>NZ_CP023700.1:0-4800000 GCF_008704515.1 Streptomyces viridosporus T7A
GCAACACCCAGCGCAACACCCAGCGCAACACCCATCCAAATACTTCCCTTCCGAGCCAAGAAGGTCTATTATTTGAAGTGCCGGGGGGAGGCGACCCCCCGGCAACCGCAGGGATCAACGAAGGGGAGAAACGTGGAGATCAGCATTTCCGGTGGAATCGTCCGGCGGGTGCGCGGTGGTCAGGGTGCGCCCATGACGGGCCTGGCAATTCAGGCCCGAACCATCGCGGGTTTCCTGCCGCTTGTGTGCGCGCGGATGGGCGCGAAGGTCGTGCACAACTCTGACGCGAATTACACCGGAATTCGGTTCGACACCAAGGTGGGCCCGGTGGTGCTGGAAATGCCGGTGGGTGACCAGCCGTACCGTCTGGTTCACGAGTTCATCGAGCCGGACGCGCAGGGGCGCACCGAGGTGGAGATGCGGCGGTTCCCGCAGATCTACAAGCCCAACGGAATCGCGCTCATGACGGCCGAGTTCCTCCGGTCGCGCGGGTTCCTGAAGTAGTCCGCCCGGGGGCGTCCCGGACGGGACGCCCCCTTTCCGTCCGGCAGCGGTGAGAGGGGAAGGGAAGTCATGGAGAGCACGCGGGTTGCGGAGCGGGCCGAGGAGGCCGGAGCGCCGCTCACGGTGGCGGAGCAGGAGCAGGCCGCTTACGCGCTGCGGGAGCTGGTGCGCGGCGTGGGCGGGCCGGACGCGCAGCGGGTGCCGCAGGAGCAGTTGGAGATGGTCCGGCCGTTCTTCGAGCTGGGTTGGGTGATGGGTGTGCGTACCGGGCACACGGGTCCGGCCCTGGCCGATGTGCCGGTGGACCGCGCCACGGTGGCGCGCGCGTTCGTCCTGCTGATGGCCGAGCGGATGGCCGACCCGATGGTTGTCGCCGTCGCCCGGTGCCTGGACCCGCAGCACGCCGGGCCGGTGCTGTGGCAGAAGGTCGACTATCACGGCAGTCTGACCAGCCGTCACGGTAGCTACTGGGTGAGCGCGATTCACGCGCATGCCGACCCGTTCGGCGAGACGCCCGAGCTGCGCTACGACCTGTGCGAGATGCGCGGAGTCGTGCCCGTACCGGTGGTCAAGAACGTGCGCCGGGTGAGCATCACCCCGCTGCCCGAGTACCGCACGATGGGGTAAAAGACCAGGTCAGAGGGGGATTCACACACCCCGGAAAGGGTCTATTATTTGATGTGTCGGGGGGCGGTGGCCCCGCCCCCCGGCTCCGCAGAGATCAACACAGCGTCCGGGGCCGGTGGCCCCGCCCCCGGACCGCCACGAAGGGGAGAGCATGACTCAGCAGTTCGCCGAGCGCGCCATGAACGTGGCCCCCACCGGTGCCCGCAACGCCGAGCTCTCGGACCTGGTCCGCATCCTGGAGGACCAGAACCGCCGGAAGCTGGACGTGATCGCTCCCGCGTCCGCGCTGCGCTTCCGTGAGGGCAACGTGCACGTCGAGGGCGTGGAGTCACTGATCACCGAGGACGGGGTGACGGAGGTGGACGGGATCTACCGGCCCACCGCCGTCGCCGACGAGGGCATCTCGGACAAGCTCCGTATCCCGCTCGCCTACCTGCGCCGCATGCGCGCCGAGAACGTGCCGCTGCTGGACGAGAACGTCAACGCCTGGCTCCGCAACGACCCCGAGCGGCGTTTCATGCTCCGGGCGTTCCGGGGCGAGAACGGCCCCGGCATGCCGCCGGCCGAGGGTGTGGCGCGTGCGCTGCTGTCCGACAGCTACAAGCTGATGGACAACCTGGACATGCTGGTGGCCGCGCTGGACGGGGTGAAGCAGTCCGGGCACCCGACCCGGGTGACCGGGTGTGACCTGACCGACCGGCGCATGTACGTGCGGGTGGAGTCCAAGGCGGTCGCCGTTCAGGCCCGTGCGCTGCTGCGCGGGTACCGGTCGCCGTTCGACGGGCGCAGCGGTGACGAACTGCCGATGATCTCGGCCGGTTTCGTCATCACCAACAGCGAGGTCGGTTCCGGGGCGTACACGATCACCCCGCGCGCGGTCATCCAGGTCTGCCGCAACGGCCTGACCGAGGCCAAGGAC
Organism: Streptomyces viridosporus T7A; assembly: GCF_008704515.1. Classification (NCBI taxonomy): domain Bacteria; kingdom Bacillati; phylum Actinomycetota; class Actinomycetes; order Kitasatosporales; family Streptomycetaceae; genus Streptomyces; species Streptomyces viridosporus. Next base: position 2,051 of record NZ_CP023700.1, read on the forward strand.
GTCATGCGCGCCGTGCACCTGGGAGGCAGGCAGGACGAGGGCGTGATCTCCTGGTCCGGCCAGACCCAGCGCAAGACGCTGGAGCTGATCACGTCCAAGACCGCCGACGCCGTGCGCACGTTCCTGTCGCGCGAGTACGTCGAGGCCAAGGTGCGCGCGATGGAGGACGCCGCCGGTAAGGCGCTGGCCGAGCCGACGAAGACGATCGAGCACGTCACCAAGTCGCTCAGCATCGGCACCGAGGCCAAGGACATGATCCTTTCCCACTTCATCCGGGGGGGTCAGATGACGGCCGGGGGCGTGATGAACGCCGTCACCTCCACCGCGCAGACCCTCACCGACGCCGACCAGGCCGCTGCCCTGGAAGCGCTCGCGCTCCCGGCCCTCACGGCCGCCGCCGCGCACGGCTAACCCCACGACCCCCGCGCGGGCCGGGGATCTCCCTCGCCCTCCCCTCCCCCGGCCCGCGCGGGCCCCACACCACCACAGCGCGCAGCGCTTCCGCCCGAGAAGGGAGCGCGCAGCGCGCCCGCCCCGTGCGCGGCTGCGCAGCAGCCCGCACGCCACCGGTCCCCGCAGCGCAGCGCAGGGGACCCCACCCCGGCGGCGCACAGCGCCCCGCCCCCTGGCTCCGGGCGCAGCCCGGAACACCCCGCTGCGCGGGGGAACCAGAGAGGAAGCCACCGTTCATGGCCAGGAGTTTCTACCAGCAGCCGAGGCAGCACCCGCACACGCCCTACACCGTGGCGCGCGCCGCCCTTGAGTTCCTGGGGGACCAGTGGGCCGCGCTGCCCGGCCCGTGGGGAACGACCGGGCACCTGCGCAGCCCCGACCGCATCCCGTTCACCGTCGGTGTGTGCGAGGCCGGACACCTCTACCTGCGCAACGACTCCGCAGGAGACAGCACCCACCTGCCGTACGACTCCAGCACCGACCCTGCGCTCATCGGCCGGGCCATCGCCGAAGCCATCGGCGGCCTGTACTGACCGGCCCCGCCAAGGAGCACGCAGCACGCCAGCCGCCGACCCGTGAGGAGCCGCATCATGCCCGCACGCCCGGAGCTCATACGCCCTGCCGATGACGCCATCGCGGCCGCCATGAGCCGCGCCCTGACCGCGCTCGCCCTGATGATCCTGGCACTCGGGGACGGAGAACACACGCTGAACCTGGTGGCCGAGCGCACCGACGACACGTTCGTCCGGGGGCAGGCCGACCTCTCCACCGGCACCGATCCGGTGCGCCTGACCGTGCTGGACGAGGACGACTACGCGGTGCTGCGCACGCTGCTGGTGTTCGCGCTGGAGGGCAGCACGGTGCGCAGCGCCGTCCTGGTCGCCACCACGGCCGCCGAGCCCTACCCGCGCGCGTGCGGCTGGACCGTACGCGGCGGATGGCTGCACCCCATGGACACCGCCGACCTCCGGCAGGCCGTCACCCCCTGCCCCGGTGTCCCCGCCGTACGGCGCGAGGCCTACCGCGCCCCAGCCCTGCCCCGAATCACCGACACCGACGAGGAGAGCCCCCGTGGCTGAGAAGCCCGCCGTCACCGCGCACGGCTACTGCACCAACACCGCCCCGGTCCCGGGCACCATCCGCACCGTCAACGCCAAGAACACCGGCCCGAAGTTCTTCCACCTGCACGGCCGCCGCTACGGCGAATGCCCGTGCGGCAAGGAAGTGTCCCTGACCGAGCGGGACAACCTGCGCCGTCACAAGCCGCCGCAGGAGTAGCCCACAGCCGCCGCCCCCTCCCCGGGGGCGGCCCACCCGGCCAGGTGATCGATGGCTGAGCGCCTGCCGCCCGTCGCCGCCCTTTCCCCTAGCCCGAAAGCGCACACTGAGCGAAAGGCCCTGCCGCTCATGGACACCACAGTCAGCTGCGAACTGCACCTGCGCCTCATTCTGTCGAGTGAGTCTTCCCTGCCGGTCCGGGCGAGTCTGCGGTATGACACGGCCGACCCCTACGCCGTGCGTGCCGCCTTCCACACCGGAGCCGAGGAAGCCGTGGAGTGGGTGTTCGCCCGCGAACTCCTCACCGCCGGCCTCCACCGCCCCGCCGGGATCGGTGACGTCCAGGTCTGGCCGTGCCGCAGTCGTGGCCTGGACGTCGTGTGTATCGCCCTGGCATCCGAGGAGGGTGAGGCGCTGCTTCACGCCCCGGCGCGGGTCTTGGAGGGCTTCCTGGAGCGCACGGCCGCCGCCGTGCCGCCCGGCACGGAGCACGGTCACCTGTGTCTCGACGAGGAGCTCTCGCGTCTCCTGGCGGAGAGCTAGGGCAAGACGTCCGCCCGTGCCGTCGCCGCAGGGTGACGGCACGGGGCGCCGGACAGCACGCCAGCGCTCCCGCCCTCTCCACCGGCCCCCGGCACCTGTCGGGGGCCGTCTCCCGAAAGCCACCGCCGCGAACGCCCAGGAGGCACCGTTTATGAACCGTGACAGCCTGACCATCGAGACCCCGGCCGGCCCCGTGCACGCCACCGCAGGCCCCCTCCAGGACGACGCCGTCGTGTTCGAGCTGGGCGGCGCGATGCGCGGCCAGGTGCACGTCACCGGAACCCATCACCCTCAGCACTGGGACCGGTTCACCGCCGTGCGCGCCTGCCTCGGCCCCGTCAACGCCTATCAGGACACTGCCCCCGACGACACGCTGCCCCGCCTCGCCCGCGGCAGCAGCGGCTACCGGGGAAGCCTCAAGCTGTATATCGACGTTGTGGGCCGCCCCGAAGTGTCGGTGTACCCGATGGAGACCGCCGCCGGTCACGAGCCGTCCCCGAAAACGGCCGCGACGCTCACCGCCGTCTTGCAGGCTTGCGCCGAGCACGTCATGCAGCGCGAGGACCTGCCCGCCATCCTCACCGCTTCCCGGCAGCGCGACACCCCAGCCCTGCTGCGCTTCCTGGCGTGGTCGGCCGCCCACCACCAGGCCGAGGCCGCCCGCTACGAGCGGGAGGCCCGTACCGCCCGGCCCGCACTGCGCGCCGCCGTCGCCGCCTGGTGGACCGCGGCACGCTGGTTCATCGCCTGCCCACACCCAGTGCTGCTGCTGGTGCTGGCCGACTACCCCGGCTCGCTGTCCCGCGCCGTCGCCGTCGAGCAGTGGCGGGGCCCCTACTGCCGCACCGCAGCCGCCCGCGAGCACGAGTACGCCCGCCGCGCCCAGACCGAGGCCGACTCCCTGCGCGCCCAGGCACGGGCCCGCTCACGCGGTCGCCGACCGGCCCCGGGCAGCGCCGCGCCGCAGGTGGAGCGTCCGTATTTCGTGGTCGGTCAGTGGAAGGGCGGCGGCGAGGTGGACGTCTGGCACGTCGAGGAAGCCCCGACCGACCCGGACGCCCGGGCCGACGCCCACGAGCAGCACGCCAGCGACGCCGAGACCGCTTTCGGCAGCGTCAACGTCGTCTACGCCACCAGCCCCCAGGCCGCAGCCGACCAGGCCCGCCGCGAGGCGCGCCAGACCAGCGAGCGCATCCGCCCCTAACCCTTCCCCGGGGGGTGGCCTGCCAGCAGGCCACCCCCCGGGGGCACCCCCGCACGCATCGAGGAAAGGTCTGATCATGCGTTGGTTGATGAGCCTGGGTGAGCGCACCCGGCCCGACGTGCCCCGGTACGCCGAATGCCCGGCCCCCGGCCAGGCGCGCGCTGGCCCTGGTCGACGACTTCGGCCAGCTCTTTTTCGTCCTGCGCGAGTGGCGGCAGGTCTACGGCGAGGAACTGACCGCGTGGGCAGGGCAGGTGCAGGCCGACGACATCAGCACCCTTCCCGCGGAGCTGATCGCCGCATGGGAGTGGGAGGGAGACGTCATCCGCCTGGACACCGAGCGCGGCGGCTACGTGCGGGTGTCCGACTACCGCGACATGCCGGTACGCCCGAGCGTCAACGCCCGCGCCGGCACCGGCCCCCAACTGTGGACCACCACGCCCTGACCATCCCAGCCCAGAGAGGCGATGCCGCATGACCGGCCAGCCGCGCCCGTGGCGCCCCGAGGACTTCGACGACCACTGCGAGACGTGCGGCGCCACGCCGGGCCAGCTGTGCAAGCCGTGGTGCGACACCGGCTACACCGCCGACGACGCCCGCCGCGACGCCGTCCGGCGCCAGGAGGCCGCCGACCGCGCCCGTACCCGCCCTGCGGCTGCCCGCAGGGCGCACCGCCCCTGAATGCCCGACTGCCGCAGGAGGAGAGCACCGTCATGGCCGAGGAGCTGAAGACCCAGCAGCAGTTCGACGCGTTCGCCGAGGAGGTCGCCACCGCGCTGGGAACCCACTGCCGCACCGCGCCGCTGCCCGGGTACCGGCGGGGTCTGGCCCGGCTGATCGTTGACGACGAGGACCGCGCCCTGCGGCTGTGTCAGCCCGACGCCCGCCGCCCGCAGCGGTTGAAGGTGTTCGCCGGCCTTCCGGACGAGGAGCGGGTGGCGGCACCGTCGATCCAGGTGAGCACGATCAGCGCGGCTCATGTGGCCCGCGAGATCAAGCGGCGGCTGTACCCGCTGCACGCCCAGGCCATGGAGCAGGCCGCCCAACTCACCGCCTACCAGCAGACCGAGGCACACGCCCGCCGCGCCGTCGCCGCAGCCGTGGCCGCCGCGCTCCCCGGCGCCCGCATCGAGGAAGAACACCGGCGCACCCGGATCTCCTGGCAGCACGTCCCCGGGCCCGTCGGGCAGCACCGCCCCGTCCAGGTCGACAGTCTGTCCGTGGTCGTCGGCACCTCCGGGGAATGGGTCCAGGTCGACGCCTGCGGCCGCCCCGATTTGATGATCCCCATGCTCACCGCCCTCACTCAGGTGCCACGGGAGTAAAAACAGCAGGTCAGGGGAGGGTTCACACCCAACCAGGAAGGATTATTATTAGTAGTGGGGAGGGGGTGCTCCTCCCCCTCCCCACCCCCTCTCGCACCTCACGACGGCGGCAACCGCCCTCCCCTCCCTCTCCCTGTCTTCAGCTCTCCCCGCTTTCAGCATCAGGAGTTGCCATGCTGCGATCGCTGCGCCGCGCCCTGCGCCCGGCCCGCCTCCGCATCCCCGCCCGCCGCTTCACCGCCGGAATCGCCGCCCTGCCGCCCACCGCCCGCGAAGCATTCGGCACCAGCGTGAGCGCCGAGGAAGCCACCTCCTACAACCGCAGCCGGGTCGCCACCGCAACCGCCGTCGCCCTCTACCGCAGCGGATACCGGCTGCCGATGCCCGACGACCACCTGGACGACGCCGTGCACGCGCTGGACTTCCCGTACTCGGAGCCCAGCCCGGAGACCCGCGCCGCCATCCGCGCCGCTCTCGCCGTCCTGGACTCCGACTACACGATCACCGTCACCCGCTGACGCATCCCGCCCGACCCGTGGGCCGCTGGCCGCTCCGGCGGCCCACGGGGAAAGGAGGACCGGTGTACCTGGTCACCCCCGACCCCGCTCACGGTCTGGTCGTCGCGCCCCGCTCCAGTGACGACCTCACCCCCGAGACTGAGCAGGCCCTCACCGCCCAGGGCTTCACCTGGAACAACGAGATCGAGGCCTACACCCGCCCGGCCGACCACGACCCCGAGGACGTGGAGCGCACCGCCGACGCGCTGCGCGAGCTGGGCCACTACGTCATTTCCTAGATGGAGGTCCGTCATGTCCCGCCGCCGTCCCCAGCCGTCCGTCCGGTACGCCGTCGCCGAGTACGAGGGTGCGCACCAGGTGGTGGACCAGCTCCACGGGTACGCGCTCAGCAGCCACACCGCCCGCGAGGCCGCCGAGACCGCGGCGCGTGAACTGACCGCCGACCCGGGTGCCGCCGTCGTGGCCGTGGAGGCGCTCGACGCCGCTCAGAGCGGCCCGGCGGCCGCCGAGCGGCGCATCCTGCGCCGGTTCGGGTACGCCTGGAGTCTGCGCCAGGACGAGATGCTGTCCCTGATGCGGGAGTTCAGCCACCACCGCCTGGAAGCCCTGGTGGCCGCCGGCCATCTGGCCCTGGTGTTCAGCCGGGCCGGGCAGCCGTACTACACCACGCCCGAGCGCTTCGAGCAGCTGTCGCCGCGCTGGGTGCGCGACGGCGAGGAGTCCTTCCCGGCCGCCGACCTGAGCCGCCTTGAGCGCCCCCGCCCCGCGCTGGAGGCCCTGCCCCAGCGCGAGCGCTACCAGCCGTGCGAGCTGCACGGCATCGCGCTGGGGCGGTGCCTGCTGTGCGGGCCGCGCGAACAGTTCGAGTGCCAGTGGGGCGAGTGCACCGCCAACCGCGTCACCGTCTACTGCGAGCGGTGCGCACGACTCAACCCCTGGCGTACCTTCCCGCTGCCGCCGCTCCAGGACCGCGACTAGCGGCAAAACCGCAGGTCAGAGGCGGGTTCACACCTATCAATGTCGCACTATTATTAGAAGTGTTGGTGATGCGGGAGCCCGGACGGCGGGCTCCCGCCGCCACCTCACGCGAGGAGGGACACCACCCATGAAGCCGCTCGAACTCGCCGGACTGCTGGCCGCGCCGACCGAGTCGCCGGTGCGCGACGCGCTGCGCCGCCTGGCCCCCAAGAGCCTGGACGCGTTGATCATCGAGGCCCTCTCGGCCACCGAGGAGGCATGGCGGCAAGTCGCGGTCGACCGGGTCGCGGCATTCGCGGCCGGGCAGCCCGGCGGCCGCCCGGTGGTGGCCGCGTACTTCACGACGACCGAGCGCCGGACGGCAGAAGGCATGCACGTCGGGTGGAGCCCGTTCGTCGCGGCACTCGCCAGCACCGAGGACATCCCGGATCTGCGGCACACCCGCACCACGGCGACCGCCGTGCCGATCGGCGAGGCGGCGATGACCGAGGAGGTGTTCGCCGACCCGGAGCTGGCCGCCGCGCTCAACCGGCTCGCGGCCATTGACCCGCCCCGGCACGAGGACGTCCTGCGCGTCCACCTGCCCACCCGTCAGGTCACCCGCCTGACCCCCTGACCGCCGATGCGGGCGGGCGCTGCGACGCCCGCCCCGAAGGAGGCCTAGGCCTGGGTGCTGTCCCCCGAGCAGCTGGACGTCCTCACCCGGGCCATGGACGTCCGCAACGCACGACTGCCCTCAACCGCCCGGCAGCGCCCCGACTTCGACGCCGAAATCCGGGCCGCCCACACCCGCAGCCGGCCCCCGCGCGCCACCTGACCTCACGCCACCCACCCCCCACCTAATCAGACCCCCGGCAGGAGAGGGTGAGTCGCAGGAAACCCCCCGTTCTCGCTGCGTTTTAGCAGGTCAAGGGGTATCTAGCCCTCATCCCAATAAAGGCTAATATTTGAAATGAGGCGGGAGGAAATCACCCTCCTGGCCGCCCTCATCCGCCATTACGGCAAGGAGAAGGAGAGCCCATGGCTACCGCCGTCTCGACCCCGACCAGCACGCCCGCCGCCCCCGAGAAGGACACCACGCAGGTGGTTGTGCTGGACGCCGCGCTGCTGGTGCGCGACGAGTGCAACGCCCGTGAGCACGACACCGAGCCGGACGAGAAGCTGATCACCTCCGTGAAGGAGATCGGCGTCGAGGAGCCCATCAGCGTCCGCCCCAGGCCCGACGGCACCTACGGCGTGTTCAAGGGCTGGCGGCGCGCGCAGGCCCAGCAGATCGCCAACGCCACCGCCGAGGCGGAGGGCCGCCCGGTGCGCCCGGTCAAGGCGTACGTGCGCGAGGACCTGGTCGGCCGCGACGGCTGGACACGGTTCCTGTCGCTGGTGGAGAACGACCACCGCGAGGGCATGAGCGCGCACGACACCCTGCGCGCCCAGGAGCTGGCCCTGATCGACATGAGCGAGGTCGACCGCCGCACAGCCGCCAAGGCGCTGGGGGTCGGCCGGAACGCGGCCAGGCAGGCCAGGGCGGCGCAGAGGCTGGACGACGCCACGCTGCGCCGGGCGGCGGCCGGAGGGATGGATCTGGAGCAGACCGCCCAGCTCGCCGAGGTCAGCGACGTGCGCGGCGCGGAGATGCGGCTGCTGCGGGCGCTCCAGCGCGACCACGAGGAGGGCGGTGGCGGGCGCGGCCACTGGGATCAGGAGATGGCGCTGCTGCGTGCCGAGCAGGCCGACGCCGCCGCCCGTACCAAGGCGGTGGAGGAGCTTACGACGGCGGGCATCCCGCTGCTGGGGGCGGTGGGGTACGGGCAGAAGGACCCGTCCCGGCCGCTGGCCGAGCTGACCACGGGTCTGGGTGCGCCGCTGACCGAGGACAACCACAAGGGCTGCCCCGGTCACAGCGCCCGGCTGGACGAGGAGCACCGGCCGGTGTGGCACTGCGCCGACCCGGCCGCACACGGCCACAAGGCGCGTCCCAAGCCCAGGCAGCCCAGGACTGAGGAAGACGAGCGCCGGGCCGAGGAGCGTGCGCGGACCGTGGCGTGCAACCGGGCCTGGAAGGCGGCCGCCGGTCCGAGGCAGGAGTTCGTCAGGCGGCTGGTGCGCGGCAAGACCCTGCCCGAGGAGGCCCGGCAGTTCGCCCAGCGGATCGTGCTGGACCTGCCCCGCTTCTACGGCAAGTGGGCCGACAAGCAGCGCACCGAGACCCTGGCGCTGCTGCTGGGGGCCGCGGACCCGGAGCGGGACGCGCCGTCGCAGGTCGCGGCCGGCTTCCCCAAGAACCGGCTCGCCAACGTGCTGTTCGCCCAGGTAGCCGCCGCGTTCGAGGACGACATCCGCGAGCCCAAGCAGTTCGACACGGCCCGGATGGCACACGTCTGCCTGTGGGAGTCGCCCAGCCCGCTCCAGGCCTCCTACCTGCTGCTGCTGGAATCCCTCGGCCAGGCCGACAACGGCAGCTACCAGCTCTCCGAGGTCGAGCAGCAGGCCGTGGCCAGCCACCGGCCCAACGCCGACGCCGACGCCGACAGCGACGCCAACGCCAGCACCGAGGCCTGACGTTCCCTCCCCCCTTCCCGAAGACTCCGGCCGGGCACGCCCGGTGCCCGGCCGGTCATCCCCCTCCCCTCAGAGAGGAAGAACCATGTCCATCGGTATCGACGAGGTGCGCGCCTTCATCCGGCAGCTGCCCGACGCGGCAGCCGTCGCGCAGGTGCAGGAGGCCGCCGCCCGGCGGCTCGGCGAGCTCGACAAGGCCGCCCACGACGGCATCGTGGCCGGTCGCCGGGCCCGGATCAACGACTCGCTGCGCCCGGCCTTCCTGCGCCGCCTGACCGGCACCGTGCAGGAGCGCAACCGCACCGGCACGCGCGCGGGCTTCCTGCTGGACGAGGAGTCCACCCGGCTGCTGCGCACCGACCCGCGCAACCGCTACCGCATCCCCGAGGGCACCAAGCGGTTCCGGCTGCCCGGCAACGGCGTCCCCGTCTCCTGCCTGGACCTGATCGAGGACTGACCACCCCTGGACCGCCGGGCAGGGCAGAGCCCTCACCGCTCCGCCTTGCCCGGCGGTCCCGACAGCCGCCACAGCGCGGCCACATCCCCTCCGACAGACCGTTCGAGAAATCAGAGGCGACCATGGTCATCTCTCCCGGCACCGTTGCAGCCGCCCGTACCTACGCACGCGACATGAGCGGCGCGCCCCTGCCCGAGCCGCCCGCTGATGCGGACACCGGACCGCTGGAACCGGCACACGAAGCGGCCTACTACCTGGGCATGGGTGAGACGTTCCGCATCCTCACCCGCCCCGATGAGCCGGCCCCGCCGGACGTGAAGGAGCTGAGCATGGCCGTACGGGCCGTGCCGGGCAGCGGCACCTGGTACCGCCGTGGCGACGAAGCGGCCCGCCTGATCACCGCCTCCGACCAGCGCATCCGCAACCTGCCCCAGGACCCCGACCAGCTGTGGGCACTGCTGGCCGACGTCCTCCAGGCCCTGGACCTGCACGGCCAGGCACCGCAACTGGACGGCAGCAACCTGCGCCGTGACCACCTCCCCGGCCACCCGGCAGCGATCCGCCGCACCCACCCGATCGGCGGCTGGGGGCCCGCGCGCGTGAAGTGGAACCCCGACGGCGCCCACCGCTGGACCGACCTCCACCACGGCACCTGGCAATGGCCCGGCCAGACAGCCGAACCCGCCCCGTCGGCCCCGACGACACCGGGCCACTGACCACCCCCACCACCGGCCGCCCAGGGCGGCGGCGCACAAGCACCAGCCCCGGCGCCCCTCCCCTGTTCCCCTCTCTGAGAGGTCCTCATGAGCGACAACCAGCAGACGACACCGTCCGCCCCGGACGACGACCGCGACCGCCCCCTGACCCTGGCCGTCCTGCGCCAGCTCATCCGGCACGACTGGCGCACGCTGCCCGGCACCACCCTGGTAGTGCTCTCCCGCGACACCGAGGGCAACGGCTACTCACCGTTCGCCACCTACAGCAACGCCCGCTACGCGCCGACCTACAGCGACGAGGTCGGCGAGGTCTACCCGCTGCCCGAGGAGCTGGAGCAGGACAAGGAACTGCGCGAGCTCTACGTCGACGGCACCCCCGACAACGCCGTCCCGGCCCTCGTGCTCTACCCGCTCGGCTGACCCGACCGGCGCGGGGGCGGGACCGCCCGCCCCGGTTGTCCCGCCCCCGCCCGCCCCGCACCCCCATTCCCCGATGACGAAAGCGAGGCGTCCCCGCCATGCCCAACTCAGCGCCAGCGCCCGAGGAGCGAGCACGCACGCCGGTGCTGGTCATCAGCGACAGCCCCGACGACGACCCGATCAGCCTGCGGCCCTGCCCGGTCCCCCTGCGGCACCTGCCCTCCCCGCTGTTCAGCGCCGCGGAGTACCGGCTCGCCCCGCTCGTGATCCTGGACGACCGCAGCTACGCCGCCTTCACGCTGCGCCACATGCCCCACCGCCCCGGCCTGATCCTCACGCTCGCCGCCCCGGGCGACGACACCGTCCACCCGCGGGCCGCGGCCATCGGCGCCGAAGCCGTCCTGCGCGCCGGACAGGACCTGTCCTGGCTGCACCTGCGCCTGCACGCGGCAACCGACTGCCACTACGCCCACTGGGAGGAACTCCTGACCGGCCCTCCCCCACCGCCCGGCACCTGACCCCAGTTGCCCCGCCCCGCGACCCGAAGGAGACAACCGACGCATTCGATACCCCAGCGCTGTGCGCGCCGGCCGCTGTCGGGCGGTCTGGTGGTGCCGTGGGTGTCCTTGATCCACGGCGGCCACGCCGCCTTCGGCAGCCTGGACGCCGACCGGGCCCGCACCGCCTTCCTGCGGCGCCTGTGCCAGATCTGCGGCCAGTTTCTGGACGAGCGGTGCTACCTGATCGTCCGCCCGGCCGACGCCGCCCGCGGGCACTCCCCCGAACCGGCGCTGCACTCCGAGTGCCTGCCGTATGCCGCCGCGCATTGCCCCCTGCTCAACGGCACCGCCACCCACTACCGCCGCCGCCCCGTCCTGGCCACCCATCCCGCCGGACGGCCCTGCACTGACCCGTCCTGCCCGTGCCCGTCCCGCTCGCCCGACGAAGGCCACGCCGCCCGCAGCGGCCGCCCCGCCGACCGCTACGAGGCATGGATGATCCACACCCGCACCTACCGCCTGCTCTTCACGCCCGGCCGGCCCAGCACACCCATCGGCATCAGCGTCGACGTGCCCGTCCTGCGCCGGCGCCTGCTGCGCACCGCCACCCTCACCCCCGAACAGCAGCGCCTGATGGACCTGCTGCGCCCCCTCCTGGGCGAGTCCTGACTTCCGCCCTTCCCCCCGTACCGCACGTAAAGAGCCCTCCGTGCTGATCACACCCAACCCGGCCACGCCCGAAGGCGAGGCCATCCTCGACCTGGCCGCAACGATGGACGCACTCCAGGCCCGCACCGGCGAATGGCCGGGCGCGGACACCGTCTACATCCTCGGCGACTGGCTGAGCCGCTTCACCTTCGCCACCTCAACGGTCCTCCCCCGGCAGGTGACCGGCCGGGCCTGGGTACTGCGCCGCTGGGACCGGCACAGCGACGAGGTGACGCTCTGGTCCGACGAGGCCTCCGCCCTGGCCGAGCTGGCCCAGCACGCGCGCAGTTCGTGGGACAACGTGGCGGGCACCGACGGCGTCCCCCACCGCCCTCCCCTCGACGACCAGACGGCCATAGACCTGTACTACGGCCCCAAGGAGCACCGCGGCGACGAGGACTACACGCTGTATGCCGAGGACATCGCCCGCTACGTGCACACGCCCCGCAGCCTGACCCTAGAAGACGACACAGCCTGCGCGGAGGCCAACAGCGCGGCCGTCTTCCACCCGATGACCGGCCCCGACGACGAAGGCCTGCCCTGCATCGAACTGGCCGGGATTCTCGTCTTCGCCTACCTGGACCCCGACATGCGGGCCGTACGTGTCTCCGTGCACCTGGACACCGCCCACGAACAGCTGGCCCGGGCCGATGGCACGATCCCGCTCCAGGTGGAGATCGAGGACGCCACCGTGTTCAGCACTCTCGGGGCGCGGCCGGCCCCGGCCCGCGCCCCCGCGTGGAAGGCCCGCCTTCGACGGCTCACCGACCGCACCGCCCTCCATAACGTCAGGGTGCAGCGAAAGGGGGGGTTGACCCTCCCTCAAGAGGGTCTATTATTTGATTTAGGAGGTGTTCGTATGGCCCCGTCCGTCACGCACGTGTCCGGCACCGTCACCGGCAATGTGGAAGTCCGCTTCACCGACTCCGGTGTCGCCGTCTGCCGGTTCCGCCTCACCCAGACCCCCACCCAGTGGGACGCAGCCGCACGGCAGTGGCGCGACGGGGCCCCGATCCGCTACGTGTGCACCGCCTGGCGGGACTTGGCCCGCAACGCCACCGAGTCCCTCACCGACGGGGTCAGCGTCCTGGTCGCGGGCCGCATCACCGAGATCCGGGACGACGCCGTCTACCTGAGCGTGGACGACCTCGGCATCAGCCTGCGCCAGCGCATCGCCTACACCGAGACCAGCCTGCCCAGCCCGGCCGCCGCCGCTCCCATCTCCCCCACCGTCCCGGTCGCTTCGATCGCTGCCCCCGCAGCAGCCCAGGCCGCCGGGGCAGGGACCGGTGGCCCAACCGCCGTCAGGCGGGCGGCCCGCCCGCCTGGTGGGAGCAGCGGCGGGCCTCCGGATGGCACCGCCCCGCCGCCCGCACCCCGGCCGACGTCGGCCCCTAACCCCTCCCCCTTCCTCTCTTCACCGCGCCGCCGGGTGCGGCACCGGTTCACCCGCCGATAGCACTCTCCCCCTTCACCCGCACCACCTCGCGGGGCGCTGGTTCGCCTGCCGGCGCCCCACCACTTCCCTTGCTGGCGCTGCCGCTCGCCGAAGGCGACGTCCATTCCAACGGCACCGCCCGCCTGATTGCCGAGCACCGCGCCGTGCTGTACGCGGACCCCACACGAGTGCTCGCCCTGCTCTGACACCCCGATCATCTGCGCCCTGCCCGGCCGTCCACGCTCTGGGCATGGCGCTCCACCCAGAGGAGATTGCCCCGTGCCCGAGCCCGTCGACTTCTTCCAGGCTGTCGTCACCGCCTACCTCGAGGACGCCGACCACGCCCCGCTGCTGCACGACCCCGTCCACGCGCGTGTGGCCCGGGCCGGTGACGTCGCCAAGGGCGATCTGATCCTCGCCGGCGTCGGCATGGGCGGCGCCGACTACTTCAACGACCAGTACACCGCCCGCCCCGAGCCCTACGACCCGGCCTGCGGATGCGGCGTGTGCTGCCACCTCGCCGACCATCCCGGCGACGTGGTGGTGCTCTCCAACGGCCACCCCTGGCAGGCCTGCGACCCGTGGCCCGCCAACGACCTGGTCCTCATCGTCCCCGCCCATCGACTGCCCGAGCGCACCGCGAAGGAGTGAGCAACCGCCATGCCCGCAGCCGCATACACGCCGTCGCTGCCCGGTCTTCTCCCCACCGACGAGGTGGACACCGTCATCAACTGGGGCTTGGGCGCTGACTCCACCGCCTACCTCGCGCGCATCCTCACCAACCCCGCCGCGCACGGCATCGATCTGGAGCGCACCGTCGTGCTGTACATGGCCACCGGCAGCGAGTGGCCCGAGACCCGGATGCTGGTGGAGGATTTCATGCTGCCGCTGCTGCGCGAACACGGGGTGCAGTTCGTGCAGTTGTCCCGCTCCGGGCAGCCGAAGGCGGCCGGCATCACGGTCCTGGACGACTCCCGCCGCCCCGAGCGGCTCTTCGCCCGCGGGCCGTGGACACTGTGGGACGAGCTGGAGGCCGTCGGCACCGTCCCCCAGCAGGCCGGCACCCGCAAATGCAGCCTGCGCGCCAAGGGCGAGGTCGGCGACCGGTGGCTCGTGCAGGTGATGGGCGGGCGCCCGTTCCGGCAGATCATGGGCTTCAACGCCGACGAGCCCGGGCGCCGCTTCGGTGACGCGGCCGCTTCAAGGATCCCCGGGCGCACCGGGGTCTATCCGCTCATCGACTGGGGCTGGCACCGCCGGCAGTGCGAGGACTATCTCCTGGAGCGCTTCGGTGTGCACTGGCCGAAGTCGTACTGCACCTTCTGCTGCTTCCCCGTTTCCATGGGCGCGCTGCCGGCCCACCTGGAGCGCATGCGCTCGCACCCGGACATCGCCGGTGAGGTGCTGCGCCTGGAGTACACGGCGATGAGCCTGAACCCCAACGTCAGGCTGTACGGCAAGCGCAGCCTGCTGGAGCTCTTCGACCCCTCCCGGCCCAGGGACTGCGCGTGCCTGGAGGCGTTCGAGCGCGAGCTCGATGTGCCCTGGGCGCTCTACCACGTGCGCCGCCTGTTCCTGCTGTCCGAGTCCGGCAAGCGCCGCCCGGTGATGCGCTCCACCGAGCGCGTCGACATCGGCCGCCCGCAGCAGCTGGCCCGGCGGCTGATCACCGTGTCCGAGCGGCACGGCGTCGACGTCGAGCACGACCCGCTCTACGGGCGCGCCCGCGCCTGGCTGCGTCCCCGCCGCGCGGCCTGGCCGATGGCGGAAGAGCTGTTCGTCACCGCCCCGCCCGCGTGATCGACAAACAGGACAAGCACTTCGAGCAGGAATGGCGCGCCCTGCTCTCCGGCTCCGCCACCCGGCACCCCCTCGCCTGATCCCTCTCCTCCTCTGCCTTCTTTGGAGCAGTCATGCCCGCACGCCCCACCGTCTGCCCGTCCGACGCCCCGGACCTGGCCGCCTACGACCTGCTCGCCCCCCAGCTGTCCGGCGGTAAGGACAGCAGCGTCATGCTGTGGTCGTTCATGCGGGACGCCGTGGCGGCCGGGGTCACCGACCGGGTGATCACCTATCACGCCACGCTCGGGCCGCTGGAGTGGCCGGCCGTGCACGTCGACGGCACGCGCTATGCGTCGATGTGCGAGCTTGCCGCCGCCCAGAGCGCGGCCTGCGGCATCCCGCCCGACCGCCATGTGGAAGTCGCGCGGCCCGCGTTCCTGCTCACCGAGATCGCCGCCTACGGTCGCTTCCCCCGCATGGGCAGTCCCTACTGCCGCAAGTACGCCAAGGAGTCGATCATCTCCACCGCCTGGACTCCCCTGGTGCGCCGGCTGCGCCGCGAGCTCGGCCGCCCGGTGCGGATCCTGAAGGACATGGGGTTGCGGGCCGACGAAAGCCGCGACCGCGCCCACCACCCCGCCTACCGCAACGTTCTGACCAACGGCGCACGGATCGTGGACGAGTGGCTGCCGGTGAAGGACTGGCCCACCGCCGCGGTCCTCGAGTGGCACCGGGACGCCCCCGTGCCCTACCACTGGACCTACGACTCCTTCCCCGGTGCCGGGGACTTCAAGGGCACCAGCCGCTGCTCCTGTTCGCTGTGCGTGTTCGCCTCCAAGCGGGACCTGCTGCTGGCCATCGCCCGCCGGCCCCGGCTCGCCGAGCTGTACGCCGAGGTCGAATCCGCCCGCGGCGACAGCTTCCGTCCCGACTGGCGCATCACCGACCTGATCGAGGCCAGCCGCCGGCCCACCGCCCCGGACCCCGGCATCGTCCTGCCGGACGACGGTCCCGACATGGACCTGCTGGAGCGGCAGATCCGCACCGCCCTGCAACAGCCACCACGCAAAGCCGTCCACCTCGCCGCCCGGCCGGCCTCCGGCCCGGCCTGCGGCGGCTGCGATGCAGGCCCCACCGCCCCCGACCTTCCTTCCCAGCCCTTCTAGAGAGGCATACTGACCATGATGACGACGAGCACCCAGCGCCTTTTGGAACTGTCTGCGGCCGCACCAGCCGCCGACGGCGAGGACCTCCTGGACCTGCTGCGCGAAGGCAATGTCCTCTACCACCAGGGCCTGCAGGAGACGCACCAGGCGACCGCGACCCGCCTGCAGGGGATGTCCACCGCCGACCTCGCGGCCGCAGCCGATGCGGCCGAAGTCCCCTACGACGCCACACGGGACCATGCGGAAATGGTGCTGCTCCTCGCCCTGACCGAGTGGGACATGACCCCCGCAGCACTCGCCTACTCCGCCATGGTGGAAGACGCCGCCCGCCGGGGATTCAGCCTCCTCCCCGAGGAGTAGGCGTCGGCTTTCCCCGCGGCCTGAAAATGGGCGTCAAGCTGGACACCCGACCTCAACAGGGGCCATTATGTGTGTTGCGGGTCGGGGAGGCCGGCTCCGCATCACACGATGGGACTCCCACACCATGGCCCGCTCCACACGGCGCGTCGTCGAGGCCGCGGACATTGCCGCGAAGTACGGGCTGACCCCTGCACGTATCAGCTCGCTGTACCTCGAGCGGGAGACCACCGGGTTCCCGGATGTCGTCGGCCACCGCGGCCGCGCCCGGCAGTGGGACGGGAAGGATGTGGACACCTGGTTCGCCCAGCGCAAACTGTCCCGCCTGCAGGAGCACAAGCCTCCGGCCCTTGACCCGGACCAGCTGCTCACCAGCACCGAGGCCTCGAAGTTCCTCGGTTACAAAAGCCCTCAGCAGGTCAACCACTACCTGCGAGATCACCCCGGCTACTTCCCGGAACCCGACGTCGTCGAAGAGCTCGGCACTCCCGAAAGGCCCTACCAGCGACGCAGGTGGCGGGTGCAGACCCTGCTGGACTGGCAGGCCACCCGTCCGGGCATGGGCAGACGCAAGGTGACCGGACGGCCGACGCGGCCTTTGCCGGATGTCCCCGTCGACGGAGATCCGGACGAGTTGCTGGGCGCAACACAAGCCGCTGCCCTGCTCGGATTCAAGAGCATCACCTCCTTCAGCAGCAGCCTCGCCCAGGGCAACCTGCCCCTGCTGAAGACGGTGGATGCGGTCACGGAGAGCGGCGGGAGACGCCGGTGGACACGCCGGCGCATCCTCGAACAGAAAGCCGCGCGAAACAGGTAGCACCCCGGTGGTGGCCACAAGCCCACCACCCCACAGACGCGGTATGCCGGTTATGGGTTGTTGATCCCCTGCGGGCCGGATACCGCAACGATGGCCGGCATGGCGTAGCTCGCCACTACGCCCCGCAGCAGCAGATGCTGCCGCGGACCGGCCATCGTCCGTTTTCCAGGGACTTCGAACTCACCCTGTCTGACCGGGCAATGACCCGTGCCGTCGGCCGGCCACTGATCGGATCCTTCAGTCTGCGCAGCCCGAGGAGTCCGTGGTCGGGGGGCGCAGGGCCGACCACCGGGATGTTTTCCATTCGTGACCATGGTCGGGCCTTCGTGGTCGGTGGTCTGGTCGGGGCTGTTGGGTTTCCTCGTCGGCAACTGATGCCGTCGGTCGAACGGCCCGCGCTCGGCTCAGGCCGCACGCGCGCCGAAAGGAAGTTCCCATGCCCCGCTCCGCCTCGAGGACACGCGTTTCCCCTCTGCCGCCCAGCCCGGTCGAGGCATTGAGTGATCAGATCATGACCGCGCTCGCCCAGCACCGCATCGCCACCACCGGCCAGCTGCGCCGGATGCTGCGCCCGGACGGCACACGGCAGCTGATCTCCCGCGCCCTGAACAAGCTGCGCTGCGACGGCTTCGTCGACTACACGGTGCTGCCCGGCCCGGACCGCTCCCCCACCCACGCCTGGTACCTCACCCCCGACGGCGCACGCCTGACAAGGGACCTACCGGTCCTGCGGGGGCGGCCGCCCTACCCGATCACCTCCACGACGGCGGTGTCGCTGAAGACAGCGCACACCCTGACCGTGGTGCGCGCCCATCTGGCCTTCGCCGCCGATGCCCGCCGGCTCGGGCACGAGCACGGCCCCTGGGACTGGACGCCCGAGGTGTCGCACTCCATCGGCGAAGGGGAACGGGTGGTGGCCGACGCCGTCATGTACTACACCGTCGTCAGGGGCGAGCAGCGGCGCAAGCTGCGCGCGTTCGTGGAGGTGGACCGGGCCACCATGAGCGGTGAGCGCCTGGCGGTGAAGCTGATCGAGTACGCGCGGCTGCATCAGTACGAGGCCCAGCCGGTCGGCCGGCGCCGCCGCGGCGCCGCGGAGCCCGGCTGGCTGCGCTGGTATCCGGTCTTCCCCCGTCTGCTGTTCGTCCTCACCGGCGCCTCCCGCCCCCGGCTGGAGGGCCGGATCGGCGACCTGCAGGCGCTGGCCGCCCAGCACCCCCTCGTCGCCGCGCTCGCCCGCGAGGTGCCGCTGGGCGCCGCCGTCCTCGAGGACCTCGAACAGCACGGCCCCGCCCAAAACGTGTGGACGCCCCTGCCCGGCGGCACGCCCCGCCCCTGGAGCGACCTGTGACGCTGTCGGCCGCCCCTGCCGGCGGATGCGCGAGCGGACCCCGGACCGTTGTGACTGAGCTTGAGATTTAGCCCAGCAGATTCGAACACCTCTGGTCGGCGCTTTCAGGCGCGATCAACGCGCCCACAGCGGGATCAAATCGGGTGAAAGCGCCCAGTCGGCACGGCAGAAGGCCGTGTTCGAACGGCGAGGTTAAAGCTCAAGTTAGGTCGGCGATCGTGCCGAACCCGGCTGCCCGCAACTTCTGCGTGAGCTTGTCGTGACGGCAGGCAGTGATCGCCGAGGTCCGCCCGGGTCTGGCTGCGGAGACCCATACGAGTCGGCCCCGGTCGTCGGTGAGCGCGATCACGAGCAGGTCATGGCATTTGCTCTTGCCCGAGCAATTCTTCCGGTTCTCGGCCCCAGTGCGCCGCCGAGTGCGTATCAAGGAGTCGTCCAGCAGCACCACCCCGCCACCCTTTCGGGCGATCTTCTTCAGGGCTCGGTCCAGGCGCGGGGCGCGAGCGGCCAGCAGACCCACGACCTCCCGCACCACCGTGTCACGGTGGTGCGGTGCACCCCGTTGCCGCCGGCCAGGTCGCCGGGCCGCTGGTCACAGCGCAGCACCGTCAGCACGATGCCCGCGATCTTCCCCGCGGGCAGCGCCCGCCACCTGGAGCCGATCTCCTTCAAGCGGCCGCGCACCAGGTCGGCGAGCCAGTTCAGAGTGGCATTCGACAGCGGCAGGCGGACAGTGTAGACAAGGTCGTCAGGGCCCTCGACGGTGTCGTTGTTTTTCTTCACACCAAACTCAATTGCAGCCGGGAGCCCGTCGGTTACGCCCCGACCGTCCCCGGTCCGGCGTAACCACAGGCGCGCGGTGAACTTCCCGTCGGGCCGTTTGTGCAGCCAGCCTTCGCCCGCAGCGGCTCCAGCTTCCCGCGCACCGCCACCTCAAGCCCCAGCTCTTCACCCACCGTCCTGACTTGCACCGGGCCGCCGACGGCCCGCACGATCGGGAGGATCCGGCGGTAATCACCGGGCAGCGCGGCCTCGTCGGGAGTCTCACCACGATGCGGGATCAGCAGCACCGCACGCCCCGCCACCCGCGCTTTCCTCGAGGCCACCCACCCCAGCGGCCTCCGTATAGGCCCGATCCTGTTCGGCCAGGCGGCGCAGGACCCGTTCAGCGATCCCCAACTCCTCCCGCTCGGCCTCGACCTCCTGAAGCCGCTTGGCCAGTTCCACGGCGAGCGCGTCCAGTTCGCTACGGTGAGCCATGATCCGCTCCAGATCGGACTTTCCTACGCCCTTCCCGCGATCGCCGACGTACCGACACGGTGACGGATCGTAGGCGGCCCGCTGAGGCAGGCGCAGCAGAATCCGAGACCCACTCCAACTGACCGATCGGACGATCTTCGCCGTGGACACCGGCCGCCGATCAGCACGGGTCCCCCTACCGCCCCTCGCACCAGACCCATGACCTGCAATTTCACGATGCACACTACTCAGTGGGCTGGGAAGCCCGGACTAGCGAGCATCTCCTTACCCTCTCGCCGCCCTCTTCGGCAGCAACGGTGTGGTCAGCCGCCCGGCCCCCTGCCAGGCTGGCCGCGCCAGGCGCTGGAGCACACTGACCACCCCACCTCTCCGTTCCCGTCACTCTCCGATCACCTATGTTCACGCAGCCGTGAACGATCGGCAAGCCGGGTCGGCTTGCCGTGTCCTTGGCGATGTGCGGGCTAACCAGGGGGAAGGCTGGTATCAGCCGTGGTTTCCGTCGCGGTTCGCTTCGTCGGCGGTCCCGTCCGCCCGCCGACGGCGCTTCCGCATCCTGCGGCCGACCCCTGGCAGAGCGTCGCTGTAGTGAAAGGCCGCGATCCGCGCGTCGTGCTGAGTGCTGAGCCGACGGATCACAATCACTCCAACGGCGATCATGGCGAGGATCACCGCCACCGTGATGATCATCTCCATGGTCCTCACCTTCCTCGGCCACAGGGCAAGGACTCGGTCGGATCCAGGGGCCGGGGCCGTGGCGGTGACGCCGAGGCCCCGCCGTCGGTTTCCCACGTCTCTTCCCGGCTTTGGGCCTTGGTGACGTCGCCGGTCGCCTCCTCGTCGGCCATCAGCCGCCCGGCCGTGCGCAGGTTGCCCACGGCCGCCGCGGCAGACATCAGCCGTTCGGCAGCGGCCCCACGGGTCTCCGGCGGGATGACCAGCAGCTCCCAGCGGCCGACGGTGTGGGAGAGGAGGACCAGGGTGTGCGGGTGCTGTTCGTCGGTGAACCAGCACACGTGCAGGATGTGCCCGCTGACAGGGACCCTACGGGGGATAATGGGCCAGCGGGCCGGATTCACCGTGACACGGGTGGCCTGCCCCCGGGGGCCGATAAGAGCGTCCACCAGGGCCGGAAGTTCACGGAAGAGGTTGCGGGAGCGGGGCCACCAAGCGCCGTTCAACTGACCCGGAACCGTGCGTGCGGGGGTCAGGGACAGTCGCGCCGACGGTGAAGGTGCGCGCTCACGCGGCGTCGTATGGTCGATGGTCACGTTCATGGCGCGAACCTGTCCCCGGGCCCGTCTACGACGGCCCGGTGTCGTCGATCGCCGGGAACGACACCCACGTGTGAGCCGGTGTACGAAGTACTCCCGGTGCCTTTAGCTTACTCCGCTCTCAGACCGGCCAACGTGCGCCGGCATTTCCAACAGCACCCCCGCCCCGCGGCCAATGTGGATGAGCGTGCACGTCACTGCGCCGCAGTACGGTGAATGCCGAAGCCCGCAACGGTTTTTGGGATGGGGTCAGGCAGTGTGCCCCTCGAGTGGGTCGTCTGCTGTGGCCGTATCCATGAGCCGCTCGGCTTCCGCTTCCGTGGCGGCGGGTGGCACAACGAGCAGGTCCCAGCGGCCGTGTCCTGGGGCGAGCAGGCAGACGGTGTGTTCGGCTCGTGGTGAGTCCGTCCGGCGCAGGTGCACCATCTGGTCCGCGACGAGCATCCCGTCCCTGGGCAGCGACCACATCGTCCCGTTCACGAGGACACTGCTGATGTGTCCCCAGCGGTGCGGCAGCCCGGCGAGCAGTCCGGGGAGTTCGGCAGTCAGGTCGTACGACCTCGGCCACCAAGCCCCGTTGATACGCCGGGCCGAGCCGCCCTTCCCGGCTGGACATCCACCGGCGGAACCGCGGGGAGGGGGCACTCGTCACGCTCGCCGGTGAGATCGGACCGGCCACGGCGCCACTGCTGCGGGCCGCACTGGAGCAGTGTCTGCGCGACGGCGTCACCGTCATCGACGTCGACCTGACCACGGTCGGCTCCTGCGACGCCAGGGGCCTGGACCTCTTTCTGTCGATGTCACGGCGCGCCGGCCGGGTGTAGTCCTCCCTGCGGCTGCACAACCCGTGCGCACAGATCACCCGACTCCTCGCCGTCACCGGCTCCACCTCCCTGCTCCTCGCGACCTCCACGGATCCCCTGCCGTCGGCGGTGCCCCGCGACCTCCTGGAAACGGCCTCGCCGGTTCCGTCGGCCGACGGGACACGGACGCCTGAGGCCCACCCTCGTCGGCCAGTCCGCAAGGACGGAATCCGCCTGCGCCGGCTGACCCGTTGGCAGATCGAGGGGATGGAGGAGGACATCGCGGACCTGGCTGCGGAGTCCGTCGCGGACACTCCCGGTGAGGCGTTCCACGACCGTGCGGACTTCCTGCGCCGCTTGGCGGTCAGTGCCCGGCGTCCCGGCTTCGCGCTGCTGGTCGCCGAAACGACGGTGTTGGTCGGCTGTGTCTTCGGCTTTCCCGTGGGCCCTGACGGCTCCGGCCGCCAGGGGATCGCCGGAACGCTCCAGGAAACCGTCCAACGGCTGACCTCCCGCGCGCGGTTCGTCGTCCTCACCCAGGTCGTGGCCCATCCGCACCCTCAACACCGCGACATCGCCCGCCGCCTGCAGCAGCATCTGCTTACCGACCGGCACTCCTCCCTCGGAGTCACCCTCCTCCATCCGGCCGACCGGGCGGGACAGGCCGCGTTTTCGTGCTGGGGCTGGGAGAACATGGGCGAGGTCATCGGATTGCCCGGACGTGTCGCCCCCTGTCTGTTCGTCCTGAGCACGGGAGCGCCGTCCCCGACAGCCCGGTGATCAAGCAGTGGGGGGCGACGAGCCGGCGGCCCTGCCGCTTCGAGGCGGTCACGTCGCGGCCTGTCGTCCGCCGTACGAACCTGTGTCCGCGCGGCGACTGCGCGCCGCGCCGTCCGTCAGGGCCGGGAGTAGCCTGGCACGTACCGGGAGCATTTCGGGCCCCCGTCCCCCGGCGGTACCGCCCCGGCGAGTGACAGACGCGGACAGCCGCAGGCCGTCCGGGAGGGGATCGCATGACGGATGCCATCACAAGGCCCGACGAAGCCGCGTCATCCGGTGACGCCGGCACCTATCGGATGCCCCTGCCCCGGTTGCGCCTCACGCCGGGCGTCAGCCACGGCCCGTTGGACGGAGCCTGGTGGCCTCGCTGCAACGCGCTGGAACTGGAGTTGCCCGCACTGATCGGCTCATTGGATCCGGCCGTCGGCACGGTCACCCGGGTCACCGTGGACACCGCGTCCTGGCCCGATGTCCCGCGGACGGTGATGGCGCCCGACCACGTGATCGAGGTGGTCCGGACCGACCTCGCCGCCGAGGCGCACGCCATCACCGTGGACTGCGGCACGGTGGGTCGCTGGGAGCTGCTGGTGATCCCACCAGACGAGCCGGCCGGAGCGGCCGCCCGGCTGCTGACCGCCGCCGCCGACCCCGAGAACCCGTTGTCGGCTCCACGCATCCTGGCACTCGCCGAGAACGAGCTCGGCGCAGAGGCCGCAGGGGAGTCGGAGGGAGGTCCCGGACCCAGGTGAGGGCCCGACGTCCGTCGGGCCCAGGTGACCGGCCGGCCGCTCCGGTCGTCGACGTTCCCGGTGGAGCCCATGGCACGAGCTGTCTCTTCGTCGTCCCCTCCCACCGCAACCGCTCCGTGCGGAGTACGGCGGGTGAGGCGGTGACGCACGGACGGCGCGCGGACCGTTCCGAAAGCCTCGGGGAGGCGCTGCTGGGCGCGGTTCTCGATCGCGCGCATGAGCTGCCGCCCCATTTGATCGGGCCGTTGGTCGCCGATGTGGTGGAGCGGTTGGGGGGCCGCCGGCCGCAGGTGCTGCTGCAGGACTACGGGCAGCTGCTGCTCGTGCCCCTGCCCGGTGAGGGCCTCACGGGCGGGGAACCACAGGTGATCGACGATTCCGAGGCGGGCCGCTGCTTTCTCGACGCCGTCCCCGTCGAGCTGCCCCAGGAGAACGGCGTCCGGGTCCATCTGCCCCTGCTGGACGGCGGTGACCAGGTGGGGGTCATGGCGGTGACACTGGACAGCGTCGACGACGACGACCGTCGCCTGCTGCACAGGATCTCCGGCCTGGTGGCCGACCTGCTGGTGACCAAGCACGGCTACTCCGACCTGTTCTTCGGCGTCCGACGTGGTGAGTCGATGAGCGTCGCCGCGGAGATCCAGTGGTCCCTGCTGCCGCCCTTGGCGATGATCATGCCGCGGGTGGCCGTGGCCGGGGTCCTGGAACCCGCCTACGACGTGGCCGGCGACAGCTTCGACTACGCGCTCAACGGCGACGTCCTCCATGTGGTCA
Source organism: Streptomyces viridosporus T7A (assembly GCF_008704515.1). Lineage (NCBI taxonomy): Bacteria > Bacillati > Actinomycetota > Actinomycetes > Kitasatosporales > Streptomycetaceae > Streptomyces > Streptomyces viridosporus. The sequence continues at coordinate 26,258 of NZ_CP023700.1, forward strand.
TGATCGACGCGATGGGCCACGGACTGGACGCGGCCACGATGGCCACCGTGGCCATCGGCGCCTACCGTCACGCCCGCCGCCTCGGCATCGGGCTGTCGGAGATCTACGACTTCATGGATCGCGCCGTGGCCGAGCAGTTCGGTCCCGAGCACTTCGTCACCGCGCAGATGATGCAGCTGGACACGACGACGGGGCGGTTGCAGTGGGTCAACGCCGGGCACCCGTCACCGATCCTCGTCCGCGACCACCGCGTCGCGCAGCGCCTGGTCGCCCCGACGACCCTCCCCGTCGGCCTGGGGGGTTCGGTGCCTCGGATCAGCGAGCTGGGGCTGGTGCGCGGGGACCGCGTCCTCTGCTTCACCGACGGACTGGTCGAGGAGCACAAGAGCGGTGGGGAGGAGTTCGGGGAGGACCAGCTGATCGACTGTGTGAACCATCTGGAGAGGACCGGCCGCGGCATCCGGGCGGTGACGCGTTCCCTGTCCCACACGCTCAAGCGGGCGCGGGGCGGACAGACCAGCGATGACGCGACGCTGCTCATGGTGGAGTGGCGCGGCTGACCTCCCCCCTGCCGTCCGGCACCGTTGCACGACGGCCGGTACCGAACATTCGTGCGGCCACTGCCCCCGCCGCCGGTGAACGCGGAGTAGTGTGGACAGTACCGAGGGCATCTCGCACACCGGCTTCCACGCCGGGTCGTCCCCGGCGAAGGATGACACCCAGGCCGCCGCACAGGTGGCCCGGAGACGGGTCCACACCATGTCGGCGACCTTGTACCCCACCCTGCCGCACCGCGAGCCCGTCGCAGCCCCGGCCGCGCGCCTCGCGCTGAAGACCGACGGCGCCTCCCGCGGGCTGTTGGACGGAGCCTGGTGGCCCCGGTCCCGGGACCTGCTCAGTGAACTGCCGGCGCTCACGGACGTGTTGGACCCCCTGTGGGGCCGCATCACCCGTATCGCCGTCAACCCCGAACACTGGCCGGTCATCCCCCGCGAGATCCCCGTGAGCGGGCACATCGTCAAGGTCGGCTGGTTCACATCAGAGATCGACCCGCACAAGCTGCTGCTGCTCTCCTACGGCACCGGGCGCTTCGATCTCCTCGTCATCCCGCCCGGGACCGGGGCGGAGTCGGCGGCCCGGCTGCTGGAAGCCGCGTCCGACCACGACGGCCCGTCCCTGACCGCCGGCGCGCTGATCGCCGCGGAAGCGGCCCGGCACGCCGTCGCCGACCAGGCACTGGGCCCGTACGAGGCATGGGAGTACGAGGGCGGCGCCTCGGCGGTGTCCGCGGCCGTCACCGGACAGACCGGTCCGCCAGGGCCGGCCAGTCGGCTGATCATCGGTATGTGAGGTGGCCGCCATGAACGTCTTCCTGACGGCCATCGCTTTCCTGATCCTCGTCGCAGTGGCGGCGTACGTGATCCACCGGCTCGGGCTCCAGCACGCCGACAGGATCGCGGCGTACCGGTACAGCACCCCCCGGCCCGGTCGCCGTGGCCGCCGCGCGCCACAGCCATACCACCCGCCACAGGTGATCACCCGGGCGTCCCACCGGCCGCCCAGCCACGCCTCTTCACCGTCGGCTCGGTCCGCGGCGGCCCGTGCCCCGGATGTGCACCCGGGCCCTGGACCGGACGAGGAGCGGCCGGGGCCCGTGGACCGACCCATCTGAGGACCTGAGAGCACCAGAGAACCCGAGCACCCCAGCACCCGAGCGTCTGGACCGAGGCATCATGACTCTTCCGCGGCTGAACATCTACCGGCACGACCGGGGAGGGCGGGCCCTGGTCACCCTGGCCGGTGTGATCGACCCCGCCACCGCGCCCCAGGTGCGCGCGGCTCTGGAGCAGTGTCTGCGGGACGGCATCAGCCTCATCGACGTCGATCTGACCACCGTCGACCGCTGTGACGACAGCAGCCTGAGCGTCTTCCTCGACGCATCGCGGCACGCCGCCGAGCACCACGCGTTCCTGGTGCTGCATCACCCCTCCCCGCAGACCGAACGACTGCTCATGGACACGGGCTTCGATCGTCTGCTCCATGCGATGAGACCGGGAGGGGCGCGGCCTCGGCGGGCCTGACGTCGACAGAAGCGCCCCAGGGAACGGGCCGCCGGGCGTAGACAGGCGGGCACTGCATCGTGTTACGACCTTGCGTGCGTTCCCCGTCCCAGCGGCTCCTAGGACGGCGCCGAGCCCCGTCGGCCCTCTCCGGAGGGAGTTCACCGTCCTGCTGGGGCGCCGACCCGGCTACTACGCGCTGCGGACCACGGTGGTGGCCGGGCTCTATGGGTGGGTGGGCGGCCGTCGTGCTCATCGGAACACCTCGCTGGCCCGGCGCCGACGAAACACCTGGCGGTGCGCCGCGTCATGGGAGAGCAGCGCGACCTGGTCGAAGACGACGGCGAGGAAGGCCGCGACCGCCAGAGTCCACAAACTGTCGACGAGGAACTCGACCCCGACCTGCTGGTCCGGTCCCAGGACCAGGCGCGGGCCGCCACAGGGCTCGCCCGCCTGATCGGCCGCTGGCAGGCATTTTGGTTCTTCCCGCTGCTCACCCGGGCCTGGACCACGTCGAGACCCGGCTGATCGCCTCCTACCGGCAGGCCCGCGTGCTCTACTGCACCATCTGCCGGAGCCGCCCTCGCCCCCACCGTCCGAAACCGTCGAGCCGTAGCGCTGGTGCGACGGTCAAGCCGTAGCCGGTCGCGCCCGCGCCGCCTCGTCAGCCCAAAGTTCCGCGCCCGCTCCCGGTGTCGATGAGGATCTGTTCCGCCTGACTGACGTTGTCCGCCCGGACCGCCTGGGCCATCGCGGCGCGGGCGGCGTCCGGTGCCGCGTCCGGCGGGACCACCAACAGCGAGAAGATGTCCCGGTCGCCCCGGGTGATCAGGACCGTGTCGTCACCGACCGGGAAGGAATCGACATGCACCACCCGGTCGTCCACGACGATACGCGTCGGAAGACCCTCCCAGGCCTCGGTGTCCAGCCCCACGCGGGTCACGGGCCCAAGGTGTCCGACAAGGGTGCTCAGCAGCGCGGGCAGCTCAGCCCCGATATCGCGCGAGCGCGGCCACCACGCGCCGTCGAGGACACCTTCGCGTGATGCGGTCGTCTCCAGCCGGAGAAGCGCACATCCCGGCCGCACGGCCTCGTGGACGCCGCTGGGCAGACCTCGGGGAACAGGTGGTGTATCCGAGCCGGTCATAAGGGACCACCCCTCTTCGGGAACTGATGCAACACGGGGATTCGCCTCGCCCCTCCCACGCCACTCCGTGTGCCCCCCTCGGGGGGCGGAACCTCTGGGATCGGCCCGACCCCGCCCCGGTGCCTGCTTCGCCGGTAGGAACCACAGTCGCGGCATACGCTTCAGGAAAGGGGGCGTATGCGGAAGCACGGCGGGCACCCGGACGCCGGACGTTCCGAGCAGGTGGCCGCATATATCCTCAGCGCCACCGTCCGCAGGAGGTACGCATGGATGATGAACCACTGCCCTCCGCGGGCAACGCCTAGGTCCGCCTTGTCGCGGCGACTCCGGAGGCCGTTCGTGGCGTCGCCGAGGTGACGGGGCGCTGCTCACCTCGACCGAGCAGCGCAGTTACCCCGCTGGCCGTGAAGGGGCGACCCGTATCCGTCTCACCATCGACCGGCAGGCACGCCTCACAGCCCGCACAGTCCTGGCCGGCACCCAGCGGATCAGCCAGGCAACGCGGACGAGGTGTGACAAGACTTCAAGGGCTGCAAAGCCTGCCGCCCCCGTCAGCGCCCGCACCGTCGGCCACGAGCCCGAGAGCGACAGCCATGACGACACTCCGTGAACGCAAGACCTACCGCAAGGCGATTCTCCGAGCCCTGTACGGGGCAGTCGAACGCAATCGCCCCGAGGTCAGCGGAGCGACACTCCGTGACGAGGTCCGTCTTCCCGACGCGGACCTCTCCGCAGCCTGCGCCTACCTGGCCGATGCGGGCCTGATCACCGTCGACTGGACATCGCACAGGACTCCCGCCACCGCCTCGCTGACCCATGAGGGCATCCGCTTCATGGAGGAGGAAGAAGAGTCGGCTGCACCCATTCAGGGTGACTGACGCGACGCCCGGTCGCTCCCCACCGAAGCCTCCTGGGAGTCACTTGGGAGTCATGGGCTCTCGATACCCCGCACGGATCGTCTCCGACGCCCTGGACGCCCACGTCGGGAGCGGGACGCTGTTGCTGGCCGACCGCGGGCTGTGGGGCCTGGCCCGCTGGCACCGGCTGCGCGACCAGGGCACTCACTAAGTCCATGGTCGGGGGGGCACGGGCGCCGACCACTACGCCGACCACCGGGATGTTTCCCCTTTCGTGACCACGGTCGGGCCTTCGTGGTCAGTGGTCTGGTCGGGGCTCTCGGGTTTCCTCACCGGCAACTGATGCCGTCGGTCGAACGGCCCGCGCTCGGCTCAGGCCGCACGCGCGCCGAAAGGAAGTTTCCATGCCCCGCTCCGCTTCGCTGGCTCTGTCCGCGAGAACGGGCAACGGATGTACACCGGTTTGGGAGGCAGCCACCGCCCAAGAAGGAATCGAACTGTTCACGGGTTCCGACAACAGCACGGGCACGGAGAGGTTGCTGCTGCATCGGTGCGCCGGCTACAGGCCGGGGGAAGTGGCCCTGCGACGGTGACCGTGCCGGTCCACCAGTCAGATTGATCGGGCGCGTGCCAGAGGACGCCGAGCCGGCGGTGGGTGAGTTCCTCCGCCTTCTGAACCGGGACCACCTGCGCGATGTCCGGCTCGGACGAGGGCGGAGGACCGGCCAGCGCGCCGCCGGCGATGCCGGTCGGCCCGGTGAAGTGGACGGCTACCTCCATCCGTCCGGGTTCCGGTACAGGACGAGGCTGGTCGGCGTCCCGAGGGTGCGCCAGTACGGCCGCCGTTTGCTCGCCATGCCGGCAAGGTACTGCGGACCCACCGCCCATGCGGCGCGTCCGGCGTCACCGGGAACGTACGCGCCCCCGACTGTCCGGATAAACGCATGGTCGGGGTCGAGCGTGACGCGGCAGGATGCTCCGCATGACATTGCCCACTCCCGAGCTGCACACCGCCCGCCTGCGACTGCGGCCGTTCACCGACGCCGACGCGGCGCCGCTCTACGCGCTGCACAGCAGCGCTCACGTGCTGCGTTACTGGGACTCCCCGCCGTGGACCGAACCGGCCCGCGCCCAGCGCTTCCTCGCGACCTGCCGGACGATCGAGGAGGAAGGCACGGGAGCGCGGGTGGCCGTCGACCGCGTCTCCGACGGCGCGTTCATCGGCTGGTGCGGCCTGACCGGCTGGAACCCGGACTTCCGCAGCGCGTCCCTGGGCTACGTCTTCGACGCCGCCGCGTGGGGCCACGGCTATGCCACGGAGACCGCGCACGCCGTCCTGCGGTGGGCGTTCGACACCCTGGACCTGAACCGCGTCCAGGCCGAGACCGACACCCGCAACGTCGCGTCCGCCCGGGTCCTGGAGAAGCTCGGCTTCGTCCGCGAAGGCACCCTCCGCGAGGACTGCGTCGTCAACGGCGATGTCTCCGACTCCTGGGTCTTCGGCCTCCTCCGCCGCGAGTGGCACCCGACGGCCAGCCGCTAGGACCGGGACCTGCCCGCCTTTCGGTCCGCACCCCACCGAGGTCACCGTGGGCCGCTCCTGCAAGCTCAACGTCTTCGCTTGCTCCACCGGTCCCGACCATCCGAACCGCTGGAGCATCCAGTAGCTCGTAGGGCCCGCCTGGAGCGGCAACATTCTCATCGGCGCGCGGGTGCTGTCGCTTCTCGTGAACATCGAACACGCCGCGGCCTGGGTGCCTCCCGAAGCACTGAACAACTGCTGTCGAAACCGGTGAACAAAGCCAGCTTCGCAGACACGCGTTTCCCCTCTGCCGCCCAGCCCGGTCGAGGCATTGAGTGATCAGATCATGACCGCGCTCGCCCAGCACCGCATCGCCACCACCGGCCAGCTGCGCCGGATGCTGCGCCCGGACGGCACACGGCAGCTGATCTCCCGCGCCCTGAACAAGCTGCGCTGCGACGGCTTCGTCGACTACACGGTGCTGCCCGGCCCGGACCGCTCCCCCACCCACGCCTGGTACCTCACCCCCGACGGCGCACGCCTGACAAGGGACCTACCGGTCCTGCGGGGGCGGCCGCCCTACCCGATCACCTCCACGACGGCGGCGTCGCTGAAGACAGCGCACACCCTGACCGTGGTGCGCGCCCATCTGGCCTTCGCCGCCGATGCCCGCCGGCTCGGGCACGAGCACGGCCCCTGGGACTGGACGCCCGAGGTGTCGCACTCCATCGGCGAAGGGGAACGGGTGGTGGCCGACGCCGTCATGTACTACACCGTCGTCAGGGGCGAGCAGCGGCGCAAGCTGCGCGCGTTCGTGGAGGTGGACCGGGCCACCATGAGCGGTGAGCGCCTGGCGGTGAAGCTGATCGAGTACGCGCGGCTGCATCAGTACGAGGCCCAGCCGGTCGGCCGGCGCCGCCGCGGCGCCGCGGAGCCCGGCTGGCTGCGCTGGTATCCGGTCTTCCCCCGTCTGCTGTTCGTCCTCACCGGCGCCTCCCGCCCCCGGCTGGAGGGCCGGATCGGCGACCTGCAGGCGCTGGCCGCCCAGCACCCCCTCGTCGCCGCGCTCGCCCGCGAGGTGCCGCTGGGCGCCGCCGTCCTCGAGGACCTCGAACAGCACGGCCCCGCCCAAAACGTGTGGACGCCCCTGCCCGGCGGCACGCCCCGCCCCTGGAGCGACCTGTGACGCTGTCGGCCGCCCCTGCCGGCGGATGCGCGAGCGGACCCCGGACCGTTGAGCCGAAGCACGATAGGTGGCACCGGGCTTGGTACCCACCTGCGGTCTCGCGTCCGTGAGGCAGGCTTCTTGTCGCCGGACTAGCACTCTGTCTGTCACCAGTCATAGGTCAGCACGGTTGTTGTCACCCTGCCGTACCCAAGGGACTTGCTGAGTCGCGGAGAGGATCGACCGCCAGTTGTGCCGTCAGCTGGATGCGTGTCGCGTGGGGGAGATCGCTTCTTGGGTGGCGACCCAGGAGGCGAGCAGGCGCAGGCCTTCTTCGGAGGGCGAGCCGGGTTCCGCCGCATAGATGGTGAGGGTGAGGCCGGGTGCGGCGGCCATTTCGAGACCTTCGTAGGCGAGGGTCAGTTCCCCGACAGCCTGGTGGCGGTAGCGCTTGGTGCCGGTGCCGTGGTGGCGCACGTTGTGGGCGCCCCAGCGGGTGCGGAACTCGTCGCTGCGGGTGGAGAGTTCGCCGACGAGGTCGTGGAGGTCCTTGTCGTGCGGGTTGCGACCGGCTTCGGTGCGCAGGATGGCGACGGCGATGTCGGCGGCCTGGTCCCAGTCGGGGTAGAAGCGGCGCGAGGCGGGGTCAAGGAACTGGAAGCGGGCCAGGTTGGCCTGGTTGCCGACCGTGGCGTAGACGTCGTCGTAGAAGGCGCGAGCGAGCTGGTTGGTGGCGAGGAGGTCCATGCGGCCGTTGCGAACGAAGGCCGGGCCGGCGGTGACGGCGTCCAGCACCCATTGCAGGCTCCGGTGTGCGCTCCAGGCCCGGGTGGTGCGGCGACGAGGCCGGGTGAGCGCGTCGGAGCCGTCCGCGGCCTGCGCCAGGTTCAGCAGGTGGGCGCGTTCGGCGTCGTCGAGCTGGAGGGCGCGGGCGACGGCTTCGAGCACGGCAGGGGAGACGCCGGCGAGGTTTCCGCGCTCGAGCTTGGCGTAGTACTCCACGCTCACATCGGCCAGGGCGGCGACCTCGCTGCGGCGCAGGCCCGGCACGCGCCGGCGGTTCCCGGAGGGCAGGCCGGCCTGCTCGGGGGTGATCTTCGCTCGCCGCGAGGTGAGGAACTCGCGGACCTCTGCTTGGTTGTCCACGCTTTCGACGGTACGTCCCGCCCGTGTCCACAGGGATGTACTGGCAGTACACCCCTTGATGGTGTCTCGCTACGGGTGTGAAGAGCGGGTTACCTGGATGACGTGGTGCTTTCCGCCCGGTCATCACGACGGGATCTTGCACCTGGCCCTGCACTCGGCGACAGCCCCGGCGTCCGGGATCGCACGCCTCGGCAAGCAAAGGAACCTCTCTCATGCGCGGAGCAATGATCTACGCCCCCGGCGACGTCCGCTTCGAGACCGTGGAGGACGCAAAGATCCTCAAGCCGACCGACGCCGTCATCCGTACGGCCGTGACCTGCGTGTGCGGCTCGGACCTGTGGCCCTACCGCGGTGCCGAGCCGATCGGTGACCCGCACCCGATGGGTCACGAGTACGTCGGCTTCGTGGAGGAGGTCGGCTCCGCAGTCACCTCGGTGAAGCCGGGCCAGTTCGTCGTCGGCTCCTTCGCGACCTCGGACAACACCTGCGCGAACTGCAAGAACGGCTTCCAGTCGAGCTGCCTGCACCGCGAGTTCATGTCTACCTGTCAGGCCGAATACGTCCGCATCCCCAACGCCCAGGGCACCCTGGTCGCCACCGATGAGGTGCCGGACGAGAAGTTCTGGCTCGGTCTGCTGGCCGTGTCCGACGTGATGGGCACCGGCTGGTGGGCTGCCGACGCCGCCGAGGTGAAGCCCGGTGCGACCGCTGTGGTCGTCGGCGACGGCGCGGTCGGCCTGTGCGGCGTGATCGCGGCCAAGGAGATGGGCGCGGAGCGGATCATCGCCATGTCGCGGCACGAGACGCGGCAGAAGCTCGCCCGGGAGTTCGGCGCCACCGACATCGTCACCGAGCGCGGTGAGGAGGGTGCCGAGAGGATCAAGGAGATGACAAACGGGATCGGTGCCGACTCTGTCCTGGAGTGCGTCGGCACCGCCGAGGCCATGAGCCAGGCCCTGCACTCGGCCCGGCCCGGTGGCAACGTCGGCTTTGTCGGCGTCCCCCATGAGGTCGCGATCGACGGGCAGGAGCTGTTCTTCTCCCACGTCGGCCTGCGCGGCGGACCCGCCCCCGTACGCCGCTATCTGCCCGACCTGATCCACCGCGTCCTTGAGGGCCGGATCGACCCGGGCATGGTCTTCGACCTCACCCTGCCTTTGGACCAGGTCGCCGAGGGCTACCGGGCCATGGACGAGCGCCGCGCCATCAAGACCCTCCTCAAGCCCTGACCTGCCCCCTTATCCCGCACCTGTACAAGGAGTTTTCGTGCGGATCACCCGCAGCTCGATCGACACCGTCAAGGGCCCGGCCGACTGGTTCACCGGCGACGTCTACATCGACGCCGTCGCCGCCGCGCCCGATCCGTCCCGGGTCACCGCCAACCTGGTGCACTTCATGCCCGGCGCCCGCACCCACTGGCACCGCCACCCGCTGGGCCAGACCGTCTTCGTCACCGAGGGCGTCGGTCTGTGCCAGCGCCGCGGCGGACCGGTGGAGATCATCCGGCCCGGCGACCGCGTCCTGTTCGAGGCCGACGAGGAGCACTGGCACGGCGCCGCCCCGAACCGGCTGATGGTGCACGTGGCCATCAACGAGGGCGACGCCGACCACGCCGTCGTGCACTGGCTGACCCCCGTCACCGACGAGGAGTACGCAGCCGCCCCAGTCACCAGTTGAAACCCGGCGCCGCGCCACCACGCCCTACCGGCGCTCACCCCCGGCACCGCGCGGTGTGGCGGCTCATCCGACCCAGCGGAGTTTGGAGAGACAGGCCCGTGCTTCGCGCCTTCCTTCGCACTGGCCTGCTCGCCGTCCTGGTCTGGCCCATGACGGCCTGCAACGGTCAGCCGCCGTCCGCTGCGCCGTCCCCGCACCCGTCGGCTACGACGCGCAAGACATCCGCACCGTCCGACGGGAGCAACGCCATGCGCATTCGCCTGACGATCGACGGCCAGTCGGCCGACGGCACCCTGAACGACAGCCCCGCCGCCCGCGACCTGGCCGGCCTGCTGCCGCTCGCCCTGAAGCTGGAGGACTTCCACGGCACGGAGCGGATCGGCTATCCACCGCGCAAGCTCACCACCGATGGCGCCCCCCAGCCGTCCGCGGCCAAGGCAGGCGATCTGGCCTACTACGCGCCATGGGGCAACCTGGCCATCTTCTACCAGGACGGCCCTGCCCCCTCGGCCGACCTCCTGATCCTCGGCCACCTCGACGCCCCCGCCGAGCAGCTGGCCAGGACCGAGCGGATCACCATCGAGCCCACCACCTGACCGACCCTTCTCCAAGCATGGAAAGAAGTTCTTCATGCCCCACCCCGCCGCTCTGGCGCCGGGCAAGCTGCCCTTCGTCGTGTGGATGCTCGCGGCCGGCACCTTCCTGATGGGCACCACCGAGTTCGTCATCGCCGGGATCCTCCCGGACATCGCTCCCGACCTCGGCGTCAGCGTCTCCCACGCCAGACTGCTCGTCACGGCCTTCGCCGTCGGCATGATCCTCGGCGGGCCGACCATGGCCCTGGCCACCCTGCGCCTGCCCCAGCGCCTCACCCTCGTCCTCGCCCTGACGGTCTTCGCCGCCGGTCACATCCTCGCGGCCCTCACCAGCTCCTTCACCATCGTCCTGGCCGCCCGGTTCGTCACCGCGCTGGCCACCGGGGCGTTCTGGGCCGTCGGCTTCGTCATCGCCACCGCCGCCGCCGGATCGGCGAACGCCACCCGGGCCTGAGCGTGATGATGGGCGGCCTGCCCCTGGCCAACGTCGTCGGCGTCCCCGCCGGCTCCCTGGCCGGACACGTCACCGGCTGGCGCGGCCTGTTCTGGGCGCTGGCCGCCCTCGCCGCCCTGGCCGCCGCCATCGGCCGCTTCCTGCCCCGCACCCCGCAGCGCGCCCAGGTGTCCGTCCGCGGCGAGATCCGGGCGCTGCGCCAGGGCCGGCTGTGGCTGGCGCTGGCCGCAGCCGGCCTGATCATGGGCGGGGTCCTCGCGACCTACACGTACATCACCCCGCTGCTGACCGACCGGGCCGGCATCCCGGTCGGGGCCGTGCCACTGGTCCTGGTCGCCTTCGGCGCCGGCGTGCTGGGCGGCACCGCGATCGGTGGCCGCTTCGGCGACCGGCGCCCGATGGCCACGACGATCCCGGCCGCCGCGGCGACCGCGCTGGCCCTGCTCGCGCTGATCCCGCTGTCCACTACTCCGGCAGCTGCCGTCACCCTGATCTTCCTGATGGCCCTGACCGGGTTCACGATCAACCCGGTCGTCACCGCCCTCGCGGTCCGCTTCGCCGGTGACGCGCCCACCCTGACCTCGGCGCTGACCACATCCGCCTACAACACCGGCATCGCCGCCGGCTCCGCGCTTGCCAGCCAGGCCCTGGCCTCCTCTCTCGGCGTGACCGGCCCCGCGCTGATCGGCACCCTCTTCACGGGCCTGACCCTGCTGCCGCTGATCGCCCTGGCCACCGCCGCCCAGCGGGGGACGACCCGGATCGTCACCCAGAACACCCCCGACGCTCAGGTCCCAGCACCCCGGCAGACCACCGAAGCGACATCGACGCAGACCTGAATCCGCCCGGCCATCTGGCACCCCATCCACCAGGAGGAAACTCCGTGAACCCCACCTACGACTTCACCGGCCAGGTCGCCTTCATCACCGGCGCCAGCTCCGGCATGGGCCTGGCCGCCGCCCGCGCCTTCGCCACCTCCGGCGCCGCCGTTGCCCTCGCCGACGTCAACGAGGCCGCGGTGCACGAGGCGGCCAAGGACCTCACCGACGCCGGGCACCAGGCCCTCGCCCTGGTCTGCGACGTCACCGACGAGGACCAGGTCGCCGCCGTCGTCGACCGCACGGTGGCCACGTTCGGCCGTCTCGACATGGCCTACAACAACGCCGGCATCCAGATCCCGCCCGCCGACGCCGCCGACGAAGGCTCCGACCAGTTCGACCGCGTCCACGCCATCAACCTGCGCGGCGTCTGGGCGTCCATGAAGCACGAACTGCGGCACATGCGCAACCAGGGCAGCGGCACCATCGTCAACTGCTCCTCCCTCGGCGGTCTCGTCGGCCTCCCCGGCCGCGCCTCCTACCACTCCTCCAAGCACGGCGTGATCGGCCTGACCACCAGCGCCGCCCTCGAATACGCCCCGCGCGGCATCCGCATCAACGCCATCTGCCCCGGCACCATCGACACCCCCATGGTCAGCGACATGATCGCCAAGGGAGAACTCGACCGCACCGAAGCCGAGGCCAACCAGCCCATAGGCCGCCTCGGCACCGCCGACGAGATGGCCCAGGCCGTCTTGTGGCTGTGCAGCCCCGGCGCCAGCTTCGTCATCGGCGTCGCGCTCCCCGTCGACGGCGGCTACACCGCCCAGTAATCACCCGGCGCAGCTCGGCGGTGCGTTCGGGATGAGCTGAACTCCACTACGTCAGTGACAAGAAGCTTGCCTACATGACAACTATCGTGCCTCGGCTTAACCGTATGGTCCGGGACTCGCGTGGTGGAGCGGTTACAGGTCGAACTCCAGGTGCTCGATGTCGGTGAAGCGGACCTCCTCCAGGCTGCCGGCGCGGCGGCCGCCGTCCTGGAAGTACACCTCGCGGAGCGCTTCGGCGGCGATCTCCTGGAGCTGCCGGTCGCCGGCGCCGGCCTGCTGGGCGTCGAAGAGACGGGCGGCGTGCTGCGGCGGCAGCGCCACGGTCAGGTGCCGGACGCGGTCCTCGTCCGTGGAGCCGATCGGCGCGGTGTAGCCGAGCCGGGCCCGGGTGTCGATGACGATGCCGCCGGTCGTCGCCGCCTTCTGCCGCGCCCTGGCCCGGATCTGCGGCTGCCACCGCTTCCTCACCTCGCGCTCCAGGCGGGCGGCGAGGTCGGGGCGGGGCTTTTTGATCTGGCCCTTCACGTACCGCTCCACGGTGCGCTGGGAGATGCGCAGCAGCTGGGCGACCGCCCTGGTGCCCTTGAGCTGTTTGACCAGGTAGCGCATCTGGGCGGGTGCGCTCTTGGGCGCCGGGCGGGTGAACGCCTTCTGCACCGCGGCGTCCAGGCCGTCCCCGAACAGGCTCATCGTCGCCCTCTCCTACTCTCCGTCGTCGATGTCGGTGACGGTGCCGTCCTTGATGTACCGGGCGAGGTTGAGGTCCGGGGCGGCGAACCGCTCGCGGACCTCCTCGCCCCACAGCACTTCCTGGGTGCCCTCGTGCTTGACCAGGCCGGGGTTGACGCCGAGCTTGAAATCGCGTGCGTTGTCCTGGTGCGGCCAGTGCGGTGAGCAAAGCGTGCCCATTACGGGGTGCTCACCTGGACGGAGTGGGTGGATGCGGTGACGCAGGTGGTGCAGCGGCCGTCGCCGTCGGGACGGGCGCGGCGGGGGGTGGGGCCCGGGCAGGTGTGACACGGCGGCCAGCCCAGGCAGGTCGGGCAGAGGTCTTCGCCGGGTGCGGTTGCGGGAGCTCCGCAGCCGGCGCACTCGACGAGCGCCCGGTAGGTCAGGGCCTCGTCGACCGTGCGGGCGGCGGCCTTGGTCGAAGAGCGCTCCGTCCACGGCTGCTCGGGGGCCGGCTTGGAGAGCGGCTCGGCCGGCCGAGGCTCGCCCGGGTGGTCGACCGCGGTGGCGGGTGGCGGGTAGGCCTGGGCGGCGCGCAGCCGGGCGGCGATGATCGCGCCGACCGAGGTGCGCACCGGGCTGGGCAGGGGCCGGCCGGTGATGACGTGCCGCAGCTGCTCGGCACTCCAGCCGGCGTCCAGCATGACGGTGACCACCCGGCCCTGATCGGTCAGCGCCTTGCCCGTCAGCAGCAGCTCGGGACGGCTCGCTCCGATCTGAAGCAGCAGAGAGATCCCCGGATGCATCTCATCGGCCGGCGGGGCAGGTGCGGGAGGGGACGACGGGTGCGGCTGGTCCGTCTGTCCGGGGGTGCGCGCGGAGGCGCCAGGGGCGCACGGACGGAGGGGGCTGGTGTTCTGCTGGTTGGTCTTCTTACCCATGGTGTTCTTAGTAGGGCGATCAACCGACGTCGGTTTATCCACTGGTGGAAAATCCGACATCGGTTGCGACCTGCTGTTTTGCAGGGCGGGCAGGTCGGTGATGTAGTACGCGGCCGCGCCCAGGGTGCCATCGGGATGGCGCTGGCGTTCCCGCAGCAGGAAGCCGTGCCCCTCCAGCTCTTTCAGCCCGCTCCTGACGGCCGCCTCACCGTCGCGGCCGCGGCGCGCCAGGTCGGCAACGGTCATGCGCCAGCCGTCGCGATGCGTGGAGATGTAGCCGAAGAGCCCCTTCGCCTTGAACGACAGCCGACCCTCACGGAACAGGCCGTTGGCGATCTGCGTGAACTGATCCGCCGCCATCACCCCGCGCCGGATTCCCGCGGTGACGCCACGTCCCACTTCACTCGCCGGAACGGAGACGAACGCCGCATCGGCCGCCCGGGCACGGCCGACGTCCGTGGCCGCCGGGCAATCCGTAATCGAGTAGACGATCTCGCCGAGGGTGCCGTCCGCGTGCCGGAGCTGCTCGCGTATGAGGTAGCCGTGCTGCTGGAGTTCGCTCAGGGCAACGCGGACGGCGTTCCGCCCGTCGGGCCCGACGCTCACCAGGTCGGCGACGGTCACCTGCCAGCCCGTGGCATGCGTGCTGATGTAGCCGAACAAACCCTTCGCCCGAAACGACAACCTGGCGTCGCGGAAGAGACCGTTGGCGATCTGGGTGAACTGGTCCGCCGCCATCACCCCGCGCCGGACCCCCGCGCCGAAACGGCTCACCGAATTCCCCCGCGTACCGTGAGCGCGCCGCCGCCAAGATCCTGTGGCCGACGTGACACCGGAGAATGACCAAGATCGCTGAGTGGGAAACGGTGGACGAGATTCATGCCGCCAGCTCACCGGGCACCCCCGACCAGACCGCCGACCACCAGCCCCGACCACCGGTCACGATCGGGCAACAGGCACCGGGAGCTGCCATGGTCGGTCTCATGGCCGGGCCCACCACAATCCTCACCACCCCGACCACGACCCCGACCATGGCGGTCTCGGTGCTGCGGACGGCTGCGCAATCACGGCTGCGCAACGGTGACGGCACCCGATTACGCAGACGTCTGCGCAATGAGCGTGGGCCCCTGCGCAATCGGCATGCGCGCCCCACTGCGCACAGCAAGCTGCGCAATCGGCAGAGCCTGCGCAATCGACCTGTCCCGGTCGGCTCCTGAGAGATCGTCCGATCCGTCGGCGGTCTCGCCCCGTGCGCTGTCCCCCGGCCCGTGGTGGGCACCTCCCCCGTCCGGCGGCTGGCTCGGCCGTGCCCAATCCTTCCTGAGGCCGTGGTTGGTCTCATGGTCGGCCCCACCATGAGACTAACCACGGGTTTTGTGTCCTCTTCGTGACCGTGGTCGGGGGTTCATGGTCGGTGGTCTGGTCGGGGTCGGCGGGTTCTCTCAAGGTCAGCACGTACACGTTGATGACCTGGGAGTTTGACCATGTCTCCTGGCAAGCAGGCCACCGAACCCGAAGCAGCGGCTGTGGTGGCCGCGGGCGTCCGGCTGGAGAAGATGCGCCGCCGCGTACGCCTGTCGCGTCTGGTCCTGTTCACCGCGATCGCGGCCGGGCCCGTCGCCCTGGGCGCGGCGGTGGTCTCTGGCCCGACCACGGTCGCGGCCATCCCGAAGTCCACGTCCACCACGATGCGCACCACGGCAACCGCTGCGGCCGACCCGTCGGGCTATGCGCAGTTGTTCGTCGGTGCGTGGCTGCGCAGCAGCGCCGACGACACCGCCACTGCGCAGGCCCGGCTTGCGCAGTCGCTGGCGCCGGACGTCGAGCTGCCCGACCGGGCCGCCGATGCGCACGCGCGGCTGGAATCGGTGACTGCGGTGCGCAGTGCACAGCACGAGGCCGGCCGGTGGTGGGTGACGGTGGCTGCGCAGTACGCCGACGCCTCAATGCGCTACTTCGCCGTCCCGGTGGCGTCCAGTGACGACGGCGGCTCGTTCACGGTGACCGAAGTGCCGAGTGTGGTGGCCGGTCCGGCCCGGGCCGAGGTGACGAAGTCGCCGTACGGCGTGAGGGTCCCGGAGGGGGAGCTGTCCTCCACGGTCGGGCAGTTCCTGGGCGCCTACCTCACCGGCGCCGGTGAGGTGGAGCGCTATCTCGCGCCCGGCGTGAAGCTGTCGGCCGTCTCCCCTGCCCCGTACAGCGCGGTTACCGTCCGGCAGGTCCTCGCCCTCGAGGAGACCGCGGCCGGGGAGAAGGTGCCGGACGACGGCATCACGGTCCGCGTGCTGGCGCAGGTGGAGGCCCGCGACGCAGCCGGGCGCTGGCCGCTGGCCTACGAGATGGAGCTCACGGCCCGCTCGGGCAGGTGGGACGTGGTGGCGCTCGGGTCCGGGTTCGCCAAGAAGGGGGGCCGGTCGTGATGGGGGTGCACGGTGTGGTGCTCGCCGGGCAGCTGGATGACCTCGGCGACAGCTGGATCACCATGTTCGAGGACTGGGCGACCAAGGGCCTGCAGGCCGGTCTGGTCGTGCTGGTGGTCGTCATCATGATCCAGAAGTTCAGTCTGAAGGCCGGTATCGGCGCCCTGCTGCTGATGATCATCGCGCTGGGGCTGTACAACTCCCGCGAGGACCTGGCGGACATGTTCGAGGACGAGGTGAAGAACCCCGCCCAGGGCGCCCCCGCCGTCTCCGGCCCCGCGCGCGGTGCCGATCCGCTTCTCCTCTCCCGGGAGCACTCCGCCGGTGCCGGAGGGTGGCTGTGAGCGCGACCGCAGGACGGGTCGGACGCTTCTACACCGCGGCCCGTCGTCATCCGTGGGTGCTGGGCAAGGTTGCCGACTGGAGGATCCCGCTCGGCCCCTACACTCCGGCGCAGATCGCGGTCGCTGTCGGCGGCGGCTTCCTCCTGATCAAGACGATCCCGCTGTGGTCATGGATGGGACCGGTGCCGATCGCGGCTTGGGCGCTGGCCATCTGGGCGGTGCGCCGCCCGAAGATCGGGGGGCGGGCCCCGCTGCAGGCCGCGCTGGGCTGGGTGCTGCTGGCCTGGCAGCCGCACGGCGGGCGGATCGGCGGGCGCGCCGCCCGGGACCGTGCTGCCCGCGCGCTGCTGGGCGGCTTCACCGTCGAAGGCGCCCCCACCATCGAGCACGGCGCTGCCCCGTCTTCGTCGTCTGCGGCCGTACCGGATCAGACCGCGCAGCACGCTGCCGGCCGGAGGCCGTGCCGGAGCGCGGTGCCCCGCACGCCCACGCCGCGGCGCCCGGCGGTACGTGCGCGCCAGGAGCCGGTGGGTCCGGTGTCGGGGGTACAGCAGCTGCTCGCGCTCGCCGAGCGGGGCGGGGGTGTGCGATGAGGGTGCCGATCCGTCATATTGCCGGGCATCTGGTGTGGTCGACACACGGCAGCGTGTGGGCCGTTTACCGGCTGCACCCGGGCCCCGACGCGCGGGGGCGGCGTGAGGAGACCGTGCAGGGCACCTATGTGCCGGCCGCGGTCCGCGACGAACAGCTCACCAAGGTCACGCATCTGGTGCGTTCGCTGTCCGGGGCGCCGCGCTTGTTCGGGCTGTGCGCGCAGGTCGATGCCGGGGAGATCGCCCTGCGCATGATCGAGGGCCTCGAGCCGGCCGAGCAGGCGCCGGGCGGACAGCCGCATCCGTGGGTGGAGAACGTCGAGGCCACCCTGGCTCTGCTGGACGGCCAGGAGATGCACCGCCGCACCCTGTGGCTGGCGGTGCCGCTGCTAAGCGATGCCGCGGGTGGTCAGCTGGCTGCCTCGCTGGGAGCGATGTGGGCGGACGTCGCCCCGATGCTGGGCATGCGGGCCGCTCCCGTGGCCCGGCGGGAGGTGAGCGCCTACCGCGAGGAGGCCTCCCGGGTGGAGGCCGCGCTCGCCGGCGGCATCGCTTTCCGCCCGGCCCACCCGGCGGAGATCGTGTGGATGATCCAGCACGCCCTGCACCGCGGCATGCCCGAGCCGCTGCTGGCCGAGGCCGAGAGCAGCGAGCTGTACGGCGGGCAGATCCGCGATGGTGTGCTGCGCTCCCCCAGCTACGCCGACCTCGGCCAGGTCCGCCTGCAGGAAGGCGGCATCGACCCCGACCTCGACAACGTCGACGAGCTCAAGAGCGCGGGCACGCTCACGCGGTCGGGCCGCAAGGCCTGGTGGCGGCTGAACACCACCTCGCCGCTGGGGCGGCGCTGGCTGCAGGTCGAGTCCGATGCCGGGGTTGGCTATCAGGCGCAGCTGGTGCTGGCCGAGTGCCCGCCCGCCGTCAGTCAGGACGCCGCGGACCTGTTCGCCCAGCTGGAAACCCTGGAGTTCCCCGTCGACTACATCGTCGACCTCACCCTCGTGCCCGCGGAGAAGGCGCGGGATCAGGTGCGGCGGAAGAAGAACGAACTCATCGACCAGGCCGACCAGTACGACGCCCGCCCGACGGGGATGCCGGCCTCGCTGACCGAGGCCGCCCGTGACCTGGGCGAGCTGGACGCCCGCCTGTCCCGCACGTCGGTCGAAGTCGAGGTCCAGTCCGTCACCGTGCTGACCGTGTGGGGGCCGACTGCCGCGATCTGTGACGCCCGCGCCCGGGCGCTGGCGGCGTTGCTGGGCGGCGCCGACTACCGGGCGGTGCGCCCGGCCGGCCTGCAGGAAGCCCTGTTCATGCTCGGTCTGCCGGGCACGGTGCGGCCCGGGGTGGTGCGCGAGTTCACCCAGCACCAGCTCTCCGAGGACTGGGCACTGGGCGGAGCTTTCACCACCGCGGAGGTCGGCGATCCCAACGGCATGTTCCTCGGGATCGACCTGGACTGCGGCACCACCCGCCCAGTGATGATCAACGTGGCGGATGCGCCGAAGCAGGACGCCTCCGCTTCCATGGGCATCGTCGGCGACCTCGGCGCCGGCAAGAGCGTCCTGGAAAAGCTGATCGCGGAAGCGGTGTGGGCTCGCGGCGGGGTCGCCATCTGCATCGACCGCACCCCGGTACGCGAGTGGGCCACTTTCGCGCGCACCGCCGCCAGGGACCGTTACCAGATCATCGACGCCACCCAGGCAGAGGTCTCCATCGACCCGCTGCGCATGTTCGACGGTCCTGAAGGCCGCCACTACGCCCTGTCCTACCTCACTCTGCAGCTGGGCATCGGGCCGATGAGCACCAGCGGCGAGGTGCTGCACCACGCCGTCGAGCAGGCCTCCGCCAGCGAGCAGCCGTCGATGTACCGCGTGCTGGAAGTTCTCCAGGAGATGGCCGCGCGGGAGGCGGGCAAGCGGCAGGACGCGGCCGCCACCCTCACCGGTCTGGTCCGGGTCGTGGCCACCAATCCCCTGGCTCGGATGGTGTTCGACCCCGCCTTGCCGCCGGTGCGGCTGGACGCCTCCGGCGCCTCCGACCTGATCGTCATCACCACGACCGGGCTGAAGCTGCCGCCCAAGGCGGCGTTCGACAAGCCGGAGGTGCTGCACCAGCAGCCGCTGGAGGCGCTGATCGGGCGCGCGGTGCTCTACCTGATCGCGGCGATCGCCCGGCAGACCGCGTTCGAAAACCCGGAGCGGTTCACCGCGGTGGTGCTGGACGAGCTGTACTGGCTCACCTCCTCGGCCGAGGGCACCGCGCTGGTCCACGAGATCCTCCACGACGGCCGCAAGCACGGCGCCGGCCTCATCGCCGGCTCCCACGACGCCGAAGAGCTTGGGCCGGACCGAGGCTTGATGGCCTATCGGGCACTGGCCCGCACCACCGACCGTGAACGGGCACGGCGCGGGCTGGAGTTCGTCGGCCTGGACCCCACCGACCCGGAGCTGGTGCGGCTGGTGACCACCGGTCTGTCCCCGGTCGGCCAGAAGGGCCGCGAGGGCGAGTTCCTGCTGACCTGCCCGCGGCAGAACACCGGCCGCGTCAAGGCCGTCATCCCCCGCATCGAGCGCATCGCCACCTCCATCACCACCACCCCGGGACGCCGTACCACCGCCCCCGCATCCGCGCCGCTCGCCGGCGCCACCGCCGGTGAGCGTCCAGGTGGCCGTCCAGAGGAACCCTACGCATGAGCTCCTTTTCCCCCAGCCGCTCCCGGCGCATCGCCGCCACCGCGAGCGTCCTCACCGTCATCGTCGTGGCCGTCGGCGTGCTCGTCCTGGTGCTGTCGGTGAGCCTGCCGGAGGCCTGGTGGCCGCGCACCGGGCAGGCCTTCGCCGCCGAGGACCGCCCCGCCCCGCGTCAGGATCCGTGCGAGGCGATCATGGGGCCGGGTAAGGCGTACTGCGAGCGGGGCTTCACGGTCTCCGTCTCCGCCTCTGCCGGACGCCACGACGTCGCGGGAGCGGTGAGCAGGCTGGTGCCGGCCGGAGTGGGCCTGGCCTCCCTCGTGCTGTGGCGGGGACGGACCGCCGGGCGGCGGGGGCGGGGCTGATGGTGCGTGCAGCCCGCGGCACGCTGCGCTCAGCTGGGTTCGTCGTGCTGCTGGCCGGTGTGTTTGTGATGGTCAACAGCCAGGTCGTGTACGCGGCGGGCAGCAACAGTGAGAGTGAGGGCCTGCTCGCGCCGCTGAACATCGACTCCTCCGAAGGTGTGCCGATCAACGGGTACGAGCTGAACGCCTCCGGCGGCTCCATCGTGGCCTTCAAGTCCCAGGCTCTGGCGTTCGCCCTCTCGGGGCTGTTCACCCTGATCCGGCTGCTGGCCGGCCTCGCCGGGTGGGCGATCGAGGTGGCGTTCCGGTTTCCGCTGCTGAAGATCCTCACCGCCCCCGCGCAGAAGGTCGCCGACGTCTACGACGACGTCGTCGTCGACACCCTCGGGGTGAAGGGGCTGCTGCTGGCGTGGTCCTTCGTGTTCACCGGTTTCCTGCTGGTGCGCGGCCGCATCGGCCGCGGTCTGGGGGAGATGTTCCTGACCTTGCTGATCGCGGCGTTCGCCGCGTCCGCGTTCGTCCGCCCGGACTACCTCCTGGCAGCAAACGGGCCGCTGGGGCAGAGCCAGCAGGTGGGGATCGAGGTCGCCCAGCAGAGCGTCAACGCCTACGACTGGGGCGGCAAACTCGCCAGCAGCTCCCCGTGCGCCACCGCTACGGGGGCCGCCGAGGCCGACTGTTACCGGCGGGAGGCCGCCACGCCGGCCTCTTCCACCGACATCGCCCGGCCGCTTCAGGACGCGGTCACCAATGCGCTGATCGTCAAGCCGTACATGCTGCTGCAGTACGGGCGCATCCTCGACCCGGCCAAGCCCGCCGACCGCACGGCGTACGCCGTCCATCTGAAGTGGATCACCGGCGGGTACGAGGCGGGCGACGTCTCGGTCTCGGACCGCGGAAAGGACGTCTGCAGCAAGATCAAGGGCCCCGGCAGGGCGTACTGTGAGCGCGGCTTTGCAGAAGGCGTCCCCAGCGGCGAGGACATCGCGCGCGACACCGGAACGGACGACGATCTTCCCTCGCTCACGCCCGGCGGCGAGCTGCTGAATGCCTCCAACGCGCTCGTCACCGACGAGGACCGCGAGTTCGACGCCTTCCTGCAGGATTTGAAGCGGGCCGGCGACGTCGGCAAGGCATCGGCCGCCTACGCCGAGAAGCCCACCTGGTGGCGGGTCGGCGGAGCCTTGCTGCTGCTCGTCGCCGCGCTGTTCATCTGCGGCATGCTTCTGTCCAGCACCATCGTGCTGCTCGGCACCCAGGCCATCTGCGCGGCGGCCGCCGCCGCGGGCGGCATCACCTTCGTCGCCGCCATGCTGCCCGGCCCCGCACGCCAGTCGGTGTGGAAGTGGCTGTCGGTCTGGGGCATCGCCGTCCTCGCCCTGGTCGGGGTGTGCGCGTTCGTGCCGTTCTTCGCGATTGCCGTCGATGCCACCCTCACCGACGGCCCCGATCTGATGGTGGAGCGGATCCTGCTGATCGACGTGCTGGCCGTCGCCGGGGCGGCCGGGCACCGCAGGCTTTTGACCGGCATCAGCTCCTTCGGCCGGCGCATGGCGATGCGGATGCGCTACGCCAAGGTCGGCGGCACCCACCTGCCCGGCGACACCTCCGAACTCGGCGCCGCCCTGGCCATGAACTCCCCCGCCGCACTCGGTGGGTACGGCGGCGGGCTGCGCGCCTTCACCGGCGGTGGTCGGTTCGGGATGCTCGGCACCCGGCAGCGGCTCATGGGCACCCTCGGTTCCCTGGTCGACGGGGCGGGCATGCCCGTCGACACCGGACGGATCCTCGCCGACGCGAGCGCCGAAGCCGGGCGCGGACTCGCCCCACTGACCGCGGCGGCAGCTGTGGGCGGGCTGGGAGCGCGGCTGGGCGCGAAGGGCGGCCACTGGTTGCTGATCGGCAAGCGTCCGGACCGGGAGCAACTGGCCAAGTGGCAAAAACCCACGGCCGACGGCGACGAACCGCACGCCGGCGGCACGCCCGGTCAAGGACCAGGCGGGCCGGGCAGCGGCGGGCTGGCAGGCCCGGGCGCAGGACCGCACAGGCCCGGCGGCCCGCGTGACCGCTACCGCGACGACGACGGCCAGATCATCGACGCAGCCACAGGTGAGGTCCTGCACAACCAGCATGCCGACCGCACCCTGCTGTCCACCCGCGCCCACAACCGGCTCGTGCGGTTGCGCGGCTACCGCATCCTGCACCGCGGCGGCCGGGCCGCCTACGGGGCGACCGTCGGCCTGCCGGCCACGGTCCGTCAGGCCAAGGCAGCCGGGTCGCGCTATTCCCAGGACGCCCGCCAGCAGGTGCGGGTGTGGGGCAACACCGTCCGTGAGGATGGCCGGGCCTGGAGCGACACCGCCCGGCAGGTCTCCCGCGCGCTGCGGGAGAACCCTGACGCCCCGGGCGGGCCCGCTTCGTCGGGCGGCCGCCGGCTCCCGACCGCACCGGCGTCGGCTCCCGGGCGACGGCCGAACCCCCTGCAGCAGACAGCAAGTGCAGACAGTGTCACGAGCCGTTCTCAGCCCTCCTCCACACAGAGCAGCGCGCCAGCATCTCCAGTCCAAGGCGGCGCCACGCAGGTAAGCGCACCGGCGACGTCACCGAACCGGCTCCCGAGCGGTAACGGTTCGGCTGCTCCGGGGCCGGTGCTTCCCGGCGGCGACAGTGCACACAGCCGTGCACGCGAGGAGGCCCGGGTCCGGATGCAGGAGCTGATGCGCAGGACCGCGCCCGAGGCCGAGCGGCTGCGCCAGGAGCGCGGCCGGCAGGAGTCGCCCGGGGCGTCCGAGGACGGTGAGCAGGAGTGAGGCGCATGCGGCGCCGTCTGGGACGTTGGGGGTTCATCGGTGTGGTGGTGCTGTTGTCCGCGGTGTGCTGTGCTGCTCCGGTCTCGAACGCGATCAGTGCCTATGTCGCGCTGCAGAGCGCTGCGAACGGCGACGGTGGTGTCGTCGACGGCGGTACGGCTGCGGACATTCCGCCGCGCATGCTCGCCGCGTACAAGAACGCCGTGCAGCGGGTGGGTCGGCACGTGCCCCGGTGCCGGGGCATGCGCTGGCCGGTCCTGGCCGGGATCGCCAAGGTCGAGTCCAACCACGCCGCCGGCCGCACCGTCAGCGCGGGCGGGGACATTCGTCCGAAGATCTACGGGGTGCTCCTCAACGGCTCCGGCGCCGGCGGCAACATCACCGTCTTCCCCGACACCGACAACGGACGCTGGGACGGCACCGCGAGCGGGGAGGAGGGTGAGCTTCTTGAGCGCGGCTTTGACGGGTGGACGGCCGGTTCGACCGCGTCGGGCGGTGTAGTCCCACTTCGCCACGATCAGTCGGCGGTGCCAGGCCGGCAGGGTCCCCGCGGTGATCGGGAAGACCGCTCGCCGACGGCGGCGGGGGATGAGTGCGGACAGCGCCGTGAGCCAGAACCGGCCCGCGGCCTCGTAGCGCACCGGCCGCTTGAGCCGCCGACGCAGCACCGCGTTCTCGTGCCGCAGCACGGGCAGCTCCGCGTCCTTGGCCGGGTCGCGGCGCAGGAGCACCGTCGGGACGGACAGCAGCTTCCGGGTCATCTGGTACAGCAACGGCACGATCACTCGCGCATGATCCCAACCGCCCCTGAAGGCGCCCGAGATGCGCCCTCACTTGCAGCGATGAATAAACGAGCCCCACAGGATGTCGTGTTTCCGCCTGACATGTCAGTCCCCGGTGCCACAGTGGGCACAGCACACCCATCACCCCTTTCCCGAGGAGCCGACCGTGGCCCAGAGCACCACCTTCCGCACCAGCACCAAGCGGGACGGCCTCGTCGACCACGTTGTGGAGTTACTCAGCCGGGTCTCCTGCGTACTCCGAAACTTGGCCGACTCGGCTGACCACGCGGCGAAGATGGTGCGGAAAGCGGACGCGGCACGGCGAAGCTGAACCGGCATCACCCAGGTAGGCCAGCAGACGTGCTCTGCGCGCGAGACAATCAACCGCGCCCTCATCGCCCTCGTGCGCGCCGGTCTCGCCATCGTCCGTTTCCCCGTTCCCGGACTGCGCTGGCACCGCGGACTCAAAGCCCGCGCCACGGGGGGCCTTCTTCCGCCACCACATCCCCGCCACGCGGACCCCCGGGGGGCGACGGCCTGTTCGCCGCGCTGTGCGCGGCACGCTCCGAAACGAGTTCTCGGAGCTACCGGACGTCACAGAACACAAGAGCCCGGTGCACCGGCCGTGATGTCGGCCAGCAATGCGGGAAGCAGATCCTCCTCGTAGACCGGCACGGAGTGTTCGCGCATCACGGGTACCAGGTGGTCGTCCCAGGGGGCATCCGAGCCCTGCAGATGCAGGACGTCAGTGCCCTCGAGGACGGCCGCGAGGTAGTCGGCTGCGCCCATCCGCCACGCAACCGCGGAAGGTGCTGCAGCCAGGAGGGCACGCATGTGTGCCAGGCCGGCCTGGTCGAAGTCAGCGCGCACGGCGATGTTCCATCCGGCGTCCGCCAGAGCGCCAATGGCTTCGCATTCCCGTTGGGAGGGTGTGCCGGCGGTGCAGATCACCCGTGGTCTCACGAGGCTTTCCCGGGCCAAGGCCTGGGTGCTGGCTGCGGCCAGCACGGAGGGGTTCTCGGTAACGAAGACCCACGTGCCGGTGGTCTCGGGAGGCTCCCAGTCGATATGGGCCAGCTCGCGGGGCGGCAGAGTGAATGTCGCACCGGGCGGGACCCGCCACCCCCGGGGCGTGACGCCGGTGATGATGAGCCCGCCGAGCAGATCGTCGCAGTCCACCCCCAGACGTGCCCAGCCCGAACGCACGGCGGTACCGGAGGATCCGGTCAGGGCCAGCACGAGTGCAGGCAGTGCGCCCGTATCAAGTGCGTGGGGATTGCCGGATACCAGGAGGCGGCGGTCGATACGCCGCCCCGGCGGAGGCAGTCGCGCGGCAACGTGCAGCGCCTGGCTTAGCAGTTCGGCGGGATCCGGCGCATTGAGCAGGCGGGTGACCCATCCCAGGGTGCGCAGGCGGGTGAAGACGGTTTCTGGGCCGACGAGATCGCGGACATGGGCAGGTAACTCGGCGGCCGCGCTTTCGATTTGGGTGCGGATGCGGTCGGCCGCGACGGCCTGTTGAGTACGGCGGCGGGCGTTTACTGCCAGCCGTCGGTTACAGGCGTGGGCTGCGACGGCGCCAGGGGTGAGACGGGGACCGCGGATGGCCACGGCGGCCGTCAGTCGTTCAAGACTGACGCGGCGGCTTTGGCCCGGCTCCAAGGGCCGGCCGTCGATGAGACCGGCTGCGGCGGCCCGCTCCGCCGGGTCCGCGGGCACAATCACCGTCACGGCAGGCCCGCTGGTGAGGGACTCGTCTCCGCGCCGGTCGGCCGCCGCTGCCAGAGCCTGCCACAGCCAGACGAGTTCGGGACTGAGCAGTGGGGCCAGATCGGCTTCGTCGCATGCACCTTCACACAGAAGGCAGCTCATGCCTCTCCCTCGGCCTGGACTGCGGGATCCGTGTCTCCGGGCAGGGCTTGGCCTGCCCGGATGAGCATGGGGAAGGCGACGACGGTGCCGTCGGCGCCTGATTCGAGATCGTGGGCGTCGATGCCGTCCCAGGCGCCGGGTGCGCCGTCCCACAGGTAGGAGGTGCACAGGATGTCCAAGTCGAGTTCCGCGAGGTAGCGGGCCAGTCCTTCGCGGCCGCGCTCGTCGACTTCCGCAGGAACTTCGTCGAGCGGGACCAAGCGCAGGCCGGTGCTGGTGAAGCGGTCATAGCTGGCGGCGATGGCCGCGAGCATGGGAGCCAGGACGACCAGGCGTCGTTCGCCGCCGGACAGGCCGGTGCGCGAACCCCATTGACCGGTGACGGGCCTGCCGTCGGGCCCGGGACGCTCCACGAGGTAGCGGACTTCGACCCAGTTGCGGATGTCTACGGCGACGGCGAGGCGTTCTTTCATGGTGGAGCCGTCCGCGGCGGCCAGCAGGGACTGCAGTGCCTGGCCGACTTCTTCTTTCTGCGCGTCGGTGCGTAGGGCGTCGCCGACGGTGCAGGACAGCTGGTACACGGTGCGGGTGGCTGGGTCCAGGTCGCTGCGGAGGTCGATCTGGACTTGTACGCCGACGCCGGAGGATGCCTGGGCCGCCCGCATTTTGCGGTTGACGGTCTTCTTCCAGCCGGTCAGGGCGGCCCATGCGGTGCCAATGGCGGAGGGCAGGCGGCCGATGACGAAGTCACGCAGCGCTGCCGCTTCCGCGGCGTCGAGTGCGGCCTTGGCCCGGCCGGCGAGGGTTTGGGCTCGTTGGGCGGCGGTGAGGGGGGCGTAGTGGGTTTCCGCGTGGGTGAGGACGAAGGTGTCAAGCTGTTCGATGCCGGCGGGCGGGTCGTCGCGGGCGATGGTCCAGGTCTGGGCGAGTTCGGCGCGGATGGCGTCGTAGCGTTCGCCGAGGGTCTTCTTGGAGGCGGTGGGGCGGCGGACGAGCAGGTCGTCGACGGCGGTGAGGAGCTCGGCGGTGTCGGTGTCTTGGGAGGTGAGTCGGGGGTCGACGCCGAGGGCCTGGGCAAGGGGAGGCCAGGCGAGCAGTGCGGTCAGGTGTGCCCGGGTGGTTTTCTGAAGGGGCAGGGTTTCCTCGAGGCGTTCTTGGGCGGCGGTGAGGTCGCTTTCGCAGGTGCTGAGGTGCTTTTCAGCGATGAGGGCCTGCTCTGCGGCGTGCTTGAGTTGCTGGTGGAGGTCCTTGGCCTGGGCGGTGGCCTGCTCGTAGCGGCGTGCCGCGTCGTCGGCGTCGCCGTGGGACTGGGCTTCGGTGAGTTCTGCCCGGGTCTCGAGCACGGTGGAGTGCATGTCCTGGGCAGTGTGCTGGAGTTCGGCGAGGCGTTCGGTCAGGGCGGCTTCATCGGGCAGGGTCTGCACGATGCGCTGGATCCGGGGCAGCAGCCGGGTGGCCAGCTGGGTTGCGCAGCCGTTCAGCTGCTGGGCCGATGCTTGGCTTGTGTCGATCAGCTGGGCCAGGCCGCCGGGGTCGGCGGGCAGGCCGAGGCTGCGGGCGCGGGTCTCCCAGGCGGTGCGCTGGCGGGTGTGTTCGGCCGCGGCGTCATCGGCCCGCCGGCGCAAGGTCTGTGCGGTGCGGTGGCGTTCATGCGCCGTCTTGGCGGTGCGGGAGCGTTCGGCCTCGGCGGTGGTCAGCTCGTCCCGTGGGGGGAAGCCTCGGCCTTCGGCGCGGAGGGCGTCGCGTTGCTGGCGGCGCTCGTCGGCGAGCCGGCGCTGGTCGGCGGCGCTCGTCTCGAGTTCCTGCGCGGTGGCGCCGAGTTCGTCGGCCCTGGCGCGTGCCTGTGCGAGGCGGGTGCGGGCGCCGATGTGTGAGGCGACGGGGATCGGGCGGCCGGCGGCGCGCAGGGCGGTGGCGGGGTCGGCGGCGAGGGGTCCGGCGGTGAAGGTGCCGTCGCGGCCGATGACGAGAGCCGTTGTGTCCCCGTGGACGGAGGCGGTGGCGGTGTCGGCCAGGGCGATGTGCTGCAGGACGGCGTGGGCGAGGTCGGCGCGCGGGTGGCCGGGGGCGATGTCGAGGACAGCGGTCAGGTTGTGCTCTTGGACGGCCCCTGTGGGACTGATGTGCCAGGCGTGGGTGGTGGCGCCGCCCTGGTGCAGGTGGGCGCCGAGGATGCCGGAACGGGCAAGGGCCAGCTCCAGCAGGGCCTTGTGGTCGTCGGCGTCGTCGAGGGCGGGGTGCCATTCGAGCAGGCTGCCGAGCGCGGTGTCGTCCTCGCCCGACCCGGCCCAGGCGGGGCGCGGCAGTGGCAGGAGCCGTCCCGAGCGCAGGTGGCGGGCTTCGGTGCGGTGCTGGGTGGCGGTGGCGTCGAGGCTTGCCGCAGTGGCGAGGTGTTGTTGAGCTGCGCTCTCGTGACCGGCGGCGAGGGTTTCGCCGATGCGCAGAGCTTGGTCGGCCCAGCTGTTGAGCTGGTCGCGGACTGCGGCGGGTTCTGCGTGGATGAGGGCCTCGACGTCGTCCGTGTCCCACACCGTCAGGTCGTCCCTGTCCAGGGGTGCTTCGTCGTGCAGGCCCCGCAGAGCGGGGTGTTCGGGTGCCCACCGGGTCAACTCGGCGAGTGCCTGGCGGGCGGCCGAGCGGGCTGCGGCGGTGGCGCGGTCATGGGCCTGGCTGGCTTCGTCGTAGGCGCTCTCGGCGCTGGCTGCCGCGCGGTGTGCGGTCGCGGCTGTCTCTTCGGCCGCCGCGACGGGGTCGTGGTCGCGCAGGACCAGTGCGGCCCGGTCGGCCGTGGAACGGTGTTCCTGGGCTCGGGCCCTCCATGTGGTTGCCAGTTGGTCGAGGCCTTCGCGGTCGTGAGTGAGGGTGATGCCCGGGCCCGGGTCGGCGATGCGGTCGGCGACCAGACGGGTGACGCGGGCCCGGGGATGGTGGGCAAGCAGGGTCTCCAGTGCCACCGGCGGGGAACCGGCCGCCTCCGCGTCGGCCAGGGTCTGTGCGAGGTCGCCGATGACGTCGTCCAGGGCTTCTTGGCCGGTCTTGGTCTGGGTGCGGGCCTGCTGGGCGGCGGTGTGCAGGCTGTCGTAGCTGCTGGATGCAGCGTGCTGTTCGGCGCGGAGCCGTTTACGCAGGTCCATGACGTGGCCGTGGGAGCGGTAGGCGTCGCTGGTTTCGATGGCGCGGACGGTGGCCTGGGCCTTGTGGTGGGCGTTGTCGAGTCGTTGGACGTCGCCTGCGGCCCGGTCGGCTTCGGCCTTCGCGCTCTCCAGCAGGCCGGTGCACTGCTGGACGCGGCGCTTGCGCGTGCTGGCGTCGTCGTGGGCGTGGCGTGCGGCGGTGTGGGCGGTGCGGGTGACGTCGACGGCGTGCCCGGTCCATACGCGGGCGAACTCCTCAAGGAGGGTGGCGGCGTGCTCGTCGCGTTCGAACGCCTCGCGGGTGGTGTCGGATTCGGCGAGGGCCTCGGCGGTGGCGGTGAGAACGTCCTCGGCCACGCCGGGCAGGGACTGGCGCAGTGCGTCGGCGGCTGCGGCCGGGGATACGTCGCCCAGCAAGGTGGGATTGCGCACTTCCCGCAGCCGTGAGGCGAGAAGCCGCAGTTCGCCGGAGGTGGTGGACCAGATGCGGGCGGCCAGGTCTTCGATGTAGTCCTCGGGCTCGGCAAAGACCCGTCCGCCAGCGGCCTCGACGCGGTCGGAGAACTCCTCATACTCCAGGGCGCTGTTGTTGGGGCCGCGCAGCGCCAGGTCTTTCAGCGGCCGGCCGGGCACGGTGAAGGGGACGACCCTGACGGCGGGGGTGGAGCTGGGTGAGTACTGCAGCCGAACACCGAAGCTGACGTCGTCGTCTGCCGCCGCGTCCGGCGTGTTCGGTTCCGGTTCGCTGGCCGGGGCGGCGAACGTCAGCCACAGATAGCCGTAACGGCGGCCCTTGGCCGGGGCGCCTTCGCTCATCAGGAGTTTCAGGGTGGTGGGGCGTGCCTTGCCGGCGGCCAGTTTGGCTGCGTTCAGATCGAGCAGGTAGGGCCATAGAGCTTCCAGCGCGGTGGTTTTGCCGGTGCCATTGGGTCCGCGCAGCAGCAGCCGGCCCGATGCGGCGGGCAGTTCCAAGTCGCCGTAGCGCCACACGTTCGACAGTCCGGCGCCGACCAGCCGCCAGCGGCCGCCGAAGCGGCCGGTGTTGCCTGATGGTGCGGGCACCGGGGGCAGGGCGAAGTCGAGGTCGAGGATGTCACTCATGCAGGGTGCCCTTCGGGTTCTTGTCGGTCTCGGTCGCGCTGAACAGGCCCTGCTGCAGGGCTGGGGGGCGCTTCGGTGTGGGTGTGCCGCGGCGCGGGCCGGTGCGGGCGGTTTTGGGCTGGGCGGTGCCTTCCTCCGCCCAGCGGCCGGTGGTGGGGGCGAACCACCACAGGGGCGTGGTCTTGCCGTCGGCCTGCGGGGTGGTGGGGGTCAGCCGGGCCAGGTGGGTGCCCGTCAGCAGGTCGCGGACTTTGCCGACCAGCAGGAGGGGGTCTTGGACGTACTCGGTGCTCCAGCCGCCGCGACCCGCGGCGTTGTTGGCGCCGAATGCCGTCAGTGCTGCCACCACCGCCTCCTCGCTCAGGCCGCGCCAGCCCGGCCCAGGGGCGTTCTCGGCGGTGCCGTGCAGGGCGGCATGGTCGAGGAGCAGCAGCGCGGCGTGGGCGATGGTCCCGGGTGCCGGGAAGGGCATCGGGCCGAGTTCGCTGAGGTGGCGGAAGGCGTCGTCGGGCACCACGAATGCGGCTCCCTCCGCGCGGCGTTCCAGCACGAGCCCGAACGCGTCGGCCAGCGGGCCGCCGTCGTCGCCGCGCACACGCTGGCTGAGCCACTGCGCCTCGGCATCGTCTAGTAGCGCGGTGTGCACACAGGTGTCGTCCACGAGCGTGCGGCGCATTCGGCGGGCGGCGTCCGGTTCGCGCTGTGCCTGTTCCAGCCATGCCTGCGGGTCGGCGGCCGGGTCGAGGGTGCCGGGATTGGCGATGACGTAGGCGAGCCGGGTGTGGTGGACGGCCAACAGAACGGGTGCTTGTTCGTCGTGCAGGTAGCGGTCGAGGTCACCGTCGAGGCGTTCGATCACGCCGCGGTCGTCGAGCATGTGCAGGGCGGCCAGGATGGCCCGACGCTCTGTGATGTCGTGGTGGACGGGCAGTCCGGCCTCGGCGGCGGCGGCGTGGGCCTGGGTGACCAGGTGTCCCACGGCGGTACGCGGCGGCATCGACTCGGCGGCAGCCAGCAGCAGGAAGAACCAGGAGCAGGCGGCGGGACTCGGTCCCTGGTCGGCCCAGGCCTGGGGGCGTGGCGGCGGGCTCTTTCGCAGGCGCACCAGGTCGCGTTCGACGATCAGGACCCATCCCAGCCGGGCGACGGCGGAGCGCAGGGCGTGCTCGTTGCGGCGTACCGCGGCGATGAGTTCGTCGTGGCGGCCGCCGATGAGCCAGCAGGTGGCCGCCAAGCGGCGCAGGAGTGAGGCGACTTCGGCGTCGGCTTCGGGGCGCCATGCCTTGCGCCGCCGATGCGCAGGGTGAGGAGGTGCAGCATCCGATGCGGGCGCCGGCTCGCGTGCGGGAAGGTCCGTGTCCTCGTTCATGCTGCGCCCTCCTGTCGGGCAACGAGGGGGGAGGTGCCGTTGTCGGGAGTGTTCGGACCGGTGTGCGGGGTGATGCGCAGGGTTGCGTGCGCCGAGGGGTCGTTGGTCGTCGTGGTTCCCTCGAGGGCGGCGAGAGCCGCGGCGGAAGGACGCTGGCCGGGCCGGTGGAAGAGCGGGATGCGTCCGGGCAGGAGCACCCGCCAGGTGGGGGCGTTCAGGATGCCGGTACCGGAGCCGGTATGGACGAGCGTGCAGGCGAGACCGCCGCTCGTGCCGGTGCGGCGGGGCCCGGTTGCGGCGGCGCGGGCGGCGGCCATCAGGGCGGCGAGCGCGGCCCGAGCGGCGGCCTCGTCCAGCTGCTGGCCGGGAAGCGCGGCCAGGACCGCGGCGAGCGCCCTTTGGTGACCCGCTTGGCGGCGTGCGCGGGCCTCGGCGACCTGGGCCTTGGCCTTGGTGTCGTCGCGTGGTGCGGCGCCTCTGCCGCGCGGACCGGACCGGCCGGCGGTGCGCAGCAGGGTCGGCACCGGCACCTGCGGTCCGCCGCGCCAGGACGGGTTGCGGCCCATGTCGTCTTCGTCAGCCTGGCCGTAGAGCTTGCGCCAGGAATGGTCGCCGACCGCGGCCTGGAAGATCTGTACCCCGATCTCCGGGGTCAATACCGCCCGGGCCAGGGCCAGGGCGCGGCTGCGGGTGGAGGCGGTGCCTGCCGAGGAGTGCAGCCGACGCAGGTTGGCGTGCATGCCCGGGAGCGCCCTCACCAGGCGCAGCGAAAACCGTGCGGCCCGTCCGGTGCGGGCGTCGAACCACGCGCACAGTCCTTCCCAGTCCTCCGCGCGGCCGCCGCGGGAGGCGCTGAGGGCACCTGCGGCGATGAGGTCGCGGGCCTGGGAGGCATCGACAGCCACCTGGGCCAGCAGGCCGAACCACGGCCGCAGCACCGCGAGTGCTGCGGCGGCCCGTGCGGAGCCGGAGTCGAGTTCGGCTGCCACGCGGGTGGCGTAGTCGACCAGCAGCCCTTTGAGGTCGTTGGTGTGTTCCTCGTCCAGGTCGAACCGGTCGGCGAGACCGATCAGGGCGTCCTCGGCACCGACCAGGGCGGCGTCGAGGTCGTCGTGGCTGGTGAACACGGAACTCACGGCATCCAGCACGGTAGCGTCGAGAAGGCCGGCATCGGGCTCGCCCACGCCCAAGGCTGCAGCGAGCTGCTCAAGGTAGGACACGATGCGGCTGAGCGACACGATCGGGATTTCCCGCACGGTGACCGTTCCCGCCAGGACCTGCCGGTAGAAACGCTGGACGTGCCTGCCCGCCGGGCTGGCGGTGTAGCGCCAGTTCCGGGGCAGGATCTCGGCGTAGCGGCGTGCGTGACTGGTGTCCGATCGGAACGAAACCGCGCCCATGTCTTTCAGCGCGTCCAGGCGCTTCTCCACCAGGCGTGCGTCCAAGCGCATTCCGGCAGCCACCAGTGCTACCGCGACCTCGGCAACCGTCAAGTCGGTCACCGACCCCTCCAGCACGTCCATGATCGCGATGTATTCGCTGGACTCCGGCCGCACCAGATATCCCACGACCTTACGCGCGTCGGTCACGCTGTCGGCTGCGGCGGGCTTCTCTTCTTCTGGTGACACCACTCCCCCATTCACGATGCCAAGAGCGCTTGTCCCAAGCCTCCTTTGGAAGGTAGATGCCCCCACTGACAACGTCCTCGGAAAGGCACGAATTCAAGGAGTTCCCGTGATGCCGCTTGTGACGAGAATGCATCACCTCCCCTCGGACAGAGGTGATCAAGAACTGCCCCCAGCCAACCGCTGTTCCACGCACGGCCACTGGCATGCTTGAGCTGCCCCGATGACCGCGGCAGCAAGTAGGGGGCCGCCCGCGGAACCGGCGCTGAGGCGGCAGGATTCGCAACCTTCGCCTCCAAGAGCCACCGGAAGGTATTCAGCCATGTTGAGGGATGAAACCCAGGCCATAAGCGTGGCCGCCGAGAGTGTGCCTTCCCTGTTCTATAAATTCGATAAAACGTTCGACTTTTCGGTGAGTTCGGCACTCCACAACGGCCATCCGGCAGGGAATCTCCGCGCCCTCGGCCAGGGCTGGGCCGACGGCCTTGACCCACTCGCCCGCGCCCATGGCGTCGACATCGCCTGAATACAACCGCACATGAGCCCCGCCACCGTGGACTCACCCGGCCGTACGCGAACCCACGCCATCGGTGCGCCCGGACCTTGCTCGGCAAAATCGCTTGTGGCGCGCCGCCGATACGTCTAAGTGCTGTCCCGTAAATGATCTACGACATGCTGGATGACCAGCGTCGTTTTCCGGTCACCCGGCGAGGGCGAGGTTGTGGAGGCGGGCGACGCCGAGCATGGCGTGGTGGACGCCTTCGCCTTTCAGGCGGCAGTCGCGGAGGATCTTCCAGGTCTTCATGCGGGCGAAGACGTGCCCGACGCGGGCGCGGACCTTGCGGTGTGAGCGGTTGTGGTCCTCTTTCCAGTCCGGGAGTTCGGTCTGACCGCGCTCGCGGCGGTGCGGGATGACCAGGCCGGTGCCCCGGTAGCCGCCGTCCGCGATCACCGTGGTCCTGCCGACGGCGTCCTTCGCGCCGGACAGCTCCCACGCCTTGCAGTCGTTGCGGTTGCCCGCGACCGGCCGGCCGACGGCGACGACGAGCCGGGTGTCGGCGTCGATGACGACCTGGTGGTTGGTGGAGTACCGGTAGTTCTTCGACTGCTCGGCGATGGTGTGGTCACGCGTGGGCACCAGCGTGCCGTCCACGATCAGCACCGTGTCCCTGCGGAACCGCTTGCGCTGCTGCAGGGCGAGCGCCGGTCCGAGGTGGTCGATGATGCGGTCAGCCGCGGACTTCGACACCCCGAACAGCGGGGCCAGTTGGCGCAGGGTGAGGTTGGTCCGCCAGTACGCCGCGACCAGCAGGACCCGGTCCTCCAGCGGCAGGCTCCACGGCCGGCCCCTGCGGACCGGGTCGGCGCCCTCGCGTCGCAGCGCGGTGATCAGTTTGCCGAACTGACGTGGGCTCAGCCCGGTGAACGGGGCTATCCAGGACGGCTCCGCCGCCGTGATCACACCAGACACACCATGATCATCTCACCCGTGACCAGCAGTTACGGGACAGCGCTTAGCCTGCGGGCAGGCAAGGAGCCTGGGAAAGCACCCGGGCCACCACCAAGCACCTTGAGGTACGGAGCGTCGGAAAGCGCCCTCGCCACCACCTCCTCCCATCCCTGCGCACCTCTCCTGTCCAGCCGTTGTATGCCGGGCGGGCGAAAGGCGTCCCCTTGACCATCTACTCTCAGCACGCCAACCGCGGGAAGACCCAGGTCCTGGCGACCTACCAGGGTCTGGACGGCGTCGGATCCAAGACTGTGACGAGCCTGGGCGACCCGAGCCTTGCCATTCCGATCGTCGACGCCCTCAATCGGATCTCCGCCCTGGCCACCGTCCCTGTCAGTGTCCACGACCGTCGGGGACAGCGTGCGGACTACTACCCGCGCAAGCACCTTGCGGCACTGACAGAGGCTGCCGCCCGTGCCTGTGGGTGCCGACAACCCTGTCACCTGTGCTGAGCTGCGGCTTCAGAGTCACGATGGGATCACATCGAAGGTGTTCGCGAGCCCGTCGGCGCAGGCTTGGGAAGCGTGACGTTCCGTCTGGTCTACCGATCCGGCTGCCTCCTGCTCGGCTGGCTGCGCCTGCTGGCCCGCTCCTCCGCGGCCAAGGATGCCGAGATACCGGTGCTCCGGCACCAGCTGGCCGTCCTGCAGCGCGGCAGCCCCAAGCCAGCCTTCACCCGCGGGGACCGCGCGGTGCTCGCCGCCCTGCTCCGCTTGCTGAGCAAGCGTCACCGTTCATCGCCGAAGCTGCTGGTCACCCCGCGTACCGTGCTGCGCTGGCACGCGAGACTGGTCGCGAAGAAGTGGACCTACCCGCACCGAGGCCCGGGGCGTCCGGCCAAGCCCGAGGCGCTGCGTGCTCTGGTGCTGCGCCTTGCTGGCGAGAATGACGGGTGGGGGTACCGCCGGATCCACGGCGAACCGCTCAACCCGGGCTGGAAGATCGCCGCCTCGACGGTGTGGAAGATCCTCCAAGAGGCTGGGATCGACCCGGCACCCCAGCGCGCCGACCGCTCCTGGGCCCGGTTCCTCAAGGCTCAGGCCCGCGGGATCCTCGCCGTCGATGTCTTCCACGTGGACACCGTTCTCCTGCGGCGCCTGTTCGTCCTGTTCTTCGTCGAGCACGGCACCCGGCGGGTCCACATCGCCGGCGTCACCCGGCACGTCACCGCCGCGTGGGCCACCCAGTGCGCCCGGAACCTCCTCATGAGCTGGGACGACACACGCGGCGAAGGCGTCAGATTCCTCATCCGGAACAACGCCGACTACTTCACCGGGGGCTTCGATGCGGTCTTCACCGCCGTCGGTGCCCGGGTCGTGCCCATCCTGCCGGGCGTGCCCCGGATGAACGCGATCGCCGAGCGCTGGGTCGGATCCTGCAGGCGCGAGGCCGCCGACCGCGTCCTGATCACCGGGGAGCGGCACCTGCGGCTCATCGTCGGTGAGTACGCCGATCACCACAACGAGCATCGGCCTCACCGATCACTGGGACAACGGTGCCCCGACGGCCTCGGCGCGCCCGAACCACCCGCCGTCGACGCCCCATCGCGCATCCTCCGGCGTGACCGCCTCGGCGGCCTTATCCACGAGTACGCGCAGGTCGCATAGGGTGACGGAGGTTGTCGGCACGCACAGGGAGCGGTCGCGGAGGGTGACAGGTTCGTTCGATTGCGGGGAGGGGCAGTGATCTCGGGGCCGGTCAGCGTTCGCGCATTCTGGTCCACCACCAGCGCGTCGCCGCCCACTCGTTGTAGTTGGGCTCCGGCAAGGTGCGGCGCTCGAATTCCTCATCGATGCGCGTGATCAGTCGGCCCAAGTCCCGTCTGGCTCCGGGAGGAAGGTGCAGCATCGCCTGCTCCAGGTCATCACGGGCATCTCCCACCCCGGGCGAATCAAACGCGGAGGCGTCCAAGTAGCGTCCTGGCTGTGTGAAGGCCCACTCGAAACACGAGAGTGCGTTGGCGACCGCGTTGGGCCACATCTCTTGGTCTTCGACCCGGCGGATCGCTGCACGAGTCCGCGCGGAGACACCGTGGACCCTCAGGACCGGATACTGCCATCGTGGCCGCCACCGCTCTGCGCGGACGGCCTTGGGACGCCTACGCGGCATCGCCCTTTCGGATCAACATGAGGCCATCCTGCCACGGCTGGGCACGTGGGTGATTCCCCTGTCCACACACCACCGCGGCAAATGTGCCCGCTTCTCGGTTCTGTGCAGATCTCGGGGCGTCGGAGTGTCACTGGAGCAGGATCATCTTGCGTAGGAGTTCGAATCCGGCTCGGCCGTAGAGCTGCCGCTTGATCTTCTTGATGCGGTTGACGGCGCCCTCGATGCTGCCGGAGCTCCAATCGAAAGTGAGGCCGGCTGTCACGGCGTCGAGGTCTCGGAGCAGGTGGAGTGCGAAGCCGGTGAGGCCGGGGAGCTGGCTGGCGTCGACTGCGTCGATCCAGGTGGGGAGCGTGGAGCCGAGGCGGTCGGTGAGTATCTCGCCGAAGCCGCGGACGTGTCCGGCGGCCGTGTCCAGTTCAGGGCAGCGGGCCAGGACTTCCTTCAGGCTGACGCGGTCGTCCTCGACCAAGGTCGTGGGGTGGCGGGTGAGCCAGCCGGTCACCTGCCGTACCGTCGGTGGCCGTGGCGGTGCGGCGGCGGGAGCCTCGCGCAAGGTGGCGATGTGGGCGCGGACCATGCCGTAAGTGACAGGATCTCGCTCGGCAACCAGCTCGCC
This sequence comes from Streptomyces viridosporus T7A, assembly GCF_008704515.1. Taxonomy (NCBI): domain Bacteria; kingdom Bacillati; phylum Actinomycetota; class Actinomycetes; order Kitasatosporales; family Streptomycetaceae; genus Streptomyces; species Streptomyces viridosporus. The sequence goes on from NZ_CP023700.1 coordinate 63,483, forward strand.
GTGCAGTCGGGTGACGCTGGTGCATCCCTCGGCGAATCGCCGTTCTAGGTAGGGCTTGTAGGGGTCCAGTCTGCTGGGTCGGGGCCGGTTCTCGCGGATGGTGTCCTGCCAGCGTGCGGCGTTCGCGTACCGGAGGACGGTGTTGAGGCCCCAGCCCAGGTGCCGGGCAATTGCCCGGCGTGAGTGGCCCTGGGCGAGCATCTCGTGGACCAGGGCGTGTGCAGCCTTCTTCCGCTCGGCCCGCCGGCCGAGCGGTGCCGAGTCGCCCTGCGGCCGGCCGGAAGCCAGTCGGGTGACCTCTGGCAACATTCCGCTGGGCGTCGGGTTGCGCAGGCAGTCGCGATGGGCGGCGACGCAGGTCTCCACGGCCCGGCCGAGGGCCTGCCACAGATGGAACCGGTCGGCGATCTGCAGAGCATCGGGGGCACCGCGCCGGGCGCCCTCGGCATAGGCGCCCGCCCGGTCCCGGCAGATGATCTCCACGCCGGGATGGCTGATCAGCCAGGCGGCCAGCGGCCCGGCTTCACGAGTCGGGAGCACATCGACCACGCGATGGTCTTCGACACTGGTCAAGACGGTGGAGTAGGTCTGGCCGCGGCGGATCGCGAAGTCGTCCACGCCCAGCACACGCGGCGTGCTGAACCGTGGATCGGGCAATGCCATGACCCTGCGTAACAGGGTCATCCTTCCTGCACCGAAGCCCAGCTGGGCAGCCAGCCGAGCGCCGGCCCGCCCGGCGAGGGCGAGACCCACCCGCTCCAGGGCGTGGTTGAGCCGCGTGGTGAACCGTCGTACGGGGCGGCCAGCCGCGAGAACGGCTCGGCGAACGTCCGGCGCGGGCAGTCCGCCGACCCGCAGATGAAGCGTCGGACCGTCAGCCGGATTACCAAGCCCTGCTCAGCAAGCGGAAGGTCCTTCAGCCTGCGCTGGTAACGGTCGTGGACTCGGTCCGAGAAGCGGCCGCAGTCCGGACACGCCGCCCCGGCCGCGCGGCCCCTCGCCACCACCTCGACCGTGCCGAACGCGGCCGTGACCGCCTCGACCTCCACCTTGTCGATTCCATCGAACACCAGCGAGTCCCAGAACGGTGCATCGGTCTGCATGACCAGCACCATCACCGTCCACAGCCGACCAGAGCAGCGAACGGAATCCACCTGAGGGGGCGTCACTTCCGGCTGTCAGACGCAAGGCGTACGCCGTCTCGTACGAGCCAGTCCCTCGCAATCGAACATCGAGGTAACGCTCCGCGATGACTCCCCAAGATCTGTGCCAGAACCTGTCACTCATGGACAGAGGCACCAAGCCGGCAGCGGGACAAGCAGCGGCAGCCAGGCCGCGGTGAACAGGGTCGCGCACAGCGGCAGATGGCGGCGGGTGGGGGCGCCGTGGCGGCGGGCGTAGAGGCCGCCGCCCAGCAGCTCGGCGGCGGCTCCTTGATCAGTAGTACCCCAGCGCCCCTGACGGTGGCCGAAAGCTCTCCCCCGGTCACCGCCGCACCGGATGGGACGGCTACATGTCCAGCAGGTCGTCGAACTCGCCGTCCTTGGCACCGAGCACCCACGCCCTGGCCTCGCCTGGGGTGAAGACGTGCGGCAGCCTGTCGGGGTTCTTCGAGTCGCCTACCAGCAGGTAGCCGTCCTTCGTGCCGATCCGGACGCAGTCACCTCCGCCGCCGCTGTGTGAGGAGACCCTCCAGACGACGTCTGTCAGGTCGAGCTCGGACGGGTCGGGCTTGCGGTTGGTCACTTACAGCTCCTTGATCATTTCCTTGAGGAGGACGCGTGTGTCGGCGGGGTCCAGAGCCCGCTCCCACAGATCGGTGAAGACCTCGGTGTAGGGATCCACGTCCTGTGCCTCGTCGAAGTACACCGAACGCTTCATGGTCTCCACCCAGAGCACGTCGCGCGTGATCTCCTGAAAGCTCATCAGCACGAACGGACCGGCCAGTCCAGGGTGGCACCCGATGCTGTCGGGAACGACGCGGATGGAGAATTGGCGTTCCTCGGAGGCTGCGAGAAGCCGCTCGAGCTGTCCGCGCATCACCTGTCGATCGCCGACCTGGCGGCGGAGCGCGCCTTGCTCGATCAGGGCCTGGAACTCGTGGAGAGCGCCGGCGGCGATCTTCTGCTGGCGGTCCATGCGGACGTCGACCAGCCCGCGGACGTCGGCAGGCTTGAGGTCGGGCCGTATGCTGGCGATGGCGCAGTGGGCGTACTCACGGGTCTGCAGAAGGCCCTGGATGATCTGCGGCTGGTAGTTGCGCAGGAGGTATGCCCGCGGTTCCAGCTTGAGGTAGCCCTCGAACTGCATGGGCCCGAGGAGCGCCGCGTGCCGCCGCCAGAGAGCAGGCCGACGCCGGCGCCCGGCCGGTGTTGTGTCCACGCTCAGCAGGCCGAGGATGTCCCGGCGTTCATCGGCATCCGCACCGTAGCAGTCGAGGAGCCCTTCGGTGAGTTCGCGGGGGACGGTTCGCCGCTTTCCTCCTTCGATCCGGCTCAGCGAGGAGATGTTCGTCTTGATGCCGCAGGCGCGCAGGCGCTCAACGACGGCACCTAGCGTGAGGTCCCGCTTCTCCCTCAACTCCTCAAGGCGGCTGCCCACTTCTGCGAGGGTCAGCGACCAGGGAGCCTCGTTTGCGTCCGGCATGCTGGCCAGTGTGACGGTTCGACGAGGGTCGCGACAACTAAATCTATGCAGCAATTTTCTAGGTTGCGTTGCGCAAGACACAGTCTGGGGAGCATCCTGGCCGGGGTCACAATCCGTGCCGCTGATGTCGCGCTTGGTGGGCACGTCCGCTCGTTGCGCGACCACTGCTCGCTCAACCTTTGTCCGAGGAGGGCTGTGCCGATGCCTCGCCCCACCTTGTTCCGCATTCTGCTCATGGAGCGCAGATGGGACCGGTGGAGCGCGTTCTGCCTGCAGTTCGAACGAGCAGCTCGCAGTTTGGCCGACGAGACCGGCCTTCCGAGGTTGGCCAAGGTCACGGTGTCACGGAAGAGTTTCGACCGGTGGGCGAAGGGTGACTGGTGCGGGCGCCCCTGGCCGGACACGGCGCTGATCCTGGAGCATCTGTTCGGTCACCCGTGCGCAGATCTGTTCAGCCCCGCCCCGGACGTCGTGCGGGCGCAAGCCGCCGTACACGAGAGTGGGGAATTGCGCGCCGCTACCTTGATGGCGGAGCGCTGGCCGACGAGTCGGTTGTTCCGCTCGGCCGGCGAGACAGCCGACTCGTGGGAGCTCGCCGGCCGCCAGGTCCTGGGCGGCACGAGTGTCGCTGTCACCTTCCGCCCTGCGACTCGTTCGGGCGCTACCACGCACGTCGACGTGACCGATACCAACGCCTTGGACCGACTCTTACGTCCGGCCCGTCGCGGCTTTCTGGTGGGCGTGGACGAACGGGAGGGGGCACCACGGCTCTACGTGGTTGACGCCGCAAACGCCCGCCGCGCGAGGGCCATCGCCGAAGCTCGGGGCACGCTCGACCTGACCGCCGCCCACCTGCTGGACGACCTCACATACGGACTGCTGTGGTCCCTGATCCAGTTCGACGACGGCCTTCTAGCGGACGACTTCACACTCGACCAAGAGCAGAAGGTACTCGAGACGTACCTCTCCCTTCCGCGATCGGCTCCCAGCCGAATGGCCCTGCCTGACCTCACGAAGGCGGGCACACAGTGGCTTGGCTCCGCGTTCTGCGCCCAGCACATCATGCGCCGACTTGACGGGTTGACGGACCCACCGGTGTTCTGGACACGCGAGCAAACCGGCGAGCAGGCCGCCGCATGGCTCTGGTTCCGCCACAAGGACGACTACCTGAAGGCCTTGTCAGCGCGGTACGCCGACGGACCAGTTCCCCTGCCCCGCGCGTTCTGCATCCCGGAGACCGAGGTGAACCGCAGCGACAGGTACGAGCGGATCCTGCTCCTGCTGGCGATCACCCTGATGGAACTCCGGGGGATCCGGGCCGCCGTCCTGACCAAGCCGGAGTACTCCGACGTCGACGGATTCGCGCTGGTCCCTGGAAAGCAAGCCGTCGTCGCCAACTGGGTGCGTACCGAGGCGATCTGGGCAGTCGACACGATCACAAGGCGTCCCGTTCTGCGTGAGTACCACGAGGCGCTCGGCGAAGCCGAGAACCACAGCGTGATGCGGGGTACCGACCTTGAGGCCCGTCTACGCTCCTTGGCTGGCTACCTGGAAATCCCCTGGGCGTGGTTGGTCACGCGGTGCCGCGAGCTGAGCGACTGCGGGACAGCCAGCATCGTCCGGCCCCGCAGTCGGCACCTAGCCGTGGAGGCACTGGACGACGTGTTCCAGTTCCTCGGCTCCCTTGCTCCGGAGCGTTGAGAGCCCCGACGCTGAACCCGTACTCCGCTTGATCCGCTTCTTCGAAAGGCAGCCTCCGTGGACTCGACCTCCCGGGTACCGCTCCCGTCCGTTCTGATCCTCTCGCTTGGCGGGACCATCGCCATGGCTGCCAGCGGAGGTCGGACCGGGGTTACTCCCCGGTTGACGGCCGGGGACCTCGTTGCCGCGGTGCCGGAACTCGCCGAGGAAGCAGCTCTGGAACTGCAGGATTTCCGGACGATCCCCGGAGCGTGGCTTGAGGTCGACGACATCGCCGCCGTGGCCGAACTGCTGAACAAGCACGCGGCATCAGGCACCACAGGGTTCGTGATCACCCAGGGCACCGACACCTTGGAGGAGACCGCCTACCTCCTCGACCTCCTGTACGACGGGGAGGCTCCCGTCGTCCTTACCGGCGCCATGCGCAACCCGCAGATGGCCGGCGCTGACGGGCCGGCCAACGTCCTCGCCGCCGTACGCACCGCAGTGAGCCCCCAAGCGCGTGATCTGGGAGTGCTCGTCGCCTTCGCCGATGCATTGCACACCGCCCGGCACGTCCAAAAGGTCCACAGCACCAGCACGTCGGCCTTCGCCTCGCCTGGGGCGGGACCGATCGGGCACCTCGTGGAAGGGCAACCGCGGTTCCACTTCACGGTGCGGCGCCCAGAGCGCCTCGAGCTGCCCCTGGTCCACCGGGCTTCTGTGGAGGTGGTCGAAGCGACCCTCGGCAGCGAGGGGGCTCTCCTCGACGCCGTCGCCGACCACGTGGACGGACTGGTCGTCGCGGCCTTCGGCGCCGGACACGTCCCTAAGAAATGGGCGCAGCGGCTGGGTGACCTGGTCGACCGATTCCCCGTTGTCCTGACCTCTCGCACCGGCGCCGGAAGCATCCTCACCAGCACCTACGACTTCGGTCCAGGCTCCGAGACCGACCTCCTCGCTCGCGGCCTGATCAACGGCGGCACGCTGGAACCACGCAAGGCCCGGCTGCTGCTACTGGCCCTCCTGCGCTCCGGCGCTGATCCGTCTGCGATCCGGGCTGCCTTCGCGGCCCACTGCTGACCCGCCACGACACCAGATCGGAGCCTCATGCGCGTCACCGAGATCACTACCGGCCGGAGGTTCGCCGTCGCCTTCGACGACGGCGAGGACTTCTTCACCGCCCTGGACGACTTCTGCCGCGACACCGGCATCCGGGCCGGCCACATTCCGACCCTCATCGGCGGCTTCAGCCGTGTCCGGCTGGTCGGAACATGCGGTCCGCTGCAGCACCCGGAGCGCCCATTGTGGGACGAGATCGAAGTGGAGACCCTGGAGGTGCTCGGAGGTGGCACCCTTGCTTGGGATTCCGCCAACAACCGGGTCGCTCCGCACATTCACGTCTCCGCCAGCCTCAAGGCCGCCTCCGCCGACGGGCGAACGAGCCACCTACTGGGCGGCACCGTCCAGTTCATCACCGAGCTCGTCATCGAGGAGTGGACCACCCCAGAAGTCACCCGCCCGCGTGTCCCCGCGCTCTACGACGTACCGCTGCTGACCTTCGGCGCGGCAGGCTGATGCCGCGAGCCGGGCCGCATGGTGATCTGCCTTCGCGTCAGGTCACGAGCCGCCGATCCGAACCGCCGCCTCGAGGAGGGGTGTAGTTGACCAGCGCCAGCACCACACGGTTCGCCCTCCTGGTGCAGGAAAAGCACTGGGACTCGTACGAGAAGTTCTGTATCCACTTCGCCAAGGCCGCGGCTCGCGCGGCCGAGAAGGAGGGTGACCCGCGGCTCTCGCGGGTTGTTGTCTCTCGCAGCACCTTCGACCGGTGGATGGGCCGCAAGGGCGCGTTCAAGGGCACTCCCCGCCGCGAGGCCTACCTCGTGTTGCGGCGCATGTTCAACATGTCGCCGGAGCGGCTCTTCCAGCACGTCGATCCCGGCGCCCTGGCGCCCATGACCGTGAGCACCGGTGCTGCCGGCCTCGCGCCGACGCTTGCCAGCTTCGATGATCCGCTGGCCATCGTCGCGCAGACACACAGGCTGACCACCACCAACGCCGACACTCCCGTTCTCACGATGGTGACCCAGTCGATCGCCAGCATCGTGACCCGCTACGAGGCCCTCGGGCCGCAGCACTTGGCGGGTGAAGCTCGGGTTATCCGGGAAATGCTGCACGGCATGCTCGCCGGCCAGCAACCTCCACGCGTGCGGGCAGAGCTCTTCCGGCTCGCCTCCCAAGCAGCGGGGCTCCTTGGATACATGGCTGTCAACGCCGGCGCTCGATTCGACGTGGTCGACGCGTACTGCACGGAGGCGGAGACCCTGGCCCGAGAGGTCGGTGAGGTCTCTATGGAGATGTGGGCGAGCGGTACCCGATCGCTCGGCCTGTACTACCACAAGCGCTATCTGGAGGCCGACGACGCCGCAGCGGCCGGCATCGCGCTGGCACCCGACAATGCCCAGGCGATCAGGCTGCTCGTCAACGGCCGATCCCGTGCACTGGCCCGCCTCGGCGACCGTGGTGGGGCCGAGCAGGCCATCGGACAAGCCTTCGAGTTGTCTGACCGGCAATCCTCACTCTCTGACGGACTGACCTCGTGCATCAGTTTCGAGCCTTACTCCATGGCCCGAACACTCGCCAACGCCGTCACCACCCGCCTCTCACTCGGAGATACGGCCGAGGTCCTGACCCACGCTGAACAGATCGAGGACCTGGTCGAGCAATCACACTCCGAGTGGAGTCGTGCCCTGGTCGGCCTGGACGTGGCATCCGCGTTACTCAAGCAGAGCTCCCCCGAGGTGGAGCACGCCATGGCCTTGGGCCGCCGTGCGCTGAGGGCTGGCACCACCCCGCCGATCAAGTCGGTCTGGGAAAGGGCTACCGAGCTCTACGAGAGCGCAGAGCGGTGGCACGACGAGCCGGATGTAGGGGACTATGCCGAGGAACTGCGCGCCTGGCGATCACAGCCGCAAGCCGAAATGATCGCCGTCGGCTCGCACGCACAGATCGCACCATAACGACCTTGAGGAGCCATGTGACGCCCGAGCTGGACGTCGACCCCGGGGCCTTCCCCTGCGCACCACCGGCCGACCTCGACGACTCCGCGGTGATCGTCGAGCACGACTGGCGTTCCTTCCAGGCGGTCGAGCGCATGAGTAACCACTGGGATCGACCTGGATGGTCGAACCAGCAGCGCACGTACTACTGGATGCTGACCTTCTCGAACAGTGCCGAACTGTTGCACCGGGCGGAGCACTGCCAGGAAGCTCTCCAGCACCTGGGTATGGACCCTGTCCCCGCCGACGGGCTGCACGTGACCATGCTGCGTGTCGGCGCCGTCGACCAGGTATCACAGCCCCAGGTTGAGCGCTTGCTTAACCTGGCGGAGAAGATGCCCGTCAGCGAGTTCCAACTCCTCGCCCACCCCCTCGCCGGCTCACGAGGCGCCGTCCGGTTCAGCCTCTCCCCATGGAGACCACTCATCCACCTCCACGCCGCCCTCAGTGCCTGCGGCCGCCAGGCTCGCGTCCCCGGCGGCCGACCGACAAGCGCGTTCCGCCCCCACCTGGGCGTCGCCTACAACAACCAGGAACGGTCGGCGGCGCCCGTTGTCGACGCGGTCGCACAACTCCGCTCACTCCCCCCGGTCGCTCTTGCCATCAGGTCAGTGGATCTCGTTGAGCTGCGCCGCCAGGGCAGGACCTACCGGTGGGAGACCGCCCGCTCGCTTCGCCTGCCGCCCGTGACGCCTCTGTCGACTGCTTCCCCGTAGGGCCCGGGCCAAGGGCATACTGGCTGGGCAGGACGGGTTGCCAGAGCTCGAATGCGTGCCGGCGCGCGAAATCGCGAGGAGCGAGCGCTGGCCTGCAGGACTTTTTCGATTCGCCAGCGGGTGAGGCCCCGGTGGGAGGCTTCAGACCCTGGCCTCGTGGGCTGGTCGTCCTTGCGATGTCCGCTCCAGCTCCGTGCGGATGCGGGCGAAGATCTCGTCGAGCAAGCCCAGCTCATCAGCGGTGAGCGCCGGACCGTTCAAGCATTCGAAGTTCTCCTGGATCTGTGCCTCGCTGGTAAAACCGACGACGGCAGTGCAGTGGTCGGCCTGCTGCAGGGAAGACAGAAGCGCCAGGCGTGTGAGCGTTCCGGGTGCGTCCCCGAAGTGGGCTCGCAACTCCTGTAAGCCGGCAGCGATCGTGTCGAGGGCCGCGGGAGCAAGGATCCTGGCGCTGGCGGGATTATCGCGCGGTCCCAGACGCGGCATGGAACTCGGGACGGTTTTTCCGGTCAGCAGGCCATGGGCGAGGGGCGCGGAAAGGATCACGCCGGCCCCGTGCCGGGCGGTGAAGTCGAACAGGCTCTCGCCTTCGACCTGGATGGCAGGGGTGAGGCCATTGAAACGGGTCCAGACGACGTTCGGCTTGATCAGACGGAAGAGATAGAGGAACCGCTGGACGCAGGCGGTGCGTTCCTCAGACGTGGCCCCGTAGTGGGTGTAGGGGCCCCGCATCCCGATGGCCTTAATCGCCCCCAGCTCACGCAAGGTCTGCATCTGGTCGATCGCGGTGCCCAGGTATCGGTCCTGTGGGCCGAAGTCCCAGGAATCGAGGACGTAGAGGTCCAGCTCCTCCACGTAGAGGTTCTCCTGGGTTTGCTGGAACTGGTGGTGAATGTGCCGATCGGCGTACGCATGTGGTGCCGATCCGCGGATTCGCCCGACCTTGCTGCTGACGAGAAGGCCGTTGTTCGGGTACTCGCGCAAGAGTCGACCCAGCATGCGTTCAGCTCGGCCTGCGCCGTAGGAGTCAGCGGTGTCCAGGAGGTTGGCACCGAGTTCGACGGCGCGGCGTAGGCCATCGAGGAAGCGCCCGTCGTCCGTTTCTGACTCAGTTCCCTGTGACAGGCCGATGGCGCCGCAGTTGACGCCGAGCGGATGGACGAAGAGTCCTCGGCCGAGATGACGTCGCGTGAGGTCAAAAGCGGTCATCGACGAGGGCCTGCCGGAAGGGTGAGTATGGCGATGACGATCTTTCCGTTCTCGGCCTCCTCGACCGACCAGGCACTGGCGAGGCTGTCCACGATGAACAGGCCGCGCCCGCTTACAGCCACCGTCCTGTCGTCAACAGAGGAGTTCGAAGGCCAGGCAGGGACGGCAGTGATGTCGACCCCGCGGTCAACGACGCCCAACGCCGCACCGAGCTCGTAGACCTCGACCCTTATGAGGACCGCACCGCTGCTGTGCTGGATGGCGTTGGCGATGAGCTCGCTGGCCACCAGCATGGCGTCGAAGAGCTGATTCTCCGACTTGCCGGCCAGGACGTCGGCCAGGGCGGTACGGGCGGCGCGCTGCGGAGCATCGAGTCCGTCGAGCACCACTTCACGGTGGACCAACAGGTCTCCGAGGCTCCGGTCATGCACCAGTTCGGCAGTTGTCGGGGGCACCCTCGTCTCCTCGCATCGAGACGCCCTGCGGCGTGGCCGGAATCGGCTCGCTTCCACCGTGGCGGAAGCTCGGCGTCACCGGTACGCCAAACCGTGGCCACTCCTTCGTCACTTCCATCCGAGAGCAAACTCCTACGACCTGAAGAGAGCGCCCAAAACATCACAAAACCACCGTCCGTCGATACCTCATCGGAGCCGAAGTGGCCACGAAGTGACCACGGTTTGGCGTATCGGTGCGGAGCAATTCCCGTCACCGTGGTGTGAGGCCGGAGCCTGCCTTCCCTGTCCCTCTGGGTGCGGCAGGCTCCGGCGGCCCCTTCCCCGATTCGCCGAGGAGTTTCGCGATGACTTCCCCGTCGGCAGTCCGCACGGACCTGGGCGTGGCAGCGACCGTCGGGACTATGCGAGCCCCCCACGCGGACAGATCCAGCAGCGCACGAACCACACCAATCCTCCGCCAGCCGCCCAAGCGCTGTGCTCACGACTCCGGAAGCGGCGGCTGTGCCCGCATGGCGGGCCCTCTGCGCAAGCAGTGGGGGCGCCCGTGAGCTTCATCTCGCTGTCTCGCACCCCCCTGACCGGTCAACCTCCGAACCGCCCCCCCGGCTCCCCCCGGTCATCCGTTGCTTCCTCCACGGAGACCATCAGCCTGGTCCTCGACGAGGACGCCCCTCTTCTCGACAGCGAACGCGACATTGACGACCTGGTCCTCAGGCTGCGCGGCCACCTCATGGAACTGGGCTACGCCGCTCCCGGTCGATGCCCGGCCATCGAGAAGGCGCTCGCGACAGCCCGCCGACTCGCTGACACCGACGTACCGGCGGAGTACGTGGCGGCCCGTGTACACCTGCGTCACCTGGCAGAGGCGGTGAAGACGGTGATCAGCGAGCTGGTCGCCGCCGGTCTGGTGTGTGGGCACCGGCCCGAGTGCCCGCCGGCCGATGCCGCCGACCGCGAGGCTGCACGTGTGCGTGCTCGCCACCTTGAGATCGGCTGCAGCGAGCTGTGCAACGGCGTACTCGTCTTCGAGGACACCGGGTGCCTCCTGCCGGCCGGTAAGGTCATCGGACCGCGGCGGTCGATGCCCCTCGCCGCGACTCCGTGCACGGCGGTGACGTCGTGATCCGGACGCTCCCGCCTCCGGCCCATCCGCTGGCTGTGCGGCTCCTCGTCGCGGAGGATGCGTGCGACTTTGAGTACTGGGCGTCCCAGCTCGTGCACGTCGAGCTCGTGCACGTCGAGCTCCTGCGTGACGCGGTGGCGGTGGCGGTGCACCGGATGCCTCTCCTTGCCGTACCAGCTGGATTCAACCGACGAGGCGGCCACCTTCACATGATCGAAGGCAGGTGCGCCGAACAGGCCGTTCAGGCGTTGAGCGGGAGTCCGAACTTTGGATTGCTCACCCGTAGCGGCCCGCTCGTCAGCTGGGGCGAGCCGCTCCCGGATGACCTGAGCCCAGAGGCTCGGCGCCTATTCCACGGCCTGCGCGAGCAGCCCGGGAATTTTGACTCCCCTACTGCCCCCGCTGGACATGGGGGCGCAGTTCGGACCCGGGACGCTGGCCTCCCTCGTTCGAGCTACTGCCGGGACGACCGCCCCCTCCCCGGACCGTCGTCCCGACCGGCGCCGTACACGCCTGACAGCCACGGCGCCCGTCCACGTTCTGATGCAGCATCGGCCACCCCCGCTACGGCACGACACCAGAACACTCCGTCTCACGATCCGTCCCCACGATGGAACTACCCCCTACTGGAGCGCAGTCCCCATGAGCTTATGGAGTCGCCACCTGTGGCACGTCGCGTTCGGCGAGCAACCGCCGGTCGCTCTTCCGAGAGTCCACGACACCGTGCGCGTGGGCTTGGCGTTGGGGCTGTCGGCGATCGACGCGTTGGTGGCCGGCGGCACGGTCGTCGGCCCGCTGAGGTGCTGCCTCGAGCACCAGAAACTCCTCGTGCCCGTAGAGTCCGACACGGTCCACCGGTGGAGGGCTGCCCATTCCGATTGCGTACCCGGCGCAAAGACCTGGCGGTGCGTTTCCGACGGATTCCGCAGTTGCTCGGGCCTGTGGGTGACCAGACCGGAGCCGGTTCCAGTTGCCACCACCCCGGCGGACGCCCTGCACGACGCGCTCAGCCGGACGCGGGACCGCATGCGGACACCCACCCCCCAACGCTGGGAGCTCTGCTGTGCCTAGCTCCCAGCCGATGACCAGACGTCTGCGGGCATGGCGCCCCAACCGCCACCACCTCCGCATGGTCACCTTCGCCTTGGCGATCTTCATCGTCGTCTACGCCGGATCCGTGCCGAGGTCGCGGTGACCAGCACCGGACTGATCATCGTGGGGTTGGTCGTCGGAGCCATGGCCGTCCTTGTCCTTCGAGGGCAGAGAACGAGTCGGCGATCCCGACGACCGGAGCCCACAGACACCACGGCATCCGCGCCGCGCGACCTGTTCTGAACCCACTCGGCCAAAGCCCACAAGCGCATTCAGCCAGTCGCGCAGCATGCACCCCTGGCTCAACCGACCCCATGTCTACGCCGCACTCGCCACGACCGGAGACCGCACCCCATGACCACCCTGCGCAGGAGCGCTCGCGCGCTCATCGAGGACTACGCGCTCATCGGCGACATGCAGACCGCTGCTCTGGTCTGCCCGGACGGCAGCATGGACTGGCTGTGCCTGCCCCGCTTCGACTCGGCCGCCGCGTTCGCCGGCCTGCTCGGTACGGACCAGCACGGGTTCTGGCGGCTAGCCCCCGCCGTTCCCGCGGGTGCGACCGCTCCGCCCGCTGATCGCCGCCGGTACCAGGGGGAGACGCTCATCGTCGAGTCCGAGTGGGACACGGCGACCGGCACGGTCCGCGTCCTGGACTTCATGCCGCCCCGGGAGGGGCACGCCCCTCAGGTGATCCGGATTGTCGAGGGTGTCAGCGGCACGGTGGAGATGAAGTCGACGATGTCCCCGCGGTTCGGTTACGGCAGCAGGCTGCCGTGGATTTACGACGAGGGGGAACGTACAGCTGCGGTGTCCGGGCCGGACTCCCTCTGGCTGGACACCCCCGTCCCTGGGGCGGAGAAGGACGGCGTCGTGCAGCATGCGTTCACCGTCAGGGCCGGCGCCTGCGTCGCCTTCGCTTTGAGCTGGCAGCCCTCCCACGCCCCGGCCCCCGAGGTCCCCGACGCCGAAGCAGCGCTCGCCCTGACCCGCCGCTTCTGGGAAGAGTGGGTCCAGCAGCTGGTCTACGACGGCCCGTACCGGGACGCTGTCGTCCGCTCCCTGATCACCCTGAAGGCGCTCACCCACGCCTCGACCGGCGGGATCGTTGCCGCGCCCACCGCTTCCCTGCCCGAAGAGATCGGTGGGGTGCGCAACTGGGACTACCGCTACGTCTGGCTGCGGGACGCCGCGGTCACCCTGTCCGCGCTACTGCGGACGGGCTACCGCGACGAAGCCGCGGCATGGCGGCAGTGGCTACTGCGCACGCTCGGCGGCGACCCGCACAACCTGCAGATCATGTACCGACTCGATGGTCGCCGGGACATGCCCGAGCGGGAGCTGGGGTGGCTGCCCGGGTACGAAGGCTCCAGCCCGGTCCGCGTCGGCAACGAGGCGGTGGACCAGCTCCAGCTGGACGTGCCCGGTGAGGTCATCGAGACGCTCACCCTGGCTCACGAGCATGGTGTTGCACGGTGTGAGAACACCGAGAGCCTGATCCTGAAGCTCGTCGACTATGTACGCGACCACTGGACCAAGCCCGACGACGGCATTTGGGAGGTCCGCGGCGGCCGCCGTCACTTCACCCACTCCAAGATCATGTGCTGGGTGGCAGTCGACCGCGCTGTCCGCCTTGCTGAGCAAGGAGTGTTCGGCGGTGATGTGCACGAGCTGGTGCGCCTGCGTGACGAGATCCACGCCCAGGTATGCGAGCAGGCCTATGACCCGGTCCGTAACACCTTCACCCAGTCGTATGGCTCGAAGGAGCTCGACGCCTCGCTTTTGCTGCTGCCGCACACGGGATTCCTGCCGGCCGACGACCCGCGCGTGGTCGGCACGGTGGACGCCGTCCGACGAGAACTTGCTCCCGACGGGGTCCTGGTCCACCGGTACCCGACGGCCGGCCGGAACGTCGGACTGGACGGACTCCCGGGCGGCGAGGGGGCGTTCTTGCTGTGCTCGTTCTGGCTGGTCGACGCGCTCGCACTCACCGGACGGCTGACCGAGGCCGAGAAACTGTTCGAGCAGCTGCTGACGCTGCGCAGCGACCTGGGCCTGCTCGCCGAGGAGTACGACCCGGTGACCGGGCGACACTTGGGGAACTACCCGCAGGCGTACTCGATGCTCGGGCTCGCGAACAGTGCTGTGCTGCTAAGCGAGCTGCGGAAGGCGGCGGCCGTGCCGGTGATGGCCGCGTGAGCAGACCGAGGAAGCCCCTTGGGCGCCTGCGCGCCTCACGCGCGCACGCCCACCTGGGCATCGCCCGGCGCGCATGGCCAATGCACTCCACCCGGGCCGCCGGACCTCTTTCGGCGGACTCCGCCGGTGGCACCGGCGCCGCTGCCTGCCGCCCCCAGTCCACCCCCACGTGTGAGGACATCCCATGCTCGATCCACAGGTGACCGCGACCGCTCTGCTCGGCGCCGGTTTCGTCGTCACGTCGGCTGGTCTCATAGCGCAGACCCGCAGCAAGCGGTCCCTGGCTGCGCGAGGCGCATCGCTGGAGCAGCAGCGCGATGCCGCCAGAGCGCGCGCCGCCGCCTTGGAGACCGAAGTGCGGCACTTCGCCGAGGTGACGATGCCCGCCCTGGTGGACGTCCTCGCCCGCGGGCACCGCGGCGTGCCGGTTCCCGGCCTCCACCAGGAGGAGCTCGTCGGCACCACCATCGACCAGGCGCACCAGGGCATAAGGCGGTTACTGCAGGAGGCCCTGACCGTCACGCGCGAGCAGATCGGGCGTGCGGCCCGGTCCTCGGTGCGGGACGTCATCGACGAGGCGCAGACCCGGCTGCACCGCTGTCAGATGACCGCCGTTCAGGAGATGGAACGCCACCCCGACGGCACCGCCTACCACCAGAGCCTGATGAATATTGATCACCTGGTCACCCAGGCTCTGCACACCCTCCAGCGCACGCGCATCCTGACCGGCTCGTGGCCCGGTGCACAGCGCGCGGACTGCACCGTTCGCGAGGTCGTGGAATCAGCCCGGGGCCGGATCAACGACTACCTGCGGGTGGCCTACACGTACGAACAGAGCACCGGGGAGACCTGGCTGGAGGGCCGGGTCGTCGAGCCGGTCACCGTCGCGCTCACGGAACTGCTCTCCAACGCCACCGCGTACTCGGACGGCAAGGTCTTCGTCGAGGTGCAACCGTTTCAGACCGGGTATTGCATCGTCGTTGACGACGGCGGCCTGAACATGAACGCCTTCCAGCGTGAGGAGGCCGCCCGGCAGTTGGCGCAGCACGAGGTACTGGACGTCACCACCGTGCAGGACACCGGCCAGCTCGGTTTCATGGTCATCGGCCGCCTTGCCAGCGAGTACGGCTTCGCCGCCGATGTCACCAGCACCTCCCCGTACGGCGGTGTTCGCGCGGTGCTGCGTATCCCCCGGGAGCTGTTCGGGCACGGCCCGACCGACGAGGAGATTCAGGCCGATCGGCATGCGGCCATGGCCCCCACCACCCAGGCCCCCCTCCCCCATGGATCCCCCGCACCCACCGAAGACGCCCACACCCCGCCCGCCGAGGGGACCGGCACCGGGGGACTACCGCAGCGGCGTCGGCGCGCCCCCCTGCCTACGGCGCCCGCCCGCGACAGCGCGCCGACGCCGACCGACGACCCCGAAACGTTCTCAGCCGGTCTCGCCCACCTGGGGCGAACCATCCACGACACCGAGACGCACATCGCCGAGGGAGACCAGCCCCATGTCTGAGCAGCAGCAGCCGACCGCCGACACCCACGACATGACCTGGGTGCTCACCCGCCTCACCCAGGAGAAGGACGTCCTGCACGCCGTCTTGTTCACCACTGACGGCCTGGTGCTGGCGCACTCCGAGGGGCTGCACCGCGACGTGGCCGACCGCGTCGCCGCCAGCTCCTGCAGCTTGTTCTCGCTGGGCCGCGGTATCGCCGAGTTCGCCCAGACGCCGGCGGGCGAGGCCCCCCGCAAGATCATCATCGACCTTCCCGACTCGTGCGTTCTCGTCTTCGGCGCCGGGCACAACTCCGTACTCGCCGTCTCGGTCAGCGCGGAGATGACCGAACCCGAGGTGGCGGTCGCGTCCGCGGCAACCATCAAGACCATCAAGGGCCTGGCCCCCGCGCTGTCCGCCCGAACGCGGGCCAGGGCCTCGTGACGCCCCGCGGACGGCGGCGTGCCGGGATGGTGCGGCCCTACACCCCCACCGGGGGCAGGGCCGCGCCTACCCGCCGCACCCTGGACCTGGCCACGCTCCTCATCGCCGATCCGGACAAGTCCCTGGCTGGGCTGGACGCCCACTCTCACCGGCTGATGCAGCACTGCCTGCCCGGCGTATTGGCGTTGGCTGAAGTCAGCGCCGACCTGCAGCTCCCGGCCGCCGTGACCAAGGTTCTCGTCGCCTCCCTCGTCGACAGCGGCCACCTGATCAGCCGCAACCCCGTCCCCGCCGCTCAGCAGAGCGACAGACATCTGCTGGAGAGGATTCTCGATGCGCTCCACAAGCTCTGAGGGCCGCTACCTGGCGCCCGGGGTCGACCAGTCCGTGAAGATCGTCGTTCTCGGGCCGTTCGCCGTCGGCAAGACCACCCTCGTCGGAGCCGTGTCCGAGATCACGCCGGCCTCGACCGAGGAGCGCATGACGAAGGCCGGCGAGGCGGTCGACACCCTGCGAGGACTGTCGGACAAGACCACCACCACGGTCGCGCTCGACTTCGGCCGGCTCACCCTGACCGACGACATCGTGCTCTACCTCTTCGGCGGACCCGGCCAGCCCCGGTTCAGCTTCATGGTCGACGAATTGATGCAGGGCGCGCTGGGCGGCGTGGTCCTGGTCGACACCGCGCGGGTCACCGAGTCCTGGGACGCCATGGGGCGCATGGAGGAAGCCGGTCTGCCCTACGTGGTCGCGGTCAACACCTTCGCCAGCTCCCCCCGCTACAGCGAAGCCGAACTGCGGCAGGCCCTGGATCTCCACCCGTCCACACCCCTCGTCGAGTGCGACGTCCGGCGCAGGGAGTCGGCCAAGAAGCCCCTGATAGCGCTCGTCTCCCACCTGCTGTCCCGCCCCAGCCTGGAGCCCGCCTCATGACCACGCCTCCCCCGCTCTCCGCCCGCGGCTGCCCCATGCTGCACGGCGCCGCGTTCGCCACCAGTCCGAAGGCCGTCTACGAGCAATTGCGCCCCCAGGGCCCCGTGGGATGGGCCGAGATCGCCCCCCATGTGCACGCCCTGGTCGTCACCCAGCACCGGGCTGCCATCACCCTCCTCAACGACACCTCCACCTTTTCCAAGGACTCACGCCTGTGGGCGGCTCTGGCCAACGGTCAAGTCCCGCAGGACAGTCCGGTGCTCGGCATGATGGCCTGGCGTCCCTCCGTCCTCTACACCGACGGCGAGGAGCACGCGCGCCTGCGCTGGGCCATGGACGACTGCATCGCCCGGATCGACCCCCACCGGCTCCGGGAGATCACCCGGCGCAGCGCGCTGACGCTGATCGCTCGCGTCATCGGCCAAGGCCGGGCCGACCTGATGAGCGACTTCGCCGACGTGGTGCCCATGCTCGTCTTCGCCGAACTCCTGGGGTGCCCTCCGGAGATGACCGGCCGGATGGTGCGTGCCTGTCAGGGCCTTATCAGCGCCGGCCCCGAAGCGGCCCAGGGCGCTGCGGAATTCGCGGGCCTGCTGTTCGAACTCATCCAACTGCGCCGCGAGCGCCCCGGCCAGGACCTCACCTCCTGGATGATCAACCATGCCGCGTCGCTGAACGACGAAGAGTCCCTCAACCAGCTCTTCTGCGCGGTCGGCGCAGGTGTCATCCCCGTCGCCGCCTGTACGGCCTGGACCCTGCACCTGCTCCTGCGTGACGACGAGTACGCCGGCAGCCTCGCCGCCGGCACCCTCACCGTGCGACGGGCCCTTGAGAAGGCACTGTGGGAGCGTGCGCCGATGGCGAACTTCTCCGTCCACTTCGCCCGCTTCGACACCCACCTCCACGGCGTGCCCGTGCCGGCCCGCACTCCGGTCCTCATCTCGCACGCTGCGGCGAACACCGACCCCTCACTGTCGCAAGGACTCGACTACAACAGCCGGGCTCACCTGGCCTGGTCGGCCGGCCCGCACCGCTGCCCGGCCATCTCCCAGGCCACCACGATCGTGCAGACCGCAGTCGAGACGATCCTCGATCAGCTCTGGGACATGGCGTTGATCGACGAGAACCCCGACCCCCCGCTGCGGCACGGCCCCTTCCATCAGTGCCCGCAGGCGATGCACGTCACCTTCCGCCCCAAGTCCCCGGACCGTATTCCCGTCACTGCTCTCGCAGGAGGTACCTCGTGGCCAGCAGCCCCGACGCCGCACCGACCGTGACCCTCGACAGCAGCGGCGGCCGCCGCCTGTTCGCCCAGGCGGACGAACTCCGCGCGGCCGGCCCGGCCGTCCGGGTCCGCATGCCGGACGACGTCATCGCATGGGCGGTCACCCGCGGAGACGTCGCCAAGCGGCTCCTCACTCACCCGCACGTCTCCAAGGACGCCCGCAGGTCCTGGCCGTCCCACATTCCCGGCTCCATACCGTGGCTGTACTCCTGGGTGGACGTGGTCAGCATGTTCACCTCCGACGGCGAGGACCACAAGCGGCTGCGCCACCTGGTTAGCCGGGCCTTCACGCCCGGGCGGGTCGAAGCGATGCGCCCCGTCCTCCAGGCCATCGTCACCGACCTCCTGAACGACATGGAGCGCCAGGACCGCACCGCGCCGCTCGACCTGCGCGCCCACTTCTCCTATCGGGTCCCTACGCGCCTGATCTGCGACCTGTTCGGCGTGCCCGCCGACCAGCGGCCCGAGATGCTGCGCGTGATCGACTCAGTTCTCGCCACGGACGTCACCGCGGAGCAGGCCGCGGCCACCAGACACGACCTCGGCCAGGTCATGCAGCGGCTCATCGACGTCAAGCGGACCACCCCGGGCGAGGACATGACCAGCCTGCTGCTGGCCGCCCATGAGGAGGACGGCGACCGACTCAGCCACACCGAGCTGATCTCCACCCTGATCCTGATGATCGGCGCCGGCAGCGAAACGGCCGTCGCCCTCATCAACGCCGCCGTCCGCGAACTTCTCACCCACCCACACCAGTTGGCCACGGTGCTGGCCGACCCGAGCCGCTGGCGCGACGTGATCGACGAGGCGCTCCGGCTGCACCCGCCGATCATGTACCTGCCCTTGCGGTACGCCACAAAAGCCATCGACCTCGGCGAGGACGTCGTCATCAAGAAGGGCGACGCGATCATCATCGCCTTCGGTGCGCACGGCCGCGACCCGGAGGTGCACGAGGACCCCGAATCCTTCCGGATCGACCGGGAGGACAAGGACCACATGGCCTTCGGCCACGGCATCCACTACTGCCTGGGAGCCCCGCTGGCCAAGCTCGAAGCCGAAGTCGCGCTCCCGGCCCTGTTCGAGCGGTTCCCCCAGATCGCCCTCGCCTGCAGGGACGAGGACCTCAAGCCGCAGCGCTCCTTCATCGGCAACGACGTCACCACTCTGCCCGTCGTGCTGCACGCCGCGGCGTAGGAGCGGCATCGCTCCTACGCCGGGCGGGGACGGCGGACGCCGTCCCCGCCCGACGCACCTCCACCACCCCGCAACCGCGTCACACCATCGTCGACTCAGGACTCCAGATGACCACCGCCCCGCCCACCACGGCCCTCACCGCTGACCAGCAACGTGTAGCTGCACGATTCGTCTACGGCCTGACCAACAAGGCGATCGCTCAGAAGGTCTGTCTGTCCGTGGGAGGCGTGGCCAGCCACCTTTGCGCGGCCCGCAAGAAGATGGGGTGCCCGGGCTGTTCGCGCAGCGTCCTCGTCCATACCCTGCTCGCCGCCCGGGAGGTCCCCCCGCCGGTCAGCAACGGGCCGGTTCCGGTTTTCACCGAGCACGAACTGACCGTCATCCGGGCCATCGCCGAGCACTCCCGCAACGCGGACATCGGGAACGCCATCGGCGTGCCCGCCGACGACGTACGCGCCGAGGTCGACGCCGTCGTGGCCCAGGGAAAAGCGAGCAACGCGGCCCACTTGGTGGGTCTCGCACATGCGTGGGGGATCCTCGGCCGCGTCTCGGGCTCTCAGCCTGCGACCGTGATAACGACCATGGAAGAGCCGGTCCGGTGAGCAATCAGAGCACCGTCAACGACGGCGGCCGGTTGCAGCCGCTGACGGGCGGCAGGACCCCCGCGCCCGTGTACGAGATGCTTCCGATTGGCACCGATGCTGCGCGCGCCGAAGCTGCGGCCCTGGCCGAAGACCGCGCTCGTCTACTCGCTGGTCAAGGCATTGACGTCTCCGTCGACCGCACCAGGGATCTTCTCCAGGATCCCGGGGCTCTGGGGCTGTACGAGGACGGCATTCTCGTCGGCGCCCTCGTCCTGCGCACAGATCCGGATACGCGGCACTGGGGCGCCGACGGCCGGGATCCGGGGTTTCTGGTCTATCTCGACCCGGCGACAGTCGGGTCGGGCCAGGTCGGTCGGCTGTTCACCCTGTGGCTCGCCGACCATGCGGCCAGCAATCGGCTGATGTGGGTGTGGTGCGAGGTGCCGTGCAATCCCGGGCCTGTCAACGAAGCGAACCAGTGGTTGCTGAAGTCCTGCGCGACCTCGGGTGGGAGACCCCCTCGTCGGCCGGGCTGAGCCCGACCGGCGAGCGCGTCGTCCGTCTGCGGCTGCGCGCCGAGGCCAGACCGGCGCTGTCCGCGGCGATCTCCGTTCCGTGGGCAAGCCGGTAACGGTCAGAGCGCCATGAGAACACCCATCTCGTTTCGCCACAGCCGAGCACGCGAGTCTCCGGCGGCCACAACACCGCTGTCGGCCCCTCAACCGCGGGACTTCGAGATTGTCCGTTGCCCTCCTGCCGTCCCGATCCGACAAGGACCCCATCGATGCCGCCCACGTCCTTCCCGCACGAGTTGTCGTCCCTCACCCTGCCGCCCTGGGTACCACCGCCCGGCGGGCTGCGTACCTGGGGGTGCGGCGAGCACTTCGACGCCGTACGGCTCCCGGCGGCCCTCGCGCCCCCGCTGATCGCCGCACTGCAGGCCGCCGGCGGCCGCGGACCGGTGCTCGCCGACCCCTACAGCGGCAGCTGGCACATCCTGCTCGACCCGGACACCATCCGGCCCGGGCCGTGGGCCCGTCACGGGATACGTCTTTTACGGCCCGACACACGCCTCACGATTCCCGCCGCTCATGTCACCGTCGGCCCCGACCTGCACTGGCACACGCCGCCCGGCGTCGGCTACACCCATGCCGAAGTGCTCAACGACGCCCTCACCAGTCCGCCCGGCAGCACCAGCACTCTGCGCCGTACCACCAGGCGTTCCGGGGTCAGCCGGTGACCAACAACGCCTTCACAAGCATGCCCGGCACCCTCCCCGGGCCGGTTCCAAGCTCTCTTCCCGCAGGAGACTCCATGCACCCCGCCGCACCTCCGTACCGGATCCGTCACCTGAACGGACGTGCTGAGTACGAAATGCTCGGCGTCCAGGTCATGACCTGGCGCCGCAAGCGCAACCTGCCCGCCGAGAGCGCTCGGCCGATACTCGAGGCCCTGCGCGACGAGCGCGAGATGGCCGTCCTCGTCGACACCCACGCCAACGCCTTCGTCGCCTGCCTCCAACTCGATCGGCCGCGCTGGCCACGCCGTCATGGACGGATTTCGGGAACACTCAGCCGACACTGGGGATATCCTGCGTCGCTACCGCTCCAGGCGCCGAGTACAGGCTCGACTGGCTCCTGACCATCTGGGCCCGCCACTACGCCGCCCTGTGTGGCTACAGCCGAGTTGCGTGCGCCGTCCCTCTTCACCACGACCACGCCGGCAAAGACTTCATCAATCACCTGATGAACGAATGGGAGTGGGACCGTCTGGGAGCAACAAGTTCGCCCGGCGGAGCGGTCGTCCTGCTGACAGCAGATACGTGCCGCGCAGACGGTCTCGACGCCCTGATCGCGACGGAAGTGCCCGTACTGCCCGCGGCATCGGCCAAGAAGGAGGCCGCTTCGTGGACCAAGCTGCCATGACCGCACGACACGGCCTTCGACGCCCCGGCGCGCCCCACCCCTCTCAGCGACGACGGTGCACTCATGGCGGCCAGCACAGCTGCCTCCACGCCGTGCGGACCGTCCTGTGACGCCCTCCCGTTGCCGCCTGTCCTGGTCGGCGCGCTGATGTGCCACCACCGAACGCGGGTCGGGCTGAGCCAGATGAAGTCCGGGAACGTCATCGAGTCCTCAGCCAGCCGGATCAGCATCCTGGAGACGGCCCGGACCGTGCTGCCCGTCTCGAGTGCGCACGCCCTGCTGGATGCCTACGGCACACCGGCCCACAAGATCCGTCAGGTGGCCGCGGATTGGAGCCTCTGGGGGCCACACCGAGGTGACCGGAGCACCCGCCGGTGACACATCCACCGGCTGGAGCCGCGGCTGCCGCGAGCCCCTCCGCGAACCGCAGGCCCCTCCGCGAGCCCTGCCCACCACTGAGGACACGCGGTGGGATGTGGACTCAGCAGTGACGCATACCCGCTCCAAAGCAGGGAGTTGCACGAATGAGAACCGATAGCAAACCGGGGCTCCTGGAGGCACTGCTCGCCCCCGCGGACTCGCCCCCGCGCCCAGGATCGGTCGTCACTCAGCCCACGGAAGGCGCCGTGTCGCCGTGGTGGGACGGCGAAGCCCGGCGCCTGCACAGCGCAGAGACTGCGCGGCAGCCGGTGTCCTTGCTCAGCCGCCGACGGCCCGAGATCGCGCTCGACGACGCCTACCGGATTCAGTGGCACGGGGCGGCGCTTCGCGCTGCAGACGGTGCGCGCGTGGTCGGGCACAAGGTGGGGCTCACGTCGGCGGCCATGCAGGAGCAGTTCGGCATCGACCAGCCCGACTCCGGGCTGCTGCTGGACTACATGGCCGTGGAGACGGACGGCGAGTTGCGTCTCGGTGACCTGGTGGCGCCGCGCGTCGAGGGTGAGCTCGCCTTCCGATTGGGGAGCGATCTGGCCGGTGCAGACGTGAGCGAGGAGGCGATCCGAGACGCGGTTGATGGCACGTTCCTCGCCCTGGAGGTCATCGACAGCCGGTACGGGTTCGAGGGGTTGACGCTCGTCGACAGCGTGGCGGACAACGCGGCCTGCGGGCGGTTCGTGCTCGGCGCGGCCGTAGCGGGACTGGTGCCCGAGCTGGGCGGAGAGCATCTGACCCTCACGGTGGACGGTGCCGTAGCGGCCTCCGGGTTCGGCCGGGCGATCCTGGGTGACCCGATCCGTTCCGTGGCCTGGCTGGTGCACCGGCTGGCCGCCTGCGGTACGGGACTGCGGGCCGGTGACGTCGTGCTGGCCGGGGCCGTGCACGCCAGCCTCCCGCTGAGCGCCGGGCAGACCGTGGCGGCCGGCTCCGCCCGTCTTCCGCAGGCGGTGCTCCATGTCGCCTAGCGTCATTGCCCCTTTCGAATCCGTCACCGGCCGTGGGGACGCAGCGCCCCGCTTGAAGGCGGCCGTGATCGGCGCCGGAATGCTCGGCCTCGACCTGGCCGAGCGTCTGAACGCCTCGCCTGTGCTGCGCTGCGAACTGGTGGCCAGCCGGCAGAGCAGCGCCAGTGCGCTGCGCCGCGCCGCTCAGCTGGGCTGTGAAGTCTCCACCGAGGGCATCGCGGCGGTGGCCCGTGCGGGCGTCGACGTGGTCTTCGACGCAAGTTCGGCCGAGGCGCACCCTGCCCACTGGGCCGCTCTGGCCTCGGCCGACGTGCTGCTGGTGGATCTCACACCGAGCAGCGGCGGCAGCATGCTCACCCCGACGGTCAACGCTGTCCGGGCGGAGTCCGACCGCCATCTGAGCCTGGTGAGTTGCGGCGGGCAGGCTGTCCTCCCAGTGCTGGACGCGATAGCCACGAACAGCGAGCGGGTCGAGGACGTCGAGGTGGTCACCACCGTCGCCTCGGCCAGCGTGGGCCCGGCCACGCGGGACAACCTCGACGAGTACCTCGCTACCACCGGATACGCGATGGAGCGGCTGACCGGCGCGACGCGGGCGAAGGTGCTGGCCACCATCAGCCCGGCCCTACCCGCACCGGCCTTCCGCGCGCAGATCACCACATGCGCGCACGGCATCCAACCCACTGCGCTGGCCGACGCGGTCGAGGCCGCGGCCACCGCCGTGCGCCAGTACGCCCCCGGCTACGAGGTGAGTGCGCTGTCCGTGGCCGACGACCTGGTGCGGGCAACCGTCACGGTCACCGCACAAGGAGGACGGCTGCCGCCCTACGCCGGAAACGTGGAGATCATCAACGCCGCCGCCGTGACACTGGCCGAGCGCTACGCGCGCTCCCGGGAGGTGGGACGCCGTGGGTAGCGGCCACATCTCGCAGGTGACCGTCCACGATGCGACGCTCCGCGACGGGCAGCACGCAGTGCAGCACCAGCTCGACGTGCCGCAGTTGCGGGCGTACGCCATGGCCGCGAGCGCGGCCGGTGTGCCGGTGGTCGAGGTCGGGCACGGCAACGGGCTCGGCGCGTCCTCGCGGCAGATCGGACACGCGCGTCTGGACGACACAACGATGCTGGAGACCGTCCGGCAGGCCCTGACGGCGGGCACCAGCCGGATGGGCGTGTTCATGGTCCCCGGCTGGGGAACCGGCGCGGACATCCGCCAGGCCGCCGACTGCGGCGCGGACGTGGTGCGGATCGCTGCGCACTGCACCGAGGCCAACGTGATGCGCCGCCATCTGGGCATCGTGCGCGAGCTGGGCCTGGAGGCACAGGCCGTCCTCCTGATGAGCCACATGACCAGTGCCGAGCGGCTCGCCGAGGAGTGCCGGCGGGCCGCGGAATACGGGGCGCAGGTGGTAGGGATCATGGATTCGGCCGGACACTACCTGCCCGCCGACGTGACCGAGCGCATCCGGGCCATCGCCGCCGCGGTGGACGTGCCGGTGATCTTCCACGGGCACAACAACCTGTCCATGGCCGTGGCGAACTCGATCGCCGCTGTCGAGGCCGGGGCCCGCGTCATCGACGCGTGCGCGCGAGGCTTCGGGGCGGGCGCGGGCAACACGTCCCTCGAGGTCCTCGTCGCCGTGCTGCACCGGTCGGGGCACGAGACCGGCATCGACCTGCCGGCGCTGCTGCGCGCGGCAGACATTGCCCACGAACATCTGATGGCCGGGCCGCCGGTCATCGACTCGGTGGCCTTGGCCTCGGGTCTGGCCGGGGTGTTCTCCGGATTCAAGCCGCGCGTACTGGCGGCCGCCCGGGCCGCGGGCGTGGATCCCCTGGAGGTCTTCGCCGAACTGGGACGGCGCCAGGTCGTGGCCGGGCAGGAGGACCTGATCGACGAGGTCGTCCGCGACCTGAAGGTGGCGTCATGACCGGGCCCGCCGTCGGTGGCAGCCGGCGTCCCCTCGCTGCCGTGCTGTGCGGCCTGGGCACCGCGCAGGCGGACCTTCTGGTCCCCAACTCGGAGATCTCCCAGCGCCTGGGCGTGGCCGACGACTGGATCTCCACCCGGACCGGGATCGTCGAGCGGCGGCGCGCGGACGCGGGCACCTCGACGGCCGATCTCGCCGTCCGGGCGGCCACGGCCGCGCTGAAGTCCGCGGGGACTCACACGGCCGACGTCGTGATCCTGGCGACCGCGACCCCCGACCACCGAATGCCGGCCACCGCGCCGGACGTCGCCGCGCGCCTGGGCCTGCACGGCATCCCCGCCTTCGACATCGCGGCCGCCTGCACCGGCCTGCCCTACGCCCTCCAGGTCGCGAAGGGATTCGTCGCCGACGGCGCGGCGCAGCGAGCACTGGTCATCACGGTCGACCGCCTATCACACGTGACCGACCCGGACGACCGCACGACGGCCGCGCTGTTCGGGGACGGAGCTGCCGCGATCGTGGTGCGCCGCGGGCAGACGGGCGAGCCGGGCGCGGTGGGACCGGTGATTCTGGGCGCCGACGGCCGCCACGCGGACGCCCTGGTCGTCCCGCACGGGCAGTTCATGCGCATGCGCGGCCGGGAGGTGTTCCAGCACGCCGTCACCTACATGTCCCAAGCCGCCGAGCAGGCCGCGGTGGCGGCCGGATGGAGCCTCGGCGACGTCGACCGGTTCGTCCCCCACCAGGCCAACGCCCGCATCACCGAGGCCGTCGGCCGCCGGCTCCACCTCAACGGTGGGCGCGCGCTGGAGAGCATCGCCCGCCTGGGCAACACCAGCGCCGCGTCGATCCTCTTCGCCCTCGCCCACGCGGCGTCTGATGGCGCACTGCGCCCCGGGCACCGGGTCCTGCTGGCCGCCTTCGGCGCGGGCCTGACCTGGGGTGCCACCACCCTCACCTGGCCGGACGTGCCCTGCGTGGCCGACCGGCCCGACCGCTCACACCGACTGGAGGCAGCCCGGTGAACCAGACGCTGAAGAACATCCTGACCGGCCCTCTGCAGGTGGACGAGCAGTCCTTACGCCCGGAGGCGAGCCTGGAGGACGCCGGTCTCGACTCGCTGGCGATCGCCGAGCTGGACCTGCTGCTGGCCGAGCACGGCGTCACCCTCGGCGAGGACCGCCTCGCCTCGGTCACGACCGTCGGCGCCCTCGACCAGCTGGTCGATGAGCACCTCGCCGGAAGGTGACGGCCATGACCGCGGCCCGCACCGCGCCCGGCGGTACCTGGCTGATCACGCCGCCCTCGGACGGCCGGCTGGAAGCGGCGCTGCGCGCGCAGCCCGATGTCGCCCTGCTGGACCTGGAGGACTCTGTCCCGCCGTGCGACAAGGACACCGCCCGTACGGTGGCCTTGGCCCATCTCGGCGCCGCGCCGGTGCACGGCGCGACGATGCTCGGGCTGCGCGTGAATGCGCCGGGCACCGTGCACGGACTGAAGGACCTGGTGGCGCTCGCCGCCGCCGGTCTGCGCGACACCGTCGTGCTCGTGCCGAAGGTGGAGTCCGCCCGCGAACTGGAGCTGGTGGCCCAGACACTCCGGGAGACGGCGACGGGCGTGCGCGTCTGCGCCCTGATCGAGACGCCCCGCGCGCTGCTCCGCCTCGACGACATCTTCGCCTCGCCAGTGCTGTGCGGTGTCGTCTTCGGGGCGGCCGACTACGCCGCCGCCACCGGGTGCCGCCGCACCAGCGGCTCTCTGCGGTGGGCACGCTCGTCCATCGCCGCGGCCGCCGCTGCCCACGCCATCCCGTCGATCGACTCGCCCTACTTCGACCTCGGCGACCCTGAGGGCTTGCTGCGCGACGCTCAGGAGGCCCGCGATTTGGGCTTCACCGGCAAAGGCGCCATACACCCCGACCAACTTCCTGTCATCCGCGCGGCGTTCTGCCCAACCGAGGAAGAGGTGGCGCAGGCCCAGGCGGTCGTAAGTGCCGCTGACCGGGCGGGCGGCCAGATGGTCCGGGCCGGTGACCAGATGGTGGGGCCCCCGCTCGTCGCGGCTGCCCGCGCCGTCCTCGACAAAGCCGGGAACGACACCGACCCCAGCGTCCACGGAGGCACCCAGTGACAGAGGCGACCGTTATGCGCGGCTATCGAACGGTCGGCGGGGGCCGGCTGCGTGAGGTTGTCGGCCGCGGCCTGGAGGAGTTCAGCGCTCTCGTCGGCCAGACCGTCGAGCACCGGCCGGCCCGGACCGTCACCGACACCGACCACGCCATGACCTTGGCGTTGACCGGCAACGTGGCCCCCGTTCACTCCGACGCACAGTTCTGCGAACGGACGGGCAGGGAGCGGCCCTTGGTTTGCGGAGTCGTCACGCTGGGCCTGGTCATCGGCGCGAGCGTCCGCTCCATCAGCGGCCTGACCACCGCCAACCTCGCCCTGGACGACGTGCGCTTCGAACAGCCCGTGCACGTCGGAGACACCCTGCGCGCCGAGACCGAGATCCTCTCCGCCCGCCCCTCGGCCAGCCGCCCCGACCAGGGCGTCGTCACCGTCCGCACCACCGCGTTCAACCAGTTCGACCGGCGCGTCATCACCCTCACCCGCGCCTTCCTCGTCCCCGCCGACGCGACCGCGGTCCGTACGGCCACCGCCTACTGAAGAAGGGAGTACCGATGCCGGGCAGCACGCCGATGGTCGTCGTCGAAGCCGATGACGCCTTGTGGCAGGAGTACCAGGACCTGACCGTGCGCGCCTACGGGCACCAGGTGGAGGACGTCGCCCGGCTGCGCGCGCACGCCGACGCCCGGGTCGCCGTGCGCGACGGCCGCGTCATCGGCGGCGGCCTGGCCCTCGCCGTCCCCCAGTTCTTCGGCGGCCGGCCGGTACCGGGCGCCTGCCTGGCCGGCGGCTGCATCGCCCCCGAAGCCCGGGGCAGCCGGCTGTGGTCGACGCTGCTCAAAGAGCGGCTGCGGCCCCTGAAGGAGCAGGGCGCCGTCCTGGCGACCGCGTGGACGACCTCCACCGGGTACGGGCACCGCATGGGCTGGGCCGCGCCGAGCCGGGTCTACTCCTGGACGGTGCCCACCGACGAACTGCGCGGCATCGCCGACGGCTCCCGCTTCGACATCGTCCACGGCGCCGACGACCAGGCCCGTAAACAGCAGCAGGAGCTGGCCGATGACTGGAACGGGCCGTGGCAGCGGCCCTCCTGGTGGCCGGCCTGGCAGCAGGCCGAACACCCCGGCATGACGCACTACCGCTTCGCCCTGCCCAGCCCCACCCCGGACGGCCTGCTCGCGATCGCCTTCGACCGGGACCGCGCCGGCGGCCGCCGCCTGGTCGTCCACGACTTCTGGGCGGCAACCGCCGAGACGGCCACGGCCATGCTCGGCTTCCTCGGCCGCCACCACAGCCGGATCCCGACCGTCATGTTCCAGCGCACCGCCCTGCCGCCCGTCCCACTGCTGCAGAACCATCTGCGCCACGCCGGCGCCGCTTCCGCCACGTCTTGGCACCCCTGGATGCTGCGCGTCCTCGACCCGGCCGAGGCAGTGCGCCGCCGCGGCTGGCCCGAGGACCTCGACCTCACCATCCCCCTCGCCCTGCGCGGCGACGACAACAGCCCTTCCGCACCCATGCTCCTGCGGGTCACCGCCGGCGCCGGAGACCTGACGCCCCACCCCGGCGCACGGCACGAGCTCGGCCTCACTTCCCGCCAGTTCGCCCACTGGTACGCGGGCGGCTACCGCACACCGGCCGCGGCCCTCCTCGACGGCGTGCATGGCGAGCCCCGTTTGGTGGCCCAGCTCGTCCGCGCCACGGCAGACCGCGAACCGTGGATGCCCGAGTACTTCTGACCCCACGCACCCCCCAGACCAGACCGCCCTGCCGCACCGAGGGGCCGGAACCGGCCCCGCCGATCCGGCCCCCGGAGCAGTCGCGGCACCACCAAGCTCTTCGACCCGGGAGGCTCGATGACCGGCCGTCGGCCCAGAACGCCGAACGCGGCGCTCGCTGTGCTTCTCAACGGATACCGCATGAGTCACAAGGGTCTCGCGTTCCGCGTCAACCAGCTGGCCGAGCGGGACGGAATCGCCACGGCGTACAAGCACAGCAGTGTCGCGCGCTGGCTCGCCGGAGCAACGCCCAAGGACCCCGTGCCCGAGTACATCGCCACCGCGTTGAGCGAGCGGATCGGCAGGACGGTCACGGTGGAGGAGATCGGCATGGGCGCAGCTCCCGACGACGCGCCGCGCGGCTGGGACTTCCCTCGCGACCGCGAGGAGGCCATCGAGGGCGCACGCGCTCACTGGAGCGCCGCTGACGGACCGGGCGGTGCGTTCGCCGCGTCCGGCTACGTGCTGCCCGTCACCCGGTGGCTCGCCGTCCCCGCCGACGCCACGGACCCGACGCCCCCGTCGGACTCCGCCGAGCACGGGAGCAGCAGTGCCGGACGGCTGATCGGAGCCGAGGACCTGAAAGAGCTGACGGACGCGGCCGAGCAGGCCCGTATGTGGGATGCCCAGTTCGGCGGCGCCAACTGGCGGCTGAGCTCGATCCGGCGCTGCCTGAACGAACGGGCCCTGCCGCTGCTCGATGCCCGGCACAGCGAGGCCACCGCGCACGAGCTGTTCTCCATCACCGCAGAGCTGTCCCGCGTCGCGGCCTGGGCGGCGTTCGACGCCGGGCACAGCGCGGCCGCCCAGCAGCACTTCGTGCAGGCTCTGCGCCTGGCCCGCGCCGGCGGCGACATCGAGATGGGCACCTACGTCCTGACCACCATGGCCTTGCACACCATCCTGGAGGGCGCACCTGACCAGGCCCTCGACATGGCCCAGGGGGCCTTCCACCGCGGCCGCCGCCACGCTTCCCGCCGGGTCCTGGCCTTCGCCAAACTGGCCGAGGCCCGCGCACTGGCCCGTATGGGGGACGCGACCGGGGCGAGCACCGCGCTGAGCCGGGCGGAATCCTGGCTCGACAAGATCAACCCGGGCGTTCGAGACGCCCCACGGCTCTCCTACGTCACCCACGGCCGCCTCGCCGCGGACGCCACCGAAATCTTCCGCGACCTGCGCAAGCCCAAGGCCGCCCTCGGCTGGAGCCGCCAAGCAGGAGATCTGCCCGACGTACATCAGACGCGCGCCGTGGGCCTTCGCATGGCCGTCGCCGCCACAGCGGCCTGCCAGGCACGAGACCTCGACCAGGCACTCGACCACGGAGACCGGGCCCTGGTGCTCCTGCAGCGGGTGGAGTCGACCCGTGCCCGGACCTATCTCGAGGATGTGGCCACAGCCCTCGAACCTTGGGCAGCCGAGCCTCGGACGTATGCCTTCCTGCAACGCCTGAAGGAACGCGAGTTGATCACCGAGGCGGGAGCGGCGAGATGAACGCACCACCGCGTACCGAACAGTCCAGCCAGCGCGCGGACACGGTCCGTAGCCCGCCGTCAGCGTCGGACGCGCCCTCATGCCACCCGGCCCCTGAATAGATTCGACATCTGCCCGAGGGACCGCCGCCTTGCGCGCACCACGCCCTCCTCGTACCTCGTGAAAGAGCCAGCCCCATGACGCACGCCACCTCCTTGCCCCCGGAACTGCACCAGTGGGTCACCCGTCACCTCACCGGCATGGACACCGCTGCCGTGACGGACGCCTCCTGGCCGCGCGGAGCCTCCCGCGTCTGGCGCGTTCGCACGGACCACGGCGAGGTCTTCGTCAAGCTGTACCCCTCCACCGAGAAATACGAGCGGGAGGTCCAGGGGTGCGAGCACGCGACACGGGCGCTCGCTGCGGACGAGGCACCGCGCTTGCTGGCCAGTGACCCGGACCGGCCGGCGGTCGTGCTCTCCGCGCTCCCGGGCCGCGTCGTGCGCGGACTGCCGCTGGAGCAGGCAGAAGAACAGCGGGTGCACCGACTCGCCGGTGGCCTGCTGCGCCGCTGGCACGACACCCCGGAGCCGATCGGCGACCGCGAGCACCAGCGCATCAGGGCGTCGGTGACCGCGCAGGCCGACGAGGCCGCCGTGATCCTGGAGCGCCTCGGTGACCAGCTCGCCCCCGCCGAGCGGAACCTCGTCCGCGACGCAGCCCACAACCTGCCCGACCTCGCCCGTGCCCTTCCGCTGGCCTACCGGCACGGCGACTACTCCCCCCGCAACTGGCTCTGGGACGAGGCAGCGGGGCATCACAGCCTGATCGACTTCGAGGAGTCCGCGCCGGGTCTCGCGGTCGAGGACCTCGTCTGGTTGTGCGGCGCCGCGTGGCCCACCCGCCCCGACCTGCGTGACGCCTTCCTCACCGGATACGGCCAGCTGCTGTCGTCGACCGAGCAGCGCGCGCTCGTACTGCTCACCGCCCGGCTGGGGGTCTCCTACCTCAGCACCGGCCTGACCAAGGCCGACACCGTCCTCATCGACCGCGGCCGCACCGTCCTTCAGCACATGGTTCGCGCCCCCCGCTGACACGCCCGCCCCGGGCGCCGTACCACCGCCCGGGACCCGCCGCCTTCCCGCCCACCACCACGTCCGGAGACGCGCGTGATACCTGCCCACGAGACCGGCCCCCATCAGCCCTTACCTGCCTGCGCCAGACCCGCCGAGCAGGACAGCAGCATCCCCTCAAACCGGTCCGGCCCGGCGCAAGCCGCCCGCCTGGACGTCGGTATCGAAGACGTCCAGGCGCTCATGACGACCGCCTGCACCCAGGCCGGCGTCCCCGGCAAGGGGATCGACCGCGTTGTCGAGCACTACCTCGACGGCGAACTGCGGGGGAAGCCGTCGCACGGCCTGGCCAAGTTCGCCTTCGAGTCGCAGTTCTTCTCCCAGCGCGTCGGTCCGCCCCGCATCAAGCACGAGCGCGGCGCCATGGCGGTCGTGGACGGCCAGCGCGAAGTCGGGCCGCTCAGCGCCGACTTCGCCGTCCGTCTCGCCGCCCGCAAGGCACGCCGGCTCGGCGTGGGCGTCGTCGGCATGGTCAACTGTCAGCGCTACGGCATCCTCGCGTCGTGGAGTGAGCAGATCGCCGAGCGGGGCCTGGTCGGCCTGGTGGCGAACACCTCGCGCCCGGAAGCCACAGTGCACGGCGCCCGGACCCCCTTCCTCGGCGTCAACCCGGTCAGCTTCGCCTTCCCGACCAGCGACAGCACGGTCAGCGCGGACATGTCGACCACGCTGGCCCCCATGGGCGTGCTCTGGGAGGCACGGCGCTCCGGCTCCCCGCTGCCCCCAGACTGCTTCGTTGACGAGCACGGCGCGTTCACTGACGACCCTGACGCCGCCCGCGCGGCGATGGTCTTCGGCGAGCACCGCGGCTTCGCCCTTTCCCTGCTCATCCAGATCCTCACCGGTTCGCTCTTCGGCTTCCCCATGGGAGAGCGCGTGGACTCCACCTGGACCACCGGCTACACGTTCATCGCCCTCGACCCGACCTTCGCCGGCCAGGGCGAGGAGCATCTGGTGGCCAACGCCAGCCTCACCGATGCGGTCCGGCAGGCCGCGACGCGTGAGGGCGGGTCTGTACGCGTGCCCGGCCAGGAGGGCAAGGACCGTGCGGCCCGCGCCCGGAAGACCGGCCGCCTCACACTCGACGAAGCCCTCTACAAGCGGCTGCAGGCCCGCGCGGCCGGCGACTTCACCTCCGATTGACCTTCCCGGATCTCTGGACGTCTGGAGTGCGCGATGCGCTTTCACTGGTTCCTGCCCACCGCCAGCGACGGCCGGTCCCTGACCGTGGGCACCCGAGGTACCCACGGCCCGGAGGCCGCCGCTGACGATGCGGCCCTGGTCACGGCCGACCGGTTCCGGGCCCCGACGATCGGCTACCTGACGCAGATCGCCCAGGCCGCCGAGGCGGTCGGCTTCGACGCCGTCCTCACCCCCACCGGGACATGGTGCGAGGACGCCTGGCTCACCTGCGCCGCGCTCGCGCAGGAGACCGAACAGCTGAAGTTCCTGGTCGCCTTCCGCCCCGGCCTGATCTCCCCCACCCTGGCCGCGCAGCAGGCCAGCACCTTCCAGCGCCTGTCCGCCGGCAGATTGCTGCTCAACGTCGTCACCGGGGGCGAACGCGACGAGCAGGCCCGCTTCGGCGACCACCTGGTCAAAGCCGACCGCTACGCTCGCACCGACGAGTTCCTCACCGTGCTGCGCGGCGCCTGGAGCGGCGAGCCCTTCAGCTTCAAGGGCGAGCACTACGACGTCGTCGGTGCGACGGTCCCCGCCCCGCCCGACCCGCTGCCGCGCCTGTACTTCGGCGGGTCCTCGCCGGAGGCCGGGCCCGTCGCGGCCCGCCACACGGACACCTACCTCACCTGGGGCGAGCCGCCCGACCAGGTCGCCCGGAAACTCTCCTGGATCCGCGAACTCGCCCGTCAGCGCGACCGGCAGGTGCGGTTCGGGATCCGCTTCCACGTCGTGACCCGCGATACCAGCGCGGAAGCCTGGGCCGCAGCCGAGCGCCTCCTCGTCGGTCTCGACCCCGCCCACGTCGAGCGGGTGCAGGACCTGCTGGCGGCCAGCGAGTCGACCGGCCAGGCACGGATGAGGGCCCTGCACGCACGGTTCCGCGACGGTTCCTGGACGCCGTCCGACCTGGAGATCTACCCCAACGTCTGGGCCGGGGCGGGGCTGCTGCGCGGCGGTGCCGGAACGGCGCTGGTCGGCAGCCACACCGAGGTCGCCGACCGGATCGCCGAGTACGCGGGCCTGGGCATCGACGAGTTCATCCTGTCCGGCTTCCCGCACCTGGAGGAGGCGTACATGGTCGGCGAAGGTGTCCTGCCCGAGCTGCGCCGCCGCGGGCTCGCGCCGGAGAGACGCCGATGAGGCCCGAGCCCCACCGTCCCCGCACGCGGAAGTGAAAGGAGAGGACATGAAGAATGTGCTGGTGATCGGCGTCGGTCCGCATGCCCGCCGCTCCCATCTGCCCGCCCTGGCCGCCGGACAGCGAGACGGCCTGGTCGGCACGGTCAGCGGGGTGGACGTCCTCGGCGCCGCCAGCGTCCTGACCGTCTTCGACAGCGACGACGGACCGCGCGACCTGCCGGTGACCCCCATCGTGCCGTTCTCCGCCGGGGAACAGACGCTGCCGGACGCGGTACGCCAGACCCTGGACGGCCTCGTGGCCCGTCGCGGCATCGACGCGGTGGTGGTGGCCACCGAACCCACCTTCCACATGATCTACGCCCGCTGGGCGCTCGAGCGGGGCCTGAGCGTCCTGCTGGACAAACCGCTGGGCGTGCGCGCGAACGCCTCCACCGACCCGGCCCAGGCCGGCGCGATCCTCACTGACGTGGAGGACCTTCTCACCCGCTACGAGCTCGCCCGTCGGCACCGTCCGGACGTCGTGGTGAGCGTGCAGTCCCAGCGCCGTTACCACCCGGCGTTCTGGCAGCTGCGCGACCTCATCGCCGAGGTCGCCGAGACGACCGGCTGCCCGGTCACCTCCGTGCAGTCCTTCCACGGTGACGGCCAGTGGCGCCTGCCGGACGAACTGCTCGACCTCGACTACCACGGCTACAACCGCGGCTACGGCAAGTGCGCCCACAGCGGCTACCACTTCTTCGACATCATCCCGTGGCTGCTGGCCGCGGGTGACGCCAGCGGCAAGATCGCCGACGCGGTGCGCGTCCATGCCGAGGTCACCCGGCCCATCGACCTCCTGGCGCAGCTCGGCGTCGACGACTACGAGCGGCTCTTCGACGGCTTCGCCGCCCGCAACCGGTACACCGAGGCCGAGCTGCGCAACGGCCTTCACGGCTTCGGCGAAGTGGACGCGAGTATCTCCCTGGCCTTCACCGGCGCCGGACGCACCCTCACCCTCGTCACCCTCAACCTGTTCCACAACGGCTTCTCCCAGCGCGGGAATCTCGCCCCCGCCGCCGCGCTCTACAAGGGCAACGGCCGCGTGCGGCAGGAGACGCACATCATCCAGCAAGGCCCCTTCCAGGCACTGCACCTGCACTCCCTACAGACCCTGGAGGACGACTCCTGCGCCGACGACCGTTACGCGACCGGCGGGGACCGGCACATCGAGGTGCACGTCTTCCGCAACGACCGCTTCCGGCCCGGCTGGAAGCCGTACACCCGCCTCGGCCACGACGCCCTCACCACCACCGTGGACGGCCGGATCGCGGCGCCGACCCAGCAGTCCTCGCGGCGGCGCAGCGTGCACGAGTTCCTCCTCTACCTCAACGGGCAGCGCGACCGACACCAGATGCGCTCCGACCTCACCACCCACCACACGGCCGCCGCCTTGATGGCCGGCACCTACCTGTCGATGGCCCACCGGTGGAGCGGCGCCTCGCCCGAGGTCACGCTGAGCCTGACGCCGCCGCTCGCCGCAACCCCCGCACCGGTCCGGGCCCGGGAGGTGATCGGGCGGTGAACGCCTCCCCCACAGTGTCCCCGCCGTCCCTGGACGATCTCCTCGGCCAGGCCCTGCCCCGCGTGCTCGCCGACTGCCGCCTTCACACAGGCGTTCCCCTGGTGATCGAGCGGGTCAGCGGCGGCAATGTCGCCCACGTCTTCTCCGTCCGCGGCCCCGCCAGCCGCGTGATCATCAAAATCCGCCGGGAACACTTCGCCCGCATCCCATCCCTGCGCGCCGACCCGGCACTCATCGGTGCCGAGCGCCGACTGCTGGAGCTCTACCACGCCGCAGCGCCCGGCGTCTTCCCGCGCGTTCTCGCCTTCCACGACGACACGCACGCGATGGTGCTCAGCGACGTGTTCCCCGACGGCCGCACCTACCACCAGCACCTGCTCGAGCGATCCGCCACCGTCGGCGAAATAGCACGCCTGGGCCGCACGCTGCGCCGCATCCACCAGGCCACCCGCGACGCACGCGCACCGCAACGGCAGGCCCTCGACCCGCGATTCCCTGCCTATCAGCGGGACTTCGCCCTGCGCTCCCTGGGCCATCCCGCTCTGGACGCGGCCTGCGCGGAGATGGCCGACCGCCCTGAGGGCCAACTCGTCCTGGGGGACCTAGCGCCGAAGAACATCAGCCTCACCGGCGCGCGGATCGGCCTGTGCGACCTCGACAACGCCCATCACGGCTGGCCGCTCTACGACCTCGGCTACTTCGCCGGACACCTGCTGATCCACCACCTCAGCCGCCCGCACGAACTTCCCGCTCTGGTCACGGCGCTGCTCATGGGCTACCAGGGCAAGCGGACCCTCACGCGGTCAGACGCAGCGCTGACCGCCACCGTGGCCGCCGGCGTCGTCCTCTACCGCCTCGGCAACGGCGTCGTCCCCTACTCACTCGGACAGCCGACCGCGCTCGCCGACCGTTACCGCGGGCGGACGCGCACCCTGCTCGACCACGGGCCGCTCACCCTCCAGGACCTCGTCCGCGCCGCCCAGCCGGGGACGGTTCCCGCATGACGATGCCCACCGCACGTGCTCGCAGCCACGAAGACCGGGAAGCAATCCGGGTACTTCGCGCCCACGGCTACGACGTCCCGGACGTCCAAGCCCTTGTCCGGGATCAGCGCGCCTTCGCGGTCCGCGTCACCGACCGGGACCTCGCGCTCGCGCCCGGCGTCCGCCTGCGCAGCCGGTGCGCGGACCTGGGCGCCGGGAGCTTCACCAACGTCCACACGCTCACCCTCGATCTCGACGCCGTCCAGGCCGAGGTGCACTCCCGACCCGACACCTTCCACCTGCCCGATCTGGTGTCCGGCAGCATCCTGGCGGCCGTGAGCGGCTCGTTCGCATTCATCTCCGACGATCCCGCCTACCAGCCTGCCGAACCGTGCCTGGACTTCTGCTGCCGAAGCGGCACCGTGATCAGCGCGCCGACCGCCGAAAAGCCCGCGCTGCTCGTGCGCGACGGTCGACCCGTGATCATGCCCCTCCCGGCGAGCGGGACACTTACCCTCGGCGGCCGGCCCTACCGGTGGATCGGCTCCAAGGAACCCGGACCGTCCCCGGACCCGTCCGCGCCCCTGGTCGTCTACGGCGCCGCGAACTGCGAGATCCGCCACCGCGACCACCCACGTACCGGCTTCCTCCGCCACGTCGACCGACCGTCCAATGTCACCCCCCTGTCCGCCTCGGCCGTCGACTACGTGGTGACCGGCAGTCCGGAGCGCGGGTTGCGGGTGAGCCAGATCCGGCCCGGAGGCGGCAGCGACCTCTTCAGCGGCAGCTTCATCCTGCGCGCCGACCGTCCCGTGGCGGACGTGACTCTCGGTGCGCCCGTGGAGATCACCGAGATCACCGGCCACGAAGTGGGCACTCTCCAGTCGGGCATCTCCCTGGGACCGAGCGTCGCCGACGCCGCGGACGGGCTCACCGCCGCCTACGACGCCTCCCTGGGCAAGTCCCCGTTCCGGAGCACCCGGCACGCCCGAACGTTGATCGCTCTGCACGACGGCCGGCTGGCGCTGCAGATCCTCGACGGCGCCCCGAACACGGACACCTTCCGCGGCGCCACCCCGCAAGAGACCGCCGAACTCTGCGCGGCCGACGGCCTCGACCCCCGCCACGTCTACCACCTCGACGGCGGCGCCTCCTCAAAGATTGCCTACCGGCACGCCGGTAGGCCCCGCGTAGTCGGCAGCATGCACTACCTGCGATGGCCGACCGCCGCCACGGAGCCGTTCCACTGGCAGGGACTGCAGGGCCGCGCCCTGCACAGCGCCATCATCCTCAAGCCCCGCTCGTGAAAGGCCCAACCCGTGACCGACGTCTTGATCGTCGTGGCCCATCCCGACGACGCCGAAATCGCCATGGGCATGCGCATGCACGATCACGCCCTCATCGGCGACCACGTGCGGGTGCACTGCCTCAGCCCCGGCGCGTCCACCCCCGAGGGCGCCGAACGGCGCCGATCCGAGTGCCTGGCCGCCGGCGCGCTTCTCGGAGTAGCGGAGTACTCCTTCTCCCGGATCCCCGACAACGAGTTCGTGGAACGCCGCGTGGAGATCAACCGAGAGCTCTTCCGCGCCTTCAGGGAGCGACGCCCCGACGTCGTTTACACCCACTTCCCCTATGACCAGCACCTCGACCACCGCATCACGGCAGACGAGGTCACCACCGTGGCGCTGCGCGAAGCCGACGACCTGTGCTACTTCCGCTCCCCCTACAGCCACGACTTTGAGCCGAACCTCCACTTTGTCGGCACCCCCGACCTCCTGGCGGCCAAGCAGGCCGCCCTGGCCTGCTTCACCTCGCAGCAGCAGCTCGACATGGCGGTCTTCAGCGGCCTGACCGAACTGGCGTACCGGCAGCACGTGCACCACCGCGTCGTCGAACACTTCCCCGATGATGCCCACGGCGCCGAGATGTTCCGCACCGCCCGTCAGATCGTCCACGCCTCCCGCCCGGCCGCCGCCCGCCCGGAGATGCGGCACCGACCGCAGTCCCATACCTCCGGCACCCGTCCACCACCCGACCAATGAGGCACACCCGATGAGCAGCACACTTACGTACGGTGGCGAGGAAACCCGTCCCGCCCTGCGGGAAGCCTGCCTCCGCGCCGGCTTCGACGCCGGGCAGGCGCAGTTGATCCGTGCTCTGGACAACGGCATCTGGCGCCTGCCCGGTGGTGTCGTCGCCCGCGTCCACCAACCCGGCACCGAGACCAGCGCCCTGAACGAGATCCGTGGCACCTATTGGCTCTAGCTTGTCGTTTATCCAGCGCGCCGTGGTTTGGTTCCTACCTTGTGATGGGTGGGGCGGCTGTATGCCTGGCCGGTGGCGAGGACGCGTCCTACGTCATGACGGGTGGCCGGCCGCCGGTTCTTCGAGCCGGGCGGGCGCCCGAGGCCAGGCCGGGAGGGTTTCGGTGCACGCGCTGGCGACGGCGTTTTCGCGCGGAGGTTCCGGAACCCTCGCCGGACTCGCGCCGGGGTGAGCTTGTTCGGTGGCGTCGTCTTCTCCCAGGGACGCCGGAGTGAACCGTTCCGGGTTCGGTAGGGACTCGATCATTTAAGAGGATCGAGTCATGGCACGTCCTTCCCCCTACCCGCTTGAGCTGCGCCGTCGTGCGGTGCGGATGGTCACCGAGGTGCGGCCCGACCACGACACTGAATGGGCTGCGATGAAAGCGGTCGCGTCCAAGCTCGGGATCGGCACGACCGAGACGCTGCGCAAGTGGGTGCGGCAGGACCAGATCGACGCCGGTACCCGGCCGGGTACCACGACGGAGGAGTCCGCCGAGCTGAAGCGGCTGAAGAAGGAGAACGCCGAGCTGAAGCGGGCGAACGAGATCCTCAAGGCCGCGGCGTCTTTCTTCGCGTCAATGACAGTCTCTGGGACACTGGCCTACGGGTGGTGACACAGTGACAGGAACCGGCGGGGCTGGCTCGTTTCTTTGCTGCCCCGGCAACGGTGGCTTGTCGGCGATGTGCCGCCCCGCTGGCCCAGGTCTCCGCCCCGGAGTGGCCTGATAGGAGCGTGCCGCGCGAGCCCGATTGAGGCGTGCCCCCGTGGTGGAGACACCGGTCAGTTCTCCACGGGCCTGGGGAGGTTCCCTTGCACGTTGTCGGCATCGACGGTCACAAGAAGACGCACACGCTGGTCGCGGTCGACCAGTTGGGACGCAGGGCGGACGACATCACGGTCGCTGCCACACCGGCAGGTCATGCTCAGGCGCTCAAGTGGGTCGCCCGGTTCGGGCAGGTGGTGCTCGCCATCGAGGACTGCCGCCATCTGACCCGCAGGTTCGAGGCCGATCTGCTCCTGGCCGGCCACGCCGTGGTGCGGGTGCACACACGGCTCATGGCTGGGGCCCGTCGCTCGGCCCGGGAACGGGGGAAGTCGGACCCGATCGACGCCGAGGCGGTCGCGCGGGTGGCGCTGCGTGAACCTGACCTGCCCCGCGCCAGCCTCGCTGGACCCGCTCGGGATGTGAAGCTGCTCGTCGACCACCGTCGTCGGCTGGTGCGGAGCCGTACCGCCGCGGCGAACAAGCTGCGCTGGTTCCTGCACGAGATCGACCCAGAGCTTCCCGTGCCGTCGCGGGGGTTACGCCGTCTGTGCGTGTTCGATCTGCTGGATGCCGAGCTCGACGGCCACCAGGGCGTGGTCGCGGAGATCGCTCGCGACCTTGTCGGTGAGTGCCGCAGGCTGACCGTGCAGATCAATGGACTGGAAGTGCGGCTGCGCAGGCTGGTGGAAGCGTTGGCCCCCTCGCTGCTGGACATCCCTGGATGCGGCGTGATCAGCGCCGCCGTCATCATCGGCGAGGCGGCTGGTGCCTCGAGGTTCAAGTCGAAGGACGCGTTCGCGCACTTCACTGGCACGGCCCCGATCCCCGTCTGGTCCTCGAACAAGGTCCGCGTCCGCCTCAACCGGGGAGGGAACCGGTCCATCAACCATGCACTGCACATGATCGCGGTCACCCAGGTCCGGCGGGGTGGGGAAGGCGCTGAATACTTCGCCAAGCAGCTGGCCCGGGGCAAGACGCCCAAGGAGGCCGTGCGCCTGTTGCGGCGCCGTGTCTCCGACCGCGTCTTCCGGGCCCTGATCGCCGATGAGTCCGACACTCAGCCTGCCGCGTCCCCGGCCGACCTGCGGCTGTCCGTTGCGGCTTGACATAGGAGCATCGCCGAGCTCGACCGGCCACACACGCGCTCGTAGCCTTCATCGACGAGCACCGGGACCGCTTCGCCGGTGTCGAGCCGATCTGCCGCGTGCTGAGCGCACACGACTGCAAGATCGCCCCTGCCACCTACTACGCCCACCACAAACGACAGGTCACGCCGTCCGCCAGAACCGTGCGAGACGCCAAGCTGAAGGAGCAGATCAACGAGGTCTTCGAGGCCAACTACCGTGTCTACGGCGCGAGGAAGATCTGGCGGGAGCTGAACCGGCAGGGCCACACGGTGGCCCGCTGCACCGTCGAACGGCTGATGCGCGAGCTCGGCATCACCGGCGCCGTCCGCGGCCGGCGCGTGATCACCACGCTGCCCGGCGGTTAGACCGACCGGGCCCCGGACCTCGTCGACCGCAACTTCGTCGCCGGCGCCCCGAACCGCTGCTGGGTCGCGGACTTCACCCACGTGAAGACCTGGGCCGGTGTCGTCTACGTCGCCTTCGTCGTGGACACCTTCTCCCGCCGGATCGTCGGCTGGTCCGCGGCCACCGTGAAGGAAACGGTCTTCGTGCTGGACGCCCTGGAGATGGCACTGTGGCAACGCGACCGCGAACAACACCCCGTTCGGCCGGGCGAGTTGATACACCACTCGGATGCCGGGTCGCAATACACGAGTTTCCGGCTCGCCGACCACCTGGACGCCGCCGGCATCGCCGCCTCCATCGGATCGGTCGGCGACGCCTACGACAACGCCCTGATGGAGAGCACGATCGGCCTGTTCAAGACCGAGCTGATCAAGCCCCGGCGACCATGGAAGACGCTGTCCGACGTCGAGCTTGCCACCACCGAGTACGTCGACTGGTACAACCACCGGCGACTCCACGGTGAGATAGGCCACGTCCCACCGGTCGAATACGAGAACAACCACTACCTCGCAACCACGAAATCCCAGGTCACACCCAACGTCTGAGATCTCTACCGAACCCGGAACGGTTCAAACCTCGGTGCCGACGGGTGCGTAGGCGAGGTAGTAGGCGATCTCTTCCGGCCGGGCGAGGCTGCGGCGGGCCAGAACCCACCGGTCGTGCATGGGCTGATCACCGTCGAAGTCGTAGATGACCGGCAGTTTCGCCGCGGCCCAGTCGTAGACGCGCGGCCCCTTCGCCCCGTCACCGCAGGAATGACGTTCCCAGGCCTCGTCCGGTGCTTGGGCGATGACGAGATCGATCCGGCCCAGTACGGGGACGGGCTGGGACTTCGGGACGGCCAGGACGTAGCCGACGCCGGCTTCCTCCAGCATCCGCCGCAGCCGCCATTCCCGGCCATGGGTCACCCAGGCGATGGGCAGTGGCGAGGCCAGGGCCCGCTGGATCATGGCTTTGGCGAGATCGCCCTTGGTCGCGAAGTCGCGGTCGTCGGGTATCTTCGCCGCCTCGCAGCGGTCCCGGTCGCCGATCCAGGACTTCGGCTGGGGGTCGGCCCCTCCGGGGAATACAACTCCCGGTCCACCAGTGCCCGTCCGTACCGGGAAGCGTAGGCGGCGAAGACCCCGATCTGGCTGGGGGTACTCCCTCTGGGGGATTCTCCGTACGGCCGGCAGTCCCCGAGTACTGCCGCTGGACGCCGGCCGCGACCGTGCCCTTCTTCAGAAAGCCGGTGTCGTCGATGATCAGCACACCGTCCGGCTCCCCGAGCTTCTCGGCGACGTACTCCTGCAGGTCGTCACGCACCGCGTCAGGACTCCCGCGTGCACGGTTCAGCAGATTCTGCAGACCCGCAGGGGTGCGGTGGCCCGCGTACTCGGCCGGCTGCCTGGGGGTTGGCCCCTGCGGGGACTGTTCTTCCGGCCCACCGGGCCGAGCAGGCCATGGATGCAGGCCCGCATCTGCCGCCGTAGGTCCACTCGCCCGAACCGGTGACCGACCCGCACAAGCACCTCCTCCAACTCCGCCGACCAGACGTCGGGCCGCACATCCCGCATGACAATCACAACGGACCGCGACGGTGGAGGTTACGAACTTCCGGCACCGGACGCCACGGCAGCCCAACAGACCCAAGAAGACGCCTCTGACCAGCAGAGATAGCGAACCGCAACTGGAGTACTAGTGCGGGCGCGGTCGGTGTCGCACGCCGGGAGTGCTCCATACGGAGGGCCGACGGGTCGGACGATCCCGCGGCCGGCGGCCCGCGGTGAATGTTAAAGTGGCGCCCGTGAGCGGAATTTAAAGATTTCCAGGGAACGACCGGCAGCTGCCCGTGCGATGACGGGCCGACCCCGGCACAGCCGTAGCGACAGGCAGGCGTGCCCCAGCGGGTGATCGGCTTCCGTCGCGCTGGTGAGCCCTCGGTGTGATGCGAGGGTCGACGGCCGCGGACGCGGGCTTCGCAGATTGCGCCGGTCGTGCAGCAGGCCTTTTCCCGTCCCTGTGCTCCCCGTGCTTCCGCGCACGCCTCCCTGGAAACCGGAGTTGTTCTCTCCATGTCTGTGCCGGCTCACGCCACCACCCTGTCCCGCTCCCGCTGGGTCCCCCTCGTCTTCCTCGCCGTGCTCCAGCTCCTCATCGCGGTCGACGTGACCGTCGTGAATATCGCCCTGCCCGCCATCCGCGACAGCTTCGACGTCGACACCCGCCAACTCACCTGGGTCGTCACGGGATACACCATCATGGGAGGCGGTCTGCTCATGGTGGGCGGGCGCGTCGCCGACCTCTTCGGGCGGCGGCGGACCCTCCTGCTCGGCGCCTTCCTATTCGGCGCGTCGTCCCTGGCCGCAGGTCTCGCCCCGAACCTGGAGCTGCTCGTGCTCGCACGGTTCGGGCAGGGCGCCGGCGAGGCCCTCTCCCTGCCCGCCGCGATGTCGCTCATCGCGCTGCTCTTCCCTGAACCCACCGCCCGTTCCAAGGCGTTGAGCGTGTGGGCGTCGGTCGCGAGCGTCGGCCTCGTCCTCGGCTTCCTGCTCTCCGGGGTCATCACCCAGCTCTT
The DNA here is from genome assembly GCF_008704515.1 of Streptomyces viridosporus T7A. Taxonomy (NCBI): domain Bacteria; kingdom Bacillati; phylum Actinomycetota; class Actinomycetes; order Kitasatosporales; family Streptomycetaceae; genus Streptomyces; species Streptomyces viridosporus. Next base: position 107,395 of record NZ_CP023700.1, read on the forward strand.
CAGCTGGCGTTGGATCTTCCTGATCAACATTCCCCTCGTCAGTCTCGTCCTCGTCGCCGTGCTGCTGCTGGTCAAGAAGGACGAGACGAGCGACCGCGCCCCCATCAACCTGCCCGGCGCACTGCTCTTCACGGCCGCGCCGCTGCTGCTCATCTTCGGCGTCATCGAGCTGGGCGAGGACGAGCCCCGGCTGTCGCTCGCCCTGGGGAGCCTGCTCGCGGCCGCGGCGTGCGCGGCCGCGTTCGTCGCCGTCGAACGGCGCACGCCCCAGCCCCTGGTGCCCCTGACGTTCTTCAGGAACCGCGTCCGCATGGTCGCCAACGGCGCCACGGTCCTGCTCAGCGCCGCCCTGTCGACCTCCTTCTTCCTGTTGACCATGCATCTTCAGGAAGAGCGCGACCTGTCCCCCATCGAGGCGGGACTCTCCTTCCTGCCCCTCGCCGTCAGCCTCATCCTCGCCTCGACCCTCGTGCCCCGCCTCATCGAACGCATCGGCATCACCGGTGCGGCGGTGCTCGGCATGGTGCTCGCGGTCCTCGGCATCGGCTGCTTCGCCCTGCTGCCCAGTGACGACTCGCTCGTCACCAGCGTCTTCCCTGGCATGATCCTGCTCGCCTGCGGGATGGTCACCGGCCTGGTCGCCCTCCAGAACGCCGCCCTGCACGCGGTCACCGAGGCCGACGCGGGCGTGGCGTCCGGGGTGCAGCGCTGCGCCGACCAGCTCGGCGGCGCGAGCGGCATCGCCGTCTACGTCAGCGTCGGCTTCTCGCCCCACCTCAGCGGCGGCTGGGACCCGTTCACCGTGGCGTACGGTCTCGCCGCGGCCGGTCTGATCGCGGCCGTCGTCGCCTTTCTGGCCATGTCCCCGCGCCGCCGTCTCGCCGCCCCGCAGGAGCCGCAGGACTGACCGCACCGCGTAACGGAGGCCGCGGCAGCCCAGCGGTCGAGGGCCCGCGTCCGGCACCATCCGCCGGGCGCGGGCCCTCGCGCGTCCGCACTCCCCGAGGCTTGCCCCCGCCGCCGATTACCGATTTCCTATCCGCGGTAATGCACCGGAAATCGAGAGACCGTGGCGGTGCGGTCGCGCCGACTCCCGGATAAGTTCCGTGGGCGTTGTCAGGTTGAGTGAGTACTTGGGGATGCGCGCGGTTTCGGGACGGGGCTGGCCGTGATGGTGACGGTGGTTCAGGTTGCGGCGGGTCGGCCTGTGGTTCCGGTGATCTGGTCCCAGACGGCGAAGCGGACGGTCATCTCGGTGCGGTATTCGGGTGCGGTCATCAGGTGGCGGCGGGGCCGGAAGTGGGGTGAGATGCCGCTGAACTCGGCCAGGAACCGCTGCGCGGCACCCATCGAGCGGAAGCCTTTCATGGCGCGCTCGCGCTGCCGGGTGGGCTGGTGGCTGTTCTCGGCCCGGTTGTTCAGCCCCTGGTGGGAGCGGTGCTCGACCGAGGGCATCACCTCGCGGTGGGCCGCACCGTAGGAGCGGAGCTTGCCGGTGACCACCACCCGCGGCACCGACCGGGTCTTCTTCATCAGCTTCCGGAAGAAGCGCCTGGCTGCGGCCGTGTCCCGCTTGCTCTGGACGAGGATGTCGAGCACGTTGCCGTCGGCGTCGACCGCGCGCCACAGGTACCGCTGCCGGCCCTGGATCTTGACGAAGACCTCGTCGAGATGCCATTTGTCGCCCGGCTTCGGGCGGCGCCGGCGCAGCGCGTTGGCGTAGGCGGGGCCGAACCGGCGCGTCCACTGGTGGATCGTCTCGTAGGAGACCTCGATGCCGCGCTCCAGCATCAGCTCCTCGACGTCGCACAGGCTCAGGGCGAAGCGGTGGTACAGCCACACGCAGTGCGCGATGATCTCCGGCGGGAAGCGGAAACCCTGGTACGACGGCGCGTCCACGAGCAGCCCCTCCAGCGACCCCCACCAGACAGATGATCATGCCACCGGAGAAGGGCTCCGCTCAACCTGACAACACCCTACCGAGAGCTGCGCAAACCGCTGGACGCGGCCGTCTTCGTCGACGAACTGCGCGAGCAGATGACCACCGAACTGACGCTGCTGAATGACCGGATGCCCAGGCTGGGCTGGCTGGACATCGCCGAGCGGAAGTCCGGGGCGATCCGGCTGGCCCCGGCCGAGGCTCAGCCCGAGCCGAAGAACCTGCGCCGGATCAAGAGCGAGGTACAGCGTCGGTGGGGCGTCGTGCCGCTCGTCGACATGCGCAAGGAAGCGGTGCTGCGTACCGGGTGTCTGGACGCGGTCACCTCCGTCTCCGGCGGCGGCAGCCTTTCGGCGGAGGTCCTGGCCGAGCGCCTGCTCCTGGTGATCTACGCCTACGGCACGAACACCGGGATCAAGGCCGTCGCCTCCGGCGGCCACGGCCACACCGAGGACGAACTGCGCTACGTCCGCCGCCGGTACCTGACCCCGGAGACGGCCCGGCAGATCGCCATCGAGATCGCGAACGCCACCTTCGCCGCCCGCAGTACCGAGTTGTGGGGCCAGGGCTCGACCGCGGTTGCCTCCGACTCCACGCACGTGCGGGCCTACGACCAGAACCTCTTCACCGAGTGGCACTCGCGCTACGGCGGCCGTGGGGTGCTCATCTACTGGCACGTGGAGAAGAAGTCCTTGGCCATCCACTCCCAGCTGATCAACTGCACCGCCTCCGAGGTCGCCGCGATGGCCGAGGGGGCGATGCGGCACGGCACCACCATGGACGTCGAGGCCAACTACACAGACAGTCATGGCCAGTCGGAGATCGAGTTCGGCGTCACGAGGCTGCTGAACTTCGACCTGCTGCCGCGCATCAAGCGGATCAACAACGTGAAGCTGTACCGGCCGGTGGCCGGCGAACCGGACGCCTACCCGCAGCTCACCCCGGCGCTGACCCGTCCGATCCGCTGGGAACTCATCGCCCAGTAGTACGACCAGATGATCAAGTACGCGACCGCGATCCGGACCCGTACCGCGTCCACCGAGGCGATCCTGCGCCGCTTCACCCGCAACGCCTCCCATCCCACCTACGCGGCGATGTTGGAGGTCGGCCGCGCCCAGAAGACCATCTTCGTGGCCCGCTATCTGCGGCTGAGGGACCTTCAGCGGGAGATCGAGGAGGGCCTGAACGTGATGGAGTCCTCCAACGGCGCGAACTTCGTGATCGCCTACGGCAAGGGCGGGGAGATCGCATCGAACCGGCGCGACGAGCAGGAGATGTTCGTCCTGTGCCTGCGGATTCTGCAATCGGCTCTGGTCTTCGTGAACACTCTGATGGTCCAGGACATCCTCGGCGAACCGGAGTGGGTGGACCTCCTCACGCCTGCGGACCGGTGCGGCCTGACCCCGCTGTTCTGGTCCCACGTCCGGCCCTACGGCGAGGTCAACCTCGACATGGGCACCCGCCTCAGCCTCGCCGCGGCCTCCATACCATGCTCTCGGGCCCCGGCCGACCAGGCGGCGCGATCCACCGTGGAGAACAAATGAACCTGCGCAGCACTGCGAGCGGGGGCCGTACAGGCGTCTCGCGTGGCGAGACCCCGACGCGTGGCTGCCCCGGGCTCGTGGCGCGGTGATCTGGATCGCGATCTCCATGAACGCCTTCAACCGGGTCACCGGTCATGAGCAAGTACCCCGCCCACGCGAGCCCGGTGGATTTCGGGAAGTGATCCGGACGCGGCCGGGGATGTCCGTTCAGAACACGCGGTCGCGCCGGATGTGGTGTGGGATCAGGTCGAGGAAGGCATGCAGCGCCCGCGTCGGCGGACGCGTCGCGGAGGCGACCACGCTGAGCGTCCAGGCCAGTCGGGCGTCCGCGAGGGGGACGGTACAAACGGCGTCCCCGGCCGCCGCGGCGAAGTCCGGGGGCAGCAGCGCCACGCCCAAGCCGTGCGCCACGTAGTCCGCGATCGTGGTGATGTCCGAGACCTCGATGAGGACCCGCCGAGACAGCTCCTCCTTCGTAAACGCGTCGTCCGCGATCTGGCGTTGCCCGAAACCGGCGGGCATGTCGACGAAGGATTCCCCGGCGATGTCTCTGAGCCGCACACGCTTCCGGCGGGCCAGTGGGTGATCGGCGGGGACCAGCAGCTGGACCTCGTACCTCTTGATGGCCCTCGATCTGAGGTGTTCGTCCTTGATGTCGGCTCCTACGAAGGCCACGTCGACGTGGCTCTCCTTGATCCGCTCGATCAGCCCGGAGGTTCCCCGCTGGGAGGTCTCGGTACGCAACCGGACCTCGGGATGACGGCGGTGGAATTCACCGGCCAGCGCGGGTACGTCGATCACCGTCAGCCCGCTGAGGACGCCAACGGTGAGGCTGCCGCGCAGCCCCGTGGAGAGCGGCTCCACTGCCGCCCGGGCCCGGTCGAGTACCTCGATCGCGGTCCGCGCCTCGGGGAGGAACGCCGAGCCGGCCTCCGTCAGTCTGACCGACCGCGTGGAGCGGAGGAGCAGTTCGGTCCGGAGTTCGTGCTCTAGGGCCTTGATGCCGGCCGAGAGCGTGGACTGAGTGACGTGCAGCCGCTGAGCCGCCCGCGTGAAGTTCAGCTCCTCGGCGACGGCGATGAAGTACTCCAGCCGCTTCTGGTCCACACTCACCTCATTCATCGGTATGCCCGATCGAATATTCGAAAACATTCGTTGGACACGATAGCCGGGCAGGGCGACTGTTGTCGTGCGGGCCAACGTCCGGACCAGGAAACGTCAGCGAAAGAGGACGACCATGCGCGTACTGCTCACCGGCGGCACCGGCTACATCGGAGCCGCGGTGCTCGATCGGCTCATCTCCGGCGGCCACCAGGTCACTGCCCTGGTCCGCTCAGCCGAGAAGGCCGAGCTGGTGCGGGCCAAGGGCGCCGAGCCTGCGGTTGCCGACCTGGCAGATGGCCACGCCCTGGAGGAACTCGCGACTGCGAGCGACGGCGTGATCCACCTGGCGTCGCCAGGCGACGAGACCAGCGCGACCGTCGACGAGGTCGCCGTCACCAGCTTCCTGCACGCGCTGCGGAACACGGACCGGCCGTTCGTGCACACCACCGGCGTCTGGCTGCACGGCAGCGGTTCGGCGATCACCGAGTCGTCCGGAATGAACGCCCCGCGGCTGACCGCCTGGCGGGCGCCGCTCGACAAGCTCGTGCGCGACGCGCAGAGCGTCCGGACCTCGGTCATCGCACCGGCAGTGGTGTACGGCCACGGCGGCGGTCTGCTGAACCTCGTCGCCGCCGGTCCTCGAACCACCGGAAACACCCCGGCGCTCACCATGATCGGTTCCGGTGACCAGCACTGGAGCACCGTGCACGTGGACGACCTGGCCGAGCTTTACGTGCTCGCGCTGGAGAAGGCCCCGGCCCGTTCGTACTTCATCGGCGCCAGCGGTACGAACCCGACCGTACGGGAGATCACCGAAGCGGTGAGCCGCTCCGTCGGCCTGGCCGGACGCGTCGAGCCCGAACCCGTCGTGCAGACGCTCGACCGGCTCGGCCTGCTCGGCGAGGCCCTTCTCCTCGACCAGCAGGCTTCGGGCGACACGGCCCGGCGTGTCCTGGGTTGGACCCCCACGGGACCGTCGGTCCTCGACGACATCGCGCGTACTGACTTCTGAGAAAGGACCGCGCCCCGGGCCCCGCCGCAGGCGGGACCCGACCGGCCATCGGCGGCCGGGCCGACCGGGCCCTGCCCGGCCGCAACCCTTCTTGAGGAACTTCGGCATGAGTACTCCCACCGCTCCAACCGGGTCAGGTCATCGCCGTCCTGCTGGGCCCGGTCCCCAGTCGGCGGAACAGTCCCGCCCATCCGTGCCTCGCGGCGGCTCGCTGGCCGTCGCGGCAGCCATCGCAGCCGGCATGGTGGTGCCGGTACAGGCCCGTCTGAACGGCGAGCTGAGTCATCGCCTCGACGACGGCATCGCCGCGGCGGCGATCAGTTTCTCGGGCGGACTCGTCCTGTTGTCCCTCCTCGCGCTCTTCTCCCCCGGGCTGCGCGGCGCGCTGCGCCGCCTGGCCGGCGCTTCACGGGATGGCCGGCTCCCCCGCCGGTACCTGCTGGCCGGTGTGCTCGGCGGCACGTTCGCCCTGGCCCAGTCCACCGCCGCGCTGGTCACTGGAGTCGCCATGTTCACCGTGTCGGCCATCGCCGGTCAGACTTTCGGCGGTCTGATCGTGGACAGCCGGGGTATCGGCGGCGGCCTGCGGCAGCGCCCGGGCGCCGCCCGGCTCACGGGAGCGGCCGTCATCCTGGTGGCCGCAGTCGTGTCCGCCCTGCCCCGTTTCGCCGACACCCTCGCGCCGGCCACGATCATCCTGCCGGCCCTCGCCGCCATCGCCGCCGGCTTCCTCCTCGGTGTGCAGCAGGCACTCAACGGAGCGACGACGGCCGCGTCGGGCTCGCCGATCGCAGCGACCTGGCTCAACTTCCTTGTCGGTGCGGTGTTCCTCGCCGCGGCCTGGGGGGTGAAAACACTCGTGCAGGGGACCGCGGGGGACCCGCTGCCCACCAGCTTGTGGGTCTACCTCGGTGGTCTGTGCGGCGTGGTGTTCATCGGCGCCTCGGCGTTCCTGGTGCGCCGGATCGGTGTCCTGCTGCTGAGCATGGCCTCTATCGCGGGGCAGCTCGCCAGTTCGATCGCCCTGGACTTCCTGGTCCCTTCGGGCGGTCGGTCCCCCTCCGTCCTCACCGTCCTCGGTGCGTTGCTCACGTTTGGCGCCGTCTGGATTGCCTCCCGACGCCCTCGTAACACCACCGCGAAGTGATCCACATCCGCGCCCGGACCGGACGCGGACCCGACCCACCACCCCTCTCTCGATGGAGAAGCAACACAGTGCCGCCCACGGCACGAAAGGAACCACAGGTGTCCCAGAACCAGCCGCAGAACAACGAACGCATCCTGATCAAGGGCGCATACCTGATGACGCAGGACGACAAGCTCGGCAACTTCGTGGGCGACATCCTCATCGCCCACGGCAGGATCCTCAAGGTCGACCGGGACCTGTCCGACGACCGGGCCAGGGTCATCGACGGCACAGGGAACGCCGTGCTGCCCGGTTTCATTGATACCCACCGCCACAACTGGCAGGGAGCGCTGCGCAATCTCGGCCCCGCCTGGACCTACCAGGAGTACCGCAGCCAGGTGCAAATCGGCCTCGGACAGTACTTCGACCCCCGGGACGTACACATCGGCAACCTGGCGGCGGACCTGATGTCCCTCGACTCCGGGGTGACGACCGTTCGGGACGAATCGCACATCAGCAACAGCCCCGAGCACTCGGACGCGGCGATCACCGCGCACTGGGAGTCGGGCATCCGTGCCGTCTTCGACCACGGCTGGCCGTCGACGGAGGCCGAACAGTGGCAGTTCGGCAGCGACCGCACCCACCCCGACGACATTCGGCGCATCCGCAACGAGGTGCTCTCCGACGACTCGGCGCGGGTGACCCTCAACGCAATGCTCCGCGGACCGGAGCTGTCCACCCCCGATGTGTCCGAGCGTGACATCCGGCTCGCCCGTGAACTGGGCCTGCGCATCAGCATGCACGTGGGCCTCGGCGAGTGGGGGGCGGAGCAGCAGGCCGTACGGCAACTGGAGGAGGCCGGGCTGCTCGCCTCCGACATGACGTTCATCCACCTGTGCACGTCGACCGACGAGGAGCTGAGAATGCTGGCCGCACGTGGCGCCACCGCTTCCGTGGCCGGCGCCCTCGAGGTCTTCATGCCGGGCCTAGGCCAGCCGGCCACCAACCGGCTGCTGGCCGCCGGTGTCCGCCCGAGCCTCAGCGTGGACACCGAGACGATCGTAAGCGGTGACATGTTCGGCGTCATGCGGGCGACCCTCGCCTACCAGCAGCTGATCCTCGCCGGTGCGGCCGGGCCCATGGACCGTGTTCCCGGCCTGCCCACGTTCAACGCCGCCGATCTGCTGTCCTTCGCGACCATCGAGGGCGCACGGGCCGCGGGGATCGACGACCGCACCGGCAGCCTGACCCCGGGCAAGGAGGCAGACCTGATCATGATCCGCCTCGATCACGCCAACATGCTGCCCGCCACGGACGTCGCGGCCACGATCGTCGCGGGCGGCCACGCCGGCAATGTCGACCTGGTCGTGGTGGCCGGTGCCATCCTCAAGGAGAACGGTGTACTGAAGGGAGGCGACGCCGTCTTCGACGAGGCCGCGGCCTCCCGTGACCGGCTCTTCCACGCCGCCGGTCTGCCGCTCCCGGTCTGAGCCGACCACCAGGCAGGCACGGGGCCGACGCGAACGACGACCCGGCCGACAGATGCACGTCACCGTGGCGCACCGGAAGCCGCTTCGACACGCAACCGGCGTCCCCGTAGCGGCAGAGCTGCGCACCCGTGCCACCGCCCTGATTCGCGCTCTGGGCCGCCGTCGCGGTAAATGCCGGATTTACTGCGGCAGACCCCCTATGGTGATCTTCGCGACCTGCGGCGGACTCTCCGACCGCCGCAGGCGAGGTGTACGCATTTACTGCGGCAGGACCGGAGGGGCGGGACGGACGTGGCGATCGAACCGGTGACCGAACTCGGGAGCAGGGGCGTGCTGCGTGTGCCGCGCGCCCGGGTGGTGCCCCTGTCCGCCCCGCCCGCGTCGTACACCGCAGCGGTCGAGCGATACCTCACCGGCGCCGGGATCGCGAAGTCCTCCGCGCGGATCTACCGGATCTCGCTGACGACGTGGGGATGGATGCTCGCCGGGGAACCGGCGCCGACCGGACCCGCCCGCCGGGGCGCGAAGCCGCCCGTCTTCCCCGTTGCCCCGACCGAGCGGGTGGCGGCGGGAGATCGCGGTGCGCCAGCCGCGCCGCTCGGACCACACCAAGGCAGGAGCCGGCGCCTGCGGGGCGTCGCACAGGTGCGGGTGTGACTAGCGCGGCCGGCTCCAGCTGGAGGGCTCCACTGCCCTCCACCGGTCGTCGGTGAACTTTTGTCCGCAGTCCGCACACACCGGCCCCCGCGTCTCCCGTGCCGCGGCTTCCTGCTCCTGGCGGCACCGCTCCTCCTCCCGGGCCACCTGCCGGCGGCGGGCGACGTAGGCGTTCCGGCGGGGGTTGCCGATCGCGTCCAGCAGCGACTGGCGGTGGTCACGGCCGAAGCGCCAGAACGCGGGCCCAACCCGGCCGTCTTCCCCGCCGACGCGGGGGTGTCCCGCCGGTCTTGTGGTTCTGGCAAACCAACAACCTCAGTGGAGCCCGCGGCGGTGCGCCTCGCGGCGGATCCACGCCGCGTGCCGGACGGCGCGCTCTGCCCGCTCTCGTGCCTCGCCCGTCAGGTGGTCCGGGATGGGCTTCGGCTTGCCGTTCGGTTCCAACAGCAGGTCGGCTTTGTGGGTGAGCGGCAGAATGTTCGCGCTGTCGTAGCAGTCCGACCAGCCGATCCGGTGGCCCGACGGTGGGCACACCCAGTCGGCGTGCACGGTGGCCAGCAGGTGGTGGGCGGGCTCCCCACCGAGATTCGTTTCGTGCGGCTCCGGCAGAAGGCGGGCGATGAACTCAGCGGCGTTGACGCGGCCTGCGGGCATGAGTCCTCCCGGACTCTTCTGCAGTCGTACCCCGACTGCGATAGGCCCCGCGCCTGCCGCTGACGGTACAGCACCCGACGGTTCAGCGCCCCAGCAATGCAGGGCGCCACCTTTGACGGAGTTTCACTTTTCCTTCACACGGTAGCTATCGTCAGCGCTTCAACAATCACCCTGAGGGGCCTCATGACCAACCCGTACACACCTCCGGCAACACGGCCCGCACCGAAGTGGGCGCGAAAGCGCTACGTGCTGCCCGCGCTCGGCTTCGCGTTCTTCATCGGTATCGGAGCCGGCGCCAGCGACCCGCAGCCGCCCAAGGACAACGCCAAGCCGCTCGCGGCCCGGCCGTCCGCTACCGTCACCGAAACCGTGACCGCGAGCCCGACCGCTAAGCCGAAGCCGGCGCCCACCGTCACCGAAACCGAGACAGTTGAGGTGGAGGTGACACAGACCGTCACCGAGGAACCCGCCAGCGGCAGTGGCGGCGGGTCCGGATACAGCAGCAGTGATGGTGGCAGCAGTGGCGGGGGCAGTGTGTACTACGAGAACTGCGCTGCAGCCCGCGCTGCTGGTGCCGCGCCCGTCCAGCGTGGCGAGCCCGGCTACGGCAGCCACCTCGACCGTGACGGCGACGGAACCGGCTGCGACTGGGGCTGACAGGCGGCAGGCCCGCCTCAATGGGGGACTTGCACGTCCTCCCCGCCGACCCGGGGGTGTTCTGCTGTCTTTGTTAACGCTCCCTGAAAGTTGGCCCCTGGCGCGTCTTTGAAATCTGCCCCCGGTGTGATTGATCGTCCAGTGCCCTGGTCATGTCGGCAGGTTGTCAGCCATGGATGCCAGAATCGGCGGCGTGCCGCTGTGCGACTACTTCTCCGCCTCTGACAACCAGGCCGCCGTCGCGGTTCTCCAGGCTCCGGGAGGGCCGGGGCAGGCCGAGCTCGACGTGGTCTTCCTCAAGAACATCGACCCGGTCGTCGCGATCGTCCAACTCGAAGCCATCATGACGGGCTGCAGCTACGAGAAAGCCAGCGAACGCCCGCGGTCCGGAGAACTGCTGTCGTCGCCGGAAGACGGCCCGCCCTTTGTGGTCAGCGTGTCGGACACCCTGGTCTATGCCCTTGCCACGGCCGCGCAGGACGACCTCGTTCGCTTTGCCGAGCCGTGGTCAATGACCGATGAACTCCGGCAACTCGGGATCAGCGTCGATGTCACGGCCGGCATTCTGAAGAGCCTGATCGGACTGGCTCAACGCGCTCAGGCGGACGGCCGGCGCTTGTATTGCTGGTGGTCGCTGTGACTCGCCGGTATCCGGGGTCGTTGTCCTTGCTGAGCAGTTCGCGTCGCTGTCGGGTGCGGAGGAGTCTCCGGTGAAGGGCATGACCTCTGCGCTTCCGCACCGGGGTCGCATGAGTGTGAGGCCGAATCGTCCTCCCCGCCGACGCGGGGGTGCTCCGTACCGCAGGTCAGAGCCGGGATTCCCGACGGTCACCAGCTGGTAGGCAGAGGACCAGCCGCCTCACCGCTCTACCGCCCCAGATCAGCAACGGTGAGACACCAGACAGGCAGCACCAGACCTGCCACCATCGTCTGGTCGACTGCGGGTGGCCGGGGTCTTGATCGGGGGAGCCATGGGGAAGAACACGCGGCCGGCGGGCCTGCTGGCCGCTGTGCTGATGACGGTGACGGGCTGCACGGCTCAGTCCGCCACGCCCGAGGCGGAACCGGACCTGTGCCCGCCTCCGGCGTACGCGGTCGACATCTCACCTCCCCGCGACGCCGGCCCCGTCGAAGACGTCGACCTGGGGGACCTGGAGTGCGCCGACGAGGCCACCGGCATGAGCACCGTGAAAATCACGGCGACCAACGACGACCCGGACCGGGACGCCCGGTATGAGGTCACCGTGGAGTTCCTCGCCGCCGACGGCGATGTGGTCGCCACCGAGACGGCGCATCTGGGCACGGTGGCCGCGCAGAGCCACGGAACCGGCGAGGTGTTCGTCGCGCGGCCGGACAACGGCAAAGGCCTGGCCGTGCGCCTGATCAAGGTGGAGCGGGAGTTCGCCGCCGACGATGCCGAGCAGCCGACCAGCAGCGATCCGTCGGCGCTGGAGGCGGCGATGGAGGTGTTCGTCCGTGAAGGCCTGGTGCCCCCCGGCACCCCGTACGGCGCCTGCCCCGCCGCCGCACCGCAGGCGTGGTGGATCGGCGAGCAGACCAACTGCTGGGCACCCCGGTCCGCTCCGCCCGCCGTTCCCACCGCTCCGGTCCCGGTCCCTCCCGGCACGGTGTGCGCCGACGGCTGGATCTCCGGTTCCACCGGGCGGGGCACCTGCTCACACCACGGCGGCATCGCTCCCTGACCCCTCGGGCAGCGCCGGCAACCAGGAGATGGCAAACGCCCCAGCACCAGGTCCTCTCCCCGGGGAACCGGGACCCACCCCCGGCAGAACCTCCGCAATGATCGTTTCCCCTGCCCCGACGTCCGGCCCGGCGGCGGCACCGCGGCCGCGGGTGCGAGCGGGGCCGCGGCCCCGCAGCGACGGACGGGTCAGGTGATCTTGCGGGCGGACAGCGGGCTGGAGTCGGGGACGGCCCGGATGCCGGGAACGTTGTCGGCACGGAGTCTGGCGGCCACCGCGCCGGCGCTGATCTCACCGGCCTCGTACTGGCTGGTGCGGGCTGCCACTATCTGCGCGACCGTCAGGACGCTCCCGACCGGGAGACCCGCGAACGCCTCGCGTATGTGGCGGGCGACGTCACGGCGGGCTTGGGGCACCTTGACCGTCGCCGGCCTGCCGGCGGGCGTGGTCTTCTGTGCCCCCAGTCCGGGGGCCGGGAGGTCTGCGACCGAGAGGGCCGGTGCCCCTCCCTCCGGGCGCTGCCAGCGCCGGCAGAACGCCTCCGCCAGATGGTCCGCCCGGGCCAGGATGGCCTCCTCGTCCCACTGCGCGGGCAGGGAACGGTTCAACGACAGCGCGCTGTGCAGGAGGATGTCGGAGCGCTTGCGCTCCCAGGGGCCGTTGGAGACTGCTGGGTTGAGCTTGCGGGTGAGCAGGGTCAGGTTCCCCAGCGTGTGGACGAGTATCTGCCGGCGCTGATGAGCCTCGACGCTGCCGCGGCCTGCGCTCTCGGGAAGCGGCCAGTGTTCCTCCCAGGCCTGGGGCAGCAGGTGCTCGATCGTCAGTTCCCCGTCGTGGACGATCCGCTCGGTCTTGCCCGAGTACAGCGTGGCCTCCAGCTCGGCCAGCAGCAGCCGCAACCGGGTGCGGGTGAGATGCTTGTACAGCGGATGCGAGCGGAAGACGTAGCGGATGTCGTGGTCGCGGGGCCAGAAGCCGGAGTCGGCGTCCTGCCGGAGCAGGAAGTCGGTCACCACTGCCGGGTCGTCCTTGGCCTTCAGCTCCTTGAGCAGTTCCAGGAAGAGCCGGTTGTAGTTCTTCGTCGTCAGACGGCAGACCGTGCGGCGCATCAGGTAGGAGTCCAGGGCCAGCATCGCGCCGGCCCGGTCGTCCTCGTCGAAGCGGGTGACCAGCCACAGCAGTACGGGCAGAACGGTGTTGGCGTCCAGGACACCGACGGTGTGCAGGAATCGGCCCTCCGGGGTGGCCGGCTGTTCCTCGGCCGTCAGCCGCCGGTAGGCACCTGCCCGGTCCACCATGCGCCGCATCACGTCGACCAGGGCTATCTCGGAGTCCGCGAGGTACCTGCGGAAGGTCAAGAAGAGCTCGGGAGCCAGTACCTCCTCGGCGAGTTCGCAGGTCAGGTACTGCGTGAGGAAGACGTCCAGCCGGGGGCGCTTCAGCCTTCCCTGCCGTATCTCCTTGCGCCAGTCGGGCGTCTCCAGCTGCGCCCACACGTCCCGGTAGAGCTCCTCCACCGGGAGCCCCTGTTCCTCCGCCTTTTGGAAGACGAGGTTCTTGACGAGGTCGGAGGCCTGCAGCGGGGTGCCGCGGTCGTTGAGCGCTTCGAAGATGACCTGGGCGTTGTCCTCGGGCTTGAGATCGATAACGACGAGCTCGAACTTGTCCCGCAGCACGCGCACCAAGGCGTCGAAGCCCTCGTCCACGGTGCTCTCGTACATCAGCTCCCGTGCCCACTCGATGGTGCGGTCGCGGAAGAACCGGTACGCCTGGACGATCGCCGAGGCACCCGGAGCAGCAGGGGCGGCGACGTCGACGGACCGCCGCGGCCCACCGTCCACGACTGCGCGGAAGGGCACCCGGTCGATGTTGGTGGGCCACACCTTGTAGACCGCGTGCGGGTCGTCCGTCATGTCATCGTCGTTGGCGGTGAGCTTGGCGAGCGCGCGCACGTACCTGTCCTGGACGTCGAGCTCCCTTGCCACGTCGCGTACCGCCGCGAGGAGGACCTGCAGCGTCGTCAGCCGCTGCTGGCCGTCGATGACCTGCCGGGCAGGCATCGACCCCGTAGGGGTCGGCATCTGATCCAGCACCACGGCGCCGAGGAAGTGCGGATGGACCTCCTCCCCCGCCAGCCTCCGACGGACCAGGGCAGTGACGTCCTCCCACAACGGGCGCCAATTCCTGTCCTCGGTCCAGACGTACGGCCGCTGGAAGACCGGGACGACAAGACGCTGGTCCGGTCCGAACAGCCCGTGCAGCGTCATCGATGTGGCTTCCACCGCTGCTCCTCGTCTTCCGTGTCCCCGCCTGCCCCGCCGACCGGGTTCAAGCCCTCACCAGCGACCGGCCGGATGCCGCCTCTGCCCGGTTCCCGCTGCACCCGCTTTCAAGGCCTGAGGCCCCGTCAAGATCTTACCGAGCGAAACCTTTTACACGTGGGAGTGTCCCTTTCCGTCACGGTGTCTCCACGTTACGAGGGAGGACTCACCGGCGGCCCCGGCCAAAAACCCGAAGATGGTCTTCGCCGATAACTTGGCTCGGCCCCGGCCGGGCGCGGCGGAGTATCCAACGGGATGACGTGCTCGCCCTACGGCGTCCGCGCGATGCCGTGCCCGAGGGTCCGCCGGCCGTTCCGCTCGGCCACGTCCGGGCGCTCGCCGTCGTCCAGGAGTGCGGCGGGCTCGATCCGCTCGACGGGCAGAAGCCGCAGGGCCGTGTCCGTCGTCGGCGTGCTCCTGGTGGTGCTCGGGCCGGTGCCGAGAGGGCGTCGAAGGGTGCTCACCGGGGGAGCCTCCCACGCGCGCGGGGTACGTCGCGACCGGTCCGCCAGTTGCATTCTGGGTCGTGCCCTGGGTCACCTCGGGGTTCGTCGGCGCGGGCCGTGGAGGTGTACCCCGACCCGGGCGACAAGGGATGCGCCGCCGGCGGCCGGTACGCCGACTCCTTGTCTGGGGAGCCCTCAGTTCTCCGACGGGATGCGCGCGGCGATCTCCTTCGCCAGCCGGTCCGCCTCCGGCGACATCGGCCCCTCCTGCTGCGCCACCGTCAGCAGCAGCCGCAGCAGATCATACGCCTCCTCCAGGGTCAGCAACGCCAGCCGCTGGGCCATGGGATCCACCGGCGCGTGCCCGCTCTCATCCGGGCCGAGGTGCTCGTCGTCATCCATGATCAGCGCAACGACTCCCCGGGCGCCACGGTCACCCACAAGTTCTGGGGCGGCCCCACCGATAAACGATCACACCGACCGATGGCGGATATGGGAACGGGCATGCAGCATGGAAGACAGGCAGACCTTACGGGATAACGGTTTGAGCGCTTCCCCTGTCGAGGACCGCGCGCTGCTCTCAGACCGGCACTCGGCGTTCTCCTGAACCTGACCGTACGATCGACCGGCTGTGCTTTCTCCTTCTCGAGAGTCGGTCGGCTTCCGCACGACCCTCGACGCCGAGCCCGGGCGTCGGCCCATCCGTCCGGTCGCCGGGTCGGCGCGGAGCGGCATCCGGGAGGTCCGCGGCCGCCCCGCCCCGACTCTGCCTGCCCGACGTGAATCCCGGCGCAGGAGAGGATTCCATGGCCGAAGTGATCGCCTTCGACGTGAACGAGACGCTGCTCGATCTGCGTGCTCTCGACAAGCCGTTCCAGGAACTGTTCGGCTCGGCGGCGGTGCGCCAGCAGTGGTTCACGCTCATGCTGCAGCTTGTGTTTGTAGGGGGCCTGACCGGCTCGTACGTGGACTACACAACGGCACAGCGTGCGGCGCTAAACATGCTCGCGCGCCGCGAGGGAGTGCCGCTCACGGATGGGGAAGCGGCACGGACGGTGGAGCTGATGAGCTCGCTGCCTCCGCATCCCGAGGTCCCGGCAGCACTGGCGAGACTGGCGGACTCGCCCTTGCGGGTCGTGACGCTGACCAACTCCGTCGAGAGGGTGGGGGAGGCACAGCTGCGGAACGCGGGGATCCGTGACCTGTTCGACCGTGTGATCTCGGCCGACAGCGTGCGCCGCCTCAAACCCGCGCCCGAGCCCTACCTCAGCGTCGCCGACGCCTTCGGCATCGAGCCCGGGGACGTGCGGTTGGTGGCCGCTCACTCGTGGGACGTCACTGGAGCCCTCAGCGCGGGATGCAAGGCGGCCTTCGTCAGCCGACCGGGGGCGGTGCTGAGCCCACTGGGCCCACAGCCCGACATCGTTGCGCCGGACATCAGCGGTGTAGTGGACCGCATCCTGGCAGCCGCAGGCTCGGAAGGCCGATGATGGAATGATCTTTTGGCCTCCCTGACCTGATGCCTTACGCCGCGGTTCGTGCGCAGCCCAGAGGGATCACACGCGCCGTGGCGGTCGCCGTAGCGATCACCGCCTCATCGGAATCAAGGAGCAAAGCGAGTAATTGTCAAGACCTGTGGATCGATGGCTATGTGCGGGGTCTGGCTTTGGTGTCGCTGTGACCGCGCAGGAGTTTCAGGCGAGGCTCTCGAGGAAGTCCGCGAGCGCGGTGTGCAGGATCTCAGGCTCTTCCAAGTGCAGGTCGTGACCGGTGCCGGGGATGCTCATAGCCATGGTAGCGGGTCGCTGCCGGAACATCTCGTCGGCTTCCCGCGCCGGGATGAAGCCGGACTGGGCCAGGACGACCAGGGTGGGACACGCGACCTGCCCCCACTCGTGCCGGAAGGAACGCCGGGCGTTCTCCGCCAGCGAGCGGACCATCACGTCCCGGTCGAAGCGAGGCCACCATCCGCCCGCGCGTTCCTCCAGCCCGGCCGCCCAGCCCGCGCCGACCGGTCCGCCGCCGAGGAACGCGGCTGCCGCTTCGCGTGAGGGAAACGGTGTCGGCCATGAGTCGAGCCAGTCGCCGATGTCCACGGGGCCGTCCGGGTTTGCACCGCCGGGGCCGGCCTCGACGAGCACAAGAGCGCGGACGCGCCCGGGCTGTGCGGCGGCGGTGAGCATGGCCGTGTGCCCGCCCAGCGACTGGCCGACCAGGACGGGGTGCCGCAGCGCCAGCTGATCGACAACGGCGATGACGTCGGCGACGTAGGCGGCACGGGAGACGTCCCGCGGGCGGTGCTGGCTGGCGCCGTGCCCGCGCTGGTCGACCGCGACGACCCGATACCGGGAGCTCAAGCGCCCGGCCAGCACGTCCCATTCACCCGCGTGACCGGCCAGGCCGTGCAGCAACACGAGGGGCTGTCCCGGCCCGCCCCAGTCCCGGCAGGCAAGCCGGACACCGTCTCGCACCACCACGTGTTCGGACCATGCCACGCCGGAGCCTCCAGGGAATCGGCCGGCCTCGATCATGCCGCAACCGCCTCGGGACGCTCGACGAGACGGGCGCGGTTCTGGGCGCAGCGGGCGGCTCCCTGGATCGGTACGGAGAGACGTCCAGCGGCTTCGCGGAGGATGACTTCGGCGAGGGCGCCGCGGCCATCGTTCCTCGGCAGGGTGACGGCGTGGCGCTGGACGTCGGCGGCGACCGCGCGGGCGTGCCCGGTCAGCTGGAGGGCGATCTGCTCGTAGTCGCGGGACGTGAGGTTCGGGTTCTGCCACGCGAGGACGGCGGTGACGAGCGCTTCGTACGGGGCGCGGTCCAGAGGGAGTTCGGCGGCGACCAGGTCGTGGGAGTCGTGGAGCACGGTGTAGGTGTCGCTCACCGGTGCCTCGCCGCGTCGCCCCGGCCGTGGTCGCTGGCGCGGTCGTCCGGGGCGGCCTGGGTGAGGAAGCGGGCGTAGCCGCGGTCGGCGTGGGCGAGCAGCGCCGGGGAGGGCTGGCCGAAGGCGGGCGGCTGGAGACCGGGGCCTTCGGCTGCGGGTCCGGTGGGTGTGGGCGCCCGCACGGCACGCCCACACCGGGGTGCTCCAAGATGGGACCCCAGCATCGTCACGGAGGGGAATCAGTGCCTGGCCTTGGGTGGGAGGACTGGACAGCCGCGGGAGTGGACCCGAACCGTCTGCCGGCCGACTGGGGCTGGAAGGTCACACGCCCTTCAGGCCGCGGCTTCGACGACGACCCCGTCGACTACGCCGCCTCCCTGCGCGACCGCCGCAGCATCCTCATCGAAGAAACACCCGGCATACCGCTACGGCGTCGCAAGCAGCCATGGCACCGCGCAGCACCACATGCATCAGGTGCCAGCTCCTTGCCGTTCACGATCGAGATCCCGTTCGGGCTGTGGATCTTCACTCTGGTCCCGAACGACGACGAGGAGCACTCGGGACGGACCTGGAGCCAGAAGATATGGTTCCGGGTACCGGCCTGGTGGGCGCTGGGCCCCCAAGGGCGCACAGCGGCAGCACTGCTCACCCGACTGGAGAAGCTGACCTGGGACGAGATCCTCACCCTGCGCCGCTCCTACAACAAGGCATGGCCGACCGATCGCGAAGACCCCGCTTGGTATGAGGCACAGGACCTCGCCGCGACCGCCGACCGGGCCACGCTGAAGAACGCACTGATCAAGCACACGGAAGCAGCACTGGGCCGAGCAGCCCGCATCCACGGCAAGCGCGTACGGGACTTCTCAGACGAACAGAAAACCGTGTGCTTCGCCGCCGCGGCCCTCGCCATCGAAGACCTCTCCCCCAGCCTCGCCCACCGCCTCTACGGCCCGCTCCGCCTCGCCCTCGGCGACACCCACACCTACCCCGTCCCCGCATGGGCCGACGGCCTGTAACCCGAGGCGAACTCACGGACGTGTCCCCGGAGCCCGGGAATCACATGATCGTCAGCACCGGCGACAGAGGCCAACGTCCGAGCATCGCAGTCCAGTTCAAGCAGGTGGCTCGTCCGAGCGCCGCCGCATACCGACGAACGGTTTCCCCTCGTCCGCCTTTCTTGGCCCCCTTTCATCGCATAAGCTGCTCGACCTCTTTGTCTAACGCGAGTGCAGGAGAGCTGCATTGTCCTACGGACAGGCCGACCCGGTTGACTGGCGGAGCATCCGGTCCTGGGCGGGGAGTCAGGACCGTGCCTTCGAGGAGCTGTGTTTCCAACTGCGGGAGCCTGCTCGGCCTGGCTGGCGGACGATCAAGACGGCCGCGCCGGACGGCGGGGTGGAGTGGTACAACCTGGCGCCGGACGGGCGGGTGCACGGCTTTCAGGTGAAGTATGTGCACGAGCTTGATGATCTTCTACCCCTAGCGCGGGAAAGTCTCAAGGCCGTGGGGAGAAACCGGCCCCGCCGGAACGTGACGCGCATGGTGTTCATGGTGTGCATCGACCTGCCGGATCCCGCGCATCTACACAAGGGCAAGCCGGTCGTGGGCGCCCGTCAGAGGTGGGAGCAGGCAGTCGCCGGCTGGAAGAGGCAGCTGGAGGGGACCGGGGACATCGAGGTGGAACT
This sequence comes from Streptomyces viridosporus T7A, assembly GCF_008704515.1. Classification (NCBI taxonomy): domain Bacteria; kingdom Bacillati; phylum Actinomycetota; class Actinomycetes; order Kitasatosporales; family Streptomycetaceae; genus Streptomyces; species Streptomyces viridosporus. Next base: position 126,617 of record NZ_CP023700.1, read on the forward strand.
CCTGGGCAGTGGGGAACTGCTGGAGCAGCTGCTGGCCCCGGGAAACGAGGGCCGCCTGTGGTTCTTCTTCCAGCGGCGTGCCCTGGGCGCCGAGTGGCTGAAGGAGCAGTTCGAACGCGCGGCTCGTATCGCCAGCGACCGCTATACGCCCCAGCATCACATCCCGTTGCCGGTCGCCTCGACATTGGACGCCTGCGCCATGGCGGGATCGTTGATCGAGCACGTTAAACAGCGCGTGGAGATCTTCCGCACGACCGTGTCCGACGCGCAGTTCGCGTGGCAGTCACGGTCCGCGCCAGCGCGCGATGCGGATGCCGGGCAGCTTGCGTCCGTGGCGGTCAGAGTGGAGAGCCAGCTCGCCCGGCTGTCACATATCGCTGATGAGCTGCACCTGGCGGTGGAGTCGGTCACTGCGGCGGGTCTGCCCGCAGAGCGCATGGCCATGGCGGCTGAGAGGGCCTCCGAGGTGGTCTTTGACGTCCGGCAGGCGCAGCGGGAGTGGTTCGAGCTCGTCAGCGGCGACGAGGACAAGCGGGCCGGTGACACGGACCCGATCCGGTCTCTGCTGATCACGCTCGACCGGTTGTCCGCACTGTGCAGGTCGGACGAGGCACGCGCCGCAGAAGCCAAGGCGTGGGTGCTGCTGGGCGAAGCGGGACAGGGCAAGACGCATCTGCTGGTCGATGCCACGCGCCGGGCGCTTGAGGCCGGCAGGCCAGCTGTGACCGTCTTCGGTGAGCTGATGGCGGCCGAGGATCCGCTGACGGAGATCGCACGGCAGCTGGGCCTGGGGGATGTGTCGCATACAGTGCTGCTGCAGGCGCTGGATGCCGCCGGAGCTGCCAGTGATACACGTTTCCTGCTGATGATCGACGCGCTCAACGATGCGGAGGAGCCGGGCAGATGGCGCAGCCGGCTGCCGCAGCTGTGGGCCCAGGCCGAACCGTATGACCATGTGGCGGTGGTGGTTTCGTGCCGGTCCTCCCTCAAGGACGTGGTACTGCCGGCTGACGTGTCGGCCCATCACGTGCCGTGTACGGATCATCCGGGGTTCGCCGGGCATGAGGTGGAGGCGCTGGAAAGCTACCTGCAAAAGGCGCCGTCGGCGCTGCCGCGCACGCCTCTCCTCGCGCCGGCCTTCTCCAACCCGCTGTTTGTGAAGCTGTACTGCGAGAGCCTGGAGGCCCTGCCGGAGAAGCAGCGGGGCATCGCCGCGCGCACCCAGCACCGCAGTGCAGTGTTCGACAGCTTCCTTCAGCGCAGGGCCCACCAGATCCACCTGGCACTGCACCTGGATGTGGGTGAGCGGGTGGTGCAGCGAGCGGTGAAGGAACTGGCCTGGCAGATGGCCAGGGCCGGCCGGGAGGTCCTGTCCCAGCAGCAGGTGCGGGAGATCACCGCGCCGTTCGCCCCGCACCTGACCCGGTGGCCGGACACGCTGCTCGGGCAGATGGTGGCGCACGGGGTACTGGCCAGCGAGCGCTTCCGCACCGTCGACGGGCAGCCGGAAGCCGGATACGGGTTCGGCTACCAGGCCTTCAGCGATGACCGCATCGTCGACGCGATGCTCGCCGAGCACGCCGCCGAGGTGGAGGCCGCCGCCGCTACGGGCACGCTGGCCCCCGAATCGCCGCTGCGGACCTGGCTGGAGGCGGCTTCCCCGAACCTGGTGGAGGCGGCCACCGTGCTGCTCGCCGAACGCACCGGCCGCGAGCTGATCGACCTCCTCGGCGCCGGCCAGGACGCCGACACCGATGGTCACAGCGTGCGCAACAGGTTCGCACTGTATGTGAGCCTGGTACGCACGCTGGCGCTGCGCGACGCCCGTAGTGTCGGCAGGCGGACCGCCGCCCTGCTTGAGCAGGCAGCCGACCAGTTCGACCTGGGACCGATGGTTCTGGAGGCAACAATGGGCGTGAGTGCCCAGACGGAGCACCTCCTCAACGCCGACCACCTGCACCGGACGCTGTGCGCGATGGCGCCGGCGGATCGGGACGTCAAGTGGGGCATCCCGATCTACGACGTGCTCGACCGGTCCGGGCCACTGCACCGCCTGCTGCGCTGGGCCGAGCAACTGCCCACGCCACCGCAGCTGCGCCCCTCGCCTGCGGCGGCGGCCGCACCGTGGGCACCGCGGCGCGCGGGCAGCACCAGCATGGCGGCGGTGGCCCATCAACCCTCGGAGGAGGAGGTGGTGCGACTGGCCGCCACCACCCTGGTGTGGACGCTCACATCCTCCAACCGTTTCCTGCGGGATCGGGTCACCAAGGCGCTGGTGCAGCTGCTGCTGGGTTACCCGCAGGTCCTCACCAGGCTGCTGGACCGATTCCTTCACACCGATGTCCGTGCAATCGATGACCCCTACGTCTTCGAACGGCTCGCCGTCGTGGCGCGCGGCGTAGTGGCCCGCACCCGCGCAAGCACCGGCCATCACACCCTGCTGGCAGACGTGGCCAGACGTCTGCTCGCCCACGTCTACGGCGATGTCAGCTCCCCCGCCCATGCGTCCGTCAACGCCCTGCTGTGCGACGCCGCCTCCCGCGTGGTCCAGGACTCGTTCGAGGCAGGCCTCATCTCCGAGGACGACGCCGCCCGCTGCGCCCACCCCCACCCCTGCCCCCACCCCGGCCCGGCACCTGGCGAGGAGACCATCGACGCCCGCTACCCGTCACGGGACGCGCACGACGAGCGGCTGTGGGGAAGTCTGCGCGCCTCCCTGCTGGGCCTGGCGGACTTCACGAGCTACGAAGTCAAGCCGGCTGTCAGAACCTTCAGCCAGCTGCCCCTGGCCACGCCCGCCCCAGCACCGGCCTACCAGCGGCGTGAACAGCCCCCGCTGCTGGTGCCCGACAAGGTGGAGGGCTTCGCCCAGAGCCTGCCCGCATCCGTACGCGACGCACTGGGTACACCCCAGGCTGTCACCCGGCTGCTGAGCGAATGCTGGCGTGCCCGCCGCGTGTTGACGGGCCAACAGCAGCGGCTGCTTGAGCAGTGCGCACAGCCGCCGACGCGCGAGGAGCAGCTCGCGGACACGCCGGTGGACAAGGACTGGGCCAGCCGCTGGATCTTCGACAACGCCGCACAGCGCGGATGGACCCCGGAACGGTTCGCCGCCTTCGACAACATGCGCGGCGCCGGCCGCGGACGCGAGGGGCACAAGGCCGAGCGCATCGGCAAGAAGTACCAGTGGCTGGGCCTGCACGCGCTGGTTGAACGCCTCGCCAACCACCGGCACATGATCCAGGCGCACGCCGGTGACCCGGCACAGTATCCAGGCGCCGCAGCCCTGCTGCTCCTCGACATCGACCCCACCCTGCCCCCTGCCGCGCACCCGCTCTCCCCGACCTCAACAACTGAGCACGAGAACACGGCCGCGGCGAACGCCGCTCACGCCACGTTTCCCCTCACAGCTCCCGACGGTCGGTGGGAGCCCCCGCCGCCCGTGCTGCCGGCATCCGACCAGCTCGCCGACTGGCTGCAACAGGACACCGGGCTGCCCGATCTCGGCACGCTCGCAGTACGCGAAGACGACCAGGGCCAGCAGTGGGTCGTCCTGTACGAGTACGTCGCAGACAGCGTCGGCGGGCCCGAGTGGAAGGGACAGGCCGAACAGTGGCACCTCATCCACAGCTGGCTGCTGGAGAAAGCCCACTACGAGCCCGCGATGGATTTCCTCGCCCCACGCACCCTCATGGGCCGCTGGATGCCCGAGATCCCCTCCTGGCACGGCATCTACCTGGCCGACATCCCCCGGCACGTCCCCGAGCGGGACGGCCGGGACAACGAGATGCGGTTCATCGACTACGGCGCCGACACCGACAGACCGCCGTCGGCCTCCTCCCCCGCACCGCGATCGCCCGCCGGCCGCAGGCGCAGGGCCATGACCGGTGACGATGCCACCCAAGCGAGCGAGTACCTCGACGATCTCCTGGGCGAGCTCGGACTCGCCCAGAGCTCTACACGGGAACAGCAGCTGCACGAGCTCGCCGAACGCTGGAGCCGTCCGGCGAGCACGGACGCCACCGACCCGCAATCCGACACAGATTCACGCGATGTCGCCTGCGACACCGACGGTCGGCCCCTGCACGCGGTGCCGGCTGTCCAGGAGTACAACTGGAGCGCCAGCGGCCACGACTGCTCCCTGGACGCACCCGTCGCCCTGTCACTGCCCTCCCACCAGCTCCTGCACGGCGCAGGCCTCACGCGCGGCCCCGACAACGGCGACTGGTACACCAGCGACGGCTCCCGGGTCGCGCGGGCCCTGACCGGCCACCGGCCCACCGGAACCGTCGACGCCCTCCTCATCCGGCGGGACTGGCTCGAACAACGCCTGCGCACCCTCGACGCCACCCTGATCCTCGGCCTGTTCGGCGAACGCCAGCCCCGCACCACCGACCTCACCCAATGGCGCGAATACAGCCAGACAGTCGGCCTACGCCCCGGCCATGAACCGGCCGTCCAACAACAACTCACCCGCGTCAAAACCAACCGCACCTGATCCCGCCGGCAACCACAGAAAAACTGCTACGGCACGGCTGCCGCCTGCTCACGAAGGCGCTCGAATCAATGACGGCAGACAACTCGCCCGAGCACCTCCGCATACCAATGATCACTGAACCTGAACCGTACGCAATGCAGATGACACGACCTGATCATCCACCCAGCCTGCCTGACGAATCCGCAGGTCAGAACCCCCTACCCCAGCCCAGCGCTCCCGTAGTCACTGCCCTACTGACGCCCCACGATCACCCACCCGCGAACGCATCACAAAATGATCAGTGCAGGCTAAGGCCCCATCTGCTGCTCAGAAAGATCGCTCCTGGACAGGGCCGCGCTCCGGGAGCTGGGCATCGAATGGGCATGACGCCAGATTGGGTCAAGGCATTGAGCGGTCGAACGGCGGGTCTGGGCGTGAATCCCGATTGACTTACTGCCTCGGCCCCGGCCGCCGGGGACCCGACGGCCGGGGCAGGGAAAGGCGTCAGCGGCCTTCCGCGGATTCGGACGGTCCTACTTTCAGCCCGTCTCATCCTCGATCAGTCCGTAAGGCGGCTGGCTCTCGTCGCGGGTGTAGCGGACGATTACACGGTCGTCGATCAGGTCTGGTGGGCTGTTGTCAGCGACGATGATCTGCGCGCCGTTGCCATGGTGTGCCAGCCATTGTGTGAGGTGCCGGTAGAAGTCGTCGGTGCTGACAGCGTCGGCGATGAGGGTGTCTCTGCCGGTGCCGTGTCCAAGGTTCTTCTGCGGGCTGTCGATCATGAGGAAGCCAGGGTGCGCGGCTCCGCTCTCGAAAGCTGTCTCAAAGACGGCCAGTTGCCAGGCGAGGGTGATCAGTGTCCTGGCTCCTGAAGAGGCCTCTTGGTAAGGCTCGCCACGTACAAACGGAGTCAGATCAGTCCCTACATGGGCTTGGCTGAGTTTGGGGTAGTGCCACTCTGCAAGGAGACGTGCGAACCGCGAGCTGATGTTGCGCAGCACATCATTTCGGTCCTGAGTGGCGTCACCCAGTTGTGCGAGTTCCTCGCGCAGACGGCCAAGGTTAGCTTCTTGCCGGTTCACGAGTCCGGCCCGTTTAGCCAAGCTTTCTTGCAGTTTGGAAGCGGTGTTCAGCTGGTCGATCTGACGCGTGACTGCCTCTTTGCGGCGGTGCAGTTCGTCTCTGGCCGCGAGGAAGGTGGAGACGGTTGGTGAGGTGGCTTCGTCGAGGGCCTTTGCCGCACGTTGTTCTTCCAGACCGGCAGTGTGGGCCCGTTGCTTAGCTGAGGCCAGCGAAGCGTCGAGTTCCTCGATGTACGTGGTGATTTCTTTAAGTCGGGCCTTCGTCGAGCGGATCTCAGCTGCGACGTCCAGTTGCTCATTTTCTGTGTCGAGACGGCTGTCGGCAGCAGCGCCAAGGGTCAGGTCTGGTGTGGCCGGAAGGTCGTGGTCGCACATGCTGCAGTGCCCCTCGATGACATGGGGCGAGGCAGACAGCGGGTGCAGGCAGGCGGGACACGTGCGGACGCGGAGTGGGTCGAAGAGCCGTCGCGCTTGCGCGAGCATGCCGAGCTTGAGGAGATCGTCGGCGTACTGGGCCCGCAGGGGAAGCATGCGGGCGAGTTGTGTTTCGCGATCGCGCAAAACGGCGGAGGCTGTGCGGGCGTTCTGGGCAGCGCTCCGGTAGGTCTGGCGTAGCTCTTCGGCGAAGCTGGTCGCAGCGCGGGCCTGCTGATCGAGTTCTTCGATCTGTGCTGTGATCGAAGTCAGTTCGCGCTCGGAATTGAGGCGCGTTGACGGTTCGTTGGCTGTTTCAGCATTCTGTTCGGCGACGAAGGCGGTGGCGGCGGCCAGCTCGCCGCGGGAGCGGTTGAGTCGTCCCTCGAGCTGTTTGATGCGCGAGCCGAGTTCCACGGCCCGGTCGTCGTGGACCCCGAAGACGACGTCGACGACCTGGCGCAGCTTGTGCTTGCGCGGTGGGCTGTTCTCGAAGAGGAAGTTCTTGTCGGCGACGCGTTCGTTAGGGAGGAAGGCCAGCCACATCAGGTCGCGGATGCTGAGCGGGTCGGTCCGTGATTCCGCGTTGGTCGGCGCTTCTCGTAGCTCTACGCCTTCCAGTTTGCAGTGGCTCAGCAGGAGCGAGGAGAGGCTTTGGGGGGCGCCAGCCGGTGCGATGTCCCGGCGTTCAGGGGGCGACAGGGATGGCTGGTCCAGCTGTCCGCGGCGGACGAAGGCCACGGTGGAGGGCTCGCCTATGGCGCGTTCGATGACGTGGGTGTCGCCGGAGAGTTCAACTTCCAGCAGGGCCGAGCGCACCTTGCGGAGGACTTCGGGGTGCCGGGGGTGGTTCTTGGCACCGAGGCCGTAGGCGACGAACTCGAGGACGGCTGTCTTGCCGGAGCTGAAGGCTCCGGAGATGACGGAGAGGTCTTGGACCCGGCCCTCTGTGGTGAAGTCGACGTCGTAGTTACGGCCGATGCCCACCAGACGTAGACGTCGTACGCGGATGCCCTGTGCTTCGGTCATCGGTCTTCCTCCGCATAGGACTGTTCACGTGGCTGGAGTACCGCTCTGCCGTCGTCCACGGTTGCAAGGACACTGGCGAGAACGGCGGCGGGCCGGCTGCTGCCGTCGACGCGCAGCCAGCTAGCAGTTTCCCTGCGTAGGCGGGCGTCACTGAGTCGCCGTAGCTTTCCAACCACCACTTCGGCCGCGGTGGTGAAGGACCTCGCGTAGGTCGCGGTGAGGTGAGCCGTCAGTTCCCTGCCCGCGGACGTGATGCCGTAGACGAGGCCCCCTTGCTCGTTTTTGACGGTGCAGCAGCCGTAGGCCACAAGCAGGCTCAGGTCGTGCTGGATCCGCTCGCGGCGACTGGTAAAGCGCTGTCCTGAAGAGGCGTATGACAGCACCTGCGGGTCGAAGCCTGCCAGGCGCAGAAGAGATGCTTCTCGGCTGTCCGGCTCCACCACGAGGAAGGGGTTCGCGGAGAGGAAGTCGTAGTACCCGATGCGCTCAAGGGTCGCGCCAGGGTGCTTGTGATTGTCCATGGCGTTCATGAGCAGGAGGAGCTGCGCCAGCCGGAACTGGACCTCGTCCTCCGGCATGACTACGGGCCGGTCGGCATCCACGAGGACTCCTCACCGTCAGTCGGGGACTCGTGCTGGAATTGGTGGGCAGGCGCCGACTCGGCTTCAGGATGCGTGGCGGCAATGCTGCGCCAGTGCTTGACCCAGCCGGCCTTCCTGTTGTCCACGAGCCGGTGAACCAGCCCCCAGGCGTGCGCTACCTCGAGCCTGAGCTGCTTGGGCAGCTGTGGATGCTCGGCCCGGACATCAGCCCAGACCAGACCGTGCAACTTGCGAAGATTGTCTTCCGCGCAGCATTCGTTGAACCGGGCCTCCCACACGCCGTGAAGGGTGGCGTCGGTGGACACCAGAGCGTTGACCTCCGCAGGCACTCCCTTGTGGGCGATTTCCCGCGCGACCAGGTCAGCGTTGAAGAACTGGCGTTTGGCGCCGTCGAGCTCGACGTGCCCGGCCTCCCTCATCTGTCTGACGAAGAGCGCCGAGTCGAAGGCCACCGCCTTGTCCTCATCCATTTCCACCATTAGGCGCGCCTCGTCTTCGACGATCGGCGCTGCCGTGTACGGCTCGTAGTAGGCCCGACGCACATGGTCTGCTTCCGGGGCCCGAAGCCTGCGGGTGAGTTCGGTCTCGTCCCACAAGTCGATCACCAGGCTGTGCTTACGCTCCTGGTCCTTCTTCCACCTGTCCCACCACTTCGCCGTCGGTCCGTCCATGCTCGACGGGATACACAGCACCCACATCTGCACGGTGTGCCCATGCTCGGCCGCCTGCTTCATCAGCGATTCGAAGGACGCCTTGATCCTTGCCTGATGCGGTTTGGCGGTGACGGGATGGAAGTATTTAGCCTGCCAGACCGTGATGGAGCCGCCCAAGTCACCGACGAACGCATCGACGCCCCAGTCGCCGGGGTTCGCAGCGATCACGCGAACGTTGGGCATCGTCGCCCCCGCGAGTTCGACGATCATCTTCTCGAAATCTTCGCGGGCGCCGCCCATGCTGCCTGTGCGGGTCTGATGAGTCGTGAAACTGATCGGCGGTACCCCGGCCGCCATCGCCACATGACCTTGCACGGCACCCCCCAGCTCACAGACCCACCCAATCGCAGCCCGTGCTTTTCCTGTGACGCAAAGTAAAGGGTGACGGTAGCGCTTATCTCCTCTCCCGATCAAGAGGATGTTCAGTGGCTCTTTGCCGAGGCCGCTGATGCTGTCAGTAGTACCCCTGCCGGAGAGCCAGGCTTACCGTACGCATGCCGGACTGGACGGGGTGCGGGCGTGACGCCGCTTTGGCCGGTCCTGTAACCAGCTGGCCGGACGCACAAAGGCACAGTCAGCTGCGCATTTTTGATGCCGGAGTGATGTTGTGTGGCTTCGTCCACGGTGCCACGAGCGCGGCGACCAGGGCCACGACGGCGAGCACGCCGAACAGGTGGGCGTAGCCGCCGAGGGGCGCGGCGAGTGCCGCGCCTGCGAACGGGGCGAGCGCGGAGGCGGTGGTCGTCGGCGCGGCGAGCAGTCCGGACAGGCGCCCGTAATGGGTGGTGCCCCATCGGTCTGTGATAGCGGTGGCTTGCAGCAGGGTCAGGTTGCCGCGGACCATTCCGGCTGCGACCGAGAGGACCACCAGCGCTGCGTACGGCTCGGACACCACGGCCAGGGCCGCGGTGGTGACTCCGCCAAGCCCGATCAGTGCGGTCGTTCGTGTGGCTGGCCTGGTGCGGCGGGCAAGCGTGGCGTACAGGGTGCGGCCGAGGGTCTGTCCGGCGCCACCCAGGCCGAGGGCCCAGGCGGCCTGGGTGGTGGTGTAGCCGCGTTCGATCATGAGCGGGACCAGGGCGACGAGGACGGCGGAGACCGCGAAGGCCGAGAGGGTCAGGGCGGCCGCGAGCACCCAGAACGGCTGGCGCCTGGCCACGATGTCCGCGCTGTCGCCGCCGTGCGCTGGGGCGGGCGGTGCGTCGGGCCACGGTGCGCCGAGGGCGAGGGCATGGGCGGGGATGGTGACGGCGGCGAGGATCCCGGCGAGCACCAGGTACGTGCCGCGCCAGGAGAACTGCTCAGCAAGCGCCGCGGTGACAGGGGCGAAGATGGTGGAGGCCAGGCCGCCGGCGAGGGTGACGATGGTCAGGGCGCGGACGTGGTCGGGGGCCCACCAGCGGGTGAGCGCGGCGAAGGCGGGTTGGTAGAAGGTGGAGGCCATCGCGAGTCCGGCCAGTGACCAACCGGCGAAGAACACCGGCAGGTTCGGGGCGATGGCTACGATCATCAGGCTCAGGGTGCCGAGGATGGATCCGGCAGTCATGACCGTGCGCGGGCCCCGATGGTCGAGGATCCGGCCCACGCGAATGCCCGCGAACGCGGAGGCGACCAAGCCGAGTGAGAAGGCGGCTGTCGTTGCTCCGGCCGGCCAGCCGGTCGCGGAGGTGATCTGTGGGTTCAGCACGGGAAGGCGTAGTAGACGATGCCCCAGCTGGTGATCTGTGTGACGCAGAGGGCGGGCAGGGCGGCGCGGGGCCGCGACCGGTCCCCTGTTCCGGTCGCGGCCCCGCTCGTCTGAGTGGTGAGGTTGGTCACGAGCCGCAGCAACCGCCCGCAGCAGCCTCCTCAGCGGCGGCCGGTGTCGTGGCCGGCGCGCCGAGCCGGACCAGCTGCGGTACTGGAGCGCAGCAGCCGCCGCCGTCGGCCTGAGTGGCGTCGGGGGTGTCGAACAGGCCGGCGCCGCCGCAGACTCCCGTCTCGGGGAGGGTGAGTTCGAGGCGGTCGGCCGCGTCGAGGTCGCCGGCGAGGGCGGCGGCGACGGAGCGGACCTGCTCGTAGCCGGTCATCGCGAGGAAGGTGGGGGCGCGGCCGTAGGACTTCATGCCGACCAGGTAGATGCCCTGTTCGGGGTGGGCGAGTTCGCGGTGGCCGTGCGGGTAGACGGTGCCGCAGGAGTGCTGGTTGGGGTCGATCAGCGGAGCCAGATCGACCGGGGCCTGGAGGCGCTCGTCCAGACCCAGGCGCAGCTCGTCGAGGAAGGACAGGTCGGGGCGGAAGCCGGTCAGCACGATCACCTCGTCGACCGGGTCCAGGCGGCGGCCGTCCTCGCCGACCAGGACCAGGCGGCCGTCGTCCGCCCGCTCGATCGCCTCGGTCCGGAAGCCGGTGACCGCGTCCGCGTGGCCGTCGTCGACGGCGGCCTTCGCCGCCAGGCCGAGTGCGCCGCGGGCGGGCAGCTGATCGGCCGTGCCGCCGCCGAAGGTGGAGCCGGAGATGCCCCGGCGCAGGATCCACATCGCGTGCGTGCCCGTGCCGTCGTCGGCCTTGGCCAGGTCAGCGAGGTGGGCGAGGGCGGTAAAGGCGGAGGCGCCGGAGCCGATCACGGCGGTGCGCCTGCCCGCGTAGCGGGCGCGGACGGCGGGGTCCTTGAGGTCGGGGACGCGGTAGGTGATCCGGTCGGCCGCCGCCTTCTCCCGAGGGCGGCAAGGCCGCTGCCGCCGGCCGGGGACGGAGAGGTCCAGGTGCCGGAGGCATCGATCACGGCGCGGGCGAGGATCCGCTCCTCGCGGCCGTCGGCGTGGGTGACGTGCAGGACGAAGGGCTGGGCCTCGCGGTCGGCGTCGACGATCCGGTCGCGGCCGGCCCGGGAGACGCCGGTGACGCGCGCGCCGTAGCGGACGCGGTCGCCGAGGACGTCGGCGAGTGGCTGCAGGTACTGCTCCGCCCAGTCGCCGCCGGAGGGGTAGGTGGCCGGGTCGGGGTGTGTCCAGCCGGTGGGTGCGAGGAGCTTCTCGGCGGCGGGGTCGACGACTTCGCCCCAGGTGGAGAACAGGCGCACGTGGCTCCACTCACGGACGGCCGCACCGGCACGGCCGCCCGCTTCCAGAACGAGGGGCTCGATGCCGCGCTCGACGAGGTGGGCGGCGGCGGCCAGTCCGGCGGGGCCTGCTCCGATGACGACGACGGGCAGCTGCTGGGTGTTCATGGTGCTCGGTCTCCTTGAAGGGCGAAGGGGGTCAGCGCGCGTGGGTGAAGGCGGTCAGCTGGGCGTGCTGCCGGCGTTTAGCTGCTCGGGCGGTGCTGTCGATGACCTGGGCGCAGCTGTCGCAGAAGCTGACGCCGGCCAGGTGGCGGGCGGCGCGGCGGGCTCGGGCCGTGGTGAGTCTGGTGCGGAGGGTGGTGGTCACGACGCTTCCTTGATTCGATGGCTATCGATGCCTCTCTGCGCCTCGGAGGTTGCCACCTGTATCGACGAGTGTCAACATAGACGCATGTCGAAATCAGGGGTTGTGGGACTGCCCGTTCTGCAGGATGGTGACGTGGTGCCGTGCTGTCCGCCGATCACGGCCGGGGAGCTGTCCCAGGCAGACGCGGAGAAGATGGCCGCCATGTTCAAGGCGCTGTCGGACCCGGTGCGACTGCGGCTGTTCTCCAAGGTCGCCTCCCACCCGGGCGGAGAGGCGTGCGTGTGCGACATCGCCGACGTCGGCGTCTCCCAGCCGACCGTCTCCCACCACCTCAAGAAGCTGCGCGAGGCCGGCCTGCTGACCTCCGAACGGCGCGGCACCTGGGTCTACTACCAAGTCGCCCCGTCCGTGGTGGCGGCCATGGCCGCCATGCTCGACCTGCGCGGCTGACCGCCGCCGAGACGGCAGCGGTCAGTCATCGCAGTTGGGCGGGCAGCAGCGCATCAGGTACTCCTTGAGCGCGTCCAGGTGGCTCGCCATGGTGGTGCCGTCGGCGCGGTAGAAGACCTGCCTGCCCTCCTTGCGGGACAGGACCAGGCCGCCGCGGCGCAACAGGCTCAGATGCTCGGAAGCCGTCGACGGCTTGAGACCGCATCGCTCGGCGATCTGCCCGACGGTCAGCTCGCCACCGCCCGCGAACTGCCGCATGACCAGCTGGCGGGTCTCGCTCGCCAGGGCCTTGAGGAAGTCGGCGGTCGCCGGGTCGACCCCCTCGTTCACGCCACCGCTCGCCGGTGCCGCTTCACGGTTCATATTTCGTCACTTCCCGAAACAACGACGTTGCAGAGAAGGGTCTCATGGAGCACCACGCTGACCTCGTCGTCCTCGGCGCCGGCCAGTCCGGTCTCGCCACCGCCGCTCTCGCGCCTCGCCACGGCTTCGCCCGCACCCTCGTCCTGGAGGCCGCCGAACAGGCCGGCGGGTCCTGGCCGCACTACTACGACAGCCTCACCCTGTTCTCCCCCGCCCGGTACTCCTCACTGCCCGGCATGCGCTTCCCCGGCGACGGCGACCGTTACCCGGCCAGGGACGAGGTGGTCGACTACCTGCGCGCCTATGCCCGCCGCCTTGACGCCGATATCCATACCTCCACCACCGTCACCTCGATGCTGCCCCGCGACGGCGCCTGGGTGGTGCGCGCTCACGACGGCAGCCGGTTCACGGCACCCGCGGTCGTGGCCGCGACCGGGGCCTTCCGCGGCCCGTACACACCGGCCGTGCCCGGACACGAGGAGTTCGCCGGGCAGTCGCTGCACGCCGCCGACTACCGCGCCCCCGACCCGTTCACCGGTGAGCGGGTCGTGGTTGTGGGCGGTGGCAACTCCGCCGTCCAGATCGCCGCCGAACTCGGCGCAGTCGCCGAAACCACGCTGGCCACCCGGCGGCCCATCGGCTGGCTGAAGCAGCGTCCGCTGGGCCGGGACGTGCACTGGTGGTTCCAGCACACCGGCTTCGACATCGCTCCGTTGAGTCGGCTGCTGGAGAGGATGCCGGTGTCCGTCCTCGACGACGGGCACTACCGCACCGCTCTTGACACCCACGGCGTCGAACGGCGCGAGATGTTCACCCGCCTCACCCCGGACGGTGTCGTGTGGGCCGACGGCGCCGAGGAATCCGTTGATGCGATCGTCTGGGCCACCGGCTACCGCCGCACCTTCCCCTACCTGGACGGCAGCGGCGCCCTGGACCTCGACGGTCGACCCCGGCACCACGGCGGCATCGCCACCATTGCGGGGCTCGGCTTCGTCGGCATCGAGTTCCAGCGCAGCTTCTCCTCCAACACCCTGCGCGGCGTCGGACGCGACGCCGCGCACGTCCTGTCCCGGCTCGGCCGTTCACGCTGACCGCAGCGTCAACGGTTGCTCGGCCTCTCTTCTCGTCGGAGCAGGGCACAGGCTCGACGTAGGACGCGCCGAGGGATCTCGCGCGCCTCGCGCCTCCACTACCGTGGATTCATGACGGCACCGCTGGACGTGCTGGTAGTGGGAGCGGGGCCGACCGGTCTTGCCCTCGCCGCGCAACTGCGCGCGTATGGAGCTCGGTTCAGGATCGTTGACCGTTCCCTCGACCGGGTGCGGGAATCACGGGCGCTTGCCATCCAGCCCCGCACCCTGGAGGCGCTGGCGGGCTTCGGGGTGACGGACGAGCTGGTGGCCCGCGGCAACCCGGCGATGCGGCTGCGGCTGCATCTGCCCCGCCGCGTGGTGGCGCTGCGGTTGTTCGACATCGGACTGACCGACACGGCGTACCCGTTCCTGCTGTTCCTCTCGCAGGCCGAGACGGAGCACGTCCTCTCCGAGCACCTGGCCGTGCGGGACGTGACGATCGAGCGTGGCACCGAACTGGTCCGGCTGGAGGCGACGGACTCGTGCGTCGTCTGCCGGCTGCGCTGCGATGACGGCTCGCAGGAGGCCGTGGAGGCGCGCTACGTCGTGGGCTGCGACGGCGCCCACAGCACCGTGCGCAACCAGGCCGGCATCGGATTCGAGGGATACGCCTACCCGCAGACGTTCCTGCTCGCCGACCTGGAGGTCGACGGGCTGGAGCCGGACTCCGTGCATTCGTACATGCGCGGGGTGGGGATGATGTTCTTCTTCCCGCTCGGCTCACCGGCCGGCTGGCGCATGCTCGCAATGCGACCGCCCGACGCCCCGGCGGCCGAGGTGGACCTGCCGTTGTTGCAGGAGATGACCGACCGCTACACCGGCGAGCGGCTGACGCTGCGGGACCCGGTCTGGATGACCGACTTCCGCCTCCACAACCGCAGCGCCGCCCGCTACCGCTTTGGCCCCTGCTTCCTCGCGGGGGATGCGGCCCATATCCACAGCCCGGCCGGCGGGCAGGGCATGAACACCGGCATCCAGGACGCGCTCAACCTCGGCTGGAAGCTCGCCCTCGTCTGCCGGGGCGCGGCGCCCGAGGAACTGCTGGCAACGTATGAGGCCGAGCGGGCACCCGTCGGCCACAGCGTGCTGCGCTTCACCGACCGCGCCTTCACCATCGCCACCAGCGGCAACCCTGTCCTCCGCGTCGGCCGCACCCACGTCGCCCCGCGTCTGGCGCCGCTGGTGCTCCGCGCGGCCGGGATCCGCGGGCGGCTCTTCCGGACCGTCTCCGAACTGGGCATCCACTATCGGCGCAGCCCCGCCTCCACGGCCGGCTCGCGACCGCCCAGGGGCGGGCCGAGAGCCGGGGACCGGCTGCCCGACCTGCCCCGTGGGCTGCAGGCGCGCACGGCGGCACCGGGCTGGCACCTGCTGCTGTCCGGGCCACCGCCCCTCTGGCCGGACGAACGGCTCTCGCCGGTCCTGGAGAGGCGGGGCGGTCTGGTCTCCGTCTACCGGCTCGGCGGACGGAGCCCGTGGCCGGGCGTCGCGCAGGGACTCGTTCGCCCCGACGGCTACCTGGGCTATGTCGCACGGGGGACCGACCTGGACGGCCTGCGGACCTACCTGGACCGCTGGCTGCCGACCGGCCGCCGTTGATTCCACCCACCGCAATGCGCCCGTTGCGATCAGGCCGGACCGGCACAGGATCTGGGGGTTCTACTCCTTCCGCACCGTCACGACCGATGGCCGCGGAATGCCGTATCGAGCACGCCCCGGCCGGTGAGGCATGCGTCTGCGACCTGGCCGACTGCCTGGGCTTCCGGCAGCCCACCGTCAGCCACCACCTGAAGATCATGACCGAGGCGGGCCTGCTGAACCGTGAACGCCGCGGCACCTGGTCCTGGTACTCGGTGAACTACGACGACCTGAACAGGGTGCGCGTGATCCTGGACCCGGCGGTCGGCGCCCTGGCGGCGAACGCCCTCGACCGGGTGTAACCCCGCACCCCGCGCCAAGCCCGTGCCGAAGGACCGTCCCCGCAGGGGCCGGTCCTTCATCGTGTGCGGCTGACAGCTCGGCCGAGATAGTCGGCCAGGTCGCGCTCCAGCGCGGCCTTCGGCTTGGCGCCGACGATGGTCCGGGCGACCTCGCCGCCGACGTAGACGTTCATCGTCGGGATGGACATCACGCCATACCGGGCGGCGGTGCCCGGATTCTCGTCGATGTTCAGCTTGACGATCTCGATCTTGTCGCCGTGCTCGGCGGCGATCGCCTCCAGGGAGGGGGCGAGCTGCCGGCAGGGACCGCACCAGGCCGCCCAGAAGTCGACGAGCACGGGCTTGTCGTTCTTCAGGACGTCCTGGTCGAAGGAGTCGTCGGTGACGTTCTTGAGAGCCACGTCTTTCCTCCTGCGCGTGGGGCGGATGCCTCAGACGGCCACGGCCTCGACCGGTGCGGGCACGTCGGCGAGGGCCGCCAGGTACCGCTCGGCGTCCAGCGCGGCCGCGCAGCCGGAGCCGGCAGCGGTGATGGCCTGGCGGTAGGTGTGGTCGACGACGTCACCCGCGCCGAAGACGCCGGGGATGTTCGTCCGTGTCGAGGGGGCCTCGACCTTGAGGTAGCCCTCGCCGTCCAGCTCCAGTTGGCCCTTGAACAGCTCGGTCCGAGGGTCGTGGCCGATCGCGACGAACAGGCCGGTCGCGGCCACCTCGCGCGTCCGGCCGGTGACGGTGTCGCGCACGCTCAGGCCGGACAGCATGCCGTTCTTCTCGTGGAGTTCGGCGATCTCGCTGTCGAACAGGAAGGAGATCTTGTCGTCGGAGAAGGCGCGGTTCTGCATCACCTGAGAGGCGCGCAGGGTGGACCGGCGGTGCACGATCGTCACGGACCTGGCGAAGCGGGTGAGGAAGGTGGCTTCTTCCATCGCGGTGTCGCCGCCGCCGACGACCACGATGTCGCGGTCGCGGAAGAAGAAGCCGTCGCAGGTGGCGCACCAGGACACACCCCGCCCGGACAGCGCTTCTTCGTTCGGCAGGCCGAGCTTGCGGTATCCGGAACCGGTCGCGACGATCACCGTGCGCGCCCGGTGCACGGTCCCGACGGTGTCGGTGACGGTCTTGACATCGCTGGTCAGGTCGACGGCGACGATGTCGTCCTCGACGATCTCGGCGCCGAACCTTTCGGCCTGGGCCCGCATGTTCTGCATGAGGTCCGGGCCGTCGATGCCCTCAGGGAAGCCGGGAAAGTTCTCGACCTCGGTGGTCGTGGTGAGGGAGCCGCCGACAAAGACGGCGCCGCCGAAGACGAGCGGCTCGAGGCTCGCGCGGGCGGTGTAGAGGGCAGCGGTGTATCCGGCGGGGCCGGAGCCGATGACGATGACGTCGCGCACTTCAGCGTTGCTCATGCCGTCTTCTCCGGCGCGATCTCCTCGATCAGGCCCTCGACCAGCTTCTTGATCTCGTCACGAATCGGGCGGACGGCCTCGACGCCCTGGCCGGCCGGGTCCTCGAGCTTCCAGTCCAGGTAGCGCTTGCCGGGGAAGACCGGGCAGGTGTCGCCGCAGCCCATGGTGATGCAGACGTCCGACTCCTTGACCGCGTCGATGGTCAGGACCTTCGGGGTTTCGGCGGAGATGTCAATGCCGACCTCGCGCATGGCCTCCACGGCGGCCGGGTTGACCTGATCGCCGGGCGTGGAGCCGGCCGAGCGGACCTCGACGCGGTCTCCGGCCAGGTGGGTCAGCCACGCGGCGGCCATCTGGGAGCGGCCGGCGTTGTGGACGCAGACGAACAGGACGGACGGCTTGTCGGCCATGGTGATCGTTCTCTCTCGTGGCATGGCGGAACCCAGCCGCCCATCACTTCAGCCCCCGCTGATATCAGCGAGCGATGATGTGACAATATCAGTGCATGCTGACTTCAGTCGATCCTGATGTGATCCGGGTGCTGGGCGATCCGCTCCGCCTGAAGATCGTGACCCTGCTGGCGCGCGAGACGCTCTGCACCACCCACCTGGTCGAGGAGACCGGAGCCAAGCAGACCAACCTGTCCAACCACATGAAGGTGCTGCGCGAGGCCGGACTGGTGGAGACCGAGCCGTGCGGCCGCTTCACCTACTACAGGCTCAAGCCCGAGGTCCTGGCCGGGCTCTCCGAGCAGTTCGCCGACCTGGCCGAGTCCGCCCGCACCGCCGCCGAGAACAAGCGGGCCTGTCCGTGACCCGCACCGAAGCACCCGCGTCCCCCGGCGCGGAGACGTCGATCGCCGCGAAGATGTCGACCCTCGACCGCTTCCTCGCCGTATGGATCCTGCTCGCCATGGCCGTCGGCCTCGGCCTCGGCCGCGCCGTTCCGGGACTGAACGACGCCCTGGCCAAGGTGGAGATCGGCGGCATCTCCCTGCCGATCGCCATCGGCCTGCTGATCATGATGTACCCGGTCCTGGCCAAGGTCCGCTACGACCGGCTCGACGCGGTCACCGGCGACCGGAAGCTGATGATCTCCTCACTGGTCGTCAACTGGCTCGTCGGCCCGGCGGTGATGTTCGCCCTCGCCTGGATCTTCCTGCCGGACCTGCCCGAGTACCGCACCGGCCTGATCATCGTCGGTCTGGCCCGCTGCATCGCCATGGTCATCATCTGGAACGACCTCGCCTGCGGCGACCGCGAGGCCGCCGCCGTGCTCGTGGCGCTGAACTCGGTCTTCCAGGTCCTGGCCTTCGGCCTGCTCGGCTGGTTCTACCTCGACCTCCTCCCCGGCTGGCTGGGCCTGGGCAACGGCGAGAACCTCGACATCTCCACGGGGGAGATCGCCCTCAATGTCATCGTCTTCCTCGGCGTGCCGCTGCTGGCCGGGTTCCTCACCCGCCGCATCGGCGAGCAGAAGATGGGCCGCGAGAGGTACGAGAACGGCTTCCTGCCGAAGATCGGCCCCTGGGGGCTGTACGGCCTGCTGTTCACGATCGTCATCCTCTTCGCCCTGCAGGGGAAGACCATCACCTCGCAGCCTTGGGACGTCGCCCGCATCGCGCTGCCGCTGCTGGTCTACTTCGCGGTCATGTTCTTCGGCACGTTCGCCCTCGGCAAGGCGATCGGCCTGGCCTACGACCGGACCACCACCCTCGCCTTCACGGCGGCGGGCAACAACTTCGAGCTGGCCATCGCGGTCGCCATCGCGACCTTCGGCGTCACCTCCGGCCAGGCCCTGTCCGGTGTGGTCGGCCCGCTGATCGAGGTGCCGATCCTGGTCGGCCTGATCTACGTCGCGCTCGCCTGGCGCAAGAAGTTCGCCACCGCCTCTCTGACGACGGCCCCGTGACGCAGCACACCGATGTGGTGGTGGTCGGCGGCGGCCAGGCAGGGCTCGCCGCCGGCTACCACCTGCGCCGCCAGCACCTGGACTTCGTGATCCTGGACGCCGAGGCGGCACCGGGCGGGGCCTGGCAGCACATGTGGGACTCGCTGCACCTGTTCTCCCCGGCCGCCCACTCCTCGCTGCCCGGGCGGCTCATGCCCACCCAGCCCGGCGAGACCTACCCGGACGCCGGGCACGTGGTGGACTACCTCGCCGATTACGAGAAGCGCTACGGCCTGCCCGTGCAGCACGGCACCCGCGTGGGCGCCGTACGCCGCGACGGCGAGAAGCTCCTGGTCGAGGCCGACTCCGGCACCTGGCGGGCCCGCGCGGTCATCAGCGCCACCGGCACCTGGTCGCGGCCCTTCCTTCCCGCCGTCCCCGGCCGCGGCGTCTTCGCCGGGCGGCAGCTGCACACGGTGAACTACCGCAGCCCGGCCGACTTCGCCGGACAGCGCGTCGTCGTGGTCGGCGGCGGCAACTCCGGCGCCCAGATCGCCGCCGACCTCGCCCTGGTCGGCGACGTGACGGTGACCTGGGCGACCCGGCGCCCGCCCCGCTTCCTGCCCGACGACATCGACGGCCGCGTCCTGTTCGACGTCGCCACCGCCCGCCGCCGCGCCCTCGACGAAGGCCGCGGCGACACCGGCGGGGTCGCCTCCCTCGGCGACATCGTCGCCGTCCCGCCGGTCCGCGCCGCCCGCGACGCCGGACTCCTTGACCTGAAGCCGATGTTCCCCCGGCTCACCGCCACCGGCATCCGGTGGGCCGACGGCAGCCGGTCGGACGCGGACGCGGTCATCTGGTGCACCGGCTTCCGGCCCGCCCTGGCCCACCTCGCCCCGCTGAACCTGCGCGGCCATGTTGCGACCGCCGGGACCCGGGCGGTCGGTGAACCGCGGCTGCACCTGCTCGGCTACGGCGACTGGACCGGCCCGGCCTCCGCCACCCTCATCGGCGTCGGCCGCCCGGCCCGTGACGCCGCCCGCCAGATCCGCGACCTGCTGATCTGACACCCCGCCCGGCTACTCTGACGTGCCGGGCCTGGAAGAGGATGTCGCGCTGCCCGTCTGGTCTGCCGGGGAGGACACGTGGAGACAGCAGGGAACATGGCGTTCGACCGGCGCGCGGTCCACGACGAGCTGGAGCGGGTGCGCATCGAGTTCCGTCAGCTGCTCGAGTCGGCCACCCATGTGGATCTGGTGCGGGCCAGCGAGAGAACGCGGTGGACCAACGAGCAGTTGCTGTTCCACATGCTGTTCGGATATCTCCTCGTCCGCCCCCTGCTGCTCGTCTTCGCTCTGCTCGGGCGGCTTCCGCTGAGCGCGAGCCGCCTTTTTGCACGGCTGCTGGATGCCGCGACCGGCCCGTTCGACCTGGTCAACTATGTGGGCCCGGTCGGCGGGGCGCGGCTGCTCGGGCGCCGCCGCATGGCGGGGCTGTTCGACCGCGTCATCGCCGACCTGCACCGGCGGGTCGATGCAGAGGCGCCGGCCCACCTGGCGCGGCGGATGCACTACCCGTGCCGGTGGGACCCGTTCTTCCGGGACGTCATGACCGTCGCCGACCTCTACCGCTATCCGGCCCGGCACTTCGACTTCCACCGGCGCCAGCTCACTCTGCCCGGTCTGCCCGAGGCGGTACGGGGGTGAGGATGGTGCAGATGTCACCCGCTCTGCGGGCGGCGGGATCGGTGGTAGCGGCGCGGCCGGCGAGGGCCTGCAGGGCTTCGCGTGTCGGCGTACTCGCAAAAGTGCTCAGGTGAGTACGGATAAATGTGCTCAGCCGGATGTTCGCCTGTGGGCTCGTCAGGTGTGGGCGTGCGACGATCGTGTGGTGGAGAGTGCTGATCCTTCGTTCCGTCGGCGCCTGTTGATGGAGGCGCTGACCGTGTTGGCGGCTGATGCCCAGGCCCAGGTGTCCTGGCTGGTCAAGCATGCGGTGATGACGGACGAGATCGCCCTGGACTTCGATCACGCCTTCCGCATGGCCGAGGCCTTGGTGGCTGAGGGGCAACTCGCCCACGGAGTCATGGCTGACCTGCAGGAGATCGACGTGGTCCTCAGCGGGATGAGTGGGGGCGGGAACGCTGATCGATGGACAGGGGATGCACTGTCGATCGATGGAGGTTGGGCTCTGGCCCGGCGGCTGGCCCGCCGGGTCCTCGTTGCGGAACTGGGGGAATGGCAGCAGCCTCTTCCGGAGATCGCTGTCGTCCGGTGACGGGCTCTGCGGTTCTCGCTGGTCAGGCCACCTGGGTGTCCCGCTCGATGGCGGCGAGCCGGTTCTTGAGCCGGTAGCTGGGGCCGTTGATCGAGATCACGTCGCAGTGGTGGAGGAGCCGGTCGAGGATCGCGGTGGCCAGGACTTCGTCGCCGAAGACCTGGCCCCATTCACTGAAGGTCTTGTTGGAGGTCAGGATGATCGAGCCCTTTTCGTAACGCTTGGAGATCACCTGGAAGACGAGGTTCGCCTCCGTTCGTTCCAGGGGCTGGTAGCCGACCTCGTCCACCACCAGGACACTCGGGCGAAGGTAGGTGCCGAGTTTGCTGGTCAGGCGGCCTGCGGCTTCGGCGGCCGTGAGGTTGCGGACCATGTCGTCGAGGCTGGTGAAGTAGATCGAGTAGCTGGCCCGGCAAGCCGCGACGGCGAGGGCGACGGCGATGTGGGTCTTGCCGACTCCGGGCGGGCCGAGCAGGGCGGCGTTCGCCTTGGCCTCGACGAACGACAAGGTGGCCAGGTCCTTCACCTTGCGCGGGTCGAGGTCGGGCTGGAAGGAGAAGTCGTAGTTCTCCAGCGTCTTGTGGTGCGGGAGCTTCGACAGTCGCAGGCCCTGGCGGAAACGGCGGTCATCGCGGACGGCCAGTTCCTCGGACAGCACCAGGTCGAGGAAGTCGAGATAACCCATCTTGGCTTCGTCGGCGCGCTGAGCATACTGGTTCAGGGCCTCGGCCAGGTGGGGCAGGCCGAGCTTGCCGGCCGTAGTGCGGATGCGGGTGGAGACCAGCTCGCTCAAGACGGTTCCTTCTTCAGGGGGTGGTGAACGGGCGGGTGCCGGTCAGCTCGTCATAGACCGACAGTGGACGGCGGCCGACCTTGACGTTGGCGGCCGCGGCCCGGGTCAGCAGGGCCTGCAACGGCCCGGCTTCCTCGCCCAGAGGTGCCTCGTGGCGAGGTGAGGGCACGAGGTCGCCGGTGGTGACACGGCGGTTCTTGCCATCTGGCAGACCGTCCCAGTGCTTTTCGTCGACGACCCGAACGCCTTTGCCGACCGCTCGCGGGTGGGCAGCCAGCAACGTGGAGCCGGTGTCATCGGCGATGGTGGAGTGCAGCATGACCTGGGACTTCGTGGCCCGGACCTCGATTAGCTGGCGAGGACGGACCTTGCGGGCCGGCACCGAGTAAAGGTTTCCGGCGAAGGCGACGAGGCAGTCCTTGCCGACCGGCCGCAGATGCCGCTGGGTGACGACATAGGGCGCCTGGGGCAGCGGTCGCAAGGCCATGTGGTCCCGGACGGCCCGCAGGCCGATGACCTCGCCGTGGGTGCGGTGGGTCCGGGCCCGCCGCATAGGCACCCAGGCCATGAACGCGGCGTCCATCTCCTCGAGGGAGGCAAAGGCCCGGCCGGCCAGGACGTGGTCCCGGACGATGTCGACCTGCCGTTCGACCCGGCCTTTGCCGGTGGGGCGGTAGGCCGCCAGGACATCGATGTCGAAGTCGTAGTGCCCGGCGAACGCGACCGCTTCCGGATGCAGTGGGACGGCCTCACCAGGGGCGACATGCCGACGGACCACCGTTTTGGTGCGGTCATAGACGATCGACATCGGCACCCCTCTAATATACGGGTCTCGTTGTCAAGCTCCGGGAACGTTGCACTTCATCAGTTGATCGGTCGGGCGGGGTTCGATCACGCGCCGAAGCCGTCATCTGGAGCGTCGGTTGCCGGGGGTGTGCACTCGTGGCTGCTGATCCAGTGGCCGGCACTCTCCAGGAGGGGCTCGGAGTCGGCCTCAGTCCGGAAGGTGAAGGTGACGCGTGTTCCCTCGACCCGCAGGGCGAGCTGTCCGGGTGGTTGGTGGAGTCCCGCGGGACTCAGGCGGCAACCAACTGCGTTGAGCTCCGCTGTGACTTGAGTGTGGGTGAGGGGCCCGGCGAACGTGGCGAGTGTCGTCGTTCCCGAGGCAGGAAGCTCGATGGCGTCTCGCCAGGTCTGCAGGCTGATCAGCGTGATGCGACGGCAGCGACAGACGCAGAGCTCAACGTCTCCGTAGGAGAACAGATGGGGCCAACGCCGCCGCTTGCTCACCCGACCGATATCCCACGGCGGCCCGAGCGTCGCCGCGATCTCATTGAGAGTCGCGCCGCAGTGCAGCGGGCCGATGGCCGCGGTGGAGCCGAACTCGGCCAGGATTCGAAGGGCGGTCACGCGGTGGAGCGTGCCACCTGACCTGCCCGGACGTCCACCGAGTTGATCTCTCTCCAAGGTCGGCTGGCGGCGCAACGTGGATTCAGCCGGCCTGCCCGTCGAGGCGCGACAGCAGGCCGTCGAAGATCTGTTCCCGCGCCACCTGTCCCTTGGCCGCCGCATCGTCTCGCTGGCGTTCGAGGGTGGGCCGGAACTCGATCGTGGTGACGAAGAACGTGCAGGACTCGCAGATCGACTCGAAGTGGCAGTCCATCTCGACGGGGCGAGCGCAGTAGCCGTTGCCGAGCATCCGGCGGTGCATCTCCCGGCGGAGCTTGGCCATCTCCGTTCCCTCGGCGTCGGCCGGCAGCTGACGCGGAGCGTCGTAGAGTGCCTCGACCTTCTCCGAGACGGCGAAGTACTCGTCGGCGACGGTCCGGTCGGCGATCCGCGCGTAAATACGTGTCATGGACAGCGACCTGTGTCCAAGCATCGCGGCGATGGCCTCCAGGGACATGCCCCGATTGATCGCCTGGGTGGCCAGAGTATGGCGGAGCTGGTGCGGGGTGACCCTGCCCAGTCCGGCCCGCTCGGCGGCCTTGCGAACGGCGGCCTCGATGCGGGAGGCGTTGACCGGGCGGCCGTGGTCGGTGAACAGCAGGTTCGAGCGCAGGCCCTCCGGCCGGTGCAGCAGCCAGTCGTCCAGCAGCGTCTTCAGCTGCGGGTGCAAGGGAACGTAGCGGTCGGTGTGCATCTTGCCGACCGGGACGCGGAGCCAGTAGGCGGAGCCGATCTGGACCACGGCGTCGGTGGTGAGGCCGAGCATCTCGCTGCGGCGCATCCCGGTGCGGGCGAGGATCTCGATGGCCAGCCGGGCGAACGGATCCGGGTCCTGGCGGGCGGCGGCCAGCAGTTTGGCGGCCGCCGCGTCGTCGAGGAAGCGCGGCAGCGGCTCGTCCGCGATCGGGAAGTCGCTGTCGAACACCAGCTGGCGGGGCGGCCTGTCTGCAGCGTCCCATTCGTCCAGACGGCGAAAGAAACTGCGGAGTTTACTCAGCCGGTCGCGGACGGTGTGCCGGTGCAGCGGCCCTCCGCGGGCGGCCGGCCGCTCCAGCAGCCACTGCCGATAGCGTTCGACGTGCCTTCGCTTGAACTCGGCGACACAGATGACGGCCGTGTCTTCGGCGGCAACCAGCAAGGCGAACTCTCGCAGCGTCAGCTCGGCGTTCTTCACGGTGCCCGGCCGCAGCGTCCCGGCGACCTGCTGCAGGTAGTGCTGCATCGTGTTGGCCATCCCGACCGGGACACGGGCCCACTCCTGGGCTCGCATGTCAGCGTGGTCCGGGGAGCGTCGGCGCGGAAGCCGGTCGGTCAACTCGCAGTGGAAAAGCGTCGCTTCCAGGTTGAACAGGGCGGTCGACAGGGCCTTGACGCCGCGGTTGGGGATGCGGCGGGCCGCTTCCAGAAGCAGGCGGCGGCCCTCGTCCCAGTCGTCCTGCTGCAGATGTTCGGGCTGTTTGCCGAACAGCGCGATGAAGTGGGCCAGCAGGTTGAACTGGGTCATGGCCACCGTGTCGCGGAAGCCGAGCGTGCGGGCGGTCTCCATGAACCGCAGATGCAGTTCCGGCGCCGTGCGGGCGAGCACGATGCCCAGTCGAGGGCGCCGGGCGACCAGATAGTCCGCCCCGGGCTGCAAGCGTCCGGTGACCGAGAGCCAGCTGATGAACCGATGGGTCTCGTGGTTGAAGGCGAGTTGGCGTTCCAGCGGCAGTCGGCAGAAGTTGGCCAGGTCGGGGACTGCGGCGAGCAGAGCGCGGGCGCCCCAGCGGACCTTGTGGTCGGTGTTCATGCCCTGCGCGGCTCGGTGGGCGAGGTAGCACTCGACCAGGTCCGGGCGCACGATCGGCAGGGCCGCGGCGCGGGCCCGGCGCATCAGGACTCCGCCCAGTCGGCGTCGATCGCAGCGCTTGCTTCCAGGTACTGCTCGACGAGCCAGCTGTTCGCGAGGTGGATGTAGATCCTGGTCGATTCGATGGAGCGGTGTCCGGCCTGGGCCTGTACCGCCTCCAGGGCCATGCCCGCCTCCCGCAGCCGGGTCAGGCAGGTGTGCCGGAGCTGGTGGCACGTCAACTTCGGTAGTCCGGTCCGTTTCCGGACGCCGTCGAGGATCTCGTCGAGGCCGTCGGCGGAGAGCGGTCGGCCGCGGGTGGGCCCGCGCAGCACCACGAACAGCCGATCGTGATCGACGGATGGGCGCTCGCGGTCCAGATAGTCGCCGACCGCGCTAAAGAACTGCGCGGAGACGGGTATCAGGCGCTGGTGGCCGCCCTTGCCCTCGCTGATGAAGACTCGACGTTCGCCCGGTGAGAGGTCGCCCAGCCGCAGGCCGAGGACCTCGCAACGGCGCAGCCCGCCGAGCAGCATCGCGAGGACCATGGCCCTATCCCGTGCGGTGTTCACCGCGCCGAGCACCACTTCGACCTGAGTCTGTCCGAGGACGCGCGGGAGGGTGCGGGGCGTGCGCAGGAGCGGTGCCCCGCGGTTGCCGCTGCGGCGACGGTTGGCCAGCCCCGTCGGCACCGGGTTGCGCTCGATTGCGAGGTCGTCGCGGGTCATCAGATAGCCGAACAGACCGGAGATGCTCGCGAGCCGGCGCTTGATGGTCCGGGCTGAAAGACCCGCCTCACCGTCCTCGAGTCGGACGACCTTCGGACCCCGCCGCGGCTTCTTCTGCGCGGTGATGAACGCGAATACGTCCGCGGTGACGACGTCGGTCGGTTCCTTGGGCACCACCGAGAAGAAGACCTTCAGGTCGTAAGCGGTGGCCAGCAACGTGTTCGGACGGCACCGTGCTGCCACGAACTCCAAGTAGTCGTCGACCAGGGCGTGCCCAAGCGATGCCGCGGGATTCCCCGAGGCATCGACACGTCGTACCAACTGCGGCTGCCAGGCCATCCGAGCTCCTCGACGGGAGCGACCATCCTGACCGGGAACACGAGATCGCGGAAGAGTCGTCACCCACATAACCGCCGAAGTGGGCGAACGCCTGGCGGTGACAGTCGAAGAAGGTGGCCAGGTCCTGGCTCGTGGTGAAGCAGCAGAACGGGTCGCGCGAGTAGGACAAGACCATGTGGAACGAGTAGACCTTCGCAATCCCGACGTGGGCGAGGATCTTGCCCTCGTCGCCCCAGTCGACTTGCGCCTGGGCTCCGGGAACGACCTCGAACCGGCGGTGCAGACCCGCCAGTTCATCGGGAGCGATGCCGAGCTCGTCCGCGATCCGGGGCCGGGCCTCCTGCAGATAGAGCTTCACGCGCTGGTAGTTGCCGGTGAAACCGTACTCCTGGACCAGCCGTTCGTGGATGACGGCACCCTTGATCGTGATCTCTGCCCGCAGCATCGCGTCGATCAGCGGGGCGACCTCGTCAACGACCCGCTTCCGCGGCCGGCCGTTGGCCGCCCGCCGCGGCGGCGCCACCGGGGCTTGCCCGGACAGGTACTTCCGGACCGTTCGACGGTTCAGTCCGGTGTCCTTCGCGATCTCCGAGAGGCTGATCGCGCCGGACTCATACAGACCGCGATACCGGCGAAGCTCCAACCACCGATGTGGGTCCAAAACCATGACCAGCCGCCCTCTGCCGCCTCAACAGATCAAGCAGCAGAGTGCCCAGCGGCGGTTCCCAGCACCTCACGAACTGAGCACGTTCATCCGTACGTGACTGGGCACGTTCACGTGTACGCCGACATCGCGGGTGGCGGTGAGTTCGGCCATGCGCCGGTCGATGTCTGCCAGGTGCTCGTCGATCAGCACGGTGACGTGAGCGCACGGGGCGTGGCCGTCGTCGCGCAGGGCCAGGATCGAGCGGATTTCAGCGAGGGTGAGGCCGGCGCGCTGGGCGTCGCGGATGAACGCCAGACGGGTGACGGTGTGGTCGGGGTAGTCGCGGTAGCCGCCGGGGGTGCGGGGCGGTGGGGGCAGCAGGCCGCCAGATGCTGCTCCTGCCGCCGCTGCTGTGGCTGTTCATGGGCCCGGACCTGGGCGACGTCATGGAGGCCGGTCCGTTTCTGGAGGCGTTCGTCTTCCTGATCGTGATCCCTCTCGCGCTGGCCTGGCTCACCCAGGGCTGGGCCGCCCGCCACCCGGCCGGGCAGAAGACCTCCGATGCCGCGAGCGCGGCCATGGTGCCGCTGATGGCCGCCACCCTGTTCCCGGTCGTCGCCTCCCAGGTGCCCAAGCTCGGCGGCAGCCTCGGCGACGTCGCCGCGGTCGTCCCCCTCTACGCCGTATTCCTTGCCGTGATGGCCTTCGCCGGGCTCGCCGTCGCCCGTCTCTTCCGCCTGGATGCCCCTGACAGCCGGGCGATCGTCTTCACCGGCGCCACCCGCAATTCCCTGGTCGTCCTGCCGCTCGCCCTCGCCCTGCCGGACGAGCTGGCCGTGGCCGCCGTCGTCGTGGTCACCCAGATGCTGGTCGAAGTCGTCGGGATGGTCCTCTACGTCCGCGCGGTCCCCCGCCTCATCCCAGCCACCATCCGCTGACCGGCTCGTCCACCAGCGGGCTGCGGCGCTCCAGCAGCACCACATCCCGCCAGACGCCGCGGTACCGGCCGATGCGCTCACGGGTGCCGATGATGCGGAACCCGGCCCGCTCGTGGAGGGTGAGACCGGCGGTGCTCTCGGGGAAGATCCCGGACTGGATCGTTTAGAGGTCCTTCTCTTTCCGAACCTCATGTGCGGTTTCTGCTGGTCCGGCATGGGATCTCGGTTGTCGCGGGAGTCTCGGTCCGTTACTGGCCGAGATGTCGTGGGGGTGGCGGGTGCCATCGATGAGGGCGGTTCTGGAGACGCGGCGGAAGGCTGCGACGGTGCGGGGGGAGGAACTCGCAGCCGAGCTGGAACGGGTGCGGGCGGCTCTGGCGGAGGCGGAAGAGGTGCTCCGGTGCCGGGTGATCGGTCTGGAGCAGTATCTGGAGGCGCTGGCCGAGGCGGATGCGCCCGCCGCGGTGGCCGGCAAGGTGTCGCAGAAAGGGCCGGTGGGGCCGCGCCGGGCGGTGCCGCACCGCCAGGACGCGGCCGGCATCGAGGTGCTGTCGGTGGACTACCAGGCGTTGATGACCGCTGCCGGGGAGGCGGGAGGAGACGGGCTCGGTGCCCGGCGGGCGGCGGTGGTGCTGGGCTGGGACAGCGCGTCGGCCTCGCGCGTCGAGGGAGCGCGGGCCCGGCTGAAGCGGCTGGTGGAGCGGGGCTGGCTGGTGGAGGACAAGCCGGGCCGCTTCACGCTGCCTGCAGCGGAGCAGGACGCTGCCGGCACCGGGCGGCCAGGCGGCGGCTCATGAGCATGGTCATCGACCACCGGACGATGGCCTCGCTGGTGTCGGTGCGGCGTTCGTCGTCGCGGACCAGGCGCCAGCTGCGCAGGAGCCAGGCGAAGCACCGTTCCACGACCCAGCAGCGGGGCAGGACTTCGAAGCCGCGGGTGTCGTCGCTGCGGCGAATGATGTCGAGGACCAGACCGAGGTGCTGGGTGGTCCAGTCGGTGAGGTGGCCGGTGTAACCGCCGTCGGCCCAGATGCGCGCCAGCCGCCGGAAATGACTCTTCGCTGCGGGCAGCAGGACCCGGGCCGCGTCCCGGTCGGTGGTCGAGGCCGGCGTGACCAGCACGCCCAGGAAGGAGGAGTCCGAGGGTGTCGGTGAGCAGGTGCCTCTTGCGTCCGTTAACCCTCTTCCCGGCGTCGAAACCCCGCGTGGTGCGGGCGACGGTGGCGTCCGCCTTCACCGACTGCGAGTCCACCACGCCTACGCTCGGCTCCGGGCTGCGGCCCTCCGCCCGGCGGACGGCGTCCCGCAGCCGGTCGTGCAGCTCGGCCACCAGCCCCGCATCCCGCCAGCGGGCGAAGAAGGCGTACACCTGCGGCCAGGGCGGGAAGTCGGCGGGCATCGCCCGCCACTTGATGCCGTTGTCGACGAGGTAGCGGATCGCGTCGATCATCCAATGCCACGAAGTTAAGCGCTCGCCGTGAATGTCAAAGGCGGGTGAGATGAGGAGGGGCCTCTGCTATTCAGGGGATCGGCCAAGATCTTCCTGAGAAAGCAGAGACCCAGTGGCCCAGTCTGTCACGGGCGGAACCAACGTGTTCGCGCCTGGTCATATCGGCGAGTTAACCCAGGTCATCCCACCCGAGTTGGTGGACGCGGTGCTGGACGAGACAGGGGCGCACGAGCAACGGCTGCGGAGCCTCCCCTCTCGCGTCGGGGTGTACCTTGTCCTCGCGCTCGGGCTGTTCGAGCATCTGGGCACCGGACTGGTATGGGGCAAACTCGTGGCCGGACTGGGCCTCCGGGTGCCGCAGCCCTCGGAGAAGGCCCTTCGTGATCTGCGCCGACGAGTCGGCGTGGCCCCTTTCAAGCAGCTGTTCGACGTACTTGCCGGCCCGCTGGCCCAGCCCTCCACGCCCGGAGTGCGCTACCGCCGCTGGCGCACGGTCGCCTTCGACGGCTGCGGGAGCCTGAACGTCCCCGACCACGAGCGCAACCGGTCCTGGCTCGGCCGCACCGAGCGTCGCCACGGCCCGACCGGTTACCCCCGGCTGATGCTCATGACTCTGTGCGAAACAGGCACCCGCGGCCTGATCGCCGCCGTCTTCGGCCCGGCGTCGAAAGGCGAGACCGACTACGCCCATGATCTGGCCGGCCACCTGACCTCGGACATGCTCCTGCTGGCGGACCGCGCCTTCGACAGCAATGAACTACTCGCGGACATCGCAGCCCAGGGGGCCCAGTTCCTGATCCGTGCCACCAGCACCCGACGACCGCCGGTGCTGGCGCTGCTGCCAGACGGCTCCTA
The DNA here is from genome assembly GCF_008704515.1 of Streptomyces viridosporus T7A. Lineage (NCBI taxonomy): Bacteria > Bacillati > Actinomycetota > Actinomycetes > Kitasatosporales > Streptomycetaceae > Streptomyces > Streptomyces viridosporus. The sequence goes on from NZ_CP023700.1 coordinate 156,835, forward strand.
CCTGACCCGGCTCGGAGGCCTCCGTCTGCGGGTGATCGAGGCCGAGATCCGGGCCCGCACCGTCGACGGCGGCGACTTCGGCGGAACCCACCGCCTGCTGACCACACTCAGCGACCACCGCACCGATCCCGCAGACCACCTGGTGCGTCTCTACCACGAGCGCTGGGAGATCGAGGTCACCTACCTGGCGCTCCGGCACACCCTGCTCAAAGGCCGGGTCCTGCGTTCGAAGGACCCGGTGGGCCTCAACCAGGAGATGTGGGGACTGCTCACCCTCTACCAGGCCCTGCGTTCGGTGATGGTGACCGCGGTGGAGACATTGCCCGGCTGCGATCCGGACCGGGCCGGCTTCACCGTCGCCCTGGAGGCCGCCCGTGACACGGTCGTCAGCCTCGCCGGGACGACCGCGGCATCAGGGCCGGACAGCCACCCCGGCCTGGTAGGACACATCGGCGCCCGCGTCCTGCACGCACTGCTCCCCGGGCGCCGGATGCGGCTGTCCGCCCGCATCGTCAAGTGCGGAACCTCCCGCTACAACATCTGGAACCGCGACGGGCGTCCACGCGACAGCACCCCGATCACCGGCATCGAGATCGCCGTCCACCCACCCGCCCTGCCCAGCGCGCAGGACCCGAGCCGGGCCCTCTCCGGCCGCTGGGGCCAGGTCAGCCAGATCCTGGCTGCGAACTCCAACCAGGCCATGCACACCCGGGATATCGCCCGGCGTCTCGGACTCCCCACCTCTGGACGCCCCCTCAGCAGTCTCACTGCGCAACTGTGCTACTGGGCCCGCAACGACCGACTCGTCCGCACCGCTCCGAGCACCTACAAGATTCCCCTCCCCGACATCTTGACGCCACCGCCGAATCCTTAACTTCGTGGCATTGGTCGATCATCTGCCGGTGGCAGTAGCCCTCCGGCCGCCCGCCCCGGCCCGCCGGCCATCCGGGAACCGGCAGCAGATCCCGCACCCGTGACCACTCCGCATCGCTCATGTCCGAGCTGTATCGGGGCCGGCGCTCCGGCCGGTCGGCCGCGTTCCCGAACCGATGGGCGAGACAGTCACACCCAGGAGTGGACGAACTGGACTCGGCGACCACGACCACGCGACACTTCGACAACAGGGCCTCTTGCTCCTCGCTGGATTCGACAACCGCGAGCTACCAAGAGGCCCTTCTTCTATGCACCCACACCGGCCGACTCACCCGGACCAGGGACCTGTTCGAGCCCGATCGACTCCACGAGCGGATAGAGAACAGCCAGTTACCGTGCTCAACGTATAGCGCACCGGGGGGCTTGCGGCAAGGCCCCCGTCAGGCCGCAGAATCGCCGACCGAGGCCAGTACCTGCAGAAACGGGAGTCGCGTGGTGCGTGTGTTGTTGTCGACCTATGGGTCGCGCGGGGATGTCGAACCGCTGGTGGCGCTGGCGGTGCGGTTACGGGAACTCGGCGCGCAGGTGAGGGTCTGTGCGCCGCCGGACGAGGTCTTCGCCCGGCTGCTGGCCAGGGCCGGCGTGGAACTGGTGGCAGTCGGCAGGCCGATGGGCACGATGACGGCGCCGTCGACGGAATCGGCGGCCTCCCGGCGTGTGACCGAGCTGGCCGCGCAGTTCGGCACGGTCGCCGCAGCCGCCGAGGGATGCGACGTCCTGCTGGCGACCGGTCTCGCGCACTTCTCCTCGCGGTCGGCGGCCGAGAAACTCGGTATCCCCTACGTGTACGCGACCTTTTGCCCGTTCCTGCTGCGGTCGCCGCACCAAGCGCCCCCCGCGCTGCTGGCGGGCCAGTCGTTCCCGCCGGAAGTGACCGACAACCGGGCGCTGTGGGACCTGAACGCCCGGGCCTTCAACGCGCTGCACGGCGGGGCGCTCAACGCCCACCGGGCCTCGGTTGGTCTGCCTCCGGTGGACGACGTCCACGGTTTTATCTTCACCGACCGGCCGTGGCTGGCGTCGGACCCGGTCCTGGGTCCGTGGCGGGAGGCCCCGGAGCTCGACGTCGTGCACACCGGGGCGTGGATCCTGCCGGACGAACGCCCGTTGGCGGACGACCTGCTGGCGTTCCTGGATGCGGGCACACCTCCGGTGTTCGTCGGCTACGGCAGCATGCGCGGCGTCTGCGCGGACATCGCCCGGGTGTCCATCGAGGCGATCCGCGCGCACGGCCGCCGCGCACTCGTCGGCCGCGGCTGGGCCGAACTGGCTCTGATTGACGACCGGGACGACTGCTTCGTCGTCGGCGAGGTCAATCAGCAGGCACTGTTCGGCAGGGTGGCCGCCGTCGTGCACCACGGCGGCGCGGGCACGACGACGACGGCCGCCCAGGCCGGAGCGCCGCAGGTGGTGGTGCCCCAGGCGGCGGACCAGCCCTACTGGGCCGGCCGGGTGGCCGCCCTGGGCATCGGTGCGGCACACGACGGCTCGGCTCCGACCACCCAGTCCCTGTCAGCCGCACTCGGGACGGCCCTCGGCCCCGAGACCCTCGCACGGGCACGGGCCGTGGCCGACGGCATCCGCACCGACGGAGCAGCAGTGGCCGCGAAACTACTGCTCGACACCGTCAGCCGAGAAAGGCCGTCGGTGCCCGCGTGACCCCCCACACGGGATCACTGAGCCGGGAAAGTACCCAGCGCCGGGCAAGACCGCCGACGCGGCACGCTCGAAGAGACCGGCATACTCGGCGGCTTTCTGGTCAACGTCGGATACTCACCAGCGAGCGACAGCACTGGCTTCCGAAGACCATTCGGTCAGGAGTTCTAAGAGATCATCTCATTTGGCGAGTCGGCGGTAGCAGATGAGGGTGCAGGCGATGCTGGTGAAGGCCAGGAAGTGCTCCGCCTTGCGCTCGTAGCGGCGATGAAGGCGACGGCGGCCGGCGAGCCAGGACATCGTGCGCTCGATGGTCCAGCGATGGCGCCTCAGTCGCTTGGAGGACTCGACGCCCTTACGGGCGAGGCGGTGCCGGATGCCGCGCTCACGGAGCCATTTCCGCAGACGAGCGTAGTCGTAGCCCTTGTCGCCGTGGAGCTTTGCAGGCTTGCGTCGGCGCGGGCCGCGGCGGGAGCGGATGGGCGGGATGCCGCGCACGAGCGGCTCCAGGCCCTTGGCTGTCGTGCAGGTTGGCGCCGGAAATCCCGACGGACAGGGGCAGCCCGGTCCGCTCAGCGATCAAGTGGATCTTCGACCCCTTCTTGCCCCGATCCACAGGATTCGGACCCGTCAGGTCCCCCCTTTCAGTGCCCGCATGTTCACCGAGTCGATCGCGCACCTCGACCAGTCCAGCTCACCCCGCGAGCCGAGCTCGTCGAGCACCAGCCGGTGCAGCTTCGCCCATAGCCGGGCCTTCGACCACTCCGTGAACCGGCGATGGGCCGTCGCACCGGACGGTCCGAACACTGGCGGGACCTGCGACCACGTACAGCCCGTCGTCGCCACGAAGATGATCGCGGCCAGCACCTCACGGTCGCCATACCGGCGTCGGCCACCGCCTTGCGGACGCGACGGCGCCTCCGGCACCACACGCTGGAACAGCTCCCACAACCCGTCCGGGACCAGACGCTCAACCATCAACACGGCCACAGACTACTGCTGAGCCCAAATGAGATGACCTCTTAGACCGTGTCCTACGTGGTGAGGCGTCGTTGGTCCGTTCATGGGGCGGGGTACGTGGAGTTGGATTGTTCCGGACGGGTTGTGGGAGATCGCGAAGCCGCTGATCCCGCCGTCGAAGGTGCGGCCGCAGGGCGGCGGAACGCAAGACACGCCTGATGAGACGCTGTTCGCCGCGATCATCTACGTCCTGGTGTCCGGCTGCGCCTGGCGTGCGTTGCCGCCCTGCTTCGGGATATCGAAGTCGACCGCCCATCGGCGGTTCCTCATCTGGTCGAGAGCCGGCCTCTGGGGGCGGCTGCACGAGGCCGTGCTGCATCGGCTCGACGACGCCGGCCTCCTCGACGTCACCCGCGTCGTCCTCGACACCGCCCACGTGAGGGCGAAAAAAGGGGCGAACACACAGGTCCGAGCCCCGTGGACCGGGGCAAGCCGGGTTCCAAGATGCACATCCTGTCGGACACGAACGGACTGCCCCTCCTCGTCGGCGTCTCGGCCGTCCACGCCCACGACAGCGAAGGGCTGAAGCCGATGGTGGAGGGTCACCACACGAGACACGACCCCCACCGCGGCCGGTACTTCAAGCCCCAGCGCCTGCACGCCGACAAAGCCTACGACCGGGCTGACCTGCGCAGATGGCTGCGAGGGAAGCGGATCGGCGTGCGCATCGCCCGCAAGGGAATCGAGTCCAGCGAGCGATTGGGGCGGCACCGCTGGGTGATCGAGCGCACCATGTCGTGGCTGTCCGGCTACCGCCGCTTGAGCCCTCGCTACGAACGCGATACTCGCAACTACCTGGCCTTTCTCGGCCTCGCCGCCGCCCTGTGCTGCTACAAGCGACTCATCCGCCTCACCACGTAGGACACAGTCTTAGCCCCGGCGAGGATGCAGGCCGCGTACGGCTGCCGGATGCTGATGCCCCGGATCCAGTCGCCCTCGGGCAGGGTCGCGATGCTCATGCGGCCCGCCCCCACACGGCCGTGCCCGGCCTGCCCGCCCGGCGTCCGTTGATCGACGGGACCGTGGTGTGCGCGGGAGTGGCGAGGACCGCGCGGCCGGAGTGCTTGCCGTCGTACAGCGCGGTGTCGGCCGCCCTCTGCAGGCCGGTCAGGTCGCGGACGCCGAGGACGTCGGCGGCCGCGGCGCCGACCGAGGCGGCGACCTGGAGGGTGCGGCCGTCGTCCAGGGTGACCGGCGTGTGCAGCATCCGGACCAGCTGCGCGAGACGCTGCTCGCGACGGCCGACGGGCAACTCCAGTACGACCGCGAACTCATCGCCTCCGAGGCGGCCCGCAGCGGCGCGCGGGCCCGCCCACGCGGTGATCCGGGCACCGAACGCGGCGAGTACGGCGTCCCCGCCCGGGTGCCCGGCCGTGTCGTTGATCTGCTTGAAGTGGTCGGCGTCGGAAGCGCGCGGGTTCGCACAATCTTGGAGGGCGCACAGGATGAACCCGCGGGCCGGTCGCCGGTTGGGGCAGTGGCGCGGGCAGGTTCGCTCAGGACCCGACCGCGGGCATGTCCGTCCGAAGCCCTTGCACGCCGCTGGCACCGATGCGTCTACGCCCCGGTGGCGTGGGGTCCGTGTCCTTGGCGCGTCGTGGTCGTTAGGCCATTCGGGTCACGGCCGGTCCAGGTCTCGGAGGGGGAGACAGGCGTGGAGGTCAAGGATGTGCATCATGCCTACCGTCGGCGTGTGGTCTTGCGGGGTGTTGACCTGCGGCTTCGGGCAGGCACGCTGTGCGGGATCGTTGGGGAGAACGGCGCCGGCAAGTCCACGCTGCTGAAGGTCCTTTCCGGCGAACTGCGGCCCACGCGTGGCACGGTCCGTCACAGCGGCCGGTTCGGCTATTGCCCGCAGCACGTAGTTCTCAATGACGCTCTGACTGTCCGGCAGCACCTGACATTCTTCCAGACGGCTTACTGCCTGGCCGATGTGCGGTATGCCGAGGAAGTCATGGAGGTGCTGGGCTTCACCGGATACGCCGATGAGCGAACCAGTGTGCTCAGCGGCGGCACGCGGCAGAAGCTGAACGTGACGCTGGCGCTCATGCACGATCCGCAGGTGCTGTTGCTGGACGAGCCGTATCAGGGGTTCGACTGGGACACCTACCAGCGGTTCTGGGATCTGGCCGCGCGGCTGCGGGATGCGGGGCGCTCGGTCCTGGTCGTCTCTCACCTGGCGTATGACACCGAGCGCCTGGACGAGCTGTGGCGCCTGGACGGCGGGCTGCTCCGCCCGGACGAGGCGGGGGTCGCCGCGTGAGGTTCCACCTGACCCGCTTCGCCGTCGCCACCCGGTTCACGCTTATCGAGCACGGCCGCAACCGGTTCGCCATGATCCTGGTGGGCCTGTTCGTCCCGGTGTGGACGACCCTGGCGTACCTGGCGATGCCCGACACCCCGGCCCGGATGCGTCTGCACGCCACCGGAGAGGTGCTGGCGCCGCACGGCAATGAACTGACCGAGATCAGCGGCGCGCTCAACGCCGTCACGCTGATCACCGGTTTCATGATGTTCGCCGCCACGTTCTCCGGCAGCGGTTTCGACCGCAGGCTGGCCATGGCCGGCTACCCCCGTGCCCACCTCGTCCTGGCCAAGGTCACCGCCCTGGCTCTGGTCTCGGCGGCGGTCGCCGCCTACGCCACCGCCATCACCTGCCTGGCCTGGACACCCCGCCAGCCCCTCCTGCTCGCCGCCGCACTGTTCTGCGCCGGACTCACCTACGGGGCGCTCGGTGTCGGCTTCGGCTCCCTGCTGCGCCGGGAAGTCGAGGGCATGTTCGCCATCGTGATGACCAGCATTATCGACCTCGCGCTGCAGAACCCCATCAGCAGTTCCGGGGCCGACAGCCCGGTCATGCGCTACCTGCCCTCTTACGGGGCCATGCAGGCCAGCACGGCGGCCGGGTTCTCCACCAGCCCGGTACCCGGCTACCTGGCGATCCAGCTCACCTGGTTCGCGGCAGCCTCCCTGATCGCGCTGGTGGGTTTTCGCCGCAGCACCCGCAGCTCCCTGCCGTTGGCCGCCCCCACCCCGCTGCCCGGACCAGGAAGCGACAAGGTCGGCCTTCCCGCGCCACGCCAGGCCGCCACGCCCTCACCTGCGGCATCCGACACGGAAGCACACTGAGGTGCCGGTCCCCCACATGCGCGCCACACCACAGTCCACGACGGCAGACCTCGATGCGGCCCCGCGAGCATGGCAGGGGCAGCTCACCGCCCGGTCGCTCACCGGTGAAGACCCAGCCCTACGGGCGGCGTACCGGCTGTGCCAGCGCACCACACGAGTGCACGATCCCGCGATCCACGCCCTCATCCAGCTGATGCCGGCCGTGCTGCGCCCGGCCTGCTGGGCCCTGTGGGCGGCAGCGAGCATCCTGGACGACCTCGCCGACCAGCAAGATGCAGGACAGGCCGAACGTGAGGCCCGCGTCCAAGCGTGGACCCAAGCCCTGCAACGCGACCTGGCGGCCGGCACCAGCACGGATCCGGTCCGCCACGCCCTGGTGGACACCGCCCTGCGATGGCACCTGGACCTGTCCAGCCTGCAAGTCGCCATGACCAGCACACGCGACGACGTCCGCGACCGGCACTTCGCCGACTGGGCCGCGTGGCGGGCCTGGTGTGAGGCACTGGTGCCCTGGGTCGACCAGGTACGGCACCTGTTCGAACAGGCCGGAGCGCCGATGACGCTCAGGCTGGACCGGCAACAGGACTACAAGCAGTTCATCGACGGCGCCCAGCTCACCGACATCCTCACCGACCTGAGCGCCGACCTCACCCAGGGCCTCCTGCTCCTGCCACAGGAGGCCCTGGACGCCTTTCCCGGCGCGGAAGACGATCTGCGGCAGAGGCGCTGGAGCCCCGCTGCCTCGGCTTTGATCGGCGACCTGACTGCTCTGGCCCGCCAATGGGTGACCAGACCCGCGATGACCAGAAGCATGCACCCGGGCGCTGCCAACGTGCTCAACACGGCCGCCTGCCTGATGCGCGCCCAACTCGATGCCGTCGACGCGGCCGGCCCCGCCCTGCTCAAGCGCGCCCCGCGCCCTTCCGTCGTCGCCCGCACCCGCATCCTGGCCCCCGCCCGCATCCGCTCGCATCTGGCCTGGAGCCTGACGCCCCTGACCATGCCCGGACCCCGGCGACCCGCGGTGAACGCGAGCGTTCCGGGCCCAGCAGCCGAAGACACCGCCCTGCGGCCCCCGCCACCACATCGCGACGGCGCCAAGCCTCCGCAGATCGCTGCCGACCGGATGCCCTCCCACGTGGCGGTCATCATGGACGGCAACGGCCGCTGGGCCGAGCAGCGCGGCCTGCCCCGCTTTGAAGGCCACCGCGCCGGTACCGCCGCCGCCCACGAGATGGTCTACGGTGCCCTGGAGATCGGCCTGCGCCACCTGACCCTCTACGCGTTCTCCACCGAGAACTGGAAACGCGACACCGAGGAAGTCACCACCATCCTGGAAGCGATGCGACGCGACCTCGATGAAGGCCCCATCCGTGATCTCGACGTACGCCAGCGCTGGTCCGGCCGCCCCGACAAACTGCCCGAGGACCTCGTCCAAGCCCTCCTGCGCGAGGAGCGCCGCACTCGCAACCGCACCGGACTGACCCTCACCGTGTGCATCAACTACGGCGGCCGCGACGAGATCACCCGAGCTGCCGCGGCCCTCGCTCAGGCAGCCCAAGCAGGCGACGTGGCCCCCCATCTCATCAGTGAAGACGACTTCGCCCGCCACCTGCCCCACCCCGACATGCCGGACGTCGACCTGCTGTGGCGCACCGGCAACGAACAGCGCACCTCCAACTTCCTGCCCTGGCACGCCACCTACGCCGAGCTGCACTTCACCCCCGACTACTGGCCCGACGTCGACCGGCGTGACCTGTGGCAGGCCATCACCGAATACAGCCGACGTCAACGCCGCCACGGCGCCGCCCCCCTCATCTCCCCCCGGAGACCACCAACCGCCCCGTCACGTCCGATCTGACTCCCGGGGACTGGCGCGTCCGGGCCCGACAACGTCCACGTCCGCCGGAACCCCAAAGGTCCAGCAGGGGTTGCCGTAGCGGCGGTGTCGACTCCAATGCGGCGAAAGAGGTCTACAGCTGACGCCTGACGCGCTCTTCCTGCTACCGGGGCAGCTTCGCGGTGCGCTCAGAGTGGGCAGCGGTGACGTAGCGTGACCACGTCCGCGAGCCCGGTCTCCACCGACACGCCGGCCGGGTCTATCACGACCGTCGGGTCTGGAGCCGGGCGCACGAGAGTCAGCACGCGACTTTCAGAATCTGACATGAACACGCATATTTCTGCGATCACTCGTAGATTTTTCGAGTTACTGCAGAGGTCTCACGCGAGCTAAGGGTTGTCCCGTAACTGCTGGTCACGGATGAGATGATCATGGTGTGGCTGGTGTGATCACGGCGTCTGAGCCCTCCTGGATAGCCCCGTTCACCGGGCTGAGCCCGCGCCAGTTCGGCAAGCTGATCAACGCTCTGCGGCGTGAGGGTGTGGACCCGGTGCGCAAGGGCCGACCCTGGAGCCTGCCGCTGGAGGACCGTGTGCTCCTGGTCGCCGCCTATTGGCGGACGAACCTGCCCCTGCGCCAACTGGCCCCGCTGTTCGGGGTGTCCAAGTCCGCGGCCGACCGCATCATCGACCACCTCGGGCCCGCGCTCGCGCTCCAGCAGCGCAAGCGGTTCCGCAGGGACACCGTGCTGATCGTGGACGGCACCCTGGTGCCCACGCGTGACCACAGCATTGCCGAGCAGTCGAAGAACTACCGGTACTCCACCAACCACCAGGTCGTCATCGACGCCGACACCCGGCTCGTCGTCGCCGTCGGCCGGCCGGTCGCGGGCAACCGCAACGACTGCAAGGCGTGGGAGCTGTCCGGCACGAAGGACGCCGTCGGCAGGACCACGGTGATCGCGGACGGCGGCTACCGGGGCACCGGCCTGGTCATCCCGCACCGCCGCGAGCGCGGCCAGACCGAACTCCCGGACTGGAAAGAGGACCACAACCGCTCACACCGCAAGGTCCGCGCCCGCGTGGAGCACGTCTTCGCCCGGATGAAGGGCTGGAAGATCCTCCGCGACTGCCGGCTGAAAGGCGACGGCGTTCACCACGCCATGCTCGGCATCGCCCGCCTGCACAACCTTGTCCTTGCCGGGTGACGCAGAAGCCAGCAGGCCCCCCGGCACGTTAAAGATCATTTACGGGACAGCCCTTAGCGAGCGCAAGTGACGCCCTCGTCTACTTGCTGAGATGCCGGCATCCGGGCCGCCAGAGCCCCGGAGGAACCCGCGCATACTCCACTAACCATGACCACGGTCACGCTGTCGCCGTGCCGGGCGAGAATCCGGCGGGCGCGGGCGGTGTAGGCGTCGCGGCGCAAGAGCCCGGCCAGCTCCCTGCGCGCCTGCTGCTCGCCGGGCACGCCCGGCAGGGTCGTGGCCGCACCGGCCGCCCGGCCGCCGCCGGCCCCGGCCGAAGCCGAGACGGAGGCGGAGGCGGGGGGCTTGTCGTCCCCGGCCGGTGGCGGTGATGCCGCCTCGTCGAGGGCCGAGCACCCGGCCACCGCGAGCACCGCCGCCAGCGCCAAGCCCCGCCCCCACCACGCCCGCCGGCCCGTCATGACCTGCCCTCAACGCTCCGCCTGCTGGAGCCGGTTGCTCCTGCCCGCGCACCCTACCGGCCACCACGGACCACCCCGCGCGCAGCAGCCCGCGTCCCCGCGAACGGGGTGTGCCGGCGTTCCCGGGGCGGGCTGCCGTCCGGGAGCCCTGAAGCGAGTTGCCGCGGGGACGGGGGCGCGTCCGGCCCCGGGCCACTGAGGAGTGTGCATCGTGAAGTCGCAGGTCACAGGTTCCGGGCGGAGATCGGAGGTCGCCGGCGGTTCGCACCATCGCCGACGAGGGCCTCACCGCAGTCCCGTGCGCCTGGTGAGCACAATGGGCGCCGTGACATCGACGATGGACTATCAGCAGGTTCTGGAACAGATTGCCGAGGAGATCGCGCGGACGCCCGGCCGGGGGCGGTCCGCCGACTACATCCCGGCGCTCGCCGCCCGCGACCCGCGCGCCTTCGGCATGGCCGTCGCCGAGCTGGACGGCACCGTCCACGGGGTGGGCGAGTGGCGCGAGCCGTTCTCCGCGCAGTCCATCACCAAGGTCTTCACCCTGGCCCTGGACCTGGCCCACGAGAGCGACGAACTGTGGGAGCACGTGGGCCGCGAACCTTCCGGCAACCCGTTCAACTCCCTGACACAGCTCGAGTACGAGAACGGCATCCCGCGCAACCCGTTCATCAACGCCGGCGCCCTGGTCGTCACCGACCGCCTCCACACCCGCACCGGTGACGCGGCGGGCGAGCTCCTGCGGCTGCTGCGTGCCGAGAGCGGGAACCCGGACCTCGATTTCGACCTGGCGGTCGCCGCCTCGGAGGCCGCGCACGGCGACCGCAACGCCGCCCTCGGCCACTTCATGGCCTCCTACGGCAACATCGACAACCCCGTCCCGCTCCTGCTCGACCAGTACTTCCGCCAGTGCTCGGTCACGGCCTCCTGCGCCGACCTCGCGCTGGCGGCCACCCTCCTGGCCCGGCACGGCATACGCGCCGACGGCACCCGGCTGCTGACCCGCAGCCAGGCCAAGCAGGTCAACGCCGTCATGCTGACCTGCGGAACCTATGATGCCGCCGGCGACTTCGCCTACCGCGTCGGCCTGCCCGGCAAGAGCGGGGTGGGCGGCGGCATCATCGCCGTCGTGCCCGGTCGCTGCGCACTGTGCGTGTGGAGCCCCGGCCTGGACGAACGGGGCAACTCCGTCGCCGGAGTGGCGGCACTGGACCTCTTCACCACGCTCACGGGGCTGTCGGTGTTCTGATCCCGCCGGGCCGGGCGGCTTTGAGGCTCCGGCTTGTCGACGGTCACGTATGAGCGTGCTGGACACCGCCCTGCGTCAGGGCCTGAAGCAGTGAGTGGCGTGCATCGTGAAGTGGCAGGTCACGGGTCTGGTGTGCGCCGCTGCCGGGGTGCTCTCGCTGGTGGTGAGCGTGTGACTTCGGTGAAGGCCATCGGTCAGCGTGTGACTTCGCGGTTCGTCAGGACCAGCAGGGCCCGTACCAGCGCAGTCGCCCATTTCGGGTCGGTGCGGACCTTGCCGAGCACGCGCCGGTTCTTCAGGTGGGCGAAGCCGGGCTCGACCGGGGCCCGGACTGCGGCGAGCGCCTTGTTGGACAGTCTCTGTCCCCTGGTCAGGGGCCGGTTGCGCGCGGCCTTGTAGCCGGTGATCACCGCCGGGTCGGCGTCCGGGCCGCTGTCGTCGAGGCCCGGGGCTGACAGACAAAGCCCCGCCGCGACGGGGGAGGCGCGGCGGGGCCCCGGCCCGTGTGGCACGGCACGGCCAGCGGCGGGTGCGGCGGCATCTTGCGTCCTGGCCCGTGCGGACCCGGCGCCTGGCAAGCCAGGCCGCCCCACCCCTGTCCGTTTCGCTCTTTCCTCACGCTTCCGCCACGGTCAACCTCAAGGGCTACGTCGTCAAGGACGCCGCCGGCAACCGCTTCGCCTTCACCAACAGCCACACCCTCGAGCCCGGCGACTACGTCCACCTGCGCGGCGGCCGGGGCACCGACTCCGACGCCAAGAACGTCGTCTACCGCAACAACTGCAACTTCCTGTGGAACAACGACAAGGACACCATCTACCTGTACAAGCCCTCCGGGGCCCGCGCCGACGTCCACGCCTACACCAAGAAGGCCAACGACCGCGACGGCAACGGCTACATCACCTACCACGGCTGACCACCGGCCACCCCCGGCGGGGGCCGGCCACGCGGATGCCCGCCCCGCGTGGCCGGCCCCCCGCCTATTCGGACCACCGCGGCGGAACCGGAGAGAGGAGGAGGCCGTGGCAGGCGAGGGCGCTGGGGTCGGCAGTGACGGCCGGCAGCGGCTCCTCGTCGCGCGGGACGCCTACACACGCACGGTCAGCCCGCACCACGACGAGGTCCTGCACCACGTGGCCCACCGCGCCCGGAGGGAAGGAAGCCCCGGCAAGGCCGACATCGGGGCGCTGCTGCCGTGGAAGCGCCTGCGCGCCGACACCCGCTGGGCCGAGGCACTCATGGCCGTGGCGGATGCCGAGGCGCGGCCAGCGACGGCGGCCGCCGTGGCCGCCGTGGCCGCCGTGGCCGCCGTGCGCGATCCCTCCCTCAGCCGCAGTGCCGCGGCCCGGGCCGGGCTCCCCGGTTTCGCCTCCGGCGACGCGCCGGCCTCCGCCGTGCTGACCGCGGCCGCGCCGGACCGCAGGGCCGCCTACGGCCCTCAGGACTGGTAGGCGGCGTTGATCGTGTAGTCGGTGTGCGGCTGCCCGCTGTCGTGGAGGGGGAGCGAGTGTCACGGGCTGTGGTCACGTCCGTCCCGTGGTGCGAAGACTGAGAGGGCGTCGGCGTCGGTCGCGCGAGCGTGCAGGAAGTAGTACGACAACTCATCCGATCGAAGCTAGGACCTGCTGTTTTCCCGCCACCGACCCACCGGAGTCAGCACCGAACCAGCACCGGAGGTTCTCGTGCTGGGTGAGAGAGCGGGAAAAGTACGCTCAGGCCGGCTCGGGACTTGGCCACGGACCCCGAAGAAGGTCACTCACCGTAACAAGCTCACCCGATCGGACGCCGAACCGTGCTTGGACGACAACATGGAGCAAGACCCAACTCGGCGGCCAGGCTCGGGCCCCACCGTCCATATGTGATCCGCCTGCCCCGAGCCACGGAAGCACATATGCCCTTGGCATAATTCGCGCATGTCGAGCCGCGAGACGATCCAGCACGCCCCCGACGTGGGTCTCCTCATGATCCCGGGCGATCCGGCGAAGGACTTCTCCCCGGGGTTCGCGGTCTTCGACGACTCCGTCCCCGCTCTGCGCGCGTTCATCCTGGACCAGCTGCGGAAGGAGAACATCAAGCCGGCAGCGCCCAGGGCGAAAGGCGGTGCCGTCATACCCGTACGCGTGGGTCTGGTCCCCCGGCCCGACAACGACTACGACACGCGTGCCGTGTCGGTCACCGCACCGCCCGGCCACGGCGGGTCCGTCCTCGACCGGCACATGGGCTATCTCTACAACAGCGCACTGCACGTCACGAGCCAGAGCATCCGCGACCTCACCGAGGAGACCGGGATGCCCGTCGGCTGCCACGGTTGGATAGAGCTCTACGACCTCGAGGACGACGGCCGCTTCTACGACGACGAGGACGGCGAGGACGAGGACGACGCGGACTGGGAACCCAGCCGCCACGAGCCGGTGTCGTGGGCGGAGCAGAAGGCCTTCGGGTATGCGGTCGGTTCCGTACGGGTCCTGCTGCCCGAGCGTCAGACCATGCGCGCCCTCGTGGACGCGTACCTGGCCGCTCGTCGGCAAAAGACCAACCGGTACACGGAGAAGGGGCCGGCCCCGGCCGGTGTCGAGCAGGGCCTGCGCCGGGCACTCGCCGAACGGCTCGCCGTCCGGCTGCGGGCCGGTCTGAGTCATCGCGCCGCCGGCGGGGCCTGGGGCCGGGAGACCGAGCGTGACCGCGCGCGGCGGCGCCGGGACGCCGAGGCACGGCCGCTCCTGCACGCCTGGGAGACCTACCGGAGCTCGCCACACGGTTTCCGTGACCTGCGTGCCGTCACCCGGTCCGTCTTCCACCACACCCGAATCCTCGTCCTGGACGGATCCGGCGTGAAGGTCGGGCAGTACCACCAGCCGGACGGCCCGCTCACCCTGGTCGACGAGCGGGTGCGCGCCGAGGCCCTCGACGCGCTGCGCGCGCACGGGGTCGACGTGGACACGCCCGAGGACCTGGTGACCCTCGACGGCTTCCCGGACGCGGTGGTCGTCGCGGACGGAGACAGGTGGTCGATCCGGCTCTCGAAGCCCGGGGTGTCACGGGACGGGCTTCCCGAGGCCGGCTGGTTCGACCCGGACTCGGGCACGCTCACCGTGTACGCCACGCCGCTCGCCGAGCCGTTGACGGTGCTGCTGCGCCGGCACGGGATGCGGCCGCTGCTCGTGACCTGGGGCACGCCGCGTGAGGAGGTGGAGCGGCACAACCTCCGTGCCGCGGTCGCACCGGCCGGGATCAGCCCGGTCGGCCGCTCCAGCCGGGTGACGGCCGCCGCGCAGCGGCTGATCCCGGAGGCCCACCGCCACTGGCTCGGTGCGAAGCCCGACGACGGAGAGGCACCCACCGCGAGGGCCGGGAGCCTGCTGCCGCCGCTCGTCGACGACGCGGCGGAGAACCCGTACTACCGGCGAGCCCTGGAGGCGCTCTTCGGTGCCCCCGTGGACCCGGCGGGGCGCGGGCCGTGCCGGCTCTGCGGGCGCTCCTCCCAGTCGGCACGCCCGGGGCTCTTCTACTGCCACGGCTGCTGCGCCCTGGCCAGGAACGGGGTGCTGCGGGACACGGGAGCGGACGGAGCATGGACGGAAGCGATCGTGTACGCGCTGCGCAGACTCGCGGAGATCGAGTTCTCCGGACCGCCGTCCCTCGCCCAACTGGACCGCGTCTGCGTCCCGTTCGAGGACCACACTCTGGTCGACGAGGTGATGCTCTGCCGTTTCCTGGTACCGCGCCCCGGCTCCGCGCTGCTGAGTGCGCGACCGTCGCGCCCGGCCCGCACCTGGACGGAGTGGCTGGGACACGCGGGGCTCCTCACGGACGGGGTCCGCACCTCGATGGGCACGGCGACCACGGCCACGGACGGGCACCTGTGCCGCTCCCTGTTCGAGCGGCACGTGGACGACTTCCTCCACCACCGGGGCGTGGCCCATGAGCCCGAGCCCGCCTACCCGCGCCACCCAGAACTCAACACAACCGGCCTGCGGGCGGACTGGCGCCTGGCGGACGGCACGTTCGTCGAAGCCCTGGGCCTCATGACGAAGGAGGCGTACGCGGCGAAGGTCGCGCGCAAGCGGGAACTGGCCCGCCACCACGGCCTGCGTCTGGTCACCGTCACGGCCGAGGACCTGGGCCGCCTCCCGGAGATCTTCGCGGACTGGCTCCCCGAGGACTCGGCCGGCTGAGGCCGGAGAAAGCCGGTTCCGTCGACTTGGAAGAGCCCGATGCAGCAGTGCCGACCCATGAACTCGACCATGGCAGGGAACACCATCGCTCACCGTATGTCGCCCTCACCAGGGCATGACACATTGCCCTGGTCGTCTGACAGCCGGGTACGGCTACCTGATTTCGTTGTCGAGCGGGAGCCCGTCTGCCAGTGGTGCGAGACGAAGGAGAATGCGTCATGACTCACCGGTCGCGCCCCCGCGTGCACCTGCTGACCGGCGGGCCCGACTGGGAACAGCGACGAGCCACCGTGAAGTCGGCGCCGTTCAGCAGACGGCAGCAGGAGGCCCGCAAGCCGCTGCTGGCACTGATGGAAGACCTGCGCGAAGCCGTCGAGAGAGGTGACTGGGCCTCCGCCCGCGCGGCCCGGTCGGCGGCCTGGGACGAGGTCAACCGCCTCGCGGACAACCTCACGACGGAGGAACGCAAACAGCTGTGGCGGTACAAGCGACGCATCGTCGCCGGTGAGGCCCACCACCGTGCTCGACGCGCCGGTCAAGGCTGAGACCAGCGCACCGTTACGAGGTCAGCTCAAGGCGAGCAGGTGTCGCAGTGCCGACTCCTGAGCATCATGCGCGGACCCTGTGCCGCTCGGAAAGTCATCGCTGCAGGTGCGTACCCATGTCCTGGAGCGTCGGTAGCAGCTGGGATGCTGTCGTGGTGATCGCCTCGCTGCTGTACAGGGTGACCCGGAAGCTGCCGGCCGTCCCCGGCCTACTGCTGCGCCACGACACCACGAAGGAAGCTGAACTGTTCGTGCTGCGGCACGAGAACACGGCCCTGCGCCGCCAACTCACAGGACCGGTGCGCTACGAGCCGGCCGACCGGTTCTGGTTTGCTGCCCTGTCCTCGCTGATACCGCGCCGTCGCTGGGCGCGGGTCTTCCCGGTCCAGCCCGGCACCGTACTGGCCTGGCGCCAGCCCGGCACCGTACTGGCCTGGCGCCGCAGGCTGATCGCGAAGAGGTGGGACTACTCCACGCGCCGCGGCCGCACCGGCCGACCCCCGGCCCCGGCCGCGCTGAAGAAGCTCGTCCTGCGCCTGGCCGAGGAGAACCCGAGGTGGGGCCATCGCCGGATTCAGGGCGAGCCGGCCCGGCCGGGGCACCCGGTCTCACCGTCCACCGTCTGGCAGATCCTCAACGCTGCGGGCATCGACCCGGCCCCACGCCGCTCCGGCCCCGGCCGGCGCGCGTTCCTCGCTGCCCGGGCCGAGGGGATCATTGCCGCGGACTTCTTCCACCCCGACACCGTCCTGGGCAAGCGCCTGTATGTGCGGGCGTTCCCCGAGCACGGCACCCGACGCCTGCACCTGACCGGCGTTACCGCCCACCCGGCCGGCCAGTGGGCGGTGCAGCAGGCGCGCAACCTCGCCGCTGACTTCGGCACACGGATGGAGTCCCTGCGTTTCATGCCGCGCGACCGCGACACCAAGTACACCGAGGCCTTCGACGCCGTCTTCCCGTCAGAGGACGTGGGCGTGCTGCTCAGCGCGCCCCGGGCGCCGCGGATGAACGCCCACTGCGAGCGCGTGCTCGGCACGATCCGCCGGGAAGCCCTGGACCACGTGCTGATCGTGAACGGGGCCCATGCGCGTCGCGTCCTCGGCCGGTACCAAGATCACTACAACGGGCACCGGCCTCACCAGGCCCGGGACCAACTCCCGCCCGACGTGAGCGAGGAACCCGCCGCCGAACGCCAGCACGATTATCCCGGCAAACTCCTACGCACCCGCATCCTCGGCGGAGCGATCAACGAGTACCGATATGCGGCTTGACCAGCAGCGATGACTTTCCAAGCGGCACAGGCTACGGCACCAAGTCTCTACGACCCGGCAGCTCCCATTAGGTTCTCGGCAGGGGCAACGTCGCTTTGCTTGCGGCCCCGCAACCGGTGTTCCGTCCGGGCGCCGGATCCGGCCCTGACCGCCGGCCTGGACGGCTGCTGCCGCACGCTGCGGGTACGACGTGGTCACGGGAACGGCAGGGTCTGCGCGAGGACGGTGACCACGACCAGCACCACGGGGAAGCAGGCGAGGAACATCGCGAACGTGTATCCCATGATGTCCCGGGCCTTGAGGCCCAGCACCGCCAGCGTCGGAAGCATCCAGAACGGCTGCAGCAGGTTCGCCGACGCCTCACCGAGGTCGTAGACGACCACCATCCACCCCTGGTTGACGTGCAGCTGGTTCGCCGCCTCTATCACGTAGGGAGCCTCGATGACCCACTTGCTGCCGCCGCTGGGGACGAAGACGCCCAGTACCGCCGAGTAGACCGCGATGAGCGGCGGGAAGAGCAGCTCGTTGGAGACGCTCACCATCCAGCCGGCGATCTGCTTGGACAGGCCGGTGAATGCGATCATGCCGAAGATGCCGCCGTAGAAGGGGAACTGCAGCAGGACCCCAGACGCTGCGGGGGTCCCCCGCCGAACCGCCTCGACCATGCGGACCGGGCGCCAGTGGAGGCAGAGCGCCAGGAGGATCAGCACGAGGTTGACCGTGTTGAGGTCGATCGCCGCGACCGGGTTCCCCTCGACGCTCGTGAAGTGGCGCACCAGGTACCACAGGCCCAGGATCCCAACCAGGACGGTGAGCAGCGGGCTGCGCTCCAGCCAGTCGCCGGGACGCGACCCGGTGGAGCCGGAGGCCGCGTCCTCCTTCCCGTCCTTCTCCGCCAGAAGCGGACGCAGCTCGACCCCCATCTCCTGGGCGGTCTTGGCACGGGCGGGCGAGGGGGCGAGGTACCAGGCCATGACGACCGCCACCACGAAGACCACGAAGGTCGCCAGCACGCTCTGCCAGGTGAAGATCGTTTCGGTGAGCGGGATGATCCCCTCGCCGTCCCGCCCCTCGGCGATGATCTCCTGCACGGCCTCCGGGCTGGAGGCCGGGCTGGCCACCTGCAGCGCCGCGGAACCCGACAGCCCCTGGGCCCACACCGTGCCGAGTCCGAGGAACGCCATGGCGCCCAGCGCCCGGTAGTCGACGCCACGGACGACGCGGGCGATCTCCTTCGCCAGGATGGCGGTGAAGATCAGGCTGAACGCCCAGTTGAGATAGGAGCTGATCATCGCCACCGCGGCGGTGAACGCGATCGCCGCGCGCGGCGACTTGGGGATCTGTGCCATGCGGGCGATCAGCCGGGCGACCGGAGCGGACACAGCGACCGCGTATCCGCCGATGATGATCATCGCCATCTGCAGGGTGAACTGGATCAGCGACCAGAAGCCCTCACCCCACGCGTCCACGAGGGTGGTGGGGCTCTCCCCCGTCGCGAGCCCCAGAGCGAAGATCAGGAACGTGCCGACGAGGACGAACCCGAAGGCGTCTGGAAGCCACCGCTCGGTGAAGGCGGTGAACCGCAACGCAACCCGCGCCAACCAGGTGTCACCCTCAAGCACCTCGGTGTCCCGCTCGGTGTGGACGTCCCCGACCATGGTTTGTCTCGCTTCCTCTTCGGACGGCCGTTCACCATGCCTAGGAACGACGTCGTCTGACGGTTGATCCGTGACCCGAGCGGAGATCTTCGCGGGTGGGAAGCCGGAAGGGGAAGGGGATGCCCCCGATTCGTTGTGCCCGACCGTACGGCGGGAAGGAACGCGGCAGAAGGGTGGTAGCACAGGCCATTTCACCGACCGCTTTCATAGGTCTGACCGACATGGCATACCGAGGGGACGTCGTGTAGGCACCTCGCCGGACAGGCGGTGTCGGTGCGTCCACGAACGCGACTCTCCTCACCGTTGCGAGGGAGGCAGCGCGGCGCGCCCACGGCGTGTTCGGCAAACGCCCTCCCAGCCACCGAGGCGCCGCGTGGGAGGGCGACCACAAGCACCCGCCCGTCGGGGTGGAGTTGGAGGGGGAGGTGGTCACCCCGTGGGTCACGTGGTTCATCGACTGCGCGACCAACGCCATCACTGGCGCCGCCGTCACCGCGCACGCCCCAAGCCGGGACGCGGTGCTCGCGGCCCTGCGGATCGCCCTCACCCGCGACGACCTGTGCCGTTCGGAAACTCATCGCTGTTGCTCGGAGTGGGTCTGGCGCGCCACTATGAGCTCCTGGAACCCTGTCCGGATGCTCGTCTCACTGGTGTATCACGTGGCGCGGAAGCTGCTGTCGGTCCCGGCGGTGCTGCTACGCCGACGCGCGGCAAAGGATGCTGAGTTGCTGGTGCTGCGGCATGAGAACGCGGTGCTGCGCAGGCAGCTCAAGGGACCGGTGCGGTATGCGCCGGCGGACCGGCTGTGGTTCGCGGCGTTGTCTGCGCTGATCCCGCGGCGTCGGTGGGCGCGCGTTTTCCCGGTGACGCCTGCAACTGTGCTGGCGTGGCACCGCAGACTTATCGTGCGCAAGTGGGACTACAGCAAGCGTCGGAGCAGGCCGGGCAGGCCGCCGACCGCGAGCGCGGTGAAGGCGTTGGTGCTGCGGCTGGCCCGGGAGAATCCGCGGTGGGGATGCCGTCGGATCCAAGGTGAACTCGTTCGTCTGGGGCATTCGATCGGCGCCACGACGGTCTGGGGGATCCTGACGGCGGCCGGAATCGATCCCGCCCCGCGCCGCGGCGGGCCGACATGGCGTGAGTTCCTGACCGCGCAGGCCGAGGGCATCATCGCCTGCGACTTCGTGCACATCGATCTCGTCGACCTGCGCCGGGTGTACGCGTTGGTCTTCCTTGAGCACGGCACGCGCCGCCTGCACATCGCCGGCGTGACCGCCCATCCCACCGGGCCCTGGACGGTGCAGCAGGCAAGAAACCCGGCCATCGAGTCGGGTGTGCGGGCCGACTCGCTGCGTTTCCTGCTCCGCGACCGGGACGCGAAGTACACGGAGTCCTTCGATGCAGTCTTCGCGGCCGACGACACCGAGGTCGTGAGGACCGCGCCGCGAACTCCTCGGATGAACGCGCACTGCGAACGGGTCACCGGCACCCTGCGGCGCGAGGTCCTCGACCACCTGCTGATATGCAGCGAGGCCCACGCCCGACAGGCCCTGGACGCCTACGCCCGGCACTACAACCGTCATCGCCCGCACCAGGCCCGGGGACAGCTTCCACCCCTCGCCCACAAGCACCCAGCGCCCCCGACCGACCTGGCCGCGCGCCGACTCCTCCGCACCCGAGTGCTCGGCGGCGTTATCAACGAGTACGGATACGCAGCCTGACCAGCAGCAACGCGTTTCTGAACGGCACAGGATCTGCTGAAGCACATGGCAGCGCCCGTCGACGAATCGGCGGGCGCACCACGGTTGTTCTGATCTGAGAGCGCATCACGCAAGCTTCTACGTCAAGCCCTACGGCCGCCTACCAATTCTGCGACTCACACGCCCGTGCGCTGTCGATGTAGGGTCCGTAGACCTCGGTGCACCAGACCTGGTTTCCGGATCGGTTCGGATGATAACCAACGTCGCGGCAGAAGGATGTCTTCTCGCAGTCCTTCTGCGTCTCCGCCTCAAAGGAACCGTCAGAAAGCTCGAGCCGGACATATACATAGGTCTCCGGCACGACGGTGCGACACCGAACTTCACCCGCATATACGATGCTTCCCTCGACGTAGCGCGGCGTGGACGCCACCGCCCAACAATCAGGAGCTGCTTCTGCGGCACTGCTCGGCATCGACAATGCCACAGCAACGAGAATTCCGGTGCTTGTGGCGACGCCGACTGCTCGCCTTATGAGATTACCTGTTGCTCGCCTCATGGCCCTACCAGTTCTGCGTTTCGCAGGCGGTCGCATGGCGCAGGTTGACCACCCACACCTGCGTACACCAACTCTGGTTGCCGGCCCTGTTAGGATAGTAGTCGGTGTCGTAGCAGCTGTAGCTGAGGAAGCAACTGGTGGACGTGTTGGCAACCTCCACATAGGGCTTGGTGCCCTCCTTCATAAGCAGTTTGACTTCCACATCCCAGGCGTACTGTCCGTCGCAGACCACTCCGCCGCTGTATACGATGTTGCCGCCCTGATAGATCGGCGTGTCTGCCACGGTGTGGCATTCGGATGCGGCGATGCCTGAAGCGGCGTGTGCCGTCCCGTTCCCCAGGAAGAACAAGGGAAGGAACAGCGCCGAAACGGCTGCAAGTATTCGCCGAATTATCATCTCGCTCCGCTATCTCCTTTCGGATCCGATTCTGTGTGGTGATTCCTCACCAACTCTGCGTCTCGCAGCGCCTTGCGGGTGTCACCGTGACACCGGGGGCCCAACCCTCCACAACGGTGCACCACACCTGCGAGCCTGACCGGTTTGGGTAGAGCCCGAAATCTGCGCAGACGCTTTCGTCTTCGCAGTAGCTCACCGTGTCAGCGACTTCGACAGCAGATGAGGATCCCTCTTTCATGGTCAGGTTTACCTCTACCTCGAGTGCGCTGTACGGCCGGCTGCAGTTAATCCTTCCGCTATACACGACCTCGCCTCCCGAGTATTGAGGAACGTCTGCGACCGTGTAACACGTCGCGGCGATGTCCGCTGCACTGGCGGACTGAGGGACAGCGAGAACGAAGGAAGCCATGGCCATGGCCGTAACGAGAAGGAGTGTTCTCGATGGTTTTTCTACCCTTTCACCCGTAGCGGTGACCACCGGTTTGCGCATTTAAACTCTCCTGTCATTTGATTCCATGAACAGGCGCTATGCAGGCTAGTACCCGTCGACAGGCCGAAACAATGCCAACCAACTGTCCCGGACAGTGAATCGTCCCTGGTTCGGTAAAAACTCGATCATTTGAGAGGATCGAGTTATGGCACGTCCTTCCCTATATCCGCTTGAGCTGCGCCGTCGTGCGGCGCGGATGGTCGCCGAGGTGCTGCCCGACTACGACACCGAGTAGGCCGCGATGAAAGCGGTCGCCGCGAAACTTGGGATCGGCACGACTAAAACACTGCGCAAGCGCATCCCGCAGGACTAGATCGACGTCGGCGCCCGGCCGGGCGCCCCTACCCACTTCACCACCGAGAGCACAGCTCGCATCCGCCCTGCGGAGGCGCCCCGTCCTCTTACGGCCGACCATCGCAGTGCGGCAGTCACAGACGACTCAAAGCTGTCTTTGACCGGGCCGCCCGCTCCGATCAGGCACGTTCAGCCTCTTACTGCCAGAGCACCGAGTGCGAGTGTCGCGCTGAGCGCTGTGATGGCCAGGGCGTGGCACATGCCCATGAAAACTCCTTTGTCAGATCTGATCCAGGGGGTGTTACGGGTGGCCTGACGCATGCTGGTCACGGCCTGTATGTGACCTTTGCTTCGCCGTACGGCGGACGGTTCGATGCCGTACGGCGAAGCAGAGGCGCCCCCCGGGAGCGGGGTGTTCGCCGCTCGCACCACCGATTTCAGCGGCCGGCGCATTGTTCGGCATGCGGTTTCGGCGGCCAAACAATGGCCGGACGCAATCTCTGCGCGGGCTGGAGGGGGCGGGTAGGTTGCCGCCCGGTGCGGTGCCGGGGAAATCTGCTGGGGAGGCGGTGTGGCGGGGCGTCGTGAGGTGCCGGTGGATCCGGGAGCGGGGCCGGTACAGCGCTTTGCGTTTGAGTTGCGCAAGCTGCGGGCGGAGGCGGGCGGGATCACCTACCGGGTGCTGGCGCAGCGGGCCGGGTATTCGGTGACGACGCTGTCGCAGGCGGCCGCCGGTGAGCAGCTGCCGACGCTGCCGGTGGCGTTGGCGTATGCGGCGGCGTGCGGGGGCGATCCTCTGGAGTGGCAAGCCCGCTGGAAGCAGGCGGTGGAAGAGGCCGCTTCTGCGGACTCCGCGCAGGACGGTGCGCAGGCGGCGGCGCCATACAAGGGGCTGGCGCGGTTCGAGGCCGGGGACCGGGATGTGTTCTTCGGCCGTGAGCGCCTGGTCGCGGATCTGCTGGAGCTGTTGCGCCGACGGCGGTTCGTGGCCGTGTTCGGCGCGTCGGGCAGCGGCAAGTCCTCCCTGCTGCGCGCCGGCCTGGTCCCCGCCCTGCAGCACACCCGGGACGCCGGTCTGCGCCCGGCCGTCATCCGCATCCTGACCCCCGGCGAGCGCCCCGCCCACACCCACGCCCACGTACTCGTCCCCGGCGGCACAGACGCCCAAGCGGGAGTTGGAGCGGGAGGCGGTGAGGCGGACACGTTCGTGGTCGTCGACCAGTTCGAGGAGGTCTTCACCCTCTGCCAGGACCCCGCGGAGCGCGCCCGCTTCCTCGATCTGCTACTGACCGCCTGCCGACCCGAGAGCCGGTTACGGGTTGTCATCGCAGTGCGCGCCGACTTCTACGGCCGCTGTGCCGAGCACCGTCACCTGGCTGAGGCTCTGCGCGAGGCTCATGTGCTGGTCGGTGCGATGGGTCCGGCGGAGCTGCGGGCCGTCATCGTCAAGCCGGCCGCGGCCGCGGGGCTGAGCGTGGAACGCGCTTTGACCTCCCGTCTGGTGCAGGAGGTGGCCGATGCCCCGGGCGGGCTGCCGCTGCTGTCGCACGTGTTGATGGAGACCTGGCGGCGCCGCCGCGGCAAGACCCTGACCCTGGCCGGCTACGAGGCGGCCGGAGGGCTGGCGGACGCGGTCGCCAAGACTGCCGAGGACGTTTACTGCCAACTGACGGAGAAGCAGGCTGCCGTGGCCCGCCGGCTGCTGCTGCGCCTGGTCGCCCCCGGCGAGGACGCTCCCGACACCCGCCGCCCCGCCGACCGCAAAGAACTCACGGCTCACGGCCGGCGCGAGAGCGAGACCGGCCAGGTGCTGGAATCCTTCGCCCGGGCGCGACTGCTCACCCTCGACGGCGACACCGTCGAGCTCGCTCATGAGACCCTGCTGACCGCTTGGCCCCGGCTGCACGGCTGGATCGAGCAGGACCGCGAACGCCTGCGCGCCCACCGCAGACTGACCGAGGCCGCCCGCGCCTGGGAGGAACTGGACCGCGATCCAGGGGCCCTGTACCGGGGAAGCCGACTCGCCATCGCCCGAGAACACCTCGGCGATGAACGCCTCGAGGATCTCACCGCCATGGAGCATGATTTCCTCAGAGCCAGCACCACTGCACTCGCCCAAGAGCAACAGGAAACGGCTCGCACCACCCGCCGCCTACGCTGGCTGAGAACGGGCCTATCCCTGGTAGCGGTGCTTGCCTCTCTCACGGGCGCGATCGCCTGGCAGCAGAGTAGGTTCAGTGATCAGCGGCTCGCCGAAGCCACATCCCGTCGTGTAGCGGCTGCCGCTGAGGCCATGCGCTATGCCGACCCGCTGACAGCCATGCGGCTGAGCGTCGCGGCATGGCGCATCAGCCCGACCTTGGAGGCCAAAGCCGCGCTCATGGGTTCACTGACCCAACGCGAGCAGGACGTTTTCACCGGCCCCCGTGCACAGGCCGGTGACATGCGACGCCTCAGTTCCGACGGCCGCACCCTGATGGCGGCCAGCGACGGCCAGGTGCTCCTGTGGAATTTGGAGCGTCGACAACGCACCCGCACCATCCCGGTCGGGCACGACACCTCCCTATACAATCTTTCCGCAGATGGCAGGTACCTGCTGGCGGTCGCAGGTGACACGGTGCAGTGGCAGGACACGGTCTCGGGCCAGACCACCATCCTTCCGTTGGACTCCAGCGACACCTACACGCTGTTCACCGCAAACGATCACATCCTCAAAGTGGTGGGCAAACGCTCGGTCGGCCTTTGGGACCTGCGACAACAACGTATGGTGTTCCAACGCGCGAGCCACAACCCCGAGCGCGCCATTCTCGACGCCAGCGTCAGGTTCATGGCTTTGTGCTCGGTATCCGGGGCCCTGGAGATATGGGACATCCAGGCATCCCGCCGGGTTTGGGACTTGCGTTCGGACACCGTCTCCCGGCTGGTCTGCGGTCGCAACGGCATCGGCGCCAGGCAGGTACTCCTCGACTCTCGGCGGCGGATGCTGATGGTTGTCACCGGTGCAGGCCTGCGGATGTGGAGCTGGGACTCAGACAAGGAAGTTCCGCCCGTTGCCGACATCAAGTCGGGGTATGTCATCCTCAGCCGGGACGGCCAGTTCCTCGTCACAGTGGACGACAACACGATCCGTGTGTGGAGAACCGCTTACCCCAAGGTGCCGGTGTACCGATATCCGCTGAACGGCCGGAGCGTTATGGATGTGCAGCTAGATCCAGAACTCAAGGTAATTCGGTACGTCGAAGAACAACCCGCATCGGCTGCCCTCGTCCGCACCATCTATCTGGGGGATGCACTGGCCCCGAAGTGGCTCCGTGCGCAACAGCACGCTGCCACACCGGAAACCGGGTTACTCGGCGGATCCTTGACCGCTACGGCCCTCGGGCCCCCAGGCAGTGACCGCATGGCAACCGGCGACCACTACGGCCGGGTGACCGTATGGGACCGGGCACTCAAACGACGGCTGAGTATCTTCACCGCAACCGCCACGGGCATCGCAGGAAGCAAAGAACCTGAAGCCGTGACCGAACTGACGTACTCACCCGACGGCCAGTTCCTAGCCGTCGGCGGCAACGCCGGCACGGTGAGGCTTTGGGACGCCGCATCCAACCGGCCACTGGGAGCCAGCTTCCTCACAGCGGGAGACAGCGTCGATTCCCTCACCTTCGCGCCCGACGGGGCCACACTCACCGTCGACGGCGGATACACCCCGCCACGCACCTACCCCATCGCCCCGGAACTTGTTTCCAAGACCATCTGTATACGCGCACACGGTGGCGTTCCCCAAACGGACTGGACATCACTTATCCCTGAGCTACCTTACCGAAAAACCTGCTGAAACCAGGTATCACCTACCAAATTCCGTCACATCAGCCATCCGCCCGGTGCCGCCGCGTTGTGTCCTTCGTCAACATGCCATCCTCATCTCAGCAACGATTGGATGAACAAGCAATGGTCAAACTGGCTGTTCTCTATTCGTCCGTATGGTCGGAGGGGTTCGAACAGGAGCCGGGCCTTCCCCCGTGATGGCGGACACGCGTTCGTTGATCACGCTGCGAGCGTGAGTTTAACCGCGTGGTGTCGGCGTTCGTATTCGTTGGGGCTGAGGTGACCATTGGCGGAGTGCCGGCGGCGGGTGTTGTAGCGGGCCTGAAGCTTCCCCTTGATGTTGGACACCTGGAGACTGGGACGTGAGGTTCCAGAGGAAGTAGTGCCAGGTGGGAAGCGAGAGCAACCGCAGCAGGCGGGATCCGGAGGAGTTCAAGTGCGACGCGGTCGCGCGGGAACGGTCCTCCGGCAAGACCGTCACCGAGGTCGCCCGGGAGATCGGGGTCAGCGCCGAGGGACTGCGGAACTGGGTCAAGCAGGACGCGATCGACCGCGGGCAAGGGGCGCCGGGCGAGCTGACGAGCACGGAACGGGAAGAGTTGCGCCGGCTGCGGCGGCAGAACCGCGAGCAGGCCGAGACGATCGAGGTGCTGCGAAAAGCGGCGGTCTTCTTCGCGAAAGAGAGCGATCGATGAACGACGTGTACGCGTTCATCGAGGCGGAGAAGACCACCCACCCAGTCGCTCTGCTGTGCCGGCTGCTGAAGGTGGCCCGGTCTTCCTTCTACGCCTGGTTGGCCGGCGAGGAGGCCCGCGCCGCCCGCCGGGCCGCCGACGACGTCCTGGCCCACGAGATCACCGTGTTACACATCGCCTCCCGGTGCACCTACGGGGTGCCGCGTATCCATGCCGAGTTGCGCAGGCTGGACCGGCGGGTCAACCGCAAGCGAGTGGAGCGGATCATGCGTGAGCGCGGCATCGCCGGGGTCACCCGGCGCAAGCGCCGGTCGCTGACCCGTCCGGCGAAGAGGGCGGTGCCCGCCGCGGACCTGATCGGCCGCGACTTCACGGCCGATGCCCCGGGCCGGAAACTGGTCGGGGACATCACCTATATCCCCACCGACGAGGGCTGGCTGTATCTGGCGACCTGGCTGGACCTGGCCACCCGCGAGATCGTCGGCTACTCGATGGCCGACCACCACCGCGCCTTGCTGGTCGTCGACGCGCTGACGATGGCCGCCGGACGCGGCCGGCTGCAGCCCGGCTGCATCGCGCATTCCGATCGCGGATCGGAATGCACCTCTGGTGAACTCCGCCGAGAGATAGGCAGATTGAGGCTGCGGCAGAGCATGGGCCGAACCGGCTCGTGCTTCGACAATGCCGCAGCCGAGAGCTTTTTCGCGCTACTCAAAGAGGAGATCGGCACCCGCCACTGGCCCGACCGGACCACTGCCCGCGCGGAGATCTTCGCCTTCATCGAGACCTTCTACCACCGCAGACGACTGCGGAAGCATCCGGTCTGGGGGTACCTCACCCCGCTGGAGATCCGACAGCGACACGAGCAAGAACACGCCCTCGCGGCGTAAGCAACGAGTGTCCAGCATCACGGGGAAAGTTCAGCCTGGCGGTCGCCCTTCGGGGCGACCGAGGATCGCAACGAACTGCGCGACGCCAACGGGTCCCGCGCGGCCGGTCTGGCGGTCGCCCTCAGGGATGACCCGAGGATCGCAACTACGCAAACCTGCCGCACTGGCAGGACTACGTGGACATGGCGGTCGCCCTCCAGGGCGACCGAGGTGGCATTAACGCTCTGATTCGGGGTCTGGCACAAGTTCCGTTTGCGCCGTGAGGCGCTGCTGGTTCGAGTGGAGGTGGAAGACCTGCACCAACTCGCTGTCGCAGCAGCGGGATTGAAGCTGAGGGCAGCCTGATCCGGGTGATGCCGGGGAGGGCGAGAGCGGCCCTGACAACGCCGGGACGTGACCAGTACCGCCAGATGGGGCGGGTCCGGCAAGCGTGATGGAGAGGAGTACGCGAGGAACCGGCGTCTTACGTCTCTTAAAGTGCCTCCGGCTCAAACCTGGCGGATCAGGGCCGGTAGCGGTGCGTATGCGGGTCACTCGTTCGGGTGGTCTGACAACTCTTGGGTCGGTCTACGAAAGCCGGCCGGGAGGCCACGAGGAAAGTCTGCGGCGTACTCGTGGCGATGCCGCAGGGACACAGCCGGGCTCCTCCTTCATCGAGCGAACCACAGTGAACACGGGAACCGTCCCGAACCTCGCCCCGCCGCCTGCCTCCAGCAGGCTGCCGGGGCTGGGCGCATCGACCGCCGATCGGTTGGGGACGGGGCGGAGCCGCCGTAGTACTCCGAGGCCGGGAGAGCCGGCCGCATGGGGAAGGGCGGCAGCGGTATCGAGAAGGGACGGATGCTGCAATGCCGGAAGACGCCCCGCCGAATGGCGGAGCTCCGGGCCCTCGGGCCCGGGTACTGGGGATGCAGACCAAGCTTCACCGTTGGACGGTGGCCGATCCCGGCCGCCGGTTCGATGACCTGTTCAACTTCGTGCACGACCCGGCGACGCTGCTGGTGGCGTTCGACCGGGTCGCGGGCAACCGGGGAGCCCGGACTCCCGGCGTCGACGGTCTGACCGCGATAGACGTCGAGGAGTCGATCGGTGTTCCCGGGTTCCTGAACGACCTGCGGGCCGCCCTCAAGGACGGCTCGTTCCGTCCGCTGCCGGTGCGGGAACGCAGCATCCCCAAGCCGGGCGGGGCGGGGAAGGTCCGCAAGCTCGGGATTCCGACGATCGCGGACCGGGTCGTTCAGGCGGCGCTGAAGCTGGTGCTGGAACCGATCTTCGAGGCCGACTTCACGCCGGTCTCCTACGGGTTCCGGCCCCGACGGCGAGCCCAGGACGCGATCGCCGAGATCCACTACTTCGGCACCCGGGGTTATCGCTGGGTGCTGGATGCGGACATCGAGGCGTGCTTCGACTCGATCGACCACACGGCCCTGATGGACCGAGTGCGGCACCGGGTGAAGGACAAGCGTGTCCTGTCGCTGGTCAAAGCCTTCCTCAAGGCCGGAGTCCTCACGGAACTCGGCGAGAACAAGAAGACACTGACCGGCACCCCGCAAGGCGGCATCCTGTCCCCGCTGCTGGCGAACATCGCCCTGTCGGCGCTCGACGAGCACCTGCACGGGCCCTGGAAGCCGGGCGGAACGATGGCCACCGAAGGCAAACGCGCCTACCGGCGCCGCAAAGGTCAACCCACGTGGCGGATCGTCCGCTACGCGGACGACTTCGTCGTCCTGGTGCACGGCACCGAGGCCGACACCGCGGCACTGCGCGAGGAAGTCGCAGACGTGCTCGAACCCCTCGGCCTGCGGCTGTCGCAGGCCAAGAAACGGATCGTGCACATGAGCGACGGGTTCGACTTCCTGGGCTTCCGCATCCAGTGGAAACGCAAAGGAGGCACGACCAAATGGCACGTCTACACCTT
The DNA here is from genome assembly GCF_008704515.1 of Streptomyces viridosporus T7A. Lineage (NCBI taxonomy): Bacteria > Bacillati > Actinomycetota > Actinomycetes > Kitasatosporales > Streptomycetaceae > Streptomyces > Streptomyces viridosporus. Next base: position 186,744 of record NZ_CP023700.1, read on the forward strand.
CATCGCCGACCGGCCCCTCCGGTCGCTGAAGGCGAAGATCCGTGCCCTGACGGGCAGGACATCGCAGCAGGATCTCGCCGCCGTGCTGATCAGACTCACTCAGATCATGCGCGGTTGGGCCAACTACTTCAAGCACGCGGTCGCCAAGCATGTCTTCGACAGGCTCGACGCCTTCGTGTGGTGGCGTCTGATCCGTATGCTGCGGGAGCGTCACCGCTGGAGTTGGGGCGACGTCCGCCGCCGGTTCACCACCCCCACCGGGCGGTGGCGACCCATCGCGGCGGACGGGATCGAGCTGTTCCGGATCGCATCGGTCACGGTCAGCCGTTACCGATACCGGCCCACGATCCCCACCCCATGGCAGCCTGCGAACCCCGTCTGACGGCAGAGACCGTGGAGAGCCCGTTGCGTTGAGAGGCGCACGGCGGGTTCGGCGAGAGGTCCGGAGAAACGGACCGGGAGCAATCCCGGCACCGCGCTCCGGACCTACTCAGCGAGACGACAACGGAGAGTGAGGGCGAGGAGGGGGTGTCGTCGGGGGCCTACTCCGCACCACTCGGCCGCCTGGTGCTGAACTCCCAAGTAGCAAGCCGTCATGGGAGCTCAGCACCTTGTCCGGAGACTGCGGTGATCCGCAGGTCGTACACCCTGCGCAGTGCTTCTCGTCGTTCGGGTGCACTCAACCTTGTTGCTGTCGCCAACGCGATCCGCGCTTCAGCTTCGACAGCAGCCCAGTTGCGTCGGCTCCGCTTGTTGTTCTCGCGTCGCACGTCGCTCCGCAGAAACCCCGCTCCTGCCGAGAGCCCTGCAGCGACGAGCGCCAGTAACGCGGCCGGCACGCGAGCATCGGCAGTGGCCAGACCGGCAGCACCGGACGCCCCCGCAAGCAGCGCAGCGGGGAAGCCGAGTGCCACGTCCGTGATGGCCCAGAAGCTGACTCTGTGATCGGCATTGCGGCCGCGTTTCGCAGCTTCGTCACATAGCTTTTGAAGCTCACTGCGCAGCTCGGCTGCATCGGGGTCGTCCGGGATGTGCCCGGCTGGAACGAGTCCGGAGTGAGTATCCATGTACATGGATATGCCCAGCTCTAGCGGCGCTTCGCGTACCCCTCGGCAATTGAGCCGTTCTTCGACAGCAGTACGAACCTGCACACTGACTACGCAGGGTCACGCGAGAAGGGCGCGTTTCCGGAGGAGCGGGAAGCCCGCACGACCGAACATCTGCCGTTTGAGCATCTTGATCCGGTTGACTGCTCCTTCGACCGGGCCGGAGTTCCAGTCGGTGGTCAGCCTGTCCCGTCCGAAAATACGATTCGATGCAGTGAGCTGTGGAGATGTCGCTCGGTCAGGCGGCGTGGTAATACTGGTTGATCAATCCTCCGAGGATGGATTCTCGTCGGATCCGGTGGTTCTGGAGATCGGCGACGATGGCCGGGGCGGGTGGTTCGGTGCTATCGGGGGATAGTTGCTGCCGGGACTGGTGCGGCCGGTGCTGGTTGTAGTGCTGGATGTACTCGGTCAGCACCTTTACGGAATGGGCCTCGTTGTAGATCAGCACGCGGTCGAGGACCTCGCGGCGCAGGGTGCCCACGGCTCTCTCGCAGATCGCGTTCGCTTTGGGTGCCCGCGGTGGACTGAGCAGGACCTCCACGTCGTCGGCCTCAAAGACGGCGTCGAAGGCGCTGGTGTACCTACTGTCCCGGTCGCGGAGAAGGAAGCGCAGGGAATCCATGCGGCGGTCCAGTGCCATGGCGAGGTTCCTCGCCTGTTGAACGGTCCACTGGGCGGTGGGGTGCGCGGTGACACCGGCGAGGTGGATTCGTCTGGTGTCGTGCTCGATGAAGACCAGGGCGTACAGGCGCTTGAGGGAGATGGTATCGAGGTGCAGGAAGTCGGCGGCGAGGATGCCGTGGGCCTGGGCGGTGAGGAATTCACGCCAGGGCGGGCCGGAGCGCTGCGGAGCGGGATCGATGCCGGCGGCGCGCAGGATCTCCCAGACCGTGGACGGGGCGATCGAGTAGCCGCGGCGGGCGAGTTCGCCTTGGATCCGGCGGTGGCCCCAGGCGTGGTTCTCCTTCGCCAGGCGCAGGATGAGTTGCTTGATGGTGGGCGCGGTGGAGGGCCGTCCTGGGCGGCTGCGCTGAGGATGCGTCCATTTCCGGGCGACGAATCGCCGGTGCCAGGCCAGCAGCGTGGTAGGGGTGACCGCGAACACCTGACGCCAGCGCTCGCGTGGGATCAGCCGGGAGAGCACGGCGAGCCAGATTCGGGTCGGCGGGCTCGTAGCGGACCCGGGCGATCTGGCGGCGCAGCACCGCGTTCTCGTGCCGCAACGCCAGCACCTCCGCATCCTTCGCTACGCGGCTGCGCAGTACGGCAGCGGGCACCGTGATCAGATTCCGGACCAGCGCGGTGACGATGGACAGCGGCATCGAAGGATCGTCGCAGATGCTGTGCCGGCCAGTCCTGTGATCTGGGAACTTCCAGGTCAGGCCCCAGAATCGTGTTTCCGAGCGGGACAGGCGGCCCCGCCACCGAACCGGACGTGGCGCAGAAGGCCGGGATGAGGGACCGTGCAGGAACCCGCCCTGGCGTACGGCCTGATGGCACGCATAGGCAGGCGGCCCGGAGAGAACCCGGCCCGCCTTCCTGAACTCCCCCGCGACCCGGTGCAGCGTTCAGTACTGCTCGAAAGCCGTGCTCGCGTCGTCGTCCGCGCCGAAGGCGTCCGCCGCGGCGGTCGGGGCGAATCCGGGCGGGCTGTCTTTGAGGGCGAGGCCCAGGCCGGCCAGCTTCGCCTTGACCTCGTCGATCGACTTCGCACCGAAGTTGCGGATGTCCAGCAGGTCCGCCTCGGAACGCGCCAGGAGCTCACCCACCGAGTGGACGCCCTCACGCTTGAGGCAGTTGTAGGAGCGGACCGTGAGCTCCAGCTCCTCGATCGGTAGCGCCAGGTCGGCGGCGAGGGCGGCGTCCGTCGGGGACGGGCCCATGTCGATGCCCTCGGCGTCGATGTTGAGCTCGCGGGCCAGACCGAACAGCTCGACCAGGGTCTTGCCGGCCGAGGCCACGGCGTCCCGCGGACGCATCGCCTGCTTGGTCTCGACGTCGACGATCAGCTTGTCGAAGTCGGTGCGCTGCTCGACACGGGTCGCCTCGACCTTGTAGGTGACCTTGAGAACCGGCGAGTAGATCGAGTCGACCGGGATCCGGCCGATCTCCTGGCCCACCTGCTTGTTCTGCACGGCGGAGACGTAGCCGCGACCGCGCTCCACGGTCAGCTCCATCTCCAGCTTGCCCTTGCCGTTGAGCGTGGCCAGGACGAGGTCGGGGTTGTGCACCTCGACACCGGCCGGCGGCGCGATGTCGGCGGCGGTGACCAGACCCGGGCCCTGCTTGCGCAGGTACATCACGACCGGCTCGTCGTGCTCCGAGGAGACGACCAGCTGCTTGATGTTGAGGATCAGGTCGGTGACGTCCTCCTTGACGCCCGGCACGGTGGTGAACTCGTGCAGGACGCCGTCGATGCGGATGCTGGTGACGGCGGCACCGGGGATCGACGACAGGAGGGTGCGGCGGAGGGAGTTGCCGAGGGTGTAGCCGAAGCCCGGCTCCAGCGGCTCGATCACGAACCGGGAGCGGAACTCGTCGACGACCTCTTCGGTCAACGAGGGACGCTGAGCGATCAGCACGAGGTATGGCCTCCAGTGTGTGGCGCCCGCCATGTGACGCCGTAGACACCACGAAGGGTACGGGCGGTTCGGCCTCCTATGCGGCCGAACCGCCCGACCCCGCCCGTCCCGGTCGCCCCGAAGGGCGACCGCCAGCATCCCGCCCCGGGACGCCGACCTCTCCGCCCATAAGAGCGAACAGATCCGGTTCTGGGCGCAGAAGAACCGGGTCGAGCTGTGCTTCACCCCGACCTACGCCTCCTGGGCCAACCCGATCGCAGCCCGCTTCGGGCCGCTTCGGCAGTGCACCGTCGCCAACTTCCACCACCGCAACCACACCGCGCAGACCCGCGCCCTGCACGCCTCCTGCGCCGGCGGAACAAGAACGCCCACCCTCCCGACGTGCCGGCCGCCCAACGGCGCGAGCGCGTCCGCATCCGCGGCGAGAAGGGCATCCGCTGGGACGGACGAGCGCTCCTCCCGGTGTCCTGACCGGCGGGGACGGCGAGGGCCGCCCCTGGCGATCGAGCGATAGGGTCACCCACGTGCGGTCCTGGCGCGGACAGACCGCCAGACCGTGGGGGCGGCCGGGTGACCAGATGGCGGAGGTTCGAGCGGCAGGCGGCCCCGCTCGAATACTGGGAGATCCGTCAGGAAGGGATCCGCTGCTTTCTCCGGTGGGGCTCCGACCGAACACCGGGCAGGACGAGCACGACGGTGCTCGACGACGAGGAGCAGGCGCGGCGCCACGCAGTACGCAAGATCAACGACCGCCTTCGCAAGGACTTCACCGAGGTCGAGCCGCCCTGCGACCCGGCGGAGGCCGAGGCCGGGACGCCGGTCCTGGACGTCATCGCCAGGGCCTTTGGCCCTCACGCCCCCGCCCCGCAGTACCTGCCGGTCGACGGCTTCGACCAGGTCTACTGTCGCACCCATGCGGCCGGTCATCCGATGGGTTTCCACGAGTACTACGTGCTGCGTGACCACGGACGCAGCGCGGTTCGCTTCACGGTCCGGGCGGGCAGTCACCAGGCCGGCGTCGTTGCTTCCTTCCCCGAGTTCCTCTGCTCCAGGCGTGACCTCGCCTTCGACGGCCGGTCCCACCACAAGGTGCCCCTGCCGAGCCTGGTGGGGTCCTTCGGCCACGCGCTGTTCTGCTCGCCGGCACTGGGGCGAGCGTGCGCCGCATACCCGGCAGCGGCGGCTCGGGTGGCAACGGCCTTTCCCGTCTTCGACTGCGAGATCGGGGACGAGGATGCGGAGGTGCTGGTCGACGCCCGCATCCACGGTCACGCCGCGCTGCCCCACAGCCACTGGGGCCGATCGCCGCAGCCCGTGGTGGACCTGCGCTTCGATGTCCAGCCGTCGACCTATCGCCGAACGCAGACCTTCAAGGTCTACCGGCCGACCTCGAGAAGCTGATGGACGTGCTGCCGCAGGCGTCACCGCAGAGCTGGGCGGATGGCCGCTCCGCAACTCGCCCGTCCCAGAGGTTCATTGACAGGGGGCGTCGCCGGGCGTTGACTGGCGGGACGGTGCAGGCCGAGCAGGCGGGCCATGAGCGTCAAGGGCTTTCGTTCGGATCAGGCCCCGCGAGCCCGGCTTGATCCAGACGAGGGCCGGGTGGCACTCGGCCGGCGCGACGCACAAGGAAGTGGCACACGATGATGTACGACCAGGCACGCGCCCAGCAGCCTCCGGACAAGGGCGTCGGAGCCGCCGCACGCTGGGCCCCGGGGCCTGAGCCGCTGCTGCCCGCCGAGGAGCGGGACCGGGTCTCCCAGCGCCTGCGGCAGGCCCTCCTCGACTTCGCCGACACCCCGCGTGAGGCGCTGGAAGCGGCCGAGAGCGCCTTCGACGAGGTCACCGCAGAGCTCGCGAGCGCTCTCGCGGAACGGCGACGCGTCCTGCGTGCGGGCTGGCAGGACCAGGACGCCCAGGCGCAGGCGGAGGAGTTCCGGCACGCGCTGCGACAGTACCGGGAGATCACGGAGCGACTCCTGCGCCTGTAGACAGGCCCGGCCCAGCGGCAGGTCACCGCCGCACAGGTCGCCGCCGCCCCGGGCCGGGTGGCGCCGGTCTCAGTACGGCTGATGCGGGTGGGTGCACGCTCACGTGCCACCTCCCGGAAGGGTGACTTTGGCGTGTTTCGCCGAAGTCGTTGTCTTTGCCGTTGGCGCGACAGCTCAGGTGACGCCAACTCCAGCACTCGCTCGCGGACCGGGCCGGTGCCCCGCTCAGTCGATGCGGTCGCTCAGGCCCAGCACCTCTGGGGAGTCGCTCGGGAAGTCCCTGGGCATACCGGGTACGTGGAGGGTTCGCCGGTACACGCCGGTCAGAAACTCGATAGCGCCGACCGGGAACTTTGACCAGTCTCCGTTGTCTCCGCGCACGACCACCGGCCATGCGTCCGGGTCGGGAGAACTCGTCTTCCAGTAGAAGGAGTCCCCCGAGTCGGACTCCGCCCAGGAGATCAGGCCTCCCGGTTGTGGGGAGGGGACGTAGCCTTCGGTGCCGCCCATCTCGTACAGATCCTGAAGGATCTCGTCCGGCATTCGGCCGCCTCCCGCTGGCGCAGGCCTGCGTGGGCGATCAGTCTGGATAGGCGGGGCTCCCCGGCTCGCTGTCGCCAACGCCGACAAGCCCCCATGGTGTCGCCGCCGCTGGCAGCACGGCGGCGGCACCGATGACTCCACGGCATAGCCCCCTGCGTCCACCGTCTCTGGCCCCGGGAGCGGCCCTGCCCTGCGCTGGAAGAGGAAGCCGAACTGCTACCCACCCGCGCGCCCAGCACGGGCGCGCGGGCGGCAGACCGATTCTTCACGTACTGCTCTGCGCTGTGAGACACCCAGCGCCTGCCGTTGGAGACAATCACCGGGTGCCCGACCGACGCTCCCTGGGCCCCGGCCCCAGCCGCGCAGCCCTCGCCCCCGAGCTGCCGCCCACACCACGCCCGCTACTCGCCGCCGACCGCATCCCACCCACCCAGACCAACGCCGAACCCGCCCGGCCTGTGCAACCGACCGGGCGCCGTGCCCTGGGCGCCGGCCCCGCCACGGCGCAGCCTCCCGTGCCCACAGACGGTGATCCGCAGGCGTAGCCGGTAGGCATCGCGCAGTCCTGCGCAATCACACTGGGTGATTACGCAGACACTGATGCGTAAAGAGGGGTGTGACGTGTCGGTGGCAAAGCTCGTGGAAAGAGGGACCGCGCCCTGAGCCTCCGTCTCTCCGGTCGGGTGTGCCGGGGCCCGGGGCGGCCCTGGTGTTCCGGGCCTTTCCACCTGCCGGGCGCCGCGCGGGGCGGAGGCTGGGCTGTCCCTAGTGGGGGTGGCGTCCGGTGAGGGCACCGCCGGGGTCGTCCAAAAGGGCGATGCGGACGGTGATGCGTTTACCCACCGGCTCCCGCTGCACTTCGAAGGGCGCTGTCACGTTGTGGAGTGTGTGAGTGCCTGATGGCGCGTCGGGGTGTGGTGAGAGTCGGGTTTCGGGCCGGTGTTCAGGCCGCGGCAGGCCGGCCGACGGCTCCGGTGATCTGGTCCCAGACGGCGAAGCGGGTGCTCATCTCGGTGCGGTATTCGGGGGCGGTCATCCAGTGGCGGCGGGGCCGGAAGTGGGGTGAGATGCCGCTGAACGCGGCCAGGAACCGCTGCGCCCCGCCCACGCTGCGGAAGCCTTTCATGGCGCGTTCGCGCTGCGTCGTCGGCTGGTGGCTGTTCTCGGCCCGGTTGTTCAGGCCCTTGTGCGAGCGGTGTTCCACCGAGGGCATGACCTCGCGGTGCGCCGCACCACAGGAGCGGAGCCTGTCGGTGACGATCACCCGCGGCACGGCGCCGGTCTGCTTGAGGAGCTTGCGGAAGAAGCGTCTGGCCGCGGCCTTGTCGCGCCGGTTCTGCACGAGGATGCCCAGCACGGTGCCGTCCTGTCGACGGCACGCCACAGGTACTTCCGCTCGCCGTTGATCTTCACGAAGACCTCGTCCAGGTGCCACTTATCACCGAGCCGGGACCGGCGTCGGCGCAGTGCGTTGGCGTAGACCTGCCCGAACTTCGCGCACCAACGCCGGATCGTCTCGTACGAGACGAGCACACCGCGCTCGAGCATCAGCTCCTCAACCTCCCGGAAGCCGAGCGGGAAGCGGAAGTACAGCCACACACAGTGGGAGATGACCTCCACCGGGTACCGGTGCCCCTGATACGACGGCGGCGCGGACGACACGAGCGAATCCTCCCCGGCACGATCGACCACAAGATCATCCCACGCCGGTCAGCCAACGTGACAACGCCGATGCCGTCCTTCTGCACGATCCGCTCCGCCCCCGCGAGCATGAGGTGGCGCAGCTGCTCGGCTCCGATGCGCCGCAGCGGGGCGGTGTCCTCCTCCCACGCCTGGAGCGGGGTGCGCCCCGCTAGCATCCGGTGGCGGTGGCAGGTGTTGTACCAGCGGGCCCAGTCGGCGAACCGGCGTACGAACCGCTCCAGGCGCAGCGGGCCGTCGCCGTCGGCGGCGGTCTCGGCGGCGCGCTGGGCGGCGGGCGAGTCCTTGACCGGCCCGTACAGGCGGCCTGCGGCGTCGCGGGGGCCGCCAGTGAAGCCGGGGAGCTGGGAGATCAGCATCTGCTCGATCGTGAGGTTCAGCCGCTCGACCTTGCCCTTGCGGTGCGGGGTGAAGGCGGGCAGGCGGTGCATGACGACGGCCAGGGAGCCGAGGACCTCCTTGACCGCGCCGGCGGCGAACTCCAGACCGCGGTCGATCCGTACGACTTCCGGCACCGCGCCGAACGGGGAGACGTCGGGCTCGTGGGTGAGGGCCATGCGCATCGCGGTGAGCACCGTGCCGGACGTCGGGGAGACGGCGATGGCCCAGCCGAGCAGGGCGCGGGTGCCGTCGTCGACCACGGTGGTCAGCCACGGTGCGAGCGCCTTCCCCTTCGGCGGGACGACCAGCAGAGGGAGCTGCTTGTGGTCCATCTCCCAGCAGCGGCCGCGCAGCGCGTCCGGCCGGCGCAGGTACACCGAGCCCGCACGGCGCCCGGCCTCCCCGCTCTTCCACGCCGCCCGCTCCGCCGGAGTCAGGCCCTGGGTGAACGCCCGGTACAGGGTGCGCTCCGCGACCGGCTTCGCGCTGGCCCAGCCTTCGGCGAGAAAGTCGGGCACCGGCGCCCCGGCCGTCGTGCCGTCCCCGTCGGTCACCGCCCTGCGGGCGCGTACGACGGCGGCGACGTTGCCGCGGTAGAAGGCGAGCGCGTCCCGGTCGGTCTCACTCAGCTCGTAGCGCAGCCGGACAGCCGGGGCGGCCGGCTTCGGCGGCGCGAGCCAGCGCCACACCGTCCGCTCCGACACCCCGAGGCCGTCGGCGACCGTACGCACGTGCGCGGCGGTCAACGCCTCGTCCTCCCGCAGCCGGGACAGCCGTTCGACCGCCGCCCGGCGCTTCTCCGCCGACACCCTCCCCATGCCGGCAAGTGTCAGTGGTGGCAGAACTGCCGCGCCCGAACATGCGCCCGCATCCACACGTCCGGGTGGATCTTCACGGAACCGGTGGCACAGAGGGGCCGGGCATGATCCGGATACGGTCGTGCGGAACTGGCGCCCGAACGTGCGCGCGCTTCAACACGTACGGGTGAACCGCCGCGAAACCGGTGGCGCACGGACACCGGGCGTGCGCCGGATGCGACCGTACGGGCCCGGATTTCCTCAGTAAAGGGTGTCGGCAGGTTCTTGAGGGGCCGGGGTTTTTGAGGGAGTTGTTGAAGGCTCTGGGGCCCCCTTCGGGGGGTCTCACGCCGTTCCTCACAAAACGATGGTTAGTTGACGCCACACTGCCATACGTGACGACGACCCTGACCGACATGTTCGACGCCGACGACGACCTCCTGGCCGCCTTCCCTGCGCGGCCGAGTGAGATCCGCATCGGCTACGCGCGGGTGTCGACCGGCGGGCAGAAGCTAGACCGGCAGGTAGACGCGCTCACCCTCGCGCGGTGCCGGCGGATCTTCAAGGAGAAGAAGTCGGGCAAGAACGACGCCCGGCCGGAGCTGAAGGCGTGCCACGCCTTCCTGGAGCCCGGGGACACCCTCGTCGTGCCGTCGCTGGACCGGTACGGGCGCTCGCTTCAGGACCTGGTGAACATGGTCGCCGAGCTGCGTACGCGCGGGATCGGGTTCACCTCGCTGCACGAGAAGCTCGACACCCTCACCCCCGGCGGCCGGCTGATCTTCCACGTCTTCGCAGCCCTCGCGGAGTTCATCCGGGAGCTGATCGTGCAGGGCACTAACGAGGGCCTGGCCGCCGCGCGGGCCCGCGGCCGTGTCGGCGGCCGACCCACCGTCGTCAGCGAGCAGCTGCTGCGCGCCGCCCGCGACATGCTGCCCAACCCGGAGAACAGCATCGAGACGATCGCCAAGCTCCTCGGCGTCTCGGTCGGCACCCTCTACAACCACATCCCCGACCTGAAGGAGCTGCGGACCTGTCGCGTCCCGGCCCAGCTCACGGGCGGCAGCCGGTGACGACCACGCCGCCCACCCTGCCCGCCCCGTGCATGCGGCGCCTGCCGCCTGCGCCGCCGCCCGCCCACCCGTTCTTCCTGCGGCTCCAGGCAGAGGCACGGGCGATCCTGCTGGCCGGCGCCGCGGTGCCGCTGCCCCAGCCTTGTCGTACGGCTGCAACGACGACTCCGCGACCGGGTCCGTGACGAGCTGCTCGACACGGGCGCGGTCGGACACCGGCTGTACGTGCTGGAGATCGCCGGGCCCACCCGCGCGTGAAGATCGGCCGTACCGAGAAGCTGTGGACGCGTATCGACCAGCACCTGCGGGAGATGAACCGCTACCAGTACGGACTGGTCGACGCCCACCTCACCGAACGCCTCCCCGACGACCGGGCGCTGGGGCGGGCCGAGGCCCAGGCGCACGCCTGGATGGCTCGGCACTATCAGCCGATCACCAGGGAGGAGTACGCGAACGCCGATTACGACTTCGCTGTCACCTGCGCTAACGCCGCCGCCAACCTCCACCTCACCCGTCCGATTTGAAGGCAACCCACCACGTGAGTGACCTGACCCTCTTCACCGACACCACCCCGCCGCCCACGGCAGGCGGCGCCGCCGCGGCGGGCGGTGTGACCGCGCCCGTCGTGCACGGCGCGGTCATCATCAGCGCGGTGGAGACCGCCTGGCGCGAGATCCGCCGCCGCTTCACCGGCGTCCCCGACATCTCCGTCACCGTGCCGCCCACGGCCGGTGCCCAGGACCCCACCGAGTGCACCGCCCTGCGCACCGGGCGCCGCTTCGTCCGCGACGGGCACCTGACCATGGAGCTCCAGGTCTCCTCCGGCACCCTCGGCCTGGGCGGGCGGCCCTTGATGGAGGGCCTGCTGCACCACGCCGCGCACGGTCTGGCCCTCACCCGGGACATCGTCGACGTCAGCGGCGGTGACCGGCGCTGGCACAACAAGCGCTACGGGCGGCTCGCCCGCGAGGTCGGGCTCACCCCGCCAGCCCGGGCCGCCCGCGTGATCGGCATGGGCCGCTGCCCGCTGTCCGACGCGGAAGCCGAGAGGTGGGCGGAGGTGATCTCCGCTCTCGACGCCGCAGCCAGCATCCAGCTCGAAGCCACCGTGCAGGCCGTCGCCCCGCCGCGCGGCGGACGCTCCGGCGCCCGGTTCGCGATCGTCTGCGAGTGCACCCCCGTCCCCCGGCGCCAGCAGGTCACCCCCTTCTTCTACGAGCAGGGGCCGCTGCTGTGTGGGGTGTGCCTGACCAAGTTCCGGCCGGCCGACGCCGTCCTGCTGCCTGCGCAGGCGACTGGGGAAGACGCGTGATCTCCTCCCCGCACCGCATGAAGGGCAACGCGCTCGTCCTGGGCGCCAGCCGACCCGGACAGAGCGGGCCCTTTGGGCCGTACGGGTCGGATACCGGAGACGAAGGCGACGAGCACAACCAGGGCCATCCCTCCGAGATGAAGGACCTGACACCCGGTGACTGAGACAAACTGGCAACTGGTCGCGGACGGACTCGGCCATCTGTTCGCAGGACCGACGGCGGAGCAGCTCGCCCTCTCGGACGCGCTGGTGATTCCCATGGCCGCCAATACCCCCACCCCGGTGGCCGGCGCCCTCCTACGCGCCCAACTCGCGAAGCCACTGCGCCTGCGGGAGCATCCGGGCATCGACGAGCCTGAGTACGACTACCTCGCCAGCGTGGCCGCCGAGACCGGTCTTCACATCCCGGTCCAGGAGGAGATAGGAAGCCGCGACGTGCTGAACGCATGGCTGGAAGTCGCCTGGGCGCGGCGCACGGTCCACCATCTCGAACGGCTGCGCCCCGAGGTGGGCGATATCGCCGTCACCGTGAAGAGGAGAAAGCCCGATGAGGATCGATACGGGCAGATCAGCTCGATCAGCCTGAGCGGTCGGTTGAACTTCCGCGGTGGTCTCGGACGCCGAGCGTGGCCCCATACCGTCAAGCACCTGGCGAAGCCGGGCGACGCCGACCACGACGATCTGCTCGCCAAGGCACGCGAGGAAGCCACCGCCGAGGACCGGCACCCCGAGCGCGTTACCCACCGCGAGCTGGCCCTGCTCGACAGGTGGAAGGTCCCTCGGCGCCCGTCATTGGTGGACTGCCGAGCCCTCCACGAGGCGATGGACAACGCCACCGAGGAACGGCCCATGCAGGTCGTCCTCGAGAACCACCCAGCCCTCCTGGCCAACGTGATCGCCGGCCACCACGGAATCTGGGTCCGCCCGCAGGTCCGTCTGGGCGATAGGTACGTCTCGGACTTCCTCATCGCCAGTCGGACCTCGGCGGGCCTTCGCTGGCACCTCGTCGAACTGGAAAGCCCCACCGAGCGGCTTACCAACCCTGGAAACCAGCGTGAGTCGCCCACGCTGCGCCATGCCATCGACCAGATCCAGGACTGGCGCGAGTGGCTGAAGGTCAACCTCCTGCCCGCCCGGGCTACGCTCCCGGGCATCACCGTGGATGCACGCGGGCTCATCATCATGGGCCGGGAGGACGTGACGGACAGCGCCCGCGAAATCCGGGATCGCCATTCCGCGAACGACCGGATTGAGATCCAGACGTACGACTGGCTCTTGCGGGCCGGCCTCAGCGCCGACTCGACGCTCCCAGGGCTACTCGACACAGAAACCGGGGACCTCGACCGCGACTGGTAAAGAGCGCGTGGCGGGGCCCGGCGGGGAAAGCGACCATCACTCCGCCGACGCCCACGGCCCTGCACCGAAATGCTCCCCTCCCTCGGGGTGCCGTCGATACGCTTCTCCCCTCATCCAGACCTCCGGGGGGAGTCGACATGGCCAACACCTGCGTGTTCTGCGGGGAGAAGGCGGGCAGCCGTGAGCACGTGCTGCCGCAGTGGCTGCGGCGCCAGGCCCCCAGGGCTTCGGCGTAGTCGCATGGTGCCCGTTTCGTGATCATATGAGTCCGGGGAAGGCGGGCGTGGCGGGCGTTGTGCCGCAGCGCGGAGGCGATGTTCGTCTTGCCAGTCAGGCGGAGGGCGCCGATGGCGAGAGTGTGCCAGGTGGCCATGGTGCGAGGCGCGGTGCCGTCCGCAGCTGGGAAGCACCCTCAGCGAACGTCAAGGAGGTTGCTCGGCCAGAACCGCACACGCGGTCAGCGCGAGGGCCAGAGCGTGTCGCACGCCGCGGAGGCATGCTGGTTGAACCCTCCCCGCCGATCATGTGATTTGCCGCCCGGGAGGGTGAGTCAACAGTCAAACCCCGTACAGACGGAGACAGTGCCCGATACGAAGATCGCCGACTTGTCCGTGATCTTCGAGAGGAATCCCGCTCGTGTGTCTCCCCCGCGCCGTTGGCGACGCGCTCACCGTATTGGTCAATCCGGTTGCCGCTCATTCCGCCCCCGGAAACACGACCGCTTTCTCCGCTTCTGCGTTGGGACTTGTGTACGGCGCGGGGGAACTTCTGTGACCTCCAGGTCTGCGTGTGATGACCGTGATGCCAGCGGGCCACGGGATGGCTGTGCACCGAGTCACGATGGAACGGGGCCGGGCGGACCGGAGGTGGGCGTGGGTGTAGACGGGGGCGGATGGCTGTCCTTGCTGGCCTGTCACAGTGTCAGGAATCCCGCGCGCACGGTGTGGGCGGCGGTGCTCTGCACTGCGGCTGTGGTGTGCGTGGCGATGCTTGGCACCACGGCTTCCCTGTCGACGGGGGGATACAACTCCGTGGGAACGGAGTCCGCGCACGCTGATGGACTGTTGCGGAAGTTCAGGGGGGCTGACCCGGGGCTGGTGCTACGGGTCAGGTCGGAGGACTCGGTCGATTCGGCACGGGCGTGTTCGGACGGGGCGGCGCTGGCGCGGCGGGTTGCTGCTCAACCGGGAGTGGCCGCGGTGGAGGCGTACTGGACGTCGCGTTCGCCCGCCCTGCGGGCGAACGATGGGCGGTCGGCGCTCATCGGTGTCGCGCTGGAGGGTGATGAGGCGGCGCAGGCGCGTGCCGCGTCGCGGCTCGTGCCCCGGGTGACGGGTCGGCAGGGCGCGCTGCGGGTGTCGGCCGGAGGTCGGGTCTGGGCCGGGATCCAGGCGGCGGAGCAGGGCGAAAGGGACCTTGTGCGGGCGGAACTGGTGGTGGCCCCGGTGGTCTTCGGGTGCTTGGTCTTCGCTTTCGGCTCCCTGCTGGCGGCACTGTTTCCACTCCTGGTGGGAGCGTTGGCGGTGGCGGGATCGTGGACGTTTTTGCGCCTGCTGGGTGGTGTGACGGAGGTGTCGGCAATCTCGCTGAATATCGCGGCTACCTTGGGCTTCGGGCTGGCCGTGGACTATGCCCTGCTGGTCGTGACGCGCTTTCGTGAGGAGGGCGCGCGAGGGCTGGCAGTGCCGGATGCCGCGGTCAGGGCGGCCCGGACCGCGGGTCGCAGCGTGCTTGTCTCTGCCGGCGTGGTGGCACTGGCGTTCTCGGCGCTGTGGGTGTTCCCGTTCCCGTGGCTGCGGTCGATGGCCGTGGCCGGGATCGCGGTGGTACTGCTGGCGGCGACGGCGACCGTCGTCCTGGTGCCGGCGCTGCTGGCGATGCTGGGCTCCCGGATCAGGCATCGCCGGGCGGCGTCGAGTCCGGCCTGGCGGCGGCTCGTCCGGTGGGTGACCGGGTCACCGTGGCTGTGGGGGGCCTGTTGCGCGGTGCTGATGGCCGCGCTGGTGTGGCCGTTCGGCCAGGCCCAGTGGGGGTTCACCGACGAACGTGCGCTCCCCGCCGGCTCACAGGCCCGGCAGTTCACCGAACGCCTCCGCACCGATTTCCCTGCTCAGCCCGACCGCGATCTCATCGTCGTACTGACCCCGGTCCCCGGCGACCGCGAGGTCGACCAGTACGCGCGACGTATCAGTGCGCTGCCGGGCGTCGTCCAGGTCACCGCTCCGACGGGCCGCTACCACGACCGCCGTCGCACCGCCGTCGTCGAGGCGGTATCGGACAGTGCGACGGCGGTGTGGTTGAAGGCGTCGACGGGGCTGGATCCGCAGTCGGCGGCGGCCGCACGCCTGGTGGAGCGGGTGCGGGAGCTTCCCCCGCCCGGACCGCGCTGGGTGGGGGGTTCGCCCGCCCGTCATGTTGATGCGAAGGCGGCTCTGGCCGATCGTGTGCCCTGGGCCGTACTGCTGATGTCGGCCACGACACTCGCTGCGCTGCTGCTCTACACCCGGTCGGTGCTGATTCCGCTGAAGGCCGTCGCCCTGGCGGCGCTGAGCCTGACGGCCAGCCTGGGCAGCATGGTCTACATCTTCCAGGAGGGCCATCTGCGGTGGCTGGTCGGCGACTTCACGACCACGGGCTTCTTGGATATGACGATTCCGCCGCTGCTGTGTGCGATCGCGTTCGCGCTGTCGTTGGACTACGAGGTGTTTCTGCTGGCCCGGGTCAAGGAGCACTACGACGCCGGCGGGGATCACCGGGACGCGATCGTCGAGGGCATCGCCCGCACGGGCCGGCTCATCACCGTGGCCGCCGTGGTCTTCGCCGTCAGCATGGCCGGACTGGCGAGTTCTGGCATCACGACGCTGAAGATGATGGGCGTGGGACTGGGGGTGGCGGTCCTGGTCGATGCCACGCTGGTGCGCGGCATCCTGGTGCCGGCCTTCATGCAGCTGACCGGGCGAGCCAACTGGTGGGCCCCGGCATGGGTCAAACGACCCGCCACGCAGGGAGCGAATGTCCCGCAGCACGGGCAGGACACGGTGGCTGAGAGTTCCGCGGAGGCGCCTGCGGCTCACTGAACTCTGCGGTGCGGCGGTCAGTTGCTGTCGCGGCGGGTGAGCCGCCTGGTGAGGAAGACGGCCAGTGCGGCGGTGGCCATTCCCGCGGCAGCGTCGAGGACGTAGTGGTAGCGGCAGTACACCACGGACACGGTGATCAGCGCGGTGGCCGCGATCATCAGCCGTTTCGCGGGGCGCGGTACGGAGGCGGCCCGGATTGAGAGCGCCGCTGCCCAGGCGCCGGCGACGTGGGAGGAGGGGAAGCAGGTGCCGGGCGGGTCGGCGCTCGCCATCAGTTGCGCCTGGAGGGGCTGGGCGAGGTAGCCGTGTAAGTGGTCGGGGGTGAACGCCGGGGCGAGCGCGGCGATAGGGCCGGCGAGGGGCAGCAGCATGAAGCCGAGGAAGCACAGGTAGTGGGCGAGGCACAGGGCGAGGACGTAGCGGTACAGGGCCTGGTGCATGCCTTTGGCGAGGAAGTAGGCCGGGGGCAGCACGAAGTACAGGTAGTAGGAGCTGTAGCTGAGGCTGAGGGCCTCGGTGAGAGGGCGGGAGGCGAGAGCGCCGAGCAGGAGGTTGGGGTGGGCGCCGAACAGGTGCTGTTCCCAGACCAGCATGGTGTCGTCGAGCAGGCGGCCGTGCAGGGCGAGCGACTGAGGGCCGGACGCGGAGAACAGCAGCGGAGCGCAGGCCAGCGGGTACAGGGCGCGCACGTTTGCCAGGGCCGGCGATGCCCAGTGGCGGTGTGCCGCGGCGCAGGCGAGGACGAACCCGGCCAGGGCCGCGTAAGCCCCCGTCAGCCACGCGGCATGCGGTACGGCCTCGTGGCCCAGGACCACCGCCGTGGCAGCTACGAAGAGGTACCCGAGGGTCACCTTCTCCACAGCCCTCAGGAGCGGCCTGCCTGCCAGGTGGTGGGGATGGGATCGGCGGACGACAAGCGATGTGGTCCGAACGGGTGATAGCTGTGCGGGGAGAGAGGGCCCTCCCCGCACCGCGCGGGCAGGTGCCAGCGCATGGTGAGGCCCTCGGCGCTGGGACGGTTTCCGCTGATCAGATGTGGTCAAGGGACCTCGTGCATCCTTGCGTTGAGTGTCAGGTATCCGTACAGGAGACACTCACAATTACAACTTGTCATCGCATGACTCCAATGGGCTACAGTTGCCGCGATCTTGGAGTGCACCGTGACAGGGCAGGTAAGCGATGTCAGATGTGAGTGGACCGGCCGCTACCTTGGCCGCCCTCAACAGGGCCCGGCAAACAGGTGGTTATCCGTTTTTCCGCCGGATCACGGGGCAGCCGGGTCCGGGAGAAGTCTTCGTCGAGGGCTTGCGTGTGATCAACGCGGCCTCCGGTGACTACCTCGGCCTGGCGGCGGATCCACGGGTGCGCGAGGCGGCGGCTGCTGCGGCGCGCGAGCTGGGCGCCTCCTGCTCCGGGTCCCCCGTGGTGATCGGCACCTGGTCGGTGCACGCGCAACTGGCTGAGGAACTCGCAGACTTCCTGCACCGACCGGCGGTGCTGCTGTCCACCACGGGATACCAGGCAAATCTCACCCTGGCCTGCCTCTTCGGCGAGGACCGTGCAGTCATCGCCGACCGGCACATCCATGCCTCTCTCGTCGATGCGTTGCGGCTCGGCCCCGCCAAGTACCGCCGGTTCCGGCACAACGCGCCTGACCACCTGGCGCGGCTGCTGGAGGAGGCTTCGGGACAGGGCCTGTCGCCAGTGGTCCTGACCGAGGGGGCGTTCTCGCTGGGCGGGGAACTGGCTGTACTGCCGGAGATCGCCGATCTCGCCGGACGTCATGGGGGGATGCTCATCGTCGACGGGGCTCACGACATCGGCATCCTGGGACCGTCGGGGCGCGGAGCCGGTGAGCACCTCGGCTGCGAGCAGGACATCGACGTACTGTCCGGGACCTTCTCCAAGGCGTTCGGGGCCGGTGGCGGATACCTCGCCGGAAGCACCGAACTCATCGAGCACTGCCGCTTGCTCGGGAGGGCCACCATGTACTCGGCGTCCATGCCACCACCGACCGCCGCAGCGGCACTCAGGGCGCTGCGCATCATCCGGGACGAGCCCGAACAGCGCGCCGTCCTGGCACGCCTGGCGGACCGTCTGCACGACGGACTGGCCGAGGTGGGGTACGACCGTCCCAACTGGGCCAGCCCCATCGTCACGCTCCCGGCCGGCGACGCCGACCAGTGCCTGCACACCTGGCGGGTGATGCTGGAGGCCGGTGTGTTTGCTGCGCCGTTCCTGCCGCCGGCCGCCCCGACGGGACAGTCCCTGCTGCGCCTGTCCGTCACCGCAGCCCACACCGAGGCACACATCGACCACATCCTGGAGGTCGTGGGCCAACTCGTGCCGACCGTCGACACCACTGGCGTGGCGGCGGCGCCGATCCCGTGTCCCGCCTGATGCGCGCTCCGCGGCCCCCGCAAGGCGCTGCCGACATCGTGATGGTCCGCAGCCGCGCCGAGATGGATGACTTCATCAGGCTGCCCTACCAGCTGTACCGGGCGCACCCGCACTGGGTCGCCCCGCTGGAAGTGGAACGGCGGCAGTTCCTCAACCCGCGTCGTAACCCCTACCTGCGCCAGAGCGACGTGAGCTACTTCCTGGCGCGCCGCGGACGGGCGCCTGTGGGCCGGGTCGCGGCCATCATCGGCCCGGACGGACCAGCCCGCCAACGCCAAGGCTACGTGGGCTTCTTCGAGTGCACCGAAGACCCTGCCGTGGCGCGCGCCCTGTGGGAGCAGGCGGTGGCCTGGCTGCGGGAGCGGGACGTGCAGACCGTGATGGGCCCGATGAACCCGAACATGCACCACGAGTGCGGCCTGCTCGTCGACGGCTTCGACGACGCCCCCCGCATCGGCATGCCCTACAACCCTCCCTACTACCCGGACCTGTTCGCCGCGGGCGGCTTCACCCCGGTCAAGGAACTGCTGTCGTGGCGGCTGTCCCCGACCAACCCCAAGCTCAAGCGGTGGGCCGGCTACCGCGACATGCCGCGGCGCAAGGGCGGCCTGACGGTACGAGCAGCAAACTGGCGCCGCTTCAGCAGCGAGTCCGTTCTCGTACGGGAGCTGTATCACGCGTGCTGGCAGGACAACTGGGGCTTCGCGCCGGTGACCGACGCGGAGTTCACCTACCTGGCACGGCAGATCCGGCTGCTCGCCCCCACCGGCGTCCGCATCGTCGAGCACGCGGGAACCCCCGTCGGCTTCAGCATCCTGCTGCCCGATTTCAACCAGGCCCTGGCGCCCGCTCGGGGACGCCTGACCCGCTACGGCTGGCCGGTCGGAGCCTGGCGCGTGTGGCAGGGCCGGCACGCCATCACCCGGGGCCGCGTGATGGCCCTGGGAGTCCGCGAAGACAGCCGTGCCCAAGGAGCCACGCTCGCCCTGGTCACCGATGCAGTCGCCAGCGCCCTCACGCGGGGCTGGAACGAGCTCGACGTGTCCTGGGTCCTGGAGGACAACCAGGCCGCCAACAAGCCGCTGGCCGCCGCCGGCGCCACCATCCACAGACGCCACCGCCTGTACGCGCGCTGTGTGCGCCACAGCGAGCCGTGCTCATGCCTCGCCGCCCATGCCCACCCCGCCCTGGAAGCCACCCGTGCCGCTGACGTATGACAACGTCGTGTCGATCCTCGCCGAAATCACGGGAATGGACGAGGACGAAATCACCCCGCAGACCACCCTGCTGGACGTTGAAATGGACTCCCTGCTCCTGGTCGAATTCGCCGTCGTTCTCACCGAGCGCCACGGAGTCGACCAGGAGGCCGACCTGGACCTCACGCCCGCGACCACGATCGCCGACTTCGTACATGTACTGGCCGAGCAGTCCTCCGGCGCCGAGGCTGCTCCGTCCGTCACGGGTGCGCTGTGACCGTCGACATCGCCGTCACGGGAATCGGGCTGATCACACCGGCCGGTGTCGGCTCCGACTCGACATGGCGGGGCCTGTGTTCGGGGCGGTCCGTCACTACTGCTCAGGATCCGCTCCTGACCGGGTTACCGGTGGGCCTCTCCTGCCCCGTCCAGAACTTCGACGCATGTGACCACCTCCCGCGACGGACCGTGCGGCGCACCGACGCCTTCATCCACTTCGCGCTCGCCGCCGCACAGGAGGCCGCCCAGGACGCCGGCCTCGCACCTGGATCCGCCGAACCCACCCGCATCGGCGTCGTCCTCGGCGTCGGCTCCAACAGCCTCATGGGATACGGAAGGGTCTTCGAAGTCCTTCAGGCCGGTGAACACCACCTGGTGTCCCCACTGGCTCTGCCACAGAGCGTGCCCAGCATGGCAGCCGGAGAAGTAGCAGCTCACCTCGACTACCGAGGCCCCAACTTCACCGTCTCCAGCGCCTGTGCCTCAGGCGCTCACGCCATCGGCATCGCCCGCGGCCTCATCCGCTCCGGCACCTGCGACATCGTCCTGGCCAGCGGTGCGGAATCCGGCCGCTCCCCCTCAGCGCCATCACCTTCGCCCGCTTGGGTGCCCTTTCTACCCGCCGGCACGAGCCGTCGGGGGCCTCCCGCTCCTTCGACCGCGACCGCGACGGCTTCGTCCTGAGTGAGGGAGCGGCAGTCCTGGTCCTCGAACGGGGCAACCACGCTCGCGCCCGCGGTGCAACCGCACACGGTGTCGTCGCCGGGTACGGCGCCTCCGCCGACGTCCACCACCCTGTCAACTCCCACCCCGACGGGCGCGGCCTGCAGCAGGCCATCAGGACAGCCCTGGCCGATGCGGCCTTGACGCCCGGCGACATCGATCATGTCAGTGCTCACGCAGCCTCCACGCGGGCCGGAGATCTTGCCGAGGCCCGCGCCCTGAGCCACGTCTTCTCTTCCACGCCGCCGCCGGTCACGGCCCTGAAAAGCCTGCTCGGGCACTCACTGGGTGCGGCGTCGGCCATCCAGGCCGCCTGCGCCCTGCTGGCCCTGCGGCACCAGGCCATCCCACCCACGGCCAACCTCGACAACCAGGACGACGCCATCGACCTCGACATCGTCCGCAAAGCCCCCAGACCCGCCCGCCTGCGCACCATTCTGACTACCGCGTGCGGCTTCGGAGGAGCCAACGCCGCACTCATCCTGCGTGGATCGTGACCCGCACCCGGTGTGCACCGAAGCAAAGCAGACACTTGTGTGAGGGGCCGCCCGGCCAACGGGGCGGCCCCCACAGCATTTCAGGCGGGAGTGCCGCCGAGGTAGGTACGGACGATGAACGGCTTCTCCCGCACGAGGTAGAACACGTAGATCAGCACCTGGAACACGGCCACGCACACCAGCCCGGCCACCGACCGGTAGCACAGCGCCACGCCGTAGCCGTGCAGATTGCCGACCCCGTACATCGGGTTGCGCAGCCAGCGGTACGGGCCGCGGACCACGAAGCCGTCCGTCGCGTCCGCCCGGCCCAGGAACATGTCCCGGCAATAGTAGGTGTTCAGGCCGGTCAGCCAGGTCGCCCACAGCTTCGTGCCGAAGCCCACGATGGCCAACACCACGCCCAGCACCACCCACAGACCATCGACGCCCACCTCGGGCAACTGGCCGGGGAAGGCTGCCATCAGCAACCCCTGGCACAAGCCTTGCTGCAGAAACAGCAGCCCCAGCACGAAGTCGAATCTTTGCACCGCCCGTGCCTCACCCACGGCATGGGTGAAGCGGCGAGCAACCGCCGTGTCCAGCACAGCGATCAGCCCGCCGTAGTACAGAACCGCGATCACCACCGCGTACCCGACCGCTGCCCATCGCACCGCACCACTGCCCGCAGCCGCGCGGAACTGCTGCTCGGCGGCGAAACCGGCAGCCACCACACACGCCCACACCGCAGTACGGAGCACACGGCGTTCCGGGTGGTCCACGCGCAACCCGGACATACCGATGACCGCGACCGCCAGCTGCCCCAGCCCCCTCCATGCCGCGTGGAGCGACGGCGAGCCGACAGGTGCTGGCGCCAGCTCGGTGGTCTCAGCCATGAAGCATCACCTTGAAAGCCTCTCGTAGCCCGTCCTCGAGCCCCACCCGGGCCCGGAACCCGAAATCCCTGTACGCGCGGTCCGCGCTGGCAGTCCACGAGCCGGCCACCGCCTCGCGCGCCTTGTCCCGGTTGAACACCGGCACCCCGCCCCGCAACCGCCCGGCCGCCTCACTCACCATCCCCGCCGCCCGGACCACAACCGACGGCACGGGCAGCACCAACGGCCTGCCACAGCCCAATAGCGCACCAGCCGTCCGCACCAAGTCAGCCAGGGTGTACTCAACCCCGTCGGACAACTGATAGACACCGCTGTGGGACTCGCCCGGACCAGCGGTACGCCCATGCAATCCCGCGGCGATCAGCCCGGCGCACAGATCGTCCACGTGCAGCACCGAGTAGACGCGGGCCGCCGGGCAGGGCCGCACCGCCACCCGTGTACGGGCCATCGCGGCGAGACTCGGTACGAACGCCACATCCAACGGCCCGTACACGATCGGAGGGCGCACGATCACGGTCGGCACCTGTCCGGCGAACCGCCGTGCTGCCTGCTCCCCGGCCAGCTTGCTGGCTCCGTACCACGACACCGGGCCGGCCCGGTCCTCCTCACGCCGCGCCCGCCCCGGGGCAGGCGCGGGACCAGCAGCCGCCAGCGACGAACACACCACCAGCCGCGGCGGCACATCCGAGGAAGCCAGCACGCCCGCCAGCACGCCCGTCGAAACGGTGTTGGCCAGTCGGAACTCGGCACGTGACGCAGCCCGCACCGCGGCCGCCAGATGAACCACCACATCCGCGCCCGAGACAGCCTCCGCGACTCCCGAACCGGTGAGCAGATCCACTACGGCGACGTCGACCGGACAGCCGTCCAGCACCCGGCGATCGGACTGCGGCCGCACCAGCGCCGTCACCCGGCCACCGCCCTCAACAATCCGGCGGCACAATCGACGGCCCACGAACCCCGTGGCCCCCGTGACCACCACGCGTATCCCGCTCACGTCCGGGCACATAAACGGCTGCTCTGCCTCACGAGGTGGGTTGATCGAAGTCGTCACGCCTGCACGCTAGAGGGCGCGTCCCCCATTCAGCGCAACGAAAGCCGCTCAGGGACCAATCACCACCCAGACGAATGACCATTACCCCCGGAGGCCCTCACCAGCGGGACCGCAGTAGGCGACTGGCGGGTGGGGCTGATCGCGGGCACCCTCAATGCAGGGCTTTGGCGTAGTCGCTTGACGTCCGGTGCGTGATGTTCTGTCAGTTCGACGGGGTCGGGAAACGTGCCAGACACGGCTTCCAAGATCATGGAGTTCTCGACGCCCCGTGATCCGAGTGGAAGACCGTGCCTGCCGTCGCATCTTCTCCGTTCCCGCCCGTCCTCGACCAACTCTGCGATCAGCCTGACATCACTGGGGACGAACTGCCCGGGCTGCTGACCCGGTTGGCCGAGGTTCCCGATCCCCGCAAGCCGCGCGGTCTGCGCCATGGCCTGGTGTACGTGCTGGCGTTGGCCGCCTGCGCAGTGCTGACCGGCGCGAACTCGCTGCTGGCGATCAGCGAGTGGGCCGCCGATGCCCCGGGGGGCGGTCCTGGACCGTCTCGGTGCGCGACGCTGCCCGCTGAGCGGCACCCGGCCGGTGCCGTGCGAGACGACTATCCGCCGCACCCTGGCCCGCCTCGATGCCGATGCACTCGACCGGGCGGTGGGCGCGTGGCTCGCCGACCGCCGTATCCATCCAGGCTCGAAGGCCAGGCGGGCGGTGGCAGTTGACGGCAAGAGCCTGCGCGGTGCCGCGAAAGCCGGCGGCCGCAAAATCCACCTGCTGGCGGCGCTCGACCACACCAGCCGCCTGATCCTCGCCCAGCTGGACGTCGGGGACAAGACGAACGAGATCACCTGCTTCCAACCCTTGCTGGACGCCCTCTCCGATCTGGCTGGCACTGTTGTGACCAGCGACGCCATGCACACTCAGCGCGAGCACGCCGAGTACCTCGTCGGCCGCGACGTCCACTACATCGTGATCGTCAAAGGGAATCAGAAGAAGCTGCGCAATCAGCTCAAGTCCCTACCCTGGCAGATGAACCGTTCCGGGTTCGGTAGAGATCTCAGACGTTGGGTGTGACCTGGGATTTCGTGGTTGCGAGGTAGTGGTTGTTCTCGTATTCGACCGGTGGGACGT
The DNA here is from genome assembly GCF_008704515.1 of Streptomyces viridosporus T7A. Classification (NCBI taxonomy): domain Bacteria; kingdom Bacillati; phylum Actinomycetota; class Actinomycetes; order Kitasatosporales; family Streptomycetaceae; genus Streptomyces; species Streptomyces viridosporus. The sequence continues at coordinate 210,812 of NZ_CP023700.1, forward strand.
GGCCTATCTCACCGTGGAGTCGCCGGTGGTTGTACCAGTCGACGTACTCGGCGGTGGCAAGCTCGACGTCGGACAGCGTCTTCCATGGTCGCCGGGGCTTGATCAGCTCGGTCTTGAACAGGCCGATCGTGCTCTCCATCAGGGCGTTGTCGTAGGCGTCGCCGACCGATCCGATGGAGGCGGCGATGCCGGCGGCGTCCAGGTGGTCGGCGAGCCGGAAACTCGTGTATTGCGACCCGGCATCCGAGTGGTGTATCAACTCGCCCGGCCGAACGGGGTGTTGTTCGCGGTCGCGTTGCCACAGTGCCATCTCCAGGGCGTCCAGCACGAAGACCGTTTCCTTCACGGTGGCTGCGGACCAGCCGACGATCCGGCGGGAGAAGGTGTCCACGACGAAGGCGACGTAGACGACACCGGCCCAGGTTTTCACGTGGGTGAAGTCCGCGACCCAGCAGCGGTTCGGGGCGCCGGCGACGAAGTCGCGGTCCAGAAGGTCCGGGGCCCGCTCGACCTGCCCGCCGGGCAGCGTGGTGATCACGCGTTTGCCACGGACCGCTCCGGCGATGCCGAGCTCGCGCATCAGGCGTTCGACGGTGCAGCGGGCCACACGGTGGCCCTGCCGGTTCAGCTCACGCCAGATCTTCCTCGCCCCGTAGACACGGTAGTTGGCCTCGAAGACCTTGCTGATCCGCTCCTTCAGTTCGGCGTCCCGCACGGTCCTGGCGGACGGCGTGGTCCGGCGTTTGCGGTGGGCGTAGTAGGTGGAGGGGGCGATCTTGCAGTCGTGTGCGCTCAGCACGCGGCAGATCGGCTCGACACCGGCGAAGCGGTCCCGGTGCTCGTCGATGAAGGCTACGAGCGCGTGTGTGGCCGGTCGAGCTCGGCGATGCTCCTATGTCAAGCCGCAACGGACAGCCGCAGGTCGGCCGGGGACGCGGCAGGCTGAGTGTCGGACTCATCGGCGATCAGGGCCCGGAAGACGCGGTCGGAGACACGGCGCCGCAACAGGCGCACGGCCTCCTTGGGCGTCTTGCCCCGGGCCAGCTGCTTGGCGAAGTATTCAGCGCCTTCCCCACCCCGCCGGACCTGGGTGACCGCGATCATGTGCAGTGCATGGTTGATGGACCGGTTCCCTCCCCGGTTGAGGCGGACGCGGACCTTGTTCGAGGACCAGACGGGGATCGGGGCCGTGCCAGTGAAGTGCGCGAACGCGTCCTTCGACTTGAACCTCGAGGCACCAGCCGCCTCGCCGATGATGACGGCGGCGCTGATCACGCCGCATCCAGGGATGTCCAGCAGCGAGGGGGCCAACGCTTCCACCAGCCTGCGCAGCCGCACTTCCAGTCCATTGATCTGCACGGTCAGCCTGCGGCACTCACCGACAAGGTCGCGAGCGATCTCCGCGACCACGCCCTGGTGGCCGTCGAGCTCGGCATCCAGCAGATCGAACACGCACAGACGGCGTAACCCCCGCGACGGCACGGGAAGCTCTGGGTCGATCTCGTGCAGGAACCAGCGCAGCTTGTTCGCCGCGGCGGTACGGCTCCGCACCAGCCGACGACGGTGGTCGACGAGCAGCTTCACATCCCGAGCGGGTCCAGCGAGGCTGGCGCGGGGCAGGTCAGGTTCACGCAGCGCCACCCGCGCGACCGCCTCGGCGTCGATCGGGTCCGACTTCCCCCGTTCCCGGGCCGAGCGACGGGCCCCAGCCATGAGCCGTGTGTGCACCCGCACCACGGCGTGGCCGGCCAGGAGCAGATCGGCCTCGAACCTGCGGGTCAGATGGCGGCAGTCCTCGATGGCGAGCACCACCTGCCCGAACCGGGCGACCCACTTGAGCGCCTGAGCATGACCTGCCGGTGTGGCAGCGACCGTGATGTCGTCCGCCCTGCGTCCCAACTGGTCGACCGCGACCAGCGTGTGCGTCTTCTTGTGACCGTCGATGCCGACAACGTGCAAGGGAACCTCCCCAGGCCCGTGGAGAACTGACCGGTGTCTCCACCACGGGGGCACGCCTCAATCGGGCTCGCGCGGCACGCTCCTATCAGGCCACTCCGGGGCGGAGACCTGGGCCAGCGGGGCGGCACATCGCCGACAAGCCACCGTTGCCGGGGCAGCAAAGAAACGAGCCAGCCCCGCCGGTTCCTGTCACTGTGTCACCACCCGTAGGCCCGTGTCCCAGAGACTGTCATTGACGCGAAGAAACTCGCCGCGGCCTTCAGGATTTCGTTGGCCCGCTTCAGCTCTGCGTTCTCCTTCTTCAGCCGCTTCAGCTCGGCCGACTCCTCGGTGGTCACGCCGGGCCGCACGCCGGCGTCGACCTGGTCCTGCCGCACCCACTTCCGCAGCGTCTCGGTCGTACCGATGCCCAGTTTCTGGGCGACCGCTTTCATCGCGGCCCACTCGGTGTCGTACTCCGGCCGCACCTCGGCGACCATCCGCACCGCACGACGGCGCAGCTCAAGCGGGTACGGGGAAGGGCGTGCCATGACTCGATCCTCTCAAATGATCGAGTCCCTATCGAACCCGGAACGGTTCAGTCATCGGCTCCGGCATCGACGACCCGGACTTCGCCGACAAGCTGTCCCGGCTGATCGGCGACCACGACGTCGAGACCACCTCCACCTCCCACTCCGAGTCCGGCAAGTCCACCTCGGTGTCGATGCGGCAGGAGCGGATCCTGCCCGCCGACGCCATCCGCGCCCTGCCCAAGGGCACCGCCCTGTGCTTCGCCACCGGCATGCGCGCCGCCATGCTCGACCTGCGCCCCTGGTACCTGGAGCCCGACGCCGACGAACTGTCGGCGGCCTCCGCCCGCGCCTCGAAGGCCATCACCACCCGCGCCGTCGCCAAGCACGCCCCCGCGCAGGACGACTTCGGCCCTGCGACCTGATCACAGCGCCTCGCCCCCACCACCGGATCCCCATGGCTCTCACGGACCACCACGTCGTCATCGGGTCCGCCGACGAGGGATACACCTTCCTCGTCCTCAACCGCTGGCTGCCCGGGCGCCGACCGCCTGCTGACCGACGTCGGATTCGCCGCCCGTGCCCACCACGACCGCACCGCCTGCCTGCTGCCACCCCATCGAATCCCTCATCGCGATCGATCGATGCCAGCAGACGGCGGGCCCTGTCCCTCCGGCCCTGGATCGTGATCAGAGTGGGAGCGGCGAGCTTCGTCTACGACGCGGCGCCACGAACGGATCACATCCGGAATCTGGTCGAGCAGGCCCTTCAAAGCGAACAGAAAAGCGGACACAACGCCAGCCGCGCCCAGAATCGCTAGGACGATCTGCAGTTCCACGCTCGGGTACCTCCCGTGGATGGAGGGCGGCCGAGCTGAGGGCAAACCGCATGCAGGATGGCAGGTGTCTCAGGTCGACCACCCTGAAGACGGATGATCAACTGAGGCCCTGCCGACGTACAAGCCGCGTGTGAAGTTATCGCGATTGACGCAGCGCCAGCTTCCGTGGCAACCACGCCCGAAAGGGACGTCGGACCCATTCCCGTCGCAGCCAGCCAAGCTGGCCGTGCCCTACGGACTCTAGCCGCAACTTGCCCCGCCGTCTGCTCCCGCGCCACTTCCGACGTCAGACAGCGCAAGCCCACGGCGACAACACCCCAGATCAGGCGATCACAGCCACGCGCTCATCCCCTACAGACAACGCACCCGTCAGCACGACCAGAAAGGTCTCAATTCTGTCTCGGCTCTCAATAACTTGTCCCTTCCACGGCAGCGCACAATGGCGCCACATCCGCGACACGAGCCCCGAAGAATGGCAGGACGTCGTCGCATTCGACGCCGCCATCCGAAAGGGGAACGCCCGCGCCAACGCCGCCGAACGTGCCGCCCTCCAAGGCGAGCTGACCGACACGTACAAGCTGGAGCACGGCGTGACTGATGGATGCTCGCCCTGGGCATGCCGCGGGGGCGCGGACGCGCTGACGCAGGACGACCTCGGGCTGGCCTCTTGATCCTCGACCTCTTCGCGGGACCGGGCGGATGGAGCCGGGCACTGACCGTGCTCGGTGTGCGGGACGTCGGCCTGGAATGGGACAAGTGGGCCTGCAAAACCCGAGTGGCCGCAGGGCAATTGACGATCCGGACCGACGTGGCGATGTATCCGACGTGGCCATGGGTCGGCCGGACACGCGGGCTGATCGCATCCCCGCCGTGCCAGGCGTGGAGCATGGCCGGCAAGCGCCTGGGCCTTGTGGACCAGCCGCTCGTACACGAGGCGGTCGAAAATCTCGCCGCTGGACGCGACACCCGCGAACGGCTGCTGGCCGCCTGCCGGGACGAGCGTTCCCTGCTGGCCGCCGAGCCCATGCGCTACCTGCACGCCCTGAACACGGTCGGCGAGCCGAAGTGGGTCGCCATGGAGGAAGTGCCGGACGTCCTGCCTCTGTGGAAGCAGTACGCGGCCGTGCTACGTCGCTGGGGCTTCTCCGTGTGGTGCGGGAACCTGAATGCGGCCGACTACGGGGTGCCTCAGACGAGAAGGCGAGCGATCCTTCTCGCCTCCCGCGTCCGCACGGCCCAGCCGCCTACACCGACGCATGCCCAAGCCGCTGAGCCCGAGAGCCTGTTCGGTCCGGGTCGCGCCCGCTGGGTCAGCATGGCCGAGGCCCTGGGCTGGGGTGCCACCGACCGCACCGTCCCCACCGTCTGTGCCGGAGGCGGACCCGGTGGCGGACCCGAGCCGTTTCCGTCCGGCTCCCGGAAGTCCCTCGTCAGCGCCCGTGACCGCGGCGCCTGGACACCGCGGCCGGACGGGGGCGTCCTACAGTCCCGCCGGGAAGGAACAGGCTGGGCCGCCCGACACGACACCCGGGAAAGCAGGGACGCTGACCGGCCGGCGCCCACCTTCGCCTCCGAGGCGCACCGCTGGGCTTGGTCCCTGCGGAGCAACAACCAGGCCAACGCCACCGTCAGGTCCATCGAGGAGCCGGCGGGGACCCTGTTCTTCGGGCACCGCGCGAACGAATGCACCTGGATCGCCGAACCTCCCACCGCCCAGCGAGAGGACACGGTGTCCCGGGCCGTCCCCGAGCCGATCCGGATCACTGCCCGCGAGGCCGGGCTCCTCCAGACCTTTCCCGCCGACTACCCCTGGGCCGGTAACAAGGGCCAAACCTTCAGCCAGATCGGCAACGCCGTCCCCCCGCTGCTCGCCGGCCACCTACTCGCCCCGCACCTCGGCGTCGCCCTCGACCCCGACGACTTCACTCTGGCTGCCTGATGACCCGCACCTCCGATCTCGACGAAGACCAACTCGATTCCATCCCGCCACCGCAACCGGTGTTCCACGTCGAGCAGGCCCTCCTCGGTGCTCTTCTTCTCGATCCGCAGCGTCTCAGCAGTGTGACCGGGATCGCCGCAGGCTCGTTCTCCACCGCCGCGCACGCCGCCCTGTTCGCCGCGATCAGCGCCCTGCCAGCCCCCGACCCGGTCGAGCACGCGAGGAACACAAAGTGGCTCGACCAGGTGCTCGCCGCCGCCCGCGACGAGGCGCGTGGACTGACCGCCTCCTACCTGCACACCCTGATCCAGGTCTGCCCGTGGCCCCGGCACGCGCCGGCATACGCACGGATGGTCGAGGCCGAGCACGCCCGCCGCTGCCTACGGGCTACCGCCGAGCGCCTGGTCCAGACCGTGCGCGACACATCCCTCCCGCACCCCGTCCACACGGTGCTCGCCGAGGCCGACGCTCTCGCCGCCGTCGTGGACGACATCGCCGCCCGCTTTCCTCCACGCGCCGGCGCCCTACCCCGCACCACACCACCACCGCCGACGCCGGTACCCGACCATGACCAGGCGGTCGAGGAGGAGCAACTGTTGCTCGCAACCGCGACTGCCCACCCTGCAGGCATCGAGTCGATGCGCTGGCTGACCCCGGGGGACTTCACCCATCCCCTGCACGCCGGATTGTGGCAGTGCCTCTCCGCCCTCGCGCGCCGCCGCGATCCCGTCGATCCCGTCACCGTCCTGTGGGAAGCCCAACAGCGTGGCCTGCTGGACGACGGGAGCGAACCGGGCGAGGTGCTCCGCATCCTCGCCGAACCAGCCGGTTCCGCTGAGCACTGGGGCGAGCGCGCCCTCCAGCGCGCCCTCCTGGCCACCGCCGCCCACACCGGACGGCGCATCGATGCGTACGCCGCCGACCCGGCGACAACACCGTTCCAACTCGTCGTCGGCGCCCGCCGAGCCCTCGCCGACCTCGGCGCGACACGGACTCGCTGGCAGCACGCCACCGGACTGGTGCAGCCGCAGCGACCGCGACCGGCGCCCACCACTCGCGCCGGCCCGCCGACCACCACGGCCGTCCGCGCAACCCGCGCGGCCCGAGCAACCCGATAGCGCCCCGAGTACGCCGGTGGCCGGACCCGAAGGTCCGGCCACCGGCAGGAGAGATGACACCCACCGTGCCACCCACCACCTCCATCGACGCCCACGTCCGCCTCGACACCCACCCCACTCATCCCAGCGCCGTGACCGCGGTCCTGACCGGCTCCCAGGCCCACGTCCCCCACGTGGGCCTGGAGGCCGCCGACTGGACCGTCGTGGCCAAGAACGTCCTGGTGCTGGTCCGCATCGACCATGAGGAGCCGTACTGGGCCGAGAAGGCAGCCCAGCACCTGGCGGCTGACGGGATCACCGTCGAGATCACCCCCCGGCTGCGGGAAGCCATGGACGAGGAATGGACCTGGGCCAGCTACCCGATGCCCTGGTGCACCCGCACCGAGATACGCGAGGTCTCCAACGAGGCGCAGAAGGCGGCGCCGCGGGGGCAGGCGAAGGCGGGCCGGATCGCGAAGTACGGGGCGATGCGGTTCGAGGAGTTCGCCGCCCAGGGAAGGCCGGGCAGCGGGATCTGGGGCCGGCCTCGGTGGTGCACCTGGAGTCGCTGCCGGCCATCCGCCTGCTGCCGCTGCTGGGCAGCCGGCAGGCGAGTACCTTCGACCGTAAGGTCGTCGAAGCCTTCATCCCGGGCATAGAGCGCAACGGCGTCGGCCTGGCCGCGCAGGCGAACGCGTTCGACAAACCGAAGGCGATCCTGCTGGACGCGCACCGGCTGGGGCTGTTCGACGACGATCCCGGCTCCGGTGTGAAGCCGCCGCAGTACGACCGTCTTCGGTTGGCTGACCCGCTATAACACCCGCCGCAGGCACTCCGCCAACGGGCGCCTCAGCCCCGACGATTACGAACACCAGCACCACACGGCCAAGCTCACGCTGGCCGCATGACACACGAACGCGTGTCTACCATCACGGGGGAAGGCCGCCGAACGCAGTGACGTCGTCGCGGCAGCCGCACACTCCGCAGAGCAGACCCAACGCGAGGTCACCGCAAAGGCCGCGGTGGCGGCCGGCGGTGCGCGTGCCGGACGGCCTCGGCCCGTCCCGGGTCGGCGCGGTACGGAACCGGGCAGCATCGCGCCACCGATGCGGTGGCCGGGCGCTCCCGCGGCCTGGACAGCCGGATCGCGGGGCCAGGGCACGTCTGCCGGGCGGCCCGGTGCGGGGCCGCCCGGGATGTCATACGTCCGTGACGCGGAGCCCGGCGTGTGCCTTGTAGCGGCGGTTGACCGAGATCAGGTTGGCCACCAGCGCCTCCACCTGGTGGGCGCCGCGCAGCCGCCCGGCGAAGACGCCGCGCATGCCGGGGATGCGGCCGGCCAGCGCCTGGACGATCTCCACGTCGGCGCGGTCCTCGCCGAGCACCATCACGTCGGTGTCGATCTCGTCGATCTCCGGGTCCTGGAGCAGTACGGCCGACAGGTGGTGGAAGGCGGCGGTGACCCGGGAGTCCGGCAGCAGCGCCGCGGCCTGCTCGGCGGCGCTGCCCTCCTCGGGCCTGAGCGCGTAGGCGCCCTTCTTGTCGAAGCCGAGCGGGTTGACGCAGTCGACGACGAGCTTGCCGGCCAGTTCCCCGCGCAGGGACTCCAGCGTCCTGGCGTGGCCGTCCCAGGGCACGGCGACGATCACCACGTCGCTGCGGCGGGCGGCCTCGGCGTTGTCGGCGCCCTCGACGCCGTGCCCGATCTCCTCGGCCGCGGCCCGGGCGCGCTCGGCCGCGCGGGAACCGATGATCACCTTCTGGCCGGCCCGGGCGAACCGGAGGGCCAGGCCCTTGCCCTGCGGCCCGGTGCCGCCGAGCACGCCGACGACGAGGCCGGAGACGTCGGGCAGGTCCCAGGGGTCCTTGGCGGGGGCCTTCGCGGGGGCGGGCGGCGTTGTGTCTGGTGTGCTCACGTTGTTTTCCTCCTTGTGAGGGGCAGGGATGGACAGCACGGTCGTCCGGGCTGTTCCCAGGAATCCGGGTAAGGGACGGGCCGAGACGGTGTGCCGGGGCGCAGGCACCGGCCGGTGTCGCGGCGCGATCGGAGCAGCATGCGTGCCGCCCCGACCGCGCTCATGGCGCGGTCCGGGACGACGCCTTCCTCGCGTGTGCCTGGATCTCCGGGGCCAGGCCCTGCCCAGCGACAGGCCGCCGTCGACGACGATTTCCTGTCCGGTGAGGAAACTCGACGCGTCGGAGGCGAGGAAGGCCGCCACGGCGGCCAGGTCCTGCGGCTCGCCGCTGCGGGGAACCGGCTGGAAGTCGTGCAGGTTCTCCCGTACCCGTTCGACGCTGTCGTCCAGGGCCGATCCCGTGAGGCCGGCGCCGTGGCCGACGATGCGGGTGGCCACGGCGCCGGGCGTTATCGCGTTCACCCGGATTCCGTGGGGGCGAGTTCCACCGCGCTGCTGCGGGTCAGCTGGACAACGGCGGCCTTGGCCGCGCCGTAGGGGTGGGGGCCGTAACCGGCTCTCAGGCTGGCGACGCTGCCAGTGTTCACAATGCTGCCGTCGCCGTGGTCGCGCATGACCCGGGACGCGTGCTTGATGCCGAGGAAGGCGCTGCGGCACAGCAGCCGGAAGACTTCGTCCCACTCGTCGGCGGGGATGTCCTCGGCGAAGCGCCAGGACCCCACCCGGCCGGCGTTGTTGACCAGGCAGTCCAGGCGTCCCCGGGTGGCCGCCGTGTCCGTCACCGCCGCGGCGATGTCCTCCTCGCGGGTGACGTCGACGCCGCGGAACACCGCCGTGTCACCGAGTTCCTCGGCCAGCTCGCGGCCCCGTTCCTCATCGACATCGGCCACCACCACGAAGGCCCTCGCGTCGACGAAGCGGTGGCAGATGCCCGCCCCGAGTCCGCTGGCTCCTCCGGTGACCAGGGCGAGCTTTCCCTGCAGTGAGTGCACGTTGGGACCTCTCTCCTCGCCTTGCGTGGTCTGCCCGGGGTGTCGGGTACCTCCGGGGACGAGGCTCCTGGCGGGCCGTTCCTCCCGGGTGCTCGGCTGCCGTCCCGGCGTCTTCACTCCTGCGCGCTCCGGTGCAGCGCGGCCACCAGGGTGGGCACCTCGGCCAACGCGCGCAGGGCGTCGTTGAGGTGCGTGCACCCGTCGGTGCCGCGCAGCACCCTGGGCACTGTGGTGCGCAGATCCGCCAGGGGTGTCCCGAGCAGACGGTCCAGGTTGAGCACGGCCAGGGGGCACTCGTCGTAGGGCAGGATGCGCGGCTCGGCCCGCAGGGTGAGGAGGGCGCCGGTGCGTGCGTGGGCTGTGGCGTGCAGCCGGTATTCGTGCACAGCCCTCCTACCGCCCTCGGGCACCGTCGCGCTGTCCTGGAACATCGCGTCCACGCCGATGACCTCGCCCGGTGTGACGTCGATGCGCCGGGCCCGGCGCATCGACGGTTCGGTGGGTGCGGCCAGTTCGTGCCAGCCCGCCGGGTCGTCGGGGTGCGGCAGCGGTACGACCCGGCGTGTCCGGTCGCCGCCTTTCCGGACGTGGTCGGGGCTCAGGGCGCTGGATCCGGGCATGAATCCCGTGCAGACGCCTTCCTGCGGGCGCGCCGCGACCCGGTGTGTGCCGGGCCCGGCAAACGGCCACCGGGTCTCGGCGAAGTCTGCGATCAGTGATACCGCGGCGAGATCGTCCAGCATGAGGTACAGCGAGGTCCCGGTGTCCCGTTCCCGCGGCAGGGCCTGCGCCAGCCGGGTGCGGAATCCGCCGCCGCAGCGGGCGCCGGTGAGGAGGGCCAGTTCGCTCCTGGCCGGGGTCGATTCGATCTCCTCGATCACCCGGCTCGCCGGTGTGAATCGGACGCGCAGCCGGTCCTCGGCGACGACGAGCGGGGGCCGGCCGTCGGCCGGGGTGTAGAGGTCGCGGGCCCGCCCGTCGATGTGGAGCCCGGTGCCGAATCCTCCGGGCCACCGCGTGTCGAGCGTCGAAGTACGGCGCACGCTGCCCGGGGGGCGGACCGGTGACGGCCCGAGCGGGCCGGCGGGCTGCAGTGCCGGAAGGTCTTCAATGGTCATCGGGTGCCTCTTCGTCGATGGGGGTCTCACGCTCTTCACGCCGGCTTCTCCCAGGGGAGGCAGGTGTGAGCCGGTGCCGTCCTCCCCGTGGGGCGGCCCACCGCCCGCGCTCGCCCGGAGCCTCGCCGCCGTGCAGGGGGGCCCGCTCCGTGCCGGCTGCTTTCCCCGGCCGACGGGGAAAGCCGGGGAAGCGGTCCGGGCTGCGGCCGCCGGCCCGGGTCAGGCGTGGCCGTCCCCCCATTTGCTCTCCGCGATGCCGGTCAGCCGACGGTGGTCGAGCTTTCCGTTGTCCGCGCGTTCCAGCGAGCCAACGTAGGCCATGTGCTTGGGCACCTTGTAGCCCGCCAGGTGCGCGCGGGCGTGGGTGTGGAGTTCCTCCTCCGACGGCGGCCGCTCCCCCGCCCGGAGAAGGGCGACGACCTTCCTGCCGAGGCGTTCGTCGGACACGCCGAGGACCGCGGCGTCCGCGATGCCCGGGTGCTGCTTCAGGACCTCTTCGACCTCTTCGGCGAACACCTTCTCCCCTCCGGTGTTGATACAGCTGGAGCCACGGCCGAGGAGCTGGATCCGCCCGTCGGCGTCGAGTTGGGCCAGGTCGCCGGGGACGGACCAGCGGCGGCCCGCGGCCTCGACGAAGACCTGGGCGGACTTCTCCGGGTCGTTGAGGTACCCCACCGGGATCCAGCCTGTGACCGCGAGGCGACCGACCTTGCCGTCGCCGGGTTCGGCGAGGGTTCCGTCGTCGAGCAGCACGGCGGCCCGGTCGGAGGGCACGAACGAGCCGGTGTCGGCCACGTCCCCGCGCACGGACACCGTCGAGGCGACGGCGGAGGCCTCGGAGGAGCCGAGTCCGTCCAGCAGGCGCGCCGCCGGCATGTGGTTCAGGAGCCCTTCCTTGACCGGGCGGCTCCACATCACGCCGGAGGAGAACACGGCGCGCAGGCCGTCGAGGCGCCACCGTCCGGGGTTCTCGTCGAGGGCGGCGAGCATCGGCCGGGCGAAGGCGTCGCCGACGATCGCGAGGGACTGGACCCGTTCGCCGTCCATGACGTCGAGGAGCTGTTCGGCGTCGAAGCGCGCCCCCGGGGTCATGACGAGGGTGCCGGCCCCGCTGAGTGCCGAGATGGCGTAGAAGAGTCCGGCGCCGTGCATGAGCGGGCTCGCCACCAGGGAGCGGATCTCCCTGGTGAGTCCGGCCAGGTGCGCCTCGACGGCCTCGCGGTCGCCGTGGTCGGGCAGCGGCCGGGGGTTCTGCGCGTTGAGCAGGGAGAGGATGTCGCCCTGGCGCCACATCACGCCCTTGGGGTGTCCGGTGGTGCCTCCGGTGTAGATGAGGATCAGGGAGTCCTCGCGTCCGCCGCCGTGCGGCCGCGGGGGGTGCGCGTCCAGTTCGCGGGCGTAGGAGGGGGCCCAGTCGGTGCCCTCGCCGACCTCGAGCCAGAGCCGCACGCCGGGCAGGCGGTGGCGCACCCGGTCGACCCGCTCGCGGAACTCGGCGTCGAAGACGACTGCCTTGACGTCGGCGTCGGCCCAGATCTGCACCAGTTCGTCTTCGACGTAGCGGTAGTTGGTGTTCATCGGGACGAGGCCCGACTTGCCGGCGGCGAAGAAGGTCTCCAGGTACTCGGGACCGTTGCGCATGTACTCGGCCACGACGTCGCCCGCGGTGAGGCCCGCGGATTCCAGCACCGTGGCGAGCCGGGCCGCGCGGTCGTCGAAGTGCGCCCAAGCGCCTCGTCGTCGCCCGTGAACGAACGCCGTGCGCTCGGGGTGCACACGGGCCACGGCCTCGAAGACACTCGCGAAGTCCCAGCCTGCCATGTCAGCCCTTTCGCGCCATGCCGCCGCCCGGAGCGGCGGCCGTCATCCCATCCGAAAATATTCTACAGCCGTTAGATAATAACCTCAAGAATTTAGGTTAAGGGGAAGGTTCTTCACGGTCGGCGGGGCTCGGCGGGGCGAGGGTGACCGACACCGGGACGGCCGTCAGGGTCGGCATGTGGTTGACCGCCTGGGCGCCGTGGTGCAGGGAGGTGAGCCGGTTGACGTTGCTGCCCGTCGTCCGCGGGTCCCCGCCCGTCTCCAGGCCTCCCCAGCCGTGGGTCATCGACAGGACCCCCGGTCGCATGCTCGGGTCCTCGTGCGCCACGGCCTCGAGCGTTCCGTGCGGCGAGCGGATCGTCACCGCGGCGCCGTGCGTGATGCCCAGGTGCGCCATGTCCTGCGGGTGCAGGTGGGCCGGGTTGTACGACTGCGGGGGCAGGCCGACGACCGCCGACCCTAGAGAGTTGACCACCTCCCGCATCCGCCGCACGACCAGCCGCAGCGGGAACTCCTCGGCGTCCTCGCCGCCCGCCGCCCCACCCTCGCCCGCCCCGCCCTCGGCCCCCGCGGACCGGGCCCCCACGGGTACCGTCGCGGCGACGGGCGCCAGCGCGGCGGCGAGTTCCGCGGCCACGTCGGCGGGCAGCAGGGTCAGGCGGTGCCCGGCCCGCTCCTCGCGGGCCGGGCCCACCGTGGTGCCGGGGTGCCCGGCGAGCAGGCCGTGCGGGTGGGTGCGCACCTCGTCCAGCGGGACCCGGCCGCGGGAGGCGACCAGGTCGAGGAGTTCCTCCGAGGAGGGCGGTCGGGAGGTGTCCAGGTCCCGGCCCGCGAACCGCAGGGGCCCTCCCGTCTCGGCCGCGAGCCGGAAGAAGACCCGCCAGTCCTCGACCACGCCCCGGGGCGGGGCGACCACGGCGGGCGTGTACTGGGCGAACGGGCGGGGGAAGAAGGTCTCCATCAGCCCGGTGTGGTCGGCCCGTTCGTACAGCATCGTGGGGGCGATGACGTAGTCGGCGAGGCGCGCGGTCTGCGACATCCGGGTGTCGATCGACACCAGCAGGTCGAGGCTCTCCAGCGCGCGCCGCGCGGTGCCCTGGTCGGGCAGGGCGAGCAGGGGGTTGCCGCCCGAGACCACCAGCGCTCTGATCCGGTCGGGTCCGGGCCGCAGGATCTCGTCGGGCAGCAGGGCCGCCGGCAGTTCGCCGCGCAGCAGGCCGTGTCCGCCCACCCGGCTGCGAAATCCCCGTTCCCACTCGCGGTCCGCGGGGACCACCTCCGCGCGGGCCGGCCCCTCGCCCATCAGGACGCCGCGCCCCGGCACGGGTTCGCCCTCGCGCAGATAGCGTCCGCAGACGACGTTGAGGCAGGCGGCCAGGTGTTCGGCGATGTTGGAGTGCGGCCCCATGCAGACGCCGGTCCCGGTGCTCACCATGCCCCGCTCGGCCGCGGCGAACATCCGGGCCGCCCGCACCAGCTCCTCGACCGGCACGTCGCAGACGCGGGCGACCCTGTCGGGGGTGGCCTCGGCGACCGCCGCCCGCAGGTCGTCCAGTCCCTCCACGTGGCGGTCGCAGAAGTCCCGGTCGTGCAGACCCTCCCCCAGGATCACCTGCAGCAGCCCCGCGAACAGCAGCGCGTCGTGTCCGGGGCGGGGTCGCAGGTGCAGGTCGGCGCGTGCCGCGGTCTCGGTGCGGCGCGGGTCGACGACGATCAGCCGCATCCCGCGGTCCCGGGCGGCCTTGAGATTGGCCGACGGATTGGTGACCAGCGCGCCGTCCCCGTCGCCCCCGTTGACGGAGACCAGCGGGTTCGTGCCCGCCAGCAGCCACACGTCGGCCTCGTCGAGCGACTGGGGACCGCCCGCGTACACCCCCATGCGCGACTTCACCAGCCACTTCGCCGACTGGTCGAGGGTCATGGTGGAGAAGAGCTTGCGGGAGCCCAGGCCGCGGAACCAGGCGCGCGCCATGAAGGGGGTGAGGGTGGCGAAGTTGTGCTGGGTGCCGATGAACAGGCCCACCGCGTCCGGCCCGTGCTCCTCGACGATCCCGGTGAGCCGGGTGGCCACCTCCGCCATCGCGGTGTCGGCGTCGACCGGTTCGTGCTCGCCCGCGGCTGTCCGCCGCCGGGAGGAGGTCAACCGGTCGGGGCCGTGCAGGAGATCGGCGGCCCTGCGCCCCTTCGGGCAGGTGAAGCCGCGGGAGATCGGGTGCTGCCGGTCGCCCAGCACGCGCAGCACGCGGGTGCCGTCGGTCTCCACCTCGACCCCGCAACTGGCCGGGCACAACCGGCAGTACGACGTCCTCCGGGTCACGGTGTCGCCCTCGGCGGGGCGTGCCCGCCGGGCCGCGTCCGGGGACGGGGGACGCGGGTCGGGGCCGGTCGGGTCGTGCGCGGGCCGGGAAGTCGTCATCCGACGGTCCTTTCTGCCGCGGACGTCCGGCGCGGCCGCACCGCGGACCGCGCCGACGTCTCGCGAGGGATCCGAACCGCCCGGCCCACGAGCGGGCAGGGCACCGCCCGGGACGAGGGCCCCGGGCGGAGGTCGACCCCGGGCGGGCACCGGCGGTCCGTCGCGCCGACGCCCGCTGCCGGGGCTCACAACTGGACGGGGCCGCCCGCCCACACCCCGATCTCCTCGCCGGAGACGTGCGCGGCACCGTCGCCCGCGAGGAAGGACACCACCGAGGCCACCGCCTCGGCGGGGATCCGCGGCCAGCCGTCCTGGAGGCTCTCCCGCGCCCGGTCGCCGGCGGCGCGCACCATGTCGGTCTCCACGTAACCGGGCACCACGGTGTTCACGGTGATGCCGCGCCGGGCCACCTCCTTGGCGACGACCCCGGCCAGGGCGACCAGCCCCGCCTTGGACGCCGCGTAGGCACCCGTTGTCGGGGTGAGCGCGCGCCCGCCGCTCGGGCTGCCGAAGTACAGGACGCGTCCCCAGCCGGCCGCGTACATGGCGGGCAGCGCGGCGTGCGTGCAGTAGTAGGCGCCGCTGAGGTTGACGCCCAGCACGCGGTCCCACTGTCCGGGCGGCAGGGAGCGCGCCGAGCCGGCCGCGCTGACTCCCGCGTTGTTGACGAGCACGGCGACGGGTCCGAGGAGTTCGGCGGTCCGCGCGACGAGGTCGCCCGCCTGGTCCGCGTCGGACACGTCGGCCCGCAGCGCCACCGCCCGGCCGCCCGCGGCCTCGATCTCCTCGACCACGTCCGTCGCCTCGCGGGCGCGGTGGGCGTAGTTGACCGCGACCGCGAAGCCGTCGGCGGCGAGTCTGCGGGACACCGCGGCTCCGATGCCCCGCCCGCCGCCGGTCACCAACGCGACTTTCCTGGCCTCCATCGGCAACGGCCTCCGTGTTCGGGTCAGCGCACCTTGCCGTGCGTGCGGGGCAGGTCGGCGTAGGTGGCCTTGAGGTCGCGCTTGGCGATCTTGCCGCTGGCCATCCGCGGCAGGGCCTCGTCGAGGAGGACGACGTAGCGCGGGACCTTGTAGTCGGCCATGCGCTCGTTGCAGTGGGCCACCACGTCGGCGGGGTCGATCGGACCGTCGGCCTTGATCAGGGCGGCCGGGGTCTCGCCGAACTTGGCGTCCTCCACGGCGATGACGGCGACCTCCTCGATGCCGGGCATCTCCTGGAGGACGTTCTCGATCTCGGTCGGCGAGATGTTCAGCCCACCCGAGATGATCATGTCCTTCATGCGATCGACGAAGGTCAGGTAGCCGCGCTCGTCGAGGATGCCCATGTCCCCGGTGTGCAGCCAGCCGTCCACGATGGTCGTGCGGGTGGCTTCCTCGTTGCGCCAGTAGCCGGGCATCATCCCCGGTCCGCGCAGGAGGATCTGGCCGGGGGTGCCGGGCGGACAGTCGACGCCCTCCGGGTCGACGACCCTGATCCTGGTGAAGGCGCCGCCCCAGCCGCACTTCTCCGGGTGCTCCATCGCCTCGTCGCGCGGCATCACGGTGGCGGATCCGCCGATCTCGGTCTGGCCGTAGATCTGGCGCAGCGAGACGCCCTTGCGCTGCCAGGAGGCGAGCAGGTCCACCGGCACCCGCGCGCCGCCCACGTGGGCGGTGGTCAGGCTGGTGAGGTCGGCCTCCGCGAAGCCGGGCTGTGCCGCGACCTGCTCGAACAGGATGGGCGGGCCGGTGAACGTGGTGACCTTCTGGTCGGCCAGCACACGCAGGGCCCGGGCCGGGTCGAAGCGGGGCTGCAGCAGCAGCGTGCCGCCGTGCAGGATCGTGCGGAAGAGTCCCCACACGAGACCGGCCGCGGTGAACAGCGGGAGCACAAGCAGGGGTCTGAAGCCGTTGGGCAGTATCGGCTCCATGAGGGACCACTCGTGCATCTCGCCGGCGATGGTGGCGTGGGTGAAGATGACGCCTTTGGGTTTGCCGGTGGTGCCGCTGGTGTAGACGATCGCGGCCGTCTCGGAGACGTCGGACACCGGCGGCACGACGGGGGCGTGGGTGCCGTCCCGCAGGGACCGGACGTCGCTCTGGAAGGACTTGAGGACGACCCCGGGCTGCTCCCGGCGGGCCTCCTCCAGGCGCTCGCGCAGCGCGTCGTCGCCGTAGACGACGGTCGGCTCGCAGTCCTCCAGGAGCCCGGCGAGCTCGC
Organism: Streptomyces viridosporus T7A; assembly: GCF_008704515.1. Taxonomy (NCBI): domain Bacteria; kingdom Bacillati; phylum Actinomycetota; class Actinomycetes; order Kitasatosporales; family Streptomycetaceae; genus Streptomyces; species Streptomyces viridosporus. The sequence continues at coordinate 227,622 of NZ_CP023700.1, forward strand.
GGGCCACCATGCGGTGGTTGAAGGGGGCGACGACGGCACCGAGCTTGAGCGCGCCGAGGGTGGCCGCGCACCACTCCAGGGAGTTCTGCCCCACCAGGGCGACCCGGTCTCCTCGGCCCACTCCCGCCGCGACGAGATCGGCGGCGATCCCGTCCGCCCAGCTCTCCAGCTGGCGGTAGGTGACCACGTCGCCGTCGAAATCGATGGCCAGCTGGTCGGGAATGTTCCGAGCCCACCAGGTCAGGGTGCTCACGAGCGTTCCGCTCACGTCTGTTCCTCCTGCGCTCTGTCCACGATCGCTTCCGCCACCTCGGGTCGCTCCACGGGGCGCCCCCTTTGGCAAGGAGGCAGCGGATACACCCGAGCACATGTCGGAAGAATTCTGATGAAGGGAGTCACACGTCGTGTGGTCGGTGGGCCCTTGTCGAGGGGCCTGCTGTCCACCGGCTGCCGACGGACGGTCCGGGCGGGCCGTCGGCCGGTGTCGTGCCCGGCCGGGCCGCCCGGTGCGGCGTGCACCGGTGGTTCGGAGCACGGGCGGACGGGGTCGTCACCGGCTGCTCGGCGTACCGGGCCCGCGATCCCCGAGGTGGCGGGAATCCTTCGTGTGACCGTGGCCGCTTAATCTAAGGACTTCAGGTACCGCGGACAAGGCTTTTGCGGGATGTTCTCCCGATCGGGCGGAATTACTCCTCCCGTACCGGCCCTTCGACGCCCGCCGGTCCGCGTCGAAAGCGCCCGCCGGGGTCAGCCCCCGGCCTCCGGGGGGAAGTTCTCGAGGGCGGCGGCCTTCCAGGAGCCGTCGCGCGACTCCCACACGGACCGCAGGCCGATCCGACCGTCGGAGGTGTCGTACACCGTCTCCCCCACCCAGGTGGCGCCCTCGCGCCGGATGTCGACGACGCGGAGCGAGGCGACCTTCCCGCGAGGGACGGTCACTCCGCGGAAGACCTGGGGGATGTTCTCCTGCACCATGTCGGCCAAGGACGCCTCGACGTTCCCGTCGAGGACGTACTGGACATGCCGCCGGTAGAGCTCGTGGAACTCCTGGGACTCTTGTGACTCCTGGGACTGCGTGGACATCTGGACGTGCCTCCCCATCGGTGACCGTGGGGGCCGTGGCGCCCCCTGCGGAACCAGAGTCGACGCTCCTGGCGTGAACTCACCCTCAGCCTAAAGCTCTTAGATAATGGGCGGCAAGGGTTCGGGAGGGGAAGCACCCGCGAGAGTGCGCCCACCGACCTCGCCACACACCTCGGCGGACAGGCGGTACGCAGGGGGTTCGGGGCGACGCGACAGGTGGCGACCGGGCCGGAACGCCGCCGCGCCCCTCTCCCGAACGGAAGGGGGCGCGGCGGTACGGCGGGGATTCACCACCCGGCCGGAGAGCACCTCCCTGCGGGACCTCGGCTCCCCGGCGCGGGGGCTCGGGCCCGGCGAGGGCTCATGCCCGGAGGGGGCTCACTGCCCGGCGGGCGCCTCCGCCCGCGAGGCCGCGTCCAGCTGCATGACGCCGACCAGGAAGCTCCGGATCGTCTGTTCGAAGATCTGCTCGGCGCTCCATTCGTTGGCGGCGAGGGCCGATGTGAGGGTGGGCTCCTCCGCGGCGTCGACGTGCGGGAAGATCTGCGCCTGACTCTCCGGGGTCTTCATGGCCTCGCTGAGGCTGGCGCCCAGACTCAGCTTCTCCATGCCGTCCAGGATGAGCACGTGCAGGTGTTGCGGTACGCCCGCCTTCTCCAGGAAGCGGGCCACCTTCTCGTACATGGCGATCAGGACGTCGCGCGGCAGGTACTCGAGCAGGATGGGAGCCGCGTTGCGGTGGCGCAGGATCGAGCGCCGGAAGTTCAGGGCGAGGGCGACGAAGAGGTCAGGCCAGTTCTCGTCGGCGGGACGGCGCGGGAAGGGCGTGTCCACCATGATCGCCCGGGCCACCTCGGTCATGAGTTCGGTCTTGTTCTTGAAGTGGTGATACAGCGAGGGCGCTCGGACTCCCATCACCTTCGCCAGTCGAGGCATGCTGAACGCCTCGATCCCTTCCACGTCGATGATCTTCAAGGTGGCCGCGACGATCGCTTCGCGGCTGAGCAGAGGTTGGAGTGGTCGGGCCATGGCCGCAGTATCCCGCACCCCGGCGGCGGATAGGACCCGGCGTCGCGGGCGCCCCGCCGCGCCCCGACAAAACCGGCTCCGCACCCCACTCCCGGGCGACGCGCCGAGAGGGCGCCAGGCGCGAACCCGGCAGGGCGCCGCACACCACCCCCCGCACCTCACAGATCACCGCCCGATCCCCTCGGCGGACACCCTCCCACTAACCGACTCTCCATAGGTTTCAGATCACTCTTCCCCAGGCGTGGGATCACCACACTCGCCTGTCACTGCAAGGAGATAATCGAGACACCCGGGCTTGTGAGCACCACATCTGGCCTATAGCTTGGAGGTAATGAGCTGCTGAGACCGTCGTCGCCGCGCACCGGCGTGGGAGCGCCCCTTTCGGACCCGCCGCCCGCGCACCGCATCCGCGGCCGCCCGAACTCCGGCACCCGGCACCGTCCGCCGCGGGCGGCGCCACGGGGTGACGACCCGATATCCGAGGACGTTCTGTGATCACGTACGAGTGGGGCACCTCCTTCGGCACCGACCCGGAGGTCGTCAGTCTGTTGCGCGACGCGGCGGACTTCGACGCGGAGCAGGGTTTCTCGGCCGTGCAGTCGGTCCCGGCCGCGGGCACGGACGGGGCGCCCCCCGGGCGGGTCACCGAACTCGTCGCCCGGATGAGCGACGAGGTGGGCGCCGTCGGCTCGCCGGACGGGGAGGAGGCGGTCGTGGCCTTCCTGCGGATCACCTCGCAGGGCGACGGCACCGCCACCACCGAGTTCGTGGTGGGCCCCGAGTACCGGTCCCTGGGGATCGCGACCCTGCTGTTCGAGGAGCTGGGGCTGGCCCGCGGCGGGGCGGCCCGGTGGGCCGGCGAGGGCGTTCGGTCGCTGCGCGCCTGGGCGCACGGCTCGCACCCCGCGGCGGAGCGGATGGCGCGCCGGTTCGGCGCGGTGCCCGAGGACGCGTCGTGGCGGATCATCCGGCCGATGCATCGGCCGGGCAGCGTGCCGGAGCCGGAACCGCCCACCGGGGTGGACCTGCGCCCGCTGCACCCGGAGTCGGACACGGCGGTGGTGGCCGCGCTCGCCGACGCCGAGAAGGACGGCCGCGGCGCCGGCCGGGTCGGTCCGGAGGTGCTGGTGGCGGTCGAGGCGTCGGGGGAGGTGCTGGGCTTCGTGGCGTACTCCCCGCACCCCCTGGCCGGGGAGGCGCCGGACGGTCCGGGATCGGTGCACCTGCTGGCGCCGCCGACCCGGGGCGAGGCGCACGCGGTGTCACGGGCGCTGCTCGCGGCGGCGCTGAAGCGGCTGGCCGAGGCGGGCGTGCGGGAGGTGGAAATGTCGGTGGACCCACTGGACGAGCCGCTGGTGCGGGCCTGCCGCAGCGTCGGCTTCCACCACGACCAGACCGACGTGTGCTTCAGCGTGCCGGTCGACGCACCTGCCGCGGTCGTCTGACGGGCGCACCGGCACCGGCGGACGCGAGGCGGGGCTCCCCGAGGAGGAGGGGGCCCCGCCTCTCGCCTTCCGCGGACTCCCGGGCGCGTCCGGCAGCCTCCCCCCTCCCCCCGACACGGGCAGGCGCAGATCGACCCGCCGCCGGGACCACCCTGCACGCCCCTTCGCCCACCGGCCGGGCCGGGCCTCGCGGACCCGTCGCCCAGGGCCGGGGGAGGGCGCCGCGACCCGGCCGACGACCGAGAGTCCCTCGCCGTGTGCTTGACCTCAGAAACCTACAATCATAAGATTAAGTGAGCTTTTCGCAGACGGGTGCGTCCGGCGGCGAGCATGCGCCACCGGACCGCCCGCGGACCGGGGCCCACCTCGCCCACAAGATGCCCCACGCCCCACTCGTCGCCGTTCCCGTGCCTCCTCGGCGGGGTCGACGAAGAAGGGGAACCGACGTCGCGTGTCTCGCATCCCGCGTCGCGAGACCGCATCCGCCTCTGAGGTCCCGAGCCACCGCAGCGGCGCAAGGAACGCGGACAGTACAGGAGGACGACGTGACGGAATTTGATGCAAAGCGCGAAGAGCGAATTCGTCGCCTGCTCGAGCACCTGCGGAACGACACGACCGACCAGTTCGAGGGAACGGTCTCCTTCAGCCCGACGGAGTTCACCGACGCCGACCTCGCGGCCCGTGAGCGCGAGCTGATCTTCGCGCGGGTCCCGTCGATCGTCGCGCACGGCTCGGAGATCCCCGAGCCCAACGACTTCATCACCCTGCAGCTCCCGCGCAACAACGCCATCGTGGTGCGTCAGCCGGACGGCGGCATCAAGGCCTTCGTCAACCAGTGCCGGCACCGGGGCGCCCTGCTGGAGGAGGCGGCGTCGGGCAAGTGCCGCTTGTTCTCCTGCGGCTACCACCGCTGGTCCTACGACACCGACGGCACCCTGCGCACCATCACCCGCGACAACACCTTCGGCGACCTCGACCGCAGCCAGTTCGGGCTGCTCGAACTGCCCGCCGAGGAGCGACACGGCTTCATCTGGGTGATCGACTCGGTCGGCGCCGAGATCGACGTCGCCGCCTGGCTCGGCCCGGAGATGGACGAGGTCCTGGCCGGGTACAAGCTGGACAACCTGGTCTCCTTCCGTGCCGAGGGCTTCGACGAGCCGTGCAACTGGAAGCTGATGCAGGACGCCTTCCTGGACGGCTACCACATCCAGTACGCGCACCCGAACACCGCGGGCAAGATCGTCCACACCAATGTCTACGCCTTCGAGGACTACGGGCGGCACTGCCGCTGGCTGGCGCCCCGCAAGACGATCGACCGCTGGATCGACGAGGACCCGGGCGACCAGAGCCTCGCCAAGCACGTGACCGAGTCGCACCTGCTGCTGCCCAACAGCACCCTGCTGCGCCTGCCCGACAACCACTTCGAGCTGCTGACCTTCCGTCCCGACCCGGTCGACCCGGGGCGCTGCCGGATGGAGATGCGGGTCATCGTGCCGCGTCTGGAGGAGACCTCCTACGACGAGGAGACCTGGAACAAGCGCTGGCAGCGGAACTGGCAGATCCTGCTGGACGTGCTGCACGCGGAGGACTTCCCGCTGCTGCGCGGCTCCCAGCGGGCGCTGGCAAGCCAGGACGCCGGCCCCATGGTGTTCGGTCGCAACGAGGTCGCCAACCAGGTCTTCCACCGGGAGACCCAGCGGCTGCTCGCGGCCGACGACGCGAGCTGACGCCCGCACCTCCCCCGTGCCGGAGACCTCCCGGCACCCCTTCTCCCCCACCCCCGGCTCACGAGCCGCACCGGCCGGTCGGGGGCGGATGCCGCACACCCGCCGCACCCGCCCCCGACCGGCCCGGACCGGCCCGGACAGACAAGGACGGCACATGGGCAGCACGACGACACAGCGCCCCCTTCCCGAGAACGGCGTGCTGGACCTGTTCCGGCTGGACGGCAGGACCGCGCTGGTCACCGGCGCCAGTTCGGGGCTGGGCGCGGGCTTCGCCCTCGCCCTGGCCGAGGCCGGCGCACAGGTGGTCCTGACGGCCCGCCGCGCGGACCGCCTGCGCGAGACGGCCGAGCGCATCGAGGCGCTCGGCGGCGAGTGCCTGGTCGTCGCCACCGACGTGACCGACCCGGAGCAGTGCGAGGAGGCGGTGGCGGCGGCCGTCGCGCGCTTCGGGAAACTCGACATCCTGATCAACAACGCCGGTGTCTCCTCCGCGGTGCCCGCGCTGCGCGAGCGGCCCGAGGACTTCCGTCAGGTGCTGGACGTCAACCTGATGGGCGCGTACTGGATGGCCCAGTCGTGTGCGCGGGTCATGGGGCCGGGCTCCAGCATCGTGAACGTGGCCAGCGTGCTGGGCCTGATCAAGTCGGTGCTGCCGCAGGCCGCCTACGCCGCGAGCAAGGCCGGCCTCATCGGGCTGACCAGGGACCTGTCCCAGCAGTGGGCCGGGCGCCGCGGCATCCGGGTCAACGCCGTCGCACCCGGGTTCGTGGCCACCGAGATGATCGCCGAGATGCCCTCGGAGACGCTGGACGAGTTCCTGCGCGCGACCAGCCCGCTGGCCCGCACCGGCACCCAGCGGGAGCTCGACGCGGCCGTGGTGTTCCTGGCGGCCCCGGCCTCCAGCTACATCACCGGCACGACCCTCGCCGTGGACGGGGGCATGTCCGGGCACTGAGCGCCCGCGCCCCACCGGCGTCGCCGTACGCCGGCTCGGCCCCGCTCCGGTTCTCGCACCGGAGTCGGCCGGGCCGGCGCTCGTCGTTGCCTTCGAGCGGACGATCACTAACCTTCTTCCCATAGATCCTCTGCGCTTCCTTACGGGTGTACGCTCGACACCCGTCCGCGGCGACGCGACCCCGGAGGCGGACCGGCCTGACCGTGGCGACCCGCCAGCCCCCCGTCCGCGCGCCGCGAGATCCACCACGCACTCCACAACAGAACGCCCCGACCTGCAGCATCATTTGATTCGGGGCCCCTCCCCCGCTTCCCGCCGCCACCCCGACGAGGCCCCCGCGGGCACCGGGAGCGTGACACGACCGCGGCCGCCGGGAGGGCGCATCGCGCGAGGCGGAAAAATCCCCCGCCCGACCCTTGACCATAAACTACGGTCATAAGTTAAATGGCCACGTCTCACCCGAGTATTCCCGGCCGCCGCCTCTCCCGGAGGCACCGTCGGCCTCGTTGAGTTCCGCCACGCTCTCCTCTCCCCTGCCGTTCGGCCCGCAGCCGTCCGGCACCCCATCCTCCCGGCTGACCGGCCGCCGTCGATGCCACCCCGAGTGCCGTCGCCGAGGCCCGTCGGCCCGTCCTGACGCACCTACGGCCCGCCGCGCTCCGCACGCGGTCCGTCGTGTCCCGGCCGCCGCCCCTTCCTCGGGGCGGCCTCCGAGGGACACCGGGACACCGGGTCCGCGCCGCCTCCTCCCGTCGGGAGGGTGCCCGCGGAAGGAGAGCTCCACCACCCAGAACCGTCCACAGACCCCCGGGTCGGCGGACGTCTGCTCCACGACAAGGAGTTTCCCTTGACTCGACCCAGCTCGGCAGTGCGTCCGAGAACCTCGGCGGGTGCCCGGTCGGTGGTCTTCGCCTGTCTGGCGATCACGCTCATCGACGGACTGGACAGCGGCATGTACGGCGCGGTGCTGCCGACGCTGCTCCAGAACAAGCAGTGGGGCATCACCCTCGCCTCGGCCGGTGTCATCGGCAGCCTCTCCCTGATCGGGATGATGGTGGGCGCCCTGCTGTCCGGCTACGTCTCCGACCTCATCGGGCGACGCCCGACCGTGCTCGCCTGCGTCGCGAGCTTCAGCGTGTTCACCCTGCTGTGCGCGGTGGCCCCCAGCGTGGAGGTCTTCGGACTGTTCCGCCTGCTCGCCGGCCTGGGCTTCGGCGGGGCCCTTCCCTCGGTCATCGCCCTGACCATGGAGTACGTGCCGGTGGAGAGGCGGCAGTTCTACAACGGGGTCGTCCAGACCGGCTTCCCCATCGGTGGATGTCTGGTCGCCTTCCTGGCCATCTTCATGCTGCCGAACTTCGGCTGGGTCTCCCTGTTCGTCCTCGGCGGTGCCGTCGGACTGGCACTGCTCGCGATCGTCTACCGGCAGATCCCCGAATCACTCGCCTTCCTCAGCAGCCGGGGACGCCACGAGGAGGCGCGCGCCCTCGCCGAGCGCTACGGGGTCGAGCTGCCTCCGGAGCCGGCGGTCGGTACCGTGACGGAGAAGCCGAACTGGTCCTCCTCGCTGAAGCTGATGTTCGCCCCCGGGTTCCGGGTCGCGACACTGCTGTTCCCGGTGATCGGCTTCTGCGGGCTGCTGCTGGCCTACGGCATGAACACCTGGATCCCGCAGCTGCTGCGCGCCTCCGGCTACGACCTGGGCTCCGCGCTGACCTTCCTGGTCGCCTTCTACCTGGGCAGCACCATCGGCATGCTGGTCCTGGCCGGCCTCGCCGACCGCTGGGGCTCGCGTCCGGTGATCGCGGGCGGCTTCCTGTGCGGAGCCCTGGCGGTGACCTTCCTGACGATGCATCCCCCGCAGGCCGTCGTCTTCGCCATGGTGCTGGTGGTCGGGTTCTGCGCCTCCTCGCAGGCCGCGGTCGCCGGGTTCGTGGGCGTCTACTACCCGGCCGCGGCGCGCGGCACCGCTCTGGGTGCCTCGCTGGGCCTGGGTCGGCTGGGAGCCGTCTTCGGGCCGATCCTGGTGGGTCTGATCATGGGTTCCTCGCTCGGTACCTCGTGGGTGTTCTACTTCTTCGCCGCGGCGGCGCTGCTGGCCGCGCTGCTGATCGCGCTGGTGCCGCGGACCGGCATGCACGACCGCACCGCCCCGTCCACCGAACCGCAGGAGGCCGCCCCCGCCGCCTGACCCACGCCCCGCGCGCGACCCAGCTCCGCCCTCCCGGCGGTCGGCCACCCGCCGACCGCCGGGAGCGGCCGTCCGCCGCCGAACGATCGGACCGTCATGCCCCCTGCCGCACACACCCCCGACGGGCGGACGCCGCCCGACACCCGCGTCCCCTCCCCCTCGGCACCGGCTCCCGAGGAGAACGCCCCCGACGAGCACACCGCCCAGGGCCTCGCCGCCTCGCTGCTCGGCGGCTGGAACCTGGTCGACCACACCCGGCTGGTCGACGGACAGGTCGTCGGGCACCCGCTGGGGCCGGGGCCGCTGGGACGGCTGGAGTACCGGCCCGACGGGCGGATGAGCGCGCTGCTGATGCGTCGCGACCGCCCCTGGCCCGACGGCCTCTCCTTCACCCGGGCCACCGACGAGCAGCGGGGCGCGGCCGCCCTGGGCTTCGTCGGCTACGCGGGCCGGTACACGCTCCGCGGCGACCTGGTCCTGCACCACGTGGAGATGTCGCTGTACGTCGAACACGTCGGTGACGTCCTGACCCGGCGGATCTCGTGGGAAGGTCCGCGGCTCGTGCTGCACACCGAACCGCGTCCCACCCGCACGGGCGGCACCACGACGGACCGGCTGGAGTGGTCCCGCGATCCCGTCCGACCGGATCACCCCGCGTGAACGCCACCGGGCGCGCCCGACCCTGACGGTCGGGCGCGCCCGGTGACCTCCGCCCCCACGCATCAGAGGGTGTCCTCGCCGCCCAGCACCACAGCGCTGACCAGGGGGGCCGCGGGGCCGCCGGTGAGCAGCGAGACGCGGGCCCCGGGGACCTGGTTGGAGGAGGTGCCGCGCAGTTGCCGGACGGCCTCGGCGGCCAGACCGATGCCGTGCACGAACCCGCCCGCGATGTTGCCGCCGGCGGTGTTGACCGGGAGGCGGCCGCCGGGGGCGGTGAGGTTCTCGACGGTGAGCAGCTCCCCGATGTTCTCCCTGGTCACCAATCCCAGGTCGAGCATGACGGCGACGGCGGGGCCGGTGAAGTTCTCGTAGATCTGGGCGACGTCGACTTGTTCGGGGCGGATGCCCCCGTCCGCCCAGAGCTCGTCGGCCAGCGGGGCGAGGCCGGCCGAGGAGTAGTCACGGTCGTTCTCGTGCAGCTCGCCCCAGTCCTCCCCCGCGCCCTGGGCCCCGGACAGGACGTAGGCGGGGGTCTGCCGCAGGTCCCGGGCGCGTTCGGCGGTGGTGAGCAGCACGGCCCCGGCGCCGTCGTTCTCCCGGGAGGAGTCGAACAGCCGCAGCGGCTCGGAGATCATGCGCGAGGACAGGTAGGTCTCGTCGGTCAGCCGTACGTCCCGTCCGGCGGCCAGCGGGTTGCGCCCGGCGTGGACGTAGCAGGCCTGGGCGAACGCCCGCAGCGCCTCGGCCGGGACGCCGTCGTGCTCGATCATGCGCTGGGTGCGCAGGGCGCAGACCTGGGCGGGCGAGACCAGTCCGTGCGCGCGGTAGTGCTCGTCGAAGAAGTAGCTGGAGACGGCGGCGGACAGTCGTCCGCTCTGCTGCTGGGCCAGGGCACGGTAGACGATCACGTACCGGGCCTGTCCCATGGCCAGGGCGGTGGCGCCATGGAGGAGCGCGGCGCCCAGGCCGCCGCCTCCGCCGCCGGCCACCTGGGAGGCCCAGCGCAGGCGGCGGGTGCCGAGTGCGGGGGCGAGCGCGGTGGCGTCGGCGTCGTGGCCGTAGGTGGAGAAGCCGTCGACGTCGGCCGGGTCCACGCCCGCGTCCTCGCAGGCCTCGACGATGGCCTGCAACCGCAGGCCGTCCTCGTCCAGCGGCGCCTTGCCGCGCTTGTGGTACGGGGTCTCCCCGATGCCGACCACGGCCGTCGCGCCGCGCAGTGGGAACGTCATGCCGAGAGCCTCCAGCGCAGGACGGGGGTGTCATGGGTGAGCGGGCCCGCGGGCTGGATCACGCCGTGCAGGGCGGCTCCGATCCGCAGGGTGCTCTCGTCGTCGACGAGCATGCCCAGCAGGCGTACCGAGGGGACCTCGTCGAGTCGGGCCAGGACCACGGTGTAGGGGACGTGGTCGGCGAGTTCGGGCAGGAAGGGGTGCCAGGTGCGGGTCCAGGAGAAGACGGTGGCGGTCGGGGCGACGACCGGCCAGTCGAACGCGGCGCCTCGGCAGCCGGGGCAGATGCGTTGCGGGGCCCAGACGTGGCGGCCGCAGTCCCGGCAGCGGGGGATGCGCAGTTCGCCCCGGCGCAGTCCGTCCCAGTAGGGGCGGTCGGGGCCGTCGGGGTCCGGGGTGATCGGTCCGGCGGTGGGTGCCTCGGAGAGTTTCACGGGTGTCGGCCTTCCTCCGTCATGCGGTGGGGCGGGTCCTCGATGTCGGGCGGTCGCGCGGGGGCCGTCGGGCCCCGCGGTCGGGCCGGGCGCGGGCGGGTCCGAACCGGTGGGCCCGGTGATCCTCGGCGGCCCACTCCCCCACACCAACCTAAAGCTTTCTGGTTACCCACGACAAGCACATGCACTGAACCGCGACACCAGCGCAACCCTTGCCTGTTGAATCTTATGACATTAGGTTAATTCGACGGCCCTTCCTGCCGCCGTGCCGATGACCGCGGCAGCCTCGGCGTGCCGGGCCGATCTCATCGTGACGGGACAAGGAGCACCGATGACCAGCACAGTGATCGAGACGGAGGAGCCCCGTCCGGGCATCATGCTCGTGCGGCTGAACCGGCCGGACAAACTCAACGCCATGACCTCCGAGCTCATCCAGGGGTTGCACGAGGTGCTCGACCGTGTCCGGGACGACTCGCGGGTGCGGGCCGTGGTGCTCACCGGGGCGGGCCGGGCATTCTGCGCCGGCTTCGACTTCCGCGGTTACGGCGACGCGCCCGGCGCGGTGCCGGACGAGGGACGCCCGCAGGCCGGTCTGCGGGTGCAGGAGCACATCGTCGACCTGGGCGAGGCCTTCCGCCGGGTGCGCGCGCCGATCATTGCCGCCGTCAACGGGGCCGCGGCCGGAGGCGGCATGGCCCTGTCCCTGTTCTGCGACATCCGGGTGATGGCCTCCTCGGCCGCCTTCCACGCCTCGTTCATCAAGCGCGGCCTGGGCGGCGGCGACATCGGGGTCAGCTGGCTGCTGCCGCGTCTGATCGGCTTCTCGCGCGCCTCCGAACTGCTGCTCACCGGCGGCACCCTGGACGCCGCCGAGGCCGAGCGCATCGGCCTGGTGTCGACCGTGGTCCCGGACGAGGAACTGCTGGAGGCGGCGTTGGACCGGGCGTCGGCGATCGCCGAGAACAGCCCGTTCGGGGTGTGGATGACCAAGAGCGTGCTGTGGGCCAACCTGGAGAACCCGAGCTTCCGTTCGGCCGTCCAGCTGGAGAACCGCACCCAGATCCTGAGCACGATGACCGAGGACCACCAGGAGGCGGTCGAAGCGTTCCTGGAGAAGCGCCCGCCCGTCTACCGCAACCGCTGAGGCCCGCGTGGACGCACCCGACACGGAGCGCGCCGGCCGCCTCCCGGTCGCTCCCGCACACCGCGGAGGCACGCGCATGAAGGTCGGATTCCAGGCCGGCTACTGGGGCTCCGGCCCACCGGCGAAGGTCGAGCAGCGCCTGCACGAGGCCGAGGCGCTGGGCGTGGACAGCTTCTGGACCGCCGAGGCCTACGGCTCCGACGCCTTCACCCCCCTGGCCTGGTGGGGGGCGCGGACCTCGCGGATCCGACTGGGCACCTCGGTGGCCCAGATCTCGGCCCGCACCCCGACCGCGACGGCGATGGCGGCACTGACCCTGGACCACCTCAGCGGGGGCCGGGTGATGCTCGGCCTGGGCGCCTCCGGACCCCAGGTCGTCGAGGGCTGGTACGGGCAGCCCTACCCGCGGCCGTTGGAGCGCACCCGGGAGTACGTGGAGATCCTGCGCAGCGTCTGGGAGCGCCGTGAGCCCGTGACCTACGAGGGCCGCCACTACCGGCTGCCGCATCCGGGCGGCACCGGGCTGGGTAAACCGCTGCGGTCCACGGTCCACCCGCTGCGGCCCGACATCCCGATGCTGCTGGGAGCGGAGGGTCCCAGGAACGTGGCGCTGGCGGCGGAGATCGCCGACGGCTGGATCCCGCTGTGGTTCTCGCCCCGGAGCGACGCGTTCTACCGGGACGCGTTGCACGAGGGGTTCACCCGCCCCGGTGCCCGGCGCGGACCGGAGGACTTCGAGGTCGCCGCGGTCTGCCCGATCGTCGAGCACGACGACGTCGAGGTCGCGGCGAGGAGGATCAAACCGATGATCGCGCTGTACGCGGGCGGGATGGGCGCCAAGGGCGCCAACTTCCACACCGAGGTCTTCGCCCGGATGGGCTGGGGCGAGGCGTGCGCGGAGATTCAGGACCTGTATCTGGCGGGACGCAAGGAGGCAGCGGTGGAGGCCGTACCGACGGCGATGGTGGAGGACGTGGCACTGGTGGGACCGGTCGACAAGATCTGCGAGGAGATCGCCCGCGCGTGGCGTCCCACCTGTGTCACCACGATGATCCTGGCCGGCTGGCCCCGGTCAGAGGCGCGCGGGCGCATCCTGGAGGCGGTGCGCGGATGAACCTCGACCCCCGTACCCCCGTCCTGGTCGGCACCGGGCAGCTCAACCAGCGGGACGACGCCCTCGAACCGGTCGGCCTGCTGGCCGCGGCGGCCCGCGAGGCCGAGCGCGACTCGGGCGGCACCTCGCTGCTGAAGTCGCTGGACGCCGTCCGCCTGGTGCGCATGCTGTCCTGGCGCTACCGTGACCCCGGCGCCCTGCTCGCAGAGCAGGTCGGTGCCTCCCCCCGGGACACCGCGTACACCGCCGACGGCGGCAACAACCCGCAGGCGCTGCTGAACGGTGCCGCGTCGGACATCGCCGCCGGACGCGCCGACGTCGTGCTGATCGGCGGGGCGGAGACGTGGCGGACCCGGATGCGGCTGCGGGCCCGGGGCGAGCGCCCCGCCTGGACCGTGCAGGACGAGACGGTGCCGGCCGCACCGCTGCTGGGCGGCTCCGGTCCGCTGCTGGGCCAGGGCGAGAAGCGGATCGGGCTGGAGCCGCCGTCCTGGGTGTATCCGCTGTTCGAGCAGGCGCACCGGATCGACGCGGGCCGCACCGTCGAGGAGCAACTGCGGGTCGGCGCACGGCTGTGGGCGGACTTCAGCCGGGTGGCCGCGGACAACCCGCACGCCTGGATCCGGCGGGCGCACACGGCGGAGGAGATCCTGACGCCTTCGCCGGACAATCGCTGGATCGCCTGGCCCTACCCGAAGCTGATGAACTCCAACAACATGGTGGAGCAGGGGGCGGCGCTGCTGCTGTGCTCCGTGGAGGCCGCCCGCCGTCACGGGGTGCCGTCCGACCGCTGGATCTTCCCGCAGTCCGGCGCGGAGGCGAACGACACCCTCGAACTGGGCGCGCGCGGGGAGCTGCACCGCTCCCCGGCGATCCGGATCTCCGGGCGACGGGCACTGGAACTGGCGGGCACGGACGCCGGCTCCGTGGATCTGGTCGACGTCTACTCGTGTTTCCCCTCCGCGGTGCAGATCGCGGCCCGGGAACTGGGGCTGGCGCTGGACGACGCCTCCCGTCCGCTGACCGTGACCGGGGGGCTGACCTTCGCGGGCGGCCCCTGGAACAACTACGTCAGCCACTCCATCGCCACCATGGCCGCCCGGCTGCGGGACGCGCCGGGGGCGGTGGGACTGGTGACCGCGAACGGCGGCTACCTGACCAAGCACGCGATGGGCGTGTACGGGACGCGGCCGCCGCAAGCCGGTTTCCGGGCGCAGAACGTGCAGGCGGAGGTGGACCGCGAACCGCGCACCCGGGCGCTGGTGCAGTGGGAGGGCACCGGTGCGCTGGAGGCGTGGACGGTGCTCCACGACCGGGAGGGCCGCCCCGAGCGGGCGTTCCTGAGCGTGCGCACCTCGCAGGGCGGACGGACCCTGGCGGTGTGCCAGGAGGCGGACGACCTGGCCGAGATGACCGGACGGGAGCTGGCCGGCGTCCCGGTGCGGGTGGCCCTGGACGGCACCGCCCGGCTGGCGGACGCCGAGGACGCAGCCGGTCCCTGAGCCGGTCCGCGTGCAGGACGCCCCGGTCGGCTCCTCACCCCTCCAAGGCAAGAGGAGAGGGCGGAACCGACTGGGGCTTCGTCCGTTCCCGCGGTCGCGCGTGCGCGAGGGCCCGGTCGTACGTGTGCGACGACGTCACGCACCGGTGCGGAACCGACCACGCACCGGGACGGGACGCGTCGTCGTCGCACGCCGTCGTCACGCACCGGTGCCCGCGCCGCCCGAGGGGCGTGGCGCGGGCACCGAGGGGTTCGGGCGGGTCACTTACGGCCGATGAGGTCCCGACCGATGATCTGCTTCATGATCTCGTTGGTCCCACCGAAGATCTTCTGGATGCGGGAGTCCTGGAAGGCGCGCGCCACCGGGTACTCCAGCATGTAGCCGTAGCCGCCGTGCAGTTGCAGACAGCGGTCGACGACCCGGTTCTGCACCTCGGTGGCCCACCACTTGGCCTTGGCGGCGTCGACCACGGTGAGGTCGTCCTCGCCGTGGGCCAGGACGGCCCGGTCCACGAAGGCCCGGGTGACGTCGAGTTCGGTGCTCAGCTCGGCCAGTTCGAAGCGGGTGTTCTGGAAGTCCGCGATGGGCTGTCCGAAGGCTACGCGCTGCTGGGTGTATTCGATGGTGTCGGCGAGGACCGCGTCGGCGAGCGCGAGGGCGTGCGCGGCGATCGACAGGCGCTCCAGCGGCAGGTGCGAGACCAGCTGGCCGAAGCCGCCGCCGACGGTGCCCAGCACGTGGGAGTCCGGGACGAACACGTCGTCGAAGAACAGCTCGGCGGTGTCCTGTGCGTGCAGGCCGACCTTGGCGAGCTTGCGGCCGCGGGTGAAGCCGGGCATGTCGCGCTCGACCACCAGCAGGCTGAAGCCCTGCGAGCCGCCCTCCGGGTCGGTGCGCACCACGACGATGACCACGTCGGACTGGATGCCGTTGGTGATGAAGGTCTTGCTGCCGTTGACCAGCCAGCCGCCGTCCACGCGGGTGCCGGAGGTCTTGATGCCGCGCAGGTCGCTGCCGGTGCCCGGCTCGGTCATCGCGATGGCGCCGATGAGCTTGCCGGCGGCCATCCCGGGCAGCCAGCGCTTCTTCTGCTCCTCGGTGCCGAGCGAGGCGAGGTACGGGATGGCGATGTCGTCCTGGAGGGAGAAGCCGGACGCCAGCGAGGAGGCGAAGACCTTGGCCAGTTCCTCCTGGACGACGTTGCGGTAGCGGTAGTCGCTCAGGGCGGCCCCCCCGTGCTCCTCGGGTGCGGCGAGGCCGAGCAGGCCCTGTTCGCCCGCGGCGAGCCAGACGTCCCGGTCGATGAGACGCTGCTCGTCCCAGCGCTCCAGGTTCGGGACGACCTCCCTTCGGACGAACTCGGCGACGACCTCGCGGAACTCCTCGTGGTCGGCGGTATACAGGCCTCGTCTCATCGTGGCTCCTCGGGGCGTGGTGCGGGTGCGTCCGGCGTCATGGGGTGATGCCCCAGTCGGTGAGTACGGCGTGGGTGTCGGCGCCGGGGGTGGGTGGGGTGGTGGGTGGGGTGGGGGTGGTGCGGGAGAAGCGGGGTGCGGGGGCGGCCTGGGGGATGCCGTCGGGGGTGATGTGGGTGGTGCGGGCGGTGAGGTGGGGATGGGTGGTGGCTTCGGCGAAGGTCAGCACGGGGGTGACGCAGGCGTCGGTGTCGGCGAAGGCCTCGGCCCACTGGTCGCGAGTGCGGGTGGCGAAGACACGGGTGAACGTCTCGCGCAGTCGGGGCCAGCCCGCCCGGTCCTGGGGATCGGGCAGGTCGGCCGCCTCCAGACCCAGCCCTTGCAGCAGACGGGCGTAGAACTGGGGTTCCAGGGCGCCGACGGCGACGTGCCGGCCGTCGGCGCAGGCGTAGGTGTCGTAGAAGGGGGCGCCGGAGTCGAGGAGGTTGTGGGCGGGGGTGTCGTCCCACACGCCGGTGCCGCGGAACGCCCAGATCATCTGGGCCAGCGAGGTGGTGCCGTCCACGATCGCGGCGTCCACGACCTGGCCGGTGCCCGAACGGTGCCGTTCGTGCAGGGCCGCCAGGATGCCCATCACCAGGTAGAGGGAACCGCCACCGAAGTCGCCCAACAGGTTGAGGGGAACGGTGGGGCGGGCGCCGGAGGTGCCGATGGCGTGCAGGACACCGGTCACCGACAGGTAGTTGATGTCGTGCCCGGCCCGCTGCGCCCACGGCCCGTCCTGCCCCCACCCGGTCATCCGGGCGTAGATCAGACCGGGATTGCGCTCCACGAACGCCTCCGGCCCGATCCCGAGACGCTCGGCCACCTGCGGACGGAAACACTCCACCAGCACGTCGGCCCGCTCCACCAGCGCCCGCACCACCTCCAGACCCGCCGGGTCCTTCAGGTCGGCCGCCACCGAACGCCTGCCCCGCAGCAGCCAGTCCGCCGCGCCCTCGGGCACCGTGCGCAGACCCCCGCTCGGGCGCTCCACCCGCACCACGTCCGCCCCCAGGTCCGCGAGCAGCATCGCCGCGTGCGGCCCCGGCCCGATACCCCCCAACTCCACCACCCGCAGGCCGTCCAAAGGTCCGGGCATCATGTCCTCCTCGAGCCCCGCAGCGTGCGGGGCGGGCTTGTCGACGTTACGTGCGGGGGGGGAGCCGGTCAGCCGGCGGCGAGTGCGGCGACCCGCTCGACGAGCGCGATGCGCGCGGCCCGGTCGCCCGCGTCGGGGCCCACCGGCTGCAGGGACAGGGTGGTGACGCCGGCCGCGGCGTAGGCGGCGAGCCGCTCGGCGACCTCGTCCTCCGTGCCCACCAGGCACAGGGCGCGCACCAGTTCCTCGGGCAGCACCGCGGCTGCCTCCTCCTTGCGCCCGGCCAGGTAGAGGTCCTGGGTACGCCCGGCCTCCTCCTCGTAGCCGTAGCGGCAGGCCAGGTCGTTGTAGAAGTTCTTGCCCTTGGCACCCATCCCGCCGATGTAGAGGGCGAGTTGGGCGCGGACCGCGTGCAGCGCCTGTTCGGTGTCGGTGCCGACGGCGGCGGGGACGCCGATGCTGATCCCCAACTCGCCCAGTTCCGGGTCGCGTCGGGCCCGGCCCTCGTCCAGCGCGGGGCCGAAGACCTCGGCCGCCTTGCCGGGGTGGAAGAAGATCGGCTCCCACTCCTCGGCGATCTCGGCGGCCAGCGACACGTTCTTGGGGCCGATGGCGGCGAGCATCACCGGGATGCGGGCGCGCAGCGGGTGGTTGATCAGCTTGAGCGGCTTGCCGAGACCGGTGCCCTGCTCCGCAGGCAGCGGGATGCGGTAGTGCTTGCCCTCGTGGACGACGGCCTCGCGGCGCCAGACCTTGCGGCAGATCTCGACCAGCTCGCGGGTGCGGCCGAGCGGTGCCTGGTAGGGCAGGCCGTGGAAGCCCTCGATGACCTGCGGGCCGGAGGCGCCCAGGCCGAGGGTGAAGCGCCCGCCGGAGACGTAGTCGAGTCCGGCGGCCGTCATGGCCATCAGCGTGGGGGTGCGGGAGTAGATCGGCAGGATGCCGGAGGCGATCCGCAGCCGTTCGGTCTTGGCGGCGATGTAGCCGAGCTGGCTGACGGCGTCGAAGCTGTACGCCTCCGCGACGTAGACGACGTCCAGCCCCACGCGCTCCAGGTCGCGCAGTTCCTCGACGGCCTCGACGAAGCCGCCGCTGTAGTCCAGTTTCATGCCGATGCGCATGACGGGGTTCCCTTCCGTGGGGAGCCGGGTGGGTGCACCGGCGGTGCCGGGCGGGGACGGCGCCCACGGGTCCGCGACGCAGGTGCGGACCCGTGGACGCCAGGGGGACGGGAGGTCAGCGCGGACCCATCCGGATGGCGCCGTCCAGGCGGATGGTCTCGCCGTTGAGCATCGGGTTCTCCACGATGTGCGCGGCCAGCGCCGCGTACTCGACGGGGTTGCCGAGGCGGGCGGGATGCGGGATCTGCGCGCCGAGCGAGGCCTTGGCGTCGTCGCTCAGTCCGGACAGGATCGGCGTCTCGAACAGGCCGGGCGCGATGGTGACCACGCGGATCTTCAGCGAGGCGAGGTCGCGGGCGACGGGCAGGGTGAGCCCGACGACACCGCCCTTGGAGGCGGAGTAGGCGGCCTGGCCGATCTGGCCGTCGAAGGCGGCGACGGAGGCGGTGTTGACGATGACGCCGCGCTCGCCGTCGATCTCCTCGGCGCGGCTGATGCGCTCGGCGGCCAGGCGGATCACGTTGAACGTGCCGATCAGGTTGACCTGGAGGACCTTGGTGAAGTCGGCCAGCGGGAAGGCCCCCTGCTTGCCGACGGTCCTGATCGCGTTGCCGATGCCGGCGCAGTTGACGGCCACCCGCAGGGTGCCCAGTTCCTGGGCGACGTCCAGCGCGGCGGTGATGTCCTGCTCGCTGGTGACGTCGGCGGGGGCGAAGGCGACGCCGTCGCCGAGCCTTTCCGCGACTTCCTTGCCGGGCGAGGAGGGCAGGTCGACGATGACGACCTTGGCTCCGGAGGCGACCAGCTTCTCGACGGTGGCCAGGCCCAGGCCCGAGGCTCCGCCGGTGACCAGGGCGACGCTGCCGTTGATGTCCACGGCTGTTCCCTTCTTCTTACGAGGTGGGTGAAAGGGGGAGGGTCAGAGGCGCTCGATGACGGTGGCGTTGGCCATGCCGCCGCCCTCGCACATGGTCTGCAGGCCGTAGCGGCCGCCGGTGGCCTCGAGGTGGTTGAGCAGGGTGGTCAGCAGGCGGGTGCCGGAGCCGCCCAGCGGGTGGCCCAGGGCGATGGCGCCGCCGCGCGGGTTCAGGCGCTCGGGGTCGGCGCCCAGTTCCTGCTGCCAGACCATGGGGACCGGGGCGAACGCCTCGTTGACCTCGTAGGCGTCGATGTCGTCGATGCCGAGGCCGGCGCGGGCCAGGACCTTCTCGGTGGCGGGGATGACGCCGGTGAGCATGAGCAGCGGGTCGGAGCCGGTCACCGAGAAGGAGTGGAAGCGGGCCCGGGGACGCAGCCCCAGCGCCTCGGCCTTGGCCGCGCTCATGATCAGGGCGGCGGAGGCGCCGTCGGTCAGCGGGGAGGAGTTGCCCGGGGTGATGGACCAGTCGATCTCCGGGAAGCGCGCGCCCATGGCCTCGTCGCGGAACGAGGGCTTGAGGCCGCCCAGTCCCTCGACGGTGGTCGTGGCACGCACGGTCTCGTCGGTGGTCAGGGTGCGCTCGGTGCCGTCGGCGTCGGTGACGGTGATCGGCAGGATCTCGCTGTCGAAGGCGCCGGAGGCGGCAGCGGCGGCGGCCCGGGCGTGCGAGCGGGCGGAGAAGGAGTCCAGGGCGTCGCGGTCCAGCTTCCAGCGGGCGGCGATGAGCTCCGCGGAGATGCCCTGGTTGACCAGGCCCTCGGGATAGCGGGCGGCGACCGCGGGGCCGGCCGGGTCCTGGCCCTGCGAGCTGCTGAACATCGGTACCCGGCTCATCGACTCCACGCCGCAGGCGATGGCGATGTCGTAGGCGCCCGACATGACGCCCTGCGCGGCGAAGTGCGCGGCCTGCTGGCTGGAGCCGCATTGGCGGTCGATGGTGGTGCCGGGGACGGACTCGGGCAGGCCCGCGCCGAGGATCGCGTTGCGGGCGATGTTCATCGTCTGCTGGCCCGACTGGGAGACGCAGCCGGCGATGACGTCGTCGATCAGTGCGGGGTCGAGGTCGTTGCGCTCCACCAGGGCGCGCAGCACCCGGGAGAGGAGGTCGGCCGGGTGGATGCCCGACAGCTGCCCGCCGGGCTTGCCCTTGCCCGAGGGGGTACGGATCACATCCACGATCACGGCGTCGTTCATGGGACTTCCTTTTCCTGGGAGACGTGCGGACGGGGGTGGGGTGCGGACGCCCGCGGGGTCGCTGTGCGGGCGTCCGGGGTGGCCAAGGGCCGTAGGTCAGCGGCCGGTCCAGCGGGGTGCGCGCTTCTCGGCGAAGGCGCGCGGGCCTTCCTTGGCGTCCTCGCTGGCCATGAGGGCGCCCATCTCCTTGTTGTTGAGCGTCCACAGCTGCGGGTCCAGGTCCGAGCCGTAGGCGTGGCTCTCGCGCAGGAGCCGCTTGGTGCTCTGCACGGACAGGGGCGCGTTGGCGGCGATGGACTCGGCCAGTTCCAGCGCGCTCGCCAGCACGTGCCCGCCGGGCACGACGCGGTTGACCAGTCCCCATTCCAGGGCGGTCTGGGCGGTCATCGGCTCGCCGGTGTAGAGGAGTTCGGCGGCCACCTTGGCGGGGACCTGTCGGGGCATGCGGAACACGCCGCCGGCGGCCGCCATGAGGCCGCGCTTGACCTCCGGCAGGCCCAGGCGGGCCTCCTCGGCGGCGACCACAAGGTCGCAGGCGAGGACGATCTCGGTGCCGCCGCCGAGCGCGAATCCGTTGACGGCGGCGATCAGGGGCTTGTCGATGGGGTGCTGCACCAGTCCGGCGAAGCCCCACTCCTCGTGGCCCTCGGCCGACACCGGCCGTCCGGCGGCGAGTTCCTTCAGGTCGGCGCCCGCGCAGAACGCCCGGCCCGCGCCCGTGATCACGCCGACGCGCAGTTCGGGGTCGGCGGCGATATCCTCCAGTGCCGCGCCGACGGCGGCGGAGAGGGCGGCGTTCACCGCGTTCATGGCCTGCGGCCGGTTCAGGGTGATGATGCCCACGTGGCCGCGCCGCTCCAGCGTCGCGGCCGCCGCGGCCGTCTCCTTCGAGTTGCTCATGGGTGTCCTGTCTCCTGTGGTGTACGGGTGGGGCCGGTTGGCTGTCGCCGGTGCGGCCCGTGCGCCGGGCTCAGGCGGTCGCGGCCTGCGCGGGTCGGTAGACCGACTTCAGGGAGTGGTAGGGGGCAAGTCCCTCCGGTCCCATCTCGCGTCCCAGGCCGCTGGCCTTCACGCCGCCGAAGGGGGCCTGGAGGTCGACGCCGTACTGGTTGACGCCGATGGTGCCGGTGCGGATGCGGGCCGCGAGGTCCATGCCGTGGTCCAGGTCGGCCGTCCAGACCGTGCCGCCGAGTCCGTAGTCGGAGTCGTTGGCGAGGGCGACGGCGTGGTCCTCGTCCTCGTAGCGGATCACGCACAGCACGGGGCCGAAGATCTCCTCGCGCGCCACCCGCCAGTCGTTGTCCACGTCGGCCAGGACGGTGGGCCGTACGAACCAGCCGTCCGTCAGGCCGTCGACGGGTGCCGAGCCGCCGGTGGTGAGTCGGGCGCCCTCGCGCACGCCGAGGTCGACGTAGCCGCGCACGCGGTCCCGCTGGGCGGCGCTGACGAGCGGGCCGACCTCGGTCGACCTGTCGAGCGGGTCGCCGACGCGCAGGGCGCGGACGGTGTCGGTGACCGCGTCGACGATCTCCTCGTAGCGGGCGGCGGGGGCCAGGATGCGGGTGCTTGCGTGGCAGGTCTGGCCGTTGTTGGTGAGGCTGACGTCCAGCAGTGCGGCGGTGAAGGCGGCCAGGTCGGCGTCCTCGGCGAGGATCGCGGCGGACTTGCCGCCCAGTTCGAGGGTGACCGGGCGCAGCAGTCGTCCGCACTGTTCGCCGATGGCGCGGCCCGCCGCCGTGGAACCGGTGAAGGCGATCTTGTCGACGCCTGGGTGGGAGACGAGCTGTTCCCCGGCCTCGCGGCCGCCCGGCAGCACGTTCAGGACGCCGGGCGGGAGTCCGGCCTCCTGTGCGGCGTCGGCGAAGTAGAAGGCGTCCAGCGCGGTCTCGGGGGCCGGCTTGAGGACCACCGTGCAGCCGGCCGCCAGCGCGGGTCCGATCTTCATGGCGGCCAGTGACTGCGGGTAGTTCCAGGGCGTGATGGCGCCGACGACGCCCACCGGCTCGCGGCGCACGACGGTCTCCCCGATGAGGCTCGGCCGCACGTCCGTCTCGGGCAGTTCGCGCAGCAGTCGCGCGTAGTAGGCGACGGTCATCGAGGCGCTGAACCCGTTGACCGGGATCGAGAGCGACAGGGGCATCCCGTTCTCGCGGCTGACCAGCGGGGCGATCTCGCGTCCGCGGGCCTTCAGCGCGGCGGCGAAGCGGTCCAGCAGGTCCGCCCGCTCCTGGGCGGGCATGCTCCCCCACGGGTCGGCGAGTGCGGTGCGGGCGGCCGCCACGGCGGCGTCCACGTCCGCGGCGGAGGCCATCGCGGTCCGGCCGAGCACCTTGCCGGTGGCGGCCTCGATGACGTCCTGGCCGCTCCCGTCGGCCGGCTCGGTCCACCGTCCGCCGATGAAGAGTTGCCGTCGATCCAGTTCCATGGAGTTCCCTCGTTTCTTCCGCCTCGTTGGGTGGGCCGTTCCGCCGGGACGTGCCGGCTCCCTGACGGGCAGGGGTGACAGGCTCCAGGGGCGCGCGGCGGCGCGGGTGCGCGGCAGGCTCGCGAGAACGGCGACGGGCGCCGAAGCACGAGGGCAGCCTGCCTTCATTAAACTAATGGCTATAGATAATCATAGGGGCGCGGGGGTTCCGGTGCCAGCCCCTGCGCGGGTCCGTCGCCCGCGAGGCCCGGCCCGGCACCCGCACCCGCTCAGCCGTCGGGGGCCAGGTCACGCACGGCGCGCACGGGGTCCTTCGGGTCCCCCACGAGGTGGATCACGGGCGTGGTGACCCCGTTGTCGACGTACTCGTTGATCCGCTCCCGGCAGTGCTCGGCGGGGCCGTGGATCACCAGTTCGTCCACCACCTCGTCGGGCACCGCGCGCAGCGCCGCCCGGCGGTCCCCCTCACCCCAGGCCCGCCACATCGGTCCCAGGACATCATCGCGGCCCAGCCACTCGTGGAAGGCCCGGTAGACCGGGACGTTGAGGTAGGCGGTGATCATCCTTCGACCCAGGGCGCGGGCCGTCTCGGAGTCCGCGCCGGGCATCACGAAGATCCGCGCGACGATCTCCTTGGCCGGGTCGCGCTCGCGCACGTAAGGCGCGATCGTGCGCACGTCGCGCGCGGAGAGCCAGTTGACGATCGCCCCGTCCCCCTCCCGGCCGGCCAGCCGCAGCATGCCGGGGCGCAGCGCGGCGATCAGCACCGGCGGCGGCTCCTCGGGGACGAGCCGGGCGGTGAAGCCCCGGACCGCGAAGGTCTCGTAGGTCTCGTCCACCCGCTCTCCGCGCAGGGCGGCGCGCAGGAAGCGCACGGTGTCCCGGACCCGCTTGTAGGGCTCCTCGAAGGGGATGTCGTTCCAGTGTTCGACGATGACGTCGGAGGAGGTGCCCACGCCCAGGGCGAACCGCCCCGGCGCGGCCGCGGCCAGTGTCGCGGCGCTCATCGCCAGCGTGGCGGGCCCCCGGGTGAAGACCGGCACGATCGCGGTGCCCAGCCGGAGCCGGGGCGCCCAGGCGGAGGCCAGCGCCAACGGGGTGAAGGCGTCGGTCTCGTCCGCCTCCGCCGACCAGACGTCGGTGTAGCCCAGGTCGGGCAGGGAGGCAACCAACTCCTTCTGGTCCGCGATCGAGAGTCCCGCCACCGGGAGTGTGATGCCCCAACGCTTCGTCATGCCCGCTCCGTCGTGTGTCGTCGCCCCGGCCGCCGGTGCGGGCCTTCGCCCGTCACCGCGCCCGGCCGTCGCCTTGCCGCCGCGTGTCGTCCGTCCGGCGGACGGCGCCCCTTGCGCCGTCCCGCCCGGTCCGGCTCCGGCGGGCACCCGCACGTGCCCGCCGGAGGTTCCTCGACGCCGTACCGCGGGCCCCCGTCCGCACGCGATCGGGTCGATCGCGTGCGGACGGCGAGGGGGTGTGGCCCGCAGTCGCGCTGATGGTCAGGAGCTGCGCACCAGATCGCGGCTGATGATCTCCTTCATGATCTCGTTCGTGCCGCCGTAGATCCGCTGGATGCGGGCGTCCATGAACGCCTGGGCGATCGGGTACTCCTTCATGTAGCCGTAGCCGCCGTGCAGTTGGACACCGGCGTCGATGACCTTCCACTGCATGTCGGTGGCCCACCACTTGGCCTTGGCTGCGTCCACCGCGCTCAGCGTTCCGGCGTTGACGGCCCTGACGCAGCGATCCAGGTAGGCGCGGCTCACCTCGATGCTGGTGCGCAGCTCGGCCAGGGTGAAACCGACGCTCTGAAACTCCGCGATCGCCTTGCCGAACGCCTGCCGCTCACGGACGTAGTCGAGGGTCCAGCGGAACGCCGCCTCCGCCGAACTCTGCGCGGCCACCGCGATGCCCAGGCGCTCCCGGGGGAGGTTCTGCATCAGGGAGGCCAGACCGCTGCCCACCGGGCCGAGGAGGTTGGCGGCCGGGACGCGGGCGTCCTCGAAGAACAGCTCCGCGGTGTCCTGCGCCTGCAGTCCGACCTTGTCCAGCTTGCGCCCGCGGGTGAAGCCGGGGGTGTCCCGCTCCACCACGAAGAGGCTGTACCCCTTGCTGCCGGCGTCCGGATCGGTCCGCGCCACGAGCACGATCAGATCTGCCAGGATGCCGTTGGTGATGAAGGTCTTGGAGCCGTTCAGCACCCAGTGGTCGCCGTCGCGGACGGCGGTGGTGGTGATGCCCCGCAGGTCGCTCCCGGCCGCGGGTTCGCTCATCGCGATCGCCCCGACGGTCTCCCCGGTGACGAAGCCGGGCAGCCACCGCTCCTGCTGCTCCTCCGTCGCCAGGTTCAGCAGGTACCCGAGGACGATGTCGTCGTTGGTGCTGAACGAGGACTGCAGCGAGGACGCGCCGACGCGGGCGATCTCCTCGCACAGGACGACGCGGTAGCGGAAGTCGGGCTCGCCCGCGCCGCCGAAGCGCTCCGGCACCGAGAGGCCCACCAGTCCGGCCCGACCCGCCTTCTTCCAGGTCTCCCGGTCCACGCAGCGCTCCTCGTCCCAGCGCTGCATGTTCGGCACGACCTCCCGATGGACGAAGGACCGCGCGGTCTCGCGGTACGCCTCGTGGTCGGGCTCGAAGAGGTCACTGTCCATCAGCTCTCCTTGTTCGGGGCGGAATTGACGCGCCCATCGGGCAGCTGCACGGTCGGCCGCCGCCGGGGTGCGAAGGGGGCAGGCCCCGGGGTGCGCCGCCCGGTCGTGAGGGCGACTCGGCGGCGCGCCCCGGCGCACACGGCCCACCCCTCCCGGTCCTTGCGCCGGGGTGTGCCGGTGGCCCGGTTCGTCACAGATCCAGGACCAGGGTCGGTGACAGGCACCGGGACACGCACGGCATCATCGTCTTGCCCTGCCGGCGCTCCTCCTCGGAGAGCAGAGAGTCCCGGTGATCGGGACGGCCCTCGAGCACGGTCGTCTCACAGGTGCCGCAGGTGCCCTCGCGGCACGAGGTCGGCAGGTCGATGCCGGCGTCGTCGAGCACGTCGACGATGGAACGGTCGGCGGGCACGGTGGCCACGGTGCCCGTGCGGGCGAGTTTCACGACGAACCCTCCGGGCTCGGGGGCGTCGTGGAGTGTTTTGGGGGAGAACCGCTCGAGGTGCAGACTCCCCGGCGGCCAGGACGCGGTGAGTTTTTCCACCGCTTCCAGCAGCGGTTCCGGCCCGCAGCAGTACACGGCGACTCCGTCCCGGGGTTCGCCCAGGACCGACTCCAGGTCCAGCAGCCCGCACTCGTCCTGCGGCTGGATACGGACCCGGTCGGCGCGCTCACCGGCGAGTTCGTCGAGGAACGCCATGGAGGAGCGGGTCCGGCCACCGTAGAGGAGTGTCCATTCCGCCCCCGCCGCCTCCGCCCGGCGGATCATGGGCATGAGCGGCGTGATACCGATACCGCCGGCGATGAACAGGTACTCGGGGCTGTCGACGAGAGCGAAGTTGTTGCGGGGGCCACGGACCTGCACACGGTCCCCTTCCGCCACCCTGTCGTGGACGTGGGCGGAGCCCCCCCGGCCGGCCTGCTCGCGCAGCACCGCCACCTGCAATCCGGCCCGGTCTCCGACATCGCCGCACAGCGAGTACTGGCGTACCAGGCCGCCGCCGAGCACCAGATCGATGTGCGCACCCGGTTCCCAGAAGGGGACTTCGCCGCCGTCGGGGCACGCCAGCGTCAGGCGCACCACGCCCTGGGCTATCTGATCACGCCGTCGGACAACCAGATCATGAACACTCTCGTTCGCCGGCACCGCTCTCACCTCTCAAGCAGTTGCGGATCGACCGCTCGCCGCAACCAGATAATCTTATGACTGTAGATTAACTGCATCTACTGCGTGCCGCCACCCCCCTCTGCGAAGAAGACGGCTTCCCCCGTCCGGGGGTCCCCCGGGGTCGGGACGCACTGGACCGGGGACGGGAAGGTTCACGGAACCATCGCGAGGCGGCGGAGTGCGGGGGCCGGCCCCAAAGGCGGGACCGGCCAGGGAAAAGACGGCAGAATCTGCCCGACTCCCTGTCACGACGAGGAGAGGGCGACCCGGGCACGGCGGCGTCGCAGCCCGGCACGCGGAGACGCCCTCGACGCCCAGGGCAGACGTGGGCCCGACCGCGGTCGGCACGCACACGGCAGCCATTACGGCTCCCAAGTCCCGCACGACGCCGGCGCCGTCGCGTTCCAGCTCCGTCTCCGGGTGCCGCAGGACTCGCCCTGCGCGGCCCAGTGGGGGAACTTGGCGTGATTTCAGCCGGCCATCGGACCGTGCGCCGCCACCGTCAGCCCGGCCAGGTCCTTGCGCGCCTGCTTGGCACTGGGCAAGCCCGTCAAAGTCGTGACCATGTCAGCCATCTAGCCGCCGCCCGCACCTGCCGACACCGGGACCGAGGGGACGGCTTGCCGTCCACTGCCCCCGGCGACGTGGCCTCGCGGAGGCGTTGTCACGTTGGTGGGGGTGCGACCGGCTGATGGCGTGTCAGGGTGTGGTGTGGCCGGGTGGCAGTTTCGGGTCAGGCCGCAGCGGGCATGGCGGCGGCCCCGGTGATCTGCTCCCAGATCACGAAGCGGACGGTCATCTCGGCGCGGTGGCCGGCGGCGGTCATCAGGTGGCGGCGGGGCCGGAAGTGGGGTGAGATGCCGCTGAACGCGGCCAGGAACCGCTGGGCTCCGCCGACGCTGCGGAAGCCTTTCATGGCGCGTTCGCGCTGCCGGGTGGGCTGGTGGCTGTTCTCGGCCCGGTTGTTCAGGCCCCTGTGCGAGCGGTGTTCCACCGAGGGCATGACCTCGCGGTGCGCCGCGCCGTAGGAACGCAGCTTGTCGGTGACGACCACCCGCGGCACGGCGCGAGTCCTCTTCAGGAGCTTGCGGAAGAAGCGCCGGGCCGCGGCCTTGTTGCGCCGGTTCTGGACGAGGACGTCCAGCACGGTGCCGTCCTGGTCGACCGCGCGCCAGAGGTACTTCTGCTCGCCGTTGATCGTGAGGAAGACCTCGTCCAGGTGCCACTTATCGCCCGGCCTCGCACGCCGGCGGCGCAGCGCGTTGGCGTAGGACGGCCCGAACTTCAGACACCACCGGCGGATCGTCTCGTGACACGATGACGCCGCGCTCGAGCATCAATTCCTTAACCTCCCGGAAGCTGAGCGGGAAGCGGAAGCACAGCCAGACGCAGTGGGAGATGATCTCCACCGGGTACCGGTGGCCCTTGCACGACGGAGACACGGACGAACCCCTCCCCGGCACGATCAACTCCAAAATCATCTCAGGCCGGTCAGCCAACGTGACAACGCCCGCATCCGTCATGTCCGACGGATACCTTCGTGCCCGGTCGGGGTGATCGGCCGCGTTGCCGTACACGTGCGCGAGGCAATCGCACGATCGGGCGCCTGAGTTGAGATCAGCGGGCATGAGCGCGTACAACTGCGACAACCAGGCCTCCTGGTGCTGCTCGGTTCGGTTCGCACCTCCGAGCTACCAAGGGGCCCTGCCTTCATGCGCCGACCGCCAGAAGATCACCCCGGTGGGAAACCTGTTCGACTTGCACGTTCCATGATCGGTTGAGATACGGCTTCTCACTTAAGACCACCGGCCGTCGCACTCGGGACCCGGGTATGGCTCCGGAGGATTCTCGGCAGCGGCCTGGTCTCTCTCACTTGTAGCGATGGAGTTCGAACCAGACCATCTTGCCGGTGCTCAGCCGCGTCACGCCCCACCGCCGGGCCAGCCGGTTCACCACGTACAGGCCACGTCCGGCCTCGTCCATGGCTCCCACCAGCCGCAGCCGCGGCAGCTGCGGCACGTCGTCGCCGACCTCGCAGCGCAGCACGTCGGTGCGCAGCAGCCGCAGGGTGACCGGCCGGGTGGCGTACCGCACGGCGTTGGTCACCACCTCGCTGACCAGCAGCTCCACCGAGTCGGTCAGCTCCTCCAGGCCCCAGCGGGACAGCGCCCGCCGGGCGAGGCGGCGGGCCCGGCCGGGGGCGGCGTCCTCCGGCTCCAGGAACCAGTACGCCACGTCGCTCGGCGCGATCCCGTCGAAGCGGGCGGCGAGCAGCGCGATGTCGTCGTCCCGGTCGCCCGGACCGAGCATGTCCAGCACCTCGTCGCACAGCGCCTCCAGCGGCGGCGGATGGTCCGGGCCGGTCAGCTGCGCGGTCGCGGCGAGCTTCTCGCGCAGCTGCTCGATACCGGTCCACACGTCCCGCAGCCGGGACTCCACCAGCCCGTCGGTGTACAGCAGCAGGGTCGCCCCGGCGGGCGCCTCCAGCTCCACGGCCTCGAAGTCCACCCCGCCGACGCCGATCGGGGCGCCCGCGGGCACCCGCAGCACCTCCGCCCGGCCGCCCAGGTGCAGCAGGACGGGCGGCGGATGGCCGGCGTTGGCGATGGTGATGCGGTGCGAGACCGGGTCGTAGACCGCGTACAGGCAGGTCGCCATGTAGTCGGTGCCGAGCCGCTGGGCCTGCTCGTCGAGGTGGTGCAGCACCTCCTGCGGGGGCAGGTCCAGCCCGGCCAGGGTCTGCGCGGTGGTGCGCAGCTGGCCCATGAGCGCCGCGGACGTCATGGAGTGGCCCATGACGTCCCCGACGACCAGCGCGACCCGGTTGCCCGGCAGCGGAATGGCGTCGTACCAGTCGCCGCCGACCCGCGCGGTCTCCGCGGCCGGCAGGTAGCGGGACGCCAGCCGCACACCGGTGCAGCGGGGCAGGTGCTCCGGCAGCATTTGACGCTGGAGTTCGGCGGCAAAGTACGTCTCGCGCCCGTACAACACGGTCCGGTCTACGCCCAGTGCGCTGTGCGTGGCCAGCTGCGCTGCCACCAGTAGGTCGTCGGCTTGGAACGCTATACGTTGCGCACCACGCAGGAACAAGGCGACTCCGACTACACGGCGTTGGCCGCGCAGCGGTGCGAGAATTATGTGCCGCCCGGTGAGTAGGTCGAGTTCTTCCGCATCCCAACTGAGCAACGCCGCGAGAGCGGCGCGTGCGGTTGGTGTGTCCGAGAAAACCGGTCGCACCCCACGCAGCACCTCGGCGAGCGCGCTGCCCGGCCGCACCTCACACAGCTCGAGCCCCATCGCCTCCGGCTCGGAGGGCTCGGCCTGGGCGGTCGGCAGGAAGCCGCCCTCGGTGTCCTGCTCGGTCGGCATCCGATCGGTGCGCCGCAACCGCAGAACCAGCGGGCCGGTGGGCCGCTCGTCACCGACCGGCAGCGGCTCGCGCAGGTAGACAAGAATAACGTCCGCGAACATCGGCACGGTGGCCCGGCACAGCCCCATCACAACCTCGTCCAGGTCCATGCCCCGGGCGATCCGCCGGGTCGCAGAACCTATGTAGCGCAGACGATCAGCAGACAGGCGCGATTCGGTGACAGGAAGGAGAGCTTTAGAACTGACCAGATGGTTGTCCGGGGTTGTTCGGGACAACCCGGCGGGGTCTTCGACGGCTCGATGAAGGGGAGACTGTAATTCGGGTCTGTGCTGGGGCTGCGCCGGTACGATCTTCGTCGTAGGAGCAGCATCGAAGGCCGTGGCTGGGGCTGAGGGCGCCCGATACCCCATGTCATGGGCAGCCTGCTGAACGGTGTCGTGCTCCTCATCAAGCACGACACGGGCCTTCTCCAAGGCGAGATCGACGTCGTCGAGATCCGCATCATCGTCAGAGATCGCTTGCAAGCCGGGCTGAGGAACTTGCGGAGCCAGTTCCTCAGCAAAGTAGTGATATTCATCCCCCGCCCACTCTCGCAGCGCAGCGAGTTCGGCTTCCAAAGCCTGAATGCGACGTGCGGCATGGTCGGCAACCTGCTGGGCGGTGTCCCTCTCCTGCTCCGCACGAGCCAATTGCTGGCGCAAGTCGGTCTGCTGCCGCTGTGCACGCGATAGGCGCAGCTCCAGCGTTGTATGCGTCTCCGCGTCCGTTGGCGGCAGCACCTGCAAAGCATCGACCCGACGTTGCAGTTCCACCACCTTTGCCTGTGCCTGGCCGAGCATGGCGAACAGAAGGGTAGCGATCTGCAGTGCCTGTGCCCGGCTGCGTTCACTGGCCTCGTAGGCATGCCGGACGACCTGTAGTTCCTGATACACCTCGATGGTGCGGTCCTTGGCTGCCAACAGTTCATGGGCGAGGGCCAGCTCCTGAGTACCCTTCGCGAGCGGTGTTGGGCTGGTCCGGGCCCGTTGCCATAAGTCTCGTGCTGTCTGCAGGCGTTGCTCGGCGCTGTCGACTGGCTCGTCTGGGAAACAGACGTCAGCCACTGCCTCGACCAGGTCCCACGTCAGTGCTTCACCTGACAACAAATCACGCAGTCGTCGTAGTTCGGGCACTGTGCCAGTCGTGAAGTGGTCCGAGGTCAGACGTTGATGGAGCTGCACCACGGAGATGGATGCATCATCCAGCCAGGACCGTACCTGCTCAACCAACTGATTGATCTCAGCACACGATCCTCGCGGTGGTGCCCATGGCCGGCCCGGTCGTTTCCCCTTGGCGCCCACGCGCCCTCCCGCTCAGTTGTTCGCCGGACAACCCCCTGTTGTCGCCGAAGAACATTCAACCTGCTCAGCAGCGGGTTTTACTCGGGATCGTCCTAATCCCTTGCCCGTGAAACATCATCAAGGCGGTGCACTCGTGAACCATGGCTCCACAGCGTTCCTGCTTCTCGTCTTGGCGGTGGCCGTTCTGTTCGCCGCCGTCGCCGCGGTGATCGCCTTCGGCCTTGCCCGCTGGGAGGGAGCCGCCGTTCCGGCGGCTCTCTCGCGAAGCGGTGTCGCCTTTGCTGCCACCCTGACCTTGTGCCTGGCCGTTCTCGCCTCGCTGAGCCAGTAGCAGTAGCGACAGGTGCGCTACCTGCGGCCGGACTAGAGGTTGTCCCGTAACTGCTGGTCAGGGGCGAGATGATCTTGCCGTGGCTGGTGTGATCACGGCGTCGGAGCCCTCGTGGATAGGTCCGTTTGCCGGGCTGAGCCCGCGGCAGTTCGCCAAGCTGATCACCGCGCTGCGCCGTGAGGGGGCCGATCCGGTCCGCAGGGGCCGGCCGTGGTCGCTGACGTTGGAGGACCGGGTGCTGCTGGTGGCCGCGTACTGGCGCACCAACCTCACCCTGCGCCAGCTGGCTCCGTTGTTCGGGGTGTCGAAGTCGGCGGCCGACCGGATCGTCGCCCACCTCGGTCCGGCTCTCGCCCTCCAGCCCCGGCGGCGGTTCCGCAAGAACACCGTGCTGATCGTGGACGGCACGCTGGTGCCCACCCATGACCGGGCCGTGGCGGCCTCCAGCAAGAACTACCGCTACTCGACCAACCACCAGGTCGTCATCGACGCCGACACCCGCCTCGTGGTCGCCGTCGGCAGGCCGGTGCCCGGCAACCGCAACGACTGCCGGGCCTGGGAGGAGTCCGGCGCGAAGGCCGCCGTCGGTACCACTCCCACGGTGATCGCCGACGGCGGCTACCGGGGCACCGGCCTGACCATCCCGCACCGCCGCGAACCCGGCCAGACCGAACTCCCTGACTGGAAAGAGGCCCACAACCGCTCGCACCGCAAGGTCCGCGCCCGCGTCGAGCACGCCTTCGCCCGCATGAAGACCTGGAAGATCCTCCGCGACTGCCGCCTCAAAGGCGACGGTGTCCACCACGCCATGCTCGGCATCGCCCGCCTGCACAACCTCGCGCTGGCCGGATGACGCAGAAACCACCAAGTCACCAGGCACGTCAAAGATCATTTACGGGACAGCCCTTAGTGAGCCGAAGCTCAGGAGTTGTCACCAGCGGGACCGGCTGAGCTGGCGAATGGGGACGACCGAGGCAGCCTGGTTGTCACACGCGAGGCATCTGACTTGTCACAGGCGCTCATTCGGCAGTCTTTCTGTCACCAGAAAGATCTGTCGGGCTGTGCACCGGAAGTGGGAACGACGGGTGTGGCCCGGGACCTACGCTGGCGCTACCTTCCACCCCGTATAGGAGTAGCGTGCCGCCTGCCTTCGTTCACCGGATCACGAAGTACGACCCCGCCGACCGTGACGAACACGGCACCTACCAGGGTGCGGAGGAGGCGGTCAGCGACCACGGACCGGTCGAGGCCGCATACCTGGAGGCGATCTCCGCGTTTGCGGAAGCTGCGGGCATTGACCGGCTGGAGATTCGTGAGCCCTCCGTCACCGGGCACGTCCACTTCGGTGCCCAGCCGGCGGTGGAGGGGCACGGTCTCAGCGGGCTCTTCCCGGCTGACCTCGCCGGTTACCACGACGGGGCCGAGGTCTCCCTGGCGGTGGCCCTGGAGCTGATCCGCGTCATGCTCCGTGAGCAGGGCGCCTGGTGCCAGCTGGAAGCAGAAGACGTTTTCGCCGTGCACGTCGGATGGGACCAGTACGTGTACGTGGGCAGCGACCAGCCTTGCACAGTCGCCGTGGCCCGTACGCGGGAACTCGGCCTCTTCGCGGAACGGCTGGTGGCTTCCCCCTACGCCGCGGAACCAGAGGTGACAGAAGCCGCCGACGAAGGGTTCTGGGCGTCGGTGTGCACCGAGCTGGTGGCGCGACAGGGCCTGCTCCTGGAGGAAACCCATATCGTCAACGCCACACGCTGGCACCGTCTCACCGCGGAAAACCTCAACGCAGTGCGCGCCGGTCTCGGCCCGCGCGCCCTGCTGACCGTCTGGCCCGACTTGCAACCCGACGTCGGCGCGGTCCTGACCGCACTGCCGTCCGAATGGCATATCGAGTTTGTCTGGGAGACGGAGGACGGAACGATCAGAGACGTGACCGTCGATGAGACCCAGTACCAGGAGCTCGCTGCCCTGGTAGCCGACGCGCGAGCGGCCTGCGCTCTGTCCCTCTACACCGACGAACGCAGTCCACTGCTCCAAGCCGTTCTACCCGACAGCGACGGTGTGCTGCGCGCACGATGGTGACCATGAGCCGAAGCTCAGAAGTTGTCACGGCACCGGCTGACCTGGCGAATGGGGATGGTCGAGGCAGCCGGGTTGTCACACACGAGGCATCCGACTTGTCACAGACGCTCATCAGCAGCCTTTCTGTCACCAGAAACGAAGATCGGGAATCTGAGGTTCTCCGCAGGGCTTCGATGGGCTCATCGCTACACGTGCTGGGTCGGGAAGGGTAGTCGACGCCGCTGACGCCGGGTCGGTCTGGTCGCATCAGTGCAGCTGGGAGGACCTTTTCGTGCCGACGGGCGTCGACGCGGGCAGGTCCGGCCTGGATCTGGGCGACGGCTGGACGAGACGGTGGGCGGTCTCGTGGCGGGCAGGCGGGGACGATGCGTCCTGCTCGGTGCACGATCTCGTACAGGAGCCAGTGCTCACGAGCGACCCAATGCGGCACTTCACCTGGCGCCGGGACCAACGGCACCGTCCTGGCCTGCAGTTTCTGACCAGCACCGGCCGCGGCACCACGGCGCGGAGAGCCTGGAGGAGAGCCGGGTACTGCTGCCCCTGGACTTCGCCGGCGACGTGGTCGACGTCGTCTCGCAGCCGCTGAAGATCTCCTTCGGGACCTGCGGGAAGCGCCGCTCCCACACTCCCGACTACCTCGCGGTGACCCGCCACGGCGTCTGGCTGATCGACGTACGCCCCGAGCCTTTGATCAAGGAGTCGGACCGGGAGTCGTTCGCCGCAGCCGCCGAGGTCGCCGTCGTCTGCGGCTGGCGCTACGCGGTGGCCGCCCGCTGGCGCGAGCACGCCTTCGCAGGGCTGGACGCGATGGCGTCGCGGCGCCGGCTGAGGTCCGATCCGCTGAGGCTGCGGCCGGTGCTGCTCGCCGAGGCAGGGGGCGGGCGGAGGTTCGGCGAGCTCGCGGCGGCGACGGGCTGTGAGCCGGTCGCCCGGGCCCAGCTGCTTCACCTGCTGTGGTCCCGGCAGCTGGGAGTCGACCTGGCCAGCCCGCTCCAGGACCGCTCGCTCGTGCTGCCCGCCGGGGAGACGGCCCGGTGACCGCGGCGGCCGTGCTGGACCTTTCCCCCGGCGCCGGGCTGGTGCTGGACGGGACGGAGTGGACGGTCGAGCGCCGCGAACCGCACCTGGGCCGAGTCCAGTTGGTGCAGGACGACGGCACCCGCGAGCGGATGACTTTCCGGTTCCTGGCCAACCATCCGCAGTGCCGCCCGTCGTCGCGGACGTCGTCGGCGGGGGCCGACCGGGGCCGCCAGCGCAAGGCATCCGAGGACCTCAAAGCGGTCCGGCTGGAGCTGAC
Source organism: Streptomyces viridosporus T7A (assembly GCF_008704515.1). Lineage (NCBI taxonomy): Bacteria > Bacillati > Actinomycetota > Actinomycetes > Kitasatosporales > Streptomycetaceae > Streptomyces > Streptomyces viridosporus. The sequence continues at coordinate 262,586 of NZ_CP023700.1, forward strand.
CGAGCTGCGGATGGCCCACCTGCTGGAAGTCGCGACCGGGTTCCGCTCCGGCGACCCGTTCCACCCGGGCCCGGCCAAGCCGAGAGCCGAGTACGACCCGGCGACCACGACGCTCACCGAGCGTCGGCACGCGAAGGTGGCGGAACTCGCGGCCCTGGACCCGCAGCACGCGAGGCTTCTGGGGCTGGGCTCGGTTGGCTACCGCACGCTGATCCGGTGGGAGAACGCCCGCCGCCGGTTCGGGCTGGTGGGCTGCGCGGACGACCGGTGGCTGCGCCGCAGCGGCGGAACCCGCACGGTTTCCGAGCCGGTGCGGGAGGCGGTCCTGGCGGTCCGCGAGGAGACGAAGCGGATGGCGAAGGTGTCGATGCGGACCAAGGACCGCATGATCCGCCAGTACGTCCGCGAGGAGTTCGGGCCCGAGACGAAGGTGCCCAGCTACGACACCCTACGCCGGCTCTGGCAGGAGTGGTTCGGCCCCGGCGGCGCCCGGCAGCGCTACGCGAGATCGGCCGACCTGCCGAAGTCGGAGGGGCACGTCCTGGTGCACCGGCCGGGCCAGGTCGTCGCGCTGGACACCACGGTGCTGCCGGTCATGGTCCGCGAGCACGTCTTCGGCGATCCGGTGAAGATGCACCTCACCCTAGCCCTGGACGTCTGCACGCACTCGCTGGTCGCCTTCCGGCTGACGCTGGTCTCCGACACCTCGGTGGACGTCGCGATGGTGCTGCGGGACGTGACGATGCCACTGCCGATGCGGGCGGACTGGGGCGAGGACCTGGAATGGCCCTACCCCGGCCTGCCCGCCGCGGTGGTGGCCGAGTTCGCCGGGCACGCGGTGGCCGGCCTGCCGTTCTTCACCCCGGAGACGGTGACCACCGACCACGGATCGGTCTATCACAACCACCACCTGGTCGAGGTCGAACGGGTCCTCGGCTGCCAGGTCCTGCCCGCGCGGGTGCTGCGGCCGACCGACAAGGCCGCCGTCGAGCGGGCCTTCGGCGTGATCCGGCAGCTTCTGTTCGAGCACCTGGTCGGTTACACCGGCGTCGACGTCGCCGACCGCGGGGCCGACCCGGCCGCGGACGCGGTGCTGACGGCCGACCAGCTCAAGCACCTGATCGCAACCTGGATCGTCGGCGTCTGGCAAAAACGCAAGCTGGGCGAGTACGCCCCGGCCTGGGATCCGGACGGCTCGCACAGCCCGAACTCGCTGTTCGCGGCGTCGTTCGCGCAGACCGGCTTCGCGATGGACATCCCCTCCCCGGAGCTGTTCTACGAGCTGCTTCCCGCCCACTACGTCCGCATCGACAAGCGCCGCGGGGTGAAGATCCGCGGACTTTGGTACGACGACACCGACGTCCTGCGCGACTACCGCGGCGAGCTGTCGACGCGGGGCGGCAAGCACAAGGGCAAGTGGCTCATCCGCCGCGACCCGCGTGACCGGCGCCAGGTGTTCTTCCAGGACCCAATCAGCCGTGCCTGGCACCCGCTGCCCTGGACGGGCATCCCCCGGGCCGGTCAGATGCCGGCCTTCGGGGATGCGCGGGCCAGCGCCCTGCTCGCGAAGGCCGCCACGGCCGGGCTGAAGCCGAAGTCGGACACCGAACTGCTGCCGGTGCTGCTGGAGCTGATCGGCTCGCACATCCCGGTCAGCAAGTGGCCGACCCAGCTGGAGAAGTCCCAGCGCACCGAGCATGCCCGCGAGACCCACCAGGCCAGGGCCGCGCAGGCCGACCGGCCACCGAGCACGCCCGCACCGGCCCCACCACCCGCTCCCGCTCCCGCTGGGGAGGAGACGGCGACGGTGCTGAGCTGGCCGGGCCGGGCCCGCCAGACGCAGGAAGCGGTCGCCGGTGAACGGCGCCGGCGGCGGGAGGCCGTCCGGCCCGCTCCCGTCCCGCCGCCCGAGCTGGGCCACAGCTTCCGTGCCCGCAGCGTGTTCGTCCTGCCCGAGGACGACCTGGAGGAGGACCGTGGTGGACCAGACGACGCCGGATGAGCACGCGGTCGTCCCCTTCCTGCGGGCCGGCCCGCCGCCGGACCGCACCCGCTGGGAGGGCTGGCAGCAGTGGCGGAAGATCCGCGGCACCTTCGTGCCCGCTCCGCGTCTGAGCCTGGCCGAGCACCAGAGCCTGAGTCCCCAGCGTCGGGCCCTGCACGACCTGCACCGCACCGCGACGCACGTCAACATGCGGCTGCAGGAGACGCCGATGAGCGCGCCGGTCGCGAACCTGATGCGCGGTCGGCTGCAGAACAACGCGGTGAAGTTCATGCCCGGCACCCGCGACGGCTTGATGATCAACGGCGGCGGGTTCCAGGGCAAGACCGAGACCGCCTGCGACGCGGCCGCGTCCTTCGAGGACGTCTGGCGCGAGGTCCACCACCAGCTGCTGCCCGGCCCCGCTCCCGGCACCCGGGACGTGTTCGTCCCTGTCGCCTACTGCCGCCTGCCGGTCCGCGCGACACCCAAGGGACTCTGCAAAGCGATCTTGAACGTCTACGGCAACCCGCACCCCGGAACCCTCGACGACCTGGTCAGAGCAGTGCGGGACGCGATCCGGGACCATCACACCACCGCCCTGCTGATCGACGACATCACCCGGCTCCGGCTTCACCGCGAGGACGACCAGGACACCCTCGACCTGATCCGCGAACTGATGGACCTCAACGTCACCCTGATCCTGATCGGCGTGGACATCCCCGGCTCCGGACTCCTGCGCGGTGCCTACGTCGACCACCGCACCGGTCAGTGGGTCTTCCCCGACAACGGGCGAGGCGGGCGCCACAGCACCGCGGCCGCCACGCAGACCGGCCGCCGGTTCGACATGGTCGATCTCGACCCGTTCGACTACTCCACCCCGGCCGCCATCACTGCCTTCCTCGACCACCTGGCCGGCATCGAAGACCAACTGCGGCTCCTGCGGTCCTTCGAGGGCATGCTCACCAGTGGCGAGATGCCCGAGTACCTCTTCGGCCGCACCCGCGGCGTCGTCGGCCTGCTGCGGCGGCTGATCGAGGACGGCTGCACCGAGGCGATCCTCACCGGCGAAGAACGCCTCACCCCCGAACTGCTCGCGAAGACCACGATCCACCTCGGCAACCTGGACGACCTCGACCCCGGTGCCGGCGAGGTCCCCGACATCCCGCAGACCACCGCCCCGCCCACGAAGCCCCGCCGACGGCGCGGACGCAACACGGTCCTCGACGACCGCGGGAACAGGCCGGCCGCGGGTGACTGACATGGCCATGAGCTCCGGGCGGCGGCCCTTAGAACTCAGCCTCGACCCTCTCAAGGGCGAGTCCCTGACCGGTTTCGTCCTGCGTCTGGCCCACCGCCTGCACATCTCGCCCCACGAGCTCGCCCAGCTGACCGGCCTGACCGAAAAGGAGCGGCTCGGTCGGGCCCGGGCGTCACTCTCCACGCGGCTGCCCCCGCCGAGATCAAGAACTTCGCCGCCACCACCCGCCTGGACCCCCGCGAGGTTCGCGCGATGACGCTGGAACCTCTCGCCTCCCGCTATCCGCCGGCGGCCCGCAGCGTCGCCAACGTGCGGGCCGGCAAGGTCTACTCCATGCACACGGACGGATCGCTGTCCGCCACGACCGCCCGCTACTGCCCTCGCTGCCTCGCCGGCGACGGCTCCGACATCCAGAACGCCCACGGCGGGCCCTGGCAGATCCTCTGGCGCCTTCCGGTCGTCTTCGCCTGCCCGCTCCACGAGGTGTTCCTGGAACACCTCTGCCCCCACTACCACAAACCGGTCAACTCCAGCAGCAGAGCCCAGCTGTTTCCCCGTCCCGCCGCCTCCGAAGTCCACCCTGCCCACTGCCGGTCTTCCACGGATCAGGACATCCCGACCAGTCGGCCCGGCGCCCCCTGCGGGGCACGGCTTGCGCACCACCCACTGCACCATCACCGTCCCGGCCCCGCCCTGCTCGCGCTCCAGCACAAGATCCTTCGACTACTCCGGCCGGGCGGTCCGAAACAGCCGGCCCAGCAGTACTTCACCGAGCTCATCCTGCTCGCGGGACTATCATGATCTGCTGGCCGCGCGTCCAGCCGGTCGGCACCACCCGCCCACTCGCCGAAGCCGTCGACCGGCACCTCGCCATCCACGACGGAGTCGACTCCCGTCCCTACCGCTCCACTGGGGCGCCCGTCGACGCGTTCGCCTGCGCCGGCCTCCTCCAGGTCACCGACCGCATCCTGACCGCCGGCGACCTCCGCGAAGCGCTCTCCGCGCTCGCGCCCGAGGAGAACCGGACCCGCAGCGGGATCCCGCCCACACGGCACCTGATCTGGGACAAGAACTTCAAGAAGCACCGCAGCGCATGCTCCGAACGCTTCCAGCTCGCCGCCGACACGACCGTTCCCACCTTCCGACGCACCGGCAAAGGCGGACTCCGCCGCCCCTCCACCGGTGTCGGCCTGCGACCCGAACACATCCCTGCGTTCTTGCCCCAAGCGCTCGCCGAACATCACCTCAACTTCCTCTCGGCCATCGCCCCCAAGATGCGCCGACGCAGTGCCTCGGTCTTCCTCGTCCGACGCGCACGCGGCGGCAGCCTCGACGAAGCCGCCCAGTTCCTCGGGATCAACCCCCAGGGCAAGAGGAACGGCTACACACAGCTGCTGAACCGCCATCTCCGCGCCAGCGGTACGGCCCGCGACTTCGAACAGGCCCTCGACACCATCACCGCCGAACTCCTCGCCGGGCCTGTCATCGACTACCAGCGCCGACGCGAGGCCCTCGCCACCTGGACCCTGGAACCCGAGAACTGGCAGCACATCCTCGCCCAGCTCCCGGTCCTCACAAGCCACCGAAAACCCATCAGCGACGACCGCAGACGCCTGGCCGTCAGCGCCTACATCTGGACCCGCGCCACCGAAGGTGAGCCCGACTTCGCCCCCTGCCCACCGCACATCGCACCCGATCCAGCGCTACGCGCTGTCTGGACGCGGGAGCGGCACAACGTCTTCCACTGGCTCCGCACAACGGACTACCAGCCCTACTACGGCGCCCTCAAGCCGCTGCTCGAAGACCACGCCGAGCACCTGACCAAGGTGATCGACAGACGCTGAGCCTGAGCGTGATGGGCAAGGTCAGGACCGCGCGGTCCGGAACGTCAAATACCGACTGAAGGCTTCGTGGCTGTCGGGGGTGAAGCGCCACGCCAGCAGGGCCGACCGCAGCTCCGGCTCGGTCAGCCAGCCATGCCAGGCGACCTCATCGGGATCGGGGACCACGGCGTCCGGCACCACGGCTTCGTGCACGCCGAGCCAGTGAGGGCTCAAGCCGCTGCGGTTGAGGAACGTGAACAGCAGGCGCGGCAGCGCACGAATGCCCAGCTCTTCGGCCAGCTCCCTCGCGGCGGCCTGTTCATAGGACTCGCCGACATTTGCGGCACCACCGACCTCGACCTCATAGAGCCCGGGGAAGCGCGATACCTGCTCCGACCGTCGGTGGACGAGGATCCGTCCACGCTCATCACGACACACCGTCACGGCGACTCGGTGCAGCCAACCCTCCTGGATGGCCTGCCGGCGGCTGACCACCATCCCCAGCACACGATCTTGATCGTCGACACGCTCCACCAGTTCATCCACGACGCACACCCTGGCAGAGCCCACTGACACTGACGCGTCTCTGAGCCCGCAGAGGCCGACCCAGGAGAACCAGAACTTGGACGGACACGGATGACCACAGTTGTCGACCTGTCGCGCTCAGGCTCAACCGCCCACAGCACCGTCGGTGACAATCAGCCTGCCTATGTGACAACTATCGTGCTTCGGCTCAGCACGACGGCACCCGAAAGCGCCAGCATGCGCCGGACTACTTCGTGCGGCTGGCCGACGGCCGAGGCCGCGTCGTGGACGTGAGGGCCGACGATCAGGTCGATGACGCTGCGGCCGAGTCGTTCGAGGCGATGGAACAGGCCTGCCGAGCGGTGGGCTGGGAGTTCGTCCGGGTCGGGCCCCCCGATCCGGGTGGAGACCGTCGTCGCCGCGATCACTACCGACGTCCCCGCCGTCCCAGCTTCTGGCCCCGCCGGGACCGCGATCGTCGTGCAGGCACTGCTCCCGCGGACCAGCGCACCGACCCCGGCGAGCACCTCCTGCTTACTGAACTACTCAACCGCATCTGCAGGAGCGCCCCCTGTTCACGCGTCAGGGCGGCGGAGCTACGGCCAGGTGCTCTTGGAGCTCCCTGTGGCGGAATTGCCAGGCCGGTCCGGCTGTGCGCAGTAGGCCGGCCTGCTGGCACCGCCGGAGAAAGCTGGCCAGTCTCCAGGGGAGTCTCCCCCGTACGTGCAGACGGAAGATGGTGTAGCGCGTCCAGGCCCGGCCTCCGAGGCCGAGTGCGAGGCCGGACGCCAGCCCGGTCGCCAGGGCCGCCCCAGGATCGGCGACGAGCCTGTAGACCAGCCCGGTCGTCGTGCCGAACAGCGCTCCCGCGACAAGCCCGCCCACCAGGTCGCCGCGCAGCGGGGAGCCTGGATCGGTTCTGGGGACATGGCTGTTCATGGACAGGCACATGATCAGGGCGAACACCAGCCCGTACGCAAGGCCGACCGCGCCGCCGTAACCCGCCCCGGCCAAGATACCCGAGCGCATCTGGCCCCGGGCCGCGAAGTAGGCCCCGCCCACGGCTCCCAAGAGAGTGGGACCCCAGACTGTCCCGGCCAGTTCTTCCGCGACGCTCCGCAGCCCGAAAACGCTGCTCAGTCTGGGCATGCGCAGCGGGCGTGGGACCGGCCACGCACCTGCCTCCACGCACGACAGGGCTATCACGAGGAGGAGGGCGCCGGTGAGGTACATCCACGACTTAGAGGGCTGCTCGGGCAGCGCCCGACCGAAGGCGACCCACGCGCCGCAATTCAGCAGGACTGTCAGGAGCACGTCCTGTAAACGGATGGCTCGTGCTTTGACGAGCGGCCACAGGTCGTGCAGGACGAGGTCGCTGGAGGACAGGGCCCGGCCCTGCTCGGTGCGGCCGGCCGCGTTGGCGTGCAGGTAGCGGGCGAGCACTGTCAGCACCCGGCGGGTCTTGGCCGGATCGAGGGCCGGCACAGCGGCCGCCCCCGGGCCAGGAGTCGCCGTGACTGCGGCGTCGATGTAATGCGTGAGCAGGTGCTGGTGCAGGGTGCCGTTGCCGGCTCGCGTTAGCAGGTCCGCGGGCTGACGGCCGGTCGCGGGGTGGTAGACGGTCGCGGCCAGGGTCAGGCGCCAGGGAGTGTCCAGCGCCCGCCGCAGGGCAGTTGCCTCGGGCCGTACGGCCGTCACACTGGCGGAGGCCGGCGGGTCGAGCGCGTCCAGGACCGGCTGCCAGGCCGCGCGCCCCACGGAGGTGTCTGCCACGCGGTGTTCCAAGAACGCCCGGGCCTGGGCGGGGGAAACGCGGTCCAGCCGCACCAGGGCCATTGTCCGAGCCGGGACCTGGCCGTGCTCCAGCGCCTCGTACTGCAGGCGCCGGCAGGTCAGCACCACGGGCGCGGGCGCGGTGCCGAGCTGGTAGCGGTTCACCTCGGCCATTAGCGCCGCGGCGCGGGAGCCGGGACCGGGCGCATCGCCCGGGTCCAGCTCGTCCACACCGTCGATGACCGGCAGCACCAGCTGGGCCTCCAGCAGCAGTCGGGCCTGCGCGCGCTTCTGCTTCCAAGCCTGCTCCAGCTCGCGGGCGAGCCAGTCCTCGATCGTGCCGCCGGGCCAGGAGGTCGCGGTCAGCCGGACCGGAACCTGCACCGGTTCCCCGTCGGCACGCGCCCGGGCCAGGCCGATCACCAGCGCCAGCGCGGTCAGCGTCTTGCCCGCACCGGCATCCCCCGCAACTCCCGCACCGGGCGGCGCGGGAGTACCGGTCACCACCACCCGGCCGGGCGTCAGGCCCCGGTAGAAAGACACCACGTCCTCCAGCCGACCCGTCGCGGTCGCCCCGCGCACCCGCCCGGTCATGTCAGCGGTGAACGACAGGTCGATCACTCCGTTCACATCACCACCCAGCAACTGCGCGAACGCCTCCTGTTCCACTCGTACGACCGACCGCGCCAAGCCTGCGGCCACCTCGGCCGAGTCGTACCGGCGCCGCGCAGTCCACAGCCCAACGAGGGCGATGGCCAGTCCCACGGACGCGACGGCCAGCCCGCCCGGGTCAACGTCGCCCCAGCCCTTCTCCAGCGCCGAACGGACCGGCAAGACCACGCCCGACAGCAGTGCGATCGCGCCGACCGCAGCCGACGCCCTCCGCCCCCAAGTCCCCATGGCAGTAGACCTTCCCCACTCGACCCGCTCTGCGCAACATCCGGGCCGATGATCCGCATACGCACCGGGGACGGGGTCGGAGCGGTGGTGCGGTCCAGAGGTGACCACTCGTGCGATACGCACATGCCATGGGGCCGCCCCAGATGGAGGCGGCCCCACTGACGGAGATGAAGTCGTGGCTCGTGGAGCCGAAGACTGCGCAAGTCAGTCAGGCCCAAGGGCATCGTCGGGTTCCTGCGCCTGGGGCACTTCGGATCCAGGTGTGCTCGATGCGTCTGCCCGGCGACAGACGGCTGGACAAGTTCGAGGAGTCCCCCATGCCGTGCCGTTTTGGCCGCCGACCGAGCGGTGGGTGTGGACTCCGGAAGAGAAGTGCGATGAGGGGATGATGGCCGCCGTGATTCACGGCGGCCACGCGCGTCCTTTCAGTACAAGCAAGAAGCAATGAGCGCCGTTCCCGGTCTGGTTTACGCACGAACCCTGCCGCCCGAAGCTGGCTCATCGGTCCAACTTCAGTGACAAACGATCCAGGTTCGATGTCAGAGGACACCGGAGGAGGAGAGTTCTCCCCCTCCGGCGGCCGGACTCTGTCCACAGGGCCGCAATCCGAGCATCGGGTTCGAGGCCGCCGCGATCAGCGGGGCGGCCCGTACGTTGAGGAGCCGACATGCCCAACACCACGCCGCTCGCCCCGATGACCCCGCACGCGGCCATCAGCGCCTTCAACTACCTGTGCCGTTCAGAAACGCGTTGCTGCTGGTCAGGCTGCGTATCCGTACTCGTTGATAACGCCGCCGAGCACTCGGGTGCGGAGGAGTCGGCGCGCGGCCAGGTCGGTCGGGGGCGCTGGGTGCTTGTGGGCGAGGGGTGGAAGCTGTCCCCGGGCCTGGTGCGGGCGATGACGGCTGTAGTGCCGGGCGTAGGCGTCCAGGGCCTGTCGGGCGTGGGCCTCGCTGCATATCAGCAGGTGGTCGAGGACCTCGCGCCGCAGGGTGCCGATGACCCGTTCGCAGTGCGCGTTCATCCGAGGAGCTCGCGGCGCGGTCCTCACGACCTCGATGTCGTCGGCCGCGAAGACTGCATCGAAGGACTCCGTGTACTTCGCGTCCCGGTCGCGGAGCAGGAAACGCAGCGAGTCGGCCCGCACACCCAACTCGATGGCCGGGTTTCTTGCCTGCTGCACCGTCCAGAGCCCGGTGGGATGGGCGGTCACGCCGGCGATGTGCAGGCGGCGCGTGCCGTGCTCAAGGAAGACCAACGCGTACACCCGGCGCAGGTCGACGAGATCGATGTGCACGAAGTCGCAGGCGATGATGCCCTCGGCCTGCGCGGTCAGGAACTCACGCCATGTCGGCCCGCCGCGGCGCGGGGCGGGATCGATTCCGGCCGCCGTCAGGATCCCCCAGACCGTCGTGGCGCCGATCGAATGCCCCAGACGAACGAGTTCACCTTGGATCCGACGGCATCCCCACCGCGGATTCTCCCGGGCCAGCCGCAGCACCAACGCCTTCACCGCGCTCGCGGTCGGCGGCCTGCCCGGCCTGCTCCGACGCTTGCTGTAGTCCCACTTGCGCACGATAAGTCTGCGGTGCCACGCCAGCACAGTTGCAGGCGTCACCGGGAAAACGCGCGCCCACCGACGCCGCGGGATCAGCGCAGACAACGCCGCGAACCACAGCCGGTCCGCCGGCGCATACCGCACCGGTCCCTTGAGCTGCCTGCGCAGCACCGCGTTCTCATGCCGCAGCACCAGCAACTCAGCATCCTTTGCCGCGCGTCGGCGTAGCAGCACCGCCGGGACCGACAGCAGCTTCCGCGCCACGTGATACACCAGTGAGACGAGCATCCGGACAGGGTTCCAGGAGCTCATAGTGGCGCGCCCGACCCACTCCGAGCAACAGCGATGAGTTTCCGAACGGCACAGGCGAGCAGAGCCTGCACGCAGCGGGCCGTCGTCGGCGCGGCCGGGGCGGTAAACGATGTTCTGTTCCTCCACCATGCGTGGTCGGCCCGCCTGGTGAACTCCTGGCGTTCGGCCACGGAGTCCCGCCTCGACGCCGCAGAGCCCGTACCCGACGCGGCGCCCCAGCCTTCGAAGACCGCCGCGCCGCCTTCCTGAACCATGGGACGACCCGAACCGTCATGAGCCTGAGCAGCAGGGATCGGACGGGTGCGCCCGCGGTGCGGTATGTGTCCATGCCTCGCAGCGTGGCGGCGGAGGCCCGCCGGGGCATGGGCGGGATGGGCCGAATGGGTGGCCGAAGGCCTACGGCACGGGCTGCTCCGTGAACGTTTCGACCAGGGACATGTAGTCGGCCAGAAACGCCTCGGCCCATCGCGGTCCGAACCGCGAGGCGTCGGTGCGCAGTTCGACCACGACGCGCGCCCCCTCGTCACGCACGAGCAGCCGTACTCCCCCGCGCGGCACTTCGTCGCGGGGGATGCGGATCATGGTCACCCGCAGGGCACCGTCGGTGAACGCCCAGGCGGCTCCGGCCTCCGAGACGTCGAAGTTCACGTAGCCCGGCACCGCCGCCGGATCGTCCCGGTGACGCACGCCGTAGCGCTCCGGGTCGAGCTCCCTCGTCATCAGCGCGTGCGGCACCTCCTGGTGGCGCAGTGTGCCGAGGAGTGTTCCAGTCTCCCTACGGACGGCTTCGGTGAAGGGCGGCGCGTCCCGGAGATCGGTGCGCAGCACACACGGTGTGGCGAAGTAGCCCACGCAGTGTCGGATGTCGCGGCGGTGGCGGTTGCTGATCGAGCCCATCACGGCCACGTCCCCGGCCTGCTCGACGGTCATGCCGAGGCTCAGTCGGCGTTGGCGGACGACGTCCTTGAGCGCCGCGGCGAAGACGGCTGTCAGCGTGGCGCGCCGGAGGCGTGTCGCATCCCGCAGGCGGGTGGTCCGGGGCTCCTCGATCACGGCCCTGCGCACCAGGAGCCGACGCTCTGGTGCGGGCCTGCGCCCGTCATCGGTCGCGAGGTCGCGCAGGTGGGACCGCGGGATCGCTCCGACGCCGTCGAGTTTGCGGCGCCAGTACGCGAGGAGTGTGTCGAGCGTCCGCCCCTGGAGGTGGAGTCGTTCGGAATGGGCGAAGTCGGGGAACTGAGTGCGGACGGAGGGCAGGTTTGTGGCGTCGGGGCCGTCCGCCGAGTACAGCCTGAACAGTTCCTCGGCCATGACGGTGCAGGACTCGCCGTCGACGACGATGTGGTCGACCACGCATCCGACGAGGTGCAGCACCGGGGTGATCCGCACGCACAACAGCCGCACCAGCGGCCCGGTCGCCAGGTCGAACGGCGCTGCGGCGGCCTCGGCAACCAGTGCTTGGGCCTGCCGCAGCCCTGCGTCCGGAGCGTCGGACGTAACCTGCTCGACGTGGAAGCTGGTGTCCTGGGGCGGACGCAACTCCGCTGTGCCGCCCGTGCCATTGGGTTGCTCCGGGAAGACGAGGCGGAGGCTCTCGTGCCGCTGCTGCAGGGTTAGGAAGGCATGCCGCAGCCGTCCCGGGTCCAGTGCGCCCTCCACGAGGCAGCCGAACGTCAGCACGTTGTTCTGGAGATGCACGTGCCGCCCGGTGGCCAGTCGTTCTTCCTGGGTGAAGGAGGCGTGCAGGGCGGCGTCCCGGTCGGCCTCGACCATCTTCATCGCGTACACGACATTCCTTCCTGCGTGGCGAGCATGTCGGCCAGGTCGGGTGGGCATGTCCGTCCTTGCCCAGCGGCGAGCAGGGCCTCGTGGGACGGCCGCAGAAACTCGGGGTCGAAGCCCGCCGCCTGCCACTGCTCGTAGCGGACCCCGAAGCCGAGCCGGCACCACAGCCGGGCGTTGTGCTCCTCATGCCGGCCGGCGGGTTCGAGCAGGACGAGGGGCGTGGCGGACCAGAGGGAGTCCAGGAGGGTGCCGCCGCCCGGTTTGCTGACCATGGCCGCCGCCTGGCGGGCCAGGTCGAAGGAGGCGTGGTGCGCGGTGCCGCGCCGGTACCGCACCGAGCCGGGATCTTCACCCGGGTGGAGGCGGCCGAGGGGCGGGTAGCCGTCGTCGTGCCAGGGATGCCAGGACGGGTCCATTAGGTACGCGTGGGTGCCCTGCGGCGCGGTCACCGCCTCATCCGGCTCGTGGATGACGAGGTCGAGGGTGTGCCCGGCGGCGGCGAGGTCGGCGGCGCGTTCACGGTAGGTGCCCATGCCCCAGCCTCCGCCGTGGACGAGGAGCCGCCCACTGCGTTCGGCCCACGGCACCGGCGCCCGGCGGGTGACCGGGATGGTGCAGGGCAGATTGCCCGTGGCCCACGAGGCGAGCCTCACCACCTGCGCGTCGGCGGTCACGGGACCGGCGCGGCGGAACGACGGCGACTCCACGGAGTCGACATGGCAGACGGTCACCCGCGGCAACGGCAGGCCCATGCCGGACAGCCGTGCGAGCGGGCCCGTCCAGAAGCCGGAGAACACCACCACACGCTGGACCCCGAGGGCCGTCCAGCGCCGGTGCAGCTCCTCCAGCGCGGCGTCGTCGACTGCGGAGGAGGGGTCGGCGGCGAGCTGCTGGCCCGCCCGGGCCGCGCGGAAGTCCCGGTGGAACATGGTCCGGGAGGCCTCGATGCTACGCAGCCGGCCGGCGGGGAGCAGCCTCTCGACCACCTCCACGACGGCTTCTGCGCCGCGCTCACGCAGTCGTGAGGCGAGCAGCAGGCCGGGCACATGGACGCCAAGCGCTACACCCGAAGTGAGGAGGGCGATCACGGCTGGCCGGCCAGGGCCGAGGCCACCGCGTCGAGGCTCGCCGTCAGGTGCTTCCCCACAGTTCGGCGGGTCCAGGCGAGCTGCTCGGGAGCATAGCGGCGGGGTACCGCCTCGACGAGCATGATGAGGTACAGGTAGCAACGGTACAGGTCGAGCCGCAGGCGCACGACGTCCGTGAAAGCCACCTCGCCGCCAGCCTCGGCGTAGCCGGTCAGGAAGGCGTCGTCGCGCTCGATGTCGTCGAAGAGCGCGAGGGAGACGAACTCGGCTACCGGGTCGCCCCAGAACATCCGCTCCGCGTCGATCACTCCGGCGAGGGTCCTGGCGCCCGGGTCGCCGTCCAGAAGCAGGTTGCCCTGCCAGAGATCGAAGTGGACGAGGGCGGGCCGGGTGACGTCGGTCAGCACCTCTCCGGCTTCCGCAAGCAGCTCCCGTACCCGTGCCGTGGGCCTGGGCAGTTCGACGCCGTGGTGCTCGGCGTCGTCCAGGACGGCGCCGGTCATGGCGGTGAAGGCGCTCCGCCAGTCGGCCGCGGGCGGTCCGAACGGCCGGGCGGGATAGCCGTACTCCGGACCAGTGAGGGAGTGCAGCCGGGCGACGACGCGGCCCAGCTCCTGCCGCAGGGTCGTCCGCTCTCCCGCCGTGAGGGAGGTGTCGACCTCGCTCCAGGCTACGCCGGGGCATTCGGTCATCACGATGCCTGACACCACGGGCGGGCTGCCACCAGCCTCCACGTGCACCAGCTGCGGTACCGGTACGCCCGATACGTTCCGCGCCGCCCGGAAGAACTCCGCCTCGCCTCGCAGCAGATCGTGCTCGTACCGCAGCGCCGACCCGCTGCCTGCGGCCGGTGGCCGTTTAACCACCCAGCGCCGCCCGTCCCGCAGTACAAGCCGCAGCAGGGAGTTGTACGTGCCGCCGGTCATCGGCGCGCATGCCGCCACCTCCGCCGGCGTGACCTGGACCGCCGCGAGCAAGGCGGTGACCGCCGGGTCGAAGTCCTCAGGGCTCATGTGTGCTCCTTGTCGAGGGCGGCGGCACGGATCTCCCGCCGCGCCGTACGGTGAATGTGCTCCATGATGCGGATCCGGTCGCGCGTCGCCGCCGACTCGGCGCCCCAGTGTCCGGCCCGGCCGCTCAACAGCTCCGCGAGGCGTTCGAGTTGACGTGGGTAGTAGGACACCGGCTCGGTGCGTGTGATTTCCGTGTGGCCGGTCGTGGTGCGGATCGCGACGTTCAGCGCAACGGCGCCCGCAGCGGGCAGCAGGACTCCTCGAACCCGCACACGCGCCTCGTCGAGATGGAAGAGGTGCTCGGCGGTGTGCTGTGCGGCGAACGAGCAGGTCAGGGTGGCGGCCGCCCCGTCCGGCAGGGGCAGAACGGCCTCGAAGGCGTGGTCGACGCCGTGCGGCTCCGCACACCACGCGGTGCCGGTACCGCCGGACGACGGCAGCCCGACCGTCTCCTGCAGGGCCTGGAGCCAGTAGCTCGCCACGTCGTGGAAGATGCCGCCGCCCAGGTCGGGCCGGAGCCGGTAGCCCCCGGGCTCGGGCGTCCGGAAGGCGAACCGGCTCTGCACGTCCCGCAGGCGGCCGAACCTGCCCTCGCGCAGCACGCGCCGCACGACGTCGTGCCAGGGGTGGCCGAGGGTGGGAAGTGCTTCGAGGACCTGCCCGCCGCCCCGCTGCTCGGCCTCCCGCAGCAGGTCGTGCTCGGCGAGGGACAGGCACAGCGGCTTCTCCACGAGTACCGTCCTGCCCTCGGCGCACGCCCGCTGAGCCCACTGGACGTGCGCCGAGTTGTGGAGCGAGATGTAGACGACGTCGACGTCAGGTGCCGTGATCACGTCCTCGTAGCTCGGCAGCACCATGACACCGTGCCGCCGGCCGAACGCGGCCGCCCGGTCCCTGTCGGACGCCGCCACCGCGTGCACGGCGATGTCGTGCCTGTCGCGGCTCGGTGCGATCACGGCGCGCGCGGCGATACCGGTGGCGCCGATCAGTCCGATGCTCCAGTTCATGCCGCCCTCGCCAGGGGAATGCCGGCCGAGGCGGCGACAGTGCGGGTGGCCGCGCGCAGGCGCGGGAATGCGTCCGGCGGGCAGAGCGCCGCGCAGACCAGGCGCCCTCGCGGCGCAACGAGGGCGCCGCCCACGAGGAGGAGCACACCCGCGCCGCTCCCGCCCTCATAAAGCAGCCCTTCCTCGCGCAGTAGCTTCAGGAGGTGGTCCACGTCGAAGCCGTCGTGGATGGTCACGTCCTCCTGCCAGAGATGACTGCGTAGGCCGTGCTCGCGGACCCGGTTGTCGAGCCGGAGGTTCAGCCCTCCCATCGACATGCGGGCGTTCACCTCCAGGATCGGGATCCAGGTGCCGTCCCGGAGCACCATGGAGTCGACGCAGACGGGTCCGAGGTAGCCCTCCTCGGCGAGTGAGCGGGCCACCAGTTCCATGACCTCCGGGTGGGCGGGACGGCGCAGGTCGCCGACGAGGGCGTGGGGGACAGGGCCGGACATCTCGTGGCGGTAGCCGGAGTTGGCCAGGTGCTGAACGCCGAGCAGGCGCCAGGAGCCGTCGGGGTTGATCAGCAGGTGGCTGGAGAAGTCCGCGACGCGGTCGTAGAGCGGCTGCACCACGAACTCGACGGCGAGACCGCGGTCCTCCTGGCGGCGCAGATGGGCGACCAGCCGGGCGAGCCGCCGTTCCGAGGTCACCTCGAAGGTGCCCCGTCCGGCCACTCCGTAGCTGTCCTTGACAAGGACCACCGAGTGTCCTGGCTCGACGTATGACCTTACCGCTTCGGCGAGTTCGGCCGCCGACCTGACGACACGGCCAGCGCCGGGCAGGCCGTGTCGCGCGGCCAGCAGGCTGGACCAAGCCTTGCCGTTGACCCTGACCACTTGCTCGCCGCCGGGTACGTCGGTGGCGTGGCCGGTGAGGTCGGCCAGTGCGCCGGTCGCGGGGAGGACGGCGTACGGGTGCAGCCGGGCAAACCCGCCGATCCGACGCAGGAGTCCGGCATTCGCGAGCAGCCGGTGCTCCACGTCGGCGTCCGCATCGGGGCCGGGGTGCGTCCCGCCCGTGTGGTGGTGCTCGCACGTGTAACCCGCGGCTTCCCGTGCGGCGACGAGCGCCGGGGCGACCGGGTCCCGGGTGATCAGCAGGTCGCCCGGTTCGGCGGCGGCGAACAGGGCCTCGTCCATGCACGCCACGAGTCGGTCGGCGCCCGGGTCGGCGAGCTGTGGCAGCGAGGCGAGGCCCTCCGGCCGCCAACGTCGCTCGGCGTCGAAGGATCCGAAAAGGACGGCCCCGGTGCGGGCCTGACACGGTTCGTTCACTGTTCGCGCGCCGGCCGCCCGAGGACTTCAGCGGTGAAGAACCGCACCGAGCGCAGATGGTCCAGGCTGAGGCTCTCGTAGTCGAGCTCCACGTCGAACTCGTCTTCGACGCGCAGCAGGAACTGAATGGCCTGCAGCGAGTCCAGGCCGAGATCCTGGACCATGTCGGCGTCCACGGTGATCTCCTCCACTGGAATCCTGCCCTCCAGCACCTCCGCGAGCACGTTCCGTACGCGGGTCTCCGTCTCGGTGATCTCGGTCGCGCTGCTCATGAGGTGTCACACTCCGTTCAGGTAGAGAAGGATGCACTTGGAACAGACCGGCATCATGCCGGTCTCGGCGAGGACGGAGCGGACACGACGGAACCGCTCGCTCTGCCACAGCTGCGTCGTCGAGGATTCGTAGAGGTTGCCCACGACGAACTCCGGAAAGAACTTGCACGAGCTGACGTTGCCGTCCGCGTGCACCTCCATCCGGTTGGTGACCGCGAGGCAGCGGGTGCGCCGCTGCGCCGGGCGGGACGTGCCGAGAATGAACGGCTCAACCTCGTCCGGTTCCAGTTGGGGCTGGTAGCGGACCCGGGGGCGCCAGACGCGGCCGGCCAGCCGCGCCATGGAGTCACGCAGCACCGGCAGCAGGTCGGGAGGCAACTGGTAGGTGTAGGAGTGCCAGGTGGGGCGCGCGGTGCCGGTCTCCGGCGACAGCCATGCGAAGTGCTCGCTGTAGACGGAGTCCATCGCCTGCGCGACCTCGGGGCTGATGTACCAGGGGAACTGGAAGTAGACCGTGTTGACGTCCAGTTGCTCCGCCCACTCCATGAACTCGTACATTCGGTGGACCGTCACGTGCGAGACCATGCAGGACAGCGACAGCTCGCCCTGGAACTCGCCCTTGCGCTTCAGGTCGAGCATCGTCTCGATGTTCCGTGTGGTGCGTGCGAAGGTGCCCTTGCCGCGCAGTTCCTCGTGGTCCGCGCCGAGACCGTCCAGGCTGACCAGCAGGTTGAGGTCCCGTCCGATCCGCAGCAGGTCGTCCATCCGGCGCTGGAACAGCAGGCCGTTGGTGCACATGTTCACGGTGCGGGGGTAGCGCTCGATCAGGCGCGCCACCTCGGCGAACCCGCTGTGCATCAGCGGTTCGCCGCCCCACAGGAACAGCTTTCCGCGCACCGGCGCGGTGGCCTGCAGCACGTCCTCGACGACGGACAGGTCGAGTTCGGTGCGCTGCTTGTCGATTCCCCAGTCGCGGAAGAAGCCCTGCTCGTTCCACTGGTAGCAGTGGGTGCAGCGCAGATTGCACTTGTAGGTGAGTTGCAGACTGACCTCGCGGGGGACGTCCGAGGCATAGCCAGTGTCCTGGCGCAGCCGGGCCCGCGACTGGGACCGAATCGACACCGTGTGCTTGATGTCGGCGAACTCTTTGGCGGTCAGAGTACGGCTTGTCCGGGGGTGTCGCATTCCGCTCCTAGTGATCTCGGGCATGGCGTGTGTCGGGGGCCTGGCCGGCCGGGGCCTTCGGTTCCTGGGGCGGTCGGGTGGCCGGGAGTCTGCGCACGGCGGGCATGAGCAGCAGCGCCGCGCAGCCCACCAGGAGGGCCGCGGAGGAGGTGAACAGGACGGCGGCCGCACTCGTCCAAGCCGTCGCCACGCCGGTCAGTGCCCGTCCCGCCGGCATGAGGCCGATGGAGCCGATGACGTCGTAGGCATGGATGCGGCTCAGCGCGTGCGGCGGCGCGTGCGACTGCACGGAGGTTGCCCAGGCCACCGCCCAGTAGGCGTTGGCGGCACCGCCCGTCACCATGGCCACCGCAACCAGCAGCACGGGCAGATCTAAACTGATGACGACCGGCAGCGGTGCGAAGCCGAGCAGCGCCAGCAGGCCCGCGCGTAGCGGCCGGCCGGGTGTGGTCCACAGGGCGATTAGTCCGCCGAGTGCGGCGCCCAGGCTGAAGGCCGACATCAGCCACGCGTAGGACGAGGCTCCGAACCGATCGATGAGCAGGACGGCCTTCAGCACGTCGAACGGGCCGAAGACCACCAGGCCGAACAGCGAGAATACCGAAACCACGGACCACAACCACGGCCGGGCGGTGAACTCTTGCCAGCCTTCCCGCAGTTCGCGCCAGACCTTGGGAGGGGCCGTCACGGGGGCGACGCCTCCGAGACGGATGCCGGCCAGCAGCCAGGCACTCGCGGCAAAGGTGCAGGCGTCCAGTGCGATGACGAGCGCCGCGTCCGACATGGCGATGACAACCCCGGCAAGAGCGGGCGCGGTGAGCGAGACGACCGACTCCAGCGTGCGGATGGTTGCGTTCGCCTCACGGAGCCGTTCCGGTGCCAACTGCCGCAGAATGCCGGCCACTCCAGGCTGGTAAAAGGCCTGCGTCGCCCCGGAGACCAGCGAAAGCATCAGGATGAACCAGAGCGGCGGGCGGCCGGCTAGCAGCGAGAATGCCAGCAGCCCTTGGAGGACCGTACGGACGGTGTCAGCGGCGACCATCGGGATCCGGGCGTTGAAGTGGTCCAGGACCACTCCGCCGATGGGCATCAGCAGGACCACGGGCGCCAGGGAGGCCCCCATGACGAAGCCGACGTCGGCGACCCCGAACGACTGCTCGACCATGGCAGCGGCCAGGCCGATGGGAAAGACCGCGTCGCCGGCCCTGGAGAGCGCGCGGGCCACGACGAACCTGCGCAGTCCGGCGTTCAGCGCGAGAACTCTCCTCATTAGGGGGCGATCCAGCCTTTCTGTTCGGGAACGCGGCTACGCACCGGGAAATTTTGCATTCCTGGGCCGATCCGGATTCAAGCGCGTGAATATTCCCGTGTCAATGACGTATAAATTCGGCCACCGGTCGCACTCCGGTGCGACGCTACCCCTCGCCACTCGCCTTAACCGTCGCTGAACTGGGCTTCTACGCTCTTCGGTTGACGACGGGGCGCGGTGTGGGCCCCGTCCGGAGCGTGACACGTATCAAGACATAACACCCATGGCTGATATTTGCTCCGTTTGAAATGCGACTTGATTCAAGCCATGAAGAAAGCATGGCGGGGTATTTCAAAGAAGCCTGATAAATTCGGCGGCGCGACTGCCGGGAACCCCCGTGGGCAGCGTCAGCCAGCCTCCGGCGGGACCGGACGTGGCGCCATCAGAGAGATGTCGTTCACCCCATGCACCTCAGGGCCGTCCCGCCGCCCGACCCTGGTAGCACTTCTTTGCGTTGTGTGTTCCCGACGGGTAGTGGGCGGCTTCTCTGGGTCAGACTGGGGAAGTGGAACGGCTCCATGGCCTGCATGTTCCCGTCCCGCATCTGCTCGGCCATCGGCTGGACTGACTTCCGCTGGCCATCAAGCAGGAGGCCACGCAGAAAACCATTAGCAGTTCGTGCACCAGTTGCCGTGGGATCCGCTGCCGCCGCAGGGCATCGGTCCATGCCGCGCGACCCCGCCAGTCGGCGATCAGGTGGCTTTCGTCGTGTTCTGCTTCTTCCTGCCCGCGAGGAAGGCGCGGCGTCCGTCGCGTGCGCCGACGGCCTGCGCACCTGGGTTCCGGTGGCATCCAGACGCGGCTCAACGCCTTCGACATGGGCGTAGGCGAACGCATCCGCAGCGTCCGATACGCGAGCGAGCCCCGAACCGTGTCGGTCCGGGGCTCGCGGGCTGTTCGGGTCGCGGCTGCTAGTAGGACTCCGTTAGGCGTCATTTGCTGGTTGTGTCCGTCCGCGGCACGGTGGATGGATGGACATGCGGCAAGTGGAGGACCTACGGGCGGAGTTAGCCCGGTTCGTGGCGGATGTGTTCGCCTCGGTGCCGCGGCGGGATCAGCGGACGAAGGGCGACTGCTACCTGCGGGGGCTGATGCTGGACGGGCGGCGCAAGTCGGTCGCCGCGATGGCGGGCCGGCTGCCGGACGGCGATGAGCAGAACCTGCAGCAGTTCGTGAACCAGTCGCCGTGGGACCCGGTGCCGGTGCGGCGGCGGATCGCGGAGCGGATGGTGCCGTTGATCGGTCCGGACGCCTGGGTGATCGACGATGTGTCCTTTCCCAAGGACGGCCGGATGTCGGTGGGGGCGTCGCACCAGTACTGCGGTGCGCTGGGCAAGCAGGCGAACTGCCAGGTCGCGGTGAGCGTGCACGCCGTCACCGACGCGGCGTCCGTCCCGGTGCAATGGCGGCTGTTCCTGCCCAAGGAGTGGGACCGGGACACCGAACGCCGCCGGGCCGCCGGGGTGCCCCAGGGGGTGGGACACCGGGAGAAGTGGCGACTGGCCCTGGACATGCTGGATGAGCTGGCCGGCTGGGGGCTGACGCCTCCGCTGGTGGTGGCTGACGCCGGATACGGGCAGAACGCCGACTTCCGGGCCGCGGTGGCCGACCGGGGCATCCCCTTCGTGGTCGGTGTCCGCGCCGACCTGGCTGTTCAGCCCTATGAGGCCCAGCCCACCGCGCCGGCCTGGTCGGGTAACGGTCGCCGGCCCCAGCCCCGCTACCGGCAGCCGGCAGCGTCCGTGGGAGAGTTCGCCGCGGGCCCCGGGCTCTCGCAGTTCACCGAGGTCACCTGGCGTGAAGGATCCCGCGGGCCGATGACCTCCCGCTTCCGGGCGCTGCGGGTACGGCCGGCCGGCAGGCGCTCACGCCAGATCGCCCACGCCGCGGCAACAGCCGGACAGACGCAGTGGGACGGCGTCCTGCCCGATGTGTGGCTGCTGGCGGAGTGGCCCGACGGCGAAGACGGGCCGACCCGGTTCTGGCTGTCCGACCTGCCCGAGGACGTCCCCCTGGCCGATCTGGTCCGCCTGGCAAAGATCCGTTGGAGGATCGAGCACGACTACCGCGAACTCAAGCACGGCCTGGGCCTGGACCACTTCGAAGGCCGGTCCTGGAACGGCTGGCACCATCACGCCACCCTGGTCACCGCCGCCCACGCCTTCCTCACCGAGCAGCGACTGTCCCCAAAAGCCGGCACACCGGCCTCACCCTCTACCAGATCCTCGACGCTATCCAGGACCTGCTGAACTGCTGGACGGGCATCTGCACCACCTGCCACCGGCCGCTGCCCACACCCCGGACCAGACACCAGCCAGCAAGATCTGCAAAGACCTAACGGAGTCCTACTAGAAGACTGATGAAGATCTTGGGTTCTGGCCCCGCCGCGTCAGCGGTGGGGCCAGACTCGTGTGGTGGTTCAAGGGGAGTGGGCCGGGGAGACGGTCGGGCCGGACGTGTGGGAGTTCTGCCGTGAGTTGATCCCGGCAGGGAGTGTCTTTGCGTTCCTGGCGGAGCATCGTGCCGCGCTGTTCCCGGCGGAGATGTTCGCGGACATGTATCCGTCGGCGAACGGGCGGCCGAGTATGCCGCCGCAGGTTCTGGCCGCGGCGGTGGTTCTGCAGGACCTGCATGGTCTGTCGGACTTCGAGACGGTTCAGGAATTGCGGTGTGACCTGCGGTGGAAGGCCGCATGCGGGCTGGGCCTGCACGACACGGCGTTCGATCCGTCGCTGTTGTCGTACTTCCGACGGCGACTGGCCCGCTCGGCCCGTCCGCAACGGATCTTCGACACGGTGCGTGAGGTCGTGCAGGCCACCGGCGTGCTCAGGGGCAAGCAGCGCAGGGCTCTGGACTCCACCGTGCTGGACGACGCGGTGGCGACCCAGGACACCGTCACCCAGTTGGTGTCCGCGATCCGGGCGGTGATCCGTGAGGTCCCTCAAGCGGCCGGCCTCGCGACCGAGCACTGCACCGCGCACGACTACTCGTCGCCGGGCAAACCACGGATCGTCTGGAACGACGAGGAGGCCCGGGCCGCCCTCGTCGACGCTCTCGTCGGTGACGCGCTGCGGCTGCTGGGCCGTCTGCCCGAGCAGAATCTCGGGGAGAAGGCGGCGAACGCGGTCGGACTGCTGGCCCTGGTCGCGGGCCAGGACGTCGAACCCGCGGACAACTCCGACGGGCGGGACGGCCGCTGGAGGATCAGCCGGGGCACCGCGTCCGAGCGGATCGTCTCCACCGTCGATCCCGACAGCCGGCACGTCCACAAGACCCGCTCCCACTACCAGGACGGCTTCAAGGCCCACCTGGCCATGGAACCGGAGACCGGGCTGATCACCGCCGTCGAGCTCACCCCCGGAGCGGGGCCGGCCAACCACGAATCGGTCATCGGCCTTGGTCTGCTGGCCGACGAGGACCGTCCGCTCGACGTCCTGGGCGACACCGCCTACTCCACCGTCCAGGCCCGGGCCGCTCTCACAGCGGCCGGGCACCGGCTGTTCCTCAAGCCCGCTCCGCTGCGGCCGGTCGTCCCCGGCGGGTTCACCCCGGACGACTTCGTCATCGACACCGCGGGCGACACGGTGGTCTGCCCGCGGGGAAGAACCGCTGAACTGCGGCCGCCTTCCGGCATGCACCGGCAACGAAAGGCCTTCTTCCCGGCAGAGCAGTGCGCCGGCTGCGAACTGAGGCAGCGGTGCACCAGGGCCAAGGGCGACCGCATCGTCACGATCCGCCCCCGCCACGATCTGATGGCCGAGGCCCGCCGCCGGGCCGCCACCGACCCCGGCTGGCAGGACAGCTACCGCCGCTGGCGGCCACCCGTCGAGCGGGCTGTCGCCTGGCTCGTCCACCGGGGCAACCGGCGCCTGCGCTACCGCGGCACCATTCCGAACAACACCTGGCTCCACCACCGGGCCGCCGCCCTCAACCTCCGTCGCCTCATCAACCTCGGTCTCACTCACACCAACCACACCTGGCACCTCGGAACGGCCACCGGATGACCAGAAGGGCTGCCCGGCCTCCGGCCGGACAACCCCTCCAAGATCTTCATCAGTCTTCTAGCTTGATCTTTAACGTCGGCGTCGAATGGCGCCTCGAACTTGATCACTCGGTTCGGTATCCGGCGGACGCGGAAGCGGCCTTCGTCTGAACATGTGCTCCGACCAAGGAACACACACGCCCAGCACGAAGGCCGCAAGGATGAGTTTGCTGCACCGCGACGACCGGCAAGAGGCATTGGCGCAACTGTCACGCTTCCGGGGCGAGTTCTACGCCACCCTCACCGCTCGTTCGGATGCGTTGTTCGAGCTGGCCGACGCCGTCCTGTGCGGCGACGGACCGGTGAGATCGCTGGCCGAGCTGTCGCTGGTGGGCGAACACCGCCGCGGTCACGGCGGACTTTACGCGGCAGTGGCCCGCGGCCGGGTGGACGCGGACCGGCTGCGGCGGGCACTGACCACGGTGCCCCTGCCGCGGGCCGTTGACGGCCGGCTGGTCCTGGCCGTCGATGTCACCTGCTGGCTGCGGCCCGATGCCCACACCTCACCGGAACGGATCCTGTGCCACACCTACGGCCGGGGCAAGGACCAGCACATCCCGGTCCCCGGCTGGCCGTACTCCATCGTCTGCGCGCTCGAGCCCGGCCGCAGCTCGTGGACCGCGCCGCTGGACGCGCTGCGGCTGGCGCCCGG
Source organism: Streptomyces viridosporus T7A (assembly GCF_008704515.1). Lineage (NCBI taxonomy): Bacteria > Bacillati > Actinomycetota > Actinomycetes > Kitasatosporales > Streptomycetaceae > Streptomyces > Streptomyces viridosporus. The sequence goes on from NZ_CP023700.1 coordinate 286,388, forward strand.
CGACGACACCGCCACCGTCACCGCCCGACAGCTGCGCGACCTCCTCGGGCGGCTGATCACGGCAGGGCAGTGGCAGGCCGGCGACCCGGATGTCCTCATCATCGCGGACGCCGGCTACGACGCACCCCGCCTGGCCTTCCTCCTGCGGGACCTGCCCGTGCAGGTCCTGGCCCGGATGCGCTCGGACCGCGTCCTGCGCAGGGCCGTCCCGCCCCGCCGGCCGGGCACCCTGGGCCGCCCGCCCCGGCACGGTGGTGAGTTCGTCTTCGGACAGCCCGACACCTGGGGCACCCCGGACACCGAGACCGTCACCGATACCCGCCTCTACGGCACCGCCCTCGCCCGCTCCTGGGACCGGCTCCATCCCAAGCTGACCCACCGCTCCTCCTGGGCCGCGGCCGACGGCACCCTCCCCATCGTCGAGGGAACGGTGATCCGCCTGGACATCGACCACCTGCCCAGCGGCGCCACCCCCAAGCCGGTCTGGCTGTGGTGGTCCGGCACCGACGCCACCGAAGCAGACGCCGACCGCCTCTGGCAGGCGTACCTGCGACGCTTCGACATCGAGCACACCTTCCGCCTGTTCAAGCAGACCCTCGGCTGGACCTGCCCGAAGATCCGCACTCCCGAGGCAGCGGACCGGTGGACCTGGCTGATCCTCGCCGCCTACACCCAGCTGCGGCTTGCCCGGCCGCTGGCGGCCGACCGGCGCCGGCCCTGGGAGAAACCCAGCACGCCGGACAGGCTCACCCCCGCCCGCGTCCGCCGGGACTTCCGGCACATCCGCCCCAAGGCCGCCTGCCCGGCCCAGGCACCGAAACCCTCCCGGCCCGGCCCCGGACGACCACCGGGCCGCAAGAACACCCGGCCGACACCCCGTTACGACGTGCACACACCCCGCAGAACACAGTCGGCGCAACGACGAACGAAGAAGTCGACCACCCCACGGCCCCGCCGCACAGGTTAAAGATCAAGCTAGGGCCTGTTGCGAAAGTGGATCTTGGTTGTAGATGATCACGTCCTGTGAGGCGTGGTGACCTGACGAACAGCCAGTGGGCCCGGCTAGAACCGTTGCTGCCGAGGGGCATCAAGCCGGGCCGCCCACCAGTGTAGACGCGGCGGCAGCTGATAGACGGCATACGGTGGCGGCCCCGGACCGGCGCCCCATGGCGGGACGTGCCCGAACGCTACGGCCCGTGGGACCGGGTCTACGACCTGTTCCGGCGCTGGCAGCGGGACGGCACCTGGGCCTGGATCGTCACCCAGCTCCAGGCCGAGGCGGACGCGAAGGGCCTGATCACCTGGGACGTGAACGTCGACTCGACGGTTTGCCGGGCTCACCAGCATGCCGCCGGGGCGGCGAAAAGGTGGCTCTCCCGGCACCGCACCCGGCTGCACGTGCGACTCCGTGTTTCACTTCCGACCCCCGAGTATCTGGTTGGTATTAATCATTTGTAGATCGAATGTAAATCGGGGCCCATGAGGATGCCTGTGCCGTCTGATCACAGACTGCTACGCCAAGAGGAAAGGCATACTCATGAGATACGGCAGAACCAGCCTGTGGGCTGCGGGTTCGGCCCTGGCCGCGGCGATGGCGCTCGTCGGCACCCTCGCCCCGGGCGCCAGCGCCGAGCAGCAGCGCGACGGTAACAGCGAGAAGAGCGTCCCGATCTCACAGGCTGTCGGCGCCGACAACCTGCGGAAGATGAACGAGCAGCGACCCCTCGTCGCCGCTGCGAGCATCCTGGCCAAGGCCCAGGAGCGGGGCCACTACGAGGGCTACACGGGCATCGGCCTTCAGGAAGACCACGTCACCCTGTGGTGGAAGGGCGACCTGCCCGAGCCCGTACAGCGGGCCGCGGAGCGGGCCCGCAGAACCGCCCCCGTGCACATCGTCGCCGCGGACCACTCGCTGGCCGAACTCAAGGACGCCTCCGAGCTGTTACAAGCCCGGCTGGAGAAGGACCCCTCGCTCGGCCACAGCGTCAAGATCCCCACTGACGGCAGCGGACTGGTCCTGGCACAGGACACCACCCGCGCAGCACGCACCGCCTCCGTCGCGCAGGACCACAGCACGGTCGACCGGATCGCCGGCGTGTCCGTGAAGACGATCAGCGAGGAGCCTCTCCAGGAACGCTCGCGTGTGAACGACGGTGCGCCGTGGTCGGGCGGAGCACAGATAAACTTCAATGGCGGGGCGTGCACGGCCGGGTTCGGTGTGCGTGACGCAAGCGCGACCTACCTGCTCACCGCTGAGCACTGCGGTCGGAGCGGCAATCGGTTCACCAACCCGCAGGGCACCTACATCGGTACCTCCACCAAGTCCAGTGACGCCCACGACGTGATGCTCATCCCCACGAACTCCGACAACTTCATGTACACCGGGGGACCCGACAGCGACGCGGGCGTGCGGGTCGACGGCTGGGACCACGTCTTCCCGGGTGAGTACCTGTGCCAGTCCGGAATCACCAGCGCACGGGCCACGGGCGGCCCGGTCTGCAACATGAAGGTCCTCTTCTTCTACAACGACTCCGAAGACCTGGTGGAGGCGGAGCAGATGGACGGCCGGGAGGCGGCCCGCAGCGGTGACAGCGGCGGCCCGATCTACACCGCCTCGGCCGCCGGCGGCGCGATCGCCAAGGGCACGGTGACCCGTAGTGCGGGGGCGCGCCTGGGCTTCCAGGACTTCTACACGGCCACGCGGGACTTCGGCATCTGGATCAACAGGTAGATCCGTCCTCGCGGCCCGTGCCAGGGCCCGCCCGGCGTCCTCGGCGGCCGTGAAGGCCGGGAGGACGCCGGCTTCCGTCGCGGCGGCCTCGGCGAGCCGCAGCGCGGGCTGGTGGTGGGAGCCGAGGCGGGACGGCTGTCAGTGCGGCAGTTCCTGTCCCCGCACCAGCGGCAGGGTGTCGGCGAGCCGGACCGCTGGTGGGCCAGGCGCCGCCGGACGGGGCCGGGGACGCCCGGCAGCCGCAGCAGCCGCTCGCCGGCGGCGCGCAGGATGCGATTCTCGGCGGTGTCAGCGGTGTACGCGTCGTAGCCGTACACCAACGCGGCGGCGGCCGAGGAGGAGTTGCACTCGATGTCCCGGGCCGCCACCCAGCGCGCCCCGGGGCCGGCCGGGGCGTCCACGAGCGCGCCGCTCGCCCGCAGTTCCGCCCGGAACCGGCGTGCGTGGTGGCCGAGTCCCGGCCACTCCTCGGCGGTCACGAGGGAACCCTTCCGCAACAGGAACTTGTTCGTCCCGTCGTCGCCGTACTGGGTCAGCAAATGCCCGCGTGCCTCGGCACCGTCCTGCGGCAGCTTGATGCGGAAATCGGGCGCGCCGGACAGACGGTCGGGCAGCGGCATGGGTGACCTTCGGGGAGAGGGCGACGCCTGCGTCGAACACCGCGCAGGCTAAACGTTGGCACCGTCAACGTGTATACGTGAGTGGCTTTGTTCACGAGTTGCGTCGTCAGTTGTTCACGGGTTTGGAAGGCGCCCAGATCCACGGTCGGGTGATGTTCACGAGTTTTGGGCTCTGTCACAGATCTTGGGGAGCGGTCGCGGAGCGTGACCGGGGTGTTCGATTGCGAAGACTCGGGTTGAGGTGAGACGGCATACGCCTCTCCATCTGGCAGACGAGCATGACGCTCCGTCAGATATGTCTTGGTTCTGGCTAGAGCTGGTAGTGGCCGGGGACGGTGCTGGTTATGCAGGCCGACACAATGTTCTGGGACTCGCTGGTGTTCAACGGGATCGACGGCGTGGACGTCGATGCAGTGACCGTCGCCTTCGGCAGGGTCGACATCGTGGCGCGAGGCCGGGCGACCGGCGGGGTGTGTCCTGACTGCGGCCGTTCATCGAACCGGGTGCACGGCTCCTACCAGCGCAGACTGAAGGACCTGCCGCTCGCTGGGCAGAGCGTTGTGATCTGTCTGACCGTCCGGCGTTTCATCTGCGACGCGGCAGACTGTCCACGTCGCACATTCGCCGAACCGTTCGCGCGGCTGACCACCCCGCATGCACGCCTCACCTCGCGACTCGGCCATGCCTTGGAATGCGTTGGGCTTGCCCTCGCTGGACGAGCCGGTGCCAGGCTGACCGCCCGACTCGGCTTTCGTGCAGGAAGGATGACCTTGCTGCGCAAGGTCATGGCGCTGCCCGACCCGCAGCCCGGCACGCCCCGCGTGCTGGGCGTGGACGACTTCGCGATCCGCCGTGGACAGACCTACTCCACCGTCTTGACCTGCGGCGAAACCCATCGAGTGGTCGACGTGCTCCCGACCCGCGACTCCGCTCCGCTGGCCGTGTGGCTGGCCAATCACCCAGGCGTGGAGATCATTTGTCGAGACCGAGCGGGCGCCTACGCGGAGGGCGCTCGAATCGGCGCCCCCACCGCAGTCCAGGTGGCCGACCGATTTCATCTGTGGCAGGGCATCGGCCGGGCCGTGGAGACCTGCGTCGCGGCCCACCGTGAATGCCTGAATGCTTCAACACTGCTGACAAAAATGGCCGTTGAGGCACCCAGCGACACCAAGGTACCCGCCGGCCCGGACCTCGACGGCCGTCGGGCTCAGCGCAAGAAGGCCGCGCACGCCTTGGTCCACAACCTGCTCGCCCAGGGCCATTCCCGCCGGGGAATCGCCCGGCACCTGGGCTGGAGCCTCAACACCGTCCTGCGCTACGCACGTGCCGTCGACTGGCAGGACACCCTCCGCGAGAACCGGCCCCGGCCCACCAGGCTGGATCCTTACAAGCCTTGCTTGGAGCGGCGGTTCGCCGCGGGATGTACGAGCGTCACCCGTCTGCACCACGAACTCCTCGCTGAGAACGCCCCAGTCACCTACCAGATGGTCCGCGCCTACATCGCCACCCTGCGCGCCGCACCGGCAACAGCGCCTCCTCCACCGCCGACGGTCCGGCAGGTCACCGGCTGGCTCACCCGCCACCCCGCGACCCTGAGCGAGGACGACCGCACCGATCTGAAGAACGTCCTGGCTCGTTGCCCGGAACTGGATGCCGCCGCCCGCCATGTCCGGGATTTCCGCGAGATCCTCACCGGCCGTCTCGGAACCAGGCTCCCCACCTGGATCGAGGCCGTCGGTGCCAGCCAACTGCCCGGCCTCACCGGCTTCGCACTTCACATGCTGAGAGACCTCGACGCCGTGACAGCCGGACTCACCCTGGAGTGGAGTTCCGGCAGTGTCGAAGGTGCTGTGAACCGCATCAAGAAGATCAAAAGGCAGCTCTACGGTCGAGCCGGATTCGAACTGCTCCGAAAGCTGATCCTGCTGCAATAGCCTCTACGGCCACCAGGCAGCATAAAACTGGCGTCTTGTCACGCCATACGCATGGCCCGGAACACACCAGCCCTGCAGGGCCGGCGAGCGATACCGAAGTGAACGACGGAGGCAAGTCATGAAGACAGAAGCAGGCATGGATTCGCTCCGCTGGGCGGTGGCCTGGATGTGTGTCACCTTTACCCGCGGCCTGAGCCCCAAGGAGGTCTTCACCCGCTACGGGGCCGACCCGGACCAGGCGCGACTGCTCGACTGGGACGCGGCCTTGGACCTGGTCTCGGGCGACTCCGACGATGGGATGGTCTCGCTGCTGCGGTCCGGGAGGATCGGTGACTGGGCCTTCTGTGTCGAGGAGGAGGGTGGCATCGGCTTTGGGGAAGAATCGCTCGCGGAGTTGTCCCGGGGCACTGAGACGTACAGCCTGTCGACGACCGATGGAATGGACGTCTTCCAGTACTGGCGTGACGGCGAGTGCGTCGAGTACTTCGAGCCTGGCATGGAGCACACCCGGTCCGAACCACTCGGCCACTGGTGGGACCGGGTGGAGGCGGCACTCGCCGTGCACGAGGGCGAGGGTGCCGGGATGGCGCCGGTAGTGGCCCTCGTACTCGACCACCTCGGCATCACTCTGGACGATGATGTCCTTGCCGGGCCCTGGCTCAGCCTGGCGCTCGCCGAGAACGCGCCGTCGACGCCACCGGGCGACACCTACGCGGGCGAGGGACCGGTCCCGCCAGGGGCTGTCGAGATCTTGTAAGGCCCTACAGCAGTCACCCTCCGCGTTCGCTCCCCAAGATCTGTGACAGAGCCCAAAACCCGTTAACAAACGCTGCCGCAGGAAGTGATCGAAGCCATCTTCCCCTCGACATCCGCATCGACGTCCCCGCCACCCGCCCGGGTGCCCGGCCCGGACCTGGCGCGCCGCCTGGAACGCCGCCACCGCCCTCACCGACCCCCACGCGACGGCCGCCCCCTGGCCCCCCACAGCCAGCTGTGGGCCAGCCACACCACCGGCACCGACACCCACCACCTGCTGCAGCAGCTCATCCAGCCCGACCGCCGCAGTCCCGCGACCGCGGCCCCAAAGTCCTCCAGCGAGCCGAAACGCCCGGTAGACCAAGGCGAACCCCAGACAGGCGGCGAGACCGAGCTCCCGCAACGGGCCGAGCATGGCCACCCCCACGCCATGAGCGGTCAGCTCGACGCTCCCGGTGGCCCACACCGCCTCCCCGACCCGCCGACCGAGCTGGGCGAGCACGTCCTCGGTGACGGGCCGCCCCTGACACGCCGTGCACACACCATCGCTGATCACCTTCCCGAACATGCAGCTCCGGGCCGCCGGACGCCGGCTCCGGATGATCTGGGACATCAGGGCCTCGGTGCAGCAACGCCGTCTGCGCCCGCCGCAGGACCGTTCTCCCGCGCAGGCCCGCGCCCGGCTCGCGCGAGAAGACGTCGCGCAAGCCGGTGCCGTAGGCCGGGTGACGATAAACGAGGTAGGCCAGAGCTCCGCCGGCGATCAGGCCGACCAGGACCAGCGGCACGATGAGCAGAGCAAGCAGAGCAGGCCGCACTGTCCGCAGCCGAATGGGCAAATGCTGCACCTGCTCGGGAATGGGGCGTCACCATGAGGGGGTGATCTCGACGAACGGCAGTGAGCGCACCGCGGCCATCAGCCTGACCAAGGTGCAGGAAAGAGCGCCCGAGCTGGTCAGCCTGTACAAGGCGGCGGGGGCCAGCGTGCGCCGGCACGGGCTGGAGGACGTGCGGGCCGCGGTGTATCTCGTGCTGGACCGCTCCGGGTCGATGCGGCCCTACTACCGCAACGGCACCATGCAGCACCTGGCCGAGCAGGTGCTGTCGCTGTCGGCCCACCTCGATGACGACGGGACCGTTCCGGTGGTGTTCTTCTCCACCGACGTCGACGGATCCACCGACCTGACCCTCGGCGGGCACCGCGGCCGGATCAGCAAACTGCACGAGAGTCTCGGTCACATGGGGCGCACCAACTACCACTGGGCCATGGACGCGGTCATCGACCACTACCTGGCATCCGGCAGCCGCTGCCCCGCCCTGGTCGTCTTCCAGACCGACGGCGGCCCCACCAGCAGGTTCGCTGCCGAACGCTACCTGTGCAAGGCCGCTCGCCTTCCTTTGTTCTGGCAGTTCATCGGCTTCGGCGACCCCGACGACAACGAGTTCGCGTTCCTGCGCAAGCTGGACACCCTCGCCGTCCCGGCCCGCCGCGTCGTCGACAACGCGGGCTTCTTCCACGCCGGCCGCATCCCGCAAGCCATCCCGGACCACCACCTCTTCGACCAGCTGCTGCAGGAATTCCCCGACTGGCTGACCGCCGCCCGCACCGCCGGCATCATGCGGTGAGACCTCCAAGGGCGTTCCCTGCGCCGGTGCGTCGGCGACCAGCGTGGTCCACCGGTACGCCCAGCAGAGCAGCAGCCGAGGAAGCATCGGCGTCCAAAGGCGACCCGCACGGTCGATCTCATCCCCTACTTCAACCAGGACACGGCGGAAGCGTTCTGCTCGGCCTGGCAGGAGAAGACCGGCACCGGCGCTGGACGACGTTCGGAAGACGGGCGAGGCAACCAGAGAGGGCTCGGGCCGCGTGCGCCGCGATCAAGTTGTCCGCACTGCGCTCGAGGAGCTGAGCCAAGCAGGCAGGAACCGCTACACAACTGGTATGGCGGCAGCGAACGCGGCTGGCAGCGCGCCCTACCGAGGCCCGCGCCCTCTATAACCAGGAACAGGGTCAGGCCGAAGTGTCCCTCCCCTCGTAGCGTGGAGTCCGTGATTGCAGGGGAAGGTGAGGTTCATGAGAACCGAGAAGCGGACGTACGACGCCGAGTTCCGTGAGGGTGCTGTACGCATCGTGATCGAGACAGGGAAGCCGATCCCGGAGGTCGCTGAGGAGCTCGGTGTCCATCCGGGAACGCTGCACAGCTGGGTCTCGCGGTGGCGCCGCAACGGCTCGGCCTCCTCCGACCATCCCGCGCCCGCTGCTTCGGGAGGCCGTCTGCGGGATACCGAGCGCGCTGCACTGGAGCGGCTGCGGCCGGAGATGACGGAGAAGAACAAGCGCATCCGGGACCTGGAGATGGAGCATGATGTCTTCAAACGCTGCATGGCCTTGTGGGTGAAGTAGCTGCGGCGGACCCGGCCCAGGTGGCCGGGGTGATCAACGACCGCAAGGCCGAGCAGAACATTCCGCACACCCTGGCGTGTCGTGTGCTGGGCGTGAGCGAGTCATGGTTCTACAAGTGGCGCGACAGCCCCGTCACCGCCCGGGAGGTGAGGCGCGGCCGGCTGGCCGACGCGATTCGGCAGATATTCCAGGAGTCGGGCGGCACCTACGGCTCCCCGAAGATCTAGATCACGCTCGTGCGGGAAGGGTGGCGCGTCTCGGTGAACACCGTCGCGAAGGCCCTGGCCGACCTCGGCCTGGCCGGGCGGAGGATCCGCCGTCGGCGGGGGCTGACCAGGCCCGGGAAGCGGCCGGCGGCGCCGGACTTCGTACAGCGCGACTTCACCGCGGATGCCCCGGACCAGGTCTGGTGCGGGGACATGACCGGGATCGTCACCGGCGAGGGCAAGCTCTACCTGGCCACGGTGATCGATCTGTTCTCCCGCCGTCTGCTCGGCTACGCGATGGGTGCCCACCAGGACGCCGAACTCGTCGTCGCCTCCTTGCAGATGGCTGCAGCCACGCGTGGCGGGGACGTGAGGGGCGTGATCTTTCATTCGGACCGCGGCAGCGAGTACGGCTCACGCCGCTTCAGGTGGGTCTGCCGCAGGCTCGGCGTGACCCAGTCCATGGGCCGCGTCGGGTCGTGTTTCGACAACGCCGTCAGCGAGGCGTTCAACAGCGTCCTCGAGGTCGAATACGTCCACCGGCGGGGTTGCGTCCTCGGTTGCGTGACCCGGCGAACCGTTCCCGTGTCTGTGCAGGTCACCACGCTGTTTCGGTGTGGTCGGGCCGCTGACATCCCCGTTGTGGCCGCTTTCGCCCATTCACGGAAGGACCAGGAAGGGCGCCGGGAGATCTGGTGCTGGATCTCCCCCACCTTAAGCAGCGTGCGGCGTGCCCAGGACCTCGGTCATCACCGAGTGGATCGGGGCGCCGTTCAGCAGTTTCCCGAGTTCCTCGACGCCGTGTTGGCGTTGCGGTGGGGTGAGCGAGAGGTACTGCTCGATGCGTTCGTTGAACGTCCGCCGGTACTTCGTGTAGAGCCCGCGGTCCTCCCGGACGCGGCCGGCCAGCTCGACCAGGGCGGCGGTCCCGGCGAAGTCGTCCTCCGGCAGCGGTTGACACGGAACCACGTCTGTGAACCGGCCCCCGGCGTGGCCGAACAGCGTGCCGTCCAGTGCGCGCATGGTGAAGACGTGGGCGTAGTGCTGCTCGTGGATTGCCAGGGGCAGCCGCCCCAGGGCGATCGATTCGTGGAGTGCCGTGAGCCCGGGAGCCATCAGGTAGTCCGCAGTGCTCGCCGCCACCTGGAGCAATTCACGCTGGCGCAGGAGGCGGCAGTCGGCCCGGCCGCCCGCGGCCCGGATGGTTCGTTCCCGGCTCTCGCCGAACGGGCCGCCACAGACGAGGACGCGACGGAACTGGGGCCAGTCGCGCAGCAGATCCGGAAGCCACTGGTGCAGCAGGCGCACGTAGTCGTTGTTGACGTCGAAGTCCAGGAGGAAGTTCTTGAATCCGCCGATGTTGATCAACAGGTCGTATTCGGGCTCGGTGGTCCGCGCGACGTTCCGCAGACCTTCGACGTCGGTGATCGAGCCGGTGAGATGTATTTCGGGCCCCTCGCCCAGGGCGGCGAGCCCGGCTGCGCGCTCGGTGACGCCGGGGAAGTTCTGAACGACGCTGTGTGTGGCGAGCAGGTGAGCCGCGACAACCCGCTCGTGCGGTGAAAGACCTGACAGGTGCTGGTCGGCGGCCGCGAAGCGGGAACGTGGCATGGTCGTGCACAAGTCGCGGATTCCGGCAAGCGGTTGTGTGAGCTGCCAGAAACTGAACAGGCTGTCCACCATGGTCACGGGTCGCCGCGCCACGACGGACCGGAACACCAACTCGGCGTCCATGACGGAGACCACGTGATCACTGCCCCGCAGCAGATCGTCGATCATTGCTGACCTGGCGTTCCCCGACAGCCCGCTGATGTCGTGGATGGTGTCGAAGGCGTCGGGGTTGCGCCGGGCGAAGACAGCGGCGATGCCGTCTCCGACGAACACCCGTTCGTGTTCATGGAGCGGCCGGGAAACCGCGACGAGTTCGGAGACCGGACCGAAGCCGCAGTTCTGCGCCCCCATCACGATCCGCACGTCACTGCCCTCCGCCGGTGATTCCCCGCAAAGCGTCCGCCGCATCGGCCGCGAGGGTGAGCACCTCGACGAGCCGCTCGGCGAAGTCGGCGGGGTACCTCGCGTAGCCGACGTGCCCGCCGGGGAACAGTTCCACTTCGCGGCCGAGCCGGCCGGCGAGGACGAGCGTCGGGCGGTGCACGAGGTCCTCGCGTGAGGCATGGCCACCGGCCCACACCACTTTGTCGGCCACTTCCTCCAGCGCCGCGGGGTCGGGTACGAAGCGTGTGAACGGCCGAACGAAGTGAGTCAGGAAGAAATCGGTATTGTTGTGCACTTCGGGGAGGTCCGGCGCGGGCCGACCGCCGTGGAGGGCCTGCAGTTTGGTGAGGGCCGGCGCCATTCCTTCACGGAGGTACGTCTCGCAGATGTCGTCGAGAAGTGCCAAGTGCCGCTCGGCGTCCGGAAGGATGCTCAGAACAGGTGCCTCGTGGGCGACGACCAGCCGGACTCTGCCTGGGTGGCGGATGGTGAGCTCCAGGGCGATGAGCCCGCCCGAGCAGCTCCCGAAGACGTACACGGGCTCGTCCGGGTCAGCGAGGTGTTCGATCAGACGGTAGGCGTCGTCGGCGTGTTCCTCGACCCTCTGGTCCATCGGTGAGCCGTCGAGCACGCTGCGTGAGTTCCCGCGTGGATCATAGGTGACGACGCGGTGGCTCCCGGCCAGGACGGCAGCCAAGCGTTTGTACACCGTCGCATCGGAGTTCCCTCCCCCGATGAGCAGCAGGAAAGGCCCTTCCCCCCGCACTTCGAAGTAGATTGTCGCGCCCGGCACCGCGAGCGTCCCGCTGTTCACTGGGTTCATCACACTCCAGGGGGCGAAATCGGTGTGATGACACAGCGTCGCACGGCCAGAACGGACCGTGCAGGGCGCACGGGAGTGGGACCGCCGGCTTCGTGAGTCCCTCGTCGTCGTATGCGCTTCCCACTGCTCCCGTGCGCCGGTCTCGTGGCGAGACGCACTGGGCATACCGGCCACGTCGGTCCCTGTTCTCGCCACAGCCCTCAGGCAAGGAGGCCCGGTTGACGGGCATCGAAGAAGTGCGAAAGATCCTCCGTGATTTGGGGATCGAGGAAGAGCTGCTACGCGAGGACGCGCAGTTGCGTGCGCATCTCGGACTCGATTCCGTCGACCTCACGCAAATCCAGCTGGACCTGGCCGAGCGCTTCGACACCCGCGTCGATCTCTGGGCAGAGCACGACTTCACCGTGCGGCAGCTCGGCGACATCGTCGGCGACCGCCGGCCTGGCGCGGGGGCTTGCGGGGAGTACCGGGACCGCGGCTGGTGGCGCCCAGAATTCCTGGACGACACCGTGCTGAGCACCCGCGTGCACGCGGGCCACCGCGTGGCCGTGGTCGACGCCGAGCGCACCTTCACCAGGGCCGAGCTCGATGCGGCGGTGTCCGGCTGCGCCGCCCGGCTGGCGCACACCGGCATCCGGCCCGGCGACACCGTACTCGTGCAACTGCCGAACCAGGCCCGCACCATCGTCCTCGCGCTCGCGCTGATCAGGCTCGGTGCGCGCCCGGCCCTCGCCCTTCCAGCCCTGCGCGAGCACGAACTCGAGCCGGTGATCACCGCGTTGGCGCCGACCGCGCTGGCCGTACCGGCCCGACATCAACGCTTCGACCAGCTGCGGCTCGCCGAGAAGCTCCGCGAGCGGCACCCGTCGGTACGCACCCTGCTCGTCTCGGCTGCCGGCGACCGGGCCGCCGGCCACGTGGACATCGACCGTCTCATCGAGGCCGGTGTCCCGGCCCCCGCCCATCCGGCCCGGCATCCCTCGGACACCGCCCTCTTCCTGCTGTCGAGCGGAACCACGGGCGCCCCCAAACCCATTGCCCGAACCCATGAGGCGCTGGGTCACGTGATCCGTTGCGCGGCAGCAGTCTCGGGGCTGACACCCGAATCCGTGTTCCTCGCCGTCCTGCCGGTGACGCACGCCTTCGCCTTCTCCGCTCCAGGGGTACTCGGCACGCTCGCCAGCGGCGGAAAGGTCGTACTCGCCGCCCCGGACGATGCGACCGCCGCCATGGCGCTGATCGAGCGAGAACGCGTCACACACTGCGCGCTCACCCCCGCGCTCGCCCGGCAGTGGCTCGTCGCTCGCGCCGCCTCCAGCGGTCCTGACCTGTCGAGCCTGCAAGTCCTGCAGGTCGGCGGGGCGCGCCTGGACGAATCCACGGCTGTCCAACTGGCCAGTGCCTTCGACTGCCGAATTCAGCAGGTGTACGGCATGAGTGAGGGCCAGCTGCACTTCACCCGGCTCGATGATCCGCCCGAGGTGGCGTTCACCACGCAGGGACGCCCCTCCTCGCCCGGTGACGAGACCCTGGTAGTGGACGGCGAGGGCCGGCCCGTCGCCGACGGTGAGATCGGCGAACTCCTGGTCAGGGGGCCGGGTGTCATCACGGAGTACCACGGAGGCGCGGCAGCCTCGTCGTTCACCTCCGACGGCTTCTACCGCACCGGCGACCTCGTCCACCGCCACGAGTCCGGGAACCTCGTGGTCGCCGGGCGCGTCAAGGACGTAATCAACCGCGGGGGAGAGAAAATCCCGGCGGACGAGCTGGAGGCGTTGGTACTGGCGCACCCCGGTGTGCGGGCCGCCTCGGCCGTCGCGATGCCCCATCGTGTACTGGGTGAGGTCGTCTGCCTGTACGTCGTGGGCGGTGACGAGGGAGCACCGTCCCTGCGGGAGCTCCGCGGACATTTGGAGGACAGCGGACTGGCCCGGTTCAAGCTGCCCGAACGGCTCGTCGAGGTTCCGGCACTCCCCTTGACCGCGGTCGGCAAGACGGACAAGGTACGGCTGCGCCAAGACATCGTGGCCCGGCTGGAGGCCGAGGGCTGACGTGGCCGGGCTCCTCCCGCCCCGCCCTCCCGCCGTTCCCGTCCGTTCTCTGACGTGCCACGGATCGTCGTAGCACTTCTCGTCCGGCCGTAGTGGGTGCCCGGACCCTCGGGGTGTGCTGTCGCAGACCTTGACTCTTGATCTTGGACACACGAGACACTGGATCCTCAGGATCTGAGAACGGACATCTCGTGGTCATGAAGAACTATCCGCCACAGTTCAAGGCGGACGCGGTCGCGCCGTACCAGTCGCGGCCCGAGGCGACGATCCGGCAGGTCGCCGCCGATCCGGGGATCAACCCCGAGACCCTGCGGAACCGGGTCCGGGCAGCTGGTGCGAGCCGGCCCCGGGGACGCAGGGCGGAGACACCCGCCGGGCCGCCCACGCGGCTGGGGGCGGAGAACGCCGCGCTGCGCAAGAAGGTCCGTGGGCTGGAGGAGGAACGCGAGATCCTGCGGAAGGCGGCCCCGTCCTCCGGGCTTGTTCGTCACGGTCGGCACCGCCCGAGACGCAGAGACGCTGGTGCCGTCCACGACCCGCACGAGCACACGGCGCCGCACACGAAGCCGCCTCAGCCACGTCGGGGTCGTACGACGTTCTGCGCCCGAGCGGAGGAGGCCCGCCCGCTGGCTCGACCTCGGAGCGCCTCCGACTACGACCAGTGGGTCGAGGCAGCCCGCCGGCGGCTTCGGCCGGAGAACTGACCGGCCGGATGGGAGGACCCGGCTCGACGGCTGACGGACGACCGCCTTCCGGTGTCACCGGGGCTTCTGCTCCGCCTCTCGCCCCGTCCGGACCACCAGTTCGAGCACGGCGTCGATGTCGGCCGTGGTGGTGGCCGGGTTGATGGTGCACATCCTCAGGACCGTCCGGCCGTGGACGCGGGTGGTCAGAAGCAGTGCCTGGCCCGTGGCACGGACGGCGTCGCTGACGGACTGCTGGAGGCGGTCGACGGCGGGCGGGTCGGCGGGACTGCCCGGGGGACGGCAGCGGAAGGTGAGGATGCCGAGGCCGGGGGAACTGGCGAGGTCGAGGTCGGGGTGGGCGGTAATGCGGGCGGCGGCGTGGTCGGAGAGATGGAGGCCGTGGTCGACGGCACGGCGGAAGGCCGCGGCACCGAAGGTCTTGAGGGAGAGCCACACCTTCAGGGCACGCAGGCCGCGGGATTGCTGGGGACCGAGGTCGTCGAGGTTGACCTCGTCGTGGCGGGCCTCGGCAGGGTGGAGGTATCCGGTGTCGAGATGGTGGCGGGACATCCGGAAGGTGGCCCTGAGGAGTTCCGGGTCGCGGACGAGAACACAGCCGGTCTCGTACGGCTGGAACAACCATTTGTGCGGGTCGAAGGTGAGGGAGTCGGCACGCCCCAGCGCGTCGCGCAGGGCGTGGCCGCGGTCGGAGAGGGCGAACGCCGCCCCGTGGGCGCCGTCGACGTGCAGCCACAGACCGTAACGGCGGCAGAGCCGCGCGAGGTCCGTAACAGGGTCGACGGCACCGGTGCTGGTGGTGCCGACGGTGGCGACGACGGCGAAGGGACGCAAGCCGGCGGCGAGGTCGGCGTCGATCCGGGCGGCCAGGCCCCGGGGGTCGAGGCGCTGGCCGGCGTCGGGATCGAGGGCGATGAGCTGATCCCGGCCGAGGCCCAGCAGGTGGACCGCGCGGGCGATGGAAGGGTGGGCCTGGGTGGAGCAGTAGAGACGGGCGCCGGTGAGGTCACCGCCGAGGTGATGGTCGCGGGCGGCGGCGAGCGCCGTGAGGTTGGCGACGGAGCCGCCGCTGACGAACAGGCCGCCCCAGTGTCCGGGCAGGCCCAGCAGCTCTTTCAGCCAGTTCAGAGCGGTCAGTTCGACGCGGGTGGGGCCGGAGCCGACCAGCCATGCGCCGGGGACGCTCAGGTGGGCGGTGGAGAGCAGGTCGGCGAGGACCGCGGGATAGTTGCCGGTGGTGGGCACGAAGGCAAAGCAGCGGGGGTGATCGAACCGGATGCCGAGCGGCAGTACGTCCTGGGCCAGGTGGTCGAGCAGTCCGGTCAGGTCGCTGCCGTCCTCGGGCAGCGGCTCGTCGAGAAGTGCTTCGAGTTCGACGGGATCGGCTACGGCGTGCGGCGGGCCGTCCGCCGCCGTGCACAGCCGCTGGACGACGAGGTCGACGGCATGGCGGCCAGCGTCTCGCATCTCCATGACCGACAGGGCGAGTTCACCGGGGCGGTAGGGGTGCGAGAGGTCACCAGCGCTCGCGGGGCGGGCCGACGGCACCCGGCTGGTGGCCGGGGAGGCGCTGGCCATGGAGCCCGTGGCGGTGGACGGTGCGTCGCGGGTCATACGGGATCACCTGTCGTGGTGCGGATCTCGTGGGTGAGGAGTCGTTCGGTCCAGGACCGGGCCCAGGGACCGAGGGCGGGTCGCGGGGACACGTCGCAGAGGTGGTGGCCGGTCTGCACCAGCGCGAGTTCGTCGCCGGGCAGTGCAGGGCCCGGGGAGGCGTGCGGCCAGACCAGGGCGGTCCCGGCCTCCTGTCGTGGGAGGGGATCGGGCAGAGCCGTCTCGTCGAACGTGCCGGGCCGGTCGAGCGGTTCGATCAGTTCGAGGGGCCCCTCTTCCGTCAGCCGGTAATGACCGGGGCGAGGCAGGGCTGTGACGTGTCCGGGCCGCCGGGCGTGCACGACGAGCTGGCCGAGCCGCGGCACCGGCCGCGTCATGGCACGGACGGGCGGCAGTTCGGGCAGCAGACAGGCCAGCACGTGCAGCCCCAGCAGGGGCAGCAGACCGGCGGCGGTTTCGGCCGCCTGGGCCAGGGACGCCACCGTCTGGAAACGCGGGTTGATCTCGATGACCACGGGCGTCTTGTCGTCGACGACCAGGTCGAGGCCGAAGACGCCCCGGAAGCCGTGCCGTCGCAGCACGTCTCCGACGGCACGGGCGGTGTCCCGGACGTGGGAGAGGAGCGGTGCGGGCAGGTCGGAGTCGTCCAGGAGCTGGTTGCCGCAGTGCGTGCCCCATCCCGGAGTCAGTTCGGGCAGGCCGACGAGTTGGTGGGAGACGGCGGAAACGACGGTCCGGTTCGCCCCCGCGCAGGCGCTGACGGTCAGCGGCAGTCCGGGCACGAGCCTGCTGAGCCGCAGGGTATGGCCGACCCACGCATCCAGGGCCGTGAGGAGCGCGTCCGGTGTGTCGACGAGGACGGTGCCGCCGCCCGCCAGGTTGTTCTCCCGGCGCTGGAGCACCGCGGCGTCCCAGCCGTCCGGCCAGTGGGCGGCGGCCGACGCTTGCCGCTCCGCCGGGATCACCACATGCTCGGGGACGGTGACGCCCGCCTCGGCCAGCAGTTCCATCGAGTCGATTTTGTCGGAGGCACGGGCGGTGATGTCGGCGGGCGGGGCGAGCAGAGGACAGCCGTGCTGCCGGGTCCAGACTCGCGCGTGGTCACCGTGTTCCGGGGCGAAGGCGACGGCGACCGTTCGCCTGCCGGTGCGGTGTGCAGGCCGGAGCGGGGGCGGAGCCGTCAGCAGTGGGGAGACGGGCTCGTGCCGCACCAGCCCGGTGGCGGGCCGGTAGGAGGCCGGCAGAAACGCGGAGCGGTCGAGAAAGACGATCTCGTCGGCCAGCCGTTCCAGGTGAGCCGTCCCCTCGTCGATCGCGACACCTTCCAGCGTGACCGGACGGGGGTCGTCCGATTCCCGTGCCGGCGGAAGGGCGGCGGGCGCGGGCCAGGGCCGGACGGGTGACGGGTCGTTCGGGCGCATGGTCATCTCCTCCGGAGGTCGGCGGCCTTGCGGCAGCGGGGCACGGGCGGCAGGGCGACGTCGGGCCGCAGCATCCTGCTGCGGGAAACGGCCAGACGGTCCAGGGTGTGCAGGGCGTCGGCGCCACCCCCGAGCAGGGAGGGGCCGCGGCCGACGAAGCGGGCGCAAATGCCGTGGTGAGCGACGTGCACGTCCGCCAGGGCGGCACGGAGCGCAGAGCCCGCGACACACCCTTTGGGGCAGGAACCGGCGTGAGCCCTGCCCCAGATCCCCAGCTGTCTCACGAGAGCCCGGTGGTCGGCGGACCACAGGCCGGAGAAGCCATCCCGCTCCTCGGGTGGTTCCATCGACGGCCGCACCTCTCTCTCGTAGACATGCGGGGCGAAGGACGCGGTCGCTTCCATGGCGGCCGCACTCGCCCGGAGCAGGACGGCCGCGTCCCAGGTCGCAGCCGGCCCGGGGTGACGGCCCACCGGCCGGGCAGTGGCGTCACGCAGGGCGACGACGGTGGCCGCGGTGAGGGCGAAGAACAGCCGGTGCCCCGCTTCCCAGCGAGCCACCGAGGTCCCGGGTGGTGTCCCGGCGGGGGCGGGGGCGCTCAGACCGCAGACCGTCAGTGCCGTGTGCAGAACGGCTCGGGTGTCCTCGGAGACCCAGGCGCTCACCTCGGCGGTGGTGCGCAGCAGTGCCCGCAGCAAGGTGCGCGCCGGGTCGCAGGAGGTGCGGGCCACACTGAAGTGCGCGTCATACGCGGCTTCCCTGGGGTTCGGGAGGGGCTCGGCGTCCACAGGACGGGGGCCGGTACCGGATCCGGGTAGGACGCCAAGGTCGTCGCCCGGGGCGGTCAGTCGTCCCGCCGTGCCGCGGAGTGCCGAACGAACGTCGGGCAACAGTTCGGGCGGGGGCAGCCACACCGGGCTCGTACGGGTGATCATGGCTCCATGAGGGTGTGGACCTGGGAGGTCGCGTGTCTAGCTTCCGCACATGAACGAACGCGCTTTTCAGACCGCTGCGGCTGACGCGGCCGGCCGCCTGGCCGAGCACTGGCGGGCCCTGGCCTCCTGCGAGCTCCCGGTGGTGCCGCCCGGCCCTCCGGGCACCACTCTCAAGGCGCTCCCGGAGACGGCGCCCGAGCAGGGCGAGGACCTGGCCGACATCCTCGAGGACACCTGGCACACGATCGTGCCGCAGCTGGTGCACTGGCAGCACCCGAACTTCCTGGGCTACTACCCGACCAACAACTCGCCCGCCTCCACCCTGGCCGAGCTGGTCACGGCGGGCCTGGGCGTGCAGGGCATGATGTGGTCGACGTCGCCCGCCGCCACCGAACTGGAAATGCGGGTGTGCGACTGGCTCGCCCGCGCCCTGGACCTGCCGCCCCGTTTCACGCACGCGTCCGGGCAAGGCGGCGGCGTGATCCAGGACTCGGCGTCGTCGGCCGCACTGGTCGCCGTGGTCGCCGCCCTGCACCGGGCCTCTCGGGGCCGGTGGCGCGAGCACGGGACGGAGGGCCGGCTGCGCGTCTACTGCACGGACCAGGCCAACAGCTGTGTGCCCAAGGCGGTCCGCATCGCCGGCGCCGGCGAACCCGTCCTCGTCCCGACCGTCCCCGGCACGCACACCATGGACCCGGCCGCCCTGGCCGACCGCGTCGACGCCGACCGGGCCGCGGGGCTGGTGCCCGCCGCCGTCGTGGCGACCGTCGGCACCACCGTCACCTGCGCCACCGACCCGGTGCCCCGGATCGGCGCCGTCTGCCGAGAACGCGGTATCTGGCTGCACGTCGATGCCGCCTACGCCGGCAGCGCGGCGCTCTGCCCCGAACTGCGCGAGGACGACGCCGGGCCGGAGTTCGCGGACTCCTACGCCGTCAACGCCCACAAGTGGCTGCGTACCGGCACCCCGTGCGACATCCTGTGGGTCGCCGACCGGGGCGACCTGGCCGATGCCCTCGGCGCGACCCCCTCCTACCTGCGCAATGACGCCACCGACTCCGGGAAGGTCGTCGACTTCAAGGACTGGCAGGTTCCGCTCGGCCGCCCGATGCGGGCCCTGAAACTCTGGTACGTCCTGCGCGCCCATGGCCTGGAGGAACTGCGGGAGGTGATCCGGCACGACATCCGGCTCGCCGCCCTGCTCGCCTCCCTGGTCGAGCGGGAGCCCGGCTTCCACCTCGTCGCCCACCGGCTCGGTCTCGTCGTCCTCCGCGCGGAGACCGACGACCGGACCCGGGAGCTCACCCAGCGTCTCGCCGGAGAACCCGACGTCCTGTGCACGCCCGCCATCGTGGACGGCCGGCCGGTGCTCCGTGCCGCCCTGGGGTCCCCCTACGCCGACGAGACGACCGTCCGCCGAGCCTGGGACACCGTCCGGGCCTGCGCCGCGCCCGCGTCCTGACAGACCGGACGGCCCGCCGGGACCTGCCGGAGTCACGCCCACGGCGGGTCCCGGACGGGTAGCGGCCAGCGGGCCGAACGGCTCCGTCACAACAGACTCGGACGGACACCGATGAAGTCGACCAGCGTATGGCTGACGCTGTCCTCCTTCAGGATGCTCTGCCCGCTGGTCTGCAGGGCCTGACATCCGTCGCCGACCTGGGCCCCGGGCGAGAACAGCACGATGTTGCAGAGCATCACCGGTTTCTGCTCCGTCTGGTTGGAGTCGGCCGCGGCCTCTCCCCCGTTCGCCAGAACGGCGGCGAGCGCCGCCAGCGACAGGCCGGTCGCACGCATCACGCCCCTGGGCGATCCTGCCGTCATCTCAGGCCCCCAGTGCGGCCGGAACAGCGATGTCCAGCCGGTTGATCAGATCCACGTCCTCGGTGTGGGTCTTCAGCACGCCCTGCCTCACACTCTGCCGTGCCTCGCATGAACTGTGAGCGGTGGTGGCGGCCAGTGGTCCGGTGTCACACAGCATCGACGGGCTGTGGGTGTTGATGTTGGTGTCCGCCACAGCCCCTCCTGCGGCGGCCGGCACCAAGACCCCCGCGGCCAGGGCCGCGGCTCCGACGAACTGACGGGTACGCATCGATGAACTCCTGAACTGAACGGGAACACCTGCCCCGGCCGCTCCGGCCGGGTGCGGAGGAAGACGGGACGCTCAGGGCAGCAGGCCGTCGAGCGGAGTGATCACGTCGGCGAAGTCGACGAGGTCGAAGCTCTTGCTGTGGTGCTTGACGATCTGTTGATCGACATGCTGGTCCGTGACACACGACTGCCCCTTACCGCTCGCCGTGAGCGGCCCCGAACCGCACGTCATCGGTGGATCAGCCAGATTGTCGTTGCTATCCGCGTGAGCCGTCCCGCCCACCCCCGCCGCCATCAGACCGCAGCAGAGCGCCAACACAACGCGCCTGCGCACACTTGCTGTTTGTGCCATCTCCGTCACTTTCACCGGTCAGTCACAGCTTGCACCCGGATACAACGGGGTGCACCGATCTGAGGACACTGCCCCGTGAGAAGCGGTTTTCCCGGCAATCCGTTCGGGTGCCCTGGGACACCCGCAGGCCGGGTCCCGTGCTCACTGGACTTTCCCAGTGCCACCAGCTCCGCGACGCTCCGGCGTCCGTCCGCAAGCCGACGGCTCGTCAACATGGGCATGCGCCGTGCCACCACCGGCTTGGCCAAGGCCTTCTGGCGCTGGAGGAGGGCTTCGATCGCCGCCAGGTGCTCCTGTTCGGCGGCCTGCCGCGCCTTGCGTTGTCGCTGCTGGACGGCCAGCAGGCGTTCAACGATCTGGTACTTGCTGTTGTGCGCCTGGAGTTGCTCCTCTTCCGGCTCGGAGTACCGCCGGGGGCACTGTCACGTTGGGGAACTCCCGTAGGGTGCTCTTCAGGTCGATCGCTCCGAGAAGGGGTCTGCTCGTGGGGGACGCGTCGCCGTCGTACCAGGGGCACCGGTACCCGGTCGAGATCATTTCCCACTGCGTGTGGCGGTATCACCGCTTCCCGCTGTCGTTCCGGGAAGTCGAGGAGCCGATGCTCGAGCGCGAAGTGCTCGTCTCCCACGAGACCGTCCGCCGCCGGTGCGCGAAGTCCGGCCAGATCCATGCGCATGAGCTGCGCCGCCGCCGACCGCGGCCGGGGGACACGCGGCATCTCGACGAGGTCTTCATCACGGTCAACGGCGAGCGGCACTACCCGTGGCGGGCCGCCGGCCGGCACGGGAACGTGCTGGACATCCTCGTCCAGCCCCAGCGCGACACCCGCGCCGCCGTGCGGTTCTTCCGCCGGCTCCCGATGGGCCCGGAGGACGTGCCACGGGTGCTCGTCACCGACAAGCCGCGCTCCTACCGAGCGGCCCACCGCCAGGTCACGCCGGGAGCAGAGCACCGCACCTCGAAGTACCCGAACAACCGGGCAGAGAACAGCCACCGGCCCACCCGGCAACGCGAACGCGCGATGAAGGGCTTTTGCTCCGTCGGCGGAGCGGAAGCGGTTCCTGGCCGCGTCCCGCGGCGTCTCACCGCACTTCCGGCCCCCGCCGCCACCGGATGACCGCCCCCGGCTACCGCGCCGGGATGACCGTCCGCTTCGCCGTCTGGGACCAGGCCACCGGCGCCGCCGGCCGGCCCACCACGGCCCGAGCACCGGCCCGGAACCCGACCCCTCCCCATGCCCCGACGCGCCGTCAGAGACCCAGGCACCCAACAACGTGACAGCGCCACAGCACCGTCTCCGCTGCTCCCTCGCTCCCGCCCCGCCCGCGGTGAGCAGTGCGCTGTGCCCGTGGTGCGGCTGCTCGGTCCGGCGTGCGGAGTGTGTCTGGCAGGGGACGCCGCGGGTGTTCGCCCGAGACCAGAGGGGGCCCGGTGGCTGGAGAGGCTGGGCGCCGAACGGCGTTGTGAAAGCGCTCTCGACCGACGGTGTCGAACCGGCCACCGGTCTTGGGCGCCGCAAGGGGCAATCCGCCCATACGGGTTCGGCCTCAGGAAAGCCGCCGGGAGCATTCCCGCCGTAACGCGCGCGGGATGGCGCGGCCTTCCTCCCGTGCCGGCGCCGACGACGGACGGGGACGCGGCATGGACCCGGTCTCCCTCGTCACATCACACGACATACCGGAATACTCCACTTGACCTTTACGAATCGGCCATGATTTCCGGCGGTCCGGCGCGGCCGCACCGCCCGCCCGGGGCCAGCGGCGACCTGAGCAGCCGCGCCGCCGTGCGGAGCCGGCGGCGCCGGAGAGTCCGGTGCGCCGCGATGAATGGCGCGTTGTCCACCGGTCGCCACACCCCCGGCACCTTGCCGGAATCCGGGGCGACCGACGGGCCATCACCCAATGGTCCGTCAGTTTCCCGTCGTCTCAACCTGCGGACGGGATCCCGCAAGAGCCCCTTCCTTGCCAACCGGCTTGCGCGCCCGGGGGCTCTCGCCGAAGCGTCCGAAAGCCGCGCTTGTTGACAGGGGCATATCACGGCGAAGGTTCAACCACCGATGCGGCACCTCCAGGACGCCCGCACTGTCCGCAGGACTGCCGCAGACGTGAACCGAGGGCCCGGACATCCAACGGACCCACGACCCCACACCGGAGGACAAGTGAAGGTAAAGACGTTCCTGTCGTCGGGCGCCTCCCGAAGAGCCCGTGCCGCCACCGTCGTCGCCGCCCTGGCGACCGTGTCCGCGCTCGTGACCCCCACCGCCATGGCGTCGGCGTCCGCGGACGCGAAGCCCACCGCGGCCCAGCTCGCCCGGGTCGGCGACGCGGTGCTCACCGCCGACGTCGGCGGCACGGCCTGGTACACCGACAAGGCGTCGGGCAAGGTCGTCGTCACCGCCGACAGCACGGTCTCGGCGGCAGAGATCAACAAGATCAGGAAGGCGGCCGGCGCGCAGTCCGGGGCGCTGCAGATCAACCGCACCCCGGGCAAGTTCAGCCGTCTGATCGCTGGCGGGGAGGCCATCACCTCCTCCGGCGTCCGCTGCTCCCTCGGCTTCAACGTCCGCAACTCCGCGGGCACGAACTTCGCGCTCACCGCCGGACACTGCACCAGCGGCCGGTCCAGCTGGAGCATCGGCACTGCGGTGCCGGGCCAGACCGTCTTCCCGACCTACGACCACGGGGTCATCCAGCACTCCAACCCCGCCGCATCCGACGGCCGCGTGTACCTGTACAACGGCACGTACCGCGACATCGTCAACGCCGGCAGCCCGACCGTCGGGACGCGCATCGAGCGCTCCGGCAGCACCACGGGTTACCGCACCGGCAGCGTCACCGGCCTGAACGCCACCGTCAACTACGGCAACGGCCAGCTGGTCTACAACACGATCCAGACCAACGCTTGCGCCGAGCCCGGCGACAGCGGCGGCCCGCTCTTCGCCGGCAACACCGCCTACGGCCTGCTCTCCGGCGGCAGCGGCAATTGCACCACCGGCGGCACCACGTTCTACGAGCCGGTCACCCGGCCGCTGAGCCTGTACGGCCTCAGCGTCTTCTAGCCCCGCAGCAGTACCGCGTCACAGGCAGGCCCCGGAGGCCGCCGGCCCGCTTGGCCGGGCCGGCGGTCCCCGAAGGCGACGGCGTGCGATTGCCGGGTTCGTGTCAGTGAGGTGGTTGGCAGTGGCTGGCGGCTGCTTCCTGGCGTATTTTCGCAGATGGCGGAGGAGTGAGCGGCTGTCTGCTGCTGACATCAGAATGACACGGACAACGCCTCTCACTGTCACGGAGCGGTATATCCCATGGTGGCTCACTGACACGAGGTCGAGATGTCGCAGCACGTCGATCCGCAGGCGACGTCAGTGCCCCGACTGCTCCCGTCGCTTCACCACAATGGAGACCTACTCCCTCATGGTGATCAAGCGAAGCGGGGTTGCAGAGCCCTTCAACCGCACCAAGGTCATCAGCAGCGTCCGGAAAGCGTGCCAAGGTCGCCCAGTCACCGAGGACACGATGGCCCAGCTAGTGACCTGAGTCGGAGATTCGTCGGCAGTAGGCGGCTACTTTGTCGAGGATCTCGTCGGCCGTCTTCGTCCAGACGAACGGCCTGGGATGCTCGTTCCAGTCGGCAAGCCAGGACCGGATGTCGCGCTCGAGGGCCTGGACGGAGCGGTGGACACCGCGCCTGAGCTTCTTCTGCGTCAGCTCGGCAAACCACCGCTCCACCAGGTTCAGCCAGGACGCACTCGTCGGTGTGAAGTGCAAGTGGAAACGCGGGTGCGCCGGCAGCCACTTCTTGATGGCAGGCGTCTTGTGGGTGACGTAGTTGTCCAGGATGAGATGCACCTCGAGCTCGGCGGGCACCTCCTGGTCCAGCTTGGCCAGGAACTTCTTGAACTCCACGGCCCGGTGCCTGCGGTGCAGGGAGCCGATCACCTTCCCCGTGGCGACCTCCAGGGCCGCGAACAGGGTGGTGGTGCCGGCCCGGACGTAGTCGTGACTGCGACGCTCGGGAACCCCGGGCACCATCGGCAACACCGGCTGGGACCGGTCCAGGGCCTGGATCTGCGACTTCTCGTCCACACACAGCACCAGGGCCTTCTCCGGCGGATCCAGATACAACCCCACGACGTCACGGACCTTGTCGATGAACAACGGGTCCGTGGACAGCAGAGACGTCTGCGTCCGGTGCGGGGCCAGGGCGAACGCCCGCCAGATCCGCGAGATCGCCGACGGGGACATGCCCGTGGCCGCCGCCATCGACCTCGTCGACCAGTGAGTCGCGTTCTTCGGCTTCTCCTCCAGCGTCTTGACGATGACCCGCTCGACGTCCGCGTCGGTGATCTTCCGCGGGACACCGGGCCGCGGCTCGTCGGACAAGCCGTCCAGACCCCGTTCGAGGAAGCGCCGCCGCCAGGTGCGGACCGTGTCCGGGGCGACCCGCAGCCGCCGCGACACCTCCATGATCGAGTGCCCCTCGGCACACTCCAGCACGATCCGTGAGCGCTGGGCCAGCGCCTGGGCCGTCGAACGACGCCGCACCCAGCCCTCCAGCGCGGCCCGCTGGGCATCGGTCACCGACAACGGCGGAATCTTCGGACCCGGACGACTCATGCCCAACCAACGACGAATCTCCGACTCAGGTCACTAGTAGGGATATTTCCTACTACTGAGTTTTTCGTTAGTTCTGTGGTGGTTGGGGCTTCGGCAGTGTGAGCATGATGGTGTGTCTTCCAAACCGCAGGATGCTGTTGCTGATGTCTCCGTTCTGCCGCTGACGCGGCCGCAGTTGGCCGAGGCCCGTCGCATGCGCGCGGCCGAGTTGTTCGAGCAGAGACGTCCTTCGTCCGAGGTTGCCCGGGCAGTGGGGATGCACCCCGAGAGCGTGCGCCGGTGGAAACGCCTGTGGGAGCAGGGCGGGACTCAGGCATTGCGGCGGCGCCCGGCCACCGGTCGGCCGCCCAAGCTGGACGACGCCCAGGTTGAGCAGGTACGGACTGCGCTGGAGCAGGGCGCCCGGGCGCACGGGTTCGAGGCGGATCTGTGGACGCTGGAACGGGTCGGCGTGGTGGTTGAGCGGGTGACCGGGGTGACGTTGGCCCGGGCCTCGGTATGGCGCCTGCTGACCGGGCGGCTGGGGTGGAGTCTGCAGCGGCCCCGGCGTCAGGCCGTCGAACGGGACGAGTCCGAGATCGCCCGATGGGTTGCCCACGAGTGGCCGCGCATCAAAAAGGGGCGGTGAAGAAACGTGCCTGGATCGTGTTCCTCGACGAATCGGGCGTATCGCTGCTGCCCGAGGTGCGTCGCACCTACGCACCCCGCGGCCGCACTCCGCTCTTGCGGCACCGGCTGAACTGGAAACGAGCCTCGATGGCCGCCGCGCTGGGCTACCACGCCGCCGACGGTGGACGCGGCCCGCGGCTGTGCTTCCACCTCAAGCCGGGCAGCTACGACACCACTTCCCTGATCGAGGTGCTGGAACAGATCAAGACCTTCTACGCCGGTGAGCCGGTGGTGCTGGTATGGGACGGACTGTCCGCCCACTGGAGCCGGGGCATGCGGGCCTGGGCGGCCGAGCAGGGCTGGCTGACGCTGGAGCGGCTGCCGGCCTACGCACCCGAACTCAACCCGGTCGAACTGCTGTGGTCGGCCATCAGGACCCGCGAGCTGGCCAACCTCGCCGGCGACCACCTCGCCGATGTCGCCGACGCCGCCGAACGCGGCATCCACCGAGTCTGCTCCAGCGAGCAACTCCCGTGGTCCTTCCTCACCCACACCGGCCTGACCATTCATCCCCAATCACCACAGAACTAACGAAAAACTCAGTAGTGATTTTTTCGTTAGTTCGGTGGGGTTGGCGGGTGGATGGTGAGTCCGGTGTGAGCGAGGAAGGACCATGGCAGCTGCCGGTTCTGGTTGATGCGGTGGATGCCGTGCTCGGCGACGTCGGCGAGATGGTCGCTGGCGAGGTTGGCAAGTTCACGCTTCTTGAGCGAGGACCACAGCAGTTCCACCGGGTTGAGCTCGGGTGCGTAGGCGGGTAATCGCTCCAGGGTGAGCCAGTCCTGTTCGGCGGCCCAGGACCGCATCGCCCAGCTCCGGTGGGCGGACAGTCCGTCCCAGACCAGCACCACCCGCTCGCCGCGGTAGAAGACCTTGAGCTGTTCCTGGGCCTCGATGAGAGCGGTGGTGTCATAGCTGCCGGGCTTGAGAGGGAAGCGCAGACGCGGCCCGCGGTCCGGATCGGCGGCGTGGTAGCGAGGGCCGCGGCCATCGAGGCACGCTTCCGGTCCAGCCGGTGCCGCAGGAAAGGTGTGCGGCCGCGGGGTGCATAGGTGCGGCGGATCTGAGGCAGCAGCGACACTCCTGATGCGTCGAGGAACACGATCCAGGCACGTGTGTTCACCGCCCCTTGTCGATGCGCGGCCACTCGTGAGCTATCCATCGGGCGATCTCGGACTCGTCTCGCTCCATCGCGCGACGCTCTCGGCACTGACCCCCAACATCCGAGCAAACTCGACATTCGAACGTCCCTGATCGAACAACTCAGCCGCCCGCACACGCCGCGCCTCGGTCAACTGCGGTCGTGTCAAAGGGGGAACGACAGGCCCGGAGACAACAGGCGAAGGCTTGAAAGACACGACATCAGACTCCCGCCAACGAGCCCGCCACACCCACAGAACTAACGAAAAGATCAGTACTGGGCGTTCCGCAAGCTCACCGGTCTGCTGGTCGGCATTCTGATCGCGCTTTTCCTGGTGCTGGGGATCGAGCCGCCGGTCGGCCGCTTGGTCGCCCGGAGGATGCGCCGGGGCCTGGCCGCCCTTCTGATGTGCCTCGCCATGGTCCTCGGGGCGACGGGTTTCTTCGTGCTGTTCGGGTCGCTCCTGGCGGGCCAGATCAGCGACATCATCGAAGACTTTCCAGGGTACTTGGACTCCTTCATCGGCTGGATCAACCGGACGTTCCACACGGAGCTGTCGCGGGCCGACATCCAGGGCCGGCTTTTGCGCTTCGACTGGCTGCGGACGTACGTACAGAAGAGCGCGGGCGGGGTGTTCGATTTCTCTGCTTCCGTGTTGGGCGGCCTGGTCCGGCTACTGACGATCTTCCTGTTCGCGTTCTACTTCGCCGTGGACGGCCCCGGCTGCGCCGCGCGCTGTGCTCGCTGCTGCCACCGGCCAAGCAGACGGAGGTGCTCCGGGCCTGGGAGATCGCGGTCGACAAGACGAGCGGATACCTCTACTCCCGGGGGCTGAGGGCCCTGATCTCCGCGGTCGCCCGCTTCATCATGCTGGCACTGCTTGGATGTGCCGTACGCCCTGGCGCTCGCCGTGTGGGTGGGGGTGGTGTCGCAGTTCGTCCCGGTCATCGGCACCTATCTGGCCGCGGCCATGCCCGTGCTGGCCGCGTTCGCCGGCGACCTCTGGTACGCGGTGGTGGTGCTGGTCTTCGTCGTGGTCTATCAGCAGTTCGAGAACTACCTGATCCAGCCGAAACTCACGTCCAAAACCGTGGACATCCATCCGGTGGTGGCCTTCGGCTCCGTGATCGCGGGCACCGCGCTGCTCGGTGTAGTCGGCACGTTGATCGCCATTCCGGCGGTGGCCACGTTGCAGACGTTTTTCGGTGCGTACGCTGCGGGCGCGGCTGCGTGGACTGCTGCGCCGCCGCGGTCGGTCCTGAGCGGGCTTGCGAAGACCTCCGCCAGGTGAAACAGGGCCGGGGTTGGGTGACGATGGAGGTGTACGGCCCGACCGTGCTGTTCCAGGAGGAGGCAGCGGCATGACTTATCCCTCCGATTCCTCGGGCACCGGCCCTCCGCGCGGCACCGATCCACAGGACGCCCCCTTGACCGAGGGCCTGGGCGCCTTGGCGAACATGGGCTGGCAGATCCTGTTCACCACGGGCCTGGCCACGATCGCCCTGGGCGTCGTGGTCTTCGCCTGGCCGGGGGAGACGCTGCGGGTCGTCGGCGTTCTCTTCGGCATCTACCTGCTGGCTACCGGCGTCTTCCAGCTGGCCGCCGCCTTCGGCACGCACGTTCCCCGGCATCTTCGGGTGCTGCACTTCCTCACGGGTGCACTCTCCGTCCTGCTGGGGCTGATCTGCTTCCGGGGCACCCTGCAGTCGATCTTTCTGCTCGCCCTGTGGATCGGCTTCAGCTGGCTGCTGCGCGGCATCATGGTGACGGCTGCGGCGGCCTCCGCCGAGGGCATGCCGGCACGCGGCTGGCAGCTGTTCTACGGGATCATCAGCACTCTGGCGGGCATCGTGCTGATCGTCTCGCCGTTCACCTCGATCGCCGCACTCACTCTGGCGGTCGGCGTCATGGCCCTGGTCCTGGGGGTGGTCGAGGTGTTCCAGGCCATCAGGATGCGCGTCGAAGTCGGTCGCCTCGCTCCGGGCGGCACTGCCGCCGAGCGGCGGCCCCTGTTCCACCGACCGCACCCCCAGCACTGATCGCGGCGGAGACTCCGAGGCCCCGCTTGGGCGGCGCCCCTGGACCTGGGCGTGTGCGGCGCGCAGCGTCTGTCCGGTTGCCGCAGCGCACGGATGCGCCGCCAACCCGCCTACGGGGGGCCGCCGCCACACTGTTGTTTCCTACGTTGACCGGGCGGCCGAAGGCTGGCCTGAGCAGCGAAAGGGGGTGCGGTGATGGCCGGTGCTCGGACGCGTGCCCGGGTGGTGATCGTGACGAATCCACGCTCGGGCGGCGGCAAGACAGCCCGTTACGGCCTGGTACAGCGGGCCGAGGAGATGGGAGCGCAGGTCTGGACGACCAGTGCGGAAGGGGACGCGGCGTCGCTTGCGAGGAAAGCCGTCGAGGAGGGTGCGCAGGTGCTGGGGGCTGCGGGCGGCGACGGCACCGTGTCGGCGGTCGCTGCGGTGGCCGCCGACACGGACCGGTCGCTGGTCGTGGTCCCGGCGGGCACCCGCAACCACTTCGCCCGGGACCTGGGCCTCGATCTGCGCGATCCGGGGTGGGCGCTTAACGCCCTGGTCGACGGTGAGCCCGCGCAGGTGGACCTGGGGATGCTCGGCCCGCGTGTCTTCGTCAACAACGTCTCTTTCGGTATGTACGCCGACGCCCTGCTGGAGCCCGGGTACCGGGAGGACAAACCGCGCGCGTTCACCGCGGTGGCGCCCGACTATGTCAAGGGCAAGCAATGGGTCGCGGCCCGCGTGGACACACCGTGGGGGACCGTGGAGTTCCCGCAGGTGGTGCTGATCTCCAACAACCCGTACCACCTGGCCACACCGCGCTGGCTGGGGCGTCGCTTCTCGCTCACCACGGGACAGCTGGGCGCCATCGTCCTCAAGCGCCCGACTCAGGCGCCCCCGGACCTCCTGCGGCACCTGCGCGGCGAACTGCGACAGCACAGGCACGGTGCCGGCCCGGCGGGTGAAGGGATTGTCGTCTGGTCGGCTCCCGGCATCACGCTGCACGGTGACGTCCGGCACCTGGACGCGGGCATCGACGGCGAAGCGGTACGGCTTCCTCTCCCCGTAGTGTGCGAAACCCGGCCGGGTGCCCTGCGTGTGCTGCTGCCGAAGGACCGGCCGGGGATCCCGCCCGAGCGCGCGGTGCGCCGTTGAACGGAAGCTTCCAGCAGGCATCCCTGAGGCTCAGCCTCACCCGTGCGGTACGAACCCGGGCGAAGCCGACGGGCACGTCCTTCAAGGCGGTTTGATCACCGACGACACAGCTGGCATGCCCCGGTCGATCACATTGATGACGACCGGGGCGATCCGATACACAAAGGGGCGCACAGAGCCCTTGGCGATCAACCGCTCGTGCCGGGCCACTTCCACATTCTGGTCGTAGACCACCAGGTGAGAAGCGTGCAAGACGGCCCGTACTCGCTTGCCGATCCGCCGGATCGGCACCGAGTAGCGGTTGGTGCGGACCGGGATCTGGTCGTAGCGGTCGACCCGCGGGGTGAACAGCCGGACCGTCTCGAACGGCTCCTCGGGCAGCGGCATCAGCAGCGGCTATTCGAGTGCGAAGCACTCGGCGACGGTCTTGGAGCGGGCACCGATGCGGCGGGCGTCGTCCTGCCGATCCCACTGCTCGACCATCTCGTTCAGCTCGGCGAGCGAGGAGACCTCGGGGACGAGAACGAAGTAGTTGCGGCGGAAGTAACCGATCATCCCTTCGACGCCGCTCTTCTCATGGGCGCCCTCGATGCCGTAGTGCGACTTGAAGGCGATCCACCGGCCTGCCTCCGCCCTGGCCCGGCTCACCCCGAGTACCCGGGCGACGGCGGCCTTGAGGTTGTCATAGCGGACCTTGCTCCGCGGGACACCGCCCAGCGTCCGCAGCGCGCGCAACGCGACGTTCAAACGCGAGACGCTTCAGGGACGCAAGACCTGGTCCAGCGAACACGAAGCCCGCCTCGACGCGTTCCGCTGGCTCAACCGCTACAACACCCGACGCCGTCATTCCCGCCTCGGACAACGCAGTCCCATCGCCTACAAAACAGCACTCGACACAACAGCAACTACTCTGGCCCAAGCTGCATAGCCCGTGTCCAAGATTCCGGGTCAAGGCCCAAACTGACCAACCCCGGCGACCTGTACTCCTTCCTGGACTCGGCGACCAAGTCGCTGACCACCGACGAGGACCTCGCCGGGATGAAACCGCTGTCCAGCCTCGAGGGCATACCCGAGGACCGGCTCACCTTCCTGATCGTCCCTACTACCCGCGCGAACTGGACGTCCTCACAGACAAGGCCAACATCTCCTGGCAGTACCCCCAGGCACAGGCCCTCTTCAGGGCCCTCGCCAAGGGCCAGGAGGTCGACAAGGATGAACTGACCGCCGCCGAGCCGGTCCCGGCCCGCACCATCACCGTCCGGGTCCTCAACGCCACCGGCACGCCCGGCCGGGCCGCCATCGCCGCCAAGGAGCTGCGCGCGGCCGGCTACACGGTCACCGGCACCGACAACGCGCCCACGCCGGCGAAGGAGACCACGTGACCTACCCGTCCGGCCTCAAAGAGCAGGCGAAGGCGCTGACCGCCCGGCTCAGGACCCCCGCCACCCCCAGGTGGGACCCGCAGGCCACGCCGGGCGCGGTGACCCTGACCGTCGGCTCCGGTTACCCCGGACTGCGCGGCGGACTGCCCGGCACCACCGCGCTCCGGATCCGACTGCGGCATGGACGGCCCTGGCAACCCTCGGTAACTTCTACAGTGCTGTAGATTTCGAGTTCAGTCACTCAGCGGCCGGGTCCCTACGCCCGGCCCTCGGACACGGAAAGGGATGCGACATGGGTGTGAGCCTCTCCAAGGGTGGCAATGTCTCGCTGAGCAAGGAGGCACCGGGCCTGACCGCGGTCCTGGTCGGCCTCGGCTGGGACGTCCGCACGACCACGGGCACCGACTACGACCTCGACGCCTCCGCGCTGCTGGTCAACGAGTCCGGCAAGGTGCTTTCCGACCAGCACTTCGTCTTCTTCAACAACCTGACCAGCCCCGACGGCTCGGTAGAGCACACCGGCGACAACCTCACCGGCGAAGGAGAGGGTGACGACGAGGTCATCAAGGTCAACCTGACCACCGTCCCCGCCGACGTCGCCCGGATCGTCTTCCCCGTCTCCATCCACGATGCCGAAAACCGCGGCCACAGCTTTGGCCAGGTCCGCAACGCCTTCATCCGCGTCGTCAACCAGGCGGGCGGCGCCGAGCTGGCCCGCTACGACCTGTCCGAGGACGCGGCCACCGAGACCGCCATGGTCTTCGGCGAGCTGTACCGCAACGGCGCGGAGTGGAAGTTCCGCGCGGTCGGCCAGGGCTATGCCTCCGGCCTGGCGGGCATCGCCGCTGACTTCGGCGTCAACGTCTGACCCACCACACGTCTGCGGGCGGGCCGGCCCGTAAGTCCGCCCCGCCCGCGACGAGCACGCCCGCTGCCACATGCCCGCCAGCGGACCGTGCCGCCAAGACGCCGGCACCGGCCCGCACCACACGACCGGGGACCTTCATGAACGAGCCTGGCCGCCTCGGAGCCGTCGACAGAGCAGACTTCGAACACACGCTGCACGCCGCGCTCAGCGCCCCTGACATTCGCGAGGCCCTGCAACAGCCGACCGCACAGGTCACCGCCGAGCAGCTGCGCGCCCGGGCGCTGACCGCGGCCGACACCATCACCGCCGAAGCCGCCACCGAGTACGCTGCCCTGCTGCGGCTGCGGACCGCAGCTGCCCCGGCCCGCGCCGGCCGACCCTGGCGGCCCGCGCCCGCGACCGCCGGGAACGGACTGTTGGCGGCACTGGCCGTACTCACTCCAGTCCTGTCCACCGCGGCGGCGGCCGTATTCCTTCTTCTTGGCTACGGACTCCAGCTGGCCGGCGCCCAGCAGCCCTTGGCCATCGCGCTGATCCGGGCCGGCTGGGTCGCCGGGGCCGTGGTGGTGCTCGCCGCCGCAGCAGCGGGCACCGCACTCGTGATCACCGCAGCCCGGCATCGCGCCACGGCCCGCCACCCGCAGCCGGATACCGCCTCCCTCGCCCAGGCCCACGCGGCGTGGCGCCAGGCCCTGCTGGAGCGCGGACTGCTCCCGTTCCTGCGCCGCCAGCTGCACCAGCCGCCCACCCCCGCGCCGTAGCCCCGCCCCGCCTCCCGCACAGCGCAACACGAGCCCCGGCTACGGCAGCCCGGACTTCACCGGCCCCTCTCCCTTCCCGGGACTGACACCGCTCCCACGGGCGAGCACACAGGCCGAACGGGTGCCGCCGTGCCATGCCGTACCCGCCGGGCGGGGGGCGCCCCCACCCGTCACTTCTACAGTGCTGTAGATTCAGGTGGGCTGCCTCATGCACCGCCGGGGCAGCGCACTTCGGCCCCCGAGCGCCAGGAGGAAACCGGTGGGAGTCACGCTGACCAAGGGCCAGCAGATCAGCCTGGAGAAGAGCGGCGGGCAACCGCTCAGCGTCGTACGGATGGGACTGGGATGGCAGGCGGCACCCCGTAAGGGCTTCCTCGCCAAGCTGACCGCCCGCGAGATCGACCTCGACGCCTCCGCAGTGCTCTTCGCCGGCAACGAGCCGGTCGACGTCGTCTTCTTCCAGCGCTTGATCAGCGACGACGGCTCGGTCCGCCACACCGGCGACAACCTCGTCGGCAGCGCCGGGCAGGGCGGCGACGACGAATCGATCCTCGTCGACCTGCTGCGCCTGCCCGCCCACGTCGACCAGATCGTCTTCACGGTCAACTCCTTCACCGGGCAGACCTTCGCCGAGGTGCAGAACGCCTTCTGTCGCCTCATCGACGAGAACACCGGCCAGGAACTGGCCCGCTACACCCTTTCCGGCGGCGGCTCCTACACCGCCCAGATCATGGCCAAGGTCCACCGCTCCAGCGGTGGATGGCACATGTCCGCCATCGGGGAACCGGCCAACGGCCGCACCTTCCAGGACCTGATGCCCGCCATCGCCAGCCACCTCTAGTCGCCCTACCGCCCGCCATCGGGGAGAAGACGAACACCATGTTTGGCGTCAGCGAACTCGCCATCATCGTCATCGTCGTCATATTGATCTTCGGCGCCAAGAAGCTCCCCGAACTCGCCCGTTCCATGGGTAAGTCGGCCCGTATCCTCAAGAGCGAGGCCAAAGCGATGAAGTCCGACCAGACGCCGCCGGCCACAGCGGAGGCAGCCCCGCACGAGTCCACAGCTCCGCGCATCATCCGGGCCGCACCCGGTGACACCGCAGGTCGTCCCGCAGATCAGCCGGGCAACGACACACCGCGAACCTGACCATCCCGCAACCCCACCCGCCCCGGGCACGTCTCTCCCCGTACAGACCCGCCGGGCCGCCATCGTCCGCCACCCAAATCAGAAAGCAGCGTCACATCATGGGCATCATCAGCTGGATCGTCCTCGGACTCCTGGCCGGAGCCATCGCCAAGATCCTCCTGCCCGGACGCGACCCGGGCGGCCTCATCGGCACCACCCTCATCGGCATCGCCGGCGCCTTCACCGGCGGCTGGCTCTCCGCCAAGCTCCTCGACCGGCCCATACAGAACCAGTTCTTCGACCTCGCCACCTGGGGCGCCGCCATCGGCGGCTCTCTGGTCCTGCTGATCGCCTACCGCCTCCTCTTCGGCAATTCCCGCGACTGACGCCCGGCCGGGGGTCTCCTGGCTGGCGAGCCGTCCGGCTCCTTGGCGTACGCACGGCAGCGAGGTCTTCCCAGTGAGCTTCCATGAGGTCATGGGCCTGGGGATGGCGCTGTCACGTTGTTGGGTTTGCAGGTGCCTGCCAGTGTGTCGGACATGGTGGGCCCGCGGTCCGGGCCGGTGCTCGGGCCGTGGTGGGCCGGCCGGCGGCGCCGGTGGCCTGGTCCCAGACGGCGAAGCGGACGGTCATCTCGGCGCGGTAGCCGGGGGCGGTCATCCGGTGGCGGCGGGGGCCGGAAGTGCGGTGAGACGCCGCGGGACGCGGCCAGGAACCGCTTCCGCTCCGCCGACGGAGCAAAAGCCCTTCATCGCGCGTTCGCGTTGCCGGGTGGGCCGGTGGCTGTTCTCTGCCCGGTTGTTCGGGTACTTCGAGGTGCGGTGCTCTGCTCCCGGCGTGACCTGGCGGTGGGCCGCTCGGTAGGAGCGCGGCTTGTCGGTGACGAGCACCCGTGGCACGTCCTCCGGGCCCATCGGGAGCCGGCGGAAGAACCGCACGGCGGCGCGGGTGTCGCGCTGGGGCTGGACGAGGATGTCCAGCACGTTCCCGTGCCGGCCGGCGGCCCGCCACGGGTAGTGCCGCTCGCCGTTGACCGTGATGAAGACCTCGTCGAGATGCCGCGTGTCCCCCGGCCCGGGGTCGGCGGCGGCGCAGCTCATGCGCATGGATCTGGCCGGACTTCGCGCACCGGCGGCGGACGGTCTCGTGGGAGACGAGCACTTCGCGCTCGAGCATCGGCTCCTCGACTTCCCGGAACGACAGCGGGAAGCGGTGATACCGCCACACGCAGTGGGAAATGATCTCGACCGGGTACCGGTGCCCCTGGTACGACGGCGACGCGGCACCCACGAGCAGACCCCTTCTCGGAGCGATCGACCTGAAGAGCACCCTACGGGAGTTCCCCAACGTGACAGTGCCTCAGCGCAGGGGCCCACCGACCGCCGCGCGAAGCAGTCCCTCGGTGCCGCGCACCGGGCAGCTCGCTCCGCCGGAAGCGGGCTTATCGAGCACGTCCAGGGCCAGTAGCAACGGCGGCTGAGTCGGCCGGAGGTGGTGATCAGGCTGGTTTGTCGAGCACCAGGGCGACGTAGCCCGTGCAGCGTCCTACGGAGCAGTGGGCGTCGACACTGGCGAGGGTGTGCCGCCAGTCCTGTTCGCTGAACTCGCGCAAGTCGGGCCAGCGCAGGCACAGCAGTTCCCGGCCGGCCTGGTTCGTTGCCATGCGTGTCAGGAGAGCGCCGAGACGGGAGAAGCCTTCGATCACCGGACGGGTCCAGTCGACGGTGCGCCGTATGACGAACCCCGTCTCCTCCGCGTGCCTCAGGTAACGCCTCAGGGGCTCGAACTCGCCGAACTGCCACGCCTCGCGTACGAGGCCCAGTGGATCGAGCTGCCGGATCATCGACGGATCGTCCGTGTTCCAGACGAAGTCGACCAGGACGAACCTTCCGCCGGGGCGCAGTACCCGGAAGGCTTCGGCTAACAGAGCGCGGCGGTCGGCAGGAGAGAGGTGGAAGGCCGCCTCCAGGCAGAGCACCCGGTCGAACGAGCCGTTCGTGGCACGGATGCCCTCTGCCTGCGGCAGGGCGGTGACATCGGCCACGGCGAAGGTGGCGCGGACGGCGTCGCCGTACCGGGCGCGAGCCTGTGCGATCTGGTCGGCGGTGATGTCGACCCCCACGGCGTCACAGCCCGCGGCAGCCAGCCGGGCGGTGGTGTGGCCGCGTCCGCAGCAGGCGTCCAGCACCCGGTGTCCCGGACTGGCTTGCAGGAGTGCCAGGCTCCTGGTCTCGAGCCGTCGTTGAAACCAAGCCAGCCCACCGACGATCCCGGGGAGGGTCGGAAGGGTGTGGTAACCGAGGTTGACCAGCGCGCCCCAGCCCAGGTGCCGGCACAACCGGAACAGTGGATTGGCATCGCCGTAGGACGCTGCAAGGCGGTCCTGGCCCATTGAGTTCCTTCCTGTGTGTTCCAGGCGGCTCGCAATACCCAGGAACGCAGGGGCAAGCAGGCGTGCCGGACCGTACCCACGCACGGTACAGAACAGGTGCTTACCGGCGAAAGCGGCGGTGTGCCAGCGGTTCTGCCTGAATATCAGCACAACGAGTGGTGCCGTTCCCGTGGCCTCGTCCCACCGCTTTCCGCGTGAGAACGTGGGCCAGCATCAGGGGCGAGAGCGGGGGGGTACGGTGCGGGTGGCGTTGACCGGTGCCACGGGTTTCCTTGGCCTTCGACTTCTGCACGAGCTGTTGCGCCGTCACCCGTCGGTCACAGTGCTCGCGCGCGGGGAGCCCGACCGCGTACGGGAGCGGATCACCCGAGGCCTCGACCGGTTCGCCCCCGGCCTCACCGGCCTCGCCGACCGCGTCCAGGTGGTGTCCGCCCGGATCACCGAACCTGGCCTCGCCCTGCCGAAGAGTGACTACCAGGAACTGGCGGACTCGCTGGACGCGATCTGGCACTGCGCCGGGAACACCACACTCGACGGTGACCTGGCCACGCTGCGCGAGGTGAACGTGGAAGGCACCCGGTACGTCCTCGACCTGGCCGGGGCCGGACGCCGTACCCCCATGGTGTTCCACGTCTCCACGGCGTTCGTGGCCGGGGCGCGTCGGACCGGAGTGGTGTACGAGGACGAACTGACCGATGCCTACGGCTTCGAAGGCACCTACGAACGGTCCAAGTTCGAGGCGGAACAGTTGGTGCACGCGTGGGCGAGGGCCACCGGCCGGCCGGTGGTGATCTTCCGGCCAAGCGTCCTGACCACCGGTCTGCCGCCCCACCCGGATCTCCCGGAACACCCGTTGCTGAACATCACGCGGAACCTGTCCGGCATCGCACGGAGCCAGCTCGGCCCCGGCCGGACACCGGACGTGCTCCTCCCCCGGACCAACCGCTTCCGGATCCTGGGGCGGCCGGACGGACAACTCAACCTGATGCCGGTGGAATTCGCCGCCGCCGTGATGGCCCGGCTCGCCGACCTGCCTCCCCCCGACGGGGTGGAGACCTACCACGTCGTACACGGCCAGGAGACACCGGTCGTCGTGTTCGGCAGACTGCTGGAGCAACTCTCCGGGGTCCGTATCGCAGTTGTGCTGGAGCTCCCCGACCCCTCGCCGTACGAGTCGGTCCTTTCACTGGTCAGGGGGGTGTTCTGCTATCTGCGGCACCACCGTCGGTACGACGACTCCCGGGTGAGGGCCAGACTCGGACCGGCGGGCGTCCCGGAACACATCAGCCTGGAGTACCTGCTGTCCGGGCTCCCACCCCGAACGGAGGCTGCCCCGGTTGACCTGGCACCGCATCGCTGAACTGCTGTGGCCCGCTTCGAGACGGCGGGTCGACTCTTGGGGCCGTTCCCCGGCCGTCCCCGTGTCGCGTCCCCGGGCGTGTTCCTCCGTGCCCGGCAGTGCGGCCACCCGGGAGGGGGACTCGGCGAGCCCGCCCGCTGTCGGTCGTGCCGCCGCGGACGGTCGCCACAGGGCAGTCGGCCCAACTGGGAACGGGTACGGGCCGGCTGGAGGACCTACGCCCACACCGACGCCGCGTCCGAGAGGAGCCGACCGGTGAACACCACTCTGTCCGAGGCGTCCGGACGCGCCGCCAGCGTGCCCCAGGTCTGCTGGCTGCCCGGCTCGGAGCCGGCCGTGTTCGACCCGGCCGGGGTCTCCGCCTACGCAGCCCGGATCCGTGAGCCTTTGTACGTGGTAGGCGGCGGATCCGGGTACGGGTTGGCCGTGGGCGGGACGCTCGGGCCCGGCGGGGGCCACCCGCTCGTCGGACTGGCCCCACCGGTGTACCCGGAGTGGCTTGGCGACCGAGGCTTCGCCGAGGCACACGGAACACGGTTTCCCTACGTGGCCGGGGAGATGGCCAACGGGATCGCCACCACCCAGATGGTGATGGAGCTGGCCGGAGCCCGGCTCATGGGCTTCTTCGGCGCCGCCGGACTCGCCCCCGACCGGGTGGAACAGGCGGTGACGGAGCTGACCGCGGCGTTGGGCGACGCGCCCAACTGGGGCGTCAACCTGATCCACTCACCCGGCGAGCCCCGACTGGAGTCGCAGGTCGCCGACCTCCTGCTGCGTCACCGTGTACGCCGGATCTCGGCCTCCGCGTTCATGGACCTGACGCCCGCCGTCGTCCGCTGCGCGGCGGCCGGACTGCGGCGGGACGCCGACGGCCGGGTGGTCAGGGACACCTGTCTGTTCGCCAAGGTGTCCCGTCGTGAGGTGGCCGAGAAGTTCATGTCGCCTGCGCCGGAGGCGCTGTTGGACGCGCTGGTCCGGGACGGGGCTCTCACCGCTGAGCAGGGCCGGCTGGCCCGCCTGGTCCCGGTCGCCGAGGACGTGACCGTCGAGGCCGACAGTGGCGGTCACACCGACAGCCGTCCGCTGTCCGTGATCCTGCCCGAGCTGCTGGCGCTCCGGGACACCCTGGTGGCCAGGTACGGCTTCCTCCGCCCGATCCGGGTCGGTGCCGCGGGCGGTCTGGGCACCCCCGGCGCGGTGGCCGGTGCCTTCGCACTCGGCGCGGCCTACGTGATGACCGGATCGGTCAATCAACTGGCAGCAGAGTCCGGGGTGTCCGCGGACGCACGGGAGCTGCTGGCCGGAGCCGGCATCACCGACGTGGCCATGGCCCCGGCCGCGGACATGTTCGAGCAAGGCATTCAGGTCCAGGTGTTGACGAGGGGCACCCTGTTCGCGGCGCGCGCCAAGCGACTGTACGACGTCTACCGGCGTCACCGGTCCCTGGCGGAGATCCCCGCCGACACGCGGCACAGACTGGAGAACGAAGTGTTCGGCGCGGACCTGGACGCGATCTGGGCGGACACCGAACGGTTCTGGCTACGGCGCGACCCCGGACAGCTGGCCAGAGCCGAACGCGACCCCAAGCACCGGATGGCGCTGGTATTCCGGTGGTACGTGGGCAACGCCAGCCGATGGGCGATCGAGGGCCGGCCGGAGCGCCGCACCGACTACCAGTTGTGGGCCGGTCCCTCGCTCGGCGCGTTCAACAACTGGGCCCGGGGCAGCCTGCTTGCCGATCCGTCCCGGCGCACCGTCACGCAGATCGCCTTGAATTTGCTGGAGGGCGCCGCCGTGATCACTCGCGCGCACCAGCTGCGTACCTTCGGGCTTTCCATACCGGACTCCGCCCTGACGTTCCGTCCCCGCAAACTCGCCTGACCCCTGCAGGAGTGTCCGCGCAGATGAGAGCAGAACGTGCCCAGGTTCCCGTCGCGGTGGTCGGTCTCGCCGCGTTCACCCCAGGCTCCCGAGACGTGGCAGGGTTCTGGCGGAACGTCCTCGCCGGCCGGGATCTCATGTCCGACGTACCGGTGGAGCGTTGGTCACCGGCCGACCACTACGACCCTGACCCGTTCGCTCCGGACAAGACCTACGTGCGGAGGGGCGCGTTCCTGCCTGACTTCGAGTTCGATCCGTTGGCGTACGGAATCCCGCCGAGCGACCTTGCGGCCACCGACACCGCCCAGCTGCTGGCCATGATGGCCGCGGGTGACCTGCTGGCCGACTGCGGCCTCGGGCAGATGACCGCACAACAACGGGAACGAGTCGGGGTGGTGCTGGGCACAAGCGGCCTGGCCATGGGGTTCGAGGTGTCAGCACGGCTCTCCCGGCCGGTGTGGAGAAGGGAACTCCTCGCCTCCGGTCTCGACCCGGCCGCGGCCGACGAGATCTGCGACCGGATCAGTGCCAACTTCCCGGCCTGGACCGAGGCGACCTTCCCCGGTCTGCTCGGCAACGTGGTGTCCGGCAGGATCGCCAACCGGTACGACCTGCACGGCGTCAACCACGTGACCGACGCCGCGTGTGCCTCGTCGCTGGCCGCGCTCTCCACCGGACTGGGTGAGCTCGCCCTCGGCAGTTGCGACCTGGTGATCTGCGGCGGCGTGGACGTGCTGAACGACATCACCATGTACGTGTGCTTCTCGAAGACTCCGGCGCTCTCTCCGACGGAGGACTGCCGGCCGTTCGCGGCCGACGCCGACGGCACCATGCTCGGCGAGGCCGTGGTCATGTTCGCGCTGAAGCGGCTGGCCGACGCCGAACGCGACGGGGACCGGATCTACGCGGTGATCCGGGGCCTCGGCGCAGCGTCGGACGGCCGGAGCAAGGCCATCTACGCGCCGCTGGCCGCCGGCCAGGAACGGGCGCTGCGCCGGGCGTACGACGTGGCCGGGTACGGCCCGGAGAGCGTGGAACTCGTCGAGGCGCACGGCACCGGGACCAAGGCCGGTGACGCCGCCGAGTTCGCCGCGCTGAGGGAGGTGTTCCAGGCTGAAGGACGCCCTGACCGGCAGTGGTGCGCCTTGGGCTCGGCCAAGTCCCAGTTCGGGCACACCAAGTCCTCCGCCGGCGCCGTCGGAATGCTGAAGGCCGTACTCGCCCTGCACCACCGGGTGTTGCCTCCGACCATCAAGGTGGGGCGGCCCAACCCCGAACTTGAGCTCACCGATTCCCCTTTCTACCTGAACACCGCCACCCGGCCCTGGATCAGCGGCGCCGGTCGGTCGCGCCGCGCCGGCGTGTCGAGCTTCGGTTTCGGAGGCACCAACTTCCACGTCACGCTGGAGGAATACGTTCCCGCCAGGGGCGGCCGACGAGCCTGGCACCTCCCGGCGGCCCCCGGCGAACTCGTCCTGTTCAGCGCCTCCTCCCCCGGCGCACTGGCCGAACTGATCCGCCGGCCCCGGCCCGACCGGCCGTTGGCGGCGATCGCGCGGGAGTGTCAGGCGGCGTTCAGGACCGAACACCGGGCGAGGCTGGCCGTGGTGGCCGACGACGTCACCGATCTGGCGGGGCGGCTGGACGCGCTGGCGGTTCGGGTGGAGGCCGGGGTGCCGTTCTCCGCGCCCCGGGCGCACTTCGCCACCGGTGATCCCGCCCCCGGCCGGGTCGCTTTCCTTTTCCCCGGCCAGGGCGCGCAGTACGTGGGCATGGGCGCCGAACTCGCCGTTCACCACAGGGCGGCCCGGGATGCCTGGGACGCGGTCGCGGCAGTCCTCCCGGTGCACCGGGAGGTGTTCCCGCCCCCCGTGTTCAGCGAGGAGGACCGTGCCTCGCTGGAGGCGGCACTGACCGCCACCGAGGTCGCTCAGCCGGCGCTGGCCGCGCACAGCCTGGCCCTGCTGGCCGTGCTGTCGGATCTGAAGCTGACGCCTGACTGCGTGGCAGGGCACAGCTTCGGTGAACTGGTCGCCCTGCACGCGGCGGGCTCCTTCGACGCCCCCACCCTGGTCCGGCTGGCCCGGCGGCGGGGGGAGCTGATGCGGGACGCGGCCACCACCGCCGGGGGGATGCTCGCGGTGAACGCGCCGCTGGAGCGCATCGAGGAGCTGACGGAGCAGGTGGACGGGGTGTGGGTCGCCAACCACAACGCGCCCCGGCAGGTCGTCCTGGCCGGCACGGACCGGGCATTGACTGCCGTGGAGGCCCGGTGCGCCGCGACCGGCGTGGTCACCCGCCGGCTGAACGCCGCCGCCGCGTTCCACAGTCCCCTGGTCGCTGACGCCACCGAGCCGTTCACCCGTTTCCTTGCCGACCTCACGGTCCACCGGCCGGCACGGACGGTGTACGCGGGAGCCGATGCGGCCCCGTACCGGCGCGAACCGGCGGCGGTGCGGCGCGGCATCGCCGTCCAACTGGCCGCGCCGGCGCGGTTCGGCGACATGGTGGAGGCGATGTACGAGGACGGGGTGCGCACCTTCGTCGAGGTCGGGCCCGGCACCACCCTGACCGGGCTGACCGGTGAGGTACTCGGTGACCGTGAGCACGCGGCGATCAGCCTCGACCGGCGCGGAAGCCACGGGTTGGCCGCGTTCTACGACGGGCTGGGGCGGGCCGCGGTGCGCGGGGTCGCCATGGACCTGTCCGCGCTGTGGGAGGGGCACAAGCCCGTGCCCGAGCCGGATCGTGAGGAGAAACCACGGATGACGGTCCTGATCAACGGCGGCAACCACCGCGATGACCATCGTGGCGGACGTGCCACTCCCGCAGCTCCGGGACCGGTGGCGTCACCCGACGGGGCGCCGGGGCGGCCGGGGCCGGTGGTGCCGCCCGCGGCGGTGTCGGAGGCGACACCACCGGCCCCGGGCCCCGGCACCGCGCGGCCCGCCCCGGGCCCGATGCCGGCGGCGCAATTGTCGGTCCGGCCGGTGGCCTGGTCGGCGCCGGTGTCCTCTGCCGGCCCGTCCCCGAAACCGGCCCCGGGTCTCGCCGAGCCGGCCGGGCCCGGCACACAGGCACCGCTGATCCCCGGCCAGGTGGCCACGGACAGGCTCGGAGACATCCGGCCGGGCACGCCAGCTCCCGTGGCCACCCCGAGCGTCCGGTCCACCGGCTCGGCCCACCCCGCTCCGCCGACGGAATGGTTGCGGCTCCTGGCCGAGGCCCAGCGGCAGAGCGCGGAGGCGCATGCCACGTACCAACGGGTGACCGCTGAGAACCACCAGCTCTACCTGCGGACGGCGCATGCCTCGATGGAGGCCCTGCTCGGCGCCGCCGGTGTCCGTCTCCCCGCCGTCGGCGTGGACGACCCGCAGCCATGGCCCGTCGCAGAGGTCGCGGTGGGTGCCACCGGCGCGCAGGTCGTGCCCTCCGGTCAACCGGTCCACGCCCCCGTGCCGTCAGGTACGGTCCCCGGCTCTGGCCAGCCCTTCCGTTCCGGTTCGGGCGGCGATAGGGGTGAGGCGACATCGGCTGTGCCGGCGCCACCCCCGCAGGCCACCGCCGTGCCGTCGCCCGTGGAGGCCCCGGCGCCCGGGCTGGTGCTGCTCGGGCCGCAACCGGACGCGTTGCGGCCGGACGGGCTGCCGCTGGACGGGCTGCCGCTGGACGCCGAGTCGATCGGCGCGCTGCTGCTGGAGGTGGTCGCCGAGCGCACCGGCTACCCGGCGGACATCATCAACCTCGACATGGAACTCGAGGCCGACCTGGGCATCGACTCCATCAAGAAGGTCGAAGTGCTCTCCCGGGTCCGCCAACGTGTGGGTGAACTGCCCGCAGCCGACCTGTCCGAGCTGGCGTCCTTGCGCACGCTGCGGGAGATCTCGGTCAAGGTCGCCCAGCTGGCGCGACAGATCGATGACGCCGGCGACCAGGCGTCCGCCGGTCCGTCGCCGGTGTCCCCAGTGTCCCTGAAGCCTCCCGGGACCTCCGCCCCCGGATCCCCCGAGGACGTGGACTCCGAGCCCGCCGCCGGTCCGGAAGCCACCGATGCCCCCGCCGCCGAAGTCCCCACCGCCACCAACCGTCCGGAGCCGGTCCGTCTGGCGATACGCGCCCTGCCGCTGGCGCCGGCCGGGCTGGCCCTGGCCGGTCTGCGCGACCGGGAGCTCCTCGTGCTCGACGACTCCACCCGGGTGGGTCATCTGCTGGTCGAGGAACTCGCGGCCCACGGTGTGCCGGCCCGGCTCGTCACCGGTCTTCCGGCCGAGGCACGGTCGGTGATCCTGCTGGACAAGGGCGACGACCCGCCGGCCGCCTTCGCGGCGGTCCGGGGGCTGGCCGACCGGCTCAGCTCGGCCGGCGGCCTCCTGGTCACCGTGCAGGACACCGGGGGCGACTTCGGGCTGAGCGGAAACGGCGGCCGGCCGGTCCATGGTGGTCTGGACGCACTGGCCAGGACCGCCGCCCGGGAGTGGCCCCTGGCCACGGTGAAGGCCATCGACTGCGCACGCACCGGGCGCAGTGACAAGCAGGTCGCTGCCGCGATCGCCGCCGAGCTCACCGCGGGCGGGCCGTCGATCACGGTCGGTCTCCCCGCCGACGGAAGCCGGACGGTTCCGCTGGCGTGCCCCGTCGCACCCGGCCCCGTCGAACCCCGGGCCGATGCCGACTCGGTGATCGTGGTCACCGGCGGCGCACGCGGCGTCACTGCGTCGGCGATCCGCGAACTCGCGGCCGCCCACCGGCCCAGACTGGTGCTCCTCGGCCGTACCGCACTGGCCGAGGAGCCCGCGGGGCTGGCCGGAGCCACCGACGAGGCGGGCCTGATCCGGCTGCTCGCCACCGGCCCCCGCCAGGCCCCACCAGCCGAACTCGCCACCGAGGCACGGCGCATGCTGGCCGTACGTGAGGTCCGGCAGACCCTGCGGGCCCTGGAGAATGCGGGCTCGCCGACGCGCTACC
The DNA here is from genome assembly GCF_008704515.1 of Streptomyces viridosporus T7A. NCBI lineage: Bacteria > Bacillati > Actinomycetota > Actinomycetes > Kitasatosporales > Streptomycetaceae > Streptomyces > Streptomyces viridosporus. The sequence goes on from NZ_CP023700.1 coordinate 331,358, forward strand.
TGTCCGTGGACACCCGGGACGAGGTGGTCCTGCGCGACGCCCTGGCCGAGGTACGCCGAGACTGGGGCCCGATCACCGGGGTGGTGCACGGCGCCGGGGTGATCGCCGACCGGTTGATCGGTGCCAAGACCGACGAGCAGTTCGCCCTGGTGTACTCCACCAAGGTGGACGGGCTGCGCGCCCTGCTGGCCGCCACCGCCGACGACCCGCTCTCCCTGCTCGTGGCGTTCACCTCGGCCTCCGGAGTGTTCGGCAGCCCGGGGCAGGCCGACTACGCGATGGCCAACACCGCCGTCGACCACCTGCTCTCCGCGTACGCCGCCGCCCATCCCGGTTGCCTGACACGCTCTTTGGCCTGGGGTCCTTGGGACGGCGGCATGGTCACCCGGACGATCGCGGAACGGTTCCGCGCCGCCGGGGTCGAGCTGATCGAACCGGCTGCCGGAGCGCGCGCGTTCGTCGCCGAACTCGCCGACCCCGGCGGGCCCACCCGGGTGCTGCGCGCCGCCGGGGACGTGGCTCCCGACGTCCTTGCCGGGCAGGGACCGGTCGCCGAACTGACCCTCGCCCGGCCGCAGTACGCGCTGCTGGACGACCACCGGATCGACGGGGCACCGGTGGTTCCGGTCGCCGTCCTGGTGCACTGGTTCACCGGGCTGGCCCGGTCCTGGCGGCCGGACACCGGCCCGTTGGTCCTCCACGACCTGCGGGTACTCCGCAGGATCGAACTGCAGGAACCGGGCGAGAGGCTCGTGCTGCGCGGCCGGACGAGGACGGACGAGTCCGCACGGCGCGGCGGTCTCACCGTCGAACTGGGCGCCGTGGGGGCCAAGTACGCCGGCGCGGTGGTCGCCGACGGCCCGCCGCCGGACCCGCACCGCTGGCGGACGCCGGAAGGCCTCGAAGAGGTCCTCGAACCGTACGACGGACCGGCGCTCTTCCACGGCCCGGTGTTCCAGGTCCTGGACCAGGTCCGGCTCGGCGCCGACGGGGGTGTGGCCGCGCTCCGCCCCCGGGACGTCGAGCCCTGGCTGGCCGTGCCCTGGACGGTGGACGTCGCCGCGCTCGACGGCGCCCTCCAACTCGCCGTCGGCTGGACGTTGCGGGCCGGTGTCGGGGCGGCGCTGCCGATGTCAATCCGGGAGTGCCGGATCCACCGGGCGGGGACCGACTGGGGAGCCGCGCGCGTCGTCGTCTCGGCACGACGGACCGACGGGATGTCCGCCGAATGCGACGCGGCCGTACTGTCCGAGGACGGCACCGTGCTGGCCGAGCTGCTCAGGGTGGAGCTGATCCGCCGACCCGACCTGACCGAGGGCTGACGCGGATGCGTTCTCCGGAAGCGACTCCTCGGCAGGCGCCGTTCTTCGAACCGGTCGCGATCGTCGGGCGCGGCTGTGTACTGCCCGGTGCGCTCGACCCGGACACCTTCTGGGCCCAGATCGCCGCAGGCCGTTCCGCCCTGTCACCGGTGCCCGACGGACGCTGGCGGGTGCCGCTGGCACGGGTGTCGGGTGCACCTGGTGACACCGATCGGATCTGGACCGACATCGGAGGCTACGTCCACGGCTTCGACGAGGCGTTCGACCCGACCGGGTTCGAGCTGCCCCCGGCCGAGATCGCCCCACTGGACCGGGTGTTCCGCTGGGTCCTGCACGCTGGCCGGCAGGCGTTGGACGAGGCGGGCCGGCCCGATCTCGGCCGCGCGGGGCTGGTCCTGGGCAACCTGGCGTACCCGACCACGGCCATGGCCCGTTACGCCGAGCACGTGTGGCTGTCCGGTCCGGGGCGGCCGGGGCCGAGCGACGACTTCCGCCCCGATCCCCTGAACCGGTTCGGGGCCGGTCTCCCCGCCCATCTGGCCGTTCGCGCGCTCGGCCTCGGCGCCGGCGGTCATGCCCTGGACGCCGCCTGCGCCTCCTCCCTGTACGCGGTGAAAGCCGGCTGCGACCGGCTGCGGGACGGGGACGCCGACCTCGTGCTGGCCGGGGCGGTGGCCGCCGCCGACAGCCTCTACATCCATCAGGGGTTCTGCGCGCTGACCGCGTTGAGCCGGTCGGGCCGTAGCCGTCCCTTCCACCGGGAGGCGGACGGACTGGTGCCCGCCGAGGGCGCGGTGCTGTTCGCACTGGCCCGGCTCGATGACGCACTCGCCCAGGGCATGCCGGTCCTGGGCGTGATCCGGGGCATCGGGCTGAGCAACGACGGCGTGGGCGGTGGCCTGCTGGCCCCGGACCGGGCCGGTCAGGAGCGCGCCGTGCGCGCCGCCTACGCCTCGGCCGGGATCGCACCGGAGACTGTTTCGCTGGTCGAGTGCCACGCGCCGGGCACCCCGAGCGGGGATGTGACCGAGGCACTGGTGATGCGTGAGGTGTTCGCTGATGCGGTGGACCTGCCGATCGGTTCGGTCAAGTCCAACCTGGGGCACCCGCTCGCGGCGGCCGGCGGTGCCGGTCTGCTGAAGGTTCTCGGTGCGTTGCGTGCCCGGGTGCGGCCGCCGTCCCTGCACGCGGACGCGCCGTTGGACGTGCTCGCCGGAACGCCGCTGCGACTGCTGCGGGAGGCCGAGGAGTGGCGCGGGCGGCGCAGGGCAGCGGTCAGCGCGTTCGGATTCGGCGGCGCCAACGCGCATGTGGTCGTCGATGCCTGGGAGCCCGGTCGGGCCGCATCCACCGCTGCCCTCTCCCCCCGCCCTGTTTCCAGCCGGCCACGGGTGGACCAGCGGGTGGCGATCGTGGCGATCGGTGCACGGGCCGGGTCGGGGGCCGGCTACCGGGACCTGTGTCACGCGGTCCTGGACGGCGCGCCCAGCCTCGGCCCCCGGCGCTCCATCGAGGTCGCGCTGGCCGGGCTGCGGTTCCCTCCGGCCGATCTGGCCGAGGCGTTGCCGCAGCAGGTCCTTGCCTTGGAGGCGGCCCGGGAAGCCGCCTCCGCGACCCGGCTGCCGCCCGACCGGACGATGGTCCTGATCGGCATGGGCACGGACCCCGAGGCGGCGCGTCCCGGTGCCCGCTGGCGTGCGCCGGACTGGGACACCGCCTCCGGCCTGCCCGCTCCGGTGCCGGACTGGCCGGACGCCTTCCGCGCTCCGCTGGTCCCGGAAACCGTGCCGGGCACCATGCCCAACCTGGTGGCCCACCGGATCAACGCCCAACTGGACCTGCGCGGCCCCAGCCATGTGGTCTGCGCGGAGCAGGCGTCCGGCCTGGTCGCCCTGGATCTGGGGGCGCGGGCGCTGCGGGCGGGGGAGGCGGACGCGGTGCTCGCCGGCGCGGTCGACCTGTCCCATGAGCCCGTGCACCTGGCGGCGCTGGGCGCGCTGGGAGATCACCGGCCCGGTGGTGACGTGGCCGTCGTCCTGGTGTTGAAACGCCTGACGGACGCCGAGCAGGACGGCGACCAGGTCATCGCGTTGCTCGACCACGCGACGGACCGGACGGCCCCCGTCGGCCTGCTGGTCGGCGACGCGGACGCCGGAGGCACGGACGGGACCCACCGGATCCGGGACCACGAGGTCCCGCCCGATCGTGATGGCGACAAGATCGACAGGGGCCGGGCGGGGAACCAGGAGGACGGGGACGACCGAGACGTGATCGGAGGGGACGGCGAGCCGGCCGGCCGGCCGCCCACGCCCCGCGTCACCGCCCGGTACGACCACAGCGAACTGTTCGGGACGGCCCATGCCGCGCACGGCGCGCTCGCCGTGGCGGTGGCCGCGATCGCGGTCCACCACCAGGCGGTGCCACGGTCGGGTGCGGCCGCGCTGCCCGCCGACGCGCCCCTGACCGCCTGCGCCCGGGTGACGCCCCTGGGCGCCTCCCCGATGTCGGTCCGCCTGCGCCCGGCCGGCCCGCCGCTGCCCTGGTCCTCGATCGCGCCCCGCTCCCACGTGTTCTCCGGCGCCGATCGGGCCGAGGTGCTGGCCGCACTGGCCGACGGACGGGAGTCCGACACCGGTCCCGCCCGCCTCGTGGTGGTGGTCGACCAGGTCTCCGAGACGCTGCGCGAACGGCTGGCGGTCGCACGCCACTGGTTGACGTCCGGCGGGCCCCGCCCGGACCAGATCGCCTACCAGGACGCCCCCACGAGCGGGGAGGTGGCTTTCGTCTTCCCCAGCGGCCAGGCGAGCTATCCCGGGTGCGGGGTGGAACTACGACTCGCCCTGCGCGCCCCCCGCACCGAGGAAGCCGCCCGGCCCGTCCCGGTGCCGGAGCCCCGGCACCCCACCGGCACCGACCCGGTCCCGGTCGTGACGCGGATCCGGGACACCACCGAACTCGCCGCCCTGCACGGCGAGATCACCCAGAGCCTGCTGGGGCTGCGGCCGGACGCGGCGATCGGCTTCTCCTCCGGGGAGTCCACCGCACTGATCGTGCTCGGGGCGTGGCCCGACGCGGCCGGCCTGTACCAGGCGGTCTCCGACAGCGACGTTTTCCGGTTCGACCTGTCCGGGGAGTTCCGCGCGGCGCACCGGTTCTGGCGCGGACACGGCCAGGAACGGGGGCGTTGGGCCGAGTACCTGGTGCACGCGACCCCAGCCGACGTGCGCGCCGCCCTGGCAGGCGAACCACTGGCACACCTGCTCGCCGTCGACTCGCCCGACACGTGCGTGATCGGCGGACTGGACGCGGCCTGCGGGCGCGTGCTGAACCGGATCGGCCCCGGGCTCCCGATGGCCGACGGGTACCAGATGGTGGCGCACGCCCCCGAGGCGAACCAGGTCGCGGCCGCATTTCGCTCGTTGCACCGCCGGCCGACCAGTCCCACGCCGGGCATCCGCTATTACAGCGCGGCCACCGGCGAGCCGTACCCGGTCGATCCGGACCACGTCGCGGACGCGCTGCTCACCCAGATGACCAGCACGCTCGACTACCCGAAGGTGGTCGAGCGGGCCTGGACGGACGGGGTGCGCGTGCTGATCGAGCACGGCCCGCAGAGCGGGCGTACCCGGTCGATCCGCCGGATCCTGGCGGACCGGGACCACCTGGCGGTGGCGCTCGATGTGCCGGGACGGGGACTGCGGCAGCTGTGCGACGCGGTCGCCGAACTTGTCGCCGCCGGGGTCTGCCCTGATCCCGCGCCACTGTTCGACCGGCTCACAGCGGCCGCCAGGCTGCCGGCTGATCCGGGGAGGACGATCACCCTGCCGGCGCACCCGCCCGCGATCCGGCTGCCCGGAACAGATCATCCGGAGCAGCGGATGGAACCTGCGCCGATATCGCCTCCGGCGACGGTACCGACGAAACCGGTCGGCGCGCCGGCCGGTCCCGGTACGGCGGTCCCCTCCGATGCCCAGGGCTCGGCCTCGCCGCGTGCCAGGGCTGTACCCGTCGCACGAGCCGCGTCGATCGGCCCGGTGACCGCTGCGGACCACCCGGTGCCGCCCCTTGCCCCTGCGAACCGCCGGGCGCCGGCCGTGGCCGCTGCCGACGATCCGGTGCCGGCACTTGCCGCCGCCCACCACGCCCGTCTCGCCGTCGCCCAGCGGGAGTTCCTGGAACGGCAGGGCCAGGCTCACGCGGCGTTTCTCCGCACCCGGCAGCTGGTGATCGGCTCGGTCACCGCCGTGACGGCCGGCGGTGACCGCGCCCTGTCCCCCGCCCCGGATCCCGCGCACCTGCCGCAGGCCATCGAGCCCGCGCCGGTGGCGATCCCGTCACCGGGCTCTCCGCCCCTGCCGTGGCGACCGGCAGTACCGGAGCGGCCCACGCGGGGACTGTCGCTGCCCCTGGACCGTGCCCGGCTGGAGTACCTGGCGCACGGGCGGATCTCCGACGTCTTCGGTCCCGCCTTCCGCGCGCAGGACCACAAGCGACGGCAGACCCGGTTGCCGCGCCCCCCGATGCTCCTGGTGGACCGGGTCACCCGGCTCGACGCGGAACCCGGCTCGATGTCCACCGGCACGGTTCACACAGAGACCTACGTCGCCCCGGACGCCTGGTACCTAGATCCGGCCGGCCGGATGCCCGCGGGCCTGTTCATCGAGGCCGGCCAGGCCGACCTGCTGCTGATCAGCTGGCTCGGGGTGGACCTGCTCGACCACGGCGACCGGGTCTACCGGCTGCTGGGCTGCGAGGTGACGTACCACGGACCGCGGCCGGCCGTCGGGGAGACGCTGCGGTACGAGATCCACGTCGAGGGCCATGCCGAGCACGACGGCGTGCGGCTGTTCTTCTTCCGCAGCGACTGCTACGTCGGTGAGGAGCTGCGGCTGTCGGTACGCCAGGGCCAGGCCGGTTACTTCACCGACGCGGAACTCGCCGGTTCGCAAGGAGTGTGCTGGAGCCCGGAACCATCACCGGCAGGGGCGGTCGACCCGCCCGCTGTTCCTCCGGCCGCCACCGCTTTCGGTCCCGACGCCGTACGCGCCTTCGCCGAGGGCCGACCGGCGGACTGTTTCGGCCCCGGCTGGGATGTGTCGCGCGCCCATGTGCGTACCCCGACTCCCGGGGAGGGCCGGCTGTGGCTGCTGGACGAGGTGAGCGAACTCGACCCCGCCGGGGGCCCCTGGGGTCGTGGCTACCTGCGTGCGGAGAGCGAGGTCCGGCCTGACGACTGGTTCTTCGACGGCCACTTCCACAACGATCCGTGCATGCCTGGCACGCTCATGTTCGAGGGCTGCGTGCAGGCGATGGCGTTCTATCTGGCCGCGCTGGGCTTCACACTTGATCGGGACGGCTGGCGGTTCGAGCCGGTGTCCGACGAGTCCTACCGGATGCGCTGCCGGGGACAGGTCACCCCCCAGAGCCGTCGGGTCCGCTACGAGGTGTTCGTCAGCGGACTGTCCTCCCACCCCCGGCCCACGCTCCGTGCCGACCTGCTCTGCACGGTGGACGGCCTGCCCGCTTTCCACGCCTCCGGGGTGGGGCTGGCACTGGTCCCGGACTGGCCCCTGGAGTACTGGCGGTGGCTGGGGCCGCCCGCCGTTCAGACCAGTGGGGCACCGGTGCCGCTGCCGGTGCTCGGTGGCCTGCGCGGTCTGTACCCCGACCCGGCGGCGGCCACTCTCGCCGGACGGAGCGCGGACTTCCCGCTGATGCTGGCCGCAGCCTGGGGCCGGCCCAGCGCGTTCGGCACCCGTGGAACCCAGTTCGACGGCGGCAAGCGCTGCGCTCGACTGCCGGGCCCGCCCTACCTGTTCGTCACCCGCATCGTCGACGCCGGCCTCGAACCGGACCGGCCGCGCCCGGGTTCCTGGCTGGTCGCCGAGTACGACGTACCGGAACAGGCCTGGTACTTCGAGGAGAACGGCACCCGGGTGATGCCGTTCGCAGTGCTCAACGAGGTGGTCCTGCAACCGTGCGGGATGGCCGCGAGCCTGCTCGTGCCGCAACCACCGGACGCCCCCGAGCTGCTCTTCCGCAACCTGCAGGGGAACGGCACCGTCCTGCGGGACATCCCGGTCGGGACCCGCACCCTGCGCACCAGGGTCGAGCTGGGGGACCTCTCGCAGTTCGACGGCGTCACCCTCGTCCCGTTCGAGGTCTCCTGCGAGGCGGTCGACGAGACCGGCGCCCTGCTGCCGGTCATGGAACTGTCCACGCAGTTCGGGTACTTCCCGGTGGCCTCGTTCGCCCGGCAGCCCGGATTGCTCCCCACCGCCACCGAACGCGCCCGGCTGGCCGAACCCTGCGACCGGGTGGTGGAGCTGCGGCATCGTCAAGAACGCTACGGCTCCGGCTCCCTGCGGCTGCCCGGACCGATGCTGCTGATGCTGGACCGGGTCACCGGGTACTGGCCCGATGCCGGACGGGCGGGACTTGGCCGGCTGCGCGCCGAGCGCAAGGTCGACGCCGGGGACTGGTACTTCCGCGCCCACTTCTTCACCGACCCGGTGCAACCCGGATCCCTCGGCCTCGAAGGTGTGGTCCAGCTGCTCCAATGGTACCTCCTCGAACGCGACGCTGGCACCGGGCTGACCGCCCCACGCTTCGAGTCCGTGGCCGTCGGTCACGAGGTGCGCTGGCTCTACCGGGGCCAAGTGGTGCCGAGCGACGGCGTGGTCACGTTCGAGGCCGAGATCACCGAGTACGGGACCGACGCGCGCGGCCGATACGTACGTGCCGAGGCCTGGCTGTGGATCGACGGACGTCGCATCTACCACCTGCCCCGCATCGGGGTCCGGGTGGTCGACGGCCATCCGGCCGTGCGGGAGCTGGAGCTGGACCCGGCAGTGGACACCTGGCTGGACGACCACCGGCCCAACTTCGTGGTTCCCGCGGTGCCCCTGATGACCACGGTGGATCAACTCGCCACCGCCACGGCCAGGCTGACCGGTCAACCGGTCGTCGGCCTGCGCGAGGTTCAGCTGCACCGCTGGCTTCCCCTGCCCGGCCCCGCGCGGATCCGTACCGACGCCGAACCGGCGGCCGGGGAAGGGACCGCGGTTCGTCTCTCCGTCTGGCGGGAGGCCGGTGAACTGTCCCGGTACGAGGTGGTCGGCGAGGCCACCGTACTGACCGGAACCGTGCCGGGGCCTCCCCCGGCCCTGCTTCCTCCGCTCCCCGACGGCCGGCCGCAGCCGGACCCGTACGAGGCCGCGGAGCTGTTCCACGGCCCGGCGCTGCAGTACCTGACCTCACTGACCGTGGGCTCCACCGGCTCCAGCGCGGTGCTCGACGCCGGACGGGGCACCGCGCCGTTCGGCCAGCTGGGGCAGGGGCTGCTCGACGGTTTCCTGCACGCCATCCCGTCCCAGTCGCTCTGGCGGTGGATTCCTGGCCTGTCCCAGGACCTGGTCGGCTACCCTCACCGGTTGCCCTGGCTGGACCTGTACGAGCCGCTGCCGACCAGCGGTGAGCTGCGGGTCGAGGCCCGGTTCGCCGGCTTCGACCAGGGGCACCACCTGCTGCCGGTGATCGACGTCCAGGCCCAGATCGGCACCCGGGTCGTGGCGCGCCTGAGACTGGTGGAGATCCTGGTGCGCCTGCCGGGGATCGAACGGGTGCCGCTGCGGGACCGCAGGGCCTTCGCGACGGGCCTCCGGTATGTCCCCACCGCCAGTCTGTCCAGCACCCGGGACGGGATCACCACACTCTCCGTCGACACGGTCCGCCGGTTCGACACCCTGCCGGGCACCACCTCACGGATCTACCGGCTTCCGGCCGGTCTTCCGCTACCCGAACGCAGCACGCGCATCGCCGTCAAGGAGCACGTGTCCGGCCTGGCCAGGGCCCATCCCGGACAGATCGAGGTGACAGCCGACCTGCGCTCGGCCTGGGTGGCCGGTGCCCCCGGCACGGTCTGGCCGGTGCGGGTCGAACACGAAGCGGACGTGGTGGTGGTGCGTTGCCCTCTCCCCGACTGAGATGCCTGGCCCGGGGTCCGGTACGGTGCTGGCTCCCGCCAAGTGGGCCGGCCGTAGGTACCTCTGAGGGGGGCGCTGTCACGTTGTTGGGTGCCTGGGTCTCTGACGGCGCGTCGGGGCATGGGGAGGGGTCGGGTTCCGGGCCGGTGCTCGGGCCGTGGTGGGCCGGCCGGCGGCGCCGGTGGCCTGGTCCCAGACGGCGAAGCGGACGGTCATCTCGGCGCGGTAGCCGGGGGCGGTCATCCGGTGGCGGCGGGGGCCGGAAGTGCGGTGAGACGCCGCGGGACGCGGCCAGGAACCGCTTCCGCTCCGCCGACGGAGCAAAAGCCCTTCATCGCGCGTTCGCGTTGCCGGGTGGGCCGGTGGCTGTTCTCTGCCCGGTTGTTCGGGTACTTCGAGGTGCGGTGCTCTGCTCCCGGCGTGACCTGGCGGTGGGCCGCTCGGTAGGAGCGCGGCTTGTCGGTGACGAGCACCCGTGGCACGTCCTCCGGGCCCATCGGGAGCCGGCGGAAGAACCGCACGGCGGCGCGGGTGTCGCGCTGGGGCTGGACGAGGATGTCCAGCACGTTCCCGTGCCGGCCGGCGGCCCGCCACGGGTAGTGCCGCTCGCCGTTGACCGTGATGAAGACCTCGTCGAGATGCCGCGTGTCCCCCGGCCCGGGGTCGGCGGCGGCGCAGCTCATGCGCATGGATCTGGCCGGACTTCGCGCACCGGCGGCGGACGGTCTCGTGGGAGACGAGCACTTCGCGCTCGAGCATCGGCTCCTCGACTTCCCGGAACGACAGCGGGAAGCGGTGATACCGCCACACGCAGTGGGAAATGATCTCGACCGGGTACCGGTGCCCCTGGTACGACGGCGACGCGTCCCCCACGAGCAGACCCCTTCTCGGAGCGATCGACCTGAAGAGCACCCTACGGGAGTTCCCCAACGTGACAGTGCCCCTCGAACGCTTCCTGCCAGCGGGCAGGGTCTACGCTGTGGCCTGCGGCCACCGCAAGATCGTTAGTCTTCACACACCGATGATCAGCGGTGGCCGCAGCCTTCCCGCAGCCGGTCCACCAGCAAAATCATGGTCTACGGCTGAAGGTCGAGCTGGTACCAGGTGCCTGACCGGCCGCCGAGATCGGCCGGGGCGGCCGGGCCAACCGGGACGAACCCGGCCTTGGCCAACACCTTCTGGGACGCGGCGTTGTCGTGGGAGGTGGCCGCCCGCAGTGTGCGCAGCCCGTGCCGCGCCGCCGCCAGCTGGCACAGCTCCCGGACGGTCGCGGTCGCCACGCCGCGGCCGGCGACCTGCTGCGCGACCCGGTAGCCGAGTCTGGCAGTGCCGTCCTCCAAGTCGTATAGGTTGAACCTGCCGAGTACCGAGCCGTCCTCGGCGACGAGCACGTAGAAGACGCAGCTGCCGTCCTCCTGCTCGGCCAGCGAGGCGTTGTACCGGTCGGTGAACTGGTCGAAGAAGTCGTCGCCGCGGTCGGAGATCGAGGCAGCGAAGTAGGTTCGGTTCGCCAGCTCGAAGGCCAGGACCGCCGGGGCATGGTCGGCATGCAGCCGCTTCAGCTCGGGCATCGCCCGACTCTACCCAGCTCGTGCGCTGAGGCCACCTGAATTTCCGCCGGTGGCAGACAGCCTCAAGACCAGGGCACATAACGATCTACGGCTGGAGTACTAGATGCGACACATCTCAAGGATTTTCATCGCCAGAGCCGCGCCCCTTTTGTCACCCAGACCCTTGCGATAAGTCCCCAGAACGTCATTCTCGCGGGATGTGTCGGATTTATTTCCGCCGGATTCCAGCCGGTGGAGCTGAATGCTGCCGGAAATTTCCTGCCGCTTTTTGATCAGCTCGATCAGTTGCACGTCTATCTCGTCGATGCGTTCCCGGCTCTCGTCAATGAAACTCGCGTAACCTGAATTGGTTGTCACTGGGAAGTCCTTCTTTGCTTCGCTGTCGCGCGCTATCCCATCGTCTTCGGTTGACTTCATCACGCCTGGCAGACAGTCACATGGCTGATCGGCGTGATTGATCGCGTTGAATGCCACGTGGGCTCGGCCATCGGCGCGACAGACGGATGGAGCCCCCTGGCGGATGGGTTATCGCCGGTAGAACCGTCTCCACAGAGGCCTTCGCATGCTCCCGGCTCTCGCTCGGGCTCCGCTGCCCGACGACCCGGATCGAACTTTGACCCGCCCCGCGGGAGCGGGCCACGTCCCTCACCCGCGGGGGGATCGGACCACGGGGCCACCCGCAGCCCAGTGCGCTCACGGCTTCCGGGCGACGACGACTCCGTTGGCGGCCGGTGCGGCGAAGGGGCGTATCTCGACGTCGGTGAAGCCGGTCTCCAGCAGCCAGTCGCGGTACTCGGCCCCGGTGTAGTTGCGGCCGAAGGTCTCCACCAGCATGGACAGGCTCATCAGCGTGGCGTCGAGCGGACCGTCCTTGGTGTCGGCGACCAGCAGCTCGCTGATCAGCAGGCGCCCACCGGGAGCGAGTGCCTCGTAGCAGCTGCGCAGGATGCTCTTGCACTGATCGACGTCCCAGTCGTGCAGGATCATCGAGAGCAGCACGACGTCCTGGTCGGAGGGCAGCTGGTCGGTGAAGAAGTCGCCGGCGGCAAAGGAGATGCGGTTGCCGAAGCCCGCCTGCTCGACCTTCTTACGCGTCAGGTCGCACACGAAGGGGAGGTCGAAGATCGTGGCGCGCAGGGACGGGTACGCCCGGCTCAGTTCGATCGCGTAGGCTCCTCCCCCTCCTCCCACGTCCAGCAGCGACAGGTCGCCCGACAGGTCGACCGCGTCCGCCAGAGCCCGCGCCGTGGGCCTGGAGATCGCGCTCATGCCCTCCCAGAACGACTCCACGACCACGGGGTTCTCGTCGTCGAACAACGAGTCACGGCGTTCGCTGTCCCAGGCGGTCGGGCGGTTGGTGCGCAGCGCCTCGCCCAGCCGCAGCCAACCGGGGTAGTCATGGCGGGAGACGATCTCCACCCAGCCGCCGACGTAGTCCTCACCTCCACGAAGCAGGTACCGGTCGGTCATCGGTGTGTTGCGGTAACCTTCGCCGTCACGCTCCAGCAGGCCCAGCCCCGCGCAGGCGGTGACCAGTTGCTCGACCGGGCGTTCCTCCAGGCCCATCTCGTCGGCCAGTTGGGCCGACGTCATGCCCGGGCGCTTGGCGAAGCGCCCGAACACGTCGCGTTCGTGCGCGGTCACGAGCGTCTGGGACACCCACAGGCCGGAGACCATGTTCATGATCGGCATGACCGATACAGGTTCTTCCTGCACGGACGTCATCGTCACCTCTCAGTTCAGTGCGGACCTCGTCGTGACCACCGACCGGTCCGGGAGCCGGAGAACGCGCCGGAGCGCATCGGTGGGCGGGAGGTGGTGCGTGGGCAGGAGCCGCCCACCGTCGGCGGGCCGACAGCCGGCCGGCCCGGGTGGGGCGGGCGGTCTCAGACGGTGCGCTCGGCCACGTCCAGGCTCCAGCGCTGCGCCCTCTCGTTGGCAGCGGTGCGCGTCGCATCCGAGGGCACGATCGGGGTTGCCGCCTTGCGGCCGAAGAGAACGTCCATCGGCTCCTCGATGTCCCCGGCGTAGCCCATGGCGAAGCAGCCCTGCTGGTAGCCGATCATTTTGAGGACGTCCTCGGAGAATGTGCGGGCCAGTTCCGGAGGGGCAACGAGGTACTGGTTCTCCTCCTGACGGACCCAGCCCGCGCAGTAACTGAGGATCAGGCCCTGCCGCACCTGGTCCGAGCGGTTGGTGCCGCCTCCGTGCACCACCTTCCCGTTGAAGATGAACACCGATCCCTTGCTCATCTCGACGGGGATGGTGTCCTCCTCCCTCAGGTCGTCGGGGTCGATCGCATCACTGCCGGGGGCCACGCGGGTGGCCCCGTTCTCCTCGGTGAAGTCGGTGAGCGCCCAGAAGAACTGGCACATCACGTGGTGGTCCACCGCGAAGGGGAAGAAGTCCCAGACGAGTTCGTCCTTGTGGAGCTTCTGTGAGACCGAGCCCGGGTAGGCGCTGATGAGCTGGGTCTGCGAGAGCTGGAACTCGGTGGAGGACTTGAGCACCCGGCGTGCCACCCCCTTGCACAGAGGGTGCACGATCAGGTCCCGGGCGGTGGCCGAGCGGGCGACGAGACTTCCCGTCCGCTTGGTCCGCTGGCCTGCGAACGCGTCCGGCCCGAACGGTGTGGCCTCGATCCAGGGCTCCATCTCGCTCAGCAGGGCGTCCACCGTCTCGTGCGGGAGCACATTCTCGACGACGGCATAGCCGTTCTCGTCGAGGCTTTGCATCACCTCGTCGATAGGTGCGTCGTTGTCGAACCGGTCGTTGACCTTTGGCTTCATTGTTCTGGATCCTCCTTTTCGCAAGGTCACGAGCCCCGGGGCAAGGCCGGGGAGGGGGAACTGGGTTTTCTGCAGCATCGGCTGTCACGTGCGACGTCATTTCTGGGACGGCTCCGATGCAGACCCTGCCGAGAAATACTCCGGATCCATTCTTGCCCGCTGCCGGTTCCGGGACAACAGCGTGAAGTTCTCCCTCTCATGCCGAAGGGACGCCTACCGGAATGAGGTTGGAGGGTGTTCGAGCAGGTAGGGGCGGGTGGCCCACAGGAAAAGGAGACAATCCCAAGTGCCCTTCGAGGCAATCGGGTACGCCCTGAAGTCGGCCGGGAACGTCCGTTCATCCGTATCGGTGTGCCCCGAAGTACATTCCGGAATGTCCCTGCGTCCGTACCGAAAACGATGTCCCATTGGTCGAATGGAATGGCGGCATCGATGCCTGCCGGCCGGGTCTTCCAGCTGGTGCCGCCCGTCGCGCCCACAGCCGGCCGAGTCGGCAGGCGAGACGCAGTCAGCCACCGGGCCGACCGACACGAGGAGACGTACGCCATGACCATCGACACCACTGCAGCCGTCGTCACGTTCGACGGGGAGACCCTCGGCATCGACGAGGTACGGCGCATCGCGGAGGAGCACGCACCGTGCGCCGTGAGCCCCGGGGTGCTGACCAAGGCGGCGGCCAGCCGCAAGCAGTTCGAGGACATCATCCACCAGGGCGCCTCCGTATACGGGGTGACCACCGGCTACGGCGAGATGATCTACATGCAGGTGGAGCCCTCGAAGGAGGTGGAGCTCCAGACGAACCTCATCCGCAGCCACAGCGCGGGCGTCGGCCCGCTGTTCGCCGAGGACGAGGCCCGCGCCATCCTGGCCGCCCGGCTCAACGCCCTCTCACGCGGGTACTCCGCCGTGCGGCCCGAGGTGCTGGAGCGCCTGGCGCTCTATCTGAACGAGGGCATCATTCCCGCGATCCCCGAGATCGGTTCACTCGGTGCCAGCGGTGACCTGGCGACCTTGTCCCACATCGCCATCACGGTGATCGGCGAGGGGTACGTACTGCGCGACGGCCGGCGCGTCCCGACCGGCGAGGTGCTGCGCGAACGGGGCATCCAGCCGCTGGAGATGCGGTTCAAGGAAGGACTCGCGCTGATCAACGGAACGTCCGGGATGACGGGACTGGGGTCGCTGGTGGTCGGCCGCGCCCTCGACCAGCTCCACCAGGCGGAGATCGTCTCCGCCCTGCTGCTGGAGGCCCTGCGCTGCTCCACAAGCCCCTTCCTCCCCGAAGGCCACGAACTGGCCCGCCCGCACCATGGTCAGATCGACTCGGCGGCCAACCTGCGAACGTTGCTCTCCGACAGCCGGCGGGCCGCTTCCCACTCCGAGATCCGCGAAGAGGTGGAGAGGAAGCGGTTGGGTGAGGACGTGACCCGCACCGACGTCTACCTCCAGAAGGCCTACACCTTGCGGGCCATCCCCCAGGTCCTCGGCGCCGTGCGTGACACCCTGCGGCACGCGGCGAACACACTGAGCATCGAACTCAATTCCGCGACCGACAATCCGCTGTTCTTCCCGGGCAAGGAGGTCTTCCACGGCGGCAATTACCACGGCCAGCCCGTCGCGTTCGCCATGGACTTCACCACGATCGCCCTCACACAGCTCGGCGTGCTCTCCGAGCGTCAGAGCAACCGTCTGCTCAACCGGCACCTCAACTACGGGCTCCCGGAGTTCCTCGTCGCCGGGGCGCCGGGCCTCAACAGCGGATTCGCCGGAGCGCAGTATCCGGCCACCGCCCTGGTCGCGGAGAACCGAACCATCGGCCCGGCCAGCACCCAGAGCGTCCCCTCCAACGGCGACAACCAGGACATCGTCAGCATGGGGCTGATCTCCGCGCGCAACGCACGCCGTGTGCTCGCCAACAACACCAAGATCCTCGCGTTGGAGTTCCTGGCGGCGGCCCAGGCCGTGGACCTGAACGACTGCTACGGACAGCTCAGCACCGCGGGGCGGGCCACCTACGACAAGGTGCGCTCGATGGTTCCGACCCTCGACCACGACCGGTACATGGCCGACGAACTGGAGGTCGTGGCCGACGCGATCGGACACGGTGAGTTCTTGCACGCCGTCACCTCCGCGGGGATCACCCTGCGGTGACGTGGTCCGTACCCGGCAGCACGATCCCACGCGGCAGACAGGAGACCGAATGAAGACGGCGGAGGCGCTGGCGGTCCTGGACGCTCCCCTCGATGCGGAAGTCGACCAGGACGAGTTGGTCCAGGCAGCGATGCAGTGGCACTTCTCCCCGGAAACCGGCACGCCGTTCTGGCTCGACAGGCTGGATCAGCTGGACTTCGACCCGCGCTCGGACGTCCGCACGATGGACGACCTGCGCATGTTCCCGCAGTTCGTCGACGACCTGCGGTACGCGCCGGTCGAAAGCCTGCTGCCCCGGGGCTACGGCGGAACCGCCGAGGTGATCGGGGTGTTCGAGAGCGGTGGCACCACCGGTGTGCCCAAGCGGGTGCTCTACCTCGCCGACTGGATGGAACGCGAAATGGCAGGCGCCATGCGCGCCATGGACGAGCGAGGTTATCCGTGGGGGGTGAACTGGTTGTCGCTGGGCCCCAGCGGGCCGCACGACTACGCCGAACTCACCGGTCAGCACGCTCGCCGCAGGAACGGGGTGCGTTTCGCCGTCGACTTCGACCCCCGCTGGGTGCGCCGGTGTCTGCGGGAGGGGCGCGGCGAGGAGGCCGAGAGGTACCTCGACCACGTACTCACCCAGGCGGCCCACGTGCTCGGCAGCCAGCGGATCGGGGCGATACAGGCGCCCCCGCCCTTGCTGGAGAGGCTGGCCCGGGATGAACGGCTGGTCGACGTGGTACGCGGCCAGGTCCACGTGATCACCTGGTGCGGGACCAGTATGGATCCGGATACTCGGGACCTGCTGCGGAACGATGTCTTCCCCGGCATACCGGTGTACGGGCTCTACGGCAGCACGATGGCGCTGGGCGCCGCCTTCGAGCGGCCTGCCACCGAGAACGGCGACTCCGTGTTCGACTCGCCCTCGCCCCACGTCACGTACGCGGTGGTCGACCCCGACAGCGGCAAGCCGGTCGCCGTCGGGGAGAGGGGCCAGGTCGTCATGCACCACCTGAGCAAGTCGGCCCTGCTGCCCAACAACCGTGAACGCGACGTGGCACGGCGGGCGGCCGAACCCCCCGGTGCGACGGGCCACTCCGTCGCCGACGTGCGCCCGCTGGAGACCTTCACCGGGGTCCCCGTCATCGTGGGGGCCTACTGATGAAGACGGCACCAACGACGGTCGGCACCTCCCGGCCGAGCGCCGGGGCCGTCCAGCCCGCGGTCATCGACGCTCTGGTCCCCGAGGGCACCTACCGCACCACCAGGCGCGAGACGGTCCGGGATGTCGCGGGGGCACCGCTGGTGGAACTGGCGCAAGTCCCCGGGCTGTACGTCACCCGGACGCTGGACCGGCTACGCAGGTCTCAGGCCTCCTCGGCGGACCAGTCCCGGGCCCGACTCGCCGGCCGACTCCGCTCGGCGGGCTCGGCCTTCACCTCGGACACACTCGGCGGGCTGACACCGCAGGAGCATCACCGGCGCGTGGCGCGGGCGACAGGCGTGCCCGTGTCGGTGGTCCGCACCGCGACGACGACCATCGCGGAGGCGCTGGCCAACGCGGTCGACACCGCTGAACGGGCCCGCCCGCGGGCGGCGCTGCCGCGAGGCCGCCGGCATGCCCCGAACAGTGGCGCGGTCCTCTGGCGCCGTCGCGGACGGCTGTTCGGTGTCAACGCCTCAGGGAACCATCCAGCCGTCCACTCACTGTGGCTGGAGGCGTTGGCCCTGGGGTATCGCGTCGCGGTGCGGCCCTCGCGTCGCGACCCGTTCACCCCCTACCGGCTCATCCTGGCACTGCGTTCGGCCGGCTTCGCCGACGAGGACGTGCTCCTGCTGCCGTGCGACCACGGTGTCGCCGACGCCCTGATCCACGGCAGCGACCTCGCCATGGTCTTCGGCGGGGACGAGACGGTGGACCGGTACACCGGCGGATGGCACCGGACGCCGGTCCTGCCACAGGGGCCCGGACGGGTCAAGATTCTCCTCACGGGGCCGTGGGAGCCGCATCTGGACGCCGTCGTCGACTCGGTAGCAGGGTTGGGCGGGGTCTCCTGTCTGAACGCCACCGCGGTGCTGGTCGAACAGGACGTCCGGGGCTTCGCCGAGGCTTTGGCGGAACGGCTCTCAGCCCTGCGGGCCCGGCCACCGGAGCAGGTGGACGCCCAGCTCCCGTGCCTGCCCCTGGCCGAGGCCCGTGCGGTCGAGGACGCCCTGCGGCACGGCGCGGCGGGCTGTGAAACCGTGCTGGGCGACCTCGTGGCGCACGACCTGGGTGACGGCAGTGCCGCACTGCAGCCGGCCGTGCACCTCCTGGACGACCCCATGGCCGGACAACTGGGCCTGGAGCTGCCGTTCCCCTGCGTGTGGGTGGCTCCTTGGTCCATGGACCGGGGTGCCGCGCCGCTGCGCGGCTCGCTCGTCGTCGGAGTCTCCACGAAGGACCCGGGGCTGGTGAACGCGTTGCTGGCCGAGCCGTCCATCCGCAACGTCTACGGTCTGGACCGGCCGACCTGGTGGCTGCCTCCTGGAATGCCTCACGACGGATTCCTGGCGGAGTTCCTCATGCGCAGCACCGCGCTGGCCGGAACTTGAAGGGAGGCACGCTGTGCTGGCTGTTGTCATCCACGCTCCCGGCGACGTACGCGTCCAGGAGGTACCCGAGCCACGCATCGAGGAGCCCACTGACGCGCTGGTGCGCGTGGTGGCGGCCGGGGTCTGCGGTTCGGACCTGTCCGTACTGCGGGGCCTGTCGCCACTACCGCGGCCCGTCCGCAGCGGTCACGAGTTCGTCGGTGTCGTCGAGGACGTGGGCATAGGGGTGACCACGGTCCGCCCGGGGGACTTCGTCCTCGCTCCGTTCAGCACCTCGGACGGCGACTGCCCCCACTGTCGCCGAGGTGTGCCGATCGCATGCGAAAAGGGCAGATTGTTCGGTGAGTTCGGGCCGGACGGGTCCGTACTGGACGGAGGCCAGGCCGAGTTCGTCCGGGTACCCCTGGCCGACACGACGCTGCTGACCGTCCCGGGGACGCCGCCCGAGGAACTGGTCCCGTCGCTTCTGGCCCTCACCGACGTGATGTCCACCGGGCACGAGGCCGCCCTGCACGCCGGGGTCGGGCCGGGGGCCACCGTGGTGATCGTCGGAGACGGTGCCGTCGGCCAGTGCGCCGTGCTGGCTTGCCGCAGGCTGAAGGCGGAACGGATCATCATCATGTCGCGCCACCCGCGGCGTCAGCAACTCGCCCGCGCGCACGGGGCCACCGATGTGGTCACCGCTCGGGGCGAGGAGGGAACGGCGGAAGTGATCGACCTGCTCGGCGGCGGCAGCGGACACGTGATCGAGGCGGTCGGGACGCTCCAGGCGATGCGGCAGGCGATCGGCTGCACGCGACCCGGTGGCCAGGTCGGCTACGTGGGTCTGCCCTGGGACGTGACACTGCCGCTGTGGGAGCTGTTCGCCAAGAACCTCTCCCTCAGCGGCGGTGGGTCCAATGTGCGTGCCATGATGCCCGAGTTGCTCGATGACGTGCTCAAGGGCACCTTGCAGCCGGGCGGCGTCTTCGACGCGGACCACGCCCTGACCGACGCGCCGAGGGCGTTCGAGGACATGGACGTCCGTCGTTGCATCAAACCGATTCTGCGGCCCTGACGCCGTCCCGACATCAGGTGCCCGTTCCCGCTCGGCGGCGTCCACCCTCGCACCGAAGCCGATGCCCCGACAGGCTCACCGCCTGTCGGGGCCGGCCTGCGGGAAGGGGCTGGGTGAGGGGACGGACCAACTCCCTGGCCATCGCCCGCCTCGACCAGTGGGTCGCGTTCTTCGGCGTCGACTCCGGCGTCCGCTTCACCACCGCGGGGACCTCTCGTCCGTGACCGTTCCGGGCCCACCTCACAGGTCAACAGAATCCCCGGCCCGGAGGACTAGATGTAACCCTCCCGCAGTGCGTAGGCCACAGCATGCGCTCGGTTGCGCAAATTCAGACGCGTGGTCAGCTTGTGTATAATGTCCTTTATTGTGCGTTCGGAGTAACACAATTTTGCTGCGATGTCGACAGTGCCGAACCCCTCGGCGACCAGCCGCATCACATCCACCTCACGGGGCGTCAGCCGCTGGGCCGGATAACTGGAGTTGCCGACGGCCGCGTTGGGCGACTTCGTTCCCATCTGGCGGATCAACCGGCCGAGCAGGTCGGCCGGGAGATCCCCGTCACCGCGCGCGGCGGCCAGCACGGCCTGCGTCAGACGACTCGGTGTGGCCTCGTGGCGCCATACCACGGCACTGATTCCGTGACTCGCGATCTCGTACAGATCTTCGTCCTGCAGCATCTCCACAACGAGAACCGCCTGCGCCCGGTCTTCGCCCACTGCTCGGCGCAGCTGAGTCAGGGCGGTCCGGCCGAATGTGTGGTCGACGTGCAGGACTACACCGCCCGGGCTCACTTCGTCACATAACTCGATGCGTGAGTCGTCTTTGAATGCGCTGAGCACTCCCTCCCGAGAGATGGGATCTCGGGCATGGACCGCCACCGGCACCCGCGGCCCGAACGGTGCGAGTGAGTCATAAGCGCTATTCCTCGGTTTCGCAAGATTCCCGACGTCGAATGAACTGGGCATATCTCCCTCCATGTCTCGGTATGTGGTAGACGCACGTCGTCCGGACAAACGACGAGTGAAATGCGTATTGATGACACTGATGAATGAGGTCCGTGTCCCGCACTCATCTTTCGTACCGCCGGCAGCACCTCAGGCAGGGCAGGCGCTGCGGCGCCCTCCTTTTCACGGGCGGCGCCGAGCTGGGACGGCATTCGGCCACCGGTCTCACGAACATCGGGAACACGGAGAGGGGTCGCCCCGGCAGAGCCGTCAGGACGATGAGCGCGTCATACCCGGCACGGGTGGGCGCGGACCGCTCTTCGACTGGGCGAATTCCGTCCGCCGGGCTTGCGTCGCTGTCCGGTTCCGTGCGACATGGGTCGCGGCGAATCGGCACCCTCTCGCGCACAATTCCAGCTGGCGGGCAGCCTCATCAAGGTAGCCGTTCATGAGCAGTATGGCCTTGGCCTGGCGAGCGATGCGCGCCGGGGCGTCCTCCATCCGGCGGCCGGGAAAGGGCATGCTCTCGTCGGGGTTGGCGTGCAGCGTGCGGGCGAGGGCGTTACTGACGAGGGATGCTGCGACGACGACCGAGGACAAGCACTTCAGGCTGGAACGGCCGTAGGTGACACCGGTGTGTGAACTATTGTGAAGCGCGTTCAGACGCACGAGGACGACGGCGGTCAGATCCTGCACCTGGTACAGGAGCGGGCCGATTCGCCGGAGAGCATCGACCCCGGGAGTGTAGGAGAGGTCACCTACGCGGGCCCGGAGAACTTCGAACTCCTTTGCAAGGTCATTTAGTTGCCGTTCCTGTTCATGCAGGTCGAGCGGTGCCATGACAGCATGACTCCAAAAGATCGCAGCGGCGGCAAACCGCGGTAAATGCTAATGAAGATGCAGTGAATATGCACGCTCTTGAGTGGTAGCGTTTTCAGACGCTCATGATTCTCGACACCCGGGAACTATCGACCTCCTCCGACGCTGATCGCCCTCCGTGATCGAATGCGCCGGAATGCCGATGAATTGCGGTCACCGTCCGCCACCATCACGCCACTTCGGACGGGCATCCCTGGGGAGCCGACACGCCCTCTTGCCCGTTCGATGCACAACTGCGCCCGTTCCTGTCTCTCGGTAAGGATCCGGCCTGGCCCTCACCGACACGCCGGCGACCACCGGCGATGCCGACCACTCGCCGATCCCACCCGTCGGGGACTCCGCACGACCTTGCCCGTATCGGCCATCGCACGCTCCGGTTCACACCCGTTTCACCTCGGTCGCAGTGTGTGATGGAACGAGCTGCCTCACTTGACTGGAAACTCCATGCTCATCGCAGTTGCCAGACTCCGGCGAGAAGACGTTCGCCGATGCCGACCCGGATCTGCCGTGCCCAGGGAACGAGCCCGCGCCGCACTCCCGTCCACTGCCGGAACGTCACGTGGGACGGTGAAATACCGGCGTCCGCCGAGCGAACCCGTCTGCGGTGGGGGGAACTCGTCCCATGACCACCTCATCGTTCCAGCGCAACCGGGGACCGGTGGGCGCTGGGGGCGGCAGACCTCGATGACGCGTTCGCCGGGCTCTTCCGGGAAGGCTGCGAGCCGTGGCCACCGAGCACGTCATGCAGCCTCGCAGTCGCGGAGAGCGCGAGGCGATACGGGTGCTGCTGGCCACCCGGCAGGATGCCGTGCACGCCTCCATGGCGGCCGTCAACCAGCTCAAGACCCTGATCGTCTCCGCGCCGGATGCCTTCCGTGCCGGACTGCGTCGCCTCAGCCGACCGCAGCAGATCACCCGCTGTGTCGGCCTCCGCGCCTAGCGTCGGCGCCCCGGGCGGGCCCGGGGCTGTCTGCCGAGCACCGCATGACCATTCGTGCCCTGCGATCCGCGGCCCAGCGCATCCGGCACCTCCAGGCCGAGGGGCGCGAGCTGGAGAACGAGCGTCTCCGGCTCGTCTGGGGGCGCTCGGCACCGGGCCGATCACCGCGGCTCAGATCCTGGTCAGTTGGTCGCCTCCGGGCCGGTTCCGCTCCGAGGCCGCCTTGGCGTCCTTCGCCGGCGTTGCGCCGATCCGGCCTCGTCGGGCCTGACCAACATGCACCGGCTGAACCGGGGCGGCGACCACCGGCTGAACCGGGCGATGCACACGATCACTGAGGTCCGGCACCTGAAGTTTCCCCGTGATCTTGGACACTCGATCTCTATGCCGTAAGGGTGTGCTGGTGGCGCTGCCTGGTCTCGGCCGGGGTGAGGTAGCCGAAGACCTTGTGTTTGCGTAGGCGGCGCCGGTTGTAGAACGCCTCGATGAAAGCGAAGACCTCGGCGCGGGCGGTGGCCCGGTCGGCCCAGGTGCGGGTGCCGATCTCTTCCTTGAGCAGGGCCCAGAAGCTTTCCGTGGCGGCATTGTCGAAGCATGATCCGGTGCGGCCGCAGCTTTGTCGCAGGCCCAACTCACGTATTTCACTGCGGAACTCTGCTGATGTGTATTCGCTGGGTTCAACCAGTCGCTGCCGCGATCCGAGTGTGTGATGCATCCCGGCTGCAGGCCGCCGCGGCCGTGGGCCATCCTCAGGGCGTCGACGACGAGGGAGGCGCGGTGGTGGGCGGCCATCGCGTATCCGACGATCTCGCAGGTGGCCAGGTCCAGCCAGCAGGCGAGGTAGAGCCGGCCCTCGGCGGTGGGGAGGCAGGTGATGTCCCCGACCAGCTTCGTGCCCGGCCGCTCGGCGTGGAAGTCGCGGCCGATCAGGTCCGGGGCCGGTCTCGCCTTCTTGCCCGGCCGGGTCAGCGAGCGCCGTCGACGGCGGTGGGCGCCCTGGAAACCGCGTTCACGCATGACGCGGGCGACGCGTTTGCGGTTCACCGCCCGGCCCAGGCGCCGCAGTTCGGCGTGGATGCGCGGGATGCCGTACGTGTGGCGGGATGCGACGTGGATGACGGTGATCTCGTGGGCCAGGGCCTCGTCGGCCGCCTGCCGTGCGGCGCGGGCCTTCGCCGCCGCCTGCCAGGCGTAGAAGGAGGAGCGGGCCACGTTCAGCAGCCGGCACAGGAAAGCGACGCCGTGGGTGGTCTTCTCCGCTTCGATGAACGCGTACGTCTCGTTCATCGATCGCTTTCCTTCGCGAAGAAGACCGCGGCTTCTCGCAGCACCTCGATCGTCTTGGCCTGCTCGGCGCTCTGCTTCCGCAGTCGCTTGAGCTCCTCACGCTCGGCACCGGTCAGCTCGCCGGGGCGTCCTTCGCCTCGGTCCACCTTCGCCTGGCGGTACCAGTTGCGCAGAGACTCCGGACTCACCCCGAGTTCCCGGGCGACCTCGGTGACCGTCCGGCCTGTGGAGTCGACGAGCGCAATCGCGTCCCGTTTGAACTCCGCGGTGTACCGCTTCGTGTACTTGCTTCCCACCTGGTGCTACTTCCTCTGGAACCTCATGTTCCAGTCTCCAGGTGTCCACGATCAAGGGGAAGCTTCATGTCCGTCATCACGGTGCAGGCGGACACCGCGGCGTACCGTCTGGACGGGCTGCCGCCGGACGTGCGGGAGGAGTTCACGTCCATCGCGGCGACCGCGCGCGAGTCGCTCGGCGAAATGCGACGGCTCCTCGGCGTGCTGCGTAACGAGGAGGCACACGGCGAGCTCGTGCCCCAGCCGGGCCTGGCGTAGATCGGGCAGCTGGTGGAAGTGACGGCGAGGGCCCGCGGGCCGGTGGAGTTCACCCCCTGCGACGTCGAGGTGCCCGAGGCGGTCGGCCTGTCCGCGTACCGGATTGTCCAGGAGGCTCTCTCGAACGTCGTGCGGCACGCGCCGGGTGCCCGCACGCAGGTGTCGCTGTCGGTAACGGAGTCCGATCCGCAGGACGGTGCGCGGCTCACCGTCCTCGTCGTCAACGGACCGCCGCCCCAGCCACCCGACGGGCCGCTCGAGGTGGGCGGCACCGGGCACGGCCTCGTCGGCATGCGCGAGCGGGTGCGGCTCGTCGGCGGCAGCCTCGACACGGGGCCACTACCGGACGGCGGCTTCCGGGTCGCCGCCCAACTTCCCCTGAACTTCCTTGACTGAAAAGGACTTCATCTGACGACGCGCGTCATCATCGTCGACGACCAGGCCATGGTGCGGGCCGGCTTCGCCGCCCTGCTGGCCGCCCAGAGCGACATCGACGTGGTGGGCGAGGCCCCCGACGGCGCGCAGGGCGTCGAGCTGAGCCGGCGTACCCACCCGGACGTCGTGCTGATGGACGTGTGGATGCCCGAGATGGACGGGCTGGAGGCCGCACGCCGCCTCCTGGAGCCGGCACCCGGTGTGACACACCGGCCGCGCGTCCTGATGCTCACCACCTTCGACGTCGACGACTACGTCTACGAGGCGCTGCGGGCGGGCGCGAGCGGCTTCCTGCTGAAAGACGCGCCGCCGGCCGACCTCATCGCGGCGGTCCGCGTCGTGGCCTCGGGCGACGCGCTGCTCGCCCCTTCCGTGACGCGCCGCCTCATCGCGGACTTCGCCAAGCAGCGTCCCGCCGTCCGGGGCAAGCCCGCGCTGCGGCTCAAAGGCCTGACGGAACGCGAGACCGAGGTCCTCACGCTGGTGGCCCGCGGGCAGTCGAACGGGGAGATCGCGCAGACGCTGGTGCTGGCCGAGCAGACGGTGAAGACGCACGTCAGCCGCGTCCTGACCAAGCTTGACCTGCGCGACCGCGCCCAGGCGGTGGTCTTCGCTTACGAGTCGGGGCTGGTCGCTCCGGGCGAGTAGGACCGCCCCCGCCCCTCCTCCACCCCCTACCGTGGTAGCACCCCCACATTGGCTCCCCGGTATGACGCCCGGCGCTCAGCCGTCCCCGCACTCTTCACCCGTCACAGAAAGTGCACGTGAGAGGGAGACGGGACATGAAGCTACGCAGCGGCAAGCGGCAGAAGGCGGACGACCGGCCGGAGGCGGAGGTTCCGGCCACCGCCCCCGGTCTCGCCGTCGAACTGCGGGGCGTCCGGCGGCGGTACGGCCGCGGCGCCGGTGCCGTGCACGCGCTCGCGGGCATCGACCTCGCGCTGGCGCGCGGCACGTTCACCGCGGTCATGGGCCCCTCCGGGTCCGGCAAGTCCACCTTCCTGCAGTGCGCCGCCGGGCTCGACCGGCCCTCGGCCGGCTCCGTGCGCCTCGGCGGCACGGAGATCACCGGCATGGGCGAGAACCAGCTCACCGAGCTGCGCCGCAGCCGCCTCGGCTTCGTCTTCCAGGCCTTCAACCTGCTGCCGTCGCTGACCGTGGAGCAGAACGTGCTGCTGCCGATGCGCCTGGCCGGGCGGCGCCAGGACCGCCGCCGGGCGCAGGCGGTGCTCGCGCGGGTCGGGCTCGCCGACAAGGCGCGGCGCCGGCCCGGCAAGCTCTCCGGCGGCCAGCAGCAGCGCGTGGCCATCGCCCGCGCGCTGGTCACCAGCCCCGACGTGATCTTCGCCGACGAGCCCACCGGCGCCCTCGACACCGTTACCGCCGCCGAGGTCCTCGGCCTGCTCCGGCAGGCGGTGGACGCCCTCGGCGCCACCGTCGTCATGGTCACCCACGACCCGGCCGCGGCCGCCTGGGCCGACCGCGTGCTGTTCCTCGCCGACGGCGTCTTCACCGGCGGCCTGGAGCGCGGTTCGGCGGAGCAGATCGCGGCGCGCATGGCCGCCCTCACCTCGCGCGCCTCCCGCTCCGGTGCGATGGCGGGGGTGGCGGCATGAGGCGCCCCAACGGCCTCGCCCGTGAGGCCGTGCGCTTCAAGCCCGCGTCCTTCGCGGGGACCTTCCTCGCGCTGCTGATGTCCGCACTGATCGTCTCGGCCTGCGGAATCCTGCTCGAGACCGGCCTGCGCGCCTCCGTGCCGCCGGAACGGTACGCGAACGCGCCGGTCGTCGCGGCGGCGGACCAGAACAAGTACGTCGTCACCGGCAGCGGCGAGGACCGCGAGAAGGAGGCGACGCCCCTGCCGGACACGGCACGGATGGACGCCGGGCTGGCTGCGAAGGCCGCCGGGGCGCCGGGTGCGGCCACCGCCGTCGCGGACTTCACCTTCCCGGTGCGCGCGACGGACGCCGGCGCCCGTGCACTGAATGTTCCGGGAGGTGTGCTCACCGCGCACGGATGGGGCTCGCACACCTTCACCGGCACCTCGCTGACCACCGGCTCCGCGCCCCGCGAGGGGGAAGTCGTCCTCGACGCGGGAACGGCCCGCGCCGCGCACGCCGCGGTCGGCGACACCGTCGTACTGGAGACCGCCGCCGGCCGGCAGGACTTCCACGTCGCTGGCGTCGCCGAGGCCGGCCCCGCGGAGACCGCCCGCGGCTCCGGCGACGCGGGTGCCCTGACCTGGTTCGCCGACACCCAGGCCCCCATGCTCGCCGGGCATCCCGGCAAGGCCGACGCCGTCGTCGTGCTGGCGGAGGACGGCACCGACGCCGACGCCCTCGCCGGCGCCGTGAAGCAGGCCCTGGCCGACTCCGGCGTCCAGGTCCACACCGGCGACGACCGCGGTGCCGTCGAGGACCCGGGCCTCGGGTACGCCAAGGTGACGCTCTTCGGAATCGGCGGCTCCTTCGGCGGCATCGCCGCCATCGTCGCGGTCTTCACGGCCGCCGGAACCGTCGCGCTCTCGGTCGGTCAGCGGGCCCGCGAGTTCGCCCTGCTGCGCGCCGTCGGCGCCACCCCGCGGCAGATCCGCCGCGCGGTCGCCTCCGAAGCACTGCTCGTCGCGCCGCTCGCCGGGATCATCGGCTGCCTGCCCGGCATCGGGCTCGCCCACTGGTGGTTCGGGCAGCTCCAGGACCGGGGCGTCATCCCGCGCGCCGTGGACCTGCACGTCTCCGGGCTTCCGCTGCTCGCCGCCGTCGTCATGGGGCTGCTCACCGCGCTCGGCGCAGGCTGGATGGCCGGGCGCCGGCCCGCGAAGATCGAGCCCGGACAGGCGCTGTCGGACGCGTCGGTGGAGCGGCTGCGGCCCGGTCTGGTCCGTACCCTCCTCGGCGTCGGCGCCCTCGTCGGAGGCACGATCCTCACCGGCGTGTCCGCCCGCTCCGCCGGGGACGACGCGGCCGGCGCCGCCCTCGGCGTCGTCATGCTCTTCATGCTCGCCGTCGGGCTGCTCGGCCCGCTGGTGGCACGGCTGTGCGCCGGCCTGTTCGGCCTCCCGCTGCGCGGCGCGGGCCCGTCCGCCGAGCTCGCGGCCGCCAACTCCCGTACCAACGCCCGCCGCCTCGCCTCCGCGATCACCCCGATCGTGCTCGCCGTGGCCTTCTCCTCGACCCTCGTGTTCATGCACACGAGCGAGACCCACGCCGCCGACAAGCAGCTGCGCGCGGGCATCACCGCGGACCACGTGGTGACGGACCCGGCCGGGCTCCCGGTAGACGCGGCGGCACGCGCCGCCCGCGCGCCGGGCGTGGAGGCGGCCGTCGGGCTGCTGAACACGCAGGTGCTGGTGCCGACCGGCTCCGGCGAGTTCAAGTCGCTCCAGGGCGCGGCCACCCAGGGCGTCACCGGCTCTGGCGCCGAGCTGGCGAAGGTGCAGGACCTGGACGTACGCGACGGCAGCCTCGACCGGCTCGGCGAGGGGCGTATCGCCATCGGCAAGACCCTGGCGACCTCGGCGGACGCCGGTGTCGGCGACCGGCTCCCGCTCTACCTCCCCGACGGGACGGAGGTCAGCCCCGAGATCGTCGCGGTCTACGGCCGCGGCCTCGGCCTGGCCACGGTGACCATGGACCGGGCGTCCCTGGCCGGGCACGTCACCTCGGGCTTCGACAGCACGCTCCTGGTACGGGGCGGCTCGGAGAAGTCGCTCACCGCCCTGGGCGAGGTCACCGACGCCTCCGGCTACGCCACCGAGCAGAACCGCGACGCGAAGCTGGGCGCCTGGATGAACAACACCATGGCCGCGGTCCTCGGCGGGTTCGCCGCCGTCGCCGCGGTCAACACCCTGGTGATGACGGTCCTGGACCGCCGCCGCGAGCTGGGCATGCTGCGCCTCGTCGGCTCCACCCGACGTCAGGTGATGACGATGCTCCGCTGGGAGGGCCTGCTGGTCGCCGTGGTGGGCCTGGTCCTCGGCTCCGCGATCGCCGCGGCCACGCTGATCCCGATGATGAGCGGCGTGACCGGTGACATGCCGTACGTGCCCCCGCTGGTGTACGGATGCTTCGCGGTCGCCGCCGGCGGCCTGGCCCTGCTGGCGGTCACACTGCCGGCCCGGGCCGCGCTGCGCCGCTGGTCCTAGCCCATCCGGGGCGGCAGCCGGCATCGCATCGGCCCCCGTACCCGGCTCCCACCCCGTATCGGCTCCCATCTCTCGGGCCGCGGAGCAGCGCACACCGTGCCGCGGCGACCCTTACCCGCGTCCGGCACCAGCCGCGGGGCGGCAGCGCCACATGCCGTGCGCGCCCCCGCTGCCCCCTTCCTCACCCGGCAATGACGGAAAGGACACTCATGACCACAACCCTGGCTCCCCCGGTCCCCATCGGGAAGACCGCTGTCGGAGCCCTCGGTTTACTGGCACTGTCCACCGGCGCTCTGGAGTCGGTGGTGTCACCGACGATCCCGCTCCTGGAACGCGAACTGGACATGAGCCAGTCCGAAGGGGCGCTGCTCAGCATCGTGCTCCTCATCACCGGGGCACTCATCACGCCGTTGGCAGGCAAGTTCGGCGACCGCTACGGCGGGAAACGGGTCCTGATCCGGCTGATGGCGGTCGTCGCGGTCGGCGGCACGGTGTCCGCCCTGGCCCCGAACCTGCCCGTGCTGCTGCTCGGGCAGGTGCTGCAAGGGGCGATGGTGGGCGCGCTTCCCCTGTCGTTCATCGTCGTGCGCAAAAACCTGCCCCCGGGAGAGTCGAAGGTCGCCATCGGGGTGGTCAGCGGACTCTTCGTCGGGGGAGGGATGGTCGGCATGCTGTCGGCCGGGCCGGTGGCGGAAGAGCTCTCCCGGCACTGGATGTTCGCGCTGCCCACGATCGCGGTCATCGGAGCCACCCTGCTCGTGAACAGGCTCATGCCGTCCGACCAGCCGGGCGGGTCGGACGACGCCGGCATCGACTGGCCCGGCCTGCTGCTCCTGGGCGGGATGCTGGTCACGCTCATGCTCGTACTCGCGCTGGCGCCCGAAGCGGCCTCGCAACCACTCGTGCTCGGCGCCCTCGTCGTGTTTCTGGCCGTCTTCGTCACCGGTTGGGTGGCCGTCGAACGGCGTGCGGCCTCTCCGATGATCGATCTGCACATGCTGGCACGGCCCGCGATCTGGAAGGCGTGTGCGCTGACATTCGTGATCTGCCTTGGTACCTCGATGGCGGTCTATCTCGTTCCGCAGCTGCTCGACGAGCGCGGCGACGGGTACGGATTCAGCGCCAGCGCCACCGAGATCGGCTTCTTCCTGCTGCCCGGCGCCGTCGCCGCGACGCTGGCCGGGCCGCTCGGCGGTATCGGGGACCGGCGTTTCGGCTCGCGTGCCGTGGTCAACACCGGGGTCGTCATGATGGCCGTCTCCCTGGTCGTCCTGGCGTCCGTGCACACCGAGGTCTGGCACGTCGTCGTCGGCAAGGCGCTGATCGCGCTGGCCAACGGCCTGTGCGTCACGGCGATGATGACCAGCATCGCCACGGCCGTCGATGCCAAGGACACCGGCATCGCCACCAGCCTGATCCTGGTGAGCCGCGTACTCGGCTACGCCGTGGGCGGGCAGCTCGGTGGTGCGCTCCTCACCGCCGCAACCCCTTCCGGGTCGGAGGTCGCGGCCGAATCGGCCTACGTCAGCGGCTTCGTCATAGCCGGCGTCGTCACGTCGCTGGCCCTGTTCGTCACTCGCACCATGCCCAAAGGAGTCAAGGAATGACCCTCACCGATCAGCTGACGGATGTCTGTGGCACGCCGAGGCGCAAGGTCCTGATATCCGGGGCTAGCATCGCGGGGCCCACCCTCGCGTTCTGGCTGAACCGCTACGGATACGCGGTCACGGTCGTGGAGAAGGCGCCCACCCTGCGTGGGGGTGGCTATCCCATCGACGTGCGCGGCACCGCACTGGAAGTCGTCCGGAGGATGGGGATCCTGCCGCGGCTGCGGGACGCGCACATCGACGTGCGCCGGCTGACCTTCCTCGACTCGGACGGCAGCGAGGTGACCT
This sequence comes from Streptomyces viridosporus T7A, assembly GCF_008704515.1. NCBI lineage: Bacteria > Bacillati > Actinomycetota > Actinomycetes > Kitasatosporales > Streptomycetaceae > Streptomyces > Streptomyces viridosporus. The sequence continues at coordinate 361,894 of NZ_CP023700.1, forward strand.
CCCTGCACCCGCATGCCGTCACCGGCGGCGTCGCGGAACGAGACCTGGAGGTACGGCGCGGGGATCTGACGGAAGCGCTGTACACGGCGGTCCGTGACGACGTGGAGTTCCTGTTCAACGACTCCATCGACACCCTCGACCAGTCCGGCCACGGGGTCGACGTCACCTTCTGCGGGGGCGGCAGCCGTACGTTCCACATGGTGTTCGGTGCGGACGGCATGCACTCGCGCACCCGGGAGATGCTGTTCGGTCCCGAAGAGCAGTTCCACCGCTACCTCGGCTACTGCTTCGCCGTGTTCACCATGCGCAACACCTTCGGGCTCTCCCACGAGACCGTGATGTGGAACTCCCCGGGCAGGGCCGCGGCTCTCTACGCCGTGGGGGACGACGACCAAGTGCACGCCTTCCTGAACTTCGCCCGGCCGGAGCCGCCCATGGACGCGTTCCGGGACCCGCAGGCCCAACGCGACCTGGTCGCCAAGGTCTTCGCCGACGCGGGATGGGAGGTCCCGGGCATGCTGGCCGCCCTGCGCGAGGCGGAGGACCTGTTCTTCGACGGGGTCAGCCAGATCCGCATGCCCCGCTGGTCCAGCAGCAGGGTCGCGCTGGTCGGCGACGCCGCATACGCGCCCTCGTTCCTCACCGGTCAGGGCACCAGCCTCGCGCTCGTCGGCGCGTACATGCTCGCCGGCTGCCTCGCGGACCGGGGTCACGGCGCGGGCTTCGCCGCCTACGAACGCGACACCCGGCAGTTCGTGACCGCGAACCAGGGGCTGGTCAGCCAGGGCGGCGCCACCCTCTTCCCCACCACCGCCCAGGCCCTGGAGCAGCGCAACGAACGACTGCGCAGCCTCAGCGCCATGCCCCCGGCGGAGGGAAAACCGGCTCATTCGGCGCTCACTCTGCTCGAGCCCCTGCGCCCGGCATGACCGCCGAGTCGGGTCGGGCCCTGCTGGCTGATGGAACTCCACCTGGAACAAGTCGAGCCGTTCCGTCACCGACCCGTGTCATGTCGTCAGCGCGGGTCGACGCGCGGCCGTAGCGGGCGATCGTCTTGTTCAGCTGTTCCTCGTCGGCAGCCTCGACGAGCTCGTTCTCCAGCTTCGTGGCGAGCGTGTAGCGCACCCGGTAACTCCGGGCGGCCCCGCCGCTGTCGTTCTCGCACCGGCCGTCACCGGGGAAGCTGGGCGGTCTTCTCCGGATGGGCCACGCCGACGTAGTGCATGGCGGTCTTCTCCGTGATGCCGAACAGGCGCATCAGCTTCAGCGGATCGCCCATGTCGAACGCTTCGTTGAGGATCCGGTCCTGCCGCAGGCCGTCCAGCGTGAACCCCTCGGGTAGGTGTCTGTGGAGCATGGTCATGCTGACCGGTGGGTGGTCGGGGTCGAGTGCGGTTCGCTGGCTGACGAGCAGGTGGGGGTTGGTCGGGTCTGCCGCACGATCGGGTGACATCTGACCTGGCTTGCCATCAGGCAGGTTGGAAGGATGGAGCAATGCCCAAGGCTTATCCCAAGGAGTTCCGCCAGGACGTCGTGCGGGTCGCGCGGCGACCGCCGTCGCGGAAGTAGACCCCGCCGAGCGGGAAGTCGCCGGCCTGCTCGGGCTCATGCTGCTGTTCAACGCGCGACGCGAGGCCCAGACCGGCCCGAATGGCGAGTTCGTACTGCTCGACGATCAGGACCGCGGCCGCTGGGACCACACGATGATCGAGGAAGGAAGCGGCCTGGCGGTCTCCGCGTTGACCGGCGGACCACCCGGCCCGTACGGAGTACAGGCCGCCATCGCAGCCCTCCACGACGAGGCCATCGGCCTCGCGACCACCGACTGGCCACAGATCGCAGCGCTCTACGACGTGCTGCTCCAGCTCACCCCCTCCCCGTCGTCGCCCTGAACCGGGCGGTGGCGGTGGCGATGCGCGACGGACCGCAGGCGGGCCTGGCCCTGCTCGACGAGCTGGCCGACGAGCCGCTACTGCGTCGCTACCACCCCTACCCGGCCGCCCGGGCGGACCTGCTGCACCAGCTCGGCCGGCTGCCCGAGGCCGCCACGGCCTACCGGGAAGCGCTCGACCTGGCCGGCACCGAACCCGAACGGACCTACTTGAGGCGCAGGCTGAACGCGGTCCTGTCATCCGGACCGGACGACGAAGCCGGCACCTGACGGCGGAACACCCTCTGGTCGTCGATACCACATGCACCACCTATCTGCGCCGAGCAGCCAAGGGAATCCCACCCACCGTACGGAGTTCGAAGCCCTGCTCGTTGTTGCTGGGGTACGCCAGCACCGCCGTGCCGTCTCCCGCGCAGGCAACCACGGAGTCCCAGAGTCCATCGCGGACCCGGGCGGGGCCTGTGCCGACGTGGAATTCGGGGGTGACAGACCCGAGGCTCTCTCCGGACGCTTCCTTCGGCGGCCCTGGTGCGGGTGCCGCCCGCGCATCGGGCGACAGCATGCCAGGGGCGGGGTTCGGTGCGCCTGCAGTCGCACCGAACCCCGCCCCTGGTGGCATGGGCGCATCCCGTCCGGTCACCTACTGTCGTCTCGCCCACGGTCGCTCATACGCGACGTCGGTTGCTCGGACATGAGCCATGCGGACGGTGCGTGCGGCTGATCAGCGGACCGGTGGTTTCGGCCCCTCGCCGTCAGCGGCGATTGTCCCCGCGGTCGTGTCGGTCGCGGTTGTTGTCGCGGTCGTGCCGGTCGCGGTCGTTGTTGCGGTCGCGCTGGTCGCGGTTGTTATCGCGGTCGCGGTCCTGCCGGTCGCGGTCGTTGTCGCGGTCGTGCCGGTCGCGGTCGTTGTTGCGGTCGCGCTGGTCGCGGTTGTTATCGCGGTCGCGGTCGTGCCGGTCGCGGTTGTTATCGCGGTCGCGCCGGTCGTTGTCCGTGGCGTAGGAGCCGGTGCCGACGCGCTGGGCGTCGGAGTGGGGCGATGCCGAGGCCGTACCGCCTGCGGCGAGCACAGCGCCCGCGGCGACAGCCACCGAGGCGGCCGCGGTGGCGATCCGCCTTCCGAATATGCGACTCATGATCATTCCTCCTTGAATGCCATGCCGACGTCCCGCGGGACGTCGGACGGTGCCCCGAGACGATGGGGGCACCGTCCGAAACTTCCCATGATCGGGCATCACGGGCCCGCTGTGCGCCTCCGAATCAGTGAACGCGAAACGCTTCCGGCGCCGGTGGTCCCACTCGAAGGGGTCGCCCGACACCAGGTCGGCCTGTGGAGTCCCACGGTGTGCTGGTGCGCGATGCGGAACAGATCAGGTTCTTCCACGAGACGACTTCCTCTTCGCCCGGTCTTTCATCTCCGCCGGAGAGGACATCCGTGATTTTCTTGCCGAGTCCGGCCGGCCCCTGTTCCGGGGGGCCCAGAGCCGGCAGATCCTCGAGCACCTCGCCGGCACTGACCGCGAACGCTTCCGACCGTGGTGGCCCGGCTTCTGAGCTCCGACCGGATCCGTCAAGGGTGGGAACGCCGGCTGAGCACGCCGCAGACCGCCGACGCGGCGTTCCGGGAACTGCCGGTCGGCGCGCGGCACCGGCCCCCTGCATTGCGGCCTCTCGGTTTCATGTCAGCGAACCACCTGGGGATACACCGCCTCATGACAGTGAAATCCGGTACCGGTGCCACCCCGGTGTCAACGGCGGACCGTCACACGCCCCCACCACGGCCAGCAGGAAGACGGCCAGCAGCGGCCGACGACGCCTGCCGAACACTCCATTGACACGTACCCGACCCATCGCACCCGGCGCCTAAGCCGTTTAGGCGTGCCCTGCTGGCACGTGCCTACGCTGCGGACCACTCTGGACGGGCGGGGCTCAACGACTCACCTGTCGCCGATGTCGAGGGCCCCTCGGTGCCGCCGCCGCTGGCAGCACGGCGGCGGCGCCTACTGCGCGGCGCGGGCGCGCTTGGTGGTGCGCACGGCCTGGCGCTCCAGTTCCTCCAGGAGGGCTTGTGTGCGGTCTGGGTCGTGCTGCATGGCCTGCGCGTGACGGCGGCCGGTGCCAGGGCTGCCCATACCTGCTTCTGGGCCCGCAGAGCGGCTTCCAGGGCGTCCACGGCACGAGGCGAGTCGGGCTTGGTGTCGTCGTCCGTCTGAGTCGTCGGAGCGCCAGCGGCGCGGGCTTCGGTCAGGGCTTCGGCGAGCGCGGTTCCGGGCGGTCAAGGGGTTTTGTGCTCATCTCGCGCCGCCTCGCCGCTACCTTCCGTGGCAGGCGGAACCCGCCGATCATCCGGCGGACCATCCGCCAGGAGCCCGCCGGGGATCCGCCACGGCACCGCCATCCGGCGGGTGCATGGCGAATCGCTGACAGATCCGTGGCGGTGGGCATGGCGGTGTAAACCGGGCGCGGCGCCGTTCCGAACGCCGGGCAGCGAGGGCGCCTGCCAGGGCGCCTCACCGCTGACGGCCGGATCAGGAAACCGTCACCGATATCGGGTCTCCAGACCGCATGACACACAGAGATGTATGCATCACCCAAGGAACCGACCCGGGTTACGGCAAGATGAAAAGTTCAACGAACATCGTTGCCGTTATCCCCCCGCGAGAGGACGCACGATGCGCATCGGTTTCACACTGCCGCAGTTCGGCGCGCAGGCCCTCCAGACCACCGACGTCACCCGTTTCGCGCGGGAGGCCGAGGCGCTCGGCGCCGCCAGCCTGTGGGTTGGTGATCGTCTGCTCACAGCGGTGTCTCCCAGCGTCGGCTACGGTGGCAGCGGGGACACCGTCCCGGAGGAGTTCCGTACCGCCGCCGACCCCTTCGTCTGGCTCGCCGCTGCGGCCGCTGTCACCGACCGGGTCCTGCTCGGCAGCAATGTCCTCAACGCCCCCTGGTACCCGCCGGCCCTGCTCGCCCGGCAGCTGGCCAGCATCGACCGGCTCAGCGGCGGGCGGCTCCTGGTCGGCCTGGGCACCGGCTGGTCGCCCGAGGAGTACCAGGCTGCGGGTGTGCCGATGAACGAGCGCGGTGCCCGGCTGGACGAGTGCCTCGACATCCTCGAGGCCTGGTGGACCCGCGACCCCGTGGAGCACAAGGGCTCCCGGTGGACCATTCCTCCCAGCCACGTGCAGCTCAAGCCGGTCGGCAGCCCTCGCCCTCCGGTCTACATGGCGGGCTTCGCGCCGCGCGCGGTGCAGCGGGTCGCCCTGCGCGCCGACGGCTGGCTGCCGGTCGCCGCGCTCCCCGGCGGCTTCGACCCCGCGGCTTCGGTCGCCGAGCCGATGGCACGCATCCGCGCGGAGGCCCGCCGGGCGGGGCGCGCCCCCGAGGAGCTGGACGTGATCCTGCGCGTCAACCCCTCTTCCCAGACCACGGTCGACGACATCGCCGACGCCCTGAAGCGGGCTCACGGCGAGGCCGGCGTCGAGCACGCCTTCGTCGACCTGATGTATCTGGCACGCGATGTCGACCACGCGCTCCAAGTAGGCGCCCAGGTGCTGGAGGCCCTCGGCACCCGCTGAGGGTCGGAGTGGGCCGCTCCCGGCGAGGACCTCACCGACATGGTCGCCTCCGCCTCGCTCCGCCCCCTGTAGCCGGCCTCCAGGGCCTGCGCTCGTATGATGAGCGGACTTGTCGAGCAGCTCGCCTCCCGCGCCCGCACCCACGGGCAGCGCAAGGTGCACGTGAGGCGCGGTGAGGACGGGCGGATCGTCGGGGCCGGCGGCGAGAGTGACGGCGAGGACCAGGAGCAGGACGGCACCGACGCCGCTGCCGAGGCGGCCCTGCTCCTTTTCTCCACTCCCCGGGACGCCGCGACCATCGCGGCCTTCCTCCGTACGCGGGTGTACCGGCCGGAGTCCCTGGCGTGGCTGGAGGGCTACGAGGCGCTGCTGCGCTGGCGCAGGGAGAACGAGATCACCGGCCTGTACGCCGTGCCCTACGGCACTGAGGTGGAGGTCGGCGTCACCAAGGACTTTCCCCTCGGGCGGTGGGTGCACCAGCAGCGCAAGACGCTGCGCGCCGGCGAACTCGATCCCCACCGCAAGGAGCTGCTGGACGCGCCCGAGGCCGGGATGGTCTGGGAGCCGGGCGAGGAGGCGTGGGAAGCGAAGTTCGCTGCGCTCCGGTCGTACCGGCGGGCCACCGGCCACCTCGCGCCCCGTCAGGACGCCGTGTGGGGTGAGGGCGAGGCGATGGTGCCGGTCGGACAGCACATCGCCAGCCTCCGCCGCAAGGGCGGTCTTGGCAAAAACCCGGAGCGGGCGAAGCAGCGCGCAGCGCAGCTCACCGCGATCGACCCGGACTGGAACTGCCCCTGGCCCCTGGACTGGCAGCGCCACTACCGGGTCCTGGCGGACCTGGTCGACGCCGACGGCGTTCTGCCCTAAGAGGGCATCTGATCTATGTAGTTGTAGTCAGGGATGGTTTTGTGACTGCTGGTGTTGGCGGTCGTCGGGCGGGGTGTGAATGCTCGTCGCCCGTACCGCAGTGATGTCTCCGACGCCCGCTGGGCCTTGATCGAACCGGTCTTCACCGCCTGGCGAGCCAGGCGAACCGGACCCGGCACGGCGGCCCGGGTGCACGACCTGCGGGAGATCGTCAACGCGATCCTGTATGCCAACCGCACCGGCATCCCGTGGGAGTACCTGCCGCACGACTTCCCGCCGTACAAGACCGTCTACGACTACTACGCCAAGTGGGAAGCCGACGGCACCACCCGACAGGTCCACGACCTGTTACGCGACAGGACCCGGCGGGCCCACGGCCGCAGCAGGGAGCCCACGGCGGCCGTGATCGACGCGCAGCGCGTGAAGACCTCGGCAAACGTGGCCGAGACCAGTCAGGGCATCGACGCCGGCAAGAAGATCAAAGGACGCAAGCGGCACGTCGTCACCGACACCCTCGGCCTGGTCCTGGCCGTGCTGGTCACCGCCGCGTCCGTGCACGACACCACCGGCGGCAAGCTCCTGCTCGACGACCTGGCCACGGCCCACCCCACCGTGTCGAAGGTCTGGGCCGACGGCGGCTACCAGAGCAGCATCCTCAACCACGGCGCCGGTCTGGGGATCGATGTGGAAGTCGTGCAGCGGCCACGGACGGAGGGGTTCGAACCGTTGCCGAAGCGGTGGGTGATCGAGCGGACCTTCGGCTGGCTGATGCAGCACCGCCGCCTGGCACGGGACTACGAAGCCCTCCCGCAGCGGTCCCGGGCGATGATCCACTGGGCGATGGCTAACAAAATGTCCCGCGAGCTCACGGGAGAATCCGCGCCAACGCGGCGAATCGAAACGGACATGTCCGCCACAACGGCATGAACATTGATCAGATGCCCTCTTACTGGCCCTAACAAAGCCTCTGAACGTGCCGGTGGGTGATCAGACAGACGGCGAGGCCGAGGAACGCCTCGTGGATGTCGTCGCGTCTCTCCCAGCGGATCCGTAGGCGGCGGAAGCCATGCAGCCAGGAGATCGTTCGCCCGACCACCCAGCGGAAGGTGCCCGGACCGGTGCCGTGCGGCTGGCTCCGCTCGGCGATCGCGGGCCGGATTCCGCGCTGCCGCAGGAGTCGGCGGTACTTGTCGTGGTCGTAGCCGCGGTCGGCGAAGAGCATGTCGGGCCGCCTGCGCGGCCGGCCGACAGCTCCCGCCACTGCCGGGATCTTGTCCAGCTGGGGCAGCAGTTGCGTGACGTCGCCTGCGGTTTCCGCCGGTCAGCGACACCGCGAGCAGGATCCCTTGGCCGTCGGTGATGATGTGGTGTTTGCTGCCCGGCCGTGCGCGGTCGACCGGGCTGGGGCCGCTCTTGGGCCCCTGCGTGCGGCCCGGACGTGGGTGGGGGTGCCCCGGCGAAGCCAGGGGGAGAGTCGATCACCGCCCGCGACCAGTCCCGCTGGTTCTTCGACCGCAGCTTGTTCAGCAGCAGCTGGTGGAGCTGGTCCCGGACGCCGGCTTCATTCTAGGCCGCCAGGCGCCGCCAGCAGGTCATGCCCGAGCCGAAGCCGAGCTCCTGGGGCAGGTACTCCCACTGGATGCCGGTGTGCAGGACGAACAGGATCCCGCACAAGGCCTGGCGGTCGGGCACTCGCGGCCGGCCTTTCACCTGCTTCGGTGGCGGCACGGGCAGCAACGACTCGATGAGCGACCACAGTTCGTCCGACACGATCCATGGCCGCGACTGACACTTCCCCATACTCACACCAACGAGCGATCAAGCCGACAGTCACACAATCACACTGCTTTTGTTAGAGCCAGTAAGCGGCCTACCGCCATACCCATGCTCGTGGCCGGGTGGTTGATCGGCCGGACCGGCCGATCAACCGGTTTGGTCCCTGTGGCGTGGACCGCGTGGGACTACCGCCAGACAGTCAGCCTTGCAGCCGAACTGAAGTGATCACTGCACCGGTCAGCGAGCAGTCCGTGTCGGGGCGGGCCTGCGGGTGAGCAGCGCGCCCAGCGCGATCATTCCCAGGCCGAGCACGAGGTGGAGCCAGTTGTCGGCGGTGTTGAGCGGGACGAAGTTCGCGGCGCTGTCGTGGTCGATGATCAGCCCGTACAGCCACAGGACCAGGTAGATGGCACCGCCCGCCAGGAGGTACAGCCGCGCTTTCGCAGCGGTGCGCGCCAGTGCCAGCCCGGCGACGCCGAAGGCCAGATGCACGAGGTTGTGCAGGATGGACACCTGGAAGATACCCAGCAGCTTGGCCTCGGAGTGGTGCGTGGCGAACTCCATGGTGTCGTAGTTCGTGGTGATGCCCGGAATGAAGCCGAGGACACCGACCAAAAGGAAGACCGCGCCCACGACCAGGGCGGCGTGCTGTACCGGCGTTCGGGCAGTGCGTGCGGCACGTGCATGTGTGGACATGGCAACTCCCTGTTCAGGCTCGAAGGCAGGCCCCGGCCGCCCGGCCCGCCATAGCTTTGCGCGAGCGCCCTCGGCCGCCGCAGACATGTCACAACAGCCATTAGGCGTTCACCAGGTGCAGGCGCTGTGGCTGCTGATCACTTCCCATCCGTCTCGCGAGGCGTCAGGCCACCAGGTGGGTCGCGGAGCGGGCCCGCTCCCACATGCCGGGGATCTGCTCGCTCGGGCGCTGCTGTTCGCCGTGCAGGGCGTTGAGCACCACCAGGCATCCGGTCAGGGCCGGCACCGTCCACTGCGCCAGGTGCAGCTGCCGCCGCGCCTTGTCCAGGTCGATGGGGTGCTTGGCCGCCTTCTCGGCGTCATCAGGGTCGATGGAGGAGGCCGGCTCGACCTTCTTGCCCAGGACGCGGGCGTAGGCGGTGGCGGCCAGAGCCGCGGCGGTGACGACGGTTTTGGCCGTGGTGGAGGCGGCCACGCCCTGCTGGGTGGCGACCCGGTGCGCGTTCACGGCGAGCAGCCCGCCGCCGCCGAACAGGTGCGCGCCGATCGCGGCGGCGTTGACCGGCGCCCACTTCGCCCAGCCCGACGACGAGATCCGGTCCCGGGTCGCCTCCGTGCCGCCTTCGCCCTCGGCCGCACCGTTGAGGCCGACCGCCCCCATCAGCGAGCCACCGAACCAGGCCGCCAGGCCAAGATCGTGCAAGCTGCGGATGGCGGTATTGCGTTCCGACATAGCGGAGCTCCTTCAGGGGTGGAAGAGGGGCTTGTCCGACGTAGACGGCGACCCCCACTTACCCTCACCGAACTCCATATACCGCGCCATCACGGCAGGCCAAATGGGTGCCAACCCGACGACGATCAGGCAATCCTGCGGGGCTTCATGCGGATCGAGGCAACCATCAATCCTCCGCGCTCGACGAGGGGGAACGGTCTCCCGCATCCTCCCTGCTACCGGGTGGCCCCGGGGCCGGCCGCGTCCCGGCGCCTGGCACGGTGCTTTCGTCATCCGTCCCACCGGATGGCTCCTGGCCATCACGGCTGGGTGTCCTGACCGGGGTCGGGCTGCGGGTGCTGTTGCTCGTGCTCCTGGCGGCGCGGGTCGGCCGGGTCGGCGGCCGGGGCCGGGAGCTCCCGGTCCTCGGTGGTACAGCGACGGGCGTTGGCTGCGTGGGGATGGCGGTGAGCCGCTCCAGGCTGACCGGTGCGCGCATCCACGTCACCGGGTCGGTCATATGGCCCTCCAGGTACTCCTTCGGCATCGCGGCCTGCTGGTGGGCGTGGACGGCGGCGGCCCGTTGTGTCTGGGTGAGTGCGGCGTCCCGCCCGGGGTGGTCGACGCCGTGCGACGCCTCGGCGGCCCGGTCGTGGTGGTCGGTGGGCGCGGTCGTGATCGGAGTGTCGTCCCGCGCACCGGTGGTGCGGGCGGCGCGGATCGCGTTCCACGCGGCGAGGCTAGCGATCTTGGCCCGCTCGTAGCGGGTGGCGGCCCGCGGCGGCTTGCCGCCGGCGTCGGCGATCCGCCAACAGCCGGGCCAGGCGAAGTCGGCGGTGTAGGTCAGCTGGTCGAAGGCCGGGCTCTGGCGGCCGGGCTGGGGAATGGGCTTGATCCGCTTTGGCGGACATCAGAGATCAGGGGCTTCGGCCCCGGAAGGATGATGTCCATCATGGAGAGCATGGGGAAGAAGAGGCCGCGTCCTCGCCGCTCGTTCACGCCGGAGTTCAAGGCCGAGATCGTCGAGCTGTGCCGACGCGGTGACCGCTCGGTCGGCCAGGTCGCCAAGGACTTCGACCCGACCGGGACCGCGGTGCGCGACCGGGTCAGGCAGGCCGAGGTCGATGCCGGCGAGCGCGACGGCCTGACCAGCAACGAACGCGAGGAACCGGCCCGGCTGCGGCGGGAGAACCGCCGCCTGCGGGAGGACGTGGAGATCCTCAAGCGGGCCACGGCTTTCTTCGCGACGGAGACCCGGTGAACGTGCACCCGTTCATCGAGGCGGAGAAGCAGGCAGGTCACCGCGTCAAACGCGCCTGTGAACTGCTGAAGGTCTCCCGTGCCGCCTTCCATGCCCGCCGCACCGGCGCCGTCGGCCCCCGGGCCGTGCAGGACGCGGAACTGACCGAGCAGATCACCGCCGTCCGCGCCCGGTCCCGAGGCACCTACGGGGCGCCGCGCATCCACGCCGTCCTGCGGCGCGAGGGCACGGCCTGCGGCCGCAGACGCATCGCCCGGCTGATGCGGGCCGCCGGGCTCGCCGGCCGGCACCGCAGGCGGCGGCACCGCACCACGATCCCCGACCCGCACGCCGCAACCCGCCCGGACCTGGTCCTGCGCGACTTCCGGCCCGACCCGACGGCGACCGACGCCCGCTGGTGCGGTGACATCACCTACATCCCCACCGACGAGGGCTGGCTCTACCTGGACACCGTCATCGACATCGCCTCCCGGCGCGTGGTCGGCCGGGCCACCGCCGACCACCTGCGCACCGAGCCGGTCGCCGAGGCCCTGCGGGCCGCCTGTCGCCGGCGCCGCCCCGCCAGGTCGGTGATCTTCCATTCCGACCGTGGCTGCCAGTACACCAGCCGTGAATTCGCCCTGCTCGCAGCCGGTTGGGGTATCCAGCTGTCGGTCGGCCGCACCGGCCAGTGCTGGGACAATGCGCTGGCCGAGTCGTTCTTCGCCACCCTGAAGAACGAACTGCTCGGCGACCGTTCCTGGCCGAGCAGGTCCGTCGCCCGCACCGCGGTCTTTGAGCGGACCGAGGGCTGGTACAACTTGCACCGGCTGCACAGCAGCCTCGGCTACCGCAGTCCCGCCGACTACGAAGCCGCCCCGGCGGCCTGACCACCACACTGATGGTGTCCGTCAAAGCGGAACAAGCTCAGCTCGTGGCTGTTTCGAAGGCCGATGCAGTTGTCGAGGTGTCCGTTGTCGCTCCGTCCCCGTTCCGGTGAGCAAGTTCCGTCTCTGACCGCGCAGATCGCGCGGGCGAGCAACCCGGGCGGTACGACCGCGATGTGGGTGAGAGACCGCCTCGACGGGCTGTGGTGCGACGAGGACTTCGCCGACTGGTACCCGCGTGACGGTCGTCCGGGTCTGTCGCCCGCCCAACTGGCGACTGTCTGCGTGCTGCAGTTCCTGCTCGGCCTGTCGGACCGGCAGGCGGCGGAAGCAGTCCGCTGCCGCATCGATTTCAAGTACGCCATGGCCCTGGAGCTGGACGATCCCGGCTTCCACCACAGTGTGCTGGCCGACTTCCGCGACCGTCTCGCCGAGGGCGACCGCGCCGACCGCCTCCTCGACCTCGCGCTGGCCCGTCTCAAGTAGGCCGGTCTCGTACGAGAACGCACCACGCAGCGCACCGACTCCACCCATGTCCTGGCCGCGGTGCGCGACCTGACTCGGCTGGAACTGGTCACCGAGGCCGTCCGTGCCGTGCTGGAGGAAGTGGCCCGCACCGCTTCGCATCTGCTGGGCGGCCTGGTTGATGAAGACTGGGGGCGCCGCTACGGCCGCCCGGTCCGTCTGGGCAAGAACCCCACCCGGCCCAAGTCCAGGATCCTCGCCGCCGGCGACGACGCCTGCCGGCTGCTGGAACGCCTCCACCGGTACGGACCGGATTACCGGCCGGGCCCGCAGGCCGAGGCGCTGCGGCAGATCGTCGTGCAGAGCTACTACCGCGATTCGGCAGGCCGCCTACGGTGGCGCACCGCCGACGACGGCGGTCTGCCGCCCTCCTCCTCGGCGATCGTCTCCCCTTACGACACTACGGCGCGTTACGTCCGTCACGGGCACATCATCCGCTGGAAGGGGTTCGCCGCGCATGTCACCGAGACGTGCGCCTTCGACAGCACCAACGTGATCACAGACGTGGCCACCACCTCGGCCGCCACGAACGACGCCCAGGCCCTGCCCGGCATCCACACCCGCCTGGCGCGTCGCGGGCTACTGCCGGCCGAGCACCTGGTCGACGGCGGCTACACCTCCCTGGTCCACCTGGAACGAGCCGAGCGCGAACACCAGGTCACCGTCAGCGGGCCACTGCCAGGCAACCCCACCCGCCAGCACCGCAAGAATGAAGGCTTCGACCGGGACGACTTCCGCATCGACTTCGACCGCCGACAGGTGACCTGTCCTCAGGGCCAGGCCAGCGCGGGCTGGCACGGCCCCTACCCAACGTCCTCACCCACCGCCGCCCCGCTGATCGTGGCCCGGTTCACCAAGAGCCAGTGCCGCCCCTGCCCGGCACGCACCCGCTGCACCACCACCGCCGACAGCGCCCGGACCGTGGGCTTTCCTCCACGAGAACTCCGCGACCTGCAACTCCGCGTCCGCGCCGAGCAGCAGACCTCCGACTGGAAGACCCGCTACGCGGTCCGCTCCGGAGTCGAGGGCACCATCAACGAGTTCGCCCACGGACACGGCATGCGCCGCTGCCGCTACCGAGGACAGCCGAAAACCCACCTGCAGCACGTACTCACGGCCATCGCCGTGAACATCGAACGACTCAGCAGCCAGTCAGCGACCGCGGAACTCTCTTCGCCGAGACCGCCGACCGCCTTCCAGACCTTCCTGGACCAGCACGAGATCCCCCGGTCAAAGTCCTGGCGAACCCTCGGCAGCTGAGCCCTACCATCTCAGATCCCCGACAGAGTCAAGCTGAGTCATGTGTGGCTTCTGATCAGGTGAACAGCGGTACCGCCATCCAGACCGCAACTCCGATCAAGGTGGCGGCGAACAAACAGTCGATCCATCGCTTCGACCGCTCACTGCGGAACAGGGCGGTGAGCGCCCGGCCGCCGAGTGCCCAGACGATGAAGGCGACGAGGTTGTTCAGCGTGAACACGGCCGTGATCACCAGTACCGTGGCGACGTCGTCGTTGGCGGGCGGCCTGAGAAACTGCGTGAACAACACCGCGATGATGTAGTACGCCTTGGGGTTCAGTAGCAGGACGATCGCGCCGGCCCAGAACCCGACCCGCTGCTCCCCGGCCGATGCGGCATCCGCCGTGGACCCTCCCTTCGCCCGAGCGGCACGAACGAACGTCACCGCCAACCACAACACGTAGAGGCTCCCGACCGCGCTGAGCACCTTTGCGAACAAGGGATGCTCCAGGATGGTGACCCCCATCCCGATCCCGATCGCCGCAGTCACACCGAAGGTCGCGATGTGGTACCCGGCAAGGGCCGGCACGGCGGCGCGCAGCCCCTTCGACGCACCGATCGCCGCGAAGAACGCGTTTCCCGGGCCCGGGCTGTACGCAAGCGGGAACAAGAAGACCAGGAGCGCGATGAGCGTGTCCGCGCTTATCGCCGGCGTCGGGGAGGTCGTGAAGATCATATGCCGAGTCTTCAAAGCAGCCACCGATCGTGCTGGCGGAAACCGGACATCACGATGCAGCCGAACGTCCACCACCTACCGTGCACCACGTGCCGGGGAAGAAGGCCCAGCACGGTGCAACCCGAACGGCGTCGGTACCTATAGACGTCGACAGGTGCGGGTTCCCGCGCGAGCGCTTCTCAGAATCTGCGAACCCGTGCGCTTCCGACCGAGCCGCGCAGAAGGTCCGCCGCCAGGAGCAGGGCCACCAGTACGTCGAGGCCCGGCTGATCGCGCTGGGCGCCCCCGTGCCGCGGGCCGGCTGCGATCCCGCGGTGTGGCTACGGGAGGCCCTGACAGTGATCGGTGCCCGTACCGTCCGCCATACGCGGCGCCCACCGCTTCATCTTCCCCCTGGGCCAAAACGGGCGACAACGTGCCCGCATCAAGATCGGGATCGATGCGCGACCGCCCTATCCGCGCCGTCCCGACTCCGAACCGGCCGCCCTGTGCCGGCCATCCGCCTGGTGCGGCGGCTGCGCCGCAAACTCGGCCGACCCGTGCGGATCCTGAAGGTCATGGGACTGCGGGCCGTCGAGAGCCGCGACCGCGCCCACCACCCCGCCTACCGCAACATCCTCACCAACGGCGCCCGCATCGTCGACGAGTGGCTGCCGGTCAAGGACTGGCCCACCGCCGCCGTCCTGGAATGGCACCAGGACGCCCCCATGCCCCACCACTGGACCTACGACGGTGCTGTCACGTTGTGGGGTTTGCAGGTGCCTGCCAGTGTGTCGGACATGGCGGGCCCGCGGTCCGGGCCTGCGTTCAGGCCGTGGTGGACCGGCCGGCAGCGCCGGTGATCTGGTCCCAGATCGCGAAGCGGACGGTCATCTCGGCTCGGTGGTCGGAGGCGGTTCATCAGGTGGCGGCGGGGTCGGAAGTGGGGCGAGATGCCGCTGAACGCGGCCAGGAACCGCTGGGCTCCGCCGACGCTGCGGAAGCCCTTCAGGGCGCGTTCGCGCTGCCGGGTGGGCTGGTGGGAGTTCTCGGCCCGATTGTTCAGGCCCTGGTGGGAACGGTGCTCGACGGAGGGCATGACCTCGCGGTGGGCGGCGCGGTAGGAGGGCAGCTTGTCGGTGACGATCACCCGCGGCACCGAACACGTCCTTGGTGCCAGTGGCAGGACCGGCATCATCGATGGAACGGAAGTCCGTGTCCGCCGGCCGGCTGCCGGGCGCAGAGATCGCGACAAGTTCATCTCCGGCAAGAGCAAGCAGAACGCCGTCAAGACCATGGTGGTCACCGATGAGGACGGCCGTGTGCTGTTCTGCAGCCCGACCCGCCCCGGAAGCTGTGCGGACATCACCCATGCCCGTCAACTGGGACTGGTGAAACTGCTGGCCGAAGGGCCTCCGGTGGAGATCCTCGCCGACGCCGGCTACCAGGGCCTGGGCGCGCAGACTGGCGGCCGCGTGATCACGCCACCGCACCGGAAGTTCAAGAAGAATGCCCCCGACTGGTACGAGGAGATGCACGAGCGGCAGAGGAAGGCACACCCCTCGCGCCGCATCCGGGTCGAGCACGGCATCGTCCACCTGAAAAACTGGCGGACGCTCGCCCGCCGTGAGCACATGAGCGACACCGTCCAGGCCGTAGCCGCTCTGCTGTCACATCAGCAGGTGGCAGACCTGAACCCGGCACAACAGACGTGAACACGGAGCCTCCTCGAAGGCCCCGACGCCCCACCGCTTACCGTGCACGAGCTCGTTAGTCGAGTGCTATCCCGGTGGTATGAGTACGATCCGAGGACTCACGCCGAGGGAACGCCAGCACCGGGAAGAGCGGCGGTCGGCCGCGGCGGGCCTGTTCGACCAGGGCGTGCCGCAGGCCGGGATCGCCCGGCGCCTGGACGTGACTCGGCAGCCGGTGCACCACTGGCACCGGCTCTGGCAGGACGGCGGCCGCACGGGCCTGGCCTCCACCGGACCGCCTGGAGCGCGGCCCTACCTGACCGAGGAGCAGATCGAGGGACGATGACACTCACTGCGCCAGCGAATCCCGGCCTCGAGGAATCCGTCGATCTCGCCGCTGAACACGGCCTCGGGGTTGCCGACTTCGTGCTCCGTGCGCAGGTCCTTGACCATCTGGTACGGGTGCAGCACGTACGAACGCACCTGGTTGCCGCAGGGGTTGCCACCCTCGTCCTTGAGGGCGTCCATCTTGGCCTGCTCCTCCTGACGGCGCCGCCCCAGCAGCCTGGCTTTTAGGACGTTCATCGCCGTGACTTTGTTTCGGGTGCGCGAGCGCTCACTGTCGCTGGAGGCCATGATGCCAGTCGGAAGGTGCGTGATACGTACCATGAAATCAGAATCTCGGGGGTTACAGCTTGGGCCGGAGGAGCGGTAGACGTCGACGCGCAGGTCGGACTCGTCGATGTCGACGTGGTCGGACTGCTCGACCACGGGGAGCACCTCGACGCCGGCGAAGGAGGTCTGGCGCCGGCCCTGGTTGTCGAAGGGCGAGATGCGCACCAGGCGGTGGGTGCCCTGCTCGACCGAGAGGGTGCCGTAGGCGTAGGGCACCTGGACGGCGAAGGTGGTCGACTTGATGCCGGCCTCCTCCGCGTAGGACGTCTCGTAGATCTCGGTCTTGTAGCCGTGCTGCTCGGCCCAGCGCAGGTACATGCGCTGGAGCTTCTCGGCGAAGTCCGCGGCGTCGACGCCGCCGGCCTCGGCGCGGATGTTGACGAGCGCCTCACGGGCGTCGTACTCGCCGCTGAGCAGCGTGCGGACCTCCATCTCGTCCAGCGCCTTCCGGACGTCGGCGAGCTCGGCCTCGGCCTCCGCGCGGGTGTCCGGGTCGTCCTCCTCCTCGGCCATCTCGAAGAGCACGGCGAGATCGTCGATCCGGCCGCGCAGCGCCTCGGCCTTGCGCACCTCGGCCTGGAGGTGGGAGAGCCTGCTGGTGATCTTCTGCGCCTCGTCCGGGTTGTCCCACAGGGACGGCGCTGCCGCCTGCTCCTCGAGCACGGCGATGTCTGCCCTCATCCTGTCGAGGTCCAGAACGGCCTCGATCGACTCCATGGTCGAGGAGAGGGACTTGAGCTCTTCGGATACATCGACGACTGCCACACATGGAGCGTACTGGCGTCCTTGCTCGGCGATCACTGACTGGCCGAGTGCATCCCGAGGCGCCGGCGCTTGTCGTGGGCGGCTGCTGTTCGTCGTGGTCTTCTTGGCTCGCCCAGCGTTCCGGTGTGGGCTCGTCCAGCTCCAGGTTGATGATCTGCGGGGGCACTGATGCCCCTATGGATGTCAAGCGACGGCTCTGCCGTGGTCTGTCGCAGGGCCCGTGGGGACGATGAGCCGGTAGACCTCCGGTGCGATGTAGCGCTTGAGGCAGCGGATGACTTCTCGGCGCGTCTTGCCCTCGGCGAGGCGTCGGTGCGGGTAGTCCCGGGTGCGGTCGTCCCAGTGCAGGCGGCTGAGGACGATGCGGTAGAGGGCGGCGTTGGCCTGCCGGTCGCCGCCGCGGTTGAGTCTGCGGCGCTGGGTCTTGCCGGGGGACGCTTCGATCGGGCTGGTGCCGCACAGGGCAGCGAAAGACGCCTCGCTGGTGAGGCGTTCAGGGTTGTCACCTGCGGCGATGAGCAGGGCTGCGGCGCTGTCCGGTCCGACGCCGCGTACGTCGAGCAGACCGGGCGAACTCGCCTTGACGGCCTCGGCTATCCGCTGGTTCAGGTCGTCGATCTCTTCGGTCAGGTGCTGGATTCGGCGGGCCGGCAGACGCAGGGTGTGCCGGGCAGCTGTAGCAGGCCCGGTCGCGTCCAGAGCTTCCAGTGCGGCGCACCGCTTGATCAGGTGCGGGTTGATCAGGCCGGCCAGGGCCTCGCGCAGGGCGGAGTCGGCGCAGACCAGGACGCTCTTGAGCTGGTTGATGGCCTGGGTGCGGGACTTGATCGCGGATCCCTTGGCGAGTTCGACCAGCCGCAGCATCTCCACCGGGCCGTCGCTCGTCTTGGCCGTGGCGGTGGCGCGCCCGGACAGCACGGCGCGGGCGGCGATCTCGGCGTCGACGGCGCCGGTCTTGCCGTGGCCTGGACGCGCGGGTACTCGACCAACACCTGGGCTCCCAGGTGAGCGGGGTGGTCCTCGACGCCGACTCGGACAAGATCCTGTGGGACCACGACGGCGCCACCGCGCTGATGCCGGCCTCCAACGTCAAGCTGGCCACGGCCACCGCCGCCCTGACGGTGCTGGGCCCCGAGCACCGGTTCACCACCCGGGTCGTCTACGGCCACGGCACCCTGACCCTGGTGGGCGGCGGAGACCGCACGCTCAGCAGCGCGGACCTCGCGGAACTGGCGAAGGCGGCGGTCGCGGACTGAAGGAGGCGGGCCTGGGCACGGTGAAGGTCGCCGTGGACGACAGCCTTTTCGACGGCAGCGGGCTGTCCCGCAGCGACCGCATTCCGGCCGCGACACTCGCGCAGATTCTCGAACTGCTCACCCAGCCGCGCCACACGCACGCCTTGGGCTCCATCCTGAAAGGCCTGCCGGTCGCCGGCGAGGCGGGCTCCACTCTCGGCCCGAAGTGGGGCCCGCCTCGACGACCCGAACTCCAGTTGCGCCGTGGGCAAGGTCCGGGCGGAGACCGGCACCCTCACCGGTGCCGTCGCCCTGAGCGGCCTGACCCGCACCGACGACGGCGGATGGCGGGTCTTCTCCTTCGTCGAGACCGGTTCGGCGGCCGCGCCCGACGCCATCAAGAATGCGATGGACGGCCTCGCCGCGACCGTGAACGGCTGCTGGGTCTGAGCGTACCTGTCCCGCCCGGCCGCGGGGCCGGGCGAGAGGGCGCCGCCCCGCCTCCGCCCCCCTTGCCCCTTGCCCCTTGCCCGACCGGGCTCATCCACTGCGTGCGCGAGCCGTCGCACGGACGGCGAGGACGCACTCACGGGCGTCCGGCGCCCGCGCCCGTCCGGAGCGGAACCACACACCCGGTGCACTGATCACGAGCGTTGTCGACGCCGACTGGGCTGCCGAGAGGGACATCTCGCGCGTCACGTCCACCGTTTGTCATCAGGTCTGTCCTCACTGCACGCTGCTGACGCACAACCACGGCCGTGCGCTCAGATCACCAGGGGTGCCTCCGACCAGCGGCGGACCCGGTACGGTGCCCACCACAGATGGTCGCCGAAGCGCAGGACGAGGTGCTCGGAGACGAGGTCGTCCAGGACGGGCCCCGGGATCGCGTCGGCGGGCGCGCCGTCGGCGAGGG
Organism: Streptomyces viridosporus T7A; assembly: GCF_008704515.1. Lineage (NCBI taxonomy): Bacteria > Bacillati > Actinomycetota > Actinomycetes > Kitasatosporales > Streptomycetaceae > Streptomyces > Streptomyces viridosporus. The sequence goes on from NZ_CP023700.1 coordinate 381,302, forward strand.
CCGCCACGGCCTCGTGGTACTCCGGTTCGTCGATGGTGAAGCGGCGCAGCTCGCCGTAGCGCCGGTCGCGGACCTGGATGAAGCCGGGGCCGTACCGGAAGATGCATTTGCAGATGTAGTACGTGGTGCGCCAGGCGAGCGCCGTCGCGACCGGGTCCGCGGTGCCGAGGACGGCGGTCGGCGGGTGGAGGTGGCAGAAGTGGCGCCAGGCGTCGGGGTCCGGGCCGGTGCGGAGCTGCCAGTCGACCGAGATGGCCAGGCTGGTCAGGTCGCCCACGAAGCTCAGCGCTCTGACCGTCCAGGCCGCGTCGGCGGCATCCGTCAGGTCCACGGGGCGGGGCAGGGTGATGTGCCGGGCCCCGGCGGCGAATAGCCGCCGGGCGGCCTCGCCGCCGGACATGTCGATCTCGTAGCGGCCCAGGGACATGGCGGGCAGGGGGCCCACCTCGGGGTCGTAGTCCCGTGAGGCGGTCACGGTGAAGGGGGCGGTGGCGGTGAGAGCAGGAGTCATCGTCGTCCCTCGGTCGGGCGGTGGCGCGGTCGTCAGGCGGTCGTCGGGGCGAGTTCGGCCTCGCGGGCGGCGGTGTGCCGCATGTGGTCGATCCGCAGAAACTCCTCGTTCAGGGCGGGCGGCGCGATCTGCACGAACTGCCCGCTGTCCTCGAACACGACGCCCAGCTCCCGCCACCGCTTCAGGACCCGGAGCAGGTCGGCCTCGCCGATGGGGTGGTCCGCGTCCAGCTTGCGCGCGGCCGCTTTCACCGTGTGCGGCTGGTCGAGCAGCCGGAACAAGGCCAGTTCGCGCGGGTCGGTCAGTTCCAGGCGGGTCCAGTCGAAGGCCCGGCGCCTGCTGACCAGGACGATCCGGTCCTCCAGGTCGCAGTGGGTGAGGCGGCTGCCGGCGTAGTTCCGCTTCCAGCGCGCGATGCCCGCGTCGAGCCGTTCGACGACGTCCTCGCCGATCCCCCGGGGCGGTACGTCGAAGACGTACGCCAGGTCGAACATCTCCTCGTCGGGGAGGTCGTAGGTGAGCCGGTACGGTTCGGCGGGGCGCAGTTCGGAGAAGCCGAGCCCGGGGTTGTCGAAGTACGGGCTGAACCGCTCGATCGCGATCCGGGAGGACGGGCCGACGGGCGGGTTCAGGTGTTCCAGCGCGGCCAGTTGGTCCACCACGTCGTCGTAGTCCTCGGCGTCCTCGCCCGGAAAGCCGTGCAGGTAGTTCCAGGCGACCGAGAGGCCCACGGTGGCGGCGTCACGGAGCATCCGCACGTTCTGGCCGCCGGTCACGCCCTTGTCCATCAGGGTCAGCACCCGGCTGTTGAGACTCTCGATGCCGGGCTGGACGAAGATCAGGCCCGCGTCCGCCAGGGTCTGGAGCTGTCCGCGCCGCATGTTGGACTTGATCTCGATGTGCATGCGCAGGTCGTAGCCGCTGTCGATGATGCGGGGCAGCACCGACTTCACGTACCCCATGTCCAGGATGTTGTCCACGACGTACATGTCCAGGACCCGGTGCCTGCGCGCCAGGTCCATGATCTCGTCGTAGAACACGTCGGGGCTCTTGCTGCGGAACTCCATGAACGAGCCGTTCAGCCCGCAGAAGGTGCAGTGGTGCTTCTCGCCCCACCAGCAGCCGCGCGCCCCCTCGACGACCAGCTTGGGCTCGACCCAGTTCCGGGCGTGGGACGAGGCGAGCCGCTCGAAGTACCCCGAGTAGTCCGGCGGCAGGATCGCGGCGGGCGGCAGCGGCTTGGTGCTCATGGCGTTCACCACGGAGGTGCCGTCCGTGTCGCGCCAGCACAGCCCGGGGACCTCGGACAGGGGCTCGCCCGCGTTCAGGGCCCTGATCAGCGCGGGGAACGACACCTCGCCCTCGCCGCGCAGCACGTGGTCCACGAAGGGGAAGTTGCGGTGGACGGCCTCGCCCTGCTTGCCGTCGCAGTTGGCGCCGCCCATGGCCGTCACGATGTGCGGGGCGAGCCGCTTGACGTATTTGGCGGCGGCCAGGGCGGCGGTGTTCTGCTGGAACGTCGAGGTGAACCCGACCACGTCCGGGGCGAGTTCCACGATGCGTTCCGCTATGTGCCGGACGAAGTCGGGTGCGGTGACGTGCAGGGCCTGTGTCATCTCCATCCGGGCCCCGGGCACCCGGTTGGCCATCGCCGCGGTGAACTCGGCGACGCGCCATTCGGGATCGTCGTAGAGAGCGGAGGAGAAGACCCAGTCGCCGCAGCCCAGGAAATACGATCCGAGTGCGTAGTAGGAGTAGTCCTCCAAAGTGAATTCCGTGTTCCTGGTGATCCAGTCCACGTATTCGATGTTCGCGTGCAGAACGTCCGCTGTGCTGTTTGGTACGCGCTCGTCGACGCTGCGCTTGAGAATTCCGAGAGCCAGCGACGGGAGATCGATCGGGGCCCAGGGCATGTTCACCAGGAGTACGCGCACGGCTCGCCTCTTCTCATGTGATCAGTGCATGGCATGACGGGTCGGCCGGGCGTCGGCCGGGAAATCGTCAGGCGCCGGGCGGGGCGCCTGACGACCTCCGTGGCGGGGCACCGGCCGGGGAGTCCGGCCGGCGTCCTCCGGACGGGGCCGGCCGCGCACGGTGGCGGGACCGGCCCCTCGGCGCTACTGGTCCTCGTCCTCCATCTCCTCCGCGGAGCGGAAGTAGACGACGACGCCGACGCCCGGCTTGCGGCTCTCCTCGTCGCCGTCGAGCGGGTCGCCGTGGATGATGTCCTTCTGCATGGTGTTCACCTCCTCTCCGGGGGTGGTGGCGGCTCGGCCTGATCGGGCCCGGAAGGCAGCCCGCCGCCGAGAAACGCGAGGGACCGTCGTATGACGGCCAGGTGGTCGGCTCCGTCGTAGCCGTCGTGGCCCGAGTCCAGCCACATCACCTCGTGCGGGACACCGCCCGCACGCAGCACGGCCAGGTACGCCTCGATCTGCTCCGGCGGGCACTTGGCGTCCCGGCGCGCGGCGACGACCAGCAGCGGGGAGCGGATGGCGGCGGCGTACGAGGACGGGGAGGCGTGGGCGTAGGCGCCCGGCACCTCGTCGGGAGTGCCGCCGAACAGCGAGGTGTCCAGCGCCTGGAGGGCGGGCGTGGAGTGCCGGAAGGCGGTGGCGCAGTCGGCGAGTGGTTTGATGGCCACCCCGACATCCCACAGGCCGGGGCGGGTCCCCATCGCCAGCAGGGTCAGATAGCCGCCCCACGACGTGCCGCACAGGCCCACGGCGCCCGGGCGGCCGATGCCCCGTTCCAGCAGGTCGGCCCGGACCCGCACCAGGTCGGCGACCTGGGTGTGGCCGACGCCCTCGGAGTACGCGGAGCGCCAGCGCGGCCCGTAGCCGGTCGAGCCCCGGTAGTTGACGCGGGCCACGGCGAGGCCCGAGCCGACCAGGGTCTGCACCATGGGGTCGTAGGCGTCTCGGTCGTGGTCGGCCGGGCCGCCGTGGACGAGGAGGACCAGCGGGTAGGGTCCGGGGCGGTCCGCGGGTGTGGTGACGAAGGTGTGCACGGGGCCGTCGGGTCCCGGCGTCCACAGGTCCCGGCGGTGGCCGAAGCGGGGGACGCGCCACTGGCTCTGCCCGGGCAGCGGCGCACCCGACAGGGACATCGCGCGGGGCACGGTCACCGCGTCGGTCCAGATGTAGTGCACGTCGCCGCCGGCGGTGGGTGACGCGGCCAGGATGCTTCCCTCGGGGGTGGGCACGGGGGTCAGCTCGCCGCGCTCCAGGTCCGCGGTGAACAACCTGCTGCGGCCGTGCCGGTCCTGTCGCAGCAGGACCCGCGCGCTGCCCGGGCCGGGGTACCAGCGGGCGGTCGTCTCGGTGTCGAAGGAGCACCAGGGCAGCAGTTCCAGTCCGGCGCCGGGGCTCCAGACACCGAGGTGGTAGCGGCCGGCCCGCTCGCGCATGACCAGCAGCAGCGTATGGCCGGACGTGCCCCGGGGGCCCGGGGGCGGGGTGGGCGCGGGCGCGAAGCCGAGCGCCCAGGTGCGTTCCCGGGTGCCGGAGAGCACCGCGGCGGTGCTCCCGTCCGGGGTCAGCAGCGTCACGGCACGGGCCGAGTGCGCGGGGCCGGTCACCGCCAGCAGGCCGCCGTCCGGCGCCAGATCGCACAGGGTAGCGGAGTCCGTCGTGCGCAGGACGGGTGTGCCCCGGCCGCCGCGCCGCCCCAGGTGCACGCTGAACCCCCCGCTCCCGCGGATGCCGACGGCCACCGTGCCCCGTTCCGTCAGCGCCAGCCCGGCGGGCCGCCCACAGGGCACGTCGAGCAGCGCCGGGCGGTCCGGGCCGCCGTCGAAGTCCTGGGTGCGCCAGCCGCCGCTGCCGCCGCGGTCCTCGTCGAACCACCACACGGCCTCGTCGCCGTCGATGGCGCACAGCAGCGTGCCGTGGGGACGGTCGGTCAACTGCCGTCCGCCGCCGCTGGACCGGTCCCAGGTGAAGATCTCGCACCGGCCGTCGGCGTCCCCCGTGTACACCATCCGGTCCGGGTTGCGGGGACTGGTCACCGGCAGCACCGGGCGGTAGACGCCGTAGCCGCGCGTGACCGTCCGCGGGGAGAACGCCGTCACGGCACCTCCCGGACGACGAGAGCGGACCTGGCCGTCGCGTACAGGGCCAGCGCGGCGAAGGCCCCGGCGCAGCCCCACGCGACCGTGCGGCCGCCGTACGCGGCCACCAGGACCCCGGCCAGCACCGGGGCGAGCGCGGCGACGCCCTGGCCGGCGGTGCCCAGCACCGTGCCCATCCGGGCCAGCAGACCGTCGGGGGTCACCAGCACCGCCCGGGTCTGGAGCACGACCGCCACCGACGGCACGATCAGCGACACCCCGCTCAGCAGCAGCCCGTAGGCCCAGGTCTGGGAGGCGTACGCGAGCCCGGCTGCCGTCGGCACCATGACCCACGAGGCGCCCGTGACGATCCGGGGAGCCGCCACCCGCCGCACCAGCCAGGGCGCGGCGAGCGCGCCCAGCAGCCCGCCGACGCCCGCGAGGGTGAGGATGAGACCGATCGAGGAGGGGCTGGCGCCCTCGGCGTGCGAGGCGAAGACGGCGTGGAAGTACAGCGCTCCCAGCAGGGCGTTGACCCCGGCCGTCCACACGACCACGAAGCGCAGGAAGGGGTGCGCCCACACGAAGCGCAGGCCGTCGGCCAGCTCACGGGCGAAGGACGGGGCGGTCGTCTCCCGTACGGGCGTCAGGTCCGCGCGGATCGCCCTGCTCAACACGGCCACCAGCAGGAACGACACGGCGTCCGCGAGCAGCGGCACCCACCGCGCCGCCTGGTAGAGGACCCCGCCCAGCGTCGGGCCGACGATCTGGACCGCCTGGTCCCGTGCCTGGAGGTACCCGATCGCCCGGGGGTACTCCTCGGGGGGCACGAGCCGCCGGATCGTACCGGAGGCGGCCGCCCCGTAGGTGGCGCTGGCCGCCTGCTCGACGACGGCCGCGACGAGTACGTGGAGGAGGACGACATGGCCGAGTGCCACGGTCACGAACACCGAGCCCATGGCGCCCGCGGCGACCAGGGCCGCCGTGTACATCATCGGCTTGCGCGGCAGCCGGTCGGCGAACACGCCCGCGACCGGCGAGACGACGAGCCCGCTGACCAGTGCCACCGAGGCGACGAGGCCGGCGAGCCCGGACGAGTACCCGGCGCCCAGGAGGATCAGCGGAAGGAAAAGGGCGGACGCACAGGTCCCGAGACCGTCGACGGCGCCCGCCACCCAGAAGAGGGAGTAATCCCGTCTTCGGAAAGGAGAAGAAGGCGATCCTTTTGATAATCGCTCGCCTTCCGCTAATTCAGGGCCGGAAGGCATTGAATTCCGTTCGGCATCGCCCATCAGTCATCCCGCTCGGGGAGTAATTCTGACGCTGACGCACCCACATCGCCCCCTGCAATGAGCGGACTTACGGCCGGTGAGGGTGCGATCGTAGCGAAGGGATTCACGACGCACAATACCGTTCCTGAAATGGCATTTTCGATCAAGAAATGGCTCGCCCCGGCACGGCGGACGATCCGCGTTGGTGCCACGCCACCTCGCACGGCCGTCGATTCCGGAACGGCGGGAAACGCGCAACGCGCGCCGCGGCCCTCGATTGTCGGGCGGAGGACGCGGCCCGTCGCCGCGTCCGCCGTCCGGAGGGTGATCCCGCCTGGCCGGACGCTCCTCCGCCGCCGCGGCACCGGGGCCGCCGCCGGGCGCGGGGGCCCCGGCGGACTCGGATCCGCCCGCCCCGTGGAGTGCCGCGGTCCCCTTCCGGTTGCCCGCCGGGTCCTGACCGCGCACGGCGGGCCCTCATCTCCGGCCGCGGTGCGGCAGCGCGGAGCGCGGGCGGTCGAAGGGCGGGCTGACCGTCGAACGGCAGCAGTGCCGCGAGGAGTTACGGGTGAAGGCGGCAGAGAAGGTCGCCCGGGACGCAGGACGAGGCGGGCTCGTTGATCGCCCAGGCCGCTCGGCGTCGTCCGGTTCGCCGATCTCGGTCAGGACGAGCTGGGTGAGCGTCGAAGCCGACCGATGCCGCTCCGGTCAGCGGACGCAGGGGAACAGCCCAGCCCTCTGTCCCCCGAGCAGGACCGCCCTCCCGCCCACTGGTCGGACCGGAGGATCGCGGGGCGCCCGGCACTGCCGCCGGACGCCCCGGATGTCAGGTCACCGTACGACGACCTGGGCGCTGCCCGTGACGCCGCCGGAGGTCACCGAGACGGTGACGGTGCCGGGGCGAAGGGCGGTGAGGGCGCCGGTGGAGGGATCGACGGAGGCGACCTTCGGGTCGCTGGAGGACCACACGTGGGACGCGAGGTCCGCGATCGGGATGGTGAACGGGGCGATGTTGTCGCCCTCGATCTGGTCGCCGGACGCGGTCAGCGTGAGGCGGTCGCCCCGGCCGATGGGGTCCTTGGGACCGTGGACGGTGACGGAGGCGAGCGCCGGTTCGACGGTGTACTGGAGGTCGCCGTCGTCACCGATCCGGACCAGCCCGAAGGGCGTTGTCACGTTGTTGGGTGTGGGCGTCCGACGGTGTGTCGAGGTGTGGTGGGCCGGGTTCCGGGCCGGTGCTCGGGCCGTGGCGGGTCGGTCCGTGACGCCGGTGATCTGCTCCCAGACGGTGAGGCGGACGGTCATTTCGGCTCGGTGGTGAGGTGCGGGCATCAGGTGGCGACGAGGCCGGAAGGGGGGTGAGATGCCCCTGAACGCGGACAGCAACCTCTGCGCCCCGCCCACGGAGCGGAAGCCCCTCACAACCCGTTCGCCCTGCCTCGTCGGCTGATGGCTGTTCTCGGCCCGGTTGGTCCGTCCCTTGTGCGAGCGGTGCCCGACGCAGGGCATGACCTCGTGGTGGGCGGCGCTGTAGGAGCGGAGCCTGTCGGTGACGATCATCCTCGGCACTGCCCGGGTCTTCGTCATCGGCCTGCGGAGGACCCGTCTGGCCGCGGCCTTGTCGCGGCGGTTCTGCACGAGGATGTCGAGGACGTTGCCGTCCCGGTCCGCAGCCCGCCACGGATGCTTCTGCGCACCGTTGATCTTGATGAAGACCTCGTCGGGATGCCCTTTGCCGCCGGGCCGGGGACGCCTGCGGCGAAGCCCGTTCGCGTAGGCCTGCCCGGACTTCCGGCACCACCGTCGCACGGTCTCGTACGAGACGATCACGCCGCACTCGGGCATCAGTTCCTCGACCTCGCGGTAGGACAACGGGAAGCGGGAGTACGGCCACACGCAGTGGGAGATGACCTCGACCGGGTACCGATGGCCCTGGTGCGACGGCGACGCGTCCCCCGCGAACAGCCCCCTCCAGCATGATCAACCCGGAGATCATCCCACCCGGTCAGCCAACGTGACAGCACCCATCATCGAGTACCCGGGCGCGGGCCTGCGCGGCTGCCTCAACCAGTCCGGCACCCTGACCCTGCACGGGTGGCAGTAGCCGAACGACAGCCCCCGTGCTGGTGAGGCCCCCGCCCTGGCGGGGGCCTCACCAGCACTCTGACCGGGAAGGTTCGCCGGGTTGGCGGGGCTCACTCCTGCTCGGATGCAGCTGCGGGGGCGGGAAGCGGATCCCGGGCGTAGCACCGATGCAACCGACCGGGGCACCGTCCCCGCGGTACAGGGAGCAGGGCTGTGGGTCCGGTGGCGGCCGGGGGTGTCTGGGACCATCCCCGCGGATGCGGGGAGCAGGGCGAGGTGGTCATCGAGCGGGCCAAGGTCGAGGGGCCATCCCCGCGGGGCGGGGAGCAGTGCAGGATCGCGTCCCGCTCGGACATCTGCGCGGGACCATCAGCAGGACGCTCCTGGTCATCACAGAACGCACCATCGGGGAAACACGGGAAAAGGTCCGGGCTGCTGGTGACCCAGTCGGAGACGGACGAGGAATGAAACGAGGGGCGGGAACCTCGGAAAACCGGCTCCCGCCCCTCTTACGAGGGTGGGATCGTCAGGCACTTAGCGCCGTGGTGCTGCCGCTCAGATGCGGAATTGTGGAATTTCAGGCCACCCGCCCTGGCGCGGTATCGTGTGCAAATATGGGTGGAGTCACCGGCCTTGGACGCCAGCGGTACAGCCGGTGGCGCTGAGCACTTGCCCTCCGTGTTTTGCTTGCGGTGACGTCCGGATCCTGAGCGGGAAAAAGAAAGCACATTCCGACTGGGGCGACAGGTTTTGCCCAAGAATTCTGCCGTTCCAGCAGAAAAGCATCTTCCGCGTGCACACTGCCGTCTCGCGCCCCAAGCTCGTCGTCTCGTATCGTCCGACGGGCGCGAGGCGCTCGACCATGCCGGGTCCCGTCTGTCGGTCGATCTCACCGATGCCACCGGCCTGACCGGTGCCTTCGCCGATGCACTACGTCGACTGCAGCCGTGCGGGACCAGACACGGCCCGGGCCGGGTGGCGGTCGATCTGACGGGTGCCCGTTATCGCCGGTGGATCAGAGGATCCTGATGCGGTATGCCCTGACCCCACCTGGGTGGTTCGGCCAGGTCATCTCGGTGTACTTGCCGATCGGCTGCTCGGGCTGCCACCTTCCGTCCCCATACCACTGGACGCGGTTGTTACCTGTCCAGATCCGGGTGACCCAATAGTCCTGGACGCCCCCCACAGAGCTCTGGCCGGCGTTGGCGTAGCAGAAGTTCTCGTCCCGAGTGGTGCTGCCCAGGTGCGCTGTGACGTGGAGGTATTCACGGTTTCCGCATGGGACGATGTCGATCGCTGACGCGTTCGTCGCTGTGGCGGCCATGAGGGAAGCCGTCAGGGACACAGTCGTCAGTGCAGCCAGGGCCGCCCGTTTAGCTGTCTGATGCATGGGTGTTCTCCTCAGAACTCTTTCACCGAAGGCCCGGCGTGAGCGCCGCGGCCGAATGGAACGCTACGGACACCGCAGGCCGCGGTGGTCGTAGACCGCGGTCGTCACCCTGCGGAGCCATTTCGGCGTAGCTCCTGTGAGGGACAGGTTCTGCGCCGGGTCCCCGGGAACGGATCGCCGTGGACGTGGACGGGTGTGGTCGTTTTCGGGCCGTCCCGTCGGCGCGGCTGTCTGGATACCGGCCCCGCGAGCTCCCGGCCGGGCTGCGGACACAGCTCCGCCAGGGGATATTGCAACTGTTCGGGCCGAGCGGGTTAGGCCGTGCTTACCCACCACTGGAGGCTCCGGCCCTGTTCGCTCACACGCCAGCGGCACTGCAATTCGTCGATCTTTGAGGGCCTCAACGATTGGCCCTCAAAGATCGAGGACGGCGATCGGACAGGACCACCGTCCCCCCGCTGCCACCGACGGTTCAGAGAATCCTGATTCCGGTTACGCTGACCCCACCCGGGTGATTCGGCCAGGTGAAGACGGTCCACTTGTTGATCGGGGTATCGGGCTGCCACCTTCCGTCCCCGTGCCACTGGACCCGGTTGTTGCCGGTCGAGATCTTCGTGATCCACCACCCCCTGGCGAATTCTAAGGTTCCGGCGTTGGCGTAGCACAAGGGTTGGGTGGGCCCATGGGTCGGGTGGATGTCGATCTGCAGGAACTCGCCTGAACTGCACGGTACCTTGTCGATCGCGGACGCCTGCGTCGTGGTGGCAAGGGTGAGTGAGGCCGCCGCCACGACGGTCGTCAGCGCGGACAGGACCACCCGTTTGGCTCTTTGGTTCATGGAACTTCTCCTTTTCGTGTCGTGCTGGAGGGCCGGACGGTGGTGCGGTCTGGCACAGTGCCGTCCGGAGTCGAGGGTGAGGCTTTGGTTCAGGTCGTGTCAGACGCGGCCAGGAGGTGTGCGGCCCGGTCGACCTGCGCCTGAACCTGTTTCTTGTAGCCGGTCAGGACTTTGGCGTTGGCGGATATGAGCTGCTGCTGGTATCCGGTGAGGACGGCGAAGTAGACGGCGGCCAGATTCGATGACCGCGTGCAGGTCTCGTCGGCCGTGGCCGCGGCGATCTCCTTCGCGGTCGCCTTCTTGGCGTTCAGGAAGCCGTTGGCCAGCTCCTCGGGATCGTCGGCCGGATGTCCCGCCGTGCTCATGCAGGCCGACCAGCGTTCACGCGCGGCGCCGACCCGGCTGTCCGCGGCCGCCTGCTGGAACGACTGGCCGAACAAGTCCTGGGTGAGCTTCCACCCCCGGGTGCCGGCGAGAGACGGCACTTGCTTGTCCGCCTTGTCCCAGCAGGCGTTGTAGTCCTTCAATTCCTGGCCGGTCGGGCCTTGGGTGGCTGGAAGGGATACTGCGACGTGGAAACCGAGGCGCTTGGCGGTCGCACTGCCGATGTAGCCCCAGGCGCCGGCCGGGCGGATCGCTTCTTTTTCTTCTTTCGTCTTCGCGGCAGTCTGGGTCTTCTTCTGGCCTGAATAGCTTGTATACCCACGGTTTTGCATGCAGCGGGCGACCAGCGCCTCGTTTGTCCGGTACAGCAGGACGTCGTCCTGCTCGGAGGTGCCGTAGGCGGACAGCGGAAGTCCCGTCAGACCGTCGTATCCGGTGGCGGGCGTTGTCGACGTGGCCGCGATGGCCGGCGGGGTCGGCGTCACATGCGCCGTGCTGTCGGCGAGGCCCGCGGAGCAGCCGGCGGTCAGCAGAGCGGCAGCGATCGCCGTGATGGAGGTCATGCTCACGACGGGCCGTATGGCTCGCCGCGTGCCGGGGGCAACTCGAACGGTTCTCATGCTGGACTTGCCCTTTCCGGGAGCAGGAGCGCGGTGCCGGCCGCACGGAGGCCAATCGGTTCTCGTCGGATCGGCCGGTCCGCCGACCCTGAGATCTGCGGCCTTGGGCGCGGAGCCAGGTACGCGGACGGTGAGCAGGGGGTGCTTTATGGACAGATGCATTCACCACCCGATCGGGGCGGATGTGACAAGTAGACTGCTCCTCACGATCGATGCCCAGGCAGAACAGCAGGCACAAGTACCGCCGGTACAAGATGCCTGCGCGCATACTCGGCGGGGAAGCGGACGTTGGACAGCTCGTTAGGGGCGCTCTTACGGCGCCTGCGGCATGCCACCCACATGACCATTGAGGAGTTGTCGAACGCTTCCGGGGTGAGCGTGCGAGCGATCGGCAACCTGGAGCGCGGTGAGAGCCTCGGGCCGCAGCGCGCCACCGTGATCGCACTCGCGGACGCGCTACGACTGACCGGTGATTGTCGCGACGAGCTACTGCGGGCCGCCCGCGCCGGCCAGCGCCGCAACCCGGCACCGGCCCCGAGACTGATGGCTATGCCTCGCGCGGTGCCCGACTTCACCGGCCGCGGCCAGGAGGTGGACTGGCTGGCCTCGCTCACGGACGGTTCGCCGGACGAGCCGGCGCCCATCGTCGTGATCTCGGGCCAGCCGGGGGTCGGCAAGACCAGCTTGGCCGTGCACGCCGTCAGTAAGCTGTCGCACCGTTTCCCCGACGGGTACTTCTTCGTCGACCTGCGCGGCCTGGAGGCACGGCCGCTGGACCCCGGCGTCGTTCTGGAACGGCTGATCCGCACTCTGGCGCCGACCCACAATCGGCTGCCGCTCGATCTGGGCGACCGGGCGGCCCTGTACCGGTCCGTGGCCGCCGAGCGCCGGATCGCCGTGGTGTTGGACAACGCGGCGGACGAGGCCCAGGTACGCCCCCTGCTGCCGGCGACCGGCGCGGTCCTGACAGTGATCACCAGTCGTCGGCTGCTCACCGGCTTAGAAGGGGTGGCCCGACTCCCACTGCCGCCACTGCCTGACGCGGAAGCCCGCGACCTGCTGGAGCACCTGATCCCCGACCCACCCGCTGCCGGCCGTGCCACCGACGCGATATCGCGACTGGCGCACTCCTGCGGCAACCTCCCCCTGGCCCTGCGGATCGTCGGCAACCGCATGGCCAGCCGCCCCGACTGGTCACCCAACCGGCTCGCCACCCGCCTTGAGGACGAGGAACGCCGTCTGGACGCACTGACCGCCGGCGACCTGGAGGTCACCGCGGCTTTCGAATTGTCCTACACACAGCTGTCCGGAGCCGCACAACAACTCTTCCGACGACTGTCCCTGATGCCGGGACCGCACTGTGGCCTCCAACTGGCCTCAGTGTTGGGAGGGCTGCCGGACGCCGACACGGAGGACGCCCTGGACGAGCTGGTCGAGCTGGGTCTGGTCCAGTCAGGTTTCACTGCGCGCTACCGGCTGCACGACCTCATCCGGATCTTCGCCCTGCGGCAACTGGAGCAAGAGGAACCCGAAGACGAGCGCGCCGCCGTCGAGGCACGAGCGGTGGACTGGCTGCTGGACACAGCGATCGCGGCCGGCCGCTGGTTCGAACCGGACTACCACGAGGCCTTCCCCGAGCACTGGGACGACCGCGTGCAGCTGGACTCCCCTGAAGCCGCACAGCAATGGTTGATGACCGAGGCTGACAGCTGGCTCGCCGCGCTGGAACTGGTCGCCGTCACCGGAAGGTGGCGACGGGTAGTCGACGTGGCCGAAGCCATGCACTGGTTCTCCGACCGCTGGATCCACTGGGGCTACTGGCCCCGGGTGTTCACCCTGTCCAGCAACGCCGCCGCCGAGCTGGCCGACCACACCGCCGCCGCAACGCATCTGAACTACCTCTCCTGGGCGCACAACACTTGCCTCGGCGACACTGCGGGAGCGAGCGACTGCGCCCGTCGAGCCCACGCGGAAGCGGTCATGGCCGGGGACCTGCGACAGCAGGCGTGGGCCGACTCCTACCTGGCGGTGGCGCTGTTGAAGGCCGGGGACGCCCACGGCGCGCTGCCGCTGGCCGCCCGGGCGATGCGAGGGTTCCGCACCGTGAACGACCGAGAAGGCATGGTGGCGCACGCGCTGTCCACCCTGGGCAGGGCGCTCGAGCGCACCGGGAAGCCCGACGAGGCGCTGCGGGCCTACAGGCACAGGCTCACACTGGCGTCCGACCCGACCACCGCGCCGTCGCCCGTGATCGCGGGAATGACACGGGTATCGGCGGCACGCGACATCGGCCTGCTACACATCACGCAGGGAAGGTGGCGGGAAGCGATTGAAACACTCGAGCCGGCCGTCGCCTGGGAACCGGCCTCGAACATTCCCCAATGGCAGGCGCAGATGTACGCCGCGCTCGGCCGGGCACGCCGGGAACTGGGCCAGACCGAAGGGGCGTTGGCCGACGTAGACCGCGCCATCGCGATCTACCAGCAGATCGGTGACGACAACGCCATAAAGGCCATCCAAGTCCTGCGCAACGGTTTGGGCCCGGACTCGAGCACTCGTAGGACTCCGTTAGGTCTGTCTCGATCTTGATGCCGTGTGTGGCCTGCTGGGCAAGGGTTGTTGGCAGGTGGTGCAGATGCCGGTCCAGCACCTCAGGATGTCCTGAAGGGCGTCAAGGGTCCAGTAAAGAGTGAGCCCGGTGTGGGTGCTTTTGGGGCCAGACGCTGTTCGGTGAGAAATGCGTGGGCGGCGGTCACGAGGGTGACGTGGTGGTGCCAGCCGGGCCAGGACCGGCCTTCGAAGTGGTCCTAACTGGCTGTTCTCTATCCGTTCGTCTGCTCGGCCTGGTTCGAACGTGGTCCTGGATCGGGTGAGTTGGTCGACCTGCAGGCATGGAAGAAGGGCCTCTTGGTAGCTCGCGGTTGTCGAGTCCAGCGAGGAGCAAGAGGCCCTGTTGCCGAAGTGTCGCGTGGTCGTGGGTGCCGGGTCCAGTCCGTCCACTCCTGGGTGTGACTGTGTCGCCCACAGGTTCGGGAACGCGGCCGACCGGCCAGAGCGCCGGCCCAGGTACGGCTCGGACATGAGCGATGCGGAGTGGGCGTCGGTGCGGGACCTGCTGCCGGTGCCGGGACGGCTGGCGGGCCGGGGCGGCCGCCCGGAGGGCTACTGCCACCGGCAGATGATCGACCAATGCCGCGAAGTTAAGGCCCCGATGGCAATGTCAAGGGGGTCGTGAGATGTGGCAGGACCTCTGCTATTCAGGGGATCGACCAAGATCTTCCTGAGAAAGCAGAGGCCCTGTGGCCCAGTCTGTCACGGGCGGCACCCCTGACGTGTTCGCGCCCGGTCACATCGGTGAGTTAACGCAAGTCATCCCGCCGGAGCTGGTGGATGCGGTGGTGGAGGAGACCGGAGCCCGGGAGAAACGACTGCGGAGTCTGCCTTCCCGAGTCGGGGTCTACTTCGTCCTGGCTCTCGGCCTGTTCGAGCATCTGGGCGCCCAGTTGGTATGGGACAAACTCGTAGCGGGACTGAGTGTCAACGTGCCGCAGCCGTCCGAGAAGGCACTTCGTGATCTGCGCCGGCGGGTGGGCGTTGCCCCTCTGCAGCGACTCTTCGACGTGCTGGCGGGCCCGCTGGCCCAGCCCTCCACCCCTGGAGTGCGCTACCGCCGTTGGCGCACGGTCGCCTTCGACGGATGCGGAAGCCTCTCGGTCCCCGATCACGAGCGCAACAGGACCTGGCTCGGCCGTACTGTTCGACGCCACGGCCCGGCGGGATACCCCCGGCTGATGCTGATGACCCTGTGCGAGACAGGCACCCGCGCCCTGATCGCGGCGGCCTTCGGCCCCGCCGTCAAAGCCGAGAGCGATTACGCCCGGGAACTGACCGGCCACCTCACCCCGGACATGCTCCTTCTGGCCGACCGCGCATTCGACGGCAACGAACTCCTGGCCGCCATCGCACGGCAGGGCGCCCAGTTCCTGGTGCGCTGCACCAACACACGACGCCCACCGGTGCTGGCCCTGCTGCCCGACGGTTCCTACCTCACCCGCATCGGCAACCTCTCGCTACGAGTGATCGAGGCCAAGGTCGAAGCACGCACCGTCGACGGCAGCACTTTTGGCGACGCCTACCGCCTGCTGACCACACTCACCGACCATCGCACAGACCCCGCCGCCCGCTTGATGCGCCTCTACCACGAACGCTGGGAGATCGAGACCGCCTACCTGGCACTGCGCCATACCCTCCTTCAAGGCCGGGTGCTGCGGTCGAAGGACCCGGTGGGTCTCTGCCAGAAAGTGTGGGGACTTCTCACCCTCTACCAGGCATTGCGCTCAATCATGGTGACCGCGGTGGAGACCGAACCTGGCTGCGACCCCGACCGGGCTGGCTTCACCGCCGCCCTGGAGGCAGCCCGCGACACCGTCGTCAGCCTCACCGGAACACTTCCGACAACCGGACCGAACAACTACTCCGACCTGGTCGGACAAGTCGGCACCCGCATTCTGCGCACGCTCCTTCCCAGACGCCGGATGCGGCTTTCCACCCGCATCGTCAAAAGTGGAATCTCCCGCTACCACACCTGGAATCGCGACGGACGCCCCCGCGACAGCACGCCGATCAGCACTATCGAGATCACCGTCCACCCGCCGGCCCTTCCCGGCACACAGGCTCCGAGCCAGACGACCTCCAGGCGTTGGGAGCAGGTCTGCCGGGTCCTGGCAGCGAACGCGAATCAACCCATGCACACCCGAGACATCGCACGCCGCCTCGGCCTCACCACCGCACCATCCATCAAAAGCCTCACAGCACAACTCTGCTATTGGACCCGCAACAACCGACTGATCCGCACAGCCCCGTGCACCTACAAGATCCCGCTCGCCGAGCCCTTGACAGCACCATCGGGGCCTTAACTTCGCGGCATTGGATGATCGACGCGATCCGCTACCTCGTCGACAACGGCGTCAAGTGGCGGGCGATGCCGTGCGACTTCCCGCCCTGGCCACGCGTGTATGCGTTCTTCACCCGCCGGCGGGACACGGGATTGGTGGCCGAGCTGCACGACCGGCTTCGCGAGGCCGTCCGCTGGGCGGAGGGCCGCAATGAGGAGCCGAGTGCGGCGGTCGTGGACTCGCAGTCGGTGAAGGCGGACGCCACCGTCAGCCATGTCTCGCGGGGTTTCGACGCCGGGAAGAAGAAGATCAACGGTCGCAGGCGCCACCTGCTCACCGACACCCTCGGGCTCCTGCTGGCCGTGCTGGTCACGCCGGCCTCCACGACCGACCGGGACGCTGCCCGCCTGCTGCTGTCCGAAGCGAAGAAGCACTTCCGGCGGCTGGCGCGGGTCTGGGCCGACGGTGGCTACACCGGCCACCTCACCGACTGGACCACCCAGCACCTCGAAGTCGTCCTCGACATCGTCCGCCGCGGCGACGACGTCCAGGGTTTCCAGGTCCTGCCCCGCCGCTGGGTCGTCGAGAGATCCTTCGCCTGGCTCCTGCGCAGCCGGCGCCTGGTCCGCGACGACGAGCGCCGCACCGACACCAGCGAAGTTGTCGTCCTGTGGTCGATGAGCATGCTCATGAGCCGACGCCTGGCCGCCCAGCGCCGTCGGCGTCCAGGTCCGGTGCGGGCAGCGTGAACCTGCCCGGCTTCTCCTCCACCAGCCAGCCGCGTTCCACCAGCCGTTTCAGCCGGGCCCTGGCTCCCTCGACGCAGGAGGTGGAGGCGCTGTCCCAGCCCAGCACCACCGTCGCCCGCCGGGCACCCAGCCCATCGGCTCCCGCCTTTACGGCGGCGGCCATCAACGCCTGGTAGTCCACCGACAGCACTTCGGTCCCGGCCGCGTCCTGGCGGTGAGGCACCGCCCGGCGCGGACCTACCGGCTTCCGCTGCGACACGACGGCCACGGCGGGCGCGTCCCCCTCGGCCAGCGCCTCCAGATACTGCTCCAGGTCGATCACCCGGCGCCTGAGCACCTCCTCAGCATCCGCCAGAGCCGCCCGCACCCGCTCCAGCTCGGCTTCCAGGTCCTCCACCCGCACCGCCGCGGTCTTCTGCCGCGCTTCCCACACCGCCCGCATCGACGGCACCCGCCACCCCCTACGACATCTCGGCCAGCAACAGACCGAGACTCCCGCGACAACGGCGATCTCATGCCTGACCAGCAGAAACCGCACAGGAGGTTCGGAAAGAGAACGACCTCTGACACAGCCTTTGCCGGGGCCTCACAACGGCCCGGCGCGGCCCGCGTGGAAGTCGCACACGGCAGCGGGCAAAGCCCTGGCCATCCGGGCAAAGAGCGTTCGGGCCGCCGCGGGCCCGCCCCGGTCCCCAGGCCGCCTGTGCCCGGGGACCACGGAAGGCACCCGCTCGGCCTTGGGCAAGCCGCCGTTGGAAGGTGGCTCGCCCAAGGCCGCCTCCGGTTTACCCAGGTCAACTCCGGCAACGGAACAGGCCGCGGCGCCTGCCCGGCTCGCGGCCTTGGCCGTCCTCCGATTCCAGCTGTGCGGCAGCCCGTCGGGCAGGCGTCTTCACCTGCTTCAGCGGCCTCCTTGCCGGCGACATCGCCGAAGGTGCCCCAGCTCGTCCCGGAGCAGATCGCGCGGGCCGCCGACTCCGTGGAGCCGGTCCGGCGGTACACCGGCACCGAGCAGGACAAGGCCGCGCTCGCACTGCTGGTCCACCAACCGGAGGGCTCAAGCGCTCCCCGGTGACGGCAAGCCCGTGGATGTGACACCTATCGTGCTTTGGCTCAGTACGTGTGACTGAGCGCTTCAGTTGGCGAGTTTCGCCAACTGAAGCGCTCAGCGCGGGGCGCGTCCGTTACTGTCTCGGTCCTACTGCGGCGTACAGCACGGTGCCGGTCGCCAGCAGGGCCCACGCGGTCGCGGCGGAGGCCGTCGTAGCGGGGGAAATGATCATCCAGCCGCTCACCTCTCCCGCGATGCCGGGCGGAGCCGGGACGAGGAGGGTGAACGCGACCCAGCCGACCGGTAGGGTCCATGCGAACTGTGCTCCGCAGAGCACCGCCCCGAGCGCGGCCAGGCCGACCAAGCCAGCGCTGTCGCGGACGACGAGCGCGGCCGGGGCGAGCTTGGCTCCAGCTGCCTGGACCGCCAGCAGAGCCGCCCCGGCGACCGCGCCGGCCAGCAGCACGTGCGCCGCCCGCCGGGGCATCCACCGGATCGCGGCCGTCCGATCCAGCGCGGCGTCCTGCCCACCGAGCCCGACGGAAGCGGCTGCCACGTTCGCGGTGAGGATCAGGACCGCGATCCCCAGGTTCACCGGGCCGGCGCCGTCCTGGTTGAAGGCCCACGCCGCCAGCGCGACGAGCGCGATCGCTGCGGCCGAGGTGGGCACCTGTCGTGAACGGGCGTACAGGATCAGCCACCTCATTGCGACGCCTTCCCCGCCAACGCCGAAAGCTTGTCGTGGACCGTGCAGGAGAGAGCGGCGGCGTGCACCTCGGCGATCCGCGAGCGCTGCTCGGCCGGTGACAACGCCATCAGTCGTTGCCAGGCGACGTCGGCGTCCGCCCATTCACGCTGCGAGTACGCGTAGGGGTCCGGCTTCTGCAGCGGTTTGAGCTGGTGATCGCCCAGTGCCCAGCTCGCGGCGATGCTCTGTACGGGAATGTCGACCTGCCCCCCGCCCTCCCAAGGGGTGCGCGGTGCGCAGTTCGGTGCCAGGCCCTGGGCGACCAGGAGACGGGTCAGTTCCGCCCCTGTCGCATGGGCGATCAGCGGGTCGTCGAAGTCGACCAGCACCGCGTCGCCGGAGAGTCGGCGTTCGTCGCCGAGCGCGCGCAGCCCGGTGTCCTCCCGCACCGAGTTCGGCGCCTTGTTGCCCAGGGCGTCGTGCAGCACGCGCAGCGCGTCCTTGCCGCGCGGCGCGAGTTCAGGCAGGTGTGAGCGGTTCGCCTGCGTCACGCACACCGGTCCGTCGCAGACCAGGGTGGCGGCGGCCTTGTCGATGACGTAGGTGTCGCGCGGAGTGGCCGGGAGGATCAGCAGGGCCAGGGCTGCGCCGGCCAGGGCGGGGGCCACCGCGAGCAGTCGGGCTCGGAGGGTCGCGGCCGACAGCAGTGCGAAACCGGTGGCGAGCAGGCCGAGCAGCCAGAGTGTCTGGCCGAGGTGGACGGAGCCGGACAGGGTCAGCAGCATCTCCCGCGGTTCCGCAGTCGCCGGGAGCAGTAGGGCGAGCCGGTTCGGCGCGACGCTCGACGGCAGTGCCTCCTCATTGTTCTGTTGCAGGGAGAGGGCCGTCAGCAAGAGGAACACCGTCAGGGCCGGCGGGGTGAGTGCAGAGGGCACGGCCCGCGCGACACCCATGCCGAACACGGCCCCTGCGACGAGGGACAGCGCCGCCACCAGCGAGATCGGTAGCCAGCCGAGACTCGTGTAGGTGGTGGTGCCGAGGGCCACCTGGACTCCGCCTACGAGGACCAGGAGGCCGAAGCCGGACGTCAGCACGAGTGCCGTTGCGCCGGTCGGCAGCGCCGCACGGCGCCAGGCCGGCAACGGCGTGGTCGTCAGCAGTTCGGCCATCTGCGAGCGGGAGTCGCGTAGCCCGTACACCGCGCCCAGGCCCACCACGAGCGGCCACCAGAAGCTCAGCAGGTACCGGGTCCACAGGGCCATGGAGGTCCACTGAGCCGTCCATCCCGCGTCACCCTGCCACCAGAGCCCGTCGATCAGCAGGAGGACCGCCAGGCTGCCCGCCAGGACGACGATGCCGGGCCACGGGGCGATGGAACGCTTCAGCTCGGTGCGCAGGACTCGCACGTTCACCAGGTGCCTCCCGGCTGCTCGGAGTCCTGGAGCAGTGCTGAGTAGCCGCGCTCCAGGGGGCTGCCGCCCGGGTATTCGGGGCCGCCCGCCGCGGCCAGGTCGTCCGGCGTGCCCTGGAAGACGAGGCGGCCGTCGGCGAAGAGCACCACGTCGGAGCAGGCGGCCGCGACGTCCTCGACCAGATGGGTGGAGACGACCACACACGTGTCGCGGCCCAGTTCCTGCAACAGCTCGCGGAAACGCAACCGCTGCGCCGGGTCCAGGCCGACTGTCGGCTCGTCCAGCAGCAGCACCGCGGGATCGTTGACGATGGCCTGAGCGATGCCAGCCCGCCTCACCATGCCGCCGGACAGGGTCTTCATCCGCTGGTCGGCACGGTCCGCCAGGCCCACCCGTTCCACGGCCCGTTGGACGGCTGCGGGGACGGCCGCCTTCGGAACCTCCTTCAACCAGGCCATGTACTCAACGAACTCACGCACCGTGAAGCGCTTGTAGTAGCCGAAAGCCTGCGGCAGGTAGCCGATCCGGCGGCGCAGGGCCCGGTGGTCAGCCATCGGGCCCACGCAGGTGCCGAGCATCTCCAGTTCGCCGTCAGTGGGGCGCAGCACGGTGGCCAGCGTCCGGATCAGGGTGGTCTTTCCTGCTCCGTTGGGTCCCAGGAGGCCGTGGGTGCCGATGCCCAGGCAGAGGTCGAGTCCGTCAACGGCCATCTTCTTGCGTCCGACGCGTACCCTCAGGCCGCTGGCCCGGATCTCCCAGGCATAGGTTTTCGGCGCGATGTCGGCCGCGTTCGTGGTGGGCATCGTGCGGGGGTCCCTTTCGAAGGTCGACGATGGTTTCACAGCGTTGAGTACGCGTTTCTGCGGGTGATCACGGCGCCAATGCCGAGCGCGAGGAGCATCCCCCACACGGGCAGTTGGTCGGGCTGGAAAACAACTCGCAGGGCAAGGGGGACGTGGCCGGTGATCCACGTGGGTGCAACGACGACGACGCCCCACGCGACCGCCAGCCCGGTGGCGGCGCGAGTCACGCCGACCACGCTGCCCAGCGCCAGGGCGGTGGAGGTGAAGGCCAGGGAGGGCAGCAGCCACTGCGCGGCCGTCATGGTTCCGGTCAGCCAGCCCCCCACCAGGAGCCCGGGCAGGACCACCACGAGAACCGCCGTGGTGCGCCTGAGGAGCAGGGGCAGGCCAGCTCGGGCGGTCGAGGCCGTCATTTCGTGCGCCGGGTCCAGGCCGCGCGACCACGATGCGGCGACACCACACAGCGGCAGCACGGGTGCGATCGCCGACACGGGAGAGATGTCGCCGAAGAACGCAGGCGGGGCGAGCGAGTCCAGCAGCAGCGCCATCAGGGCAACGATGCCGGTCATGGCCAGCCACGGGGCCATGGCCGGCGTCAGCCAGGCCGACAGCCACCTCGGGCGGCGTCGCCGCGAGGGTGTCCTGACGGCTGCGTCCAACTGCGGTTCCAGACCGGCCTGGACGGTGTCGAGGAGCGTGGCGATGCCGGGCACCTCGGTGGCCACGGAGGCCGCCAGACGACTCCGGCACATCGCGCACGTCTCCAGATGGGCCTCCAACGCCCATACCGCGTCCACGGCCATCTCCGTATCACCACGTGCGTAGTCGTCGAGCAGCCGCATCGACACGTGTTTCCCGCTCAACTCAGCGCCTCCCGCATTGCGATCCGGGCCCGGCGGGCGCGGGTCTTGACCGTGCCTTCGGGCAGTCTGAGCAGGACGGCGGTCTCCCGCACGGAGAACCCGTCCAGCACCATGGCCTGCAGGACCTCTCGAAGTTCCGGCGCCAGCTGCCGAAGGGCGTCACCGACGTCCCCGTCGACGGTCCCGGCCAGTGCCTCGTCCTCCGCCGCGGGCACCACCGCCCGCTCGGCGGCGGCAACGGGCGGCTCGGCATGGTGGGCACGGCGCCGGAACGCGTCGACGAGGCGGCGCGCCGCGATCGTCCACAACCATCCGACGGCCGTCCCGCCGACCGCACTCCCGGCGAACGCACCGGCCGCGCGCCACACCGCCAGATAGGTCTCCTGCATGACCTCGGCGACGATCTGCTCGTCCGCGCAGCGGCGGCGCAAACGCACAGCCAGCCACGGCGACGTGCGCCGGTACAACTCGTCGAACGCTCCACGGTCACCTCTGGCCACCAGCCGGACGAGGCGCTCCTCGTCCAGCTCGTCCAGTGTTCTCACGCGTGATCTCACACCAGCCAGACGCCCGATGATGCGCACAGGTTCTACGCCTTAAGTGATCCGCGTCACAGTGTCATGCACGGAGGGTTCCGATCCCCGTGAAAGCCGATCGCCGGTTGCGATCCGGCTCGTGGCGAACCCTGGCGCCTCGCGGTGCTTCATCCCTCTCGGTACAGCCTTGACCGAGTACGCCGACTGACTCGCAGTCGCAATCGATGCCGAAGGTCCAGCCCGCCAGCTGAAGTACTCACTCGCCAACCGAAGGGCTCGGTCACAGGGGCTCGTGGGCTGTTTCAGGGGCGCGCCTGCTACAGGTCGAACTCGAGGTGCTCGATGTCCGTGAAGCGGACCTCCTCCAGGGAGCCGGCGCGGCGGCCGCCGTCCTGGAAGTACACCTCCCTGAGCGCTTCTGCCGCGGTCTCCTGGAGCTGGGCGTCGCCGGCGCCGGCCTCCTGGGCGTCGAAGAGGCGGGCCGCGTACTGCGGGGGCAGGGCGACGGCCAGATGTCGGATGCGGTCCTGGTCCGTCGACCCAATCGGCGCGGTGTAGCCGAGGCGGGCGCGGGTGTCGATGACGATGCCGCCGGTGGTGGCAACCTTCTACCTGGCCTGAAACGGGCAAACGCGCCCATATGCAGGGCGGCGTGACACTTTTTCGAGGGGCGTGACACCGGTGTCACGCTCACGCTCCGCCAGCGTGACAGTGGGTCCGGCGGGTTGCCGAAGGTGAGGTGCTCCCAGGGCGGGCACACGCACGGCCGGCAGGCGGCGCAGGCCGCGCAGCTCATGCAGAACGCGCGTGGGACGGCGGGGCAGTCGCAGATGGGGTTGTGGTCGGGGTCGTCCTCGCCGGGGTAGTAGGCTCGCCGAGCGGCGGCTCGGTCCACGTATAGACGGTGCCGTCGGCGAGCAGCTCCTCGAAGTACCGGCCGACGGCGCTGGCGGTGTGCCAGACGGCGACGACCTCCAGCTCCTGGTCGTGGGTCACGCCGGGCTCCCTGCGGGGTCGGCCGGCTCGGTGGCGCGGGTGAGGAGCGCGGCGAGGTCGGCGGTGGCCTCGGGTTCGGCGGCGGCGAGCCGGGCCACGACTGCCAGTTCGCCGGGCGCGGCGGCCGGGACCAGGCGGGCGAGCGCGGACAGCAGTGCGGCGTGCGCGAGGGCGGACTGCGGCAGGAGGCCGGCGGCGGTCTCGCGGGCTGCCGGGTGGGCGTAGTGCCCGCGGTGCGCGGCCAGGGCGCGGGCGAGCCAGGCGTCGACGTCGGCCTGGACGTACGACCCGGCGCGGCGGGTGAGCTCGTCCCGGACGGCTTCGTCGCCCTCGCGGGGCTCGGCGTCCATGCCCTTCGCCCGGCGCCGTACGACGCGCCGGCCGATGCGTGCGGGGTCGACCGGCTCGCGGGGCGCGGCAACGCGTGGGGCGAGCGAGCGGCGGGTTCTGCTCCGGGGCGACCAGGGCGTGGTCGTCTTCGGCCTCGCATTCGGGGTGCGAAAGGGGAAGCGGGCCGCCGCCAGAGCGCTTCTGTGACGGCCCGCGAATACTGAGCCGAAGCTCAGGAGTTGTCACCGGCGACGCCGGATGAGCTGGCGGAGAGGACCGGTCGAGGCACGTTGGTTGTCACCGATCAGGCATCCCACTTGTCACAACCGCCCGTTCGGCGGACTTTCTGTCACCAGTACCGAAGATCCTGAGTTCCCGGATACCCCAGCGATGCCGTGCTCAGGGCTGAGCCCTTCCACAGCGAGGCGGAAGAGGCGGTCGGCCTGGGTCTCGGGGTCCTTGTGGTGCTCGGTGGCCAGGGCGATGCCGACGGCGAGGGTCAGCAGGTCGTGAAAGGTGACGTGCGGTGCAACCGCCTTGTCGCGAATGGCCCGCTGGAGCAGGGGAGTTCCGGCCGCTGCGATTCTGTTGCCACAGGAGTGCGGGGAGGGTTCCTCGGCGGGAGGCTCGTAGCTGAGGGTGTTGGCGAATCCGCGGGCTGAGACGGCGTAGAGGACGAGGGCGTGGAGCCACTCCAGGAGGGCAGTGCGGCCGTCCTCGGCCGCACTTAGCCGGTGGGCGCGCTCGCATAGGCCCTCGATGCGCTCCTGAAAGACGGCTTCGAGCAGGGCACGGCGGGTGGGGAAGTGACGGCGCACGGTCGCCGAACCGACGCCTGCGGTGCGGGCGATCTGCTCCAGGGATGCCTCGGCGCCGTGCGCGGCGACCTCGGCTTCGGCGACGGCGAGGATGCGCTGGTAGTTGCGTCGGGCGTCCGAGCGCTGACCGGTCATGATCTCCTCATTGCTAAACGGCGGGCCCCGCCATATCTTAGCGGCAGGCAAAACGGCGGGCCCCGCCGTTTTCGTTCTCCGGTCCGTGAGGAGCAGCAATCATGCCCATCGACAGCGACACCGTCCTGGTCACCGGAGCCACCGGCCAGCAAGGCGGGGCCACGGCCCGCGCACTCCTGGCCGCCGAGGTGCCCGTACGTGCACTCGTACGCGATACGCGGTCGAAGACCGCCCAAGCGATCGAGGCGCTGGGCGCCGAGCTGGTGCGGGCGGATCTCTCCGACCGGACCTCCCTCGGCCCAGCGGTCGAGGGAGTCCGCGCGGTGTTCTCGGTGCAGAGGCCGCCCATGACCGAGACCAGCGTGGACTTCGCGGGCGAGCTCGCCCAAGCCACCAACCTGGTGGACGCGGCGAAGGCTGAGGGAGTACGGCACTTCGTGCAGTCCTCGACCAGTGGAGTCGGTGAGCACACCCGGGTCGCCGGCTGGGCCGAGGGCCGCTGGGCGGCGATGGCGGACTACTTCCACACCAAGCAGGCGATCATGGAGGCGGTGCGGGGTGCGGGCTTTGCCCGCTGGACGGTGATCAAGCCCGCCTTCTTCATGGAGAACCTGCCCCTGCTGGCACCCAAGGGGCCGCGCGGCGGACTGCTGACGGTACTGAAGCCGAAGACCGAACTGGCCCTGGTGGCCGTGCGGGACATCGGCACGGCTGCGGCGCACGCCCTTCGAGACCCTGACCGGTTCCACCAGGTGGAACTGGAACTGGCCGGTGACCTGCGCACGATGGAGCAGATCGCGCAGACCTTGTCCGCCGCCTGGGGCGTGCCCGTGACCGCACCCTCCATGAGCCTGGAAGAGGCCCTCGACGCGGGCATGCCGACGTGGGGAGCCGGACACGAGTGGAGCAACGCGGTCCTCCAGCCCGCCCGGCCCGAGTTTGCCCGGGAGTTGGGCATCCCGGTCACCACCTTCGCCGAGTGGGCGGATGAGCAGCTGACACCCGTGTCCGGCTAGGCGGTGTCTTCAAATGTCACGCCCACATCAGGAGCGATGCGAGGGTGACGGCTGCTTGGTAGGACTCGGCGGTCTTGTCGTAGCGGGTGGCGATGCCGCGCCACTGCTTCAGGCGGCTAAAGCAGCGTTCGACCACGTTGCGCCGTTTGTAGAGCTGCCTGTCGAAGGCCGGCGGCCGCCCGCCGCGGCGGCCGCGGCGGAGCCGGTTGCGGATCTGGTCGGCCCGCTCCGGGATGGTGTGGCCGATGCCCCGTCGCCTGAGCCAGGCCCGGATCGCCTTGGAGCTGTAGCCCTTGTCGCCGAGCACGTGATCGGGCCGGACGCGGGGCCGTCCCGGTCCGAGGCGGGGCACCCGGATCGCCTCCATCACGGCGGTGAACTGGGTGCAGTCGTTGGTGTTGCCGCCGGTGACGGTGAAGGCGAGCGGGCGCCCCAGGGCATCGCAGGCGAGGTGGATTTTGCTGGTCAGGCCGCCTCGGGAGCGTCCGAGGGCGGGGTTGTGGATCCCCCTTTTCGGGCGCCGGCGGCGTGCTGGTGGGCGCGGACAACGGTGGAGTCGACCGACACCAGCCAGTCGATGTCCCCGGCCGCGTCCGCCTGCGCCTGGGCGGCCCGGAGCATCCGCTCGAAGGTGCCGTCCAGGGCCCACCGGCGAAAACGGGTGTGCAGCGTGGCCCACGGGCCGTACCGCTCGGGCACGTCCCGCCAGGCGGTTCCGGTGCGGAACTTCCACACGATCCCGTTGAGGACCGTGCGGTCGTCCAGCCGCTTCCTGCCCCGCAACGAGGCGGGCAGCAATGGCCGGACGAACTCCCACTCGGTATCCGACAGTTCATGGCGACGTATCACCCGACCATGATCCACCACTCAAGATCATTTGAAGACACCGCCTAGGGCGTATCCGGCGCTGTGACGCTCGGCAGCGCCCGCCGGAGCGGACTGGGGCGAGAAGTTGGAGTGGCCCTGTCCCGGCCTCCCCGCCGCGGTGGTTGCCGAATTCGCCGGGCACCCGTTGGCCGGCCTGCCGTTCTTCACTCCGGAGACGGTGACGACCGACCACCGATTCGTCTACCGCAACCACTACCTGGTCGAAACCAACAGTGACAGCAAGCCTGCCGGTGCTGTCACGGCCGTCCGCCGTGACGGCCGACCCCGGGACCGGCGCCGGTCATACGGGTGGCCCGGTGACGAATTCACCGTTCTCGTCGTAGGGCCAGGCGTTGGCGACGCAGCCGTGCAGGCCCTTGATCTGCTGCATCATCACGGGGGCCAGTCGCCCGGCGCCCCCGCAGGTCACGTGCGAGTGACCGAGGAAGTGCCCCACCTCGTGGTTGATGATCAGCGCCCGGTAGTCATGGATCGGCCCGTCGAAGTTGGGCGAGCCCTTGACCCAGCGCTTGAGGTTCACCACCACCCCTCCGGGAACCTCGCAGTTGTACTCGCCTCCGGTGTCCTGCTGGATGCCCGCCCAGCACAGGGCGTCCGCCGTCGCCGGTGTCGCGATCTTTATCGTGATGTCGTACGGCGCTCCCGCGCCCACCAGCTGGAACGCGTTGTCCGGGTCGTGGGTCCAGCCCCGCGGGGCGGCGAGTATCTCGGCGATCTCGTTCGCCGCCTGGGACGGCGAGATGTCGAGGCCGGTCTCGACCTCCACGACGTAGCGCACCGGGCGGGAACCGCTGCCCACCGTCTCCCCACTGGCCTGCGCGGTGACGAACGTACCGCTGCCCGTCGGGGGGACGCCGATCTCGGTCCGGCTCGCGGAGGGAGAGGGAGAGGAGGAAGGGGAGGCGGAGGGGGACGGTGTGGGAGTGGGGGTGACGTGCGTGCTCCGCGGGTGCGGCGCACCGCTCGACGCGTCGCTCCGCCCGCCTCCCAGGAGGTACACCGCCGAACCCAGCAGGCCGGCGGCCACCAGCGGGCCGATCAGCAGGCTCCGGCCCCGGCGGCGCGGCCGTCCCCGGCGATGGGCGGACCGGCGTCGGCGACCGGCGCGGTGACCGGCCGCGGTGCTGCCGGTGGCGGGTGCGGATTGCCGCTCTCGTGCCGAATACATGGCAGCTCAATCTGGTGATCCCAGATGATCCCCATGAGCCGGCGCTGTCACGGAAAGATAACGACGCCCGCGTTCCCCGGCCCGTGTGATCGTTGTGTAACGACGGTCGGAGAGGGGCCTTCCTCGGGAAGGTCATCTCGTCCGGTCTGCTTACACTGCCGAAATGCCACGGGTCCTGATCGTCGAAGACGACCTAGATGTCCGCAGGGCCGTCCAACTGGGTCTGCGGCATCAGGGGCATGAGGTCTTCGCCGTGGAAACGGGGGAGGAAGGGCTGGAACAGCTCCTCCCCTTCCGGCCGGACGTCGTCGTGCTCGATCTCATGCTGCCCGGCATGTCCGGCCTGGACGTGTGCCGCCGGATCAGGGACCGCGACCAGGTGCCGATCATCATGGTGACGGCCCGGGGAGACGACGTCGACGTGGTCGTGGGACTGGAGACCGGTGCGGACGACTACGTGGTGAAGCCCGTGCAGGCCCGGGTGCTCGACGCACGGATACGGGCCGTACTGCGCAGACAGGACGCGTCGCTGCCGGACGGCACCCGTCCCCGGGCGGAGACGCACGGCGAGCTGGTCGTCGACCGCGCCGGGCTCGTGGTGACGCACCGCGGCGAACCCGTCGCCCTCGCCCCCTCCGAACTGCGGCTGCTGCTGACCCTGTCGGCCTCGCCCGGCCAGGTGTTCAGCCGACAGCAGCTGCTGGAAGCGGTCTGGGAACACAGCTACCACGGCGACATACGGCTCGTGGACGCCTGTGTGAAGCGACTGCGCAACAAGCTCGGCGAGGGCAGGAATCCCCGTTACGTGCAGACCGTACGCGGATTCGGTTACCGCTTCGGCACCTCATGAGCGACCGGACGTCCGCGCGGACACGGAGGACCGTACGGACGCGGAAGACCGCCGGAGAGCGGAGAACCGCACCCGAGGTCCCCACGGTTGAAGAGCCCCCCGCCGCCGGCCCGGGGTCCGGCCTCCGGCGGTTCCTCCGGGCGGCCCTGGCACGCATCCCGCTCCCCCTGCGCGGTCTGCGCCCCCGCCTGCTGACGTCCTTCGTCCTGGTGGCCATGGCCAGCTCCCTGGGCACCGGGGCCCTCGCCTTCCGCGAGGCGCGCACGGGGGTGCTCCAGCAGAGTCAGGACTCCGTCATCAACCGGTTCCGTACGAGCGTCGACGCCGTCGCGCCCTACATCCCCATTGCCCCGAACCAGGCGGACCTCCAGTCCGCGGTGGACCAGGTGCTGTACGCGAACCGTTCGTCGGGCTGGCGGATCATGGCCACGTACGGTGGCCACCGCGCCTACGCGCCGAGCGCCGGTTTCGTCGAGCTGAGCCCCGAAATGCTCCGGTCCGTCCGGGACCGACGTGTCGCGGTGTTCCAGCGGATGAACGTCGACGGGCGTCCTCGTCTCGTCGTCGGCATGCCCGTCACGTACACCTCGGACGAGGGCACGGAGCCCAGGCTCTCCGGGCTCGTGATGTACCTGGAGGTCCCGCAGACCACCGAAGAGGGGTACATCGAGGCCATGGTCCACGGCATCGAGCGGGCCACCCTGGTGGCCCTGTGCCTCGCCGTCGTCCTGGCGCTGCTCGCCGCGAGCGGCGTACTGCGACCCGTACGGGCGCTGCGCCGGGCGACGCGCCGGATGGCCGCGGGGCACCTCGACGTCCGGCTGGACGTCACCGGCTCCGACGAACTGGCCGATCTCTCCCAGTCCTTCAACGAGACGGCGGCCGAACTGGAGCGGACCGTACGGGAGCTGCGCCGCCTGGAAGCCCAGGGACGCCGCTTCGTGGCGGACGTCTCCCACGAGCTGCGCACGCCGCTGGCGGCGATGTCGGCGGTCACCGACGTGCTGGACCTGGAGGGAGAAGGGGAGACCGGTGAGGCACTACGGCTCATCAGCGAGGGAACGAACCGGCTGAGCGGATTGGTGAACGACCTGATGGAGATCTCCCGTTTCGACGCGGGGGCGGCCGAACTCAACCGGGACGAGATCGACCTGGCCGAGTCCGTACGGCGCACCGTCGCCTCCCGGTGGCGGCAGGAGCAGGTGGAGACCCGGCTGCCCGGACCGGGTGAGCTCCGCGCGCGCGTCGATCCGCGCAGACTCGACGTGGTGACGGCCAATCTGATCGGCAACGCGCTGCGGCACGGAGAGCCGCCCGTGCGGCTGACCATGGGGGTACGGGTGGACGGGACGGGCATGGCGTGGGCCGTCATCGAGGTGACCGACAACGGACCGGGGATCGCCGAGGAGGCCATGCCGCACATCTTCGAGCGGTTCTACAAGGCGAGCACCTCACGGGCCAGGAGCGAGAGCAGCGGGCTGGGTCTGGCCATCACGGCGGAGAACGTGCGCCTGCACGGGGGGCGCATCCGGGCGGCGAACCTGCCCCGGGGCGGCGCGGTGTTCACGGTCGAACTCCCGCTGCACCGCTACGACACCGACACCGAGGCCGACCGGGGCACCCGGTGAGGGGCTCGCGGACGGCAGCGCTGCTGTCCGGGCTCACGGCCGTGGCCGCGGTCGCGCTCACGGCGTGCGGAGTCCCCCCGTCCGGTGTCATCGAGACCGGTGCGCCGGCGAGCGGCATGTTCTCCCCCAGTGCGACACCACCCTCGACGCCCGCCACCATCTCCCTCTTCTTCCTGCGCGACGGGGAGTTGATGCCCTATCCCCGCCGGATCGACGACGCCGGGGACTTCGAGGCCGTCGTACGCCTGCTGTTCGAGGGGCCGGCCGCGAACGAGGCCGCGATGGCCACCACGGAGCTGCCCCGCCTGACGGACGCGCCGCGGGTGGCGATCGACGGCGGCATCCTCTTCGTCAAACTCCCCGGTGAGACGGCTCCGCTGAGCCGTCGGGCCATGCTCCAGCTGACGTGCACGGTGAGCCACGCGGCTTCGCCGGTCCCCACCGCCGTCCCCCGCGCCGACGCGGAAGCCGACGGCGACACCGCGCGCCGTTCCGCCGCGCCCAGCAGCCTCCATGTGTTCGGGGACGGATGGGCGATGACGCAGTCGGACCACGCGTGCCCCGTCGTGTCCCCTCCGCAGGAGCAGCCGGAAGCACCGACCCCGTGAGAGCCCTCCGGCTGACCTGTGCCGCTCGAAAAGTCATCGTCGCCGGTCAAGCGATATAGCGGTACTCGCTGATCACGCCGCCGAGGATCTGGGTCCGCAGCACTCGGCGGGTGTTGAGGTCGTGCACCGTGGCATCGGGCCGTTCCTTGGCATCAGGCGGTAGTTGCTGTCGGGCTTGGTGAGGTCGGTGGGTGTTGTAGTGCCGCCGATAGGCGGCCAGGACCTGGCGGGCGTGGGCCTCGCACACGATCAGGACGTGGTCGAGCATCTCGCGCCGGATGCTGCCAATGATCCTCTCGCAGTGGGCGTTCATCCGAGGAACCCACGGGGCACTCAAGATCACCTCCAGCTCCTCGGCCTCGAAGACCGTGTCGAACGCCGCACCGTACGTGCCATCGCGGTCACGCAGCAGGAACCGCAGAGACTCCCTGCGCATGCCCAGGTCGGCGGCGAGATTCCGCGCCTGTTGCACGGCCCACTCCCGGGTGGGCCGGGCGGTGACTTTCGGTGATGTGCAGGCGCCTCGTGCCGTGCTCGAGGAACACCAGTGCGTACAGCCTCGTGCCGAGCGCGGTACCGGGGTGGAAGAAGTCTGCCGCGATGATCCCCTCGGCCCGGGCGGCCAGGAACTCGCGCCAGGTTGGGCCGGCACGACGCGGCGCCGGGCCGGTGCCCGCGGCGTCGAGGATCTCCCGGACCGTCGAGGCAGCGATCCGATGCCCGAGTCGGGCCAACTCCCCCTGGGATCCGTCTGTGCCCCCACCGCGGGTTCTCCTGGGCCGGCCGCAGAACAAGCGTCTTGATCGCCCCTCGGGTGGGCGGGCGTCCGGTGCGTCGGCGTGCGGGGTGATCCCACCTGGCAGCGACGAACCTGCGGTGCCAGGCGAGCAAGGTGCCTGGGGTGACCGGGAAGACCTCGCGCCGGCGTCGCCGGGGTGTCAGCCCGGAGAGGGCAGCGCACCGGAACCGGTCGGCCGGCTCGTAGCGGACCGGGCCGGCAATCTGCCGGCGCAGGACGGCGTTCTCGTGCCGCAGCACGAGCAGCTCGGCGTCCTTCGCGGTGTCACGGCGCAGCGGCACCGACGGGACGGACAGCAGCCTCCGGGCCGCCCTGTACGGCAGAGACACGATCACGCGGACATGATCCCAGGATCGAACTGCATCACTCCCACCTGCGCCGATGACTTTTCGAGCGGCACAGGGTCGGGTGACTGCCCGCGCCGTGGTCGAGCATCCAGTCCTCACCCGCGTACCGGGTGACCACCAAGGAGGCGGAACTGCTCGTGCTGCGGTACGAGAACGCGGTCCTGCACCGACAACTGGCAGGCCGGTCCGCTACGAGCCGGTCGAGCGGCCCGCACAGGCCGCACCGCCCCGGTGGTGTTTCTGCCCCGGCAGCGCGGGCCAGGCCGCACGCCACTGGAGAGCGGGTATCTGACACCGGCGCAGCCTATTTACCCGCTTGGTCAGTGCGGCGGGGAAAAGCGCAGGCCTGCGGTGACGAGCTTGCGGACGGCGATCACGGCGGCGGCCGTCACGATGGCGTCCCAGCTCGGCTCACCCACCAGCCGCAGCAGCCCTGCGGCGATGAGAAAGTCCAGCAGGACGGCCAGTGCGGGCATCAGCCGCCTCGCCGCCGCGAACACCACCGCGGCGGCGATGAGCCCGAAGGCGGTGGCGACGAGGGCGGCCAGATGCAGGAGGGCGGTCACGTCGGCCCCACCTGGGCACGGGAGCCGTCCTCCTCCTTGCGGCGCTCGCGCTCGATCTCGGCGCGCTCGTTGGCGATCTCCCGGCTGAGGAAGTAGTTCAGGGCGGTCCGGATCGCGGCGATCGCGGCGAGCTGCCCGATCTCGGTGAAGCTCGGCGCGATGGCGGTGCGCAGCACATCCCCGGCGAGCTGGAACTCCAGGCCCAGTGCCAGGAACCGGCCCAGGGAGAGCCGGATCTGGTTGAACTGGCGGCCCACGCCGCCGCCGCGGATGCCTGCACGAAGGAAGTGGCCGAACGCCCAGGCGGCCCCCACGAAGATGATCAGGGCCCCGGCTGCCTCCACCAGTCTCACCAGCAGGTCCACCACGTCCCGGAGCGTGGACTCGGGCAGTATTTCCACCGACAGGGAAACGTTCATGAGCGGCCGGGTACCCCCACCCGGCCTGGCCGGCACGGCGGGCGGGCCGGGGAGCCGTACCGCACGTCAGGAGCTGCACGCTCGGTTGGCACGACCGCTACTCGGCCGCCGACGCCTGCATTGCGATCTCTCGGCTTTACATCAGCAGACCACCTGGGGATCTATCGCCTCATGATAGTGGGATCCGGCACCGGTGCCGGATCCGGTGCCAACGGCGGACCATCACATACCTTCACCGTGACCAGCGGGAAGACGGCCGTCGGCGACTGTCGGCCACTCCGCTGACACGAGCCTGTCGGCGTACAAGTGGACGTGCGCCACCTCGCACGGAGTGCTTTGTAGGTGAGTTTCGGGAACGTCGGTCACGCCCGCTGGAGTGGTGTATCGACGGCCACTCGGTGATCTCGTCTTCGAGGCTATGCGGTGAGTTCGGTGGGCAGGGTGGTGTCGTCGGTTTCTGACTCGATCGGGTGGAGGCGGGCCTTGGCGAGAAGTTCGCGGCCCATGTAGCGGCGGGCCTCGGTCCACTCGTCGTTCTGCTCGGCCAGGACCGCGCCGACCAGCCGGACACGGTGGTGCGGTCGGGGAAGATGCCGACCACGTCGGTGCGGCGCCTGATCTCCTTGTTCAGCCGCTCCTGCGGGTTGTTCGACCAGGTCTGCCGCCAGATCTCCCGCGGGAAGGCCATGAAGGCCAGCAGCTCGTGCACGGTCCGCAGCAGGGTCGCCCCCCTCCCCCAGCCTCCGGCCGGGGGTGCCCCCAGGCTGGGCCGACTTGGGGACCCGGCTCAGCAGATTGCGGGCGATGGGGGTACCGCCCGCGCCCGTTCAGGGCGTGGGGAAGGGTCCGGCGGCGCTGCCAGGAGGGGCACCGGGCAGGCTCGCGCCGATCGCGTCGACCAGGCCGCGTGGGCGTCGGAGACGACCAGCTGGACGCCGGTCAGGCCGCGGGCGATCAGCGAGCGCAGGAGGGCGAGCCGGCCGGCGCCGTCCTCGGCGGTGGCGACGTCCAGGTCGAGGATCTCGCGGTGGCCGTCGGCGTTGACGCCGACCGCGATCAGGGCGTGGACGCCTGTGATGCGGCCGCCCTCGCGGACCCTTCTGGGGCAGGGCGTCGACCCGGACGAACGAGTACGGGCCGGCGTCCAGGGGGCCGGTTGCGGGAGGCGGTGACCTGTTCGTCCAGGTGCCGGGCCATCGCGCTGACCTGGGACTTCGGCAGCTGGGTGACGCCGAGGGACCCGGCGGGTTTTTCGACCCCGCGGGTGGAGACGCCCAGCAGGTAGGCGGTGGCGACCACGCTGATGAGGGCCTGCTCGGCCCGGCGGCGGCGTTCCAGCAGCCAGTGCGGGAAGGAGCTGCCCTGCCGCAGCTCGGGGACGGCCGGTTCGACCGTCCCGGCGCGGGTGTCCCACTCGCGCGGGCGATAGCCGTTACGGTGGTTGACTCTCTCGTCGCTGACCTGCCCGTATTCGGCGTTGCAGAGGGCGTCGGCCTCCGCCGACATGAGGGCGTCGGCGAACGTCTTGATCATCGCGCGCAGCAGACCGGGACTCTCCCCGCAAGCGGGGGGACCCCCAGGCGAGGTTCTCCTCGGCGAGGGCGTGCAGGGGCAGACTGTCGGGTGCGGTCATCGTGCTGATCTCCTTCGGGGCTTCGACACTTCGAAGATCAGCCGGTGGCCGTTCGTCTATGCGGGCACCATCCCGATGCCGGAGCAAACCCCCGGATCAGCTCGGCCCCGTACACCACTTCCCAGGACGCAACCGAGGCCCCAGCTGTGATCTGCCAGGGTCCGCTCCCAGCACAGCCACGGCAGGCACGAGGCTCGGTGTTGGGTGGATTCCAGCGGTCGTCGCGCACTTTGCCTGGCGTGATGAGCGTGGTGTTTCAGTCGCAGGTCATGATCTTGCGGCCGTCTCCAGTGCTGCTGTCCACTTCGTCGGTATGTCCGCCAGGCCGGGGAGAGCCGCGTCCGTTACAAAGTGCACGCTGGTCGTGGCGGCGCAGCTGCATGAGATGAGCGACAGGGGATGGTGCAGCGGGAGTCAGGTAAACATCCGTACGGAGGTGACCGGGGGGACTGCTGCATGATCGGGTGACAGCGGGGTTTATGCAGCCAGAGCCGCGGATGGGGTCATGACGGTCTCGTACTCGACGGGGGTCGATCGGGCCAGGCGTTTCTGGCGCCGGCGCCGGTGGTAGGTGCGCTCGATCCAGGTCACGATCGCGATCCGCAACTCCTGGCGGGTGGCCCAGGTGCGGCGGTCGAGGACGTTGTTCTGCAGCAGAGCGAAGAAGCTCTCCGTCGCGGCGTTGTCACCCGCCGCACCGACCCGGCCCATCGAGCCGGTCATACCGTGACGGACGAGAGCGGAGACGAACTTCCGCGACCGCAACGGCGAGCCGCGGTCCGAATGCACTACGCACCCGGCCACCTGGCCGCGGCGGGCGACGGCGGACTCCAGCGCGGCCACGGCGAGGCGGGACTGCATCCTCGAGTTGATGGAACAGCCCACGATGCGACCCGAGAAGGCGTCCTTGACGGCGCACAGATACAGCTTGCCCTCGCCGGTGGGGGGCTCGGTGATGTCCGTGAGCCACAGCCGGTTCGGCCCGTCGGTGGTGAAGTTGCGGCGCACCCGGTCATCGTGGACCGGCGGACCGGCCTTGGCGTTCTTGCCGCGGCCCCTTTGCTTGCCGAAGGCACTCCACCAGCCGTTGTCCCGGCAGATCCGCCGGGCGGTCCGCTCGGACATCGGCTCACCCGCCGCGCGGGCCTCGTCGAGCAGAAACCGGTGACCGGACTCGGGATCGTCACGGTGAGCGTCGAACAGCGCATTGGCCCGGTATGCCTCGGTCAGCTCGGCGTCGGTGACCGGGCAGGCCAGCCACCGGTAGTAGGGCTGGCGGGCCGGCCCGAGCACCCGGCACGTCACCGCCACCGGCACCCGGTGAGGGGCATCGGCGGCGGCCAGCTCGCGGACGAGCGGGTACATCATTTTGCGGCAGGCTCGCCTGCGACAGATACGCCGCAGCCCTCCTGAGCACCTCGTTCTCCTGCTCCGGCAGCCGGATCCGTTTGCGTGCCTCGCGCAGCTCGGTCGACTCACCCGACGCCGTTGCGGGCCTGGCGCCGCCCTCGTCGGTGTCGGCGCGGCGCAGCCACTTGGAGAGTGTGATCGGATGGACGCCGAAGTCGGCGGCGATCTGTTCCAGGGTGACGCCGGGCTCGCGGTTGCGCGCGACCCGCACGACGTCCTCGCGGAACTCCTTCGGATACGGCTTGGACCCTGCAACATCCTTCCAGGCCGACTCTAAAACGTCGTTTCTTATGGCTGTCGGAGCGGCATGAGAGCCTCCGGTCATGAGCTATGACCTTGCTGTCTGGGAAGGCGAGAGGCCGGTGGATGACAAGACCGCCGGCCGGGTCTTCAGCGACCTGTACGACCGCTACATCGACAGCGAGGCGGAAGAGCCTCCGTCCGAACGCATCGCGGCCTACGTCGCCGCACTGCTTGAACGGTGGTGCGACCTCACCGAGGACGACGATGACACCTCTCCTTGGTCGACTGGGCCGTTGATCGGAGAAGCCAGTGGTTCGCTGATCTACTTCCCCATGCGGTGGAGTATGGCCGAGGAGGCGTCGGCCTACGCGGCAGCCGTCGCGGAGTCCATGGGGCTGGTCTGCTTCGATGTGCAGCAGGACCGGCTCAGGCCGTGAGCAGGGTGTTCAGGCGGCGGTAGCCGATCAGGGTCACTGCTATGCCGACGAAGGCGAGGAAGTGTTCGGCCTTGCGCTCGTAACGACGGTGGAGCCTTCGGCAGCCGGCCAGCCAGGACACGGTTCGCTCGACCACCCAACGATGCCGGCCCAGCCGCTGCGAGGGCTCGATGCCCTTGCGGGCGATGCGGTGGCGGATGCCGCGCTCGCGGAGCCATCGGCGCAGGTGGTCGTAGTCGTATCCTTTGTCGGCGTGCAGTTTCGCCGGCTTCCGGCGCCGGGGCCCGCGGCGGGAGCGAATGGGCGGGATGCCCCGGACGAGCGGCTCCAGGCCCTGGCTGTCGTGCATGTTCGCGCCCGAGATGCCCAGGGACAGCGGCAGTCCGTTGCGGTCGCAGATCAGGTGGATCTTCGATCCGAGTTTGCCGCGGTCGGTCGGATTCGGTCCCGTCAAAGGCCCCCTTTTGCCGCCCGCAGACTGACCGAGTCGATCGCACACCGCGACCAGTCCAACTCGCCTCGTGCTCCGAGTTCGTCGAGGATGACCCGGTAGAGCCGGGCCCAGACCCGGTCCCGGCTCCACTGGGCGAACCGCCGGTAGACCGTCTGCCAGGCCGGCCCGAACACCGGCGGCAGTTGCCGCCAGGTGCAGCCCGAGGTGGCCACGAAGATGATCGCGGCCAGGCACTCGCGGTCACCGGCCCTCCGTTTGCCGCCGCCCTGCGGGCGTATGACCTGCGTCGGCGGGACCACCCGCCGAAACAGCGTCCACAACTCGTCCGGTACCAATCGCTCGACCAGATCCGTCATGTACGGCTCAACGAGCGATCACACCATAAGAAACGGCGTCTGAGCACCGGCTCGGTCAGCTCCCAGCAGGCATCGGGCAGACCACTTGGGTACGGACGGCGCTCGGTCTTGGCCTGGACATATCGCCGGGTGAGGTCGTGCGCCCAGGCGTGCATCACAGACAGCGGAAGTACTTACCACGCAACGGGCGTGCGAATCTAAGAAAATATCGCAAAAATTACACCGAAGACTGTCCCGAAAATCCCTAGAATAGTTGCCATTACACCAACAGTCTTAAATGTTGACGGCACTCTAACATCGCCCTGCGCCAAGTTGATAGGTGATTCTACCAATCGATCACGGAACCCGCGATGGTTTGTTGCCAGTGCCAAACCAAAGGCAAGGCAAGAGATCCCAAGGAGCAGTGGGACAATGAACATAGAAAATACCTTTACTATGGTTGAAGTGACGGCCGCCGACCTGAGATTTACTAGCTCCCCGACCGGCGACACAAGGATGTTTTTCAGCTGCAGCCCAGCCGCTTTGAACATCCCCAAGTATGGTTAACGCCTGTTCCCATTCCTGCCTTAATACCGACTCCGCCGCCCACCTCGGTGGCCCGCGCTAAGAGTTGTCCCGTAACTCCACGAGGCTGAGGGTCATGCTGTGTCAGGGCCGGTGCTGATGGCACCGACCGAGCGAAGCGAACGCCCGAGGTCTCCGGTGAGGATGCGGGGGTGTCGCCGCCACCACCACAGGTCGGGGCCGGGCAGCCTGTGGAACTGCTCGAGCGCCTGGCCCTCGTCGTCGACGGTCGCCGCCTTGTACCGGTCGTCCAGAGCTTTGATCTGCGGGGTCCAGAGCCGCACGATGTAGTCGTCCAACAGGATCCACGCCTCGTGCAGCCAGTTTCGGCAGTAGAGGTCGTTGGTGTACTCGTAGACGTCGTCGCCGTAGCCGCGCTCAATGACGCCTACCACGGCGGCCCACGCGTTCACCCTTTCTGCGACCGTGAATGCCGTCCGCCAGCCGCGCTGGTGCAGCAGCTCTCCCACCTCGGTCTCCGTAGCCACGGACGGGAGGATCCCACGCGGATCCCGTCCGGGCGACCGATATATGCCCCGCCGGAGGCTGCGGCCCGGAGCATGATCAAGGTGAGACGATCTCACCGCGGCTGGTGTGATCACGGCGTCGGAACCCTCCTGGATAGACCCGTTCACCGGGCTGAGCCCGCGGCAGTTCGGAAAGCTCGTGACCGCGTTGCGGCGGAAGGGCGCCGACCCGGTGCGCAAAGGCCGCCCCTGGGGCCTGCCGCTGCAGGACGGAGTCTTGCTGGTGGCCGCGTACTGGCGGACGAATCTCACCCTGCGGCAGCTGGCCCCGCTGTTCGGGGTCTCGAAGTCCGCCGCGGACCGGATCATCGCCCACCTCGGGCCATTGCTCGCCCTGCAGCCTCGCAAGAGGTTCCGCAGGAACACCGTGCTGATCGCTGACGGCACCCTGGTCCCCACCCGTGACCACACGATCGCGGAGCGGTCGAAGAACTACCGGTACTCCACCAATCACCAGGTCGTCATCGACGCCGGCACCCGCCTGGTCGTCGCCGTCGGCCGGCCGGTCCCGGGGAACCGCAACGACTGCAAGACATGGGAGCTGTCCGGCGCGAAGGACGCCGTCGGCCGGACCATCGTGATTGCTGACGGTGGCTACCGGAGCACTGGCCTGATCATCCCCCACCGCCGTGCCCCGGCCGGGCCGAACTTCCGGCCTGGAAAGAGGAACACAACGCCTCGCACCGCAAAGTGAGGGCCCTCGTCGAGCACGCCTTCGCCCGGATGAAGAGCTGGAAGATCCTGCGCGACTGCCGGTTGAAAGGCGACGGCGTCCACCACGCCATGCTCGGCATAGCCCCCTCCACGACCTCATCGTCACCGGCTGAACCGCGAGCAGGCAGGTCAGCAAGCACGGCCGTGATCAATTACGGGACAACTCTTACTCCAACTCGCCTGCAGCATCATCTGCTTGAGACGCCTCCGAACCTCATTCTGAAATGATCAGTAAGGGTCAATAGAATTGACTCGCCCACTACCCCGGGCCGTTCACGACGGCCCGGTCGTCGCTTGCCGGAAGTCGGCCGGTTCCAGCAGGCGGCTGACCACCAGCCCGGCAAGCAGGCCCCAGAACGCCGGCCCGATGTTCAGGAGTTGAACGTCCGCGATCGTGACCAGGAAGCTCACGAGTGCGCCGAAGGTGCATCCGGAGCTGAACGCCGAGGTGAACGCGGACCTGAGGGCCGGGAGCATCGCCAGACCTCCGAGGGCCGCGACGAAGGCCTCCGGCATCGCCGTCATCATCCGTACGAAGCCCGGGGCCAGGAGCCCGAAGACGACGGCCAGAAGACCACAGAGAATGCCCGAGGTGTATTGCCTCGTGCGCCGGCCGGACGCGGTCAGCAGGGCGTTCGTGGGACCGGTGAGGCATGTGGACACGGCCCCCACGACGGAGGCAAGGAGGGACCAGACGCCACAGGCCACCGTGGCGATGTTCATGGGCGGCCGGTGGCCGACGGCGGTCAGTACTGCCATGCCCTGACCGTTCTGCACCACAAGCACGGTGATGGCCAACGGCACCACCAGTTCCAGCATCGCGCCCGAGGACCACTGCGGTGCCTGGACCACCGGCGCCGCCAGCCAACCCGCGCCGGGCACCGCCCGAACGTCCCCGGCGACGGCGACGGCCACGGCGCCCACAAGCAGTGCGCCGAGCACCGGCGGCATCCAGCGGCCGGCATTCGCATGGGCACTGAGCAGCAGGAACGCGGCCACCATCGGCACGGCAAGGACAGCCTGTCCCTCCACCGCCCGCACCAGATCCGTACCGAACTTGAGGAAGACCCCGGCGACCATCGCCATCACGATCGGCATCGGCAGCCAGGACATGACACGGTGCACGGAGCCGGTCAGTCCGAGGAAGAGGATCAGCACGCCGGTGACGACGTACGCACCGATGACTTCCGGCCACGTCAGATGGTTCAGGGACGTCCCGACCACCACGGTTCCGGGGATGGTCCAGAAGAACGCCAGCGGCTGACGGTAGAACCAGCAGGCAAGCATGGTCAGCAGACCGTTGAGGAAGAACACGCCGAAGATCCACGAGGCGATCTCGGCCTGTGAGAGCCCGCCGCGGGCGCCTTCGGCCAGAATCACGGCGACCGGCCCGGTCATCGAGAAGACCGCCGCGACCACACCGTTCGCCGCATACAGGGCACCGAAGTCCTCGGCGACGCGCCGCGGCCCCAGCGGAGGCCAGACGGGACGTTCGAAGCGGTGCTCACCGTCCTTTCGCTGCGGCAGGACCGAGCGCCCGGCGACCTCGGCACGGGGGGTGGGGGCGGAGTCGGACGGCACAGTTCTCCTCACTCTCGTTGCTCGCCTTGGTTCGCCCGGGACGACATGGGCCCGAGCGGACGCAGGTCAGTCCTGCGCCGACATCTCCCGGAAGCGGGCCGCCAGCTCGCTGCGCGAGCGGATGCCGAGCTTGGAGTAGACGTGCGTCAGGTGGTACTGGACGGTCTTGACGGAGATGAAGAGCTCCAGGGCTGCCTGCTGGTTGGTGGCGCCGTTCGCGACCAGGCGGGCGACGGCCTGTTCCTGCGGAGTGAGGCGGGCCAGGCCGGGGGTGAGACGGGCGGTGTGCAGGCCGCCGGCCTTGAGTTCGCGGTCGCAGCGCTCGACGTAGGTGCGGGCGCCGAGCGCGGCGTAGGCGTCGCGGGCGTTCTTCAGGACGGTGTCGGCCTCGCGGCGCTTGCCGGCGCGGCGCAGGGTTTGGCCATAGGCGAAGTTCACCCGGGCGCGGTCGTAGGGAAGGGGGAGATGTTCGAGGTGGGCGAGGGCCTGCTCGAACTCCTTGCGGGCTGTGTCGATGTCGCCCCGGGCTGCGGTGAGCCGGCCGCGGGCCAGGCCGAGGCGGGCCATGGCGGAGCGGCGGACACGACGGGCGGCCAGGTCCTCGTGCGGTGCGAGGAAGGTGTCGGCTTCGTCGAGGCGGCCGGTCATCACCAGGGCGTTGGCGTACACGTCGGGCCAGGACCAGAAACCCGGCTCGCCCACCGACAGCCGCTGGGGCAGGTGGACGAGCGGTACCAGGGCTTCCACGACGCGTTCGTAGTCGCCGCGCGCCTCGGCGACCTGGGCTCGGGCCAGGCAGGACGGGACCAGCATGACCTCGTAATGATGCGGGGCGGCGTGGGCCTCGCCCACGTGGTGCTCCGCGGCCTCCCAGTCGCCCCGCAGGGCGCGGATCTGCGCCCCGGTCCAGTGGACCAGCGGACGGCACAGCTCGATGCGTACCTCGGCAAGGTGAACGGCGGCCCGCTGTACGGTCTCCAGGGCTTCCGGCCAGGCGCCGAGTGCGAACTGAGTGCGGGCCAGCCAGCCCTGCGCCCACAGGGAGATACGGGTGGAGCCCATCCGGTAGCCCGTGGGCACGGCCGCTTCGAGCCTGCGGCGGGCGTCTTCCGGGGCGTCCAGGGCGATGTCCACCCAGCCGCGGCCGAGCTGGAAGCGCTGGGACTGCGCGCCACCGGGAAGTTTCGCGGCGGCCGTCTCGTAGGCGGCCAGCGCTTCGTCGGCTCGTCCCGTGGCGGCCAGGCCGAGCCCGAGCACCGCCTGCGACTCGATGGCCGAGGGGTCGTCTGGGTCCGCCAGCTCGACGGCCCGGCGGGCCCAGGCGACGAGGGCGCGGCCGTCGAAGCGGCCGAGTGCGTGCAGGACGCGCCGCTGGCAGATCCTGGCCATCAGGTCGGTGTGCCGCGCCGACTCGCAGCGTTCCCAGGCCTGGGCCAGGAAGGCGTCGGCCTCGGCCGGACGACCGCGCATGATGGCCAGGTAACCGAGGACGGCACCGCGCAGGATGTCCGCGGGGAAGCTTTCCAGTTCCGCGGCGAACGCCGTGGCCTGGGGCACGTCGCCGGCGCCGATCATCGCGTCGAC
The DNA here is from genome assembly GCF_008704515.1 of Streptomyces viridosporus T7A. Classification (NCBI taxonomy): domain Bacteria; kingdom Bacillati; phylum Actinomycetota; class Actinomycetes; order Kitasatosporales; family Streptomycetaceae; genus Streptomyces; species Streptomyces viridosporus. The sequence continues at coordinate 423,520 of NZ_CP023700.1, forward strand.
GGCGCGCAGCAGCCGGTCCTCCCGCACGGCTCGCACGGTGCTCAGGCGGCCGGCCCGCACCAGGGTGTCGGCCACGGCGGACCACTCGCCGGCGGAGGCGCGTTCGGCGGCGTAGGCGTCGAGTTCGTCGGCCAGCGCGTCGTCCGCCGTGCTGGTGGCGGCGACCCGGTGCGCAAGCCGACTGCCGCGGTCCGCGGTGACCTCGACGGCGCGGTGGTGCAACTCGGCGCGGTGGGTGAGCGGGATACCGGTGAGGACGGCAGCCCGGACCAGAGGATGGGTGAAGGACAGCTGGGCGCGTCCGGGGTCGATGGTGGCGGTGAGCAGCCCTGCCGCTCGTGCTTCGTCGACCGCGGGCAGGGCGTCGGCGACGCCGGCCAGTTCGGTGGCCTCGGCGAGCGAGGCGTCGTCGCCGAGGACGGAGCACGCCTGCACCAGCCGACGGGCGCTCTCACCGCATTGGGCGAGCCGATGGCGGACGGCCGCGGCGTAGCGGGTGGGCGCGGGCAGTTCGGGCCGCCAGTCGTGCCAGGTCTCGCGGGGCAGTTCGCGCAGCAGCTGCGTGAGGTGGCGGGGGTTGCCCCGTGTGTGGCGGCACAGGTGGCGGGCTGCGGGCAGGTCCAACGTGAGTCCGTGGACCTCGCGGGCGAGCGTCCGGACGTCCTCGGCGGTCAGTGGTCCGGGCCGTACGGCGGTGTCCTGGCAGCCGTCGAGGAACTCCAGGGTCCGCAGGGCCGACAGCGGCAGATCCTCGTGCGCTCTGCACATGTCGTACAGCTCGTACGGTTCGTCCCGTGCGATCAGGAGGACGAGCACCCGCTCGTTCGACATCCGGCGCACTGTCGACCGGATGGCGCGCAGGCTCTCCGCATCGGCCCAGTGGGCGTCGTCGACGATCACCACCAGTGGCTCCGTCTCCTGCGCGGTCGTCCACTGGCGGAGCAGGATCCGGGAGGTGCCGAGTACGGCGTCCGGGGCCGTAGGGTCGGGCAGAAACGTGCCGTTTCCGCAGGCGCGGACGAGTTGGTCGGCGACGCCGAGCGGCAGGTCCGACTCCCACGCGACCCCGGTGACGCGCAGCACCCGCGGTGCGGAGCCCTCGGTGCGACCGCGCCAAGCTGTCAGAGCCTGCTCCACCAGGGCCGTCTTGCCGATGCCGGCCGGTCCCTCGACCAGCACCAGGGCGGGAGCCCCCGCGCAGGCGGAAGCCATCGAGCGGGTCAGCGCGGCGACCTCGCCGACCCGCCCGATCAGGCTTCGCTGCAGCCCAAGGCGGTCATTCATGGGCGAGCACGCTAGCACCGTCGGCGGCCGGTGACGCGGGGGCGCCGGTGGCCGCGGTGGAGGGGGACGGTTCGGGTGCCTGACGGGGGACGAGGCAGGTCACCAGGGTGCCGAGGACGGCGACGCCGGCGAAGACGTGGAAGGCGTCGCGCGGGGAGAGTCCCGAGCTCATGAGCGCCCCGCCCACGAGGGGGCCGCCGATGCCGCCGAGTCGGCCGAATCCGGCGCACCAGGCGACTCCGGCCGCGCGGGCCACGGTGTCGTAGTAGGTGGAGACGAAGCCGTAGATGAGGACCTGGGTGCCGATGGTGCCCACACCGGCGGTCGCGATCAGGGCCAGCAGGACGCCGAGCGGCAGCCCGAAAGTGAGCAGGCCCAGGGAGACGGCGGCCAGCACGAATGTCGTGGCGATCACCGGCCGCGGGCCGAGTCGGTCGGCGGATCGGGAGGCGATCAGGCCGCCGACGATGGCACCGCCGTTGAGGGTGAGCAGGAAGAGGAGGGCGTAGGACTTCCCGAAGCCGCTCTGTCCCATGATCTCGGGAAGCCAGGTGTTCAGGGCGTAGGTGAGCAGCAGGCCCGAGCAGCTCATGAGGCCGAGCAGCAAGGTGGCCCAGGCGTAGCGGCGGGTGGCGAGGGCGGCGTAGCCCACCTTGGCCTTCTTCTCGTTCTCGTCCGGGGTCGTCTCGACTACGTCGGGGAGCGGTACGCCCGTGCGATGGGCCACGTCACGTGCGCGTACGGCGTCCCCGCGGGCCAGCAGCCACTTCGGCGACTCCGGCAGCCGCAGCACGGCGAACGGAAGGAGCAGCACGAGGGGTGTGGCGCCGAAGAGGAACAGCAGGCGCCAGCCGTCTCCCCCGGGCGCGAGCAGCGCCAGCAGGGCCGCGAGCACACCGCCGGCGGGGACCCCGCTGTAGACGATCGCGTTGTACGTGTTGCGGCGGTGGGGCGGGGCGAACTCGGCGATCAGCGCGCCGGCGGTCGCCACCAGCGCGCCCACCCCGATGCCGGTGAGGAAGCGCAGGACGCCGAAGACGGTCATGTCGGTGGCGAACGCGCTCAGTCCCATGGCGATCGAGAACCAGGCGATGCCGCCCAGCATGACGCGGCGCCGGCCGATGTGGTCACCGACGGCGCCGGCGATCAGGGCGCCGATCATGACGCCGATGAGGGCGTACGAGCCGAGGGCGCCGGCCTGGGCGGGGGTGAGGTGCCCGATCTGGCTCGGGTCGCGGAGGAGGACGGGGACGACCGTGCCGTAGACGACGAGGTCGTAGCCGTCGAAGACGAGGGTGATGGCGGTGATGGCGACGATCCAGCGCAGGGTGGCGCGGTGCCGTGGATCGGTGGTTCTGAGCTGCGGAGTGTTCATCGGGGGACCCCGTGTTCGTGTGAGTGGACGGGTGCGTCCCCGCTGCCCGGCCGCGCGAGGGAGAGGGGGCCGGGCAGCGGCGTGTGGGGAGGTGGTCTGCATCGATCGGGTGAGGGGAAGCAAGGGTGCGGGGGGTGGGAATGACGGTCAGCCGAGGTCGCCGCCGGCCACGGGGAGCACCGTGCCGGTGATGTAGGACGCCTCGTCGGAGGCGAGGAAGCAGATCGCCGCGGCCTGCTCGTCGAGCGTGCCGTACCGCTTCAGCAGGGAGGAGGCGAGGGTCTGATCGATGTGCGCCTGGAACCACTCCTCCTCCCGCGCGCTCCTGGGCGGCGGCGTGCCCCGGGAGATGCGGCGCGGCGGCGCCTCGGTGCCGCCCGGTGCCGTCGCGACCACGCGAATGCCGGCGTCGGCATACTCGAAGGCGAGCGACGCGGTGAGCGCGTTGATGCCGCCCTTGGCCGCGGAGTACGGGATGCGGTGGATGCCGCGGGTCGCGCACGAGGAGACGTTCACGATCACACCGCGCCCTTGCCCCGTCATGGCGGGCAGCGCCGCACGGCAGGAGAACAGGGTGGTCAGCAGCGAGCGGGTGATCTCCGCCTGGATCTCCTCGGCCGCAAACTCGGTGAACGGCTTGAAGTTGATCGCACCGCCCACGTTGTTGACCAGGACGTCGATGCGCCCGTGCCGCTCAAGGGCGGAGGCGACGGCCGTCTCCGCGCCCTCGTACGACTCGAGGTCGGCGGTGACGGAGTGCGCGCCGAGTTCGGCGGCGGCCTCGTGCACCAGCTCGGACCGGTCGACGAGGGTCAGCTCGGCCGACTCGGCGGTCAGACGGCGGGCCACCGCGAGGCCGATGCCCTGGGCTGAGCCGGTGACCACCACCTTCTTGCCCGCGAACCGGTCGTCGTGGACGCTCATGCCGCCTCCGCCGTCTGCCGCGGTTCGCGAACGGTGGCCGGGGTGAACTTCTCGTGGTGGAAGCTCGCCGGGGTCACACCGAGGGCGGTGATGTGGCCGCGTACCGCCTCGACCATGGCGGGCGGCCCGCACAGGTAGACGTCCACGTCCCCGTCGTGCAGCGTCGAGGAGTCGATCAGCCCGGTGACGAAGCCCTTGTTGCGGGCTGTACTGGCCGGGTCGGCGACGCAGTGGTCGAAGCTGAAGCCGGGGATGACCTTCGCGTAGTCCTCCAGCGTGTCCAGGTGGACGAGGTCCTGGTCGGTGGTGACGCCGTAGAGCAGGTGGACCGGATGGGCCGGCGGCTGCTGGGCCATGCGTTCCAGCATCGACAGCAGGGGCGCGAGGCCGGTGCCGCCCGCCAGGAGCAGGGCGGGGCGGGTGAGGTCGCGCAGGTAGAAGCTCCCCATGGGGCCGGTGAACTCGACGCGGTCACCGACGCGGGCCCGCCCGGTCAGGTAGCCGGACATCGCGCCGCCGTCGACGATCCGGACCAGGAACGAGATCTGCCGCTGGGCGGGGCCGGAGCTGAAGGAGTACGAGCGGGTCTGGTCGGTGCCGGGGACGGCGATGTTGACGTACTGGCCGGGCAGGAAGTCCAGTGCGTCGCGCTCGTCGAGGTCGAGGGTGAACTCGATGGTGGTGGCGGAGTGGCGTGTGAGGCCGGCGACGGTGGCGGTGTGGGTCGCGGCCCCGGTCTTGGCGGCGGCCGAGGAGGAGGGGATGCGCAGGACGAGGTCGCTGTGCGGGGTCATCTGGCAGGGCAGGCAGTAGCCGGCCGCCGCCTCGTCGTCGGTGAGCGCTTCGTCGATGTAGTCGCCACCGTCGTAACTTCCTGACTCGCACAGTGACTTGCAGGTGCCGCAGGCACCGTCACGGCAGTCGAGGGGGATGTTGATCCGGGCCTTGTAGGAGGCCTCGGCGACGGTCTCGTCCCCACGGCACTCGATGAACCGGGTGATGCCGTCCTCGAAGTTCAGGGCGACCTGGAAGGACATGCGGGAGCTCATTTCAGCGGTCTCGGGGGCTCAGATGTGGTAGATGTCGACGACGTGGTGCACGTAGTCGTTCTTCAGGACGACCTTCTTGCGCGTGATGAGCGGCTCGGGCCCCGACAGGTCGAGGGTGTAGTACGACGTGCCGAAGTACGTGTCGACGGCCTGGTAGCGGTAGTAGAGCGTGAACCAGTTGAAGCGCACGTCCACCGTGTCGCCGTCGCGGCCGGTGACCTCGACGTTGGTGATGTTGTGACCGGTGCGCGGCTCGGGCAGGCTGGTCGCGCTGGAGCGGTCGGTGCGGATGCGGAAGACGCGGTCCTCCAGGCCGGCCCGGCTCGGGTAGTAGATCAGGGAGATCTCGCGCTGTGGATCGCGGGTGAGCTCGTCGTCGTCCGCCCAGGCCGGCATCCAGAACTCGGCGTCCGGGTGGTAGCACTCCAGCCACTTCTCGAACTCGCGGTCGTCCAGGTATCGGGCCTCGCGGTAGAGGAACTGCCGGATCTCCTCCAGCGTGAACTGTTCGGTCACCGTGGTCACTTCGCCTCCTTCAGGGCCTTGCGCAGGGTGTCGAGCCAGTAGCCGTGCTGGATGGAGTAGAGGCCCTCGTCCTCGGTGCGCACGCCGCTGGCGACCGGGTTGATGCCGATCTTCTTGGCGTCCTCGTCGGGGCCGTCGATCTGGTGCACGGCACCGCGGCTGAGGTCGTTCCAGGGCATGGACTCGGCGAGGTAGGTCTTCTGGCAGGAGCGGAACTCCTCCAGGTCGTCCGGGGTGGCCATGCCGGTGGCGTTGAAGAAGTCCTCGTACTGTCGGATGCGGCGCGCGCGGGCCTCGGCCGGCTCGCCCTTGGGGGCGATGCAGTAGATGGTGACCTCGGTCTTGTCGACGGAGATGGGCCGGAAGTGCCGGATCTGCGAACTGAACTGGTCCATCAGGTACACGTTGGGGTACAGGCACAGATTGCGGGAGACGCCGATCATCCAGTCGGCCCGCTCGGGACCGACCCGCTCGACCAGTTCGTCGCGCTTGTCGTGGAGGGGCCGGTTGGCGGGGTCGAGCCACTTGGTCCACAGCAGCAAGTGGCCGTGGTCGAAGGAGTAGAAGCCGCCCTTCTGCTTGGACCAGCCGCCCGCGTCCATCGTCTTCGTGTCGTTCTTGGACTCGCCGGAGGTGCGGCGGGCCTGGGTGGCGGCGTAGTTCCAGTGGGTGGCGGAGACGTGGTAGCCGTCGGCGCCGTTCTCCGCCTGCAGCTTCCAGTTGCCGTCGTAGGTGTAGGTGGAGGAGCCGCGCAGCACCTCCAGCCCCTCCGGCGACTGGTCGACGATCATGTCGATGACGGCCGCCGCGTCCCCCAGGTGCTCGGTGAGCGGCTTGACGTGCGGGTTCAGGCTGCCGAAGAGGAAACCCCGGTAGGACTCGAACCGGGCGACCTTGGTCAGGTCGTGGGAGCCGTTCTTGTTGAACTGCTCGGGATAGCCGGCCTCGCGCGGGTCCTTCACCTTCAGCAGCCGGCCGCTGTTGCTGAACGTCCAGCCGTGGAAGGGGCAGGTGAAGGTGGTGCGGTTGTCGGTCTTGCGGCGGCACAGCATCGCGCCGCGGTGGCTGCACGCGTTGATCAGACAGTGCAACTCGCCCTGTTTGTCACGGGAGATGACGACGGGCTGACGGCCGATGTACGTCGTGAAGTAGTCCCCGGCCTCGGGGACCTGACTCTCGTGCGCGAGGTAGACCCAGTTCCCCTCGAAGATGTGCTTCATCTCGAGCTCGAAAAGCTCCTCGTCGGTGAAGACACTGCGCCGGACCCGGTACACACCGTTGCCCGGGTCCTCCACGAGGGCGTCTTCGAGGATGGTCCGCGCACGGCTGAAGTCGGCCATGTTCCCGTCCCTTTCACCTCGACCGAGCCGGCCGACCTGGTCGGCGGCTTCGTTTCCATTGCTTTGCAGCACCATGACAGCGCGGTGAAGAGTCGGCCCCAGACATTCCCCCAGGGTTGACCCAGGGGGGTATTGATATCTCCGTCGTCTCAATACCCTCGAACCAGATATTTGTGGGCTATGGGGTTCGCTCCCTACGCTGAAGCGCATTCGAGGGCCCCGAGAGGAAAGGGGCAGCCCGATGGAACTCAGGCACCTTCGGTATTTCGCGGCCGTCGCCGACACATGTCATTTCGGGAAGGCCGCGGAACGCCTGCACATGGCCCAACCCCCGCTCTCCCAGGCCATCCGCCGCCTGGAGACGGAACTGGGCGTGGACCTGTTCACCCGCACGACCCGGCAGGTCGCCCTGACCGCCGCCGGCGAAGTGTTCCGCACCGATGTGGAGCGCATCCTCAAGGCCGTCGACGAGGCGGTGGCGAGGGTCGGGCGTTTCGCCTCGGGGCTGGAAGGGGTGCTGCGGGTCGGCCTGACGGGCTCCGCCTCGTACCGGCAACTGCCCGCACTCGCCCGGCTGCTCAAGCGCGAGATGCCGCACGTGATGATGGAGGTGCACACCGAGATGCTCACGCCCGCCCAGGAACTCGGGCTGATCGAGCGGCGCCTCGACGTCGGCGTCCTGCGCCCGCCGATCCGTCAGGAGGGCATCACCCACCGCCCGCTCGCCGACGAGCGGCTGGTCGTCGCCGTGCCCGAGGAGCACTGGCTCGCCGAAGCCGACACGGTCCGCGTCGAGCAGCTGCGCCACGAGGACTTCATCATGTACGGCGCCGCGCTCGGCTCCGTCGTCAACGACGCCGTCGTCCGCAGCTGCCTCGCCTCCGGCTTCTACCCGCACTGTGCCTACGAGGTCACCGAGACCTCGGCCGCCCTGGCCTTGGTCGCCGCCGGGTTCGGCGTGGCCGTCCTGCCCGACTCGATCCGCTCCGCGCCCCGCGAGGGCGTGGCGTGCAAGGACATCGAGGACGCGCTGTCCGTCCCACTGGTCCTGGCCTGGCGCGCGGAGGACGACTCCCCGCTGCTGCGGAACCTCCTCGAGGTGCTGGAACGCCATGACGTATTTCTCGAAGGAGCGGCATGAAAATCGTCCGAGTGGAGGCAATTCCCTTTGCCATTCCTTATGCGAAACCACTGAGATTCGCCAGCGGTGAGGTGCACACCGCCGACCACGTCCTGGTCCGGGTGTACACCGACGAAGGACTGGTGGGCACCGCGGAGGCGCCGCCCCGCCCGTACACCTACGGCGAGACCCAGGAGTCGATCGTCGCGGTGATCGACAAGATCCTCGCGCCGCAGATCCTGGGACTGACGGCGCTGGAGCGGGAGGCCGTGCACGCCCGGCTGGACCGCACCGTGGGCAACCCGACCGCCAAGGCGGCGATCGACATGGCCCTGTGGGACATCCTCGGCCAGGCCGCCGGGATGCCGGTGTCCGGACTGCTCGGCGGCTACACCGACCGCATGCGGGTCAGCCACATGGTCGGCTTCGCCCCCGCCGACGAGATGGTGACGGAGGCCGAGCGGATCCGCGACACCTACGGCATCACCACCTTCAAGGTGAAGGTCGGCCGCCGTCCCTACACCGAGGATGTCGCCGCCTGCCGCGCCCTGCGCGAGGCGCTCGGAGACGACATCGAGTTGTACATCGACGGCAACCGGGGCTGGAGCGCCGCCGAATCAGCCCGCGCGCTGCGGGAGATGGCCGATCTGGGGCTGCTCTTCGCCGAGGAACTCTGCCCCGCCGACGACGTGCTCGGCCGGCGCTGGCTGGTCGCGCAGAGCCCGGTGCCCTTCATCGCCGACGAGAGCGCCACCCGTACCGGCGAGGTGACCCGCGAACTCCTCGGCGGCTCTGCCACCGCCATCAGCATCAAGACCGCCCGCACCGGCTTCACCGCCTCCCAGCGCGTGCTGCACGAGTGCGAGGGACTCGGTGTGGAGGTGGTCATGGGCAACCAGATCGACGGCCAGATCGGCACCCTGTGCTCGGTCGCCTTCGGCGCCGCCCACCGCTGGTCCACCCGGCACGCCGGCGAACTCTCCAACTTCCTCGACATGACCGACGACCTCCTCACCGAGCCGCTGCGCATCAAGGACGGCACCCTGCGCGTCCGCGAGGGCGCCGGACTCGGCATCGCCATCGACCCCGAGAAGCTCGACCGCTACCGCAAGGACCGCTGAACCCCCATTCCTCCTGAGAAGACGGGACGATCATGACTGACACCACCATCGAGCAGGCCACCGCCGCCAAGTCCGGAGCCGCCGCCACCGAGCAGTTCCGCAGTCGGCGGGCCGCCGGTGCCGCCGGGTCCGACACCGAGCGCGTCGACACCCTCGTCACCGAACTGCTCACCGCCGCCCACGACATCGTCCGCCGCCACAAGGTGACCTACGAGGAGTACAACGCCCTCAAGGCATGGCTGATCCAGGTCGGCGAGGACGGTGAGTGGCCGCTCTTCCTGGACGTCTGGGTCGAACACGTCGTCGAGGAGGTCGCCAACGAGAGCCGCGAGGGCAGCAAGGGCACCATCGAGGGTCCGTACTACGTCCCCGACTCGCCCCGACTGCCCGCCGAGGCGACCCTGCCCATGCGGGAGAACGAGGCCGGCACCCCGCTCCTGTTCCAGGGCCAGGTCAGGTCGGTCGACGGCACCCCGCTGCCCGCCGCCAAGGTGGAGATCTGGCACGCCGACGACGACGGCTTCTACTCCCAGTTCGCGCCGGGCCTGCCCGAGTGGAACCTGCGCGGCACCGTCGTCGCCGACGAGACCGGCCGCTTTTGGATCCACACCGTTCAGCCCGCGCCGTACCAGATCCCCACCGACGGCGCCTGCGGCAGTCTGATCGCGGCGGCCGGCTGGCACGCCTGGCGCCCGGCGCACCTGCACCTGAAGGTCTCCGCGCCGGGCCACCAGCTCATCACCACCCAGCTCTACTTCAAGGGCGGCACGCACGTCGAGAACGACATCGCCTCCGCCGTGAAGCCCGAACTCATCCTGGACCCGAAGCCGACCGGCAAGGGCGACAACCACGAGGTCACCTACGACTTCGTTCTCGACAAGGCGTGATCGACCGTGCTCTTCGCCGTACGTATGGACGTCGCCATCCCGCGTGACCTCGACCCCGAGGTCCGCGGGGACCTGGTGGCCCGTGAGAAGGCCTACTGCCAGGAGCTGCAGAAGAGTGGTGAGTGGGTGCACATCTGGCGCTGCGTCGGGCAGTACGCCAACATCAGCGTCTTCGACGTCGCCGACAACGAGGCGCTGCACCGCATCCTGTGGAACCTGCCCCTCTTCCCCTACATGACGATCGAGGTCACACCCCTGGCCCAGCACCCCTCCGACCTGACAGCCGGCGAGGTCGTGGCGTGAGGGACAAGGTGGTGGCCTCCGCCGGGGAGGCGGTGGCCGACGTACCGGACGGTGCGTCGCTGGCGGTGGGCGGTTTCGGGCTGAGCGGTGTGCCGGACGTGCTGATCCGGGCGCTGCACGAGCGCGGGGTCGGCGGCCTGTCGGTGGTCTCCAACAACTGCGGGGCGCTGGAGTCCGGGCTCGCGGTGCTGCTGGCGGCGGGGCGGATCGCCCGGGTGACCGGTTCCTACATCGGCGCGAACAAGGAGTTCGCCCGGCAGTACCTGGCCGGGGAGCTGGAGGTGGAGCTGATCCCGCAGGGCACGCTCGCGGAGCGGCTGCGCGCGGGCGGGGCCGGCATCCCGGCCTTCTACACCCCGGCCGGGGTGGGCACGCAGGTCGCCGAGGGCGGACTGCCCTGGCGCTACGACGGGAACGGCGGGGTGGCGCTGGCCTCGCCGCCCAAGGAGGTGCGCACCTTCGACGGGGTGGAGTACGTGCTGGAGCGCGGCATCCGCACCGACTACGCCCTGGTGCGGGCGGCGCGGGGCGACCGGCACGGGAACCTGGTGTTCAACAAGTCGAGCCGCAACTTCAACCCCCTCGCGGCGATGGCCGGGCGGGTCACCATCGCCGAGGTGGAGGAACTGGTCGAGCCCGGCGCCGTCGACCCCGACGCGGTGCACCTGCCGGGCGTCTTCGTGCAGCGGGTGGTCGCGCTGACGCCCGGGCAGGCGGCCGACAAGAAGATCGAGCGGCGGACGGTGAGCGGCTGATGGCCTGGACACGGGAGCAGATGGCCGCGCGGGCGGCCCGCGAGCTGCGGGACGGCCAGTACGTCAACCTCGGCATCGGCCTGCCCACGCTCATCCCCAACCACCTCCCGCCCGGTGTCGAGGTGGTGCTGGAGAGCGAGAACGGCATCCTGGGCACCGGCCCCTACCCCGCCGAGGACGCCGTCGACCCGGACCTGATCAACGCCGGGAAGGAGACCGTGACCGTCCTGCCGGGCGCCTCCTTCTTCGACTCGGCGCTGTCCTTCTCGATGATCCGGGGCGGGCACATCGACGTCGCCGTCCTCGGCGCCATGCAGGTCTCCGCGCGCGGGGACCTGGCCAACTGGGCCATCCCCGGCAAGCTGATCACCGGGATCGGCGGGGCCATGGATCTCGTCCACGGCGCCCGCACGGTCATCGTCGTGATGACCCACACCGCCAAGGACGGCTCGCCGAAGATCCTCGCCGAGTGCACGCTGCCGCTGACCGGCAAGCGTTGCGTGGACCGGATCATCACCGACCTCGGCGTCCTCGACGTCACCGACGACGGACTGCTGCTCGTCGAGACCGCACCCGGCGTCACCGTCGAGGAGATCACCGTCAGGACCGACGCCGAGCTGACCGCCCTGGAGGGCCTGAAGTGAAGGACGTCTACCTCGTCGATGCCGTGCGCACCCCGATCGGCCGCTACAACGGCGGCCTGGCCTCGGTGCGCCCGGACGACCTCGCCGCTCATGCGCTGCGTGAACTCCTCGCCCGCACCCCTCAGTTGGACCCGGCCAGGATCAAGGACGTGTACTTCGGCAACGCCAACGGCGCCGGCGAGGAGAACCGCAACGTCGCCCGCATGGCCGCGCTGCTGGCCGGCCTGCCCACCACGGTGCCGGGCGTGACCGTCAACCGGCTGTGCGCCTCCGGCCTGGAGGCGGTCATCCAGGCCGCCCGCGCCATCGCCGTGGGCGATGCCTCCATCGCCGTGGCGGGCGGCGCGGAGTCCATGACCCGGGCCCCGTACGTGCTGCCCAAGTCGGACCGGCCGTTCCCAGCCGGCCACGCCGAGCTGCACTCCACCACCCTCGGCTGGCGCATGGTCAACCCGAGGATGGACCCGCAGTGGACGATCCCGCTGGGCGAGTCCGCCGAGCTCATCGCCGACAAGCACAAGATCAGCCGTGAGCAGCAGGACGAGTTCGCCCTCGCCTCCCACCAGAAGGCGGCCAAGGCGCAGGCCGAGGGCCTGTTCGACGCCGAGCTGGCTCCGGTGACGATCCCGCGGCGCAAGGGCGACCCGGTCGTCCTCGCCGCCGACGAGTGCGTACGGCCCGACGCCTCTCTGACCGCGATGGCCAAGCTGAAGCCGTCCTTCCGCACGGACGGAGGCACGGTCACCGCGGGCAACGCCTCCCCGCTCAACGACGGAGCCGCCGCCCTGCTCCTGGTGGACGAGGAGGGTCTGAAGGCCACCGGCCGCGAACCGCTGGCCCGGATCTCGGCCACCGGCGTGTCCGCCACCGACCCGCACTACTTCGGGCTCGCCCCCGTCGAAGCCGTCAACCGCGCGCTCGCCAAGGCCGGCAGGACCCTGGCCGACCTGGACGTCCTCGAACTCAACGAGGCCTTCGCCGCCCAGGTGCTGGGCTGCCTGGCCGAGTGGCCCGAGTTCGACCCCGCGATCCTCAACCCCCGGGGCGGCGCCATCGCTCTCGGCCACCCCCTGGGCGCCTCCGGCGCCCGGCTCGCCGGCACCGTCGCCCACCAGCTCGCCCGCAGGGGCACCGGCATCGGCGTCGCCACCCTCTGCATCGGCGTCGGCCAGGGCCTCGCCCTCGTCCTCGAACGCCAGTAACCCTCCAGGAGCCCGCCGTGCCGGCATCTCCCTTGTTGCACCACCACCTCGTCGGACCGGCGGACGCTCCGCCCCTGGTCCTCGGCCCGTCGCTGGGCACTTCCAAGGCGGTCTGGGAGCCCCAGTTGCCCTCCTTGAGCCGCCGTTTCCGGGTGCTGCGCTTCGACCTGCCCGGACATGGCGGTTCCTCCGCAGATATCCTGCCCGCCCCCGAGCCGGGCCGTACGACAGTGGGAGACCTGGCGTCGCTGGTCCTCGACCTGGCCAATCAGTACGGCTGGAGCCGCTTCCACTACGCGGGCATCTCCCTGGGCGGAGCCATCGGCACCCACCTCGCGGCCCATCATCCGGACCGAGTCGCCTCCTTGGCCCTGGTCTGCTCCTCCGCGCACTTCGGTGCCGCGCAGCCGTGGCACGAGCGGGCCGATCTGGTAAGGCTCCAGGGGACCGCTCCCCTGTTGGAGACCAGCCCGGGCCGCTGGTTCGCCGACCGGTCCTTCGCCGACTCTCCCTTCGGCCGCAGGCTGCTCGGTACCCTCGCCGCTGCCGACCCCGTCGGATACGCCGCCTGCTGTGACGCCCTCGCCGCGTACGATCTGCGCCCCGACCTCGCGACGATCAGCGCCCCCACCCTCGTCGTCGGGGGCGCCTTGGACACCGCCACACCACTGAAGCACGCGCGGGAGCTTGCCGAGGGCATTGCGGACAGTGTGCTGGAGACCATCCCTTGCGGCCACCTCGCCGTCGAGACGCCCCGAGCCCTGCAGGACGTTCTGGTCGATCACCTGAGGACAGCCTGTGCAGAGGGCGCGATGCGAGTTCCGTTGCCCGACTGAGACGATCCGGCAGCACTACATGGCGAGTCCGACCACGAACAGTCAGCTCATCAGATCACCGAACTGATCGTTTCAGAATGCGTCTGGCCGAGCGCTCCAGCAGGAGCCTGGCATGCGCGGTCGCGGCGGCACCATAGGCGGTCGCGACCGGGATGGCGAAGCCGAGCTGGGGCTCGCGGAGCGCGGCCTGGATCGCGCCGGCCTTCTGGTCGCGGTGGTGGCGCCGGTGCCGGGCCAGGCCCGCGATGATCTGCGGCTTCGTGAGCTTCGCCGCCTGCCCCGGGGTAGGCGCCTTGACCAGCAGTTCCAGGGCGTCGGTGCTGGTCAGATCCAGGGACGCAGAGGCGGTCAGCGCGCCCGGGAAGCGCTCGCGCAGTGTGTTGCGCAACTTTCAAACAGCGCGGATGGAACGGCCTCGGGCGCGGCGATCTCTGCGTGATCACCAGGGACGACAGGGGCCGCCGGGGCGGGCAGACTGGTGGTATGGCTACGCCTGGCCCGGCCGGTGCGCCGTTGCGGCGGTTGCCACCGCGGCCGCAGAGCGCCGCGGCGGCCCGGCGGTTTGTGCGGGATGTGCTGGACGGGGCGGCCCCGGATGTGGTGGACACCGCGCAGCTGCTGGTCAGCGAGTTGGTGACCAACGCGGTGGTGCACGCGCACACCGAGGTGGAGGTGCGGGCCTGGGCTGCGGACGGGCGGGTGCACGTCCACGTCAGCGATCAGGACCCGAACCGCGTCCTGGTGCCCCGCACGGGCGGCACGGCGTATGCCGGTACCGGCCGGGGTCTGGCCATGGTCGAACAGCTGGCCTCCAGCCACGGTGTCCTGGTCGGCGAGGACGGCAAGACGGTCTGGTTCGAGCTGCGGCCCGGCACCCCCGAGCCGCCGGCATCGGGCTGGAGCATCCCTGCCGCGCCCCTTGCGACGATGGTGACCGTGGAGCTGGTCGATCTGCCCGGCGCGCTGCACGCGGCGGCCCAGCAGCACCGCGACGCGTTGCTGCGTGAATTCCTGCTGGCGGCGTCTGCGGGCGACCCGCCCTCGGTCCCGCTGGAAGACCTGCTGACCGCGCACGACACCAACCACCTCATCAGCGCGCGTCTGGCCTCCGCGTCCGAACACCACGCCCGCGGGGACCTGCGCACGGTCCGCGTGCAGATGCCCGCCGGCGCCCGGGAGGCCGTACTCACCCTGGGCCGGATGCTGGACGCGGCCGACGAAGCGGCCCGCCGGGGGCAACTGCTGACCCGGCCGGCCCTGCCGCAGATCCGCGCCGTCACCCACTGGCTTCTCGGGCAGATCACCGGCCAGCTCGCCGGGCACGACCCCACTGCCTGGACCGCGGTGCCCCGCGAGCCCAGCGCCACATCCCCCGAGCTGGCCCCCTTCGATCCCGGCCGACTACAGGCGAGCAGCACCCCGACCATCGCCGCCGACGACGGCAACCGGATCATCGCCGCGAACGCGGCGGCGGCCGAACTGCTGGGCTGGCACCCGAGCGACCTCATCGGGCAGCGGGTCACCATGATCATCCCGGAACACCTGCGCGAACGCCACGTCGCCGCCTTCACCTCCCTGCTGCTCACCGGACAGGCATACATCCTCGGCCGGCAGGTCGCCATGCCGGCCCTCCACCGCGACGGCAGGCTGATCGAGATCAGCCTGTGCATCCAGACGCAGGAGGCAACCGATGGCCGCAGCGTGTTCGTCGCCCGCCTCACCGGACAAGAGCGCCGGGAAACTTGGGTTCATCGGGCGGAGTGATGACCGCACCGCCACGACCGCCGCGTCTTCCGTCGCCCCACGGGGCGATGAGCAGACACCCGAGGACGGGCCCCTGCGCTCATGCCACCGTGCACGTCGGCGGCGGCGCGGTGCTGGATGGGGCGCAAGGATGCCCGGGCTCTCGGGGATGCACGACCGGCCGGAAAGTCTTCAGGGCTGCGGGGGACTGGCGCGGGCGGGTCCGGTACAGGCCGTGTGACGACCGGCGAAAGGGGTGTCCGGAATGATCGCAGTGGGAGCTTTCGGGGCTGTTCACGGCCGGGCGGATCAGACGGGGGACGTCTCCTCCGCTCCGGGCGGACTGCTGGACGTGCTGGGTGTCGCGGCCGTCGTTCTCGACGCGGACGGGCGGATCGTGCTGTGGAGCCCACAGGCCGAGGTCCTGTTCGGCTACACCGCCCAGGAGGCGCTGGGCCAGTATGCGGCCCGGCTGCTGCTTGCGGAGGAGCACCTGGAGCAGGTGCTTGACCTGTTCGCCCAGGTCATGACGAGCGGCGAGAGCTGGGCCGGCGGTTTCCCCATCCGGTGCAAGGACGGCCGCACGCAGATGGTGGAGTTCCGCAACATGCGGCTGGAGGACGTCCAAGGGGACCTCTACGCCCTGGGGATCGCCTCTGACCAGGCCACGCTGCAGGAGGCGGAGCGGGGGCTGGCGCTGTCGGTGCGCCTGTTCGAGCAGTCTCCGATCGGGCTGGCCGTTTTGGACACCGACCTGCGGTTCGTGGCCGTCAACCCGGCGTTGGAGCAGATCAACGGCCTGCCCGCCGCCGACCACCTCGGCCAGCGTCTTCGCAAGGTCCTGCCGCATCTGGACACCGACGTCGAAGCCACGGTCCGCCAGGTGCTGCAGAGTGGAATCCCGCTGCTGGACCAGCCCACCGTCGGCCGCACCGCGGCCGACCCCGGCCATGAACATGCCTGGTCGGTCTCCCACTACCGGCTGGAGGACCCCGGCGGACGGGTACTGGGGACGGCCGCCTCGATCGTGGACGTCACCGAGCGGCGCCGGACGGAAACCGAGGCGGCCCGGGCCCGGCGGCGGCTTGCGCTCATCGCCGACGCCTCCCTGCGCATCGGGACCACGCTCGACCTCGAGCAGACCGCCCGCGAGCTGGCCGAGGTGTGCGTGCCGGACCTCGCCGACGTGGCCGCGGTGGACGTGCTCGACACCGTCCTGCAGGGCCACACGGCGGAGACCCGCGAAGGGCCCGCGCTGTTTCGCCCCCTCGCCGTGACCGCGGCCGGCCCCACCGAGGCCGCCCGCGCCGCCGACCCGCCCGGCGAACTCGCCGTCTACGACACCGACCGCCTGGCCGCCCAGTGCGTGAACCTGCGCCACCCGATCCGGGTGCCCCGCGTGGAGGGCCGCGACCTGCCACGCATCGCCCGCTCCCCCCAGGCGGTCGAGCTCCTGGCCCGCGCCGGGCTGCACTCCTACCTGGCCGTGCCGCTGACCGCCCGCGGCGAGATCCTCGGACTCCTCGACCTCAAGCGCACCCACAACCCCGAACCGTTCACCCACGACGACGAAGTCCTGGCCGGCGAGCTGGCCGCCCGCGCCGCCCTGTCCATCGACAACGCCCGCTGGTACCGCAGCCAGCGGCACGCGGCCCTCGCCCTCCAACGCCACCTGCTCCCCCAGCACCCGCCGCACATGGTGGGCCTGGAGGTCGCCAGCCGGTACCAGCCCGCCGCAGCCACCGCCGAGGTCGGCGGCGACTGGTTCGACGCCATCCCCCTGGCCGGCGACAGGACCGCCCTCGTGGTCGGCGACGTCATGGGCAGCGGCATCAACGCCGCCGCCACCATGGGCCAGCTGCGCACCGCCACCCGCGCCTTCGCCGACCTCGACCTCGCCCCCGCGGAGGTCCTCGAACTCCTCGACCGCACCACCACCCGGCTGGAGGAGACCATCGCTACCTGCGCCTTCGCCGTCTACGACCCGCACCGCGCACAGTGCCGCGTCTGCCTCGCCGGCCACCTGCCCCCCGTCCTGGTCCCCCCCGGCCGCGTCCCCCACCTGCTCGACCTGCCCCCCGGCGCACCCCTCGGTGTCGGCGGCATCCCGTTCCGAACCGCCACCTTCGACATGGGCCCCGGTGACCAACTGATCCTCTACACCGACGGCCTGGTCGAGACCCGCGACCAACCCATCGACCAGCGCCTGAACACCCTCCTCGGCCTCCTCGACGACCCGGAGCGCCCCCTGGAGGAGACCTGCGACCGGCTCCTGCACGCCCTGCGCCACCCCGACGACCACGACGACGTCGCCCTGCTCATCGCCCGGGCCCAGCCCGCCCCCCACCAAGCCTTCCGACCCTGACCCGCTGAGCGGCTGCCGTCGGCCGCCCCAGGCGGTAGATCCGGTCCGGGCGGCTTCCCCCAGGGCGGCGGCCGCCTCGGTCACGGCGGCGCCGGATTCGTGATCGCTCATGCCTGCCTCGCTCCGGAAGCGGTCAGGTGGCGGTACGGAACGGGCATGCGGGTCACCTCCGGCAGGGGGTGGATGAGTGGAGTGGACGAGGGACGTTCGGAACGGGCAGCGCGGGCGCGTCGGGGAGGCGGTCGTCCCCGCCGACGGTCATCCTTCGTGCCCGAGGCCGGCGATGCGGATACCGGAGCGAACCTTGTAGCGCTTGTTGACGCCGATCAACACGGCGGTGAACGGCTCCAGTTGACGGGCCAGCCGCAGTGCGCCGACGTCGATGCCGGCGCGGCCGGTGACCGTGCGTGCCAGCTCGACGGCCACCGTCTTGGCCTCGCTGTCGTCGCCGCAGACCAGTACGTCCTCGTGGTCGAGCAGCCCGGCCCCGCTCCACAGGCTCGTCGCGGACAGGTGGTGGAACGCGCCTACCAGCCTGGCCTCGGGGACGATCCGCTGCGCCTCTTCGGCCGCACTGCCCTCGGCGACGTTCAGACCGTAGGGACCGCGCTGATCAAAGCCGAGCGGGTTCACACAGCTGAGTACCACCTTGCCGGCCAGTCGGGTGCGCAGCGATTCCACCAGTGCGGCATGACCGTTGTAGGGCACCGCGAGCAGCACGACGTCCGCCGACTCGGCGGCGGTGGCATTGTCCGTCCCGCTGATCGAGACGGCGTCACCGGCCCGGCGCACGATCTCGGTCGCCGTCCGCTCCGCGCGCTCGGTGGACCGGGAGCCGAGGACGACGGTGTGACCGGCCTGGGCGAACCGGTAGGCCAGGCCCTTGCCCTGGGGGCCGGTGCCGCCGATGATGCCGATCTTGTAGCTGGTCATTCGGGCTCCTCGCGGATCAGGGGATGCGGGTGGGTGTTCCTCGGGAGAGACGGAGCAGAGGGGGGCGGAAGCGCTCACCGCCGCAGCAGTCGGCACAGGGTGTGTCGCAGGTCGCCGATGTCGGGCACGGTGTCCAGGGACAGGCACTGCGTGATCCACTGCGCCCAGAGGTCGTCACCTTCGTCAGCGCCGACGATGCGGCGGAACTTGTCCGTGACCGCTTCATCGGGCAAGGGGCGGGCGGCGCCTCCGCCTCCGCCCAGGACCTCCTTCTCGACCCGCCGGCCGTCCGCGAGATCGACGATCACACGTGCGCCCCAGCGGTCTGGCAGGTGGGCGTCGAGTTCGGGGGCGTGCCCCAGGGCCACCTCCGGCACGCCCGGGGGCAACGCGCCCCGGAAGAAACCGACGTCCGCGGCGGCCCCGTGGAACCACGCGGCGACGGCGAAGACTGCGCTGGCCGCGGCCTCGGTGGGGCCCGCCGGCGCCCGGTCGGCGGTGACGAAGCGCAGCAGTGCCTCGGGCAGCCGGATCTCGACGCGGCGGGCCGTCGCGACCGGCAGCCCCTGGACCGCCAGCGTCTCCAGGGCGTCGAGCGCCGCGTGCAGCGGCCGGGCGCACGGATACGCCTTGAACGCGCAGTCGTTCAGATGTGGCTCCGCCCCGGGCGAGGACGGCGCGGCGGGTGTGCCCAGTGCCGCGGCGGCGGGTCCGTCCAGCAGGGTGCCACTGGCCCGGGCGCCGATGCGGGCCAGGTGGGCGGCCTCCGTCCCGTCGGCCGCCGCGCGCCCGGTCAGCAGATAGTGGCCCGCGCCGAGCTCGTCCGCGCTGAGCAGCCCGCCGAGACCGGCCGCGGCCAGGCCCAGGGCCGCGGTGGTTTCCCCGTGGTCGAGGTCCAGCAGGCTCGCCGTCGCGGCGGCCGAGCCCAGGGCGCCGAAGACCGCGGTCGGCCACCAGGCGGTGCCGTACAGGCGGGGCCCGCCGAAGCGCAGGCCCGCCTCGACGACCACCTCGTATCCGCTGATCACGGCGTCGACGACGGCCCGGCCCGGCCGTCCTTCGCGGTCGGCCACGGCCAGGGCGGCCGGGACCACGACGGCCGCGGGCACCACCGCAGCGGCGGGGTGCAGGGCGTCGTACTCGTCGGCGTGCGCCAGCACGGACTCCGCCCACACGGTGGTGCGCAGCGTGTGCCGTCCGGCCAGGGCGGGTGTGTACAGCTCGCCCGGTTCACGGCGGTCGCCGGTGTCCGTCGTGAACCGGGCGAGCTGCGCCGCGAGGGGGTGGGAGGATCCGGCCACGACGCAGCCCAGCGTGTCGAGGACGTGGAGGGCGGCCAGCGACCGGGTGCCGGCGTCGGCCTGCCCGGCCGCCCGCCGGCCGCGCCGGGCCAGCTCCTCCAGCACGCTCACCGGACCGCTCCCGGTCGCAGGGCGGGCAGCACGGTGGCGCCGACGCCTTCGATCAACTCGGTGGGCAGGTCGTAGGACCCGACGTGCTGGAGGAACACGCCGCTCACTCCGGTGGCGTGCAGCTCCCGGAGCCGTTCGGTGATCTCCTGCGCGGTGCCGAACAGGCAGAACTCCTGGGCGAAGCGTAGGGCCGCCTCATCGCTGACCCATTCCGAGCAGATGGTGACGGCCGCGTCCCAGTCCTCGGCGTGCACGAGGTCCGGGTAGACCCCCTCCACCTGTGCGGGGACGTCGAGTTCGATCCCCGCGAGGGCGAGGAAGGGCGCTCCGCCATTCTGCGCGATCGACGCGCAGATCGGCTTGAGGGTCCGCGCGTCCTTCTCGACGTCGTCGGTCACGGCGCAGAACGCCGAGACGGTCAGCGGGACGGCCTCATCGGTGCGGCCCGCGGTCTCGGCGCCCTCGCGCACCCGGGCGGTGGCACCGGACAGGGTCTTCGGCGAGGCGCCGCTGAGCAGGATGACGCCGTCCGCCACCTCCCCGGCAAGCCGCAGGTTGCGCGGGCCGCTGGCGGCCATGTGGATCGGCACGTCCGGCCGGGGGTCGCGGAGCCGGGAGCGGACCCCGCCGAAGTCCCACTCGTGCCCGGCCAGCAGGGCACGGAGCAGGCCGATCCCCTCCCGCAGCGCCGCCCCGGTGCTCGGGCGCAGGCCGACGGGGCCGACCGAGCTGTTGCCCACGCCGACGCCGAGGGTGAACCTGCCGGGGGCGAGTTCGGCCACGCTGCGCGCGGCGGAGGCGACGACGGCCGGGTGCCGGGTCACCAGGTTGGTGACCGCGGTGCCCAGCCCGATCCGCTCGGTGTGCAGGGCAGCCGCGGTCAGCACCGTGAACACGTCCCGCCACAGCAGCTGGGAGTCGGGGAACCACACCTGATCGAAGCCGAGTTCCTCGGCCCGGCGCACGGATGCGACCAGCCGGTCCGCCCGGTCGCACGGCGGGATGCGCACCCCGACCCGCAGTCCGGTCTGCGGCGCGGCCGCTGCGGCGGGGGCGGTCATGCCCGGCCCCGGCCGAGGAATTCCAGCGCCAGCTTGTTGAAACGGTCGGCGTGCTCGTGCTGGGGCCAGTGTCCGCACTCCGGGAAGATCTCCAGGGCCGCGCCGGGGATCGACTGCTGCATCCGGTGCGCCTCCGGCACGTCGCCGAAGGGGTTCTGCGCGCCCCAGACGATCTGGGTGGGCGCGGTGATCCGGGCCATCTGCTCGGGGGTGAGGAGGTCCTCGGTGCGGTTCTCCATCTTCTGCAGGCACAGCAGTTCGTCGATGCCGGCGACGAACTCGGGCCGGTGGTAGATGGCGTGGCGCACGTCGACGAGTTCCTCGGAGACGTTCACCGGGTCGTGCATCAGCAGTTCGAGGCGCCGGCGGGTGAGGTCGCGGTCGTCGCTGGTGACGGCGGCCTTGGTGCTGGTGCGGATACGGTCCATGACCTCGGGGTTGGCCACGGTCCCCCCCGGGGCGACGAGGATCAGCCGCCCGACCCGCTCGGGGTGGTCGGCGGCCAGTCGGCCGGCCACCCAGCCGCCGAGGGACTCGCCGATGAAGTGGGCCCGCTCGATGCCGCGGCTGTCGAGGTAGTCGAGCACGTGCCGCACGTAGCGCGGGATGCGCAGGTCGCCGCCCGGGTTGTCGGTGTAGCCGTGGCCCAGCATGTCGAGGGCGTGCAGTTCGTAGTGCTCGGCCAGGTCGGGCACGTTGCGCACGAAGGCCTCGAGGTGGCCGCTGGTGCCGTGGAGCATCACCACGGCCTCGCCGGCGCCGGCTCGCAGCACGCGGGTGCGGGTGCCCTTCACCGGTGCGTACGACAGCTCGAAGCCGGTGCCGGTCAGGTCGGTCCAGAGGGTCATGCGGAGGTCTCCTTCGGGGAGGGGGTGAGGAGGCTGACGCCCATGCCGGTCAGCCAGTCGGGGACGGCCCCGTAGGCGAGGGTGCGGCCGGTCGGCAGGCCCTCGGGGGAGGTGAGGGCCGCGGTCATCGCGATCCAGGCGCGCAGTTCGTGGGCTCCGTTGCCCGCCTCCTTCTCGATCTGTTCGTCGGTGCGGTCGAGGAGCTCGGAGAGGTCGCCGGTCTCGAGCAGGTGCAGGAACCGCTGGTCGAACGCCTCGTTGATGTCCGGTGCCGCGGCCCGGATGATCTGCCGGCGGCGTACCTCGTACTCGCCCCAGGAGGTGCGGCCGTTGAGCCAGGCCCGGACGAGGAACCGGTCGTCGTCCGACAGCGCGGCGAACCACTTGGGCCAGGGCAGCCGGTGGGACAGTCCGCCGGAGGCGATGACCGCGATCCGCTTGTCCCGGCCGTCGCCGTGGACGGCCTTGCGCAGGGCGGCGCCGAACGCGTGGCAGCGGCGCAGGGAAGGCAGTGGCGGCGCGAACATGTTGATCACGACGGGGACGACCGGTACGTCGAGGTCGGGCACCAGGTGCTGGAGCGAGTGGGTGATGCCGTGGTCGACGGTGAGCCGCAGGGAGAACGCCGGGTCGAACCCGTCGTCGACCAGCCCGTCGACGAGGCCGCGGGCCAGGTCGGTGTCGACCGGGAGCGGGCCGCCGGGCGTGCCGGCCTCGCCGGCGCCGTTCACCTCGCCGACGCCGACGGTGAAGGCCGGCATCAGGTCGAGGAACATGCCGCGGAAGTGGTTGGACCCGATGACCACGACGGCGTCCGGGCGGGCCGCGGCGAGCGCGTCGCGCGCCCGGGCCAGTCCGTCGCGGAAGCGGTGGGCGGCGGGGAGGTGGTCGACCTCGGCCCAGTGCGTGTTCATCAGGGTGCTGTGCGACGCCCCGATGCCCAGGACCAGTCGGCTCATGACTCCTCCTTGCTGGTGCTCTTCGGCCGCGTGGGCGACGCCGCCGCGTTCGGTGGTGATCCGATACGGGTGTTCAGGGCGTGCTCCGTTCCTGGGTGCACAGCGCGATCGCGGTGTGCACGAGGGTGCGGGTCAGCCGGTGGGCCTCCCGGATGTCGACGACGTTCATCCCGGAGGGGAAGTCCAGCGGCAGCGGGGCGTCCGGGCCGATCCGGTCCATGCCGATCCGGGCGGTCGGCAGGCCGCGGGAGCGCAGGATGTTGGCGTCGGTGGCGCCGCTGTTGGCGACGATGGGCTGGTGCGGGCGGCCGGTGCTCTCCTCCCAGGCGGCCTTGGCCGCCGCGACGACCGGGGCGTCCTCGGGGGTGTGGGTGCCGGGGATGGACAGGACCATGTCCCAGTCGAGTTCGATCTCCGGGTGCGCGGCGGTGATCGCGTCGACGGCGGCGGCGAACTCGCGGCGTACGTCGGCGGGTGTCGAGCGGGGGCTGGTGCGCAGGTCGACCATGATCCGGCACAGGGCCGGGGTCACGGCCGCCATCCGCGGCCAGCCGCCCTCCACGGAGGACACGATGCCCTGCGGTGCGACCAGCCCGTCAGTGTGCCGGGCGGTGTACTCGGGGAACCAGCGCTCCAGGGCGTCGATCACGGTGGCGGCGTGGGCGATGGCGTTGCGGTACGGCATCCGGTGCCGGCTGCCGACGTAGGTGTAGGTGCCGCGCACGCGGATCTCGAACCAGCACAGTCCCACCTCCTCCCAGGAGACGGCCCATCCCGGCTTGGCGATCAGGGCGTGGTCGGCCCACCAGCCCTGCTCCAGCAGGAACGAGCAGCCGTTGCCCTGGCCGGTGTTGTGCCGGGTCAGACCACGGGTGGTGCGGCCGTTGGTCGGCATCCCGCCGGCGCCGAGGCCGACGACGAGGTCGCCGCGCAGCGGGATCCGGGCGCGGGCGATCGCCTCCGCCGCGGCGACGACCGCCGCGCCGTGCCCCTTGGGGTTGCTGGCGCCCAGGCCGAGCACGTGGTGGCCGTGCACCTCGGCGCGGGGCCGCAGGTCCGCTCGCAGTTCGGGTCCGACCCAGGGCACGTCCTCCTCGGGGTCGCCGACGGTGAGGGTGTCGATCGGGGCGTAGAGCAGCAGGTCCTCGCCGCTGCCATCGCCGCGCAGCCGGGCGACGGCGTTGCCCTGGCGGTCGTCGATCGCCTGGTAGTGGGCGTCGAGCCCCGCGTGGTCGAGCGTGGTGGTCAGCCAGCGGGCGAGTTCGGCCTCCTCACCGGTCGGGCTCGGGATGTCGACCATGCCGACGACGAGTTCGGTGAGCCGCTCGGGGGTGATGAGCTTCCACGCGGCCTCGGCCCAGGCCTGTTGCCGCTCGGTCAGCCGGGTGGTCGGCGGGGTCATCGCGCACCCGGGCGGACGGTGCGGACGGTGGTGCCGCGCCCCAGCCGGACGAGCAGCCCGGTGCGCTGCGCGGCCACGGCGGCGGCGACGGCGGTGAGGGTGATGAGGACGGCGGTGCGAGGGGACATGGGGGTCAGCTCCTGTCGGTGAGGAACGCGTCGGCGAGCGCGGCGACGGTGGCGGGACGCTCGGCCTGGGGGTGGTGGGAGGTCCGGCCGATGACGGCGAGGTCACCGCGGGGCAGCGCGTCGGCGAGCGCCGCCGCGTAGTCCGGGCCGGCGAAGGGGTCGTGGCGCCCCCACAGGACCAGGGTGGGGGCCCGGACGGTGCCGAGGGCGGGGCCCAGGTCCTCGGCGGGGGCGGGCAGGTGGGCGGTGGCGAGGGCGCCGGCCGTGGTGCTGGCCCGGTACCGGGCCAGCACCGTCGGCTCCGGGATGCGGGTGGCGTCGTACCACTCCAGCTCGGCCAGCAGCGCCCGCGTCTTCGCGGGGCTGGGGCCGTCGCCGCCGTAGTACTCGGTGCGGGCCCGGACGGCGAGTCCGGGGTCCGTGCGCAGCGGTCCCGCCCCGCCCGGTGCGGGCGTGGGCTGGCTGCCGATGAGCACGATCCGGCCGAGCCGCTCGGGCCGGTCGGCCGCGAGTTTCAGCGCGACCGTCCCGCCGTACGACTGGGCCAGTACGTCGACCCGCTCGGTCCCGAGCCGCTCCAGCAGCGCGGCGAGACCGTCGGCGGCGGCCGTGACGGACCGCTGGGGCGCCGGCTGCCCGGTGGCCGAGGCGCCGTAGCCGGGCAGGTCCACCCACAGCCACCGGCGCTGCGGCCGCAGCGCCATCACCGCGGCGAAGTCCGAGGTCGTGTGGCAGCCCGGGCCACCGCCGTGCAGGACGGCGGTGACCGGGCCGTGGGCGGCCCCGGCCCAGCCGTGGGCCGGCGCGGTGGCCGGCTCAGTGGCCGACACGGCGTTCGGTGGGCTGGACGACCGGTTGGAGCTTCTCGACGTGCCGGCGCCAGGCGTTGATCGACAGGTCGGGCCGGTAGAGCCGCTCCGGCGGGGCGTCCGTGACGTTGACCATCCAGGCGTCCTGCCGGGTGAACTGGCCGTGGAACAGCCACCGGAAGGCGGACAGGTACTTCGCCTTGAACGCCAGTGCCGTGGCACCGGTCTCGAAGCGCACCATCAGCTGCACGTAGCGCACGTGGTCGGCGTCGACGGGGACGTACCACTCGTAGTGGATGAACTTCGGGTAGGCCACCCGCAGCAGTCCGGGCATCCGGACCGACACGAAGCCCGGGATGTCCATGGCGGCGATCACGGGGTTGGCGTCGCCGTTCTTGTCGGGGTGGTCGGGCAGGGGCACCCGCTTCCACCAGCGCTTGTTGGTGAAGGTGCCGACGCCGGGGAACTCCGCCTCGTAGTGCAGTTCGTCCTGCACGCGGATCAGCCAGCCGTCCTTCTCGACGATGCGCGTCTTGTTCCAGGTCGGCATGACCTTGAACAGGCGCCACAGTGCGGTGTTGTGCAGGTACTTCGCGTGGCCCTCGTCGAAGCCGTTCTCGGCGCCGAAGCGCCAGTTGCCGTCGCGGACCTCCGACCGGCCGCCGAGCACCAGCGTGTTCTCGGTGAGTTCGGTGGGGATGTCGCGCTCGACCGGCGGGGGTTCCTCGCCGGGTTCCACGTCGCCGATGTAGACCCACAGCAGGCCCAGGCGCTCCTCCACCGGGTAGGTGGCGACGGAGAGCTTGCCGCAGATGGGGCTGTCGGGTCCGTCGGTGATGACGGCGTCGAGCCTTCCGGTCTCCAGGCCGAAGGTCCAGCCGTGGTAGGCGCAGCTGATCGTGCCGGGGAACTGCCGTCGGCCCAGCGACAGGGGCACACCGCGGTGCGGGCAGCGGTCGTGCAGACCGCGCACGGTGTCGCCGTCGCGGATGAGCACGATCCGCTCACCGGCCAGGGTGATCGGGACCGGCTTCTGCTGGACCTGGTGGGCCCAGATGGTCGGGTACCAGTAGTTGCGGAACCCCAGCTCGGCCGAGTTGTAGGTCGGCCACGCCGACCAGTCCGTGCCCTCCTGCACGGGCGGGCCGGGCTCGACCGGTGTCGTCGGACGGGCCGCGGCACCGCGGGAACGCGGGGCCCGACGGGGTGCGGCCTCGGGGGTCGGGTCGGTGGGTGCGGTCACGATGTCTCCAGTCAACGGGGGTTCGTACGGGGGACCGTGCGATCGTCGGAGTCGGGGGATCGGCCGGTCGCGAGGGGTGGCGGTTCACGACCGCCCGTTCAGAGGTCGAGCACCAGTTCTCCGGTCCGTGCCCGCGACACGCACGGCAGGAAGACGTCGGTGCGGTCGGGGTCGGTCAGTGAGTCGCGGTGCAGGGGCAGGCCTTCCAGGACCGGCAGCTCGCAGCTGCCGCAGACGCCGTCCCGGCAGGCGTTGGGAACGGCGATGCCGGCCGCGTCCAGGACGTCGAGGGCCGAGCAGTGCGCGGGGACGGCCAGCCGGCGGTCGGACCGGCCCAGGACCAGCTCGAACGGCTGCAGGTCGTCCTCGTCGTCACGGGGGCGGGCGGAGAAGCGCTCGACGTGCAGGGCGTCCGCCGGCCAGCTCTCGCACCGCTGCTCGACGGCCGCGATCAGTCCCTCCGGGCCGCAGCAGTACACGGCCGTCCCCTCGACCGGCTCGCCGAGGGCCGCATCGAGGTCGAGGTGACCGAACTCGTCGAACGGCCGCGGTTCCACCGCGTCCCCGTGGGGCGCGAGCTCGGACAGGTAGGCCATCGAGCGGCGGGTGCGCCCGCCGTAGAGCAGTCGCCAGTCCCCGCCCTGCGCGTCGATCCGGCGGATCATCGGCAGCAGGGGCGTGATCCCGATGCCGCCCGCAATGAACAGGTAGCTCTTCGCCTCGACGAGCGGGAAGTGGTTGCGCGGCCCTCCGACCTCGACGGTCTCGCCGGGCCGCAGCACCTCGTGCACGTAGGCCGACCCCCCGGAGGAGTTCGGCTCCCGCAGGACGGCGATGCGGTAGCGGTCGCGTTCCGCCGGATCGCCGACCAGGGAGTACTGGCGCACGTGCTCCGGCAACCCGAGGTCGATGTGGGCCCCGGGCTCCCAGGCGGGCAGCAGGCGCCGCTCGGGGTCGGCGAGCTCGACCGAAAGCACACAGTCGGACTCCTGCCGCAGGGCGACGACCTCGAGTTCCAGGACGCCGTTCTCGCTGTCGGACATCTTCACCTCCGGGTTCAGTACTAAGTACGGTACGCAATACGAGCAACTCTGTGAAGCCCCCGGACGAGAGGGCGTACAGAGCCCGTCGCACTCGGCGGACAGGCGGGACAGACGTACGGGACGATGTCCGGTACCTTGTGACCGCAGTGCGATCAGGAGGGGCTCCATGGCTCGGCAGCAGAAGCGATCCCCGCGCGGTGACAACTCGCTCACACCCGAGCGGATCATCGACGCGGCCCTGCGCATCTCCGACGCGGAGGGGGACCTGGACCGGCTGACCGTACGGCGGCTGGCCACCGAGCTGGGCGTGGGCACGATGACCCTCTACAGCTACTTCCGCAGCAAGGAAGAGATCCTCGACGGGATGGCCGACCACGTGCTGGGCCGGATGCGCCTGCCCGCCGAACCCGACCCCGGGCCGGCCGAGGCGCTGCGCACCGTCGGACACGCCTTCCTCGCGATGATGCGCGAGCACCCGAGCGTCGTCCGGCTGTTCTCCACCCGCATCACGGACAGCCCCACCGCACTGCGCGGCGCCATGGAGGCGGTACTGCGCCGGCTCGTCGACGCCGGGATCCCGGGCCCCCTGGCCGTGCGCTGCTACGGCTTCCTCATCACCTACGCCATCGGCTTCGCCAGCTATCAGACGCCCCGGCCGTGGGGCAGGCTGGCCGCCGACGAGGGCGCCGAACAGCGACGGCAGCGCAGCCACTTCTACGCGGCCCTCCCGATCGAGGAGTTCCCGCTGGTGGTGGGCCTCGCCGAGGAGGTCACCGAGCTACCCTCCGACGCGCTGTTCGAGGCCGGCCTCGAGGCGTACATCGACAGCACGCTCCGCACGCTCGCCGGGGACGACGCCCGGGCCTGACCCCCCGCCCCACCGGCCCCAGCCGAGGCCGCCACCCCCGCGGCCCGCCCCCCGGCCCAACCCCCCGGCCCGGCGTGCCACCCGGGCACCGCCGGGGCGCCGGTTTCCGATCAGCCGGAGCCCGGGCCCTCCATCGCGGTCACTCCCTCGCACACAGCAGCCGACGGGCACTTTTCAGCCAGCCCGACCCCTTGACGCGACCGGAGAGCTTCGTACACAGTACGGGGCACTGCACGAGACGCTGTACGGAACATTGTGCGACCGGCGGACACCCCAGGTCGCTCGCCGATGTCATCCTGGGAAGTCCCCGCAGCGTCCCCGCCCGCGCACCCCCACGGCGCAGACCGAGAACCATCCGCACGCCCGCAGGCCGGGGAGCCCGCAGAACCAGAGCCCCCAGACCTCGCCGACGTCCCTTTTCGACTTGGCCGACCGCCTCGGCCCGTTTTCTCGGAGGACGCATGACCACGACGCCATCTGCAAGACAGCAGGGCAGAAGGGCCGTTTTCGCGAGCTGGATCGGCACCACCATCGAGTACTACGACTTCGCGATCTACGGCCTGGCCGCGTCACTGATCTTCGCCGAACTGTTCTTCCCGTCGACCGATCCCACGGTGGGCACGCTGCTGTCGCTGTCCAGCTTCGCCGTCGGCTACCTCACCCGACCGCTCGGCGCCCTGGTCTTCGGCCACTTCGGCGACCGCATCGGCCGCAAGACCGTGCTCGTCTCCACCCTCATCCTGATGGGCGTGGCGACCTTCGCGATCGGGCTGCTGCCCTCCTACTCCCAGATCGGCATCGCCGCCCCCGTCCTCCTCATCGTCGCCCGGCTGCTGCAGGGCTTCTCCGTCGGCGGCGAGTACAGCGGCGCGGTCCTGATGACGGTGGAGCACTCGGACCGCAAGCCCGGCCTGTTCGGTTCGCTCGTCAACACCGGGGCCACCGCGGGCCTGGTGCTGGCCAACCTGGTCTTCCTGCTGGTCTTCCAGCTCCCCGACGACCAGATGATGTCCTGGGGCTGGCGCGTCCCGTTCCTGCTCAGCGGCGTCCTCGTGGTCATAGGACTCGTCGCGCGGTACTCGCTGGAGGAGTCGCCCGACTTCGCCGCGGCCAAGGAGCAGGGCACCGTCCAGGAGGTGCCGATCCTCGAGGTGCTGCGCAACCACCTCGGCACGGTGCTGCTGGTGGCCGTGGGCATCATCGCCGCGGGCAGCGCCTTCACCATGACGACGGTCTTCTCGCTGACCTACGGAAAGACCGCTCTCGGTCTGGACAACAGCACGATGCTCACCGTGCTCCTGCCCGCGTGCGCCGTGATCCTCGTCTGTCTGCCGCTGTTCGGCCGGCTCTCCGACCGCGTCGGCGTGCGGCCGGTGTTCCTGGCCGGTGCCGCCGCCCTCGTCGTGCTGCCCTTCGTCTGGTTCGCCCTGCTGGACACCGGCCACTACGCCCTGATGCTGTTGGGCTTCTCGCTGCTGTTCGTCGGCTACTCCGCGAACTACGCGGTGGTCCCCGCCTACTTCTCCCAGGTCTTCCCCCCGGCCGTCCGGTTCACGGGTATGTCGGTCGGCTTCACCATCGGGCTCATCGCCGGCAACGCCGCCGCCCCCGCCGTCTCCGCCTGGCTGCTGCAGACCACCGGAGGCTGGCCCGCCATCGCGGGCTACATGGCGGTCACCGCTCTGCTGTCCCTGGCGGCCGGTCTCTTCCTGCGGCTGCCGTCCGGCACCGACCCGCAACCGACCACCGAGGAACCGGCCACCACGGCACCGGCCGAGGCCGAACAGGTCACTCGGTGATCATGTCCCGATCGAAGACCCCTGTGCGCCGCGGCTTCGCCGACACCCGCCACGGCCAGGTGCACTACGCCGAGCACGGCAGCGGCGCCCCGGTGCTACTGCTGCACCAGACCCCACGGTCCTGGGACGAGTACCGCGACGTGCTGCCGCTGCTCGGCGACGGGTTCCGGGCCATCGCGATGGACACCCCGGGCTTCGGGGAGTCCGCCCGCCCGGCCGGGCCCTTCAGCATCGAGCTGTTCGCCACCGGGGTGCTGGACCTCTGCGACGACCTGGGCCTCGACCGGGTCGCCCTGGTCGGGCACCACACCGGCGCGGTGGTCGCCCTCGAGACCGCCGCCACCGCCCCGGACCGGGTCCACGGCCTCGTGCTGTCCGGCATGCCGTTCGTCGACGCCGAACGCCGGCGGCTCGTGGCCCGGCGGGCGCCCATCGACCACGTCGTGCCGGCTCCGGACGGCTCCCACGTCCTCCAGCTGTGGACCAACCGCTCCCGGTACTACCCGGTGGACCGGCCGGACCTGCTCGACCGCCTGGTCCGGGACGGGCTGGGCGTCCTCGACCGGATCGAGGAGGGGCACCTGGCGGTGAACCGCTACCGGATGGAGGAGCGGATCGGGCTGGTCCGCTCACCGGCGCTCGCCCTCTGCGGTGAGCTGGACGAGTTCTCGCTGCCGGACCTCCCGAAGATCGCCGCCGCGCTGCCCGGAGCCCGTACGGCCGTCCTGTCCGGCACCGGCGTGCCGGCCGTCGACCACCGGCCCGAACAGTTCGCCGCGGCGGTCCGCGCCTTCCTCGAGGACCTGGACCGCTCCCCGGAACCGACCACCACAGCCGACCCCTGCCCCTCTGCCCCCTGACATCCGACCTTCGATCCTTGAGGAGCCAAGCCTTGGACACCCAGCACCGGACGGTCCCCCTGCCCGGGACGTCGCTCTCCTACCACGTGACGGAGCCCTCCGCCGACGGGACACCGGTCGTGTTCCTGCACCCCTGGTTCGGCTGCTGGCAGTTCTGGACCTCCACCATGGAACGTCTCGCCGGGCGACCGTGCTACGCCGTCGACCTCTACTCGCCCGCCGCCGGCGAGTGGTCGGCCGACGCCGGCCCGGCTGCCCTCGCCGACGCGGTGGTCGCGATGCTGGACGCCGAGGGCCTCGACCGGGTCGACGTGGTGGGCAACTCGGTCGGCGGGATCGTCGCCCAGGTCATCGCCTCCACGGTGCCGCACCGCGTGCGCCGCCTCGTCCTGGTCGGCACGGGGGCGAGCACGGAGGGCGCACTGCCCGGATTCGCCCGGGCCGTCGACCGGTGGATCGCGGTCGGCCGCGACGGCGGGGCCGCCTCCCGCGCCGCGGCCGAGGACACGATCGGCATGCTGTTCACCGGCCGCCCCGACGCCCCCACCTGGGAGACCTATGTCCAGGCGGTGCTGCGGACGGACCCCGCCTACCTCGCGGCCGTCCTCGGCGCGGCACGGAGACTGGACCTCCG
Organism: Streptomyces viridosporus T7A; assembly: GCF_008704515.1. Lineage (NCBI taxonomy): Bacteria > Bacillati > Actinomycetota > Actinomycetes > Kitasatosporales > Streptomycetaceae > Streptomyces > Streptomyces viridosporus. The sequence continues at coordinate 454,992 of NZ_CP023700.1, forward strand.
CCCCCGCCTCGAACGCATCACCGCGCCGACGCTCGTGGTCCGCGGCAGCGAGGACTGCGCGCGCACCGCCGAGCACGCCGCCGTACTCGCCGCGGGGATCCCCACGGCCCGCTCCGTCGAGATGCCCGGCGCCGGGCACTCCCCCATGGTCGACCAGTCGGCCCGGTTCGCCGACCTCGTCGCCTCCCACCTCGACGAGGACGTCCCGCATCCCACGGCGAGTTCCGAGACCGCCGCGTGAGCCTCGGCTTCGGCCACCTCGCCCGGATCGGCCACCTGTACCCGTCCGGCGGGCTGTGCGACTACGAGATCCAGCTGATGGCTCCCGAGGGCGTGCAGTTCCTCACCACCCGCCTGCCGTTCCGCAACACCGGCATCGCCGACGACCTCGGCCTGGTCGAGAACCTGGAGCAGCACGTCCGGCTCCTGGCGGACGCCGACGTCGACGTCATCGCGGTCAACTGCACCGCCGCCACCCTGCTCGCGGGGCCGGACCGGATCAGGGAGCGGATCGGCACCGCGACCGGGATCGACTCGGTCACCACGATCGAAGCGGTGCTCGCGGCGCTCCGGGCCGCCGGTGTCCGTCGGCCCGCTCTGCTGACGCCGTATCCGGACGAGGTCGTCGAGGCGGAGCGGGAGTTCCTCCGGTCGCACGGCGTCGACGTCATCACCCACCTGAGCCTGCCGAGGGCGACACCGGTGGAACAGGCCATGATCGAGCCCGACGACTGGTTCGGCCTGGCCGCCTCGCTCGACCCGTCGACGATCGACGGCGTGCTGCTGAGCTGCGCGGGCATCCGCGTGGCGGACCAGCTGCAGCGCATCGAGGACCGGCTCGGCCTCCCCGTCGTGGCCAGCAATCAGGCCCTGCTCTGGCACCTGCTGCGCACTCTGGGGATTCCGGCGCGGACGAACCGGTACGGCGCGTTACTCACGGGCCGTTTCGACACCCCGACTGAGACAGTCTCCTGACCGCTCGCCGATCTGCCGGACCCCGGGCCCCTTCAGGCCCGGGGTCTCGTGCTGTCGGCTGGCAGGTGGCTGCCGCCTCACACGTCCCAGCCCGTGAGCGCCTGGCGGAAGTCGGCGTTGAGTCGGTCGGTCAGGATGTCCCCTTCGGAGGTCAGGACGTGAGGCTGGTGGGCTCCCATGTCGGCCAGCAGGTCGGAGACGAGGGCGCAAGCCACGACGACAGCCTCGCGCTTGTCTGCGACGATGGCGGTGAGATCGGCTGTGGTTTGCGCGGGAGTTGCTGGGATCGGCATCAAGGGACCGTGTTGGAAGGCGCTCTCCGACACGACCAGGCGCACGGCCTCCTCACTGCCGTCGAAACGGTGGAGTGCGGCGGAGAGCATCAGGTCACCCGCCACTCCGGTCTCTGCCGCCCAAGCTGCGGCAGCCTGCACCAGGGCCACGAGGTCGAGTTCGAGTCCGCGCTGGTACAACCGCTCGGGTCCATCGGAGTCGAACTGGTCGCCCTGGAAGTCGATGGGCGGCGCCACGTAGAAGGCGCCGTCTTGGTGAAGCTGACCGGTGGGACCGCCCTCGAAGCGAACCTGGCGGCGGCCGACCAGCACGGGACGGTCCGGCTGCACACGGGGGGTCACTCCCTCACCGGCGAGCTTGAAGAACCGGTCGAACACCGCGTTCCGGTCCGCCCGAGTGGTCAGGGCACAGGTGCCCCGTACGGCCGGAACTGCGGCCAGGCCGGCCCAGCCCGGGTAGTAGGTCGCCCTGGGGAGACCGCCCGACCGCCGTGCGCGGTGCTGGTCAGATAGGTCGACAGGTAGCCGAAGCCCGCGTCGGCGACCTGGTGCGGGCGGTCGGCGTCGTTGGAGGCGGCCTGGAAGCGGTCACGGTAGCGCTGGGCGATCTCGGATTCGGCGAGAGTGCGGATCGTGGTGCCGTGCCGGACGCGCACGCGGAAGTTGTGGTCGTTGCCCGGAGCCTCGACCGCGTGCGGGGCCTGGGTGCTCGGGGGCACGGTGAGCACCCAATAGGTCTTTCCCACTTTGCTCGCGGACTTCACCGGCCGCACGCCGACGTTGGGTACGACGGGCTGTTCGCCGTGCTCGAGCGGGAGCTGGCCAAGGGCCCGATCGCGCACGGCCGGCCGGACCAGACCTGGACCCTGGCGCGGATCAAGACCCTGATCGGGCGCCGGTTCCACCAGAGCCACACCGTACAAGGTGTGGCCGCGCTGCTCAGACGGCACGGCTGGACCTGCCAGGTCCCCGCCCGACGTGCCATCGAACGCGACGAGGCGGCGGTGGCCGGCTGGGCGATGGAGACCTGGCCCCGGGTGGGAGAACCGTGGCGGCGCTCGAAGCCCGGCTCGCCTTCGAGGACCAGGCCGGCTTCTCGATGACGCCTCCTGCCACCCGCACCTGGTCCCGCCGCGGCCACCCCCCTGCGGTCCGCGTCCGGGACCGCTCCCGCCGCCGCTCATCGGTCACCGCCCTGGCCCGCCACAAGACCGGCGAACCCTCGAGGCTGATCCACCGGCCCTGCCCCGACGCCCGGCCCGACGGACGCAAAAGCTTCTCCTGGCAGGACTACCGCGACCTGATCCAGAGTGCCCACCGGCAGCTCGGCAGCCCGATCGTGCTGGTCGGGGACCATCTCAACACCCACCTGACCGCCGGGATGCGCCGCTACATCGCCGACCGCGACTGGCTCACCGTCGTCCAGCCGCCGCCCTACACACCCGATCTCGACCCGGTCGAGGGCATCTGGTCCGTGCTGCAATGCACCACCACGGCCAACCGGGCCTTCGCCGACCCCGACGACCTGATCACCGCGGTCCGACGCGGCCTACGCCGACTCCAGTACCGACACGGCGTCCTCGACGGCTGCCTCACCGACACGGGCCTCCAGCGCGAGCCACCATGACGACACCACGCGTTGAAGGTCAGTAGGAGTGTGGGGCTCCAACACCAAGACCCGCCGTGACAAACTCACCGCCGAGCAACGCGACGCACTGCAGGAACTCGGCGTGCAGTGGGCGTGACATTTCCGCACAAAAGGATCATACTCGCGTGCCGTTTTCGCCTGGGCCGCTTGTGACCTGCCTTACCTGACGCTCGGGCCGCTTCGTGCAGGGCGAGGGAGCGGCGGCTGGTTGAGGGAGGCCTTCCTTCACTCCCGAGGGGGGAGGACCTTCCGTTTCCCATCTCGTGCCGGGTTGTACGGGCAGACTGGCCGAGCTTCCGGTTCGGGGATGGTCCGGCGTGCTGCCAGGGCGTTCACCTGGCCATGGCCGGCCTGTGCGCCCTTCCTCGCCGAGTTGCTGATGGCCGAGTGCGACGAGCGGGCCCGCCGCCGCCCGGAACGGCGGTTCAAGGCGGCCGGTTTCGCACGCGAGAAGATGCTTATGTCCCTGCAGTGACTGAAAGGTTACATAACAAACTGAGGCTGGGTGATTACTCAGCGAATCTTTCTGATAAAAAGGATCATCCAGTGACCCAACTCAGCGGGTTGCTGGCGAGTCGTGCTGCAGCCGAGTTTCCCCTCGAATTCTCCACAGGAACTCCATGACTGAAACCTCCCTCCCCTCGCTCTTTGACCTCGTGCGTCGCGGCTATGACCGCGATCAAGTCGAGAGCCGGGTCAACGAGCTTGTCGGTGACCGCAACAAGGCCCTCTCTCGCATAGCCGCGCTGGAACAACGCATCCAGGAGCTGCTGGCAGAGACAGAGGCCCCCCAAGCGCAGGGCAGCGACGCTGAACCCTCGTATGCGCTCCTAGGGCCACGCATCGAAGAGATGCTTCGTCTCGCTGAGGAAGAAGCCGAGGAGCTGGGCCGCGCGGCCCGCGAGGCCGCCGATCACGAGTATGCGGAGGCCGTGGCAGCGGCCGACCGTCTGCGGGCAGACGCCGACACGTTCGCGGCCGGCCTCAAAGCCGAGAACGACCGACAGTGCATGCAAATAGTCGAGAACGCCCAGGCGCGGGCCGCCGAACTGCGCACTGAGGCAAACAAACACGCGGCCGCCGTCCGGGAGGAAGCAGACGCTTTCTTCGAAGACACCCGCGCCCGCGCCGCCCAGGCCGCAGCGGATTTCGAAGCAGGTCTTGCCAAGCGACGCGACCAAGCCGAACGCGACCTGGCCTCACGTCGGGCGAAAGTCGAAGCACGACTCGCGGAAATCGAGCGCCGCGCCGAACAAATGCGCCTGGAAGCCGAGAAGCTACGGAGGGACGCCGAGCGCCGCGCCAGCGAGACCAAGCAAACAGCGCAACACCAGGCCGACGACATCCTCACCGAGGCGAACAACAAGGCCGACCGAATTCACAGCGAGTTGGAACGAGAACTCGCTGCTTTGGCCATCCGCCGCGAGAGCATCAGCGCACAACTGACCAATATCCGCGCCATGCTCGCCACCCTCACAGGCAGCACAGCAACTTCAGCCCTTGCGTTCGACGAAACAACATCCACCGCGCCTTGACTCCGTATCGAGGCACGAGGGTTCACCGGAGCCGAAGGAGTTCGCTCAGCCGACTCGCTTTGTCACACCGGTGATCTACTCCCAGGTAGTGAAGCGGACGATCTATTCCGGCTCGGTGGTGGAACTGCGGCCAGCGGTGTTCCATGTGCGCGGTACGTACAGGATGCTCGGGCGGATCTCGGGATGCCGACGTAGCCGCAGCCGTGCAGGCGGGGCACCCGCTTCCACGGCTGGGCGTGGGACGCGGATAGTCGCCGCCTGCACTCCGGGAGAGGTACGCGGGCGGCACCAAGACAGGGGCGGGCCCGTTCATCCCCCGTGGCGGACCCGCCCCCTGTTCACCTTGCGGCGTTTCGAGCGGATTTCACGTGCAGCGTTATGTCCTGCCCATGGCTTGTCCGACGGTGGCGTTCTCCTCCGCGTGAGCGGCTGGCAACGCCTTGGCCGTCCCCTCCCCCACTCAGCGAAAGACCCCCCACGTCGTGACTGTCTCCCTACCTGAGGTCCAGCCGGCCGGCCGGCACGCCGCCGTCCCCACAGGCAGCCTGTTCCGGCGCGTCTACGCACCCCGCGCGTGCGACGCCCTCGCCTACTCCATGGCGACCTATGCCATGCCGCTCGTGGTGCTGGCCACCACCGGCTCCGCCTCCCTGACGGGCCTGGCCTTCGCGCTGGAGTGGATACCCCGGGTGGCCGCGTTCGGCTTCGCCGGCGCCCTGGTGGACCGCAGCGGCGCGGCGATCGTGTGCTTCCTCGCCTCCCTGACCCGCGCTCTGCTGGTCGCCGGCGGCGGTGTCGCGCTGGTCGTGCTGGAGCCGGGGACGGGCGAGACCGTCACCGTCATGGCCCTGGCGGCCGTGACCGGGGCGCTGACCCAGTTCAGTTTCATCGCCAACGAGGCGGTCGGCGCCGTCGTCAGCCGCCGCACCGACGGGCAGGCCCACAAGGTGCAGTCGGTGCTGATCGGCATCGACCAGACGGCCACCCTCATCGGCCCGGCCCTGGGCGGCGCCCTGCTGCTCACCGGCCCGACGTCCATGCTGGCGTGCCTGAGCGTGCTGTCCTTCGCCTCCGCCGCACTCGCCCTGCAGACCCCGTCCACCCCCCTGCGCGCCGCCCGCCACGGCGGACCGGCACCGGGCGGCGGCCTGCGGGAGGGATGGCAGACCCTGCGCTCCCTGCCGTCCCTGCGCCGGCTGGTGGCCGGGCTGGCCTGCGCCAACCTCATGCTCGGGCTGCTGCAAGCGGCCACCCCCATCCTCGTGGAGCACCGCTTCGGCCACTCCGCGGCCGCCGCCGGCGCGCTCTGGTCCATCGCCGCGGCCGCCACCCTGATCGCGGTCGCCTGCTGCCGGGCCGGCCTCGACCGGCTCGGCCTGTGGGGGATCGGCGCCATCAGCGCAACCGTCGCGGCCGCCGCCTGCCTCGCCGTGCCCCAGGCCCCCTCCTACACCGGCTACGTCGTCCTCGTGGCCCTCTTCATGGCCGCCGACGGAGGGCTCACCATCGTCCTGCGCACCCTCCGCTCGCAGGTCATCCCACCCGCCGCCTTCGGCACCACCCTCTCCCTGACCATCCTGCTCCTGCTGCTGCCCTTCCCCCTCGCCGGCCTCCTGCTCGCCCTCACCCCACCGCCCTACCTGAACAGCCTCATCGGCGCATGCGCCCTGCTGCAGGCACTCACCCTGCTCATCACCTTCCTCCGCCTGCGCAACGACCCCGCACTCCGAGCCAGAACATCGCCAACCCGCCACAAGGCCTGACCCAGCCATCCAGCCGCCCAAGCGCCAGCTCGACGACAAACACGGCAGCCCTCCCCAGCCCGCACGGCGGCCCGCCCAAGATCCGACAGCACAGCCGACTGAAGCCAAGCCCGGCTATACATGCGGCGTTGTCAACTTGTTGGGTGAGGTGCTGGATAGGGGTGCGTCAGGGCGTTGTGCGGCGGGGTTCCGGCTTTCGTGCTCAGGGGGTGGCAGACAGGCCGCCGGCCCCGGTGATCCGGTTCCAGACGGTGAAGCGGTGGCGCGTTTCGGTGCGGTAGTCGGTGGCGGTCATCGGGCGGCGGGGGCGGAAGTAAGGTGAGATGCCGCTGAAGGCGGACGGGAACCGCCGGGCCCCGCCCACGCTGCGCAAGCCCCGCAGCGCGCGTCCGCGCTGCCTCGCCGGCCGATGACCGTTCTCCGCCCGGTTGTTCAGGCCCTTGTGCGAGCGGTGCCCGACCGAAGGCACGACCTCGCGGTGGGCCGCTCCGTAGGAGCGGAGCTTGTCCGTGACAACCACCCGCGGCGCCGTGCGGGTCGTCTTCGGCGGGCGGCGGAAGAAGCGCTGGGCCGCGGTCTTGTCCCGGCGGCTCCGCACGAGGATGTCGAGCACGTTCCCGTCCTGGTCGACGGCCCGCCCAAGGTACTTCAGTTCTCCGCCGACCTTGATGAAGACCTCGTCCAGGTGCCGTCTGTCCCCGGGCCGAGGTCGGCGGCGACGCGGTCCGTTGGCGCGGCCCTGCCCGAACTTCGCGCACCAACGGCGGACGGTCTCGTGGGAGACGACGACACCGCGCTCGAGCATCAGCTCCTCGACCTCGCGGAAGCCGAGCGGGAAACGGAAGCACAGCCACACGCAGTGCGCGATGCCTCCCACCGGGTACCGGTGCCCTTTGCACGACGGCGGCGCGGACGACACGAGCGCATCCTCCCCGGCACGATCAACTCCAAGATCATCCCAAGCCGGTCAGCCAACGTGACAACGTCCCCGACAGTCCCGGCATGGGCGAAGCGACTGGCGGTGCCGGACTCCTGGACCCCGGTCGCTCGAAGATGGCCGTCGACCGGCTGATCGCCCGCCGGGAGGTTCACCTGCGGGAGAGGACGCTGTGGCGGATGCCCCACGAGATCTCGGCCAGGGCGGAAGAGATTCTGGAGGTGAACATCGAGGAACTGGTCTTCGCCGGGCACCGCTGCCCGGCGAAGACGAAGGGAGCCCGGACCAAGCCCCGCCGCCGCGGCCAGGCCCACGGGGACCACGTGCTGGAGACCGTGCACTTGGACGCCGGCACTGCCCGGTTCCTGCCCCGGCTGTTGCACGGCCGCACCCGCGGGCCAGTCTTCGTCACCCACAGCCGTCCGGAACCGGGCAAGGTGCTCAGTGCGCGTGACGTCTTCCCGGACACCGGGTTTGCCCGGCTGTCGTACGGGCAGGCTCGGGCGCTGCTGGACGAGCACACCGCCGTGCGCGGGATGGGCACCGGCTGGGACCTGCACGAGTACCGCCACTCCTCCCTGACCCACCTCGGCGAACAGGGCGCGTCGTTGCTGATGCTGATGGCGAAGTCCTGGCACAAGAAGCCGGAGAACGTCCGCCGCTACTTCAAGCCGTCCCCGGAGTCGATCGCCGATCTCACCAGCCTGCTCGCTCCCGGCGGCAGCCGTCGCTGATCGCGGAGCAGGCTGCCACCCGCAGCATGCCCGCGCGGCCTGGCCGGGTGAGCGATCCGACCGGCCGACGGACCCGGTATGAACCCCAGGCGAAGCCAGGCCGCACCCGCGGGGACGACAGTCCGGTCGGGAAGGTCCGGCTGGCGTACGCGGCGCAACATACCGACGGGCGTGTCGGTAACATTCGATGAGATGCCGACGCTCACGTCGTCAAGATTAAGCAAAGAGGCGTGTGTCCGGCCTGTCGTGCCCTCATCCCCTTCGTCGCTCGGAGAGTTCCGTGTTCCTTGCCCTACGCGATCTGCGCTTCGCCCGCGGTCGCTTCGCTCTGATGGGTGCGGTGGTCGCGCTCATCGCCGTCCTCGGCGTGCTCCTCTCAGGACTCGCTTCAGGTCTGGCGGACGCCGGTATATCCGGTCTGCGCGCGCTGCCCGTGACCCACATGGCCTTCGACGAGAAGGCGACCAGCGAACAGTTCTCCCGTTCAACCGTGGAGCAGGAGGACTGGCAGGCGTGGTCCGAGGCCCCGGGGGTGGAGCGGGCGGAGCCGTTCGGGAACACGCTGGCCAATGCCCAGGTGACCCAGGGCGCCGAGAAGGGCGAGCAGGTCAACCTCGCCGTCTTCGGCATGGCACCGGACTCCCCTCTGGCCCCCAGCCCCAGCAAGGGTGAGGGCCTGGAGGACGGCGGCGGGGGGATCGTCATCACCCGGGAGATCGCCGACCTGGGGGTGGCGGTCGGGGATGTCCTGACCGCGGACAAGAGCGAGGTGCGGCTGAAGGTCGTCGGCCTGGTCGACGAGACCGTCTCCTACGGCCACATCGGCGTCGCCTACGCCGACCTCGACACCTGGCGTCACCTGCACTACGGCCTGCCGGGTGACCTCCCCGAGGCCGCCAGTCGGCAGGCCACGGCCGTCGCCCTGACCTTGGAGGACGGTGCCGACGTCGTCGCCGTGGAGAAGGCGACCGCCACCCGCGCCGACACCAAGGAGGCCACCTTCGGCGCGTCCCCGGGCTACACGGCCGAGTCGAGCACCATGGCCCTGATCAAGGGCTTCCTGTACGCCATCTCCGCCCTGGTCGTGGGCGCGTTCTTCACCGTCTGGACCGTGCAGCGCAAGGCCGAGATCGCCCTGCTGAAGGCGCTCGGCGCCCCCACCGGATACATCCTGCGCGACGCGCTCGCCCAGGTCGTCGCCGTGCTCGTCGGCGCGACGGCCCTCGGCACCGCCATCGGCCTGGCCCTGGGCAGCGCGATGATCGGCAAGGCCCCGTTCTCCCTGTCCGCCCCGGCCATCGCCACCTCCTCCGGCCTCCTCATCGTCCTCGGGACCGTGGGCGCCGTCGTCGCCGTCCGCCGCATCACCGCCGTCGACCCCCTGACCGCTCTGGGAGCCACCCGATGACCACCTCCGCCACCGACCACCGGGCCGCCGCGGACGCCGCGGGCTCCGGTGGACTGCGCCTGCTCGACGTCACCCTCACCCTGGGAGACGGCGATACCGCCGTGACAGCTCTCGACCACGTCGATCTGACCGTCGCTCCCGGTGAGTTCGTCGCGGTCGTCGGCCCCTCGGGGTCCGGCAAGTCCAGCCTCCTCGCCGTCGCCGGCGGCCTCCAGCGGCCCACCTCGGGCACGGTCCACATCGCCGACACCGAGCTGACCGCCCTGTCGGACAAGGAACGCACCGCGGCCCGCCGACGCCACATCGGTTTCGTCTTCCAGCAGTCGAACCTGCTGGCTTCCCTCACCGTCCGGGAACAGCTCCTGCTGCCCCTGCACATCGACGGCCGCCTCGACGCCGCAACCCGGGCCAGGGCCGACGAGCTCATCGAGGCGGTCGGGCTCACGCACCGCACCGGTTCCCGGCCGCACCAGCTGTCCGGCGGCGAACGCCAGCGCACGGGCCTGGCCCGTGCCCTGATGACCTCCCCCGCCGTCCTGCTGGTGGACGAACCCACCTCCGCGCTGGACCGCGTGCGTTCGGCCGAGGCGGTACGGCTGATCGCCGAGCAGACCCACGAGCGCGGCACCGCCACGGTCATGGTCACCCACGACACGGCGATAATGGACGCTGCCGACCGGGTGTACGAGATGGTCGACGGCCGCCTGTCCTGACCGGCGGCCGCGGGCCGGCGCCTCGCTCCCGGCCCTGTCCGCCAGCCAGGAGTCTGTCCCGCATGCCGAAGATCAACGCCTCCACCGTCGCCGAACACCGCGCCCAGCAGCGCGAGGCGCTGATCGGGGCGGCGATCGACATCCTGGTGAACGAGGGCGCCGCCGCCGTCACACCGGCGGCGGTCGGCGCCCGCGCGGGCCTGGCCCGCTCCAGCGTGTACCAGTACTTCGACTCCTCGGCGGCCCTGCTGGCGACCATCACGGAGGAGGCCTTCCGGCGCTCCAACGAGGCACTCGCCGACGCCCTGGCCGCCGCGAACGGCCCGCTGGAACGCGTCGAGGCGTTCTTCCGGGAGAGCCTCCGCCTCGGCGCCGAAGGCGCACACCGACCCGCCGCCGCTCTCATGGGGGCCGGTCTCCCTCCCGCCTGCCAGGAACGGTTGAGGGAACTCCACCTGGAACAGGTCGAACCGTTCCGCGCCGCCGTCCGTGAGCTCGGCGCTCCCGAGCCCGCGCTCACGGCGGATCTGATCGCCGGAATGCTGCACACCGCCTTGGCCGCCGTCGAGAACGGCACCCCCCTCGATACGGTCACACAGCGCACCCTCGCACTTGTGCGCCGCTGCCTCACCCCGGCCGGCGGCACCGCCCGCGCACCGGAGGAAGGGGGCTGAAGCCCTCGTACCGCCGAAGCACCTCGGCCGACCGCGGTCCGGCACGCCTTTGCCGGTGCCTCCTCGCCGTCGGCCGCGTTCTTGTCGCGCAGGGGCCGCAGGCCGCCGGGCAGGTCGAGGAGCTGGAAGGAGTACCGGCCCAGCATGTTGACATGGTGCCGCACGAACAAGGCGGTCGCCGGCTTCGCCGACGCGTGCTCCACCCTCGGCAGGGTCCTGATCTTCTCCTTGACCGTCTCCCGTTCCGCCTTGGCCAGCAGCTTCGTCGCTATCAGCACCTCCAGCAGGTCCAGCGCATCGTCTATCCCGGCGAGGCCAAGACCGACGCGAAGGACGCCGCGGTCATCGCGGACGCCGCCCGCACCATGCCCCATACCCTGCGCCCCCTCGACCTCGTCAACGAAACCACCGCAGAACTGACCATGCTGGTCGGCGCAAGGACTCCCTTACCGCTGTCCTTGACAGCACCATCGATGGCGTGACCGAGAAGTTGAGCAAGGCCCTCGACGATCTTGGTGACCACGTCGGCAAGAAGCTTCCCGACGCTATCACTGACCTTGTTGGCGTGATGTCGTTGGGGGCTGACGAATCGTGGTCCCTGCGGTATGCCGTCTGCTGAGGTGCGCACAGGGTGTACGGCAACGACCTTGACCGGACTCTGTGACACGCTGTGAAGCATGGGGTGGACTTTCAAGCTGCATGGTGGTGTCGCGGCCGGGCTGGGCGCCGTGCTCTTGTTGCTGGCCACGCTCACGTGGCTGCCTGGGGCCCTGCCGCTCACAGACGTGAGATGGTTGACGGCCGCGAGTTTCGTGTCGCTCTTCCTGGCCTTTGCGTCTGCTCTGGTGCGGCTGGTCCTTACGGGCGCGGACAAACATGCGATATGGCTGGCCTTCCGGTGCCTGCCCGGCAAGGTGCAGATGGCCCTCGGAGCGTTGGCCCTGTGGGGTGTGGTGCTGACGGTCTTCAGCACGGCAACGGAAGGGAACCTACAGTCAGCCGAGGTAAGGGACGGCCGTTATGTCGCCTTCGACACGACGCCCTATGCGCGCGGCACGGTCGAGATCTCCCAGAGCCGCTACCAAGATGTCCTGGAGAGCGATCAGCGCGCCGTGCTCGCCATCCCAGGCGTGCTCTTCCTCGGCGCCGCCTATGCGGTTCTGGCAGCCGGAGAACTACGCCGAGCAGACGGCGCTGTTGTCCCGTCCGACGTCGCGTAAGAGCTTCTCCTCACCGTGGGCGTGGTCTCGTCGGGGTGCGTCCGGTGCCGGCAAGGCATCCGTCGATGAGATCGGGCCGGTACTTGACTTGGCGCAGTACCGCCGGTGCGGGGCAAGCGCGGCTGGCCCCGGCGCCGCCCGGACGTGGCGCTGGGCGACCGCGGCTACGACCACGACAAGTACCGGCGCCTGGTCCGGGACCTCGGTGTGAAACCGCTGGTCGCCCGCCGGGGCACCGAGCACGGCTCCGGCCTCGGCACCCAGCGCTGGTTCATGGAGCGCGCGTTCGCCCACCTGCACTGGTTCCGCCGCCTGCGGATCCGCTGGGAGAGCCGCGACGACATCCACGAAGCCTTCCTCACCCTCGGAGGCGTGCTCATCTGCCGGTGCCGCCTGAACTCATTGCGATAGGAGTGCTCAGTCCGAATTCACTCGTAACGCAGGCGTAGTGACTCCCGTTCGGCCTCCTCGACCTGGTCGACGGTCAGGCCCGGCAGGTTCAGCTGGGCCAGCATCACCTCGGCGCTGGTCGGCTGGGCGTCAGCAGGCACCCACCGATCCGGTTGCCAGACATTGGCGCGCATCAACGACTTCGGGCAGTGCGGATAGACCTGCTCGACCTGCACCACCATCGCCGTGACCGGCGGTTTGCCGACGGAAGTGAGTTGGGCGAGCAACTCCCGGCGCGCCGAGACGCAGGCGCGGCCATTGACGCGCAGCGTGGTCGGGCGGCCGGGTATGAGGAAGAGCAGTCCGACGCGTCCGGTCTGCAGCACATTGTGCATGGTGTCGAGCCGCTTGTTGCCGGTCGCGTCGGGGACCACCAAGGTCCGCTCGTCCAGCACCGAGACGAACCCGGCCGGGCCGCCACGCGGCGTCACGTCCGCCCGGCCCTCGACGTCCGCACTGCCGATGAACACCAGCGAGGAACAGCCGATCAGCGCCCGGGTCTCCTCGGTCAGGCGGTCGATCTCCTTGCGGAGCGAGTTCGGGTTCGGCTGCGGGTAGAGCTCGCGCAACTGGTCCGGGCTGGTGAGGGCGTCCGCCCGGAGGGATTCGAAGAGCGAGCCGCCGACTCCATTGTCGATCATCATACGGACGACCCTAGAAGACGACCGAGACAGTGCGCGGGTCAGCGCGCGATCTCGCCCGCGTTGACCGGTCGCTACTCCTCGGCGCAGTTGGAAGAACGCGGCAGTGCACTGCCAGCCCGTACCGAGGCGGATCCCGGCGAGCGGGCGTCCCATCAGGGGCAGTACGGCGACCGCCTCGGCCCGCTGCCATGCCGAGCCGAGGAGTCCGGTCAGCACACGGACTGAGGCAAAGGCCAGCACGGGCGGACCAGGCCGTGTTGTCCGACCTGACCGTTCTGTCAGGAGTTCTGAAGCGTGACCGTCACCATGGAGGGCAAGACGTTGTACGGCATGGTGGAGACGAACAACTGCGCTCTGGGCGGCGACAGCGGCGGTCCGGCACTGAACGGAACCACGGTTCTCGGCCTTCTCTCCGGCGGCAGCGGTGGGACCGTGTGTACCTCCTCCAGCGGCACCTATCGGAACTACTTCACGAAGGTGCAGACCGTGCTGAATGAACGTGGCCTTCGCGTCTACTGACAGCACTGGCCTGTTCAGCTGCTGCAACCGGTGAAACCCGTTCTAGCCCGGCTACGTCACAAGAACGGAACAACCAGCCGCCGGTCTGTTCCTCCGGGAGGACACATGCGCATCAGGGCATCGCGCTCGGTCAGTCTGTTCACCGGGGCTACCGTGTCCGCTGTCGTCCTGGCGACCGTCTCCGGCTGCGATAGCCAGAGGGCGGCAGCCGGCGGCGACACGGACGTACTCACAGATCGTGCCCGACAGGTCGCCGCAGCCTGGGACGGCTCGGCCGCGGCCGCCGCGTGGCAGGCCGGCTACTACCCCCTGGGGGAAGCGGTCCAGCTGCCGCGCGGCGGCCTGCGCAGTCAGGCTGACAAGCAGGCTTACGAGAACCAGAACTTCGTCCTGAGAGGTGAGCTGCCCGGTGCCGGGCCGAAGGACGGCCAGGTGACGTGGGCCGGGGACGGCTCGCTTACTCGGCCGCTGGTGGGGGCGAACGAGGCGTACAGGGCCCTGGTCGGCACCCGCATCGGTGGAGAACCACGCCTCACGGTGACCGGAGCAGAACTGGGCGAGATGACCATGGCCACCAGCCGCGGACCGGCAACGGTCCCGGCCTGGCTCTTCACCCTGGACGGCTATGCCACTCCGCTCAAGCAGGCAGCGGCCGTCCCGTCGAAAACTCCCCCCGCACCGATCAAGGCCGCCCGTGACATCCCCGGGTATCCGCTCAACCGGCTCGTGGAGATCGCCGCAGACGGGCGTTCGGTGGTCGTGGTCGCCCTCGATGGTGGCTGCGACGAAGGCCCCGAGGTGGACGTGCTGGAAACCCGCGGCACTGTCGTGCTGTCGGCCACCGTCAAGGACCACAAGAGCAGTGGCACCTGCACCAAGCAGGCGAGGATGCAACAGGTGACGGTCGAACTGGCCCGGCCCGTGGGGGGCCGTGTCCTGCTCGACGCCCGCACTGGCCAACCCATTCCTCACAAAGGAACGCGCGGAATCTCGTCGCCACCCAACCGGAGCTGACGCCGCTGGACTAAGTGGAGCGCGCACTGAAGGCCCAGGCCGCGGATGCGGCGGCCCGGAGTAGCCGGTACGACGACGAGGGGGCGCCCGGTGTGACACCGAGCGCTCCCTCGCGGGTGCTCAGGGGCGGGCGCCGGGCTTGTTGACGACGCCCCAGGCGGCGCGGGCGCTGACCATCTCCCCGTCGTCCCGGGTCTCCCCGAGGTAGGCGTAGCTCTCGGGATCGAAGAAGATCTCCTGCTTGCCCTGCCAGCCCGAGGGCGTCCTCTCGGTGTAGGTCACGCTTACGCCGATCGCCGCGCGGCCGAGCGGGTCCTTCACACCGGTCGTCACCCGGGTGCCGGGGATCTTCGCGAGAGCCCGGAACAGGCCCGCCTGGACGTTCGGCGGGATCAGCACCGACCGGTACAGGACGTCGATCTCCCGCCAGTCGCGCTGTGCGCGCGTCTCCCCCTCGACGGAGCCGGTGGCGTGCTCCTCGCGGATGCGCTTCATCATGCGGTCGGGGTCGCTCGGCAGGGTGGTGAGGAAGCGGTAGAACTGCCGCTGGGAGCGGTCGTCGTAGCCCTCCTTCTTCCACTTCTCCTCCTGGTTGGGGCCGTACCAGACCTGGAGCTCGTCCGGGTCGAAGTCCGAGACGTCACCGGCCGGGGGGATGCCGGGCAGATTGGCGTGCCCGGTGCCGTCCCAGCGGGTCCACTCCTCGCTGCTTTGCGGCTTGCCCTGGACGAAGACGGTGCTCTTCTCGTACACCCACTGCTTCGGGCCGGGTTCGGTGCTGTCGTGCTTCTCGACGGTCGCGGCGGCCAGTTCGAGGGCGTCGGCGGAGGCGCCTGCCGACAGCACCTGGGGGCCCTTCCTCGCGGAGGCGCGGGTGCTGTCCCCGGGCAGGGTCGCGACAATCCCGGCGGTCACGGCGAGGGCCCCTGCGGTGGCGGCGCCGACCAGGATCATCCGGCGCCTGGGAAGGACGGCGCGCTCAGGGCGGGTGTCCTGCCGGAACGCCGCGGTGAGCCGGGCCCGCGGCGCGGCGAGCCGGTCGGCGTCGGGAAGGGGTGCGTCGGCGCGCAGGCCGCGGAGTTCGGAGAGCTCGTTCATGCGGGGTCACCTTCGTGTGTGCGAGCCTCGATGAGGGGGCCACTGGCCGCGCCGGTTGCGGCGCGCAGCTTCCGGCGGGCGCGGTTGAGGCGGGAGCGGACGGTGCCGACGGGAATGTCGAGGGCTTCGGCGATCCCCTGGTAGCCGAGGTCGGCCCAGGCGAAGAGCAGCAGGACGTGCCGGTCACCCGCGGAGAGCCGGGCCAGCGCCCCGGCCAGTGGGCGGGCGGCGGCCTCGGCAGCGAGGCGGTCGTCGGCGGAGTCGGTCCAGCTGTCGGCGACCGGGTCGTGGCCGGTGCGGGCGAGCAGCTTCAGCGCCCTGACCTCCTCCCGGCGGTGCCGGCCGATCTGCTTGGCGGCGATGCCGTACAACCAGGGCCGGACGCCGGCGCGGGCCGGGTCGAACCGGGCCCGTATCCGGAAGGCCGTCAAAAACGTCTCAGCGGTGACGTCGTCGGCCGCGTCCCGCCCGAGCCGTCGGGCGACGTACTGATGGATCGCCGGGGCGTGACGGTCGAAGAGCGCCGCGAAACGCTCGGGTTCCTCGAGTGAGGCCGCGATGAGCTCGGCGTCGCCGCCGGCCAGGTCGGTCATGGACAGTCCGTCCGTTGGTGGGGTCGGTGGGTGTCAGGATGGTGGGTGGTCACACCCTGTACTTGCCGAGTCGCCGCGAACGGGTTCACGCCGCCGCCTCAGGCGTCGTACGCCTCATGACACCCACCCGATGAAAGAGCAACGACGCCCATCACAGACTGGGTGGTCAGATACGGCGTAGGGGAACGGCCGTCTGCCTCCGTAGGACAGGGGCGATGGAAGAGTGATGAAGGAACTCCGTCCTCATCAGCGAGAAAGCCGTGGACGCGGTACGCCATGCGCTCGCATGGCCCGCACGATCCACTGCGCCTGAGCGAGGGCTTCAGCACGCTCGTGCGCGAGAGCGGGAACGGGCCAGGGCCGACGCCCGTGCCCGCAAGAGCGGCGGTAGCGATCTCACCGTGCTGCGCCCGGTCCTGGACGCGCACGGCCCGACCGACCGGCGCCTGGAACACCCTGGCGACCGAGTCCACGTCCTGGCCGTTCTGGGCTCTTCGGGCCCGGCACCGGTGGCATGTGAGGGGGAGATCGTCACCGTCGTCCTGGACCGCACCCCGTTCTACGCCGAGTCCAAAGGCCAGGACAGCGACGCGGGCCGCCTCTCCGGCACGTCGGTGGCACGTCGGTGGAGGCGGAGGTGCTGGACGTGCAGCGGCCGTTGCCCGGCCTGATCGTCCACCAGGTCCGTGTCCTGTCCGATGAACTGGCCGCCGGGGACTCGGTGCATGCCGCCGCCCCCGAGTGGCGGCTCGGTGCACGCCAGGCCTGCTCCGGCACCCACGTCCTGCACGCCGCCCTGCGCCAGGTCCTCGGCCCGGGCGCCCCGCAGTCGGGCTCCTACAACCGCCCCGGCTACCTCCGCCTGGACTTCCCCTGGCGCGGCGCCCTCTCCCCCACGGTCCGCGGCGAGATCGAGGAGGCCGCCGACCAGGCCCTGCGCCGCGACCTGCCGGTCGGCGTGCGCTGGATGACCCTCCCGGAGGCCAAGGAACTGGGCGCGCTCGCCCTGTTCGACGAGACGTACGGCGAGAAGGTCCGCGTCGTCGAGATCGGCGGCGCCTGGTCCCGGGAACTGTGCGGCGGCACCCACGTCGAGCACGCCTCGCAGATCGGCACGGTCGCGCTGACCTCCGAGTCGTCGGTCGGCGCCGGCATGTGCCGCCTGGAGGCCGCCGTCGGCATCGAGGGCTTCGGCTACCTGGCCCGCGAACGCGACCCGGTGACCCGCATCGCCGAGCAGCTCCAGGCACCACGCGCCGAACTCCCCGACCGCGTCGCCGGATTGCCGGACCGGCTGAAGTCCGCCGACCGGGAGAACCAGCGAATCCGCGAGCAGGCCGACCGGGCCCGGGCGAGCGACCTCAAGGCCGACGCCACCGACGTCGACGGCACTCCGGTGGTCACCGCCACCAGGGACGGCGACGCCCAGGCTCTCGCCATCGCCGTACGCGACCGCCTGCCCGCCGCCCGGCCCGGTGAGCGGCACAGCCCGAAGGGGAACGGAGTGCCGGCACCGTCCGTCCCGACCCACCGGCCGGGCGGCGGCAGCGGTACGCCGATGTCCGCCGTGTCCCTCATCAGTACACGGAAGTACCTCATCGCGGAGCTCGTCGGGGCACGCGGCCGGCGAGCCCGCAGTCACCGCACTTCGAACCGTTCGGCGCGCGGTAGTAGAGGCAGCAGCTCAGGCGGCGGAACGCGAGGTCGGGGCCGGTGAGCACTCCGGTGCCCGCCAGGCGTCCGGTGTTCAGCAGCGCGGTCGTGAGGTCGGTGAGCGGTCCGCGCACGGCGGGACGGAGCGCGAGCAGGGCATGGGCCGCGCCGACGAGTGCCGACGCCGAGTTGCCGTCCAGCAGACGCGGGGCGACCTTGACGCGCAAGCCGTCGGCCAGTGCCGACAGGTGACGTGTCACCTGCTGGTACAGGGCGTGGACGGCACCGTCGTCGAGCCGGTCGTCGAGCCGGTCGACGTGCCAGCCGGCCGGCCGGGGCAGCCGGAGGGCCGGTCCGTCGTCGGCCCGCTGCAGCCCCTCGAGGTCGGGGACGATCCCGTGCAGGACGACGCAGGCCAGGGCCGGGGACCAGAGGCGGGCGGCGTGACCGAGCTGGGCGATGGAGACGTCGACGCGCGGCTCCTGGGTGCGGTGGCGGCGTGCGACGGCTTCGGCGAGGTCGGTGAAACCCGCCGCGTAGGAACGGGCGACCGGATGCCAGCCGTCGTCCCGTCCGCCGAGCTGCAGGGCGAAGAAGCCGCCGAGGCCCGCCACGTCACGCAGGGCGGCGGTGACGGACGCGGCTGAGGCACGGGCGTCGTGCACGGTTCTGTCCTCCCTCCGGCTCTCCGTCCGCACGATCAGGAGGCCGTACGCCGTCGTGGCGGCGTGATGGCGTACAGGTCGAGGATGTCCGGCCGGGGTGCGACGCCCGGTCCGCCGGCGCGTGCCCAGGCGGCGATGTCCTCGGTCGCGTCCGGGTCGTTGACCAGCCCCAGCCAGACGGGCCGGGCACCGGCGGCCCGGCCCTCCGCGGAGGGCTGGACGACGATGACGTTGGCCTGGTCGCAGACGTCCAGGCAGGCGGACACCCGCACCGGCACCTGAGCACGCAGACGTGCCGTCTGGGCCGCGTGGTCGACGCCGGTCACTTTGGGGCTGCCGCAGCAGCAGTCGCGGCACACGACGACACGGCACGGCACGGGGCCGTTCGCCGCTTCGGTCCTCGCGTCGTCAGTCGTTCGTCCGGTCGGCGTTGCGGGCATGCGGTGCCGTTCCTCTCTCCGGGGAGATCCGCCCCGGTGGTCCGTCGAGGAGGCGACCGCGTGAGTCTCCTGGCTCTCGGGTCGATGCTCGTCCCGGCCTTCCCACCCGCTGCCGGGCAGTGGCCTGTCGGGAGTCGCTCGCCGATCACAGTGGCGGGACCGCGCCGGATTCACACCGGCTTCCTCGTTCCGCCGTCGCCTTGTCGACGGCCATCATCCCATCCCAAACCAGCGTCCTCCCCGCCGACGCGGGAGTCCGTCCGGCTACGTGTGCATCTACCCGAGATCAACTTTGGTGGGCAGTCCTGGGTGCGGTGCACGGCCGACGGCAGTGTGAAGGACCTGCCCCCGCGATCCGTGACCGCGGCAGCTCGATCCGCAACAACTCCGACCGCACCGCCCACGTGCATGAGAAGCACAACCACGTCGGCCGCTGGGTCTGCGTCACCCGCAGCGGCGGCTCCCTCCACGACCTGCGCGACCACCACCTCAACGACCAGACCCGGTCGCTGAAGACCAACCGCAACGCCTGCGGCTGAACGCCCCCGGCGATCGCGTGCGAAAAGACCCCCGGCCCTGAACAGCAGGGCCGGGGGTCTTCTTCGTGGAGCGCCGGGCAGGCCTTGCACCTGCATCTCCCCGCAGGAAGCGGGACGTCTTTCCTTGGACCACCAACGCACAGCCCGCCACCGGCACAACCAGCAGCACGCTCAAGATCCACTCTACCGCAGTCGCAGCAGGCAGCGCACAGCCAGGGCGGCTCCTGCCAACTCGCCGGTCGGCGCCCGGGTCTGAAAGCCGTTCTCGTCTTTCCCTCCCGCGCGGCACCGCCAAGGAGGCAAGAAGGAACGGCCAGGATGCTCCGGCCGCTTGCGGCGCCGGGCAAGCCGGCGGCCACGAGGTCACCGCGCGGCCGCCCGCCGGCAAGGAGCATCCCCCGCTCCTGACGCAGCACGCCGCCGCCGGAGCGACCCTCCTACGGCCGTCCGCCCGGCTCCCCTCAGCGCCACAACGCGTGCGAGGGCGGCGCGTACTCATCGCAGGTACGTGCCGCCCCCGCAGCTTCACTCCCCAGTGGGATGACGTCTACCCACGGCCGGACCGCTCACGCAGTCCCGACCCGGCAGGGGAACTCACCGAGCCGTGCGCCCCGTACGGCCGGCTGGTCGTCCGGGACCGCACGGGCGGGCGTGGTCGGGCAGGTCACGGCGGTCCGGCGGATGGTTTCGGGTGTCAGCCGTGAGAGCTGCTGCAGCCGTTGCCGTCCCGGTCGTGGTCGCGCTTGGTGCAGGAGTGCACGTCCGCGCGGGCACCGGAGGTGCTTGTACAGGTAGATGGTGTCCTTGTCCTTGTTCCACGGGAAGTTGCAGTTGTCGCGGTAGACCACGTTCTTGGCGTCGGAGTCGGTGCCGTGGCCGCCGCACAGCTTGATGTAGTCGCCGGGCTGCAGGTAGTGATGTCCGGTCAGGTGGCACCATGCGGGCAGGTCGAGCGGGGTGGCCGGGTCGGTGGCGATGACGTGGACGACGGTGCCCGGCTCCGCGCCGTCGATCTCCTTGCGTAGGCGCAGCAGGAGAGTGACGCAGAGCAAACCGGTGCCGTCGACGGTGTTGCCGGGCGCGGGGGTGTCGAGGTTGGTGGGTTTCATCGGCGGTAGGAGGTGACGGCGACAGCGGGCAGGAGGGCAAGGGAGAGGGCACCGCCGGTCCTCGCGCGCGTACGCGCCCTGCCAGGACCGGGCTGAACTTCGGCCTCGTGACTGTCTGCGAGCCCGGGGTCCTGGGAGAATCCGGGACGGGTCCTCCCAGGACACGCGTGGGGTCAGCGATGTTCCTTCGCAGTGCCGTCCGCGCGGACGTGCTCCGCCGGCGGGTGTCGTTCCTCCTTCTGTCCAGGGCGAGTGCGCAGCAGGACGGCGAGGGCTGCGGCGGCCGCGACCGCGGCCAGGCCGAGCAGCAGAGTGCGGTCGGGGACCGCGCCCGCCCACCGGGACAGCCGCTCCTCCCAGGCGAACTCCGCGTCCGCTCCCATCAGGGAGGGCAGGGCGGAGGTGCCGTCAAAGACAAGGAAGAGGACGCCGAGCAGGATGAACATCACCCCGCCGGCCAGGGAGGTGGTGTGCAGCGGTACTTTTCCTACGTGGATCACCCGGCCGCGCAGCCACGGCCGGCGCCCGAGGTCGTAGCGGTCCCACAGGGCGGCCAGCACGCCGGGGTCACTCATCGCCGTCTTCTTGCTGTCGTGCCTGTTCGGCGGCCTCGTCGATGAGGTCGGTGAAGACGTCCGTGGGCTGGGCGCCGAGCACCGGCCGACCGTTGATCAGGAACGCGGGGGTGCTGGTGACCCCGATGCCGTAGCCCTCCTCGCTGTCGCGGGCGATCGCCTGGTGGGCGGCGTCGGAGACCATGTCCTTCTCGAACCGTGCGAGGTCCTGGATGCCGGCCTTCCGGGCCATGGAGATGAGGTTGTCCTCGCCGAAGTCGCCCGCGTTGCGCCGGCGCGGCTCGGCGTAGGCCTCGTCGTGGAACTGCCAGAAGCGGTTCTGCTGTCCGGCCGCCCAGCCGGCTCGCGCGGCCTGGTCCGACTCGGCGCCGAAGACGGGGAAGTTGCGCCACTCGATGCGCAGGATTCCCTTGTCGACGTAGTCGCGGACCAGGTCCGGCTCGGTCTCGCGGGCGAACCGGCCGCAGAAGGGGCACTGGAAGTCGGAGTACTCGATCAGCACGACGGGTGCGTCCGGGCTGCCGAGGGCGAGCGGGTCGGAGTCGTCCCGGCGGGCCAGGGCGAGCAGTTCCGGGTTCGCCGGCTCCTGTGCCTCGGACGTCGACACCGTGGCGGGGGCGGCCGTGCCGCCTCCGGTGGTGTCGCGGCCGAGGGTGAGGGCGAGGACGGCGGTCGCGACGGCGGCGGTCAGCACGATCACGGCGAGGACGCGCCGGGTGCGGCCGGGGCGCGGCCGCCCGGCTCGCGAGGACGCGGAGGTTGCGGATGTTCCGGGCATGGTGGTGCTCCGAGAGGTGGGAAAGAGTGAGGAGAGGTGTGCGCCGGGGGCGGCGAGAGGCTCAGCGGCGGACGGGCACGGGGCAGGCGTCGGCTGTGGAGAGTCTGCGCAGTGCCGCCTCGGCCAGCAGGACGAGGGAGGCGACGGCCACCAGCGGTTGCAGCGGGGCCCAGTAGGTGAGCGCGCCGGAGGTGCCCAGCAGGACCAGGACGAGCTTGTTGCAGACGGGGCAGCCCACCGCCAGCAGCGACAGCAGTCCGCCGGCCGACCCGAGCCGGCCGGCGGTCTTCGCGGACGGATCGCCGTGGTCCTCCGGCGCGCCTGAGCCGTCGGTGCCGGTGCCGTGCGGCGGCCTGAGGAAGGTGGCCAGAACGAGGCCGGCGAGCACCGCGGTGGCGGCGAGGACGGGGTAGTTCCACCACTGGACGGGGACGGAACGGGAGAACAGGGGCGAGGGGACCACCGCGGTGGGCACGCCCACCAGCACTGCGGTCAGTGCGGCACCGGCCGTGGCGGCGACCCACTGCGGGGACTGCCACGCGGCCAGCGTCGCTCCCGCCCGGCGCAAGGACCGGGAGGAGGGCATGAGAGGGACTCCGTTTCGCTGAGGGGGTGTGGGGACACGGCGCGCGGGCCGGTCTAGATCCTCAGGACGGAGAGCCGTACCAGGTCGGGTGCGGGGGGTGCGGACCCCGGCCCCGCGGATGCGGGGCCCGGGCCTGCTGGCGCGGCCGGTGTCCGGTGCTCTTCGCGTTCCGGCGTCGGCAGCGGCGTGGACGGACGGGAGCCGTCGTGGGTGGAGGCGGTGTCGGGGGTGGCCTGCTTGCCGCAGTGCCCGGCGTCCGACGACGAGGGGCCGGCCGCTTCATGGACGGCACCGGCTTCGCGGACATCGACGCTGCCCTGCTCCGCAGCGGTCTCGCTTACGAGGGGTCCTGCTGCGGGCCGTACGCCGGCTGTGGCGGAGGCCGGTTCGGCGCGGACGGACTCCGCCGCGGACTGCCCGGCCGCACACAGGGACGAGACCAGCACGGCGACCAGCACCAGAAGGCAGCGCGGCACGGAACCCGCTCTGTGGTGCGAAGAGGGCACTGTCATCGTGAGGGCTCCGGGAGTCGATACCGCATGCGGGAGCCACGATAGGGCATACGGGTGGGGGTATGTACCCGTGGGTCGCGAAGACACCACTCACACCGCGCTCGGGCCGTCAGGGGTGCCCCTCGCGCCGGGAGCGGCGGTGGTCCGAGGCGGCGTCCGGCTGATGCCTAGCCGCGCCCCGGCCGTGATCCGCCTCGGCCTCACGGCAAGGCCGTGGGATCGACGGCGGGGCCGCCGGGACCGCCCCGAACTGAACTGTCCGCACGCCGGCGCGACTCAGGTCCGGCCGGGCGGCCGGGGCGCTGCGGCAGTGGTTCACCTCCGCGGCATGAGGCCGTCGGGCGCGGAAGGCCGGTCGGCGACGCCACTCGCAGGCTTCCTCCCGAAGTAACGCAGTGACTTGTCGCCTTCCCTGTTCCGCGGTGGGGGCGGAGGCCCGGCGCGTGAGACGCATCACTCTCAAATACCCCCGGGGGCATAAACCGGATCCTGTTACGGTTGAGCCATACATACCCCCCTGGGTATCACTGAAGGCACGTGAGCAGGAGTTCCCCGCATGGTTCCCGAGATCGACCAGCAGAGGTTCGCCGAGGCGCACGCGGCGGGCGCCCTCGTCGTCGACGTCCGCAACCGCGGCGAGTACCGCGCCGGCCACGTCCCCGGCGCCCTGTCGGCACCGCTGCCCAATCTCCCGCTGGCCCTCGCCGACCTGCCCAGGGACCGGCCGGTCCACGTGATCTGCCAGAGCGGCGGCCGCAGCGCACAGGCGACCTCCCTGCTCCGCGACCTGGGCTACGACGCCCACGGCGTCAGCGGCGGCACCGCCGTCTGGATCGACGCAGGCCGCCCCACGGCCACCGGCGACGAGCCCGGCACCCCCACCGCCCCCGCCACCCCCGAGGAGACGCGATGATCACCGTTCTGCCCGTCGAGACCCCCGGCCTGGGCGACCGCACCTACCTCGCCCACGACGGCTCCGTGGCGCTGGTGGTCGACCCCCAGCGCGACTACGACCGCGTCACCGCGCTGGCCGAAGCCGCCGGAGTGCGGATCACCCACGTGTTCGAGACACACATCCACAACGACTACGTCACCGGCGGCCTGGCCCTGGCACGCGAGGTGGGCGCGCAGTACCTGGTGAACGCCGACGACGAGGTCTCCTACGAGCGGACCCCGGTCCGCGACGGCCAGGTGATCGAGGTCGGCGACACGATGCGGGTGCGGGCGATCCACACCCCGGGCCACACCCACACCCACCTGTCCTACGCCCTTCAGGCCGACGGGGAGCAGGTCGCGGTGTTCACCGGCGGCTCCCTGCTGTACGGCACCACCGGACGGCCGGACCTGCTGGGCCCGGACCACACCGACACCCTGGTGCGCGCCCAGTGGCGCTCGGCGCACCGGCTGGCCGAGGAACTGCCGGACGAGACGGCCGTCTACCCCACCCACGGGTTCGGCTCGTTCTGCTCCGCGACCCAGGCCACCGGCCTGGCCAGCACCATCGGCCAGGAGAAGCGGACCAACACCGCGCTCACCGCCGACGAGGAGGCCTACGTCGAGCAGCTCCTGGCGGGCCTGGACGCCTATCCGGCCTACTACGCCCACATGGCCCCGGCCAACTCCGGCGGGCCCGGCAAGCCGGACCTGTCCGCGCCGTCCGTGGCGGACCCGGCCGAGCTGCGGCGCCGGATCGAGGCCGGCGAGTGGGTGGTGGACCTGCGCGACCGCACCGCCTTCGCCGCCGGGCACCTCGCGGGCAGCCTCAACTTCGGCCTGGACGGCCAGTTCGTCACCTACCTGGGCTGGCTGATCCCGTGGGGCACCCCGGTCACCCTGCTCGGCGAGACCGCCGCGGACGTGGCCGAGGCCCAGCGCGAGCTGGTCCGCATCGGCATCGACCGCCCGGCCGCCATGGCCACCGGCGGCCCCGAGGACTGGGCCGGAGGCGAACCCCTGGCCGCCTACGAGCGCGCCACCTTCGGCGACCTGAAGGCCGCTCTCGGCGGCGACGACCTCGTCGTCCTGGACGTGCGCCGCCACCAGGAGCGCGCCGAGGCGCACATCCCGGGCTCGGTGCACATCCCCATCCACGAGGTGCCGGGCCGCATCGAGGAAATCCCCGCGGGCCGCGTCTGGGTGCACTGCGCCGGCGGCTACCGCGCCGGAGTCGTCGCCGCCCTGCTCCACGCCCGCGGCCGCGACGTCGTCGCCGTCGACGACAGCTTCGACAACGCCCTCGACCTGGGGCTGTGCCCCTCCGACATCCCCGCTACCCGCGACAACCGACAGGAGATCAACGCATGACCACCCCCACCACTCCCCGCAGCCTGACCATCGACGAACTGCGCACCCGGCTCGACTCCGCCAACCCGCCGCGTCTGCTCGACGTCCGTTCCCCCGTCGAGTTCGAGGGCGCCCACATCCCCGGCTCCTACAACGTGCCGCTGAACGTCCTGCGCGAACACCGCGAGGAACTGAGCCGGCACCTGGACACCGACGTGGTACTGGTGTGCCGCTCCGGCCAGCGCGCCGGCCAGGCCGAACGCGCCCTCGCCGAAGCCGGGCTCCCCGGCCTGGCGGTCCTGTCGGGCGGCATGACCGCCTGGGAGACGTCCGGCGCCCCGACCACCTACGGCCAGGAGCGCTGGGACATGGAGCGCCAGGTCCGCCTGGTCGCCGGCTCTCTGGTGCTGGTCGGCGCCCTCGGCAGCTTCGTCGTCCCCGGCCTGCAGGCGCTGTCCGCGTTCGTCGGCGGCGGACTGGCCTTCGCCGCCATCAGCAACACCTGCGCCATGGGCGTGCTGCTGTCGAAGATGCCGTGGAACCGCACACCGTCCTTCGACCCGCGCAAGGCCGTCGCCCAGCTCGCCGACGGCAGGTGACCGCCATGACGCTGACGCTCGTCCTGGTCCTCACGCTGCTGGTCGGCGTCTGCCTCGGCCTGCTCGGGGAGGCGGGTCGATCCTGACCGTGCCGCCGTTGGTCTACGTCGCGGGCGTGGATGCCGAGGAAGCCATCGCCACCTCCTTGTTCATCGTCGGCGTCACGCCCCCGACGTCGTCCTGCTGGTCGCCTTCGCGGTCATGATGATCGTCACCGCCGCCGCCATGCTCCGCGGCCGCCGGGGCGAGGGCCCCGACCGGGCCCACCGGCAGCTCCCGGTGGGACGGGGCCTTCTGGTCGGCGCGGCTGTCGGCCTGGTCGGCGCGGGCGGCGGCTTCCTCGTCGTCCCCTCCCTTGCCCTGCTGGGCAGCCTGCCCATGCCGGTGGCCGTGGGCACCTCCCTGCTGGTCATCGCGATGAAGTCCGCCGCGGGCTTCGCCATCTGCCTCTTGAGCGTCCGGATCGACTGGGCCCTGACCCTGGCCGTCACCGGCTTCGCGGTCGTCGGCAGCCTCGCCGGAGCCCGGCCGGCCGCGCGCCCCCGCCCACGTCCTCTCCCGGCTCTTCGCCTGGTTCGTGCCGGCCATGGACACCTTCGTCCTGGTCCAGCAGGCACCCGCCCACACAGCCGTCCCGGTCCTCGCCGCCGTCGCCTCGCTGGGTGCCGGAGAGGGCGCCTGCCACGGCTTCGTCGCCCGCTGTCCGCTGCCCCGGCGCCTGCCCTCCGGCGCGCCGGGGCAGTGGCATGCCGTGCCGCCCAGGGGAATGCCCCGCCCCCTCACCGTGTTATTTACCCCGGGGGGTATTAAATACCGCTACTCTTGCGAAACGGAAGGAACCACCCCATGAGCACCGTCGCGCTGACCGCCGCCGACTTCGAGCAGACTGTCTCCGGCAACGACATCGTCCTCGTCGACTTCTGGGCCGCGTGGTGCGGACCGTGCCAGATGTTCGCCCCCGTCTACGAGAAGGCCTCCGAGGTCCACTCCGACATCGTCTTCGGCAAGGTCGACACCGAGGCCGAGCAGGCCCTCGCCGCCGCGGCGGACATCACCTCGATCCCCACCCTGATGGCCTTCCGCGAGGGCATCCTGGTCTTCTCCCAGCCCGGCGCCCTGCCGCCGCAGGCCCTGGACCAGCTGATCACCGCCGTCCGCGAGCTCGACATGGACGAGGTCCGCGCCTCCCTCACCCCCCAGAGCCCCGGCCAGTGACCGAAGCCGGCCCCGGACCGGCCCCGTGAAAGGAAGAACCCATGGTCCAGCTCCCCGCCGACCAGGTGCGGTCGGCCGCCAACCGGCTCAAGCGCGCACAGGGCCAGCTCGCCGGCGTCGTACGCATGCTGGAAGAAGGACGCGACTGCGAGGACGTCGTCACCCAGCTCGCCGCGGTCAACCGCGCGCTGGACCGGGCCGGCTTCGCCATCGTCGCCAGCGGCCTCAAGCAGTGCCTGACCCAGGAGGGCGGCGCCGACAACCTCGACACCCAGAAGATGGAGAAGCTCTTCCTCTCCCTCTCCTGAGACGCTTCCGCCCCGACCGAGCGAGGGCACCCGTGGAGCACCTCCCCGTAGCCCTACCGTCCTCCCCACTTCCGTGGCCGCTGGGCTGCCGCTGCCCACCGGGAGCGTTCGCGCCTTCGCCGCGTGGCTCTGCACATGGCGAACCGCAGCGCTCTCACAGCGCCTCGGGAGGCACCTCGGAGGCCTCCTCCAGTCGTGAACAACTGCTGTCGTGGGTCGTCGATGAAGCCACTTCCGGATCACCGGCCGTGAGCCGCGCCGTGGGGCAGGGGGCCGACACCAGGTCGGCGGCCGACACGGAGGGCTGCGTGGCGTTGTCCGGGGCCGGGGCCGCCCCGTGCGGCGAGGGCGTCGGCGACGGCTCCGGTGGTGAGGGCGTAGACGGCCTTGTGCAGCACGCCGACGACGCGTTCCCTGCGGGGCCAGGTCCGGGGTGGGGCGCCGACGCCGGTGGCGTTCCCGAGGATCTGGTCGTTGGTGAGGCGCACGACGGTGAACTTCGCCGAGGCGGCCGGTCCGCACAGCTCGGCCTGGGCCATGACCGAGCGCAGCACGCCGAGGAGGGCGGCTTGGCCGAAGTGCATGGCCCAGTTGACCGGCAGGGGCTGCTTCCCGGGGTGTTCGGGCACACCGGTCAGGCGCTGGAGGACCCGGGCGGGCGCGCGGGAGTCGGGCCGTTCGGTGACAGCCTGTTCGAGTTTCTCGCCGAGGGTCATCACGACGCCTCCGGCGGTTGCCGGCGATCAGCCCTGCCACAGCGCGCGCTTGATCATGCCGTTGCGGGTGCCCACTGGCCTGCGCCTTGCCTCGGGCCACTGGGCCGGCTCATCCGGATGCCGTGCCCGTCGGGCACGCGGCCGGTGCGAGGGGGTAGACGTACGGGGCAGCAGACGCGTCCGTGTCAGGAAGGCAGGCTCATGAGTGCACCGGTCCACCCGCCCTCGGTCCCCGAAGCGCGGCCCGAGCCGCGCAGGTCGATGGTGGTGTGCGGGGTGATCGGGATCGCGGTGATGGCCGCGGTCGACGAGATCGTCTTCCACCAGGTCCTGGGCTGGCACCACTTCTACGACCGCTCCACCACCCGTGTGGGGCTGCTGTCGGACGGGCTGTTGCACACCGCCGAGCTGCTGGCCCTGGTCGCGGGGTTCTTCCTTTTCGCCGATCTGCGGCGCCGCCAAGCCCTGGCCCCGGCCCACGCCTGGGCCGGGTTCTTCCTGGGCCTGGGGACCTTTCAGCTGTTCGACGGGATCGTGGACCACAAGCTGCTGCGCCTGCACCAGATCCGCTACGGCGTGGACGTCACCCCCTATGACTGGGCGTGGAACCTCGGTGGCCTGGTGCTGCTGCTGATCGGCGTGGGTCTGGCCGTCCGTGCGGCCCGCCGCGGCCGGACCGGGGCGGGGTCGTGATCCTCGCGCACGTACACCCCGGCACGGCCGTGGGCCCCGGACCGGCAGAGCTGGTCATGGTGGCGGCCTCGCTGCTGGCGGCCGTCGCCTACGGGGCGGCCGCGGCCCGCCTGCGGCGTCGCGGGGACGCCTGGCCCCGGTGGCGCGACGCGTCGTTCACCGCCGGCGGCGCGGCCCTGGCCTGGGCGGCGGCCGGCCCGCTGCCGGGCGGTCCGTTCACCGCCCACATGGTCCAGCACATGGTCGTCGGCATGGCGGCTCCGTTGCTGCTCGTCCTCGCCCGTCCCCTGACCCTGCTCCTGCGCACCCTGCCCCCCGGTGCCGCGCGCAGAGGGCTCCTGGCACTGGCCCACTCCCGTGCCGCGGGCCTGCTGCTCTTCCCTCCGCTGGCGGCCCTGCTCGACGTCGGAGGGCTGTGGCTGCTGTACCGCACCGGGCTGTTCGCGACCGTGCGGCACGAACCGTGGCTGTCCGCCGCGGTCCACGCGCACGTCCTGGCCGCCGGGCTGCTGTTCACCTTCTCCGTCTGCCAACTCGATCCGGTGCGGCGCCGCTGGAGCCTGGCCGTGCGCGGGGTCACCCTGCTGGCCGCCGGGGCCGCGCACGCCGTGCTGGCCAAGTCCCTGTACGCGACGGCGCCGCCCGGCGCCGCCTTCACCACCGCCGACCTGCACACCGGCGCCCAGATCATGTACTACGGCGGTGACCTGGTCGAGGCCGCGCTCGCCGTCGTGCTGGCCGCCTCCTGGTACGCGGCCACCGGCCGGGCCCTGATGCGGCGGCGCCGGGCGGACGCGGGCCTGAGGCGGCGCCCCGTGGCCGGGGCGGCCGGGCGCTGACTCCGGGGCCGCCCCGGCCTGGGCGGGTCAGGCGGCGGACAGGGCGCTCAGGGCGGCGTCCAGGCGGGCGGTGGCCTCGTCGGCGACGGGCGTGAGGGCGTCGAGGCCGGTGAGGGTGACCATGGTGCCCGGGTCGAGGGCCTGGACGAGCGTGTGGTCGCCGTCGCGGCGGACGACGACGTTGCAGGGCAGAAGCAGCCCGATGGAGCGGTCGGCCTCCAGCGCCCGGTGGGCCAGGGGCGGGTTGCAGGCACCCAGGATCAGGTAGTCCTCCATGTCGTGGTCGAGCTTGGTCTTCAGGGTGGCCCGCACGTCGATCTCGGTGAGGACGCCGAACCCCTGGTCGGCCAGGGCCCGACGGACGGCCGCGACGGCGGTGTCGAAGTCGGTGTCGGCCAGGCGGACGGTGCGGTCGTAGGACACGGTGCGCTGCTCCTTCGGTGCGGGATGCTTGATTCCCTTGATACCCCACCGGGTACCCGCCGCGGCGAACGCAATACCGGACGGGCCATCCGTACAGGACCTGAAATACCCCCCTAGGTATTTCTGTTAGGGTGAGTGAACCGGATACCCCCCGAGGTATGCAATCTCTTGCGGAGGAACCGTAAGCCGTGTTCTTCGTCGACACCCTGGAATTCGAGGGCCTGGGCAACCGCAGCTACCTGGCCGGCGGCCCCAGTGCCGCGGTGGTCATCGACCCGCCGCGCGACATCGACCAGATCATCACCGCAGCGGCCCGTCGTGGGGTGCGCATCGCCTTCGTGGCCGAAACCCATGTGCACAACGACTACGTCACCGGCGGCCTGGAACTGGCCCGCGTCACCGGCGCCCAGTACCTGGTGCCGGCCGAGGCGCACGTGTCCTTCGCCCACGCCCCCGTTACCGACGGCGACACGGTGACGGTCGACGAGGGCCTGGTGCTGCGCGCCATCGCCACTCCCGGACACACCCCGCACCACACCTCCTACGCCCTGACCGAGGACGGCCGCGATGTGGCGGCGTTCACCGGCGGCTCCCTGCTGATCGGCACCGTCGGCCGTCCGGACCTGGTCGAACCACGACTGACCGAGAAGC
This sequence comes from Streptomyces viridosporus T7A, assembly GCF_008704515.1. Classification (NCBI taxonomy): domain Bacteria; kingdom Bacillati; phylum Actinomycetota; class Actinomycetes; order Kitasatosporales; family Streptomycetaceae; genus Streptomyces; species Streptomyces viridosporus. The sequence goes on from NZ_CP023700.1 coordinate 485,794, forward strand.
TGGCCCGCGCCCAGCACGCCTCCGCCCACCGCCTGGCCGACGAACTGGACGACGAGGTGCCGGTGCTGCCCACCCACGGCTTCGGCAGCTTCTGCTCCTCCTCGCAGGCCGAGGGGGACGCGACCACGATCGGCAAGGAACGCGCCACCAACGACGCGCTCACCCTGGACGTGGACACCTTCGTCGCCCAGATGCTCGCCGGGCTGGACGACGTGCCCGCGTACTACACGCACATGGGTCCGGCCAACGCCGCGGGCCCCCTACCCGTCGACCTGACCCCGCCGCGGCGTGCGGACGCCGAGGAGATCGCCTCCCGGCTGGCCGCGGGGGAATGGGTGGTGGACCTGCGCAGCCGCATGGCCTTCGCCGAGGGGCACGTGGCCGGCTCGTTCAACTTCGAGGGCGAGGGCAAGCTCGCCACCTACCTGGCCTGGCTGATCCCGTGGGGCAAACCCGTCACCCTGCTGGCCGACACTCCGGAGCAGATCGCCGCCGCGCAGCGGGAGCTGGCCCGGGTGGGCATCGACCGCCCGGCCGCCGCCGCTACCGGTGATCCGGCCGGCTGGGTCCGCGCCGGCGAGGAGCTCGCCTCCTTCCCCCGCGCCCGCTTCGCCGGCCTCGCCGACGTGCACGGGCGCGGTGATGACGTGGTCGTCCTGGACGTGCGCCGGGACTCGGAGCGCGCGGACGGCTACATCGACGGCTCGGTCCATGTTCCGCTCCACGAGCTGCACGGCCGTCTCGACGAGGTGCCGGACGGGGTGGTGTGGGTGCACTGCGCCGGCGGGATGCGCGCGGCGATCGCCGCGTCCCTGCTCGATGCGGCCAGCCGCGACGTGGTGGCCGTCGACGACGGCTTCGACGCCGCCGCTGAGGCGGGCCTGACCGTGGTCCGTCACTGATCACCCCACCCTCTCACCCAAGCCAAGGGCACCACCATGTTCCTCTTCCGCCGCGGCACCTGCCGCCTCACCCCCGACCAGGCCCGCGCCCGCACCGACGACGGCACCGTCGTGCTGCTCGACGTCCGCGAAGCACCAGAGTGGAAGGCCGGGCACGCACCCGGCGCCGTCCACCTGCCCCTGACCCGGCTGCTGGCCGGAGCCGCCCTGCCGCCGGACGCGCAGGGCCGGCCGGTGGTGGCGATCTGCCGCTCCGGGCGCCGCTCGCAGCAGGCCGCCCAGCTCCTGACCGACCGCGGTGTCGAGGCCGTGGACGTCACCGGCGGCATGACTGCCTGGGCGGAGGCCGGCCTGCCGGTGGTCGACGAGCGCGGGCGGGACGGCCGGATCGCGTGAGCGCCCTGATCCTCGCCCTGGTCGCCGGCGCCGTGGTCGGCCTCGCGCTCGGCGGGCTCGGCGGCGGCGGCAGCGTCCTGGCCGTCCCCGCCCTGATCTACCTGCTCGGCTTCACCCCCGCCGAGGCCACCACCGCCAGCCTCGTCATCGTCACCGTCACCTCGCTCACCGCCCTGTACGCGCACGCCCGGGCCGGAAACGTGCGGTGGAAGGCCGGAGCAGCGTTCGCCGCCGCCGGCATCCTGCCCGCCGCCCTGGCCGGAGCCGCGGCGGCCCACCTGCCCCAGGCCGTCCTCACCCTCGCCTTCGCCGCCGTCGCCTCCGTCGCCGCGTTCAAGATGCTCCGGCCCTCCGCCCCTACCGGTACCGGGAGCGGCGCGGTCCGGCCGGCCAGGGCCGCCGGGGCCGGGGCAGGTCTGGGCGCGCTGACCGGACTGCTGGGTGTGGGCGGCGGCTTCCTCGCCGTGCCTGCCCTGGTCACCGTCCTGTCCTTCGAGATGCAGGCCGCCGTCGGCACCAGCCTGCTGGTGATCACGGCCAACTCCCTGGCCTCGCTGGCCACCCGCTCGGGCGCCGCCGTCTCTCTCGACTGGGCGGTGATCGGCCCCTTCATCGCCACCGCCGTCCTGGGTGCCTGGGACGGCAAACGCCTCGCCGCGAAGGTCTCCGGACCCCGCCTGCAGCGGGTCTTCGCGATGGTGTTGCTGGCCGTGGCCGCCTTCATGCTCGTCGACGCCGTGGTGTGAGGCGGTGCTCACGCCGGAGGCGCCGCTCAAGCCGGAAGTGCCGCTCAGGCCAGCGACAGGAACAGCTTCTCCAGGCGGGCGCGCATCCGGTCCCGGTCGCCGTCCACCTGTCCCTCCTCGGCCATGCAGTGCTGCAACCCCGTCGCGATGATCGCGAAACCGGCCCGGTCCAGCGCCCGGGAGACCGCCGCGAGCTGCGTGATCACCTCCTCGCAGTCCCGCCCCTCCTCGATCATCCGGATGACCCCCGCGATCTGGCCCTGCGCCCGCCGCAACCGGTTGAGCACGCTCTTCAACTCGTCAGCCGCCATGTCCAGTTCCACACATCCTCCTCCATTGATACCCCTCGGGGTATTCTAGTCCGTTCGGTACTCCCCCGGACGAAAAGACGAAGAGCAGCCTCACGCACGTGAGCACCCCCGTCACCCCCGCCGCCATCGCCCCCGCCCAGGCCGCCGAGTACTTGAAAACCTACGCCGCGAGCGCGCCATGACCGCCGCCGGTCTCAGGGAACGGACCGGTCACACCGATGCCACCGTCCTCGACGGTGAGCCGACCAACTACGTGGGCGCCCGCGGACAGCGGCCTGCCCGAGGCACGGAGGACAAACGAAGCCGCCGGCTATACCGCGGTCGGTGTCACCGCCCTGCTGACCGGCTACCTCGCCACCTCCTACGGCCTGCGCTCCGTCCCCGAGCTCATCGGCGTCGTCTTCGTCGTCGCGGGCCTCGCCCTGGCCCTGGTCGTCCGCGACACCGCCGCCCACGTCGCCCTGGAACCGGCCCAGCACACCAAGCCGCTGCCGACGGATGAGGACACCGGCCTAAAAGCCACGTTCGCCCGGACCTCCTGGCACCACCGCTCCTTGCGAGGCGCCAACCAGGCCGGGCTGATCGACAACCTCAACGACGGCCTCACCTGGGGGGGTCTTCCCCCTGCTCTTCACCGACCACGGCCTCGGGCTCGCCGCGGTCGGCCTACTCAAGGGCCTCTACCCGATCCTGTGGGGTCTCGGGCAGATTCCCACCGGTCACCTCGCCGACCGCATCGGCCGCAAACCGCTCATCATCTACGGCATGCTCGTGCAGACCGTCGGCTTCGTCCTCGCTCTCGCCCTGCTGGAGCGCCCACTGCTCGCGGGCCTCCTGTCCGCGGTCTTCCTCGGTCTGGGCACCGCCATGCTCTACCCGGCCCTCATCGCTTCCATCTCCGACCACGCCCACCCCGCCTGGCGGGCCAACGCCCTCGGCGCCTACCGGTTCTGGCGCGACATCGGCTACGCCGCCGGCGCCCTCGTCACCGGCATCCTCACTGACGCCCTCGGCCTCACCGCCGCATCCGGATTCCTCGCTGCCCGCTGGATCACCGAGCACACAAAGGACTGACAACCGAATTCTGGGTGGGGAGCCGTTCGTGCTGCACCGGGGCACATCACCTGAGATGCTCCCCGTGATTGGGCGGCCCGCACTGTCTCGGTGTCGGCTTCCCTGGAGGTACCGGGCGGTTCGGTGGTCGGGTGAGTGCGGCGGTCAGCCGGTGTGGCCGGGATGGCCCTGGGTCAGCAGTGTGTTCCATGCCAGGGCGAAGACGGGGAAGCCGAGTTCGGCGAGGGCGAGACGGGCCGTCTTGACTCTCACATCCGCAGCACCGGTGGCCTCCGCGACCAAGTCGACCACGTAGTACAGGTGGGTACCGACGAGGGCGTACCAACTCCGGTTGGGGTGCGGATTGGCGGAGTCGGCGGGTGCCAGGTGGGCGGTGGCAGCCCGGACCTTGTCTCCTGTGAGCCGGTAGGTGGCGTCGCCGGCGGTGAAGGCCGTCTCCGTGGCGGTGGACATGCTGGCTCCTGGGTCATGGCGAGTTGGAAGTGAAGATACTAGACGTTGGCAACGCTCTGTCTGGCCTCGATCACTTCTTGCGACAGCGTTTGTTGACGAGTTCTGACGTCGTCGTCCGGCCGAGGACTTTGCGCTTCGTCACGACTTTTGAAGGCACCTGCCGATGCAGCGGAGTCGTGCAGGCAGAGCGCAGCACCGCCTCCCCATGCGCTGGCCGAGCCGGGCGAGCGCGTCCGCGGTGACGGACTGGCGCAGCCAGCCTCCCCCCTCGCCCCAGAGGCAGCGCCGCCTGACGGCGGTGGCCTAAAGTGGCGGGATGCTTGCACCTGCCGGCCGGGCGGCCCTGGACCTGATGGAGGCCCATCTGGAGGCGCTGTGGGACGCGACGGACGCCGCGCTCCCGCCGGAACCGCTCGGCCTCGCGGCGAAAGAAGGGGACGAGCTCGTCCATTGGGCCCTCGACCGGCTCCGGAGCGTCCCGCGCGAGCCGAAGGACGCCTTCTGCCGGGAAGTCAGCGGCTTGCTGGCGGAGTTCCGCTCCCGCCGCAGCCCCTGGAACGCGGCGGCGCTGCGGCTGCTGGACGACACGTACACCTTCGTGGCCACCGGTCCCCGACAACACGAGGACTGGGCGCACGACGTCCATGCCGTGCTGCACCGAACGGTCGCCGATCCCCGCGGCTGGGTCCGGCTGGACTGGGACCGCCTCAACCCCGCCCGCCGAACGATGCCTGCGTACCCCTTCGACCCGCCGGACCCAGCGCTGCTGCCCGCCCGTCTGTACCCCCTGGAGGCAGAGGCGGCAGTCGCCGCGCTGGCCATCATGGCGGAGGAATGGCAGGCGGAGCAGGCCCCCGTCCGCTCCCGCCCCACCCGGGACGCCCTGGTGGCGGATGCCCGGTTGCTGCTCGACCGGTATGGACCCGGTGCGCGCTACTGGACCAACGCGACGGCCGCCGCCTCCGATCCATCACCGGACTTCCTCGCATCCGGCCTCCAGGGCACCGCGTCCCACTGCTTCCACACCCACGAGTACATCGCCGGCCTCGACATATTCGAGGACCTGGGCGTGATCGCGGTGAACGGCGAAGAGGTAGGCGTCTTCTGGTCCTTCGGGGCGTACTGACGACCACCCCGGAACACGCGCCCCGTACGGATGGCTCCTCCGTCGCCCGGAAACCCTCACCGAGACCGACCAGCTCCACCTTGCTGAGGTTTTCGTTGGTTCTGTGGGGGTGGGTGGGTGGTGGGTCCGGTGTGAGCGAGGAAGGACCAGGGCAGTTGATCGTTCTGGCTGATGCGGTGGATGCCCCGTTCAGTGGCGTCGGCAACGTCTGCGAGGTGGTCGCCGGCGAGGTGGGCGAGCTCGCGCTCCTTGATCGCCGACCACAGCAGTTCCACCGGGTTGAGCCCGGGCACACAGGCCGGTAATCACTCGAGGGTGAGCCAGGCCTGTTCGACGGCCCGGGCGCGCATGGCCCGGCTCCGGTGGGCGGACAGCCCGTCCCGGACCAGCACCACCGGCTCTTCGGCGTAGAAGACCCTGACTTGCTCGAGGACCTGAATGAGTGCGGTGGTGTCGTAACTTCTCGACCACCGGGCCGACCCGCTCCAAGGTCCACAGATCGGCCTCGAAACCATGCGCCTGGGCGCCTTGCTCCAGTGCGGTCCGCACCTGCTCGACCTGGGCCTCGTCCAGCTTGGATGGGCGACCGGTGGCCGGGCGCCGCCGCAAGGCATGAGTGCTGCCCTCCTCCCACGCCCGTTTCCACCGCAGCACGCTCTCGTCACTGACCTCCAGCATTCGTACGATCTCGGCATCGAGCGTCCCTGATCGAACAACTCGGCTGCCCGCACACGCCGTGCCTCGGCCGACTGCGGCTGTGTCAAAGGGGGGAACGACGGACTCAGAGACAGCACGCGAAGGCTTGAAAGACACGACAACAGGCTTCCACCCACGAGTCCGCCACACCCACAGAACTAACGAAAACCTCAGCAAGGTGTTGGGCCGACTGCGCTCCACCCCCAGACAGGCGCGCAACGCCTCCACGTCGTCCACGAGCCGGTCGCAACGGTACGTCGTCGGATCCGTCGGCACCGCGGAGTCGCCGGTGCCGCGCAGATCGAGCAGGATCAGCCGGCGTCGATGTCGAGTGCGCGGGCCCGGGCGGCGTAGCCGTCGTCGCACGGGGCGGGCAGGACCCCTTCTCCGTTTTGCGGTTCTGCCCGCTGCTCCGCAGGCCCGAGGGCCGTTCGGCGCACCCGGCGGGTGCCGATGTCTTCGCGGCCCCGCGCTGGCCACCGGATCGACGCTTTCCGGCCCGATGCCGACCGAAAGCCCTGAGTGCATTGACAGGCACCCCTCCGTCTCCCTAGCTTCTCAAATCATCGGAAGCTTCGATGATTTAAAGCGTGGATCATCGAGACTCGGGGGAATGATGTCCGAACGAACGACGCGGTCGCTACAACAGGCCGCCGGTCCCGGCGCCGGGGCGGAGAGTGGCGGGCGGGGATGGACTCTGGCCGTCGTGTGTGTGGCCACGTTCATGCTGCTGCTCGACCTGACCGTGGTGAACGTCGCGCTGCCGGACATCCGGCAGGCCTTCGACGCGAGTTTCACCTCGCTTCAGTGGGTGCTCGACGCGTACGCACTTGGCCTCGCCGCGGTGCTGCTGACCGCCGGATCGCTGGCGGACCGGCTGGGCCGCAAACGCGTCTTCAACTTCGGCTTCGTCGTCTTCCTGTTGGCCTCGCTCGCGTGTGGCCTCGCGAACGACGCGGTCGTCCTCTCCGTCGCCCGTGGCGTCCAGGGCCTGGGGGGCGCCGTCCTGTTCGCCATCGGTCCTGCGCTGATCGGGCAGGAGTACCGGGGCAAGGACCGCGGCGCAGCCTTCGGCGTCTTCGGCGGTGTCGTTGGCCTGTCCATCGCCTTCGGGCCACTGATCGGGGGCGCTCTCACAGACGGGCTCAGCTGGCGCTGGATCTTCCTGGTCAACGTTCCGGTGGGTCTCATCGCGCTGGCCGTCAGCCTGCTCCGGATGCGCGAGTCCCGCGAGGAGTCGGCACCCGCTGTCGACTGGTGGGGGCTGGTCCTCTTTTCCGGCGCGCTGACCCTGCTCGTGCTGGGGCTGCTTCGCGGTGAGGCCGACGGGTGGGGCAGCGCTCCGATCGTCGCCATGTTCGTCGGCTCCGCACTCCTCCTCGCGGTGTTCGGCGTCGTCGAGAGGCGGCTTGGCGCACGGGCCATGCTCCAGCTGTCGTTGTTCAGGAACGTCACGTTCAACGGGGTGTCGGCGGTCACGCTGCTGTGCGCCGCCGCCACCATGTCCGCGATTTTCCTGCTGGTCTCCTACGTGCAGAACGTGTTGGCGTTCTCCCCCTGGGAGACCGGCCTGCGGTTCCTTCCGCTGACTCTGACCCTGTTCGTTGCCGCCGCGGTCGCCGGCTCGCTGACGACGCGGGTGCCGCAGCGGCTGCTGGTGGGGGCCTCCCTCACACTTATCGCGATCGGACTGGTCCTCGTCTCACTCATCGGCCCGGACACCTCCTGGACCGCGTTGCTGCCGAGCATGCTCGGGATCGGCCTGGGCATGGGGCTGTTCAACCCACCCCGCGCCTCCCTGTCCATCGCCGTCGTGGAACCGTCCAAGGCGGGCATGGCCTCGGGCATCAGCGAGACGTTCCAGCAGGTGGGTGTCGCCATCGGCATCGCCGGCTTCGGCGCCGCCTTCCAAAGCCGCGTGACGGACCTGTTCACCGAGTCCGGGGTGGGGCGGCAACTGGGCCCGACCGCGCACGAATTCGGTGAGGCGGTCGCGGCGGGCGGCGGTGCCGAAGCCGTGAGCCGTGCGCCTCGGGAACTGGCCCCCGCGCTCGACGAGGCGGCGCGCACCGCCTTCGTGGACGGCCTGACCGACGTCATGCTCATCTGCGCCGCCGTCGCCGCGGTCGGTGCGGTAGTGGGATTCGCCTTCATCCGCACCCGGGACCTCCACGAGAGTGCTCGCATGGATGCGCCGGACGACGGAGGCCGACTCACGGGCGCCGGAAGCGCCAAGGAGACCGAGAGCACCGAAGTGCCCGCCGAACACACCAGGAGCCATGGCCAGGTGCCGACCGGCGGGGCACTCTGAGGCCGGACACCTCACGCGCAGCCGCAGCGGCAGCGACCGCGGCAGGCCCGGCCTTGGAGGCCGGCACCACCGCCGGGTACCCTCGAAACAACCGACGATCGGCACAAAGGACGCTCGGCATCACCAAGGGCCCGGCGGCCCGGGACCGGTCACTCAGCGACAAGGGGAGCGGCCCGGATGACACAGGCGATGCCCAGCCCGGCTGAGCCCACCAGGCTCGACTTCCCTCTGATCCGCAGGACCGGCTACCTGCTGCACAAAGCCGGCCTCCTCCTGATGGAGGAGGCCGAGCGAGCGCTCACGGCACAGGGCATGCGCTTGCGTTACTTCTACGTCCTGACGGCCCTGGACAGTGACCTCAGCCTGTCCCAACAGGATCTGAGCCGACTGCTCAACCTGGACCCGACGACCATGGTGGCGTTGATCGACGAGATGGAGGGCGCGGGCCACGTGGAGCGTCGCCGCAACCCGTCGGACCGCAGGAGGTACATCCTGCGCCTCACCGACGGCGGCCGCGAGGCTCTTGAGCGCGCCGGGCACGCCGTCGACCAGGTGGAGGAGGACTTCCTCTCCACCGTGCCCGAGGCCGACCGCGAACGGCTGCGGACGCTGCTCGGCGAGCTGCTCGCCGATCGCTGGCCGCGCGTGATCGCTTGCGAGTGATCCCCTTGCGGCCGCGATGCACGAATTCCGTTTTTCCATTTTAATGGAACTCCGGGCTCCGAGTACTCGTCATGGATCTTCCCGCGGAATTAAAGAATCCATTTAATGAGTGCCTTTTCCGTGACCTTGTGGAAGACGTCACAGATTTTTTCCTTGATCCCTTACTCGACTCATCTCCAACGTGTTAATATTTCACGCCCAGGGCTGCTCGAACCTGAGTGGCTCCGGTAAGCGGACCAAGTCCGCGGCACGGGGGAAGGTAACGGGGGATGAACAGCAAGGATTTATTCTACGGATCTCTGGAAAGCTGCCTCGGTCCTGGCAGCGCACGCTTTTTCGGGAGCGGGTACAAGCGAGTCGTCCAGGACCTGAGGGACATCACCACCGACGGCTCGGCCGAGCCGGGCGCGCTCGCCACCGCACGGGGCACGCTGACGTATCCGCAGGACTGGTCCCGCAAGTCGGGCGCCGGCGAGCTGCGGCCTCATCTCAGCAGCATCGACGCGCTGGTACTGGCCGCGACCCTGGCCGAAGTACACGTCAACCGGGCCTTCGGGCTGACAGCCACGGAACAGCGCCGCACCTGGCTGCGGCATGCCGACGTACGCGCCGGGAGCAGTCCGCACGAGGACCTCGCGGACTTTCCCGTACAGGGCCGACTCCTCGCAGTCGACGGCCCGGCTCCGCAGCAGTCCGCGCTCACCAGCACCTTCGACTGCCGTATCGGCGGGCTGCGTGTGCGTTGCACACTCGCCCATGAGCGTGGCGCCGGGCCCGAGGGCCTCGCCACGTACGCCGACGCTGCGGAGGCACTCGGGCCGGCGCGGGCCCGACACTACGGCGAGGGCTACAAGCACCGCGACCAGTACGCGGACCAGGTCCATGTCGACCTCGACCGGCAGCGAGTGCGGGGACGACAGCGTGTTGTCGCCACGGAGAGGGGCGCGGAGACACACGGGGCGGAAGCGGCCTACGGACCTTCGGTCTCGCTGGTCGACGCGCTGGTGGGGGTGGCCCAGCTGGCCCAGGCCCTGCTCTACGCACAGGACGGGCTGTCCCGGGGCAACAGCAACACACTCTGGATGAGGCGCTTCGTCATCGGCACGCAGACGCCGATACGGCCCCTCGGACGTAGCTTCGTATCGACCGTGCGCACCGCCAGGACCCGGCTCATCGGCATGGGCGGGGAGACCTGGCGCGCGGCGGAACTGGTCGTCGACGACTACTCGAGGATCGGCGGCCGGTGCTCTCTCGCGCACCGGCTGCCCACTGCCGCCTAGGCGCGACGCGTTCACCGGACGAGCGAACCTTTCTGACGCCGCAGGTCCCCGCGTTCTTGCGTCGGTACATCTTCACGGGCACGCCATTACAGGTGAATGCTGAATTTCACCCATTCACACGTCATGCCGTCCCACGGAAGATAAATGGAGCGCGGTGGGCCGGCATGTCTGAAGGGGCGTCATCACGGCAATTGCAGTAAACAACGGGGGAAATCAATCATGCGCTTTTCACCGACGTTACGCTTCGGAGAAGTGCTCGTCGTGCTGGAGGGGCCGGCCCGCGTGCTCTGGAAGGAGCCCGCTCCGGAACGTGCGAGTCACTGGACACCCACCGGGATTTGGCCGGACGAGGGGCAGCTGGCGATGGTGCGCGAGCACCTGGAAAGCGAACGGCCACTGCTCGTCCTGCTGGACGAAGCCCGCAACCCCGTGCCGATACTGCGGGAGGAGTGGCAGGCCGCGCCCTGCCGACTACTCGAGGATCTGACGGGCACATGCCACGGAGACCTCATGGATGACGAGGTCATCGAGTTGCGACTGCCGTTCCTCGACTGGCTGCCGGCCGCCCACCGGGACCGCGCCGCCCGCTTCCTCTCAGACAGCGACACGGCACTGTCCCGTACACCCGTGGCACTCCTGCCACCGCTGATGGCCGAGAAGAAGCACGACGGGGTGCCGCCGAGCCCGCGTTTCGCCCGGCGGATCGTGCCGAACGCGCTGACAGCCAGCCGGCTCACCGCAGCCATCGAGCACCTGTTCGCCGCCGGTCCGCAGCAGTGCACGGCCGGAAGCCGCTTGGGCGAGGTGATCCGGTGAGGGACACACGACACGTAGGGCGTCCCGGCCCCGACACCCGGTCCGGAACGGAGCCCGGCCCGCGCACCGGTTCCGACGCCCACCGCGACCACGGCCACGACGACCGGTGCGGCGACGTGGGCGGCGGCCTGTTCGCCGGCTTCCCGAGCGGCTCCGGCCAGGTGCCCAGCCACGGGGAGATCAGCTCGTTGATCGCCGTGACCGCGGCCGCGAATCTGGTGCTCGCCACCCGAAGGGTCTTCGGTCGTCGCCGCGCGGGTCACGAAGACGGTCCCGTCGACCGAAGGAGCCACTGATGGGACGTTCAGTCATGGTCACCGGCGGCAATCGCGGCATCGGACTCGCCGTGGCGCGCGCCCTGGCCGCCGACGGGGACCGCGTCGCCGTCACGCACCGCGATACCGGACCGCCCGACAAGCTGTTCGCCGTACGCGCCGAGATGACGGACACGAAGAGCATCGACACCGCGTTCGAGAAGGTAGAGGCAGAGCACGGGCCGGTGGAGGTACTGGTCGTCAACGCGGGCATCACCCGCGACACGTTGTTCTTGCGCATGGACGAACGGGACTTCACGGACGTCGTCGACGTCAACCTGCACGGGGCCTTCCGTACCGTGCGGCGCGCCGTGCGCGGCATGGTGCGTGCCCGCTGGGGCCGGATCGTCCTGATGTCCTCGATGACCTACGCATACGGAGCACCGGGACAGGTCAATTACGGCGCTGCGAAAGCCGGAATGCTCGGCATGGCCCGCTCCCTCGCCTGGGAGCTCGGTCCCCGCAACATCACGGTCAACGTCGTCGCGCCGGGACTGATCGACACGGACATGAGCCGTGAAATCACCGACCGCCGGCGCGAGCACCTGCTGACCATCACCCCGCTGGGCCGCATGGGAGAGGTGGAGGACGTCGCCGCGGCGGTGCGCTATCTGACCGGCGAATCAGGTCGCTTCGTGACCGGTGCGGTCCTGCCGGTCAGCGGCGGCCTGGGCCTGGGCGGATGACTCGGTACCGCTTGGCGGCCTGCAGAGCGGCTGTCGCCGGCTCCACGGCCGGCGACAGCCGCATCACCCGACATCCCGGCTCCGGCCGGAACACCACGACGAAAAGAGAACACCCCATGGGCAACACGAGCATCCCGGCAGCTCAGGCCGGCTCTCCGCCTGCCTCCTTCGCCGGGGAGCGCGGTCTTCGTCTCGCCATCTCCGGCACGTACTCCAGCGGCAAGAGCACCACGACCGAGGCACTGTCGATAGCGACCGGCATCCCGCGCACGCACGCCATGACCTCCCGCGAGATCCTCATGGAACTCGTCCCGGGCAAACAGGTCCAGGAACTCAGCGCGTCGGAGCTGACGATGCTCGGATTGCGCCGGCTCGAGGAGCGCATCCACCACGAGGCGGGTGAGGGGCCGTTCATCTCGGACGGCTCGGTGATCCACGAGTGGATCTACGGTGAGGCACGGATGCGGGTCGGCATCAACCCAGGGGCCAACTTCCTCCTCAAGACGGTGAAGAACATCGCCGGGCTGCCGGTGAAGCGGTTCTACCGCCAGTACATGGACGCCTACGGGGCGGTCACCAAGGCCCGTGCCAAGCGGATCTACGACGCCTACGTACACCTCCCGGTCGAGTTCGCGATGAAGGCTGACGGCCACCGGCCGGTCTCCGAAAAGTTCCGGAAGCTGTCCGACGATCTTCTGATCGAGACTCTCGAGGAGTTGGAGATTCCCTACCACGTCGTGGGCGGCAGTGTCCGTGAACGTGTGGAGCGGATCGTCGAGATCTTCGACCTGCCCTTGGTCATGCCGCTGGACGAAGCCATTGACCAGGCCAACGTCCGAGTGCGACAGGCGATCCAGGTCCTGGAGCAGGACGACCGGTTTCACGATGCACAGCGCACCAAATCCCTGCGCCGACGCATCTCGTACGCGATGCGCTTCTGACCACGCGCGGGTGAATGACCCCTGAACTCCGCCGTCCACGTGACCGCACCAGTGGTTCATGGACGGCGGGCCAGAGGCCGTTCCGGGCTCGGAGCTACGGTGCGCGTCGTCCTCGATGCGACAGGCTGGCCGTCCGCGAAGCAGTTCCGCAGTTCCCGCTTGAGGATCTTCCCGCTGGCGTTTCGAACTTGACCAGTATTTTCGCAGTTCAGCTGTCCAGACGGGCGATCCGGTCCGGGTCCTCGATCGGAGCGGGCAACGGGTGGAGGGGGCGGGTGTTCGTGAGGCCCTGGTGCGGCCTGTGCTCGTTGTAGAACGTCTCGAACTCGCCTAGTACGTGCAGGGGATGGCGTTGGTTCCAGATCAATGTGCGGTCCAGCAGTTCTCGTCGGCAGGTCTGCACCCACCGGCTCCGTGATCGAGTTCGTTCTCGGTATCCGGACGTCACTGAGCACCGCCTCGATACCCGCGTCCTTGAGGGCGGTGTCGAACAGCCGCGGGAACTTCCCTTCCCGTTCCCTGATCAGATAGCGCGCCCGACAGCCGGCGTCCTTGAGGTCCATGACAAGATTCCTCGCCGCCTGGACCACCCCGGACGCGGTCGGAGGCGCGGTCGCGGCCAGGGTCCGGATCCGGCGGTTCGCGTGCTCGATCGCGGCGAACACGGACAAGCGGGCCCCGGACAGGGTGACGGTATGGATGAGGTGTTCGGCAAGGGCAGGGTCCCCGCCACGAAGTGAGCAGGGTCGCTGCGCCGCTGCCGCAGGGAACCAGGCGAACCACGCCACCCTCTTTCGTAGGAGTCCACGGGAGGGGCGGAACGAGTGGGTACAGACACGGACACCATCAGGCCACTGCCGGAGTCGCTCCGGGAACATGCCCGGCGCCTCGGGGAGAAGGTCGCCTTCCAGGACCGCCGTACGCGGCGGACCTACCGGGACCTGGAACGCAGGACCGGACGGCTGGCCGGGCACATGGCGGGGCTCGGCCTGGCGCGGGGCGAGCGGGTGGCCATCCTGCTCGGCAACCGTGTCGAGGCGGTCGAGAGCCTGCTCGCCGTTACCCGGGCGAGCGGGGTGGGCGTGCCGCTGGATCCCGGGGGCTCAGGGGCGGAGTCGGCCCGTCTGCTGGAGGACTGCGGTGCGCGCGTGCTCATCACCGATGAGGCCCGGCTGACGCATCGGCGGGAACTGCTGTCCCGCCCCGGACTGATCGTGGTGGTGGCCGAGGGCGGTGAGGAGGGCGGGGACACTTCGCCGTCCGGGGACTCCGGAGCGTTGGCGGACCGGGCCGGGACGGCGGGCGGCGTTCTGCGGTACGAGGAGTTGGCGTGTACGGAGCCGGGGACGCCCGCCCGGGACGATCTCGGGTTGGACGAGACGGCGTGGCTGCTCTACACCTCCGGGTCCTCCGGCGCCCCCAAGGGAGTGCTGTCCACCCAGCGCAACCGCCTCGCGCCGGTCGCGGCGGGCCTCGTCGGTGTTCTCGGTCTGTCGGAACGGGACCGGGTGCTGTGGCCGTTGCCCCTCCACCACGCCATGAGCCAGGTGGTCTGCGTCCTCGGGGTGACCGCGACCGGGGCGAGCGCCATGCTCCCGCCCCGCTTCTCGGTGGCGGAGGTGCTCGGCGAACTGCGCCGTACGGACGCCCCCTACACTCTCCTCGGCGGGGTGCCGACCACGTACTCGGCCCTGCTCGACGCGGTCCGGGGCGAGGAGGGCGGCGGGCTCAGCGCGCCCGCGCTGCGGGGCTGCATCAGCGGGGGCGCTTCGGCGGGGTCCGAGTTCCGGAGGGCCTTCGAGGCGATCTGCCGCACCCCCTACCTGGAGCACTACGGCAGCACCGAGGCGGGTCCGGTCACCATGGCGGCACCGGGCAGCACATCGGCGGCCGGGTCGTGCGGCCGGGTGCTGCCCGGCACCCGGGTCCGGGTCGGCGGTGGCGCGAACGGACAGGACACCGGCGAGGGCGAGTTGTGGGTGAGCGGGCCTGGAGTCATGGTCGGCTACCACGGCAGGCCGGAGGCCACCGCCGAGGTGTTGCGCGACGGTTGGTTCCGCACCGGCGACCTGGCCAGGATCGAGGCCTCCGGCGAACTCGTGATCACCGGCCGGGCGAGTGAGCTGATCATCCGAGGCGGGGCGAACATCCACCCCTCGGAGGTGGAGGCGGTGCTGCGGCGGCTGCCCGGGGTGGCGGACGCCGCCGTGGCCGGACGCCCGCACCCCGTCTTCGGCGAGGTGCCGGTCGGCTATCTGGTCCCCGCACCGGGCAGCGGTGGACTGGACAGGGGGGCGGTCCTCGCCGCCTGTCGTGCGGAACTGTCCGCTTTCAAGGTGCCCGTCGAACTGTACGAGGTGGAGGGCATTCCCCGTACCGCCTCTGGAAAGGTGCGGCGGCACGCCCTCGCCGACCGGCCCGCACGGACGCTGGGCACAGGGGCGGCCGAGGAGTCGACGGCGGACCTGCTGGCCCTGGTGCGGAACGAGGCCGCGGCCGTGCTCGGTTGCACGGCGGAGGCGGTGGAGCCCGGAACAGCGCTCCGCGATCTCGGTATGGACTCGCTGACGGCGACGGTGCTACGGGAGCGGTTGTCGGCGGCGACCGGCCTCCCGCTCTCCGAGGCCGTCGCCTTCGACTTCCCCACGGCCGCCGCGCTCGCCGCCCACCTCCGTTCGCGGAGCGCCGCCGCACCGTCGGGAGCCGGGATCGCGCACCGAGGCGCGGCTCGGCCGGACGACGATCCCGTGGTGATCGTGGGGATGGCCTGCCGCTATCCCGGGGGCGTGACCTCCCCCGAGGAACTGTGGCGGCTGGTGGCCGACGGGAGGGACGCCATCGGTCCGTTCCCCACCGACCGGGGCTGGGACACGGAGGCACTGTACGACCCGGACCCCGGGCGGTCCGGCCGGACGTATGTGCGTGAGGGCGGCTTCCTCTCCGGTGTGGACCGCTTCGACCCCGGCTTCTTCGGCATCTCCCCCCGCGAGGCTTTGGCCATGGACCCGCAGCACCGGCTGCTGCTCGAAGTGGCGTGGGAGGCCCTCGAGCACGCCGGTCTCGTTCCCCGCACCCTGCGCGGCTCGTCGACCGGGGTGTACGTCGGGCTGATGTACAGCGACTACGCCGGCCGTCTCACAGAGGTACCCGAGCATGTCGAGGGCTACCTCGGCATCGGCAGCGCCGGAAGCGTCGCCTCAGGTCGCATCGCCTACACCTTCGGCCTGGAGGGCCCGGCCGTCACGGTGGACACGGCGTGCTCGTCGTCCCTGGTGGCCCTGCACCTGGCGGCCCAGGCGCTGCGCCGAGGCGAGTGTTCCTTCGCGCTGGCCGGCGGGGTCACGGTGATGTCGGGGCCCTCGTCGTTCGTGGAGTTCAGCCGGCAGCGGGCGCTGGCCCCGGACGGCCGCTGCAAGGCGTTCGATGCGTCCGCCGACGGCACGGGATGGGCCGAGGGCGCCGGCATGCTGTTGCTGAGCCGGTTGTCCGAGGCGCGCCGCACCGGGCTTCCGGTGCTGGCCGTGGTCCGCGGCTCGGCGGTGAACCAGGACGGGGCGAGCAACGGGCTGACGGCACCGCACGGCCCGGCGCAGCAGCGGGTGATCCGGCAGGCCCTCGCGGACGCGGGGCTGGCCCCCGGGGACATCGACGCGGTGGAGGCACACGGCACCGGCACCCAACTGGGCGATGTCATCGAGGCGGAGGCGTTTTCGGCGACGTACGGGCGGGAGGCGCGGGAGCATCCGCTCTGGCTGGGCTCGGTGAAGTCGAACATCGGTCACACCCAGGCCGCCGCCGGGGTGGCGGGCGTGATCAAGACGGTGCAGGCGATGGCCCACGGCGTGCTGCCGCGTACGCTGCACGCCGACGAACCGACCAGCCGGGTCGACTGGTCGTCGGGGCGGTTGGCGCTGCTGACCCGGGAGGTGGAGTGGCCGAGGACAGACCGCCCCCGCAGGGCGGGGGTGTCCTCCTTCGGCATCAGCGGCACCAACGCCCATGTGGTGCTGGAGGAGGCCCCGGCGGATCGGGATGCCCCGCCGCCGGCTTCCGTGGCGGACGACGGGGCCGGGAGCAGCCGCGTCGACGGCGGGGCGGTGCCGCCGTCCGTGGCTGTTCCGGTGTCGGCGAGGAGCGGGCCGGGGCTGCGGGCCCAGGCGCGGCGGCTGTACGACCAGGTAGCCGCCGCGCCGGACGCGGCGCCGGTGGACATCGGGTACTCGCTCGCCACCACCCGCGCGGCCTTCGAGCACCGGGCCGTGGTGGTGGCCCGGGACCGTGCGGAACTGCTCGCCTCCCTGCGGGCGGTGGCGGAGGGAAAAAGCCGGCCCGGGGTGCGGACGGGCACGTCCCGTCGCCAGGGCCCGCTGGCCCTGCTCTTCACCGGCCAGGGCAGCCAACGCGTGGGCATGGGACGTGAGCTGTACGAGTCCCGGGGACTTCATCCAAGCTTCGCCCGGTCGTTCGACGAGAGCTGCTCCCTGCTCGACCCGCTGTTGCCGGTGCCTCTGCGGGACGTCGTGTTCGCCGGCTCCGGCACGGAGACTGACGCGCTCCTGCACGCGACCCGGTTCGCGCAGCCGGCGCTCTTCGCCCTGGAGACGGCCCTGTTCCGGCTGCTCGAGACCTGGGGTGTGCGCCCGGATCTGGTGGCCGGGCACTCGGTGGGCGAGGTGACCGCGGCGCATGTCGCCGGGGTGCTGTCCCTCGCGGACGCCTGCACCCTGGTGGCGGCCCGGGGCCGGCTGATGGACGCGCTGCCTGCGGGCGGTGCGATGGCCGCCGTGGCCGCCGACGCGGACGAGGTGGCCGAAGTGGCCGCCCGACTCGCCGGGGCGGGGCGTGCGGTGGAGGTCGCCGCCGTCAACGGGCCCGCCTCGGTGGTCGTCTCCGGGGACGAGAGCGCGGTGCACGAGACCGTCGCGCACTTCCGGGAGCAGGGCCGGTCCACGACGCCACTGCGGGTGAGCCACGCCTTCCACTCCGTGCGGATGGAACCCATGCTGGCCGACTTCGCGGACGTGGTGCGGCGCCTCTCCTTCGCCGCGCCGCGGATTCCCCTGGTCAGCGCCGTATCCGGCCGGGCCGCCACCGAGGAGGAGCTGAGCTCACCGGAGTTCTGGGTGGGCCACGTCCGCCGCCCGGTCCGCTTCGCCGATTCAGTGGCGCATCTCCAGGACCGGGGCGCGGCACACTACGTCGAGCTGGGGCCGGACGGGGTGCTCACCGGCCTGGTCCGCGGCTGCCTCGCCGCGACCGGAGCGGCTCCGGCGGGCCCGGGCACGGACGGAGCGCCCGCCGGCGAGCGGACCCCGGCGCCGCTGGTCCTGCCGACTCTGCGCGGGGCGCGGCCGGAGGCGGACGCCCTGCTCGACACTGTGGCCGCGCTGCACGCCCATGGCGTGCCCATCGACTGGCGGGCCGTCTTCGCCGGGCGCGGCGGTCGGCGCGTCCCCCTGCCCACGTACGCCTTCCAGCGCCGCCGGTACTGGCTCGACGCCACCCCGCGGCATCGGGCCACTCCCCCACCGGACGTCCCGGCCCACCCGCTGTTGTCATCCCGCACCGCGACGGCCGACGACGACGGGCTGTTGCTGAGCGGGCTGCTCTCGGTGCACGCCCAGCCCTGGTTGGCCGACCATGTGGTGGCGGGGACGGTATTGCTGCCGGCGGCCGCCTTCGTGGAGATGGCCCTGCACGTCGGTGAGTCGGCGGGCGCGCCCGTCCTGGACGAACTCGCGCTGACCGCGCCGCTGTCGCTGCCTGCGGACGGCACGGTCGAGCTGCAGGTGAAGGTGTCGGGGCCAGACGGTGCGGGACGGCGGAGCGTGCTCTTCCACGCCCGGCCGCACACACCGGCGGGCGACCGGCCCTGGCACCGGCACGCCTCCGGGACGCTCGTGCCGGAGCGGCAGCCGGCGGACCGCAAAGCGGCTGCGGCCGCGACCGGGGCAGGGGCCGCGCCCTGGCCGCCGCCGGGCGCGGTGCCGCTGTACGCCGGCGATCCGGGTGCCGACCCGTACGAGCGGCTGGCCGGAAGCGGGCTGGGCTACGGCCCCGCCTTCCGGGGCCTGCGCGCCGCCTGGCGGCTCGGGGAGGAGCTGTACGCCGAGGTCACGCTGCCCGAGGCCGCCGGGGCCCCGCTCCCGGACGCGGGTGGCCCAGGGTTCGTCCTGCATCCGGCGCTGTTGGACGCGGCGCTGCACGCCCTGGCGCTCGACGGGCGCACGGCGGAGCGTGTCGGGACGGACAGGACGGATGGTGGTGGGGTTTTCCTGCCGTTCGCCTTCGGCGGGGTGCGCCTGCACACGGCCGGCGCGCGGCGGCTGCGAGTGCGGATCACTCCCGGTCCGGACGGGCGGGCCGGGGTGGAGCTGACCGACGCGGCGGGCGCGCCGGTGGCCGCGGTACGTTCGCTGATGCTCCGGCCCCTTCCGCGTACCGGATCGGGAACGGTGGATCCGGGCCCTGGGGTTCTCCACCGGATGGACTGGGTGCCGCTGCCCGAGCCGCCCGTACCTCCGGTGGTGCCCCCGTGGGGCGTCCTGGGCACGGCGGGCACACGGCCGGTGGATGTGCTCGCGCCCCGGGGTTCCGGCGTTCCGGTGTACGCCGACCTGGCGGCGGACGGCGCATCACCGGCCGTCCTCGTTGCACCGTGCCCACCACCACCGGACACGGCCGGCGGTGCACAGGACCCGGCGGCACAGATGCGGTGGGCGGCGGGCTGGGCACTGAAGCTGGTACGGGAGTGGCTCGCCGAACCTCGCCCGGCGGACTCCTGCCTCGTCCTCGTCACCTCCGGCGCCGTCACCCCGGACGATGGCGGTCCGGTTGACGGTGGCACCGGTTCCGGGGATTCCGGCGCATCCGGTGGCTGCGCTTCCGCACCGGCCCACGCACCGGTATGGGGGCTGGTCCGCTCGGCCCTGCGGGAGAATCCGGGCCGGTTCGCCCTGGTCGACATGGACGATCACCCCGACTCCGTGCGCCTCCTCCCCGCCCTGTTGGCCGCCGTGGCGCCGGAGACAGCCGTACGACGGGGAACAGCGTACGTACCGAAGCTGGTCCGGGTGGCCGGGGCGACGGGGGAACGGCGGTCCCGGCGGCGGCTCGATCCGGGGGGCACCGTCCTGGTCACCGGCGGTACCGGTTCCCTGGGCATGCTGGTGGCACGGCACCTGGTCGCCGCCCATGGCGTCCGACGTCTGCTGCTTGCCGGCCGACGCGGACCGGACGCACCAGGGGTGGACGAACTCGTCGCGGAACTGGGTGAGTCGGGCGCCGAGGTGACCGTCCGGGCGTGCGACGTCGCGGACCGGACGGCGCTCGCCGCCCTGCTCGGCTCGGTGCCGACGGCCCATCCGCTGACCGGTGTGGTGCACGCCGCGGGGGTGCTGGACGACGGCACCCTCCCGGCGCTCACCACCGACCGTCTGGAGCGGGTGCTGCGGCCCAAGGCGGACGCCGCCCTCGCCCTGCACGAGCTGACCCGGGGGCGCGACTTGGCCATGTTCGCGCTGTTCTCCTCGGTGGCGGGTACCTTCGGCTCCGCCGGTCAGGCCAACTACGCGGCCGCCAACTGCGTGCTGGACGCCCTGGCACGGCACCGGAGACGGCTCGGTCTGCCCGGTACGTCGATCGCCTGGGGTCCCTGGCGGCAGAGCGAGGGCATGATGGCGCACCTCACCGACACGGACCTGCGGCGGATGGCCCGCTCGGGATTCGGCCCGCTCGAGGCGGACGAGGGCCTGGCCCTCTTCGACGCCGCCGTGGCCGGTGACGACCCGGTGGTGGTGGCAGCCCGCCTCACCCCGGCCGTCCTGAGCGGCGGGCCGGCGGCGGGCCGGTCCCGGCCGCCCGTCCCCGGTGCGGCGGGGGCGGGCGGCGGGGACGAGGCCCTGTTCGGTCGGCGGCTGGCGGCCGCTTCCCCGGGCGAGCGGGGCGAGTTGCTGCTCACGGAGGTGCGGGCCCTGGCGGCCTCGGTACTGGGTCACCCGGAGGGGGCGGCCGCGATTGACGGGGACGACCTGCTGGCAGACCTGGGGCTCGACTCCCTGGCCGCGGTCGACCTGCGTAACTCGCTCGCGACGTCGACGGGGCTGACGCTGCCGCCCACGCTGCTGTTCGACTTCCCGACCCCGCGCACGGTTGCCGCCGAACTGGCAGAGCGGTACGCCCAGGAGGCGACTCCTCCCGGCGTCGCCGGTGCTCCCGGCGACCCCGGCGTCCTCGAGCGGCCGGATGCCATCGGCCACCCGGGCGGCCCCGACCGAACGGCGGACAACGGTGTTCCCGGCGGTCCGGGGACGGCCGGCCCACCGCAAGCCCCGGTGCGGGCCGGGGAGGCACCGGACACCGGAGGTGCTTCGGATTCCCTGGGTGCGCTCTTCCGCGCCGCTTGCGACCGGGGGCGGGCCTGGGACGGCATGGTGCTGCTCACCATCGCCGCACGCCTCCGCCCGGCCTTCGACAGCGCCGGGGCGCCCGGTGCGGCACTCGATCCTGTGATGCTCGCACCGGGCGGCACGGGGCCCCGGGTGATCTGCTTCCCCGCCCTCAGTGCGCTCTCGGGACCCCAGGAATACGCGCGCTTCGGCGCCGGACTGCGGGGCCTGCGGCCGGTCGCGGCGGTGCGGCACCCGGGGTTCGGGCACGGGGAGACGCTGCCGGCCACGCTGGACGCCCTCGTCACCGCCCAGGCCGCCACCGTCCGCGCGGCCGCGGGTGACGGGCCGTTGGTGCTGTTGGGCCGCTCGGCCGGTGGCTGGGTGGCCCAGGCCGTGGCCGAGCGGCTGGAGGCCGAAGGCTCCGCCCCGCTCGCCGTTGTCCTGGTGGACACCTATCCCAGCAGTGACGGCGACCGTGGGCAGGCGCTCTCCGCGATGACGTCGGACATGCTGCACCGGGCGGCGGAGTTCCTCCCGACCGCCCCGGACCGACTCACCGCCATGGCCGGGTACTTCGAGCTTTTCGCCGGCTGGAAGCCTTTGCGGCTCGTCTCCCCCACCCTCTTCGTACGGGCCCGGGACCCGCTGCCCGGCGTGGAACCCGCTCCGGTATGGGATCTTCCGCACACCGAGGTCACCGTGCCCGGAGACCACTTCACCATGCTGGAAGAACATGCCCGTACCACCGCGCTCGCAGTCCACCACTGGCTGGCCGATTCGGACCGACGAACCCCTGACGCCCTGCACCGGTCACAGGTGTCGCGGGACGCCCCTGCAGGCCCTCCGGGGACAACCGGCGTCACGGGCTGGACTGCTTGATCGAGGAACACGGGACACGTGAACATGCGGCCTGTCAGTCCCGAGGCCGGAAAAAGGAGGCAGAGATCAACCCGTACGTGCGGGTGTGGGGCTCGTGAAGGCGTCGTCACGTTGGCGGGGGGTGTGAGCGGCCGGCGGCGTGCCGGGGCGTGTTGTGGCCTGGTTGGTGTGCTGGGTCAGGCCGCCGCGGCCAGGCCGGTGCTGCTGACGACCTGGTCCCAGACGGTGAAGCGGATGATCATCCCGAGGCGGTGCTCTCCGGCGGCCACCAGGTGGCGGCGGGGTCGGAAGTGGGGAGAGATGCCGCTGAAGGCGGCGAGGAACCGCTGAGCCCCGCCCACGGGACGGAAGCCTTTCATGGCGCGTTCGCGCTGGCGGGTGGGCTGGTGGCTGTTCTCGGCCCGGTTGTGCAGGCCCTTGTGGCAGCGGTGCCCCACGGAGGGCAGGGCCTCACGGTGGGCGGCGCCGTAGGAGCACAGCTTGTCGGTGACGATCCCCCGCGGGACCGCACGCGCCACCGGCGCCGGGGGAACAGCGAGGACAGCGCTGCGCACCACGGCCGGCCCGTCGGCTCGTATCGCACCGGCCCCGTGAGCTGTCTGCGCAGCACCGCGTTCTCGTGGCGCCACCCCAGCAATTCCGCCCCCTTGGCCATGTTCCGGCGCAGCAGCACCGCCGCCCTTCCATGCACTTACCGCAGACTGGCAAGGATCAGATACCGTCGCGTTCGCGTACGCAACAGGAACGGGTGTGTGGTGTCGGTACGCTGTCGCCATGGCTCAAGAGGACGGGGCGGAGCCGGTCTTCGTCCGTTCCCGGTGGGGGACAAATCGTTACGTCTACAACCCCGATAGCCCGGTCGGCAGGGCCCTGATCGTGGGGTCCCTGCTCTTCGGGGGCATCGGCATGTACGTGCTGCACAACAACTCCTCCTGGAGCGAGGGGGAGTTGCGCAACGCGGTCCACGCGGCCATGGCCGGCCTCAACGCGGGGCCCACGGAGGTAGGCGGGTGGCGCGGCGGCTACACACAGGTCATCTCCGAGGCCATCAAAGACAGCGGTGAAGGGCCCGAGCACGGCTCGCTGCACGTCTCGGCGTACCGCGAATGGGGCGACGGCGGGGGTGCACCGGTCGCCGACCGGTTCGAGGTGCGCAGCGACGACGTCGAGGACGTCTACTGCCTGAGCGTCTCCCCGCCTGAGCCCGAGACGTTCACGGTCGTTTCCGTCGACCTCGTGGTGACGGTGGACGCCGGCCGGTGCTGACCCGCGAGGGTCAGGGGCGCAGTCGTACTGCTCGGTTCGCCGGTCGGGCCCTTCGCGGTCTGCCCGGGCAACGGCCGCGCCCGTCGCTCGCCTCACGTCTTCAGGCGCGGTGCCGGGCGTGGGCGGTCGCGGCTGCAGCGCCGCGGCGGGTCAACGAGATGCGGAACGGGCCGACGGGTGCAACATCCAGCGCCTTCCCACAGCGATCGGAGACATCCCGCCTCACGAACACGCGGGCAACTACTACGCTCAACACCAGCCCCGACCGGCGGCTGGAGTCAACGCATGGAGTCTCCGCGGATACCGGAGCGGCTCAGGATGTGTCGGTGTAGCGGGAGTCGAGGATGACCTTGGCGGTCTCGCGGCGTCGGCTGCGGGGCCTTTGAGGGGGATGTCCCAACTGCTTTCGTAGATGCCTTCTTCGCGGATTTCGCGTGTCAGTCCTTCGGTGGCAGCGGCGATGGCATCCCGAAGGGGGCCATGGAGCAGGAATGCACGCGGATGCCGTTCCGTGATGCCGGCAAGTCTGCTGAGGGTCACCGTTGCGCCGAAGACGCCGGGGAGGAGATCGTCCTGGTCTGCGTCCTTGGCCACGTCTCCAGGGAAGGCCGATTCCAGGCAGGTCAACGGCATCGGGTCGCCGAGGTCGTCGGCGCGGTGGAGGAGAAGGTTCGTGCTCAGTCTGCCGGAGTTGGCATCACGCACGAGCTCTGGCCACAGAGGGCGGCGAGTGCTGCTTCGGGTAGGGCCCACACATCGTCATGTCACGCTTGCCGCCGTCAGCAGTACGGCGAGGAGAGGGGCACCGTGCTCGTGCGTCCCGCGCCCGCGCGCTTCACCGGTCGATCCGGACATGCCCGACCCCCTTCGTCCTTGCTGTGTTCGACCGGCTACCCGCGTCGGTCGCCGGCATCCCCGCTGTCGCGCAGGGACCCGGTCGCACGATGACGGCTTGTCAGCGTCAGTGACCCCAGTAGTCGCGGCGTGGCAGTTCGACCCAGGCATCGGGGGGCCCGACCACCCCGCGTGCGTCGGTCGGACGCAGTCCCGCGAAGGCGCAGGAGTAGGCTACGGCGTTGCCCTGGTAGAGGTACGAGACGAGTACCTCCTCGGGGGTGTCGTGCTCGTTCGGTCCTCCGCCCGGGTGCAGGTCCCAGCCCTCGACGGCGCCATCGCGGGCGATGCTGCCCTGATTGCCGCTCTTGGGGTTGGCGTACAGGCCGTAGCAGACGGTGCCGGTGGACAAGCGGGTGAGCACGCCCGGCATCTGCGGTGCGTAGCCCCAGGGCTGGGTGACGATGCAGCCGCCCGGCACCGAGGTGACACCGACGATTCGCAGGCTCTCGTCGGCGTCGTGCTCGTAAGGGTCTTCCAGCAGTTCGTCGATGACCTCGTGCGCCATCGGCACCGCCTGAAGACGGCGCACCGCCTCGGCCGCGTCGATGCCGGCGACGCAGGCCAGCCCGGTGCCGTCGTAGGAGAACGTGCCCAGCGCCGTGGTGAGCCGATGGGCCTCCTGCGCCACCGCACGCTCGGCGTCGGTCAGGCACTCGCCTTCCGGCACCGGGAACAGGTCCGGTGTCGGGCCGGCCAGGGCCAGCCGCCCCGGTGACCAGCCGCCGAGCGACGGGCGCCAGGGGTCGGCCCCGGCGGCGGCCAGTGCCCGGGCGTTGCCCGGCTTCCGGGAGACGACGGCCTCCCACAGTGCCGTCACCCCATTCTCCAGCGCGTCCACATCCGCGACCCGGCCGGCCAGCTCGGCGATGACCTGAGAGGACCCGAACACCGCCGCGCGGTGCAACGGGCGTCCCCCGCTCCAGTGCTCCGGATCAGCGCCTCCGTCGAGACGCCGGCGGATCTCGGCCGCGTCCGTCCAGTCCCAGCCCATGCCGACCCAGCCGTCGCTTCCCGCCGCCATCGATCCCCCTCGTGTCACGCACTCCTTCGCGTGACACGCTCGCACACGGGTCTGACATCCGGGGCACTGAGCGCTTCTCACCGACAGGGCGGTCGTGTGATCAACCCCGAACACCAGCACTGGCGCCGCGGTATCGAAGCCGCCGCCATCTACCACCGCTCCACGGCGACCTGAAGATCCCCTTCACCTGTCGCGTCCCCGCCCACGACAACCAGGAGACGGAAACCGAAGGGTGGCCGGCCACGCTCGCCGTTTCCCCTGGGGCAGTGGATCGCCGACGCCGCCGCTTCGACGAACAGCGGGGTCGGACAGGGGCCGCTGTCATGGTGCGCGGCCTCCAGCCTGTGCCAGGCCAGGAGTGTCGTGTGTGCCTGCTTGGGGTTGGGGCATTTGTTCCGCCCCCGCTCTCGCGCTACCGCTCCAGGGCCAGGCCGACCTTGCGACCGCCCGGCCGTTCCTGCCCGGGGCCCGTCATCTGCAGACCGGCAGCGGCGTCCGTATCGCCCTCCTGAGTGGTGCCACGACCGCGGAGGGCCGCCAGTGCACGGGCCAGGTGCTCCAAGTCCGGGACGCCTCGGCATCCGTCTGCTCCCCACCGAACGGGCCTGCCGCGTAATCGCTGCCAGCACTTCCTCACGGGCCTGTGCCTCGGCTCCACCTGAATCCGCCGTGACTGGGTCCATGTCCCCTCCTGATCGCTCGGGCGGCCGGCCGCATCAGTTGGTCAGCCAATGGGACACCAGAACAGGGCAGCCCAGCCCCCTGAAGATCACTGCTCCGTCACAACCGCGGTCGTGAGCAGCAGCGGCGATGAAGTGTGCGGCGACGACATAAGGGCTCGGTCGCATCCACATGGTGATCCCGCCGACCACCGTGTTCAGGAGCACGACCCAGAACTGTGCCCAGGCGTCGCGGTCCGCTGGAGCCGGGCGGTGACGATGACCCGGCCGACCACCACGCACAGAACGCCGGTCAGGAGCCGGCTGCCGAGGCCAAGAAGGCCCAAGGGACCGCTGTGGTCGATCACCGGAGGAGAGAGGGCGCCCGCCGGGGGATGTACAAGCTGCCCTCCCTCCTCCTCGGAGGAACCTGCTTCCTGCCGCTACTGCCAGGAGTCAGGTCGGTGGTCGCGGTGCTGCGGTTGCTGGAGCTGGTGCGGGGTGCCGAAGGGGGCACAACCCTGCTGCCGGAGTAGTCCTGCCGGTCCACGTACGGCTACTGGTCCGCGTAGGACTGCCGGTTCGTGTAAGGCTGCTGGTTCGCGTACGGCTGCTGGTGCTGCGCTCCCGCGTAGTGCGGCTGGGCGGCCGGGACCGGGCGCAGCTGGCGGGTGTCGTCGGAGCCCGTGGCGTGCTGGTCGCCGCGGCCCGTCGAGCGGTCGTCCGGCCACCAGTTCCACTTGCCCAGCGCGGTCATCAGGGCCGGCAGGACGAAGGCCCGGATCACCATGGCGTCCAGCAGGATCGCCGCCGCCAGGCCCACGCCGAGCTGCTTGAACTCGACCATGCTCAGCGTGCCGGAGATCGAGAAGACCCCGACCATGACGATCGCCACGCTGGTGACGACCCCGGCGGAGCGGGTGATGCCCTCGCGGACGGCGTCCTTGACGGTCGCTCCGTTCTGGGCGGTCTCGCGGATCCGGCTCACGACGAAGACGTGGTAGTCCATCGAGATGCCGAACAGCACCACGAAGAGGAACAGCGGCAGCCAGGAGACGACCGCTCCGGAGCTGTGGAAGTCCAGCAGCCCCTTCGGCTCAGGTGTGTTGGAAGACCGCGACGAGGACACCGAACGAGGCCGCGGCCGACAGCAGGTTGAGCAGGATCGCGGAGAGCGCCACGGCCAGTGACCGGAAGATGAGGACCATGGTGACGAAGGTCAGCAGCAGGACGAAGCCCACCACCCACGGCATCCGGTCCTCCAGGTGGCCGGTGAAGTCGAGGCCCTGGGCGACCTTGCCGCCGACCGCGCTCTCGGCCCCCGGCACGCCCTCCATCGCCTGGGGCACCCAGTCCCGCAGCAGTTCGAGGAGTCGCGAGCGCCGTCGCTCTTGGGCGAGTGCGGCGTGCCGACCTGGACGGTGTGCACCCGATTGTCCGCCGACGTGCGGATCGTGGGCGTCTGGTCGTGGGCGAACAGGTCGTTCCCCGCGGTGCGCTTCAGCAGCCTGCCGAGGGCTGCCTCGACGTCGGCGGCCCGGTCGGCGGGGGCGCGTACCGCCACCTGGTGCACGGTGCCCTTGCTGGGGAAGGCCTCGGTGAGCCGGTCCATCGCCCGGACGACGGGGATGTCCCGGGACAGGTCGTCGGAGCCGGGCTGCTTCAGCTTCATGTCGAGGGCCGGCAGGGCGAGCAGCAGCAGGGCGCCGACGGACACCACGAGCGTGAGCACTGGTCGCACCAGGGCGGGCCGCAGCAGCACCGGCCACAGCTTCGAGTCGCCCGAGCGCATGGTCAACCGTCACAGGAAGGGCACCCGCAGCCGGTCGACCCAGCGTCCCAGCTTCGCGAGGAGCGCGGGCAGCGCGGTCAGGGAGGCGAGAACGGCGATGGCCGACGGCCTCGTCGAGCATCCCCGGCCCTGTTCCAGTTGCCCGTCCGCCACGGTCAGCGGCGGCAGGGCCTTGGCCACCTCGTCGTGCGGCCCGGCCGTCTCCGTCAGCAGGCCGCCCCGGTAGGCGGCGTCGCACACCTCGCGAGCCGCGCCCGGACGGTCGAAGGCAGGCCCCACGCCAGTCCGCGTCCGCGCGGCGCGGGCAGTCCGTGGCGCCGGGCGGTCGCGGCGAGGACGCGGCCCACGCGTTCGCCCAGCGCGGTGGTCCGGGCCTCCATCGCGCCGTCGGACCAGAACACCTCCAGCGCGCGGGCACCGTGACGAAGGCGGGGTCGTAGCCGCGGAAGGTGCCGTTGTGCTCGTCCGGCTTCCACACGTCGTACCAGGGACGCGACAAGGTGAGTGCCATGGGCGTCCCGTACCCGCCGATGGACTTGGACAGGCGGACCACGTCCGGAACGATTCCGGCTCTATTGGACCTGTCGAACACAGCGCGACCCCCGTCTGCGCGCCGCCACCTCCAATGGAGTTATCCCACACCGAGTCGGTCAGCTACGCCGTTGAACGACCGTTACGCTCAAACCCTCACAATTTGCTTCAGCGGCGGTGGGGAAGTTCGGCTAGCGCCATCATGCCCCTGGTCCGCCCGAATGTGACGCGGAGGCTCTCACATGGCGAGGTACGACTACGCGTGCGGGCAGTGCGGCGTGTTCGAGGTCGTCCGTCCGATCGACGCCCCGATACATGAGCCGGCGTGCGCCACATGCGGCGGAGCGGCGACGCGTGTATACGCCCCGCCCGCCATCACCTCGCCCCACTCCGTCCTGCGACGGGTGCGCGACGCTGCCGCGGCCAGCGCGCACGAGCCGACGGTGCAACACCACATGCCCGCACCACCCCGTCGTAACGCTCATCCGCCGAATCCACTGCACGCACGCCTCCCGAGGCCGTGACCCACAGGCAAGGAGCGACAGATGCCCGAAGTGCTCTTCAGCGTCGACCAGTCCCGGTCGTTCTACGACCAGGCAGTCCCGCCGCACAACCGCTGGCACCCTGACATCCCGCCGGTGGCGACCGTTCGGCCCGGCACCGAGTTCCGCCTCGAATGCCGGGAGTGGTTCGACGGGACGGTTCACAACGACGACTCCGCCAACGACATCCGCGACCTCGATCTCTCGATGGTCCATCCTCTGAGCGGACCGATCGCCGTCGAGGGTGCGCAGCCCGGTGACCTGCTGGTGGTCGACATCCTCGACATCGGTCCCGTTCCGCAGGAGACCGGGCCGGTCGCCGGCCAGGGCTGGGGCTACACGGGCATCTTTGCCAAGGCCAACGGCGGCGGTTTCCTCACCGAGCACTTCCCGGACGCATACAAGGCGGTCTGGGACTTCCACGGGCAGATCGCGACCTCCCGCCACCTGCCCGGCGTGCGCTTCACCGGCATCACCCACCCAGGCATCATCGGCACCGCCCCGTCGCACGACCTGCTCGGCCAGTGGAACGCCCGGGAAGCCGAGCTCATCGCGACCGATCCCGACCGGGTGCCCCCGCTCGCGTTGCCGCCGGATCCGCAAGGGGCAATCCTCGGCACGCTGGAAGGCGACGCGTTCGAGCGTGCTGCACGGGAGGCGGCACGCACCGCGCCGCCACGCGAGAACGGCGGCAACCAGGACATCAAGAACCTCACCCGTGGCGCCCGGATCTTCCTGCCGGTGTATGTCGAGGGTGGCAAACTGTCCGCCGGTGACCTGCACTTCAGCCAGGGCGACGGCGAGATCACCTTCTGCGGCGCAATCGAGATGGGCGGCTACCTCGATCTCGGCGTCGACCTCATCAAGGGCGGCATGCAGACCTACGGGGTGACGACGAACCCCGTGTTCTACCCCGGCAACGTCGAGCCGCGCTACAGCGAGTTCCTCACCTTCGTCGGCATCTCCGTCGACGAAGACGGCCGCCAGCACTACCTCGACTCACACGTCGCCTATCGGCGGGCCTGCCTGAACGCGATCGAGTACCTGACCAAGTTCGGCTACTCACCTGAGCAGGCCTACCTGCTCCTCGGAGCCGCCCCGATCGAAGGCCGCTTCAGCGGCGTGGTCGACATCCCCAACTCCTGTGCCACGCTCTATCTGCCCACCGCCATCTTCGACTTCGACATCCGCCCGTCCAGCGACGGTCCACAGAGCGCCGATCGGGGAAGCTGCGCCCGCTCAAGCTAGCTGGTCTTTCCAGACACCCGGCATCCGAGGTGCACCCGAAGCAGCGGAACCCAGTTGCCGGCAGCGCCCTGGTAGACAGCCGACCAGTGAGTTTTCTCAGCGAAATGACCTACGCGAAGCGGCATGAACCACTCCATGCGTGAGCAGGCCGGACGGACTGGGCCGGCCGAGGACAGACGTAAAACCACTGGTGGGACAGGTACCAACACAAGATCACGTCCGTGTTCACCAGAGGCTTCACGTTGGTCACCCATGGTGCCGCGCTCGGCGTCCCGCGCCACGTCGTGGACCACCTCTCGCGTCTGCTCGCCGCCCAGGTCCCGGACCTGCACGAGGTCCTGGGCCACGGCTGACGCGCGAGGACGACCCATGTGATCCTCGACGGCACGCTCATCGAAACGGACCGCCTCGCCGGTGTCCGGGACAACGGCAACGACCGGTGGTTCAGCCAGAAAGACAAGGTGTTCGGCGGCGCGGCAGCGACAAGACGGGGGGCGTCGGCCGGCGGGACCGGCCAGCGGTCGTGTTCAAGCTCTTCAAGGGAGCGGTCATGGTCCGGGGACCGAGTCACCGCCCGATCGTCCTACGACGAGATCTCGAACGCGGCATCAGTCGAGGACATCAAGTCCTGCCCCCCACTCCCTTACAGGACGCCGTTTCATGCACGGCTCCTCACCAGTTGGTTCCCTCGGCGAAATACTTGGCCGCCTCGCGGAGTACGCCCCGCCAGCAGGAGGTGTTGTCGCACTTCGGCTCCAGCGCGCCCAGGAGTGGCGCGAGCATCCGCCGCCAGTGCGCCGCGTACGAGAACAGGGCCTCCACGGCGAGGCCGGCCGCCCTGGGCAAGGTGCTGGAAGACCTGGAGCAGGCCACCGGTGTGGGCTCCGGCCCGGTGGAGACGAGGGCGTGACGGTACGGCACCGGCGGTGCCTCCCCCGGGCGGCGGAAAACACCCCCGCCCCGCAGGCCCCTGACCGGCACCGTCCATCACCGGACCAGCAGGTTGCGGACCACCGGGCCACCGTTGGCGAAGGGGCCCGACCTGGCGGAACGGACCGGCTCTGAACGGTGAAGCCCTGGACGGCCGTGATCGCACCGGGTGTTTCCGGACTGCGCCCACAGTGTCCACCGGAACCCGGACCACTGGCCGGCGGTGCCGTCAGGGGGCCTCCCGGCCGGCGTCGGCCGCGTCCAGGCGTGCGCGCTGCGGGACGACGACGTAGGCGGGGTCCTTGGTGGAGGCGACGCCCGCCTCGAAGGTGCCGAAGCGCTGCAGGGCGCTCCCGGCCAGCAGTGCCAGTCCCGCCGCGGCCGCGGCGGGGCGGCTGCGTCGGGCGACGGACACGGTCGCGAGCGCTCCCGCCAGCGTCAGGCACTCCGAGGCCCGGCGCAGCCGCCCCGCCCGGCCGGTGGTGTACGCCCGGGGCACCAGACCGGGCCGGTGCTCGACGAGCCGGGCCGTGACGACTTCCGCCGCCGCGCCGATCGCACCGAGCCGGCGGGCGGGGCCCGCCTCGGCCGGCGGCACCGTCAGCATGCCGAGCCCGGCGGCGGCCGCCGCCGCCGACCCGGTGAACAGGAAGGGAAGGTGCCGGCGGGCGTCGTGCCAGGCCGGTACGGCCGACTGGGAGAGCAGCACGGCCGTGTACGCGGCCAGGGGCGGGGCGAAGGCGGCCGCGGACAGACCGGCCGGCCGGGCGGCCCGGCTCAACAGCCGGCCGGGCAGGCTCGCGCGCAGTGATGCGGGCAGCATCTCGGCCGCGGCGGCCAGACCACTGCCGGGCCCGTAGGCCACGAGGATCCAGGTGCCGACGGACATCGGCGAGCTGGGCTTGGCGACCCGCAGCATGTGGTGGAACCGCTCGGGTCGGCCGAGGTCCGCGATCAGCAGTCCGGTGCTGGCCAGGAGCGCGCCGAAACCGCCCAGGCGTCCCGCCCGGCGCAGGGCGGGACGCCCCGTGAGGTCGGCGCCGGCGGCGAGCAGGGCGGAGCCGGCCGACAGCCCGCCGGTGAACAGGTAGGCCGGCACCTCCCACTTCCACACCGGCGGTTTCAGCACCGGCCGGCCGTAGTAGGAGCGGAACTCGGGCCGTTCGTCGCGTGTCTCCCGGGCGCCGGACCCGGACGTGTGCGCGTGCACGCCGCCGGTCCCGGCGTCGCCGCGCGGGGCCCCGTCGTCCTCGCTCATCGCCGGCCCCCCTGCCAGAAGACGGCGGCGGACGCGGCCAGCAGGGCCGAGGCGGCCACCGCGGCGTGCTTCCACATGGACGGCAGGTCCCGGGTGGGCACGACCGGGTCCGGCGGCAGCCCGTACACCTCCGGATCGTCCAGCAGCAGGAAGAACGCGCCGTCGCCGCCCACACCGTCGTCGGGGTCGCGGCCGTACAGCCGTGCCTCGTCCACCCCCGCCTCGTGCAGTTCCGCCAGTCGCCGGTCGGCCCGCTCCCGCAGCTCGTCGAGCGGGCCGAACTGGATGGAGTCCGTGGGGCACGCCTTGGCGCAGGCGGGCTCCAGGTCCCCGCGCAGCCGGTCGTAGCACAGGGTGCACTTCCACGCGCGCCCGTCGTCGGGCCGCCGGTCGATGACCCCGTAGGGGCAGCCGGAGACGCAGTAGCCGCAGCCGTTGCAGATGTCGGGCTGCACCACGACCGAGCCGAACTCGGTGCGGAACAGCGCCCCGGTGGGACACACGTCGAGACAGCCCGCGTGGGTGCAGTGCTTGCACACGTCGGAGGACATCAGCCAGCGGAACTCGGTGCGGGCCCCGGCGCCGTCGGTGGCGCCGGGCAGGTCGAAGGAGGGGAAGCCGAGATCGACCGGGCCGGTGCCCAGCTCGCCGCCACCCCGCTCGGCGTCGCGCAGGGCGTCGCCCACCACCCGGTCCGTGGCCTCGGTGCCGGAGGGACCGGTGGGCAGGCCGGACAGCCCCGTCTCCTGCCGTCCCAGTGGACGCTGCTGCTCGACGAAGGCGACGTGCCGCCAGGAGCTCGCGCCGAGCATGCCGGTGTTGTCGAACGACATGCCCAGCAGGTCGAGGCCGTCCTCGGGAACGTCGTTCCACTCCTTGCACGCCACCTCGCACGCCTTGCAGCCGATGCACACGGAGGTGTCGGTGAAGAAACCCACCCGGGGCGGCGGGTCGGGGTGGCCGGCGTCCGCGGCGGGGTCGGGGAGGGGGCCGTACAGGCTGTTCTCGTCCATCATGGGGATTCCTCCGGGCCCTGCGGTTCGGTGTGGGCCGGCCGGTGGTCGCCGTCCGTCGTCATGACGTGGGCGCCGGTCTCCGTGGTGATCCCGGCCCGGCGGCGGTAGTCCCGCACGTACTGCAGCAGGGCGGGACCCCTCGGCCGGCGGCCGGGACGGATGTCGCAGGTCAGCACCTTGCTCTCCTGAATGAACACGTTCGGGTCCACCACCACGCCGATCAGGTCGTTGACGACGTCGCCGCTGGTGAGCCCCGTGGATCCCCAGTGGTAGGGCATCCAGACCTGGTGCACGGTCCGGTCCTCGACCCGCAGGGGCGCCAGCCGGTCGGTGACCACGACCCGGGCGTCCACCGCGGTCCGGCTGGTGATCACATGGGCCCAGTCCAGGTGGCGCAGACCGCGTTCCCTCGCCAGCTCGGGCGACACCTCCACGAACAGCTCCGGTTGCAGCTCCGACAGGTACGGCAGCTGACGGCTCATGCCGCCCGCGGTGTGGTGCTCGGTGAGCCGCGCCGCCGTGAACACGAAGGGGAACACCTCGCTGTGCCCCTCGGGCGGGGCGGGGTTGGACGGGTTGTCGGGGCGTCCGTACACCTTGCGCGTCGGGTTGCCCTGCTGCCCGTACAGCAGGTTGCGCACCGGCGACTCGTGCGGTTCGTAGTGGGTGGGCAGCGGACCGTCCGCCAGCCCGGTCGGGGCGAACAGCCACGCCTTGCCGTCCGCCATCATGATGAACGCGTCGTCACCGGCGAGGGCCTCGGGGCCCGAGGCCCCCTCGGGGGGCCGGTAGGCGGGCGGCTTGGTCCGTTCGAAGTCCGGGATGTCGTGCCCGGTCCACTCGCCCCGCTCCTCGTCCCACCACACCAGGGCCTTGCGCTCGCTCCAGGGCCGCCCCTGCGGGTCGGCCGAGGCGCGGTTGTACAGCACGCGCCGGTTCAGCGGCCAGGTCCAACCCCATTCCGTCTCGTACGGCCCCTGCTCGGACCGGGGCTTGCGACGCCGGGCCTGGTTGACCTCGTCGGCGTAGACCCCGCTGTAGATCCAGCAGCCGCAGGCGGTGCTGCCGTCCGCCTTGAGGTCGGTGTAGCCGCCGACCGTGCGGTTGCTGCGCAGGTCGATGCCGTTGATGTGGCGCAGCACGTCGGCCGCGCTCGGCTCGTCGCCCTCGATCCGGTAGTCCCAGGCGAGGTCGAGGACGGGGCGGTCGCGCTCGTCGGCCGAACCGGCCAGCTTCTCCTTGAGGAGCCTGCCGAGGTGGTAGAAGAACCACAGCTCCGAGCGCTGGTCGCCGCTCGGCTCGACGGCCTGGTCCCGCCACTGCAGCATCCGCTGGGTCTGGGTGAAGGTGCCGGACTTCTCCACGTGCGAGGCGGCGGGGAAGAAGAAGACCTCGGTGCGGCAGCGCTCGGGCACGATCTCCCCGGTCTCGATCTCGGGGGAGTCCTTCCAGAACGTGGCGCTCTCGATCATGGTGAGGTCGCGGACGACCAGCCAGTCCAGGTTGGCCATGGCCAGCCGCTGCAGACGGCCGTGGGACGAACCCACCGCCGGGTTCTGACCGAGCAGGAAGTAGCCGAAGACCTTCCCGTCGATCATGTCCATGGTGGTGCGATAGGTGCCGTGGTCGCCGTTGATCCGCGGCAGGTAGTCGAAGCAGTAGTCGTTCTCCGCCGTCGCCGCCTCGCCCCAGTACTCCTTCAGCAGCGAGACCGTGTAGGCGTCCGCGTTGCTCCAGAACCCCTTCTGGCCGGGGCTGCGGATGTTGTCCAGGTAGCCGGACAGGTCCTCGTGGGTGGTGTCCGGCATCGGCAGGTAGCCGGGCAGCAGGTTGAACAGGGTCGGGATGTCCGTGGACCCCTGGATGCTGGCGTGTCCGCGCAGCGCGAAGACCCCGCCGCCGGGACGGCCGATGTTGCCCAGCAGCATCTGGATGATCGACCCGGCCCGGATGTACTGGGAGCCGACGGAGTGCTGGGTCCAGCCCACGCTGTACACCAGCGCCGCGGTGCGCTCCCGGCCCGAGTTCTCGGTCCAGGCCCGGCACACCTCCAGGAACTGCTCCCGGGGCACGCCGCAGATCCGCTCCACCATCTCGGGCGTGTAGCGGGAGAAGTGCCGTTTGAGCACCTGGAACACACAGCGGGGATGCTCCAGCGTCGGGTCGCTCGCGAGGGGTCCCGCGCCGCCCTCCACGGACGGTCCGCCGGAGCCGTGCTGGTACGGCGCGGACTGCTCCTTGTGCCGGGCGTCACCCGCGTGCCCGTCCGCCCGGACGCTCTCGTACGCCCAGCTGGAGGAGTCGTAGGAGGCGGTGGCCGGGTCGTACCCGCTGAACAGGCCGTCCAGGTCCTCGGTGTCCCGGTAGTGCTCGTTCAGCAGGAACGGTGCGTTGGTGTACGCCTGCACGTACTCCCGGAACTCCAGCCCGTGGGACAGGATGTAGTTGATCACGCCGCCGAGGAAGGCGATGTCGGTGCCCGCGCGCAGGGTGACGTGCCGGTCGGCCAGCGCGCTGGTGCGGGTGAACCGCGGGTCGATGTGGATGACCTTGGCGCCGCGCGCCTTGGCCTCCATCACCCACTGGAACCCGACCGGATGGGCCTCGGCCATGTTCGAGCCCATGATGACGATGCAGTCGGCGTTGGCCAGGTCCTGCTGGTAGTCGGTCGCACCGCCGCGTCCGAAGGAGGTTCCCAGACCGGGAACGGTGGCGGAGTGTCAAATACGCGCCTGGTTCTCGATCTGGATCGCGCCGAGAGCGGTGAACAGCTTCTTGATCAGGTAGTTTTCCTCGTTGTCGAGGGTGGCGCCGCCCAGACTGGCGAGGCCCATGGTGCGGCGGAGCGTACGGCCGGCCGAGTCGGTGTCCTGCCAGCCCTTGCGGCGCGCGTCCAGCACCCGGTCGGCCACCATGTCCATGGCCGTGGCGAGGTCCAGTTCCTGCCAGGCCGTGCCGTACGGCGGCCGGTAGAGCACCTTCTGCTCACGCTGGGGCCCGGTGACGAGCTGCTTGCTGGCCGAGCCCTTGGGACACAGGCGGCCCCGCGAGATCGGGCTGTCCGGGTTGCCCTCGATCTGGACGACCCGCTCGTCCTTCACGTAGACGCGCTGCGAGCAGCCCACCGCGCAGTACGGGCAGACGGAGGTCACCACGCGGTCTGCGGAGTCCGTGCGGGGCGCGAGCCCCGCCGAATGCCGGGACTCGGCCGCCTTGCCCCGCCCCAGCCGGTCCGCTCCCGTGATCTGCCGGTACACCGGCCAGGTGCCGATCCACCGCCTCAGGCCCATGTGCCTGTTCCTCCTTCAGGTCCCCCTTCAGGGCGTTCACCCATATCGACCGTAACGTGAGGGCGGGGTTCCGCAAGTCGACACGCGGGCCGGCGCGGCGGGTGTTCGGAAGTCGCCACCGGGAGCGACCGGCCGGTGTGCCCCCGGGGCCGCTGGGCACTGGGGAGCGATCACCGGCGCCCAGGAGACGAAGGAACGATGGACTTCCGCGACGATGTGGATCTTGATGCCTCCCAGGTCGAGGACCGTGGCAGCGGCTTCCCGGGAGGGGGGCTCGCCATCGGCGGCGGCGTCGTCGGCATCGTCGCCGTGATCGTCGCGCTGCTCCTGGGCGTCAACCCCGCCGGTCTCCTCGACGGCACCGGCTCGGACTCCGCCGCGCCGCGGCAGGGGTCGGACCTGAGCGCCCGGTGCCGCAAGGGCAGTGATGCCGACCAGTCCGAGAAGTGCCGGGTGGTGGGCGTGGTCAACAGCGTCCAGCGTTACTGGCGCGACGCCCTCCCCGAGCACACCCGGCAGTCGTACGCCCCGGCACGGACGGTGCTGTTCTCCGGTGGGGTGAGCACGGGGTGCGGCCGGGCGAGTTCCGCCGTGGGCCCGTTCTACTGCCCGGCCGACCACCGCGTCTACCTCGACCTCGGGTTCTTCCAGGAACTCGAGGAGACGTTCGATGCCAAGGGCGGCCCCTTCGCGCAGGCGTACGTCGTCGCCCACGAGTACGGCCATCACGTGCAGAACCTGCTGGGCACCATGAACCGCGTCGGCCGGGACCGCGCGGGGGCCGAGAGCGCGTCGGTCCGTCTGGAGCTGCAAGCCGACTGCTACGCCGGGGTCTGGGCCAAGAACGCCGTCACCACCGGCTTCTACGACGGGCCGTTCACCGACGACGACATCCGCGAAGCCCTTGACGCCGCGTCGGCCGTCGGCGACGACCGCATCCAGGAGCGCGTCCAGGGCCGCGTCGACCCGGAGGGCTGGACCCACGGCAGCTCCCGGCAGCGGGTGCACTGGTTCACCACCGGGTACACCACGGGCTCCCCGGCCCGCTGCGACACCTTCTCCGGCGGCATCTGAGGCGGTCCCCGGTCCACCGGCGGCCCGCCGCTCGGAGCCCACGGCGGCCGGGGTACGCGGGGACCCATCCGTTTCCCGGACGGGACGTTCGGGGGCCCGTGCCATCCGCGGCAAGCGGCACCGCGGAGCGTGCACCGCGCGGGGCCGGCTGCCGGTGATCCGGGAGGAAGGCGTACCGATCGGCGGCTCCCCGTGTCGGCGGGGCCGAGCGTGGCGAGCTTCGGAGGACGGTGCGGGGACCAGGTCGTGGACCGCACCGGACCGGTCCCCGGCGACTTCGCGGCCGACCTGCACGGCGGCCGGGCCCCCTTTGTGAAAGCGCTCCATCAAGGCGGTCATCCCGGAGAAGAAGGACCGGGCCGCCCACCGCGAGAAGAAGGGCAGCCGGGGCGGCCGTCCCGGCTGCCACGATGCCGGCCTCTGCAAGGAACGCAACGCCGTCGGGCGTCCGATCAACCGACTGAGGGACTGGCGCGGCATCACCACACGCTTCGACAAGACGCCCGAGAGCCACCTCGCGGGCGCGAACTCCGCGCCTCGATGATCTGGCTCGAGGACCTCCTGCGAGCAGCCGTCAAGACCCGCGGCCACTTTCCCGACGAGCGAGCCGCCCTGAAGTGCGCCTACACGGCGATCATGCCCCTCGATCCCCCGGGCAAGGGGCAGGCCCGCTGGACCATGCGCCGGAAGACCGCACTGAACGCCCGCACTGAACGCCTTCGACATCACCTTCGACGGCCGGCTCTCAGCCGCCCGTCAGTAACCCGACCACCCTGGTTGCACCGTTCATTTGACAGACCCCCACGGTGAGACGGTGGTGACAACAAACGGCTTGTCCCAGCTCATTGACGACACTTTCATGTCTACACGAGCGTCGCCCGATCCGCGGTGGCGCGCCGACATCAGGAGTGGGACCAGCGTTGAGGAACACGTGGGGAAGAGGCAGCAGGCTGACGACGGTGCTGCTGGCGGGCGCGCTGGCCGGGTCGGCGCTGACGACGATCACCGGTACCGCGTCCGCGGCCCCGGGGGCCGCCCCGGACACCGCCGCGGCGACCGTGGTGCCGTCGGGCCCGGGCATGGAGCTGTCGGCCGCGTCGTTCACCCAGATGACGGTGGACGACGTCGGCCGGCGCGTGTGGATCGCCGGGGACCGGATCTATCCGGACGGGTCGCGGGACGGCGAGCTGGTCGGCGTGCTCTACGGGGGCGTCGGGCGCGCCGTCGCGAGCGCCCACATGGCCGCCCCCCTGTCCGGCGTCGCGGTGGAGCCGGACGGCTCGAAGGTCTATGCCGGGCAGTCGGACCACATCGCGCACTACTCCCACCACAGCGGGTCCTTGTACCCCCTCGATCCGATTCCGGCGCCGGCCGACGGCTGTGGGCGGGAGCTGGTGCACACCGGCGGGCGGTTGTTCTTCACCAGCCGGCCGGCCGCGTCGCCCGAGGGCTGCGCCGACGCGCTGGGCAGTGTCGGCGTCGCCGCGACGGCCGAGGGCGGCAAGGCCGGGGAGGTCATGTACTCGAGCACCCCGATCCATCTCGAGGGAGGGCCCGGAGGCCTTCTGGTGACCGCTCCGGAGCGCTGGTCCCCGACCGCCGACCCCGACCTGGGGATCTACCGGGTGACGGACGGAGCGGACGGGAACCTGCTGGAGTTCCTGGGCGAGCGCCGGTTCACCGAGGACGGCACGGACCGGGGCATGGACTTCCGGGACGCCGACTTCTCCGCGGACGGCTCCGTCCTCGCGGTGGCCGACGGGGTCCGGGGGACCGTGCTGCTCGGCGGCCAGGACGCCCGCTTCCTCGAGAACCACTACGCGCCGCTGCCGGAGGGCGTGGCGCCCACGGCCGTCGCCTTCAGTCCCGACGGCAAGTGGTTCGCCCAGGGCGGCGCGGCGTCGGGCGATGCCGCCGATCTGACCCTGGCGTTCGCCGACCCGTCGGTCGAGCGGCAGCCGCTGCGCATCAGCTTCGAGGACGAGTCCGCGGGCCACCGCGTCGTCCCGCGGGGCATGGAGTTCTCCGGGGACGGACAACAGCTCTTCGTCGTGACCTCCAACCAGGAGGGCACCAGGTTCTGGCTGCACACGATCCAGACCCGGGAGGCCCTGGCCCCGTCGCGCTTCGTGGACGTGACGCACGGCCCGGCCGTCGCCGGGGAGCCGTTCAGGGTGACCGGACGCCTGGACCTGGACGGACTGGCACCCACCGAGGCGCCGCGGATCACGGTGCAGCGACTGAACGGCCCGGAGGTCGCCGACCTGCCGCCGGTTCCGGTCGCCGAGGACGGAACGTTCGTCCTGGAGGACGTCCTGCCGGACCGGGTCGGGGACGTCCACTACGTGCTCGGCTACGCGGGTGACGAGGTCCACTACCGCTCGGAGCACTGGCTTGTGGTGGACACGGTCAAGGCGTCGAGCACGGTGACCCGCGGCGGCCGGTAGTCGGCGCGCGACGCGGCGGGCTTCCTCGGCGGCCCGGCGGATCATGATGGCGAGATTGTTGCCGGGATTCGACTGGTATGCCGTGCACAAGGGACGGCTTTGCGGGGTGGTGTGCACCGCCTGCCGACTGACGCGGACGGCCGCGTCGATGTCGGCGGGGGCCATGCGCTGAGTGAACCGTTCCCGGTGGGCGATGCCCAGGGCGTTCGGGCGCGCTGGTTGCCGGGGCGTTCGCAACAGCCGTGGGCTGTCTCCTTCTCGCCCGGCTGATGAAGGTCAGCGAGTTGCGTCGCCTGCTCGGGATGCTCGGCTTCGGCCCCGGCGACGACCGCATGTGCGAGGCCTTCTCCGCAGTACGCGAGAAGGCCGCCGAACTGCGGGCCACGGGCAAAGCCCAGCGCGGCGACCTCCGAGTCGAACACGACCTACTCCAGCGCACCCGGTTCTCCATCCGCTTCGGCAAGCTCAACCACTGCACCATGAACGACGACGACGCCCTCGGGGCCGAGTGCCTCGAGGACGCCGTCGTTCCCGAAGGGCACCGCGGCCCTCTCCTCGACCGCTGCCGACCTTCCCGTTGCACCAACAGCATCCTCGGCCCTGAACACCTACCCATCTGGACGGCCGAACGCAGCTCCCCGAACCGGCTGCGAGCCGGTCCCAGGCTCCCCGCCAACCGGCGATCCCTGCTCGACGCCCAGCTGAACGAGGTGTCCCTGATGCTCAAGAAGGCCGGCCAGTGACCATCTTCACCAAGACCGAACAGGTTCTGTGCGACGCCATGGAACGGCTCCTGTCCGGCCGACCCCAGCACACCGACGGCAAGCTCACCAAGAACAATCTCTGCCGCGAGGCCGGGGTCAGCCGGGTCACGATGCACCGAGCCGCCAAGATCCTCACCGAATGGGACGCCCGAACCGCAACCAGCTCGGCGGGGGGGGACTCCAGCACCAGCACGCCGCCGCACTCGTCGAGTTCTTCCGCAAGCCGTGCAGAAGCCGCGAGGGGAGCCGCGCCCTTCAGGAACAGGTCGACGCCGCGGCTACCGTCATCATGACGTTCCTCTCCGAGAACCGGAGCCTCCGCAGTGGGCAGGTCAGCAATGGAGCTCGGGCCGTTGTCCCGATGCCTCGGCATGACGTTCCACACGCATGATCGGCTGTTCACCGGACGAGTCAGGGAAAGGACGCTTCACAGGATCGGGTGACCACCTGCTCCCCACAGTGTGATCATCCTCGGCAGCAGTCGGCTGCGCCTGTTCTCTCCTGGGAGCCCTGCGTGATCTCAGCAGGTCGCGGAGGAGGAGATGCGGATGCCCGTCAGCGTTCCCGTGAGGCTGGTGGTGTACTCCGGGGGGAGGCACACGGTTGTGCCGGTGGAAAACCGGATGTAGGCGACATCGTCGTGACGGGTGTTGGTGACGACGATGGGTGAGCTGGATGTCCCGACAGGCCTGGACGGGAGGTTCTGGTAACCCGAGGTGACGTCCTGGAACTGACCGATCTTGACGCCGTTCTTGAACAGGCATACGTAGGGGTACGCACAGCTCGCCGTGGCCTGCGCCGGGGAGGCCGCGGCCGTGGGGACGGTGGGGGTGGCGACCGCCGTCCCCACAGAGGTGGCAAGGAGCCCGGTGGCCACTGCCGCAGCCCACCCGACTCGCTTGACGGTCCGACGGGATGTCTTCATGTCTCCTCCTTGGTCGGTGCCCGGTCGATGATGGCGCGGCTCAGGCGCAGGTTGCGGAAGAGGAGATGCGAATGCCCGTCAGCACATAACCTGTGATGGTGAGGGTGCTGTTCGGAGCGACGCAGGCCTGGGATCCATTGGCGTAGCGGATGTAGGCGACATCGTCGCGACGGGTGTTGATGATCTTGACGTTGCTCGGTCGGGAGGGCAGCGACTGCCAGGTTGAGGTGACATCCTGGAAGCGACCGATGATGGCCCCGTCGGACAACCGCTCGAAGCACACGTACGGGTAGGCGCAGGTAGCGGTGGTGGTGGCGGGTGCGGCGGAAGCGGTCCCGGCGCCCAGTGAGGCGGCGGCGCCCAGCGCCACGGTGGCACAGGCGGCACGCGCAAGCGTTCGCGCAGTTCTCATGTTTCCCCCTCTGACGCGTCGCGGATCATGATGCGACGCTCGACGGCAATCGCTGCGACCCTAGGGAGGGAATCCGAACGTCAGAAGCATCAATCAGGTCATCTGTGTCCCGAGAGTTTCAGTTGTAAACGGTGATCGCCATGCCGGGTGCCCTGCGACACCAGGGCTTCCTGATGCTCGGTGATTCGACACCAGCGAGCTGTTCAGAAGGGCCTCCTCGCATGCGCCGAGCACTCGAGGGCCACCCGATCGGCACGACGTTCGATCCCCAAGTCCCAAGAGCGGTACGACA
Organism: Streptomyces viridosporus T7A; assembly: GCF_008704515.1. Taxonomy (NCBI): domain Bacteria; kingdom Bacillati; phylum Actinomycetota; class Actinomycetes; order Kitasatosporales; family Streptomycetaceae; genus Streptomyces; species Streptomyces viridosporus. Next base: position 528,142 of record NZ_CP023700.1, read on the forward strand.
ACAGCTACTGAGCAGTCCTGACCGGACTCTCTGATGTCTCATGAGACATCAGAGAGTCCGGAGAAAGACGGTCATCCCGTGCCAGTCGAGGCGTCGGGCCCGGAACAGTTCCTCCCACCGCCAAGCCGACGGGTTCGCGGGTTCTCGGGGTGGAATCGCGGGGAACCGGAGGGGGACGTGGCGCCCGCTGGCGGAGTAGCCGACGGGTTGGGGTGTGACCGAGGTACGCGCCAAAGGGGCAACGAGATGATCTTGAAGCCCTGAGGGCTCGGCCCCCGCATTTCAGAGGGACACGCGCGCTGTTCCGCCAGCGGCAGAACACCGGCCGGGCCGAGCTCGGCGATCACTACAGTCCAGTCTCATGACGGCGATTACGACGCGTACGGTCGAGTACCCGGCGGACGGTTTGACGATGATCGGGCACCTCGCGCTCCCGGCCGGTATCGACCGCCGGCCCGCGGTGTTGCTCGGACCAGAGGGCATGGGGCTCAGCGACGTCGAACGCCGCCGGGCCGATGCTCTCGCCGAACTGGGATATGTAGCGCTGGCCTTCGACCTTCACGGCGGGCGCTATTTGGGCGACCCCGAGGAGATGCTGGCCCGTTGCCTGCCACTGCTCGCTGATCCCGACCGGATGCGGGGCATCGGCCATGCGGCGCTCGACGTGTTGCGCACCGAACCGCGGACCGACCCCGACCGGATCGCCGCCGTCGGCTACGGCACCGGGGGCGCCGTCGGGCTGGAACTCGGGCGCGACGGCGTCAACCTGCGCGCGATCGGGACAGTCAACGCACTGACCACGGGCCGACCGGGCGAGGCAGCGCGCATTCGCTGCCCGGTGTGGGCCGGGGTCGGGTCGGAAGACCCGATCATGCCGCCCGCGCAACGGAACGCGTTCACCGCCGAGATGCAGGCCGCGGGCGTCGACTGGCGCCTCACGGTCTACGGCGGCGCCTTACACGCCTTCCACCACCCGCCGGTCGACCACCCCACGGTCCCCGGCGTCGGCTACCACCCACAGCACGCGCAGCGAGCCTGGCGCGACGTCGTCGACCTGCTCGCCGAGTGCCTGCCCGTGAAGGAGGATCTGGGGGCATGACCCAGGCAAACAGCCTGGCGCCAGGCCTGGTCCGCGTCGTGCACTGACAGTCCCCTCCCCTCAAGTCCGCACAGCAGAACCACATTCGGGCAGGTACTCGATCGCGGAGACGTATTCACGGCCACGGACACGGGGCGGTCGGTGCCGGTGTCGGAGAGGCGCTCGGGCCGTTGAGCAGCCCGAGGGGGTCATGAGACCGGTGAGCGCCGCGGCCGTGCCGCTCCGTCGACGCGGGTCCCGGCGCCTGCCTGCCGACGGTCGCCCGAGGCGGCGACATGCCGCTCCCGCTCCGGGAACTGCAGCCCGCGCCTCAAGGCCGTGATGCCGCCCGGCGCCGCCGTCTCCGGCACGCGGGGCAGCCGGTACCCGACGGGGCGGGGACCGGCCAGGTGGGTGACGCGCCGGTCCAGCGGTACGGGATCGTCCTGCTTCCGGTCGCAGGCCGCGGTGTTCGATCCGGCTCGGTCCGGCATCGCGCCGTCCCGCGTCGACCGCGGATGGTACCGCTGGTACCGTGGGTGCCATGTCGGATCCCAAGGCGATGAATCTGCGCTTCCCCGACCCCGCGCAGCGGGCGGCCATCGCGGCGGCCGCCAAGCAGGCGGGGGTCAGCATGCAGGAATACATCCTCTCGGCCGCCTACGACCGGGCGACCGCGGTGGAGCGGCGGTTCCTGGAAGGCTTCAGGGCGTCCATGGCCCGCAGCGGGGCGGCTTTCGCGGCCGAGCCCAGCAGCATCGACGCCGGCGCGGAGCAGCGGGCGAGCGAGCGGGAGGCGCGGCGGGAGTTGGAGCGGCCGGAGCGGGGCCGCGTCGCGTGAGCGAGCAGGAACCTCTCCACCCGATCGACGTCGCGTTCCTGCTGCACGCCGCCGAGCTGCTCGAGGGTGATCCGCAGGTCGACGACTTGGGGCCGCTGTATGCGGCCGTCGCCCGGGTCAACGCCCGGGCGTTGGAGCGGGACATCTACGGCTCGCTGTACCTCAAGGCCGCCGCCCTGCTGCACACCCTGGCGAGGCTGCCGTGCCTGGAACACTCGAACGAGGCCTTCGCCTGGCACGCGACCGAGGCCTACCTGGCCCTCAACGCACGCGCCCTGGACTACCCGCCCAAGGCCGCCGTCGCACTGGTCCGCGACGCGGCCTCGGGAGCACTGGGTGTCGCCCGGACCGCCCGGCAACTGCGCGACTGGGCCGTCGCCTGACCCGCAGCCGGTCCTCGGTGAGTCCGGGACTGGCCAGGGCGACGATGCGCCCGTCCAGCGGCAGCGGATCGTCCTGCTTCTGATGGTGCTGTGTCCACCGGGCCATGTCATCGGGCCAGTTCCCCGGCGCCGCGGGCGGACGCAGCGAACGTGGCCACCTCGTGCACGTGCGCGCGGTTCGGGCGGACGCGGCCAACACGCCGCGGTACTCCCCCGTGAACGTGCCGTGCATCCTCGGCTCCCGGCTGACGGGGACTGCCCCGTACCGGCCCCGTGCGGGGCGATTGCCCCAAGGTCGTGGAACCGGCGGCACGGGGCCGCGGCCGGCGCCCCTTCACACCCCCCGGCACACGGACCGGACCTCTTGCAGGAGCGTCCGGTAATCCTCGCCGTAGGCGGCCACAGCCGCGTACACCGCGTCCAGGGCCGCCCGGAGCGGGTCGGCCTCGGCGGCACCGAGCAGTGCGGGCAGGGCCATGTGGGGCTGGGACATCCGCAGGGCCGGGTCCGGCTCACCGAACGTGACCCTCACCGTGTACGGCGTCGCTTCCCCGGGCTGCGGCGGCGGTGCGGAAGGGCTCGGCGGCTTCGCCACAGCGGCCGCGGGACCTACGATCCGCGGGGCCGACAAGGGCTTGGGCATCGGCGCGTGCGCGTCGCTGCGGGCGGGTGGCTGGAAGGGAGGCCGCTCGGGCGGGACGGCCCGGCCGACGGTCCTGTCGGGGACACGCGTGTCGGACTCCAGAGCCCGCCACGCCCGGGCCGGGTCGTCGAGGGGCGGCGGCAGCGGACGGCCCTCGGCCAGGGCGGTGAGTCCTGCGGCGATCCAGTCGAGGTCGGTGAGCCCGGCCGCCTCACAGGCGCGGCGCGCGGCCAGCAGCGCTGTTGCCCGCTGGGCTTCGGGGGTGGCGGCGCCGATGGCGTGGACGAGGGCTGGGTCGAAGGCGAACAGGCCGCGTACGTTGCCACCGACCTCGCGCAGGGCCTGGCTCGGCGACTGTCCGCCCCACCGCCACCGTTCGTAGGCGAGCAGACGTTCTTCTTCGGCTCGTTCCTGCGCGAGGCGAGCCTGGCGTTCGGCTTCGGCGCGTTCGGCCGGTGTGGGTGGGGCCGGCTGCCGGCGGGCGTAGTCGTGCCAGTACGCGGCGATCGCCGAGGTCTGCCTCAGGACGCGGTCCGGGGCAGGCGAGGCGGGCCAGAACTGCAGCAGATAACAATCCAGTCGAGGCTCGCCGTCCGGCCGGGTGTCCTGGCGGCGCGCCTCGTCCATGCCTCGGGCGCAGTAGCGCACCCGGTAGTCGTTCTCTTCCAGACCGAGGTCCCAGGAGGCCTCCCCTGCCCATTGCACGAGAGCGCTGCCGGCCGAGAGAGGACGGAAGGACACCTCCACTACGTCCTCCCACACCGGATCCAGTGGCGGAGCCTGGTCGTGCACCTCGACGGTGAAGCCGACGCTGCCCGTGTGCAGCCCGGTCGACAGCCACAGCGCGCCGGGTACCGCGGCCCCGCACAGCCCGGCGCTCTGCCCGGCGAACGACTCCGCGAGACCCGGGCCGAAGCTGTCCGGATCGCTCTCGACGTAGATCTGGCCGTAGTGGACGTGGACTTCACCCTCAACCGGCCTGCGCACCCTCATCCCCCTCGTCACCAGGAACGCGTCATGCCCGGCAACCTACGGCACGGCACTGACATGGAGTTCCCGGAAAGGGCGGGTTGCCCAGGACCGGCAGGCGGGTCCATCCCTGAGGTGGGCCCGCCTGCCGGTGTCAGTAGCGGGTCTGCCACCACAGGATGATCAGGGTTACGGCACCGCCGCCCAGCCTGTAAGCCGCGCCCTGCAGGAACTGGCCGGGAAGGCTCCGTCCCTGCCGGTTCATCCACGCGCGCAGGTGGCCGATGGTCTTGGCGCGGTGCCCGCCGCAGCGGAACGGGTGCTTGGGCTGGGGTTTGGCGTTGCTCTCCTCCATACGGAGTTCCTTTCGTTGGCAGGCGGACGGGAACACCGCGCAGGGAGCCCTCCCAACTCAGAGGTGTAGGAAACCCGTTGGGAAAGCAGGGCTCCTTCTGCGCGTTCTCGGGGAGGGGGGGCCACGGGCACGGGCCCGTCGGGCTCCTCGCCGGGCGGGTGCACCACCGAGCGACACTGAGCGACATCGAGCGGCACTGCGCGGCACTGCGCGGCACGCAGGACGTGAGGCAGCTCCCGGAAGCGGGCCTTCGTGTCGCTTTCGGGTCAGCGGCGGGTGAAGTCGTGGAGCCGGTCGGCCAGGCGTCGGTCGGGGCGCTGGACGATGATGCACGAGCCGGGCTTGACGGTGGCCAGGCGGTCGACTTCCATCTCCAGGCTTGCGGTGGGGGCGCTGGCCAGGCTGGTGCCGGTCTTGCGGACGTAGGTGGCGACGGTCTCCAGGGTGGCGAGGAAGGCGCTGTCGGGGGCGTCGGGGTCGAGGACGTCGTCGGTGACCTCGTGCAGCCAGTGCCGCGCCTCCCGGGTTTCGCCGAGGGCGAGGTGGTGCAGGTGCAGGCAGTAGGCGGCCGCGCGGTGTCCGGCGCCGGCGGCCAGTTGCCACCAGAACTGGGCGCTCTCGGGGTGGTCGGTCAGGTGGAGCAGGCAGGCGAAGACGAGGGCGCCGTCGACGTCGAGGTGCTCGTCGCCGGCGGGCGTCTGGGGTTCGGCGGCGAGGCGGTCGACGTGGTCGGCGGCGTCGGGCTTGTTGAGGATCCAGCGGCACACCACCGACAGGCGCTGTCCGGCCTGGGTGGCACGGACGGTGTCGGGGTGCGGTGCGGCGGTGGGGGCGGTGGCCGCGTCGGCTGCGAGGCGGCGCAGGGCGGCGCCGACGTCGAAGCCGTCGCGGGGTGCGGTGGGGATGCGGGCGTCGGCCAGGAGGTTGTCGATGGCGGTCACTGTCCTGCCTCCTTCTTGGGCTTGCCGGACTGCGCGGGCAGGTTCAGGCGGATACGCAGGCGCTCCTTGCCCTTGCGGCCGTGGTAGTCGACGGTGCGCGGGTCCAGGCCCATGTAGCGGGCGATCCGCTTGGTGGGGTAGCCGAGCAGGTGACGCAGGACGATCACGGTGAACTGGCGGGTGGGCAGCTCCAGGATCGCCTCGTACAGGCCGCCGGCGCTGCTGTTGAGCTCCAGCTGGCTGCGGACCGCCTGGAGGTTGTGGGCTATGGGGCCGTTGATGGTGAACGCCGGGGGGCGGCCGTCCGCTTCGAGGCGGCGGGTGACTCCGCGGTGCAGCACGGCGAGGGTCTGCTGTTCGAGGTCGCCCTGCTGCAGCAGTTCGTCCCAGCCGGTGAGGATCTCCAGGAACACCTGGTGGACCACCTGTTCGGCGGTGCGCCGGTGGCCGAGGTGGATCTCGGCGAAGTCGTGGAAGAACTCCTGGTGTCCCAGGTAGAAGGCCTCGAAGTCGAGGGGCAGGTCGAGCGGGGTCTGGACGGGCTGGTTGTGGCCGCTGTCCTGGGGGGATACGTCAGTGCTGACGTCGCCGTTGCCCATGCGGTCCTCCAGGGGTGTGAGTGCCGGTCCTCGCCGTTGAGGCCGGCAGGGTCGTGCACGGGCACAACTGGCCCGTGTGAGAGCCCGGTTGTGTGGGGCTCTCATGCCTCAGCCTGTCGTTTTCCGGCCCCTGAAACTCATGCGGTCCCCGAGAATTGTCACTTTGCGATCTTTCCCGTAAGCGGAACGTGTTCACTATGTTGGCTCACGCGTTCAGTGAGGGAGGTGTGAGCTGCGGTGATGCGGGCGGGCCGGAAGATCTCGTCCAGGGAGGCGTCAGAAGTGTGGCGCAGCCCACATCGTGCTCGGCACCGTGTGGACATCCCGTGCCGCGCAAGCCGTCACGGACGACCGCATCCGCGCACAACCGGTCCGCCGTCATCCGATCGAGGGAGCGCGACGGCGCGGGTGGGCAGAACGGCGCCGGCCGGCGTTGCCGCTCGACTCCTTCGACGCCTGCGCCGAACCCTGCGTGCTCCTCGCCGAGGCCGTCCGGCGGCGGGCACGACGGGCTGCTGCTGGAGAATGCCGCGCCGCGCCGGGTGGTTCCAACGTCGCCCGCCAGTCCGCTCCCCCTCCCCCGCGTTGTGGTACGGCCGTTGGGGCCTGCCTCAATGGGTGGGGCAGGTGAGGGTGATGGGCCGAACTCGCCGTCACCGTGCGGCAGGGCGCCGCGCGGCGGGATGATGCGGGACGGTTGCCGAGGCAGGGCCGTTGACCCGGGTTTTTGTGTGACCTGGTCACTGTGGCGATAAGTTCCGCTACGCCGTCCGCTTGAGTGCGGGTGTATCCCGCCTTTTTCATGTTCGGCCCGGTCTGTCCGTGTGAGTGCTGTGCCACGAGCGTGCGTGGGCAAGGAGCGCGGCGAGGTCACCGGTGGCTTCCGGCTCGATGCGGCCTGCGCCACCACCGCCCGGCCCGCCGAAGTTGCGGCCCGGACGAGGATGCGATGATCCGGGTGTGACGGCAGATGCCCGGTGGGAGCGGATCCGCGAGGACTTGCGGTTCGGGCAGGTATTCGCGGGCACGGTGGTCAAGGTTCCCCGGCCCGGCGCGATCGGGATCTTCGTGGACATCGGCCTGAGCGTGGGGGGCTTCGTCGACGTCGTGTTGCTGCCAGAAGAGGCCAAGGACTGGCCGGCGGAGGGCACGGTCACCGATTTCGAGCTCTGGTGGGCTGACGACCGCCGGCAGATCCGGCTGAAGCCGTCCGATGCGCGGTATCTGCGCAGCGACTTCGCGGACTTCGTCCAGCGGTTCCGTCCCGGTTGGCCCTCCGACATCGGTCGGCCCGTTCACGGCCCGGAGTCGGCGCCCTGTGAGTCGGGGGTCGGGTTCACTTCTGCCGGGCCGCCTGCGGGCTGTCCTGGTACCGGTGAAACAACCGACGGTCCTGGCGGAAGCTAGCGCTGTGACCACATAGGCCGGATGGGGCCTCAACCAAGGCCCGGCGGACGCCCGAGAAATGGGCGACGACGCCCAGGGCGATGTCCGTCACGACCAGCCCGATGTGGCCGCCGCCGGTGTCCGGGCCGGGCCCGCCGCCCCCGGTCATGAGTCCCCTGGTCGAAGACCACGCCGTTCGGCGTCCGAGCAGACCACGGGCCCCACCCGGGGGGTCCGTGCCGTCGCCCCCGCCGGGCGGGCGGGCCCGCCTCGCGTCGGGCTGCGGCCCGGCCGGGCGCACCCCGGCGGATCCGCGCGTGGTCCCCGCTCCCCCGGCGCGGCGCGGCGGCGGGTGCGCGCCGGACGGTCAGCGGGCCCGGCCGGAGCGCCGGCGGCGGGTGCGCTGCGGGGCGCGGCGGGAGCGGCGGGCGGGCGCGGTCCGGCTCTCGGCCTCGGTGGGGCCGGTGGCCGGTGCGGAGAAGCCGCCCGGAATGCTCGGCCGGACGGCCGGCACCGGCGCGGCGGGCGGGGCGGGGGCGGGCGGGGCGGGGCGGCGCCGGGGGGTGGCGGCACGGGCCAGGACGGTGGCGTGCGCCAGGAGCGGGGCGCAGGTCTCGCAGACCTCTTCGACGCTCCAGACGCGGCCGACGGTGGCGTCGTGGCGCAGGATGAGCAGCACGGCGCCCGCGCAGTGCGCCGTGGTGTCGGGGTGGGCGGCGCAGCCCTGGGAGCCGCAGTGGCACCAGGCGTGGAGGCGGACGGTGGCGGCCCTGGCGTGGGCGGCGGCGTGCCGGGCGGCGAACGCGCGCAGGGCCGCGAGGTCCCTGGAGCGGGCCGGCATCCGGCAGGCGGGGGTGGAGCAGGAGACGGTGGCGGAGCGGTCGCTGTGTCCGGTGATCCGGACGGTCCAGGCCCGCCCGGGGACACGTTCGGTGGGGGTTTCGCTGTACGCGGTCGTCACGGCCGTCCGTTTCTGGTGGGTCGATGGTGTCGGTCCACTATGGGATACCCACCCGTCGGCCGTGCAGCGGTCTTCCTGCCGTGTCGGTGCGGGGCGGTGAACCGGCCCGATGGTGCGGCGTCCCACCCGGCGGGCGACCGCGGGCGGGCAGCATCCGGAGGCGGTGACGCGGATGCGGTCCGGGGTGGTGTGGCTGCGCCGAGCCCGCAGCAGCCTCACGCAGGTGCAGTCCGGGCCGGGCATCTGGAGTGGTCCTCAGGTGTGACGAATCGTCTCCGCCTTGCACGGCGGGCTGTGCGGGTGCTGCGCGAGCTCGCCGGCGCATCCGCCCGGGACCCGGCGCCGCCCGCCCGGCTCTGCAGGGTGGACGGAGATCTGTTCCCCGCCGGTCTGCGTCACCGCGCCGGTCACCGGCCCCGGCCGGCCGCATGTGGCCGGCCGGGGCCGGTGACGGGCTGGGGCTGTCGTGGCCTCGTCCACGATCGCCGGCGGCGCCTCCTCGGCCGCCCGTGAGACAGGGCGGCCTCGGCTCGTCGCAGCAGCCCCGGAGAGGCGGCAGTGCTCGGTGAGGGATGCCTGGCGCGGGCACCCGCATGATTCCTCCTGGTCGTGTACACAACCAGGGACCGTCAGCGGCGTCCGCCGCGGTGAGCCCCATCACCGGCGCGCTCGGCGCGCACTTTCAGTGTGCCGCCCGGGCGGATCAGCACGCTGCCCGGTCGCTCACCTGACGTAGGCAAGCCGACTCACCCACTGGGACAGCGTGAGCGAGGTGGCCGGGGCCCCTCGGGGCGCACCGTGCCGGCGGCATCGGTGCCGCGAGCCATGGCGGCACTTGGCCGGCCCGGGCAGGTACGACGACTGCTGCCGGCCGGGCTCGTACGCCAGGGCCTTGCGAAGAGAGGACAGGTGTGCGGCCACGACCGCGAGGCAGTGATGCTCGTCCCGGCAGTCAGGGCAGGTCTCCAGGTGGGCGCGGACCGCGCTCGCCTCGCCGGGCTCCAGGACGTTGAGTGCGTGTCCTTCGAGCAGGTCACCGATGGTGCGGCAATCCTGGGAGGGAGTGAACATGGCGAATCCCTTCGTGCAGGGGTGAGAATCACGCCGTCAACGGGGCCGATGTACGGCTGGTGCACCGGTACACGGCTCCGTTCATGACCTCACCATCGCCCAGGAACGGCCCCTTGCGCGTCGTCCCCGTGCAGCAATTCCCGGGTACCACGGCCGCAGTATCCGGCAGGTCGGCCTACGACAGGGCCAAAACGCGCTCCGCGGCCACGCCGGCATTCACCCGGTCGCTGAGGGATCAGTCGCCGTCGCCGTCGGGCTGACCACGCCGCACTGATAGGCGACGACCACCAGCTGGGCCCGGTCGCGGACGGCCAGCTTGGTCATGGCCCGGTTGACGTGGGTCTTGGCCGTCAGCGGGCTGACGAACAGACGTTCGGCGATCTCCTCGTTCGACAGTCCCAGCGCGACAAGCCCGAGGACATCGCGTTCCCGTCGCGTCAGGCATTCCAGCCGCTCGTGCACGGCTGCCGTGCACGGCTCCGGCTGCGCCAGGAACCGCCTGATCAGCCCCCGGGTCGCCGAGGGGGACAGCAGCGCGTCCCCTGCGGCGACCGTGCGGACGGCACCGAGCAGCTCCTCGGGCCGGGCGCCCTTGCCGAGAAAGCCGCTCGCACCTGCCCGCAGGGCCTCCGCGACGTACTCGTCGTCCTCGAAGGTGGTCAGGATCAAGACCTTCACCGTCGAGAGGTCCTCGGCCTCGCCGATCAGCCGCGTGGCGACGAGGCCGTCCATCTCCGGCATGCGGATGTCCATCAGGATCACATCCGGTCGCTGCGCCTTCGCCAGCTCCACCGCCTCGCGGCCGTTGGACGCCTCGCCCACGGTCTCCATGTCGTCGGCGGAATCGAACAGCATCCTGAAGGTGCCCCGCAGCAGGGCCTGGTCATCGGCGAGCAGTACGCGGATCGTCATGCCCATCTCTCCTCGGCGTCCCGCCCGATCGGTGCCACGATTGCCGCGCCCGGCCGCAGCGGCAGTTCGGCGGTCACGGTGAAGCCCCCGTCGGAGCGCGCCGCGGCCTCCAGCTTTCCCCCGACGCTGGCCGCACGCTCGCGCATCCCGATCAGCCCGTGGCCGGTCCCGGGGTGAGGCCTGTGCGGTCGGGCGCGCCCGTCGTCCTCGACCGTGATCGTCAGCCATCGGGGCCGGTAGTGCAGGTGGAGGCGGGCGTGATCGACCCCGGCGTGCTTGTGCACGTTCGTCAGGGCCTCCTGCACGATGCGGTACGCGGCCAGGTCCACCGCCGGTGCCAGCGGCACGGCCATGCCGTGCCGCACGTGCTTGACGGACAGGCCGACACGCTCGAAGGACGCCAGAAGCTCCGGTACCTGCGCCAGGCCCGGCATCGGATCCCGCGGCGCTTCCTGATCACCGGACTGCCGCAGGAGGCCCACGGTCACCCGGAGTTCCTCCAGCGCGGACCGACTGGTGTCCCGGATGCCCTCCAGGGCGGTGACCAACTGCTCCGGCCGCCGCTCCACCAGGTGAACGGCAACACCGGCCTGCGCGTTGATCAAGGCGATGTGGTGCGCGACCACATCGTGCAACTCGCGCGCGATCCGGATCCGCTCGGCCGCCACCCGCTGCCGCGCCTCCTGCTCACGGGTCCGCTCCGCGTACTCCGCCCGTTCCTCCACGGCCGCCACATACGCGCGGCGTGAGCGCACCCCGTCCCCCACGGCAGCGGGCAGGGCCGTCCAGGCCACCATCGCCACGTGGTCCCGGACGAACCATGCGCCGGAGCCGGAGCCGAACACCAGGGCCGCCCCGACCAGCAGGGCGGCCGAGGCCGACGCCACCATCCATGTAGTCCGCCGGTCGGTCCGGACGGCCACGGTGTAGACGGACACGATGACCGGACTCGTCACCAGCGGACTCTCCCGCACCCCGAGCACCTGGAAGACCACCCCGCAGGCGAGGGCAGTGGCCAGGACGCCGAACGGGTGACGATGACGCCACAGCAACGCGAAGCAGCAGACCGCCGCCAGCACCACGGCAGGCGGGCGAACCGAAATCCGGTGCTCCTGCGGGATGACGGAGGCGGCCGCGACCGACAGCACGAACAGCACAACCGGCCCCAGCACGTCCAGCGTGCCGACCGGGGCGCCCCCTTCCCGCCGCCAACCGTTGATCACTGCCATGCCACCACCGTAGGGCCGACACCCGAGTGCCGCTGGCCGGCCACCGTCGGCCACCACTGCGGAGGCGTCCGATCGGGCGATGACCGACCGCCGCCGCCTGCTGGGCGCGCACAGCAGTCGGATCGCCCGGGGGAATCTCACCTCCGGGCTCCCACGGAACCGTACGTGACAGTCTCCTGTCATACGGCTCTTGTCGTTCTGGGCCCCGCCCCTGCCGAGGTCGTCCAGGTCCAGTGAGCGAAGTACTTCGGGCACTCCGTGTGACCACGGGCCAACCGTCGCAGGGCCTGTTCCGTCTCGACCCGGTACTCCTTCTGGGTCCACCGCCGAAAGCGCCCTCGCCCGGCCCGTCCCCCCCCGTACGCCGAAACCGCGCCGGCCCATGCCCGCGCCCACTGCGCCGCGCACGGCAGTCCGGCAACGCCGTACCGTGCCCTGTACGACGGCTTCCCCCTGGGTCCCTGGCCGGCCCGACAACGCCTTCTGGCCCAGAGCACGAAGACCGCCCACGCCGTTCACCGCCCCCACATCCAGCCCGCCCTCCACAAAAACACACCACACCCTGCCGTCACCCCTTGATGAAAGTCCTGATCTCACACGACGAGCGCCCGGTCGAGCAGCTCGCTTCCCGCGCCCGCACCAGCGGGCAGCGCAAGATCCACCTCCAGCGTGACGAGGACGGGCGGATCATCGGGGCCGGTGACGAGGACGGCGAGAACCGGGAGCACGACGACGGTGCCGTTGCCGAGTCGGCCCTGCTGCGCTTCTCCACCCCCGCGCGACGCGGCCACGATCGCGGCGTTCCTGCGCACGCGGGTGTACCGGCCGGAATCGCTGGTGTGGCTGGAGGGCTACCAGGCCCTGCTGCGCTGGCGGAGGGAGAACGGGATCACCGACCTGTACGCCGTCCCCTACGACACCGAGACCGAGGTCGGCGTCACCAAGGGCTTCCCCCCTCGGGCGGTGGGTGCACCGACAGCGGAAGGCACTTCGAACCGGCGAGCTCGAGGAGCGGCGCAAGAAGCTCCTCGACGCGCCCGAGGCCGCCATGGTCTGGGAACCGGGCGAGGCAGCATGGGAGAGGAAACTCGCCATGTTCCGGGCCTAGCGGCGGACCACCGGACACCTCGTGTCCCGGCAGGACGCGGTGGGGGCGAGGGCGAGGCAATGGTGCCGGTAGGGCAGCACATGGCCAACCTCCGCAGGAAGGGCGGCCTGGACAAGGGTCAGGAGCGGGCTGCCGCGCGCGCAGCAACGGGCCGCGATCGACCCCGAGTCGCCGATTCTGTGCTTCTCGTAGAAGGTCCCAGTGACCACTTCCTCGTCCCCCATCTCGCGTGCACCCTGAGCCTTCAGTGGGGCTTCGACAAGCAGGGCGCGGCCATCGCCAAGGGCGCGGGCAAGGGCAAGGGCAAGGGCAAGGGCAAGGGCGGCATCGCGCGGTACCGCAACTTCTTCCGCCGCTTCGAAATGAGGGTCGCGGTCCTCGCGAACCCGGACGCAGTGCTCGACGAGTTCGACAAACTCGGTGCCGTCAGCGAGTGCCATGAGCTACGCGACCGGGTCGTCGCCAGGGTCAACCTGCTGGCGAAGACGGGAGGAGGCGCCGCCCTTGCGGTCGCGGACGGGGATGAGGGTGCCGTTCACGATCCACAGCCGTTCGACTGCTTCTGGGAGGCCGGCCGGCTCCAGCGCGAGCAGCGGACCGAGCCTTTGGATCCCCCTGCACACGGTCGCAGGTGAGACGCCGAACAGCGGGGCGAGGTGCCGCGGGGTGAGGTTCGTGCGGTAGTACGCGGCCACCGGCAGCATCCGATCGGCCAGCGGCAACCGTCACGGACGGCCCCGGCCACAGCCCTCACCACCGTGTTCCCGCACCGCCCTCAGCAGCCGGCCGAACCGATCCACCCGCAGGTCCGTGAACGTCTCCACCCGCACCCGCTCGGCCCCAACAACCCAGCTATACACCGGAGATACCCTGCACACGGCCTTCTGCAACACCCGTTAGGCCTGCTCCGTGCCGGGGGTGGGTCGCAGAGCCGTCAGTCCTTCTTCTCACCCAGCTTCTCGATGTAGTCCTGAGCCTTGTCGACGGCGGTGTCGATCTTGCCGGTGTGCTTGCCACCGGTCTTGCCGTCGATGAATTCGCCGGCTTTCTCCAAACCGTCGGAGATCTTGTCGCCGTGCTCTTCGACGACCTCTTCGAACTTGTCCTTGAGGTTCTTCAGATTGCCGAACATGGACCGCCCTCCTTCTACAGCACTGTAGTGACCAGGTGCTCATGATCTCACCGGTGCTCGGTGGGGACCACCAACCCGTGCGAGTGAAGCCGAAGGTGCTCCCTGGGCACCGTTGCATCAGCGGACAGCCTGCCTCCCGTACGGCAGTCGACGAGGGGGATGCAGCAGGTCATGGGGCGTCATCAGTGATGACGGAGGCGGGGTTTGACGGCTGTGGCGCTGGTTGCGGCGGCCGGACGCACGGTGACCGACGATACGTCCGATGATGCGCCGGGCGGTGCACTGCCCACGCCGAGCAGCACCGCTTCAAAAGGGGGCGACGCGCCGTGGTGAGGTCGGGTGTGCGGGCGGCCGGGCCCTGGCCGTCGGCACCGTCCCGTTCGGTGCCTGGCGTCAGCGGCGGTTGCCGCGGTGGCGGCCCCAGGAGTAGTCGCCGATGAAGCGGCCGCGTCGTTGCGCAGGGTGGCGGTGTCGGAGCGCTTGTTCCACACGTAGGGGTGGCGGTCCTGGAACAGGGCGGTGCGAGTGTCGCGGCCGACGCCGGTGTGGACGCGGACGGCGGCCCGGCCGTCCGGACGGTAGTGGTCGAAGGTGTGGGTGCGGCCCTCCCCGTCCCGCAGCGTCCAGCCGTCCAGCCGTCCAGGTCCACCGTGCGACGGTGCCCGACTTCCCCTTCCCACCGCACCAGAACGCCTGCGAGGGCGGCGCACACTCTTCCTGGGCGCTCCCACGAGTGACGGCGCTTTTGATGCCCTTTCACCTTGTTTGTGTAAATTTCCTGGTCATGGCAGACACGTCCCATGGTGCCCACGCCCAGCCGCCGACGCTCGGACAGCGGTGGTCCGAATTCCGGCAGTCGCCGTTGTGGCCAGCCGTCGTGCTGGTACTCATCCTGGCGGCCGCGGCCGGTCTCTTCGCCGGTTCGTACACCTACTCCATGGCCGATCCGACGCCGCACTCGATCCCCACGGCCGTGGTCGGCTCGTACGAACAAGCCCGCGGGCAGGCCTTCCTGGACGGCCTGGAGGAGGCACTGAACGCCTCCGTGAAGGTGCACGTGTACGACAGTGCCGCCGGGGCCCGTCAGGCCATGGACGACCAGGAGGTCTTTGCGATCTTCAACATCCACGACGACGGGAGGACCGCGGTCCTTGACCTGTCGGGTGCCTCCGGGGCCTCGGTCGCGGAGGTGCTGGCCGACACGGCGCCGGCCGTGGGGGAGAAAACCGGCGTCGAGGTCACCGTCCGGGACCTCAATCCGCTGCAGGAGGGCGACCCGCGCGGACTGGCGATCTTCTACATCTCGCTGGCCGCCGTCATCATCGGCTTCGTCGGGGCGATCCAGCTCAGCGTGCACGCACCCTCCCTGACGCCCTTCGAACGCATCCTGTTCACCCTCGCCTACGCGCTGCTCGGCGGATTCGCCATCGCCGCGACCGTGGACTGGCTGCTCGGCGCGCTCGACCTGCCGTTCGTGGAGTCGTGGCTGATCCTGGCGCTCACCCTGTTCGCCAGCGGCATGGTTTTCACCATGTTCAACACCCTGTTCGGACGCTGGGCGATGCTGCCGACGTGGGGGCTGATGATCCTGCTGGGCAACCCCTCGTCCGGCGGCGCGGTGTCCTGGCCGCTGCTGCCGTCCCCGCTGGGCGAGATCGGCAAGTGGCTGCCGCCCGGTGCCTCGGTCAACGCACAGCACACGGCGGTGTACTTCCAGGGGCACCAGCACGCGTTCCCGTTCCTGGTGCTGGGCGGATGGGCCCTGCTGTCGTGCACGGTCTTCTGGATCTGGCGGCACCGGCATCCCGGCGGTCGCGAGCGCCGTCCGGCGCACGCCGAGTCGTGACGGCCCCGATCACCCGGCCGTCGGCCGCACCGCACGGCAGACCATCTGAAGGGCGGGGCTCCGGCCGGAGCCTCCCAGGCCCTCCGTCGAACCGGTCCCGCACCTGCCACGGCAGAACGGCGACGGTGCTGCGGTGCGGGCCTCGTTCTGCAGCCCGCCGACCGTACAAATCTGTCGCCCGGAGGGGATGCGGTGCAGCGGCACGGGCGCGCTCCGGGCCCTCCTGGGCATGCCCACCCGAGGGCTGAGGCGACCGCCCCTCGTCCGCACGGCCTCCGACAGCGCACGTCCGGCCGCTTCAGCCGCGGAAGCACGAGAGCCAGGTGCCGCCGACCTCCTGCTCGGGCACGGACTGAAGCCTGTTGCAGAACGAGATCAGCGCTGGTTTCCCACCACGATCCTGCCTGTCGAGCGCTCCTCTTCTTTGCTCCGCTCGGGTTCCTGGCAACTGGTGATGCTTGTTGATCTCGTGTGTGAAGCGCTGTGCGATCTTCCGGACCGTTCTGCAGCACCCTTCAGGTCACCAGGTCGTGCCGGTAGGCGTAGACGACGGCCTGGACGCGGTCGCACAGGTCGAACTTGGTGAGGATGCGGGACACGAGGTCTTGACGGTCTCGTGGCTGATGACGAGCGCCGCAGCGATCTCGCTGTTGGACAGTCCGCCCGCGATGAGGCGGAGGACCTCCCGTTCACGGGGTGCCAGCGGAGTGCCCTGCGCGTCGCACTCGACATCGTGCGCGACGAATGAACCGAGCACAGGCCACACCCTGAAGCTCCCGTTCAACAACCTGAGCTGTCATCCGTACCCTGCCTGGAAGCCCAGGACCATCACACCCCAACGCAGGGACAGGGGTCGGGAACGGCGGTGCGGGCTGCGGTGTGAGCACACAGAACCTTCTCTTCCTGCTCCTGACCCTGGTCGCCCTGGCAGCCCTCACCGGTCTCATCGGCTACAACGTCGCCCGCAAGAAAAACACCAGTCCTCACGGCCATCGACCGCAGAAGCGCCGTGCTCTTCAGTAGAGCGGAGGTAAGCCGCCGACGCCGGCGAGATGCGCCGAGCGCCTCGAGCCTCTCCGCGGACGCGAGGGTGTTCCGTCTTCGAGGTACCTGGTTGTCGAGGTGGAGCGGGCCGGTGTCATGGCCGCAGCGCCTGAACCGGCCGGGCGCTCACGCCCCGCTGGACACCCACCGCACCACCGCCGCCACCCCCAGCACCACAGCCGGTACCGCCCACGGCCACCGCATCACCCTCCGCACCGAGGGCGCCAGCCACAGCGCTCCCACCGCGCCTGCCAGAACGACGGCCAGGGCGCAGGCCAGCTCGATCCCGCCGTACGCGGCCTGGTCCCAGTCGCCGTCCGGACGGGTGTTGATCGCCGGCCAGAGGAAGAACGCCGCCGCCAGGGTCAACAGCACCACCGGAACGGCGAGGATCACGCGGAGCAGGCGGCGGTCGTCGTCGGGGCGGTGCGGGCGGTCGTCCACCGGGTGACGGGAGTGGCCGGTCTTCTGCCCGTCGCCGGTGTGCGGGGGTCTCGAGGACTGCATCAGCGGATCGCGTTCCTTGCCTGGTCCAGGTGACGGGCGAAGTCGAGGCCGTAGCGTCGCGCCTGGTCACTCTCCCAGGACGGTCCCCCGGTGTACCGCGCGGCAAGCTCCTGTTGCTGCTCCACCGTCACTTCATCCGGGGAGAGGAGGAGGTCGTGATCCCTGCCGTCCAGCAGCGGTACGAAGACGGTGCGCAGGGTGGCGGGCGACAACCAAGGCCCGCGCCGGTGGACGTAACTCCTCTGCTCCCCAGCAGGGGGCCGGGTCCCGGCGTGGTCGCCCGGTCAGCCGCCGAGCACGGCGGAAGGTGCGTCCCCGTTCTGGGCCTGCCGGGCCCGCTCGGCGAGCACCGTGGCCAGGTCCCGGACACTGTCCTCGTCGATGACGTCCTTGTCCTTGTCCGTGGAATCCGCCAGCGTCCACAGCAGCGTCGTGCCGACCCGGGTCTGGGTCACGGCGCCGGGTTCGCCGTGGAAGCCGGAGGAACCGAACCGGGCGTCGCGCTGCTCACCGATCGGACCGAGCCCGAACGGCTTCGCCCTCTGCCCCACCCTCTTGCCGTAGTAGCCGTCCCAGAGCACGTCGTACGCCTCCCGGGCGGCCCGTTCGCTGTCGTAGGCGATGATCAGAAAGGTGACGGTGGCGGCGTTGTCGTCGTGCCGGAAGGTCGAGGCGCCGTGGAAGCGGGAGTTCTCGCAGCCCGCGTTGCCCTTGATGGGGCAGGCCTGCGAACGGTAGAGCTCGTCCATCTCGACGGCCGTGGGCCGGGCGGACTCCTTCCAGCCCGTCATGGCCTCGCCGTCCGGCAGCGTCTCCCGGACCTGTTCCTTCGTGAGCGCCACCGCCTGACCGGTTCCGCTGTCGCTCTCCGCGCCGCCACCGCAACCGGTCAGCAGCAGTGCCGCCGCGGTCGCCGCGTACCACCGGTGCTTCCTCATGCCCATGCCACCGCCCCTCGGGTGGTGATCCTACGCGGACCGTCTTCGCGTAGAGGGCGCCGTCCGCGAACCGGGCCCCGGCGGGCGGCCGGGACGCCGCGCACCGCTTCGCGGACCCGTCAGCCGTCGGGTGGCCTTCCCCCGCTCATCGGGTGAGCACTCGGGAAAACGCCCCGTCCGCACGGGAGAGTTCGTCCCACGTGCCGGTCTCCGCGATCCGGCCGTTCTCCAGGACCGCTATCCGGTCCGCTCGCTGCACGGTCGTCGGCCGGTGAGCGATCACCACCGTCGTGCGCCCCCGGGACGCGGCCGCGAGCGCCGCGGACAGCTCCGCGTCCCCCGCCGTGTCCAGGTGGGCCGTCGTTTCGTCCAGGACGAGGACCCGCGGGTTCGTCAGCAGCGCCCGCGCCAGGGCGACGCGGGAGCGCTGCCCGCCGGAGAGCGTCGTGCCGCGCTCGCCGACCTGTGTGTCGTAGCCGTCGGGCAAGGCCGCCGCGATCCGGTCGACGCCGCAGACGCGGGCCGCCGCGTGCAGCTCGTCCGCGGTCGCGTCCGGGCGGGCCAGGCGGAGGTTGTCGGCGAGCGTGCCGTGGAAGAGCGGCGTGTCCTGGCCGACGACCGAGACGGTACGGCGCAGTTCCTCCTCCGCGAGCTGCCGTATGTCGACGGGCGAGCCACCGGCCCCGACCAGCTCGACGGAACCCTGCGTCGGATCCCAGAAGCGTGCCAGCAGATGCGCGCAGGTGGACTTGCCGGTGCCGGACGCCCCCACCAGTGCGAGGGTCTCGCCGGCGTGGACGGTCAGGTCGAGGCCGTCGAGCACGGGCGCCCCGCCGTAGTCGAAGCGAACCCCCCGCATCCGGATGCCCAGGGGGCCGGTCGGTGCCGGGCGGGGCGAGGCGGGCGCGGGCGCCCCCGCCCGGGCGCGGATCGCCGCGCCGACGCGGGAGGCCGCCGCGCGCAGCCCGGCCGCCTGGCCGAGCGCGGTGGCGGAGTCGGCGACCGGGGCGAGCACGCCGAGCGCCAGTGCCATGGCCGCCGGTGCCCATGCCCCGCTGAGCGAGTGCGCGGCCGTACCGACCACCCCGACGACTGCCGCCACCACGAGCAGGTCGCGCACCGCTGCCGCGCCCGCCTCCCACGCGTGCTCGGAGCTCTGTGCCTCCCCCAGCCGCTCGCCCTGCTTGCGCAGACCGGCGCGCCGCCGCTCCAGCGCGCCGAAGGCGAGGAGTTCGCGTAGCCCGTCGACGGTCTCGACCGCCTCTGCGGACAGCTCGGCGGCTGCCCGGCGCGTGCGGGCACCGCGCCCCGCCCGCGCCCGGCCGTCCAGCAGCGGCGCGAGGACCAGCAACCCGGCAGCGGGGACGATCGGGGCCAGCAGCCGGATGTCGACCACGGCCAGCACCGCCGTGCCGGCCGCGAAGACGGCGCCGGAGGCGAGGATCTGGGCGACGGCGTGCGCGTAGAAGAACTCCAGCGCCTCCACATCGGCCAGTGCCGCCGCCGCGAGGTCGCCGCTGCGTCGGCCGGCTATCCGCGCGGGCGCGCTGCGGGCCAGCCCGTCGAAGACCCGTACCCGCAGCTCGGCCAGCACCCGGTACGCCAGGTCGTGCGACAGATCCATCTCCCGCCAGGTGGCGAGCGACCGCAGCAGGACCAGTGCGATGAGGGTGGTGACGGTGCCCGGTGCCGGGACGGAGTGCTCCATGACCGCGGTGCCGACGGTGTGGGCGGCAAGCGTCACCAGCGCGACGAGCGCCGCCTGATCGAGGAGCGCCGCACCGAAAGTCCGTGCCGTCATGGCCTTGTGCGCCGCCAGCACCGGCAGCAGGGCCCGCAGGGCACCGCGTCCGGTCCCGGTCGCCGTGGTGGTCACGCCGCCTCCTGAACGCGTCCCGCGGCCACCAGCCGCGCATACAGACCGTCCTGTGCCAGGAGGCTCGTGTGCGTCCCGACCCCGTCGATGCGGCCGCCGTCCAGGACGACGATCCGGTCGGCGTCCCGTACGGACGCGAGGCGGTGGGCGACGACCAGGCAGGTGCGGCCGCGCGCCGCACGGAGCAGCTCGCGGCCGATGCGCGACTCACGGCGCTCGTCCACCGCACTCGTGGCCTCGTCCAGAACCAGGACCGGCGCGCCTGCGAGCAAGGCCCGGGCGAGCGCCAGGCGTTGGCGCTGCCCGCCGGAGAGCGTCGCGCCGCGCTCGCCGACCTGTGTGTCGTAGCCGTCGGGCAGCCGCGTGATCTCGTCGTGCACGCCGGCGGCGCCGGCGGCCGCGTACAGCTCCTCGTCGGTCGCGTCGGGGCGGGCCAGGCGGAGGTTGTCGGCGACGGAGGCGTGGAAGAGGTAGGTCTCCTGGGAGACGACCGCGATGCCGCGCCGGAGGGAGGCGAGAGTGAGGGCGGTGTGGTCCGTGCCGTCGAGGGTGATGTTCCCGCCGTCCGGGTCCCACCGGCGCAGGAGGAGCGCGAGGAGCGTCGACTTGCCGGCGCCGGAAGGACCGACGACGGCTGTGGTGCGGCCTGAGTCGGCGGTGAACGTGATCCCGCGCAGTGCGGGGCGTGCGGCGCCCGGGTAGGTGAAGTGCACGTCGTCGAAGCGGATCTCGGGCGGTTGGTGCGGAGCCGGCTCGGTGCCGTCGTCGCGGACGGCGGGTTGCGCGGTGCGGAGCTTGGTGATGCCGTCGGCGGCCGAGAGGCCGAGGTGGCCCGCGTGCCATGCGCGTGACAGGTCCCGGACCGGGCGGAAGCACTCGGAGGCCAGCATGAGGACGAGGTAGGTGCCGGTGGCGGCGGTCCGGCCGGATGCGGCGGAGGCGCATGCGACGAGCGCGGCGGCGACCGTGCCGCCCTGGACGGCCAGGTCCGTGATGCCGGTGTCGACGAGTGAGACCCGCAGCTTGGCGACGGTGGCACGGTGCAAGGCCGCCGAACGCTCCTCCAGGCGCGCTCGGGTGCGGGTGACCGCGCCGGCGGCGCGGAGCGCCGGCATGCCCTGGAGCGCCTCGAGGTAGTCCGCGGACAGCGCCTCGTACGAGCCCCAGTGTTCTTGGCCGCGGCGGGCGAGCAGCCCGTCCCACCAGCGCGGGGCGAAGAGGGCCAGGAGGAGCGCCGGAGTGAGGGCGAGCAGTGCGTACGGTTCGACCGCCGCGACGGCGGCGAGGAGCGGGAGCGGCAGCACGCAGGTGACCAGGAGCTGTGGGAGGTAGCGGGAGACGTACGCGTCGACGCCCTCCACACCGTCGACCAGTGTGGCGCGTACGGCTCCTGCGCGGTTGTCCGTGCCGCCCAGGGGCCCGAGGGCGGCGAGGCGTTCGAGGAGCTCGTCGCGCAGGCCGATCCGTACGCGTGCCCCGGCGCGGACGGCGAGGACGCGCTGACGGTGACCCAGTACGGCGCGGACGGCGACGGCGGTGAGGACCGCGGCCAGCAGGGCGGGCAGGCCGGAGACCTCCCCGCGCGCGATGCGGGCCAGGGCCAGGGCGATGAGCACCGCCTGGGCGAGGTGGGTGACGGCCACGGCGCCGAGCAGAGCGGTGGCCCCGAGGAGGGGGCGTCGCGCGATCCGTGCGGCGCGCAGCAGTTCCGGGTGGACCATCATGGCCGGTCGGTCCCTTCTGGGGGCTGGGTGCGGACGCCCAGCGCGAGGGCGTGGACGATGTGGGGCGGGCCGCAGGGGCCGTGCTGCCAGGAGCCGATGGGGCGCGAGGCCAGACCGAGGTGGGTGGCGACCGCTTGGGCGAGGCCGACACCGTGACCCGCGAGCACGTGGTCCCGGCGCACCTGGGCGGGCGGCGCATCGTCGGGGCAGCCATGCGCGACGAGCAAGGCACCGACCTGCCCGAGCAGTGACTGGCCCGCGGCCCGGGCGGCCAGGTCCGCGGGGGCGGCCCCGCCTGCGGGCGCAGCCGCGGTGCCGGGGTGGCGGGCGGTCAGCAGGCGCCATGGGACCGGGGCCGTGCGGCGGGCGGTTGCCCGGACCTGTTCCAGCAGGGTCCGCTCGGGCACGCCCGGGAAGGGCGGCCGCGCACTGCGGCGGGACGTCAGGGCGGTGTCGGGCAGTGCGGGAGCCGCCGTGGGACGCCAGGTCGTCGTGCCGGGCAGGGAGCTGAGGATGCGCCACGTCCGTCGGAGGACGGGCGGCGGGGTGCGGGATGTCGGGAGGGGCGGGGCGCCGGGCGCGTAGGCCGCCCACCGGTCGAGGGCGTCGGCCGGTCCGGGTGTGAGTCGTACAGCCGCGAGCGGGTGTTCCGGCTCGGCTCCGTGCCAGTCGGGCGGGAGGCCCGCCGCTGCGGCGAGGAGGGTGATGTCCGCGTCCGGGCACCACTGCGGCGCACCTGCGAGCGCGAGCGCGGCGGTCGCGTGCCCTGTGTCCAGGAGCAGCAGCGGCCATGCTCGATGGCCGTAGTGGGACACCGTGCGTCGCGCGGTGACGGTGAGGACGGCGACCGCGCCCGGCGGCGCGTCGGCGGATGCGGTGCCGCGCGCGAGCAGGCGGTGCCGTACGGGGTCGTATGCGTACCGGCCGGGCGGGACCGTGTTGTCGGGGCCCAGGAGGAGGTGGGTGTTGACCGGGTGCAGGGCGCCGGCGGAGGCCGCGGGCCGCAGGCGGTTGCCCCCGAGGGACAGGCGCAGGAGCCGGTCCAGGTGCGACGGGACCGGGTGAGGCTCCCCGGGCCACGGGGTGACCTGGTGGCCTGCCGGGATGTCGGGGCCGGGCGGCTGTGGGGAGCGGGCGTGGGCGAGGGCGGTGTGGAGGGACGTCATCACATGTGGGGCGGTGGCGCGAGGGTGAAGTCGGCGGCGGTGGTGGGCGCGCTGGTGCGCCACTGTCGTGACAGCGCCTGTTGCGCGAAGCGCGGGCAGCCGAGGTAGGCGAAGGCCGCGGGCTGGTTCGGGATGAGGCCGGACACGAGGACGCGGGCGACGCGGAGGGGTGTTTCGAGGATGTCCTCGGTGGTCAGGTCGAAGGTGATCACGCGGTGCCGGACGAGGCGGGAGTTGAGGGCGGATCGCGTGGTGGGTTCGATGTCGGTGAGGGGGACGGTGCCGAGCGCGGGGTCGGTGAAGCGGCGGGCGTAGGGGGCCATGCGCGGGTCGAGCCACACCTGGACGTGGGCTCCCAAGTCGCGTACCGCTGCGAAGTCCTCGCCGCAGGCGTCCAGGTAGTGCCGGTCGGGGCGGTGGTCGAGGTAGAGGCCGCGGGCCAGCATGCCCGCGTCGACGGCTTGGAAGACCCAGCCGTCGGCGTCGGTGGTGCCTTGGGTGAACACCCAGGTGTGGACCGCTTCGAGGACCGCCTTGCGGGCGGCTTCGGCGGGGTCGTAGCGGCAGGCGAAGCCGGCGGCGTGGATGCCGCGGGCGGGATCGTGGACGAGTGCGGCCATGCACGGGGCGAACTCGGAGGGCATCTCGACGATCCACACGTCGAGGGTGGTGCCGGCGAGGTCGTCGAGCAGGCCGGGCACGCTGGCGGGGTCGATGCCGCGGGTCGGGCCGTCGAGGTGCCACCACAGTTCGAGGGCGTCGCGTTCGACGATCTCGAGGAGTGCTCGTTCGACGGCGTCGTCCAGGCCCTGCCCGGTGGCGATGCCCGCGTAGTTGAGGTGGTGGGTGCGCGGGAGCGAGCGGTGCTCGCCCTGGCGCCAGTTGAGGTGGGTGAGGGCGACGGGGGCCCAGCACTCCTCGCCGTCCTCGGTGCCGCGGGCCCACAGGGCGGGGGTGTCGGGGGTGAGGGGGCGGTAGGGGAAGTCCTCGCGTGCGTACTGCCAGGGGGCGTGGGCCGGGACGTCACTCGGACCGTAGAGGCGTTTTCCCTCGGCGGTGAGTTCGGCGGCGGTGGCGCGGCGCGGCGCGTCGGGGTGGCCCTGCGGGGGCACACGGTTGCCGCAGTACCGTTCGACGGCCTCGGCGATGGCGGCGATCCGTGCGCCGGCCGGGTCGCCGAAGGTGGTGCCGAGCGAGACCCGGTCGGCGGGCCACGCGCCGAACCGGCGGGCGTCGGAGACGTCGGCGGTCATCGCGGTGTAGCGGGGCGGGGCTCCGGTGGGGTGCGGTACGGGCTCGACGCCGCGTATCAGCCCGCAGACGGGGTCCACGAGGGATTCGATGGTCACGTCTGGATCTCCTGGGCAGGATCGATGGGGTGGACGCCCCGGACGACGGGGAGGAAGAGGGCACTGCCGCGCGTGCGTACGGTGCGGTGGGAGGGCAGCAGGCGGGTGGCCGCCACCGGGTCCTCGCCGGTGTGCGGGTTGCGGGCGTGCGCCGGGAAGTGGTGGCCCGCGACTTCGAGGCGGAGCCGGGTCCCGGCACGCAGGCGGCGGGCCAGGTGTCCGAGCGGAACGGTGAAGGGCCCGGGTTCCGTGCGGCGCACGATGCCGGTGGCGAGCGGTTCGGCCCGGCCGGCGGGGTCGAGCGCGACGAGGCGTACGGCCCAGTCGGCACAGGGCGCGTCGGCGACGGCGTCCAGTCGGGCTTCGGCGGGGCCGAGGATGTCGAGGGGGCGCGGCAGGGGTGGTGAGAGCAGCAGGCAACGGTCCGGGGTGCCCCGGTCGGGGACGTTCAGGTCGTCGGAGCGGACCGGGTGGTGGGGGTCGGCGACGAAGTCGGCGCCGTTCAGGAGGCGCAGAGGGCTGCCGAAGGCGAACGGGGCGGGGTGGCCCGGTCGGGGGCGGCACCAGTGATCGCTGCCGCCGAGCGCGACCGCGCCGGTCCGGCCCGCGAGGGTGCCGGCGAGTGCGGCGCGGGCCCAGCCGGCGTAGAGCTCACCGAGGTTGAGCCGGTGGCCGGGGCGTGCCTCGGGTGCCGGCTCCGCGGTGAGCCGGTGGCCCCAGGGGCCGAGCAGCAGCCGGGCGGGGCCGGGCCAGTGCCGCCAGAGCCGGAGGGTGTCCTCGGCGAACGGGTCGCGGCTGCCTCCGACGGAGAGCAGGGGCACGCGGGCCCCGGGCAGGGCGCGGCGGGGTGCGTGCCACAGGGCGGGCCACGCCGGGAGGTCCAGGATCTCGCTGACCGGGAGGTGTTCCAGCGCCCTCGGGGTGCGGGTTCGGCGGGCGCCGTGCCGGGCCCACCAGCCGGCGCGGGCCTGGAGGCGTTCGGGGCCGGTGGTTTCGCGGGCCGTCTCGGCGGGTCCGAGGGCGGGAACGGCGGCGATCACCGCGTCGGTTCCGGGCGTGACGAGGGCGCAGTGCGCGGCGTACGAGGCGCCTGCG
The DNA here is from genome assembly GCF_008704515.1 of Streptomyces viridosporus T7A. NCBI lineage: Bacteria > Bacillati > Actinomycetota > Actinomycetes > Kitasatosporales > Streptomycetaceae > Streptomyces > Streptomyces viridosporus. The sequence goes on from NZ_CP023700.1 coordinate 553,295, forward strand.
GCGACCACGTGGCCGTTGCTCCAGCGCTGGGCGCGGATCCAGTGGAGGGTCGTCTCGCCGTCCTCGGGTTCGTGAGCGCCGTACGGGTGCCAGTCGCCCTCCGATGCGTGTCGGCCGCGTACGTCCTGGGCGAGGGCGGCGAAGTTCCGGGCGGCCCAGCCGTGGAGCTCGGCACGGTGATGGCGGCGGTCGTAGGGGGTGCGGATGACCACGGCGGGGTGGGGGCCCGGCGCCGGGGGGAGGCAGACGTCGGTCGCCAGGCCGTCGATGCGGACGGTGGTGGTCATCGGCGGGGGTCCAGCGGGGCGACGCGCGGTACCGGCAGGACGGGGTGTTCGGTGACGGTGAGGTCGCGCAGGTCGATGCGGCGCAGCCGGCGCCGCACGGGTAGGGACGCTCCGCCCGCCCAGGCGATGAGGTCCCCGGTGAGCAGTGCCGCGGTGAGCGCGGCTGACGCCTGCGAGTGGCCGGGGGCCTCGTCGGGGGTGGCGTGGCCGGCCCAGTAGGCGGAGAGTTCGCGGTACGCGGGGGTCGCGGCGAGCCGGCGGAGCCGTACGTGCGCGGAGGTGACGTCACCGGGCGCGCAGGCAAGCGGCTCGAGCCAGGCGTGGGCGCCCTCGCGGTGGCAGCGGAGCCAGGCCGTACCGCGTCGGGGCAGCTCGTCGGCCTCTTCCCAGATGCCCTCGGCGGCGGGCCGGTTCAGGCACCAGACGACGGCGGTGCGGTGGGGGTCCTCGACGCGGAAGTCGCTGCGCACGGTGGCTCCCGCGTCACGGACGCACCGGGTGAGCGGCCCTGTGAGCTCGGGATCGCCGAGCACGACCACGGTGCGTCCGTCGAGCGGGGCGGGTGCCGGTGTGCGGGTGGTGTAGCCGGCCTCCTCGAAGGCCCGTGCGAGGGACAGGAGTCGGGGGTTGCCGGGACCACCGTCGGCGAGATGGGCGAGGAGTTCCTCCTCGCCCGCCGCGCCCGTGTTCACCCGCAGGAACCTCCCGTCGGGCGTGCGGACGGCGAGGCCCCGTCGGGGGACGGTGACGAGGACGACGCCGGGGGCGAGCCGCGCGGTGGCCACGAGCATTCCTCCAAGGGGGAGCAAGGGAGAAGGGGACTGGACGGGCCCGCCCGGGAAGGCGTTCCGGACGGGCCCGGGTTCGACAGGCGGGCTTACTTGTCCGCGTCCGCCTCGACGGCGTCGTCGAAGGGGTTCTCGACGAGGGCGTTGGAGTGGGTCGCCGACAGGTGGGCGAGCTGGCCCTGCTCCGCGATCGGCGTGAACACCTGGTTCTGCTCCATGAGTTGAGTCTCCGTTCGGTACGAGTGATCGCGCCGCCGGATCGGCGACGCACCACTGACACTAATGAATATGATTATCATTCCGCAAGCCTTCGGGGAGCGGGTGATCCGGGTAACACACCGGCCAGCCGCCCGCCGGATCACGGCCCACCCGGCCCGCTACGCCCAGGACTTCGGCCAGCAGAGCCGGGGTCACCACCTCGGCCGGCGGGCCGTCCGCCGCCACACGGCCGTGACGCAGCGCCACGACCCGGTCCGCGAAACGCGCCGCGTGCCCCAGGTCGTGGAGCACCATCACGACCGTCAGTCCGCGTTCCTCGCGCAGCCGCACCACCGTCTGCATGACCTCCAGTTGGTGACGCAGGTCGAGGTACGTGGTCGGCTCGTCGAGCAGCAGTACGCGGGTGTCCTGGGCGAGCGCCATGGCCAGCCGTACGCGCTGGCGCTCACCGCCCGAGAGCGCGTCCACCGGCCGGTCCGCCCACTCGGTCACTCCGACGTCGGCCATGGCCCGGGCGCACACCGCGTCGTCGCCGTGGCGGAGCATGCCGAGCGGCCCTCGTGCCGCGTACCGCCCTTGGCGCACCAGGTGACGCACCGTCATGCCCGGTACCTGGGGAGCCTGCTGGTGCAGCAGAGCCACCCGGCGGGCGGCCGCCCGCCGCGAGAGGCGGGACAGCTCGTCCTCCCCGAGCAGCACCCGTCCGGCGGCCGGTTTCAGCAGGCCGGCGCAGAGCCGCAGCAGTGTGCTCTTGCCGCAGCCGTTGAGGCCGACGAGGGCGACCAGCTCGCCGGTGGCGATGCCCAGGTCGATCCCGTCGAGGACCTCCCGGCCCGGGTAGCCGAAGCGGAGCCCTTCGACCCGTATCTCCCCCCTGGCCCCGGCTTCCACGACGACGTCCACCTTCACTTTCACTCCTCACTTGCCGTGCGGCGGCGTGCCACGATCAGCAGCAGCACCGCGCCACCGCAGGTCGTGAGCGCCCCGACGGGGATGCTCAGTCGGTCCATGTCCAGTGCGGTGGCGGCCACCTGGGACAGCCACTGGGCACCCGCGTCCGCGGTGCCCACCACGACGGCGCCGAGCAGCGCCGCCCCGGGGAGCGCGGCGCGCAGGTCCGCACCGAAGAGGGCGAACGCGAGGTGGGGTACGAGCAGCCCGACGAAGCCGAGCGCGCCGACGGCCGAGACCGCCCCTGCGGTGAGCGCCACGGCGCACACGAGCGCCGCGACCCGCGCCCGTCCGGTGTTCAGGCCGGTCGCCGCTGCCTGTTCCTCCCCGCAGCGCAGCAGGGTCAGGGGGGCTGCCATCGCGCAGGCGGCGACGGCCCACGCGGTCGCCCAGGGCCACAACAGGTGCCAGTGGGCCCACACGCGGCCCTCGGTGGAGCCGACCAGCCACTGGACGACACTGCCGAGTTCGCCGGGGGCGACCAGCAGCACCATGGCGGTCAGTCCGGCGAGCACCGCCGAGACGAGCACGCCGTTCACGGCCATCTGCGCGGGATCACCTCGCTCACGCCCGGCGAGCAACCACAGCAGCCCCGCCCCCGCGAACCCGCCCAGGCACGCGGCGGTCACCACCGCGGCCGGGGACTCCCAGCCCGCCAGACCCAGCCCGGTCGCGGTCACCGCGCCCAGAACGGCGCCCGGTGTGACGCCGGTGACCTCGGGTCCGGCCAACGGGTTGCGCAGCGCCGACTGCAGAACCGTGCCGGCCAGGCCCAGCGAGGCGCCCGCCACCAGCGCCACCAGGGTGCGCGGCAGGCGCAGCTGAAGAACGATGTGCCGAGCGGTGGAGTCGCCGCCGCCGCTCAGCACCTCCCAGACGCCAGAGGCCGACAGCGCGCGTCCGGCGCACAGCCCGGCAGTCGCGACGGCCGCGACGAGCAGCATCAGGAGGGCGGTTCGGCGCGCGTACGTCCGCGTGTACGTCATCGACGGCTCGCTTTCAGCAGGGCGACGCCCGCCGGGACGCCGACCAGGGCCGTCCAGGCCCCGACCGGGGTCTCGGTCGGGGCCAGGGCGAGCCGCGCCGGCTGGTCCGCGCAGGCCACCACCAGCGCGCCCCACGCCGCCGACCACGGCAGCCGGCCCACCGCGTCCGAGCCCGGACGCAACCGGCGCGCCAGGTGGGGTGCGAGAAACCCGACCCAGGCCACCGGGCCGCACACGGCGACCACCGGCGCGATGAGCAGCACGGAGATGGCGAGCGCGGCCAGCCGTGCCCGGCGTACCCGTACGCCCAGCGCCTGGGCGTCGTCGTCGCCGAGCCGCAGCACGCTCAGCACCGGGGCGCACAGGACCAGGGCCGGGACGGCGATGAGCAGCCAGGGTCCGAGGCCCGTCACGTCGTCCCAGGTCCGGGCGGAGAGGCTGCCGAGCAGGTAGCGGTAGATGAGCTGGAGGTCGAGCTGGTCGGCCAGGACCATCAGCACGAGCAGCGCGGCCTGAAGGGCGGCGGCGACGGCCGCCCCGGTGAGCAGCACGCCCGAGGGGCTGCGCCCGAACCCGGCAGCGAGCAGCGTCAGGACACCGCCGAGCGCCGCGCCGCCGATGGCGAGCAGCGGCTGCACCGCGAGCGGCACGGACAGGGCGAGGACCAGCGGGGCCGCGACGCCGAGCGCGGCCCCGCTGGAGACGCCGAGCATCTCGGGCACGGCGAGCGGATTGCGCAGGGCCTCTTGGAGAACCAGACCGGCGGCACCCAGGCAGGCACCGGCGACGAGCGCCAGCACGAGCCTGGGCAGGCGCAGTTCGGCGACGACGACGCCGGCAAGGCCGTCCCCGCCGAGCGCATCGGCGAGTGCGAGAGGCGGCACATACGGCGTCCCCAGGCACAACGCGCTGGAGACGACCGCCACCAGCACCGCAGCGGCCACAGCGACATGGCGCACGGTTCCCTGCCCGGTCACTTCAGTGCTGCCGTCGCCTCGTCGAGGACGAGGCCGAGCGACCGGGTGCCGCGGCCCTTGGCCCACACCTCGGAGTCGACCTCGTGGACATCGCCGTTCCGGACGGCCGGGATGCGCGACCAGAGCGGGTTCTCGGCGAGCTTGTCGGAGAGCTTGCCCTCGGAGGAACCGCCGAAGGAGAGCGTCTCGACGAACAGCACGTCGACGTCGGCGGCGAGGACCTCCTCCATGCTGTACGTACCGTCGACGCCGCGGCTCTTCCACGGGTAGTGCCCGATCTTGGGAAAGAGCCCGGCGGCGACGTCGTTGCCGGGCGTGGCGACGCCGAAGTTCTCGTCGCTGCCGAAGATGATGAGCGCGGTCTTGTCGCTCCGGGCGCTCTCGGCCTCGGCGAGCTTGGCTCGGAACGCCTTCTCGGCCGCCTCGCCCTGCGAGGTGCGTCCGGTGAGCGCGGCGAGGTTGCGCAGGTAGCCGACGCTGTCCTCCCAACTGCCCGGTTGTACCGGCCAGAACACCGTCGCGCCCTTCAGCGCCGGCGCGAGCTTGCCGTGCGTGTCCTCCAGGCCGATCACCAGATCCGGTTGGTGGGAGAGGACCGCCTCGGCCTCGGGCGCGAGGAAACCGCCCGGTACGACCGGTATCCTCGCGGCCTTCTCCCTGCCCAGGAACTTCGGGTGGGCGAGCAGCCCGGAGTTGGTGGCGGCAGGCGTCATGCCCAGTTCGGCAAGCATGTCGTCGCAGAGCGCGACGAGGCAGACCACGCGCCGCGGCGCGGTCTTCGTGGCGACGGTGACGCCCCTGCCGTCGGTGACGGAGCGGGCGGCGGTGATGGGCTCGACCTTCACATCGGTCTTGGCCCCCGCATCGCCTCTCCCCTCGTCGCCGGTCTCGGTGGCGGTGGATCCGCAGCCGGCGAGCAGCGCCCCCATGACGGCCGCGGCGGCCCAGCGGCGAACGGTCCGCAGCATTCTGCGTGACATATGACTCTCAGCTCTCGTCTCGTTCCCGGGGCGGATGCGGACGTGAGGCAGAGGCGCCCCAGGCCGTTCCCCCACCACACATGCGTGGCACATGATAATCATTATCAATAGACCGTCCGTCCCACCACCCCTCCAGGAGCCCTGCCGTGCCGCTCGCCCCGCGCCTGCTGACAGCCGACCAAGTCGCCGGATCCATACGGGTGCTGAACCTGCCGGACGGCCGGGTGACGGGTGTCGTGGAGGGCCGGCACCTCGCCGAGCACGCCGGCTTCCTCGCCCTCCCGGGCGGCCACTGGGCATTCGTCGACGACCTCGCGGGCGAGCTCGTCGTCCTCGACCCGTACGGCCCGGACGCGGGCCGCCCGCTGATCGCGGCGACGGCGCCGGTGGCCACTCCGGCCGAACACCTGGCAGCCGACGCGTCGGGCCGTCGACTCGCGGTCACAACAGGTCTGGGCCGCAACGGGGAGCCGTGGTCGGATCTGCTGACCACGGTCGACCTCGACCGCGGCAGGTCGGTCCGGGTACGCACGCGGGCCGGCGAACCGGGCGTGACGGTGATGTGCGGCTCCGGCGACCCGCTGGTCGTCCTGCGGCACCGCGAGCCCGGCACGCTGACCGCGTACCGCTACGACGACCTGCAGAGCGCCGCCCCCGCCAGTCCCCCCGCGTCACCCGCGTACGAGACGGAGCTGCCCGACCACGACGGCCATGGCGACGCCTACGACCGGCTCACCGGTCGGCTGTTCGCCGCCGCGGCCTCCGGAGTGCACCGGGCCCGGCGCGACGGCGACCGCCTGCTCCTGGAGGAGCCGATCCCCTGGGCCGGGCCCGGACGCGGCTACTACCTGCGGCTCGATCCCGTACGGCGGACACTGTGGTCGTGCGTACGCGGCGGCCCCACCGACCCGGGGCGATGGCCGGAGTGGACCAACGACGCCTGGTTCCACACCCTCGACGGGGGCCGCACCGGCCGCGTACCACTCGGCCCCGGGCTGGTCTTCCGGCTCGCCGTCGCCGCGCACCACATCGCGTACGCGCGCGTGCACCCCGACGGCGACGAACTGATCCTGCTGGCAGCCGAACTCTCCGGCGGTGAGCCCCGGGTCGTCTCCCGTCATCCGCTGCCACCCATGGAGGGCGCGCCGAAGCCCGGAGGAACGCCGTGGGACGGAGTGCAGCGCCGGGCGATCGCCGCCTCGCCGGGCGCCCCGCTCACCGCCGTCACCCGCGGCGGCCACGGCGAGATTCACCTTTTCGACACAACCGGGCCCTTGGCCACGCTCACCGTACCGACCCCCCTCGACGACGGCGGTCACCTGGCCCTGGCGGCCCCGGGTGACCGCGCCTGGGAGGACCCGCTGGGCCGCTGACAGCGGCCGTGGGGTGGCCGTGGGCCCGCTTCGGGCGTGAGGAATGGCTGCGGCTGCCCACGGCACGTACGGCCCCTTGGCCTATGGGGGTGGCGAGAGCACGAACGGCGCGGGTAAGCACCGTACACGCGGCCGAGGACGTGAACCGGACGAAGACGCGCACGACCACGGCCACCCCCACGCAGCCGCCCCGCGCTTTGCACGGCTTCTCGCTCTGCCCGCCGCCGCCCTGCTGCTCTTCCCACCACCCTCGCCCGGTTCTACAGCGCGGCCCGTGAAGACGCCTATCGCGCGGCGCGGGCACCGGCACGTTCCCGACACTGCCGGCCGACGCCCCCTATGAGAAACGTTGACGCCGCTCGACGCGGACCACTCACATCGAGACGACCGGCAGCGCGGGGCCCCGGTCCCCTCCACCGGGTACCGATGGCCCTTGTACGACAGCGGCGCGGACGACACGAGCCCCCCGGCACGATCAACTCCAAGATCGTCCCAGGCCGGTCAGCCAACGTGACAGCGCCGCTGGCGGATCGAGCACGACTACCGCGAACTCAAGCACGGCCTCGGACTCGACCACTTCGAGGGCCGCACCGGGCGCGGCCGGCACCACCACGTCCCCCTCGTCACCGCCGCCCAGGCCTTCCTCACCCTCCGGCGGCTCGACCCAGAAGTCCGCACGCCGGCCTGCCCCTCCACCAGGTCCTGGACGTCCTCCAGGACCTGCTGAGGTGCTGGACCGGCACCCGCACCACCTACGGACGCACCCTGCCCCGCAACAGAACCAGACCCAGAACCTGACGAAGCACCACTAATAGCGTCCCGTGACACCCCGGGCCGCAAGGATGTCCGTTGCTCCCGGGCACATGTGCTCCAAGCCCCGAGCCCCGGTGACGAGTTTGAGGTTCGGCAGCAGGTCCAGATCGTCCAGGGAGCGCACGTCGAACAGGTCGTCCTCGCCGTCCCAGACCGGAGCGCACTCGATGTAGACCCGGAGCCCGCCATCGAAAGTCAACTCCTCCACGGTGGCCAGAAGTTCCTCGGGTATCTCCAGCGCCTCGAAGTAGGCCCTGGCCTCGTCGAGGATCGTGAACTCGAGTTCGTTCTCCTCCACATAGTCGTCCAGGTCCTCGACACCGCGCTCCCGCATGTGCTGCTCAAGGCTGAACGCGGGGGTCAGAGTCTTGTCCCGGTACATGAGCTTCTCGACGACAACGAGCTTGAAGTAAAAATCACGGAAGGTGGCCATGGCTCACGTATATCAGCGGGGCCCGACAGCGGCACCGGCACATGAACGGCCGGGAGGCCCTGCGGGATCTCTCCCGGTGGGCCTCTCTCACCAGCACGCACCGAACCAACGAGCCACCGGTCAGAAGGTCGTATGGTCCGCCGGACAGTGCCTAAAGTGGTCGGCGCTCGAAGTTCTTCGGAGGTTGTTCAAGTCGCCAGTGCGACGGAGGATTCTTGCTGGTGATCGGTGGTGTGCCGGTTGAGTCTGGCCAGCAGATCGTCCAGGTCGGAGGTGGTGATACTTCTACCGGAACGGCTGTGCTGGGGCGTTGTAGCGGTCTTCGAATGCTCGGAGCCGGCCCCCGACCTGGGTGAGGTCGGGGAAGCCGCTGGGTGAGGCGACCTTGCGCTGGACGACGGTGAAGCGGATCTCCATCTGGTTCAACCACGACGCGTGAACCGGAGCTTCGCTTACGTCGACGGCAACTGGCCGATGGCGAGTCCATCAAACTCATGCGTCTGCGCTACGGCGGCTCCGCCGGCACCCCCGAAGAAGCCCTCGACTGTGCCTGCGCCCTCTACCTCACCGCCCCCGGCATCCGGGCACGGATCCACCCTCGTTGATTTCGACTACGACGACAGGAGCACACCCGTGACAGACACGATGTCCTTCCTGCTCGAACGCCTGCATGCGGCCGGCCTGACCGACGTCGTCGCGGCCGAGCCGGCCACTGGAGGCCTCGCCGCGACCGCGGGGCTCGCGCGCCGCGGTGACGGCACGCCGGTGTTCGTCAAGGCGTTCGGCGAGCCGCCGTCGGACGACGCCTTCACCGCGGAAGCCGAAGGGCTCACCGTGCTGCGCGAGGCGGGCGGCGTCGCCACGCCCGAGGTCATTCTCGCGGACCGCGACTTGCTCGTACTGTCCGTGCTGCAGCCCCGGCCGGGCACCGAGGCCTTCTGGGAGCAGTTCGCGCACGCGCTCGCCCACCTGCACACCACCACGCGGTACCCCCGATTCGGGTGGCACCGGGACAACTGGCTGGGCCGTCGTCGGCAGGTCAACACCTGGGACGACGACGGGTTCGAGTTCTTCGCCCAGCACCGTCTGCTGCGCTGGCTCGGCGAGCGTCGCGTCCAGGAGGCGCTCGACGCCGCGGACCGGTCGGCGCTGGAGCGGCTGTGCGACCGGCTGCCCGAGCTGCTGCCCGTCAGGCCCGCGTGCCTGACGCACGGCGACCTGTGGGCGCAGAACGTCATGGCCGCCGCCGACGGGCGGCCCGCGCTGATCGACCCGGCCGTGTCGTACACGTGGGCCGAGGTCGACCTGGCCCACCTGTGGACGACGGCGCCGCCGCCCGAGGCACACGTGTTCTTCGAGCTGTACGCCGAGCTGACCGGGCTCGACCGCGACTGGCGCGAACGCATGCCGATCCTCCAGCTGCGCCAGCACCTGGCCGTGATCGCCCAGTTCGACCCCGACTGGGGCGCCGCCGATCTCGTGCGCGCCACGCTCGCCCCGTTCCGGCAGCGGCCCTGAGCTCAGCTGAGTAGGCGCCGGACACGACACCGGCTCCGGAGTCAACCCCGAAGGATTTCCGGAGCCGACCACTACGGCAACCTCACAAGCCGTAGGTCTCGTCCCCGGTCACCCACCGAAAACGGCACCCCGGCGTCCACCGCCCTCGCCAACCTCGCCCGGGTGAGGGCCGGCTTGGCGGCAAAACCGCCCTCGTCGCCGATCCGCGCGTCCGCCCGGATCGGCGTCCAGCCGTTCTTGCGCGCCAGCGGTGCGAGCACCCGCGCAGACACCGCCGTGCCCGCTCGCGCGGCTCCGACCTGTGGAAGCACCGGTCGATCCAGCCATGCAGCACATCCAGCCCCGGTAGCACAACAATGCACCTCGTCAACCGTGACACCTCCGCCCACGGCCAGCACGACAACCAGCCGGATCACCGGTCACAGCAACTACGGCTGCAGTATCGGGCGGGTTTCGGGATGTGTCAGAAGTCGTTCGCGCTCTTGGCCATGAGGCCGCCGTCGCACACCAGGTGACTGCCTGTGACATATGAGGAATCGTCGGAGAGGAGCCAGGCGGCGGCATCTGCGATCTCGGCGGGATCGGCCATCCGTCCGAGCGGGATCTGTCGTGCTGCGGCCTCTCTCAGGCGCGTGCGCTCCGCTTCGAGTTCGTCACCGTCGAGGCCGAAGTAGAGCATGGGCGTATCGGTGGCACCGGGCACGACGGCGTTGACGCGGATGCCGTGAGGGGCGAGGTCGATGGCAGCGGCCCGGACGAACGCGGAGACTCCGCCTTTGGACGCCCCGTATGCGCTGTTCGAGCCGCCCGCGAAGCCGACGAAGGCGGAAGGAGACGACACGCACACGATGGAGCCCGGCCGCCCGGCGTCCCGCAGGGCTCGGGCGGCTGTGCGCACGGTCAGGAAGGTGCCGGTGAGATTCACGTCGAGAACGCGGCACCACGTGTCCAGGGGCATGTGCGGCAGGGGCGCGTTGAGTTCGATGCCGGCGCTCGCGGCCACCCCGTCCACCTGGCCCAGCGCGGTGCCCGCTGCGCCGAAGGCGTCGACGAGTTCCCGTTCGTCGGTGACGTCCGCCGAGGCCGACCAGACCCTGCGGGCGCCGATCCGCCGGGCTTCGACCGCCGCCCGCTCGGCGCTCCCGCCGTCGTGGTCGAGGATGCCGACAGCCCAACCCCGGCGTGCGGCTTCGAACGCGGTGGCGCGGCCGATGCCGCTTGCACCGCCGGTGATCAAGATCGTCCTGGTCATTCGGAGGGGTCCGGTGCACCTTTGAAATGGGTGTTGATGTGAGCGGTGACGGCGCGGTCCAGGGCCTGCTCGTCACCCGCCCGGAGTGCGTGGATGAGCTCGCGGTGCTGTTCGGCGACCACGGCCGCGTCCGAGTAGTGGCTCGCGTCGCGCCGGAAGTAGGCGCGCACGCGGGGTTGGATCGACCGCCAGATCTGCAGGCAGTGCTGCTGTCCGGACAAGGTCACGACCGCCTCGTGGAAGCGGATGTCCTCGTCGGCGAGCAGCGCCGCGTCGGCCGCCTCGGCCGCCTCCTCCATGGTGCGGACGAGCGACTGGAGGTGGGCGTAGTCCGCGTCGGTCAAACGGGGCATCGCCTTGCGGAAGGCGAACTTCTCCAGGGAGATGCGGACCGGTACCAGGACGTTCTCGATCTCTTCCTGGGAGACGCCGAGCACCTCCGTACCGCGGTACGGATAGGAAATCACCAAGCCCTCCTGCTCCAGCTGGCGCAGCGCCTCACGGACCGGTGCCCGGCTGGTTCCCAGATGGTCGGCGACTCCCGATTCCGTGAGCTTCTGGCCCGCTTGGAGACGGCCCGAAGTGATGGCCTCGCGCAGGGCGTCTGCGACGGTTTCGCGGCGGGAGGCGAGCGAGGCGGCGGGAAGCGGGGGGAACGGGGGAAGACCGGACATGGCCGGAGCGTAACAGGATCGTACTTTGTCGACAATCAAGTGCAACGGCTCCATTCGGTGACGGGTGTGGGTCCGTGGAGGTGTGGATGACGTTTCGCCGCCCGGGCGCTTTCGCGGCGGACGGTTCGGCAGACTGTAGCTGAATCGTCGATTGTCGACAATGCACCTCACCGTCAGGTACGGTCCCGAACACAGTCGCCGCCGTCTCGTCGGCGCCCGCGGCGATGACATCCGTCATGAGAGGCGTTCATGAAGATCACCAGAATCGAGACATGCGGTCTTCGCGGGGCGACCCCCGAGGGGGGTTGGTCGAACGAACTACGCCCGGACGATGTCGTGCACACACTCGTCGCCGTCCACACCGACGAAGGCGTCACGGGCGTCGGAAGCGCGTTCACCACCGAGGACCTCGTCCGCGGAGCAGTCGACCTCCTGCTCCCGCACCTCGTCGGACAAGACCCGGTGGAGGTCGAACGGATCGCCGAAACGCTGCACCAGACCGCGTTCTGGATGGGCCGGGGCGGCTCGCTCACGCACGCGACGAGCGCCATCGACATCGCGCTGTGGGACATCGCCGGTCAGGCGCTCGGCCAGCCGGTCGGCCGGTTGCTCGGCGGGCGCCACCGCAACCGGGTGCGCCCCTACGCGTCGGTGCTCATGGACGAGGCCGGACCGATGACGGACAACCTCACCGCACTCGTGGAGCAAGGGTTCACCGCCTTCAAAATCGGCTGGTGGAAGTTCGGACGGGTGGACGCCGCCACGGACGAGCGCACCGTCGCCGCCGCCCGCGCCGCGATCGGCGACCGGCTGCTCGCCGTCGACGCCGGCGGCTCCGAAGGCTTCTTCCCCGGTGATCTGGCCTGGGCGAAACGAACTGCGCGAATGCTCGCCGACTACGACGTCGCATGGTTCGAGGAAGCACTCGCGCCGGACGACCTCAACGGTTTCGCCGAACTGCGTGCGGGGTCACCCGTCCCGATCAGCGGTGGCGAGGTCCTCACCCGCAGGCAGAGTTTCACCCCCTATCTGCAACGCCGCGCCTTCGACATCGTCCAGCCCGACACCACGAAGGGAGGCGGTCTGAGCGAGTCGCGCCGGATCGGCTGGGAGGCCCAGGACCTCGGCATCCGTCTGATCCCGCACGGATGGAACACGGCCGTCGGCCTCGCCGCCGACCTGCAGCTCTCGTCCGCCCTGGTGTCCACCGACCTCGTCGAGTACAAGACCGGGTCGGCCTACGTAGACGATCTGGTCGCGGAGAGCTGGCGACTCGACGACGACGGCTACCTTGACATCCCCTCCGGCCCCGGACTCGGGGTGTCCCTCGACCCCGAAGCGGTCGGGAAATACGGCACGCGGCCCGCTTTCGCGGATCCGATGGCATGAACGTGCCGTCCGCGCTCCCGCGAGAGCCCGGACGGCCCCATCGGCATCGACGCTGAGGTCGGCCCTCCGGAGAGCGCGGTCGTGCCGCCGGCCCAGTCGGGCCGGATACGGGCTGTGGGCGTCGGAGCAGAGGCCGGGCGAGGGTGAACACCTCACCGAACACAGGTGATGCGCCGACCGCCCGGTCCCCGTCGGCTGCGACCGACCTGCCGGTGCGACGGCAACGCCCTTGTTCCACAGCCGCAGTCGGTGACCAGCCGGGACGGCACCAGGCCCGCGGCAGCCTCCCCCGTACGGGACCCCGCCTCCGGGGAACGCCTGGCCCGTCAGCCGCGCATGCCCTGGCCACCGAGGAATCTACGACACTACTTCATAGAGGATGAATCGACCGAATGACCGACCTTCACTTCTCTGTCGATGACGCGATCACCCGTATGGCGGCCGGCGAGGAGATCGCCGTGAAAGCGCACCGTGCAACTCGATGGTTCAAGTGGTTTGTGTTCCTGCAAGCAGCGTTCGCGCTGGCGTTCACACTCTTGATCGACGTCGCAACTGTGCCGTATTGGAACGCGTTTGCACTGTGGCTGCTCGCTACACTTTCCCTCTGGAGTACCGCTTCTCTGCACCGCCGGTCCGCACCGAGAAACGGTCTGCGCAACATGGGAACAGCGGTAGCGACGTGGTTTGCGCTGTACACACTCATGTTTGGTCCGGCGTTGCAACTGGTGGGCGCCTCGTCGCCATGGTGGTGGGTGCTTGCCGGCGTCATCGCGATCAGTCCGATCCTTGCCTGTTTTCCTGCGAGTTCCCGAAAATGAGCCATCCGAGCAAAGACCTGGATACGCTCATCCACCCACCCCTGGGTTTTTCCCTTATCGCAGCATTGTGCAACCTGGAAGACGTGGACTTGCGGTTCCTTGCCGACCTGCTGGAAGTCGGCGACTCCACCCTGTCCCACACGTTGGCTGCGATGCGGGACGCTGGACTCGTCGAGGTCCACGAAGAATCCGCGGGCAGACGAAACCGAACCTGGGTAGGCGTCACCGATGAGGGTCGCCGAGCATTCAACCGTCATGTGGAGGCACTTAGAGAGATCATCGCCTCCGGAACCTGAAGACACGAAAAGACCGTTGAACGGTCACGAAAGAGTCGCCGTGAAAGCCGATACACGTCTCGCAACCATCGAAGACCTTGCTCCTGCCGTGGAAACACTCACCATCGCGTTCATGAACTATCCATGGACCAGGTGGGTGATCCCGGAAGACGACTACGCCAAGCGGCTCCGCGGACTGCAAGGACTGTACCTCCGTCACGCCCTCCAACACGGCGTCGTCTTCGTGACGCAGGGGCATGCCGGTGCAGCCGCATTGCTACCGCCGAATGCGGCCGAGCCGAGCAAATCGACTGTGGAGCAGATCATTGCACTGCACGGTGAAAGAATCGGTCGCCTCACCGATTCCCAATCCGCCACGGGGGCGTGGACCTTGGAAACACTCGGCGTGCGTCCGAGCCATCAAGGCAGGGGGCTCGGCAGCGCGCTCATCGCGCATGCCCTCCATGACGTGAGCCGGCGTGGCGCGAAGGAGGTGAGACTCGAGACATCCGACGCTCGCAACGTCCGCCTGTACGAACGACACGGCTTCCAAGTCATGAGCCGCACCGACAGCGGCGGCGGCCCGGCCGTGTGGGCGATGAATCTCCGGCTCGCGGAATCCGAACAGGGAAGGAGCGGTTAGCCTCGCCGTTTCGGTTGGGCGCGGTTAACAGGGGAGTTCGGCAAGCACGTAACAACCTGCGCTTCAGTGAGACCTTGAGCAAGCGCCCGGGTCGGTTGATGCACCACCGCCGCCCGGCCCGGGCCACGAGACCCTGCCCACCCCCTCCGAAGCCATGGTCCCCCGCGGTGATCGACGCCATGGGTCGCCGCCCCGCCCGCGGAGCCACCCCGGACCGGCGCGGCGCCCGGACCGCGAACCGAAGGGACAACCGAGAACCGAACGCTCGCCTAGACTCGCTTCACGGCGCCCGGCGGCCCGAAGGGGAGACATTTCCGTGCATATGTACGACAACCCTGTGATCAGCGGGTTCCACCCCGATCCGAGCGTGTGCCGGGTCGGTGACGACTACTACCTGGTGTGCTCCAGCTTCGAGTACTTCCCCGGGCTGCCGCTCTTCCACAGCAAGGATCTCGTGCACTGGGAGCAGATCGGCAACGTGCTCGACCGGCCCGGGCAACTGCCGTTGCCCCTCCCCGGCGCCAAGGCGTCCGGAGGCCTCTACGCCCCCACGATCCGCCACCACGACGGCCGCTACTGGGTCATCAACACCAATGTCGACGGTGGCGGCAACTTCGTCGTCTCGGCCGAGCGGCCCGAGGGGCCGTGGAGCGACCCGGTGTGGATCGACCTGACCGGGATCGACCCCGACCTGGCGTGGGAGGAGGACGGCACCTGCTGGTGCGCCTTCTCCGGCCCCGAAGGGGGCATCAACATGGCCAGGATCGACCCGGTCGAGGGCGAGGTGCTGGAGGGGCCTTTCGCCACGTGGTCGGGCAGCGGCCTCAAGTACCCCGAGGCGCCGCACCTCTACCGCATCGGCGACTGGTGGTACCTGCTGATCGCGGAAGGCGGCACGGAACGCAGCCACAGCGTGTCCATGGCCCGCAGCCGCTCGCCGCGCGGCCCTTGGGAAGGCGCACCCGCCAACCCCCTGCTCTCCCACAGCGGTACCGCCCGTTCCGTCCAGAACACCGGCCACGCCGACCTGGTGCAGGCTCCCGACGGCAGCTGGTGGATGGTGCTGCTCGGCGTCCGCCCCCGCGGCTTCACGCCCGACGTGCACGTGCTCGGCCGCGAAACGTTCCTGACCCCTGTGGAGTGGGACGAGGACGGCTGGCCCGTCGTCGCGCCCGTTCCCGAGAGCCACGCGGCCCCGGGCGGTGCCTGGCATCCCGTTCCGGCCCCGCCCGCCCGCGACGACTTCGACGGGGCCGCTCTCGCGCCTCACTGGATCTCGCCGTTCGTCCGCCCGGAGGGCTCCTGGTCGCTCACCGAGCACCCTGGCTGGCTGGTCCTCAGCGCCACCGGCCCCACCCTCGACCGCCCCGGGTACACCTTCGTCGGCCGCCGCCAGCAGCACCACGACTGCCGCGTCACCGCCGTGATCGACCCGGGTACGGGACGCGGTGGTCTCTGCGTACGCCTGGACGAGGCCCACCACTACGAGGTGGAGGCCGGGGGCGGGGAGGTCGGCGTCGTCGCCCGGATCGGGCCGCTGCGCCAGACCGTGGCCCGCCGGCCGGTCCCGGCCGGGCCGCTGTCCCTCACCGTGACGATCCGGACGTCAGACCTCGTGCCCGCGTCGCCCGAACTCACCGACGGCGGTACCACGGGCCCCGACACCATCGCCTTCTGGCTCGGCGATCCCGACGCCCCGGACGCCCGGCCGCTCGCCGAGCTGGACGGGCGCTACCTGTCCACCGAGGTCGCCTGCGGCTTCACCGGCCGGGTGATCGGCATGTACGCCACAGAGGGCGCGGTCGCCTTCGACTGGTTCGAGTACGCCCCGGTCCCGGCGCCGTCCGTGTGACGCCCGGTGTGCGGGCGGGTGCCGCATACCGAGGGGCGCCCGCCCGCAGCCGGCTCGGCCCCGGCCGAGGTGCCTCCCCGGTCCCCGGAAGGCCACCTCGCCGGTTGGGCTAACCTGTCCCCCATGCCCCCTCGACCAGCCGGATCGCGCCCCACACTGTCCTTGGTGGCCAAGACCGCCGGTACGAGCGTGCCCACCGTGTCCAAGGTGCTGCGAGGCGGAACCGACGTCTCGGCGGAGACGCGCGCGAAGGTCATGGAAGCCGTGCAGGCCGTCGGCTACACCCGCCGGGCCGGGTCCAAGGGCGAGAGCGTGCGGGACGAGAACGGCTGGTCCAACGTGCTCGACCTCGTGGTCACCCACTTCGAGGGGTCATGGGCGAACCTGCTGATAGCCGGGGTCGGGCGAGAAGCGGCCGCAGCGGGACTCGATGTCGTACTGACGCTCGCCGAGCCGCACGGCGACTGGGTGTCGCGGGTTCTGAGGAGGCGCGCCCTCGGCGTGATCGGGACGCTGGTCGATCCCGCATCGGCGCAATTCGGCACCCTCTTCGCCGCAGGTGTCCCCGTGGTGCTGATCGACCCGATGAGCACACCGCCGTCAGGGGTGTCGAGCGTCGGCGTGGCGAACTGGGAGGGTGGCCGTATGGCCGCCGAGCACCTTCTGTCCCTCGGCCATGTGCGGATGGGGGTGGTCGCCGGCCATGCCCGCCATCTCTTCAGCCGGGCGCGCGTCGACGGTTTCCGTGCGGCGGCCGACACGGCGACCGCCGGCAGTGCCACGGTGTCGGTGGCCCACGGCGGATGGAACCGTGCCAAGGCGACGACCGCCACCCACACCCTGCTCGACGGCGATCCGGGGATCACGGGGATCTTCGCCTGCGCGGACTCCATGGCACTCGGCGTCTACGACGCATTGGCTGCCCGGGGCCTGCGGGTTCCCGAGGACATCAGTGTCATCGGCTTCGACGACCTGCCCGAGGCGCAGTACATCACCCCCGGGCTGACGACCGTCAGACAACCCAGCACCGAGTTGGGCGCCGCGGCGGTCAAGCTCCTGATCGAGCTATCCCGGGGCGAGGACGGCGGCGCCCGGTCCCCCGCCCGCATGAAACTGGCCACCGAGCTGGTCGTCCGGGCCTCCACCGGGCCCGCCCCGGCAACCGCAACGCCATGCCGATGACGCGGGCAGGCGTGTTCCGGTGACGCGGGCAGGCGTGTTCCGGTCGGCCTCATCGCGGTGCTGTCGGCACGGCCTGGAGGACGAGGCGGCTCGGGTGGGCGGCGCCATGACGGATCGTGTATTCCGCCGCGGTGGGCTCCGTGGTCGCCCCGGCCGGATCGAAGGCATTGCGTCCGACGTCCCAGCGGGGTGACGAACTCGGTGCGATGTCGACGCGCACCCGGTGGCCCGGCAGGAACGTGTGTGCTGTCGACCAGAGGTCCACGACGAACTCCTGCTCCTGATCGGGCTCGACCGGCCGTCTGTCGCCCAGGCCCGTGACCGGGTCGACGGACCGCGCCGACCCCCGCTGCACGCCGTCGGTGACGACGCGGCTGCTGCCGTCCGGGTGCTCGTCGCACAGCCGCACGACCACATCCGCGTCCGTTCCCGTGGTCGCGAGGTGGACGACGGCACGGACCGCGCCCATCACCGTGAGTTCCTCGGCGAGCGGCACGGTGCGCCACGAGACCACGTCCTGCCGCGCCTCGATCGCCGCCTGGTCGGCGGGTCCCGCCTCGAACGGCGCGAAGAGGAGGACCGCACCGCCGCACGTCGGCACCGGGGACGCCGGATCGCTGGTCAGCCGCCGTTCACCGCTCTCGGCGGGTTCGGTCGCGAGCGTTCCCCCGGTGTTCAA
The DNA here is from genome assembly GCF_008704515.1 of Streptomyces viridosporus T7A. Lineage (NCBI taxonomy): Bacteria > Bacillati > Actinomycetota > Actinomycetes > Kitasatosporales > Streptomycetaceae > Streptomyces > Streptomyces viridosporus. The sequence continues at coordinate 571,384 of NZ_CP023700.1, forward strand.
GTACAGCTCGAGCGTCCGTGTGGCGCGTGGGGGGAACTCGTCCAGTTCGATCCACCGGTTCGAGCCCATCAGGAACACGCGCACCGGCGGCATGTCCGTCGCGCCCGCGCGCAGGGCGGTGTCGAACCACCGCACGTGCTGCGCGGTGAGGTCTCCGCTGCCGCCGAGATCGTCGGCGGACGCGCCCGGCCCGAAGTCCGCACCGGCTGTCCGGCCCGACATGTCGTCATGCGTCCAGGGGCCGACCAGAAGGCGAGGCACCGGCCCGCCGGTGTCCTTCGCGCGGCGCAGCAGCCGCCGGTAGATCTCCAGGGTCGATCCCAGGAAGACGTCGAACCACCCGCCGACCAGGAAGACCGGGATGTCGACCGCATCGATCCGGTCGACGATCTTCCCATCGCGGTGACGTGCCGACCCGAGCGGCTCCCGCAACCGGTCCAGACCCCACCCGACGATCGCCTCGGCGTCCCATCCGGCATGCGGGGTTCCGGCCCGGAACGCGTCGCGGGTCGCGATCGCTCGCTCGGTCGCTTCCCACCGCTTCCGCTCGGCCTCCCGTTCGCGGGCGGAGCCGATGCGCGTGATCATGTCCGGGGCGATCGCGTAGTGCGTCCACGCGAGGGTGCTTCCGATCTCCGGCACCCCACCGCGGAACCGGAAACCGTCAAGCGCCGACATCGCCGGCGTCATGGCGGGAGCGATCGCCCGCAGAGCCGGGGCGCCTCCCAGAAGGGCGCTGAACTGGGTGTCCGAGGCGTAGGACGCGCCCCACATTCCGACGGTGCCGGTGCATTCGGGACGTGCCGCGAGCCAGGCCACGGCGTCGGCGCCGTCGGCCACCTCCTGCGCACAGGGGTCGAAGACGCCCTCGGAGCCGAAGCGGCCCCGTACGTCCTGGAGCGCGACGAGGTAACCGGCGGCGACGAGGCGCCCGACGTCGAGCATCCCGTCGTGTTCCTCACGGGTCACGTCATAGGGATGGCGGGTCAGCAGGGCCGGCCACGGCCCGGTCCCGTGCGGAACCAGCAGGACGGTCCGAAGCCGTGTTCCATCGCGCACCGCACAGGTCACCTCGCGGCGCTCGGCGACCGGATCCGGCGATTCACGGGCCGGGGCGCCGCGCCGGAGGGGAGCCGGCTCCTGAGCGGGGCTCGTGTCGTCGCTCACCGGAGAGCGACCGCCGTCCACGACGTCGGCGGCAGTTCGATGGTGAGCAGGCCGTCGGCGAGTGCCGCGCCGGCGTTCGCGGCCGGGATCACCCGGTCCTGCCGGGCGAGCGTGTTCTTCGCGTACACGTCGGAGTCGGCGAGCGTGACCGCCTCGGTGATGCGCGAGGAGCCGAAGCTGCGCACATCTATCGTGACCCGCGCGGCTTCCGCCAGGTCGCGGTTGACCAGGAAGACCGCGGCCCGGTCCTCGTCGACGGTCGCGACGGCGTCGACGACGGATGCCTCTCCGTAGCGCGCCGTGTCGTACGTCGGCGCCTCGATCAGGGGTCGGACCACCTCGCCGGAGGCGAGCCGGCTCGTGATCGAGAACGGGTAGAAGGTCGTCTGGCGCCAGGCCGGGCCACCGGGCTCGGTCATGATCGGAGCGATCACGTTGACGAGCTGCGCGAGGGACGCCGAGGTGACGCGGTCGCTGCGGCGCAGGAGCGTCATCAGCAGGTTGCCGACGACGACGGCGTCCGCCACCGTGTAGGTGTCCTCCAGGAGCCGGGGGGCGTGGCGCCACTCGTCGTGGATCTTCTCGGACTCCTGGTGCTCCTTGAGGTACCAGACGTTCCACTCGTCGAAGGAGACGTCGATCTTCTTGCGGGAGCGCTTCTTGTGCCCCACGTGGTCGGCAGTCGCGACGACGGTGTCGATGAAGTAGTCCATGTCGATCGCCGAGGCGAGGAAGGAGCCGAGGTCGCCGTCGTGTTCCTGGTAGTACGCGTGGCACGAGACGTAGTCGACGTGGTCGTAGGTGTGCTCGAGTACGGTGCGCTCCCAGTCGCCGAACGTGGGCATCGTGGATCCGGAGGAGCCGCAGACGACGAGTTCGAGGTCCTTGTCGGCCCTCTTCATCGCGGCGGCGGTACGGGCGGCCATCTTGCCGTAGTCGTCCGCCGTCATGAATCCGGTCTGCCAGGGGCCGTCCATTTCGTTGCCGAGGCACCACATGCGCACGTTGTGCGGTTCCGGTGTGCCGTTGGCGACGCGCAGGTCCGACAGCGCCGTGCCGGATGGGTGGTTGGCGTACTCGAGCAGGTCCAGGGCGGGCAGGATGCCTCGTGTGGCCACGTTGACCGCCAGCATCAGCTCGGAGTCGGTGAGCTTGAGCCACCTGGCGAACTCGTCGAGGCCGACCTGGTTCGATTCGAGCGAGCGCCAGGCGAGGTCGCGGCGTACCGGGCGTTCTTCGCGTGGGCCGACGGAGTCCTCCCAGCGGAACCCGGAGACGAAGTTGCCGCCCGGGTAGCGGATGGTCGTGCTGCCGAGTTCTCTGACGAGTTCGACGACGTCCATGCGGAACCCGTCGTCGTTCGCGCTCGGGTGTCCGGGCTCGTAGAGCCCGGTGTACACGCAGCGGCCGAGGTGCTCGACGAACGAGCCGAAGGTGCGGCGCCGGACAGGAGCGATGACGGCCTGCCTGTCGAGTTCGATGTGGGCGCGGGGCAATGCGGCGGTCCTTTCCGGGGGGCGGCGCGGGGGTGTCACGGGCCGGGTGGTGCTGTCGGTCAGTGGGCCCGCCCCTGCCGAAGGGCACGGCAGGGGCGGGCGTGGGACGGTCCGGTTCAGATCCTGGTACCGGTGTCAGCCCTTCACGGCGCCGGTGAGGCCGCCGACGATGCGTTTTTCGAAGATCGAGAAGAAGATCAGTGCGGGCAGCATGGCGAGTGAGGTGAAGGCGAGGACCTTCGCGGTGTCCGTGGAGTACTGCGAGGAGAACACCTGGACGCCGAGCGGCAGGGTGTAGTTCGCCTGCGAGTTGAGGACGTACAGGGGCAGGAGGTAGTTGTTCCAACTGCCGACGAATCCGAGGATGCCGACGGTGACCACACCGGGCAGCGACAGCGGGACCACCATGCGGAAGAAGAATCCGAGTCGGCTCATGCCGTCGATCGCGGCGGCCTCCTCGATCTCGTTCGGAATGGCTCTGAGGAACGGCACGAGGATGATGACGGTCGTCGGCAGACCGAAGGCGATCTGCGGGATGATCACGCCGAGCAGGTTGTCGACGAGGCCGAGGTCCTTGATGACGAGGTACAGCGGAGTGATCGCGATGACCATCGGGAACATCAGGCCCGCGGCGAACAGGGAGTACATCGCGCCCTTGAGTCTGAAGTCGTAGCGTGCGATCACGAAGCTCACCATCAGACCGAGGGCGACGATGCCGGCGGTGCTGGTGATCGCGACGATGAGGGAGTTGGCGAACTCGCCCCAGAACACCGTCGACTTCAGGATGTCGACGTAGTTGCCGACCACCCAGGGGCGCGGCAGGGCGGCCGGTTCCGTGGTGATCTGCGAGTTGGTGCGGAATCCGCCGAGCACGATGTAGAGCACCGGTGCGATGCAGACGCCGACGAAGAGCAGCGCGATGAAGTAGGTGACGGGGCTGCCCCACTTCTGTGGTTTGTCGCGGCGGCCGGTGGGTGCCTTCGGCTCCGGCGCGGGGGGCATCCGGGAGGTGGTGGTCGTCGCGCTCATCACACGGTCCCTTCGGTGACGGCGCCCCTGAGGTCGCGGCGCAGGACGAAGCGCTGGTAGATCAGCGCGACGATGAGCGAGATCACGAACATCACGACCGCGACGGCGCTGCCGTAGCCGTAGTTGCCCGCGTTGCGGCCCTGGGCGAGCATGTAGATCGCCATGGTCGAGGTGCCCGCGGTGCCCGAGACGTACTGGCCCCAGATGATGTAGACGAGGTCGAACAACTGCAGCGAGCCGATGATCGACAGGAAGGCCCAGATGCGGATCGTCGGTCCCAGCAGCGGCAGCGTGATGCGGCGCTGGATCTGCCAGTAGGAGGCGCCGTCGATCTGCGCGGCCTCGAAGATCTCGTCGGGGATCGACTGCAGGCCGGCGAGCATCAGGATCACCGCGAAGCCGATGTACTTCCACGTGATGATGGCCGTCAGCGTCCAGATGGCCAGGTCCGGGTCGGCGATCCAGTCGGCTCCCAGGGAGCCCAGGCCGATCCGGTGCAGCAGGTCGTTGACGGCTCCGTTGCTCTGGAGCATCAGGCTCCAGCCGGTGCCGACGATGACCTCGGAGATGATGTAGGGCACGAAGATCAGGACGCGGATGGTCGAGCGGCCGCGGATCTTCTGGTTGAGCAGGAGCGCGAGGACGATCGCCAGCGGACCCTGGATGACCAGGGAGAGCACCAGGATCAGGCCGTTGTGCCACAGGACGTCGTGGAACGCGGGGTCGGTGAGGATCAGCTTGTAGTTGTCCAGGCCGACCCAGTCGGTGGGCTCTCCGTAGCCTTTCCACTGGTAGAAGCCGTAGTACGCGGCGAGCGCGACCGGGAAGATCACGAACGCCAGGAACGTGATGATCGCCGGTGCGGACAGGACCGCGATCTCCAGTCGCATCCTGGCACGGCCTCGGCGGTGCGCCTCCGCTCGTGGCGGAGCCGGGGGCACGGACGTGGCCGCGTCCCCGGCTCCGGGCGTGCCCTGCGACTGGCGGCCGTCGGCCGTGTCAGTGCCCAGGGTGTCGCTCATGTCTGCTTACTCAGCCCTTCTCGGCGGCAGCTTTGACGTCCTTGACGATGTCGGCGGCGGAGCCCTTGCCGGCCATCAGGTTCACGACGGCGACGTTCATGGCGTTGCCGACGTTCTGGCCGTACACGGTGTCGAGGAACTGCATCGAGTAGGCGGCCTTGTTGAAGGCCTGCAGTGCCGAGATGTTGTAGGGCTCGGTGACGACCCCCTGGGCTTCCTTGTTCACCGGGATGGTGTCGAAGGCGTCGGCGTAGGCCTCCTGCTGTTCCTTGGCCACGACGAACCGGAGGAAGCCCAGGGCCTCCTTCGGTGCGTTCTCGGAGAGCGAGTATCCGCCGGCGCCGCCCATGATGGCGGTCGGGTCACCCTTGCCGCCGGGCACGGCGGGGAAGGGGAACCAGCCCAGGTCGGGCAGCGGCTTCTTGTCCGGGGTCAGATCGGCGATCACACCGGGATTCCAGTTGCCCATGAGTTCCATGGCCGCCTTGTGGTTGGCGATCATGCCCGCCGAGGACCCGGCGCCCTGCTGCGACGTCGCCGTCAGGAAACCCTTCTGGAAGGGTTCGGTCTCCAGGAGTTCGGCGAGGTCTTCGCCGGCCTCGGTCCAGCACGGGTCGTCGAACGTGAGCGACTTGGCGGCCTCCTGCATGGTTTCCTGGCTGCACTCGCGCAGGGCGAAGTTGTAGTACCAGTGCGCGGCCGGCCAGGCGTCCTTGGCGCCGACCGCGATCGGCGCGACCTTGATCGCCTTCAGCTTCGCGACGGCGTCCTTGAGCTCGTCCATCGTGGTCGGCGGCGAGGTGATCCCGGCCTTCTCGAACAGGTCCTTGCTGTAGTAGATGCCCTCGGGTTGCGTGTCGAGCGGCATCGCGTAGACCTTGCCGTCGATCGAGACGCCCTCGAGGGCCGCCTCGCCCACGTTCGCCCTGTCGGTGTCGGTCAGTTCCAGTGCCTGGATCTGGCCGGCGTCGACCATGGCCTGCATCTTGCCGCCACCGCGCTGCAGGAAGATGTCGGGTGCGGAGTTCGAGTTGAGCGCGTTCTGCAGCTTGCCGTCGAGGTCCTCGTTCTGGACCGACTGGATCTTGATCGTGACGTCCGGGTGCAGCGCTTGGTACGCCTTCGCGGCGTCCTTCCAGTACTGCGCACCGCGCCCTTCCATCGCGTTCGTCCAGAGGGTCACCGTGCCCTGGCCATCGGACGAACCGCTGCCGTCGCCGCCGCCGGCGCAGCCGGCGGCGGCGAGCGCGATGCACAAGCCGATCGCGGCAGCCGTCGCGCTGCGGGTTTTCCTCGTCATCGTGGAAACTCCCTGATCTGTCGTCAGTGATCCAGCTACTGATAGTTTGCGCAAACTAATGGGCCATCCGCGAAGCAGGAGCAAGATGTACCGCTCTAAATGAACAAGAGGCAACCAACAGTTTTCGCAAGTTGTGCAATCGTTACCGACGCAGCAGCCGTCGTACGTGATCACGAACGGGTGGGGTGGCGATCAGGAACGTGCTCAGTCACACTCAGCCGGACAGGGGGGCGCTATCGGGGCTTGGCGGCGCACAGTTGCTCGTCGATCAGGGTGTTGGTGACCTCCATGGTGGCGAGGTCGGGGGCGGAGCCGTCGCCGGTCACCCCCACGACGACCGCGTGGCGGCCGTCCTCGCTGAACCCGTTGCGGGTCATGTAGCCGGGGATGTCCCCGGCATGGCTGTAGTAGCTCCCGCCGCAGGTGAGGTCGACCCGCATCAGACCGAGTCCGTAACGCGCGCCGGGCCAGACCACGTCCAGTTCCTCGGCCCGTACCGTTGTCTTCATCTCGGTCAGTTCGGCGGGCGCGAGCAGCCTGCCCCGCATCAGTGCCGAGTAGAACCTGGTCAGGTCGGCGGTGGTGCTGATCATGCCGCCGGCGGCACCGGCACCGCTCGGGTTGAGGAGCGTGACGTCGATCGGCCGGTCCCCGCCGAAGGCGGAGTATCCCCTCAAGTGACGCCCTGGGATGGCCGGGTGGGTGACGGGGGCGGAGGTGTCGCGCAGGTCCAGTGGGCGGATGATGCGCCGTGTCACCTCGCGCTGCCAACTGTGCCCGGTCGTCTTCTCGATGATCATTCCGGCGAGGGTGTAGTTGGTGTTGGAGTACTCCCACCGGGTGCCGGGTTCGAAGTTCGGCGCGTGCCGCATGGCGATGGCCACGAGCCGGGAGTCCGTCCAGGTGTCGAAGCGCCCCGCCCGGAAGGCCGCGGCGTCGGTGAACGCGGGAAAGTCGGCGGTGTAGTTGAACAGGCCGCTGGTGTGGTTCAGCAACTGCCGGACGGTGATCCTGCTGCCGTCGTTGCCGTTGCCGGTCACCACTCCCGGCAGCAGGGCCTCGACGGTGTCGTCGAGGGAGAGGCGCCCCTCGCCGACCAGTTGCAGCACGACTGTGGACACGAAGGTCTTGGTGGCACTGGCGATGCGGAACTTGTCGCGGGGGTGCACGGCGCGCCCCGTCCGCTGGTCGGCGACGCCGGCGGTGGCGTAGCGGGAACCGTGCGGGCCGGCGGACCGGGCGACCACGCCCACGGTGCCCGTCCGCTGTATCGCGTCCGCCTGCTGCCGTAGGGGGTCCCGGACTGTCTCGGTGGCGCCGGCCGCCGGGGTCATCAGGCCGAGGCCGGCGAGCGCGGTGACCAGGGTGGTGGTCACGACGCGGTGGCCGAGCGGGTTTCGGGGGCGGGTCCTGGTCGTTGCTGCCATGGTCGTCCGGCTCCTCGGAGTGGGGGCACAGGGGTGAATCCCCTGTGCCCGCCACCGTAGGAAGAAGCCCGGTGCGGCACGAGGGGGCCAGCACGCCGGTCGGTGGTGCAGCCTGCACCACCACGCCCCGGAACGGTCCGTCAGTGAGGGAAGCTGCGGGGCGGACGGGTCACCGTCGTTTCACGGAACTCCGCGATGCGGGAGTGCACTTGGCGCATCAGGTAGGTTTCCTCGATGCGGTCGAGGTACAGGCAGCGGGACGCCAGGCCCGGCAGGTCGAACGCGAAGTACAGCGACATCAGCGGGTTGACGAACAACTCGCTGTCCCGGGTGCGGTCGGTGAACCGGACGTCGCCGAAGGAGCCTTGCACGGCCGCCGCGATGGAACCGTTCACGATGCTGGGGTGGTCGGGGGTGTGCTGCTGGGCGTGCGCCACCGCGTCCAGGTACAGCGCGCCTTCACGGGTCGCGCGCGGCAGGGAGAACGCCCCGAGGTAGGCGCCGTCGCGCTCCAGGGCGGCGATGTTCTCCAGTACTTGTACGTGGTTGACGCCGTGGTAGGCGTCCACACCGAACCCGATCGACACCACGAGCCGATTCGGTACGTCGTCCAGCGCGGCGAGCGCGGCCACGCCGGCGAGGTCCTCCTCCGGTGTGCCGAGGCCGGCTTCGTCACCGCGCAGCAGGATGTCCGTGCCGCCGTCGACCAGTACCACGGCGTCGATGGCGTGCCGTTCGATCAACGCTCGGTAAGCAGCGCGCAGCGGGCGCACACCGGTCTGCGGAAAGGCGTACACGGTGGACGGGTAGCCGTGCCGGTGCAGCCACTGGGCGAGGGTCCGTTCGGGAAAGTAGTCCTGGTGCGGAGCGGTGTCGGGAGCGACGACGGCCAGATCGTCCGCGGCCCAGTCGTCGGCGGGGAGACCGGCGAGCGCGCTGAAGGACAGGTTCGCGAAGTACACGTCCTTGCCCTGGTGCAGGAGGCAGAGAGCCAGCGGCAGTCCGGAGTAGATGTCGAAACCGCCGCCGGCTCCCGCGACCAGGATCCGGTCGGAGTCGGCGAGCCGGGTGAACAGCGGGTTGGTGTGGAGAGACGGCACGGCGACCATTGTCGTCCGTGGTCGCCGGCTCGAGTGGGGCGGGTCCGGCGGGCGGCCGTCACCGCCGTCGGGCACAGCGGCGGCGGGCACGCCCGGGCGTCAGAACGGCAGCTTCCCCCGCGCCCGTCGGCCTGCGGAGCCGCTCCGGCTGACCGCGCGCGAACTGGACCGGAAGGGCTTGCTGAACAGCCGTCCGAGCGGGCCGGGCGCCTTGGAACCGGCCCGGGAGCCGACGCCGAGTGTGCGCTGCGTCCCGTTCTGGGGGTGGCGCGAAAGCCGTGGGAGGAAGAAGGCGAGGACAGCGATGACCAAGCAGACGGCGACGATGCCGACAACCATCATGTGGGCCTCCTGAGGGGATGGGAGCGCCGTACCGGGCGACGCGTCGTGGGAGGACTCGTTCCCCCTTCTTCCGTGCACACGCTTGCGAGCGGGGTGCCGTGCGCCGGGAGCCGGGATCGTCGGCCCCGATGGCGGTGGGCCGGCGGTGTTCGACGCCGAGGTTCTCCCGTTCCTGCGCTTCCGTTTAGGGTCGGCGCATGAACGAGCCGATCTCCGCTCCCTCCTTGCCGGCCCTGAACTCCTTCGAGACATGGGCACCGTTGTTGCGCGCGTGGGCGGACGGGATCGAGGCGAGGAGCGAAGACGGGGCCGTGCACATGGCCGGTGCTGTGGGCCGGGAAGGCTGGAGGTCGTCCTCCGGGGTCCGGCCGCGCGGACGGGCTTCGGCCGCGGAGCACAAGGCCGTCGAGCGCGTGCGAGACGCCCTCGTGGCGGCCGGCGTGGAGTCCGTGACGTTCTCCGCCCGGGTCGCCCCCTCGGGGAAAACCCGGTTGCGGGTGATGGGCCCCAGTCCCGCCGTGGAGTCCGGACCCGTGGACGGCGGAACGCTGCTGCTGGTCGAGGGAGCCCTCCCCGAGCCCTGGCGGCGGTTGCCCGACCCCGCTCCCGCCGCGCGGCCGGCCCGGTCGGCGGATCCAGCAGCGCTGGAGCGACGGTTGCGCGGGCGACTGCCCGACGCCGTCGGAGCCGACGACGAGGAGATCGCCGCCGCCGAAGCACGTCTCGGTCTGACACTCCCCGACGAGCTGAAGACCCTCTATCGGGTCGTGCGGGGCCGGTGGGAGGACTGGGAGCAAGATCCCCGGGCGGGGGATGCGGTGTACGGCACCGTCGGCTGCGAGCTCTTCCCCCTGGACCACCTGTACGTGGCTGACGCCGCGTCCCGGCCGGCTCCCTGGCGGTTCGCTGCTTGCGAGGCGGTCGTCACCCCGCCCGACGCCGCCGTCCAGGGCCTCGTCGGCTCGCCCGGCTGGATCGTGTTCGGCGACAACGGCGGTGGCGACCGGCTCGCGGTCGACCTGACCCCAGGGCCCGCCGGCCACACCGGACAGATCGTGCTGATGAACCACGAGTCGTTCATCGGCGCCGAGTTGATCGCTGACTCGCTCACCGACCTGGTGCGGGGGATCGAGCCGCGGGGCCGACAGCGGGGCCGGTCCCGTGGCCGGGGCGAGGGGCCGGCCGTGGCCCACGTCAACGCGGCACACCTGCGGAGCATCGAGGCCGCCGCGCACCCGGACCTGGAAGTGCTCTGCATCGGGGTGTGGGACGGCCCACCGGTCGATCTCACCCCCGTGGGCGGACTACCACGTCTGCGGACCCTCACCGCCTACCCGGGCACCCTCGCCGACCCCCGGCAGATCGGCCGGCTCACCGGGCTGGAGTACCTCGAGATCGGTCCGGAGGAATGGCGGGCCCTGCTGGACGCGAAGGCCGTCCCCCGCAGCCTGGCAGCGGCCGGCATCACCACGCACGGCCTGCGCGACCACGGTCGGCTCGTCGACCTCTCCAACGAAATCCTGGCCCTGTGGGGCCGCCCACCGATCGTCCGCACCGTCGTCGACGGAGACCTGGGCCCGCTGCCGCCCGCCTGATCGCGAAACACCTCCGGTCGCGCCGTCACACCGTGCACCTCCCCCCACGGCCCGGGCACCGTCCACGGTCCCGGCACCGGCGACGTCGTCCGGGCACGGCCGGCGGCCCGTCCGTCAGGGCCGGTGCTCCCAGCCGCGGTCCGTGCGGGTCAGTTCCCGGAAGCCGACGGTGAGCAGGCGCCCGATCGCCCTCTGATCGTCGGCCGACTCGTAGGCGAGGAGGCGGTCCACGCCGCACAGGCGCAGCCAGTCGGCGGCATGGGCCACGAGGAGGTGGTCCCAGCCTTCGTCCTGGTGGGGCGCAGCGATGTGCAGGTTGCTCATGTCGGCGAGACCCGCGGCCCGCACGTGGCGCTCGGGGCGGGCCAGGGACGTGTCGACCTCGACGAACCCGACGGACCGCCCGTCCACGTACGCGGTCAGGCGCGTACCGTACTCCCCCAGCGTGCGCTCAACCGTGGCGCCGGGCCGGGGCTCGGCCGGGGGCAGGTCGGCGACACGGGCCAGGAGCAGCACTTCCGTGTCCCCGGTGTGGACGAAGCCCGCGCGTTCGTAGACGGCGCGGACGTGCGGCCAGGGGTGCGGCAGCCCGTACACGGCGGGGGCGGGCAGCGCACCGTCGGCGTGGCGCGCACGGACGTTCCAGCGGGCCAGCTGGGCCAGGCAGGCGCTCATGAGCTGGTCAGCGGCCTGCTCGGTGTCGGGGAAGAGGGACGTCGGCGGCTGGTGCACGAACCAGTCGATCCCACCCGCGTTCCGGTAGCTCTCGCCGACCTCGGCATCGGCGCGGTAGCGGAGCAGATGGGCCGCTGCGACGACATACCGGCGCTGTTCGGCGACGAGGGTGATCCGCTCGCTCACCCACGGGTCGGTGATGAACTCGTCCGGCTGCCGTTCCAGCGCGCTCAGGACGGTGTTCACCGAGACGGAGACACCGGGGACGACAGCGGCGACGTGCGCATTGACCAGATCGGTCAGCTGGTCGCGGTCGGCACGGTGGAAGGGGCGTACTTCGGGCATGGGTAGCCTCCGGTCGAGAGAGCACTGTCGGAAGGCCGCCATGCGGTGCGGTACGGCAGCGATGGTACGGGACGGTCCCCGGCTTCCCGCACGGACCCCGGCTCCCTGGGGCTGCGGAGGGGATGACGGTGGAGTCCTTGGCAGTCCGGCTCAGGCCGGGACGGCGGACACCGCGCCCCGCCCGGCCGCATGCCTGACAGCCATGGACGGCCCCGCCCCACGGAGCTCCCGCGGCCTGCCGGGTTCAGCAGCGACTGCTGGGACCGTTCTGAGGACATGGGCGTCCTGGATGGCCTCTGTACGCGGGAAAACGGTGCGTATGGCCTGGGCAGCCGTGCGGTTGCGCGGGCCGAGCACGAAGAGGCCGGGGCGCCGCCCGAGCGCCCCGGGCGGCGCGTGTTCGAGCTCATCACGCGGTCGAGGGCCGTCGAGGCAGGTGCCCACCTCCGGTGATGCGGACAAGGGGCTGTGGCACTCGGACCGTGTCATGGGGGGATGGCCTCGACCGCGTCCTTCAGGCTGCGCAACACCGCCCCGAGCTCGTCCCGGGGCGGTGTGGCCAATGCCAGCCGGAGTGCTCGAGGACGGTGGGGGCCGGTGGCGAAGGCGTCCGCGGTGGACACGAGGATCCCTTTTCCCGCGAGCACGGTCGCGACGTGATCGGGGCGCTGGTGCGGCTCCAGGCCGAGCCACACGATGTAGGAGACCGGATGTGCCGTGATGTCCAGGCCGACGAGCGCGGCACGGGCGATGTCCTGCCGGGCGGCTGCGTCCCGGCGGCGTTCCTCCTCCAGACGGGTGACCGTTCCGTCGGTGATCCAGCCCGTCGCGAGGGCGGTGACGATCCCCGGGGCTCCCCAGGCCGCGGTGCGAAGACCGCTCGTGACCGCCTCCACATGGTGATCGGGCAAGACGGCGAAGCCGAAGCGCAGGCCGGGTGCCACGTTCTTGGACAGGCCGGCGACGTAGCAGGTGCGTTCGGGCGCGAGGGCCTGGAGCGGTGGCGGCGGTGAGGGTTCGAGGAAGGCGTAGGTGCCGTCCTCGATGATCAGGAAGTTGTGTGAGCGGGCGAGGGCCACCAGCCGGTCGCGCTGCTCGCGGTCGAGCACCCAGCCGAGCGGGTTGTGCACGGTCGGGATCGTGTAGATCGCGTGGACGGGCCGGGTGCGGCACAGCTGATCGAGCGCGTCGAGGTCCGGGCCCGTGGTCGTGACCGGGACGGGGGCGAGATCGAGGTCGTGCGCCGAGGCGAGGAGCTTGATGCCCGGATAGCTGAGCGCGTCGACGGCGAGGACGTCACCGGGCCGGACGAGGGTGTGCAGCACGATGTCGAGCGCCTGCTGGGTCCCGCTCGTCAGCAGGACGTTGTACGGCACCGTGTCGATTCCCCGCCCCAGCAGGTAGGTGGCCACGACTGCCCGGTCGTGGCGGTGCCCTCCCGGCGGGTGCTGGCGCAACAGCGCCTCGGCGTCTCCCGACGCCGCCATCGTGCGCAGGGCCTGCCGCAGCCGGTCGCCCTGTCCGGGGGCCAGGGGCTGGTTGAACGACAGGTCCGCCACCCTGGGCACCGGCAGAGCACGTGACGGTTCGAGCCCGTCGTAGCCGGACCGCACTCGGACGAACGTTCCCCGGCCCGGCTCTCCCACGACCAGGCCCAGGGCGGCGAGTTCGGCGTAGACGCGAGTGGCCGTGGCCAGCGCGATCCGCCGCTCGCGCGCGAGAGCGCGGTGCGTGGGGAGCCGGGTGCCGGCCTGGATCGCACCGGAGCGGATGGCGGCAGCCAATTCGTGGACGACGGCCTTGTAGGAGGACGGTCGCATGCGGCACCCGCTGTCCGTCGCGCAGGAGTGTGGGAGAACAACTCCATTGTATCCATGACAATTAATGGATCGTCCTGGGTCACGGCTCGTAGCCTCGGTGCGTCCGAACCCAGGCGAAACGGAGTAACCCGGCATGACCGTGCGCATCGAGCGGGACGACCAGGTCGTGAGGATCACCATCGACCGGGAGCAGAAGCTCAACGCCCTGGACTACCCGACGATCGACGTGCTGCTCGCGCAGCTCGACCTCATCGACTCCGACGACAGCGTCCGAGCGGTCATCCTGACCGGCGCCGGGCACAGGGCTTTCAGTGCGGGCGCGGACATACCCTCACTGGCGACCAGCATCGCCGGCGGGCCCGAACGCGCGCTGCGCGAGATCGTCCGCCGGGGCCACGCGCTGACCCGGCGGATCGAGGAGTTCTCCAAGCCGGTGATTGTCGCGGTCAACGGGCTTGCCTACGGCGGTGGCTGTGAGATCACCGAGGCCGCTCCGCTCGCGATCGCCGCCGAGCACGCGACCTTCGCCAAACCCGAGATCTCCCTGGGCTTTCCGCCCCCTTTCGGCGGCTCTCAGCGCCTGCCGCGGCACGTCGGCCGCAAGCGCGGCTTGGAGATGATCCTGACCGGTGACCCTATCCCGGCCGCCCGGGCCGCCGAGCTGGGCCTGGTCAACACCGTCGTACCGGCCGACGAACTCCTGGACGCCGCAAGGGACCTGGCCGCGCGGATCACCCGGCACGCACCGTCGGCCGTAGCCGCCTGCCTGCGCGCGGTCACCCGCGGCATCAACCTGCCGATCGACGAGGGCCTGGCGGTCGAGGCGGCGTGCTTCGCCGCCACCGTCCCCACGGACGGCGTACGGACCGGCCTGCGACGGTTCCTCGACCGGACGGCCGTATCCGGCTGAAACCGACGCGTTTGCGCCCGACCGGGGCCCTGCGCCCCGCGGCGGAACCGGGCAATGGTGTGCGGTCCCGGCCTCGGTGGTGTTCCTCGGCCCGGGCGAAGTCGATCCGGTATCGCGATAGTTGACCTACGGAAGCACAGCTCTGTGTGAAGCTTTCCCCATGACTCACCCGCGTGAAGAAATCAGGGCCAGGCTGCAGACCGATCGCCCGCACTCCGCCCGTGTCTGGAACTACCTGCTGGGAGGCAAGGACAACTACCCCGTCGACAGCGAGGCCGGTGAGGTCATCCTGAAGACCTTTCCGGAGTTCGCCGCCGTCGCGCGGCTGCAGCGGAGGTTCCTCGCGCGCGCCGTACGCTTCCTCGCGGGCGAGGCCGGTGTCCGCCAGTTCCTCGACATCGGCACCGGACTGCCCACCGCCGACAACACCCACGAACTGGCCCAGCGCATCGCGCCGGAGAGCCGCATCGTGTACGTCGACAACGACCCCCTCGTCCTGGTGCACGCGCAGGCCCTGCTCACCAGCAGCGCCGAAGGCGCCTGCGCCTACGTCGACGCCGACGTGAGGGACCCGGAGCGGATCCTCGCCGAAGCCGCGAAGACCCTGGACCTCAGCCGCCCGGTCGCCCTGACCATGCTGGGCATCATGGGGCAGGTCTCCGACGCCGAGCGCCCCGCCGACCTGGTGAGCACGCTGATGTCGGCCCTGCCCTCGGGCAGCTACCTGGCCCTGAGCGACGGCACGAACACCAACGAGGCGCTCAACACCGCGGTCGGGGTCTACAACGGGCAGTCGGCCAACACCTACCACCTGCGCTCGCCGCAGGAGATCGCCTCCTTCTTCGCCGGTCTGGATCTGGTGGAGCCGGGGGTCGTGTCCACGGCCACCTGGCGCCCGGACGCCGACCGGGCCGAGGAGGAAACGGCCGACGTCTCCGTGTGCGGTGTCGCGGTCAAGAAGTGACCCGCTCTGCCGCTCCACAGTCCCGCGAAGGCGCCCCGTAGCGCCGGCGGAAGGCATGGCTGAAGCGGAAGGGGCCGGCGCTGCCGGACGCCTCGGTCACCCGGGCGACCGGCAGCGCGGTGCTCCGCAGCAGCCGCGCGGTGTGCCGGTCCGCACGCCGTTCCGCTGGAGGTGGCGCGCGGACCGGTGAGAGATCTCCGTCCTCACCTGCGAAACCCAGCGAGCGCGAGTTGACCCTCCCCTTACGTCAGGCTTGATGCTGAGCGCCGACGAAAGGGCAGGTGGATGAGCTACTCCGTGGGACAGGTCTCGGCCTTCGCCGGCGTGACGGTGCGTACGCTGCACCACTACGACAAGGCGGGGCTGCTCTCGCCCAGTGAGCGCAGCCCCGCCGGTTACCGGCTCTACAGTGAGGCTGACCTGGTCCGTCTCCAGCAGATCCTCTTCTACCGTGAACTCGGCTTCTCCCTCGATGAGATCGCCGCGATCTTCAAGGATCCGCAGGCGAACCCCCTGGAGCGCCTCCGGTCCCGGCAGCGGCAGCTGAGTGAGGAGATCGCCAGGCTGCAGCGGCTGGCCGAAGTGGCGGAACGGGCCATAGAGGTCCAGAAGACCGGGGTGTCCCTGACTCCTCAGGAACGCTTCGAAGTCTTCGGTGAGATCACCTTCGACCTGAGCTATGCCACCGCGGCAGAGCTGAAGTGGGCGCACTCGGAGGGACAGCGCGAGGCGATGGCGCGCGCGGCTGCCCACACCAAGGAGGACTGGCGCCGACTCATGGGCGAGTCCGCCGTCTGGCGCGCGGAGCTGCTCGCGGCCTTCGACGAGGGTGAGCCGAGCGACGGCGAGCGGGCCATGGACCTCGCAGAGGAACACCGCTTGCACATCTCACGCTGGTTCACTTCCTGCCCGCCCGACATGCACCGGCGCATCGCGGACGACTTCGTCGCCGACTCGCGCGCATTCGCTCTGGTCGTACCGCCCTCGCAGCAACGCCCGGGCCTGGCCGCCTATACGTGCAAGGCGGTCCACGCCAACGCGGCCCGCCACGCAGGTGGCCGTACCGATTCCGAGGAGGGCCGATGAGGATCCTGATCGCCGCGGCCGGATCGCGCGGTGACGTCGCGCCCTACACGGGCCTGGGCGCCGAACTGCGCCGGGCCGGATACGACGTCGCCCTCGCCACCACAGACGCCTTCGCGCCCCTCGTGCGCGACGCAGGGCTGGAATTCCGCAGTCTCCCCGCCGACCCACGGGTGCGTGGCGGCGTCACGGGCACACGTGAACTGATGCGCACCGCCGCCGCGTTCATTACCGAACTGGGTCAGGGCTTCGCCGACGCGATGGACGACGGAACGGACCTGCTCCTGCTGTCGACCACCACGGCCCCGCTCGGCTGGCACCTCGCCGAGGCCACGGGCACACCGAGCCTCGGCGTGTACCTCCAGCCCACCGCACCGACCGGTGACTTCCCGCCCGTCGTCACAGGTTCCCGCTCACTGGGCCGTCTCGCCAACCGGGCAACCGGACGCTTCGCACTGCGGATGGCCGACCGCGTCTACGAACAGGCGGTCGCGAAGCTGCGCCACCGCCTCCGGCTGTCTCCGCTCTCACCTTCCGAGATGCGTCGACGACAGGAACAGGCGAACTGGCCCATCGTGCACGGTTTCAGCACGGCCCTGGTGCCCCGTCCCTCCGACTGGCGCTCTGGCCTGGAGGTGGTGGGCAACTGGTGGCCCCATCACGGTGCGGCCGAACGGCTGCCGACTGATCTCGAGGACTTCCTGTGTGCCGGGCCCCGGCCCGTCCTCATCGGTTTCGGGAGCATGGCGTCCGGCGACGGGGAACGGCTGAGCGAGATCGCTGTGCGAGCCCTGCGCCGCGCCGGGCTGCGCGGCATCCTCCAAGCCGGCAGCGCCGGGCTCGCCGCCGACGGGGACGACGTGTTCACCAGCGGGGACGTACCGCACGCCCTGCTGTTTCCACGGCTGGCTGCGGTGGTCCACCACGGCGGGGCCGGCACCTCGGCCGCCGCGTTGCGCGCTGGAGTGCCCGCGGTCACCGTACCGGTGACCGCGGACCAGCCGTTCTGGGCGGGGCGACTTGCCGCCCTCGGCGCCGCCACCGACCCGATCCCCTTCCGGTCCCTCACCGCCGAACGGCTTGCCGACTCACTGGACCGCGTGGTGAAGCAGCAGGCACACGGTCGAGCCGCCGCAAGAGCGGCGCAGCATCTGGCGACCGAGAACGGAGCAGACCGGGTGCTCAACGCCATCCAGCAACTGACCGATGGATGACGTCGATCCGTTCCTCGTCCTCGTCACTCAATGCTTGGCCGGCCACATCGGCCAGCAGCCGATCGCCCTTATGGGTCAGCCTCCAACAAAGTTTTCCGGAAAGGGATTTGAGGTACCCGAACGACACCCGCGCGGGCGCGGCTGGATCATGTCGGTCGTTCTTGCGGGTGCCAAGGCGGTGTGTAAACATGCGGCTGCGCGATCGTGATCTTGGAATCGGTCACAGCCGGTGTCCGGCCGCGCCCGACCTGTCGACGAGAGGTGCGGAAGTGAATCCGTCTGCTGACGCCACCCAGCCGCTCGCCCAGTCCGTCCAGCCCGATCCCATCGCCGAGCGCTTCCACTTCCTGGTGAACGCGCCAGCCCTCTTCAACGCTGTGGTCACGGCGCTCGAGTGGGATGTCTTCGCCTTCCTGGCGGACCACCCCGGAGCCTCCTTCGAGGAGTTGCGCAACTTCACCGGCGTCCCCGCCCACTCCCTACGGGTCCTGCTGCACGCCGTGTGCACCACCGGTTTGCTGGAGCGGCGCGAGGACGGCACCTACCACAACGCGCGGGTAGCCGAGGAGTTCCTGGCCCCCGACGGCCCTGACAGCTGGCGCCACATCCTCGCCGGCTGGAAGGAAATCTACTACCCCGCTTTCGCGCACATGAGCGAGGCGCTTGGGGCCGGGAAGAACACTGCCCTGGCTGCGCACGAGGGGGATGAGCCGACGCTCTACCAGCGGCTGTCCCACAATCCCGCCCTGGAGGCGGTTTTCCACCGAAGCATGAGCGCGTTCACCCTCAAGAGTCTGGATGCGTTGGTCGAGTGCGAGGAGTTCGCGACCGTACGCCATCTGCTCGATGTGGGCGGCGGCGACGGCACCACCAGCGTCCGGCTGGCCACCCGTCACCCGAACCTGAGCTCGACCGTCTTCGACATCCCCTCCGTGTCGGAGCTAGCGGCCCGCAACTCCGCCCGGGAAGTGGGCGACCGGGTACGACTGCACCCCGGAGACCTGTTCGTCGACCCCTTCCCGAGCGGCGTGGACGCGGTGCTCTTCAGTCATGTGCTGGAGATCTTCTCCGGTGAGCA
Source organism: Streptomyces viridosporus T7A (assembly GCF_008704515.1). Lineage (NCBI taxonomy): Bacteria > Bacillati > Actinomycetota > Actinomycetes > Kitasatosporales > Streptomycetaceae > Streptomyces > Streptomyces viridosporus. The sequence goes on from NZ_CP023700.1 coordinate 589,951, forward strand.
GATTACGGAGCTACTGGCGAAGGCCCACTCCGTGCTCCCGTCCGGCGGGCGAGTGTTCATCTACGGTTACAACGTCTCCGACGACGAGACCCGAGGCTGGTACTCCGCCCGGCTCTCCCTCTATCTGAACGTGCTCGCCAGCGGCCAGGGGATGGCCTACCCTGCCCGCGACTACGAGGAGTGGGCACGCCGGGCCGGTTTCGGCTCCGTACGGACCCTCACCGGCTACCCCTATGAGCACGGCTTGACCATCGGCACCAAACCATGAGCCGGTTCCCGGTCCCCGATCCCGGTGTCCCCGTCACCACCTCCCCCGTCCGATTCCTGATCTGGCTCGCCACCCGGCACCGCGGCAGCCTCGCCCTCGCAACCCTGTTCGGCGTCCTGTGCACCCTGGCTCAGGCCCTGGTGCCGGTGGCCGTCGGACTCGGCATCGACCGGGGACTGATCCCCCGGGACCGGGAGGCGCTGCTGCTGTGGGGTGGGGTGGTGCTGCTGCTGGGCGTCACTCAGGCCGTCGTCGGCATGCTGCGCGACCGGGCCTCGACGGACAACCGGTTCGGCGCCACCTACCGGGCCACCCAGCTCCTCGCACGCCAGGCCGCCGAGCTCGGTGCGGAGCTGCCCCGGCGCGCCTCCACCGGTTCGGTGGTGAGTGTCAGTGCCATGGACGTCGGCCACCTGGGCACCGCCGTGGAGAGCACGGCGCGCGGTGGCGGAGCAGTCGCCTCGATCCTCTTCGCGGCCGTGTTCATGCTGGTCACCTCCTGGCAGTTGGGGCTGGTGGTGCTGGTCGGCGTACCGCTGATCGCGGCGTCCGTGGCCCGGCTGCTGCGGCTGCTGCACGGCCGCCAACAGCGGTTGAGGGAGCAGCAGGGCGCGCTCACCGACCTCTCCGTCGACATCATCGACGGGCTGCGCGTGCTGCGGGGCATCGGCGGCGAGGACGTCTACCGTCGCCGTTATCGCCACGTCTCGAGGGCCGTGCGCGACGAGGGAGTGCGGGTGGCGGTCACCGTGGCCAACATCGCCTTCCTGCGGGTTCTGCTGCCGGGAGCGCTGCTGATCGCCATCGTCTGGCTCGGCGCGCATCAGGTGCGCTCCGGCCTGCTCGAACCAGGGCTCCTCGTCGCCTTCTACGGCTACGCCGTCTTCCTCACCGAACAACTGGGGCAGGTCACCACGATGCTCGACCAGTTGACCCGGGCCTCAGTCGCGGCCCGGCGGGTGCTGGACTTCCTCGGTCTCCGCACCGAACTCCCTGCCGGTCCGGGACGGTTGTCCGAGGCATCAGAGGGCGCACCGCTGTACGACCCGGACTCCGGGCTGACTGTGCCGCCGGGGCGGCTGGTCGGCGTGGTCTGTGCTTCGGACGGGGACGCGCGGACGCTGGCGGACCGGCTCGGCCGCTATACCGACCCGTCGGCCTGCTACGGCGAAACGCCCCTCTCCGCCTACCGGACCGACGACGTACGTCGGCACATCCTGGTCGTCGACAACGACGCCATGCTGTTCTCCGGCCGACTCGGCACCGAACTCGATCCTTCCGCGCCGGCCGGGCCCCCCGACCGGGAGGCCGTGCTCCTGGCCCTGGACACGGCCTCCGCGCGGGACGTGGTCGAAGCCCTGCCCGAGGGACTGGAGCAGGAGATCACCGGCGGACGGGAGTTCTCCGGTGGACAGCAACAGCGGCTGCGCCTGGCCCGCGCCCTGGTAGCCGATCCGGAGGTGCTGGTTCTCCTCGAGCCGACGAACGCCCTGGACGCACACACCGAGGGCCGGGTGGCCCGGCGGCTCGGGCCGCACCGAGCGGGACGGTCCACGGTGGTGTTCACCACCAGCCCCATCCTGCTCGACCGCGCCGATCTCGTCGTCTTCGTCCGGGACGGCAAGGCCGTGGCGGGGGGCACACACCAGAGTCTGCTCTCGAACCCCGACTACCGTGCCGTCGTCACCCGGGAGGTCCTGGCGTGAGCACCACCGCCGCCGCCCCACCCGCCGAGCGGCTGCCCGTCGCCTCCCAGCGGGAGGTACGCGCCTACGCCCGGCGCACTGTGCTGCGGCACCGCGGGGCGCTGGCCCGGTCGCTGCTGTTGCACGCGTTGGCCTGCGTCGCTGCACTGGTCGCGCCCCAACTGCTCGGCCGGATCGTGGAGAACGCGGCGCGCGGTACCGTCCCCGTCGGCCCGGTCGCCATTGCGATCTGCGCCGCGGTCGTCCTCCAGGCCGTCCTGACCCGCTTCGCCCGGCTGGCCTCCTTGCGGCTCGGCGAGACCGTGCTCGCCGATTTGCGCGAGGAGTTCGTCGACCGGGTCCTGGCCCTGCCGACCCACACGGTGGAACGGGCCGGCACGGGCGAGCTCGTCACCCGGACCACCCGGGACATCGACGTCCTGGCCTTCACCGTGCAGCGCGCCGTCCCCGACACCCTGGTGGCGGGCACCACCGTCGTCCTGACCATCGGGGCCGTCTGTCTGACCGACCCGCTGCTGGTGCTGCCCTGCCTGGTCGCCGTACCGGTGCTGTGGCTGTCGACCCGGTGGTACCTGCGGCGGGCCCGAGCCGGCTATCTGCGGGCGAACGCCTCGTACGCGCGGCTCACCGACCACCTGTCGGAGACCGTGGCGGGGGCCCGCACGGTGGACGCGCTCCGACTCCGGGGGCGGCGGCGCGAGCGAACCGACGCGGACATCGCGGAGTCGTACGCGGCCGAACGGCACACACTGCATCTGCGCAGCGTCTACCTGCCGATCGCCGACACCGGGTACATCCTGCCGGTGGCCGCCACCCTGGTCATCGGCGGACTGATGTACATCGACGGGCTGGTCACGCTCGCCGCCGTCACCGTCGCCACCCTGTACGTGCAGCAGGTCATCGGGCCCGTGGACACCTTGCTGTTCTGGATGGACGAACTCCAGGTCGGGGGCGCGTCGCTGGCCCGGGTGCTCGGTGTGCAGGCGGTCGCCGCCGACGCGTCCCCCAGCGCCGTCACCGGCGCCTCGGCGAGGCCGGAACCGGAGGGCGGCATCGCTCTGCGTGAGGTTCACTTCTCCTACCGCAACGGTCAGGACATCCTGCGCGGCATCGACCTGCACGTCCGCCCCGGGGAACGTCTGGCGATCGTGGGACCGTCCGGGGCGGGCAAGTCGACCCTGGGCCGGCTGATCGCCGGAATCGACGCGCCCAGCCACGGGACCGTCTTCCTGGACGGGATGCCGCTGACCGGGTTGTCACCGGCCGAACTGCGCCGGGACGTCATCCTGGTCACGCAGGAGTACCACGTCTTCCGCGGCAGCCTGGCCGACAACCTGCTCATCGCCCGCCCCGACGCGGACTCATCGGAGCTGGAACGGGCCCTGCGCGCCGTTGCTGCCTGGGAGTGGGCGTCCGCACTGGGCCTGGACCATGAGGTCGGCTCCGGCGCGGTCGATCTCACCCCGGCCCAGGCCCAGCAGCTGGCACTGGCGCGGCTGGTGCTGCGCGATCCGCCCGTCGTGGTGTTCGACGAGGCGACGGCGCTGCTCGATCCGCGCACCGCCCGCAGCCTGGAGCGAGCGCTGGCCGACCTGCTGAGCGGTACGGTCATCTCCATCGCGCACCGGCTGCACACCGCCCACGACGCCGACCGGGTGGTGGTCCTGGAGGAGGGCCGGATCGTCGAGGCCGGAGCGCATGAGGAGTTGGTGGGCCGAGACGGGGCCTATGCCGAGCTGTGGAAGTCCTGGCGCAGCTGACGTGTGCGTGTCCGGTGGCTGGTGCCTGGCGAGTCACCAGGCGACAGGCAACCGGTGCACCCCGTAGAAGCCCATGTCCTCGCCGAGCGGCACCTTCGAGGGGTGTACGGCCAGTCGCAGACCGGGGAACCGGGCGAACAGCGCGGGGAAGGCGATCCGCATCTCCGTACGGGCCAGGTGCTGGCCGATGCACTGGTGGGCCCCGTGGCCGAAGGCGAGATGGCCCGTGGCCGCACGCCCGACGTCGAGGCGGTCGGGGTCCTCGAAGCGTCCGGGGTCCCGGTTCGCCGCAGCCAGGGAGACCGTCACGGACTCCCCTGCGCGCAGCGTGTGCTCCGCGAGCACGACGTCCTCCAACGGAGAGCGCGGTACTCCGAAGTGGAAGATGGTGAGGTAGCGGAGCAGTTCTTCGACGGCGTTCCCGGCCAGGGACGGGTCGGTCCTCAACCGGGCGAGCTGGTCGGGATGGCACAGCAGTGCGAAGGTGCCGAGCCCCAGGGAGCCGGCCGTGGTTTCATGTCCCGCGGACAACAGCAGCGCCCCCACCCCGGCGACCTCGGCCGTCGACAGCTCGCCATCGGCGGCCAGCGCGCTCAGCAGGTCGTCGCCGGGGCTCCGGCGCCGGTGTTCAGCCAGCTGGGTGAGGAAAGCGTCGAGCTCGGCCATGGCGGCGGCCGCCGCTTCCGCACTCGCGTCGAGCTTGAAGAGGGTCGCGCTGTTGCGCTGGAAGTCGGCGCGTTCGGTGTACGGCACGCCCAGCAGCTCGCAGATGACAAGTGAAGGGATCGGCAACGCGAACCGCTCGACCAGGTCGGCCTGCCCGCCGAGGTCAGCCATCGCCTCCAAGTGGTCGTCGACGATGCGCTCGATCCGCGGCGCCAGGCTTCGCGTCCTGCGCGCCGTGAACGCTCCCATGAGCCGGCGCCGCAGCCGTGTGTGGTGCGGCGGGTCCATGTCAACCAGCCAGCCCGGCAGCGCGGGCTTGCCGTAGAAGGGGTCTGTGCCCGGCCGGGCCACCGGCACCCTCTTCAGCTCTGAGCGCGCACTGAAGCGGGGGTCGGACAGGACCCGTCGCGCCAGGTCGTGGCCGGTGACCAGCCATCCGATGTGCCCATCGGGGTAGCGCAGCCGGCTGAGCGGAGCCTGCGTGCGGAGGGTGGCCAGTTCGGGCGGGGGATCGAACGGGCAGGTGCGGGCCGTCGGGAAGGTGGGTATCGGCTGTTGCCTCATCGGCGGACCACCGCTGCCGTCCTCCCGTCGGTCCGTCCGTCGACTCCGCCGCCGGTCGCCCCGCTGATCTTCGCTCTCAGGAACGTCACCAGCCGCCGCACCCCCTCGTCGATCCGCTCCGGATCCAGGTAACTGCACGACAGCCGCAGGCTGTGGGTGCCTCCACCACCCGGGTGGAACGGGGCCATCGGCGTCCACAGCACGCCGTAGTCCGCCGCGGAGGCCTCCAGCAGTGCCGCGTCCACGGGCACCGGCAGCCGCATCCGGACGAAGAACCCACCGCCGGGCCGGTTCCACTCCACACCGTCGGGCAGCCCCGCCACCGTGTGGCGGTCCAGCGCTTCCAGCAGATGGGTGAGGTTGCGCTGGTACAGCGCGGACCTGGCCCGGCTCAGCTCCGCGAGCGAGCCGCCGTGCTCCAGCAACATGCCGGCGATCAGTGCCTGGCACACCGGTGAGGTGTTGACCGTGACAGCGGTCTTCAGCCGCGCCAGTTCGGCGGCGAGCGGGACGGTGGAGCCCCTGGCGGTGCGGACGTCCTGGTCGGCAATGGCGTAGCCGACGCGGGCTCCGGGGAAGCACACCTTGGCGAAGGTGCCGATGTGCACTACTCGTCGCCCGGTGTCCAGAGTCTTGAGGGCGGGGAGTTCGGTGCCCGGTACGGCCGTGAAGCCGTAAGCGTTGTCCTCCAGGATCAGGAAGTCCTCCTGTTCGGCCAGTTCCAGTAGCCGCCGCCGGTTCCTCAGTTCCATGCGGCTGCCACTGGGGTTGGCGTAGTCGGGGGCCACGTAGCAGGCCCGTATACGTCGGTTCGCCCGGCGGGCGGTTCGGCACGCCTCGGCCAGCGCGTCGACGTCGAGGCCTTCGGCGGTGTCGGTGACGGGGACGACGCCGACACCGAGCAGGCCGGCGGCGCTGGTGATGCCCACGAAGCAGGGGTCCGAGACTGCCAGGAGGTCCCTGGGGGAACTGGCCAGGGCGCGCAGGGTCAGAAGCATCGCCTCCTGGGCGCCGACGGTGATGACCACGCTCTCGGGGGCGACGTCGATGCCCTGGTCGCGGCGCAGGGCGTCGGCCACGATGCCGTTGATGAGGCCGCGGGCGGGCCCGTACTCGTACAGCAGCCGGCCGGCCTGGACGGGGGTGCGGCCGGATTCGGCGGCCGCGTGGGCGAGGAAGCGGTCCAGGTAGCGGGTGGCGTCCAGCTCTGTGTAGGGGTCGGGGTGAGGGGCGCCGGGGGCGAAGGAGATGGCGTCCGGGTAGCAGCCCATGATCTCGTTGAGGAATCCGATGGACTCCAGCGCCGGGTCCTGGAGTGAGGCGTGCAGGGTCTCCCGGTCGAGGACGGTCATGCCGGCTCCCGTTCCGTGCCACCGCCGCCCGCGGGCCTTTCGTCGGACCGGGAACGGGCCGAACGGTTCCAGTGGCGCTCGGTCTTGGCCAGGACGTCGGGGCTGTATATGCGCCGGGCCTGGACGACGGCGAATTCCGCCAAGTAGGCGCGTAGGAGGTCCACAGGCTCCTCCGCCAGTGTCAGCATGGCGCGGTTGGCGGCGACGGCGGGGCCGGCCAGGTCGCGGACCGCGCGCTCGGTGGCTTCGTCGAGCTGGGCGGTCGGTACGATCTCGTCGCACAGCAGGGCTGCTTCGGGTTCGTGGGTGTGTATCCGGCGGCCGGACAGGATGATCTGGCGGGCCGTACGGGCCCCGGTCAGACGGGTGAGCCTCAGGTTGCCGAGGCCGGGGACGATCCCCTCGTCGGCGGCGGGCAGGCTGAGGAACGCTCCCTCCTCGGCGATCACACGGTCGAGGACCAGCAACAGCTGCATGCCGCCGCCGATGGCGAACGAGTCGACGACACCGACCCAAGGCTTGGTCACGGAGCGGCGGCCGGGGGCGTGGCTGCTCCAGCCGCCGCCTTCCTCGGTGTCATGCGCACTGTCGGAGAACAGGCCGCGGGCCATCTTGTTGATGTAGCCGAGTTCCCGGCAGAGGAGGAAGTCCACGAAGGAGATCGCGCCGGAACGCAGTTCCTTGAGGTTGATGCCGGCGCTGAAGATCCGCTTTCCGGCGTGGCGGGGGTGCGTCACCGGGCCACCCCGCAGGACGCCGACCCGCACCCGGTCGTCGAGCAGCGTGACGTCGACCGCGGTCTCCAGGTCGGCGATGAGCCGGTTGTCCTCGGCGTTGAGGCAGTGGCCGTTGCGGAAGGTGACATGGGCCGCCTCACCACGGCGCTCCAGCAGTACGGTGGGCAGCTCCAGTCGGTTCGCGCGACGGAACTCCGCCAGGTGGGCGGCCGAGTCCGGGGCGGGGTGCAGCATCGTTTCGATGAGGTGGGCACCGGCGCTCGGAGAGCGGAACAAGGCCCCGAAGAAGATGCCCTGGTCGATCTCGCGGCCTTCCTTGTGAGCCTGGATGCGGCTGCGCTCTTCTGCCAGCTGGGCGGCGTCGGGCACCAGCCCAGGGAACCGCACAGCGGCCTCGGCGGCCAGCTCGGCCAGTCGAGGTCGCACGGCACGGCTCGCGGTGAGGGCGTCGTACACCGCCTCGGCGTGGCGGGCGAGGAACGCGTGTCGGGCCGCCCGGCAGCTGTCGTGGATGCGGGCGGCGTGCGAAGACTCGGCAGCGGTGCGGTTCGGGCGGGGCGGCAGCAGGGCGAGCAGTCGCTCGCCGTGGGCGGTGTGCCGGGCCAGGGCTGCGGCGTCGGCGGCCAGGTCGCCGGTGGGGGCGGGAGCGGCCGGCAGCGGGGCGTGGTCTGTCCCGGCCGCGCCGCTGATCCGGCCGGGGCCGGGGGCCGGACCGAGTCGCTGTTCCTGGCCCGTCACTGGGCTCCTCCGGTCGGGGCGCTGTCGGCCGCCGCAGCGGTCCGGGGTGCGGTCCCCGGTACGACCAGCCGGCGCAGCTCCCGGTCGCAGGCTGCCAGGTGCGCGCCGAGCGCGTCGTCGAACTCCAGAGTCTGTGCCTCCAGCAGCAGCTGGCGCCGGATGGCGAGCTCGCGGTCGGAGATCCGGCCCATCAGCACGGTCGCCGTGTGAACGGCCTCCTCCGTCTCCTCCGTGATCTGGTCGATGAGACCGATTTCCCGGGCCCGGCGCGCGTTGATGTCGTCGCCCCAGAGGACGAGCTGCCGGGCCCGCGCGGCCCCGAGTTGCTGGGAGAGCCGGTAGACGGCCATGCCGGGCCAGAAGTGCCCGTCGTTGACGGGAGCCAAGAGGCGCAGATCCGTGGAACCGATCCGGTAGTCGCTGACCAGCAGCAGGTCCAAAGCTGGACCGCCGCATGCGCCCACGGCGACTGCGATGCTCATCGCGGGCAGCCGCTCCAGTCTCCGTACAGCCCGCTCCCAGCGGCTGATCTGCTGGATGTCCACTGGCCCCGGCCAGGACCGGGCCTCGGCGGGGGCGGCCGGCAGCCGTAGGAGCAGGACCGAGCCGTCGGCCCTCGTCTCGGCCTGGTCGCAGGCTTCGCCGACCGCGGCGGTCAGCTCGGGCAAGGGGCGGGTGGCATCGATGCGCAGCGTGATGCGCAGCCCGTCCGACGTGCTGTCTGGCGTCCCGTCCGTTCCGCCCTCCGCAGGCAGCGGCGGCCTGTCGTGCGTCCGCACAGCAGTTCCCTTCGTCGCATCGTCGTATCGCCGGATCGGTCCACGCGTCACCACCGTGCCAGCGCCATCTCGATCGTCGAGCCCGGCCCCATGGTCATCAGAACTCCCAAGTCACCCGGTGCTGCCCGGCCTTCGGCTGCCAGCCTTTGGTACGAGAAGAGGAAGGAGCCGCTCGAGAGGTTGCCGTGGTCGCGCAGCACGCCGGTGGTGTGTCGCACATCGTGCCGGGTCAGGCCGAGATTGATCCGGACGGAATCCACGACCTTCTTGCCCCCGGAGTGCACCACCCAGTGGTTGATGTCCGACGGGAGTACCCCGGTGCCGTGCAGCAGCCCCTCCAGCGCGCCCGGCGCGTGCGCGCCGACGACGTAGGGCACCTGCGGGTCCAACCAGAAGCTGAACTTGCCGTGCTGGTCGTCCCAGTCGTAGCGCATGGCGTCGACCGCCTCGGGGATGATGCGGCTGGAGAAGTGGAGCAGGGCCGGCCCAGGCGGCAGTTCGTGTTCTTCGTCGTCGGCGGCGGCGGTCACGGCGACCGCCGCCGCTCCGTCGCCGAAGAGGCTGTTGACCACGGACGAGCGCATGGTGCCGTCGAACACGTACGCCGCCGAGCACACCTCCACGCACACCAGCAGGGCCAGTTCGCCAGGGTGGGATCGGGCCCAGCCGGCCACCGCGTTCAGGGCGTTGAGTCCGGCGTTGCACCCCATGCCGACGACGTCCAGCCGTGAGCAGGAGACGTCCATGCTCAACTCCTTGATGAGCAGGGCCGAGAAACCGGGGGTCAGAAAGCCCGTCGAGGTGACGCAGCACAAATAACGGACGTCCGACAGCTGTGCCCCGGCGTCCGCGAGGCAGTTCTCGATCGCTGCACGGCCCAGTGCCAGTCCCTGCTCGGTGTGTTTGCGCAGCAGCTCGCCTTGGGATTCCGGTACCGGGGCGCCGTCCGGGCCCACGGTGGGCAGAGTCAGGCCGCGTTGTTCGATGGAGCTGTTGAGGAAGACTGAGCGGACGCGTGGGTCGGTGACGGCCAGCATGTCGAGCAACTGGCGCTGGGTGTAGACGGTTTCGGGGACGGCGGTACCGACTCCGGCGAGCCGGGTGGCAGCAGGGTCGGTCAGCTGAGGTAGTCCTCCAGGCCGCCTTCGCGCACGGTGTCCAGGGTGAAACAGTGGAATCCTCCTCCGAACAGCCGCCGGTGCCGGTGCTGGACCGGGACGACCGTGAACCGGTGCTTTTCCAGGGTCCGCATCAGCTCCGGGCAGGCGGCGTTGACCAGAACGGTGTCCGGGCTCACGGATAGCACGTTGAGATCGATGAACGGGCTGGTCAGGACCAGATCCTCGTCCTCGTAGCGGGGGAAGTCGTCGCTCGTCGGTGTGGGCGGGACTATGAGGTCCCAGTTGCGCAGTGCCTCGGGCAGCTTCTCGGCGACAGCCTCCGAGCGCACCAGCAGGGTGCCGGGCCGCAGCGCCAGGACCATGCTGTCGATGTGGCTGTCGCTGAGCCGGTGCACCCGATGGACGCGGAACCGCTCCCCCACGTGGCGCTCCAGCCAGTCGCAGGCCAGGGCATGGTGGGCGGTCGAGACGTTGACCACCAGGTCGCGGCCCAGTCGCAGCACCTGGGCGCCGTCGAACATCATCTCCAAGCCCACGTCGTACGGCGAGGGACTCGGGGTGCCGATGGGTTCGGTAGGGCCACCGACGGTGCTCTCGCGGGCGTAGGAGAGGTCGAAAGAGGCGTCCGTCATCAGCGGACGGGGCATGACCGTCCAGCGGGCACCCTGCTCGAAGTACCGCTGGAAGACCGGGGTCAGGAACTGCGTCTCGAAGTAGCGAGAGCGGATCATGGGCGGAGTCTCGATGATCTCATCGCCCAGGATCAGTGTGTTGTCACGGATGTTCAGCGGAGGGACGACGGAGGCGGACCAGGCGGGGGTGCGTACCTCGCTGGTGCCGGCGTCCAGGTCCATCGGGCGGTGCACCGTGACGGAGAGCTGGGTGAGTGCTGCGGCGATGCCTTCGAGGTCTTCGACGAGTTCGTCCACGTAGCGCTGCTTGATGGGTACCCGGCCGCGGCGGTGGCTCTCGCCGTCGGTGCCGGCGCCGCCGCCGACGGACAGCCGCGGGTAGTACCACTCCGAGCGGGTGCTGTTGTCGCCGGCGATGTTGTCGTGGAAGAAGAGGTCGAAGGACAACTCGCGTTCGTGGGACGTGTAGTTGGCCGCAGATCCGACGATCACCTCCTTGAGGGTGGACCATTCGTCGAAGCTGTTCAGCGTCATCGCGTGCTCCATCGCTCGCCTGGTGTGCCACTGTCCTGGTCAGAGCCGGACTGGGTGGACGGGGCTGCCGTGGTCACCAGCCTCGGCGCCCGAACGATCAAGGGCAAGAGGGCTTTCGCGGCCGTCGCCGCTTTTCGGTCTTCTCTCGCGCAGGGTGTGCTCGGAGTACCGGCGGAGGCGGACGGGGCGGACGTGCCGAAAGGTTTCGCCTGGCCAAAGGGGGTGCGCGAATGGCGCGACGCCTCCACCGAGGGCTTTACGAAGGGTAACGAAGCGCTCTCACTAAGTGTCTGAAACGCTTCCGATCCCAGGCCTGCCTACTGTGACCTGAGTCACAAGATCAAGCGATTCGGTGTCTGCTGTGCTTCCATCGAATGCGGCGAGGCCCCAGCACCTCGGATGCTGCCGCAACGGGGCCGGGTATCGCACATACCGCAGCACTTCCCCCCATCGGACCGATCTTCCCGCGATCTTCGGCACGCAGACGCCCAGGTCCTCGGGTTCTTCGACGCCTGGGCGCCGATGGCCTCACGCACCGGTGCCGGCATGCGCCGACGGTGCGCGCCGAGGCCGGCCTCCCGGGTGCTCGATAACAGCTCCCGCACGTTGAGCACGGCCCGTACAACCCTCAACGCCCGTACACGGCTTGTACGGCTTCTCCCCTTCCCGCAACGGCGACGACGAGGTGGACACACGACATGCCCCGGCTCCTGATCGGCAACCGACCCAGTGACGACCTGGTGGGCACCTGGGGCAAGAGCGCCATGGGCTGGTGGTCCCAGCGCCTGTTCTGGTTCGTCCGCGACGGTGACATCCTGGTGCTTCCCGAGGTGCCGGACGAGACGTTCTTGTCCTACGTCACCGAGCTGACCGGCACGGACCGCATGAGCCTCACCCTCGTCGTCCCGCCGGCCGGGGACCGTCCTGGGGAGTGGCTGCTCGACCCGGAGCTGGGGGCCCGGCTGAGCCAGGCCGTGGCCGGGCGGCCCGTCGAGGACGTCTTCGCGCTCTGCCCCAACGAGGCGGTGGCGGAGCTCGCAAGCAAGCTCGGCCTGGAACACGCGCTGCCCGGTTACGGGTTCCTCAGCCAGGGCGGCGCACTGATCGCCGACAGCAAGGCGGTCTTCCGTACGCTCGCGGCGGGCAGCGGGCTCCCCCTGCCCGAGGGGGGCGTCTGCGCCAATCCCGAAAGCGCCTACCGGCTGATCTCGGGGTTGCTCGCGCGGGGGCGGTCGGTCATCCTGAAGAAGGAGTTCCTCGCCGCGGGCAACGGAAACGAGGTGCTCACCCTCACCGAGAACCTGAAGGTCAACGGTGCCGGTCGGGCCGTCCTCCTGAGGGACGCTCAGGACGCGGTCCGCGTCTATCTGAACGAGCGCTGGGACTGGCTGACGGAGGGACGGCGCCACCGGGTCGTCGTGGAGCAGTACCACCCCGGCAGCCGGGCCGTCTTCGCCGAGTTCTGGGTCGGGGACGAGACGATCGAACTCGGCGGCCAGGGCGAGATGGTGGCCGAGCCGGTGGCCGACCACTCCTACCTCCCGGCACCGGACCTGACAGAACGTCAGGAGACTGCCCTGATGGCCGGGGGCCGCAAACTGTGCGAAGTCCTGCAGGTGATGGGCTACCGGGGTGTGTTGAGCGCCGACGCCATCATCGTCGACGGCGAGGTCCTCTTCACCGAGTACAACGGGCTGGTCACCGGCTCGACCCACGTCTATCACCTCGGCAAACGCCTGGCCGGCGAGGACTACGCCCGCGACCGGCTGCTGGCCGAGTACGTGTCCTGGCAGGTCCCGTCGTTCGCGGAGGCCCGGGAGCACCTCGAGCGCGAGGGCATCGCCTACGACCCCGCCACACGGACCGGAGTCGTCCTGCTGAACTCGTGGCGTGACTCCCCTGGTGTCGTCCCGTACTGCCTCATCGCCGAGAACGTCGATGCCGCGGAGCGCCTGAAGGAGCAGCTCAAGCAGCAGCCCAGACCATGAGCCGCGCCGACGGCGGTCCCGCACCGCACCGCACCACCCCACAGACCTGTTCGCGGGCGGCTGACACCCGTCTGCGGGCCGGAACACACCACACCGTCGCACACCGAGAGGAGTGAAGACCATGCAGAAGGAGTTCGAGGACTTCATGCGCCGTTACGAGGCGTCGCGTACCTGCCTCAACAAGAGCGAGTCCCAGTAACACCCGTCACGATCGGCCGGCGCAGCCGTAGCCGATCCGATCCGGTCCGCACCTGAGCGGACCGAATCACACTGTGCTGTTGTGGCGGGCGATACACCGTGTCGCCCGCCACAACAGCGCCCCCTGCCACGGAGAGCCCCATGCCCGCGGACCGGAACACCCCATCCGACCAGGAAAACGTCCCCTTGCTCCTGCAGGGGGACCGCTTCGAGGACACGTTTCGGCAGTCCAGTGTCGACTACCAGCGCCGCTTCCGTGCACAACTGCGTACCCTGCCCTCCCACCTTCCCGAGCCCGCCCTGGTCACTTTCACCTCAGCCCACGACGCCGAGATCGACCGGCTCTCCCTGGAACTCGGCCTTCAGGGCTACCCGCTGTACCGGATCGACGCCGACGACTGCGCGGACCACCGTCTCGTGCTCGACCCGGACGCCGGCACGATGTGCATCGACGGTCTGCTCGTACGGCCCGAACTGCTCTGGATCAGGCACTTCATGCCCAACGCCATCATGGTCAACGGCTCGGCCGTCGTCAGCCGCTACATCCGCGACCAGTGGACCGCCGTCCTGGAGATCGTGCGCGAGTGGCCCACCACCCATATCAATCCTCCCGCTTCCCGGCGCGCCAGCCGCCTCGCCCAACTGCGCCAGGCCGCCGCGCTCGGCATACGGGTTCCCGACACGGTGCTCGCCAGCAGCGCCGAGGAGGCTGCGGCCGCACTCACCTGCCCCCCGACGGAACTGATCGCCAAAGTGGCCGGTGACCACTTCGTCCAACACGAACCGGGCCAGGTCACCGGCGTTTTCCCACGCCGCGTCCCTGCCGCCGCGTCCGCCACCGAGCCGGTGCCGCTGCTGTTCCAGCGGTACGTCCCGCACGACCGGGAGGTTCGCGTCTTCAACGTCGGTGATGAACTCTTCGCCTACGAAGTGCGCAAAAGCGACCCGAGGGACGTCTGGGCCCAGCCCGAGGCAGTGGCCGTGACCGCCGTCGACGTACCCGACCGGCTCGCCGAACCGGTGACCACCCTCCTCGGCTGCACCAGGTACGCCTTCTCCGGCTTCGACTTCCTCATCACCCCCGACGGCACACCGGTCTTCTTGGAGTGCAATGCCAACGGCGACTGGACCTGGTTCGAGCGAGGTGCCGGTGACGACCGCGTCAGTCGCGCCGCCCTGCACTACTTCACCACCCACCCCGCCCTCTCCCCCACGGCGGTGCGTGACTTCCGCGGGTGACACGGCCCATGTGCGCGGCCCGGCACACGTCGCACCGTTCCACTCCGTTGGCCACCGGGCGCCCGGGAAGGCGCGGAGACGGAAGTGCCGGTCCTGCCCGTGGGCCTCGTCCGGGTGCTGTCGCACTGTGGGGCATGTGAGTGCCGGACGGCGCGTCGGGGCGTGGTGGGCTTGCGCTTCGGGTCTGGGGTCGGGCCGTGGTGGACCGGTCGGCAGCGCCGGTGACCTGGCCCCGGGCGGCGAAGCGGACGGTCATCTCGGCTCGGTGGCCGGGGGCTGTCACCGCCGCGGGGGCCGCTGCCGGGGCGGCGGTGAGGCGACGTGTCCCCCGGAACCCGCGCCGAACGGGCCCTGCTGTCCGGTTCCGGGGTCACCTTGCGGCAGTGGTGCGAGACCCAGGTGGGCCCAGGCGGCGGGGGTGGCGACCCGCCCCCGGGGAGTGCGGGCCAGCAGCCCCTCGCGCACCAGGAACGGCTCGGCGACCTCCTCCACCGTCTCCCGCTCCTCCCCCACCGCGACCGCGAGGGTGGACAGGCCGACCGGTCCGCCGCCGAAGAGGCTCAGCAGCGCGCCCAGCACCGCCCGGTCGAGCCGGTCCAGGCCGCGGCCGTCGATCTCGTAGACCGCCAGGGCCGCGGAGGCGACCTCGCGGGTCACCACGCCGTCGGCCTTGACCTGGGCGTAGTCCCGTACCCGGCGCAGCAGCCGGTTGGCGATGCGAGGGGTGCCGCGGGAGCGGCCGGCGATCTCCGCGGCGCCCTCGGGCTCGATCGCCACGTCGAGCAGCCGGGCGGAGCGGTGGATGACCCGCTCCAGCTCGGCCGGTGCGTAGAACTCCATGTGCGCGGTGAAACCGAAACGGTCGCGCAGCGGGGGCACCAGCAGTCCGGCCCGGGTGGTGGCACCGACCAGGGTGAACGGGGGCAGCTCCAGGGGAATGGGAGTGGCGCCGAGGCCAGTACCGACCACGACGTCGACGCGGAAGTCCTCCATCGCCATGTACAGCATCTCCTCGGCGGACCGGGACATCCGGTGGATCTCGTCGAGGAAGAGGACCTCACCCTCGGTGAGGGAGGAGAGGATCGCCGCGAGGTCTCCGGCGTGCTGGATGGCGGGCCCGGAGGTGATGCGGAACGGGGCACCCATCTCCGCAGCGATGATCATGGAGAGGGTGGTCTTGCCGAGGCCCGGGGCTCCGGAGAACAGCACGTGGTCGGCGGTCGCGCCGCGGGCGCGGGCGGCGCGCAGCACGAGGTCGAGCTGCTCGCGAACCCGCTCCTGGCCGATGAACCCGTCGAGGTCCGTGGGCCGCAGCGGGGCCTCGACGGCCCGGTCCTCACCGTCGGCGTCAGCCCCGACCAGCCGGTAGACCGGCTCGATCGTGACGGGCCGACCAGGGGCTGTCTCACTGCCGGTGTCGTTCTGGTTCATCGTCATACGGCCATTACGTATTCGTATACACGTTCGAAGAGGACTAGAGTCACACTAAGTGCAGATGAAGGGACAATCAACGCCTTTCAGACAGAGACTTGCTCAGGTGGCGGTGCTCAGTGCCGCGAGCGGCACGAGGCTCCATCCGCCCGCCCGTGCGGGGCGTCTTTCGGCGTCCTGCGCCTCCCCGCCGGCCCGCAGCGTCGTGCGGGAGGGCCGAGGGGCGCCCCGCCACCGCCTCCGCAGCCTTCTGCGACGCAATCCAGCGGATCTCGATGGAAGAGGTAAGAAATGCAGGCGGTCTGGAGGGGGGTCATCTCCCTCGGCACCATCGACATCCCCGTGGTCCTCTACAAGGCCACCGAGACGGACAGCGGTCTCGTCCTGCACCAGGTCCACGCCGAGGACGGCTCACGCGTGCACCACAAATGGTGGTGCGAGGAGGAGGGCCGGGAGATCGAACACCGGGACGTCGCGAAGGGCTATCAGCACCCCGACGGTCGGAGGGTCGTCCTGAGCGACAAGGAGCTGGCGGCCCTTCCCCCGCCGGACAAGGAGCGGATCAGCGTGTTGGCCTCCGTCGACGACGGCAGCATCGATCCGATGGTGCTCGGGCAGGCCTACCACGTCGGAGGATCGGACCCGATGACCGACCGGTTCTACGTCCTGCTCCGGGAGACGCTGAGGGAGTCCGGGCGGGTCGCCGTCACCAAGGTCGCCATCGGAACCCGTGAGTCCCTGGCGGTGCTGCGCGCCCACGACGACCTCCTCGTCCTGCAGACCATGAGCTGGCCCGAAGAGGTCCGCCACCCGACCGGCATCGCCCCCGAGAGCGACATCGCCGTCAGGCCTCAGGAGCTGAAGATGGCCATGCATCTCATGGACATCCTCTCCGAGGGCTTCGTCCTGGAGGAGCTCCACGACGACTACCAGCAAGCTCTGCAGCAGGTCGTCGCCGACCGCTTGGAGGAGGCGGCGCCCCCGCATCACGCCGACGTCACCGACCTCACGGTCCTGCTGCAGAGCAGTTTGGAAGCGGTGAGGAGTGGCCGCGCCGGTGCCGCACCCGCCAGGAAGAGCGCAGCCGGGAAGACCGCCTCGGCCGCGAAGCGGGCCACCGCGAAGAAGAACCCGGCAACCGGCGCCGCCTCGGACCGGAAGACCGCCGCCGAGAACGCCTCCACGAGGAACACCACCGCGAAGAACACCGCCGCGAAGAAGACGACGCCCCGTCGAGCCTCCTGACCGCTCCCCCGCGGCGACTCGCCCGGAAGGCACCGTGCCTCGTGGTGGGACCGGCCCGGCAGCCCTCTCGAAAAGCAGAGGCCGGACGTGTCCGGTCACGACATGGGCGCAGGCAGGCTCATTTTAGTCCCCGGCACTGACAATTGGGGCTTTCGGCAACTTTTCTGGAGAAAAGTGTTGATTGTCTTCTCCCTGTGCGCTTAGCGTGAAGTTCCAGACAGCCTTCGAACTGGCATTCGAACAAGTCGACGGCCGTGTGGGTGCCCGTCCTGCCGGGTGAGGACGCTCTTCCGTCCCTCCCCAGGCCCACCCCGAACCGCCGTCGGAGACGCCAGAGGAGCACGGCGTGAACCACCCCGTCTTCATCCCCGCCACCAAGGAACAGGCCAAGGCCCGCATCGCGCTCACCGGGCCCACCGGATCGGGCAAGACCTACACCGCCCTGGTCACCGGCACCGGGCTCGGCGACCGGATCGCCCTGGTCGACACCGAGCACGGCAGCGCCGCCAAGTACGCCGACGAGTTCGCCTTCGACACCCTCCCGCTCACCACGTTCCAGCCCACCGCGCTCGTCGAGGCGCTCGCGGTGGCCGCTCACGACGGCTACGACGTCATGATCGTCGACTCCCTGAGCCATTTCTGGTCCGGCACCGGCGGGATGCTGGAACAGGTCGACAACGCGGCCAAGCGCGTCGGGGCGGGAGGCAGCTTCGCCGGCTGGAAGGAGGCCCGCCCCATGGAGCGGGCGATGCTCGACGCCCTGCTCGCCTACCCCGGTCACCTCATCGTCACCATGCGCACCAAGACCGAGTACGTCGTCGAGGCCGACGAGCGCGGGCGCAAGGTGCCGCGCAAGGTCGGGCTCAAGCCCGAACAGCGAGAGGGCATCGAGTACGAATTCGACATCGTCGGCGACCTCGACCACGAGAACACCCTGGTGATCTCCAAGTCCCGGGCCAAACCACTGTCCGGAACGGTGCTCCACAAGCCCGGCCCGGAGTTCGCCGAGGCCGTCCTCGGCTGGCTCAAGGCCGGCAAGCCCGCCAAATCCGTACCGGACTACATCACGGCGGCCACCGCGCCGGACGCCACCTATGAGGACCTGCGCGCCCTCTACGAGGAGGTTCGCCGGCGCAACCTGCTCGGCGCCGCCGTCCTGGACGGCGAGGAGACCCGCACGCTCGGCGAGCTGATCGTGCGCCGCGGCACCGAGGCGGCGAAGAACCGGGATGCCCAGGATGTCGAGTCGAGGCTCGGGGTCGGGTAGGGGGCGGGCCGCATGAGCCTCAAGGACCAAGCCACCCGGGTCGCCGTGCTCCGGGTGCTGCGCGACGCGGTGGACGCCGAGTACGAGGCCGCCCGCCGCACGATGCTCGGCGGGCTGCGCGCGGCCCGTGCCGAGCTCGACCTGAAGTCGATCCGGGCGACCCTGCCGGACCACACGCCTATCGCCACCATCACGCTCATCGACCCCCGGCCGACGGTCGTGATCGCCGACGAACACGCCTTCCTCACCTGGGTGGCCGAGAACCACCCCAGCGAGGTGGAGACGCTCACCCGGGTGCGCCCCTGCTGGCAGCGGGAATTCCTCACCCGGCTCGCCTGCCTCGACCCGGTCACCGACCCGCACACCGGCGAGGTGATCCCGGGACTGGCCGCGACACCGGCGCCCCCGCCGCGATCGTTCAGCCTTCGCCCCGTGCCCGGCGGGCCGGAGAAGGTCACCCGCGCCTGGCGCGCCGGCGAACTCGACCTGCGCCAACTGCTCACCCTCGACGGCGGTGCGACATGACCACCGCCCCCTCACCACTGGATCGTCCGGGTCGGCCCCCTGGGCCGCGGTGGCTGCCCCCCCCACGGACAGGGTGCCGCACCCACGGCACCACCCTGTACCAGTCTCGCGAGGGCGAGGAACACCCCGCCCACGAGGCGCGGCTCATCGCGGCCGGACTTGCCGACTCGGGCCGAGGAAGGGCGGAAAGGACAGGGAGCGAATCCGACGACCGCCTCGCCCCGCAGTGCGGTGTGCGACTTCGCCGACACACGGCGCGAATCCCGCCCACTCCGGGCTACCGGCCGTCTCGAACCGGCACGGGTGAGGAATCACTCGTCGAACGAGAGGAAGGGCCATGGTTGGTGAAACCATCATCACAGTGGTCGGCAATCTGACCGACGACCCCGAGCTACGCCTCACCCCGTCCGGCGATGCGGTCGCGCACTTCGCCGTCGCTTCCACACCCCGCGCCTTCGACCGGGAGACCGGGAAGTGGAGGGACGCCGAGACGCTGTTCCTGCGCTGTTCGGCCTGGGAGCAGATGGCCAGGCACGCCGCCGAGTCCCTGACCCGCGGTACGCGCGTCATCGTCCAGGGACGGTTGCGCCAACGGACGTACGAGACCAAAGAGGGCGAGCGCCGCACCGTGGTCGAGTGTGAGGTCGACGAAGTCGGTCCCTCGCTGCGGTTCGCCACCGCGCAGGTCACCAAGGCCCCCCGCGCGAGCGTCTTCGCCGGCACCGGCCCATCCGCCGACGACCTGTTCGCCCAGAGCAACGGCGAGCCGCCCACCTCCCGGCAGGGCGATGAGCCCTTCTGATCGACGGGAGCACCGCAAAGGCTGACCGGCATGACCGACCCCACCCCGACCGACCCCTACGAGACCTGGACCCCGCAGGCTGCGCTCGGTTTGACCTGCATCGATTGTCATCCCGAATACCGGGACGACCACCAGGACGACGACTCCCGTATCCGCCCGGAGGCCTTCAGCGAGACGGCTCTGGACGGATGTGAGGGGCACGGCTTCCCAGGGCTCCCCGACGACCCGGTCGATGAGCTGCCGTGGAGAGAAGAGCCGACCGCCGCCGAGGCGGCCGGAGGAAGGACGGCAGAGTCGCCGGGGCGACCGGCGGCGACCGAAATCACAGATTGACGGCAACCCCGCGAGCGGCCCCGAGACGGTGAAACGGAGCCGAGTGGTGCGACACCCGGCGCCACCGCCCCGAAGTCCGCGCGGGCCGCCGCAGAACCGACACCCCGGGTCGCCGGCGCGGTGACCCGGGACCGCCGGCCGCAATGACACGCCCCATCCCATCCAGGCGGACGCCATGAAAGAACAGGACCGCGAGAGGGCGCTCGAGCTGGCCCTCATCCAGATCGAGAAGCGCTTCGGCAAGGGCTCGGTCATGTGCCTCGGCGATGACCCCTGGTCCTCCATCGAGGTCATCCCCACCGGGTCGATCGCCCTCGACGTCGCCCTTGGCATCGGCGGTCTGCCCCGCGGGCGGATCGTGGAGATCTACGGACCCGAGGCCTCGGGCAAGACCACTCTCGCCCTGCACGCGGTGGCCAACGCCCAGCGCGCCGGCGGCACCGTGGCGTTCATCGACGCCGAGTACGGCCTCGACACCGAGTACGCCAAGCGGCTGGGCGTGGACGTCGACGCCCTGCTGGTCTGCCAGCCCGACAACGGCGAGCAGGCACTGCAGATCGCCGACACGCTCATCCGCTCCGCCGCGCTCGACCTGATCGTCATCGACTCCGTCGCCGCCCTGGTGCCGCGCGCGGAGATCGAGGGCGAGATGGGCGACTCCCACGTCGGCCTCCAGGCCCGGCTGATGAGCCAGGCCCTGCGGAAGATCGCCAGTGCGCTCGGCCAGTCCGGGACCACCATGATCTTCATCAACCAGCTCCGGGAGAAGATCGGCGTCATGTTCGGCTCCCCGGAGACGACGCCCGGGGGCCGGGCGCTGAAGTTCTACGCCTCCGTGCGCCTGGACGTCCGCCGGATCGAGACGTTGAAGAACGGGACCGAGGCGGTCGGCAACCGCACCCGTGTCAAGGTGGCCAAGAACAAGTGCGCACCCCCGTTCAAGCAGGCCGAGTTCGACATCCTGTACGGGGAGGGCATCAGCCGCGAGGGCGGCCTGATCGACCTGGGCATGGAGCACGGCTTCCTCTACAAGTCCGGCGCCTGGTACGCCTATGAGGGCGACCGGCTCGGCCAGGGCAAGGAGAACGCCCGCAACTTCTTCAAGGACAACCCCGACCTCGCCGACGAGATCGAGAAGAAGATCAAGGAGAAGCTGGGCATCGGGGCAGGACCGGACACCGCCCCCGCCGCCCCCATCGAGTTCTGAGCCGGTGCACCCCCCCTTCCGCCATCCGCCCGTCCGGGCTCCGTGCCCCTCAACGGGAATCCGTTGAACCAGGGACGGGGAGGCGCGGTACGTGTCCTGCGCCGGGGGGGAGCGTGCGACGGTCATTCGTGATCGGCCGGCGAGGACACCGCACGCGCACGAACCGCGTTGCCACAGACGCTTTCGGACGCCGAGGAGCAGCACGTGAGCGACACCGCTTCGACCATTCGTCGCGTCTACCTCCACTGTGAGTTCCTTCCCGCCGATCCCACCGTCCGAGGCCTGATCTCCATCGGCCTCACCGACGACTCCGGCTGTGACTACTACGCCGTCAACAACGGGATGGACGTGAGCGCCGTGCTCAACGTCCCGTGGCTGGCCGACAACGTGTGGCCCCACCTGCCCCGGTGCACGGTCGACGGCTCCCCCTGTCTCCTCGACCGCACCCATCCCGACGTCAAGCTCCTCGACGAGATGCGCGACGACGTGGCGGAGTACTTCGCCGACGGCTCCCCGGAGACCCGTCTGTACGCCTACTACGGCGGCCAGCACATCTGGCGTCTGCACTCCCTGTGGAACCACGACTGGGCGGCGATGCCTTCCTCGGTGCCGCGCTGGTGCCACGAGCTGCGGTCCCTCGTCGTCCAGGCCGGCGACCCGCCCCTGCCGGAGCGAGCCGGCGGACAGCACCACGCGCTGACGGGCGCCGGCCACAACCGCACCCTGCACGAGTACCTGCTCGCCCTCTCCACCTGCCCGCAGTACGACGACGATGGCTTCCGCCCCGTGAGCGGCCCGCACCGGATGCCGCCCACCGGTTGGCAGGCGGCCGCGCCCCTGCGGACCGAGCGCGTGGACGAGAGCTCTGCGGCCTGCCGGGGGCCGGAAAGCAGCAGCCGTCATCCAGGCCGGCCGGTGACGAGGGGGGAGCGGCCGACGCGTTTCCCCACCCATCAGATGCACTCCGTCGTCTGCGACGTCTGTGACTACGTCTACGACGAGGACGGGGACGGCTTCGAGGTGTTCGACAGCCCGGAGGC
This sequence comes from Streptomyces viridosporus T7A, assembly GCF_008704515.1. Taxonomy (NCBI): domain Bacteria; kingdom Bacillati; phylum Actinomycetota; class Actinomycetes; order Kitasatosporales; family Streptomycetaceae; genus Streptomyces; species Streptomyces viridosporus. The sequence continues at coordinate 612,083 of NZ_CP023700.1, forward strand.
GGCCGCGCAGGAGGTGTTGCGGCACCACTGGAAGTGCCTCTCCGACGGGCGGGTGATGTGCCCAAGTGATGATGGGGAGCACCAGGCCGTGTATGACGAGTTGATGCCGCCCGAGCCGGGGGCCGGCGGGTAGGTCGCGCCGACGAGGAGACGTGCCGATGAAGGCGTCGACGGATGGGCAGCCGTGTGGGCGGATCGCGCGCGGAGCGAATCGGCGTGGGGTCGGGGGTGCAGCCGTTCGAGGCCTCCGGCACACCGGTCCCGCCCGTACCGCCGTCACTGTCGCCGTCGCGTGTGGCCGACTTCACGGCCTGCCCGCTGCGCCACCGGTTCCGGGCGATCGACCGGCCGCCGGAGAGGCCCAGCGCGGCGGCGCCCTGGGGGGGACGCTGATGCACGCGGCGGCTCGCCCGGAAAGGCACCGTGCAGCAGCCGGAACACCGCCGCGCCCAGCGGCACACGGAGGCCAGTGGCGGTGGGCGGCTATGTGGCGGGGGTGAAGCCCCGTTCGATCAGGGCGTCGAGGGTGGCGCCGCCCTCGCCGTACACGAGGGTGCCGGAGTCCCAGTCCAGCGCTACGTCGTCAAGCCCTCGATCGCGGACGAGCCAGTCGTAGTTTCGCAGCGCGATGATCGTCTCCTCGGTCATGAAAGGAGGCTATTGCTCTTGGTCCGGATCTCCCTGTCGTGCACCTCTGGTCCGTCACCCCTGCCACGCATCCGGCGGAACGGCGGCCCCACGGAGGCGCTGCACGGAAGTGCTGCCGCCACCTGTCCCGCCCGCGGTGCCGGGTCCCCGGTGTCTCCCCCGGTCAGCGAGGGCGGTGAGGACCCACGACCTCGCACCTGGGGGCAAGGAGGCCGGCGGCATGCCGCCGTCGGCAACCGCCGTGGAAAAGCGAGGCGTTTCCATGAAGTTCCTGCACACCTCGGACTGGCACATCGGCAAGGTGCTCAAGGGCCACAACCGGCTCGACGAACAGCGGGCGGTCCTGCGCGAGATCGTCCGGGTGGCACGGGATCACCGCGTTGACGCCGTCCTCGTCGCCGGCGACCTGTACGAGTCGTCCGCCCCGTCGGCGCAGGCCCAGCAGCTGCTGGTGCAGACGCTGCTCGCGTTGCGACGCACCGGCGCTGAGGTCATCGCGATCGCCGGCAACCATGACCACGCCGCCACTTTCGACGCCTACCGGCCGCTCATGGCGAGCGCGGGGATCACCTTGGCCGGCACTGCCCGCCCTGCGGCCGACGGCGGGGTGGTGGAATTCACCGCGCGCTCGACGGGGGAGCCGGTCGCCGTCGCCCTGCTGCCGTTCCTGGCCCGACGCCACGCGGTACGGGCCGCCCAGCTGGTCACCGAGACGCCTCGGGAGGCCGCGACCGGCTATGGCCGGCTGGTACGGGACCTGCTTGCCGCGCTCACGGCCGGCTTCCGCGACGACACGGTCAACCTGGTGATGGCCCACCTGACGGCGGCCGGGGGAAAGCTCGGCGGGGGTGAGCGGTCCGCCCAGTCGGTCCTCGAGTACTGGGTGCCGACCAGTGCCTTCCCACCCGACGCCCACTACGTCGCGCTCGGGCACCTGCACCGCCGCCAGTCGCTGCCCGCACCGTGTCCGGTGCACTACTGCGGCAGTCCGATCACCCTCGACTTCGGTGAGGAGAACGACTCCACCGTGGTCCTCGTCGTCGAGGCCGAGGTCGGCACGCCCACCCGCGTCACCGCCGAGGTGCCCATCGGGTCCGGACGGCGGCTGCGCACCGTACGCGGCACCGTCGACGAGGTGACCCAGCGCGCCGAGGAATTCGGCGACGACTACCTGAGGGTGCTGCTGTGCGAACCAGCGCGCGCGGGGCTACGGCAGGACGTGCAGCGGCTGCTGCCCAACGCGCTGGAGGTGCGCATCGATCCGGGGTTCGCCGCACCGGTGCACACCACCGGGCCGTCTCCCCCGGCCGACGGCGCGGACCGCAGCCCCGCCGAGCTGTTCCACGCGTACTGCATCGCCCGGGGAATCGCCGACGAACGGGTCGAAGCACTGTTCACCAGGCTCCACGACCAGGCCACCGCCATGCACGCCTGACGGCGGGAAGGAGTCCCCATGAGGCCGGTACTACTGGAGATGGACGGCTTCGCCTCGTTCCGGGAGCCGGCCGCGGTGGACTTCCGCGAAGTGGACTACTTCGCGCTCGTCGGTCCGACCGGATCGGGCAAGTCCACCGTCATCGACGCGATCACGTTCGCGCTGTACGGCTCGGTGCCGCGCTGGAACAACCGGCGCACGGTCGCGAACGCACTCGCACCCACCACCGACCGGGGCACCGTCCGGCTCGTCTTCGACCTCGCCGAACACCGCTATGTCGCCGCCCGGGAACTGCGCCGCGCTGCCGCCGGCGGTGTCGGTGTGAAGAACGCCCGGCTGGAACGACTCGCCGACCCGGACGCGCTCGGCACGCCGGACGACATCACCGAAGTGCTCGCCTCCGATTCCGAGGTCACGCCCGCGGTGGAAAAACTGCTCGGGCTGCCGTTCGAGCACTTCATCACCTGTGTGGTGCTGCCGCAGGGGGACTTCGCCGAGTTCCTCCACGCGCAACCGGCCAGACGGCAGGAAATCCTCGTCAAACTGATGGGTCTGGAGATCTACCCCCGGATCGCGCAGGCGGCGAACACGGAGGCCGAGCGCGCGAGGCAGCGCGCCGAGCTCCTCGCCCAGCAGCTCGAGGAGTTCACCGACGCGACCGAGTACGCGGAACAAGCGGCACAGGGCCGGGTGGCCACGCTGGAGGAGGTCGCCGAGCGGGTCCGTGCGGCACTCCCCGAACTCGCCGAGCACGGCGCGGCGGTCACCGAGGCACGGCGGGCGTGCGAGACGCTGACCGCGGAGCGGGACCGGTTGAGAGCGGTCGCCGTGTCGGCCGGGCCCGAAGAACTCGGCAAGAGGGAACGCGACATCAAAGCCGCCGAGGAGGCGGCCGACGAGGAACTCGCCGCGGCCGAGGCAGCCGACACGGCTGCCCGTGAGCAGCTTGCGGCGGCACCGCCCCGGGCCCCGCTCGAACAGGCCCGCCGCGACCACATGGAGCTCGACACACTGGAGAGGAGATTGCCCGCCACGCAGGCGCTGCAGCGGCACTGCGCCAGGGCACTCTCCGACGTGACCGCCGCCGAGGAGGAGGCCGAGGGGCTCGCCCTGCAGGCGCGCCGGACACAGGAGGCCACGGCACGGTCCCATCTGGCCGCGGCGCTGCGAACGCACCTGCGGGATGGCGCAGCGTGCCCGGTGTGCGGGCAGCGGGTCACGACGACACCCGGCCCGCCGGCCGCGCCCGACCTGGACAGGGCCGAGCAGGCACGAGTCAGGGCCGACCGGGAGGTGGAGCGGCTGCGCGAGGCGTGGACGGAGGCGTTCAGAGCCGAGCAGCGGGCCACCGGCGAACTGAACGCGCTCACCGGCCGGATCGTCGCCCTGCGTTCCGTCCTCGCCGACGCCCTCCCCCGGGAGCAGACCACCGCCGCACTCGCACTCCGGGAGCGGTGGGAAGGAGCTGCCGACGCGGCGGACGCGAGACTGCGGCGTGCGCGAGCCGCCAGGGCGAGTGCCGAGCAGGCCACGACGCGCGTTCGCCGGGAGGTGCAGGCGGCCTGGTCGGCGCTCGAGCATGTGCGCGACCCGCTCGTCACGCTCGGGGCTCCGGTGCCGGACCGTGATGACCTGGCCGCGGCGTGGACCGCCCTCGTCTCCTGGGCGGCGGCCGCCGCCACCACCCGCGAAGCGGCGCTGTCCGGCGCGTACGAGAGGCTGGCGAGGGTCCGTGGAGAACTCACCACCGCCGAGGGCCGACTCGTCGGTGTGCTCGCCACCCACGAGGTGGCCCTCCACGCAGGACGGCCGCTCACCGAGACGGCCGAGCCGGCGGTCGCGGCGGCGCTGGAGGGGGCCCGGCAGGAGGCGCGGCGTCTCATCGAACGGCGGAAGCAGGCCGCGAAGCTCGACATGCAGCGGCAGCACAAAGAGCGGGCGCACCAGGTGGCGAGGACGCTCGGCCACCTCCTGCGCGCGGACGGGTTTCCCCGCTGGCTCGTCGCGACAACCCTCGACACCCTCGTCGCGGAAGCCTCCGGGACACTCGCCGAACTGTCCGGCGGGCAGTTCGAGCTGACCCACGACGACGGGGGCTTCCTCGTCGTCGACCATGCCGACGCGGACAGCCGCCGACCGGTCAGGACACTGTCCGGCGGTGAGTCGTTCCAGGCCAGCCTCGCCCTCGCCCTGGCGCTTTCGGCGCAGCTGCCGGCCATGGCCGCAGCCGGTGCCGCTCAACTGGAATCGATCTTCCTCGATGAGGGGTTCGGCGCACTGGACGAGGCGACACTCGAGACGGTCGCCGCCACGCTGGAAGAGCTCGCGACGCGCAGGGACCAGGTGGTCGGCATCGTCACGCACATCGACGCTCTGGCCGAACGGGTACCGGTCCGCTTCGCCGTTCGCCGCGGCCAGGGAACCTCATCGATACAGCGGGAGGCACCGTGACCGTGTGAGCGCCGGGAAACCGGTTCTTGCGGGATCTTCGCGATGGAGTGACGGCCCGCCACCGGGGTGCCGTCCTCCGGGTGCTGTCACGCCGACTGACCGGGTGGGACGGTCTCCTGGTTGGTCACGGTGGAGGGAGACCGTCCGTGGACAGCGCGTTGCCGTCCCGACCACCGAGCCGAGACGACCGTCCGCTCCGCCATCAACGAGGCCGAGATGTCGCACGAGAGCGACCGGGAAACACCTTCTTACCCATGGGCCGCCCTGTGCCCCGCGTCAGGTGAGACCCATACGAATCTCGACCACCAAACCGATCAGCGAAAGGAACGTCACCATGCCGGCGGAGAACCGGAGCGACCTCGGACAAGCCCTTTCCACGGGGCCGGGTACCACGTCCGCCAGGAAGACGCCGGTGGTGCCCACCGGCTCACCACGACGGTGCGCGGCACCGACCGCTCCCTCGTGGCTCACCGTCGCACCCGCACCGTAGGCCCCGGTGGGGGTGGCGCCCCGGCCGACAAAGTCACGCTCTACGGCCGGAGCACCCAGGACGCATCCCCACCTGGCCAGGTGCGATAGTGCCCCGGCAGCTCTTCCTGCGGGCACCCACGGTGTGGTGAACCCGGGTAGCTCAACATCACCGCGCCACCGGCCGACCGCTGTGCAAGGCTGACTTCCGGTACGCGGGTGTCGGCCGGTCTGCCCCAGAACGGTCCCGGATGGAGCGGAGCCAGTGATGCTGCTCAGTCTTCAGGAGCGGGAGCGCCTGATGATCTATACGGCTGCCAAGCTCGCTACGGGTCTCGCCGGCCGGATGAACGCCGATCTTTCGGTGACGGCCCGCGACGCCAAGGACAAACGTGGCGACCGCCCCGTCCGCTTCCTGTCCCTCGTCGAGAACCCGGCGGCCGACGAGGCCACGGCCGGGGTCCGGGACCGACTGGACAGCGACAGGTGAGAAGCAAGCCATGACCCGGGCATCGGCCCGGCTCGCCACCGAGCGCACCCAGCCCGCGGTCGGGCGGCCACGCACCCGGATCTCGGTGCTGCGCTCCGACTGGCCGCTGATGCTGCGCACCACGTCACCGCTCGGCGCGACCCCGGTCACCGCCTGGGCCGGCCGCACAAGCGGCCCCGCCTGCGTTCATGTCGCGGCCGGCGCCGCCGGACCACTCGGCGGCGACCGGCTGGCCCTGGACGTGCACGTGGGTCCTTCCAGCGCTCTCCTGCTGGGCGAGGTCGCCCCTACGCTGCTGCCGGGAACGTACGGCGAGGAGTCACGCCTGGACATCCGCATCCGTGTGGGCACAGGCGCGGCCCTGGCCTGGCTCCCGGAACTGGTGACCGCCGGGCGGGGGTGCCGACACGTCACCGACATCCGCGTCGTGCTGGAAGCCGGCGCCCGGCTGGTCCTGCGGGAGGAGGTGCTGTTCGGACGGCACGGCGAAGCATCCGGCGCCTACCGCCAGCGGGTGCGCGTCGAGACGGAGCACGGACCGGTCTACGATCAAGAGCTCGGCGTGGGTCCGGCGGCCATCGGGTGGAACGGCCCGGCCGTCACCGCCGGCCGGCGCACCGCCGGCACGCTGATCGCCGTGGACCCCGACCTGGCGAACGACGGCGCTCCCCCCGCTGCGCTCTGCGCGCACGACACCGCCGTCATGGCGCTTCCCGGCGGAGGCGTACTGGTCAGCACCCTGGCCTCGGAGACGACGGCCCTGCGGCGGCAGCTCGACCACGCCATGGCCCACCTCCTCACACGGGCAGCCGAACAGGGACCTGCCGCTCCGCACCGCGAACCCGCTCGGCACGTGAGTCGATACTTGGACCGCGCAACGTCGGCAGCGGCCCGGACCTGCTGCAACAGACGCTCCCACGCCCCGTCGGCCGACCCAGCCGGTGGCGTTCGGAGACGGTCTTCCAGGGGCCGAACCGCTCAGGAGGATCCCGCCACTACCCACCGGTCCGCACCCGGTGCAGGATCCGCGGCTTGGCCGGCGTTGGTTGTCGCTGTCGGTCGTCACTGAGTGCCCTCCCATGGCCCCAGGACGGCCGGACGGGCGTCCCATGATGCCGCTGCTCCTTGTGGGAGGGCGGGTCGTGCGGTGGGGGCTCAACGCAGCATGCGACCCGCGACGGCCCCCAGGTGGATGATCACGCCGACTGCCACCAGCCATGACAGGAGGGCCATGACGACACCGATGGGGCCGAACTTTTGTTCGTTCGCCACGATCGTCGCTGAGAAGTAGTGGGCGGAGAACACCCCGAGGCCGGTCCAGCAGGCGCTGGTGACCAGGGCCGAGGGGAACAGGGCGCGCCATGTCACCGTACCGGCGAGCAGTACGTACATGCTCCCCCACCAGAAGACGACCGCCCAGAGGAAGCCGATCAGGCTGGGCAGGAGCCACCCGTCGGACGCCCTGCCGAGCCCGGCCTGCGCGGCGGAATAGGCGAGGAGCCCTGCAAGCCAGGCGAGTTGGGCCACGGTGTTCCGCCACCCGCCTCCATGGACGTTGAACAGCATCCGGTACCAGCTCTGGAGGGTGCCGGCCACGGCCACGGCTCCGAGCAGCAGCAGGACGGCGCTCGTCACGGTGAGGGTGTACGACGTCGTCGCGGGGACGAACAGGGATGCCACGGCCTGTGCCGCCTGCTGGTTCAGCCCCAGCCAGCTGACGACGACCAGGGCGGCCTCACGGCCCGCCGCCGCGGTGATGACGATCAGGAAGGGAAAGAAGCACAGGAACGCGAGCGAGGCCAGTTGGAAGGAGTGCCCGAAGAAGTCGACCGCCGAGAGTCGACCCCACAGCCGGCCCGCCCCGCTCTCCTCGAAACGACGGCCGGCGGCCCGCCACTGCTGATCTGCGCGCCACCAAGGAGTGTGCCTTCGCCGGTGGGGTGCGTTACCGCCGTCGCTCATGCAATGAAGTGAACCTCGGCCGACCGGTCGTGTCGCGGCAGAGGAAGGGGCGGACGCACGTACCGGGGCAAGTGGTGGGGCAGGGAGGTGGCTCCGCTGGTCGCGCAGGAGGGCCCAGAGCGCATGGACCCGTCGGCGGGCAAGGGCCAGGAAGGCTTGGGGACCGGCGCGGGCGAGAGGGGGAGACCTGGCGGGAGTCGGACCGCGTCTTCGCCACCCGCACCGGGCGGCCGGTCGAGCCGCGGAACCCCCACCGGTCCTTCACCCGCGTCGCCCGGTCCGCCGGTCTCCGGGTGATCCGGCTGCACGACGCCGGCCGGGGAAACACGCTCCGGTGATTCTCGTGTGTTCACAGGGTTTCCCGGCCTCCTGGGTGCCGAAGCCGTTTTGCGTCCGTGTCCGGCTGACGGGACGGCGACGTGTGACGTGGTGGTCCGTCTCCACCTGCGAAGCGGGACCACCCACGTCTCCTGCGGGACGGAGCCGAGGAACGGTCCGTCCGGCCTCACATCCCGGTCGTACCGCCACCGGTGAGGCCCGGAGCCAGCGCCGGGACCCAGAAGACGGCGACGGCCAGGGCGATCGAGGCGACACCCACGGTACGGGCCACCAGGCGGCCGGCCGGAGCGAGCTTCTCGGCGGTGATCACGGCGGCCAGGACCACCATGGCCCACAGGTTCATCAGACCGAACGCCGCCAGCAGCACCATGAGCGACCAGCAGCAGCCCAGGCAGAAGGCCCCGTGGTGGGCTCCGGCACGCAGATCGCGCGAGAGTCCCGGGTACGAGGCGTAGCGCAGCATCAGCCCGATCGGCGAGCGGCATCTCGCCAGGCAGCGGTCTTTGAGGGGCGTGAGCTGGTAGACGCCGCTGACCGCGAACACGGCCGCGGCCACTGCGGTCCCCGTGGCGGCGGGGAGGCTCGCCGCCCGGCCCAGGCCGACGGCCAGCACGTACGCCGGCAACCCGGCCGCGGCCCAGACGAGCAAGTAGGCGACCGTGAAAACGACCATGCGCGGCGTCCGATGCACGGTCATGGTGCGTGCGTACAGCGCGGCGACGGACGTCGTGGCGGGCAGCATCATCGCGGCCATCATCAGCGTCCACACGGCCAGGAAAGCGGACAGGCCCAGGCTCATGGTGCCGGGCATGGCCTGCGTGCCGCCCCAGCGCGTCACCATCCAGACCCAGGCGGCCGCCGCCGCGATCAGCAGCAGCCCGGCGGGGCCCGCCCCGCGGCGGCCGGTGACCGGCCCACCGGTCATGCGGACCACGTGAAGGGCGCCGAGTGCCCGTTGGCGCCGGTGAAGTCCCAGGACCGGCCGTACACGCCGTCGCCCGTCGCCCGGGTCGACCGGGCAATGGTCAGCGTGCTGTTCACCGGGTGGAACATGCCCGTCAGCCCCATGACCGGACCGTCCTCGCCGAACTGCGGGGCGACCTGGTCCTCGATCTCGATGTCGATGGCGCCGCCCACCCGCGCGGAGTGGCGGCGGCCGTCGTCGCGGTAGTCGATGGGAACGCGCTCCACGCCGAGGACCTCGCCGATGAGCGGAGCGAGCGCAGCCATCGGCCCGCCGGCCTGACCGGAGAAGACCTTGCCCAGCGCTTCCGCCTGGCCGTCGTCGGCCGATGCGTCGAGGTACAGCGCCACCTGCCAGCCGCCCTCGGCCATCACCCGGGGCGCGTCGATGAAGACGGCGACGTTGCGGTCGGAGACGTCCATGCCGTCCACGTTCCCGCTGTCCACATGGAACGCGAAGGTCACCCGGCAGCGCTCGTGGTCGGCCGGGGCGGTGAGGCCCGAGGTGGTGCAAGGGCACACCACGTCGCAGTTGCAGCTCTCCAGGTACGTGCCGTTCAGGTTCCAGGGCATGGCTCTTCGCCTCCCTCTTCCACGTCCCCCTCGGGGAAGGGAATGCATCGGGAGGGGTCGTTCCGTCCCGGTGCCGCTCCTCTTCAGGCTATTCCCGACGGCCCCCGTCGCGCAGATCCGCCGGCCCCCGGTGCTCCTCGCCGCCGGCGCCCGTGTCCGGGCCCACGCCCTGGGTCACCTCCAGCCCCACCAACGTCGCCCTGGCCTCCCGTTCGCTGTCGTATGTGCTGGAAACCGGCTGGTGGGTGCCGCACGGTCGCCGTCGCGGTCGTACGGGCACAGGATGGACGTAACGCAGGCGGCATGCGACTCGGCATCCGCCGGGACGCGGCAGTCGGAAGGAGGCACGACACCATGCCCCAGTTCATGGACGTCCACCACGGGATGAAGGGCCTCACGGCCGACCAGCTGAGGAAAGCCCACAAGGCCGACCTGGCCATCGAGAAGGAGGAAGGCGTCCACTTCGAGAAGGCCTGGGCGGACCCGGAGTCCGGAACTGTCTACTGCCTCTCCGAGGCCCCCTCGGCTGAAGCGATCCAGCGCATTCACGAACGCGCTGGTCACCGGGCCGACGAGATCCACCCGGTCCCCCTGACCACGTGAGAAAGGCCTCTGCCCACGGAGAACCTCAAGTGGGGGCCGATGCCTCCGGACCGGTCCTCGGCGCAGTGCTCCCGACAGGATTCGAACCCGCGACACCCGCTTCAGGAGAGCGGCTGGGGTGCCTTGGCGGTGCCCTTGCGGTTTCATCGGCCCGGCGGGCACGGGCGCAACCGCTCAGTCCAAGGAGCAGGACGTGGAAGCGCCGCTCGTGCGGGGACGGCGCCCACGGTCGGCGCGTCCATGACTGGGCCCGCGTCGAGGTCAGGCCCTGGCACCGGCCCGCCCGTCGGCACTGGGTGCCGGCCCGCCGAAGCGACGCCGGACGAGCTGATCCGCGTCGCGGGCAGCCGCTGGACGATCGAGGAATGCTTCCGGAGCGCGAAGCAGGAATGCGGCCTGGACGACCACCAGGTCCGCCGCCGCCCCGGCCGGCACCGCCCCATGACTCTGGTCATGGCCGCCCCCACCTGCCTGACCGTCCTGCGGGCCCGAGAACCGGACACCGACTCCGGCCGTCGCACGGAAAGCAGCGGACATGACCGAAGCCGCCCATCCGCTCGAGGATCTCGTGCGGGCCATTCGAGAGGCCGGTATCACCGACGAGCGCCTGCTCCAGGCCGTACGAGCGACGCCCCGAGCGGCATTCGTCCCCGCCGGCCACCAAGCGCATGCCTACCATGACGTGCCCCTTTCGATCGGGCACGCACAGGTGACCACGCAGCCCTCGCTCTCCGCCATGATGATCGAGGGCCTTGACTTGAACGGGGACGAACACGTACTCGAGGTCGGTACCGGCCTCGGCTTCCAGACCGCGCTGCTTGCCCGGTTGTCCGCCGACGTCGTGACCATCGAGAGGTGGCCGGACATCGCCCAGCAAGCACGGCGCAACCTAGCCGGGCAGGGCATCCGGAATGTTGAGCTGCGCGTCGGGGACGGCAGCGGCGGCGGACCGGACCGCGCTCCGTACGACGCAGTCATCGTGTCCGCCGCGTTCCCGGAGGTTCCCGCCCCGCTGGCCGAGCAACTGCGCTTCGGTGGCCACCTCGTCCAGCCCATCGGGCCGGGTGGCCGGGAGCAGGTCATGTCCTTTCTGCGCACCGCGACGGGGCTGGAGCGCCGACGGGTACTTACGCCCGCGCATTTCGTCCGCCTGCAAGGACGGTACGGCTTCCCCGTCTGAGCCCCGCCACCGCGTCGGATTGCCGGCCTTCCGGCGGACCCTGCGACACGAGGAGGGTGTCGGATGCGCGGTGGTGCCCAGGACATGGATTCGACGGCAGGTACTGGAAGCCCGCTCGGGTGCCGGTTCGATCCCGGCCTCCCACAAGATGTCCCCTACCGTGGACGCGGCCACCTTCACCCCGAACACGAGCAGTCCGCCATGCGCCCTACGGTAGCCCCGGTGGGGATTCCCCTGGCCAGGCGCAGGGCGGCACGCGGGTCGAGCGCGCGGTGCGCGGCCGGCCGCCGCGCCTGGGCCGGGACCGGGCGGCGGGTCGGCGGACGATCAGGTCGCGGTGCCGGCGCAGGACCGTGCCCGGCCGGACCAGCAGTCGCATCCGGCGTAGTACCTCGCGGGGCGCGCCGTGGAGCAACGCCGCCGGGAACGTCCGGTCGCTCGCGTGCATCCGGACCCGCTGCCCGTTCAAGTGCCGCTCCAGGACGGCAACCTGATGACGTCGGGCCAACTCCCGTCGGGAGCCCACGCCCAGCTTCGGATACGCCTTGTACACGTGGTGTTCGACGGTCCTGCGGCTGCGGAAGAGCTGCGCCGCGATCTCCCGGCTGTTGCCACCGGCCGCCGGTCGCCGACCGGACCACCTGCAACTCCTGCGGGGTCAGCCGGTCGAGGACGTTCTCCGCCGTCGCCTTCGCGGCCGTCGTCACGTCACCCGCCGCCCGCAGTTCCATCCGCACCCGACCCACCCAGGGCGCGGCATGCAGCCGCTCGAAGAAACTCCAGGGCCGGCCGCAGCACCGCGCGGGCGTCGCCGCGCCGCCGTACCAGTGCGCGATGATCTCCACCGGGTACCGATAGCCCTGGTACGACGGCGACGCGGACGGCACGAGCGAAACCCTCCCCGGCACGACCAACTCCAAGATCACCCCAGGCCGGCCGGCCAACGCGGCCGTACCCGTACTCCAGCTCGGCCTTGAGCGTGGCGGTCAGGATGGGGCACCAGCCCACCTCGGAGGCCCAACGGCAGCCGGTGTTTCCCGACCGGCTTCACTGGTACGGCTACCGCCGACCCCACACCGGAATCGGCGGCCGAACTCCTACCGGCCGCCTCACCCACCTGCCCGGTCAGCGCACCTGGCGGGTTGTGGCCGGAAGGCGCAGGCGTCCATCGTGCACTTCGGCGATCTGGTCGACGGCGGTGAGGTGGGTGCGGTCGTGGGTGACCAGGACGGTCGCGGTGGCCTGCCGGTGGGTGAGGCGGGTGATCAGGTCGATGACGGCGGCGCCGCGTTCGTGGTCGAGAGCGCTGGTGGGCTCGTCGACCAGGAGGACGGTGGGGTCGTTCATCAGTGCGCGGGCGATGTTGACGCGCTGACGCTGGCCGCCGGAGAGCTGATGGGGCCGCCGCGCGGCCTGGTCGGCCAGGCCGACAGCATCGAGAAGTTCCATCGCCCTGCCCCGGGCGGTGCGCGGTTCACGCCCGTCGATCCGGGCCATGACCTGGAGCTGCTCGACGGCGGTGAGGGAGGGCAGCAGGTTGGGCTGCTGGAAGACGATGCCGATCTTGTGACGGCGCAGTTCGGTGAGTTCACCTCGGGTCAGACCGGTGGTGGCCTGGCCGTCGATGGTGACGGTGCCGGCGTCGGGGGTGATCAGGGTGGCGGCGACCGCGAGGAGGCTGGACTTGCCGGAGCCGGAAGGGCCGACCACGGCGGTCAGGCTGCCCTTGGGCACATCGAGCGTGACCTGGTCGAGGGCGGTCAGACGGGAGTCGCCGTCGGGGTAGGTGAGGGTGATCTCGGTCAGGTTCAGGCTCATCGGGCGCTCCCCAGGGCGGTCAGCGGGTCGACGGAGGTGATGCGACGGATGGACAGGGCGGACCCGAGCGCGCCGAGCACGATCATCACCGCGGCCGGGATCAGGACGGTCGCGGGAGTGAGGAGGAAGGGCACGGCCGAGTCGGCCACGAGTGCTCCCAGGGCGGCGGCGATGCCGGTGCCGAGCAGGGTACCGACGGTGAGCAGGACGACGGCCTGGCCGAGGGCGTCCTTCAGGAGGTTGGCGGTGGAGGCGCCCAGGGCCTTGAGGACGGCGACGTCGCCACTGCGCTGGATGGTCCACACGGTGAAGAAGGCCCCGATGACGAGGGCGGAGATGGCGAACAGGAATCCGCGCATCAGTTGCAGGGAGCCGTTCTCGGAGGTGTAGGAGCCGATCGCGGACAGTGAGTCCTCGACGGAGACCGTCCTGGTGCCGACCTGCTGGTCGGTGGCCGCCGTATCAGCCCCGGAAGCGCTGTTCAGGGCGATGACGGTGGCGGTCGGGCCCTCCCCGCTGTCGGTGGGCGGCGCGGTCTTCCGCCAGACGTCCAGGCTGGTCCAGGCGACCGGGGTGTGGCTGAAGAAGGCGTCGCCCTCGACGGCGGCCACCTTCAACTGCTGACCTGCGAGAGTGAGGGAGTCGCCGACCTTCACGCTGAGGTCGTCGGCGGCTGCGACGGACAGCACCACCGCACTGTTACTGATCTTGTTGCTGTCCGGGGCGAGGCGGGAGCCGGGCTCGACGCCGAAGGCGGAGACCCCGGTGCTCCTGTCCCCGGCGGTGGCCTTGGTGGTGGTGATTCCCAGCGGCTCGGCGCTCTCGACGCCGGGGGCCCTGGACCACTGCTGCCACTGCTGCTGGGTGACGGTGGAGTTGGAGTACGACAGGTCCTGCCCACCTCCGGGCGCCTGGAAGGCGATCTTGTCGGCGGGCAGTCCCGTGATCGCGGAGATGTTCTGCCGGCCCAGTCCGGCCGTCAGCCCGGACAGCAGCCCGACCAGCAGGGTGATCAACACGATGACGGTCCCCATCAGGGCGAAGCGCCCCTTGGCGAACTTCAGGTCTCTCCAGGCGACGAACACGGCCTCGGCCTGTCCTTTCCGGCGGTGGAAGCGGTATGGCCCCACCCTCGCGGCCAGCCCCCCGTGTGCGCGTCTGGCACAGGACTGCACTTGGCGGGCCGAAAGACGGCACACGGGTTCTAACTTTCGATGGAGGCCCCCGGGGCGCCGGCCTCCGTAACCTGGGACGCACTGTGAACACCGCTGCCCCCGTCCTGACCCCGACCACCCGGGCCCTGGCCTGGTGCCTGCACCTGCTGATCATCGGCCTGCTCGCCCTGGCCGCCGGCCGGGCCGTGACCGACGACCGGCCCCACGCCGGTTTGATCGTCGGTGTGGCGGCGACGTGCGGCCTGGTGTACGCGGTCGGGCCCCTGCTGCCGGGCGTACGCCGCTCGCGGCGGGCCGCCGCGCTGTGGCTGGCCGCCGTGGGCGTTGTGTGGCTGGTGCTGCTCGCCCTGTCCCCCGACGCCGTGTGGGTGGCCTTCCCGCTGTATTTCCTCCAGCTGCACCTGCTGCCCCGCCGCGCCGGACTGGCGGCCGTGGCCGCCACCGCCGCTGCGGCCATCGCGGGCTTCGCCGCCCATCAGCACTCCTTCAGCCCCGCCATGGCCATCGGTCCTGCGCTCGGCGCCGCCGTGGCGGTCGCGGTGGTGTGGGGGTACCAAGCCCTGTACCGGGAGAGCGAACACCGCCGCAGACTGATCGAGGAGCTCACAACCACCCGCGCCGACCTGGCCGCCGCCCAGCACACCGCCGGTGTGCTGGCCGAACGCGACCGCCTGGCCCGCGAGATCCACGACACCCTCGCCCAGGGCTTCTCCAGCATCCAGCTGCTGCTGCGCGCCGCCGAGCGCGCCTTGCCGAACGCACCGGAGAACGCAGCGCGCTACGTCGACCAGGCACGACAGGCCGCCGTCGACAACCTCGCCGAGGCCCGGCGCCTCGTCGCCGCACTCACCCCGCCCACGCTGGAAGGCACCACCCTGGCCGGCGCCCTGGAACGCCTGTGCACCACCACCAGCAACCGGCACCGGCTCACCGCACGCTTCCACCTCACCGGCGACCTCGCCCCCCTCGCGACCGCGCACGAGGTCGCGCTGCTGCGCATCGCCCAGTCCGCTCTCGCCAACACCGTCCGCCACGCCGAGGCCACCACCGCCGAAGTCACACTCAGCTACCTCGGTGACCGGATCGCCCTCGACGTCGTCGACGACGGACGCGGCTTCGACCCCGCTCGCCTGCCCGCCCCCGACCCCGAGGCCGGCGGGTTCGGGTTGACCGCCATGCGCGCCCGCGTCCAAGCTCTCGGAGGCACCCTCACCGTCGCATCCGCCCCCGGCCACGGCACCGCCCTAGCCGTCCAGCTGCCCCTCACCCCGCCAGCCGAGACCGACCCCGAGGCCCGCCCGTGACCGACACCCCCATCCGCCTGCTCCTGGCCGACGACCACCCCGTCGTACGGGCCGGGCTGCGCGCCGTACTGGAAACCGAGCCCGGCCTCGTCGTCGTGGCCGAAGCCGCCACCGCCGAGGATGCCGTCGTCCGCGCCGCCGAGGGCGACATCGACGTCGTGCTGATGGATCTGCAGTTCGGCAGGGGCATGGGCGGCGCCGAAGCCACCGCCCGGATCACCGCCCTGCCGGAAGCCCCCCGAGTGCTGATCGTCACCACGTACGACTCCGACGCCGACACCCTGCCCGCCATCGAAGCCGGCGCCACCGGCTACCTCCTCAAGGACGCGCCGCCCGAGGACCTGGCCGCCGCCGTACGCACCGCAGCCGCCGGACGCACCACGTTGGCGCCCACGGTCGCCGACCGGCTGATGAACCGGCTGCGCACGCCGGACACCGCGCTGACCCGGCGCGAGACCGAAGTCCTCGCCCTGGTTGCCGACGGCCTGTCCAACCAGGCCGTCGGCAACCGGCTCCACCTGACCGAGGGCACCGTCAAGTCCCATCTGGCCCGCATCTACGCCAAGCTCAACGTCGACTCCCGCACCGCCGCCGTCGCCACCGCCACCGATCTCGGCCTCATCCGTCGCTGACAGCGCTGTCACGTTGGCTGACAGGGGGACACGATCTTCTTCGTGATCAGGGTGGAGGGGGATTGTTCTTGCGAGCACGTCGTCGTACCGGGGGCACCGGTACCCGGTCGAGGTGATCTCCCCCTGTGTGGGGCTGTACTTCCGCTTCCCGCTGTCACGGCGTGAGGGGGATCGGGTCACCGGCGCTGCCGGCTGACCCACCCCGGCCTGGACACGGGACCGGACCACAAGTCCACCAAGCCCCGACACACCGCCAGACGCTTACGCACCCGACAACGTGACAGCACCAGCAGCACGCCATGACCCCACGGGAACCGGGGAACGCTCCGCCGACTGCCGGCTGCGCGTTTCACTCCCTGCGCGCACCACCCTGTTCCTGCCGCGCCTCGCTACGGGCCTGCTGGAAAGCATCGGAGATCGTCTGCGCAGCCCCGGACAGGGCTCCCTTGGTCGCACCCCGAGCCCCCGACTCCTTGATCCGTCCCGGAAGCTCGGCCAGCCCGGCCGGCTTGCGCGGCCCCGCCTCCAGATCGAGGCGGTTGCACGCCTCGGCGAAGCGCAAGTAGGTATCGACGCTGGCCACCACGACCCGAACGTCGATCTTGAGTATCTCGATACCGACCAGGGAGACCCGCACGAACGCGTCGATCACCAGCCCTCGGTCAAGAATCAGCTCCAGTACGTCATACAGGCCACTGGAGCCTCCCCCACCGCCCTGCCGCGCCACCACAGTCATCGCGATCAGCCTCTTCCTCGTCCCCTCTGGTCCCGCCCAGAGATTCCCTCCACATCCGGCCGCTGGGAGCCGGGAACGTGACAGCAGCCCCGAAAGGGCCCGTGGCTCCCGACCGCTGGACAGTCGAAATTTCCCCACGCGAGCAACCGCCCCGCCATACGCCTCGGATAACCCGTAACCGCACACTCACGCCCGGCGATACCTGCCGAATTCTTGAAGACCCTCTCCACCACCTGGGACCAGCCCGTGGCGGCGGCATGGTCATAACCAGCCGTTCGGCGGAAATCCCGGCGCAACAGCCCTGACATCGGGCCATCACGGCCGGCGCGAACGGATAGCCGAATTTTCAGTTCAGCTGCGCCTGTGGGCGACGTTCATGCCGTGGACCCAGGCAGTCATGGTGGACGCCGCCACCGCGGCCGCCCCGGCCGAGACACCGCGCATATCGGCGTTCTGCCAGGTGATCGCCTTCACCATGCGGATGTCGAGGAACGAGCCGATCAGCTCATTCAGCATGCACCTCTCCATGTCGGTGCGGGTGAGATTGTCGGCCACGGTCCAGGAGCAGGAATCCACCCCGCGCGACCAATAATGGGTCAACGGAAACGATCAAACACTGCATGACGGACACCAACAACTGGACCGCATGACGGAACTCCGCCACCTCACGCTTACGCCGTGTTCTACATGATCAGTTGGCCGTTGGGCGGATCATGAGGAGTGGACGGTGGAGATGGATCATGCCGGACGGTTTCGGGACATCTGCTGCGGTGGCTGAGATCAATGGCGGAGCAACAGACGAATCGCGGCCAGAATGACCATGCCACGGAAGAAATGGGCCCTCTTGGTGCCCCTATGGATGTCAAGCGGCCAGGTCGGCTCCTGGGGCATCGCGTGAGCTCGGATGGTGATCGTGTAGAGCTCTCGAGCGACGTAGCGTTTGAGGCAACGGATGGCTTCGCGTCGGGACTTGCCTTCGGCGCTGCGTCGCTCGACGTAGCCGCGGCTGCGAGAACGATCACGGTCCGGCCGTGTCGGCTCCTCAGGGCTGTCGGCAGAGCGCCGAGGACGCCCCCGTGAGCTGGGCGTCCGGAAGCGGCACCGCGCCCGGGGAGACGGGATTCGCCCGCCCGGGCGCGGTGCTGTCACAGCGCGGTGAGCAGTGCGCGGTGGGCGACCCGTCGGTCCTGGAGTGGCCGGAGGGCCAGTCGCACCAGGGCGAGGGCGTTGTCGTCGCCGGCGATGCGGTTGGCGCTGAGTTCGCCGCAGGACAGGCACTGATGGATGATCATCCATTCGCCGTCCGGTCGTACGGTCAGACTCAGCGCTTCCATGCGGCCGCGGCAGTCCGAGGCGCGGTCGCCGGGGACGCGGTGGTCGACGTGGAGGCTGGCCAGGCAGTTCGGGCAGTGGTTGCGGTGTGCGGTGCCGGGGGCGTCCGGTGAGACGTCGAGCCGGCAGCCCACGCACCGGAAGTCGTTGCTCCGGTGCCGGCCGTTGCCGTGCAGCACGTCCTTGTGCCGCTGCGGTCGGCGCTGCTGCGAGGGTTTACGTCGTGGCATGGCTGAACTCCCCTTTCCGTGGTGAGCGCTCAGAGCGTTCCGAACGCTTCGAGCGGAAAAGGAGGTTCGGCCAGCGGCCGTACGGCCATCCGCATCAGGATGAGCTGGTTGTCGTCACCGCAGACCGGGTTCGAGGTCAGCTCGTCGCAGCGGACGCAGCGGTGGATCAGCATCCAGTCGCCGGTGCGCAGCACCGCGATGGAGATCGGGCTCATCCGCGAGCCGCACTCCGAGGCGCCGCCCTCGACCTGGTCGAGGACATGCGAGGAGTAGAGGCAGGACGGGCAGTGGTTACGGCGCCGGCCGTCGGGCGCGAGCGCCGACACGGTCAGTCCGCACCGGACACAGGCGAAGGTCTCGGTGCCGAGGACGTGGCGGGCGACGGTGTGCTGGGGGTCGATGTCGTTGCTGGACACCCGGGGTGCTCCTTGCTGAGGAAGGTATGAAGACAGCAAGAGCAGGCCGAGCGGCCTCGGAAGCACCCGGGTGCCCGGCGGTGGCGGACGGTCTGCGTCCACACCCCTGGGACCGCGGGTGGCTATGGAGGCACCGGGATACCGTCCCGGAAATCCACTGCGTGACGGCGGTGGAAGGGACAGCGGTTACGCGGTGCGGAGAGGCGCGCTCGGCGCGGTCCGGGTCACAAAAACACCTCTTCCAGGGCACAGAAGTCCGTGAACGACGAAGTACCTGCTGAACGTAACACGGAGGTGTGGTGGGACGCCTGGGTATTTTGACCTGCACGGATGCGGCAGGAAAGCCCGAGAGGTGCACGCCGAGCCCGTCCTGGGCCGGGACGTCCACGGACACCACGACGCCGTGGAACTGCTGACGCAGCGGGCCTGACGGCCGAGCGACCCTCCTGAATGACCATCCGCTTCGTGATCTGGAACCAGATCACCAGCACTGTCGGCCGACCCGCCATGACCTGACCACAGCCCCAGGTTCCGGGCCCGCATGCCGCGACGCACATCAAACCGCCACACACCCGACAACGTGACGATGCTTCCGTCAGTCCTTGCCGACGACGACCACCTCGTCCGCGGCCGTCCACCGGCGCCGCTCGGCTTTGGGCGGGTTGATCCGCACGCCGTAGCCGGGACTCGTCGGCAAGTCGTCGTGGCTTCGGTAACCGATGGCGCATTCGCCGCGATGACGTGCCGCGGCCACGACTGTGGCGAAGGACGTCTCACGTCCCGGCAGCACGTAGTCGGTGGCCGGCCGCATGCGGACCCCGGTGCCGTCGGCGGAGAACAGTTCCTCGAACACCGCCGCCAGGTGACGGTTCTGGGAGATCTGCGCCATGAGCAGGCCGATGAGCTTGCCACTGATGATCACGTCGGCTCCGGGGCTGATGGGGGCCAGCGCCCGGTTGCGGTCGTCGATCAGTTCGGTGACGACCGGCAGTTCGCGCCCGGTGGCCTCCTCCAGTTGGCGCAGCAGCAGGAGGGTGACGAGCGTGCGGTTGTCAGGGTCGTCCGGTGGCTGTCCGGGAGCGGGGTCCTGACCGAGCACGATCACGCTGTCGTAGGAGTGAACGTCCAGACGACGCAGGGTCTCGGGGCGGGTGACGTCCCCGCGGTGCAGTGTCAGGGTCAGGTCGGTGCCGCCGTGCGCGTCGGCCTCGTTCACCTGCCGGACCGTCATTTCATCACCGTCCGCCACCACGTCGACGGCGGATCCGGGTCGGGCGCGGCGGCGCAGCTGGTCGACTATGAGCGGCGCTCGGCGATTCCAGCCCAGCAGGAGAACCCGTTCCGCTCGCGCGGGTGTCGGCGGCCCGGACGCCATCGCCTCCTTCTCGACCAACTCCGCGCAGTCGCCGAGCCAGGCCGTGTCGTCGTCACGGGAGATGACGATGAGCAGGTCGTCCGCGGCGAGGGGCGTCTGCCCCGGGGGGTTGAGCAGGGGGGCGCCCGAGCGCACCATGCCGACGACGCTCGACGTCGGGTAGCACAGCAGCGCGTCGCCGAACGGCCGGCCGGCCAGGGTCGGCTCGCTGATCAGGTAGAACTCGTCGCCGGCGAAGTCGAGGAGTTCCTGGTGAACGAGGGAGAGCCCGGGGCGGCGCGCGGCCTGGACGATCAGCCGGGCGGTGACGGTGTCGCTCTCCAGGATGACGCCGCCCGGTCCGGCGGCGAGGCGGGCAGCCAGGCGGTAGCGGTCGTCCCGGACGGCAGCGACGACGGGCGGAAGGGTGGCCTCTCCGGTCAGGGCTGCCCGGAGCGCCAGCAGTGTCTTGACCACCTCGGCGTCGGCGTCGGGCTCGTCATGAGGCATCACCAGCACGACACCGGCCGTCTTCGGGCTGGTCAGGCTGAGCACGGCCGGGTCGGTGGTGGGGCCGCTGCGGCAGATCAGCCGCGTACGGCCGGTGGGACCCGCCTTCGTGCTCAGGGCCTCCTCCATGGCGGTCTTGTCCCGGTCGGCCAGGACGGCCACCGCCGCCCGCCGCTGGTTGGCATGGGCAGCCACCAACTCGCTCACCACCGTGAAGACCTGCTCCGACCACCCCAAGACCACGGCGTGCCCTTGCTCGAGCACCGTGGAACGGCCCCGGCGCAACGCGGTGAGCCGTTCCGTCAGCGCCGTCGTGATCAGACCGACGAGGGTCGAGACGTACAGCAGAGCGACCAGGGCGAGCAGCAGCGACATCGTCACTCGCAGCGGTGTGCCCGTCGAACCACCCAGCCGCAGCGTCTCCCCGGTCAGGCGCCACACCTGCGCGAACCGGTCCGTCAGGGACGCCGGTGCGTCAGGATCGGTCCACACGAGCACCGCACTGGCCGGGACGACGACGGTCAGGCACAACAGCGCCATCCAGCCGACGAGGGCGGAGGCACCGCGGGCCAGCGTGTTGTCGAACCAGTAACGGGCTCTGTCGCCGAAGCTAGTGCGCGGCTGCGCCACCCTTTCCCCCCTTTGGTCGCCCCGCGCTCCTGTGACTCCGGGGCAACGCCGTGGAAGCGGTGTGCCGCGCGAGCCCGGCGGAGAGCACGGATGTGGATACGCATCTGGCAGTGTGCGGGATCGGTCACGACGGCTCCGGGGGGATGCCCGGCATTCATTCCTTCGGGTTCCCCGAACCGTTCGCGCCGGCGGACCTGCTGTGACGTCAGGGCTTGTCGCCGCTTAGCTCCTTCGGGTCAACGCCGAAGCGAAGGGCGGACGCCCGGTCACGGCCGCCGGTACAAAGACCGCCATGACTGAAGATCACGCGGTGGTGCGTTCGGACGGCGGTCTGTCCCGGAGGAGCTTCGCGGCGGTGGCCGGCACAGCCACGGTCGCCACAGCCCTGACCGGCGGTGTCGCCGCGGCCCTGCCCGCACCGGCCGCCTCGGGCGACAGCCGTGGCGCCGACTTCGACCGGTGCCTGGCCGTCGCTCGCGCACTCCTCGTCCTGGACTCCGACGACCGCCCCCTCGTCCCGCGTTACCAGAGCGTCCTCCAGAAGGGACTGCCGGCTCAGCGACGGACACGGCCCAAGAACGTCCTGGTCATCGGCGCCGGCCCGGCCGGGCTGGTGGCCGCCTGGTTGCTGAAGAGGGCAGGTCACCGGGTGACGGTGCTGGAGGCCAACGGCAACCGAGCGGGCGGACGCGTCAAGACCTTCCGGAGCGGTGGCCACGAACGCGCCGAGCAGCCCTTCGCCGATCCCCGTCAGTACGCCGAAGCGGGCGCGATGCGCATCCCGGGCAGCCACCCCCTGGTGATGGAGCTGATCGACCAGTTCGAGCTGAAGAAGCGGCGTTTCCACTACGTCGACGTCGACAGCGAGGGACGTCCCGCCAACCGCACCTGGATCCACGTCAACGGCATCCGCGTGCGGCGCGCCGACTACGCCCGCGCGCCCCGGCGCGTGAACCGGTCCTTCGGTGTCCCCCGGGCCCACTGGGACACCCCCGCCGCCGCCATCCTGCGCTCCGTGCTGGACCCGGTGCGCGACGAGTTCAGCCGCGTCGGCCGCGACGGCAAGCGGGTCGACAAGCCGCTCCCGGAGCGGCTGCAGGGCTGGGCCCGGGTGGTGCAGCGCTTCGGTGACTGGTCGATGTTCCGCTTTCTCACCGAACACGCCGGCCTCGACGAACGGACCATCGACCTGATCGGCACCCTGGAGAACCTCACCTCCCGTCTCCCTCTGTCCTTCATCCACAGCTTCATCGGCTCCTCCCTCATCAGCCCCGACACGCCCTTCTACGAGCTGGAGGGCGGCACGGCCGTACTACCGGACGCCCTGCTGGAGCGCGTGCGCAAGGACGTGCGGTTCGACCGCCGTGTCACGCGCATCCAGTACCACCACCCCGACCGCCCGTCGCCGGACGTCGAGCAGGTCCGGAGCAAGGGCCCGCACGTGTGGGTGGACACCGTGTCGGAGGGCCGCGACGGACCTGTCGTACGCGAGCAGTTCACCGCGGACGTCGCCGTGGTCACGGTGCCGTTCTCCGGACTGCGCCACGTACAGATCGCCCCGCCCCTGTCGTACGGCAAGCGCCGGGCGGTCTGCGAGTTGCACTACGACAGCGCGACCAAGGTGCTGCTGGAGTTCAGCCGCCGCTGGTGGGAGTTCGACGAGGCCGACTGGAAACGGGAGCTGCGCGCCGTCGACCCGGGGCTGTACGACGCCTACCGCACCGGCCGGGCCGCCGCGGACGGCAGCCTGCTCGGCGCCCATCCCTCCGTGCCCGCCGGGCACATCACAGCGGGTCAGCGCACCCACTACGCCGCCAACCGCGCGGTCGCGCGCGACCAGCCGGAGGCCGTCGACGTCGTAGGGGGCGGATCGGTGTCGGACAACGCCAACCGGTTCATGTTCCATCCCTCCCACCCGGTTCCGGGCAGCGCCGGGGGCGTGGTCCTGGCCTCCTACAGCTGGGCGGACGACGCGCTGCGCTGGGACTCCCTGGACGACGAGGCACGGTACCCCCACGCTCTGTGCGGCCTCCAGCAGGTCTACGGCCAGCGCATCGAGGTCTTCTACACCGGCGCGGGCCGCACGCAGAGCTGGTTGCGCGACCCCTACGCCTACGGAGAGGCGTCCGTGCTCCTGCCCGGGCAGCACACGGAGTTGTTGTCCGCCATCCCCGTGGCTGAGGGGCCGCTGCACTTCGCCGGGGACCACACGTCCGTCAAGCCGGCATGGATCGAGGGAGCTGTGGAGTCCGCCGTGCGTGCCGCCTTGGAGATCCACACAGCGTGAGCCGAGCGGTCCGCTGAACCACGACACGGGCACAGGCCGCGGCGCACCGGCGTCAAGGCCTGTGGTTCCCGCAGGGGGGCGGCGTTCCAGCCGGTCCGCGTCCGCACCAGCTCGTCGGGGAAGTCAATGACGTCGATACCGCCGACCCGGCGCACGGTTTTCGTCCAGCCGGCTCCCCTGAAAGCCGTAGCGGGTGGAGGGTAGGCCGCGGGTGCCGGACCGGCATGCTCCGTGCGGGATCCTGTTCGTGCCGCACACCGGCATCCATCGGGCCGGGGCATCTTCCGCCGGGCCGTGGAGCGGACGGTCTCCTGGCCGCACGGCTCCCGCCGCCCGCGCATCCGCCGGGAACGGCGCGACGACGTCCACGACGCCTTCCTCGGCCTCGCCGTCCGCCTCATCGCCCACCGGCACGTCCCACGCCCTCGCCGGAACTTCCTGGGCGGAGTTCTTCTCAGCGGAACACCGATCGGCCTAGTATTCGGTGTGAGGAATTCAGAAAGACTCGAGGACACCGCGGACACCCCCTCCGCCGCCGCTGCCGGGCAAGGACAGGGGCTGGAGTCCGTGGACAACGCCCTGAAACTGCTGCTCCTGCTGCGCAGGAACGGCCGTCTGCGGCTGAGCGAGGCCGCCGACCACCTCGGCGTCGCCCGCTCCACCGCCCATCGGCTGCTCGCCACCCTGCGGGGCCGCGGCTTCGCGGTGCAGGGTACCGACAAGGCCTACCGGCCCGGACCCGCGCTCTACCGGCTCGGCATGTCGCACCGCTCCGACTACGAACTCGTCGAAACCGCCCGCCCGCACATGCTGTGGCTCAACGGCAAGCTGGGCGAGACCGTGCACCTGGTGGTGCGGTCGGGAGCCGAGGCGCGCTTCCTGCACAGCATCGAGGGCACGCATGCGCTGAGGGTCGGCAGCCGTGCGGGGGCCGCCCTGCCGGCGCACCTGGCTTCGGGCGGCAAGGCACTGCTCGCCGAACTGACCGTCGCCGAACTGACCGAGATCTACGGCCCCGGGGGCGGAGCGCAACCGGACACCGACCCCGAAACGCTGCACGGCAGGCTCGCCGCCGTACGCCGCCGCGGCTACGCGATCAGCATCGGGGAGACCGAGCGGGGCGTCTCCGCCGTGGGGGCCGCGGTACGGGAGCCCGGCGGGCGCGCCGTCGCGGCCCTCATCGTGTCGGCGCCGTCACTGCGCTTCACCCGGGCTCGCATCGACGAGGCGGCCGGGGTGCTGCGGGATGCCGTGCGGCGGATGGAGGCCGCGCTCTGAGGCCCGGGCGACCGCCCCGTGGGGTCCCTCGTCCGCGACCGTCCCCTATGGAGGGGAGCCTTGCATCGTAAGGGGATGGCGGCCTCACGCAAAGGGGGAAAGCCTGCCGTACCGCAGAGCGGAATTATTGACGGATTCTATTGCTCTGTGCGTAACTGCGCTGATTTCATCCCGGTCACCGCACAGGACATCGCACGGTGCCGCAGGGACAGCGGCACCGTGCGTCATGCCCTGCCGGTTTCCCTCCCTGCCTTCTCCTGACAGGACATGGCCGCATGACCGTCGAAGCTCAGCTGTCCGCCCCCACCCGCCCAGCCCCACCGCGCACACCGGCACTGATGTGGGCGGTCGTCGCCCTGTGCACCGCGGCGATCACCGTGGAGGGGTTCGACCTCATCGTCTACGGTGTGGCCCTGCCCTCGATGCTCGCCGACGCGTCACTGGGCCTCGACAAATCCCTGGCCGGGACCCTCGGCAGCCTCGCCTACGCGGGCATGCTCGTGGGCGCCGTGGTCTGCGGTCCGCTCGCGGACCGGCTCGGCCGGCGACGCCTGGTCCTCGCCTCCGGCGTAGTTTTCACCGTCTTCACAGTGGCGTGCGCGGTGGTCGTCGAACCGTGGCAGTTCGGGGTCGCCCGGCTGCTCGCGGGCATCGGCATGGGCGGTGTGATGCCGTCCTGTGTGGCCCTGAGCAAGGAGTACGCGCCACAGGGCCGCTCCGCCCTGGTGGCGACCGTGGTCCTCGCCGGCATCCCGGTGGGCGGGGTGCTGGCCGCGCTGACGGCCGCCTCGTGGGGCGGCTCGCTGGGCTGGCGCGGCCTGTTCGGCATCGGCGCGGCCCTCTCGGCGGCCGTGATCACGGCCGCGTACTTCCTGCTGCCCGACTCGCTGCCTTCACGGCCCGCCATCGACACCACCCCCCAGGACGCCGCCCGAAGTCCGCGGGACGGCGGGGCAGCCAGTGTCCGCACGATCCTGTCCAGGCCCCACGCCCGCCGCACCGTCCTGTTCACCGTCGCCAACTTCGCGGTGCTACTCGCCTGGTACGGCCTGAACACCTGGCTCACCCAGCTGATGCGCGAGATGGACTACCCACTCGGCTCGGCGCTGCGCTTCACCCTGGTGCTGAACCTCGGCGCCGTCGTCGGTTCCTTCGCGCTGGCCGCCCTGGCCGACCGGATCGGGCCCCGCCCGGTCACCATCGGCAGCGCCGTGCTCGCCGGCCTCGCCGTCCTCTGTCTGTCGCAGGGCGGCGGCACGGTGATGATCCTCGGTGTCACCGCGCTGGCCGGGGTCGGTGCCCACTCGGCGCTGACCATGCTGAACGACTGGGTCGCGTCCAGCTATCCGACCACGGCCCGCGCCACCGCACTGGGCTGCGTCTCCGGCTTCGGACGCGGCGGCGCGATCGTGGCACCGCTGATCGGCGGCTGGATCCTCCAGGCCGCCCTGGGGCCGACCACCGTGTTCTACGTGTTCGCCGCGGCCGCGCTGCTGTGCGCCGCGACACTCCTCGCCGTCCCGGCCCGCCGGGACTGACACCTCGGCGCAGGTGGGAGGGGCGCGGTTCGGCCCCGGACCACGTCCGCATGATCGTGTCCCTGTTGTACGGAGTGGCCCGGGCACGGGGCGCGAGACGAAGAGCCGGCCGAACGGGCTCACCGCGGCTCCGGCTTGCCGCGGTGGACCTCGAGGTTGTCGACTGCCTGGACAACGCTCGCCCGCCGTTCCGCCGTTTCGGGCGTGGGCGCCCGGCGCCGTACGGGGCCGGGCCCCGGGGCTGTCGGGCGGGGTGGGGAGAGCGAGGGAACGGGAGGAGGACGGGACCGCTGTGCGGGTCCCGTCCTCCAGGGTGTGGTCCGGACCGGCCGAGTGCGCGGGTCAGACCGAGACGGGAGCCTTGTCGCGCGTCTCCGCGGCCAGCTGCCGGTTCAGCTTCTCGCCCTCGATGTCGAGGTCGGGCAGGGCCTTGTCGACGGGCTTGGGCAGCCACCAGGCGGCACGGCCGAGCAGCGACATCACCGCCGGGACCAGCGCCATACGGACGACGAAGGCGTCGATGACCACGCCGACGGCGAGGGCGAACCCGATGGACTTGATGATCGGGTCGTCCATCAGGACGAAGCCCCCGAACACGGACGTCATGATGAGCGCGGCGGCCGTGACGACGCGGGCGTTGTGGCCCATGCCGCTGACCATGGCCGCCTGCGGGTCGGCGCCGTGGACGAAGTCCTCGCGCATGCGGGAGACGAGGAAGACCTCGTAGTCCATGGCGAGGCCGAACAGGATGCCGATGAGCAGGATCGGCAGGAAGCTCACCAGCGGGCCGGGGGTGTCGACGCCCACCAGGCCGGCGAGGTGGCCCTCCTGGAAGATGGCGACGGTGATGCCGAAGGTCGCGCCCACGGTGAGCAGGAAGCCCAGGGCCGCCTTCAGCGGCACCAGGATCGACCGGAAGACCAGCATGAGCAGCAGGATGGACAGGCCCACCACCAGGAGCAGGTACACCGGCAGGGCGTCGGCGAGCTTCTTCGACACGTCGATGCCCAGGGCGGTCGCGCCGGTGAGGGCGACGTCGGCGCCCTCGATGTCCGCGACCCGGTCGCGGATGTCGTGGACGGCGTCCTCGGTGGCGGCGGCGGTCGGACCGGCCTCGGGGATGATGGCCAGCAGGGCGGTGGTGCCCTGCTCGTTCAGCTGCGGCGGGGCCACGGCCAGGATGCCGTCGGTGGCCTTGATGAGGGCGGTGGCCTTCTCTGCGGCCGCCCCGGTGGACTGCGCGTCCTCACCGTTGACGACGGCGATGAGACGGCCGTTGAAGCCCTCGCCGAAGCCCTCGGACGTCAGGTCGTACGCCTCGCGTGCGGGGGAACCCTCGGCGGCGGTGCCCGCGTCCGGCAGGGCCATGCGCATGTCCTGGGCCGGGAGGGTGAGCGCGCCCAGCCCGAGGATGCCGACGACCAGGAGCGGGACGCGCAGCTTGGTGACGAGCCGGCCCCAGGTGAAGCCGAAGCCTTCGGCGCTGGTGCCGTCCTCGGCGGTGTGTCCGCCGGTGTGGCGCTGCTTGCGCGGCAGGACCTTCTTGCCGGCGAAGGAGAGGAAGGCCGGCAGCAGGGTGAGGGCGACCAGCACGGCGACGGCGACGGTGCCCGCCGCGGCCAGGCCCATCACGCTCAGGAAGGGGATGCCGACGACGGAGAGGCCGACCAGGGCGATGACGACGGTGGCACCGGCGAAGACGACGGCGGAGCCGGCGGTGCCGGTCGCGCGGCCGGCGGCCTCCTCGGGCTGGAGGCCCTCGGCGAGGTACTGGCGGTAGCGGGAGGTGATGAAGAGCGAGTAGTCGATGCCGACGGCCAGGCCCAGCATCAGCGCCAGGATGGGGGCGGTGGAGGTCAGTTCGATGACACTGGTCAGGGAGAAGAGTCCGGCCATGCCGACCGCGACGCCGATCAGCGCGTTCAGCAGGGTCATGCCGGCGGCGACCAGCGAGCCGAAGGTGATGACCAGGACCACCGCGGCGACCAGGACGCCGAGCGCCTCGGTGGAGCCGACCTCCACCTCACCGCCCATGACCTCGCCGCCGTGCTCGATCCGCAGGCCCTCGACGTCGGCGCCGACGGCCTCGTAGGCCGACTTCTGCTCGTCGGTGACCTCGTCGGCGGCCTTGTCGAACTGCACCTGGATCAGGGCGTAGCGGCCGTCCTGGGAGACGGAGCCGGTCTGGAACGGGTCCATGGCGGCGGTGACGCCGTCGATCCGGGAGGCTTCCTTCACCACGGGTGCCACCGCGGCGGGGTCCAGCTTCCCACCCTCGGGGGCGGCGACGACGATGGTGCCGGTGGCTCCGCCGGCCTGCGGGAACTGCCGGTCGAGGTCGTCCAGCGCCCGCTGGGACTCGGTGCCCGGCATGGAGAATTTGTCACTGGTCGGGCCCATCAAAGTGGCGGCTCCGACACCCAGCAGGATCAGCAGGAGCAGCCAGACCGCGGCTATTCGGCCTCTTCTGCGGAAGGAGAACCGCCCGAGCCGGTACAGCAAGGTCGCCATGGAGGAGGGGTCTTTCCGTTAGGGGTCAACTGGGTGTGTGGTCAAGCGCCCGCAGCGCACTGCGGATCATTTCGGCGCGCAGCACCTCGTCCGGCGCCACCTCGTCATCGGTGGCACTGGTGATGAAGACGGCGCCCAGCACCATCCACGCCGCCACCCGGGCCGGCGGGTGCTGCGAGCGGCCGGCCAGCGCGTCCAGCAGCCCGTCCGCCAACTCCATGACGTTGAGGTCCTGGTGGCAGGACATCTCGGTGATGTCCTCGAAGAGAAGCCGGATCTCGCGGCGGAACCGCAGCGTCAGGTCGACGTATCCGACGACGGTCTCCTCCACCAGCCGGCCGCCCTCCAGCCCGGCCACGCGGTCGAGCAGCGTGGCCAGGGCGTCCTGAGCCGGGGTCAGCAGCTCGGTGAGGATCTTTTCCTTGCCGGCGAAGTGGTAGAGGAGTGACGCCTTCGAGCAGCCCACGTCGGAGGCGATGTCCTGCAACGAGGTGCCGCGGAAGCCGTGCACGGCGAACAGTCGCAGTGCCGACTCCAGGATCTGACCGCGCAGGGCGGAGGCGGAGCGTGCCATGCCTCCACGATAACTGTCCGATCGGTCAGTCCTGACCGATCGGACAGCACGCGGCTGTGGCCTGCGTCACTCTTCCTGTCCGGGGCTCGTCCAGGGCGCACGCGGAAAGCACCGGTTCTCGAAGAGCACGGCGCTGCGGGGCACCTCGCCGCGTCAGCCGTGGAAGCGGCCGGTGACGCCGTCCTGCAGCAGTACACACGGGGCGACGAGGTCGCGGGCCGGACCGCCCGTGCAGGAGTCACTCGCGCGGGGGTCACTCGCGCAGGGGCCACTGAACCTGATCACGGCGCCGAAGGGGCCGGGACCGGTGAGGGCGGTGCGCGTTGCAGTGCCGTTGGCGAGCCGCCAGGACGTGGCGGGCGTGGGCCCCGCCCACGATCAGGACGTGGTCGAGCATCTCGCGTCGGATGCCGCCGACGCTCCTCCCGCAGTGGGCGTTCATCCGAGGAGCCCGCGGGGCACTCAAGATCACCCGCAGCCCCTCGGCCACGAAGACCGCGGCGAACGCCGCACTGCACGTGCCGTCGCGGTCACGCGCCAGAAACCGCAGAGACTCGATGTGCCTGCCCGGGCCGGCGGTGAGATGCCACGCCCGTTGCCCGGCCCCCTCCCGGTCCGGGCGGCCAGGGACTCGCGCCAGGCCGGACCGGAGCGACGCGGCGCCGGGCCGGTGCCCGCGGCGTCGAGGATCTCCCGAACCGTCGAGGCGGCGATCCGATCCCCGAGCCGGGTCAGCTCCCCCTTGGATCCGTCGGTGCCCCACCGCGGACTCTCCCGGGCCGACCGCAGAACGAGCGCCCTGACCGCCGCTGGGGCAGGTGGACGTCCGGTGCACTCCCCCACCTGACGGCGGCGAACCTGCGATGCCGGGCGAGCAGGGTGACGGGGCGACCGGAAAGACCTCCCGCCGGCACCGCCGGGGCATCAGCACGGACGGGACGGCGGACCAGAACCGGTGGGCGAACCCGTAGCGGACCGGACTCACCTACCGCCGACGCAGAACCACGCTCTCGTACCTCAACAAGGACAGTCCCGCGCCCTCGGCGGTTTCGGCGCGCAGCAACACCGACAAGACGAACAACCACCCCCGGGCCACGCTGTCCAGCAAGAACACCCTCACACGGACATGTCCCAGCAGTCGAACCGCATCCCTCCCACCTACGACAACGGCCCTCCGAGCGGCACACGTCGGGCGGGCCCTGCGCCGGATGCTGCGCGCCGGCGCGGTCCGGCGTCGGCACAAGGCTCCGTCCGGAAGGGAACCTGCTCCGGCGCCCGTTGGGGCGTGTGTCAGCGTCGTTCCCCCGCTGGAGCGGAGAAACTCGCAGAGGCCGGCTCCCCCCAAATGCCGGGCCCCCGAGGTGAATCAGGAGGGCCATCGCCTCCTGCGAAGGCTTCACCTCGTCATCGACCTCGTCTCCGCGATCGTCCAGGCCGTTCTCGTCCTCCACCACGCCCCGGCGTGGGGCCGATTGGAAAAACCTCGCCGTTTCCAGTGTCGTCGACCCCGGCCACTGTCATCGGGACATCACGAAAGAACGCCGAGCGAACCGGTCCTCGAAGAATCCCCACCGGGTGACGTAATTCAGCCATCCTAATACCAGGAAGCCGCTTCCATCCAATTGCGGTTTCCGCACGCCTCCATGTGCGCTGACCTGCATTCCTGTGTGTTACATCTAGAAGCAGCGCGGCAACCGCGACCGCCGGACCATTCGATCCGGCGTGATCTTTCTGTGAGGTGGAACGCGTGCAACTGACCCCGCACGAGCAGGAGAAGCTGCTCATCCATGTAGCCGCGGACGTGGCTGAAAAACGCCGTGCACGAGGTGTGAAGCTCAACCATCCCGAGGTCGTCGCCCTGATCACCTCGCACGTCCTCGAAGGCGCCCGCGACGGTCGCACCGTCAGCGAGTTGATGGCCTCCGGAAGGCAGCTTCTCCGCCGCGACGAGGTCATGGAGGGCATACCCGAGATGCTCCGCGACGTGCAGGTCGAAGCCACCTTCCCGGACGGCACCAAGCTGGTCACCGTCCACGAGCCGATCACGTGAGGAGGCAGGAGTCATGGTTCCCGGAGAGATCCTGTTCGCCGACGAACCCGTTGCCTTCAACGAGGGGTTCGAGACCAGCACGCTGACCGTGCTCAACACCGCCGACCGGCCCGTCCAGGTCGGTTCCCACTACCACTTCGCCGAGGCCAACCCCGCCCTCGACTTCGACCGGGTCACCGCCCGCGGCCGTCGGCTCAACATCGCCGCCGGCACCGCCGTCCGGTTCGAACCCGGCATCCCGGTGGACGTGGAGCTTGTCCCCCTCGCGGGCGCTCGCGTCGTCGTGGGCCTGCGCGGCGCGATCGGAGGTGCCCTCGATGCCTGAACTGTCCCGCGTCGCGTACGCCGACCTCTTCGGTCCGACCACGGGTGACCGCATCCGTCTCGCCGACACCGACCTGCTCGTCGAGATCGAGGAGGACCGCTGTGGCGGTCCCGGCCGCTCCGGCGACGAGTCCGTCTTCGGCGGTGGCAAGGTGCTGCGCGAGTCCATGGGCCAGTCGCGCGCCACCCGCGCCGAGGGCGCACCGGACACCGTGATCACCGGTGTCGTGATCATCGACCACTGGGGCATCGTCAAGGCCGACATCGGTGTCCGCGACGGCCGGATCACCGGCATCGGCAAGTCCGGCAACCCCGACACCATGGACGGCGTCCACCCCGATCTCGTCATCGGCCCCGAGACCGAGATCATCGCGGGCAACGGCAAGATCGTCACGGCGGGCGGCATCGACACCCATGTCCACTTCATCGCGCCCACCGTCATCGACGAGGCACTCGCCAGTGGCGTCACCACGCTCATCGGCGGCGGCACGGGCCCGGCCGAGGGCAGCAAGGCGACCACCGTCACCCCGGGTGCGTGGCACCTGGCGTGGATGTTCGGCGCCCTGGAGTCGAGCCCCGTCAACATCGGATTCCTCGGCAAGGGCAGCACCATGTCGAAGGAGTCCATGCGCGACCAACTGCGCGCCGGGGTCCTCGGCTTCAAGGTCCACGAGGACTGGGGTGCGACCCCCGCGGTGATCTCCGCCTGTCTCGACGTGTGCGACGAGTCCGGCGCCCAACTGGCCATCCACGCCGACTCCCTGAACGAGGCCGGGTTCGTCGACGACACCTTCGACGCCGTGGCCGGACGCACGCTGCACGCCTTCCACGTGGAGGGCGCCGGTGGCGGTCACGCACCTGACATGATCACGGCGGTTTCGCTGCCGAACATCCTGCCCGCGTCCACCAACCCGACCCGGCCGCACACCGTCAACACCGTCGAGGAGCACCTCGACATGCTGATGGTCTGCCACCATCTGAACCCCGCGGTCCCCGAGGACCTGGCCTTCGCCGAGTCCCGCATCCGCCCCAGCACCATCGCGGCCGAGGACATCCTGCACGACATGGGGGCCATCTCCATCATGTCGTCGGACGCCCAGGCCATGGGCCGTATGGGAGAAGTGGTCCTGCGGACCTGGCAGACCGCACACGTGATGAAGCGGCGCCGGGGCTTCCTGCCCGGTGACACCCAGGCCGACAACCTGCGCGCCCGTCGCTATGTCGCCAAGTACACCATCAACCCCGCGGTGGCCCAGGGCATCGACCACGAGGTCGGCTCGGTGGAGACCGGCAAGCTCGCCGACCTGGTGCTCTGGGACCCCCGGTTCTTCGGCGTCCGGCCGCAGATGGTGATCAAGGGCGGTCAGATCGCGTACGCGCAGGTCGGTGACCCGAACGGCTCCATTCCCACGCCGCAGCCGATCCTGCCGCGCCCGATGTACGGCACGCTGGGCACCGCGCCCGCCTCCAACTCGTTCAATTTCGTGGCGGAGGCGGCCGTCGAGGCCGGGCTGCCGGAACGCCTCGGCCTCGGGAAGACATTCGTGCCCATCCGGTCGACCCGCGGCCTGACCAAGGCCGACATGCGGCAGAACGACGCCCTGCCGCGCGTCGAGGTCGCCGCGGACTCCTTCGCGGTCACCATCGACGGGGAACTCGTCGAACCCGCTCCGGCCACCGAACTACCGCTCGCCCAGCGGTACTTCCTGTTCTGAGTACGCCATGAGTCGCGCAGCACTCCTCGTCCTGGCGGACGGCCGCTTCCCCGCTGGAGGGCACGCCCACTCCGGCGGGGCGGAGGCCGCCGTCAAGGCGGGACGCATCACCGATGCGGTGAGCCTGGAGCAGTTCTGCCGCGGGCGACTGCACACGAGCGGCGCCGTGGCGGCGTCTTTGGCGGCCGCTGCGGCACTCGGCGTCGACCCTCGCAAGCTGGACCGGGCCGCGGACGCCCGCACCCCGTCCCCCGCGTTGCGCCTGGTGGCCAGGAGGCTGGGACGGCAGCTGGTGCGGGCCGCCCGTGCCACCTGGCCCCACCCCGAACTGGACGAGTTGGCCCACCAGTTCCCCAAGGGCGCCCATCAGCCCGTCGTCCTCGGCACGGCCGCCCGCGCAGCCGGGCTGGGGCCACAGGACGCGGCGTACTGTTCCCTCTACGAGGGCGTGAGCGGACCGGCGACGGCCGCCGTGCGGCTGCTCGGGCTCGACCCGTTCGACGCCACCGCGGTGCTCGCCCGGCTCGCGCCCGCCCTGGACCGTGCGGCCCAGGACGCCGTGGAGGCAGGACAGCGGGCTCTGAGCGACGGACCCGAAGCACTGCCGGCCCGGTCCGCGCCCCTGCTCGAGATCGGGGCCGAGGCCCACGCCGACTGGCCCGTACGGCTGTTCGCGTCGTAGTCCACGCGACGGCCCGCCTTCCCGCGCCCGGGGCATCCCGGGCGCGTCACACCCCCGAGGGCTCGCCCCGGCGCGCCGGACGGCCGGACCGATCCGCCGATCCCCGTGCCGCAGGAGCAGGCCCCGGCACACACCGGAGGTACATCATGAGTCTCGGCCACCACCACGACGGCCCCGCAACCGTCCCCGCCGACGCCCACCGCCCGGACGGCACCCGCCGCGCCCTGCGCATCGGCCTCGGCGGCCCCGTCGGCTCCGGGAAGACCGCGACGGTCGCCGCGCTCTGCCGCGCCCTGCGGGAGGAGCTGTCGCTCGCCGTCGTCACCAACGACATCTACACGCGGGAGGACGCCGCGTTCCTGTTGCGCGAGGCCGTGCTGCCGCCGGAGCGGATCACCGCCGTGGAGACCGGCGCGTGCCCGCACACCGCGATCCGGGACGACATCTCCGCCAACCTCGAAGCCGTCGAAGACCTGGAGGACGAGGTCGGGCCGCTGGATCTGATCCTGGTGGAGTCCGGCGGGGACAACCTCACCGCCACCTTCTCCAAGGGCCTCGTCGACGCGCAGATCTTCGTCATCGACGTGGCGGGCGGGGACGACATCCCGCGCAAGGGCGGACCGGGTGTCACCACCGCCGACCTGCTGGTCGTCAACAAGACCGACCTCGCCCCCCACGTCGGCTCCGACCTGGCCCGTATGGAGGCCGACGCCAGGGCGAATCGCGGGGAACTGCCCGTCGTCCTCCAGTCGCTGCGCGGCGAGCGCGGTGTACGGGACGTCGCCGACTGGGTGCGCGAGCGGCTCGCCGCGTGGACGGCATGACGACGTCGGCGGCCGGGGTGCGGGCACGGGCGAGCATCGTCGCCCGTGGCGACGGACGGGGCGGCACGGCGCTGCCCGGCCTCGAGGGCGAGGGACCCCTGGCGATACGGCGGACCCGGGGCCGCGGGGCCGAGGCCCGGGTCATGCTGGTCGGCGCGATGAGCGGGCCCCTCGGCGGCGACCACTTCACGGTGTCGGCCCGGGTTGCGCGGGGCGCCCGGCTCCGGGTCGGCTCGGCCGGCGCCACCCTCGCCCTGCCGGGTCAGGACCGGGCGGAGGCCCGCTACGACGTCCGGCTCACCGTCGACGACGACGCCGAACTGCTCTGGCTGCCCGAGCCGTTGATCTCCGCGCGGGGCAGTGATCTGTCGGTCACCACCCGCGTCGACCTGGCGGCGACGGCGCGGCTCGTACTGCGCGAGGAACAGGTGCTCGGGCGGTCCGGCGAGGAGCCGGGGCGGCTGACCAGCCGTCTCGCCGTATGGATCGCGGGTGGCTGCGTCCTCGACCAGGAGCTGGCCTGCGGGCCCGGCGCGGCGGAGGGCTGGGACGGTCCCGCGGGGCTGGCGGGACACCGCGCCGTCGGACAAGTTCTGCTGGCACGACCGGAGTTCGCGACCGACCCGCCGACCGCCCGTTCGTGGGAGGAGGGCGCGGCCGTCATGCCGCTCGCCGGGCCCGCCGCGCTGGTGACGGCGGTGGCACCGGACGCGCTCCGCCTGCGCCGACTGCTGGACGCGGCGCTGGCGTCCCTGGACTGAGGTGGTACGGGTGCCGAATGTCCCGTGCGCGGTGATCGGACCGTGGGTCGGTGCTCGTTGCGGGCCGGAAGCGGTGGTGGACGGTCGACCAGGCGCCGAACCCGGTCGGCGCCTCCCGCCGCTGCCCGCCGGTCCTGAACCGCCGGATCACGCCCTCGAACTGCTGGCGCAGCCGCTCGGGGTACGGGGCGTACTCACCGATCGGCAGGAACGGCTCGATGAACTCCCGCTCCTCGCCCGGGGCGGGCGAGAAGAATGGCCTTTCGGCGGGTGGGAGCATGGGACAGGGGGCAGGCGCCCGGTGGCCGAGGATCGGCAGGCACCGGGCAGACCCGCTTTCCGCTTCAACGGGGGTGCGACGTCGCTCTCGCTCGTCGGCCGGTCAGCGCTCCAGGTCCCCGCGCATCTCCACGAAGAGCTTTCCCGCATCGGCGAGCGTGCTGTCCTCGAAGAGCGCGACGGCCGCCGTGCCCTCGTCGGCCCACCCGCAGATGACGTTGCCTTCCTCGCTCAGCGAGGCGAGCAGGCACTCCACCGAGCCGCCGAGCGGTCCGGGCTCCACCGGCTGCGCCTGGGGTTGCCCCAGCTCCGGGTCCCACTGGATGTACTCGATCATGCCCCGGAACAGGTGCTCACGGCGTTTGCTGGTGTCCTCGGGTACGTGGTCGACGCCCTCGAACAGCACCGGCGCACCCTGCCCGCCCGGGTCCCCGTAGTTGCCGATGACCAGTGTCATGCCGTCCCGCATCTCGCCCGGGTCGACCGGGGCGTCCGTCAGGGCCTGGTCTCCCGTCAGTTTGTCCAGACCGCCCGCTCGGGGTGCGTCCACCAGGGTGCGCGGGCCGCTTCGCTCCGCCGAAGGCGCCGGCGACGCGGACCCGGAGACCTGCCCGCTCGGGGAGGCGGCGGGGTCGGGGAGACTCATGTCGTCCTCCCGGCAGCCGCTGGCTGTCAGCATCGTCAACACCGCCACGGCCGTCAGGCCCACTCTTGCCGCAGACGCACACTGCATGAAAACCCCCGCTGTTGCTTCACCCATGATGTCCCCCGCCGCTCCGAGCGGCGGCCATGACCAGTGACGAGTCGTTCCGGCCGGATGGTTCCCGCCCCCGGGCACGAGGACCTGCCGCACGGTGCAACGCCTGAGGGCACTGTCCCGTTGCCTGACGGTGAGGGTGGTCTTCTGGTTGGTCAGCCAGCGCTGACAACGCCGTCGGCAGGCAAGGAGTGCGACGCTGCTGCCGAGGCGGTCAGTGGCGAGGCTGGCGAACCGTCACCGGAGAACGGCTGGCCGGTCAGACATACCCGCCGGACGACAGCATCACTTTGCGGGTGTCTCGAAAACCGAACGCCTCCGGCAACTCTGGTGGACCGGTGGAACCGCCACGGGATCCTGCTGATCAGCGAGTTCTGCGCGTGTCTGGCACTCTTGAACGTCCCGGACCCGAGGTGGTGATCGTCGGTCAGGCCGCCGCCATGTTCGAGGGCGGGCCCACCGGTGCCGGAGCCTCGGTCGAACGGACGGAGGCCTTCCTGGAGGAGTACCAGATCGCGCGCGGACGAGCGCTGAGCGACAACGAACTGCAGCTGTGCTGGGCCGCGGGCCTGTGGGTGCGTGCCTTCAACGCCAAGAAATTCCACCTGGACGACTTCGATGCGCTGGGGCGTGACGAAGCCGAGACGAGGGTGAGGCAGGCCGGCATCTGAGTAGCTGTGCCGAAGCTACTGTTCAGTGAACGCTTCTCTTCCTGAGCGCCAGGCGATCTCGATGGTGTGGACGGCGGCAACCGTGCGGCCGATGCGGTTGGTGCCGCGAAGCGGAGCGACAACACGAACGTGACCGCGACGAACAGCGGGCGATCCGGCTCGGCGAGGCGCTCTCGCTTCCCCGCCCCGAACCGCCGCTCCCACCCGAACCCGCGGTCCGGTCGGCGGCTCGCGTCACCCCGCCGAATGGGACCCGACGGAACCGGCCGCGACCCGCAGCTGTCCGCACTGCCAGCAGCCGGTCACCATCGTTGCCCTGCCGGCCACTCCGGAAGCCGCACAGCCAGTCACGCCCGCCGGACGCGATGTGGTCCCGTTACGGAGGACCCCCTGACCATCCACACCGCCGACGTCCGCCGACCGTCACCGATCTCCGGGCCCCTCACCCACACGGGTGCCGGGCCCACCGGTTGAACTCGTGCAGCCTCGGCCATCAAGCGCAAAACCCCATACCTTCTGCAGGTCCTCCGGCCCGCGATAGCGCACACCCGTCATCCCCAGCTCGACAGCAGCCTCGATGTTCTCCAGCCGGTCGTCGATGAAGAGACACCGCTCAATGTCGGTCTCCGCTTGCTCGGCGGCGATTTCATAGATTTCGCGGTCGGGCTTGACCACTCCGACCCGGGCGCTGCTGACGACACGGTCTGCGAGGTCGGACAGTCCCAGCGATTCGAGGTCGCTCTCCAACTCCAGGGTTGCGTTGGTCACCAGGACGAGCGGCACGTGTTCCCGCACCCGGCGAAGCATCGTGACCACCACCTCGTCAGCCCAGAAAGGCGCCTCGGCCAGTGCCGTTCCCAGCTCACGAGCCTGAGGCTCCGAGACCTCACCAGCGAGTCCCAGCACGATGGCCTCCACCCACTCCTCCTTGCCGATCTTTCCGAGGAGCAGCGGCAGGTCTGTCTCTGGCGCATAGGCCACCCTCGTGGTTGTCCCCTCGGTCAGTCCAGCCGCCTGTTCCAGCTCC
Organism: Streptomyces viridosporus T7A; assembly: GCF_008704515.1. Taxonomy (NCBI): domain Bacteria; kingdom Bacillati; phylum Actinomycetota; class Actinomycetes; order Kitasatosporales; family Streptomycetaceae; genus Streptomyces; species Streptomyces viridosporus. The sequence goes on from NZ_CP023700.1 coordinate 650,610, forward strand.
GCCAATCGGGTCAGGTCATAAAAGCGGATCACGTTGTCGAGGTCGCACAGCACCGCGTCGAACGGCCTGTCACAGGTGTTGGTGATCGTCATCACCCCTGCATAGCACAGTGATCAGCAAGCAGTCGTTGCCCATTGCGACGTTGCTCTTGCTCCCCATTTCTCCCCAAGCCACCCGAATCCGGATCCCCGGTGGCCTCGGCAGCGAGTACAGACATGCCGCCCGACCTGTGGCGATGACTTTTCGAGCAGCACAGACTGCGATCCGCCCGCCCTGCCCCCCGGCCGGTCGCGCGAGACCGGCCGGGGGCAGCTTTCCCGGGGACCGGGAGCACTTCGTCACGGTACGTTGTGGAACGGCGTGAACTCCGCTTTCGCGATGGCGCCCTTCCTCACCCTCACCACGGTCGCCGGAGCGCCGGTCACACCCTTCGGCAGGGACAGGGTGAGCAGATACACACCCGGTTCCACATGGGCGAAGCCGAACCAACCCGAGCCGTCGCTGAGCCGGACGGTCTTCTCACCGCCGCCGGTGAGGGGGGTGAGCGTCACCGGCACCTGGTCCATCGGGCCGCCGCCCCGGAACACGAGCCTGCCCGTGACATGCCCGTCCTGGGGCGCCGTCTTCCACGGCATGCCGGGCACCGCCGCCTCGTCCTTGAACGGCGCGTCCTCGCCCTGTGTCAACGCCTTCGCCAGCTTGGCCCGCTCGGCCGCCAAGCCGTTGGCCGCCACATCCTTGCTGGGGCTGGCGTACGAGTAGCCGCTCCAGCCGGCCGCGGTATTGCCTGCCGGGCTGGGCCGCAGCGCCTCCCTGATCTGGCTGAGCGAGTCCGCGACGCCGTTCAAGTACAGCGCGGGTCCGTTGACCGCCTGCCGCTCGCCCTGGTGGTCGGCCAGGAACTCGGACCACTCGGAGAACATCAGCGCCTGGTCCGGGTCCCAGTTGCGCTTGTAGTTCATGGTCACGGCAGTGTCCATGATTCCCTCGTCCAGCCATCCCGCCCAGTCCTGCAGGACCTCGGCGTACGTGCGTGTGGACTGCCAGCCGCCGACCGCCTGCGGCCCGTGCCCGTAGGTGATGGCGTCCATCGACAGGCGGGCCTGCGGGTCGACTTCCCAGACACCGAGGTAGATCTTGCGCACCAGATTGGTGACCTGGCTGCGCCGCCAGTCGCTCCAGGCCGTGTCGGACGGAAGAGGTATGTCCGTACGGCCCGTCGCCTGTTGGAAGCGGGCGACGGACACCTCGTTGTAACCCCAGTCGCTGTGGGTGGTGGTGGAGCTGCCGTCCGGGTAGCGGACGTAGTCGAGGTTGACGCCGTCCACGTCGTAGTTGCGGACAATGCTCTGGACGCCGCGGACGATGTAGTCGACGGCCGCCGGATGGCCGGGGTCGACATAGGCGTTGGCGCCCACCAGTTCCTGGCCGTCGGCCTTCTTGTTGAGCCAGCGGTCGGCGCCGGTGGCGCCCGGGCCGTGCTGGTTGAAGACGTGCTCCGGGGAGCGGGGCGGGGTGGTGCTGTTCCACATGGTGTTGACGTTGACCCAGGCGTGCACCTGCAGTCCGGCTGCGTGCCCTTGCCGGACTATTTCCTCCAGCGGATCGTAGGGCTCCGGGGCGATCGCGGCGTCGGTGCGCGGGTACAGGGCGTTGTTGCAGAAGCAGTCGTAACGCCGGGCTGTCTGAACGATCAGAGCGTTGGCGTTGACGTCCAACGCGTCTTCGACCAGGGCCGCGACCTGCGCGGGTGTGAAGATGCCCGGGTTGAACGCGTCCACCCAGTAGCTGCGCCACTGGGCCGGCGCCGCCGCGCCGTCGTCGGCGTGGGCGGGCGGCGCGGTGACCGCTCCGAAGAGCAGGCCGAGGCCCGCCGCCAGGGTGGTGAGTACGCGAGGCAAACGCATGTGACGGGTCTCCCTGTGGAGTTCATCGGCTACGGGCGTACGTCGCGGGAAAGAGGTGGGCCCGGCTGGTTCTAGGCGAACGTGGCACCCCAGGTGGCCGGCCCGACGATGCCGTCCACGCTCAGGCCCTTGCTCGACTGGAAACTGCGGCAGGCGGAGTCGGATCCCGGTCCGTACCGGCCGTCCACGGCGAGGGAGTAACCGTGCGCGCTGTTCATCCGGTACTGCCAGGTCGCCACGCTGGCGTGCTCGAAGGTCGGAGGTTGGCGGAAGCTGACTCCGGGATAGGGCAAGGGCCCGCCGCCGGGGTTGACCTCGCCGTTGAGTACCCGGGAGTACAGGTTGCCCGGGCAGGCGGTCGCGTGGTGGTCCCGGTGGCCGGTGATGGCCTGCGCGGCGCCGCCCGACACCCGCAGGCGGTTGATCCCGTAGCGGACGGCGTCGATGAGCCCGGCAGTGATGGTGTCGTAGTTGCTGCTGGAGCCGCCGGTCAGCGCACAGACCGCGTACCAGTCGTCGTTGCCCTGCGTGGTGCCCTGGGCGGCGGTGCGGACGTTCTCACCGCGGCCCTGGAAGAGGTAGCCGTGCACGCAGGCGAGGTGGCTGTAGGCGATGTCCGACCAGCCGTTGGAGTCCATGTGGAAGTTCTGGATGCCCCGCACCTGGGCGGCGCAGTCAGCGTGATGGGCCTTGGCCACTTTCACGGCATCGACGTGATGGACGACCACACCGCCCTGTGCCGGGGTGATGTTGTTGCTGACGCTCTTGGGTGCCCTGGCGCCCCACTGGGAGCGGGTGACGAACGTGGCCATCAGCTCAGCCCTCCTCGGTCCAGGGCACAGTTGACGGTGGCGTTCAATGGCTCGGTGTGGGCGCTGCGCGCTGCTTCAGGACCCTGGACGGCGCCGGGATGGCGGGCGTGCGTGACGATGGGAAGTTCACGGCTTCCCGGCGGGAGGGGGGTGGCGGCACGCGCGGGTCCGGAACATATGGCGGGCAGTGCGAGCGCACCGGCGGCTGCCGCCAGCAGCGTCGCGCGGCGAGACGGGCCGTGAGTCAACGGTTCTCCAAGGTGTGGTGAGGTGGGAGCGATTGTCGAATCTTTGACAGGTTCCCGTCAAGATGACTGCAGTCGTCTCCTTACACCTGGTCCCTGTGGACGTACATGGCGGCCGCTTGACGCCATCGGCGCAGGAGGAGGCTCTTGCATCGGTGGCCTCCGGCCGTCGCCCGGTCGATGTCGAGTTCACCGATCCGCACGCCGTGCGGGCGCTGGCGCATCCGGTGCGGCCGGCGACCCTTGACCGCGTCCGGGGGCACGGTCCTGCGACCGCCACGCGACTTCCGCCCGACGCGACGCGGGAACGACGCCGCTGGTGGCCCCATGTGCTCCGGGCGGGGGCGTCGGCGGCGCAGCGTGTCGGTGCAGGCCCGCCCGAACCTTCGGGCACCACCGCCGGATGGTCTCGCGGGACCGGCTGGCCGCCACCGCCGAAATCCGGTCCGCTCCTCCCCGCAGGCCGCTCTGGCCGAACGCCTCCCGGGCCGCTGCTCCGCTTGCCGTGGGAGACGAAGCCGAGCGGCGCGTCGGGCGAATGGCGGCTACGGCCTCGAAGCGGCCGGCCGCACTCCCTCGCGGGTGGTGCCGCTCAGGGCATGCCGGCCGGCGAGCCCGCTGCCGTCTGCGGGAGGCGGGGGTGACGACCGCCCGGCCGCCGCACCGGGGCCCGGCGGCGTCCGGAGGAGCGCGGGGCGGTGGGTGGCCGGGCGGTGGAAAGGGGCGGGGCTACGCCTCGCCGGTCTTGAGTGGTGCGCTTTCGCGGGTCGTCAGGACCACCGCCAGGGTGATGACGGCGCTCGCCATGACGTAGAACGCCGGGGAGGCGATGATCCCCGTCTCGGCGACGAGGAAGGTGACGATGAAGGGTGCGGTTCCCCCGAAGGCGGAGACCGAGAGGTTGTAGCCGAGGGAGAACCCGCCGTACCGCACGCGAGTGCTGAACAGTTCGTTCATCGCGGCCAGGGTCGGTCCGAGGAAGACTGCCAGGATCAGCCCCAGGCCGCAGTGCGCGACCACGGCGAGCACCGCGCTGTCCGTCTCCATCATGACGAACAGCGGATAGGAGAAGAGCAGGGCCAGGACGCACGACGCACCGAGCACGGGCCGGCGGCCGATCCTGTCCGAGAGGCCGCCCGTCAGGGGGATGGCCGCACACACCAGGATCATGGAGACCACCGACGACACCGAGGCGAGCGTGGCCGTGTGGCCCAGGGTGCTCTCCTGGTAGCTCGGGATGAAGGTGAGGATCACGTACAGCGCGGCGTTCTGGAACAGTGCGTATCCGGCGGTGCGGAGGATGGACCGCCAGTGTTCGGTGATGGATTCGAGCAGGGGGCGCTTGGAGACCTTGCCTTCGGCGCGCAGCGCGGTGAACTCGGGGGTCTCCTCCAGCTTGTTGCGGATGTAGAGCCCGATGAGCCCGAGCGGGGCGGTCATCAGGAACGGGACGCGCCAGCCCCAGTCGTGGATCTGCTCCGAGGTCAGCGCGAGGTTCAGCACCAGCACGACCAGCGAGCCGAGCAGGAAGCCCAGGATGCAGCCCATCTCGACCAGGCTCACCAGGAACCCGCGGCGCCTCGGCGGCGCGTACTCGGCGACGTAGGCGGACGCGCCGCCCATCTCCCCACCTGCGGAGAATCCCTGGATCAGCCGCAGGACCACCAGAAGCACGGGGGCGAGCAGCCCGATCGAGGCGTACGACGGCAGCAGGCCGATGCACAGCGTGGCGACCGAGACCGAGATGATGACCCAGGCCAGGGTCTTCTGCCGACCGATGCGGTCACCGAGTGTGCCGAAGAAGATCCCGCCCAGCGGCCGTACGGCGAAGGCCACCCCGAACACGGCGAAGGAACTGAGCAGTTGGGTCGTGGGGTCGCTGGTGGGGAAGAACACCTTGCCCAGCACACCGGCCAGGTAGCCGTACACGGCCACGTCGAACCACTCGACGACGCTGCCGATGGTGGCTCCGGCGGTCGCTCGGCGCAGTGTGGACCGGCTGGGGGCCGGCCGCCCCTCAGGAGGGCTCGCCCCTGGAGGAGCGGCGGTCTGGCGGTCAACGCTCACAGGATCTCCCGATGGGGACAGGCGGGCACACGCCGCGGTCGACAGTGGTGCGACCGTAGGGAATCGTCGGACGATGTGCAAGAGATTCATTGATGAAAGTTCTCTGTCATCGGACGATTACCTGCCGTTATCGAGCGGGATAGCCCTCGCAGAGCGCTGCCTCGGAGTCCGTGAGGTAGGTCTCCAGCAGCACGGCCGCCTCCTCCACGTCGCCCGAGCGCAGGGCCTCGGCGATCTCCCTGTTCCGGTCGAGGTAGGCGGCGTGGAAGACCCGCGTGTCGCTCATGTGCGCGTAGGCGAGCCGGAACTCCGCGAGGATGCCGCTCATCATCGCGTCCAGCCGCTCGCTCCCCGCGAGTGCCACCAGCGCCTCGTGGAACCGGATGCTCGCGGCGGCGACGTCGTCCCACCGCGCCTCCTCCGCCGCCGCGCGGCCGTCGGCGATCGCCGCGGAGAGCCTGCGCAGGCCCGCCGGCGTCAGGATCCGGATGGACCGCACCGCGGCGCATTCCACGACCCGTCTGACCCGGTAGAGATCGGCCACGTCCTCCCGGGACAGCTGGCGGACGAAGACTCCGCGGCTCAGCTCGTGCACCAGGAGCCGCTCCCGGATGAGCCGCTGGTACGCCTCGCGGAGAGTGCTGCGGGAGACACCGTGGAGCTTCCTCATGTGCTCCTCGGACAGCCGTGTCCCCGGCTTCAACTCGCCGGAGACGATCTGTTCGCGCAGTGCGTCCGCCACACGGCTCGCGGTGCCGGCCGAATCACTCATTCCCGCTCCCTTCGGGCCGCGACGACAGGTGCGGCCGGTCACTCCTCCGACAGGAGGCGAGCCTGATTCTAGCAATTTTCGTCAGACGATCCGTTGCGAAATCGTCGGACGATCTGTAGCGTCCGTCCGGCGTGCCGATGACCGAGCAAGAGGCGCCGCGCACGTTCTCAGCCGGCCCTGGAGGATTCCTATGACCCAGTCCCGTGCACTGCGTGTCGGGGTAGACATCGGTGGCACCTTCACAGACATGGCGATCCTCGACGACCGTGGGATCGTCGCCGTCGGGAAGACCCTCACCACCCACAGCGAACCCGCTGCCGCCGTCGAGACGGTGCTGCGGCAGACCCTGGCGGCACACGGACTCGACGCGGCGGACATCACCACCTTCGTCCACGGCACCACCCTGGTGACGAACGCGCTGATCGAGCGCCGCGGTGCGACCACCGCGCTGCTCACCACCGAAGGATTCCGCGACGTGGTGGAGATGGGGCGGGAACACCGGTACGAGCTCTACGACCTCGACCTGGAACTGCCCCGCCCCCTCGTACCGAGGCACCTGCGCTTCGGCGTCCGCGAACGCATGCTCGCCGACGGCAGCGTCGACACCGCCCTCGACGAGACCGCCGTGAAGCAGCTCGCGGCCGAGCTGTCGGAGGCGGGAGTCCAGGCGGTGGCGGTGTGCTTCCTGCACAGCCATGTCAACAACGAGCACGAGCGGCGGGCCCGGGAGATCATCCAGGCCACCGCTCCGGAGCTGCGCGTAGCGCTGTCCAGCGAGGTGAACCCCGAGATCCGCGAGTACGAGCGCAGCTCGACCACCCTGGCCAACGTCTACGTGCAGCAGCTCGTCGAGACCTACCTGCAGGACCTCCGCGACCGCCTGCACGGCCTCGGCCTGCGCAGTGCTCCCCTGATCATGCTGTCGAACGGCGGGGTCGCCGCGATCGACGTCGCCCGGCAGTTCCCGATCCGCATGCTGGAGTCCGGTCCCGCGGGCGGCGCGCTGGGGGCCGTCGCCTTCGGCCGCAGCGCCCGGCGGCCCGACCAGATCGCCTTCGACATGGGCGGCACCACCGCCAAGCTCTGCATCATCGAGGCCGGCCGCCCGCTGGTCACCCACACCTTCGAAGTGGACCGGGTGTACCGGTTGCGCGCCGGGTCCGGCCTCCCCGTACGGGCTCCGGTCATCGACATGATCGAGATCGGCACGGGCGGCGGCTCCGTCGCCCGGGTCAACTCACTCGGTCTGATCACCGTCGGCCCCGACTCCGCCGGATCCGAACCGGGCCCGGTGAGCTACGGCCGGGGCGGCGAGCACTGCACCGTGACCGACGCGGACGCCGTCCTCGGCTATCTGGATCCCGACCACTTCCTCGGCGGCGACATGCCCCTGGACGTGGAGGCGGCGGCCGCCGCCATCGACCGGCAGATCGCCCGGGAACTCGGCGTCAGCGTGGCCGAAGCGGCATGGGGGATCCACGCGACGGCCAACGAGAGCATGGCGAACGCGGCCCGCGTCCACGCGATCGAGCGGGGTCAGGACCCCACGCGCCTGCCGATGTTCGTCTCCGGGGGCAACGGGCCCCTGCACGGGCCCGGAGTGGCGGCCGCACTCGGTTCCCCCGCCGTGGTGGTGCCCCCCGCCGCCGGTGTCCTGAGCGCGCTGGGCTTCCTGTCCGCGCCGATGTCCATCGACATCGTCCGCTCGCGCCACGCGGAACTCGGCACCGTCGAACTCTCCGTGCTCGAGGAGATCTTCGGGGAGATGGAGGACGAGGGTACCCGCGTACTGTGCGGCTCCGGCGTGCCGGCCGAGGACATCACGCACGAGCGCACCCTGGAGATGCGCTTCGTCGGGCAGGGCAGCGAGATCGAGGTGCCGGTGCCCCCGCTGGGGAACCGCTGGCGGGCGGACCTCGCCGAGAGCTTCGCCGGGCAGTACCGGCAGCGCTTCGGCACCGTCGCGCCGGTGGGCGTCGAGACCGAGATCCTGACCTGGCGCGTCGCGTCACGCGGCCCGGACCCGCAGGCCCGGCTGCGGTCCGCGCGCCCGGCGGAGTCCGGGAGTGCCCTCGTCGGGCACCGCGACGCCTACTTCCCCGCGGCCGGCGGTTACGTGCCCACGGCCGTCTACGACCGGTACCGGCTGGCCGTCGGCGCCACCGTCGAAGGCCCGGCACTGGTGCGGGAACGGGAGTCGACGCTCGTCGTCCCGCCCGCTGCCCGCTGCACCGTCGCCGACGACGGCAGCATCCTGGTCGAGTTCACTTCAGGAGGATCCCGATGACCACTGCCTCCGCTCCCGGCCGCCCGGTGGACCCGGTCGTCGTCGGACTGGTGGCCAACCGGCTGCACTCCCTGCTGGACGAGCAGCAGGCCGCGCTGGTGAACACCGCCTTCAGCCCGGTGGTGCGAGAATCCCTCGACCTCGCCTGCGCCGTCTTCGACAGCCGGGGCGAGATGATCGGCCAGTCCTCCGGCGGCACTCCGGGCCACATCAACGCGATGGCGACCGGGATGAGTCACATCGTGGCGAAGTACCCGCCCGAGGCCCTCGCCGACGGCGACGTACTGATCACCAACGATCCGTGGATGACGGCCGGCCAGATCAACGACATCACGGTTGCCACCCCCGTCTTCCGCGACGGGACGCTGATCGCCTGGTTCGCGAGCTGCTGCCACTCACCCGACATCGGCGGCCGGATCCTGTCGGCCGCGGCGACGGAGGTGTTCGAGGAGGGGCTGCGGCTTCCCATCCTCAAACTGCGCACCGCCGCCGGGCCCAACGAGCCCCTGGAAGAGCTCATCCGCGCCAATGTGCGCACCCCCGACGAAACGATGGGCGACATCTACGCCCAGGTGGCGGCCAACCAGGTGGGGGCCCGCAGTCTCGGCAGGATGATGGACGAGTTCGGCCTCGACAGCGTCGACGCCGTCGCCGCCGAGATCATGCTCCGTTCCGAGAAGGCCCTGCGGGCCGCGCTGCGCGGACTGCGCGACGGCCGGTACGAGTCACGGCTGACGTCCGACGGGTTCGACGGGGAGCCGATCGACCTGGCGGTCGCCGTGACCATCGACGGGGACCGCGTCGACATCGACTACACCGGATCCTCGCCCCAGTCCCGGCACGGCGTGAACGTGGTCCTCAACTACACCAGGGCGTACACCTCGTTCGCCGTCAAGGCCGCGCTCGCGCCGGAGGTCCCGCACAACGCCGGCTCGTTCCGCCCCGTCCACGTGAGTGCGCCCCGCGGCTCGGTGCTGAACTGCGTCGACCCTGCCCCGGTCGCCTCCCGGCACCTGGTCGGGCACTTCCTGCCCAGCCTCCTGTTCGACGCCCTCCGCCCGGCGGTTCCCGGGGGGCTGCCGGCCACCAGCTCCGACGCCCTGTGGATGACGGTGTGGCGCGGCGGCGACATGGGAGAGACACATCCGTTCACCCTCACCGTGTTCGGGGCCGGCGGAACGGGCGGGCGCCCGGGCAAGGACGGCCTGAACACCACCGGTTTCCCCACGGGCGTACGGGCGGCCCCCACCGAGGTGCTGGAGACCCTGACCCCGCTCGTCCAGCGGCAGCGCGAGCTGCGCCCCGACTCCGGCGGACCGGGCGAGCACCGCGGCGGCCTCGGACAGGTGGTGCGGGTCGGTCGCCGGGGTGAGCACGGATGGACGCTCAACGCCAACATCGACCGGGTCGACACCCCCGCACCGGGCACTCTGGGCGGACTGCCCGGTGCCCGCGGCGAGTTCACCGACGCCACCTCCTCCGAGCAGCTCCCGCGCAAGCAACTGGTACGCCTGGCCCCCGACTCCGTGGTCCAGTTGCGGTTCCCGGGCGGAGGCGGCTACGGCGACCCGAAGGCGCGTCCGGTCGAGCGGGTGCTCGACGACGTCGTCAACGGCTACGTGAGCTGCGAGGCCGCTCGCACGTACTACGGGGTCCACATCGAATACGTCGGAGACCCCGACGCGCTGGTACGGCCTCCCTCGTCCTACCGCGTCGTGCGGGCTCGCGACTGACCCACCCGACCGGCGTCCCGCGTCCCCCGCGACGGGGACACCCGCGCCCCGGCCGACAGGCCCGGCCGGAGCGCGGGGCCGGTAGCGGGCCACCCCGGAATCCACCCGTAAACCCTCCGATGGAAAGGTGAAACCGTCGATGATCAGCCAGTGGCAGCTGCGCGCCGCATTCGCTGCGCGGCTCTCGGACATGTACGGGCGGGAGGTCCCCGCCTACACCACGCTCGTGGACGTCTCACGCGAGGTCAACGAGGACGTTCTGCGCACGCAGGGCGCCGATGCCGAACGGCTGGGTTCCATCGGCCGGGTGACTGCGGAACGCCACGGTGCCATCCGGGTCGGCACTCCGCAGGAGCTGCAGCAGGTGGCCCGCGTCTTCGGTGCCCTGGGCATGCACCCGGTCGGCTTCTACGACCTGCGCGAAGCCGCCGCCAGCGCGGTCCCGGTCGTCTCGACCGCCTTCCGGCCCATCGACGGCGAGGAGCTGGCGCGCAACCCCTTCCGCGTCTTCACCTCCCTGCTCACGCCCGCCGACCCGCGCTTCTTCGACGCCGACCTGCGCTCCCGTCTGGAGGCCTTCCTCGCCGGCCGCGAACTGTTCCCCCCCGAGCTGCTCGCCCTCGCGGACCGGGCCGAAGCGGAGCGGGGACTGCCCGAGGAGGACGCCGAGCGGTTCCTCCGACTCGCCGTGCAGGCCTTCGAGCTGTCCACCGAGCCCGTCGACAAGGCCTGGTACGAGACCTTGGAGCGGATCTCCGCCGTCGCCGCGGACATCGGCGGCGTACGCAGCACGCACATCAACCACCTCACCCCCCGCGTGCTGGACATCGACGAGCTCTACCGGCGCATGACCGCGCGCGGCATCGAGATGATCGACACGATTCAGGGCCCGCCGGCCTGGAAGGGACCCGACGTCCTGCTGCGCCAGACGTCTTTCCGTGCCCTGGCCGAGTCCCGCGCGATGCGTTCCCCGGACGGCACCGTCCTCAGCGGCGCCCTGCGGGTGCGCTTCGGTGAGGTCGAAGCCCGCGGCATCGCCCTCACCCGCGAGGGCCGCGCCCTCTACGACCACCTGCTCACCCTGGTCGACCAGCAGGCGGCCGCCCGTCCCGAAGCGGACCGGAGCGACCTCACCCGCGCCGTCTGGGAGCAGCACCTGCCGGCCACCGAGCAGGAGCTCATCGCCCGGGGCCTGGCCTGCTTCACCTACCAGGTGGTGCCCGACCGGCCGCGGGACGGAAACCGCCCGCCCGCCGGCATCGTCGACCTGGTGGAGCAGGGCTGGGTGCGTGCCGAGCCCATCGTCTACGAGGACTTCCTGCCCCGCTCCGCGGCCGGCATCTTCCAGTCCAACCTCAGCGGCGAGGGCTCGAGGAACAACGACCACGAGGGCATCGCCTACGACGCCGAGTGGCTCTCCGGTGCCATCGGCCGCGAGGTCCTGGATCCCTTCGCCCTGTACGAGCAGCAGCAGAACCACTCCCTCGCGCAGGTCGCCCGCGCGCTGGAACTCGACGGCACGCCCGGCTGACGCGTCCGGTCAGGGCACAGGGAGGACCGAAGTGAGCACGAAGGAGCGAGCACGGTGACCACGACAGCGCAGGGCCTCGGCCGCCTCGATGCGGCAGCGGTGACCGAGGCGCTCGGCCAAGGGGACTGCGGCGAGGTCGCCGGTGACGCCGGCCGCCGGGCACAGTACTCGGCCGACGCCTCCAACTACCGGCAGATCCCGCTGGCGGTGGTCTTCCCCCGCGAACGGCAGCACGTCCTCAACGCGCTCGCCGTGTGCCGCCGGCTGGGCGTGCCCGTCACCTGCCGGGGAGCGGGCACCAGCACCTCCGGACAGGCCGTCGGCTCCGGCGTGGTGCTCGACTTCTCCCGCGGCTTCAACCGGCTGCTCGCCCTGGACCCGCAGGCCCGTACCGCGACGGTGCAGCCGGGTGTCGTCCTGGACGACCTGCAGACGGCCGCCGCCGAGCACGGCCTGCTGTTCGGTCCCGATCCGTCCACCCACAGCCGCTGCACCGTCGGCGGCATGATCGGCAACAACGCGTGCGGCACCCATTCGGTGGCCTGGGGCCGCACCGCGGACAACGTCGTGGAACTCGAAGTGGTCACCTACCGCGGCACGGTGGTACGCCTCGGTGAGATGACCCAGGCCGAGATCGACGAGGCCATCGCCGCAGGTGGCGACCGGGGCCGGCTCATCGCCTCCCTGCACCGTCTCGCGCAGGGCAATCTGGCGACGCTGCGGACCGAGTTGGGGCGATTCCCGCGGCAGGTGTCGGGCTACGGGCTGGAGCACCTGCTGCCCGAGCACCGCTTCAACCTCGCCAAGGCCCTCGTCGGCAGCGAGGGCACGCTGGCGGTCATCCTCTCGGCGACCGTCCGTCTCGTCTCGCCGCCTCCCGCGCGGGCCCTGGTCGTTCTCGGCTTCCGGGACGCCTGCGCAGCGGCGGAGGCGGTACCCGCGCTGCTGGACCACCGGCTGCTGGCGCTGGAAGGGCTGGACCAGGCGCTGACCGACATCGTCACCCGGCCCGAGACCCGCGCGGCGATCGACACCCTGCCCGCCGCGCGGGCCTGGCTGTTCGCCGAACTCGGCGGCACCGCGGAGGAACTGCCCCGAAACGCCCGGGCTCTCACCAGCACCGCCGAACAGGCCGCCGGGTTCGTCGGCAGTGAGATCGTCACCGACACCGTGCGGGCCCGCCGGCTGTGGCGGATCCGCGAGGACGGGGCGGGCCTGGCCACTCGCCTGCCCGACGGCTCCGAGGCCTGGCCCGGCTGGGAGGACGCGGCGGTCCCGCCCGAGCAGCTCGGCTCCTACCTGCGCGAGTTCACCGGACTGCTGGAACGGCACCATCTGCGCGGGGCCGTCTACGGGCACTTCGGCGAGGGCTGCCTGCACGTTCGCATCAACTTCGACTTCACCACCGAGCGGGGCACCGCCGTCTTCCGGGCCTTCCTCACCGAGGCCGCCGAACTGATCGCCGCCCACGGCGGCTCCCTCTCCGGCGAGCACGGCGACGGCCAGGCCCGCTCCGAACTGCTGCCCGTGATGTACGGGCCCGAGGTCATCGCCCTGTTCGAGGAGTTCAAGAACATCTGGGACCCGGACAACGGCCTGAATCCCGGCATGATCGTGCACCCTCTGCCCCTGGACGGCAACCTCCGTGTCAGCCCGCATCGCACGCCGCTCCCCCTGGTCACCGTCTTCCCCTTCCACGCCGACGACGGCGACTTCGCCAAAGCCACCCGCCGCTGCGTCGGCGTGGGCAAGTGCCGTAGCGCCGCCCACCGCGGCGACGTCATGTGCCCCAGCTACCGGGTCACCCTGGACGAGAAGGACTCCACGCGCGGCCGTGCCCGGCTGCTGTACGAGATGACCCAGGGCGAAGTGATCACCGACGGCTGGCGGTCCACCGAAGTCCGCGACGCCCTCGACCTGTGCCTGTCCTGCAAGGGGTGCAGCGTCGACTGCCCGGTCGGCGTGGACGTGGCCACCTACAAGTCGGAGTTCCTGCACCATCACTACAAGGGACGCGTCCGGCCCGCCTCCCACTACACGATGGGCTGGCTGCCGCTGCTCTCCCGGCCGGCCGCCCGCATGCCGCGCTTGGTCAACGCGCTGACCGCATCCCGCCTCGCCCCGCTGATCAAACGTCTCGGCGGCATCGCCGCGGAGCGGGAGGTGCCGCGGTTCGCCGGGCAGACCTTCCTGTCCTGGTTCCGCGCCCGCACCCCCGGCGGCGACGGACACCGCGGCCCGGTCGTCCTGTGGGTCGACTCCTTCAACAACTATTTCAGCCCCGAGGTCCTCAAGGCCTCGGTGGCCGTGCTGGAGCACGCCGGCTTCCGCGTTCAGGTCCCCGACGGCACCCAGTGCTGCGGACTGACGTGGATCACCACCGGGCAGCTCGGCGTCGCCCGCCGCATCGCCCGGCGCACCGTCACCGCACTGGCGCCGACTGCACGCGCCGGGACGCCCGTCGTCGGCCTCGAGCCCAGCTGCACCGCGGCCCTCAAGTCCGACCTGCCCGAACTCCTCGACGGCGACGCCGACGCCCGAACCCTGGCCCGGTCCACCGTCACCCTCGCCGAACTCCTCGTCCACCACGCACCCGACTGGCAACCCCCGCGCGTCGAAGCCCGATCGATCAGCCAGACCCACTGCCACCAGCACGCCACCTCGGGCTTCAGCGCCGACAGCACCTTGTTGCACGCCATGGGTGTCGACAACAACAGCCTGGATTCCGGTTGCTGCGGGCTGGCCGGCAACTTCGGTTTCGAGCGCGGCCACTACGAGGTCTCCGTCGCCGCCGGCGAGCAGGTCCTGCTCCCCGCCGTACGGGCAGCGGCGCACGACACCGTCATCCTCGCCGACGGTTTCAGTTGCCGTACCCAGATCGCCCAGCAGACCGACCGCCGCGGCACCCACCTGGCCGAGCTGGTCGCCCGCGCACTCCCCGCCCACCGTCCCAGCGCCTGACTCTCACCCGAGACAAGGAACCACATCCGTGACTGACGCACTCTCCCTCGTCGACGACTGGGGACCCGAGAAGATCGTTGTCGTTTCCCACCGGCGCACCGGTATGAAGGGCGTGCTGGTCATCGACAACACCGCCCGCGGCGTGGGCAAGGGCGGCACCCGCATGAGCCCTCACGTGACCGTCGGCGAGGTGGCCCGCCTGGCGCGTGTCATGACGTGGAAATGGGCGAGCGTCGACCTCTTCTACGGCGGCGCGAAGGCCGGCATCGTCGCCGATCCGACGTCCCCCGACAAGGAAGCCGTCCTGCGGGCCTTCGCCCGTGCCCTGTCCAACGAGGTGCCCCGCGAGTACGTGATGGGGCTGGACATGGGCCTGACCGAGAACGACGCGGCCGTCATCCAGGATGAGCTCGGTGACCGGGGCGCCGCGGTCGGCACCCCGGAACACCTCGGCGGTGTCGCCTACGACAAGCTCGGTGTCACCGGCTACGGCGTCGCCGAGGCGACCGACGCCGCCGCCCGGTACCTGGGCCTGCCCCTCGGTGGTTCCAGGGTCGCCCTTCAGGGCTTCGGCGCCGTGGGTCACGCGGCAGCCGCGCGGTTCGCCGAGCTCGGTGCCACCGTCGTCGCCGTGTCCACCGCCAAGGGCGCGCTCCATGAGCCCAACGGCCTGGACGTGCAGGCCCTGCTCGCCGCCCGCGAGGAGCACGGCGACGACTTCGTGAACCGGCACCCCGAGGGGACCGTCCTTCCTGCCGGCCAGGAGCTCACCGTCGACTGCGACGTCCTGGTGCCCGCCGCCCTGCAAGACGTCATCAGCGACGAGACCGCCCACCGGATCAAGGCCAAACTCGTCGTGGAAGGTGCGAACCTGCCCACGTCTCCGCAAGCCCAGGAAATCCTCGCGCAGCGCGGCATCGCCGTCCTGCCCGACTTCGTCGCCAACGCGGGCGGCGTCGTCGCCGCCGCGTTCGCGATGGACGCCCGGTACTCCGGGTTCCGCCCCCACACCCCGACCATCTTCCAGACGATCTCCGACCGACTGCGCGCCAACGCCGTCGTCGTCATGGAGGAGGCGAAGCACCGCGGCACGACCCCGCACATCGCCGGCCGCGGCCTCGCCGAGGAACGCGTCCGCACCGCGATGCAGAGCAAGGGACGTGTCCCCCGCTGAACGCGCGGGCCCCGCGCGCCGAACGGCGCCCCGCGCCTCGCAGGTGTCCCGGCATTCCGGAATCTGCCGGACGACCTCCTCGAAAGCTCGGGCATCGCCCTGGAGGTGACCGTCGCGGGGTTCAGGGGTGACGTGTGGACGCGTCTGTCCCCCCGCCGGGATTTTCCCTCGCCAGGCGCAGGGCGAGGGCGCGGATGGAGCGCACGGCCCGTGATCGGTCCGGGCACTTCGGCCCGGACCGGTCGGCGTGAGCGGCCGGGGCGGCCGGCAGCGGGCGGGATGCCGTCGACCAGGGCAAGGGTCCGGGTGACGTCGTCGACGTCGGCAGCAGTACCGGCCCCGCCCGATCAGGGCACTTCGACAAGAGCAGGACCGTGTCACGAGCTCTGTGGAACCGGTGAGAGCGCTGTTAATCTCCGGCTGGGGAGAAGTGACCGACCAGCACGGTGCACGGGGGGTGGGACGGATGGCCAGATTGGCATGTCCGTTGTGCAGGCAGCAGGTCCTGGCGACGCGGCAGGGACTGGCCCGGCATGAGCGGGTGGGTGGTGGGCAGTGCTTGCCGGCTGAGCGCATCCCGATGAACGTCCCGGCTTTCGGCTGCTTGGCGGTGGTGGCCGGCGTGGTGGTGGGAGCGATCTTCACCTCGTGGACGGTGTTCTGGGTGTTCCTGCTCGTCGCGCTGGCCGTGATCGCCTTCATGGCCGGCACTCCTGCGGCCCGGGTTGCGGCCGCGGACCAGCGCGCGATCGAGGCGGTACAGCGGGATGCCGCACCTGCAGCAGCACCGGTGAAGCCACCGGTGCGGGACATCGAGCAGGAAGCGAAGCAGCTGTTGGAGGAGCTGCCGCCGCTGGGATCGACGGTCGAGGACGCGATTGCCGCCTGCATGAAACGGCTGCGCCACCGGGACCCGCAGCCGCTCACGGTGCGCTTCACCAAGCTGGCCCGTACCCATGTCGCCGCCGACGAGCGGATTCTCGGGCTGATCGTCCAGGAGGCGAGCACTCCCCGCGGCGTTCCGCTGCTGGCCATCATCACGGACAAAGCACTGGTGGTGAAGGACCGGGGCGTGGCCTACCGTGATGACGACGTGGGGGTCCACTCCGGCGAAGGTGGCTTCGTTCGCTCCGGCGAGCGCTTGTTCTTCTTCAGCTACCACACTGGGCTGGAGACCGCGGTGGCAGCCCGCACGCTCGCCGCCTCTTCCCGCCGTGCGGTCGCCGTGCCCTCCAGTCGGCCGCCGGAGCGGCTCATCCGCGAGGCCCGCGACGCCGAACTGATCGCCGTGGAGTGGATGCGCTACCTCGGCTTCGATGACGCAGTGGCCACCCCCGTCGGCGCGGACGGCGGTGTCGACGTGGTCAGTACCCGCGCTGTGGCCCAGGTCAAGATGGAAGGCAAGCCCACGGGCCGACCCGTGGTGCAGCAGTTGCACGGTGTTGCCGTCCACGAGGACAAGACCGGCGTCTTCTTCTCCCTGGCCGGCTACACCCCCCACGCCCGTAACTGGGCCCAGACCAGCGGGACAGCCCTGTTCCGCTTCGACTACCAGGGCGCGGCCGAGCCCGTAAACGCGGTCGCCCATGAGCTGCTGGCCGCAGCCGACGCCCGTGCCCAGCAGTGACTCACCCGTCCTGTGCGGACGACGCCCTCGGCCCAGGCGCACAGGCGTGCAGGCGTACAGGGGACTGATGGAGGCAGTTCCGTTTGGATCAGTCGGTTGTCGGCCCAGGTGTGCCGTTGGCTGAGACGCCGACGGGCGAGCGGTCAGGACCGCCGACAGAACACATAGTTCAGGCTTTCCTGAATTCATGAATCTCTGTATTGTCGGGGCATGTTGTCCATCGCCGCCGACATCGACGCGCTGGCCCGTTTCGGCCGCGCGCTCGCCGATCCGATCCGTTGCCGCATCCTTCTCGCCCTGCGCGAGGCTCCCGCCCACCCGGCCGACCTGGCCGAGGAACTGGAGATCTCGCGCACCAGGCTGTCGAACCACCTCGCCTGTCTGCGCGACTGCGGAATCGTCGTCGCCGTCCCCGAAGGCCGGCGGGTGAGGTACGAACTGGCCGACTCCCGCCTCGGTCATGCCCTGGACGACCTGCGTGGCGCGGTCCTGGCCGTCGAAGCCGACCGCACCTGCCCGGACGCCGAGCAGGAGGGCTGCTGCTGATGGCCACGGCGATACCCCTCGGCCCGGCCCCGGAGCGCCGCGCCCGCCTGGCCGGCCGTATACGGCTGCTGGTCGCCGCCACCATCACCTACAACGTCATCGAGGCGATCGTCGCGATCACCGCGGGCACCCTCGCCTCCTCGACGGCCCTGATCGGCTTCGGTCTGGACTCCGTCGTCGAGGTTTCCTCCGCCGCAGCCGTCGCCTGGCAGTTCTCCGCCGGCGACGACGCCGTACGCGAGGCCCGCGAGAAGACCGCGCTGCGCATCATCGCCTTCTCCTTCCTCGCGCTCGCCGCCTACGTCACCGTCGACTCCGTACGGGCCCTGACCGGTACGGGCGAGGCCGAGCACTCCACTGCCGGTATCGTGCTCGCCGCTCTGTCGCTGGCGATCATGCCGTTCCTGTCCGGTGCCCAACGCCGCGCCGGGCGCGAGCTGGGCTCGGCCTCAGCTGTCGCGGACTCCCGGCAGACGCTGCTGTGCACGTACCTCTCAGCCGTCTTGCTGGTCGGTCTGCTCGCCAACTCCTTGCTCGGATGGTCCTGGGCCGACCCGATCGCGGCCCTGGTGATCGCCGCCGTGGCGGTCAAGGAGGGCCGGGAGGCATGGCGCGGCGACAACTGCTGCGCGGTGCCGACCGGCGCTCCCCCGGAGGCCGGACCCGACGGCACCGGCCAGCGTACGGGCGCCGAGGAATGCGGCCGCGGTCCGGGATGCACCTGTTGCGACACACCGAAGGAGGCGAGCAGCCGATGACCGGTTGGGCTTGGGCGGCACTCGGCATGTACGCGGTATGGCTGATGGCCGCTTTCGGCGTCCGTGCGCTGGTCCAGCGCCGCCGGACCGGCGACGCCGGTTTCCGGGGCCTGTCCGGCAGTCCTGGATCAGCGGCCTGGTGGGCCGGCGTGCTGTTCGTGGTCGCGCTGCTCGGCGCCGTCGCCGCACCCGTTGCGACCCTGGTCGGTCTACCGGTCCTCGCCGAAGGTGCTCCGGCGGTGTACGGCATCGGTGCGGCCATCACCGTCCTCGGCATCATCGGCACGCTGGTCGCGCAGAAGGCGATGGGTGCCTCCTGGCGGGTCGGTGTGGACACCGACGAGCGCACCGCGCTCGTCATGAGCGGTCCCTTCGCCCACGTGCGCAACCCGATCTTCACCGCCATGGTCACCACCGGTCTCGGACTGGCGCTCATGGTGCCCAACGTCCTCGCGTCGGCCGCCCTCGTGGCACTGATCGTCGCCGTGGAACTGCAGGTGCGGGTCGTCGAGGAGCCCTATCTGCGCCGTACCCACGGCGAGACCTATCTCTCCTACGGCAGCCGGAGCGGGCGCTTCCTCCCGGGCATCGGGTACATCAGTTCGGAGACCGAAGGCCCCTCCAGCAGGTGAACGGATACAGCTCCCGGCCGATCAACGCCCGCCCCCGGTCGGAGCCGTGGGCGAGGAGCACCTCCAACTGACAGGTGCCGCTCTTCCCGGAGGTGCCGGTGTACTGCTGCCGCACCCCGGCCGAGCGGACGCCCTCCTTGAGGAACCCGGCCTCATCCACGGCCAACTCACCGCCCCCGGTGCCGAGGTGCTCCAGCACCAAGCCGCGAACCTCGTCCCGCACCGCGCCCGCGTCCCGGTCGGCCCGGTCCAGCAGCCGCTGCATGCCGTCCGGGCACCCCTCGCCGGCCTGTTCGGTCAGCGTCCAGCCGCTCTTGCGCTCCAGCGGTGCGAGCAACCCGCGCAGGTACCGCCGTGCCCGCTCGCGTGACTCCGACCTGCCCTGAAACGGATCTGCGCAAGACTCGGGGCGACGACGCGGAAGTGTGGCTCTTCCCGCCATATGTTTAAGTGCTAAGTTACCGATCTCTTGGGTACGCCACCTAGGGTCGCGGCGACCCTGCTGACTGCCGCACTGCGCGCGGAAGGATTCCCATGACGACCGTGGCCAAGGAAAAAAGCCTGGGCCTGGGCTCCATTGCCGCGAGACTCGAACGGTTGCCGCACTCGCGGTGGCACGTCAAGGTCCGCTTCCTGATCGGCGCCGTCACCTTCTTCGAGGGGTTCGACCTCCTGCTCGCCGCCTCCGCACTGCCCGTCCTGACCGAGCAGTGGAACCTCTCCACCGGCCAGGCGACCTTCGCCGTCACCGCCGCCTCGGTCGGCATGCTGTTCGGCGCGTTCGGCGCCGGCTGGCTCGGCGACGAGATCGGCCGGGTGCGCACCGTCGCCCTCGGCGTGCTGATCACCG
Organism: Streptomyces viridosporus T7A; assembly: GCF_008704515.1. NCBI lineage: Bacteria > Bacillati > Actinomycetota > Actinomycetes > Kitasatosporales > Streptomycetaceae > Streptomyces > Streptomyces viridosporus. Next base: position 670,512 of record NZ_CP023700.1, read on the forward strand.
GTCTCGCCAGCATCGCGGTGGCCTGCTCCGTCAACATCGAGATGTTCGCCGGCTTCCGCTTCGTCCAGGGCATCGGCATCGGCGGTGTGGTGCCCATCGCCGCCACCTACATCAACGAGATCGCCCGCTCCGACAACCGCGGCAAGCTGGTGCTGCTCTACGAGTTGATCTTCCCCGCCGGTCTCTCGGCGGCCTCCCTGACCGCCGTCTGGGTCGTTCCCCACCTCGGCTGGCAGGCGATGTTCCTGATCGGCGGCCTGCCGGTGCTGCTGGCGCTGTTCCTGGTCCGCATGGTGCCCGAGTCGCCGCGCTGGCTGGCCTCCCATGGGCGCCTGGAGGAAGCCGAGGAGGTCATCACCAAGATCGAGGCCGAGGTCCAGGCCTCGGCCAAGGAGCCGCTGCCCAAGCCTTCCCTGGAGATCCCGGCCGAGGAGTCCCGCGGCCGTCTGCGCGAGATCTTCCAGGGTCGCTACCTGCGCCGCACCGTCATCCTGTCGACCATGTGGTTCGTGGCCTACTACGTGAACCACGGCATCATCACCTGGCTGCCGTCGCTCTACACCAGGCAGTTCGGGCTGGACCTCACCACCGCGCTGATCTACTCCCTGGTCAGCAACGCCACCGGTCTGCTGGGCACGCTGATCGCCGCGCTGGTGGTCGATCGCATCGGCCGCAAACCGCTGCTGCTCACCGCGCTGATCGGCACCACGGCCGCGCTGGCCGCGCTCGCTGTGGCCGGCGCCACCTCCGGCGGTCAGGTCGCGCTCTTCGCCTCCTGCACCACCTTCTTCGTCTTCGTCATCAACGCCTCGCTCTACCTCTACTCGCCGGAGCTGTACCCGACGCGCAACCGCGCCAAGGGCGCCGCGTTCGGCGGTGTGTGGAACCGCCTCGGTGTGATCCTCGGCCCGATCACGGTCGGCGCGATCATCGCCTCCGGAGCGAGCCTCAACGTCATCTTCATCCAGCTGGCGGTCGTCGCCGCGGTGGGCGCGATCGTCGCCTGCTTCGCAGTGGAGACCAAGGGCAGGACGCTCGAGGAACTCAACGCCTGACGGCTGCCGCGCGCACCCCGCAGTCCGCCGTTTCTCTCCCCCGACGGCAGGAGGGCCGGAGGTCCCCGATTTCCGGGGCCGTCCGGCCCTTCTCACATCCGGGCACCCGCCCGGAACCATTGAGGAAGTAGTTTCTCACCCGTAAGGAATTGCCAGGAGGATACCGCCGTGGTCGGCAGGGTTCAGAACAGCACGGACGCCGACGCGGTGTCGCGCATCATCGAGGAGTGGCACCGGCAGCGGCCGGATCTCGACCCGTCCCCCATCGAAGTGCTGGGACGCCTGCACCGGTCCTTCCTTCTGTACCAGTCGCGGACGAGCAAACCGGTGGCCGCGGCGGGGCTGTCGCTGGCCGGGTTCGATGTCTTGGCTGCGCTGCGGCGGTCCGGGGAACCGTACCGTCTGACGGCGGGTGAGCTGGCGGCGACAAGCCTGATCTCGTCCGCCGGCGTGACGCTGCGACTGGACCGGCTGGAGGGCGACGGGCTGATCGTCCGGGAACGGGACGTGAGGGACCGCCGGGTGGTGCACTGCCGGCTCACCCCGGCAGGGCTCAAGCTGATCGACACCCTGCTCGCGGAGTACCTGGAGAACGAACGGTCCATGCTGGCGGGGCTGAAGCCGAAGGAGCGGGTGCAACTGGCCGCACTGCTGCAGAAGCTGGAGCGCAGCTTGGGATCGACGGCGGACTCCACGGCGGGTGCCGTCACCTTGGTGGGGTGTTGAGCGGTTGAGGGCGCGTCAGGGCCGTGGAGGGGGCGGGCGGGGGCCCGGGTCCCCCTGCGGTGGGCACGGCGGCAGCGCCGATGCTCTGGTCCCGGATCGCGAAGCGGAGGGTCATCCCGGCGCGGTGGTCGGGGGCGGTCATCCGGTGTCGGCGTGGCCGGAAGTGGGGTGAGATGCCGCTGAACGCGGAATCGTGGCCCTCGTCACCTCGTCATCACCCGGCCGACGTTGGTGTCGGGTCCCTCGCTGTTCGCTCAGAAAAGCGCCAGGCCCTCACCGTTGGTGTCCGCGATGACTGGACGGAACCGGGTGGGGAGGCCGTCCAGGCGGTCGGGTCCGGCCTCAGCCGCCACGTCGGGGGCAGTCTCGGCCAGCCAGGTACGAAACCGCTCGGCGGCTTCGCGGTAGGGGACGTGCGCCAGGACACGGTGTTCGCCGGAGGGGCACAAGTCGACGGCGACAGTGAACTGGCAGGAACCGGGCGCATGGTGGCTGCCGGTCCAGGACACGCGCAGCGCACCGCAGGGTTTGCGCCCGCGGGAGCTACCGGGGTCGCGGTGGGTCGGGCGCAGTGATCGGCAGGCTATGTGGGCGGTCCATGCGGCGAGGTGGGGCAGCGGCAGGGTGGTGCGGGCGCGGCAGCCGGGGCAGCGGTGCCAGTGGCGGAGCCAGTCGGCGGTGTGGGTGTGGAAGAGACGTGTGTAGTGGTGGGCCACACGGATGTCGTTGCTGTAGAGGTGGTCGGGGCGTTCCTGTGTGTTGCAGGAGTGGCAGACGGGGGCGCGGACGTAGCCGTGTTCGTGGCAGTGGTCGAGTACGGCGGCGGGTGCGGTGCGGCAGACGGCGCAAATCCACCCGGCCACCTTGCGGGAGGTGCCGGGTTTCCTGCTGAGTACCGAGTACAGGTGGCCTTTCAGTTCCTCGTTGTACGGGCGCAGTGGGGTGGTCAGGCAGTCGGGACTCGTCGTCTGCCGGTCGTCGGCGGCTCGGGGCTGCCGGTGGTGGGTGGGCGGCTCGGTGACGGTCGTGCTTGCCTGGCGGGTCCGTGCGGCTCGCAGCCACCGCGTTTCGGTGTGCTCGGCCACGTCCAGCAGTCTAACCACAGCGCGTGGCAGCCACCATGTCCGCACCGTCCGGTCGCGGGTTTTCTCCACGAGCATCCGCCGCCAGTCGATCCCCGCCAGATGGTACGGCCGACCGTCCTCACCTCGTGCTGCCCGCTCGGGCTCGTCCGGTTCCTGCAGTTCCCGGGCGATGCGCCGGCGCCACCGCAGCGACGTTCCCTCGCTGTGCTCCTGCTTCGACCCGTCGCGGAACGGACCGATGCGCACCAGGTCCTGAGGGTCCATCTCCACCGCGTTCAGTTCCGCTGCCGCCCGGCGCACCTCGGTCTCCGGAACGCTCCACCGGCCGCCTCCTGCCTTCACCGTCGCCACCACACAGCCGCCGAGCAGGACGTAGCCCGCCTGGGCACGGGCAGGAGAGCGGGTGAACGCCGCAGAAGCCGTCGGCACAGCGCTGCCGGCCGTCAGGTCGGCCCACAGAGCGTCCGCGGCGCCCAGAGTGATCAGGCCGCCCGTACGGCCCGGGATGACAGGCTCTGACATACCGACAGGCTAACGGCCGGTCTTCGCAAGGCCGCCTGCGGCGATGTCGGTGATCATGTCCTCCCGGCCGCCGACCATCCCCCGGCGCCCGGCCTCCACCAGGATCGCGCGGGTGTCCGGGACGAGCCCGCGGGCTGTCGCATGGTCAACCCCAGTCGCCGTTGATCCACGCGAGCAGGCGGGCGCGCTTCTTGTAGGAGCAAGGAGCGTAGACAGCGCCGGACGTGGCGTACGTTTCGGGCCCGCCCCGCAGGTCGTGCCCGTAGTCGCTGGGGCCGTACTCGCCGTCGCGGCGACCGTCCATGTCGTCGGCCCAGTCGAGGAGACCGAAGTCGAAATTGAGGTTCTCGAGGTACCGGCTGGGATCGGCCGGTTCTATCGGTGCGGGACGGCCGCCCACCCCGGCGGTGAGCCCGTCCTCGAGGCAACCGTCGGAGCGCACGGGCTGGCCCAGCCACCACCCGGCCAGGAACACGGCGTACAGGGTGGTGGCGGCGCCGAGGCGGCGCGGGGTTATCCAGGCAGGCATCCGGGGAGTGTCGCACGAGGTGAGGCCGGCGCCCGCGTCGGCGGACACCCCGGGCCACACCACCTCTCTACCGCCAGTGGCCCTGGAACCACGCTCGCATGCGCGGGCGTTCGCTCGTGTCGTTGGTGCAGGCGACGGCGTAGGTGGTGACCGTGAACGCCTGGGACCACCTGGCGTCGGCGCCCCCAGGCGGGTGGTAGGGGGTTTTGTGGGCCGGGTCCGGCGTCGGGTCGAGCGGGAGGGGGGACATCGGGTCGTACCGTGACGGGTACGCCGTCGGCGTGGGGGTGGGGGTGGGGGGTGGTGCGGTTTCGTATTCCTCGGCGATCCGGTCGAGGGCGGCCTGGTCGACGTGGCATTCGGGGGTGACGGGCTGACCCAGGTACCAGCCCGCGACGAACACGCCGTAGAGCGCGGCGGCGGCGCCGAGGCGGCGCGGGGTGACCCACCGGGGGGCGTTCACCGGCGGCCCCCTTCCAGAACACGGGCGGCGTCCCGGAGCGCCTGGACAGCGGCTTCGGTGTCCTTGGCCCGACTGTCACGGATGAACCGGCAGGCGGTCGAGAGCGCCTCCTCCCGCAGGGCAGCCTCATTCCCCATGGTCGCGGAGTAGCCGGTGCACACACCGGGCAACGGGTCCCCGCTCATGGACTGGTTCCCGGTGTCGTGGCGGGGGCCGACCGAGTGCTCGACGACGATGTTGTCCGGGTCCGCACTGCCGCTCTGGTCGGCGGCGAGCGTGAACCCGGCGCCGAACCCGGCGGCGGTGAAGGCCGCCCCGATTCCGAGGGCGGCGCGGAGGCTGACCCGGCTCACATCGGGCGGTGTTGTGCTCATGTCGAAGGACCCTACCGGCAGCTGTGGACCTGTCTGCCGGTAAGCGTCTCCCTCGGCATACGGCCGGCGCGGATATTGCGGAGAACAGGCCGCGCGGGGCTCACTTGTCTCCCTCAGCGGCATCGTCGTCCGGAGCCGGCCGTAGGACATCCGGTGACACGGTCAAGGAGATCCCGCGAGTCGCGATGAGTCCTGCGGCGTCCGGCGGTCGTACTGTCGAGCCCGTTGTCGAGGAGGACTTCTGATGCGCAGCGTGACCTATTCGATGAACGTCTCACTGGACGGTTACATCGTCGGGCCGGACGGCGAATTCGACTGGACGGCGCCTGACGATGAGGTCTTTCGCTTCTGGATCGACGAAATCCGAGAGGTCGGCGTCCACCTGTTGGGACGACGGCTGTACGAGACGATGCTGTACTGGGAGACCGCCGACCAGGATCCCTCGCTCGACGACTCCACGCTCGAGTGGGCCGCGCTCTGGAAGCCGCTTCCCAAGGTGGTGTTCTCCACCACGCTGTCGGCGGTGCAGGGCCATGCCCGCCTGGCCTCCGGCGGCCTGACGGAGGAGATCGAGCGGTTGCGAGCCGAGCCCGGGAAGGGTGACATCGCGATCGGCGGTGCGACTCTCGCCGCCGAGGCGGCCGCGTCGGATTTGATCGACGAGTACCGGGCCGTGGTCCACCCGGTGCTGGTGGGCGGCGGCATTCCGTTCTTTCCCCGGCGCGAGCGCCGAGTGGATCTCGAACTCGTCGAGACCCGCACCTTCAGCTCGAGATTCGTCTACCTCCGCTATCGCGTGGCGCGTTAGCCGGCGCGCCCGTCAGTCGGACGGGTGTGGAGGGGCGGCTGCGGATCACGTGAAGGCGTGGTGGTACGGGACGGTCCACTCGTCGGGCAGCCGCGGGTAGAACGTGTTGACGACCGTTCCGGTGTCGGTCAAGAGGGCATCGGTACCCGACCGAAGTGATCTCCCCTGTGTGTGGCTGTACTTCCGCTTCCCGTTCGGCTTCCGCGAGGTGGAGGAGCCGGTGCCGCAGCGCGGCGTGATCGTCTCCCGGGAGACGGTCCGCCGCTGGTGCATGAAGTTCGGGCAGGCCCAGGAGAGCCCGAATTCGCGCGACTGCCCGATGGGGGGCCACCTAGGGTGTGCGGCATGACGCTGCAACTTGTTCAGGTGAACTTCAAGGCCCGGGACGACTCGGCTCTCGGCCGGTTCTGGGCGGAGGCGCTCGGCTGGGGTGTTTCCAGCGAAGGGCCCGGCGTCACCAACCTGGAACCCGTGGGCTTCGACTGGCCGGACCCGTCAGCCGTCTGCATCGACCTCGTCCGCGTCCCGGACCCGGAGACGGTGAAGTACCGCGTGCACATCGAGCTCGCCACCACCTCCGACGCCCATCAGGCGGAGTTGGTCGCACGTCTGAAGGAGCTCGGGGCGAAGCCCGCCGACGTGGGCCAGGGCGACGTGCCGTGGACGGTGATGGCCGACCCGGAGGGCAACGTGTTCAGTGTCCTGGAGCCCCGGGAGCTCTACCGGGACACCGGGCCGATGGCCGCCGTGGTCGTCGCCTGCGCCGACCCACGGGCCATGGTCCGGTTCTGGGGCGAGGCGATCGACTGGACCGTCCACGAACTGACCGACGACCGCGCTCTGCTGCGCTCCGCCAAGGGCGTCGGGCCGTACCTGGAGTTCCGCCGCACACCCGACGACGAGGTCGTATGGAACCGCGTCCATCTCGACGTGATGTCCGACCCCGTCGAGGACCAGGCGAGGGAGGTCGCCCGGCTCGAAGGCCTCGGCGCGATACGGACCGACGTGGGTCAGGGTGACGTCTCCTGGGTCGTCCTGGCCGACCCGGCGGGCAACGAGTTCTGCGTCCTCGGCCGGGGCTGACGCGGAACTCCGTCCGTCCCCTCATGGCGGTGCGGCAGTGCGCGGCGCCGGGCCCCGCCCCCCCCGGCCGCCGACTCCGCGGAGCACCTTGTGGTCTGATGCCCCGGACCTTCGGACTCCTCCTGGGGTTCGTCGAGGCACCCGCCAGGGCCTCCCTCCGTGAGGAACCCCGGCGGGTGCGTCTCCCGCCGCGGCAGCGAAGGGGAGGGCCGGACTGCCCGGCCCTCCCCTTGTGCGTGCCGGGAGTTACTCGGTGACCTCGTGGTCGTGGCCCTCGTGCAGGCCACCGCCGCTGCCCGCCGACCCCTCGGTGTTCCGCGGCGCCACCGGCTTGCTCAGAAGGCTGGTGTCCCAGGCGTACTGGCCCGCCGCGTTGGCGATGACGTCGATGTTGACGTCGAACGCCTTCATGTTGATGTTCTTCAGGTTGTCGCAAGCGGCGTGGTAGCAGGCGTCGTACGCGACACCGGCCTTGCCGCCGTACACCTTTGCCTGCTCGGCCGTCTTGACGCCCTCGGCACCGGTGAAGGTGCCGCCCGAGGGGATGCCCACCTCGATGAACGGCCCGTAGTCCGACCGGCCGGTGAAGTCGGTGCCCTCGTAGGGGGTGCCCCGCCTGTCCAGGTAGTCGGTGATCTGCCGCTCCAGCTGCGCCGAGCCCGCCGGGCCGGGGCCGGCACCGACCTGGTCGGAGTCGTCGCCGTCATAGACGAACTGGGCGTAGTTCGGTGAGGCGATCATGTCGAAGTTCAGGTACAGCTTGATCTTCGCGAGGTCCGCCGCCGAGAGGCTGTCGACGTACGCCTCCGAGCCCAGCAGGCCGAACTCCTCAGCCGACCACCAGGCGAAGCGCACCTTGTTCTTGGTCTTCTCGTGCGCGAGGTTCAGGGCCACCTCGAGGATGCCGGCGGAGCCGGAGCCGTTGTCGTTGATGCCCGGGCCGTCCGCCACCGAGTCCAGGTGGGCGCCGAACATCACCACGTTGTCGGCGGCGCCGCCCTTGGTCTCGGCGATCACGTTGTAGGTGCGCCGGGTCTCCGAGAAGGTGCGGATCTCCAGGTTGACGGTCACTGTGCCGGCGGCGGCCTTGGCCGCGAGCGCCTCGCCGTCCGCCTGCGTGATGCCGCCGGCCGGGATCTTGGCCACGGACGGGTCTCCCAGGGTGCCGTTGAGCGCGCCCTCGGTGTTGTTGTAGATGATCGCGCCGACCGCGCCCGCACCGGCGGCGATCTCCTGCTTCTCCGCGAAGGAGCAGCCGCCGCGCTTGATCAGCGCGATCTTGCCGGTGAACGTCTCGGAGGCGTAGTCGCCCGGCTCGCAGCCGGTGGTGTCGTCGACCGGCACCACCGCGACCGGGGCGGTGGTGCCGCCGACCGGGCTGTTGGCGGAGTACGTCATGGCGATCACCGGGACGTCCTGCTGCTGCGGCGACACCACCCGCAGGCTCTGCGCCAGCGTCTCGGTGAACGGGAAGTCGAACTCGTTCCGGGTCACCGAGTACCCGGCCTTCCGCAGCAGGCCTTCGACGTACTCGGCCGACTTCCGGTGCCCCTCCGACCCGGCCACCCGGTTGTTCCCGTTCCTGTCGGCGATCCGCTGGAACTGCGTCAGATGCTCGTGGGCATCCTTGGCGTCGCTCTTCTTGACGAGCTTCTTTGCGAGCTTGGCAGCCTCCTTGGCAGGGTCGCTGTGGGCGGAGGCGGTGCCCGATCCGATCAGCAGCAGCGGCGTTATGAGCCCTGCGACGGATACGGCGGCTACCGTGGTGCGGCGGTTCCGAGCGTTCAAAGCGCTTCCTTCCGGCGGTCCATGAGGAATGGGCGTAAAACCGAAAACAGGCAGAACGACGTGCAGCGGTACTCCGGGCAGGCAAGGATGGCTGGATCGCTCCGCCCCCTGCCACCGGCAAGGAGAAAGGTATCTGCTCCATAAATACTTGGTAATGGGTTGACGGGAATCTTCGGCGCCGACGCCGCCCGCGCGCACCGATCGGCCGTCGGCCCGGCGAAGTTGACTGGAAGCCACCGGTGCTGACCCGTGCCGCATCAGACAACGTTCGCCCTGGGGTGACGTGTCACCCGATTGCCGTGCCGGACGGGCGGACGGCTTCTCCGTCCTGTGCCCGGCCGTTCCCGCCTGGGCAGGGGCTCGTAAGGGGGCAAGAGGTGCCGGTGACCGGCCGGGCGAGGCACCGTCGGTCGCCGGGAGGGGCCGGCGCCGACGCATCTCCGGCAGGCGTCCGAACACTCCGCCCTTGCGATCCGAAGCCCTGGCGGCGCCCTGCCCGACCTGGCTACGGCCTCATCTGTCGGTGATCTGGGAGAGCCATGCCGTGTCCTCCGGGCCCGGCGCCTCGGGGCCGGGCCCGGGCAGTCGGCGGACCTCACCCGTTCGCAGGGCGATCGTGGCCCGTGGCCGCATCGGTCCGTCGCCGCTGCGGGAGAGCAGGACGAGTTCCCAGACTGTCGCCGTCATGGCGTCGAGCCGGGTGGCGCATTCGAGGGTGACTCGCCCCGGGTCCCGGGTCCGCCCCAGGGACAGATGGGGGACGAAAATCTTGGCGGGTCCACGACAACGTGGGAACCGCTGCTGCAGGAGGTGGTGCAGGTCCGCCCACGGCGCCCTGCCTGCTGCCGTCGGGTCGAGCCATACGGTGGAATACGCCCTGTGCCGGAAGGTGCGCACCCCGTCCAGTCGTGCGGTGAAGACCGGTGCGTCGGCCGTCGCCGCGGCAAGCAGCGGGGCGGCCCGCTCGAAGTGGGACTCCGGCACGAAGCCGAAGAGCACATTGACGTGCGGCGGCCACCGGTGGATCTGCGGATCGTGATCCCGGCGGATGTCCTGGAGCGGCGGCCACAGTTCCGCGGGCGGGATCCAGGCCACCGCCGTGCGGGCCGTCGGGGGCACGTCGAGGACGTCGGCGGGCTCTCCCCCGCCGGGGCTCGTGTCGAAGACCGGGTTCGCTTGCGGGGGCTGCACCCGGCCGGCACCCGACGCGTCGATGCGGTCCACGCCCGTGACCCGGTCCCAGACCAGCTCGCCGTCCGCCTCGATGAACACCACCCGGTGCCACGGGATGTCGCCCCCGGGCACGAAGGAGGGCAGCGGGATGCGCTCGAGGCCACCCCCGCGCTGGCGGATCCCCAGCACGAACCGGGCCGGATCGAACCGCGGGTCCCAGCGAACCCGGTGATAGATCTCGTCGCTGGTGCGCATCGCGCCTCCTCTCCCGCCTGCACACCTTCCCTTCCTCCAGGGTGCCGTCCGTCCTGTCCTCGACGGTTGTTCTCCCCGCGCCGTCCGGCATCAGGCGCGAGGGGCTGACCCGGTCGCGGTCACCTTCCGTGGGCCGATGCGCGAACCGCCGGTGTCACTGGGCCCACGCACCTTTTCGTTGATCGCCCGGCCGGGTGACGACGCAGGGATGAGACACGGAGTGGACCGGGGAGGCCCGGCTCGCAGCCGGGGCGGAGGCCGCCCGGTACCCGGAGACGGTCTTCACGCCCGGGGAGCGACTGGGGATGGTGTACGACGATCCGACAACGCCCGTCGTGGTCACGGGGATCGAAGAGGTGACCGCCAGGCGCATACCCAGCGGCCGCCTTGTCGTGGACGCGCCGTGGCATGGCGACGAAGTCCGGGACTACGAGCGTGGACTGCCGACGAGGCCTCCACGGGAGCCGGCGGTGCGGATTCCCCCGGACACCTACCGGATGGGGATGGCGCGGAGTCGGGCGGCGTCGTCTGGTTGGGCCGCACCAAGACCGGAGACGTGGCCACAATCGTTGTAACCAGCGGCGTGCCTGGTGCCAGAGCGTGACGCGGCGACCACCGAGCTCGGAACTCGCCGAACTTCCCCACTCGCTTGCGGGCTTGATCAAGGGAGGCGAGGAGCGTCCCCGGTCGTTTCCAAGAATCGGCCCACCGCCGGTGACCGCTCCTGGAGCTGCGTCTCCCCGCCCCCGCTTGTTACACCCCTGTGGCCGGAACTATGGCCTCCGCCACACGCGCAGGGTGCACACCTTGATGTGATGACCGGATGCGCAGACCCGCTCCCCTCCGTCCGGCGCTCGCCGCGACCGCCCCCTTCCTGTCGGCTCTCGCCGCGACCGCTCTGCTGCTCACGGCCTGCGGGACGGAGCGCCCGGGTGCCGGGGGCACCGGCGCCGACGCGGCCGCGTCGCAGGACGGCACGCGGATCGACGATCCGGGCAAGGACGGCGTGCGGATCACCTCGCTGACCCTCCCGTCGGCCTCGCCCTCGCCCACCCGCAGCCACTCCGTCTCCGCCGAAAGGCTCACCACCGGCTCGGACTCGGGGGTCCTTGCCGCCTACGAGGTCACCAACGAGGGCGCCGAGGCCCTGACCTACTCGGTCGTCTTCACCTTCATGAGCGGTGACGGCGGGGCCGTGACCAACCGGACCGAGACCGTACGCGACGTCGGCCCCGGACAGACCGTGCGGGGCACGGTCCGGGCCGGAGAGCTGCCGCCCACCGCGCCGCGGGTGACGCAGGTCGAGGTGCTCGAAGTGACCAAGGTCCCCGCGGGCGAGGCACCGGCCGGACCGGGCACGTGCCCCGCCTCCGGGGTCCGGATCAGCGCCGACGAGGGCAACGCGGCCATGGGGCTGCGCGTCGTGAGCCTGCACCTCGACAACTGCGGCACGCGCACCTACACCGTCGAGGGCTACCCGCTGCTGGAACTCCTGGACGACGGCCTCGAGCCCGTCGACGGCGTCGAGATCCTCGACGGCAGCGGCGAGATCACCACCGGCGCCGGGCCCGACGAGCAGCCCCGGCCCGTCACGCTCGAGCCGGGCGAGTCGGCGACCGCCGGCCTGGTCTGGCGCAACACCACCGAGTTCGGTACGCCGGTGAACGTGCCCCACGTACGGGTCCGGGCGAAGGAAGGCGCCGACCCGGTGACGGTGACCCCGCACCTCGACCTCGGAACCACCGGAAAGCTCGGGGTCAGACCGTGGGAGAAAGCGGAACGCTAGGCCGCGTCCGATGGGCCGGCGTGGCCCTCGACGCTTCGAGCGGGGTCCCGCCCCGCGACGGCGCGGGGCGGTGTTCGGTGTTCCACCACAGCGCCAGGTCCCGTGGGATCGCCCGGTGCGAAGTCGGGAGCGACGGAGACGGCCTCGTCGACAACGGCATCAAGGGGCGGGCGGTGCCCGCCGGCTTCCCACCTCAACCACGGGACTACGCCCTCTTCGCCCGCCGACGCGGTACGGGCCCGACAACCGAGTTGCACGACCGACTGCGGAACGCCGTGTCCGCCGGGCGGAGGGCCGAAGCCCGGAGCCGGGCGCGGGTCGGGCGGGCCGAGGAGCCTCGGCACGATGCCGGCCTCCTCGACCGGTCACCTGATGTTCCTCAGGCCCGTCCCGTGTTCCGGCCGACCGGCCGGTGCCGACGCACACTGGAAGCAGAGGGCCACACACGCACATGAGCCGGACATGGAGGTGGGCCATGAGCACCCTCGAACAACACATCGACGTCGGAGTCCCGATCGGCAAGGCATGGGACAGCCTCCACCGGGTGGAGAACTACCCGCGCTTCGTGGACGGACTGCGAAACGCCCGTACGCAGGCAGAAGGCCGAGCACACCTCGGCATCGAGGCCGGCGGCCGGTCCCGGGAGTTCGAGGCCGAAGTCTCCGACCGCGAGGCGGAACGCGTGATGGAGTGGCACACCACCGGCGCCCCCAACCTGACGGGTTCCTTCTCTCTGCAGCCGATCGACGAAAGCCACACCCGGATCCAGGCACGGCTCGAGTACGAGCCCGGCACCATCAGGGACACCTTCGGCGGGCCGAAGGGCTTCGCCCAGGCGAACGCCATAGAACGCCTCGTCCGCAGCGACCTCGAGCACTTCAAGGAGTACGTGGAACAGGAACGGTGATCAGTCGGAAGGACCCCGCTGCGGCACCACCGGGACGCGGCACCACCCAGCCCATGACCATCAGGGCGGCCGGAGGCGTTGTTGCGATGTCCCGGCCTCGCGTCAGTGGACCCACCATGGGACATACCGCGTCGTGGCAATGAGCTCCGGCGCCCGTGTCACCCTCATGTCAGCAGCGGGCGGTCACCCGCCCCCACCGTGACCGGCGAAAAGACAGCGGAAAGACAGCGGAAATCAGCCGACGGCGACTGCCGACCGCTCCCCTGTCACGAACCCGGCACATGGCAGCCTGGCGGGCACATGTGATCAAGTGATCAAGATGTCCAGCAGATCCTCACCGGCGGTGGACGCTGACGGCGTAGCCGCCGCCGTCGTAAGGGGCGGCGTCCCAGGTGGCGAAGCGGTCGACCAGGGTGAAGCCGGCTGCGGCGCAGTAGTCGTCGTACTCCGACAGCGTGATGCTGGGCGGCACGGGCAGGTGGGCTTCGTCCAGGCCGAAGCCTGCGACCAGCAGACCGCCCGGACGCAGGGCCGCGGCCAGGCGCTTGACCACCGTGGCCTCGGTGCCGGCGGCGAGCAACGGGAAAACGTTGCCTGCGGCGACCACGAGATCGAAGTCCGCTGCGATGCCGAGCAGGCCCGGCTCGAACTCGGCCAGATCGACGTGGAACCAGGGCAGTCCCGGTGCCTGCTTCCGCGCCACTGCCAGCATCGACGCGTCGAGATCCACTCCGACACAGTCGTACCCGAGCTCCGCGAGCCGGATCACGACCCGTCCGGTACCGCACCCGGCGTCCAGCACCCGCGCTCCGGCAGGCACGAGAGCTGCGCAGAACCGCGCCTCACCGTGCACGTCCTTCCCGCTGCGGGCCAGGGCCGCGAAGCGTGCGGCGTAGTCCTCTCCGGACGTCTCCCCGGTCAGCTCCCTCCAACGACTCATGAGGGCAACTATAGGTCGGTCGTGTGCCGCTCGAAGAAGTGCCCGAGCTCGCGGCTCGGCCGGGCTGGACGGTGTCGAGACTTCGGCCGATACACAACTATTTTCAACTTTTGCCTCAGAACGCCATCCAAGTCCCGCCCTGAGACGTACCCCAGGCATAGCAAGTTTCAGGAGGAACGCAATGGCTATCTTCAGCAATCTGATTCCTGCCTATCGCCGGGACCGCCACAACGACACGTCGCGCCGCGACGACTCCTCGAAGCATGGTCACGGGCACGACCGCAGTCACGGCGGCCGCCACGGCCACGGCGACCGCCACGGCCACAGCAATGGCCACGGCCGCGGCCACCGGTAACCACACCACGGAGGCTGGGCGGACCATAGACCGGAAGGTCCTGGTCCGCTCTGTCCGTCCCTCCACGAGGAACGCATGCCATGGTGCATGTCCTGCGGCGTCTGCTGTCGGTGGGTGAGGCTTCCGATGTGGTGGCGGCCGCGCCTCCGGTGTCTCCGCGCGAGGTGTTCCGGCGGTTCTGGCCCTATACCCGCGGTGGTCGGCGCTGGTTCGCTCCCATCGTCCTCTTCAGTCTGATCGGTCCCGCCCTCGACGCCACGGAGATCTGGCTCTTCAAGGTCGTGGTGGACGATGTGCTCGTTCCCCGCGACGTCGGACCGCTCCTGTGGATCGCACCCACCTATATGGGTCTCATCCTCGGCTCCGGCCTTCTGGGGTTCGCCGACGACGTGACGTCCACGTGGGTCAGCGAACGCTTCCTGCTGACGCTCCGCTCCGATGTGTTCCGGCACGTCCAGGGCCTGTCGCTCGGATTCTTCGAACGCCGGCGGCTCGGGGACGTGCTGTCGCGTGTGACGGGCGATGTCGACACGGTCGAGACGTTCCTGCTCTCGGGAGTGGCGGACGCCCTCTACTACGTGATCCGCCTGGGTGTCTTCCTCGGTCTGCTGTTCTACCTGCAGTGGGACCTGACCCTCCTCGCCCTCGTCATCGTGCCGCTGTTCTGGCGCGCCGCCCGGCACTTCTCGCGGCTGATCAAGGAGGCGTCCCGGGAGCGCAGGCGCCGCAGCGGTTCGATCAGCGCGATCGCCGAGGAGTCGCTGGGCAACGTCGCCCTGGTGCAGGCGTACAACCGGCAGGGGTGGGAAGAGCGCCGGTTCGAGCGTGAGAACGTCGGCAGGTTCCGGGCCACGATGGCCTCGACCCGGATCCGCGCCGTCTACGGATCCGTCGTCGAGGTCATCGAGGTGTCCGGCGTCCTCGCGGTCATGAGCCTGGGCACCTGGAAGCTGGCCCAGGGACAGCTCACGCTGGGCGGACTGCTGGTCTTCCTGGCGCTGATCGGCAACCTCTACAGTCCGGTCCGCGGTCTGTCCCACCTCGGCACCACCTTCTACGCGGCGTCCGCCGCGGCCGAACGGATCATCGAGCTGCTGGACCAGCGGCCGCAGGTCGTCGAGGCCGCCGGCGCCCGCCGGATCGGCCGTGCGCGGGGTGACCTGGAGTTCGACGGCGTCTCCTTCCGCTACCCCGGTACGCCGTCCTGGGCACTGTCGGACGTGTCGTTCCACGTGGCGGCCGGAGAGACGTTGGCGCTGGTCGGGGCCAGCGGGGCCGGCAAGTCGACGATCGCGAAGCTGCAGCTGCGCTTCTACGACCCCGACCGGGGCGCGGTCCGCCTCGACGGGACGGATCTGCGGGACCTGAGCCTGTCCGACCTGCGGGAGAGCGTCGCGGTGGTCCTGCAGGAGACGCTCGTCTTCCACGGCACCGTGCGGGACAACATCGCCTACGGCCGACCGGAGGCGACGGAGGCGGACATCGTCGCGGCGGCGCGCGCCGCGGACGCGCACGAGTTCATCGAGCTGCTCCCGGAGGGCTACGACACGATGGTCGGCCAGCGCGGCCGGACGCTCTCCGGCGGGCAGCGCCAGCGCCTGGCGATCGCCCGCGCGATGATCAGGGACGCGCCCGTGCTCCTCCTCGACGAACCGACCACCGGTCTCGATGTGCGGTCCGGCCGGCGGATCATGGACCCGCTGCGCCGGCTCATGGCCGGGCGGACGACCGTCGTCATCTCCCACAACCTGCTGACCGTCCGGGACGCCACGCGCATCGTGGTTCTCGACCAGGGCAGGATCGTCGAGTGCGGCGCCCACGACGACCTGCTCGAGCGCGGCGGGACGTACGCCCGGCTGCACCGGCTGAACGCCCTGACCGGTGCCGCCCCAGCCGGGTCCTCGACCCCCAAGACGGTGCTGCCGTGAGTGCTCCCGGCGGGTCCCGGCGGTGCGGGCCGCCCCGCCACGGCCTGGGCACGGGTCGGATCACGGGCTCACCACGCCCCCGCGCACCGACAGACAGCCACGCACCCGACCACGTGACAACGCCCCGCTCCCGCAGGCCCCGCAGTCTGCCCTGCCGCGAGCTCAGTCGTGATCGTGACTGGATGAGGTGTCGGCGGGGGGAACCGTCCGGCCGCCGTCGTTCCCGCTGACGACCACACCGATGAGGGCGAGGATCACGCCGACCACGGCAAGGCGCCCGCTCAGGCGCAGGGCCCAGCCCATGGGTGAACCCGGATGGACGCGGGGACCGCGCAGCTTCTCCGAGCGGCGGGCGGGTCGCACCAGGCGCAGCAGAAGCAGCGCGGCGACAGGGAGCTGGAGCAGCCACACGGCGGTACGGAACCAGCCGTCGTACCAGACGTTCGTTCCGTAGAGGAGCGTGTGCCAGACGCTCAGGATGTAGACGACGATCACGAAGCGGTGCAGGACTCGCCAGGTTCTGGGACCGATGCGGTGCCTGACGTAGAAGAGCAGTCCCAGGGGGATGGCCAGGTAGAGCGCTGCCTGTCCGAGGGGGATGGCGAGCTTGCCGGTGCCGGAGTCGTAACCGCCCGGGACGAAGGTCTCCACGAAGGCCGTGCCGAGCGCCGAGTACCACCTCGCGGTGTCGCTGCGCACCAGCTGGGCGGCGAACAGCAGGGCGTGGGCGGCGATGAGGGCGATGCTGTTGAGGCTCGTGGTGCGGTGGAGGCGTTCGAGGCGCTGGCCGGACAGCCGGCTCCAGGAGGGGCGGGGGCCGGAGAGCAAGAGGCCGAGGACGACGGTGATCCAGGCCCACAGCAGTGCGGACCAGCCGAAGGCCTGGCTGAGGAAGTACATCCAGAACTCGCCCGTGTCGACCATGAAGGGCATGACGGACACGGTCGACGAGGTCTCGGCACGGATGCGGTGGTAAAGGAGGGCGAAGACGGCAGCGGTGACGACCAGCGCGACGACACCGTCCGGTAAGGACGCCCGTAGGTCGGAACGCAGGGTGGCTCGTCCTTTCCGCTCACCGGAGTCGGCGCCGGGGACGGCGGGGTCGTCGGCCTCTCCGGAGGCGGATCGAGCTGGTGATGACGTCATCGTGCGGCCTCTTCAGTCGCTTTGGCTGGTGAGCGGTGCGCCCGCCGGGGAAGTACAGGATGCTGTGCGCAACCGCCCTGTTGGAGAAGTCGGGACGGCAGAGGCGAAAGTTCCCCACAGTGCCGTATGGCGTGAGTCACATGACACCGGTGGCGGCGGATGTCGTCTCTCACCCTCGTGACGACCGCTTCCGCTCCTGCCGCCGACCGGCTCGCGGAAGGTGGCCGCCGGTGCGGCGGCGACGCGCCGCGGCCGTCAGCAGGAGGGGGAGCACCAGGCCCTGCAGGCACACGGCGATCCAGAACAGCCGTGTCGAGCCCGCGGCTTCCGCCCCCGCGTACAGCTGGCCGCCGACCGCCCCGCTGGCGAACGCGCCGAGGCCGGCCGCCAGTCGCTGCCGGCCGAAGACCACGGCCGGCGGGGAAGACGATCGAGCGAGCGCCTCCAGGTCGTTCTTGAGGAAGAGCACGACCTCGCCCAGGCACATGAGTGCCGCTCCCGCGCCGATGGCCGCGTACCCGCCGTGTGCTGTGGCGGCCGTCCCGGCCGCCATGCTGCCGAACCCCACCTTCATGGCGTCCCGGTAGGTGAGTGCGGCGATCCACCGCGCCAGCAGCGGCTGCGTGACGGCCAGGAGACAGGCGTGGCCCGTCAGCACCGCTCCGTAGAAGACCGCCGAGGTGCGGGGGACGGCATAGAGCGCCAGATAGTGCTGGAAGAACATGAAGACGTACACGCTCAAGGCGGTCACGGCGAAGGGCGGCGGTCCGCAGTCGTGGCGTGCCTGCCTGCCGCCGGCGGCACCGGTGTCCGCCCCCACCGCGTCGGCCTCCGGCCGTGCGGCGGCCGCCGGCAGCAGCGCGTGGCCGGCGCCGACGAGTGCGAACAGCACGGTGACGCAGGAGAAGAGCACCGTGGGCGAGCCCACGATGAGGGGTGCCGCGGCCGGCGGACCGAGGGCGATTCCGGCGTTGAACGCCGTCCCGCTCACCGCCAGCAGCCGGGGCCGGTCGGCCTCCGCGGCTCCTTCCACCAAGTACGCCTTGTTCGCCGGGAGGTACAGGGCCGCCCCGCAGGAGACCAGGAACAGGGCGACGACCGCGAGCACGGGGCTGGTCATCCCCGGCACGAACACCGCGAACCCGGCCGTCCGCACGGCCAGCGCCGTCAGCATGGTGGCCCGCAGACCGATGCGCCCGGTCAGCGCGCCCGCCGCCACTCCCCCGGAGAACTGCACCAGGGAGGCGACGGCCAGCACCATGCCGACCGTGCCGAGCCCCAGCCCGAGCCGCTGGTGCAGCAACACCGACATGTACGGCAGGACGGCGAAGCTGCCCAGGGTGATCAGGAACGAGGCGGCCAGCAGGAACGCCTGCGGGCCCGTGACCCGCCGGCCGCCGGATCGCGACCTACGGCCCATCGTCGGTGACGACGGGCCACACGCGGACGGCCGCGCTCCACGCCCGGTGCTGCGCCAGCTCCGCCGTGGCGGCCTCGGCCAGCACGATGCCGGTGCAGCCGCGCTGGTCACCCACATGGGGCAGGACATCCCCCGGTGCCCTGGTCGGGTACCAGCGCGCCTCTCCGGGGAAGGCCGCGAGTTCCTCCAGCCCGTGCCAGCCCTCGAGGACGCCCGGCCGGTCCGCGTAGACGAGGACGAAAGCGTGTGCGGGTCCGTCGTGCTCGAGCGGCGCGTCCATGAGGCGCGGCCGTGAGCCCAGCGCCTCCTCCATCATGGCGGTGTACACGTTGGTGCCGAGCGAGCGGCACAGGACCTCCCCCACCAGCGCTCCGCCGATCCTGCGGTTGATCTCGACCAGCTCCGGTCCGGTGGAGGTGACGACGAACTCCACGTGGGCGAAGCCGCTGTGGTGGCCCGTCGCGTGCAGAACGTCTCCGACCCACCGTTCGATCGCAGCCGACTCGGCCTGGGGCAGAGCGACGGGGAAGGCGGCGGCCTCCTCCCGCACGGCCGGCTGCCGGGACGTCTGCCGGCTGAGGACGCCCAGCAGTCTCGTGGTGCCGTCCCAGCTGAGCGTCTCCGCGCTGTACAGCGGCCCGGACAGGAACGCCTCCGCGAAGAGGTCACCCATGAGCTGCTGCCGGCCGGCGTCGGCGAGAGCACCACGCAGCGCTTCCTCGTCGTGGGCGATCCACACGTTCCGCGAGGAGGTCCCCGCGCTGTCCTTGAGCACCGCCGGCAGACCGACCGCACGGCGGATGTCCTCGGCGCTGTCCGGCCTCGGCGCCACGCGCACGGCACCGCTCCGGCTCAGTCCCCGGCGGTGCAGGAGGTCGCGCACCCTGTACTTGTCGCGGAGCAGCCGTACCGTTTCCGGGTCCGGGCCGGGCAGCCCGAACTCGGCCGCGAGGTCGGCGGCCGGCACGCTCCAGGTGTCGGTGGTGTTGAGCAGCGCGGCCAGGTCCGGCAGGGCGGCCAGCGCGCGCCGGGTCGCCGTCTCGTCGAACGTGTCGACGTCGATGACGGTCAGCGCGTCCCCGGGCAGGGTGGCGAGTTCATGGCGGTACACGGACCGGTCCGCGGTGAGCAGACACAGCCGGTGCCCGGCGTCGGCTGCCGCCGCGACCATGCGGCCCAGACCGAAGGACAGCGATTCCAGTGCGGCGATGGTCATGGCGTCACCTCCGTGGACGAGACGTGTCCGGCGGTGTCGGCGCTGTCCTCGCCGGGGCACCGGTCCAGCCGGGAGTTCCCCGGATCGGGCCGCCGTGCCCACTCCATCACCGACCAGGGCGGCCGCAGTTCGTCGAGCGCACGGATGCGGCGCGGCCGGAGCGCCCGCATGTCCTCTGCCTCGGTGTGCCGGGCGAAGACCCGTTCGGCGTAGCGGTGGCCGGTGTCCGCGCCCAGGACGAGGTGGAGACGGTCGGGATCGCGGTCCGTCTCCCACGAGGCGACCAGGTGCGCGGCTCCGGTGGACAGACCCGCGAAGACCGCGTGCTGCCGCAGGAGGCCGACGGCGCCGGCCATGGCGTGCCGGAAGTCCACCCAGTGCACGGTGTCGTACAGCTCGTGCCGGACGTTGTCGAAGGGTATGGAACTCCCGATGCCCGCGATGATCGCCTCGGGGTCGCTGAACCGCTCACTGCCGAAGGTGACGCTGCCGAACGGCTGGATCCCGACCAGGCGTACCGCCCGTCCCGTCTCGCGCAGGGCCTGCACCAGTCCACCGGTGGAGGCGCCGGTGCCGACCGCGCCGACGACGGTCAGGGGCACGTCGGCCAACGTCCCGGTGACGAGGTCCGCGAACTCCCGGTAGCCGACGTAGTGGACGCAGTCGTGGTACTGCCGCATCCAGTGGAAGTCGGGGCGGGCGGCCAGCAGCTTCCGCACATGGCGTACGCGGCGTTCCTGGTCGAGCTTGAGGTTCCGGGACGGAGGCATCTGGTCGACCGTCGCGCCGAGCACCTCCAGCTGGGCCCGCATGACCGAGTCGACCGTCGTGGAGGCCACGATGTGGCACCGCAGGCCGTAGCGGTGGCAGGCCATCGCGAGTGCCAGGGCGTAGATGCCGCTCGAACTGTCGACGAGCGTCTGTCCCGGGACGACGCGTCCACGGCGCAGCAGCGTGCGGACGGCGCCCAGCGCCGCGTAGACCTTCATCGTCTCGAAGCGGGCGAGCACGACGTTGTCCCCGAGCCGGATCAGGGCGGGCGCCTTGATGGCATCGGTGATGTGGTCGTGAACCACTGCGGTCGATTCGGCCGCGGCGGTGGGCGACCGTGAAGCTGCGACGGCCGTCCGCGCTTCCCCGGGCACCGCCCACGGGTCGCGTTCCGGCGGTCGGGCTGCTGCTGCGAGGGTACGCGTGCGGTCGTGGTTCTCGTGGTGCGGTGGCATGTCGTACCGGTCCTCCAGTGATACGGGCGCCGAACAGTTGGCCACGAGCGGACGGCAGTGGATGCGTGCGCGTTCGGCTGCCGCCCGTGCCGGGGCCCGGTGGACCACGCGCGGCCGTACCTGCCCGTGGCGCAACGCGGGCGGACGTCACGGCCCGCGTCATTTCTTGCGCCCTCGAACGATCAGCCGCCGTGAGTGGTGGTCGTACGCGGAACCGTCGAAGCCGCCGAAGCACTCCACCTCCGCGAACCCGGCAGCCACGAACAGATCGTGCAGCTCGGCGGCGCTGTAGAGCCAGGACGTCAGGGACGCCGTGCGCGCCGACGTACCCCGCACCAACGTCCAGTCGGTCCGCAGCTTCCGCCAGCTGTCGAAGACGACGTCCCGCTGGACGACGTACGAGCCGTCCGGCAGGTCGACGGCCTGAGGGCGCCCGATCCAGCCGGCCAGGACCTCCTTGCCCATGGCGTCGACGAGGAGCTGCCCGTCGGGGGCGAGGCTCTTCCAGGCGTTGCGGAGGACCTGGAGGTTGTCCTCCGGGTCGTCGAAGTACCCGAAAGACGTGAACATGTTCAGGACAACATCGAACGCTTCGGGAGCCGTGTACGTGAGCATGTCCGCCCGTACCAGCCGCACGTCGGCTCCGGCCTCCTCGCACGCGCTCCTCGCCCGGTCCAGCATCGCCTCACTGAGGTCGACACCCGTGACGTCGAAGCCCTGCCCGGCCAGCGGCACCAGGAACAGACCGGGACCGCAGCACAGGTCGAGCACCCGCGATCCGGGCGGGAAGCGCAGGAGGGGCGAGGTGGCCACCAGCTCGGCGACGGACTCCGCACGCTCCGGGGAGAACATCGTGGGCGCGAAGTCGGACCACAGGGAATCGTCCTCGTACCACTTCATGACGCTCGGCCTCCTCCTGGGCCCGTCGGCCCCGGTCGTCGTCTCCTGTCACTCACCTTCCTCTGAGAAGTCGGCTGTCTCCGGCAGGCAGTTCCCGGCGGTCGACGACGGACGGCGCCGACTGCGTCGGCTCCATCCCGTCTCAAGTTCCTTGTCAATGCTGTGAGTTGATTCACAGGAGCGAGGGTGAGTCGGGTTCTCGGCCACCCTCCGTACTGATCTGGCGGAAACAGCCGCGAAGCGAGAAGCACGGATGCGAGGATGAGCCCGCCATGACTGCTGGGTGGTGCTGTCGCGTGGTACGGGCCGCGGTGTTCGCGGCCGTCTGTGCGCTGCTCGCCGCCCTGGGGCATGGAACGGTGTCCGGCTCCGCCGTGCCGTGGTGGGCCGTCGCCGCAGCGGCCGTGACGGTCGGCGGAGCCACCTGGTGCCTGGCCGGACGAGAACGTGGGCTCCTCCTGGTCGTCTCCGTCGCGATGGCCACCCAGGCAGTCCTGCACACGTGGTACTCACTGGCCCAGGCGATCGCACAACGCCACGAGCCGCACCTGGCCCGCCCCACCACCCGTCACCCCGCCAGGGCACACGGCACGCCGCTGGAACACGTGGCACACCTGGATCACATGGGCAGCGACATGGCCGGCGTCTCGTCGTTCGGCATGTTCGCGGCCCACGTACTGGTGGTGCTGCTGTGCAGCCTGTGGCTCGGCTACGGCGAACGTGCCGTCTTCCGCGTCCTGCGGACACTCGCCGGGTGGTTCGTCGCACCGCTGCGGTTGCCGCTCCTGCTGCCCGCACCGCCGCACCGTCCGGGCGTCCGCCCCCAGCGAGACCGATCGGCCCGCGCGCCGCGGCGGTTCCTCCTCGTCCACACCATCACTTCTCGGGGTCCGCCCACCGGAACCGCTGTCACCTGACAGCCGGTTCCCCGGTGCCGCCGAGGCTCCCCGCGCCCAGGCGGCTCGGGCATCGGCCGTACGCCTCCGTGCGGTCGTACGTCGCTCACCCCTGCGTGACCGCACGCCGTCACCGGGCCCGCCGCCCTTCGCCGCCGGGTCCGGATTCCCGAGAAGGACGCCATATGATCGCTCCTGCCCTCCCCATCTCGCCCGACGACTCGGCGACGCTCTGGGCACTCGCTGCCCGCACCGGTGACACCGAGGCCGCCGAGCGCTTCGTCCGGGCCCTGCACCGGGACGTCCGCCGGTACGTGACCAGTCTCGGTGTCGACCCCCAGTCCGCCGACGACCTGACCCAGGACACCTTCCTGCGGGCACTCGGCAGCCTGCATCGTTTCGAAGGCCGCTCCTCGGCCCGCTCCTGGCTGCTGACCATCGCTCGCCGCGCGGTGGTCGACAGCTTCCGGTACACCGCCACCCGGCCCCGACTGTCGGACACCGACGACTGGCAGGCCGCGGCCGAACGCGCCCAGCCGCACAACCTGCCTGGATTCGATGACGGCATCGCCCTCGCCGACCTGCTGGCCGACCTGCCCGACGAGCGCCGTGAGGCTTTCGTCCTCACCCAGTTACTCGGGGTGCCCTACGCGGAAGCGGCGCTGTTCAGCAACTGCCCCATAGGAACGGTACGTTCCCGGGTGGCCCGCGCACGCATCTCCCTGATCGAATCGCTCCGCGACGCCGAGCAGCACACCCGGAGAGACACCGCGGCCTGACCGCCGACACCACGGCCGCCCGGCGCCCCACCTGAACCGGAAGACCACGAAGGGACCGACCACCGAGCTGTCGGTCCCTTCGTCCTGAGCCCGACTCCGTCGGGGACCCGGGAGTTTCCCGGTGCGGCAGGCATGGTCAACGGGCATGCTCGGGGCTGTTCCGAATTCCCGGGCCGTTTCGACGCGCTGGCCGTGGCCTGCTGACGACGCGGTGGTCGTCGGGGCGTTCTCGGTCGGTCTGTACCGCTCAGCCGAATGTGAGCAGCACAGTCTCCCGCCTGTCTTCCCTGACAGAACGGCGACAGGCGGTGACAGGGGCAGAGGTGCTGGGGGGAGAGTCAGGGACGCGGGAGCCGACGACACAGGCGCGATGAGGTCGCTCGCCTGGACGCCCGGCTGTCGGGAGAGCCGCTGCCCAGGCGACTTCCACTCTGCTTCTTCGATCCTCGCCACGGCCCCTCCGTCAGCGAACGTTCCCGGGAGCCCCGGACGAGGACAACCCACTCGGAGCCTGGGCACCCCTGTGGCTGGTCCTCGGAACCTGCGTAGGCACTGCGGCGTTCCTGGCAACTGCCTGGGTCACGCTCTACCTGATACCCGGATCGCTGATCCGCACCCTCTTTTGAGGAACCCGAAGCGCACTGCGTGGCACATCCGTTCCACCCCACTCGGCACCACGCTCGCCGGACACGCCGGAGCACCTACATCCAGACCCCCTTGGACGTGCTTCAGCGAGCAAGGCGATCATCACCGACCACCGAGCCGAGACGACCACCCACTTCGCCCTCCGGGAGCACATCACCGGCGCTGTTGGCCGGCCCACCACAGCCCGACGGCGCCGTCAGGCCCGCGCACGTCCAACAGCATGACAGCGCCTTGACGCGCCCTCCCCCGGTCACCGCAGGGTCGGTACGGTGCCGCACTCCGCCCATGTGACGTCGACCCCGCGCAGTCCTCTGCCCCACTCTTCGGAGATTTCCGCGAGCCGGGCAGCATCGGGCGGGGTGCGGCCGAGGCCGATTGCGTACCGTACGAACCCCGGCCCCGTCTCGAACGGGCGGGGCCAGGCGTACGCGTCCGCCGCTCCGGCGTCCTCCAGAGCGGTGAGCAGCGCTCGCAGGCGCCCCCGGACGCGCCCCGAAGTCTCCTCGAACTCCTCGGCGGGGCCCGGGCGTACGGTCAGGACCGCCCAGGCCGCGTGCCGCCGGTGCAGGGAGGGGGGCGACAGCAGCTCGGGCCAGGGATTCGTGTCCGCATCCGCTGCCGTTTCCAGGATGGTCCAGGCGCGGTAGAGCTCGTCGGTCAGCAGGTCCCGGAATCCGGCGCCGACCTGTCCGGTGCAGTTGCGGACGGGATCGGTGGGTGTCATGAGTACCACGGGCGTGTGCGGTCCCGTTCCGGTGGGTGCGAGGCCGACCGGGTCCCGCCAGTCCCAGGCAGCCCAGGTGCCGAAGAAGTGGCGCAGCAGGTCCGGAGCGGCCGAGTCCGTGGCCTCGCGTGCCGTACGGGCCGCGAGCACCGACCAGGCCAGGCCCGGCAGTCCGCCGAAGGGGGCCGAGTCGAGGCCGCGCGCCCCGGCCCACGCCTTCACCTGCCTGGCGAGCCGGGTGAAAGCGGTGTGGTGGTCGCCCACCGCGGCCCGTACCGCGTCCGCGTCGCTCACCGCGCTCAGGGCGATCGCCGCCGCCCGGTCCAACTCGGCGCGGCGGGCCACTGCTTCGCCGGGGTCGAGCGTTCCGGTGGCGACGACGACCAGGTCGACGTCCAGATCACCGGTGCGCAGCCGCAGGCCCGGCACCCGAGCGCCGGTCACCTGCCGCACCCGGGTGCCGTCCGACAGCGCGGCGGTCACCCGTGCCCGGACGTCGGCCAGGTCGACGCCGCCCGGCAGCGCCGCGACCAGGTCCAGGTCCGCTCCGGCCAGGGCGCAGCCCATGCGCCGTGATCCGACGACGTGGACGACCCCGTCATCCAGCGCCGCGGAGATGCGCTGCGCCGTCCTGCACGCCAGGGCGGCCCGGGCCTCGCTCTCCGCGGCCGGCCCGGTGGTGGCGGGGCCGGGGGTGTCGGGCAGCCACCGTACGTCGCCCGTTCCGAGCGCGATCGTGGCGCGTGGACGCATCGGCTCGTCGCCCCGGCGGGAGAGCAGGACCAGTTCTCCCACCCGTGCCGACATCCCGTCGAGCCGGGCGGCGCACGCGGCGGCGAGGCGCTGCGGGTCCCTCGTCCGCCCCAGGGTGAGATGGGGGGTGAAGCCCTCGGCGCGCCCGCGGCAGCGCGGAAAGCGTTCCTCCAGAGCGCGGCGCAGTCCTGCCCACGGTGCTTCGTCGGCCGCCGCCGGGTCGAGCCAGACGGTGGCGTCGTCCCGGTGCCCGAAGGTGTGCACCCCGTCCAGCCGGGCGGTGAAGGCCGCCGTGCCGGCCGCCGCTTCGGCCAGCAGCGGGGCGGCTTGCTCGAAGTCGGACTCCGGCACGAAACCGAAGAGCAGGTTGACGTGCGGCGGCCAGCGGTGGACCTGCGGATCGTGCTCCCGGCGGATGCCCTGGAGCGTCGGCCACAGTTCCTGGGGAGGTATCCACGCCAGTGCGGTGCGGGCTGTCGGCCGGGCGTCGAGGACATCCGTGGGCTCGGTACCGCTCAGCTGGAGGTCCGCCGCCACGCCGTAGTGGTCCGAGACGTAGAGCCCGTCCGTTGTGGGCGAGTCGCCCCGCAGGAACGCCCCGGTCGCCCGCAGCTGCCCCGCGCGCAGGAAGATCCGGTCCAGCCGGGAGGCCCGGCCGGACAGCGAGGACACCGCGGCCAGCGGATTGACGCCCGGGTCGAACGTGGGCGTCCGGTCGCCGGGCCCGTGGACCTCCGTCCAGGCGTCCCGCAGCCCGAGCGCGGCAGCCGGTCCGTCGCCGCCGTCGTTGAAGTCACCGACCAGGACCAGGTCGCCGTCCACGCCGCCGAGTCCCTCGGCGAGCCGGCCCAGTTCGGCCTGCCGCCGGGCCGGGCCGTTGTGGGAGTGGTCACTGCTCAGATGGGTCGTGGCCACCACGAGGGGACCGGAGCCGGTCTCCACGGTGATGGCGGTGACGGCCTTGTGCGGTCCGAGTTCGTGCCGCCCCGCCTCCCGTACGGGCAGCCGGCTCAGCAGCAGGAGCCCGCTGTTCTCGATGTCCTTGCCTCCCGGGTCGGTGCCCAGGGTGTAACCGGCGCGGACCCAGGGCGCCCGCAGCAGCAGGGCGAGCAGACCGGCTTCGACCTCCTGGAGCGCGATGACGTCCGCGTCGGCGTCCTCCAGGGCTGCGAGCAGCAGGGGGCGGCGCCGGGCGGTGTCGATGCGGTCGCTGTCGTACCGGTCCCACAGCGTGTTCCAGGTGAGTACGCGCAGACTTCCCGCGCTCGGCACGGCCGTCCGGGGCGCGCCGTCCGTGGGTCGCCATCCCTCTGCCGGTTCCCATCCGTAGGGCGTCCCGGCTGTGAAGAAGGGCGCTCGCAGCAGGCGCGGGGTCCGCACCCGGCCGGCGTCCGACGTGTCGATGCGGTCCACACCGGTGGCGCGGTCCCAGACCAGCTCGCCGTCCGCCTCGACGAACAGCACCCGGTGCCACGGGATGTCGCCGCCGGGCACGAACGAGGGCAGCGGGATCCGCTTGGGGGCGGCACCGCGCTGGATGATCCCCAGCACGAACCGGGCCGGATCGAACCGCGGGTCCCAACGGACCCGGTGATAGACCTCGTCGCTCGTACGCATCACGCCTCTCCTCCGTCCACGGTGCCGTTCAGCGTGCCTTCGGTGTCGTCGACGGTTCCGCCCGCTCCGACGTACCAAGTGCGGTGGGACTCGGCCGGGTAGGGCGGGGTGAACCGGTGCAGCTGCGAGGTGAGCACCGCGGGCGGCACCGGGTGCGCACGTCTGTCGTTGCGCCGTGCCAGCTCGTCCTCGTCGACCAGCGCGACCACGTGGGTGACCAGGGCGTCGCGGCGCCGTGCCACCCCGTGCACCAGGGAACGCTGGTGCGGGTTGAGGGACGTGGCGTCCCACACCACGGTCCCGCCGCCGGCCAGCGCCGCGTCGAGCCGGTCCAGGCCCTCCCGCAGGACGTCCCCGTTGGCCCGCTGATCGGCCCGAGAGCCCCGGGCCTGGCGCAGTTCGTCGAGGCAGACGTACGAGTCGGTCCGGGGGAGTTTCCCGGCGAAGGTGCTCTTCCCGCTGCCCGACGGCCCGACGAGATGGATCAGCCGGGGGAAGTCCCCGGAACGCCATCGCCAGGTTGCCGCCACCGCCTCGTCGACGGTGGCGACCCGCCCCTCGGCGAACGCGTCCCGCGCCTCCGCCCAGCACCGGTCGGCGGCAGCGGAGCCGAGGCCGGCGAGTGCGTCCTGCAGCCCGGCCCGCAGCGGCTTCAGCGGCGATGCGCCGAGCAGCCCGGCGTCCTCGGCGTGCAGCGCGGACCATTCGACCTGTTCACGAGCCTCGGCGGTGTGCGCGACCGCTCCTGCGACCGCGTGAAGCACCCCCAGGTCGGCGGCGAGGGCGATGCGTACCAGGCCGGTCCGGCGGTCGCCGTCCGGGTACGGGCGCTGAAGCCTTGGGGCCAGCCCGACCAGATCCGCGACGCGGCGGGCGCCCCGCATGCCCAGCGGCCCCGCGAGGCGGGGTCCGAGCCACGCCCGGCGCGTGCTGTGGAGCATCGCGGCCAGGACGCCCTCCAGCCGTGCGTCCCCGGACCGGCCCAGCACGTCCAGTCTCGCGGACACATCGGCGACGGCGGCCTCGGCGGCGACCGGATCCTCCGGGGCGACGCCCAGCGCGGCCGACAGGGACGGCACGTCGGCGGCCGCCCCCGAACGCACCGCCCACAGCGCGGCGTTCGGTCCCAGAGCATTTTCCACGACAGCGGCGTGCATCCAGTGCGTATCGGTTCGAACGTGCCTCCTGCGCACCCACTTGGCCACCCGCCGCCCGAACTCCTGTCGGCCGAACCCCTCGACGGTGCGTACGACGTAGCCCTCCTGGCGCGCGGTGTCCAACCGCAGCGCGCGCAGCGCACGCTCGTCGAAGACACCCCGCCACAGCACCTGCGGCACCGGAACTCCCAACCGCCGCAGGAACCGGACCGTCCGGTCCCAGTCGAGGCAGCGGTCGCCGCCGTCCCAGACGGAGAACCCGTAGAACCAACTCTCCAGGTCCTCGTATGCGATCGAGTGCCGCGCGAAGAGGTTCTCGCCGCACACCCGCCAGCCCTGCGGGATCCCCGCGCCGATCCGCCCCTGCAGGCTCTTCACCCACGCCCGCGAGGGATGGTGCGCGGAATCCAGCGACCGGGCGTGAAGCCCGTCGGCGTAGAGAGTGGTGTTCTCCCCGTCGAGCTTCTCGGTGACCACGACCTCGCGGCCGCGCAGCCCGGACAGGTCACCGGCTCGTATGTCGTCCGACGCCGCCCCCGGCGACCACGGGAGATGAGGCGTACGGGGGTAGGGCACACGCATGATCCACTTTTCGTGACGATGTGAGGTCCGGTCACTGTAGGAACTCGACGAGAGCGGATCCACCGAATAATCACCGACCGGTAGGCCACCCATACCGGTCCGTCCTTTCCCACGCTGCACGGACTCTTCAGCGGTGGACCCGACTCATGGCGGTCTGAGCGGGAACCCCTGGCAGACAACGTTGTCGGGCACTGTCCGTCCGTCGCTCGGGCAGCCCTGTCCACTCGTTCCCGCAGAAGGAGTTCCCGCATGGCCCTCGATCGTCGGCGGCTTCTTCACGACGGCGCCGCGGCCCTGGGCGCGGTAGCCCCGAGCGGTACGGCATCCCCTGCCCGGCCAACACCGCACCCCGCGGACCCCCGGCCAGGAACCCTCAACCGAATCCTCCTGGAGAGGGCCGTCACCACCACCGCCCTCAGGCTCACCGCCGTACGCACCCCGGGCGGTGCCGTGGGAGTCGCCGCCCGGCAGTCGTGGCGCACGGAAGACCCCGGCTCTCCCTCACCTTCGAGACACCCCCACACGGCCTCGTCCCCGTGGAACCGGGCAGAGCCGTGCGGGTCACCACCACCATCACAGCGGCGGCCACCACAGTCGTCAGCCCACGACCACTCGTACCCGACCCCTGGAAAGCCCTCCCCCGACACCCCGTCCGCCCCACCACCTGCCGCAGCCCCTGCGACTGCCGGTCCGGTCCCGGGGCAAGGCGGCGGAGCCACTCGTCACCAGCATCGTCGCCCGAGCACGAGCCGACTGACGCGACCACCGCAGCGCTGTCGCCGCACGGCACCCGTGAACCGCTCAGGGCACAGCGGAGTCTCCGTCAGACCCGGAGCGGTTCACCTGTCTTCGGCCGGCGCGAACGTGGTGCCCGCCGGAAGGGAAGGCGTCCGCGGCCTTCCAGCGCGGTGTGCAGGCCCTCGCACAGTGGATCGAACGGGAAGGCACCCCTCGACTCCGCCCACAGAAGGGGTCGGGTGTTCAGGCGCAGGACCAGGCCGACATCCCCTGGAGACGGGCCAGGCGTTCGGCCACGGCGATCTGTTCCTCGCGGGTGGCCAGGTCCGCGCGCGGGGCGTACTCGAGCCCGCCGGCCGCGACCCAGCTCGACTGCGTGAACTGCAAACCGCCGTAGTGGCCGTTCCCGGTGTTCGCCTGCCAGTTGCCGTCGGACTCGCATGCGGCGATGGCGTCCCAGTCGGGCCGTCCCGAGACGATCGACGGGGAGGCCACCGCTTGGGCGGGCGTGCCGAGGACAACCGCGGTGACCAGGACCATCAGGGCGGTGCGGGTCCGGCTGCCGTGGGCCCCGAACCCGTTGCCCGCATGGGCGTTTCGTCTGCTAGTCATAGAGAGACTGTTACTCAACGCGACGGGGGATGGCCTGTCGGCTGCCGTTTCCTTGGGCCGGACGAGCGATACCGCGCCCGTCCTGTTGCTCGGAGCGCGTACGAAAAACCCCTGTGCGTCGGCTCGCACACCTCTGCGATCATCCCCGAATGGCGTACCGTCTCGAATCGCTGGTCATCCGGCACACCCACCGCCTTCCTTCCCCCAGGGGCTCCGCCGGGGAAGGAGCCGCCGCCGCACGGCAGTTCGACGCGGCGCTGACATCCGTGGGCTTCAAGCTCTCGGCGGAGCTGCTGGAGCGGCTGTCGGGACTGTCCGAGGCCGCGGTCGTGCACACCGCCAAGCGGACGCTGCGCACCGTCAGCGAGATGGTGGGCGACCACGTCCGGCACAACGCGTACTTCATCGACTTTCCGGCCAACGTGCCGGACACCGAGGAGTTCTGGATGCGGTGTGTGGCGAAGGCGCTCGGCGACGACGCGTCGCGCGAGAACGTGCTGACGCAACGGGCACACGGGGTGCTGGACCTGCTCAGCCTCCCCACGTACGGCCGCTACCAGCACACCTACGAGGAGATGCTCGCGGCGCAGGACGAGTTGATCGCCTCGGCGGGCGACCGGGTGACCGTCCTGCACCTGGGACGGGACCTGGACGACGAACTCACGGACCTGTACCTGGCCTTGGCAGGCAGCACGACGCCACTGGGTGAGGAGCACCTGCGCGACCTCAAGACCCTCGCCGAGCGGTGCGCGCCCGGCCCCCAGCCGGAGACGATCCCGATCCGGGAGAACCGGGCGGTCGTCAACGAGGCCCGTCTCGCTGTCGGCGCGGACCTCCTGCTGGACACCGTCACCGACGTGCTGCGGCTGGCCTGCGCGCTGTCGGGCGGCGACGTGACGCTGCAGGAGCCGACCCGGTTCCGGACCCTCCCGCGGCCGGTCCGCCGTGCGCTGCTCGCGGGCCTCGACACCGTGGTCGCGGCGAACCCCGCCAAGCTGGCCGATGTGCACGCGCACCGCGAGCCCTTCAAGCGGCTCGGTGAGCGTCTCCACCCGCACGAGTACCCGCGCTGGCCGCACGCCGCCGAAGTGTTCGCCGTGGCACGGGGCGAGAAGGAGGCGCGGTCCTTTGACAGCCGTGCCGAGAAGCTGCTCGCCGAGCGCGACGTCCTCGGCGCGGTGCGGCTGCTGAGGTCCGCTCCCGGCAAGTTGTTCCGCGCCCTGGACCTCCTGCTGCGCATCGCCGCCGACCAGGAGGGGCGGGACGCGGTGGTGGCCGCCGCGGTGCAGGTGGCCCCCGAGGTCTCCGGCCGGGTCGTGCTTTCGGTCCGCGAGCACTTCCAGAACCGGGAGCGGAAGACCGACGAACCCCGGATCTTCGTCAACCGCCGGGGCCGCGGCTGGGTCACCGCCGACGTCCGGCCGCCGGTCCCCGCCGCCGACCGCGACCGTCTCATCACCGCGCTCGACGCCGAGATGCGCCGCAGGCTCCCCGCACCGGGCCGGCTGCTGCTCGACCCCGAGGTCCTCGACGTGGCGCTCCCGCTC
This sequence comes from Streptomyces viridosporus T7A, assembly GCF_008704515.1. Taxonomy (NCBI): domain Bacteria; kingdom Bacillati; phylum Actinomycetota; class Actinomycetes; order Kitasatosporales; family Streptomycetaceae; genus Streptomyces; species Streptomyces viridosporus. Next base: position 702,247 of record NZ_CP023700.1, read on the forward strand.
AGCGGCAGGGCGACCGCGGCCGGGCTCGGCGTACTGCCGCGAGGTTCGGTCGCGGCGGTCGACGGCGAGCGGTTGCGCTTCTTCGTGTACTGGAAGCAGACCGAGCACCGGACCGACTACGACCTCTCGGCGCTGCTTCTCCGCGCCGACTACAGCACCGCCTCCTGGCTTTCCTACACATCCCTCAGGGCTGTCGGGGGCGAGCACTCGGGCGATGTCACCGAGGCGTCCGACGGGGCCTCGGAATTCATCGACCTGTCCTTGGACCGGGTACGCGGCGCGTACATCGTTCCGCAGGTCAACATCTACGCCGGTGAGGGCTTCGAGGAGGTCGAGGAGTCGTTCTTCGGTTTCATGCTGCGCGACGGTGAGCAGAAGGGCCGACCGTTCGAGCCGCGCACGGTGCGTATGAAGTCGGAGCTGCGCGGGGCGGGTCGCGTGGCGCTGCCGCTGGTTTTCCGGCGCGAGGACGACGGCCGGTGGCGCGCGAAGTGGCTGCACCTGTACCTGAAGGGCATCTCGTACGCCAACCGGGTCGAGCAGAACCAGGTGTCGGTGTCCAAGGTGGTGCGCGCCCTCGTGGAGCGCGAGTACCTGACGGTGCGCCACCTGGTCGACCTGATGCACGGCGACACCACGGCCGTGGATCTGTGGGACGGCGGGCCGGTCCCGGACGAGCCCGTGACGTACATCGGTCTCGAACGTCCCGAGGGCCTGCACCCGGACTCCCGGGTCGTCACCCTCGAAAATCTGCGCGACTTGATCCCGGGCTGAGTGCTGGCGTTGCCCACGGCGAGGCCATGAAGGGGCTTCCTCCTCCATTCCTTTCCTGAAACAAGTTCTTTCGCTCTCCTCGCCCTCGACCGTCACTCCGGGCGGTGCCCGCGCTCACCGCGCGAGTGCCGCCCGAGCCGCTTTCAGAGCCGATTCCGTGGGTCAGCGGGACGGCACAGGGTGTTCCGTCTTCCTCGTGGGCAGGGGCCGTCCGGGCCGTTCACGGGAGATGCCCTGCCCGCGACCTTCTGCAACACCCTTCGGGCGGGACTGTGGCGAGTGACGGGCGCCTTCGACGGGGCATCACACCCGCGCTTCCGCGATCGCCGCCCGGAGTTCGCGCGCCAGGCGATCGACGTGGGGCTCGAGGACGAGCGTGACGTGGTCGCCGGGGAGCTCCCGGACGCGCGGCGGTTGCGTCGAGACTTCTTCCCAGCCTCCCGTGGCGGTCTCGCACAGCGCGGAGTCGTGGGCGCGAAAGAACGAGATCGGGCCCGTGTAGGCGTCCTCGGGAACGTACCCTGCGCGACAGATGCGAGCGCCGAGATCCACGACACGGCTCACGCGGTCGTCGGGCTCGTCCGGTGTGAACATGCTGCGCTCCCTGGCACGTTCCATGACGAACGCCGATCGTCGTTCCGGCTCGACCGCGAGCAGTGTCTCGCGCTTCAGCGGGAGCTCCCGGTCGAACCAGGACGTGAACCCTCTCCCGAAGAAGATCATGGCCTCGAAGGGGTCCTGGACGATCTCCGTGATCTCGTCGCGGAAGAAGGGGGCGGGCGCAAGGCCGTCAACGGCGGCGAGCAAGGCCACCCGCTCCCCGCGGCGCTGCAACTGCAGGGCCATCTCCAGCGCGACCATGGCACCGACGCAGTGACCTCCCAGGAGATACGGCCCGCGCGGCTGCACGGAGCGCATGGACTCGATGTGGTCCGCCGCCATGTCCTCCACGTGGTCGAACGGCGGTTCAGCACCGTGGAGCCCCCGGGTCTGGAGGGCGTGGAAGGGCTGGTCCGGCGCCATCCGGCGCGCGAGCGCGTGGAAGTAGTAGACGTTTCCCTCCCCACTCGGCAGGAAGAAGAACGGGCGTTTCGAACCGTGCGGCTGGAGCGGCACGACGGGCTGCTCGCAGAGCTTCCTCGATCGCGCGCGCAGGCGGCAGCCGATGCCCTCGATCGTCGGCGCCTCGAGGAACATCTCCCTCGAGAGCGGCGGAGCATCGAGCTGCGCCGCCATCGTGTCGAGGACGGCCTCCGCCTTGGCGTGGTCGCCACCGAGGGCGAAGAAGTCGTCCTTCACCCCGATGTCGTCCACGTGGAGGAGGTCCGACCAGATCTGCCAGAGCCGCAGTTCGTAGATGTCGCGGGGGGTCACAGGTCGCGGGGGCATGTCCTTCTTCCTCAGCCGTGCCCGGGAATGGGGGCGCGTGCGCGTCGCTCGTGCTCGAACCGGCCCGGACGCACTCCACCGTGGCGTCCTCGGCCCGCGCCGGACGGTTCGCGACGGACCAGGAGTTCCTGGTCGCGCATCCGGCGCTTGACCTGCATCGGCAGCGTGCCGGAGACCGCCTCGCGCGCGAGCACGCTCGCGATGAGATGCGCGACGCGCGACCAGTCGCAGTACCCGTCGATCGCTGCCCGCTGGCGCGACTGGACGTCCGGCTCCACCGCACGGCGCAGCGTGAGCAGTGCCTTCTGCTGATCGTCGCCGAGCGTGTCCACGAGGACCGGCAGCGGCGAGTCGGGGTGCTCGGCGCACTGGGTGGCATAGAGCCGCTCGAGCTGGAACGCGTAGACCGCGCGCTCCATGGCCACCTCCGCCGTGATCGCATCCACGGTCCCGTCCGGCCCCGCCAGCGGATCGGGCGACATGAGGAGCGGGGGGACGCCGTTCGCAAGCGCGGCGCCGATGCTGCTCAAGCCCGGGCGGCAGACGAAAGTCGCCCGCGGTTCGGCGCGGAGGGCCCGGAGGAACGTGCTCCAGTGCTCGTTGATCCATCCGAGGAGCGTCACGTTCGCGCGTGGCCGGCGCTCGAGTTCGAGGGCCAGCCACGCGCGGTCCTCCGCGCTTCCGCCCGCGAACAGGAACTGTGTCTCCTCCATCCGCGCCGCCAGCGCCAGCATCGTGCGCCAGTGTCGGCGGCTGCGGGCGGAGAAGCCGTTGCCCTGCGACACGAGCGCGACGCCGCGTGGATCTCGCGGGGTGAAGAGGTACCGGAGCGCCGCCCAGCGCTGGGCCAGGACGGCGCCGGCCCGCTCTGCGGCCTGTTCCGGGCAGAGCGCGCTGGCTTGGCCGAGCGGCGGGACGACCACGTAGGGCTGCTCGCCCGCCTCCAGCGACAGCCGGTCACGCCAGTTGACGGCTTGATACCAGATCGTGCCGCTGCGGGGCAGGCGGGCCACGATCTCCCGGCTGGCGGCCTCGAAGTCGGCCGAGGGATTGCGCCGCGGATCGGTCCCCGACGCACGCAGCGCGTCCTGGAGCTCGCGCCGCGTGTGGATGGCCGGGGCGGACGCGGCCAGGAGCACGGCCACTCCCGTCACCGGCTTCGACGCTCGGGCCCGGCCCGCCAGCTGCCTCAGGCACGAGAACTCCTCGAACGCATAGCGCACGACGTGCAGAGGGATTTCCTTGTGCTGCGCGTGCTCGGCGAGCTGGTGCAGGATCCAGGTCTCCGGCCGGCAGTCGTTGACGATGGCGGCCGCGCCCGCGCCGGCCTGGGCGAGCTCGAGGTTGTCCGCGATCCACAGGAGAGCCGCCTCGCGGTTCAGGAGCTCCGGGCGCGAGAGGTTGGCGACATCGGAGGGTGTGATCGTCGCCGACTCCGAGTCGCTGTAACGGAGCGGAATCACATGGAGCCCCGCTGAGCTCTCGGCCTTGCGGCGAGCGTGGGCCGCGTCCTCCCGCCGCCGGATCGCGGCGGTGAACGGGACCGTTTCCGGGAGCCTGGCGAGGGCTCCGTGCACGGCTGGCACCCAGCCCGTCGTGTGCCCGAAGGCCTGGGCCACGTACAGCGCACCCGTACGAGCGGACGCGCCGTGGACCGTCACACGGAAGTGGTCCGCGCGCCGGGGATCCGGTCTCGTGGCATAGAGCGAGGCCCTCGCCTCCAGCAGCGAGGAGCCGTCGCGTGGGACGAGCACCGCCAGCCTCTCGTCGCGGTCCGAGACGAGGACGCTGTCCGATCCGGCCACCAGGGCGAACGCCGCCTCGTCCTGGGCCGGGGGCGCGTCCCCGATCCGCAGCGGCTGCCCGGCGACGGCGATCCGCGGCAACTGTCCGGGGACGGGGTACGTCACCTCGACGCGCCCGAGCGAGAGCATCACGGCGTTGCCACGGAGCACGCGGAACGGCTCGTCCGGCGGTGGGTGCGCGAACGTCGAAGGGGCTGTCACCGGAAGGCCTCGTCCGCGTGGAGGTCCCTGGCGATCATGTCCTCGTAGGTCTCCGGGCGACGGATGAGCCTCTCGCGGCCCTGGTCCAGGACCACGACGCCCGGCTGTGGAAAGCAGAAGGAGTTCGAGAAGGAGACCAGATAGGCCCCCGCGTCCATGATCGCGAGCGTGTCTCCGACCCGGAGTGGGGGAAGCGCGACGGTTTGCCGCAGGCAGTCCATCGGGCTGCAGGTAGGGCCGTCGAGCGTGTAGGTCTCGCTCCGGGATTCGCCCCACCGCTCGGCGTGGAAGATCTCGTGATACTCGCGGTGCAGGATGTGGGCGATGTTCTCGCCGGCGTCCAGGATCGCGTGCGCGGGTCCCGATCCGGGCGCGTTGAGGCTGTTGACCCGGCAGAGCAGCATCTGGGTGTTCCCGGTCAGCGCGCGTCCGGGCTCCAGCAGGACGCGAGGCGCCGGCCGGCCGACGCGACGGAAGTGATCCTCGACCTGCTCGACGAGCAACGCCAGGTAGCGTTCGATGGAAAGCCTGCGTCCCACCCGCTCGGCGAGCGGGAGCGGCGAGGCGTCGAGCGGCAGCACTGTCGGGACCGCCAGGCTCCCACCGAGGTCGAGCAGCCTCACGTCGAGGCCGAGCCGGGCGTGGAGCGCATCGCAGAACTCCAGCACCTCGCGGACGAAACGCTCCAACGTGTCCGCATCCTCGATGGCCACGCCGCGGTGCGCGTGCAACCCGACGACCCGCAGCGAGGGATGCGCCAGTGCCTCCTCGTAGGCCGCCAGCGCCTGCCCTCCGGCGATCGGGACGCCGAACTTGCCCGACCAGCTGTCGGAGGTGGCCACGCGCAGGCCCACGTCGATGCGCTTGCCGAGCTCCGCGGCGACCCGTGCGACGAGCGCGATCTCCTCGCGATGATTCAGATGGGTGAGCAGCAGATCGCTCCGGACCAACGTGCGCACGACACTCGGCGTCTTGCCCGGGCCGTTGTAGATGATCCTTCCGGGCTCGACCCCGAGCCGCAGGGCGAGCCACAGCTCGTACGGAGAGACCACCTCGGCTCCGACGCCGAGCCGCGAGAGCCTCTGGAGCACGGCCGGGACCGGATTGGTCTTGTAGGAGTAGAAGACGTCGACACCCAGTGACCGGCCCCGCGGCACCTGCTGGAAGCGCCGGACGTTCTCGGCGAGCCGGGCGCCGTGGACGACGAAGAGAGGACTCCCCCAGCGATCTGCCAGGCTCGAGAGCGCCTTCCCCTCCAGGCACAGCGCTCCTCCGGTGTGCGTCAGACCCCATGTCTCGGGATGGAGGGACCGCGAAGCTTCGGCCGATGGATTCGGGCGTCTTTCGGGGGCGACGGCGGGGTGCGCGGGCGACGCCGCACCGTCGGAGCCGGTCCCGGCTTCCTCGAGGGGGAGGTGTTCGAGCGGGGTGCGGGGCACGGACACCCACTCGGCGATCCGCCGCGGCACCGCATGCGGTGCGGCGTTGTCGGCGCTGGTCGTACCGGGAAGCCGGCCGACGTCGATCAGTTCCTGGCGCCGCCATGTGTAGATCGTCCGGTCGCTGATGTCGAGATCCGCAGCGATCTGTGCGACACGGCCGCCCGCAGCGATCAGGTCGAGCACCTTCCGCCGGAACTCCGGCGGGTATTGCTTGGGCATGGGGAGCGGTCCTCCGGGCAACTGGGCTCAGTCATCCTCCAGCAACCTGATTCCGAGCAACAGCGAGAACATCAGTTCGGCGCCGGGGTCGACGGCCGGTCGACGACCCGTTCCGCGGCGAACACGGCCGCCACCTGCTGACCGTCCGGGGCGGCAAGGCCGACTGCGTCCCGACGGACCGAGAAATCGACCTGTCCCTGAGCGTGAGCGACCTGGGCTCGGTCCACCTCGGCGGCACCGCCCCGAGCACGCTCGTACGTGCCGGACACATCCGGGCCCATCGCCCGGGCGCGGCCACCCTCGCTGACGCCCTCTTCCGCTCCGACCGCCCCCGCACTGCCCGCACTGGTTCTGACCGCGCGCCCGCAGCCCCCGGCGGAGCGGCCCGGCAGCTGAGTGACGAGGCCGGCCCGCTGGAGGGTCCTGAGAGGCGATACCGGGAGGCACGGGCGTGTCCTCCGCTTCCTCGACGCCGAGCGCGTACGAGGTGCTGCGCGAACGGTACGCGCTGCGGCTCCCTCCCCCATTGAAGCGTTCGTCGGTCCCACGGCCGGTGCGGTGGAGCTTCCCTTGCACGTCGCCGTCGGCGGTAGTGCGGCAGTGCGGTAGTCGAGGCTGCTGTGCAGCCGCCAGGAGCGGGCCGGAGGCGGGGCCGAGGTGCGGGTGCCGTCCGGCCGGTCGGGTCCTACTCTGGGCGCATGACCGACTACGCACCGGCAGGGAGCGTGCTCGCGACCGGCAGTTTCCCGGCGCGGCTCCGGTCCGCCGCGCGGCCCGCCTCGTCGCCGATCCCGAGGGGGAGCAGAGGATGAACCGGGATGATCTCCCTGCGCCGATCGAGGGTCTGGTGCTCACACACTTCCTCACCGTCTCCGACGTGCCGCGCTCCCGGGCGTTCTACGCCGACGTGCTGGGGGGAACGGTGGTGCTGGAGGAGAACCCCTGCATCATCAAGGTCGCCAACGGCTGGATCATCATGAACCCCGGTGGCGGCCCCACCGACGACAAGCCCGACGTCGTGCTGCGCCCACCGGACGACCCCCACACCGCCTCCAGCTTTCTGAACGTGCGAGTGGCCGACATCCACCGCTTCTACGACACTGCCGTAGCGAAGGGGGCGGAGTTCCTCACCCCGCCCATCGACCGTCGCGCCGAGTTGCGCTGTTACATGCGCGATCCGGACGGCTACCTCATCGAGGTGGGGCAGGCGACGGGTCTGCTCAAGGGCGAACTGGCGCGCACCGACCTCTGAACGGGGCGGCGCCCGGGTGGCCACGCCGGCGCGGGATTCGCGGCTGCTGCCGGGCCTCAGCCGGAAGCGGGACCGGGCTCGCGGAACCGCAATTGCGGGTCTGTCACCCCGCCCGGGCATGCCAGTGGCTCGGTCTCCCATCCGGCGCATCGGGCACCGGCCCGGTAGGCGCTTTCGTAGAAGGCGAGCACGGCGGCACGCGGGTCGGCCTCGGTGCGGACCTCGTCGTACCGCAGTACGGCCAAGTGGCTGCTGTTCCGGGCGATCCAGTGTGCCGCCGCGGGCCGGAGCGGCTCCTCGGCCAGGTGTGCCGGCTCCGGAGCGGTGTAGGAGTAGAACGCGGGCTCGGGGAAGGTGTCGTCCCCGAACCAGAAGCCGAAGCTGATCACCTCCCGGGAGTACGCCTCCCGGGTGACCGGGTCGATCCGCTCGGGCTGCTCGATGTGACGGTCGGAGAACCGGCTGTGCGCGATGTCGAAGGTGTGCCAGAAGTGGTGCACCGGGCTCACCTTCCCCGAATACCCCGCGGCGAATTCCTCCAGCACCGATGCCACCTGGCTGAGCACCCGCCAGTAGCGGTTGGCCTGCGCGGGGTCGTAAGTCGCGTGCTCGGCGTCCTCGGCGAACGGCCGGCCGGAGTCGGGCAGGTCGAAGGGCCTGGGTACGTCGAGCCGCACCCGGATGCCCAGCGCGGCCAGCGAGTCCATGACCGCGTCGTGGAAGGACGCCACGGACCGGCCGATGAGCGGGAGGGAGATCTCCCGGCCGTCCAGAGTCGAAAGAACCAGCTGATGCGCGACGAAGTCGAAGTCCACCGTGAAGATCGGGTTGCCGTCGACCTGTCCCATCGGGCGAGTCGTGATGCCGCGACCCGTGAGGTGGAACGGGACGTTCCACCAGTGGTTGCGCCGGGTGCTGGCGGCGAGACGGACCTTCCCGACGATCTGCGCGAAGCGATGGAGCGTCTCTTTGGTGTCGCGCCACTCGGCGAGCGGGATCGGCGGGAACAGCTCCATGGTCATCACCCTTCCCTGCCGACCGGGCCGGAGCCTGGATGACCATGATGGCCACGCCGGGCGGGCAGGGCATCTCGTGACCCCGGAAGGCCCCCTGATCGGGTGGCGGGGTGGCCATCCGGACGAGCGGAGGCGGTGGACCGGCAAGCGCCCCCCACGCTCGAGGCGGGCGCTGCCGTCCGGACGCCGAACTCAGGGCTGGGCGTGGGGCACTGTGCGGCCTCCGGACCGCCTGCTGTTGCGCCGTGCACGACGGATCTGGTGGAGCGGTTGGTCCGGACGAGCCGTGGACGCTGTTTCGGCGGGTGGTCCCGCCGACCGAGGTCATACGCCCGCGGGGCGGAGGCCGGCAGCGGGCCGGTGACCAGGAGGCCGACACCCCCGCCCACGAAGGTGTTCGGCGGAACCGGCTCGTCACGGAATGATCGTGATCTTTCCTACATGCGTACCGTCCCGAAACGCCTTCTGAGCGGCGTGGATGTCACTCAGGGAGAAACTGGCCGCGATGCGGGGACGCACGCCCCCGGTGCGGGCCAGGTCGGCCAAGGCCGCGAAATGGGTACGGGTGTGCATCGAGGAGCCGATGAGGCGGAGATTGCGCAGATAGAGGCGCCGCAGGTCGAAGGTGACGACAGGGCCCGCGACGGCGCCGGCGACGACCCAGCGCCCATTCTCCCGAAGAGCGGGCAGGAGCCGCTCGAGCCACGGTCCTCCCGCCACGTCCGCGACGGCGTCCAGACCCCCGGGCGCCACCGCGGCCAGCCGGCGTTCCAGGTCGGCGGGGTCCGCGTCTCTGGGCAGCGTCGCCGAGGCGCCGGCCTCCTCCAGCGCGGCGGCCTTAGACCCACTGGTCAGCGCCACCACCCGCGTCCCGCGAGCTGTCGCGAGCTGCACCAGGGCCAGGCCCACCCCGCCGGAAGCCCCGGTGACGAGCACCGTCTCGCCGCTGCGGATCTCCGCCCGCTCCAGCATGCCCATCGCCGTGCCGTAGGCGACCGGAAGGGCGGCAAGCTCCTGATCGGAGAGCGGGGAGGCGCTCATGTCGTGCAGGCGGTCGGCGTCCACCACGACGTAATCGGCGAAGCCGCCGTCCCTCTCGCTGCCCAGCAAACCGACGGGCGGGGCGTCCTCCCGGCCGTCGGCGTAGAAGGCGGGATCGACCAGCACCCGGCAGCCCACCCACTTCGCCGGTACGCCGGCACCGACTTCACTGACGGTACCCGCGATGTCGCCGCCCTGGATCAGCGGGAATTCCAGTGGCCCACGCCATCCCGCCTTCGCCTCCGGACGCCCGGGCAGCCCGTACGCCCCTTCGCGCGTCCACACATCCGTGTTGTTCATCGCTGCCGCGGCCACCCGGACCAGAACCTGCCCCGGGCCGGGTGCGGGCAGCGGCCAGTCGGTCCGCAGCCCAAGCGCTTCCATGCCCCCATGGCGGTACAGAACAGCGGCACTCATCACACGTTCCACCACGACTCGATCGTGCCTCACCGTGACCGAAGCGGCTACCCACGCCATCTGTGCCGGTGCGTTCGTCGACCTCACCGCCTGCGCCGGCGTCCTCACCGGCGTCACGACCGCCGCGAAATGAGCAGACCCCCTCGACCTGATGCCCCATCAGGCACCCTGTTCACGGACAACTCGACAACACCCCGAAACCGTCAATACCCGGATCGATCAGGACGTTCAGATCGTCTCGTACGGGCGGTCTCCAGACGCCGGTTGCAGCGTCTGAAGGCGTCGATACGGCGAACCCGGTAGGCCGAGGTCCAGCAGGGCGGGGCGTTCACCGCGTCCCGGCTTCGAGGTGCGGTCACCGGCACCTGTCGCTACGCTCGCTGAGTAGCCGGGTGATGATGGCCCGAGGCCGGGCGCAGCAGCCGCCCCCACCCCGCCCAGCGGAAACGCAGGCTTCCGCAGTCCAGACCTCTGCAGTGTTCACGCCTCCACGGGAGGAAGGTTGCGATGAGGTTCACCCGCACGCGTACAGCAAAAGCCACCGCGGCAGCTGTGGTCGCCCTCCCGCTCGCGCTTGGAGGCCTGGCGGCGCAGAGCCACGCACAGGATGCGTCTCCCAGCCCGTCGGGGACGTTCGGCCCCGGCTGTTCGGCGATCTCCCAGAAGGCCGACACGTCCAAGGACAAGGTCGTAGAGGCCGCGGCCGCATACCCACAACTCAGTCAGCTGGTCGCAGCCGCGGCCAGGGCGAACCTGATCGGGACCCTCGACGGGAAACCCGACGTCACCATCTTCGCCCCCAACAACCAGGCCTTCCAGAAGGTGACCGTGTCGCAGCTCGACTCGCTGCTCGGCAATCAGGAGCAGTTGAAGAAGGTGCTGACCTACCACGTCGTGGACCAGCAGATCACCCCGAACGAACTCCCCAAGGGTTCCTTCACGACGGTGGAGGGCAGCAAGCTGACCACGTCGGGCTCGGGCACCGACTTCAAGGTCAACGACGAGGCGAACATCGTCTGCGGCAACATCAAGGCCGCGAACGCCACCATCTACATCATCGACACGGTCCTCCAGCCCCCGTCCTGACCCACGGCTCTCATTCCCGGCGCGGGGCGCCGCGTGCGGCCTCGGGACGGGGGTTCCCTCACGCGGCTTCCGGCCCGCAGCCGTCGGTGGACTCCGCCGGCCCGCCTGTCGGACCGCCGAGTGCGAGCGACGTACCTGCGTCGAGCGGATACCGGACCTGACTTGCCGTCACAGTCGGCGAACGGATCGGCTGCGTCCTGCTCCGGCTGCGGTCGGCCTCGCCTTGGTGGGCGGGCCGGCGCCCGGTCGTCCCGGGTGCGAGGACATCGTCGTGTTCGGGAAGCCGGCACACCGGCGGGGCCCGGCGGCGCCGGTTTCGCCTCGCGATGTGTCGTCGCGGTGCTGTACCGGGGGTACGGCACCTCTTCGTGGGTACCTGCGTCCGATGGCGCGTCGACCACGGCTCGCCAGGAGCATTCGCACCTCAACGCAGTGGGAGAGGGAATGAGGCTTCGTGAATCGGCTCGGGCCATGGCGTCCCGGTGTTCGGCCGAGGTACTGAGCGGCCGGTACCGTCTGGACGATCTCCTCGGTTCGGGCGGCGCCGCGGACGTCTACCGAGGTTTCGATCTGCGATTGAGGCGACCGGTGGCGGTCAAGGTCTTTCGGCCCGGTACCGGCATCGACATCGAGGAGAACTCGCACAGCGAAGCAGTGATCCTGGCCCGGTTGCACCACCCCGGACTCGTCACCGCCTATGACGCCGGGCAGCACAACGGACGTGTCTTCCTGGTCATGCAACTGGTCGAAGGCGACACCCTGAAGAACCGCATCGCCGAAGGCCCGCTGTCCCCCAAAGCGACTGCCGCGCTCGGCGTCGACCTGGCCCACGCACTGGCTCACGCACACGAAGCGGGGATCGTCCATCGAGACGTCAAACCGTCCAACATCCTCCTGGACGCCTCCCACCGCCCCTACCTGACCGACTTCGGCATCTCCCGACTGCTGGACGCCACCACCCGCACCGCCACCGGTACGCTCATCGGCACCGCCGCCTACCTCTCCCCCGAGCAGGTCCTCGGCCAGCCCGTCGGACGGCCCGCCGACGTGTACGCCCTCGGCCTGGTGCTCCTCGAATGCCTCACGGGCAGGCTCGAGTACGACGGTGGCCCCCTTGAAGCCGCAATCGCACGACTGCACCGCCAACCCGTCCTGCCCCAGTTCCTGCCGGAGCAACTGGCCGCCCTGCTGCGGGACATGACAGCCCTGGACGAGCAGAACCGCCCAACGGCCCGCGATTGCGCCCGCACACTGGCGGCGTTGGCCGAGACAGCACATCTTGAAGCCGGTCCGTCGGCGCACGCCACGAGCCTCGTCGCCAGCCACGGGCCGTCGCGCACGGTCGACCGCACGCACATGAATCCGCTGTCCGACGAGGATCAGACTGCTCCCCGCACCATGCCCGCGCGTGGGCGCACCCTTGTGGCCGGCGCGACCGTTGCGGTCGCCGCTGTCATGGCAACCGCCTTCGCCGTCACCGACGCCTCCGCCCCACCGAGCGATGACCGAAGCGCGGCCAAGGCCACGAGCGCCCCCACCGGAAAGCCGGATCCTTCTGACAGCGCAGGACAGAAGGTCGATGACCGAAGCGCGGCCAGGGGCACGGGGGGCCTCGCCGGAAAGCCGGATTCTCCTGGCGGCGCAGGGCGGGAGAAGGCGGCCAGGGCTCCTGCGACGACACCGTCCTCTGACCACATCCCCTCTGTCGGCGCACTCCCCGGCGACGTGCCCGGACAGAGCGTCGGCCCTACTCCCCACGGGCCGGGTCACACATCCGCCGTCGACACAGCCACACCCGGCTCTGCGACCAAAACGGCACGAGCCACACCGAGCGGCACGGACACGTCCGCGGCGGCAACGCCGGGCGGCACGGCGACCGAGGCCCCGCACCGACCGCCCGGCCAGGCGAAGAAGACGGAAAAGGCCGAGAACAAGGCGCAGCAGGAGCAAGCCGAGAAGACGGGCACGGAACGCTGACGGTGCGAGCGGGGTTCCGGCTGCCTTCGCGAACCGGACCTCGGGCAGTCGCCGGCGGTCCGACCCATTCAGGAGCGGGCAGGCGCCCGCCCGTGTCTACGCGTAGCTCCGACCCGTCAAGGAAGTGGCCGCGGCCTGGGCGTGGCGGGCTTCAGCATCGTCGGCGAACTGCGTGAGCGCGGCGTCTGCTTCAGCTTGCTGCACGAGAACCTGGACGCCCTCGCTCCCGAAGACCGGCTCGCCCTCCACGCCTTCGACGGCCGCCTCACCCCGGCTACGAACCGACCACTCGCCATTCAAGGCCGGCCGTCGAGTCGACACCCGGAGCAGGGAGAGCGCTCAGGACACGGGGTTGTCGGCTGGCCTGCGCGACAACGCCCTCCGGATCGCATTCGACCGTCGCCGTCCGGCGGATCGACCCGGAGGGCCCGGAGAAGCTGCCGTCCTCACGGCCCTCAGCCCGCGAAGCGCGCCATCCATGCCTCGACCTCGTCCGCGGCGCGTGGCAGGCCCGCCGACAGGTTCTCGTGGCCGTTCTCGGTGACGACCAGGTCGTCCTCGATCCGGACGCCGATGCCGCGCCACTCCTCGGGCACCGTCAGGTCGTCCGCCTGGAAGTACAGGCCCGGTTCGACGGTCAGGCACATGCCCGGCTCCAGCACACCGTCGACGTAGTCCTCCGTGCGGGCCTGCGCACAGTCGTGGACGTCCAGACCCAGCATGTGACCGGTGCCGGCCATGGTGAAGCGGCGCTGCAGGCCGAGTTCGTACGCGCGGTCGACGGGGCCCTCGATGAAGCCCCACTCGACCAGCCGCGCCGTCAGGTGTCGCTGGGCCGCCTCGTGGAAGTCCCGGTACGGGGCGCCCGGCTTGACCGCCGCCATGCCGGCCTCCTGGGCCTCGTACACCGCCTCGTAGATCTCGCGCTGCAGGGGCGTGAAGGTGCCGCTGATCGGCAGCGTGCGGGTGACGTCGGCGGTGTAGAGGGAGTGCGTCTCCACGCCGGCGTCGAGCAGCAGCAGGTCCCCCGGGCGCACCGGGCCGTCGTTGTCCGTCCAGTGCATGATCGTGGCGTGCTCACCGGCGGCGCAGATCGAGCCGTAGCCCACCGCGTTGCCCTCGAGGCGTGCCCGGCGGAAGAAGGTGCCCTCGATCCACCGCTCCGACGACGCGATCGCCCCGGAGAGTTCCCTGACGACGTCGGTGAAGCCGCGCACGGTGGAGTCCACCGCCTTGCGCAGTTCCCCGAGCTCCCAGGAGTCCTTGACGAGGCGGAGATCGCTGAGCGCTTCTTCGAGTTCGGCGTCCCGCTCCGGGTGGGTGGTGACGGCGGCCTCGAGGGAGGGGTCGATCCCACGGACGATCCGGGTCGGCGGGCCGGAGGCGGCGGCCAGGTCGGCAGCCGCGGTGCGGACGTCGCGGCACGGCAGGCCCAGTACGCGCTCCGACTCGGCGAGTGAGCGGCGCCGGCCCGTCCACAGCTCGGCGTGGGCGCCCGTCCAGAACTCGTCGTCCTCCCTGCTGTCCCGCGGCAGCTGATAGCAGTAGGCGTCGTGGCCGCCGTCCGCGCGGGGTTCGAGGACGAGTGCGCCGTCCCGGGCCTGGTCACCGGTCATGTGCACGTAGCCCGTGTACGGACGGAAGGGGTAGGTGTCGTCGTTCGAGCGGACCTTGAGGTTCCCCGAGGGGACCACGAGGCGTTCGCCGGGGAACCGCGCGGAGAGCGCGGCGCGGCGGCGGGCCGCGTGCGGGGCCTGCTCGGCGAGCTGGAGATCGTGCCGTTCGGTGTCCGCCCAGCCCGTCCGCATCAGAGCGGACAGCTCCGCGGAGATCTCCGGGTAGAGGCCGTTCTTCCGACGGTTCGCCACGTCGTGCACCTTCTTCCGTTGGGATTCGATGGGCTTCCATGAGGTTCTTCGGCACCGCCGGTGCGCGGCTGCTTCCGGACGGTACCGCCGCACGGCGGGCGCCGGGGCCGCAGAGTGCCAGTGGCACAGATCGGCCACAGGGTCTGGCGGGAAACGTCGATAATGTGCCCCATGGCGCACTCGAAACTCGGCGAGGCCCTCCGGATGCTGGGGCTCGATCACAAGGCGTGCCGGGTCTACCTGACCCTGCTGGAGCTGGCCCCCGCTCCGCTCGGCGCGATCGGCGCGGCGGCCGGGCTGGGCGGGGCCGAGCTCGCCGCGGCCTACGGCGAACTGGCCGACGCCGGACTGGCCAGCGCCGCGGCCGGGGACGGGGACGTGGTGGCCCCGGTGCCGCCCGCCGCGGGCCTGGAGATCCTCGCCCGGCACCGGGCGGCCGAGCTTGAGGAATCACGCATCGCCGTCAAAGGTGCGTTCGAGTCGTTCCGGCGCGAGCGGCTCGCCGCGTACAACGACAACGTCGTCGAGGTCGTCACCGGTGAAGCCGTCGGTCCGCGGATGCGCCACGCGTGGGCCAGCGCCCGCGAGCAGATCCGGCAGTTCGAGTCCCCGCCGTACGTCCCTCTGGTCGGCGCCACCGACGACGCTCTGGCGACGCTGGCCCGCGGGGTGACGCAGCGCGTCGTCTACTCACGGGAGTCCCTGGAGCATCCCGGCCACCTGAAGGACGTCATCGAGCCCTGCATCGAGGCGGGCGAGCAGGCAAGGGTGCTGCCGTCGGTGCCGGTCAAGCTCTTGATCATCGATGAGGCGTACGCGCTGGTGTCGTTGTCGATCAAGGAAGCGGACGTGCACAACACCATGCTGGTGGTGCAGCCCTGCGGCCTGCTATCCGCGCTCACGGCCCTGTTCGAGCAGGCATGGCAGAACGCCCTTCCCCTCCACGGCCGCACCACTCGCTCCGCCGGGCTTCCACCCGCCGACCGTCGTCTGCTGCGCCTCCTCGCCGGCGGCGCGACGGACGACATCATCGCCCGCGAACTGGGCATCAGCCGCCGTACGTTGTTCCGCCGCCTCCAGGTCCTGATGGCCCGTCTCGGCGCGGCGAACCGTTTCCAGATGGCCCTGCAGGCACAGCGGTCCGGCTGGCTGTGACCGGGTGTCCCCAGCGGTCTTCCCCGGACGGACCCGCGACGGCGCGCTGTTTCAGCGATCGCTCACCCGGCGTGCCCGCGGGTCACGGTCCCGTGCCGACCATGTGCTCCACGATTGCGAATGCCTCGTCGCTCGGCACGATGACGTCGTTCGGGTCCTCATCTCCCTGCCGTGGGGGGGGATGAGCCCCTCGCTCGCTCCGGGGATTCCCGGGTCCGCGGCGTGCTCGCCGGGGTCCCCCTCTCCGCCAAGCGGCATGCCCACCGCACGCTCGGCATTCGTCACGGAGGCCGATGAGCGTCCGGACGGACCGGCCGACCGGCCGTGTCTCGATCTGCCCTGTGTCGATCCTCGTCCGAAGGGTCTCCGGTCCCACCTCGGACGACACGGGGACGGCCGCGCCGTCGTGGGTCAGCCAGGTCTCGATCACGAGCACGAGTCCGGCGATCTCGTGGACGGCTCCCGGAGGCAGTCCCCACGTCCCCTCCCGGCATCAGCGCCGAAGCCGTCGCCGGCCTTTCCCCGTCGGTGAACTTCCCGCTGCGGGCAGGGACTTCCGCTGAGCCGACCACGGCGCAAGCACGTACCAAGTGCGGGAAGGCACTCACCGATCCGAGGAGACCGCACCGATGAGCACCACGCGCCTGAGCGACCGACTGACGAGGCACCAGCCTCTGGTCCTGGGCCTGTTCCGTATCGTCCTGGGCCTGCTGTTCACCAGCGAGGGCGCCGCCACCGTCTTCGGGCTACTGGGTCGGAAGGCCAGCCCTGTGGGCGACTGGCCGTTCTGGTACGCCGGGGTGATCGAGTTGGTCGCCGGTGTCCTCGTCCTCCTCGGCGTGGCGACGCGCAGCGCGGCGTTCCTCAGCTCGGGAATCATGGCCTTCGCCTACTTCACCGAGCACCAGAAGGACGGTCTCTTCCCGCTGCAGAACGGCGGCCTGTCACCGGCGTTGTTCTGCTGGGGCTTCCTGCTGCTGGTCTTCTTCGGGCCGGGTTCACTGTCCTTGACGGCGCCGGTCCGCCGTGGCGGCACCGTCCCGGGCGCCGCACGGCCTGGGGGTCCGGTCCCGCCCGGACCCACCGGGCCATGACGGCGCGGAACCGCCCCAGGTAGCGGAGCACCGCGTTTTCGCGCCGTGTGCCAGGCGCACGGCGAGCCAGCCGACCGCGTGGGCTTCGACGAGAGCGGACGACTGATGCGGGCGGGCCCGGGTGCCGCCCGTGCCGGAAGTCTCGCCAAGCTGTGCGCCCATCCGGCACCGCAGTTGCTCGATGCCGCGGAAACAGGGCCGGGCGCCCGGGTACTGGCTGCGGGCCCGGGCGATGTCCGTCAAGGGTTCGCCCGGCACCGCCGGGTGCTCCCCGGAGCCTCCGATCGGGTGACGCCCGTTTCCCCCGGGAGTCCGCACCGGAGCGATCTCCCCGACGTGAGGGCGATCGGAAGCCGTGGCACACGTGGGTGTGAGGGCGCGCCGCGGGGTGTGCTCGGGCCGCCGTTCGGCACGCTGGTCGGGGCCGGAAGGCTGTGGGACCGGCGCGCACCGGCGGACGGTGCGGGCACCCCTGCCGCCCGCCGGACGTTTCCCCTGGAGAGAAGGCGGATGCCGGCCGACGCAGACCGGCAACGGAGAGGAAACGCACGATGAAGCACCAGAAGGTGGGCGACCTGATGAGCGACGCCGTGGTCCGCGTCCAGCGGGGCACGCCGTTCAAGGAGATCGCCCACCTGCTGCAGGACTACGACATCACCGCGGTGCCCGTCGTGGACGCGGAGGACCGGCCCGTGGGGGTGGTGTCGGAGGCGGACCTCCTGCAGAAGATGTGGGGCGGGGATCCGGACGAGGCCGTGGGACACGGGGAGGGGCCCCGGCCCGCCGGGGCCAAGGCGTCCGCCATCGACGCGGCCGGGCTGATGACATCACCCGCCGTCTGCGCGCGGGAGGACTGGAGCGTCGTCGACGCCGCCCGTGCGATGGCCCGGCACGGCATCAAGCGGCTCCTGGTGGTCGACGAGGGAGGGCGGCTGATCGGACTGGTCAGCCGGAGTGACCTGTTGCGGGTCTTCCTGCGCAAGGACCGGGCGATCCGGACCGAGATCATCGAGGAGGCGCTGGTCCGGACCCTCGGCCTGGCTCCGTCGTCGATGCAGGTGGAGGTGGCCCACGGCCACGTCGTCCTCAGCGGTCGGCTCCCGCAGGACGTGTCCGTCTCCGTGCTGGAGGAACTGTGCCG
This sequence comes from Streptomyces viridosporus T7A, assembly GCF_008704515.1. Lineage (NCBI taxonomy): Bacteria > Bacillati > Actinomycetota > Actinomycetes > Kitasatosporales > Streptomycetaceae > Streptomyces > Streptomyces viridosporus. The sequence goes on from NZ_CP023700.1 coordinate 720,124, forward strand.
GCGTGTCGACGGCGTCGTCGCCGTGGAGTTCAGGGCGGCGGGAGAGGCCGACGGTTCCGCCTCCGCCTGACGGCGGCCGGCCGGCTCGCAGGGGTGTTCTCCGCCCGTTCCCGGCTCGTCGCCCGGGTGGGCGCTACGGCTGGGTCTCCGGTCGGGGCGCAGGACGCAGGAGGCGACCACCACGGGGGCACAGGGACCGCGCGAAAGTCACGACGCGTTCCGCGACACCGGCGGCGACGGTGCGGTGCTGGTGGGTGAAACCCGGGCAGCAGTACGCCGACGCGTTGCGCCGCCGTCGGCACCGGCATCCAGCGGGTGCCGGACACCACGGGGCGGGTCGAGCGCTCCGGTCGGCGTCACGGACACGGACGGAGCGAGCCGTGAGCGCGGGCCGGGCCCCGCTGCCGGGCGCGATCACCGCCGGACTGCGCTCCGACGCCCGCCGGGCCGTCGTCGGGGAGATCTTGCGCGCGGTCCTCGGCGCGGTCACGCTGCACCACGGCCTGTCGTCCGCCGCCGACAGCGCGGTGCAGGCCTCTGCGGCCTGTGGGACGGTGGCAACGGAACCCGCCTCCCGGTGCTGCGGGCACACCGTCGTCCATGTCCTTTTCCCGGACGAGTCCGTCGCCCCGGCACCGCAGCAGGTGTGCACAGGTCTATGACGGAATCAGCCGACCAGGAGGCTGAAGATGGGCGAAATGATCAACGCCGGTGGCGTCGACATCTGGTTCGAGCGTCGGGGCAGGGGGCCCGACGTCCTGCTCATCGCAGGGCTCGGTGATCCCGCTGAGGCATGGCAGTCCCAGTTCGACGGGCTTGCGGACCGCTACCGGCTCACCGCCTTCGACAACCGCGGCGTCGGACGCACGCCGCTGCCCGAAGGGCCTCTCTCGGTGCCCCACATGGCCGACGACGCGGCCGCACTGCTACGGGCGCTCGAGATCCCGACCGCCCATGTCGCCGGTTTCTCGGGAGGAAGTTTTGTCGCACAAGAGCTGGCGTTGCGGCACCCCGGCCTCGTCCGCAGTCTCGTCCTCATGAGCACGTGCGCTCGACCCGACGCCTACTTCCGCGCCATGGCACGCTTCTGGCACTGGATGGCCGAGCGCGCCCCGAGCGAGCGCGCCATGCTCGAGGCGTTCTTCCTGTGGGTCTACACACCGCGTGCGCACGCCGACGGCACGGTCGACCGGATCATCGAGGACACACTGGCCTTTCCCCACCCGCAGTCCGTCGACGCCTTCCAGCGCCAGATCGCCTCGTTCGCCGACCACGACACGCTCGACCGGCTGGCAGAGATCACCGCGCCGACGCTCGTTCTGGCCGGCGAACTCGACATCGCCGCCCCACCGCGCCTCGGTCGGGTGGTCGCCGACAGGATTCCGGGGGCCGAGTTCGAGGTGCTGCCCGGAGAGGCACATCAGCCCTTCCAGGAAGTGCCGAAGGTGTTCAACGCCCGCGTCGACGCCTTCTGGCGCGAGGTCGAAGCACGAGACTGAAAGGGCACATCCGGTCGCGTTCGATCGGGTTGCTGCAGTGCTTGCGCTGGGGCGCCGGGGTGGACGACGTACGGTCCGGGGCCGTGATCGGCGCCCCGTGGGGCGGCAGGTGCGGCCCGTCCGGGCGACGATCGGCGCCTTCTTCTCCGCATCCGCGCTCACCACCGGCAGCCCTGGAGGCAGGAACCGCTGGACCGTGGCGTTGATGTGCCGGAACCGGGCGCCGCGATCAGCCGACCTCCCGCGGCTCTGTCAGGGCCCTCGCGTGCCGACACCGAGCCAGGGCCACGCTCGGCGGCCGACCCGCGCCGCCGCCGAGACGGCGCACCCGCCCCAGCACCGGCGCACCGCACGCGACAACGGGCACGCGACTCCCCGGCGGTGCGCGAGTCCGCCTGCCCGGAAGTGCCCGATCCGGGACGTTCGGCCATGCCGCCGGAGAGCTGCGCTGTGGACGCCAGGGCATGTCACGCGGGGCGGTGCCCATGATTGGCGCGGTGCTGACGCCACTTCCTCTTGCGCGTGCGCTTCGACATCGTCCGACCCCCTTCCCTGATTCCGAGGGCTTGGTCCGTCCCCCGTACACCAGCGTGCTCCCGGCCCCTGAGCCTGTCGAGCGCGGTACCTGGTGAACGGTGGGGATCATCGGTGAGCGGAAGTACCTGTGGCCGGCCGCCGGCACTGACGGCACCTCAACCGACAAGCCGGCAGGGCCCCTTCGCCCTCTTTTGATCATCCAACCGGTGCACCGAGGACTTCGGTGCACCACTCATCCGCCCACTCCCCTGGAGGAAATCATGGGACCTGTCTCCGTCGGGCGTATCGACACCGTGGTGCCCGGCACGACCGGTGCCGTGAGCATCCATCCCGAGTTCGGCGAGTTCGGGTTCGACCCGGACACCACGAACAACACGGCGGTCCTGGCGGTCGACTGAACGGATCCCCTCGCCGATCGGCGGTGCTCCCGGCGCGCGGTGCGCGGCTGTCCCGCACCGCGCGCCCGGGGCGGGAATCGTGGACAATGACCGTTGGCGGTGCCGGTGGCCTGTGGTCATGCCGAGGACGCTGTCCCGGCTCCTTCCGAGACCCGGAGAAAGAGCGATGAGCGAGAAGCGTTGGGTCACCTTCGACTGTTTCGGGACCCTCGTGGACTGGCGCCACGGCATCGCCACCGGCATCGAACTGGTCGCGCCCGGTAAGGGCTGGGAGCTGCTGGACGTCTACAACCGCCACGAGCCGCAGGTGCAGCGCGAGCACCCCTCCATGCGCTACAGCGACGTCCTGACGGAGGCCCTGAAGCGCACGGCCATCGAGGCGGAGATCGATCTGCTGGAGGACGACACCCGTGTCCTGACGGCCGGCATCCCGTTCTGGCCGGTCTTCCCCGAGACGCGGCAGGCCCTGCGCGAGCTGCGGGAGTCCGGCTGGAACCTCGCCCTGCTGACCAACTGCGACCGCGTCATCATCGGCGAGACCCAGCGCCGCCTGCGGGTACAGTTCGACGCGGTCGTCACCGCCGAGGACTCCGGCGCCTACAAGCCGGCCCACCACCACTTCGAGTACTTCGAGAAGTCCCTCGGCGTCACCCGTGACCGCTGGGTGCACGTGGCGCAGAGTTACTTCCACGACATGGTTCCGGCCGGCGAACTCGACATCGCCCGCGTGTGGATCAACCGTCTCCACGCGAGCGACGACCCCTCGATCGCGCACGCCGTCCGCCCTGACCTGAGCGACCTGGCCGCCACCGTCAACGAGGTCCACCAGAAGCTCACCGGCTGACCTGCGGCTGTCTCCGTCCGTCCGCTCCGCCGGCGGTACGCCCCCGCCGGACCAGTCACCACGGCGGCGCTGAGCGGAGCGCCCACGGCGGGCCCTGCCGCATCGCGGCGGCAACCGCTTCCCCCCCCCCCCGCCGACCACAGCCGGCGGTGCGATCTGCTCGAGGGGGCCCTCCAGGTCCCCCTGTGGCCGGCATCCCCGTATCACCCACCGCGTGATCGTGCCGGAACGTGTTCGACCGCTGAGGAGTGCTTGCTCAACGCCATGGGGCCGCGGGTGCGGAGGTCCCCAGCTCCGACGCACGGCCAAAGGACGGGACACCGGACCGGAGCAGCCGAACCCCCTGGAGATCCCTGCCCAGTCACCGGCGTGGAGCGGTAGACGGCGCCGTTGCACTGCGGCCGGCAACCGCCACTTCCCAGTCGGTCTGCTCGGGGATTTCTCCCTGCGGATTACACCCGTCCGGGTCAACCGTGATGGCGGTGGGGCCAAGACCCCGCGAGGGTGGAGCAAGGCTCGGCGTTTCCGCCGGCTCCTCCCGTTCCCTTGCTGTAAGGAGCACTGCCATGTCCCAACGCAACACCTTCATCCGCAGCCTGCACGATCTGGGCCTGGCAGCCTGGTTCGGCGGGTCGCTGATGGGCGCGGTCGGTCTCAACGGAGCAGCCGAGGAGGAAGGCGGAACGGAACAGGTCAGGGCACGGATCTCGTCGTCGGGATGGGCGAAGTGGACGCCGGTCAACGCCGCCGCCATCGGTGCGCACCTGTTCGGCGGCGGCGGGCTGCTCGCCGCGAACGCCCACCGGGTCGCCACCCAGAAGGGTGTGGGCGCCTCCACCACGGTCAAGACCGCCGTCACCGCCGCGGCCCTGGCAGCCACTGCCTACGCCCGTGTCCTGGGCAAGAAGATCGAAATGGCCTCCTCCCCCGACCCGCAGGTCGCGGAGCAGGCGGAAAAGCACCCCATCGACATCAACAAGGCCCAGCGGCAGCTGGCCTACGTGCAGTGGGCGGTGCCGGCCCTGACCGGAGGCCTGGTGGTGCTCAACGCCCTGCACGGTGAGCAGCAGCGCCCGGTCGAGCAGTTGCACGGCATGTGGGACCGGGCCCGGTCTGCCGCTCCCTTCATGTCATGCTGAGCTTTTGAGGACGGGACGCGTCGACCGTCCGCTCCGGTCGGCCGGCCGGCCGGTCGCGGTGATGAGCGGCCTGTCCCGCCCGGACATACGGCTCCGGGTCCGACCCGCGGCTCCTCCGGGTGGGGCGACGGCCTCCGCGGTGCCCGGGGCGCTCCTTCGACGCCCCTGCCGACAGCGTCACCGCGCCGGTCCGCAATCCGCTCAAGGCGTCCGCTGCCGTGCCGCGCGACCGGACGACCAAGGACGCACGGGCGCCGGCGCCACGGCACGAGAACACGGTGCCGTGTCGCCGGACCGCCCGGGTCCGCCACGGGTTCCGCCGGCCGGATCCGGTCGGCCGTCCCTTCCCGCCACCTCTGCCAGAGCGCCGACGTCCGGTCCGCGCGCCCACGTCGGCCACGCCGCCGGTCCGGCACCGACGCCCGGCTCCCGGCTCCCGGCTCCCGGAAGGGCCCCTCCCCCGAGCGCCGCCGCCCGGTCGTATGGGGGCTCGGAAAGTGGTCGCTGCAGGTCAGGACGCGTACCCGTACCCGTTGGAGACGGACACCTGTCGGACGGATGCCGAGGGAGGACGCGGCACTCCCGCGCGCGGGGCAGCCCGGTCGGGAGCGGCTCCGGGACCGCTGTCGCATGCTGTGTCCATGGAGCTGTTCGCCGGGGATCCGGCCTGTGCCTTCTGCGGCATCGTCTCCGGCCGGGTGCCGGCCAGCCGCGTGTACGAGGACGAACTGGTCCTGTCCTTCATGGACATCCACCCGGCCGCGCCTGGCGACCTCCTCGTCATCCCCAAGGTGCACGCGGCAGGTCTGGAGGACATCGACGAGGCCCTGATGGCCCATCTGTTCCGCGTCGTCCACCTGCTGGCGCGAGCTCTGCGGCGCTCGGGACTGCCGTGCGAGGGGGTGAACGTCTTCCTCGCCGACGGCGAGGCCGCCGATCAGACGGTCTTCCACCTCCACGTGCACGTCTTCCCCCGCACCACGGACGACCGGTTCCGCCTGGAGGTCAGGTGGCAGGAGCGGTCCCGTGCCGCCCTCGATCACGACGCCGCACTGATCAGGGCGCGCCTGAACCGCGGCGGAGACCGCCGTGGGACTCCCTGAGCCGTACCGGGCAACGGAGCGGTCCGGGGGATCTCCGCGACGACGGCCGCGGCGAACGACGCGGCCTGCGCCCCGGTCGCCTGCGCGATGCCCGACTGCGTCCGGGCCCCCGGCCGACCGGGGTGACCGGCGTGGGCGCTTCGGTTCACCTCGAGGAGTGCTGGTCGACGGCTCCCCGCTGGAAGGTGGCGTACAGCAGCCACAGCGACGGGACGAGCACCACCGCTCCCACGCCCAGCACCACGAGGATCGCCGACAGCACGGAGGCGCTCGCCGCGGCCTCGGTCACCGTCGTGCTGCCCACCAGCAGGGCCGGGTACTGGGCTGCGCCCCACGCCCACAGGATGGCGGCGACCGCCAGGGCCGCGGCTGCGCGGGCGGCCACGAAGCGCTTCCGGGTCAGCAGAGCGAGGCCGGTCAGTCCGGCCACCGCACTGATGATCACCAGTGGCAGTGCGCGGTGGGTCAGGCCGTGGAACAGCTCGGGGGCGTCCGCGTTCAGCACCGCGATGCCCGCAAGGGCCACGGCGCCCGCCACCAGGCCGCTGATCACCGCGTCGCGGGTGAAGGCCGCGGCGAGCTCCGGCCGTCCCTCGCGGTGCGCGTCGGCGCACAGGTACACCGCCGCCAGGTGCGCACAGGTCACCACGGCCAGCAGCCCGCCCAGCAGCGACGTCGGATTGAGCCAGCCGGTGACCACGTCGCCTTCGGCGAGCCCCGGCGGAACGCGGCCGGAGGCGACACCGCCCGCCACCGTGCCGAGGAAGAACGGCGTCAGCAGCGACGACAGCGCGAAGCACGCGCCGAACAGCCGCTGCTGCCACAGTTCGGTGCTCGCCTTGCGGAAGGCGAAGGCGGCGCCCCGGGCGATGATGCCCAACGCGGCGAGGGTGAGCGGGATGTACAGGGTGGACATCACCGCGGCGAACACCGGCGAGAAGGCCGACCACAGCATCACGACCACGAAGATCAGCCACACGTGGTTGGCCTCCCAGATCGGCCCGATGCTGTGCTCGATGAGTTCGCGCCGGGCCCGGCCGCGCTCGGCGCCGCCGGCCAGCAGGTCCCAGACTCCGGCGCCGAAGTCGGCCCCTCCGAACAGGGCGTAGCAGGTCAGGCCCACCCACATCACGGTGAGCGCCGCGTCCGCGAGCACGGTCACCTCCAAGGGGTCGTACAACGGGCTGCGGGAGGATCACACGACGGGATACCCGGTGACGTCCTCCTCCTGCGGTGCCCGCGGCACCGGGGTGCCCCGGGCGAGGCGTCGCAGGACGTAGACGGTCGCGACGGTCATGGCGGCGTACACCACAAGCACCAGCCACAATCCGATCATCAGGCCGGGTGCGGGGTTGACGGCGTCGCGCACGCTCATCAGACCCCACACGATCCAAGGCTGACGGCCCAGCTCCGTGACGGTCCAGCCGCACTCGAGGGCCACCACCGCGGCCGGGCCGCCGATCGCGGCCAGTGTCAGGAAGAGGCGAGGGGTGGACAGCTCGCCGCCGGTGCGGCGACGGCGCCACCACGCCCACAGCAACCACACGCCGAGGGCGAGCAGGAAGAAACCGACGGCGACCATCAGGTCGAACGCCCAGTGCACGCCGGTGACCGGCGGATGCTGGGCGGGCGGCACACGATCGAGGCCCTCGACGACGGTGTCGGGGTGGTAACCGATCAGCAGCGACAGCCCGTTGGGGATCTCCAAGCCGTACTTCAGCCCGTTGTCGCCCGCGATGCCGCCGATCGTCAGCGGTACGTGCGAACCGGTGCGGTAGACGCCTTCGATGGCCGCGAGCTTGGCCGGCTGGTAGTCGGCCAGGAAGCGTGCTGCCCAGTCGCCCACGACGATCTGGAACGGAGTCACGATCGCGCCCAGCGTGAACGGGATGAAGAATCCCGCCCGGTGGTAGGTGTCGCGGCGTCCGCGCAGCATGGCCACGGCGTACACGGCGGCGGTCAGGAACGACGCGACCATGAAGGCGGCCAGGATCATGTGCACGGTCTGCGGCGGGCTGGCAGGGTTGAGCATCGCCGCCCACGGATCGACGTCGACCACCTCGCCCTCGCGCAGGGTGAAGCCGCGCGGCTGGTTCATCCAGGCGTTCGCGCACACGACGAAGAAGGCCGACGCGGTGCCCGCGATCACGATGGGGAGGCCGATCAGCAGATGGCGGCGGGGCGGCATCCGGTCCCACGCGTACAGGTAGATGCCCAGGAAGATCGCCTCGATGAAGAAGGCGATGCCCTCCAGCGCGAAGGGCAGCCCGATCACCTGACCGAACCTTCCCATCAAGCCGGGCCACAGCAGTCCCATTTCGAAGCTGAGGATCGTGCCGGACACGGCACCCACGGCGAACAGCACCCCCATGGCACGCGCCCACCGGCGGGCCAGCAAACGGTACGCCGGGCTGCCGGTGCGGATGCCGTACCACTCGGCGAGCAGCGTCAGCGCCGGGAGCCCGACACCCAGACAGGCCACGATGATGTGCCAGGCGAGGGAGAAACCCATCTGCGCCCGCGCCGCCGCCAGATCACCCTCCGACACCCGTTCGGCCGCGTATCCGACGAGCACCCACGGGCCGGTGAGCAGAGTGTGCGTCATGAACCCCGTCAGTACCCAGATCGGACGGCCGAAACCGACAATTCGGCGAAACAGCGAACCGGAGGTGTGAAAGGCAGGTCGGGGTGTACTGACGGCCCCCGCGAGAAGATCGAACCGGCCGTCATCGGTCGACCACGTCGGGCCGGACCCCGAAGTCCCCTCGTTCGACCGCATCGGAGCTCGAGCGGACGGGGAGCCCCGCTCATGAGGCGCCGCCCGGAGCCGGACGGCTCCGGGCGGCTCCGGGCGGCTCCGGGCGGCAGGTCGGATGCGGCCGTGCGTTCGGTCGGACATCCCCTGCCCGGGCTTCGCGGGCGAGTGGGTGAACCTCCTGGAACTGCCGTCGGCCGGTGGGCCGAGGCGCGTGAACCATCCGGGCCGCCTCGGCCGGCCCGGACTCGCGCAGCGTCGCGGCGAGGACCGACGGCGCCGGGAGCACCTCTCACGGCAGGGCACCGCGCCTTCTCCGCGTGCCTGCGGACGGATACCGTCCCACCTCTGGCGGACGCGCGTAGACATCCGCCATGATCTGTGTGCACCACCTGCACAGCCATCCCCCAAGGAAGCCCGGCCCCAGCAGGAAGGGTTCGTACATGAAGGCCGTGAAGGCTCTGAAGTTTCCGAGGATCCGCTCGGTCCTGATCGCTCTCGCCCTGGTCGTCGCCCCCGGCGCCGCCGTCATCGGCACGGCGGGCGAGGCGTCCGCCGCCACGAAGATCAGCCACGCCACCGCGACCTCGATGTTCCGCGAGGTGGGCATCACCTGGTCGTCCTCCGGCAACTGCTCGAACCGCAACATCTCGACCTGCACGTCGTTCGAACAGCTCAACCTCGCCACCGCCCAGGGCGCCCAGACCCTCAAGCGGGCCAGCGGTTGCGCACTGAACATCACTGGCGGCACCGAGACGGGCCACGCCTCCGGGACGTACTCGCACTGGAACGGCTACAAGCTCGACTACAGCAAGTCCACCTGCCTCGGGAACTACATCAAGAACAACTTCGCCTACATCGGGGTACGCGGCGACGGTGCCCCGCAGTGGCGTTCCGGCTCCGGCAACGTCTACGCCGAAGAGGGCAACCACTGGGACGTCACGTACTACAACTGCGGCGGCTGCTGAGCCGCACCCCGCACACCCCCCGGCCCCTGTTCGGCCCGTCGAGGACGGGCCGAACAGGGGCCGGCCACGGCTGGCCGGGCCACTCGGCCCTCCGCGCTGCCCTGCCCCGCGACCGAGCCGGAACTGTCCGTCCACGCGCTCCGCGCCGAAGGTCACTCCGTCCGCACGTTCCACCGCCGATGGAGGTCCTCCCCCACCTCGTCGATGTGGCGGCCGCGCGTCTCGGGCACCCACCTGGCGACGAAGGCCACACCGAGCACGCAGATCACGGCGAAGATCCAGAACGTCGGCCCCTCCCCGACGGCCGAGATGAGGGGCAGGAACAACAGGCTCACCACGAAGTTCGAGAGCCAGTTCACGGTCGCCCCCGCGCTGGACCCCTCGGCGCGTTGGGCCGGGGGGAAGATCTCGCCGAGCAGGACCCAGAAGACCGGGCCCATGCCGACCCCGAACGCCACGATGTACAGCATCATGAAGACGAGCATGAGCAGCGGGCTCAGGTCCGCGACGAACGCGACGCCCAGCAGTGCGATGGAGACGGCCATACCGGCGAGGGAGCCGAGCAGCAGGGGGCGGCGGCCGAGTCGATCGACGAGGCCGAGGGAGACCACGGTGACGATGACGTTGATGACGCCGATGAAGACCGAGTAGTAGATCGCGTTCGAGGCGGACAGTCCGGCCTGGCCCATGATCGTCGGTGCGTAGTAGAGGATCGTGTTGATGCCGGAGAACTGCTGCAGCGCGGCGAGGATCAGGGCGGCCAGGAGAGCGGGGCGGACCGCCGGGGCCAGCAGCGCCCGCACGCCTCCCGGCCCGCTCCCGGCCCCGTCCCCGCGCTGCCCGTCGTCGCGGTCGGTGCCGTGCCCGGTGTCCTCGAAGCGCGAGACGACGAGGTCCGTGCCGCCCGGCTCGGTGACCTTGTCGAGCGTTCGGCGGGCCCGGTCCGTTCTGCCGTGGTTGATCTGCCACACCGGGGATTCGGGCAGCCACAGGCACACCAGGACGAGGAGCGCGGAGGGGACGCCGCCGACCCAGAACATCGCGCGCCAGTTCCCGGACTCGGCGAAGGCCCAGTTCACGAGGTAGGAGGTGAGCAGGCCGAGGGTGATGAGCAGTTGGTTGAGGCTGAGGACGCGGCCCCGGATCTGAGCCGGCGCCATCTCGCCGAGGTAGGTCGGCACCGTGGCCGACACGCCACCGACGGCGAGGCCCATGACGACACGGCCGAGCATCAGCAACCAGTAGCCGCCTGCCACGGCAGCGGCGACGATCCCGAGGAGGAACAGCACGCCGAGGCCGGCCAGGAGCGGCCGTCGCCCGTAGCGGTCCGCGATCCTTCCGCTGACCAGCGCGCCGACGACCGCGCCGAGCAGCAGGACGCTGACCACCGAGCTCTGCTCGAAGGAGCTGAGGTCGAAGTCGTCGCGGATGAACAGCAGCGCGCCGGAGATGATCCCGGTGTCGAAGCCGAACAGGAAGCTGCCGATGGTGATGGACACCGCCCACCGGCGGACGGTTTTGAGCCCCTGCGGCGTGAGCCGGACGAACCGGCTCTCCGACGTGGGGCGCGTGTCCAGCGGTTCGGTCATGTCCCCCAGTCCTCCCAGGCCGTGGGACCGGCGCTCCCGGCCGGGTAGTCGTCGAGGGGGACGCGGCCGTCGCGCCAGGCGTCCAGCACCGGCTCGACGATGCGCCAGGACTCGACCGACATGTCGTCGCGCACCGACAGGGGCTTCTCGTCCTCCAGAACGCCCCGGAGCACCTCGCCGTACTCGAGCAGGCCACCGGGGCCGAAGCTCGTGTCGAGCGTCACCGGGGAGACCGTGGAGGGGTCGCCCGGTCCGTTGATGTTGATGTCCAGTTGAAGGCGACGGGGGCCGATGCCGATGCGCAGCCGGTTCTCGGGGACGTCGCCGACGAGCCCGTCCGGAACGTGCTGGGGGGCCTTGAACCAGAAGGCGACCTCCTGCCGGGGCGAGCCGATCGCCTTGCCCGAGCGGACGCGGAACGGCACACCGGCCCACTTCCAGGTGTCGACGGCGAACACGACCTCGGTCAGGGTCTCGGTCTCCCGGGCCGGGTCGATGCCCGGTTCGTCGACGTACGACGGGAGCGAACGGCCGTCGACCGTGCCGGCGGTGTAGCGGGCGCGTCGGCTGAACCGTTCGGGGCGGTCGTCCCAGACGTGCGTCGCGCGCAGGACGTGCGCCTTGGCGTCCCGCACGTCGACCGGTTCCAGCGTGCTGGGTGCGGGCATCGCCACCAGCGCCAGCACCTGGAGCAGGTGGCTCTGGAGCATGTCGCGCAGAGCGCCCGTCGTGTCGTAGAAACCGGCACGGCCCTCGAGGCCGAGTGTCTCGTCGAACACGATGTCGACCGCTTCGACGTGTTCCGAGGTGAGCAGTGGTTCGATCACCCGGTTGGCGAACCGGATACCCAGGATGTTGAGCACCGTCGACATGCCGAGGAAGTGGTCGACGCGGTGCACCTGGTCCTCCGGCACGATGCCGTGCAGCAGCTCGTTCAGCGCGGTGGCGCTGGCCGTGTCGGTGCCGAAGGGCTTCTCCAGCACCAGACGCGTTCCGTCCGGCACTCCGGTCCGGGCCAGCGCCCGGCAGGCCTCGACCGTGACCGCCGGCGGCAGCGCGAAGTACAGCGTGAGGCGGCCTCGGCGGCTCGTCAGCAGGCGGCGCAGGTCGTGCTCGTCGGTGGCGTCCGCGGCCACGTAGCGCGCGTCGCGGACGACGGTGTCGACGGCCGGCCCGCTCGCCCCGCCCGCCGCGAACGCCTGCGCGACGGCCGCCCGCCACTCCTCGTCGCTCTCCTCGCTCCGGTCGCTGCCGACGAGGAAGAGGCCGGTCAGCGACGAGGCGGCGAGGAGGTTGCCCAGCCCCGGAAGGAGCAGCCGTGCCGTCAGGTCGCCCTGCGCGCCGAGGATGACCAGTGTCTGGGTCCGCTCGCCGTCGGGGCCGGCCGCGGGGACGTCGGCGGCGCTCATCCGAAGAACTCCCGTACGGCCACGCCCGTGATCCCGGGGGTGCAGGTGAACAGTGCGCCCGCCTCCGGTTCGGTGCCGGGCTCGAGGTGCTCACGCGAGGTGGTGATGAACAGCCGGCCGAGTCCGGGCCCGCCGAAGGTGCACGCCGTCACCTTGGTGACCGGGAGCTCCACGACCTCGTCGAGGGTGCCGTCCGGCGCGTACCGGTGCACCGCGCCGCCGCCGTACAGGGCGACCCACACGCCGCCCTCCGCATCGACCGTCACCCCGTCCGGACCGTCCGGTACGGCGGCGAACGGACGCCGCCCGCTCAGCCCGCCCGCCCGGTCGTAGTCGAACACGTCGATGCGGCCCGTCGCGGTGTCGACGTAGTACGCACGGTCCCCGTCCGGGCTCCACTCGAGGCCGTTGGAGACCGTCACCTCGTCCAGGACGACCGTCGTCGAGCCGTCCGGGTCCAGGCGGTGGAGCGACCCTGCCCCCTTCCGACCGTCGTAGGCCGTCGAACCGCAGTAGAACCGCCCGTCGGGGTCGCAGCCCCCCTCGTTCATGCGTACGCGCTCGTCGCTCCACAGGGATTCCAAGAAGGTCACCGTTCCGTTCGTGTTCTCGAGGGCGAAGCCGCGTTCGACGCCGATCACGGCGCCCCCTCGCCGTCGGGGCCGAATCGCGGCGACGACGGTGTCGACGTGCCGTCGTGCCACGGTGTGGTCCGGGGCGAGCGACAGCACGTCCCCCGCCAGCATGTCCAGCCACCGCAGACCACCCCATGCGTCGGACCAGACCGGCCCCTCGGCGTGGTACGCGAGCGGCTCGGTGACCTGTTCGACCTTCACCCTCGTCCCCTTCCTTCGTGTGCGGGCAACGCCACTCGACCGGGCCGCACGACGCCGGGTGGGCGGAAGGGCCGGGTGGCAGGATGAGACGGGTGAGCGCACCGTGGCCCCGCAGAGCCCGCGCGGTGCTGCACCGGGCGGCAGCCCGCCTCTCGGCCGCCGGCCGTCGGGGGGCCCTGGACGGGTGGCTGCACCTGCAGGCCACCGCCAGTGCCACGGCTGCGTGGCTGGTGGCCCGCTACGGGTTCGATCACCCCGCCCCGTACTTCGCTCCCATCGCGGCGATGAACGCGCTGACCGCGAACCTCGGCGAACGCGGCCTGCAGGCGGTCCGGCTGCTGCAGGGGGTGGTCCTGGGGCTTGTGGTCGGCGAGCTGGTGCTGCTCACCGTGGGAGCCGGCCCTGGTTCGATGGCCCTGGGCATCTTCGTCGCCCTCACGGCCGCACACGCCGTGCGAAGCCCGCAGATCGTCGTCGTCCAGGCCGCGGTGAGCGCCATTCTCGTGGTGGCGGTGGGTGACAAGGCCAACGGTCTCGACCGCTTGGTGGATGTGCTGACCGGTGCGGGCATCGCGCTGGTCTTCACACAGGTCCTCTTCCCGCCCGAGCCCCTGGCCCTGCTGCGTCGCGCCGAGAAAGAGGCGCTCGCCTCGATCGCCGACGGCCTCTCCGCCACGGCCGAGGCCATCGCCCGGGACGACGACGAGCTCGCCGGGAAGGCGGTCGGGGAACTTCGCGACGTGCGGGACCGTTTGGCGGAGTTGCGCCGGGTCGGGCGGGCCAGTACGAATGTCAGCCGTCGCGCGTTGGTGTGGCGGGCGAAAGTCGTTGTGCGGGAGAGGGAGAGCTCCGAGCACCTCGACCTGCTGGGTGCCAGTTGCCTCACGCTCGCGCGTCTCGTCTCGTCGGCCGGCTCCGACACCCGCGGCCGGTTCCAGCAGCCGGTGCGCGAGCTGACGGACGTCCTCACCTCGCTGGCCCAGCATCTCAGCGATCACGCCGCACGCCAGCGTGCCGCGGACCGCGCGCTGGAACTCGCCACGCGGATCGCTCCGGACGCCGAGCCGGCCGACTCGGACGGGCCTCTGCTGGCCCACAGCCTCCGCATGGCCGCGGCGGACGTCATCGCGTTCACCGGCGTCCGTCTCGGCATCGCCATCGAGGCGATCCGCGCGGGAACGCTGGAAGAACGTGTGCCCCCGCCCCCCTCGGCGCCCGGTCGGCTCCTCGGCTGGTTCGGACGGCTTCGGGGCAAGCGGAACCGACGGCCCGCCGGAAAGGAGTCGTCGTAAGAGCGGTCGCCGGAGTGGCAGGTCATGCGGTGCCCCGTCGTTCCCGGGCATGGCACACCCCTCGTCCGAGGTAGTGATCCGAGCGGCAGGCGGCACGGAACCGCCCTTCAGTCCGATGGTCCCGAACGTCCTGGCCGCGCGCATCTTCTCACCGGGTCTGTCTTCCGGGTGTCGCCGAAACGTGGGCCGCCCGCTTCCGGACGCCCTCGTCGACCACGACGGGCCGCTCGTTCCGGCACCCGTGCCGCGCGCGAGCCGTGATCACCGACTCGGCCGTCCGCGCACCCCCGAGGCGGCCCAGCGGTCGCCCCGGTCAGGGATCCACCGGAGACTGGAGACCGGATCGGTACAGGACGGCTCGAGGACCACGGGGATGGAGCGATACCGGCACAAGCGCGCCCCCGGGAGAATGCGGTGGTTCCGGTACCTGCCCGCCGTCGTGCTCCTCGCCGCGGTCGTCGTCGACCTCGCCTGGCCGGAGTTCAACACCTTCCCCCTCCTGGCGGCCGTCTCCGTGATCGCGGCACCGATGCTCTCCCTGACCTGGACGATCGCCAGTGGTGCGGCGGCCTGCCTGGTCGGAGGGCTCCTGTCTCTTCGCGAGAACCAGGCCGTCCTCACCCGTCCGGTTCTCACCCAGACCGCGACCCTCGCCGTCCTGACCGTCGTCGCGGCGTTCCTCAACCGGATGTTCGCCCGCGAACGGGAACAGCTGAGAACGTCCCGCCAGGTGGCGGAGGCGGTCCAGCGCGCGGTGCTGCCGGCGATGCCCGACCGCGTCCGCGGGCTGGCCGTCGCCACCCGGTACCAGGCCGCCCAGGAAGAGGCCCTGATCGGCGGCGACCTCTACGCGGTCCACGACACCCCCCACGGCCTCCGCATGATGATCGGCGACGTCCGCGGCAAGGGCATGCAGGCCGTCACCCTGGTCAACACCCTGCTGGGCTCCTTCCACGCGGCGGCCCTTCAGCTGCCGGACCTGCCCGGCATCGTCCGGAGCGTGGAGGTGCAACTGCAGGACGTCAAGAACCGCCAGGCCGATGCCCCCTACGAGGACTTCGTCACCGCCGTCCTCGTCGAGATCCCCCCCGACCCTTGCGTGCTGCGCGTGGCGAACCGGGGCCACCCGGCACCGCTGATGGTCCACGAGGGCAAGGTGACCGCCCTGGAGCCGCGGGAGCCGTCGCTGCCGCTGGGCCTGGGCGACCTGGCCGGGCCCGACGTCCCGGTGGACGAGTTCGCGTGGCCCCCCGGCGCCACGCTCGTGATGTTCACCGACGGCATCATCGAGGCCCGCGACCGCAACGGCGTCTTCTTCGACCCCGTCCCCCCGCTGACCGTCCCCCTCCCTGCGGACCCCGGGGCCGTGCTGGACACCATGCTCGCCGCCCTGTCCCGGCACACCGAAGAACTCGAGGACGACGCCGCGGCCCTCGCGGTCACCCATGTCCCGGCCGGCGGCGAACGCGACGGCGGCACGCGGCCCCGGTGACTCTGCCACCGGGGCCGCGCCCCGTCCGAGGCCCGGTGAGCCTCCGGTGGCGGGGGAGGCCGGTCGAAGCCGTGCCACGGGAGGCGAGCGGGCTCAGAGGGAGCCGACGACCTTGCGGGGCGTGATGCGGACGACGACCCGCTGGCTGTCGTCCTTCGACGCCGGGTTGAAGTCGCGGTAGTCCTTGCCGGTGTACTTGCGGGAGAGCTCCTCGATCAGCTCGGGGCCGCCCTCGAAGCTGAGGGTGGCGGTGCCGCGGATCTCGGCGTAGGTGTAGGGGGCTTCCGGGGGATTGATCATGACGGTCACGCGCGGGTCCCGGCGGAGGTTCATCTCCTTGCGCCGGCCGACGGTCGTGGAGAAGAGGAGGTCGTCACCGTCCCGCTTGATCCACACGACCGACAGCTGGGAACTGCCGTCCGGCTGAATCGTGGCGACGGTCGCGAAGACCGCGTTGTCGTCCACATACTTCTTCAGATCGTCCGACATGGTGTCTGACATACGCTGCTCCGTTCCTCGATTGATCACTCCTTCGAAGCGACTCAATCACATACGGTGATGATCTTGTCACTCAGTGTTGCAATAAGGTGAAGCGAGACGGAACTGCCCCGAGGCCGGTCGCGCGCCGCAGACGCGACACCCGGCGGGACCGGCCCGGCCGGAAGAAGGGGGGGCGCCCCAGCCGGATCGGTGTCTTCGCCACCTACGCCGCCACCCGCGGCCGGGCCCTGGTGGACCGCGAGCCGTGTCTGCACAGGTCCTGGACGGACGATCATCCGACACCGCGGGGGCTGCGCCCCGTCAGCCCCTGCGCCTCCACGAGTTCAGCTCCAGTGGGCACCCCCACGGCCGGCGCACGACGCAACGCACACCGTCGACAGAGGCGGCACTTCGAGGTGCCAGAAGGCCCTCACCGGTGCCGACAGAGCGTGGACGAGCGCGGCCCGGGCGACGGCCGGCTCCGTGATGACCAGGGCGCGGCCCGTGTCGGGCGGCAGGCTGTTCAGCCAACGCGTGATCCGTTGGCAGAGCTGGCGCACGGTCTCCCCTCCGTGGGGCTTGGCATCCGGGTCCGTCAGCCAGACGGAGAACCCGTAGGGGTCGGTAGCGGCGACTTCGGCGGCTGTGCGGCCGCGCCACTTGCCGTAGTCGAAGTCGTGCAGCGCAGGCTCGAGCGTGGTCTTGAGGGCCAGGGCGTGAGCAGTCCGGGCGCAGCGGGTCGAAGGTGCCCGGACGGCCACCGAGTAGCGGGGCAGGACTGCTCCGGTGGCGCCTGCCTCGGACAGGCCGCGCTCGTTCAGGACGCCGTCATCGAGGATCGCCTCGCCGGTGTCGTCCCCGGCGATCGCGCACAGAAGTGTCAGGCAGATCGTCATGGCTGATCCCCTTCCTGCCCGGCGGCGGGCCGACCGGTGCGAGACGGCCGAGATCCCGTGGAGCCGGTGGTGCGACACGGGGCTTCTACGTCGGTCGCCGGCCGGTTGACCGGGCGGGTGGGCTTGGTGGCGGTGTACGGAGCTCCCACCTCCACAGTCGGGCAAAGCTACGTACGGCAACCATCCGGCACCTGTCCGGACCCGGCCCCGCCGACTGGCTGGCACGCTCCCGCCACCCGGCCGCATTCGGTGTCGGCCACCCGCAGGGCCGGTCTCGACATGGTACGAATCGGACAGTGGGCCCGATGGCGAGTGGAGCACGCGTGATCCGGGTGATGGTGGTCGACGACGAGGCGCTGATCCGTACGGGCTTCCAGCGCATCCTCGAGGCGACCGACGACATCGAGGTCGTGGCGGCGGTTCCCGGCGGCCAGGCGATCCGAACGGCGGGGGAGAGACGCCCCGACATCGTGCTGCTGGACATCCGGATGCCCGACGTGGACGGCCTCACCGTCCTGGCCGACCTCCTTCGGCTGCCGCACCCTCCGGTGGTGGCCATGCTCACGACGTTCGACATGGACGAGTACGTCGCCACGGCCCTCCGGTCGGGCGCCGCCGGCTTCCTGCTCAAGGACACCGATCCGGACCAACTGCCTTACCTGGTGCGGACCCTGGCCGACGGCGGCACCGTTCTGTCGTCCAAGGTCACCCGGACGGTCGTGGACGGCTACCTGAACTACGGCCCGCAGGAGGACGCCGCCCGCAGCCTCGACCCGCTGACCGACCGCGAGCGCGCCGTACTCGGCTTCATCGCCGAGGGACTGTCCAACACCGACATCGCCGCACGGATGCACCTGAGCACCGGCACGGTCAAGGACCATGTGAGCGCCATCCTCACCAAGCTGGAGGTGGGCAGCCGCGTCCAGGCCGCCCTGCTCGCGGAACGAGCCGGCCTGCTCAAGCCGCCGCGGCACCAGAAGAGATCATGAGCACTCGCCCCCTGTCCGCCCCGCTGCTGGACGCCGCCCTCGTCGGAATCTCACTGCTCGACGTCTGGGCCCACGTCGACGCCTCCGAGCCGCTGCGCATGGCCTGCGCCCTGGCCGCTTCCTTCGCTCTTCTCCCCCGCCGTCGGCTGCCGCTGCTCACGTTCCTGCTCACCCTTCCCTCGGTCCTCCTCTCCGACGCGGTTTTCGCCGCCCTGGCCGCGCTGTACACGCTCGCCTCACTCACCCGCCGTCGCACCCTGCTGGCCGTCTGCGCCGTGGCGTTCACCCTCAGCGACATGACCTCTCTTCCGTCCCCGGACTTCGACTTCTCGACACCGTCGACCTTCGTCACTCTGGGCTACACGGCGGCGACGGCGGCCGCCCCCGTCTTCCTCGGCCAGCTCGTGCAGGCCCGGCGGGACCTGTCGTTGCGACTCGCCGAGATCTCCCGGGCACGCGACCATGAGCGGCAGCTGACGGCCCAGACCGTGCTGGCCAAGGAGCGCACGGCACTCGCTCGAGAGATGCATGACGTGGTCTCCCACCAGGTCAGTCTCATCGCGGTGCAGGCCGGAGTGCTCCAGGTCGGCAGCCGGGACGCCGACGTCAGACAAGCCGCAGCCACGATCCGCAGGCTGAGCGTGCAGACCCTGGACGAACTGCGGCACATGGTCAGCGTCCTGCGGGCCTCCGGGGGCCGCCCCACGGAACTCATCCCCCAGCCCTCCCTGGCCGACATCCCTCAGCTGGTCGACAACAGCGGCATCGAGGCCGAGCTGCACACGGACCTGTCCGGCAGCCTTCCACCACCCGTCCAGCGCGCCATCTACCGCACCATCCAGGAGGCGCTGACCAACGTGCGCAAGCACGCCCCCGGCGCGAAAGCGACCGTCCGCGTCCGCCACGAGGACACCACCCTCCGTGTCACGGTCACCAATACGGCACCGACCCGGCCCGCTCTGCCCCTTCCCAGTGCCCACTACGGCTTGGTCGGCCTGCGTCAGCGCGCCGAGTTGCTCGGTGGCACAGTCACCTGCGGCCCGACCGCGGACGGCGGCTACCAACTGTGCCTGGAACTCCCGGCCGACGGCGGTGAGCAGCGTGTGTGGCCGTGAAGGACGGTGGGCCTCGACCCCGGATCCCGGACACGCGGACCGCTGATCCCGGTCGCGACAGCTCCGGTGGGCGTCTCCGGCGCGCAGAGCGCGAAGGCCTCCACCGGCGTCCCGACCCCCGGGCAGGACGCGGACGCGGCGAGGAGGACCACGGGCCGCGAGCGGAGCATCGTCACCGACGCCCTGGGGAGGCCGTCCGGCGCACGCCCGGGAGCGGGGATCGACTCCGCTGCCGAAACGCCGGACCGAGGTTCACGCCGTCGCGGTCTTCACGCGGTCGTGCGTGTGGCGCACCGCGCAGGTGGCGGCAACCAC
This sequence comes from Streptomyces viridosporus T7A, assembly GCF_008704515.1. Lineage (NCBI taxonomy): Bacteria > Bacillati > Actinomycetota > Actinomycetes > Kitasatosporales > Streptomycetaceae > Streptomyces > Streptomyces viridosporus. Next base: position 739,780 of record NZ_CP023700.1, read on the forward strand.
CGCGGAGCGGGCCGAGCCGAGGGCCGCGCGGGCGGTGTCGAGGTCCGGATCCTCGGCCAGCAGGTTCGAGACATCGACGACGCAGTCGATCAGGTGCACGGCGACGCGCCCGATCTGGTCGGCCCGAGCACTCTCCTCGTCGAGGAGCTCGCGAGCCCGGGTCAGCAGTCCGAGCACTTCCCGCAACGCCGGCGGCGGATCAGCTTCCGAATCGTTCAATGCCGCCCCCTGAACCCTTCTCTCCCTTGTCGATTCGACTCACCGGCACCCTGCCGTGCCGCTGTGGCCGAGTACTCACCCCGCATACAGGTCCCGTTCACCCACCCGGACGGCACTGCGATCCCGCCCGGCCTACGGCAGGCTTCTGAGGGACGCCTGGATCTCCTCGTCGCTGGGCTCGGAGTCGAGCATCTCACCGGAGAGGAACTGGTCGTAGGCCCCCAGGTCCAACAGGCCATGACCGCTCATGCTGAAGAGGATGACGCGCTTGCGCCGTTGCCGACGGGCTTCGACGGCCTCCTCCATCGCGTGGGCGACCGCGTGCGCGGACTCCGGCGCCGGGACGATCCCCTCGGCCTTGGCGAAGGTGCGGCCGGCCTCGAAGACACGGGTCTGGGCGTACGCCGCCGCCTCGACCAGCTTGTTGTCGTACATCGCGCTGACGATGGGGGCGGCGCCGTGGTACCGCAGTCCGCCGGCGTGGATGTGGTAGGCGGCGAACTTGTGCCCCAGGGTGTACATCTTCATCCTCGGGGTCACGCCGGAGAAGTCGGTGTAGTCCAGCGCGTACGTGCCCCTGGTCATCTTGGGGCAGGCCTCGGGCTCGACCGCGACGAAGCGCAGATCGGGGTTGTGCGTCCGTGCCTCCCGGTAGAACGGGAAGGTGATGCCGGCGAAGTTGCTTCCCGCCCCCATCGCGGCGATCACGACGTCCGGGAACTCTCCGGCCAGTTGCAACTGCAGCAGGGCCTCTTCACCGAGGACCGTCTGGTGGAGCAGCACGTGGTTCTCGCCGCTGCCGATGGAGAAGCGCGCGGCGGACCGGGTGGCGGCGTACTCGATGGCCTCGGCGTTGGCGATCCCGAGGCTGCCCGGCGCGTCGGGGTTCTCCCGCAGCGCCGCCCGGCCCACTTCGGTCAGCGTGCTCGGGCTCTTGACGACCCGGGCTCCGTTGAGCCGCATGAGTGTGCCGCGGTAGGGCTTCTGCTCGTAGCTGCACCGCACCATGAAGACGGTGCATTCCATTCCGTACGGGTGGCAGGCCATGGCGAGGGCGGTGCCCCACTGCCCCGCTCCCGTTCCCGTCACCATTTCCCTGACGCCGGATCGGCTGTAGTAGTACGCCTGGGGCAGCGCTGTGTTGATCTTGTGGCTGCCCGACGGGCTGGTCCCCTCGAACTTGAAGTAGATGTGCGCGGGGGTGTCGAGTGCCCTCTCCAGCCTGGTGGCCCGGTACAGGGGCGTGGGCCGCCAGCGCTGGTACTCGCTGCGGACCGGCTCGGGGATCTCCACGAACCGCCCCTTCCCGGTGCTCTGCCGGTACAGGGACAGAGGGAGCTGGGGACGCAGTGCCCGCGCTTCGTCCGTGCCCGTGTCCCGGGCCAGTGGCGGCCGGGGCGCGGGGACCTCGAACGGCAGGTCGGCCAGGACGTTGTACCAGTGTGTGGGCACCTGGTCCTTGTCCAGGTGGAACACGTCGCCGGTCACCGGCATGCCTCAGCCCCCCAGACCGTCGTCCGCGGGTCCGGCCGCCACTGCGCCCCGGCCTCTCTCTGCCACGTCCACGACCAGGTCGACCAAGCTGCGCACGGTGTCGAGGTTCGCGTTCATGACGTCCTCGTCATCGAGCTCGAAGCCGAATTCGCTCTCGAAGGTCACCAGCAGGTGAAGGAGCGTCATCGAGTCCATTTTCAGGGTCGACGAATACAGCGAGAGGTCGTCGGCGAGTTCCCCCGGGTCGATGCCGAGGTCGAGGACGTCGACGATGACGCTCTTCACCCTCGTCGGCCATTCGTCACTGCTTGTCTTTCCCATCAGACCTTCCTCGTCCCCTGTCTGACGCCGTGTTGGGGCGTGCGAACTCACAGGACCTTGCCGGGATTCATGATCCCGAGAGGGTCCAGGGCGCTCTTGATCGTTTGGTGGACGCCCGTTCCGTCGTCGCCGAGTTCGTCGCGCAGCCAACGTCTCTTCAGCGTCCCGATACCGTGTTCTCCGGTGAGAGTGCCGCCCAGTCGTAGGGCGGTCCGGAACATGTCGTCCGCGGCGGACCAGACGCGCGCGGGTATCTCCGGTTCGGTGCGGTCGAACAGCAGGGTGGGATGGAGGTTGGCGTCGCCCGCATGCGCCACCGTCGCGATGAGGACGTCGTGCCGCGCGGCGATACGCCGGATCTCCACTAGCATGTCGCCCAACCGGGAACGCGGTACGACGAAGTCCTCGACCATGGTCCTGCCCATCCGCTCCAGCGCCCCCAGGGCGTGCCGGCGGATGTCGAGCAGCCGTTCGGACTCCGCCTCGTCGGTCGTGACCTGCGTCGCGACCGCGTTCAGCTTCCCGCACAGCCGGCCCGTCTCGGCTGCCGCGCGGTCGGCGTCGACCCCGTCGAACTCCGCGAGCAGCAGCGCGACCCCGTCGCCGGGCAGATCGAGCGGCTGCCATGCGTGCAACGCCCGCAGCGTGACCTCGTCGATCAGTTCCAGGAAGCTCGGCGTCAGGCCGTCGCGGGCGAGCGCCAGCGGTGCCCGGGCCGCCGCGGCGGCATCCGGGAAGTAGGCGGCGACCGTCGCCCGCGGGCCGACGGCCTTCGACCGCAGCCGAAGCGTCGCGCCGGTGATGACGCCGAGCGTGCCCTCCGAGCCCACGAAGAGGCTCGTGAGGTCGTAGCCGCTCACCCCCTTGGTCGTCCGGTGTCCCGTCGTGATGACTCTTCCGTCGGCCAGGACGACCTCGAGGCCGAGGACGGACTCGCGGGTCACGCCGTACTTGAAGCAGCGGAACCCTCCTGCGTTCGTGGCCAGGTTCCCGCCCAGGGTGGAGCGCGCCGCGCTGCCGGGGTCGACGGGGTACATCAGCCCGTGCCCGTCCGCGGCCCGGGCGAGGTCCGCGGTGATCACTCCCGGTTCGACGACGGCCAGCCGGTCGTCGACGGACAGCTCCCGCACGGCCGTCATGCGTTCCAGCGAGAGCACCACGGCCCCGTCTTCGGCCAGTGCCCCGCCGGCCAGGCCCGTGCCCGCGCCTCGGGGAACGACGGGAATCCGGTGCTCGGTCGCCCAGCGCATCGTCTCGACGACGTCCGCGGTGCTGTGCGCGTACACCGCGCACAGGGGCCACCCGGACGGCACCAGATACGCCTCGTCCGTGCGGTGTGCCGCCAGCACTGCGTGCTCCGTGCTGACCTCGCCGTCGGCGAGACGATCCGCCAGTTCCGCCACCGGTACTCTGTCGCGCACGCGCGTGCCCCTTCGTCCACGTTGTCCCCCGGCCGCCCGCCGTGCCCGGCTCCGCCTCGGTTCCCGAGCGCCCGGGCGCGGCGACGGGCCGGGGCCTCACGGTTTGAGCGATGCCTCGATCGCCATCCGGATCAGCGGCATGGACCTCGCGAGCTGTTCGGTGTCGATGGACTTCGCCAGGTCCTCGTGGCCCTTCTCGGTGAGCAGCGCGGGCAGTTCCAGCAGGCGCCGCTCCGTCCAGTCGAGCGGGTCCGCGGACAGCTCCTCGTCGAACGCTCGAGGACCGACATCACCGTCCTGGAAGTCGGGGTGGTGGTGGTACCGCTGCTGCGGAACCTCGGAGTCGATCCGATGCGACAGGTCGATGCGCCAGATGCCTCCGTCGCCGACGGGAAGGACGCGGTGGCCCTCGGCTCCCTCGCGGTGGTGGCTTCCCTCGTACGGTTCCGCCCGCCGCACATCGATCCGGGCTCCGGCGTCCACCTCCTCGTACCGCTCCACCCAGTACTGCACGGTGATGGCCACGTGGCCGTTGATGAAGGCGTAGATCGTGCTCATGCCGCCCTTTCCCTGGTGAGAGTTCAGACCGCCACCGCGATAGCGCGGTCACACGAAGCCGGCCTCCGCGCTCCATCCGGAGGCCGGCCGCCGCGTCCCTGCGGGCCCGGTGCCCGGCGCGGTCGGCGAGATGTTCCTTCTCTTGCGGAGGAACGGGAAACACAGTGGGTCTTCGACTGCTCGAAGAGAACGGAGAGGCACCGCCATGAGCCGGGTCCTCTGGTGAAACGTTCCTCGCGGATCGCTTCGTGAGCATCCAACGATGTCTCATGGGTGTCTGTGAAGCAACGCCCCTGTGGGCGGTGCGGGCGGTGCCGGACGGCTTCCCCCCGGTGCCCGGTGTTCGACTGGCCCCCGGGCAGCAGTTGAACGGCCCGTACGGCCGCCGGCCATCGCTTTGCCCCTGCGGGTTCGGCTGCCTACGCTGCGGTGCGGCCTGCCGTCACGACCGCGGCAGCACGCCACCGGCTTCCCATGGCCCGCGCCCCCGGTTTCCCCCTGGCGGTCCACCGTACTCATTGTTTTGTCGCTGCGCCCCGAACGGGAGGCACATCACGTCGGGGCGAATGGAGAATCATGACGTCCAAGTGGAACGACAGCCATGCCGGACTGTTCGAGGCCCTGGAGAAACTGGGCTCGGAACTGCAGGAGGACATCTCCGAGCGCGACCGGTCGGGAACGTTCGACCACGACGGCTGGAAGCGCTACGCGGAGCTGGGAGTGCAGGGCCTGCTGCTGCCCCCCGCGTACGGGGGCGGTGGCTACGATCCTCCGCGGTACGCGCACGTCATGGAGGAACTGGGCTTCAGCTGCCCGGACAACGGGCTCCTCATGGCCCTGGGAGCGCACATCCTCGCGGTGGAGCTGCCGATAGCGGAGTTCGGCAGCGAGGAGCAGCGCACGTCGTACCTGCCCGCTCTGGCGTCGGGGCGGGCGATCGGCGCCCACGCGATGACCGAACCGGGCACCGGCTCGGACGCGCTGGCGCTGACCACGACCGCTCGGCGCGACGGCGACCGGTACGTCCTCGACGGACACAAGCGGTACATCACCAACGCCCCGGTCGCCGATGTCTTCCTCGTCCACGCCACGCTCGACCGGAGTCTCGGCTTCACCGGAGTCACCGCGTTCCTGGTCGAGCGGGGCGACAGCGGGATCGAGGTGACCCCGGGCAGCGAGAAGCTGGGACTGCGGACCGCATCCTGGGGGGACGTCGTCCTCGACGGCTGCCGCATCCCGGCGTCCCGCCGGCTCGGCGCCGAGAAGCAGGGCGCGGCGATCTTCGCCCGGACGATGGCCTTCGAGCGGGCCCTCATCCTTGCTCCCTGGCTCGGCGTCATGCGGCGCGAGCTGGATGAATGCGTCCGGTACTGCCGTCGGCGGCGGCAGTTCGGCAAGCACATCGGCCACTTCCAGTCCGTGTCCAACCGGCTGGTCGACATGCGGATGAAGTGGGAACTCGCGCGGCTGATCACCCGTTCCGCCGCAGCGGAACTCACCGGGCCGGACGCGGGAGTCCATCCGGAGCTGAGCAAGCTGTACACCAGTGAAGCCGCCGTCGAGATGTTCACCAGCGCTCTGCAGATCTACGGCGCGCTGGGATACACCCACGACGGACGCGTCGAGCGGAACCTCAGGGACGCCCTCGGCATGACCCTGTCCTCGGGTGCCTCGGACATGCAGCGCAACATCGTCGCTGGGCGTATGGGGCTCACCTGGCCGGATCGAAAGAACTGACGGGAGCCGCATGCGCACTCTCACCGACTACCTGGACGATGCCGCGGCCAAGCAACCGGACGCTCCGGCAGTCGAGTTCCAGGGCGAGACCCTGACCTATGCCGACCTTCACGCGCGCAGCACCGCGCTGGCCGGAACGCTGCTCGGACAGGGCATCGGCGCCGGTGACCGCGTCGGTCTCTGGCTGCGCAAGTCACCCGAGTCGATCGTGAGTGTCTACGGCATCCTCAAGACGGGGGCGGCCTACGTGCCGATCGATCCCGGCGCGCCGCTGGACCGGGCCGCGAAGATCATCGCCGACTGCCGTCTGGCCTGTGTCATCACCCAGGACGAGCACGTCTCCTGGCTGCTGGACGAAGCGTCCGCCGACGTGCCGGACCGTCCGGTCGTCGCCGTCGGCGCCGCACGGGGCGCCCCGGCCGACCCCCGGGTCATCCACTGGTCCGACGCCGTCGACGGGGCGTCGGCGGTGTCGCGGGCAGGGCTCGCCGAACCCCGTCCCGACGCGCAGGCCCCCGCGTACGTCCTCTACACCTCGGGCTCCAAGGGCGCCCCGAAGGGCGTGGTGCTGTCCCACGCGAACGCCACGGCGTTCGTCGAGTGGGCGGTGGACGAGTTCGCCATCACCGCGCACGACCGCGTCTCCAGTCATGCGCCGCTGCACTTCGACCTGTCCGTACTGGACGTGTTCGCGACCTGTCTGGCCGGAGCGTGCGTCGTGCTGCTCCCCGAGAGCCAGGTCGGGCTGGGCGGTGTGCTCAACCGCGTCGTCGTCGAGCGGAAGGTGACGGTCTGGTACTCGGTGCCCAACGCGCTGAACCGCATGCTGACGGCCCGGAACAGCGCGCTGCTCGGCACGTCCTCACTGCGCGTCGTCCTGTTCGCCGGGGAGGTCTTCCCCCTGGGTCCGCTGCGACGGCTGCGCGAACTCGTCCCCCGGGCCGCCCTCTACAACCTCTACGGCCCCACGGAGACGAACGTCTGCACCTTCCACCGTGTGCGGGGAAGCGATGTGGAGCCGGGACGGACGGAACCCGTCCCCATCGGCCACCCCTGCCCGTACGCGACGACGTTCGTCGTCGACGAGTCCGGTGAGCCGCTCGGCCAGGAGCCGGGTGTCACGGGGGAACTCTGCGTCGCCGGCCCCTCCGTCATGCTCGGCTACTGGCGGGACGCCTCCCTCACGGCCGGGAAGCGACTGCGTGTCGCGCAGGCCGACGGCACGTCCGTGGAGGCGTACCGGACCGGAGACACGGTCCGGGTCGGGGCCGGGGGCGGCTACGCCTTCCTCGGCAGGAACGACGACATGGTCAAGATACGCGGACACCGCGTGGAGCTGGGCGAGGTCGAGTCGGCCCTCTCCGAGAAGGTGCGCGAGGTCGTGTGCGTCGCGGTGGGCGACGCCTCCGGGGAGAAACACATCGAGGCGTACGTGGTGCCGTTCTCGCCGGCGTGCGAGGTGTCGGAGCTGCGCCGGCACTGCCGGGACGTCCTTCCGCGCTACATGGTTCCGGAACACTTCCACGTCGTGGCCGCGCTGCCCCGGACGCAGTCCGGAAAGCTCGACAAGCGCGGCGTGCTCGGCCTCTGACAACGAAAGCGGGACACGCGCGATGCGAGTGGTGACCGAGACGTGGTGGAGCGAGGCCCTGGGGAGGCAGAAGTCCGTCAACGTCGTCCTGCCGCCGGGCTACGCACCGACCGGCAGACCCTTTCCGGTTCTCTACCTGCTGCACAGTTACGGCGGCAACCGGCGCACCTGGCTCACGTGCCCGAGCCTGGCCGACTGCGTCGCGGCCCACCGGCTGATCCTGGTCCTGCCCGAATCGGGGCGCTACTGGCTCATCAACGACGCGGGCGGGCGGCGGTACGAGGACTACTTCGTCCATGACGTCGTCGGCCAGGTCGAGAAGCGGTACAACACCGTGGCGTCCCGTTCGGGGCGCGCCGTGGCCGGCTTCTCGATGGGCGGAGCCACGGCCCTGTTCCAGACGCTGCGCCACACCGACCTGTTCTCGGTGGCGGGCAGTCACAGCGGCGCCTTCGAGGCGCCCCTGCGCGAGGGCGACCCCTACACCCCGTACCGTTCGGACCGGCGGCTGATGATGCCGACGGTCAAGGACCACGAACGCGTGTGGGGTCCGGTGGGCAGCGCGGTCCGGCAGGTCTACGACCCGTACCGGCTCCTCGCCGACAAGGATCCTGAGGCGCCGCTGCGTCTCTACCTCGATGTCGGCGAGGGCGACTACGAGCGCATGATCGCGATGAACCGGAACATGCGCGACGCCCTGACCGCCCACGGCGTCTCCCACGAGTACCACGAACGCCCCGGCGGTCATGACTGGAGCTTCGTCGACGCGGGCCTGCCCCGGCTCTTCGGCTTCGTGCGGGAGAACGTCCACGCCGCGTGACACCGGCGCTGAGAAGGCGGCCCCGGACTCGGAGGTGCGGCGGGCGGCCCCGCGCGACGGGCCACGGCCGCGACGCGCGGCCGGCGTCGCGCACCGGGCGCCCCCCTGCTCCGGTCCGGGGCCGATCTTGCGCTCAGGCGGCGATGCGCACGCCGTAGAGCTCCAGCCAGCGGTTCAACTGCAGCAGGTAGGACAGGCCGATGGCCGGTGTCACCGCGGTGATCGGGCCCGGCAGGCTGTCCAGTCCCGAGGTGACCGCCGCACGGACCTTCGCCCGGTCCATGAGGTCGAACACCGGCGCGTTCGGCTCTCCCACCATGTCGAGGACCAGACCCCGCAGCCGCTCCACGTAGCCGGTGTCACGGCTGGCCGGGTACGCGCTCTTCGGCCGCTCGACGACCTCGCGGGGCAGCAGGTCCGCGCAGGCCCGGCGGAGCAGTGCCTTCTCGGTGCCGCCGTAAGCCTTCAGTTCCAGCGGAACGTTGAAGAGGTACTCCGCCAGTCTGTGATCGGCGAAGGGCACCCTCACCTCCAGGCCGACCGCCATGCTCATCCGGTCCTTGCGGTCGAGCAGGGCGCCCAGCCAGCAGCTCAGTCCGAGGTGGAAGACCTCCCGCTCACGACGGCGGGCGCCGTCCTCCCCCGGCAGCCGTGGGACCTCGGCCAGCGCCTGGCGGTAGCGTTCCGCCTCGTAGCGGGCGGGCTCGATCTCGGCGCGCACGTCGTCGCGGAGCAGCAGCGCCGGCTGGCGCTTGGCGTACATCCACGGGAAGGACGCATGTCCGACGTAGCCGCTGTCGAGCTGCCAGGCGTACCCGCCGAACATCTCGTCGGCGGCCTCGCCGGACAGCGCCACGGTGCACTGTTCCTGGACCCGGCGGAACAGGTGGTACATGGAGGTGTCCAGGTCCCCCCAGCCCGGCAGGTCCCGTGCGCGCAGTCCGCTGTCGATGCCTTCGACGAGGTCGTCCGCACCGACGTCGGCCACGAAGCGCTTGATCCCGAGGCGTTCGGCGACCAGTCTGGCGAAGGGCTCGTCGGCGCTGGGCCGCCAGGTGTCGCTTCCCGGACGCTCCGACGTCCCGACGTTCACCGAATAGCTCGCCAGTTCGGCGTCGAGTTCCTGGACCGCCAGGGCGGTGATGGCGCTCGAGTCGATGCCGCCGGAGAGCAGTGTTCCCACGGGGACGTCGGCGACGACCTGCCGCTGGACCGTGTCGCGCAGCAACGAGCGCACCTCGGCCGCGGTGGTGGCGAAGTCGTCGGTGTGCGGCCGCGCCTCCAGTTGCCAGTACCGGCGCTCCCGACGACCGGACGGTCCGGCGATGACGACGCACCCCGGCTTCACCTCGCGCATCGTGCGGTAGACGCCGTGCCCCGGCGTCTTCGCCCGGGGCAGGACGAAGAGTTCGGCGATGCCCTCGCGGTCCACCTCGGCCACCATGCCGGGGTGGGCGAGCAGCGCCTTCGGCTCGGAACCGAAGACGATCCCGTCCCCCACGGGTGCGTAGTAGAGCGGCTTGATCCCGAGCCGGTCCCTGACGAGGAGGAGTTCCCTGGTGCGTTCGTCCCAGAGGGCGAACGCGTACATGCCGTTCAGCCGGTGGACGAAATCCGCTCCCCAGTGCAGATAGGCCGCGAGGAGCACTTCGGTGTCCGAGCGCGTCGAGAAGTGCGCTCCGTGCGAACGCAACTCCGCCCTGAGTTCCCGGAAGTTGTAGATCTCCCCGCTGAAGGTGACCACGACCTGCCCGCCGCCACGTCCCGTGCGCACCATCGGCTGCCGTCCGCCTTCGATGTCGATCACGGCGAGCCGTCGATGTCCCAGAGCGGCGTGGTCCGACAGCCATGTTCCCTGGGCGTCCGGGCCGCGCGGGGCCATGGTTTCCGTCATGGCCGCGATGACGTCCTCGCGGTGCTTCAGTATCTGGTTCCAGTCAACCCATCCGGCAATCCCGCACATGTCTTTTCCATTTCACAGAGAGTGATCGGGAGGAGAGGGAATTTCCCGAGGCATCGGAAACACAGGGCCGGGAGGGGCGCCGTGCGTGACAGCGCCGGCAACGCCTCGTCCCCGGGGACGGTCCGCGTCGCGAAAGACCCCCTCAGGGGGAAAGTCCGCCGGCGAGGCGACGGCAGCGCGCCGGGCGGACCTGTGCCACTTCCGTTCGAGGGGCGGCCGTCAGCCGGCGCTCGCGCGCGACAACTCCGCCTTGGCCTGCTGGGCGACTTTCAGCTCCTCGCCGAACGTCTGCAGTACCTGCGCATAGCCGCAACTGAGTTCGGCCATGGTCGTCCGGCAGTGCGGGGGAAGGCTCTGCAGCACCTCTTCCTGCTCGCGTAATGCGACGCGCACGGCATCGAACATGCGCAGCAGCGAGCGGCCCGTCTCACTGAACCGGAGAGAGGGGTCCCTCCTGAGCCGGTCGAAGATCGAAGTGAGATCGGGCTCCGCCGCGCGGTCCTTGCCGTTGCGGCGGCCCGCGGACGAAGCCGCGGTGAGGATCTTCTCGCGTGCTTCTTCGGGCAGGGCGCCCTGGGGCACGGGAAGGTCACCGCGGTCCAAGCGGTTGCGCACGTCGGCGGCGGTCGCGGGGGAAATGCCGGCGGCCCTCGCGATCTGCCGGAGCGAGGCCGTGGGGTTCTGGCTGATGATCTCCGCGGCGCGTTGCCGTCCTTGCGCGCTGTCCACCGGCCGCGATCGTCCGTCCCTGCCGATCCTGCGCGAGGGCTGGGGGGCTCCTTGCGCGATCTGGCTTCGCATCGCGGCCACTCTCCGGGGCGAGAGCCCTGTCAACGAGGCGACCATGCGGTCGCTCCACTCCGGGTGCGTGGTGAAGACCCGCCGGGCGGCTGCCACGCGGTCGTCCTGTGACAGCGGCAGACCGTGTTTGATGTTCGCGGACACCGAGAGCAGGAATACGTCCGCCTCGCTCCCGTGGAAGAAGCGGGCATCGATTTCCGTCATGCCGCGGATAACCGCCGCGCGCACCCGGTGCACGCCGTCGATCACCTTGCGGGAAGGCTGGTGGACCCAGATCGGAGGGAGGTCTTCGCCCGTTTCGGCGATCATTTGAATATGCTCGGAGTCCTCACCCTGCAGCCGCGGCGAGTCCGTGATGACCAGGGAGTCAATGGACACCGAGCGCACTGTGGACTTTCTGAGAAGTTCTTGTTGACGCGTGAGAGAACTCACCGGACCACTGTCGGAACCCAAACCCCGATAGTGCATCTCTGCCACGTAGACTCCCTGCCGCCCACTTATGGACATCTGTCACCCGACACAATTCCTCGATCACCTGCCCCACCAGTCTCCGCACTCAATCACGTGTCAGCAAGATTCAGGCGGCCGAGAACATCCCTCCGCGCCAAGTTGGCCTATTCATGCTCAACGAAGGCGGTGGGTATGAAAACGCTTACTAACAAGTGGCCGTTTTGTCCTTCGCGGTGTCACGTCCGCGGTCGGCTCACGGCCGGCTCCGCGGCGACACACGGAGCCGTTCGATCTCCCGGGCCAGCTTCTCGACCGTCGGGTGGTCGTAGAGGTGCTGCACCGTCAACTGGACGTCGAAGGCGACGTTCAACCGGTCCACCAGGCGCATCGCGGTCAACGAGTTCCCGCCTTGCTCGAAGAAGTGATCGGTGCTGTTCAGCGAGGTCGACCGCAGGGCCGCCCGCCAGATCTCGGCGACCGCGTGCTCGAGTTCACCGACCGGTTCCGGACCATCGCCCCCCTGGGCGGCCTGGGCGGCCTGGGCCGGCTCCACTCGTACGGCCACGCCGGAACCCACGGCGGAGACGACCGCCTGGCGGACCCGGTCGCCCGGCGCCTGGCCGTGGTAGGACACGGTCACCTGCAACGGTCCCAGGAAGGCCGGATCGAGCTCACGCGCGATGTGCTCGTTGCGGTCGTCGAGCCCGATGAGGACGTGCTCGGCGGGATCGGCCAGCGCGGTACGGAACAGCCGTACACCGTGCTCCGGGTCGATCTCCCGGTAGCCGTGCCGCCGCAGGGCCTCCAGACCGACGCCCCCGTCCTGGTCCGTCGTCCACCTGCTCCAGGACTGGCACTGGACGGGCCGGCCCAGGCGGCGCCAGTGCGCGGCGAACGCGGGCAGGAACCCGCTCGCCGAGGAGTACGCGCCGAAGGCCGTGCCGCCGAAGTGACCGTTGACGGAGGAGAACAGGACCAGGAGCGCGTCCGGCCGGTCCCGCAGCACCTCGGCGACGACCTCGGTACCCGTGACCTTGGCCTGGAACATCCGCCGGAACTCCGCCGCGTCCTCCGCGGTGAGCAGGTGCGCCCCCAGGTCCTGCCAGTAGTGATCGAAGCCGGCGCCCGCCAGGTGCACCAGGCCGTCCAGCTCCTGCCCGAACCGCTGCTCGGCCCCGGCCACCGCGGCTCGCATCGCGTCCAGGTCGGTCACGTCCGCCTGGTGGTGGACGACGTCGCCGAGCCCGGCGAGCTCGGCGAGACGTCCGGCCCGGTCACCCGTCGGAGCGGAACGGCCGGTCAGGACCAGCCGTACGCCGTGTTCGGTGAGCAGGAACCGCGCCAGCCGTACGCCGATCTCGCCGAGACCTCCGGTCAGCAGGTAGAGGCCGCCCGGGCGGATGCGGTGCGTCGCGTCCGGTGCGGCCTCGTGCAGCGGTGTGAGCCGGGGCACCAGCCGCCGCCCGTCGCGACGGGCCACCACTTCGTCCGCGCCCCGATCACCGAGTTCGGCCAGAACGGAGGCTGCCGGGTCGGGGTCGTCCGGGCGCAGATCGAGCTGGCGGACCCACGGCGCGCCGCCTTCGGCGTTGGCCGTGCGCACCAGGCCGTTGACGGTCGCGTGCACCGGTTCCACCGGGTCGTCCGGTGTGGCGAGGGCGCCGTTGGTCACCACGTACAGCGGGAGCCGCTCGTCACCGAGCGCCTTGATCAGACTGTGCAGGGACCCCGCGGGCAGGTCGGGGCCGCGGGTGCCCGCGCAGGCGGCGGACCCGGCACCGGTCGCCCAGGCGTGCACGAGGGCGCCGGGTGTTCCGTGCTCGCGCCGGACCGCGGCCAGCAGCTCGGCGTGGTGTGCCGGGTCGAGGGGGTCGACCCGGTAGCTCCCCGCGTCCCGCAGAAAGGTGGTACCGGTCGTGACCGGGACGACCGGGCCGCCGTCCGGGCGAGCCGCGCGCAGGCGCGCGGCGAGATCGCCTTCGCCGAACACCAGCCAGACACCGGAGCCCGCCGGTCCCGGGTCGGCGGTTGCCCGTACCCACTTGGTCGTGAAGAGCCACGACGCCGGTTCGTCGTCGTCGCCGTGGTCGTGGCCGGCGGCGGACAACTCGGCCAGCTCGTGGTCGAAGGCGCCGGCCTGGTGGTCGGCGAGCAGCCGCTTGCGCTCGATCTTCCCCGCCGACGACTTGGGGAACGCCGCCCGCGGGACCGGGACCACCGTACGGGGCAGCAGACCGACCTCTTTCGACAGCCGGGCACGGATCTCGGAGACGACTTCGCCGCGCTCCCGCGGGGTCTTCGCCGTCAGCACGCAGAGCACGACCAGCTCGTCCGTTCCGGTGTCCGGGTCGTACTCGCTGCAGGCGGCCACGAACGTCGGCAGCACACCGTCGACCTGTTCGACGACGGACTCGATCTCGTGGCAGGAGTAGTTGGCGCTCCGTACGACGACCAGTTCCTTCTCCCGCCCTGTGATGACCAGCCTGCCCCGGTGGACGAAGGCGAGATCGCCGGTGATGAACCAGCCGTCGGCGGTGAACGACTCCTCGTTGGCCGCGGGGTTGTTGTGGTATCCGGTCATCCGGGTGACGCCCCGCACCTGCAGGTGGCCGATCCGGTCCTCGGGCACGACCCGGCCGGAGTCGTCGACGACCCGTATCGACGTGCCCGGGGCGGGAACACCCACTTCGGCGAAAGTGGGGTGGCCGGGCGCGGGCCCGGCGAGTGGCGCGAGGGTCCCGCCCAGCGTCCTGGCGTCGATGGTCAGGACGCCGGTCGGCTCACGGTCGGCCCGCAGTGTCGAGTGCACCATGCCACCGCACACCTCCGACATCCCCCACGCGGGCCGCATCACATCGGGGGCGAGGCCGTGCGGCGCGAGCATCCGCAGGAACTCCTGTGTGGTGTGGCCGACGATGGCCTCCCCACCGTTGGTGATGTCGCGCAGACTGGACAGGTCCCAGGTCCGCTGCGAGATCTCGGCCGCCAGGTTCGTCATCAGCGTGATGACGAAGTTGGGGGCCGAACTGTTGGTGACCCGGTACCGTTCGATCCAGTCCAGCCAGCGCAGCGGATCGGCGACGAAGCTGTCGGTGCGCGCGTTGACGTGCTCCCACTCCATGATCACGTCACGCACGTTGTGCATCACCATGCCGGCGACATGGTCCAGGGGCATGAAGTTGAGGGTCACCTCCTCCGGGCCGAAGCCGTTGGCGGCGACGTTGACGTACGCGCGGGTGACGACGGTGCGGTGCGTGTGCCGGACGCACTTGGGTACCCCGGTGCTGCCCGAGGTGAGCAGGTGAACGGCGGGATCATCGGGCAGTGCGCGGTGCGGCTCACCCGGTTCCGCGGCACGCAGGTCCTCCACCGCGAGGACGTCGAAACCGGTCGTGTCCCACAAGGTGCGCAGCCCGGCCACCTGATCGGCCAGGGCGGCGTCGGTGAGCACGGGTGCCCGGTCGAGCAGTTCCCAGGCGCCGCGCAGCCTGCGTGTCACGGCGGTGTCCCAGCGGTAGGTCGGCGCCACCCCGATCGGGGTGGGCACGAAACCGCCCAGCACGCAGGCCCAGAACCCGGTGACGAAGTTGCGGTTGTCATCGCAGTGCAGCAGCACCGAATCGCCCACGGCCAGCCCGTTCGCCCGCAGCCCGGACAGGACCCGGGTGGCGTCGGCCAGCAGCTGCCGGTAGGTCTGCCGGTCCTCGCTGCCGTCGCCGAGCACGTACGTGGTGCCGCGGTCGCCGCGGGCCGCCCGCGTCAGCGCGTCGACGAGGGTGGCGGGCGCGGTCGACGGCGGCTCCCAGGGACCGCCGTCCAGTTGCGCCGGCGGGAGTCCGGCGGCCCCGTCGTGTGCGACCGGGTCCGGCGCGCTCGTACGGGTGGGGACCGGCCTCGGGCGTGGGCCGGGGCGTCGGCCGACGGTGACCGTCAGGGCGGTGACCCCCGGCACGGCGCGCGCGGCCGCCTCCGACCGTTCGGCGATGTCCGCGAAGGACCGACGTTCTGGCCCTGTGGGCATGACGCTCTCCTGTCCCAGTCGCACTTCTCACTTCCCTGCTCGCTGCCGAACCCCGGGTGCGCGTACCGCGACGGCGTTCGACTCCCGCCGCGGACGGTCGAACGCGGCCGAACCCGGCGTGATCCGCTCGGCGGCCGGGACCGTGCCGGCGAGGACGTCGAGGAGCCCTCGCCGGCCCCGGTCCGGGGAGGGGCGCGCACGACCACGCGACGTGCCGTGACGGGCCCGGGGGCTGTTCGCGCCACCGCGTCCGCATCCGCGGTCGAACCGTGTTCGGTGATCCGGCAGCTGGTCGGCGCCGGCGCGACGGCTCCTCGGCGCCGAAGGTCCGGCGATCCGCCCGGTCAGGGCGCGAGCGGCCGGAAGTCCTCCGCCACGGTGAAGAACGCGGGCGCCTCGGCGAGTGACCGGGTGGGATCGCCAGCCAGGAACTCCACGATCGCCTCCAGGTCGGCCCCGACCCGCTTCGCCATCTCCTCGGACACCGGCGGGTCGACGTAACGCAGTGTCGCGTCCACCCGCTCCGGGCGCAGGAAGAGGTTCAGCAAGAACGTGGTGCCCCCGTTCTCGCAGTAGGCGTCTTCCAGGAAGTCGGGCGCCGGAACCACCTCGTGACCGTCCATGGCCTCCGGCGCGGGGGCCTCGTACATGCCGTTCAGCTCGACCTCCCACGGCCCGGGTGAGCCCGCCCGCCATCCCGTGCTCACCCCCGCCCGGAGGCAGACCTCCTCGACGGGCAGTCTGCCGAAATGCGTCATGCCCCGGCGCAGTTCGTCGCGCCGCGCGGTGAGGAAGGACCGGACGTCCTCACACCGGCTGCTGTCGACCACGTCCACCACTTGGCTCCGCAGCAGTCCCACCACGTCGAAGCCGTGCCGGCGGTGGCGGCCGCTGTGGGTGACGGCCAGCCGGATCGGCGCGCCGTCCGCACGGCGGAAGTAGAGGCCGACACCCGCCGTGATGATCTCGTAGGGAGTGCAGACGTACTCCTTGGAGAGGGACCGCAGCCGTTCGTCGGTGGCATCGGAGAAGCTCAGCTCCCGCTCCCGGGTCCAGGCCTCGCCGCTGGGCCGCTTCCGGTCGAGCATCCACTGCGGCAGCGCGGGCGAGGAGGACTCCAGTGACCGCAGCCAGTCGTCGTAGGTCTCCAGTCCGTCCTGGAGCATCGACGCGTAGTAGTCCGAGAACTGCGTCACCCGGTCGGGACGGGCTTCTTCGCCGGGCCTGTTGTACTCGGCCCTGATCAGGTCGGTGACGATCTCCGCGGACATCCCGTCGCAGCAGGCGTGGTCCAGGACGCAGGCGACGAGTGTCCTCGGACCGGGTGCTCGTCCCAGCACCACGTGCATCGACAGTTCCCGGGGGACGGTCCACCGGTTGTCCAGGCCGCGGACGATGCCGGCGACCGAGTCGAGCGAGCCGTCCCAGTCGACCGTCGTCATGGGTGCCTCGGTGATCTCGGACGGCTCCCGGATCACCTGGGTCAGTTCGCCGTCGACGTCCTCCAGCGACGTGCGCAGCGCCTCGTGCGTGGCGATCGCGTGCCGGATCGCCCGCTCCAGCCTCACCGGGTCGACCGGTCCTTCGACGACGAAGCAGTTGAACAGCCTCTTGGCCGGAACGGAGGTGTGGGGAGCCACGATGAAGTCGTGGTAGACGGCCTGTCCTGCCGATGCCTTGCGCAGCTTCATATCCCATCCATTCTCAGAGTGACCACGGCAGCGCCCAGAAGCCCGCCTTGGCCAGGGCCCGGGCCGGGCCGGGCGGCAGCAGGGCGCGCTGCCGCAGGGCACTCGCCAGCTCGTGGCCGAAGGCGTGGTGGTCCAGGAACTTGCTCAGCACGAGGAGCTTGACGGCCTGTTCCAGCCGGGTCGTCTCGGTGCCGCACACCAGGTCGTCCTTCACCCAGAGCCCGCGGTACTCCACGGGCTGGTGCCGTACCGTGCTTCCCCATGCCGCGGCCGGTCGTGACTGTGTGCTCAGGTCGATCAGTGAGTAGCCGAGCCCGCGCAGCAGGGGGGCGACCACCGCCAGCGGGTACTGCCCCACGTAGTTGTCGACCAGGCCGCCTGCCACGTCGATGCACACCGCGTCCCGTACCGCGTCCAGGTCGGAGCTGAGCAAGGAGTACTCGAGCCCCTGGGTGGTCAGCCTCAGGACGTCGAACGAGTCGTACTCCCTGGCCAGTTGGCGCAGCGTCAGGGAGGGGACGGCGCGTCGTTCGCACACGTCGAAGTCGGCCGCGCTGCCGTACCGGGCCACCACAGCGCGGTGGGGTTCCAGCAAGGAGGAACGAGCGGGGTCCCTGGTCACGTTGAGCTCCTCGGGTCCCCCGTGCACGGAGACCGCGACGGCGTTCACCACGTGGTCGCCGGAGTCCGTCGTGGCGTCGGCCAGCGGGTCGCAGACGACGTTCCGGACGAGACCGCTCAGCGGGTCCCACGAGGCGGGGAGCCCGCGCGCCCCCACGTCCAGCACCCGGATCGGCGTGAGTTTCGAGGACAGCCACGCGAGCGTGTCGGACGCCTCCGCGTCGGACACCGAGCCCGGTATCGGCGAATCGGTCACCATTCCCCCTCGACCGCGTCGTCGCGAAAGGCGTTGGAGTAGCCGCCCAGCGTGTACAGCAAGGTCGGCATGTGGGTGCTCACCATGGGGACGTCCGCCTCCACGAGCGCGCGCAGGAGCTTGTTGTCCTCGCCGACCACATTGCGCCAGTCGTCGACGTCGTAGGTCTCCGGGAAGGGGACGGCCCGCAGGAGCGCCCGCTCGAACAGCCATTCACTGGTGTCGGCGTTCTGCACCCGGCCGGCCACACCGTTCGCCTCGACCTGGTCGCGCAGGACGTTGGACCAGGGCACGTACACACAGGGCCTGCGCAGCTCCAGGTACCGGGCCCGGGCGGCTTCGACGTCGCGGACCCATGGATGCAGCGCTTCCAGATACGGTGTGCCGTCCTGGTGGATCAGACGGCACTGGGAGTGCACGGCCGGGCTGCCGCTGCGCCGCATGGACCTGAACAGGCTGGAGAGGTGGTGCGGTTCCAGCAGGTTGTCGTCGTCGAGGAAGCTGATCAGTGCGGTGTCGGCCAGCTCGACCGCGGCATTGCGGAGTCGGGACAGCACCGGGGGTCCGGAGACGTCTCCGGGCGACCGGGGCCTGAAGTGCCACACCGTCGACCTGTCCCGGACGGTGTCGTTCCGCGCGGTGTGCTCGGCCAACGGCCGGTAACGCGGCTCGTCGTCGTCCACGACGACGAGATGCGTCACCGGACCCGGGAAGTCCTGCCTGCGCACGGTGTCCAGGCAGCGGCGCAGCAGATCCGGGCGACCCCGGGTCACGGTGATCACCGTGATTCCCTCGACACCCCCAGGGGCTCTCATGAGCGGCTGAGCACCACCTTGGCGACCGCGTCGGCGATGTCGGCCATGTCCTGCTCGTCGCCGAGCAGGGTGGAGTGATGGGTGAGAACCGAGTGGCGGACCAGGTACTCGGCGTTCGGGAACTCGCGTCCGCGGTTCTCGGCGACGAAGCGCTCGGCCAGCGGACCCAGCGTCGGCTTGGTCCACGGCCGGAGCAGTCTGCTGCGGCTGAGCGGTTCCCGCGGCGGGTAGAAGCGGGCGCCCAGCTCGGCGGTCAACGCCTCGGCCACGTCGCCGTTGGTCATGCCCGAAGGCAGTGGGTCGAACACGATCGGCAGTTCGTAGACGGAGATACGGGTCTGCTCGGCACGCCGGCGCAGGAGCCGGACGCCGGGGACGGCCTCGAGCAGCCCACTGAGGACCGCGTAGTTGCGGTTGCGGATCTCGTGCTGTTCGTCCAGGACCTCCAGCTGGGCGCACAGCAGTGCCGCACCGAACTCGCTGAGGCAGAGGTTGGCGCCCATCATGGTGGCGCTCTCCTCCAGTTCCAGTCCCTGGGGCGCGTCCTCGGAGGTGGTGTACCGGCGGGAGTCGGCGCGCAGTTCCTGCATCACCGAAGCGAGCCGGTCGTCGTCGGTGACCACCGCGCCGCCCTCACCCGCGGTGAGCACCTTGGACTGCTGCATGCTGAAGCAGCCGATCAGCGCCAGTGATCCGGCGGGCCGCCCGAGCCACTCGGCACCGTGCGCCTGCGCCGCGTCCTCCACGACGCTCGCCCCGTGAGCCGCCGCCATCGCGGAGATCGCGGGGATGTCGGCCATGGCGCAGGACCAGTGGACCGGGAGCACCGCGCGCGGCTCCCCGCGGAAGTCCAGGTGCTCCGGCGCCATGCACCCGGTCAGCGGATCGACGTCCACCAGCACGGGCACGAGTCCGGCCCGCAGCACCGCGCTCGCCGTGGCCACCCAGGTGAGGCTGGGGACCAGGACCCGATCGCCGTGGTCGAGCCCCAGCGACTCCAGGGCCACCACCAGGGCGCTCGATCCGTGGTCCACCGGCACGCAGTGCCGCGTCCCGACGTAGTCGGCGAACTTGCGGGCGAACCGGCGCTCGAACAGCTCGCGGCCCGCCGGACTGGTGATCGCCCACCGTTCGCCCCGCAGCACCGATTCCAGGAGCGGCCCGGCATTCCGCGCCGGCATCGGCCAGGTCGGCCAGCGGCGGTCGGCCGGACGCACCGGAATGCCGCCGTCGACCGCCAGCCGGTCGGCCGCGGGCCGCCGGGAAACGCCGCGACCATCAGTGTCGATCTGCCGAATCGAACGTCCCATTGCGCACCTTCCGACGTTGGGAATTCCCACGAAAGACCGAAGACCGTCACAGGTCCGGTTGGCCGGGCATGCCGTCAGGATGCCCGAGGAGAAGCTCTGTTCAACTGGCGAACGGGCACAGTTGAACGGTGAGTCCGCGCGGTGAAGTGCGGGCAAAGTCAAGGATTCTTGACCGGGCTGACACCCTCGTACAGAATTTCCGTGCCGTGCGGCGCGGCCGGGTTCGGGACCATGCAAGCACAGTAGGCGCCGGGATACTCCGCATCCTCCGAGACCACAGGTCGGAGGGACACGCTCGTCCGCATTCGACGCCGCCACTCAGCGACATCACCACCGAAACGGGAGCCGTACGTGCGGATATCCGAAGGAATCCACAGTCAGGCGGAAATACCGGAGGGTTGCTCGGTCCTGGTCGTCGGGGCCGGCATGAGCGGATTGGGCACCGCTCTGGAACTCAGCGAACGGGGTGCGCGGGACATCGTCGTCGTCGACCCCGGGCCGTTCACCGGTTTCGAGCACCGTTCCCGAACTCCGAATACGGTGCCGCTGCCCGATACGCCCCCCTGGTGGCGTTCCGCTTCCCCGCACTACGCGGAACTCCCCGGCGTGACCGGCCCCCTCGGCGGTCGCTCGCGCTGCTGGCACGGAGTGCTCCTTCCGGTGAGCCGGCGCGTGCTCGAACGGCACTGGCCGAACGACACGGCGGACCGTCTGCTCGCCGAGGGGCCCGGCTCGTACCGGGCGGTCACGGAGGAACTGCTGGATTGGCGGCGCACCTGCGGCGACGCGCGTCCGGACAGGGCGCCCGACGATCCGCGCGAGGAGCTGAGGGCCCTCTGGCCGGACCTGTCGCTGGAACCGGTCCCCCAGGCCGGTTGGTCCGTCGACGGTCCGGACGGCCGCCTCGTATGGGCGTACTCACCGCTGATGGCCTGGGCGCACCGCGGGCTCGCCCGGCACGCCGGCCTCGAGCTGCCGAGAGTGGTGTCCGGCCCGCGGGCGATCAGCGTGCTGGTCGAGGCGGGAAGCGTCCGAGGCGTGCGGCTCGCGACCCCGGACGGCGGGATCCGGGAAGTCCGCGCCGACGTGGTGGTCCTGGCGGCGGGCACACTGGAGAACACCCGGCTCTGCGCCCAGGCGCTCGCCGAGGCCGGGGACGCCGTCACCCGCTGGCCCGGCCTCAACGACCACGTCACCCACGGCTACGCGGTACCGCTGCCGAGCGCGCTCGCCGAGCGGTGGACCCGTTCGGACCACCGCTTCCTCTGGTCCGACCACGAGGAGGAGCTGAACGCGAATCTCTTCATGGAGGTGCACGCGGCCGGCCTGGCCGAACCGGTACTGGACCTGTGGTGGATGGCTCAGCAGGAGGAGCCCTTCCGCGACGAGGTCCGCTTCGACCCGCCGGACCGCACCGCCTCGGGCGAGGACACCGCCTGGGCCGGGCAGGTGACCGCCTCCTTCTCCCCGGCGGACGAGGAGGAGATCCGTCGGCGCGACGAGATCACCGGCAAGCTGCTGGAGGCACTGGACGTCGGTATCGCGGAAGAGCGGGGGCTCGTCGACTTCGATCCGGCCGCGAAAGCCGCCCTCGCCACCGGCACGGCCCACCACTACGTCAGCAGACTGGGCACCGCCGACCACGAGGCGGGCACGGTACCGCTGGGGCGGAGGCTGGACTTCGGCGGCCGGTCCCCCTCGGTCGGCAACCTGTTCGTCACCGGGCCGGCCACCTTCCCGACGGCCGGCGCCGCCAATCCGTCTCTGACCATCCTCGCCCTCGCCGCGCATACGGCGGAAGCCATCACCGGCGGCTGAGGGGACCCGGGTCCATGCCCCACGTCCTCGGCTGTTCCGGCGGGGTGGCGGGAACCGCTTGTCAGGCGGCCGACGGGCGGACCCTTTCCCGGGCCGGGTCGAAGCGCGGTGCGCCCGGGAGCGCGGCCGTCACGGGCTGCCTCGATGCCGCCGGTGTCGGGGGAAGGACTCCGCGGTCCGACGCGGCTCACCGGCAAGGCCGTTCCGTCCGTGAGCGGCGGTTCGGTCAGGCGGACTGCCGCAGGACCAGACGGGTCGGAGCGATCACGGAGGACAGCGGCTGGATGCCACCGTCCTCGGACGGATCCGAGGTCCGGCTGAACAGCAGCCGGGCCATCAGACGCCCCATGCCTTCGATGTCCTGGTGCACGGTGGTCAACGGCGGGTCCATCGCCTCGACGAGAGGGGGCAGATCGTCGAAGCCGATGAGGGCCACGTCGTCCGGCACCTTGCGGCCGCGGTCCCGCAGGACCCGCAGGGCGCCGCCGGCCATCAGGTCGGAGGCGACGAAGACGGCGTCCAGGTCGGGAGACTTCTCGAGGAGCGCGGACATGGCGTCCGCACCCCCCTGGAAAGTGAAGTCGCCCTCGACGATCAGATGGGGGTTGCTGTCCAGCAGCACGTCCCGGTAACCGTCGAGGCGGTCCACCGCGGCCGCCTGGTTGAGCGGCCCGGTGATGGTCGCGATACGGGTGCGGCCCAGGGACACGAGATGGCGGACGGCCTCCCTGGCTCCGCCGCGGTTGTCGGCGTCGACGTACGCGTAACCGCCGTCGCTCTCCCCCGCGCCGAGGAGGGGACGGCCGCCGAGGACGGCCGGCAGCCCCATCCGGGTGACCATCTCCGGCAGCGGGTCGTCGGCGCGCAGCGAGAAGAGCAGCGCGCCGTCGACGTGGCTGCCGCCCAGGAAGTTGCCGACGCGCGCGTAGTCGTCCGGTTCCTCGATCAACAGCAGGACCAACTGTGCTCCCTGCCGGACGAGTTCCTGTCGGATGCCCCGCAGGTGGAGGTCGAAGAACGGGTCGACGAAGAGCCGGTTCTGCGGCTCGGTCACGACGACGGCGACCGCGTCGTTGCGGCGGGTGACCAGTTTGCGGGCGGCCTGGTTGGGCACGTAGCCCAGTTCGTTCACCACCTGGCGGACGCGTTCGGTCACGGCGGGGCTCACCCGTGGCGAGCCGTTGATCGCCCGCGACACGGTGGAGCGCGACACCCCGGACCTACGGGCCACGTCCTCGAGCGTGGGGCGTTCTCCGTTGGGCCGGTGGGTCACACTCGTCCTCCCAACCGCAGCAGTTCCTCGAGCACCCGCTGGGCGCGGTAGCCGGTGTCGAAGTCTGCCATATGCAAGGGGGGTTGGGCCCCGGTCACGGCACCTGCCCAGGCGTGGACCTGGTCGAGGAAGGAGTCCGCCCAGCCGGGTACCTCACCGGGCGGGTCCTCCAGACCACCGGAGCCGAGCAGTTTGATCTGTTCCCAGTCCACCCCTGTCCGCAGGTGGAGCACCGGGCCGTCCTGCGAGTCGTGGACGAGGTCGCCGCGGCTGCCGGTCAGGGCCAGGGTGAACCCGGTCTGCTCCGGCTGTGACGCCTTCGAGGCGGTCAGGGCGAAGGAGGGGCCGCTCTCCAGGAGACCGCTGACGAAGGCGTGGTCGTCGACCCTCACCTCCATGCCCCCCTTCCTCGGGACCTTGGTCTGCAGCCCGACCCGGCAGCAGGTGAGGTCGATCCGGCTGTCGAAGAGGAAGTGCAGCAGGTCGATCAGGTGCACGCCCAGGTCGCCGAGCGCGCCGCTGGTGCACCGCTCTTCCTCGCCGTCGCGCCAGGTGAAGTGCTTGCGCGTGAGCGCGCTCTGGCGTTTGAAGGCGATGTCGACGTGCAGGACGCGCCCGAGCGTGCCGTCGGCGATGTGCCTGCGGGCCTCCTGCACGACCTTGAGGTAGCGGTAGTTGAAGCCCATGGCGCAGACCGCGGACGCTGCCGCCGCCCGGGTGCGCATGTCGGCGGCCTGGGCCAGGGACACCGCCATGGGCTTCTCGCACAGCAGACTCCGGCCGTGGTCCAGCGCTTCCAGCGCGTAACCCGCGTGGGTCCGGTTCGGTGAGGCGATGACCACGCCGGTGGACGCCTCGTACAGCTCGTGCGGGGAGACGAAAGCGCGCGTCCCCAGGGCACCGGCCAAGGACCGCGCCCTGTCCCGGTCCACGTCGTACACGCCCGCCAGTGACACGTCCGTGCCGGCCAGCACCGCCTCGGCGTGGACCCGGCCTATGCCGCCGGCGCCGATTATTCCGACTCGCAAACCCGTAGTCCCCTTCGCAGTTCGAACAAGATCGCATCCGTGTGGCTCCACGCGGACACGTGCGGGTGCCGGCGCCGTGCCTCCTCGGTGCAGTTGCCGACCAGCACCCCCCGGCCGACGGCGGCCAGCATCTCCAGGTCGTTGCCGCTGTCCCCGAAGGCGAAGGCGTCCGCGCTGTCCACCCCGTGCGCGCGGCAGACGTACTCGACGATTCCGCGCTTGCCACAGCCGGGCGGCAGGAAGTCGACGTCGTAGCAGTTCTCGGGGTCGCCGGCCGCCGGACTGCAGCGGCTGAGGCTCACCCCGAGAGAGAGCACACCCGCCACCCGTCTGATCAGGGCGAGGTGGCGGGTGTCCCGCTCGGCGTCCTGGGCGTAGTAGTAGTGGCTGATCACCTTGGTGCCGGGCGGGCGGTCGGGCTGCGGTACGAGCGGCACGCCCCGTCGGCGCAGTTCACGCACGGCCCGTTCCGCGAGGGCGGCGATGTGCGCGCCGTCGGGGAGTCCGCGCTGCCAGCCCCGGTCCGGGCGGAAGCTCCCGTCCTGCACCGTGTACAGCTCGGTGCCGAGGGAGCAGGCCAGGAAATGCGGCAGCGAACCCAGGCCGTGGGCCTCGGCCTTGCGCATCACGGAGTCGAGCGAACTGCCGGTCACCCATCCGAACAGCATCCCGTGCCGCTCGCTCGCCTCGACGAGGTAGGCCTCCAGCTGCCGTCGCGAGCGCACCTGTCCGGGGGTGCCGGCGTGGGCCAGATAGGTCTCGTCGAAGTCGGAGAACACCACGGTGCGCACCCTGCGCGGTACCGGCAGTGCGCCGATGTCAGCGGACGGTGGCACGGACGGCGGCATGCAGTGCCTCGATCACTCGGTCCTGCTCGGCGAGGGACAGGTCGTTGTGCAGGGGCAGGTGGAGGACGGTCTCGTGGAGGTGTTCGGTCCTCGGCAGCACCACCTGGCCGAAGAGTTCGCGGTGCAGGGGTGTCTGCTGCCGGTGGGTGAGCACGGGGTAGTAGATGTCCGTCTCCACCCGGCCGGTGGACCGCATATGGGCACGGATCGAGTCCCGCGCGGCGCGTCCGGCGGTGACGCGCACGCCGAACAGGTGCCAGGCGTGGTCCGGTTCGAAGGCGGGCAGGAGGACCGAGCCGTTCGCCGCGAGCTCCGCGCAGCCGTCGAGGTAGCGCCGGGCCAGGAAGGCCCTGCGGTAGTTGCGCAGGGTCAGGCGCGGCAGCAGGCCGAGGCCGACCGCGGCGGTCGAGTTGTCCATCCGCGCGTTGAGCCCGTACCCGCCCTCCTTGACGTTCTTCCGCTTCGGATCGAAGCCGTGGTAGGAGAATCTCCGTGCCCGTGCGGCGAGTTCGTCATCGCGGGTCACAACGGCGCCCGCCTTGCCGGTCAGCCCGAAGTTCTTGTACGGGTTGAAGCTGAGCACGGCCGCGTCCGTGTACTTCCCCACGCCGGTGACGCCGATGGCCTGGCAGGCGTCCTCCACGACGCGCAGGCCGTGCCGGCGAGCGACCTGCACCAGGGCCGGTACGTCGGCGAGACGGCCGTAGAGGTGGACGGGCAGGATCGCCCGAGTGCGCGGACCGACCGCGGCCTCGACCAGGGCCGGGTCCAAGGTGTGGCGGTCGGGGTCGACATCGACGAGGACCGGGGTGGCCCCGCGGGCCCACACGGCGTTCTCGGTCGCGGCGAAGCTGTTGGCCGGCATGATCACTTCGTCACCGTGACCGACACCGACCGCTTCCAGGGCGACGACGAGGGCGTCGGTGCCGCTGCCCGTCCCCACCACGTGCGGTACGCCGAGGAAGTCGGCCAGGGCGTCCTCGAACTCGGTCACGGCCGGCCCGCTGGTCAGCTCACCTCCGGCCAGCACGCGGGCGAAGCACTCCGCCGCTGTGCGCTGCTCGTCCCGCGTCAGCAGCCGCTCCCGGGGCAGGAACGGCACCGGTTGTCCCGTCTCCGGCCGGGGCCCGGTGGCGAAGACCGAGTCGGGGGCGGCCGGGTCGAGCCGTCCCGGGTCGCGGGTGAGGAGATCGGCCAGTGCCCGATTCGCACGGCTCGGGGAGGGGGTGTACGGCGGGACCTCGCCGCACCGCACCTCGGCCACCAGTCGGCTGATGTCGGCGCTGTCTCCGGTGAAGGAGGGGTTCGGGAAAGTGCGCATCGCGGTGCTCAGCTCCCCGCCGTACGGTCGAGGAGTGCGCCGCACCCGAAGGACTTCGCCGCCTGTTTGAGCAGTTCCGGGCCGGGATTCTTGAAGTACAGCAGTTCTCGGCCGGTCCTCAGGGTCTGGACGGTGACGGGCAGGTCGCGGTCGTCGGTGGTGTCGACCACGATGAGGTCCTGCACCGCGCCGGACCTGCCGATCTCCAGTGCCGCACCGTCCAGGTTGTTCTCGTCCACCACCAGTACCTCGTACGAGCGCCCGAGCGGCAGCCGGCCGGCGACCGCTCGGCAGGCGAACTCGAAGCGGAGGTAGGCGTCGAACCAGCTGGAGCGGTCCTCGCGTTCGGGGGCGAAGTAGGAGTCGAGGATCCACT
This sequence comes from Streptomyces viridosporus T7A, assembly GCF_008704515.1. NCBI lineage: Bacteria > Bacillati > Actinomycetota > Actinomycetes > Kitasatosporales > Streptomycetaceae > Streptomyces > Streptomyces viridosporus. The sequence goes on from NZ_CP023700.1 coordinate 766,533, forward strand.
GGAGCCGGACGTCGAGTTCGGGGTGCTTGGCGGTGAGGTACGCGAAGTTCTCCCGCCAGTCCGCGTAGCGCTCCGCGTCGGACTCGGGGTGGGACTGGTGGTAGACGCGCGAGAACGGGTTGTGGACGAGGGTCAGGCCGCGCCGGTGGAGCCGGTAGCCCAACTCGACGTCCTCGAAGCTCCACCTCTTGATGTCCTCGTCGAACCCGCCGACCGCCAGCAGGTGTTCACTGCGGACCGAGACGTTGCATCCGTACAGGAAGTGCCACCCGGTGGCCAGGTTGCCCAGGTTCTGCGACAGCGCGTCCATGACGTCGGCACGCTCGTCCACCGCGGTGACCGGCGGGAACGCCTCGGGGGTGAAGGAGCGCCCGAGGAGGGGCAGATCGACCGGTCCGGGTGCCAGGTAGTCCCGGAAACCGATGGCCACGAGATCGGGGCGCGTGCGGTGGCAGCGGATGTGCTCCTGGACGAAGAGGGGGTCGATGATCTGATCGCCGTCCACGAAGACGACCAGCTCCCCCTCCGCGGCACGAATCCCGGCGTTGCGTGCCGCGGACCGGCAGGACTCTTCGGTACGGGGCAGATATAAGCGTCGTACCGGGTAGGTGAGGGCCAGCGCATCGACGGCTTCCCCGGTGCCATCGGTGGAACCGTCGTCGACCAGGACGACCTCGAACTCGTCGGGCGCCTCCAGCCGCTGGTGGTTCAACGACAACAGACAGGGAATGACGAGGTCCTTCGAGTTGTAGGTGGGGATGACCAGGCTGGCTTTCACGGCATTCTCCGAAGAAGAACTAGAGGGGTACGCGAAGGGGCACACGGAGGAGTGCGCAAGTAATTCGCACGAAATGTGGAGGACATCTCTCAGACGCTGACGGAAGGGACTTCCTTCGGCTCCTTGACGAGCCGCCCGGCTCTTTGCGGCGCGGAGATGTAACGCCACCGGACCATGAGCAGCAGGGCTCGGAGGTTCTCGTCCACCGCCATGGCGATCATCACGCCGAGGATGGCCAGGCCCAACGGCAACGACAGGACGTAGGCCAGGGGGATGAAGACACCCCACAGCACCAGGATGCCGGTCAGGGCCGGGTAGTTGACCTGTCCCACGGCGCGCAGACTGCTCGCCGTGGTCATGATGAGCGAGGAAGCCGGAAGATAGAGCAGACCGCACCACAGGAGGAGTCGGCCCGCCTCGGCGACCTCCGGGGAATCGGTGAAGCCGTCCATGATCCAGTGGCTCGACAGCGCCGCCGCCAGTGCCAGGACGGACGCCGCCGCGATTCCCCCCAGCCGCGTCGCCCGGGAGATGCGCCGGATGCGGTCCAGGTCGCCGGCCCCGACGAGATGACCGACGGCGATCTGCAAGCCCTGTGAGAGCGCCGACGAGACCATGCCGATCATATTGGTGATGCTCAGCGTGTACATCCGGGCGGCGAGTTCGTCCTCCCCGACCGCGGCGATGATGCGGGTGGTGGCGATCTGGGCGGCCTGCCAGAACGCCGGCTCCAGCATGGTGGGCAGCGAGAAGGCGACGAGAAGCGCACCGTGCGCCTTCACCTGCCGCGGGTCGGCGGGCCGCCGGAACCGGATCCGGATCCGGCGGAAGACCAGCCAGGCGCTGAACAGCAGCCCGGCCGCCGTGGCGAGGGCCGTGGACAGCGCGACGCCCCGCACGCCCCATTGGGGCCCGGCGGGGAGCAGGACCAGGACACCGATCAAGACGATGTTGACGACGTTGGTGAACATCGCGGCGAACATGGCCGCCCGGGTGCGGCCGTTCGCGGCCATGACGCCGCCCAGCATCGCGCCCAGCGAGTGGATCAGGCAGCTGCCGCCGACGATGCGCAGGAAGGACGTTCCGTAGGCCAGGTGCTGCCCCTCGAGGCCCAGGAGCCCCGCCACGTCCTCGGCCCACAGGAACAGCGCGGCGCTCATCACCACACCCAGCAGGACGTGAAGGACCAGGGCCACGAAATAGCATTCCTGGACCTTCTTGATCTCCCCCCGCCCCAGCATCCTGGCGTACACGAGACTGCCGCCCTGTCCCATGAAGGAGAACATCATCAGCACGAAAGTCGTGACGGTGTTCACCGAACCCACGGATCCCGCCGCGGCATCCGAAATCATCCCCAGGGCCCAGATGTCGATGAGCCCCATGCAGTAGGTGAATGCCAATTGAAAGAATATGGGCCAGCTGAGGGAAAGAACCCCCATATTCACCTTGAACGGCACGCTGATGTTTCTCTCGCTTCCCCCGTGACATGAATCAGGCATTCGAAGATCCCTGAAACGCAAACGCGTCGGATACTAGCCACACACGGCGCGGATTCGAAAGAGCATGCCGAATCCGTCGGCGCCGGCACCCCGATCTTCAGCCAGGGGGACGGTCCCGGCACCCGGCACGGACATCACCCCCCGTCACCCCCTGAGCGCAGGGGAGAGACGGTGAACCGCCTGAACCCAGGAACATCGTCCGACGCCGTACCGGACGTCGATGACGGCTCGTGACAGCGGAGACGTCCTCAGCGTGGCCGATCCTCGGCGAGGTCCGCTGTCCGGACGCGGCGCGTGCGAGCACGGCGGAGCAGTTCAACCCGTGTCCGGCGCTCCGGTTGAACGGCGTCGAGCTGTACGAGTATGGACCTGGCCATCCGGCCGACGGACGAGCACCGCTTCCGCACTTGGAGCTGGGTATCCCTGACGAGGAACCGACACCGCCGGGCAGGCCGCCCGTGATCGAGGTGCTGCTGCCGCCGGGGGTCGAACACGCGGAGGCGTTCGGCGACCTCGCCGACGCGTGGCTGCACCCCGCGGAGGAGTCCGCCGTCGACGGGGCGGGGCCGGAGCGGCGTGCCGAATTCACCACGGCCCGCCACCTGGCTCGCCGTGCGCTCTCCCGCCTCGGGGTCGCGCCGGCACCCCTGCTGCCCGGCCCGCGCCGGGCGCCGGACTGGCCGGCGGGTGTGGTGGGGAGCATCACGCACTGCGCCGGCTACCGCGCCGCCGTGGTGGCGAGACGAACGGGCTTCGTCGCCCTCGGCGTCGACGCCGAACCGAACGAGCCGCTGCCCGCGAGTGTCCTGCGGCGGATCGCGACGGCGCCGGAGCTGGCCCGGGTCGCCGAACTCCTGGCCCTGCGGCCCGAGGTGCGCTGGGACCGGCTCCTGTTCAGTGTCAAGGAGTCGGTCTACAAGGCGTGGTGCCCCCTGACTCAGCAGTGGCCGGGCTTCCAGGGCACCGACATCTCCCTGGACGACGACGGGCCGTCCTTCACCGCTCGGCTGCGCGTACCCGGCCCGCGGCCGGGGCACCACTCCTTCCGCTCCTTGCACGGCCGCTGGCTGGCGCGCCACGGTCTGCTGCTGACCGCCGTCGCCCGGCCGGCTCCGCCCGGGCGCGACTGAGGCTCACGACGCGCCTGCCGGTGCCTCGCACCAACGTCCACGCCCCCTCCGGGAGCGGCCGTTGTCCGCGTCGGTGACCGTGCGGCATCATCGGCTCACCGCATGCGCCTCTCGCCGGAACGCCGAGCCGGAAAAACGGACACCCGACCTGATGTCCGTTCGGTTCGGCGGCTGTCACGCCCGCAGAACCCGGCGCCGGTCATGAAGCGGCAGGGGCTCGTCACGTCTCGCCGAACGGAAAGGGCTGTCCATGAGTGGGCTTCGTTCCCGGGCAACGCTGCACGACGTCGTACCCGCGTTCGTCCGGACGCCGGATCCGTCCTTGATACAGCTCGCCGCCAACGAGGCGGCCTACGGACCTCTGCCGTCCGTCGTGGAGGTGCTTGCCCGAGAGATCGAACATGTGAACCGGTATCCCGACGACGGCGCCGTCGAACTGCGGCACACGATCGCCGACTGGCTCGGGGTGGAGTGCGCCGAGGTCGCACTCGGCGCCGGGTCGCTGGGCCTGCTGGAGCAGGTGATGCTGGCGCTGTGCGACCAGGGCAGCGAGGTGGTGTATCCATGGCGGTCGTTCGACGTCTACCCCCAGTTGATCCGTGTCGCCGGAGCGACGCCCCGCCCGGTGCCGCTCCGTGAGGAGCGCAACGACCTGGACGCGATGCTGGCGAGCATCAACGAGAGAACGCGCGTGGTGATCGTCTGCAACCCCAACAACCCGACCGGCCCGGGAGTCGGTCGCCTTGAGCTGACGAGCTTCCTCGACCGGGTTCCCGACACCGTGGCAGTGCTGCTGGACGAGGCCTACTTCGAGTACGTGCGTGATCCCGACGTGCCGGACGGGCTCACGCTGCTGCGAGACCGTCCGAACGTCGCCGTGCTGCGCACGTTCTCGAAGGCGTACGGGCTGGCCGCCCTCCGGATGGGCTATCTGGTCGCGCGGCAGCCGATCGTCGAAGCGGTGGACAAGACGCACGTGACGTACTCGGTGAGTCGGTTCGCCCAGGCGGCGGCGCTGGCTTCGATCAGCGCCCAGGACGAGTTGCGCGAAAGGGTCGAGGCAACCGTGCGGGAGCGGAACCGGGTGCGCGACGCGCTGCTGTCCCAGGGGTGGGAGGTGCCGCCGAGCGAGGGCAATTTCGTGTGGTTGCGGCTCGGAGCCGCCAGTGGTGGTTTCGGGAAGGACCTCGAACGGTTCGGTGTCGCGGTGAAGGTGGTCCCCGACGAGGGCGTTCGGGTGACCATCGGTACGCGAGAGGAGAACGACGTCCTCCTCGAAGCGGCCGGCGCGGTGCGCGAGGATCTCGTGTCGGCCGGTGGGCACCTGCCGGCCGACTGAGCGAGCAGGCGGACCGGCACCGGACGAGGGCGCGGCGCCGGGTCCCGGGCGTGCCCCGCGGCCACGTTCAACTGCCGCCGCCGAGCAGTTGAACGGCTGCAGCGTGGCGGGCGCGTACTGCCCGGTGTTCACGAAAGCGCGCGGTCGCCGTGCGATCTTCTGCCTTCGGTCGTCGGCGGGCTAGTGTGGTCCCTGCGGTCGGGCGGGGAGTCGCCAGGTCTGCCGCCGGTTGTCTCCCTCGCCGTACGGGCACCGCTCGCCAGGATCGGCGGGCCCCTGCCGAGGTGCCACGGACCTGCCCCGGGTGCCGGCGCCCGCCCCGCTGTCGCTCCACCCCCTGAGCACGCCACCGAGGCCGCCGACCCGGTCGAACCGGTGCACGCCACGACGGGCGGCCTGGTACGCAGGGCGATACTGAAGGGCACTTGCCATGCTGACGCTCGGAATCTCCGCCTATTACCACGACGCCGCTGCCTGCCTCCTCTCCGACGGCCGCATTCTCGGAGCGGCGCAGGAGGAGCGGTTCACACGCCAGAAGTACGACCCGGCACTGCCGGTCAACGCCGTCCGATACTGCCTGGAACAGGCCGGGGCCACCATCGCCGACGTGGACCGACTGGCCTTCTACGAGGTTCCCCGCCACAAGCGTTCCCGGCAGGAGTGGCAAGCCGCCCGGCGCACCGAGGGACCAGAGGTCAAGGTGACCGCTCAGGAAACCGAGGCCCGGCTGCGCGACGGTCTCCAGTGGACCGGCGACATCCACTTCGTGGACCACCACCGGGCGCACGCGGCCAGCGCCTACTACGTCTCCGGTTTCGACGACGCCGCGGTGCTCGTCTGCGACGCGGTCGGCGAGTGGGACACGACCACGTTCTGGCACGGTAGGGGCCCGGAACTCACCCGGCTCGGCGGTGTCCGCTTCCCCGACTCCCTCGGCCTGTTCTACTCCTGTCTGACCTCGTACCTGGGCTACCGCCCGAACTCGGACGAGTACAAGGTCATGGGCCTGGCGAGCTACGGGAAACCCACGTACGAGGCGAGCCTTCGGAAACTGCTGGAGCTCGACGCCGACGGCGGGTTCACGATGGACACACAGGTGCTGGACTTCGTCGGCGAGCCGGAGGGTTACCGGAGCAACCTCGCCGAACTGCTCGGCATCCCGGCACGCCGCCCGGGTGACCCCGTGCTGCCGCACCACGCGGACATCGCCGCTTCCGGCCAGGTGGTCCTGGAGTCGACCGTGTCCGCCCTTCTCGACTGGCTCTCCCGGCAGCGGCAGACCACGAACCTGTGCCTCGCCGGAGGCGTCGCGCTGAACTGCCGTGCCAATGCCGTCGCCTTCGAGGCGTCGGCGTTCACCCGCATGTTCGTCCAGCCCGCGGCCGGAGACGCGGGCACCGCTCTCGGAGCGGCGCTGTGCGCCGAACCGCCCGAGATCCGTACGGCCGCCGCCCCCTCGGTGATGCGTCACGCCTACCTCGGCCCCAGTTACGGCAGTGACGCCGTCGCCGAGCTGCTGACCGGGGCCGGCGTGCCCTTCCGGGACTTCAGGAACGATGAACAGGGGCTCGTGGACGCGGTGGCCGGCGCCCTGGCCGAAGGCCGGACCGTGGGCTGGTTCCACGGGCGGATGGAGTTCGGGCCCCGGGCACTGGGCGCGCGCTCGATCCTGGCCGACCCCCGCCGGGAGGACATGCGGGACCGCCTCAACAGCAAGATCAAATGGCGTGAGGAGTTCCGGCCCTTCGCCCCCGCGGTGCCGGAGGAGCGGGCGGAGGAGTTCTTCGTCATGGGCCGCACGTCGCCGTTCATGATCGACCTGTTCAAGGTGCGCCGGCCGGACGTCCTCGGCGCGGTGACCCACGTCGACGGCACCGCCCGCGTGCAGACCGTGAACGCCGCCGTGGCACCCCGCTACCACCGGCTGCTCCACCGCTTCGGGACGCTGACCGGTGTGCCGGTGCTGCTCAACACCTCCTTCAACCTGAGCGACGAACCCGTGGTCTGCACCCCGGTCGACGCGCTGCGCACCTTCCTGCGCTCCTCCCTCGACCTGCTGTGCCTGGAGGACTTGCTGGTCGACGCGGCGTCGGTGCCCGCGGAGCTGCGGGAGGCCGCGACGGAGGAGCACCGCTTCGTGGCCGGTGCGGGGCTCCGGCAAGGCGGGGAACTGTACAGCTTCTTCTGACGCGAGCGAGTGCTCGGATCGGTCACGGATCTCCCGGTGTGCCGGGCGGATCGCATGGACCACCTCGACAGGCCAGTGAAGGGTATGGGAGATGGGTACGGTCCGCCGGATCATAGACGAGGGCTTCGGCCCCTGGACGCTCTCGGAGGACGGGACCTGCCTGGTCCGCCGAGACGACCAGCCACTGGACGAGTGGCCCAGGCAGAGCGGTTGTTGGCCCAGGGACGAGCGGATCCCGGTACGCCCGGAGAAGCCGTTCCGAGTCGCCGTCGTCGGTGAGTCGGTCGCCCGGGGCTTCCTGCTCGACCCGGTCGTGACGCTGCCCGACCTGTGCCGCGCCGCCTTCCGGGAGGCCGGCCTCGACGACCGGCTGGAACTGGTCGACTTCACCGTCAACGGGCTCTCGGCCGCGGGCGCGGCGAAACTGTGCCGGGCCGCCACGGAACTGCGGTGCTCGATGATCGTCCTGTACGTGGGCAACAACTTCCCGCGCTCGACCCCGTGGCTCGACGACCCGGAGACCCGGCAGGATGCCGCCCGGACCTTCGCCGGACGCGGGTACGAGGACTACCTGGCCGCCCGGCGGGAGGCGATGGCCGCGTTCGCCCGGGACTTCTGCCACGAGGTGGGAGAGACGTGCCGAGCGGCAGGGGTGCCGCTCGTCGTGGTGGTCCCGGCCACGAACCAGCTGGACTGGCACGCCCCCTGGGTGGTGCCGACCTGGCTGCCCGAGGACCGCCTGGCCGAGTGGACGGCGACACGCCGGCAGCTGGACGAGCCGGCCGACGGCACGGTGGTCCAGGACCCGGCCCGGCACATGGCCCTGGCCGAGCGGATGACGACCCTCGACGGCGGCACCACGGCACGGCCCATGGAGATCGTCGGCCGCTCCTTGGTCCTGCTCGGGCACGAGACCGAGGGCCTCGGGCTGCTGAGCCGGGCGGTGAGCGTCGGCGCCGATCCGGCCAACTACGAACGGCGCTGCCCGACGGAGGTCGCGGAGCAGCTGCGGCTGCTCGGCCGCGCACCCGGCTGCCGAATCGTCGACGTCCCGGCCCGCGCCCGCGAGCGGTACGGGGTCGCCGCGTGGGGCAAGGAGATCTTCCTCGACTACTGTCACCACACGCTGGACTCGCTCAGGGACGTCGCAGCCGACATCGCGGCCGAGGTGTACACCGGCCTCGGTCTGACACCGGCACCCGGGTGGCCCGAACGGCTCGCGCGGACGGTGTCCCCGCCCGCACGGGAGATGGCCTCCGCCTACCTGCTCTCCGCGTTGCACAACCAGCACTGGGGACAGTCCGCGGACACGGTCGAGCACTGGTTGCGGTGTGCCGTGGAGACCGATCCGACGTGCGTGGAGGACCTGGCCACGTATTTCGCCATGTCCCTTCCGGAGGCGCAGTTCTGGCTCCTGGGCAACGCCCTAGCGGCCCGCTCGGAACGCATGTACTGGTTCCTGAAGAACTTCTCCCACCTGCCCGTGCTCGACGCCGGGTTCGCCGAACGGGCGCTGCGGGTGCTCCCCGAGGACGGCAGACAACGGCTGGCGAAGGAACTGGACACCCTCTGGCGGGAGCTCCGGGTCGAGCGACGCGGCGAGATCAATCTGCTGGACACCTTCTGGCGGGAACGGGACAGCGGGCCCCGGCCCTTCACCGTCGTCGCGGGGGAGAGCAGCCCGGTCAGCCGCTACGGCTTCATCGCCTCGGGAGAGCACCCCCTCCATCTGGACATCGTCCTCGTCGCCGGGCCCGGGCTCCCCCGGGGCCGTTTCGACATGTGGCTCAACGGCCATCACTGCCGCAGCGGTCAGGTGACGTCCGAGTGGCAACACGAGCGCGTCGTGCTGCCGAGCGCCATGCTGCGGGCCGGCGCCAACGAACTGACGTACGCGTGGACCACCGCCGCGCGGGACGCGGACGTCGCCACCGCGGCGGTCTCCACACTCGGGACCGGGCCGGAGAACCTGCACCTGGTCCGCCTGGCGCGTATGCGGCTGACCCCGTGAGTGCCTCCGGAACCACCCCGGCCTCCCCGGACGGCCCCCTCTACCCTGGCGGCATGACGTTTCCCACCATGCCGGAGCGCCTGAAGCACGTCTGCTCCGCGGCGGCCCTGGTGCCCCGCACCGCGCCGCACCGGATCGAGAGCCAGTCCAACGACACCTGGGTGCTGGACGACGCCCGGTTGGGCTCCGTCGTCCTGCGCATCTGCTGGCGCGGGGACGTCAGCCGTATGGGGAGGGAGACCGCGGTCCTCGAGCGGTTACCGGACACCGTGCGCCGCCCCGTGGTGGTGGGCCACGGCGACACCACCGCGCACGGCCACCCGCTGTCGTACTCCCTGACCCGTCGGCTCACCGGGCAACCGCTGGAGGACGCCTGGCCCGCGCTCAGCACGGCCGAGCGCCGTTCGGCGATCCGCCGAACGGCCTCGATGCTGCGCGCGTTGCACCGCTGGGTGCCTCCCGCCGAGCTGGCGGACGGCGTGTGCGCCCGGCCCGGTCTGGCGGCGGGAACGGCCGACGACCTGGTGGGAGCGGACATCGCCCCCCTGCCCGTCGCTCGTGCGGTGGCCCTCGCGGAGCACGTCGCCCGGACGCCGCACGGGGACGCGGGGCTCATGTCGGCGGCGGTCCAACTGCTGAGGGCGCTCGGGGACCCGGAGCCGGCCGTGGACGATCCCGGGCGGCACGGGCTGATCCACGGCGACCTCAACCTGAGCAACCTGTGGTGGGCGCCGGACGGCACCGTTTCGCTGATGGACTTCGAGTGGACCCGGATCGCGCCGCCCTCGTTGGAACTCATGCGGATGTGCGAGTACGCCGACGACGACGCGGTCAACGAGGCCGACACGTACCCGTCGGTGCTGCGGCTGCTGGAGACGGAGTATCCGGAACTGTTCCGTGCCGAGGACATCGCCCGGCACGTCCGGTTGTACGTGTTGGCCTACTCGGTAAGGGCACTGGCCATCGCCCCGCCCGACGGGCCCGCCGACTCCCTCCCGTCCGGCCACGCGGTGCACCGGGTACGGCGCATCGTCGACGGCCGCTGGCCGGCCCCCGGCGCACTGCCGGACTCGCTCGTGGCCGCCGTCTGAGGCGGACGGCGGCCACCCGGCCCTGAGTGAGCGGACACCGGACTCGCCCCCGTCGGCCCTGTGCGCCGTAACAGGGCGAGCCCGGTGCCCGCTGTGTCACTTCTCCGCCGGCTGCCAGTAACGGGCGTACGCCGCCGGGACGCCGGACGGCTGTGCGTGGTGCACGTACAGGACGTCCCGTGCCAACACGACCTGTCCGCTCGGGTCCACCCAGAACAGGTCGTGGGTGCCGGCCTCGATGAGCCGGCGGGAGGTCTCCGCCGTCTCGGAGTGGTAGACCGCCGGGTCGAAGACGAACTTGTCCGCGCTCCACGGCACCAGGACGACGACCTGCGGCCAGTTCCCGGCGGTCTCGAAGAGACCGTCCTGGCTGTCGACCCGCACCACCTCGCCGTCGAAGCGCGGTGTTTCCCTCTCCCCCACCACGCAGACCGCCGACGTGCTCACGACCTGCTCGCGGCCGAGGACGTCCATGGCGCGCTGCGCATGGTCGGCGTCCTGAAGTGCCACCAGGAGCGTCGGCCTGTCGGGGAGTTTGCGGCAGTTGATGCGGAGCGGATCGAGGTCGCCCACTCGTGCCCCGCGCTTGTCCTCGAACACCCAGTCCCCGATCACCAGGACGTCCATCCCCGAGGACGCGAACAGGCGGAGTGCCTGCTCGCACGTCTGCACGATCGGCTCCCCCTTGTCGTTGAACGAGGTGTTCAGCACCATGCCCATCCCGGTTCGCTGCTTGAACTCACGGATGAGGCGGGAGAAGAGGGGGTTGAACGAGTCGCCGACCGTGCCGACCCGCGCTGTCCCGTCGACGTGGGAGATCGATTCCAGCTTCTCCCGCCACTCCTCGCGGAGCGGCGCGACGACGGTCATGTACGGGAGCGGCTCGGATGCCTCGAAGTAGGTGCTCAGGTCTTCTTCGAGGACCGACGGCGCGAACGGCCTCCAGTTCTCCCTGTGCTTGACCTCCGCGTTGATCCGGGTCTTGATTCCCGGCGTGGCCGGGTTGCCGAGAATGGACCTGTTGCCCAGCGCCCGCGGTCCGATCTCGCTCCGCCCCTGGATCCATCCGACGATCCGCCCTGCCGCAAGCCGCTCCGCGGCGAACGCGGCCGGGTCATCGCACCGCACTCCTTCGAGGCCGGCAGCAGCCGCCGCCTCCCGCACCCGGTCCAGGTCGATCTCCCGCCCGAGGAACGGGTGCTTCATCTCCCAGTAGTGGTGCGAGCCCGACCGCTCCCGCTGGTGATAGGTGTAGAGCGCCGCGCCCAAGGCCGCGCCCGCGTCGGTCACCTGAGGGTAGACCGCGATCTGCGGGAAGATTCCCTCCCTGCGGATGAGGCCGTTTCCCACCGAGTTCAAAGCGACGCCGCCGGCGACCAGCAGGGCGTTCGACCCGGTTCGCTTCTTCAGTGTGGTGGCCAGCCTGAGCATCACTCGTTCGCACAGGTACTGCCCGGCCGCCGCCACGTCCTTGTGATGCTGCTCGAGCCCGTCGTCGCGCTTGCGGCGCGGCCCGAACCGCTCCTCGAAGACCCGGGTGACCAGCTCCTGCGTGGAGTACGAGAAGGTGCCGTCCGTCAATCCCGCGTCGAATGCGAACAGGCCGTCGTTGTCCACACGGAGGAGGCCGGACAGGTCTGCCGCGTACCGCTTGGGATCGCCGTACGCCGCGAGCGCCATGGTCTTTCCCTCTTCGCCGAAGCCCCATCCGAGCCAGTGCGTCACGGCTTCGTAGAAGCGGCCGAGCGAATGCGGAAGACCGATGGTTTCCAGGATGCTGATGCCGTCACGTCGTGTGCAGTGCGCCAGCATGGCCGTGTCGGCTTCCCCGCTGCAGTCGAGACTGAGCACGGCGGCGTCGTCGAACGGGCTCGCGTAGAAGACGCTCGCGACGTGACTCACGTGGTGCCTGACATCGACGACCCGGTCCTCCCCGAACCCGGCCGCGGCCAGGACCCGGTGGAAGGTCGGGTGTCGCCACTCCACGTTCTTCGTGGCCCTCTCGAGGGCCGCGCCGGTCAGATACTCGCGCGCCTGCCGCAGTCGCTCGGGCACCAGGCCGTGATCCCCGCACGTCGCCACCAGATCGATGTCACCGGGAGCGACGCCGTGCTCCGCGAGGCCCTCGAACAGGACCGACACGTCGCTCGACATGCCGTGCTTCACGCGATTGAACCGTTCCTGTTCGTAGACGAACAGCGGCTCGCCGTCCTTGACCAGCGCGAAGCACGCGTCGTGCTCACCTGCCTTGGCGCCGAGCACGATCATCGCGACCACCTCATGCCGTCGATGGGCCGGCGCCCCCGGTCCAGGGCGAAGTCCGATTGCTGCCGCACAACACGTCTCGAAATCACGGGGACCCCCAAGGAATTTCTGTCCAAGTCGGGTGGGAAGATGAGTTCGGCAGAAGACGAAAGAGGTCTGCGGTCAGGTAACGCCGGCAGACTGCGGCCCACGTCTCCTCGATTCATCGGCCTGAGAATTCAGGCCGTCGAAGAATGTGTCTCTACGAGGTCGGTGAACGTCTCGGAGGGCTTCTTCCGGTCGGGGACTTTACGGGGCCGGTCGTTGATTCCACAAGCCGCCCTCGCCATTGTTCCGGGCCGGTGACGACCGGGACGCCTTTCGGGAGGTATTCGCACAGGGCGCGGTTCGGGCTGTTTTTTCCGCCGCGCCACCGGGGCCGGGCGGAGCCGACGATCATTCGGGGAGCACCCAGATCGGGTTGGCGTAGAACCACAGATCCGTCCAGGGATCCTGGTCGCCGTCCACGTCCAGTGCGGGCCCGTACGGATCGATGTCCGCGCCCATCAGGCCGGGCTGGGTCCGGTTGCCGTCGGTGCCGCGGAGGCGCACGTAGTACGGCTGATCCACCGGCCCCAGGTCGAAGCGCACCGAGAGCTTCCGCGCGCCCGGGCCGACCTCGAACGAGGTGACCACCCGGGTCTGCGGGGCGGTGAAGGTGTCGCGGTCGGCCACCGGACCGGTCACCGGTCCGAGGATGAGGTCGACGCGGGCCAGCCGCGGGATGAACTGGGCCCAGTTCGGTGTCACCGGAAGCTCGATCTCCAGCGCCAGTTCCACCGGGGTACCGCGCCGGGCGGTGAGGGTGCCGCCGAGCACGGCCCCGGACCGGGGAGAGCCGCCGGTCACCCGGACGCGCGCGTCGATCGAGTCGACCAGACCACCGTGGTCGACCCAGACGCGACCGGCGCGCAGGCCGTCCATGACGGCGCGGTATCCGAACTCCACCGCTCCGACATGGGTCCGGGAGTAGAAGCCGGGCCAGAAGTCACCGTCGATGGTGGGCCGCGGCGCGTACACGGGATCGTTGTTGCGGCCGTTGGCGGCGAAGTCGCTGCCGGGGCCGGGCTCGGCATTGTCCAGGTAGACGGCGTGGGAGTCGGAGTTGGCGGTGATCCACCAGGGGCGGCCCTCGGCGAGGAGGCTGTCCCACATCCCGCCGACGGTCGAGGTCATCCAGTCGAACCCTCCCCACGACCGGTAGGCTTCCAGCGGATATCCGGGAAACGACGCCGCGGTCGGGTTGAGGTAGTAATAACCTCGGGCGCCACCGAATCCGTGCGGTTTCGGAATGCCTCCGGCCTGATGGCCGGGAGCGCCTTCCATGCCGATGGCCACACTCGGATCCGCGTCCCGCCAGTCGCGGATCTCGTGCGGGGAGTCGATGCCCCTGTGGGAGGGGTGATTGGCCAGCATGAGCGCCGCGTCCACGTGACGCTGCCGCACCTGTTCGCCGAGGAAGGCGATCCCGGCGACCGCCATCGCCTCGTTCTGCTCCGCGGTATGGGTGGCCGGCATCTGCGAGCCGTCGTACGTCTGCTCGAATTCCTTGAGAACGGCCACCTCGTTCGGCCCCGGTGACACGAAAACCGTTCCGTGCTCCGCGTTCGGGATGTTCCATTCGAGCCCCTGGAAGATCAGCAGGTCCCGCAGTTCGGCCCGCGCGGCGACGATCTCCGGATGTACCGCGTCGACGCCGATCCTGCTGTGCTCGTCCCCGCCGTGATCGGTGATGACGAGCCAGTCCAAACCGTAGGCCCGCGCGTGCCGGGCCTGATCGATCACCCGGTACACGCCGTCCGCGCTGTACTGCGTGTGCACGTGGTGATCTCCGGCCAGCCACCGAAGTGCCCGCCCGCCGTCGGGCACCGCCGTGTCGAGGGCCTCAGGCCGGCCGGCCGCCGGCGCGTGATGATCGTGATCGTGATGGCTCTGCGGCACCGAACGACTCCTCAGGGTGGGGTCCGGTCGCCATGCTACGGGTGCTGGATCTTCGGGAAAACAGCGATCAACGCCTTATTCGTGAACGGCGGGCAAGCGAGTTCCACAGCCTTTGTCAAGGCGTTCAACTGTCCCCTGTCACCAGTTGAACAATGCGATTCACCAGCACAGCGGTAATGGTGTTCCGGAAAACTCGGGTACGGTGATGCGGCGCATCAAATCCGTGGACGGACGGGGCGGTATGGACCACGCGACATGGCCTGGCAGCGATCGGGGCGCGGCCGTCATCTTCGATATCGACGGTACGCTGCTGCGGCCGGGCACCTATCTTCAGCGTGTGCACATGGGATCGATGGCGATCGCGATCGAGCAGATTTCCGGCATTCGCGCCGAATTCCGCTATGACGGCGGTGACCTGTTCGTCAACGGCAACAATCTGGCGGGCTGCACCGACGCCGGCACCATCGACCTCGTCCTGCACACGGCAGGGGTGCCTGCCTCGGAGTCGCCCGGCCTGCGCGCCGCCGTCGTGGAGAACATGTGCGACCTGGTCGCAGCGGCGACCGAGGGTCTCGACAGCGGCCACGAACTGCTTCCCGGGACCGCGGAACTGCTCACCGAGCTGCGGCGTCGTGGGGTGATCGTCGGGCTGTCCACCGGCAACGCGCGTGCGGTGGCGTCCTGCAAGATGCGCGCCGCGGGGCTGCCCGGCCTGGAGGCCCTGGGCGGCTTCGGCGACAGCCACGGCGCCCGGTCGGACATCGCCCGTGACGCGGTGGCGGCCGTCCGTGCGGCCGCCGGCACGCGGGGACAGGTGCTCGGCGGAACCGGCGTCGTGCTGATCGGTGACACGACCAGCGACGTCGGCGCCGCCCGGGCGGCCGGCGTACGGTGCGTCGGGGTCGCCACCGGGGCCGCGCGGGCGCACGAGTTGGAGCGGGCGGGGGCGGACCTCGTCGTGCCGACGCTGGAAGAGCTGCGGGTGCGCGACCTCGCCGAGCTCGTCCACGCCGACGAGGGCGCGTATCCGGACGGCGCCGGCGATCCGGGGAACGGGCCGGCGCCCGCACCGTACGTGAGGCCGCCCGCCCGGCCCAGGGCCGCGCCGTCGAATCTGCGGGGGTAGTTCCAGCGATGATGAGCGCCGTACGTGACCGTCTGCGGCTTCTGGCCCTGCTGCGGGGAGTCGGCCCGGGTCTGCTCACCCTGCTCTGCGGCCAGATCGTGCTGACCAGCATGGTGCCTCCGGCCACGGCGATCGCCCTGGCCTATCTCCTCGACCGGGTGCAGGGGGTGCGGGCCGGCTCGCTGGCGGCCGCGGCCGCGCCGCTGCTCGTGTTCGCGGGCGTGCTGCTGCTCGGCCACGTGCTGGAGGCGGTGCGCGATCCGCTGGTCTACGCCGCGCAGGCGCGCATCGACGGAAAGCACCGGGCCGCGGTCGCCCGGCTCGCGGCCACCAGCCACACCATCGACGCGCTGGAGCGGCCGGAGGTGCAGAGACTGATCCGGCTGGCGCGGGCCGACCCGGAGAACTGGACCGAGCGCACGCCGGGCGCCGGGGCGGTGGCCCAGCTCGCCGAGTTCGGGCGCGCCATCACGCTGCTCAGCTCGGCCGTGGTGCTCGCCGCGTACGCGTGGTGGCTGATCCCCGTGCTGGTGCTGCCGGCCGTGCTGTACCAGCAGCTCAACCGGATGGACTCGCTGAGGTGGTACCGCGCCTGGCGCAGCAACAGCGGTGCGGCGCTGCACGCCGGCCTCTGGTACGACGCGATCGTGTCACCGAGCGAGGGCAAGGACATCCGCGTCTTCGGCCTGGGCCAGTGGGCGCTGGACCGCTCCGAGGAACACATCCACACCCTGTACGACCCGGTGTTCGCCGTGGCGAAGCACCAGATCCGCGCGCACTGGCGGCAGTTGGCCCTGCTGCTGGTTCCGATGACGGTCGCCTTCCTGGCGGTGTCGCAGGCCGCGGCGCGCGGACACCGGTCGCTCGCGGTCGCCATGGCGGTGCTGTCGGCCGGTGCGGCGGTGTACCGCGTGTTCGGCGGCGAACCGCGGGACGTGATCGGCGGTATCGCGAGCCTGCACGCGTTCGACGGGCTGCGGGCGCAACTGGGGCCGGGCACGCCGGCCGCGGTCCTCGAGGCGGAGGCGGACGCTGCGCCGAGCGCCGTCCCGGTGCGCTTCGAGGGCGTGGGGTTCACCTATCCGGGAGCGTCGCGACGGGTGCTGGACGAGTTGGACCTGGAGATCCGGCCGGGTGAGCTGGTGGCGATCGTCGGGCTGAACGGCGCGGGCAAGTCGACCCTGATCAAGTTGCTGGCGGGGCTGTACGAGCCGGACCGGGGCAGGATCACGGCGGACGGGGTGGACATCGCGACGCTGGGGCCGGTGGCGTGGCGGCGGCGCATCGCGGTGGTGTTCCAGGACTTCGTGCGCTACCACCTGTCGGCGGCCGACAACGTGGCCCTGGGCAACGCGGCGGTGCCGGTGGACCGGGCGGCGGTCCGGGCGGCGGCGCGCGACGCCGGTCTGACCGAGGTGCTGGACCGGTTGCCGGACGGGTGGGACACACCCCTGGCGCGCACCCGCACCGGCGGGGTGGACCTGTCGGGTGGCCAGTGGCAGCAGGTGGTGCTGGCGCGGGCGCTGTACGCGGTGCGGACGGGTGCGCGGCTGCTGGTGCTGGACGAGCCGACCGCCCATCTGGACGTGCGGACCGAGTTCGAGGTGTTCGAGCGGCTGGCGGCGCACAAGGGGGACGCGAGCGTCGTGCTCATCTCGCACCGGTTGTCCACGGTGCGTCAGGCGGACCGGATCGTGCTGCTGGAGGGCGGGCGGGTGGTGGAGTCCGGCACCCATGAGCGGCTGATGGCGGCCGGCGGCCGGTACGCGGAGATGTTCACGATCCAGGCCGACCGGTTCAACCGGGGTTACGACGACCGCATCGAGGAGGGCGAACTGATATGACCGCGACGGCGCCGACCGTCCCGGGTGGGTGGTCGCGGTACCTCCGCCTGTGGCTGGAACTGCTCGGGCTGTGCCGGCGGGCGTACCCCGGACGGACCGCGGGCCTGCTGGCCATCAAGCTCGTATCGTCGGTGAACGTGGCGGCCACGGCGCTGGCCCTGCAGGCGACGGTCGACGCCATCGTGCACGGCGACGTCACGGCCGCCGCGGCGGCGGGTGTCGCCGCCGCGGTCACGTACGCCCTGTCCGCGTACCTGCTCACCCTGGACTTCACGCTGATGATCCTGATGGTCGACTCGGTCGGGGCGCTGGACATGACCCGGCGGATCAACGACGAGATCGTCGGCCTCGACGCGTTGGACCACCTGGAACGCACCGAGGTCCTGGACCGCATCACCGTGGTCCAGGCCGGCGGGTGGAGCCTCGTCTACGGCACCTGGACGGTGGTGGACGTGGTGGCGGGCGCGATCCGGCTGGGGCTCACCCTGCTGCTGCTCGGCACGGTGAGCCCGTGGCTGCTGCTCCTGCTGGTGTTCGCCGCCCTGCCCCTGTGGCTGGACCGGCGCGGCCAGCACGCGGTCGCCAAGGCGGAGACGGACACCGCCGAGGCGTTCCGACTCCAGCGCCACCTGTTCAACCTGGCCACCGAGGCGGCCGGCGGCAAGGAGATCCGGGTCTCCGCCGCGGGCGACGCGGTCACCGAGTTGCAGACAGGGGCCTGGGACGAGGCGGTACGGGGACGGACCCGCGCGCGCCTGCGGGCGGCGGGCTACAAGGTCGTCGGCTGGGTCCTGTTCACCGCGGGTTTCGCCGGCGGGCTCGTCATGCTGCTCGACCGTGCCGCGCGCGGCCAGGGCAGCGTCGGCGACGTGGTGTTGGCCATCACGGTCGCGGTGACCCTGCGCGACTCGATCCAGATGACCGTGGCCCGGGTGAGCCGCACGGCCAGCAGCGCGGGGGTGGTCGACGCGTACCTGTGGCTGCGGGCGTACGCCGCCCGCGCGCGGGACGCGGACGCCGACGGCCTGCCCACGCCGGCCGTGCTGCGCGAGGGCATCACCCTGGAGGGGGTGCGCTTCACGTACCCCGGCACCGACCGGGCCACGCTGGACGGCCTGAACTGCCACCTGCCCGCCGGCAGCGTGGTCGCTGTCGTCGGCGAGTACGGCTCCGGCAAGACCTCACTGGTCAAACTGCTGTGCAAGTTCTACCAGCCGGACGCCGGCACGATCCGCGTCGACGGCGTCGACCTCGCCCGTCTGGTCACCGCGGACTGGCACGCCCGCACCAGCGCGGCGTTCCAGGACTTCGGCCGCTTCCAGATCCGCTTCGGGCAGACCGTCGGCCTCGGCGACGTGCAGCGGCTCGACGACCGTGAGGCGGTCCGCGAGGCGATCCGCGCGGCCGACGCCGACGCGCTGGTCCAGCGCCTGCCCGAGGGCCTGGACACCCAGCTCGGGCGCCGCTTCGACGGCGTGGACCTGTCCGAGGGGCAGTGGCAGAAGACCGCACTGGCTCGTGCCTCGATGCGGCGGACGCCGCTGCTGTTGGTGCTGGACGAACCCACCGCCTCGCTGGACGCGCCCAGCGAGCACGCCATCTTCGAGCGCTACATGGCCCGCGCGCGTGAACTGAGTGCGCGTACCGGGACCGTCACCGTCGTCGTCTCGCACCGCTTCTCCACGGTCACCGACGCGGACCTGATCCTGGTGCTGCACGCCGGACGCATCGTCGAGTCCGGTACCCACGACGAACTGCTCGCGATCGGCGGACGCTACGCGCAGCTGTACGGCATCCAGGCCGAGGCCTATGCGGCCGGCTGAACCGCCGGTGGCGGACCGGGCCGGGAACGGGCCCCCGACGAGCGTCGTGACGATCGACGGGGCGGCCGGAACGGGAAGGACAGCGGTGGCCGCCGCCCTGGCCGCCCGGCTCGGCTGGCGGTGGTGCTCGATCGACGAGCTGTACCGCGCTTGCGCCGTGGTGTGCCGCCGAACCGGCGACCGGGCGTCCGTCGACGACATCCGGTTCGGGGCCGACCGGACGTCGGGCGGCCCACGGCCCACGTACCGGGGGCAGCGGATCGACGGCCTGCACGGGCCGGACGCGGCCGGCGCCGGCTCGTTCGCGGACGACCCGCGTGTCCGGGCGGCCGTCGCTGCCGAAGTACGCCGGTTCGTCGGCAGCCATGACGCCGTGGTCGAGGGGCTCGGCGCCGGCCAGGTGTTCCCGCGGGCCGTGCTGCGCCTTCACCTGTGGGCGTCACCGGCGCGGCGCGCACGGCGGCACCGGGCCGGGCTCGAACCCGACGCCCCACGGCCGGAGACACCTCTGCGGCTCGGCACGGTGGCCTGGAACCGGGGCTCCTGGTCGTCGCACGACACCGTCTCGCGGCTGCGTGATCGTGTGAACGTCGCGCTGGGCCGGCGACGGCGGTCCGTGTCGGTGGTGATACCGGCTCGTTGCAGCCGGGACGCCCTGGGTCTGGTCCTGCCGAGGCTGGCGGCCGCGGCGGCCGGTTGCGACAGCGAGGTGCAGATCGTGGTCGTCGACGACGGCTCGACCGACGACACCGCTGCCGTCGCGGCGACCGGCGGCGCTCGGGTGGTGTCGCTCGGCGCGTCGCGTGGCCGCAGCGGCGCCCGGAACGCCGGTCTGCAGGTGACGACGGGCGACGTCGTCGTCTTCCTCGACTCCGACATGCTCGTGGAGCCCGACTTCTTCGCCGAGCACCTGCGCCTGCACGAGGTTGCCAACGACACCGTGGTGGTCGGCGGCCGCCGCCACCTGCCGCCCGGCGTCACCGACCCGGCCGACGGCCGAGTGCTCCGCCGGGACAGCCGCGAGGCCCTGCTCGATGTCTACTCCTACAACATGGCGTGTCTCGCCCATCCCTGGTCGCTCGCGTACGGATGCAACGTGTCGGTCGACCGGTGGTTCCTGGAACGGGCCGCGCCGACCGGATTCGACGAGTCGTTCGTCGGCTGGGGCCTCGAGGACCAGGAGCTCGCCTACCGGCTCGCCGGGCACGGCGCGCGATGGGCGTACTCCCGCGCCGCCTCGGGCGCGCACCTGCACCACGACCGCACGATGACAGCCGAGCGGTTCGCCGGTTGGAAGGCCAACCTCCGCCGCTTCGTCGACACGCACGAGGAGGCCTCGGCGCTGGAGCGTCTCGTGCCGGGCATGGACCCGTCCCGGGCCGTCGACTACGTCGATGTCTACCGCGGGTTCGACGGCGGGCCGGCGACGGCGGACGAGGCCGGCCTTCTCGTCGTCCGCGTGCCGGGGTCGGACGACCCGCTGCCGGCCGTCCAGGACGCGGTGGCGAACGGCGCGGGCGCGGTCGCCCTGGTCGACGAGGGCGACCGTGCCGAACTGGCGGTGCTGGCCGAGGCGGCTGCCCCGGGGCGGGGCGTCCGGCTTTACGGCGGAGCCGACTGGGACCGGCTCTCCCCGCACCCGGGTGCCGGATGATGTCCGCGAAGACATCGGGGGCGTCGTTGTCGTCCCCGGACGTGTATGTGTACCCGACGATGAGGGAGAACGACATGGAGCCTTCGGAACTCCGTCGCGCGGTCGAGGCAGGACGGGCGACCGCTTCGGAGCTGGGCCTTCGGGTCGACGACGTGGTCGTCATCCACAACTCGGACCGCGTCGCGCTGCGCCTGGTCCCTTGCGACGTCCTGGCTCGGGTCGCGCCTCTGGGACATCTGGCTGATTCCGAGTTCGAGGTGGAGGTCGCCCGCCGTCTCGCGGAGGTCGACGCTCCGGTGGCCGGGCTGGATCCTCGGGTCGACCCCCGCGTCCATGTGCGCGATGCCTTCGCCGTCTCGTTGTGGACCTACTACGAACCCGTGGAGACGGAGATCGCGCCGGCCGACTACGCGGACGTGCTCATGCGGCACCACGCCGCCCTGCGCCAGGTCGATCTGGACGCACCGCACTTCACCGATCGAGTCGCCGGGGCACTGAGGGAGGTGAACGACCGGGAGCAGACCCCCGAACTGCCCGATGCCGACCGGGAACTCCTCATCAGCACACTGAGTGGACTGAGTGCCGCGATCAGCGTGAACAAGGCCGGCGACCAGCTGTTGCACGGTGAGCCGCATCCGGGCAACCTCCTCCACACGAAGAGGGGGCCGCTTTTCGTGGACCTCGCCACGTGCTGCCGTGGGCCGGTCGAGTTCGACCTCGCCCACGCGCCCGACGAGGTGGAGAAGCACTACGCGGGAGCTGACCAGGACCTGATCCACCGGTGCCGCGCCGTGGACTGGGCCATGTTCTCGGCCTGGCGCTGGCGCCGGGAAGACCAGATGCCCGACCGGGAACACTGGAGGGCGGAGGGACTCAACCGGGTTCGTGCCTCACTCGACCGTTGCGGACTGGGCTGAACTCGGAACGGAAGGGCTGCCTTGTCCCCGTGCGGGGCCACCCGACACGGTGCGGCGGACCCTCGGCCCGGGCCCGGTTCACCGACTCGCCGACTCGCCGATCAGCCGGTCGTCCACGGTCTTCGCCGACACGGCCGCCGACTCGCCCCTCAGGTGATCCGGCCCGCTTCGACCGGACCGGTGAATTCCCCGACCGTCACGACCGACCCGCTTCGCGAACGGGTCGAGGGCGGGCCACAACCTTGATCAGCACACCGATCGTCGTGTACCGGCCCTCTCACCTTCCGCAGCACTCGGAAGCGCACCTGAACCGGACTTTCGCCACCCTGAGGACCCTGAGGAGGAGGCGTCCGGCCCGCAGGCGTCCCCGAACCGGCAGCGGGGCGGAGCAGACCGCGCCGCCTGGCTGAACCGGACGAGGAAGCCGGGCCGGTCGACCGGTTTGCGACGGCGGGAGATCGATCAGCGACGGGCTGCCGCGGTGAGGCGTCGCAGGGCGGTACGGGCGGGTGGGCCCCAGGTGGGCTTGCCGCCGGGGCGTCCGTGGACGCCGGCGTCTGCGATGAGGATCCCGGCGAGGGCGCGCAGCACCGCCCAGCCGCGGGCGCGGCGCAGGGTCGCGGCGTCCGGGGCCGGCTGGTAGGCGTCATGGAAGCGGTCGGCGGCACCGTCCGGCAGCAGGATCCAGGCGGCGGCGAGGTCGCAGGCCGGGTCGCCCGCGCAGAGGTCTCCGAAGTCGATCACGCCGCAGAAGGCGCCGTCCGCGGTGAGGACGTTGGCCGGATGCAGGTCGCCGTGGAGCCACAGTGCCGAGCCCGCCCAGTCGGGCGCGGCGGAGGCGTCCTCCCAGACCGCGCGGACGGCGCCCGGATCGGGGACCAGCCCCGGCTCGGTGGCCGAGGCGAGCATCTTGGCGAACTGCTCGGCACGGTCGGCCAGCGGTCCTCCGCGATCACGGCCGACGGGCGCCCCGGTGGGGGCAGGCCGGTGCAGAGCCGTGAGGAAGGCGGCCAGGCTGTCGGCCGCGGCCGAGGGGCGGTGGACACCGGCGTCGAGGTCGGGGAGGTGACCCACGGGGGCGTCGGCGGGACCGTGCAGCCGCACCTGACCGAGCGCGGTGGGCAGTGGCACGGTCCCCGCCCGGCCGAGCCGGTCCGTGCCCGCGCCCCGGATGGAGAGGAGCGGGTTTCCCTTCGGCGCCGAGCACGGGAGCGGTCGTGAACGAGCGCTCCAGCAGGGCTGACAACCAGGGGTGTCCGCTCGCTCACGGGAAGGCGCCGGTCGCTGAACGTGCCGGGCGCCGTTGCGCTCGTCACTCGGGCCGCTGATCCGGAACGCCCGGCGCGACCTGGGATATACCCTTTGGTGCCCGGTTGTGCGTAGCTTGACCGACTGCTCTCGCACACAGTGCCGCGACATCGGGCGCACGTCACATCGATCGTTCAGGAGACCCATGCGCCCCCGAATAGCCTCCCTCCCGCCCGTCGCCCTGGCGGGCGGTGCGCTGACCGTCGGCATCGGCGGTCTGTATCTCGCCGGACTGTTGCTCACCGGCGGTGAGATCGAGGCGGGTACGACGGTGCGCGGCGTGGACATCGGGGGTCTGACCCGCGAGGAAGCCGCCCGGAAGATGGAGCGGCACCTGGTGGCGGCCGGCCCCCGGAAGCTGGCAGTGCAGGTAGGCGACCGCAAGGGCGCGGTCGATCCGGGGCAGGCGGGGCTCACCTTCGACATCCCGGAAACCCTTGACCGGGCGGCGTCCACCGGTGCCGATCCGGTCAGCGTGATCGGCGGGCTGTTCCGCTCGGGCGGTGACATCGAGCCGGTCGTGCGCATCGACGAGGACAAGGCCCGTGCCACCTTCGAGGAGCTGGCGAAGACGCTCGGCCAGGAGGTCCGCGACGGCGCCGTCTCCTTCGAGGACGGCCGTGTCGAGCAGATCGCCCCGCGCACCGGGTACGCGCTGGACGTGGACGCCGCGGTCGGCGCCCTGCGCACCCCCTTCCTGCGCGGCGCGACGGACTCGGTCACGGTGCTGCCCGCACGCGAGACCAGGCCGAAGGTCACGGCGGAAGAGGTGCGACGGGCGGTGCGCGAGTTCGCGCAGCCGGCGATGTCGGCACCGGTCACGCTCACCGCGGACGGCAAGCGGTTCACGCTCCCCCCGACCGTGCTGGGCGAGTACCTGACCCTGCGGCCGGACGACACCGGCAGGCTCGCGCCGGAACTCGACAGCAAGGGCCTGCGCGCCGCCCCTGCGGTGACCGGCGCGCTGAACAGCCTCCCCACCACACCTCGAAACGCCCGGCTGGGGCTCGAGGGCGACAAGGTCGTGGTGGTCGCCGACGCCAGACCCGGCGTGAAGGTCACCGACAAGGCCCTGGGCAAGGCCGTCCTGCCCCTGCTCACCAAGTCGGGCGCCGCCCGCACCGCAGAGGTGACCACGCAGCAGATCCAGCCGGAGGTCACCCGCGAGAACGCGGCACGTCTGGGGCTGACGGAGAAGATGTCCTCCTTCACCGTCAACTTCGAACCGGCCGCCTACCGCACGACGAACATCGGCCGGGCCGTGGAACTCATCAACGGCTCCGTCGTCATGCCGAACGAGACCTGGAGCTTCAACCGGACCGTCGGCGAGCGCACCGAGGCCAACGGCTTCGTCGACGGCATCATGATCTTCGACGACCGCTACACCAAGGCGCCCGGCGGCGGTGTCTCCGCGGTGGCCACGACCGTCTTCAACGCGATGTTCTTCGCGGGCGTCAAGCCCGTCGAGTACGGTGCCCACTCCTTCTACATCGAGCGCTACCCCGAGGGCCGCGAGGCGACGGTCGCCTGGGGCAGCCTGGACCTGAGGTTCACCAACGACTCCGGCAAGGCCGTCTACCTTCAGGCCGAGTCCACCGACACCTCGGTGACCGTCACCTTCCTCGGCACGAAGAAGTACGACCGGATCACGTCGGTCAAAGGGCCGCGCACCAACGTGCAGCAGCCGGCGAGGAAGGTGAGCACCGCCGAGAAGTGCGTGCCGCAGACCCCGCTCGAGGGCTTCGACGTCACCGTGGAGCGGGTCTTCCACGACGACGGCCGGCAAGTGAAGCGGGAACCGTTCCACACGCGCTACACCCCGCGTGACGAGATCACCTGCGAAGAGGCACCGAGCAAGCGTCAGCCCTGAGGAAACGGCCCCGTCGACTCGCCGACCGCCCGACGGACCGAGACCGGAAACTCACCGACGCCGACACCGACCTCGAGCAGGGCGGCGTCGCCCCCTCGCCTCCAGCCCTTGGGACTTCAAGCTCGGCGCCCCGAACCCGTGCCCGAGCACCTCGCGGCCAGGACAGCGAGCAAAGGCGTCCCCGGCGTCTCGGTCGTCACGCCGAACGTGCGTGTTCCTCGGTCGGAGCACATGTTCGGGCGAAGGCCGCTTCCGCGTACGCCGACTACCACACCGACTGATCACGTACGACGCGTCGTTCGGCCCCAGAGGTCAGAGATCAAGCCGGGCGCCGGTCGCGGGCGTCATCGCCGCTGGTCTGATGCCGTGATCACGCCGTAGGTGACCAGGCCGTAGGCGATGTGCGGGACGACGTCGGCGGTCCAGTCGCGGACCGACCACGTGCGGGGGTCGCTGACGCCGAGGCGGGCCATCGGTACATCGGTGAGGGCCATCGCCAGGGCGCCGGTGAGCAGGCCGCCCAACCACAGGGGGCCCCGGGCCCCCGCCCGGTGGATCAGTGACACGGCGGCGCCCGTGGCGGTGCCGACGGCGATGCCCGACAGCGCTCCGAGGCCGGTGAGCCGGTTGTCCCGGCCGCTCGTGTCCGGGACCGGGTGCCCCATGCGTGTGGTGATCTTGTCCACCGCGGTCTCCGGCGTACTGCTGGCCGATCTGCCGCGCAGTGCCATGTCGGCGTAGGTCACGGCGTTCAGAGCGGTGGTGCCGGCCGCTCCTGCGGCGCAGCCACGCGCGATGCTTCGGATCATGCCGCTCCGGGTTCCCGTGGCTTCCACGACCGAAACGGTGCGCACCGTGTGGGCTTTGTTCACGGGTTTGGGTTCCGGCTCAACTTCTGCGGCGCTGTCACGTCGGGTGATCCGTCGTTGTCCCGACCGTTCAAGAGCGGCGGAGCACAGGTGGCCCGTATGATCCCTGACGGGACGGGGCTCGTAGCGCAGAGGTTGTCGCGCCTTCACCGCGTGTGGGAGGACGCCGGTTCGAATCCGGTCGGCCCCGTCCCACCCCGACGGTCACGTCCACCGGCCGTTCTGGTTCTGGTGGTCAGGACGTGAACTGCTCGTCCGGTCGCTTCGACAGGTGCCGCCGGGGCACCCGAAGCCGGCGGGCCGAATCAGTGGGAGCAAGAGGCGGCGCAGGCGGCAGCCGCACGCGTGACCGCGGAGGGTCACCGAGGCCTTCTCGGCAACGTGTCGGGGCACAGTCGCCCGCTCACGGCCCGGTCCTACGGTGCCCGGGTGCGAAGGACGCGGAACTCGTTGCCCTCGGGGTCCGCCATGACCACCCAGTTCCGATCTGAGCCTCGACCCGCATCCGTCTTGGTGGCGCCGAGGCCGGGCAATCCGGTCACCTCGCCCTCGGTACTGCCGTCGACCGGGCGGACGTCGAGGTGAAGCCGGTTCTTCACGGTCCTGCCCTCGGGCACCCGGACGAACAGCGGGGTGGGCGGCATCTGGCGGGCCCGGACATCTTCAACGGTCGGCACCCAGGAGCCGATCTCGACCTTGCCCTCGCTCCGGTCGATCACCTTGAAGTCCAGGACCTCGCACCAGGAGGCCGCGAGTCTTTCAGGATCGTGGCAGTCAACGGCCAACTCGGTGAACCTGCTCGTCATGTCTCTCCCGGATAGCGCGGACGGGGCTCGGGGTATTGGCCCGTGCCGCCCTCGTCCTGCTCCAGTTCGAGCACGGCCGCACCACCCGGACGAAGGTCACGACCTGTCACGAGACGTTACCGGCAAGGGCTCACTGCAGGGGGCCGCATCCGCGACAACAGGGGCGGGCGATTCGAGGAGTTGCTGCCGGCCGGCGCCGCCGCGGGCGCGGGCGGCGTCCAGGCCCCCACACTGCGCTGCGCGAGTTCGTCCCTGCTCAGGGTCGGCTGCTGAGGGCCTGTTGGACGGCGCGGAGGCAGGCGGTGATCGCGGGGTCTTCCTGGGTGGTGGTTCGGGTAAGTGCCAGGACGGTGCGCTGCATGCGGGGAGTCAGCCGCAGTCCGGCGACGCCTGCTTGCTCGTGGGCGAGACCGGCGGGCAGGAAGGCTACGCCGGCACCGGTGGCGACGAGTGCGGCCAGGATGTGGAGTCCTTCGAACTCCCAGCGCCGCGGGGGTGTGGCGTTGAGGGCGGTCAGGTACTGGTCGCCCGCGGCTCGGGAGAGTTGCCCGACGGGGGCGCACAGCCAGGTCTGGTCGCGGACGATCCGTCGCAGCCGTGCGGCGGTGGCCGGGCCGGGCTGCTCGGCGAGTGGGTGGTCCGCGGGGATCGCCAGAACGATGTCCTCGCGGCGCAGACGGTGGACCGACAGACCGGTGCCCTCGACTGGTGGGTGCGCGGACCAATCGTCGATGACGGCGAGGTCGTAGCGGCGGTCCAGGACGGCTGCGGCGGCGTTGGTCGAGCCGGTCTCGTGCGCGACGACGTTCAACTCGGGGTGCGTGCGTTGCAGCGCGGCCAGGTGGGGGGCGAGAGCGGGGGCCAAGGCGTGGATACAGCTGACGGTCACCCGGCCGCTGACGGTACCGGTGCGGGCGCGCATGCGGCTGTGAGCGGTTTCCGCGGCGGCGAGGATGCGTGCGGCGTGCTCGGCCAGTTCTCGTCCCGCGTCGGTCAGACTCGCGCGCTGAGCGGTGCGCTCGATCAACGCGACGCCGGCCTCTCGTTCCAGGGTGGCCAGTTGCTGGGAGATCGCCGACGGCGAATACCCCAGGTCGGCGGCCGTGGCAGTGATGGTGCCCCGGGCAGCGAAGCGGTGCAGGATCTCCAGCCGCCGCAGGTCCAGCATCAGTTCTCCTTAAACCGCCCGTCGTTTTCTCGCGCTGTTGCTGATGCTACGCCTCGGGCACGCTGGGCGTGGGCCCGGCAGAGCGCTGTGGCACCACGACACCGGAGCTCAGTACCGAACAGGACGGTTCCTCATGACGACCCACTCCGCCACGCTCGCCATCGACGAGGCCGTTCACGCCCGCCGTGAAGCCGGGCACGACGTACTCCATCTGGGGTTCGGGGAGGCCGGGGTGCCGGTCGCCCCGGGTTTGGCCGAGGTGCTCGCCGACGCCCACCTGCGCAACGGGTACGGCCCGGTTGCCGGCTCATCACAGGCCCGGGCCGCCGCCGCGGGCTGGTTCACCCGACGCGGCCTGCCCACCGAACCGGGCCAGATCCTCTTCGCCCCGGGCAGCAAGCCTCTGCTCTTCGCCCTGCTGGCCGCGATCGGCGGTGACGTGGTGCTGCCCTGCCCCTCGTGGGTCTCCTACGCGGCCCAGGCCGCCCTACTCGGCCGCCGCGTCGTCTCCGTACCCATCCCGGCCGAGGCCGGCGGCATTCCCGACCC
Source organism: Streptomyces viridosporus T7A (assembly GCF_008704515.1). Taxonomy (NCBI): domain Bacteria; kingdom Bacillati; phylum Actinomycetota; class Actinomycetes; order Kitasatosporales; family Streptomycetaceae; genus Streptomyces; species Streptomyces viridosporus. Next base: position 794,748 of record NZ_CP023700.1, read on the forward strand.
CGAGCCACTGGAACAGGCCCTGCGGCAAGCCGGTGCGGACGGGGCCCGGCCGGGCGTACTGGTCCTCACCGTCCCGGACAACCCGACCGGCACCGTAGCCCCCGCCGAGCAGGTCGAGGCGGTCTGTGCGGTCGCCGAGCGACACGGCCTCGCGGTCATCAGCGACGAGATCTACGCCGAACTGGGCCACCGTGGCACCGTCTGCAGCCCGGTACAGCACCTGGGCGAACGCACCGTCGTCACCACCGGGCTGAGCAAGTCCCTGGCCCTGGGCGGTTGGCGCATCGGCTTCGCCCGCACCCCAGCGGGCCGCTGGGGGCGGCACCTGCAACAGGAACTGACCGGGGTCGCCAGCGAAATCTGGTCCAGCCTGGCCGCGCCCATGCAAGCCGTGGCCGCCCGCGCCCTGAGCGACCCACCGGAGGTCACCGCACACATCGCCGCCGCCCGCCGTCTGCACGCCCGCCTCGCCACCGAGGTGCACACCCGGCTGCTCTCGGCAGGAGCACAGTGCCGCCCTCCCCAGGCCGGCTTCTACCTCTACCCCGACTTCGCCCCCGCCCGTGAGGTTCTGCGCGCCCAGGGGATCACCACCGGCACCGACCTCGCCACCGCCCTGCTCGACCGGCACGACATCGCCACTCTGCCCGGCAGCGCGTTCGGCGAACCCGACACCGCCCTGACCCTCAGGCTCGCCACCAGCCTCCTGTACGGCGCCACCCCGCGGCAACGCCACATGGCGCTGACCGCGGAAGAACCACAGGCCCTACCCTGGATCGCCCCCGCCCTCACACGCCTCAGTGCCGCACTGGTCGAACTCACCGCCGACCGACACCACCACCCTCACAGGTGATCCTTTCGGTCACCCCGCCTCACCGTCTCACTCTCCGCCCGCGTCCGACACACAAGGCCACCGGCAGCCCGCCCCACGCAGAAGGGCGTTCACTGGAGCGGAACGAAAACCGGTGCCAGAAGGTTGTTGCTCGCGGCTTCGACGAGTACTGCTGGCTGACCGCTGCCGAGCGGCCGGGCGAACACCCCGTCCTCGCGCGGGCCGCGGAGGGCACGTGGCACTGGTACGACGCGTCCCCCTCGGAGTTCCTCCACCGTGTCCTCGCCGATGCCGATTTCCAGCCGTGCGGGGTGGCGCGGTACGCGCTCGACCCGACCTTCGAGCCCGGCGCCGGCGTCAATGAGTGACGGCGTGTCGTATCCGGAGCCAAGCTGGGAGATCCTTCCCCGGAAGACCGGCCAGAGCGTCAGCCCGGACGCCTGGCCCCGGCCCGGGGAAGACCATGAACGCTGGTATACAACGCGGCGCGATCGCCGCCGTACAGGTACTCGGCCTCGCCGTCTGGTTCTCCATGTCAGCGGTGGTTCCCACGCTTCGCGACGAGTGGGGACTCAAGTCGGCCGACGCGGTATGGCTGACCGCGTCGGTCCAACTCGGTTTTGTCGCCGGCGCACTCACGTCCGCCGCCCTCACTCTCGCCGACCGCGTCCCGCCCCAGCGCCTCCTCGCCGGCGGCGCCGCCGCGGCTGCCGTGTGCACGGTGCTGCTGGCCGTGTCGGTCGATCGGCTTGCCGCAGCCGTTCCCCTCCGCTTCATGACCGGCGTGTGTCTGGCGGGTGTTTATCCGGTCGGCATGAAACTCATGGCTTCCTGGGCGCACGGTGCCGCACGCGGCAAGTCCATGGGGGTGCTCATCGCCGCCCTGACACTCGGATCGACCCTTCCGCATCTCATCGCCGGCGTCGGGTCACTGCCCTGGCGGGGCGTTCTCCTGGTCGCGGCAGCAGCCGGGCTCCTGGCCGCTTTCATCGCGCTGGCCTTCCTCCGCGTCGGTCCCCATGCCGCCCCGGCCGCGCCCACCCGCAACCCCCGCTACGCCCTCACCATGTTCACCCAGCGCGGCCCCCGCTCGGCCAACCTCGGTTACTTCGGACACATGTGGGAGCTCTACGCTCTGTGGACATGGATCCCCGCGTTCCTCGCCGCGACGGACAGCGCCCCTCACCTTCCCGGATCGATCGAGGTCACCGTGTTCCTCACCATGGGGATCGGCGGCGTGATCGGCTGCCTGCTCGGCGGCTGGGGCGCCGACCGCTTCGGCCGCCCTCCCGCCGCCATGGCAGCCCTGCTCACCAGTGGTCTGTGCTGTCTGCTCTCACCACTGCTCGTCCACTCCCCGCCGGTGCTCGTGGTCGCGTTCTGCGCCCTGTGGGGCGCTGCTGTGATCGCCGACTCCGGAGTGTTCTCGACCTCCCTCAGCGAAGTCGCTGACTCCCGCTACATCGGAACAGCCCTCACGGCCCAGACCGCGATCGGATTCGCCCTCACAGTCGTCAGCATCCAGCTCACCCCCCTTCTCGCCGACGCCGTCGGCTGGCGCTACGCGTTCCTCCTCCTGGCCCCCGGCCCCTTGGCCGGCGCCCTTGCCATGCGCGCCCTGAGAACCGGAAACGGCCTCCCCGAGCGTGCAGGACGAGGACGTACCGCTCCCCGGCTCTGATCGCTCCGGCCTGCCCGGCCAGGGTGCACGGGACTCTTGCCCCCTCCGGACCCCTCCGGACCCCTCCGGACCCTGCGAGTGCCGATACATCATCCGCGCAGGTCACGGCCTTGGTTGCCCAGCGGCGGGCCGCGCACGCCAGCCCTTGATCGTCCTTCCACGAGTCCATGCGGACGGCGTCATGACCTCTCGTGCTGCCGCGCCCGGCCTGCCTCGCCGCCACCAACGCCGAGTTCAGGATGGGCCATCGGCCTCGGCGACGTCGTCGCCCTTGGCCACTCCGTCCCGTCCCATGCCGAGGAAGCGCCGGATGGCTTCGACCGGCATGTCGAGTCCCTCGGACGCGGACTGCTCGTCGCCGAAGACCTGCACCGCCTCGGTGACGGCCACGGCCAGTTCGGCCTCGGCCTTGCGGACCTTGGCCTCGGCCTTGTCCACGGTGTCGACCACCGCCAACTGACGGCGCTGCCTCTCCTGAAGTCTCTGCTTGCGGGAAGGGGTTTTGTCAGGGTTCTGCACAGTCATGACCAAGATCATAATCAGTCGGGCGCACGCCCGTGAAATCGGCAACTCACCCGCATTGACGGGGCGTTCACCGCTCGAAGGCTCAGCACCGGGGTCATGTCCCCTGCGGTGGTGAGGCTGATCATCGGGCATTGGCCTGCGGCTTGGGAACACCAAGGTGCTGCGTCACAACGTGCCGGTGTCCCGAGGTCCAGGAGCACTCGAGGCGGCTCAGACACCCATCACGTACCACTGTCTGGGCGATGCGCCACGCAGGTACAAGTGCCGGCCTCGTCCGACAGGGCGTGCGTACCCCCTGAGGGGTGCGCCGTTGGGGAGGGTGAGACAGGCTTCCTCGACCAGAAGGACCTCGTGCTCTGTCATACGGCAACGATGAAGGCGATCTGGTTGCCGGCAGCCACCCAGCATGATGACCTGCTCTCCGTGCACGGCCATGCCCGCGGGAGCGACCACAGGGGACTTCCGTAGCCGGATCTCACCATTGGTTCGGGCCTCAAGCAGCGGGAAGGTCGGGTAGTAGTTGGCCCACGCGACACCGTCGTCAACGTTGAAGGCATAGACCGTATCGATGTACTCGATGCCCTCCGGAGGCCTGTACCCCCACTGGCGGTTACCGCCGCTGTCCCAGCGCACCAGGCCGTCGGCGCTGATCGGGTCGCTGTAGACGCCTTCGTCGAAGTAGGCACTCCATACATGGTGCCGTCGGTCCGCCATCAGGTACTCGACCGCATGCCCCATCACGAAGCTGCGGCGTCGCCGCCCGTCCCTCCCGTAGATCTGCGCGTTCTGATCCCCTGCGGCACCGTGGCCCTGCAGAACGAACCGGTCATTGGGCAGCGCGTCCAGGTGGGTCACCCTCAAGTTCATGTCGTGCAGCCACTGTTCCCGGACCGCGCCGCCGCTGTCGATGACCAAAAGCGCGTCGTACGGACGGGTGCGGGGCTGAGGGTAGGGCCTGCCGTACGAACGTGGACGGAGTTCCGCATCGGGGCAGATCAACCAGAGGGCTCGGCCCCAGGCATCCACAGTGGTCGCCAGAACCTTCTGGTGGTCGTACTGCCGAGGCAACAGTGCGTGAGGACGCAGTGCCACCTTCCTCAAGAAATCACCTCACGGGCGAACGAACACGACTCGCCCATGATCCCACCCCTCCAAACCCCTCGACCAGCCGTGCCCACACCTCGGAGATCAGAACTCGAACTGACAGACGACCTACCGCTGCCTCCGTTCAGGATCGGCGCTTGCAGTCACCGGTCCACGAGTCCACGACGCGCTGAGCGGCGGCAGGGAACTCATCGGCGCGTTGGAGCCGCACACCGAGGGCGAGTGGTTCTGGTGCTCAGGCCTCGCCCGCGAAGGCGTCGCACTCGACGGGGTCGGCCTGCTGCGCCGCGTCACCTTCCAGGCCGACGCCCCCCAGGGCGCGCTGACCCTCACCCGCTACATCGACATCCACCTCACGGAGACCCGGCGCAACGCCTCCTCCCCCGGCTCCTGGGCGGTGGACATGAAGGCGCCGACAGCCCCTGCTGAGCGGCTCGGTCGGCGCGCGTTGCCGACCGAACCGCCGAGTCGCACGTGGGCGGCAGGGGCGTCGGTGATGCGGTGGGTACCGCAGCGGAGTTTCCGCAGGCGGCGCCATCCCATGAGGGCGGTCAGAGCCTGCTCACCGACACAGTGGATCTTGGCCTGGGGGGTGTGGTGCCGACGCTGCCACCGCTTGAGCCGACGGCTGCGGAACGGGAGACGGCCGCACCGGTGAGCGCGGTGTCAGTGGGTGACAGCGGTCCGTGCTCACGCACCGCTTCGGCGAGATCCTTCGCCCCGGGCACGACGCCCCTCACGATTCGAGGCAGTCCGTTTTCCTCCGCGACGTCGTACACGAGCGACACCGTCCGGGCCGGCCGCGGGCCGACTGCCCCACCAGCAGACCGGGGACTGCTCCCGGCACGGCAGAGGTGAACGCCGAACCCCACCGCACCCCCGACGCCTCACCACCGACCACGCACGAACTCGTCAGGGAAGGATGGCAATGCCACTGGACCAGCCGAGGCCGAGCCGCTCCTGGCTGGCCATGTGAAGGAACTGGAACGCTTCGAGTTCCCGTGCCCGGCGCAGCGGTCCGACATCCAGGGGGCGCAGGCCTGCCGAGGTGACGACTGAGGCCACGGCCTCCCTGGCTGCGTCGTCGTCACCCGCGATGAAGACATCCAGGGGCCGACCGGCCACCTCGCCGGAGGCCAGCGGGCCGGCGAAGGTGGTGTTGAAGGCCTTGACGAGACGTGCGTCCGGTACGACCGCGGCGATCTCCTCGGCCGCCGAGGTGCCGGGCGGTACGACCAGCGAGTCGAAGGTGCTGAAATCCACGGGGTTGGAGATGTCGACCACGACTTTGCCGGACAGCGCGGCACCGAGGGAGGCGGCCACTTCGCGTCCAGCGGGATAAGGAAGGGCGAGCACCACTACATCCGCGGCTGCCGCGCCTTCCGCGTCGCTCGCCTGGACGTCTGCCCCGCTCACCGCCTCGGACAGGGAGGTGGCCAGCCCTTCCGCCTTGCCCGGGTTCCGATCATGCAACCGGAGCGAATGGCCGCCCGACAACACCCGTGTACCGATGGCCCGGGCCATGTTCCCAGCCCCGACAATGCTGATGATCACTTGCGGTTCCCCTCTGACGTGAGGTGTTTCGTGCCCACCCTCACATCGGCGAGCAGGCCGTGCCAGCGCCCACCGCTGTCCGGGGCAGCGCGGCCGCCCCTGGGGGCCCGGGGCGACCAGCGCATGGTGATTCCGCCGTACAGCCATGAAAACGCAGGTCGAAGAGTTCGGTTGTCGACATCTCGAACAGGAAAAGAGCCGACACGGGGGTGTGTGCCCCGCGGCGGGCGCAGTCGCGCATCAGGTCCGCCCACGACTCACCCGATTCGCGGTAACCGCCCCTGAGTACGGGATGGCAGGACCCGGCAGCTGCTGCCGGCTCCGGCTAGCGATTGATGGTTCTAGCGATTGATGGTTCGCATTCCTGCCTCGTCATACCGCTCCCCCGCCGCCTCGGGCAGCTCCGCGTCGATGCGGGCCAGGTCGTCCTCGGTCAGCGCGATGTCGACCGCGGCGGCGTTCTGTTCCAGGTAGGTGCGGCGCTTGGTGCCCGGGATCGGCACCAGGTTCTCGCCTTGGGCCAGCACCCAGGCGATGGCCAGCTGGGCCGGAGTCACGTCCTTCTCGGCGGCGATCTCCTTCACCTTTGCCGCCAGCCGCAGGTTCGCCTCCAGGTTGGCGTCCTGAAAGCGCGGGTTCTCACGGCGCCAGTCGTTCGCGTCCAGCTCGTCCGGCGAGGTGAACCGCCCGGCGAGGAAGCCGCGGCCGAGCGGCGAGTACGGCACGAAGCCGATGCCCAGCTCCCGGCAGACGGGCAGCACCTCGGCCTCCACGTCCCGTGACCACAGCGAGTACTCGCTCTGCACCGCGGTGATCGGGTGCACGGCGTGGGCGCGTCGGATGGTCTCCGCGCTCGCCTCGCTCAGGCCGATGTACCGCGCCTTGCCCTCGGCCACCAGCTCGCCCAGCGCGCCGACCGTCTCCTCGATGGGTACGTTCGGATCGACCCGATGCTGGTAGTACAGGTCGATGTGGTCGGTCCCCAGACGCTCCAGGGAGCCGTGGATCGAGCTCCGGACGTGCTCGGCCGAGCCGTCCTGCGGGCCGACCGTGCTCATGTCGCCGGGTACGGCGTTGTCCATCCGGTAGTTGAACTTCGTCGCGATCACGTACTTGTCACGATGCCCGCGGATCGCCTCGCCGACGAGCGACTCGTTGGTGAGGGGTCCGTACATCTGCGCGGTGTCGAGAAAGTTCACCCCGAGGTCGAGGGCGTGCCGGATGGTCGCGACCCCCTCCTCTTGATCGGTGGAGCCGTAGAAGGCGGACATGCCCATGCACCCCAAGCCGATGGCCGACACCTGGAGGTCCCGCAGACTGCGCTTCTGCATACCGTGTCCCAGCCTCTCCCTGCACACTCGTTCATCGTTCGGACGGCACGAAGCCCCTCATCCATCTAGCGACGGATTCCCCCGTTCGGCATCCCGTGGGAGTCACCGGGCGACACGGACTTCGTGCGCCGCGGTGTCCGTGACGCTACGACCGGGAGCGCGCTCCGGCGCAAGTCAACCGTTCAGGCACTCCGGCGGCTCGGACAGGCCGTTCTGCGTGACCACCGACCGGTTGCGCAGCTCCGACGCGGGCACCGCCGGGCCCAGGTCAGGGGGCAGGGGTCGGGCGTCGGGGGCTGGGAAAGGGGGCGTACAGCGCCGGCACCGCGCCCCCCGCCTCCAGGAACGCCGTCCGCCCTCCCAGCGTCGGTTCTGGAAGCGGGCAGCACCTTCCCTCGACCACACGACGACTGCATCCCGCCCTCACCGCTCCAGCCCGTCACACCACACAGCCGGATGCGCTCACGACGACCCACCCGACTTCTGCCTGACAAGTTCGTGCGTGGTCGGCGGTGAGGCGTCGCGGGTGCGGTGGGCTTCGGTGTTCGCCTTTGTCGTGCCGGGACCGAGTCCGCGGTCTGCTGGTGGGACAGCCGGCCGTCGACCGGTCTGGACGGTATCGCCGGTGTGTTCGCGGCGGCCGAGGAGGCGAGCGGGTGCCCGCCAGTTCTCCAGGTGGGCGATGCCGTGCTCGACCCGGACGCGCAGCGAGGAATGCGCCTGGCACTGCCTTTCGTGCATCTCCTCGTGCCGGTCGGAGGCGTTCTTCTTGGACTTGCGATGCGGTGGGGTCAACCGCGCGTCCGCGTGCCCTGCGGCCGGGCGCCGGGCCCGGATCTCGGTGCCGTCGATGAGGTCCGTCTTCCCGTCGGCGCCCACGGCCCGCTTCCGGGGCCGGGGCCCGACCTGGTGCTGTCTGTGTCACAACGGGCCCATCCGGGCGGCGAGTTCAGCGATCACACCGGCCGGCAGGCCCGCGGTCCTCCGGTACCCGGTGATCGCTGCACGAGACGCGTTCCCCACCACCCGACGTTTCTCGGCCTCGCCGCTGCCCTGTGCCGCTACAGGCGGCTCGCCCGCCTCACCACATGGGACACGGTCTGAATGACGAGCTGATCGTCCAGGGCTCCGCCGACCGTGGTGCTCCGGTCGCCGTGGTCGGGGATGCGGCAGAGACTGAAACCCGGATTCTGTCCAGGAACACCCCGGAGCGCAGGAGAATGGGACCCACCCGCGCGTCACCGCCCCGCGAGAGACGGTGGTTCCGATGGCTGCCCGCCGCGCTGATCCTCGGCGTATTCGTCCTCGACCTCCTCGCCCCGCGAGGTGTGAGGGTATTCATCCTGTTGGCGGCCGCTCCCGTGCTGGTCGCGCCCTGGTTCTCCCTGACCGGGACGATCGCCACCGGAGGGGCGGCCCTCCTCGCCGCGGTGGTCCTGCCCCTGGTGAAAGGCCGGACGCCGTTCAGCATCGATGACGTCTTCCCGTTCTCCACCTTCGTCACCCTGACCTTCCTGGCCGCGGTCGTCAACCGGCTGCTGGCCCGTGAGCGGCAGCAGCTGAAGACCGCCCGTGAGGTCGCCGAAGCCGTCCAGCGCGCCGTACTCCCTTCCCCGCCCGGGCGAATCGGGCCACTGGCTGTGGCCGCCCGTTACGAGGCCGCCGCGCGGGAGGCCGCCATCGGGGGCGATCTATACGCGATCCACTCCACTCCCTACGGCATCCGGCTGATGATCGCCGACGTCCTGGGCAAGGGCCTGGGCGCGATCCGAACCGTCAACGCGCTGCTCGGCACCTTCCACGAGGCCACCCTCCGCATCCCGGACCTGCCCGGTGTGGTCCGCTGCCTGGAGGAGCGGATCCATGAGACCAACGCCGCCGAGAACGGACGGGAAGCCGAGAGGTTCGTCACCGCCGTCATCGCCGAACTCTCCACCGATGGCTCGACCCTGCACGTGGTCAATCGGGGGCACCCGGCGCCACTGCTGCTCCACCATGGCCGGGCCCGTCCACTGGAGCCGGGTGTGCCCTCGCTGCCGCTGGGCCTGGCCGACCTCGGTGGCCCGGACGTCCCGGTGGACCGGTACGCCCTGCCCGAGGGGGCGGTCCTGGTGCTGTTCACCGATGGTGTCGTCGAGGCCCGCGACCACCGGGGAGTCTTCTACGACCCGGCCCCGCGGTTGTCCCGCCCCCTCCCTCCGGACCCGGACCGCGTGCTGGACGCCCTGCTCGCCGACCTGTACCGGTACGCCGCAGGGCACCTCGACGACGACATCGCGCTCCTCGCCATCGGCCTGCCCCACGACGCGAGCGACGCCCCCGGCAAGGCCCCGGCCGTCCACCGGGCGGAAGCAGACGACAGCCGGTGCGCTTGAGGGAGCTCACGACTCCGCCGCGCAATCCCCGGAGCTCCGGGACCGCACCCCGCGACCTGCTGAAACACGGCCAGGCTCGGCCCTCCGAGCGACTGCCCTACGAGGCTCGCGCATGCAGCGAGGGGAGGGTGCGGCGCGAGCCGTCGGGGTCATCACGCCTCTGAAAACCGGATGAGCGCAACGTGCTGACCTGCGGAAACGTGAGTGCTGTATGCACCCGGGGTGAAGACCTCATCCTTGTCCGGGGACACGCGCGGACCGTGCATGGATCAACCTGTTTCCGTCAGGGTGGAGGAGAGGCCGTCCGAGCAGCGAGACCGGGAGTCACTTGTAGCTTTGTGAAAACAAGTCGAGTCGAGTGGTCTCGCTCGGCGGCTTTGTGGAGCGACAAACCTGCCACCCGATCGAACGACGCTGGAGGAACTGCTCCTGGAAGGCACCGGCTCGTGCATCGGGGATGGCTGGAACGTTCCGTGAGGGATCATGCAGCCATGACTCTCATGGACACCCTCGCGCGTGTGGAGGCAGACCTCGCTGCGGGGCGGATACCCATGGCGCGGCAGCGTCTGCGCGGCCTGGTGGCCTCCTTCCCTCAGGACCTGTCGTTGAGGCGCCGCCTGGGCGAGGTCTACCGGCTGTACGGCGAGCCCGCAGAAGCCGGCCGATGGATGTACCTCGAAGCGGATCGGGACCCCGCGGAGACGTACGCCTTCGAGGAGCGATACTCCACGCCGCTGCGGCGGATGCGGGCACTGGCCTGGCGCGGACCCGAGTCCCTGGCCGGCACCGCATTCGCAGCCCAACAACTGGCGGCCGTACAAAAAGCCGGCTCCGACCACGTCGGCCGGCCCGTCGCCTGGGCCGCGATCCCCCTCGATCGCAACGGTGAACCGGAAGACGACAGGAACTCGGTCGCCGACCGTCTCGTCGGCGCCGGCGTGGCTGTGGTGGTGCTGGGGTTCTTCGCCATCTGGGTGGTCGGCTTCATCACTTTCGCCCGTTGGCTCTGGCCGTAACAGGCGGAGGCGGCGTCAGGTGCCCGACTGCCGCCTCCGGCTGAGTCGCAGCACCCCGCGCAGCACCACGGCCCCCTGCAGCAACTGCTGCACGGCAGACACCGGCCTTACGGCAGGGGCCGGAACAGCGTCCCTCTTGTCGAAGCACTTCCGGTGCTGCACACAGCCCGGACGTCTCGCCGACTCCTGCCCGGACCGGCCCAGCGACCAGCCAACGCGCCCATGAGGCGTACGCCTTCTGCGAGAACCGTGCCTACCTGCGGCGGCGCGGCATCCGCCGCACCATCCCGAGAAGGCCGGCCAGGCCCGCAACCGCAAGAAACGCGGCTCGCGCGGAGGTCGTCCGCTGACCTTCGGCCCCGAGGACCACAAGGCCCGGCACGCGGACGAGTACGGCATCAGCCGCCTCAAAAGACACCCTGCCGTGACCACCAGGGACGACGAATCCATGGTCCGTTACGAGGCAACCGTCCCGGTCGCAGCCCCCAACGAGCGGTCTCGACCAGGCGTTTCACTCACCTCCTGGCTAGCCTGAGCGATCGTGAACAGACGACGGCAGAAGAAACTGTCAAAGCGCCTCGTCGAGGCGGCGACGTTCGGCAACAGCACCCATGTCAACGCTCTGCTGCGAGCCGGGGCCCGCCCGGAGACAAGCAACGCCGAGGGCACCACGCCTCTCTACGCGGCATCGGTCAACGGAGCCACCGGCAACGTCCTGTGCCTGCTGGAAGCCGGAGCCCTGCCCAACACCGAGAGCGGACGCGGCGCGGAAGGCACACCCCTGTGCGCGGCCGCGTGCTGGGGCCATGCCGAGACGGTGCGTGCACTCCTCACCCACGGCGCCGACCCCGATCTCCGCGAAGACCACGGCATGGGCCGTTCCCCACTTGAATGGGCGATGACCGGGCCTTACCCCGAAACGATCGCCATGCTCCTCGCCGCAGGCGCCCGACCACACGACCGAGCCACATGACCCCTCTCGTAGTGCCAGGTCCCGTGATCGGTTTTCGGCACATGCTCCCAGGTCTGCGACGGAAGCGGATCTCGGCCGGGAAGGGTCACGTTCTGCGGGTCGTGGTGACCCTACCGGTAGTCAGGGGGCCCGGCTGGGGCCGCTGTTGCCCCAAGGCATCGAGCCAAGCCGTCCGCCGGTGTGGACGGGGCGACATCTGATGGACGGAGCTCTTTCCGACGTGCTGACGGTCTGGGACACCACAGGCGAGGAGCCGCTGGTCTTTCCGCTGATCCGCCCGACACTCGAGCGCGTGCCCACGGGGTAGCAGCCCAGCGGACCCCGAGTCGCCGAGAGGGCGTCGACGTGCCTTGTGGACCGCTTCAGTGGGCTGCGACCATCCCGGCATGGACTCGCGAGTAGTCGGAATACCCGAGGTGGACGGCACCGAACAGGTGGCCGTTGTGATCGATGTGATGCGGGCGTTCACCACCGCCGCATGGGCTTTCCACCGCGGGGCGGACAAGATCGTCCTCGCTGCCGACGAGGACGAGGCGCTGGCGATCAAGGCGTGTCACCCGGGCTGGCTTGCGCTCAAGGACGGGGCACCGGTCAGCGGGTTCGACCTGGTCAACTCCCCTGGCCTGATCCGGGAGGCCGACTTGGCCGACCGCACCGTGATCCAGAAGACCACTGCGGGAACGGTCGGGGCCCTGGCGGTTGTCGAGGCGAAATTGGCCCTGTGCGCCAGTTTCGTCGTGGCCGGTGCGACGGTCCGGGCCCTGGCGGATGCCGGCGCCGACTCGGTGACGTTCGTGGCCACCGGTGAGAACGGCCGTGCCGCTGAGGACCTGGCCTGCGCGGAGTACCTGGACCGGCTCCTGGCCGGGGAGCGTCTCGACTCCGGCCCCTATCTGCACCGCGCCGACACCTCTCCGGCCGCGGACGATCTGCGCGGCGGGCGACGCCGCGGTGCTCACCCCGCCGATGTGGGGTTGTGCTTGGAGGTGGACCGGTTCGACTTCGCCATGAAGGTCGGCCTCGAGGAGGGGCTGGCGGTGCTGCGGCCGCTCCGGACTCGACCGGATGCGGTGTCCGCTGCACACCGTGCACGGTGATCGATGAACCGTTCCCGCCTCACGCCGACACGCGGTGGAGGGTGAAGCGGACCTGACCGGTCGGCCGTACGAGCGGCGCCGGAAGCACTGTTCGCGGACCACTGCCTGGCGGCACCGTCGACGCTGCGCCCGTCGACCACCGACCTGGCTGTGGTGAGTCAGTGGCCGGTGTGCACAGCAGTGAGCCTCCGCCCACCTGGAAACTCAGGTCGAAGGGCCGACGTGACGGCCCTTCGGGGTACTCGCGCCGGCCGTGGTCGGCAGTCCACGAAGTGGATCGCCCGTCAGGGGATGACTTCGGTCCCTGCTGGAAGTCGATGAACGGAGAGTCCCCGCCTGAAATGAAGATGAGCGGTAGTCGATCAGACCTCTAGCCTGACGGTCATGACCTCACCTGCATATCCGCCCAAGCCCGTGCCCGGTGACCGCATAGCGATCATCTCGCCCTCGTCCGGATTGCCCGGGCTCTTCCCCCTTCCGTACGAGCTGGGGCTCCAGCGGCTGCGTGAGGATTTCGGCCTCGAACCGGTGGAGTACCCGACCACTCGCAAAATGGGGTCCACGCCCAAGGAACGCGCCGACGACATCCACGCCGCGTTCGCCGATCCCTCGGTCAGGGCGGTGATGGCCAGCATCGGTGGCGACGACCAGATCACCGTGCTTCCTTTGCTGGACCGCGAGCTGATCCGCGCCAACCCCAAGCCCTTCTTCGGAACGAGCGACAACACCAACCTGCTGGTCCTCCTGCACAACCTGGGCATCGTCGCCTACCACGGCGCCTGCCTGATGACCGAGCTCGGCCGTCCCTACGCACTCCACCCCATGACCGCCGACTCGGTACGCGCGGCCCTGTTCACCTCGGGCCCGTACGAACTCCGCCCCGCCACGCGCTACCGCGACACCGACCGCGACTGGGCCGACCCGGCCACCTTCGACAGGGAACCGGACTCGCAGGCCGCCGACGGCTGGATCTGGCACCAGCCCGACCGGCTCGTCGAAGGCCGCGCCTGGGGCGGCAATCTGGAGATCCTGTCATGGCTGCTGATGGCCGACCGCGAGATCGCACGCGACCCCGCCGCCTACGAGGGCGGCGTGCTGTTCCTGGAGACGTCGGAGGAGCTGCCGAGCGGGGAGGAGGTCTTCCGGATCTTGCGCAACATGGGAGAACGGGGCCTGCTGGCGCGCTTCCCTGCCCTGTTGATGGCCCGCGCCAAAGCGTGGTCCTTCCAGCAGCCGAACAAAGCGGAGGACAAGCTGCGCTACGCCGCTGAGCAGCGCGAAGCGGTGCTGCGCGCGTTGACGGCGTACGCCCCGCACACCATGGCGGTGTTCGACGTCGACTTCGGGCACACCGATCCCCAACTGGTGATCCCTTACGGCGGAACGGTCAGCGTGGACGGCCCCGCGCGGCGGATCACGGTGACGTACTGACGGCGCTGGAGATCCTCAGCTCACGACAGAGGACCAGAAACAGGCCAGCCGCACCCACCAGCTCACCCCGCCCGGAAGACCGCCGACCGGGTCCTTGCCGTCGGGCGCGCGCCGGTCGGGCACGGCTTTGCCCACCTCAAGAACTGACGGGCCCTCACCAAGCTCCGCACCGGTCCCGTTCGCGCAACGCGTCTCCTGCGCGCCCTGCTCGTCCTGTGGCGCGTCGGACTCAGGGGGCAGCGCCGGGGACGATGCCCGGGGCGCGTGCGACGCGCTGGCCGGCGTGGACGAGTCGAAGTCCTCGACGGAGGGCAAGGCGGGCGAGCAGGCGCTGTACCGCTTCGCGGGCGCCTTCGACCTGGCCACGGCCGCCGCCGCGGGCGCCTCCTCGTACGAACCGCTCGCAAAAGCCATCACCCGGGCGCACAACCGTCACCGCCAGGTCTTCGAGGTCGACGCCGAGGTGAAGAAGGAGCCGGCCAAGGCCCGCAGGATCTGCGCCGACCTCTGACCCTCCCGGACGGCAGAGTTCCGGGCGGTTTGCACGGCATCCCGCGAGTTCGCCGTGTCCCTCGGTTCCTCGGCGTGGGACCCGACCAAGCCCCTCTTCGCCCTCGGCCTGTGCGTCTGTTTCGGACAGACGCACGGCACACCTGCTGTCGGGGGGACGGACGCATCACGCACGGACGACGTCAAGGAATCCCATGACCGACCTGGCCGCCCTCACCCGGCTGGGCCCGCCCCCCCGAGCAGACCGTGGGCGTCCGCTGGGAGACCTACGACGGGCCCCTCACCGCCTTCCTCACTCCCGTCCTCAGCGGGCGGATCCAGGTCCCCCAGTCCCCGCACAGCCTTCTCGATGCCCCCGCCCGCTTCACCCCCTCGCGCCCCGCCCTCTGGAAACCAGAACTCCCTGCGACGTCCAGCCCGTCGGCACCGCGACGATCCGCTCCTGGGCACGCGCCAACGGCTACGCAGTGCCGTCCCGGGGGCGGGTCCCCCGGTCGGGGGGTTCGCCGCGGCGGACGGAACCGGGGGCGCGGGCGGTCGGTCGCTTGGCGTGGACGGCGGAGGACAGTTGCCAGGGGACGCTGGTCACGGTGACGCCGGGGATGAAGAGCAGGCGGCTCTTGAGCCAGAGGGCGGAGTGGTTGTGGAGGAGGTTCTCCCACCAGTGGCCGACGACGTATTCGGGGACGAAGACGGCGACGACGTCGTGGGGGCCGGCGCGGCGGATGGAGCGTACGTACTCCACCGCCGGTCTGGTGATTTCGCGGTAGGGGGA
The DNA here is from genome assembly GCF_008704515.1 of Streptomyces viridosporus T7A. Taxonomy (NCBI): domain Bacteria; kingdom Bacillati; phylum Actinomycetota; class Actinomycetes; order Kitasatosporales; family Streptomycetaceae; genus Streptomyces; species Streptomyces viridosporus. The sequence goes on from NZ_CP023700.1 coordinate 809,952, forward strand.
CCGGAGGATCTTCAACGGCACCTGGATGTCGAAGTCGTTCCACTGCTTGCGCAGGACGGCCAGTGACTCCTGGTCGACTGCGACGGTGACCGCCTCCAGACTGTCGGGCCGGAAGGCGCGGGCGTAGGCGAGGGCCCGCAGGGTCGGCTTGTGGAGGGTGGAGACGAGCACGATCGCGAGGACCCGGGACGGCGGCGTGCTCTCCTGGCGCGGATCGGTCACCGCGAGTTCCGCGGCGGTCCGGTCGTAGTGACGGTGGATGCCTCGCATCATCAGCCACAGCAGGACCGCGGCGAGTACGGCCACCCAGGCGCCCTGGGTGAATTTGGTGGCCAGCACGATCACTAGGACCAGGCCGGTGACGACGGCACCGGTGGTGTTGATGGCGCGGGCCAGTTGGTGGCGGCGGCGCGACACGGGGTCGGTCTCGGTGCGCAGTGCGCGGTTCCAGTGCCGGATCATTCCGGTCTGGGAGAGGGTGAAGGAGGTGAAGACGCCGAGGATGTAGAGGTGGATCAGGCTGGTGACGTTTGCCTTGAATCCGTAGAGGAGGAGTCCGGCGACGCAGGCCAGGGCGATGATGCCGTTGGAGAAGACGAGCCGGTCGCCGCGGTTGTGCAGTTGGCGGGGAAGGTAGCGGTGCTCGGCGAGGATCGAGGAGAGCAACGGGAAGCCGTTGTAGGCGGTGTTCGCGGCGAGGATCAGGATCAGGGCCGTGGTCGCCTGGATGTAGTAGAACCCGAAACTGGTACTCCCGCCGAAGACAGCCGCGGCGAGCTGCGCGATGACGGTGCGCTGGGTGTGATCGCCGCAGTCGGCCAGTCCGGTGAGCCGGCAGGAATCGTTGGTGATGTGCACCTCGGCGACGATCGCGAGGGCGGTGACACCGGTGAACATGACGACCGCGATGATGCCCATGGCGGCCAGGGTGCTCGCGGCGTTCTTCGACTTGGGCTTGCGGAAGGCCGGTACGCCGTTGGAGATCGCCTCCACGCCCGTCAGTGCCGTGCAGCCGCTGGAGAACGCGCGCAGTACCAGCATGACCAGGGCCAGCCCGGCCAGGTCCGCGTCGCCCTGTTCGGGGACGATGCCGTAACGGGCGCTCTCGGCGACGGGGGCATCGCCCAGGACGTAGCGGAGCAGCCCCGTGCCGACCATGATCAGCACTCCGCCGATGAACAGGTACGTGGGAGCGGCGAACAACCGGCCGGACTCGCGCACGCCCCGCAGGTTCATCGCCGTCAGCAGGGCCACGAAGCCCAGTGCCATCAGGACGCGGTGGTCGGCCAGCGCGGGCAGTGCCGAGATGATGTTGTCCACTCCGGAGGCGACCGATACCGCCACGGTCATCACGTAGTCGACCAGCAGCGAGGCCCCTACCACCAGACCCGCCGAGGGGCCGAGGTTGGTCGAGACGACCGTGTAGGAGCCGCCCCCGCTCGGATAGGAGTTGACGACCTGGCGATACGAGAGCACCACCACCGCCATCAGCGCCACGACCGCGGCCCCGATCCACGGCGTGAAGTGCAGATAGGCCAGTCCACCGAGGGTGAGGACCAGCAGGATCTCCTGCGTGGCATAGGCCACGGAGGACAACGGGTCGGACGCGAAGATCGGCAGAGCGAGCCGCTTGGGCAACAGCGTCTCGCTCAGTTCCTCACTGCGCTTGGCCCGCCCGATGACCAGGCGCTTCAGCATTTCGGTCACCCTCGGCACGGCGCGATCGTAGACCGGCCGCACCAGCAAAGGCCCTGACGACGCGCAGCCGGCGTGCGTGAACGTCACATCCCACCCGCGTTCGCACTGGTCACAAGACCGCCATCCCCGTGCACGGTGTCGTCCGATCCGGGCGGCGCGGTGAGCGAGGGGCAAGCCGGAGCGCCTGCGTCACACAGGAGGCCGGCTTCCAGGGGGCGAGGACGCCCGGTTGTGCGTCGTTCAACATCTGGTCGAGGGTGCGGGCGAGGCCCTTGGTGTCGTCGACGTGCGCGATCCACGGGACGTCGGCGAGGAAGTGGGCCAGGTCGTCGGTGACGAGGACGTCGAGCGTCGTACGGAGCTCGTCGGGGACGGGGTCGTCCACGAGGCAGAGCCAGGCGAGCGCGGCAGGTACCCGGATGTCCGCGGGCTGCGCGGGGGCGGTCCGAAGGGCGTGGGCCCAGGCGGCGGCGTGGGGGTCGTCGTGCTCGCGGGCGAGTTCGGCGATGGCCAGGACGAGGCTCGCCCGGATTGCGGGGACCTGTTCGACGGTCAGGCGGGCGTGGAGGACGTCCGTGATGCGGGCGGCTTCACCGGTGGCGGTGGACAGGGCGTAGCAGGCCGAGGAGCGGAGCTCGGGGTCCGGGGCGTCAAGGAGCGCGAGGAGCAGGTCGGTGTCGGTGATGAGGGCGTTGCGTGACGCTTCGACGGACCAGTTCATCGCGTAGCCGCCGCAGTCGCAGAGCAACTCCTGCGTGGCCACTTGGAGGAAGGTGGTGCGCGTGCCGTGTCCCCAGTGCTCCCGCCGTGCCGCCGCGGCGGCCAGGCCGGGCGTTTCCGCGCGGTGATGCGCCGACGGGTCGGCGGCGACGCGCAGGAGGAACGGCACGGTCAGCGGGGCAACGGCGCCGACTGTTCCCTGGTGGACGACACTGCCCCCAACCGCCGCAGCGCGCCCCGGGCCACCTCGGCGTCCGCGGAGCGCACCCGGGCCAGTAGCCCGGGTACGTCCGAGCCCGAGCCGTAGGCGTGTCCGAAGCGGCTCCAGGGCACCTCAGCGAGAACGCACAGTGGCCGGACGATCACAGCGCACGAAGAGGAGAAGAGGAAGGGCCTGCCGTACGAAGCGACTCCCCGTCCGGCCCCAGTCGTGGGCAGCACCGTTGACGGCACAACCGGTTCGGGTCGCGGCAGGGGCCCGTCGGCTCACACGGCCCCGGAGTGACTCCCGAGCGGCGGTCCCCGGCGCACGGAGGCGCCCGACGACGCCACCGGACGCAGCCGCCGGGCTCGGGCGGGGCATCGGCTACCGGGCCGCGGCCGGATCACATACGTGACGGCCGACTCGCCGATCCGGTGATCCAGGAGGGCGTAGTCCGGATCCTGCGGTGACGGTCGAACATGGTGGGTTTCCCAAGATGCCGATGCGCCAGTGTGTGACTAGGCTCACAGAGTGAATGCCGTAAGCACGGCGTGCCCGGCCGACCGGTTCCCGGACCGAGCGGACCATGGCCACAGTGATCGCCCGCGTGTACCGATGGGCGGCCTGGAGGCGTCGGCGGTCGAGCCCGTGCACCGGAACGGCGTTCGATGACACTCAAAGACCCTCTCGCGAATTTCGTTTGCGACTGCGGCCATCCATTCCCACGCTCCCTTCAGGGGGCGGGACGATGGGGCGAAAGGTATTTCCCATGCGACCACAACGCGCGAGGCGCCTCGCCGCGGCGTCCGCCGCAGGGCTGCTGATGGCCGGCGGTGTCGCCGTCGGTACGGCAAGCACCGCTTCGGCCTCCTCCCAGAGCTACAGTCACAGCCAGCGCTGCGACAACGACAACTGGTGGGGCAACGACTGCGACGACTACGGTCGTGGCGGCTACCACGACTACGACAACCACGACTACGGCCGTGGCGGCCACCACGACTTCAACAACCACGACTACGACCGTGGCGGCCACCACGACTACAACAACCACGACAACGGCCGCGGCGGCGACCACGACAACGGCCGGGGCGGCTACGGCCACCGCTGATGACACACCGCCGACCATGCGATGTGCGGTTCCCTCGGGACCGCACATCGCGCCATTCCGGCTCGACAGGCCGTCGGGCCGTTTTCAACCGGCCTACGCCGGGCCCGCCTGCGTCGACAGGTGCGCGGTCATCAGGCGCGGGCCGAATTCCGTGTGCAGCAGTCGTATAGCTCCCGTCCGGGACATCACCGACGAACTCGCGCGTGGTCGGCGCTGAGACGTCGAGAACGGCACCGGGCACGGCTTACGTCCCGACCGCGGCAGCGGCAGCGGCAGCGGCAGCGGCAGCGGCAGCAGGCCATGATCACCGGCACAGGCGCACACCGGCGGGGTACCGCTGGAACGGCGGCCGAACAGGCTGGTCCGGCGAGGGGGCTGGGGGCGAGGGTTTCCGCCGCCCGGTCTGTCACCGGCCGGAACCCCAGGCGACCGGTTGACGCGTCGTGGCCTCCCGGTTCGCGACTTTCTCCTCCCAGGTGACTTCGTCTTTCGGAGCACGGATCGTTCTTGTGCTGTTGTTCCGGGCCGCCGCGTCGGAGTTCGCGGTCGGCCCGGCCGCCTTCACCTGCTCACCGGATCGGGCAAGGAGACGTCGAACCCGCTCAGGGGCAGAACCCGCTAGGAGTCCGCTGCCGCCGGTGGTCGCGGGCTCACTGTCTGTTTCTCGTCCTGAAATACTAGGGAGTATCATCATCGGTGCGCTCCGGCTCCTCGAAGAGTGCGTCGGTGCGCGATGCGCCGGACCAGTACCGAACGGGAGAAGGATCTGGATGGCAGTCACGGACGGCGTCGAGGCCGACAACGCCAAGCGCCGAATTCTGGATGCCGCGGCCGAGGCCTTCATGGAGCAGGGGTTCGGCGTCGCCATCGATGACATCGCCGACAGCGTCGGTGCCACCAAAGGGTTGATCTACTACCACTTCCGCTCCAAGTTCGACATTTTCCTGGCCGCGTACGAGCACGGCATGCGAACCGTCCGCGAACAGGTGGAGCCGATGGCCCAGGCTCCCGGGAGCGGGCGGGAGAGGCTCATCGCCATGTCGACCCAGCACGTGATGAACCTGATGACGAACCTCGCCTACCACCATGTGGTGCACCTCGGAGTACGTGAGCAGTCGTCGACCGCGTTGAAACCCCGTCAGCGGAAGGCGTTGGACGCGCTGAACGTCCTGCGGGCGGAGTACGAGGACCTTTTCCTTCAGGTCGTCAAGGACGGTATCGCCGACGGCACCCTGCGTCCCGTGCGCGCGAATCTGGCCGCCCGGACGCTGCTGTGCAGTCTCAATGCCGTCGACATGTGGTTCCACCGGATCGAGGGGCAGTCGTCGGACGAGTTGCGGCAACTTGCCGACGAGATCGTGGACATCGTGGTCGGAGGACTGCTCCTCGACCCGGTTCGCTGAGGCTCTGCCGCCGCGGTGTCCGCACCGGACGGCCCGTCGTGGAGTCCGCGACGGGCCGCCCGGTGCGGTGGCTGCCCGTCAGCCGCTCGCAGTGGTCATCGACCGGCGCAGTGCGGCTTTCGCGAACTTTCCGGACGCCGTCTTGGGAAGACCGTCCAGCAGGACCACTTTCTCGGGGATCCACCACTTGGCCACCCGTCCGGACAGATGCCGGCGGACGCTCTCGGCGGTGAGGCCCGAATCCGGTACCGGCACCACGCAGGCCAGCGGCCTCTCCCCCCACTTGTCGTCGGGCACCGCGATGACCGCGGCCTCCAGGACATCGGGCATCGCCATGATCTCGTTCTCGAGTTCGACCGACGAGATCCACTCCCCTCCCGACTTGACGAGGTCCTTGGTCCGGTCGACGATGCGCACGACACCGAGGGGGTCGATGGTGGCCACGTCGCCGGTCCGCAACCAGCCGTCCTCGGTGAACGCCGAGGCCTGGGGGGAACCGCCGAAATAGGCGGCCGCGACGGTCGGGCCGGCGACCTGCAGCTCACCTCGGTGCCGTCCGTCGCGGGGCGCGGGGGAACCGTCGTCGGCGACCAGGCGCAGCGAGCACAGCACCGTGGGCGGACCGGGGTCGGCCAGTGCGGTGATGCGGTCGTCCTCGGTCAGGGAGTGCGCCGTTTCGCTGGGTACTCTCGCGCTGCAGACCAGCGGGCTGGTCTCGGTCATCCCCCACGAGCTCGCCAGCGGGACCCCGGTCTTCTCGTGGAAGGCGCGGGAGAGCGAGACGGGCAGCGCGCCCCCGCCGCTGACGGCGCGCCGCAGTGCGCTCAGGTCGGCGTCGCCGAGGTGGGGCAGCATTCCGCGCCAGACCGTGGCCACCGCGGCGGCGAACGTGACCCGGCACGCCTTCATCTCCCGCACCAGGCGCTCCGGTGACATGACCGGGCCGGGCATGACCAGGTTCGCTCCGGCCATCAGCGCGGCGTAGGGAAGACCCCAGGCGTTGACGTGGAACATGGGCACGATCGGCATCACCGTGTCGTCCTCGCTGATGGCGAAGGTGTCCGCCATCAGCAACGTCATCGCGTGCAGCACGATCGAGCGGTGGTCGTAGAGGACTCCCTTGGGACGGCCCGTCGTCCCCGAGGTGTAGCACAGCGCGGCGGCGGTGCGTTCGTCGACGCTCTCGAACGCCGCGACCGGCCGTGCGGCGCTCAGGAGGGTCTCGTAGTCGTGCACCCGGGGGTCGGTCGGCAGCTCCGTCGGTGCGCCGTCGTCCATCACGACGAGGTGCCGCACGCTCGGGCACGTGTCGAGCAGGGGGTGCACCACGTCGAGGAGCGACCGGTCGACGAAGAGGACGTCGTCCGCGGCGTCGTCGACGATGTAGGCGATGTCCTCCGTGAAGAGACGGTGGTTGACCGTGTGCAGGACCCGCCCCGAGCAGGGCACGGCCATGTACAGCTCCAGGTGGCGCTGGGAGTTCCATCCGAAACTCCCCACCCGGGCGCCGGCCGGGACGTCCAGGTGATCCAGCACTCCGGCGAGGCGTCGGACGCGCTCGGCGACATCGCCGTAGGACGTGGACACGGTGCCGCTCGGCTGCGTCGTGGTGACGTGTTTGCGGCTGAACCGGTGCTCCAGGCCGTCCATGAGCATCGGCAGTGACAAGGGGCGGTCCTGCATGAGGCCGTGCATGTGCGTTTCCTTCGTGTCTGTTCCGGGAGGGGCGCGGCTAACGCGAGACGGGGACCGGGGCCTCGGCCCCGGTCGCGTCCTCGCCGCGGACGGCCCGTGCGAGCAGAGGCGTGAGCAGGACGCCGACGACCGAGGAGGCGATGACGACATAGAGCCCCGCGCTGGGGTTCCCGGTCGCGTCCTCGGCCAGGCCGAAGGCGTACGGGCCGAGGAATCCGCCGAGGAGTCCGATCGTGTTGATGAACGCGAGACCGGCGGCGGCGACCAGTCCGGACATCCGCGCCATGGCCACGGACCAGAACAGCGGCAGCGTGCCGAACACGAAGACCATGGACACCGCGATCAGCAGGATCTGCGCCGCCGGGGAGGACGAGAGCAGGAAGATCGCCGCCGTCACCGCCGTCGACGCAGCGAGGATCCCGATGAGTGCCACCTCGTTGCCGAAACGACGGTGCACGACGGGAACGAGGAGCACGCCGACGGTGGCCCCGATACCGGAGCTTCCCGACACCAGGCCGATGAGGAACGAGCCGTGGATGTTCAGCTCCTCGACGATCGACGGCATGTTGAAGACGATGCCGACGTTCGTGACCTGGTTGAACAGGTAGATCAGCGCGACGATGACGATGAAGGGGCGGGCGAAGGCCTGCTTCAGGTTGCCCTTGATGCGGTTCCCGGTCTCCGCGCCGTCACCGGCGGCACGGGCGGAGAGTATCTCCGCCTCCTCGGGCGTCAGCCAGGAGGCGTCGCGGGGGGTCTCCGGCAGGCTGAACCAGACGAGGACGCCGACGAGCATGGTCACGAGGCCCTCGATCAGGAACATCCACTGCCATCCGTGCAGCCCCAGAGCCGTGTCGAACTCCATCAGCGCGCCGCCCATCGGGTTGCCCACGATCAGGGCGACGGTCGGGGCCAGGTAGATGAAGCCGACCACGGTGGCGCGGTGCTTCTGGGAGAACCACACGGTGACCATGTACATGAGGGTCGGGTAGAGGCCGGCCTCGGCCATGCCGAGGAAGAAGCGCAGCACGTAGAACGACCACTCGCCCTGGACGAACATCATGGCCGCCGAGAGCGCGCCCCAGGTGAGGGCGATCCGCGCGATCCACCGTCTTGGGCCGACTCTGTGCATGATCAGGCTGCCGGGCACCTCCAGGAAGGCGTAGCTGACGAAGAAGATGCCGGCGCCCAGCCCGAAGGCGGTGACGCTGAGGCCGACGTCGGCCTGCAGCTGGGTCTTGGCGAGCGCGACGTTGGTGCGGTCGATGTAGGCCATGAAGTAGGCGGCCAGCATGATCGGCAGGAGCCTGACCATGGCCTTGCGAGTGGCGCGCGCGTGCAGCGTGTCCGCCGCCGAAGAAACCGAATCGATAGCCATCGGAGCCCTTCCAACGGGTTGAGGTACTGGTGTCGTGCGGGGAACGCACCCGGGGTGGTGGCGAGGTGTCGCCTCGGTACGGCAGCGGCAGTCGCGCTGTTCCGGATCCGCGCTGTGCCAAGGAGGAAGTCCGCGCGCCGGTCGCGTCGGCGGACGGTGATCGTCAGAAGATCTCGAAGAGACCGGCGGCGCCCATGCCTCCGCCGACGCACATGGTGATGACGGCGTACCGGGCACCGCGCCGGCGGCCCTCGAGCAGGGCGTGGCCGACGAGGCGGGCCCCCGTCATGCCGTAGGGGTGGCCGACCGCGATGGCGCCGCCGTTGACATTGAGCTTGGCCGGATCGATGCCCAGGCGGTCACGGCAGTGGACGGCCTGTGAAGCGAAGGCCTCGTTGAGCTCCCACAGGTCGATGTCGTCCACGGAGAGACGGTGTTCGGCGAGCAGCTTGGGGACGGCGTGCACGGGGCCGACCCCCATTTCGTCCGGCTCGCAGCCGGCGACGGCGATCCCCCGGTAGGCGCCGAGCGGGGTGAGTCCGCGCTTCGCGGCTTCGCGGGCCTCCATCACGACGGCGGCGGAGGCGCCGTCGGAGAGCTGGGAGGCGTTGCCGGCGGTGACGGTGGAGGTCGCGGACGCCTTCCCGTCGCGAAGCACCGGCCGGAGACGGGACAGCGCATCTCGTGTGGTTGAGGCGCGGCTTCCCTCGTCCTCGCGCAGGGTGAACTCCCTGACGGCCGCCGGGGCGTCCGGTGCCTCGGGGGTCGTTCGTCGGCCGGAGAAGGCGACGATCTCCTCGTCGAAGAGTCCCGCCTGCTGGGCGGCGGCCGTCCGCCGCTGGGACAGCAGGGCGAACTCGTCCTGCTCGTCGCGGCTGACGCCGTAACGCTCCGCCACGATCTCCGCCGTCTCCAGCATGCTCAGGTAGAGCGAGGGCTTCTCCCGCGACAGCCACGGGTCGAGGGCCCGGTGGGTGTTCCGGTGCTCGTTCTGGACGAGGGAGATGGATTCGACCCCGCCGCCGATCACGATGTTCATCCCGTCGGTGACGACCTGCTTCGCCGCGGTCGCGATCGCCATCAGACCCGACGCGCACTGCCGGTCGATGGTCATTCCGGGAACCGTCACCGGCAGACCCGCCCGCAGCGCCCCCTGGCGAGCGACGTTCATCCCCGTCGAGCCCTCCTGCATCGCGCAGCCGAACACGACGTCCTCGACCTCCTGTCCGTCGAGTCCCGCCCGCCGCAGTGCGCCGGTGATCGCGTGGGCGGCCAGGTGCTGGCCCGAGGTGTCGTGGAACGAGCCGCGGAACGCCTTGCCGATCGGCGTCCGGGCCGTGGACACGATGACGGCCTCCCTCACGGCACGGCTCCCGTCTCGGTGCCGGCCATGGCGGCATACCGCTTCGTCTGGTCGAACGCGGACGCGGTGACCACGGGATCGCTCATGTCGCTGATCTCGGTCCACCGCTCGGCGATGGTTTCCGGCGAGCGGTCGCCCTCGGGGAGGTAGACCCCTGCGGACTCCTTCATCTGCGCAACGGCGAAGACACCGGCTCCGGCGGCGAGGACGGTCTTGGTGGGGGCCTGTTCGCTGACGAGGAACAGGGCTCCCGGAGCAATCGATTCGGGCGTGAGCAGGCCGAGGATCCGCTCGTCGATCAGGCCCTCGGTCATCTGCGTGGCCGCGGTCGGGGCGAGCGCGTTGACACGGATGCCCTTCCGCTCGCCCTCGATCGCGAGGACGTTCATCAGGCCGACCAGGCCGGACTTCGCCGCGCCGTAGTTGGACTGGCCGAAGTTGCCGTAGATGCCGGATGCGGACGTGGTCATCAGCACTCTGCCGTAGCCCTGTTCCACCATGTGCGGCCACACCGCCTTGGTGCAGTGGATCGAGCCCATGAGGTGCACGTCGACGACCTGGCGGACGTGGTCCAACTGAATCTTCGCGAAGGACTTGTCGCGCAGGATCCCGGCATTGTTGATGAGGATGTCGACGCGGCCCCATCGCGCGATGGTCTCGGCGACCATCTCCTCGACCGCTTCCGCGTCCGTGACATCACAGAGGTGGGCGAACGCCTCACCACCGGCGGCCCGGATCTCCGCGGCGACCTGGGCCGCCGCGCTCCGGCCGGTGGACACTCCGCCCGGCGACCCCATGTCGTTGACGACCACCTTGACGCCGCGCTCGGCAAGGGCCCTGGCGTGGGCCCGTCCCAGCCCACCACCGGCACCGGTCACCACCGCGACCTGACCTTCGAAGTTCATCTCACTCCCGCTTCATACTACGGAGTATCATCATGGCCAGGACGTCAATGAGGTGTCAACAGTCGATTCCGGGGGCCGGGCCCCGAGCCCGGCCCTCCGGCCGCGCCGGCGGCGCGGGGGTGTCGCCGGGCCGGTCGGCGGCGGGTGCGGGTGGGGAGGGCTGCCTTCGGTCGATACCGGGAAGGTGAGCGGGGTTCGGGAGAGGACCGTCGCGGTCAGGGCGTGGGACAGCCGAAGGGGAACCGGGCGTACCGCGGTCGGGTCCGGCCGGAGCGGCGCCGAAACCGGCGGTGACCCCGTCGATGACGAGGACGGACGCGCGATCGCCGCGCGGACGTCTCGGGCTGCCTGCGCGTACCGCCGCTTCACAGGGAGGCCCGGGTGGGCCGCGGGCGGGAACAATCCGAGTCGGCGCAGCGCTGCTTCCTCTGCCCGGCCCCGTGTACCGGCCGGGGCGACGGTGAGGGGCGAACCGACCCTGCGGAGGAGCGTGGGACCGATGACAACGGCACGGAGTGACCGGCTTCGGACGGCCGACGAGAGTTCTCTGGTGACTTCCTGCGGACGCAGGATCGCTGTGCGGTGCCTGCGGCTCGCCCCCCTGGACCGGCCCATCAGCCGGGTCACCCTGGACGTGGGCCGCGACCTGGGCGGAGAGCCGGGAGTGTGGGCGGCGCTCACCGCCGAGGAGGCACGGGGCCTGGCCGACCTGCTCCTCGCCCACGCGGCGGAGGCCGAGCACCGTGCCCCGGTGGGCGGTGATCCGCAGTCAGGTCGGCACCTCTGAGCCGGCCGTCTGCCGAGCGCCGCCCGGACGTCCTCTTCGGCGGGGCGGGCACCGAGGCACAGTCCGAACTCGCCGCGGCCTTCCGGAGCTCCTCCGTCCCCCGTCCCCGCCTTGACGCCCGCCCCCGACCGGACCGTGCCGTACGCCCGGCCCGGCGCTCCGCCGCCGCGGGGCCCCGGGGAACTCAGCGGGAGGACCCGGGCCGCCGAGCCGCCGAGCCGCCGGCAGGGAGACCCCGCGTCGGCAGATCGCAACGGGCTCGACCGCGCGAAGCCGAGGCCCCGACGCATGCCCGGGGCGCCCGCGGCATCCGCGCGGGCGCCCCGGAACGTGCCGGTCCGGCCGGGTTCAGCGGCTGCGCAGGGCGGCGAGCACGGTGTCGAGGTCGGCCGCGCGGGGGCGGTTGTGGGGCAGCTTGGCGAGGACGACCGCCATGCCGCAGGTGTTGGTGAGCGCGGAGAAGACGAGACCGCCGGCGACGCCGGCCGAGAGGAGCTGGAACGCCGGGTGCACGAGCAGGCCGAGCAGGAGGCCGAGGAGCACCACGGCGCCGGCCGTGAAGCGGACCTGGCGTTCCATGCTCCACCGGGCCCGGGTGTCGCAAGCGGCGGGGCGGTCCAGGGCGTGCCCCTCGGCCGCCCAGGCGCCGGTGCCCCCGGCGAGCGTGGCGGTGGGGATGCCCTGTTCGGCCAGCAGTTCGCAGGCGGTCTCGGAGCGGGCGCCCGAGGCGCACACGACGAGCACCTCCGCGCGCTCGGCGGCGTTCCGTATGTCGGGCAGGGCGCGCCGGATGTGGTCCAGGGGGATGTTCAGGGCGCCGGGCAGGTGGCCGGAGGCGTATTCGGCGGGCGTGCGCACATCGATGACGGTGAGTTCGTCGAGTCGGGTCCGGGCCTGGTCGGTGCCGAGGACGACGGGGGTGAGGGGGCGGGTCATGGCAGGTGTGATCCTTGGTGTTCGACGTGATCCCGAATCGGGACGTACAGTACCCCTAGGGGTATTCATGGAGGAGTGGTCGTGGAGCTGGAGCTCGAGGGTGCGGGTCTGAAGGCCGTGCTGAACCGGCTGCGCCGGGCGCAGGGCCAGATCTCCGGGGTGATCCGGATGATCGAGGAGGGGCGCGACTGCGAGGAGGTCGTCATGCAGCTCGCCGCCGCCTCCCGCGCGCTGGACCGGGCCGGGTTCGCGATCATCGCCACGGGACTGCAGCAGTGCGTGGTCGACATCGAGTCCGGCCGCGGCGACGGCGAGGACGCCGAGCAGATGCGCGCCCGGTTGGAGAAGCTGTTCCTGTCCCTGGCGTGAGGGCTCGTACGGGCGGTTCGTGGGATGCGGCGCATCACGTCACCGCGTCGATCAGCATGAAGGCGGCCACGGCCAGCAGCGCCACGGCGAAGATCCGCTGGAGCACGCGCCCGGAGGCCTTCGCGGCCAGCCGTTTCCCGTCCCAGGCACCGAGGATCGCCGCCCCGATGAAGGGGCCGACGACCGCCCAGTCCAGCCGGTCGACCGTACCTGCGCGCATCACCAGCGTGGCCAGGGAGTTGACCGTGATGACCAGCAGACTGGTGCCCACCGCGTCGCGCATGCGCAGGCCGAGCACACCCACCAGCGCCGGTACGGCGAGGAAGCCGCCGCCGACACCGAGGACGCCGGTGACGGCGCCGAGCCCGGCCCCGGCGGCCGCCGCGCGGCCCGGCCGCACCGGCGCGGCGGTGTCCGCGAGCGGCCGGGTCCGCAGCATGCGGAGTGCGGCCGCTGCCGCCACCCCGGCGAACGCCGCCGTCAGCGCTGCCTCCGGCAGGCGCCCGGCGAGCGCGCCGCCCAGCATCGCCGGGCCGATCCCGGCCGCCGCGAACAGCAGTCCCGTACGCCAGCGCACATGGCCGTCGCGGGCGTGCGCGGACAACGCGGTGACCGAGGTGAACACGACGATGACCAGGCTCGCGGTGGTGGCCGCCACCGGGGTGAAGCCGAGCAGGTAGATCAGGGCGGGGACGGCCAGCACACTGCCACCGCCCCCGAGCGCGCCGAGCGCCAGGCCGACCACGGCCCCGGCGGTCAGGGCGAGGACGAGAGCGCTCACGTGACGGTGCCGTTCCTGCCGCGCGAGTCCACCACCGGCAGTCCCGCCCCGGCCCGTTCCCTCATGCCGCCGATCACGTCCACGGCCTGTGCTCCCCGGGCCGCGAGCAGTTCGGCGACCTGCCGGGACCGGCTGCCCGAACGGCAGATCACGACCAGGGGTCGCGCCTGCGTGTCCGCGGTCAGCCCGGCCCCCGCGGCCAGTGCGGGCAGCGGCAGGTGGACGGCTCGGGGAGCGTGCCCCGCCCGCCGTTCGCGGGCTTCGCGGACATCGAGCAGCACGGCGTCGGTGCCCGCTTCCGCGCTCCCATGACCGGTGCGCGCGGCCGCCTCCCGCACGGTCACGCGGCCCGGGACGCTCCGGCCCCGTCGGAAGATGTTCATGTCGGTTCCTTGCTTCTGTTCCTCGTGCCGGCCCGGAGGGGCGGCACGGCCCGCGGCGCCCGCGCCGTCCGGTGCGGTTCGGTGCGGTTCGGTGCCGTCAGACGCCGCGGACGGCGAGCCCGGCCCGCCCGGCCGCGTCGAAGGAGTCGTCCACGGCCACGACATCGCGGCCCGCGGCATCGAGGAGGGACGCGGCGATGGCGGCACGCATGCCTCCCGCGCAGTGCACCCACACCTCGCCATCGGGGACCTCGTCGAGGCGGCGGTGCAGGGTGTGGACCGGAATGTGCACCGAGCCCTCGACGTATCCGCCCGCCCGCTCCGCGTCGCGCCGGACGTCGAGGACGACGACGCCGTCGGCCGGGCGGCGGTCGGCGAGGTCGGCGAAGGTCGCCCGCGGGAAGGAGGCCGGCTCCTCGCCCTCGCGCACCCAGTCGGCCGGACCGCCGGTGGCAGCGGCGGCCGGGCGGTCGATGCCCACCCGCACCAGCTCGCGCTGGGCGGCGGCGAGCTGGTCGGGCGACTCGGCGAGCAGCGTGACCGGCTTGCCCCACGGGATCAGCCAGGCGAGATAGGTGGCGAGCTGCCCCTCGGCCTCGAAGTTGAACGAGCCGGAGACGTGTCCTTCGGCGAAGGCGACGCGGTTGCGCAGGTCCACGACCCACTCCCCCGCGGCCAGCCGGGCGGCGATCTCCTCGGCGTCGGCCACGGCGGGCGGGGTCAGGTCGACGGGCGCGGGACCCGTGGCGTTGACCGGCCCCATGTGCGTGTAGTAGGCGGGGATGTCGTCCAGGCCGGTCAGCAGATCGGCGACGAAGGTGTCCACGTCCCGGGTGAGGGCCTCGTTGGACGCCTTCTCCTCGCCGATCGTCGTGCCGGAGCCCTCCGCCTGGGTGGACGAGCAGAAGCTGCCGAAGCCGTGCGTGGGGAGCACCGCCGTCTCCTCGGGCAGCTCGGCGGCGAGCCGGTGCGCGGAGGCGTGCTGTGCCCGGGCGAGGTGCTCCGTCAGCCGCGGCTCGACGAGGTCCGGGCGCCCGACGGTGCCGATCAGCAGCGAACCGCCGGTGAACACGGCGACCGCCGTGCCGTTCTCCTCCAGCACGTAGGAGGTGTGGTGCGGGGTGTGACCGGGTGTGGCCAGGGCGCGCAGCACCAGGCCGGCGCCGGTGTCGACGTCCGTGCGGTCACCGTCGTGCACCGGCACGCGTTCGAAGCGGACGCGGGCCCCGGCCGGCACGAGGTAGGCGGCGCCCGTCACCCGGGCCAGCTCCGGCCCGCCGGTGACGTAGTCGTTGTGGAGGTGGGTCTCGACGACGTGTGAGATCCGCACCCCGCGACGGGCCGCCGCCTCGACCATCCGGTCGATGTCGCGCGGCGGGTCGACCACCACCGCCGTCCGCTCACCGCCCGCCAGATAGCTGCGGTTGCCCAGCCCCGGCACCTCGATCGTGTCGACGAAGAACACGTGGTACTCCCTTCCAGCGAATGATTACCCCGGGGGGTATGCTCTCGACCGTAACACAAGTACCCCCGGGGGTATATTCGAGGGCAGGGAACCCCTGCCGACCGCCTCGCGCACACCTCGCGCACGGCCGGACACCGTCAGCCCGTGCGAGCCGTGGCGTGTACCGACGGGAAAGGCCGCCGCCATGCGCTACGACCGCACCGTGCACCCGGACACCGGCTTCGCCGCCGCCGTCGCCCGCACCCGCGACGCCCTGGCCGCCCAGGGTTTCGGCATCCTCACCGAGATCGACGTCACCGCCGCCCTCAAGACCGAGCTCGGCCACGACATGGAGGACCACGTCATCCTCGGTGCCTGCAACCCGCCCCTCGCCCACCGCGCCCTCCTCCGGCGAGGGCACCTCGCCGAGTTCACCGCCCCGCCCACCGGGCGGCACTGAGCCGTTGCGGCGCGGCAAGGTGGGATCGTCATGAGCCGTCGTCACGAGCAGCACCCCGTCGGATCGGGGAGGTCGGCCGGCTCGTGCTCGACACGCTGGACTCGGCGGAGAAGCCCTCGTCGCACGGCCGGCGAGGAGGTGTCCACAGCCACGCCCCCTCGCCGGCCACGCGCCGCACGGCGTCGGCGCAAAGGGTGACTGATCGGCACGACCGGTTCCCGTCCGGGACGGCGGCCGGGCGCACCACGGCCCGTCCCGAGGGAGGAGCTGTACCGCGAGGTGGCGAAGGGGCATCCTGGACAGGAGCCGACCGGGACTTCCGCGCACACGCTCGGCCCGGTCGCGGGCGCACGCGGGCGTGCCGGCTTCAGCGGTCCGCTTCCGGGCTCCGTGAGCCGGGGCGCCCTCCGCCCCGCGCGCCGCCCGGTCCTCCGGGCCCGCGTCCCGCAGGGGCGGTGGCGACCGCGGATCCGGCGAGGAGGGTTGCCATGGGACAGCCGGTCGTGGCCGGGGTGGACGGTTCGCCGTCGAGCCTGGACGCGGTGGAGACCGCGGCCCACGAGGCCGAACTGCACGGCGTGGGCCTCCGGCTGGTGCACGCCTTCGGACAGTCGTCCCCGCACGTGCCGCCCGCCGGACCGCCGTGGAGCCCGACCGCGGCGGGAGTGCGTGAACTGATCGACGGCACCCTGGCCGAAGCCGAACGGCGGGCCCGTCACACGGCTCCGCGGGTGGAGATCGCCCGGGACGTCACCCTGGGCGAGCCGTCGACGGTGCTGGAGATCGCCTCCCGCGCGGCCTCGCTGGTGGTGATCGGCAGCCACGACCGGAGCGTCGTCGGCGGCCTGCTGCTCGGCTCGACCGCCGGTCACCTCGCCGCGCACGGCCACTGCCCGGTCCTGGTGGTCCGGGGGCGGCGGGCGCCGGCCGACCCCGTGCTGCTGGCGGTCGACGACGCGCCCGCGTCCGCGGGGGCCGTCGCCTTCGCCTTCGCCGAGGCGCGCCTGCACGGCGCGGTTCTCATGGCGCTGCACGTGTGCCGGCCCGGAAGCGCGGACGCCTACGACGGACCCGCGGACCCGCCCTTCGTCACGTACGACAGGAACCACCTGCTCGACCATGCGGAACGCGTGCTCGACGCGGCGCTGGCCGGACACCGGCAGCGGTATCCGGACGTCACCGTGCGCCACCGGCCGGTCGTCGGCCGGGTGCGCCGCACCCTCATCGAGGCGAGCGCGAGCGCGCGGTTCCTCGTCGTCGGTGCGCGGGGCAGGGGCGGCTTCACGGGCTTGCTCCCGGGATCGGTCAGCCAGGCCGTCCTGCACCACGCGCGGTGCCCCGTCGCGGTGGTCCGGGACCGCCGGGAGTGACCCGGCGTCGCCCGTTCCCCGGGGCCCCGGCCCGGCGCCCAGCGGATTCGACGAGCGCTCAGGGCCGCGAGCAGCCGCACGTCTTCTCGGTACCGCGTTCCAAGGCCCCGGCGGGCGTCACGGACCATGGCGTGCGGAGCCGAACCCGGTCGTCCGGCCCGCGGGGTCGAGTCGCCCGCGCACACCAAACGGCCGATAATGGTCCTCATGGCGCGGAACGCTGCAAAAGCACACGCTCCTTCGACCTTGACGGTCAAGGGGCAGGACATCAAGCTGCGCACGATCGGCTCCGTGCTCATCGCCGCCCTGGCCATCTGGTTCATCGCCGCCAACACGAAGTCGGTCACCATCAGGCTGTGGATCCCGACCGTCACGCTCCCGCTGTGGAGCGTCCTCACCGTGACCTTCCTCGTGGGCGTAGTGCTCGGTCTGCTCATCGCCCACCGGCGTGCCCGGCAGTAGCACCCGCGACCGGCGGTGGCGACTCCTTCGCCCGGGAAGGTGCGGTCTCCCTCCGGGCGGTTCTTCGTCACACCTGCTGCGGCACGACCGCGACCGGGCACTGGGCGTGGTGCAGCAGTGTGTGGTTCACCCGGCCGAGTTGGAGGCCGACGTGTCCCCGGCGGCGTCGAGCACCGACGATCACCAGGTCGGCGGCGGCCGACCGGAGCACGAGGACCTTGGGAGCGGGGCCCTCGACCGTCGTCCGGCGCACCCGGACGCCCGGATGGTCGGCCATCGCGTCGCGCAACAACTCCTCGAGCAGGGCGAAAGCCCGCTCCTCGTGGTGGCGCGCCGGTTCCTCGGCAGATGCCGGGTAGTCGGTGCTCCCGTGCGCGGGGCAGCGCCAGGCACGTACGACGTCCAGGACGCAGCCGCGTGCCTCGGCCTCACGGAAGGCGAACCGCACGGCCTCACTGTTCGTGCCGGGGTCTCCCGCGCCGAGCAGGATCCGCTCGTGGGTGCCGGCCAGGCCGGCCGCGTCGCCCCGGACGACGACCACCGGGCAGTGCGCACGCGCCGCGACGGCCAGGCCGACCGAGCCGAGGAGCAGTCCCCTCAGCTCCCCGCGGCCCCGTGATCCGGTGACGAGGAGCGAGGCGTTGTCGCCCTCGCGCAGAAGGGCGTGCACCGCGTCCTCGGGGAGGATCGCCGTGCAGGCCCTGACATCGGGGTTGCGCCGGCGGGCGCGTTCGGCGGCGGACGCGACGACGTGCTCCGCCGCCGTCCGGGCCGCAGGGCGTCGCGGGGCGGACGACGGGCGGGGTCCTTCGTAGCGCTCCCAGAGGGAGGCGTACACCAGCCGCAGCGGCATCCCGTGCCGGGCCGCCTCGTCCACGGCCCAGTCGACGGCCCGCAGACTGGAGTCCGATCCGTCGACGCCTGCGATCAGGGGCGGTTCCGCCATGGTGCCCACCGCCTTTCGGCAGCTATGTGCTCCGGTACGGCTCGTCATCCACCGTCTCACGCGACCCGGTGCGGGGAGACGGGCCGTCGGCCCGCGCCGGGAACCTTCGGGCCACTGGGGCGCCCTGCGCGGGGGCGGGGGTGCCCGGGCGGCGGGTGCTTCCAGCGGCGCTCAGGACCGGTCGGCTCACGACCGGGCGCGGCGTCGAACGGCTGCCGGCGGCTGGCGAGGACGACCGGCTCACCGCCGCCCCGCCCCGGTGAACCGGACGGGTTCCCCTCTGCCGCCCATGGAGGCGGGCAGTCGCTGAACCGCTGCCGGGCCGGTGGGGCCGAAGGTCCCTCGGACGGGTCCGGCCGGCCCGTGGCGTCCCCCGCCGACCGGGCACACGCTTGTCCTTGAGGGCCCGTGGTCCGCCCCGACCGTAGGGCCGGCGAAGGCCGCCGTCCGTCTGTGGCGGCAGACGCGGAAGGGGACAGCGATGACATCCACCACCACTCTGGCCGCCGGTCTCCCGGCCGAGTACCGCGAGCGGTTGATGCCGCACGCCCGCGAGGTCTCCTTCGAGACGGGAGCCCGCCTGTTCGAGGAGGGGCGGCGGGCCGACCGGTTCTGGATCGTCCGGACCGGCACCGTCGCCCTCGACCTGCACGTGCCCGGCCGCCGCGCGGCCGTGATCGAGTCGCTGGGCCACGGCGAACTGGTCGGCTGGTCCTGGCACTTCCCGCCCCACTCGTGGCACCTGGGCGCCGAGACCACGAGCCCGGTACGGGCCTGGGAGTTCGACGCGGAGGCCGTACGGGTCCTGTGCGCCGAGGACCCCGACTTCGGCCACGCGATCGCCGTGTGGGTCGGCCGGGTGGTCGCCCACCGGTTGCACGCGACCCGTGTCCGGCTGCTCGACCTGTACGCCCCGTACGGCAGCGGGAGCGGATGACGACGACCGGGCCTCCCGTGCCGCGCCCCGGCCCCGAGCGGCCACCGGCCGGCGCACGTACCCGACACCCGGAGGGAAGACCATGAACGGCAGCCCGTACACCGTGAGCGACGTGATGTCGCACACCGTCGTGGCCGTCGGTCGCGACGCCCCGTTCAAGGAGGTCATCCAGCTCATCGAGCAGTGGAAGGTGAGCGCCCTGCCGGTGCTGGAGGGCGAGGGCCGGGTGGTCGGCGTCGTCTCCGAGGCCGATCTGCTGCCCAAGGAGGAGTTCCGCGACAGCGACCCCGACCGGTTCCTGCAGCTGCGTCGCCTGCCCGACCTGGCCAAGGCGGGGGCGCTGACGGCCGGAGAGCTGATGAGCACCCCGGCCGTCACCGTCCACGCCGACGCCACCGTCGCGCAGGCGGCCCGCGTCATGGCGCAGCGCAAGGTGAAGCGGCTGCCCGTCGTCAACGACGAGGGACTGCTCGAAGGCATCGTCAGCCGGGTCGACCTGCTGAAGGTCTTTCTGCGGACGGACGAGGAACTCGCCGAAGAGGTCCGCCGGGAGGTCGTCGCCCGCCTCTTCCCCGCCTCGTCCGAATCCGTCCGGGTGGATGTCACCGAGGGAGTCGTGACTCTCACCGGCCGCATCCGGGACACCTCGCTGGTGCCCCTCGCCGCCCGCGCGGTGCGCGCCGTCGAGGGGGTGGTCGACGTCGAGTTCCGTCCCGGGAACGGATCGTCGGGCGAACCGCGGTGAAGGCGAGGGGCGACCGCCGCTCGCCTGTCGGCCTCGCCCCGCTGTCCGGCGGCGCCGGCTTCCCGCTCTCCCGCGTGAGGTGGAGGGAGGCGGGGCAGGCCGGCGCTCCCCCCGTGCTCCCGCCGGGGCGGTCGGGTGCCGCCGGGCGGGAAGGAGGTGCGCGGTGCTGTCTGCCCGGTGCGACCGGAGGGCCGTTCATCGGGACGGTGCGACCGGAGGACCGGTCGTCAGGACGGCGCCGACGCCTCGCGGTGCAGCACGACCTTGAGGGCGCCGGTGTCCGGGCCCTGGGAGAAGACCTCGTAGGCGTCCTCCATGCGGTCGAGACCGAACCTGTGGGTGACGAGGGGGGAGACCGCGAGCCGTCCGAAGGCCAGGAGGTCGAGCAGCCACGGGGTGGAGAAGGTGTCGACCTGGCCGGTGCTGATCGTGAGGTTCTTGCGCCACAGGGCCTCGAGGTGCAGCGTGACCGGTTTGCCGTGCATGCCGATGTTGGCGATGTGCCCTCCCTCGCGCACCACGCGTGTGGCCAGGAGGAAGCTCTCCGGATCGCCCGCGGCCTCGATGACGACGTCGGCTCCCGGTCCCTCGGACAGATCGGCGACCATCCGCCCGGGCAGTTCGGCGGCATCGGCGCCCAGGCGGGTGGCGGCTGCCAGCCGGGGAAGGGACAGGTCCACCGCGATGACCCGGCGGGGCGAGTAGAGACGGGCGATGACGACAGCGGCGAGCCCCACGGGCCCCGCCCCCACCACGACGACGGTGTCTCCCGGGCCCACGTGTCCGTTGCGCACCCCGATCTCGTAGGCCGTGGGGAGGAGTTCGGCGAGCAGGACCGCGTCGTCGAGCGGGACGTACGCGGGCCGTCGGTACGTGGAGTAGTCGGCGAAGGGGACGCGGACGAACTGGGCCTGCGTCCCGTTGATCATGTTGCCCAGGATCCATCCGCCACCGCCGCGGCACTGTCCGTACAGGTTGTCGTGGCACAACGGGCAGTGTCCGCAGGACGAGACGGCCGACACGATCACCTGGTTCCCGGGGCGCAGGGTGTGCACCCCGCGGCCGACTTCCACCACTTCGCCGACGGCCTCGTGGCCGAGGACCGTACCCGGCTTCACCTCGGGGAGCTCCCCCCGCCGGAGGTGCAGATCACTGCCGCAGACGGTGGTCGCGTCGACGCGTACGATCGCGTCGGTGTCCTCCTCGATCGCGGGGTCGGGAACCGTGTCCCAGGAGGTCTGTGCAGGACCGTGGTAGACAAGTCCGCGCATGGTCGCTCACTCCCTCGGCACTTCATCTCCACCGTCGCCCCCGAAGGGTTTCCGGGCAACACGGAATGCCGACTCGCCCCGCCTTCCCTCAGTCCGGCTGCGTGTGGGGGCGGCAAAGGACCGGGGCCCGGCGGGCAGCAGCGGCAGGGCTCTCGGGTGAGCCGTCGGGGCCGAGGGCGATCGCTGGTTCCATGGCGCCCGCCTCCGTCCCGTAAGAAGCTGGAAGTGGCGGTGGCGGGGTCCGCCCCCTCCGGAAGCACCGGCGCGTCCCGCCGCCTTCCGCTGATTCGAGGAGTACCGCGAACCTTCCCGCGGCGCACGCGAGCCCGGTGGGTCGGGGCTCGGGCGGGTGGGGTCCGGGGAAAGAAGGCCGGGTGGGGTCCGGGGAAAGAAGGCCGGGTGGGGTCCGGGGAAAGAAGGCCGGGTGGGGTCCGGGGAAAGAAGGCGTGGCAGTGGTGATTCCCCTGGTGGTCGGCATCGACGGGTCGGAGTCGAGCCTGGAGGCGGTGGACTGGGCCGTCGACGAGGCGGCCCGGCACACGGTGCCGCTCCACCTGGTGCATGCGGCGGAGCCGGGCCGTGAGGCGTCCGACCTGATCGCCGTCGCCTCGGCGCGGGCCGGGACGGGCACCGCCGCGGTGCGGCTGTCGAGCGAAGTGCTGTACGGGGACGCGGCCCTCGCCCTGATCGGCAAGGGGCGCAACGCCTTCGCACTGGTCCTCGGCTCCCGGGGGCTCGGAGGTCTCACCGGGCTGCTCCTGGGTTCGGTCGGCCTGGCCGTGGCGGCGCGGGCCGACTGCCCGGTCGTCGTGGTGCGCGGATCGGCGGAGCACCGGGGCGTCCGGTTCGGGAGCGTCGTCGTAGGGGTCGAGGACGGTGAGGGAAGCGACACGGCCGTGGAGTTCGCGTTCCGCGAGGCACACGTACGGCGCTGCGAGCTGGTGGCGGTGCATGCCCGGAGTACGCCGGCAAGCGCTCCCTCCGAGCCCCCACCCGGGTCGTGGTACCCCCGTGAGGCCCGTCGTCGCCCGCCGGCGCAGGTGCTCGACGACGCTCTGCGCGGCCCCGCGGAGCAGTACCGGAACACCACCGTGCGCCGCCGGGTGGTCGAGGTACCGGCGCGGCAGGCGCTGTTGGAGGCCGCGTCGGGAGCGGACCTGCTCGTCGTCGGAGCCGGTAAGCGGCATGGGCACTTCGGCCTGCAACTCGGCCTGATCAACCACGCGGTGCTGCATCACGCACCGTGTCCGATCGTGGTGGTGCCGCGGAAATGACGACGCGCCACCGGAAACCGAGACGCACCACCGGAAACCGGGTGGGATCCGGTGGAGCCCCTGCGGGCCGGCCGATTCCGCCGGTGACGTGAAGGAGAACCGGACGGGACCGAGAGGGTGGCGCTGATGTCCGACGCGACGACCACCGACCTGTACGAGGTGACGATGGCCCTGTCCTACCTGCGGGAGGGCATGACCGGCCCGGCGACGTTCAGCCTGTTCGTCCGCGATCTGCCTGCCGAGCGGGGCTTCCTGGTCGCCGCGGGGCTGGAGTCCGCCCTGGACCACCTGTCCGGGCTGCAGGTCGGCCCCGAGGACGTCGACGCCTTCGCCGCCGCGCTGCACCGCCCGCCACGGGACCTGGAACCCCTGCTGGGCCTGCGGTTCACCGGCCGGGTGCGGGCGGTGCCGGAGGGAAGGGTCGTCCTCGCCGGAGAGCCCTTGCTGGAGGTGACGGCTCCCCTGCCGCAGGCGCAACTGGTCGAGACGTACGTGCTCAACCAGCTCAGCCATCAGACGACGATCGCCTCGAAGGCGGCGCGGTGCGTCCTGGCGGCGTCCGGGCACCCGGTCGTGGACTTCTCCCTGCGGCGGACCCACGGTCCGCAGGCCGGTTTCCAGGCCGCCCGGCTCGGTGCGATGACCGGATTCGCGGGCACCAGCAACGTGGCCGCGGCCACGGCCGTGGACGTGCCCGCCGTCGGCACGATGGCCCACTCCTTCGTGGAGGCGTTCCCGACCGAGGAAGAGGCGTTCCGCGCGTTCGCCCGGGCCCACCCCGGCCCCGTGACCTTCCTCGTGGACACCTACGACACCGAGGCGGGCGTCCGCGTCGCGGCACGCGTGCTGCGGGACCTGGACCTCGGGCCCGGTTGCGCCGTACGCCTGGACAGCGGCGACCTGGAGGACCTGGCGGTGCGGGCCCGGGCCGTCCTCGACGGAGCGGGCCTGCGGGACGTGCGGATCACCGTCAGCGGCGGTCTCGACGAGTACGCCGTGGACGACCTGGTCCGTTCCGGGGCACCGATCGACGTCTACGCGGTCGGCACTCGCGTCGGGGTCTCGGCCGACGCTCCGTACCTGGACTCGGCCTACAAGATGGTGGAGTACGACGGGCGACCGGTCATGAAGCTCTCGTCGGCGAAGGTGACGGCGCCCGGGCAGAAGCAGGTGTTCCGTCGTCCCGGCTGCGCCGACGTGATCGGCCTCGCCGATGAGCCGCCGCCACCCGAGGGCACGCCGCTGCTGGAGACGGTGATGCGGGACGGGCGGCGCACCGGCGAGAGGTCCACGCTCGGCGAGTGCCGGGAGAGGTTCGCCGCGGACCTGGCCGCACTGCCGCCGGCCGCCCGGCGGATCCGGGCCCCCGTCGCACCTCGTGCGACGCCCTCCGAACGGCTGAGCACCCTCACCGACCACGTCCGGCGCCGTCTCGCGGAGCGGACGGCGGCACCCGCCGCGCGGCACGGGGTGTCCGAACCAAGCCCCTCCGGATCGCACCGGTCCGTACCGAGCTGAGGAGGAAAGCGATGCCGCACACAGGGGAATGGAAAGTCCGCCTCCACCTCTTCGAGGACGGGGGGACGACGAAGGCCCGCGCGGTGATCGACACCGGAACCAGGGAGCTCACCGGCCACGGGGTCGCGCACCGCAATCCGGCGGACACGGACGTGCCGGAGATCGGCGACGAACTGGCGGCGGGCAGGGCCATGCAGGACCTCGGCCGGCAGTTGGTGGAGATCGCCGAGCGCGACATCGAGGGCACGGGCGCGACCGGGCCGGGCCCCCGCCCGGCCGTCGGCTGGCCGGCGTGACCGCGGGCGCATCAGCCGGGACGACCCCGAGGGCCCGGCACCCGCCCGGGGACCCGGCCCCGCAAGCAGCGGATCCGTCCCGAAGGCGGGTGCGCTGTCGATCCAGGAGTCGAGGAGGACGACCGATGACACTTCCAGCACACCGCGGCAGGGGCTCGCTCTCCGGGTGGGACCCCTTCCGGGAACTCGAGGACCTGCGCAACCGGATGGACCGGCTCGTGCAGGCCACCTTCTCCGGCCGCGACCTTCCCGAAGCCGGGGCGGCCGAGGCGTGGGCGCCACCGGCCGACGTCGAGGAGACCGAGGACGCCTACCTGATGGAGCTGGAGCTCCCCGGCGTGGACAAGGACCGGATCACCGTCGAGGTCGGCGACGGCGAACTCGACGTCCACGGCGAGATCGAGGAGAGGGAACGCACCGGCGTGCTCCGTCGGCAGACCCGGCACGTCGGACGGTTCGACTACCGCATGAGTCTGCCCCCGAACGTCGACACCGAGCACATCACCGCGGAGTTGACCAACGGAGTCCTCACGCTGCGCGTCCCCAAGGCCGAGAAGGCCAAGCCGCACCGCATCGAGATCACCGGCTGAGCCGGGCGGGGCCTGCGGTCCCGGACCGATGACGCGTCGCGTCGCCCACGGCCCGGGACCGGCAGGGCACCGGCTGCGTGGTCCGTATGTCGCGGCAGGTCCCGGGCAGTGCGACGGTAGTGACAGGGGGTGTGTCAGCGATCGCGCAGGAAGGTGAGGGCACCATGGAACTCCCACTGGTGGTGGGTGTCGACGGATCGGACTCCAGCCTTCAGGCACTGGACTGGGCGGTGGACGAAGCGGCACGCCATGGTCTTCCGGTGCGTCTCGTCCACGCCTCGCTGTGGGAGCGCTACGAGGCGGCCCGCCCCTCCCTGAGGACCGATCGCCCCGCTGAAGAGGTCCTGGCGGAGCACATCGTCGCGTCGGGCATCGAACGCGCCCGGCTCCGCGATCCCGAGGTGAAGGTGTCGGGCGATGTACTGCCCGACGACGCCGTGTCCGTGCTGCTGCACGCGGGGCACGAAGCATACGCCCTAGTCGTGGGCTCACGCGGCCGTGGCGGAATAGCCGAGCGGCTGCTGGGGTCGGTCGGTCTCACCGTGGCGGCCCGCGCCGTGTGCCCGGTCTTCGTGGTCCGTGGCCCGGAACAGAACCGGCAGGGCCTCTTCGGGCGGGTGGTGGCCGGCGTCGGCACCCCGGCCACGAGCACGAGTGCCGTACGGTTCGCCTTCCGCGAGGCCGAGGCACGCGGCTGTGCCCTGGATGCCGTACGGGCCTGGCGCAGTCCGGTTCACGAGCACGCGGACCCCTCCCTCGCCGATGACGCCGCCCGTGCCCACGAGGAACGCGCCTCGGCCAACCTCACCGACGCGCTGAGCGAGGCGATGCGGCTGCACCCCGGGGTCGAGGTGCGGCGCAGGCCGGTCGAAGGCCCTGCGCACCGGGTCCTGCTGCACACCACGACCGAGGCCGACCTGATCGTCGTCGGCGCTCTGCGACGGCACGGCCACTTCGGTCTGCAACTCGGCCGCGTCGCCCACACCCTGCTGCACCACTCCGCGTGCCCGGTCGCCGTCGTTCCCCGGCGGGCCTGAGCACCGTCCTGCGGACCGCACGCCGTGATCGTCGTGGAGGGGAAGGGGTGGCAGCCCCGGATGCCGGAGTGGACCTGGGAGTACGAGGGGTACGACCCCGCTGCCGAGCGGTTGCGTGAGTCGCTGTGCACTCTCGGCAACGGCTACTTCGCCACCCGCGGCGCGGTGCCCGAGAGCCGGGCGGGGGTGGTGCACTGCCCGGGAACCTACGCGGCCGGCTGCTACAACCGTCTGGAGTCGAGCGTCGCGGGGCGGCGGGTGGTGAACGAGGACCTGGTCAACCTGCCGAACTGGCTGCCCCTGCGGTTTCGTCGCCGTCCCGCCGACGGACCGTGGGGTCCGTGGTTCTCTCCGGACACCCACGCCCTCCTCGACCACCGGCACACCCTGGATCTGCGCAGCGCCACGTTGACCCGCACGTTCCGCCACCGGGACGGGGCGGGCGTGCTGAGCGTGGAGCAGACACGCCTCGTCCACATGGAGGACCCCCACCTGGCGGCACTGCGGACGGTTTTCACGGCCGAGGACTGGTCGGGGGAGATCGAAGTCGAGTCCGCCCTCGACGGCGGTGTGATCAACGGCAATGTGCACCGTTACCGGTCGCTCAACCGCCGCCACCTGACGCAGGTGGAGACAGGGACGGAGGAACCCCGCACGGTGTGGCTGCGCTGCCGCACCAGTTCCTCCGACATCGCGATCGCCCTGGCGGCCCGGACCTCGGTCACCGGGCAGCGGCCCGTCTCGTCGGAGCTGCTGCCCGCCCGGCAGCGCGCCGTGCACCGTCTGGTGATCCCCCTCGTTCCGGGCCGGCCCGTCGGGGTGGAGAAGACCGTGGCACTGCACACCTCACGCGACACGGCGATCGCCAACCCGCTCGAGGCGGCCGTCGACCGTGTGACCGCGGCCCCGGGCTTCCGCGCGCTGCTGGACTCCCACACCGCCGCTTGGGGACGGTTGTGGCGGCGCGCGGAGGTCCGGGTTCCCGGCGAGGCGGGTCGCTTCCTGCGCCTGCACCTGTTCCACGTCCTGCAGACGCTGTCACCGCACACCGCGGACCTGGACGTGGGGGTGCCGGCCCGGGGACTGCACGGCGAGGCCTACCGGGGCCACGTCTTCTGGGACGAGCTGTTCGTGCTGCCGTATCTGAACCTGCACTTTCCCGAGGTCTCCCGAGCACTGCTGACCTACCGCCACCGGCGTCTGCCGCAGGCGTGCCGCGCGGCGGCCGCGGCCGGCCGGGCGGGGGCGATGTACCCGTGGCAGAGCGGCAGCGACGGACGCGAGGAGACCCAGGAACTGCACCTCAACCCCCGCTCGGGGCGCTGGCTGCCGGACCACTCCCGGCTCCAGCACCACGTCGGCTCGGCGATCGCCTACAACGTGTGGCAGTACTGCGAGGCCACCGGCGACACCGAGTTCCTCCACACCAAGGGCGCCGAGACGCTGCTGCAGATCGCCCGCTTCTGGGCGCACACCGCGGTCCTCGACCCGGAGACGGGCCGGTACCGCATCCGCGGGGTGGTCGGCCCCGACGAGTACCACGACGGCTACCCGGGCGCCCCCCGGCCGGGCCTGGACGACAACACGTACACCAACGTCACCGCCGCCTGGGTCCTCTGCCGCGCTCTGGACCTCGTACGGCGGCTTCCCGCATGGCGCCGGGAGGAGCTGTTCGAACGGGTGCGGCTGGACGGCGGCGAACTCTCCCGGTGGGAGGAGGTGTCCCGGCGGCTGCGCGTGCCGTACCACCGGGGCGTCATCAGCCAGTTCGAGGGCTACGACGACCTGGCCGAGCTGGACTGGGACGGCTACCGCTCACGGTACGACAGCATCCGGAGACTGGACCGGATCCTCGAGGCCGAGGGCGACTCGGTCAACCGCTACAAGGCCTCCAAACAGGCCGACGTCCTCATGCTCGGCTACCTCTTCCCGCCCGCCGAACTGCGCTGGTTGTTCCAGCGTCTGGGATACCCGATGGACGACGACGTCTGGCGCGGGACCGTCGACTACTACCTTCGGCGCACCAGCCACGGCTCCACCCTCAGCGGACTCGTCCACGGCTGGGTCCTCGCCCGGGTCAGACGGGCCGAGGCGTGGAGTTACGTCCGTGAGGCCCTGGAGTCGGACGTCGCCGACCTCCAGGGCGGCACGACCGGCGAAGGCATCCACCTCGGTGCCATGGCCGGGACCCTCGACCTGGTCCAGCGCGGCCTGACGGGGCTGGAGACCCGCGAGGACGCCCTGTGGCTGGACCCGGTGCCGCTTCCGGCGCTGTCCGAGTACGGGTTCCCGCTGCGCTATCGCGGTCACTGGGGCGTCGGCGTGCGACTGCGGAGCGGGCGGTTGCGGGTCGGTGTGCCCTCCTCGGAGGAATCACCGATCCGCGTCGTACTCGCCGATCGGGCCGTCACCATCGCCCCGGGGGAGACGTGCACGCTCGTGCTGCCTGCGGGGTGATCCTCCCGGCGGGCCGACCGTCCCTCCGCCCGGGCCCCGTGGGCGGCCGTCATCCGTCCGCCGCTGCCAGGTTCACCCCGTACAGGGTGCGTCCGCCGACGAGTTCGCGTCCGGTGACCAGCTCGGGCTCGACACGGACGAAGACCTCCCGCTGCGCGGGCACCCAGGAGACCGGGCCGACGCGGGTCAGGCGCTCGTGTTCGGCGGGGTCGGTCACCACCGTGGCCGGGCCCGTGACGACGACGCTCCAGCCGGCCTGACGGACCGCGTCGACGTGGTCGGCCTCGAAGGCGACCACCGCGCCGTCGATCGCGCGGACCAGTTCCGAGGCCGAGGCGGTACGCAGCAGGACCGCGCCGTCGGCGTCCAGGCAGAAGTTGACCGGCAGCACGGCGGGCAAGGCCCGGCGCGTGAAGACGATGCGGCCGACGGGCACCTGGGTCATCAGCCGCAGGCACTCCTGCCGCCCTAGTTCGCGGAAACCGTCATCGGGGTACATCTCCGGCCCGTCCTTCGCTGGTACAGCGGTCCTGCGTCCTTCCACCCTGGGGCGGGCGAGGCCGGAAGGTGAGGGCCGACGGTCCCGTTCCCGCTGGAGAACGGCCCGGCGGCCCGGCCGCGCCCGGCGGCCGGGCCCCACGGAAGCGGCCGCCGAAGCCGGTGGGCAAGCCGGTCACCACTTCCCCCCGTGGGGTGCGGGGAGTCCCGCTTCCCCGGCCGGCAGGAGGAGCCGGGCGCTCTGGGGATCGGTGATGCCGGAGCTGCGCGGGTGCCGTGTGCGCCTGACGCGCAGTCAGGTGACCGCGTCGCGCCGCGGGGTGCGACCGGTCACGACCGTCCGCTCGGCGAGCACCCGCGTGGGAAACCCGGCCGGCGGCGGCAGGGGATCGCCGCCCCGTCGAAACGGTTGTCGCCACGCACCCCCCGGGCGACGATGTCCCCAGCGCATCGCCCTGTGGGAGGCCATGTTGACCGATCCCTGGGTGGCCCTGGAGCCGGGGGCCGACCCCGCCGAGCGCGTACGCGTGCTGCACCGGGCTCACGAGACCTTCACGGAGGCCGGCACGGTGCCGCGCCCGGTGCGCGGCGTGGTCGCCGACTCGTGGCGGCGCTCGGCCCGCGCCGGGGTCCACCCGGACGGCACCGCCGACATCGAACTGACGGACAGCGACCTCGGGGCCTTCCGCGCCGAGCACCCACTGGCTCATGTGATGCCGCTGTTCCGGGAGCTGATGGGCACCTTCGCCTCCGACGGCCAGCATCTGCTGGCGGTGTGCGACGCGCACGGCAGGCTGCTGTGGGTCGAGGGGCACCCCTCGACGCTGCGACAGGCGGGGCGGATGAACTTCGTGCCCGGCGCGCGGTGGGCGGAGAGCGCGGTCGGGACGAACGCGCCGGGCACGGCGGTCGCCGTGGGCCGTCCGGTCCAGGTCTTCGCGGCCGAGCACTTCGTGCGGCGCGTGCAGCCGTGGACGTGCGCGGCGGCCCCCGTGCACGACCCCCGCACGGGGCGGCTGCTCGGTGCCGTGGACATCACCGGCGGGGACGGTCTCGCGCATCCGCACAGCCTGGGCTTCGTACAGGCCGTGGCGCGCGCGGCGGAGTCCCAGCTGGCGCTGCTCGCCCCAGGACGCCCGGCCGCCGGCGGACCCGGCCTGACGGCACTGGGCCGGGACCGGGCCGTACTGACGGCAGACGGCCGCAGGATCCGGCTCAGCCGCCGGCACAGCGAGATCCTCGTCCTCCTGGCCCGGTACCCCGACGGCCTGACCGGCGACGAACTGCTGTGCGCCCTGTACGAGGACGAGTCGGTGCCACCGGTGACATTGCGCGCGGAGCTCGCCCGGCTGCGTCAGGTGCTCGGCCCGGGACTGCTCGCGTCGCGCCCCTACCGGCTCGCGGCGCCCCTGGAGTCGGACATCGCCGTCGTCGAACGACGGCTGGCGGCCGGCGCGGTCACCACCGCCCTGGCCGCCTACACGGGCCCGCTGCTGCCCGCCTCCCGGGCACCGGCGGTCGTACGGCTCAGGCACCGCCTCGCCGACGGCCTGCGCGCGGCACTGATCGCCCGCTCGGACGCCGACCTGCTGGCCGACTGGGCCCACGCGCCGTGGGGCGAGGAGGACCTGGACGTGTGGCGGGCACTGGCCGCGTCCCGGCCGACGGCATCGAACCGGGCCCGGCTGGCCGCGCTCGAAGCGGAGCTGGCGGCCCCGGACGGCTGGGCCCGCCCCGAGGGCCGGTAGCGCCGCCGCCCGCCCGCAACGTGGATGCAACGTCCGCGTCCTTACGCTCCGGCGCAGAGCTGTCCGACGGCGGGCAGCGCTGCTGAAGGAGGCCAGTTCCGCATGACCCGTTACGCGGCGCCCGGAAGCGAGGGCGCGATCGTCTCCTACCAGCCCCGCTACGACCACTTCATCGGCGGGGAGTACGTACCTCCGGTCAAGGGGCAGTACTTCGAGAACCCGAGTCCGGTGAACGGGCAGCCGTTCACCGAGGTGGCGCGCGGTACGGCGGAGGACGTCGAGGCGGCACTCGACGCGGCCCACGCGGCCGCGCCCGGCTGGGGGCGCAGGTCGGCGGCCGAGCGGTCCGACATCCTGCTGAAGATCGCCGACCGCATGGAGGCCAACCTGGAGTCACTCGCGGTCGCGGAGAGCTGGGAGAACGGCAAACCCGTACGGGAGACCCTGGCGGCCGACATCCCGCTGGCCATCGACCACTTCCGCTACTTCGCCGGTGCCGTGCGCGCCCAGGAGGGCTCGCTCAGCGAGGTCGACGACGACACGGTCGCCTACCACTTCCACGAGCCGCTGGGCGTCGTCGCCCAGATCATCCCGTGGAACTTCCCCATCCTGATGGCGACGTGGAAGCTCGCGCCCGCACTCGCCGCGGGCAACGCGGTCGTCCTCAAGCCCGCCGAGCAGACGCCGGTCTCCATCCACTACTGGCTGAGCCTCGTCTCCGACCTGCTGCCGCCGGGCGTGCTGAACATCGTCAACGGTTTCGGCCCGGAGGCCGGGAAGCCGCTCGCCTCCAGTCCGCGGGTGGCGAAGATCGCCTTCACCGGCGAGACGTCCACGGGACGGCTGATCATGCAGTACGCGGCCGAGAACCTGAAGCCGGTCACGCTGGAGCTGGGCGGCAAGTCGCCGAACATCTTCTTCGACGACGTGTGGGAGAAGGACGACGAACTGCGCGACAAGGCCCTCGAAGGGTTCACGATGTTCGCGCTGAACCAGGGCGAGGTGTGCACCTGCCCCTCCCGCGGGCTGATCCAGCGCGGCAACTACCCCGACTTCCTGGCCGCGGCCGTCGCCCGCACCGAGCTGATCAGGCCCGGGCACCCGCTCGACACCGACACGATGATCGGCGCGCAGGCGTCCAGCGAGCAGCTGGCCAAGATCCTGTCCTACATCGACATCGGCCGGCAGGAGGGCGCCAAGGTCCTCACCGGCGGCGAACGCGCCGATCACGACGGCGATCTGAAGGGCGGCTACTACGTGCAGCCGACCATCTTCGAGGGCGACAACCGGATGCGCATCTTCCAGGAGGAGATCTTCGGCCCCGTCGTCTCGGTGGCCTCGTTCGACGGCTTCGACGACGCGATCAGGATCGCCAACGACACGTCGTACGGTCTCGGCGCGGGCGTGTGGACGCGCGACATCAACACGGCCTACCGCGCCGGACGCGCCATCCAGGCGGGCCGCGTCTGGACGAACTGCTACCACGCCTACCCCGCGCACGCGGCGTTCGGCGGCTACAAGCAGTCCGGGATCGGCCGGGAGACGCACAAGATGATGCTGGACCACTACCAGCAGACGAAGAACCTCCTTTGCAGCTACTCGCCCAAGAAACTCGGGTTCTTCTAGGGGATCGATCCGAAGGCCCGGAGCGAGAAATCGTCCGGCGTGTCGGGGCTTCCGGAGCGACGCGCGGCGAGCCGGCCCTGGCTGGTCGGCCGCCGGCACGACGACGGACTCCATGCGGCTCACGCCGGCGGCGCCTCCGTCGCCGACCCCGGCGTGGAGGAACTGGCCGTAAGGCTGCTGCGGCCGGTTCCGTATCCGCTGTTCGGGACATCGATGTGGCGCGGGAGCACCGCCGTTCCTCCGCAGGACGCCAGGGCCGTCACTGCGGAGGAACGCACCGTACGACACACCCGGTGGTGGACGCGCTGACGAAGTTTCCTCTCCCGCCCGGCGCACCGGGCCCGAACTCCGACGAGGGCGTGCGGCGAGCCTGAAGGAGACGCCGGCCAAACCGGCTTCCCGCACCGCCGACCAACTCGCCGCACTGATACGGACCCGGCTCGAGCGGATGCGGTACCGTCCGGACCTCCTGGACGGCTTGATCGCCGAAACCGGCCTAGTCCTGGCGTTATGACAGGCGCAACGCACCCCGACGCAAACACCTCAGTGGCACGCCTGTTTCGGGTCAGACGGACGTGTCCCTGCCTGGAGGACTCGTTCACTCCGAGGTGGCCAGGGCCAGGACCTCGGCGCGGTCGGCCTCGCGGCCGACGAGCCCGCGGTAGCGGGCGATGAGCCTCGCCGCGCCGAATCCGACGACGCCGACCAGGCGCGCGCCGGCGAAGTAGGCCGCAACCGTGCCCTTGACGGGACCGCTGTCGAGGCCGGCCCCGTGCAGGGGGAGCACGGTGTCGGCGAGGTCGGGCCGCCCGACCAGTTGGATCTTCAATCCGAACTGATCCGACCAGAAGTACGGCGTCGAGAGAGGCGGCGCATCGGCGCCGACGATGTCGCGGGCCACGGCAGCAGCTTGATCGGTGGCGTTGGTCCAGTGCTCGCTGCGGTGCCGGCCGCCTCGGACCGGGTCCGTCCAAGCGGCGATGTCGCCGACCGCCCACATGCCGGCAACGCCTTCGACGCGGCCACGGGCGTCACACGGCACCCCGTCGGAGGTGTCGATGCCGGTGCTCGCGAGCCAGCCGAGCTCGGGAACTCCTCCGATTCCGACGAGCATGACATCGGCGTCCAGGCGCGTGCCGTCGGCCAGCTCGACGGCGGACCCTCCTGTGAAGCGTTCCAGG
This sequence comes from Streptomyces viridosporus T7A, assembly GCF_008704515.1. Taxonomy (NCBI): domain Bacteria; kingdom Bacillati; phylum Actinomycetota; class Actinomycetes; order Kitasatosporales; family Streptomycetaceae; genus Streptomyces; species Streptomyces viridosporus. The sequence continues at coordinate 843,540 of NZ_CP023700.1, forward strand.
AGGGCGCCCGTGCGCAGATCGACCCCGCCTTCGGTGAGCAGCCGGGCGCAGACGGCGCCGATTTCGGGTCCCAGGGCCCGGGTGAACGGCACGGGCATGGCCTCGAGGACGGTCACGTCGACGCCGCGGGCCCGCGCGGCCCCGGCGACCTCGGCACCGACGAAGCCGGCGCCGACGATCAGCAGGGACCGTGCGGTCGCCAGTGCGTTCTGCAGCGCGAGCGTGTCGTCCAGGGTGCGCAGCGTGCGCGCGGTGTCCGGCTGGTCGGGAAGCCGCCGCGCCGCCACACCGGTCGCGGCGACGATCGCGTCGCCCTGCAGCCTGGTGCCGTCGGCGAGTTCGACGGCACCGTCGTGCAGCGCCACCGCCGGCTCGCCGAACCGGGCGGAGATGCCGAGTTCGTCCAACCGGGCCTTGTCGCACAGGACGATCCGTTCGGGGTCCCACTCCCCGGTGAGCACCTGCTTGGACAGCGGGGGGCGGTCGTAGGGCAGGTGCTGCTCGGCGCCCACCAAGCTGATCTTTCCTCGGAAGCCTGCGGTGCGCAGCTGTTCGGCGGTCCGGATACCGCCCAGCCCGGCGCCGACCACCACGACGTGCTGTGGCTGGCCTGTCATGCGAACTCCTTATCCGACCCCGGGCTCGTCCCGGAACTCAACCAGCGAGCTGCCGAGGGGGCGGGTGCGGTACGCCCCCGCCCCCTCGGAATCCGTCAGCCGTAGTCGCACCACTCCACGAGGCGACCGTCCTCGAACGTCATCAGCGACAGGACGTCGAGCTTGCAGTGCTCGCCGGCCTTGCCGAAGCCGGGCACGTCCACCGCGGCGGTCCCCTGCCACACGGTCTCCCGGAAGACCGTGTTCCCGCTGACCGCCCAGCGGGTGGTCTCACCGATCGACCGGTCGGGGAACGCCTTGCTCATCGTCTCGATGGTCTCGAACATCAGGTCGCGGCCGCGAGCGGCGACCCCCCGGTTCTGGTGGACCACCTCGACGTCCTCGTGCACGAGTTCGCGCAGCGCGTCGAAGTCGAGGCGGTTCCAGGCGTCGACCACGGCGAGCGCGCGGTCGAACAGTGCCTGCTTGTTGTCTTCGGACACGTCGGTGTTCCCGTCTGTCAGCCCTGGGCGGGGACGTCGATGATGACTTCGTGGATGCCGCGGGTCGGCATGGAGAAGCGGGAGATCGTCTGGTCGGGTGCGAGGGTGAAGCGGGGCATGCGCTCGAGCAGACGCGCGAGCACCTTCCGCATCATGAGGCGGGCGTGGTTGGACCCGAGGCACCGGTGGGGGCCCACGCCGAACGCCACATGGCGCACCTCGTCGCGGTGCAGGTTCCAGGTGTGCGGATCGGGGAACTGCTCCGGGTCGCGGTTGGCGCCGTTGTAGCTCGTCCAGACCTTCGCACCGGCCTCGAGCGGGACCCCGGCGAGCTCGGTGTCGCGCGTCACCGTCCGCTGCAGTGCCGTCACGTTGGCGAACATCCGCAGCCCCTCCTCCACCGCAACGGGGACGAGACCGGGATCGGCGACCAGCTCGGCGAGGTCGTCGGGGTGGGTGGCCAGGTGGTGGACGATGGCGCTCAGGAGGGTGCCCACCGACTCGGTGCCGGCGATCGCCAGCGGCACCACCACGGCGGTGCGCTCGGCGAGGGTCGGCTCGCGGCCGCCGATCTCCTTGACCGTGCAGACGGCGCTGACCAGGTCGTCCGGAATCGGGTCGGCCATCCGTCGCAGGACCAGTTCCTCGGCCGCCTTGTTGATGCTCGCGAACGCCTGCGCCGCGATCTCCGGGGTTTCGCCGACGAACAGGTCGTGGCTCCAGTGCATCCAGTCCTCGATCTCCTCACCCGGCAGGTGCAGGAGCTCGGTGAAGATGATCTTCAGCTGGAGCGGCCGCAGGAAGTCGGCCAGCACCTTGAACCGGCCGTTCGGCAGCACGGCGTCGAGCAGCTCGTCGATGGTCTTCGAGATCGTGAGCTCGTAGGCCTCGACCCGCTTGACGGTGAGGAACGGGTCGATCACCTTGCGCCACTCGGTGTGCGCCGGCGCGTCGAGATCCTCGGGCAGGAACCGGCCCTCGTTCTTGGGCGGTTCGGAGCGGTTGTCGCCGCCCAGGATCGCGACGCCGCCCTCGGAGGAGTAAGTGGCGGCATCCCGCAGCACGTTGAAGACGTCCTGGTACCGGGTGGCGTAGTAGCACGGAGTGCTACCCTGTCTGTGCACGCCGAGCGAGGCTTTCTGCTGCAGTGCGCCGATGGTCTCCCAGAAGTTCTCGTTGAACTCCTCGGACCAGAGGTCGACCGGGCACAGGCCCTGCTTCTGGGCGTCGTTGGCGGTCATCGGACCTCCTTGACGAGGATCGCGAACTCCGGACAGGTCGCGGCGATCGCACGGGCCCGCTCCACGTCGACCGGCTCGTCGCTCTTGAGGACGGCGATGCCGTTCTCGTCGGCGTCGAGCACATCCGGGGCCACCTCGTAACAGCGACCGTGGCCCTGGCACATGGGCACGTCGATTTCCAACTTGGCGAGCATGGAAACTCCTTGTTCTCCCGGCTGAACAGTCAGAACTTGGCCAGCAGACCGCAATCCACGGGGATCGCGACACCGGAGACGTAGCGGGCCTCGTCGGAGGCGAGCCACAGCACGGCGTTGGCGACGTCCTCCGGCTCCACCCAGGGGACGGGCAGCAGGGTGAGCGGCTTGAAGGCCTCGGCCGCGTCGTCCAGGGTGGGATTCTCGATGTGCGGCAGGTAGTTCTTCAGCAGGCGCTCGTTCAGCGCCATCGGCGTGTTCACCGTGCCGGGGTTCACCGAGTTGACCCGGATTCCGTGCCCGCCGAGCTCGTTGGCGAGGCCGCCCATCAACCCCTGCACTCCGTGCTTGGACGCCCCGTAGTGGATCTGACCCGGCACCCCGCGCAGCCCAGTGGTGGAGCTGACGAAGATGATCGACCCCGACTTGCGCTCGATCATGGACGGGATGACGGCCTTCGCGGCGTGCCAGGCGCCGACCAGGTTGGTCTCGAGGATGTCGGTCCACTGCTTGTCGGTGAGCTCGTGCGCCAGGCCCTGGTTGGAGATCCCCGCGTTGGAGACCAGGATGTCGATCTTGCCGAACTGCTCCAGCGCCTCGGCCACGACGCCGTCCAGCGTGGCCTGGTCGCGCACGTCGCCGGCGCGAGCGATGATCCTGCGACCTTCCTTCTCGACCAGCGCCACGGTCTCGGCCAGGTCCTCGGGGGTGCCCTGACTGTAGAGCAGCTCGGGCTGGTCACGACACAGGTCGACGGCGACGATGTCGGCGCCCTCCTGCGCCAGCCGCACGGCGTGAGCGCGCCCCTGACCACGGGCCGCGCCGGTGATCAGCGCAACCTGGCCTTCTACCCGCCCCATGTGTCCTCAACTCCACTCTTGATACGGCCTTGCTGCAGGTTTGTGTGATCTTTGTCGCTTGGGTGGCCAGGACGCTACAGCCGTCAAGCGCGGCAGGTCAATAGATTCATCATAAGGTTTCGTCGCCTTTCCTCATGAGGATCTTTTGATCGGTGCGCCTCATGGAGAGACCCTTGCGCTATTTCCTCATGATGTTTTATGTTGCGTCCGCCACACCGCGGAGGCAGAGGGCCCGAGGGGCGGCGGCACCTGCGGACGTAGCCGGCCTCCACGGCGCTCGGGGCGGACGGCCTCAGCGCGGGGAGAACCCGCTGATCGCGGGCGGGAGAGGCGAGCACACAGATGGAGGAGCGACTTGGCAACAGCAGAGGACCACAGCAGCACGGCAGCGACCGGGCTGCTCCGCGACCAGTGGGCCGTGGTGACCGGGGGAAGCAAGGGCATCGGGTTCGCGATCGCGGAACGCTTCGTCGGCGAGGGTGCGAACGTCGTCATCGTCGCTCGTGACAAGGCAGCTCTTGACGACGCGGCCGAGCGGCTGCGCACGCGGGCCGGGGACGGCCAGCGGATCGAGTCGCTGGCCGCCGACCTCAGCGGGCGCGCCGGCGTGGATGAGCTGTTCGATCGCCTCACCCATGAACTGCCGGCGCTGAACATCTTCGTGGCAAACGTCGGCTACGGGATCTTCCGGCCCTTCCTGGAGGTGACCGACGAGGAGTGGGACGGGATCATCTCCACGAACCTCACCGGGACCTTCCGCTGCACGCAAGCCGCCGCGCGCCTCATGCGCGACCGCCCCGCCGACAATCGCGCGATCGTGGTGATCTCCTCGATCCGGGCGGAGGGCACGCGGCCGGGCACCCTGCCCTACTCGACGACGAAGGCCGGACTGAACCAGCTGGTCCGGGTGGCGGCCTACGAGCTCGCCCCGCTCGGCATCCGGGTGAACGCGCTCTCCCCCGGGCTCGTGGTGACTCCGATGTCGCTGTCGAACAACCCCAAGGCCGCCGAACTCGGCGCCGAGCTGGCTCCCCTGAACCGGGCCGGCATGCCCTCCGACATCGCCGAGGGTGCTCTCTACCTGTGCAACCCCGCCGCCTCGTTCGTGACCGGGACCAATCTCGTCGTGGACGGAGGCGAGTCCTTGTGGTGACGGCGGAGCAGCTGGAGGGGACCTTGCCGGGGGCTGACGCGCCTGGGCTCGCGGACTTCGTCCGGCAGGCCCGCGAGTGGCTGGCCCGTCACGCCCGGCCCCGGCAGGACCGGGACGAGGCGTCCAGCGACGTCGCGGTCTTCCACGACCTGCCCTTCGATGAGGAGAAAGCGCTGCTGGAGCGAATCTGCGCATGGCAGCGCGTCAAGTTCGACGCGGGTTACGGCGCGCTGACGTGGCCGGCCGAGTACGGCGGTGCCGGACTCGCCCCCCTGTTCGAGGAGGCGTTCGCCGAGGTCGAGGCGGAGTTCGACACGCCGGGGTCGCATGAGCTCGCCTCGGTGAGCCTGCACCTGATCGCGCCGACGGTGCGCCTGTTCGGTACGCCGGAGCAGCAGGAACGGCTGGCCCGGCCCCTGCTGCGCGGTGACGAGCTGGCCTGCCAGCTGTTCTCCGAGCCGTCGGCGGGATCGGACCTGGCGGGGCTGAGCACCCGCGCCGTCCGCGACGGGGACGACTGGGTCGTCACCGGGCAGAAGGTGTGGAGTTCCGGCGCGCAGTTCGCCGGATGGGGCGAACTCATCGCGCGGACCGATCCGGACGTACCCAAGCACAAGGGCATGACGGCGTTCCTGCTGCCTATGGGCACTCCGGGTGTCGAGGTGCGACCGCTGCGCCAGATGTCGGGCGGATCGTCGTTCTGCGAGGTGTTCCTCGAGGAGGTGCGGATCCCCGATTCACTGCGCCTGGGCGGTGTCGGCGAGGGATGGCGGGTCGCCCTGGCCACGCTCGGATTCGAGCGCGGCCACAGCGGACAGACCAGCTCCGTCGGCGGCGGCTACGCACAACTCGTCGCGCTGGCCCGCAAGCTGGGCCGTACCGGCGATCCAGAGGTGCGGCGGCTGCTGGCCGAGGTGTGGGTGCACGAGAAGACCGCCCAGATCGCGGCGCAGCGCGACCGGGAGACGCGGCTGGCCGGGATCGAGCCGGGGCCGATCGGGTCGCTGCGCAAACTCGCCTGGAGCCAGCGACTGACGCTGGTGAGCGAGGCCGCTGCGGTCGTCCTCGGACCGCGGCTGGTGGCCGACACGGGAGATGGGACGTTCAAGTGGACCGAGCACGTCCTCGGCGCTCCCGGTTACCGCATCGCCGGCGGCTCGGACGAGGTGCAGCGCACGATCATCGGCGAGCGTCTGCTCGGCCTGCCGCAGGAGCCGCGGACGGATCGTGACGTGCCCTGGCGGGAGGTCCCCCGATGACGACGACGGATCGCATCAACGTTCGTTCGGTGGCCGAGGCCGTGACCGCGGCACGGGCAGTCGAGCAGCCGCTCGCCGGGCGAACCGCCCTGGTGACCGGCGGCAGCCGCGGGTTGGGCCGGGAGATCGCCATCGCGTTCGCGGCGGCCGGTGCCGACGTCGCGGTGGCCAGCCGCAAGAAGGACAACTGCGTCGCGCTCGCCGAGGAGCTGGCGGCCGCCACCGGCCGCCGGGTGAGTGCGCACGCGGCCCACGTCGCGGACTGGAACCGGACGACCGAGCTGCTCGACGAGGTCGAGGAGACCCTCGGCACCGTCGAGATCCTGGTCAACAACGCGGGGATCGCGCCGCTGTATCCCAGCCTCGAGGAGGTCAGCGAGGAGCTGTTCGACAAGGTCGTCGGGGTCAATCTGAAGGGCCCCTTCCGGTTGATGGCGGCGGCCGGCAAGCGGATGGCCGCCACGGGCGGCGGGGCGATCCTCAACATCAGCTCGATCGCTTCGGTGCGTCCGACCGCCGCGGACCTGCCCTACGCCGCGGCCAAGGCCGCGTTGAACACCCTCACCGCGGGCTTCGCCCAGGAGTACGGCCCGTCGGTACGGGTGAACACGATCCTGGCCGGCCCGTTCTTCACCGACATCAGCCAGGCGTGGGACATGGAGGCGTTCAACGAGATGGCCGAGTCCTGGCCGCTGCACCGCGGCGGCAGCCCGGACGAGATCGTGGGTGCGGCGCTGTACCTGTGCGGGCCGTCGGCCGGCTTCACCACCGGCGCCCTGCTCGCCGTGGACGGAGGGCGCCTCGCGGCGCCCTGACCACAGCTGTCCCAGCAGTCCCCCACAGGCGAAGCCTGCGCCAATGAAAACCTCATGAGAAAATTGGGAAGGAGTGTCGGTGTCGACAGTCTTGAACCGCCACCCCAGGAAGCGACGGGGCCCGCTCGCCGGGCTCATCGTCGCCGACTTCTGCTGGATGGGCGTGGGCGCGGTCGCGACCCGCATGCTCGCCGACTTCGGCGCCGACGTCATCAAGATCGAGGACCGCACGCGCCTGGACATGCCCCGCCGTCTGCCCTTCTACAAGGGCGAGGTCCGCACCTACGGCGAGGAGGATCCCCACCCGGACCCGAACAAGGGCGGGTTGTTCAACAACTACAACCGCAACAAGCTCGGCATCACGATCAACATGCGGACCGAGCGCGGCAGGCGGATCGCCGAGGAGCTGATCTCGAAGGCCTCGGTGGTGACCGAGAACTTCGCGCCCGGCGTGATGGAGCGGTGGGGACTGACCTACGAACGGCTCCGTGAGCTGCGACCGGACGTGCTCTACGCCCGGATGAGCGGATACGGCCACGACGGCCCGCACAGCGAGTACCGCAGCTACGGCCCGGTCGTCCAGGCCGTCAGCGGACTGACCCACATCAGCGGCCTTCCCGGACGCGAGCCTTCGGGGTGGGGCTTCTCGCACATGGACAACCAGGCGGCGTACTACAACTCCGCGGCCATCCTGATGGCGGTGCTGCAGCGGGAGATCACCGGGCAGGGCACCGAGGTCGACGTCTCCGCGGTCGAGGTCGGGATCAACCTGCTCGGCCCGGTGATGCTGGACGTCGCCGTGAACGGCCGGTCGACCCGGGGGCCGGACTTCCCCACGGGCAACCGGCTGGAGCATCCGCAGGCGGCACCGCACGGCGTGTACCCGGCGGCCGGCGACGACCGCTGGGTCGCGATCGCGGTCTTCGACGACACCGACTGGAAGGCGCTGGTCACCGAGGTGGGCGCGCCCGAGTGGACCGCTGATCCGCGGTTCGCCACGCAGACGGACCGGTTCGCCCACCAGGACGCCCTCGACGAGTACCTGTCGGCGTGGACGCGCGAGCACGACCCGCACGAGATCATGCATCGGCTGCAGGCCGCGGGCGTCGCGGCGGCGGCGGTGCAGCACGCCGGCGACCTCAACGAGTCCGACCCCCAGCTCGCGCACCGGGGCACCTTCTTCGAACTGGACCATCCCGTCATCGGCGAGGCGCGGTTCGAGGGCAGCCCGGTGCTCTTCTCCGGCATCGAGCCGGACAACTGGCGCTCGGCACCGCTGCTCGGCGAGGACAACGAGTACGTGTTCACGACCCTGCTCGGCATGCCGCGTGAGGAGATCGCCGAGCTCACCAGGGAGGGGATCCTGTGACCGCCACCCCCTACACCGACCTGCGGGTCGTGGAGATCGCCGACGATCCCGGCGGGGAGTTCACCGGCAAGCTGCTGGCCGGCTCCGGCGCCGACGTCGTCAAGGTGGAGCCCCCCTCCGGGGCGGCCGGCCGGCGGATCGGGCCGTTCGCCGGCGACGCCACCGGTTCCGAGGCCAGCCTCTCCTTCCGCTGGTACAACGCCGGCAAGCGCAGCGTCACGATCGACGACACCGACGACGCCGGGCGGGCCGCGCTCGCCGAGCTGATCGCCGGCGCCGACGTGCTGCTGACCTCGCTGCCGCCCGCGCAGGCCGCCGCGCGCGGCCTCGTCCCGGCCGAGCTGGCCGCCCGGCACCCACGACTGATCGTGGTGGCGGTGACCCCGTTCGGCCTCGACGGGCCGTGGTCCTCCTACCGCGGCAGCGACCTGGTCGGGCTCGCGGCCGGCGGGATGCTCCACTCCTGCGGCTACGACGACCACTCCATCCCGCCGATCCGCCCCGGGGGCGACCACGCCTACACGACGGCGGCGAGTTTCGCCCACACCGGTCTCCTGCTCGCCCTGCTGGAGCGGAGACGGACCGGGCGGGGCCAGGTCGTCGATGTCTCCGTGCACGCGGCCTGCGCGGTCAGCGGCGAACTGAGCAATCCGTTCTGGTTCTATCCGAAGTCGGTCGTCAAGCGGCAGACCGCTCGGCACGCCCAACCGGCCCCGACCCAACCGGCCCTGTTCCGGTGCGGCGACGACCACTACGTGTACTTCGCGCTCATCCTCGCCGACCAGAAGCCCTGGCAGGCACTGGTGAAGTGGATGGACGACATGGGGCTGGCCGCAGACCTCACCGACCCCGCCTACGACGATCTGGCGCACCGCCAGGAGAACTTCGCGCACATCCAGGAACTGGTCGAGGTGTTCTTCCTCCTCCTCGACGCCGAGACCGCCTACCACGAGGGCCAGCGGCGCGGACTGCCGATCGGAGTCGCCAGGGCTCCGGAGGAACTGTTCGACGACGAGCACCTGCAGGCCCGCGGCTTCTTCGTCGACGTGGAGCAGGACGGTGAGCAGCCGGTCAAGCAGCCCGGCGCCCCCTACCGCTTCAGCGCGTTCGGCCTCCCGGGGCCACGTCGTGCTCCTCGGCTCGGAGAACACACCGCGGAGGTGCTCGAAAATGCCTGAGACTGCTTCCCACCGTGACCGCTGCGCCATCGCGGGCATCGGCGCCACCGAGTTCTCCAAGGACAGCGGTCGCAGCGAGCTGACGCTGGCCGCGCAGGCCTGCCGGGCCGCGCTCGACGACGCCGGGCTCACCGTGGCCGACGTCGACGGCGTGGTGTCCTGCGACTACGACCTGGTCTCCTACAGCGCGATCTCCGACGCCCTGGGCATCGACGACCTGACCTACTGGGGGCAGACCGGACCGGGCGGGTCAGGGCCCTGCGCCATGGTCGGTCAGGCGGTCGCCGCGATCCTGTCCGGACAGGCGACCACCGTTTTGGTGTACCGCGCTCTCAACGGGCGGTCCGGACGCCGGTACGGGCAGGGCTTCGTGGATCCCGAGACCCCGGTCGGCGGCCGGGGCACCTACGAGGAGTTCTTCGCCCCCTACGGGCTGGTCACCCCCGGCCAGTTCTTCGCGCTCCTCGCCCAGCGGCACATGAGCACCTACGGTACCCGGCACGAGGCGCTGGCGGAGATCGCGCTGGCCTGCCGGGAGGCCGCCAACCGCAACCCCGCCGCGCAGATGCACGACCGGACGCTGACGCTGGAGCAGTGCCTGACGGCTCGGCCGATCTCACTGCCGCTGCGGCTGTTCGACTTCTGCCTGGAGACGGACGGCGCCTGCGCCGTCGTCGTCACCTCCGCCGAGCGCGCGGCCGACTGCGCGCAGCCGCCGGTGCTGATCCGCGCGGTCGCGCAGTCGACGGGCCCGCGGGTGCAGCCCGGGGTGATGTACCCGATGCTGATGCGTCCCGACATCACGGTGACGCCCTCCCGGACCGCGGCGCGGACGTTGTTCTCCCGGGCCGGCCTGGGCCCCTCCGACGTGGACGTGGCGCAGATCTACGACTGCTTCACGATCACGCTTCTGCTCCAACTGGAGGACTACGGGTTCTGCGCCGAGGGCGAGGGCGGTGCCTTCGCCGAGAGCGGTGCGCTGCGCCCGGGCGGCTCCCTGCCGGTCAACACCGCCGGGGGGAACCTGTCGGAAGGTTACGTGCACGGGATGAACCATGTGCTGGAAGGCGTCCGCCAGATCCGCGGCACGTCCACCTCACAGATCGCCGGGGCCGAGGTCAGCCTGGTCACCTCGGCCCCGCCGCCCGGCACGAGCGCGCTGCTGCTGGTGAGGGGATGAGCGGGATGTCCAACGAGGTGTTCAACGACGTCGCCGCGCTGCCGCTGCTGCCGGCCGAGGACGACCATGACACCGGCGGATTCTTCGCCGCCGCCCGCAGGGGCGAACTGGCACTGCGCTTCTGCGGCGCGTGCGGGCAGTTGCTGCACCTGCCCCGGCAGGTCTGCTTCTCCTGCGGGGACACCCGGAGCGAGTGGCGTGCGGTGCCCGGCCGCGGGCGCGTCCACGCCTGGACCACCGTCACCCATCAGGTGCACCCGGCGTTCCCGACGCCGTACACGGTCGTGCTGGTCGACCTCGAGGATGTCGACGCCCGGCTGGTCGGGAGCCTTCCCGGGCAGGTCGAGCTGGAGGTCGGGCAGCCGGTGCGGGTGCGTTTCGACCGGGCGCCCGACGGCACCACGGTCCCCGCCTGGGAGGTCGAGGCGTGATGCGTACCGTGGACGATTCGCTGTTCACCGACACTCCGGACGGGGTGGCGCTGGTGGGCAGCCGGTGCGCCGGCTGCGGCGCGCACACCTTCCCCCGGCAGGACGGCTGCCCGCGGTGCACGGGGGCCTCGATGCAGGACGTGCCGTTGTCGCGGACGGGCACGCTGTGGTCCTTCACGGTGCAGGGGTTCCGCCCCAAGCCGCCGTATGCGGGACCGCCGGAGTTCGAGCCGTACGGGGTGGGTTATGTGGAGCTGCCGGGACAGGTGATCGTGGAAGCGCGGCTGACCGAGAACGACCCCGACCGGCTGCGGATCGGGATGCCGATGGTGCTGGAGATGGTTCCGTTCCGCGCCGATGACGCCGGGACGCCGGTGCTGACGTTCGCGTTCGCCCCGGTGCGGGAGGAGCGGCGATGAGCGCGGACGTGGCGATCGTCGGGATCGGGATCCACCGGTTCGGCCGCACCCCCGGGGTCCCGGGCCGCCGGCAGGCGGTGGTCGCGGCGCGGGCGGCGCTGGCCGACGCGGGCGTGGGCTTCGCGGACATGCAGTTCGCGTTCGGGGGCAGCCACTCGGCGGGCGACGCCGACACGTTGGTGTCGGAACTGGGCCTGACCAGCCTGCCGTTCATCAACGTGGCCAACGGGTGCGCCACCGGCGGCAGCGCGCTGATCGCCGCCGACGCGGCGATCCGCTCCGGCAGCCACGACCTCGGCATGGTGATCGGATTCGACAAGCACGAGCGAGGGGCGTTCAACACCGACCCGGCCGAACACGGCATCGGTGCCTGGTACGGGGAGACCGGGCTGATGCTCACCACTCAGTTCTTCGGCATGAAGATCCAGCGGTACCTGCACCAGACCGGGATCGACGTCGGTGTGCTGGCGAAGATCGCGGCCAAGGCGTTCCGCAACGGCGCGCTGAACCCCGACGCCTGGCGGCGCACCCCGCTGAGCGAGACGGAGATCGCGGCGGCGCCGATGATCTCGCATCCGCTGACCCAGTACATGTACTGCTCGCCCGCCGAGGGCGCGGTGGCGCTGGTGCTGTGCCGCGCGGACCTCGCACACCGCTACACCGACCGGCCGGTGTTCCTGCGCGGGGCGACGCTGCGGTCGCGGCGGTACGGATCGTTCGAGGTGTTCAGCCCGTGGCTGGCGACAGAGCGGGCGGATTCGCCGACGGTGGAGGCGGCACGGGCGGCCTTCGAGCAGGCCGGCGTCGCACCGGACGAGGTGGACCTGGCACAGCTTCAGGACACCGAGGCCGGCGCGGAGCTGATGCACATGGCCGAGACCGGGCTGTGCGCCCACGGCGAGCAAGAAGAGCTCATCGCCGAAGGAGCCACCGAGATCGGCGGCCGGCTGCCGGTCAACACCGACGGCGGTTGCATCGCCAATGGCGAGCCGATCGGCGCGTCCGGGCTGCGACAGGTCTACGAGACCGCGCTGCAGCTGCGCGGCGACGCCGGCGCGCACCAGGTTCCCGGCGGGCCCCGGGTCGGCTTCACCCACGTCTACGGAGCACCCGGCATCAGCGCGTGCACGGTACTCACCCGCTGATCACAAGGAAGGAACGTTCCCATGGCTTGGGACTTTGAGACCGACCCGGAGTTCCAGCAGGAGCTGGACTGGGTCGAGGAGTTCGTCCGGACCGAGGTCGAACCGGTCGACCAGGTGATCGAGCACGCCTGGAACACCCGTGACCCGCTGCGCAACAAGCTCATCAAGCCGCTGCAGCAGAAGGTCCGCGAGCGCAGGCTGTGGGCCTGCCACCTCGGCCCCGAGCTGGGCGGCCCGGGCTACGGGCAGCTGAAGCTGGCCCTGCTCAACGAGAAGCTCGGCCGCACCCACTCCGGCCCGGTCGTCTTCGGCTGCCAGGCCCCCGACTCCGGCAACGCCGAGATCCTCGCCCACTACGGCAGCGACTACCTGAAGAAGACCTACCTCGAGCCGCTGCTGGAGAACGAGATCGCCTCGTGCTTCTCGATGACCGAACCGCACGGCGGCTCGGACCCGACAGGGTTTCGCACCACCGCCGTGCTCGACGGTGACACATGGGTGATCAACGGGGAGAAGTGGTTCTCCTCGCACGCGCTGTTCGCCGAGTTCCTGATCGTCATGGCGGTCACCGAGCCGGAGGCGCCCAGGCACCGAAGCATGTCGATGTTCGTCGTGCCGGCCGACGCCCCGGGCGTCGAACGGGTCCGGGACGTGAGCGTGTGGGGGCACGAGGAGCGCGTCGGCACCCATCAGTACCTGCGCTACAACGATGTGCGGGTGCCCGCGGAGAACCTGCTGGGTGAACGCGGCGAGGGGTTCGCCGTCGCCCAGACCCGGCTCGGCGGCGGCCGGATCCACCATGCGATGCGCACCGTCGGGCTGGTCGGCCAGGCGTTCGAGCTGATGAAGCGGCGCGCGGTGTCCCGGACGACCAAGGGTGAGCGGCTCGCCGACAAGCAGCTGGTCCAGGAGATGATCGCCGACTCCTGGATCCAGCTCGAGCAGTTCCGGCTGCTCGTGCTGCGCACCGCCTGGAAGATCGACAAGTACAACGACTACCGCACGGTGCGGCCCGACATCGCCGCGGTCAAGGCGGCGATGCCCCAGGTGCTGCTCGACGTGGCGTCACGGGCGATCCAGATCCACGGCTCGCTCGGCATCTCCAAGGAGCTGCCGTTCGGCAAGTGGGTCATGGAGTCCTTCCACATGGGGCTGGCCGACGGCGCCACCGAGGTGCACAAGGTCAACCTCGCCAAGGCGCTGCTGCGCCGGACGCAGCCCGACGACGGGTTGTTCCCGCCCTACATCCTGCCCACCCTGTCCGAGCAGGCGCACCAGCGCTACGCCGACGTCATCGCCGAGTCGGGCACCCATGAGTGAGGAGATGACGGCATACGACGCCGAGACCGCTCCCGTCCGTCCCGGGGAGGATTTGGACTGGCCGCGGGTGGAGGCCTACCTGCGCGCGGAACTGCCCGAGCTGACCGGGGAGTTCTCGGTGCTGCAGTTCCCCCACGGCTCGGCCAACCTCACCTACCGGATCCGCTTCGGCGACACCCCGCTCGTCCTGCGCCGCCCGCCGTTCGGGCAACTGGCGCCGGGCGCGCATGACATGCGGCGCGAACACAAGGCGCTCTCACGGCTGTGGCGGGCCTACCCGCGGGCCCCGCGCGCGCTGCTGTTCTGCGACGACCACTCCGTCGCCGGGGCCGACTTCCTGGTGATGGAGTACCGGCCCGGGATCGTCGTCTGGGACGCGGTACCGGAGTCGATGGCCGCCTTCCTCGACGCCGGCCACCGGATCGGGCTCGCGGTGATCGACGCGCTGGCGGACCTGCACCGGGTGGATCCCTCCGCATGCGGCCTCGGCGACCTGGGCCGCCCGGACGGCTTCCTGGCCCGCCAGGTCGCCGGCTGGCGCAAACGGTGGGATCTGGCCGCCACCGAAGACAGCGACCCCACCGCGGCCGAGCTCGGCGAACGGCTGGCGGCGAGCCTGCCGGAGTCTGGGCCGCCCGCCGTACTGCACAACGATTTCAAGATCGACAACTGCCAGTTCGCACCGGACGACCCCGACACGGTCGTCTCCGTGTTCGACTGGGACATGGCCACCCTCGGCGACCCCCTGGTCGACCTCGGCACCCTGCTGAACTACTGGCCCGACCCGGAGTTCGGCGACGCGGGCGCGCTGGCGGAGCTGCGCCTGTCGCGGCTCGGTCTGCCCTCCCGCCAAGAGGTCGTCGACCGTTACGCCGCGCGGTCGGAACGCAGCGTCCGCGACATCGACTGGTACGAGGCCTACGGCTGTTTCAAGACGCTGGTCATCCTGCAGCAGTTGTACGCCCGCCACCTACGCGGCGAGACCACCGACGAACGGATGGCCCGCCGCGGTGCCCACATCTCGGTACTGGCCGAGCGAGGCATGAGCCGGCTCGGCCTGCCCACCACACTTCCAACGAAAGGACTGCAGTGAGCATGAAACCGGGAACGCGGTTTTGGAGCACGGTGAGTCCGGTGTCGGTCGTCGTCGTCCGGCCGGCCGCCGGGAAGGTGACGCTGACCTGCGGGGGCGTCCCGATGGTCGAGCACGAGCCGGAGAACGCGGCGGTCACCGCCGAGGGTGAGGGCCCACTGCTCGGCAAGCGCTACGCCGACGAGGACAGCGGCCTGCAGATCCTGTGCACCCGTGGCGGGGCCGGCGAGCTCGCGGTCGACAGCCGCCTCCTCCAGTTGATGAACACCCGTCCGCTGCCGGCATCGGACTGAGCGATGGATGCCTCGATCCTGTTGAAGATGGTCGCCGATGTCGCCCCCGAGCGCGTTGCGATCGGGCCGGCACGCTCCGGGCTGACCTACGCCGGGCTGCTCTCGCGCGCCGAGACGCTGGCCGGGGGGTTGCACGGCCTGGGCGTGGACCACGTCGCCCTGGTGGATGTGAACTCCGCGCTGGTGCCGCAGGTGTTCTACGCTGCGGCGCTGGCGGGCCTGCCGTTCGTGCCGCTGAACTACCGGCTCGCCGACGACGCGCTGCGCGCGGTGCTGGCCCGGATCGCTCCGGCCGTGGTCGTGGTGGGCGAGGAGCAGCGGGCCCGGTGCGCGGGCATCGACGGCGTCACCGTGCTGACGGCGTCCCAGCTGCCGACCGGCGCTCCCGGCCGGGCCGGCTCCGGGGACATCAGCGCACTGCTGTTCACCTCGGGCACCAGCGGGGAGCCCAAGGCGGCCGTGCTGCGCCCGGCTCACCTGGTCTCCTACGTGCTGTCCACGGTGGACCTCCTGTCCGCCGGCGAGGACGAGGCGCTGTTGGTCAGCGTGCCGCCGTACCACATCGCCGGAATCTCCTCGCTGCTGACCTCGGTGTTCGCCGGACGCCGGCTCCTGATGCTGCCCTCCTTCGACCCGGCGGCCTGGGTGGAGCTGGCGCACGAGGAGGCGGTGACGCACGCGATGGTCGTGCCGACGATGCTCGGCCGGATCCTCGACGTGCTGGAGGCCGAAGGCCGCACGCTGCCCGCCCTGCGGCACCTGTCGTACGGGGGCGGCCGGATGCCCCTGCCGGTCGTGGAGCGGGCCCTGCGGCTGCTACCGCACGTCGACCTGGTCAACGCCTACGGGCTCACCGAGACCAGCTCCACGATCGCCGTGCTCGGCCCGCAGGACCACCGCGACGCCCTCGCTTCCCCCGACCCCGCCGTCCGGGCACGGCTCGGCTCCGTCGGCAGGCCCCTGCCCAGCGTGGAACTGCAGATCCGCGACGAGGACGGGCGGACGCTCCCTCCCGGCGAACCGGGCGAGATCCACGTGCGCGGCGAGCAGGTCTCCGGCGAGTACCTCACGCACACCGCCACCGACGGCGAAGGCTGGTTCCCCACCCGCGACCGCGGGTGGCTCGACGCCGAGGGCTATCTCTTCCTCGACGGCCGGGCCGACGACGTCATCGTGCGGGGCGGGGAGAACCTGTCGCCGGGCGAGATCGAGGACGCGCTGCTGGCGCACCCCGCGGTGGCCGACGCGATCGTCTTCGGCACCCCGGACGTCGAGTGGGGCGAGGTGCCCGTGGCCGCGGTGGTACTGCGCGCTCCCGTCGAGGAGGCGGAGCTGCGGGACTTCGTCCGCGCCCGGCTGCGCTCGGCCAAGACCCCGGCCCGCGTGCTGGTGCGCGACGCGCTGCCGCACACCGACACCGGCAAGCCGCTGCGCCGCGTGCTGCGCGCCGAACTGCCGGCAAGCCTGTCGTGAGAGGAAACGACGACCTGATGCGCCTGACACCCGACGCAGATGCCGAGGAGCTGCGGGAGACCGTACGCGCCTTCCTCGGCAAACACGCCGACACCGCGGCGGTCCTCCGCGGGCCGAGCGGTGAGCCGGGCTGGGACCCCGCCACCTGGAGCCGCTTCGCCGGTGAACTCGGGACGGTCGGCCTCGACGTGCCCGAGGACCTCGGTGGGGCGGGGGCGAGCTTCCGCGAAGTCGCGGTCGTCGCCGAGGAGCTGGGCCGATCCCTGGTCCGGCTTCCCTGGTTCTCCACCGCCGTGCTGGGCGTCGGGGTGCTGCTGCACACCGACGACGGCGCCGCGCGGGCCGACCTGCTGCCCGGGCTCGCCTCCGGCGAGGTGACCGCCACGCTGGCCTACCGGGAGGACCCGGAGGGCTGGGACCCCGGCCGCCTCGCCACCACCGCGACCCCCGACGGCGACGGCTGGCGACTGACCGGCACCAAGATCCTGGTCGTCGAGGGGGCGGCGGTCGACCTGCTGCTGGTCGCTGCCCGCACTCCCGAAGGACCGGGGATCTACGCCGTCGACGCCGACGCGCCCGGTCTGGTCCGCACGCCCATGCGGGCGATGGACCCGGGCCGCCGGCTCGCCAGGATCGAACTGGCAGCCACGCCGGCCCGCGCCGTCACAACGCCCGGCGGCGCCCTGCCGATCCTCGCCAAGGTGCTCGACCGGGCCGTCGCCGCCCTGGCCGCCGAACAGCTCGGCGGCGCCGCCGCGGCACTGGAGTCCGCCGTCGCCCACGCCCGCGACCGCATCCAGTTCGGCCGGCCCATCGGCTCCTTCCAGGCGGTCAAACACCGCTGCGCCGACATGGCCCTGCACGTCGAGGCGGCCCGCTCCGCCAGCGCCTGGGCAACCGCCGCCACCGCCGAGGCGTCCGGCGAACTCCCCCTGGCGGCCGTGACGGCCGCCCTGCGCTGCGGCAGCGCCTACCGGTACGTCGCCGCCGAGAACATCCAAGTCCACGGTGGTGTCGGCTTCACCTGGGAACACCCCGCGCACCTGCATTTCCGGCGGGCCACCACGAGCGCCGTCCTCTTCGGCGACCACGCGGAGCATCAGGAGCGGCTCCTCACCGAACTGGGAGTCTGACAGGCCTGGAGCGGGGCGACGGCTCCCGCTCCAGGCCACTGCGCTCAGCGCCACTCGATCGCTTGCTGCAGCCGCTCCGGCCACCGCTCCCGGTAGCTCGCCGTCACTGCCACGATGTGCTCCCGCATCAGCGTGGCTGCGCGCTTCGCCCGGCCGGCGATGATCGCCTCGGCGATGTCGGTGTGCGAGTGCAGCATGTGAGCGCTCTCGGCGATCGGGTCGATTCTCTCCAGCACGTGGTCGGTGACGATGTGGGTCACCGCCTGGGTCAGGAGGGTGAGAACCCGGTTCCCGCTCAGCGCCGCGATCACCGCGTGGAAGTTGTTGAGGTCCTCGAAGACCTCGTCGCGTTCGTGCTCCTCGGGCTGGTAGTCGAGGAACGGCGCGAACGCCCGCATCTTGAGCTTGCGATCCGGCAGCTGCGCCACCCGGCCGGCGAGGGGCGGCTCAAGGATCTCCCAGGTGTCGAAGACCTCGTCGTAGGTCGCTCCGCTGAGGTGGAAGTACAGCGTGGCAGTCCGCGCGAGGTAACTGGCGTTGAGCGGCTCGACAAGCGGTCCGCCACCCGGTCCGCGCTTGATCGAGACCAGTCCCTGCACCTCGAGCAGGCGCAGCGCCTCCCGCAGCGTCTCGCGGCTCACGTTGTAGTGCGCCAGCATCTCGGCCTCGGGACGCAGCCGGTCGCCGACCTCGAGGTTGTCGGCGACGATGTCGTGCACGATCGCGGCCGCGGTGACCTCGGAGGCCTTCGGCGTGCGCGAGGCGGTCTGTCCGTTGCCCGGGTCGACGGTGCGATAGGCGGTGCCCGGCCGGTAGACGATGGGGATGCCACGGGGTCGGCCGGGGGGATCTTTCGCGGCGGTCGTGTCAGTCATCCACATCTCCTCATTGCCTCGCTGCCGCATCTCCACCAGGTGTGGCCGCGTGCCGACGGTAGGGAAGAGGATGCGTACTTCCTCATGGACATTACAAGGTCGACACCATATCGTTGACGAAATTGCTCATGAGATTATACCGTCCGGCCATGACACCGCGGTACCGTATCGGCCTCAGCGCGTACGACATGGACGCCGTCGAGTTCACCGAACTTGCGGTGGCGGCCGAGCAGTGCGGTTTCGACACGCTGTGGCTGGGCGAGCACATCATCGCTCCCGAGTCCGGTGGAGGAGTCCACCCCACCACAGCCGACCAGCCCGTCCATCACCTCGGCTCGGTGGTCGACTCGACGGTGCGGTTGATCGATCCGCTCACCACTCTCGCCGCGGCCGCTGCCCGCACCTCTCGGATCTTCCTGGCCACGGGCATCTACCTGCTGCCGTTGCGGCATCCGTTGGCCACTGCGCGGATCGCGAGCACTGTGCAGGACCTCGCGCGCGGGCGCTTTCTGCTGGGAGTGGGAGCAGGCTGGCTGCAGGAGGAGTTCGACGCACTCGGCGTCGAGTTCCGCACGCGGTTCGGTCGGTTCGAGGAAAGCATCGCCGTGCTGCGCGAGGCCTGGGCGGGCGGTTGGTTCTCCCGGTGCGGTACGCACTACTCCTTCGGCCGTGTACAGGTTGTGGCAGAGCCCGTGGCCATCCCTCTGGTCCTGGGCGGCAACTCGGGGCCGGCGCTGCGGCGAGCGGCTCGCCTGGGTGACGCCTGGCTCAGTTCAGGCACCCTCGACTACGAGAACGCGGCCCGACTGCGCGACGCGGTGGAGGCGGCGTGCGCCGCAGTCGGCCGGACCGAGCCGTTGCGCTGCTGGTTCCGGATCGAGCGGCTCGACCCGGCCCTGATCGACCGCTTCACGGCCGAGGGCATGACCGATCTCGTGGTGTGGGCCGATCAGCTGTGGCGCGGGCCGGACCTCGACGCCCGGCGCGCGGCGCTTGCGGAGGCGGCGTCCCACGTCGGGCTCGGTCTTCAGGTGCGCGCCGACACGGGGACACCGTAAGCCCGCCTCGCGGGCCGCTGCCGAGGGTTCCCGGCGACGGTCCCTTCCCGGTTTCAGCGACCCGCCTCCTCGGGACCGGTGAAGGCGTTGATCGGTGCGCCTGCCTGATCCGTCGTCACGGCCTCGGTGGCGGTGGTCACCTCGACACGCCGACCCGGCCAGGCCGAGCAGGTGGCCGTACCACGGCCCGGCTCACGGCGTGCTGAGGTCGACCACGGGCAGGCCGCCGACGGGCCGTGGTGCGGGCGGCACCGACGGTGGAGCGGGGCGGGCGGCGGCAGGCGGGGGGACCGGGGCGGCGGCGGTCCGGCGGGGCGTCCGGCGAGCGCGACGATGCCGCTGGACGCCCCGCCGGCCGGCGGATCCGGGGGACGGTCATGCCGCTGCCCGCACAGAAGCCGGCATGACGCTGAACACAGGCCGACGGTACACTCGCGCTCGTCAGCCGTGATCGTTAGGAGCGTGCTGTTCCGTGTCCCCCGCGCCTGTGATCAGCCCGGCGCAACTGGCAGCCGGCGCGGCGGGCACCCCGCTGTTCGATCCGGCCGCGCGGCAGGTCGCCCCGGTGCTGGCCGTCGACCTCGACGAGCCCGTCGACCCCGCCGTGCTCGACGCCGCGGTCCGCCACGCCCGGGCTTGCGACCGGCTGCTCGTCGGGATCACGGGCGCCGCTGGGGCGGGGGCGCGCAACGAGGCCGGGGTGCTGGCGGCGGCACTCGACATGACCCTGGTCGACCGGGGCTCACAGGCCAACGATCGCCCGTTCGTCCCGGTGCCCGATCCGGCCGTCGCACTGGCCGAGGTAGAAGCCGCGGTGACGGCGAACCCCCAGGCCGCGCTCGTACTGGCCGGACTCCTGCGCACGACCGAGACGCTCCCGGTGCGCGACGCCCTGGAGGTGGAGTCGCTGGCGTACTCCACTCTGCTCGGCGGTGCGGAGTTCCATCGGTGGCTCGCCGCGCGCGGGCCCCGTCCACAGCTTCCGCCCGTCCCGGACCCCGTGCTGGTCGCCCGCAGCGGGGACGACCTGGAGGTGACCCTCAACCGGCCGTCGCGGCGAAACGCCTACGACCGGCAGATGCGGGACGCGCTGGTCGAGGCCCTGCACCTCGCCGCCCTCGACGACACCATCTCCCGGGTGGTGCTCACCGGCGCCGGCCCGGCGTTCTGCTCGGGCGGAGACCTCGACGAGTTCGGCACGGCCCCCGACCCGGTCACCGCCCATCTGGTGCGGACCCGCGCCGGCGCCGGCCGCCTCCTCCACGAGTTGCGCGACCGGATGCAGGTGGAGGTGCATGGCACGTGTGTGGGCTCCGGCATCGAACTGCCCGCCTTCGCCGGGACCGTCCTCGCCGCCCCGGACACCACCTTCCGGCTCCCCGAGGTCGGCATGGGACTGATCCCCGGCGCCGGCGGCACCGTCAGCATCCCGCGACGCATCGGACGCTGGCGCACCCTGTACCTCGCCGTCACCGACAGCGTCCTGGACGCCCCCACCGCACTGACCTGGGGACTGGTCGACGCCCTCGGGCCAACGGACGACAGACAGCCCCCGGTTCCGCAGGACGGCTCGAGCGAGACCTTGCGCCCTCAGCCATGAAGGCCACCGCGCGCCGAAGGCTCGCCGGGACCGAGGCGCGGCACACGCCGCGCTGTCCCGCACCGGCCCGCACTCCACAGATGCGAGGCGGCGTGCGCTGGACGGCCGCGTGAAAGCCGGTGTGGCCAGCGTTCGTGACCGCGCTCCACAGTGACGTGACGGCGGCGTCCCGTCGAGAGGACGTCATCCGCCTCCCGGGCGGGCCCTCCTTCGGGCAAGGCGCGGTGGCCAGTGACGCGGGGACACGGCGTCGCATCGCGCCGTGGTCACGGCCGGCCGGGTCGCGGTCGGCACCGAGGCGGGCACCGGCTTTCCCACGCTTTTGAACGACCCCGCTCCTGAGGCGCCTGCGTGCGGTGCCCCGGAGCACCCGTGTCCGCGCTCTCCGCCGACCGTCCGCGGTGTGACCACCCCCTCCCCTTGGCCGCCCCGATCAGCTTCACGACGCTCGCCACGGTGCTCTCCTCTTCGTCGGGAGTGGGGCGTACGACACGCAATACGAAACCGACGGCGACTTCATCCATAGTTGAACTTGACGTCGACTTTGAGCTAGGGTCAGCGGCGGCAGGACGACGGCGGATCCGGGAGGTCGGCGTGCTGAACTCCACCGACGACGGCCCCTACGCCGACGCGCTCGGAAGGTCGCCGCATTGCCGCCGGTGCTCCGGTCCAGTGCCACGGTCGCCACGGCCGGCTGCTGCCCGTCCAACGACGGGGCCGCGGCACCGGCGATCCCACCGGCGCGCCACCTGGGAGTCGACTTCGACCGGCTCGACGTCGACGGCGGCGCCACCGGCGTCGACCACCCCTTCGGCCCGGAGGCCATGCGCGTGGGCGGCGGTCAGGGCCTGGGGATGATCACCGAAGGACTGAGCTGAGGCCCGAGCGCTACGCGCAGCCATGCCCGGCGCCACCGCGCTCCTGAGCCGCCGACCGACCACCCCAAGACGAGGAGCCACCGTGTCTCGCAGGTTCGACGGCGCTACCGCGACCGACTCCGGTCGTTGCAGCGCCGACCGACTGGCCGCCCGGGGTGCCGAGCTGAGCGAAGCCGCCCGTCGGCACGAGGCGTTGAAGAAGGTGCCGGCCGCGCCGGGCGGCCCGGCGCACCCCCGCCGTGGCGGGTCGGGCCGACGCAGTCGGCGGGTGGCCGGGGGCGTCCAGGCCCCGGCCGCCGGAAGCACGGTGGGAGAACCGGAGTGATGGCCGACGACCCGCCCGTGGCCGCCGTGGTGTTCGACTACGGCGGGGTGCTCACCACACCGGTGCGGCAGTCGATCGCTGCCTGGCTGGAGCACGACGGCATCGAGCCGGCGTCGTTCTCCCGGACGCTGAAAGCCTGGCTCGGGCGCCGGGCACCGGAGGGCACCCCCATCCACCTGCTGGAGACCGGAGAGCTGCCGGTGGCGGAGTTCGAGCGCCTGTTCGCCGCCGAGCTGGTGCGCCTCAACGGCACACCGGTCGATCCGGTCGGTGTGTTGGACAGGTTCTTCGCGGGTCTGCGACCCGAGCCACGGATGTATGCGCTCGCCGAGGAACTGCGCGCGTGCGGTGTGCGGGTGGCGCTGCTGTCGAACAGCTGGGGCAACGACTATCCCCGTGAGCGCCTCGAGTCGCTGTTCGACCCGGTGGTGATCTCCGGCGAAGTGGGCTTGCGCAAGCCACTGCCGACGATCTTCGAGCTCACCCTGGACCGGTTGGGCCTGGCTGCGGCGCAGGTGGTCTTCGTCGACGACGCCGAGCCGAACGTGGTCGGCGCCCGTGCCGTGGGCATGCGGGCCGTGCTCCACACCGACCCCGCGGCGACACGGGCCGCGTTGGCGCAGCTGCACCAGGCCTCCTCGGCGGGGGGACGCTCCCCTCTTGGGCCGGCGCCTTCGGCCGTCCGCGACGACATGACGCCTCCCCGAGGGGAATGACGAAAGGAATGAGGAGAGATGAGCCGACGTACCGCGATCGTGACCGGTGCCGCACGCGGCATCGGCGCCGCCGTGGCGAAGCGGCTGGCCGCTGACGGCTTCGCCGTGGCCGTGCTCGACCTGGACGAGGCGGCCTGCGAACCGGTCGTCGAGGACGTCCGGTCCGGGGGCGCCGATGCGCTCGCGGTCGGCGCCGACGTCGCCGACGAGGCGGCCGTCGAGGCGGCGGTCACCCGGGTCGCGCAGGAGCTCGGCGCCCCCACCGTGCTGGTCAACAACGCCGGCATCACCCGCGACAACCTGCTGTTCAAGATGACCATCGGCGACTGGGACGCGGTGACGGACGTCCACCTGCGCGGGGCGTTCCTGATGAGCCGTGCCGTCCAGCGCCACATGACCGAGCAGAGGCGGGGACGCATCGTCAACCTCTCCAGCACCTCCGCGCTCGGCAACCGGGGCCAGACGAACTACGCCGCCGCCAAGGCGGGCCTGCAGGGCTTCACCAAGACCCTCGCCATCGAACTCGGCGCGTTCGGCATCACCGCCAACGCCGTCGCCCCGGGCTTCGTCGAGACCGACATGACCGCCTCGGCCGCCGAGCGGATCGGCATGCCGTTCGAGGAATTCAAGGCCTCCGCCGCCTCGCAGATCCCACTCGGCCGCACCGGCAAGCCCGAGGACATCGCCCACGCAGTGTCGTTCTTCGCCAGTGAAGGGGCCGGCTTCGTCTCCGGCCAAGTCCTCTACGTCGCAGGCGGTCCGTGCGACTGACCGCGGCGCGACCCCGTCCGCACGGAGCCCGACAAGAACAGGAGCACCCATGAAGGTCTTCAACGGCATCGACGAGCTGGAGAAGGCGGTCGGCACGCACCTCGGGTACAGCCCCTGGCATACCGTCACGCAGCAGCGGATCGACCTGTTCGCCGACGCCACCGGCGACCACCAGTGGATCCACGTCGATCCCGAGAAGGCGGCTGCCGGACCGTTCGGCACCACCATCGCCCACGGCTACCTCACCCTGTCGCTGATACCGCGGCTGGCTGGGCAGGTCTACCGGGTCGACGGCCTGGCCATGAGCGTCAACTACGGCTGCGACAAGGTGCGTTTCCCCTCCCCGGTGCCGACCGGGTCGCGGGTCAGGGCCGGCGTCGAACTGCTCTCGCTGGCCTCGGGACCGAAGGGGGTCAGGTCCACCTCCCGGGTCACCGTCGAGCGCGAGGGCGCCGACAAGCCGGTCTGCGTCGCCGAGACCGTCAGCGTGATGGTGCCCTGAGACGGCCGGTGTTCCCACCCCGGGCGAGCGGCCCGGCCGACCTCGGCCGGTTCGGCGCCTGGTCCGCCCCGGCCGCATCCGCCGATGTCGCTCCTCCGCTGCCCACGGCTGCTGTCCGGAGGCAAGCCCGGCTTCACCGACGAGGTGACCGACGGCGAGCGCGCTCGGATCGTGCGTCGGCCACCGCTGGGGCACCTGCTCGCCACCGTCCACGCCACGCGGGCCGCACCCTGAGCACCGTGCTCAGCGCGCTGCCCCCGCCGAGCCTCGCTCAAGATCACTATCCCCCGTACCGTCGAGTCGAGTGGATCTTGACAAGGCGGTCCGGGCGCGCGGGCTCCGGAGGCCTCCCAGGACTTTCGGCTCGCCCCGGCGTTCGCCGGCATCCGCGGGCTCCGCGCCCGACACAGGCCCACGGGGACCGGGGACGGTGATCGCTTTCAGCAGGGGTCCTGGCTTCGCAGGGCCCCACCCACCTCCCGTGGGCGCGACACGCAGAACACATCTTTCGGAAGGGACAGCCATGGGGTCACAGGAAAAGATCCTCATCGTCGAGGGGGCGCGCACTCCGATCGGCAGCTTCGGTGGCGCGTTCAAGGACGTCCCGGCGCACGAGCTCGGCGGCACCGCGGCGCGGGCGGCGCTCGAACGCGCGGGGGTGGAGCCGCAGGACATCGGCGAGGTGGTCATGGGCTGCATCGGGCAGGTCGGGCCGGACGCCTACAACGCGCGCCGGGTCGCCTTGGCGGCCGGGCTGCCGACGAGCACCCCGGCGTACACCGTGAACCGGCTGTGCGGCAGTGGCCTGCAGGCGATCTGGTCGGCGGCGATGCAGATGCGCTGGGGCGGCGTGGACATCGCGCTGGCCGGCGGCGACGAGAACATGAGCCGGATGCCGTTCTACGACTTCGGCGCCCGGTCCGGTTACCGACTCGGCGACCGAACGCTCGTCGACGGCACGGTGATGATGCTGACCGATCCCTTCCACGGCATCCACATGGGTCTCACCGCGGAGAAGGTCGCCGCGGAGTACGGCGTCTCGCGCCGGGAGCAGGACGAGTTCGCGGCGGAGTCCCAGCGACGAGCCGCCTCGGCGGCGGCCCAGGCGGCCTTCGCCGAGGAGATCACGCCCGTCGAGGTGGGCGGCCGCAAGCCTCGCGTTGTCGGGGTCGACGAGCACCCCAAGCCCCGCACGACGGTGGAGACACTGGCCGGCCTGCGCCCGGCGTTCCAGTCGGAGGGCACGGTGACCGCCGGCAACGCGTCGGGGATCAACGACGGCGGTGCGGCGCTGGTGCTGGCGCGGGAGCCGGTGGCAGCCGAGCGCGGGCTGTCCGGGCTGGTGTCGCTGGAGGCGGTGGCGACCGCGGCGATGGAGCCGGAGCTGATGGGCTACGCGCCGGTACTGGCGTTGCGGAAGCTGTTCGAGCAGACCGGCACCTCCCCGTCCGACATCGACGTCGTCGAGCTCAACGAGGCCTTTGCGGCGCAGGCGGTCGCGGTGATCCGCGACGCCGGTCTGGATCCGGAGAAGACCAACCCCAACGGCGGGGCGATCGCGCTGGGCCACCCGGTCGGGGCGACCGGCGCGATCCTGACGCTGCGGGTGGCCAAGGACCTGGTCCGCCGGGACCTGGAGCTGGGCGTGGTCACGATGTGCATCGGCGGCGGGCAGGCACTCGCCGCGCTCTTCCGGCGGGTCTGACCGCCGCGCCGAGACCGCCTCGACCAGGAAGCGAGCATGGCATGACAAAGGACCTCGTCCGCTACGAATGCGCAGCAGGGGTGGCCCGGATCACCCTGGCCAGATCAGCGAGGGCGAATGCCGTGGACCTGCCCACCGCCCGCGCCTTCGGCGCGGCGGTGGACCGGGCGGCGGCCGACCCCGGGATACGGGCGGTGCTCGTCCGCGGGGAGGGCAGACGGTTCTGCTCGGGGGGCGACGTGGCGGCGATGGCCGCCGCGCCGGACCGGGCCGCGTACCTCGAAGAGCTCGCCGGCACCTTCGATGACGCCCTGCAGCGCCTCGCGGCGCTGCCCAAGCCGGTCGTCGCCGCGGTCCAGGGGGCTGTGGCGGGAGCCGGACTGGCCCTGATGCTCAGCTGCGATGTGATCGTCTCGGCCGCCTCGACGAAGTTCCTGCTGGCCTACGCCGGTGTCGGCCTGACCCCCGACTGCGGTGTCTCCTACCTCCTCCCGCGCGCGATCGGGCAGCAACGTGCGCTCGAACTCGCCCTGACGGGCCGGACGCTCACTGCCGAGGAAAGCCGCGCGTGGGGCCTGATCACTGAAATGGTGGACGACGCCTCGCTCGACGACCGGGCACGCCGGCTCAGCGAGCAGCTCGCCGCGGGGCCGGAGTTCGCCCTCGGACAGGGGAAGCGACTCCTGCGCTCCTCCTGGCGGACCTCGCGGGAGCAGAGCGGCCGGGAAGAAGCCCGTGTGATCGCGGAGGCGGCCACCCGGCCGGAGACCACCGTGCTCCTCGCATCCTTCGCCGGGCGTCGAGGAGAACCAGCGTGAGCGGAGTGCGGGTCGCCGCATGACGCGGGCGGCCGGGAGGACGGAGCGAGCGACAAGCGAAAAGGCACTGCTGTCGTCGGCCTCCGGTGACGCGTGCGACCGCTGCCGTCCGCCATGCCTCCGCTCCAGACCGCTCCCCCACCGGTCCGTGTGGGGAGGTGCTCCTTGCCTCCCGCCCACTCACCGGGCCACTGGCACCCGCCCTGCCAGGGGTGGGTGTGCGGCCGGCGACGACGGCGCACGTCGAACAAGGCATCGGGCTCGGTGTCGCCCAGGGACGGAACTGCAGTGAACCCGACGTCAAGGTCGAGTAGTGTTGCGGGTCAGTGGAGGTTTCGACGGGACGGAGTCACCGCCGGCATGGGGAGCGACAGGGTGGACACCAGCGACCTCGCCGGGGCTGATCCGGAGGCCCGCCCGCTCCCCGCCACTGCGCGGGGACGGCGGCGCAGGCAGTCCCTGCTGGACGCGGCCAGGGAGGTCTTCGCGCGCGACGGCTTCGCGAATGCGCGGATCACCGACATCGCCGACACCGCGAACACGGCGCACGGCTCCTTCTACACGTACTTCGCCTCGAAGGAGGAGATCTTCGTCGCGCTGCTGCGCGAGTTGGAGGAGGAACTGCGGAGCCCGGGTCCCCGTGATGTGCAGCAGGACGGCGACGGGTCGAACCGCGTGGAGCCGTACGAGCAGATCCTCCGGGCGAACCGCGCCTACCTGACCGCGTACCGCAAGAATCGCGCGATCATGGTCGCCTGGGAACAGGTCGCCACGTTGGACGCGGGAGTCGAGCGCCTGCGGCGCGAGGCCAGTGACCGGTTCGTACAGCGGATCGAGAAAAGTATTCGCCACTGGCAGGACAAGGGGATCGCGGACCCGGACGTCGATCCCGTGTACGCCGCCATGGCGCTCACCGGAATGGTGAGCAACTTCGCGTACCGCTGGTCGGCGCGCGACGCGGACTACGAGGTGGGGAAGGCCGCCGAACAGCTCTCCCTGCTATGGGCCAACTCACTGGGCATCCGGACACCCCGAGGCCCCGGCGAAACGTCGATCTCCCGGGGCCGGTCGGGGCGTCAGGATTAGTCGACCGTCGGCACTCCCCGAGTCTCCGCGGGTACATCCACCCCATCGGTGGCCCGGGCCGGGGTGCGGGGACTTTCGCGGTGGTGCCGGGACGGTCGGGGCGGTGTCGGCGGTGCCCGTACCCGCTGACCGGGACCCGGTGCAGCGAGCAGGGGTGATCGGCTCGGCCGCAGTCCGCCCCCGGCCGGGTCACGGTCGGTGCCCGGCGATTCCGGGACCCGTGGTGTCGAGGCGCCGCCCGCAGCGCCACACCGCGGCGACGGCACCGGCGTCCGGCTCGGCGAGCGCCTGGTCGAGGGGCGTCCGCAGCAGGACCAGGTCGGCCGGTGCGCCTGGGAAGACGCGGCGTGGTGTGCCTCCGGGCTCGTCGTGGGCGCAGAGGTAGCCGGCGAGTGCGGTGGCCGGCGGAACCCGCTCCCCGGCCCCGAGGATGTCGCCGTCCGCGGTGGTGCGGTCGATCGCACTGGCGATCACCTGCCACGGGTCGGCCACGCCGAAGGGGGCGTCGCTCGAGGCGCAGGTCGGCACGCCCGCCCCGAGCAGGCCGGCGTACGGGTAGAGGTGTGGCAGGTCGTCGGGGTCGACCTCGCGCCGGTACGTCCCGCCGCGGGTGCGCAGGAAGTCCGGCTGTGTGACGACGCGGACCCCGAGCCGGGCCATCCACTCGGCGATGCCCTCGGGGACCACCGCCGCATGCTCGACCCGATCGCCGGGCAGCGGTCCCACCTCGTCCAGCACGGTGAGCGTGAGCAGCAGCGAGTCCCGGGTCACGCAGTGCACGGCGACCGGCCTCCCGGCGGCGTGCTCGTCGGCGATCACTGCGGCCAGCTCGTCGTACGGTGGCAGGTCGTGGTCGCGCAGGAGCAGTTTGCGGGGGCCCGCGGTGAGGCCGGGCGGCAGCTCGGTGCCGGTCGGCGCGCCGAGCAGCACCACCCGCTGCGGGAGGGCACCGTCGGCCACCGCCCGGCCGAGCAGGTGGACCGTCGCCGGGTCCAGGTCCGGTGTGGCGTCGGTGACGCCGGTGATGCCGTAGGCCGCCAGGGCGCTGCCCACCCGTGCCAGGTCGGGTGGTGCGTCGGCCAGCGCCGGTCGCAGGCGGGCGTCGTACCGCCAGAGCCGTCCGGTCGGCCGACCGTGCGCGTCCCGCTCGACGTCGGGGCTCTGGTCCAGGACGTGGGCGACCTCGCCGAGGCCACGCGAGTTCACCATCCACAAAGCGCCACTGCGGTGCTGCACCCGGACCGGCCGGTCGGGCACCAACCGGTCGAGCAGGTGCCGGTCCAGCGGACCGGCGACGTCCTCGTGGTAGCCCGTACCCCGCACCCACCCGCCGGGTCCACCCGGGGCACGGCGCAGCGCCTCGGCGAGCGCCTCAGGACTGCGGACCGCCCCGGGGCCGCAGTCGACCGAGTCGAGCGCAGCGGCCATCGAGAGCAGGTGCAGGTGGTGGTCGTGCAGTCCGGGCAGCAGCGCCCCGCCGCCCCCGGCCACCACCTCGGCGCCGACCGGTGCGGGCAGCCCGGCACCGATGGCGGCCACGCGGCCACCCGCGAGGAGGACGTCCGAGCGCCGGCCCTCCACCTCGACGTCGCGGAGGAGCACGTTCACCGCAGACCGTCCAGGATTCGTTCGCTGTCGACGCCCAGCTCGCCGGCGGGCCGGAGCGGCATGCGTGGCGCCGGGTCGGCGACCACGGCCTCGCCGCCGTCCCAGGCCACCCACCAGCGGTCCGCGCGGCGGACCACCTCGTGCGGGGCCGGCGGCCCCGAGAACTCGGCGCAGACGTGGTGCATCGACACGTCGATGAGCGCGGCGCGCTCGGAGAGCAGTGCCTCGGCAGCCGCCGCGGCTGCCGCCACGCCTGTCAACGGGTCGGCGAGGGCGTCACCGCAGGGAAACAACTCGCCGTCGTCCTCGACCACCAGGCCGGCCCCGGCCGCCACGTCGTCTCCGAACCCCACCGCGTCGCAGTCCCGGCCCCGCGCGGTGATCGACAGCCAGGACACCCCTTTGTCGACCAGCGCATCGGCGTCCAGACCGAGGCGTGCCAGTGCTCGGGGGCGGGACGCCTCGAGCACCAGGTCGGCCGAGGCGACGAGGTCGCGCAGGCGGGCGACGGCGTCGGGATCGTGGAAGTCGACGGCGACCATCGCATGCCCGCCGTGCAGCAGGTCGAGGAAGGCACGCGGCCCGCGACGGCTGCCGTCGGGACGGTGCCGGCTTTCCACCTTGACGACCTCCGCGCCGCCGAGACCCAGCAGGTGCGCGCAGAGGGGGCCGGCCCACAGCGAGGTCAGGTCGACCACTCGCGGGCGCTCCCGCGGAAAGCGGCGGCCGCCTTGCCGGGCCACGACGCCGGGACGGGACCGGTCGACCGACGCCGGGTCGCAGCAGGGCAGCCCGAGCAGTCGGCCTCGTGCCACCGCGTCCGCCGAGGCGGCACCGCGTGCCCATCGGGCGACCGCCTCCCAGGGGTCGCCCGGATCATCGTCTTCGACGAGGGCCGGCACCATTTCGATGTCCTCGGGACGCGGCAGCGACACCCCCCACCAGCCGTCCGCGGTCGGCAGCAGGCGGAAGGCGCCGCCGCAGGACCACGGGCCGTTGCGGCGCAGCCCGGCGATCGCCGCCCGTTCCCCGAGCAGGCGGACGTCCGGCAGGGTGGGGAGGGCGCCGGTGCGCCGCCGGGTGGCCTCGGCGACGCGCGCCAGCGCTCGCCGTACTGCGCCCGCCGGGTCGCCGGGGGCGGCCATGGGCGGGCCGTCGCGTCGACCGGTGAGGCACATCGCACCCGACGCGGCCCAGGCACCGAGGTCAGCCACGGCCGCGCACTTCGGCCCGGGCGTCGAGGGGGCCCCGTTCGAGCGCGGTGCCGGCACCGCCGGGCCGGTCGGGGTCGACCACTGCCGAGGGGGCGTCGGGGAGGCCGTCCGCGCCGACTGTCGGAACCGCCGCGCCGCCGGCCACGTAGCGCAACCCGACCCTGTCCACGCTTCGGCCTCCTGCCTGGTTCTTCGGGTGTCGGCACCCCGGCCGGACGCACCCAGCCTACGACGACGGTCGCGAGCCCCTCCGAGCAGGCCCGGAAGCTGACCGTCGAAGCCTGTCCGGGCCTCCCCGGCTTCATGGAGGGCCATGATCCTGGACGCGCGGGCGAGGTGGCCCGAGCGGGTGGTCCCGCATGCGGCCGGGGCGAACGTGAACGGCCGCCGGCGCCCTCTCCCCGTGCCGCTCGCACGCTGTTCCCTGCCGCGCGGACGGACCGGGCGCGGACAACGGCGCCCTCGTGGGCCACGGCGGCCTCGGCTGCGCGCAACCGCCGGGCCCTCGGGGGTGCCGCTCGGTTTCCACCACCACCCACTGGCGGTGGAAGGAGCGGGGACGTCAGGGCGCGCGAGCTTCGTCCGGGCCCGCAGGCCGTGGCCGTGCGGGCCCGTTCGCGTGCGGCGCGGTCGCTTCGGGCCGAGCACATCCGTCGTGTCGGCGCGGTCCGCGTGAGCTGTGGGGACGTCCGGCCGCCGCCGACGGTGCGGTGCAGGTCAGGTCTCTGCTGGAAACCTCCCTCGGTCAAGCGGTGTAGGTGTAGAAGCCGCGGCCGCTCTTGCGTCCGAGGTGGCCGGCGGCGACCATGCGGCGCAGCAGGGCGGGCGGCGCGTACAGCGGCTCCTTGAACTCCTCGTACATGGACTCGGCCACTGCCTGGGCGGTGTCGAGACCGATGAGGTCGAGCAGGCGCAGCGGCCCCATGGGGTGGGCGCAGCCGAGTTCCATGCCCCGGTCGATGTCGTCCGGGACCGCGGAGCCCGCCTCCACCATCCGTACCGCGCTGAGCAGGTAGGGGACCAGCAGGGCGTTGACCACGAAGCCGGAGCGGTCGGGCGCCTGGATGGCTTGCTTGCCCAGCTGCTGGGTGAGGTGGCGGGCGCGCTCCACGGTCTCTTCCGTGGTGGTGAGCGCGGGGATGAGCTCGACCAGCTGCTGCACGGGCACGGGGTTGAAGAAGTGCATGCCGATGACCTGCGCGGGACGCTCGGTGGCGACGGCGAGGTCGATGATGGGGATCGAGGAGGTGTTGGTGGCCAGGATCGCCGCGGAGTCCTCGACTGCCTTGTCCAGGGCCCGGATGACGTCGGTCTTGATGTCGCGGTTCTCGGCGACGGCCTCGATGACGAACTGGCGGTCGGCCATGTCGCCGAGGTCGTGGGTGAAGGACAGCCTGGCGAGGGCCTGATCGCGCTGCTCCTCGCTCAGCTTGCCGCGCCGTACACCTCGGTCGAGGGAGACGGTGAGACGACGGCGGCCCGCTTCGGCCGCGTCGTGTGTGGCCTCGGCGACGAGGACGTCGAGGCCGCTGCGGGCGGCGACTTCGGCGATGCCGGAGCCCATCAGGCCGCAGCCGACGACGCCGAGACGGGTAACGGGGTCCATGTGAAGTCCCAACTGGTGAGGAGAGGAAAGGTCGTTGTCGGGGCCGGGGTCAGACGTTGCGGCGGTATTGTCCGCCGACCTCGAAGAACGCCTCGGTGATCTGCTGCAGGGTGCAGACCCGGGCGGCGTCCATCAGGACGGCGAAGACGTTGCGGCCGCTGACCGCGGCGTCCCTCAGGTCGGCCAGGGCGGTCTGCGCCTGCTCGCGGTGGCGAGCCTGGAAGTCGCGGACACGCTCCAGCTGGGACTCCTTCTCGGCCTCGGTGGCGCGGGCGAGCTCGAGCTCCTGGGGCTGGGCGTCACCGCCGGGTCGGCGGAAGGTGTTCACGCCGATGATCGGCAGTGAGCCGTCGTGCTTGCGCTGCTCATACAGCATCGACTCGTCCTGGATGCGGCCACGCTGATAGCCGGTCTCCATCGCGCCGAGCACGCCGCCACGCTCGTTGATCCGGTCGAACTCGGCAAGCACCGCCTCCTCGACCAGGTCGGTGAGCTGGTCGATGATGAACGAGCCCTGCAGCGGGTTCTCGTTCATCGCCAGGCCCCACTCGCGGTTGATGATGAGCTGGATCGCCAGCGCCCGGCGCACCGACTCCTCCGACGGGGTGGTGACGGCCTCGTCGTAGGCGTTGGTGTGCAGCGAGTTGGCGTTGTCGTAGATGGCGATGAGCGCCTGCAGGGTGGTGCGGATGTCGTTGAAGTCCATCTCCTGGGCGTGCAGGGACCGCCCGGAGGTCTGCACGTGGTACTTCAACTTCTGGGAACGCTCGTTGGCGCCGTACTTCTCCTTCATCGCGACGGCCCAGATACGGCGGGCGACCCGGCCCAGCACGGAGTACTCCGGGTCCATGCCGTTGGAGAAGAAGAACGACAGGTTCGGCGCGAAGTCGTCGATGTGCATGCCGCGGGCCAGGTAGGCCTCGACGTAGGTGAAGCCGTTGGCCAGGGTGAACGCGAGCTGGCTGATCGGGTTCGCACCGGCCTCGGCGATGTGGTAGCCGGAGATGGACACCGAGTAGAAGTTGCGCACCTTGTTGGCGATGAACCACTCCTGGATGTCGGCCATCATCCGCAGGGAGAACTCGGTGGAGAACAGGCAGGTGTTCTGGCCCTGGTCCTCCTTCAGGATGTCGGCCTGCACCGTGCCGCGCACGTTCGCCAGTGCGTACGCGCGCAGTTCGGCCGCTTCTTCGGGAGAGGGGTCGCGGCCTTCGGCGGCGCGGAACTCCTCGATCTGCTGGTCGATGGCGGTGTTGAGGAAGAACGCCAGCACGGTGGGTGCCGGACCGTTGATCGTCATCGACACCGAGGTCGTCGGCGCGACCAGGTCGAAACCGTCGTAGAGGGCCTTCATGTCCTCCAGGGTCGCGACCGAGACGCCGGAGGTGCCGACCTTGCCGTAGATGTCGGGACGTTCGTCGGGGTCACGGCCGTAGAGGGTGACCGAGTCGAAGGCGGTGGACAGCCGGGTGGCCGGCTGGTCCTCGGAGAGCAGCTTGAACCGCCGGTTGGTGCGGAACGGGTCGCCCTCGCCGGCGAACATCCGCGCCGGGTCCTCACCGTCGCGCTTGAACGGGAACACGCCGGCGGTGAACGGGAAGTAGCCGGGCAGGTTCTCCCGGCGCCAGAACCGCACCAGCTCCCCGTGGTCGGTGAACCTCGGCAGCGCCACGCGGGGGACCGCGTTGCCCGACAGGGACTCGCGGGTCAGCTTGGTGCGGATCTCCCTGTCCCGGACCTTCACGACCTGCTCGTCGCCGGAGTAGGACGCCACGACGGCGGGCCAGTTCTCGATCTGTTCCGTGACGTCGGGCGGGAGCTGCTTGCGGGCCTCCACGAGCAGCGAGGCCACGTTCCCCGCGTCGGAGCCGGCCCGGGTGAGCTCGCCCTCGACGACGTCCAGGCGCTGCACCCGCCGGGCCGCCTCGGCGAGGCGTTCGGTCTCGGCGTGGTACCTGCGGATCGTCTCGGTGATCTCGGCCAGGTAGCGCACCTGGCCCGCGGGCACCACCTGGCGGATGCCGGAGGAGTGGCGCACGTCGACCGGTGCCAGCGTGCCCTCGGACAGTTTCAGCCCCTTCTCGGCCAGGGCGGTCCTCAGGTGCTGGTAGAGCGCGGTGACCCCGTCGTCGTGGAAGGTCGCGGCCGAGGTGCCGAACACCGGCATGTCCTCGGGCTTCTTGTCGAACGCCTCACGGTTGCGGATCAGTTGACGGCTGACGTCGCGCAGCGCGTCCTTGGCGCCGCGCCGCTCGAATTTGTTGATCGCCACGACGTCGGCGAAGTCGAGCATGTCGATCTTCTCCAGCTGCGAGGCAGCGCCGAACTCCGGTGTCATCACGTACATCGATGTGTCGACGAACGGCACGATCGCCGCGTCGCCCTGGCCGATGCCCGGCGTCTCCACGATCACCAGATCGAATCCGGCGACCTTGACCACGTCGATCACGTCGGAAAGGTGCTCGGGCAACTCGTGGCTCCCGCGGGTGGCCAGACTGCGGAAGAAGACCCGGTTGCCGTCGAGGGAGTTCATGCGGATCCGGTCACCGAGCAGCGCACCGCCGCCGCGGCGGCGGGTCGGGTCGACCGCGATCACCGCGATCCGCAGCTTGTCCTGCTGGTCGACGCGGAACCGGCGCACCAGTTCGTCGGTCAGGGACGACTTCCCGGAGCCGCCGGTACCGGTGATGCCGAGAACCGGCGTGGTCCGTGCTGCCGCCGCGGCACGCAGCTGGGCCAGGAAGTCCGCGGGCAGTCTGCCGAGTTCGGCGCCGGTGATGGCGCGCGCGATGGCGGGCCAGTCGCCGGCCAGGACGGCGGCCGCGTCGGCCGGCTTGTTTTCCCAGAGGTCGAAGTCGCAGTCCCGCAAAACCGAGTTGACCATCCCGGCGAGGCCCATCCGCTGGCCGTCCTCCGGGGAGAAGATGGTCACCCCGCTGGTGCGCAGCCGGGTGATCTCCTCGGGCACGATCACGCCGCCACCACCACCCACCACGCGGATGTGCTCCGCTCCCCGCTCGCGCAGCGACTGGACCAGGTACTCGAAGTACTCCACGTGCCCGCCCTGGTAGGACGAGACCGCCACGCCGTGTACGTCCTCCTCCAGCGCCGCGTCCACGACTTCCCGCACCGACCGGTTGTGCCCGAGGTGGATCACCTCGGCGCCCTGCGATTGGAAGATTCGCCGCATGATGTTGATCGACGCGTCGTGCCCGTCGAACAGGGCCGAAGCGGTGACCAGGCGGACGGGGTGCGCGGGGCGGTGCAGGTCGTTCATGAAGGCCTTCCCGGACAGGTCAGGGGAACGCTGACCAAGAGATAGTAGGACGTCCTAGTAAATTGCAGGAGGTGACGATGGTGTGACCACGAGCACAGAGGGCGAACGCCGTGCTGTCAGGTGTTGGCGGCGGCTGACGGGTAGGAGGGTTCCTCCTTGTCGGGTCGGATGTCTCCGCGGGCGACGCGGGACGGGCACGGGGCGGCCGTCCGTACGACCGAAGCAGGACGGGTGGGGCGGGTGACGTGACCGGGGCACGGCCACCGACAGGGCGGGCACGGCCGTGTCCCGGCGAAGACGGGCGGCAGCGATGCGGCTCACCTCGGGTGCGGCCTCCAGCTCCTCGTGGACCAGGCCGGAGGGCCCGGATCCTCTCCAGCGCCGTGCGGAGTCGCACCGGGTCGGTGATCGGGTGCGGGGGTGGGGCTCGGCAGCGACCGGAAGAGCACCTCCTCGGTCGGCTCGGCGCCGGAGAGGGCGAGCAGGGCCCTGCCCACGCCGGTGCGGCTCAGCGGCAGACCACCGCCGGTGCGGGAGGGCAGCCGCAGGGCGTCGTGGTCGTCTCAGGCTCGCCAGGGTCGCTCCCCGGGTCGGGTGACCACCATTTCGGGGACCACCGCGCGCGCCGACAGACGGGTGACGGCCAGGGCGAGTTCGACGATGTCCTCGACGCGGATCATGTCGGTGGGGTCGATGCGGTCGTGCGTCCACGCGCTCATGTCGGTGTCGACGTAGCCGGGGCAGATCGCGGTGGCGGACACTGCGTCCGCCGACACTTCGGCGTTGACCGAGCGGCAGAGTGAGATCAGTGCGGCCTTGCTCGCGCCGTACGCGGAGAGGGCGGGTTCGGGGGCGAGGCCGGTGATGGACGCGAGGGCGATCACCTTCGCCCCGCGCGCCGGGTTGCGGGCGGCCGTCTCGCGCAGGAGCGGGAGGGCCTCCTGGAGGAGCACCAGGGGGCCGCGTACGTTGACCGCGAACTGCTTGTCGAACCGGCGCATCGGCGCGTTGCCGACGGCTCCCGCGCTGCCGACTCCGGCACCGATCACGAGGACGTCGAGGCGGCGGTGCGCCCCTGTGTGCGCGTGTGCGATGCGGCGGACGTCGTCCTCGTCGGCCATGTCCCCGGCCACCGGGTGCACGCGTACGCCCCACGACCGCAGGTCGTCGGCGGTCTTCTCCAGGAGTCCGGCGTCCCGGGCCGTGATCGTGAGGTCGTGTCCCGCCCGGGCGAGGCCCTGGGCGATGCCGAGGCCGATGCCGCGGGAGGCTCCGGTGACGAGCGCGGCCGAGCGCTCCCCTTCCGGGGAACCCGCCGTGACGGCCCGGGTGTTCACGAGGGGTTCCCTTCCGCGAGTGCGCGCAGTCCCGCCGCCGCGAGCAGGGGCACCGCGTCGCCGACCGTTTCGAATCCGTGGCCGACGGTCATGCCGGCCTGGTGGCGGGCGTGGATGCCTTCGGCGATCACGGCGATCTTGAGGTAGCCGAGGCCGAGGTGGAAGGCGAGCCGTCCCAGGTCCCGCCCGGAGGCGCGGGCGTACTGCTCGGCGAGGTCACGCGGGGAGGGGAGCCGGTCGCTGGTGGAGGCGGCGGAGCCGCCCAGCACCGGGTCGAACGCGGGGTCCCGGTAGACCAGGGCCATGGCCAGGTCGGCCAGCGGGTCGCCGATGGTGGCCATCTCCCAGTCGACGAGCGCGCGGACCGTTCCCGGGTCGGCCGGATCCAGGATGGCGTTGTCGATGCGGTAGTCGCCGTGGACGACCGCCGCGCCGCTTTCGGCGGGCACCTCGGCGGCCAGGCGCTGGTGCAGGGTGTCGAGGTCGGGCAGTTCACGGGTGGCCACGCGTGACCACTGGTCACGCCAGCGCCGGACCTGCCGGGTCAGGTAGCCCCCGGGCCGGCCGAAGCCGGTGAGCCCGACCTCCTCGTACGGCACGGCGTGCAGCCGGGCGAGCACCTCGACCAGGGCGGTGGCGCAGCGGTCGATGTCCGCCTGCGGAAGGGCGTGCAGGTCCTCGTGGGTGCGCAGCACCGCGCCCGCCACGTGGGAGACGACGCAGAACGGCGCACCGAGCACCCCGGGGTCCTCGCACAGTGCCACCGCCCGGGCGACCGGTACGCCGGTGCCCTGCAGCGCGGCGACGATCCGGTACTCGCGCCCCATGTCGTGCGCGGACGGCGTCAGGACACCGAGCGGGGGGCGGCGCACGACCCAGCGGGAGTGACCGTCGGTGACCAGGTAGGTCAGGTTGGAGCGGCCGCCGTGCAGCAGTTCGGCCCGCAGCGGGCCGGCGGTGTCCGGCACGTGGACCTCGAAGTACCGCTGGAGGGCCGCCAGGTCCAGGCCCCGGGGGCTCGTCGCCTCGGCGGTCACGGCTGCGCTCCCGGGGTCCGGCCGTCCAGGTGGCGCCGGACCACCCGGCGGGCGATCGCCCAGCGGTGGGTCTCGGAGGGCCCGTCGTAGATGCGGAAGGGGCGGACCTCGCGCAGGAAGCGGGAGAGCAGGACGTCCCCGGAGATGCCCAGTGCACCGCAGATCTGCAGTGACCGGTCGACGACCCGCCACACCGCCTCGGCGGTGAACGTCTTGGCGATCGCGGTGGACTGCGCCCCCGAGCGGCCCTGGTCGAGCTCCCGGCAGGCCTGCAGGATCAGTCCGCGCGAGGCGGCGACGTCGATCTCGTTGTCGGCGATCATCTGCTGGACCATGCCGAGTTCCGCGAGTCGGGAGCCGAACAGCTGCCGGTCCGCGGCCCGGGCCACCGCGATGTCCTGGGCGCGGCGGGCGATGCCCAGCCACCGCATGCAGTGCGTCATCCGGGCCGGGCCGAGCCGGACCTGAGCGTACTCGAACCCCTTGTCGACCTCGCCGAGCACCGCCTCGTCCGGCACGACGCAGTCGTCGAAGAGCACCTCGCAGTGCCCGCCGAAGAAGGCCTCGTCCAAGGTGTCGATGTGCCGCACGATCTTCATCCCGGGGTTGTCGGCGCCGACGAGGAACATCGTCGCCCCGCCCCGCGTCCCCGGCTCGCCGGAGGTACGGGCCATGCAGATCGCGTACGCCGCGCCGTCCGCGCCGGTGATGAACCACTTGCGGCCCTCGATCCGCCAGCCCCCGGACACCTTCTCGGCGCGGGTCGTCAGCGCCGACGGGTCCGAGCCGGCACCCGGCGCCGGCTCGGTCATCGCGAAGCACGACCGCACCCGGCCCTCGGCGAGCGGGCGCAGGTAGCGCTCCTTCTGCTCCGGAGTGGCGATCGCCTCCAGCATGTGCATGTTGCCCTCGTCGGGGGCCGCGATGTTCAGGGCGAGCGGACCGAACAGCGAGTAGCCGGCCTCCTCGAACACCAGCGCGCGGCCCCGCATGTCCAGACCGTGGCCGCCGTATTCCGGGGAGACGTGCGGGGCGAAGACGCCGGCCCCGCGGGCGGCCTCCTGCAGGCGCGTCCGCAGCGCCTCCCCGCCGGCGGCGGTGACCCCGCCGTACTCCTCCTCGGCCGGGATCACCACCTCGCGGACGAACTCCGCCGTACGGCGGGCGAGCTCCACGGCCTCGGGGCCGTGGTCCGGGTTGACGGGCAACGGTGCCTCCTGACACCAGGCAGGCGCCTCGCACCGCGCGGCCCCAGCCTGGCTAATAGACGTTAGCCACATGACAACGGTCCGCTCCTTGCCTTGTCAAGGCCCGCAGTGATTCGCCGCCATGGCCGCCCGCGCTCCCGCTAACATGTACTAGCCGAACTGTGAAGTCCACGCCGAGGAGCCTTCCGTGCCGCAGCCCCGCACGCACCGAGACACTGCTGCGAACCGGCCCGGCGGCCCCCCGGCAGCCGGCGGCCCCCCGCGGGCCCACGCGATCCGCGCCGCCGCCCTGGAGCTGTTCACCCAGCGCGGGTACGCGGCCACCACCATGGCCGACATCGGTGCGGCGGTCGGCGTCCGCGGGCCGAGCCTGTACAAACACGTCAGTTCCAAGCAGGCACTGCTCGCGCAGATCATGATCGGCACGATGGACGCGCTCCTCGCCGCCCACCGGACCGCCGTCGCCGGGACCGCGGACCCCGCCGAACGGCTCAGGCGCGCCACCGAGGCCCACGTCCGCTACCACGCGCGGCACCGACTCGAGGCATTCGTCGGCAACCGGGAGATCCGCAGCCTCGAGGAACCGCACCGCACCGCGGTCCTGGCCCGGCGCGACGCGTACGAGAAGGCGTTCCGCGAGCTGGTCGAGGCCGGGATCGCCGCGGGACGCTTCCACGTCGCATCGGCCCGCCTGGCCTCGTACGCGATCCTGGACCTCGGGATGGGCGTGGCCGTCTGGTACCGCGAGGACGGAGAACTGACGGAAGACCAGATCGTCTACCAGTACGGCGACTTCGCCCTCTTCCTCGTGGGCGTCGGATGACCTGTTCGCGCCGCCGTCCGTTCCCGGCCCGGGCCGGGAACGGGAAGGGCGCGTCCGACGGGAAGGCGGAGCCGTCCTGCGCTCCACGGCTCCCCCTCACTCCCCGACCGGGGAAGACGAACGGGCCTAAGACCCGCGCTCGATGCGCCTGCCCTGGATCAGTCGGACGCCCCTGGACGGCCGGTACGACCTGTGCCGGGCAGGACCGTCACTGCCCGCGGCGGATGGCCACGGCCTCACGCGGCCACGGCGAGGAGATCGTCTCTCCGCGCCGGCGGCGTGCGGGTTTCGGCGTACTGGGGGGTCTCGGCCGGTGGGCGCGTCACACCGGAGTGCGAGCGGATGCATCAGGCCCCCTTTCCGGCTCCGACCGCTGCGTGGCGCCGGGCAGCGACCCGGCCCGAGGGAGCACATCGGTCGAGTTCCGGACCGTTTCCGGGCCGGCGTTCCCGCCCAAGCCGAGACAGGCGCTGCTTGCGCCGGTCAGCGATGCGCTGCCGCTTTACCCCCGGCAGACGAAGAACCTCCTGGTGCCGTACTCGCCGAAGATGCTCGGCTCCTTCCAGCCACGGCAGAAGGACGCCCGGCTCGTACTGGGTCCCGCGTCGCCGGCTGCGCGGGTCGGACGCCTCCGGAGCCCCGGACGATTCCCGGCCAGAGACCCGTGACGGTGCACCTTTTACGATGCCGGACGGGTTCACACAGGACAAAAGCGTCCGATTTGGAGCCTCCCCGGGGCATACCGGACCATGGGCGCCGTCCCGGCGACCCCGGGCAGCAGTTCGAGGAGAGGCGCACCACCCCATGCACGTCACCGGGACCGTCCCGCCGTCGGCTCCGGCCCCGCAGGAGATCCCCGCGGCCCCCGCCCACCCCGCCGGCACCACCGGCGCCCCGGGCCGGCACGCCCGCCGTTTCGGGCTGCCCGTCGCCACCGCCCTGGTCATGGGCAACATCATCGGCGGCGGCATCTTCCTGCTTCCGGCCTCCGTCGCCCCGTACGGCACGATCAGCCTGCTCGCCTTCGGTGTCCTGACCGTCGGCGCCATCGCCCTCGCCCTGGTCTTCGGCCGGCTCGCCGAACGGGACCCGCGCACCGGCGGCCCGTACGTCTACGCCCGTGAGGCCTTCGGCGACTTCGCCGGCTTCCTCGCCGCCTGGGCGTACTGGATCACCACCTGGGTGTCCAACGCGGCACTCGCCGTCGCCGCCGTCGGCTACCTCGACGTGCTGATCCCGGTGAACGACCACCGCTGGACCGCCTGCCTCGCCGCCCTCGTCCTGCAGTGGCTGCCCGCGCTCGCCAACTTCGCCGGCACCCGCTACGTCGGCGCCGTGCAGCTGGTGTCCACCGTGCTGAAGTTCGCGCCGCTGCTGCTCGTCGCCGTCGGCGGTCTGTTCTTCTTCGACCCGGACAACCTCGGCCCCTTCCACGCCGCCGGCGGCAGCGCCATCGGCGCGGTCTCCGCCTCGGCCGCGATCCTGCTCTTCTCCTACCTCGGCGTGGAGTCCGCCGCCGTCAGCGCGGGCGAGGTGGAGAACCCCCGGCGGACCGTGGGACGCGCCACCGTCATCGGCACCACGGGCGCGGCGCTCGTCTACCTGCTGGGCACGCTCTCCGTCTTCGGCACGGTCGCCCACGACCGCCTGGTCGACTCCACCGCGCCCTTCTCGGACGCCGTCGACGCCATGTTCGGCGGCGCCTGGGGCGGCTGGGCCGTGGCGCTCGCCGCGCTCGTGTCGATGACCGGCTGCCTCAACGGCTGGACGCTGCTCAGCGCCCAGACCCCGTACGCGGCGGCGAAGGACGGACTGTTCCCCGCCGCGTTCGCGCGCAGGCGGCGCGGGGTGCCCACGGTCGGCGTCGGCGTCACCGTCGTCCTCGCCTCGCTCCTGACCGTCTACAACTACACCTCGGGCACGGCGAAGGTGTTCGAGGTCCTGGTCCTCGTCACCACGTTCACCGCGACCGTGCCGTACCTGCTGGCCACCGCCGCACAGCTGTTCCACCTCGCCTCCGGGCGCCGCGACCGGGTCGACCGCGCGCGGCTGGTGCGCGACGCCGTGATCGCGTCGATCGCGGTCGGGTTCTCGCTGTGGCTGGTCGCGGGCGCCGGACACGTGGCTGTCTACCAGGGCGTGCTGTTCCTGTTCGCGGGCGTGCCGGTCTACGCGGTGATGGCGGCCCGCAGGCAGCGGACGAAGGTCCCGGCCGACGGACGGTGACGCCGGCCGGCGGCACGCACGGCGGAGCGTTCGACGCCGTGTTCCCGCGGTCCGCCGGGCCCGCCGCGACGAGCACCGGTCCCACCGGTCCCGCAGCAACGACTTCTCCAGCGGCGCGGGCGGGACGCGGTCGGCCGCTCGACCCGTGCACCGCCCGAGCGGATGGAATAGTTGTATTCCGTGAGAACAACGGTCCCGTCACGGTCCGTGCCGTGGCACGCTCGGCGTCCCGCAGGTCGGGCGGATGGAGCCGGCTCCAGCAGAAGGCTTCGGGAGAAGGCGCTGCTCGTCCGCGTCACGGAAACAGAAGTCGGGTCAGGCCACGCCTCACGCGCACAGCCGGGCCCCGATCTCCCGGTGCGCGCCTTGCCGCCTCCTTCCGCACCCTCCCGGCGGAGGCGGTAGCGATGCACCACGGTGCCCACCGTCTCCCCCGGCCGACCGCCCCGCGGCAGGGACCGGGCCGGCGACCGGCGGAAACAACACTGTTCAGCGGCGTCTACGGGCTCGTCCTGGCCAGTGCGCTGGCGGCCGCGCTCGACTCCCCCGGCGAGGCGGCCGACCCCGGATCGGACGCGCTGTGGGTCCTGCTCACCGCCCTCGCCTCCGCGGCCGCCCACGGCTATGCCCACGTTGTCGCGCACCGGCTGTCGTCTGACCGCAGCGGTGCCGGAGTCGGGCTGCGCGCCATGCTCGCCGAGTGGCCGGTCGTCGCGGCGGCCGCTCCCACCGTGGTGCTGCTGCTGACCGCGGTGCCCTCCTGGTGGACGGAGACCGAGGCGGTGAACACCGCCCTGGTGCTCAACACCCTGCTGCTCGCCGGTTGGGGAGCGTGGACCGCGCGCCGTGCGGGCCGCGGGTGGACGGCCTCGCTCCGCGCCGGAGCCGCCGACATGCTGATCGGCCTGGTGATCATCGTGGCCAACGCCCTGATCAAGTAGTGGCCGCGGCCGCCGGCGTCCGGATCGCGGCTGGACGCGTCCCGGTGTCGCGGTGGAGCCGCACCACGTCGACGGCCGTACCGGTCACCCTCAGCCCAATGCCGGGACGGGCCGGGCGTGGACGGGCTCCAGGCGGACGACGATGCCCTTGTAGGTGGGCTGGTTGCTGGTTTCCGCCACGCTGTCGAGCGGCACCAGGACGTTGGTCTCGGGATAGTACGCGGCGGCGGAACCGCGCTTGGTCGGGTACGCGACGACCAGGAAGTCCTCGGCGCGCCGCTCGGTGCCGTCCGTCCACACGCTGACCAGGTCGACGTGGTCACCGTCGACCAGGCCCAGTCCGGTCAGGTCCGCCCGGTTGACGAGGACGACCCTGCGGCTGCCGCGGATGCCGCGGTAGCGGTCGTCG
Source organism: Streptomyces viridosporus T7A (assembly GCF_008704515.1). NCBI lineage: Bacteria > Bacillati > Actinomycetota > Actinomycetes > Kitasatosporales > Streptomycetaceae > Streptomyces > Streptomyces viridosporus. The sequence goes on from NZ_CP023700.1 coordinate 887,215, forward strand.
GACGTGTAGGGGACGGTGTTCCACTGGTCGTGCGAGCGCAGGGTCTGCAACAGCAGGTGCCCCTCGGGGACCCGCGGCATGTCCCAGGCGTTGCAGGTGAACCGTGCCTTGCCGACCGGTGTCCGGAACACGCCCTCGTTGACCGTGTTGGGCAGCCTGATGCCGCCGGGGCGCACCACGCGCCGGTTGAAGTCGTGCAGTCCCGGGACGATGCGGGAGACACGGTCCCGGATCTCCCCGTAGTCGGCCTCGAACGCGTCCCACGGGATGTTCCCCGTGCCGTCGAGCGTACGGCGGGCGAGCCGGCACAGGATGGCGACCTCGCTGAGCAGGAGGGGGGAGGCCGGCTCCAGTCGTCCGCGCGAGGTGTGCACCTCGCTCATCGAGTTCTCCACGGTGACGAACTGCTCGCCTCCGGCCTGGAAGTCCCGTTCGGTGCGGCCCAGGGTCGGCAGGATCAGCGCGGTGCGGCCGCACACGGTGTGCGACCGGTTGAGCTTGGTGGAGATGTGGGCGGTCAGGCGGCACGAGCGCAGGGCCTCCTCGGTGACCGCGCTGTCCGGTGCGGCCCGGACGAAGTTGCCGGCGAGGGAGAGGAAGAACTTGATCCGGCCCTCGCGCATCGCCCTGATCGCGTTCACCGAGTCCAGCCCGTGGGCGCGCGGCGGGTCGAAGCCGAACTCCTGCCGCAGCGCGTCCAGGAAGGAGTCCGGCATCTGCTCCCAGATGCCCATCGTCCGGTCGCCCTGGACGTTGCTGTGCCCGCGCACGGGGCAGGCTCCGGTGCCCGCTCTGCCGAGGTTTCCGCGCAGCATCAGGAAGTTCACGATCTCCCGGATGGTGGGGACGGCGTGCTTGTGCTGGGTCAGTCCCATGGCCCAGCAGACGATGACGCGCTCGCTGCCCAGCACCTCGTCCCGGACCTGCTCGATCTCCTCGCGGGTCAGACCGGTCGCCGTGAGGATGTCCTCCCACTCGACGGTGCGGGCGTGCCGCGAGAAGTCCTCGAACCCGTCGGTGTGCGCGCGGATGAAGTCGTGGTCCAGTGCGCGGCCGGGCCGGGCGTCCTCGGCCTCCAGCAGCAGCCGGTTCAGTCCCTGGAACAGGGCCAGGTCCCCACCGCCGCGGATGTGCAGGAACCGGTCGGCGATCCGGGTGCCGTTCCCGATCACCCCGCGCGCCTTCTGCGGGTTCTTGAACCGCAGCAGTCCGGCCTCGGGCAGCGGGTTCACCGCGATGACACGGGCGCCGCTGCGTTTGGCCTGTTCCAGCGCGGAGAGCTGCCGGGGGTGGTTCGACCCGGGGTTCTGGCCCACCAGGAAGATCAGGTCGGCGTGGTGGATGTCCTCCAGGCTGACCGTGCCCTTGCCGGTGCCCAGGGTCTCGTGCAGAGCGAAGCCACTGGACTCGTGGCACATGTTGCTGCAGTCGGGCAGGTTGTTGGTGCCGAACGCCCTGGCGAAGAGCTGCAGCACGAAGGCGGCTTCGTTGCTGGCCCTGCCCGAGGTGTAGAAGACGGCCTCGTCGGGTGAGTCGAGGGCGGTGAGCTCCGAGGAGAGCAGTCCGAGTGCGTCGTGCCAGCTGATCGGCTCGTAGGTGTCGGAACCGGGCCGCTTGACCATCGGTTCCGTGAGCCGTCCCTGCTGGTTCAGCCACAGGTCGGATCGCCCGGCGAGGTCGGAGACCGGGTACCGGCGGAAGAAGTCGGAGGTGATGCGCCGCGTGGTCGCCTCGTCGTTGATGTGCTTGGCGCCGTTCTCGCAGTACTCGTTGCGGTGCCGGTGCCCCGGGGACGGGTCGGCCCAGGCGCAGCCGGGACAGTCGATGCCGTCCACCTGGTTCATCGTCAGCAGCGTCTCCCCGGCCCGCAGGGGGGAGGTCTGCCCGAGGGAGTACTCCAGCGCGTGCGCCACCGCCGGCACTCCCGCCGCCCACGTCTTGGGCGCTGTCACGGTGAGCGGGTCCTTGGAACCGTCGTCGGGCCGCTTCGCCATCGGACTCCCTCTCACCGGACCGTCGGGTTTTCCCAGTCTCGCGCCCCTGTCCGGGGGTCGCCACATGATCTTCCGTCGGCAGCCGCCACACTCCGTTTCCCCGACGTTCCCCCGACCGCGGCCTCGGGGCCGTCCCGCGTGCGGGGCGGGGTGTGCGGGTGGGCGCCGTGGGGGACGCACGGGGCCTTGTGGTGGCGGATCGGCGAGTGGGCGACGACACTGAGGACAGCAGTGCCGACGACAGGCGGGGCCATGCGTGCAGCAGCCATGAATTCCGTTGAAGAGTCGATCGAAGTCGCGGTTCCCTTGCGCACCGCCTACAACCAGTGGACGCAGTTCAAGACCTTCCCCCGCTTCATGTCCTCGGTGAAGGAGGTCGAGCAGCTCCGACCCCATCTCGTGCGCTGGGTGATCGGGGCCGGTCCGGTGCGCCGCGAGTTCACGGTGGAGATCGTGGAGCAGCGGCCCGACTCGCTGGTCGCGTGGCGCTGCCTCGACCGGTGGGCCGGTCATCGGGGCGAGGTGTCGTTCCGGGGGCTGGCCCCGGACCGTACCGAGGTCGTCCTGCGCATGCGTTTCGAGCCGCACGGAGTCAAGGGCCGCGTCCTGGCCCGCGCCGGGGCGACGCCCCGTGCGGTCCGGGCGGAACTCGGCCGCTTCAAGGAGTTCATCGAAGGGCTCGGGCAGGAGTGCGGCGCTTGGCGGGGCGTCATCCACCACGGACACGTCCAGCCCCTGGAACCGGATCCGCCCGGGAGCCGGGTGGCCGGGTGGCCGGTCGGCTGAGCTCGCCCGCGGGCTTCCCGGGCGGGGCTCAGGCGTCCGCGGAGTCGGCGTGGTCCCTCCGTGTCGTGTGGTGCAGCGCTTCGTGCACCGCGTCCGTCACGAGCGTGTGCCCGGGTTCGGCCTCGCCGCCGGGTCCCACGGCACGGGGCCGGTCGGCGCCGTCGTGCGAAGCGGACGGCGCCGACCGGCCCCGTGCCGTGTTCACCCCTCGAGGGTCTTCTTCAGCGCGGCCAGCCCCTCGGTGTAGATGCCCTGGAACAGGGTGATCGCCTCTTCTTCGCCTGCTCCTGTCGGCGTGAAGGTGCCGGACCACTCCACACGGCTCCGCCCGCCGGGCACCTCGTGCACGGTGAGGGTGGAGCGGTAGCCGGTGACAGGGAACGGTGCCCGGAGGATGGAGTAGCTGTAGGTGCGTGCCCGGTGGTCGAACGCCTCGAGGCGTTCGACGATGACGCCGCCCTCCTCGTTCGTGAGGCTGCGCACGCGGCCGCCCTCGCTGAGGGTGCTCTCGGGGATGTAGGGCAGCCAGTCGGGCAGGGAGTCGAAGCCGCCGATGAGCTGCCAGACGCGGTCGGCGGGCAGGGGGAGGTCGATGGTTGCGGACGTGGTGGCCATGGTCGTCGTCTCCTGAAGGGATGAGGGGGAGGTCAGGCTCCGGGTACGGGCGCGTCCTGGGCGATCAGCCCCTCCGCGCGCAGAGCCGTCCAGAAGGCCGCCGGGACGGTCTCGTCGAGCGCGGCGACGTCCTCCGCGATACGGCTCGGCCGGGAAGCACCGGGGACGGCCGCGGCGACCGCGGGGTGGGCGAGGGAGAACTGCAGCGCTGCCGCCTTGATGCCGACGCCGTGCTGCCCCGCGAGTGCCTTGATGCGCTCCACCTTGGCGACGACGGGCGCGGGGGCCTGCTGGTACTCGAAGTGCTGCCCGCCCGCCAGGACACCGGAGCTGTACGGTCCGCCGACGACGATGTCGACGCCCCGCTCCGTCGCGGCCGGCAGCAGCCGCTGCAGCGCGCGCTCGTGGTCGAGCAGGGTGTAGCGGCCGGCGAGGAGGAAGGCGTCCGGCTTCGGTTCGTCGAGGTCCAGCGTCAGCTCCAGGGGCTCGACCCTGTTCACCCCCAGTCCCCAGGCCCTGACGACGCCTTCGTCACGCAGCCGCTGCAGCACACGGAACGCGCCGGTGCGGGCGCTTTCGTATGCGGCGAGCCACTCGTCGCCGTAGAAGTCCTGCGCGACGTCGTGCACCCACACGATGTCGAGTCGGTCCGTCCGCAGCCGCTCGAGGCTGCCCTCGATGGAGCGCAGCGTGGCGTCGGCCGAGTAGTCGTTGACGATCCTGTTGGGGCGCCCGTGCTCGAAGAGCCCGCCCTTCTCCCCCAGCTCGCGTGCGGAGGGGTCCTCGGTCTCGTCGAGGATGACGCGGCCGACCTTCGTGCTCAGGACGAACTCCTCGCGGGGACGGCCGGCCAGTGCCGCACCCAGCCGGATCTCGGACAGGCCCGCGCCGTAGAAAGGCGCGGTGTCGAAGTAACGGACGCCGTTGTCCCAGGCGGCGTCGACGGTGGCCGCGGCCTCCTCGTCGGGTATGGCCCGGAACATGTTGCCCAGCGGTGCGGTGCCGAAGCCCAGACGGCCGGGCAGGAAGGACGTGATGGACATGGAGCGGATCCTTGCTGTACGAGCTGCGGCGGATGCGGTTCGCGCGCGCTGGGCGCGGTCCGCCGGTCTGACCTGTTCGAGGCTAGGAACTAGGCTTGAGACTGTCCAAGACTTACTTGGACACACTTGAGTCCTCAGAGGTCTTACATGCTTGACCTGCGGCAACTCCGCTACTTCGTCGCCGTCGCCGAGACCGAACACGTCGGCCGGGCCGCCGAGCGGCTGCACATCTCCCAGTCACCGCTCAGCCGGCAGATCGCGCAGCTCGAGCAGAGCCTGGGCCTCACCCTGTTCGAACGCAGCCAGCAGAGAATCCGGCTCACCCGGGACGGCCAGGTCTTCCTGGCCGAAGCCCGCGCACTGCTGCGGCACGCGGACCGCCTGGAGAACCTGGGCCGTCGACTGGGCCGCGGCGAAGAGGGCGGCCTGTGCATCGGCTACGTGGCGGACGCCATGCACACCGGCGTGCTGCCCGGCGCACTGCGCGCCGTGCGCGGCGAACGCCCCGACGTCCACATCGCCCTGTACAACCTCCCGCCCACCGAGCAGTTCGAAGGCCTGCGGCAGCGCAGCCTCGACATCGCCCTCGTCCACGAACCCCCGGCCGCGGACGATCCCGACCTGCTGGCCGCCCCCCTGCTCGAGGACCCCCTGTTCCTCGCCCTGCCGGCGAGGCACCCCCTCGCCGGCCGGGAAGAGGTGACACCCAGCGACCTCGACGGCCGGCCGTGGATCGCCGTCGGGAACAGCCAGGACCCCGCCTGGCGGGACACCTTCATCGCCACCTGCGCGGCAGCCGGTTTCACACCCGACATCCGCCTCCACGCCGCCGAGCCACTGACCGCGCTCGGTCTGGTCGCCTCCGGGCTCGGACTCGCCCTCGTACAGAAGAGCATGACCCGCGCCACCACCGAAGAGGTCGCCGTACGCGAACTCCCCTGGTACACGACGAACATCCAGCTGTGGGCCGCATGGCACCGAATCGACCTACGCCCCCTGGTCACGGACTTCCGCACCACCGTCCTGCGCACCCACGACGCCCCCTGACGTCCGTCATGGACGGGCCTCGCCCGGCACGGGAACGACGCGAGCACGGCCGCCGCTCCGACAGGAGGCGGCCGTCTCCCTCCGCATCGGGCGGCCCGGCACGGCGCGGACTTCGCCGTGGCCGGCATGACGGACGGCTTCACCCACCGCCTCGGCGGAGAACGCCGTGCGGGTGCACGGCCGTTCCCCCAGGGACGCCGATGCCGGGCAGTGCTCCCGCGTGCCCCCGGCGACCGGGCAGCGGTCGCGCTCGTCACCGGCCTCCGGGAGACCTCGTACCCTGTCTCCCGTGTCGTCCTCCCGTCTGCGCCGCGTCGCCGTCCTGGTGCTCGAGGGCGCGAAGCCGCTCGATGTCGGCATTCCCGCGCAGGTGTTCACGACCCGGGCGAGCATGCCGTACGAGGTGCGGGTGTGCGGCGCGGCGCCCGGCCTCGTGGCCGGCGGCGACGGCCTGTCGTACCACGTCGCCCATGGTCTCGACGCGCTCGCGTGGGCCGACATCGTCTTCCTGCCCGGCTACCGGTTCCCGGACCGCGACGACCCGCCACGGGCCGTCGTCGACGCGCTGCTCGCCGCCCACCGTCGGGGCGCGCGGCTCGCCGCCATCTCGACGGGCGCCTTCGCCCTCGCCGCCACGGGCCTGCTCGACGGCAGGCGCGCCACGACGCACTGGCACTACGCGCGGGCGCTGACGGCGAAGCATCCGCTCGTCCGGGTCGACGAGAACGTGCTGTTCGTCGACGAGGGCAGCGTGCTGACGTCGGCCGGGGCCGCCTCGGGCATCGACCTGTGCCTGCACATCCTGCGCGGCGACCTGGGGGTGGCCGCCTCCAACCACGCCGCCCGGCGCCTGGTCGCAGCCCCGTACCGCAGTGGCGGTCAGGCGCAGTACGTGCCGCGCAGCGTGCCCGAGCCGCTCGGCGAGCGGTTCGCCGCCACCCGCGAGTGGGCACTGCACCGGCTCGGCGAGCCCCTCACCCTCGAGATGCTCGCCCGGCACGCTGCGGTCTCACCGCGCACCCTGTCGCGGCGCTTCGTCGAGGACACGGGGTACACGCCGATGCAGTGGGTCATGCGCGCCCGCATCGACCTGGCCCGTGAGCTGCTGGAGCGTTCACAGCGCGGTGTCGAGCAGATCGCCGCCGACGTCGGCCTGGGCACCGGCGCCAATCTGCGGCTGCACTTCCAGCACATCCTCGGCACCACCCCGAGCGAGTACCGGCGCACCTTCGCCCGGGGCGAGTAGCCGGTTGCCTGGCGCGATCCTTTCGAACCGTGGCGCTCGCGCCGCGGTCGCGGCCGGATGCCGCGCGCGACGCTGGTGGTGAACCGGAAGGACAGCATTCATGACTCGCATCGCCATCAACGGATTCGGCCGCATCGGACGCAATGTGCTGCGCGCGCTGCTCGAACGCGACAGCGACCTCGAGATCGTCGCCGTCAACGACCTCACGGAGCCCGCCACCCTCGCCCGGCTGCTCGCCTACGACACGACGGCCGGCCGGCTCGGTCGCCCGGTGACCGTCGACGGGGACGCCCTCGTCGTCGACGGCCGTCGCATCGCGGTGCTCGCCGAGCGGGACCCGGCGCGGCTGCCGTGGGCCGAACTCGGCGTGGACACCGTGCTCGAGGCGACCGGCCGCTTCACGTCGGCCAAGGCCGCCCGCGCGCACCTCGACGCGGGCGCGAAGAAGGTGCTCGTCGGCGCGCCGTCGGACGGCGCCGATGTCACGCTCGCCTACGGGATCAACACCGCCGCCTACGACCCGGCCGTGCACACGATCGTCTCGAACGCGTCGTGCACGACCAACGCGCTCGCGCCGCTGGCGGCGGTGCTGGACGAACTCGCCGCCATCGAGCACGGCTTCATGACGACGGTGCACGCCTACACCCAGGAGCAGAACCTGCAGGACGGCCCGCACCGCGACGCCCGCCGCGCCCGCGCCGCCGCCGTCAACATCGTGCCGACCACGACGGGCGCCGCCAAGGCGATCGGCCTCGTGCTGCCGGGCCTCGACGGAAAGCTGTCGGGCGATTCGATCCGCGTGCCGGTTCCCGTGGGCTCGCTCGTCGAACTCAACACGACCGTGGCCCGCGACGTGACGCGCGACGACGTGCTGGCGGCGTACCGCGCCGCGGCACAGGGGCCGCTCGCCGGCATCCTCGAGTACGCGGACGACCCGCTCGTGTCGTCCGACATCACGGGCAATCCGGCCTCCGCGATCTTCGACTCGGCCCTCACCCGCGTCGACGGCCGCCACATCAAGGTGGTCGCCTGGTACGACAACGAGTGGGGCTTCTCGAACCGCGTGATCGACACACTCGAACTCCTCGCCACCCGCTGACGGGGATCCGGTGACAGGGCTCCGGGACACCCCGGTGCCCGCTCCCGGCGGATCGAGGGCGGCTCCGCGCGGACGGGGACCACGGCCGGCTCGGCCCGTGCGGACGGCTGCGAGGCGAGCACAGAGGAGGGGAGAGGACGGGAGAGAGCGGGAGAGGGCGCAGCGCACCTCGGGGGTTCTGGAAGCACGCGAGCTGCTTTCACCCGCTCGGGTGATTCCCGCCGCCCTGGCGGTCGGAGAGCTCCGTTCGGCACCCGGCCTGCCCCACGAGCAGTTCTGGTACGCAGGTGCCTCGACGGTCCGCCCGTGGTGGGTCCGGATCACCGGCAACCTCGCTCCGCGCTCCGTCGCCTTCCAGAACGCCGTCCGTACGGCGTCCACTCTGGCGCCCGCCCGTCAGTTCCTCACATCCGTTTTGCGGAGGGGCGGCTGACGGCCGCGTGCACGGTGCGTGGCGCGTGGTCGTTCGCCCGTCTCCTCGTGCCGTTCGGGGCGTTCTTTCCGCAGGTGCGGTGCGGTGGTGCCAGCACGCTCCCACCGGCCGGGAGTTCGGCCGACCCCGACTGGTGGGCGCGGGCGCTGTCCGCGCGGTCGGACGGTGCGACGGTGGTTAAATCCTTTTACGCGTCGCGCTCCGGCGTGGTTGGCTCGCGCCCATGACCTGGCTCCCGCACGACTTCGTCCACCCCCTCCACGTCGACGTACCCGGCGGCGGGGGCCACCGGCTGCGTCCGATCAGCGGTGCGGACGCGCCGCTCGACTACCCGGCGGTGATGGGCTCGCGGGAGCGGCTGTGGTCGCTCTTCGGCGCCGCCTGGGGCTGGCCGTCGGCCACGATGTCGTACGAGGCGAACCGTGCGGACCTGGAGCGGCACGCCGCGGAGATCGAGGCCCACGAGTCGTTCAACTACACCGTCGAGAACGCGGACCGCACCGCTCTGCGCGGCTGCGTCTACATCGACCCGCCGGAGAAGCGGGGGGCCGACGCCGAGATCTCCTGGTGGGTGGTGGACGAGGAGGTGGGTGGTGCGCTGGAGCGGGCGCTGGAGGCGTTCGTGCCGCGCTGGATCGCCGAGGACTGGCCGTTCGAACGGCCGCGGTTCATCGGACGGGACCTGACGTGGGAGGAGTGGCTGCGGCTGCCGGACCTCCCGTGAGCCGCGCGCGTGTGCCGGCTCCCGTGGCTCCGGCCGGTCGAACCGGTGCACGAACCGCCCGTGCGCGGAAGCCGGTTCACCCGCCCGCAGCCCGCTACCGGCAAGCCCCCTCACGACCACGCCGGCGGACGGCCCGGCCGGCAGTCATCGGAGACACCGTTGCGGCGCCGAGGGCCGGTTCGGTCACCGCGGTCACCGCGAGGGCCCGGTGACAGGATGTCACCGGGCCCTCGTGGTGCCGGGTCAGCGTCTGCGGGACCAGCCGGCCCCGATTCCTGCCACGTGCAGCGCCAGGGCCGTCAGGCCCAGCAGCATGACGTTCACCGAAGAGAACACGTCGTTGGTGCCGATCTCCGCCGCATTGATCAGGAACGCGATGAAGAACAGTACCGCCGCGACTATGCCGAGCACGGGTGAGCTCCTCTCCTAGGGGTGAATCCCGTATGCCCGGTCATCGCGTTCGCAGACGCGCCGAGACGTAGGTCCGGTCGTCACCGGTCGCGCACGCCTTGGTCCCCGTCCCCAGGTCCCGTACGAGCGGCTGGTCCGGCGGCAGGTTCTCCGCCGCGTACGCCGTGCCGGACGTGCCCGTCCCCGTCGTCACGGCCGCCGCCGCGGCGCAGCACACCGCCGCCAGTCGCGCGGCAGCGGCCCTTCGTCTTCCGGTCAACTTGTCCCTTCCTGTTCGTCGTTGGTGCACGTGGACCGCACGAGCCGCATGGAGCCAGCAGAGACGACCGACACAGCCGAAGCGATGTCCGCCGCTGCAGGACTCCTGGTGCCGCCGGGCTTTCCCGTCGACCGGTGCCGGGGGCGTTCGGTCGTGCGACGGGTGTGCGCCGGCGGTGGTCCGCCCCGGCCGGGGCGGCTCGCGCACGGTGACCGGCGCTCCCGGCGGCAGCGACACCTCGGCGGGGAGGTGGACGGCGCGCGCGGCATGATGGGGGTTATGCGGATCCGGCCTGTGCTCGTCTTCGACGGAGACTGCGGCTTCTGCACCGACTCGGTGCGTCTCATCGAGCGAGTGGTGCGGCCACGGTGTGAGACCGTCCCCTGGCAGCGGGCCGACCTGGCGGCTCTGGGCGTCACCCCGGAACGCGCCCGGCACGAGGCGCTCTGGGTGACGCCGACCGGAAGGGTGTACGGCGGCGCCCAAGCGGTGGCGAAGCTGCTGCTGAGCGCCGGCGGCGCCTGGACGCTCGCGGGAGCGTTCCTCACCCTGCCGGTGGTGCGCGGGGCGGCCCACGCCGCCTATCGGCTCGTGGCGGACAACCGGCAGCGTCTGCCCGGTGGCCCGGCAGGGTGCGCGCTGCCCGCGGACCGGACACGGCGGACGTAGCCCGGTGGCGCGGCGGCGCGGACCGGGAAGCCGTCCTTCCTTCCCGCCCCCGGCTCGTCGGACCGTCCCGGGTGTGCCCGGAGCAGGTGCTCGGCGGACCCGTCAGGGCGCCGGAGCGACGGCAGGCCCCCGTGCCGGACGGTGCCCGGCGGGCCGGCAGGACGCGACGTCCTCCCGCAGCCGGCCGCGGACGTGTGCGGCGCCGCCGAAGGAGTCGCGGGCGACGACCCCGGCGGGGCCGCTCTGCGTATGAGGGTGCGGGGCCGGTTCCCGCAGGCACTGCCTCGCGCCGCGTAGTAGACATCCGGGAGAAGGGCACTGGAACGGGAGTCACCGTCCGGCGACGAGCGCGACGAGAAAGAGAAGAGTGCCACGTGCTGCTGAAGACATTCCGCTGGACCTTCGTCGTCACGGCCCTCGGCCTGGCCGCCGGAGCGCTGTACGACGGCTGGACGGCTCTCGGCCTGGTCGCCATCCTCGCCGTTCTGGAAGTCTCGCTGTCCTTCGACAACGCGGTGATCAACGCCGGCATCCTCAAGAGGCTCAACGTCTTCTGGCAGAAGATCTTCCTCACCGTCGGCATCCTGATCGCCGTCTTCGGCATGCGGTTGCTCTTCCCCATCGTCATCGTCGCCGTCAGCGCCCGGCTCACACCGTCCCAGGCCGTCCACCTCGCGCTCACCGACAAAGCCCGCTACCAGGAACTCGTCACCGACGCGCACCCGTCGATCGCCGCGTTCGGCGGCATGTTCCTGTTGATGATCTTCCTCGACTTCGTCTTCGAGGACCACGAGACCAAGTGGCTCGGCCCGGTGGAACGCCTCCTGGCCAAGCTCGGCAGGATCGACATGCTGTCGGTCTGCATCGCTCTCGCCGTCCTGCTCGTCACCTCCATGACGTTCGCCGCCCACGCCCACCAGCACGGCGGCGTCCATGCCGACAAGGCCCAGACGGTTCTCGTCTCGGGCATCGCGGGTCTGATCACCTACCTGGTCGTGGGCGGGCTCTCCGGCTTCTTCGAGGACAGGCTGGCCGCCAGGGAGAACGAGAGCCGTGCCGAGCAGCGTCCCGAAGGCGTCGGCGGGGGCCGGTCCGCGGTGGCCCTGGCCGGCAAGGCCGCGTTCTTCACCTTCCTCTACCTCGAGGTCCTGGACGCGTCCTTCTCCTTCGACGGCGTGATCGGCGCCTTCGCCATCACCAACGACATCATCCTGATGGCCCTGGGCCTGGGCATCGGCGCCATGTACGTCCGGTCGCTGACCGTCTACCTGGTCCGCCAGGGCACCCTGGACGACTACGTCTACCTCGAGCACGGCGCCCACTACGCCATCGGCGCGCTCGCCCTCATTCTCCTCGTCAGCATCCAGTACGAGATCAATGACATTGTCACCGGTCTCATCGGCGTCACCCTGATCTGCGCCTCCTTCTATTCCTCCGTCCGCCACAACCGCGCTACGGCTCGATAAGGACCGAAGAGAGATGCACGCTTGAATCTAACCGCTCGCCGATTCGACGGGTCCCCGACGAAGAACACGCAATTCAGTGATCAGGGGAGAATGGAGAGAACCACAGGCAGTCACTGTCCTCACCTGCGAGAAGAAGCACATCATGGATCCATGGTTGATCTGGTTGATCATCGCGGCTGTTCTGGCCGTGGCGGAGATCCTCACACTCACCGCCGCGCTCGGAATGCTGAGCGCGGCCGCCCTGGTCACCGCGGGCTTCGCCGCGATCGGGTTGCCTCCGGCCTTCCAGCTGGTGGTGTACGCCGTCGTCGCCACCGTCACCGTGCTGTTCGTACGCCCCATCGCCCTGCGTCACCTGCTGAAGCCCCAGACGGCACGGTTCGGTGTCGACGCGCTGGTCGGCAAGGCCGCCTATGTCGTCTCGGAGGTGACGGGCTCCGGCGGCAGGGTCCGCATCGACGGCGAGGAGTGGACGGCCCGCGCCTATGACGACACGCTGGTGATTCCGTCCGGGGCGACCGTCGACGTCATAGAGATCAGTGGCACCACCGCATTCGTCTATCCCCGGGACTGAAGCCATGGACTCTTCAGCATCTCTCATCGCCGGCCTGATCGTCGCGGTCATCGCGATCTTCACTGTGATACGGGCCGTCCGCATCGTCCCCCAAGCGCGCGCCCGCAATGTCGAACGGCTCGGCCGCTACCACCGGACGCTGAACCCCGGCCTCAACCTCGTCATCCCCTACATCGACCGCGTGCGCCCCTTGATCGACCTGAGGGAGCAAGTCGTCTCCTTCAAACCGCAGCCGGTCATCACCGAGGACAATCTGGTCGTCGAAATCGACACCGTCCTGTATTTCCAGGTCACCGACCCGAAAGCGGCTTTCTACGAGATCGCCAACTTCCTCCAGGCCGTCGAGCAGCTCACCGTCACCACCTTGCGCAACGTCGTGGGCTCCATGGACCTGGAGAAGACGCTCACCTCACGGGACACCATCAACAGCCAACTCCGCGGCGTCCTGGACGAGGCCACCGGCAAATGGGGGCTCCGGGTCAACCGGGTGGAGATCAAGGCCATCGACCCCCCGCAGTCCATCAAGGACGCGATGCAGAAGCAGATGCGGGCCGAGCGGGACAAGCGGGCCGCGATCCTGGGTGCCGAGGGACAGCGCCAGTCGCAGATCCTCACCGCCGAAGGGGACAAGCAGGCTGCCGTCCTGCGTGCGGAGGGCAACCGTACCGCCGCGATCCTCCAGGCCGAGGGCCAGTCCCGGGCGATCGACGAGGTGTTCCAGGCCGTTCACCGCAACGACCCCGACCCCAAGCTCCTCGCCTACCAGTACCTCCAGGCGCTGCCCCAACTCGCGCAGGGCCAGGGCAACAACTTCTGGATGATCCCCAGCGAGATCACCTCCGCGCTCCAGGGCGTCTCCCGCGCCTTCACCGAGGCGCTGCCCCCGTCGTCGGCCACCCGCGAGAAGCCGTCCCACGACGACATGGCCGCCCAGGCCGCCAGCGACACGGCCCAGGCGGCGGAAGCCGCCGCCGAGGCCCTGGCCGACGCCGCACAGGCCGACGGCGCCGCCGCCGGCCGCATCCCGCCCCGTCCGACTCCCTGAGCCCTTTCCGCCGTCGGCGCGAGCCGGCCGGCCGCAGACAGGGGACGGGGGCGATACGCGGGCCGCGCCGGGCGGAAAACCTCGCGCCGGCCCGCCGGGAATGCGCGGTCCCGACGGGCCCACCGGACGGTCGCGCGCCGCGGTGCCGGAACACGGGCGGGGGGCTCCCGGCCCGCCAGGCGATGTCTCCCCCGCTGGAGGAAGATGGAGAAACGCTGCCGCGACGTCGCACGGGTCCCGTCGTCACGCAGTGGCCTCCCCCCTTCTGTGCGCCGTGCGGCGGCTGGCAGTCGAATGAGGACGGGAGCAGGGATGAAGGGCACTTCTCGCGTCTGCGACGTGGTGGTTCTCGGTGCCGGTCCCGCGGGCGAGAACCTGGCCGATCGTACGAGCGCCGCCGGACTCACCTCGGTGATCGTGGAGAACGAGCTGCTCGGCGGGGAGTGCTCGTTCTGGGCGTGCGAGCCCAGCAAGGCGCTGCTGCGTCCGGTGGTGGCGCGGGCCGACGCCCGTCGGGTACCGGGGCTGAGGCGAGCCGCCGAGGGGCCGCTGGACGTTCCCGCGGTCCTCGCCCACCGGGACGAGATGGCCGCCCACTGGCAGGACGACGACCAGGTGGACTGGTTGCGTTCCGTGTCCGTGGACCTGGTGCGGGGCCACGGCCGGCTGGACGGGCCGCGGCAGGTCGTGGTGGACACCGCGGACGGCGGGACCGTGCGCCTCACCGCCCGGCACGCCGTCGGCGTGGCCACGGGAACCATCACCGCCTTCCCCGATCTTCCGGGGCTCGAACAGGTCCACCCCTGGACGAACCGTGACGCGACCGCCGCCCGGCACGTGCCGGAGCGGCTCGCCGTGGTGGGTGGCGGTGTGGTGGCCGTCGAGATGGCCACGGCCTGGCAGGCGCTCGGGTCCCGGGTGACCGTGCTGGTGCGCGGGCACAGGGGACTGCGCAGCCGGATGGAGCCGTTCGCCGGGGAGATGGTGGCGGACGCCCTGCGCGCGGCCGGTGCGGACCTGCGCTTCGACACCTCGGTGACCGAAGTCGTCCGGGAGGGCGGGGCGGGAAGTCCCGTGCGGATCACCCTGTCCGACGGGGGCTCACTGGTCGCGGACGAGATCCTGTTCGCGACCGGCCGCGCGCCGCACACGGCGGACATTGGCCTGGAGACCGTCGGTCTGACCCCTGGCGACTGGCTGGCCGTGGACGATTCCTACCGGGTGACGGACGTCCCCGACGGATGGCTCTACGCGGTCGGCGACGTCAACCACCGGGCGTTGATGACACACCAGGGGAAGTACCAGGCGCGCATCGCGGGCGCCGTGATCGGAGCGCGCGCCAAGGGTGAGCCGCTCGACGACGGCAGGTGGGGCGCGCACGCCTCGACGGCCGACAGCGCCGCCACGCCCCAAGTGGTCTTCTCCGAGCCGGAGGTGACCAGTGTGGGGCTGACGACGCGGGAGGCGGAGCGCACCGGGCACCGGGTCGACGTCGTGGACTACGACATCGGCCGCGTCGCCGGCGCGGCCCAGTACGCCGACGGGTACCGCGGCAAGGCGCGCGTACTGATCGACGCCGGTCGCGGAACCGTCGTCGGGGTGACCTTCGTCGGTCCCGGGACCCAGGAACTGCTGTACTCGGCCACCGTCGCGATCACCAGTGAGATGCACGTGGACCGGCTGTGGCACGCCGTTCCCGCGTTCCCGACGATCAGCGAGGTCTGGCTGCGCGTCCTCGAGACCTACCGGGACCGGGCCGGCCGGACGACGTGACGCCCCTGCGGCACGGTCCCCGGCCGGCCGCGCGCGACCGGGCCCGGGCGGGCACTTCACTTCACGCTCGACGCTCGCGAAGAGCCCGTTCGCGGTGGTGACCCGGACGACCCGACAGGTGTCCGTGTGTGCGTCCGGAACCAGGGGCGGCGGTCCTCGACGCCACGGACGGCCGCGGGACGGCCGCGCACCGGAAGGAGAGGGGAAGCCGAAGGGGGGTGGGGGCGGGCCTCCGAGTCGGACCAGGACGGCGGCCGTCGGGCCGGGCCGTCGCCGGGCGGTCGGGGGCCGGCCCGTTCTCACCGCGTCACTGGCCCCGCCAGATGTTGTCGAAGGCCGCCTTCTCGATCGATCTGCGTTGCCGTACGGCAGCCAGCTGTGTGACGGCGTCGTAGACGCCTCCCAGTACGGCGCCCTGCTCGTCCGTCAGGCCGGTGAGCGCGGCCTCCTGCTGGTCGGTGATCCCGGCGGCGGCCGCGAGGCCGGTGAGGACGGGCTCGCGGGCCGTCCAGCGGTCGGCCGCACGACGAAGGTCCGGGGAGTCCACCGGTGCCGGACGGCTCCTGCTGAACGGGTTGCGGTGGGGTCGCGCGGGCGCCACCAGTCCTTCCGCTTCGAGCGCGGCCCGATAGCGCGCGGCCAGGTCACGGCCCCGACGCCACAGCCAGTCCACCACGGTTTCGTGGGGTGCTCGCCGTACGAGCAGCGACTCGGCTTCCCGCAGCAGGGGATCGTCGGTCCGTGGCGACGCGCCGGGCACGAGCCGGTCACCGTCGAGGGTGACCGCCCGGGAGTCGATGAGGTCGATCAGTTCGGCGCCCGCCAGCGCGAGCGACAGGTCGCCCTGTTCCACGGCGGGGTTGGTCTCCGGGTCGGCGGCGACGATCGACAGGTCCCGGGCGGTGGTCATGAGCGACTCCAGATCTGACGGGGCGATCGTCACCGGCGGGGCCGATCGCTTGACCGGCCGAACGCGTCGGCCGGCGGCCGGGGGGGAGGTCATCAGGAGGCCCGACCGTCTCCCCGACCACGATAAGCGCAGGCGCGGGCGGGGCGCGTCGCGGAACGGGGACCGATGACGAAAGCCGGGTGGTCCTGTCCGGCCGTGTCCGGTTCCGGGCCGGAGCGGCCCCATTCGGCGAGATCGCCCCCGGGCGGTGGTCGCGGGCGGCCGGTGAGCGACGGCCGGTGCGGAGGCGGACCGCGACCCGCCCGTGCGGGCGGTGGCGGCGGTTGCTTCGCTCGCCGACGGTCCGCACCGTACTGTCTGTTATGTGAAGAATGGCGGTTCCGGTGGGTTCGACGGCGAGAGGGCGTTGGACGAGGCGCTCGTCGCCACGGTGCGCCGCACGGGGGCTCTGGCGGGGGGCGTGTACCTGCTGTCGGCGACCGAGCCGGTCCTGGGCCTGACGGTGGTGTGCGGGCTGCCGTTGGTGGCGGTGGCCCCGTGGAGACGCGTCGCGGTGTCGGCCCTGGGCCCGCTGTCGGAGGCGGTGCGGGAGGACCACCTGGTGTGGGTGGGGCGGCAGGAGGACATGGCCCGTCTGTATCCGCACGCCGCGGCCGGGATGCCCTACCAGTTCGCGCTGGCCTTCGCCCCTCTGCACGGTGTCCACCGCTGGGGGGCGCTGGTGCTGGTGTGGTCCAAGAGCCACCCACCGTCCCTCACCCGCCGCGAACGCGGGCACATCCTGTCAAACTCGCGGCGCATCACCCGGGTGCTGGACGAGTCCCCCGGGCCGCTGAGCCTTCCCGACCGGCCGCGTGCCGTGCCCCTGCGCTGGTCCGGCCCCGATCCGGCACAGGCGGGGCTGGCCGCCGCCGACCTGGTCCAGCGGCTGCCCCTCGGCGCCCTCAGCCTCGATCTGGAAGGACGCATCACCTACCTCAACGACGCCGCCGTCCGCCTCCTGGGCCGCAGCGCCGAGCGCCTCCTGGGCACCCTGCCGTGGCAGGCCCTGCCCTGGCTCGACGACCCCGTCCACGAGGAGCACTACCGCACCGCGGTCTTCAGCCGTGAGTCCGTCGCCTACACCGCGCTGCGCCCGCCCGACCGGTGGCTGGACTTCCGGCTCTACCCGAACGACAGCGGCATCAGCGCCCTGATCTCCCCGCACCAGGACCAGCAGCCGGCACAGGAGCCGCCCCGTGTCGCGACGCCTCTGGGCGCCGCGCCGGAGGGCGTCGGCACGGGACGGATCCACCAGCTGATCCACCTGGCGGCCGCCCTGAGCCAGACCGTCACCGTCGCCGATGTGACCCATGTGGTGGCCGACCGGATCCTGCCCGCGTTCGGCGCCCGGGGCATGGTCGTCTTCGCTGCCGACGCCGGACGTCTGAAGGTCATCGGGCACCGGGGCTACGACCCGCGCGTCATCGCACGCCTGAACGGCCTGCCGCTGGACACCGACCTCACCCCCGCCGGGCACATCCTCCGCAGCGGCATCCCGTCCTTCTTCGCCGACCCCGACGAGCTGGCCCGCGTCCACCCGCGGACGCTCGTCATCAGCGGCAAGCAGGCATGGGCGTTCCTGCCCCTGGTGGTCGCCGACCGCCGGGTCGGCTGCTGCGTGTTGTCCTACGACCGTCCGCACTCCTTCAGCGCCGGCGACCGCGCCGTCCTCGTCTCCCTGAGCGGACTCATCGCCCAGGCGATGGACCGCGCGCTGCTGTACGACGCCGAGCACGACCTCGCCCACGGTCTGCAGCAGGCCCTCCTGCCGGTGACCCTGCCTCCCGTCCCCGGGCTCACCGTCGCCGCCCGGTACCTGCCGGCCGCCCACGGCATGGACATCGGCGGCGACTTCTACGACCTGATCCGCCTCAGCGACACCACCGCCGCCGCCGTCATCGGGGACGTGCAAGGGCACAACATCACCGCCGCCGCCCTCATGGGCCAGGTCCGCACCGCCGTCCACGCCACCGCCGGCGCCCAGCCCGGCGAGGTCCTGGCCCGCACCAACCAAGTCCTGATGGACCTCGAGACCGACCTGTTCGTCTCCTGCCTCTACCTCCACATCGACCTCGCCGCCCGGCGCCTCCACCTGGCCAGCGCGGGGCACCCTCCCCCGCTCCTGCGCAGCCCGGCGCCCGCGGCGAGGACCCGCGTGCTCGAGGTGGAGCCGGGCCCCCTGCTCGGCATCGACGTCGACGCCTCCTACCCGGTGACCACCGCGCCGCTGCCCGCGGGAGCGCTCCTCGCCCTCTACACCGACGGGCTCGTGGAAACCCCCGGCACCGACATCACCGCGTCCATCACCGCTCTCGCCGGCCACCTCACCGACAGCGGCGACCGGCCACTGGACGACCTGGCCGACCGCCTCGTCCACGCCGTCCCCCACCGCACCCGCGCCCGCGCCGACGACATCGCCCTGCTCCTGCTCCGCAGCCGGTGAAGGACCGCCCGGGCTCCCCCGGAGAGAATTCAGTGGCGGGCCGGGACCGCCGCGGACGAGCATGGCGCGCATGAGTGAGCGACCCGCGCGATGGAGCCAGGCGACCGTCCACCCCGACATGTGGACCGATCCGGACGACGACCCCCGTGAGAACGAAGGCCCCGGTCCGGAAGGCGAGTCGGCGACGCTGCTGGACTTCCTGACGGGTTACCGCATGACCCTGCGGATGAAGTGCGAGGGCCTGGACGCGGAGCAACTGGCCCGCCGGTCGGTTCCGCCGTCGACGATGTCGCTGCTCGGCCTGGTCCGGCACCTCGCCGAGGTGGAACGGGACTGGCGCAACTGGATCACGGACGGTGACCCGCTGCCGAAGCTTTACGGCGAGAAGGACGCGGACTTCGACGGAGCCGCCGCGGAACAGGCCGTGGTCGACGCCGCGTTCCGCGACCTGGAGCGCGAGCAGGCCGCGACCGACGCCGCGCTGGCCGGGCACCCGGACCTGGGGGCGCGCGTGGGGAAGGACGGGACCTCGGTCCGGGAGCTGATGGTGCACCGGATCGAGGAGTACGCCCGCCACTGCGGGCACGCCGACCTGTTGCGCGAGTGCATCGACGGCAGGGTGGGCCAGTGACGAGGCCCTGAGGCCCCAACCGCCCCCGCTGGCACGTCGCTTCGGGTGGAAGCCTCCTCCCCCGCCGACCCGGCCCGTGGGGGGCCTCACCGTCCGCCGGACTCGTCCGCCACCCGTCCGGGTCGGGCCGGACCCACCGCGCCGGCTTCGATGAGCCGCTCCGGCAGGGCGAGGCCCGGTGCCCCGTCACCGTGCCGGTGGGACGGTGCCTTCCGAAGCCGGCCCGCTCGGCGGCCCGAACTCCCCGCGACCGTACGGCTGATGCGTCCGTGCGGGCACTCCCGCACGGGCGTCACCCGTGCGGGGTGGCCGGGGCGGCGGCTTCCAGATCGGCGATGCTGCCCGACATGATCGTCCGCACGTGCTCGGTGATGTGCTCCGCGGGCCAGTTCCACCAGGCCACCGCCAGCAGCCGGGCGATCTCCTCCTCGCTGTACCGGGTGCGGATGAGGCAGGCCGGGTTGCCGCCGACGATGCCGTAGTCGGGCACGTCGGCGGTGACCACGGAGCCGGCGCCGATGATCGCGCCGTGGCCGATCCGCACGCCGGGCATCACCGTCGTGCCGTGGCCGAACCAGACGTCGTTGCCGACGACGGTGTCCCCGCGGTCGGGCAGGCCCGTGAGCAGGTCGAAGTGTTCCGCCCAGGAGCCGCCCATGGTGGGGAAGGGGAAGGTCGAGGGGCCGTCCATCCGGTGGTTGGCGCCGTTCATGAGGAACCGCACGCCCGTGCCCAGCGCGCAGAACCTGCCGATGACCAGCTTCTCGGGCCCGTAGTGGTACAGCACGTTGCGCGTCTCGAACGCGGTCGGGTCGTCCGGGTCGTCGTAGTAGGAGTACTCCCCGACCTCGATCAGCGGGGACTTCACCAGCGGCCTGAGCAGCACCACCCGCGGCTGCTCGGGCATCGGGTGGAGGACCGTGGGGTCGGCGGGTACGGGCACGGGGTGATCCTCCTCGGCGGCGGGTCCGTGTCCGGTCCATGATCGCGGCTCCGCACCGTCCCCGGACAGCGATTCGTCACCTGCGCGAACGCGGCGCACCGCCCCCGGCGTCCAGCCCCAGGACCATCCGCGTGGACGTGGACTTGTCGGCCCCGTTCCTTCGCGGGGCACACCGCCCCGACCGCACACGGCCCCGGACTTTGAACTCTCCGATGACAAAGTATGGACATGTCAAACAGAAGCCTTCTACCGTGGCGGCGCACGTGCAGCGCCACCGCAGCAGACCGGAGCGATATCCGGCACGGTCCGGTCCCCGACTCGTGGAGGACCAATGCCCCACCGTCTGTTCCCGCGCGTCCGAAGACACCTCGTCCCCCTCCTCGCCGGAGCCTTCCTGGCCGGCGGGCTGTGCTCCGCCCCGCCGGCTTCCGCCGCTCCCGCCGACCTGCCTCCCCAGGAACCGGGAGTCACGCTCCGCGTGTTCGACGTGCAGACACCGCTGAGCAGGCTGTGCACCCTGAAGCCGGGTCAGACCCCCAACCACGACCGACTGATGCCGACGGTCGACTGGTCCACGGAGGCCGACTTCGGCGGGTTCTCCGACCACTTCGTCACCGAGACGTCCGGTTACCTGAACGTGCCGGAGGACGGCAGCTACGCGTTCCGCCTCACCAGTGACGACGGTTCACGGCTGACCATCGACGGCGACACCGTCATCGACCACGACGGGCTCCACGGGAGCGAGCCGAAGGACGGCACGGTCCATCTCACCGCCGGTCCGCACCCGTTGCGCATCGACCACTTCGAGCGGGACGGCGGACAACGGCTGCAACTGGCCTGGAGACCGCCGGGCGAGAGCGACTTCGCGGTCGTGCCCCGCGAGGCGCTGAGCACCGACGCCGGTGTCGTCCGGGTCACCGCGCCGGGCCGCAAGGAGTGCGAGGCGAGCGGCGACTCCCCCGGCGACGGCCTGCCCCTGACCTCCGTACGCCCCGACCTGACCCTCACCGACCTGCGTCCGGACGGCTTCGAGCCGCAGGTCAGCGGTATGGACTGGCTGCCCGACGGACGGCTTGCGATCAGTACGTGGGGCGGCACCGACAACGTTGCCGGAGAGGTGTACCTGCTGGACAACGTGACCGGCCGGACGAGCCGGGAGAAGGTCACCGTGCGGAAGGTGGCGAGCGGGCTGCGCGAACCCATGGGCGTCGCGTACGTGGACGGTTCGCTGTACGTCTCGCAGAAGCACGAGCTGACCCGGCTGGTCGACAAGGACCGCGACGGGGTGACCGACGAGTACCGCACGGTCGCCACCTGGCCGTACGGCGGGAACTTCCACGAGTTCGCCTTCGGTCTGCTCTACCGGGACGGCTACTTCTACGTGAACCTCTCCGTCGCCATCGACCTCGGCGGCGCGACCACCACCCCGCAGCCCGCGCCCGGGCGCGGGATCACGTACAAGGTCAGCAAGAAGACGGGGCGCATCAGCCCCGTCGCGGGCGGTCTGCGGACCCCCAACGGCATCGGCTGGGGCCCCGGCGGCGGCCTCTTCGCCACCGACAACCAGGGCGGATGGCTTCCGTCGTCGAAGCTCGTCCAGATCGAACAGGGCCGCTTCCACAACCACTACACCGAGCCCCCGGGCACCTTCGACGACTCCCCCGTCACCGAGCCGGTGCTGTGGCTGCCGCAGAACGAGATCGCCAACTCGCCCTCCACTCCGCTGTATCTGAAGAAGGGCACCTTCGCCGGCCAGATGCTGCTGGGCGACGTCACCTACGGCGGTCTGCAGCGCGCCTTCCTGGAGAAGGTGAAGGGCCAGTACCAGGGAGCCGTCTTCCGCTACACCCAGGGACTCGAGGCCGGCGTCAACCGCATCACCCTGGGCCCCGACGGCGCGATCTACGCAGGCGGCCTGGGCGCCGACGGCAACTGGGGGCAGGAGGGCAAGCTCAGGTTCGGCCTGCAGAAGCTGACGCCGAACGGCAAGAACACCTTCGACATCCGGTCGATGCGCGCCGTGCCCGGTGGCTTCGACCTGACGTACACCCAGCCCGTCTCCGCCGCCACCGCCGAACAGCTCGCCGCCCGTTACCGTGCCGAGCAGTGGCGCTACACACCGACCGCGGACTACGGGGGCCGGAAGATCGCCGAGGAACCGCTTCCCGTGCGCTCGGCGACGCTCTCGAAGGACGGCCGTACCGTCAAGCTCCGGCTGGACGGCCTGAAGCCGGGCCGCGTGGTGCACCTCCGCTCCCCGCGCCCCTTCACCTCGGCCTCCGGTGAAGCGCTGTGGAGCACCGAGGCCTGGTACACCCTCAACCGGATGCCCGGCAAGCAACCGCCCCCCGCCACCCGGTACGAGGCCGAGGAGGCGCGCCTCACCGGCACCGCCGGCATCAACACCGACCACGCGGGCCACTCCGGCAGCGGCTTCGTCGACCGCTACGCCACCGAGGGCAAGGTCGCCACGACCTTCGACGTGACGGTCCCGAAGACCGGCGCCTACGACGTGGGCCTGCGCTACTCCAACGGACCCAACCCGTTCCGGGGCACCAAGACCCTTTCCCTGTACGCCAACGGGAAGAAGGTGCGGCAGACGGAGCTCGCCCCCACCGGTGACTGGGACTCCTGGTCGACCCGGACCGAGAAGCTGACGCTGCGCGCCGGACACAACACGCTCTCCTACCGGTACGACCCCGGCGACACCGGCCATGTCAACCTCGACCTGATCACCGTCCGCCCGCACGGAGCCCGGTTCACCCTGTTCGACGGGACGGCCGCCTCGCAGGCCCAGTGGCAGCACACCGACGGAAGACGCCTGCGGTGGCCGCTCACCGACGAGAAGTCGATGGAGGTGTGCTGCGGTGACATCCGCACCTTGGACGCGTACCAGGACTTCCGGCTGCACGTGGAGTTCCGCGTCCCCCTGCTTCCCCCCGATGTCACCGGACAGGACCGCGGAAACAGCGGCATCTTCCTCCAGGACCGCTACGAACTCCAGATCCTCGACTCCTACGGCGACACCTCACCGGGCACCGACGAGGCGGGGGCGATCTATCTGAAACGGGCGCCGGACACGAACGCGGCGACGGCGCCCGGGACCTGGCAGACCTACGACGTCGTCTTCCGCGCGGCCCGCTACGACGACAGCGGCCGCAAGACCGCCGACGCCCGCGTCACGGTGGTGTGGAACGGCGAGAAGGTCCACGACGACGTGGCCCTCGACGGACCGACCGCGTCGGGCCGGGCGGAGAGCCCGGCGGCGGGCGCGATCAGGTTGCAGGACCACGGGAACGAAGTCAGGTTCCGCAACATCCGGATCACCCCCTTGGCATGACCGCCGAGCCGAGCCGGGCCGGACGGCCTTCGCGGCCGCCCGGCCCGGCTCGGCCGGACTTGCGGCGCGGACGACCGGACGGCTCGAGGCCGTCGGTCCCGGCGCGTCTTCCCGGCGGCCGCGGGGAATTCCGGGCGGGGCCGTGGACGCGTTCGCGCGGGAGCCGGTCGTGCGTCACCACGACCGGCGTGCCGGTGCAGCGGGCCGGGGCTGCCTCGTTCTCCTCCGCCAAGGCCGGGGCCGGGTGGTCCGTCGGCTCGTCGAGCGGCAGCAGGTCGAGTGGACCGGCCGCTCCCCCTGCGAGCAGTGGGAGAAGAGGGCTTCTGCCGAGGCCGCCGGGACCGGTGACGAGCAACCGGTCGCCAGGACCGAGTCCCCTGTCGGCGCCGGGCTCCCCCGCGCGGAGCGACAGGTCGGCCACACGGCCCCCGAACCGAAGGACCGGCGGGCCGACCGCGGGCGCCGCGGCGGCAGGGGCGGCGCTCCCCGCTAGGCGCCGGGAGGCACGTCGGGTGCGGTACGGGCCACCGCGGGTCCGGGTTCGCCGGGCGCCGTGTCCGCCGTGCCCGGTCCGCCGGCCGCGGCCGTGTGGGCGGCGCGGCGCCGGCGGGCGTCCTCGTCGGTCTGCGCGTCGTAGGTCAGGAGCTTGGGCAGCGCGGTGGCCAGCAGGCCCACGGAGACCACGCAGGCGAGGCCGCCGGTCCAGAACGCCGGACGGGTGCCGGTCCAGCCGGCCATCGCGCCCGCGCGGACCTGACCGAGCTGGGGGCCGACGCTGTAGGACAGGACCTCGATGCCGGCCAGCCGGCCGCGCAGTTCGTCGGGGACGGTCTGGTTCCAGATGGTCGAGCGGCCCAGCCCGCTCAGCATGTCCCCCGCACCGGCCAGCCCCAGGCACACCAGGACCAGCCAGACGTCGGACAGCCAGCCGGCCGCCGCGATGGCCAGTCCCCAGCCGGCCGCGCCGCACACCACCAGCAGCCCGTGCCGCCGTACCCGGGACACCCAGCCGCTGGTCAGGCTCACCAGGACCGAGCCGACCGACCCGGCCGCGTACATGAGCCCCAGCGACCAGTCGGCGTCCAGTTCGTCGGCGAGGAAGGGGAAGATCGTGTTCGGGAAGGCGAAGAACATCGCCGCCAGGTCCACCGCGTAGGTACCCAGCAGCACCGGTCGCGACCAGGCGTAACGGGCGCCCTCGGCGATACCGCGCAGCGACGGCTTGTCGGCGTTCTCCGCAGGCGGCGCGGGCGAGAGCCGCAGGCACATCAGCACCGAGGCGATGAAGCAGATCACCGTCGTCGCGTAGGCCGGGGCGTTGCCGGCGTAGGCCACCACCAGGCCCGCCACCGCGGGTCCGGCGATCGCCCCGATCTGCCAGCGCAACGCGTTCAGCGCGGCCGCCGCCGCGAGCTGGTCGTGCGGCACGATCCGGGCCAACAGGGAGTCCAGCGCGGGCCGTTGGAGCCCGGCCAGGGCCGCCACACCGGCCGCCACCACGTACAGCGGCCACAGCATCGGCTCCGGCAGCATCGCGTTGACCAGTAGGACCACCGCCAGCAGCCCCAGCCCGGCTTCGGTGAGCAGGATGACCCTGCCGCGGTCCACCGCGTCCGCGAGCGCCCCGCCGTACAGCCCGAAGATCACCAGCGGCACCAGTTCGACCGCGCCCATCGCGCCCACCGCGAGCGGTGAGCCGGTCAGCTCCTTGATCTGGAGCGGCAGGGCGACCAGGGCCATGAAGCTGCCGAAGTACGTGATCAGTCCCTGCGCCCACAGGAGCCGGAAGTCACGGGAGGAACGCCAGGGCGAGAGGTCGGGCAGCACCGCGGAGAGCTTGGAGGTCACGACGGGTCATCCTCCGTCGGCGCGAACACACGGCGCAACTTCATATCGGCCCGCTCCGCACGGCCCGGCTGCCGTGGTCCACCGGCCGCGCCGTCCGGCGGCGGAGGACCGGAGAGGAGCGGAGAGGGGGCGGAGAAAAGACGGAGAAGCGGCACCCCACGTCCGGTGATGGCGTGCGGTCGGCCCGTGCGGCGGGAGACACTCGCCCGGTGGATCTGATTCGGGAGACCGTGGGGCTGGTCGGTGATGTGCTGGGGCCGGACGCCCTCGGCACCTACCTCCACGGGTCCGCCGTGCTCGGCGGCCTCAGACCGGCCAGCGACGTGGATGTGCTGGTCGTGTCCCGGCGGCGGATGGACGAACAGCGGCGACGGGCGCTCCTGGGCGGGCTGCTCGACATCTCCGGTTGCGGGGACACGGCCCGCCCGGTCGAGCTCACGGTGGTCGTCCGGTCCGAGGTCCGGCCGTGGCGGTACCCGCCGATCGGCGACTTCCTGTACGGCGAGTGGCTGCGCGCCGAGTACGAGGCCGGGAAGGTTCCCCGGCCGGAGCCGATGCCCGATCTGGCCCTGCTGATCACCACGGCACTGGCCGGCGACCACCCCCTCACCGGCCCGCGCCCGGCACAGGTCCTCGATCCCGTGCCCCGCGCCGACCTGGTCCGGGCGAGCCTGGCGGGCGTCCCCGGCCTGCTCGACGACCTGGACGGCGACACCCGCAACGTCCTGCTGACCCTCGCCCGTGTCTGGAGCACGCTCGCCACCGGCCGGATCAGACCGAAGGACGCCGCCGCCGACTGGGCCCTCGCCCGGCTCCCGCCCGAGCACCGCCCCGTCCTCGAGCACGCCAAGCGGCTCTACCTCACCCGCCGCTACTCCGAGGAGACCTGGAGCGGCGCGCTGCGGGCGCGGGTGCGTCCGCATGTGGACCACGTGCTCGGCGAGATCGACCGTTCCCGCACCCGGTCCCCGCGGGCGGGCCGCTGACGGCGCGGGCGGGCGGCGATCCGCGCCTTCGGTCCGGGCACGCGCCACGAGGGTCCGTCCGCGGACCTCGCCCGCCGGGGCCGGCGGGCCCTTCGGTTGCTCCGGCCGGGTGATGCGGGTCGTCTTCGGAGGTCCCGTCAGCACCTGCGTCGCGGGCGCGGCCCGGCTCCGGCGCCCCGGGCCCCGAGGATGCCGAACGCGTCCGGCACCGAGGACGGGCCCGCTCCCGCGCCCCGGCGCGCGAGGGCGGGAGCGGGCCCGCGGTGCGGCATCCGCGCGGGGCGGCGGTGGGACACCGCACCGGGCTCGGTCAGGCGCCGGGCAGGACGCCGGTGCGGACGACCTCGGAGTACCAGCGGGCGCTGGCCTTGGGGATGCGCCTGCCGGTCGGGTAGTCCACGTAGACGGCGCCGAAGCGCTTGCTGTAGCCGTGGGCCCACTCGAAGTTGTCCAGCAGCGACCACAGGAAGTAGCCGCGCACGTCCGCGCCGTCCACGACGGCCTGGTGGACGGCGGCCAGGTGGCCGCGCAGGTAGGCGATCCGGGCGGGGTCGTTGACCTGGCCGGCGGGGTCGGCGTAGTCGTCGAACGCCGCGCCGTTCTCCGTGATGACCAGCGGCGTCCTCGGGAAGTCCGATGCCAGCCGCCGCAGCAGGTCGTACAGGCCGGTGGGGTCGACGGCCCAGCCCATGGCGGTGGTGTCGCCGGGCGGTTGGTGGAAGGCGACCCGGTCGGCCCCCGGCCAGGGGCTGTGCTCGCTCCTGCCGTGTCCGTCGGAGGTGTGGCTCGCGCCGCCGTCGGCATCGGAGACGAGGGTGGGCGTGTAGTAGTTGACGCCGAGGAAGTCCAGCGGCTGGTGGATCTGTCGCAGGTCGCCGTCCCGGACGAAGGACCAGTCGGTCAGCGCCGCGGTGTCCTTGAGCACGTCCTCCGGGTAGGCGCCCTGCAGCATCGGGCCGGTGAAGACCCGGTTGGCGAGCCCGTCGATCCGGCGGACCGCGTCGGCGTCGGCGTCGCCGTCGGTGAGCGGGCGGACGTGGTGGAAGTTGAGCGTGACCGAGCACTGGGCGTCGGCGCGGACGCGGTCGCGCAGCGCCTGGACGGCCAGGCCGTGGGCCAGGTTGAGGTGGTGGGCGGCGCGCAGGGCGGCGACCGGCTCGGTGCGGCCGGGGGCGTGCACACCGGAGCCGTAGCCGAGGAAGGCGCTGCACCAGGGCTCGTTCAGGGTGGTCCAGGTCCTCACCCGGTCACCGAGGGCGTCCGCGGCGAGGGCCGTGTACTCGGCGAACCGCTCGGCCGTGGCGCGTGCGGGCCAGCCTCCGGCGTCCTCCAGTTCCTGCGGCAGGTCCCAGTGGTAGAGGGTGGCGACGGGCTGGATGCCCTTGTCCAGCAGTTCGTCGACGAGGCGCCGGTAGAAGTCCAGGCCCTTCTGCACGGCGGGACCGCGGCCGGTGGGCTGGATCCGGGGCCAGGCGAGGGAGAAGCGGTAGGCGCCCAGGCCCAGTTCGGCCATGAGGGCGACGTCCTCGCGCCAGCGGTGGTAGTGGTCGGTGGCGATGTCACCGGTGTCGCCGTTGCGGACCCGGCCGGGGGTGCGGGCGTAGGTGTCCCAGATGGACGGTGTGCGGCCGTCCTCGGCGGCGGCCCCCTCGACCTGGTAGGAGGCGGTCGCGGAACCCCAGAGGAAGCCCTTGGGGAAGGTACGGGCGGCGTCCGGGGCGGACGCGGTCTGCTGTCCTTCGGTGACCACGTGAGTCCTTTCGAAGTGGGGGAGTTCGCGGGCGGGCGAATACCGGAAGGGGGCGGGGTGGGGGCCCGGCGGCTCGGGGCCGGGCCCGCGCGGCGGGTCAGCCCTTGACGGCGCCCGCCATGATGCCGCTGACGATCCGGCGGCCGAAGACGACGAACATCACCAGCAGCGGCAGCGTGCCGAGCAGCGCGCCCGCCATGATCAGCGACTGGTCGCGGACGTAGCCCGCGCTGAGCTGGGTGAGGGCGACGGGGACCGTCGGGTTGGTCATGTCGAGCACCACGAACGGCCAGAAGAAGTCGTTCCACGCGTGCACGAACGTGATCATGAACAGGACCGCCATGGCGGGCCGCGCGACGGGCAGCACGATGCTCCAGAAGATCCGCAGCGAGTGCGCCCCGTCCACCCGTCCGGCCTCGACGAGTTCGTCCGGCAGCGCCTCCGACAGGTACTGCCGCATGAAGAACACGCCGACCGCGCTCACCAGCGTGGGGAAGATGACGGCGGGCAGCTGCTGCGACCAGCCCAGCTCGGACATCAGCATGAACAGCGGCACGACGCCGAGCTGCGGCGGCACCATCATGGTGCCGATCACCAGCATGAGCAGGACGTTGCGCCCCTTGAACCGCAGTTTGGCGAAGGCGAATCCGGCCAGGGTCGCGAACATCACCGTGGACATCGCGATCACCCCGGCCACGATCAGGCTGTTGATCATGGCCTTGCCCATCGCGGCCTCGTCCCAGGCCCGGGCGAGGTTGCTGAACAGGTTCGGGCCGGGCAGGAAGGGCGGCGGTGTCTGGCTGACCCGGGTGTTGTCGGTGGAGGCCGCCACCATCGTCCAGTACAGCGGGAAGATCGACAGCAGCGCCATGACGGCGAGCAGGAGGTAGGCGAGCGGGCCCGCGTGGTGCTGACGGCCGGCGCGCTGGCGCAGCAGCCGGCCGCCGCGGCCGGTCTTCTCGGCGGGGGTCCGGGCCGGGGTGTCCGTCCGGGCCGGGAGGCTGTGGGTGGTCATGGCGACTCCAGGTCAGGACGTACGGGAGCGCGCGCGCCTGATCAGGCGCTGCGCCGCGAAGACGAGGACGAGCAGCAGGAACATCGTCCAGGCGACGGTCGCCGAGCGGCCCATCTGGTAGTTCTTCCAGCCCTCCTCGTACAGCAGCAGGCCCAGCGTCTGGTACTGGTTGTCCGCGCCGCCGCTGACGCCGTTGGGTCCCTGGCCGAAGATCAGCGGCTCACCGAACAGCTGGGTGGCGCCGATCGTGGAGAGCACGATCGTGAAGACGATGGTGGAGCGGATCCCCGGGACGGTGACCTGGGTGAACTGCTTCCACCGCGAGGCGCCGTCGAGGGAGGCCGCCTCGTACCGGTCGGCGGGGATGGCCTGCATGGCGGCCAGGTAGAGCAGCGCGTTGTAGCCGGTCCAGCGCCAGATGACGATGGTGGAGATCGCGATCTGGGCGGGCCACTTGTCGGCCTCCCAGTCCACCGGGTCGATGCCGACCGTGCCGAGCGCCCAGTTGATCATGCCGAAGTCGCGTTCGAAGATCATGGTGAACACGAGGGCCGCCGCGGCGACCGAGGTGGCGTAGGGGACCAGCGAGGCGACGCGGAAGAACAGCGAGGCGCGCATCCGGTAGTTGAGCAGGTGTGCCAGGCCGAGCGCCATCAGCAGCTGCGGCACCGTGGAGAGGACGCCGAGGGTGAAGGTGTTCAGCAGCGCGTTCCAGAACCGCGAGTCGTTCCAGAGTGCGACGTAGTTGTCGAACGCCACCCACTCCATGACGTCGAGGGTGGCCAGTTCCACCTGGTGCAGGGAGATCCACGACGTGTAGACGAGGGGGTAGAAACTGAAGGCGGCGAAGACGACGAAGAAGGGCGCGACGAACGCGTACGGGGCGCCCTTGACGTCCAGCCGGTGCAGCAGCGCGCCGCGCCGCCGGGCGGTGCCCTCGCCGCCCGTCTTCGGCGGCGGGCCCGGCGGCTCCTCGCCGGCCAGGGCCCTGGTGGTGGAGGTGGCCACCGGACTTTCCTTCCTGGGATACGGATGTGTGGTCCGGGCCCCGGGCCCGCCGCGGGATGTGCCGGCGGGCCCGGAAGGCCTCAGGGGGAGGGGTCAGCCGACCGCCTTCTCGATGCGTTCCCCGGTGGTCTTCCACGCCTCGTCACGCGAGGTGCCCTGCTGCTCGATCAGGGTCAGGCCCTGGGAGAAGGTTTCCTTGATGGCGCCGTCCTTGCGCCCCAGGACCTGCTTGGCGGGGATCTCCTGGGCGGCGGCACCGAAGATCCGGCCGATCGGCGCGTTGCTGAAGTACTCCGACTCGGCGTTCTTCACCCCGTCGCTCTCCAGCGCCTCCCGCGAGGACGGGATGTTGCCGATCTCCTTGAAGATGTGGGCCTGCTGCTCGGGCGCGGTCAGCCACGCGACGAGCTTCTTGGCCTCCTCCTTCACCGGGCTCTTCTCCACCACGCCGAGGAAGGAACCGCCCCAGTTGGCACCCTTGGGGGCCCTGGCGACGTCCCACTTGCCCTTGTTCGCCTCACCCGCCTTCTCGCTGATGTGGCTGAGCATCCACGCCGGGCAGACGGCCGTGGCGAACGTGCCGTTGGCCAGGCCCGGGTCCCAACCCGGCTGGAACTGGCGGAGCTTGGCGGTCAGGCCGTCCTCGGCGGCGTCGGCGGCGAGGTTCCAGGCCTCCTTGACGGCCGGGTTCCTGTCGTAGATCAGCTCGCCCTGCTCGTCGTAGTACTGCTCGGGATGGCCGTAGACCATGGCGTTGAACAGGCCGCTGGCCGCGTCCATGTAGGCCACGCCGTCACCCTTGAAGCCCTTCTTGAAGGTGCGGCCGGCCTCGACGTACTTCTTCCAGTCGCCCTCCCACAGCTCGGCGACCTCCTCGCGGTCGGTGGGCAGGCCCGCCTTCTCGAAGTAGTCCTTGCGGTAACAGACGGCCATCGGGCCGATGTCGGTGCCCAGGCCCAGCACCTTGCCGTCCCCGGTGCTGATCTGGGACTCCTTCCAGGGCAGGAAGTGGTCGGTGTCGGGCACGTCGGAGAAGTCCGCGAACTTGTCCGCCTGGGTCTCGGTGATCTCCTTGGCCCGGCCGATCTCGATGCCCTGGATGTCCTTCAGGCCCTTGCCCGCCGCGAGCCGGGTCTGCAGCGCGGTGTAGTAGGTCTGCTCGTCGCCGGCGACCTCGGCCTTGATGTCGACGTTCGGGTTCTCCTTCTCGTACTGCTCGAGAAGGCCCGTCTCCTTGAGGCCCATCACCCCGTACAGACCCATGGTGATGACGACCTTGCCGTCCTTCTTGCCGCCGCCGGTGACCGAGTCGTCGCCGCTGCTGCAGCCCACCACGAGTGCCAGCGAGCCGACGGCCGCGGCTGTCGCCACCGCCTTCGTGCGCAACGAACCGAGAGTGCCCATGGATCTCCTCCTAGCGACGGCGCCGACACACCGGGGTGACGAGTTCTGCGGTGGCCGCAGCGGTTTCGACAACGGGTGGGAACGTGCCCACTTAAGGGTGGGCACGTTCCCATCGCCGCACCGAAGACTCCTGGCCCGCGAGGGATCTGTCAATGACTTGAACCGACTTCTCCCCCGGTCCCGCTGCCCGGCGCTCGTTCCCGAAGCTTTCGGGGGTGCTCCGCCCGCGGCGGCATCTGCAACAATTGCCGCTGGTCATCCCCGCGGCCGAGGCCGCCGCGGCTGCCGAGGGAGGGGGAGCGCATGGCTGGGAACCGCCGGCCCACGATCAAGACGGTCGCCGCCCGTGCCGGCGTGGGCCGCACCACGGTGTCCCGCGTCGTCAACGGCTCGGATCTGGTCAGCGCCGACGCCCGCTCCAGGGTCCTGGCGGCGATCAAGGAGCTCAACTACGTCCCCAACTCGGTCGCCCGCGGCCTGGTGACCAACCGCACCAACGCCGTGGCCCTGGTGATCCCGGAGTCGGAGAGCCGGCTCGGCTCGGAGCCGTTCTTCGCCGCGCTGATCCGGGGCGTCAGCGGCGCCCTCGCCGAGAGCCGGACCCAGCTGCAGCTCATGCTCGTGCGCGACCAGGCCGAGCGGGACCAGCTGACCGAGTCGGTGGCGGCGCGCCGTGTGGACGGCGTCCTCCTGGTCTCCGTCCACGCCGAGGACCGGCTGCCCGGAATGCTGGAGGAGATGGGCCTGCCCACCGTGCTGGCCGGCCGCCGCGACGCGGGCGAGCAACTGAGCTACGTCAACTCCGACAACGCCTCAGGGGCCGCCGCGGCCGTCCGGCACCTGCTGCACAGCGGCCGGACGCGGATCGCCACGATCACCGGCCCCCAGGACATGGACGTCGGCCGCAGCCGGCTCGCCGGATGGCGCACCGCCCACCACGAGGCGGGAGTGCCGGCGGACGAACTCCTGGTCGAGACGGGCGACTTCACCGAGGAGAGCGGTGGCCGCGCCATGCGTTCGCTTCTTGAACGCGCCCCGGACCTGGACGCCGTCTTCGCCGCCTCCGACCTCATGGCGGTCGGCGCCCTGGCCGAACTGCGCCGCTGGAAACGGCAGGTACCCGGCGATGTCGCCGTGGTCGGATTCGAGGACTCCGTCCTCGCCCGCCACACCGACCCGCCCCTGACGACGGTGCGCCAGCCGGTGGAGGAACTGGGCCGGACCATGGCCCGGATCCTCACCGACATCACCCAGCACGGCGCGCCCCGGCAGCAGATCACGCTGCCGACGGAGCTGGTGGTGCGCGAGTCGTCCTAGACGATCGATGCCAAGGGGCCGGTGACCGTACGAAGACAGCGACAGGTCCAGCAGGGGCTCGCGCCGTCGGCCTTGTTCGTCGCACGACGCTCTTGGACGCCCCCGTTCCCGTCTTCCGCAGACCTGTGACCGAGCGGCGTACAGTCAGCCGTTCGAGCACCTTCCGGCACCTGCCTCGATCGCGGGGTGGGCCCCGCCGGTGGGGCCGGCTCGAGGACGGTGTCGCCTGGGGGGGAGGCTGATGACGACAGCGGACGCGGTGCCCGTGGTCTTCGTTCACGGGACGCGCTTCAGCGCGGGACAGTGGAGCATGCAGCTCGCCGCGCTCCGGGACGAATTCCCGGTGGTCGCCGTCGACCTGCCCGGCCACGGGGAGCGCTCGGCTCAGCCCTGGAGCCTGAGCGCCGCGACGGAAATCATCGCTTCCGCGGTGGACTCGCTCGACCGCGGGCCGGCTCTGGTCGTCGGGCACTCACTCGGCGGATACGCCTCGCTGGAGTTCGCGCGGCGCTGTCCGGAACGCCTGCGCGGGCTGATCCTCGCGGGAGCCAGTGCCTCCACCCGCGGCCTCTGGTCAGTGCCCTACCGGTGGGTCGCCAGGCTGGTCCCTCGTATGCCTGCGGATCGCCTGGCCCGGTGGAACGACCGGCTGCTGCTGCGGCTTTACCCCCGGGAAGTGGTGGAGGCGACCATCCGGTCCGGCTACGCCTTCCATACCCTGCCGGCAGCCTGGGAGGAGGTACTCGGACGCTTCGACGCGGGTGCGATGCGTGGGGTGAAGGCTCCGGTCCTCATCCTGAACGGCGAGAAGGACACCGTCTTCCGGGCCGGGGAGACGGACTTCGCCCGCGCGCACCCGCACGCTCGCGTCGAATTGATCCCGCGGGCACGACACCTCGCGAACTTCGACGACCCCGATGCCTTCACCGATGCCGTCCGCCGCTTCGCCCACCGGCTCTCTGCCGTCGACTGAGCGCGCCACGGCCGGGATCACCCGGCACCCCTGGACGCCTCGACAGCGACCGCGTGCTCAGCCTGGTCAGAGAGTCGAAGGCCTTGCCGGTGGGCGGGGCCGCCCGCTTGCGGTGGTTGCGCCGGGTGGCGGCCTCGCGGTCCTCGACCTCTTCTTCGAGCAGGACGCGGACCACCTCGGCGGGGTCCCGCCACCGCGCTCCCGCGGTGGCGGGGACGTCCGGGGCGGCCCCGCGCAGACAGGGCGAGCCCGCTCGGGTCGGCCCGTCGGCGAGGGAGGCCTGCATGTCTGTCATGCGCTGCCCTGGCGGGTCTAAGGTCGGCAGATGACCTTGGAATGGGAACAGGTAATCGTTCACTCGGCAGATCCGGTGGCCTTGGGGCAGTGGTGGGCCGAGGCTCTTGGTTGGGTTGTGGTCCACTCCTCCGACGAGGAGTTCGAGATCCGCCCGGAGCCGGATCGCCTGCCGGGGTTGGAGTTCGTCCGGCTCGATGAGGACAAGAAGGCCAAGAGCCGGCTG
This sequence comes from Streptomyces viridosporus T7A, assembly GCF_008704515.1. Taxonomy (NCBI): domain Bacteria; kingdom Bacillati; phylum Actinomycetota; class Actinomycetes; order Kitasatosporales; family Streptomycetaceae; genus Streptomyces; species Streptomyces viridosporus. The sequence continues at coordinate 921,529 of NZ_CP023700.1, forward strand.
CATCTCGACTTCAGGCCCGACGACCAGGAGGCCGAGGTGGCTCGTCTGGTGGCTCATGGCGCACGGCACGTCGACATCGGCCAGGGCGATCAGTCGTGGGTCGTACTGGCAGACCCCGAGGGGAACGAGTTCTGCGTCCTCGGCCCGCGGCGTCGGTGAGACCCACGCCCGGGCCGGGGCGGTGGTGAGCGCCGATTCGACCACCTGCGGGGCCCCTCGGCATGCCGCCGGGGTCCGCAGGAGCGTGCCGCGGGTGCCGGGGGAAGACGCCCGCCCCGGCGGCACCGGCCCGACGGGGACTCGGGTGCTCCCGGGGCGGCCCGACCTGCGCGACCGCTCGCGTCGGTGAGGGCGGGGGCCGCCCGCCGGCCCTGCCGGTCACCCGGGGCCGGTGGGGCGGTGCCCCGCGGCTCGTCCCGGGCGTGGAACGCCTCCGCGTCGGCCGGGCGGCCGGGCGGCGGGCATCCGCGCACCCGGCCCGATCACCTCGGCGGCGACAAGGCGTACTCGTCCCGCCGCAACCGTCGCCACCTGCGGCAAGGGCAGATCAAGCGTGCCCTCCCCGAGCCGAAGGGATCCCGGGCTGTGGCCACGGGGTCCGACGAGCGCGCCTACGTCTTCCGCGGCGCCGTCGTCGCCTCGGTCCGACTCCGCTCGTGATCCGCGACCGGCCGGTCGTCCGGGCCCGCAGCCGACGGCGGTACCTCGACGACGAAGAACAGGAAGGTGGGTTTGGTCGAAAGGTCGTGGAAGTCGTCGGGGAACAGCTCACGGGCGGCCGGGTCGGGCTGCGGCTCGCTGATGGCGGCGAGGCGGAAGCCGGCGGTGGCGAAGGCACCGGTCATCGCGTGCAACGGCCTGCGCCAGAACCTCATCGGGGCGGACCGCCCGCCGAACGTCCACTCGAAGCCATAGCTGGTGCTCGCAAAGTAGTCGGGCCGAGGTTCCTGGATCGTGTAGGCCACGAAGGGGTGCTCCACCGACGCGATCAGCCGGCCGCCGGGCCTGAGCACGCGCCGCAACTCGGCCAGCGTCGGCCCCCAGTCCTCCAGGTAGTGCAGCACCAGCGACGCGACCACGTCGTCGAACGCACCGTCGGCGAACGGCAGTCGGTCGCTCAGGTCGACCACGTGCAGGGCCACGTCGTCACCGAGCCGCCGCCTGGCCAACGCCAGCATCCCGGCGCTGGCGTCGATGCCGGTGACGACCGCACCGCGGTCGCGCAGTGCGGCGGACAGGGGGCCCGAGCCGCAACCGGCGTCCAGGATCCGACGGCCGGCCACGTCTCCGGCGAGGGCCAGCATCGCGGGCCGCTCGTAGTACGCGTTCACGAGGTTGTCCTCGTTCTCCGCCGAGTACGCCTCGGCGAAGCTGTCGTAGTCGTTCACCCGGCCCCGATCCGCGGACCGGGTGAGGCTCTCGGGCACGTCGGTCAAGCGTTCCATCGCCGCAGCCTAGTAGTCACATGATCCGCCGGACAGGCGCCGGTGACCTGAGTCGGACAGCCGTTGTCCTGCGGCATGTGACGCGCCGTTCCGCCCCCGGCGGCCCGGCGGCACCGCGCCGCCCGGACCGGCGGGGGCGGAACGAGGACGCGCTCGCGGGATCGACGACGAGAAGGGGAGCGTCCGCTGCGGGACGTCCGGTGGGGACAGGCACACCGCCGACATGCGCCTGCGCACCCTCGTCACCCGGGGCGGCATCGCCCGACACCCGACGGAGGCGGAGGAGGGGAGAAGGAGAAGGCGACCTGGCGAACCCGCCCCGTCGACCACGACCCCGTACGGGCCGCGGCTCACGGCCGCCCGCACTCGCCGCCGGGACGACCATCCCAGTATGGCGGCCGCGGCCCGTGCCCGGGACGGCCGGACCGTCACCGAGGTGAACGCCGTCCGGTGCGGCACCGGATCCTGTCGCGTCACTCCGCGGACCGGAGCGGGCCGGCCCGGAACGCGGCGCGCCCCGACTTGATAGGCAAGTGGACACTTGCCTATCCTGTGGTCGTGGCCGACGACCTCTTCAAAGCTCTGGCCGACCCCACCCGCCGCACCATCCTCGACGAACTCACGGAGAAGTCCGGGCAGACGCTGTTCGAGATCTGCTCCCGGCTGAGCATGAAGCACCGGCTCGGCATCTCGCGCCAGGCGGTCTCCCAGCACCTCGCCGTGCTGGAGTCCGCCGGGCTCGTCGAGACCAGGCGGGAGGGCCGCTACAAGTTCCACGACCTCAACACGGCCCCGCTGCGGCAGATCACCGAGCGATGGCTCGTGCCCGACCCATCCGGACCGGAGAAAAGCACCCCATGAAGATCCATCTGACCAGCGTCTTCGTCGACGACCAGGCCAAGGCCGAGCACTTCTACACCGAGATCCTCGGCTTCGTGAAGAAGCACGACGTCCCGGTGGGCGAGAAGGACCGGTGGCTGACCGTCGTCTCGCCCGACGAGCCCGGCGGCACCGAACTCCTCCTGGAGCCCGCCGGTCACCCGGCCGTCAGGACCTACCGCGACGCGCTCGCCAAGGACGGCATCCCGCTCGCCCAGTTCGCCGTCGACGACGTGCGGGCGGAGTACGAGCGCCTGCGCGGCCTCGGCGTCCGCTTCGTCCAGGAACCCCTGGAGATGGGCCCCGTCACCACCGCGGTCTTCGACGACACCTGCGGCAACCTGATCCAGATCGCGGCACAGCCGCAGTAGGCGGTCGGCCACGCGCGGGGACCGGTCCGTGGCGGCGACCGGATCCCCGCCACGGGCCGGCGGCGCGGGCATCACCCCGAAGCTGCCCGGAAGCCTCTCGTCCGGGGCGCCCGGCCCGGGACGGCCGCCCTGTCCCGTCGCACACACCCTTGCCACCGGACCGCCGCTGTTCCATGATCTGCGTTCCCGGTTCCCGGTTCCCGCACCGCGCCGCACGCTCCGCCACGTCACCCCACCGGCCCGCGCCGTCCGCCCACGCAACGCCCGGGGCCCTGTGCACGATGCGAGCTCCCCCGCACGCTGCGGCGCCACCGGTACGAGTCACCGCGGGCGGGCACCGCCGGCACCACGGACGGACGGGCGGCCGACCGGCCGAACCCGCCGCCCGGCCACCGCCTCCGCACCCGAGCCCGGCACCGCCGGCGGACAGGAAGAGACGCGAGATGCCCCCTGAGCCCTCCCCCTCCCCCACCGCGCTGCCTCCGGGCCGGCCGGCCGACGAGCTGCTCGCCGAACTGCGCGGCCTGCGGGACGGCGACGCCCCGACGCGTGGCGGCCGGACCTTCGCCTACGTCTACGACGCCGGGCTGCCCGGCCTGGACGAACTCGCCGCCGCCGCGTACGGCGCGTACGCGACCGTCAACGGGCTGGACCCCACGGTCTTCCCCAGTGTGGCCCGGCTCGAGAACGACGTGGTGGGCGCGGTGTCGGCGGTGCTGGGGGTGCCCGGTGCGCAGGGCACCTTCACCAGTGGCGGCACGGAGTCGATCCTGCTGGCGGTGAAGGCCGCCCGGGACCACGCCCGGGCGGAACGGGGCGTGGAACGGCCGGAGCTGGTGCTGCCCTCGACGGCGCACGCGGCCTTCCACAAGGCGGCCCACTACCTGGGGGTGGAGACGGTGGTGGTCCCGGTCGACCCGGTGGGCTTCCGTGCCGTCGTCCCCGCCGTCGAGGCCGCGCTGACCGACCGGACCGCCCTGGTGGTGGCGTCGGCGCCGTCCTACGCGCACGGGGTGACGGATCCCGTGGCCGAGATCGCGTCGGCCGCCGCCGCGCGCGGGGTGCTGTGCCACGTGGACGCCTGCATCGGCGGCTGGTACCTGCCGTTCCTGCGCCGGCCGGGCCGGGCGGTGGAGCCGTTCGACCTCTCGGTGCCGGGGGTCACGTCGCTCTCGGTCGACCTGCACAAGTACGGGTACGCCGACAAGGGCGCCTCCGTGGTGCTGTACCGGGACGCCGAGCTGCGCCGCCACCAGTACTTCGCCCACGCGGGCTGGCCCGGTTACCCGGTGGTCAATCCCACCGTCCAGGGCACCAAGTCCGCCGGTCTCCTCGCCCAGACGTGGGCCGTGCTGCGGCACATCGGCGAGGACGGCTACACCGAGTTGGCGCGGCGCGTCGCCGAGGCCGCCGAACGGCTGGTGCCGGGGCTGCGGGAGATGGACGGTCTGCGGGTGCTGGGGGAACCGGACGGCAGTCTGGTCGCGTTCACCGTGACCGGGCCGGAGGGTGATCCGGACCTCGGTCTGGTGCTGCACACGGCGGACGAGATGCGGGCCCGCGGCTGGTACCTCCAGCCGCAGCTCTCCTTCGACGGGATGCCGCCGAACCTGCACCTGACCCTGACGCCGGCGACCGGCGACCGGGTGGGCGCCCTGCTGGCCGATCTGGCGCAGTCGCTGAAGGCGGCACGCGCGGCCGGCCCCGTCGTCGCCGATCCGGCGCTGGTCGCACTCGCCGCGGGGCTGGACCCGGACACGCTCGGCCCCGAGGAGGTGGCCGGGGTGCTGGCCTTCGCCGGGCTGGGCGACGGAGGAGGGTTGCCGTCGCGGACCGCTCCGCTGCTGGCGCTGCTGGACGCGCTGCCGGGACGGCTCAAGGAACGGCTGCTGACGGAGTTCGTCGGTTCGCTCTTCCGCGTCTGACCGGCGACCGGACCGGCCGCCCGCCCAGCCGGCCGGCGCGCGGCGAACGGGCAGGAAGGCGTGAACGGTCAGGGAGGTGTGAGGAGCAGCCGGCCGCGCACCTCGCCGGCCTCCAGTCTCCGGTGGGCCTGGGCCGTCCTCGACAGCGGCAGGCGGTCGGCGATGCGCGGGCGCCACGCGGTGTCGCGCAGGAGGCGCACGACCGCTCCCGCCGCCTCCGCGAGGTCGCCCACCGCGGCGTTGCTGAGGGCGAAGCCCACGATGCTCGCGTCCCTGGTGTACAGCCGGCCCAGCGGCAGCACGGACGGTCCTCCGCCCAGCCCGACCATCGCGACCAGGCGCCCGCCCCGCGCCAGCAGGTCCACGGCGTCGGCGAGGACCCCGTGCCCGGAGGTGTCGAGGTGCACGTCGTAGCCCCCGGGCGCGGCCCGGCGCATCCGGGGGCCGAGATCGGGCGCCCGGTAGTCGAGGACCTCGGCGGCCCCCAGAGCGCGCACCGCCGGGGCGTCCTCGGCACGCGCGGTGCAGACCACCCGTGCCCCGGCCGCGGCGGCCAGTGCCACGGCGGCGGCGCCCACGTTGCCGGCTCCGCCGCCGACGTACACGGTCTCCCCCGCCTTCAGCCGCCCGTGCCGGAACAGCGCCAGCCAGGCCGACGCCGCGGGGTGGGCGGCGGTCACGAGGTGCTCCGCGGCGATGTCGGGCGGCGCCGCGTAGAGCCGTTCGGCGGCGACCGTGGCGTACTGCGCGCACGCTCCCTGCCGGCCCGCGTGGCCCAGGCTGTTGCACCACACCCGCTGCCCGGGGGTGAAGCCCACCGCGCCGGTTCCGGCCTCGGCGACCTCGCCCACCAGGTCGCGGCCGAGGACGAAGGGGAACGGGAGCGGTGTGGCGTAGGCCCCGGAGCGCACGAAGGTGTCGACCGGGTCGACGGCCACGGCCCGGACGCGGACGAGTACGTCCGTGGGCCCCCGGGCGGGCACGGGGAGTTCGCCGTAGTGGATGGCGTCGGCCGGGCCGACGGAGTCGATGTAGGCCGCCCACATCGTCTCGGGGACTGTGCCGGTCATGGCCCTCATGCTAGGGACCGCGGTCCCCTCGGACGTGCGCCCGCGCGCCGCCGGGCGCGGCGCGCGGGCGCACCGAGCGGGGAGCACTCGACGCCTGCTCGGGGCACGTGCCCGGCGACGGGTGGCCGTCGCCGGGTGGCCGTGGTGCGGTGCCGTCCCCGGCCCGGCCGTCCGGCGCGGTGCCGGGAGGGCGGGAAGGGGACGGCGCGGAGGAGACGTCCTACTTCACGACTCGGATGAGCTTCTTGTTGACGAACTCCTCGATTCCGAGCCGGCCGAGCTCGCGACCGAACCCGGAACGCTTGACACCGCCGAAGGGCAGCTCGGCGCCCTCCGCGCCCACGCCGTTGACGAACACCATGCCGGCCTCGATCCGGTCGGCGACCCGCTCGGCCTGCGCGGGGTCGGTGGTGAAGAGGTAGGACCCGAGGCCGTAGGGGGTGTCGTTGGCGATCCGCACCGCGTCCTCCTCGTCGGCGGCGGGGAAGACCATCGCGACCGGGCCGAACAGTTCCTGGCGGGCGGCGCCGTGCTCGGTGGTGAGTCCCGTGAGGACGCCGGCCGGGAAGTGGGCGCCGCGCCGCTCGCCCGTGCCGTGCAGCGTGGCGCCCTGGGCGACGGCCTCGGCGACCTGGCGGCCGAGGTTCTCGGCGGCGGCGGCCGACGACAGCGGGGCGCCGGTCTGGGCGGCCAGCAGCCGGGCGGTGAACTTCTCGACGAACTCGTCGTAGAGGTCCTGGACGACCACGAACCGCTTGGCGGCGTTGCAGGCCTGGCCGGTGTTGTCGAGCCGGGCGGCGACGGCGGCCTCGACGACCGAGTCGAGGTCGTCGGTGGACAGCACGATGAACGGGTCGGAACCGCCGAGTTCGAGGACGACCTTCTTCAGGTGCCGGCCGGCGATCTCGGCGACGGCGGCGCCGGCCCGCTCCGAGCCGGTGAGCGACACGCCCTGGACGCGCGGGTCGGCGATCACCCCGGCGATCTGCTCGTTGGTGGCGTACACGTTGACGTACGCGCCGGACGGGAAACCGGCCTCGGCGAACAGCTTCTCCAGCAGGGCCGCGGTGGCCGGGCACTGCGGGGCGTGCTTGAGGACGATGGTGTTGCCGATCGCCAGGTTCGGGGCGGCGAAGCGCGCGACCTGGTAGGCGGGGAAGTTCCACGGCATGATCCCCAGGAGTACGCCCACCGGGCTGCGCCGGATGACGGCGCTGCCGGGGCCGGACGTGACCTCGATCGTCTCGTCGGCGAGGAACGCCTCGGCGTGGTCGGCGTAGTAGTGGTAGATGTCGACGCAGAAGTCGACCTCGCCCTCGGCCTCCTCGAGCGGCTTGCCCATCTCGCGCACGATGCTCGCGGCCAGTTCCGCCCGGTGCTCCTTGTGCAGGTCGCCGAGCCGGCGCAGCAGCGCGCAGCGCTCGGCCACGGAGCTCGAACGGCCCCACTGGGTGGCCGCGTGCGCGGCGGTGACGGCCGCCGCGACCTCGGCGTCGCTGGCGGTCGGGTAGATCTCGGCGATCTCACCGGTCTTCGGGTCGGTGACGGCGTACATCAGGCCTCCGGAAGGTGGTCGGGCGCAGGGCGGCCGTGTCCGGTGACCGCCTGTCCTGCGTCTGTGGTCTCTGTATGGGGGTGTGCCGGGTGACCGGCAACCGGATGTCTCACGGCTCGAGGATCGTCCTGACGCCGGTGTTCGACCTGAGGTCGTCGAAAGCCGCCGCCGCTTCCGCGAGAGGCCGGATCCTGCCGATCAGATCGTCCATCGGCAGCCGACCCGCCAGGTGGAGGCGGGCCAGTTTCGGGATGTCGATCTCTCCGACGCTGGAGCCGTAGTTGCATCCGAGGATACGTTTGCCCTGGTCGGCGAGATCGAACAGGTCGAACGCCCCGGTCGCGCCGGTCGGGGCCATCCCGACCAGGACCGCCGCGCCGCCCGGGGTGAGCATGGCCGGGAGCGTCTCGATGACCTTGGGGCTTCCTATCGCCTCGAAGGCGTAGTCCACCCCGCCGAGCTCCTCCTGGCACCAGGCCGCGACGTCGGTCACGGCCCCGTCGAGGGTGTGGGTGGCCCCGAACCGCTCGGCCGCGGCGAGGCGTTCGGGAGAGAGGTCGACGGCGACGACGGGGTCGGCTCCCGCCAGGCGCAGCCCCATCACCACGGAGAGTCCCACGCCGCCCGTGCCGACGACGACCGCGGACTCGCCCGGACGGACGCGGGCGGTGTTCACGACCGCGCCCACGCCGGTCGTGATGGAGCAGCCGAGGAGGGCGCCGATGCCGAACGGCAGCTCGTCGGGGACCTTCACCGCGGCCGTCTCCGGAACGACCAGCCGCTCGGTGAACGCCCCCAGGCCCAGGTAGGGCCACACCGCCTCGCCCCGGTCGTCCGTGAACGGGGTGCTCCCGTCGGGCAGCGTGTTGGCGACGGCCCGGGTGCCGGTGCACAGCCATCCCTTCCCGGCGACGCACTTGCGGCAGCGCCGGCACGGTGCGAACCAGGACAGGACGACGTGGTCGCCGGCCTTCACCGAGGTGACGCCGGCCCCCACGGCGGTGACCACTCCGGCCGCTTCGTGGCCGAGCACCAGCGGGCGGTCGGTGGGCCAGTCGCCCGTCACGATGTGCAGGTCGGAGTGGCACACGCCCGCCGCGCGCACCTCGATCTCGACCTCGCCCGGCCCGGCGGGCCTCAGCGAGACGCGGCTCGACCGCAGGCCGCAGGCGGGGTCGAAGACGACGGCCGGGGAGAGTGTCGACGACATCAGAGCGCCTCCGCCTTCTGCGTGGTCGGGCTTTCGGGAAGCTTGGTGTGGGGTTTGACGACCATGACGTAGACGAGGCCGGCGACCAGGAGCGCGGAGAAGACCAGGACCACGGCCCAGACCTGGATCCAGCTGCCGTCGGCGGGGGCGAGCTCGGCGCGGGGCCAGGCGATGTTGATCGCCTCGAAGAGCAGCCACACCACGGCGAGCGCGTTGATCACCAGACCGGGCCGTCCCAGCCGCAGCCGCCCCGCGGAGGGGTTCCACCGGCCGCTCAGCCTGGCGACGAGTGCCACGACCGCGACCGTGAGGAAGATGAAGTAGAACCCGCCGGACCCGAACGCGATCAGGGTCGCGGCCGCGTTGCCGTTCAGCCCGAGCAGGAGTCCGAGGCCGGCGAGCACGGCCGTCGCGATGAGCGAGACGTACGGGATCTGACGCGGGCCGACGGTGGCGAGCGTCGGGGAGAAGGGCAGCTGACGGTCGCGGGCGAACGCGTAGACGGCACGCCCGATGTACGTCTGGATCGAGATGGCGCACGCGAAGAACGCGATCAGGACGACGAGGATGAAGGGCTTCTCGCTCCATCCGCCCAGTTCCCGGGTCACGGCGGTGAAGACGGGGTCCGCGGTCGCGCCGGACACCGCCTCCTCGGGCCGGCGCAGCGCGAGCGTCACGGCGAGCCCGGTCAGCAGGACGGTGAAGGCGACGAACAGATAGGCGCGCAGGAGTGCCCGCGGCACGCTGCGCCGCGGCTGCTCGGTCTCCTCGGCCACCTGAGTGGTCGCGTCGAAGCCCAGGAACGCCCAGCCGGCCACCGCGAGACAGGTCAGGAAACCCGCCAGGACCGACCCGCCGGAGGCCGCCTCGGCTCCCAGCGTCTCGAAGAGGATCCCGAAGCCGTTGTGGTGCGCGAAGAGCAGCAGGAAGGCGCTCACCGCGATGGAGGCGACGCCCTCGGCGAGGATGCCCGCGTTGAGGAAGTGCTTCACGGGGTTGACGCCCAGGAGGTTGATCCCGAGCGCCACGGCGACGAAGAGCACGCCGAGGAGCACGTGGGTCGTCGGCGACAGCGGCCGGTCGCTGAAGAGCATGTGCAGCCAACTCGCCCCCAGGTAGGCCACCGTGGTCAGGGAGGCGACGGCCGAGGCGAGATAGATCCAGCCCACCAGCCAGCCCAGGCGCGGCCCGCCCAGCCGGCGCACCCACTGGTACACCCCTCCCGTCATCGGGAACTGGGACGACAGCTCGGCATAGACCGTGGCGACCAGCAGCTGGCCGAGGAAGGCCACGACGACCGCCCAGATCCAGGCGGGTCCCGCGAAGACGAACCCGAGCTGGACGACGGCGTAGATGCCGACCACGGGCGAGATGGTCGCGAACCCGATCGCGAACACGGCCCACGCGGACAGGGTCCGTTTCAGCTCCTGCTGATAGCCGTACTCGGCGAGTTCACCGGCGTCGGTGCGCGTGTCGTCCATGTTCGTCTCCTGACAGTGGTGCAGACCGGCCCGCGGCCGGAAAGAGCCGCCCGCGCTGCGGACCGGGGGCCGGCGGCGGACCCGGGGGCACCGATCCGGCCGGCAGCTATTGGTCGCGTGACCAATTGCCTAATTGGTCGCATACTCAATAGCATTCGCCGCATGACGTCAAGGGATCCGGGCAAACGAGTCCGCAAGGCGCCGGCCGAGCGCCGCCACGAGATCGTCACCACGGCCGCGCACATCGGACTCACCGAAGGGCTGGAGTGCATCACCCTCCGGCGGGTCGCCGACGAGCTCGGTGTCCAGCCCGGACTGGTGGGGCACTACTTCCCCTCGGCCGACCAGCTCGTGGCCGAGGCCTTCACCAGCGCCACCATGGCCGAGCTCGACGGCCTGCTCCCGGAGGAGTCCGCCGGCCCCGGCCACGACACCCCGCTGCACGCCCTCCGGCGCTTCTTCACCCTCATCTCCAGCACCGAATTCGACAACGTCAGCAAGCTGTGGCTGAACGCACGGCACCTGTCGCGCTACCGCCCCGTCCTCCGCGACCACGTCGTGGAGCAGGAACTGCTCTGGTGCCGCCGCATCGAGCGGCTCGTCGCCGCGGGCGCGCGGGCGGAGGTCTTCCGCTGCGACGACCCCTGGGCGGCCGCCGTGCGCATCCTCGTCGCGATCGACGGAGCCAGCGCCTACATCAACACCAGCGCCGACCACCGCACGGCCCCGATCGCCCACATGGCCCGCGCCGTCGCGGAGAGCGAACTGTCCCTGCCGCCCGGCGCCCTCGCGCCGTAGCCCCGGGCCCGACCGGCTGCCCGGCGGGCGGCCCCGGCCCGGTTCACCGTCCGGAAGGCCCGGCACAACCGGTACGCGCCAATACCTCCACCGCCGGCCCGTCGAGGTGCCGGGCACGACCTCCCCCGCCGGGCCGGTCCTCCCCACCGGCCCCACCGTGCGCGTATGCGGTCCGCGACCGCTCGCCGCGCCCCCGGCGCACGGCCTTCGCGCGCAGCGCGCTTTCGGTCGTCCCCGGATCCGTTCGCCGGCGCGGGGCAGACGCCGCGCTCCTCCCGTGCCTAACCTCCCGGGCCATGCGATCACCCTTGAGGAGACGTCTCGGTCTCACCGTTGCCCTCGTCCTCGCCGGGTTCGGCCTGGCCCCCTCCGCGAGCGCGGCCGGGCCCGGCCCCGCCGAGCTGACGTTCACCAGTGACAGCGCCACCACCACGCCGGGCGGCACGGTGAACCTGTCGATGACGCTGACGAACAACAAGACCTACGACCTCTGGTTCGTCTACCAGAGCATCGATCCCACCTGGCTGACCACGCAACGCCCCGACCTGAAGTACGCCATCACCGGCTGCAGCCTCGCCACGGCCACCGGCCCCACCGCCTGTTCCGGCACCGGCCCCACCGATCTCGGCACCAACTACGGCGCCCCCGTCCCGCCCGGCCAGAGCCGGACCGTGACGCTGACCCTGCAGATCGCCGCCGACTCCGGCTGCAACGGCAACATCGGCTTCTACTCGTACTTCTACGCCGAGTTCAGCGACGGCACGAGCACCAGCGGCGGGCCGGTCCACACGCCCGAGACGCGCGTCCTCTGCTCCTGACGGTCGCGCCGGGCAAAGGGCGGTGACCGAAACCCTCCCGCCCCCGCCCCGGCCGCGCCCCTCCGTGCCGACGGCAGTCCCACCGGCGGGCCCCGACGGTCCGCCGGTGTCCGGCATCACCTCTCCGAGCTGGGCAGGACCCCCAAAGCCGGGTGCCGACCGGCGCCCGGGGCGGGCCTTCGGCCCCGAAGCGCGCCTCGGCCGACGACCTGCCGTACACCTGCGTTTTTCCGTCAGGTTTCGCAACAGGGACACAAAAGCTGCACAGGCACCCCACCATGTGAGGCGACGGATGTGTCGACGACCGGCTTCTGAGGGGGACGCCGGCGTCGCGCGGGGGTGCGTCCGCTCCACGGAGCAGCGTCCACCCCTGCCCGGGGAGGGGACAGCACCGCATGAAGCGGACCATACGCACCGCCCTGCTCACCGCAGGTGCGCTCATCGCCGCCTTAGGCATACCGAGCACGGCGGCCCGTGCCGACGCCGCGGCCCCCCGCATCGATCTGCGGGTGCTCGTCGTGAGCGACGGCGGCCCGGCCACCGAGGCCATCGCCGCCGAACTGGACACCGCGGGAACGCCGTACACGGAGATCGACCTCACGCGGTCCGACCGGCCCGTGATCGACGCCGACTACCTCGCGGACACCGTGGACGGACGCGAACGCGCCAAGTTCCAGGCCGTCGTCCTGCCCAACGACAACCCGTTCCCGGCGAACTCCGCCGAGATGGCCGCGCTCGTGGCGTACGAGCGGGCCTACGACGTGCCGCAGGTCGACGCCTACACGTACGCCCGTCCCGAGGCCGGGCTCCAGTACCCGGTCCACGGCGGCTACTCCGGCAGTGTCGACGGCGTGCAGGCGGAGGTGACCGACGCCGGCCGGGCCGGCCCGTTCGGTTACCTCGACGGCCCGGTGCCGTTCGAGGACAACTCGCCCACCGTGGGCGAGAGTTACGCCTACCTGTCGACTCCGGTGGCCGGTGCCGACTTCACGCCGTACGTCCAGGCGCCGATCCCGGGGACCACCAAGCGGGGTTCGCTGGTGGGCGAGTACCGGCACGACGGGCGGCGCGAACTCGTCGTCACCTTCGTCTACAACCGGCACCAGCAGCAGTTCCGGCTGCTGGCCCGCGGCATCGTCCAGTGGATGACCGGCGGTGTGCACCTGGGTTCCTCCCGCAACTACTTCGCCGTGCACGTCGACGACGTCCTGGCCGCCGACGACCGCTGGAACTCCGAGCTCAACTGCACGCCCGGCGACGTCGACTGCACGGATCCGGACGCCGTCCCGGACCCGATCCGCATGACGCCCGCGGACGTCGACCGCGCCGTCGCCTGGCAGCGCGAGCACGGCTTCACCCTCGACCTCGCCTACAACGGCGCCGGCAGCGTCGACCACCGCGAGGACGGCGACGGAACCGACCCGCTCGCCGACCGGTTCCTCGCCGAGCGGGACGAGTTCCGCTGGATCAACCACACGTACACGCACGCCTTCCTCGGCTGCGAGCAGGACACCACGGTGGTGCCCTGGCGGTGCGCCACCCACGCGGACGGCAGCACCAAGTGGGTCAGCCGGAACGACATCTCCGACGAGATCGCCCTCAACCGCGTCTGGGGGCAGACTTCCGGACTCCCCCTGGACAACGGCGAGTTGGTCACCGGTGAGCACTCCGGGCTGCGGGTGCTGCCCCAGCAGCCGACCGACAACCCCCACCTGGCGCCCGCCCTGGCCGACAACGGCGTCACCTGGCTCGCCTCGGACAACTCCCGCGAGCCCGACCAGCGCCGGGTCGCTCCCGCCACCACGGTCCCCCGCTACCCGATGAACATCTTCTACAACGCCGGGCGGGCGGCCGAGCAGGTCGACGAGTACAACTGGATCTACACCAGCCGCGCGCAGGGCGGCAGCGGCATCTGCGAGGACAACCCGGCCACCACCACCTGCCTGCCCGCCCCGCTCGACACGGCCACCGGCTACGCGGAGCACATCGTGCCGCTGGAGCGACGGATCGCCCTCGGCCACGTCCTCGCCAACGACCCCAAGCCGCACTTCATCCACCAGTCGAACCTGGCCGAGGACCGCATCGCCTACCCGGTCCTGGACGGCGTGCTCGACGGCTACGCCGCCCTCTTCGCGGAGAACACCCCCGTGGTCAACCTGCGGATGAAGGACATCGGCGTCGAACTGCAGCGGCGCGCCGCGTGGCGCGCGGCCGTGCGGGACGGGCAGGTCACCGCCCACCGCATCGGCGGCACCGTCACCGTCGAGGGCCCGGACGGCGTGGCGGTTCCCGCGACGATGCCCGAGGGCACCACCCGCTCCGGGTCCGTGTTCGGCGGCGCCTACGCGGGCGGACGGTCCGGATGGACGCCCCCGACGTCCGCCCCGCTCGTCCTGGCACTGCCGCCGTCCGCCGTCCCCGCCCCGGCCACCGGCGCGGACGGTTCCGCGCCGGCCACCGCCCCGGCGCCGAAGGCCCGCGTGCCCGAGGGCGTGGCCGAGCCGGTCTCCCCCGGCACGAACGGCTGACCGGAGCACCGGCAGCGAGGTCCCGGCCGCCCCTTCGCGGCCGGGACCGGCACGACCACCCCACATCCCGGCCGTGGAGCCCATCGATGCACGTTCCCCACGGCGCGCGACGCTCCGAAGCGACGCGCGTCACCCTGCTCACCGAAGGCACCTACCCGCACAGTCACGGCGGTGTGAGCGTCTGGTGCGACCAGCTCGTCACCGGCATGCCGGACATCGACTTCGACGTCATCGCCGTCACCGGCACCGGGCGCGAGCCGGTCGTATGGGACCTTCCGGGCCATGTCTCTAGCGTCCTGTCCGTACCCATGTGGGGCGAGGCGCCGCAGGGCACGCCGCCCCGCGGCCGTTCCCGCGGCCGGCTGGCCGACGCCTACGAACGGTTCCTGACCGCGCTGGTCGACCCCTGCGCCGAGGACGGTTTCGCGCCCGCCCTGTACGCCCTGGCGCGGGCCGCGGCGGACGGACGGCTCAGCCCTTTCCTGCGCGGCGACACGGCGGTGACGATCCTGACCTCCGTGTGGAGGCGGCCGGGGCTGGCCGTGCGCGAGGCGGGGCCGACCCTGCACGACGCGCTCACCGCGACCGGCCTGCTCGAGCACGCCCTGCGCCCGTTGGCCGCGCCGCCGCCCGAGGAGGGGGTCGCGCACGCCGTCAGCGGCGGGGTCGCCGTACTGCCGGGACTGGCCGCGCTCGAACGGCACGGTGTCCCGCTGCTGCTGACCGAGCACGGCGTCTACCTGCGCGAGCGCTATCTGGGCTACCGGACCGCCCCCTACCGCTGGCCGGTCAAGGCGGTGGTCCTGGGGTTCTTCCGGCTGCTGGCGGAGGAGAGCTACCGCCGGGCGGCGCTGATCACCCCGGGCAACCGCTACAACCGGCTCTGGGAGGAGCAGGGCGGCGCCGACCCCGCGTCGATCCGCACGGTCTACAACGGCGTCGACCCCGCCGCCTTCCCCCCGGCGGGCCCGGAGCCGGAGGCCCTCACCCTCAGCTGGGCCGGGCGCGTCGACCCGATCAAGGACCTGGAGACCCTGATCCGCGCCTTCGCCCTCGTCCGGGACCGGCTGCCCGGCGTACGGCTGCGGTTGTTCGGCGGGACGCCCCGGGGCGGCGAGGGCTACCGGGAGCGCTGCGAGGCCCTGGCCGCCGGACTGGGGCACGCGGACGCCGTGACGTTCGAGGGGCGCGTGGAGGACATCAGGGACGCCTACGCGGCCGGGAACGTGGTGATGCTGTCCAGCATCAGCGAGGGGTTCCCGTTCACGCTGATCGAGGCCATGTCGTGCGGGCGGGCGACCGTCTCCACCGACGTGGGCGGGGTGCGGGAGGCCGTCGGCGGGACCGGTCTGGTGGTCCCGCCGCGCGATCCGGCCGCGATGGCCGCCGCCGCGCTGGACCTGCTGAACGACCCCGCGCGGCGCCGGACGATGGGCGAGGCGGCCCGGCTGCGGGTGATCGAGCAGTTCACCCTCCGGCAGACCATCGACACCTTCCGCTCCGTCTACCGGGAGCTGTCGGAGCGGGCGGCCGTGCGGCAGCCGGGCGTCCCCGCGCTCGTCCGGCCCCGCACCACCGACCGTCCCCCGCCGGATCTACGGGTCCCGGCCGGCACGGAGACGAGGAGCATGGCGCTGTGAGCGGCCCGATGGCCCTGGAGCCGGGCGGCGCGGAGCAGGACACGCTCGCCCTGCGGATCGCCCGGCCGGGCCGGAGACGCGTCCGGCCCGGCGACGACCGCACGCTCACCCTCCGGCTGCCGGAGCAGGGCCCGGACGAGGAGGCGGTCAGCCGGCTCGCCGCCGACCTGGCCGACCGCGTCGGTCCGGCCGTCCACCCCTACGAGGTGGCCGCGCTGCTGGAGGCGGAGGGGCTCTCCGCCGAGGTGATCCGGCACCGGTACGGGCATCCGAACCTCTTCTCCCTCGCCTCGGCGCTGTACGACAGGGTGCCCCGGACCTTCCCCGAGCCGCCCGCCGCGGCCGACCCCTGGCGTCCGGACACCGTGCGGTGCCTGCTGCGGGGCGTGCTGTTCGCGCTCCCGGCCCTGGCCTACCTGCTCACCGCCCCGCTGTGGCGCGCCGACCGGCACGCCCCCGCCCTGATCCTGGCGGGCGTCGTCTCCTGGGCGTGGGGGCAGGCGCTGGGGCACCGCGCGCACCTGCGGCTGGTGACGGGGCGCCGGGAGGCGGCCCGCACCCTGCTGACCGGGGCCCTGCTGGGCGCGGCGGTGGCCACGGTCCCGGCCGCCCTGTACGCCGGGGGCGGTCCGGTGACCGCGGCGGCCGCCGCCCAGTCGCTGTACCTCGCGGCGGCGGGCGTGCTGCTGGTACTGGCCCGGGAGCGGCTGCTGCTGGCCGCGCTCAGCCCGCTGGCCGCCGGCGCCGCGGTACTGCCCTGGTGGGATCCCGGACCGCTGCCGCGGGCCGGTCTGCCCCTGCTGGCGCTGCTGGCCACGCTCGCCTCCGCCGCACGGGTCCTGTGGACCGGCCTCACCGCCCCGGCCGCTCCCGGCGGACCGAGGCCTCGGCTGAACTCCTCCCTGCCGTACGGGCTGTTCGGGCTGGCCGCCGCGGTGCTCGTGGTGCTGGTGGGCCGGCAGGACCCGTACGCGGTGATCGCGCTGACCGTGAGCATGGGACCGGCCGAGTGGCTGCTGTACCGCTACCGCGGCTGGTCGGTCGCCGCGCTGCGGGTGAGCGCGACGCCCCGGGCGTTCCGGCTCCGCTCGGCCGCGATCCTCGGCCTCTGCCTCCTCGCCTACCTCCTGCTGTTGCTGCCCCCGGTGCTCCTCACCGGCTCCGGGACGGCCGCGCTGCCGCTCGCGGCGGCCCTGTGGACCGCCCTGCTCCTCCAGGCGTTCGGCGTGGCCTGGCCCCCTGCCGTGCTGTGCCTCCTGACCGCCGGCGCCGCCGGGGCGGTCACCCTGCTGGACCTGCCGCCGGGCCCGGCCGTACTGCCTCTGGGCTGCGGCGCGGCCGCCGCCCTGCTCGCGGTCTGTGCGGTCCGTCTGCTCGGCAGGCCCTCCCCGCACGCCTGATCACCGGGCCGCCGCACCGTGCGCGCCGCCCACCCCGTGGAACACCGGCACCCCCGCCGCTCGACCGGACGAAAGGACACCAGAGTTGACTTCCGCACCGCTCGCCGCCGTCACCGGGGCCGAGGGATTCATCGGCTCGCACCTCACCGAGGCGCTCGTCGCCTCCGGCCATCGCGTCAGGGCCATGGTCCAGTACAACTCGTTCTCCTCCTACGGCTGGCTGGAGACCCTCTCCGCCGACCTGCTCGAGCACGTCGAGATCGTCCTCGGTGACGTGCGCGACCCGGGCTCGGTCCGCGGTCTGCTCGAGGGCGCCGACTGCGCCTACCACCTGGCCGCGCTCATCGCGATCCCCTACTCCTACCGGGCGCCGCACAGTTACGTGGACACCAATGTCACCGGCACGCTCAACGTGCTGGAGGCGGTGCGCGCCCTGGGGACGCCGCGTCTGGTCCACACCTCGACCAGCGAGACGTACGGCACCGCGCAGACCGTGCCGATCACCGAGGACCACCCCATCAACACCCAGTCCCCGTACGCCGCCTCGAAGGCCGGCGGCGACCGGCTGGCCGACAGCTACCACGCCAGTTTCGACACGCCCGTGGTGACGCTGCGGCCGTTCAACACCTTCGGCCCGCGCCAGTCGATGCGCGCGGTGATCCCCACCGTCATCGGCCAGGTGGCGGCCGGGCAGCGCACCATCACCCTCGGCGACCTGCGCCCGACCCGGGACTTCACCTTCGTCGAGGACACCGCGCAGGCGTTCCTCGCGGTGGGCACCGCGCCGGCGGAGCGGGTCGTGGGCCGCACCTTCAACTCCGGGACCGGTGAGGAGGTCTCCGTCGGCGACCTGGTGGCGCTGATCGGCAAGGTCATGGACTCCCCCCTCGACGTGCGGGAGGACCCCGAGCGGCTGCGACCCGCGGGCTCCGAGGTGATGCGGCTGGTCGCCGACGCGACCCGGCTGACGGCGGCGACCGGCTGGCGCCCCCGCCGCACGCTGGCGGAAGGACTCACCCGGACCGCGGAGTTCTTCGGCGACCCGGCCAACCTGGCCCGCTACAAGACCGGCATCTACAACATCTGACCCGTCCGGCACGTCCATGCAGGAGGTATCCCATGCACGCAGTGATCCTGGCCGGCGGAAAGGGCGTCCGGCTGCGGCCCTACACCACCGCGCTGCCCAAGCCGCTCGTCCCGATCGGCGACCAGCACGCCATCCTGGAGATCGTGCTGCGTCAGCTGTCCACGGCCGGCTTCACCCGCTGCACCATCGCCATCGGCCACCTCGGCGAGATCATCCGGGCCTATGTGGGGGACGGTTCGCAGTGGGGCATGAGCGTCGACTACGCCACCGAGGAGAGCCCGCTGGGCACCATGGGCCCGCTGCTCCCCCTCCGCGACCGCCTGCCGGAGAACTTCCTGGTGATGAACGGCGACGTGCTCACCGACCTCGACTACGCCGACGTGCTGCGCCGGCACGAGGCGTCGGGCGCGCCGCTGACCATCGCCACCTACGCCCGCAGGGTGCACATCGACTTCGGGGTGCTGACCACGAACGCGAGCCGGGTCGTCGCCTTCACCGAGAAGCCGAGCATCGACTACCGGGTGTCCATGGGCGTCTACGGCGTCTCGCGGGCCACGCTCGACCCCTACACGGCCGGGCTCCCGCTGGGCTTCGACGAGCTGGTGCTGGACCTGCTCGCCGCCGAACGTCCGCCGCACGCCTACGAGTTCGACGGATACTGGCTGGACATCGGCCGCCCCGACGACTACGACCGGGCCAACGCCGAGTTCACCAACCGCAAGTCGCTTCTGCTCAAGGGAGCCTGAGCCCGTATGCGCATCCTCGTTCTCGGCACCACCGGTTACCTGGGCGGCCACGTCGCCGAGCGGCTGCGCGCCCTGCCGGGCACGCGGGTGCTCGCCGGCGGCCGCTCGCCCGCCGCCGAGGTCACCGTCGACCTCGCGTCCGACCGCCCGCGGCACCTGGCGAAGGCGCTGGCGTCGGCCGCGCCCGACGCGGTCGTCAACTGCGCGGGCGCGACCGGCGGTGACGCCGTCACCCTCGCGGAGGTGAACGCCCGCGGCCCCGCCGTGCTGTGCGCGGCGCTGCGGGAGGCGGCGCCCGGGGCACGCCTGGTCCATCTGGGCTCGGCCGCCGAGTACGGTCCCGGCGCACCCGGTGTCCGGGTGGCGGAGTCGGCGGCCACCCGCCCGGCCGGCCCGTACGGCGCGACCAAGCTGGCGGGCACGGTGGCGGTGACCGCCTCGGGACTGGACGCGGTGGTGCTGAGGGTGGGGAACCCGGTGGGCCCGGGCGCCCCGCCCACCGGGCTGCCCGGCCGGGTCACCGCCCTGCTGAGGGACGCCGGGTCCGACCCGGGCGCGGCCCTGCGCCTCGGTGACCTGTCCGCGCACCGCGACTTCGTGGACGTACGCGATGTGGCCCGGGCGGCGCACCTGGCGGTCACCGCACCCGGGCCGCTGCCACCGGTCCTCAACGTCTCCGGCGGCGAGGCGGTACCGGTGCGCGAACTGGTGCGGACACTGGCGGACGTGGCCGGTTTCCGGGGGCGGATCGTGGAGGAGGGGACGAGCGGATCGGCGCGGTCCGCGCGGGTGTCGTGGCAGTGCTCCGACATCACCGCCGCCCGCGACGCCCTCGGCTGGCGCCCGGCCCACTCCCTGGACTCCTCCTTGACGGCGCTCTGGGCGGCCGAGGGGGCATCGGTGCGATGAGCCTGCTGATTCCGCTGTACGTGCATCCGGCCGAGGACCCGGCCGCCTGGAACCGGCTCATCACCCGCGCCGCCCGCACCTACGCCGTCGTCCTCAACCCCGCGAACGGGCCCGGCCACGCCCCCGACCCGGCGTTCGCCGCCGCGGCCGGGGCGCTGCGGGCGGCGGGCGCCCGGCCGCTCGGTTACATCGACACGGACTACGGCACGCGCGACCCGGCGGAGATCGCCGAGGACCTGCGCAGACACCGGGAGTGGTACGCCGCCGACGGCTGCTTCCTGGACCGGGTGACCTCCGCCGCGGACGGGTTGCCGGCCTGCCGCAGGCTGGTGCGGTCCGTCCGCCGGCTCGGTGCCTCGACCGTCGTCCTCAACCCGGGCGTCCACCCCGCTCCCGGCTACGCCCGCCTCGCCGATCTGACGGTCACCTTCGAGGGCCACTGGTCCACGTACGTATCGGCGTTCAGCCGCCCCTCGTGGACCGTGCGGCAGCCGCCCGGGCGGCTGTGCCACCTCGTCTACGGGGTGCCGGAACCGCTCGTGCCGCTCGCCGTGCGCACCGCGCGCGAGCGGGGCGCGGCGGTGTGCGGTCCGGTGACGGGGGAACCCCCCAACCCGTGGTCCCGGCTGACCCCCGCGCTGGCCGGGGAGGAGCGGTGAGGCGGCTCGCACCGGCCTTCGCCGTCGTCCTGGCCCTGCTGGCCGCCCTCACCGCGTGCTCCGGCGAGGACGACCGCACGGCCGACCCGCGCACCCGCGCCGTGTGGCAGCCGCGCCCCGGGCTGGCCTGGCAGTGGCAGCTCGACGGCAGGGTGGACCCCTCGGTCGACGTGCCCGTCTACGACATCGACGGCTTCGAGAACACCGCGGCCGACGTCGCCCGTCTGCACCGCGACGGCCGCAAGGTGATCTGCTACGTCAACGTGGGCGCCTGGGAGGACTTCCGCCCCGACCGGGACGACTTCCCCCGCTCACTGCTCGGCAGGCCCAACGGCTGGCGCGGCGAACGCTGGCTGGACATCCGCCGGGTGTCGACGCTCCGGCCCCTCATGGAACGCCGGTTCGACATGTGCCGGGACAAGGGCTTCGACGCGGTGGAACCGGACCTGGTCGAGGGCTACGCCGACGACACCGGCTTCCCGCTCACGGCCCGCGACCAGCTCCGCTACAACCGCATGATCGCGGACATCGCGCACGAGCGCGGTCTGGCCGTGGGCCTGAAGAACGACCTGGCCCAGATCCCCCACCTGCTGGACGACTTCGACTTCGCGGTCAACGAGGAGTGCGCCCAGTACGGGGAATGCGAACGGCTCGAGCCCTTCGTCGCGGCGGGCAAGGCGGTCTTCCACGTGGAGTACGCGCGGCCCGCGGCCGACTTCTGCCCCATGGCCCGGGAGTTGCGGCTGTCGTCGATGCTCAAGAAGCCGGAACTGGGTGTCTGGCGCAAACCCTGCTGAGGGACCGGGCCGGTACGGGAAACCGGATTCCGGCGCGGTCGCTTCGCCGGTCCGCCCTTGCGACGCCCCGTCTCGTCCCCCCTCGGCCGCACGGTGCGAAGCGGGCACGGCCGTCCTCGGCTCGTCCGACGCGTGTGGCATGCGGGCCGGAGAGGCCGCTGCCCACGACCGCCGTGGCGGCGCGTCAGAACGGCCGCGGGAACCCGGACGCGCCGCACCCCGTCGGCCGGTTGCCGACGGGGTGCGGCGCGAGCGGTCAGGCGTGGTGGCGTCGGCGGGTCCACATAGGCGTGACGAACGCGATCAGAGCAGCCGCGATGCCGATCTGGAAGATGTGGCGGATCCAGTCGACGCCTCCGGTGTCGCGGACGCCGAAGGCGGAGGCGAGGGCGTTTCCGGCCACCGCGCCGAGGATGCCCAGGAGGACGGTCATCCAGAGCGGGATGGGCTGACGTCCCGGCAGGACCAGCTTGGCCAGCAGACCGATGATGAGTCCGGCGATGATGGCCCAGAGAAACGACATGACGACTCCTTCGACTCTGTGTGCTTCGGCTTCCGGCTACCACGCAGCGGCGTTCGTATGCACGGCTCTTCGCGCGGCTCCCCGTGCGACGGGTCCACCCGGGAGCGGAATCCGGACCGGGAACGGTGCGCGAAGCCCCCGTCCTCCGGCGCCTGACCGGCCGGTCCGTCCGTGTGCGGCGAGGCGCCCGCACCGGTCATGCCGACGGCTCGTCCCGGTCCCCCGGACGACGGAGACACGACGCGGCGACGACGAAGGGCCAGAGGGACTGAGCAAGCGTCACCGCCCGTTCCGCGACGCCGGCGACACCGTCCCGGTGGACCTCGACGAGGAACCACAGCGCGCCGACGACCATCACGGCAGCCGCCGCGGCCGAGGGCGCGGGCCGGAGCGCCCACGGCACGTCTCCGCCACCGGCGGCCAGGACCGGCCACACGGCCAGGAGCACGAACCCGACCACGACCACTGAACCGTGGTGCAGGGACCCCCCGCTGCTCGGCGTCGGGAACAGTGCCACGACCAGCGCCGCCAGTCCCCCGCCGGCCAGCGCCACGCGCCCGGCCGGTGCGGCCGCCCGCAGCCCCCAGGCGGTGAGCAGGTGGCAGGCGCCCAGCGCGAGGAACGCCCCGGTCATCACCCAGTAGCCCGGCGCCCCGTGGGCCGCCAGGACGCTGATCGTCTGAGTGGCGGGATCGTAGGCGGGGCCTTCCAGCGACGCCGCGACCACCCAGCCCGCGATCAGCAGGACGGGCGCGCACCCCGACGAGAGCAGGACCCATCCGGGAACAGGAGGCACCGGATGATCATAAAACGTGGAATACCGTCACCACCGCCGTCACCGCCGCCCCGGGCTCCGGCACCGCGGCGACCGGTCCTCACCGTCCGGCGGCCGGCCGCTCCCCGCGGAGCGGGTTCCCGCGTCTCCGGCGTCTCCCGTGTTTTCCGCGTCTCCGGCGTCTCCGGCGTCTCCCGCGGCCAGTACGGCGAGGCCGCGCCATTCGTTCGGCGGGATCCGGCTCGCGCCGTCCGGCGGCGGTCCCCGAGCGCCGCCGGACGGCCCCTTCCGGTCGGCTCCGGCGGCCGAGTGCTCCGTGGCACGCCCCGAGCGGTTCGCGAGGACCGGGGGGAGCACGCCACCATGGCAGGACCGGGGGTGGGCCGTCTCGTCGTCCTGGAGGATCACGGTGGACATGCTCATACCGGTCCTGTTCGCGCTGAGCGGCGCGTTCAGCAACGCTCTCGCGACCGTCCTCCAGCGCAAGGCCGCGCTGAGCGTGCCCCGCTCCGACAAACTCCGGGCCCGGCTCATGCTCGACCTGCTGCGGCACCCCGTCTGGCTCGCCGGCATCGTCGCCGTCATCGCCGCAGCCGTCTGCCAGGCCGTGGCCCTCGCGACGGGGCCGTTGACGGTCGTCCAGCCCCTGTTCGTGCTGGAGCTGCCGCTCACCCTGGTCATCGCCGCCGTGCTGCTGCACGGGCGGATGTCCCGGCTCGGCTGGGTGGCCGTGGCCGCCGTCGTGGCCGGGCTCGCCGTCGTCCTCGTCGCCGCGTCGCCCGTGGGCAACCGCACCCACGCGCCGATGGACCGATGGGTCCCGGCGCTCGCCGTCTGCTCCGTCGTGATCGTCGCCCTGGTGGTCACGGCGCTCCGCCGGCCCGAGGGGCGGGGCCGCGCCGCCTGCTTCGGGCTGGCCACCGCCGTCGCGTACGCGATGACGGCGGCCCTGATGAAGACGTCGATGCACACGCTCGACGACGGCGGCGTGACCGCGTTCCTCACCACCTGGCAGACCTACGGCTTCGCCGTCTTCGGCGGGACCGCGCTGTTCCTCCTGGAGAACGCGATGCAGGCCGGGCCGCTGGTGGCGTCCCAGCCCGCCATCACGCTCGGTGACGCGAGCATGAGCCTGGCCCTCGGGCTCACGGTCTACGAGGAGTACGTGCGGACGGGCTGGTGGCTCCTCCCCCAGCTGCTGGGCGTGGCCCTGATCGCCGTGGGCGTGTTCGCGCTGTCGAGGATGTCGCTCGCCCGCGCCCTGACCGGCGAGGACCGCCCCGCCGTCGGCGCCGGGGCCACGTGACGCACGTGACCGGCGGAAGCCGCGCCTCGGCGGGCCGGACACGGTCGGCCGAGGCGCGGCGCCGTCGAGGGCACCGCGGCGCGCCGGGCGGGCGCGGGCCGGCCCCGTCCGGACGGATTCCGCGCGGGTGTGCAACCTCCGGGTGGTACGAAGGGTCTGAATCGGTGCACGGGGGCAGAACGACCTTCCGTGTCACTCCCACTCGTCCCACCGGGGGAACACATGAACCCGACCCGCTCTCTCACCCGGCGCGGCACGGCCGCGGCCCTCACCGTCCTGCTGGCCGCCGCGCTCGGCGCGGCCGGCGCCGGGGCGTCGAGCGCGGAGCCCGCGGCGCCGCAGAAGCAGAAGATCGCGTCGGCGGTCCTCGGCTCCGACCACCGGATCACCCTGACCGCGCTGCGTTCGGCCGACGACGGGTACGCGGCCTCCGTGCGCCTGCAGGTGTACACGAAGACCGGCGGTGTCTGGAAGGAGACCGATCGCGTGACCGTGGGCGACGTGGACGGCTGGTTCTGGTACCCGCTCACCGGCAAGGGCGCCGTGTGCCAGTTCTCGACGGCCGGCACCGAGCCCGCGCCGCTCACCGTGAGCCTGCTGGTCACCCCGTCCGTCGGCTGCTCGGACCCGGTGCACTACCTCGTGAAGGAAGGCCGGGTGTACGCCGGCTGAGACGACCGGCGGGGCCCCGCAAGCCGTACGGGTCACCCCCTGGCCAGGGTCGCGGAAGAGGGCTCCGAGGAGGGTGTCCCGGTCGTGGCGGCCCCCCAGCCGCCCGCGCACAGGGCCCGTTCGACCGCGTCGGTGTAGACGGCGGCGGCGAGCCAGGCCCGGGCGAAGTGGTCCGTGTCGGCCGGGAGCAGGCGGCCGAAGGCGTCGCGGGAGCGGTCCGCGGCGGCGGCGTGGAGGTCGTCGAGGAGGTCGCCCGCGGTGGCGAGGCCGAGACGGCGCAGGCGGACGGCGTCGCCCGAGACGCTCCCGGCGGAGGCGAGGACACGGCGGCCTCCCGACACCGCCTGGTGGACGCGGCGACGCAGCAGGTGCAGGGGGACCTCGTCCGCGGTGGGGGCGGCCTCGGCCGGTGGGGCGACCGCTCCGGCGGGCAGGTCCGCGTGCCGGAGGCGGTCCAGGCCGAGGTCCACCCGGGCGGCGGGGTCGGTGGGGTGCTCGACGGCGAGCAGCAGGGCGCGCGGAAGCGGCTCGGGCACCAGGCGCGCGACGATCCGCAGCCGGCTGCCCCGGGCGGCGGCGAGCAGGCGGAGGTTGTCGCGGTGGGGAAGCGAGGGATCGTCGTGGGCGGTGGCCAGCCGCAGGGGCAGGCCCGCGCAGTCGGCCAGCAGGCAGTCGCCCGTCGTCTCCCGCACCGTGCCCGTGAGGGTCACCTCGAGGAACAGCAGGTCCTGTCCGCCCTTCAGGGCCCGGGCCACTTGCTCGGCGGCGGGTACGGCCCACAGCCGGTCCAGCGGCTCGGCGTGCCAGGCGGCGCCGGACGCGCGGACCGCCCGCACCCCGGCCCCCGCGCCGAGACGGCCCGTCGGGGAGACGGTGGCACCGGACACGGCCAGCCCGGCGCGCGACAGTTCACGGTGGGTCAGGGCGGTGTCGCCGATCCGTACGGCCCGGTCGGCGGCGCCGGTCGCCCGGGCGGGGCCGCCCGGAGCCACGTCCGACACCGTGTACAGGCGTCCGTCGGCGTCGGCGGTCCAGGTGACCGCGCCCGCGTAGCCGGTCGCCGTGAGGACAGGTTCGGAGAAGAGCCCGTACAGACGCAGGGAGCCGTCCGGGCGGTACGGCTGCCGGGCCGTGCCGCGCAGTTCGGTCAGGTCCGGGCCGGTGGCGTGCGGGAGGCGGTGGGCGACGCCCAGGACGTCCGCCAGCGCGCCGGCGAGGTCGGCGAGGCGGTACCCGGGGTCGGCGGAGCGGGCCGCACGCACCCCGGTCACCACGGAGACCGCCGCGGCGGAGGCCCGCGGGAGGCCGGCGAGGCGGGCGGTGTGCGCGGCGTGCAGGAGCCCCGCCTGGAGCACGGCGCCGGCACCGTCCGCGCCGGCCTCCAGGACGGCGGCGGCCGCGTCGCACACCGTTCGGGCGGCGGCGCGCTGTTCGGCGGTGGCGGTCTCGGTCTCCGCCGGCCCGGTCCGGTCCGGCTGCGCCGCCGGTCCCGTCCCCGGCACCGGTTCCGTCCCTTCCCGCGCTTCCGCGGCCTCGGCAGGAGCCGGGGACGGGGGCGGGGCTTCGGCGGCGACCGGTGCGGCCGAGGCCGCCGCCGCCCGGTGGAGGCAGTCGGGGGCCAGCAGGCATCCGCAGCGGATCGCGTCCGCGCCGGTCACCGTCCCGCCGGGCGCGTGCAGGACGACGTCGGTCTCGTCGTCCACGGCGATCCGCACGGTGTCGCCCTCCCGGACGGCCGGACGCGCCACGAGCTTGGTGACGCCCGCGTCCAGCCGCTTGCGGAGCCGGGGCGAGAGCGCTTCGACGAGTTCGGCGGTGACGGACGGAGCGACCGGAGGCAGGTCCGGGGTCATGCGATCTTCTCCCCTACCCAGCGGGCGAGTTCGAGCGGACTGAGGGCGGCGACGGGCATGCCCGCGGCGACGAGCTGACCGGCGACCGCCGTGGAGTAGCGGGGCCGGCCCGTGTCGTCGAGGCTCGCGCAGCCCAGGACGTGGCAGCCGGCCCCGACCAGCGCGCGGACCTCGGCGAGCAGGCCGCCGAGCGGGTAGCCCTCCTCGAAGTCGCTGACGACCACGACGAGGGTGCGCGACGGCACGGTGACGAGTGCGCGCGCGTGCCGCAGCCCCGCGGCGATGTGGGTGCCGCCGCCCACGCTGACCTCCAGCAGCAGCGACAGCGGGTCGTCCACGTGCCCGGTGAGGTCGATGACCTCCGTGGAGAACGCCAGGAAGTGGGTGGAGAGCGTGGGCACCCCCGCCAGCACCGAGGCGGTCAGCGCGGCCCACACCGTGGACGCCTCCATGGACCCCGACACGTCCGTGACCAGGATCAGCCGCCAGTCGGCGGCCCGGCGTCCCCGGGTACGGAAGACCGGGCGTTCGGGGATCACCCGCACCGTGCCGTCCGGGCCGCGGCGCGCGGTCGCCAGGTTGGCCCGCAGGGTGCGGGGCAGGTCCAGGCCGCCGCCGGGCCGTCTGCCGGGGCGCGGCAGGGTCGTGCCGTGCAGGGCGGGGCGCAGGCGGGTGGCCAGTTGCCGGGTCAGTGCGTCGACCAGTCTCCGCACGAGCGGGCGCAGTGCGGCCAGCCGTGCCTCGGGCAGCCCGCCCGCGTGCCGCAGCACGGTGCGCAGCAGGTCCACCGAGGGCCGCACGCTGTCGGCGTCCAGTTCGGCGAGGACGTCCCTGCGGCCCGATGCGGCGGCCGCCGCCAGCACCTCCTCCCGGATGCCCGGCCCGAACAGCACGGCCAGTTCCTCGGACCACTCCCGCACCCCGGGATACGGTGCCTGGCGTCCACCGCCGGTTCCCGGGCCCGTGAGGTCCCCCCGGCTGCCCTCGCCGCGTCCGCTGCCGTACAGCTCGTCCAGCGCGGTCGCGAGCGGTGCGGCGGACGGCGGCAGCCGGTCCGTGCGGCGGCCGAGGAGGAGGCGCCAGCGGTCGGCGGGGGCGAGGAGGTGGTCCGCGGCCCGGGGTGCCGCGGCCCCGGCGGTGCCGCCCGTCGCCGCGGCGCCCGGTCCGGGCCTCGCGGTGGTGTCCCCCGGGGCACCGCCGTCCGGGTCGCCGCTCCGCGGGCCCCCCGGCGCAGTGCCCGCCGGGTCGTCCTCCGCCGGGCCTCCGCCCGGCGCGGGCAGCAGTCCCAGTGACCGCAGCGTCTCGCGGGCCGCGAGGTCCGCCCCGGTCCAGGCGGCGAGCGCGGCCGGGTCGACACCGTCCGTGTCGGCGACGCGCGCGGTGCCGAGGCGCTCCTCGACGGACGCGAGGAGACGGTCGCGGGCCGCGGGGCTCAGGGTGTCGAAGCCGCCGCGCAGCGCGGGGAGCCAGTCGAGGAACGCCCGGTCGGGCAGTTCGGACACCCGGGTGAGCAGCGGCTCCAGCGCGGGCGCCGCCGCCTCCAGCAGCGGGCCCGCGGCGGTCAGCAGTCCGCCGAGCCGGGCGGTGAGCCCGGCGCGGGAGTCGGGGTCGGTGGCCCCGTCGACCCAGGAGGCCACACGGTCGCCGAAGGCCCGCGCGTCCTCGTGCCCGAGCAGGACGCGCACGGCCCCGGCGGCACCGCGCATCAGCGGGGAGCCGTCGGCGCACAGGCGGCCCAGGGCGTCGGCGAGCCGGATGCCGCCCGACAGGTCGGCCCGGTGGGAGAGCTCGAGCAGGGCGTGGGCGTCGGCGGGGTCCTCGGACCCGGTCAGACCGTCCACCTGCCGCACCGCCGCCTCCGTGAGCAGCTCCGCGACGGCGGCCGCCCGGGCCTCGCGGTCCGGCTCGACGCCGAGTCCCGGGACGTGACCGGCCCGCAGCCGGTCCAGCAGGGCCAGGCCGGCGAGGAGTTCCGGCAGGGTGCCGGCCCCGGGCAGGACGTCGGCGACGTCGCCGAGCCGTTCGTCCGCGAGCGCGGCCAGACCGCACTCCGCCGCCCGTTCGAGCCCTTCGAGGGCCTGTGCGGCCGTCGGCCCTCCCTCGTCGCGCTCCAGGCGCCGCCGTTCCCGCAGGACGCCTTCGGCGGCCTGTGCGGGTGTGACTCCGCGCACGCCGGCCGCGGTCAGCACGGCCGCCGTGGCAGGGGTCCAGCGCACTTCCCAGCGGGAGGTGAGGGCTTCGGCGCCGCCCGCGCCGACGACCTCCCTGACCTCCCCGTAGGGCACCCCGCACACCGTCAGCCGGCGCAGCAGCAGTTCGCGGCGCCGGTCGAGGTCGGAGCGCAGCGGGTCCAGCCGCAGGTCCCGTGAGGGGCTCGGGCCGTCCGTCGCCGGGCCGGGCAGGCCGAGCCGTGCCACCTCGGCCTCGACCGCGGGGGTGAGGCCGCTGCGCGGCGCCTGCGGGGCGGGGTGCCCGCTGCGCGTGCCGACGAGCACCCGCTCCATCGCCCGTGCCACGGCCCGCCCCCGGCCGTACGGCTCGCCCTGCGCGAGCACCGTCTGCACGGCTTCGACCAGTTCGCCGCGGCCCGCCGCGGGCAGGCCGCGCAGCCGGGCGAGGTCCGAGGCGAGCCGGCCGATCTCCCGGGCGTCGGCGGGGCCCGAGGGGTGACCGAGGCCGCGCAGTTCGGCGCAGACGCGTACGGCCGCCCGCGTCAGCGCCTCCTCCAGCGCCGCCGGGTCGCCCGCCGCGCGCAGGACCATGTCCTGCCACTCCGGATCCCGGATGCCGGCCGGGTAGCCGGACCGCTCGTCGAGGAGGGCGTAGGTGTACGGGATCAGCGAGGTGGTCCAGGCGGGCCGCCGCGCGGCGGCGGCCGTCGCGGCCTCCTCGTTCTCCTCGCCGGCCTCCTTCTCGCTCTCCTCCCCGGCGTCCTGCCGTACGAGCGCCGGGGCGTGGAACGCGCCGACCACCACGGCGGCCCGCTCGCCCCGCGCGGTGGCCTCGGCCAGCCGGGCCCGCATCCAGCGCTCGCGCCGCAGGTCCAGCTCCGGTACGCCGCCCGAGGCGGCCGCGTCCTCGCGCAGCGCCCACCCGGTGAGCAGGGCGGCCCGGCGCAGGGCCTCGGGCGGGGAGCCGGGGGCGGCCGCCTCGACGAGCCGGTCCCAGAGGTCGTCCCCCGGGCGGCCCGTCACCCGGGACCGCAGGGCGGCGGCGAGGCCCGGACCGCCGGCCCGCGCCCCCGCGGCCCGCCGCCCCTCGGTCCACGCGCGGTCGGCGAGCGGCAGGTCGCAGGCGACCACCGGCACGCCGCGCCGGGCGGCCCAGCGCACGGCGGCCAGTTCGGGCGAGAAGTCGGCGAACGGGTAGAACGCCGGCCCCCCGCCGCTCCCGTCCCCGGGAGCGGCGGCGAGCGCCACCGGGGCCCGCGTCTCCTCGTGCCCCAGCCAGGGCAGCCACGGCTGCATCTCGGCGGGCAGTTCGACGAGCAGCACCTCCGGCTCCGCCCCGTCCAGCAGCGCGGGCACGGCGGCGGCCAGGGAGGGCGCGTGGTGTCGTACGCCGACGAGGTAGGGCGCGGACGGGCCGGTGAGGACGGCGAGCGCCTCGTCGGGCGAGGCGGGGGAACCGTCCGGGGCGGGGGCCGCGGAGGCGGCCCCGTGGGAGAGGGACACGGCCGTCAGCCCTCCAGGACGGTGCGCAGGTCCCACAGGGTGCGCCAGGTGGCGGAACCCTGCTCGGCCCGGCGCCGGACGGGGCCGTCCCAGTAGCCGCGCAGCCGGGCGGCGTCGGCGGGGTCGTCCTTGCGGACCACGCCGAGCAGGTGGCCGGGCAGCAGTCCGAGCACGTCGCGGTCGCCCGGGAAGTACGCCGCCGCGAGGGCGAGCGCGCCGGCCACGGACACGGCCTCCGCGGTGCTCATCACCGTCGACGGCCGCTCCACCTCCCAGCCCTCCGCCGACCGGCCCTCGCGCAGGTCCCGGAACGCGGTGACCAGGGCTTCCAGCACGGCGTCGTCGACCTGGAACGGCGCCCCGGCCCGTGCCACGGACGCCCGCGCCTGGCTGCGCACCAGCGCGGTCTCCGCGTCGAGGTCCCCGATGGGGCCGACCGTCTCGAAGTTGAAGCGGCGCTTGAGGGCCGCGGACATCTCGGAGACGCCCTTGTCGCGGAGGTTGGCGGTGGCGATGAGGTTGAAGCCGGGTGCCGCGTGCGCCAGGGCGTCCTCGGTGCCGGCCAGTTCGGGCACGGCGATCCGCCGCTCGGAGAGCAACGACACCAGCGAGTCCTGCACTTCGGGCAGGCAGCGGGTGACCTCCTCGACGCGGGCGACGGCGCCCCGGGACATGGCGGTCAGGACCGGGGACGGCACGAGTGCCTGCCGGGTGGGGCCCTGCGCCAGCAGCAGCGCGTAGTTCCAGCCGTACTTGAGCTGGTCCTCGGTGGTACCGGCCGTGCCCTGCACGACCAGGCCGCTGGTGCCGCACACGGCGGCGGCGAGCAGCTCCGACAGCATCGACTTGGCGGTGCCGGGCTCGCCGACGAGCAGCAGACCGCGCTCCCCGGCGAGGGTCACCACGCACCGCTCGACCAGCGCCCGGTCGCCGACGAACTTGTCCTCGATCACCAGGCGGCGCGGCACCCCCTCGGACGCCTCGGCGCCGTCGGGCAGTTTCAGCGCGCGGCCGTCGCTGCCCATGACGAACGTGACGACCGCGCGCGGGGTGAGCCGCCAGGCGGGCGGGCGCGGTCCGTCGTCGTACGCGGCGAGGAAGGCCAGTTCGGCCGCGTACCGGTCCTCGGGCGGGACGATCTGGCGGGCCGGAGCGGGAGGGAGAGCGGTGGTCATCGGCGCGGTTTCTTCCGGGTGCGGGTGGACGGTGGTCATCGGCGGCGGCCCTTGCGGGTGGCGCGGGTGGTGAGTTCCTCGTAGGCCGGGGCATCGCCGGCGCGGACGCGGTCCCACGCGCGCGTGAACAGTTCGGGCACCGGCATCGGCGGCACCGTGCGGGAGTGACCGCGGATCGGGTAGAGGCCCCGCTTCCAGATCTCCACCGGCAGCGCGGGGGACTTCAGGTCGAGCCAGCCGCACGGCAGGAAGAGGGTGCGTCCGGCGCGTGTCCGCTTCGCCTCCACGACCAGGCCGGTGGCCGCCAGTTCGGTGCGGGCCTTCTTCGTCCGGGCGGGCTTCCAGCCCGTCCAGCGGGCGCAGTTGCGGTCCGTCGGGTCGGGCAGGGCCAGCAGTTGCAGGTAGAGCGCCGCCGCGTCCTCGCCCAGACCGTGGGCCTCGGCGACCTCGGCGACCAGACCGGGCACGCTGACGGAGGGGTCCTGGGCGTACCCCGCGGGCCCCTCGGGATCGGTCCCGGCCGCGAGGGCGCGGGCGAGCCCGTCGTCCAGGATCGTCCGCAGCGCCTGCATGCCCTGGCCCGACCCGGGCCCGACGAGCCCCTCGACCAGTGCGAAGACGGGGTCGTCCGCCCCGGTGAGGGCGCCCGGGCGGACCAGGACGGTCTCCTGCTCGCCGTACCAGGGGCGCAGCACCAGTGCCTCGCCGACGTGTGTCAGACCGTGCGCGTCGGCACCGCCGGTGGCGGGCAGTCCGTACGCCTTGCGCAGTTCGGCGGCGGTCGAGGAGCCCTTCTCCGTCCACTCCAGGCCGAGGTCGAGCAGCAGCCCCGGGTCCGCGACGCGGCGGCGCAGCGCGGCCAGCCCTTCCGGCAGGGCGGCGCGCAGCAGGTGCCCGTACGGCAGGAAGTAGGCGAGCCCGGCCAGGGCGGTCACGGCATGGGCCAGGTCGTACCGTCCGGGCAGGGCCGCGGGGTCCTCCGGCACCAGGTCGCCGTTCTTGCCGGGCCGCTGCACCGTGGTGCGGCTGATCCAGGGGGTGCGGTGCGGGTTGAGCACCTCCTCGACGGGGCCGACGGGCAGACCTGCGAGGGAGAGCTCCCCGGCGAGGTCCTCGGGCAGGCGGACGACCCCGGCGAGGCGCTCCGCCCACACCCGGCCGGCCGTGTCCGTGTCCGGTCCGGACGTCCAGAGGTCACCGGGGTCCCCGGGCAGCAGCGCGCCGAGGAGCGCCGTCCGGTCGCCGGGCTCCAGCGAGTCCAGCAGCGCGTCGCCGAGCTGCTTCTGCCGCGGCTTCAGCCCGGTGGCGGCGCTCACCTCGTCGGTGAGCTGCGGCGGATTCCCGGCGAGCAGCAGGGCCGCCTGCACGGGACCCAGCCCGTTCCGGGTCGCGGCGGTCAGGGCGGCGGGTGCCTCCGGCTGCCAGGGCGCGGGGCCCTTGTCCCGGATCAGCCCGGTCACCGCGGTCAGCGCGTCGGCCGGGAACACCGGCGGGCGTGCGGTCTCCCTCTCCAGGGTGAAGTGCGCGACCGCGCCGAACGCGTCGGCCGGGTCGTGGTCCAGGGCCAGCCAGTGCACCCGCTCCGCGTGGTGGTCGACGCTCTGGCAGCCGAGGACGACGACGGTGCGGCCTTCCCGGCGCAGCACCTGGCCCACGCGTTCCTGCTTGCCGCGCGGCTCGCTCAGCACGATCTCGCGCAGCGCGCCCCCGGGCGCGGCCAGCGGGCCCTCCGCGATCGCCTCGAACAGCAGCAGCAGCGCCCGGCGGTGCGCCTCCGTCAGGGCCGGTGAGGCGGCGCGGTAGGCGAGCGGGCGCAGCACGTCCAGCACGGACGGCCACACCACGCCGATGCCCGGAACGGTGAACTCGTCGCTGGACCACCCGTCGGCGGGCCCGGTGAGCCGGGAGGGGCCGGGCAGGGGCCTGCCGTCGGCGGGCCTCCCGGACAGGACGTGGTTCACGGCGCGGATCTGGCGCAGCGCGTTCCAGCGCTGCCCGCCGCCCCACCAGCCCTCCATCCGGGCGAGACCGGCGGTCGCCTCGCGCAGCGTCCGGTCGTCGCCATCCTCGGGGCTGTAGTCGGCGAACATGCCCTCGATGCGCCCGCGTTCCGCCCTGGGCCGCTCCGCCGGAGGCGTCACGAACGTGGCGACGGACTCCGCCAGGCGCAGCACCGCGCGGACCAGGGCGGTGACGCCGGTGAGCAGACGAGGCTCGGTGAGGGTGGGCAGGCAGCGGGAGACGGTCTTCCGCAGGACCTCGTCGGCGGTCGGGACGGCGGGCTTTCCGGTGCCGGCTCCCGAGGCGTTCGCGGCCCCCGCTCCCGAGGTGCTCCCGCTCCCGTCCGCCGTGTTCGCCCGGCCGGCCGCCGCCACCTTCGCCTGCCGCTCCGCCAGCGCCCGGGCCCCGGCGCGCAGCAGCCCGTCCGCCTGCTCGTCGGTCAGCGCCCGCAGGACCGCCGACGCGTTCTCGTCGCGCGGCCGCAGCGCGTGCCAGAAGTCGACCGGCGGGACGAGCCGTGTGCCGGCGGCGAACTCGCCGCCCCGCTCCAGCGGCGTCACCCGGCCCAGCTCCCGCACACCGGTGCTGTCGTCGCCCGCGCACAGGGCGACCTGGCGGTACTGGGCGACGACGACGGACTCGGCGCCGCCGGGCAGCCGCAGCACACCGACCGGAACTCCCGGGGTCCGGCCGTGCGCCGCCGGCAGGGTGACGGTCCGGCCGTCCGGCGTGCCGACGGTGGTGCGGGCCCCGTCGCCCTCGCCCTCGGTGCGCACCCAGTGGCCGAGGACCGTGCCGTCCGTGCCGAACGGGCTGTGCTCCAGGCCGGGCTGGAGGGGCAGCACCGCGCAGTGCTGCTGGAGCAGGGTCGCGCCCTCGCGGATGCCGGACCGCAGGAAGGCGGGCAGCGAGGCACGCCCGTGCGTACCGGTGGCCGGGTCGTACTCGAGCCACACCTGCTGCCGTCCCTGCCGTCCCCGGCGCCAGTACGAGGTGCCGTCCCCGAGGACGCGGCGGCCGGGCGGCAGGACCGTGTCGCCGGCGTGCAGGGCGCGCCCGCCGGTGGCGCGACCGCCGCCCGGCAGCGGAATCGAGGTCTCGCCCGCGTCGCTGCTGCCGTACCAGTGCGGGAGCTTCTCGCCGCCGAGCGGGAACACCTCGGACGGGCGGGCCGACCAGTAGCCGTACTGCTTGCCGTCGTGCCGCCACATCACCAGCAGCTCGCCGTCCGCGTAACGGAACGACGGACGCTGCCAGCGGTCCAGCTCCGCCGGCAGCCGCAGGTCGTGCTCCAGCAGGATGTCCTGCGGCCCCACGACGATCACCCTGTGCCTGCGGGAGAGGATCAGCGCCGGCCAGGCCTCGTGGACGCCGAGCGTGTCGTCGCGGTCGCGCCGGGTATCCGCGTCCAGCCGCCGCAGCGCCTCGTCGAGGGCGGGCCAGCCCAGTTCGTCCGGGATGCCGGCGCGCAGGGTGCGGCCCAGCAGCGGCGCGACGTCGAGTGCGGCGACCCGGGCGACGGCCTGCGGGCTGATCCGGGCGGCGATCGCACGGAACGGACGCAGCTGTTCCAGCGCCGTGCGGGCGTCGGGCAGCCCGGCCGCGCCGTGCAGTTCGCCGGCGGTGTCGTCCAGCCACTCGCGCAGCACCTCGGCGAGCACGGGGTGCCCGGCCAGTCCCTCCAGCAGTCCGGCGCCGGGGCGGTGGCCGCTCAGGTTCCCGACGGACCGGTACAGCAGGCGTCGGCAGCCCGGGTCCGCCGCGACGGCCGTCAGGTCCCGTCGGCCGGGCCGGGTCTCCTTCAGCCACTGGTCGAGCGGGAGGAAGACGTCCTCGTCGGCCTCGGGCAGGGCCAGCGGCACCCTCTCAGCCGCGCACAGGTCCAGCAGGTCGAGGTCGGCCGCGGCGTGCCAGCGGCCCGTGAAGAGGTCCACGGGACGGCCTTGGGCGCGCAGGCGCGGAGCCATGCGCTCCACGAGCGCGAGGGTGGCCGGTGAACGGCCGCTGACCGAGGAGCCGTGCTTGCGGTGCAGTGCCCATCGGCCGAGCCAGTCAGCCGCGTCGACTCCGTCCGCGTCGGCCCCGTCCGCCTCGGCCTCGCCGGTCAGCAGCCGGTCGGCGCCGGTTTCCGCGAGCAGCGCCAGCCAGAACTCGTCGTCCTCCGTCGAACGGCCCAGCCCGGCCGGCATGATCTCCAGCAGCCGGACCCGTACGGCGGGCTGCCGTTCGGCGAGGACGACGAGCGTCGCCCGGTAGGTGTTCCAGAAGGACGCGGGGGCCCGGACCGCCGCGGGCGACGCGAGCAGGTCCGCTACCAGGGCGCACTCCTCGGTGACCCGGTCCAGGCCCGCGGCCTTGATCAGGGTGCGGGCGTCCTGGGGCAGGGACGCGTACGGCGGCATGCCCGCCGCGCAGCGCTCCACGGTCAGTTGCCGGTACTGCGCCCAGGCCTCGGCCGGGGTGAGCCGCGCCGCGAGGGCCTTCACGTGCTCCTTGAGCGCCTTGACCGTCAGCGCGCCGGCGAAGGCGAACTCCAGGAACACGGCCCGCTGCCGCTCCTCGTCCACGGTCAGCGCGTGCACCCGCTCCGCCTCGCGGGCCTTGCCGAAGAAGGCCGCCGCGTACGTGGTGTTCCCGTGCTGGAGGAAGACGCGGGCGGCCTGCTCGTAGAAGGTGGGCAGGAAGTGCGGCACGGCCCGGCCGAGTCGCTCGCCGAGTTCCTCGAAGCCCTCCTTGGCGGTACCGGGGCGGGACTTGGCCTGCCGGGCGAGCCGCTCGATGTCCCTGACCAGCGCCAGCGCGTGGTGCCCGTTCGCCGGGTCGTTGACCAGCGCCCAGGCGGGGAAGCCGAGGGTCTCCCGGCGCACCTGCCCGACCTCGTGCGTCTGCGGCTCCCGGACCAGTCCGAGGAAGTCCAGGGCGAGGTCCTCCGCCTCGCCGAGCATGCCCGGCACCAGCCGGACGATCTCCCGCCCGTCCAGCGCGGGGTGCGTGTACGTGCGGACGGTGAGGACGTCGGCGTCCTCCCGGTCCGTGGTGCCCGGGGGCAGTACGGCACCGGCGTCGAGCAGTGCGGCGGAGGCCGCCCCGTCGTACGCGACGCCGTCGTACGTGATGCCGTCATGCGTCGTCATGCCGCACGCTCCTCGTCCTCGATGTCGCGTCCGGCGTACAGCGCGGCCGCCATGCGCATGCCCTCCGACCAGGCCACCGGCCCGACCTGGCCGAGCTTCAGCACCCGGCCCGCCGGGTCGGTGAAGCACAGGGGGCCGGTCTCCGTCTCCTCGTAGCCGTCGTAGTCGCCGACCCACACCCGGGCCTCGACGCCGCGGCCGTCCTCCAGTACGGAGCACACCGCGTGGCCTCCGCGCACGCGGTAACCCAGCTGGGTCGCGCGGCCGTGCAGGAACCTCAGTTCCTTGAAGACACCGCCCGCGTGGTCCTCGACGGAGGTGGCCTCGGCGTCGAGCGCCGCGGGTCGGTGCCACACCTCGCGGAAGAGCTGCTGGGCGCGCTGCTCGATGCCTATCTCGACGGCGAACTCACGCAGTTCCTCCAGTTCGTCGAGGAGCACCGGGTGCGGCAGGCGGACCAGGCCGGGGGTGAGGCGGACGGTGTCACCGTCGAGGTCGACCAGGCCGAGGCCGCGCTCGGGGTCGGCGTCCCGCAGGAACCCGGCCACCACGCCGTCCGTCCCCGTGACCACCAGATCGCGGAGGGCGGCCTGCCAGGCCGGGTCCGGCCACACCCGCGCCAGGACCGCGAACGGCACCGGCAGCGAGCGCACCATCCACCGCTCCACGTCGGCCAGGCACTGCCGTTCGTGCCGCTCCAGCCACTCGGCGAGCTGACGCAGCCCCACCACCGCCGGATCGTCGGCGATCTTGGACGGTACGGATTTCAGCCGCCGCCCGGCCGTGTTGCGGCACACCACCTTGCCGTCGTCGAGGGCGACTTCGTAGCCGCCTGCCGACACCCACCCCATGCGTGCCTCCCGCACCCGCAGTGATCAAGTGACGGGAACTGTAGGACAGACCTCTGACAACGGGTCCGGTGCGGCGCCGGGCGGTGCGGGCCACGCGAGCGGAACGGTCCCGGTGTCGCTCGCCCCCTCCTGGCTCCGGGCGCGGCTCCGGGCGCGGCGCCGGGTGCGCGGGGAGGTGCCGGAGGGCCGATCAGCCGGTGCCCGACCCCCGCACGGCCTGCTCCCAGAGATCCAGTCCCGCGCGGAGGAATGCGCGCACGGCCGCGGTCTCCCCGTCCGTCCAGGCTCCCTCTCCGGCGGCCGGGTCGAGAGCGTCGCCCCCGAAGATCTTTTCGTAGGCGCTGTCGTGGATCGGCCCCTGGGAGGGAAGACCCGGACCGGCCTTCAGGCTGTGGGAGAGGTCTTCGAAGAAGTTCCACGCGTCCAGCAGCAGCCCTGCCGACACCGAGCCGGGCGCGGGGTGCTCGACCCACCGCCGTACGGCAACCAGGTCGAGAGCGGCTTCGTCCTCCCGGACGAGCTCCCGATCGTTGCGCTCGCAGTCCTCCTGCAGCGTCCCGAGGTCGTGGAACGCGAGGATCCCTCCGAGGTCGTCGACGACGAGTTCATCGGGGGCATCGCCCTCTCCGGGACGCCAGATCAGCGTCAGGTCCCCTCTCCGGGTCGCGATGCGGTACGGGTAGTGGTCGGCCATGCGGGGTCTCCCGTGGTCTCGTGGCGGCACTCGCCGGACGGGCCTCCTGCCCGCAGCGGAGAGCCGCGCACGCCTGCGGCACCTCTCGGTCCGTTCCTCCGGGTGCCGGTGCCGGGCGGTGTGATCACGCTGCGGTCGTGTCACACGGTGTGCCGCTCGGCTGCCACGGGGGCCACGGTCGTCGAACGTCGCGGTCGCACCCGTCACGTCCGCCTCGTGGACCGGGCCCCGGAACGTGTGCGCTCCGCCCGAATCACCCGTATTCCGCAGTGTGTTCCCGCCCATGATGCCCGAGGGGTCCGTATCCCGGCATTCGAGCCGAGCACCACCGCGGGTGAGCCGGTGGGGGGTGCAGCGCGAATGGCCGAGGACGAGGGGACCACAGGGTCTCGGGAACCCGCACGGCGCACAACATCGAGATCGCCGCTGAGAGCCTTCAGGAGGACCTCGCCCGCCTGGAGATCCAGAAGCAGGCGCTGGAGAGGGAGTCGGCCGCGGTCGTGGCCCACCTCGGCTCCGTCCAGCGGGCCCTCAGCTCCCTCGAGGCCCTGATGCCCGGCCCGGCCGGTGCGGACACGGTGGACACGACGGACACGACGGACAGACACGGCGTCCGCCGCGGGGCGGCGGCGGACGCCGGCTCCCGTGGCGCCGGGGGCGGACGTGTCCCCCTCCGCGCCCGCGGACGTCGTGCCGGAGGAAGCGTGAACGCCCCGCCCGGGCCCACGACTCCCCCGTTCCCCGCCGAGGACCCGGCGCCGCTCCTCTCCCCCGGCACCCGCACGGTCGCCGTACGGCACGCACCGGCACGCGTCGAGCAGCGCCACCACGCGGCCGGCACCGGTCCCCCACACGGCTCGGCCGGCTCGACGACGACGGCACGACCGCCGCACCGCGCATGGTCATGCCCTCGATGCCCCGGGCCCCGTGCCCGTCGAAATTCGCTTCGTGCCGCGGGGGAAGCGCCCTACTGTGGCACGGTGGCGACTCAGATGATCATCCTCAACGGTGGTTCCAGCTCGGGGAAGTCCGGGATCGTGCGGTGCCTGCAGGACGTGTTGCCGGATCCGTGGCTGGCGTTCGGGTGCGACTCGTTCGTCGACGCCCTGCCGGCGAGGATGCAGGCGTCGGAGGGAGGCATCACGTTCGCCGCGGACGGCGGGGTGAGCGTCGGGGCGGACTTCCGGGCGCTGGAGGCGGCCTGGACGGAGGGCATCGTGACGATGGCCCGCGCAGGCGCCAGGGTCATCGTCGATGACGTCTTCCTGGGGGGAGCGGCGTCCCAGCAGCGGTGGCGGAAGGCGCTGGACGGGCTGGCCGTGCTGTGGGTCGGCGTCAGGTGTGAGAGCGCGGTCGCCGCAGGCCGCGAGATCGCACGGGGAGACCGCGTCCGGGGGATGGCCGCGTCGCAGGCCGACGTGGTGCACCGGGGGGTGTTCTACGACTTGGAGGTGGACACGACCCGCACCGAGTCCCTGCCGTGCGCGCGGGCCATCGCCGCCCG
The DNA here is from genome assembly GCF_008704515.1 of Streptomyces viridosporus T7A. NCBI lineage: Bacteria > Bacillati > Actinomycetota > Actinomycetes > Kitasatosporales > Streptomycetaceae > Streptomyces > Streptomyces viridosporus. The sequence goes on from NZ_CP023700.1 coordinate 961,009, forward strand.
CGTCGGCCGATCGCCGGACCGTCCGACGCGTTCCTGACCCCCGCGCGAGGAGCCGTCCGCCTCCCGCCGAAGCAAGTGTACGTTCGTACGCTCCCGATATAGGCTCGCGCGCATGACTGTCGACGCACTACGCCGGCCTGCCCCGGCCGAACGGCAGGCCCGCGTGGCCGTCGCCGTGCTCTTCTTCACCAACGGGGCGCTGTTCGCCAACCTCCTGCCGCGCTATCCGCAGATCAAGGCGGACCTCGGCATCGGCAACGCCGCCTACGGCCTGGCCGTCGCGGCGTTCCCGACGGGTGCCATCGTGGCCGGTCTGGCGGCCGGGGTGCTCATCCGCCGGTTCGGGTCGGCGCGCGTGGCGGTGGCCGGCACCCTGCTGACCGGCGTCGGGGTCCTCGCCGCCGGTCTGGCCGGCTCGGTGCCGGCGTTCGCGGCGGCGCTGTTCCTGGCCGGGGCCATGGACGCGATCACCGATGTCGCACAGAACGCCCACGGCCTGCGGGTGCAGCGCCGGTACGGACGCTCCATCATCAACTCCTTCCACGCCATCTGGTCCATCGGAGCGGTCTCCGGAGGCTCCATGGCCGCCGCCGCGATCGCGCTCGACCTGTCGCGGGGGCAGCACCTGCTGATCTCGGCGGTGCTGTTCACGATCGTCGCCTGCGTCGCCCTGCGGTTCTGCCTCCCCGGGCCCGACACCGAGCCGGCCGGGGAGGAAACGGACGCCGCGGACCGGGAGCCGCTGCGTCAGGAGCGCGTGACAGCGCCGCTGCGCACCGGGTACGTGCTGGCCGCGCTCGTCCTCATCGCCACGGCCGGCACGCTCGTCGAGGACGCGGGCAACTCCTGGGCCGCGCTCTACCTCTCCGATTCGCTCCACGCGTCGGTGACGCTCGCGGCCACCGGTTACATCGCCCTGGTCGGTGCCCAGTTCGTCGGCCGCCTCCTCGGCGACCGGCTCGTCGACCGGTTCGGCCAGCGCACCGTGGCCCGTGCCGGCGGGCTCGTCGTCGCGGCCGGCATGGGCCTGGCGCTGGCCGTGCCCACCGTGCCCGGGACGATCCTCGGTTTCGCCGCGGCCGGATTCGGCGTGGCGACCCTGGTCCCCGCGGCCATGCACGAGGCCGATGAACTGCCCGGCCTCAAACCCGGATCGGGCCTGACGATCGTCTCCTGGCTCATGCGCCTGGGCTTCCTGCTCTCCCCGCCCGTCGTCGGGCTCGTCGCCGACGCCACCAGCCTCCGGCTGGGCCTGCTGGTGGTCCCGTTCGTCGGTGTGCTCGTCGTCCTGCTCGCCGGAGTGCTGCGGCCCAGGCGGCGCTGAGGCTTCCGCCGGGCCGGGGCCGTATCCCCTGCGGCCTCGGGTGCGGCCACGGGCACCGTGCCCCGTCCGATCCGACCTTCCGGGGCGCCGCCCGCGCGGCACTCACGTCCTACCGGTCCGTCTTCGGCGGGAACGCGGTCGTGGTCACCTACGAGGACGCCGGTGCCGTACCTGGGTGGTGGACGTCGTCGGCGACCACGGCGCGTCCTGACCGCCGCGGGGCCGGGTGGCGGGCGACCGCCGCCCGGCCGGCGTTCCGGCGGCGGCGTCCGGGGCCGGCGCGCGGGCCCGACTCGAACGGGCCCTGCCGACGATGCACGCGGCGCGCGGCGCTGGTGTAGTGGTGCGCAGCGCCTCGAAGCAGCGACCGCCTGCCGCACGAGCGGATCGGGCGGGAGACGGCAGCGCGCCGGGCGCCCGGCATGCCCGGAGGATCCGTTGCAGCACAGCCGTCCAGGCCTGAAGGGAACGGGAGACGTGATGGGACACGGCGGAAACGTGATCGAGGAGCTGACCGCTGACCACCGCGAGGTCGACGCGCTCTTCGAGGAGATCCAGGCGCTCCCCACCGGCGACGACAGGCAGCGGGAGGTCGCCGACCGGCTCACCATCGCACTCGTGAGGCACTCCGTCGCCGAGGAGGCGCATCTGTACCCGGCGGTGCGCCGGTACGTCGACGACGGCGACGACATGGCCGACAAGGAGGTCGCCGACCACGCCGAGATCGAGCGGACGCTCAAGGAGCTGGAGGGCTGCGCTCCGGGCGACGACCGGTTCGGCGCCCTCGTCACGCGGCTGAAGCAGTCGGTCACCGCGCACGTGCGGGACGAGGAGGACCGGCTTTTCCCCCTCCTGGCCGAGTCGTGCCCCGCCGGGCTTCTGGACGGCCTCGGGGACGAGGTCCGCTCGGCCAAGAGGACCGCCCCGACTCGTGCCCACCCGGCCGCTCCCGACGCCCCTCCCGGGGACAGGACCCTGGCCCCCGGCGCGGGCATGGTCGACCGCGTGCGCGACCTGCTCACCGGCCGCGGCCGGGGCTGACGTCCCCGGCGTCAGGACGTCCCCCGTCCACGCGTCGCCGCCGGGGCGGGCGGGACGCGGTGGACGGAGACGTGGGAGCGCGACTCGGCGGTGGCCTCGGCCCCGTTCCCGTCCGCGTGCCCGGTTCCCAGTTCGAATCCGGCCGGTCGGGCCATGAGGTCGAGCTCGGCCGACCGGACGTAGTGGTGGGGGCCGCGGAACAGCCGGGCCCGCTCGGCCTCGTCGAACCGGAAGTGGTGCGACACGACGTGCTGGCGCAGGACGTCATGGGAGTCCGGGCCGATGCGGCCCGGCTCGGCATGCCAGACGGTGGCCGACCGGCCCGGTGGGAGCTTCCGCAGCCCGGGCACCCAGAGCTCGGCCACGAACCGGCCGCCGGGTCCCGAGGGGGCGGCGCCGTGCGCGGGCGGACGGCGAGCCCGGCCGCCCGCGCACGGCGGGGTGTCACGGCTTGCGGGCGAGGCCGCCGTGCTCGGCGACGGTTTCCGGGGCGGGGGAAGCGGCGTCCGGGCGCCAGAGGGGGACCGGGACCACGCCGGGTTCGACGAGGTCCAGGCCGTCGAAGAACGCCGTGATCTGCTCGACGGTGCGCAGGTGGTACGGGACGGCGCCGCTCTCGTTGTAGGCGTCCTGCGCCTGCTCGAAGACCGGGTCGATGCCCCGCGAGCCGTCGTTGACGACGAGATGGCTGCCGGACGGCAGGGCGTCCATCAGACGGGTGACGACGGAGCGCGCCCGGTCGTAGTCGGCGATGTGGCCCAGGATGTTGCTGAGGATGAGGGCGGTGGGGCGGGTCAAGTCCAGGGTGGCGGCGGCCGCCAGGATGCGGTCCGGGTCGAGCACGTCGGCGTCGACGTAGGCGGTCGCCCCTTCGGGGGTGGAGTAGAGCAGGGCGCGGGCGTGGGCGAGGACCATCGGGTCGTTGTCGACGTAGACGATCCGGGCCTCGGGGGCGAGGCGCTGGGCGACCTCGTGCGTGTTGTCGGCCGTGGGCAGGCCGGTCCCGATGTCCAGGAACTGCCGGATGCCCGCCTCATGGACCAGGTGGGTGATGGTGCGGCGCAGGAAGGCCCGGCTGCTGCGGGCGATGGTGACGATGCCGGGGAAGACGGCGGTGTAGGCGTCACCGGCTTCCTCGTCGACGGGGTAGTTGTCCTTCCCGCCCAGCCAGTAGTTCCAGATCCGGGCCGAGTGCGGCACCGACGTGTCGATCTGCTGCTGCGTGGGTCCGGGCGTCGGTGCGGGGTCGGTCATGGGTACCGTCCGTCGTCGGTCGAGGCATGAATGGGTCGACCACAACCTACGCCGTGACGGCCCGCCCTCGCAGGTCCGTTCGTGGTCCGGCGGGGCCCCGCCGGCGGGCGGCGCCGGCCGGAACGCGGGCCGGGCACGCACCGACGCGCGTGCCCGGCCGGAGGTTCAGGCGAGTTCCACCAGGAGGTCGCCGCCCTCCACCTGCTGGATGCGGTTGATGGCCAGCCTGGCGACCGTGCCGGACTTCGGGGCGGTGATCGCGGCCTCCATCTTCATCGCCTCGATGGTGGCCACCGTGGCCCCGGCCTCCACCTCGTCGCCCTCGGCGACCGCGAGGGTCACCACGCCGGCGAAGGGCGCCGCGACGTGCCCGGGGTCGGCCCGGTCGGCCTTCTCCGTGACGGGCACGTCGGAGGCCGCCGACCGGTCGCGGACCTGGATCGGCCGCAACTGGCCGTTCAGCGTGGCCATCACGGTGCGCATGCCGCGCTCGTCGGCGTCGCCCACGGCCTGGAGCTCGATGAGCAGGCGCACACCGGGGTCGAGGTCGACGCTGTACTCCTTGCCGGGGCGCAGTCCGTAGAAGAAGTCCTTGCTGTCCAGGACGCTGGTGTCGCCGAAGGTCTGCCGGTGGGTCTCGAACTCGCGCGCCGGTGCGGGGAACAGCAGCCGGTTGAGGGTCGCCCTGCGGTCCTTCGCCAGTCCGGCGCGGTCGTCGGCGGTCAGCTCCTGCACGGGCTTGGGCTCGGCGCGGCCCCGCAGGGCCTTGCTCCGGAACGGCTCGGGCCAGCCGCCGGGCGGAGTGCCCAGCTCGCCGCGGAGGAAGCCGACGACGGAGTCGGGGACGTCGAACCGGCCGGGCTCCGCCTCGAAGTCCGCCGGGGAGACGCCCGCGCCCACCAGGTGCAGGGCCAGGTCGCCGACCACCTTCGAGGAGGGGGTGACCTTCACCAGGCGGCCGAGCATCCGGTCGGCGGCGGCGTACATCGCCTCGATCTCCTCGAAGCGGTCGCCCAGGCCCAGCGCGATCGCCTGGGTGCGCAGGTTGGAGAGCTGCCCGCCGGGGATCTCGTGGTGGTAGACGCGGCCGGTCGGTGAGGCCAGGCCCGCCTCGAAGGGGGCGTAGACCTTGCGGACGCTCTCCCAGTAGGGCTCCAGGTCGCCGACGGCCGTCAGGTCCAGGCCGGTGGGCCGCTGCGAGTGGTCGGTCGCGGCGACGATCGCCGACAGGGACGGCTGCGAGGTGGTGCCCGCCATGGAGGCCACCGCCCCGTCGACCGCGTCCGCCCCGGCCTGGACGGCGGCGAGGTAGGTGGCGAGCTGGCCGCCGGCGGTGTCGTGGGTGTGCAGGTGGACCGGGAGGTCGAACTCCCGGCGCAGGGCCGACACCAGCGTCGCCGCCGCCGGTGCCCGCAGCAGGCCGGCCATGTCCTTGACGGCCAGGACGTGGGCGCCCGCCTCGACGATCCGCTCGGCCAGGCGCAGGTAGTAGTCCAGGGTGTAGAGCCGCTCGGACGGGTCGGACAGGTCGGCGGTGTAGCACAGGGCCACCTCGGCGACGGCCGTTCCCGTCTCGCGCACCGCATCGATGGCGGGGCGCATCTGGGAGACGTCGTTCAGCGCGTCGAAGATGCGGAAGACGTCGATGCCGGTGGCCGCCGCCTCCTGGACGAAGGCGTCGGTCACCTCCGTCGGGTACGGGGTGTAGCCCACGGTGTTGCGGCCGCGCAGCAGCATCTGCAGGCAGATGTTCGGCACGGCCTGCCGCAGGGCGGCCAAGCGCTCCCACGGGTCCTCGGCGAGGAAGCGCAGGGCGACGTCGTACGTGGCGCCGCCCCAGCACTCCAGGGAGAGGAGTCCGGGCAGGGTGCGGGCCACCACCGGGGCGACGGCGAGCAGGTCCTTGGTGCGCACCCGGGTGGCCAGCAGCGACTGGTGGGCGTCGCGGAACGTGGTGTCGGTGACGCCGAGGGTCGGGGAGTCGCGCAGCCAGCGGGCGAAGCCCTCGGGGCCGAGTTCGGCCAGGCGCTGCCGGGAGCCGGCCGGCGGTTCACCGGCCGGCAGCGGCGGCAGCTTGGTCAGCGGGTCGACCAGGTCGGGCCGCTCGCCGTGCGGCTTGTTCACCGTGACGTCGGCGAGGTAGGTCAGCAGCTTCGTCCCGCGGTCGGCGGAGTGGTGTGCGGTGAGCAGTTGCGGGCGCTGCTCGATGAACGAGGTGGTGACCCGCCCGGCCTCGAAGTCCGGGTCCTCCAGGACGGCTTGCAGGAACGGGATGTTCGTGGCCACGCCGCGGATGCGGAACTCCGCCACCGCGCGCCGGGCGCGGCCCACCGCGGTGGCGAAGTCCCTTCCCCGGCAGGTCAGTTTGACCAGCATGGAGTCGAAGTGCGCGCTGATCTCCGTACCGGCGTGGGTGGTGCCGCCGTCCAGGCGGATGCCGGAGCCGCCGGGCGAGCGGTAGGCGCTGATCCGGCCGGTGTCCGGGCGGAAGCCGTTGGCCGGGTCCTCGGTGGTGATGCGGCACTGCAGGGCGGCGCCGCGCAGCGTGATGCCCTCCTGGGAGAGCCCGAGGTCGGCGAGCGTCTCTCCGGCGGCGATGCGCAGCTGCGCCTGCACCAGGTCGACGTCGGTGACCTCCTCGGTGACCGTGTGCTCGACCTGGATGCGCGGGTTCATCTCGATGAAGACGTGGTTGCCGTCGCGGTCGAGGAGGAACTCCACGGTACCGGCGTTGCGGTAACCGATCCGGCGGGCGAAGTTCACCGCGTCGGTGCAGATCCGCTCGCGCAGTTCCGGGTCGAGGTTCGGTGCGGGGGCGAGTTCGATGACCTTCTGGTGGCGCCGCTGCACCGAGCAGTCCCGCTCGAAGAGGTGGATGACGTCGCCGTGTCCGTCGGCGAGGATCTGCACCTCGATGTGGCGGGGTTCGACGACGGCCTTCTCCAGGAAGACGGTGGCGTCGCCGAACGCGGACGCCGCCTCGCGGGACGCCGCCTCGACGGCCTCCCTGAGCTGGGCGGGGTCCTCGACGCGGCGCATGCCGCGCCCGCCGCCGCCCGCGACCGCCTTGACGAACACGGGGAAGCCGATGCCGTCGGCCGCGCGCAGGAGTTCGTCCACGTCGGTGGAGGGCTCCGAGGAGGCCAGGACCGGCACACCCGCCTCGCGGGCGGCGGCCACGGCGCGCGCCTTGTTCCCGGTCAGTTCCAGGATGTCCGCGCCGGGTCCGACGAACGTGATGCCGGCCTCCTCGCAGGCCCGGGCCAGCTCGGGATTCTCGGACAGGAAGCCGTAGCCCGGGTAGACGGCGTCGGCTCCCGCGCGGCGCGCGGCGCGGACGATCTCGTCGACGGAGAGGTAGGCCCGCACCGGATGGCCCGGCTCACCGATCTCGTAGGCCTCGTCGGCCTTCAGACGGTGCAGCGAGTTGCGGTCCTCGTGCGGAAAGACGGCAACGGTTCGGGCGCCCAGTTCGTAGCCCGCGCGGAACGCCCGAATCGCGATCTCACCGCGGTTGGCGACCAGCACCTTGCGGAACATTCGTGATCCCTTCAGCCTGCCGGTGACGAAGACCATCGTGTCGGTGGCGGGTCGGGTGCGCCATGTGAACCGGGCCACTCCCGCGGTCCGAAGCGGCCGGGGGCGGTCCGGTGACCGGGCGGGCGGGGCCCGACGGCCGGGCCCCGGGCGCGGGTGGGCCGGCCGTCCCGCCCGACCAGGGCGTTGCGCTCCGGCGCGCGCGGGTTCCCGGGAGAGCGTCTTGCGGCCGGCGTCGTCCACCTCCTCACGCGGCTCGCTGAAGCTCAGTGTGCGCTCCTCGAGCGCCTCCACGACGGGAAGCGCCCGTCTGCCGGTGGCGGCCGGGAAGGTCTCCCGCGCCGGTGGGCCCGCGCGCGTCGGGTCCGCGTCCGCGGGAAAGCCCTTGAACTGCTCGGTCACCCTCAGGTTCCCCTGTCACCGAAAAGTGCGTTCTTCCACGTCAGCCCTCGCTCTCCTACGGTTTCCGAGTAACCACAGGAGAGCACGCGAGGAGCGGGTCCGCACCGGGCAGGCCCTCGGGCTCCCACCACGAGGAGGCGAGGACGGCATGACCATCACCCTGGTGAATCCCAGTGGATTGCCGGAGATCGACGTGTATCACCAGGTGTCGATCGCGACCGGGTCGAGACTGGTCTTCATCGCCGGGCAGGTTTCCTGGGACGCCGACGGGGTCACGGTCGGCGCGGGGGACCTCGCCGCCCAGGTGGAGCAGTGCTATCTCAACGTCGGCGCCGCCCTGGCCGGGGCCGGCGGTTCCTTCGACGACGTGGCGAAGCTGACCGTCCACGTCGTCGACTGGACCCCGGACAAGATGCCCCTGCTCCTGGAGGGCATCGCCCGGGCGGCGGCGAAGCTGGGAGTGACCCCGGCCGCGCCGGCCACGCTGCTGGGCGTCGCGGCCCTGGACGTGCCCGAGCACCTGGTCGAGGTCGAAGCCACGGCGGTCATCGACTGACCGCGGGCCGCGGATCGGGATCCGCGAGGTGCGGGGCGGGCCGTCCGGGCGCAACGCGAGAACCGGTTTCGGCCTTTTCGGTGCTCCGGGCGGGAAGCGCGTCCTCCCCGGCCCCGAACGGCCCTATGCTTCTACGTGCTTGTAGAAGCACTGTTCACGGGCCGGTTCCCGCACGACGCGACCGGCCCGTGAGCCGTCGTGGTGCCGTGTCCCCGGGCGGGCCGCCGGCACCCGCCCCAAGGACAACACGCACGTTGAAGGAGTGGACGCCACGATGGTGTTCAAACGACTGCTCGCCTCGCTCGGCGTGGGCGGACCCACCGTCGACACGGTCCTCGACCCCGGTGCCGCCCGCCCGGGCGGCACCCTGTCGGGTCAGGTCCACCTCAAGGGCGGTGACGCCGACTTCGACATCGACCACATCACCCTGGAGCTGGTGGCCCGGGTCGAGGCCGAGCACGACGAAGGGGAGAGCGAGGGGGTCGTCGCTTTCGACCGGTTCACCGTCGGCGGGGGGTTCCGGCTCGCCGCGGGCGAGCAGCGGAGCGTGCCGTTCGGCGTGACGCTGCCGTGGGAGACGCCGATCACCGAGTTGTACGGGCAGCCGCTGGGCATCGTGCTCGGCGTGCGCACCGAGCTGGCGGTGGCCGGCGCGAAGGACAAGGGCGACCTCGACCAGTTGTCCGTCGCCCCGCTGCCCGCCCAGGAGGCGATCCTGGAGGCGCTCGGCGGGCTCGGTTTCGGCTTCCGGTCCGCCGACCTGGAGTACGGCCGGATCGGCGGCACCGGACAGCAGCTGCCCTTCTACCAGGAGATCGAGCTCACCCCGGCCCCGCAGTACGCCGACCGGGTCAACGAGCTCGAGGTCACCTTCCTCGCCGGCCCCGGCGGCCTGGAGGTCGTCCTGGAGGCCGACAAGCGGGGCGGCTTCTTCTCCGGGGGGCACGACGCGCTGACCCGTTTCACCGTGTCCCGCGCCGAGGAGGGGCACCAGGACTGGACCGCCCTGGTCGACGGCTGGGTCCGGCACCTGGTCGAGCACCGGGCGTCGTACGGGTCCCCCTCCGCGTACGGCCACGGCGGGTACGACGGGCACGCGCCTCACCACGACGGTCACCGCTCCGGCCCCGGCATGGGCACCGTCGTCGCCGCGGGCGCGGCCGGACTCGCGGTCGGTGTGGTCGGCGGCATGGTCGCGGCCGAAGTCGTCGACGAGGTCGGGGACTTCTTCGAGGGCGAGGAGGAAGAGGAGGGCTGACGTCCGCCGAGCGGGGCGCGGAGGGGCCGGCCCCTCCGCGCCCGGGAGGAGACGCCGGTTCCGCACGGGCCCACGGCCGCTCGCCGTGGGCCCGTGGTGACGGTGTCGGGGGTCCGGACGTGCAAGCCGTGCGGAAGTACGGTGAAACTTCGGTCGTTCTTTGCCGCAGCAGTTGTGCAAATCATCTGCACCTGATGTGACGCCGCCTTGAGAAGTCCTTCTGAGCTGTGGAAATCAACCCGTCGAGGGGAAGGCCGCATCCGGCCCGATACCGGTGAGCAAAAGCTTCACGCTAAAACCTTTATGATCGTTGACGAACTGCGCCCTTCGTGCCGGCTTCCTGTTTCCATGATCCTGGCGACCGCGAACGCATCCGAGGAGGCGGGCCCGCGAGGGTGACACGTGTCAAGAAAGGTGAACACCATGGTCCTCGGAATGCTCCGGCGCCTGCGGTCCCACGGCTCCGACGCCGCCCACGGCCTGACGGTCCCCCTGCCGCCCGGTGCGGGGGCGTTCGGCTGCGAGGTCGTCGACCCCCTGGGGCAGCCCATGGGCGGAGCCGAGGTCACGGTGACCGCGATGGACAGCCACCGGGTCGCGGCCCAGGGCACCACCGACCCGTACGGCCTCTACGTCGCGACGCTGCCGCCGGGCACCTACAGCGTGATGACCGCGGCCGAGGGCCTGTCACCCGCCCGCGAGACCATCGGCATCACCGCCGGTGTGGCCCTCCCCCCGGCCCGCATCGCGCTGGAGTCCGCCCGCCGGCTGGAGCTCCCGCCGGCCGGCACCTGGTTGTTCGATCCGCCGCACACCGCGATCCGCTTCATCGCCAAGCACGTGGGCATGGCCCATGTCCACGGCCGCTTCACCCGCTTCGAGGGCGGCATCCGCGTCGCGCCGGACATGGCCGACTCCCAGGTCTCGGTGCGCATCGACGCCTCCAGCATCGCCACGGGCAACAAGACCCGCGACAACCACCTGCGCTCCGCCGACTTCCTGGACGTCGAGCGCTACCCACACATCGACTTCACCAGTACGCGCTTCGTCTACCGCGGCGGCTCCAAGTGGACCCTGCACGGCACGCTCACCATGCACGGCACCAGCCGCTCCGTCGGCCTCGACACCACCTACCTCGGGACGGTGAACGGCGGTTACGGGCAGGAACTGCGCTGCGCGGCCCTGGCGAAGACGGAACTGCACCGCGAGGACTTCACGCTCAACTGGCGTTCGATGCTGGCCCGCGGCATCGCGGTCGTCGGCCCCACCGTCCAGCTGGAGCTGGACGTGCAGGCGATGTACCGCACCCACGACACGCCCACGCCCCCGGAGTAGGCGGGACGGGCGAACGGGCCCGGAAGGGGCCGCGCGGGCGTGCCGCTCAGCGGGGCGAGGCGGAGATCCGGACGCGACGGCTCGCGTCGTCGGAGAGGAACGACGCCAGCGCCCTCCCCTCCTCGGCGACGGCGGTGCGGTCGGCCCGGGAGAAGCGGCGCAGCGGGGCGACCGTCACGGTGCCGGCGTCCACGGTCCAGGTCGCGGCGACCCGGCCGTCGAGCAGGACGACGCGTTCACCGGCGACCGACAGGCCGCGGTGGGCGTCGTCGACGATCCGGCTGCGGTCGTGGTAGGCGAGGAGCGCGTTGTCGAACGCCGGCAGGAACCGCACCGGGGCGGGGGTGTCGGGGTCCGGGCGCGGCGCGTCGGGCAGGTCCAGCAGCTCCCGGCCGCGTTCGTCGCGGAAGGCGACCAGTTCCTCGCGGAGGGCGGTGATCGCGGCCGACAGCCCGGTCAGGCCGCACCAGGCGCGCAGGTCGGCCGGGGAGGCGGGGCCGAACGCGGCCAGATAGCGCCGCACCAGCGCCTGGCCGACCGGATCGGTGCCGTCCGGGGACGGCGGGTCGATCTCGCGTCCCAGCCAGGAGGAGAGCAGCACGGTGCGCACCCCGGCCCTCGCGCGCCACAGCCCTCGCGGCGGCAGCTGCACCACCGGGACGAGAGCGGCGAGCACCATCTCCCCCAGCGCCCGCCGGCCCGGCCCGGGCCGGTGTGCGGCGAGTTCCCGCGTGAGTTCGGCCGTCGTGCGCGGCACGCCGTCGGCCATCACCGCCCGGGCCGCCGCGGCGAGCCGGTCGAGGTCCACTCCGTCGAACTCGCGGCGGTAGGCGCCGAGGACCCGCCGGCGCAGCATGGTGTCGTGGCGGGCCCGCCAGGCCAGGACGTCGTCGGCGGTGACGAGGTGGACGGTGCGGCGCATGAGGTGGGTGCGCACCACGCGCCGCCCGGTCAGCAGGTCCGACAGCTCCGCCGGATCGAAGGCGCGCAGCCGCGACCAGAGTCCGGCGAACGGTTCCTGCGGCTCCTGCGCCTGCAGTCCGCACAGGTGCGCGACGGCGTCGGCCACGGGGAGGCCGGCGCGTTCGAGCAGCAACTGCCGGGCCAGTGCGGCCCGGTTGAGCGCGCGGTCGTCGAGAACGGTCATGGGGTCCCTCCCGGGGTGTGCTCGCCGGGCACCGGCCGGCCTGCTCGTGGGGCGGCCCGCGTGTCGTCATGGCCGGCGCGGATCGCGCGGTCGCCCGCGCGGCGCGCGGATCGGCCCGCCCGCCGCCGGGCGGAGCGGAACGCGGTGACGGCGGTCATGGTGAGCCGGTCCTTCCGGTCGAGCTCGTCGGGGCACGGGAGAACCGTCGCAGCCGAAGCGGTCAGGACGTGTCCTCGTCCCGGGGCGGGGTCCCCGTCACGCCGACGGCACCAGCGCGACGGCCGGCTCTGCTCTTCCTGCTCTCCCTGCTCCAGGCACGCCGCGACCGGCCCGGGGTGCTGCTCGCCGAGCGAGCGGACGTCAGTTCGCGCACCGTGCGCCGCGACGTCGAGCGTCTGCGCGAACCCGGTCACCCGGTGGCCGGCCCCGCCGAGGCGAGGTGGTCCTCGGTGCGCCCGCCGCGTCACCGGCGCACCGGTGAACACCGTGCCCGTGGCCCGTCCCCGCCCCCGTTCTCCACGGCCCGTTCACCGGATGAACCACCGGAAGCGGACATCTTCCGGCCCGGTTCCGCGGTGCCGTGTGTGGGTCTGGTGAGGGTCCTCAACCAGTCGCCCGGGCAGACGGGTTGCCTGTATGTGCCTGATAAGATCATCGGACGTTCAGCAGGCTGGCGGCGCGTCATGAACGCGTACGGGGGACAGTCTCTAAGGCCCCATCGCTAAGGAGTCAGGCTTGGTCCGCCTGTGGCCCGCGTCGTTCGACGGCACGGACCCCGACAGGGTTCGGTGGACCTCCGGCACTCCTGAAGCGATGCGACTTCCAAGAGAGTCTCATGACGTCATTGATCCGGGATCCACTGGTGTGGATCCTGCTTGTGGTGCTCATCGCTGCGGTGTTCGCGGTGATGCGGGCACGGAGAACCAACTTGGCGCTCCGAAGAACAAAGAACGACCTGGAGACCGGGCTGGGTCAGGCCCAGGGACAGGTCGCCCGGCTCCAGGAACACATCGCCTTACTGAACACGCAGCACAAGGACGACCTCGCCGGCGTCCGGGCCGACGCCGAGTCGTCGACCAAGGCCGTGCTGAAGTCGGCCATGGGAACGCTGCAGTCCCTTGCCGAGGAGCAGCAACTGCTCCTTGACGGACTGCTGAAGAAGTACGGCAACGACACCGAGGTACTGGCCGACCTGATGTCGGTGGACCACACCGGCAGCCAGTTCGGCCGCCGGGCCAAGGGCATTTCGGTGCTGTGCGGCGGGTGGCTGGGCCGGCGCGAGGGCGCGGCGAGCGTCTACGACGTGGCCCGCAGCGCGCAGGGACGGATCAAGGACTTCGACCGGGTCAGCATTCACGCGCAGGCCAGCGTCTCCGTCTCCAGCAAGGCCGTGGAGCCGCTGGCCGTCGTCCTGGCCGAGCTGCTCGACAACGCGACCACCTACAGCGCCCCGGGCACGCCGGTCGAGGTCAACATCCAGGCCGTCCCCACCGGCGTGTGCTTCATCGTCGACGACGCCGGGCTGGGCATGGACCAGGAGACCAAGGACCGGGCGGCGACCCTCCTCTCCGCCGACGGCCCCGTGGACATCACCGGGCTCGGTGACCCGCCCCACTTCGGCTTCGCCGTGTGCGGCATGCTCGCCGCCCGTTACGGCTTCGCCGTGTCGGTCGGCTCCGTGTCCCCCTACGGCGGAGTGCGTGCAGTGATCCGTGTACCGGAAAGTCTCCTGTCGGCCGACGGTCCGACGCCCGCCGAACCGGTCCGGGAGCCCGAGGCCCGGGAAGCCGCGCCCCAGCGGCTGACCCCCGTGCCGGTGGGCCCCTCGCACGTGGTGGGCACGACGTCCGGCGGGCTGCCCAAGCGCCGCCGGCGCCAGGGACCCATCGCGGTGGTGCCTTCGCCCCAGGCCGCACCCGAGACCGACGAGCAGACGTCCGAGCCGGACAGCGAGGTGACCGCGTCCCGCCTGGGTGCGTTCGCGCGCGGCACCCAGCTCGGACGGACCACGAACACCACGGAAGGACCTGACCACCAGTGAACACCGACCTGTCGTGGGTGCTGAACGACGTGCTCGAGGTGCGTGGTGCCCGCCACGCGGTCCTCGTCTCGGGTGACGGCCTGCTGCTGCAACGTTCGGACGACATCTCGCGCGACGACGCGGAGACGAACGCCGCCGCGATGAGCTCCATGCAGTCCCTCAGCCGGGCGGTGGCCGGGTTCGTCGGTGCGGGGCACGGCATCTGGAAGCAGACGCTGCTGGAGTACGACGGCGGCTGGATCTTCCTCATCGCCGCCGGCCAGGGCGCCTATCTGGCCGTGTCCGCCGCCCTGGACGTCGACATGGAGGCCATGTCGTTCCGCATGCAGAAGACCGTGGCGGCGCTGAGCAAGGCGATGAGCGTGGCACCACGCTCGAACAGCGGTGTCGACGTATGACGACGCCCGGCGAGGAAGCATCCGTCACCAGTGACTTCGTCCGCTCCTACGTCATCACCGGCGGCCGGAGCCTGCCGTCCTCGGACGATCTGGCGCTGCACACCCTGGTCACCCTGGCTCCCGAGCGGACCCTTCCGCTGGGGGCCGGGCCCGAGGTCAAGGCGATCTGGGACCTGTGCGCGGGTGGTTACCTGTCGGTCGCCGAGGTGGCCGGCCATCTCGGCCTGCCGGTCGGAGTGGCCCGGCTGCTGCTGACCGATTTATTCGAACAGGGGCATCTGTTGCGCCGTGCCGAACCGCCCCGGGCCCAGAACGTTGACAGAGCGACCCTCGAGAAGGTTCTGAATGGACTCCAATCCCTCATCGGCTGAGACGGCCCAGAGGTCCATCTACGTCTCCAGCGCGGTGACCAATGCCGCCAAGATCCTGGTCGTCGGGCATTTCGCCGTGGGCAAGACGACCTTCATCGGTTCGCTGTCGGAAATCACTCCTCTGCGCACCGAGGAGAAGATGACCCAGGCGTCCGTCCAGGTGGACGACCTGCGGGGCGTGACGGACAAGACGACCACCACGGTCGCGCTGGACTTCGGCCGTCTCACCCTGAGCAACGACCTGGTGCTGTACCTGTTCGGGACGCCGGGGCAGCAGCGCTTCATGCAGTTGTGGGAGGACATGGCCCGCGGCGCGCTGGGGGCGCTGCTGCTGGTCGATCCGGCACGGCTGGAGGAGACGTTCCCCGTCATCGACCTCATCGAGCGCTACGGCCTCGAGTACGCGATCGCCGTCAACTGCTTCGACTCGACGACCGCCTACGGCGAGGAGGAGGTGCGTGAAGCGCTCGACCTGCTCCCGGACACCCCCGTCGTCTACTGCGACGCACGCGACCAGCGGTCCTCCGCCGAGGCGCTGATCGCGCTGGTCCGGCACCTGCTCGACCGCGCGGCCTGATCCGCCCCGCGCCCACCCGGCCCGGGAACGGTGGTTCCCGGTTCACTAAGGAAAACGTCATGGATCTTCAGCAGACATCCCCGCCCACCGCGGGCAGATGCCCCATGCACGACAGTTCGTTCGCCGACGATCCGCAGCAGGTCTACGACCGGCTGCGCGCCCACGCCCCGGCCGGCCCGGTCGAACTCGCCCCGGGCGTGGAAGCCACCCTGGTCGTCGGGTACGAGACGGCGCTGAGGGTGCTGCAGAACACCGAGCTCTTCGCACGCGACGCCCGCCGCTGGAAGGCACTGAACGAGGGCAGCATCAGCATGGACAGCCCGGTCCTGCCGATGATGGCCTACCGGCCCAACTGCCTGTTCACCGACGGCGCGGTGCACCTGCGGCTGCGCAAGGCGGTCACCGACAGCCTGGCCCGGCTCAACATGACCCGGATCCGGCGGGACGTGGAGCCGATCGCCGACTACCTCCTCGACCGGTTCAGCGAGCGGGGCCGCGCCGACCTGCTCAACGACTACGCCAAACTGCTGCCGCTGCTGCTGTTCAACAAGCTCTTCGGCTGCCCCGCGGACATCGGCGACACCCTCACCGCCTCCATGTCGGCGATCTTCGACGGCAAGGACGCCCTGCGCGCCAACGAGGACCTCACCGCCTGCCTCATGGAGCTGATCGCCCTCAAGCGGCGCCGGCCCGGTGACGACGTCACCTCCTGGCTGATCCAGCATCCCGCCGGGCTGACCGACGAGGAACTCAAGGACCAACTGGTGATGCTGATGGGCGCCGGCGTCGAACCCGAGCGCAACCTCATCGGCAACGCGCTGGTCCTGCTGCTGTCCGGCGCGGGCGGCCGGCAGAGCGGCATGCTGATCGAGGAGGCGCTCGACCACGTGCTGTGGAACCAGACCCCCATCGCCAACTACGCCACCCACTACCCGGTCCAGGACGTCGACCTCGGCGGCCACGTGGTGGAGGCGGGCACCCCGGTCGTCATCTCCTTCGCGGGGGCGAACAGCGACCCCGCACTCGCCGAGGCCCGCCGCGCGCACCGCAAGGGGGCCCATCTGGCGTGGGGGGCCGGGCCGCACGCCTGCCCCGCCAAGGACCCGGCGCAGGTCATCGCGACCACCGCGATCGAGCGGCTCCTCAACGCACTGCCCGACCTGATGCTCGCCGTGCCCGAGAAGGACCTGCAGTGGCGGCCCGGGCCGTTCCACCGCGCCCTCGTCGCGCTGCCCGTGACCTTCAGCCCCACGCCGGCCACCCGCATGGCGGCCGCGCTCCGCAACCGGCCCCCGGCGCCGGGGGCGGAGCAGCCCTTCCCGGCGGCCCCGTCCGCACCGGTCCGGCAGGACCCGGCACGCAGGAAGGGATTCTGGAGCAGTTTCCTGGACATCTTCCGTGTCTGATGCACTGCATGTGACAGGAGCAACACACAGAGGCGCATGACACCGGAGGGTGGAAGGGTAGATTCCGGCGGTACCGGTAGAACCAGCAAAGGAGCCCCTGCGTGACCGCCGTTGGCGACATACGCGGCACCACCACCGACCGCCGAGCCGTCATCTCCCTCCTCCGCCGTCTGCGTTCCGGTGAGGGGCAGGCCAACCCCCTTCCCATCTGGGAGGAGTTGCGTTCCCTGGGAGACGTCGTACGCGCCCCCTGGGGCGGCTACTTCGTCACCGGGTTCGATGCGTGCAGCCAGGTCCTGCGGGGCAGGACCTGGCTCGTGCCGGACTTCGCGTGGCAGGAGCGCCAGCCCGACATGGAGCGCTGGCAGGCCCCCGCCACCCAGGAGATGACACGAACCCTGCCCCGTCTCAACGCCCCCACCCACACCTGCCAGCGACGGGCCCTGGGCAACCCCTTCGACCGCGCCACCCTCCAGGCCATGCGGCCCCGGGTCGCCGCCCTGGCCTCCGGGCTCCTGGACGACCTCGAGGACCGGCTGCGCGCCGACGGGGAGGCCGACTTCGTCCACACCGTCGCCGAGCAGCTCCCCATGCACACCGTCGGCGACTGGCTCGGCATCGCTCCGGAGCACTTCGCGCACATCCTGGACTTCACCCACCGTCAGGTCTACGCACAGGAACTGCTGCCCACCAAGAGCGAACTCGCCGTGTCGGCCCAGGCCACACTGGAGATGCGGGCCTTCTTCACCGAGCTGATCGGGCAGCGGCGGGCACGCCCCGGCAACGATGTCCTCACCGGCTGGATCCACCACTGGGACGCCCGGTACCCCGACGACCGGGCGACCGCGGACCAGGTGATCTACGACCTGACGATGTTCATCACCATCGCCTCGCTGGAGACCACCGCGGTCCTGCTCGCCAACGCCGTGTGGTTCCTCACCCAGGAGCCCTCCCGCGCGGCCTGGCTGCGCCGGCACCCCGAGCACATCGACGACGCGATCGAGGAGACGCTGCGCTACGACCCGCCCGTGCACGTCAACTCCCGCATCGCCGCCGACGACACCGTCCTGGCGGGCGTGCCCATCGCGAAGGACACCACCGTCCACGTCCTGTACGGCTCGGCCGCCCACGACCCCCGCCGCAACGAGCAGCCCCACGTCTTCGACATCCGGCGCAACGGGAGCCATCTCACCTTCGGCGGGGGCGCCCACTACTGCCTGGGGGCGGCCCTCGCCCGGCTGGAGGCCCGTGAGCTGCTCGGCCAGGTGCTGGAACGATTCCCCACCCTGCGGCCCGTCGCACCCCCCGAGTACGACACCTCCCGTGTCGTCTTCCGCCGTATCGCCTCCCTGAAAGTCACGACATGAGCCCGCTCCTCGCCGAACTCCCCGTGGACCGAATACTCAAGACCCTGCGCACCCGCCGGCAGGGTCCCCTCCTCACCATCGAACTGAACGCCCCCGAACAGGGCAACGCCGTCAACGACGCCATGCTGGACGACCTCCTCACCGTCCTCGACGGGCAGGACCCCGCGGTACGGGTCGTCGTGCTGGCCGCCGCCGGCCGCGACTTCTGCCTCGGCGGTGACCGCGTCGAATTCTCCGAGCACCTCGCCCACGACCCCACCGGCAGCGGCATCCGGGCCTCCGGAGTCCGGGCCCAGCGCGTGTGCGACGCCCTCACCTCCAACCCCGCCGTCACCATCGCCCGCGTCCAGGGAAGGGCCATCGGCGCCGGCTTCGCCCTCGCCCTCGCCTGCGACCTGCGGGTGGGCGCCGACACCGCCACCTTCCGACTGCCCGAGCTCGCGCTCGGCCTGCCCACGGCCTGGGGCGGGCTCCTCCCCCGCCTCGTCAACGAGGTCGGTGCCGCCCGCGTACGCGAAATCGTCCTCACCGGGCGCCCCGTCCGCGCCCACGAGGCCCGCCACCTGTCGATCCTGCAGAACATCGTGGCCGAGGACGCTCTCGACGCCGCCGTCATGACCTGGGCCGAACCCCTCCTGCGCCGGTCGGCGGCGGCCCTGCGCGTCACCAAGACGCTGCTGCACTCCCTCACCGCGTCCACCCGCCTCGCCGACGTCTCGGCACTGGATCCCGAGCTGATGGCGGCGGTCGTCGCCGAGGTGCATCACACCGGCCGGTCCCGCCCGCCCGGCTGACCCGCGCCCGATGCGGCTCGGCCCGCGCCGGCGGACCGAGCCGCATCGGGACCCGGGGGTGCCCGGCCGGGACCGAGGCGGTGCCGGCGCCGCGGGGCCGGCGGCGCCGGCGGCGCCGGCGTGCGGCCGTGCCGTCCGGCCTCAGGCCGGCGCGCGCAGGTACCGCCTGCGGACGCAGCGCTGGGCCAGGAGGAGGAGGGGGAGGAGGAACCGCCACGGGGCCGCCGGAGCCGCCCGGGTCAGGGACCGCAGGGTCAGGTGGACCCGGCCGTCGTCGTCCCGGTGCACGACGAAGGCCTCCTCCCCGCTGACGGGGTGCCCGCGGCGGGTGCCGTAGGTCAGGCCGTCGAAGGGGCGGCCGGACGCCACGGGCGCCGCGTCCCCACCGCCTCCGTCGCCGCTCACTTCCGCCCCAGGAAGGCCGCCAGCCCTTCCAGGAGCCGTTCGACGTCCTCCGGGGCCGTGTAGGGGGCGAGGCCGACGCGCAGGCCGCCGGTGTCTCCCAGGCCGAGACGGCGGGAGGCCTCCAGCGCGTAGAAGCTGCCGGAGGGCGCGTGGACGCCGCGCCCCGCCAGGAACCGGTGGGCGTCCATGGTGTCGTGGCCCTCGAAGGTGAGCAGGAGGGTCGGGGTGCGCCGGGCCGCGCGGGAGTGGACGGTGACCTCCTCCAGGGCCGCCAGCCCCTTCTCGAGCCGGTCCCGGAGCATGTCCTCGTGCTCCCCGATCGCCTCGAACGCCGTGTCGAGGCGCTCACGGCGGCTGCCGTCCCGCCGCACCGCCAGACCGGCCAGGAAGTCGACGGCGGCGCGGGTGCCCGCCAGGAACTCGTAGGGCAGCGTGCCGAGTTCGAAGCGCTCGGGAACCTCGTCCGTGGAGGGCAGCAGCTTGTCCGGACGCAGGGTCTCCAGGAGTTCGGGGCGGGCGGCCAGGACCCCGTGGTGCGGTCCGAGGAACTTGTACGGGGAGCAGACGAAGAAGTCCGCGCCGAGCGCCCCGACGTCGACGCGGGCGTGCGCGGTGTGGTGGACGCCGTCGACGTAGAACAGCGCGCCGGCCTCGTGCACGACCCGCGCGATCTCGGCGACCGGGGGGATCGTGCCGATCAGGTTCGAGGCCGCGGTGACCGCCACCAGCCGGGTGCGCTCGCAGAGCACGGCCCGGATGTCGTCGACGGTCAGCTCTCCGGTGACCGGGTCGAAGTCCGCCCACCGGACGGTGGCGCCGGACCGCTCGGCCGCCTGCACCCAGGGCCGGATGTTGGCGTCGTGGTCCAGCCGCGTGACGACCACCTCGTCGCCGGGCGACCAGTCACGGGCCAGGGTGCGGGAGAAGTCGTAGGTGAGCTGGGTGGCGCTGCGCCCGAAGACGATGCCGGCCGGGTCGGCGCCCAGGAGGTCCGCCACGGCCCGGCGGGCTCCGGCGACGATGTCCTCCGCGTTGCGTTCGCCGGGCAGGAGCCCGCCGCGTATCGAGAGGGGGTGGGACAGCGCGGCGCTGATCGCCTCGATGACGGGCAGCGGCGTCTGGGTGCCGCCGGGGCCGTCGAAGTGCGCGGTGCCGGCGGCCAGCGCGGGAACCTGGGCGCGCAGGGCGGTGAGGTCGTACGTCACGGGAACTTCCTGTCGGGCCGGGGACGGGTGCGGAGTGCCGGAGGGGGCGGGCCGTTACGACGGGACGCCGACACCGGTGTCCGGGACACCGGCCCCCGGGTCCTGCGGCGGGTCGCTGAGCTGTTCGCGCACATAGTTCCAGATCACCGCGATCAGCCCGGCGACCGGTACGGCGAGGAAGCTGCCGGCGATGCCGGCCAGGCTTCCGCCCAGCGTCACCGCCAGCAGGACGACCGCCGCGTGCAGGCCGAGCCCCCTGCTCTGGATGATCGGCTGGAACACGTTGCCCTCGAGCTGCTGCACCACGATGATGACGGCCAGCACCAGCAGGGCGTTCGTCAGGCCGTTCGACACGAGCGCGATGAGCACCGCGACGAAGCCGGCGAACAGGGCGCCCACGATGGGCACGAACGCGGCCACGAAGGTCAGCACCGCGAGCGGGAGCACCAGGGGGACGTCCAGGAGCCACAGGCCCAGCCCGACGCCCACGGCGTCCAGCAGGCCGACGAGCGCCTGGGACCGTACGAACGCGCCGAGACTGTCCCAGCACCGCGCGGCCACGGTCGGGATGTCGGTGGCGAGCCGGCCGGGCAGCTGCCGGCCGAGCCACGGCAGGAAGCGCGGGCCGTCCTTGAGGAAGAAGAACATCAGGAAGAGCGCCAGCACCGCCGTGACCACACCGCTGAAGACGGTGCTCACCCCCGTGACGGCGGTGTTGGCGATGGATCCGGCGCTGTCCTGGATGCGGGCGGTGGCGGCGTCGAAGGCATGGGCGATCTGATCGTCGTCGATGTTCAGCGGCGGTCCGGCGGCCCATTCGCGCAGCCTCCGGATCCCTTCGACCACACCGTCGGCCAGTTCGCCGGACTGCGACGCCACCGGCACCGCGATCAGCGCCACGGTGCCCGCCGCCACCAGCAGGAACAGCACGGTCACGACGGACGCGGCGAGTGCCGGGGCCACCCCGCGCCGGCGCAGGAAGCGGGCCAGGGGCCAGGTGAGCGTGGTGAGGAGGAGCGCGACCACGAGCGGCCAGACCACCGGCCACATCCAGCCCACCACCCACAGGACCACCGCGGCCATCACCAGGACCAGCAGCAGTTCGCCGGAGAGGCGCGCCGAGGCCCGGAGCGCGGCGCGGGCCCTCCTCGAATTCAACGTCGCAGACATGGGGGCACTTTATGGGGCCCGGGCGTCGGGAGGGTTCCTGACCCCGTGTGCGCTCGGGCGGGTGCCGGGCAGCACGTCGGCGCGGCACGCCGTTTCCGCGAAGTTACCCGTGCGTTCCGCACATCGGAGTCATGACAGCGGTGACTGTCCGCGGCACCGCGCCGCGTGACAGCGTCTTCCCGTCACCCACAAGTGGGAAGGAGAGGGCGTGAACAAGGGCTATGCCGTGTACTGCGACGCGGACCCGTACTTCTACGACGCTCCGCACCGCACGGCTCCCCGCACCGGTGCGGGGCGGTCCCGGTACGCCGCGGCCTCTCTGCCCGTCCCGGCGGGATGGCAGCAGAACGAGAGCGGGGACTGGCTCGCCCTGCGGCCGGTGGACGCCGACCTCCCCGATCAGGGCTGGAAGATCCACATCTCCGCGTGCCTCGACAACGCCGAGTCCGTGCTGGAGCGCGTCCGCGCCCACTGCCTCGCCCACGGGACGGCCTTCAAGTTCGTCCCCAGCCGCTATCTGCTGCACCAGCGCAACGCCAAGTACGCCGACCGGGCCGGCAGCGGCAAGTTCATCACCGTGTACCCGGCGGACGAGGCGCACTTCGAACGCGTCGCGGGCGAGCTCTCGGACCTGCTGGCCGGGGAGCCCGGCCCCCACATCCTGAGCGACCTGAGGCTCGGTGACGGTCCCGTGCACGTCCGGTACGGCGGCTTCACCCGCCGCAACTGCTACGACGAGAGCGGTGAGCTGCGGCCCGCCGTGGCCCGCCCCGACGGGGTGCTGGTGCCCGACCTGCGCGGTCCCGTCTTCCGCATACCGGACTGGGTGACCCTGCCGGCCTTCCTGCGCCCGCACCTGGACGCCCGCGCCGCGGTGACCGTGACGGACCTGCCGTACACGATCGAGTCGGCCCTGCACTTCTCCAACGGCGGGGGCGTCTACCTCGCCCGCGACACCCGCACCGGCGCACAGGTGGTCCTCAAGGAGGCCCGTCCGCACGCCGGACTGGCCGCCGACGGCGCCGACGCGGTGACCCGGCTGCACCGCGAACGCCGGGCGCTGGAACGCCTGTCGGGCCTCGACTGCACACCCGAGGTGCTCGACCACCTGACCGTCGGGGACCACCACTTCCTCGTGCTGGAGCACATCGACGGCAAGCCGCTCAACACGTTCTTCGCGCGCCGTCACCCGCTCATCGAGGCCGACCCGGGCGAGGAGCGGCTGGCCGAGTACACCGACTGGGCCCTCGACGTCCACGCCCGGGTGGAACGGGCCGTCGCGGACGTCCACGCCCGGGGCGTGGTCTTCAACGACCTGCACCTGTTCAACATCATGGTCCGCGAGGACGGCAGCGTCGCGCTGCTGGACTTCGAGGCGGCGCACCACGTCGACGAGCCGGGCCGGCAGACCGTCGCCAACCCGGGGTTCGTCGCGCCGCCCGGGCGGCGGGGGGTCTCGGTGGACCGGTACGCGCTGGCCTGTCTGCGGCTGGCGCTGTTCCTCCCGCTCACCAGCCTGTTCGCGCTGGACCGGCGCAAGGCGAGACACCTCGCCGACCTGGTGGCGCGTCAGTTCCCGGTCGAACGCGGCTTCCTGGACGCGGCGGTCGAGGAGATCACGGACGGCGTCACGGACCCGCCCGCTGCGCCGCGGGACCCGGAGCCGGTCGTCCCCGTCGAGCCGGGCGACTGGCCCCGCAGCCGGGAGTCGATGGCCGCGGCGATCCGCGCGTCGGCGACACCGTCCCGCACGGACCGCCTCTTCCCCGGGGACATCGCGCAGTTCGCCACGGCGGGCGGCGGACTGGCGTTCGGCCACGGTGCGGCCGGCGTGCTGTACGCCCTGGCCGAGAGCGGGGCGGGACGCCACGAGGACGAGGAGCAGTGGCTGCTGGAGCGGACCAAGCAGCCGCCGTCGGGCATGCCGCTCGGCTTCCACGACGGACTCGCCGGGATCGCCTGGACCCTGGAGCACCTCGGTCACCGCGACCGTGCGCTCGACCTCGCCGAGCTGCTGCTCGACCAGTCCTTCGACCACCTCGCCGCGGACCTGCACAGCGGCACCGCCGGGCTGGGCCTGGTACTGGACTCACTGGCCGCCGCCACCGGCGACACCGCGCTCCGCTCGGCGGCCCTGCGCTGCGTCGATCTGACCGCGCGCTCCACGCCGGCCGCGGGCGAGGCCCCGGCCCGGCCGCCCCGCGCGGGGCTGCTGCACGGGGCGGCCGGACGCGCCCTGCTCTTCATCCGGCTGTACGAACGCACCGGGGACACGGCCCTGCTGGACCTCGCGGGTGCCGCGCTGCGCCAGGACCTCGCCCGCTGCGTCCGGGGAGCGGGCGGTGCCCTCCAGGTCGACGAGGGATGGCGCACCATGCCCTACCTGGGCGCGGGCAGCGTGGGCATCGGCATGGTGCTCGACGACTACCTGGCCCACCGCGACGACGAGGAGTTCGCCCGGGCCAGGGACGAGATCGTGGCGGCGGCCCAGGCCATGTTCTACGCCCAGCCGGGACTGTACCGGGGCGTGTCCGGGATGGTGCTCTTCCTCGGACGCACCGCGGCCACCGGGCCCGGTACGGGGCGTGAGGCCGTCCGGCGCCAACTCGACGCGCTGTCCTGGCACGCCATGTCCTACCGGGGCCGGCTCGCCTTCCCCGGTGAGCAGATGATGCGCCTGTCCATGGACCTCTCCACCGGGACGGCCGGATGCCTGCTGGCCGTCGCCTCCGTGTACGGCGACCCGCCCGCCGGGTTGCCGTTCCTCCCGCCGCCGCCCGAGGGGCGGCGGCCCCCAGAGCCGGTCCCATCCGGGGCCGTGAAAGAGAACCCGTTGCCGAACGAAGGGACGACGTCATGAACCTGTTCGACCTGCAGTCGCTGGAGACCCCCAAGGAAGAGGCCATGGGGGACGTCGAGACGGGCAGCCGCGCGAGCCTGCTGCTCTGCGGCGACAGCAGCCTGAGCGTCACGACCTGTAACTGACGCTCGAGCGGCCCACCGCGGTGACGTGGTGAACCGCTCCGCTCGGTAACGGCGCCCCGGGCTCACCGCCCGGGGCGCCGCTGCTGTGCGCCGGCCAGTACGCCGATGCCGGCCGGCGCCCCCGGGACCGTGGAACGGACGGAGGGAAGTCGGCTGGTGCGCACGACCAAGACCCGGCTGCGGCGGGCACGCGCGGCCCAGGACGGGGCCGGCCCGGAGCCGGGCCGCACACCCGCGGCGCTGGTGCTGCTGTGCTCGGTCGCGGCGGCAGCGACGGCGGTGGCCCAGCCCCTCGTCCTCGGCCACACCCTGGACCTGCTGCTGCGCGGCGGCGACCCGGGCCCCTGGCCGGCCCTGAGCGCCGCGCTGCTCGTCGGCGAGGTGCTGCTCGACAGCCTCACCGCGCTGTTCACCGGCCGCTGCAACGCCGGATGGACGGCGTCGATCCGGTCCCGTGCCTTCACCGGCCTGCTGCACGGCGTACCGGACCGTGCGCGGCCGTACTCCCCCGGCGACGTCGGGACACGCCTCACCCTCAACGCCGCCGACGCGGGAGGCGTCCCCGCGGCCCGGGCGGCGCTGGCGGCCTCGCTCGTCACTCCGGCCGGCGCACTCGTGGCGCTGGCCTTCGTCGACCTGTGGGTGGCGGCGTGCGTCCTGGCCGGGCTGCCCGCGCTGGCGCTGGTGCTGCGGGCGTTCGCACGCGACACCGGTGCGTCGGTGGCCGCCTACCAGCGGGTGCAGTCGCAGATCGCCTCCCGGTTGCTGGAGGCCATGGAGGGGGCGGCCACCATCGCCGCCGCCGGGACGGGCGCACGGGAACGGCGGCGCGTGCTGGCGCCCCTGGCGGAACTCGGCGCGCTGGGCGGGCGGATGTGGGTGCTGCACGGCCGGGCGCTGGCCAGGAGCGGTGTCCTCGTGCCGCTGCTGGTCCTGGCCGCCACGGCCGTCGGCGGCGTGCGCCTCGCGTCGGGCGCCCTGAGCGTCGGCGACCTGCTCGCCGTCTGCCGCTACGCCCAGCTGGCCGCCGGGGTCGGCGGCGCGGCGACACTGCTGGGCGCGGTCGTGCGGGGACGGCGGGCACGGGAGCGCACCCTGGCGCTGGAACGGCTGCCCGCCCTGGCGTACGGGACGTGCGACCTGCCCCCGGACGGCCCGGGCGACCTCGAACTGTGCGGGGTGCGGGTGCTGCGCGACGGCAGGGAGGTGCTGCGCGCGGACGGTGTGCGGGTGCCCGGCGGCAGTACCGCCGCCGTGGTCGGGCGCAGCGGGGCGGGCAAGTCCGTCCTGGCCGCCGTGGCCGGCCGGCTGATCGACCCCGACGAGGGCCATGTGCTGCTGGACGGCGTCCGCCTCGACCGGCTGGGCCGTGAGGCGCTGCGCACCGAGATCGCCTTCGCCTTCGAGCGTCCGGTCCTGGGCGGGGGCACCGTCGCCGAGGCCGTCGCCGCCGGACCGCGGCACGTGCCGCCCGAGCACGTGCGGCGGGCCGTCCGCGCCGCGGGCGCCGACGCCTTCGTACGCCGTCTGCCGCGCGGTTACGACACCCCGCTGCCGTCGGCTCCGCTCTCGGGCGGCGAGTACCAGCGCCTCGGACTGGCCCGGGCGTTCGCGCACGCGGGACGGCTCCTGGTCATGGACGACGCGACGTCCAGCCTGGACACCGCCACGGAGTACGAGGTGGACCGGGCACTGCGCCGCTCGGTGCGGCCCGGGACCCGCCTGGTCGTCGCGCACCGCCCGTCGGTCGCGGCGCGCGCGGACCGGGTGATCTGGCTGGAGGACGGGCGCGTACGGGCGGTCGCGCCGCACCACGAGCTGTGGCGGGAGCCCGATTACCGGGCACTGTTCGGCTCCGGTGGGGACGAGGACCCGGCGCCGCACCGGGACCGCGGGGCCCGGCCCGAGGGGGCGCGGTCATGACCGGCGCCGCGGGCAGCCGTACGCAGGAGAAGGACGCCGGGTCCGGGGCGCTGCGCCGGACCGTGCCGCCGGCCCGGCGCTTCCTCGCCCGCCGCAAGGGGGTGCTGGCGCGGCTCGCGCTCTGGTCGGTGGCCGAGGCGGGTCAGGCCTTCGTGGTGGGCCACGGTGTCGCCCGCGCCGTGGACCAGGGCTTCCTCGCCGGCGACACCCGCCGGGGGCTGGGGTGGCTCGCCGTCGCCGCGGTGGCCGTGCTGCTCGGCGCTCCGGTGATGCGGGGCGTGTTCGCCGAGCTGGCCGGGCTGACGGAACCGCTGCGCGACGGCCTCGTGCGGCGCGCGGTCGACCGGTCCCTGGCCGGGGCGCTGGCCCGGCCGGGCGGGACCGACCGGGCGGCGGTCTCCCGGCTGACGAACCAGGTCGAGATCGCCCGGGACAGCTTCGCCGGTCTCGTCCTCACCCTGCGCTCGTTCGTCTTCACCGCCGCCGGAGCCCTGCTGGGGCTGTTGTCGCTGCACCCGGACCTGCTCGTGGTGGTCCTGCCGCCGCTGCTGGCGGGCCTGGCCCTGTTCCTGGCGACGCTGCGGCCCATGGCCGCGGCTCAGCGGCGGGCCCTGGCGGCCGACGAGGCGCTGGGCGACCACGCGACCCGCGCACGAGCGGCGCTGCGCGACCTCACGGCCTGTGGAACCGGGCCCGAGACGGCGCGGCGCGGCGCGGAACTGGTCGCCGACGCCGCCGCGTCGGCCCGGGTCCTGGCCCGTTGGGCGGCGGTGCGCACGGCGGCGCTCGGTGTCGCGGGCCACCTGCCCGTCCTGATGCTGCTGGTGACCGTGCCGTGGCTGCGCGGCCGGGGCGTGACGGCGGGGGCGCTGCTGGGTGCCTTCACCTATCTCGCCCAGTCGCTGCTGCCCGCCGTGCACACGCTGATGACCGCGCTCGGTGCGGCCGGGTCCCGGCTGCTGGTCGTCGTGGACCGGATCACCGGCCCGGCACCGGCGGCGCCCGCGCCCCCGGCCGGGGGTCCCCCGGCGGCCGGCGCCGTCCCGCCGGCGGACCGCGGCACGTCCGCGGCCCCGGTCGCGGACCGCGGCTCCCCCTCCGCGGCCGAGGAGGTGCCGCGGTCCGTCCGTACCGCGCGCTCCGGCCCTCCCACGGCCCGCCGGCCGGGCGCCGCGGTGGAGTTCCGGGCGGTGACCCTGTCCTACGGCGTCCGTGCGGAGCCCGTCCTCGACTCCCTCGACCTGTGCGTCGCCCCGGGCGAGCACATCGCCGTCGTCGGGCCGAGCGGCATCGGGAAGTCCACGCTCACCCGCCTCGTCGCGGGCATGCTCGCGCCCAGCAGCGGCGAGGTGCGGGTGGCCGGCCGACCGGTCGCCGGGCGCACCGCTGCCGAGCTCGGTGCCCTGCGCACGCTGGTTCCCCAGGAGGCGTACGTCTTCGCCGGCACGGTGGGCGAGAACCTCACCTATCTGCGGCCGGACGCGTGCCGGGCCGACATCGACGCCACCGTCCGCGACCTCGCCCTCCGGCCGCTGGTCGAGCGCCTGGGCGGGCTGGACGCACCGCTGCGGCCGGACGAGCTGTCCCAGGGCGAGCGGCAGCTCGTCGCGCTGGCGCGCGCCCATCTGTCGGCCGCTCCCCTGCTGCTGCTCGACGAGGCGACCTGCCACCTGGACCCGGCGTCGGAGGCGCGGGCGGAGGAGGCCCTCGCGCGGCGGCCGGGGACGCTGCTGGTGGTGGCACACCGCCTGTCGTCCGCCGTCCGGGCGGACCGGGTCCTGGTGCTGGACGGTGTGCGGACGGTGTGCGGCACGCACCAGGAGGTGCTGGCCCGTTCCTCTCTCTACCGTGACCTGACGGGCCACTGGAACGGCGGCCGGCACCGCGAGCCGTGACCGCCGCCCGTCGCGCGGGGCGCGGCGCGTTTCCCGCGCCCCGCCCCGGTCAGGTCCAGCCGCCGCTCTGGACTATGCGGATCGCGTCCACCCGGTTGCGCGCCCCCACCTTCCGTATCGCCGTGGCCATGTAGTTGCGGACGGTGCCCCGCGACAGGTGCAGCCGAGCCGCTATCTCGGCCACCGGCGCCCCCTCGGCGGCCAGGGACAGGACGCTCAGCTCACGGGTGGTCAGGGGCATCCGGGCCCCCTTGAGCAGGGCCACGGTGAGCGTCTCGTCGAGGAACCGCTCGCCCTGGGCGACCGTGTGCACCGCTGTGATCAGCCGCTGGGCGGAGGCGTTCTTGTCGACGAGACCGAGCGCCCCGCCGTCGAAGGCCCGGTGGAGCACCCCCGGCCGTTCCGGGGTCGCCAGGACGACGAGCCGGTCTCCGCACAGCGCCCTGAAGGGCGCGCCCCACTCATCGCCCGCCCCCTCCAGACGGTCCCCGTCGACGACGCACACGTCCATCGGCCCCACCCGGTGGTCCGGTGCGTCGGTGCGGGGACACAGGGACGAGACCTCCAGTGCCTCGTCGGATCTGAGCAGTTGTACCAATGCCGAACGAAGGAGCCCCTCGTCGTGCACCACGAGCACCCGAACCATTCTCATCCCGCCCCTCTTTCACCGGCCGTTTCATCGGCCGGCCGAACGCCCTCCCCGAGCCAACGGGCCAAGTGCCCTCTTCCACGTCACGGGAACACGGCCCCTGCGGACGGGACAGACGCACCGGTACCAACAGGCCGTTTTCCACGCCCCGAACGAGCGGGAAAGCAGGGTGCGGCCGCACGGAAAAGGCGAAGACCCATGGGGTGGAAGGGCGGGGTCCGCTCATCGGCGACCGGACGGTGCGGGCACCCTGTCCCCCGGTCACCGGACAGATGCCTGGCCGGGGCCGCGCGCGCCCCGCCGCACGGGGCCGTCCGCGGTGCGGCGGGGCGCGTACGGGGGACGCTCCGTCCGGCCGGGATCCGGCCGGAAAGAGACGTCGTCCAATCTGGCGTGAAACGCACCGGCCCCTCTTGCGCGCCGGCGCTTCCCGCCTCGTCCGCGTACCGGTCAGTCGACCGCCGGGCCGGCCTTCTCGGTGCCGGACAGCCGGGCCAGGAACCGGTGGCAGCGGGCCGCACGCTCCGCGTCCTGTTCCATGACGGTCCGGAAGAAGTCGGCGATCTCCTCCTCGTTCGCGTTCTCCGCGTCACGTACGTACTGGCCGTAATCGTGGCCCGCCTTCAGCGAGTGGTACTGGACGGAGATGAGGTCGTACACCAGGTCGCTGAATCCCGTCTCACCCGTCGCCATGAGTCCTCCCGGGATGTGTGGGGAACGGATCGAGGACCGGGTATCCCTCCTTCGCGGGTGAAACCGGCGCGGTGACCGGGCGGGCGCGGGCGCGGGGAGGGCGGGACTCCCGGGGCGGACCGAGGTCGTGGGCGGCCTCGATGCCCGGGGAACGCCGTCGTGCGGCCCTCGGGGGCGCCGCCGCGGTACTCCGCACGACGCCCTCGCCCCGGTCCCCGGAGGAGGCCGCCCGCGAAGAGCGCCGGCCGGCCCTCCCGCCCCTTCCGCGTCCTCACGTCCTCGCGTGCTCACGTCCTCGCGTCCTCCACCGGTGGCTGCCCTCCCCGGGTCCGACCGGTCCGCGGCACGGTGGGGGCGGTCTCCGGGAAACCGATGCGCCCCCGGGCCCGTCCTGAAGGACGAGGTCGAGTGGACGGGAAACCATGGCGGGTCGGGTGGACAGCGGTACGGCGCCGGCGGTGCGGACGGCACCGCGCCGGTGGGCGGAGCGGTGGGCTCCGGGCGGGGGCGACACGAGGAAAACGCGGGGCCGGCCGGTCCGGACGCGGGGGCGGGTGATCGCCGCGCTCGCGGGGGTGACCGCCGGGCTCCTGGCCCTCCACCGGATGGTGCCCAACTCCGTGGGCCGCGCGGGCAGTCTGCTGGAGTCGTTCCTGCCGTGGCTGGGGCTCGTGGTCGTGGGGCTGCTCGGCACGGCGCTGCTGCGCCGTTCCGCGACGGCGCTGGTGGCCCTGCTCCTGCCGGTCGCGGCCTGGACGTACCTCTTCGGCGGGCTGCTGCTGCCCGGGTCCGGGCCGGGCGCGCGCGACCTGGTCGTGGTGCAGCACAACGTCAGCGACGAGAACCCCGACCCGGCGGGCACGGCCCGCGCCCTGGCCGCCGCCCGGCCCGATCTCATCGCGCTGCAGGAGCTGGTGCCCCGGGCCCTGCCGGTCTACGAGAGGACCCTCGCCGCGCACTACCCGTACCACGCGGTCCGGGGCACCGTCGGGCTCTGGTCGAGGTATCCGCTCGCCGATGCCCGGCCGCTGGACATCAGGCCCCGCGGGATCACCGGGTTCTGGGAGCGCGGGCTGCGCGCCGTGGTCCGCACGCCGCACGGCGACGTCGCGGCGTACGTCGCGCACCTGCCCTCGGTCCGCGTCGGGGCGGGCGGCCTCGCGTCCTCCCGGCGCGACGAGAGCGCCGGCCTGCTGGGCGAGGCCCTCGCCGCCGAGGACCTCGAGACCGTCATCCTGCTGGGAGACCTGAACGGCACCGTCGACGACCGCGGTCTGGCGCCCGTGACCTCACGGATGAACGTGGCCGAGCGGGGTTTCGCCTTCAGCTTCCCGGCCGCCTTCCCCCTGGCCCGGATCGACCAGGTCATGGCCCGCTCGGCGACCGTCGGCCGCATCCGCGCCCTGCCCGCCACCGGCAGCGACCATCTGCCGGTAACGGCGCGGATCGCGCTCGACTGACGAACCGGCTGACAGAGCGGCCCCGTTCGTCCGCTTCCGCGTGCGCACCCCGTCCGCCTCCGCGTGCGCGCCACGGCCCCGGCCGTCCGCGCGGCTCCCGCCCGCCGGGGCTTCACCGGTGGTGCCCCCGGGGAAGACCGGCCGGGACGGCGGTCGCCGCACGGTACGGGCGGTGAAAACACATTGCCGGTGTCCACCGGTTGCGAGAGCATCCGGTGCGTGGAAGAGCCTGCCGAGATCCTGCGCTGCGAGCGGGTGGAACTGCGCCGGTGGCGCGTGGATGACCTCGACGCCCTGGAACGCATGATCCGCGAGTCCCTGGAGCATCTCGTGCCGTGGATGCCCTGGGCCTCCGACCCGCCCGACCGGCAGCAGCTGGCCGATTTCCTCGCCCGGAACCAGGAGCAGTGGCAGACCGGGGAGGCCTACGCCTACGCCATCACCTCGGACGGGGCGATGGTCGGAAGCTGCGGGCTCTACCGCCGCGTCGGCGCGGGCGGACTCGACATCGGCTACTGGCTCCACCCCCACTGGACCGGACGGGGGCTGGCCACGGCGGCCGCGGCGGCTCTGGTCCGGCAGGGCTTCCGGCTGCCGGGCGTCGACCGCGTCGAGATCCGCCACGACGCCGCCAACCCGGCCAGCGCAGCCGTCGCCCGCCGCCTGGGGTTCGTGGAGGTCGGGCGCGCGCCGGTGTCCGCGGGGCCGATCGCGCCCGCGGAGGTGGGGATCGAGGTCGTCTGCCGGATGACCGCGGACCGGTGGAAGGCCGGGACGGCCGTGCGGACCCGCCGGGCGGGCTGAGCGGCGCGGGGCCGGTGCGACGTGGGCGGTCCCCACCGGCCCGTCCCGCGCGTCGCGCAGCCGGCGTCCACGACCGGCGTCCACGGCCCGTGTTCACGGCCGCGGATTGACGCGGTGCCACCGCGGACGCGCGTCACCGCCGCGGCGTCCGGCGACGGACGCGCAGCGCGGGCACTGGCGCCGGACCCGGTCCGCCGCGCCCCCGGACTCCGGGAAGGTGTCCGGCCAGGAGACGTGCGGGAACCGGATCAGCCGCGAACGGCTGAGGGACAGCCCGCAGACGGTCTGGTTCTGGCCCGGCTCCCAGGCGTGGACCTCACCGGCGGGCAGCCTGCGACGGCCCTCCTCCTCGTCGGTCCACTGCCCGGAGGCGGCCACCGCGTACTGTTTCGGGCGAGGCATGTCGTCGTCCCGGTCCGGGTCAGCCGGCCGCGTTGTCGACGCGCAGCCGCACCTGCTCCTCCAGTCGCCGGAGACTGGTGTCCAGGGCGTCGCGCACGACCTGCTCGCCCGGGTCGTGGCTGTCGTCGAAGAAGGACAGGTGCACCGTGACCTCGCTGGCCCCGCTGTCGATGCCGGCCACCTGGAGCCAGCCGGTGTAGTCGCCCTGGTCGCGCGTGCCCCATTCGAGCCGCATCTGGTCCCGCCGGGCCCGCAGCAGGGCGGCCGTGTCCTCGTCCGAGCGGTCCTCGTGCACGGTGACGGCGGGCAGGTCCTCGGCGTGCAGGTGCAGGGCTTCCGGAAGCCAGCTGCTCATCTGGTCGACGTTGGCCGCCTGGTCGAAGACCTGCTCCGGCGCGGCGGGCATCGTGCGTGAGTGTTCGTACTCGGTCATTGCGGTACCGCTCCTCGGTGCGGGGGTGGAACGGCGGGCGGGGTGGTCGGCGCCTTCGAGGGAACTCTGCGGATCGATCGGTCGACACCGGCCAGGGGAGCCTCCCGTCCCGGAAGGGCGCGGCGGACCCGCGCCGGGACGTCTCGGGTACCCAGGGCAGCGGGATGGATGGCCCCGAACGGGCCTCGGAAGGAAGATCTCCTCCGGACGGAAGACCGAGCGGGCCGGTCCTTCGGTACCGGTGCGGCGCGGCTCTCGGCCACCGCCCGGGCCGCGCTCGTCCCCGTGGGCCGGGCGGGGGGCCCGGCGACCGATGACTTCGCCGGCCCCCGCCCGTCTACAGACGCGACGGATCCCGACCGGGCACGAGGCGGAGGACAACGACATGAGCACCGAGCGGACCACCACGGGCAACGGCTTCTCCTACACGCTGACCAGGACGCTGGACGCCCCCGCGGGCACGGTGTGGCAGGCGTGGACCACCCCCGGGCACTACGCCCGGTGGGCCCACGCCGTCCCCGGCTCCGTCGAGATGGACGTACGGCCGGGCGGCGCGTGGAAGTCCACGATGCTCACCCCCGACGGCGGCCGGTTCCCGCTGACCGGCTCCTACCTCGAGGTCGACGAGAACCGTCTGCTGGTGCTCGGCATGGACGTCCCCGGCAAGCCCGAACCCACCACGATGAGCATGGAACTCGCCGAGGAGGGCGGTCGGCGGACGCGGATCGTGCTCCGCCAGACGTGCGACACGGCGCAGGAGCGCGACATGGCCGAGCAGGGCAGCACCATGCTCCTCGACGGCCTGGCCGCCTTCCTGGCCGAGGGCCCGACCGGCTGAGCCCTCCCGGGACACCGGCCGGCGAGCGCGTCGGGACCGGCCGGCGCGGGTGAGGTGCTGCGGCGCCTCACCCGCGCCGCCATCCCGCGTGGTCGGGTCCGCCCGGTGGTGCGACGCTGGGGTGGACAAGGTGTCCGAGGACCAAACCCGGGAGGGAGACCGATGGGACGGGACGTCCCGGCGCTCACCTTCACCCGCGAGGACCGCCGCCGCTACCGGATCAAAATGCAGGAGTGCCTCGAGGCGTTCGCCCAGATGCTGCGCGATTCACGGTTCGAGTCCGCGCGGCCCCAGGTGGGGCTCGAGATCGAACTGAACCTGGTCGACGAACGGGCCGAGCCCGCGATGCGCAACACCGACGCGCTCGAGGCGATCGCGGACCCGGCCTGGTCCACGGAGCTGGGCCGGTTCAACCTCGAGATCAACATTCCGCCGCGCCGTCTGACGGCGGGCGGACCCGACTCCTGGGAGTCCGAGATCCGCGACGCGCTGAACCACGCGGACCGGCGCGCCCGGTCGGTCGGCGCGCACCTGATCATGACGGGCATCCTCCCCACCCTGCGGCAGGAGGACGTCGGCGAGTCCGCGCTGTCGGAGAACCCCCGCTACCGGCTGCTCAACGACCAGGTCTTCGCGGCGCGCGGCGAGGACCTGCACATCGAGGTGGACGGCGTCGACCGGTTGCGGACCTACGCGGACACGATCACCCCGGAGGCCGCGTGCACCAGCACCCAGTTCCACCTCCAGGTGTCCCCGGAGCAGTTCGCCGACTACTGGAACGCGGCGCAGGCGATCGCCGGGGTCCAGGTCGCCCTGGCGGCCAACTCGCCCTTCCTGTTCGGCAAGGAGCTGTGGCACGAGACCCGGATCCCGCTGTTCGAACAGGCCACCGACACCCGTTCGCAGGAGATCAAGGTGCAGGGGGTACGGCCCCGGGTGTGGTTCGGGGAGCGCTGGATCACCAGTGTCTTCGACCTCTTCGAGGAGAACCTGCGCTACTTCCCTGCCTTGCTCCCCCTGTGCGACGACCAGGACCCCGCGGAGACCCTGAACCGGGGCGACGTCCCGGAACTGGGCGAACTCACCCTGCACAACGGCACGATCTACCGCTGGAACCGCCCGGTCTACGCCATCGCCCACGACAAACCCCATGTGCGGGTGGAGAACCGTGTGCTGCCGGCCGGCCCGACCGTCGCCGACACGCTCGCCAACGGCGCCTTCTACTACGGGCTCACCCGCGCCCTGGTGGAGGAGGACCGTCCCGTGTGGTCACGGATGTCCTTCTCGGCCGCCGAGGAGAACCTGCACACGGCGGCGCGGCACGGCATCGACGCCCGGCTGTACTGGCCCGACATGGGCGAGGTACCGGCGGCCGAGCTGGTCCTGCGGCGGCTGTTGCCGCTGGCGCACCGCGGGCTGGAGCGCTCCGGCATGGACGAGGCATGGCGGGAGCCGCTGCTCGGGATCATCGAACAGCGGTGCGTCACCGGCCGCAACGGGGCCGTGTGGCAGAAGGAGATGTTCCACCACATCGACGCCACCGCCCACTGCAGCCGTCACGAGGCCCTGCGGCGGATGACGCAGCAGTACATCGACTACATGCACCTCAACGCCCCGGTCCACACCTGGCCCGTGGACTGACCCGCAACGGTCTCCGCGCGCCGCTGCCGCCGGCGCGGGGCCGCGCCGGCGGACGGGACGCGCGCCCTCGGCGGCTTCGGCGCGCCCGTGGCCCCTCGGGCGCCGCCGTCCCCGCAGGCGGCCGGAACTATCACTCTCACGAGTGACGAGCGGGATTCGTGTCGACGTTCGCGGCTCGGTATGTCCGACCATCGCAGACAGCCGGGCCGCCCCTCGCCGACGGCCAGAGCACCTCCGGAAAGGCCGTCGCCATGCGCATCCTGCTCATCGCCAGCGCTTACAACAGCCTCACGCAGCGGGTGCACGCCGAGCTGCGCGACCACGGGCACACCGTCGCCGCCGAGGTGACGCCCGGGAGCGAGGACGTGGTCCGCGCCGTGGACCGGCACGCGCCCGACCTGGTCCTGGCGCCCATGCTGAAGACGGTCATCCCCCGCGAGGTGTGGACGGCCCGGACGTGTCTGATCGTGCACCCCGGGCCGGTCGGCGACCGGGGCCCGTCCTCCCTCGACTGGGCGATCCACGAGGACGCCGGTGACTGGGGGGTCACCGTCCTGCAGGCCGAGGAGGAGATGGACGCGGGGCCCGTGTGGGCCACGGCGGCCTTTCCGGTGCCACGGGTGGCCAAGAGCGACCTGTACCGCAACGAGCTGTCCGACGCGGCCCTCGACGCCGTGCTGACGGCCGTCGAGCGGTTCGCCTCCGGCAGCCACTCCCCCGTCGACCAGCGCGACCTGCCGGGCGCGCCCGGCGTCCGGAGCCGTCCCCCGATGCGCCAGGAGACGCGCCGTATCGCCTGGGCCGACGATCCGACCGGGACGGTGCTGCGCACCCTGCGCGCCGCCGACTCCCAGCCCGGTGTCAGGGACGAACTGCTCGGCGGGGAGTGGTTCCTGCACGGCGGCCACCCCGAGCACCGCCTGCGCGGACGTCCGGGCGAGCTGCTGGCGACCCGGGCGGGCGCGATCTGCCGGGCCACGACGGACGGCGCGGTGTGGATTCCGGAACTGCGGGCCCGGACCGGTCCCGGCGCCGTACGCGCCTGCAAGCTGCCCGCCGTGCTCGCCCTGGCCGGACGCCTGCCGGACCTGCCGGAGCTGCCCGCGCCCGTCCTGTGCCCCGACTCCGCCGCCACCTGGTCGGACATCCGGTACCGGGAGGAGGGCCCGGTGGGGGTGCTGTCCTTCTCCTTCCCCGGCGGCGCGATGTCCACCGACCACTGCCGGCGGCTGCTGGACGCCTACCGGGCGGCCTGTGAGCGGCCCACCGAGGTGCTGGTGCTCGGGGGCGCACGGGACTTCTTCTCCAACGGCATCCACCTCGGCGTCATCGAGGCGGCGCCCGACCCCGCCGTGGAGTCCTGGGCCAACATCAACGCCATGGACGACCTCGTCGAGGCCGTCCTGACCACCACCGACCGTCTCGTCGTCGGCGCGATCGGCGGGAACGCGGCGGCCGGCGGCGTCATGCTGGCGCTGGCCGCCGACGAGGTGTGGTGCCGCTCCGGCTCCGTGCTCAACCCGCACTACCGGCTCATGGGCCTGTACGGGTCCGAGTACTGGACGTACAGCCTGCCGCGTCGGGTGGGCGCCGCGACGGCACGGCGGCTCACCGAGGACGCGCTGCCGCTCAGCGGCGAACGGGCCCGGGACACCGGTCTGGTCGACCGGGTGATCGCGTGCGCTCCCGCGGACTTCACCGCCGAGGTCACCCGGCTGGCCCACCGCTGGGCCGGCTCCTCCGGGGCGCAGTCGCGCCTCGCCGCGAAGAAGGCCGAGTCCGAGCACCGGGAGGCCGTCACCCCGTTGGCCGCGGTACGGGAGCGGGAGCTCGCGCACATGCACAGGATCTTCTTCGACCCCGACGCGCCCTATCACGCGCTGCGCCGGGCCTTCGTGCGCAAGGAACGAACGTCGTGACCACCGAGGGGAGCCCCATGACCACCGGCGCGCCGCGCCCGCACACCCTGGTCGCCGGGGTCGGCAACATCTTCCTCGGCGACGACGGCTTCGGCGTCGAGGTGGCCCGCCGCCTGGCCGGGCAGCCGCTGCCGGAAGGCGTCGAGGTCGCCGACGTCGGCATCCGCGGCGTCCACCTGGCCTACCAGCTCCTCGACGGGTACGACACGCTCGTCGTCCTCGACGCGACGGCACGGGGAGGGGAGCCGGGCACGCTGTACCTGATCGACGCGGCGGAGCCCGCCGACGGGCGAGCGCCGGACGGCCTCGCCCTGGACGGTCACCGCATGTCGCCCGACGCGGTGCTCGCCCTGCTCGGCACCCTGTGCGCGGGCACCGGCGCCGTGCCGCCGCGGCGCACGTGGCTCGTGGGCTGCGAGCCCGGCACCGTCGAGGAGGGCGTCGGCCTCAGCCCGCGGGTGGCCGCCGCGGTGCCCGAGGCGGTGCGCATGGTCACCGACCTGGTCCGCGACGAGGCCGTCGTCCGACCGCGGACCGCCGCCGCGACCGCCCCGGACGGCGTGCACCGAACGAGCTATGCGTCCCCTCCCTCCCGGCGTGCCGGTCCGACCGCCGGCCCGGCCCCGCCTCTAATGGGCGCGAGAACCACCCCCGGCCAGGACGGAGCGGCGATGCACGAGATGTCCGTCGCCCTGTCGGTCGTGGACCACGTCGAGCAGGCGGTGCGGCCCGACGGCGCGCACGGGGTGCGCCGGGTCCACGTCGAGATCGGCGAACTCGCCGGAGTCGTTCCCGACGCACTCGCGTTCTGCTTCGAACTCGCCTGCTCCGGCACGGTCCTGGAGGGGGCCGAACTGGTCACCCGGTTCCTCCCCGGCCGGGCCTCCTGCGCACCGTGCGGGCGGACCTGGGACACGGGGATGCCGCCCGACATGACCTGCGCCGCCTGCCGCGGAGGGGCCACCGAACTGCTCTCGGGCCGCGAGCTGCGGATCACCGAGGTGCACTGGTCCGCGGAGCCCGCCGCGCCCGACCCCGGCCCGGCACCACACCCCGAGGAGAGCAGATGATGTGCCGCACAGTCGACCTCCGACAGGCCGTGCTCGCCAAGAACACGATGGCGGCACGCATCCTGCGCACCGAGCTGACGGCCCGGGGCACGACGGTCGTCAACCTCCTGTCGAGTCCCGGCAGCGGGAAGACGGCGCTGCTGGAGCGTGAACTGCTGCTGGCGCGGGAGCGCGGCGTCGCGACCGCGGCCCTCACCGCGGACCTCGCCACCGAGAACGACGCCGCCCGCCTGGCCCGTTCGGGCGTCCCCGTCAAACAGGTGCTCACCGACGGGCTGTGCCATCTGGAGGCGGACATGCTCGCCGGGCACCTGCACGACTGGCTGCCCGACGCCACCCGGCTGCTCTTCGTGGAGAACGTGGGCAACCTCGTGTGCCCGGCCTCCTACGACCTGGGCGAGTCCCTGCGGGTCGTCCTGGCGTCCGTCACGGAGGGCGAGGACAAGCCGCTGAAGTACCCCACCGCCTTCGGCCTGGCGCAGCTGGTGCTCGTCACCAAGTCCGACCTGGCCGGACCGGCCGCGTTCGACGAGGCCGCCTTCCGCTCCCACGTGGAGCGGGTCAACCCGGGCGTGGACGTGGTGCTCACCTCCGTACGGACCGGCGAGGGCGCCGGTGTGCTGGTGGACCGGGCGCTGGCGGTCGCCGAGGGGGAAGCAGTCCACACGCCGGTGATGGCGCGGGCCCGGGCGTGAGCACCGCTCCCGGCGTCCGTCCCGGGCCGGCCCGGGACGCCCCTCCCGTGCGGCGCGCCCGTGTCGTCGTACGGGGCGTGGTGCAGGGCGTGGGCTTCCGCCCCTACGTGTACGGGCTCGCGACGGACCTCCGGCTGGCGGGGCACGTGACCAACACCGGGGAGGGCGTGGTGGTGGAGGTCGAGGGGGCCCCTTCGGCCGTCGACCGGTTCTGCGCGCGTCTCGTGCCCGGCGCGCCGCCCCTCGCGAGGGTGGAGTCGGTGGAGACGGCGGAGGTGCCCGCGACGCGGGAGAGCGGCTTCGGCATCGTGGCGTCCCGAGCCGGCGGCCCGGTGCGCACGCTCGTTCCGCCGGACACCGCGACCTGCCGCGACTGCCTGGCCGAACTCGGTGACGCCACGGACCGGCGCCACGGCCACCCCTTCATCACGTGCACGCACTGCGGGCCGCGTTTCACCATCGTCACCGGTCTGCCGTACGACCGCGAGCACACCACGATGGCGGGTTTCCCCCTGTGCCCCGACTGCGCCCGCGAGTACCACGATCCGGGCGACCGCCGCTTCCACGCGCAGCCGGTCGCCTGCCCCTCCTGCGGTCCGCGCCTGCGGCTCGTCCCGGGCCCCGGCGCGGCCGGCGTGCCGCTGCCCGCCGACCCGATCGGTGCGGCGCGCTCGCTGCTCGCCGCGGGTGCCGTGCTCGCCGTCAAGGGCATCGGCGGCTACCACCTGGCCTGTGACGCCACCCTGCCGCGGGCGGTCGCCGCACTGCGGCGCCGCAAGGCCCGCGGGGACAAGCCGTTCGCGCTGATGGCCCGGGACGTCGGGGACGTCGAGCACCTGGTCCACCTCGGCCCGGCCGAAAGGGAACTGCTCACCGGGCGGGTGCGGCCCGTCGTCCTGCTGCGGCGGCGGGCCGGCGTCCGTCCGGTCCCCGGGGCGCCCCTTCCCGCCGACTCCGTCGCGCCGGGCAGCCCCGACCTCGGCGTCATGCTGCCGTACACCCCCGTGCACCACTTGCTGCTGGGGACGACGGAGCCGGACCCGGCGGCGCCCCGGCTGCTGGTGATGACGAGCGGCAACGTGTCCGGGGAGCCCATCGTCACGGACGACGACGACGCCCTGGAGCGGCTGGCCGGGCTGGCCGACGCGTGGCTGACGCACGACCGCCCCGTCCAGGTGCCGTGCGACGACTCCGTCGTCCGCGTCTGCGACGGCGAACCGCTGGTGCTGCGCCGCTCGCGCGGCTACGCGCCGCTGCCGGTCGCGCTGCCCGTGCCGGTGGTCCCGGCGCTCGCGGTCGGGGGCGACCTGAAGAACGTCTTCTGCCTCGGGCAGGGCGACCGGGCCTGGCTGTCCGCCCATGTCGGGGACATGGACGACCTGGCCACCCAGCAGGCGTTCGGCCGTGCCGAGCGGCACCTGGAGTCCGTGACCGGCGTGCGGCCGACGCTGCTGGCCGCCGACGCCCATCCCGGGTACCGGTCGGGGGCGTGGGCACGGCGGCACGCCGGCGGCCGCCCCGTGGTCCGGGTGCAGCACCATCACGCCCACATCGCCTCGGTACTGGCCGAGAACGGGGTCGCGGAGGGCACGCGCGTGATCGGGGTCGCCTTCGACGGCACCGGGCACGGGGACGACGGCGCCGTGTGGGGCGGGGAGTTCCTGCTCGCGGACTACGACGGGTTCCACCGGTTCGCGCACCTGGCCTACGTACCGCTGCCCGGCGGCGACGCGGCGGTGCGCCGGCCGTACCGCATGGCGCTGGCGCACCTGCATGCGGCGGGCATCGCCCCCGCCCCGGACCTGCCGTGCACCGCCGCCTGCCCGGAAGCCGAACTCCCCGTGCTGCGAGCCCAGTTGGCCCGAGGGCTGAACTGCGTGCCGACCTCCAGCATGGGCCGTCTCTTCGACGCGGTCTCGTCCCTGGCGGGGGTGTGCCACCGCGCGGGCTACGAGGCCCAGGCCGCCGTCGAGCTGGAAGCGGCGGCGGTGGCGGCCGGTGACGAGGCGGCGGATCCGCGCTACGCCTTCCGCCTGTCCGGCCGTCGGGGGCCGGGGGCCGGGCCGTCGACCGCCGACCCGGGGCCGCTGCTGACGGCGGTCGTCGAGGACGTGCGGGCGGGGGTCGCGGCGGCGGTGATCGCCGCCCGCTTCCACCGGGCCGTCGCCCGGCTGGTGCGGACGGTGTGCGTCGCGGCGCGCGAGGCGGCCGGCCTGCGGACGGTGGCCCTGACCGGCGGTGTGTTCTCCAACGTGCTGCTGGCCTCGGCCTGCGCCCGCGAGCTGCGGGCGGCCGGTTTCACCGTGCTGCGCCACCGGGACGTCCCGCCGAACGACGGCGGCCTCGCCCTCGGTCAGTTGGTCGTGGCGGCCCGGGCGGCAGCCGGGCCCGATGACGGGCGCGGGCCCCGCCCGCGCGACAAGTGAGGAGAACCGCATGTGTCTGGCGGTACCCGGCAAGGTGCTGGGCGTCGAGGAACGGGACGGCATCCGCATGGCCGCCGTCGATTTCGGCGGAGTGGTCAAGGAGGTGTGTCTGGAGTACCTGCCCGACCTGCAGGTCGGTGAGTACGCCATCGTCCACGTCGGCTTCGCCCTGCAGCGGCTGGACGAGGAGTCGGCCCGCCGGACCCTGGAGCTGTTCGAGGACCTCGGCATGCTGCAGGAGGAGTTCGGCGATCCGTGGGAACAGGCCGCGCAGGTCGGCGACGACCGCGGCCGGGAGGTGCGGTGATGAAGTACATCGACGAGTTCCAGGACCCCGAGCTGGCGGCGCGCCTGCTCGACGACATCAGGGCCTCGGTGACCAGGCCGTGGGCGCTCATGGAGGTGTGCGGCGGCCAGACCCACAGCATCATCCGGCACGGCATCGACCAGCTGCTGCCGGACGAGGTGGAGTTGATCCACGGGCCGGGCTGTCCG
Source organism: Streptomyces viridosporus T7A (assembly GCF_008704515.1). Lineage (NCBI taxonomy): Bacteria > Bacillati > Actinomycetota > Actinomycetes > Kitasatosporales > Streptomycetaceae > Streptomyces > Streptomyces viridosporus. Next base: position 1,002,925 of record NZ_CP023700.1, read on the forward strand.
GTCTGTGTGACGCCGCTGGAGGTGATCGACAAGGCGCTGGCGATCGCCTCGCGGCCCGAGGTCGTCTTCTGCTCCTTCGGCGACATGCTGCGGGTTCCGGGCACGGGCCGCGACCTGTTCCAGGTCCGGGGGGAGGGTGGCGACGTCCGCGTGGTGTACTCCCCGCTCGACGCGCTGCGGATCGCGGAGGAGAACCCGGACCGGGAGGTCGTCTTCTTCGGCATCGGCTTCGAGACCACGGCGCCGCCCAACGCGATGACGGTGCACCAGGCCCGCAGGCGCGGCATCCGCAACTTCAGCCTGCTGGTCTCGCACGTCCGGGTCCCGCCCGCGATCGAGGCGATCATGCAGTCGCCGGACTGCCGCGTCCAGGGGTTCCTGGCCGCCGGACACGTGTGCAGCGTGATGGGCACGCAGGAGTACCCGGAGCTCGCCGAGCGGTTCCGGGTGCCCATCGTGGTGACCGGGTTCGAGCCGCTGGACATCCTGGAGGGCGTGCGGCGGACCGTACGGCAGTTGGAGAGGGGCGAGCACAGGGTCGACAACGCCTACCCGCGCGCGGTGCCGGCCGAGGGCAACCCCGCCGCGCGGGCCGTGCTGGACGACGTCTTCGAGGTCGCCGACCGCGCCTGGCGCGGCATCGGGGTCATCCCCGACAGCGGCTGGCGCCTGTCGGAGCGGTACCGGGACTACGACGCCGAGCACCGCTTCCGGGTGGAGGACATCGCCACGCTGGAGCCGGCCGAGTGCCGCAGCGGCGAGGTGCTGCAGGGGCTGCTGAAACCGCACGAGTGCGAGGCCTTCGGGACGGCGTGCACTCCGCGCACCCCGCTGGGGGCCACCATGGTGTCCAGTGAGGGCGCCTGCGCCGCGTACTACCTGTACCGGCGGCTGGACCTGCCGGCCCGGCCGGCGGGCGCCTCCCGTCCGGTACCGGTCGCCGCACCGGCGGCCGGCGCTCCGGCGGACGTGACCGGCGCGCACCGGAAGGACGGCTCCGTTGTCTGAGACCACCGGGCCCCCCGCCGCCCTGGACATGCTGTCCTGGTCCTGCCCGGCGCCCCTGCGTGACCGGCCGCGCGTGGTGATGGGCCACGGCGGCGGCGGCGTCCTGTCCGGCGAACTCCTCGAGCAGGTCGTCCTTCCGGCGCTCGGCGGGCCGGCTCCGGCCGCGCTGACCGACTCCGCCGTGGTCGAGCTCGACGGCGCGCGGCTCGCCTTCTCCACCGACTCCTTCGTGGTCCGGCCGCTGTTCTTCCCCGGCGGCAGCATCGGTGACCTCGCGGTCAACGGTACGGTCAACGACCTCGCGATGAGCGGGGCGCGTGCGGCGTACCTCTCGTGCGGCCTGATCCTGGAGGAGGGCGTCGAGATCGACACCGTCGCCCGGGTGGCCGAGGCGCTCGGCGCCGCGGCCCGTACCGCCGGGGTGCGGGTGGTGACGGGCGACACCAAGGTCGTGGAGGCGGGACACGGCGACGGCGTCTATGTCAACACGGCGGGCATCGGCGTGGTCCCCGCCGGGGTCGACCTGCGCCCGCAGCGGGTGGTTCCCGGCGATGCCGTCCTGGTCAGCGGCGCCATCGGCGTGCACGGCGTGGCCATCATGAGCGAGCGGGAGAACCTGCGGTTCGACGTCGAGGTCGAGAGCGACTGCGCGCCGCTCGGCGGGCTCGTCGAGGCGATGCTGTCGGCCGGCGCGGATCTGCACGTGCTGCGCGACCCGACCCGCGGGGGCCTTGCCGCCTCGCTCAACGAGATCGCCGCGGCCTCGGGCTGCGGGGTCGTCGTGCAGGAGCGCGCCGTCCCCGTCCCCCCGCCGGTGGCGAGCGCCTGCGCGATGCTGGGCCTGGACCCGATGTACGTGGCCAACGAGGGCAAACTCGTCGCCTTCGTGGCCCGTGAGCACGCCGACGCGGTTCTGGCCGCGATGCGGGCGCACCCGCTGGGCTCCGGGGCCGCGGTCATCGGCGAGGTGGTGGCGGACCACCCGGGCATGGTCGTCGCGCGGACCGGGCTCGGGGGCACGCGGGTGGTGGACATGCCGATGGGGGAACAACTCCCGCGCATCTGCTGACCCGGCGCCGGTGTCCCCCGCGGTCCGCCGTGCCGTCGGCCGTCCACGCGAGGAACGATTCGACCGTACTGATCCACTCACTTCTGTGATCGAAAGCGATTGGGTATGACACTTGCGCGAAGGCCCGGTGTCACGACGGCGGCCGAGACCGCCCGCTCCACGGAGACCGGTGCTTCTCCGGTCAATTCGCACAACGAGTGGGATCCGCTGGAGGAAGTCGTCGTCGGGCGCCTGGAGGGTGCGACGATTCCGTCGAACCACCCCGTGGTCACCTGCAACATTCCCCGGTGGGCGGCACACCTGCAGGGGCGCGCCGCCGGCCTGAGGTATCCGCGGGTTCTGGTCGAGCGGGCGCAGCGGGAACTCGATCGGTTCATCGCCCTCCTGGAGGCTCTCGACATCACGGTCAGGCGTCCCGACGTGGTCGACCACCGACAGCGCTTCGGCACCCCGGACTGGTCGTCACGCGGATTCTGCAACAGCTGTCCGCGGGACAGCATGCTCGTCGTCGGCGACGAGATCATCGAGACGCCGATGGCCTGGCCGTGCCGGTATTTCGAAACACACTCCTACCGCACGATCCTCAAGGACTACTTCCGGCGCGGCGCGCGCTGGACGGCGGCACCGAAACCGCAGCTCACCGACGACCTGTTCGATGCGGATTTCAGCGTGCCCGCGGCGGGTGAGCCCGTGCGCCGCATCCTCACCGAGTTCGAGCCGGTGTTCGACGCGGCGGATTTCGTGCGCGCCGGACGCGACCTGTTCGTCACGCGGAGCAACGTCACCAACGGCATGGGCATCGACTGGGTGCGCCGCCATCTCGGCCCCGGCTACCGCGTCCACGAGATCGAGAGCCGGTGCCGCACGCCGATGCACATCGACACGACGTTCGTCCCGCTCGCGCCCGGCAAGGTGCTGGTCAATCCCGAGTACGTCGACGTCGACCGCCTGCCCGACGTACTGGGTTCCTGGGACATCCTGATCGCCCCCGAGCCGGAGCCGACCGACAACCTCCTGCTCAAAGCCACCTCCCTGTGCGGCAAGTGGCTCAGCATGAACGTGCTCATGATCGACGAGAAACGGGTGATCGCGGAGCGGCACCACACCGGCATGCTGCGCGCGCTCGAGCGGTGGGGATTCGAACCGGTCCCGTGCGACCTGCTGCATTACGCGGCGTTCGGCGGCTCGTTCCACTGCGCGACACTCGACGTCCGACGCCGCGGCACGCTCGAATCCTATTTCGACTGACCGGCCGGCCGGGCCGATCGGGTCGGGACCGGCCGGCCGGCACGTACGACCTCTGAAGTCTCCGGAACCTCCAAAACGCCGCCGGGTGTCCCGGCACCGCCCGTCACACCACGAGAGCGAGCCCTTGACGGGCGGTCATACGGCAACGCCGGGCGGCAGCTTGCGATCGGCCGAGCCCCCTTCGGCCGATCGGGTGAAACATTCGACCGTCCGGCCGAAAGGCGGTCCGGACAAGGCGAGGGCCCCGGAGCGGCAGGGCTAGTTTCCGTGGGGTTGGTGACATGCCTCCCGGCCGCGGGCCCGGGGGCGCAGGGCGTTGGCAGCGGCTCGTCGGCCGTGTCGAACTGTTGGTTGAGCGCTGCGGATCGAGGAAATTGATGGCGACACACACCGAACCGGTGGCTCCCGTTCCGTCGGCTGAACGTCACACCAGGGGACAAGTGATCATCTCCTGGCTGACGACGACGGACCACAAGAAGATCGGGCACCTTTACCTGATCACGTCGTTCGCCTTCTTCCTGATCGGCGGAGTGCTGGCGATGGCGATCCGGGCGGAGCTGGCCCGCCCGGGTCTGCAGCTGCTGTCCAACGAGCAGTACAACCAGTCGTTCACCATGCACGGCGCGATCATGCTGCTGCTGTTCGCCACCCCGACGTTCGCCGGCTTCGCCAACGCGATCATGCCACTGCAGATCGGCGCCCCGGACGTCGCCTTCCCCCGGCTGAACATGCTCTCGTTCTGGCTGTTCGCCCTCGGTGGTCTGATCGTCATCTCCGCTTTCCTCACTCCCGAGGGCGCGGCCGACTACGGCTGGACGGCCTATCCGCCGCTGAGCGAGCAGACCCGTTCCCCCCAGCTCGGCGCCGACCTGTGGATCATGGGGTTGGCGCTCTCCGGCTTCGGCACCATCCTGGGCGCGGTCAACTTCATCACCACCATCATCTGCATGCGCGCCCCCGGCATGACGATGTTCCGCATGCCGATCTTCACCTGGAACATCATGCTCACCTCGGTGCTGGTCCTGCTCGCCTTCCCCGTCCTGGCCGCCGCCCTGCTCGTGCTGGAGGCCGACCGCCGCTTCGGCTCCCAGGTCTTCAACGCCGCGAACGGCGGACCCATCCTGTGGCAGCACCTGTTCTGGTTCTTCGGGCACCCCGAGGTCTACATCCTCGCCCTGCCCTTCTTCGGCGTCGTCACCGAGATCATCCCCGTCTTCTCCCGCAAGCCCATCTTCGGCTACATGGGGCTGGTCGGCGCCACCATCGCCATCACCGGCCTGTCCGTGACCGTATGGGCGCACCACATGTTCGCCACCGGTGCGGTGCTGCTGCCGTTCTTCTCCTTCATGAGCTTCCTGATCGCGGTCCCGACCGGCGTGAAGTTCTTCAACTGGATCGGCACCATGTGGAAGGGCTCGCTGTCCTTCGAGCCCCCGATGCTGTGGGCGATCGGCTTCCTGGTCACCTTCCTCTTCGGCGGCCTGACCGGCGTCATCCTGGCCTCGCCGCCCCTGGACTGGCACGTCCACGACAGCTACTTCGTCGTCGCCCACTTCCACTACGTGGTCTTCGGCACCGTGGTGTTCGCCATGTTCGGAGGATTCAGCTTCTGGTGGCCGAAGATGACGGGCACGATGCTCGACGAACGCCTGGAGAAGATCCACTTCTGGACGCTGTTCGTCGGCTTCCACACCACCTTCCTGGTGCAGCACTGGCTCGGCGCCGAGGGCATGCCGAGGCGCTACGCCGACTATCTGGCCGCCGACGGGTTCACCGCCCTCAACACCACCTCCTCCATCGGCGCGTTCCTGCTCGGCCTGTCCACGCTGCCCTTCCTGTACAACGTGTGGAAGACCGCGCAGAAGGGCGAGAAGGTCGAGGTAGACGACCCGTGGGGCTACGGGCGTTCCCTGGAGTGGGCCACCTCCTGCCCGCCGCCGCGCCACAACTTCGTCACGCTGCCCCGCATCCGCTCCGAGTCCCCCGCCTTCGACCTCCACCACCCCGCCCTGGCCCAGTTGGACGAGAGGGAGAACACCGGCAAACGCGACGTGGTCGACGCCGCCGGGCACGAGAGCGACAGATCGTGATCAGAGGTCGGGGTCCTCGTCCGGGGACCGGCCAGGTCTCGGCGCTCGTCGCGGAGGTGGAGGGTCACCTCATGGCGCAGGCCCACCTCGACGAGGCACGCCGCGAGGCCGAGGAGTTGTGCGCCGGGCTGCCGTGGCTGACGTCGGCCCAGGCCGAGGACCTCATGGACCGCTACATGCAACGGCGGCTCGACTTCACCCGCCGCATGCTGCGGAGCACGGTCGAGCGCGCCGCGCAGCTGCGGCAGGAGTACGAGGCCCGGTACGCCGTACTCCGGCGTGACCTGCTCAGGCGCCATGCCGTCTGCGCCTGCGCCCTCCTCCTGTGCGCCGGCGCACTGGGTTCCTTCACGGGTCTGCTCGTCCGCTGACCCCGTGCGGAGGCGGCGTCGTCAGGAGCCGGCGGTCCGGGACAGAACACCGGTCACCTCCCGGCGTACCGCGTCCCAGGCCGTCGGCGGGAGGATGCCGAGGTCCGTGTCCTCCAGAGCGCGCAGCACCTGCTCGGGCCCGGTACGGCAGGGCGCGGTCCCGCTGGTGACCTCGTAGCCGTCACGGACGGCGACATCGAGGTGGTGCCGTCCGTCGTTCCCGGCGTGGACGGCGGTGGCGACGACGAGCGGCGGCGGGCCGCCCGCCTCGCCGGCCTCCTTGGAGTAACCGCTCGTCACGGGGGCGTGCCAGTGCAGACCGAGCAGCAGGTGACGCTTCGACACCACTTCGGCCAGGTCGGTCTCGTAGGTTCCGTCCCGGTCCAGCACGGTCGCTCGCGCCTTCAGCACCAGGGCCGCGGGGAGCAGGCAGCGCAGCGTGCTGCCCACGATGTTGCCGCCGACCGTGGCCGTACGCCGCACGGCGCCGGTGCCCACGGTGGAGGCCGCACGACGCAGCACCTCCGGCAGGCGGTCGTCCATCCGGTGCAGCAGGACGGCCGCGCCCAGCGCCTCGCGTTCGATCACGTTGGCCTCCGGAAGACGGCGCAGGGACATCGCCTGCTCGGGGAAGCCGTCCCGCTGCCAGAGGGCCCACACGAGGGTGGCTCCGCCGACGGGCACCGCTCCCTCGGCCAGACACTGCTGTGCTTCGGGCAGGGAGATGGGCAGACGCAACAGCACGGCGGTCGACCTGCTTTCCTTGGCATCGGCGGCGGGACACGGCAGTCCGCGGGGTGCTCGAGGACACTGAATTGTCCGTACGGCCGCGGGGGCGCGTCCAGGGCTCACACATGCACCGCGTGCGCCCGTCGGAGTGCGCGGGACCTTGCGTCCGGCCGGTCGCGTGCTCCATGGTTGACGCGCGTCACATGACTCGTCACCCAGCTGAACCACACGTCCCGAAACCGGAGATCACATGTTCGGACGCGCTGTACGACTCATCCTCTCTATTGTCATGCTCATGTCTGCTGCAGTCGTGGGAACGGTCGCCACCGCGGGGACCGCGCACGCCGACGGCTGCTACACCTGGACCCGCACCCTGTCCCAGGGCGCTTCGGGCGCCGATGTCACCCAGCTCCAGATCCGGCTCGGGGGCTACCCGGGCTACGGCTCCGTGCTGGCCGTCGACGGCAGCTTCGGGCCGGCCACCGCGGCCGCCCTCAAGCGCTTCCAGTCGGCGTACGGCCTGACCGCGGACGGCGTGGCGGGCCCGAACACCTACAGCAAGCTGTACGCCCTCCAGGACGACGACTGCACGCCGATCCACTTCTCCTACAGTGAGCTGAACTCCTGCAACTCCACCTGGTCGGGCGGCGCGGTCAGCGCCTCGACCGCCAAGGCCAACGCGCTGCGGACGATGTGGAAGCTGGAGGCTCTGCGGCACGCGCTCGGCGACCAGCCCATCCGGGTCACCAGCGGCTTCCGCTCCCACGCCTGCAACGACGCCGTGGGCGGCGCGAGCGGCAGCCGTCATCTGTACGGCGACGCGGCCGACCTGGGTGCCGGACCGCACTCCCTGTGCACCCTGGCCAAGCAGGCCCGCTACCACGGCTTCCGCGGCATCCTCGGTCCGGGCTACCCGGGACACAACGATCACACCCACGTCGACCACCGCGGCAGCCAGTACTGGTCCGCGCCGACCTGCGGCGTCTGAGTCCGCGTCAGCCGTGCGGGGTTCCCCGGCCGGGTTCCGGGGGACCCCGCACGTCGTCATGCCGCGCCACGCCGGCGGCCGGTGCGCGGCCGTGACGAGTCCCGTCCGCCGGAACGGGTGCCTGCCGCCCTCGGCGGCAGGCACCCGTGCGCACGTCAGATACCGAATTCCGCCGGTGAGAGGCCGAGGGCCGCGCAGGCCTCGCGGACGGCGTACTGCTCGGAGGCCTCGAAACCGCCGTCGGCACCGGCGACGACGATGCCGGTCTGGACGACGGCCCGGGCCTCGACCGGCTTCTTCGCCGCCTTGGCGATGTCCTCCAGCGCCCGCGCCCTGCCCCGCTCGAAGTCGGCCGTGAGCCGGTCCACGTGCTCGTTGAACAGCTTGCGGAGCTGGTCCGGCGGGAAGTTCTGCAGCACCTCGTTGGTGGCGATCAGCTCCTCCACGCGCCGGCGCTCCGACGGCTCCACGCGTCCGTCCGCCGCGGCCACCAGCGCGCACATCGCCATGGCGGCGTCCCGGTAGGCGCCGCTCTTGAGCTCGGTCTTGGCCGAGGCGAGCTGCGACTTCAGCAGCCCGACCAGCTGAGCCCTGGAGCCGCCGGAGGACGAGCCGCGGCCACGCCCACCGCTCTGGGTCTGCTGGAGTGTCCTGGCCTGGTCCTTGAGTCGGTCCCACATCGCCACTGGTGCCACCTCGGCTTCTGTTGCTGTCCGTCCGGGCCCTGGGGGCCGGTCCCGGACCTTTGCGGTCCGTCCGATCAACGGACGCGACCGCGGGCCGGTTCCCGCACGGAAAGTTTTTCCACCACTCCGAGTGATCGGATCATTGGACGGAAAGTGCGGAATTCGGCACCGCGAAGACCGATATGAGAATCAGACATCCCGGAAAGATCCTCGAAGCCTACCGCCGCCATGACCGCTTGACCTGGTCTCATGACGGAACCGCTTCGACGCGTGGGCGCGCGCCGGGATGCCGCTGGACGGCTTCGGCTACTCCATGGTCCTCGCGACCGAGGGCGGTCCGGGTCCGCACGCCCGGGGAACGCGTCAGACGCCGGTCACCGGGGTACCGCCGTCCCGGCACGGTCGCGGGCCGTGCCGGCACCGGTGGCGCGGCGTTCGTACCGGAGCGCCACTCCCGTCGCGACGGCGCCGAGGCCCTCCCAGACCCCGACGCCGATGAACGCCTCCGGTGCCCTTCCGCCGATCACCGCGACCGTGAACACGGCGCACGTCAGCAGCCTGAAGGGCACCGTCCAGCGGAAGAAGGCCCGCCAGTCGGCGAGCGCCGCCAGTACGTAGTACACGCCCATGTTGAGTGCCGCCATGGACGACGCCGTCACGAAGGCCGACGTGTGGTCACCGCTCCCCCGCCCGCCGGGGACCGCGAGGCCGAGCATCGACAGCTGCGCGGCCGGCGAGACGAGACCCACCGCGCCGAGCACGGCGGCGAGCACGCCGAAGACGGCCATGGTCCAGCCCGAGGCTGAGCGGGGGTATCGCACGCGGTGATCGTAGCGAGGGCCCAGGTGACCGCAAGTCCCTTGACGGAAGCGGCCGTTGCTCAGCCCATCGTCCACTTCTGGTTCGCGCCGCCCGTGCAGGTCCAGATCTGCAGGCGGGTGGCGTTGGCCGAGCTGTTGCCGGTCACGTCCAGGCATTTGTCGGCCCGGGGGTTGACGATGTCACGCGCTCCGGTGACGGTCCACTTCTGGTTGGGCCCGCCGGTGCAGTCCCACAACTGGACGGGCGTGCCGTCCGCGGTGCCGTTGCCGGTGACGTCCAGGCACTTGCCGAGCGCCCGGAGCGTGCCGTCGGACCCGGCGGTCCACCGCTGGGCGGCGGTGCCGTTGCAGTCGTAGAGCTGTACGGGTGTGCCGTTGGCGGGATCGGCACCGGCGACGTCGACGCACTTGCCGGCCAGGCCCCGGATCGCGGTGCCCGGAGCCGTGTCGCCCGTGGTCACCGACACGTGGTCCACCACGAGTTGCTGGGGGAAGACGGTGGAGCCGTCCGGGTCTCCGGGCCAGTAGCCGCCCACCGCCAGGTTCAGGATCAGGAAGAACGGCTTGTTGAACACCCAGCTCCGGCCGCCCAGGTCGGCGGGGGTGCGCCGCTGGTAGACGTTGCCGTCCACGGACCAGGTGATCGCATCCGGTGCCCAGTCGACGGCGAAGGTGTGGAAGTCGTCCGCGAAGGCCCGGCCGCCCGGGAGCGAGTAGGCCGCGCCGATGCCGCCGGCACCGGAGTAGCCGGGGCCGTGGATCGTGCCGTGCACCGTGGACGGTTCGAAGCCGACGTTCTCCATGATGTCGATCTCGCCCGAGGCGGGCCAGTCGACCGGTGTGCCCAGCATCCAGAACGCGGGCCACATGCCCTGTCCGCGCGGGAGCCTCATCCGCGCCTCGACGTGCCCGTACTGTGCGGTGAACCGGCCGGCGGTGTTGAGCCGGGCCGAGGTGTACTGGCAGGTGCCGTACCAGCACTGGTAGGTGGCCGGGTTCTCCTTGCGGGCGGTGATCACCAGGTGGCCCCGGCCGTCCAGGGCGGCGTTCCTGTTGCCGGAGGTGTAGTACTGCCGCTCGTGGTTGTTGACGTTGTCTCCGGTCTCGACCTGCCACTTCGAGGAGTCGACCGCGGCGCCGGCGGGCCCGTCGAAGGTGTCGGAGAACGTCACGGCCGCCGCGGCGGTGGCGTCCGCCGGTTCCGCCTGCGCGGTGCCGACGGCGCCGGAGGCGACCAGCGCGGCGGACAGGGCGGCGACCAGCCATCTGCGGAGCGTGCGCGGAGAGGACATGGCTCTCCCTTCCGTACGGCGCGGCCCGTGGGCACGAGTGCGCCGACCGAGGTGTGGGGGGGGTGAGGTGTCGCCCCTTGATTTAAGGAGTGAGCTAAGGGGGCGTCAATACCCCGGTACGGACCAGGGATCCGCAGCACGCTTCTTCCCCCGGGTTCTCCGGGCGCTCGTTCAGGCCGTGCTGCCCCAGGAGGTCCGGTGCGCGCAGCCGGGGTCGTGTTCGGTCGCGCACGACGTCCACCAGCGTTCGCAGCACGCGGCCTCCACCTCCGCCCGGGCGAGCGCCGCGACCGCCGCGTCCCGCCACGCCGCCCGGCGGCCCTCCCGTTCCCGCAGGACGGCGACGGCGCGCCGTTCGTCGGCGATGACGGTTTCGCGGACGATCCCCATGACCGGGGCGAGGGCGGCGACGGCCATGGCGAGGGTGGTCCAGGCCGGGACGGCGCCCCAGGTCCGAACGGTGCAGAAGGAGAGCCAGAGGGCGACGGCGACGTAGAGGACGGTGAGCGTGCGGCTGCCTCTGCTCATGGCGGTTCTCCTTCTCGGTCCCGCGTGGATCGTGCCGACCGGTCTGCCGCCGCATCCCGTCGACTTCGCCTGGACTCCTGATGCCCTCGATGAACGCCGTCATGACTGCGAAGGACACCACACCGCCGGCGACCGCTCGATCCTGCGCTCCGGACCGCCGGACATCACCCGGAGAGCGGCGTTCGATCCCGCGGTGAGCGCTTCGGGGCCGGTGGTGACCGCGCCGGGTGGGAGACCGAACGGGTGCGCTACATTTTGCTCGCCCTCGACCGCGATCACTCACGATCCCTCACGCCACGGAGCCGGCCCCACCCATGAGCGACATCGTCAACGGACTCGGCCGCGCCACCGCCTACGGCGCACTCGGTCTGGTCCTGCTGGTCCTCGGCATCGTCCTGGTCGACGTCCTGACGCCCGGAAAGCTCGGCCGGCAGATCTGGGAGGAGCGCAACCGCAACGCCGCCGTGGTGCTCAGCTCCTCGCTGCTCGGCATCGGCGGGATCGTGTTCACGTCCATCTGGACGACGTACGAGGACTTCGGCAAGGGGCTGGTGTCGACCGCGGCGTTCGGGCTGCTGGGGCTGGTGATGATGGCCCTGGCGTTCCTGGTGGTGGACCTCGTCACGCCCGGGCGCCTGGGCGCGACACTGGTGGAGCCGGAGCCTCACCCCGCGGTCTGGGTGACGGCGTCCTGCAACCTCGCGGTGTCCGCCGTCGTCTCGGCGTCCATCGCCTGACGCCGGCCTCCTCGCCGCCCCGGCGGCGGTCCTTCCCGCGGTCAGCCCGAGACGACGTGGAGGAGTGCCGTGCCGTCCTCCCCGGTCGCCGCCCGGACGACCACGGCGCCGGTCTCGGCGCGGGGCGGCCGGGTGCCGACCGGGCCGCAGGAGGTGCCGGAGCCGTTGCCGCGCAGGACGGTGAGACAGCCCTGCCCGGGGCCGCCGACTCCGGCCCGGGAACGTCCGTTGCCCGACTTCACCGTGTACTCGATCCTGTTCGGGCCGACCCCGGTCACGGACAGCGTCACGCTGCCGGCCGGTCCCTCGAAGCGGAGGGTGACCGGTTCGGACACCGCGATCTCGCAGTTCCCGTCCGCGCAGGCACCGACGTCGTGCCCGTCCGCCGCCGGCACCGAGGGCTCGGCCCGGGCGACGTGACCGGCGGACGGAGGTTTCGGCGAGGGCGACGCGGAGCGCGACTGCGGCACGCGTCCGTCGCCGCCCCGAAACGTCCCGTCCTGCTCGTCCGGGCCGCCGCAGCCGAGCGCCGTCACGGCGGCCAGCAGCGTCAGGGCCGCCGCCGCTCCGGCCCGGCGACGGGTGCCTGCCCTTCGTGTCCTGTCCGTCGGCGTGGTCGCCGCCATGGTGCCCCCGTGCGTGGTCCGGTTCGCCGTTCGGCGGCCAGTCTTCCCCCGCGCCGCGGCGCCCACTCCGCCGCGGCGCGGGATTCACTCCCGGGGCCCGGGACGGCGCGGCAGGGCGGTACGTCCGGACGCCCCGCCGTGCCGGCGGCGGCTCAGGGGCTGCCGCACGTGAGCGTGTGCGGTGCCGTCGACGCGCTTGCGGTGACCGTGAAACCGAAGGTGGTCGCGGCGCCCGGTGCGAGAGTGCCGTTCCAGTCGGTGTTGCGCGCGGTGACGGCCCCGGTGGTCCCGGTGTTCCGGCCGTTCCAGGGGTTGCTGAGGGACTGGCCGGGCGCGAGTGTCATGCCGACGGTCCAGCCGCCGAGCGCGCCGGTGCCGTCGTTGCGCACGGAGACCTCGCCCCGGAAGCCGCCGGACCAGCTGCTGACGGTGCGGTAGGTGGCGGTGCAGGCGCCGCCCGGAGTGCCGGGGCCGCCTCCCGTGGCGCCCTGTCTGGCAGGACGGGAGGTGACTTCCCCTCGAGGCACCACGTTCCGCCCTGCTTCGGGGGCGGAAGTTTCGCTCGGCTTGCGATCGGAGTGAGTCCCTGTGAGTCCCTCATGGCGGCAAGGAGGGAATCCGGTCACCGCGCGGCCTTCGGTGCGGTCGCTCGTCGCTCCGTCACCCGGGGGACGCGGTCCGGCGGGAGAGATCCTCGTGGTCCTGCGCCGGTCCGACTCGGGGCGTCGCCCCGGTCCGGCCGGCGGCGAAGGCACGGTACCCGTCGGCACCGGTCGCGACCCTCATGAGGCGGAACCGCGAGGACGGGACGGCTCTCGGCCCCGGACACACCGGCGTCTCGGTGCCCGGACGCCGTCGGCCGCTCCCGCGCCGCGGACCGTGACCGTCGCCGAGCGGGAGCGCCGGGCCGGGGCGGCCTTCCCCGAACCGGGCGGCCACGCGGTCCCGGACGGACTCGGTCCGCTCCGGATCAGCCGGTCCGCCGATCAGGACGTCCACCGGGAGCCCAACGTCCGGATGCGGCACGGCCGGAAGGCGGTGCCGCGTCTTCGACGGGGGACGGGCGTCGTCGTACTGCCCGCCCGGGTCACGCCGCGTGCCTGCGCTCCCTCGCCACGCGTATCGACACGGGGGGCTGGACCCGGTCGGCCGGACTGACCCGGTACGTCGTCCGGTTGGGGTCCACGACGGGCTCCCCGAGCGCGATGCGTCCCGCCGCGTACAGTTCGTCGCACTCGGCGGTGGGCAGGGCGGCGTAGCAGCCTCCCATGCCGGTGGTGGAGTCGAGCGGGCGCCAGTAGCTGTACCTGCGGCGGCCGTTCGCGTACACGGTGACGTAGGTGGGGGTGCGGGGGTCGGAGACGATGCGCAGCACGTCGACGCGGTCGTTGCCGAGCGGCGCGCTCGACCGGGAGGGGGCCGTCCGGAGCGCGGTCGCCGGCTGCTCTCCGCGGGCCCGGCTCTTGAAGGGGCCGGGCGGGCTGACCGCCGTGGTGGTCCTCGCGCCGAGTCCGGTGGTGGCCGTGCCCGGCTCGACGGCCGTCCGGGGGCGTCGGCGGCGCGCGGTCGGGAGGACGACGAGGGCGTTTGCCTGGTCGACGGTGGAGAGCATCAGCAGTACCTTTCCGGAGCCGGGACTCGAGACCGTCTACCCAGCGAGGCGCCGGTGTTGATCTCTTTTTCCGATCATTGTGCTATCCCACACCGACAACGTCACGACGACACGGCCGAATAAGCCACCAGCGAAAGATCATTTTTTTCTCTTCTCCCGTGCTCAGGACGGGAGTTCGCGTCCGGGCCGACCCGTGGGGGCCGGCCCGGGCGCCGTGCGGAGCGGTCGGGCGCAGGGATCAGACGAGATCGAACCGGTCGAGGTTCATGACCTTGTCCCAGGCCTCGACGAAGTCGCGCACGAACTTCTCCTTCGCGTCGTCGCTCGCGTAGACCTCCGCGAGCGCGCGCAGTTCGGAGTTCGAGCCGAAGACGAGGTCGGCCCGGGTGCCGGTCCACTTCACCTCGCCCGTGGCCGCGTCACGGCCCTCGAAGACCGTCTGGTCCGCGGAGGTCGCCTTCCACGTCGTGCCCAGGTCGAGCAGGTTGACGAAGAAGTCGTTGGTCAGCACCCCGGGCGTCGAGGTGAGGACGCCGTGGGAGGACTGCCCGTGGTTGGCGCCCAGGACCCGCAGGCCGCCGACGAGGACCGTCATCTCGGGGGCGCTCAGGGTCAGCAGGTTCGCCCGGTCGAGCAGCAGGTACTCGGCCGGCAGCCGGTTGCCCTTGCCGAGGTAGTTGCGGAACCCGTCGGCGGTCGGCTCGAGCGCGGCGAAGGACTCGGCGTCCGTGTGCTCCTCGGTCGCGTCCACCCGGCCCGGGACGAACGGCACCTCGATGTCGTGGCCGGCGTCCCTGGCCGCCTTCTCCACGGCGGCGGAGCCGCCGAGCACGATCAGGTCGGCCAGGGACACCTTCCTCGCGCCGGAGTTCGCGTTGAACTCCTGCTGGATGCCCTCGAGGGTGCGCAGCACCTGCGCCAGCCGGTCGGGGTCGTTGGCCTCCCAGCCGCGCTGCGGCTCCAGGCGGATGCGCGCGCCGTTGGCACCGCCGCGCTTGTCGCTGCCGCGGAACGTCGAGGCCGACGCCCACGCGGTGCTCACGAGCTGCGCAACGGTCAGGCCCGAGTCGAGGAGCCTGGCCTTGAGGGCCGCGATGTCCGCGGCGTCGACGGTCTCGCCCTCGGCCTCGGGCAGCGGGTCCTGCCACAGCAGCGTCTCCTGCGGGACCTCCGGGCCGAGGTACAGCGACTTCGGGCCCATGTCACGGTGGGTCAGCTTGTACCAGGCGCGGGCGAAGGCGTCCGCGAACTCCTCCGGGTTCTCGTAGAACCGGCGGGAGATCGGCTCGTAGATCGGGTCGAAGCGCAGCGACAGGTCGGTGGTGAGCATCGTCGGGCGGTGCTTCCTCGACGGGTCGTACGCGTCCGGGATGATCTCCGGGGCGTCCTTGGCCACCCACTGCTGGGCGCCGGCCGGGCTCCGGGTGAGCTCGTACTCGTACTCGAAGAGGTTCTTGAAGAAGCCGTTGCCCCACTGGGTCGGCGTGGTGGTCCAGGTGACCTCCAGGCCGGACGTGATGGTGTCCGCGCCCTTGCCGGTGCCGTAGGAGTTCCTCCAGCCCAGGCCCTGCTCCTCGAGGGTGGCGGCCTCGGGGTCGGGGCCGACGTGGTCCGCCGGGCCGGCGCCGTGGGTCTTGCCGAAGGTGTGGCCGCCGGCGATCAGGGCGACGGTCTCCTCGTCGTTCATCGCCATCCGGCGGAACGTCTCACGGATGTCGCGGGCCGCGGCGATCGGGTCGGGGTTGCCGCCCGGGCCCTCGGGGTTGACGTAGATCAGCCCCATCTGGACCGCGCCGAGGGGGTTCTCCAGCTCGCGGTCGCCGGTGTAGCGCTCGTCGCCGAGCCAGGTGGACTCCGGGCCCCAGTACACGTCCTCCTCCGGCTCCCAGACGTCCTCGCGGCCACCGGCGAAGCCGAAGGTCTCGAAGCCCATCGACTCCAGGGCGACGTTTCCGGCGAGGATCAGCAGGTCGGCCCAGGACAGGCTCCGGCCGTACTTCTTCTTGACCGGCCACAGCAGCCGGCGGGCCTTGTCGAGGTTGGCGTTGTCGGGCCAGCTGTTGAGCGGGGCGAAGCGCTGCTGGCCGGCCCCGGCGCCGCCGCGGCCGTCGCTGATGCGGTAGGTGCCCGCGCTGTGCCACGCCATGCGGACCATGAAGGGGCCGTAGTGACCGAAGTCGGCCGGCCACCAGTCCTGCGAGGTCGTCAGCACCTCGGCTATGTCGCGTTTCACGGCCGGCAGGTCGAGGGCCTCGAACGCCTCGGCGTAGTCGAAGTCCTCACCGAGCGGATTGGCCACGGCCGGGTTCTTGGCGAGGATCTTCAGGTTGAGCCGTTCCGGCCACCACTGACGGTTCCCGCCGCCCTGGGTCGGATGGAGGGCGCGGCCGTGCGCGACCGGGCAGCCACCCGCCTCCTCCGCCTTGGGGTCGGTGACGATCGCGTCGTGGTTCTCGGTCATGGGGATCCTTCCGGGCTGAAGGTGTCGCGCAGTTCCGTCACTGCGGGCGGTGGAACAGGCGGGGCACAGGCCCCAGTGGATGACCTCGGCTCGTCGATCACGAAGCCGTGACCGTCGAACGCGGTCGGACAGGGCGCGTCGCCGAGCGCGCAGTCGGCGTCGGCGACGAGACCGCAGGACCGGCACACGAGGTGGTGGTGGTTGTCCCCGACCCGCCCCTCGTACCGGGCGGGGCTGCCGGCCGACTCGATCCGGCGCAGGAGTCCCGCCTTCGTCAGCGCGTGGAGGGCCTCGTACACCGCCTGCACCGAGACGTGGCCGATGCGCTCCCGCACCCCGCGGGCGATCGCCTCGGCTTCGAGGTGGTCGCCCCGGCGAACGGTGTCGAGCAGAGCGACGCGGGCGGCCGTCACACGCAGGCCGGCGCCGCGCAGCTCCTCGGCGGCGGTCGGGAGCCGGGACGCGGTCATGGGCAGAAACTAGCGTCCTGGACGTGAACAATTCCAGAGAACGAACCAGTCCAGTCTTGGGGCTTGTCCGGTAACGGCGGGTGACTCCCGAGTTGCGCACCGAGCCACGACGAGGTCGCCCCGGCGTCGCCGTGGACGAGCAGGCCGTCGTCCCGCAGACGTGCTCCCGGTGCGGGTCCGTGCTTCGTGCGGCATCCGTCATCCGTTAAGTGACGGTTCGTCACATGACGTTCCAGCGAGGTGGTTTCGGCGAGGGGGCGGTTGCGCGCAGCGGATCGGCCGGCGCGCTCCGGCCCCTCGGTGGTGCCGGCCTCCTCCGCCGCTCGGGCGGGCGGCCGCCGTCCCGCGTCAGCACAGCACGCGCAGTGCTCCGGGCAGGACCCTGGCCGTCACCGGGAGGACGGCCTCCACCTCGCCGTCGGTGCCGTAGGGGACGTCGCGGTCGGCCGCGATGCGGATCTCCCGGCCCCTCAGGACCCGCACCTCGGGCCGGTGCACGTGACCGCCCGTCCTGAGTTCGTTCATCAGGGTGAAGAACAGGCGCCGGGGGGCCTGACGGATCATCACCACGTCCAGCAGGCCGTCGTCCACCCGGGCGTCCGGCGCGATGAGCCGGCCGGACCCGTAGTAGCCGGAGTTGGCGGCGACCACCGTGTACCCGGCGTGCGGGTGCTCCTCGCCGTCGACGGTGACCCGGTAGTGGGCCGTCCGCCAGGCGGCGACGGCGCGCAGACCGCCCGCGTAGTAGGAGGCGGAGCCGCGCAGCACCCTGGCCCGGTTGGCGTGGCGGTTGGCGAGCGCGTCCACGCCGGCGTACACGCTGCCGAGCACGACGGTGCGGTCGTGCACGGCCGACTCGACCTCGATGGTGTCGACGGGCCGGGGGTCGCCGTGCAGCAGGGTCCGGGAGAGGGCGGCCGGGTCCGGGTCCAGCCCGAGCGCCCGGGCGAAGTCGTTGCCGCGGCCGGCCGGGACGAGCCCGAGCGTGGCACCGGTCCCGGACAGGGCGCCGCCGACGCACCCGGCGATGCCGTCCCCGCCGACGGCGAGGACCACCCGCCCCTGTTCCCCGGCGGTGCGGGCCACCTCCCGCGCGTGGTCCAGGCTGCGGCTGTACTCGGTCCGCAGGTCGGCCCCCGCCTCCCTCAGCAGCCGCGCGAGGGCGAGGAGGGCGGCGGCGCCGCCGGCTCCGCCCGCGCTGGGGTTGACGACGGCGGTGAACTGTCGCATCGGGTGCCTCCGGGCGCCGACGGGATGATGACGGAAGGGGGGTCTGCCGGGGTGCGGTTCAGTCGGCGGGCAGGAGCACGCCGGGGTTGAGCACGCCGTCCGGGTCCAGCCGCCGCTTCACCGCGCGCAGGGCGTCCACGCCCAGCGGGCCGGCCTCGCGGAGGTACCAGTCCCGGTGGTCGGTGCCGACGCCGTGGTGGTGGCTGATGGTGCCGCCCGCGGCGAGGATCGCCTCGTTGGCGGCGTGCTTGGCGCGCGTCCAGTGCGCCACGGCGTCCTCGCCCTGTGCCGAGACCACGGTGAAGTACAGCGAGGCGCCGTTCTCGTAGACGTGGGAGATGTGGCACATCACCAGGGGCGGGGTGCCGGCCTCGGTGAGCGTCCCGGTCAGGGCGTCGCGGACGGCGGCGTACAGCTCGGGGACACGGGACCAGAACGTCGCCGTCTCGAGCGTCTCCACCAGCGCCCCGGCGTCGAGGAGCGCGTCGCGCAGGTACGGCGCCGAGTAGCGGCCGCCGGCCCAGCGCCGCCCCGGCTCCTCGCCCAGGGGTGTTCCGCCGCACGCGCGCAGGACGGCCGCGGCGCGTTCCCCGCGGTGGGCGGTGTCCTCCTCGGTGCCCTCGTGGCCGACGACGGCCAGGCAGCCGGCCGAGGACTCCCGCGGGCCGGAGCCGATCGCGTCGGGCTGGGCGAGGCCGACCAGCGTCTCGGTCTCGTCGGACAGGCGCAGCACCGTCGGGCGCGGGCCGTCCTGGGCGAGCCGGCGCAGTGCGGTGGTCCCCTCCTCGAAGGAGTCGAAGCGCCAGCCCTCGTACACGCGGACGGGCGGGACGGGGCGGATCCGCACCGTCACCGCCGTGATGACGCCGAAGGCCCCTTCGGAGCCCAGGACCAACTGGCGCAGGTCGGGCCCGGCGGCCGAGCGCGGGGCGCGGCCGGTGTCCAGGGTGCCCCGCGGCGTGGCGAGGGTGAGGCCGAGCACCATCTCGTCGAAGCGGCCGTACCCGGCGGACGCCTGGCCGCTGGAGCGGGTGGCGGCGAAGCCCCCGATGGTGGCCCACTCGTAGGACTGGGGGAAGTGGCCGAGGGTGAAACCGTGTTCGGCGAGCAGCGCCTCGGCCCGCGGGGCGCGCAGGCCGGGTTGCAGGGTGGCGGTGCGGGAGACCGGGTCGAGGGCGAGCAGGCCGTCCATGCGCCGCAGGTCCAGGGCGACGAAGGGGCCGCGCCGCTCGGGGGCGAGTCCGCCGACGACGGAGGTGCCGCCGCCGAACGGCACCACGGCGAGGCCGTGTTCGGCGCAGGCGCCGAGGACGGCGAGCACCTCGTCGTGGCTGGCCGGGAGCACGACGGCCGCCGGGACGTCGGTGACGTCTCCCGCGCGGATGCGCAGCAGGTCGGGGGTGGACTTGCCGCGGGTGTGCCGGATCCGTGCCTCCGGATCGGTGCGCACGTGTTCCTCGCCGCCGACGGCGGCCACCAGGGCGCGACGGGCGGCCGGTTCCCCTTCCGGTTCGGGGACCGTGACGTCCTCCAGGGCGACCGGCCCGCTCCCGCGCGGCTCGACGCCGAGCAGATCGCGCAGCAGCCCGATCACCGTGTCGGGCAGCGGCGCCGCCTCGGCCGGGTCGCCCCAGCCGCTCCACAGCATGTCCCTGGCTTCCATGGACGTCGTCCTCCAGCGGTCGGAATGGGCGATGCCGTCGCCGACGGCCTCACGGGGCGTTACACTGTGACACATGACGCCTATTCGTCACAACCGTTCGGACAACGACGCGGTGCTCGACGCGGTCCGCGACTGCGTCCTGGCCGTCGGGGTCCGCCGCACCACGCTGACCGACGTGGCCCGCCGCGCGGGGGTCTCCCGGATGACGCTCTACCGGCGGTGGCCCGATGTGCGGTCCCTGGTCGGCGACCTGATGACCCGGGAGTGGATCGGGGTGGCCACCGCGGCCATGCCCGAGCGCCGGCCGGGCACGCCCCTGCGCGGCCCGCTCGTCGACGGGCTGGTGGCGGCGGTGCGCGCCCTCGGCGAGCACCCGCTCTTCCGCAAGATCCTCGAAGTCGACCCCGAACTGCTGCTCCCCTACGTGCTGGACCGGCGCGGCGCGAGCCAGGACACCCTCCTGCAGCTGCTGGCCGACGCCCTGCGCGAAGGACACGCGGACGGCTCGGTGCGCGTCGGGCACACCGAGCGGCAGGCGCGCGCCGTACTGCTGATCGCCCAGTCCTTCACCCTGTCCCTGCGGACCATGACCGACGAGGACGACCCCGACCTCACCACCGAGGCCTTCCTCGCGGAGCTGCGACACACCCTGGAGAGGACCCTCGCCCCGTGAACTCACCCAGCGGCCCGTCCCCGGGCTCCTCCCTGTCCGCCGCCCGGCGCGCCCGCGAGCTGACGGAGACCGTGGACGGTCCGGTCGTCGACGTCCTGGTCGTCGGGCTCGGCGCCACCGGCGCCGGGGCCGCGCTGGACGCCGCGTCACGCGGCCTGAGCGTGGCCGCCGTCGACGCCCACGACCTGGCCTTCGGCACCTCCCGCTTCAGCAGCAAGCTCGTCCACGGCGGGCTGCGCTACCTCGCCTCCGCCCAGCTCGACGTCGCCCACGAGAGCGCGGTGGAGCGCGGCGTGCTGATGGAGCGCACCGCGCCGCACCTGGTGCGCGCCCAGCCGTTCGTGCTGCCCCTGACCCCGATGGTCTCCCGCGGCCAGGCGGCGCTGGCCCGGGCCGGTCTCCGGGCCGGCGACGCCCTGCGCCTGGCCGCCCGCACCGCACGGGCCACCCTGCCGCCGCCGCGCCGGCTCTCCGCGGTGGAGACCCGCCACCTCGCCCCCGCCCTGCGGGGCGACGGCCTGCGCGGCGGACTGCTGTCCTGGGACGGCCGGCTCACCGACGACGCCCGCCTGGTGACCGCCCTCGCCCGCACGGCCGCCGCGCACGGCGCCCGGGTCCTGACCCGGACCCGGGCCCTGGAGCTGACCTCCGGAGGGGCCCGGGTCCGCGACGAACTCACCGGCGAGGAGGGCGCGATCCGCGCCCGCGCGGTCATCAACGCCTCCGGCGTCTGGGCGGGCGGCCTCGTCGACGGCATCCGCATCCGGCCCTCGCGCGGCACCCACCTCGTGCTGCGCCCCGACTGCCTCGGCCCCCTGCCGGCGGGCCTGCACATCCCGATCCCCGGGGAGAACAACCGCTTCGTGCTCGTCCTGCCCCAGGACGACGGCCGGGTCTACGTCGGGCTCACCGACGAGCCCGTGGACGGCGACGTCCCCGACGTCCCCGAGGCGCCCGAGTCGGACATCGGCTTCCTCCTCGACGTCCTCGGCTCCGTCCTGGACGTCCCGGTCCACCGCGACGCCGTCGTCGGGGCGTTCGCCGGACTGCGCCCGCTGCTGGACACGGCCGACGCTTCCGGAGCGGCGAACGCGACGAGGACCTCCGACATCTCGCGGCGGCACGCCGTGCTCACCTCGTCCGAGGGGGTCGTCACCGTCGTCGGCGGCAAGCTCACCACCTACCGGCGCATGGCCCAGGACGCCGTCGACACGGCCGTCCGCGTCCGCCGCCTGCCGGCCGGCCCGTCCGTCACCGCGTCCCTGCCGCTGGTGGGCGCCGCGGCGCCGCACGTCCTCAGCGCCCTGCCCGCACCGCGCCGCCTGGTGCGGCGCCACGGCACCGAGGCACCGGCCGTCCACGCACTCGGCGCGCGGGACGCCCGGCTCCGCGAGCCGGTCCTGCCCTCGTATCCCGTCACCGGCGCCGAACTGCTCTGGTCGCTGCGCCACGAGGGGGCGCTCGACGAGGACGACCTCCTCGACCGCCGTACCCGCATCGGGCTGGTGCCCGCCGACCGCGCGGCGGCCCTGGAGGCGGTGCGCGACCTGCTGGACGGCGCCGCGGCGCGGCGGAGCTGAACACCGCGGGTTGCGCGACGCCGCTGCCGCGGTGACCGGTTCCCGCCCTCCGGACGGGCCGGAACCGGGCGTCACCCGCGGTGAACGCCGACCTCGTGGAGCGAGTAGCCCCACTCGGTGCCCCGGTCCAGGAACCGGAGGCGCAACTGGCGGGCCGGTGCGGCGGTGAACCGGGCCGTGTCCAGGCCGCCGTCACCGGACGCCGTGGACCAGACGGTCCGCCAGTTCACGCCGTCGGTGGACAGTTCGACGCGGTACGCCCTCCCGTACGCGCGCTCCCAGTCGAGCGTGACGCGTCCGACCCGGTGGACGGCGCCGAGGTCGATCCGCAGCCACTGGTCGTCGCTCCAGTCACTGGCCCAGCGGGTGCCCCGGTCGCCGTCCACGGCGCGTCCGGGCGCGTAGCTCGTGAACGGGTTCCACTCCGTCGAGCCGGCCGTCGCCGACGCGCCCTCGGCGAGGTTGGCGTCGGCCCGGTGCCGCTCGGCGGCGCCCCAGGTGCCGAGGTAGGACTCGGCGCCCCGGAAGAGGTCGTCCACCACGTCCTGCCCGCCGACCCGCCGGATGTCCTCGATCCAGTCGGGGACGAGCCCGTAGTGCGCGGCTCCGTCGGTGTTCAGGTCCCAGGTGCGCTCGCCGGTGGTCTGCCGGTCGATGACGGAGCCGCCGTCGACGCTGCGGAAGGGGTAGGTGACGGGGTTCGGGGCGTCCGCGCCGCGCGGGGCCGGCCAGCCGCCGACGCCGTTCATGTCCGTGCCGTAGCCGTAGCCCACGCCGTACTCGTCGCGCAGCGCCTCGGTGCGCTCCGCCTCCGCGACGAAGTGCTCCGAGCCGTTCATGTACTGGGCGACGAAGCCGCCGAGGCCGTAGACCCGCTCGGTCCAGTCCAGGTCCATCCAGCTGTGCGAGGAGAGCACGCCGGGGTACGACTCGGCCTCGAAGAGGTCGAGGACCCGGCCGGTGGCCTTGACGCTCATGTGGTCGATCTCGAGCATCATGTTGCGTTCCATCATGCCGCGCACGGCGTACTCGCCGAGTGCGGTGAGCCCGCGGACGTTGCACCGGGCGTCCTCGTCGTACGAGGGGACCCGCACGCCCGCCGGGAGCCTCTTCTCCGCCTCCGGCGCGGAGGCCGGGCCGATCGGGTTGTCGTGCTGGGGGCCGGTGCACCGTTCCGTCCGCCAGAAGGTGCCGGTCGACAGGAACTGCCCGACGTTGATCGCGGTGCCGAGCGCGCCCTCGTCGAAGCGGACCCCGCACAGCGCGTTGTCGAACTTGTGGCACAGGAACATGCTGCGCACGCCCAGCGCGTACAACTCGTCCAGCCCGGCGTCGATGTCGTCCCTGTCGCACTGCGCGACGTCCAGGATCTGCTTGCACCCGAACGGTTCCGAGGTCTCGACGCCGAGGACGACCGCGAGTTTGCCCTGCTCGACGACCTCGCGGGCCTGTGCGCTGTCGGTGACGATCCGGAACCAGCCCTTGCCCGGCCCGCCGTACATCCCGTCGACGTAGGCCTGCATGTCGTAGGTCAGCTTCGCCTGCAGCCGGATGGACGTCATCTCGTCGCAGCCGCGGTCCTTGAAGAAGTACACCGAGCAGATCACCCCGTTGGTGACGAGGTCGTTGACCAGCACGCGCTGGCCACCGCGCCAGGCCCGCTCGATCCAGGCGTAGTAGTTCTGCTGGTGGGTCAGGGAGTCGTGCGCGGGCCAGTCCGCGAAGGTGGGCCAGCCGTCCGGATCGTGCCTGCCGTCACCGCCGTTGACGATGAAGTCGAAGACGGCCAGGGAGCCGTCGGGGTAGTGCTCGGGGCAGTCCTTGAGCGCGTCGGCAATCCCCTTCGCGGAGAACGGCTTGCCGCAGATGAGCCGGCCGCCGAACGCCTCGTTGGACATGATGTGGTTGTGCGCGTCGACGAACCCGCGCACCTCGCCGCCGTCACCGGTGCCCGTGAACGGCGCGCCGGTGACGCCGATCCGCGCGTCCGGGACCGGCCGCGCGGCCGGCTCCCACCAGTCGCCGTCGGCCGCCGAGCTGGGCGTGGGCCCGAGGGCCGCGGCCAGGACGACGAGGAGCAGCGACACGAGGGTGACGCGGCGCCGTCCGCGATACGTGGTCATTGCGCACGTCCCTCCACCGACGGGATTGTCATGGACCGTGCAAAGTATGAGCAGAGGATCGCTACTGGCGCGTAGGGCGTCAAGGGCCCGGAACACCCGGTTCGAACGGCTTCGGGGGGAACCGTCGCGTCACTGCCGGCGGGCGTGTGACCCGTGAGTGCTTCCTGGGGGCGGGCCCGCCCGCGTTCCGGCTCGGCGGCGGTGGTCGTGCCGGGCGGGCCCGCCGCCCCGGTGGCGGGCCCGCCCGTGTGCGTGCTTCCGCCGGGGCCCTACGTCAGCAGCCGCGCGTCCGCCCAGTCGGCGTGGTCGAAGTCGACGCCGTCTCCCCCGTCCGTGACCCGCAGGGTCAACCGCCGCACCCCGGTGACGTCGACCTCGAGGTGCCGGGCCGCGTCCGTGCCCCGGAGCACCTCCGTGGTCGCCACCGCCGCACCGTCCGCGAGGACCTCGAACACCACGCCGCCCCTGCCGCCGACCTCGTCGTCGACTCCCACGGTGGCCGCGAACCGCCGGTGGGTGCCGTCGAGTTCGACGACGACCTCTCCGACGGCATGCATGCCGAGCCCCTTGGCGTACTCGGTGCCGCGGATGCTCAACGGCCCTCCGTCGGCCGCGTCGCGCTCGCCGTTGGACAGGTCGCGTTCGACCGGCCCCCAGCCGTTGCTCTCGGCGGCGAACGGCAGGTTGCTGACGTAGTCGACACCCGGCGGTGAGACGAACACGCGGACGGTGCGCTCGACGCGGAGCACACCGGTCCCCGGCCGGTCCGGGGAGCGGTACTCCGCGGTCACCACCAGGTCGTGGTTGCCGTGCTCCGCGTCCCGCGGCACGCTCACCGCCCAGTCGCCCGTCAGGTCGTGCCCCGTGGGCAGTTCCTCGGCCCGGGGGTCGCCGCCCTGCACGGTCCAGCCCTCGGGGGCCCGCACCGACAGCGCGACGTCCGCGGCCGGCCCGAACTCCTCCACCCCGAACCGGCCGGTGACGTCGACGGACGCCCCGGCGTCGACCTCGGTCCTGGCCGGCCGCACGGTCAGTTCGGTCAGCGGCAGGCGCGCCACCGGCCGGTCGCAGGTGTCGCGGCCGGGCACCTCCCGGCAGACGAGTCCGGCGAAACCGCCGTGCGCGGCCACCGGGACGCTCAGGGTGTCGTGGCGGGTGACCACCCGCCGGTCGCGGACCAGGCCGTCGTCGCCGTCCCGTACGGTCTCCGCCAGCCACCGCCCGCCGCCGAGGAAGTCCAGGGGCACCTCCTGCGTCCCGGCCGGCCCGGAGCGGACGCCGCCGAGGAACCAGCGCTCCCCGTGCCGCCGGGCGAACGCCGCCCCCTCCCCGGGCCGCCCGGACAGCAGCCGCGACTCGTCCCACACGGTGGGCACCTGCTCCAGGAACCGCTCGAGCTCGGGACGGTCCCGGTAGGCGCGGATCGACCCGGCGAAGTTCTGGAAGCCGGATTCGTAGACCACGGACAGGGCGAGTTCGGCGGCGTCGGAGACGGTGCGGGTGCCGAACTGGAAGGCCATCGGGGTGTAGTCCATCGAGCCGACGACGTTGCGGGTGTACGGCAGGGTCGTCAGGCCGGTGGCCGGAACGTTTCCGTACTCGGCTCCGTAGACCGCCTCCAGCGTCATCACGTGCGGCCAGGTCCGCTGGATCCCCTTGGGGAGGGTCGCCCCGTGGAAGTTCACCAGCAGCTTCTCCCGGGCGGTGTCCCTCAGGATCTCGTCGTACCAGCGGAAGCGTTCCTGGGAGTCGGAGTCCATGAAGTCGATCTTGAGTCCGGCCGCGCCCCACTTCTTCACCCGGGGCAGGAACTCGGCGCGCTCCGCGGCCGTGTCCAGGTCGGTGTAGTGCACCCACAGCAGGACGCCCACGCCCCGCTCGCGGGCGTACTCGATCAGCCGGGGCATCCAGTCGGTGGTCTTCCAGCCGTCGTCGACCAGGGCGTACGGCCAGCCGTGCGCGGCGGCGTAGTCGACGAAGCGCTGCTGGACGGCGAGGCTGCGCTGGGCGTTGGCGAACCCGTCCAGCCAGGACCAGGCGACCTTGCCGGGCCGGATCCACGAGGTGTCCGCGATGCGGGAGGCCGGCGCGAGGTCGTCGACGAGGGTGGACTCCGTGACGGTGGCGAGGTCCCCGATGACGGCCGTCCGCCAGGGCGTGGCGAGCGGCCCGGTGGAGGTGACGGCGGGGTCGGCCAGCCGGACCGCGTAGTGTCCGCTGCCCTTCTCGTGGACGAGGCGGCTCGCGGCGTAGCGGCCGTCCACGTCCGACTCGGTGAGCAGGGCGTAGGTACCGCCCACCTGGAAGAGGGCCGGGTACGCGTAGGAGCCGTCGGCGGCGTCCGCCGCTCCGCTCGGTTCGTAGACGCGTTCGTAGTTGGGGGTGTAGGGCGCGAGCCAGGCGCGTGCGGAGTCCGGGAGCCGGAACGCGGACGCCTCGCGCTCGACGGTGACGTCGCCGCTGCCGGGCAGGACGTAGCGGTAGGCGATGCCGTCGTCGGAGACCCGGACCAGCAGGTCGAGCCGGGCGCCGCCCCGGCCCGTGAAGGAGAACCGGGTCTCGGTCATCCGGACGGTGCGGTGGAGCTGCTTGCCGGTGGTCATGGTGTACCGCTCGGCCACCTGCCGGGTGGTGCGGGACACCGGCCGCAGGCCGGAGGTGAGGTCGGCGTCGTCGGTGACGATGCCGACGGGAGCGGCCTCCAGCACCGTGGTGCCGCCCCTGCGGGCGGCGAGGGTCACGGTGCCGTCCGCGGCGTCGAGGCGGACGACCGCCGCGACACCGTCGTGCCGGCCGCCGGGTTGCCGTACGGTCCAGCCGTCCCCGTCCCGCGCGGCGGTGTGCGCCGCAACGGCGGGGGTGCCGAGGGCCAGCAGGGCGCCGAGGAGGAGGGTGAGGCAGGCGGGGAGGAGGGACTGGCGTGGTGTGTCCGGCGACGTGCGTGACGAGCTGAGCACCGAAGGCCTCCGTCCAAGAGGTGAGACATCGTTGTCACTCCTGGTTCCGTGACATCAATTCCCCTCAGCAGGTGCTTCAATCCCTTTTGTTACCAAGGCAGTTGGGCCACCGGATCGCGTGCGGCACGGGCGCCGGGCTACCGCTCCGCGTCGGTCTCGTAGTGCAGGGAGATGGAGCGCAGGACGTCGGCGGACGACACGTCGGTGCGGCCCTCGTCGTGGATCTCGGCGAGCTGCACGAAGGCGAAGGTCAGGGCGGAGGCGATCTGCACGATGGCGGGACCCAGCTTCTCGGTGACGATGACCGCCACCTCGCGGGCGCTCGCGTCGGCCGGCACCTGGATCTGCGGCAGCATCTCCTCCAGGAGCTTGGCGACCGCCCCGTTCCCCGTCACGTCGGCATCCGGGTCCTCCCGGAGTCGCCGCCGCATCTCGAGGGCCTCGGTGAGGATGCCGACGGCCCGCTGCATGATCTCGCGCTGCTCCATGCACACAGACTAGGCGGTGCCCGGCGGCCGGTCCGTGCGGACGACTGGCTCGACTGATCCTTTCCCGGCCGTCCTTCCTTCCCCGGACGCCGTGCTGATCGGTTCCTGCCATCGGCAGCGGCTCTCCTCGTGGCCACGGACGATCTGCCGGCGCACGCCTTCCGGACGGTGCGGCCGGCCCGGTGGGTGGGCGACGCCGTGGGCGTGCTGATCGTCACCCCGGTGCTGCTCCTGATCCGCCGCGCACACCCCGTGCTGCGCCGGTCGCGGTTGGCGGAGGCGGCGGGTCCGGCGGTCATCGAGGGCTGTGCCGTGCCGCCGGCCACCCACCACCCCATCGGTCTGCTGTTCCTCGTCCACTCGCTGCCGATCTGGGCGGCCCTGCGGTTCCAGCTCGCCGACAGCATGCTGTGCGCCCTGTTCGCCTCCGTCATGGCCACCGTCGCGGCGACCCGCCGCGCGTCACCCGCCGACGACGGGCCCGGGGGCCACGGGTGCGGGCGGCCGTGACCGGCGCACCGGCCCTGTCCCGGGGCCGGCGGCTCCTTCTCCGCCGGGCGCGCGGGGCGCGCTCCCCCAGGGGGTGGCCGGCGCAGGGGCGCCGCTCACGGTCGGGTCACCGGCGCAGTGAGGGGGCGTCACCCATGACGATCACCGGGTACAGATCGGGGTCGAGTGCGCGCAGGAGTTCCTCCATGTGCCGCTTCTCGAGACTCACGCACCCCTGGGTGGGGCCCTGGTGGTCGACGTGCAGCCAGATACCGCCGCCCTTGTCGGCGCCGAGCGGACGGGTCCGGTCCAGTGGGGAGGTGCCCGGCTCGCGGTTGTAGTCGATGGCGATGACGTAGTCGAAGGACCCGGCCAGCGGTTCGCCCTCGAAGCCCGTGCCGTCGACGGTGAAGCTGTCCGACTGGTCGTACGGCAGTGCGGTGCCGGGATCGGGCAGCAGTCCCCCGGCGTCGCTGAGGGTGAACACCCCGACGGGCGAGCGGAGGTCGCCCGCGTAGTGGTCGTCGGTCCAGCCCCTGAGGGCGTTGCGCGCGGGCCATGCCGGGCCCGCCTCCCACCCGGAGGCGGTGCGCCGGTACAGCACGGCCTCGGAGCGGTTGGTGTCCCTCCCCGGACCGGTGACGATGACGACCTGGCCGGTGTGCTCGGGGATCTGAGCCAGCGTCCGGGGGCCGAGGCCGGGGAGAGCGGCGGGCGCCGTCGTCTCCGTCACGGCACCGGTCCCGCCCGGCGCCGTGCTCACGGCGCCGGGCGGGCCGCCCGCCGGGGTTTCGCGCGCCGTGCCGTCGGCGGGCGCTCCGCATCCAGCGAGGGCCACCAGCACGGCGAGGAGGACGGCCGGTAGCGGCAGTCGGCCGCGCGTCCGGAGGAGGACGCCGGTCTGCCGGTCGCCCCGGGACGGAGCGCGGTGACGCGCGCGGGAGGGGCAGTCGATCATTGAGGCCATGCCTTCAGCGTGACTTCGACTTTCCCGGGCGCCACCGCCCGGGTCCTCATGAGCGGACCTTGGCGCCCGTCCGTGTGACGGACCGTACCCCGAGTGGAGCAAGGGCCCTTCGGGAGCCGGTACGGCCGTACCATGGCTGGCCATCGGGGAACCGAGAGAAGGGGCACCGCCATGTCCGAGAACACGACCACCGCCACGGACCTCACCTCGCAGTACACCGCTCAGGTGGCGAGCGACCTGGAACGCAACGTCAAGGAACAGGAAAACGTCGCCGCGGAGATCGCCGCGCTGCAGGAACGGCTGACCGTGCTTCGGCGCGACCACGCCGTTCTGGTGAACATGCAGCAGGCGCTGGGCATCGCACCGGTGCCCGTGGAGCCGGTCGCCGCGCCCGAGGAACCCGTCGCCGCACCCGCGGAGGGCGCGGTGTCCGGCGACGCGACCGTCCCGGCACCGCGGCGGAAGAGCCGCGCCGGGTCCGGGGCCGACCGGCCGAAGCGCGGGAAGACCCCGGCGGCGTCCGGCCGCGGCACGTCCGGGAAGCCGGCGCGTGCCTCGTCCGGGGCCAGGACGGACGGGGTCAAGACGAACGAGAGCAAGACCAACGGAGCCAAGACCAACGAGGCCAGGACCAACGAGAGCAAGACCAACGGAGCCAAGACCAACGAGAGCAAGACCAACGGAGCCAAGACCAACGGGACCAAGTCGAACGGGACCAAGCTGGTCGAGCTCGTCCGGCAGCACCTGGCCGAGCAGACCGAGCCCCGTTCGGCGGCGGAGATCGCCGCCTCGCTCGGCCGCGTCCATCCCGAGCGCGTCGTCAAGACGACGGTCGTCCGCAGCACCCTCGAGGGGCTCGTCGCCCGCAACCAGGCCCAGCGCACCAAGCAGGGCACGTCGGTCTTCTACACCACGCCCGACAACGCCGGGCAGTCCCCGAAGGGCGAGGAGGACAACCGGTCCTGACCCTGCCCCACGGCGGGCCGCGCGGCGGGAACAGCCGGTCCCGACCCGCTCGGGGCGCGGTGCCCCGTCCCACGCTCACCGCTCCCCGTGACGCACCTCCACCGGCTCGAAGGCGATCCGGGTGCGGGCCCCCGTGCCGGTCCAGACGACCTCGACCGTCCCCTCGCGCACCCGGACCTCGCGGAGGTGAGGGTCTCCTCCGGCCCGGTGGCCCAGCCGGTGTGGGTGAGACGGGTCCCCTCCGGCGCTCCCGTGACCCGGTGCACCCGCAGTTCGTACCGGCCGTACGCCACCGTGACGCCCTCCACCCGCAGCCCCGGGACCATCGGCGGGCCCTCGGCGAAGGCCGGCCGGTGCCAGGAGGCCGCCCAGTCCCAGCCGTCACCGTGTCCGGCGCCCAGGGGGTGGACGCGGCGGCGCACACTGCGCCGGCCGCCGATCTCCACCGACAGGTGGTTGTCCGGGACGTTCCCCGGTGCCGCGGGGCCGGTGCGGGTGGAGCAGGCCTGGCGTCCGTGGTGCGGGTCGTCCCCGACCACCGTCTCCCCCTCGTGCGGGCGGACGTGGTCGCTGCCGTGGTGGTGGAGCCGTACGACCCCGTCGGCCCGCGTGGCCTGGACGAGCAGTCCCGGCGCGGGCAGCGCCGGCACGCGGTCGGACTCCTCCACCCGGGCGGCCTCCTCGCGGGCCGTCCGGAAGGCGTCGTCGGCGGGAGCGAGCGGGGCTCAGCCGGGGGATCCGCCGCCGGGCGACCGTGAGGGGCCCGTCCGCCACGGCATCCCGGTGGGCGCGGGTCCAGCCGGTGCGAGGGCTCGTCCCGTGGTCCTCGACGGGCAGGTCGAACGGGATCCTCAAGCCAGGAAAGCCAGCCTTTCGCGTCGTACGGGGTGGAGGAAGCCGTCGCCGCGGGCCCAGCGTTCGATCTCACCGAGCGCGAGGTCCGCCAGGCGGCGCCACTCGTTGCCCTGGGAACCGGCGAGGTGCGGGGTGAGGAGGACGTTCCCGCACTGCCACAAGGGGTGGTCGGGCGGGAGGACTTCGGGGTCGGTGACGTCGAGGACGGCACGGATGCGGCCGGCGAGGGCGGCGTCGGTGAGCGCCTCCTGGTCGACGACCGCGCCGCGCGCCGTGTTGATGAGCACGGCGTCGGGGCGCATGGAGCCGATCAGCTCCCGGCCGACCAGTCCGCGCGTCTCGGGCAGCAGCGGGGTGTGCACGCTGACGGTGTCGGAGCGGCGGAACAGTTCCGGCAACTCCACGCGGGAGGCACCCAGTTCACGTGCGGCGTCGTCCGTCACCCAGGGGTCGTACAGCAGCACCTCGACGTCGTGCGGACGCAGCAGGTCGATGACCCGGCGGCCGATCAGGGACGCCGAGAGGATGCCGACGGTGCGGCGGTGGTTGCCGACGGAGCGCGGAGTGCGCAGCCAGTCCGGCCGGGTGCGGGAGACGCGGTAGTCGCGCGCGGCCTCCAGTACCCGCTTGCCGGTGAGCAGGATCATGGCGAGGGTGTACTCCGCGACCGGCAGGGCGTTGGCCGCGGCGGCGGACGACACCTCGACGCCGCGTTCCCAGCAGGCGTCGGTGACATGGCCGCGGACGCTGCCCGCGGTGTGCACGACGGCCCGCAGGCGTGGCGCGGCCCGCAGCACGTCCGCGTCCAGGGGCGGGCAGCCCCAGCCGGTGACGAGGAGGTCGGCGCCGGCGAGCAGCGTGCGCGCCCGCGGCGTGGTCAGGTCCTCCAGCGCCGGGTGGGGCGCGAGGTCGCACACCGCGGCGAGGCGTGCGAGCGACTCGCCGTCGAGGACGGCCGAGGCGACGTCCGGGGACATGGCCAGTACGGCGCGGGGGCGGAATCCGGGTCCGGGCGTGGGGTCGGTCATGGTGAGGGCGGAACTCCTTGTACGAGCGGTCACTTCACGGCGTCGGCGGTGGCCCGGCCCGGCGGCCGTCCGGGGCGGGGCGGTCGCGGCGCCGGTGCGCGCGACCGCGGGGCCGGACGGCACCGACGGCACGTACCGGATCCCGACGCCGGAGGAGCCGCGGGCCCACGAGCGGTCGGCCCGGCGGGCCCGCCGGGCCGGACCCCCGCTGTCAGCCGGTCCCGGTCACCTCCACGGCGAGGTCGTTGTCGACGGTGTAGTAGGGCCGTACGGCGGCCCCGCCGACGGTGACCCGTGGATACACGTACACCCCCTTGCGGTCCGCCACGTCGTCGAACAGGCGGCCGATCCTGACCGGCGGCGCGTCGGCGGCGGGCCGCAGGAAGGCGTCCCAGATCCGGGGACCGGCGGTCTCCCCCACCAGGTCCGCGCAGTGCACCGTGAAGGAGAAGGCACCCTCCCCCGCCGGGCGGATCCGGTAGACGCGCCCGGTCCCCCCGCCGCCGCGCGGCCGCAGCTCCACGGCGGCGTCCTCGGAGAGTTCGGCGCCGTGGAGGCGCGCGCGGACCGTCATCGTCCCGTCCGCGAGGTCGAGGGGACCGGCCTCCGCGTGGGCGGCGCGCCGCCAGGTGCGGAGGGCGAGGAAACCGTCCACGGTGGTGTACGGCACCCTGGCGGTCACCGGGGACGTCCGGCCGCGGGTGTCCCCGCCGACGAGCAGCCGCAGGTCCCGCAGACCGGGGCGCAGCCGCTCCCGGTCGGCGTCCGGTCCGCGCAGCAGGTACGCGTCCCAGCGACCCTCCGCGAGCACGGGCCGGGGTTCCAGTACGGCGCGGACGTGGCCGCGGTCGTCGCAGGGCTCGAGGTCGAGGGTGAGCGACGTCTCCTCGGGCCGGCCCTTCTTCGGCCGCAGCACCAGCAGCAGTTGGGGGCGGGTGGCCGTCGGCAGCCGCAGGCGGAAGGTGATCCGGCCGTCGGGGTCGGCGCAGCAGTCGGTGCGGAGTTCCGTGGTGCGTGCGGTGCTCATCGGCGCCTCCCGCGTACGGTGCGCAGCGCTCCGGAGGCCGCGGCGTGGGCGAGGTCGCGGGCGGCGTGGCCCTGTCCCAGGAGGGCGTGGCGCATCCCGCCCCGGCCGGGTGTGCCGCGTCGTCCGCCGCTTCTGGCCGCCACCGCCTCCTCCAGGAGGCGCTCCGCCTGCGCCACGACCGGCCCGGGGGCGAACCGGCGTGCGTGGTCGACGGCCGCTTCGCCCATGCGGCGGCGCAGTTCGTCGTCGCGCACCAGGTCCAGGAGGGCCGCGCCGAAGGCCCGGCTGTCCCCGACCGGCACCAGCCGGCCGTCCTCGCCGTCCCGGATGATCTCGCCGGGTCCGTAGGGGCAGTCGGTGCTCACGACGGGCAGTCCGCAGCGCATCGCCTCGACGATGGTCATGCCGAACGGCTCGAAGTTCGACGCGGCCGCGCCGATCGAGCCCTTGACCCACTCGGCTTCCATGGGAGTGGCCGCGCCCATGAGGAAGACGTTGTTCCACAGGCCGAGCGCCTCGATCCGCGCCCGCAGCCGGTCCTCCTCCTCGCCCTTGCCGTAGATGCGCAACTGCCAGTCGGGGCACTCGGCGACGACCTGTGCGAACGCCTCGATGATCAGGTCGTACCGCTTCACCGGGACCAGCCGGCCGGCCGCGATCACGACCTTGGCGCTGCCGTCCGCCGCGGGCAGGACGGGGTCGGGGACGCTGTTCGGCAGCGCCTCCACCCGGACGCCGGGCAGCCGCATCTTGCGCCGGTAGGCGCGGGCGTCCGCCTCGGTGACGGTGGTGAGCACGTCGAGGCGGCGGTAGGCGCGGCGCAGCGCGGTGCGCAGCGCGGGCGGATGGTTGTCGAGGGTGAGGTGTTCCTGGCCGACGCGCGCGACGCGCTGCGGGGCCTGGAGCGCGAGGTGCACGTTGAGGCCCGGGCGGGTGCCGACGACCACGTCGGCGTCCGTCCCCTCCAGGTACTCGGCGATCCGCAGGTCGGTCAGTTCGCTGTACTGGTGGTGGCGGTACTCGGCGGAGGGGAACACCCCGGCCGGTCTGCGGTGCAGTGGGTGGTCCTTCTCCCGCCGCAGGTCCACCAGCGCGCGCAGTCCCACATCGGGGTGCGGCGTGAGGTTGGGGTGCTCCCGGTGCCTCAGCACGGAGACGATCTCCACGTCGTGCCGTTCGGCCAGGGCGCCCGCCAGGTTGAACGTGGTGGTGATCGTGCCTCCGATCCCGTAGGCGTTGTGGATCAGAAAAGAGACCTTCATGGCGGTCCAGACCGCAAAAGGCGTTCAGGCGTTGTCCGTTGTTACCACTTTGTGGCCGTCGTGGTCATGGTCGTTCACCTGCCGTTCCCCGGCGCTGAATCCGCATGCCGGGGCGGCGGCGGTGCACCGTGAGGTAGGTCAGGCCCTCGGTGCCGGCCGCGAGACCGCGGGTGGAGCCGTGCGGGAGCCAGGCCAGGGCGCCGGCGGAGAGGGGACGGGAGCCGTCGGGGGCGGTCAGGGTGCCGTCACCGGCGAGCACGAGCAGGAGGACGTCGAGGTCGGGCTCGCGGTGGGTGTCGACCCGCTGTCCGGGCGGGATGCGGACGACGTTGGCGTCGAGTTGCCGGCCGGACTCGGCGAGCCGCCACAGGGCGCCGGCCGGCGCGTCGTCGAGGGCCGCCAGCGCAGCCGTGTCGCACAGGATCCGCGGAAGCGGGGCGTCCTCGCCGGGTGTGTCGGGGGCCTCGCTGCCGTCTGCCGTCATCCGGTCTCACCGTCCCGTGTGCCCGGCCGCACCGGTTGTCCGCGGCCGCCTTCCGCAGGGGAACCTAGCACGCCGTTCCGGGCGGGCCCGCGCACCGGTCCGTGCGGATCCGAGGGCTCCGCGGGACGTTTCCACCAGGGCTGGGGGCCGCGGTCGTCGAGGAAGTGACGGCGCGTCAGTCCGGGAAGTGCGCGGCGAGCGGAGCGAGCGGGGTGGGTCCGCCGGTCGGCGGGGGTGGCCGCGATCGGCCGGTCGGCCCTGCGCATCGCGGTGGACCGGGCGACCCGGGGCAGGTCGGCGTGGGGGCCTGCTCGGCCGCCCCGCGGGGGGGAGGGCAGCACCGGTATCCGTGACTGCGGCGGTGTCACCCGGTCCTCGACGGCGACCGCGCCGGGACCGCCCCCGGCAGCCGTGAGGTGGTCAGGACCGGCACGCGTCCTCTGCACTTCGCCGGGAGCCCGCGCCCGCCGGACGAGCGGACGCGGGCTCCCCTGCCCTGCCGTGCGCGGGCCGGTGCGGCCCCCGGACGTCTCGTCCGGGGCGCCGTTCCGCGGCAGCCGCTTCCCTGTGTGCCGCGGTGCTCGTGGGGCCACCGCTCGTGGTGCCACCAGAGTGACATGCGGGACCGGTGCGGTGGAGGCGAGTGCGGGCAACGCCCGCCACCCGTAGGGTTTCCGGGCGGAATCGAAGGGATCGGCCGTTTCGCGGCAGTGGGCGGTCCGGTCCCCTGTTCCGGCGTTTTTGCGCTGTGCAATGATCCTGACGGGGCCCTGGTGCGCGTGAGCCGTGACGTCGCCGGCCGGCTCCGGCACACGAGAGGAATGAACGGACGTGACCGCGCAGAGGCCGGACGACGGCGGAACGCCGAAGGACCAGGGCGGCGTGCCTTCCCTGCCCGAGGACGTCTGGCAGCGGTTCCTCACCGACAACGAGCACGCCATCCGGGCCTCCGCCCCCCGGGAGCCCTCCGCGCGGCAGCGGGCGTCGGCGCGGTGGCCGCAGCCGCCGCACACCGACGGGGGCACCCGGGAACATGACGACGCGGCGGACGCGGTCGGCGACCTGTGGCACCCGGACGATCCGTGGGAGGGCCCGTCCTGGCGGGACCTGGACGCCCGCGCCAGGCTGCGCCGCGTCGGCCGGGTGGCGGGCACGGCCGCCGCGATCGCCCTGGCCCTGGGCGCCTGGTCCCTGCTGTCCACCGGCGCGGGCGCACCGGCCGGGGGGCCCGGCGACACCGTGCTGCAGCAGTCGGAGAACGTCCCCGCGGAGCTGCCCACGGCGACGTCCCTGCCGGCCGGCCTGGTCTCCCCGTCCCCCTCCGCCCCCGTGGTCCGGTCCGGCTGACGCACCGCCGTCCGCGCCCGGACGGGCGCGGACGGGACCGGTCGGCGGGCGGGGCGGCGGCTCAGCCGCCCAGCGCCGCGAGGACCACGGCCTTGGCCTCCTCCTGCACCTGGCGGAGGTGGTCGGGCCCCCGGAACGACTCGGCGTAGATCTTGTAGACGTCCTCGGTGCCCGACGGGCGGGCGGCGAACCAGGCACTGTCCGTGGTCACCTTGATGCCCCCGATGGGGGCGCCGTTGCCGGGGGCCTCGGTGAGCACCCCGGTGACCGCCTCCCCGGCGAGGGTGTCCGCGGTGACCTGCGCCGGGGAGAGCTTCGCGAGGCGGGCCTTCTCCTCGCGGGTCGCCGGGGCGTCGATCCGCTCGTAGGCGGGCTCGCCGAAGCGGGCGGTGAGCGCGGCGTAGTGCTCGGAGGGGGTCTTCCCGGTGACCGCCGTGATCTCGGAGGCCAGCAGCGCGAGGATGATGCCGTCCTTGTCGGTGGTCCACACCGAGCCGTCCCGGCGCAGGAAGGAGGCACCGGCCGACTCCTCGCCGCCGAAGCCGAGGGAGCCGTCCACGAGCCCGTCCACGAACCACTTGAACCCGACGGGCACCTCGACCAGCTCGCGCTTCAGGTCGGCGGCGACCCGGTCGATCATCGCGGAGGACACCAGCGTCTTGCCGACCCCCGCCCCGGACGGCCACTGCTCGCGGTGCGCGTACAGGTAGCCGATGGCGGTGGCGAGGTAGTGGTTGGGGTTCATCAGGCCGGCGTCCGGGGTGACGATGCCGTGCCGGTCGGCGTCGGCGTCGTTGCCGGTGGCGATGTCGAAGCGGTCGCGCTGCCCGATGAGGGACGCCATGGCGTACGGGGACGAGCAGTCCATGCGGATCTTGCCGTCCCAGTCCAGGGTCATGAACCGCCAGGTGGGGTCGGTGAGCGGGTTGACCACCGTGAGGTCGATGCCGTGCTGTTCGGCGATCCGGCCCCAGTAGGCGACGGACGCCCCGCCCAGCGGGTCGGCGCCGATGCGGACGCCGGCCGCGCGGATGGCGTCCAGGTCCAGCACGTTCGGCAGGTCGGCGACATAGGCGCCGAGGAAGTCGTGGCGGCCGGTGCCGGGGGCGGCGAGGGCGCGGGCGTACGGCATGCGGCGGACGTCCCCGAGACCGCCCCGGATGATCTCGTTGGCACGGTCCTGGATCCAGCCGGTCGCCTCCGAGCCCGCGGGGCCGCCGCTCGGCGGGTTGTACTTGAAGCCGCCGTCGGCGGGCGGGTTGTGCGACGGGGTGACGACGACGCCGTCCGCGAGGCCCGTGGTGCGGCCCCGGTTGTGGGTGAGGATGGCGTGCGAGACCGCCGGGGTCGGGGTGTAGCCGTCGGCGCTGTCGATGAGCACCGTGACCCCGTTGGCCGCGAACACCTCCAGGGCGGTGACCCGGGCGGGCTCGGACAGCGCGTGGGTGTCGGCCCCGAGGAAGAGCGGGCCGTCCGTGCCCTGCCGGGACCGGTACTCGCAGATGGCCTGGCTGGTGGCGGCGATGTGGTCGTCGTTGAACGCGGCCGCCAGGGACGAGCCGCGGTGCCCCGACGTCCCGAACGCCACGCGCTGCGCCGGGTCCTCGGGATCGGGGTGCAGTGCGTAGTACGCCGTGACCAGACGAGCGACGTCGACGAGGTCCTCGGGGCCGGCCGGGCCGCCCGCTCGCTCGTGCTGCATGTGCCCACTCCTTGGCAGGTGTCGATTATCCGCTTGCGGACACATCTTTCCTCTTCCGGGCCACTCCGCGCGAGCGGGACCCGGCCCCACCCGTCCGCCCGGGCCTCAGATCCGTCCGCCGGTCATCCGGGTGAGGGGGCCGTGGGTGTAGCGCTCCGCGCGGCGGCCCACCGCGTAGGAGGCGGCGCTCAGCGCGGTCAGGCCGGCGCCGACACCGGCGGCGACGAGCTTGCGGTTCGCGATGACCGTCCAGGCGGTCTTGGCGGTGGCGGCGACCTGGCCCGAGGTGGCGACGACCGCGCGGCGGCCCGCCTCGACGCCCTTGGCCGCGCTCTGCACGGCGCCGTTCGCCACTTCGGCCGCGCGCCCGGCGCCCGACGCGGCCGCTGACGCCGTGTCACCCGCCTTGGCGGTGGCCTTGCCGGCCGCCCGCTCGGCGGGAGCGGTCGCCTTCTCCGTGGCCTGCCGGGCCTTGGACGCGGCGGCCCGGGTGGACGCGGTCTTCTGATTCGAGTTCTTGCTCTGTTCGCTCATGGACACCGACTTGCCGCTGACTTCCGCCGCAAACACACCCGGTCGCACGATCCGCGTCTATGCGGACGGGGCCGGTATCCGTTCCAGCACACCGCCCGCGAACACGTCGTACAGCGGCAGTGTCTCCAGGTGGACGTAGCCGATGTGGCAGTCGCAGGCGGTGAGCGGGCAGGGGCGCGGGCGCAGTGCCGCACGGTACGTGCCGTCGTAGAGGTTGCCGAGCTCCGCGCGGACGAAGTGGCAGCGGCGGACCGTGCCCTCTCCGTCGACCGAGATCACGGACTCCCCCGTGCGGCAGGGCGCGCCCGCGCTGGCGTGGGGGCGGCGGCTGTAGGGGAAGAGCGGGTCCAGCGCGGTCCACACGTCGGCCTCGGCGTCGTCGTAGGTGCGGCCCTCGGCGGCGTTGACCCACAGGTACACCTGGCCGGGCAGGTCGGCGCGCAGCCGCCGGGCCGCCTCGAGGTGCTCGGGCAGGCCGACGATGCCGACGCTGAAGCGGGCGCCGAGGCGGACCAGTTCGCGGCACTTGGCCAGGAAGCGGTCGTACGGGGTCTGGCCCGGGTGGTACGTGCACCACAGGGCGAGGGTGCCGAGGTCGGCGTCGGCGAGCCAGTCGGTGCGGCAGCTGAGGTTCGTCTGGATGGCGACGCGCCGGATGTGGGGCTGGTGGGACAGCCGCGTCAGGGTGTTCCGGTACCAGGAGCGGACCAGGCCCTCGCCCCAGGGGGTGAAGAGGAGGGAGAGCCGGTCGCCGGTCTGCCCGGTGGCCCAGTCGGCGAACCTCTCCAGGCAGGCGCGGTCCGCCCGCAGCTGCTCGCGGCTGTCGCGGCGCTTGGCGAAGGGGCAGTACGGGCAGTCGTAGTCGCACGAGGCCAGCGGGCCCCGGTAGAGGAGAGTCAGGTCCATCGGTTCCATCGGTGCGGTTCTCACTTCCGCTCGTAGGCGGCCATGGCGGCCCGTACGGCCGGGGAGAACAGCTCCGGGCCGACCGCGTCGGAGTGGGCCAGTCCCTCCGGGGTCAGCCGCAGGCGCGGACCGTCGTCCGCCAGCCAGCCTCGGTCGGCGAACCGGGACAGCTCGGCCGGGAAGTCCTCCCTCGGGGTGCGGCCGCCGAACCGTGCCCGGTAGTCGGCGACGTCGAGTCCCTCCGCCTGGAGCAGGGACTGCAGCAGGTGCCGGCGGCGGGCCTCGTCGGTGTCGATGCGACGGCCGTACTCGGCGCGGGCGAAGTCGGCGGCCGGGCGGGAGACGTAGTCGTCGACGATGCCGCGGATCTCGTGCATGCCGACGGCGTAGTCGAAGGAGTAGTGCAGGCCGGCCGTGTAGGAGCGGGCGCCGCAGCCGAGGCCGATCATGCCGTCGGTCTGGCAGGCGTAGTCGTCCGCGCCCTGCGGCGGCGCGTCCGCGCGGCGGAACATCCGCATGGACTGCTGCCGGTAACCGTGCGCGAGGAGGTGGTCGCGGCCCAGGCGGTACAGGCGCAGCCGCTGGTCGTCCCAGGCGGGGTCCGGGTCGCCGGCGCGGCGGCCGAGGCCGGTGAGGGGGCGTATGTAGAGGGGGTAGAGGTAGAGCTCCTCGGGCCGCCAGGCGAGGGCCGCGTCCAGGGAGCGCAGCCAGGTCCGCTCCGTCTGGCCGTCGATGCCGTAGATCAGGTCGATGTTGAGGACGGGGATCCGGGCGTCGCGGACGCGGCCGAGGGCCGCCTCGACGTCGGCACGGCGCTGCGGTCGTACGGCGGCGCGGGCCTCGGTGTCGTCGAAGCTCTGCACGCCCAGGCTGAGGCGGGTGGTGCCGCGCTCGGCCAGGACCTGGAGCCGGTCGGCGGTGGCGGTGGCGGGCGAGGCCTCCACCGACAGCGGGACCGCGCGCAGGTCGGCGCCCGCCCGGTGCTCCGCGATGTCGCACAGCCGCTCCAGTTCGGCGGCGGTGAGGAAGGTGGGGGTGCCGCCGCCGAAGGCCGCCGTGGCGAACCGCACCGGCTCCCTCTCCCCCAGCGCTTCCCGCACGGCGGTCGCCTGCCGTTCCAGGGCGTCCAGGTAGGCGCCGGTCAGGCCGTCGGGGGCGCCGATGCGGGTGAACAGGTTGCAGAAGCCGCAGCGGATCTCGCAGAACGGGATGTGCAGGTAGAGGGAGAGGGCGTCCTTGGGTTCGGCGGCCCACAGGGCGTCGAGGCGGGGCCGGTCGGGGAGTTCCCGGTAGGCGGTCTTGTGCGGGTAGGCGTAGACGTAGCTCTGGTACGGGCTCGTCGTGCCCGCGCCGTCGGCGCCGGGCCCGGGGCGGGTGGCGGTGGTCATCGGGCGGCCTCCGCGGGAGTGCGGTCCAGGAAGAAGTGGGCGTAGGGCACGGTCCACACGGACTCGTGGCCGATGCGGTGGCCGGTGTGGCCGTCCTCGCCGTAGGCGGTGCCGTGGTCGGAGCAGACAAGGGCGAAGCAGCGGCGCCTGCTGCTCGCGGCGGCGAACAGACGGTCGATGTGCCGGTCGACGTACTCCAGCGCGGCGGCGTGCGTCGCACGGCTGTCGCCGTCCTCGCGGGTCGCGCCGGGCCGGTGGAACCAGTTGGGCTGGTGCAGGGCGGCGACGTTGACGAAGAGGAACAGGCGCTGCTCGTCCGGAAGTTCGCGCACGACGTGTTCAGCGCGGGCCACCTGCGCCTCGAACGAGGTGGGCGAGGCGACGCCGAACTCCGGTTCCCAGTGGGACTCCTGGAAGAGGCCGGGCAGGACCGAGCCGAGCGGGCCCTGCTTGTTGAAGAAGCCGACCCCGCCGATGCACACCGTGCGGTAGCCCTCCTTCGCGAGACCGGAGACCAGGTCGGGGGTGTCGTAGACGAAGGTCCGCTCGGCCGTGGTCTCGCTGCCGGTGAAGCGGGCCGCGAACAGCCGCGGATGCGGGCCGGGCGCGGCGGGGGTCGGCAGGAAGCCGGCGAAGATCGCCTGGTGCGAGGCGTAGGTGAAGCTGCCCGGCGCGTGCCGCTCCTCCCAGCGTCCGCCGGGCAGGTGGCGGGCCAGGTTCGGGAGGCGTCCGGCGGCGGCGAGTTCGGCGGCGACGTCGTGGCGCAGGGTGTCCAGGGTGACGAGCAGGATGTCGTGGGTGCCGACGATCTCGTTCATGTCGGGGTGGTCCGGTGCGGCGCCTTGGTGCGGTTCGTGCGTCGGGGGCGCGGGCGTCGGTTCAGGCGCTGGCATGAGTGGGTCCCGTTCTGTGCTGGTGGTGCCGGTGATGCTGGTGGTGCCGGTGGTCGGAGCCGGCCGGGTGCGGAGCGGTGACGCGGCCGGCGCGGCGCAGGACCGCAGCGACCTGGGCCGCGTAGGTGTCGAGGCCCTCCGCCCCGCTGCCCGGCAGTCCCGTGAGGCGGGGCAGGAGGTCGCCGAAGGCGTTGACCTCGCCGATCGCGAACCTGCGCCAGCCGACGGCCGGGAGCAGGTCGACGCCCACGCACAGGGTGCGCGGGAAGCAGGCCGCCGCGCGCTCGCACACGGCGAGGACGTCCGTCCAGCGGGCGCCGGCCGCCTCGACGGCGTCGCGCGCCGCGTCGAGGTCGCCGCGGCGGCCGCCGAGATGGAGGTTGGTCAGCGGTGAGGCGCCGGTGCGCACGACCGCGTGGGTGGCGCGGCCGTCCACCACCACGACCCGCAGATCGGCGGCGCGGCCCCGCTGGGAGGCCTTGGGCAGCCAGCGCTCCAGGTGGAGGCCGTCCGGGGCGAGCGCGTCCACGATGGCGGCGATGTCCCGCTCCCGTTCGTAGCGGCGCACCTTGAGCGAGTTGAACAGCCGTCCGTCCGGGGCGAGTTCGACGGAGGTGGTGGCCCGGATGCGGCCGCCGCCCGACGACTCGACGGCGAGCACCCCGGAGGCCGAGGAGCCGTGCGCGAGCTTGACGAAGAGCCTCGGCATGCGGTGGTCGCGCATGACGGCGCGTACGTCGTCCCAGCCGGACGGCTGTACGGCGCCGGGCCCGGAGGTGGGTGAGCAGGGCACGGGCACGTCCGCCGCGGCGAGGGCGGCGTGGCAGCGCCGCTTGTCGAACAGGACGGCCAGTTCGTCCGCGTCGTCGAGGCGGACCCCGCCCCGCAGGCCGCGCAGCGCCCGCGTGAACCGCGCGTACCAGAGTGCCGAGCCCTCGACCCGGGTGGGATCCTGCGCGTCGCGCAGCAGTCGGTCGACCTCGGGGTTCTCGCCGGGTGAGTCGAGCCGGACGACCTCGTCGGCGGTGAACTCGGCTCCGCCCGAGCGCAGGACCTGCTCCCAGGGCACGACGCGCGGTGCGGGCAGTCCGGCCGCGCGGACGGCGTCGGCGAAGAGGGTCACCCTGCGGTTCTCCGGGTTGCCCACGACGGCGAAGCGCGGGGGCGGGCCCGCAGGGGCGGACGGCGGTGTGCGGTGGGGTGCCGGACCGGCCGGCTCCGGGTCATTCACCGACCGCGACATAGCGCCCCTCCGGCCGGTGGCGGCTGCGCCGGGCGGGTGCGAGGCCGAGGTCCGGGACATGCGGTCCCAGCGCCTCGCGCACGCGGTGGACCATCTCGTCGCTCATGAAGTGGTGCCCGAGGTCGAGCGACCCCAGATGGGTCAGCGGCTGCCCGGAGAGCAGCGCGGTCCCCCCTTCGTCGCTGAGGGTGCCCATGCTCAGGTCGAGGGACTCCAGACCCGCGACGACCGCCGCGGCGGCCACCGCCGCGGCGATCTCGTCCTGGATGTCGCTGTTGCGCAGGCCCAGGTGGCGCAGCTCGGGCGCGTCCCCCAGTGCGGCGAGGAGCGCGTGGACGTCATCGGCGGTGCAGTCCCCGCCGTACCAGCTGGTGCCCAGCCACAGCTCCAGGTGGCGCAGGGCGGGGAGGTCGCAGGCGGCCAGGGCGCGCACCGGTTCGGGGGCCAGGCCGCCGGACTCGACGCGCAGTGTCCGCAGCGCCTCGTGCCGCAACGGCTCGATCACCAGGTCCTCGGAGCCGCGCAGGCCGAGCTCCCGCAGGCCGGGCCAGGCGCGCAGCACCTGGCTGACGTCGCCCTGCTTGATCCAGGAGATCTCCGCCTCCTCGGACTCGACGTCCGCGAGGAACACCGCCCGCAGCTCCGGGAATCGGTGCGCCTCGGCCGTGAGCAGGTCGAGGACCGGACCGATCCCGTGCTCGTCCCACTC
This sequence comes from Streptomyces viridosporus T7A, assembly GCF_008704515.1. NCBI lineage: Bacteria > Bacillati > Actinomycetota > Actinomycetes > Kitasatosporales > Streptomycetaceae > Streptomyces > Streptomyces viridosporus. The sequence goes on from NZ_CP023700.1 coordinate 1,046,175, forward strand.
CTCCCACCAGGCGCCGATGACCAGGGCCACGACTTCGCCGGTGCGGACCCGGTCCAGGAACCGGCGCCACCGCTCCTCGAACGGAACCTCCCCTTCGGTCGTCAGCCGCCAGGCGACCGAGGCGGGAGCGGGGAGTTCCGGGCCGGGGCCGCTCCCTTCGCCGGTTTCGCCGGTTCCGTCGAAGAAGCGCACGGGCAGGCCGTGGAAGCGCGTCAGGTGAGAGGGGTGGTGGCCCACGCGGATGCTCACTCCCCCACGGCGACGTAACGGTGGACGGTGCCGTCCTCGTCCTCGTCCCGGTCGGCGTCGTCCTGGCCGAGGTCCACCTCGACGCCCGCGGGTTCCAGCGCCTCGCGGACGCGCTGCCGGAGGGCCTCGCTGAGGTAGTTGTGGTGCAGGTCCAGCTTCTTGAGGTGGGTCAGCGGCTGGCCGCCGAGGAGGGCGGTGGCGCCGTCGTCGCTCAGGGTGCCCATGGACAGGTCGAGCACGTCGAGCCGGGCGACCACCGGGGCCGACGCCACGGCGGCGGCGACCTCGTCCTGGATCTCGCTGTTGCGCAGGGCCAGGTGCCGCAGCCGGGGCAGCCGGTCCCCGGACAGGATCGGCGCCAGGTCGGCGACCTCGCTGTCGGCGCCGTACCAGGAGGTGCCGAGCCACAGGTCGAGGTGTTCCAGCGCGGGCAGTTCGCTGGCCCCGACGCCGCGGACGACGCTCACCGGGAGGCCGCCGGTCTCCACGGTCAGCCTGCGCAGCGCGTCGTGGCGCAGGGCGGGGAACTCCAGCCCCTGGCCCCCGCGCACGCCGAACTCCTCCAGGGCGGGGAAGCCGGCCAGCAGCGGTGTGACGTCGGTCTGGGTGATCCAGGAGATCTCGCACTCCTCGAACACGATGTCCCCGAGGAACAGCGACCGCAGGGCGGGCAGCCGGTCACGCGCGGCCACCAGCGCCTCGATGACGTCGGAGGGGGCGCAGTCGTACGTGTCCTCCCAGGCGCCGACGATCAGGGCGCGGACCCGCGTGGTGTCGACCGCGGCGCAAAAACGGGCGAAGACCTCCGTCCACGGCGGCTCGGCGCCGTAGCTCTCGACGGCGATCCGCCAGGCCACGGCGTCGGGGGCGGGCAGCTCCGTCGTCCCGCCGGACCCGGGGAAGGTGAAGGCGGGGAGGCCGTACAGCTCCTCGAGGTGGTCACCGATGGTCATGCGGGCTGCTCCTGTCGTGCGGTGACGGGTGAAGTGGGGTGGTGCGGGGGCGGAGCCGTCACGGAGCGCGAGGTGCGGGCCGTTCGGCGATGCGTGCAGCAGTTCTACCAACAGCGACTGACAACACCCGGCGACGGGTCCGGTGACGGTCCGTTGTCAGTGGTGGCTCGTACGGTCTGCGCATGGACTCCGGAGCACCGTGCGCCGGAGCGGAGGGGAGAGCCATGTACCGGCAGGGAGACGTGCTGATCGTGCCCGTCGCGGACGAGGCGGTGCCGTCCCACGTCCCGGACGCGCCCAAGGAGCCGCGCGACGCCCGGGGGCGGCTCGTGCTGGCCCTCGGGGAGGTCACCGGACATGCTCACGCGGTGGTCGGCCGGGGCGAACTCGTGCGGGAGCCGGGCCCCTTCGGGCCGTTCCTGCTGCACCTGCCGGACGGTGGCCGGGTGGTCCACGAGGAACACGCCGCGATCGCGCTGCCCCGGGGGTGGTACCGCGTGGTCCGGCAGCGGGAGTACGTCCCCGGTTCGGTGCGGCTGGTGGCCGACTGACGGGCGCGGCGAGCGGACGAGAGACGAAACCGAGCACAGGACAGGGACGTTGACGATGACGATCACGCAGGAGAGCGGTGCGGCGGCCGAGGCCGGCGGCTTCGAGGACGGGGCGGGCGCGGACCTGACGGGACGCTGGCGCGCGTGGGCCGCGGCCGCCGTGCCCGCCGACCGCGCCGCGGCGGAGGAGGGCGTCCGGGCGGCGTACCGCAGCGCCGGGCTGGCCGAGCCGGAGCGCGTGATCTGGGCCGGATCGCCGCGCGAGGGCGTGACGCTGGTACGACAGCGGACGGACTTCGGGGCGAGCGTGCGCGAGGCGGTGCGCACGGCCCCGTGGGCGGCCGAACGCCGCCGTCTGCACGAGGAGTTGGGAGCAACGGGCTGGTCCCGGCACTGGTCGCGGACCGGCGGGGCCCTGTGGGACGCCACCCAGGCGCTGGTCGACCGGATCCGCGCCGGGGTGCTCGACGACCTCGCCGCCGACGACCGGGACGCCCGTACCGGGATACGGCTGATCCTGCTGGACGCGCTGCTGGGGCAGCACGACGCGCCGTGGCTGGCCGCCCTGCACACCGACGGGTCCCCGCTCGAAGGGCCGGCCCAGGTCTGCCGCAGCGCCGGCTGGTGGTGGCCGTTCGAGAAGGTGGCGGTGGTGTGCGAACGCCCCGTCGCCCTGCACCGGGACGAGGCCGGCCGGCTCGACCACGGCGACGACCCCGCCCTGGAGTTCCCCGACGGCTTCGCCCTGTGCGCCTGGCGCGGCATGCCGGTGCCGCGCACCTTCCTGGAGGAGCTGCGCACCCTCACCCCGGAGCGGATCCGGACCGAGGAGAACGCCGAACTGCGGCGGGTGATGCTCGAGCACTACGGCTACGACCGCTACCTGGCCGACTCCGGGGCCCGGCCGGTGCACCGGGACGACACGGGCACGCTGTGGCGCATCGAACTGGACGACGACGAGCCGGTCGTCATGGTCGAGGTCCTCAACTCCACACCCGAGCCGGACGGCACCCACCGCACGTACTGGCTCCGCGTGCCGCCGCGCACGCGGACGGCCCGGGAGGGAGTGGCGTGGACGTTCGGTCTGGAGGCCGGGGCGTACGAGCCGTTGGAGCAGACGTGAGCGTCTTCCTGCGTCCGTGGGGCTGAGTCCGCCCGCAGGGGGTAATCGACAGACGTCGAGGAGGCGGGCGGACACCACGGAAAGGAGCCGCGCCATGCCGAGCATGATGGAGCGCATCAAGCAGTTCACGAGGAGCCCCCAGGGACGGCGCACGGCCGAGCAGGTGCGACGGGCCGCGGCCGACCCGCGGCGCCGGGCCCAGGCCCAGCGTCTGCTGGGAAGGCTCCGCGGCGGTCGCCGCTGACCCCTTCGTCTCCGTCTCCGCGCGGTCCGGCACGCACAGGCCCGGACCGCGCGGCCGTGACCGGGAAGGACACCATGAACGAATCGTCGGTCCGGGCGGTGGGCTGGGCGCGCTCCCTGCCGATGGACCACGGGGTGAAGGCGGCCCGGGACTGGGCGCGCGAGCACCTCGACGCGCTGGGCTGGACCGCCACCGCCCCCGAGACGGTGGACGCCGTGCTGCTGACCGTCTCGGAGCTGGTCACCAACGCGCACCTCCACGCGCACAGCGACGCACAGCTGATCATGGCCTTGGACCAGCACTGCCTGCACCTCGCCGTGCACGACGCCTCGGCCGTCCTGCCGACGCCCCGCGACCCCGGCACGGACGCCGTCGGCGGGCGCGGCATGCTGCTCGTCGACGCCCTGGCGGACACGTGGGAAGCCCACCCCTGCCCCCACGGCAAGACCATCGTGGCCTGTTTCCGGATACCCGGTGACGGTGATCCGGAGCACTGACCGGGCGGGCCCCTCGTCGGCGGGGCGGTCGCTTCGGCATACGATCGACCGGCCCCCGCCCGCGAGGAGTCAAGGAGTCCTGCCCGGTGACCGCCGTCATCCCGCCGCCCCGCACCGCCGGTGGTCTGCTGCGTCCGCGGCACCAGGACCGTGTGGAGGACGGCGAGCGGCTGCGCTCCCTGCTGTGGGTCGCCGGTCCGGGCTGGCGGATGATCAGCAGCGCGGTCCTGGGCGGGGGCGTCGGCGAGCGGGCCTGGGTGCTCAACGCCCAGGTCCCCCACGGCTACCGGCGCACGGACCCGGACCGGCACCTCGCCGGCCTCGCCGCCCGTGCGGGCGCCGAGGGGCCGGGCGTCGGGCTGATGACGGCCGCGGACGTCTCGTCGTACGGTCACGCGCGCGACGGCGGCGCCGAGGCCGTCGTCACCGCCGGTGTCGAGGTGCGCGGCTGGGCCGCCTCCTGGCCGGAGGGCGTCGAGGGTCCCGAGGCACCCGGCACGATCAACATCGTCGCGGCGGTTCCCGTGCCGCTGACCGACGCCGCGCTGGTCAACGCGGTGGCCACCGTCACCGAGGCGAAGGTGCAGGCCCTCCTCGACGCCGGATACGACTGCTCCGGGACCCCCACCGACGCGGTGTGCGTCGCCGCACGCGCCCCGGAGCCGGGTGTGTCCGCGCACCACTTCGCCGGGCCGCGGTCGCTGTGGGGCGCGCGGCTGGCCCGCGCCGTCCACAAAGCCGTGCGCGCCGCCACCGCGGCCCCGACGGCCGACGCGTGACCGCTCCCCCCGTCCGGACCGCTCCCGCCGCGACGGGGTCCTCCTCCCGCCCTTTTTCTCCGCGTCCGCCCAGGGCCACCGGGCCCGCACCTGCCCGGCCCGACGGTCCGGACACGGCACCCGCCCGGCACCCGGGCAGGTTGCTTCACGGCGACGAATACGGGACGGTTGCCCGAGTACACCTGTTCACCGATGCAGAGAGGTGGTGAGGTACGCGGCACGCGTGCCTCCGCTTGTGATTCCTTCCCACGACTCATCGGCCGACCCCTGTGAAGCCGACTCCGGCTCCGGTGTGACGTGGAGTGACGCCCCCTGTCCGGTTCTGGTCCTCGGGCCCGACGCGGCTCCCGTCGACGCCAATCACGCCGCCCGGTTGCTGCTCCCCGGCCTCTTCGCGGAAGGCCCGTCACCGGGGACGGTCCCCTCTTGGCTGGCCGCCGCCCACCACCGCGTCGGCGCCGGAGCGAACGGCACCCCGGCGACTTCCCCGACCGGGAGCATCGGTGACCGTCACTACCTGGCCCGCTCCACCCCGGCCAAGGGCGGGGGGACCGCGTGGTGGCTGTTCGACGACACCGACCGGGCCCGGGCACGGGCGGAGCTCCGCCGGGTCGAGGAACGGAGCGAGACGCTCGTCCAGGTGTCCAGCACGCTGCTGGCGTCGCTGAACATGCCGCGCTGCATCGAGGCCACCGCCCGTCTGGCGGCCGAGCACCTCGCCGAAGCCGCGGTCCTCATCACCCCGCCCCAGGGACGGCGCCACCCCCTCGCGTACGCCCGGCGCGGGGAGCCCGTCGTCCAGGAGGTGCGCCAGGTCGACCCGAGCAGCGTCCCGGGGCTGTCCGAGGCCCTGCAGGGCTTTCCCCCGGTGCCGGCGCGCTGGATCAACCCGGCCCTCATCCCCGACTGGCTGATCCCGGCCGGCTTCCCCGGACCGGTCGGCTCCGTGATCGTCACCCCGCTTCCCGGCCACGGTGTGCCCGCGGGCGCGCTGGTCCTGCTCCGGGCCGGCACCGAGCAGGCCTTCACCGCGGAGGAGGAGGGCTTCGCCCAGTTCTTCGCCGCCCGTGCGGGGGTGGCGCTGTCGGCGGCCCGCCTCTACGGCGAGCAGACGTCGATCACCGCCACGCTGATGCGCGAACTGCTGCCACCGGCCCTGGAAAGCGTGCACGGGGTGGAGTACGCGGGCCGCTACCGTCCGGCCAGGGACCACGAGCGGGTCGGCGGGGACTTCTACGACGTCCACCCCGGCGCGGGCCCCGACGAGGAGACCCTCGTCGTGCTGGGTGACGTGGCGGGCAAGGGCCTGGACGCGGCGGTCCTGACCGGAAAGATCCGCAACACGCTCCAGGCACTGCTGCCCCTGGCCACGGACCACGCGCGTGTCCTCGGTCTGCTGAACGGGGCCCTGCTCACCTCGCACCACACCCGCTTCGCCACGATGGTGCTGGCCTCCGTCCGGCGCCGGGACGACGCGGTCCACCTGCGGCTGACCAGTGCCGGACACCTGCCGCCGCTCGTCGTCCGCACCGACGGCACCGTCGAGGAGCTGCCCACGTACGGCACGCTGGTGGGCGCGCTGCCGGAGGTGAGCGTGCGGACGGCCGAGACGGTGCTCGCTGCGGGGGAGACCTGCCTGCTCTACACGGACGGCATCACCGAGGCCCGCGGCGGGCCGCTCGGCGACGAGCTGTTCGGCGAACGCCGCCTGCGGCAGGCCCTGCCGGAGTGCGCGGGCATGCCGGGCGAAGCGATCGTCGAGCACGTGCAGATGCTGGCCTCCCAGTGGCTGGGATCCGGCCGTCACGACGACATGGCCACGGTCGCCATCAGCGCGCCCCGGTCCGGTCCGCCGGCCGCGGACGGCGGACCGCGCGCGGACGCGCTCCCCGGGAGGAACAGGTGAGCGAGGACCTCGTACCCGCGGACGCGCTGCGCGAGGAGCTCTGGCAGGCGGTGATCGCGAACGACGAGTACGGCGCCGTCGACGTGCTCCGCGCGGGACTCGACGCCGGACGGGACAAGGAGAGCCTGCTGCTCGACGTGGTCGCGCGCGTGCAGGAGAAGGTCGGCACCGAGTGGGCCGCCGACCGGATCAGCGTCGCCCAGGAACACGCCGCCACCGCGATCAACGAGCGCGTGATCGCCGTTCTCGCGCACCGTTCGCCCGCGGAGCGGTCCGTCCTCCCCCGTCGCGGACGGGTGACGGTGAGCTGCGTCGACGGCGAATGGCACGCCTTCCCGGCCCGGCTCGTGGCCGAGGTGCTGCGGCTGCGGGGCTGGGACGTCGACTTCCTGGGCGCCCAGACCCCCACCGCGCACCTGGTCGCCCACCAGCACCGCACCGACTCCGACGCGGTCCTGCTGTCGGCGTCGCTTCCCACCCACCTCCCGAAGGCCCACGCGGCCATCACCGCCTGCCGGGCCGTCGGGGTGCCGGTCCTGGCCGGGGGCCGTGCCTTCGGCCCGGACGGCCGCTTCGCGCGCGCCCTGGGCGCCGACCGGTGGGCCGCCGACGCACGCGGCGCCGCCGCCGTGCTGGAGGCCGGTCTGCCGAGGCCGACGGCGGTCAGGCAGGTCGTCGACGATCTGCCGCACCTGGCCGACCAGGAGTACACGATGGTCGTCCAGTCCCGCGGCCGCCTGGTCAAGCAGGTGCTGAGCACGCTGGAGGACCGTTTCCCGGCCGCGCGCGCCTACAGCGACGCACAGCGGGAACGGACCGCCGAGGACATCGCCCACATCATCGAGTTCCTCGCCACCGCCCTGTACCTGGACGCCTCGGAGGTGTTCGGGGAGTTCCTGGTCTGGACCGCCGAGGTCCTGGAGGTGCGCGGAGTCCCGCGCACCTCCCTGACAGCCGGGCTCGGCATCCTGGCCGAGGAGCTGCACGACTTCCCCCGGGCCCGGCGTCTCATCGCCGGGGGCGGGGCGGCCTTCGGCGGTCGTCCGCTCCCCGCCGTTCCGGGCCCGGGCGCACCCGCATGAGCGGGCTCCCTCCCGTCCCGCTCCGGCCGGTCGTGGATCCCGGCTCCGCCGCGCTGCTCGTCCGCGTCTGCGGCGACCTCGACGACGCCGCCGGCTCCGAGCTGGTCGACGCCGTCCGCGCGCACCTCGCCCGGACGCCCCGGCCGCGCGACGTCCGGCTGGACTTCCGCGCGCTGACGGGCATCGACCCGCTGGGCCTGGCGGCGCTGCTGATGGTGCGCCGTCACACCAGCGCCGCCGGCGCCACCCTCCACCTGGACAACCGGCCGGCGGTCCTGGAGCGCATGCTGCACCACACCAACGTCCTCGAGCACCTCACGGCGGCCGTCGAAGCGGCCCCGGCGCGGACCGGGCCGGACGCCCGGGCGACCGGCGGGGCGGCCGGGCCGGACTGACCGGGGCCGCGGAAAACGCGGGCCGGCCGGACGGGGCGAGGGCCTCGACGGGCGCCGCGGGCACGGCCGCGCTTCCGGCCGACGTGCCGTTCGCCGCACGGCCGCCCTGGAGCCGCCGTGCGGCGGGGAGGTCCCGGCCCGCGGGAGCCCGCACCGGCGGGACCGTCCGGCGGCGGGCCGCCGCTCCGTCAGGCCGTTTGCCGCTCCCCCCAGCGGGCCAGGGCCCGCAGCGGCGCGCCCCGCCCCCCTCCGGGCACGGTCCACAGCGTCTGCCCGCGCACCCCCCAGCGCCGCAGCAGGGCGTTGGCGGCCAGGAACCCCGTCGTCGCCGCCCGCTCCATCAGGGCCACCGGCAGGTCGGAGCGCACCAGGTCGCCGGCCAGCACCAGGCCGGGATCGGGGGTGCGCACCGTGGGCCGGTCCCCGTACCCCCCGACGGGGAAGAGGGGGCAGTCGGACCGCCACTCGTGGCGGACGTCCACGACGGTCGCCGTCCGGGTCTCGGGGTAGACCCGGTACAGCTGCTCCAGCAGACGCTTCTGCTCGACCTCGCGGGAGGCGCGAGCGGGGACGGCGTACGCGTGGAGTTCGACGACGGATCCACCGGTGCGCCGGGCCCACCGGGCCGCCTCGTCCTCGTACCGCTCCAGCACGCTGATGTTGTCGAGCCCGCCGTACCCGCTGGTGCCCAGGAAGCCCGGCCGGTCGGGGGCGACGGGTCGGTCCAGCCACAGGCGGCTGACCAGGAACGGCGGGGCGTTGCGCAGCCGGGCGACGCGGTCCCGCCAGGGGGCGTCGCCCAGCCTGTCGGAACGGGCGACCAGGGAGCGCAGCCCCGCGGCGTCCAGGGCGAGCACCACGGTGTCGTGCCGCCGCTGTCCGTCGGCCGTGGCCACCTCGAAACCGCCGTCCGCGGTGCGGCCGACGTGCTCCACGGCGGTGGAGGTGCGGATCCCGGCGCCGTGCCGGACGAGGTAGGCGGCGAGCGGTTCCCACAGGGCGGCCGGGAACGGGGCGCGGGGCACGTCGAACAGCAGGCCCTCGGAGGACCCCAGGAAGTAGATGTGGAACATCAGCACCATCTCGGCCGCCGACAGCTGCCGCGGGTCGGCGAAGAAGCTGCGGGAGAAGACCTCGAAGGCCAGGTGGCGCGCGCGGGGCGGGAAGCGGACCGCGTCGAGGAAGTCGTGGGCGCTGACGCCGTCGAGGCGCTCGTACACCTCGGGGACCCGTACGTCGAGCAGCGGCAGGGCCGCGAGGGGGTCCATGCCGCGCAGGTCCCGCAGGCCGAACGACGGGCTGAGCGCGGCGAAGCCGAGCGCGCTCCACGGCGGGGTGCGCGGGACGCGGCGGAAGCCGTCCCGCAGGCCGCTGCTGTGCTGCAGGGGGTAGTCGGGCAGACCGGTCAGCCGTTCCAGGCCGGGGTCGGTGCGGCGCAGCAGACCCCGCAGGTTGTAGTACTGGCGGAAGAAGGCGTGGAAGCCCCGGCTCATGGTCACGGAGGTTCCGTCGCTCAGGACGACGGGCCATCCCCCGGCCCGTCCGCCGAGGTGGGCCTCGCGCTCGTACAGCGTCACGGCCACGCCGCGTTCGGCCAGTGCGGTGGCGGCGGCGAGCCCGGCGATGCCCCCGCCGACGACGGCGGTGGTGGGTCGGGGGCCCGTGACCCGCGGACCGCCCGGTGCGGGCGGCAGCAGCCGGGCGCGGCGGTCCCGGCCGCGGCGGGCGGCGACCGGACGGTGTGCGGGGGTCATCGGGCCTCCTCGTGCTCCGTGCGGGCGCGCCGCGCGACGAAGGTGTGGGCGATGCCCGTCTGCCAGCCCGGCAGGGGCAGGCAGCGGACGCGGTCGAACCCGGCCGCGCGCAGGCGCTGCGCGAAACGGCCGGCGGTGTCGAACTCCACGACGCTGCGCCACAGGTGGCGGTAGAGCTCGCCGTCCCCCAGCATGATGGCCGCCGGCTGGACGATGCCGCGGCACACCAGGGTCCACACCGCTCGGTCCGCGCGGCGCCCGCCGAGGGCGTACTCGTGCACACCGACCCGTCCGCCGGGGGCGAGCAGGGCGCGCACCGTGGCGAGCACGGCGTCGGGGTCGGAGACGTTGCGGAAGAGGTAGGCGGCGAACACCGCGTCGAACGGCCCCTGAACCCCCGCCTCGGCCAGTCCTTCCGCGGGCGCCCGGGTGAACGTCACGCCGTCCGGCCAGGTTTTGGCGGCGGCCCGCTCCAGCATGCCGGCGGAGGCGTCCACGGCGGTGATCCGCGCCCGGGGCAGCACGGCGGCCAGCGCGGCGGTCGAGGCGCCGGTGCCGCAGCCGAGGTCCAGCACGCGCAGGCCCCGGCCCCGGTCGGGCAGGCCGAGCCGGCGCACCGAGCGGCGCAGATGGGCGTGGTAGCCGAGGTTGGCGGCCACCAGGGCGTCGTAACTGCGGGCGGCGTGGTCGAACGCGGCGGCGAGGTCCGCGTCGCGCAGCAGGGTCATGCGGTCTCCCGGGGCAGAGGGGACGGGGCGGGGCGGGGTGGTCCCCGGGTCAGGGGTCCTGGTCGAACGGGCGGCGGGGCAGACGGGGCAGCTCCAGCGCCGAGCGGAGCATCGGGCCGACGGGGGTGCGCAGGCCGACGGCGAGGTCCTCGTGGAGCCGGGTGCGGCCGTCGAGGAAGAGCAGGAGGTCCCGCATGGGCACGCGGGCGAACAGGTGGGAGAAGAGCGCGGGACCGTCGGCCCGGCCGCTGTCCAGGGCACGCAGCAGGACGGCGTCCATGGCCCGGGAGCGGGCCGAGTGCGCGGGGGGCGGCACCGGGCGGCGGCCCCGGCGCAGGGCGGCGGCGACGGCACCCGTCTGCCGCTGGATCCCGGCGAAGGTGTAACCGGTCGAGGGACGGGTGGCTCCGCCCGCGGCACCGATGCGGAAGACCGACGCGCCGACCTGCCGGGGCATCGGGGCGTCCGTCATCGGGATGACACCCGTCTCGGTGGACAGCACCTGGAGTTCACCGAGACGGAGCACCTCCTCGGCGTACTGCCGCACCGCCGTCCCGTAGTCGCCCGCCGAGAGGGGGCGCGGGGAGAACTCCGTGTACTCCACCAGCGCCTCGCGGCGGCTCACGGGCAGGAGGTAGCCGAAGGACAGGCCCTCGGCGGGCTGGGGGGTGCGGAAGTCCATCAGTTCCGCGGTGCGGGGGTCGAAGACCGGGCGGGCGGTGCGGACGAACCAGCCGTGGAAGTGCTGCAGGAGCGTGGTGCGGGCGGCGGGCAGGCTGCCCGGGGGGCGGGAGTCGAAGACCCAGCGGGCGCGCAGGACGCCCGGCCGGCCGTCGGCGTCCCGGAGGTGGACGTGGGCTCCTCCGCGGACGTCCTCCACCGCCCCGACGGTCGCCTCCAGGCGCCGTACGGCCCTGCTCGCGGCCAGGTCGTGCGCGACCAGGTGCTCGAAGTCGTCGGACCGGATCATCTTGTAGCGCAGCGGGGCGATGTCCCCCTCGACCGCCGCGCCCGAGGGGGGACGCACCCTCAGGTGCCGCCAGGCCGTCGTGAGCGCGGCGTCGAAACGGCCCGCGCCGGCCTCCCAGAAGCACCACGTCCGGCGCGGCGGGCGCATCGGGCCGGGCGGGGCGTCCACCAGGACGACCGACGGCGTGCGCGTCCCCGGGACGGGCCGCGACAGGCGGTGGGCCAGGGACAGTCCGGCGGCTCCCGCCCCGACGATGGCCACCTCCGTCTCCAGCACCACGGCTCTCTCCTCCCGCTCCTCGGATCACACCCACCCGGTCAGCATTCCTGCCTGTGTGCCCGTTCGGATGCGGGTCACTCGGACGTGTGACGGACGGGGCCCGGTGAGGCGGCGGGGCACACGGGGAAGGCATGTGCCGGCTGCCGGCCCGGTTTTCCGGCCCGCCCCGCATCCACGTGCGGCGTGCGGGCGGAAGGACGGGGTGACGGAGCGATCTGTGGTCAGGACGAGAGGAACCGGGATGTGCCGTACACAGGCGAAGGACCACCCCGTGGAGGGACCGCTGCTCGTCGCGCGCCCGGTCCCCCGGTCGACGCCCGCCGGCCGGCGGCGGCCCGACGACGTGCCGGGTGAGGGGTCCGACGGGCCGGCGGAGACGGCGCAGGCCCTGCTGCCGGCGGGGACCGGCGACGCGCGCGCCGTGGACCGGGACGTGTCCGCCGCGGTCGGCCGCGTGCTCGACCACGTGCTGGCCGACCGGGTCGCCCGTGCGCGGGCCGTGGACCCGCTGTTCGGCGACGACCTGGCCGAACGGGTCGCGCGCTTCACCCGGACGGGTGGCAAGCGCGTCCGTCCGCGTTTCGTCTGGTGGGCGCTGCGCGCCTGCGGCGGCGGTGACGGCCCATCGGTCGCGGCGGCCCTGCGGATCGGTGCGGCGCTCGAGCTCCTGCAGACCTGTGCGCTCGTCCACGACGACGTGATGGACGGCTCGACGCTGCGCCGCGCGCGGCCCGCCCTCCATGTCGACGTCGCCGCCCAGTACGGCGGCGCGGCGCCGTCGGCACGTGCCGAGCGCCTCGGCGGCGCGGCGGCGATCCTCGCCGGGGACCTGGCGCTCGCCTGGGCGGACGACCTCCTGGCCGAGACCCCCCTCGCGCCCCGGAGCGCGCGGGCGGTGCGCCGTCTGTGGGCCGACATGCGCACGGAGATGGTGGCCGGCCAGTACCTGGACGTGCACGGGCAGGCCACCGGCTCGCGCTCCCTGCCGCGCGCGCTGCACGCCGCCTGCCTCAAGAGCGCCCTGTACTCCGTGGAACGGCCGATCGCGCTCGGCGCCGCCCTCGCGGACGCGGACGACGCCACGCGGGAGGCGCTGGGCTCGGCCGGCCGCTGCGCCGGTCTGGCCTTCCAGCTCCGCGACGACCTCGACGACGTGTTCGGCGATCCGCGGCACACCGGCAAACCGGCGGGCGGGGACATCCGCGAGGGGAAGCCGACGTATCTCGTCGCCCTCGCCCGTGCGCGGGCCGAGGCCGCCGGCGACCGCCGCGGCCTGGAGGTGCTGGACCGCTCGCTCGGCCGCGGCACGCTCACCCCGGCCGATCTGGAGGAGGTGCGGGAGGTCCTGACGCGCACCGGTGCCCGCAGCACGGTCGAGGGGAGGATCGGCCGCCTGGTGGCCCAGGGGCTGCGGCACGCCGACGGCGCCCTCCTCGATCCGGAGGGCGGTCGGCGGCTGCGGCGGCTGCTGGCCTCCGCGGCGGACGGGGCGGCGCCCCCGCGGGACGCCCGCCCCCACGACCCGCACGACCTCCATGATCCGCACGACCCGCACGACCCCCACGGCACGGAGCCGGACCCGGCCGTGCCCGTCCCGCCGCCCGCCGACGGGGCCGGGGAGGCCGGCCGATGACCCGCACCGTGCCGGGCCGCACCGATCACGTGGTCGTCGTGGGGGCCGGGCTGGCCGGGCTGTCGGCCGCCCTGCACCTGCTGGGCGCGGGCCGCCGCGTCACCGTCGTGGAACGGGACCCGCTGCCCGGAGGGCACGCGGGCCGCATGGAGCTGGACGGCTACCGGATCGACACCGGCCCCACCGTGCTGACCATGCCCGACCTGGCCGACGAGCCGTTCGCCGCCGTCGGCGACAGCCTGCGCGAGCGCGTGGACCTGATCCCGCTGCACCCGGCCTACCGGGCCCGTTTCGCCGACGGGAGCGCCCTCGACGTGCACACCGGTGCCGAGGCGATGGCCACCGAGGTCGAGCGCTTCGCCGGGGCCGCCGAGGCCGCGGGCTACCTGCGGCTGCGCGGCTGGCTGGAACGGCTCCACCGCGCCCAGATGCGCCGCTTCATCGACGCCAACTTCGACTCCCCCCTGGGCCTGCTGAACGCCGACCTCGCACGGCTGGCGGCGCTCGGCGGGTTCGGGCGGCTGGACGCGCGCATCGGACGGTTCCTGCGGGACGAGCGACTGCGCCGCGTCTTCTCCTTCCAGGCCCTCTACGCGGGCGTCCCGCCGGCCCGGGCCCTGGCCGCGTACGCCGTCATCGCCTACATGGACACCGTCGCCGGCGTGTACTTCCCGCGGGGCGGGATGCACGCGCTGCCGCGGGCCATGGCGGACGCCGCCGCCGACGCGGGCGCCGAACTGCGGTTCGACCACGAGGTGACCCGGCTGGAGCGCTCCGGCGGACGGATCACCGCCGTCGTCACCGACCGGGGCCGCGTCCCCTGCGACGCGGTCGTCCTCACCCCCGACCTGCCCGTCGCCTACCGGCTGCTCGGCCGCGCGCCACGGCGTCCGGTGCGGCTGCGGCACTCCCCGTCCGCGGTCGTGCTGCACCTGGGCACCGACCGGACCTGGCCGGACCTGGCGCACCACACCCTCTCCTTCGGCGCGGCCTGGCACGCCACCTTCGACGAGCTCACCCGCACCGGCCGGCTGATGAGCGACCCGTCGCTGCTCGTCACCCGGCCCACCGCCACCGACCCGTCCCTCGCCCCGCCGGGCCGCCATCTGCACTACGTCCTCGCCCCGTGCCCCAACACCGCCGTCGGGCCGGGCGCCGCCGAGTGGGCCGACCTCGCCCCCCGCTACCGGGACGGGCTGCTGCGCGAGCTCCAGCGGCGCGGCCTGGACGGCATCGCCTCCGCGATCGAGACGGAGTGCCTGGTCACCCCCGCCACCTGGCACGACCGGGGACACGCCGCCGGCACGCCGTTCTCGGCGGCCCACACCTTCGCCCAGACGGGTCCGTTCCGGCCCCGCAACCTGGTCCGCGGCACCGAGAACGCCGTCCTGGCCGGCTGCGGCACCACCCCCGGCGTCGGGGTGCCGACCGTGCTGCTGTCCGGGAAGCTGGCCGCGGCGCGGATCACCGGCGGGCCGAAACGCCCCCGTACCTCACCCACCCGTACCCAGGAGGCCCCCGTATGACCGCTCGGGAACTCGACGCGGCGGGCGTCACCGATCCGGTGCTGCGCGAGGCCTACGACCGGTGCCGCCGGCTCAACGCCCGGCACGGCAGGACGTACTTCCTCGCCACCCGGCTCCTGCCCGTCGAGCGCCGGCCGGCCGTGCACGCCCTGTACGGCTTCGCCCGCTGGGCCGACGACATCGTCGACGCGCTCGGCACCGGGGCCGGCGCCGCGCGCCGCGACGCCGAGCTGTCCGCGCTCCAGCGGGAACTGGACGAGGGCCTGCGGGACGGCGGCAGCGGCGAGCCGGTGGTGCGCGCCCTCGCCGACACGGCGCGCCGGTACGGCATCGACCCCGGCCACTTCGCCGACTTCATGGCCGCCATGCGCTCCGACCTGGTGGTCACCGACTACGCCACCTACGCGGACCTGCGCCGGTACATGCACGGTTCCGCGGCGGTGATCGGGCTGCAGATGCTGCCGGTCCTGGGCACGGTCGTGCCGCGCGAGGAGGCCGCGCCGCACGCGGCCGCCCTCGGGGTGGCCTTCCAGCTGACCAACTTCCTGCGCGACGTGGGCGAGGACCTGGACCGGGGACGCGTGTACCTGCCCGCGGACCTGCTCGCCGCGCACGGCGCCGGCCGGCCGCTGCTGCAGTGGAGCCGGGACACCGGGCGCCGCGACCGGCGGATCACCGCGGCGCTGAAGGAGTTCGAGGCGCTGACGCGGGGCGTGTACCGGGAGGCGGCGCCCGGACTCGGGATGCTCGACCCGGTCTCCCGCCCCTGCATCCGCACCGCGTTCGTGCTGTACGGCGGCATCCTGGACGCCGTGGCCCGGGACGGGTACGCGGTGGTCCACCGCCGTGCGGTGGTCCCCCGCCGGCGGCGTGCCGCGGTCGCCGCCGACGGGCTGGTCCGGGTGGTCGCCGCCCGGCTGCGCACCCGCGGCGCCGGGCGGCGCCCGGACGTCCCCCGGCTCGTCCCCTGCGACGGGCCGTACCTGCCGGTTCCCGAGGAGGTCGCGTGACCACCGGATCCACGGGCGGGCGCAGGCGCCTGCCCCTGTCCCTGCGCAGGCGCGCGGTGCCGTGGGAGCGGCAGCGCCCCACCTGGCGCGCGGCACGGCCCGCCGTGATCGCCGCGGCGCTGAAGCGGGCCCAGGCGCGCCCGTCGGGCAACTGGTACGTCGTGGGGGCCTCCCGCGCCCTGCGCGGCGACCGCCCGCTGGCGCGCACCGTGGCGGGGCAGGAGGTGGTGGTCTGGCGGGACGCCGGCGGCCGTGCGGTCGCCGGGCCCGGCGTCTGCCCCCACCTGGGGGCGCCCCTGCGGGACAGTCCCGTGCGCTGCGGCACCCTGGTGTGCCACTGGCACGGACTCGCCCTGGACGGCGGCTCCTTCGCGGGCTGGGAGCCGTTCCCGGCGCACGACGACGGCGTCCTGGTGTGGGTGCGGCTGGACGCGGTGGGCGGCGAGGCGCCGCTGGACGCTCCGGTCGTGCCGCGGCGCCCCGCTCCGGCGCGGGCCCTGTCGTCCGTGTACACCGGGGTGGGGACCTGCGAACCCGAGGACGTGGTGGCCAACCGCCTGGACCCCTGGCACGGGGCCTGGTTCCACCCCTACACGTTCGTCGACCTCACGGTGGTCGGTTCGCCGGGCGGTCCGGACACGGACGGGGACGCCTTCACCGTGGACGTGTCCTTCAAGGTCGCGGGACGGCTGGTGGTGCCGGTGCGGGCGGTGTTCACCGCGCCGGAACCGCGCACGGTCGTCATGCACATCACCGAGGGCGAGGGGGTGGGTTCCGTCGTCGAGACGCACGCCACTCCCCTGGGGCGGGACGACCGGGGGCGGCCTCGCACGGCGGTCGTCGAGGCGGTGGTGGCGGCCTCCGAGCGTCCGGGGTTCGCCGTCGCGCGGGGTGCGGCTCCGCTGCTGCGTCCGCTGGTACGGGCCGCGGCCGGACGGCTGTGGCGCGACGACCTGGCCTACGCCGAACGGCGCTGGGCGCTGCGCTCCACGGGGCGTTTCCCGGGCTGACCGGCGCGGGCGCCGCGGGCGCCCGTCCGCGGTCAGGCGTCCCCGCGGGCGGACGCCCGGTCGGCCTCCCCTCCGGCGCCCAGGGGCCCGGTGTACCGCAGGGGGTCCACGGCCTCCAGGCGGGGCAGCTCACGGCGGGCCACCCGCAGCACGACGGGCGGCAGCGCGGCCCGTCCCGCCTGCGCCAGGCGCAGCCACCGGGGCACGTACACGGCCGTGCTCCGGCGTTCCACGGCCGCTCCGAGCCGGGCGGCGACCTCGTCCACCGGGTACACACGCCGGGCCGGCGGCGGCATGTGGCCGCGCAGCTCCCGCAGGACCGGGTAGCGGTCCGCGTCGCGGATCATGTCGGTGTCGGTCCAGTTCAGGTAGCCGATGCCCACGGCCACGCCGTGGTGCGCGACTTCGGCGCGCAGGGAGTGGGCGAACGCCTCCACGCCCGCCTTGGAGGCGCAGTAGGCGCTCATCATCGGCGCGGCGCCGATCGAGGCCAGCGAGGCGACCTGGAGGTAGTAGCCCTTCGTCGCCAGCAGGTCCGGCAGGAAGGCGCGGGCCGTCGCCGCGCTGCCGGTCAGGTTGACGTCGATGACGCGCCGCCACTGGACGGGGTCGGAGGTGGCGAACGGGCCGCCCTCGGCGACCCCCGCGTTGGCCACGACGGCGCAGGGGGTGCCCAGACGGGTCCGGACCAGCTCGGCGGCCCGGGCCAGGGCGGCCTCGTCGGTGACGTCGACCTCGTGGGCGAGGGCCGCCGTGGGCAGGTCGTCCGCCACCGCCTCCAGGCGCTCCCGCTCGTGGCCGAGCAGCGCCAGCCGGGCGCCGCGCCGGGACAGGTCGCGGGCCAGGGCCGCTCCGACGCCGCGTGCGGCGCCGGTCACCACGACGGTGCGACGGCGAAGTGGGCTGTCCTTCATCGGCCGTTCCCTTCGGGGTCAGTCCCGGTCGGGGCGGTCGCGCTCCTCGGCGCGGGTCCCGGTCTCCGGGGCGGTCTCGGGGCGGGCGGTGTGGTCGGGGTGGCCGACGGTGCGGCGGGCCTCCTTCATCTCGGCCTCGTAGAGGTGGTCCCGGCCCTCGGCCAGTTCCTCGACGGCGGCCCGTTCGAGTTCCCTGAACGGCTGGTAGTACGTGGCGTCGTAGGCCTCGACGATCTGGAACGTCCAGTGGCCGGGGATCACGTTGCGGCCCAGCACCTGGGTGCGCACCGTCTCGGCCCAGTCCGGGTGCCCGGCCTTGTGCAGCAGTTCGACCGCCCGGTCCAGTTCCAGGTCGGCGGTGCCGGTGAGCTGGTGGAAGCTGTAGAGGTGGCCCCGGGCGCGCTCGGTGGTCTCCAGCGCCTTCGACAGCGATCCGAGTGCCTCCACCGTCTCGTCGCTGACGCCCTCGGGGCGCCGGTGGGCGTGGTCGGGGCCGTCGTCGTGTCGGGTCATCGTCTCGTCTCCGCCTGTGGTCGGTGGTGTGGTCCCGCACCCGTCGGCGGGTGCGTCCCGGCCGGTGGTCCGTGCGACGGCCGTCCGCCCCGGTGCGCCGGTCATCCGCCGCCGGTCCGGTCGGCCGGGCCCGGCGTCCTGCGGCCGGTGCGGTCGCGGCGGGCCAGCAGCCGCTGCGCCCGGACCACGCCCGGGGCCCGGTGCCGGCGCAGCGCGGCACGCGCGGCGTTGGCGCCCGGCGCGCCGTGGACGCCGCCGCCCGGGTGGGCGCCGGCGGAGGCCAGGTACAGGCCCTTCACGGGTGTCTCCGGGCGCCCGGTGCCGGGGGCCGGACGGAAGAACAGCTGCTGGTGGAGGGCCGCGGTGCCGCCGTTGATGGCGCCGCGGACCAGGTTCCGGTCGAGGGACTGGAGCGTCGGTGGGGCGAGGATGCGCCGGGCCCGGATCCGGGCCCGGAAACCGGGCGCGAAGCGTTCGACCTGACGCTCGACGCGGTCGGCCATGATCTCCTGCTCCTTGGCGTCCCAGGCTCCGGTGAGCCCCTCGTCGCCCGCGTCGCCGGCGACGTCGTGGGGCACGTGGGTGTAGGCCCACGCGGACTCGGTGCCCTCGGGAGAGCGGGTCGGGTCCGAGGTCGTCATCTGGCCGAACAGGGAGAAGGGGCGGTCGGGGATCCGGCCCATGGCCAGCTGGGCCGCGAAGCGGGTGAGCTCGTCGATGCCGTCCGCGAGGTGGACCGTGCCGGCGCCCGCGGCCTGCTCGCACTGCCAGGGCACCGGGCCGTCGAGCGCCCAGTCCACCTTGAAGGTGGCGAAGTCCCACTGGAAGCGCCGCAGGTCGGACAGCAACTGGGCGGGAAGGTGCCCGGGCTCGACGAGTTCGCCGTACAGGGCGGGCGCGGCCACGTCCGCGAGCACCGCGCGCCCGGCCGCGACCGTCTCCCCGCCGGCCGTGCGCACTCCCACGGCCCGGCCGTCGCGCACGACGACCCGGTCCACCCGCTGCCCGCAGCGCAGCTCGCCGCCGCGCGCCCTCAGCCGGCGCACCAGGGCATCGGTGAGGGCGCCGGAGCCGCCGGCCGGGACGGGGAAGCCGTAGGTCTGGCCGAGCATCGACATCAGCCAGCCGAAACCGCCGCTGCCCGCGGCCTCCGGTGCCAGGTCGGCGTGGAGCGCGTTGCCGGCCAGCAGCAGCCCGCCGCCCTCCCCCCGGAACTCCTCCTTCCCCAGGCGGCGCACGGGCAGCACCAGGGTGCGTGCCATGCGCAGTCCGCCCGTGCCGCGCAGCCGGACGGCCAGCCGGGCGGTGGAGCGGACCGGCGGGAACGGGGTGAACAGGGCGTCCAGGAGGTCCGGGCGCAGGCGCTGCCACACGTCGTGCAGCCGGCGCCAGGCGGCTCCGTCGCCCGGCGCGAAGGCCTCCAGGGAGTCGGCGGTGACGTCGACGCTGCGGTCGAGCACCGCGCACCTGCCGTCGCTCAGCGGGTGGGCGAGGACGTGCGGGGCGTGGCTCCAGCGCAGTCCGTGGTCCTCCAGGCCCAGCCCGGCGACGACCGGGGAGGCGGCGGCGAGCGGGTAGAAGGAGCTGCACAGGTCGCTGACGAAGCCGGGGTCGACGCCCCGGTCGTGGCGTACCGCGCCGCCGGGGTCGGGCTGTTCCTCCAGCACCTGAACGCTCCAGCCGGCGTCGGCCAGCAGGTTCGCCGCGACCAGCCCGTTGGGGCCGGCCCCGATCACCACGGCGTCAGGCACGGGCCCCTCCCCCACCGGGCGTCGGCGGCACGACCCGGCCCAGGGGGCGGCGCCGCTCCTCCTCCACGGCCTCGGCCTCGCAGAGCTTCGCCAGCCGGGCGAGCATGGCGCGGTGGCGGACCTGGAGCAGGGCCTCCACCGCCATGTTGTGCATCAGGCCGCCCACTCCCCGCAGGGGGTGCTCGTCCACGACCACCAGGCAGTGGTCGCCCCAGGGCTTGACCTCGATGGCGATGCGGGCCGAGCCGAGCGCACCGGCCTTGGCCTCGAGCTCCAGGTCCTTGCCCGTCTCGCAGCGCCGGACGACCGTCTCGTTGGTCAGGGACAGGGGGCCGAAGCGCACCTCGTACCGGATCGCCGAGCCGACCTGCGGCCACTGCCCCCGCACCGGCTCCGACGAGGAGGTGCCCACCACCCACTGCGCGTAGCGGCTGCCGTCCTCGAGGACGGACCAGACGGTCTGCGGGCTCGTTCTGATCAGATGGTTACGGACCGCCACTTAGTCCTCCCGTGTCCGACGGCGACTCCGGCACCCGGTGCCGGTCAGCTCTGAGTGCCCCTTGTGGGACGTGTCAAGCAGCGGCGGCGTCAGGAGGTGCGGGCGGCGGTGCGGGGCCGGTGTCACGCCGGGTCGCGGGGCGGGGTCAGGGCCCAGCGGATGGTCGCGGTGACGGCGGTGCCCAGCGGGCGGACGCACACGCCCTCGGCCGGGGGCACCCGGGGCAGCCACAGCGCGCGGGAGGCCCAGGTCGGCAGCAGGGACACGGCGTTGGCGGCGAGGACCCCGTACGGCAGCCGGGCGAGGAGCGGAACGGGCGGGTGGAACAGCAGGAAGCGGGCCGTGCCGCGCGCCTCGGGGGTCGCGCGCAGCTCGGCGCGGTAGGCGGTCAGCCGCTCGGCGAGTCCGGCGCGGTCGACCGGCGGGTCGGGCACGCCGAGCGCGGTGGCGACGCGCGCCATGTCGGCGACGTACCCGTCGCAGCCCTCGTCGTCCAGGGGGCGGGCGCCGTAGCGCTGGTGGGCGCGCAGGAAGCAGTCGACCTCCGCGACGTGCACCCAGCACAGCAGGCGGGGGTCGGCGGCCCGGTACTCCTCGCCGTCGGCGGTGGTGCCGCGCACCGTGTCGTGGACGGTCCGGACCCGGTCGACGGCCCGCTGGGCGTCCGCGGCGGTCCCGTAGGTGGTGACGGCCAGGAAGGCGCTGGTCCGCTGCAGGCGGCCCCAGGGGTCGCCGCGGAAGCCGGAGTGCCCGGCGACGGCGGCCATGGCCAGCGGGTGCAGCGACTGGAGCAGTAGGGCCGCCAGTCCGCCGGTGAACATCGAGGCGTCCCCGTGCACCCTCCTGATCGGCCGCTCCGGTCCGAACCAGCGCGGGCCGGGGGTGCCGTGGATGCGCGCGCGGTGGGCGGGGCCGTCCGGCCCGGCCACCCGGGAGAAGATCGCGTGGCCGATGCGGCCGCGCAGCGCCGATTCGCCTTCGGTCAGGAGTCCCATGGCCGCTCCGCCCTCCTCACGTCCGCGGCGACCGGGCGACGCGGCGCCCTCCGGCTGCCTCCGCCCGTCCCCTGTCCGGTACCCAGGGCGGGCGGTTCGTCCACGTCACGGCCGCCGGAGGCACGGTCCCGTGCGCTCAGGGGACGTCGCCCCGCCAGTCGAACACCCGGCCGTCCGTGCCGCGGGGCGCGTAGAGCGCGCGCCCGCCCGCGCCGTAGCGGCCTATCTCGGTGGGCAGGCCGATGCCGTGTCTCAGTTCCGTGTCGCTGCGGTCGGTGACGTCCAGCAGGAGGCCGTCCAGCGGCCCGCCCACCAGTTCCACGTACGCTCGCCCGTCGCGCGGCCCGGGGTCGTCGTGGTCCGCCCCGTAGACCCGGCCGCGCATGAACTCCAGTTCGTCCATGTCCGGCAGGATGGCATCCCCCACTGACAACCGGCCGGCCCTACGCGTCCGCCCCGCCGGTGCCCGCCGCCCAGGGCCGCCGTGCCGGGTCGGCGCTCCAGGCGAGCAGGCCGCCGCGGTCCACGCAGGTGATTCCGCACTGCTCGGCGTACTCCCGGGCCGGTGCGGTGAAGTCGCTGGTGGTGACGACGAGGGCGACGTCCGCCTCGTGGACGGTGAAGCAGGTGCCGCCGAACCGCTGCAGGTCCTGTGAACCGACCTTGTTGTCGTCGCCGTAGCGCTTGCACTGGATGACCAGGCGGTGGCCCCCGGGGGACAGCCCCACCACGTCGGCGCCCAGGTCACCGGCTCCGCCGACGACCCGCACGTCCGAGCAGCCGTCGCGCACGCACAGGGCCGCTATCGCCTCCTCGAACTCCTCGGGGCTCAGGGCGTCGTAGTCGGGGACACCGGGGACACCGGGGACGCCGGGCGCGTCGGCCGTGTGAAGGGCGCCCTCCCCGTACGGTCCGGTGGGGGCGGCCGGGGCGGACGGGGCTGGCGCGGGCGCGGGCGCGTCCAGGGCGTCGAGTGCCGTCGTCGTGGCCTGCTCCAGGGCCTCGCCGGCCCGGCGGGCGATCCTCGCCGCGGACAGCCGCCGTCGTCTGCGCCCGTGGGCCAGGACGGCCGCGACGGCCACGCACAGCAGGACGACGCCCCACACCGGGCGCCGCTGCACGACCCCGGCCAGCGCGCGCACCGCGAGGCCCGCGGCGATCAGGGCCGCGGCGATCAGGGCGAAGGACATGGCTGTCGCACGCAGGTCGAAGCGGCGCCCGCGGCTCAGCGGACGCGTACGGCGCTCGGACATGGTCACCGTGGTGGTTCCTCTCTGTGCGGTCGGCACGAAGCGCGTCCCGGGGTCGCGGGACCCCGGGACGCGCACTCACGCCGTCTGCCCGGGATCGGACCGTTCACCGGCGTGCCGCACACGGGGGCGGGGCCCCCGCTGCCGCGGGGGCCCCGCCCGGAGGGGACATCACTGGGGCATTGCCCGTGCGCACGAGCCGTCAGTGCCGGAAGACGTCCTTCGTCTTCTCCTTCGCCTGCCGCGCGTCGCCCTTGGACTGCTCGGCCCGGCCCTCGGCCTCGAGCCGCTCGTTCCCGAGCACGCGACCGGCCGCTTCCTTGGCCTTGCCCTTGGCCTGTTCCGTCTTCGCCTTGGCCTTCTGGTCCTCAGCCACTCTGTTCACTCCCGACGATGTCCGTGTGCGTTTCCCGTCGTCGTTCGAGTGGCCCGCGGCGCGCTTCGCAAACCTGCGGCACCGAGGGGTGCGGCCGGAACGGGCGTGCCAGGATGGGGAGGATGATCCGGACCGCGTCGATGGGAAGGCGGACGGTGGACTGGCGGAACTTCGCTCAGCAGATGGCCTCCCTGGCCCGTGATCTCCTGGCCGAGCAGACGCTCGACGCCACCCTGGAGCAGATCACGGGGTCGGCGGTGGAACTCGTCGAGGGCTGCGACGCCGCCGGGATCCTCGTCCTCAAGGGGAACCGGGTGAGTTCGCTGGCCCCCACCGATCAGCGCGTGATCGACAGCGACCGTCTCCAGGAGCGCCTGCAGGAGGGGCCCTGCTTCGAGGCGGCCCGGCCCGGCAACGACGAACGGGTCTTCCGCATCCCCGACCTCACCCGGCCCGCCGAACGCTGGCCGCGCTACGTGCCCCGCGCCCGGGAGCTGGGGATGGGCAGCATGATGGGGTTCCTGCTGTACACGCGGGAGGAGGAGCTGGGGGCCCTCAACATGTACGCGTACGAGCCCGGGGTGTTCACCGAGGACAGCGAGACGGCCGGGTGGCTGCTGGCGTCCCATGCGGCGGTCGCCTTCTCCAGCGCCCTGAACGACGCCCAGTTGCAGGAGGCCATCGCCACCCGGCACATGATCGGCGAGGCGATGGGCATCCTGATGGGGCGCCACCACATCACCGAGGACCAGGCCTTCGAGATCCTGCGCACCCAGTCCCA
This sequence comes from Streptomyces viridosporus T7A, assembly GCF_008704515.1. Lineage (NCBI taxonomy): Bacteria > Bacillati > Actinomycetota > Actinomycetes > Kitasatosporales > Streptomycetaceae > Streptomyces > Streptomyces viridosporus. The sequence continues at coordinate 1,069,943 of NZ_CP023700.1, forward strand.
GCGCACGAACACCAAGCTGCGCGACGTGGCCCGCCGGGTCTGCGAGACCGGCAGCGCGGAGCGGTGAGCGCGCGGCCCGCCCGGACGGGCGCCCGCGCGAGGCGGGCGCCCCGGGCGTTTCCGGCGGGCGCGCTCAGCTCCCCTCGGTCCAGGAGTGGGCGACGTCGATCACGATGCGGTCCTGGAGTTCCAGGACCCGGAAGGGCAGGCGTGCGCGCACTCCGAGGCCGACCTGGGTCTCGCCCTCGAAGCTGCCGGCGAACCGGGCGTCCCTGAAGGTGCGGTACCCGGTGAGGTCCACGCCCGGCAGGGGGTGTCCGGCCCGCGCGGGGTAGGTGGGCTCACCGGTCTCGGGGGCGTAGGCGGGCGCGGCCACCCGCACCTCGAGCACGGCACCGCCGGCGACGGGAACGGGACGGCCCGATCCGTCCTGGTACAGGCGGTCGACGTACCGGACGGAGTAGCCGAGGCGGTCGGCGCCGGGCAGGTCCACGACCATCCGGTCGTGGCAGTCGTGGCGGCCGGTCCTGATGTCGCGCACCGGCGTGGCCGTGGCGTCGCCGTCGGTCTTGGCCTGGCTCCCCCAGCCGGTGGGGCACGCCGCGGCGCGGGTGGTCGCGGCCCGGGCGGCGGCGGCCGGGACCGCCGCCGTGCCCAGCATGGTGCCGACGAGCACGACTGCCGCACAGATCGTTCTGGTTCGCATCATTTCTGCCCCCTGGGCTCGCATCGCTCTGGTATCGGGTGAGACGACCGGGTTCGCCCGAAGGTTGCACTGTTCCCGGCGGGTCCTCGCGCGGCGGGGACGGCCGGGGCGGCGGCCGGCCGCGGGAGGCGGACGCATCCGCCGCGCCGGAGCGGCCCGCATGGCACATCCTGGTGGGAAGCAAATGATGTCCCGTGCGTCCGCACCGGGAGGACGCGAGATGGAAGAGTCAGCCGCCGTACCGCGCGGGAAGCGGCCGGCGGACGTGCTCGGCCGGGGCGCGCGAGGGGACCGGACCGGGGGCGTGGCACGGATCGAGGACGCGCTCGCGGGGCCCGTGGTGGCGGCGGTCGAGGACCTCGGGGGGTACGGCGGGCTGGTGTACCTGCGCTCGCGCGACCGGCGCTCGCTGGTGCTCTGCGTGGTGACCGGCGTCCCGCGGGCGCTGCTGACGTCCTGGTGGCGGGTGCCGGTGAGCGGCGCGATGCCGGTGGCGGAGGTGTACCGCGCGGAGGAGGGCCTGTGGCTGCCGGACGAGCGGGCGACGATGCTGCGCTTCCCGCAGTTCACCGCCGCGCTGCCGTACCCGTTCGCCTCGGCCTACTGCCCCGTGCGGGTCGGCGGTGAGCCCGTGGGCGTCCTGGCCGTGCTGCGTTCGGCCGCCCGGGAGCCGGTGGGCGAGCAGGCGGTGCGGGCCGTGCTGGGCGGCGCCGCGCGGGACATGGAGGAGCGCCTGACCGAATTCGCCCGCCGGGTGCCCGGCCGGACGGGCCCGGACGCCGTCGCGTACGGGATCGAGTACGACGACCAGCCGGTCAGCGTGCGGCTGCCCACACCGCCGGTCCAGGCCCTCAGGGTCGGCATGATCGAGTGGGACCTGGACGGCGACCGGTGGGCCGGGGACGACGACGCGCTGAGCCTGCTGGGCGTCGCCCCGGAGGACTTCGGCGGCACCACGGCGGAGGTCGAGTCCCGGGTGAGTCCGGACGACCTGCACGAACTGCGGGCGAGCCGCCGGGAGGCGGCGGCCACCGGACAGGTCAGGTCCCGGCACTTCAGGGTGCTGGACGAACCCGACGAGGACGGGCGGATCCGCTACCGGCCGATCGAGCTGTGGGGGCACGTCGTGCCATCGGAGGAAACCACCCGGCTGCTGGTGGGCGCCCTCGTGGACGTGGCCGGCGGGGTCACCGCGGCCGAGGCCGCCGAGCGGCTGCCCGACGGACTGTTCTCCCTGGACCAGGACGGCCGGATCGTCTACGCCAACCGCCGCTGCCAGGAACTGCTGAACTGCGAGCTGGAGCACCTGCTCGGCCACCACCCGTGGGACGCGCTGCCCTGGCTCCGCGACCCGGCCTACGAGGACCGCTACCGGGCGGCGATGCTGTCGCAGGAGCCGGTGTCGTACCTGGCGCACGCCCCGGACGGCGCCTGGCTGGGCTTCGTGCTCTATCCCGGTGTGCACGGACTGACCGGCCGCGTCTTCCGCACCAGCGCGCCCGTCGGCGCCCAGCCCGCGTCGCCGGGCCGGTACGCCGGGACCACCGTGGCCGCGCCGTCGGAGCCGGTCGCCACGGCCCGCGCGGGAGCCCTCTACCACGTCGTGCAGATGGCCAGTGCGCTCACCGAGGCCGTCACCGTCAGGGACGTGTGCCGGGCCGTCGCCGAACAGCTGCTGCCCGCGTTCGGCGCCCGGGAGATCGCCCTGTACACGGTCCGTGACAACCGGATGTACCTGCTGTGGGAGTCCGGCTACCCGGAGGGGTCCCTCGACGCGTTCGAAGGGGTGCCCCTCGACCGGGACCTGCCCGGTGTGCACGCCCTGACCACACGGCTTCCACTCTTCTTCGAGTCGCCCGAGGAGCTGGCCGACGCCTATCCCGGGATCCTCCTCGACCGGACGGGCGCCTGGGCGTTCCTGCCGCTGATCGCCTCCGGCCATCCGGTCGGCTCGTGCATCCTCGGCTGGAACGCGCCGCACCGGTTCACTCCCGAGGAGCGCAGCGCGCTGACCGCGCTGGGCGGACTGGCCGCCCAGGCGATGGAGCGGGCCCGCATGTACGACGCCGAGTCCACCGTCGCGCGCGGGCTGCAGGAGGCGCTGCTGCCGCACCGGCTGCCCGTCATCGAGGGGCTGCTCACCACCGGCCGCTACCTGCCCGGCACCCAGGGCATGGCCATCGGCGGCGACTGGTACGACGTGATCAGGACGGAGCGCGGTGTGGCGCTGGTGATCGGCGACGTCGAGGGGCACAGCGTCGGCGCCGCGGCCGTCATGGGACAGCTGCGCAGCGCGGTGCACGCCTTCGCCGCCAGCGGCCGGCCGCCGCAGGAGGTCATCGCCCACACCAACCGGCTGCTGGCCGAGCTGGAGGCGGAGGTCTTCGCCACCTGCTGCTACGTCGAGCTGGACCCGCGCACCGGCCGCGCCCTGGCGGCACGGGCGGGCCACCCCCCGCCACTGCTGCGCCACCCGGACGGCCGCGTCGAGACCCTGGACCTGGCCGGCGGTGTGCTGCTCGGGGTGTATCCCGACGCGGCCTATCCCGTCACGACGCTCACCCTGTCGCCCGGCAGCGTCCTCGCGCTGTACACCGACGGGCTCGTCGAGATGCCCGGCAGCGACATCGAGACGGGCATCCGGGCGGTCCGCCGGTGTCTGGCCCACAGCCGCACCGACTCGGTGGAGCAGCTCGCCGACCGGCTGGTCAGGACCGCCCGCCGGACCGAGGACCGGCCGGACGACGTGGCGCTGCTGCTCACCGCGTTCCGCGGGGAGGGCGGACGCTGACGGCGGTGCCGCGGACGGCCCCGCCCGTCGGCGCCCCGCCGGTCAGGTCCGGCGTCCGGCCCGGTCGGCCGTGGCCGGTGGTCGCCCTTCGACGGGCGCGCCCGTGGCGCGCAGCAGGAGGACGGTGACGTCGTCGGCGTACTGGGCGCCACGGCTCGCGGAGCCCAGCAGGCGGTCGACGAGGCGGTCCGGGGCCGGGTCGCCGCCGCCGGCCAGGCGGTCGGCGAGGCGCCGGGTGGTCCGGGTGACGTCGGTGCCGGGGGTCTCCACCAGGCCGTCGGTGTACAGGACGAGGACGGCGCCCGGGGGCAGCTCCACGGTGGTGACCGGATAGCGGGCGCGCAGGTCGATGCCGAGGAGCGGTCCCGGCTCGACGTCCAGCACCTCGGCCCGGCCGGGACCCTGACGCAGCAGCGGCGGCACGTGCCCCGCGCTGGCGAGGGTCACCCGACGGCGTGCCAGGTCGACGTGGGCGAGGAGGCAGGACGCCAGCAGTTCGGAGTCCAGGTCCGCCAGCAGGCGGTTGGTGCGGGCCAGGATCTCGTCCGGTGCCGCGCCGGCGGTCGCGTGCGCGTGGACGGCGGTGCGGAGCTGGCCGGTGAGCGCGGCCGCGGTGACGCTGTGTCCCTCCACGTCCCCGATGACGACGGCCGCGGACGTGTCGTCGAGGCGCAGGACGTCGTAGAAGTCGCCGCCGATGTCGAGGCCGTGTCCGGCGGGCAGGTAGCGCGCGGCGACGTCGAGGCCCGGCAGGGAGGGCAGGGCGCGGGGCAGCAGGGCCCGCTGCAGTTCGTGGACCAGACGGTGCTGGGCGTCGTACAGGCGGGCGCGGTCCAGGGCCTGGGCGATCAGGCCGGCCAGGGAGGTCAGGACGGCGCGCTCGTCGGCGGTGAAGGCGTGCGGCCGGTCGTACGCCAGGACGCAGCAGCCCACCGGCCGGCCCGAGACGACCAGGGGGAGGAAGGCCCAGGCCTCCTTGTCGCTCAGCAGGGGCGCCTGCGGGTAGCGGACGGCCATCTCGGCCCGGTCGGCGAAGAAGGCGGGGGTGGCGTCGGCCAGGACGGCGCCCGCGGGGGTGAGGTGCGTGTCCAGGGCCAGGGCGTCGAGCCGCTCCACGACCTCGGCGTCGTAGCCGTGATGACCGGTGATCTTCAGGCGTCCCGCGTCGGCGACGGACAGCACCAGGCCCTGGGCCCCGAAGGCGGGCAGGATCTGGTGCGCGGTCAGCTCGACGAGGTCCCGCACGGTCACCGTCTCGGTGAGCGCGGCGGCCAGGTGGACCAGCTGGTAGAGGCGTCCCGCGGGAGCCGGTGAGGGGCGCCGCACGGCGGGGGCCGGATCCTCGCCCATGGAGTGCTCCGCGCGGGGGGTGATCCGGACGCTGATGCCGCTGGTGTCGGGGTAGAGCTCGAAGACCAGCCACTGGTCCGGCGGGCGGCGGGCGAGGAAGGCCACCGGCGAGCGGCTGATCAGCGCCGTGCGGTAGTGGTCCTCGTGGACGGGGTCGTCCAGCCAGGGGAGGGACTCCCAGGGACGGGTGCCGAGAAGCCGTTCCGCACTGCGGCCGAGCAGCCGGGCGGCGGCGGCACTGAGGTGGGTGATCCGGCCCTCCAGGTCGAGGGACACGGCGCCCTCGGGCAGGCGTTCCAGGTAGTCGGAGGCGGCCAGGTTCCGCTGCGCGGGACGGGGCGCGGTGCCCGGCGGGACGAACCGCGGCCGGTCGGGCAGGGTCGGTGGCCGGTCGGCGTCGTCCAGGAGGCGCGCGAGGTGGCGGGCGCCGGTGGTGAGGGCGTGCCGTTCGCGGGTGGTCAACCGTCCCGGGCGGTCGGCGGGCCACATCAGGGTGAGGCCGCCCCAGCAGCGGCGCACCCCGGTGACCGGGATCGCGGCCAGCGCGAACGGGTAGGGCAGCACGGCGGCGGTCCGGGGGTACTGCCGGGCCAGCTCGTCCTGGCCGCCGATCCAGACGAGCCGGTCCTCGCGCAGGGCGTCGGCGACGGGCACCGGGCTGTCCGGGGGCAGACGCTGCCAGGGGGTGAAGAACTCCACCGGCAGGCCGCACAGCCACACCATGTGCAGCATGCCGGTGGCCTCCTCGCGCAGGTAGAGCCCGCCGGCCGAGGCGCCGGTGCTCCGCACGGTGTCGGCCAGGGACGCGCCCAGGGCCTCGTCCAGCGACGCGGCGCCCGGAAGTGGCTCGCTGATCCCGGACATGGTGTCCTCCGGTCCGGTGACGGGAGGGCTGCCCGCCCGCCAGAGGGACTGCGTACGCCCCTGGTGGAACAGCAGGGACGTACGCCGCTCCTACCCCGGACGCCGCGTCTGACGCACCGCGCGGGCACATCGTCCTCACGGCTTTCGCGCACCCCGGCGGCCTCCGCCGCGCGGCGGCGCGCGGCGGAGCCCCCGGCCGTCCTTCTCCGGTGCGCCCGCCCGTCCCCGGTGCGCCCGCCCGCGACGTCTTCCGCCCCGATTGGTCCTCTACGGCGGGGTGGAAGTGGTCCTCGAAGCGGACCGCCGCGCTCCCTAGCGTCGGTGCCATGAACGCCGCCACCACGCGCGGGGCCCTGCTCGCCGCGCTCGCCTGCGTCCTCGTCGGAGGATCCTTCACCGCCAACAGCGTCCTGGGCGACTACCCGTACGCGGGCGGCCAGTTCCTGCGCTACGGACTGGCCTGTCTGCTGCTCCTGCCCCTGGCCGGGAAGGGGGCGGTGGCCGCGCTGCGGTCACTCACGCCCCGGCTGTGGGGCCGCCTCGCGCTGCTCGCGGCGGTCGGCATGGTCGGGTTCAACCTGGCCGTCCTCGCCGCGGAACGGACCGCGGAACCGGCGGTGCCCGGCGTCTTCGTGGGCTGCGCGCCCGTGGTGGTCGCCGTCCTCGTCCCCCTGGCGGACGGCCGCCGGCCGCAACGGGCGGTCCTGTACGGGGCGTCGGCGGTGGCCGTCGGCGCGTTCACGGTGCAGGGCTGGGGGCGCACGGACGGAGCGGGCATCGCCTTCTCCGTGTGCGCGCTGGCCGGCGAGGTGGGATTCGCCGTGCTGGCCGTGCCGGTGCTGCGGCCCCTGGGGCCCCGTCTGCTGTCCGCCGCGGTGTGCGGGGTCGCCGCGGTCGAGTCGGCGGCGGCCGGGCTCCTGCTCGACGGGTCCGCCTGGCTGCGCCGGCCGGACACGGTCGAGACGGCGGCGCTGCTGTGGCAGGCGGTGGTGGTGACCGTCGTCGGGTTCGTGTGCTGGTACATGGGCATGCAGCGGATCGGCGCCGAGCGCGCCACCCTGTTCTCCGGCCTCATCCCGGTGGCGGCCGCCTGCACCGCGCCGCTCGTCGGCACCGGGTCCTACGGTCCGGCGCAGGCGGTGGGCAGTGCTCTGGTCGGCGCCGGGGTCGCCCTGGGGTCCGGTGTCCTCGGCACGCTCGCGCGCCCGCGCCTCACCCGCGCCCCGCGCGGGCCCCGGCGGCCGGCTCCCTGCGTGCCGGACCGGGGCGGCAGGGCGTCCGACGCCGTCGTCGACGACGCCCCGAGCCGGTGAGGCGCCCCCTGCGGGGGCGGAGGGAAAGCCGGGAGCGGGAGCGCTGCGCCGGCTGGGCGAGTGGTGCGCACGGCACTTCGCGGTCGTCGTGGGACGGCTCGTGGCCCTGGTGGCGTCACGGGCGGCGGGCCGCTCCGTCGGCGGAACCCACTCCGACGACTCCACGCTGCCCGACGCCCAGTCCCAGCAGGACATCGAGGTCTCCCGGAAACACGATCCGCGGACGGGCGGCCACAGCAGCCGGATCGTCCCGCACGACGGCCGGCGGCCACTGACCGCGCCGGACGCGCAGATGTCCGCCGCGGTCGCCGGCCTGGAGAAGCTGCCGCACGTGCTGTCGGCGCAGAACCCGCTGTCCGCCGCCGGCTCCTCCGGCGGCCGGTCGGGGCTGCGTGTCGGGCCCCTGTCCTCCGACGGGAGAACGGGCTGCATCACCGCCCGCTTCGACGTCCGGCCCCCGCCCCTCGACGACGACCACCTCGACGGAGTGGACGACGCGGTACGGCCGCTGCGGGAGGCGGGCGCACAGGTCGAGTACGGCGGGCCGCTCGGCGGACCGGCCCGGTCCGCCCCCGACGACCGGACCAGCGAGCTGATCGGCTTCGCCGGGGCCGTCGTGGTCCCCGGACCGTACTCCGCCGTGGCGGACGGGACGCGGGAAAGCGCGAGGCGGCAGGCCCCCTGAGGGGGCCTGCCGCCGTTCGGGTGGTGCTGAGGGTCAGGCCCCGCGCCGCACGCTCCGCAGGACGAAGAACCCGAAGATCACCAGCACTCCGCCGAGCGCGGCCGGCCAGAGCTGGGCTCCGGTCTCGGCCAGGCTGCCGGTCCCGGCCTGTGCCTCGGTCCTGTCCTCGGTCCCGAGCTCCGGGAGGCTGCCGGGCACTTCGGCGGCCTGAGCCGCCTGACCGGCGTCGTCCTTGCCGCCCTTGCCGCCGTCCTGGTTTCCGGCGCCGGCGTCCTTGCCGCCCTCGGCCGGGAGCGAGGCCTTGACGTCGGGCTGCTCGGGCCGGGCGGTGCCGCCGCCCGCGGGCTCCTCGGTGGCCGGGGTCTCGGCCGGGTTCTTCGACGGCTGCTCCTGTCCGCCGTCACCCCGGTCGCCGCCGTTGCCGGGCTCGTCCCCGCCGTTGCCCTGGTCGCCGTCGTTGCCCTGGTTCCCGTCGCCGCCCCGGCCCGGGTCGTCGGGCGTGGCCGTGGGCTCCTCCGGCCGCTGGGGCTGCTCGCCCTGCTCGCCGTCACCGTCGCCGCCGTCGCCACCGTTGCCGCCGCCACCGGCGCCGGAACCGCAGGTGCGGCCCTCGTTGATGCAGTCGACCATTTCGTTCATCAGGTCCTCGTCGAAGACGTTGATGAAGTCGCCGTGGTCCGTGATCGGCTTGTGCAGCTGCTCCGGGAAGGAGTCCACCGCGAACAGCGGTGTCGTCTTTCCACCGTCCTCGAGGCTCGGCGCGTCGACGTCGTAGACGATGCGCTGCACCAGTTGCGGCACGGGCTCGAAGCCGGCCGGGCAGTTGCCCTCGGCGTCCACGAACGCCATGTGGGTGCGGTGGTTGGCGCTGTCGGTGTTGCGTCCGTCCCAGCAGCTCTGGAAGTTGAACGTGCGCACCACGTCACTGCCCTGCGGGCACAACGGGTACTTGTCCTTCAGCTGCCGGTCCTCGAACCCGGTGCAGCTCCAGGAGGCGTTGGCGTTGGCCGGGCCGTTGACGAACGACTTGGCGTCGCCGGTGATGATGCGCAGCAGCCGGGGCATGGCGGTGACCTCGCCCTGCGGGTTGCCCACGAAGGTCAGCGTGACCTCCTTGGGCGTGACGATCTCACCGACGTTGCCCTCGATGCCGCCGCCCGGGGAGTCGGCGTCCTGCTCCCGGGTCCCGTTCTGCAGGCGCAGCACGGGCCAGTAGTACGAGGACCTGTCGCCCTGGTCCACGCAGCTCGTCTCCGCCTGCGCCAGTTCCTCGTCACTGGAGAAGGCGTTGGTGGCCTGGTTGCCGATGTAGTCGTGGAAGTGGTGGGCGCCGTTGGCGACACCCGGGGCGGCGATCACGTTGTCCGAGTTGAACAGGCCGTTCTCGTTGACACCGCATTCGCTGGTGAAGGTGCCGCGGGAGGCGTTCGCCGTCTGCTTCGGCGCGAAGACGTTGGGCTGGACGCTCTCGATGTCGACGTAGTCGCCGGCGACGGGCCCGTTGCCGGCCTGGCCGCCGTTGCCGCCGCCCTGGTCCTGGCCCTGCTGGTCCTGGCCCTGCTGGTCCTGGCCGTCGCCTCCGTCGCCCGCCTGCTCCCCCTCGTTGCCGTCGCCCTCCTGGCCGGCGTCCGGCCGAGCGGGGGCGTTACCGGACTCGCGCACGGCGCAGGCGGCGAGCTCCTCGAGGCCCTCGGGCCGGTCGCCCACCCGGTCGATGGCGGTCACGATGCGGGCAAGGGTCGCGGAACGCTTCTCCTCGAGCGGCCCGGCTATCGCGTTGTCCGCGAATCCCGGGTCCTTCCGGAGGGCTTCGGCCGACTCCCCGAGCCGCTTGTAGGCATCGGCGATCTGCGCGTCCAGCGCGGCGAGTTCCTTGTCGACCTCCGGCCGCGCCTCCTGCGGCACCGACGTCAACCGGGTGGCCACGTCCGGGCAGTCGATGGTGGCGCCCGAGAGGACCTGGGCGTCGCCCGGCCCGCCGTCCTCCGACGCGGACGCGTAGACGTTGGCCGCCATCATCCCGCCTCCGCCCAGGATCAGGGCGAAGGCTGCGAGCGTCGCGCGCTGTTTGGGGCGTCTGCGTGTGTTGCGTGCCAAGACGGTACTCCTACGCTTCTGTCGCGGGGGGTGGGCAGGGGATTCCCACGCCCCATACGCAGGGAGGCCGCCGTTCGTTCAACCACCGCGCGGATTCCTGGCGGATTTTCAGGAACCGGGGGCCGACCCGGACCGCCGTTCCCCGCCGAACGGCGCGCGTCCGGCGGGAACTTCGGGACGGGACCAGCTCGATGACCTGTGTTTCAGCGGAAGTTCACGTCACTGCACAGGAAGTACGTCTGGTCCATGTGCGAGGCCTGCCAGATCGTGTAGACGACGTGTCGGCCGCTGCGCCCGGAGGTGCTTACCGGAATCGAGTAGTTCTGGCTGGGGGCGTACGCGCCGGTGCGGGCCACCAGTTGCAGGTCGTTCCAGGTCAGCGGCTGGGTGGCGGGGTTGAATCCCTGCCGGGTGACGTAGACCAGGAAGTAGTCCGCGCCGTGGCCGGCCTGGTCGTGGAGCTTGACGGTGAAGTTGCTGCCCACGTCCGTGGTCTTCCAGGGACCCGCCGCGTCCATGGAGTTGTAGCGCCCGTTCTCGGTGCGCCCGCCGCTGCACAGCTGGCCGTCGGGGACGACGGCCCGGAAGTCGCCGCCGGAGCCGTCACGGTAGAGGCCGTTCCAGTTCCACATGGCGTTGGGGTCGTGCTGCCATGCCTGCCAGCACATGGGGTCCTGCTGGGCCATGGCCGGGTTCTGGAAGTCGCTTCCCCAGCGTTGCCAGCAACCGTAGTTGCGGGACGCCGGGTCGACCACCGAGCCGTGGGCGACGGCGGTGCCGCTCCAGGGGATCAGACAGAGCAGCGCCGCGGCGACGACGCTCAGGGCGAGCGTCAGCCGGGACCGGACGACCGATAAGGCATGAACATGCCAAGTCATGATGACCTTCTCTCCGATGTGGGGGGTGGGTGATCGGGTCACAGGAGATGTGGGAGCGCTCCCAGAACACAGGCTGCGCCTCCTGGGACGGAAGCGGCAACGCCCGTTCGCGCCACTGTCGCCCGTGCCGTGGCGTGTTCGATGCCTTCGACGACGACGCCCGCCCGCCGGAACCGACCGGGGCCGCCCCAGGGAGCCGACCGGGGCCGGCCGGGATCGCGGGACCGGCCCCTCAGAGCCGGTCGGCGTCCAGCGTCGTGCGCCCGAGGCAGACGACGGAATCGTCCAGCGGCGCGTCGATCTCGTGGAAGCCCATGCGGTCGTAGAAGATCCTGGCGGGCCGGTTGGCGGCCACCATGACGAGGTGGACGGACGGCACACCCCGGTCCCGCAGGGCCGTGAGGAAGGTCCGCATCAGCCGCCTGCCGTACCCGCGCCCCTGCCACTCGGGCAGCAGGTCGATGTGCAGGTGCGCCGGATAGGCGGCCAGCTCCGGGACGACCATCCGCTCGGGGTGGTGCAGCAGCCGGGCCATCGCCTCGTCCGGGGTGCCCGGCGTTCCGGACGGCTCGGGGTGGCGGTCGGCGACCAGGGGCAGCCATGCGGTCCGGAAGACCTCGGCGAACCGGGGGGTGTCGGCGGTGCCGAGGACGTAACCGACCGCCCGGCCCCGCCCGTCGTCCAGGACGAAGGCCAGCTCCGGTTCGAGGTGGACGTAGGGAGCCGCGAAGACGGCGGGGAGGATGCCGGGGTCACGGTAGTAGGGGCGACTGTCCCCGCCGTTGTGCGCGGTGCGGACGCAGATGTCGTCGAGAGCCGGCCGGTCGCCGGGGCGGTACGGGCGAATCGCGGGAGACACGGTCATGCCCCGGATCCTGCCCGACATGGGAGCGCTCCCACAACCCTTGCGGGGCGGCCCCCGGCCCGCGCCCGTGGCTTAACGCGCCGCTCCCTGGTTACCCGACGGCCATGAAGCTGCATATCCCGGGGCGGAACGGCCGGACCTCCGGCGCGTCCGCGAAGAACGAACCCGGTCCGGAGCCCCGGGCCGAGCGTGCGGCACAGGAGCCCGGACCGGGCGACGAGGTGGAGCGGGCGGCACCGGACACGCCGACCAAACTGCCGAAGGGGGCGTGGGGCGCGGCGCTGAAGGGCAGTCTGCGCGAGTTCAAGGACGACGAGCTGACCGACCGGGCCGCCGCGCTCACGTACTACGGCGTGCTGTCGCTCTTCCCGGCGCTGCTGGTCCTGGTGTCGCTGCTGGGCGTCGTCGGCAAGTCGGCCACGGACAACGTGCTGGAGAGCCTCCAGCAGCTCGCCCCCGGGGCGGTCCGCGACATCATCACCCGGGCGGTCGAACAGCTGGAGGGCAGCGCGGGCGTCGGCTCGATCGTGGCGGTCGTCGGTCTGGTCCTGGCCGTGTGGTCGGCCTCCGGTTATGTGGCGGCGTTCATCCGCTCGGCGAACGCGGTCTACGACATGCCCGAGGGGCGCCCGATCTGGAAGGTGCTGCCGGTGCGGGTCGGCATGACCGTGGTGCTGATGGTGCTGGCCGTGATCAGTTCGCTCATCGTGGTCTTCACCGGTGGGCTCGCCCGCCGGGCGGGCGACGCGCTCGGCCTGGGCGACACCGCGGTGACCGTGTGGTCCATCGCCAAGTGGCCGGTGCTGGTAGTCCTGGTGACGATCATGATCGCGCTGCTGTACTGGGCGGCCCCGAACACCAAGATCCGGGGGTTCCGCTGGATCACCCCGGGCAGCCTCCTGGCCCTGGTGATCTGGCTGATCGCCTCCGCCGGGTTCGCGTTCTACGTGGCCAACTTCGCCTCGTACAACAAGACGTACGGCACGATGGCCGGTGTCATCGTGTTCCTGGTCTGGCTGTGGATCACCAACCTGGCGATCCTGCTGGGACTGGAGTTCGACGCGGAGATCGCCCGGCAGCGGGCCATCGCCGGCGGGCATCCGCCCGAGGCCGAGCCGTACACCCGGCCGCGGGACACCCAGGCGTGGGACGAGCAGGACCGGCGCCGGATGGACGAGGCCTGAGGGCCCTCGCGCGTACTCATTCCATCAGGCCGGCGGCGAGCGTGGCGCCCAGTTCCCAGCACCGCTCGACGTCGGCCTTGTCCGGTGCGCCGGTGACCTCCACGGGGTCCGCGACGCGGCGCCAGCCGAGGCCCGTGGTGATGGCCTCGATGCCCCGCACCGCCCCGGTGACGTCGTTCCCGCCGTGCACGCAGAAGCCGAAGGGCCGGCCGCGGGTGGTGTCCAGGCACGGGTAGTAGATCTGGTCGAAGAAGTGCTTGAGCGCGCCCGACATGTAGCCGAGGTTGGCCGGGGTGCCGAGGAGGCAGCCGTCGGCCTCCAGGACGTCGGTGGCGGTGGCGGACAGGGCCGCCCGCCGCACCACCCGGACGCCCTCGATCTCCGGGGCCGTGGCACCGGAGAGGACCGCTTCGAACATCTCCTGGCAGTGGGGCGAGGGCGTGTGGTGGACGATCAGCAGAGTCGGCACCCCCCGACCCTGCCGTGCCGGTCCCCGTGCCCGCAAGCCGGGGGCCGCGTTCCGTTGTGACCGCGGGCCCGGGATGGCACGATGCCCCGCATCGGTACACGTGAGACGGGGGTGCGTCTTGGTCGACGAGGGTCGCAGGCCACCGGCAGCGGTGGTGTTCGATGCGCTGGGCAGCGAGTACGAGAAGGCGTTCGCCTCCTCGGCGGCCCACCGGGCGTCGCTGGAGTGGCTGCTGAAACGGCTGGAGCCCGGCAGCGAGGTGCTGGACGTGGGCTGCGGGACGGGGCGTCCCACGGCCGCCGTGCTCGCCGCGGCCGGTCACCGGGTGCTGGGGGTCGACGTGTCCCCGGTGATGGTGGGGATCGCCTCCCGGCAGGTGCCCGAGGCCGAGTTCCGGTGCGCCGACGTCCGCGGGATGCCGCTCGGGGACGAGACGTTCGACGCGGTCTGCGTGTACTTCGCGCTGCTCCAGATGTCCCGGGCGGAGCAGTCCGCGCTCGTTCGCCGGCTGGCCCGGGCGCTGCGGCCGGGCGGACTGCTCGTGCTGGCCACCGTGCCGCTGGACGTCGAGGACTTCGACGGTGCGTTCATGGGGCAGCCCGTGCGGGTCACCAGCTTCGCCGCCCAGGACGTCACCGCCATGGTGCGCGGGGCGGGGCTGGCGGTGCTGTCGGAGGAGAGCGTGATGTTCACCCCGTCCCACCCCGACGCCCGGCCGGAGCCCCAGCTCTTCCTGTACTGCCGCCGCGGGGGGACGGAGTCCGCCGGCTGACGCGGAGCGGGAGGGGCCGGCCGGTGTGCCGCGGTCACCATGATTGTTCCGCCGCGGAGGCGGTACCCGTGTCCCGTCCCCATCGGAAAGCGAGGTACCCGATCCATGTCGCAGGTAGAGGAATCGATCAAGGTCGACGTCCCCGTCCGCACCGCCTACAACCAGTGGACCCAGTTCGAGAGTTTCCCGGAGTTCATGGGCGGCGTCGAGCGCATCGAGCAGCGCACCGACACGCTCACCCACTGGGTGACGAAAATCGGGGGCGTGCGGCGGGAGTTCGACGCCCGGATCACCGAGCAGGTCCCGGACGAGCGCGTCGCCTGGACCACCGTGGACGGTGAGGCGAAGCAGGCAGGCGTCGTCACGTTCCACCGTCTCGGGGACACCTCCACCAAGGTGATGCTCCAGATGGACTTCGACCCCGAGGGGCTGGCCGAGAGCGTGGGCGACAAGCTCGGCTTCGTCAAGCGGCAGGCCGTCGGGGACCTGAAGCGGTTCAAGGAGTTCATCGAGCGACGGGGTCTGGAGTCGGGCTCCTGGCGGGGCGAGGTCTGACCCGCCCGGCTCCCGTGACGCACGCGCGGTCGTGGCCCCGGCCCTCCGGTCGGGGCCACGACCGCGCGTGCGTCACGACGGGGGCTTGCCCTCGCCCTGCGCGGCCCGGAGGTCGGCGAGCAGTTCCGCCTGGCCCGCGAGGACGCCGGACAGGATGGTGCGCGCCACCCGCAGCAGTTCCGCCACGTGCGGGCTGGTCAGCGAGTAGTACACGGTGGATCCCTCTTTGCGGGCGACCACCAGGTTCGCCCGCCGCAACACCGCCAGTTGCTGCGAGAGGTGCGCCGGCTCGATGCCGACCTCGGGCAGCATCTCCCCCACCGCGTGCTCGCGCTCGCTGAGCAGTTCCAGCACGCGGATGCGAGCGGGGTGCCCCAGGGTCTTGAAGAACTCCGCCTTCAACTGGTACAGCGGCGTGGTCATCGTGCCGTTCCCTTTCCGGCGCGGCCGTACGGCCCGGACTGCCGCCCCCCGGTCCCTCGCCTCACCTGTTCGTCGACGCCCGCCTCGACGGTTTCCGACATTAGCAACTTCGTACATCCGCGCCGTCCGGGGCCGTACCCGTCGGCGTCACAGCGGCAGTGTGATCCAGATGCTCTTCCCCCGGCCGTCGGCGTCGCCCCGGACCACCGCGGTGCCGCCCAGGCCGTGGGTCAGCTCGACGACGGTGGCCAGACCGCCCGCGCCGGCGGGTGCGTACAGCCGGGGCCGGTGGGGGTGGCGGTCGTGCACGGCGAACACCAGGCACTCGGGGCTCGCCGCGTAGACCACGGTCGTCTGCGGCGAGGCCTCGACGGCGTGCCGGACGCTGTTGGTCACCAGCTCGCTCAGGATGAGCAGGGCCGGGCCCACCGCGGGGTGGTGGGCGGCGATGCCCCACTCCGCCAGGGCCTGTTCGGCGGTCTCGCGGGCGAGGCGGACGGCGGCGGGCTCGGTGGGGAGGGTGAGCACGTGGCGGTACGGCAGCGTGTCCAGTCGGGGTGTCACGGGCGTCTCCCGGGCAGGGAGCGGCGCGGCGCGGTCCGTGGGACCGGCGGGCGGGGGCGGGCACAGGTGCGGGTGCGGGTCACGGTGCCTCCCGGGCGGGCGCCGGGGCCGTCGTCAGGACGCCGGTGCGTTCCAGGTGGTCACGGGCCGCGCCGATCGCCTCGGGGGTCGTGGCGTACTCCCGGCCCTCGTGCCGCAGCAGTTCCAGGGCACCGACGGAGTCCAGGACCCGGCGGTGGCCGGGGCGTATGCCGGAGACCATGACGACGACGCCCCGGCGTCGCAGTTTCGCCACCACGTCCTTGAGGACCAGGGCTCCGGTGGCGTCGACGACGCTCACGTGGGACATGCGCAGGATGACCACGCGCACGTCGGCGAGTTCGGTCAGTTCCAGCAGGAAGCGGTGGGCGGCGGCGAAGAACAGCGGGCCGTCGATGCGGTAGGCGACGATGTGCTCGGCCAGCAGCTCGTGCTCCTCCTCGGTGTGGTCGCCCCGGTCGAGCGGCACCGGGGCGAGCCGGGCCTGCCGGGCCACCGCCCGCAGGGCGAGGAGGCCCGCGACGGCCAGACCGATGATCACGGCCTGGACGAGGTCGAGCACGAGGGTGGCGACGGCGGTCAGGACGAGGATCAGCGCGTCGGAGCGGGTGGCGCGGGCCATCGCGCGCAGCGAGCCGGCCTCGACCATGCGGATCGCGGTGGCCAGCAGCACGCCCGCCAGCGCGGCGAGCGGAATCCTGGACACCAGCGGGGCGGCCGCGAAGACGATCACCGCGAGGACGGCGGCGTGCGCGAGCGAGGCCAGCTTGGAGGTGGCGCCGGAGCGGACGTTGACCGCGGTGCGGGCGATCGCCCCGGTCGCGGGAACGCCGCCGAACAGCGGGGCGGCGATGTTGGCCAGGCCCTGCCCGAACAGTTCGCGGTCCGGGTCGTGCCGCTGTCCGACGGTCATGCCGTCGGCGACGGAGGCGGACAGCAGCGACTCCAGCGCGGCCAGCGCCGCCACGGCCACGGCGGGCGCGAGCAGGCCGCCCAGGGCCCCGGCGTCGAGGAAGGCGAGCGAGGGGGCGGGCAGCCCAGCGGGCAGGTCGCCGATCGGCCGCACCCCGTCCGGGCCGGCGACCTGCACCACGACGGTGGCCGCGATCACCGCCAGGATCGAGAACGGGACGGTCGGCTTCCAGCGCGCCCCGAGCAGCATCACGGCGGCCACCGCGAGCGCCAGCGCCGGGGAGGCCCAGCCGGGGTCGCGGGCGAAGTCCTCCAGCGCCCGCCAGGCGACCACCAGGACCCGCTCCCCCTCGGGCACGGGCACGCCGAGGGCGTTGGGAACCTGCTGCAGTCCGATCACGCACGCGATGCCGAGCGTGAAGCCCTCCACCACCGGCGCCGGCACGTAGCGCATGCTCCCCCCGGCCCGCAGCAGCGCCAGCGCGACCAGGATCACGCCCGCCATCAACCCGACGGTGAGCACCCCCGAGGGCCCGTGGTCGGCGACGATGGGCACCAGCACCACCGTCATCGCCCCGGTCGGACCGGAGACCTGGAGGTGGGAGCCGCCGAACACCGCCGCCAGCGCCCCGGCGACCACGGCGGTGGCCAGCCCCGCCTCGGCGCCGAGTCCGGAGGAGACACCGAACCCGAGCGCGAGCGGCAGCGCGACGACGGCGACGGTCAGGCCGGCGAGCAGGTCCCGGCGCGGATCGCGCCGCGCCTGGGCCAGATCGGCACGGGTGGGCAGCAGCGACGTGATCCGGGACCGGATCCCGGCCGGTGACAGCGGTACGGACACAACCCCTCGACTTCCCGACGGCTCAGGGCGCCCGTCGCACGGGAGGCGCGGAGACGGGCGCACCCGTATGGCCTACGACGGGATGACGAGGCAAGCATGTAGTCACTTGCGAAATTTTGCAATTCCGCAGATAAAAAGATGCGGGGAGCCCGGCCCGGCGGACCGTCGGCGGGCGGCCGCGGTCGCGCCGTCGGCCCGTCAGCTCGCCGGTCGGTCAGCTCGCCGGTCGGTCAGCCCGTCATGCGCTTCCGCCAGGCCGGCTCGACCAGCCGCCACTCGGCCTCCCACTCCTCCAGGCGCCGCCGCTGCAGCCGGCTCCGGACGAACTGGGCGCCGAGCAGTCCCGCTCCCGCGGTGGCGGCACCGATCGTGACACCGGCCATGACGCTCTGGAACCGCGCCTCCGCGCCCTCGGGCGGCCGGGAGACGAGCCGGCCCTCGGGGTCCGTCCACACCGTGACCGCGGTGCCCGCCCGGTCACTCGGCTCGACCTCCGCCCGGCCCGTGCGGTGGGTGCCGTCCGGGGCGGTCCACCGCACCGGGGCCCACACGCCGCCGTCCCCGTTCTCGGAGTTCTCGGACACCGACGCGGGTGTCGTGTGGGCGGCGTCCTCGATCAGGACGGCCGCGACGGTACGGGTCCGGTCCCGGCGCTCGGCGAGCGCCCCGTCCACGGCTCCGGCCGCCGTCAGACCGGCGAACACCGCGGCCGACAGGGCGAGGACGAGAACGGCGAGCAGGACCCACGCCTCGATCAGATCGCTGCGGCGCCGCAGCGGGTTCCTCCGCCAGCGCCACAGCCGCACCCTGCGGACCTCCGCCCCGTGCGTCCTCGCCATGGGGCGTCACCTCCTCGTGCTCGCACCGGACGCCTCGGCGGGCCGGGAGCCGGCCGGTCCGCCGGGGCACGGTGCCCACCCCTCCAGGGTGGACCCTCTCCGCCCTCACCGGCAGGGGCCGAAGGGCCCCGTTCCGCGCGCGGCGCGGCCCCGGCCGGTGAGGGCCGGCCACAGCACCGTCAGGCCGTCGGGGGCGTCGGGTGCACGGGGACGACCTCGTGCTGCGGCACACCGAGGACGACCTTGAGCGCGCCGGTCTCGGCGGCGTTGCCGAAGACGTCGTAGGCCTCCTGCATGTGGTCGAGCGGGAACGTGTGGGTGACCAGGGGGCCGGTGGGCAGTCGGCCGGCGGCCGCCATCCGCAGCAGGGTGGGCGTCGAGTACGTGTCGACCAGCCCCGTGGTGATGGTGACGTTCTTGATCCACAGGTCCTCGAGGTGCAGCGTGGCGGGGCCGCCGTGCACCCCGACGTTGGCCAGGCGGCCGCCGGGCCGCACCATGCGGGTGCACATCTCGAAGGTCTCCGGGAGGCCCACCGCCTCGACGACCACGTCCGCGCCGAGTCCGCCGGTGAGGTCCGCGACCAGTTGCTCGGGGGCCTCGCTCGCGTAGGCCACGGCGTCGGCGCCGAACGTCTTGGCCGCCTCCAGCCGGGGTGCGGCCAGGTCCACGGCGATGACCCGCTCGGGGGCGAACAACCGGGCGGCGGCGATCGCGGCGAGCCCGACCGGCCCGGCGCCGACCACGACGACGGTGTCCCCGGGACGCACCCGCCCGTTGAGCACCCCCACCTCGTAGGCGGTGGGGAAGATGTCGGCCAGCAGCACGGCGTCCTCACTGGTGAGCGTGCCGGGCAGCGGATGCACCGAGAGGTCGGCGTACGGGACGCGGACGTACTCGGCCTGGGTCCCGTCGATCAGGTGACCGAGGATCCAGCCCCCGCCGTCCAGGCACTGGCCGTACATGCCCTCGCGGCAGTGACGGCACCGCCCGCAGGCGGAGATGCAGGAGACCAGTACCCGGTCCCCGGGACGTACGGTGCGGACGTCGCTCCCGGTCTCGACGATCTCGCCGACCGCCTCGTGCCCCAGGACGGTCCCCGGGCGGACCTCGGGGACGTCGCCCTTGAGGATGTGCAGGTCCGTTCCGCAGATGGTGACGGCGTCGACCCGCACGATCGCGTCGGTGGGCTCCTTGGCGGCCGGGTCGGGGACCTCCTCCCAGGCGGACTGCCCGGGGCCGTGGAAGACGTAACCCTTCATGCCGGTCCTCACCCCTTCTGCTCTGCGGCGGGCTCCGGCGCCGGGCGCGCCCGCGCCCGCCTGTGTCCGCGGAGCCCCGGGGGGTGCCGGGGCTGCCGCCCTGCCTCTTCCAGTCTGAGCGCAAAGGCCGCAATCCGCCGGTGACACGGGGCCCGGCGTCCGGGGCCCGTGCCCCGTCACCGCCCGGAACAGCCGGGTGAGCACGCCGTCGGGGCGGGCGGTGAGCTCCTGCCAGGTCCCCTCACGCGCGATGCGCCCGGGCCCGAGGACGGCGACGCGGTCGGCACGGCGGACGGCCGCCGGAGGGGCGGCGGCGAGGCGGCGGCGAGGCGGAGGGTCTCGGCGAGGGCGCCGAGGAGGAGCGGGGTG
Organism: Streptomyces viridosporus T7A; assembly: GCF_008704515.1. Classification (NCBI taxonomy): domain Bacteria; kingdom Bacillati; phylum Actinomycetota; class Actinomycetes; order Kitasatosporales; family Streptomycetaceae; genus Streptomyces; species Streptomyces viridosporus. Next base: position 1,089,721 of record NZ_CP023700.1, read on the forward strand.
CCCCCAACGGCGCGTGCGGCGGGGGCCGGGTGGTGCCGCGCACCCGGTTCGCCGGCCCGCGGGGGCACCTCCGCGGGCCGGCGGCGGCCCGGCCGCGGCGCGTCGTCACGCCACCGGTCGCGCGATGCCGCTGTGCAGCAGGTGGCGGGCCTGCCGCACGGTGTCGCCGAGGTACAGGGCGAGGCGGGACGCCGCCCCGTACAGGTGCCGTACCGGCTGCAGGCGTTCCAGGCGCGGCGCGAGGGCCGACAGGGCGATCGCCAGGGCCACGCCGGACCAGGCGAGGGGCCCGAGCGGGGTGCAGCCGAAGAAGTGGCTGACGCCGGGGGTCTGCACGAGGGCGGCGAGCACCGCGGCGGAGCCCAGGGCCGTCACCCACACCAGGGGGCTGTGGCGGCGGCCGGAGAGGGTCTGCGCGAGCTGCGCGCCGACCACGCCGCACAGGGCCATGGTGGTGGAGCGGCGTTCGGTGCCGGGGGTGAGCCGGCCGATCAGGTACGCGGTGACCGCGCCGAGGCAGGTGGTCACGCCCCGGCGCCGGATGGCGCGCAGCAGGGGCGCGCCGAGGACGTCGAGGCCCATCGGGCCGCTCGCGGCGTGCGCCGCCGTCGAGGGGTCGTCGCTCGGGGTCACCGCCACCGCCATGGCCGGGAACATGTCGGTGAGCAGGTTGACCAGCAGGAGCTGACGGGTCGACAGCGGCGAGGAGCCCGCCAGCAGGGTGCCCAGCACGCTGAAGCCGACCTCGCCCGCGTTGCCGCCGATAAGGATGCTCACCGCGTCGGCGACGCTGCGCCACAGGGCGCGGCCCTCGGCGACGGCGTCCACCAGGACGGACAGGTCGCCGGTGGTGAGCACGATGTCGGCGGCGTTGCGGGCGGCGGCCGAGCCGCGGGCCTCGATGCCGACGCCGACGTCGGCGGCGCGGATGGCGGCGGCGTCGTTGGCGCCGTCACCGGCCATCGCCACCACCCGGCCCGCCTGCTGCAGGGCCTCCACGACGTGGAGCTTCTGCTCGGGCGCGACCCGGGCGACGACGGCGGCCCCGTGCAGGGCGCGGACCCGGTCGCGCCGGCCCATGGCGACCAGCTCGTCCCCGGTGACCACCTCGGTCTCCTCCGGCCAGCCCAGTTGCAGGGCGATGGCGCGGGCGGTCTCCGGGTGGTCGCCGGTGAGCATGACGGGCAGGATGCCGGAGCGGCGCAGCGCCGCGAGCAGCGCCTGCGAGGTGTCGCGCGGGACGTCGGCCAGGGCGATCAGGCCGGCGAACTCCAGGTCCGCGAGGTCGGCGTCGAGTTCGGCGGCGACGTCGGCCGTCCGGCACGGGCGCCGGGCGACGGCGAGGACGCGCAGCCCCTGCCCGGCGAGGGCGTGGGCCGTCGCGGTCGTGTCGTCGGGGAGGTCCCGGCAGGCGGGGAACACCGTTTCGGGGGCGCCCTTGACGACGAGGAGCCCGTCGGCGTCCGCACCGCCGTCCCGTCCGACCGCCGCCGCGTAGCCCCGGCTGGCCTCGAAGGGCCGTTCGCCGTCGGCGGTCCAGGCGTCGTCGGGCGGGGCGACGTCGAGGACCGCCTCGTCGGTGGCGTGCGCGACCCGGCGCCCCTCGCCCGTCTCCTCCTGCGGGCAGGCGCGCGCGGCCAGCCGCACGACCGGTACGGCCCGCTCGGCGTCCGGGGCGAGCACAGTGCCGTCCGCGGTGGCCACCCGGACCAGGCGGAGCCGGTTCTCGGTGAGGGTGCCGGTCTTGTCGAAGCAGACGGTGTCGACCCGGCCGAGCGCCTCCAGGGTGCGCGGGGTGCGGACCAGGACACCGCGCCGGGACAGCCGGCGTGCGGCCGCCATCTGGGCGACGGTCGCGACGAGCGGCAGCCCCTCGGGGACCGCGGCGACGGCCACGGCGACACCGCCGCTGACCGCCCGCCGGATCGGGCTGCCGCGCAGCAGGGACAGCCCGGCCACCAGCGCGCCGCCGGTGAGGGTCACCGGCAGGGCCTTGCGGGTCAGTTCCTGCAGTCGTGCCTGGACGCCGGCGGGCGGCGGGGTGCGGGCGGCCAGGGCGACGGCCCGGCCCGCCTCGGTGCGGTCGCCGGTGTCCACCACCAGCGCGACCGCCCGGCCGGCCACGACGGTGGTGCCCTCGAAGACCATGCAGGTCCGCTGGGCCACCGGCGCGCCGGGGGTGGACTCGAGGGCCTTGGTCACGGGCAGCGACTCACCGGTGAGCGCCGACTCGTCGACCTCCAGACCGTCCACCTCCAGCAGCCGCCCGTCCGCCGGTACGACGTCGCCGGCGCCGAGACCGATCCGGTCCCCCGGCTTCAGCCGGGCCGCGTCGACGGTGACCGTGTCCCGGGAGGTCTCCTGCCGGCGTGCCTTGGGCCGCTGCCGGGCGGCCAGCCGGGCCAGGGCGCGTTCCGCGCGCAGCCGCTGCAGACCGCCCGCCACCGCGTTGAGGTCCATGGCGCCGACGACGAGCAGCGCGTCGACGAGCGAGCCGAGCAGGGCCGAGGCGACCGCGCCGGTGGCCAGGACGGGCGTGAGGGGGTCGTCGAGTTCCCGGCGGACGGCGCCGGCCGCCTCCCAGGTCCAGCGGGCGGGGGCCGCCGCGGGCGTCCGGGCGAGCCGTGCCGCCCGCTGCCACGAGCGGTCGGCGAGCAGGGCGAGCCCGCGGGGTTCGGCGTCGGTGCGGAAGGTGCTGAGCAGCGCGTGGGCCTCGTGCGGTTCCAGGGCGTGCCAGGGCACGTGCAGCCGGGGTTCGGGCGGCGTGGCGGTGGCCACGCGCACGGCCGCGGTCACGCCGGCGAGCAGGGCGCCGGACGCCGCGGTGTTCACGGGGGCGTGCCGGGTGAGCCGCCGCCAGAGACGGCCGCCGGGGGTGCCGCCGCGGGCCACCATGAGCCCCGACAGGGCGGCGCCCGCCCGGGCCAGGGTCTGCGAGCGGCGGCCCACCCGGCGGGCCGCCGGGATGACGGTCAGCAGGCGCCACACGTCACCGAGCCCGTTCAGGGCGAGCACGTCGGCGCCCCAGGCGACGGCCGAGCGCGCGTCGGTGAGGGCGACGGCCACGTCGCCGGCGGCCAGCCCGTTCGCCGCGTCGCCGTCCTCGTCCGCGGCCACGCGGGCGACGCTCACCACGACGCGCCCGTCGTTCTGCAGGGCCCGGACGACGTCGGCGAACGGCAGGTCGGCCGGGGCGACCTCGTCGGCCAGGCGGGTGATGTCCTTCAGATCGGAACCGCCCGTGATCACCACGTGCAGTCCCGCCCTGCGGGCCGCGTCGAGCACGGCCTCGGCGTCGGGGTCGACCGGGTCCTCGAACACGGCGGACGCGCCGTCGGGGGCCGCGCCGTGCCGCGGGCGGCTGCGCAGGGCGTCGGCGTGCAGGACGAGGGAGTCGGCGATCTCCAGTTGTCGCAGCCGCTCCCTGTCGCGCACGAGGACGCCGGACCGGACGAGGTGGATGCCGAGGACCGCGTTGAAGGCGGCCGGGCCGTACCGCGCGGCCTTGGGCGAGCCGGCGAGGACGGCTTCGGCGGCCTCCCTCATGTCGTGGGTGACGAGGAGGGCGGCGGCGGCGCCGGCGACGCTGCCGGTGCCCGCGTGGGCCGCGTAGGCCTGGGCGGGCGTCACCCGCAACGGCGGGCGGGTGTCGGTGGGGGCAGGGATGCTGGTGCGCTGCTCGTGGCAGATGTCGTCGTGCAGGGCCTCGAAGGCGGCGGCCCTGGCCACCGTCTCGGCCAACTGGCCGGTGCGCAGCAGTCCGTCGAGCACCAGGGACGCCGGGGACTGTCCGGCGCCGTGCGCGGTGGCGTTGGCGGCGGCGAGGATCAGTTCCATGCCGCTGCGGCCGAACCGCCGGCGCAGCAGGGCGCGGAACCGGGGGTTCTCGCGCAGCAGGGTGACGGCGGCGGTGACCGTCTTGGGGCTGGCCGGCAGGCGCAGTGCCCGGCCGGCCAGGGCACCGGCCGCGCCGGCCGCGTCCAGCAGCAGCGAGGCGGCGGCGACCCGCACCTCGCGGGGGTCGCCGGGGTGGGCGGCCCCGCTCTCCTCCTCCGGGTCGGCGTCCTCGGTCAGTCCGAGGCGGGCGGCGAGCGCGACCGCCTGCTCGCTCACGCGGTCGCTCGCCGCGTCCGTCACCGCGGTCACCACCAGACGGGACAGCCCCTCGTCCCAGTACGCCGTCAGGACGTCCGGGTGGTCGAGCAGTTCGGCGGCGACCTTGCGGGCGAGCGGCCCGGCGGCTCCGCCGGGGTGCCGCAGGGCCAGGTGGACGCGGTGTCCGGCCCGCCAGTGCCGGTCGCCGCCCAGGGCGTTGCGGGCGACGTGCCGGACGCGGCGTGACGTGTCGTGGAGGGACGTCACGCCCTGCGCGGCGGAGCGGGCGGCGCCCGCGGCGACTCCCGCCACGGCCCCGGCGAGGGGGGCGACGTCGAAGTGGGTGGGCATCGAAGGCCGTCCCGTCGTCCCGGCTCAGCCGGTGTGCCGGTCGCCGTGCGGCTGCTGCCCGTGGTGCGTGGTGGCCTCGGCGACCTGCTTGAGCGCCGACGCCGTGGCGGTGTCGCCCACCCGGGCGGGTTGTTCGTGTGCGGGGGGCTCCGCCGGTTCGTTCCGGTGGTGGGTGGGGGTCAGCCGGTCACCGGGACCCCGGTCGGCGAGCGACTCGGAGCCGGGCTCCTCTGCGGGCCGGGCGGGAGGACCCTGGCGCCCCTCGGCGGTGACCGGTGTGCCGCCGGAGGGTTCCGTGCCCTCCGCGCCTCCCGTGTCCTCCGTGACCTTCGTGACCTCCGCGCTTTGCGCGCCCGGTCCGGGCCGCGGCTGGGTGAGCCAGGCGACGGCCGCGCCGGTCAGCGCCACCGGCCACTCCACGACACCGGCCACGCCGAGCACGCCGGCTCCCGTGTAGACGGCCATCCGGCGCCCGCGCGGGGACACGGCGCCGATCGTGTCCAGGGCGCTGCCGGCCACCCTGCCCACCTGCTCCGCGCCCGGCAGATGCCGCAGCCCCGAGGCGACGGCCCGCAACGGCTGCGGAAGATCCGGCGAACGAGACGTGTTCTGGTCCATGACGACCTCCACAGCACACTCTTCGGGGACTCTCTTCACATTCCCCCACTTTTGTCCCATATTCGGCCGTGACCCGTCCCGGTGCTTTTCTTGTGCGTCCCGAGGAGGTCCCGAGGGTCCCGAGGGGCTCCGAGCGGCTCCTGAGGGGAGCGGCGGCGGGCGCTCCGCACGCGGGTGCACCCCGTCCGTGTCGGAGCGGGCGCTCCGGGTACTCCATGCGGCACACAGGGACACCGGGTGGCGGCCGCACGGGCCCGCCCGGTCAGGGGAAGGAGTGATCATGACGGAGAACGGTGAGGACGCCACGCTCGTCCGGCGCCCAGGGGCCCCGGACCTCCGTCTGGCCACGGGCGCACCCGGGCAGGCGCCCCCCACCGTCGCGGCAGCACAGGGCGGGCGGCCCGGGGAGGAGGGCCCCGACGACCTGCCCCGCGACCGCAACCAGGCGATCCTGGAGGCGGCCAAGCAGGTCGGCGCGGTGCTGAAGCGCGGCGGCCACCGCTTCGCGCTGGCCGGCAGCGTCGCCGTCTACGCCCACGGCGGCAGCGGGAACCTCCAGCACGACGTCGACTTCTGCGTCCGCCCCGAGGACGCCGAACCCGTGGCCGCCACACTGCGCGAGGCCGGCCTGACGGTCTACGCCCCGCCCGAGGACTGGCTGATCAAGGCCACGTGCTTCGGGCAGGAGGTGGACATCATCTTCGAGCTGGCCCACCGGCCGGTCTCCGCACAGATGCTCGACCGGGCGGAGGAACTCCCGGTGGAGTCGGTGCGCATGCCGGTCCTGGCGCCCACCGATCTGCTGTGGAGCCTGCTGGCCGCCTTCTCTGAGCACCACTGCGACTTCGGCGCGGTGCTGCCCATCGCCCGCACCCTGCGCGAGAAGGTCGACTGGAAGCGGGTGCGGCGCGACTGCGGGGACGAGCCCATGCCCGCCGCCTTCTTCTTCCTCCTGGAACGCCTGAACGTCATCTGACACGTCCGCGGAAGGAACGCTCATGAACCCCCACGACGCCGGATCCGCAGGCGGCCCGCCACCGGCGCAGAGCCCGGAGTACCGCGTCGCCCACCTCCAGGACCGTCTCGCCTCCGGCGAACTCGGTGAGCTCGGCGTGCGGATCGAGATCCGCGGCGAGGCCGTGCTGGTCACCGGGACCGTCCCCTCGGCCCGGTGCCGCGAGGACGTCCTGGACACCGTGCGCGAGGAACTCACCGGGCTCGAGGTCCACTGCGACATCGTGGTCAGCGAGGCCTCGTCGCCCGATCACGCGGAGGAGCTGTCATGATCCGGATCGCCGCCGTCGGGGACATCCACATGGCACCCGAGACCCGGGGCCTGCTGCGCCCCGCGTTCGACACCCTGCCCGAGTGCGCCGACGTCCTGCTGCTGGCCGGGGACCTCACCCGGCACGGCACCCCCGAGGAGGCCCGCGTGGTGGCCGACGAGATCCGGGGCCTCGGCGTCCCGGTGGTCGCCGTGCTCGGCAACCACGACCACCACGACGACCGGCCGGACGAGGTCGCGGCCCTCCTGCGGGACGCCGGCGCCCAGGTCCTGGAGGGAGAGGGGACGGTCGTGGACGGCGGGGGCGCGCGGATCGGGGTGGCCGGCACCAAGGGGTTCGGCGGCGGGTTCGTCGGACGCAGCGCCGGGGAGTTCGGCGAGCCGGTGATGAAGGAGTTCGTCCGGCACTCGCGCCGGTGCGCCGACGGTCTGCGGACCTCCCTGGAACGGCTGGAGGAGGAGGGCTGCGACGTACGGATCGCCCTCACCCACTACTCCCCCGTGCCGGAGACCCTGGCCGGGGAACCGCTGGAGATCTATCCGTTCCTCGGCAGCTATCTGCTGGCCGAGGCGATCGACACGGCCGGCGCCGACCTCGCCGTGCACGGGCACGCGCACGCCGGCACGGAGCACGGCATGACCACCGGGGGCGTCAGGGTGCGCAACGTCGCCCAGCCGGTCATCGGCCGCGCCTTCCACGTCTACCACCTGCCGGTCCCGGAGCGCCTGCGCTCCGGCGCCGGAGCGCAGGCGACGACCGGCTGAGCCCGACCGCCCCACCCCGTCCCCCGTCCCCAGCGCCGCCGGTCCGCACCGGCGGCGCTTCCCGCCGTCCCGGCCCGGTCCGCGTACCGCCTCTCGTGTGAACATCCCGCGAGGCACGCCGACTTCATGCGCTTCGTCTGCTTAACATACAGATTCCGCGTCCCGTGGCCGATGTCGCCACCTCACCGCCCGGGACGCGGGCCACGCTCACCGGCCCGCGCCGTCGGCCGCCCTGGACCACCGCCCGGGCACGCCTTCACCCGTACGACGCCGAACTGCGCCTCACCGCACGGCGTCTGGCGCGCCGTCGGTTCCTGACCGTCCCCACGGCCGCCACCCTCCCTCACCCGGAGTACAGCCACAGCGTGCCCGTGGACGGGCCGCCCGGCCGTACCGCAGACCGCGCCGGGGCGCGCTCGCCCGGTTCGGCGTCCTCGACCCCCGCCGGTACCGCTCCGACCGGGCCTACGACGACGGACCGCACACCCCCGGGCCCGGGTCGGCCGGCACTCCCGGGCGCGCACCCTCACCGGGGACGCCCGGGAGCGCCGGCCGACCGACGGACGGGCCGCCGCCACGGCCCCGTGGAACGTGATGCCCCAGCAGGTGCGCTTCCCGCGGCGCGAGTTCGTCCCGGACACCGCGGTGAGGCCCCCACGGACGCCCGGGACGGCTACCGCGCCGGCCGGCTTCCGGATCGTCCCGGCCCTGACCGCCCCCGGCGCTCCCCTCTCCACGGCCGCCTCCTGCGTCACCGGGACCGGCTCGCCCGGGCCGCGGCCCGCCCGATGCCCCGGGACGTCTCCCGCCATGCCCCGATTACTGCACATGACGCCCCTTCACCCACCAAAGCGCGAAAGTTCACTGTTCGTCACATCACCCCCGACTCCGTGGGCAAGGCCTAGGGGATGCCGACGCCTCCCGCAGGCGCGCGGCGGCTTCACCCGAACGAAGGAGACGTAGCGAATGGCCCACAGACATGCCGGGGCGGCGCGCCGATCGGCCGTGACCGCGATCGGCGCCCTCGTCCTCGCCGGCCTCCCCTCCGCGGCCACGGCCGATCCCGCGCCGGGGGCGGGGGCCGCGCCGAGTGCCGCGCAGACCCTCGGTGCCGACCGGCCGTCGCCGCATCTGCTCGAAGCCCTCCGGCGCGACCTGGACCTGACGCCGGACCAGGCGTCCGAACGGCTGGTCAACGAGGCGGAGGCGGGCACCCGCGCGGGCCGGCTGCGCATTTCCCTGGGCGACCGGTTCGCCGGGGCCTGGGTGCGCGGCGACACCTCCCAGGAACTCACGGTCGCGACCACCGACACCGGGGACGTCCCGGCCATCGAGGCGCAGGGCGCGAAGGCCGCCGTCGTGCAGCGGACGCTGGCCGACCTCGAGGCAGCCAAGAGGAAGCTGGACGCGGCGGCCGACCGCGTCCAGACCCTCGACACGCCGGTGTGGTACGTCGACGTACCGAACAACCGGCTCGTGGTGCAGGCGACGAGCCGGGAGGCGGGGGCCTCCTTCGTCGAGGCCGCGGGGCTCGAGGACGAGAACGTCGGGATCCGCATGACGGCGGCCCGGCCGCGCCTGCTGCAGGACATCACCGGCGGTGACGCCTTCTACGTCAACGACTCCACGCGCTGCTCCGTCGGCTTCTCCGTCACCCGGGACGACCGGCCGGGCTTCGCCACCGCCGGCCACTGCGGCCGCCCCGGCGACACGACGACCGGGTACGACCGGACGGCGCAGGGCACCTTCCGGGCCTCCACGTTCCCCGGCAAGGACATGGCGTGGGTGGCCACCGGCGACCAGTGGACGGCCACCCCCGACGTCAAGGCGCAGGACGGTCAGGAGGTGCAGGTCACCGGCTCGGCGCAGGCGCTCGTCGGGGCGGCGGTGTGCCGTTCCGGCTCGACCACCGGATGGCGCTGCGGGACCATCGAGCAGCACGGCACGAGCGTCAGCTACCCGGAGGGCAGGGTCGACGGACTGACCCGGACGACGGTGTGCGCCGAGCCGGGCGACTCCGGCGGGCCGTACCTCGCGGGCTCCCAGGCCCAGGGCGTCACCTCCGGCGGCTCCGGTGACTGCACCGACGGCGGCACGACGTTCTACCAGCCGGTCAACCCGGTCCTCGCGGACTTCGGGCTCACGCTGACCACGACCGCCGCGCGGACGACGGCACCGGCCCCGCAGGACGGCACCGCGCGGGAGGAGTGGACCTCGGGCCGCGTCTACGAGACCGGGGCCACGGTGACCCGCGACGGCGTGCGCTACCGGTGCCTGCAGACCCACCAGGCCCAGGGCGCGTGGGCGCCCGCCGGCACACCGGCCCTGTGGCAGCGCCTGTGACCCCCTGACCGGGGCGGTCCCGCGGCGGCGGCCTCGTGCCGCGGCCGGCGCCGGCCCGTCGCCGGGCGGGACCGGATCCGGCGGGCGCTCCTCGGCGCGGCGGACGTACTGTTCCGCCCCCGGGCCGCGGCGGGGGTCCGGGGGCGCGGCACCGCGAGGAGCGTGCGGGCCGGGTCCCGCCTACCGGACCGCCTCGGCGCCACGGCCGACGCGGGCCTCGCTCCGGCCGGCCGGCGGACGCACGCCGGTCAGGAGGACTCCGCTGTGCGGGCGGGTCGGGACGCGGTTCAGCGGGATCGTGAGGTTCTGCTCCGGCACCGTGTACTCCAGCCGGGCCAGCCGCACCGCGAGCGCCTCCAGCACGCCGAGGGTGACGCCCTCACCGGGGCAGCGGTGTCCGGTGGCCGGGTCGCCCCCGCCCTGCGGGATCAACTCGTCGCGCTGGGCGGGCCGTTCGAGGAAGCGCTGCGGGCGGAAGGCGTACGGGTCGCCCCACAGCGACTCGTCGTGGTTCTGCCCGTACACGTCGAGCACCACCAGTCCTCCGGCGGGTATCCACTCCCCCCGCCACATCAGGTCCCGTGCGGCCAGACCGCCGAGGAACGGCGCGAACGGGTAGAAGCGGCGCACCTCGTGCGCGAACGCGGTGGTGAACGCCGGGTCACCGGCCGCCAGGGGCGCGCGGTGCTGCGGCCACCGGTGCAGGGCGTGCGCCGTGAAGGCGACGAACCAGGCGACGGCGGCCGTCGGGCGGACGACGTTGAGCAGTTCCACCGCGGCCTTCTTCTCGTCGAACGGCTCACCGTCCGCGTCGCGGTGCCGGCACACCAGGTCGAGCATCGAGTCCGCGGGGGCGGCGCCCTCGCCGGACCGCACGTCCCGCACCAGCCGGGCCAGCCGGTCCTCCTGGCGGGCGCGGGCGCGCCGGGCCCGCAGGTGGCGCGGTCCGGCGGTGGCGAAGCCGTCGACCATCGCGATCATGTCGCGGGCCACCGCCCCGGCGTCGGAGTCGTCCAGCGGGATCCCGGCCCAGCGGTGGGCGCCGAGGGTGAGCACCGTGCTCGCCTCGTCGAACAGCACGACGGAGCCGCGCCGGCTCCACTCCGGTACGGCCTCGTCCCAGGCCTCGGTCACCCGCTCGACCGTCCCGGCGACGCGGTCGGGGGTCAGGAGCGGCAGGAACAGGGCCTTGCGGGCGCGGTGGGCGTCGCCGTCGAGGGTGTGCACCGCCTCGTGGCCGAACAGGGTGGCGAGCACGGGCTCGGGTATCGCGCGGTGCCGGCGCACGTTGCGCTCGTCGTAGAAGAACCGCACCGCTTCCGGTCCGCGCAGCGCGAGGGCGGGACGGCCCAGGAGCCGGGTGCGCACCACGGGGCCGGTGCTGTCGCGCATCCGGTTGGGCAGCCAGGCGTAGCCCTCGGCCAGCAGCGGCAGGGTGCGGTCGATCAAGGGGCGGCTGAGTACGTCCATGGCCGCCGGGTGCCCCGCCGGGTCGCCCGGACACTCCGGGAGCGGGCGGTCCGCCCGAACGGGTGTGTCCGAGACCACGTGCCGAACGAGGCGCGGGTCACGTCGGGACGGGCGGACCGGGGACTACCGTTCTAGTTAGGTACCCCTTACCTCACTCATCGGGACGGTCCGGCAGTGCAAGCAGATCTCTCTCCGGTCATCGCGGCGACCGCGCAGTGGCTGACCCGTTCCTTCCCCTCCCCCGGCGGTGCGCTCGCCTCCGCCCTGTGCGAGGCGCAGGCACGGCAGGCCGTGACGGTCGCGGCGTGGCTCAGGTACCCGACGGCGATGGACGCGGCCCTGCTGGAGCTGGCCGGCCCGGGAGGCTCGGCGCGGCTCGACTGGGTCACCGGCGCCGACGCCGACGACGGCGTCGCGGCGGACGCCTGGCGCACCTGGGTCGACGAGGTCGTGGCCAGTTGGGCCGCCTGCCTGCTCACCGACCCGGAACTGGCCTCCCGCGCGGTGGCCGCGCTCGCCCGGGGCGGCGAGCACGCGGACGGTCTGCCGACCGAGTTCCGGCGGCTGCTCGACCCCGACGAGGCCGACCGGGGCGCGGCGGCCCTGCTGCGCCACCCGGACCTGCTCGCGCCCGTGGCCGGGCTCCACCACTGCGGCCTGCTCGACCGGCTCGACCCGGACCACACCCTCATCGCCTGAGCCCCGGGTCGCCCCGCCCGTGCCGGGCGGAATGCTCGCCCTTCGCCCACCGCGCACCGCGGATGCTCCGTCACACCGCCCCACCTGCGGAAACAACGGTCCGGCAGCCGTCGTCACGCTCCGTGATTCACCGGTTTGCAGTACACGACCGTGCCGTGACCCGGCCGTCGGCCCACGCTGCCCCCAGGGGTGCCCGACACCCCAGGGCCCGGCAGCCCGGCCCGGCTCGGTGCCGAAGGCACCCGGCCGGCCCGGTCTCCGACGCCTCCGACGGAGGGCTGAGCGACATGACCACTGCCATATCCCGGAACTGGGAGCACGCCGTCGTCACCGGCGGCGCCGGATTCGTCGGCTCCCACCTGTGCGCCGCCCTGCTGGACGCGGGCGCCGCCGTCACCTGCGTGGACGACTTCAGTACCGGTCGGCCGGAGAACGTCTCCCCGCTGCTCGAACGGCCCGGCTTCACTCTGGTGCGGGCCGACGTGGCCGAGGAGCTGCCGGTCCGGCGGCCGCCCGACCTCGTCCTGCACTTCGCCTCCCCCGCCTCCCCCGCCGACTACCTGCGGCTGCCGCTGCACACCATGGAGACGGGCAGCCTCGGCACCCGCAACGCCCTGCGGCTCGCCCGGTCCGCCGGGGCCCGCTTCGTCCTGGCCTCGACCTCGGAGGTCTACGGCGACCCCCAGCAGAACCCGCAGAACGAGCGCTACTGGGGCAACGTCAACCCGGTCGGCCCGCGCAGCGTCTACGACGAGGCCAAGCGCTTCGGCGAGGCGCTGACCACCGCCCACGCCGAGACCCACGGCACCGACACCTGCATCGTGCGGCTGTTCAACACCTACGGCCCGCGGATGCGCGGCCACGACGGCCGTGCCGTACCGACCTTCGTCCGGCAGGCGCTGGCCGGCGAGCCCCTCACCGTGACCGGGGACGGGCGGCAGACCCGGTCGCTGTGCTACGTCGACGACACGGTGGCCGGCGTCCTCGCGGCCGCCGCCCACGGGATGCGCGGCCCCGTCAACATCGGCAATCCCGGCGAGATCACCATGCTGGACCTGGCCCGCCTCGTCGTCCGGCTCGCCGGTTCCGAGTCGCGGATCCGCTTCGTCGAACGCCCGGTGGACGACCCGGCGGTGCGCTGTCCGGACATCACGCTGGCCCTGGACAAGCTCGGCTGGGAGCCGGAGGTGGACGCCGAGGAAGGACTGCGGCGCACCATCGCCTGGTTCCGTGCCGAGGCGGACCACTGACCGCGGCCGCTGCGAGCCGGCCCACGGGCACCGCGGCCGCACCGGCCGCCCCCTTCCGCGAAAGGCCCCGCCCATGCGCATCCTCGGAATCAACGCCCTCTTCCACGACCCCGCCGCCGCCCTGGTCGTCGACGGGCGGACCGTCGCCGCGGCGGAGGAGGAGCGGTTCTCCCGCCGCAAGCACGGCAAGCGACCGCTGCCGTTCTCCGCCTGGGAGCTGCCCGAGAAGGCCGCCGCCTGGTGCCTGAAGCGGGCCGGGCTGCGCCCGCAGGACCTCGACGCGGTCGCCTACTCCTTCGACCCGTCCCTCGCCCGGCCCGCCGACGCGATGGGCCTGGACGACCCGTGGGACCACCTGCGGCTCACCTACGCACGGGAGGCCCCCGGTTTCCTGCGGACCGCGCTGCCCGGTCTGGACCCCGGCCGCGTCCGCTTCGTGCCGCACCACACGGCGCACGCCGCCTCCGCCGCCTTCGCCGCGCCGGACGCCGAGGACTGCTCCGTCCTGGTGCTGGACGGCCGCGGCGAGCGCGCCTCCCACCTCGCCGCCCGCCGCGTGCGCGACCGGCTCGAGCCCCTGTACGCGCAGGACCTGCCGCACTCGCTCGGCCTGGTCTACGAGGAACTCACCGAGCACCTCGGCTTCCTGCGCTCCTGCGACGAGTTCAAGGTGATGGCCCTCGCCTCCCACGGCACCCCGCGCATGCTGCCCGAACTGCGCCGGTACGTGTATCCGACCGGTGACGGCGGCTTCCACGCCACCGGAGTGCCCTGGCGCGACCTGTGCGCGCCGCGCGGTCCGGACGAGCCGTGGACCCGGGACCACGCCGACGTCGCCGCCAGTGCGCAGGCCGTGCTGGAGGAGACCCTGCTGGACCTGGTGCGCTGGCTGCACGGCCGCACCCACGACCGGGTGCTCACCCTCGCCGGGGGCGTGGCCCTGAACTGCGTCGCCAACTCGCGCATCGCCCGCGAGGGCCCCTTCTCCCGGGTGTGGGTGCAGCCGGCCGCCGGTGACGCGGGCACCGCCCTGGGCGGCGCCCTGCTGCTGTCCGCCGGCGCCGGGGACGAGCCCGAGCCGATGACCGGCGCCGACCTCGGCCGGGACTGGTCCGACGCGGAGCTGGGAGCCTGGCTGAAGACGGCGGCCGTGCCGTTCGAGCGGCCGGCGGACATCGCCGCCACCGTGGCCCGGACGCTGGCGGACAACGGCATCGTCGCCTGGTTCCAGGGACGCAGCGAGTACGGCCCCCGGGCACTGGGCCACCGCTCCCTGCTGGCGCACCCCGGGCACGCGGGCAACCTGGAGCGGCTCAACGACGTCAAGGGCCGCGAGCAGTTCCGGCCGGTCGCGCCGATGGTGCTCGCCGACCGGGCCGCCGGGATCTTCGACGGTCCGCTGCCCAGCCCGTACATGCTGTTCGTGCACGACGTGGCCGACGCCTGGCGGGACCGCGTCCCCGCCGTGGTGCACGTCGACGGCACCGCCCGCATCCAGACGGTCGACCCCGCGCAGGAGCCGCTGGTGGCGCGGATGCTGAGCGAGTTCGAGCGGCTGACCGGGCTGCCCGTGGTCGTCAACACCAGCCTCAACACGGCGGGCCGGCCGATGGTGGACGACCCGCGCGACGCCCTGGAGTGCTTCGGCTCCTCCCCCGTCGACCTGCTGGCCATCGGCCCGTACGCGATCCGGCGCGGCGGCCTCTTCCGCACCGGCGACGGCGAGGGCCCGCGGTGACCGGGTCCGCCGCCCCGAGCGGGGAGTACGCGGTGGTGGTGCCGACGCCGGGGCGTCCCGGTCTCGGTGCGTGCCTGCGCGCGCTGGCCGGGTCCGACGGGCCGGGGCCGGTGCGGGTGGTGGTCGTCGACGACCGGTCCGACCCCTCCGGCGCGTCCCCGGCGGCCGCCGTCCCGCCGTCCCTGCGCTCGCGCACCGTCGTCGTTCCCGGCGGGGGGCGCGGGCCGGCCGCCGCGCGCAACGCCGGATGGCGGGCGGCCGGGGACGTGCCGTGGATCGTCTTCCTCGGCGACGACGTGGTCCCCGGCCCCACCTGGGCCGACGACCTCGCCCTCGACCTCGCCGGGGCGAGTGTCGCGACCGCCGGGATCGCCGCCCGGATCGAGGTGCCGCTGCCGCCGGACCGCCGGCCCACCGACGCGGAGCGCGGCGCCGCCGGTCTCGCCGGCGCCCGCTGGACCACCGCCGACCTGGTGTACCGCCGCCGGGTGCTGGAGGCCGTGGGCGGTTTCGACGAGCGGTTCCGGCGGGCGTTCCGGGCGGACGCCGACCTCGCCCTGCGGGTGCTCGACGCCGGGTGGACGCTGGCCGAGGGCCGCCGCACCACCACGCGTCCGGTGCGGCCGGCCGGACGCTGGGGCTCCGTCCGGCTCCAGGCGGGCATCGCCGACGACGTGCTGCTGACCCGGCTGCACGGACGCGGCTGGTGGCGCCGGGCCGAGGTCCCCCGGGGGCGTCTGCCGGCGCATCTGGCGGTGGCGTCGGCCGGTCTGGCGGCCGTGGGCTGCGCCCTGTCCGGCCGGCCGCGCGCCGCGGCGGCGTGCGCGGCCGGGTGGCTGGCGGGGACCGCCGAGTTCGCCCTCGCCCGGATCCTGCCGGGGCCGCGCACCCGGAACGAGATCGTCACCGTGGTGCTCACCAGTGCGCTCGTCCCGCCCGCCGCCGCCTGGCACTGGCTGCGCGGCCGGCTCGTCCACCGCGCCGCACCGCCCCACGCCGCGCGGCGGACCGGGGACCCGAGGTCCGCGCACCGCCCGGTGGCCGGGGAACGGCTGCGCTCATGACCCGCCCCGCCCCTCGCGAACGGCGCGCGGTCCGGCAGGCGGCCCTCGAACGGTACGGGCCCAAGCGGTTCCCGGCCGACCGGGAACGCCCGATCACGGAGGTGTGCTCATGACCCCGGTCCCCGATCCCCTCCCTCCCGGCGTGCTGTCCGTCGCGCTGGTCTCGGAGCACGCAAGCCCGCTCGCCGTGCTGGGCGGGGTGGACGCCGGCGGGCAGAACGTCCATGTCGCCGCCCTGGCCGGAGCGCTCGCCGACCGCGGCCACCGCGTCACCGTCCACACCCGCCGGGACGCACCGGACCTGCCCGACCGGGTGCCCCTGCGCGCGGGCGTCGAGGTGCACCACGTGTCCGCGGGACCGCCGGAACCGGTGCCCAAGGACCGGCTGCTGCCGTACATGGAGGACTTCGGGCACCACCTGGCCCGGGTGTGGCGGGCGCGTCCCCCGGACGTGGTGCACTCGCACTACTGGATGTCGGGTCTGGCCTCGCTGCGGGCGGCCCGGACGCTGGGGTTGCCGCTGCTGCACACGTACCACGCGCTGGGCACGGTGAAGCGGCGGCACCAGGGACGCGCCGACACCAGCCCGCCGGAGCGGATCGCCTGCGAGATCGAGGTGGGCCTCGGCTGCGACCGCGTCGTCGCCACCTGCCGGGACGAGGTCGCCGAGCTGGCCCGGATGGGCGTGCCGGCGGACCGGACCGTCGTCGTGCCGTGCGGCGTCGACACCGGCCGGTTCACGCCGCTGGGCCCGGCGGCGCCGCGCGGCCCGCACCGGTACCGGCTGCTGCAGCTGGGCCGGCTGGTGCCGCGCAAGGGCGCCGCGGTGTCGATCGCCGCGCTGGCCCGGCTGCCCGGCACCGAGCTGGTGGTGGCCGGCGGGCCGCCCCGGGACCTCCTCGACGACGACCCGGAGGTGCGCCGGCTGCGGGGCGTGGCACGGGACGCCGGGGTCGCCGACCGGGTCCGCTTCATCGGCGGGGTGGGCGGTGACCGGGTGCCGCCGCTGCTGCGCTCCGCCGACGTGGTGCTGTGCCCCGCCGACTACGAGCCCTTCGGCATCGTCCCGCTGGAGGCCATGGCCTGCGGCCGTCCGGTGGTGGCCAGCGCAGTCGGCGGACAGCTCGACACGGTCACCGACCCGGGCACCGGCCGGCTGGTGCCGCCCCTCGACCCCGGGGCGCTGGCCCGGGCCGTGGCCGGGCTGCTGGCCGACCCGGCGGCCCGCGCGGCGTGCGGGGCGGCCGGCCGCCGCCGGGTCCTCGGCCGCTACGACTGGGCGCGGATCGCCGCGGCCACCGAGGCGGCGTACTGCGAGGTGCTCGACACGCAACCCGCCGCGACCGGCTGACCCGCCGGCCGCCGACCCCGCCGGCCACCGATCCCGTCGGACCTCCGACGTCCGAAGCCCGAGAGCCCGAAAGCCCGAAAGGAGGTGCGGGTCCCGCCGCCGTCCTCGCCGAGGCGGTGTGCCCGAACAAGGATGACCGAACACCTTCACCCCGCGCTCGACGCCGCACATCTGCACTGCCGGTCGCTGGAGGAGGCCCTCGGCCGCTTCCGCCGGGACGCCCTGCCCCGGATCGCCGACTGGGGCGACCGCCTCGCCACCGTCCTCACCGGCGGCGGACGGCTGCTGGCCGCCGGCAACGGCGGCAGCGCCGCCCAGGCCCAGCACCTGACCGCCGAGCTGGTCGGACGCTACCGCCGGGAGCGGCACGCCTACTCGGCGCTCGCCCTGCACGCGGAGACCTCCAGCGTCACCGCCATCGGCAACGACTACGGCTTCGACCACGTCTACGCCCGCCAGGTGCTCGCCCACGGGCGGCCCGGCGACGTCCTGATGCTGCTGTCCACCTCGGGCCGCAGCGCCAACCTGGTCGCGGCGTCGGTGACGGCCCGGCGGGCCGGGCTGCACGTGTGGGCCCTCACCGGCCCCGGCCCGAACCCGCTGGCCGAGGCCGCCCACGAGGCGCTGTGCGTGGACGCCGCCACCGGCGCGACCGTCCAGGAGACGCACCTCGTCGCCGTGCACCTGCTCTGCGAGTGCTTCGACACCGTCGTGTCCACGCCCCTCGCGCGGCGCACGGCGGCCACCCCCGGGAGGACGTCATGACCGGGCCCGCGCCCCTCGCCGTGGTGGGCGACGTGCTGCTCGACGAGGACATCGAGGGGGTCGCCACCCGGCTGGCCCCGGACGCCCCCGCCCCGGTCGTCGACGTCACCGGCGACCGGCGGCACCCCGGCGGCGCCGGGCTGGCCGCCGTGCTCGCGGCCCGCGGCGGCCGGGACGTGGTCCTGGTGACCGCGCTCGGCGACGACCCGGCCAGCGAGACCGTGCGCCGGGGGCTGAGCGGCCGGGTCCGGCTGCTGGAGCTCCCGCTGCACGGCACCCTGCCGGTGAAGACCCGGGTGCTGGCGGGCGGGCGGCCCGTGGTGCGCATCGACCGGGGCGGCGGTGCGCCCGGTGAACCGGACGAGGCGGTGCGGGAGGTGCTGGCGAGCGCACGGGCCGTCCTCGTCGCGGACTACGGACGGCACACCGCCGGGGCCGTGCGCGCGCACCTGCGGGCCGTGGCCCGGCACACCCCCCTGGTGTGGGACCCGCACCCCAAGGGCGATCCGCCCGTGCCGGGGGCGCGCCTCGTCACCCCCAACGCGGCGGAGGCGCTGGCCCTGTGCCCCGGGGCCGGGGGGTCGTCGCTGGGCGCGTACGCCGAGCGGGGGGCCGAGCTGGCGGCGCGCTGGCGGGCCGCGGGCGTCGCCGTCACGCTCGGCGACCGCGGGGTGCTGCTGACCCGGCCCGGCGGGGGGACGCCGATGCTGATCCCGGCCCCCTTCCGGGCGGAGGGGGACCCGTGCGGCGCGGGCGACTGCTTCGCCGCGACGACGGTCGCGGCGCTCGCCGACGGCCTGCTTCCCGAGGAGGCGCTGCAACGGGCGGTCGCCGAGGCCGCCGCCTTCGTCTCGGCCGGCGGGGCGGGGAACCCGGAGCTGTGGCGGCCGCGAGCCGCCCCCGGTCCCGCGCAGGATCCGGCGGCCGACGCGTTCGAGCTGGCGGAGGCCGTCCGGGCCCGCGGCGGCACCGTGGTCGCCACCGGCGGCTGTTTCGACCTGGTGCACGCGGGCCACGTCGGCCTGCTGGAGAGCGCCCGGCGGATCGGCGACTGCCTGGTCGTGTGCCTCAACTCCGACGCCTCCGTCGCCCGCCGCAAGGGCCCGGGCCGCCCGCTCAACCCGGCGGTGGACCGGGCCAGGGTGCTGGCCGCGCTGGGCAGTGTGGACGCGGTCGTGGTCTTCGAGGAGGACACGCCCGAGGCGGTGCTGGCGCGACTGCGTCCCGACGTGTGGGTCAAGGGCGGGGACTACTCCGCGCAGGACCTGCCGGAGGCGGCGCTGCTGCGCACCTGGGGCGGCCAGGCGGTCGTCCTGCCCTACCTCGACGGACGCTCCACGACCCTCCTGGCCCGCAGGGCGGCGAAGGCCGCGACGGTGGCCCTGCGGGCCTCCGGCTCATGACCGGGCCGACGACCGCCCGCCCGGTGGCGGCCGGCCTCCCGAGGAGGCCTCCGGCCCGCGGCCGGACGGGAAGGGGGCCGGGGGGAGAGCCGGAGAGGCACGCGCCGGTCCCCGGGCTCCGGGAGACCGTCCGGGTCCTCGCCCCGTGAGCCGGGGCGGGGACCTCCGCGCGCCGGGTGGGACCGCTCGGGTCAGGCGGCCGTCTCCAGTGCGGCCCGGCCGGCCGTGTCGCCCTCCTCCGTCCGCAGCCTCACCGGCACGGTGGTCCGCCGGCCCCGCAGCAGGTGGCCCGCTCCGATCGCCCCGGCGATGATCAGTCCGCCGCCGATCAGGGCGCCGCGCGGCCCGGCCAGCTCCATGAGCAGGCCGAGGGCGGGCGGGCCGCCCAGGCTCCACACCGTGCCGACGCTCCCCCAGACACCCAGGACGCGTCCGCGCAGATGGGCGGGCGGGTCGGTCTGCAGGACGGCCGTTCCGGCGGTGTCGGAGACGGACTCGACGACGGCCATGGGCAGGACGAGCACCAGCAGCACGACCAGCGACGGCGACAACCCCGCCACCACCTGCAGCAGCCCGCCCGCCGCCGCGAGGGCGCCGACGAGCCGCACGGACGGCCTGCGCAGCCGCGCGCCGAGCACCGCGCCGACGATTCCGCCGACGGCGAGGACGGTGGACACGGTGCCGAACGCCCCGGCGCCGCCCGCGAGCGGCCCGGTGACCAGGACGGCGAGCGTGAGCCCGTAGTTGCGGCCGAAGACCGCGCTGATCCCGGTGACCCCGGCGAGGGCGAGCAGGCGGGGCCGGCGCGCGAAGAAGGCCAGCCCCTCCCGCACGGTCATGCCCTGCCGCGCACGCCCGCTCTCCTGGGCGACGCGCCGGGCCGCGCCCGGCGCCGGGCGCAGGAACGGGATGACCGCGGTCACGAAGAGGAAGGAGAACCCGTTGGCGAAGTACGCGGCGGAGGTGCCGAGGAGCCCGACCGTCACCCCGGCGAGCGCGGCGCCCGCGAGCCGGCCCGCGTTGAACACCAGCGCGCCCACTCCGATGGCGGAGGGCACGTCCTCGGCCGGGACGAGGTCGTTGCCCAGCAGGGCGCAGGCCGGGTTGTCGACGGTGGCGACGACGCCGGTGACGGCGGCCAGCACCATCAGGGACGTCATGTCGAGCCGGTCCAGCGCCACCAGGAGGGCCGTGGTGAACGCGAGGGCGGCGAGCAGTGCCTGGCTGACGGCGGCCGTCAGCTTCCGCGGCCACCGGTCGACCGCCGCGCCGCCCAGGACGCTCATGAGCAGGGCCGGCGCGGCCTGGACGGACATGGACAGGCCCGTCGCGGCGGCGGACCCGGTGATCTGCAGGACCAGCAGGTTCTGGACCGTGAGCTGCATCCAGGTGCCCGCGTTGGACACGAAGTTCGCGACGGACCACCAGCGCATGCTGCGGTGCCTCAGGGACCGCCAGGGCGAGCGCGACGCGGCCTCGGCGGCCGGTGCCGCGGGCGCCGGAGCAGGGGTGGACGGGGCAGGGGTGGGCGAGGAAGACACAGTGCGCTACTCGGAGACGAGTCGGAGGACTCTGCGGGAGGGTGCGGGGAGCGGAACGCCGGCTGCGCTGCGCGGCGGCTCCCGTCACCGGGACAGGGCGCGGACCATCGTGGCAGAAGGGACCGCCGAGTCGGTTCCGGACGCCCGGGCGCTCCTGTGGCGCGCACGCCCAAAGGTGGCTTCCTGCCGGGCACTTGGGGAGGCGAGTGGGGTTGATCACAGCAGCCGGACGCGGGGGCGCGGGCACGCACGGCGGAGGGGCCCGTCACCTGGGTGACGGGCCCCTCCGCCGGTGTCCCGGTATTCCTCTGTTCCCCTTCGCGTACCGGGCGCGTACCGTCGCGCGTCAGACGGACTTGCCGCGTCCGCTCAGCGCGTCACGGATCCGGTCGACCATGCCGGCTCCCGGTGCCAGCAGCTTGTTCGCCGGGGGCTTGTCCGGAGCGGCGGGGTGCGGCCGGGTCGGGGCCGTCTTCTTCGCCTGCCGGACCTTCTCGCCGAGCTGGTCGAGCGCGTCCGGGGGGCAGGAGGCGCGCAGCCTCGGGAACAGGTTCTGCTCCTCGTCCTCGACGTGCTCGCGGATCTCGCTCATCAGCATGCCGATGAGCCGGTCGAACTCGGCGTCGCCCGCGTCGCAGCCCTCCAGGTCCTTCATGATCTGCTCGGCCGTGGCGTGGTCCTCGAGTTCCTTGTCGGCCAGGGCGTCACCGTTCTCCACGTGCTCGCGCACGGCCGGGTAGAGGTACGCCTCCTCGGCGACCGAGTGCCGGATCAGTTCGATGGTGGCCTGGTCGGCGTAGAGCTTGCGGTCCTTGTGGCCGGGCGGGAGTTGTTCGATCTTCCCGAAGAGCTCCTCGACCTCCCGATGGTCGGTCACCAGCTCGTCGATGACGTTTCCGCCGTGTCCCATGTCCTTCACCTCCGGTTCGCGGTGGCGCCCGGCCGGGCCCACCCGGCCCCACGGGTCCCCCGCCTTCCGGAGGCCTAACGCGGTCGGGCGCGTCAGTGGGGCAGCGCGGCCCGGATCCGGCCGGCCGCCGCGGCGGGGCGGGCCCCGGCCCGGAAGGAGCGCTGGGCGAGGTGGGCTTCGCGGCGCAGACCGCGGGCGGCGTGCCGGCTCCGCCACAGCAGCGAGGGGGCGCCGCCGGTGTCGCCGGCGGCGATCAGCAGCCCGCCGAGCATCGCCAGGTTCTTGAGGAAGTGGATGCGCTGCTGGACCCGCTGTTCCGGGTCCTCCTCCTCCCAGAAGCGGTGCCCCGCGAGCGTCGTGGGCACGAGCGTGACGGCGAGCGCGAGCGCGGCGGAGCGGGGCATGCGTCCGGTGGCCAGCAGCAGCCCGGCCGCGACCTGGACGGCGCCGTTCAGGCGCACGGACTGCTCGGTGCTGTCCGGCAGCAGCGGGACGCGGTCGGCCACGGGCCGTACGACGGGCTCGGCGGCCGGGGCGACGTGCTGGGGGTGGCGGACGGATTCCAGCCCGCCCGCGACGAACATCGAGGCCAGCATCGGGCGGCCGACGACGCGCAACAGACTCATGACCTTCTCCTGGGGGGTGTCGGTGGTGGAGGGCGCCGGGTTCCCCTGCGGACGGGGACCATGCGGCGGGCCCCGCCCGGCGACGCGGCGGCCCGTGGTCCGGTGGCCCGTGCGAGCGGCGGGGCGGGCCCGTGCGGGCGGGTCCGCCCCGCCCTGCGCGGACTGCTCCGGCCGGCTCCGGACCACCACCGCGGACGGGCCGGCGCCCGCCACGAAGGCGGTGGCGGGCGCCTCACCAGAACCGGGTCGTGAGCGCGGGCCGGTGGACCGCCTGGACGGCGTCGCGCAGGCACAGGGCGACGGAGATGGTGGCGCGCAGGGCCGAGGGACGGACGGTCTGGGCGGTCTCGGTGGCCAGGACCAGCAGGCAGGCCGCCGCCTGTTCCACCACGGAGACCGGGAAGGTGTAGTCGTTGTCGGCGGCCGCGCGGAACGCCTTCAGCGGGATGCCCGCTCCGTCGACGGTGCGCCGGGCGGCCTGCTCCAGGTGCGGTACGGCCTGCTCGCACACGGAGGCGGGCAGGGTGAGGGTGCGCTGGAACGATGAACTCGTCATGCCGGAGTGCTCCCCCGGACCGGTCCCGTTCGATCGGCGGGCGGCGGGTTTTCACCGTCCCGCGTGACCGGACGGCGGCGGGTGTCGGGCGCGCGGGGCCCGTACCCTGTGGCCGTGTCCGTCCCGCCCGCGCGTGTGTGTGAGGAGTCCCGCCCATGACCTTCCGTGCCGGTTCGGCCGCCCGGGACGGCGACGGGCCGGGGGCCGTCGCGACGCGGTTCACCGGGCGGGCGGTCACCGGTGAGCGCGCGCTGTCCGGCTCGCTCACCGAGGTCGCCCTCGACGACGGCCGGGTGGTGATCGTCAAGCGTGCCGACGGCGCGGACGCGGCACGGGCCGAGGCGGCGGGGCTGCGCTGGCTGGCCGGGACGGGGACGGTGCGGGTGCCGGCCGTGCACGGTCACGACGCGCACCGGTTGGTCGTCGACCGGGTGGTCCGGGGGCGGCCCGAGCGGCAGGCGGCGGTCCGGTTCGGCCGCGCGCTGGCCCGGATGCACGCCGCCGGCGCGCCCGCGTTCGGGGCGCCGCCGCCGGGCGGACCGGTGGAGGCGTTCATCGGGCTCGCCCCGATGCGCAACGTCACCGGCGACGACTGGCCCCGCTGGTACGCCGAGCACCGGGTGCTGCCGTATCTGCGCACGGCGGTGGACCGGGGCGTCGTCCGTCCCGGGGAGGCGGGTGTCGTCGAGCGGGCCTGCGCGCGGCTGCCGGAGCTCGCCGGGCCCGCCGAGCCGCCCGCGCGGCTGCACGGCGACCTGTGGAACGGCAATGTGCTCTGGGGCGCCGACGGACACGTCCGGCTGATCGACCCGGCGGCGCACGGCGGGCACCGG
Organism: Streptomyces viridosporus T7A; assembly: GCF_008704515.1. NCBI lineage: Bacteria > Bacillati > Actinomycetota > Actinomycetes > Kitasatosporales > Streptomycetaceae > Streptomyces > Streptomyces viridosporus. Next base: position 1,113,384 of record NZ_CP023700.1, read on the forward strand.
GAGACCGACCTCGCGATGCTCCGGTTGTTCGGCTGCCCCCACCTGGACGCGGTGCTGGCCGGTTACCGGGAGACGGCGCCGCTCGCCGACGGGTGGGAGACACGCGTCGGCGTGCACCAGCTGTTCCCGCTGCTGGTGCACGCCGTGCTGTTCGGACGCGGCTACGCCGAGCAGGCGCTCGCCGCGGCGCGGTCGGCCCTGGCCGGGTGAGCGCTCAGCGGGTCACCACGTGCCGTTCGTCGGGCACGCAGTGGGTCATGGTGAGGCCCTCCACGTTGCGGGGCGGGTTGTCGCCGAGGTTGGCCAGCCGCTTGCGGTCCTCGTCCGTGAGGTCCTGGCTCGCCAGCGGCTCCAGGTGGGCGACGTCCTCCGGCATGATCCCGAGGCCCTCGCCGACCCGGCGGCCGAGGTCGTTCTCCACCAGCAGGAAGTGCCACACCATGCGTTCCTGCACCGGCCGGTCGCACTGGGAGAGCTGGTCGATGAAGTTCTTCACCAGGTCGTCGCGCTCCCAGTCCTCCATGAGCAGGTAGCGCTGGCCGGCCTGCAGGTAGTCGTTGGTGCGGGGGATGCGCTTGCGGGTGAGCCGGCCCCGGATCTCCGGGCCCTGGTCGTCGTGGGTCGGGTACTGGGCCTCCCGCAGGCCGCCGGTGATCGACGGCTCGTAGTTCACGTGCGGGTTCTCGCCGGCGCCGTCCTGGTGGTACGTCATCTGGCCGTCGCGCTGGTTGGTGCGCACCTCGGCGTTCTTGGCCTGGTTGACCGGCAGTTGGAGGTAGTTCGGACCGACGCGGTGGCGCTGGGTGTCGCTGTAGGAGAAGGTCCGGCCGACGAGCATCTTGTCGTCGGAGAAGTCCAGGCCGTCGACGAGGACGCCGGTGCCGAAGGAGATCTGCTCGTTCTCGGCGAAGAAGTTGTCCGGCATCCGGTTCAGCACCATCCGGCCCACCGGCTTCGGCGGGAAGTCCTGCTCGGGCCAGGTCTTGGTGTCGTCCAGCGGGTCGAAGTCCAGCTCCGGGTGGTCGTGGTCGTCCATCATCTGGACGAGCAGCTCCCACTCCGGGTACTCGCCGCGCTCCACCGCCTCGTACAGGTCCTTGGTGGCGTGGCCGAGCGATTCGGCCTGGACGTTCGCCGCGTCCTCGGCGGTCATGCTGCGCACGCCCTGCTTGGGCATCCAGTGGTACTTGACCAGCTTGGTGTCGCCCTCGGCGTTGACCCACTTGTAGGTGTTCACGCCGAAGCCCTGCATGTGACGGTAGTCCGCCGGGATGCCGCGCGGGCTGAACAGGTTGACCAGCATGTGCATGCACTCGGGCGTCTGCGACATGAAGTCGAAGATGCGGCGCGGCTGCTGCTCGAAGGTGACCGGGTCGGGCTTGAGGGCGTGGATGACGTCCGGGAACTTGATCGCGTCCCGGATGAAGAAGACGCCCAGGTTGTTGCCGACGAGGTCCCAGTTGCCGTCCTCGGTGTAGAACTTCACCGCGAAGCCGCGCGGGTCGCGGGCGGTCTCGGCGGAGTCCCGGCCGCCGATGACGGTGGAGAAGCGGACGGCCAGGTCGGTGCGCTTGCCCTGCTCCTGGAAGAGCTTGGCCCGGGTGTAGCGGGAGATGGGCTCGTCGCCCCACTTCCCGTACGCCTCGAAGTAGCCGTAGGCGGTGACGCCGCGGGCGTGCACCACGCGCTCGGGGATGCGTTCCCGGTCGAAGTGGCTGATCTTCTCCAGGAACTGGTAGTTCTCCAGCGTGGCCGGGCCGCGGGCGCCGACCGTCCGCTGGTTCTGGTTGTCGTAGACCGGATGGCCCTGCCGGTTGGTGAGTACCTTGCGGTCGTCGCCGGGAGCAGGGCCCTGGCTCGAAACGTCCGTCATGTCATGGGCTCCTTCGGCTGCTCATGGCCGGTCGGCGGGCGAACCGGGACATGATGGTTCCGCCCGCCGGCCGGTGGTGGCGGACGGCCCGGGTACCCGGCGCCGCGGCGTCACTCACACCACGGCGGTTTCTTTTCGAACGAGCCGGGCCGGGCGGCGCACGGGTCGTCGCGCACGTTCCGTCGCTGGTGTGCGTACGAGGGCCATGCTGCCGTGGATCTCCTCGGGCGGCGACTCGGGGCACGCGACCGCTCACGCAGGGTGACCGATCGGAACGGCGCGGCCCCCGTCAGGACGGGGGCCGGGACGTGCGGCGGGGCCGGGGCGGCGAAGGGCCCGGCCACCGTAGCGTCCACGGCGTCCGGGCCCGGGAAACCGCGCGCTCAGCCGCCGTCGAGGCGTGCGCGCAGAAGTCCCTTGCCCAGTTCGGCGCCCTTGCGGCTGTCCGCCTGGGCCTTGCGGAAGAGGTCGGCGACCTCGGTGTCCTTGGCACGCTCGGCGTCCTGGATGTAGCTCTCCAGGCGCAGCGCGTTGCTCAGGCACGCTTCCACGTACCAGATCAGGTTGTAGTCCTTGTCCTGCGTACCGGTCACGCCGCCGGTCTCCGTCTCACTGGCCATGAGGGCCTCCTGTCCGCGGTTTCGTCACGGGCCCGCCCGCACCGGTCCGCGAGGTCCGGGCGGCGGGCCTCCACAGCGCCGGTCGGGTACCCGTCCGCACCGGAGGTACACGGCGTCGACGAGCGGCCGTCACCGGGACGGCGGGGCGCGCACCGGCGCACCGGGCGGCGGCCGGTGACGGCGCGGGCCACCGGGAGGAAGGACCCACCGCCCCCGTCCGGGTCCCGCGGCGGCCGCGCGGCCGAGACACCGCGGGGGCGCCGACCGGTCCCCCGCTCCGGTCGTGCCCCCGCGTCGCCTCGAAACCTATGCGGACCGGGTCCGGCGTGTGTATCGCGCCCATGCCCACTGCGGCGGCCCGAGGACTCATCCGTGCACAACCGCGTCCGAAAGGCCCGGCTTCGTCCCGTGCGGGACGCGCGGACCGAAGGCGGGCACCGGCGGTTCAGCCGGGTGGGACCGTCCGGGGCGCGCCCGTGAGCACCGGCTGTTCCAGGCCGCCCACCGCCAGATGGGCCAGGACGACCTCGTACAGGTCGGTTCCGGACGCCAGGAGTTGGCGTTCGAGGACCGGCTCGGCGCTGCGCACGTGTTCGCGGACGGTCTGGGCGTGGACGCCCAGGGCCTGCGCGGCCCGCTCGGCGTTGCCTCCGGCCGCGATCCAGGTGCGCAGGGTGCGGCGCAGGTTCCGGGTGTCCCGGTCCAGCCGGCCCAGCAGGTCCTGCGCCCAGGCGCGCACGGCGGGGGCGGCCAGCAGGTCGGCGAGGTGCGGGGTGGCCGCACCGGGGTCCGTACCCGCCTGCCCGTCCAGGAGGTTGATCTGGGTGTGGAGGGCCAGGTGCACGACGGCACGGGCGGTCAGGTCGTCGAAGTCGGCGCCGAGCATGGTCTCCACGCGTTCCATGCGGGCGCGCACGGTGTTGCGGCTGACGCCGAGCACCTTGGCCGCGCTGACGGCGGTGAACTCCAGGCCGAGCCGGGTGGTGGCGAGGAGTTCGGCGCGGGTGTGGTGCGGCAGCGCGTCGAGCGGGCGCAGCAGCTGGGCCGTCCAACTGCGCAGCGCCCCCGGGTCGATCAGCCGCTCGGGGTGGGTGCGTTCGGCGTACACCGCCGTCTTGTCCGTCCGGAAGCGCGCCACCGCCAGCGCGCTGACGGCCTGTCCGTACGCGGTGGCGGTCCGGGCGAGGCTCTGCCGGGCGCTGCCGCCGAGGAAGGTGTCCGGATGCCGTCCGACCAGCGACCGCAGCTCACCGGCGGTGGCCTCGCGGGGGCTGACGACGATCACGTGTCCGTCCATGGCCGGGCACCGCACGACCAGGGCCTCCTCCTGCGTGGCGTTCAGGCACTCCTCCGCGAGCCGGTCGCGCCGGCCCGGGTCGGACTCGACGACGTAGACGCACGCCGTGTCGGCGTCGAGCAGGCCCGGCCAGAGTCCCGCGGCGACCCGGCGGGCCGCGACGGTGTCCTCGACCATCAGCAACTGCAGGATCGCCAGCCGCAGATCGGCGGTGGCCCGCCGGAGCCGGTGCCCGGCCGCGGTGGACTCGCGCGCGGTCAGCAGGAGTTCGATCACCTGGGCGGTGTGCGTGACGACGTCGGAGGCGCTCCGGTCGAAGGGGGCGTCGCGGGAGACGGCCAGGACACAGGTCCGCGAGGGGTGCCCGACCTTCACCAGGCGCAGGTGGCGCCCTTCCCCCTCCCAGGCCGCGGAGGCGATCCGGCCGAAGGTGATGTCGGCGACCGGGGCCTCGCCCAGCGGCAGCCGGGTGCCCGCGACGAGCGTGCCGGCGGCGTCCTGGAGGGACACCGCCGCCCGCACGGTGCCGGCCAGCCAGTCGACGACCCTGCGGACGTCCCGTCCGGCCGGCCGCAGGTGTTCGAGCAGTTCCTGCGCCCATGTCGAACGCTCGCCGGCCGACGCCTGAGTCCACCGGTCGCCGTCGTCGTCCGTCACCTCGGCCTTCCCCTCGTTCGTCCGCCGTCCCGGCCCAGGTCAGGGACGTTACCCCACCCGCGCCCGGGACCCGGCCCGGGCGGGCGTCCGCCCCGGGGCGACGGGACACGGCCCGGCGTGTGCGGTCCGGAGCCCGCGGCCCGCCCCTCCCGGACGGCATAAGCTCGGTGAATGGCGAAGTACTTCGACGTGCACCCCGACAACCCCCAGCCGCGCACCATCGCCCAGGTCGCCGACGGCATCCGCTCCGACGCCCTGATCGCGTACCCCACGGATTCGTGCTACGCGCTCGGCTGCCGTCTGGGCAGCCGCGACGGCATCGACCGGATCCGCACGATCCGCAAGCTGGACGACCGGCACCACTTCACCCTCGTGTGCCAGAACTTCGCGCAGCTCGGTCAGTTCGTACGGATCGACAACGACGTGTTCCGCGCGGTCAAGGCGTCGACGCCGGGCAGCTACACGTTCATCCTGCCGGCGACGAAGGAGGTGCCGCGCATGCTGCAGCACCCGAAGAAGAAGACGGTCGGCGTGCGCATCCCCGACCACGTCGTCACCCAGGCCCTGCTCGCGGAGCTCGGTGAGCCCCTGCTGTCCAGCACCCTGCTGCTGCCCGGCGAGGACGAGCCGATGACCCAGGGCTGGGAGATCAAGGACCGGCTCGACCACGTGGTGGACGTGGTGCTCGACTCCGGCGACTGCGGCACCGAGCCGACGACGGTGATCGACTTCTCGGGCGGCGAGGCGGAGATCGTGCGGCGCGGCGCCGGCGACGTCTCGCGGTTCGAGTAGCCGGCGGGCCGGCCCCGGGGACCGCGACGGCCGCGGCCCGTCCCCGTGCCGGGTGCGGCTCCGCTTCCGGCGCGGCGGCGGCTCACGGGGACGGCCGTCACCAGCGTCCCGGCGCGGTGCCGACGAGCGGCGTCGAGGGGCGGCTGTCGACTCCGACCGGCACGTCGCCGGCGAGCATCACCCGGTGCATGATCCGCGGGTGGTCGAGGTGGGCGGTGTCGCCCGGGGCCAGGTGGATGGTGGCCCGGTTGTCCCAGAACGCCACGCTGCCCGGCTCCCAGCGGAACCGCACGGTGTACTCGGGCCGGGTCGCCTGCTCCAGCAGCATCTGCAGGACGGCCGCGCTCTCCGGCCGGGACAGGCCGGTGATCTGCTCGACGTAGTAGCCGTTGACGTACAGCACCCGCTCGCCGGTCTCCGGGTGGACGCGCACCAGCGGGTGCTCGGAGGCGGTCTGACGGTCCAGCAGGTGGCGCACATAGGCGTCGTCGCCCGGCCGGGACTGGTAGCCCACCCCCAGGCGGTGCTCGGCGCGCAGTCGGTCGGCGAACTCCCGTACCGGGGCGGACAGTCCGGCGTAGGCCGCGGCCAGGTTCGACCAGGTGGTGTCGCCGCCGTAGGGCGGGACGGTCTCGGCGCGCAGGATCGTCGCGGCGGGCGGGTCGACGCGGGCGCCGTGGTCGCAGTGCCAGCCGCGCAGGAGGGTGTGGCGCCGGCGCCGCAGCCATTCGTCGTGCTCCATGCCGAACCGTCCGCCGAGCTCCAGCCGGTCGGCGGTCGTCTCGATCTCGGGGAAGTCCGGCGGGGAGGCCTTCCCGCGCCGGGGCAGCACGACCGGCTCACCGAACCGGCGCGCCAGCGCGACGTGCCCGGCGTGGTCGAGGCGCTGCCCGCGGAAGAACACCACCTTCCAGCGCAGCACCGCCGCCCTGATCGCGGCGACCACGGCCTCGTCGAGGTCGCCGGCGAGGTCGACGCCGGTGACCTCGGCGCCGATGTGCCCGGCGACCGGACGTACCTCCACCGCCGCGGCCCGCTCCGCGTCCGCCGCGCGGCCCCTGTCCGTCGTCATGCGTGTCCGCTCCGTCCGCTCCGCCGTCGTCCGCACGGCCCTCGTACGGACCGGCTCCCGGGACGATCGTGGCAGCGATACGGGCGCCTGGCGACAGGGCGTCGCCGGCCGGGGGCCGGTCCGTCCGCCCGCCCGTCCGGTTGATCGCCGCCCACCGCGTCCCCGAGGCTGGACACACGACACTGTCAACGGGAAGGCCCAGCCGTGATCAGCATCCCGACCCACACCCTCAACGACGGTACGACGCTCCCCGCGCTGGGCCTGGGCACCTGGCCGATGGACGACGCCGAGGCGGAGCGCGCGGTGGCCTCGGCCCTGGAGACGGGCTACCGCCTCGTCGACACGGCGGCCAACTACCGCAACGAGACCGGCGTCGGCCGTGCCGTGGCCCGCGCCGGCGTCCCGCGCGAGGAGGTCGTCGTGACGACGAAGCTCCCGGGCCGGCACCACGGTTACGAGGAGACCCTCGCCTCCTTCGAGGAGTCCCGCGCCCGGCTCGGCCTGGAGTACGTCGACCTCTACCTGATCCACTGGCCGCTCCCCCGGGTCGACCGGTACGTCGACTCCTGGAAGGCCATGATCAAGCTGCGCGACGACGGGCTGGTCCGGTCGATCGGCGTCTCCAACTTCACGCCCGCCCACATCGAGCGGCTGGAGGAGGAGACCGGGGTGCTGCCCTCGGTCAACCAGGTCGAGCTGCATCCCTTCTTCCCCCAGGAGGAACTGCGGGCCTACCACGCCGGCAAGGGCGTGCTCACCGAGAGCTGGAGCCCGCTCGGCCGGGGCTCGCGGCTCCTGGACGACCTGGCCGTCGCCGCCGTCGCACAGGCCCACGGGGTCACCCCGGCCCAGGCGGTGCTGCGCTGGCACGTCCAGCTCGGCGCGCTCCCCGTCCCCAAGTCGTCGGACCCCGAGCGGCAGCGCGCGAACCTCGACGTCTTCGGGTTCGAGCTGGACGCCGCCCAGATGCGGACCCTCACCGACCGCGCCCACCGGCGGATCGGCGGGGACCCGGAGGCGCACGAGGAGTTCTGACCCGCCCCCGGGCCCGGCGGCTCACCCGTCCGGCAGGGGCTGCTCCGCCCAGATCGTCTTGCCGCCGCCCGTCTGGCGGCTGCCCCAGCGCCGGGTGAGCTGGGCCACCAGCAGCAGGCCGCGGCCGCCCTCGTCGTAGGCGTGGGCCCGGCGCAGGTGCGGTGAGGTGGGGTTGGCGTCGGTGACCTCGCAGATCAGGGTGCGGTCGCGGATCAGCCGCAGCTGGACGGGGGGCGTGCCGTACCGGATGGCGTTGGTGACCAGTTCGCTGACGACCAGTTCGGTGACGAAGGCGATCTCGTCCAGTCCCCACGCCGCCAGCCGCTCGGTGGCCCACTGCCGGACGCGGGCCACCTCCTCGGGGTCCGAGGGCACCTCCCTCGTGGCGACCTGTTCCGCGCCGAGCGCCCGGGTGCGGGCCAGCAGCAGGGCCACGTCGTCGCCGGGCTCCTCCGGCAGGACGGCCTTCAACACGCTGTCGCACAGCGAGTCCAGCGAGTCGGCGGGCACCGTCAGGGCACGGCACAGCTCGTCGGCGGCCTGGTCGAGGTCGCGGTCGGGGCCCTCGATGAGGCCGTCGGTGTAGAGGGCGACGACGGAGCCCTCGGGCAGCTGGAGCTCCGTGGCCTCGAACGGCAGCCCGCCGATGCCGAGCGGGGGCCCCGCGCTCAGCGGGACGGGCCGGCACGTGCCGTCGGGCAGCAGGAGGGCGGGCGCGGGGTGCCCGGCGGCGGCCGCGGTCAGACGGCGCGAGACGGGGTCGTAGACGGCGTACAGGCAGGTGGCGCCGAGTTCGCCGATGTCGTCGCGGTCGCCGGAGGCGAGGTGGACGACGAGGTCGTCGAGGTGGATGAGGAGTTCGTCCGGCGGCAGGTCGACGTCGGCGAGGGTGCGCACGGCCGTGAACAGCCGGCCCATGGCCGCCGTGGAGGTGATGCCGTGGCCGACGACGTCGCCCACCACCAGGGCGACCCGGCTGCCGGCCAGCGGGATGACGTCGAACCAGTCGCCGCCGATGCCCGCCGCGGACGCGGAGGGCAGATAGCGGTGGGCGACCTCGACGGCCGCCTGGCCGGGCAGTCCCTTCGGCAGCAGGCTGTGCTGGAGCGTCAGCGCGGTGGTGCGCTCGCGGGCGAAGCGGTGGGCGTTGTCGACGCAGACGGCGGCGCGGCCGGCGAGTTCCTCGGCGAGAACGGCGTCGTCGGCGGAGTACGCGTCGGGATGAGCGGTGCGGACGGCGAGCGCGACGCCGAACGTCGTGCCGCGGGCGCGCAGCGGCACGGCCAGCAGCGAGGGGACACCGGCCGGGACCGGCCGGTCGTCCGCCGGGACCGGCCGGCCGCACTCGCCCGCCCACCGGTCGAAGTCCGGATCGCCCGCGCGTACCAGCACCGTCCTGCCCTCCCGCAGTGCCCGTGCGGGAGGGGAGGAGGGCGACCGGACGTCCGTCCGGCCGAGGGGCACGGCCGCCTCGGGGACGCCCCCGGTGGACGAGCGGTGCGCCACACGGCGCAGCAGGGCGCCGTCGGCCGGAAAGGCCGACGGGTCGTCGGTGTCGAGGACCCAGTCGAGCAGGTCGACGGCGGCGAAGTCGGCGAACCCGGGTGCCATGAGTGCCACGAGTTCCTCGGCCGTGCGGACCACGTCCAGGCTGGTGCCGAGGCGGGCGGCGGCCTCGTTCAGCAGCGCCAGCCGTTCGCGGGCCCGGCGCTGCTCGTTGCTGTCGAAGGCCGCCAGGGCGGTGCCGACCACCTCGCCGGAGGGGTCGCGGACGGGCCACATCTCGACGTTCCAGGCGTGCAGCCGGCTCCCGGAGGGGGCCCGGGTGAAGCTCTCGAGGTGCAGCGGCTCGCCCGTCCGGGCGACCCGGCGGAGATGGCGGTCGAAGCTGCGGCCGGGGTCGTTCTCCTCGACGGTGTCCAGATAGGCCCGGCCGAGCAGGTCCGCCTCGGTGCTGCCCGCCATCCGGCAGGCGATGTCGTTGATCCCCAGGTAGCGCTGCTCGGTGTCGAAGACGGACATCGCCAGGGACGCCTGCCGGAACACCTGCCCGGCCAGGGAGGTGTCCGTCGCACCGGGCCGCTCGACGGTGATCACGTGTCCGTCCGGCGCGCCCCGCGCGTCCAGCAGGGGGTGGACCGTCAGCCGGAGCGGCACGGGGTGGCCGTCGCGGTGGCGCAGCACGACGAGGCCCGACGGCAGGGGCGGGGCGGCGGACGGCACGTCCTCGGCGAGCAGTTCCCGCACGGCCCGCCCCACGGCCTCCTCGGCCGGGTGCCCGGTCAGCCGCCGGGCGCCCTCGCTCCACCCCGTCACGATGCCGCGGGCATCGACGACCACCGCGGCCGAGGCGTCTTCCATTCGTCCAGGATCGGCCCATCGTCACGCCCTCTCAACCGCGGCCGTGCGCCCCGGGCGGTATGCGGCCGGAGGGCCGGCGGCGCCGGGCCGTCGGCGGGTTCTCGGGGCGGGCGAGGGGCAGGGCGCGCGGCAGCGGGTCGGCGGTGGGCACGGCCGGGGAGCCGGACGCCCGGTGGGCGCGGTGGCGGGCAGTCCGACCGGGTGGAGTTCGAGGCGGCCGTGGGCCCGGTGGGCGTGCGCGGTCCCGGCGAGGGCGCCGGGGCGGACGCGCGGTGGGGTGCCGGTGTCAGGAGGGCCGGGCGGGCTCCGTCTCCTCGTCGGCGGAGTGGGCGAGGAAGTCGTCGACCATGCGGTGGAAGAGGGTGGCGAGCCGCCGCAGGTCCTCGGGCGACCAGTCGGCCAGCGCCACCTGCATGGCCCGGGCCCCGGCCTCGCGGATCCGGGCTATGGCCTCCCGGCCGGTCCCGGTGAGTTCGATGCGCTGGGCGCGGCGGTCGTCGGGGTCCGGGACACGGGTGACATGACCGGTCCTCTGCAGCTGCTGCACCGTACGGGTGACGTGCGAGGCCTCCACTCCCAGCCGGGCGGCCAGCTCCCCCGGCCGCATCGGCTCGACGTCGGCCATCTGCCGCAGCAGCGCGACGGCGGCGCGGTCCAGCGGCACACCCGCCAGGGCCATCAGCCGCTCGTGCTGCCGGGCGCGCGAGCCCAGATAAGTGATGCGGCTGAGCGCGCGCTCGATCTCGGCCACTTCCGCGGAGGCGGGCGGGTCGGGGAGCGGGGGTGTGGACATGCGCCCCACTTTACCATCTCATTGCCTAACTCAATCAATCGCGGGGCGCACCTCCCGGCCGGCGAGCGGGCGCCGGCCGGCCCGCGACGACCCGCTCCCCGGTGACGGCGGCACCGTGCCGCGCGGGCTTCCGGCCGCCGCGGTTGCGCACGAGTGCGGCGCACACCCCGGCCGCGTCGAGCGTCGGGCCCGTCTTCACCATCGGTGCACCTGTGGCCCCTTGGCACGGAAGTGCGCAGCCGGGATGCTGAACTCCCTTGCCCCCCACAGCCGTTGGGCTGCGCCCGGACCAGGAGGAGGACGCAGTGTCGTCGAGCACGTCCCGTACGCACCGCAGGAGATGGCTGGCCGGCCTCGTCGGTGCGGTCGCGCTGGTCATCGCCTTTCCCGCCACCGCCTTCGCCGCACCGCCGCCCGCCCTGCCGGCCTCCGCCGACGAGTTGGAGCGGACGTTCCAGCCCGCCTACGACTACGACACCGACGGCTGCTACCCCACACCGGCGATCGGTCCGGACGGCGCCGTCAACGGCGGCCTCAAGCCGACCGGCGCCCTCAACGGCAACTGCCGCGACGCCTCCGACCTGGACAACACCAACGGCTACGCGCGTTCCGCGTGCAACAACGGCTGGTGCGCCGTCGTCTACGCCCTGTACTTCGAGAAGGACCAGGCGCTGCCGGGCACCAGCCTCGGCGGGCACCGCCACGACTGGGAACACGTCGTGGTGTGGGTGCGGGACGGCACGGTGCAGTACGTCTCGACGTCCCAGCACGGTTCGTTCTCGATCCACGCGCGTTCGGCGGTCCATTTCGACGGGACGCACCCGAAGATCGTGTACCACAAGGACGGCATCGGCACGCACTGCTTCCGCCTCGCGGGGGCGGGGGACGAACCACCGGAGAACCACAGGGGCAGTTGGCAGTACCCGGCACTGGTCGGCTGGAACGGCTACCCGGCCGGGCTGCGGGACAAGCTCGCCTCCCATGACTTCGGCAGCGCCAACTTCGGCCTCAAGGACGGGAGTTTCGCCTCCCACCTCGCCGCGGCCAAGCCGGCGGGCATCCCGTTCGACCCGAACGCCTGACCTCCCTCCGCACCGCGGGGTACGCGCGTGAACCGTAAGGGCCAACTCCCCCCGCGGGCCCGGGACTTCACCCCGGCCGGCCAGATCCGGCCGAACGCGCGCACGGGGGCCGGCCGCCACGCTCGGCACGTCGGCCGCCGCGCCCCCTGCCGCGTCGGGGCGCCCGCGCGACCATCGACGGCGCCCCGCACCGACAGCAGCTCAGGCGGTGCCCTCCTCCGCCTGCTCCTGCAGGAAGGCGCTCACCTGGTGCGCGAGGCTGTCCCGGCACGCGCCCACGGGGGCCCCGGCCGCACCCTCGTGCGCACCGGCCCGGCCCGTCCACACCCGGCGGCCGGTCCACTCCTCGTCCACCCGCAACTGCACCTGGACGTCGACCTGGCTCAGGGCCGCCTCGGGGCCGGCCGCGTAGAGCACGGCGGTGGCGCGGCGCAGCGGATAGACGTCGAATCCCTCGATGAACTGCGAGTTGCGCCAGTCGACGAATGCGCTCTCCCCGTCGGGGCCGACCCGTACGTCGATCTGGCCGTCCTCGAGATGAATTCCGACGGCCCTGTCGCCGCGGTTCTCGACGGTCACACGGACGCTGAAATACGCGAGCCCCTCGGCGGCGTCGTCCCGTCCGCGCGGCGGCTCGCCCGCCTCCAGGCGGTGGACGCGGACCCGCAGACCGGCATGCTCGTCGTACTCCTGCCAGTCCCCGACCACGTTCGGCTCGTACACAGTCCACCTCTCGACTTCCGTGGCTGCTTCCTATCTGTGGGTTCAGGGCACTGTCAAATGAGCGGAATGCGCCGTGGTCAGGCGGTTCGCCCGCATCTGATCGACGATCAAGCGCTGCGCTGGGGGAATCCCGGGGAACCCCCCGGGCGGGCCGCCCCGCCCACCGCGACGGCGTGCCGCACATCACGTCCGGCGCCGTGATCACCGGCCGCGCCGCACAAGCGGCCCGCTGTGCCGCCGGACGGCGCGGCGCGGCCGCCCACGCCAACCACGGGGAATTCACGGCGTGAATTCCCCTGGTTCCGGAACGTGTACTCCGCGAAATACCGGCCCCTCGAATTCAAGAAACCGTTTCACAGGGGTAACGTACGGGAAAGGAAATCTCAGTGCTTCGGACCGGAGGCACGTCCGTGGGAACCGGCTCGCCGGCCCCGGACCTTTTCGTGGTCCGAGTGAGCGCTTCCCACGGTGTCCGTCCACCCGGCACCCGCTCAGGGAGGTGCGCACATGCGTACCGGCAATCCCACGAAGCCGCACCCCCACGACGACGCCCCCCACACGGCCGAGGCCTTCGCACGCCTGGCCCGGCTGCCCGAAGGGCCCGAGCGCAGGGCACTGCGCGACGACCTGGTCCAGGCCTGGCTGCCCATGGCCGAACGGATCGCCGTGCGTTTCCGGGGGCGCGGCGAGGCTCTGGAGGATCTGTACCAGGTGGCGGCCCTCGGCCTGGTCAAGGCCGTCGACCACTACGACCCGGTGCGCGGCAACGCCTTCGAGGCGTACGCCGTGCCGACCATCACCGGGGAGATCAAGCGCCACTTCCGTGACCACATGTGGACCCTGCACGTCCCGCGCCGCGTGCAGGACCTGCGCAACCGCGTGCGGCACGCGGCCAGGGAGCTGGCGCAGACCACCGTGGGGCGGGCCCCCACGGTCCCCGAGATCGCCGCGTACGCCCGGCTGACGGAGAGCGAGGTGCGCACCGGCATGGAGGCGCTGGAGTGCTTCTCCGCGCTGTCGCTGGAGGCGGAGATGCCCGGCACGGACGGCTACGCCCTCGGGGACTCGGTCGGCGGACCGGACCCGGCGTTCGACACGGTCGTCGACCGGGTGACGGTCCGGCCCTTCCTCGAGGCGCTCCCGGAGCGGGAGCGGCTCATCCTCTACCTGCGGTTCTTCCGGGGGATGACGCAGAGCACCATCGCCGAGCACCTCGGCATCTCGCAGATGCACGTCTCCCGGCTGCTCAGCAGCTGTTTCGCCCAGCTGCGCGAGGAACTGCTGACCGAGGCCGGCTGACCGCGGGCGCGGCGCCGCCGGGCGGATCAGCGTTCCGGCGGCGCACCCGGGACCTGGGTGGGGCAGGACCGGTCCAGCACGTCCTCCAGCGCCGCCCGCACCTCGGCGGGCATGACACCGGTGCGTCCCCAGGCGAGGATCATCTCGGCGATGCTGCGGAGCTTGATGTTCGTGTGCTGGGACACCTCCTTCAGCACCGTCCACCCCTGGTCGGGTGAGACCCGTCCGATCGCGACGATCATGCCGATCGCCTGATCGACCACCGCGTGCGAGACGACCGCGTCCTTCAGCTGCTGTACCTCTTCCTCCAGCTGGAGGATCCGGTCCGAACCCCCGTCCGTGGGCATGGTCACCTCCCGGTCCGGTGTGCCGCTCCCGTACTGCCTTCACATGGTGCTTGAGTGCCTTCACCCAGTGTCCGGCTCCTCCATCGTCGCCACTCGTGCCGCCCTGTGCCACCGGGGCGGGCCGCGGGCGGTCCGGGGCGCCGTTTCGGCACCCCCGCCGGGGTACTCGACAGGCGCCCGCACCGGGGCACGGCGGACACTGGGGGCATTCCGGTGGCTGCCGGGCCCGACGAGATCAGGACGCTACTGCCATGAACCACGACATGCCCTCCCCCGCCGGCGCGACGGACGTCTTCTCCACGCACTCCGTGTTCGGGGCGCCCTGCTGGGTGAGCCTGACCAGCCACGACGTGCAGACGACCGAGGAGTTCTACGGAGCCGTGCTCGGCTGGCAGTGGCGGCCGGTCCGCCTCGGCGACCGGTTCCGGATCGCCCTGGCCAACGGCGCGCCGGTGGCGGGCATCGCGGGGATCGCCGGCATGGGGCAGATGGCGGCGGCGTGGACGCCGTACTTCGCCGTGCGCAGCGCCGACGAGACCGTGGCACGGGTGCAGGAGCGCGGCGGCACCCTGGCGGTCGGCCCGATCTCCCTGCCTCCCGGGCGCGGGGCGCTGCTGGCCGACCGGGACGGGGCGACCTTCGGCATCTGGGAGGGCGAGCTGTTCACCGACTGGCCCACCTGGCGCCGCACACGACCGGCGTTCGTCAGGCTGCACACCCGTGACGCGTTCGACGCCGCCATCTTCTACGGCCAGGTCTTCGACTGGGCGTCCGACAAACCCGGATGCTGCGAGGTCCAGTACGAGGGCGACGAGGTGGTGCTGCGCAGCGAGGGGGACCTGGTGGCGCGCATCGAGTCGGGGGCGGTGGAGTCGGCTCCCGACCCCCGGATCCGGCCGCACTGGCAGGTCCACTTCTCCGTGCAGGACGTGGCCGCCTGCGCCCGTGCGGCCGAGCGGCACGGCGGCAGCGTGCTGTCCCTCACCGACGACGAGGCCGTTCTGCGCGACAACGAGGGCGCCCGGTTCACCGTGACCTCGCGCCGCGAGCGCTGATCCGGGCAGGCGACGACGGCGCGCCGCCCCGGGTTTCCCGGGGCGGCGCGCCGGATGCCGGTCCACCGGCGGCGGGCCGGCCGTGGGGCCTGCCGCGGCCTGTCACCGCCGTGCCGTACGGGACGACCGGCGGGACGGGCGGGATGGACGGGATGGACGGGATGGACGGGATGGGCGGGATGGGCGGGACGGGCGGGACAAGAGTGCCAGGCTGCGCGGGCCCACGGTGAGGACCGTGCCGGCCTTGTGCTCGGACTCGTCGGGGACGCCCTCCGGATCGGCCGTGTCGATCAGTGCCGTCCAGCGCTCACCGTAGGCGGCGCCCGGCAGACGGAAGTCGACCGCCTCCCAGTGGCTGTTGAGCAGCAGCAGGAAGGAGTCGTCGACCACGGGCCGGCCGCGCGGATCGGGCTCGGCGATGGCGTCGCCGTTGAGGAAGACGCCGACCGAGTGGGCGTCGGAGCGCTGCCAGTCGTCGTCGGTCATCTCCTCCGCGTTCGGCAGCAGCCACACCAGGTCGGGCAGCGGCTGCTCCGCGTGGCGCACGGTCTCGCCGCGGAAGAAGTGGCGCCGGCGCAGCACGGGGTGGGCGAGGCGCAGCGCGATGAGGCGCCGGGTGAAGTCCAGCAGCTCGCGCTGTTCGCCGGTCAGCCGCCAGTCGATCCAGGAGGTCTCGTTGTCCTGGCAGTAGGCGTTGTTGTTGCCGTGCTGGGTGCGGCCCAGCTCGTCGCCGTGGGAGAGCATCGGGATGCCCTGCGACAGCAGCAGCGTGGCGAGGAAGTTGCGCTGCTGGCGGGCGCGCAGCTCGAGCACGGCCGGGTCGTCGGTGTCGCCCTCCGCGCCGCAGTTCCAGGACCGGTTGGTGCTCTCGCCGTCCCGGTTGCCCTCGCCGTTGGCCTCGTTGTGCTTGTCGTTGTACGAGACGAGGTCGCGCAGCGTGAAGCCGTCGTGCGCGGTGACGAAGTTGACGCTGGCGCGCGGCCGGCGCCTGTGGTGCGCGTACAGGTCGGAGGAGCCGGTCAGCCGGAACGCGAACTCGGCGAGGGTGTGCTCCTCGCCGCGCCAGAAGTCCCGTACGGCGTCCCGGTACTTGCCGTTCCACTCCGACCACAGCGGCGGGAAGTTGCCCACCTGGTAGCCGCCCTCGCCCACGTCCCACGGCTCGGCGATCAGCTTGACGCGGCTGATCACCGGATCCTGCTGGATGAGGTCGAAGAACGCCGACAGCCGGTCCACCTCGTGGAACTGCCGGGCCAGGGTGGCCGCGAGGTCGAAGCGGAAGCCGTCGACGTGCATCTCGGTGACCCAGTACCGCAGCGAGTCCATGATCAGCTGGAGCACGTACGGGTGACGCATCAGCAGGCTGTTCCCGGTGCCGGTGGTGTCGTAGTAGTGCGACCAGTCGCCGTCCACCAGGCGGTAGTACGAGCCGTTGTCGATCCCCCGGAAGGAGAGCGTGGGGCCCTTCTCGTTGCCCTCGGCGGTGTGGTTGTAGACGACGTCCAGGATCACCTCGAGCCCGGCCGCGTGCAGGGTCCTCACCATCTCCTTGAACTCGGTGACCTGCTGCCCCCGGGTGCCGCGGGCGGCGTAGGCGTTGTGCGGGGCGAAGAAGCCGATGGTGTTGTAGCCCCAGTAGTTGGCCAGGCCGCGGCCCTGCAGCACGCCGTCCTGGACGAACTGGTGCACCGGCATCAGCTCCACCGCGGTGACGCCCAGCGAGGTCAGGTGCTCGACGACCGCGGGGTGCGCGAGTCCGGCGTAGGTGCCGCGGAGTTCCTCGGGGACGTCGGGATGGGTGCGGGTCAGGCCCTTGACGTGGGCCTCGTAGATCACGGTGTCGGCGTAGGCGCGGCCGGGCCGGACGTCGTCGCCCCAGTCGAAGGCCGGGTCGGTCACCACACCGAGCATGGTGTGCCCGGCGCTGTCGGCCGGGTCGGGGCCGTCGGGGTCGCGCTCGTGGAGCGAGGGGTGGTTGTCGATCTGCCCGTCCACCGCCGTGGCGTAGGGGTCGAGGAGCAGTTTCGCCGGGTTGCAGCGGTGGCCGGCCGCCGGGTCCCACGGTCCGTGCACCCGGTAGCCGTAGCGCTGCCCGGGGCCGACGCCGGGGAGGTAGCCGTGCCAGACGAAGCCGTCGGCCTCGGCGAGCCGGACCGTGTCGTGGTGGCCGTCGTCGTCCACCAGGACCAGGTCGACGCGTTCGGCGACCTCGCTGAACAGTGCGAAGTTGGTGCCCTCCCCGTCGAAGGCCGCACCCAGCGGATAGGGGCGCCCGCTCCACACGGGCGCCCCTATCCGGTTCCGCGACCGGGTCACCGGGCCTCCTCCAGCACGCCGCTCGGTGTGCGGGCCAGGCCGGTCAGCTGGGTGACGGGCATCTCCCGGGGCACGTCCAGGCCCTCGCTCTCGCGCGGGTCGGGGCCGGTCGGCACCAGCGGGACGCGTTCGCCGGCGCGGGCGCGCCGTGAGAACCAGATGACCTTGCTGCCGGTCTCGGTGGCGCAGCAACCCCATCCGTCGCTGCTCGCCGCGATGTGCTGCAGGCAGCCCCGCAGCTCCTGGTCGGGACGCAGGGCCCGGTCGTTGTCCCCGACGGCGGTGATGAGGTG
Organism: Streptomyces viridosporus T7A; assembly: GCF_008704515.1. Taxonomy (NCBI): domain Bacteria; kingdom Bacillati; phylum Actinomycetota; class Actinomycetes; order Kitasatosporales; family Streptomycetaceae; genus Streptomyces; species Streptomyces viridosporus. The sequence goes on from NZ_CP023700.1 coordinate 1,130,999, forward strand.
CTGGCCGTTCCACCACATCTCGATCGACGTGTTCTTGTCGGTGGCGTGCTCGTCGATGGCCCGCAGCAGCATCTCGGTGCCGCGGCAGACGGGCTCCCGCAGGTTCTCGAGGTCCCAGAACCTGAGGTGGGCGGCCAGTATGCGGCTGACCTGTTCCACTTTCTCCGGACTGACTTCCACGTCGAGGTGGTAGTAGCAGGGCACTGCGGTCTTCATGGTCGTCGGCTCCTCACCGCGAAGCTCCCGTTCCTCCCGCCCCTGCGGGACGGGCCCCGAACACGGAACGTGAGCGGGAATCGCTTCTGAGTCACCATCAGCGTGAGGGGGTTGGTCCATTCGTGCAACACGAGCGCACGCCTGAGGCGGGTGCGACGACATCTGAGCGCTTCACGGCCACCATGACTGGTTGAAAATCCAACAAGACGGTGGGTCATCACCCGTGCACCATGTGTGAAGACCTCGATCGCCGTTACGGGTCCGTGCCGCTGCGCGCACGGCTGCCGCCCGACCACCGGGACAACGCGCCCTCCATCGAGCCACGGAAAGGTGAACGGCGCCATGCTGCTACCCGCCAAAGCCGAAGTCGCCCGGCAGTTGCGTCGCTACCGGGCCTGGGAACGCGTGATGCTCGCCGCTCCGGCCGACCGCACGGTGCGGGCCACCTTCGAGGACTCCGGTTACACCCTCTGCGTGCTGATGGGCAAGCGCTGCGCCCGGGAGGCGGCGGACGCCGCCGAACGGTACCTGCGCACCACCCCCGTCACCCATCCGCAGGAACAGCACGACGGGCCCTGCCCGACCGTCGCGGTCAGACGGGGCCCGCCGACGACGCAGCGGCGCTCCCCGGCGGGAAGGTAAGGGCCTTCCCGCCGCATTTGGTCCCCACGCCCGGGCGCCGGCCCGGCGTCGAGCACGGCGGAGGTGCAGATCCATGAAGACGACCCGGGCCGTCGGCCGTATCCCGGTGCGGGACGTCCGGCCGTCCGTCGACTGCGGCAGACGGCCGGCGAAGGCCGTCGTGGGCGAGACGTTCGAGGTCACGGCCACCGTGTTCCGCGAGGGGCACGACGCGGTGGCCGCCAATGTCGTCCTGAGGGACCCCGAGGGACGCCCGGGGCCGTTCACGCCGATGCGGGAGCTGGCTCCGGGCACGGACCGGTGGGGGGCGGAGGTCACCGCCGGTGCGCCCGGGCTGTGGACGTACACCGTGGAGGGCTGGGGCGACCCGATCACCACCTGGCGCAGGACCGCCACGATCAAGGTTCCGGCGGGCATCGACACCGGTCTGGTCCTGGAGGAGGGCGCCGACCTGTACGAGCGGGCGGCGGCCGGGGTGCCGCAGGACGACGGGCAGGCCGTGGTCCTCGCCGCGGCACGGACCCTGCGCGACGGCTCCCTGCCCTGCGCCACCCGGTTGGCGGCGGCGTTGACGCCGCAGGTGGCGGCGGTGCTGGCGCGGTACCCGCTGCGGGAGCTGGTGACCGGCAGCGCGCCGCTGCCGCTGCTGGTGGAGCGCGAGCGGGCGCTGTACGGGGCCTGGTACGAGTTCTTCCCCCGCTCGGAGGGCACGCCCGAGCAGCCGCACGGCACCTTCCGCACCGCGGCCCGCCGGCTGGAGGCGATCGCCGCGATGGGCTTCGACGTGGTCTACCTGCCGCCGATCCACCCGATCGGCACCACCTTCCGCAAGGGCCCCAACAACTCCCTCACCGCCGGCCCGGACGACGTCGGGGTGCCGTGGGCGATCGGCTCGCCGGAGGGCGGGCACGACGCGGTGCACCCGCGGCTGGGCACCGAGGAGGACTTCGCCTGGTTCGTGCGGCGGGCCGCCGGGCTGGGGCTGGAGGTGGCGCTGGACTTCGCGCTGCAGTGCTCGCCGGACCACCCCTGGGTGCACAAGCACCCGCAGTGGTTCCACCACCGGCCCGACGGCTCCATCGCGTACGCGGAGAACCCGCCGAAGAAGTACCAGGACATCTACCCGATCGCGTTCGACGCCGACCTGGACGGGCTGGTGGCCGAGACGGTGCGGCTGCTGCGGCACTGGATGGCGGCGGGGGTGCGGATCTTCCGGGTGGACAACCCGCACACCAAGCCGGTGGTGTTCTGGGAGCGGGTGCTCGGGGAGGTCAACCGCGCCGACCCCGACGTCGTCTTCCTGGCGGAGGCGTTCACCCGGCCGGCGATGATGCACACCCTGGCGCAGATCGGCTTCCAGCAGTCCTACACCTACTTCACCTGGCGCACCACCAAGCGGGAGCTGACCGAGTACCTCACCGAGCTGGCCGGGGAGGCCGCCTGCTACATGCGGCCCAACCTGTTCGCCAACACCCCCGACATCCTGCCCGCCTACCTGCAGCACGGCGGCCGGCCGGCCTTCGAGGTCCGCGCGGTGCTGGCCGCCACCCTCGCGCCCGCCTGGGGCATCTACAGCGGCTACGAGCTGTGCGAGAACACCCCGCTGCGCGAGGGCGGCGAGGAGTACCTCGACTCGGAGAAGTACCAGCTGCGGCCCCGCGACTGGGAGGCCGCCGAGCGCGAGGGCCGCACCATCGCCCCGCTGATCACCCGCCTCAACACCATCCGGCGGGCACACCCCGCGCTCCACCGCCTCAGAAACCTCCGCTTCCACGGGGCCGACAACGACGCCGTCATCGCGTACAGCAAGCGCAGCGGCGACGACGTCGTGCTCGTGGTGGCCAACCTCGACCCCCACCACACCCAGGAGGCCACGGTCTCGTTGGACATGCCGCAACTCGGCCTGGACTGGCACGAGTCGGTGCCGGTGCGCGACGAGCTCACCGGCGAGACCTATCACTGGGGCAGGACCGCCTACGTGCGGCTGGAACCGGGGCGGGCTCCCGCCCACGTCCTGCACGTCCAGCGACCGCCCGCCGCACAGCGAAACGGAGGGCCAGGAACGTCATGACCGTGAACGAGCCAGTGCCGGACACCTTCGAGGACACTCCCGCCCGGGACCGGGACCCGGAGTGGTTCAAACGCGCCGTCTTCTACGAGGTGCTCGTCCGCTCCTTCCAGGACAGCAACGGCGACGGCATCGGTGACCTGAAGGGGCTGACCGCCAAACTGGACTACCTGCAGTGGCTGGGCGTCGACTGCCTGTGGCTGCCGCCCTTCTTCAGGTCGCCGCTGCGCGACGGCGGCTACGACGTCTCCGACTACACCGCCGTGCTCCCCGACTTCGGCGACCTCGCCGACTTCGTGGAGTTCGTCGACTCCGCGCACCAGCGCGGCATGCGCGTGATCATCGACTTCGTCATGAACCACACCAGCGACCAGCACCCCTGGTTCCAGGCGTCCCGCACGGACCCCGACGGCCCCTACGGCGACTTCTACGTGTGGGCCGACGACGACAAGGGCTATCAGGACGCCCGGATCATCTTCGTCGACACCGAGGCCTCCAACTGGACCTACGACCCGGTCAGGGGCCAGTACTTTTTCCACCGCTTCTTCTCCCACCAGCCGGACCTCAACTACGAGAACCCGCGCGTGCAGGAGGAGATCCTGGCGGCCCTGCGCTTCTGGCTGGACCTGGGCATCGACGGCTTCCGGCTCGACGCGGTGCCGTATCTGTACGCGGCCGAGGGCACCAACTGCGAGAACCTCCCCGCCACCCACGCCTTCCTCAAACGGGTCCGCAAGGAGATCGACGCCCAGTACCCCGACACCGTCCTGCTGGCGGAGGCCAACCAGTGGCCCGAGGACGTCGTCGACTACTTCGGCGACTACGCCGCCGGCGGCGACGAATGCCACATGGCCTTCCACTTCCCGGTCATGCCCCGCATCTTCATGGCCGTGCGGCGCGAGTCGCGCTACCCGGTCTCGGAGATCCTGGCCAAGACCCCGGCCATCCCGGCCGGCTGCCAGTGGGGCATCTTCCTGCGCAACCACGACGAGCTGACCCTGGAGATGGTCACCGACGAGGAACGCGACTACATGTGGGCGGAGTACGCCAAGGACCCCCGCATGCGCGCCAACATCGGCATCCGCCGCCGCCTGGCCCCCCTGCTGGACAACGACCGCAACCAGATCGAGCTGTTCACCGCCCTGCTGCTGTCCCTGCCCGGCTCCCCGGTCATGTACTACGGCGACGAGATCGGCATGGGCGACAACATCTGGCTCGGCGACCGCGACGCGGTCCGCACCCCGATGCAGTGGACCCCCGACCGCAACGCCGGCTTCTCCTCCTCCGACCCCGGCCGGCTCTTCCTGCCCACCATCATGGACCCGGTCTACGGCTACCAGGTCACCAACGTCGAGGCCGCCATGGCCTCGCCGTCCTCGCTGCTGCACTGGACCCGCCGCATGATCGAGATCCGCAAGCAGAACGTGGCCTTCGGCCTGGGCTCCTACACCGAACTGCCCTCCTCCAACCCCGCCGTCCTCGCCTTCCTGCGCGAGCACGAGGACGACCTGGTGCTCTGCGTCAACAACTTCTCCCGCTTCGCCCAGCCCACCGAACTCGACCTCGGCGCCTTCCGGGGACGCCACCCGGTCGAGCTCTTCGGCGGGGTGCGCTTCCCGGCCATCGGCGAACTGCCGTACCTGCTGACCCTCGGGGGCCACGGCTTCTACTGGTTCCGGCTCACCCGAGTCGCATCCCGCACCGGCCGACGACTGTGAGCGTGCGCCGGCGAGAGGAGGCGTCACCATGACGAAGACCGCATTCCTGCTCCCGCGGAGCGCACCCGCCGAGCACATGGGGTCACTCACCGGACTGCTGCGCGAGTGGCTGCCGCGGCAACGCTGGTTCGCCGGCAAGGACCGGCCCGTCACCGACCTCTGGGTGCTGTCGATGACGGAACTGTTCCCGCGCTGCCTGCACATGCTGGTCCACGCCGACCACGGGGGCGTGCCGGCCCCCGGCGGCACGCCCCCGGCCGGCGACTGCTACCAGCTCCTCCTCGGCGTCCGGGAGACCCCCTCGCCGCGTCTCGGCCGGGCGCTCATCGGCCAGGTGCAGGACGGGCGGCTGGCAGGGCGGACGGTCTACGACGCCCTCCACGATCCGCGCACGACCCAACTGCTCCTGGAGCGGCTGCGCCGCCCCGGCACGTCGGGCCCGCTGCGCTTCGAGTGCGACGCGTCCCAGCCGGTGCCCGCCGGACTGGTGCCGCGGCTGCTGGACACCGAGCAGTCCAACTCCTCCCTGGTGTACGGCGACGAGTACATCCTGAAGGTCTTCCGGCGCATCCAGCCCGGCGTCAACCCGGACCTGGAGGTGCCGGGCGCGCTGGCCGCCCAGGGCTGCCACCGCGTCCCCGCCCCGGTGGCCTGGTTCTGCACCACGCACCCCTTCCAGGCGACGCTGGGTGTGCTCCAGCCCTATCTGCGCGACGCCTCCGACGGCTGGGCGCTGGCCCTCGACGCGCTCGCCGCCGGTGACGACTTCACCGTGCAGGCGTACGCGCTGGGCCGGGCCACGGCGGACGTGCACCTGGCGCTGGCCTCGGCCTTCCCATTGGGCGTGCCCGGGGAGAACGGCCGGACGGCCGCGGCGATGACCGAGCGGCTGACGGCCGCGGCGCACTGCGTCCCCGCGCTCCAGCCGTTCGTGCCGGGTCTGCGCTCCGCCTTCGCCGCGCTGACCACCTGCGATCCCGGGCCGCCCGCCCAGCGCATCCACGGCGACCTGCACCTGGGCCAGGTGCTGCGGGCCGGGCGCGAGTGGTTCGTCATCGACTTCGAGGGCGAGCCGTCCCGGCCGCTCTCCGAACGGCGCAGCGCCCACTCCCCGGTGCGGGACATCGCCGGGATGCTGCGCTCCTTCGACTACGCCGCCCGCCAGCGCCGTCCCTGGCGCCCGGAGTGGGCGCGGCGCTGCCGGGAGGCCTACTGCGCGGGCTACGCGGCCCGCGCCGGCTGGGACCCGCGCAAGAAGCACGGCCTGCTCCGCGCCTACGAGACGGACCGGGCCGTGTACGAGGTGCTGTACGAGGCCCGGCACCGACCCGACTGGCTGCCCGTACCCATGGCGGCAATCGAGCGCCTCGCCGTGAGAGGAGACTGAAGCCGTGGCCCTGCATGACACCCCGCTCCCCGAGCCGGCCGGGCCCGTCCCGTCCGCCCCCGCGGCCCCCCGGACCGCACCCGCCCTCGATCCGGCCGACCGGGGACGCCTGCTGGCCGGCGCCCACCACGATCCGCACGCGCTGCTCGGCGCCCATCCGGTGCCCGGCGGGATCGCCGTCCGGGCGCTGCGGCCCTTCGCGCGCGAGGTGGGCGTGGTCGTCGACGGCGTGCGCACCCCGCTCGTCTCGGAGGGCGACGGCCTGTTCTCCGGCGTCCTGCCGCTGGACGCGATCCCCGCGTACACCCTGGCGGTGGCCTACGGCGAGGACGAGGCCGTCGAGACGCACGACCCGTACCGGTTCCTGCCCGCGCTGGGCGAGCTCGACCTGCACCTGATCGGCGAGGGCCGGCACGAGGAGCTGTGGACGGCCCTCGGCGCGCACCCCATGACGCACCAGGGCGTGACCGGTACCCGCTTCACGGTGTGGGCGCCGAACGCGCGGGGCGTGCGGCTCGCCGCGGACTTCACCCACTGGGACGGCACGGCGTTCCCGATGCGGTCGCTGGGCTCCTCCGGGGTGTGGGAGCTGTTCCTGCCGGGCGTCGGCGAGGGCACCCGGTACAAGTTCGAGATCCACTCCCGGTACGGCCACCGGTTCCTCAAGGCCGACCCGATGGCCCGCCGCACGGAGGAGCCGCCGAACACGGCGTCGGTCGTCACCTCCTCGCACTACGAGTGGGGCGACGCGCAGTGGCTGGAGCGCCGGGCCGAGGTGCCCGTGCACCAGGCGCCGTTCTCGGTGTACGAGGTGCACCTGCCGTCCTGGCGCCCGGGGCTGTCGTACCGCGAGCTCGCCGAGGTGCTGCCCGCGTACGTCAAGGACCTGGGCTTCACGCACGTGGAGCTGATGCCGGTCGCCGAGCACCCCTTCGGTCCGTCCTGGGGCTACCAGGTCACCGGCTTCTACGCGCCGACCGCCCGGCTCGGCACCCCCGACGACTTCCGGTACCTGGTCGACGCGCTGCACCGGGCCGGCATCGGCGTGATCATGGACTGGGTGCCGGCGCACTTCCCGAAGGACGACTGGGCGCTGGCCGAGTTCGACGGGGACCCGCTGTACGAGCCCGGTGACTCCCGGCGCGCGGAGCACCCCGACTGGGGCACGTACACCTTCGACTTCGCCCGCACCGAGGTGCGCAACTTCCTCGTCGCCAACGCCGTGTACTGGTGCCAGGAGTTCCACATCGACGGTCTGCGCGTGGACGCGGTCGCTTCCATGCTCTACCTGGACTACTCGCGCGAGGACGGCCAGTGGGAGCCCAACGTGCACGGCGGCCGGGAGGACCTGGCGGCGGTGGCGTTCCTGCAGGAGATGAACGCGACCGTCTACCGGCGCTGCCCCGGCGTGGTGACCATCGCGGAGGAGTCCACGGCCTGGGGCGGGGTGACCCGCCCCACCGACACCGGCGGGCTCGGGTTCGGCCTGAAGTGGAACATGGGCTGGATGCACGACTCGCTGGAGTACGTCTCCCACGAGCCGGTCCACCGCAAGTACCACCACCACGAGATGACCTTCGCGATGGTGTACGCCTACAGCGAGAACTACGTGCTGCCCATCTCGCACGACGAGGTGGTGCACGGCAAGCAGGCGCTGGTGTCCAAGATGCCCGGCGACTGGTGGCAGCGGCGCGCGAACGTCCGTGCCTACCTCGGCTTCATGTGGGCCCACCCCGGTAAACAACTGCTGTTCATGGGGCAGGAGTTCGCCCAGGGGGCCGAGTGGTCCGAGAAACAGGGCCCGGAGTGGTGGCTGCTCGACGACGGGTACCACTCCGCGGGTGACCACCGCGGAGTGCGGGACCTGGTGCGCGACCTCAACGCGCGCTACCGGGCGACCCCGGCGCTGTGGCAGCGCGACACCGACCCGTCCGGCTTCCGCTGGGTCGCGGTGGACGCCGCCGACGACAACGTCTTCGCGTTCCTGCGGTACGACGCCGAGGGCCGGCCGCTGCTGGCGGTGTCGAACTTCTCCCCCGTGCTCCGGCACGACTACCGGCTCGGCGTCGGCGACGACGTGATCGCCTGGCAGGAGGTGCTGAACACCGATGCCGTCCGCTACGGCGGCGGGGACGTCGTGAACCCGGATCCGGTCAAGCCCGAGGACGGCTGCGTCCGGCTCACACTGCCCCCGCTCGCGACGGTGTGGCTGGTGCCGACCGCTCCGTGAGGCCCGACGGCGCCGCCAGGTGTCCGACGCCCCGAGCGGGGCATTCGGGGTCGTACGACCGAGGAGGTCTCGGCGTCGTCACGGCATCACGGAAAGGCGGCAGCAGTGCGCACCGTCGGAGTGGAGGAGGAGCTCCTCCTGGTCGATCCGGAGACGGGTGAACCGCGGGCGATGTCCGCGGCGGTGCTCGCCCGGGCCGAGCGGGACGGCGCGGAGCGGGACGTCTTCGAGAAGGAACTGCACGAGCAGATGCTGGAGTTCGCCACGCATCCGCAGTCCTCGATGGAGAGCCTGCACGCGGAGATCGTCCGCTGTCGCAAGGAGGCCGCCGGGCACGCCGGGGAGATCGGCTGCACGGTCGCCGCGCTCGCCACCTCGCCGCTGCCGGTCAGCCCCTCCGTCGGCGTCAACCGGCGGTACCAGTGGATGGAGGAGCAGTACGGCATCGCCACCCGGGAGCAGCTCGTCATGGGCTGCCACGTCCATGTGTCCGTCGAGTCCGACGAGGAGGGGGTCGGCGTCGTGGACCGGCTGCGGCCCTGGCTGCCGGTGCTGACGGCGCTCAGCGCGAACTCGCCGTTCTGGCAGGGCACGGACTCGGGGTACAGCAGCTACCGCAGCCGGGTCTGGCAGCGCTGGCCGTCGGCCGGCCCGACGGAGGTCTTCGGCTCGGCCGCGCGGTACCACCGGCGGGTCGCCGACATGGTGGCCACCGGCGCCATCCTGGACGAGGGGATGGTCTACTTCGACGCGCGGCTGTCCCAGCGGTACCCCACGGTGGAGATCCGGGTCTCCGACGTCTGTCTGCACGCGGAGACCGCGAGCCTGATCGCCACGCTCGCCCGCGGGCTCGTGGAGACCGCCGCACGCGAGTGGAAGGCCGGCCGGGAGCCTCTCGACCCCGGTGTCAGCCTGCTCCGGCTGGCCGCCTGGCAGGCGGCCCGGTCAGGACTGACGGGCGAGCTGCTGCACCCGGAGAGCATGCGCCGCATGTCCGCCGAGGCGGTCGTGCGGGCCCTGCTCGACCACGTCACCGAGGCGCTGGAGGAGCTCGGGGACCTCGAGCGGGCCCGGGAGGGCTGCGCCGGGCTGCTGCGCGGCGGCAACGGGGCGCGGGTGCAGCGCGAACTGCTGGAGCGCACCGGAAGCCTGCGGGACGTCGTCACGGAGTGCATACGGCACACCCAGACGTGAGGCACCCGCGGGCGGCCCGGTCCGGACAGGGTCCCGAGGACCCGCCGGCCGGGCCCCCGGCGGGTCCTCAGAGGATGAGCACGAGGGCGTAGGCGAGGAAGAAGGCCGCGACCAGCACCACGAGGATGAGGATCACGGTCATGGGGCCCTTGGCCCAGCCCCTGGCATGGCTCTCCGCCTGGTAGGGGCCGGCCTCGGGCATGCTGCTCTCCGCGGGCGGGGTCTCGCCCGGGGGGACGCCGCCGCCCGGTTCGAGACCGGTGGTGCGTTCCGGTTCGGGATCTGGATTGACGTAGCTCATGCCGTCCGGGTCCCCCGATACCGCCGAGATCATCAGTGTGGGAACAGTTGTCGTGATCCCGGCCCCCGGATGCTCCGGCTCGGCTACATTCAGGCACCGCCGATGACCGTGCCCGTCGGCCGAGTCACACCCCGTACACGTCAGGAGCAGTGCATGCGCGACCACGCTCTCGCTCCCCCCTCCGTCTCGCCCCTGACCGGCGGTCTCGCCGACAGCCTGTTCGAGACGGCGGCCCAGGACCCCACCTTGCCGATGCTCGCCCACCGCACGTCGCCGACCTCCTCCACCTGGGAGGAGATCACCGCCGTGGAGTTCCGCGACGCGGTCGTCGACCTGGCCAAGGGTCTGATCGCGTCGGGGATCTCCCCCGGCCGGCGGGTGGCGATCATGGCCCGCACCCGGTACGAGTGGACCCTCCTGTGCCACGCGTTGTGGACCGTGGGCGCCGAGGTCGTCCCGATCTATCCGACCTCCTCGCGCGACCAGGTGGAGTGGATCCTCAGGGACTCCGGCTGCGTGGCCGTGCTGGTCGAGGACGAGCAGGGCGTGATGACCGTCGGGTCCGTGTGCGCCTCGCTGCCGCTGCTGCGGCACGTCTGGCAGCTGGACGCGGGCGCGCTGGACCAGTTGGTGGCGCGCGGCGAGTACATTCCGCTGGCCACGGTCGACTCGATGCGCCGCATCGTGCTGCCGGACTCCACGGCCGCCATCGCCTACACCTCCGGCACCTCGGGCCGTGCCCTGGGCTGCGCCCTGAGCCACCGCAATCTGGCTTTTCCCTGCGACACCCTGCTGGCGGGCTGGGGGCACACGGCGGCACCGCCCGGGGAGCAGGGCGCCGTCCTCGCCTTCCTCCCCTTCTCCCATGTCTACGGCCTGATGATCCAGGGGCTGTGCGTGCGCGGCGGCCTGCTGATGGGACACGAACCCGACATCGGCGGGGAGGCCCTGGCCTCGGCCCTGCGCACCTTCCGGCCCACCTATCTGTACGCCGTCCCGTCGCTGCTGGAGAAGATCTACAAGAACTTCCTGCGCACGGCGCAGCAGTCGGGCCGCGGCGCCCTGTTCGAGCGGGCCGCCGACACGGCGCGGGACTTCGCCGCCGCGCTGGAGCGCCAGCGGCTGGGCCGCGGCCCCGGACCGGGCCTCGACCTGCGGCTGCAGCACGCCCTGTACGAGCGCACGGTCTACCGCAGGCTGCGGGAGGCGCTGGGCGGCCGGGTCCGCCGGGCCACCTCCGGCGGCTCGCCGCTCAACCGCGACCTCTCCCTCTTCTACGAGGGGATCGGCATCTACGTCCACGACGGCTACGGACTCACCGAGACCGGCGGCGGGGTGACGATGCAGCCGTTCGGCCGGGAGAAGTCCGGGACCGTCGGGCAGGCGCTGCCGGGCACCGGGATCCGGGTGGCAGACGACGGGGAGATCCTGGTGCGCGGGCCGTCGGTGTTCCAGGGGTACGTGGGCGACGAGAGCGCGACCCGGGCCGCGCTGCGCGGCGGCTGGCTGGCCACCGGCGACCTCGGCCGGCTGGACACCGAGGGCTACCTCACGATCACCGGCCGCAAGAAGGACGTCATCATCACCAGCAGCGGCAAGAGCGTGGCGCCGGCGGCGCTGGAACAGCGGCTGCGGATGCACCCGTTGGTCCACCAGGCCGTCGTGGTGGGCGACAACCGGCCCTGCGTGGGTGCCCTGATCACGCTGGACCCGGAGTTCCTGGTCCACTGGCGGGCGGCCCTGTCCCTGCCGGGCGACGCGCCCACCCGGGAGGCCCGGGAGGAGAACGCGCTGCGCGAGGAGGTCGCGCGGGCGGTCGCCGCGGCCAACAGCAGTGTGTCGCGCTCGGAATCGATCCGGGTCTTCCGGGTGCTGCCGGAACCCTTCGACGTGGCCAACGGCTTGCTCACGCCGTCGATGAAGCTGCGCCGGGACGAGATAGTGCGGCACTACGCGCTGGAGATCGACGCGATGTACCAGTCGCGGTCGCGGCCGCGGCCGCGGCGGACCGAGGTCCACGAGGAGGTGTCGGGCTGGGACGACTCGGACAACGTGTTCCGCTGACCGCCCGACGTGAAGGGGGGTGCCCGCCGGTGGACGACCGGCGGGCACCCCCCTTTCATGTGTTTCACGTGTTTCACGTGTCCCGCGTGCCCGGGGACCGGCGACGCGCGGCCGTACGACGCGCCCGTCCCGTTCTCTGCTCCGGGGCGCGGCGCCGCGCCCCGGCCCGGGCGGGGGCGCGGCTGCGGGTGACGTGTTTGTCACCGACCGCTCACGGGCATGCGGGCGCGTAGGCTCCGCCGGGGCGGGAACCCACAGACGGGAGACGGAAACGGACGACCGCCCCGCGACGTCGGGGCTTGGAAGGCAAGATGGCAACCGAGCCGCATTGGGACAGGACACTGGCTGCCGAGGAGATCACGAGCCGCGTCGCCAGCTTCCCCGGGGAGCTGCACGACGTCACGGACGCACGCCTGGTCGCGGAGGAGTTCCTCTTCGACCTGGCCCGCGTGTCGACGCCGTCGGCTCCGGAACACTGGGACGACATACTCCTGGTCGTCACGGAACTGGCCGCCAACGCGGTCCAGTACGCGCCGGGGCCCTTCCAGCTGCGCCTGCGCAGGACGTTCGACGGTGTGCACGTGGTGATGCGCGACACGAGCACCACCGAGCCGGCCCCGCGGCCCTTCCACCCGAACCGCGGCGGGGGCGGCATCGGCTGGCACCTGATCCACACGTTGTGCGATCAGGTCAGCGTCGTCAGCGACGACCGCGGCAAGGACATCCACGTCTTCCTGCCCTGGTGACCCCGTCGGCGACGCGCGCCACCACGGCCGCGCGCCGCCGCTCCCGGCCCGGCGCTCACCCCGTCGGGGTCTCGCGGGGCGGCAGACGGTGATAGTAATCACCGACCCTGCCGAGGTACTCGGGATCCATGGTCTCGCTGTCGGTCCGGAACCGGGGTGCGGCCTTCACCTCGGTCCTGCTGCACGACACCGTTATGCGGCGCTCCCCCGGGTCGATGTTCGCGACGACGCCGACCGGCACGAGGACGCTGCGGCCGAAGACCCAGACGCCGGTGTCGACGACGAGGTGCCGCATGCCGTGGTGGTCGGCCTGCCGGTCCACATGGCCGATGGTGCCGTCGTGCGCGACGACGGTGTACCCCGTCAGGTCCCGCCCCTGAACGCTGGTCAGGTCCGGCGCGTACGACCAGATGCTGTCGATGGGCACGCTGCTCCTTGCCTCCCCGATGAGAACGGCTCCCTGAGCGGGCGGCGGACCTCGCGGACCGCCGCCCGGCCTCACAGCAGCAAATACCCGTCAGGCGCGGGCGCATTCGGAGGGCGCGGACCCAAAACCGCACGCCGGCGCTCCCGCGCCACCGCTTCCCTCCCCCGGATCGGGCGCCTCCCGTGCGGCGGGCCGCCCCCTCCCCGCCGGGACCGGCCGGAACTCCCGGCCGAAACCGCCTTGGGTACCCCGGTTGAACCGGGGTATGCACGATTCCTGCGACTTTCACCGACCGGGTCCCGAGGTCGTTCGCCGCGCTTTGTTACCGGCCCGGAACCTGGGTTAGCCTGCGGCGTATTTCTCATCAAGCAGATCCGTGAACAGCGGAAACGCAGCACTTACGGGACGGGCCGGAGACGGCTCGGAGGGGTTTCGAGTTCTCGGTGCCGAGAGCTCCTGGGGAGCGGAACGAGGGTGCGCATGACCGGCAAGAACGCCGAGGGAACCGACGCGGTGCCCCGGGACCAGGAGCTGAAGCAGCTCCTGGCGGGGCTGACGGCCGTGAGGGACGGGGACTTCGGCACCCGGCTGCCGGACGACGCGGACGGCCTCATGGGGGACATCGCCAAGGTCTTCAACGGCATGGTGGACCAGCTCTCGGTGTTCACCTCCGAGGTGACGCGCGTCGCCCGCGAGGTCGGCACCGAAGGGGCCCTGGGCGGGCAGGCCGAGGTTCCCGGGGTCTCGGGCACCTGGGCCGACCTGACGGACTCGGTGAACGCCATGGCGGGCAACCTCACCGCGCAGGTCCGCAACGTCGCCCAGGTGACGACGGCCGTCGCCAAGGGCGACCTGTCGCAGAAGATCACCGTCGACGCCCGCGGCGAGATCCTCGAACTCAAGAACACCATCAACACGATGGTCGACCAGCTCTCCGCCTTCGCCGACGAGGTCACCCGCGTCGCCCGCGAGGTCGGCACCGAAGGACGCCTCGGCGGACAGGCCGACGTGCAGGGCGTGAAGGGGACCTGGCGCGACCTCACCGACTCGGTGAACTTCATGGCGGGCAATCTGACCGGCCAGGTCCGCAACATCGCGCTGGTGGCGACGGCCGTCGCCAAGGGCGACCTGTCGCAGAAGATCACCGTCGACGCCCGCGGTGAGATCCTCGAACTCAAGAACACCATCAACACGATGGTCGACCAGCTCTCCGCCTTCGCCGACGAGGTCACCCGCGTCGCCCGCGAGGTCGGCACCGAGGGACGCCTCGGCGGACAGGCCCAGGTGCGGGGCGTCTCGGGCACCTGGAAGGACCTCACCGACAACGTCAACGTGATGGCGTCCAACCTGACCGGTCAGGTCCGCTCCATCGCCCAGGTCGCCTCCGCCGTGGGCCGGGGCGACCTGTCGCAGCGGATCAGGGTCGAGGCCGCGGGCGAGGTCGCCGCGCTGGCCGACGTCATCAACACCATGGTCGACACGCTGTCCGCCTTCGCCGACGAGGTCACCCGCGTCGCCCGCGAGGTCGGCACCGAAGGACGCCTCGGCGGACAGGCGCGCGTGCCGAACGTCGCCGGCACCTGGAAGGACCTCACCGACAACGTCAATTCCATGGCCAACAACCTCACCGGTCAGGTGCGCAACATCGCGCTGGTGACGACCGCGGTGGCCCGGGGCGACCTGTCGAAGAAGATCGACGTCGACGCGCGCGGCGAGATCCTGGAGCTGAAGACGACCATCAACACGATGGTCGACCAGCTCTCCGCCTTCGCCGACGAGGTCACCCGCGTCGCCCGCGAGGTCGGCACCGAGGGACGCCTCGGCGGACAGGCCGAGGTGGAGGGGGTCTCGGGCACCTGGAAGCGGCTGACGGAGAACGTCAACGAACTGGCCGGGAACCTCACCCGGCAGGTGCGGGCGATCGCCGAGGTCGCGAGCGCCGTCGCCGAGGGCGATCTGACGCGTTCGATCACCGTGGAGGCCTCCGGTGAGGTCGCCGAGCTCAAGGACAACATCAACTCGATGGTGGAGTCCCTGCGCGAGACCACCCGGGCCAACCAGGAGCAGGACTGGCTCAAGAGCAACCTGGCCCGGATCTCCGGTCTGATGCAGGGACACCGCGACCTGCCCGTGGTCGCCGAACTGATCATGGACGAGCTGGTGCCGCTGGTGTCGGCCCAGTACGGCGCCTTCTACCTCGCGGAGGACGGCGACGGCGGCCCCGAGCTGCGGCTCGTCGGCTCCTACGGCTACCCCGACGACGACGCCCGGCCCACCCGGATCCCCTTCGGCCGCACCCTGGTCGGCCAGGCCGCCCGCAGCCGCCGCACCATCACGGTGGACGAGCTGCCGCCGGACTACGTGACCATCTCCTCCGGGCTCGGCCGGGTGGTGCCGACCGCGCTGGTGCTGCTGCCCATCGTGGTCGAGGGCCAGGTCCTCGGCGTCATCGAACTGGCGTCGGTGACCCCGTTCACCCAGATCCACCAGGACTTCCTGGCCCAGCTGATGGAGACCGTCGGCGTCAACGTCAGCACCATCGTGGCCAACGCCCGCACCGACGAGCTGCTGGTCGAGTCGCAGCGGCTGACCGCCGAACTCCAGCAGCGCTCGGCGGAGCTGCAGACGCAGCAGGAGGAACTCCAGCACTCCAACGCCGAGCTGGAGGAGAAGGCCGCGCTGCTGGCGACGCAGAACCGGGACATCGAGGCGAAGAACCTCCAGATCGAACAGGCCCGGCAGGAGCTCGAGGCACGGGCCCAGCAGCTGTCGCTGGCCTCGAAGTACAAGTCGGAGTTCCTGGCGAACATGAGCCACGAGCTGCGCACCCCGCTGAACAGCCTGCTGATCCTGGCCCAGTTGCTCGCCCAGAACCCCTCGCGCAACCTCAGCCCGAAGCAGGTCGAGTACGCGCAGATCATCCACTCCGCCGGTTCGGACCTGCTGCAGCTGATCAACGACATCCTCGACCTGTCCAAGGTCGAGGCCGGGAAGATGGACGTCAGCCCCGAGCTGGTGACGCTGCGCCAGCTCATCGAGTACGTCGAGGCCACCTTCCGGCCCATGACGATGCAGAAGAACCTGGACTTCACCGTGACGACGGCCCCGGGCGCGCCGGCCGACCTGCTCACCGACGACTCCCGGCTGCGGCAGGTGCTGCGCAACCTGCTGTCCAACGCGGTCAAGTTCACCGAGCGGGGCGGGGTGGAGCTGCGGATCGAGCCCGCGGCGGACGACGAGGTGCCCGGCTCCGTGGTGCGGGGCGGCTCCGTGGTGGCCTTCCGGGTGAAGGACACCGGCATCGGCATTCCGGAGCAGCACCTGGAGTCGATCTTCGGCGCCTTCCAGCAGGCCGACGGCACGACCAGCCGCAAGTACGGGGGCACGGGGCTCGGTCTGTCCATCACCCGGGAGATCGCGCACCTGCTCGGCGGAGCGGTCACGGTGGACAGCGTCGCGGGCCAGGGCAGCACGTTCACGCTGTTCCTGCCCGTGACCCGGCCGGACTTCGAGACGCTGCTGCGGCCCGCCGCGGACCGGGGCCCGGCCGCGGCCGCCCCGGACGCACCGTCCCGGCAGCGGCCGGCGATCGAGGCGGGGACCGGATCGGGCCGGCGCCCCCGGCGACTGCTCGTCGTGGAGGAGCGTCCCCGGGGCCTGCTGACCCTGGTCGCGGAGAGCGTCGTCCAGGACGTCACGCACGGCCGGGGCGACGGCACCTCGCGGCCCTCGGTCGACATCATCACCACCGTCGGCGCCCAGGAGGCCGCCGGGGCGCTGGCCGCCGAGCCGTGCCACTGCGTGGTGCTGGAGCTCGGCATGGCCGAGGAGGAGGTCACCCGCTTCCTGGAGGCGCTGCGGGGCGACTCCGCCCTGGCGAGCGTGCCGGTGCTGGTGCACAGCGGCCACCGGGCCGACGCGGCGGTGGAGGAGGCCCTGCGGGCCCGTACCGAGGGCACGGCGCTGGAGTTCCTGTCCAGCCTCGACGAGCTGCGCGAGCGCATCGCCCTGCACCTCTCCGCCGAGGAACCCGGCGACGTGCTGTCCCTGGTGCGCCCGGACGAGACGCAGCGGCCGGCTCCGCAGACCGTCGTGGACGGCTCGTTCTCCGGCCGCACGATCCTGGTCGTGGACGACGACGCGCGCAACCTCTTCGCGCTCAGCGGGATCCTGGAACTGCACGGGTTCCGGGTGCTGCACGCGGAGAACGGCCGCAAGGGCATCGACCAGCTCGTGAACAACCCGGACGTGGCACTCGTGCTGATGGACGTGATGATGCCCGAGCTGGACGGCTACGCCGCCACCGCCGAGATCCGCTCCATGCCGCGGTACGCCGAGCTGCCCATCATCGCGGTCACCGCGAAGGCGATGCCCGGGGACCGGGAGAAGAGCCTCGCCTCGGGGGCCAGCGACTACGTCACCAAGCCGGTCGACACCCAGGACCTGATCGCCTGCGTCCGGCGCTGGCTGCCCGCATGAGCCGCGCGCCGACCGCGTGCCGCGTCCCGCCCACCGGCGGGACGGGCACCCCACCGCGCCGCCCCTTCCGCGCCCCAGGGCCCCGCCGTCGAGGAGCATCCACACCGTGAGCATCAGCGAGCATCCGCGCGAGCAGCGGCGCGACGAGCAGCGGCGCGCACCCGGCCGCCCCGCGCACGCCGACGCGCCGGTGCCGGCGGCCGAGGACCCCTCCTTCCCCTCCGCCGATCCCGCCCCCTCCGCCGATCCCGTCCCGTCGGCCGGACCCGCCGGGGTGTCCGCCGACTCGCCCGTGGGCCGGCTCGCGGCCACCGTGGACCGCCTCAGCCGCGAGGTGCGCGCCGCGCAGGCCGAGGCCGAGGGGCGCGCCCTGATCGAACTCGCCAAGGGCATCCTCGTCGAACGCCTGGGGTGCGGCCCGTCGCAGGCCGCCCGCCAGCTCACCGAGCTGACCGAGCAGGCGGGGACGACCCCGCTGGAGTTCGCGGTCGAGGTCATCAACCAGGCCGCCCGGGACCGGATGTCCGAGGTGACGGACGCCTTCCTGGCCGCCACCCGGGCCGCCGACGACGCGCAGGCCGATGCGGCCGCCGTGCGGCTGCGCGCGGCCGAGAGCGGGGCGCTGGCGGCGGACGACACCCAGGCGGTCGCCGAGTCGCTGCTCGAGCAGGCGCTGCGCCCGCTCGGAGCGACGGCGGTGGCCATCTGGGCGGCGGGCGCCGACGGGTCGCTCACCCTGGCGGGCAGCGCCGGGTTCTCCCCGGCCGAGGCGGCGCGCTGGTGCTACGTCCCGCCGGACGTGGCGACGGTCGCCCGCCGCGGGCTCCTGGAACGCGACGGCCTGTGGATCACGTCGCTGGCCGACACGGGACTGCCCAGCGTCGGCCGGCACCACCATCCGGACGGGGGCAGGGCGGCCCTGCCCGCCGGTACCGGAGGGCGGGTGCACGGCGTGCTGGAGATCGTCTGGCCGACTCCCCTGCCCGAGCAGCCGCCGCAGATCGTCCGCCAGGTGGAGGCCCTGGCCGAGCTGTGCGCCCACACCCTGGAGACGTACACGGCGCCGAGCGGACCGCCCCACCGGCCGCGGATGCTGCCGGACGCCGCGGAGCTGATGGACCTGGCCGACGGGCTGCACGACCCGGCGCTGGTCCTCCTGCCGCACCTGGACGCCTCCGGGAACCTGCTGGACTTCCGCATCCAGCACGTCAACAGCCGTTTCCTGGACCCGGCGGGCCGACCGCGCGCCATGGTCAGCGGCGCCCTCCTCCTGGAGGCCTACCCGATGGCCGCCGGGGACGGCGAGCTGTTCCAGCGGATCGAGCGGGTGTACGCCACGGGGGAGCCGTTCCGGGCCAAGCGCATGAACCTGACCGCGCTGGTCGGCCAGGTGCCGCTGTCGGCGATCGCGGACATCAGCGTCAGCCGGCACGGCTCCGGCATCCTGTTCATCTGGCGCATCGAGGACGAGACGGCCCGGCTGGCGAGCCTGCTCCAGCACGCCCAGCGGCTCGGCCGGATCGGCGGTTTCGAGGAGAACCTGCTCACCGGGGAGATCACCTGGAACGGGCAGCTGTTCGACCTGTACGGGCGCCCGCAGACGAGTTCGCCCGTGCCGCTGGAGGACCTGCCCGCGCACGCCCACCCGGACGACGCCGTCGCCATCGGCCGGTTCCTGCGCACGCTGCTGCACCACCGGCGCCCCGCCTCGGCGGCCTTCCGGCTGCAGCGGCCGGACGGGGTGACCCGGCACATCCGGGTCGTCGCCGAACCGGTCCTGGACACCGACGACCGGCTGCTCACCGTCCGCGGCGCCTACCAGGACATCTCGGCGCAGCACTGGACGGAGGTGGCGCTGGCGGCCACCCGCGACCAGCTGGCGCACACCGAGCAGCACGCCAGCGAGCGCGACCGGCTGGCGCTGCAGCTGCAGCGCGCCATCATGCCGCCCACCCAGGCGCCGCTGCAGGTGCCCGATCTCGACGTGGCCGTCCGCTACCGGCCCGCGGAGGCGGAGCAGCTGGTGGGCGGCGACTGGTACGACGCCGTGGTGCTGCCGTCCCGGCTGGTGCTGCTGTGCGTGGGCGACGTCGCCGGTCACGGCATCGAGGCGGCGACCAGCATGGTCGTCCTGCGCAACGCGCTGCGCGGTCTCGCCGTCACCGGCGCGGGGCCCGGGCAGCTGCTGTCCTGGCTGAACATCGTGGCGCACCATCTGACCGGCGCGGTCACCGCCACCGCGGTCTGCGGTCTGTACGATCCGGCCTCGCGCACCCTGAGGTGGGCCAGGGCGGGCCATCTGCCGCCGGTGCTGGTGCGGGGCGACGAGGCCGCCCCCCTGCCGCTGGTCCGCGGGATGCTGCTCGGGGCCGTGCCCGAGGCGGTGTACGAGGAGGCGGAGGTCCAGCTGGCCGCGGAGGACAACCTGCTGATGTACACGGACGGGCTGATCGAGCGCCGGGACCGCTCCGTGGAGGAGTCCCTGACCCATCTGCTCACCACCGCCGCCAAGGCCCCGGGCACGCTCGACCAGCGGCTGGACCGGCTGCTCACGTACAGCAGGTCGGACACGGACGACGACACCTGCATCGTGGGCATCCGGGTCGGGTGAGACGGTGCGACCGGCACCGGCGGGCACGGACCGAGGCATGACGCGGCGATTCGGGGGTACGCGCGGCTGCGCGGTGAGAGTCGACCGACAGGCGTGGAGGTGCCGGGCGGGTGAGGGAGCACATGACGGGAACCGGCGGCGGGCTGCGCCGCCGGTTCCCGTCGGACAGGCCCCCTCGCAGGCCGGCGCCCGTGAGAGCGGGATCACCCCCGCGCGCCGGGACCGGCGTGCGTCGACGTCTCCCGCAGGGGTAACCAGCCCTGGCCGTCATTTGTTGGAGGTACTCGTGCCCATTGCCCAGAACCCTCTGTCCGTCGAGGTGACCCTTCCCCGGGAGGACGTGGCCCTGCTCACGGTGGAGGGGTACTTGGACGTCGACACCGCGACCGAGTTCCAGCATCACCTGGCGAACCAGCTCCATCACGGCCGGCGGCACTTCCTGCTCGACCTGTCCGCGGTCCCCTTCATGGACTCGTCCGGCATGAACATAATCCTCCGGGTCTACCAGGAGGCCCGCGAGCTGCCGGGCAGCGTCCACATCATCTCCCCCACGTCCGCGGTGCGCCGCATCCTGGACCTGACCGGTGTGAGCATCACGGTCCCGGTCTCCGGGAGCGTCGACGAGGCGCTGGAGCGTGTCGACCGGCTGCCCCAGGCCCCCGAGGAGGATCCCGGGAGCTGAGCGGCCCCGCCGAGGGCCGCCACGCACCCGTGCCGGGCCGGTGGGCGCGGTGCGGTCCCGGTCGGCCGCCCGCCACCGGCCGTCGCGTCGTCCGCGCGGGCACCGGCGGGGACGGCCACGGGGGCGGGACACCGTGTCGGGCGGGTCCGGGGCCTCGTTAGAGTGGTTGTCAGGCAGGTTCGATCGCTTTCTCGTCGCCTCGAACGGGCTCGACACGCAACAAGGATGAGGAGAACACAGGTGCCGGAGCACGAAGCGGGCGGAACGCCGACGCACGAGGTCAGGGACTTCCTGCGCCGCCGACGTGTGCAGATCGCCCAGCGATGGGCGGACGAGCCCCTGTTCCGCACGGTGTTCACCGTCTCGCGCGACGAGGCGGTGGAGGCGGGCAAGGCGGTCGTCGACGCGCTGGCCCGGGTCGCCGACTCACAGCGGGTCGAGGACCCGGACGCCGCGGGCTTCACGGAGGTGCGCGAGCAGCTGGCGCGGATGGGGGCGGCCCGCAGCCGCGCGGGACTGTCCACGACCCAGGTGTCGAGCGAGCTGGCCGCGCTGCTGCCGCCGACCGAGAACCTCCTGGTCGCCGATCTGGACCAGGCCTCGCCCGAACTGCTGCGGGAGTGCTCGGTCACGCTCGGCGTCCTCATGGGCACCCTGCGTCTGGTGGCCATGCAGGCGGCCCTGAACGAGGGGCAGGCCCTCATCGACCGGCAGCGCCTCCAGTTGCTGGAGGTGGCCACGCCGGTGATCAAGCTCTGGGACGGCATCGTGGCGGTCCCGCTGATCGGGACGCTCGACAGCGCCCGCAGCCAGGTGGTGATGGAGACGCTGCTGAACGCGGTCGTCGACCAGCACGCCCGGTTCGCGATCCTCGACATCACCGGGGTGCCGACCGTCGACTCGCTGGTGGCGCAGCACCTGATGAAGACGGTCGCCGCGGCCCGGCTGATGGGCGCGGAGTGCGTCGTGTCCGGTATCCGTCCGGCGATCGCGCAGACCATCGTGCACCTGGGACTGGACCTCGGCACCGTGAAGACCCGCGCTTCCCTCGCCGACGCGCTCGGGTACTGCCTGCACGAGCTGGGGGCGAACATCGTGAACGCGGTGCCCGACGGTGCGGGCCGCCGGTGAGCGAGGAGTTCTCCCGCACGGTCGCGGGACACGTGCCGGTCCTCAGACTCGGCGACATTCTGCTGGTCACCCTCCAGGGCGACCTGTACGACAGCGCGGCGCAGCAGCTCCAGCAGGACCTGTCCGAGACCATCGCCCACAGCCGGGTCACGGGAGTGGTCATCGACATCTCCGGGGTGGAGATGGTCGACTCCTTCCTGGGGCGCGTGCTGGCCGAGATCGCGGCCCAGACCGAGCTGCTGGCCGCGCGGACCGTGGTAGCCGGGATGCGGCCCGCGGTCGCCATCACCCTGGTGGAGCTGGGGCTGACGCTGCCGGGTCTGCGGACCGCGCTCACCACCGAGGTGGCGATGGAGCTTCTCGCGCAGCCCGTCGTGTCGTCCCGCTCCGGCGGCCGGCGCCAGGAGAGTCCGTGATGCACACTGCCGCGGGCGTCGAGGCCCGCCTGCCCATCCGGTCGGACATGGACCTGGTGTGGGTGCGCCAGCACGTGCGGCAGGCCGCCGCCCGGCTCGGCTTCGGCCTGGTGGACCAGACGAAGCTGGTGACCGCCGCCAGCGAGCTGGCGCGCAACACCCTGGTGCACGGCGGGGGCGGTCAGATGGAGGTGTCGCTGGTCACCGCCGACGGCGTCAGCGGGCTGCGGCTGGCCTTCAGCGACTCCGGACCGGGCATCCCCGACCTGGACCGCGCGCTCAGCGACGGCTACACCTCGGGCGACGGACTGGGGATGGGACTGGGCGGCGCGCGGCGCCTGGTGCACGACTTCGAGGTCGAGAGCGCTCCCGGAGCGGGCACCACGGTGCGGGTGACGTCCTGGGCGGGCCGGCCGCCGCGTCCGCGCGAGGAGGCGTGATGCCCCGCGTCTGGGACGTGCCGGTGCAGGACTCCACCCGGGTGCGCGACGTCCGGGTCGCGGCGGAGGAGGCGGCGGCCCTGGCCGGACTCGACGAGCGGCGCACCGCCGCCGTGTCGCTGGTGGCCACCGAGCTGGCCACCAACCTGCTCAAGCACGCGCAGGCCGGTGAGGTCCTCGTCGATGTCGTGGACCCGCCCGCCCTGCGGGAGGGCCGGGCGGAACGGGTCGTGCAGATCACCGCGCTCGACCACGGGCCGGGGATCGCCGACGTGGCCGGTGCGCTGCGGGACGGGTTCACCACGACGCGCTCGCTCGGCGCGGGCCTGGGCACCTGCCGGCGGCTCGCCGACGACTTCAACCTGCACAGCGTGCTCGGCCGGGGCACCGTGGCGGTGGCCCGCGTGGGCGCCGAGGCGCCGCACGGCGGCGACGCCCCGGAGGTGCCCGGTGCGCGGGCCGGTGGCGTCAACGTCCCGTTCGCCGGCGCGGACTTCTCGGGGGACGCCTGGGCCTGGGTCAGGTCCGGCGACCGTCTGACGCTGCTGCTGGCGGACGGGCTGGGCCACGGCAGCGAGGCCGCCCGCGCCTCGACCGCCGCGGCCGAGGCCCTGCGCCGCCGGCCCGGTCTGCCGCCCGCCGGGGCGCTGGAGGAGATCCACCGGGCACTGGCCGGCACCCGGGGCGCGGCCGTCGCCGTGGCCCAGCTGGACACCTGGGCCGGCCGGCTGCGCTTCGCGGGCATCGGCAACGTGGGGGCCCGGCTGCGCCAGGGCGACCGGTGGCGGTCGCTGCTGTCCCAGCCCGGCATCGTCGGCGCGCACCGGCCCCGTACCCTGCGCGAGGACGACGTCGCCTGGTCCGGGGAGAGCCTGCTGATCCTGCACACCGACGGCTTGCCCAGCCGCTGGGTCCCGTCCCCGGAGACCGGAGCGCCGTCGGCCGACCCGGCCGTGACGGCCGCCGTGACGATCCGGGACGCCGGCAGTTCCGCGCGCCCGGCGCGGGACGACATCGCCGTGACCGTGCTGGCCCCCACCCCGGCGGCCCGCCCATGACACGGACGTGGCAGATCGGCACCGTCACCGACGCGGCACGCGCCCGCATCGCCGTCGCGCGGCTGGCCGCGGAGTGCGGGGTGCCCACCGTCGAGCGCGCCCGGCTGGCCGCGGCGCTCAGCGGCCGGCTGCGCCAGTGCCTCACCAAGGGCGGCACCTGGGTGCTCACCCTGGACACGTCCGGTTCCGCGGCCGGGGAGGGGACGCTGCACCTCGCGCTGACGTCCTCGCCCGGTGCGGGGGCCGCCGACCGGGCGCCGTGGGCGGTGACCGTCCCCTGCCCCGAACCGGACCCGGCGTCCGACGGCGCCGAGCCGCGGGAGGACCCGGCCGACCTGTCCGAGGCCCTGCTGGGCGCCGACGAGGACACCGCCGGCGTGCTGGACAAGCTCGCCGAGCAGGAGAGACTGGTCGCCTTCCACCGGGAGGAGCTGCACCAGACCAACCAGGGCGTGCTGGCGTTGCACGCCGAACTGGACGCGGCGGGACGTGCGCAGCGGGAGGCGTTCGCCGCCGAGCGCCGGGCGCGCAACGAGGCGGAGGACGCACGGCGCAGACTGACGTTCCTGGCGGACGCGAGTCCGGTGCTGAACGCCTCGCTGAACCACGACGAGATCGTGCGGCGGCTGCCGGAGCTGCTGGTACCGCGGTACGCCCGCAGCGTCGACATGTGGCTGTTCGACGACGAGGACGATCCGCACCGGCCCACGCCCCACCCGGCCGCGGCGCCCCACCCGGCCGCGGCGGTCCGCGCGGCCCGCACCGGGCGGCCGCAGTACGCCGCCGACCACCCCGGCGGCCTGCCCGGCGTCGACGACCAGCCGCCGTCGGCCCTCGCTCCCGACCGGCCCCTGCTCTGCATCCCGCTGCTGACCCGCCGTGCGCCGCTGGGCGTGCTGACCCTGTCGCCGCCCGGTGAGCGCTGGGACCCGGACGACGCCGTGATGCTGATCGAGCTCACCCGGCGGGCCGGCATCGCCATCGACAACGCGCGCCGCTTCGAGCACAACCGGGACATCGCCGAGACGCTGCAGCGCGCCCTGCTCACGGACCTTCCGGCCCCGCCGGGGCTGAGTCTCGCCGCGCGCTATCTGCCGGCCACGCACGGGCTGAACATCGGCGGCGACTGGTACGACGCGTTCCGTCAGCGCGACGGCAGTCTGATCACCGTGGTCGGTGACGTGACCGGGCACGGGCTGCACGCGGCGGTGATGATGAGCCAGCTGCGCACCGCGCTGCGCGCCTACGCGGTCGACGGCGGCGGCCCCGGCCGGCTGCTGACCCGGCTGCACGAGTTCCTGCACCATCTGCAGCCCGACCTGTACGCCACCGCCGTCATCGCCCGCTTCCACCCGGACGAGCCCACGCTGACGTGGGCCGCCGCGGGTCATCCGCCGCCGGTGCTGCGGCTGCCCGACGGACGGGTGCGCACGCTGGACGCCAAACCGGGCGCGATGCTCGGCATCCCGCTGAAGCAGGAGATCGCCGACCACACCGAGCGGCTGGAGCCGGGGTCGACGCTCGCGCTCTACACCGACGGACTGGTCGAGCGGCGGGCCCGGGGCATCGATCCGGGCATCGAGCGGCTCGCGGCGGCCCTCGGTTCGTTCGGCCCCGCGGAGCTGGGCGCGGACCTGGAGGGCTCGGCGGACCGGATCCTCCACCCCCTGCTGAGCGACTCCGAGCGCGACGACGACGTCTGCCTGCTGCTGTGCCATCTGCACGGCTGAGTCCGGGGCGCCCGCCCGGGCACGGGTGACGGCCGGTCGCGACGCCGCTCCCGCCGCTTCCCCTTCCCGGTGCGGTCCCGCGTGTGTACGGGCATCGTGGTGCTGAAGAGGGGCACGCGAGAGGTGCGGGCGTTCGAGGCAGACCGCCTGGAGCCGTAGGAAGGGATGAACACCGTGACACGACCCAGGATCCTGGTGGTGGGCGCAGGCTTCGCCGGTGTGGAGTGCATGCGCCGGCTGGAGCGCATGCTCTCCCCCGACGAGGCCGACCTCACGCTGGTGACGCCGTTCTCCTACCAGCTCTACCTGCCGCTGCTCCCCCAGGTCGCCTCCGGGGTGCTGACGCCGCAGTCGATCGCCCTCTCCCTGCGCCGCAGCAAGAAGTACCGCACCCGGATCATCCCCGGCGGGGCCATCGGGGTGGACCTGAGGTCCAAGGTCTGCGTCATCCGCACCATCACCGACGAGATCGTCAACCAGCCCTACGACTACATCGTGCTGACCCCCGGCAGCGTCACCCGCACCTTCGACATCCCGGGGCTGACGGACCACGCCTTCGGGATGAAGACGCTGGCCGAGGCCGCCTACATCCGCGACCACGTCATCTCCCAGCTCGACCTCGCCGACGCCAGCCACGATCCGGCCGAGCGGGCCTCGCGGCTGCAGTTCGTGGTGGTCGGCGGCGGCTACGCGGGCACCGAGACCGCGGCCTGCCTGCAGCGGCTGACGCACGCCGCCGTCAAGCGCTACCCGCGGCTGGACCCCGGCCTGATCAAGTGGCACCTGATCGACATCGCCCCGAAGCTCATGCCCGAGCTGGGCGAGCGGCTCGGCCGCAGCGCGCAGGAGGTCCTGACCCGCCGCGGCATCGAGATCTCCCTGGGCGTGTCCATCGAGAAGGCCGGCCCCACGGAGGTCACCTTCACCGACGGCCGGGTGGTCCCCACCCGCACCCTGATCTGGACCGCCGGGGTCGTCGCCAGCCCGCTCATCGCCACGCTCGGCGCGGAAACCGTCAAGGGCCGGCTCGCGGTCACCTCGAACATGTGCCTGCCGGGCCACGACGGGGTGTTCGCGCTCGGCGACGCCGCCGCGGTGCCCGACGAGGCCAAGGGCGACGGGGCCGTGTGCCCGCCGACCGCGCAGCACGCCCTGCGGCAGGGCAGGCAGGTGGCCGACAACGTCATCGCGACGCTGCGCAACCAGCCGATGCGGCCCTACCACCACAAGGACCTCGGACTCGTGGTGGACCTCGGTGGCACCGACGCGGTCTCCAAGCCGCTCGGTCTGGAGCTGAAGGGCCTGCCCGCCCAGGCGGTGGCCCGCGGCTACCACTTCGCGGCGCTGCGCACCAACGTCGCCAAGACCCGGGTGATGACCAACTGGCTGCTGAACGCGGTCGCCGGCGACGATTTCGTCCGCACCGGCTTCCAGGCGCGCAAGCCGGCCAAGCTGCACGACTTCGAGTACACGGACGCGTACCTGACGCCGGATCAGGTCCGGGCGCACGTCGAGGAGGCGGGCCTGGCGGTGCGGTGACCCAGCCCTTCGGCGGCCGCTCGCGTCATGCGGTGCCGCATCCGGACCAACGCCTGTGACGGGAGAGAGTACGGCGGCGTGAAAGCGGCGGGACACTCGGTACGGACACGGCTGCAGGACCGCCTCGCGGCGTCCGACCCCGGCCTGCTGCGGCTGACCGCCGGGCTGCGCACGGTGGGTGCCGTCGCGCTGACCCTGGCCGTGCTCGCCGCGCTGGACTTCGAGGTCACCCGCCTGGTGGCGGGGGCCATGGGGGCGCTGGTCGCCACCTTCTCCATCCGGGAGAAGCAGCGCTCCGCACAGGCCGTCACGCTGGCCCTCGGGCTGCCCGTGGCGCTCGTGTCCGTGTCGCTGGGCGCGGTGCTCGGCGAGCGGGTCGTCATCGGTGACGCCTTCTTCGTCGTCCTCATCTTCTGCGCGGTCTACGGCCGCCGGTTCGGCGAGCGCGGCACCGCGCTCGGCCTGATCGGCTTCCAGCTCTACTTCGTCTCCCTGTTCATCGGTGCCTCCCCCGCGGAACTGCCCCTCCTGTGGGCGGTGCTGGCCGTCGCGTTCGCGTGCAGCGCCGTGGTGCGGTTCGCCGTCGTGCCCGTGACGCCCACCGGTCTGCTCGCGCGGCTGCGCCAGGCCTTCCGGGCCCGGCTGGCCCAGCTCGTCTCCGCGCACCTGGCGCTGCTCGACGCCGGTCCGGAGGAGGTGGACAAGGCGCTGGAGGACGTGCGCACGGGCACCGCCCGGCTGCACGAGACGGCTCTGATGATCCAGACGCGGCTGGAGGAGGGCACCCCGGACGAGTCGACGGCGCGGCTGGTGCAGCGCCGGATCGCGGACGCCGAGATCGCCGCCGAGCGGCTCGGCCTGCTGCTGCTGTCCGCCCGCAGCGCCGAACGGGCGGACACCCTCACCCTGCACCTGCCGGGCGCGCCCGCCCCGGAGGTCGGCCGGCTGCCCGGGCCGGAGGAGGCCACCGCCGTGCTGCGCCGGGACCTGCTCGCGCTCCGCACGCTCGTGCTGCGCACCGGGACGCCCGGGACGGGCGTGGCCCATGTGCGCAACCAGCTGCTCGCCTACCGGGACGAGGAGAACCTGCCGCCCGCCACGCCGGCCGTGCGGGACGTGTTCCGGGCCGTCGGCGAGGCCGCCCGCGCCGTCATGGGGCTGCGCCTCGCCCTGGACGGTCCGCAGGACGAGTCGGACGACACCCCGGCGACGGCCCGTTCCCGGGAGGAGCTGGACGCCGAGGACGCCGCCATCGACGTGGAGGAGGAGTCCGAGCGGGCCGATCGGCCGAGGGGGCTGCAACGGCCCACCACGCGCGCCGCCGTGCAGGTCTCCGTGGGCTCGACGCTGGCCATCGTCGGCGGCGAGCTGCTGTCCGCGGACCGCTGGTACTGGGCGGTGCTCACCTGCTGGATCGTGTTCATCAACACCGCCTCGACCGGCGAGATCCTGGTCAAGGGCTACCGGCGGCTGCTGGGCACGGTGTTCGGCGTCGCCGCCGGCATCGTGCTGGCCGGGGTGGTGGGCGGGCACACCTGGACGGCGTTCGCCCTGGTGCTGGTGCTGGTCTTCGCGATGTTCTACACGGCGCCGCTGTCCTACACGCTGATGTCGTTCTTCGTGACCGCGATGCTCGGGCTGCTCTACACCCTGCTGCACACCTACAGCTGGGAGGTGCTGGTCCTGCGCCTGGAGGAGACGGCGCTGGGGGCGGCCTGCGGGATCGTCGCGGCGGCGCTGGTCCTGCCGGTGCACACCGACCGGCGGACGAACGAACTGCTGGTCACCGCGTTGGAGCGGCTCGCCGAGGTCACCGAGGCCGCCGTCGGGCAGCTCAGCGGCGACCCCGCGGTCGACCTGCTGGACCGGGCGCGGGCCCTAGACCAGGCGCTGGGCGACCTGCGGGCCGCCACCCAGCCGCTGACCCATCCGGTCACCCCGCTGCGGGCCCGGCGCGCCACCGCCCGGTACGTCGTGGCGCTGCTGGAGACCTGCGCGTACCACGCGCGCTCGCTGGCGGCGACGGCCGAACTGCTGCCGACCCACCCCTCGATCGCGGCGGACCCCCGGCTGCGCACGGCCGCGGGGCGCACCGTGCGCAACATCGGGACGATCACGGCCCGCGTCACGGACGAGGACGCCACCGCGGTGGTCGAGACGGGGCCGAGCATCGCCTCGCTGCTGGACGCCTCCGACGGCGGTGCGCGCTACGGCCGGATCACCGGCCGGGTGCTGCGGCACCTGGAGCGGCTGGACGAGGCGGTGGTGGGCCTCGCCCGGCCGCTGGACGTGCCGGTGGTGGCACCGGAACGGTGACGGGCGACCCGCCGGTGGACCGGGGGCGCCCGGGAACCGCTCAGAAGTCGCTGGGCAGCCCGCTGGCCTCGGCGATGCCGCGCAGTTCCTCGTTCTGCCGGTGCCGGTCCCTGATGTAGTCGGCGATCTCGCCGAGGCGGGACGGGTCGGCGGCGGTGTCCGCGTCGGTGACCACCCGGACCGGCCCGGTCTCGTCGACCTCCAGCTCGACCACCTCGTTGTCCAGGCGGCCGGTGACGGCGGTGGCGATGACCAGGGCGGCCTCGTCGCGGATCTCCTGGGGGAGTTCGTCGTCCCCGCTCTCCAGCGCGAGGTCCAGGCCGGACAGCCGGTGCTCCTCGATCGCCTGGAGCACCGGCTCCACCACACGGAGCAGAAGCCGGTAGTCCTCGGTGTCCATCCGGACGCGCAGGAGGTCGAGGTAGACGTCCACGGGTCGGCCTTCCGGGGGAATCTCGGATTCGCTCATCCGCTACGTGTTCCCCGCATGCGGCCGGTCATACGGGGGCGGGCCGGTACGCGTGCTGCGGTCAGACCCGCCGCCAGCGGGCCAGGGCGAAGGAGAACACCCCGAACAGCACCAGTCCCGCGGAGACGCCGACCAGCAGCCACGGGCCGAGCGGGGTGTCGGCGAAGCTGCGGAGGGTGTCGTCCATGCCCTTGGCGCGGTCGGGCTCGTAGGTGACCGCCGCGCGGACGGCGAAGACGCCGGCCGCGGCGAACACCAGGCCGCGGGCCGCACCGCCGCCCACGCCGGTCACGTCGACCAGCCGGCGGGCACCGGCGCCCAGCTCGCCGAGCTTCAGTTGCCCGTGGTACTTGCGGCGGACCGCCTGCACACCGCCCCACACCCCGATGCCGACGACGACGGCTCCGGCCAGGCCCACCAGCCACTGCCCCGCGGGCAGCTCCATGACCCGGGCGGTGAGGTCCCGGGACCGGCGGTCGCTCGATCCGCTCCCGCTCCCGTTGCCGCGGTCCACGGCGAAGGCCAGCACCGAGGAGGCGACGAACGTGTAGAACACACAGCGCGCGGCCGCCAGCAGCCGCTTGCGCGCGCTGCGGCCGTTGCGGTCGGCGGAGCCGAAGAGCGCCTCGGTGAGCCGCCACAGGGCCATGCCGACGAGCCCGATGCCCAGCGCCCACAGCAGCGCCGCGCCGAACGGCTTGCCGGCGAGTTCGGCCACGGCGCCGCCGCTGTCCGCCTGCCGCTGTCCGTCGCCGAAGGCGATGCGCAACGCCAGTACACCGACCAGCAGGTAGATCACGCCCTGGGCGGTGAGTCCCGCCCTCGCGGCGCCCTCCCTGACCGAGCCGTTCGCCGCCCGCCGGGCCCCGGCCCGCCCCCTCCATGCCATCGCACGCGTATTCATCCGTCCTCCCGGGCTCCGGATGCCCCGGCTTCGTGCGCACACACGCGGCCGGGGCGGTGGTGCCGCCCGGACCTGCGGGCCGTACCGGCGGGGACACGCGGACGGCCGCCCCCACCCGTGGGGTGGGGGCGGCCGTCGACGCCGTCCCGGCGCGGGTCTACGCGGGAGCCGGTGCGCCCGCCGCGGTGGTGTCCCGCCGGTGCCGCTCGGGCGGCGGCACGAGCGCGCCCGGCCCGGCGGACGGGGCGGGCACCGGCGCCGGGGCTGCCGCCAGCCAGCGGTGCGCGGTCCTCAGGGCGTCCTCCACGTCACGGGTGCCGGTCGACACGCACAGGGTGTACGCCAGGTCGCTCAGGCGCGGGCCATCGGCGTCCGGCGCGGTCCCGGACCGGAGCCGGGCCTCGTACTCCTGGACGAGCCGGCGCAGCACGGTGGGGTGGGGCTTCAGCATGGTCTCGCTTTCTGGTCCGGGACGTTCTGGTCCAGGGCGCTCAGGCGGGCGCTCCGGTCCGGAGTGCTCT
The DNA here is from genome assembly GCF_008704515.1 of Streptomyces viridosporus T7A. NCBI lineage: Bacteria > Bacillati > Actinomycetota > Actinomycetes > Kitasatosporales > Streptomycetaceae > Streptomyces > Streptomyces viridosporus. Next base: position 1,162,288 of record NZ_CP023700.1, read on the forward strand.
GGTACGGGGCGTTCTGGTCCGTGTTCTGGTCCGGCCGGGCGCGTTCACGCCGTCGCCGAGTGGCCGCCGGTGCCGCGGCGGCCCGTGCGCTGTCCCATCGCCTCGGCGCGCACCCGGGCGCAGCTGCGGCTGATGAGACGGGAGACGTGCATCTGGGAGATGCCCAGCCGGTCGGCGATGCGGCTCTGGGTCATGTCCTCGAAGAACCGCATGTAGAGGATGGCGCGCTCGCGCTCCGGCAGGCGGCGCAGGCCTTCCTTGGCGGATTCGCGGTCGATCACGATGTCGTAGGACGCGTCGGAGGCGCCGAGGGTGTCGGCGAGGCTGTAGCCGTCGTCGTCGGCCGACAGTTCGGCGTCCAGCGACAGGGTGCTGAAGCTCTCCAGCGCCTCCATGCCGGCGCCGACCTCCTCCTCGGTCAGCCCGGTGTGGGCCGCGATGTCGGCCACGGAGGGCTCGGGGCTGCCCGGGTTCTGGGTGAGTTCGCGCCGGGCCACCCGCACCTTGTTGCGCAGTTCCTGCACCCGGCGGGGCACGCGCAGGGCCCACATCCGGTCCCTGAAGTGCCGTTTGACCTCTCCGGTGATGGTGGGGACGGCGTAGCTCTCGAAGGCTCCGCGGCCCGGGTCGAACCGGTCGATGGCCTTGACCAGTCCCAGGGCGGCCACCTGGCGCAGGTCCTCGATGGACTCGCCCCGGTCGCGGAAGCGGCCGGCGATGCGGTGGGCCATGGGCAGCCACGCGGTGACGAGCTCGTCGCGCACGGCGTCCCGCTCGGGGCCGTCCTCCAGGGAGGCCAGTCGGGTGAAGAGATCAGTGGTGTCGGGGGCGTCGTCGTGCCGCCGGCGGGGCGGGGCGGCCGTCGTGCGGGGGGTTGCGGGGTGGGGGGTGGACGTGTCAATGAGCATGCGGTTCGCTCCCGAACGGTGGTTTCAGGGATCTACCGCGGGGCGGTCGCCGCCGGGACGCCTGGAGGGTCCGCAGCAGGCCATACCACTCCCGCTGGCGCGCCTCCGGTCCGAAGCACGAACTCCGATTGCCCTGGCCCCGGTGGAACAAACTCCGCTTCGTCGCACAATCCGCGGGGGCCCGGTCGGCGCCCGGAAGGGTTCGGGCTTCGGCGCGCGGGACGGCCTCAGAACAGGGGCACCACGGCGGTGATGCACTTGCCGCCCGCGGGGAGGTCGGACACCCGGACGTCGCGGGACAGCCGGCAGACGATGGGCCAGCCGTGGCCGCCGGGCCGACGGCGTCCCTGCGGGTCGGCCACCGGCAGGGGGGCGGGCAGTTCGTCGCTGCGGTCGCTCACCGACAGGCGCACGGCGGGACCGCTGACGTCGACCTGGAAGTCGGTGACGCCGCCCCCGTGCAGGATCGCGTTGGTGGTGAGCTCGGAGGCGACGAGCAGCGCGTCCGCGAGCGCGTGGCTGTCGCAGGGCGTGCGGGTGGCGCGGCAGCGCTCGGCCACGGCCCGTTCGACGGCTTCGCGCACCTCGGCGGGCCGGCGCGGGCAGGACGGTCCGGCCCGGCGCACACCGGGCGGCTCGAAAACGGATTCGGTCATGTGCTCCTCACACATCCTGTGGCTCCCTGGTCGGTGACGAGACAGGCTGAGGTGAAAGGCCGGCCGACGGACGCGGCAGCCGGATCGGCTGCCCGGCCTCCGGCGGGGCACGCGGGTGCTGCTGGTGCCCCGTCCGCGGTCGCGGGGGTGGTCCCCGTCCTCGGACACCGCGGGTCTCCTGTTTCGGCTCACCTGTCCAGATGCGGACAAACCTCCCGGCTGTTTCCCGGTTGCCTGCCATCCGGACGGCGCACGGGGGTACGCGGAGTGCATGACCGATGTGGTGGACTCCGACGAACTGCTGCGGCGCATCCAGCGGGCGCGGGCCTGCGCGGCGCAGGAGGAACGGGCGTGGCGGGCCAGGAGCGAGGAGGCCGGACGGACGGATCCGGGCATGGCGCGCGACGCCGAGGTGCGCAGGACGGCCTACGAGGTCGTGCTGCGGGTGCTGGACGAGATCCTGACGCCGGGCAGGCATCCGGCACGGGGCTGACCGGGCGGTCGCGCGGGGCGTGCCGGGGCCGGGCCGATTGCCGCGGGCCGGGCCGGGCACCCGAGGGAGCATGACTGTCGATCACAGCCGGGCACCGGTTCTGGAAGCTCTGGAGGACTATCACCGCAAGGGGCGGCTGGCGTTCACGCCGCCGGGGCACAAGCAGGCCCGTGGTGCCGATCCCGCGGTGCGCGCGGTGCTCGGGGACGCGGTGTTCCTGGGGGACGTACTGGCCTCGGGTGGTCTGGACGACCGGCTCACCCGGGGCCAGGTGCTGGAGCGGGCCCAGGAGCTGATGGCCGACGCGGTGCACGCGGACCACACCTTCTTCAGCACCTGCGGCAGTTCGCTGTCGGTCAAGGCGGCGATGCTGGCGGTCGCGGGTCCGCACGAGAAGCTGCTGATCGGGCGGGACGCCCACAAGTCGGTGGTGGCGGGGCTGATCCTGTCCGGGATCGAGCCCGTGTGGGTGGAACCGCGCTGGGACGCGGAGCGGCACCTCGCCCATCCGCCGTCGGCCGAGGACTTCGAGCGGGCCTTCGACGCCCACCCGGAGGCGCGCGGCGCGCTCGTCACCAGTCCGACGCCCTACGGCGCCTGCGCGGACCTGCGGTCGATCGCCGAGGTGTGCCACCGGCGTTCGCGTCCGCTGATCGTGGACGAGGCGTGGGGCGCGCACCTGCCCTTCCACCCCGACCTGCCGTCCTGGGCGATGGACGCGGGCGCCGACATCTGCGTGACCAGCATCCACAAGATGGGCAGCGGCCTGGAGCAGGGGTCCGTCTTCCATCTGCGGGGCGATCTGGTGACGCCGGCGCTGCTGGGGATCCGCGCGGACCTGCTGGACACCACCAGCCCGTCGGTGCTGATCCACGCGGGGCTGGACGGCTGGCGGCGGCAGATGGCGCTGCGCGGCAAGGAACTGCTGGGCGCCACGCTCGATCTCGCGGCCGAGGTCCGGGCCGCCGTCGAGGAGATCGACGGGATGCACGTCAACGACCGCGACGACTTCTGCGGCCCCGGTCTGGCGGACGACTTCGACCCGCTGCCCGGCATCATCGACGTCGACGGCCTCGGGATCACGGGGTACCGGGCGGCGGACTGGCTGCGCGAGCACCGAGGTGTCGACATGCACCTCGTCGACCACCGCCGCATCGGGGCGCAGATCACCCTGGGCGACGACCGGGAGACGGCCGGCGAACTGCTCTCGGCGCTGCGGGACCTGGCACGGGCCGCCCGGGATCTGCCCGAGGCGCCGCGGGTGGAGGTGCCGTCCCCCGGTGAGCTGCGGATGGAGCAGGCCCTGCTGCCGCGGGACGCGTTCTTCGGGCCCGCCGAGGACGTGCCGGTGAGCGAGGCCGCCGAACGGGTCGCGGCGGAGATGATCACGCCGTACCCGCCCGGGATCCCGGCCGTCCTGCCGGGCGAGCGGCTCACCGAACCGGTGCTGCGCTATCTGCGCACGGGGCTGGCCGGCGGCATGAACCTGCCGGACCCGACGGACCCCGAGCTGGAGACGTTCCGGGTCGTCGCCGAGGACGCCGCGAACGCCTAGCACACCGCGAGCACCGGGGCGCGGGACGGCAGCGGGGTGAAACGGGTCACCCGACCCGGTTCCCATGTCCCGGAACCCCGAAAATGGTTTATCGTTCACCCATACGTGGTGACGGAGTCGACGTCCGGTCCTCCGTGCGCCACCGCTTGCGGCCCTGGCTGGTTTCCCCCGTCCAGCCAGGGCTTCTTCATGCCCGGCGCGGTGGACGCGCGGTGCGGCCGGGGGCCGGCGGGACGGCCGGTCCCGGTCCGGCGGCGGAACCTTCGTCCGCCGAGGTGCCCCGTACGGCGTCGGCGGCTGAAATGGGCGTAGGGAAAGCACCGGAACCGATGCCCGGCGAGGAGCCCCGTCCCATGACCAAAGCGATCAAACTCCTGACCGTCCTGCCTCCCCCGCAGCGGCAGCGGCTGACGGCGCTCGCCCGGGAGGCGTCGTTCCCCGAGGACGCCCGGATCTTCGAGGCGGGAGGCACCGCCGACCGCTTCTGGGTCATCCGCTCCGGCGCGGTGTCCCTGGACCAGCAGGTGAACCACCTGCACCGGGTGACGGTGGCCGGCCTCGGCGTGGGCGACCTGCTGGGCTGGTCCTGGCTGTTCCCGCCCTACCGGTGGGACTTCGGCGCCGTGGCCTTCAGCCCGGTGCGCACCTACGAGTTCGACGCGGCGGCCGTGCTCCGGCTGTGCGAGGAGGATCCGCGGCTCGGGCTGACCCTGGTGCGCGGGATCGCCGAGATCCTCGCCCACCGGCTGGAGATGACCCGGGGTCAGCTGCTGGAGCAGTACACGATGCACCGGCGGAGCGCGCTGTAGGGCCCGCCCGGCACGGACCGCCGGGCGGGCCCGGGCCGCCTCACACCCGGTAGCGGCGCAGCGCCGGCATCGCGGCGGCCAGGGCGAGCATCACGACGACGACCAGGATCCCGCCGCCGGCCACGGCCGTCCGGGGGCCGAAGGCCGAGCCCGCGGTGCCGTGCAGGACGTCGGCGAGCCGGGGGCCGCCCGCCACGACGACGGTGAAGACGCCCTGCATCCGGCCGCGCATCTCGTCGGTCGCGGCGGACAGCAGGATCGCCCCGCGGAACACCATCGAGACCATGTCGGCGATCCCGGCGACGGCGAGGAAGGCCACCGCCAGCCACAGGTTGCCGCTCAGCCCGGACCCCGCGACGGCGGCGCCCCAGACCACCACCGACCCGATGACCATCCAGCCGTGCCGGCGGGCCCGGGAGTACGTGCCGGAGAGCAGCCCGCCGACCACCGCGCCGATGGGTATCGCGGCGAACAGCAGCCCCAGCGCGAAGCCCTCGCCGTACGGGGCGAAGGTCTCGGCGGCGAGCTGGGGGAACAGGGCGCGGGGCATGCCGAGGACCATGGCGACGATGTCGGCGAGGAAGGACAGCAGCAGCACCGCGTGCCCGGAGATGTACCGGAAGCCCTCCACGATCTCCCGGACGCCCGCGCGGCGCGCCACCCGCGCGGTGAGCGGCGGCAGGGCGGGCAGGCGGTACACGGCCCACACCGTGGCGCACAGGGCCAGGGCGTCGATGAGGTACAGCTCGGGCAGGCCGACGACGGGGATGAGCGCACCGGCGAGCAGCGGCCCGGCCACCTGGCCGGTCTGCATGACGGTGGAGCCGAGGGCGTTGGCGGCCGGCAGCTCGTCCTCGGGGACCAGGCGGGCGATGCTGGCGCTGCGCGCCGGTGCGTTCAGTCCCCAGAACGCCTGCTGCACCGCGAGCAGGACCATCAGCACGGCCACGGACTCGAGCCCGGCGACCGCCTGGACCCAGAACAGCAGCGAGGTGACGGCGATGCCGGTGTTGGTGATCAGCAGCAGCGTGCGGCGGTCCATGCTGTCGGCGATCGCCCCGCCCCACAGCGCGAAGACGATCAGCGGCAGCAGTCCGGCCAGGCTCGCGGTGCCGACCCAGGCGGAGGAGCCGGTGATGTCGTAGATCTGCTTGGGCACGGCGACCGCCGTGAGCTGGCTGCCGACCGCCGTGACGGCGGTGGACGCCCACAGCCGGCGGTAGGCCGGGCGGCGCAGGGGGCGGGTGTCCATCGCCCAGCGGCGCCATCCGCGGCGCGGGGGTGCCGGAGGTGCCGGGCCGTCCGCCCGGGGTCCACTGCTGCTCTCGCTGGTGTCCACGACCGTCCTGGTTGGTGCATACATCTTCTTGGCCGGGGTTCAGTGTCGCAGCAGCGGATCTTCCCGGATCCCCGGCCCCGGGACCCGGGCAGGCTCAGCTTCCGGCGAGGAGGGTGACCCCGAGGACGATCATGGTGGTGGCGACCAGGGCGTCCAGGACGCGCCAGGCGGCCGGCCGGGCCAGGAAGCGGCTCAGCAGGCGGGCGCCGAACCCGAGCGCGGCGAACCAGCAGACGCTGGCCAGCGCCGCGCCGAGGCCGAAGGTCCAGCGCAGCGGGCCGTGGTCGGCGGCGACCGAGCCCAGCAGGAACACCGTGTCGAGGTAGACGTGCGGGTTGAGCCAGGTCATCGCGAGGCAGGTGAGCACGGCCCGGCGGCGCGACCGCGCCGGTTCGCCCGCCGTCTCCAGTCCGGTACCGGCCGGCCGGACGACCCGGCGGGCGGCCAGGGCGCCGTAGCAGAGCAGGAACAGGCCGCCGATCCAGCCGACCGCCGTCAGCGCGCCGGGCCACGCCACGACCACCGCGCCGACCCCGCCGACCCCCAGGGCGATGAGCGCCGCGTCGGACAGCGCGCAGATGCCGACGACGGCGGGCACGGCGTCACGCCGGATGCCCTGGCGCAGGACGAAGGCGTTCTGGGCGCCGATGGCGACGATGAGGGAGAGGCCGGTGCCGAAGCCCGCGGCGGCGGTGGTCAGGGTGCTGGTCATGACGGGGACGCTACGGGCGGAACCCTTGTGCAGTACAGCTAATGATTCTTACGTAACCTTAGTCCTCGTGATGGCAGACCTTCCCCTGGACCAGGTGCGGACCCTGCTCGCCGTGGTGGACGAGGGGACGTTCGACGCGGCGGCCGCCGCGCTCCATGTGACGCCCTCGGCGGTCAGCCAGCGGGTGAAGGCGCTGGAGCAGCGCACGGGGCGGGTGCTGCTGCTGCGCACCAAACCGGTGCGGCCGACCGAGTCGGGCGAGGTGCTGGTGCGGCTGGCCCGCCAGGTGGCCCGGCTGGAGCGGGACGCCTACGCCGAGCTGGGGGTGAGCGGGGCCGGCGAGCCGACCCGGGTGTCGATCGCGGTGAACGCGGACTCGCTGGCGACCTGGTTCCTCGGGGCCCTGACCGACGTGCCGCCCGAGGCGCGGCTCTGCTTCGAACTGCGCCGGGAGGACGAGGCCCACACGGCGGCCCTGCTGCGGGAGGGGACGGTGATGGCCGCGGTGACCTCGTCGCCGGACCCGGTGCCGGGCTGCTCCGTGCGGCATCTGGGGCGGATGCGCTACCTCCCCGTGGCGCACCCGGAGTTCGCCGCACGGCATCTCGCCGGATCGCTGCGGGAGGTGCTGCCGCGGGCGCCCGTGGTGGTGTTCGACCGGCGGGACGACTTCCAGGACGGCTTCGTCCGCCGGCTCACGCGCGGACGCGCCAAGGCCGGCCCGTGGCGGCACTACGTCCCGACGTCCGAGGGTTTCGTCGAGTCCGTCGCCGCGGGCCTGGGCTGGGGCATGGTTCCGGAGGCCCAGGCCGGCCCGCTGCTGGGCACCGGCCGGCTCGTGGTCTTCGCCCCGGACCGCGCGGTCGACGCCTCCCTGTACTGGCAGCAGTGGAAGCTGGACTCCCCCGCCCTGGCGGCGGTGGCCGACGCGGTCGCGGCGGCGGCGTCGCGGGCCCTGCGGGACTAGGGGGTGCCGGGCGGGGCCGGGCGGGATCGGGGAGGAGAGGGGGGATCGGGGGTCTTCCCCGGGGACGCGAGCCGGGCCTCGGCGCTGTCCAGGAGCATCTCCAGCGCCGTCGGGTAGGCGCTGGTGACCATGCGGGTGGCCAGGAGCGGCGCCGCTTCGGCGATGCGGGGGTGGGTGGCGGCGGGGAGGCGGGCGTAGGTCGAGCGCCACATCTCCTCGTCGGCGCGCTGCGCGGCGCCGGGCAGGGCCAGGGACGCGGCGTCGAGGGCGGCGAAGGCCAGCGTGGTGTCGATGAAGGCGTGGTAGACGCGGACCGTCTCCGGCAGGGGGAAGCCCGCGGAGCGGAGCACGTCCAGCACCGCCTCGTCGGCGGCCAGTTCGTTCGCGCGGCCGGAGACCCGGTTCGCGGTGAGGACGGCCGCCTGCGGGTGGGACAGGTAGGCCGCGTGGATGCGCAGCCCTACGGCCCGCAGGTCGGCACGCCACCGCCCGGTCGGGCGCCAGCCGCGCAGCGCCCGGCCGATGAGCGCGTCGCCGAGGGCGAGGGTCAGCTCGTCCATGCCGCGGAAGTAGCGGTACAGGGTGCTCGGGTCGCAGTCCAGGGCGAGGCCCAGCCGGCGGGCGGTCAGCCCCGCGCCGCCGTGCTCGCGCAGCAGCCGCAGCGCGGTCTCGACGATCAGCGCCTCGGACAGGACCCGGCCGCTCTTCGTCGGCCTGCGGCGGCGCCGCCGCTCCTCCGGGACCACGCGTTTCGGCATCGCCGTCTCCTCCCGCCGGGCTCTTATGCCAACGCCATTGACCTTACGTCGGCGCACGGCGTTGTATCTCCGGCCAGGGACCCCGTCCCGTCTGCCGTCCACGAGGACGGACCTGACGGAACCGAGACGGACCTGAACGAATCGACACGAACCAAGACGAACCCGAGAAGAAAGGGAGTGCTCGTCATGCGCGTACTGCTCGTGGGAGCGGGCGGAGTGGGCACCGCGATCACCCGGATCGCGGCCCGGCGGCCGTTCTTCGACCGGATGGTCGTGGCCGACCACGACCCGGCCCGGGCCGAGGCGGCGGTCGCGGCCCTCGGCCCGGACGGCGCCCGCTTCCGCGCCGAGCGCGTGGACGCCGGCGACGAGGCGCAGGTGACGGCGCTGCTCGAGCGGCACGGCTGCGACGTCCTGCTCAACGCCACCGACCCCCGGTTCGTGATGCCGCTGTTCCGGGCCGCGCGCGGCGCCGGCGCCACCTATGTCGACATGGCGATGTCCCTGTCCCGGCCGCATCCCGAGCGGCCGTACGAGGAGTGCGGGGTGAAGCTCGGCGACGAGCAGTTCGCGCAGGCCGGGGAGTGGGCCGAGGCGGGCGCGCTGGCGCTGGTCGGCATGGGGGTGGAGCCCGGCCTGTCGGACGTCTTCGCCCGGTACGCCGCCGACGAACTCTTCGACACCATCGAGGAGATCGGTGTCCGCGACGGTGCGAACCTCACCGTGGACGGCTACGCCTTCGCGCCGTCCTTCAGTATCTGGACCACCATCGAGGAGTGCCTCAACCCGCCCGTGGTCTACGAGGCGGAGCGCGGCTGGTTCACCACCGAACCCTTCAGCGAGCCGGAGGTCTTCGACTTCCCCGAGGGCATCGGCCCGGTGGAGTGCGTGAACGTCGAGCACGAGGAGGTGCTGCTCGTCCCGCGCTGGGTCGACGCGCGCCGCGTCACCTTCAAGTACGGCCTGGGCCGGGAGTTCATCGACACCCTCAGGACGCTGCACCTGCTGGGTCTCGACCGCACCGCGCCGGTGACCGTCCCCGGGCCCGAGGGGCCGGTGGAGGTCTCCCCCAGGGACGTGGTCGCCGCCTGCCTGCCCGACCCGGCGGCGCTGGGCGACCGGATGCGCGGCAAGACCTGTGCGGGCACCTGGGTGCGGGGGGTGAAGGACGGGGCGCCGCGGGAGGTGTACCTGTACCACGTGGTCGACAACGAGTGGTCCATGGCGGAGTACGGCTGCCAGGCCGTGGTGTGGCAGACCGCCGTCAACCCGGTCGTGGCCCTCGAACTGCTCGCCACGGGCGCCTGGTCCGGCGCGGGCGTCCTCGGTCCGGAGGCGTTCCCCGCCGGGCCGTTCCTGGACCTGCTGACCGCCTACGGCTCCCCCTGGGGCATGCGCGAGCAGTGACGTGCCGCACCCGTTCCGCTGTTTCACCGTGTGCCGACAGGTCACCCGAAAAGGAGCAAGGCACCCCCAAGGGTGCGCATCCACTCCGATCGCAGGTGACTTTCGATGGAAAACTGGCGAAACCGCGCGGCCTGCAGGACCGAGGACCCGGACCTCTTCTTCCCGATCGGCACCTCCGGACCGGCCCTGCTGCAGACGGAGCAGGCCAAGGCGGTGTGCCGACGCTGTCCCGTCCGGGAGCAGTGCCTCCAGTGGGCGCTGGACACGGGGCAGTCCATCGGAGTGTGGGGCGGCACGAGCGAGACGGAGCGGCGTGCGCTCAAGCGGCGTATCACCGCACGGCGCTCTTCGGGTTGACCCCGCCTCCGGGCCTTCCCGCGGCCCCTCGGCATCGTCCGGGGCCGGCCGCGCGGGCTCTCCCTCAGCCGCCGGTCCGGCGCAGTGGCCCCCAGGGACCCTCCTGGCGGGCCACTTCCGTCTTCGCCTCGTCGATCACCGAGGGGTCGATCCAGCACACCGGGCGGACGTCCGTGACCAGCGGTTCGTTGTCGGGGCCGCGGCCGTTCTCCCGGCCCTCGAGCACCCAGGGCCGCACGCCGGGGCCCTTGTCCCGCGGCAGGTGCGCGTAGTCGTGCAGCCGTCGGGCCACCCACAGCCCCACCGGCCGGTCCTGCCACCACCGCTCCACGTCGAGCGGGTTCGCGGACAGGCCGGGCATGGACACGCCGGTGAGCTCGTCGGTGCTCGTCACGGCGGGCAGGTCGGTCGCCGGGCCGCGGGACCAGCGCACGTACAGTCCGCGGTCCCGCTCGACCAGAGCGGTGAGTTCGGCAAGGGTCCTGACGACCGGCATGCCGTCCGCTGTGCCCATCGGCGACCTCCCTCCACGACGCAGTACCCGCCCAGCAGAAACGGAATCGACTCTTCCGCCACGGGCGTCCGTCCGCGCGCCGCCGGGTACACCGCAGTACGCTCGCGAAACACCACCGGAAGGAGCCGAACCATGAGCGTGCGGGTGCGCCGAGTCCACGAACCGCCCGAACCGGACGACGGGGTCCGCGTCCTGGTCGACCGGCTGTGGCCGCGCGGTCTGACGAAGGAGGCGGCGCGGGTGGACGAGTGGCCCAAGGGGCTGACCCCATCGACCGAGCTGCGCCGCTGGTACCACGCGGGCGAGGGGACGTACGAGGAGTTCCGCGGGCGCTACGAGGCGGAGCTGGCCGCTCCCGAGGCCGCCGGACTCCTGGACCGGGTGCGCGAACTCGCCGGGAAGGGCCCCGTGACGCTGCTGACCGCGTCCAGGACGCCGGAACGCAGCCACGCCGAGGTGCTGGCCCGCCTCCTCGAGGACTGAGGGGCGGGCCGCACCGCGCGCCCTACGCCGTTTGCCCGGCCGCCGCCCGCCCCGCCGCGCGGCCCGAGAACAGGCAGCCGCCGAGGAAGGTGCCCTCGAGGGCGTTGTAACCGTGGACGCCGCCCCCGCCGAAGCCCGCGACCTCCCCGGCCGCGTACAGCCCCTGGACCGGCCGGCCGTCGGCACCGAGCGCACGGGAGTCGAGGTCGGTCTGGATGCCGCCGAGGGTCTTGCGGGTGAGGACGTGCAGCTTGACCCCGATCAGCGGGCCGGCCGCCGGGTCGAGGAGGCGGTGCGGGGTGGCGACCCGGCCGAGGCGGTCGCCGAGGTAGCGGCGGGCGTTGCGGATGCCCTGCACCTGGGCGTCCTTGCTGTACGCGTTGCCCATCTGGAGGTCCCGGGCCTCGATCTGGCGCCGGAGGCCGGCCGCGTCGAGCAGGGGCTCGTCGGTGAGCGCGTTCATCTTCTCCACCAGCTGCTCCAGGGTGGGGGCGGTCACGAAGTCCGCGCCGTTGCGCAGGAACGCGTCCACCGGTCCGGGGGCGCCCTTGCCCAGGACCCGTTCGCGCAGGAACCCGGCCCGGTCCTTGGCGGTGATGTCGGGGTTCTGCTCGGAGCCCGACAGGGCGAACTCCTTCTCGATGATCCTCTGGGTGAGGACGAACCAGGAGTGGTCGTACCGGGCGATGTCCTCGGTGGTGCGCAGGTGCTTCAGCGTGCCGAGGGTGTCGTAGCCGGGCAGGCAGGGCTCGGGCAGGCGGCGGCCGAGCGCGTCGAACCACATCGAGGACGGTCCGGGCAGGATGCGGATGCCGTGTCCGGGCCAGATCGGGTCCCAGTTGCGCAGGCCCTCGGTGTAGTGCCACATGCGGTCCCGGTTGACCAGCCGCACGCCCGCGCGGGCACTGATGTCGAGCATCCGCCCGTCGACGTAGGCCGGGACGCCCGTGACCATCTCGCGGGGCGGGGTGCCGAGCCGCTCGGGCCAGTGGCGGCGGACGAGGTCGTGGTCGGCGCCGATGCCGCCGCTGGTGACGATCACGGCCTGGGCGGTGAGCTCGAACGCGCCGATCTCCTCGCGGCTGGAGGCGACCCCGCGCGGCGCGTCGTCCTCGGCGAGCACCGTGCCGCGCACCCCGCGCGCGGCGCCCTCCTCGACGACCAGTTCGTCGACCCGGTGGCGGTGGTGGAAGGTGAGCAGTCCGTCGCGCGCGGCCTGCCGGGCGTACCGGACGAAGGGTTCGACGACCCCGGTCCCGGTGCCCCAGGCGATGTGGAAGCGGGGCACGGTGTTGCCGTGCCCGTCCGCGCGGAGGTCGCCGCGCTCGGCCCAGCCGACCGTGGGCAGGAACCTGATGCCGTGCCCGTCCAGCCAGGACCGCTTCTCCCCCGCCGCCCACTCGACGTAGGCCCGTGCCCAGCGCACCGCCCAGCTGTCCTCGTCGTCCAGCCGGTCGAAGCCCGCGCTGCCGCGCCAGTCGCTCCAGGCGAGCTCGAAGGAGTCCTTGATGCCCAGGCGCCGCTGCTCCGGGGAGCCGACGAGGAACAGCCCGCCGAAGGACCAGAAGGCCTGGCCCCCGAGGTTGGCGGCGTTCTCCTGGTCGACCAGGGCGACCCGGCGGCCCCTGCTGGTCAGTTCGTGGGCCGCGACCAGGCCCGCGAGGCCCGCTCCGACCACGATGACGTCGGCGTCCATGACGAGAAGTCCCTCCCTCATCCGCGCCCGTGCGCGGCCGGCTCGGTGCCGTCGGTGAGCAGCGCGGTCAGCAGTTGTCTCAGCCAGACGCGGGCGCCCGCGACGTCCCGGTCCAGCAGCAGTCGGGTGGTGACGCCGTCGTACGCGGCGACCACGGCGTGCGCGGCGCCGTCCGCGTCGCCCAGGACGGCGGGCAGTTCGGTGTGGCCGCGGGCCCGGGCCAGCCGGTCCGCGACGGCCCGCCGCAGCCGCGCCCGGTGCTCCAGCAGAGCGCGCGCCACCTCCGGGTCGCGGGCGGCGTGCACCAGGAAGTCCGTCTTGACCAGCAGCCAGTCGCGGTCGAGCAGCAGCACCTCGGCGACCCGGTCCACGGCGGCGGGCACGTCGAGGTCGGGTCCGCCCCGGGCGAGGGCTTCGGACACCTGCTCCGCGATCAGCTCGGCGCGCTCCGCGTACAGCGCGAAGAACAGCTCGTCCAGGCCGGAGAAGTTGGAGTAGAAGGCGCCCCGGGTGTAGCCGGCGGCCTCGCAGACCTGCTCGATCGAGACGTGCCCGAAGCCCTTGGCCGCGAACACGGAGAACGCCGCCCGGAGGAGGTTCGCGCGCGTGCGGGCGCGGCGCCCGGTCACGCGCCCGGCCGTGCCGTCCGCCCCCATGTCCGCCCCTCCGCCGTCCGTCCCCGCGTTCGATACGGGAACGTATCCGATGCACCGGTGCATCGAAAGCCCCCGGAGCGGTGGAAGCCTGTCCTCCTCCGCCCCGCTCCTCCACACTGGGCCGCACCTTCGGGCGGGGAGGGACGATGGGCGCGGACGCGGGGCGGCCGGCGGACGCCGGCCGGCGCGGGGAGCTGGACGTGCTGCGCGCCCTCGTCGTCCTCGGGCTGGTGTTCTTCCACTCCGCCCTGGTGTTCTCCCCGGACGACGACTTCTACGTCAAGGACCCGCGGACCACGGACGCCGTCACCGTCCTCGCCGGGTTCGGCGTGGTGTGGGCGATGCCCCTGCTCTTCCTGGTCGCCGGCCTCGGCGCCCGGCACTCGATCCGCCGCCGCGGGGCCCGGGGGTTCGCCCGGGAGCGCCTGCTGCGCCTGGGCGTCCCCCTGGTCTTCGCGACGCTCGCGCTGTGCCCCCTGCCCCAGTGGCTGCGGCTGCGCGCCGCCGATCCCGGGTACGACGAGCCGTACGGGCGGTTCTGGCCGCGCTTCTTGACCGTCCGCCCGGACCTCGCCGACTTCCCCTTCGTCCTGGAGGGGGACCACTTCGAGACCGGGCACCTGTGGTTCGTGGTGCTCCTGCTCACCTTCTGCCTGCTGCTCGCGCCGGTCGCCGCCCGGCTCGCGGCCGCCGCCGAGCGCGCCGCCCCCGCGCTGCGGCGCCGGCCGGGACTGCTCCTGCTGCCCGCGCTGCCGCTCGCCGCGGTCAACGCGCTGCTGGGCATGGAGGAGGGCTTCGCGGGCTGGAACCGCTGGGCGTATCTGCTGTTCTTCCTCCACGGGTTCGCCCTCGCCGACGACGAACGGGTCCGTGGGACGACGCGCCGCGCGGCCGTCCCGGTCGGTGTGCTCGGGCTGGTGCTGTTCGCCGGGACCGCGCCCGGATTCGTCGCGGGGGACGACCCGTTCACGGCCCGCTCCCCCTGGGCGCTGTGCACCCGGGCGCTGTTCGGGGCGGCCGGCTGGTGCTGGGTGGTCGCGATCCTCGGCCTGCTGGACCGGCCCGGGCGTCCTCGGGCGCGGGCGGAGCGGGGCGGCCGGGCCGCGGTGCTGCGGTATCTGACGCCCGCCGCACTGCCGTGGTACGTCCTGCACCAGCCGGTGGTGGTCGCCTTCGCGTACGGGGTGGTCGGGTGGCCGGCCCCGACGGCCGTCAAGTACGCGGTGATCGTGACCGCTTCGCTGGCGGTGATCCTCCTGGTGTACGAGTACGGGGTGCGCAGGAGTCCGGTGACGCGCTTCCTGTTCGGGATGCGGACCGGATCCCGGGCTCCGGCCGCCGGGACGCCGCCGAGGCCGGACCCGCGGCTTCCGCCGTCCTCCTGACCGATCTGCTTTGCTGGTGCCGGAGAACGGGACGGCGGGAGCGCGGGGCGGCCATGCGGGCGGATGTGCGGCACGTGGCGGACGGCACCTACCTGGTGCACGGCGCCCACACCAACTGGGTGATCCTCACGGAGGGGGACGCCGTCACACTGATCGACACCGGCTACCCCGGCGACCGCGAGCGGCTCCTCGACTCGCTGGCGCAGGTGGGCTTCTCCCCGGAGGCGGTGGCCGCCGTGCTGATCACCCACGCCCACACCGACCACCTGGGCTCCGCCGAACACCTGCGGGCCGCGTACGGCACGCCCGTCCACGCCCACGAGGCCGAAGTCCCGCACGCCCGGCGGGACTTCCTCCACCAGGTGAGCGTCGGGCGGGTCCTGCGCAACGGCTGGCGCCCGGGTGTGCTGCCCTGGGCGCTGCGCGCCCTGCGCTCCGGCGGGACGGCCGACGTGGCGGTCGCCGCGCCCGAGCCGTTCCCCCGCCCGGGCCCGCTCGACCTGCCCGGTCGGCCCGTCCCCGTGCCCACGCCCGGGCACACCGACGGGCACTGCGCCTTCCACCTCCCCCGCGTCGGGGTGGTGGTGTCGGGCGACGCCCTGGTCAGCGGTCATCCCACCTCGCGGATCGGGGGACCGCACCTGCTGCCGGACATGTTCCACCACGAGCGCGCCGCCGCCGTGGCCTCGCTGGACGTCCTGGCGGAACTGGAGGGCGATCTGCTGCTGCCCGGGCACGGGCCGCTGCACGAGGGACCGGTCCGGGACGCGGCCCGTCTGGCCCGCGAGCGCGCGCAATAGGGTTGGGTGAGGACCACCCGCGAGACGAGGACACCCCAGGCATGGCCCTGCAGATCAACGCGACCAACCCGGAGCACCCCGCGCTCCTGTTGGCGCTGCCGTGGCACCTGCCCCTGGAGGAGTGGCCGGAGGAATACCTGGTGCCGCTGCCGCGCGGCATCTCCCGGCACGTGGTGCGCTACGCCCGCGCCGGCGACGAGGTGATCGCGGTCAAGGAGCTCGCCCGGCGGCCCGCGCTGCGCGAGTACGAGCTGCTGCGCGACCTGGACCGGCTCGGCATCCCCGCGGTGGACCCGCTCGCCGTGGTCACCGGCCGCACCGACCTGGCCGGGCAGCCGCTGGAGAGCGTCCTGGTCACCCGGCACCTCGGCGGTTCGATGCCGTACCGGTCGATGTTCGAGACGACGCTGCGGCCGGCCACCGTGCACCGGCTGATGGACGCGCTCGCGGTGCTCCTGGTGCGGCTGCACCTCACCGGCTTCGCCTGGGGCGACTGCTCGCTGTCCAACACGCTGTTCCGGCGGGACGCGGGCGCCTACGCCGCCTACCTCGTGGACGCCGAGACCGGCGACCTGCACCCCGAACTGAGCGCCGGCCGGCGCGAGTACGACCTCGACCTCGCCCGCGTCAACATCAGCGGCGAGCTGTTGGACCTGGAGGCCTCCGGAGCGCTGCACCCGTCGGTCGACCCGGTCGACTTCGGCACCGGCATCTGCGCCCGCTACCGGGACCTGTGGACCGAGCTGACCCGCACCTCGGTCTACCCGGCGGGCAAGTACCACTACATCGAGCGCCGCATCCGCCGTCTGAACGAACTCGGTTTCGACGTGGCCGAGATGCAGATCGAGCGCGCCTCCAACGGCGACACGGTCACCTTCGTGCCCAAGGTCGTCGACGCCGGGCACCACCAGCGGCAGTTGCTGCGCCTGACCGGGCTGGACACCGAGGAGAACCAGGCCCGGCGGCTGCTGAACGACCTGGAGAGCTGGATGGCCACCCAGGACGACTACGCCCCCGCCGGCTCTCGGCCGAGCCCGGGCGGGAGGCACCCGCACGGCGCCCGCCCGGAGGTCCTGGCCCACCGCTGGGTGCGGGAGGTGTTCCGCCCCACCGTGCGGGCCGTCCCGCCGGAGCTGCGCGGTGCGACGGACCCGGCGGAGATCTACCACGAGCTCCTGGAGCACCGCTGGTACCTCTCCGAGCGGGCCCAGCACGACATCGGCATGGACACGGCGGTCGAGGACTACGTCAGGAACATCCTGCCGAGGACCCGGGACGCGCTGCGGCCCCCGGCCGGCTGAGCCGACCGGGACGGGGCCGGATCAGGCCTGCGGCACCACGGTCACCGGGCAGTCCGCGTGGTGCAGCACCCCGTGGGCCACCGAGCCGATCCGGGCGCCGACGGCCGTGCGGCGGTCGCGGCGGCCGACGACCATCAGCTGGGCCGTGCCCGCCACCGACAGCAGCACCTGGCCGGCGCTGCCCATCTCCACGTGCTCGACCACGTGCACGTCCGGGTAGCGCTCCCGCCACGGCGCGAGCGCCGCCGCGAGGGCCTTCTGCTCGAACGGCTCCAGTCCGCCGGCCTCGT
The DNA here is from genome assembly GCF_008704515.1 of Streptomyces viridosporus T7A. NCBI lineage: Bacteria > Bacillati > Actinomycetota > Actinomycetes > Kitasatosporales > Streptomycetaceae > Streptomyces > Streptomyces viridosporus. Next base: position 1,179,374 of record NZ_CP023700.1, read on the forward strand.
CCAGGAGCTGCAGCGAGGCCGGGCTGTAGGCGAACATCGGCGGCAGGGTCCAGGCGCGCACGGCGCGGAGGGTGGCTCCGCGCCTGGCGGCGGCCTCGAAGGCGAAGCCGAGCGCGGCGGCGCTGTCCTCCGGGTCGCCGTGCTGGCCGACGACGACCTCGTGCCCGGCGACCTCGTTCGACGGCCGGTCCCCGGCCCGGACGAACACCACCGGCCGCCGGGCCTCCACGATCACCTGCTGGCCGACCGAGCCGACCAGGAAGCCCATGATCCGTCCGTGCCCGCGCGAACCGAGCACCAGCATCTCCGCGTCCGCCGCGACGCCGACCAGGGTCTCGACGGCGTCGCCCTCGAGGACGTCCGTCGTCACGGCGAGGTCCGGATGCCGCTCGGTGACGGTGCGGGCCGCCTCGCCGACCGCCTCGCGCACCCACCGCTCCTGCGTGGCGGCGTCCCCCGTGTCCACCGCGTCGTGCGCCTGGAACCGCCAGGCGTGCACCACCCGCAGCGGCAGTCCGCGGCGCACCGCCTCCCTCGCCGCCCAGGCCAGCGCGGCGAGGCTCTCCTCGGTTCCGTCGATCCCTGCGGTGATCGGGCGCGTCATGCGGTTCCTCCCGGTGTCGTGGTCACTGCGCGCGGTCCAGTCTTCCCTACGCCGCCGCCGCGACTCCCGCCCGGGAGCGGACGGTGGACGCGGCCGGCCCGGGGGCGACGGGCTCCGCGCGCCGCGCCCGGGCCCGGGGCCTGCTGAACCCACGCATACTTGGGCGAATCGACGCGATCGCACATACGATGGGCGGGGTCGGCGCGGCGACCGCGGTCGCACCCGGGGCACCGTGCCGGGCATCCGACCGCTCCACGACCGCTCCACGTGGGGGACGCATGGCACAGGTCGCCGACGCAGCGCGGACCGTCATCATGACCGTGGACGACGATCCGGGCGTCTCCCGCGCCGTGGCCCGGGACCTGCGGCGGCGCTACGGGGCGTCGTACCGGATCGTGCGCGCGGAGTCCGGTGCGTCCGCGCTCGAGGCGCTGCGTGAGCTGAAGCTGCGCGGGGACCTCGTCGCGGTGATCCTCGCCGACTACCGGATGCCGCGGATGAACGGCATCGAGTTCCTCGAGCAGGCCCTGGACGTGTACCCGGGGGCGCGGCGGGTGCTGCTGACCGCGTACGCGGACACCGACGCGGCGATCGACGCGATCAACGTCGTGGACCTCGACCACTACCTGCTCAAGCCCTGGGACCCCCCGGAGGAGAAGCTCTACCCGGTCCTGGACGACCTGCTGGAGGCGTGGCGGCGCAGCGACCGCCGGCCCGTGCCCAGCACCAAGGTGGTCGGCCACCGCTGGTCGGCGCGCTCCTCGGACGTGCGGGAATTCCTGGCCCGCAACCAGGTGCCCTACCGCTGGTACTCCTCCGACGGGCCGGAGGGCCGGCGGCTGCTGGCCGCCGCGGGCGGGGACGGGATGCGGCTGCCGGTGGTGATCACACCGGACGGGACGGCGCTGGTGGAGCCCGAGCCGGTGGAGCTCGCCGCGCACGTGGGGCTGGCGACGACACCGACGGCCGACTTCTACGACCTCGTGGTGATCGGCGGCGGGCCGGCCGGGCTGGGCGCGGCGGTCTACGGGGCCTCGGAGGGGCTGCGGACCGTGCTGGTGGAGCGGTCGGCGACCGGCGGGCAGGCCGGGCAGAGCTCGCGGATCGAGAACTACCTGGGCTTCCCCGACGGGGTGTCCGGAGCGCAGCTCACCGAGCGGGCGCGGCGGCAGGCGACCCGGTTCGGCGCCGAGATCCTCACCGCGCGCGAGGCCACGGGGCTGGAGATCAGCGGCGCCGCCCGCGTCGTACGGTTCTCCGACGGTTCGGCCGTCGCCGCGCACAGCGTGATCCTGGCGACCGGGGTGTCCTACCGGCAGCTGACGGCGCCCGGCTGCGACGACCTGACCGGGTGCGGCGTGTTCTACGGGTCGGCGCTGACGGAGGCGTCCGCCTGCCGGGGGCAGGACGTGTACATCGTCGGCGGCGCGAACTCCGCCGGCCAGGCGGCGATGTACCTGGCGCGGGGCGCCAAGTCGGTGACGCTGCTGGTGCGCGGACCCGACCTGACGGCGTCGATGTCGTACTACCTGATCCAGCAGATCGACGAGGCGCCGAACATCTCGGTGCGGGCCGGCACCGTCGTCGCGGCGGCGCACGGCGACGGGCACCTGGAGCGGCTGACCCTGCGCGACACGCGGACCGGGCGGACCGAACCGGTCGACGCGCAGTGGCTGTTCGTGTTCATCGGCGCGGCGCCACTGACCGACTGGCTGGACGGGACGGTGCTGCGCGACGAGCGCGGGTTCATCCTCGCGGGCCCCGACCTCACCGCCGACGGACGGCCGCCGGCGGGCTGGGAGCTGGACCGGCCGCCGTACCACCTGGAGACCAACGTCCCCGGCGTGTTCGTCGCGGGCGACGCGCGGGCGGAGTCCGCCAAACGGGTGGCGTCCGCCGTCGGAGAGGGAGCCATGGCCGTATTGCTCGTCCACCGGTACCTGGAGCAGTCGTGAGCGGGCGGTCGGCGCCCTGCGGCCCGCAGGAGATCGGTTCGCTGTTCCTGTTCGAGAAGCTCGCCCCGGAGCAGCTCGAGCGGCTGTGCCGCGAGGGCCGGGTGGAGCGGTTCGAGCCCGGCCCGGTGTACGCGCAGGGCGAACCGGCCGCGTGCTTCTACGTGATGCTGGAAGGCACCGTGGTGCTGTCCCGCAGGGTCGGCGGGGAGGACGTCGAGGTCAGCCGGACGTCCCAGCGCGGGGTGTACGCGGGGGCCATGCAGGCGTACCTCGGGGACCGGGTGCCGCAGGTCTACAACAACTCGATGCGCGTGACCGTGCCGACGCGGTTCTTCGTGCTGCCCGCGGACACGTTCGCCGACATCATGCAGGAGTGGTTCCCGATGGCGGTCCACCTCCTGGAGGGGCTGTTCCTCGGTTCGAAGAACACCCAGCGGGCCATCGGGCAGCGGGAACGGCTGCTGGCGCTCGGCTCGTTGTCGGCCGGGCTGACGCACGAGCTCAACAACCCGGCCGCGGCGGCCGTACGGGCGACCGCGACCCTGCGGGAGCGCGTGGCCAAGATGCGGCGCAAGCTGCGGGTGATCTCGGCGGGCACGTACGAGCCCGAGACGCTGGCGAACCTGATCGAGATCCAGGAGCGCACGGCGGAGCGGGTCGCCAAGGCGCCCTCGCTCAGCCCCCTGGAGGCGGCGGACCGCGAGGACGCCCTCTCCGACTGGCTCGACGACCACGGCATCGCCGAGGGCTGGCGGGCCGCCCCCGCCTTCGTGCAGGCCGGGCTGGACCTCGACTGGCTGGACCAGGTCGCCGCCGCCGTGGACGAGGAGCTCCTCCCCGGCGCGATCGGCTGGCTCAGCTACACGGTCGAGACCGAGCTGCTGATGGACGAGATCCAGGACTCCACGACCCGCATCTCCCACCTGGTCGACGCCGCCAAGCAGTACGCGCAGCTCGACCGCGCCCCCTATCAGATCGCCGACGTGCACGAACTCCTCGACAGCACCCTGCTGATGCTGTCGGGGAAGATCGGGCAGCGGATCGAGGTCGTCAAGGAGTACGACCGCACGCTGCCGAGGATCCCAGCGTACCCGGCCGAGCTCAACCAGGTGTGGACGAACCTGATCGACAACGCGGTCTCCGCCATCGACGGCGCGGAGCGCGACGGCGGCACCCTGACCGTGCGCACCGCGCGGGAGGGCGACCGGCTGCTGGTGGAGTTCCGCGACACCGGGACCGGGATCCCGCCGGAGATCCGCGACCGCGTCTTCGACCCCTTCTTCACCACCAAGCCGGTGGGCGAGGGCACCGGGCTCGGTCTGGACATCTCCTGGCGGATCGTGGTCGACAAGCACCGCGGCGTCCTGCGGTTCACCTCCGAGCCGGGCGACACCCGCTTCCAGGTGCTCCTTCCGCTCACCGCACCCTCCCCCGACGGCAGTCCCGAGGAGCAGTCATGACCAGTGACCACGCCATCGACCCGAGCGTCCCGCCGAGCGGCGCGGGATGCACCGACTGCGAAGCCGCCGGGGGCTGGTGGTTCCATCTGCGGCGCTGCGCGCAGTGCGGTCACGTCGGCTGCTGCGACAGCTCGCCGAGCCGGCACGCCACCGCGCACTACGAGACGACGGGGCATCCCGTGGTCCGCAGCTACGAGCCCGGCGAGGACTGGTTCTGGAACTACGCCACCGGTGAGCTGTACGCGTCCGGTCCCGAGCTGGCGCCTCCGGTCAGCCACCCGGCGGACCAGCCGACCCCGGGCCCGGCGGGAAGGGTCCCGGCGAACTGGGCCGAGGCCCTGCGGCGCTGAGGCCCGGCACGGAACACACCGCACCGCACGGCCTCCGGTCGCCCCGCCGACCGCTTCCGCACCGGGGGCCCCGTCGAGCCGCCGCCCCGTGGTCGCCCTCCCCGGGGGCGGGTCCCCGGCCGGACCGCGTCCGGGAACCCGCGCTCCCGGCCGGTCGTTCTCCGGACACCCCCACGGTCCGGAACGACGACAGCAGGGCGGTGCCATGAGCGAGTTGGTCCCCGGCGGCAATCTGCTCCTCCCGGGCGGTGCCCTGACCGTCCGGGTGCCCGGCCCCTTCGACGTGTCCGCGCTGATCACGGACGACGGCGGCACGGTCCGCGACGACGGCGACTTCGTGTTCTACAACCAGCCGTCCGCGCCGGGCGCCCGCCTGGCCGGGGACACGCTCACCGTCGACCCGCACGCGCTGCGCCCCGGCGCCACCCGGGTCACGGTGGCGGTCAGTCCCGCCGAGCCCGGCACGCCGCTGAGCGGCCTGCCCTCCCCCGTGCTCCAGGTCGCCGACTCCCGCGGACGCCCGCTGGCCCGGTTCTCACCGCCGCGCCCCGGGCAGGAGGAGGTCCTGCTCCTCGCGGAGATCTACCGGCGCGGCGAGGGGTGGAAGCTGCGCGCCCTGGGCCAGGGGTACGCCGACGGACTGGCCGGGCTGGCCCGGGACTTCGGCGTGGACGTCGCGGACGAGGAGTCCGCGTCCGCCGCTTCGGTGCCCGCCGCGGCCCCGGGGCCGGCCGTCCGCACCCGTCCGGCGGACCCGGGGCCCGGCTCCGCCCTCGACCCGGACGGCTTCCTCGCCCCGGTCAACTCCGCCCGGTCGAGGGTCGGTTCCCCTCCGGTCGCCCTCGACGCCCGGCTGGTGTCCGCGGCGCGGGCGCATGCCGCGGCCATGGCCGCGGGAGGGCGCCTCGGCATCGAGAGCCGGGACGGCGTCTCCGTCTACCAGCGCGTCATCGCCGCCGGATACCCGTACCTCACCGTCGGCGAGCATCTGGTCTCGGGGCCGCGCACCCCCGCCGAGTTCGTCTCCTACTGCCTGCGCAACGAGCCGCCCCGCCGCACCCTGCACGACCCCGCCTTCACCCACGTCGGCCTCGCCCACGCCGACGGGGGCCCGTCCGGCGACGTCTACTGGACGGCGCTGTGGGCCAGTCCGCTCACCCCGGAGGGCCTGGACCGGGCGGCCGCCGAGGTCGTCGGCCTCACCAACCGGGAGCGCGCCCGCGCCGGGCTGCCGTCCCTGTCCCCCGATCCCCTGCTGACGGCGGCCGCGCAGGCACACAGCACCGACATGGTGGCCCGCGACTTCTACTCCCACACCGCGCCCGACGGCAGCGGTCCCGGCGACCGGGCCGCGGCGGCGGGCTCGGCGCGACGGACGATCGGCGAGAACATCGCCTGCGGCCGGCGTTCGGCCGCCGAGGTCGTCAGGGGGTGGATGAACAGTCCCGGTCACCGCGCCAACATCCTCGGGCCGGACTTCACCCACATCGGCGTCGGCTTCGCCGGCGGCGGCCGGGCGGGCACCTACTGGACCCAGCTCTTCGGTACCTGACGGCACCTCACCGGACTTGTCGTTCCTCGACGGAGGCGGAGGAACGGGACACCGGGTGAGGATGCCCACGCGGGTCGCACGAGGCCGTGCAGCCGGCGCTGCGGGGCGGGGCCGTGTGGTCGTGCGCCCCGGCGGGGCGACACCCCGGAAGGCGCGGCAGCGCTGAGAGGCCCTCCCGGTCCCACGGCCCACCCGGGCGGGGGACCGCAGTGATCTGCGCCTCACGGGCAACCCGGCCGGCCCCGCCGACGTCTTGACCGACAGCGGACGGCGCCCCGACCCCCGGGCCGGGGCGCATGCCCGACCTTCTCCGCACGCCCTGTATACACACAATGCATACCTGCGGTGTATACACACGATGTATACACACAGGGCATACCAGGGCGTGCACCCGGACCGAAAGGCTTCGATGTACGGCAAGGCATTCGCCCCGGAATACCAGGGCCCCCTCACCACCCTGTCGGTGAACTCCTCCCTGACCGATGTACTGGCCGCCGGCACCGAGCAGTTGAGAGCGGCCGAGCGCGCGGGCAGGCCCGGCGAGGCGGCGCGCTCCGGGCTCGCGGTGGCCGAGGCGCACCGCCGGCTGGGGCGGGTCGAGGAGGCCGACCGGGCGTGGAAGGCGAGTTACCGCGCGGCCCGCGCGGCCGGGGACACGGCGGCGATGGCCTGGGCGCTGTGGAGCGGCGGCACCCTCGCCCGGCAGCGAGGCGCCTTCCCCCTGGCCCGCCGGCTGCTCCGGCTCGCGGCGGAACTCGGCGAGCACGGCGGGGACGTCGTCGTACGGGGCTACTCCCTCGCCGGACTGGCGGAGACCGGCCGGATCCAGGGCGACTACGAGGAGGTCGGCCGGCTGCACGAGCAGCTCCTGGCCGAGGCCAGGCGGCGCGGCGAGGCCCGGCACACCGTCTGGGCGCTGGAGGGCATCGCGCAGATGCACCGCAACACCGGCGCCCTCGACACCGCGTACGCCCTGTTCGAGGAGGCCGCGGACATCGCCGCCCGGGCCGAGGACCGACGCGGTCACGCCTGGGCGCTGCGCGGACTCGCCGACGTGGTCTCCGTGCGGGACGGCGACACCGAGCGCGCGCTCGGCCTGCTCTCCGAGGCGGAGGCGTCGTGCCGCGCCATGCAGCTCTCCGGCGCCCTGGCCTACAACCACAAGATGCGCGGCAACGTCCTGTACCGCGCCGGGCGTCACCCCGAGGCCCGTGCGTGGTACGAGCGGGCGCTGGAGGAGTTCCGCGCCATGGGCGAGCCGCGCGGAGAGGCGCTCTCCCGGCTGGGTCTGGCCAAGTCGCTGGCCCGCCTGGGCCGTGACCGCCACGAGACGGCCACCGAACTCGCCGACCTGGCACGGACGTTGGAGCGGATCGGGCTCAGGCACGCCCGGGACATGGTGGCGCGGGCCCAGGAGGAGCTCGGTGTGGGCGCCGACGCGGCGGCGGGGGCCGCCCGGTGACGGCGCCCGGTTCCACCGCACCGGTCCTCGCTCCCCGGGTCCTCGGCCGTTGCCGGGCGTTGGTGCGGCCCGCGCTGGCCGAGGCAGTGGAGCGGCTGCACCCCTGGGTCGGCGAGATGGCGGCGTACGCGTTCGGCTGGTGCGAGGTGGGCGGCGCCCCGGCCCCGGCCTCCGGCGGCAAGGGGGTACGGCAGGCGCTGGCCGTGCTCGGCGCCGAGGCGGCCGGCGCGCCCGAGCGGGCCGGGGTGGCCGCCGCGGTCGCCGTGGAGCTGGTGCACACCTTCTCCCTGCTGCACGACGACATCATGGACGGCGACGCGGCCAGGCGCCGCCGCCCGGCCGTGTGGAAGGCCTACGGCACCGGGCCCGCGGTCCTGGCGGGTGACGCCCTGTTCGCACTGGCCGTCGAGACGCTCGCCGCCCGGTCCGGTGGCCCCGCGGCCGTCCGGGCGCTGTCGGCCGCACTGGGCGATCTGGTGCGCGGGCAGGCGGACGACCTGCTGTTCGCCGCCCGGCCCTGGACGGGACCGGAGCAGGTGCGGCCGGACGAGTACCGGGCCATGGCCGAGCGCAAGACGGGGGCGCTGCTGGGATGCGCGGCGGCCCTGGGTTCCGTCCTCGGCGGTGCCGCCGCGGGGACGTCCGCGGCGCTCGACCGTGCGGGGCGGCACCTCGGGGTCGCCTTCCAGATCGTGGACGACGTCCTGGGCGTCTGGGGCGATCCGGCGGTCACGGGCAAACCCGTGCACGGTGATCTGCGCGAGCGGAAGAAGACGTTCCCGGTCCTGGTCGCGCTTCGGACGCCGGTGGCCCCGCGCCTCGCCGCGCTCCTGGAGTCGGGCACGGACCCCGCGGCGGCGGCCGCGCTGATCGAGGAGGCGGGCGGCCGGTCGGCGGCGCTCGCCGAGGCACGCCGCCACCTCACGGCCGCCGAGGCCGCGCTCACCGCCGTACCGCTGGAGGCCGGGGCGGCCGCCGACCTTCGGTCGCTGCTCGACTTCCTGGTCCGGCGGGACCTGTGATCCCGCGGCGGCCCGGCGCGCGGTGTTGACCCCGACCGCTCCCCGGGCGAGGGTTCGGTACGGCGCGGATCACGTCCCCCGCGCCGGAGAGGTGGAGCATTGATCGGGATCGCCGACATCGAGGCCGCGGCCGAGCGGATCGCCGGGCACGTGGTGCGGACCCCGACCGCAGCGAGCCCCGGGCTGTCGGCGCTGCTCGGGGTTCCGGTCACCGCGAAGCTGGAACTGCTGCAGCGCACCGGTTCGTTCAAGGCGCGGGGCGCGGCGGCGAAGCTGCTGTCGCTCGGCGAGGCCGAGCGGGCGGCCGGGGTCGTGGCGGTGAGCGGCGGCAACCACGGGATCGCCCTCGCCGCCATGGCCCGTGCCCTCGAGGTGAAGGCCACGGTGGTGATGCCGCGTTCGGCGCCCGCCCGGTCCGTGGAGCTCGTGGAGTCCTCCGGTGCGACGGTGCAGTTGACCGACGGCATGGAGAGCGCGTTCGCGCTGATGACGCGGCTCCGGCAGGAGGGGCTGACCCCGGTCCATCCCTTCGACGATCCCGTGGTGATCGCCGGACAGGGCACCGTGGGGCTGGAGTTCGCCGCGGACGCCGGCGACCTCACCGATGTGCTGGTGAGCATCGGGGGCGGCGGACTGATCGCCGGCGTGGCGGCGGCGCTGCGGGCGCTGCGGCCCGGGGTGCGGGTCTGGGGCGTGGAGACCGAGGGCGCGCAGGCGATGTCCGAGGCGCTGGCGGCGGGCGGCCCGGTGCCGGTCGCGCTGTCGTCGATCGTCTCCACGCTCAGCGCCCCGGCCGTGTCCCAGCTGACGTACGAGCACGTCTCGGAGTTGGTCACCGAGGTGCTGGTGGTGCCGGACCGGGAGGCGGTGCTCGGCTCGCTCGCTCTCGCGGACCACGCCAAGGTGTGGGCGGAGCCGGCCGCCGGCTGTCTGCTGCCCGCCGCGCGGCGGGTGCTGGAGCGGGTCGGCGAGGGGGCCCGGCTCGGGCTGGTGGTGTGCGGGGGCAACGTCACCACCGGCGACATGATCGCCTGGACGGAGCGCTTCGGGCTGCGCTGAGCGCCTCGGCCCGTGCCGTGGTCCCCGCCCGCCGGATTCCGGCCGGGCGGCGGTCCGCGCCCCCGCCGCGGGTCCTTCTCCCTTGACCGCCGGTCACCGGTGGAGGGGGCCGGGACATCCGCTTCCGTCGTGGCCCGGGACGGAACGCGGTCCGCGGGTCTCCCCGCCCACCGGCCGAGGTGAGGGGCGCCGCCGCCCGCAACGGCCGCCTCCCTCCGCACGGCCGTCCGCCTTTCCTCTTCTCTTGAACGGAGGACAGGAATCCGCGGCGGCCCCTTTTCCCGGGCCTTCCTTTGAACGGATCCCGTCCGGTCCCCCGTACCTCTGGGAAAGGGAGACCCGGCGGTTTCGAAGAGGGATGTCCATGGGCAGGGCGCACGTCTCCACACACCAGTCGGTCGGCGGGCGGTACCGGCTGGTCGAGATCACCCGTCGCGAGACCAACAGCGTCCGCTGGTACGCCGACGACCTGCGGACGGGCCGTCCGTGCCTGGTCACCCGGATCGGGCTGCCCGAGGAGCCGGACGGCGCCGCGCACCGTGCCCCGGCCCGCGTCCTGCGGACGACCGAGAGCGTGGCGCGGCTGTGCCCCGGCCGGATCGCCACCGTCGTCGACGCCCTCGACGAGGACGGCTCGCTGTGGACCGTCACCGCCTGGATCGACGGCACGCCGCTCGGCGAGGTCCTCGCCGAGCAGGGCACCCTCAACTACGTGCGGGCCGCCCGCATCGCGCTGGAACTGCTCGACGTGCTGGACGCCGCGCACGCCGAGGGCATCACGCACGGGGAGCTCAGCCCCGGCCAGGTGTTCGTGCGGGAGGGCGGACCCGTGGTCGTCACCGGGTACGGGCTGGCCGGCTCGACGACCGCGCCCCGGCTCACCGCCCCGTCGTACGCCGCTCCGGAGCAGGCCCGCGACGAGCGGGCCGGCCCGGCGGCGGACCTGTGGGCCCTGGGCGCGCTCCTCTACACGATGCTCGAGGGGCGTCCGCCGTTCCGTGACCGGGGCCGGCCCGAGGCCACGCTGAAGGGGGTGGACCGGCTGCCGCTGCGCACGCCGGTGCGGGCCGGTCCGCTCGCCCGGGTCGTCCAGGGGCTGCTGCGCAAGGACCCGCGGGAGCGGCTGACCCGGCAGGTGGTCCGCGAGGTGCTCACCCGCGTGCTCAGCGAGGACTCCGGGGCCGTCGCGGAGGCGGTGCCGAGCCCCCGGCTGCGCGGCGGGCCCGCCCTCGCCCTCCGGTGCGCCGACCGGAGGTGGAGCGGACGGACGACGGTCCTCGGTACCACCCTGGCCGTCGTCACCGTGACGGTGGCGGTGCTCGCCGCGACGCAGTCGCTGCCCGGCACCGGCTCCGCCGCCGACGCGCCGGCGGCCTCGGCGTCCGCGCCCGGTGACCGGGGGGCCTCCCGGCCGCCGGCCGCGCCCGCCCCCTCGCCCTCGGGCACGGCGGACCTCCCGCCCGGCTACCGGACCTACCGCGCGCCGGAGGGCTTCTCCCTCGCCCTGCCCGCGGGCTGGCAGCGGCTGGACACCTCGCGCGGCGCCGACCTGGCCTACCGCGTCACCTTCGGCGCGGAAGGGGATCCGCGCACGCTCGCCGTCACCTACAGCACGGGCGTGGGGTCCGACGCCGTGGCCGTGTGGCGGGACGACGTGGAGCCGCGTCTGGAGCGGTCCGGCGACTACGAGCGGATCGGCTCGATCCGCTCGACGACGTACCAGGGGCGGGAAGCCGCCGACATGGAGTGGTACGCCGAGGCCGGCGGCAGCCGGGTGCGCACCTTCGGCCGGGGATTCCTCCTGGGCGGCGGGCGCGGCTTCTCCCTGCGCTGGACGACACCGGACGCCGCCTGGGAGGACGGTGCGAGCCGGGAGGCGCTGCGGACCTTCCTGCGGACGTTCCGCCCGGCCGCGGGCTGAGCCGCGTGGCGAACCGGTGGCCGTGGTCGGTGGGGCTCGGCGTCCGGCAGCCGGGTGATCCACCGTTTTCCCGCCGCGCGACCGGGGACCCGGGCGACATGGTGCGAATCGGATACACGATGATGACCGAGCAGGCCGGGCCCCGTGAGCTGGTCGGCCACGTGGTGCGGGCCGAGGAGGCGGGCTTCGACTTCTCGGTGACCTCGGACCACTACTTCCCCTGGCTGCGCTCCCAGGGTCACTCGCCGTACGCGTGGAGCGTGCTGGGCGCCGCCGCCCAGGCCACCTCGCGGATTCCGCTGATGACGTACGTGACGTGCCCGACGTTCCGCTACCACCCGGCGGTGGTGGCGCAGAAGGCGGCGACGATGCAGCTGCTGTCCGAGGGCCGGTTCCGGCTGGGACTCGGCTCGGGCGAGAACCTCAACGAGCACGTGGTGGGCGGTGGCTGGCCGACCGTGGACGTGCGGCACGAGATGCTCGAGGAGGCGGTGGAGATCATCCGTGCCCTCTTCGAGGGCCGCCACGTCACTCACCACGGCACCCATTTCGACGTCGAGTCGGCCCGGCTGTGGGACCTGCCGGACCGGACGCCGCCGATCGGCGTCGCGGTCTCCGGGGAGCGGTCCTGCGCCCTCGCGGGCCGGCTCGCCGATCTGGTGATCGCCACGGAACCGAAGGAGGAGCTGCTCGACGCCTTCGACCGGCACGGCGGGGAGGGCAAACCGCGGGTGGGCCAGCTCCCGGTGTGCTACGACCCCGACCGGAACGCGGCCGTCGAGCGCGCCCACGACCAGTTCCGCTGGTTCGGCAGCGGCTGGAAGGTCAACTCCGAGCTGCCGCACCCGGACTCCTTCGACCTCGCGACCCAGTTCGTCCGGCCGGACGACGTCGCCGGGTCGATCCCGTGCGGCAGCGACCCGGAGGACTTCGTCGAGGCCGTCCGCCCCTACGTGGAGGCCGGCTTCACCGAGATCGCCCTGGTGCAGATCGGCGGCGAGTCGCAGCCGCAGTACCTGGACTGGTCGGAGAAGACGCTGCTGCCGGCGCTGCGGGAGGCCTTCGGCTGACGAGGACGCAGAGGACCGTGCAGAGGACCATGCGGAACCACCCCCTCCTGCGGCCGTGGGAGGGGGAGGCGGAGATTCACTCGGAGGGCTGAGCATTTTACGCGGACACGGGGTACTAGAGGGCTTCACGCCCGTACTTCCCGGAGGCCTTTTCGTGAACTCGTTCGTGCACAAGACCCTGGTGGTGGAGCTCCAGGCAGGCGTCACGGACCGCTTCGCCGTGCTCGCCCACCTGAGTTACGACCCCTCCGACCCGTTCGCCGTCACCGTCGTCTTCAGCCATGACGGCCGGGTCCTCGCCCGCTGGCAGTTGGACCGGGAGATGGTCACCGACGGTCTCACCCACCCGGTGGGGGTCGGGGACGTGCGGTTGCGCCCGGAGTCCCGGGGCGTGGGGCGGGAGCTGCGGATGGAGTTCCTCGGTGAGGCCCGTGCCGACGGCGGCCGGCACCGTGCGGTGGTGTTCGCCTGGGCCGAGACGATCGGCGACTTCCTGCACGAGACCCACCGGCTGGTCCCGCCGGGGCGCGAGGAGGTCCGCGTCGACGACTTCCTCGCGGACGTGCTCGCGGGGAGCTGAGCCGCGGGCGTACGGCTCAGCGTGTCGTGTGACGGTGCCGGGCCCACATGGGCAGGCCGAACCAGCACAGCAGGTACCAGCACACCACTCCGGCGACCAGGTAGGGGACGAAGCCGTCGTGCGTCGCCACGCGCAGGATCAGCAGCAGCGAGGCGCTGGTGGTGGCGAGCAGCAGCAACAGGCCGAGCAGGGTCAGCCGGGAGGCCCACCGCACCGCCTCGGGTTTGATGCGCCGCCCGGAGACGAGGCGGTGCAGCGTCACCGGGCCGATGAGCGCACCGGTGGCGCACGCGCCGAGCAGGACGGTGACGATGTAGATCTTCTGGTCGGTGCCGGACAGCTCCTCGTACTTCGGGGTGAACACGACGGTCAGCAGGAAACCGAAGAGGATCTGGACCCCCATCTGGGCGACGCGGACCTCCTGGATGAGCTCCTGCCACATCCGGTCCGCTCTCTCGTCCTCGGTCTCGTTGCGCCCCCGGCGCCTGCTCCGCCCCTGCTCCGCGTCCGGCACGGTGCACCTCCCTGGGTGAGTGACGTCCCCCTCCCGAGAGTTCCCCCTCCGGCGCCGTCCTCCTCCCGGTCGGGCCGCGGTTTGGGGGTGCGGCGCGCGGTTACACGGACCGCGACGCCGGCACGGCGCCGACACCGAGGCCAGGAGGTCGTGGCACGTATGTCCGATACCCAGCTCACCGTGACGCTCAGCGGCGGGGACCCCGACGACGCACGCACGGTCGTCCGGGCCCTGGAGGGGGCGTTCGGGACGCCGGACCAGTCGCCCTCCGGCGAGGAGGCCACGGTCCGTGTGGCGACGTTCACCGGGGAGGGGCGGCAGGAGGCCTCCCCCGCGGACGCCGGCCGCCTCTCGGCGCCGGTGAACGTCACCGTGCAGGGCACCCCGGAGGCGGTGCGGCGGGCGAGCGACACGCTCACGCGGGCCTTCTCGGCGCGCGACGAAGGCACCGCCTCCGGCGACCAGGAGCAGGAGAGGCAGCTGCTCCTGGAGCCGTGATCCCCCGCGGGCCCCGGGTCACCAGCGGGTCGCGACCTGGTCCTCGATGCGCCGCTCGTAGAGGTCGCGGATCGCCGCGAGCGTCGCGCCGGACAGCTCCGGCAGCCGGGCGGCGGCCGCGTTGGCGCGGGCCTGCTCGGGCGAGCGGGCACCGGGGATGACGGTGGTGACGCCGGGCTGCTGGATGATCCAGCGCAGCGCCAGCTGGGCCGGCGTGTACCCCTCGGGGGCGAGCGCGGCGAACTCCGCGGCGGCCTCGACACCCGTCGCGTAGTCGACGCCGGAGAAGGTCTCGCCCTGGTCGAAGGACTCGCCGTGCCGGTTGAAGGTGCGGTGGTCGTTCTCCGGGAAGACGGTGTCCTTGGTGTACTTGCCGGACAGCAGCCCGGAGGCGAGCGGGACCCGGGCGATGATGCCGACGCCGGCCTCGCGGGCGGCCGGGAGCACCTCGCGCAGCGGTTTCATCCGGAACGGGTTGAGGATGATCTGCACGCTCGCCACGTTCGGCCGGGCGATCGCGGCCAGCGCCTCGGCGCAGGTCTCCACGCTGACTCCGTAGGCGGCGACGCGCTCCTCCGCCACCAGTGTGTCGAGGGCGTCGAAGACCTCGTCGCGGGAGTAGACGGGGGTGGGCGGGCAGTGCAGCTGCACCAGGTCGATGCGGTCGACGCCGAGGTTGCGCCGCGAGCGGTCGTTCCAGGCGCGGAAGTTGTCCAGGACGTAGTTCTCGGGGATCTGCTCGACCCGGCGGCCCATCTTGGTGGCGACCAGCACGTGCAGGTCGGGCCGGCCGGCCAGGAACGTCGCGATGGTCTGCTCGCTGCGCCCGTCGCCGTACACGTCGGCGGTGTCGAAGAAGGTGACTCCGGATTCGGCCGCGGTCTCCAGGACCGCCAGGGCCTTCTTGTCGTCGACGTCGCCCCAGTCCGCTCCGAGTTGCCACGTGCCGAGACCGATCACGGAGGCGTGCTGACCCGACCTGTCGAATGTGCGCTCGTCCATGGGGTCAGTCTGTCATCCGCCACGGCGAGCGGCAGCGGCGCCCGCCACGTCGTCGACCTGCGCGGAATCCTGCGGCCGTGGCACGGCACGGCTCCGGCGGACCTGCCGGGCCGCACCGCGCCTTCGACGCCCGGTCAGGCGCTCACGGCGGTCCGGCACTCGGGGTGGCCCCAGCCCTTGTCGTTCTTGGCGATGGGTTCGCCGGCGGCGTAGGAGCGGCCGCACGGGCAGCGGCCGGGGAACTTCGCCTTGATGGTGCGGGACGACGAGCCGCCGCGCGGCCGGGACGCCTTGGCCGCACCGGACCCGCGCTTCGCGGCACCGGTGCGCGGGGTGTCCGGGGACGGCGGCGGTTCGGGCGAGCCCAGTTCGCTGCCGGCGTTCTGCTGGGTGGTGGCCGCCTGGCTAGCGGCGCGGTCGGCGAAGTCGTTGAGCCGGTCGCCGTCGACCTGGTGGGCCGGGACGTAGCGGAACTCCACCGAGCGGTCCTGCAGGAGGGCGTCGATGCGGACGACGAGTTCCTGGTTGGCGACCGGCTTGCCGGCCGCCGTGCGCCAGCCGTTGCGCTTCCAGCCGGGCAGCCAGGTGGTGACGGCCTTCATGGCGTACTGCGAGTCCATCCGGACCTCGAGCGGCACGGCCGGGTCGGTCGACGCCAGCAGCCGCTCCAGCGCCGTGAGTTCGGCGACGTTGTTGGTGGCCCTGCCGAGCGCCCCCGCCTCCCAGTGGACCGGGGTCTCGGAGGCGTCGGCCACCACCCAGGCCCAGCCGGCGGGCCCGGGATTTCCCTTGCAAGCCCCGTCGCACGCGGCCACAACACGTTCACGCATGCGCCCGATCATGCCATGGCCGGACGGGGTGCCCGTCCGGCCGGGGCGGCCGCACGGCCACGACGAGGGTGCTTTCCGGAGCAGGGGTCGGTCCTCCCCGCCGGCCACCACCGCCCCGCCCGCGCGCCGAGCGGCCCCGCACGGTCCGGGCCGGGGCCCGTGCGGCGGGAAGGGACACGATCCGTCTGAAGCGCGTCTTCCCGGCCGGCCCCGGTCGTGCTTGCCTGGGGAGCCGTTTCACAGGCCGGGGCGGGAGTCGTCGTATGCGCAGAGCGTGGATCGCGGGAGTGGTGCTGTCCGGCGTGCTGCTCGGCGCGTGCACGGACCCGTCGTCCGGACCGGGGGCCGAGCCGCCGCCGGCCCCGCCGAAGGCGTCGGCCACCACGCACCAGCGGCCCGTCGCCTCCCCGAGTGCCGCGCCCGGCAAACCGCCGGTGGTGCTGTACCTCGGGGACTCGCTGGCGATGGAGAGCCAGGAGGTCCTCGGCGGGCAACTGCGCACGGAGCTGCGCGCCCGCTACACGAGCGCGCCCTACTCGGGCACCACCCTCTGCGACTACCTGGAGGGGTCCGCCGAGCGGTCCCTCGTGCCGGCCCCGGACAAGGCGGCGGCGCTGGTGCGCTCGTCGAAGCCGGACTACGTGGTGCTGCAGTTCTGGGGCAACGCCTGGGACTACACGCCGTGCATGGACGGGATCGCGCACGGCACCTCGCGGGAGAGGTACTTCGAGCGGTACGCGGCCGACGCGCGACGGCTCACCGAGCAGATCGCCGCTGCCGGGGGGTCCCGGCGGCCCCGGATCGTCTGGGTGCTGCAGGGACCCGACCCGATCACCCCCGACCGGGTCCGCCGGGTCAACGCGCTCTACGAGGAGCGGGCCGCCGCCTCCGGCGACCTCGTCGCGGACGCGGGACGGACGGTGAGTCCGGCGGGAGCGCGGTACTCCTGGACGCAGTACCTTCCGTGCGACGCCCACGAGCGGGCCCACCCCGACTACTGCACCCAGCCCGGCCACGGCCGTACGGCCCTGCACCGGGACGACGACTACCTGCACTTCTGCCTGGCGCCCACCACGTCCGAACCGAAGCCCTGCCCGGTCCGCTCCCCCGGGATCCTGCGCATGGCACGGGAGATCACGCGCGTGATCGGGGAGCACGTCCGCACGGGCCGGCCGGCGGGGTGAAATCCGTTCGACACGGCGTGCGTCCGTTGCTGGGATGGGCGGCATGTGTGCCGTGAGGATGCATCCCGACGAGGTGGACGTCGACGCCGCGCTGGTCGGCCGGCTGGTCGCCGGCCGGTTCCCCCGGTGGGCCGGGCTGCCGG
Source organism: Streptomyces viridosporus T7A (assembly GCF_008704515.1). Lineage (NCBI taxonomy): Bacteria > Bacillati > Actinomycetota > Actinomycetes > Kitasatosporales > Streptomycetaceae > Streptomyces > Streptomyces viridosporus. The sequence goes on from NZ_CP023700.1 coordinate 1,196,580, forward strand.
TGGAGCGGCTGCGGTCGTCGGGGACCGAGAACGCCATGTTCCGTCTCGGCCCGGACCTGGTGGTGCGGCTCCCCCGTCATCCCGGTGCCGTGGAGGGCGTGGCGCACGAGCAGCGGTGGCTGCCCCGTCTCGGCCCGCTCCTGCCGTTCGCCGCGCCCGAACCGCTCGGGCGGGGCGGGCCCGGTGAGGGCTTCCCGTGGCCCTGGTCGGTGTACCGCTGGCTGGAGGGCGCCAACCCGGTCGCGGGGGCGCTCGACGACCCCGTGTCGCTCGCCCGGGACCTGGCGGCGTTCGTCACCGCGCTGCGCGGCGTCGACGCGACGGACGGGCCTCCGTGCCACCGGGGCGTGCCCCTGGCGCACCGGGACGCTCCGACGCGCGAGGCGATCGCGCGGCTGGCGGGGCGGGTCGACACCGACGCGGTGACCGCGCTGTGGGAGGAGGCGCTGGGGGCCCCGGAGCACGCCGGTGCGCCGGTGTGGGCGCACGGTGATCTGTCGCCGGGGAACGTGCTGGTCGGCGGCGGACGGCTGACGGCGGTGATCGACTTCGGCAGCGTGGGGGTGGGCGACCCCGCGGTGGACCTGATCGTCGCCTGGAACCTGCTGCCCGCCGAGGCGCGCGGCGCCTTCCGCGCGGCGGTGGGCGCCGACGAGGCCCAGTGGGCACGCGGGCGGGGCTGGGCGCTGTCGATCGCGCTCATCGCGCTGCCGTACTACTGGGACACCAACCCGCCGCTCGCGGCGAACTCACGCCATGTGATCAAGGAGATCCTGGCCGAACGGGGATAGGGGCGGGGCCGGCCGTGCGCCGGCCGGGGCGGGACGGGGGCCCTGCCCCGCCCCGGCCGTCACTCGCCCGCGTACGCCTTCTCCAGCTCCGCGATGTCGAGCTTGCCCATCGACATCATGGCCTTCATCGCGCGGCCCGCCTTCTCCGTGTCCGGGTCGTTGATCATCTCGATGAGCCGTGCCGGGGTGACCTGCCAGGAGACGCCGAACCGGTCCTTGAGCCAGCCGCACGGGCCGTGCTCGCCGCCGCCCTCGACGAGCCTGTCCCAGTAGTGGTCGACCTCGGCCTGGTCGGCACAGTCGATCTGGAAGGAGACCGCCTCGTTGAACGTGAACTCGGGCCCGCCGTTCAGCGCGACGAACTTCTGGCCGTTAGCCGTGAACTCCACGGTCAGGACGGTGCCCGCGGGGCCGGGACCGGCCTCGGTGTGCCGGAGGATCCGGCCGATGCCCGAGTCCTCGAAGAGGGAGACGTAGAAGTTCGCGGCCTCCTCGGCCCGGCCGTCGAACCAGAGACACGTGGTGAATCCGCCGGTGGTCATGAGTACCTCCTGGGTGTGGAACGCGGTCGTCAGTGCCGACCCGTTCGCGCCGGAGAACTCATCGGCGGGCCGCGGAGCAGTTCGAAGGCGCCGCCCCGTGCCGCGCCGCGCGGCCCGCCGAGTCGTCGGCCGTGCCGACGGCGCTCGCCCTGTTCCCGGCCGAGTCGCGACTCCCGCCGCGGCACGGGGCGGAGCGCACGGAACCCCGTGCGCCGGACGGAGCCCGAGCGGAGCGGGCGCTTCGCGGTGGAGGAGCCGGACCTGCTGGTGGGCGAAGTGCGGGCGCTCTTCCGGGAGTCGGGGAGGAGGCAGGCCGGACGGGCGCTCTGCCCGCGGCGAATCTGCCACGGGCAGAGAAAGGCCCGCGGTCCCCCGCCGCCGGTCGAGAGTGGAGGCACGCGGCCGCACCGGCCGCGTGTCCGACGAGCGACCACCAGGAGCGTCCCATGTCTCCACTCACCGCCGGCCCACGGCCGGTCCCGCTGCCCCGGGCCGAGGAGGGCGACACCCCGCCGACCCGGTTCGACGACCTCCTCGCCGACCGGTTGCTGGCCCAGCGGATCGTGCTGCTGGGCACCCAGGTCGACGAGGTGTCCGCGAACCGGGTGTGCGCGCAGTTGCTGATCCTGTCCGCGGAGGACCCGCGCACCGACATCAGCCTGTACGTCAACAGTCCCGGCGGCTCCGTGCACGCGGGTCTGGCGATCTACGACACGATGCGGCTGATCCCGAACGACGTCTCGACGCTCGCCATGGGATTCGCGGCCAGCATGGGCCAGTTCCTGCTGAGCGTGGGCACGGCCGGCAAGCGGTACGCCCTGCCGAACGCGCGGATCATGATGCACCAGCCGTCGGCGGGGATCGGCGGCACCACCGCCGACATCGAGATCCAGGCGGAGAACCTGGAGTTCACCAAGCGGACCATCGAACGGATCACCGCCGAGCACACCGGGCAGTCCCCGGAGACCGTCTCCCGGGACGGCGACCGGGACCGCTGGTTCACGGCCGAGGAGGCCAGGGAGTACGGAATGGTGGACCGGGTGGTGGAGTCGCTCGCCGACGTCCGCCCGGCCGCGACCCGGCGCAGGATGGGGCTGCAGTGAGGGGGACGTACACGATTCCGAACGTCGTCGAGCGCACCGCGCAGGGCGAGCGGTCCTACGACGTCTTCAGCCGTCTGCTGTCCGAGCGGATCGTCTTCCTCGGAACGGAGATCGACGACGGGGTCGCCAATGTGGTCATCGCGCAGCTCCTCCACCTGGAGTCGGCGGCCCCGGAGAGCGAGATCGCGATCTACCTCAACTCCCCCGGCGGCTCGGTCACCTCGCTCATGGCGATCTACGACACGATGACCTTCGTGCAGGCGCCGGTCTCGACCTTCTGCATCGGGCAGGCGGCGTCCACGGCGGCCGTGCTGCTGGCCGGCGGGGATCCGGGGCGGCGGTTCGTGCTGGAGCACGCGCGGGTGCTGCTGGGCCAGCCGGCCACCGGCGGCGCGCGGGGCACGGTCTCCGACCTGTCGCTCCGGGCCCAGGAGATGGTGCGGATCCGCTCCCAGGTGGAGGAGGTGCTGTCCCGGCACACGCACCACGACGTGGCGACGCTGCGGACGGACATGGACCGCGACAAGGTGTTCACGGCGCAGGAGGCCGTGGCGTACGGCCTGGCCGACGAGGTGCTGACCCGGCGCCTCGCACGGGGGTGAGGCGCCGGGCCGCGCGGCGCGTCAGGCCGCCAGGCACAGCCCGTCGTACGAGGAGCCGGACCTGCCACGGACCGCGCCGGGGCGGCGGCCGGTGACGCGGACGAGTTCTCCGTGGGCCCGCGCGAGCAGGTCGCCGAGGCCGAGTCCGAGGGCCCGGGCGGCGGCCGCGAGGACCTCCGAGGAGGCCTCCTTGCGGCCCCGCTCCACCTCCGACAGGTACGGCACCGAGATCCGGGCCGCTTCGGCGACGTCCTTCAGGGTCCGCTCCTGGGCGAGCCGCTCCCCGCGCAGCACGTCGCCCACGAGGTCGCGCCACAACGGCTCCCCGGGAGCGGACGGCGCGGGAGCGGACGGCGCGGGAGCGGACGGCGCGGGGGCCGGGCCCGGCGGCGCTGCGGCGGCGGGGCGCACGGGCCCCGGGCGCGCGGTCGTCGGGCGCACGGTCACCGGACGCAGGGGAACGGTACGGGCGTGGTTCGGCGCTTGTCGGGTCACCTCTTCAGGTTAGGAATCCCGGTCCCCGGGGGAAGGGAGCGGCATTCCGCCCTGAGTGAAGGAGCCCCGCACGGCGTGTCCGGACACGGCCCGGGGCGCCCCGCGGTCTCCTCCCCCGTACCCTCGGACGTACGAGTGACGAGCGGCCTCCGGCCCGGCGGCCCCGGCACCGGTCGCCGGGTCCCGGAAACCGTTCGGAACATCGGAGGAATGGGTTCGCCCGACCCGGGTACCCGCAAGCCCGAGAGGGCCCAGGCACATGCATGTCAGCCGTGACGTCCGTGGGGAGAGGTAATGAAGACCGCCGTGATCCGGTCGCAGGCGCAGGTCGTCGATGAGCACACCGAGGCCGGGACCGGGGACGGAAGCCTGCCCGGAGTGGCGAACCCGCGAACCGTAGCTCCGCGCGACGCCCGGGAGCTGTCCCGTCAGTTCTTCCGCCGCCTGGCGGAGCTGGAGGAGGGCACGCACGAGTACCAGTACGCGCGCAACACCCTCATCGAGATGAACATGTCCCTGGTGCGGTTCGCCGCCGGGCGCTTCCGCGGTCGCGGCGACGACATGGACGACATCGTGCAGACCGGCATGATCGGCCTGATCAAGGCCATCGACCGGTTCGAACTGTCGCGCGAGGTCGAGTTCACCTCCTTCGCGCTGCCGTACATCGTCGGCGAGATCAAGCGCTTCTTCCGCGACACGACCTGGGCCGTGCACGTGCCGCGCCGGCTCCAGGAGCTGCGGGTCGAGCTGGCCAAGGCCCGCGAGGAACTCGCCAGCCGGCTGGACCGGGAGCCCACCGTCGCCGAGCTCGCCACGCTGATGAACATCACCGAGGACCAGGTCATCGAGGGGCAGATCGCCGCGAACGGGTACAACTCCTCGTCGCTGGACGCCGCCCTCACCGGTGACGGCCCGGAGAACGGGGAGGCCGTCCTCGCCGACTTCATCGGCGTGGAGGAGGAGGGGCTGCGGCTCGTCGAGGACTTCCACGCGCTCGCCCCGCTCATGGCCGAGCTCAGCGAACGCGACCGGCAGATCATCCACATGCGGTTCGTGGAGGAGGCCACCCAGGCGGAGATCGGCGAGCGTCTGGGCTGCTCGCAGATGCACGTGTCCCGTCTGATCAAGCGGATCATCGCCCGGCTGCGCGAGGGCATGCTGGGCGAGCTCGGCTGCGCCTGACCGACGGCGCGCGGACGCGGCCGCCTTCCCCCGCCGCACGCACGGGGAGGCGGCCGCGTCCGCGCGCCGTCGGCCTGTGCGGAGGGGCCCCGTGCGGAGGAGAGGTGGCCCCGCGGCCCTCAGCCGCCGTCGAGACTGAGGACCGCGCGCACGCGCTTGCCGACCGGGACCCGCTCCACGCTGATGTCCCGGGCCAGTGCCCGCACGATCTCCAGACCGTGCCGGCCGACGCGCTGGGGGTCACGGGGGAAGACCCGGGGCAGTGTGGCGCTGCTGTCGTAGACCGCCACCGTGAGCGAGGTGTCCGTTCCCTCCAGCTCCAGGATGTACGGCCCGTTGCTGTACCGGTCGGCGTTGGTGACCAGCTCGCTCACCACCAGCAGGGCCGCACCGTCGGTCCGCTCGTCGATCGTGGCGCACCACTCGGTCCTCAGCTGTTCCAGGAAGACCGCGGCGAAGGCCCGCGCCTCGGCGATGCATCCCGGCTCGCCGGTGAAGTGCGCCGCCCGCCGCAGCGGTTCCACGGGTACATCGAAACCAGTCGGTATCACTGCCCCGTCCAGGTGGTAGGTCATGCGTTTCTCTCTGGGAAGCCGGGTCGGCCGAATGTTCTGCACCAGTCCTGGTACCCCGAGTCCGGCAGTGCAGTCCCCCCGATCGGTGTTCGCCTCCACGGGGCGGGGAACCCGGGCCCCGCCGGGTCCGGCACGGGTGGACGCCGGCCCGGCGGGAAGGGCGAGCCATGAACGAGCTGATGGCGGTGAGGGGTCTGACGACCCTGCCCGTGGTGACGCTGGGCGGCGATGTCGTCGCCCACGTCAAGGACACCGTGTTCGACGCCTCGGCCACCCGGATCACGGGCTTCACCCTCACCGGCCGGACCCTGCTGTCGGGACCGGTGCCGCAGGACCTGCCCTGGCCGGCGGTGCACTGCCTGGGCCACCACGCGGTCATGGTCCGCGGGCGGGAGGCGCTGATCGACGTGCCGTTGTCGGTGGCGCGCCGGGACGCCCTGCGCGGGCGGCTGCTCGGGGCGCAGGTGGTGACCGACGCGGGCGACACGGTCGGCACGGTGCTCGACGTCCTCGTCGAGGGCGGCACCAGCGGCCGCCTCGTCGCCTTCCGGCTCGCCGCGCACCGGGAACTGGTGCACGGCTCCCGGCACCGCCGGCACCGGGTGTACGTGCCGCGGGGCGAGGCGCTGAGCGCCTCCGGCCGGACGCTGGTGGTCCCCGCGCACGCGACCGCCTACGTCACCGACGACCTGCCCGGCTTCACGGCCCGCGCCGGCGCCCGCCACGACCGCGGGAGGGGTGTACTGCCGTGATGCTGTTCTCCCGGGTGCACGGGCTGCCCGTCCTGACTCCGGGCGGCGCGGACCGCCTGGGGACCGTGCGGGCGCTGACGGTCGACGCCGCGTCGCGGACGGTCACGCACGTCCGGGTGCGGCGCGGACGGCTGCGCGGGGAGATCGTGCTCGCCCTGGGCGCCGTGGAAGCCGCCGGCCCGGACGGGCTGGTCGTGCGCCCGCCGGACGGCGGGCCGTCCGGGGCGCCGCCGCACCACGACCTGCTGGGGAGCAGGGTCCTCACCGAGTGCGGTGAGGAGCGCGGCACCGTGCTCGACGCGGCGTTCGACCCGGCCGACGGCCGGATCGAGGCGGTCCTCACGACGTTCGGCGAGGTGCCGGGCGACCGTCTGCTGGGGCTCGGCGACCACGCCCTGGTGGTACGGAGCGGCCGTGCGCACCACCTCTAGGGGGTGCTTGACGCCTCCCGCCGGTCCCCCGGCCCTCGCACATCGCGCCGGGCGCGGACGCCGCGCGCCGTCCGTCCCCCGTGGGTTCGTCGTGCGCTCCGGTCCGGCGCCGCCCGCAGGCCGACGCGGACGGACCTCCCGGCGGGCGGCGCCCGCCGCCCCTGCTTAGCGTGACACCGTGAGTTCACCCACCCTCTCCGACCGGGCGGTCGCCCGGCACGGCTGGGCGCAGGCCTTCGTCACGGTGCTCGGCGGACTGGTCGCCATGGGGGCGGTGGCCGCGCTCGGGCTGTGGGCGGCCGGCGCCGCGGACCTGCCGGACGGCTCCTTCCCCCCGGTGGTCGCGGCGATCATGATCATGTCCGTCGGAGGCACCGTGAAGCTCTCCGGGGACATCGGCGTGCTGGCCGGCACGGAGGGCGGCCTGACCGTCCTCCCGCTGTCCGTCACCCTCACCGGGGCGCTGGTCATCGGCTGGGGTTTCCTGCGCCCGCTGCGGCACCGGGCGGTCGCCGGGGCGTCCGAGCTGGCCGGGTGGGCCGCGAGGATCGCCGCCCTGTGGCTGCTCGCGCTGCTCGCGCTGGCGCTCGCCGCACGGCACACGTTCGAGATCTCCCTCGGGGACGGGCCGCTGGGCGATCTCGGTGACCTGTTCGGCATCACGCCCGAGGTGGGTTTCTCCACCGACGTCCCGCCGGCCGTCCTCATCGGCCTGGTCTGGCTGGCCGGGGTGCTGGTGCTGGCCCTGCTGGTGGCGCGCGGTGCCCCGTTGCCGGGCCGGCTGCTGCGGCTGCAGACGTCGGTGCGGCCAGCGGCGCACGCGACGGTGCAGTTGCTGCTCGCCTACGTCGTGATCGGCCTCGCCGTCGCGCTGGCCGTCGCCGCCACGCGCGGCCACCCGGCCGAGACGTTCGCCGTGATCCTGCTCGGACTGCCCAACGTGGCCTGGCCCGCGCTGACGATCGGGCTCGGCGCCACCTGGGACGGCAGGGTGGAGGGGCCCTTCGGGCTGCCCATGCCGCACGTGCTGGACGAGGTGCTGCGCACACCGGACGTCACCGCGCTGAACCTGGGCACCCTCGCCGAGCACGACGGCCGGGTGTGGTGGCTGGTGGTGGTCGACGCGGTCCTGCTGCTGGCCACGGCCTTCGTCATGGCGGCGCTGTCCCCGGCCCGGATCCGGCCCTGGCAGCACGCGGTGCACCTGGCGGTGGCCCTGGCGCTCGCGGTCCTGACGATCTGCCTCATGGCCCGGATCGACGCGCGGCTCGGCCTGTCCGTGCTCGGCATCGGCGATCTGGGCGAAGGGTTCTCCGGGCAGGTGCTGCTGAGACCCCGGCTGTGGAGCGCCCTGGGCCTGGCCCTGCTGTGGGGCCTGGTCACGGGGTTCGTGGGGGCGCTGCTGGAGCGGGAGGTGCGCCGGCGGGGCAGGACCGGCCGCTGACGACCGCCGACCGGGTGCGCTCCCGCGGACCGGACACCGGCCGTGCTCCCGCCGCCCGTGACGGAGCTGGAGGAAGCCACTCGTGACGGAGACGGAGGAAGCCGTCCGCCCCCGCCCGAAGCCCGTCCCGCCCCCGTCGAGGACGGGGGCGGGGACGACGTGCAGGGGCCGGAAGCAGGGGCTCGGCGGCCCCTGCTTCACTTCCGCATCACGGCCGGCTCGTGGCGCCGCAGCAGACGGGACACCAGCAGACCGAAGAGCAGCGACAGGGCGAGCAGCATGCCGACGGCGAGCAGCCACACGTCCGCCGTGTGCGCGAAGAGCGGGTCGTGGTCGCCGGGCGCGAACGCGGGCAGGTCGATGGTGGACGCCATCGCGGCGAACCCCCAGCGGGCGGGCACCAGCCAGGCCAGCTGCTCCAGCACCAGCACGTTCTCCAGCGGCAGCAGGGCACCGCAGAAGACGACCTGGACGATGGCGAGCAGCACCAGCAGCGGCATCGTCACCTCCTCCTTGCGCACCACCGCGGAGACCAGCAGCCCGAGCATCATCGCGTTGAAGGCGAGCAGCGCGACGGCGACGGTGATCTCGACAAGGGGCGGCATCAACACGCCTTCACCGCCAGGTACGTTCAGGTCCACGCCGAGCAGCGCGACGAGGGTCAGCACCACGGCCTGGAGCACGGTGACCGTGCCGAGCACGACCACCTTGGACATCAGGTACGCCGATCTGGACAGGCCCACGGCCCGTTCGCGCTGGTAGATCACCCGTTCCTTGACGAGTTCGCGCACCGCGTTGGCCGCGCCGGTGAGGACCGCGCCGACGCACAGGATGAGCAGGGCGTTCAGCGAGGACCTGCGGGTCAGTTCACTGCCCGCGAGGGCCCGCGCCATGGCGCCCATCACGAACGGCAGCGCGATCATGATGGCGAGGAAGGTGCGGTCCACGGCGAGCGCGGCGGTGTAGCGGCGGACCAGGGTGCGCAGCTGGGCGCCCCAGCCGCGGGGCTTGGGCGGGAGCCCCACGTCGACCGGCGCCTCGCGGGGCCGCTGGGGCTGGACGGCGGCCCCGACGACGTACCGCCGGTGGAAGGGCGAGTCGCGGTACTGCCCCGCCCAGTCCCGGTCCTTCTGCTGTTCGAACGCCTCGAAGGCCTCCGGCCAGTGCTCGAAGCCGAAGAAGGCGAGGGCGTCGCCGGGCGGGCCGTAGTAGGCGGTCCTGCCGCCGGGGGCGAGGACGAGGAGGCGGTCGCAGACGTCCAGGCTGAGCACGCTGTGGGTGACGACGATGACGGTCCGGCCGTCGTCGGCGAGGCCGCGCAGCATGTACATCACCGAGCGGTCCATGCCGGGGTCGAGGCCCGAGGTCGGCTCATCGAGGAAGAGCAGCGACGGCTTGGTCAGCAGTTCCAGCGCGACGCTGACCCGTTTGCGCTGTCCGCCGGAGAGGCTGTGCACGTGCTGGCGGGTCCGCTCCTCGAGGCCGAGTTCGCGGATCACCTCGTCGACCCGGGCCCGCCGTTCGGCCTTGGCGGTGTCCTGCGGGAACCGCAGCTCGGCGGCGTAGGACAGGGCGGCGTGCACGGTCAGCTGGGTGTGCAGGATGTCGTCCTGGGGGACGAGGCCGATGCGCTGGCGCAGCTCTGCGTAGTCGTGGTAGAGGTCGCGGCCGTCGTAGAGGACGGTGCCGTGGTCGGCGGGGCGCTGGCCGGTGAGCGCGTTCATCAGGGTGGACTTGCCGGAGCCGCTCGGGCCGACGACCGCGAGCAGGCACTTCTCCCCCACCGGGAAGGAGACGTGGTCGAGGAGGCGTTTGGTGCCCCGGTCGACGGTGACGGTGAGGTCCTGGACGTCGAGGGAGACCTCGCCGGTGTCGACGTACTGCTGGAGTTCGTCGTCGATCAGGCAGAAGTCGGAGTGGCCGACGCCGACGATGTCGCCGGGGCGGATGTCGGCCCGGTCGACCTGCAGGCCGTTGAGGTAGGTGCCGTTGTGGCTGCCGAGGTCGACGATCTCGTAGGAGCCGTCGGCGTGGGCGTGCAGTTCGGCGTGGTACCGGGAGACCATCAGGTCGTCGACGACCAGGTCGTTGCCGGGGTCCCGGCCGATGCGGACGGTGCGGGTGGGCAGCGGCCGTACGGAGGTCGGCTGCCGGAAGGTGTGGGTGAGGGCGGGGTGGGAGACCGCCGACGGCCGGGCGCGCGCGGGGGCGGTGAGGACGGCGCGGGGCCCGTCGTCGGGACTGCCGAAGCGGATGACGCTGCCGGGGCCGACCTCCCCGACACGGACGCGCCGGCCGTCGGCGTAGGTGCCGTTGGCGCTGTGTTCGTCCTCGACGGTCCAGTGGCCGTCCTCGGGGTGGAGCACCGCATGGTGCCAGGAGACCCGGGCGTCGTCGAAGACGATGTCGCTCGACGGGTCGCGTCCGACGTGGTAGTCGCGGATCGGATTCATCGGGGTGGAGCCGGTCTCGGTCTCCAGCACGAGCTCCGGCGCGACCGGCCGCTCCGTCATGCCTGAATTCTACCGACGGGTCCGTTCGGGTGCCCGGCGTGGGGGGGCGGGGCGGTGCCCCCGGGGGGGCGGGGGTCAGGCGACCGGGACGCCCGGTGAGCGGGCGGCGCGCTGCATGCGCAGGGCGTCCACGGACTCGGCCAGCAGCTCGTACTCGGTGGTGTCGTCGCCGGTGGCGACGCGCACCAGGCGTCCGGCGGCCAGCGCCTCGGCCACTTCCTCCTGCCGGGCGACGTCGCCGCACCAGGCGCGCAGCGCGGCGGGCACGTCGGGCACGCCGTCGGGGACGGGGACGAGCGAGCCCGACGGTAAGTGCTCGGTGTCGGGCTGCGGATCCAGGCGCTCGGCGATCCAGGAGGCACGGTCGCGCAGCCACCACAGGGCGAGGGCCAGGGTGGGCGCCCGGTAGGTGCCCAGCGGTACGCCGATGCGCCGGCCGTCGCAGACACCGTACGCCGTGACGTGGCACAGGAATTCGTCGTGCACGTTCCCCTCCCCCGCTGCGTTGCCCGCCCGCCGGGCGGGTTCGCCGCCCGTCCGTGGCTCGCGTGCTGTGCGTGAGGGCGCCGTCGCGCGGTGTGAAGCGCTCTCGTTGTCGAGTATGTTCACCGCTGAAACACTGTCACCATGTGTTTCCGGCCAGTCTCCTGGCATATTCACGGTCGCGTCTGGCCGAAACATTGCGCCGGCCGGTGGCCGTACGGACGGGGCGCGGGGTCGGCGGTCCCACGGCCCGCGGGGCGGCCGGCCGCGCCCCGGGAGGGCAGGGCGCGCGGCCGCCGGTCCGCCGGTGCGGTCCCTACTGCTTGACGACGGCGTCGATGCGGGCCAGCTCCTCCGCGTCGAAGCCGAGGGCGCGGGTGGCCGCGACGCTGTCCTCCAGCTGCTGCGGGCTGCTCGCCCCGACCAGGGCGGAGGTCACCCGGCCGCCGCGCAGCACCCAGGACAGCGCCATTTGCGCCAGGCTCTGGCCGCGGGAGGCGGCGATCTCATTCAGCGCGCGCAGTCGGCCCACCAGCTCTTCGGTGAGGGCGTCGGTGTTCAGGAACGGGCTGTCGCTCGCCGCCCGGGAGTCCTCGGGGATGCCGTCGAGGTAGCGGGCGGTCAGCAGACCCTGCTCCAGCGGGGAGTAGGCGATGGAACCGACCTGCAGCTCGTCCAGGGCGTCCAGGAGGCCCTCGTCCTCCGGGCGGCGGTCGAGCATCGAGTAGCGCGGCTGGTGGATCAGCAGCGGGGTGCCCAGCTCGCCGAGGATGCGGGCGGCCTCGCGGGTCTGCTCCGCGGAGTAGTTGGACACGCCGACGTAGAGCGCCTTGCCCTGCTGGACCGCCGTGTGCAGGGCGCCCATCGTCTCCTCCAGGGGAGTCTCCGGGTCGAAGCGGTGCGAGTAGAAGATGTCGACGTACTCCAGACCCATGCGTTCCAGGCTCCGGTCCAGCGAGGACAGCAGGTACTTGCGGGAGCCCCATTCGCCGTACGGGCCGGGCCACATGAGGTAGCCGGCCTTGGTGGAGATCACCAGTTCGTCGCGGTACGGCGCGAAGTCCGCCTTCAGCGCCTCGCCGAGCGCGGACTCGGCGGCGCCGGGCGGCGGCCCGTAGTTGTTGGCGAGGTCGAAGTGGGTGACGCCGAGGTCGAAGGCGCGGCGCAGGATGGCGCGCTGGGTCTCGGCCGGGCGGTCCGGACCGAAGTTGTGCCACAGGCCGAGCGAGAGCGCGGGGAGCTTCAGGCCGCTGCGTCCGGTGCGCCGGTAGGGCATGTCCGCGTAACGGTCGGGGTGTGCGGTGTACAACGCGACTCCAGAGGGGTTGGCACAGGTCTCGGCGGTTCCGTCGAACCGCCGTTCCACTCTGGCGTGACCCGGGGGCAGTGGTCCAACAGAAGAATCCGATGGGATTCAGCGGATACGCTTCTCAATCATGGAACTGCGCCATCTCCAGCACTTCGTCGCCGTCGCCGAGGACCAGCACTTCACCCGGGCGGCGGAACGGCTGATGGTCTCCCAGTCGGGTCTGTCCGCGTCCATCCGCGCCCTGGAGCGCGAACTGCAGACCCCGTTGTTCGTCCGGACGACCCGCAGGGTGACGCTCACCGAGGCCGGGCGGGCCCTGCTGGCGGAGGCCGAGCGGATCCTGGCGCAGGTGCGGGCGGCGCACGAGGCGGTGGCCGCGGTGCAGGGCGTGCTGCGCGGCACCCTCGCGCTGGGCGCCGAGCAGTGCATCGCCGGGGTGCACGTGGCGGAGCTGCTCGCGGCGTTCCGGCGGCGCCACCCGGACGTGGAGATCCGGCTGCGGCAGTGGGGTTCGGCCGCGCTCGCGGAGGAGGTCGCGGCGGGGCGGCTGGACCTCGCCTTCGCCTACCGGACGGAGGCGGACTCCGACCACCTGCGGTCGGTGCCGCTCACCAGCGAGCCGATGACCGTGCTGTGCCACCCCGGCCACCGGCTCGCGCGGGCCGGGGCGCCGCCGACCCCGCACGACCTGGCCGACGAGGTCTTCGTGGACTTCCACCCCGACTGGGGCCCGCGCCGCACCACCGACGCCGCCTTCGCCGCCGCCGGGGTGCGGCGCACGGTGGCGCTGGAGGTGAACGACGTGCACAGCCTGCTCGACCTGGTCGACGAGAACCTGGGCGTCGCCGTGGTGCCGCGCCACTTCCGGCACAAGCGCGAGGCGCTGACCGCGCTGCCGCTGAAGGACACCGGCGAGTCGGCCTACGAGACCGTCGCCCTGGTGCCGGCCCCGCGGGCCACCAGCCCGGCGGCGCGGGCGCTGATGGCCCTGCTGGACGACGGGGGCGCGTGAGGGGCGGCGATGCGCGAGGGTGGACCCATGCACGCCAAGGACATCCTCATCGACGGCTTCGGCCGCGTCCGCGAAGAGGTCCACGCCGCCGTCGAGGGCCTGGACCCCGACGACCTGGGCTTCCGGCCCGCCTCCGGCGCCAACTCCGTCGCCTGGCTGGTCTGGCACCTCACCCGGATCCAGGACGACCACGTCGCGGACGCCTTCGGCCTCGACCAGGTGTGGCTCTCCCGGGGCTGGGAGGAACGCCTCGGGCTCGGCCTGCCCCGCCGCGACACCGGGTACGGGCACGATCCGGCGCAGGTGGCCGAGGTACGGGTCGACTCCGCCGACCTGCTGACCGGCTACCACGACGCGGTGCACGAGCAGACGCTCGGGGCCCTGCGCGCGCTGACCGCCAAGGACCTGGAGCGGATCGTGGACGAGCGCTGGGACCCCCCGGTCAGCCTGGGCGTGCGGCTGGTCAGCGTCCTGTCCGACGATCTGCAGCACGTCGGACAGGCCGCCTACGTACGGGGACTACTTCAGAGCGCGGACGCGTAACCGGGCAGGACCACGTCCCGGATCAGGGCACCGCGCTCGTCGAACGGCAGGAACGCGCTCTTCACCGCGTTGACCGTGACGGTGCGCAGGTCCTCGACCGTCCAGCCGGCCTGCTCCACCAGCAGGGACATCTCGCGGGTCATGGTGGTGCCCGACACCAGCCGGTTGTCGGTGTTGACGGTGACGCGGAAGCCGAGGTCCTTCAGCGCGGTGACGGGGTGCTCGGCGATCGAGGTCGCGGCGCCGGTCTGGAGGTTGGAGGTGGGGCACATCTCCAGCGCGATCCTGCGGTCGCGCACCCACCCGGCCAGCCGGCCGAGCTTGCCGGCCGCGAGGTCGGGGATGTCCTCGGTGATCCGCACCCCGTGCCCGATGCGCTGGGCGCCGCACACCTGGAGGGCCTGGTGGATGCTGGGCAGGCCGTGGGCCTCACCGGCGTGGATGGTGAAGGGGACGTTCTCGCGGCGCAGGTACTCGAACGCGTCGAGGTGGTCGGCGGCGGGGAAGCCGTCCTCGGCGCCGGCGATGTCGAAGCCGACGACACCGGCGTCCCGGAACGCCACGACCAGGTCGGCGATCTCCCGCGTCCGGTCGAACATCCGCATGCCGCACAGCAGCGTCCCGACCCGCACCGGCGTGCCCGCGGCCGCCGCCTTGGCCATGCCGGCCGCGAGCCCCTCCTGCACCGCCTCGACGACCTCGGACAGGGTCAGCCCGCCCTTGGTCATCAGCTCGGGGGCGTAGCGCACCTCGCCGTAGACGACGCCGTCGGCGGCGAGGTCGAGCACGTACTCCTCGGCGGTGCGCAGCAGGCCCTCGCGGTGCTGCATGACGGCGAGGGTGTGCTCGAAGGTGGCTATGTAGCGGACCAGGTCGCCGGAGCCGGCGGCCTCGACGTACCAGGCGGCGAGTTCGTCGGGGTCGGTGGTGGGCAGGGTGTGGCCGACCGCGTCCGCGAGCTCCACCAGGGTGGCGGGGCGCAGGGCGCCGTCGAGGTGGTCGTGCAGCACGGCCTTGGGCAGCCGGCGGAGGGTGTCGGTGTCGATGCGGGGCGCGGTCATGGGCGGTGCGTTCCTCGGCAGGTGGTTTCTCGGGTGCGAAGGGGTCATTCGGCGGGCTGGAGCAGGTCCCAGCGGTTGCCGTACAGGTCCCGGAAGACGGCGACCGAGCCGTACGGCTCGTGGCGCGGCTCCTCCAGGAAGGCCACGCCCGCGGCGGCCATCCGGGCGTGGTCGCGGGCGAAGTCGTCGGTGTGCAGGAAGAAGCCCACGCGTCCGCCGGTCTGGTCGCCGACCCGGGCGCGCTGCTCCTCCCCCTTGGCGCGGGCGAGCAGCAGTCCCGTTCCGGTGCGCCCGTCGTCCGGTGCGACGACGACCCAGCGGGAGCCGTCGGGCCGGGGCGTGTCCTCGGCGAGCCGGAAGCCCAGGGCCTCGGTGAAGAAGCGGATCGCCTCGTCGTAGTCGTCGACGACGAGGGTGACCAGGGCGACGCGTCTCATCGTGGCCTTTCGGAAGGAGGGTCGACCGGAGAGGTTATACGTAAAACTACCGGACGCGCCAGTCACGCCTCCGTCGGCCCCGCCCCGGACGGCGCGGGGTCCGGGGCGGGGCCGGTGGGACGGGTGGGGGGGCCGCTACGGATACGTGTACGTGTTGAGGGCGGCGACGGCGGACGCCGGGTCGCCGAGGTCGTAGCGGTCCACGGCGAGGTAGTTGGGCTTCTTGCGGGCGGCCGGCTGGCAGAACCGGCGGGCGCGGTCGGCGAGTTTGGAGTTGTCCGTGCCGGCCGTGGAGGCGATCGCGGTGTCCCGGAAGTGGTTCATGACGAACAGCGGGCGGAAGCCGGGCTCGGTGCGGGTCAGCGGGATGTTGGTGTCGGCGCCGTACCAGCGGCTGTGGCAGGACCAGTCGGACGCGCCGACGCCCGGACCCATGGACCAGTGGTTCTCGACGGTCCACTCGCGCTGGTACATCACGCCGAAGCTGTCCCGGGTGAGCCCGGCCGCCTGGTCGGCGGCCCGGCTGCGGTCGGTGAAGACCAGCAGCCGGTTCCCGGTGGCGGTCAGGTCGGCCAGGGCCGGCCAGCCGTTCTCGCGCACACCGGTGCGGTCCGGCCGGTAGAGCACGTCCGACAGCCCCCGGACCCGGGCGAGTTCGGCGCGCAGGACGCCCGGGTCGACGTAGTCCTCCAGGAAGACCGTGACGAACTGGTCGGGGTGGGCGCGGAGGAAGTCGACGATCCGCTGGAGGTCGACCCACAGGGCGACGGGCCTGCTGACCAGCGTGCAGCTGTTGTGGCAGAGGATCGCGCCGTCCGGGGTCTGATGGATGTCCAGCATGAATCCGCGGACGCCGTCGGCGAGTTGGCGCTCGATTCCCCGGGTCTGGTTGGGGAAGAGGTCGACGAACGGCGGGGCGAAGCCGCCGTCGACCCCGTTGGCGTAGGCGTTGTGGGCGGTGAGGAAGGTGACCTGGTCGAGGGTGCGCCGGTCCTGGGGCGGCATGGGGCGGGTGACCGGGTCGACCGGGGTCAGGTACCAGGTGGCGAGGTCGTCCGCGCCGGTGCCGACGGCGAGGGCGGCGGGATGGTTGGCGCCGGGAGGCTTGGGCGCGACGGTGAGGCGGCGGTCGGTGCCGGGCGCGGTGAGGGTGAACCGGTCGGCCCCGGCGGGGACGATCCGCCAGGAGGCGTCCGGGCCGGTACAGGCGACGGTCCGGGCCCGGTCGCCGTCCCGGCCGAGGCAGGTGCCGGGGCGGTCGGTGCTCTCCAGGAGGTGTCCGGCGCCGTCGGCCCGCAGGATCCACTGCTGGTGGTCCTCGTCGCCGCGGGGTCTGTGCTGCTCGACGGCTCCGGCGCTGTCGGCGGCGTTCAGCCCGGTGGTCGCGCTCTGGACGTAGTAGGTGCCCGGCGGCGGTGCCTCGTCGGCCCCGGCGGCGGGGACCGGCGCCACGGCCGCCGCGACGAGCGCGACGGCCGTGGTGAGCAGGACGTGGGGGGTGCGCATGGTGGATGCCCTTCGTCCGAAGGACGGCCGCGCGCACACGGGGTGCGCGCGGACCGTGACCCGATTGTGGTCAGGTGCATGACACCATGCCCCGCCGTCCCCCGTCAGCAGTACAGGTTGCCGCCGGGAGTCGTGCCGAGGATCTGGGCGAACCGCTGGTACGTGTTCACCCTGCTCTGCACCTGGGCCGGGTTCTTGCCGTCGCACTCCAGGGAGCCGTTGATGCTGCGGATCGTCTGGCCGAAACCGGCCTGGTTGACCATGGCGTTGTGCGGGGTCATGGTGCCGGGGCCGGACTGGGTGTTCCAGTACCACAGGGCCGTCTTCCAGGCGACGGCGGCGTCGTTCTGCACCAGCCAAGGGTTGTTCAGCAGGTCGATGCCGAGCGCGTCGCCCGCGGCCTTGTAGTTGAAGTTCCAGCTCAGCTGGATCGGACCGCGCCCGTAGTAGGCGGCCTGACCGGCCGGGCAGCCGTACGGCTGCCCCCAGTCGCAGTAGTGCGGGTAGTTGGCCGTGTTCTGCTCGACCACGTGCACCAGGCCGCCGGTCTCGTGGCTGACGTTGGCCAGGAAGGCGGCGGCCTCCTGCTTCTTCACCGTGTCGCTGCCGGTGTTGGCGAAACCGGGGTAGGCGCTCAGGGCCGCCGTGAGCCCGCTGTAGCTGTAGAAGGAATTCCGGTTCGGGAACATCTGGTTGAACTGCGCCTCGGTCACCACGAAGTTCCCGACCGGCGTCCCGGGGCCGTTGTCACAGGCGTAGGGCTCCCAGTACCAGGTGCTGATCGTCGGGTCGTAGCCCGGGTTGGCGTGCTCGGCGATGTACGCCCGGCCGTCGGTGTAGCGCACGATGTCACCGGCGTTGTACGACTTGCCGGCCACCCAGGCCGGGTAGCTGGAGCAGGAGGCGGCGGAGGCGGTGGCCGCGGGCAGCAGGATCGGTGCGCTGCCGGCCAGGATGACGGCGGTCAGCACGGCGGAGATACGGCGTCTCGACAAGGGGGCAACTCCTTTGCGGGACACGGCCGCTCCCGGGCGGGGACATGCCTGGGCGAAGGCCCGGCCCGCACGCGCCGGCGAGACCGGTCACGGCGTGGGGCGGCCGTGGTGGGGGGTGTGGAGCACACTCAACCGCTTTGGTCTGTACCAGTCAAGGCCGTCGACCAGTAATCCCGGATTGTCCACCAAGTCACTTGCTACAGGCCTCAGTTCGCGAACGGCACCTGTACCGCGGGGACTTCCCGCCGCACTCCCGCCGGATGCCACCACAGCCCCTGCGCGGCGAGACGCGGCAGCACTCCCTCACCGAACCAGTACGCCTCCTCCAGGTGCGGATGGCCGGAGAGGACGAACTCCTCGACGCCCAGCGCGTGGTACTCGCGGATCCGTTCGGCGACGTCGTCGTGGCTGCCGACCAGGGCGGTGCCCGCGCCGCCGCGCACCAGGCCGATGCCGGCCCACAGGTTGGGGTGGATCTCCAGCCCGTCCCGGGTTCCGCCGTGCAGGGCGAGCATGCGCCGCTGCCCCTCGGACTCGCTGCGGGCGAGACCGGCCTGCACGGCGCGCACGGTCTCCGGGTCGAACCCGTCGAGCAGCCGGTCCGCCTCGGCCCAGGCCTGCTCTGCGGTGTCGCGGGTGATGACGTGCAGCCGGATGCCGAACCGCAGGCCGCGGCCCTCCCGGACGGCGAGCGACCGCAACCGGACGATCTTCGCCTCGACCTGGGCGGGCGGCTCGCCCCAGGTGAGGTAGACGTCCGCGTGCCGGGCGGCCACCTCCAGGGCGGCGGGTGAGGAGCCGCCGAAGTACACCTGCGGCACGGGGTCGGGCACGCGGGTCAGCGCCGCGTCCTGCACGCTCAGGTGCTCGCCGTCCAGCGAGACGGTCTTCCCCTCCCACAACTCCCTGACGACCCCGAGGAATTCGCCGGTGCGGCGGTAGCGGGCGTCCTTGTCGAGGAAGTCGCCGTAGGCCCGCTGCTCGTGGCTCTCGCCGCCGGTGACGACGTTCAGCAGGAGCCGTCCGCCGGTCTGCCGCTGGAAGGTGGACGCCATCTGCGCGGCGAGCGTCGGCGAGACGAGGCCGGGCCGGAAGGCGACCAGGAACTTCAGGCGCTCACTGGCCTGGGAGACCATCGCGGTGGTCAGCCAGGCGTCCTCGCACCAGGCGCCGGTGGGGGTCAGGGCGCCCGTGAAGCCGAGGTTCTCGGCGGCGCGGGCGATCTGGCTCAGATAGGCGACGGTCGGCGGCCGGTCCCCTCCGGCCGGGGAGGCCGGGGCGCCGTGACCGCCGCCGACGACGTGGCGGCTGTCGCCGTTGGTGGGCAGGAACCAGTGGAAGGTCAGGGACACGCGGGGTCTCCGATCGGGGTCGTCCTCGGGGCGGGCCGTCACAACAGGCCGTGGCGGGGCGGCCGGATTCCGCCGAGCACGTACCTGCCGATGTGCTGGATCTTCCAGCGGACCGGGTCGTGCAGGGTGTGGGTACGGGCGTCGCGCCAGTGGCGGTGCAGATTGAGCGGGTTCAGGGCCGAGCGGGTGCCGGCGACCTCGAAGAGGGCGCTCGTGACCTCCACGGCGGTGTCGGCGGCGTGCGCCTTCGCGGCGGCCACCGCGATGGACGCCCCGGCCGCCGAGTCGTCGGTGAGGTGGGCCCGGGCCTCGTCCACGGTGCGGGCGGCCTCCCGCAGCAGCGCCTCCGACGCGCGGACGCACACCTCGAGTTCACCGAACCGCTGGACCAGCAGGGGGTCCTCCGCGGCCGTCGCGAAGCCGCTCTCGAACCAGGGGCGGCTCTTCGTCCGGACGAACTCCGCGGCCTCGGACAGCGCTCCCCGGGCGATGCCGGCGTCGATCGCGGCGTGCAGCAACTGGGCCACGGCCCCGTGGAGTTGGGGGCCCTCGAAGGTGAGGTGGTGCGGGAACACCCGGTCGGCGGGGACCGGGACGCCCGCCAGGCGGACGGTGCCGCTCGCGGTCGTCCGCTGGCCCATCCCGTCCCAGTCGTCGACCACGGTGAGGCCCGGGGCGCCGCGCGGGACACAGGCGACGTGCAGCCTGTCGTCCTCGGCCCGGGCGAGGACGGGGATCCAGTCGGCGTAGAGGGCACCGGTGGCGTAGTGCTTGACACCGTTCAGGACGTACGAGCCGTCCGGCCGGGGTTCCAGGCGGGTGCGGATGTCCTGGACGTGCCGGGTGCCGGCCTCCGACTGGGCGTTGCCGAGCCGGCGCCCGGCGAGCAGTTCGGAGAAGAAGAACTTCTTCTGCGCGTCCGTCCCCTGGCGTTCGATCACCTGGACGTAGGTGAAGTGGCTCTGCGGGATCTGGGCCAGGCTGGCGTCCGCCGCGGCCAGCAGCCGGAAGATCTCCGCGAGGGTCTGCCGGCTCACGTCCGCCCCGCCGTGCTCGGCGGGCACGGTGACGGCGAGCAGACCGGACGCGGAGAGCCGTGCCACCTCCTCCCGGGGCAGCCGGCGTCCGGCGTCCCGGGCACCGGCGCCCGCGCGGAACTCCTCGGCCAGGGCGGCGGCGACGGCGAGGGCCTCGGCGTCGTCGGCGATCACGTGCGCGGTCACGGCCGTCAGCTCGCGGCGGCCAGCGCCGGGACGGGGAGCAGGGCCGCCGAGAACTGGTCGACCACCTGGGTGAGGGCCTCCTCGGCGGCCGGGGCGACGGTCAGCGCGCCGTCCTCGTGCACGGTGATGTCCTGGTCGAGGGTGAACCAGCCCTGCACGACGTGGGCCGCGCCCATGGAGTTGAGGACCGGGCGGAGCGCGTAGTCGATGGCCAGGACGTGGGCGGTGGTGCCGCCGGTGGCCAGCGGCAGCACCGTCTTGCCGGTCAGCGCGTACTGCGGCAGCAGGTCGAGGAGCGCCTTCAGGACACCGGAGTACGACGCCTTGTAGACGGGGGTGCCGACGACGACGCCGTCGGCACGGGCGAAGAGCGCGCCGGCCTCCACGATGGCCGGGTGCCCGAAGTCGGCGCCGAGCAGCGCCTCCGCGGGGAGGGTGCGCACGTCGAGCGGGATCACCTCGTGGCCCTGTGCGATCAGCCGCCGGTCCAGATGGCGCAGCAGGCGGTTGGTGCGGGAGGCGGCGGAGGGACTGCCGGAGACGGACAGGACGGTGGCCATGGGACCTCTTTTCCGGTTTTCCGGGCTCTCGGGCTCTCGGGCTCTCGGGTTCTCGGAGGGGTGTGCGGGCTTCGGGGTGTTCGCGGGGCGGGGTGCCCGGACGCGGCCGGGCACCCCGGGGGCGGTCAGGAGTACCAGGTGGGCTCGGGCAGTTCGCCCTCCAGGACCCAGCGGCCGACCTCACGGCGCTTGTAGGCGACCGGGTCGTGCAGCGTGTGGGTGCGGATGTTGCGCCAGAAGCGGTCCAGACCCTCGGCGGTCGTGGTGGAGCGGGCACCGGTGACCTCGAAGATGCGGCTCGTGACCTCCAGGGCGACGTCCGTGGCGCGGGCCTTGACGGCGGCCACCCGCACCTCGAAGTCGCCGCGCGCCTGCTCGGTGACCGCGTCGGGGTCGTCGTGCAGCCGCTGCCCCTCGACGGCGACGGCGTCGGCGAGCGCCTCGACCGCCCAGAGCTTCGCCGTGAGGTCGCCGTAGGTGTCGATGACGTGGGGCTCGTCGACCGCGCGGTCGTGGCCGCCGTGCAGCCAGGACCGCGCCTTGGTGCGGGTGTAGGCGGCCGCCGTCTCCAGCGCGCCGGCCGCGATGCCGAGGTAGAAGTTGACGAAGACCAGCTGGATGGTGGGGACGTTGAGGGTGTTGTAGACCCGCGGCCGGAACTCCTTGTCGACGTACCCGGCCGCGGAGGACCAGGGGGTGCGGACGCCGTCGAGGGTGACGCTGCCGCTCTCGGTGAGCCGCTGGCCGATGTTGTCCCAGTCGTCGTGGAAGGTCAGTCCCTCGCTGTCGGACGGCACGATGGCGAAGACGTGCCGGTCCGTGCCCTCGAAGACGCCTTCCAGGACGGTGACGTCGGAGACCCTGCTTCCGGTGGAGAAGGACTTGCGGCCGGTGAAGACCAGGTCGTCGCCGTCCTCGGTGACGACGACGTCCTCGTCCCGCGGGTTGACGGCGCCGCCGAAGAACCAGCGGTTGCGGGCGGCCTCGGCCTCGAGGTGCTCCCACTGCTCGCGCGTGCCGACCAGGCGGGCGGCCCAGTTCCACAGGTAGTGGTAGCCGAGGAGCTGGCCGATGGAGCCGTCGGCCTTCGCGATCTCCCGGACGACGTGGTGGGCGGTGATCCAGTTCTGGCCCCCTCCGCCGTGCTCGGCGGGGCCCAGCAGGGTGACGAGGCCGGAGTTCTTCAGCAGCCGGACCTCGGCGTGCGGGGCGGCTCCGGCGCGGTCGCGGGCGGCGGCGTCGGTGGCCAGGACGGCGGCGACCGCCGCGGCGCGGGCGGTCCAGTCCTCGGCGGTGCGCGGGGCGGGGCGGACGCTCCAGTCGGTGGGGGTGACGGTGCTCATGGGGGTGTCGGCCTCTCTTCTGCTCTCTCGTGCGCGTGTGCGGATCTCGAGGGACGGGTGGTCAGGCGTGGGCGGGGACGGAGGCGGGGCCCGTGCGGTCGGCGGCCTCCAGCTCGCGCACCAGGGGCAGGACGCGGCGGCCGAAGTACTCGACCTCCTCGTGGTAGTGCAGGAAGCCGAGCAGGAAGAGGTCGACGCCGAGCCGCTTGTAGGCGACGATCCGCTCGGCGATCCGCTCCGGGGTGCCGATCAGCCCGGTGCGGAAGCCGTCGTTGTACTGGACCAGGTCCTCGAAGGTGGAGTCCTGCCACATGCCCTTGCCGTCGGCGGTGGACCTCCCCGCCTGCCGGACGGCGGCGCCGAAGCCCTCGACGGCCTCGGTGTCGGCCCGGGCGACGATCTCCCGGAGGGTCTCCCGGGCCTCGGCCTCGGTGTCGCGGGCGATGAGGAAGCCGTTGAGGCCGAACTTCGGGGGCCGCCTCCCCGCCCGGGAGGCGGAGTCGTGGACGTCGGCGATCTGCTCGGCGACCCCGTCGACGTCCCGGCCGTTGGAGAAGTACCAGTCTGAGACCCGGCCGGCCATGGCGCGGGCTGCGGTGGAGTTGCCGCCCTGGAAGATCTCCGGATGCGGACGCCCGGCGGTGCCGAGGGGCTTGGGCTTGAGCGAGAAGCCCCGCAACCGGTAGAAGTCACCGGCGAGTTCGGCGCGGTCCTCGGTCCAGCTCGCGCGCAGGGCGCGGATGAACTCCTCGGCGCGCCGGTAGCGTTCGTCGTGCTCCAGCCAGGGTTCGCCCAGGGCGGTGAACTCGTCCTTGAACCAGCCGCTGACCACGTTGACCGCGAAGCGGCCGTGCGACAGGTGGTCCGCGGTGGCGCCCAGCTTGGCGAGGACACCGGGGTGCCACAGGCCGGGGTGGACGGCGGCGATCACCTTCAGGCGCCGGGTGGCGAGCAGCAGGGCGAGGCTGAAGCTCGTCGACTCGTGCTGCTGCTCGGCGCCGTAACCGGCCATGTAGCGGACCTGGGTGAGGGCGTAGTCGAAACCGTTGTTCTCGGCCAGGACGGCGAGTTCGCGGTTGTAGTCGTACCCCCAGTCGGTGCGCTGCTCGATCCGGCTGGTGACCAGGCCACCGCTGACATTGGGAACCCAGTAGGCGAATTTCAAGGGATCTGCGGGCATGCGGAACTCCTGCCGCGGAATGTCGCGGAATTCAGAGGGATTTCGGGCACGCCGAATTCACGGACCGCCGAAAGGCGCGGAATTCAGGTGGTTCAGGTGATTCGGGTGACGAGGGGACGGACGGCGCGCGGCCTGCGGGGCCGGCGGGCGCTGCGGGAAGGGAGGCGGCGAATCGGGACGATCAGGCCGCGGAACGACAGGAGGCGCTGGAAACGCGCGCGAGGTCGACGTGGCGTCGCCGCGTGAGGTCCAGTCGCATCGTCATGTCCGTCATCGTGGCAGCCGCCGCTCGGGGGCGTCAAGGAAAACCCGACCGGTCTCGTATCGCGGACCATTGAATTTCACGAAGGCGTGACAGGGAAACCCTTGAACGGGATGTTCGGGCACCCGCATTCTGCTGCCGTGCGGACTGAACAACTGGAATACATCGCGGCCGTCACCCGGTGGGGTTCGCTGCGCCGGGCGGCCGAGGAACTGAGGCTCTCCCAGCCCGCGTTGAGCGAGACCGTACGGAACCTGGAGCGCGAGCTGGGGGTCGACCTGCTGGAGCGCAAGCGCTCCGGGGCGACGATGAGCGCGGCGGGCCGGGAGCTGCTGCCGCGCATCGTCGACGTCCTGGACGCGGTGGACCGGCTGCGGGCCGCCGCGGGCGAGCAGCACCGCGTCCGCCGCATGGTGCGCGTCGGCACGGTGAACGCGGCGACCGTGCCGCTGCTGGTGCCGGCCGTGCGGGAGTTCCGCGGCGCGCATCCGCTCACCCAGGTCGAGGTGGTCGGGGCGCAGCAGACGGACATCCACCGGGCGCTGCTGGAAGGGGGGCTCGACCTCGGGTTGGTGAACCACCTGGAGGGTGACGACATGCCGGACGGGTTCGAGTCCACCGAGCTGCTGCGCGGCCGGCCGGTGGTGTGCCTGCACCCGGACAGCCCGCTCGTCGGCCGGGCGGAGGTGTCGGCGGACGATCTGCTCACCGAGCCGCTGATCGCGATGCGCTCGGGCTATGTGATGCACCGTTACGTGCACCGGCTCCTGGACGGCCGCTCCCCGGCGTTCGCGTACTCCACCGACGGCGCCGAGATGGGCAAGCTGATGGTCGCCGAAGGGCTCGGGGTGACGGTGCTGCCGGAGTTCAGCGTCGTCGGGGATCCGCTGGAGCGGCAGGGCGCGCTCGTGTGCCGTCCGGTCGCCGGTGACCGGTCCCGGGTGCTGCTGGTGCTGCGCCGGCGCAGGTCCGCGTCGGTGCCGCTGGCCGCCCGGGCCCTGCACGAGGCGTTCGTGCGGCGGGCCGGGCGGCTGGGCGGTGCGGTCAGTCGTCCTGCGGAGACGGGACCACCACGAGGAACGCGTCCGACTCCAGGTCCATGACGACCGTGGCGGGTTCGCCCTCGGCGCGGTGCCGGGCCGCGCACTCCTCCGCCGGCCAGGACCCGCGCGGGGCACCCGCGGGGAAACGTTCCAGCACCTTCGCTCCCGTCACGGCAGTCATGGGGCGGACACCTCCTGTCGACCTGCGGCCCGAAGGCCGTTCCGTTCCGTATGTTTTCCGTACGTTCCGGCTGCCCGGGATCGGAACGGACATGTCCGGGGACGGGCGCGTACGGGACAGACATGTCCGGGACGGCCGCGTACGGGACGGACCCGCCCGGGACGGGCGCGTACGGGGGGCGCGCCCGTCCCGGGCGGGGGTCTCAGTCCCGCGCCTCCTTGCGTTCCCTGGCGAGCCGGCCCGGCCACCAGGCGACCGGCCCGAGGTCCAGGGCCAGGGCGGGCACCAGCAGGGAGCGCACGACCAGCGTGTCGAGGAGGACGCCGAAGGCGACGATGAAGGCGACCTGTGCCAGGAAGGCCAGCGGGATCACCCCGAGCGCGGCGAAGGTGGCGGCCAGCACCACGCCGGCCGAGGTGATCACCCCGCCGGTGCTGACCAGCCCGCGCAGCACGCCCTGGCGGGCCCCGTGCCGCAGCGACTCCTCCCGGACCCGGGACATCAGGAAGATGTTGTAGTCGACGCCGAGGGCCACCAGGAACACGAAGCCGTACAGCGGCACCGACGGGTCGGTGCCGGTGAAGCCGAACACGTGCGGGAAGACCAGGGCGGAAACCCCGATCGTGGCCAGGAAGTTGACCGCGACGGTGGCGACGAGCAGCGCGGGCATCAGCAGTGAGCGCAGCAGCACGGTCAGCACCAGGAAGATGACGACGAGGACCACGGGGACGATGAGGGTGCGGTCCCGTTCCGCCGTCCGCAGGGTGTCGTACTGCTGGGCCGTGTAGCCGCCGACGAGGGCGTCCGCGCCGGGGATGTCGTGCAGGGCGGTGCGCAGCCGTGCCACGGTGTCCTTCGCGGCGTCGCTGTCGGCCGCGGAGTCGAGGGTGACGTCGACGCGGACCCGCCCGTCGACCACCAGGGGTTCGCCGCCGGGACGTCCGGAGGCCGTCGCACCGGCCGCCGAGGCGACGCCCTCGGTGTTCTCCGCCACGGCCACGACGCGGCCCAGCCGGTCGGCGGCGGCGATGACCACGGTGGGGTTGCCGGAGCCGCCGGGGAAGTGCTCGGAGAGGGTGCGCTGGGCGGCGACCGACGGCGCGTCGTTGACGAAGGTCTCGTCGAGCGGCACGCCCTTGGAGTCGAGGGTCGGCGCGAAGGCGGCGCAGGCGATCAGGGCGGCCAGCGTGAGGGCCCAGACCTTGCGCGGTGCCCGTCCGACGAGGGACGCGACACGCCGCCACACGCCGTCGCCGGTGCTCCGGTTCCCGGTGGCGCGCGGCTTCGCGGGCCAGTAGGCGGCGCGGCCGAGCAGGACGAGCACGGCGGGCAGGAAGGTCAGGGTGCTGAGCACGGCGCAGGCGATGCCGACGGCGCCGACCGGGCCGAGCGCCCGGGTGTTGGTCAGGTCGCTGAGCAGGAGGGCGATCAGGCCCAGCGCGACGGTGGCGGCGCTGGCCACGACCGCGCCCCAGGACCGCAGAAGCGCGGACCGCATGGCGGTGAAGCGGTCGTGCTCGGCCAGTTCCTCGCGGAAGCGGGCGGTGACCAGCAGGGCGTAGTCGGTGGCGGCGCCGATGACGAGGATGGACAGGATGCCCTGGACCTGGCCGTCGACGCGTACCACGTCGTTGTCGGCGAGGGCGTACACCACCGCGCAGGCCAGGGCGAGCGCCAGGACCGAGGACACGATGATCACCAGGGGCAGCAGGACGCTCCGGTACACCAGGACCAGGATCACCAGGACGGTCACCAGCGCGACGGCGAGCAGCAGGCCGTCGATCCCGGCGAAGGCGTCGGACAGGTCGGCCCGGGTCGCGGCCGGTCCGGCCAGCTGGACCGTGGTGCCGGGCACCTTCTCGGCCGCCGTGCGGATCCGTTCGAGCGCGTCGGGGAGCCCGTCGCCGAGCCCGGGGTCCAACTGGACGACTCCCTGCAGGGCCTCGCCGTCCTCGGACGGGATCGCCGGGGAGGTCCTGCCGACGACGCCCGGGGTGTCCACGAGGGAGGCGAGCGCGCGGGTGGCCTCGGGCTGCCGGTCCCCCACCGGGCCGTCCGCGTCGCCGGTCCACAGCACGATCGCCGGCAGGGTCTCGTCCTGCCGGAACGCCTTCTGCTCCTCGATGACCTCCGTCGACTCGGCGCTGCGCGGGAGGAAACCGGCCTGGTCGTTGACGGCCACCTCGCCGAGCTTGCCGGCGTAGGGGCCGAACGCCCCTCCGATGCCGAGCCAGGCGACGAGCAGCAGGACGGGGACGAGCCGGCGGGCCCATCGGGATGAGGCGGTCATCACTCTCCAGGTGCGGTGATAATCATCTCGACGAGAAACAATCTCAATGATTGAAATAGATTGCGGGTGTGATCGTAGACCACACCGGTTCCACTGGTACGGCCGGGCCGGGGGCGGTCAGTGCCGCCCGGGAGCCCCGCGGAGGGCGAGTTCCTCGTTCAGCGCGGTGAGAAACCGCAGGGCGACGGCGAGTTCGGAGTCGTCGAAGCGGGAGAGCGCCGCACCCGCGGCCTGCGCGAGCGGACGGAAGTACGCCCGGGCCGCCGCCTTGGCGTCGGCGGCGTAGTACAGGTGGACCACCCTGCGGTCGGCGCTCTCCCGGACCCGGGTGACGTGTCCCGCGCGCTCCAGCCGGTCCACGCACGCGGTCACGGCCCCGGAGGTGAGCCCGAGGTGCTCCCTGAGCCGGCCGGGGGTCATCGGCTCGTCCGCGTCCAGGATCGCCGCGAGCGCCTGGACGTCGGTGGCGTGCAGCTCGTTGCGGCCCGCGAAGCCGTGGACCATCCGGTTGATCTCGCCGTTCATCCGGCGCAGCTGGACGGCGAAGGCCTGGAGGTCGGCCGCCTCCGGCACCCGGAGCGTGTCGTGCTCCGCCGCCCGCCGTTCCGCGTCGTCTGCTGTGGCCACACGGTCACCCTATAGAAGGCACGGCACCGGGAGGACGCCACCCGCCCCGCTCCTCACGAGCCCTACACATAAGGGAAAAATAAGAGCAATATGAACATACGCGTCTTTTCCTGCACACCGCACCAGACGCGTCAGGTCCGCTAGTCGAAGGAGACGACTCATGGCCAACGTCTCGCACCCGCGCGGCGACATCGGCGCCCACCCCGATGCTCCCGAGATGCGGGCCCGGTACGACCGTGTGCTCGGCGGCCGTGACGTGGCCCTCGTGGACGGGCCGGTGTTCCTGCTCGGTCTGTACTGCGCGGTGTCCCCGTGGATCCTCCACTACACGACGAGCCAGCCCGCGCTCGCGACCCACAACCTGATCGTGGGCATCGCGATCGGCCTGCTCGGCCTGGGGTTCACCGCGGCTCCGGCGCGCATGTACGGCCTCAGCGGGGCCATGTGCGCCCTGGGCATATGGATGATCATCTCGCCGTGGATCGTCGGCCGGGGCCCCGACGCCGGCGTGATCTGGAACAACGTCGTCATCGGTGCCCTGACCCTGGCCCTGGGCACGGTCTGCCTCGCCACCGCGGCCAGGGGCGCGTCCAGGCGGTAGGCACGGCCACCCGGCCGGTCCGCGCCCGTCCGGACCGGCCGCTTTCGCATCCGGGCCCGGGCACGGCCGCGCGGTCCCCGCGGGAACGGGGACTGTCCCCACCGCCCCGGGGCAGAAGCTCTCCAGCGGGAGTCACGAGGAGAAGGGGCGAAATGGAGATCGACGGCATCATCAGTGCCATCGTCATCGGCATTGTCATCGGCGTTCTGGGCCGGCTCGTGGTCCCGGGGCGCCAGCGCATCGGGGTCCTGTGGACGATCCTCGTCGGCATCGTCGCCGCGCTCATCGGTTCGGCGATCGCCGCGGCCCTCGGGGTGGCCGACACCAAGGGCGTCGACTGGGTGGAGTGGTTGATCCAGATCGGTCTCGCCGCGCTCGGAGTGGTCGCGCTGGACCGTGCGAGGGCGCGCCGCTGACCGGCCCCCGGCAGCCGGGGGCGGACACGCAGAACGGGTCCGGAGGCAGGCACCGCCTGGTGCCGCCCTCCGGGCCCGTTCCCGTTCCCGCTGCCACCGCTCGCCGCCGAGGGCCGGGGAGTCCGGGCTCCGGGGCCCCGCCCGGTGCGCCCTCCTACCGTGCCGGCACGTACACGTACGGAGTCGTCGTGGTCAGGGGCGCGAAGCCGAGACGTTCGAGGACGGGGCGGCTCCGGTCGGAGGCGTCGACCTGGAGGTAGCGGTGGCCGCGGTCCGCGGCGACCCGGGCCCGGTGGGCGACCAGTGCGCGGTAGACGCCCCGGCCGCGCCAGGCCGGCACGGTGCCGCCGCCCCACAGACCGGTGAACGGGGTGCCGGGCACCGGCTCCATCCGGGCCGCGCCGACCGGTTCGCCGCCGGCCAGGGCCACGACGGCGACGACGGTGCCGGGGTCGACCGAGAGCCGGGCGAGCAACTGGCGGCGCAGCCGGGACGCGTCGGCGCCGAACGCCTTCTCGTGCACGTCGGCCACCAGCTCGGCACCCGCCCGGTCGGTGACGGGCACGACCCGGACGCCCTCGGGCGTCCCGGTGTCGAGGCGGAGGTCGGTGATCTCGCCGACCATGAGGGTCTCCTCCGGCTCGGGTGCGAACCCGGCCGCCGCGAGCCGCTGCCCGAGGTCCGCCGGCCGATCGTGGCCGTACAGCTTCCACTCGAACTCGCGGCCGAGCGCGGTGAAGTGCGCGACCTGCTCCGCGATCGCCGCGTCCGCGTCCGTCTCGTCCAGGGCGGACCAGAGGACGCCGTTCCAGCCGTGCTCGGGAGCGGTCTGCCGCACCACGCCGCCGGTGCGCTCGACGCGGGCGCCGGGCCCGTCGGGCCGCGCCCCCTCGCGCAGGTCGCGGTCGAACAGGGCGAGTACCGAGGCGTGATCCATGCGACCGACCCCACCACGGGGCCGGTACCGGGGGCAACGGGATTAGGGGGCGGCGTCCGCGGCGGCTTCGCCTCCGCGCGCCCACGGCCTTAGGGTGCTGTCGATCAAGCCGATGCGAGGAGGGCCGGGCCCATGGTCGTGAAGGAAGCCGAACTGCCGCACCTGCGCCGCTGTGTGGAGCTGGCGACCGAGGCGCTGGAGTCCGGGGACGAGCCGTTCGGCTCGGTCCTCGTGGGTGGGGACGGCACCGTGCTCGCCGAGGACCACAACCGCGTGGCCTCCGGGGACCACACCCGGCACCCCGAGTTCGAGCTGGCGCGCTGGTCGGCGGCCCACCTGACGCCCGACGAGCGGGCCGCCGCCACGGTGTACACCTCCGGCGAGCACTGCCCGATGTGCGCGGCGGCCCACGCCTGGGTGGGCCTCGGACGCATCGTGTACGTCGCCTCCTCCGAGCAGCTGGCGTCCTGGCTCTCCGAGCTGGGGGTGCCCGCCCCGCCGGTGCGGACGCTGCCGGTCGCCGAGGTCGCCCCCGGCGTGGTCGTGGACGGCCCCGTCCCGGAACTGGTCGGAGAGGTCGAGGAGCTGCACCGGCGGTTCCACCGCGCACGCGCCTGACCCGCGCGGACCCCGCCGGACGACGCGGGACCCGGGGGCCCGCCCGTTCCCCGCGGTCAGCCGTCCGTCCGCGGGCGGGCGCGGCGGTACAGGACGACTCCGCCGAGGAGGAGCGCCGCACCCGTCGCGAGAACCGGGACGGTGCGGTCGGCGCCCGTCTCGGCGAGGGCGGCCGTCCTCGGCGGGGCGGCCCGGGGCGCCGGCTCGGGGACCGGCGGCGTGCGCGGCGGGGTGGACGCCTCGGGCTCCGGGCGGTCGGGCCGCTCACCGGAGGTGTTCGCGGACACGTTGTCGACGGCCGCGTTCCCGACGCCGACCACGTTCACGCTGTTCCCGCTGACGTTGACCGGGAGGTCCACCGGCAGTTGCACCTGGTTGCCGGAGACCACGCCCGGTGAGCCCTGCGCGCCGCTCCCGGCCGTCGCGCCGCCGGCCGGGCCCGGGGCCCCGGCCCGCTGGTCCGCGTCCTCGTCGGCGCAGGTGTTGCCCGCGGCGGGGTTGAGCAGGCCCACCACGTTCACCGTGTTCCCGCACACGTTCAGCGTGGCGTGCACCGGGAGCTGGAGGGTGTTTCCGGACACCACCCCGGGCGAACCGACCGCGGCGCCCTCCGCGCCGGCGTCGGCGTACGCCGGCATCGCCACGGCCATCGCGCCCGACGCGGCAGCGACGGCGATCACACCGTTCCGAGTAACCCTTCTCATAGGTTCCCTGCCTTCCAGAGTTGGTCGCGGGCACTCGCCCGCACCGGACAGAACGCGCGTGCCGCCATCCGGGTTATGGCTCCCCCGTACGGCCCCGGACCGTTCACTCCTCCAGGGGTCCCGCCGTTCGAAGCCCGGGCGGATCCGTCGAACGCGCGGCTGACGAACACGCGCGGCCGGGCCCCGGACGTGCCCTCGTCCGGCCGACAGGCGGGGGCCGCGGGGCCCGCTTATGGTGGGCGAGGGCGCCGGTCCCGGTCCGCTGCGGGCGCCCCTGGAGGCATCGATGCTGGCCAAGCTCTCCACGCGACCCTCGGCCCGGTGCCGCGCGATGCGGTCCTCGGTCCGGCGCCGCGCGGCCACCGGCGCGGCCGGGCTGGCCCTGCTGGGTGCGGGACTGACGGCCCTCGGCGACACGGACCCGGACCTCGGCCGGTTCTACGACCAGAAGATCAGGTGGACGGCGTGCGAGGGCACGGAGCTGCCCGAGGACCTGCAGTGCGGGAGGATCACCGTCCCGCTCGACTACGCCGAGCCCGAGAAGGGGACCCTCGAGCTGGCCCTCGCCCGCTACCGGGGCACCGGCGACCCGCGGGGCTCGGTGGTGCTGAACTTCGGCGGCCCGGGCGGCTCGGGCGTCCTGGGACTCGCCCACGGCGGCAAGGAGTTCATGGGCCTGACCGACGCCTACGACGTGGTCTCCTTCGACCCGCGCGGCGTCGGCCGCTCCTCACCGGTCAGCTGCGGCACGGAGGCCACCGGCCGGGCGCTGGAGGCGACCGGCGGCGAGGACATGTCCGATCCCCGGGAGGCGCTCGCGCAGTTGCGCGAGGTGGCCGCCGAGTGCGCCGAGCACTCGGGCCCCGTCCTCTCCCACATCGGCACCGTGGACGTCGCCCGCGACCTGGACGTGATGCGTCAGGCGCTCGGCGACAAGAAGCTCAACTACCTGGGCTTCTCCTACGGAACCCGGCTCGGCGCGGTGTACGCGTCCCGGTTCCCCGAGAAGGTGGGCCGGTTCGCGCTCGACGGCGTGGACACGCTGACCGAGCCGCTGACCGAGCAGGCAGTGGCGAGCGCCAAGGGGCAGCAGAAGGCGCTGGAGAGCTTCCTCACCTGGTGCACGCAGGACATCGCCTGTCCGTTCGGGCAGGACCCGCGCGACGCCCGCCGGCAGGTGGTGAGGCTGGTCGAGTCGCTCGACGAGAACCCGGTGCCGACCGACTTCGGTTTCGAGTTCACCGGTCAGGACCTCGCCGGCGCGCTGGGGCAGGGGCTCTACAGCAAGGAGCTGTGGCCGCTGCTGCAGCGGGCCCTCGCGCAGTTGATGGAGGACGGGGACACGCGCGGGGTGGAGGCCTTCGCGACCGGAGGGGTGGCGCCCCCCTCGCCGCGGCCGTCCGACGACCCCCTCGTCGACGAGGGGGAGGTGCCGCTGGACAACCTGCCGGCGGCGCTGATGGCGGTGAACTGCGCGGACGACCCCGACCGTCCCACCGCCGAGCGGCTGACCCGGGACCTGGCCCGGCTGCGCACCGCCTACGAGGAGGCCTCGCCGGTCTTCGGCCGGTACCGGCTCGCCCAGGTGCTGATGTGCCACGGCCGGCCCAAGGGCACCGACTACATCCGCGAGCGGGTCAAGGACCTCGACACGCCGAAGATGCTGCTGGTCGGCACCCGGGGCGACCCGGCCACGCCGTACCGCTGGACGGTGGAGACGGCCGAGCGGCTCGGTGAGGCGGCGGTGGTGCTGGACAACCGGGGCGAGGGGCACACCGGTTACGGGTCGTCCGAATGCGTGCACCGCAAGGTCGACGACTTCCTGCTGTACGGATCCCTGCCGCCGAGCGGCAGTTCCTGCGGTTCCGAGGAGGACGGCCGGCTCTGAGCCGCCCGTGCGGACTCCGCGGGGCCGGACCCGGCGCCTCCGCCCGCCGGCCCGCGCCTGCGCCGGCCCGTGCCCCCGCAGCCGGGCGACATGCCCCGAATGCCCGATAAACGAATCGGCTCTATGGTGCTGTCATGGAGCACGACCTGAGCCCTGCGGCCCTCGCCGAACTGCGTCGGCCGCGGCCCTATCCCGCGGTGTCCGTGCTGACCCCGACGCACCGGCGTGATCCCCTGAGCGCGCAGGACGCCGTCCGGCTGCGCAACGCGGTGAGCGAGGCCAAGAAGCAGCTGGAGGCCGACCCCGCGGTCACCCGGGACCGGCGTGCCGACGTGGCCCGGCAACTGGACCGGGCCCTGTCCGAGATCGACCTGTCGCACAGCGAGGACGGCCTGATCATCTTCGCGGCCCCGGGTGAGCACCAGGTGTGGTCGCTCGCCCGCTCCGTGCCCGAGCGCGTGGTGCTCTCCGACACCTTCCTGACCCGCAACCTCGTCTCCGCCCACACCGCGGAACGGCCGTTCTGGGTGCTGTCGGTGGCCGCCGACCGGGTCACCCTGTGGAGCGGCGGCACGGACCGGGTGGTGGAGGAACGCGCCGGGGGCTTCCCGCTGATCCGGAGCGCGGAGAACTTCGACCCGGAGCGGCTGGAGCGGGTCGGCGACCAGCCGAGCGCCTTCCGCGACGAAAGCACCCGCAAGTTCCTGCGCGAGGCCGACCTCGCGATGGGCGCGCTCCTGCGCGACCACCCCCGGCCGCTGTACGTCACCGGCACGTCCGCCGCCCTGTCCCTGCTGTCCGAGGTCGGTGGCATGACCAGGGACGCGGTGCACGTCCCGCACGGCGGACTCGCGGACAGCACGCCCGACGCGGTGTGGCAGGCGGTGCGGCCGGTGCTCGAGGCCGAGGCCCGCAGGAGCACCGAGGACGTGACCCGGTCCCTGGAGTCCGCCCGCGGGCGCAAGGAGTTCGCGGCCGGGGTCGACGAACTGTGGCAGAGCGCCCGGGAGGGACGGGTGCGGCTGCTGGCCGTCGAGGAGAACTACCGGGTCACGGTGCGCGACACCGGTGACCACCTGGTCGTCGCCGCGGACGGTGACCTGGACGCCCGCGAGGACATCGTGGACGAGATCGTGGAGCAGTGCCTGGAGACCGGCGCCGAGGTCCGCTTCGTCCCGGACGGCGCCCTCGGGGACGCGGACGGGATCGCGGGGGTGCTGCGGTACTGAGAACGGGGTGACCCACCGGTCGGCCGCGAACGAACACCTGACCGTCGAACACGCGAGTGAGCCGTCGCGATTACCCGACGAGTCGTCACTTCACTTGCGTACCATGGGAGTTGGCGATCGAGGCGGCCCCTGGCGCATACCCCGGAGTAACTCCCCGAAGACGGTGGCATATGCCGCGGGCACCGCCTTATCGTGTGTTGCCAAATCCCTTACAGGGCGTCGCGGGCTGTGCCACAGTCGTAACGGTCCCTCCCCGCCCGAAGGCCGTACCGTTCCCATCGGAGTGCGTCATGCCGTCCCACCTCTCCGCGGGCCGCCCAGCCGCCCAGCCGCCAGGTCCCGGCGGTGTCGACGCGCTCATCTCGCAGGCCCGGCGGCTCAAGGGCGAGGTGGACGCCGTGCGGCGCGACACGCCGGCCGACCGGTCGGACCCGCGAAACCGCTGGCAGCGCGCGCTGTACGACCTGGCGCTGCACCAGCTCGACGACCTGGACGAGCACCTGGCGCAGCTGCGGGACGGACCGTCGCCGATGGCCGCGGCCCCCGCGCCCGCGCCGGCCGCCGCACCGGACGGCGGGCCCCTGCTCAGCAGGGTCGGCAGTGCGGAGTGGAACCTGCTCACGGACGAGGCGAGCTGGTCCGGGGAGCTGTACCGCATCCTGGGCCGCGACCCGGCCGCTCCCCCGCTCACCCTCGACGAGCTGCCCTCCCTGGTGCACGACGAGGACCGGCCGAAGCTGACGGCGATGGTCACGGACTGCCTGGTCGACGCCCGGCCC
Organism: Streptomyces viridosporus T7A; assembly: GCF_008704515.1. NCBI lineage: Bacteria > Bacillati > Actinomycetota > Actinomycetes > Kitasatosporales > Streptomycetaceae > Streptomyces > Streptomyces viridosporus. The sequence continues at coordinate 1,231,589 of NZ_CP023700.1, forward strand.
ATCGACGGGGAGTTCCGCGTCGTGCGCCCGGACGGCGGCGTACGGACCGTGCACATGATGGGCGAACCGGTGCTCGGTGCCGACGGCAGCACCACCTCGATGTGGGCCGTGCTGCGGGACGTCAGCGAACTGCGCCGCTGCCGACGGGCGGTGAGCGAGACCCGTGACTCGCTGCACCACCAGCGGCACGCCGCCGCGCAGACCGAGCGCCGGCTCGCGGTCGAGCTGCAGGAGGCCGTGCTGCCCCCGTGGCGCGGCTCCCTGCGGCTCCCGCACGGCGGTCCGCGCACCCTGGACCTCGCCGCCCACTACCTGCCGCCGTCGACGGGCACGCCGATCGGCGGCGACTGGTACGACGCCCTGGAGCTGCCCGACGGCACGACGCTGCTCAGCGTCGGCGACCTGACCGGGCACGGGGTCGGCGCGGCCACGGGCACGGCGATGCTGCTCGGCGCCGTGCGCGGCATGGCGATGACCGGCACCGAGCCGGGTCCCCTGCTGGCCTGCCTCAACCGGTTGCTGGACGCCGCCGTGCAGCCGGCCCTGGGCAGCGCCGCCTGTCTGCGCTACCGGCCCGACACCCGCTCCCTGGTGTGGGCGCAGGCGGGACACCCCGCCCCGCTGCTGTTCCGCGACGGGACGGGGCGCGCGCTGGACGCACCGGACGGCGTACTGCTCGGGGCCACCTCCGGTGCCTCCTACGGGCAGGCCGAGGTCACCCTCGAGGTCGGCGACCTGCTGCTCCTGCACACCGACGGACTGGTGCCCGGGCACGCCGGAACCGCGGCCGTCCACCGCCTCCTCGGCCTGGCCGCGCACTTCGCCGAGGCCCGCACCGCCCAGCGCTGCGTCCGCGCGGTCGTACGGGAGTTCGGCGAGAGGGAGCGCGAGGACGGCGCCTGTGTGCTCGTGGCCCGGGTCGCCTCGTAGCGGGCGTCCGGCCGGTCCGTCCACGAGACGTCCGGGCGGTCCGCCGGCAAGGACGACGGCCGCGCGGGGGTCCGGGACCGCGGGTGCCGCGCGCCCTCACGCCTGGGCTCCGGCGGCGCCCTTCCCCCTCGGCTTCGGCAGCGCCAGTCTGATCTCCTCCCTGAGCTCCTGGACCCTCGGGTAGGAGGCGTACTCGGCGGTGAGCCGGTACATCTGGCGCAGCCGGTCCCAGGTGCGGCGCGAGGAGTTGGACCCCATCGACATCAGGGCGAGGCGCGCGTACCGGTCGGCCTGTTCGGGATCGTCCGCGATGAAGCAGGCGGAGGCCATGGACAGGTGGTCGAAGATCTTCGACCGCTCCCGCCCGTCGACGCGCAGGGACAGGGCCTTCTCCGCGTAGTGCCGGGCGTGCGCGGCCGCGCCGGGCTCGAACTCGGCCAGCGTGCGGTAGGCCAGGGCCTGCATGCCGTACAGGTCCTCGTCCTTGAAGGTCTGCATCCAGTCCGGCGGCTCCAGGTCGGCCCGGTCCGAGACGAACAGGTCCTCGGCGCGGCCCAGGGTGCGGCGCATCGCCTGGCCCTTGCCCATGGACGCCTGCGCCCAGGCCTCGATGGTGTGGAACATCGCGCGGGTGCGCGGCAGCACCTCCTCGCCCGAACCCGACTGGGCGAGCTTCATCAGGTCCAGGGCGTCGTCGGGCCGGCCCAGGTGCACCATCTGGCGGGCCGCCCGGGACAGCGCCTCGCCGGCGCGCGGCCGGTCGCCCCCCTCCCGGGCCGCGTGGGTGGCGATGACGAAGTACTTCTGGGCCGTCGGTTCCAGGCCGACGTCGTGCGACATCCAGCCGGCGAGGACGGCGAGGTTGGCGGCGACGCCCCACAGGCGCCGCTGGAGATGGGGTGGGTGGTGGTAGGCGAGGATGCCGCCCACCTCGTTGAGCTGGCCGACCACCGCCTTGCGCTGGAGGCCGCCGCCCCGGGCGGCGTCCCAGGCGCGGAACACCTCCACGGAGCGCTCCAGTTCCTCGATCTCCTGCGACCCGATGGGGGCGGCCTCGTAGCGGTCGAACCCGACGGGTTCGGCGTGCAGGGGGTGGTCGAGTCGTGGAGCGTCGGCGGTCAGGGTCGGATCGGTGTGCAGCCAGTCGTGCATGGCGCTGCTGAGTGCGGATCCCGCGGCGAGCGCGGCGCCCGCGCCCACCAAGCCGCGTCGGTTGAGCATGAGGTCCATTCCCGTGAATTCGGTGAGGACCTCGGCCGTCCGCTCGGGCGCCCACGGCACTCCGTCGGGATGTTCCGTCCTCCCGCCGCGTGGCCGTTTCCCCGCACGCCCGTGCCGGACCAGACCGAGGTCCTCGATGGTCACGACACGGCCGAGACGCTCGGTGAACAGAGCCGCCAGCACCCGCGGTACGGGATCGCGCGGGATTTCCCCCATGTCGATCCAACGCCGCACCCGGGAGGTGTCGGTCGCCAGCTGGGGGTGGCCCATGGCCGCCGCCTGCCGGTTGACCAGCCTCGCGAGTTCGCCCTTGGACCAGCCGGCCAGGCCGAACAGGTCCGCGAGCCGGGTGTTGGGTTGTCCGCTCACGTCAAGCCCCCAGGTTCTCGGCTGAGTTGACAGTAGCCCGGGGAGAGTTGCCGGGCGACTATTCGCCAGGGTTCGCCAGGGTGCGCCAGATGGTGTGCCAGGGGCCCTCGGGTGTCGAGTAGGAACGCGCCACCACGACCCGGTCGCCGCAGGGACACTCCCCAGGGTGTGCCTGGGCGGCCGGGCCGGGTGGTCGACGACGTCTCAGGCACACGAAGGGATCTGTATCGCCCATGTACGCAGCATCGTCCTCCGTGTCCGCCCCGCTCCGGCCGCTGCGTCCGCGTCCGTCGGACGGCGGCCCCTACCTCACCCCCGCGCGCCCGGCGACCCCCGTGCTCGGCGCGGGCACGGTACGGCGCCCCGCGGGACCGGGCACCCAGCCGCTCAGCGGGCGGCTCGACCTGTCCGGCCCGCAGGGTGCCCAGTTACGCACGGCGATCGCGTCGGTGCGCCGCATCTGTCCGGAGTTCGCCCCCGTGCAGGTGCTGCGCCGCAACGGCCGGTCCGTCCTCCTGGTGGGGACCGTCGGCCGGAGCAGCGCGGTCGCCAAGTGCTTACTGGACCACTCCCCCGCGTGGAGCGAGCGGATCCGCCACGAAATAGTGGCGTACCGCTCGTTCGTCCGGCACCGCCCGCCCGTGCGGGCGCCCCGGCTGATCGCAGCGGATCCGGACAACTGCACCCTGGTGATCGAGCGGATGCCGGGCCGGGTGGCGGCGCTCCAGCGGCACCCGGTCGAGGCGCCGCCGCGGGCGGACATCAGAGCGGCGCTCGGCGCGATCTGCCGGCTCAACTCCTGGCGGCCGCCGGCCGGCACGTTCGACGCCCCGCTGGACTACGCGGCCCGCATCTCCCGGTACCACGAGCTGGGCCTGCTCACCGACCGGGACATGGGCGATCTGCAGAAGCTGCTGCACGGCATCTCGCTCGCGGCCGGGCGGCAGGGCATGGGCCAGTTCTGTCACGGTGACGCCCTGCTCTCGAACATCCTGATCTCACCGGCCGGTCCCGTGCTGGTGGACTGGGAGCACGCGGGCTGGTACCTGCCGGGCTACGACCTGGCGACGCTGTGGTCGGTCCTGGGGGAGGCGCCGGTGGCCCGGCGGCAGATCAGCCAGATCGCCCAGTCGGCGGGCCCCGCCTCGCGTGACGCGTTCCTGGTGAACCTGATGCTCGTGCTGACCCGCGAGATCCGTACCTACGAGACGGCCGTGCAGCGTTCGATGCACGACCCGGCCCCGGCGCCGGGCGCGGTCCACCCGGGTGCCGCGCCGTCCGGCGAGGAACAGCGGCTGCTGCTGCGGCGGCTGCACGACGACTGCCAGCTGGCCCGCCGGGCCGTGCGCGCGGCGGTCGGCACGCGCTGACGAGGACGGCGGTCCGCGGTGCGCCTCCACCGGAGCGCACCGCGGACCGCGTGCGTCCGCACCCGGAAAGTCCCCCGGCCGGGAGCAAAGGCTCCTGGGTCCGGCGCCATTGGTGCACTCCACTGACGCGCCGCAGGCCCCGGGGCCGTCGCCGCGAAACCTCACCGCACCCCGATTGACCGGGGATATCGCCCCCTCCTGGGCATGATTGACGGATTATCAGCCGACCGGTACCACTGTCCCACCGCTCGGCTCCGCAGGGCTCTCCTCGCCCGACCGTCCCAGGAGGCTGCATTGCGACCATCCGTCCCCGAACCCGGCAGTGCGGCCGGGTCCCGACGCGCCCGTGGCGCCGTGTGCGCCCTGGCCGCGGCGGCGCTGACCCTGCCCCTGCTGGGCGCGGCCCCTGCCCCGTCCCCGCCGGACACCGCCCGGCTCCAGCAGGCGTTCGCCGCCGCGGCCGCCGCGTACGACGTGCCGCAGAGCGTGCTGCTGGGCGTCTCCTACCTGCAGTCCCGCTGGGACGCGCACGGCGGCGCCCCGAGTGTGACCGGCGGCTACGGCCCCATGCACCTCACGGACGCCCGTACCGCGCTCGCCGCGGCCGAGCACCACGGCGCGGGCGCGGAGGACCCCCGCGGCGACGACGCCCGTCCCCCGCTGCGTCCCGGGGCGCGCTCACCGCGCGCCGACGCCCTCCCGGCCCGTCTGACGACCCTGCCGACGGCGGCCCGGCTGACCGGGCTGAGCCCCGAGCGGCTGCGCGAGGACCCGGTCGCGAACGTGGCGGGTGGCGCCGCGCTGCTGGCCGAGGCCCAGCGCCGGCTGGGCGAGCCGCCGAGCGAGGACCCGGCGGACTGGTACGGGGCGGTGGCCCGTTTCTCCGGCGCGGACGACACCTCGTCGGCGTCGGCGTACGCCGACGAGGTGTTCGAGGTGATCCGGACCGGCGGGGAACGGGTCACCGACGCGGGGCAGCGGGTCGCCCTCGCCGCCCACCCGGGCCTGGCGCCCGACACCTCGACGCTGGGCCGCGCCGGCCTGCGCACCGCCTCCACCGCCGGGACGGAGTGCCCGGCGACGGTGTCCTGCGAGTGGATCCCGGCGCCGTACGAGGAGTTCGGGGACGGCGACTACGGCAACCACGACCTGGGGAACCGGCCCGCCTCGCAGCCGGTCCGCTACATCGTCGTCCACGACACGGAGGGCGCCTGGGAGGGGGTCCTCCACATGGTGCAGGACCCCACCTACGTGTCCTGGCAGTACAGCCTGCGCTCCACCGACGGCCACATCGCCCAGCACGTGAAGGCGAAGGACGTGGCCTGGCACGCGGGCAACTGGTACGTCAACGCGGCGTCGATCGGGCTGGAGCACGAGGGCTTCCTGACGGAGCCCGACGCCTGGTACACCGAGGCGATGTACCGGTCCTCGGCCCGTCTGGTGAAGTACCTCGCCGAGAAGCACGGCATCCCCCTGGACCGGCAGCACATCCTCGGCCACGACACCGTGCCCGGGCCGACCTCGGGGGCCGTCCCCGGGATGCACACCGACCCCGGCCCCTACTGGGACTGGCGGCACTACTTCGAACTGCTGGGCCGCCCCTTCGAGGCCACGGCCGGCCGACACGCCGGCATGGTGACGATCCGGCCCGACTACGACGCCAATCGGCCGGTCTTCACGGGCTGCGCGAAGGCGGGCGAGCCGTGCGCGGCGCACGGGTCGAGCGCGGTGCGGCTGTACTCCGACCACGACGAGAGCTCTCCCCTGATCAGGGACATCGGCCTCGGTTCCGCTCCGACCACCGGGGTGAACGACCTGTCGTCGCGCGCCTCCACGGGGCAGCAGTACGCGGTGGCCGAGCGCTGGGGCGACTGGACCGCCATCTGGTACCTGGGGCAGAAGGCGTGGTTCAGGAACCCGAAGAAGCAGCCGACCGCGGTACCCGCGTCGGGCCTGGTCGTGACCCCGAGGAAGGGCCTCGACTCCGTGCCCGTGTACGGGCGCGCGTACCCGGAGGAGGCCGCCTACCCGGAGGGGGTGCCCGCGCAGGCGGTGTCGCCGCTGCCGTACACGCTGCCGAAGGGCCAGCGGTACGTGACCGGGGGCAAGGTGCCCGGCGAGTACTACTACGCGGTGACCTTCGACGAGGCCTCGCACCGGGTCGTGACCGGCGAGGACCTGTACTACGAGATCCAGTTCGGGCACCGGGTCGCCTTCGTGCGGGCGGCGGACGTGACGGTGAAGCCGGCGTAGCACCGCCGCGCGAGGGGCCGGGTCCGGTCCCTCGCGCGCGGTCGGGGTCAGCCCTGCTGGAACAGTTCCGCGGGCAGCGGCTTGAGGAGGGCGTACAGGTCGTCGGTGATCGGGCGGTCCCAGGCGGCGATGGTGACCAGCACGTTGTCGCTGCGGTCGAACTGCACGCAGGAGATCCGGCCCTCGGAGAGCTTGACGCGGCGCACGATCAGCAGGTTGTCGCCCTGCATCACCGGCACGTCCTCGGTGCCGACGACGGTGACCTCCTCGTCGTTCTCCAGCGCCAGCAGCAGCTGCCCGACCTCGAAGGGGACCTCGCCCTCGGGGACGTCCCGGGCCGGGGAGCCCTCCGGCAGGTTGCCGATGATCATCGCGGGGCCGCGGCCGCCGAACAGGTCGTAGCGCAGGAAGACACCCTGGCAGCTGCCGTCGGGGGCGGGCAGCAGCCCGGCACCCAGATTGCCGGGCCAGTCGCCCGGGTCCATGGCCAGTACGTCGAAGTCGGGCCCGGCGGGAGTGGCACTGCGGCGGCGGAGGAACGACATGCCGCCATGGTACGTGCCCGGGCCCCCGGACGGTCAGCCGGACGGGCGGGCGATCGGTCGGGCCGACGGGCGGCCGGGCGGCGTCCGCCGCTACGCGGTCCGCCGGTGCCGCTCGTGGTGGCGGGCCACCCGGGCCCGGTTGCCGCAGGACGGCTTGCACCACTCCTGACGCGGGTGCTCCTTCAGGAAGTACCGCACGCAGCGCGGCGCGTGGCAGGCGCGCAGCCGCTGCCGGTCGGGGCCCGCGAGGAAGCCGATCGCGGCCTGCGCCAGGACGGCGGTCAGGTCGTCCTCGCCCCGGACGGGACGCCGCCGCGCGACGGGCCCGGCCCCCTCGGCCCACCGCAGGACCGGCACGGTGGGGGTGCGGGCGGCCGCGTCGTTCAGGCGCCGCAGGGCCTCGGGCACGGGCAGCAGCCGGGCCGCGTCCGCGGGGCTCGGCGCGTCCGGGCGCACGGCGCGGGCGAAGAGGGCGCGGACGGCGGCGCGCAGCTCGCGGACGGCGGTGAGGTCCTCGGCGTCGGCGGTGAAGCGGTCCGCGCCGGGCAGGGCGTCCGGGTGGGCGCGCACCCAGGCGGTGAGTCCGGCGGGGTCGGCCAGGTCGTCGGCGGTCCCGCCGTCGCCGTCGTGCCGGACGGTCAGGGCGAGGTCCAGGGTGAGCCCGGTGTCCCTGCTGATCGAATCCCGCATGGGCCGATGATAGGCACGCCGGGAGCCGTGAGGACGGTCGCGGACGTTGCGGTGCCCGTCCGGAGAGCGGGTTCCGGGGTGTCCGGCGCGGGGCCTACGCCTCCTCCGGCGGGGCCGGCGGGATCACCGCGACCGGGCTCTCCGCGTGCAGCAGGACGGCCTGGGTGACGGAGCCCATCATGCGGGCCGGTGCCAGCAGGCGGCGCCGGTGCCGGCCCACGACGACCAGCTCCGCTTCCCGGGAGGCCGCGACCAGGTGACCGGCCGCGTCGCCGGGCAGCACCTGCGTCTCGGCGGTGACCTCGGGGTGCCGTTCGCGGTGCGGGGCGAGGAAGCCGTCGGCGAGGACGCGCGTCTCGTGCTCGACGGCGTCCTGGTCGATCTCCGGCGGGGGCATCTCCCCGGGCAGCATCCAGGTCTGCAGGGGCCAGGGGTAGGCGGCGACGATCCGGAGCCGGGCGCCGCGCAGGGCGGCCTCGGCGAAGGCGAAGGCGAGCGTGGCCTCGTCGGGGCTGTCGGCGTTCAGGCCGGCCACCACGAGGCGGTCCGGACCGGCCGGCGGCTCGCCGTCGGCCCCGCGTCCGGGCCGGGGCACCACGACGACGGGGCATTCGGCGTCGCGGGCCGCGGCCAGGGAGTTCGAGCCGAGCAGCAGGCTGGCGAAGCCGCCGCGGCCCCGGGAGCCGAGCACCAGCAGCCGGGCCGTGGCCCCCAGTTCGGGCAGCACGGCGCCGGGCGCCCCCACCAGGGTGACGTACTCGACGGCCGGGGGGCCGGTGTGTCCCTCCAGGTGGGCGCGGACCTGGTCGAGGACCGGGTCGTCGTCCGGGTCGGGCGGGCCGGCGGCCAGAACCTCGGGCTGCGCCCAGGGGGTGTACTGACGCACGTGCACGGCCCGCAGCGGGGTCCCGCGCCGACGGGCGGCGTCGAGGGCCCACTCCAGGGCGCGCAGACTGTCGTCCGAACCGTCGACCGCCGCGACGACCGGCTGGGTGCTCATCGTTTCCTCGCCTCCGGTGTACGACCTCCGCCTTCCCGGACCAGCCTGGCTCAGGCGGGGACCGGGGGAGGCGCTTCTGATCGCGTGTCCGGAAAAACGCGGAGAACACGTCCCTCGGCGACGGCGGTCCGGCGGCCGGGGCTCCCGCGGGCCCGGGTCACGTCAGGTCGAACTCCCCCTCCCGGGCTCCCGACACGAACGCGCCCCACTCGGCGGGGGTGAAGATCAGGGAAGGGCTCTCCGGGCGGCCGCTGTTGCGCATGGCGATGAAACCCTCCACGAAGGCGATCTGGACATCGCCCAGTCCGCGGCTGCTGGACTGCCACTGCGCGTTGCTGAGGTCCAGGTCCGGCTTGTCCCAGCCCATGAGCGGGCGCTGCTGGGTGGTGCTCTCGGCCACGTCCGTGCTCCTCCCGATTCCGTCGTCCGCGGTCAGCCTAGCGATCGGTCCCGGCCCCCGACAGGCCACGCGGGAAGTACCTTTCCGCGGCGGTGTCCGTTGAACCCGCGGGACCGCACGGACGTACTGGTGAGGGCAGGCCCGCTCGCCGGGCCCGGTTTGCCATGCCATCGCAGGACCGCACGGAAGGACCCCCCGGGTGTCGCTCTTCACTCGCTCCCGTCAACCGTCGGACACCACCGGGGGCGGCGCGGAGGAGGACGGTGCCGCGCCCGCGCCCGAGGAGGTGCCCGAGGCCGCGCCCCCTTCCGAGGCCGAGCCGCCCCCCGGCGCCGCGCCGCCCTCCGAAGCCCCCTCGCCCTCCGACGGCACGCCCTCCCCCGAAGCCCCACCGTCCTCCGAGGCCGCGCCGGCCGCCGCGCGCCCGGGGCGGCCGGGCCTGCGACAGCGGTGGCCCCGCACGGCGCGCGGCGTCACCGTCGGGACGACCCTCCTCGCCGGAGCGCTGGTGCTGTTCGCGCTCCTCGTGCCGAACCGCGTGGAACGGCTCGCGTTCGACGCGTTCCTCCGCCTGCCCGCCGAGGGGATCCTGCTCGCGGCCCTGCTGCTCGCGCTGCCGCCGAGGCCGCGGCGGATCGCGGCGGTGGTCTCGGGCGTCCTGCTCGGCCTGCTCACCGTCCTGAAACTCGTGGACATGGGCTTCTACCAGACGCTGGCCCGGCCCTTCGACCTGGTGCTCGACTGGATCCTGCTCGACGACGCGGCGGATTTCGTCCGGGAGTCGTTCGGCCGGGGCGGGCAGGTGCTCGCCGTGGCCGGGGTGATCGTCCTGTTCGTCTCCCTGCTCGTGCTCATGACGCTGGCGACGGTGCGGCTGACCGGCCTGATGGCCCGTCACCGCCCCGCCGCCGCCCGGACCCTGCTGGCCCTGGGCGTCGTGTGGATCACCTGCGTCACCCTGGGCGTGCGGATCACCGGCGTCCCGGTGGCCACCAGGGGCACCGCGGAGATGCTGGGCAACCGCGTGGAGCAGGTGCGCGCGGGCCTGCGCGACGCGCGGGTCTTCGAGGAGCAGGCCGCCGTCGACGCCTTCGCGAGGACACCGCCCGACCAGCTGTTCACCGGGCTGCGCGGCAAGGACGTCCTGTTCACCTTCATCGAGAGCTACGGCCGGGTGGCGATCGACGACCCGGCGATGGCGGAACCGATCGACGCGGTCCTCACGGAGGGCACCGACCGGCTGCGGTCCGCCGGCTTCGCCTCGCGCAGCGGCTGGCTCACCTCGCCGGTGACGGGCGCCGGCAGCTGGCTCGCCCACTCGACCTTCCTGTCCGGCCTGTGGATCGAGAACCAGCAGCGCTACCGCAGTCTGACCACCAGCGACCGCATGACCCTCACCAGCTACTTCCGCAAGGCCGGTGACTGGCGCACCGTCGGCATCGTGCCCGGGGTGCGCCGGGCCTGGCCGGAGGGGAAGTTCTTCGGGCTGGACCACATCTACGACTCCGAGCACCTCGGCTACCACGGTCCGTACTTCAGCTGGACCCCCGTGCCCGACCAGTTCAGCCTGGAGGCCTTCGAGCGCCTGGAGCACGGCAGGAAGGACCGCCGGCCGATCATGGCGGAGATCATCCTCGCCTCGAGCCACAACCCCTGGTCCCCCGTCGCCCGCATGATCGACTGGGACGACCTCGGCGACGGCTCGGTGTTCCACGAGATCAAGAAGGAGGGCACGGACCCGAAGGAGGTCTGGAAGGACCCGGAGAAGGTGCGCACCGAGTACCGGCGGGCCATCGAGTACTCGCTGCGGAGCCTGACCGAGTGGGTCGAGCGGTACGGCGACGAGGACACGGTCCTGGTCTTCCTCGGCGATCACCAGCCGGTCCCCACCGTCACCGCGGGGGACACCGGCAAGGACGTGCCGGTCACGATCGTCGCCCGGGACGAGAAGGTGCTGGAGCGGGTGGAGGAGTGGGGCTGGACCGACGGGCTCAAGCCCGCGCCCGACGCCCCGCGCTGGGGCATGGACGCCTTCCGCGACCGCTTCATGACGGCGTTCGGACCGCAGGGGGCGCCGGCCGCCGGGGCGCCGGCGTCCCGGGAGCGGCCGTGACGGGGACACGGGCGGGACGGGACGGCGGACGGGACCGCCGTCGCGTCACCGCCGCCCGGAGAGGAGGTCCCTGACGGGCCCCGTGAACCGCTCGGGGACGTCCGGCCACGGGCGGTGCCCGGCGCCCGGTCGCACCGCGCACCCGGCCGCCGGGAACGCCTCGCCCGCCGCCGACGCGGAAAATGTGCAGGCCCAGGTCTTGCCCTGGGCCGGATGGCCTGGATTACTGATCCCGGAGGATCGACCGAATGATCGGTCGACCGGATCGGCGCGCCAGGGACGACAGGCGCGACAGGTGAGGGGAAGGTGCCGATGACGGAGGCGGCGGACCTGCTGGACCCGGCGGAACGGCTCGACGCGGAAGGGCTGCGGGCGCTCCAGCTCGAGCGGCTGCGGGCCTCGCTGCGGCACGCGTACGACAACGTGCCGTTCTACCGCGCGTCGTTCGACAAGGCGGGCGTCCACCCGGACGACTGCCGCTCGCTCTCCGACCTGGCCCGGTTCCCGTTCACCACCAAGGCGGACCTGCGGGAGCACTACCCCTACGGCATGTGCGCCGTGCCGCGCGACCGCATCCGCCGCCTCCACGCCTCCAGCGGCACCACCGGACGCCCCACGGTCGTCGGCTACACCGAGGGCGACCTGTCCCTGTGGGCGGACATGGTGGCCCGTTCGATCCGCGCCGCGAGCGGCCGTCCCGGCGACACGGTCCACGTGGCCTACGGCTACGGACTGTTCACCGGCGGCCTGGGCGCCCACTACGGCGCCGAGCGGCTGGGCTGCACGGTGATCCCCGCCTCCGGCGGGATGACGTCCCGCCAGGTGCGGCTGATCCAGGACCTGGAGCCCACGGTCATCATGGTCACCCCGTCCTACATGCTCACGCTGCTCGACGAGTTCGAGCGGCAGGGCGTCGATCCGCGCGGGACCTCCCTGCGCGTGGGGATCTTCGGCGCGGAGCCGTGGACGGAGCGGATGCGGCAGGAGATCGAGGAGCGGTTCGCGATCGACGCGGTCGACATCTACGGGCTGTCGGAGGTGATCGGGCCGGGCGTCGCGCAGGAGTGCGTGGAGACCAAGGACGGCCTGCACATCTGGGAGGACCACTTCTTCCCGGAGGTCGTCGACCCGGTCACCGGCGAGGTCCTCCCGGAGGGCGAGCGGGGCGAGCTGGTCTTCACCTCGCTGACCAAGGAGGCGATGCCGATCGTCCGCTACCGGACGCGGGACCTGACCCGTCTGCTGCCGGGGACCGCGCGGGTGTTCCGGCGGATGGAGAAGGTCACCGGCCGCAGCGACGACATGGTGATCCTGCGCGGGGTGAACCTCTTCCCCACGCAGATCGAGGAGATCGTGCTGCGCACGCCGGGCGTCGCGCCGCACTTCCAGCTCCGGCTCACCCGGGAGGGCCGGCTGGACCGCCTCACCGTGCGCGCGGAGGCCCGGCCCGGCGCGGACGCCGCGGCGCGGGAGGCGGCCGCACGGTCCATCGGGGCGGCCGTGAAGGACGGCATCGGGGTGTCGGCCGAGGTGGAGATCGTCGACCCGGAGACGCTGGAGCGGTCGGTGGGAAAGATCCGGCGGATCGTGGACCTGCGCGAACGGCGGGAGTAGCGGCCTTTCCCCGGGCGGCGGGCGGGGCGCCTCGCCCTCTCCCCCGCCCTCCCTCTTCCCGGCCGGACCGCCCGCCCGGCTCCTCCGCGGCGCTACGGGGCACCGCTGCACCCCGAGCGCCACGAGCGCCGGGTCGCGGGTCCGGCCGGGGGTGCCCTCAGGTCCCGAAGCGGTCGCGCAGTTCCCGCTTGAGGATCTTCCCGCTGGCGTTGCGCGGCAGTTCGTCCGCGAACAGCACCCGCTTGGGCGCCTTGAAGCCGGAGAGCCGCTCGCGCGCGTGGGCGATCAGTTCCGCCTCGGTGACCTCGCCGCGCGGGACGACGACCGCCGTGACGGCCTCGACCCAGCGTTCGTCGGGCAGGCCGATCACCGCGGCCTCGGCCACGGCCGGGTGGGTGTAGAGCGCGTCCTCGACCTGGCGCGAGGCGACCAGGACGCCACCGGAGTTGATGACGTCCTTCACCCGGTCGACGACCGTGAAGTAGCCCTCGGCGTCCCGCACCGCGAGGTCACCGGAGTGGAACCAGCCGTCGCGGAAGGCCTCGGCGGTCTCCTCCGGCTTGTCCCAGTAGCCCTCGCACAGCTGCGGTGAGCGGTACACGATCTCGCCCGGGGTCCCGTCGGGCACGTCCTTGCCGTCCTCGTCGACGACGCGCGCGTCCACGAACAGCACGGGCCGCCCGCAGGAGTCCATGCGCCCCCGGTGCTCGTCGGGGCCGAGGACCGTGGCCAGCGGGCCGATCTCGCTCTGCCCGAAGCAGTTGTAGAAGGCCAGCGAGGGCAGTCGCTCCGTCAGCCGCTCCAGCACCGGAACCGGCATGATCGACGCCCCGTAGTACGCCTTGCGCAGCCCGCTCAGGTCCCGGGTCCCGAAGTCGGGGCGGTTCGCCAGGCCGATCCACACGGTGGGCGGCGCGAACAGGCTGTCCGCGCGGCCCGCCTCGATCAGGTCGAAGAGCCGGTCCCCGTCGGGCGCGTCGAGGACGACGTTGGTCGCGCCGACCGCGAGGTAGGGCAGCAGGAAGACGTGCATCTGCGCCGAGTGGTACAGCGGGAGCGCGTGCACGGGGCGGTCGCCCGCGGCGAGGTCGAGCGCGGTGATGGCACTCAGGTACTCGTGCACCAGGGCCCGGTGGGTCATCATCGCGCCCTTGGGCAGCGCGGTGGTGCCGGAGGTGTACAGCAGCTGCACCAGGTCCTCGGAGCGCGGCTCGGGGCCGTCGTACGGGGGCGCCCCGGCCAGCCGCGCGAGCAGCGAGTCGCCGGCGTCGCGCAGCGGCAGCGTCCGCGCGCCGTCCGGCAGCCGGGCGGCGAGGCCGGGGTCGGTGAGCACCAGGGCGCTGCCGGACTGCTCGAGGAGGTAGGCGAGATCGTCACCGGTGAGGTTCTGGTTCACCGGTACGTGCACCAGGCCCGCGCGGGCGCAGGCGAGGAAACCGATCAGATAGGCGTCGGAGTTGTGGCCGTAGGCGCCGACCCGGTCGCCGGGGGACAGCCCCTCGGCGAGGAGGACGCTCGCCGCGCGGGAGACGGCGGCGTCGAGTTCGTCGTAGGTCCAGGTGCGGTCGCCGTACTCGACGGCGACGCGCGCCGGGGTGCGCCGGGCGCTGCGTCGCAGGACTCCGTCGACCGTACTGCCGTGTCCGGGCGTCATGACAGATGATCCTCGGTTCACCGGCCGGGAAAGGTCAAGACACCGGCCCGCGAACTGTCCGCCCCATTGACACGCGCCGCGCCTGACAGGAAAGTTCCACCCCGCAAGGCGATCCCCGAAAGATTCTTTCAGCCGCGCAGGGTGACGACACGGGAGGAACCTCATGACGGACGAAGGGGCGAGAGGAATCACGCGCCGCCGGCTGGGCGGACGGGCACTGGCCCTGGGCGGCGCCCTCGCGTTCGCCGCCCTCCCGGCCGGCCCGGCCTCGGCCACCCCGCCGGGCGGTGGCCGTCCGACCCTGCGGCACGGATCGGCCCGGCGCGCCGGGCTGATCCCCGAGCACCTGCGGCAACTCGTCGCCGACGCCGAGGCCTTCCTCGGCCCCTCCCCCCAGCACCCCTGGTACGCGGGTGCCGTCCTGCTCGCCGGACGCGGTGGCACCGTGGCGCTGCACAAGCCCCTCGGCATGGCGGTGCGCTACCGCGCGTACGACGAGGAGAGCGACACCGGTGTCGAGTTCCCGGCGGAGCAGCAGATCCCGATGGCCGAGGACACCGTCTTCGACCTGGCCTCGGTGTCGAAGCTGTTCACCTCGATCCTCGCCGTGCAGCAGATCGAACGGGGCGCGCTGGAACTGGAGTCGCCCGTCGCCTCGTACCTGCCGGACTTCGGACGCGCCGGCAAACAGGACGTCACGATCCGTCAGCTCCTCACGCACACCTCCGGCTTCCGCGCCTGGATCCCGCTGTACGAGGCGCCGACGTACGAGGAGAAGGTCCGGCGGGTCCTCGACGAGGCGCCGATCAGCCCGCCCGGCAGCGCGTACCTGTACTCGGACCTGAACCTGATCTCGCTCCAGCTGGTCCTGGAGGAGGTCACCGGCCGCTCCCTGGACGTGCTCCTGCGCGAGGAGGTCACCGGCCCGCTCGGCATGCGCCGCACCCGCTACAACCCGCCCGCCTCCTGGCGGCCGCGCATCGCCGCCACGGAGGACGCCCGCAAGCCGTGGTCCGGTCTCGACCGGGGGCTGGTGTGGGGCGAGGTGCACGACGAGAACGCCCACAGCCTGGGCGGGGTCGCGGGGCACGCGGGCGTGTTCTCCTGCGCCTGGGACCTGGCGGTGCTCGGACGGACCCTGCTCAACGGCGGCGTCTACGGCCGGACGCGCGTCCTGGAGCCCGAGTCGGTGGAGCTGATGTTCACCGACTTCAACACCGCCTTCCCCGGGGACGAGCACGGGCTCGGCTTCGAGCTCCACCAGCACTGGTACATGGGGGCGATGGCCACCCCGCGCACGGCCGGGCACACCGGGTTCACCGGGACCTCGCTGGTGCTCGACCCGACGACCGACTCGTTCCTCGTCGTGCTGGGCAACTCGGTGCACCCGGTGCGCCGTTGGCGGTCCGGTTCCGCTCCCCGGGTGGCCACCGCGAACCGTCTCGCCCGTGCGGTCCCGGTCCGGCCGGCGCGGGGACGCACGGCATGGTTCTCCGGGATGGAGAGTGCGACGACGGCGACCCTCACGCTGCCCGCGCTGGACACGGCGTCCGGCGACGCACGGCTGCGCTGCGCCCTGTGGTGGGACACCGAGCCCCGCGCCGACGTCCTCGTACTGGAGGCGAGCCCGGACGGCGGGACGACCTGGCAGGCGGTGCCGTTCACCACGCGGCGCCGCGGCGGGGAGCCGGAGCGGCATCCGTCGGGCACGGCCACCGGCTGGTCGGGCCGCGTCTGGCACGCGCTCACCGCGGCCCTGCCCGCCGCACCGGGCCTCACGCTGCGCTGGCGGTACACGACGGACCGGCTGTACGTCGGACGCGGCGCGTACGTCGACGCGGTACGGGTGGAGACGGCGGCGGGCGGCGTGCTCTTCGACGAGGCCCGGCCGGCGGACGCGGGACGCGTCCGGGCGGTGGGGTGGACCCGGTCGGCCGACTGAGGGAGCGCCGTCCGGGACGCCCGGCCCGTTCCGGACGGGCCCCGGCCCGTCACCCCTCCCCCGCCTCCAGCACCGCCATCGCCGCGTTGTGTCCCGGCACCCCGCTCACCCCGCCGCCGCGCACCGCGCCCGCGCCGCACAGCAGGACATTGGCGTGCCGGGTCTCCACGCCCCAGCGGCCGGTGCCTTCCTGGGCGTGCGGCCAGGACAGTTCGCGGTGGAAGATGTTGCCGCCGGGCAGCCCGAGGTCGCGCTCCAGGTCCAGCGGGGACCTGGCCTCCAGGCAGGGGCGCCCCTGCGCGTCGGTCGCCAGGCAGTCGGCGAGCGGTTCGGCCAGATGGGCGTCGAGCCGGGCCAGCGTCGCCTTCAGCAGTTCCTCGCGCACGGCGTCGTTGTCCCGCGCGAACAGGCGCGCCGGGGCGTGCAGACCGAACAGGGTGAGCGTCTGGTAGCCCCGCGCGGCCAGGTCCGGGCCGAGGATCGTGGGGTCGGTGAGCGAGTGGCAGTAGATCTCGGAGGGCGGTTCGGCGGGCAGCTCGCCGGAGGCGGCCTGGGCGTACGCGGCGCCCAGTTGCCCGTACCCCTGCGCGATGTGGAAGGTCCCGGCGAACGCCTCGCGCGGGTCCACGGAGGTGTCGCGCAGTCTGGGCAGCCGCTCGAGCAGCATGTTCACCTTGAGCTGGGCGCCCTCGGCGGGCGGCGGGGGCGTGTCGCCGGTGAGGGCCGCCAGTTCCTGCGGGGAGGCGTTGACCAGGACGTGCCGCGTGGCGGCGACGCCCTCGCCGTCGGCCGTGCGGTGGGTGACCTCGGCCGTGCGGCCGTCCGTCGCGATGCGGACCGCCTCGTGGCCGGTGGCGATGACCGCGCCGGCGGCGCGCGCGGCGTCGGCCAGCGCGTCGGTGAGGGCGCCCATGCCGCCGACCGGCACGTCCCAGGCGCCGGTGCCGCCGCCGATGACGTGGTAGAGGAAGCAGCGGTTCTGCTTGAGCGAGGGGTCGTGGGCGTCGGCGAAGGTGCCGATGAGGGCGTCGGTGAGGACGACGCCGCGCACCAGGTCGTCGGTGAAGTGCTCCTCGACGGCGACGCCGATCGGTTCCTCGAACAGGGCCCGCCAGGCCTCCTCGTCGCCGACGGTGCGGCGCAGTTCCTCACGGGTGGGGAGCGGCTCGGTGAGGGTCGGGAAGACGCGCCGGGCGACGCGGCCGGTCATGTCGTAGAAGCGCTGCCAGGCCCGGTACTCGCGGTCGGAGCCGGTGAGCCGGGCGAACGCCTCGCGGGTGCGCCGCTCGCCGCCGCCGACGAGCAGACCGGTGGGCCGTCCGTCGCGCTCGGCCGGGGTGTAGGAGGAGATCGTCCGGGTGCGCAGCCGGAAGTCGAGCCCGAGGTCGCGGACGATCTTCCGGGGCAGCAGGCTCACCAGGTACGAGTAGCGGGACAACCGGGCGTCGACGCCGGGGAAGGGCCGGGTGGACACCGCTGCTCCGCCGGTGTGGTCCAGCCGCTCCAGCACCAGTACGGAGCGCCCGGCCCGGGCGAGGTAGGCGGCGGCGACGAGGCCGTTGTGGCCTCCGCCGACGATGACGGCGTCGTACGTCCGGGACGGCTCGGGTGCGGTCATGGTTCTTGGTAGCACGCGGTGATCCGCACCGGCCAGGGGACGGGTCCCGCCGGGGCGTTCACGCCCTCCCGGCCGCCCGCCGCCGGCGCAGGGCCGCCGCCCGGCGGTGCAGTCCGGCGGCCTCGGCGCCGCGGCCCAGCCGTTCCAGGCAGTGGGCCTCGTCGTCGCGGGCGGCGAGGGTGTCGGGGTGGTCCGCGCCGAGGAGGCGCTCGCGGGTCTCGGCGACCCGCCGGTACTCGGTCAGCGCGTCCGTCCAGCGGCCCAGCCAGCCCAGGCCGACGGCGACCTCGCGCCGGCTGACCAGGGTGTCCGGATGGTCGGCGCCGAGGACGCGCTCGCGCAGGGCGCACACGTCGCGGGACTCGGCGAGGGCCTCCTCCCAGCGGCCCAGCCGGCCCAGGTTGACGCCGAGGCCGTGCCGGGCGCGCAGGGTCTCGGGGTGGCCGCTCCCCTGGAGGCGGGTGCGGTCCTCGACCAGGTCCCGGTAGAGCTCGAGGGCCTGGGGGGCGCGGCCGAGCCGGCCCAGGGCGACACCGATCCCGTGGCGGGCGGCGAGGGTGTCGGCGTGATCGGGGCCGAGGGCCCGGGCGCGGGCCCCGGCCACCTCGCGGTAGGCCTCCAGGGCCTCCTCCCAGCGGCCCAGCCGGCCCAGGGTGTGGGCGAGGTCGTGACGGGTGACGAGGGTGTCCGGGTGCTCGGGCCCGAGCACCCGGGCGCGGGCGGCGGCCACCTCGTACGCCATGCCGCAGGCGTCCTCCAGCCGCCCGAGCCGGCTGAGGTTGAGGGCGAGGTCGTGCCGGCAGCGCAGGGTGTCGGGGTGGTCGGGCCCCAGGGTGCGCTCGCGGGCGGCGAGCACCGACAGATAGACCCGGTGGGCGTCGAAGGGACGGCCGGACCGGGCGAGGACGTAGGCCATCTCCTGGCGGGTGGCGAGGGTGTCGGGGTGGTCGGCGCCCAGTGCGCGGATGCGGGCCTCGGCCACCCGCTTGTACACGCGCAGCGCCTCGGCGGCACGGCCGGTGCGGCTGAGGCCGAGGGCGACCTCGTGGCGACTGGCGAGCGTGTCGGGGTGGTCCGGTCCGAGCAGGCGCTCGCGCTCGGCGGCGACCCCGCGGTGCACCTCGCCCGCCTCCGCCCAGCGGCCCAGTCGTCCCAGGCCCAGGCCCGCGTCGTGCCGTTCGGCCAGGGCGGCCGGCGCCTCCGGTGACGGGGCGGGCCGCTCGTCCGGCACGGGACCCCCGGCACGGCCGCCCGCGGGGCGGGCGGTCCACTCGCCGGAGAGGCCGGCCGCGGGGTCCGGGGGCGTGGTGCGCAGTCCGTCGCCGACCGCCTTGTGCCCGGTGGTCATACCGCGGGTCCAGGACGGCAGCCGCGCCGCCCGCCCCGCCGGTGCGGGCCGGACCGCGCTCCGTGCCTCCGCGGCCTCCCGCCGGGTCGCCACCGCGAACGTGGCGGGCGGCGGCACGGCCCGTAGCTCCCCGAGGCGTCGAGCCAGTTCGCGGGCGTCGTCCGGGCGCCCGTCGGGCTCCTTGGACAGCAGGTCCAGGATGACGCGCTCCAGCCGCTCGGGCAGTTCCGGGCGGTGGTCGCGCGGCGGCCGGGGCGGGGTGTCGCGGTGGCCGACGAGGACCGCCCAGGCGTCGTCGAGGTCGAACGGCGGTACCCCGGTGGCGATCTCGTACAGCACGCACCCGAAGGAGTACAGGTCGCTGCGCCGGTCGACCTCCGAGCCGCTGATCTGCTCCGGCGACATGTAGTGCGGGGTGCCCATCGCGACGCCGGTGCCGGTCAGCCGGGAGGTGAAGCCGATGTCGTGGCCGAGGCG
Source organism: Streptomyces viridosporus T7A (assembly GCF_008704515.1). Taxonomy (NCBI): domain Bacteria; kingdom Bacillati; phylum Actinomycetota; class Actinomycetes; order Kitasatosporales; family Streptomycetaceae; genus Streptomyces; species Streptomyces viridosporus. Next base: position 1,251,133 of record NZ_CP023700.1, read on the forward strand.
GGCGATGCCGAAGTCGCAGATCTTCACGGTGCCGTCGTCCAGCCGCACGATGTTGGCGGGCTTCAGGTCCCGGTGCACGACGCCCTGGTCGTGGGTGTAGGCGAGGGCGGCGGCGACCTGCTCGGCGATGTCCACGACCTCGTCGACCGGCAGCGGGTGCTGCCGGTTGTCCTCCAGGAGCCGGCTGAGGTTGCGCCCCTGGAGCAGTTCCATCACCAGGTAGAGCACGCCCTCGGACTCCCCGAAGTCGTGCACGACGGTGATCCCGCGGTGCTGCAGCGCCGCGGCCACCCGGGCCTCGCGGCGGAACCGTTCGCGCAGCACGCGGCCGGACGACCGGTCGTGGTGCGGGCCGAGCGGCTTGAGGCACTTCACGGCGACCTGCCGCCCCAGTGACTCGTCCCGCGCCCGCCACACCTCGCCCATGCCGCCGCGCCCGATCGCGTCGAGCAGCCGGTACCGGCCCTGGATGAGCCTGCTGGTGTCCCCCATCTCCTGCGCCCGCCCCCGTCGCCGTCCTGCGCGCCCCCCTGGCTCGTCCAGTATGGCGACATCTCGCCCGAGTTTGTACCGCGCCGGGCGGCGCGCACCCCGGTGCCGCACCGGGCTCCGGTCCGGCGGGCGTGCCCGGACGGGGTGCGCGGCCCGGTGCGTCCCGGATTCCTCAGTTCAGGGTGGCGAGGAACGTCGTGCAGGCCCGGGCGCAGGCCCGGCAGGCCTCCGCCGTGCGTTCCGCCCCGGGGTGCCCGTCGAACACGTGCGCGCTCTCCAGGCACACCTGTCGGCACCACTCGACCTGGACCCGGATGGTCTCCTCGTCCACCTGGTTCTGCTCGGACAGCACACGGCAGGTCGCGTCGCACACCTCCGCGCACATGATGCCCTTACGTCGTACGAGTTCCTGGTTCTCGGTGCCGTCCGGGTCCACGAGACTCGCCCGCGTCGCACAGGCCCGCGCGCATTCGGTGCACGCCTGGGCACAGGCAAAACGGTCCTCCAGGAACCGGAACAGCTCCTCCTGGGATGTCGTCGTCACACCGCGCGGGTAGCCGCGGTTCCCGCGCTCAAACCCGGCTCCCCCAAGGGTTCCGCACGGCTTCCCGGGCCCGCCGCCGAAGACGCGCGCGGCGCCGGAGCGCCCCTGCGGCGCGGTCCGGGTGAGCTGGTTCGTCGACCGGACCCGGGGTACCCGCGAGCCATGACGAACACCTCATGGATGCAGTCGGCCGATCTCGCCGCGAGTCGCGGCGCCCTGGGCATCGGGCTCGTGGTGGCGGCCGTGGTGGTCGTGGCCCTGCTGATCGGCGCGTTCGCCCTCGGCAGCCGCCGGGTCGCGCGCAGCGGGATCCGCAGGCCCCGCCCCGAGGAGCAGCCCCGGGTGCCCGAGGGCGGGCCGGTCCGCGAGGTCCGGGAGCACCGGGAACCCGACGAGGTGCCCCGCAGCGACACACGCCTGACGCCGCACGAGCTGAACGACCACGGCAACTCCGGCACCCGCACCGGCGCGCCGCAGCAGCGGCCCCGCTGGGACGAGGGCAGCAGCGGAGGGTTCGGCAGCGGCGGCCCGGGCGGTCGCTGACCGCCCGCGCGGCCCCGGCCGCCACCGTGCCCGCCACGCCGTCCACAGGGAAGTGAGAACCATGACAGATCCCGCCCGCAACGCCCTGCCGCTGCCCGACTACGACCACCTGCCCATCGGCGGTCTGGAGAGCCGGATCCGCTCGCTGTCCGCGGACGAGGTCGAGAACCTCCTGTCCTACGAGCGCTCGCACGCCGACCGGCTCCCGGTGACCGAACTGCTGACGGCCCGGTTGGAGCAGCTGCGCGCGGGGGCCGAGCCGACGTCCGGCGATCCGGACGCGCTGCGTCCCGAGCAGGGCGCGAGCCGGACCGGTTCCCCGGTGTCGCCCGCCACCTCGCCGCAGCCGTTCAGCCCGCCGCCGCACGGTACTCCGGACCAGTTCGGCAAGCCGAAGGGCGACCGCACCTAGGGCCTGTCCTGGCCGCCTCGGGCGGGCCGTGCGCCCACCGACCGTCCTCGTACGGCCGATGGCGCACGGCCCGCCCCGCGTCGTGTCCGCCGCCTCACCCGCGCGTTCGCCCTGTCCGCCCTCCCGGGGAGGGGGAACCCGCTCCCCGGGAGGGGAGGGGTCACCCGCGGATGCCTCGTTCCCGTCGCCGCCTGCGGACCACGACCAGCACGTCGACCGCCGCGATCAGGGCCAGTACGCCGCACCCGACGGCGATCCCGGTCAGGACGTCCTGGCCGGGGCTGTCGCCGGGCCCGGAGTTCGCGGCCCACAGGCCGAACAGCACGGCCGCCACGCAGAAGACGGGCAGGAAGACACCGGACAGCAGCAGGCGCAGGCCGAGCGGACTCTGCGCGTTCCGCGGTTCCGTGCCGCTCCTCGGGGAGCGGCTGCCCAGGGCGCCGGAGCGGGACCGCGGTACCGGCTCCGTCCTCCGCCCGGATCGCTCGTCACTCATGCCGTGGCCCCTCCGACGGTTCGCGGCCGTGCCGGCCGCCTGCGGTTCCTCGTGGATACGCGAACTGCTTCATGACGCCCGCGTAGCCCGCGGCGACGGGCGTAAACCAGAGGGCGCCGCGGGTCCCGCGGCCCCGGACCGGGTCGGGGCGGCCGGGTCGGGGCCTGCGGTGGCGTGGGCGAGGAGGCAGCCGGACAGCGGGAAGCGGGCGTACAGCAGCCAGTGCACGGCCGGATGGGCCGTGGCGGCGTGGTGGAGCGGGGTGAAGCAGAGAAGCCCCAGCGTGCCCGTGGACGGCGGACGGACTACCAGTCCGCCCGCCGTACCGCTGCCGCTCGTCCGGTCGTGCGGCCCGGTGGGCGGCGGTGGGCCGGCCGCCGCGGGCGTCTCACCTCTCCGTGTCCCGCCGGTCGGGGTCGGCTTCGCCGGCGCCGCGGCCGGTGCGGCTCGACCGTCCACCGCCGGCGGTGCCGCAACCGCCGGGCTCGTTCCTCGGCAGGGTGCGCGGGGTGCCCGGCGCTCCGGATGCACGCGGTGTCCCGGCGCGCACCTCGAAGCCACCGCGGCCGTCGAACCGCACCTCGAGCACCGCGTCGAACCCGTCCTCCGTCGAGGGCCTGCGGAGCTTCTTCAGCGTGGCCAGGACGCCGACGTCCGGGACGCGGTCGCGGCCCTCGCGGGCGGCGTTGCGCCGCAGTGAGCCGGTCACGTCCGGGGGGAACCAGTACGCCGTCGCGGTGGCGCCGTGGGCGTGGGCCAGTTCCACCAGCGGCGCCCACTCGTGCGGTGACGGGTTGGTGTTGTCCACCGCCACCGACCGCCCGGCGGCCAGGTGCTCCCGCACCAGCCGCATCTGCCGCCGCTGCCTGTTGCGGGCGCCCCGCGGGAACAGGTCCTTGCCGACCAGCGCGTACCGGCCGGACAGGCACTGGCCGTAGAAGGTGGACTTCCCGGACGCCTGCAGCCCGACGAACACGGCCACATCCGCTCCCGTCGCCATACGGCCACGATGCCACGCCGTCCGGTGAGGCGGGGCGGGACTACGGCAGGTGCGAGTCGGCGGCGGACGTCTCGAGTTCCCGGGCGAGTGTCTGCGCGTCGTAGGGCCCGGTGTGCCGTCGGCTGCCGAGGAAGAACGTCGGGGTGCCGCGGGCACCGCTGGCCTCGGCGCTGGCCACGTCGGCCCGCACCCGGGCCGCCGTCCGCTCCGAGTCGAGGTCCTCGAGGAACCTCTCGACGTCCAGCCCGAGCTGAGCGGCGTAGCCCACGATGTCCTCGAACTCGAGCTGGTCCTGGTGGGCGAAGAGCAGGTCGTGCATCTGCCAGAAGCGTCCCTGGGCGTCGGCGGCGACGGCCGCCCGGGCGGCGAGCTCGGAGTGGGGGTGCACGTCGAGGAGGGGCAGGTGCCGGAAGACGTAGCGGAGCCGGTCACCGAAGCGCTGCCGCAGTTCCTGGGCGACGCCGGTGGCACGGGCGCAGAAGGGACACTCGAAGTCGCCGTACTCCACCAGGGTCAGCGGCGCGTCCGGCGGGCCGGTGACGTGGTCCGTGGCCGGGTCGACCGGGCGGTCCAGGAAACGCGGCAGGTCGGCCTCCGTCTCGCCGCGCAGCACCGCGGCCAGGTGGAACACCACCCATCCCAGGAGCGCGGAGAGCAGGGCCGCCAGCAGGACACCGACGGTCGCCCGGGTCCGGAGCGACGGGTCCTCGAAGGCGAGACCGGCGATCAGCAGGGACACGGTGAAGCCGATCCCGGACAGGGCGGCACCGCCCAGCACCTGGCCCGGTCCCACTCCCTGGGGAAGCCTTCCAAGACCCAGGCGGATGCCGAGGAAAGCGCCGAGGGCGATACCCAGGAGTTTTCCGACGACGAGACCGATGACCACGGCCCAGGTGACCGCGGAGGACAGGGCTTCGGCCAGGACACCGCCGCGCAGGTCGATGCCGGCACTGGCCAGGGCGAACACGGGGACGACGACATAGCTGGTCCAGGGGTGGAGGACCGTCTGCAGCCGCTCGTTGACGGAGACGGCGCGCTGCAGCCCCATGCGGGCCGTCCGGCCCACGTCCGGGCGGGGTGACTGGCGGAAGGCACGGAAGAGCCCGGCGGCCTTTTCCACCAGCTCGCGCGTGGGGGCCCGGGCGGGGATGAGGAGACCGCCGATCATGCCCGCCACGGAGGCGTGGAGGCCGGATGCGAAGGTGGCGCACCACAGCGCGAGAGCGACCAGGACGTACGGGGCCGTGCGCCAGACCCGCAGACGGCTCAGCCCGGCCAGAAGCGCGCAGAGGACGAGCGCGGCCAGCAGGGGCACCGGGCGGACCGTTCCCGAGTAGACCACGCCGATCACGGTGACGGCCACGATGTCGTCGAGGACGGTGACGGCCAGCAGGAAGACGCGCAGCTGGGTGACGAACCGGGGGCCGACCACGGCGAGCGCCCCCAGCATGAACGCCGTGTCGGTGCCGATCACCACACCCCATCCGCCGCGGGCCTCCCCTCCCGGCACGACCGCCAGGTACAGCAGCGCGGGGACGAGCATGCCGCCGGTCCCGGCCAGCGCCGGGAGCACGACACTGCGGCGCCCGGTCAGCTCGCCCGCAGACGCCTGGTAGCGGACCTCCAGGCCGACGACGAAGAAGAACAGGGCCATCAGGCCGTCGCTGACCCAGTGCCCCAGGTCCATCGACAGATCGGCGCCGCCGAGCGAGACGGACGCCTCGGTCGCCCAGAGCGACGTGTATGAATCCGACCAGGGGGAGTTCGCCCACACCAGGGCGACCACGACCGCGGCCAGGAGCAGGCCGGCGCTGCCCGCCTCGGTGGCCAGGAAGGAACGCACCGGGCCGGAGAGCTGGGCCACCAGATCCCGTCTCCTCGCCCGGGTCTGGGAGACCCGGGCGGTCGTCACCCGCGCCACCCGGTCACCGTGCCGGGCCGCTGTCGCGGGTGACGCCGGATGGCCCCGCGCGGCCGACGGGGCACCGGGCGGGCGACGGTCCGGCCCGGCGGCGCAGGGTCCCGCGGGCGCGCACGGCGCCGGCAGCGGTCTCCCGGCGACCGGTCGCCTCCGGACACGACGGAGCAGGATGACCGGTACAGGGCCGATCGGCAGGCGTGTCGGCGGCACTGACCGGTGCACTCACCGCAGGACCTCTCCCTGCGCGTACTTCACCGGACACATTGGGAAATACTCCCTTTCCCGGCTGTTTCTCGCATCCGGCGAACCGCTCGTCCCGCCCGGAAGCGAGTGACAGCCGGGAGGTGACCGTCGGCGCGGTCCGCGTGCTCGGCACCCGTCGCGTCAGCGCGGGGACTGAACCGCGTAGAGGGCCCCGAAGACGGCGGCCAGGGCGCCCAGCAGCAGACGCAGGGCGGTCTCGGGCAGACGGGGTTGCAGGCGTGCCCCGAGGTAACCGCCGATCAGCCCGCCCACACCGCAGGCCAGTCCGAGGGGCCAGTCGGGGGCGACGTCACCGGAACCGGTCAGGGACAGCAGGGCGAAGACCGCGGCCCCGGCCACGGACGTGGCGAAGGTGGCGGCGAGGGCGGCGGGGGCGACCCGGCTCACCGGCATGCCCCGGCCGACCAGGACGGGGCCGAGGAGGGAGCCGCCGCCGATGCCGTAGATCCCGCCGATGATTCCGACGACCAGGGCCAGGCCGGTGACGGTACGGCGGGAGGGTTCCGCCGCCGGGGCGGCCGGGCGGGCGGGCCGGAAGGTACGGACGATCAGCCACAGGCCCAGCGGCATCAGCAGTCCGGCGACCAGAAGGCGGAAGACGGCGGGCCCGGGGACGGCGAAGACCCGCACCACCGCGCCGATGACCACACCGGGCAGAGTGCCGATCACCAGACGGCGGGCCAGCGGGCTGTTCAGCAGGCCCGCACGGCGGTGGCGCAGCAGAGCACCGGGCCCGGCCACCACGTTGAACAACAGGTTGGTGGGGGTGACCGCCGGACTGGGCACGCCGAACACGCTCAGCTGCACGGGCAGCAGGAACACCGCGCCCGAGACCCCCACGGGCGCGGTCACCACCGCGATGATCAGGCCGACGGCCAGAGCGTGCAGTTCCGGTGGTCCTGCCATGTCAGCCCCTGATCGTTCGAACGTTCGCCCTGCGGCGCGGACGGGAGGTGCCGACCCATCGACGCCGCCGTTCCTCGCGGATGCCGCGCGCCCACGGGCCGTAGCCGGCAGCCGGTTGCCTGGCGGCCGTGTCGTCCTCGGCGACGACGGCGGCGGAGACGGCGACGCGGGGCCTGTCGATGGTGTGGCGCAGCACCTCGTCGGCGGTGGAGCCGGACGGGATCGGGACGAGTCGGGAGGGGCCTGCCGCGCTCCGGTCCGGCAGACCCCTGTCGTCGCAGGCTAGGCGGAGCCGGAGGGACGGAGGTGGAGGGCGTGTTGCGGTTCCATGAAGCCGTCCGGGCGCTCCCGGTGGAGCCGGGCGGCGGTCCCGCCCGCGCTGTGCGCCGCCCAGTCCATGATCTGCACCGCCGCGCCCGCGGCCTCCAGCCCCTGGCAGTGGGCGTGGTGCCTGCGGGCGATGCCGTCCAGGTCGAGGTGGGTGCCGAAGGCGGGATGCGCGGCCAGGCGCCGGGCGTAGGCCCACAGGTGCGGGTGGTCGGCGATGCGGTGGACCGCGGCGGCGTCCAGGTGCAGCCGGTGCACGGTGTCGAGCTGTACGAGGGTCACCCACATCCGCACGTCGGCGGCGGTCATGTCGTCCCCCAGGACGAAGTCCTGGTGCGCGAGCCGCCGCTCCAGCGAGTCCAGGACGCGGAGCAGGGAGCCGAGGGCGGTGCGGCGCGCCGCGGCGTCGGCGTCGGCCCGCCCGGCGTACTGCGCGGCCTCACCGATGCGGTGCGCGCAGAGGCGTTCGACGGCCTCGATCTCCGCCGCCCTGTCCTGCGGGTGCAGCGCGGGCCGGCCGGGTCCGTCGCCGCCGAAGCGCCGGACCAGGTCGCTCAGGATGTCCGGGGGGTGCGTGCTGACGATCCGCCCCGTCCAGGTGTCGCTCAGCACCGGTGCGGCGGCCGGTCCGGGATACCGGTGCGCACTGGCCTCGTACAACGGGCGCAGGGCGCGGTGTCCGCCGTCGGGCCCGTCGGGGACCGCGGCCAGCCGCAGCACCGGGAGGGTTTCCCCCAGACCGAGCAGGCTGTGGGTGATGGCGATCCGCAGACAGTCCGGGCAGGACGGCGAGAGGTGGAGGCGGTAGCGGCGCGGCACCGGGTAGTGGCCGCTGTTCGCGTCGCAGCCGATCCTGCCCCGGAACGGCGGTGGGGAGGGGAGGGACGGCACGGTGGTCGGAGGTGCGGCGGGCATGTGTCTCCCTGGGTCCGGGTCCGGCTTCTGGTTCTCAGAGGTGCGGCGGGCGGCGCACGGGGGTGAGGGGCGCGCGGTGGCGTCGGCGCGTATCCGTGCACGGCGGGGATGCGGTGCCGGCGGGCACCGCCGGCTCAGCGCAGGGGGCTCGCCGCGCTGCAGACGCGCAGGAGATCGATGTGGCGGCGGGAGGTCAGGAGAAGGGACGGCCGGCCCGCGCGCACGACGCCGTCGGCGGGCGGTTCCGGACGCTCCATCATTTCCTACCAATCCACTAGGGATCTTTGCTCTGGAGTGTCGGACGGGCTTCCCCCCGCGTCAAGGGGGCGCCCACGCATCCCGCACGGCGTCTCACATGATGGGAGGATCCGCCCGCCGGAAGCACCCCCGGCCGACTGCCGACCGGCCCCGGCGGGCCGAGCGGGCCAGGCGGTCGAGGGCGACCGGCGAACCCCTGCGGCGTCAACTTCCCTACTTTTCCTATCGATTTACTGGGGAAGTGTTGACGGCCCTGTCGGCCGGTGCGCAGGATGATGCGCATGCCCCACACGCAGCAGCGACTCGTTCGTCGTCGGCATGTCGACTTCGGCCACGTCGTCAGCGCCGCCTGTCGTCGCGTGTAGGGCACGCGGCTCGCCCAGCGCGCATGCCGTTCCGCTCCTCCTCCCGCCCGACCGCCCGACGGGAGGCGGCGCCGTCCGCATCGGTCCCGCGTGGTACACGGCAGAGCTGGACGGACGCGAACTCGGCCTTTCCCAAACGGAGTTCGAGCTGCTGTCCCGCCTCGCGCCCCAGCCCCACCGGGCGCCTTCATGTGAGCGTTGACGGCCGGCATCCGGGACTACGACCACATCGGCGACGGCCGCACCTTGCCACCGATCCTGAGGAGACCACCACCATGGGCGTTGCCACCGCGCCGTCCGGCCCCGCCCGGGCTGCCGACCGAACCGGGCCCGGCCGCGCGCACTGGCTGCGCGTGGCCCGCGAGACGGCGGACGACCTGGCCACGGACGCGGTGGCCAGGGAGCAGGCGGGCAAGACCCCGTTCGACGAGGTGTCCCGGTTGCGCGAGTCGGGCCTGCCGGCGCTCCTCGTGCCGGCCGACCTCGGGGGAGGCGGCGCGGACTGGACCACGGCCTACGCCGTCGTCCGGGAGATCGCCGCGGCCGACGGCGCCATCGGCCAACTGCTCGGCTGCCACTACTTCCTGTCCTGGAGCGCCCGGCTCTTCGCCGAGCCCTCCCTCGCCGCTCGCGTCGAGCGGCAGTCCGCGGCAGAGCAGTGGTGCTGGGGCGGCGGTCTCGCCCACCGGGAACCGTCCCTGACGCTGACCGGGACCGCCACCGGCCAGGTGCTCGACGGCCGGCAGAGCTACGCCACCGGGGTCCTGGTCGCCGACCGCCTGGCCGTGCGGGCCGTACGGGCCGACACCGGCGAACCCCTCGCCGTCCTCGTCGATCCCGCCCTGCACGGCGTGGGGATCGACGGCGACGCCGACACCTTCGGCCAGCGGCTCACGGCCGGCGGAAGCGTGGAGTTCGACGCCGTACCGGTCGCCGCCGACGCCGTACTCGGCTCCCTGTCCGCGGACGAGGACGTCCTGTCGCCCCCGGTCGCCCTGGCATCGCCGGTCGGGCGCCTCCTCTCCGCCCATCTCCGCCTCGGCATGGCCGAGGGAGTGCTCGCCGAAGCCCGTGAGTACAGCAGGGCGGGCCACCTGTTCCGGCACCCCGCCCGGCCGGCCGCCTCTCCCCGGGACCCGCAGGTGCTGTCCGCCTACGGGGAGCTCACCGTCCTCACCCGTGCCGCATCCGCGCTCACCGATCAGGCCCGGGAGGCCGTGCACGGCGGACTGGCGCGCGGCGAGGGGCTCACCTACGACGAGTACGCAGAGATCTCCGCGCTCGTGGCCATGGCCGAAGCCGCCGCCTCCAGGGCCGTGCGGGAGTCCGCCGACCGCGCCCTCGACATCGTCGGCGCCCCCTCCGCGTCCTCGCACCTGGGCTTCGACCGCTTCTGGCGCAATGCCCGCACCCACACCCTGTACGAGCCCGTCGCCCACCGGCTCCGCGACGTCGGAGACTACTTCCTCAACGGCGCGCACCCTCCGTTCGTCCTGCCGGTCTGACCTCGGGCGCCCCGCGGCCGGCGGCCCGCCCGCGGCGGGCACCGGCCGAAGCCGTACGGGATAATGTGCGCATGCGGATCTCAGCCAGAGCGGACTACGCGGTACGTGCTGCACTGCAGCTCGCCGCGTCACGGCAGGACGGGCCGCTGAAGGCCGAGGCCATCTCCGACGCCCAGGACATCCCGCACAAATTCCTCGAAAGCATCCTGAACGACATGCGCCGGGGCGGTCTCGTGCACAGCCGACGCGGCGGCAACGGCGGCTACCGGCTGGCCAAGCCCGCCGAGTCCATCACCATCGCCGACGTCATCCGCACCGTGGACGGCCCCCTGGTCTCGGTGCGCGGCGTCCGCCCTCCGGAGCTGTCCTACACCGGCCCCGCCGAGTCGCTGCTGCCCCTGTGGATCGCGTTGCGGTCCAATGTGCGCGAGATCCTCGAGGGCGTGTCGCTCGCCGACGTCGCGTCGGCCCAACTGCCCGACAAAGTCTCCGCGTTGGCCCACGGCCCGGACGCCTGGGCGAACCCCTGACGGACGGGGCACCCACGGCTCGTCTCGTATGGCGATACGAGGTCGTCCACCATGCGAACACCCTCTTGGGGTGGACGCCTCCTTCTGCCACGATCCCTAGCAACCAGGTAGGAAAACTAGGGATTCACGGGGGGTGGCCATGGGAACGCTCGATCGCGCAGCCCGGTCACTGCCCCTGCTGACCTCGCGCCGTCACATCGATCTCGGCCGCACGTCCAGCGACATCTGTCAGCCCTTCTGACGCCGCGGAACCCGGCTTCCCCGAACCAGCGCTGCCTTCGCACCGCCCGCCCCCGCCGGCGGGCCGGACCTCCCTCGGCCGACCGCGCCCCCACTTTCCCCCTCCCGACCGTCGACGGCGTGCCCGCCGACGACGAGGAGCGGAGTGCCGGCGCGTGCCGGGAAGCAGTGCGCCTCGCGTTCTCGCACCTCCCTGATCACCCCTTCCCCGAGAGGACACCACCGTGTCTGCCGCACGACCACTCGCCGCCCTGCGCATCCTCGCCGCCATAGCCGCACTCCCCCTCCTGCTCACCGCCTGCGGCTACGGTTCCGAGTCCACCGACGACGACGAGCGGGCCGAGGTCGCGGCGGACGCCGAGAAGCTCTCCGCCGACGAAGTGAAGATCGGCTACTTCCCCAACCTCACCCACGCCACCGCCCTGGTGGGCGTCCAGGAGGGCCTGCTCCAGAAGGAGCTCGGCGGCACCAGGATCAAGGCGTCCACCTTCAACGCCGGCCCCTCCGAGATCGAGGCGCTGAACGCCGGCTCCCTCGACATCGGCTGGATCGGCCCCTCCCCCTCCATCAACGGCTACACCAAGTCGAACGGCAAGAACCTGCGCATCATCAGCGGTTCCGCCTCCGGCGGCGTGAAGCTCGTCGTCAACCCGGACCGGATCAAGTCCCCGGACGACCTCAAGGGCAAGAAGATCGCCACGCCGCAGCTCGGCAACACCCAGGACGTCGCGTTCCTCCACTGGATCGCGGAGAAGGGCTGGAAGGTCGACGCGCAGAGCGGCAAGGGCGACGTCTCCGTCGTCCGCACCGACAACAAGATCACCCCGGACGCCTACAAGTCCGGTTCCATCGACGGCGCCTGGGTGCCGGAGCCGACCGCGTCCAAGCTGGTCACCGAGGGCGCGAAGGTGCTGCTCGACGAGGCGGACCTCTGGCCCGACAAGAAGTTCGTGATCACGAACATCATCGTGTCGCAGAAGTTCCTCGAGGAGCACCCGGACGTCGTCGAGGCCGTGCTGCGCGGCTCGGTGAGGACCAACGAGTGGATCAACGCCAACCCGCAGAAGGCGAAGGCCTCCGCCAACGCGGCACTGGAGAAGCTCGCGGGCAAGGCCCTGCCCGCCGAGGTCATCGACCCGGCCTGGGAGTCCATCACCTTCCTGGACGACCCGCTGGCCGCCACCCTCGACTCCCAGGCGGAGCACGCGGTGCAGGCCGGCCTGCTGGAGAAGCCCCGGCTGAAGGGCATCTACGACCTCGCGCCGCTCAACAAGGTCCTCGAGGCCGACGGCAGGGGCGCGGTCGACGACGCCGGTCTCGGCGTCGAGTGACGGCCCACCGGACCCGATGAGTTCCCAGGAGGTGACGACCATGGCCACCACGATCGCCAAGGCTGCCGAGGACGCCGCACCGGCGACGCACGCCGCCCGCATCGAGCACGTCTCGAAGTCCTTTCCCGCACCGGGCGCGCCCGGCGGACGGCAACTCGTCCTCGACGACATCACGCTCGATGTCGCACCGGGCGAGTTCGTCACCCTCCTGGGAGCCTCCGGCTGCGGCAAGTCCACCCTGCTCAACCTGGTCGCGGGACTGGACCTGCCCTCCGCCGGCTCGATCGGCACGGACGGCCGGCCCGCCCTGATGTTCCAGGAGCACGCGCTGTTCCCGTGGCTGACCGCGGGCAGGAACGTCGAACTCGCGCTGAAGCTGCGCGGGATCGCGGGACCCCGGCGCCGCCAGGAGGCGCAGCGGCTGCTGGAACTCGTGCGGCTGCAGGGCGCGTACGACAAGCGGGTGCACGAACTGTCGGGCGGCATGCGGCAACGCGTCGCACTGGCCCGTGCGCTGGCCCAGGACAGCCGGCTGCTGCTGATGGACGAGCCGTTCGCCGCGCTGGACGCCATCACCCGCGACGTCCTGCACGACGAACTCACCCGCGTCTGGCGCGAGACGGGGGTGTCCGTGCTGTTCGTCACGCACAACGTGCGGGAGGCGGTGAAGCTGGCGCAGCGCGTGGTGCTGCTCTCCTCGCGCCCGGGGCGCATCGCCCGGGAATGGACCGTCGGCATCGCACAGCCGCGCCGCGTCGAGGACAGCGCGGTCGCCGAACTGTCCGCCGAGATCACCGAGGATCTACGGAGGGAGATCCGCCGTCATGGCCAGCACTGACACCGGCGCCGACGCCGGGAGGAACGACTCACCGGCGGCCGGGAAGTCCCCGGACACACAGGATCTGGCGGGGCTGGAGGCCGGGCTCGACGCGCTGGAGTCGGTGCAGGCCGTCCGCACACCGCTGCGCGAGACCCTGAGCCGCAAGGTCCTGCCGCCCGTCACCGCCGTCGCCCTGGTGCTGGCGGTCTGGCAACTGCTGGTGTGGGCCGAGGTAGCCCCCGACTACAAGCTGCCCGCGCCGTCCGACGTGTGGGGCGAGGTGACCGACGCCTGGCGGCAGGGCACGCTGCTCGACTACGTCTGGACGTCCGTCTCGCGCGGTCTGCTCGGCTTCCTGATGGCACTCGCCATCGGCACGCCGCTCGGCCTGCTGGTCGCCCGGGTGAAGTTCGTCCGGGCGGCCGTCGGCCCCGTCCTGTCCGGGCTGCAGTCGCTCCCGTCGGTGGCGTGGGTGCCACCGGCCGTGCTCTGGCTGGGCCTCAACAACTCGATGATGTACGCGGTGATCCTGCTCGGCGCGGTCCCGTCCGTCGCCAACGGCCTCGTCGCGGGCATCGACCAGATCCCGCCCCTGTTCCTGCGCGCCGGGCGGACACTGGGGGCGACCGGACTGCGGGGGGCCCGGTACGTCGTGATGCCGGCCGCGCTCCCCGGCTACCTGGCGGGGCTGAAGCAGGGCTGGGCGTTCTCCTGGCGGTCGCTGATGGCCGCCGAGATCATCGCCTCCTCGCCCGATCTGGGCGTCGGACTCGGTCAGTTGCTGGAGAACGGGCGGAACAACGCCAGCATCGCGCAGGTGTTCCTGGCCATCTTCCTGATCCTGCTCGTCGGCATCGCCATCGACCTGCTGATCTTCAGCCCGCTGGAGCGGCGGGTGCTGCGCGGCCGGGGCCTGCTGGTCACCCGCTGAACGAACGGAACGCGCTCACCACGGGACGCGTGCTCTGCCTCCCCCACCGGCCCTCCCCCACCGGACCCGGCACACGGCGCCCGGCATGCCGGCACCGGCTCCGCGAAGGCATCGCCCCGCAGCGGAGCCGGTGCCGTCGCGCCGTCACGCCGTCACGCCGTCACGGCGTCCGTGATCCGCCGCCGGTCGCAACCGGGGCAGGACCACGGTCTCTTCCGGCGCTCGGAGCCCTGGGGCGCGCGGCCCCGGCACCGGGGCCCGACCCGCGCCGTGATATCTTGTTTGCGAGAGAAATTAACTGAGAGTTCTCGTCCGCGCACGCTTTCCGGCGACGGATTCGTGGGGGTGCGGTCGCCGGTCAGGGCACGCACAGGCCCCGCTTCCGGCTGTTCCGCGCACCCGGAGCACCCGGGCCACCGCCCGGCGGGCGCAGGAGAACGAGCAGTACCGGGCCGAGGGCCCGCCCGCGCGGCCTTCGGCCGGCGCACCGGCGCGGGAGCGCCGCGAACAACTGAAAGAACGTCGACCCGGTCCTGGTGCCCGAACGGACCGGTGGCCGAACGGGAAACAGCCACCGACCGCGAATGCGCGCCCCCGAACCGGGTACGTCGAGACACTCGGCACCGTATGAGAGCCGACGCGGAAGGGGAGGGCCCTTGAGGGATGGCGCCGGACACGACCGGAGGCCCGGTGCGACGAGCGGCCCGGTCGACGATCTCGCCGACCAGGTCGGCGCCGACCGTTCCCGGCCCCCGTGCCCGTACGCGCCCGACCGCCGCGGGACCACCGTCGACGCGACCCGTGCGCGCCGCTCCCTGCCCACCGAGGCCCGCCTGTGGTGAGGGCCCGGTGCCCGGCCGGCCCCGTGAGGCCGACCGGCGTCACCGAGGGCAGCCGCCCGGACGTCGGCCCGCCCCCGCGCATCACTCCGCACGTCGTCACCCGGCCGCCCGGCTGCCGGGTCCCCCTCCGCGGCGGCCCCGGCCCGGGGCGAGTCGCCCGGCCCGGCCGGCCGGATCCGACGCGGGAGTGCGCGCTCGCCCCCGCCCTCACCGGCGCGGTCGCCGTCCCGTCCGCCCGGCGTGTCACCGGTGCCCCGAGCCCGGCGGCACGCACCCGCCCCATCCCCTTAAGCAGGACCGGGACCGCACCGAAACCGCTCGGCACCTGAGACCGAGCAGATGTCGGCCGTGGCCCGGACCGTCGTCGCCGTCAAGGCGTCCCACCGCGTGTACAAGAGTCGGCCGCAGTCCCGCGCCCAGCCGGACGGTCGCCGCACCGCCCGCAATTCGCCCGGAAAGCCCCAGGAGGGTCCCCCATGTCCATCACCGCCCGCGACATCCACGGCTCGGAAAGCCCGCGCGAATCCCTCCAACCGAAGGTTCACCGATCTCGCACGTGGAGCACGACGGAACCGGCGCGGCCCTTCTTCGGCACCTACGACATGACCACCGCACACCGTCGGGGCGGCCCCACCGCGCCGGGCGTCCCGGCGGACCGGGAAGCCGGCCCCGCTCCGGCACAGAGGTGTCGTCCCCTCAGCGGGACAGGCGCGCCCATGGGCACGGCGGACCCGCACGGCGGGCAGGGTGACGCAGGTGACTGACGTGCAGAAGGCCAACGTCCAGGAGGACTCCCAGACCCGGTCCAGAAGGCGCACCCTGGTGGCCCAGCTCTCCGGCCCGGTGCGTTCCTTCCTGGCCACCGAGGCGGGCAGCGCCGGCCTGCTCCTGGCCGCGGTCGTGGTCGCCCTGGTGTGGGCGAACTCCCCCTGGTCGGATTCATACACGTCGCTCTGGGCGACCGAGGCGTCGTTCTCCATCGGCGGCGCCGATCTGTCGATGAGCCTGGGGCACTGGGTCAGCGACGGCCTGATGGCCCTGTTCTTCTTCGTCATCGGCCTGGAGGTCCGCTACGAGGTCTCCGTGGGCGTGCTGACCGACCGCCGGCGTGTCGTGATCCCGGCGCTGGCCGGGATCGGCGGCATGCTCGTCCCCGCGCTGCTGTACCTGGTGATCGCCCCCGGGGGCGACGCGAGCAACGGGTGGGGCGTGGTGATCGGCACCGACACGGCGTTCATGCTGGGGGCGCTCGCCGTGGTCGGCCCCCGGTTCGTCACCCAGCTGCGCGTCTTCCTGCTGGCCATCACCGTCATCGACGACATCGTCGCCGTCGCCGTGATCGGCCTGGTCTTCTCGGAATCGGTCCGCCCGCTGCTGGTGCTGGCCGCGCTCGCCCTGTGCGTGGTCCTGGCCGGACTGTCCCGTCTGGGCGCCTGGCGCACGGCCCCGTACGTGCTGATCGCTCTCGCGCTGTGGCTCGTCACCTTCGAAGCGGGGCTGCACGCCTCCATCGCGGGCATGCTCGGCGGTCTCCTCATCCCCGCCCGGGCCCCCACGCGCCAGGCGGTGGATCGGGCCGCCCGGCTCTTCCGTGCCTTCCGCCAGTCCCCGCGTCCGGACGTGGGCCGGACGGCCCGCATGGGGCTGCAGCGCGCCGTCTCCGTCAACGAGCGGCTGCAGACGGTCCTCCACCCCTGGACCAGCTATGTCGTCGTCCCCGTGTTCGCCCTGGCCAGTGCCGGTGTCGACCTGCGTGACGGTGTCCTGGCCGAGGCGCTGTCGTCCTCCGTCACCTGGGCCGTCGTCGTCGGCCTCGTCATCGGAAAGCTCGTGGGCCTCGGAGGCTTCGCCCTGGGCGGTGCCCGGCTGGGTCTCGGGAAGCTCCCGCGGGGAGTCGGCGAGGGCCAGGTGCTGGGCGGCGCCGTCCTGTCCGGGATCGGCTTCACCGTGTCCCTGCTGATCGCCGGACTGGCCTTCGAGGATCCCGCCCTGCGCGCCCAGGCGACCGTCGGCATCCTGCTGGCGGCCCTGCTCTCCGCGCTCCTGGGATGGGTGGTGTTCCACCTCGCCGCGGTGCTGCGCGGCGAGACGGAGGCCGACCTGCCGCGTTTCCTGGACCGCCCGGTCGACCCGGCCACGGACCACATCACCGGCCCACCGGACGCGCCGCTCACCCTGGTGGAGTACGGCGACTACGAGTGTCCCTTCTGCGCGCACGCCACCGGCGTCGCCCAGGAACTGCAGCAGCGCTTCGGCGACCGGCTCCGCTACGTCTTCCGGCACCTGCCGCTCCCCGACGTGCACGAGCACTCCGAGCTCGCCGCCCGGGCGGCCGTCGCCGCCGACGCCCAGGGACGCTTCTGGCAGATGCACGACCTGCTCTTCGCCCACCAGGACCAGCTCGAGTTCGAGGACATCCTCGGCTACGCCGGCCAGATCGGGCTGGACGTCGAGAGGTTCCTCGAGGACCTCGACTCGGAGCGGACGGCGGCCCGGGTGCGGGCCGACGTGGCCAGCGCCGAGGCCAGCGGTGCCCAAGGCGCTCCCACCTTCTTCATCGGCAACCGCCGCCACACCGGGCCGTACGACGCGCAGACACTGGCCGCCCGGCTCGAGGCGTCCGGCGCCGGCGGGGGCCCCGCGTAGCCCTGGCGACGCCACCACGTTCTCGTACGTGGTGCGAAGCTCCTGAAGGAGGGCCTGCGGGCCGGAAGGGGGGCGGGTCGACACCCGCCCCCCCCTTTTCAACGGTCAACTACCGTCTCGGCGTCTTCGGCGGCCTCGCCCTGCCCGGTCCGGAGAGGTCCGGCACCTTCGGCCTCCGGGGCCGGCGGGCGGTCCTGGTCCGGGGGTGTTCCACCGGGCGGTCACGGTGAGCGGTGACGCCGTGGGGGACACACCGGCCGGCGCCGATCGTCTGCTCGGCCTGCCGGTGGGCACGCTGCTGCGCATCGGCGGCGCCACGGTGCCGGAGGTGACCGGCCTGCGCAGTCCACGCCTGCGGATCGACGCCTTCTTCGACCGGGAGGGCCCCTCCTCCTTGAGGCCCACCGCCCCGACGGCGTGGCCCTGTTCGTGAGGGGTGCCCGCCCGGTCGGGGTCCGGGCGGCAGTCGGCGGAACGGATCCCGGCGTCGCGCGCCAGGAACCGCACCGCTCGGACCGGGAGACGCCGTTGCGCACGGGCGATGACCGCGAACTCGGGGAAGTTCCGGGGGATCAGCTCGCCGGCCCGGTTGTCCACCGGGTAGTGGTTCTCTGCGCCGAGCAGGTAGTCCCACACGCGCGCCGAGTGGGGCCGGCCGGTCCGCGGTCCTCCGCTCCGGTCGTCTCGGTCAGTCATGATCGACGCAAGACACACGGCGGTCCGCGGGGCGCCCAACTCCCTTGTCCACAGGCAGTGTCGTTCCTTCGCACAGCCTCTCGGACGGCGTCGTCCGCGTCCACTGCCCCGAACCCCCCGGCCACCGCCTCGACCGCCCCTCCTCGGGCAGGCGCGGCGCCCTGGAATCCGGCGGCCGACCCCGACACCGCGAGACGGCGTCCCCGGGCTCGTCCGGGAGGGCCCGAAAAAAGTCGGGCGGCGATGTCGAGAACCCGTGGCCGGCTCCGTCCCCGCAGTGAACGCGACCACAATGGGTCGCACCAGCACCGAGGAGAGACACGATGGCCAAGTACCTGCTGCTCAAGCACTACCGCGGCGCCCCGGCTCCGGTCAACGACGTGCCCATGGACCAGTGGACCCCGGAGGAGATCTCGGCCCACGTGCAGTACATGAACGACTTCGCGGCCCGGCTCGAGGAGACCGGCGAGTTCGTCGACGGTCAGGCGCTCGCCCCCGAGGGCATGTTCGTCCGGTACGACGGCGAGGGGCGCCCGCCGGTCACCGACGGCCCGTTCGCCGAGACCAAGGACCTCATCGCCGGCTGGATGGTGATCGACGTCGACAGCCGCGAGCGCGCCGTCGAGCTGGCCGGGGAACTGTCGGCCGCCCCCGGGGCGGGCGGGAAGCCGATCCACGAGTGGCTCGAGGTGCGCCCGTTCCTGGCCGCGCCGCCCACCATCACGGAGTGACCTCTTCGATGGACGAGGTCCTCCTGCGGAGCCTCACGCCGAGCGTCCTCGCCGTCCTCGTCCGCCGCGGAGCCGACTTCGCGGCGGCCGAGGACGCCGTGCAGGACGCGCTCATCGAGGCGGTCCGCGTCTGGCCGGCCGCTCCCCCGCGTGACCCGAAGGGCTGGCTGGTCACCGTGGCCTGGCGCAAGTTCCTCGACGCGGCCCGGGCGGACGCGGCCCGCCGCCGGCGCGAGGACCTCGTCGACGAGGAACCGGCGCCCGGGCCCGCGCCCGCGGTGGACGACACGCTCCAGCTCTACTTCCTGTGCGCCCACCCGTCGCTGACGCCGTCGTCCGCGGTCGCGCTCACGCTGCGCGCCGTCGGCGGACTCACCACCCGCCAGATCGCCCGGGCCTACCTGGTGCCCGAGGCGACCATGGCGCAGCGGATCAGCCGGGCCAAGCGCACCGTCTCCGGCGTGCGGTTCGACCGGCCCGGCGACGTCGCCACCGTGCTGCGCGTCCTCTACCTGGTCTTCAACGAGGGCTACTCCGGCGACGTCGACCTCGCCGCCGAGGCCATCCGGCTCACCCGGCGACTCGCCGCCGTGATCGACCACCCCGAGGTGGCGGGGCTGCTCGCCCTCATGCTGCTCCACCACGCCCGGCGCGCCGCCCGGACCGCGCCCGACGGCAGCCTGGTGCCGCTCGCCGAGCAGGACCGCGGCCGGTGGGACACCGCGCTGATCGCGGAGGGCGTCGAGATCCTGCAGGCGGCCCTCGCCCGCGACCGGCTGGGCGAGTTCCAGGCCCAGGCCGCCGTCGCGGCGCTCCACGCCGACGCGCCCACCGCCGAGGAGACCGACTGGGTGCAGATCGTCGAGTGGTACGACGAGCTCACCCGCCTGACCGACAGCCCGGTCGTCCGGCTCAACCGCGCGGTCGCCGTCGGCGAGGCCGACGGACCGCGCGCCGGACTGGCCGCGCTCGCGGAACTGGACGCCTCACTGCCCCGCCGCACCGCGGTGGCGGCGTACCTCCACGAGCGCGACGGCGACCTGGCGACGGCGGCACGGCTGTACGCCGAAGCGGCCCGGAAGGCACCCGACCTCGCCGAACGCGACCACCTGACACGGCAGGCCGCCCGGCTCAACACCCGCCTACGCCGCTGACGGGCCGCGTCCGGACTCCTCACTGTCCGCAGGACAGTGGCAGCGCCTGGTGTGCGGACGTGCCCTGTACCGGCGGGCGCCGCTGCCGATCCTGGACGAACCGACCTCCCGGACGGACGCCCGCGGCGAGCACGCCGTCCTCCTCCGGATCAGGAGGATCGCCGCCGGACGCATGACCGTCGTCGTCACCCACCAGCTCGAGAACACCCCTCTCGCCGACCGCGTCCTCGTCGTGGACGAGGGCCGGGTCGTCGAGCACGGGCGGTACGAGGAGCTGGTCGACGCCGGCGGTCTGTTCGCCGAACTCGTCGCCCTGGCGAACGACCGGTGACCCGCCCACCCGTGCGGGGCCCCTCGGCCACCGGGCCGAGGGGCCCCCGCCGCCGCCAGTGCGGTGACGATCAGTGGGCGGACAGTTCGCCGGTGAGCTTGTCGTGGAGCTGCGCGCTGGGGGCGTTGAGGCCGGTGATCTCGACGGTCTTGCCGTGCCGGGCGTACTTGGTCTCGACGGCGTCGAGGGCCGCGACGGAGGAGGCGTCCCAGATGTGCGCCGAGCTCAGGTCGATGACGACCTTCTCCGGGTCGGTGGCGTAGGCGAACCGGCCGACGAGGTCGTTGGAGGAGGCGAAGAACAGCTCGCCGGTGACCCGGTAGACCACGGTCGTGCCGTCGGGATCGGTGACGGCCGTGACCTCGGCGAGGTGGGCGACGCGCTTGGCGAAGACGACCATGGCGGTGACGGAGCCGACGACGACGCCGATGGCGAGGTTGTGGGTGGCGACGACGCAGGCGACGGTGACGAGCATGACGGCGATCTCGCCGGCGGGCATCCGCCGAAGCGTCTTCGGGGCGACGGAGTGCCAGTCGAAGGTCGCGAACGACACCATGACCATGACGGCGACCAGGGCGGCCATGGGGATGTCGGAGACGACCGGGCCGAAGACGATGCACAGCACCATCAGGAACGCGCCGGCGAGGAAGGTCGACAGGCGGGTGCGGGCACCGGAGACCTTCACGTTGATCATCGTCTGGCCGATCATGGCGCAGCCGCCCATGCCGCCGAAGAAGCCGGTGACGATGTTGGCGATGCCCTGGCCGATGGACTCACGGGTCTTGTCGGAGCGGGTGTCGGTGATGTCGTCGACGAGCTTCGCCGTCATCAGCGACTCCATCAGGCCGACCAGCGCCATCGCGAACGCGTACGGGGCGATCGTCGTCAGCGTCTCCGGCGTGAACGGCACGTCCGGCAGCCCCGGCACGGGCAGCGAGGACGGCAGCTCGCCCTTGTCGCCCACGGTCGGCACGGCGATGCCCGCCGCGACCGTGATCACGGTGAGGACGACGATCGAGACGAGCGGGGCCGGGACGACGGTGGTGACCCTCGGGAAGAACACCATCAGCGCCAGGCCGCCGACGATCAGCGGATACACGGGCCAGGGCACGTTCCGCATCTCCGGCACCTGCGCCATGAAGATGAGGATGGCGAGGGAGTTGACGAAGCCGACCATCACCGAGCGCGGGATGAACCGCATCAGCTTCGCCACCCCGAGCGCACCCAGGACGACCTGGAAGGCGCCGGCCAGGATGACGGCCGCGATCAGGTGGCCGAGACCGTGTTCACGGTTCAGCGGGGCGACCACCAGGGCGATGGCACCGGTGGCGGCGGAGATCATCGCTCGCCGACCGCCCACGATCGAGATCACGACGGCCATGGTGAAGGAGGCGAACAGGCCGATCGCCGGGTCGACGCCCGCGATGATCGAGAACGAGATCGCCTCGGGGATCAGGGCCAGGGCGACGACCAGGCCGGCCAGGACCTCGGTGCGCCAGACCTTCGGGTCAGAGATCCAGTCGGGCTTCAGGCCGCGCAGACGTGCGGCCGGGGACGGGGCGGGGGCGGCAGAAGACAAGGGAGACGGAACCTGTCGTGCTCGGGCACACCCCGTTCGGCGGGCGGGGGCGTGCGGGAGGACGCGGAGGGGCCGGGGCGGCACCCCGCGGGCGGCACCGCGGGACGCGGAGCCGGAAGGCGAAGGAGACGGAGCGGGGCCGTGCGGCGGCGCGGCCGGACTCACGTCCGGGGGTGAAGTGTCACGGCGGGCAGGCGGCGCCGGACGTCGTGGGCTCGCGCACGCTTCTCCCCTGCAAGAATCGGGATTCCGACGGGGGCGTCGTCGGCCCCGACACAGCAACGGCGGGGCAGCGGTACACCGCCCTCACCGTTCAGCAACTCTACCCTAACGTTAGGGTAGAGATCGGCGGTGCCCACCCGGGCCGGGCCGACAAGGACCAGAAGGGCCAGAGGATCAGCGGCGTGGACGGCAAGCACATGCAGATCGGCGAGGTCGCCGCACGGACCGAACTGTCCCTGCGCACCATCCGCCACTACGAGGAGACCGGTCTCGTCATCCCCTCCGCCCGTTCCCAGGGCGGCTTCCGCCTCTACACCGAGACCGACGTGCAGCGCCTGATGGTCATCCGGCGCATGAAGCCGCTCGGCTTCACCCTGGACCAGATGCGCGACCTGCTGGACGCCACCGACCGCCTCGACGCCGACGGCGGGCTCGACGGCGAGGAGCGTGAGGCACTCCTCGACCGGGTCCGCGCCTATCAGCGGGTCGCCGCCGAACAGGTGGAGAAGCTCCGAGTCCAGCTGTCCCGGGCCGAGGATTTCGAGGGCACGCTGCGGGCGCGGCTGGAGCAGGCCGTGCCACCCGCCGCCACGGGGCGGGGCTGACGCCCTTGCGGCCATTCGGCGGCGCCCGTTCCTTACCGCCGGTGGTTCCGGTGCCGGGCCTTGCGCACCGGGCGGTGCCGGCCGGTGCGCGTGAGCCGCCGCGGGCGGCGGTCGTGCTACGGACGGCGGGCGTGATACGGGCGGCGGGCGGCTTCCGCGGCCCAGGTGTGCGCCCGGCACGATCCCCACCGGACGCCGGCGTCCGGTCACGACCGGACCCGCCCGCTCCGGAACCGGGGCACGCCCACGACGTCCTCGCGCGTGCCCTTCGCTGCCGCAAGACCGATACTGCCGACAGCGGCACTCCATCCGATTCCCACCCGACCGCCCGATCGCCCTGACGGCCCGTCACCGAAGTCGGCGTCGAGCCGGCGCCAGTACCGCCGCAGCCCGCTTCCGGCCGCTGCGGACCACCAAGGCCGAAAAGTCCCCGTACCCGATCCGACCAGCGAAGACGCAGACCGAAGACCCACCCACTGAGCTCCCAGGAGGCACCCATGAAGATGCTCATCAACGTCCCGGAGACCGTCGTGGCGGACGCGTTGCGCGGCATGGCGGCGGCCCATCCCGAGCTGACGGTGGACGTGGAGAACCGGGTGATCGTGCGCAAGGACGCGCCCGTGGCCGGGAAGGTGGCCCTGGTCTCCGGCGGGGGGTCCGGGCACGAGCCGCTGCACGGCGGGTTCGTGGGGCCGGGGATGCTGTCGGCGGCCTGTCCCGGAGAGGTGTTCACCTCGCCCGTGCCCGACCAGATGGTGCGGGCGGCGGCGGCCGTGGACAGCGGGGCCGGGGTGCTGTTCGTCGTGAAGAACTACACCGGTGACGTGCTCAACTTCGACATGGCCGCCGAGCTGGCCGAGGACGAGGGCATCCGGGTCGCGAAAGTGCTGGTCAACGACGATGTCGCGGTGACCGACAGCCTCTACACGGCCGGGCGGCGCGGCACGGGGGCGACGCTGTTCGTGGAGAAGATCGCGGGCGCGGCGGCGGAGGAGGGCCGGACGCTGGAGCAGGTGGAGGCGATCGCCCGGCAGGTGAACGAGAACTCCCGCAGCTTCGGTGTGGCGCTGAGTGCCTGCACGACGCCCGCCAAGGGCAGTCCGACCTTCGACCTCCCCGCCGGTGAGCTGGAGTTGGGCATCGGCATCCACGGGGAGCCCGGCCGGGAGCGGCGGCCCATGATGACCTCCGGCGAGATCGCCGGGGTCGCCGTCGACGCGGTCCTGGAGGACCTCACCCCGCGCAACCCCGTCCTGGTGCTGGTCAACGGCATGGGCGCGACGCCGCTGCTGGAGCTGTACGGCTTCAACGCCGAGGTGCAGCGGGTGCTCGGCGAGCGCGGGGTGCCCGTCGCCCGGGTCCTCGTCGGCAACTACGTCACGTCCCTGGACATGGCGGGCGCCTCGGTCACCCTGTGCCAGGTCGACGAGGACCTGCTGCGGCTGTGGGACGCGCCGGTGCGGACGCCGGGGCTGCGCTGGGGCATGTGAGGGACGTCGGGAAATGCTTCACGAAGACCTAGTACGCGAGGAGATCCCGTGCTCGACGCCGACTTCTTCCGCCGTTGGATGACGGTGACCGCCGCGTCCGTGGACCGCGAGGCGGACCGGCTGACCGCCCTCGACTCGCCGATCGGCGACGCCGACCACGGCAGCAACCTCCAGCGCGGGTTCACGGCGGTGCGGGCCGCGCTGGAGAAGGAACCACCCGCCACACCCGGTGCGGTACTGGTCCAGTCCGGGCGGCTGCTCGTCTCGACCGTGGGCGGTGCGTCGGGCCCGCTGTACGGGACGCTGCTGCGCCGCACCGGCAAGGCGCTCGGGGAGGCCACCGAGGTCGACGAGCGGCAGCTGGCCGAGGCCCTGCGCGCCGGGGTGGACGCGGTGATGCAGCTCGGGGGTGCCGCGGCGGGCGACAAGACGATGATCGACGCGTTGCTGCCCGCCGTGGACGCGCTCGGTGACTCGTTCGCCGCGGCCCGCAGCGCCGCCGAGGAGGGCGCCGTGGCCACGACGCCGTTGCGGGCCCGCAAGGGCAGGGCCAGTTATCTCGGCGAGCGGAGCATCGGGCACCAGGACCCGGGGGCCACCTCGGCGGCGCTGCTGATCGCCGCGCTGGCCGATGCCGCTTCGGGGGCGGGGGCCGGGGATGAGTGACGAGAAGGTGGTGGGCATCGTGCTGGTGTCGCACAGCGCGACGGTGGCCGCGTCGGTGGCCGAGCTGGCGAAGGGGCTGGCGGGCGCCGGTGCCGCGGTGCCGGTGGCACCGGCGGGCGGTACCGAGAGCGGCGGTCTGGGCACGAGCGCGGAGTTGGTCTCCGCGGCGGCCGCGTCCGTCGACCGCGGAGCCGGTGTCGCCGTCCTGGCCGACCTGGGCAGCGCGGTGCTCACGGTGAAGGCGCTGCTCGCGGAGGGCGACGAGCTGCCCGAGCAGACCCGTCTGGTGGACGCGCCGTTCGTGGAGGGCGCGGTGGCCGCGGTGGTCACGGCGGCCGCGGGGGCCGATCTGGCGGCGGTGGAGGCGGCGGCCTCGGAGGCGTACACGTACCGGAAGACGTGAGGGGTCGGCGGGGGCGGGGGTGCGAGGGGCGGCGGGGCGGCTCCCTCCGTCCCACCGCCCCCCTTCGCCGTCCCCCCGCCGACACCGGCTCCCCGAGCCGGTGGTTCCGGCCGTGCGGCGTCCCTGCGGCCGGTTCAGCCGCCGTTCACGAACTGCCGGGCCAGCCGCTCCCCCTCCGTCACCGCCGCCCGGTGGTCCTCGATGGGGGTCGCCCGGCTGTCCTTGAACACGATGTAGGTGACGCCGGAAGGCGCACCGCCGCTTCGTGGGTCGGGGTTGATGCCGAGGGCCTCGGCCATGGCGTAGGACGCCTCGCCGATGACGTCCGCGGGACCGGTGTCGCCGACGACCCCGTACTGCACCCGGTCCTGGTACACCACCGCCACGACCGATCCGCCGCGCACGCCGTGGGCCCGGTAGTCCCATACGGCGCTGGGCGCGGGCACCACCACGAAGGGCAGGTCCTCGGAGCTCAGCGGGCGGCCGTCGGACTGGGCGAAGGCCGTGGCGGCGGAGAAGTACGGGTCGTTCAGGACGTTGCAGTGGCGGCCGGGACGGCCGTCGCAGTCGATGTCCATGTCGGCCTTCCAGAACACGGCGTCGTGGGTGCCGCACACCGGGACGGTGGCGGAGGAGCCGTGGTCCTTGCGGTAGCGGCCCTGGGAGACGGGCGCGCAGTCGCGCACCTCGGCCAGCAGTTCGGCGGCGGAGACGGAGGTCGCGCGCCACGCGGCCGGTTCGGCGCGGGTCTGCGGCGCGGCGGCGGCGGGAAGCGCCATGGGGACGAGCAGGACGGCACCGGCCACGGCCGGGACGAACGATTGTATTCGGGACACGATCAAGAGGGCCTCTCGTCGGGGGCATTGACGGTCACTCGGCCCCATTTGACCCCGCGGCGGTGCCGACGCCACCCCGGCAGGGCCGGACGGTGGACGGTCACGTCGGCGGCCGTGACAGGGCCGGGGGCCCGAGCCCGTGTCCGCTCCGGCCCCCGGCCGCCCGCGCCGGCGCGGGATCTGCGACGACAGCGGTCCGCGCCACGGGCCTGAACTCCCGAGCCCTCGTGGGCAGTTCAGCCGTTCGCACCTTCAGCATACGTAATGTGCCGGAGCGCCGTTCACCGGCACCCTCTTGATGTGACCCCGTCATCAGGGTCATATTGGTCCGGACCATTGCCCGGGTCCCCGCCCGGGCCCCTGCCGTGTACCGCCCCGGAGGCAGAGTCGTGCGAGGCGTTCCCGCTGCCGTGTCCCCGCGCCGCCTTGCCGCGCTCTGCGCGGTGTTCCTGCTGGTCACCTCCTGCGGAGGGGGCCGACCGGGTGAGGGAGCGGCGGACCGGCCGCCCGGAGCGCCGACGGGCGTCACGGCCGAGGCCGGCAGTGCCACCAGCGTGCACGTCATGTGGAACGCGGTCGCCGCGGCCGACACCGAGGTGAGCCGGTACGAGGTGTATCAGGGCACCACCAAGGTCAAGGAAGTACCCGGTTCCGAGCACATGGTGGACGTCACCAGGCTCCGTCCCTCGACCGTGTATGTCTTCACCGTGCGGGCGCGCGACGCGGAGGGGCGGCTCGGACCGAGCAGCCGGGAGGTCCGGGCGACGACCCCCGGGGCGGCGGCAGCGGACGACTCCGCCCCGACCCGTCCGGCGAAGCTGCGCGGCCGGGCGGCCGGGAGCCGGGCGGTCCAGCTGTCGTGGTCCGCCTCGACGGACGACCGGGGCGTGGTGTCCTACGACATCCAGCAGGGCGGAACGAAGATCCACAGTGTCGGCGGGAACCAGACGGCCGCCGTGGTCACGGGGCTGCGGCCGGGCACCCGCTACGTGTTCACCGTCCGGGCCCGGGACGCGGCCGGCAACCTCTCCCCGGCCGGTGCCGCCGTCCGCCTCACCACCGCAGGCAGCGGGGCCGCCGCGCCCACCGCCCCCACCGGCTTCCGCGCCACGAGCCACCGGTCCGGCGGGGCGTACTACCTCGACCTGAGCTGGGTGCCGCCGCGGGTGGACGGAGTGGTCACCGAGTACGAGGTGCACCTGGACGGCCGCGCGGCCACCTCGCTCGTCCAGGGCGGCGACGCCTCGCGCGACCGGGCGGCGTACCGCTTCTACGTGGGGCGGGAGGCGGGGGTCACCCATCGGGTCCGGATCCGGGCGATGCTGCCGGACGGAACCTGGGGCGGCTTCTCGGCGGAGCGCACGGTGACGACGGGCCCGCGGCGCTGACCGGTGCCCTCCGGTCGGCCGGACGGTGCAGGGCGTCACCTGCCCGGCGGCGACCGGAGTGCGCGGCGGACCGGGTGCGTCTTGGCTGGTCGTGTGGCGGCACGGGTGTCCCCCGATTCTCGGCGGAGCGAGGAACGCACCGCCGGCCGTGCCGCCGGAAGGCAGTCCACATGCGCACCTCGAAGCCACTGCTCGGCTCCGGTCCGGTCGCGGCGGCCGCCGTGCTGGCCCTCGCCCTGACCGGTCCGGCCGCCGCGAACACCGGGATCTCCGTCAGTACCACCGGGTCGACGGTCTCGGTCACCACCCGTGCGTGCACGCAGGCCAACGGCAGCTGGGGCAGCGCCTCGCTGCTCGCCAGCAGCCAGACGAGCTTCTCCCAGGGCCGTCAGGTGGCGCTGTCGGGGACCGCCTCGGGACAGTCCGCCGCGTGGGGGGACGTCGCCCCGGGCACGTACACGGTGATCGTGATGTGCTCGAACGGCAACCCCGCGGGCACCCAGTCCGTCATCGTCTCCCCCGCGCCCGATCCGCCGGCGGCCACCCCCGCGGCCTCGCCGTCCCTCGGGGTGATGGGCGGCATCGGCGGCGGCTCGAAGGACTACGGCACGGTGGCGCTGGTGACGGGCGGCACTCTGGTCGGCACCGGTCTCCTCGCCACGGCCTGGTACGTGCGCCGGCGCAGCAGGCCGCGCCACCCGTAGGCCCGGCGCCGGCCGCCATCACGTCCGACGCGCTCCGGTCGGGCGGCCGGCGTCGTTCACCGGGGAGCCCCGGGGGTCACCCCCGGGGCTCCCCGGTCCGTTCCGCCTCCCCCGGGTCCGGCAGGCGCGCGAACTCCGACAGCGCGTGGCCGAGCCACTGGATCCAGAAGGTCTCCAGGTCGATACCGGCGCGCAGCACCAGGTGCCGCAGCCGGTCCTCCGTCCCGTCCTTGCCGGGCGGGAAGTCGCGCCGCTCGATCTCCCGGTACTCCGCCAGCTGGCGCTCGTGCAGCTCCAGATGGCGCCGCAGGTCGGCCTCGAGCCCCGCCGCGCCGACCACGGCCGCCGCCCTCAGCCGCAGCAGCAGCGCGTCGCGGTGCGGCTTGGGGTCCTGGGGCGCGCCGGTCCAGCGGGCCAGTTCCGCGCGTCCCGCCGGCAGGACCTCGTACGCCTTCTTCTGCCCCCGGGCCGGCTGCTCGGCGGGGAGGGCCCGGATCAGGCCCTCCGCCTCCAGCTTCCCCAGCTCGCGGTAGATCTGCTGGTGCGTCGCCGACCAGAAGTAGCCGATCGACTTGTCGAACCGGCGCGTCAGCTCCAGTCCCGACGACGGCTTCTCGAGCAGGGCGGTGAGGATCGCGTGCGGGAGTGACATGGGGCTCATCCTAGGGACGGGCCGCGGGTCCCCTACAGCTCCGCCGCCAGCTCCGTGCCCTGCTTGACGGCGCGCTTGGCGTCCAGTTCGGCGGCCACGTCGGCGCCGCCGATCAGGTGGACCGTGCGGCCGGCGGCGACGAGCGCCTCGTACAGGTCGCGGCGCGGCTCCTGTCCGGTGCACAGGACGACCGTGTCGACCTCCAGGACGGTGCTCTCGCCGTCGATGGTGAGGTGGAGCCCGGCGTCGTCGATCCGGTCGTAGCGCACGCCCGGGACCATGGTGACCCCGCGGTGCCTGAGCTCGGTGCGGTGGATCCAGCCGGTGGTCTTGCCGAGGCCGGCGCCGACCTTGGACGTCTTGCGCTGGAGCAGGTGCACGGTGCGCGGCGGGGCGGGGCGCTCGGGCGCGGTGAGGCCGCCGGGGGCGCGGTAGTCGAGGTCGACGCCCCACTGGCGGAAGTACGTCTCGGGGTTCTCGTGCGCCTTGTCGCCGCCGTCGGTGAGGAACTCGGCGACGTCGAAGCCGATGCCGCCCGCGCCGAGGATCGCCACCCGCTCGCCCACGGGGGCGCCGTCGCGCAGCACGTCGAGGTAGCCGAGCACGCTCGGGTGGTCGACGCCGGGGATGTCCGGGGTGCGGGGGGTGACGCCGGTGGCGACGACGACCTCGTCGTGGCCGGACACGTCGTCGGCGGTGACGTGGGTGTCGAGCCGTACGTCCACGGCCAGTTCGGCGAGCCGGGTGCGGAAGTAGCGCAGGGTCTCGTCGAACTCCTGCTTGCCGGGGACCTTGCGGGCCACGTTGAGCTGGCCGCCGATCTCGCTCGCGGCGTCGAACAGGGTGACGTCGTGGCCGCGTTCGGCGGCGCTGACGGCGCAGGCGAGGCCGGCCGGGCCGGCCCCGACCACCGCGATCCGCTTGCGGCGCCGGGTCGGGGCCAGCACCAGCTCGGTCTCGTGACAGGCGCGCGGGTTGACCAGGCAGGAGGTGATCTGTCCGCTGAAGGTGTGGTCGAGGCAGGCCTGGTTGCAGCCGATGCAGGTGTTGATCGCCTCGGGGCGGCCGTCCGCGGCCTTGGCGACGAAGTCGGGGTCGGCGAGCATCGGGCGGGCCATCGACACCATGTCCGCGTACCCCTCGGCGAGCAGTTGCTCGGCGAGTTCGGGGGTGTTGATGCGGTTGGTGGTGACCAGCGGGACCGACACCTCGCCCATGAGGCGCTTGGTCACCCAGGTGTACGCACCGCGCGGGACCGAGGTGGCGATGGTGGGGATGCGGGCCTCGTGCCAGCCGATGCCGGTGTTGATGATCGTGGCGCCGGCCGCCTCGACGGCCCTGGCCAGCGTGATCACCTCGTCCAGCGTGGAGCCGCCGGGCACCAGGTCGAGCATGGAGAGCCGGTAGACGACGATGAAGTCCTCGCCGACCGCCTCGCGCACCCGGCGGACGATCTCGACGGGGAAGCGCATCCGGTTCTCGTAGGAGCCGCCCCAGCGGTCCGTGCGGTGGTTGGTCCGCGTGGCGATGAACTCGTTGATCAGGTAGCCCTCGGAGCCCATGATCTCGACGCCGTCGTAGCCGGCCCGCTGCGCGAGGCGGGCGGCGCGGGCGTAGTCGTCGATGGTGCGCTCGACCTCGGCGTCGGTGAGCTCGCGGGGCGGGAAGGGGCTGATCGGCGCCTGGAGGGGGCTCGGGGCGACCAGGTCCCGGTGGTAGGCGTACCGGCCGAAGTGGAGGATCTGCATCGCGATGCGCCCGCCCTCGCGGTGCACGGCCTCGGTGACGACCCGGTGCTGCTCGGCCTCCGCCTCGGTGGTGAGCCGCGCACCGCCCTCGTGGGGCCGCCCCTCGTCGTTGGGGGCGATGCCGCCGGTGACGATGAGGCCCACCCCGCCGCGGGCGCGGGCGGCGTAGAACTCGGCCATGCGCGCGAAGCCGCCCTCGGCCTCCTCCAGACCGACGTGCATGGAGCCCATGAGGACCCGGTTGGGCAGCGTGGTGAAGCCCAGGTCGAGGGGGGTCAACAGGTGGGGGTAACGGCTCATCGGGCCCTCCGTGCACGCGGTGTCGTGCCTCTGTTGTAGAGGACGCCCACCGCTTTATGCAACTAGTTGCATAAGCGTGACGGAGGGCACAGCGGTCCGGTGGCGCCGGGTCCGGGAGCCCCGGACGCGTCACCGGCTTTCGAGGCGCACGTGCAACTCCTCCTCCTGGTCGCCGGGGACCGCGCTCAGGTCGTGCACCGTGAACAGGGAGCCCAGGGTGGTGCGGAAGCGGTCGATCGCCCAGTAGCCGCCGTGCGCGTCGGCGTCGACCGACGAGGACAGCCGGGCCGGGCGGGCACCCTCACGCGCGTCGGCGACGTCGAACGTGCCGAGCCACACCGTGGGACGGGTCTCGTGGAACTCCTCCGGCACGTCCTCGGCGCACCGGTCGGACGCGAAGCACGCGCACAGCGCGTCGAACACGATCCGGGCGTCCTGCTTGCTGCATCCGCTGATCTCGACCGAGACGGATTCCGGGTGCGGTCGCTCACTGCTCATGGTGATCGGCTCCTCTCGTGGCCCTGCCACCGTGCCCCGCCCCTCCCCCAGCAAAGCACCCCCCGCCCGGGAGCACTACCCGCGGACCGCTTCCGCGGCGACGGCGTCGCGAAGCGCCCGGCGCGATGGTGCGGGAAGGTGGAAACAGACCGCAGGAGCGGCGGAAAATCGTCCCCGCGCGCGGTAGAACAAGGGGAGCCGGCACGCCGAGGGCGTGCCGGGAGAATCGGCGAAGGCGGGGCCTGGGATGAGTGCAGCGGGGTCACTTCCGGGCGACGGCGACGACGGGCCGGTGCGTCCCAGCGGACTGCTCGACGTGCTGCGCGTGGCCTCGGTGGTCCTGGACGCCCAAGGGCGGATCACGCTGTGGAGCCCCCAGGCCGAGGAGCTGTTCGGGTACGACGCCCAGGAGGCGCTGGGCCAGTACGCCGCCCGGATCATGGTGCACGAGGAGCACCTGGACCTCGTGGTGGAGCTGTTCGCCGACGTCATGCGCACCGGGCAGAGCTGGGCCGGGGCCTTCCCGATCCGGCGCAAGGACGGCACGACGCGGCTCGTGGAGTTCCGCAACATGCGGCTGCTGGACGACCGGGGGGAGGTCTACGCCCTCGGCCTCGCGGTGGACCGGTCGACCGTGCGCCGCCTGGAGAGGGACGTGGCGCTGTCCACGCGGATCGTCGCCCAGTCCCCCATCGGACTGGCCGTGCTGGACTCCGCCCTGCGGTACGTCACGGTCAACCCGGCACTGGAGCAGATCAACGGCGTTCCGGCCGAGGCGCACCTGGGCCGCACGATCCGCGAGGTGCTGCCGATGCTGGACACCGGGCCCATCGAGGCCGCCGCCCGCGAGGTGCTGGACACCGGGCGGCCCGTGGTCGACCGGCCCACGGTCGGCCGCACCCCGGCCGAGCCGGACGAGGACAACGCCTGGTCGGTCTCGCTGTACCGGCTGGAGAACGCGCTCGGCACCGTGCTGGGAGTGGCCCTGTCGATCGTGGACATCACCGAGCAGTACCGGGCGAGCCTCGAGGCCGAGACCGCCCGGCGCCGGCTGGCCCTGATCGCCGACGCCTCCGCGCGGATCGGCACCACGCTGGACCTGGAGCGCACGGCCGGCGAACTCGCCGAGGTGGCCGTGCCGGAGCTGGCGGACGTGGCGGCGGTGGACCTGCTGGAAGCGGTGGTGCGGGGCCACCGCAGCTCCCTCGGCCCGGCCGAGTCCGTGATGATCCGGGCCCTGGCGGTGCGCGGCGCGGAAGCGGAGGACGCGGTGCGGGCGGCCGACCCGCCGGGGCAGGTGACCCGGTACGCGCCGGACCGGCTGGTCACCGAGTGCGTGCGCACGGGGCGGCCCGTGCTGGTGCCGCGGGTGAAGGACGAGGACCTGGCCCGCATAGCCCGTTCCCCGGAGGCGGCCGAGCTACTGGCCCGGGCGGGTCTCCACTCGTACCTGGCCGTGCCGCTGATCGCGCGCGGCGAGGTGCTGGGCGCCCTCGACCTCAAGCGCACGCACGATCCCGCGCCGTTCGACGAGGACGACCTGCTGCTCGCGCGGGAGCTGGCCTCCCGCGCGGCCGTGCAGATCGACAACGCCCGCTGGTACCAGAACGCCCGCGCCACCGCCCTGACCCTCCAGCGCAGCCTGCTCCCCAGCCATCCGCGGGTGACGGGCGGACTCGAGGTCGCCTCCCGCTACCAGCCGGCGGGCGCCACCAGCGAGGTGGGCGGCGACTGGTTCGACGTGATCCCGCTGGAGGGCGACAAGACCGCCCTCGTCGTCGGGGACGTCATGGGCAGCGGCATCCCCGCGGCGGCCGCCATGGGCCGGCTGCGCACGGCGACCACGACGCTGGCCTCCCTCGACCTCGATCCGGCCCTGCTCCTGGAGCACCTGGACCGGATCGCCGGGGGCCTGGACCAGGCCATCGCCACCTGCGTCTACGCCGTCCACGATCCCGCCGCGCGGCAGTGCACCGTCGCCAACGCCGGACATCTGCCACCGGTCCGGATCCGGGTCGGCCACGCCCCGGAACTGCTCGACCTGCCCACCGGGGTGCCGCTGGGGGTGGGCGGGGTCGGGTTCTCCACGACCACCGTCGGCCTGGAGCCGGGCGACCGGCTGGTCCTCTACACGGACGGTCTCGTCGAGACGCGGCACCACTCGCTGGACGAACGCCTCGACCGGCTGCTCGCCCTGCTGGACCGCCCCGGCCTCTCCCTGGAGGAGGTCTGCGACCTGCTCCTGCGCACCCTGCACGAACCCGACAACTTCGACGACGTGGCCCTGCTCATCGCCCGCGCGACGGCATCCGCCTGAGCACACGCCCGCGGCACCGGCCGCCCGGTCCCCGCGGCGGCCGGTGCCGCGGGCCTACGGCCCGACGCCGATCACGACATGGGCGCACCGCTCCTCGGAGACGGCCAGACGGGTGCGCAGTCCCGCGCCGGTGAAGGCGGCGACGGCGGCGGGCGCCTGACGGCGGCTCGTCTCCGCCAGCAGGCAACCGCCGGGCGCCAGCCAGCCGGGCGCCCCGGCGGCCACCCGGCGCAGCACGTCGAGGCCGTCCGCGCCGCCGTCGAGCGCGACGCGCGGCTCGTGGTCGCGGGCCTCCGCGGGCAGCAGGCCGATCTCGCCCGTGGGCACGTACGGCACATTGGCCGCCAGGACGTCGATCCGGCCCCGCAGCCCGCCGGGGAGCGCCTCGAACAGGTCGCCCGTGTGGACCTGGCCGCCGAGGTCCGCGACGTTGCGGCGGGCGCAGCGCACGGCGACCGGGTCGATGTCGGCGGCGTGCAGTTCGACCTCGCCCAGCCCGGCCGCCAGCGCCGCGCCGACGGCGCCCGAACCGCAGCACAGGTCCACGACGACGGCCGCGCCGGGCGCCTGCGCGAGAGCCTGCTCGACGAGGAACTCGGTGCGGCGGCGGGGGACGAAGACACCGGGTTCCACGGCGATGCGCCGGCCCAGGAACCCGGCCCAGCCGACCACGAGTTCGAGGGGCAGCCCGGCCGCCCGGCGCTCGACCATCGAGGCGGCGGCGTCCGGGCTGGGCGCGGCGGCGAGGATCAGCTCGGCCTCGTCCTCGGCGAAGACGCAGCCCGCGGCGCGCAGCGCGGCCACGACGGCGGCCCGGGACGCGGGCGAGGACGGCGGGGCGGCCGAGAGCGGGGGCGAGGGAACGGGTGAAGGGGGCGGGGACGGCGTGTGCGGCAAGAGCCTGGGGCCTTTCGGAAGCCGAAGGGCGCTCTCGCGGTCACCTAGTGCCGGTGGTCCGCGTCGCTCCGGGAGGAGAGCACCCGATCTGACACAGCGGTGATGGGTCCCACCTCCTCGGCTTCCCCGGCCGGGTCCCTCCGCGGCCGGAGGGTCACCCTACCCGAATCCCCGTGGTTGTACGGTGCCAGGAGAACCCGGGGTCGCGAAGGGAGGTGTCCGGGTGGACGCAGCCGAGGCCGTGGAGGTCATCCAGCGCGAGATGACGGTCTTCGCCCGCCGTGCCCGCGCGTCGGCCGGGCGCATGCACCCCGAGCTGTCGCTGGTGTCGTACACGCTGCTCGGGCACCTGGAGACGAGCGGGGGCTGCCGGGCCACGGACCTGGCCGCCCACTACGCGCTGGACAAGTCGACCGTGAGCCGCCAGGTGGCCGCCCTGGAGCGGTCCGGTCTCGTCGAACGGCGGGCGGATCCCGAGGACCAGCGGGTCCAGGTGGTGCGGCTGACGCAGGCCGGCCGGCGCGTCCTGGCGCGGGTGACCGAGAGCCGCCGCGCGGCCTTCGCCGAGCGGCTGGCGGACTGGCCGGAGGAGGACCTGCGGCGGTTCGCCGGCTATCTGGAGCACTACAACGCGTGGTCACCCTCCGGGGAGCACTGAGCGGCGGGACCGGCGGGTGCGCGTCCGGCCGCGCACACCGCGTACGGTGGGACGTCGGAACGACTCGAGCACTCTCGCAACGGAAACACCGATCACGTGAACATCACCCGAGGCTTCGCCGGCCGTCCCCGCGTGGACGACCCCGGGCTGCCGCCCGGTCAGTACGACGCGGGCGACGAATGGCCCGTCCTGTCCGCCGAGGTCACGCCCGACCTCGCGCCCGCCGACTGGACCTTCCGGGTCGACGGGCTGGTGGCCGAGCCCCGCACCTGGGACTGGGAGCAGGCGCACGCGCTGCCGGACTCGGCGTACGAGGGCGCGATCCACTGCGTGACGGGCTGGTCGAAGTTCGGGGTGCGGTTCGGCGGGGTTTGCCTGGACGCCTTCCTGGACGTGGTCCGGCCCCAGGACTCCGCCACCCATGTCGTCGCCTACGCGCACACCGGCTACACCACCAGTCTCCCGCTCGCCGACGTGGTCGGCGGCCGGGCCTGGATCGCCTGGGAGTACGACGGCCGGCCGCTCCCTCCCGAGCACGGCGGCCCGGCGCGGCTGCTGGTGCCGCACCTGTACTTCTGGAAGAGCCCCAAGTGGATCGCGGGCCTGCGGCTCCTGGACCACGACGAGCCGGGCTTCTGGGAGGGCAACGGCTACCACGCGCGCGGCAACCCCTGGGAGGAGCAGCGGTACTCCGGTGACTGAGCGGACGACGCGGACGGCGACGCGAACGGCGGCACGGGCGGTGCCGGAGACGACGCCGACGGGCACGGCGACCGGGGCGGCGGACCCCGCGCCACGAGGGGCCCGGGGGCCCGCGGAGAGCGCGCCGGGGCGTTTCACCCCGCCGACGCGGTTCGCCGTGCCCGGGCGCATCGGCGTGAGCGAGCAGACCGCCTCGGTGTGGCGTACGGCCACCCTGGCCGGGATCCGCCGCGAGACCCCGCGCGTCGCGACCTTCCGGTTCGCCGTGCCCGGCTGGCCGGGTCACCTGCCCGGCCAGCACCTTCTGCTGCGGCTGACCGCGGCGGACGGGTACACGGCCCAGCGCCACTACTCGATCGCGTCCGCGCCGGACGACTCCGGACACATCGAGCTGACGCTGGACCACGTCGAGGACGGCGAGGTCTCGGGCTGGTTCCACACGGTGGCCCGGCCCGGGGACCGGGTGGAGGTGCGCGGTCCGCTCAGCGGCTTCTTCGCCTGGCCGGGCGACCGGCCCGCCCTGCTGGTGGGGGCCGGCTCCGGCGTGGTCCCGCTGATGTCGATGGTCCGGCACCACCGGGCCCGGGGCCTGACCGTGCCGCTGCGGCTGCTGGTGTCGGCGCGCAGTCCCGAAGAGCTGATCTACGCGCGGGAGTTCGGCGCGGAGACCACACCGGTGTTCACGCGGAGCGCGCCGGAGGGTGCGGCCGTGGGGCGTATGGCTGCCGCACATGTGGCGCCGCTCCTGGCCGAGCGGCCTCCCGGTGGGTGGGAGGCCTATGTGTGCGGCTCCAACGCCTTCGCCGAGCACGCCTCCAGGCTGCTGGTGGCGGCCGGACAGCCCGTCGACCGGATCCGTATCGAGCGCTTCGGCTGACCGCCCGCGCCGGTTCCGGCCCGCCGTTTCGCACCGGTGCCTCCGGGCACCCCTGACCGGGGGCCGGTCGCGCGTGCCGCGCGCGACGACGGGAGCGGCAGGGGCGTCCCGTCCGGCCCCGGCTGCGGCGACGGTGAGGAGGTCGACATGCGGACGCGGTGGCTCGGCCGGTCCCGGGGGCGCAATCCGCTGCGGCGCCGGTCGGACGTGGTCGAGGCGTGGACGGCGCTGGCCGTCGCCGTGCTGGTGTGCGTGGGGGCCCCGCTGATGGGAGCGGTCACCGCCCGGTGGGCCCACGGCGAGGCGCGGACGACCGCCGAGGAGCAGCGCGCCGATCGTCACCGGGTGCGCGCCGAGGTCGTGGAGCGGCCCGCCGGGCCGGGGCCCTCCTCCCGGACGGACGAACAACGCGTGCCCCGTGCGACCGTGCGCTGGACGGAACCGGGCGAGGGGCGGCGCACCGCCGTCGCGCGCGTCCCCGCGAACGCGCGCCCCGGGGACACGGTGCACGTGTGGTTCGACTCCCGGGGGCGCAATGTGCCGCCCCCGGTCGACAACGCCTCGGTGTGGCAGCACAGCATCGGCATGGGCACCTTCGCCGCGGGGGTCTCGGCGGCCGGGGTGCTCCTGGTGCACCGGGTGGTGCGCGAGGCGGCGATGCGCCGCCGGCTGGCGGAGTGGGAACGGGCGTGGGCCCGTACGGAGCCGCAGTGGGCCCGGCGCGGGGCCTGAAGACGCGGGACCTGAGGACGCGGGGCCCGAAGGCGCGGCACCCGAAGAGGCAGGGCCTGAAGACGCGGGGCCTGAAAGCGACGGCCGCCGTCCGCTCGTCGGCGCCTCGGGCCCGCCGGGCCGCCGTCGGTACGAGCGTCCGCACTCCGTCCGGCCGCCGCCCTGCCGCTCCTGCGGGCGGCACCGGAAGCCGATCGGGAGAAATCGCTTACCACTCCTCCCACCTGCGGGTCCTTCCACCGGGATCGCACGGGGGAAGTACCGCGGAGACCCTGGCAGCCCTTCCCGTGATCCACGTACGGTGTCATCGCTGCGCACTGTCCCTTCGCAAAGGCGGTCCCCGATGGCCCTGTTCGACCTCCCCCTCGACGAACTGCGCGCGTACCGCAGCGAGTGCACCGCGCCCGAGGACTTCGACGCGTTCTGGTCCAAGACGCTCGAGGAGGCGCGCACGTACGATCTCGACGCCCGTTTCGAGCCGGTCGACACGGGGCTGTCCACGGTGCGGGTCTTCGACGTGACGTTCGCCGGGTTCGGCGGTCACCCCGTCAAGGGCTGGCTGGTCCTGCCCGCCGGCGCCGACGCCCCGCTGCCGCTGGTGGTGGAGTTCATCGGCTACGGCGGCGGCCGCGGACTGCCCCACGAGCACCTGTTGTGGGCGTCCACGGGCCGGGCCCACTTCGTGATGGACACCCGCGGCCAGGGCAGCGCCTGGGGCGCCGGCGGCGGCACCCCGGACCCGGTGGGCGGGGCCCCCGCGTACCCCGGGTTCATGACGCGCGGCATCGACGCGCCCGAGAACTACTACTACCGCCGGGTCTTCACGGACGCCGTGCGCGCGGTGGAGGCGGCCCGGTCGCACCCGCTGACCGACGAGCGGCGCACGGTGGCCGTGGGCGCCAGCCAGGGCGGCGGCATCACCCTCGCGGTGGGCGCTCTGGTCCCGGACCTGGCGGGCGTAGCGCCGGACGTGCCGTTCCTGTGCGACTTCCCGCGCGCCACGACGCTCACCGACCGGCACCCGTACCGGGAAATCGGCCTCTACCTCAAGACGCACCGCGGCCGCTTCGAGGAGGCCCTGCGCACCCTGTCCTACTTCGACGGCGTGCACTTCGCCGCCCGCGGCCGGGCGCCCGCCCTGTTCTCGGCGGCCCTGGAGGACCAGACCTGCCCGCCCTCGACCGTCTTCGCGGCCTTCAACGCCTGGGCGCACGAGGACAAGGCGATCGAGGTGTACGACTTCAACGACCACGAGGGCGGCGGCCCGTTCCAGGAGGCGGCCAAGCTGCGCTGGATGCGCTCCTACGCCTGAGGCGGCCGCTCGTGCCGCACCGGCGGCCTTCCCCCCGGCCCGACCGGTCGGTACGTTCTTGCCGCCCGGGCCGCGGCACCGCGGTCCGGCTTTCCGACGGCCGGCGGAGGGCCCATGTCCGAGCACGAGGTACGAGTCCACGGTCACTGCGAGCCGCGCTTCGCGGCGGTGCGGGCGGCGTTCGAGGAGAACTTCCGGGAACGGGAGGAGCTGGGCGCCGCGGTGGCCGTCACCGTGGACGGCGAGACGGTGGTGGACCTGTGGGGCGGCTGGGCCGACGCGGCGCGCACCCGGCCCTGGGAGCGGGACACCCCGGTCAACGTGTGGTCGACCTCCAAGGGCCCGGTGGCCCTGTGCGCCCACCTGCTCGCCGACCGGGGGCTGCTCGACCTCGACGCGCCGGTGGCCGCGTACTGGCCGGAGTTCGCCGCGGCGGGCAAGGAGAAGGTCCTCGTGCGCCATCTGCTCTCGCACCGCGCCGGGCTGCCCGGACTGCGCGAGCCGCACTCGCTCGCGCAGCTCTGCGACTGGGAGCTGACCACCCGGCGGCTCGCGGCGACGGAGCCCTGGTGGGAGCCGGGCACGCGGTCCGGGTACCACGCGCTGACGTACGGCCACCTGGTCGGCGAGGTGGTGCGGCGGGTGTCGGGGCTGCTGCCCGGAGCCTTCCTGGAGCGTGAGGTGACCGGGCCGCTGGGGATCGACTTCACCATCGGCCTGCCGGCCGAGGACGCCGACCGGGTGGCCGAACTGGTGCAGCCCCCGGTCCGGCGCAGCGCCGAACAGGCGGAGACGTTCGGCCGGTTGGCGCCCGCGGCCGTCGCGGCGCTGACCAATCCGGCGGTGGGCGCGGCGGACGCGAACACACCCGAGTGGCGGGCCGCCGAGATACCGGCCGCGAACGGCCACGGCACCGCGCGGGCCGTCGCCGCGCTGTACGCGGTCTTCGCGGGACGCGGCGCGTACGGCGGCCGCCGCTTCCTGTCGCCGTCGGCGGCCGAGCGGGTGCGCGAGGGACAGGGCGCCTGCCGGGACCTGGTGCTCGGGGCCGGCTTCCGGCACGAGACCGAGATCGGGCTCGGCCTGTGGCTCAGCGGGCCCAACGGCTCGTACGGACCGAACCCGCGGGCTTTCGGACACGACGGGTTCGGCGGCTCCTGCGGGCTGTCCGACCCGGAGGCGGGTGTCTCGCTGGGCTACACGATGAACCGGATGGGGCCCCATGTCGCCGACGACCCCCGCAAGACGGCCCTGGTCGACGCCCTGTACGGCGCGCTGTGACGGGGGTGGCGCCGGGGCGTGTTCCGGCCGAACCGCCGGACCACCCTTCCCTACTGGTTTAGACCAGTGGTAGATGTGGTGGCGCAACGAGCCCGAACGGCTACGGAACGTCACCACCAGGAGGCGCGGCATGGCCCGCACCACCCCGCACGATCACCCGCACGAGGCAGGGACGCCCCTCTACCGGCGGATCGCGAGGGAGTTGCTCGACGAACTGCGCGGCGGGGCCATCCCGCCCGGCGAACGTCTCCCCGGGGAACGGCAGTTGGCCGAGCACTTCGGGGTCAGCCGGGAGACCGTGCGGCAGGCGCTCCGGATGCTGCGCCGCGACGGGCTGGTCGCCACCGACCGGCGGGGCAGCCACGCCGCCCTGCCCGGTCCGCCGAGTCGGACGCCGGCCTCCCCCGGCTTCCCGGTCGGCGCCCGGTCCGCCGTCCGGTGCGCGGCGGACCGGGCCACCGTCGCCTGGGAGACCCCGCCTCCCGGTCACGCCGAGGCCCTGGGAGCGGCCCCGGCGCGGCCGACGCTGGTGCACCGCTACTGGTCCGTGTCGGCCGACGGGCGGGAACTGCGCACGGCCGTGACCTCGTTCTCCGCCGTGGCCCTCGCGGAGGTCGGGGAACTGGCCCGCTACCGCGACCGCGCCGACGGCGCCGCCGCCGCGGAGTTGCGGCGGGCCTACGACTGGATGCGCCGGGCGGGCCTGACCCTGCACCACCGCGACACGATCACGCGGATCGCGGGAACCCCGTCGGTGCGGGTCACCCGGCGGGTGCACGACCAGTTCGCCCGGCCGCTGGAGATCACCGAGCTGCTCGTGGACGCCCAGCAGGACGCCCTGGTCTACGAGTTCACCGTACCGGCCGCGGTCTGACCGGCCCCGGGCCCGCCGGGCGGCCTGCGGTCCCGCGGCTCCCGCACCACACGGGCCTGGCGGCCGGTGGCCAGCAGACGACGGTCGGCCGACCACACGGCACTGTCGTCGACCGCCCAGCCGCCGCCCGCGTGGTCGGTGCGGATGCGCACGAGGGCCCAGCCCTCGGGGGCCTCGTCGTCGAGGGCGTCGGTGAAGTGGACGGTCAGCTCGGCGGTGGGCACCGGGCGCGGGGTGCGCCAGCGGGCGTACAGGGCCGGCGGCAGTGCGTCGGCGAGGGTGGTGACCGCGGCGGCGCCGAGGCCCCGGCCGTCGCGGAAGCGGATCCAGGCGAGGAGTTCGGCGCGCGGGCCGCCGGCGAGCGGCCGGTCGGCCGTGGCGGGGCGGATCTCCAGTTGCCGGGCGAAGGGGACCTGCTCGACGGGCAGGTGCAGCGGGGGGCAGTCGTCCGGCCCCGGGACGTCCGGGGCCGGGAGACCGTCGTACCCGGGGCCGGTGCGACGCGGCCCGAACAGCGCGGAGCCGACGAGGGCCGGCTCGCCGTCCTGGTGGCCGGTGAACAGACAGGTGACGGTGGAGCGGCCGGCCGCGGGGGCGGTCCCGGAGAACCGCAGCGGCCCGGTGCCGACCGGGGCCAGGAAGTGGGTGGTCAGCGAGCGGACCGGCCGGTGGCCGCCGGTGAACGCGTCCCGTACGGCGGTCAGCGCCGCGCCGGCGACCCAGCCGCCGTGCGCCCCCTCCCAGGACCACCACAGCGGATCGACAGGGGTCTCGGCATGCGGAGTCATGGTCACGCGAGCCACCGTAACCAGTTGAGTTGGAAAATCCAACGCACTGGAAGGATCCGGTGGGAAAATCCAACCCGCTAGGCCTCCGGCCGCCTCGCGACGATCAGACGCACGCGCGGACTGCCGTCCCGCCGCCGTCCGAGCTCGGGCAGCGCGTGGAACTCCACCTCGAAGCCCGCCCGGGCCAGTTCGCGCCGGACCTCACCGAAGCGGAACGTCCGGTAGTACATGACGAACGGCGGACGCCACACGGCGTTGCGCACCCGCATCACCGCGTCGAATCCGAGCAGCGCCGCGTACCCGAGCGAGCCCGGCCGGGGCGGCGCGACCACGGGGAAGACGAAACGGCCTCCCGGCCGCAGCACCGAGTGGACCTGGGCGAACAGGCCCGGCAGTTCGCGCGGCAGAAAGTGCCCGAACGCCCCGAAGCTCACCACCAGGTCGAAGACGGGCCGGAACGGCAGCGCCCGCGCGTCCGCCCGCACCCAGGCGACCGGTGGCCCGGCGGACCCGGCACGCTCCCGCGCGACGGCCAGCATGCCGGCGCTGAAGTCCACGCCGGTGACGCTCCCTGCGCAGACCCGCCCCAGCACACCGGTGCCCGCCCCGGTGCCGCAGCACAGGTCGAGCCCGGCGTCGAAGGGCCCCATCCTCCGCAGCGCCGAGGCGGTGGCGTCGAGCACCGCCTCGGGCGTGCGGAAGGGGGTGCGGTCGAACTTCGGCGCGAGGAGGTCGTAGCCGTGCTCCACGGACGACAGCGCCTGGACGGCGAGCTCGCGCAGACCGGGACCTTCAGGACCGAACATCGGACCGCCCCTGGGAGGCCCGCTGCCGCAGGACCGCCAGCACGCGCTCGCACCAGCGCAGGTTCTCCTCCTCGAAGGCGATGCCCCCCATGAGGGTGAGGTACGGTCCGACCCGGTCCGCCTCCCGCAGGTACTGCTCCTCCGAGCGGCCGTCCAGCAGCCGTTCGCGCACCCGCGCGTAGCGGGCGAGCTTGCCGCGCGCCCACGCCATCCGTTCCTCGACCAGCGCGCGGGTCGCCCCGGGGTCCGCGCCGTCCATGGCCTGGACCTTGATCAGCAGTTCGTCGCGGATGGCGGTGGGCCGCCGGGGCGGCTCGGCGGCGAAGGCCCGCAGGTCCTTGCGGCCGGCCTCGGTGAGGGTGAA
This sequence comes from Streptomyces viridosporus T7A, assembly GCF_008704515.1. Classification (NCBI taxonomy): domain Bacteria; kingdom Bacillati; phylum Actinomycetota; class Actinomycetes; order Kitasatosporales; family Streptomycetaceae; genus Streptomyces; species Streptomyces viridosporus. The sequence goes on from NZ_CP023700.1 coordinate 1,294,032, forward strand.
CATCCGCTTGTCCGGGCGCCGTTCCTGCCGGACCACCCGGGCCTCGACGAGCCCGTCCCGGGTCAGCCGCTCCAGCTCCCGGTAGAGCTGCTGCGGCGTGGAGGCCCAGAAGTTGGCGAACGAGACGTCGAAGATCTTGGACAGCTCGTAACCCGAGGCCTCCCCCTCCAGGAGAGCGGCCAGGACGGCGTACTTGAGGGACATGTGGACACGTTAACAGCGGCTGGATACTCTCATCCGCACCTATTCAATTAATTGACTATGAGGGGTCGCGATGCAGGCATTCCGGGAGGCGGTCGAGGCCGGTGACCTCGACGCCGCCGTGGCGCTGCTGGCCGAGGACGTCGTCTTCACCAGCCCCGTCGTGTTCAAGCCGTACACCGGCAAACCGGTCACCGGGGCGATCCTGCGGGCGGTCGCGGAGGTCTTCGAGGACTTCCGCTACGTGCGCGAGATCAACGACGCGGGCGGCCGCGACCACGCGCTGGTCTTCACCGCGCGGGTGGGCGACCGCACGATCGAAGGCTGCGACTTCCTCCACGTCGGCGACGACGGGCTCATCGACGCGTTCACGGTGATGGTGCGCCCGCTGTCGGGCGCGCAGGCACTGGCGGCGGCCATGGGAGCACGGATCGCGCGGGACGCGCGGGAGCGCTCGGCCTGAGCGAGCGCGGGCGCCCCCACGCGTGCGGAAGCGGCGCCCGCACGCCGTACGCCGACACGCCGCACGCACCGCACTCCGGGCCCGCCGGTCGTCACCGGCGGGTCCTTCTTCCCTTTCTCCACCGATACCCCGCATCGGGTGGTACAGTGCGAGCAGCACCTGTGACGCGCCCTCGTTCGGGCGTCGGTGCCCGTTCTTCCCGGGTTCTCCCTCCGGTTCGCCGCTCCGCCCGTCGTATCCGGCCGGCGCTTCGGCTTTTCCACACCACCTCGTCGGCCAGGGGCTCGTCCCGCCGCGACCGAGGTGCTGTTCCCGCCGTCCGGAGGCGCGCATCCGCCCTCCCGCGCGGTTTCCCCACCTTCCCACCGCACCTTTCCGCCCGTCGTCCACGAAAGGACCGCATCCATGACCACCCCCACGCTCGAGCACCCCCCCGTCCGGCAGCGGCCCCGGATCGTCACCGGCGTCCTCGACATCGACGCGGCCGGGAAGGGGCACCTGCGCGCCGAGCACTGCCTGCCCTCCCCCTCCGACCCTCCCGTCTCCCCCACGCTGCTGCGCCGGTACGGCCTGCGCAAGGGCGACCGCGTCGAAGCCGTCCTCGGCGACCGGCACGGGCCGGCCGAGATCACCCGGGTCGACGGCCGCGCGCCCGACGCGCTGCGCGAACGGCGGCACTTCCGGGACCTGACCCCGCTTCACCCGAACGAACGGCTGCGCCTGGAGCACCCGGCGTCCGGGGCGGCCGGACGGGTCGTCGACCTGTTCGCACCGGTCGGCAAGGGCCAGCGCGGGCTGCTCGTGGCCCCGCCCAAGACCGGCAAGACCGTCCTCCTCCAGCAGCTCGCGGCGGCCGTCGCCGGCAACCACCCCGAGTGCCGTCTGATGGTGGTGCTGCTCGACGAGCGGCCCGAGGAGGTCACCGACATGCGGCGCTCGGTGCGCGGCGAGGTGTACGCCTCGACCTTCGACCGGCCCGCCAAGGACCACATCGCCCTCGCCGAACTGGTGATCGAGCGGGCCAAGCGGCTCGTCGAGGCGGGCGAGGACGTCGTCGTGCTGCTCGATTCGCTGACCCGGCTGTGCCGGGCGCACAACAACGCGGCCGCCTCCGGTGGCCGCACCCTCAGCGGAGGCGTCGACGCCTCCGCCCTGATCGGGCCGAAGCGGTTCTTCGGCGCGGCCCGCCGGGCCGAGGAGGGCGGCTCGCTCACGATCCTCGCCACGGCCCTGGTGGAGACGGGGTCCCGCGCCGACGAGTTCTACTTCGAGGAGCTCAAGGGCACCGGCAACATGGAGCTCCGGCTCAGCCGCGAGGCGGCGTCCCGCCGGCTGTTCCCCGCCGTCGACATCGCCCCCTCCGGCACCCGCCGCGAGGAGCTGCTGCTCGCTCCGGCCGAACTGGCCGCCGTCCAGGGCCTGCGGCGCGTCCTGCAGTCCTCCTCCCGTGACGGGCGGACCGGCCTGGAGACGCTGCTGGCACGGATGCGCGAGACCCCCGACAACGCGGCGTTCCTGCGGCGCGTCCAGCCGACCCTGCCCGGCGGCTGACGCCGCGGCGTGCGGCATCCGGGTGCTCCCGGACGGCTTCCGGCCGGGGCAGCACGGTGTTCCGGGCGTCCCTTCCTACGTTTGCGGTATGACTATCGGATTTGCTCTGCGGGCTGCCACGTCCACCTGCGCCCTCTGCGCGGCGGGCCTGCTGGCGCTCGCACCCGCCGCGGCGACCGCCGGCACCAGGGCGGACCCCGCACCCTCGCCCGGCACCGGACCGCGGGCGGGGGCACCGCCGGCGTCCCTGCTGTACCGGTCCGGCACCCACGTCCGGCCGCGCGCGGGGGCACCCGAGGTCCCGGAGCTGTCCGCCAAGTCGTGGCTGGTGGCCGACGCGGGCACCGGCACGGTGCTCGCGGCGCACGACGCGCACCGCAGGCTGCCGCCCGCCAGCACCCTCAAGACCCTGTTCGCCCTCACCGTGCTGCCGGCCCTGCCGGCCGGCCTCCGGCACGAGGTCAGCGAGCGGGACCTGCGGGGCATCGGCCCCGGCAGCAGCCTCGTCGGAGTCGCCGAGAACCGTACCTACGAGGTGTCGGACCTGTGGAACGGGGTCTTCCTCAGTTCCGGCAACGACGCCGTGCACGTCCTGGCCTCGCTCGGCGGAGGCTGGCGGACCACGGCCGAGCGCATGGAGGCCAAGGCCCACGCCCTGGGCGCCCGCGACACCCGGGTGGAGTCGCCCGACGGCTACGACGCGCCCGGCCAGGTGTCGTCCGCGTTCGACCTGGCGGTGTTCGGCCGGGCGGGGCTGCGCAACCCCGAGTTCGCGCGGTACTGCGCCCGGACCGAGGCGCGGTTCCCGGGCCGCGACGGCGGCTCCTACGGGATCCGGAACACCAACCGGCTGCTCACCGGGGCGGACGGAGTCGAACCCTACCCCGGGCTGATCGGCATCAAGAACGGCTACACCAGCAACGCCGGACACACCCTCGTGGCCGCCGCGCGGCAGGACGGACGCACCCTGGTGGTGACGGTCATGCACCCCCGCTCGGGCGGTGCGCACGCGGTGTACGAAGAGGCGCGCTCGCTGCTGGACTGGGGGTTCGAGGCGGCCGGGCGGGTCGATCCGGTGGGCTCGCTGGACGCCCTGCGGGACCGGCCGGATCCGGTGGACCCACCGGACGCCCTGCGGGACCGGCCGCTGTCCGGGCAGCAGGCGGAGCCCGCCCCGGCTCCGGTGGCACGCGGCGACGACCGGTCGGGCCGGCCCGTGTCCTGGACGATCGCGGGTGCCGCGGTGCTGGGCGGCGCGGTGGTGGCCCTGTTCCTGCGGCTCATGTGGGGCCCCGTACCGAAGGATTGACCGAAGGGCACACGGTCGGCGCGGGGCCCGCGGCCGCCTGACGCGGCGCGGGGCGTTCCGGGGCCGCGCCCGCTACCAGCCCTTCTCGAACATCCGCGCCACCTCGGCGATCCGCGCCTCGTCGCGCCGGTAGTGCGGGCGGCCGGCGACGTGGCCGGTGCGCAGCAGGCCGGCCGCCGCGAGCAGCCGGAGGTGGGCGCGGGCGACCGCGTGGGGCAGGGCGAACCTGGTGGCCACGGCGTCCACCGTGGCACCGCGCTCCGCGACACCCGGCTCCTTCAGCCACGCCAGGATGCGCAGTCGTGTCCCGTCGGCGGGAGTCCTCAGCACCGTGTCCACCTCCGCCCCGGGCGTCCTCTCTCCGGGGGCGCCTCCACTGTCCCGCGCCCGGGGCCCCGTGTCCCGTGACTGCGGCGGCTTGTCCGGGACCCGACCACGATGGTCCCCGCCGGGTCCCGGGCGGCACGGCTCCGGCCGGGGCCGGACCTCACGGTCCGCCGCGTCTCACCGGTGGCGGAACCACGCCGTCGCGGGCAGCGCGCGGTCGTCGTAGCCGAACAGCGCCTGGTTCTCCCAGCCGTTGCCGGAGGACGGGTCGGCCGGGTCCCAGCAGCGCCCGGAGCGTGCGTCCGGGATGGAACAACATGACCGTTCGTCGTCCCTTCGACGTGGGGAGGGGGGTGCCCTGGCACCCGGAGGGCGAGGGCCCCCTCCGCCCGCGGCTCGGGTGGCTCGCGCGGGCGGAGGGGAGTCGCGGCTCAGCCGTCGAGGCGCACGACCCGGACGGCTCCGGCCGGGACCGCGAGGCGGCCCGCGGCGCGTCCACCGGTCAGCAGCTCGGTGCCGGCGGTCCCCAGCGGCACCTCGGCGTCGGTGGCGGTGTGGTTGATCGCGAACAGGAAGGTGCCCGACTCGCCGGTGCGGCGCACCACTTCGACATCGCGGGGCAGATCGGCGCGCGGGGCGAGGGGGGTGTCCTCGGCCGCCCGGCCGAGCAGGGCGTCCAGGCCCTCGGCGTCCAGGCGGGTGGAGACGTACCAGGCGGTGCCCCCGCCGAGGCGGTGCCGGGTGACGGCCGGGTGCCCGGCGGTGAGGCCGTCGGCGTACGTCCAGACGGTCTCGGCGCCGCGCGGCACCACGAACTCCGTCCACACGTCGGCGTCGAGTTCCGCTCCCCCGGGGCCGGTCAGGCGCACCCTCCCGCCCGCCGGCAGCGGGGAGAACTCCTCGACGGTCAGGCCCAGGACGTCGCGCAGGGCGCCCGGGTGCGGGCCCTCGTGCACGGCGTCGTGCTCGTCGACGATGCCGGAGAAGTACGACACGACGAGGGTGCCGCCGTTCTCCACGTACGCGCGGAGGTTGTCCCCGGCGGCCCGGGTCATCAGGTACAGGGCGGGCACGACGACCAGGGGGTGGCCCGACAGGTCGGCCTCCGGGTGGGCGAAGTCGACGGTGAGGTGGCGGTCGTAGAGGGCCTCGTAGAAGGCGTCGGCGCGTTCGCGGGCGTCGTGGTCCTCGCTGGGCCGCCAGTCGAGGTTCTGCGCCCACCAGGAGTGCCAGTCCCACAGCACGGCGACGTCGGCCTCGGTGCGGGTGCCGCGCAGCGACGCCAACGAGCCGACGGACGCCCCGAGTTCCACCACCTCGCGCCAGACACGGGTGTCGGTGCCGCCGTGCGGCACCATCGCGGAGTGGAACTTCTCGGCGCCGCGCCGGGACTGGCGCCACTGGAAGAACAGGGCTCCCTCGGAGCCGCGGGCCACGTGCGCGAGGGAGTTGCGGGCCATCTGGCCGGGCGCCTTGGCGGGGTTGCGGGGCTGCCAGTTGACGCCCGAGGTGGAGTGCTCGAGCAGCAGCCAGGGGGCGCCGCCGGCCACGGAGCGGGTGAGGTCGGCGGCCATCGCGAGGTTGACGTGGGTGCGGCGGCCGTCGGTGATCAGGTAGTGGTCGTTGGTGACGAGGTCGACCTCGCGGCCCCAGGCCCAGTAGTCGACGGAGTCGCACTGGCTGAGGGCGGTCATGAAGTTGGTGGTCACCGGGATCCCCGGGGACAGGCGGTGCAGGACGTCCCGCTCGGCCGTGAAGTTCTCGCGCATGGTGGCGTCGGCGAACCGCCGGTAGTCCAGCGCCTGGGCGGGGTTGCCGACCGTCGGGGTCAGGCGCGGCGGGTCGATCTCCTCGAAGGAGGCGTAGCGCTGGCCCCAGAAGGCGGTGCCCCAGGCCTCGTTGACGGCGTCGACGGTGCCGTACGCCCGCGCCAGCCAGCGGCGGAAGTGGGCGGCGCAGGAGTCGCAGTAGCAGGCCGAGACGGGGACGCCGTACTCGTTGTGGACGTGCCACATCGCGAGCGCGGGGTGGTCGCCGTAGCGTTCGGCGAGCCGGGTGGTGATGTCCACCGCGGCGGCCCGGTAGTCGGCGTTGCTGTGGCAGATGGCGCCGCGGGAGCCGAACGCGAGCCGCTCGCCCCGAGCGGTGACGGGCAGGGCGTCGGGGTGGGCGCGGTAGAACCAGGCCGGCGGCACCACGGTGGGCGTGCCGAGGTCGACGCGGACGCCGTTCTCGTGCAGCAGGTCCAGGACGCGGTCGAGCCAGCCGAAGTCGTACGCACCGGGCGAGGGCTCCAGCAGGGCCCAGGAGAAGATGCCGACGCTCACCAGGGTGACGCCGGCCTCCCTCATCAGCCGGACGTCCTCCCGCCAGACGCTTTCCGGCCACTGCTCGGGGTTGTAGTCCCCACCGAAGGCGAGCCCGGTGAGGCCCCTGGGGGTGGTCTCCGGCATGGATTCTCCCGATGCACTCGATCATTTGTGAACGTACACACACCCTGACGGTGCGGTTAGGCCAACATAACCGCACAGCAACAATCATTGACAAGCGTCCGGGATGTTTCTCTACTGTGAACGCTCACAGAAGCATGGCTGGTCCCCGCAGCAGGCGGGGGCCCCAGGTCAGGGGAGAGTTCCATGCCGTACACGAAGCACCGTCGCCTCGTGAGTTCCGCCGTCGCCGTCGCGCTCGGCGCCACCGCACTCACCGCCTGCGGCTCGTCGCCCGACGACGGCGGGGCCCGGTCGGGCCCGGTCTCGCTGACGTACTGGACCTGGGCGCCCGGCATGGACAAGGTCGTGGACCTGTGGAACAAGGGGCCGGGCAAGGAGCAGCAGATCACCGTCACGGTGAAGAAGCAGGCGTCCGGCGACACGCTGGTCACCAAGATCCTCACCGCGCACCAGGCCGGCAAGGCGCCCGACCTGGTGCAGGCGGAGTACCAGGCGCTGCCCACCCTGGTCAGCAATGACGCGCTGGCCGACATAGCGGAGCACGTGGGCGACGTGAAGGGCAGGTTCGCCGACGGCGTCTGGCAGCAGACCACGCTCGGCACGGACGCGGTCTACGCGGTCCCGCAGGACATCGGTCCGATGATGTTCTACTACCGCGAGGACCTGTTCAAGGAGTACGGCCTGAGCGTCCCGGCGACCTGGGAGCAGTTCGCCGAGACCGCGCGGAAGGTGAAGAAGGTGGCCCCCGACAAGGCCCTGACCACCTTCTCCGCCAACGACCCGGGCCTGTTCGCGGGTCTCGCCCAGCAGGCCGGCGCGCGGTGGTGGACCACCTCCGGGGACAAGTGGAAGGTCGGCATCGACGACGGGGCGACCCGGAAGGTCGCCGAGTTCTGGGGCGGCCTGGTCGAGGAGGGCGTCATCGACAACCAGCCGATGTACACCCCGGCCTGGAACAAGGCGCTGAACACCGGCAAGCAGATCGCGTGGGTCAGCGCCGTGTGGGCGCCGGGCACGCTGACCACGGCCGCGCCCGACACCCGGGGCAAGTGGGCCATGGCCCCGCTCCCCCAGTGGTCGGACGGTGAGAGCCGGACCGGCAGTTGGGGCGGCTCGTCCACCGCCGTGACCACGGACTCCCGGCACGAGGAAGCCGCCGCCGAGTTCGCCGCCTGGCTGAACACCGACGGCGACGCCCTCAACGCGCTGGCCAAGGAGAGCGGCATCTACCCGGCCTCCACCTCGGCCCAGCTCAGCGGTGCCTTCACCAACCCGCCGGAGTACTTCGCCAACCAGCCCGACTTCTACGAGAAGGCCGCCCGGATCGCGGAGACCACCGCACCGTCCGCCTGGGGCCCGAACGTCAACGTCGCCTACACGGCGTTCAAGGACGCCTTCGGCGCCGCCGCGAAGAACAAGTCGGACTTCACCGCCGCCCTGGGGACCATGCAGAAGGAAACGGTCGCCGACCTGGAGAAGCAGGGCTTCGGGGTCGCTCGGTGAGATCCGCACGCCGCCGGGGGCCGTACGGGGTCAAGAGGGCCCCGTACCTCTTCCTCGTCCCCGCGACCGCCCTGTTCCTGCTGTTCTTCGCACTGCCCATCGGCTACGCGGTCTGGCTCAGCTTCCGCAAGGTGCGGGTCTCCGGCCTCGGCCTGGGGTCCGGCGCCCGGACGGAGGTCTGGGCCGGCCTGGAGAACTACACCGGCGCCCTGTCCGACAGCGAGCTGCTCGGCGGCGCGCTGCGCGTGCTCGGCTACGGCTGCATCGTGGTGCCGGTCATGCTGGGCCTCGCCCTGCTGTTCGCGCTGATGCTCGACTCCGAGAGGGTGCGGCTGGCCCCCTTCACCCGGCTCGCGATCTTCCTGCCGTACGCCGTCCCCGGTGTGGTGGCGGCCCTGCTGTGGGGCTTCCTGTACCTGCCGGACGTCAGCCCCTTCCACTTCGTGCTCGACGAGCTGGGCCTGCCGCGGCCGGACCTGCTGGACGGCGGTCCGCTGTACCTGGCGCTGTCGAACATCGCGGTCTGGGGCGGCACCGGCTTCAACATGATCGTCATCTACACCGCGCTGCGGGCCGTCCCCGCCGAGGTGTACGAGGCGGCGAAGCTGGACGGCGCCACCCCGCTGCAGATCGCCCTGCGGATCAAGATCCCGATGGTGGCGCCCTCACTGGTGCTGACCTTCTTCTTCTCGATCATCGCGACGCTCCAGGTCTTCAACGAACCGACCACCCTCAAACCGCTCACCAACTCCGTGTCCACCACCTGGAGTCCGCTGATGAAGGTGTACCAGGACGCCTTCGGCAACGGCGACATCCACGCCGCCGCCGCACAGGCGACCCTCATCGCGCTGGTCACCCTGGTGCTGTCCTTCGGCTTCCTGCGGGCCGCCGACCGGGGCACCAAGCGGAACGCCGGTCGAGGAGGCGCCCGATGAGCTCCCTCCCCATGCGCACCTCCGAGCCCGCGGCCGGCACCGCCCCCGGCACGGCCCGGGGCCCGGCGCGGCGCCGCCGGATCGCGCCGGTCCCGACGCTGGTCCTGCTGCTCGGCGCGCTCTACTGCCTGCTGCCGGTCGCCTGGGTGGTCGTCGCGTCCACCAAGTCCGGCCGGGAGCTGTTCTCCACCTTCACGTTCTGGCCGGGCACCGGGCTCGCCGGGAACCTCTCCGACCTCCACGCCTACCGCGACGGCGTCTACTGGCGGTGGATGGGCAACTCCGCCCTGTACGCCGGGCTGGGCGCGCTGCTGTCGACGTGCGTGTCGGCGTTCAGCGGCTACGCGCTGGCGACCTACCGCTTCCGGGGCCGCGAGACGCTGTTCAACGTGCTGCTCGCCGGTGTGCTGATGCCGCCGGTGATCCTCGCCGTCCCGCAGTACCTGCTGCTCGCGAAGGCCGACCTCACCGACTCCCACCTGGCGGTGCTGCTGCCGCAGATCCTCTCCCCCTACGGCGTCTACCTCGCGCGGATCTACGCCGCGGCCGCGGTCCCGGCCGACGTGGTGGAGGCCGGACGGATGGACGGCGCGGGCGAGTGGCGGATCTTCACCCGGATCGCGCTGCCGATGATGGTGCCCGGACTGGTCACGGTCTTCCTGTTCCAGTTCGTGGCGGTCTGGAACAACTTCCTGCTGCCGTACATCATGCTCAGCGACGACGAGAAGTTCCCGATCACGCTCGGTCTGTACACCCTGCTCGAGCAGGGCGCCAACACCCCGGCGCTGTACACGCTGGTGATCACGGGCGCGCTCCTCGCGGTGCTCCCGCTGGTCGCCCTCTTCCTGGTCGTCCAACGGTTCTGGAGCCTGGATCTGCTCTCCGGGGCCGTAAAGTCATGACCATGGGCAACACGGGGGGCAGGCGCAAGCCGCCGACGATCCACGACGTGGCGCGCGAGGCGGGGGTCTCGCGCGGCACCGTCTCGCGCGTGCTCAACGGCGGCCACTACGTCAGTCCGGCCGCGGCGGAGGCGGTCAACGCCGCCATCCGCAAGACGGGCTACGTCGTCAACCGGCACGCCCGTTCGCTGATCACCGGCCGTTCCGACTCGGTGGGCTTCCTGCTCACCGAACCGCAGGAGCGGTTCTTCGAGGACCCCAACTTCAACGTCCTGCTGCGCGGCTGCACCCAGGCGCTGGCCGCGCACGACATCCCGCTGCTGCTGATGCTGGCCGGCACGGACGACGAACGGCGGCGCATCACGCGGTACATCACCGCCGGGCACGTCGACGGGGTGCTGCTGGTCTCCAGCCACTCGGGCGACCCCGTGGCCGAGGAGCTGCGGGCGGCGGGCGTGCCGCTGGTCGCCTGCGGCAAGCCGATCGGGCTGGGCTCGAAGGTGAGCTACGTGGCCGCCGACGACCGGGACGGCGCCCGCGACATGGTGCGGCACCTGCTGGCGCTGGGGCGGCGGCGGATCGGCGTGGTGACCGGCCCGCTCGACACCCCCGGCGGCGTGGAGCGCCTCGCCGGTTACAAGGAGGTGCTCCGCGAGGCGGGCGTGGAGATCGACGAGCGGCTCGTCGTCTCCGGGGACTACAGCCGGGCCAGCGGTGAGGCGGGCGCGGAGCGGCTGCTGGCGCGGGCGCCGGACGTCGACGCCGTGTTCGTCGCCTCCGACCTGATGGCCCAGGGCGTGCTGACGGCACTGCACCGCGCGGGGCGCCGCGTCCCCGAGGACGTCGCGGTCGGCGGATTCGACGACTCCCCCGCGGCCGTCGCCGCCAGTCCGGAGCTCACCACCATCCGCCAGCCCTGGGACCGCATCAGCACGGAGATGGTGCGGGTGCTGCTGGCCCAGATGGGCGGCGAGGACCCGGCGGCGGTGATCCTGCCGACGGAACTGGTGAAGCGGGAGTCGACGTAGGGGTCGGCGTCGACGCAGGGGCGACCCGGGCGCGGGAGCCGCGCCCTGCACCGGGTCGTTGAACATCGAACCGGTGTTACCGTTCGACCATGGCGGCGAACACGGCCGGGGACCGTCTCGAGGAGCGGTGGCGGAACATCCTCGCGGCGCACGCCCGCGCCCTGGGCGAGATCGACCGCGCGCTGCACCCGTACGGCCTCGGCGCCTCCGACTTCGAGGTGCTCGACCTGCTCGTGACCGCGAGGCCCCGGGAGGGCGAGCGGTGCCGGGTGCAGGACCTGGCGGGCCGGGTCCACCTCAGCCAGAGCGCGCTGTCCCGCCTCCTCGCCCGACTGGAGAGGGACCGCCTGGTCGAGCGCAGCGTGTGCGCGGAGGACCGGCGCGGTGTGTACGTGACGCTCACCCGGAAGGGGCGCGACCTGTACGGCGAGGTGCTGCCGGTGCAGCGTGCCGCCCTGGCCCGCGCGCTGGGCGAGTAGGCGCACGGGGCGTCGGTCCTTCGGGAGCCGCCCGGGCTACGGCCGGGCCAGCAGGGTACGCACCCCCTCCGAGGTGAGCGTCAGACGGTGCTCGGAGCTGCCGTCGATGGTGAGGGACAGATCCTCGGCCGGCCACTGCGCGGCGAGCGCGCCGAGCGGGACCAGGCGGTAACGGGACACGAACGGCAGCAGCCCGGCCATCTCCAGCTCGGAGGTGAACACGGGCACCACCTGGGTGCCGCCCGGCTGCTCCAGCACCGGAAGCGCCACCGCGCCCGGGTCGGCCGCCTCGCCGTCACCGGCGTCGTCGGGCACCGGGATCAGGACGTCGCTGTTCGCGAGGGCGTCCAGCGCCGCCGTGTCCTCGGTGTTCTCCGCGAGGGCGTCCAGAGCCCGCTGGGCGGGTGTGGGGGCGTTGTTCTCGTGCGCGGGTGTTTCCATGACAGATTCCCTGGTAGCGGCGGTCGTGCGGCCCGCCCGGGACAAGACCCTCCCCGGGCACAGTGCTGGACGCGTACCCGATCGCAGGGGGCGCAATCCTGCGGGGCCGACGTGTTCCCAGGGGCTCTCCGGGGGGATCCCCGGGGGGCTTCCTGGGGGCTTCCCGGGGGCTTCCCGGGGGCGGACGGAGCCGGAAGGACACCCCCTCGGAACCCCGCCGAAGCCATGGTTATCATATGAGCGCCGTCTAGCTCGAAAGATAATCCTGTGACTGTCAATGAAGACTCGTTCACCAATTGGAAGCACCGCGAGGAGATCGCGGAGTCGATGATCCCGATCATCGGGAAGCTGCACCGCGAGCGGGACGTCACCGTCCTGCTGCACAGCCGCTCCTTGGTGAACAAGTCGGTGGTCAGCATCCTCAAGACCCATCGCTTCGCCCGGCAGATCGCCGGCGAGGAGCTCTCGGTCACCGAGACGCTGCCTTTCCTGCAGGCGCTCACCACGCTCGACCTCGGGCCCTCCCAGATCGACATCGGCATGCTGGCCGCGACCTACCGCGCCGACGACCGGGGTCTGTCGGTGGCGGAGTTCACCGCCGAGGCCGTCGCCGGCGCCACCGGTGCCAACAAGATCGACCGCCGTGAACCGCGCGACGTCGTCCTCTACGGCTTCGGCCGCATCGGCCGGCTCCTGGCCCGCCTGCTCATCGAGAAGGCGGGCTCCGGCAACGGCCTGCGGCTGCGCGCCATCGTGGTCCGCCAGGGCGGTGAGCAGGACCTCGTCAAGCGGGCCTCGCTGCTGCGCCGGGACTCCGTGCACGGGCAGTTCCAGGGCACGATCACCGTCGACGAGGCGAACAGCACGATCATCGCCAACGGCAACACCATCAAGGTGATCCACGCCGGCGACCCGTCGCAGATCGACTACACGGCGTACGGCATCAAGAACGCCATCCTCATCGACAACACCGGCAAGTGGCGCGACCGCGAGGGCCTCTCGCAGCACCTGCGTCCCGGCATCGACAAGGTGGTGCTGACCGCGCCCGGCAAGGGCGACGTGCCCAACATCGTGCACGGCGTCAACCACGACACCCTCAAGCCGGACGAGCAGATCCTGTCCTGCGCGTCCTGCACCACCAACGCGATCGTCCCGCCGCTGAAGGCGATGGCGGACGAGTACGGCGTGCTGAGCGGCCACGTGGAGACCGTCCACTCGTTCACCAACGACCAGAACCTGCTGGACAACTACCACAAGTCGGACCGCCGCGGCCGGTCCGCGCCGCTCAACATGGTGATCACCGAGACCGGTGCCGCCTCGGCCGTCGCCAAGGCGCTGCCCGACCTCGACGCGACCATCACCGGCAGCTCGATCCGGGTCCCCGTGCCGGACGTCTCGATCGCGATCCTCAACCTCCGGCTGGGCCGGGCGACCGACCGCCAGGAGGTCCTCGACTACCTGCGCAACGTGTCGCTGACCTCCCCGCTGAAGCGGCAGATCGACTTCATCAGCGCCCCCGACGCGGTCTCCAGCGACTTCATCGGCTCGCGCCACGCCTCGATCGTCGACGCCGGCGCCCTGAAGGTCGAGGGCGACAACGCGATCCTCTACCTCTGGTACGACAACGAGTTCGGCTACTCCTGCCAGGTCGTCCGCGTCGTCCAGCACGTCTCCGGGGTGGAGTACCCGACGTTCCCGGCCCCGGCGGTCTGACCCGGGAGCACAGGAGCGGGACCACGGTGGCGGGGCCGGCCGAAGGGCCGGCCCCGCCCCTCGGCGTGCGGCGGAACAGGTGCCTGACCGGCCGGTAAGGGGCAGATCGGTAACGATCGGCTCCTCCGGGTTGCCCGGGCACCCGGGCTTCCTAGTCTTCGGGCATGCCCCTCTTCAGCAGTCGCACCAGCAGACGTCCCCGTATCGTTCCGGCACTCGACGACGCCGAACTGGCCCGCGTCCTGGGCCGGCTGAGCAAGCGGAGCGGAAGCGGCCGGGCCCAGGACGTGGCGCTCGTCTCCTCCCTGCTGGAGGAGACCGGGGGCGACTGGGACCGCCGCAGCCACCGGACGTCCGTACTGGCCGGGGCGGCGGCCGACACGGGGATCGCGGAGGCCTGGCTGGCCCGGCGACCGGAGCACGCCGACGCCCTGGTGTTCCACGCGTGGGTCCGCCTGGCGCGCGGTCTGCGGGACGGACACCTCGAGGACGCCGGACAGGTGGTCTCCCAGTGCCACCGCGCCGCCGAGCTGAGCCCGGCGGACCCGCTGCCGTGGGTGGTCCTGCTCGGCGTGGCGCGGGTCGAGCGGTACCCGCAGAACGAGGTCAACGCCATCTGGCGGGAGGCCACCGGACGCGACCGCTGGCACCGCGAGGCGTACCTGCAGATGCTCGCCTACCTGTCACCGGAGGAGGGCGGTTCGAGCGCGGCCGTCCTCGACTTCGTCGACGTGGTGCGCACCCGCATCCCGGCCAACGCGCCGTGCGCCGCCGTCGAGCTGACCGCCGCCGTCCGGCAGTACCAGGGGCTGGTGGCGCAGGGCGGGGTCCGCGCCATGACGGCCGGTCAGCTGTGGGAGGGCGCCCAGATCGCGGCCTCGCTGGAGCAGGCCGCCGCGCTGTGGGCGAAGCCGGGCTTCTTCCAGCACGCGGGGGCGCCGGCCGATCTGAACGTGCTGGCGTACGCGCTGGGCGCGGCCGGACGGGCTGCCGACGCGCACCACGTGTTCCAGACGCTGCAGGGCATGGTCACGCCCTGGCCGTGGAACGTCGACGGACCCGCCGTCCAGCGGTTCGAGCAGCACCAGGCCAAGGCGGAACGGGGACGGCAGGGCGGCGTCGGCGGAACGTGACGCCCGCCGCCCGCCGCTCCCCGTCAGTGCCGCGCCAGGACCGTGGTGACGGCCTCCCGCAGCGCCGCCGCCGGGTCGGGCGCGGCACCTTCGGAGCGCCAGGCGACGAAGCCGTCGGGGCGGACCAGCACCGCGCCGTCCTCGGTGATCCCGTGCGCCCGGACCCAGTCGGCGCCGTCCTCGGGGGTCAGCTCCGCGGCGGGGCCGTCGCCGATCCGGTACGCGTCGAGCGGTACGGACAAATCGCTCGCGACCTTCGCCGCCGCGCCGTGCCAGTCGCAGGCCCCGTCCGCGGAGCTCAGCAGCACGCACGACCGCTCGTACAGGTCGAGCGTGGAGATCCGGGTGCCGGCGCGGTCCAGCCACACGTGCGGGGCGCGGCTGCCGGGCTCGCCGTTCAGCACCACTCCTTCGGGGATGACCGGGGTCGCCGGGTCGGTGCCCAGGACCGCGCCGCGCGGATAGCGGTAGCAGAGCGCCACGTTGAGGATGCCGCCCGGCTTCATCCCGGGACCACCGGGACCGCCGGGACCACCAGGACCGCCAGGACCACCGGGACCGCCGGGGCCACCGGGACCGCCCGGGCCACCGGCACCGGGGGCGGGGGCTCCGAGGGCGGGGGCTCCGGGGGCGGGGGTGTACCCGGGGTGGCTGTGCTCGCTCGAGCGGGAGGAGGCACGGGCGCTGGTCGCCTCCGCGACGGGCCGGCGTTCGGCGTCGTAGGTCTCCAGCAGGCCGGGTGAGGCCCAGCCGCCGAGCACGGCGGCCAGCTTCCAGGCGAGGTTGTGGGCGTCCTGGATGCCGGTGTTGGAGCCGAACGCCCCGGTGGGCGACATCTCGTGGGCCGAGTCGCCGGCCAGGAACACCCGGCCGTCGACGTACCGTTCGGCGACCCGCTCGGCGGCGTGCCAGGCGGCCCTGCCGGTGATCGTCACGTCGAGGTCCGGCACGCCGACGGCCCGCCGGATGTGGGAGACGCACCGCTCGTCGGTGAACTCCTCGAGGGTTTCGCCGTGTTCGGGGTGCCAGGGGGCGTGGAACACCCAGTGCTCCCGGTTGTCGACCGGCAGCAGGGCTCCGTCGGCGTCCGGGTTGGTCAGGTAGCAGACGATGAACCGCCGGTCCCCGACGTAGTCGGCGAGGTCCCGGGAGGTGAACGTGAGGCTCACGTTGTGGAACAGGTCGCCCGGGCCGTTCTGCCCGATGCCCAGCGCCTCGCGGACGGGGCTGCGCGGCCCGTCGGCGGCGACCAGGTAGTCCGCCCGGATCCGGGTGTGCTCGCCGGTCTCCCGGTTCTTGACCAGCGCCGTCACTCCTTCGGCGTCCTGGTCGAAGGACATCATCTCCGTCGCGAAGCGCAGGTCCCCGCCGAGCTCGCGGGCTCCCTCGAGGAGCACCGGTTCCAGGTCGTTCTGGCTGCACAGGCACCACCCGCTGGGGCTGAAGCGGGCGATCCCGCCGCCGGGGTCGATCTCCTGGAGCAGCCACTCACCGGCGTCGTCCACCAGGCTCGGGGTCTGCAGGATGCCGTGGTTGCCCGCCAGGACCGACGCGGCCCGGTCGATGCGCTGCTCGAGACCGGCCGTCCGGAACAGTTCCATGGTGCGCACGTTGTTCCCCCGCCCGCGCGGGTGGATCGACGTGCCCGCGTGGCGTTCGACGAGCGTGTGCGGCACACCCAGGCGCCCCAGGAACAGGGACATCGACAGACCCACCAGGGAGCCGCCGACGATGAGGACCGGCGTGCGGTGCTCCGCCCGTCCGGCCGTATCCGTTCGATTCATTGAAACGCCTCCAGCGTCGCCCTCGACGGGCTGGGAAATGGGGACGCACTTTTCATGCCCGGTGCGGGCCGGTTCGCGTCCCGGCGGCACCCGGATGGCATGCGGTTCACCCACCTGCCCCGTGTCGCTCGCGCACACCGGAGAGTCGCGTCAACGATCTACTCATGGCGACCCCGGCCCTCCGGACACGGCGGTCGTTCCTGACCTTCCGATGAAGAGGAGAGGTGCGCCGGATGACCATGTCGGCACGTATATCGCAGTCGGCGTTCGACGGCTCGAGGCTGCGGGTGATCCTGCTGCTCGATCTGTACGAGGGCGCCCAGGAGCAGTTCCTCGACGCGTACGAGCACATGCGCAGCAAGGTCGCTTCCGTCCCCGGTCACATCAGTGACCAGCTCTGCCAGTCGATCGAGAACCCCTCGCAGTGGCTGATCACCAGTGAGTGGGAGAGCGCCCTGCCGTTCCTCGCGTGGGTGAACAGCGAGGAGCACATCCAGATCGTCCGGCCGATGCACAGCTGTGTCCGGGACACCCGGTCGATGCGCTACAGCGTCCTGCGCGAGACCCACCCGGAACGGCCGCTCGCCCCCGAGGAGGCGGAAGCGGGGCTCCAGAAGGCGGCCCGCGTGGGCGTCGGGGTGACCCGCCACGCCCTCACCTTCACCGTCAAGCCCGGCTCCGAGTCCAAGGTCGCGGAGCTCCTGGCCGACCACAAGTCGCCCGAGACCCGGATCGACGGCGTCACACGGCTGCACCGCACGTCGCTCTTCATGCACGGCAACCGCGTCGTGCGGGCCATGGAGGTGGAGGGCGACCTCCTGGCCACGCTGTGCCACGTGGCCCGCCAGCCCGAGGCACAGGCCGTGGAAGACGCCATCAACCCCTATGTGGAGCAGGGCCCGGACCTGACCGACGCCGACTCCGCGCGGGTGTTCTTCACCCGGGCGGCGCTCCCGGCCATGCAGCACGTGACGGCGGGTCGCCCGCAACCCGACCACCTGCGGCGGCACATGCTGTACTACCCGGCCGTGGCGGGCCGCGGCCTGGAGATGGCCCGGTTCCTCGCCCGTCAGGACGAGGCCGCGGCGAACGACCCGGACAGCCCGGTGTACGCGAGCACCGTCTTCCAGCGCGACGACATCGTGACCCGCCAGATCGACATCGCCGGCGAGATCGATGCCGACCCCGCCGCCGCCCTGGGCATCAAGGGCGCGGGAGCGGCGGCCGAGCTGGAGCGGCTCCTGGACGGCGCCGCGATCGGCGTCGAGGGCTCCCTGGACTCGGAGCGCAACCTGCGCCGGCTCCTGGCGCACGCCGACATGATGCCCGTCACCGACCGCAGGTCGGCGGATTCCTGAGCGTCGACAGCGGTGACGTCCGCGGCCGCGCCGGCCCGGACGTCACCGCTCCCACCCGGAGGTATCAACCATGTCCAAGCAGCACCCACGCATCGTGGACCTGAGCGAGACGGAGCCCAACCGAAGGCGCGGAGGTGACCTCAGGACCCTGCTCACGCCGGCGACCGTGGGGTCGACCAGCGGCTTCATGGGGCTGGCCATCATCCAGCCCGGCGAGCGCATCGGCGAGCACTACCACCCGTACTCCGAGGAGTTCGTGTACGTCGTCAGCGGCGCGCTCGAAGTGGACCTGGACGGCGAGCCGTTCGCGCTCCGGGCCGACCAGGGGCTGATGATCCCGATCGACATGCGGCACCGCTTCCGCAACGTCGGCGACCAGGAGGCCCGCATGGTCTTCCACCTGGGTCCGCTCGCCCCGCACCCGAGCCTCGGCCACGTCGACACCGAGGAGACCGAAGGTGCGGCGGCCGGACCGCAGCTGACGGTCGGCGGGCCGGAGCAGGGCCGCCCGTCCGAGGCCAGCGGAGCCGTGAAATGACCCGGCGGATAGCCGTCACCGGCCTGGGCGTGGTCGCTCCCGGCGGCATCGGGGCAACGGCGTTCTGGGACCTCCTCTCCGCCGGCCGCACCGCGACCCGGGGCATCACCCTGTTCGATCCGACGGGTCTGCGTTCGCGCATCGCCGCCGAGTGCGACTTCGACCCGTACGAGCACGGCCTCGACGTGGACCTGTGCCAGCACGCCGACCGGTACATCCAGTTCGCGGCGGTCGCCGCCGGGGAGGCCGTCCGGGACGCCGGACTCGACATCGCCGCCGAGGACCCCTGGCGCACGGCGGTCAGTCTGGGCAGCGCGGTCGGCGGCACCACCCGCCTGGAACACGACTACGTCCTGGTCAGCGAGCACGGCCGGCGCTGGGACGTGGACCACCGGGCGGCCGAACCGAAGCTGCACCAGGCGTTCCAGCCGAGCACGCTCGCCTCGGTCGTCGCCGAGCAGTTCGGCGCCCGGGGCCCGGTGCAGACGGTCTCCACCGGCTGCACCTCGGGGCTGGACGCGGTCGGCTACGCCTTCCACACCATCGCCGAGGGCCGGGCCGACGTCTGCATCGCGGGTGCGTCGGACTCGCCGATCTCACCGATCACGATGGCGTGCTTCGACGCCATCAAGGCGACCTCGCCCAACAACGACGACCCCGAGCACGCCTCGCGGCCGTTCGACGCCCGCCGCGACGGCTTCGTGATGGGCGAGGGCGCGGCGGTGCTCGTCCTCGAGGAGTACGAGCACGCCCGGGCCCGCGGCGCGGAGATCTACTGCGAGATCAGCGGCTACGCCACCTACGGCAACGCCTACCACATGACCGGTCTGACCAGTGAGGGAGTGGAGATGGCCCGGGCGATCGACACCACGCTCGACCAGGCCCGGATCGATCCCACGCTGATCGACTACGTCAACGCGCACGGCTCCGGCACCCGGCAGAACGACCGGCACGAGACGGCCGCGGTGAAGCGGTCCCTGGGCGCGCACGCCTACGAGACGCCCATGAGCTCCATCAAGTCGATGGTGGGGCACTCGCTGGGCGCGATCGGCGCCATCGAGGTGGTCGCCTGCGTCCTGGCCATGAAGCACCAGGTGGTGCCGCCGACGGCGAACTACGAGACCCCCGACCCGGAGTGCGACCTGGACTACGTGCCGCGCACCGCCCGCTCGCGGAAGCTGGACAACGTGCTCTCCGTGGGCAGCGGTTTCGGCGGTTTCCAGTCCGCGGTGCTGCTGACCGGGCCGGGCGGGAGGAACCGATGAGAGCTCAGCGCACTCAGCACCCCCGGCGCGCGGCCGTCACCGGCATCGGTGTGATCGCGCCCAACGGACAGCGGCCCGACGCCTACTGGAAGGCCGTCAGCGAGGGTGTCCCGGTACTGGACCGGATCACCCGCGAGGGCTGCGACCACCTGCCGCTCCGTGTGGCGGGCGAGGTCAGGGCCTTCGACGCGTCGGCCCTCGTCGAGGACCGGTTCCTGGTCCAGACCGACCGGTTCAGCCACTTCGCGATGGCCGCGGCCGCCCTCGCCCTCGACGACGCCGGCCTCGGCAGCGGCGACCCCGCGGAGCCGTTCTCCGTCGGGGTGGTGACCGCCGCCGGGTCGGGAGGCGGCGAGTTCGGCCAGCGCGAGCTGCAGAAGCTGTGGGGACAGGGCTCGAAGTTCGTCGGCCCGTACCAGTCCATCGCCTGGTTCTACGCGGCGAGCACCGGCCAGATCTCCATCCGCGGCGGTTTCAAGGGGCCGTGCGGGGTGGTGGCGAGCGACGAGGCGGGCGGTCTCGACGCCCTCGCGCACGCGGCCCGCGAGGTGCGGCGCGGCACCGGCACGATGATCGTGGGCGCTGCGGAGGCGCCCCTCGCCCCTTACTCGATGGTGTGCCAGCTCGGCTACCCCGAGCTCAGCACCGTCGACGACCCCGACCGCGCCTACCGCCCGTTCACCGCGGACGCCTGCGGCTTCGTTCCCGCCGAGGGCGGCGCCCTGCTCGTCGTCGAGGACGAGGACCGGGCCCGGGAGCGCGGAGCGACCGTCCGGGCCACCGTGGCCGGTCATGCCGCCACCTTCACCGGGGCCTCCCGCTGGGAGGAGTCCCGGGAGGGCCTCGCCCGCGCGATCCGCGGCGCCCTCGACGAGGCGGACTGCGCCCCGGAGGAGGTCGACGTCGTGTTCGCCGACGCCCTGGGCGTCGCGGAGGCGGACCGCGCCGAGGCGCTGGCGATCGCCGACGCCCTGGGCGCGCACGGCACCCGTGTGCCCGTCACCGCGCCCAAGACCGGCATCGGGCGCGCCCACTGCGCGGCGCCGGTGCTGGACACGGTGGCCGCGGTGCTCGCCATGGAACACGGCCAGGTGCCGCCCACACCCAACGTGTCCGACATCTGCCACGACCTCGACCTGGTGATGTCGCGCGCTCGCCCCGCCGAGCTGCGCACGGCCCTCGTCCTGAGCAGGGGACTGATGGGCTCCAACGCGGCGCTGGTAGTGCGCCGTGCCGGCGAATCCGCCCGGTAGGACCGGGTGGGAAGGAGCAGACACAGCCATGATCACCACCGAAATGACCTTCGACGAACTGGCCGCCCTGATGAAGAAGGCGGCCGGCATCACCGTCGACCCCCAGGAGCTCGAGCAGGGCTCGGACTCCCCCTTCGACTCCTTCGGGCTCGACTCGCTCGGCCTGCTCGGCATCGTCGGCGAGCTGGAGAACCGGCACGGCCGGTCGCTCCCCCCCGACTCGGAGCGCTGCAGGACGCCCCGGGAGTTCCTGGACCTCGTCAACAGCACCCTCACGGCTGGAGCCTGAAAGTGGTCGGACACACCGAGAACAGCATCACCATCGACGCTCCCTTCGACCTCGTCTGGGAGATGACCAACGACCTCGAGAACTGGCCGAACCTGTTCAGCGAGTACGCCTCGGTCGAGGTGCTCTCCCGCGAGGGCGCCACGACGACGTTCCGGCTGACGATGCACCCGGACGAGAACGGCAAGGTGTGGAGCTGGGTGTCGGAGCGCACCCCGGACCGCGACAAGCGGATCGTCCGCGCCCGCCGTGTCGAGACCGGGCCCTTCGCGCACATGAACATCCTGTGGGAGTACGCGGAGCTGCCGGACGGCGTCCGGATGCGCTGGATCCAGGACTTCGCGATGAAGCCCGACGCCCCGGTCGACGACGCGTGGATGACGGACAACATCAACCGCAACTCCCGCACGCAGATGGCCCTCATCCGGGACCGGATCGAGCAGGCCGCCGGCGAGCGCGAGGGCGCGCCCGTCGCGTCCTCGCGCTGAGCGCCCGACCAGGAAAGGACCCACCCGATGCACCACGCCCTCATCGTCGCCCGGATGAAACCGGGTTCGGCGCCGAAGATCGCCGACGTGTTCGCCGCATCCGACCGGGGCGAGCTCCCCCACCTGGTGGGCGTCGACCGCCGCAGCCTCTTCCAGTTCGGCGACGACGTGTACCTGCACCTCATCGAGTCCGAGCAGGACCCGGCGCCCGCCATCGCGAAGGTGGCCTCGCACCCCGAGTTCCGCCGTGTCAGCGAGCAGTTGGAGGCGTACGTCAGCGCGTACGACCCGGCCACGTGGCGCAGTCCGAAGGACGCCATGGCCCAGTGCTTCTACCGCTGGGAGCGGAACGCCGGCTCCTGACCGAGGCGCCCGCCGCACCAACCCCGAGGCCGCCGGCCCCGCGTCAGTCGCGGAACCGGCGGCCTCGGGGTTGCGGCCGTGCCTCTCGGCGGTCATCTGCGGGGCCGTCAGGCGGTCGGTCCCGGCGGCCCGCAGCCCGTTCCTTCGCGAGGGGGGCGGTGTCCCCGGCTCCGCCGCGTCCACGGCCTTCCGGGTCGATCTCCCGGGCCGCACGCGGTGCGCGGTCGGGACACCGGCCGACGGGGCGGTGCCCCGGATGCTCGAACCTGCTCGGAACAGCTCCTCATCGAGCACGTATTGACATGCACTCATCGAACCCGCAGAGTCGTCCCCCGACAGTCCCGAGAGTGCACCGGCAGTGATGCAGGCCATCCCACCGAGGAGTGTTGCCGTCATGTCCGAAACACCCGCTGTCCCCCGCCGACTGGTTCTGGGCGGAGCCGTCGCCACCGGCGCGCTCGCGGCCGGGGTGACCGCCGCGGCCCCGGCCGCGGCGGCCGCGACCGGGCGGGCGCCCCGCCGCAGGCCCGGACAGAAGTCGATGATCGGCGTACCGTTCGACGTCCACAGAACCGTCCGCGTCGGTGTGATCGGCCTGGGCAACCGGGGCTCGGGCATGATCACGGGCTGGGCGGCCGTGCCCGGCTGCACCGTGACCGCCGTCTGCGACATCCGCGCCGACCGCGCGAGACGCGCCGCCGACCGGCTGGTGGGCAAGGGCGCCCCGCGCCCCGCCGAGTACGGCGGCTCCGCCGACTCCTACGCCCGGATGCTCGAGCGCGACGACATCGACCTGGTGTACGTCGCCACGCCGTGGGAGTTCCACCACGAGCACGGCAGGGCGGCGCTGCTGAGCGGCAGGCACGCCATGGTGGAACTCCCCGTCGCGACCGAACTGCGTCAGCTGTGGGACCTCGTCGACACCTCCGAGCGCACCCGCAGGCACCTGCTCCTCGCGGAGAACTGCAGCTACGGCCGCAATGAACTGGCCATGCTCAGGATGGCGCACGCCGGTCTGTTCGGAGACCTCACCCACGGCCACGGCGGTTACCTCCACGACCTGCGCGAACTGCTCTTCTCCGACACCTACTACACCGACGCCTGGCGGCGGCGCTGGCACACCCGCAGCACCGCCTCCCTCTACCCCATGCACGGACTGGCCCCGATCGCGGCGGCCATGGACATCAACCGCGGCGACCGGATGACCACCCTGCGCGCCACCGCGACCGCCCCGAGGGGGCTGGCCGACTACCGCGAGCGCTTCGTCCCCCGGGACCATCCCTCCTGGAGGGAGACCTACATCAACGGTGACCTGGTCACCTGCATGATCGAGACGGAGAAGGGCCGGACCGTCCGGGCCGAGCACGACGTGAGTTCGCCCCGGCCGTACAGCCGGATCAACACCCTCGCCGGCAGCCGCGGCATCGTCGAGGACTACGCGGGACCCGCCCCGACCGGTGCGCGCGTCTACCTCGAACCGGACCACGGCGGCCACGCCTGGCGCGACTTCGCCGACTACCGCAAGGAGTTCGACCACTGGCTGTGGCGGAAGGTCGGCGACGACGCCGCGAACAACGGCGGCCACGGCGGCATGGACTACGTGCTGCAGTGGCGCACGGTCCAGTCGATGCGCGCCGGGCTGGTGCCCGACATCGACGTGTACGACTCGGCCGCCTGGTGCGCGCCGGTCCCGCTGAGCGCCGCGTCCCTGGCCCAGAAGGGCCGCCCGGTCGAGTTCCCCGACTTCACCCGGGGCGCCTGGGCCGACAAGCGGCCCGGACTCGACTCGTCCGCCACCGAGATGCCACCCGTCGGCTGAGCGCGGCACGTCCGGCGGAACGGAGGGGCGGAGCCGTCGGAGCGGAACGGCCGGGCCCGGTACGCTCGCGTACCGGGCCCGCGGTGTCAGCGGTTCATGGCCGCCCAGAACTCCTCGAAGGACATCCGGCCGTCGCCGTCGGTGTCGAGCGAGTCGATCAGTTCCCGGGCCTGCGCCTCCGTGATCCCGGAGCCCTCCAGCTCCGTCACGACCTTCCGGTACTCGTCCGCGGTGACCAGGCCGTCCCCGTCCACGTCGTAGCGTTCGAAGACCTTGCGCGCCGCCGTCTCCACGATGTCCGCCATGTGCTCCGTCCCTCTGCCTTCTGCGATCTTCGCTGACGCGCCCACACTATCCGTCCGCCTCGGAGCGACAAGGGGCGGAAGCGGGAGCGGAACAGGAGCGGAGAAGAGGGGGAGAAAGGGAGGGAAAGGGGAGGGAAAAGGGAGGGAAAAAAGGGAAAGGCAAGGAGGTCGTCCACTCCTTGCCACTCTCAACTTATAGCGCACCGGGGGGCTTGCGGCAAGACCCCGGGGGTGCCTCAGGATGGTCGGCCGAGGCCGGACCCCGCGGAAAGAGGAGCCGTGCGGAGCCGCTGCTCGACGCGGTGAGCGGGGAAGGGCCGTCCGTACCCGCGCGGACCGCGCGGGATCGTCGCACCGGGCCGACGCGTGCCATGACCACGGTCGGCCCCCATCGGAGCCAAGGACGTGAACCCCCTGACCACCAGTGCCTTCGACCTTCCCGACCGCCTCTCCCCCAAGGCCGACCCGGCGCTGATCGCCGACGACGAACAGCACTTCGCGGCCGTCGCGGAGTGCCTCGAGCAGTCGGTCGCCGAGGTGTCCGACCGCCTCGGCGTCCTGCGCAGGGCGCCCGGCGGCACCGGCCGGGAGGCGATGGACCGGGACGTGGAGATCCACCGGCTCACCGCCCGCCTGCGCGTGCTGCGTCGCTTCGGCCTCGACCTGTGCCTGGGGCGCATGGTCGGCGCGGACGGCTCCGGGCCCGTGTACGTCGGACGGCTCGGCCTCACGGACGGCGCGGGCCGCCGGCTGCTGCTGGACTGGCGCTCCCCCGCGGCCGAGCCGTTCTTCGGGGCCACCCACGCCCGCCCGATGGGGCTGGCGAGCCGCCGCAGGTACCGCTGGACCCGCGGCCGGATCAGCGACTACTGGGACGAGGTCTTCGTCCCGGACGGATTCGCCGGGCACGCCGCGCTCGACGACCAGTCCGCCTTCATCGCCAGTCTGGGCAGCAGCCGGTCGCCCCGGATGCGGGACGTGCTCGGCACCATCCAGGCCGACCAGGACGCCGTCATCCGGGCGGGGTCCCGCGGCACCCTCGTCGTCGACGGCGGTCCGGGCACGGGGAAGACCGTCGTCGCGCTGCACCGCGCCGCCTACCTCCTCCACTGCGACCCCCGCGTCGGCCACCGCCGGGGCGGCGTGCTGTTCGTCGGTCCGCACCGGCCCTACCTGGAGTACGTCTCCGACGTCCTGCCCAGCCTCGGCGAGGAGGGCGTGCGGACCTGCGTCCTGCGGGACCTCGTCGCCGAGGGGGCCTCGGCGGGGACCGAGGCCGATCCGGAGGTGGCCCGCCTGAAGTCGTCCGCGGACCTGGTGAGGGCGATCGAGACGGCCGTCCGGTTCTACGAGGAGCCGCCCGCCGAGGGGATGACGGTCACGACCCACTGGTCCGACGTCCGGCTGAGCGCCGACGACTGGGCCGCGGCGTTCGAGGCGGCGGAACCCGGCACTCCGCACAATGAGGCGCGCGACCAGGT
This sequence comes from Streptomyces viridosporus T7A, assembly GCF_008704515.1. NCBI lineage: Bacteria > Bacillati > Actinomycetota > Actinomycetes > Kitasatosporales > Streptomycetaceae > Streptomyces > Streptomyces viridosporus. Next base: position 1,319,410 of record NZ_CP023700.1, read on the forward strand.
CTGGGAGGAACTGCTCACCATCCTGGTGGCCAAGCACGACGACGAGGCCTGGGCACAGGACGGCGACGTCCCGGCCGACCTGCTCCGCAGGTCGCTGGCGCGGAACAGGGAGCTGGTCACGGCCTTCGACCGGGCCTGGCCGCTGCTCGAAGCGACCGATCTCGTCGAGGACCTGTGGTCGGTGCCGGCCTATCTGCGCAGGTGCGCTCCCTGGCTCGGCCCCGACGAGGTGCGCAAGCTGCGGCGCGCGGACCCCCGGGCCTGGACGGTGTCCGACCTGCCGCTCCTGGACGCGGCACGGCAGCGGCTCGGCGACCCGGAGACGGCCCGGCGCAGGCGCCGGCGCGAGGCACTCGTCGCCGCCCGGCACGAGCGCATGGCGCAGGTCGTCGACAACCTGATCGACGCCGCGGTCGACTCCGGGGCCGACGGCGACGACGGCGAAGGCCTGGTGACGATGTTGCGCGGCGAGGACGCCCGGGTCAGCCTGGTCGACGAGTCCGAACTGCCCGTCGCCGACCCGGATCTGCTCGCCGGCCCGTTCGCGCACGTCGTCGTGGACGAGGCCCAGGAGCTGACCGACGCCGAGTGGCAGATGCTGCTGCTGCGCTGCCCGTCCCGGAGCTTCACCGTGGTCGGGGACCGTGCCCAGGCCAGGCACGGGTTCACCGAGTCGTGGCGGGAACGGCTCGAGCGGGTCGGACTCGACCGGATCGAGGTGGCGTCCCTGAGCATCAACTACCGGACGCCGGAAGAGGTCATGGCGGAAGCCGAGCCGGTCGTCCGGGCCGTGCTCCCGGACGCCAACGTACCGGTCTCCGTCCGCGGCAGCGGCGTTCCCGTCGTCCACGGATCCGTCGCGGAGCTGGACTCGGTCCTCGACACCTGGCTCGCCGCACACGGCGACGGGACCGCCTGCGTCATCGGTGCTCCCGCGTTCCGGGCGACGTCCCGCGTCCGGTCGCTGACCCCGGAGCTGTCGAAGGGGCTCGAGTTCGACCTGGTCGTCCTCGTCGACCCGGAGGCGTTCGGCGAGGGCGTCGAGGGAGCGGTCGACCGCTATGTCGCGATGACCCGGGCGACCCGGCAACTCGTCGTCCTCACCAGCCCCTGACGGCGGCCGGACACCCGTTCCCGGCCGAGCCGGGTGCGGTGCGGCCCGCGGGCCGCGGGCGGGCGGGGGCGGTCCACGGCGTACGGTCGGGGTGCAGGCCCTCGAGCCGGACCGTCCCGGACGGGACCGGCACCCCGCGCAGCCGTACCGCCCCGCACAGAGGAGAAGCGTTGCACCCCGACACCCCACCGCCGGCCGGAGCCGAGGCCGAAACGGAGACCGACGCCGCCTTCTGGCGGGAACGCCGGGTGTGCTTCCTCGCCACCCGGCGCCCGGAGGACGGCAGTCCGCACCTCGTGCCCGTCGGGGTCACCTACGACCCCGAGACCCGTGTCGCCCGCGTCATCAGCGACGCCCGGAGCAAGAAGGTCCGCAACGTGCGCCGGTCCGCCCCGGGGACCGTGGTCGCCGTCAGCCAGGTCGACGGCCGGCGCTGGTGCACCCTGGAGGGCCCCGCCGTCGTCAGGGACGACGCCGAGTCCGTGGCCGAGGCCGAGCGCCGCTACGCCGAGCGCTACCGGCAGCCGCGCGTCAACCCGAACCGGGTGGTCATCGAGATCACCGTCACCCGCGCGCTGGGCACCGCCAAGCCGCCCGGCTGGTGACGCCACAGGTCCGCGCGGCGGCTCCGGCGGCAAAGGGGTGATCCGCGGGACGGGCGGACGCCCGGCCGGTTCACCCCTGGTGACACGCGGCCGGGGCGGTGCGCGGAACGGCCGGACGGGGCCGCCCGCCGCGTGGCGGGCGGCCCCGTCCGGCCGCGCGTGCCCGGTCCGCCGGGTCCCGGCTCAGCCGACCGGCGCCGCCGGGTCCTTGCCCGCCGGCGCGGCGTCCGGGGCGCCGGCCTCCTCGGCGAGGCGCTCCATGCCGCTGGTGGTCTTCAGCGGCTTCTCCTTCAGGAACACCACGGCGACCAGCGCGAGCAGCGCGAACGGCGTGGCGACGAGGAACAGGTCGGCCGTGGCGACGCCGTAGGCGTGCTCGACGACGGCCCGCACCGGGGCGGGCAGCGTGGACACGTCCGGGACGCTGCTCCCGCCCGAGCCCTCACCGGCCGGCACGGTGATGCCCGCCTCCCGGAAGCCCTTGGTCATCTCGCTGGCGACCCGGTTGGCGAGGATCGCGCCGAGGACGCTGGTGCCGATGGTGCCGCCCATGCTGCGGAAGAAGGACAGCACGGAGGTCGCGGCGCCCAGTTCGGCGGCGGGCACGTCGTTCTGGGCGGCGAGCACCAGGTTCTGCATCAGCATGCCGACGCCGACGCCGAGCACCGCCATGTAGAGGCTGAGGAGGGCGAAGGGGGTGTCGGCGTCGATCGTGGAGAGCAGCCCGAGACCGACGGTCATGGTGACCGCGCCCGCCACCAGGTACCGCTTCCACTTGCCGGTCCGGCTGATCACCTGTCCGGCGACGGTCGACGACACCAGCAGGCCCATGATCATGGGCAGGCTCATCAGACCGGCGACGGTCGGCGACTTGCCCAGGGAGATCTGGAAGTACTGCGAGAGGAAGACGGTCCCGCCGAACATGGCGACACCGACCAGGAGGCTGGCGACGGTGGTCAGCGTCACCGTGCGGTTGCGGAAGATGTCGAGCGGGATGACCGGCTCGGGGGTGCGGGCCTCCACGAGGACCGCGGCGAGCAGCAGCACCACGCCACCGCCCGCGAGGGCGGCGGTCTGCCAGGAGATCCAGTCGAACTCGTTGCCGGCCAGCGACACCCAGATGAGCAGCGCGCAGACACCGGCGACGATCAGGAAGGCGCCGAGCCAGTCGATCCGCACCTCGCGCCGCGCGGTGGGCAGCCGCAGCGTGCGCTGCAGCAGCACGATGGCGAGCAGGGCGAACGGCACGCCGATGAAGAAGCACCAGCGCCAGCCCAGCCAGGAGGTGTCGACCAGCACACCGCCGATCAGCGGTCCGGCCACGGTGCCCACGGCGAAGACGGCACCGAAGATGCCGGCGTACTTGCCCAGTTGGCGGGGCGGGATGATGGAGGCCATCACGACCTGCGCGAGGGCGGTCAGACCGCCCGCGCCGATGCCCTGCACGACCCGGCTGAAGATCAGCAGGCCGATGCCTTCGGAGAAGCCCGCCAGCAGCGAGCCGACCACGAACATGCCCAGCGAGAGCTGGAGCAGCAGCTTCTTGTTGAAGAGGTCGGACAGCTTCCCCCACAGGGGCACCGTCGCGGTCATGGCCAGCAGTTCGGAGGTGACGACCCAGGTGTAGGAGGACTGGCTGGCGCCCAGGTCGGCGATGATCGTGGGCAGCGCGTTGGACACGACGGTGCCGGCCAGGATCGCGACGAACATGCCGGCCATCAGGCCGGACATGGCCTGGAGTATCTGCCGGTGGGTCATGGAGGTGGGAGGCGCGTCGTCGGGCGCCGGGGGTGGGGTCACGGGATCTCTTTCGGTGATGGTCGGACGGTCCGCACGGGCCGCACGGCGGCACAGGGCGGCGCGCTCGTGGGCGCGGACCGGACGGCTGGGACGGTGGCCGCGGCCGGAAGCCGGGCGGCCGACGCGGTGACTCAGGCGGGAGGAGCCGGAAGGCCGGCGGCGAGGAGGGCGAACACCTCCCGGAAGACGTCGGGGAAGGCCGCTTCCTCCTGCCGGGCGCACCAGTGCTCCACGCTGATCCGCACCGCGGTGCCCGCCACCGCGGCCAGCAGCCGCGGGTACAGGTCGAGCGCCCTGCGCCGTTCCTCGTCGGAACCGGCTCCGGGGGCGGGCACGGACGCCGGCCGGCCGCCGGAGCGGATGCGCGCGGCGATGACCTCGGCCAGTTCGGTCTCGTCCGCCAGGTGCGCGCCGAGGCTGCGCACCAGCAGGTGCGGCGAGGCGTGCAGCACCCGGGCGTGCAACTGCCACAGCTCGTGCTGCTGCTCCGCCTCGGCGAGTTCCGCCGCCATGGCGTCGCGCAGGGCCTCCAGCGGGGAGAGCGCGGCCGGCGCGTCGAGCACCGCCTGTCGCATCCGTGCGCCCGCGTCCGCGTCGATCACGACGAAGGCGTCGTCGCGCGTGTCGAAGTAGTTGAAGAAGGTCCGTACGGACACCCCGGCCGCCGCGCTGATCGCCTCGGCGGTGACCTTCTCCGCACCGTGCTCGGCGGCCAGCCGCACCGCGGCCTCGGCGAGCGCGGCACGCGTCGCCCGCTTCTTCCGCTCCCGCAGACCGCCCCCCGCGGCACCCTTCTCCGACACGACGTGCATGCTATGCAAAGATGCACGTCGTGCAAAATTAATAACGGGTCCGCTCGGGCCCCGGTGGCCGGCGGGCCGGCCGGAAGGACCCGTCACCGGGTCCGGCGCGCCGGGGCCACCGTCCGCTCCTCGGCGTCGTCGCACCGGGCCGGCCGTCCCCGCACCCTCCTGAGCGCCTCCGCTGGCGCGGCGGCGCGGGTCCCGGCAGCGTGGAAGGGCGCGGAGAACGACTGCTGAGCGAGGTGGCCATGCAATCCTCCGAAGTACCCCGGGTGGTCGTGGGGGTGGACGGATCCCCCTCGTCGTACGCCGCCCTGCGGTGGGCGGAACGCTACACACGGGTCGTCGGCGGTGTCGTCGAGGCGGTCCACGTCTGGGACACGCCGTCCTCCCGGGGCTGGAGCGGACCGGCGATCGACCCCGCGTTCGACCTGCAGCAGGCCGAGGAGCGGTTCGCGCAGGAACTGCGGACGGTCTTCCCGGACGGGCCTCCCGCCGGACTGAAGGAGCACCTGGTCGAGGGCGACCCGTCGGAGGTGCTGATCCGGGCCTCGGAGGGGGCCGCGCTCCTCGTCCTCGGCCGCCGGGGGCGGGGCGGCTTCACCCGAGCGATCCTGGGGTCGGTCAGCCAGCGCTGCGCCCAGCACGCGGCCTGTCCCGTCGTGGTGGTCCCCCGGGACCGGGATCCCGGGCACTGACCTCCCCACCGGTCGCGGCCGGCCGTTCGCCGCCGGCGCACGTGCGGGGGCCGCTCGGGCCCGCCGTGTCCCCGGCGCGGGCCGGCGCGGCGGCCACGCCTCGGGGCGCACGGCCGGAAGGCGCGGAGGACGGCCGCGGTGTCACGCGTCCTGGACGCGCCGGAAGGGGCGGTCCGCCTCCAGGGCGAACGCCACCTCCAGGAGCGTCCGTTCGCTGCCGGGGCGGCCGGAGAACATGACGCCGATGGGCATCCCGTCCTCCGTCGTGCTCACGGCCGGCACCGAGAGCGACGGTGTGCCGACGACGTTGTCGAGCGGTGTGAACGCGACGTAGGCGAGGATCCGCTCGATCAGCGCCGGGTAGGGAACGGCCGGGCTGAGGCGGCCGATCGGCGGTGTGGTGTGGGCGAGCACGGGGGAAAGGAGGAGATCGAGCCCGCGGAACGCCGCCGCGTACGCCTCCCTCGTGCGCTTCAGCCTCCGCAGCACGCCCGGGGTGCGCCGCCAGTTCTCCAGGTAGGCCTCGCGCAGCCCCCGGCTGAGGCCGTCCATGCGGTGCCGGTCGAAATCCGCGCCGAGGGTCCGGCCCGTGGCACCGATGAGGAACGACAGCAGTCCCCAGTAGGTGAGGAAGTCCTCGGTGAAGCGGGGGTCGAGGGCCGGCTCCACCGGCTCCACGGTGTGGCCGAGGCGTTCGAGCGTCGCCGCCGTCTCCGTGACGGCCGCCCGGGTCGCGGGGTCGCAGCGGACACCGTTCGGGGAGTCCAGCAGGAACCCGATGCGCAAGCGCCGCTCCGAGGGGCCCTCGACCAGGCCCAGGGGCGGCAGCTTCGGGTTGCGCCAGTACCTCTCGGCGGCCGCGAGGAACGCGGCGGTGTCCCGCACGGAACGGCTCACGACGCCGTCGGAGACGATGTCGAGGGGCAGCCGGTGGCTCAGGGCGTTCGCCAGGACCCGGCCGCGGGTCGGCTTGAGGCCGACGAGTCCGCAGCAGGCGGCGGGGATGCGGATCGAGCCGCCGCCGTCGTTGGCGTGCGCGATCGGCACCGCCCCGGCAGCGACGAGCGCCGCGCTGCCGCCCGACGAACCGCCCGCCGAGCGGCTCGTGTTCCACGGGTTGCGGACGGGCTCGGCGCCCTCGTACTCCGTGGTCGGGCTGAACCCGAATTCGGGCAGCCGGGTCTTGCCCAGCACCGTGACGCCGCTGCTCAGGAACTGCCGGGCGAACGGCGCGTGCCGCCGCGCGGCCCTCGGGGTGAAGGCCGTGCTGCCGTGGCCGGTGGGCAGGCCCAGGTAGTCGGTGTTGTCCTTGACGAAGGTCGGCACCCCGGCGAAGGCGCCGGCCGCCCCCGTGGCGTGCACCGGGGCGTCGATGTGCACCTGGACCGCGTTGAGCCGCGCCTCGACCGCCCGTACCCGCTCGGCCGCGGCCCGGGCGGCCTCGGCGGCACCGACCTCCCCCCGTCGGATCGCCTCGGCGAGACCGACGGCGTCGTGTTCGCCCAGGGCGTCGTCCCGGAAGGCGTGCACCGTGGTCCGTTCCTCGAAAGTCGTCACCGCTACCCCAGCCCCGGCCGTGTGCATGGTCGTCCACCATCATTCCTTACCGGCGGGTAACAGGCGAGGGGGCCGGAGCCGCCCCTCGGGATGACGCGCCCGCGGACGCCCCTCGGCTCCCCCCTCCCCCGTGGGCGAGCGGGTTCTCACGACTCCGCGCCACGGGGGTTCCCGCACCGCCGCCGCCTCGGCGGCACGGCCGCCCACCGCCACGGCCGCGCCCGGGCCGCCCCGGCGTCCGGCGTGGTGACCCCGCCGGACGCCGGCGCCGCCGCCCGCGCACGGGCCGCGCGCACGCCGGCGGCGGATCCGCGGCAGGGAGGGCGGGGGGCTCCCCGGACGTGCCGCGGCAGGGATGAAGCGGCTCTCTCCCGAGAACGCGCGCGGTTCCCCCGCGCGCCGGCTTTCACACGCTCTTTTTTGTGTCACGTACATGACGGAATTGTTGACGGCGGGTCAACCCTCTTGTCCTGTACATGATTTATGGGTGAGGCTTGCTCGCGGCCCGGGACGGAACGCAACGCTCCAGGCCGGGGTGCGCGATCACGCGCGCCCACCCCCACAGACGCGTGCCCCACCCAGGCGCGCCGCCTAGAGGAGGATTCCCTCGTAATGGCACAACTGCGTAGCAAGAGAATGCGGTTCGCCGCGATCGCCGGTGTCGCGACGGCCGCCCTGGCCTGCGGGCTCACCTCGGTCCCCGCCCAGGCCGCACCCGCCGAGGGCACGGTGCTCGCCGCCGGCTCCCCCACCGCGGTCAAGGACAGCTACATCGTGACGCTGAAGAAGGGCGCCGGGTTCAAGGCGTCCTCGGCCGCGGGCAAGGACCTGGTCGAACGGTACGGCGGCAACGTGAAGAAGACGTTCGGCAGCGCGCTGAACGGCTACACCGCCGCCCTCTCCGCCACCGAGGCCAAGCGCCTGGCCGCCGACCCGGCGGTCGCCTCCGTCGAGCAGAACCAGCGGGTGAGCATCACCGCCACGCAGTCCAACGCGCCGTGGGGCCTGGACCGCATCGACCAGACCTCGCTCCCGCTGTCCCGCACCTACACCTACCCGGACAGCGCGGGCAGCGGTGTCACGGCCTATGTCATCGACACCGGCGTCCGCATCACGCACCAGCAGATCAGCGGCCGCGCCAGCTACGGTTACGACGCCGTGGACGGCGACACCATCGCCTCCGACGGCAACGGCCACGGCACCCACGTGGCCACCACCATCGCCGGATCCACCTACGGGGTGGCCAAGAAGGCGAAGATCGTCGCCGTGCGGGTGCTGGACAACAACGGTTCCGGGACCACCGCCGGGGTCATCGCCGGCGTCGACTGGGTGACCAAGAACCACTCCGGCCCCTCGGTCGCCAACATGTCGCTCGGCGGCGGCGTGTCCACCACCCTGGACACCGCCGTGCGCAACTCCATCGCGAGCGGCGTCACCTACGCGGTCGCCGCGGGCAACAGCAACGCCAACGCCTCCTCCTTCTCCCCCGCCCGGGTGACCGAGGCCCTCACCGTGGGCGCCACGACCAGCACGGACGCCAGGGCGAGCTACTCCAACTACGGCTCGGTGCTGGACATCTTCGCCCCCGGCTCCTCGATCACGGCCGGCTGGCACACCGGTGACACCGCGACCAACACCATCTCCGGCACCTCGATGGCGGCCCCGCACGTCGCCGGAGCGGCAGCGGTCTACCTGGCCGGCCACACCTCCGCCACCCCGGCCCAGGTCGCCTCGGCCCTGGTGAGCGGTGCGACCACCGGCAAGGTGACCAACCCCGGCTCGGGTTCGCCGAACCGGCTGCTGAAGCTCGTGCCGTGACGTCCGGTTCCGCGGCCCGTCGGTGATCCTGTGATCGGCCGGTCCTGAACCGCGGTGCCCCGGAGGCCGGCCCGTCCGCCCGCCTCCGGGGCACCCCGGCGTCCCGTGGCGGGATGCGCCCCGGTGAGACCTCCCGTGAAAGGCAGGACGACCGTGCGTTCCCCCGAATCCGTCCACGACCGCCGCCGCCTGCGCCAGTGGCTGGCCGGTGAGGCCCTCGCCGACGGGGTCTCCCGGCGCGACATGTTCCGGCTCCTCGCGGCGGCCGGTCTCGCCGGTGCCGTTCCCGTGTCGCTCGGCGCTCCCGCCGCCGCGGCGACGGGCATCCGGGGCGCGGCGGACGCGCCCGGCATCGTCAAACCGCTGCCCGACGCGTGGTTCACCGTCCGCGGCACCAACGCCGAGACCCGGTTCGCCTCCCTCGCCGGAACCGGCTACCACACGCCCAACGACCGCTTCTTCGTCCGCAACCACACGGCGACCCCCGTGCTCGCCGCCGACGACTGGTCGCTCACCGTCTGGGGCGACGGTCTCGCGCACGGCCGCCCCGTCGAGTTCACCCTGGACGACCTCAAGCGGCTCCCCTCCGTCACCCGCAGCGCGTTCGTCGAGTGCGCCGGCAACGGCCGCAGCCTCTTCGCCACCCAGCAGGGCCGAAGCGCCAGCGGCACCGCCTGGACGCTCGGCGCGATCGGCGCCGCCCGCTGGCGCGGCGTCCGCCTCGCCGACGTGCTCCGCCGCGCCGGCCTCGGCCACCGTGCCGTGGACGTCATGCCCCGCGGTCTCGACGCCGACTACGTCACCGCTGACGGCATCGACCTCGGCCGGGTCCGCCGGCCGCTGCCCCTGTCCAAGGCGCTGGACGACGTCCTGCTCGCCTACGAGATGAACGGCGAACCGCTGCCGCACGACCACGGGCACCCGGTGCGCGTGCTCGTGCCGTCCTGGATCGGCATCGCGTCCATCAAGTGGGTCGGCGACATCCAGGTGTCCGCGCGACCGTTGTACTCGCCCTGGAACACCGACTTCTACCGCCTGTTCGGCGACTCCCACCCGGCGGAGGGCGGCGCCCCGCTGACCCGTCAGACGCTCAAGAGCGCCTGGGAGCTCGACCGGGACGCCGGCCTGCGGGCGGGCACCGTGCACCACCTGACCGGCCGGTCCTGGTCCGGGACGGGCGGTGTGGTCCGGGTCGAGGTCAGCACCGACGGCGGCGGCACCTGGCGCACGGCCGGGCTGCACGACGCGCCCCGCCGCCACGGCTGGGTCCGCTGGTCCACCCGCTGGCGGCCGCCGGCGCCGGGCCCGTACACCCTGCTGGCCAGGGCGACGGACTCCACCGGTCGTACCCAGCCGGACACCACGGTCCACAACACCCAGGGCTACCTGTTCGACGCGGTCGTGCGGCACCCGGTGCGGGCCCTGTGACCCGCGCCGCCGTCAGGAGGCCGCTTCCTGCGCGTAGGCGCGGTGTCGGGCGTCGGTGAAGGTGTACGGGGGCCAGGGGCCCAGGAAGCGGATGCGGACGGCGGGCTGACGGGCCCGCACCTCGCTCAGCACGGTGCCGACGGCGTCGATGTCCTCGTGCCGGACGAGCAGGGCGGCGGACAGGACGCCCGTCTCGTCGGCGGTACGGTGCGCGGGCCCACGGTCGCGGAAGTCCTCGGCGACGGACAGCAGGCGCTGCCGGATCTCGGCGTGCAGCGAGTCGGCGAGTCGTCCGGCCTCGTTCCGGGCCTGCTGCTCCCGCTGCTTGGCCAGCAGCCTCCGCATGCCGGGGGACCGGCCGTCGAGCCCGGCCTCCCGCGCGCCCTCCTCCGGGTCGCCGGCCGCGGCGGCCGTGCGGTCCACGGTGATCTCCACCCGCAGTTCGCACCGTCCGGCCAGTTCCTCGAGCTGTCCGGTGATGTCCGCTTCCTGCTCGGTGATCCAGTCCGCCAGACGTCGTTCGGCGCTCCGGCCGGACGCGGCGTCGTCGGCGACCAGGACGTTGAAGGTCATCGGCAGGATGCTGCCGGTCCGTTCCCAGACGGCGGTGACCGCCCGGTTCTGCTCCGCCACCCAGCGGCGCACCTGCTCGTCGTCGCCCTGGAAGGGGGCCGGCGTGGCGTCGTGCACCAGCGCGGCGACGGTGGTGCCGGGGACGCCGACCAGCCGCAGCGGGCGGCCGTCGAGTCCGGTGACGCCGTCGGCGGCGCCCTGCCGGTCCGGGACCAGCGCGTACACGTACAACGCGGTGTGCTCGGTCATTCGCCCGCCTCCTCCGCCCAGCGCCGCGGGTTGATCAGCTTGTCCACGACGTCGTCGACCACCTCGTCCAGACCGCGGTGCAGATCGGCGACCGAGGAGACGATGCCGTGGTCCTCCTTGATCTGCTCCAGCGCCTCGTCCAGTTCCAGCAGGGCGTCCGCCAGGCGCTCGGCCTCCTCCGGGGTCAGGTCGCCGCCGTTCATGCGGCGCAGCGCCTGGCGGTCCAGCGCCTCCTGGATGACCTCCACCAGGGTGACCACCAGGGACAGCACTCCGTGTTTGAGGCTGTTCTCGTCGACGGTCAACGGCATGTCGGTTCCCCACCCTCCTGCTGCTGTGCTCGGTTCCTCGTCCGCCCGCTCATCCGGTCGCCGCCACGGGACGGGCCGGGCCCAACCGCTCCACCCAGGCAGCCGGATCGTCGGCGGCCAGCCGCACCTCGTCCCCCGCGGTGGTGCGCAGCGCGAGGACGCTGCCCTCCCCGGCGGGTCCGTGCCCGGGCAGGCGCCGCGCCCCGGCGATGTGCGCCGTGGGCAGCACGAGCGCCGGCCGGGAGTCCACCGGGGACTTCCAGGTCAGCCGGTCGGCGGTCAGCCGGGCCTGCCCGCCGCGCCACAACGGGCCCGACCGGCGCGGTTCCCGGTACCACAGGTGCCCCTCGGCGAGCGGTGGCTCCTCCTCGGCGGCGGCCCCGGGCGCAAGGGCGGGCGCGAGGCGGCCGGCGCGGGCCCGGGTGAGCAGGTCGTGCAGCGTCTCCGGTTCCCGGGCCGAGAGCACCTCCTGCCCGCCGTCGGCCACCGTCACCTTCAGGCGCAGGCGCTCCTCGCCGCCGACCGTCCGCTCCGGCTCCAGGCGCACGGCGCGCACGGCGGCGAGTTCGGTCTGCCACAGGATCTCCCGCGGTTCCTCGCGCAGGACGACGAGACGCTGGTCGGTGAGGTAGACGGTGCCGGGCCGCCAGCCGGTGTAGACGCCCTCCGTCAGCAGATGGCCGCCGCTCGTCCGGTGGACGACGCCCTCCCCCTCCCTGAGGTCGAGGGCGCGGCGGGCGGCGGACCGCTCGGCCCAGGCGCGGGTGGCGTCGTCCCAGTGGCGCATCATTCCGTACTCCAGCATCGTCTCCATCCCGGCGACGGCCGCCCGGATCGAGACTCCGATCAGCGGGATGTCGGCCACGGCGACGATGAGGTCCAGGTGCAGGACCGCGCCCTTGTTCAGCAGGACCTCCACCAGGTCGTCCAGGGTCACCCGGGGGTCCCGCGTGGGCCGCATCGGGGACCGGTCAGCCGTCACGCCGCTGCGCCTCCCGCTCGGCCGGGGACGGTGCGGACGCCCCGTCGGCCCCGTCCCCCTCGACGGCGGCGGTGCCGTCCTGGCCCGCGGTCACGGCCGCGGGGGCGTGCTCGGCGCCGTCCCGGGAAAGGGCCTGGGCGCTGCGCCACCCGCACCAGGGACACCACTGGTTCAGCAGTTGCTCGACGGGAGCGCGCTTGCCGCACGCCGGGCAGGTCTCCTTCTCCTCCCGGGTCTCACGCCACGCGGCGGTCTCCGTGTCCGTGCCGGAGGGGAACTCCAGCCCGTAACGGGCAGCCGTCTCGAACGAGGCCAGCGCCGCGCGCAGCCGGATGCCGAGCAGTTCCACCCCGGCCACCGAGACCATGATGTCGGCGTTCAGCACGAGGCCTTTGTCCAGCAGGGTCTCGACCACGTGCGCCAGGCTGCCCTCGCCGTCCCGCCTGGGCTGCATCGGGGTCACGGCCGCACCCGGCACCGTGCGGGCGGACGGGTCGCGCGGGGGGACCGCCGGGGGGAACCCGCTGTCGCTCGGCGTGATCCTTTCGGGATAGCTGCTCATTCCAGCCGTTTAACCGTTCTTCCGTCACTCACACACCGACCGGACGGCCGACGGGCACGGACGGGGTGCCGATCGGCCCGCCCGCGCACCGGGTGTCCGCCGGGCGGGCCGACGGCGCGGCGGGGTGCCCGCCGGGCGGCGCGCGCCCGGCGGGACGTGCCGGCCCCGCTAGGAGAGCACCTCGTCCATGGACTCCTCCCGCCAGCGGCGCAGGAGTTCGTGGAAGGCGACGGCGCCGTGCGGGTAGGCGGTCGGGCCGCCCGGGCGGCCGCGCCCTTCGCGGTTGTAGTAGCCGGGAGTGCACTCGGCGTGGAACCGCTCGTGGTCGGGCGCGCCTTCCGCCAAGGCGGCGATCCAGGCGTCCTCGGCCTCGCGGGACGGTTCGACGAGGGCGCCCCCGGCCTCGGCGAACGCCATCGCCCCGGGGGGCGCCGCCACCGGCATCGCCGTGAACGCCGACCCGGCCGCCCACGGCCCCGCGGCCCTCGGCCCCCACTTCGTCAACCTCGGCCGCCTGGCCCGGCCCGAGGAACAGGCCGCGGCCATCCTGTTCCTCGCCTCGGACGCGGCGAGCAACATCAACGGCGCGATCCTGCCGGTGGACGACGGCTGGGCGGCGGTGTGACGCCGCGCCGGGTGCGCCCCGGCTTCCCCGGCCGACGCCTCACCGGTCCCCGTGGTGCTCCACCGGGGTGACGATCGCCCCGGGCAGCGCGTCGGCCCGGCCCTCACGGGCCCGGGCCCCTCCCCCTCGGTTCGGGACCGCGGCGGGCGCGGGGGGCCGTCAGCGCGGGCGTGTGACGAAGACCTGCCGGTCACCGGCGGTGGACGACTCCCCCAGCAGGTCCCGCGGCACCGCGTCGTACGCCACCGCGCGGCCGTGCGCGTCGAGGGTCGGACCGGACGCCGGCCTCTGGTTGGCGGTGCCGTCGGGCCGGGCGGTGACCATGTCCGTGCGGCCGGTGCGCAGGTCCAGCAGGTAGATCACCTGGAGCGGGCCGCGGGGCTCCCGCTCCTCGGCCGCCACGAAGGCGATGTGCCGGCCGTCCGCGCTCAGGCGGCCGGTGTGCGTGGCGAACTGCGGCTTGGGACCCAGGATGTGGCGCAGCGTTCCGCTCCGCAGGTCCTTGAGGAAGACGTCACCGGTGTCGTTGGTGCCCCTGGGCCGCAGGGTGCGGCACGTGAGGCGGAAGACGACGTGGCGGCCGTCCGGGCTCATCACCGGGTCGTCGACGCCGCGTTCGGCCGGGTCGTCCACGCACTCGGGGTCGACCCGTACCCGCTCGTCCGTGCGGCGGTCGAGTGCGTAGACGTGCGCCTCGCGGTCCTCGGGGGCGTCCGCCCCGGGGTCCGACGCCAGGTAGGCGACGTGCCGGCCGTCATGGCTCAAAGACGGTCTCGCGACCCGTTGCTCCTCGCCGGCCAGGGGGTCGTCGAGCCACTCGCCGGTGCCCCGCCGAAGGTCGCGCAGACGGATGAGGGAGCGCTCCGCCGCGTCCTCCGTCGGTCGGGCCGTGAAGGTGACGTACCTTCCGTTCCCGCTGATGAGCGGCGCGTTCGCGTTGCTGAACCGGGCATGGACGCCGTCGCTGACCGGTTCGGTGCGGCCCGTGCGCACGTCGTACACATGGGCCCGGGTCCCGTCCAGCGTCGGGAAGGCCACCCGCGTGCCGTCGGCGCTGAGGGACGGGGCGGTGTACGGCGCCCCCTTGTCCATGCCGTCGGTCAGGTCGCTGGCCCAGTGCACCCGCCCGGTCCGCAGGTCCTTCACGTAGACGTCGTGGACGTCGTCGGTGTCGCCCGGCGCCAGATTCGAGGCGCGTGACCAGAAGGCCACGTAGCGCCCGTCGGCGCTGATCGCGGCGTGCCGGCTCTGCTCGTTCCCCAGCACGTCGTCGGACGTGACGTTCGCGTATTCCGTGCCCGGCTTCAGTTCCAACGCCCCCGCGGGCGTCGTCTGCACGGCCGCGCACGCCGTCGCCACGGCGGCGACGGCGGCCGCTCTCCACCCAAGACGCATGCTTCCCCCCGGTCGACACGTCTTCCCCGCCCCGCGGCCGGGGCTCGCCTCCATGCAACCGGCTCGCAGATGCGCGGTCAATGCGCCCCTTTCCGTACAACCCGCGGGCCCGACCGGCCGTCCGCGCCCGCGCGTCCGGGAGGGGCCGCCCCGCGGACCGGCCCGGGACCGCCCGCGACAGGGCGTCCGGCCGCCTCGTGGCGGGGTCCGCTTGACCTTGACACCGTGACAAGGTCTTCACTGCGGCCGAGGAGGTGGTCCCGATGACCCTGCCGGAAGAGGACACGAACACGCCGCGGGCTCCGCGGGGGCTGGAGAGCAGCAGTCCGTCGGTGCGGCTGCGGACGGCGATGAGGATCGGCACGACCCCGGACCCCCGGTTCGTCGACGAACTCGTCGAACGCTGCGCGATCGAGCCCGATTTCTCCGTGCGCGAGACGCTCACCTGGGCCCTGACCCGCCACCCGTCGTCGACGACGGTCCCCCGACTCGTCGACGAACTCCGTTCGGAGCGTGCGCAGGCGCGGAGCCAGGCGTTGCACACGCTGTCCAAGATCGGGGACCGGCGGGCGTGGCCGGCGGTCACCCGGGCGCTTCTGACCGATGCCGACGACGAGGTGGCGCGGAGCGCCTGGCGGGCGGCGGTCGCCCTGGTGCCCGAGGGGGAGGAGCCCGGGCTGGCCGGGGTGCTGGCGACACAGCTCGGGCGCGGCGGGCGTGAGACGCGGTTGAGCCTCAGCCGGGCGCTGGTCGCGCTCGGCGAGGTGGCCGTGCCGGTCCTGCGGGGCGCGACGGCGGATCCCGACCCCCGTGTACGGGAGCACGCGATCGCCACGCAACGGCTGCTGCGGGACCCGGACGCCGCGTTCGGGTTCGCGATCGAGGAGGCGAAGCGCATCGTGGCCCTCGGCACGAACGGCCAGGAGGAGTGAGAGACCGTGTTGATCGGTGAGGTGGCACGACGGTCCGGGGTCAGCGCCCGCATGCTCAGGCACTACGACTCGCTCGGCCTGGTGCGGCCGACGGGGCGTTCCGGGGCCGGCTACCGGGAGTACTCCGAGGAGGACGTCCGGCGCATCTTCCACGTCGAGAGCCTGCGGGCGCTGGGGCTGTCGCTGCGGGACGTCGGGCGCGCGCTGGACGACCCCGGCTTCGCGCCCTCGGAGCTGGTCGACGACCTCGTCCGCCGGACCCGAGAGCGCATCGCGCGGGAGACGGAGCTGCTCACGCGGCTCCGCCGGATCGGCGCCGCGGAACCCGCCGACTGGAAGGACGTCCTCCAGACCGTTGCGCTCCTGCAGGCCCTGGGGTCGGAGAACGCCGGCCGGCGCCAGCGCGCGGCCCTGTCCTCGGTGGTGGAAGGGCCGGTGCCCGTGGAAGCGCTGGTCGAGGCGGTCCTGAGCGAGACGGACCCGAACGTCGCCGGAGCCCTCCGGTGGGCACTGGCGCAGTCGGACGGCGGCGGATGGGCACTGCTGGCGGAGGGCCTCGGCTCACCGGTGGCCGAGGTGCGCGCGCGTGCCGTCCGGGCCGTCGCCGAGTTCCCGGACGACGGGGCGACCGCACTGCTGCGGGACGCCCTCACCGACTCCGACCTCGTGGTCCGCCGGCGTGCGGCCCTGGTGCTGGGGGCACGCGGAGTGGCCGAGGCGGTCCCGACCCTCATCGACATGATCGTCGAGGAGGTGAACGACGTCGACGCGGCCGACGCGCTGAGCACGCTGGCGAGTGATCCCGCCCGGGCGGACCGGATCGCCGCCGGGCTCGTCGACCGCCTCACCCACGGCACCACCGGGGCGTTCGCACGCCGACGACTGACCCAGGCGCTCGCCGACGTCCCGGGGGACGCGGCGTCACGCGCCCTCGCCGACCTGTCGCACGACGAGGACCGCGCCGTCGCGCTCACCGCGGCCTACGTCCTCGAGCTGCGCAAGGCACGCTGACGGTCCCTTCCCCGACGTCGGCCCCCGCCTCCACGGACGGGCGTGCGGGTCGCCCGCGCACGGGCTGCCGCCTCGGGCGCGGGCGACGTCGTCGGGGTTCACCGGTGCCCCGTCGGCCCCGCCTCCGTGTCGAAGGCCACGAAGCGCAGTTCCGAGGTGTACCGGCGTCCCTCGTCGTCGCGGAGCCAGGTCTGCTCCGGCGTGGGCAGCATCTCCGTGATGGTGACCGTGCCCCGCGGGTCCCTGCGGGCCAGCCGGCGCAGCGTCTTGGCGAGGATCGTGACGTACACGGGGCTGTCGAAGTCGACGTAGAACGGCCGGGGTTCGGCCGGGGAGACGACGAAGACGTAGCGGGGCAGGCCGAGTCGGGCGCGCCAGCGCCGGGCGCGGACGAAACGGCGGGCCTCGTCCTTGTCGTCGGCGAACCCGGCTTCCGACGCGGGCAGTCGCCAGGTCTCCCGGGCCACCACCAGCCGGTCGACGGTGACGCGCGGCGTGTGGCCCTCCTGGGGCAGGAGCCGGAAGAGGTCCATCGACAGGGTGGTCAGGACGTGCGAGAAGACGTCCGCCACCGGGAACCGCGCCCCGTCCGGAAGCCGGACGACGAGGTCGCCGTCGTGCTCCTCGACGACGGCGTCGGCGCTGTGCACGGCCCGGGGGCGGGCGGGGTCCGCGGTGAAGTCGGTCAGGGCGACCTGGTAGTCCCGGGGCCGCAGCAACGTCTGCCGGACCCGGGCGGACAGGCGGGCGCGGTGCTCCTTGGGGATCAGCGGCAGCAGGCGCGGTCCGGGGTGGTCCCGGTCGGTGAGCCGGACCAGTTCGCCGGCGTCCGGGTGCTGGTGGGTGAAGAGGGAGGCGCCCAGCGTGTTGGCGGCCAGGTGGAGTTCCCCGAGGACGAGGGTGAAGTCGCCACGGGCCACCGCCTCGGGGCCGTCGGCGGCGACCATGACGTCCGGACTCAGGTAGCGGGCCGCCGTCCAGCCGCCGGAGCCGGTGAAGGCCTCCCGCACCGCCGCCTCGATGTCCGCGGAACGGACGGCCACGCGGCGGGCGTCCGCGGGGGCCGCGAGGATCCGCCGCCAGGTGGCGGCGAACTCCTCCTGGAGCTCGTCGGCGGTGGCCCGCGCGGTCCCGTGCAGCACCGGCAGGCAGGCGAACCAGAAGGAGGCCAGGTCGACCGGCCCCTCGGCGGCGAGGCGTTCGTACACCGCGCGCGTCCCGGTCCGGACGGCGGCGGCGAGCCGCGAGGTGAGCCAGCCGGCGCTGTCCATCAGCAGTCGCAGCGGGCGCAGCGCCTCCAGCGCCTCGGGACCGAGGCGGGCCGTCGCGGAGCGGCGGGAGTCGGAGTACACCAGCGCCCGGCACGGCGCGGTCGATACGGACTTCTCCCGTACGGCGGCGGTGTCGGTCAGCTCGGTGAACTCCCGCTCCAGGTCGGTCAGCGCGCCGACCAGCGCGTCCACGTCGCGGGCGGCCGCCACCGCCGCGCGGCCCTCCTCCAGCCGGTCCAGCGCGGCGAGCCCCCGCCGGCGCGGTTCCGGCGCGCCGACGGTCTCCAGCCAGGCCCGCAGGTCCCGGTCGGGGTGGGTGCCCGCGGGCACGTCCAGGCGCCACACCACCCAGCGGCGGGCGACCAGGTCGGCGAGAACGGCGGGCACGTCGTGGTCCGGGAGCGCGGCGGCGATCGCCCGCGCCGGGCGGACGCCGTCGCAGAGGGCGAGGACGGCCGCGGCCCCGGCACCGACCGTCACCGGACGCCTGCCGGGCACGCGGACCCGGTCGCCGTCCACCGTGACGAAGGGCACCCGGCGGGGGGCGACCCACTCCCGCAGGCCGGGATCGGCGTCCAGTGTCCTGGCCAGCGCGTCGATGCCCCAGCTCGCCCAGTAGACGGTGGACTCGGCGATCAGCCCGGAGCCGGTGTCGACGGTGACGGCGTGCGGCGCGGCCGGGTCCCAGCGGCCCCAGCCGACGGGGCCGAAGAAGCCGATGGTGTCGTTCTTCACGCAGAACCGCTGCCAGTAGTGGGCGACCAGTTCCTCCCGCTGGCGGGGCATGCTGCTGCGCTTGTCCACGCCCGGCCTCCAGCGCAGGAACGGGGCGATGCCGGAGGTGAGCACCGGACGGTTCTGCCAGGCCACCGCCTCCCGGAAGGACGGCGCGCGGGCGATGTCCTGGAGGGTGTGCGCGGTCTCCACGGCGGCGTCGGCGAAGAGGCGGGCGAAGTCCGCCCAGTCGGCGCCGTCGAGGGGGGCGTCCGCGTCGAACTTGTCGGCGGCCTCGGCCAGTCCGGGCGGGGCCAGGCGCAGCACGCCGTCGGCGGGGAAGCCCGGGCCGCGCAGGGCGAACTGCTCCCACAGCCGCCAGCGGCCGAGGGACGGTACGGGGTCTTCGGTCATGGCGGGGCTCTCCTTGGCGGACGCGGTGCGGGCAGGGGGTGCGGCGGGGAGGGCGGGACACCGGGGCCGGTGCGCCCCGGCCTCCCGGCTCCCGGTCCCGGTGCGGGCCGCACCGGGGGCCGGGGCCGTGGGGCGCGCGGGGGTGGGTGCCGGGCGGTGGCCGCGGGGATCAGGCGCGGCCGTGGTCGGCGTCGACGACCTCGGCCAGGTCCCGCGGCGTGGGGTAGGCGAAGACCAGGGAGACCGGCACCTCCGCGCCGAGGATCTCCTCGAGGCGTCCGGTGATCTGGAAGGCGGTGAGCGAGTCGCCGCCCGCCTCGTAGAAGTCGGTGTCCTCGGTCAGGTCGGGCAGGCCGAGCACGTCGCGGAAGATGTCGACGAGCAGGTCGGCGGTGCGGGTGGCGATGGCGGCGTTCTCGGTCATGGTGTGCGCTCCTCGATGGTGGTGGTCGCCACGGGCGTCCGTGCGGGTGCGGCGGTGCCGGTGCGGTGCGGGACGTGCAGGCGGGCGGGGGTGTTGCCGCCGGAGACGACGGCCACGGCCCGTTCGCGGCGGCCGGCGCGCAGGGCTCCGGCCAGGGCGACGGCTCCGCTGGGTTCGGCGTCGACGCCGAGGCGGTGCAGCAGGGCGGCGGCGGCGAGGATCTCGGCGTCGCCGACGGCGATCAGGTCGTCGACGCGGTCACGGATGATCGGGTAGGGGACGCGCCCCGGCCGCTGGCCGCGCAGGCCGTCGGCGACGGTGGTGCAGGGCGGCAGCTCGACCGGGTGTCCGGCGGCCAGGGAGCGGGCGTAGCGGGGTGTCCGGGCCGGTTCGACGCCGACGATCCGGACCGGGTGGTCCGCGGCGGCGAGGCAGACGCCGGCGAGGAGTCCGCCGCCGCCGGTCGGGACGTACACCGTCTCGGTGCCCGGGGCGTCGGCGAGGAGTTCGGCGCCGACCGTGCCCTGCCCGGCGACCACCAGGGGGTGGTCCGAGGAGGGCACGAGGGTGGCGCCGGTCTCCCGCGCGAGCGCGCGGGCCCGTTCCTCCCGCTCGGCCACTCCCCCGCCCACCCGGACGGTCTCGGCGCCGAGCGCGCGGACGGCGGCGGCCTTGGCGGGGTCCGCGCCCGCCGCGAGGACGACGGTCAGGCGGATGCCGAGGGAGCGGGCGAGCCGGGCGAGGGCGATGCCGTGGTTGCCGGACGAGCCGGTGACGACCCGCTCGGCGTCCAGCGCCAGGACGGCGTTGGCGGCTCCGCGCGTCTTGAACGAGCCGCCGTGCTGGAGGTGTTCGGCCTTCAGCAGCAGTTCCGGGCCGTGCGCCGTCCGCACCGGGCCGCGCAGCAGGGGCGTGCGGCGGACGTACGGGGCGATGCGGACGGCGGCCGCGGCGACGTCGGCGGGGCCCGGCAGGGTGCCGGCCGTGGTCGGCCGCAGGCCGGTGGCGGTCACGGGGCGCTCCCGGCGACCAGCCTGCGCCGGTCCGTCTTGCCGCCGCGGGTGGTGGGCAGCGTGTCGTGGCGCCGGAAACCGCGGGGCATCAGGTGCGGCGGCAGCGAGCGGGCCAGGTGGGCGCGGAGTTCCGCGTCCGTGGTGGCGGTCAGGTCGCCGGTGACGTGGGCGGCCAGGTAGACGCGTCCCCGGTCGTCGGTGTGCGCGGTCACCGCGGCGCCGCTGACGCGCGGGTGGGCCAGCAGCGCGCCCTCGATCTCGGCGGGGTCCACCCGGTAGCCGCGGATCTTGACCTGCCGGTCGGTGCGGCCGGCGTAGGTCAGGCCCTGCGGGCCCCACCGGCCGAGGTCGCCGGTGCGGTAGAGGCGGGCGCCGGGCGGGCCGCAGGGATCGGGCAGGAAGCACGCGGCGGTGCGGGCCGGGTCCCCGCCGTAGCCCCGGGCGACGCCGGCGCCGCCGATGTACACCTCGCCCACGGTGCCGTCGGGGACGGGGACGAGGTCGGCGTCCAGCACCCGGACGACCGTGCCCGGGCGGGGCACGCCGACCACGTCGGCGGCCGT
This sequence comes from Streptomyces viridosporus T7A, assembly GCF_008704515.1. Classification (NCBI taxonomy): domain Bacteria; kingdom Bacillati; phylum Actinomycetota; class Actinomycetes; order Kitasatosporales; family Streptomycetaceae; genus Streptomyces; species Streptomyces viridosporus. The sequence continues at coordinate 1,340,272 of NZ_CP023700.1, forward strand.
GTCGGGCTCGGCGGGGACGACGTGGCGGGTGGTGGTCATGGTGCACTCGGTCGGGCCGTACTGGTTGACGAGCGTGCCCGGGACCACCCGCCGGCCGCCGGCGGTGAGGAAGGGGCGCAGGGACTCCCCGCTGGAGGCGACCAGGGCGACGCCGGCCAGCGGGCCGGCCGGGTCCGGTTGTCCGGCCAGGTGGGCCAGGAAGGACGGGGTGGTGCTGAGCAGCGCGGTCACCCGGTGTTCGCGTACGGTGCGGGCGAAGTCGGCGGGCCGCAGCAGCCGGGAGCGTTCCACGATCACCAGGCGGGCCCCGGCCAGCAGCGGGGCGAAGGTGTCCCGCAGGGAGGCGTCGTAGCCGAGCGGTGCCGTCTGCAGGGCCACGGTGTCCGGACCGAGGCCGAAGGCGCGGGCGGTGTCGCGCAGGTAGGCGTCGAGGGCGTGGTGCTCGACGAGGACGGGACTGGGTTCGCCGGTGCTGCCGGAGGTGTGGCTGACGTAGGCCAGGGCCTGCGGGTCGACCCGTGGGGGCGGTGTCGCGGGACCGTCCGGCGCGGTGGCGGCGGGCCGGTCCAGGAGGATCGCGGGCAGGCCGGTGTCCAGGGCGCGGGCGTGTGCGGAGGTGGTCAGGAGCAGGCGGGCGCCCGCGCTGCGGAGGAAGGCCGCGAGGCGGTCGCGGGGCTGGGTCACGTCCAGGGTGAGGAAGGCGGCTCCGCAGCGGATGACCGCGGCCGTCGCGGCCACCGCGTCGGCGCCGTGCTCGACGGCGACGGCGCACACCGTCTCCGGCCGGGCGCCGTGGGCGCGCAGCAGCCGGGTCAGCTCGTCGGTGCGGGCGGCGAGACGGCCGTAGGTGATCCGACCGGCGGGGGTGTCCAGCGCGACGCGCTCCGGGTGGCGGGCGGCGTGTGCGGCGAGGTCGTCGGCGACGGTGCGCATCACGCCTCCCCGGTGCCGGTGACGGTCAGGTCGACGGCCACGAAGCGGAGTTCGGAGGTGTAGCGGTGCCCGTCGGCGTCGGTGAGCCAGGCCTGTTCGGGGGTGGGCAGCATCTCGCTGACCTTCAGACGGGCCCCGGGGTCCTCGCGGGCGAGCCGGCGGGCCGCCTTGGCGAGGATGGTGATGTACACGGGGCTGTCGAAGTCGACGTAGAACGGGCGGGGTTCGGTCGGGGAGACGACGAACACGAAGCGGGGCAGGTCGTGGCGGCGCTGCCAGTGCCGGGCACGGACGAACCGGGCGGCCTCGCTCTTCTCGTCGGCGAAGTCGGCGTCGCGGACGGGCAGGTGCCAGGTCTCGCGGGCGACGGTCATCCGGTCGATGGTGATGCGCGGGGTGTGCTCGCCCTCGGGCCGGAGGGTGAAGCGGTCCATGACGCGCTGGGTGAGCGTGTTGGCGTAGGCGTCGAGGACGTCGTGGACGGTGCCGTCGGGCAGGACGGCCGTCAGGCGGCCGTCCCGGTCCTCGACGCGGACGTCCGCGCTCGGCACCACGTGCGGGCGGTAGGGGTCGCCGGTCTGGTCGACCAGGGTCACGCAGGTGTCCTCGGGCCGGTCCAGGGAGGGCCGGCTGCGGGTGGACCACTTCAGCGGCAGTTCCTTGGGCAGCGTGGGCAGCAGGCGGGGGGCGGGGAAGTCGCGGGTGGTCTCGGCGACGAGCCGGTCGCGATCGGGGTGCTGGTGGACGAAGAGGGAGGCGCCCATGGTGTTCAGCGCGCAGTGCATCTCGCCGAGGACGAGGTCGACGTCGCCGCGGGCGAGGGCGTCCGCGTCCTCGGCGACGACCAGGACGTCGGGGCTGACGTAGCGGGCGAGGGACCAGCCGTCGCCGGGCTCGTCGAACTCGTGGCGCACCCGGTCGGCCAGGTCGGCCGCGGTCAGGCGGACGCGGCGGGCGCCGGCCGGGAGGTCGAGGATCCGGGCCCACTTGGCGCGCAGTTCGGCCTGGACGGCGTCGATCAGGTCGCCGGCGTCGGGGTGCGGGGAGGGCAGGGTGTGCATCCACAGGGTGGCGAGGTCCACCGGGGTGCCGTCGGCGCCCAGGCGGGCGTGGACGGTGCGCAGGCGGGCGCGGACGGCGTCGGCGAAGCGGTTCGTCATCCAGCGGGCGGCCGTCAGGCACAGCTGGAGGGGTTCCAGGTGCTCCAGCAGGGCGGGTCCGGCGGTGGCGGTGGCGGACCGCCGGGCGTCGGAGTACACCAGCCCGCGGCAGGGGGCGGTGCGCGCGCCCTTGGCGCGCTGGGCCTCGCTGTCGGTGAGGGCGGCGAAGTCGGCCTCCAGGGCGCCGATCGCGGCGGTCAGCGCGGTGGCGTCGGTGCCGGCGGCGCGTACGGCGTCCCGGCCGCGCTCCAGCACGGCGAGCTTGGCGAGTGCCCGGTCGCGGGCGGCCCCGTCGGGGACGCGTTCGAGGATGCGGCGCAGGGCCAGGTCGGGGTGGGTGGCGGCGGGCACCTCCAGGCGCCAGGACACCCAGCGCCGGCGGACCAGCTCGCGCACGGTGCCGTCGGCCTCGTCGGCGTCCAGGCCCAGTTCGGCGGCGAGGGCGGCCACGTGCCGGGTGCCGTCGCAGTGCCGGAGCACGGCCTGCTGGAGCTCGCCGACGGGCTGGGCGGGCCGCCCCGGGACCCGTACCGCGCCGTCCTCGCAGCGCACGAAGGACATCCGGCGCGGCGGGATCCACCGCATCAGCTCCTCGTCCTCGGCGAGCACCTTGGCCAGGGCGTCGACGGCCCAGCCGGAGAAGTAGACCTCCTGCGCCGCGAGGAAGCCCCGGCCGGCGTCCACGGCGACGGCGTGCGGCGCGGCCGGGTCCCAGCGGCCCCAGCCGACGGGGCCGAAGAAGCCGATGGTGTCGTTCTTCACGCAGAACCGCTGCCAGTAGTGGGCGACCAGTTCCTCCCGCTGGCGGGGCATGCTGCTGCGCTTGTCCACGCCCGGCGTCCAGCGCAGGAACGGGGCGATGCCGGTGCGCAGCACGGCCGGGTTCTGCCAGGCGAGGGCCGCCTGGAAGCGGGGCCGGGCGGCGACCTCCTGGAGGTGGCGGGCGGTGTCCACGGCGGCCGCCGACACCTCCTCGGCGAAGGCCTGCCACTCGGGTCCGGACAGATCGGTGCCGGGGCCGAACTTGTCGGCGGCCTCGGCCAGTCCGGGCGGGGCCAGGCGCAGCACGCCGTCGGCGGGAAAGCCCGGGCCGCGCAGGGCGAACTCCTCCCAGAGCCGCCAGCCTCCGCCCGGCAGCAGGACCGGTGCGTGCTCGTCCGACATCGCGTGCTCCTTCCGGAAAGGGGGTGCGCGGGGAGGCCGCGCGGCCCGGCCGGGCGGTGGTCGCCGGCCGGGCTGCCGGGCTCCCGGCCGGACAGCACCGTCCCGCGCCGGGGGCGGCACGCACCAGAGAAGATCCGGCAGCAACGCGCGCCGCGGGCTCGGCGCGTTCGTCCCTGCCCCGGGCGGGCGGCCGCCCGGCACGCTGGCGGCGTCGGCCCCTACCTGCGGCCGGCCCCATCACCTGCGGGAGGTTCACCGTGACGCAACCCCACTCCACGGCCGGCGCGGGCACCGGCGAGGCCCGTCCGGACACCGACGAGGTGTACCTCGTGGTGCGCAACGACGAGGAGCAGTACTCGATCTGGCGGGCGGACCGCGAGGTGCCCGCCGGCTGGCACCCGGAGGGCCGGCGGGGCAGCCGGCAGGAGTGCCTGGACCACATCGGCGTGATCTGGACGGACATGCGCCCGCTCAGCCTGCGCCGCCGGCTGGCCGGGGCGGATGTCTGAGCCGCGGGCGGGCCGGCTGCTGGACCGGCCGGCGCACGCCCCGCCGCCGGCGCCGCCCGGGCCGCCGGGCCCGGCCGTGCTGGACCTGTCCGGGCTGCGGCACCGGACGCGGGCGCCGGGCCCGCGCGCCCTGCGGGGACCGCTGGAGCTGTACCTGGCCCACGTCGGGGTCCAGGACCGGCGCACCCTGCTGGACGCGCGGGAGCTGCTGGACACGGAGGAACGGGCCCGGGCCCGCGCGTTCCGGCACGACCGCGACCGCGACGCGTACGTGGTCGCGCACGCGGCCCTGCGCGACGTGCTGAGCGCGCTGCTCGGCGTGCGCGCCGAGGCACTGCCCCTGGCGCGGGAGCCGTGCGCGGGCTGCGGCGGGCCGCACGGGCGGCCGGTCCTGCGCACGCCGGGTGTGCACTTCTCCCTGTCGCACAGCGGGGACCTGGTGCTGGTGGCGCTCGCCCCGGCACCGGTCGGCGTCGACGTGGAGGGTCTGGCCACGGCCCGGGCGGTGCTCGGCGCGCAGTCGGCGCTGCACCCGGCGGAGGCGGACGAGCTGGCGCGGCTGCCCGCGCACGAGCGTCCGGCCGCGTTCACCCGCGCCTGGGTGCGCAAGGAGGCCTACCTGAAGGGGCTGGGCACGGGGCTGGTGCGCGACCCGGCGCTGGACTACGTGGGCACCGGGCCGCTGCCGGCCCTCCGGGAGCCGGGGTGGAGCGTGCGGGACGTCCCGGTCCCGGCGGGGTACGCGGCGGCGGTGGCCCTGCGAACGCCCTGAGGGCGTACGGGCGAACACGGCGGGGGCCGGTCCGGTGGACCGGCCCCCGCCGTGGTGTCGCGGCGTGGCCGCGCAGCCCGGTGTCCCCGAGGGGGCGGGAGCACGATGCCTTCACCAATGACTCACCGACACAAGGGAGTCGGCGCGCTACGATCACCGGCGTGACCGCTCCGGAACCGACCATCGTCGCCACCTCCGGGGGGCATCGCGTCGGCGCGCGCACCCGGGTCCTCTTCGACTCCCTGGTCCACCACGCGGTCGACCTCTCCGGTGTGCACGGCAGGCGCCCCCGCGTCCTCTACCTGGGCACGGCGGTGGGCGACGCCGAGCACGTCACGGCACGGGTGGGCGAGGCCGCCCGGGTCGCGGGCTTCGACCTCACCCCGCTCCACCTCTTCCCGATGCCGAACGTGGAGGACGTCGAGGGCACGGTGCTCGACCACGACGTGGTCTGGGTGATGGGCGGCTCGGTGGCCAACCTGCTCGCCGTGTGGCGGGTGCACGGACTCGACGAGGTCCTGCGGCGCGCGTGGCGCGCCGGTGTGGTCCTCGCCGGCGTGAGCGCGGGCTCCATCTGCTGGTACGAGGGCGGCACGACGGACTCCTTCGGCCCCGAACTCCGCCCGGTGACCGACGGGCTGGGCCTGCTGCCGTACGGCAACGGGGTGCACTACGACAGCGACGGGGGCCGGCGTCCGCTGATCCACCGGCTGGTCGCCGAGGGCGTCTTCACGACGGCCCACTGCACCGACGACGGGGTGGGACTGGTCTACCGCGGCACCGAGTTGGCCGAGGCCGTGACCGAGCAGCGGGACAAGGGCGCGTACCTGGTGCGCCGGGACGGCGATCGGACCGTGGAGGAGCGGATCGAGCCGCGGCTGCTTCCCGCGCCCCCCGGCTGACGGACGCACCGCGCCGCGGGGGCCCGGCCGCGCGGGAGGACGGGAGGCGGTGCCCGGCCGGTGCGGCCTCGTGTCCACGGCCTCCCCCTCCCCCGCGTTCGTCCCGTGCCCCGCGTCACACCAGGCCGTGGCGTACGGCGTGGGCGACGGCGTGGGCCCTGTTGCGGGCCTGCAGCCGGGCCATGATCTCGTAGATGACGTTCTTGACGGTGTGCTCGGAGCAGCCCAGCAGCAGGGCGATGTCCGCGTTGCCGTACCCCTCGGCCATGAGGCTCAGCACCGAGGCCTGACGGGCGGTCAGGGCGGGCCGGCCCCCGCCGTCGGCGGCCGGGTCACCGGGGCGCGCGCCACCGGTCAGCAGGTGGGAGAGCTCCGGGTAGGGGATGCTCGGGTGCGGGTGGGCCGCGCGGCGCACCGCCGCCGCCAGGCTCTCCTCGGTGAGGTCGGCGGTCCGCAGGACGACCGCCCCGGCCCGCAGCGCGAGCCGCAGGTCCGTCCGGCCGACGGTGTCGCACACGAGGACCAGCGGGCCGGTGTCCGGCCGGCCCCGCAGGGCCCGGGCGACGTCGGCGGCGGCGACCACGGTGACGGTCCCGGGTCCGCCGTGCTCCGGCGCGCAGGCCAGCCCGGCCCGGCGGGCCACGCCGCGGACGCGGTCCGCGCCGTGCGAGGGCGTGATGCGCAGGACGACGGGTGCGGGCGCCGGGCCGGCACCGGGCACGGGGGGCGCGGCGGCCAGGGTCGCGGTCACAGCAGACCCGCCCGGAGCGCGTAGGCGACCGCGTGGGCGCGGTTGCGCAGCCGGAACCGCTGGGTGATGTCGTGGACCACGGTGGTCACGGTGCGCGGCGAGTAGGCGAGCCGCTGGGCGATCTCGGCCGTCTCGTGGCCGTCGGCGAGCAGCCGCAGCACCGAGCGTTCCCGGTCGGACAGCATGCCCTCGGCCCAGCCTCCGGTGCCGTGCCGGACGTCGGCCGGGCGGTCCAGGAGCTGTTCGAGCAGGCGGGGCGGCAGGGTGCAGTCGTCGCGGGAGGCGGCCAGCACCGCGTGGGCGAGGCGGGGCGCGTCCGCGTCCCGGCGCGGGAGCAGGCCGCGGGCGCCGGCGGCGAGGGCGTGCAGGACGTCGCCGGAGGCGAGGGCGCCCGCCACCAGGACGACGGCGGGGCTGTGTCTCAGGGCGCGGGTGGCGCGCACCATGTCGAGTTCGGCCGGTCCGAGGCGGTCCACGGTGAGGACAGCGACCCGCGCGTCCGCGGGCTCGCACACGGTCAGGTCCGGGCAGGCCAGCAGGGTCGTGCGCGTGCCGGCCTCCAGCACCGGGTCGAGGGCGACCACGCCGACGGTCACGGGTGCTCCCATCTGCTACTCCTAGGTAGTTCGTCCGCCCGGTCGTGCACGCTCCGGGCGGTGCTGCGGTGGGGACTGCGCACCACCGTGCCGTGGGCGGGGATGCGTGGGCATCGGTAACCGGTCCCCACCTTTCCGGCCGAGGGGGCCGTCCCCGTCGGCGTCCGCTCCCCCGCGACCGCCTCGCCGCCCGTCGTGCGGCGCCCGCCGGCGGACCGGCGCGGTGGCGGTGATCTGCGGGTGGGGGTCCGGGGGCCGGTGCGGGGGCGGGTGGGAGCGGGCCCTGGGGGTCCGTACCCCGAAGAGCGGGGGCACAGGGGGGCCGACGCACACGCCGGGTGCTGGCACAAGGGCCGAACGCGCAGAACCGCGTCCCCCCGCGGCGGCCCGCTACCCATGCGCGCCGACCGGACGAGCAGGCCGCCGACCTGCGGCTTCCTCGGTCGGCGGGCCGGCCGGCGCGTGGAGTGCGGCGGGGGCCGCGCAGAATATGGGGGACGCTTACCCATGTGGGGGGTGCGGCCGGTCTGCGACCTTCTTTCCCGTGACTGAGACCGCCAGCCTCCCGACTCCCCGGAGCACCGACCTCCCGCCCTCGTGGTGGGCGCCGGCGCTGTCCCTCGCGGAACGGCTCGCCGCACCCGGCCTTCCCGGGGCGCCCGCCGAAGCCGCCGCCGTGCCCGCCCCGTGGGCCGCCGGGGACGCCGAGGGTTTCGCCCTGCGGCTGGCCCACCTCGGCGTGGCCGGCGCCACCGCCGCGGCGCTGGCCGGCGAGTCCGCCGAGCGGCTGGCCGGCCGCACCGCCAAGCCCGACTGGGCGTGGTACGCCGAAGCCGCCCTGGCGAACGCCGCGGAGGAGCCGGCGGGGCCGGCCCGCGGAGGCGAGGGACCCGACGCCTTCGCTCCCGTCGTGCGGCCGATCGTCGCCTTCGCCACCGCGCGGCTGGCCGAGCTGCTGCCCGCGGCCGCGGAGGGCGAACCGGCCGTGTGGCGCGACGCGTTCGCGCGGCGGCTGACGCACCAGCTGGTCCGGCAGGCGGCGCGGACCCTGGTCCACGAACTCGACACGGCGCGGCGCGCCGGACGGCTGGCCGGTGCCGGCGCGCGCGAGCGGTTCGACGCCTTCGTCGCCGCCACGGGCACCCGCCGGGGCCTCGGGGCCCTGTTCGCCGCCTACCCGGTACTGGCCCGGATGCTCGCGCGGACCGCGCTGGACGCGACCGCGGCCACCGCCGAGCTGGCGGCCCGCTTCACGGCCGACCGGGAGGACCTGACCGCCGGGCTCCTCGGCGGACGCGACCCGGGACCGCTCACCGGGGTGGACCTCGGCCGCGGGGACGCCCACCAGGGCAACCGGTCCGTCGCGATCCTGCGTTTCGCCGGCGGGCGGCTGGTCTACAAGCCGCGGCCGCTCGGCCAGCACGCCCTCCTCGACGACCTGGTGGGCTGGCTCAACGCCAAGGTGCCCGGGCTGGGCCTGCGCACCCCGCGCAGTGTGCGCCGCGAGGCGTACGGCTGGCTGGAGTTCGTCGAGCACCGCTGGTGCCGGTCGGTGACCGAGACCGACGCCTTCTACCGGCGCCAGGGCGCGCTGCTGGCCCTGCTGTACGCGGTGGACGGCGCCGACATGCACTACGAGAACGTCATCGCCTGCGGCGACCAGCCGGTCCTGGTGGACGCCGAGACGCTGCTGCACACCGGGCTCGCGCAGTCCATGACGGCGGGCGCCGACCCGGCGGCGGACGCGCTGCAGGCGTCCGTGCACCGCACCTGCCTGCTGCCGCACCTGCTGATCGGGGAGCACGGGGCCCTGGACATCTCCGCGCTCGGCCGGTCCACCGACGGCACCTACCCGAGCGAGGGCCTGCACTGGCGGGACAGCGGCCTGGACACCATGCGGGCCGTGCGCGGTCCCCTGCTCAGCCCCGCGGCGCACAACCAGCCGCTGCCCGCCGGCCGCCTCCTGGAGGGCGCCGACCACCGGGCCGCGCTGCTGGAGGGCTTCCGCGCCGCGTACGCGGCGCTCGCCGCCGACGGGCACGAACTGCTGGGCGAGGAAGGCCCGCTGGTGTCCGGCGCGGACCGGCCCGCCCGGCTCATCGCCCGCGCCACCCGCCTGTACGCGGCACTGCTGGAGGAGTCGACCCACCCGTCGCTGCTCGGCGACGCGCTCGCCCGGGAGGGTGTCTTCGCGGTGCTGTGGACGGAGTCCGAGCACGACGAGGCCCGCCGGCGGCTGATCGAGCACGAGACGGCGGCGCTGTGGCGCGGGGACGTCCCGCTGTTCACGCACCGGCCGTCGGGGACCGCGGTGCGGGCCGACGACGGCACGTGGCTGCCCGGCGTGCTGCCGGTGGCGGGCCTGGCCTCGGTGCGGGGAAAGATCGCCCGGATGGACGAGGTCGACTGCCACGACCAGGAGTGGATCATCACGGCCACGATCGCGGCGCGGGGCGCGGGATCCCCTCTGCGGCGTCCGCGGTCCGAGCTGGCGGTGGGGCCGGTGCCGGCCGTCGCGCCCGACGCGTCCCGGCTGCTCGCCGCCGCGTGCGGGATCGCCGACGAACTCGCCGCCCGCGCGGTCCGCGACGGCGGCCGGACCAACTGGCTCGGCCTGGAAAGGGTGTCCGGCCCGCACTGGGCGGTGCTGCCGATGGGCGCCGGACTCGCGCAGGGCTACTGCGGAGTGGCGCTGTTCCTGGCGCACACGGACGCGCTGGCCGGAGCGGGCCGGTACGCCGCGCTCGCCCGGGAGGCGGTCCGCCCGCTGCCCGCCCTGCTGAAGGCCCTGGCGGACGATCCCGAGCTGAGCGCGGCGGCCGGACCCGGCGCGTACGACGGTCTCGGCGGCATCGTGTACGCGGTGCTGCGGCTGTCGGCGCTGCTCGGCCCGGGGCCGGCGGACTGCCTGCCGGACGCGCTCACCGCCCTCGGACACGCCGCGTCCGCCTCGCCCGAGCCGGGGTTCGCCGGCGGTACGGCCGGAGCGCTGACCGCCGCCGCCGCCGTGCACGAGGCGACCGGTGCCCCGGCGGCGCTGCGACTGGCGGACGTCCTGGCGGACCGGCTGCTCGGCGCGGTGACCGGCGCGGACGGGAGCGTGCCGTCCGGAGCCGGCGGGTCAGGACGCCCGAACGGCCTCCCCGCCGGTTTCGCCGACGGTGCCGCGGGCATCGCCTGGGCCCTGCTGCGGTACGCCGCCCGCCGCCCCCGGGACACCGCCGCGCACACGGCCGCCGCCCGGGCGCTGCTGGACACCGCGCTGCGGGACGCCGGGGCGGCCCCCGCGGACGCGTCGTGGTCCAGGGGACTCGCCGGAGCGGCGGCCGTCGCCGCCCACTTCTCCCCCGCACCCGGCCCGCCCGGCGTCGCGGTCCGGCCGGCGGACACCGGCGTCCGCCCCGACCTCAGCCTCGGACAGGGCACGCTCGGCACGCTGGAAGCCCTGGCCGTGCGCGCCGGACTGGGCGACCGGGCCGCCACCGACGCGCTCACCCGGCGCGCCGGCCAGGCACTCGCCCTCGTCGAGGCGCAGAGCCACCGCTGCGCCACCCCCGACCACGTTCCCTCCCCCGGGCTGCTCGACGGACTGTCCGGCATCGGGTACGGGCTGCTCCGCCTCGCCCACCCCGGCACCGTCCCGTCCGTCCTGCTCCTGTCCCACCCCGACCACTGAGACCGGCAAGACGCCCCGGAACCACGGCACTTCCACCTCCACCCCCGTACCCGCCGTACGGACACCAGAAGGGGACCACCGATGGACCAGCACCTGACCACCACCGCCGCCGCCGACTCCGTCCCGAGCACCGCCGAGGAGCAGGACGCGGCGGGCGGGATCACGCTCACCGGCCGCAACCGCGCCTGCGCCCGCGCCCGCGTCCTGGCCGGGATGGTCCTGACCAGCGGCATCGTCATCACGCTGACCTCGCTGGACACCTCGGTCTCCGCGCCGAACTGACTCCTCGCGGTCGTCACTTCTCGTGATGGCGCGGGCCCGCCGGCCGGGCCCGCGCCGCGGTGCGTCCGGCACCGGCCTCCGCCTCCGGCACGGCGTCCGCCCGCTCCGGGCCGGGGCCGGGTGACATGACGGTGCGTAACCTGCGCCGATGCGATCTGTCACAGATTCCGACATCCTGATTATCATCTGCGTCCATGCGTTCCCATGCGCCTTCCCTCGTCGGGCGGGACCCTCAGATCGGCCTGCTCGAAAGCGCCTTGACCCGGGCGAGACAGGGACGCGGCGGTGTCGTCTTCCTGGTCGGCGAGGCCGGAGTGGGCAAGTCACGGCTCGCCGCGGAGGCCGTGGGCGGCGCGCTCGGCTCCGGGATGCGGGTGCTGCGGGGCCGCAGCAGCACCACCGGACCGGCGGTGCCGTTCCGTCCGCTCACCGAGGCGCTGATGCCGCTGTTCCGCGGCGGCGAGCCCCTGGACGACGCGGCCCTCGGCCCGTACCGGCCGGTCCTCGGGCGGCTGATACCCGAGTGGGACACCGGGGAGCGTGAGGGCAGCTCCATGGTGATCCTGGGCGAGGCGGTGCTGCGCCTGCTGCTGGCCGCCGGACGCGGACAGGGCCAGTTGCTGCTGCTGGAGGACCTGCACGACGCCGACCCCGAGACGCTCGGCGTCCTCGAGTACCTGGTGGACAACCTGGAGTACACGCCGGTCCTGCTGCTGGCCACCGTCCGGACCGATTTCAGCGACGCGCTGGACCTGGCGCAGTCCGCCCGCCGCCGGGGCACCGCCGCCCTCGCGGAGCTGCCGCCGCTGACCCGGCCCCAGGTGGAGGAGATGACGGCGGCGCACCTGGGGGCGGACGGCCCGCACGAGGTGCCGCCGGCGGTCCTGGACCGCCTGTGGGAGGACAGCGCGGGCAGTCCCTACCTGGTCGAGGAACTGCTGCAGTCCATGATCGGGGCGGGCACCCTGGTGCAGGGCACCGACGGCTGGCGCGCGGTGGGCGACCTGCGGCGTGACGTCTCCTCCACGCTGGCCCGGGGCATCCTGCGCCGCATCGACCGGCTGGGCGCGCAGGGCCTGACCCTGCTGTCGGCCGCCGCCGTGCTGGGCCGCCGCTTCCCGCTCACCGTGCTCCAGCGCATGACCGGCGCCGACGACCGGACCCTGCTGAGCCATCTGCACGCGGGCGTCGCCGCCCGGCTGGTCATCCCCGACGAACCCGCCCCCGACTGGTACTCCTTCCGCCACTCCCCCACCGTCGAGGCCCTGTTCACGCAGATGACGCCGGGTCAGCGGGCGGAGCTGGCACGGCGGGGCGCGCGGGCCGTCGAGGAACTGCACCCGGACCTCGAGGGCGACTGGTGCGCGCTGGCCGCCGGTCTGCGCTGCGAGGCCGGGGACCGGGTGGAGGCGGGACTGCTCTACGCGGACGCCGGCGGGCGGGCCCTGGCGGCGGGTGCCCTGGGCTCGGCCGTGACGTTGCTCGGCCGGGCCGAGGAGCTGCTGGCCGGGGCCGGCGATCCGCAGGCCCGTGCCTCGGTGCTGGAGAACCTGCTGCCCGCGCTCGCGGAGGCCGGTGACTTCGCCCGCGCCTTCGACCTGGCCGAGGACCTGCACGCGCTGGGCGGGGCCGGGCTGAGCGCCGTGCGACTGGCCACGCTGCACACCCGGCTGGCCAAGGTGGCGCACACGGCGGGCCGGTGGAGCGACGGCAACCGGCAGATCGTCCGGGCCCGCGAGGTCCTGGCGGCGGCCCCGGACGAGGCGGCGACCGCGGCCGTCGACGTCACGGCCGCCTACCTCGCGCTGGACACCCCGGGCCCGGACCGCACCCAGCACGCGGAGAAGCTGGCCCGCTCGGCGGTGGACACCGCCGAGCGGCACGGCCTGCCGGTCGTCGTCTGCCAGGCGCGGGAGCTGCTGGCCACCGTCGCCCGCGAGCGGGACCCGGAGGAGTCCGCGGACATGCTCCGGCAGGCGCTGGAGACGGCGGAGCGGCACCGGCTGCCCCTGCAGCGCATGTACGCGGCCACCCGCATGAGCGGCAACGCCTGGCTCGCCGAGGGCGACACCTCCGGCCTGCTGGCGGCACGGGAGGAGGCGCTGCGGCTCGGCTCGGTGAACATCGTGCACACGGTGGACGGCATCCTGGTCCTGGACGCGGTGCTGCGCGGCGACCACGAGGCCGCGCGGTCGGCCGCGGCGGACTGCCTGGCGGTGGCGCGGCGGCTGCGCCTGGCGCCCGTCGTGCGGTACGTCCTGATGGCGCGGGCGGCCCTGGAGGCGCACCGCGCGGACCGGGCGGCGATGGAGGCGGCGCTGGCGACGTTCACCGAGTGGGACGGCGCGGGCTCGCAGGAGGAGCCGCTCAGTCTCGGTCTGGCCCGCGCCTTCTGCGCGCTGCTGGAGGAGGACCGCGACCTGGCGCGCGCCGAACTGCGGGCGGTGCAGGCGCTGGAGGCGGGCAACCCCTCGACCTACCACCTCGGCGGCACCCACGGCCTGGTCCTGCTGCTGGACGTGCTCGCCGGCGACGCGGACCGGGCCCGGCACGAGGAGACCACCGCCACCGCGATGGCGCGGATGCGGTGGAACCGCCAGTTCGTGCTGCTCGCCGACGCCGTGCTGCTGGGCCGGGAGGGCGCGGGGCCGCGCGCGGCGGCGGCGGTGCAGTCGGCGCTGGCGGCGGCGGAGCCGTATCCGCTCGCCCGCCACCTGGGGCTGCGGCTGATCGCGGAGGCGGCGCACCAGGACGGCTGGGGCGATGCGGTGGGCTGGCTGCGGCAGGCCGAGCACTACTTCCACGAGCGGGACGTCGCGGCCGTCACCGGTGCCTGCCGGGCGGCGCTGCGCCGCTTCGGCGCCCCGGTGCACCAGCACCGCTCCGGCACCCGCTCGATCCCGCGGGAACTGCTCGCCCAGGGCGTGACCGTACGGGAGTTCGACGTGTTCCGGCTGCTCGCGGAGCGGCTCAGCAACAAGGACATCGCCGACCGGCTGTTCATCTCGCCCCGCACGGCGGAGAAGCACATCGCGAGCCTCATCGCCAAGACGGGGGCGGCCAACCGCGCGGACCTGTGCGCGCGGTCGGCCGCCCTGCGGGAGTAGCGCCCGGGCTGCGGGGAGCCGCCTACCGCATCTCGCGCACCGCCCTGGAGCCCAGCACCGCCAGGCCGGTCGCGGCGAGCACCGCGGCCACCACCGAGAACAGGGCGAGCGCGCCCCTGCCGGCCAGCGCACCGCAGACGATCAGCGACAGCGGGGCGACGGCGTAGCCGAGCACCATGTCGACGGAGACGACGCGGCTGAGCACGTCCCGGGGGATGTTCCGCTGGATCCAGCTCAGTCCGAACACGCCCTGGAAGCCGATGGCGAACCCCATGGCGAGGACGGTCGCCACGACGACCGGGGTGCTGTGCACCAGTCCCAGGACGGCCATCCCCGCGCCGAGCCAGCCGGCCAGGGCGGCCACCAGCAGGCCGACCCTGGGCCGCCCGCCGAGGGCGCCGCCGGCGAGCGTGCCGAGCACGGCTCCCGCGGCGAGGGAGCCGTTGAGCACGCCGAGCGTGGCCGAGCCGCCGCGCAGCACCTGGTCGGCGAGGGTGGCGAAGCCGACCGTGAAGGGTCCGGCATAGCAGAAGTTGACGGCGGTGTCGAGGACGACGACGGTCCGCAGCCGCGGGTCGCGGGCGGTGTACGCGACGCCCTCGCGGATGCGGGCGGCGAGGGACGCCTGCTTCTCGGGCGTGGCGTCCGTGTCGGCGCGGGGCGCCCTGGGGCGGGTGCGGACGCGGGCCACGCACAGGCCGCACAGGGCGAAGCAGACGGCGTCGACGAGGAAGGCGACCGGCGCCCGGGTCAACGCGATGACCAGGCCGCCGACGGCCGGACCGAGGACGGCGGCGGTCCGCGCGCCGGCCCCCATCAGCGCGTTGGCCGGGGTGAGCAGTTCGTCGTCGACCACCGAGGGCAGGATGGAGACGCGCGCGGGCTGGAAGAAGGCGTCGACGGTGCCGAAGGCGGCGGCCGCGGCGCACAGCATCCACACCGTCAGGTTCCCGCTCAGCCCGGCCAGTCCGACGGCCGCCATCAGCACGGCCCGCGTCCAGCTGGAGGCGACCATGAGGGTGCGCGGGGACATCGAGTCGCCGAGACTGCCGCCGACCAGGGTGAACAGGGCGCGGGGGACGGCCTGGAAGGCCAGGACGTAGCCGAGGGTGAGGGTGGAGCCGGTCAGGCCGAGGGTGATCCAGGAGAACGCGACGACGCTGAAGCCGTCGCCCAGCAGGGACAGCGCCTGCCCCGTCCACAGGAGCCGGAAGGACCGGTGCCGGACGGGGGCCCACAGGCGTGGGCCGGCGTCGGCGAGGGTGGTGGCCATGGGGTGCCTTTCGTCGGACCGGGGCCCGGTCAGTAGTGGACGGGCAGCGCGGTGAGGCCGCGGTTGAGCAGGGAGGGCTGCCAGGTCGGGCGGCCGGGGTCGGCGAGGGTCAGGCCGGGGTGGTCGCACACCAGCGTGCGGACGGCGGCCACGGCGACCAGGCGGGCCAGGGCGGCGCCGATGCAGAAGTGGGCGCCGAAGCCGAAGCCGAGGTGGGTGGCGCCCGAGCGGCGGACGTCGAACCGGCCGGGGTCGGGGAAGCGGGCCGGGTCGCGGTTGGCGGCGGCGGTGACGAGGAAGATCCGGTCCCCGGCGCGCAGGGTGCGGCCGTCGAGGTCGAGGTCGCGGGCGGCGGTGCGGATGGACATCTTGGACGGGCCGTCCAGGCGCAGGGTCTCCTCCACCGCCCCCTGGGCCAGTTCGGGTTCGGCCCGTACGGCGGCCAGCTGGTCGGGACGGGTGTGCAGGGCCAGGACGGTGTTGGCGATGAGGTTGCTGGTGGTCTCCCCGCCGGCGAACGCCATCTGGGTGAGCATCCCGACGAACTCCTCCTCGGTGACCGAGTCGCCGACCCGGCCCTCCCGGAGCACCTGGCTGATCAGGTCGTCGCCCGGTTCGGCGCGCCGCCGGGCGACGAGGGCGCCTAGGTAGTCGTCGAGGCTCACCAGCGCCTGGAGGGAGGCCCGGTACTCGCTCTCCTCCTGGGCGGTGCCGAGGACGAGGTCGGCGACGCGGGCGTTCCAGTACCAGAAGGAGGGCCCGTCGGTGGGCGGGACGCCGAGCCAGCGGGCGAACACCAGGGCGGGCAGCGGCCTGGCGACGTCGGCCAGGAGGTCGCCGGTGCGGCCGGGCGTCGCCCTGCGGGCGAGGACGGCCCGGGTCGCCTTCTCGGTGAAGGCGCGGTAGCGGGCCACGGCGCGGGCGGCGAACGCCTCCTGGAAGACCTGGCGCAGCCTGCGGTGCTCGGGCGGGTCGTTGAAGACCATCCAGCGCGAGAGGATCCCGAAGGCCCGCTCGGCGTCCTCGCGGGCGCCCTGCGGGACGGCGTCCATCAGGGGCCGCACCCGGTCGGCGGAGACCGCGGGGTCGCGCAGGCAGCGCATCACCTGGTCGTACCCGGTGACGAGCCAGGCGTGGTGCAGGGGGCTCCAGTGGACGGGCGCGTGGTCGCGCAGGGCGTCGAGGTGGCCGTAGGGGTCGGCGATCATGTCCGGGGAGAGCAGGTAGCGCTCGGTGAGGACGGGAGCGTGGGTGGTCATCGGTTCTCTCCCGTCCCGGTGCGCCCGGCGGGGGCGGCGGTCCTCGCGGTGCCGGATTCCTCGATGCCGGTGAGCAGGCCGGCGATGCCGCGCACCCTGGGCTCGGCCATCATCGACATGTGGTCGCCGTCGCTGACGTGCAGCGTGAGTCCGCCGCTGGCCGTCTCGCGCCAGCGGGCGACGTAGGTGTCGTAGTCGACGTCCAGGCCGGGCATGGTGCGGCCGCGCGGCAGCCCCGCGGCCTCGCTGCCCACCACCAGGTGCACGTGGCCGGGGTACGGGCGGACCTCGTAGGCGGCGAGGGCGGCGAGCAGCGAGTGCCACACCTCGATCGGGGCGCCCTCGACGAGGGCGGCCTCGGCCGGGCTCATGCCGGCTCCGAGCAGGGTGGCGGTGAGCTCGGCGGTGGCCCGGTCGCGCTGCGGGGAGGGCGGCAGGTCGCGCAGCCGGTCCCGCAGGCGCAGCGCCTCGCGCAGGTCCCGGGTGACGCCCTGGAGCCGGGCGCGGGCGGCGGGGTTGGGCAGGTAGGGCTCGATGAGGACCAGCGGGGCGACGGTGTGTCCGGCCCGGTGGAGCTGGGTGGCCATCTCCAGGGCGATGTTGGCGCCCATGGACCAGCCGAGCAGGGCGTGCGGGCCGGTGCCGCCGCGTTCGGTGATCTCGGCGACGTAGTTGGCGGCGATGCCGGTGACGGTGCTCGGGTCGATGCCGCCGAGCAGGCCCCGCGCCTGGAAGGCGTGCACGGGACGGCCGGGCGGCAGGGCGCGGGCGAGCGGGACGAACCAGGCGGCGCTGCCGCCGGTGGGGTGCACGCACCACAGGGGCTCCCCGGTGCCCTCGCGCAGCCGTACCTCGGAGGTGACGGCGGCGGGCAGGCCCTCGCCCGCCGCGCGGACGGCGTGCCGGGCGAGCCGGGCGAGGGTGGGGTGCTCGATCAGGTCGCCGACGGAGACCGGCAGGCCGCGCGCGGTGGCCATCAGGGAGACGCGGACGGTGGACAGGGAGCTGCCGCCGATGCGGAAGAAGTCGTCGTGGACGCCGATCCGGGACAGCCCGAGGACCTCGCGCCAGATCTCGGCGAGGACCTTCTCGGCGGCACCGGACGGGGCGACGTACTCGGTGTCGGCGCGGTCGAGTTCGGCCGGCGGCAGGGGCAGCGCCCGCTTGTCGGTCTTGCCGCTGCGGTTGACGGGCATCTCGTCGAGGACGACGAACCGCGCGGGCACCATGTAGCCGGGCAGGGAGGTCCGCAGGGCGCCGCGCAGCTCCTCCGGAGCGGGCCGGTGCCCTCCGGAGAGGACGAGGTAGGCGACGAGGGCGGGTTCACCGGGCAGGTCGGTGCGGTGCAGGACCACCGCCTGCCGGATGTCGGGCAGTTGCCTCAGGGCGTGCTCGATCTCGCCCAGCTCGATGCGGAAGCCGCGCAGTTTGACCTGCGAGTCGCGGCGGCCCAGCCACTCCACGGAGCCGTCCGGCCGGTGGGTGCCGAGGTCGCCGGTGCGGCACAGGCGCTCGCCGGGGGCCCCGTACGGGTCGGGGACGTAGGTGGCGGCGGTCAGGGCGGGCCTGCCGAGGTAGCCGCGGCCGACGGCGTCGCCGCCGAGGTAGATCTCGCCGGGGACGCCGGCCGGGACCGGCTGGAGGTCGTCGTCGAGGACGTGGACGCGGGTGTTGCGCATCGGGGTGCCGATGGGCGGGCGGCCCCGGCCGGGGGTCAGCTCGGCGGCGAGGGACCACACGGTGGTCTCGGTGAGGCCGTAGACGTTCTGGAAGCGGCGGCCGCGCGACCACAGGTCGGCGAGTTCGGCCGGGCAGGCCTCGCCGGCGACCTGGAGCACCCTGAGGCCGGGGAAGGTGTCCTCGCCGAGGACGGCGAGGGCGCTGGGCGGCAGCATGGCGGCGGTGACGCGGTTCTCGCGCAGGGTGCGCGCGAGGTCGGGTCCGGGGCGCAGGTCGTCCCCGGGGGCGGTGACGAGGCAGCCGCCGTTGGCGAGGGACCAGGTCAGTTCCAGGATCGAGGCGTCGAAGCCGAAGGAGGCGAACTGCAGGACGCGGTCCTCGGGGGTGGGGTCCACCAGGTCGCGCTGGCCCTCGAGCATGTTGGACAGGCCGCGGTGCGCGACGGCGACGCCCTTGGGGGTGCCGGTGGAGCCCGAGGTGTAGATGATGTAGGCGAGGGTGTCGGCGTCGGCCTCCGGGCCGCCCGGCACGGGCTCCTGGTGCTCCGCGGGGGCGTCGAGGTGGACGACCGGCCCGGCGAACGGCACCGTGCCGGCCAGGGCCCGCTGGGTCAGCAGCACCCGCATCCCGCTGTCCTGTGCCATGAACGCGAGCCGCTCGGTGGGATGTTGCGGATCCAGCGGCAGGAACGCGCCGCCGGAGCGCAGCACGCCGACGGCGGCGCGCACCAGGTCCGGGCCGCGTTCGGCGCAGATGCCGACCACCGTCTCGGGCCCCACGCCGAGCCGCCGCAGCCGGCGCGCCACCTGCTCGGCCTGCTCGTTCAGTTCGGCGTACGTGATCCGCTGCCCGAGGTGCTCGACGGCGGTCGCCTCCGGGGTGCGGGCGGCGTGGCCGGCGATGTGCTCGTGCAGGAGCAGCGGGGAGGACGGGACGACGGGACCGCGGGCCCAGTCGTCGAGGGCGGTGGCGCGGGCGGCGCCGGTGAGGGCGGGCCGGGTGACGCGGCCGTCGGGGGCGGCGGTCATGGCCTCCAGCTGGGCGCAGTACACGTCGGCCAGTTGCTCCGCGGTGGCGGGGGCCACGTACGCGGGGTCCACGTCGAGCGTGAAGGCGTTGACACTGGCGTTGACCAGCAGCGGGAACATGGTGCGGGCGATCTCCAGGGAGTCGTCCCAGGAGTCGTGGGAGAGGCGGTGGAAGTTGACGTAGTTGAAGACGGCGTCGGTCAGCCGCGGTTCGGTGGGCCGGAGTGCGGCGATGCGGACCAGCGGGACCCTGCGGTGCGCCAGCATGTCCTGCTCGGCCCGGAAGACGTCCCGCAGGTAGGCGAGCCAGGTGCCGCGCGGGCGGGCCACCCCGAACGGCACGGTGTTGAGGAACAGTCCGCGCATCCGGTCGGCGCCGGGCAGTTCGGGACGGCCGTTGGTGACCAGGCCGATGCTGTGGCCGAGGACGCTGTCGTCGCGGTCGGCGAACAGGCTCATGGTGTGGTGGAAGGCGGTCATCAGCACGGTGCGGCGCGGTACGCCCGCTTCCCTGGCGAGCCGGCCGATGCGTTCGGCGAGGTGGGCGTAGGAGCGGCGGACCTCGTGGACCGGCGGGTGGTCCCCGGCGGCGCCGTCCGTGCGGCGGCGGAGGGTGACCGGCCGCAGCTCGGCGAGCCGGTCGCGCCAGTACGCCAGTGACTCCTCGCTCGCCAGCGCGGCGCGTTCCAGGGCGACGTACTCGGCGAACGGCGGCGCGTTCGGCGGCTGTGGTGCGGTGCGGTGGGCGACGGCCTCCCGGTGCAGGGCGAGCAGGTCGGCGACGAGGGAGGTCAGGCTCCAGCCGTCCAGGACGACGTGGCAGTCGGTGAGGACGAGCCGCAGGTCGTGGTCGGTGACGTGGTGCAGGTGGATGCGGACCAGGGGGGCGGCGGCCAGGTCGAAGCGGCGGTCGAACTCCTCGTCGACGAAGCGGCGCAGGCGCGCCCGCTGCTCCTCGCGCGGCAGGGCGCGCAGGTCGGTGTAGCCGACGGGGAGGTGGGCGGTGCGGTGGACGAGCTGGAGGGGCTCGCGGTAGGAGACGAGGTCGACGGAGGTGCGCAGGATGGGGTGGCCGGCGACCACCGCGTCCACGGCGGCCTGGAAGGCGTCGAGGTCGAAGCCCTCGGGGACGGTGATCTTCAGGTCGGTGACGTTGTGGTAGGCGCCGCGCCGGGGGTCGGCGAGCATCTCGTGGAGCATGCCCGCCTGGAGCATGGTGAGCGGGTAGGCGTCGGCGAGGTGGTCCGGCAGCCGGCCGGCGTCGGCGGGGTCCAGCTGGGAGAACGGGGCGACGGGCTCCGGCGTGTCGGCCGCGTCGGTGACGAGCGCGGCCAGGTCGGCCAGGGTGCGGGCGCGGAAGACGTCGGCGACGGTGAAGGCGAGCCCGGCGAGGCGGCCCAGGCCGACCAGGCGCAGGGCGAGGATGGAGTCGCCGCCGAGGTCGAAGAAGTTGTCGGTGCGGCTGACGTGTTCGGCGCCGAGCACCTGGCCCCACACTCCGGCCAGGGCCTGCTCGACGGGCCCCTCGGGCGCCGCGTGGGCGCCCTGTCCGGCGGCTCGGGCGCGCACGGCGGTCAGCGCGGCGCGGTCCACCTTGCCGTTGGCGGTCAGCGGCAGCCGCTCGTGGCGCACGAACAGCGCCGGGACCATGTAGTCGGGCAGGCTCAGCCGCAGTCCCTCGCGCAGGGCGGGCGGGTCGAGCGGGCGGGCCTCGGCGGTGACGACGTGCGCGACCAGCCGGGCCGTGCCGCCGTCGGCGCGGGCCACCACGGCGGCGTCCCGGACGCCGGGCAGGGCGCGCAGCGCGGTCTCGATCTCGCCGGGCTCGATCCGGTGGCCGCGGATCTTCACCTGGTGGTCGGCGCGCCCCACGTAGGCGAGCCGGCCGTCGGGGAGCACCCGCACCAGGTCGCCGGTGCGGTACATGCGGGCGCCGGGGGCGCCGAAGGGGTCGTCCAGGAAGCGTTCGGCGGTCAGTCCGGGCCGGTTGCGGTAGCCGCGGGCGACGCCGCCGCCGGAGACGTACAGCTCGCCGACGGTGCCGGGCGGGACGAGCCGGCCCCAGGGGTCGAGGACGTACCCGTGCTGCCCGGCCAGCGGCCGTCCGATCGGCGAGCGGACCGTGCCGCGGACGTCGTCCTCGGTCACGGTGTGGATCGTGACGTGCACGCAGGTCTCGGTGATGCCGTACATGTTCACCAGGGCGGGCCGGTGCCCGGGGGCGGTGAACCAGTCGCGGTAGTCGCGCACGTCGAAGGCGTCGCCGCCGAAGATCACCGTGCGCAGGGCCAGGTCGTCGAAGCCGGCTCCGGCGTCCTCCAGGTGGGCGCGCAGGCCCTTGAAGGCGGCGGGGGTCTGGTTGAGGACGGTGACGCGCTCCTCGCGCAGCACGCGGTGCACGGCCGCCGGGTCGCGCACCTCGTCCGCGCCGAGCACGACGACGCGTCCGCCGCCGGTGAGCGGCGCCCACAGCTCCCACACGGAGAAGTCGAAGGCGGGCGAGTGCATCAGCGTCCACACGTCGGCGGGGCCGAAGTCGAAGTGCCGGTCGGCGGCGGCGAGCAGCCAGGCCAGGTTGGCGTGGGTGACCTCCACGCCCTTGGGGCGGCCGGTGGAGCCGGAGGTGTAGATGACGTACGCGAGGTCGTCCGGGGCCGGCACGCTGTCGCCGCCGTCGTCCGGGGCGGTCCCCTCGTCGGAGTCGAGCAGCACGAGCCGGGCGGGCAGGGAGTCGACGGCGGCGCGCGTGGCGGTGTCGGTGACGATCAGGTCGATGCCGGCGTCGGTGACGGTGAACGCGCGCCGGGCCTGCGGGTGGGAGGGGTCGAGCGGCAGGTAGGCGGCGCCGGCCCGCCAGATGCCGAGCAGGGCGACCGCCAGGTCGGGGGTGCGGTCGAGGCAGACGCCGACGAGCGAGCCGCGGGCCACTCCGGCGGCGCGCAGCCGCCGTGCCAGCGCGGAGGCGCGGGCGTCGAGCCGGGCGTAGGTCAGGAAGCGGCCGGATCCGCTGACGGCGACGGCGTGCGGGGTGCGGGCCGCGTGCTCGGCGAACCGGTCGGGCGCGGTCCGCGGCTCGGGGGTGAGGGTGGTATTGGTGCCCGCGGGGCCGTCGGGGCCGAGGAGGTGGCCGCGTTCGGCGGGGATGAGCGGGTCGATGGCGCTCAGCGGGGTGTCGGGGGTGGCGCAGAAGGCCTCGAGCAGGGTGACGGTGTGCCGGGCGAGGGCGGCGACCGTGGCCTCCTCGAACAGGTCGGTCCGGTAGACGAAGGCCAGCTCGGTGCGGTCCTCGCCGTCGCGCAGGTCCAGGGTGAGGTCGAACTTGGCGGTGGTCAGGCCGATCGGGTACGGCGTCCCGGTCGCCCCGCCGAGGGCGAAGCCGGGCGCGGTGGCGCCGGACTGCGTGTAGAGCACCTGCACCAGCGGGTTGCGGGCCAGGTCGCGCTCGGGGCTGAGCGCGTCGACGACCCGCTCGAACGGCACGGACTGGTGCTGGAAGGCCTCCAGGACCCGCTCCCGGGTGCGGGCGAGCAGCGTGGCCGGGGTCGGTGCGTCGGAGAGGTCGCCGCGCAGCACCAGGGTGTTGACGAAGAAGCCGACGAGCTGCTCGGTCTCGACGCGTTCCCGGTTGGCGACGACGGTGCCGACGGCGACGTCGTGCTGCCCGGTGTGGAAGGCGAGCGCGGCCTGGAAGGCGGCCAGCACGGTCATGTAGGTGGTGGTGCCGGCGCGGCGGCCCAGTGCGGCGAGCGCGTCGGTGAGGGCGGGCGGCAGGGTGACGCGGTGGACGGCCCCGCGGCCGGAGGGGGTCTCCGGCCGGGGGTGGTCGGTGGGCAGCTCCAGCGGGGTGAGCCCGGCCAGGCGGGTGCGCCAGTGCTCCAGCGCGGCGGACTGGTCGTCCTCGTGCTGCCGGATCGCGTAGTCGATGTAGTCCAGCGGCAGTTCGGGCAGCTCCGCGGCGCGTCCCCGTGTTCCGGCGCGGTACAGCTCGGCCAGGTCGCGGACGAGGAGGTCGAGGGACCAGCCGTCGGAGACGATGTGGTGCATGCCCAGGACGAGGACGTGGTCCTCGGCGGCGGCGCGCACCAGGGTGGCCCGGAAGGCGGGTTCGCGGGCGAGGTCGAAGGGGCGCAGGGCGGCCGCGTGCACGGCGGCAGCCAGCCGGCGTTCACGGTCCCCGGCGTCCTCGCCGGTCACCTCGGTCACCTCCAGGACCGCGCCGCCCGCGGGCAGGACCCGCTGGTGGGGGACGCCCTCGTGCTCGGGGAAGACCACGCGCAGCTGCTCGTGCCGGGCGGCCAGGCCGGCGACGGCGGCGGTGAGGGCCGGCACGTCGAGCGGGCCGGTCAGGCGCCAGGCGGCGGGGAGCAGGTAGGTGGGCGCGCCGGGGTCGAGCCGGTCCAGGAAGTACAGGCGCTGCTGGGCCGCGGACAGCGGGATCCGCTCCGGGCGCGGCCGGACCCGGGCCGGGCCGGTGTCCCGGGCGGCGGCCCGGCCGCGCAGCCGCTGTTCCAGCAGGCGCCGGGCGGCCGGGGACAGGGCGCCGCCGGGGGTGACGGGGCCGGGACGCACGTCGGGTGTGGTCATGGGGGCGCTCCGATCTCGGTTCTGGAGGGGAGGAAGTCGGTGAGGGGCGCGGTCGCCGGGTGGTGGCCCGCCGTCCCGGCGGCCGCGGTGGGGCCGGGACGGCGGGCGGGGACGGCCGGGGCCGGGTGTCAGAGGTCGGCCGTGAGGGACAGGTCGATCTCGTCGTCGCTCATCTGCGAGATCAGCTCCAGCAGGCGCCGCTCCACCTCGGCGGCGAGCCGTTCGACGGTGGGGTGCTCGAACAGGTCGCGGACCTGGAACGGGCAGTCGAAGGCGGTCCGCAGGCGGGAGGCGACCGCCACCGCGCGCAGGGAGTGGCCGCCCAGGGCGAAGAAGTCGTCGTGGACGCCGACCTTCGGCAGGTCGAGCACCTCGCACCAGATCTGCGCCACGACCGTCTCGGCCGGGGTGCGCGGTGCGACGCCGGCGTGCGGCGCGGGCGCCGCGGGCTCGGGCAGGGCCGCGGTGTCCAGCTTGCCCTGCACGGTCAGCGGCAGGGCGTCCAGGAGGACGAACGCGGAGGGGACGAGGTAGTGGGGCAGACGGGCCCGGCAGTGGGTGCGCAGGGACTCCTGTGACAGCCCGCCGCCCGCGGCGTACCCGACGAGGGCCGTCTCGCCGTTGAGGGTGCGCACCACGACGGCCGCCCCGCTCACCCCCGGGTGCGCGCGGAGCACCGCCTCGGCCTCCCCCGGTTCGACGCGGAAGCCGCGGATCTTGACCTGGTCGTCGTTGCGGCCGAGGAACTCGAGTTCCCCGCCGGGCAGTCGGCGTACGACGTCGCCGGTGCGGTAGAGGCGGCCGCCGGGCGTGCCGAACGGGTCGGGCACGAACCGTTCGGCGGTGAGGGCGGGCCGTCCGAGGTACCCGCGGGCCAGCTCCGGTCCCCCGAGGACGAGTTCTCCGGGCACGCCGGGCGGTACGGGTTCGCCGAGCGGGTCGACGACGTGGGCGCGGCGGCTGCCCAGCGGGCGGCCGATGGGCACCCGGCCGGCCGGGGCCGAGGTGACGGTGTGCGCGGTGGCGGAGATCACCGCCTCGGTGGGGCCGTACGTGTTGACCACGGGCACCCCGGGCAGGTGCGCGAACCAGCGCTCCAGGGGGTCGGCGGGCAGCGCCTCTCCCCCGGTCACCAGCAGCCGCAGGGAGGCCAGGCGGGGGGCCAGCACGTCCAGGCGGGCCACCAGTTCCGTCCAGTACGAGGGGGTCAGCTCCATGACCGTCACCCGCTCGGCGGCGACACGGGCGGCCAGCTCCTCCGGCGCCCAGATGTCGTCGGGGCGCACGAGCACCGTCGCCCCGGTGCTCAGCGCGGGCAGGATCTGCTCCAGCGAGGCGTCGAAGGAGGTCGAGGCGAAGGTGAGCACCCGGTCCCGCGCGGTCAGTCCGAACGCCTCGCGGGCGGTGGCGACATGGGCGTCCAGGGCGTGGTGCTCGATGCCGACGGCCTTGGGGCGGCCGGTGGAGCCCGAGGTGAAGATGACGTAGGCGAGATCGTCTCGGCGGGGGGCGTGGCGGGGTCCGTCGGGGTCGGGGAGGACGTCGCCGACGTCGACGGCGACGGCCCCGAGGGCGGCGGCGCGGTCCCGGGTGCCCGCGTCGCACACCAGGTGCCGTACCGCGGCCTCCTCGCCCATGTACCGCAGCCTCTCCCCGGGGAGCCGGGGGTCGAGCGGGACGTAGACGCCGCCCGCCCGCCAGACGGCGAGCATCGCCGCCACGGACCACACGCCGCGGTCGACGCACACCCCCACGGCGTCGCCCGGGGCCGTGCCCGCACGGATCAGGGCCGCGGCCAGTCCTCCGGTGAGGGCGTCCAGGCGGGCGTAGTCGAGGGTCGTGCCCTCGCAGACGACGGCCGGGGCGTGCGGCGGGCCCGCCACCTCGAACGGCGGTGCGGGTTCCGCGTCCCGTCCGGCGTCCGCGACGAGGTGCCGCCGCTCGTCCGCCGAGAGCAGGGCGGCCTCGTCGGCGCGCGCGGTGGGGTCGGCCAGCAGCGCCTCGAGGACACGGCCGACGTGGTGGGCGAACCGGGTCGCGGTGTCCGGGTCGAACAGGTCGGCGGCGTACTCGACGTTGAGCGCGAAGCGGTCCGGCCGGACCACGAAGGTGGCGGTCAGGTCGAACTTGGCCGACCCCCAGGGCAGTGCGACGTCGGCCGTCTCCAGACCGGGCAGGCCGATGCCGGTCGCGGAGGACTCCTGGACGTCGACCATGGCCTGGAACAGCGGGTTGCGGGACAGGTCGCGTTCCGGGCGCAGCCGCCCCACGACCTGTTCGAACGGCACCTCCTGGTGGTCGAAGGCGCCCAGGACGACGTCGCGCACCCGGTCCACGAGCGTGTGGAAGGCCGGCCGGCCGGACAGGTCGGTGCGCAGGACGACGGTGTTGACGAAGAAGCCGACCAGCGGCTCCAGTTCGAGCCGGCCGCGTCCGGCGACGGGCGTGCCCACGCAGATGTCGGTCTGCCCGGTCCAGCGGGCCAGCACCGTCTGCGCGGCGGCCAGCAGCACCATGAAGCGGGTCGCGCCGCGCTCCCGGGCGAGGGCGTCGGCCCGGTCGACGAGTGCGCGGGGCAGGTCGATCTCGACCGCACCGCCCCGGCCGGTGAAGACGGGGGGCCGCGGCCGGTCCGTGGGCAGTTCCAGCACCGGGGCGGCCTCGAGCACCCGCTCCCAGTAGGAGAGTTGCGGTTCCAGGGCGCCGCTGTCGGCACGGTCGCGCTGCCACACGGCGAAGTCGCCGTACTGCACGGGCAGCGGCGCCAGCGGAGCGCGCCCGCCCGCCCGGCGGGCCGTGTAGTGCCGGCCGAGTTCGTCCAGCAGCACATCCTTGGACCAGCCGTCGGTGACGGCGTGGTGGAAGGAGAGCAGGACGACGTGGTCGTCGTCGGCCAGCTCCCACACGCCGGCCCGCAGCAGCGGCGGCCGGGCGAGGTCGAAGCGGCGGGTGGCGTGCGCCGCGGCCAGGCGCCGTACGGCCTCAAGGCGTTCCGGCTCGCCGGCGGCTTGCGGGGCCCGCTCCCAGAGCAGGGGCACCGCGACCGGGTCGCAGACCTGCTGCACGGGGCGGCCGTCGACCTCGAGGAGGGCCGTGCGCAGCACCTCGTGCCGCTCGACCAGGTCGTCCAGGGCCGCCTGCCACGCGGCACGGTCGAGGCCGCCGCGCACCCGCCAGCAGTACCACAGCAGGTACGACTCGCCCTGGTCGGAGGTGCGGTCCAGGAACCACAGGCGTTCCTGCGCGAAGGACAGCGGAAGCGGCCGGCCGCGGTCGACGGGGACGATCCCGGTGGCACCGCCGGCCCGGGCGGCGGCCACCCTCGGGGCGAACTCCCGGACGGTGGGGTGCTCGAAGACGGTGCGCAGTTCGATCTCGCGTCCCAGGCGCTGGGCGATCCGGGAGACCGCCATGGTGGCGAGCAGGGAGTGGCCGCCGAGGTCGAAGAAGCCGTCGTCGATGCCGATCCGGTCCAGGCCGAGGACGTCGGCCCACACCTCGGCGACGATCCGCTCGGTCTCGTCGCGGGGCGCGGTGTACGCGGGGTCGTCGGCGGGGCGGGTGTGGGCGGGGTCGGGCAGGGCGGAGCGGTCGAGCTTGCCGGAGACGCCGACCGGGAGGGCGTCCAGGACGACGAACTCGGACGGTACGGCGTAGTGCGGCAGGTAGCGGGCGCACCAGGCGCGCAGTTCCGCCCGGTCGGGGGCGGCGGGCGCGTCCGGGGCCGGTACGACGTAACCGGTCAGGCTGCGTCCGGTGGCCCGGTCGGGGCGGACGGCGGCAGCGGCGACCGACGGGCAGGCGCGCAGCACGGTCTCCACTTCGCCGAGTTCGATCCGGAAGCCGCGGATCTTGACCTGGTCGTCGCGGCGGCCGAGGAACTCCAGCTCGCCGCCGGGCGTCCAGCGCGCGAGGTCGCCGGTGCGGTAGAGGCGGCCGCCGGGCGGCCCGTAGGGGTCGGGCACGAAGCGCTCGGCGGTCAGTGCGGGGCGCCCGAGGTAGCCGCGGGCCACCTCCGTGCCGCCGATGAGGAGTTCGCCCTCGACGCCGACCGGCACCGGCTCGCCGTCGGCGTCGACGACGTACACGCGGCGGTCGCCCAGGGGCCGGCCGATGGGCACGGTGTCCCCCGGCGGGCCGTCGGCGTCGTGGGTGGTGGCGGTGACCGTGGTCTCGGTGGGCCCGTACGCGTTGCAGACCCGCACTCCGGGGACGGCGGCGCGCCAGGCGGCGAGGGTGTCGGTCGGGACGCTCTCGCCGCCGAGGATCAGCAGCCGCAGGGAGCCCAGGGCGGCGGCCTGCCGCCGGTCGAGGGAGAGGGTGAGCTCCGACCAGTAGGTGGGGGGCACGTTGACGACGGTGAGGCCGTGCCGCTGGACGATCTCGGGCACCTGGGTGGGCAGCCAGGGCTCGTCGGGCCGCATGACGACGGTGGCGCCGCAGGTGAGGGCGGGCAGCACCTGGTCCAGTGAGGCGTCGAAGGCGAAGGAGGCGAAGGCCAGCACCCGGTCCGCGGAGGTGATCCCGAAGCGCCGCCGGGCGGCGGCCACGTGCGAGGCGAGGGCGGCGTGTTCGACGCCGACGGCCTTGGGCCGGCCGGTGGACCCGGAGGTGAAGACGACGTGGGCCAGTTCGCGGGGGTGCGGCCGGTGGCGGGGACCGTCCGCGGCCGGGTCGACCGCGGTGACGTCCACCGTCACCGGCGCGAGCGGAGCGGCGGTGCCGACGGTGGCCGGTTCGGCGACCACACAGGCCAGTCCGGCCTCCTCGGCCATGTACCGCAGCCGCTCGGCGGGGAGTTCGGGGTCGAGGGGCACGTAGGCCCCTCCGGCCCGCCAGACGCCCTCGATGGCGGCGACCGACCACGGGCCGCGGCGCAGGAGCACGCCCACAAGATCGCCGGCGGTGACCCCGGCGGCCCGCAGCGCGGCGGCGAGCGAGCCGGTCATGGCGTCCAGTTCCGCGTAGCTGACGCCGTCCTCCCCGCAGCGCAGCGCGAGGGCGTCGGGACGGCCGGAGAAGGCGACCGGCGGCGCGGGCTCCGCCGGTCGGTCGGGCGCCTGGTGCCAGTCGGGGCGGGGACGGCCGCGTCCGCCGGGGACGTCGGGCAGGGCGCGCAGCAGGTCCGCCACGGGGGTGTCGGGGCCGGCCAGGACGGCCCCGAGCAGGGCCGTGTAGGAACGGGCGAAGGCGCGCATGGTGGCGGCGTCGAAGAGCGCGGTGGCGTACTGGAGGACGGCGGCGATGCTGCCGTCGGTCCGCAGGGTCAGGTCCAGGAAGACGTCCAGCGGGGTCTCGGCCAGCGGCGGTTCGACCAGCGTCACCTCCAGGCCGGGCATCCGCACCGGTCTGATCGGCGCGTTGAGCAGGGTGAAGGAGGCCTGGGCGAGCGGGTGCCGGGACAGGTCCCGGGTGCCGCCGAGCGCGCCGACGACGAGGTCGAAGGGGGCCTCGGCGTGGGCGAGGTCCACCGGCACGCGGCCGCGCGCCCGGTCCAGCAGGGTGGTGAAACCGGGGCCGCCGGACAGGTCGGCGCGCAGCACGGCGGTGTTGACCAGGGGGCCGATGAGCCTGTCGGTGCCCGGCCGGGACCGGTCGGCGAGCGTGCTGCACACGGCGACGTCGGTGCGGCCCGCCCAGTGCCCGAGGAGCGCCTGGTAGACGGTGAGCAGGAGGGTGTAGCGGGTGACGCGCCGGGCGCGGGCGAGGGCGTCGACCGCGGCGACCAGGTCGGCCGGCAGGTCGAAGCGGACCACGTCGCCGGAGCCGTCCCAGACGCGCGGGCGCGGGCGGTCGGTGGGCAGGTCGAGCGGGGTGAGGCCGTGCAGCCGTTCGCGCCAGTGGCCGAGGAGCCGCTCCAGCCGTTCGCCGCGCAGCCGTTCGGACTGGGCGCGGGCGTGGTCGGTGTGGCGCAGGGCGGGCGGGGCGACCGTCTCGCCGCGGTAGCCGGCGGCGAGCTCGTCCAGCAGGACGCCCCACGACCAGCCGTCCACGGCGATGTGGTGCACCTCGACGAGCAGCAGGTGCTCCTCGGGCGCGACGCGGGCGAGCACCGCCCGCACCGGGTGCTGCGCGGACAGGTCGACGGGGCGTCCCAGCCGGCGCGCGAACAGTTCCTCCGGTCCGTCCGCCTCGATGCGCTCCAGCTCGACGCCCGTGGGCGGGTCGACCACCGGTACCGGCTCCCCGTCGACGGCGCGGAACCGGGTGCGCAGCACCTCGTGCCGCGCCGCGATCCCGGACAGCGACCGCTCCAGCCGGGCCGCGTCCAGCGGACCGCGCAGCCGCAGGACCAGCGGGAGCATGGATCCGGTGGAGGAACCGGCCAACTGGTCCAGGAACCACAGTCGGCGCTGCGCGAAGGATGCCGTGTGGGAGTCGACGTCGTTCGGAGCCCTGTCGTGGGCCGGGCCTGCTGTCACTGTGAGCCTCCAAGCGGTGTTTCGCAGCAGACTGCCGCCGGCGGCCCGGGGCCCATAGGGAAGAAGACGCAGCACCGCGAGCAGAACGGACTGCCGTCACGGACACCGGCGCACCCGTGCTGCGTGATCCGCCCGCCGCGGCGTGCGGCGGGACGTCCTCGGCGACGGCCGGAGCGCCCTCCGCTCCCACGGCCGCGCCGCCCCGCGCGGGCGGCCGGGTGGACGACGGCACCGCCTGCCTCAGGCCCCGGGGCGCCGCCCGCTCCCGGGCGGTGCGCCCGACGCGCCGGCCGCGGTGAGGTCGTCGTAGACCAGCAGGCCGTCCTCGCGCAGCCGCACCCCGGGCGTCGGTGTGTGGGGGTGCGTCCGCCCGTCGTGCATCAGGTGGCCGACCGGTGTCCCTCGCGCCAGGGCGGCGAAGTCGGCGATCAGACGGCGGTGGCAGCGCCACCAGACCGCTTCGCTGCACATCACGGCCGTACGCGCCACGGCCGCCTGGTCGAGCAGCCGTTCCGCGGCGGCGACGAAGTCGGGGGACCTGGTGTGCGCGGCGTAGCCGCGGAAGGAGGCGTTGCGCCAGACGACGTCCGGGCTGTCCGGAGCCGGTTTGCGAAAGCCGCCCAGGTCCCGCTCCCACCGGTAGGTGATCCCCTGCTCGGGCATCCAGGAGCTCAGCCGCTCCCTGGCCATGTCCGGATCGCGACGGCTGCCCGGCGCGATGCGCACGTCGACGACGGCGGTCACGCCGGCGTCCCGGAGCAGCCGGGCGATCCGGTCGCGGTCGGCGGTGCCGTGCCCGAAGGTGATCAGAAGCGGTTCCATGTCCCACCCGGCAGCCGTACCCGGAAGACCCGGAAGATCTGAAAGGCCCGGAAGACCCGGAAGACCTGGGAGGAGTGGCGCGACGGGCCCCGGCCCGCGCCCGCCGCCCGGCCCGCGCCCGCCGCCCGGGCGGCGGGCGCGGGCCGGGGCCGGCTCCTCGTCCGGTGGGTGGTGCGCCCTGCCGGGGACGGCCCGCCCGACGGCACGGGACGCCCCGGTGACCACGGCCACGCCCTCACGCACGCACACCACCGGCCCTTTCCGCCTCTCTCGTCCGATGGACCGCCCGGCCACCGGGCCGTCGCCTTCCTCGGTGGGCGAGTTCCCCGGAAGTGCTCCCCCACGTCACCCGGCCCCCCTCCGGCGGGGCGGGGACGGCCGTACCGCCCGCCCGTCGGACGGTTCTCCCGGCCCGCCCGTGCGCGGCGGGATCTGCCGCGGGCGGCCGATCGCCCGCGGCAGGCCCCGCCCCCGCCGGTCCCGGGCGGGCCGGGTCTCAGCCGCCGCCCGAGCAGACGGTGCCGTTGAGGCGGAAGACCGTCGGCTGCGGGTTGGGCCCGTCGTTGGCGCCGACGAAGCCGAACGAGGCCGTCGACCCGCCGTCCGGGGCCAGCGGTCCGGCACCCTCGGGGGCGGTCACCCGTACGTGTCGGCCGGTCTGGTGGAACGTGGCGTTCCAGCCGGAGGACACCGACTGGCGGTCGGTCGGCCAGTCCCAGTCGACGGTCCAGCCGGTGATCGGGGTGTCCGAGAGGTTCCGGACGGTGACCGTGGCCACGAAGCCGTTGCCCCAGCTCGTGTCGCGGTGGTAGGTCACCGCGCAGGCGGCGTCCGACGGGGTGCCGGTGGTGAAGGTCAGCGGAGCGGAGGGGGCGGAAAGCCGTCCCGAGGCGTCGGCCGCCAGCACGTTGACCGTGTGGGTGCTGCCCGGGGGCAGGTTCCGCAGGGTCACGGAGGTGCCGGTGGTCTCGCCGACCAGCCGGGTGCGGGCGCCGTCGCGCGCCTGGACCAGGTAGCGGGCGGCGCCCCGCGCACCTTCCCAGGACAGGCGCGCGGTGGTGTCGGTGACCGTCTCCAGCCGCGGGGTCCCCGGGGTCCCGGCGTCGGAGGCACCGGGACCGGTGCCGGCTCGGGGGGTGAGGGTGAGGGCGAGCATCCCGTACGGCGGCACGGTGACCCGGGAGGCGGACGCCCCGCCGTCGGTGACGTCGGTGATGTCGCCGTCGCCGCGCGCGTAGCGGCTGACCTCGGGTGCGGCGGCGGACGGGGTGAAGCCCGCGTACTCGAGGTCCACGGTCCGGGCGGCGTCCGGGTCCTTGTTGACGAGCAGGACGCTCAGACGCCCGTCGCGACGGTGCACGGCGTGCGCGGAGACGTCCTGCGCGGAGGACGCGGCGGCGACCAGGGTGTCGCCCGCGGTGCCCAGTTCGCTGGTCATCTTCATGCCGTAGTAGGGGTGGAACGGTGTGTTCGGCGCCGGTTCGCAGACGTCACCGGTGCAGCCACCGCTGGAGAGCATCCCCATGTCGCCGTAGTCCGTCTCGCCGTCGACGGTGGTGATCCGCCCCGCGCCGTTGTGGGTGTTCCACCAGTCGACGGTGAAGACGCCGTTCTCCAGGGCCGTCAGATACGCGTCGGCGGCGAACAGCCCGTTGGGGCGGGCGGTCAGCATGGCACCGCCGGTGTTGGTGTTGATCTCGGTGAGGGCGATGCCGATGCGCGGTGAGTCGGCGCCCGCGTACCGGTCGAGCTGGCTGCGGACCTCCCGCAGCTCGCCGGGCAGCCTGGTCAGCCTGGCCATGGCGTCCTCGGCGGTGGTGTCGGCGCCGCCCGCGTACCAGTGGACGCTCACGAAGTCGATGACGTCGGTGACCTCGGAGAGCACGGTGTGGTTCCAGTCGCCCGGATCGCCCTCGCCGACGACGCCGTCCGGCCAGTGGCCCGGGGTGGTGAGCACCGCGCCGATCTTGATGGTGGGGTCGACGGCCTTCATGGCCCCGGCGTAGGCGCGGACCTGGCGGGCGTACTCCCGGGGACTCTTGTCCTCGTGCTCGTCGTGCTCCCAGCCGTTGCCGTAGTGGCCGTTGCCGTAGATCTCGTTGCCGATCTCCCAGTACCGCGCGCCGTAGTCCTTGGTGACGTTCGCGTACCGGACCCAGCCGGCCGCCTCCTCGGGCGTGCCGGAGCCGTAGTTGGCGATCAGGATCGGCTGGGCTCCGGCGGCGCGGACGGTGCCCATGAAGGAGTCGAAGTCGGTGCCGGGGGCGACGTATCCGCCGGGTGCCGTGTGCGTTTCCCAGTGGTAGATGTCCGCGTACGAACCGCCGGGGTAGCGCATCGCCCCGACGTCGGCCGCCTTCATCAGGGCGGCGACCTCGGGGTCGTTCATGTGCGCGTCCCAGACGGCGGCGTTGACGCCGCGTGCGGTGTCGGACAGGCGGCCCAGCGATGCCTGCGTGTTGATCCGGACGGCGACCTCCGCGGCGGGGGCCTCCCGCGCGGTGGCGGACGCGGCACCGGCGGCGAGCGGCGGGGACAGCAGGGCGAGCGCGGCGGCCAGGGCGGCGGCGGTGCGTGCGAGGTGACGGGGGCCGGCACCGGCCGGTCGGCCGGATCTCTGCGACCGGGGCAGCTGCGGCAGGGGCATGCGGGTCCTCCCTCGGGGTCCGGCGGCACGGGCGGGCGGCGGGTGCCGGCCCCGTGCGGCCGGACGGGCGGGGTGCCGACGCGGCAGCAGGACGTTCCGCGTCGGTGGCACGGGGAACGGTGCGTGGATGCGGTGCGGTCGTGCACGGGCGGGGCGGCGGTCGGACCCCCGCCGATGGGAGCGCTCCCATGATGGGAGTGCCGTGACCTCCTGTCAACGGACGGGACGGGGGAACACGAGGCGGGCTCCCCCGCGGCACCCGGGGCGGCGGGCCGGGCACGGTTTTCCCCGGGGGTGTTCCGGTCGTGGGCCGGGGTGTGTCCGCGCGACGACGGGGGAACTTGGTCCGCCGGGGCGCGGCCCCGGTGAGAGGAGTCCTTGTGGCGGCATCGACGTCGGCGGGAGGCGGTCGGCCCCCCGGCGCCCGGGAGACCGGGTACGAACCGGATCCGCACCGGTGGCGGGCCCTGTGGGTCACCCTGGTGGCCGGTTTCATGAGCCTGCTGGACGTGACGATCGTGGCGGTCGCCCTGCCCACCATCCAGCGCGACCTGCACGCCTCCCCCGCCCAGGTGCAGTGGGTGGTGTCCGGATACGCCCTCTCCTTCGCCCTCGCCCTCGTCACCGCCGGGCGCCTCGGCGACGCCCTGGGCCGGCGCCGCATCTTCCTGCTGGCCCTCAGCGGCTTCGTGGCCTTCAGCGCGGCCTGCGGAGCGGCCCCCGACATCACGCTGCTGGTGGTGGCCCGCCTCGCCCAGGGCCTGGCGGCCGGCTTCATGGCCCCGCAGAACTCCGCGCTCATCCAGCAGTTGTTCCGCGGCGCGGAACGCGGTCGCGCCTTCGGCTTCTTCGGCGCGACCGTCGGCATCTCCTCGGCCACGGGTCCGATCCTCGGCGGCGCCATCCTGGCCCTGGCCTCCGGCCCCCAGGGCTGGCGGTGGATCTTCTACGTCAACGTCCCCCTCGGCGTCCTCGCCGTCCTGCTCGGCCGCCGCCTGCTGCCCCGCACCCGGCGGACCGGCCGGGCAGACGTGGACCTGCCCGGCGTCCTGCTCCTGGGCGCCGGTGTCCTCGGGGTCATGTACCCGCTGGTCCAGGCGGACTCCGGGGGCATCGGCCGCCTGTGGTGGCTGTTCCTCGCCGGTGTCGCGATCCTCGCCGTCTTCGTCCGCCGGCAGCGCCGTCTCGTCGCCCGGGACGCCCAGCCGCTGCTCGACCCGCGCCTGTTCACCACGGTGCGCGGGTACGCCGCCGGCGCCGGTGTCGGCACGTTGTACTTCGTCGGCTTCAGCGGGGTCTGGCTGGTGTTCGCCCTCTTCTACCAGCACGGCCTCGGCTTCTCCCCGCTGCTGTCCGGCCTCGCCGTGACCCCCTTCGCCCTCGGGTCGGCGAGCGCGGCCGTGGTCGCGGGCCGGCTGGTGGACCGGTTCGGCCGCCTGCTCACCGTGTGCGGCCTCCTGGGAGTGATCACCGGCCTGGGCACCACCGCGCTGCTGCTCCGTTTCGCGCCCGTCGACATCGCCCCCTGGGTCGCCGCCCCGGCGCTGCTCCTCGGCGGCATCGGCAGCGGCTTCGTGGTCTCCCCCAACATCACCATGACCCTGCGGGACGTGCCCGTGCGCATGGCGGGTGCGGCGGGCGGCGCCCTGCAGACCGGGCAGCGGCTGGGCGCCGCGGTGGGGACCGCCGCCCTGCCGGGCCTCTTCTACCTGGTGCTCGGCGGGAGCGGCGACTACCGCGGCGCCCTCGTCACCGCACTGGGCGCCGCCCTGGCCGGCATGGCGGCGTCCCTGGCCCTCGCCCTGTCCGACTGGCGGCGCGACCGGCGGACGCACCGGCCGCACCCGAAGTGCCCGGACGAGGTCGCCCACTCCCCGGTGCACGCCCGGCACACCTGAACGGTCTCGGCCGTCACCGGGTCCTCGTCCTGCGTGCGGAAGCCGGCACGCCACCATCGCGACCGGCTTCAGGGCAGGACCCCCGCGCAGGAGCGCT
Organism: Streptomyces viridosporus T7A; assembly: GCF_008704515.1. Classification (NCBI taxonomy): domain Bacteria; kingdom Bacillati; phylum Actinomycetota; class Actinomycetes; order Kitasatosporales; family Streptomycetaceae; genus Streptomyces; species Streptomyces viridosporus. The sequence continues at coordinate 1,375,834 of NZ_CP023700.1, forward strand.
CTCGCACATCCGCTTGAAGGAAGCCCCGCGCTCTCACGCCCTCACGACGTCACAGCGTGAAGACACAACGGATTCAGGCCCGGTTTCAACTATTGACCTCGCTCCAAGTATTGACACGTGCATTACATGGACTTTACGTTCCGGCCATCTGAGAGCGCTCTCAGCCCTCCTCCCGCAATGACCCGAGGTGCCCCATGCCATCCCCCCACACCAGACCGGCAGTGGTCCTGCTTCTGGCCTGCGCCCTCGCCGTCGTCGGCCTGGGCCCGGCCGCCGCACCGGCGGCCGCCGCCACCGTCCCCGTAGGCTCCGGCAGCTACTCCGACACCCGGCCCCCCGGTACGTCGGGCCCCACCACCAACACCGGAACACCGGTCACGCCCAAGCTGACCGCCGCCGCCCGCAACCGGCCCGTGCCCACCAACGACTGGTGGTCCTCCCTCGCCTTCCAGCGCTACGGCGACAACCCGTACTCGACCCCCATGTACGGGCACCCCCTCACCTACCAGGCCACGGCCGGCGGACTCGACGTCGGCTACCCCACGTCCCCCGCGATCGTCGGTGACGGCCGCCAGTACGAGTACGCCCACAAGCGCGACCTCACCATCGGACTGACCGGCCTCGACTCACCCGACACCAAGGCCGACGACTGGTCCGACTGGACGGTCACCCCCCAGTGGTCCGACGGCGCCCGTACCCTGCGCACCACCATCGGCCACGGCTCCCCGTTCGTGTACGCCGAGGGATCCGGCGGGAACGCCCAGGTCACCACCGCCGGCGCGCCCACCGTCTTCGCCGACCAGGGCAACGTCCTCGGCATCACCGTCGCCGGGCACCACTACGCCCTCTTCGCGCCGACCGGCAGCGACTGGAACGTCGCCGGCTCCACCGTCACCGCGGCCCTCGGCTCCAAGGACTACTTCTCCGTCGCCGTGCTGCCCTCCACCGGCGCGCTGGCGACCTTCAAGAAGTACGCCTACAGCTTCGTCACCGACTCCAAGGTCACCTGGAACTACACCGGGGGCACCGTCCGGGCCACCTACACGCTGACCACCGAGGCGAAGGAAGGCACCGAGCGCGGCACGCTCCAGGCGCTCTACCGCCACCAGTGGCTGCACACCACCGACCCCCTCACCTCCTACACCTACGTCTCACCGCGCGGCACCATGAAGGTCCGCGAGTCGGCCTCCTTCACCACGAGCCAGAAGGCAGCGGCGGTGCTGCCCGCGCCGCCCAGGTCGAACGGCGTGGACGCCGCCAGGCTGCGCGGGTACCTGAACGAGGTCGTGAACGCCGCCGACCCCTTCTCCGGAGCCTCCGACACCTACTGGACCGGCAAGGCCCTCGGCCGCCTGGCCCAGCTCGTCCCGGTGGCCGACCAGATCGGCGAGACCGGCACCCGGGACCGGCTTCTCGCTCTGATGAAGGGCAAGCTCCAGGACTGGTTCACGGCGGGAGGCGCGAACGGGTTCAGCTACGACAAGGACTGGAAGACGCTCACCGGCTACCCCGCCTCCTACGGCAGCGACACCGAGCTGAACGACCACCACTTCCACTACGGTTACTTCGTCTACGCGGCGGCGATCATCGCCCAGTACGACCCGGGGTGGGCCGCCGAGTCCGCCTGGGGCGGCATGGTCAGGACCCTCGTACGGGACACCGCCAACCCCAGCCGCACCGACACCGCCTTCCCCTTCCTGCGCGGCTTCGACGTCTACGCGGGCCACAGCTGGGCCTCCGGCCACCAGGGCTTCGCGGCCGGCAACAACCAGGAGTCCTCCTCCGAGTCCACCAACCTCAGCGCGGCCCTCGTCCTGTGGGGTTCCGCCACCGGCGACACCTCGCTGCGCGACCTCGGCACCTTCCTGCTGACCACCGAGGCGGAGTCGATCGCCCAGTACTGGTTCGACGCCGACGAGCAGGTCTTCCCCTCCTCCTTCCGTCACGACACGGCCGGCATGGTGTGGGGCAGCGGCGCCGCCTACGCCACCTGGTGGACCGCCAACCCCGAGGAGATCCACGGCATCAACGTCCTGCCCGTGACCGGCGGATCGCTCCACCTCGGTGGCGAGAAGGCCGCGATCCGGCGCAACATCGCGGAGATGGAGCGGGAGAACGGCGGCCCGGCCGTCGAATGGCGCGACATCCTCTGGGAGTTCCAGTCCTTCGCCGACCCGGCCGCGGCCAAGGCGAAGTGGGACGCGGGCCACGCCGGCTACACGCCGGAGCAGGGGGAGTCGAAGGCGCACACCTACCACTGGATCAACACCCTCGACGCCCTCGGCGCCCCGGACGCCACCGTGACCGGTGACATTCCCGCCTCCGCCGTCTTCACCAAGGGAACGACCCGGACCTACGCGGCCCACAACCACGGGTCGACGGCCCGCACCGTCACCTTCTCCGACGGCAAGACCCTCTCCGTGCCGGCCCGTTCCACCGCGACCGGCACCGGAACCGGTTCAGGAGAGCCCGACCCCGACCCCGACCCGCCGACCGGCAACACCTTCCAGCTGCGCAGCGGTGGCGCCCTGACCACGGCGACCGGCGGCACGGCGGGCAGTGACACCATCGCCTCCGCCGACGGCGCCAACCACGACGGCACCCCGTACCGGCCCCTCGTCTACGAGGCCCGCGGCGTCAACGGCACGCTCGCCCCGGGCGCGCAGACCGCCTTCCGGCTCCAGGTGGACGCGGGCAGCACGGTCGGGCTCGGCCAGCAGGCCCGGATCAGCTACGACTTCACCGGCGACGGCACCTTCGACCGGACCGAGACGTACCGCTACTTCGCGACCGACCCGGTCACCGGATGGGAGGAGTACACCCAGGCACGCGGTCTCCAGGCGTCCACGGGCGCACCGGGCGATCTGAACGGCGGCACCGTACGCCTCGAGGTGTGGAGCGCCATCGGCAACGGAGCCTCGAAGCTTCAGACGGGCACGGACAGGTCCGTGCTGGTGATCCCCTACAGCTGAACCGGCAGGAACCCACGGCGGCGGGCACCGGCGGCATACCGGCGCCCGCCGCACCGGCGTGGCCGGGGACGGCCGGTGCGACCGCCGCTCGGGCCCGGGAAGCGGATCGGCGGCGGTGAACGTACGGCCGGGAACCTGCGGATGAACGGCCGCCCATGCGTCGCGGTGGCACGCGCTCATCCCGTCCAGTGACCGCCGGCCACACCGGAACCGCACGCTCGCGCAGTCCGGGGCGGCATCGAGGTCGCCGAAAGCAGGGCGTCCCGCACTTCTCCCTCCCGGGCGGTTCGGACGTCCACCGTCCGGGCATCGACCTGCGCGGGGAGGGCGATCCCGGCGCCGGCCATCCCGTGGTCGAGGGCGACGGCCCCGGCGCCTGCGACAGGCTCGCACGCCGCGCGCTGGAGTGACACGGCACGCTGCGCCGCACAGCCTTCCGTCCGTGTGCGGCGTCACCACCGCCCGCTGCGGCCAAACCGGCCCTTTCGTGCCCTGTGACCTGCATGGAAGGGGTTCGGACGGGGCAAGCGGTCTGCCTGGGACGGGGAGGATGCCATGACGATGACGGAGCAGCCGGTCGAACGGGTGGGAGAGGACGCCACCTGCTGCGCGCGCCACGACGACCGCGGTCCGGGGCCCGGGGGCGAAGCTCCGGAAACACCGCGTGAGCGGGTCAACCGCCGCTGGAACGAGGTCCTGCAGGAGACCCGGGTCACCCAGACGGGCGTGCAGATCCTCTTCGGGTTCCTGCTCAGTGTGGCGTTCACCCCGCTGTTCCGGGAGCTGGAGACGTTCGACCGCGTCGTCTACGTCATCACCGTGGTGCTCGGCGCGGCGGCCACCGGGTCGCTCATAGCGCCCGTCTCCCTCCACCGCCTCCTGTCCGGCCAGCGCATGAAGGACGAGATAGTGGAGGCCGCCTGCCGCTTGATGCGGTGCGGCATGGTCCTCCTCGCGCTGACCATCGGCTGCACGCTCCTGCTGATCCTCCGTGTCGTGGTGCCCGGCGTCCTCGCCGAAGCACTCGCCGCCGGGGTCATGCTGTGGTTCGGTCTGTGCTGGTACGCGCTGCCGCTGTACCTGCGCCGCCGCGCCGCCCGACGCGCGAGCGCCGGGCGGTGCACAGCGCACCCGGGGCGCGAGACGGGCGAGGCACCGTGAGCGGATGACGGCAGCGGGTCGCAGCGCCGCGGACACGACCGGCCCGGTGCGCCGAACGGAACGCTCCTGGCCCGCAGGGCCGCGGTTCACCCGTCACCGGTCTCGGTGTCGGTCCGCAGCACGCCCAGGCGCCCCACGCCGTCGGTGACGGCCACCCACCACCGTCGCCGACCGTCCGGTGCGTCGCCCGTCGTCGGCTCGGCGAGCAGATCCACGCGCTGGTACGCCTGACCGGGCAAGGTCCCCTGGCCGGTGAACTCCTGCCTACCGGTCCCGGCGTCCGGGCCGTCGCCCGTGATCCTGCGCAGCACCGTCTCGCGGATGTCGACGACGAAGACGGCCGTGTCGTACGCCCCGGCACCGGCGGCGTACTCGGCGATGAGGTCCGGCAGTTGTTCGAGCGTGGCGGTGTGGCCGGCCTGCATCAGCCGTACCAACGCCGGCGTTGCCCTGCCTCTGTCAGCCACGACCCACATCCAGCGGGGAGCGACCGTCCCGGCCGGCCGGGCACAGAACGAACGAGGGGCTGCGCATCCGGCGCGGATTCACTCCGCCGCTGTCGGCCCGGACCGCACCGGCAGACGACAAGCGTTCCCTGGGGACAGGACGTACAGCGCTCCTCCGGACATCACCGGCTCCACGGTGGCCGTGGGGCATGTGGGGCGGGGAACGGGGTAACCGGGCGGCGACCCCGCCCCGGATCTCGTGGCGGCGCGGAAGGAGAATTCCTGATGTTGATGGCCCACCCTGCAGTGCTGCGGGATCTGATCGAGCAGTACGAGGCCCTGGTGGCTCTGGACGCCTCCGAGGCGGACAGCGCGCGGGGGCGGCAGCGGATGGAGGACGTCGCCTACACCCTGTGCGTCTCCACCGGCACCCGCGACATCGACGCGGCCCTGATCGCGGCCCGTCACCAGTTGCCCGGCGCCCGGCCCCAGGACGACTCTCTCCTGAGCGGCAACTGACCCCTCCCGAGCCGCACCCGTACGCGTGCCCGTGCCTCCGGACCGAACAGAACGGACGAAGACGTGAAGACCGCTGGAAGAGCTGCCGCGCCGATCTACGACCGCTTGATAGCCGAACGCGGCGACGTCGTCGCGGCGGCCGCGCTCACTGCGGAGGAGACCCGCCGTGAGGTCGCCGAAGTCCTGGACTTCGGCTTTTCGAGCACGGGCGGCGAGACGGGCGAGGACGAGTAGCGTCGGCTGCCCCGGGACGGGCGGAGCCCCCCCCCGCGGCGGTGGACGCCCCGCGCGGCACCGGCCGTATCGACGCGGGCAGACGACGGGGGGCGGCCGTGGCCACGAACCGCTGTGTCACGGCGTACGGCTCGGCGTCGCCCCGGAAGAACGCAACCGGGGCTCTCCACGCTTCTCGGGTTCTCGGCGGCCGATCACCGTGATCATGCCGCGGCCCTGGTCGATCGCCGACCGGGGCCCGTGCTTCCCCGGCCGAGGGCGCGAGGACGGCTCGCAGGCGCGCACGCCGCCCTCCGTCCGGCGCCCGCCCGGAGCGAGTGACGTCCTCGGTGACGCGATCGCACCGCTCGGGCGGTGTGTGCCGTACGGATTCGCGGTGCCGGGTGCCGTCGGCACCGCGAGGGCCGGGCCGTACCGCTGCCCCGGCGTCTCGTCTCCCGTGCGCGGTCCGGGCCGCACAGGAGCCGTCCGGGTCATTCGTTCTCGAACACGGCCTTCTGGACGTCGTTCGGGCCGTCGAACTCGTCCGCGGGGGCGTCGACGAGCTTCTTGACGAGGGTGTCGTCCGCACCGTTGTCCTTGGCCAGCGTGACCAGGTCGTCGCGGCTGGCAGGGTACTCGGCGCCCTTGAGCGCCTTCTGCAGGTCGATCGGGCTGATGCTCGCCATGGTGGTCTCCTCGCTGTGCTGGGGATTCTCCGGTGGGGCCCGTCGTACCGGGCCGGTAGACAGGTACATCGTGTCCACAGCGGAGGGGGCGGCGCATGTCGGCCCGCCCGCCCCAGCGCCCCGGCGAAGCGGGCGACACCGCCCGCAGCACGGGCCGGCCCCGGTTCCGCGGAGGCCCCGGCCCGCCCGGAGTTGCCCGGGGTTGCACGGAGCCGTGACGGCCGGTCGCACGCTGCGGGTCCCGCGTGATCACTCAGGGGCCACCGAGGCAGCGCACGGTCACCGGGCGGGCACGCCTCCACGCGTGCGGCAACCCGGTCCGGCTCCCCGCACCGACATCCAAGACGACGCGGGAGCGAGGGGGCCCGTGCTTGGCCGACTGGGAGCAGCCACCTCGGCACGGCGCATTCGCTCCGCGTCGTCCGGGAGCGCACCGGACGTGTCGCACCGGTGCGCCGGTGGAAACCCGGAGGTGTCGCGGCGCCCGGTTGATGGCACCCGGTGGTGCACGAAGCGAGGACCCGCGACCGCACCTTGATCCGAGGAGGCCAGGTGGCCCGTACGCCTTCCGGCGACGACGTGAATGCCGACGTCCACGACAGGCTGCGCGTGGAGGTCGCGAAACGGGCGGATCTCCTGTGGGAGGCCGCCCTCGAGTTGCACGCCCACCCCGAGCACGCCTTCTCCGAGCACCGGGCCGCGGCGCTGCTGACCGGCGCGCTGGAGAGTGCCGGTTTCGAGGTCGAGCGCGGGGCGGCCGGGATGCCCACCGCGTTCACCGCCCGCTCGGGTCACGGCCGTCCCGCCGTGGCCCTGCTGCTGGAGTACGACGCCTTGCCGGGCCTCGGCCACGCCTGCGGGCACAACCTCATCGCAGCCGCCGGTCTGGGAGCGGCGCTCGCGCTGAACGCGGTGCTGGACGCCTCGACCGGGCGGGTCCTGGCGGTCGGGACGCCGGCCGAGGAGGGCGGGGGCGGAAAGGTCCTGGAGGTGGAGGCCGGCGTGTTCGACGACGTCGACGCCGCGCTGATGTTCCACCCGGGCGTGTACGACTGGACGCGGGCGCCGCTGACCGCGCAGGTGCAGTACCGGGTGGCCTTCCACGGCCGCGCCGCGCACCCCACCGGCAACCCGACCGAGGGCGTCGACGCTCTCCTGGCGCTGGTCGAGCTGTTCAACGTCCTGACCGCCCTGGGCAGGCGTCTGCCGGCAGCCTCCCACATCCAGGGGATCGTCACCGACGGGGGCAAGGCCACCAACATCGTCCCGGAGTACGCGGAGGGGCTGTTCGGCCTGCGCGCGGCAACCACCGAGGCGCTGGAGGACCTGACCGGGCAGTTGCGCGCCGGCGCCGAGGGCGTCGCCCACGCCACGGGCACCAGGGTCGAGGTGGAGCGCGCCACGCTCCGCTACGAGCACTTCCGTGACAGCGGCCCGCTGTCCGAGACGTTCGCCGGGCACCTGTCCGGGGCGGGGATCGAGTTGACGCCGCCTGCGCCGGGCGTCTACTTGGGATCGTCGGACATCGGCAACGTCAGTACACGCGTGCCCGCCATCCACCCCTTCGTCGCCATCATGGACGAGGGGTCCGACCACACCCCCGAGTTCGCCGCGGCAGCCGCCTCCCCCCGGGCCCGCGACGTACTCGTCGCCGTCACCGGCGCGCTGGCCTGCACGGCCGCGGACCTGCTCCTCGACGCGGACCTGCGCGAGGAGGCGTGGAGACTGCACCGGGAGACGGGACGCTGAGCCGTGTTCCGTGGTCAGCACCGCACCAGCACGGGAATCGGCACGACACCTTGACCCCATGACGGCAGCGCGCACTTCGGACAGGCTCCCTGGCGGCCCTGTCGAAGCCCTCGTGGAGGCCCATGCCCGGCCTCCACAGTGCCCGCGCGCAGGGCGGAGAACATCGGTCACTACGTGATCACGGCGCTCGCCCTCGTGCACGCCAACACCGCCGCCGACGTCTCGAAGCAGACCGCGCTCAACGCGGTGCTCATCGCCTCGGCCGTCCACTTCGCCGCCATCCCGGCCCGGGGCGCGCTGTCGGACCGGATCGGCCGCCGCCCCGCGTACCTGATCGGCGCGGTCGGCGTGGGGCTGTGGGTGCGCCCCTTCTTCTCCCCGATCGACACCGGCAGTTTCGGGAACCTGCTCCTCGCGGTGACCGTGGGTCTGGTGCTGCACGGGGCGGTGTACGCGCCGCAGGACCCCCGTACGCGCGGGCGTACGGGGGTCAGTGCGGTGCGGGCGGTGTCCCCGCCGACAACCGGTGCAGGCGCAGGGCGAGCTGGATCTCCAGCGCCCGGGCGGGGCTCTGCCAGTCGCCGCCGAGGAGGCGGCCGATGCGCTCCAGGCGCTGGGCGACGGTGTTCACGTGGACGTGCAGGTCGTCCTTGGTGCGGGCGGGGCTCATGCCGCTGGCGAAGTACGCGTCGAGGGTGCGCAGCAGCTCGGTGCCGCGTCGTTCGTCGTACGCCACGACCTGGCCGATGGTGCGGTCGACGAAGCCCGCGATGTCCTGCTCCCCCGCCAGCAGCAGCCCCAGGAAGCCGAGGTCCTCGGCGGCGGCGCCGTCACCGGAGCGGCCCAGCCGCCGCAGGGCGTCGAGGCAGCGCCGGGCCTCCGCGTAGGCCGCCGCCACGGTGTCGGGGCGGTCGGTGAGCCGCTCCACCGGGGCGGACGCGCCGACGGTGACCGGTTCGTGGACGGCCGTGCCCAGGTGCCGGGCGGTGCGGCGGGCCAGGTCGGTGGCGGTGTCCCCGGGGGTGAGGGGCAGCAGCAGGACGGTGCCGCCGTCGCGTGCGGCGGCGAGGCCCTGCCGGGTGGCCGCGAGGTGCGAGGCCGCGGCCCACAGGCGTCTGCGGGCGTCCGCCTCCTGGTCGGCGTCGGCGGCGCCGCCCTCCAGCCGGGCCGCGAGCACCGCGTGGGTGGCGTCGAGGTCGGCCTGCAGCCGGGCCGCGCGCTCGCGCAGCAGGCGCGGGTCGCGGTCGCGGGCGTCGAGCAGGTCGTCGAGCAGCTCGCCGCGGACGCGCTGCTCGGCCTCGGCGGCGGAGCGGCGGGCGAGCAGCAGCAGTGAGGTGACCATGGCCGCGCGCTCCAGGGTCCGCTGGTCGACGGGGTCGAGGCCGGGGTGGCCACGCAGGACGAGGGCGCCGAGGAGTTCGTCCCCGGCGGCCACGGCGGCGATCCAGTCGTCCCCGTGCCGCACCGCGTGCCCTTCGGCCCGCGAGGACTCCAGGGCCCGGGCGGGCGCCGCGGCGGCCTCGGTGAACTCGACCGTGCCGTCCAGGACCTGGGAGACGGCGGCGGCGACGTCGTGCACCCCGCCACCGCGCAGGACCAGCTCGGCCAGCCGGTCGTGGACGTCCGAGGCGCGCTCGATGACCCCGCTGCGGTCCTGGATGATCTCGTTGGCGCGTTCCAGGTCGGCGAGGGCCGAGCGGGTCTCGGCGAGCAGGTTGGCGGTGTCGATGGCGGCCGCGGCGAGGGCGGCGAAGGAACCGAGCAGGGCGATCTGCTCCCGTTCGAAGAGCCGGGCCCGCCGGTCGGCGGCGAACAGGACGCCGATGACGTGGTGCCCGAGCATCAGGGGCACCCCGAGGATGGCCACGAGCCCCTCGTCCCGCACGCCGGTGTCGATGGTGCGGGTGTGCTGGAAGCGGCCGTCGCGGAAGTAGTCGTCGGTGACGTAGGGGCGGGCGGTCTGGGCGACCAGGCCGCCGAGCCCCTCCCCCATGCCGAGGCGCAGCTGCTGGAAGCGGGCGGCGACCGAGCCCTCGGTGACCCGCATGTAGGTGTCGCCCCTGGCCGGGTCGTTCAGGCTGAGGTAGGCGACGTCGGTGCCCAGCAGCGAGCGGGCGCGCTGCACGATCGCCTGGAGCACGGCGTCCAGGTCGCGCAGTCCGGCGAGGTCGTGGGCGGTCTCGAAGAGCGCGGACAGCTCGGCCTCCCTGCGGCGCCGGCCCTCCAGCTCCGAGCGCACGCGCAGGGCGAGCAGCTTGGCCTGCTCGAGCGCGGCGATGCGCTCGGCGGGCTGCCTTTCGGCCCGGGCGAGCAGCACCGGCTGCTCGTAGGTCTCGGCGGGCGCGCCCCGGGCGAGCAGTTCCAGGAACGGGGTCTCGACGCCGGCGGGCGCGGGGCGGGCGCCGGAGCGTGCCCGGCCGGACGTCGCGGCACCGGGGACGGCATGCTCGGCGGACTGCACGTGATCACGGGACATGCTCACAGGATTCCTCATCCCACGGCCGCTCCGGCAGGCCTGTGGACGACGCGGCCGGGGCCGTCGTCCCACGCCTCAGTGGGCGGTCCAGCCTCCGTCCAGGACCAGCGACGTGCCGGTCACGAAGGACGCCTGCGGGCCGCACAGGTAGGCCACCGCCTCGGCGACCTCCTCCGGCTCGATGAGCCGTTTGACGGCGCTGTCCTGCAGCAGCACCTCGGACAGGACGCGTTCCTCGGGGATGCCGTGCGTGCGGGCCTGGTCGGCGATCTGCCGCTCGACCAGAGGGGTGCGCACATAAGCGGGGTTCACACAGTTCGAGGTGACACCGTGGGGTGCGCCTTCGAGGGCGGCGGTCTTGGACAGTCCCTCCAGGCCGTGTTTGGCGGCCACATAGGCGGACTTGTAGGCCGAGGCGCGCAGGCCGTGCACCGAGGACACGTTGACGATGCGGCCCCACCCCTGGCCGTACATGTGGGGCAGGGCTCCGCGGATGAGCCGGAACGGCGCCTCCAGCATCACGGTGAGCACCGTGTGGAAGGCGTCGGGCGGGAACTCCTCGATGGGGCGGACGAGCTGCAGCCCGGCATTGTTGACCAGCACGTCCGTGCCGACGGCGGCGAGTTCGGCGGCGTCCAGGTCGGTGAGGTCGAGGACGTGCGGCTCGACCGCGCCGGCGAGGCCGTGTGCCTCCTCGGCGAGTGCCTCCAGCCCTCCGGCGTCCCGGTCGACGGCTCTCACCTTGGCCCCGGCGTCCGCGAGCCGCAGCGCGCAGGCGCGGCCGATGCCGCCGGCGGCACCGGTGACGAGGGCGGTGCGACCGCCGAGGTCGAGCGGGGAAGGGTGGGGGGCCGGGAAGGCAGGGGGCGCGGTCATGGCTCGAGCCTAGGCAGCGCCCGTCCCCCACCACATATGGTCAGGCCCTACAGTTCAGCCGATTTCAGTGGGGTCGAACCATGTGGGTGCATCCGCCATGGCTTGTTTGATCCGGAAGCGGCCGAACTCGTCCAGCTCCGGCAGCGCGTCCACGGCGAACCAGCCGACGTCCAGCGACTCGTCGTCGTTGACCCGCGCCGTCCCGCCGACGGCCCGGCAGCGGAAGGTGATGTCCATGTACTGGCAGATGTCGCCGTTGCCGTACGTCACCGGCTCCAGCGCCTGGACCAGTACGACCCGCTCGGCGACACAGCGCACCGCGGTCTCCTCCTCGACCTCCCGCACCGCACAGGCCGCCGGCTGCTCCCCCGGGTCGGGGATGCCGCCGATCACCGACCACCGGCGGGTGTCGGACCGTCGGTTCAGCAGCACTCTGCCCTCGTCGTCGAAGACGATCGCGGTGACCCCGGGGAGCCACAGCAGCTGGTGACCGGCAAAGGCGCGCAGGGTGCGGATGAAGTCAGGAGTAGCCATGCCCCGACCCTAACCGCCCGGTCAGGGCCCTCCCCGGCACTTCGGGAGGTGTGCGGCAGGCGTACTACCGCACGCCACCGGCGCGTCGCCCGCGCACACCGGCGCCGACGGCCCAGCCGAGTCCGCCCGCGGCGACGAGCACCAGGGCGGCCTCCGGGAGGACGCCGAGACGGGTGGCGGGGGTCTGCGAGGAGCGCAGCGGCACCTCCTGCACCAGGGAGTCGGCGACGAACATGCCGGTCCTCTGCGTGATCCGTCCGTCCGGCATGATGATCGCGCTGACGCCGCTGGTCACCGGGACGGTGACGGCGCGGCTGTGCTCGACGGCACGGACGCGGGACATGGCGAGCTGCTGGTGGGTCATCTCGCTGCGGCCGAAGGTGGCGTTGTTGCTGGGCACGGAGATCATCTGGGCGCCGGCGGTGACCGTGTCGCGCACGGCCCAGTCGAAGGCGGCCTCGTAGCAGGTGACCAGGCCGACCCCGGCGCCGCCCATGCGGAAGACGCCCGGCTCGTCGCCCCGGCTGAAGTCCTGGCGGACCATCGACGTCCAGTCCTCGTTGATCGCCCCGACGAGCGAGCGCAGCGGGAGGTACTCGCCGAACGGCTGGATCTGCCGCTTGTCGTAGGTGTCGACCGGACCCTTCACCGGGTCCCACAGGATCTGCTCGTTGAGCAGCCTGCCGTCCCTGCCGACCACGCCGCCGACCGAGACGGGGGCGCCGATCGCCTTGGCCGCGCGGTCGATGACGGAGCGCGCGTCGGCGTTGGCGAAGGGGTCGATGTCGGAGGAGTTCTCCGGCCACAGCACGATGTCCGGCCGTGCGGCCCGGCCGGCCTCCACCTCGGCGGCCAGACGCTCCGTCTCGCGTGCGTGGTAGTCGAGGACGGCGCGCCGCTGGGAGTTGAAGTCGAGGCCCAGCCGCGGCACGTTGCCCTGGATGACCGCGACGGTCACGGTGCCGTTCTCGGCCCGGTCGCCGACCAGCGGCCGGGCGGCCACCGCCGCCACCACCGGGACGGCGACGCAGAGCGCGCCGCCGACGGCCGCGGCCCGCCGCACGGTGCCGGTGCGCCGTGCCCGCAGGGACAGCCGCACGACCTCGTACAGGCCGAAGCCGCACAGCACGACGGCGAAGCCGAGCACGGGGGTGCCGCCGAGCGCGGCGAGCGGCAGGAAGACACCGTCCGCCTGGCCGAACGCGATCTTGCCCCAGGGGAACCCGTGGAACGGCGCACGCGCGCGCACCGCCTCCCCGGCGGTCCACAGCGCGGCCGCCCACACGGGCCACCCGGGCAGCTTCGACACCGCGGCGACGCCCGCGCCGACCAGCGCGACGAAGACCGCCTCGATCACCACGAGGGCGAGCCACGGTCCGGGGCCCACCTCCACGCCGGTCCACACCAGCAGCGGCAGCAGGAAGCCGAGGCCGAAGAGGTAGCCGAGGCCGAGCCCCGTCCTCCAGCCGCGTCCGCGCAGCGCCCAGCCGAAGACGGCGAAGGCGGGCAGGGCCAGCCACCACAGGGTGCGCGGCGGGAAGCTGACGTAGAGGAGCAGGCCGGAGAGTGCGGCCGCGGCGGCCGGGAGGAGGCGGACGAGTCGCCTGCCCCGCGCCGTGGGCGCGGTCTGCGGCGGCGACGGGTCCGACTCACCGACGGATGTTGCGGTGACGGTCACTCCGGGAGTCTACGGGGAGTGACATCGGGGCCGACAGCTCGGCCGCCCGGAGCCGGCACGCTCAGGGCGGCGGGCGGCGCGGCGCGCGCCGGATCGTTTCCGCGGGAGGTGTCCCGGCACATCCCGCGGAAACGGCCGCCGGCCGTCGCGGTGTGCCGGCGCCTCCGCCGTGCGGCCGGGCGCGGCGCCGGCGGCCGGGGTCCGCCGCGGGCCGGTGGCGGCCGGCCCCCGCGCGGTTCAGCGCGGCGCGCCCGGCCGGTGCGGACGGAGCCGGTCGCGGATGACGCGCACCGCCGCCTCCGCGTCGTCCACGGTGACCGTGAAGGTGTGTCCGTCCCACAGCCGCAGCACGACGCCCTCACCGCGGCGCACGACGACCGCCGTGCCCTTCTCGGGCCGCCAGCGGTAACCCCAGCCTCCCCAGTGACGCGGGGTGACGTGCGGGGCGAACTCCGCGCCGGCCACCTGGGAGAGCGGGATGCGCCGGCGCGGCACGCCGATGTGGCCGCAGCGCACCTCCAGGTGGTCCTCGTCCACCCGCAGCGCGACGTGCACGAAGGCGAGGGTCCCGAACAGGACGAGCAGCCCGGCGGCGATGCACCCGACGACGGCCATGACCAGGGGCGCGATGCCGGTCGTCCAGGCGGAGTCGACGGCCAGCGTGATGCCGAGCGCCAGGCAGGCGGCGCCGATCAGCGCCAGCAGCCACTGGTAGCGGTTGGTCGCGCGACCGGTCCAGACCTCGGAGCGAGGGGCGTGCTTGCCGTGGCGGTGGTCCCTCATACGTTCGAGGTTACTCAGGATTCGTTCCGCAGGGGCCGCGTGGCACAGCGTCACTGGGCCGACCGGGCGGGCGGCGGCCCGGCCCCCGCCCGCAGGCCCTGCCCGCGGACGCCCCGTCCGCCGGCGGCCCGGTGCCGGTTCACCCGGTGGTGGTGACCTGCCGGAGCAGCCGGCCCTCCGCGTAGGTGAGGGCGGGCCTGGGGAGCGCGCCCTCGCGTCCGCTCAACAGGACCGTCAGGGTGCCGCCCGCCGGGGCTCCGGGGGCGGGCCGCTCACCGATGCGGCGCAGGGCCTGGGCGGCCACCGCCCCGGCGGAGCCGTACAGGGCGATCGGCGGGCCGGCGGGGCGCTGCACGGCGGCCCGGATGCGCTCGGCGACCAGTTCGTAGTGGGTGCAGCCCAGGACGACGGCCGTCACGTCCTTCGGGGTGAGCGCGGCGGCCGCCGCGACGGCGGCGCCGATCGCCCTCTCGTCGGCCCGCTCCACGGCCTCGGCGAGTCCCCAGCACGGCACCTCGGCGACGGCCACGCCGTCGGCGAAGTCCTGGATCAGGTCCTTCTGGTAGGGGCTGCCGGTCGTGGCCGGGGTGGCCCAGATGGCCAGCGGTCCGCCGCCGGCCGCGGCGGGCTTGATCGCCGGGACGGTGCCGATGACCGGCAGGTCCGGTTCGAGGCGGGCGCGCAGGGCGGTGAGCGCGTGCACGGTCGCGGTGTTGCAGCCGACGATCAGCGCGTCGGGCCGGTGCGCGGCGGCCGCCTCGGCGACGGCCAGGGCGCGCCCGGTCAGGTCCTCGGGCGTCCTGGGTCCCCACGGCATGCCGTCGGGGTCGAGGGAGAGGACGAGATCGGCGTCGGGGCGCAGGCGCCGTACCTCGGCGGTGGCCGCCAGCAGGCCGATTCCGGAGTCCATGAGCGCGATCTTCACCCGGCCACGATAGACGATGAGCCGCTCCGGGCCGCTCCCGTGGGGCAGACTGCGCACGTGAGCGCCGTTGTGTGGACCGCCGCCGGATCACTCGCCGCCTGGCTGTGGCTGTTGCTCTGCCGGGGCTTCTTCTGGCGCACCGACGTACGGCTCCCGCCCTCGCGCGACCCGGGGACGTGGCCGTCGGTGTGCGTGGTCGTCCCCGCGCGGGACGAGGCGGCGGTGCTGCCCGCGAGCCTGCCGTCCCTGCTCGCCCAGGAGTACCCGGGGCGGGCCGAGGTCTTCCTCGTCGACGACGGCAGCACCGACGGCACCGGAGAGCTCGCGCGCGAGCTCGCGCGCCGGTCCGGCGGGCTGCCGCTCACCGTGGGTTCCCCGGGCGAGCCGCCCGCCGGCTGGACCGGCAAGCTGTGGGCGGTGCGGCACGGCATCGCCCTGGCACGCGCGCGCGACCCCGAGTACCTGCTGCTGACCGACGCCGACATCGCGCACGCCCCGGACGGTCTGCGCCGGTTGGTGGCGGCGGCGCGGACCGGGGGGTACGACGTCGTGTCGCAGATGGCCCGGCTGCGGGTGGAGAGCCTCTGGGAGAGGCTGGTCGTGCCGGCCTTCGTCTACTTCTTCGCGCAGCTCTACCCGTTCCGCCGGATCGGGAAGGACGGGACGCGGACGGCCGCCGCGGCCGGCGGCTGTGTGCTGATGCGCGCCGAGACGGCCGGGCGGGCGCGGATCCCGGACGCCATCCGGCACGCCGTCATCGACGACGTGGCCCTGGCGCGGGCGGTCAAGCGCGCCGGCGGACGCGTCTGGCTGGGGCTGGCGGACCGGGTGGACAGCGTGCGTCCCTACCCGCGGCTGCGCGACCTGTGGCGCATGGTGGCGCGCAGCGCGTACGCGCAGTTGCGGCACAGCCCGGTGGTGCTGGCCGGTACGGTCGCCGGGCTGGTCCTGGTGTACCTGGTGCCGCCCGTGGCGGTGGTCGTGGGGGCGGGGGCCGGGAGCCCGGTCGCGGCGGCCCTCGGTGCGGGGGCCTGGCTCGTGATGGCGGGGACGTACGTCCCGATGCTCCGCCATTACCGGCAGCCGCTGTGGCTCGCTCCCCTGCTGCCGTTCACCGCGTTCCTGTACCTGCTGATGACGGTCGACTCCGCGGTGCGGCACCACCGGGGGCGCGGTGCGGCCTGGAAGGGCCGCACCTACGCCCGTCCGGACACCGTGCCCGACGAGGGCTGACCGGGCGGTTCCCCGCGGCTCACTTCCGGCCCGGCGTCCAGTTCATGCCCCAGCCGTAGGCGTGGTCGACGGTGCGCTGCGGGCTCACGCCCCGTTCGGGCACCAGGTAGCGGGCCTCGCGCTGGACGACGAGGTCACCGCCGCCGGTGTTGGTGATCAGGGCGAGCGCGCACACCGTGGAGGGGACGGTGCACTCGTCGAGCGAGAAGTCGATCGGGGCGCCGTGCTGCGGCTGCAGGGTGACCGTGGCGTTCAGGTCGGCGAAGGAGCGGGCGCCCTCGTAGATGGTGACGAAGACGAGGATGCGCCGGAAGAGGTGCTTGTGGTCGAGGCTGACGGTGAGGTTCTCGCCGGTCGCCACGGCGCCGGTGCGGTCGTCTCCGTCCAGGTGGATGAACGGGGGCTGGTGCAGGGACCCGAAGGCGTTGCCGAGGGCCTGGACGACTCCCTTCCTGCCGTCGGTGAGTTCGTACAGGGCGCACAGGTCGAGGTCCAGGTCGGAGTGCATGGCGGCCGGGCGGCCCAGCTTGGCGGCCCAGCCGGAGAACTGCTTGCGCACCTGCCAGTTGAGGTTCACGTGCAGGGTCCCCGAGGTGCCGCCCTGCTTGGTCAGCGAGACCGCGGGGGCCGCCTTGGTGAGCGTCACCTTGGTCAGCCGGACGGGGGCCGGCGCGGAAGGCGCCGCGGGCTGCGGCGGGGCGACCGGACGGATCGCCGGGGAGGGGGGCGGGGCCACCGGGGGCGGGGGCGCGGCGACCGGGGGCGCCGCGGCCGCCGGAGGGGCGGGAGCGGTGTGCTGCGGCTCGTCCACGGTGATGCCGTAGTCGGTGGCCAGGCCCTCGAGGCCGCTGCTGTAGCCCTGGCCGACGGCGCGGAACTTCCAGGCGCCCTGGCGCCGGTAGAACTCGCCGAGCACGAACGCCGTTTCGGTGGTCGCCCCGGTGCTGTCGAAGCGGGCCGCCGCGGCGCCGCTCGCGGCGTCCTTGACCTCGATGTACAGGTCCGGGACCCGTCCGAAGGCGCCGCCGTCGGAGGAGGCGGCCACGATCACGGTCTCGATGCCGGGTTCCACGCGGGCGAGGTCGACGAGCAGGGTGTCGGTGACCCGGCCGCCCGCGGTGCGCTTGCCCTCGTGGCGGACGGCGCCGGAGGAGTGGGCGGGCTGGTTGTAGAAGACGAAGTCGCCGTCGGAGCGGACCTTTCCGCCGACCAGCAGGAGCGCCGAGGCGTCCGCGTCGGGTACGCCGGGGCCGGACCGCCAGCCCAGTTCCACCCGGAGCGCCGTGGTCGGCACCGGTGTGTTCGATCCTTTCGGCATTGACATGTCCGCCCCCATCGCAGGTCGCCGCGCCGAGCAGCCGTGTCCCGGCATCCGTCGGGTTCTCGTCCGCCCAACCTATGCCCCGCGGGCGGGGAACTCCCACGGGGATGCGCGAGGACCGCTGGTCAACCAGCGGTAACCCGCCCGGAACTCGGCCTTTACACGAAATCCGACCGGCGGATTGACCGTTTCCCCCAAGTTCGCTCGTATTGGGGATGCCAGGACACGGCGGGCACGGAAAACAACCCTCTTATCGGTCTCCCCAACCAGCACATCGTGGGCTTAACTTATGTGCCATGACCTCCCCCCGCTCCACTTATGGTGGCGGCTACTACTCCGCCTCCTTCCCGGACACCCCGATCTACGACTCGCTCGTGGCCGAGCGAGGCACTCCGCAGATCGCCCCGATCCGGGTCCCCTCCGCGTACGAGGCACCGGCCAGTCATCTGCCCGCGCTCCCCTCGGCGTTGCCCGCCCTCCCGGCGGCCCCGTCCCAGCCCTCCTACGGATACCCGCAGCCGCCGCAGCCGGCTCCGCTCCAGCAGGCGCCCGCGGCGTACATCCCGCAGCAGGCCACCGCGCCGCGCGGCTACCCCGGGCCCCAGCCGCAGCCGCCGCGTCCGGCCGCTCCCGGCGCGGGCTACGAGGCGATGCGCCCCGCGGCCCCCCGGCCCGGTCCGGCCCCGTACCAGGATCCGTACCAGAACCAGCAGCAGTACCGGGGGTACTGAGTCGGCCATGGGGCCGTCGGCGCCGTCCGGCACGATGGCCCCATGGGGAACGCGCGTCTGCACTCGATCCACATTCATCCGGTCAAGGCCTTCCGGAGCCTGCCACTCCGGGAGGTCGTCGTGGAGCCCTGGGGGCCGGCCGGAGACCGGCGCTGGATGCTGGTCGACGACGGGGGAAAGGTCGTCACACAGCGCCGCCGACCGCGCCTCGCACTGGCCGTCGCCGAACTCCTGCCCGGCGGCGGCGTCCGGCTGTCCGCACCGGGGGCGGAGCCGGTGACGGTGTCCGTCCCCCGGCCCGGCAGGACGGTCCCGGTGGTGCTCTTCCGCGACAGGTTCGAGGCGGTTCCGGCCGAGGACGACGCCGTGCACGCCTGGTGCAGCGCCTACCTCGGCACCGACGTGCGCCTCGTGCACCTGGACGATCCGGCCACGCGCCGGCCGGTCGACCCGCAGTACGCACGGCCGGGCGAGACCGTCACCCTCGCGGACGGCTACCCGCTGCTGCTCACCACGACCGCTTCGCTCGACCGCCTCAACTCCCTGATCGCCCGGGGCGACCACCCGGCCGAGGGTCCGCTGCCGATGGCCCGCTTCCGGCCGAACGTGGTCGTCGAGGGCACCTCCCCCTGGGAGGAGGACACCTGGACGCACGTCACCGTCGGCGAGGTCGCCTTCCGGGTCGCGAAGCCCTGCGGCCGGTGCGTGGTGACGACCACCGACCAGGGGACCGCCCGGCGCGGGAGGGAACCGCTGCACACGCTGGCCGCCCATCGGAAGACCGACGGCGAACTCCTCTTCGGACAGAACCTGGTGCCCCTCTCCACCGGCACGATCCGCGTCGGCGACCCCGTGGAGGTCCTGGCGTAGCCGGTGCCGTCCGCACGGACGGGAACCGGCATCCGGGCCCGCGCGTTGGCCTCTCATGAGAGGTTCGTGAGAAACCGGGCGGGTGACCGGGGGGTGGACGGTGCGGGCGATCGGCGGACTCTGGCGCTGGCGGCACAACCCGCTGTGCCGCAGGACCGACCTGGCCGAGGCCTGGGTGGCGCTCGCGGCGCTGCTGCTCGCCCTCGTCGCCGCCCCGGTGGCCGGCTGCCTCGTCGGCGGCACCACCCACACCGCGTTGCAGCGGTCCGTCCGCGCCCAGCAGCAGACCCGGCACCCGGTGCAGGCCACGGTGGTGCGCACCCTGCCCCCGTCCCCGCTGGAGATCGCCCCGGAGACCGCCTCCGGCCAGGAGCCGCGCAGCCGGGTCCTGGCCCGCTGGACCGCGCCGGACGGCACCGGGCGGAGCGGGCCGGTGCCGACGCTGCTGAAGGACCCGCGGCCGGGCGACCGCTTCGGGATATGGACCGACGGTCAGGGACGCCTCACGCCCCGCCCGCTGGACACCGCGACGGCGACGACGCACGCCGTGCTCGCCGGGTCGGGCGCGGCCCTGGCGGCCGCGGCCCTGGTCGAGGGCGGCAGACGGCTGATCGTCCGGTGGATGGTGCGCCGCCGGTACGCCGGTTGGGACCGGGCGTGGGAGAAGGCGGGCCCGGACTGGGGCAGGACGGGCACCGGCAACTGACCGCGTTCCGACTCCGGTCAACCGCGCGTCCGCGCGCACGCTACGGTGGTCCGGCCGAACCGATCGGCGACGGACCGGGCGCGAGCCGCGGGGTCGGCTGCGGCGTCCGGCGGGCGAACGAGCCACAGGCACGACGAGGTGGGGGCACGGCTACACCATGGCACAGGGCACGGTCCAGGTGACGCACACCGGCACATCGAGGTGGCGCCGCCGCACGGGTGAGTACGCATCGCTCGCCGCCGCCCTGGAGGCCGCGGCCGACGGCGACGTCCTCACCGTCACTCCCGGCACCTACCGGGAGAACCTCGTCATACAGCGGGCGGTGACCCTGCGCGGCCCCGAGGGCTCCCCCGGATCGGTGCGCATCGCGCCCGCGGACGGCGTCCCGCTGACCGTGCGCGCCTCGGCGGTGGTGCAGGACCTGCACGTGGAGGGCCAGGACGCCGCCGCCCCGGCGATACTCCTCGAGGAGGGCACCCCGGAGCTGCGCGACGTCCGCGTGGTCACCCGCTCCGCGGCCGGCATCGAGGTGCGCGGCGGTGCCCGGCCCACGGTGCGCCGCTGCACGGTCGACAACCCGGCGGGCGTCGGCATCGCCGTGCTGGACGGCGGGGGCGGGGTCTTCGAGGAGTGCGAGGTGGTCTCCGCGGGGCAGGCCGGCGTGGCCGTGCACGGTGGCGGCCACCCCCGGCTCGAGCGCTGCCGGGTGCACCACGCCTCGGGCTCGGGGCTCACCGCGACCGGGGAGAACTCGGCGCTGGAGGCGGTGGGGTGCGAGGTCTACGAGGTGCGGGGCAGCGGTGTCCAGGTGACGAACCGCGCCACCGCCCATCTCACCGACTGCGAGGTGCACCGCACCACCGGCGACGGCGTCACCCTCGACACGGACGCGGTGCTGACGCTGGCCGACTGCCGGATCCACGACATCCCGGAGAACGCGGTCGACCTGCGGTCCCGGTCGGTGCTCACGCTGACCCGCACCAGCGTGCGGCAGTTCGGCCGCAACGGCCTGTCGGTGTGGGACCCGGGCACGCGCGTGGACGCCAACCAGTGCGAGATCTTCGACAGCACCGGCGACTACCCGGCGGTGTGGGTGAGCGACGGCGCCACCGCCGTACTGGACTCCTGCCGGGTGCACGACGTGCCGGACGCGCTGTTCGTCCTCGACCGCGGTTCGCGCGCGGACGTGGTCGACAGCGATCTGTCGCAGGTGCGCAACACGGCGGTGTCGGTGAGCGACGGCGCCACCGCGCAGCTCGACGACTGCCGGATCCACCAGGCGGCGACCGGCGCCTGGTTCCGGGACCACGGCAGCGGCGGCACGCTCAACAACTGCACCCTGGACGGCACGCAGACCGGCGTGATCGTCACCAAGGGCGCCGACCCGACCGTCGAGCGCTGCACGATCGACTCCCCGGCCGAGGCCGGCGTCTACGTCTCGGCCGGTGGCCGCGGCACCTTCCTCGGCTGCCGGGTCACCGGCAGCGGCGGCTACGGCTTCCACGTGATCGACGGCAGCCGTACCACGCTCAGGAAGTGCCGCACCGAGCGCTGCGCGCGCGGCGGTTACGAGTTCGCCGAGAGCGGCGCGGACGCGGCCCCCGGCGCGGGCGGCCCGGTCGTCGAGGACTGCACGAGCGACGAGAGCGGGAGCCTGCGGACCCCGGCTCCGGAACCGGAGCCGGTCGTGCAGACGGCGGACGGCTCCCCGGGTCTGCTGGGCCCGGTTCCCGATCAGCGCGCCGCATCCGCACCGTCCGCGCCGCCGGCCCCGGCCCCCGAGCCGGAGCGGGAGGCGCGCGCCTCGCAGGACGTCCTCGGCGAACTCGACGCGCTGGTGGGCCTGGAGAGCGTCAAGCGCGAGGTCCGGGCCCTCATCGACATGATCGAGGTGGGCCGGCGCCGGCAGCGGGCGGGGCTGAAGGCGGCCTCGGTCAAGCGGCACCTGGTGTTCACGGGTTCTCCCGGCACCGGCAAGACCACCGTCGCCCGCCTGTACGGCGAGATCCTCGCCTCGCTCGACGTGCTGGAGAAGGGGCACCTGGTCGAGGTGTCCCGGGTCGACCTGGTCGGCGAGCACATCGGCTCCACGGCGATCCGCACCCAGGAGGCGTTCGAGAAGGCCCGCGGCGGTGTGCTGTTCATAGACGAGGCGTACGCGCTCTCCCCCGAGGACGCCGGGCGCGACTTCGGCAAGGAGGCCATCGACACCCTGGTGAAGCTGATGGAGGACCACCGGGACGCGGTGGTGGTGATCGTCGCCGGCTACACGGCCGAGATGGAGCGGTTCCTCTCGGTCAACCCGGGGGTGGCGTCCCGTTTCTCACGGACGATCACCTTCGGCGACTACGGCCCCGGGGAACTGCTGCGGATCGTGGAGCAGCAGGCCGAGGAGCACGAGTACCGGCTGGCACCGGGTGCGGGCGAGGCACTGCTGAAGTACTTCGCGGAGATCCCCAAGGGGCCCGCGTTCGGCAACGGGCGCACCGCGCGGCAGACGTTCGAGGCGATGGTCGAGCGGCACGCGAGCCGTGTCGCCCAGCTCGACGAGCCGACCACCGACGACCTGACCCTCCTCTACGCCGAGGACCTGCCCGCACTGCCCTGAGCACCGCCGCCGCTACGCCGAGGGCACGGGGGGACCGGCCGGGCCGCCGCCGGGGTCCGCCGTGTGCCGCGGCGCCGGTACGTCCGGCCGCAGCCGGGCGAGCAGCCGCCGGCGCTCCTCGGCGAACGCCGGGTCCGCCTGGTAGTCGGAGTGGCCCAGGATCGGCGCGGGCAGCGGATGGGCTTCGGTGCGGCCGTAGGCGAGGGGGTCCCTGAGCGGGGCGCGGTCCACCTCGGGGCCGTGGTCGCCGGGCAGCCGCACCGGGCCGCCGATGGGGTCGGTGGGCCGGTACAGGTTGCGCCAGCAGTCGACCTCCCGGTGCAGGGAGTCGAGCGCGGCCGGACCGAAGTGGGCCGGGAACCAGCGGCCGTACAGCCGCTCCAGCGGGGAGCCGTAGGTCAGCAGGGCGACGCGTCCGCGGATGGACGGCGGGAGCTGCCAGGCCGCCGCGGCGGCGAGGACGCTGCCCTGGGAGTGGCCGGAGATCACCAGCCGTCCGCCGGTGGACCGCGTCCAGGTGGCGATCCGCCAGGTCAGGTCGGGCACCGCGCGCTCGGCGTAGCAGGGCGGCGCGAAGGGGTGGGCGGCGCGCGGCCAGAAGGTGCCGACGTCCCACAGGATGCCGATGGTGCGCCGCGCGGAGGCGTCCTTGTAGGCGCGCCGGCCGCAGGCGACGAGGAGGACGAAGCCCAGCCCGATCAGCCAGGAGCCCAGCGCCTGCGCGGTCTCGGCGGCGCCGTGGACGACGGCGTACGAGTCCCGGGCCGCCGCGCCGGGCGTCCGGTCGGTGAGCGTGGCGCCGGCGAGGGCGCCGGCGCCCAGCAGCAGGGTGGTGGCGGAGACGACGGCGACGATGCGCGGCGCGCGGTCGGTGAGGGCGGCCATGGTGCGGGCGGTGACGATGCGGCGGGTGCGGCCGGTGTCCCCCGTCTCGCCGGGGTACTCGCGTTCCACGGCGGCGCGCTCGGCCCGCGCGATGCGCCAGGCGCGCCGGGCCAGCCAGCCGCACAGCACCAGCAGCAGCGCCAGCAGCGGCGGGATCACGGACGCCTGCCAGGTCAGCAGTACCGGCGGCCCGGGGATCGACGTCCCGGTGCCGTCCAGCCAGTCGGACATCCGCTGGGACACGCCGCCGGACATCACCCCGCCGAGCGCGCAGGCGAGCATGGCGACCGCCGGTCCGGCCAGGCCCCGCATCGCGGCGCGCCGGTCGGGGGCGGAGCGGTACAGGACGCGGGCGACCCCGGCGAGGACGACCACCAGGAGGCCCTGGACCAGGACGAGGGCGCCGAAGGCCGGGTCGCCGGGCAGCCGGCCCGCCGACTCCCACCCGTCGCGCTCCCACCCGGCGTACAGGAGGGTCAGCGCGAGCAGCACGAGGGCGGCGAGGGGCAGGCCGCGCACCAGGCCCGCGTCGAGCGCGTCGTCCAGGCGGCGGTCGGTGCGGCCCCGGCGGCACACCACCCACACCACCGCGCACGCCCCGGCCACCAGCGCCACCCCCAGGAGCACGCCGAGCACGCCGAGCACGCCCGGGACGGCGGGGCCGCCAGGCCCGCGGTCGTACCGGGCGGCGGCGGAGCCGACCGCGGCGGCGACCGTCAGCAGTCCGGCGGCGGTGTGCGCGGCGCGCAGTCGCGCGACCAGGCGCCGGCCGTACCAGAAGCCGGGCCGGCCCAGCGCGGTGCGTCCGCCGGCCTCCTCGGGTTCCGGGTCGTGGGTCATCGGCTGCTGGGACTCGTAGGCGTTCCAGGTGCGCAGGGACAGGTACCACAGCAGGCCGGTCAGGGCGGTGGGCACCAGGGCGGCGAGGGCGAGCCTGCGGCCCGGAAGGCTCCACCAGCCGCCGTCGGAGACCTCGGGCGAGAGGAAGCCGAGCCAGGAGTGCCGCTCGGCGCACGCGCGCGTGCCCGCGCACTGCCAGGCGGCCAGGTCGAGGGCGACCTCGCAGGCGGCCGCGACGAGCAGCACCGTCAGGCTCAGCCCGGCCAGCCGGACCAGCAGCCCGTACAGCCGGACCGTGCGGGTACGGCCCCGGCTGGAGGGGCGCATCCAGTGGGCGAGGTTGACCACCATGAAGGGCAGCAGCAACAGCCACAGGGCACGGGTGCCGTTCCCGGAGGTGAGGTTGCACCAGACGTAGGCCTCGGGGACGGGCCCGTCGCGGCGGTCGTCGGGCCGCCGCTCCGCGTCGGCGTCGTCGGCGCGCCGGAACACGGCGGCGATGTCGTCACCGGTGATCCGGACCGTGCGTGGATCGTCGAGCATCTCCTCGGGGGTGGTGCCGCCCACCCCGTGGACCAGGAGTTCCAGGGCGGCCCCGGACGGGCCGGGCCGTGCGGAGGTGCCGTCGCTGCTCTCGGCCGGTCCCTGTGCTCCCGGTTCTCTCGATTCCTGCGGTTCTCGCGGTTCCCGCGGTTCTCTCGTACGTTCCACTGCTGCGCACTTCCCCCGGTGACACGTCGTCGGCTCCGTCCGTGCGGGCACAGGATCTCCCCCCGCCGGAACGGCTCACACCTCTCGTCACGGAATCTCCCCGGTCCGTGCGACGGGCAAGCAACTTACGCGACATTGCTGACATGCGCGCGACGATTCACCGGAGGCGCCGCCCCGGGTCCCGGCATGCGAGGATGGGACGCCCGCGCACCGGCGACGCGCTCGTCACGACGATTGCGCGGGGCGGCGTGTCGGACGGCTTTGAGGCGAAAGGACCGGAGCGTACGTGAGCGAGAATCAGAACCTCCTCGCGGAGCAGCGGCGCGCCCTGATCCTCGACGAGGTCCGGCGCCGGGGCGGAGTCCGGGTCAACGAGCTGACCCGCAAGCTCGGCGTGTCGGACATGACCGTCCGCCGCGACCTCGACGCGCTGGCCCGGCAGGGCGTGCTGGAGAAGGTGCACGGCGGGGCGGTCCCCCTGGTGGAGGCGAGCACGCACGAACCCGGTTTCGAGGCCAAGTCGGGCCTGGAACTGAGCGCCAAGGAGGACATCGCGCGGGCGGCGGCCGAACTGGTGTCCCCGGGCGCGGCGATCGCGCTCTCGGGCGGTACGACGACGTTCGCGCTGGCGCACCAGCTGCTCGACGTCCCCGATCTGACGGTGGTCACCAACTCGGTGCGGGTGGCCGATGTCTTCCACGCGGCACAGCGCACCTCGGGCCCCCGGCAGGGGGCGGCCACGGTGGTGCTGACCGGCGGGGTGCGCACCCCGTCCGACTCCCTGGTGGGGCCGGTGGCCGACCAGGCGATCGCGACGCTCCACTTCGATCTGCTGTTCCTCGGGGTGCACGGGATATCCGTCGAGGCGGGCCTGTCGACGCCGAACCTCGCGGAGGCCGAGACCAACCGCCGGCTGGTGCAGTCGGCGAGGCGCGTGGTGGTGGTCGCCGACCACACCAAGTGGGGCACGGTGGGGCTGAGT
Source organism: Streptomyces viridosporus T7A (assembly GCF_008704515.1). Classification (NCBI taxonomy): domain Bacteria; kingdom Bacillati; phylum Actinomycetota; class Actinomycetes; order Kitasatosporales; family Streptomycetaceae; genus Streptomyces; species Streptomyces viridosporus. Next base: position 1,401,742 of record NZ_CP023700.1, read on the forward strand.
TCGTTCGCGTCCCTGGATCAGGTCGACACCCTCGTGACCGACTCCGGGCTGCCGGACGGGGCACGCGCGGAGATCGCGGAGCACCTGCGGCGGCTGGTGGTGGCGGGCGGGCCCGAGGAGCCCGACGAGGAGCCCGACGGGGAGTCCGCGGACGCCTGACGGGCCGCCGTCCGGGGTGTACGCTGCTCGGCCCGCCGCAACTCCGGCTTTCGTCAAGGGAGTCGTGCCCATGGCTCACCGTCTGCGTCCCGTGGGGCCCGGCTTCGTCCGGGCCGCGCCCGTCCGTCCGGTCTTCGCCCGGGAGATCTCCGCCGCGCCGGAGCCGGTCTTCCGCGCGCTGGCCGAGGACGTGACCGGCTGGAGCGAGTGGTTCGGGGCCGTCACGCCGGCCCGCCCCCTCGACGGCGGCGCGGGGCGCGAGATCCGGTTGAGGGGCGGCACCCGCTTCCGCGAGACGATCCTCGCGGCGGAGGAACCCCAGGTGTACGCCTACCGCGTCGACGTGACCAACGCGCCCGGCGCACGCGCCCTGGCGGAGGAGTGGCGGCTGGAGCCCGCCGGGACGGGCACGCGGGTGCGGTGGACGTTCGCCGCCGACGGGACGGCACCGTTCCGCCTCGCGCTCAGGGCGGCGCGACCGGGGCTCGGGCGGGCGTTCCGCTCCGCGGTGACCTCGTTGGACCGGCGGCTCACGCGGTAGGGCCGCTCCGCCGCCCCTCGACGCGGGACCGGCCGTCCTCCGGATCGGCCGGCACCGCGTAAGGGAACGCTCCGGGGTCCGGGGCCCCGGACCGTGCTGCCGGTCGGCGCGCCGTGCGCCCGGAGCGACCGGGCGGCCGGCCCCTTCGCCGAAATCGCGGCCGCCCGTGCGGCGGCCGCCGCGCCCGGCGCCGGAACCCGGCCGTCAGTCGGGCCAGACCCCCGTCCGCAGCAGCGAATCGATCGCCGCCGTGTAGGGCGCGAGGTCCAGGCCCTGCTCGGCCAGCCAGGCGTCCGAGTAGTACTTGTCGAGGTAGCGGTCCCCCGGGTCGCACAGCAGCGTCACCACGCTCCCCCGCCGTCCGTCGGCCACCATCTCCGAGACGATCTTCAGCGCGCTCCACAGGCCGGTGCCGGTCGAGCCGCCCGCCCTGCGGCCGATGACCCGCTCCAGGGCCCGCACGGCGGCCACACTGGCCGCGTCGGGCACCTTCATCATCCGGTCGACGGCGCCGGGCACGAAGCTCGGCTCCATGCGGGGCCGTCCGATGCCCTCGATGCGGGAACCGCTGTCGCAGGTGACGTCCGGATCGCCGGTGGTCCAGCCCTCGAAGAAGCACGAGTTCTCCGGATCGGCGACACAGATGCGGGTGTCGTGCTGCATGTAGTGCACATAGCGCGCGAGGGTCGCCGAGGTGCCGCCGGTGCCGGCCGTGGCGACGATCCAGGCGGGCTCCGGGAACCGCTCCAGCCTCAGCTGCCGGAAGATCGATTCGGCTATGTTGTTGTTGCCGCGCCAGTCCGTGGCCCGTTCGGCGTAGGTGAACTGGTCCATGTAGTGGCCGCCGGTCTCCGCCGCGAGGGCTGCGGACGCCTCGTACATCGTGCGGGGGTCGTCCACGAAGTGGCACCGTCCGCCGTGGAACTCGATCAGGCGGCACTTCTCGGCGCTCGTCGTGCGCGGCATGACGGCGATGAAGGGCACGCCGATCAGCTTCGCGAAGTACGCCTCGGAGACGGCCGTGGAACCGCTGGACGCCTCGATCACCGGCCGGTCCGGACGGATCCAGCCATTGCAGAGCCCGTAGAGGAAGAGGGAGCGGGCCAGCCGGTGCTTGAGGCTGCCGGTGGGATGGGTCGACTCGTCCTTCAGGTAAAGGTCGATGCCCCACCGCTCGGGCAGGGGGAAGCGCAGCAGGTGGGTGTCGGCCGAGCGGTTGGCGTCGGCCTGGACCCTGCGCACGGCTTCTTTCAGCCAGGCGCGGTAGGCGGGGTCGCTGCGGTCGACATCGAGGGTGGTGCCGGTCAGGGCGGATGGTGAAGTGCTCACGACGGGGCTCCTTACGCTGAGCGCCGACGGCGTCTCGCGCGGCCGGTGCACCGATCATAGGCACCCTCCGCACCGCTTCCCACCTGCATAAACGCTTCTTTGAGCGACTCAAAGGCACCCCTGGGGCACAGGGGGCGCGGGGGCGCGGGGACAAAGGGGCGCGAGTGCTCCGGGCGCCCCTGGGAACGAGGACGCGCGCACTGGTGCTCGACGGCGGGCGGGGGCAGACTGCAGCGGCGGGAGCAGGGCCCCGTACCGGGGCACACTGAATCTGGACACGGGCCGGCCCGCGGAGCACGGTCCGGCACACCGACGCGCAAGGGGGCGGGCGGCATGACGGAGCCGGAGTTCACGGCCACGGGCGTGCGGATCGGCAAGCGGCTGCGGTCGCTCACCCGGGCCGGCCAGGTCCGGATCAGCGACGGCAGGCTGGAGTTGCTCACCAGCTACGGCAGCGAGATCGACAGCGCGCCGGTGCAGGCGGTACGCGCCTCCCGGCCCTGGTTCGCGCCCGAGGACCGGGCGTTGGCGGACCTCAACGGCAAGCGGTACCTGCTGACCCTGGGCGACCACGATCCCGCGCCGGGTGAACCCGGTCCGCCCGCGGCCCGCCGTTTCATCGAGGCCGTCCGCCGGGCGTCGGGGCGTGGCGCCTGAGATGTCCGTGACTTGCGTCACTTCACCTCGTGCGTCACGCTGGTCTCACGTCACTCTGGGTTTACCGGCGATAACGCTGCGAACCAGCCCGCCGGCCACGACAGCGGGCGGCAGCGTCACGCAGGCGCCCTGCTGGATCCGTACTCCGTGTTCTTCCGGACCTCACGTCGGGGAGTCGCAGCCGTGATCAGTCATCCGAGCAGGCACTGCGCGGTGGAGCTCCAAGCCCTGCCGTCGCGGATCGGCCAGGTCCGCAGAATCGTATCTGCGCAGTTGCGCTACTGGCACATGGATCCCCTGATAGACCGGGCCTCGCTCGGTGTGACGGAGTTGCTGTCCAACGTCCACCGACATGCCCGGCCCGACAAGACGTGCACCGTCGAGATGGAGCTGCTGCTCGACCGGCTCAAGGTCTCGGTGCGCGACCGCGACCCGCGTCTGCCGGTCGTGGAGGACGCCGGCCTGCTCGCCACCTGCGGGCGGGGGTTGGCCATGGTGGCCGCGATGAGCGAGAGCTGGGGCGCGCTGCCGGAGGGCGACTCCGGCAAGGTCGTGTGGTTCACCCTGCCGACGCCCTCCGCGACCGTCCCGACGGTCTGGGACCGGTATCCGCGGCTCGCGGCCGGCGAGCGTGCCGACCACCGGTTCACGCAGGTGGCGCTCGTCGAGCCCGCCGAGGACCACCGGCCCGAACCCGCTCCCGCCCGGTCCGTCGTCGCCGGCTGACCGGGCGGTCGCGCCGTTCCCGGCCCGGCGGGCCGGCCGTCTCCGAAGTGCGCCAGGGTCCGCACGGCCGGTCAACTCCTCGGGTGCGACGCCTCGTTGCTCGTGTGCGGCGCCGTGCGTGTGCGGCGCCGTCTCGTGCGTCGCTTCCGCGGGTCGCTCCGGAGAGGGCCCGCCGTCGTCGTGCGGCCGGCGGCGGTGCGCGTGCCTCCCGAAAAGGACGCGGGCGGACCGACGGCCGCTTCCGGAGTCCCGGCCGGGCCGGCGGTGGTCAGGTGGCCGCCTGATCGCTGTCCTTCAGGGCGCCCCAGCCGTGCCAGCGGTCGACCTCGATCCAGGCGCTGACCCGGGCCCGCTTCCGTTCCGGGTAGGCGTCGCCGGTGTAGTGCCGGGAGAGGCGGTCGATGTCGGTCAGACCGTCGTCGTCGTGCAGATCGACGACGCGGCCGATCAGGGTGACGTGGGTGTACCAGTCGTCCCCGGCCAGGACGGTGAGGGTGACGCGCGGGTCGCGGCGCAGGTGCTTCAGACGTACCCGGCCCTCGTCGAGGCTGATCAGCGCGCGGCCGTCCTCCCACAAGTACCAGGTGGGGGTGGAGACGGGCGCGCCGTCGGAGCGGACCGTGGCCATGACGCAGGGGTTGGGGCGGCGCAGCAGGGCGTCGGCCTCGGGGGGCAGTGGGGGCTTGGACACGGCGGTCTCCTCCGGGTGCCTTCGGGGGTGGGGGTCCCGCACGCCGCGTGCGGGGGGCTCAGGGGGTGGGCTCGTCGAAACTGGCGTAGTAGGCGGCGGCCATGTCCTCGTCGCCGTGGCCCCGGGCGGCGGCCCGCTCCAGGCGTGCGGCAGTCGCGGCGGCCACGTCCAGGCGGGCGCCGTGCTGCTCGCCCGCCCGCATGATCAGACGGGCGTCCTTGGCGGCGGTGGTCACGGCGAACTGGGCCGGGGACAGCCGCCCGTCGAGGATCAGTCCGGCCTTGGCCCGCAGGTAGCCCATGTCGAGCGGGCCGCCGGCGATGAGGTCGAAGAAGCCGTCCGGTGCGACGTCGAGCGCCTCGGCGAGGGCGAGGGTCTCGCCGGCGGCGGCGGTGACCGCCAGCACCCAGCTGTTGGCGACCAGCTTCAGGCGGGTCGCGCTGCCCGCCGCCCCGTCCTCCCCGGTCCACACGGTGCGTGCGCCGACCGCGTCGAACACCGGCGTCACCCGGTCCCGGCCCTCGGCGGGACCGGCGGCGAGCACGGTCAACCGCCCTTCCTCGGCGGGCTGCCGGGTACCCAGGACCGGGGCGTCGTAGAAGTGCAGGCCGTGCTCGCGGGCGAAGCCGGCCAGTTCGGCGACGCTCTCGATCCCGGCGGTCGTGGACTGCGCCCAGACCGTCCCCCGGCGCAGGGCGGGAGCGGCCCCGCGCATCGTCTCCAGGGTGGCGGGGCCGTCGTACAGCATGGTCAGCACGGCGTCGGCGGACTCGACCGCCTCGGCGGGTGTGCCGGCGACGTGCACGCCGTCGGCGGCGAGCGGGTCGGCCTTGGCGCGGGTGCGGTTCCAGGCGCGGACGGTGTGCCCGGCACGGGCGAGGTTGCGGGCCATCGCCGCGCCCATGATGCCGGTGCCCAGGACGCTCACGGTGAGCTTGTCGGTCATGACGTCGGCTTCCTGTCCGTCGGGCCGCCTTCTGCGGTCGGTGCTCGTGGATCATTGTGCGCCGTCGGTCGTGGCGCGGGGGCCGGTTGCGGACCGACCCGCCGGGCCGGGTGCCCACTTCCCCGGAAGCGACGCGGGCGGGCCCGTCCGGCCGGGCCCGTCGGGCGGGCCGCTACGCCAGTGCCGCCAGCGGATCGTCCAGCACCGGCTGCCAGGCCAGCTCGGCGGCGCCGACCAGGCTGTTGTGGTCCAGGGTGCAGGCGAGGATCGGGACACCGCCGCTGCGGCCCCACAGACTGCGGTCGGCGACGACGGCGCGGAGCCGGTCGGGGTCGGCCTCCAGGAGGGTGCGGTGCAGGCCGCCCAGGATGATCCGGTCGGGGTTGAGGATGTTGACCAGGCCGGCCAGCCCGAAGCCGAGGCGGTCGATGAGGGCCTCGACGGCCGCGCGGACGGCCGGGTCGGCGTACTGTCCGCGGATCAGGTCGTCGGCCTGCTTCAGCAGGGACATCTCGGGGCCCGGGGCGCGTCCCGCCGCGGTGAGGAGGGCCAGCGGGTCCGTCTCCACGTCCAGGCAGCCGTGGCTGCCGCAGTGGCAGGGGCGGCCCTCGGGGTTGACGGCGAGGTGGCCGACCTCCAGGGCGAGGCCCGAACTGCCCGAGTGCAGGCGGCCGTCGAGCACCAGCGCGCCGCCCACACCGCGGTGGCCGGTGGCCACGCACAGCAGGTCGCGGGAGCCGCGCCCGGCGCCGTGCCGGTGTTCGGCCAGGGCGGCGAGGTTGATGTCGTTGGCCGCGAAGGCGGGTCCGGGAAGGCCGGCCGCCCGCACCTGCTCGGTGAAGATCTCCCTTACCGGTGCGCCCGCGGGCCAGGCCAGGTGCAGCGGGTTGAGGGCCAGCCCCTCCGGCTCGGTCACCGCCGACGGCACCGCGAGGCCGGCGCCCACGCACCGCCGTCCGGTCTCCCGCAGCAGCTCCGCACCGGCCGCGACGACGGAGCCCAGCACTTTCGCCGGGTCGGCGTCGACCGCCTCGCAGCCGGGCGCCGTGGCCACGATACGGCCGCCGAGCCCGACCAGGGCCGCCCGGAAGCCGTCGGCGTGCACCTGCGCGGCGAGCGCGACGGGCCCGTCCTCGGCGATCGAGAGCCGGTGCGAGGGGCGCCCCTGCGAACCGGCCGCGGCGCCGGGACGGGCGTCCACCCGGATCAGCCCGAGCGCCTCCAGCTCGGCGGCGACCGCTCCGGCCGTGGCCCGGGTCACCCCGAGCTCGGCGGTGAGGACCGCCCGGGTCGGCGCGCGTCCGGTGTGCACGAGCTCCAGCGCGGGGCCGAGCGCGCCGCGTCCCCGGTCCAGCCGCGTCCTCGAGGTGGTCCCTTTCCCCGCCGGCCGGGGGTCCGCCTTCCCGCTCATGAGGGCGAGTCTCCCATGATCCGCCCCCGGCGCCGACTGCAGCCCGTTCCCCCTCGGAGTGATGTCCGGCCGCCCGATCCCGCCCCAACTCCCCCGGTGCCGCGCCCGGGTGCGCCTTCGGGACCTCGTGGTGGGCGGCCCGGCCCGCCGGGTGGGCGCCGGGAAAGGTCGCGCCGGGGCCCCGTCGGCAGGCGTCGGACGGTTCGCGCGGTCCCCGGGCGTCCGGCCGGGTCCGGCACGTGCACCGCGCCGGGCGCCACCTGCGTACGGGTACGGGGGGACGGCCCGGCGTCCCCGCCCCCTCCTGTTCCTGCCCGACACGCCCTGAGCTGCGGCTCGGCTAGCCTGGTCGCACGATGAACGACCGTATGACGACTCCGTGGGGCGAGCCGGTGCTGACCCGCTTCCCCGAGGACCCGCGCGAGAGGCTGCGCGCCTGGGACGCCGCCGACACCTACCTCCTGGGGCACCTCGCCGAGCGGCAGGTCCCGCTGTCCGGCACGGTCGTGGTCGTCGGGGACCGCTGGGGCGCGCTGGTCACGGCGCTCGCGGCGCACCGGCCGACGCAGATCACCGACTCGTGGCTCGGACAGGAGGCGACCCGCGCGAACCTGGCCCGCAACGGCGTCGAGCCGGGCACGGTCCGGCTGCTCACCACGCAGGACCCCCCGCCGGCCCGGGTGGACGTGCTGCTGGTGCGCGTGCCGAAGAGCCTGGCGCTGCTGGAGGACCAGCTGCTGCGGCTGGCCCCCGCGGTGCACGAGGGCACGGTCGTCGTCGGCACGGGCATGGTGAAGGAGATCCACACCTCGACGCTGAACCTCTTCGAGCGGATCCTCGGTCCGACCCGGACCTCGCTCGCCGAGCGGAAGGCCCGGCTGATCTTCTGCACGCCGGATCCCGCGCTGGAGCGTCCCGCCAACCCGTGGCCGTACCGCTACACCCTGCCCGACGGCATCGGCCCGGTCTCCCACCGGCCCGTCGTCAACCACGCGGGCGTCTTCTGCGCCGACCGCCTCGACATCGGCACCCGGTTCTTCCTGCGGCACCTGCCCGCCGGCCGGAACGGCGGCCGGGTGGTGGACCTGGGCTGCGGCAACGGCGTGGTCGGTACGTCGGCGGCGCTGGCCGACCCGCGGGCCGAGGTGCTGTTCGTGGACGAGTCCTTCCAGGCGGTGGCGTCCGCCCGGGCCACCTACCGGGCCAACGACGTCCCCGGGCACGCCGAGTTCCGGGTCGGCGACGGCCTGGCGGGCGTACCGGCCGGCAGCGTCGACCTCGTGCTCAACAACCCGCCCTTCCACTCCCACCAGGCGACCACCGACGCCACGGCCTGGCGCATGTTCACCGGCGCCCGGCGCGCCCTGCGCCCCGGCGGCGAGCTGTGGGTGATCGGCAACCGGCACCTGGGGTACCACCTGAAGCTGCGCCGGCTGTTCGGGAACAGCGAAGTGGTCGCGTCCGACCCGAAGTTCGTGGTGCTGAAGGCCGTGAAGCGCTCGAAGCGCTAGGGGGTCGTTCGGATCAGGCCGGCTCGCGGACCGCTCGGGGGGCCGCGGGGGCCGGGCCGAGTGCCTCGATGATCGCCGCCACCGTCCGGACCATCGCCTCCCGGCCCACCGTCAGGTAGCCGCGGGAGTCGACCGCCTCGGGGTGGGCGGCGAGGAATTCCCTGATCGCACCGGTCATGGCGATGTTCAGGGCCGTGCCGACGTTGACCTTGGCGATGCCGCCCGTGACCGCCGCGGCGAGCTCCTCGTCCGGCAGGCCCGAGGAGCCGTGCAGGACGAGGGGGACGTCGAGGGCCGTACTCAGGCGCTTGAGGAGGGCGCGGTCGAGGGCGGCCGTGCGGGTGGTCATGGCGTGGGTGGTGCCGACGGCGACGGCCAGCGCGTCCACGCCGGAGTCGGCGACGAAGGCGCGGGCCTGGTCGGGGTCGGTGCGGGCGCCGGGGGCGTGGGCGTCCAGCGGGGGCTCTCCGTCCTTGCCGCCGATCTGCCCCAGCTCCGCCTCGATCCAGAGGCCGTGGGCGTGGGCCCATTCGGCGGCGGCCCGGGTCGCGGCGAGGTTCTCGGCGTAGGGCAGCCGGGCCGCGTCGTACATCACGGAGCCGAAGCCGGCGTCCGGCGCCTGGCGCAGCAGGGCGTCGCTCCGTACGTGGTCGAGGTGCAGGGCGACGGGGACGGCGGCGCGTTCGGCGGCGGCGACGGCGGCGCGGGCGAGCGGCAGCAGGCGGCCGTAGCGGAACCTGACGGCGTTCTCGCTGACCTGCAGCACGACGGGGGCGTGCACCGCTTCCGCGCCGGCGATGACGGCCTCGACGTGTTCGAGGGTGATGACGTTGAACGAGGCGACCGCCGAGCGGTGCGCGGTGGCACGGGTGACGAGCTCACCGGTGGACGTGAGGGGCACGGCCTGTCCTTTCCGACGGTGTCAGGGCTCGAGGACGACCGAGCGGGTGAGGTGGCGGGGGCGGTCGGGGTCGAGGCCGCGGGCCGCGGCGACGGCGACCGCGAGGCGCTGGACCCGGACGAGTTCGGCGAGCGGGTCGAGGGTGCCCTCGATCCACCGTCCGCCGGTGTCCCGGACCTGCCGGGCCAGGCCGTCGGGGGCCGGTCCGAGCATCCAGGTCGCCGTTCCCCGTGTGGTGATGCTGATGGGACCGTGCCGGTACTCCATCGCCGGGTAGGACTCCGTCCACGCCAGTGCGGCCTCGCGCATCTTCAGCCCGGCCTCGTGGGCCAGGCCGACGGTCCAGCCGCGGCCGAGGAAGGTGAACTGGGCGCAGTCCACGAGCCCTTCGGGCAGGGGTGCTTCGAGGGCCGTCCGCGCGTCCTCGACGACCGCTTCGGTGTGCAGGCCCAGGTGGGCGCGGAGCAGGGTGAGGGCGGTGGTCGCGAACCGGGTCTGGACGACGGAGCGTTCGTCCGCGTGGTCGAGGACGACCGGCTCGTCGGCCAGCGACATCACGGGTGTGGCCGGGTCGGCGGTGACCGCCGTGGTGCGGGTGGTGCCCTTCAACCGCCCGAGCAGGTCCAGTACTTCGGTGGTGGTGCCGGAGCGGGACAGGGCGACGACCCGGTCGTAGGCCCGTCCGTGCGGGAACTCCGAGGCGGCGAAGGCGTCGGTCTCTCCCTGGCCCGCCGTCTCGCGCAGGGCCGCGATCGCCTGGGCCATGAAGTACGAGGTGCCGCAGCCGACGACCGCGACCCGCTCGCCGGGGGCCGGCAGCGCCGGGGCGTGCTCCGCGGCCTGCGCCGCGGCACGGCTCCAGCACTCGGGCTGGCTGGTGAGTTCGTCCTCGACATGGGTCATGTCGCACCCCCGGCGGCTCGGTGATTGTTGTTGCAAGATAGAGCGATCTTTCGCGCAGAATCAAGCACACGGGGAGGAGAGGAGGGGTGCGTTAGGGTCGCCGGAGGACGGGGAACGGCCGGGAACGGGAGGGCGGATGTCGCGGGACGCCCGCTGGAAGGCGCTGCTGGAGCTGCTCGTCGAGCGCGGCCGGCTGGACGTCGAGGAGGTGGCCGCCGAGCTGTCGGTGTCGGCGGCCACGATCCGGCGCGACTTCGACCAGCTCGCCGAGCAGCAGATGCTGGTGCGCACCCGGGGCGGCGCGGTCGTGCACGGGGTGTCGTACGAGCTGCCGCTGCGCTACAAGACGGCGCGCCGCGCTTCGGAGAAGCAGCGCATCGCGAAGGCGGTGGCGGACCTCGTCGCGCCGGGCGAGGCGGTCGGGCTGACCGGCGGTACGACCACCACGGAGGTGGCGCGGGCGCTGGCCGTGCGCGGTGATCTCGGCTCCGGTTCGCCCGCGCTGACCGTGGTGACGAACGCGCTCAACATCGCGAACGAGCTCGCGGTACGGCCGCAGTTCAAGATCGTGGTGACCGGCGGGGTGGCGCGGGCCCAGTCGTACGAGCTCATCGGTCCGCTCGCGGACGGGGTGCTGGACCAGATCACCCTCGATGCGGCGGTGCTCGGCGTCGTCGCCTTCGACGTCGCGCACGGCGCCGCGGCCCACGACGAGGCGGAGGCCGCGATCAACCGGCTGCTGTGCGAGCGCGCCGAGCGGGTGATCGTGGCCGCCGACTCCAGCAAGCTCGGCCGGCGGGCGTTCGCCCGGATCTGCGCGACCGAGTCGGTGGGCACGCTGGTGACGGACGCGTCGGCGGACTCCGGGACGGTGCGCCGGTTCGAGGAGGCGGGGGTGCGGGTCGTCGTGGCCTGATCCGCCGTACCGTCTCCGGCGGCCGGCGGGGCGTGGGGTGCCTAAGCTGGCAGGGGGCGAGTGCGCCGGGCCGAGGAGGCTGCGATGAACGGTACGGCCGGGGAGCGGGGCGCGTCCGGGAAGGGGCGGTACGTGCCGATCGCCGACCACGGGCTGATCGGCGATCTGCGCACCGTGGCGCTGGTGGGGACCGACGGCACCATCGACTGGTACTGCTGCCCGGCCTTCGACGCGCCGAGCGTCTTCGCGGCGGTCCTCGACGCCGAGCGCGGCGGGTGCTTCGAGATGGCGGCGGCCGTGCCGGCGCGCACCAAACAGTTCTACTTCCCCGACACCAACGTCCTGATCACCCGGTTCTTCACCGAGGACGGCGTCGGCGAGGTGCAGGACTTCATGCCGGTCGTCGAGGAGACGGGCTCGGAGGGCCGGCACCGGCTGATCCGGCGGGTGCTGTGCGTGCGCGGCTCCGTGCCGTTCCGGACGCGGGTGGCGCCGCGGTTCCACTACGGCACCCGGCCGCACACCGTGCGGATCACCGGTGACCTGGCGGTCTTCGACAGCGAGGGGATGTCGCTGGCCCTCACCGCGACCGTCCCCCTGGAGGGCGCGGGCCCGGACGTGCGGGCCGACTTCAAGCTGACCGAGGGCGAGACGGCGGTGTTCGCGCTGGACCGGGTCGGCGGTGACGTGCCCCCGGGCCGGTGCCCGTGCGGCGAGGCGGAGGAGCAGTTCGGCGCGACGGTGCGGTACTGGCGGCACTGGCTGTCCTCCTCCCGCTACCGGGGCCGCTGGCGGGAGATGGTGCACCGCTCCGCCCTCACCCTGAAGCTGCTCACCTACGCGCCGACCGGGGCGATCGTGGCGGCGCCGACGACCAGTCTGCCCGAGGAGATCGGCGGGGAACGCAACTGGGACTACCGGTACGTGTGGGTGCGCGACGCGGCGTTCTGCGTGTACGCGCTGCTGCGGCTGGGCTTCACCGAGGAGGCCGAGGCGTTCATGGGGTTCGTCTCCCGGCACATCAGCCCGGGCCGCAAGACCCCCTCCGGCCCCCTGCAGATCATGTACGGCATCGACGGCCGCACCGACCTCCCGGAATCCGAACTCGGCCACCTGGAGGGGCACCAGGGCTCCGCGCCGGTACGCATCGGCAACGCCGCGGCCGACCAGTTGCAACTCGACATCTACGGGGCGCTGATCGACTCCGTCTACCTGTACGACAAGTGGGCCGAGCCCGTCTCCAGCGAGCAGTGGGACCACGTGTGCGCGCTGGTGGACTGGGTGTGCGCGCACTGGGACCAGCCCGACGAGGGGATCTGGGAGACCCGCGGCGGGCGGAAGAACTTCCTGTACTCGCGGCTGATGTGCTGGGTGGCGATCGAGCGGGCCATCCGCATGGCCAACCGGCGCGGCCTGCCCGCCGACCTGCCGCGCTGGCAGGCGATCCGCGACACCGTCTACCGGTGGATCATGAGCCGCGGCTGGTCCGAGGCGCGCCGGGCCTTCGTGCAGCACGAGGGCGGGGACGTGCTGGACGCGGCGGTGCTGATGATGCCGCTGGCGAAGTTCATCGCGCCGACCGACCCGAAGTGGCTGTCCACGCTCGACTCGCTCACCGAGGACCTGGTGTCCGACTCGCTGGTCTACCGCTACGACCCGCAGACGAGCCCCGACGGACTGCACGGCGACGAGGGGACGTTCTCCATCTGCTCGTTCTGGTACGTCGAGGCGCTGACCCGGGCCGGGCGGCTCGACGAGGCGTCCCTGGCCTTCGAGAAGATGCTCACGTACGCCAACCATCTGGGCCTGTACGCCGAGGAGATCAGCCGCAGCGGGGAGCAGCAGGGCAACTTCCCGCAGGCGTTCACGCATCTCTCCCTGATCAGCGCCGCGTTCACCCTCGACCGCGCCCTGGGCTGAGGCTCGTCGCGGGCCGGGGCTTCAGTGTGAAGTCGGCGTCGTGCTCGCGGCGGCACCCGGTGACGGGCCGGCCCTCTTCGTCCCGGACGGTGAAGCGCAGGTCGGTGCGGTCCGCGGCGGTGACGTGCGGGGTCTTCAGTTCGAGGGCGTAGCCGTCCTCGGAGATCCGGAGCCCGCCGACGGAGGGGTCCCGTGCTCGGCGCGGCCGCCGTCCCCCGCGGTCGCCGACGGTGACGGAACGTGTGGCTCCTCGTGTGCGGGCGCCCGGTCCGCGACCACCGGGTCGAAGCCCCGGCCGATGCCGTAGGCCGTGCCGAAGGTGGCGGCCAGGGCGGCCGCGAACGCGGTGATCCTCAGTCCGTTGTTCATGACCGTCTCTCCTCGGGAACGGGGGCCTTCGGCTCGAGCGAGCCGGCTTTCACGCGGTTCACCATACCCCCTAGGGGTATCGAGTCAAGCCTTTCACTCACGTGCGTCATGTACGGGGCGGGGGTATGCGTCGTCGAGGGTCACGCGGTCCTGGTGGGCCGCGCGCGGCTGCCGGCCGAGTGGGTCGTGGACCTGCCGGCCGGCCTGGCGCGCGCCAGGACCGGGGCGGAGGCCGCGGGCCGCACCGCGGTCGCGGTCGCCCGGGACGGCGGGGCCGGGGCGGTCCGGAGGTCGCCGACGCGGCCAAGCCCGCCAGCGCCGAGGCCGTCGCCCGGCTGCGCGCCCCGGGACCGACGCCGATCCCGCTCACCGGCGACCACCGGGCCGCCGCCGACGCCATCCGGCCGGCCAGCAGGACGCTGGGCACCATCCGGTCCCACCTGTTCTGGGCCTTCGCCTACAACGCCGCGGCCCTGCCGCCGGCCGCGGCCGGACTGCTCACCCCGATGATCGCCGGAGCCGCCACGGCGTTCTCCTCCGTCTTCGCCGTCGGCAACTCCCCGCGCCTGCGCACCTTCGGGGCCGTCCGGTCCCGGGGAGCCGGTCCGATACCGGGGCGGGCGGAGCCCCCCGTGTGGAGCGTGCGTACCGTGGGCACCTGGTGATTCCCGCCCCATGGTGCGGGAATCACCAGGCCCGGGCCCCTCCCGGGTCCTGCCCCACGACGCCACCGCGGGAGAGACGAGATGAGCGAGCCGACCAGCACCGACCAGGACGTCACCCGTCCGCTCACGACGCCCGTACCGCCCGCCGACGGACTGCGCAGAGTCGCCTCGGCCGTCTTCGGCGACCTCAGGGCCATCGACGGCGCCCTGTACGCGGCGGTGGCCGCCACGCCCACGCCGACCCTCGACCGGGCGCTGCGCCGGCTCTCCCACGCGGCCGACCACTCCAAGATCTCGTTCGCCGTCGCCGGGGCCCTCGCCCTGGGCGGACCGCGGCCGCGCCGGGCGGCGCTCGCCGGTGTCGGGGCCATCGCCGTGGCCTCGGCGTCGGCCAACCTGCTGGGCAAGCGCCTGGTCCGCCGGGCCCGGCCGGACCGGGAGGCGGCCCGGGTGACCGTGGACCGGCACGTGCCGATGCCGACGTCGGCGTCCTTCCCGTCCGGGCACACCGCCTCGGCCGTCGCCTTCGCCACCGCCGTCGGGACGGTGCTGCCCGCCGCGTCGGTCCCGCTGGGCGCGCTGGCGGGCGCGGTCGGCTACTCCCGTGTGCACACAGGAGTGCACTACCCCGGTGACGTGGCCGCCGGCGCGGTCCTGGGCATCGCCAGCGCGGCCACCGCCCTCGCCCTGGCGGCGGCCCGCCTCCCGGCCTCCTACGGCGGATCCGGCAGGGCGTTGTGGGGCCGACTGCGGTGACCGGTGGGCCCCCGCAGCCCACGGTCGGGGCGGCGGGCCGTGTGACGGCCGGAGGTCACTCGCCGCCGTACGGCACGGTGACTCCCGGCAGCGCGTACTCGTCCCGCCGCCCGCACATGCCGAAACCGCCGAGGCGGCTGGGCTCGGCCCGGTACGCCGCCGCCTCGCCGAGGTGGGTGAGGTCGCCGTCGGCCAGCGCGTCCAACTGGGCGCCCGTGCGCTCGGCGGCGGCCAGCGCGCCGGCCCGCCACAGCTCCCGCCACCGCGGCACCCGGTCGCGCACCAGCCGCGCGGCGGCGCGCTGGAACTCCCGGTACGGTCCGCCGTCCCCGGCGACGAGCGCCGCGCGCAGGGGGAGGTAGCCCTCGACGGCGAGGTCCCGGCGGCGCCGCGCGGCCGCCTCCGTCTCCGGTCCGGTGCCGGGCGGGAGCGTCGCGGCGGCGGCGTAGCGGCCGGGGTCGGCCAGCACCTCGGGCGGGAAGGTGAACACGGCGTCCCCGGCCTCGGGCAGGCCGCTGTTCTGCATCAGCACGGTGATCCGCAGGCCGTCGCCCTGCACCATCCGGTGCACCGTGCCGGGCGTGAACCAGGCGACCGTGCCCGGCCGCAGCGGGACGTCCCGGTGGCCGTCGGGGCTCAGCGTCTGCACGGCGCCGTGGCCGCCGGTGACGACGTACGCCTCCGTGCACACCAGGTGCAGGTGCGGACTGCCGCCGCACACCCCGTCGGCGGCCTCCCAGTCGTAGGGGCTCAGGTGCGACAGTCCGACCGCGCCGGGCAGCGGGGCCTCGGACGCGGGCCCGTTCACCACGGCACGCCCTCCAGATGGGCGCCCACCCGGTCCCGGTCCCAGGCGCCGTCCGCCACCACGATCCGGTAGCGGTAGGCGAAGGAGTCGCCCGGCGGCAGCGCGAACTCCTCGAAGAACGCCCAGGAGAACGCGACCGACGGGATCGGCTCCGCGCGGACGAACCAGTGCGACGCGTGGACGGCGCTCCGTTCGTCGAGGTTCTCCGGCGCGTGCGCGAAGACGAGCGTGGAGTGGCCGTCGTGCTCGTCGTGCTCGGCGGTGAAGGCGAGCCACGGGCTCTGCGTGCCCATGAGCCGTGCGGCGTCCGCGTCGGAGTCCGGGGCGAGGACCCTGCCGCCGGTGAAGTCGCGCGGCCCGCGCCACTGGAGCCCGGTGTAGCCGGCCATCTCCCGGCCGGCGGTGGTCGGGGAGCCGAACTCCAGTGGTACGTCACGGAGGTTGGTGAGCCGGATCGACCAGTCCAGCACCCAGGCGCCGGCCTCCTCGTCGACCGAGTGGACGCTCAGGCCCCGCTCCTCCCGGGCCCACTCGGCGCCGCCGTGCGCGACCCAGGTGAGGTCCTCGGTGCAGTCGAAGCGGTCCTCCCCCGCCTCGAACGCGGAGAAGCCCTCGTGCCGCATGGAGCCGACGCGTTCGGGCAGCGGGAGGTAACCCCGGCCGTGCACGTAGGAGTTGCCGCCCCAGAAGTTCTGCCCGGACAGGTGGCTGGCCGTCATCTGCAGCCCCTTGTGCCAGCGGTGGTCGTTCGGACGGTACCCGGTCACCGTGCGGCCGGCCAGGGTGCGCACCGGATGGGCGTACGGCTTGCGGGACTCGAACGGTTCGGGGTCGGGGCGGTAGACGTAGCGCAGGATCTCCGTGCCGCCCGCGGCCGTGACGGTGACGGCCTCGCCGTGGGCGTGGATGACGCGGACGCTCATGCCCGCTCCCCGGGTGCCCAGTCGGGGTGGCCGCCGTGCATGGCCGCGTGGAAGGGATCGCCGGGGACGATCTCACCGGCCCGCACCGGCCGGCCGGTGAACGCCGCCTTGTACAGGGCGGCGGCGAACTCGAGGGTGCCGCGGGCCTGCCGCCCGCTGCCCGGGGGCCTCGTGCCGGCGTCGTAGGCGTCGAGGAGGGCGCCCAACTGGGCCGTGTGCGAGCTCGGGACGTCGTGCGCCGGGGTGCGCCAGGCGGCGGCGCGCCCGGCGGGGACGTGCGGGGCCGGGGTGTAGGACCAGTCGTCGTTGCCGTGCCCGTAGAGGTGGGTGAGTTCGACCGTCGCGTCGGCGCAGTCGACGCGGACGCGGCTCACCTCGTCCGGTGAGAGCACGCTGTTGACGACCGTCGCCAACGCGCCGTTGGAGAAGCGCACCAGGGCGGTGGAGACGTCCTCGCTCTCGGTGTCGTGGACCAGGCGTGCCGCCATCGCCCGTACCTCGGCCCACTCGCCGAGCAGGTGCAGCAGCAGGTCGTACTGGTGGATGCCGTGCCCCATCGTCGGCCCGCCGCCCTCGGTGGCCCACCGTCCGCGCCAGGGCACGGCGTAGTAGGCGGCGTCCCGGTGCCAGGTGGTCTGGCAGTGCGCGACCAGCGGGGCACCCAGTTCGCCGCTCGCGATCAGGGCACGGGCGTGCACGGCGCCGGAGCCGTAGCGGTGCTGGAGGACCACGGACGCGTACGCCCCCGACGCCTCCTCGGCGGCCGCGATCTCGTCGTATTCGGCGAGCGACAGGCACAGCGGCTTCTCGCACAGCACCCAGGCACCCGCCTTGAGCGCGGCCACCGTCTGCTCCCGGTGCAGCGACGGCGGTGTCCCGATCAGCACCAGGTCCGGGCGCACGGCGTCCAGCATCGCGCTCACCGAGATGAAGGCGGCGACGCCCTCCCCGGCCGCGGCGCGGAAGGCGTCGAGCCGTTCCCGGTCCACGTCGACGGCCGCCACCAGTTCGGTGCGGTCGGCGTGGGCGCGCAGCGCGGGCAGATGGCCGCCGCCGACGACGGCGCCGGTGCCGACGACGGCGACGCGGCGGACGGGGGACAAGGACATACGGCGCTCCTCTGGCCGTCGGCGGGCACGGTACGGAAAGCGTGATCGCAAGGCATGAGTGGAAAGCGCGACGGGAAAGCGCTTTCTCCAGCCCGTCGACCCTAGGCCGGGACACCGACCGGGACAACCCCGCGGGGCCCGCACGGTCTTCGCGCGGGCACGTCCGGGCCCCATTCCGGCGGCGGACAGGAGGCGGCGGCGGAGCGAGCCACCTTCGCCCCAAGTCTTGACGCGTCAATGTCAATGATGGCTTGATGTCCTCATGGGAGCGCTCCCACCTCATCCAGGGAAGGGAACACCATGCGCGGCCTCCGTTTTCTGCGCTTACGCACGCTCACGGTTCGCGGCCTGCTGGCCACCCTGCTCCTGCTGCCCCTCGGCCCGGTCTTCGCGTCGGGTGCGGCGGCCGCACCGAGCGCCGAGCCGAGCGCCACCCCGGTGCGCGTCATGCCGCTGGGCGACTCGATCACCGGTTCGCCGGGCTGCTGGCGGGCGGTGCTGTGGAACCGCTTGCTGAACGCCGGCCACACGGACATCGATTTCGTCGGCACCCTGCGCGAGCAGGGCTGCGCCCTGGCGCACGACGGCGACAACGAGGGTCACGGCGGCGAACTGGTCACCCGTGTGGCGGACCAGGACCTGCTGCCCGGACGGCTGGCGGCGACCCGACCCGACATCGTTGTCATGCACTTCGGCACGAACGACGTCTGGAGCGGCGTCTCCCCCGACCGCATCCTTGCCGCCTACACGAAGCTCGTGACGCAGATGCGGGCCTCCGACCCGGACATGCGCGTCCTCGTCGCCCAGCTCATCCCCCTGAACCCCGCCGGCTGCGGCGCCTGCGCCCAGCGCGTCACCGACCTCAACGCCCGGATCCCCGCGTGGGCCGAGGCGACGAGCACCGGCCGCTCCCCCGTGACCGTGGTCGACCAGTGGAGGGGGTTCGACACGGCCACCGACACCTACGACGGCGTGCACCCCAACGCCGCCGGCGACGAGAAGATCGCCGCGCGCTGGTTCCCCGCCCTGTCCGCCCTCCTGGAGGAAGGCGTCCCGGGCGGTCCCGGCGACCCGGGGGACGGCGACCCCGTCTGCACCGCGTCCTTCCGGACCGTCGCCGCGTGGCAGGGCGGCTACCAGGCCGAGGTGACGGTGCGCAACGCCTCCGCGGCCCCCGTGTCGGGCTGGACGGTGACGGTCGCACCGACGGACGGCGCCCGCCTCACCCAGGTCTGGAACGGCACCCTCACCACGGCCGCCGACGGTACGGCGAAGGTCACCAACGCGAGCTGGAACGGCGCCCTCGCCCCCGGCGCGAGCACCGCCTTCGGCCTCGTCGCCACGGCCCCCGCGGGGTCCACCACCCCCGGGGCGGACGTCGGCTGCACGGCCACGCCCTGACACCCCGACACACGGCACGGAGCGACACCACCCCGCCCACCACTCCCTTGGAGCCGCCATGAGACCCCCTGTCCTCCGCACCGCCCCACGAGCGGCCGGCCTCCTCGCCGCCCTCCTGGGTCTCCTCCTCCCGCTCCTCGCCCTCGGCACCCCGGCCCACGCGGCTCCCACCGGCTTCCGCGTCGAGAACGGGCGGCTGCTGGAGGCGTCCGGGAACGACTTCGTGATGCGCGGTGTCAACCACGCGCACACCTGGTACCCCGACCGGATCGACGCCCTGGCGCACATCAAGGCCAAGGGCGCCAACACCGTGCGCGTCGTCCTCTCCAGCGGCGACCGCTGGACCCGCAACGACGCCTCCGACGTGGCGAACGTCGTCGCGCGGTGCAAGCAGAACCGGCTGATCTGCGTCCTGGAGGTGCACGACACCACCGGCTACGGCGAGCAGAGCGGAGCGGTCACCCTCTCCCGCGCCGCCGACTACTGGATCAGCGTGCAGAGCGCCCTGACCGGCCAGGAGAACCACGTCATCGTCAACATCGGCAACGAGCCCCACGGCAACAGCGGGTACGCCAACTGGACGGCCGACACCAGGGCCGCGATCCAGAAGCTGCGCGCCGCCGGCTTCGACCACACGCTGATGGTCGACGCCCCCAACTGGGGCCAGGACTGGGCGTTCACCATGCGCGACAACGCCGCCACGGTCTTCGCAGCCGACCCGGACGCCAACACCGTCTTCTCCATCCACATGTACGGTGTCTTCGACACCGCCGCCGAGATCAGCGACTACCTGGGCCGCTTCGTGGCCGCGAAACTCCCCATCGTGATCGGCGAGTTCGGCCACGACCACTCCGACGGCAACCCCGACGAGGACACCATCCTGGCCGTCGCCCAGCAGCTCCGCCTCGGCTACCTCGGCTGGTCCTGGAGCGGCAACGGCGGCGGCGTCGAGTACCTGGACATGGTCACGGGCTTCGACCCGGACCGGCTGACCGCCTGGGGACAGCGCCTGTTCAACGGCGCCGACGGCATCGCCGCCACCGCCGAGGAGGCCGAGATCTACTCCTCCGGTTCCGGGGGCGACACCACGGCCCCGACCACGCCCGGTGCCCCGGCCGCCTCGGCGGTGACCTCCTCGTCGGCCACCCTCACCTGGGGCGCCGCCACCGACGCGAACGGTGTCACGGGCTACGACGTCGTGCGGATCAGCGGTGGCGCGGAGACCGTCGTCACCACGACGGCCGGCACCTCCGCCACCGTCACCGGACTCGCCCCGGCCACGTCCTACACCTTCGCCGTCTACGCGCGGGACGCCGCCGGCAACCGCTCGCAGCGCTCCGCCGCGGTGACCGTCACCACCTCCCCCGGCGGGACGACGGGCGCCTGCGCGGTCGGTTACCGGGTGACGGGTGAGTGGCCCGGCGGCTTTCAGGGCGAGATCACCCTTCGCAACACCGGCGGCTCGGCGGTGAACGGCTGGACGCTGCGCTGGACCTTCCCCGGCGGCCAGCGGATCACCAACCTGTGGGGAGGCACCCCGACGCAGAACGGCGCCGAGGTGGGCGTGACCGCCGCCCCGTACACCGCGACGATCCCCGCGTCCGGTTCCGTCACCCTCGGCTTCACGGCCTCCCGGTCCGGAGCCAACCCCAGCCCCACGGCGTTCAGCCTGAACGGCGTCTCCTGTTCCGTGGCCTGACAGCGCACTGCCCGGAAGGGGCCGTCCCCTTCCGGGCAGTCGTCCCTCGTCCGCCTCAGACCAGGCGGCCGAAGACCACCAGGTTCTCGGTGTAGTCCTTGGCGGCACGGTCGTAGTCCCCCGCGCAGGTGATGAGCCGAACCTCGGCCCTGGGGACGTCGCCGTACACGCGCTCGTCGGGGAAGTTCTTCTTCTCGAACGACTCCGTGTCGTACACCTCGAACGTCGCCTTGCTCCCGTCGGCCCGCACCACCCGGAACCGGTCGCCCTCCTCCAGCTCGCTGAGCCGCGCGAACACGGCCGGGGACGTCGCCGTGTCCACGTGGCCGGCGATGATCGCCGTACCCGACTCCCCCGGGGAGGCGCCCTTGGCGAACCAGCCGACCAGATTGGTGTTGTGCGGCGGTGGGGCGTCGAGCTGCCCGCCCTTGCCGATGGCGAGATCGGTGAAGGGCGCGTCGACGCCGATCTCGGGGATGAGCAGCCGGGTCGGCTTGGACCGCGGCAAGTGCTTGCCGGACGACTCGCCCGCGGACGGCTCGCCCCCGGCCGGCTTGCTCGCGGCCGGACCGGAGGCGGTGGCGACCGCGGGCGGAGCATGCGGCACACGGGCGTCGTCGGGAGGGGCCTCCCCGCCGCCGAACAGCGTCATGGCCAGCACCAGGCCGGCCCCGCTCCAGAAGACCGCTGTCATGGCGGCACGCAGTCTTCGCCTCGTCGGCGTCGGCTCGGTTCCGGCCGGCTCGGTTTCGCAGGGGGATGGGGGACTGGCTGCCATCGGGGGGACCACCTCACTCGGACGCGGCAGCGGACACTAAGGGCTCAGGCAGCGAGCGGGGCCGCCATGACGCGCCACGCGCGTAGGGCGGCCCCGTCCGCTATCACGCCACACATGGCTCAGGCCACGTTTCCGGAGGCCTTCTTACGCCGCAGCGCGTACGCGCCGGTGCCGAGAACCGCCAGCGCGGCCAGACCACCCGCGGTGACACCCGGCTCGGAGAGCGAACCGCCGCCGGCGTGCACGCCACCGCGCGGCTTGTCGTAGTCGTCCTCCTTCTTGTACTTGCTGTCCCAGGACTCCTCGCCGTGCGAGTCACCCTTGTCCTTGTAGCTCTCGTGGTCGTACTTCGAGTCCTTGGAGCTGCCCCAGTCCTCGTCGTTCAGGGCAGCCAGGGCCCCACCGCCGGTGTGCACGCCACCGCTCGGCTTGTCGTACTCGTCGTCCTTGTAGTCGTCGTCCTTGTCGTCCTTGCCGTACCCGTTGTCCTTGTCGTCCTTGTCGTACCCGTTGTCCTTGTACTCGTCGTCCTTGTCGTCCTTGTCGTCCTTGCCGTACCCGTTGTCCTTGTACTCGTCGTCCTTGTCGTGCTTGTCGCCCTTGTCGTGCCCCTTGTCCTTGTACTCGTCGTGCTTGTCGCCCTTGTCGTGCCCGTTGTACTCGTCGCGCTTGTCGCCCTTGTCGTGCCCGTTGTACTTGTCGTGCTTGTCGTCCTTGTACTCGTCGCCCTTGTCGTGCTTCCCCTCCTTGTCGTACTTGTCGTCCTTGTACTCGTCCTTCTTGTACTCGTCCTTCTTGTACTCGTCCTTCTTGTACTCGTCCTTCTTGTACTCGTCGTCCTTGCCGTGCTCGTCGTCGTTGCCGTACTCGTTCGCGACGGTCAGAGCCCCACCGCCGGTGTGCACGCCACCGCTCGGCTTGTCGTAGTCGTCGTCCTTGTCGTCCTTGTCGTCCTTGCCGTACCCGTTGTCCTTGTCGCCCTTGTCGTAGCCGTTGTCCTTGTCGTCCTTGTCGTCCTTGTCGTCCTTGCCGTACCCGTTGTCCTTGTCGTCCTTGTCGTCCTTGCCGTAGCCGTTGTCCTTGTCGTCCTTGCCCTCCTTGTCGTACTTGTCGTCCTTGTAGTCGTCGCCCTTGTCGCCCTTGTGCTCGTCGTCCTTGTCGTACTCGTTCGCGACGGTCAGAGCCCCACCGCCGGTGTGCACGCCACCGCTCGGCTTGTCGTACTCGTCGTCCTTGTAGTCGTCGTCCTTGTCGTCCTTGTCGTCCTTGCCGTACCCGTTGTCCTTGTCGCCCTTGTCGTACCCGTTGTCCTTGTCGTCCTTGTCGTCCTTGCCGTACCCGTTGTCCTTGTCGTCCTTGTAGTCGTCGCCCTTGTCGTGCTTGTCGCCCTTGTACTCGTCGTCCTTGTCGTGCTTGCCGTCCTTGTCGTGACGGCTGTCCTTGTCGTACTTGTCGTCCTTGTACTCGTCGTCCTTGTCGTGCTCCTTGCTGTAGGAAGACTTGTCGTGGTCCCCGTCATTCGCGTGAGCGGCGAAGGTCGTGGGCGCGGCGATGGCGAGGGCCGCCGTGGCCGTCGCGGCGGCGAGCACCATGCGGGCAGAGCGCATTTGAGAGTCCTTCCCTCGGCGACCGGACTGCTGACGCCTCATCAGCACGATGAACCCGGCCGCGCGTGATCCACAGTCGGTCATGCAGCCCGCCCCCACCATTCGAGACGTTCACACGGGTTAACCCCCGCGTCCTTACGGGGCAATCGGCGGCCCCTGACCCGGTAGGACCGCATCCGGAAGCGGGAGGACCCGACAACCCCCGCGGCCCCTTCGCCGCCTCTCCCGACGGAAAGCGGAGGCGGTCTCCACCGGGAGCGAACCGCGGGAGGCACGCATGGCCGCGGCCGGCCCGCGCCGGATCACCGAGGACCCCGTGCACCCCGGGGGGCCAGCCCCACGCATCGGCCACCGCGGCCCGGCTCACCAAGGACGGCGTCGAGACACCGGGACCGCCCACGCGGCCCCGCCGGAATCACCCGGGACGTGAAACCGTGCGGCCCGCCCCGGGGTCGCACGGCCCCGCACGTCGCGACCGCCGACGTGCTCGTCCTTGCCTCTTGCGCCCACCTGGCTCGACTTTGTGCCGCACATAAATAAAACCCGATCGCACAGTGCCGTGCCGGGTACCGACCTCGCCCGACTCCGACTCGCCCTGACCCTCTTCTTCGCCCTCGACGGCTTCGTCTTCGCCGGCTGGGTGGTGCGCATCCCCGCCATCAAGGAGCAGACCGGCGCCTCCGCCGGCGCCCTGGGCCTCGCCCTGCCGGGTGTCTCCGCCGGGGCCGTCGTCACCATGGCGCTCACCGGCCGCCTGTGCCGTCGCTACGGCAGCCACCTGGTCACCGTCGTCTGCGCGGTCCTGCTCCGCCTCAGTGTCGGGCTGCCCCCGCTGACCCACTCCGCCCCCGACCTCGGCACCGTGCTCCTGCTGTTCGGCGCGGCCTACGGCGGAATCAACGTCGCCTTCAACAGCGCCGCCGTCGATCTGGTGGCCGTGCTGCGGCGGCCGATCATGCCCAGCTTCCACACCGCGTTCAGCCTGGGCGGCATGGTCGGCGCGGGCCTGGGCGCCCTGGTCGCGGGCTCCCTCTCGCCCACCCGGCATCTGTGGGACTCGCCGCTGTCGGCCTGCTCGTCACGGCCGTGGCGGGGCGGATGCTCCTGCGGTGCGAGCCGCACCCGTGGTCTGGTGATCGCCTTCGGGCTCATCGCGCTGTGCACCGCGTACGGCGAGGGAGCGCTGGCCGACTGGGGCGCGCTGCACCTGGAGCAGGGCCTCGGCGCCTCACCGGGTGCCGCGGCCCTCGGTTACTCCTGCTTCGCGCTCGCGATGACCGTCGGACGACTCACCGGGACGACGCTGCTCGAACGGCTGGGGCGGACCCGGACCGTGCTCGCGGGCGGCTCCACCGCGACGGCCGGGATGCCGCTCGGCGCGTTCGCGCCCTCCCCGTGGGCCGCTCTGTTCGGTTACGCGGTCACCGGGCTCGGCCTCGCCAACCTCTTCCCCGTGGCCGTCGAACGGGCCGGCGCGCTCGCGGATCCCAGCGGTGTCGCCACCGCCTCCACGCTGGGCTACGGCGGCATGCTCCTCGGTCCGCCCGCGATCGGGTTCCTGGCGGACCGGTTCAGTCTGCCGGTCGCGCTGACCAGCGTGGCGGTGCCGGCCGCGGTGGCCACGGTCATCGGCTTCGCGACGCGCCGGGTGAACACGGGCTGAGGCGACACGGGTGGCCGGCCGCCGCGGACGGCCGCCCGGACCCGGTCCGCACGGCTCTTCGGCCGTTCAGCCGTTCAGCCGTTCGGGAAGATCACCGGATCGGCCGGCCCGTGGCGGGGTACTCGGTGATCCGCGCCCGTCGATCATCCGTCGACGGGCGGCGCGGACGCGACCGACCTCGCAGAACCCCGCGAAACCCGCACATCAGGGAGAGATCGTGACCGAACAGCAGAACCCCGCCGAGCAGCATCCGACACCCGACTTCCCGTCCCAGGACCAGCCGCACCCCGGTTGGACCGGTCCCATGGACCCGCCGCCGGACCACGGGGAGGATTCCTACCGGGGCAGTGGCCGGCTCACGGACCGCAAGGCCGTGATCACCGGTGGGGACTCCGGGATCGGGCGGGCGGTCGCCCTGGCGTTCGCGCGGGAGGGGGCCGATGTGCTCTTCACCCATCTGGAGAGCGAGAAGGACGAGGCGGCCGAGACCGTGCGCTGGGTGGAGGAGGCCGGCCGGCGTGCCGTGCCCGTCTCGTGCGACATCCGGGAGGAGGAGAACTGCCGGGCGCTGATCGACCGCGCCGTGTCGGAGTTCGGCCGGATCGACGTCCTGGTGAACAACGCGGCGTACCAGATGTCGCAGCCGGACGGCATCGAGGCGATCTCCACGGAACAGTTCGACCGCGTGGTGCGCACCAACCTGTACGGCATGTTCTGGCTGTGCAAACTGGCGCTGCCGCACATGCCGGAGGGCGGCAGCATCATCAACTCGGCCTCCGTCCAGGCCTACAAGCCGAGCCCGCACCTGCTGGACTACGCGACGACCAAGGGGGCGATCGTCACCTTCACCCAGGGGCTGGCGCAGATGGTGATCGAACGCGGCATCCGCGTCAACGCCGTGGCGCCGGGCCCGGTGTGGACGCCGCTGATCCCGGCCACACTGCCGGACACGAAGGAGTTCGGCAAGCAGGCGCCCATCGGGCGGCCGGCCCAGCCGGCCGAGATGGCCCCGGCGTACGTCTTCCTCGCCTCCCAGGAGGCGTCGTACATCACCGCGGAGATCGTCAACGCGACGGGGGGGACGCCGTTGCCGTGAGGCGGCGCCCCGGACCGGATCCTCAGCCGTCCGAGAGCATCCGGGTCAGTACCGCGCGCTGCACCGGCAGCACCTCGCCGTGCAGCGCGCGCCCCTTCGCCGTGAGGGAGACCCGCACCCCCCGCCGGTCCTCCGGGCACGTCCCGCGCTCGACCAGCCCTTCCTTCTCGAGGCGGGCGATCAGCCGGGACAGCGCGCTCTGGCTCAGATGGACACGCTCGGAGATCTCCTGGACGCGGTAGGAGCAGCCGTGGGCGGCGGAGTTCGCGGCGAGGACGTCCAGGACCTCGAAGTCGCTGGCGCACACGCCGTGTCCGTGCAGTGCGCGGTCGAGTGCGCACTGGGTCCGCGCATGCAGCGCGAGCATGTCCCGCCACCGTCGCACGAGCGCCTGTTCGGCCTGCTTCGCCGCCATGGGCGCACCGTAGCAGGACCGACAGGTCCCTTGCTGCGGCCGATCCCTTCCGGGCATGATCCCGAAAGTGAGCGCTTACGGGGAACGCGTGTGACGGGCCGCGGGGGGCGGCGGACCCAGACCGAACGGGACGCGATCACCGTCGAGATCGGGTACGCGCTGTGCAGCGCGGCCTTCGCGGCGGCGGTCGTCTTCGGAGCCGTGGCGGGACCGGCGCTGCTCTTCTCGCTGCCGGATGCCCTGGAGACCTTGCTGCTCGGCGCCGGAACGGTGCTCGCGCCGGTGCTGTTCGCCGTCCGCACGGTCGGCGTGCTGATCCGCTTCGGACGGTCGGCCCGGACCGGCCGGTCCGGCCGCACCGAACCGGACTCGTAGGCCAGGACGACCAGGGGGCCCGGTCGCGGGCTCACGGCTTCACCGCGGCGCGGCTGACACGGGTCCTGGCGGTGAGGGGACGGGCCGGGCCCGCCCGGCCCGGCTCACTCCTGCCGCGACGGCACCAGGCCCACGGTGCGGGCCAGTTCCCCCACCGCGTGCCGGAAGAACGTCCCGCGGTCCTCCACCACCCGGTGGAAGTGCCCGAACACCTCGAACCCGACCAGGCCGAACAGCTGGGCCCAGGCCGCCACCATCACCGCGACCACCTCGGGCGGCAGGTCGGGCGCGAGGTCGGCGGCCATCCGCACGGCCTCGGGCCACAGTTCGTCCGGCAGCGGGGGACCGGCCAGGCCCGGGCCGCGCTGCGCCTCGCGGAGGATGCCGATGAGGACGAGGGCGACGCGGGAGGCGGCCGGGACGGTCGTCCGGGGGGCGGTGTATCCGGGCACCGGTGATCCGTAGATCAGCGCGTACTCGTGCGGGTGGGCGAGCGCCCAGTCGCGCACCCCCTCGCACACCGCCGTCCAGCGCTGGACGGGCCCGGCGTCGGCGGCCGCGGCGTGGGCCGTCTCGGCCGCCTCGCCGAGGGAGTCGTAGGCGTCGATGATGAGGGCGGTCAGGAGGTCGTCACGGCTGGGGAAGTAGCGGTACAGCGCGGAGGAGGCCATGCCGAGCTCGCGGGCCACCGCGCGCAGCGAGAGTTTCGCGGCGCCCTCCACCGCGAGCTGCCTGCGGGCCTCTTCCTTGATGGCCGCGGTGACTTCGATCCTGGCCCGGGCACGGGCGCCGTGTGCGGTGCTCATGGGAATCAGTGTTCCATGGAAGCAGAGCACCGCACACAAAAGAGAGCGGCGAACACAAGCGAGAGCAGTGCTCTTGCTCCGGGGCGCGACGTCCGGCAGACTGGCATCCGTGAGCGAGAGCACTGCTCACACAAGAGAGCACCGCTCACTGAAATTCGCACCCCAGGGGGTCCCCGCATGTCCGCGTACGTCAAGAAGCCCGGCTGGTTCACCGTCCACGTCCTCAACCGCCTCGTCGCATGGCTGACCCACCGCGGACTGAGCGTCCGGGGGTCGCGGGTCCTCGCCGTCCGCGGCCGCAGCAGCGGGCAGTGGCGGACGACCCCGGTCAACCTCCTCACCGTGGACGGCGAGCGGTACCTCGTCGCGCCGCGCGGCCACGTCCAGTGGACGCACAACATGCGCGCGGCCGGCGGTGGCGAGCTGCGCCTGGGCCGGGACGTGGAGGTCTTCACCGCGGCCGAGGTGGCCGACGACGACAAGCCGCCGCTGCTGCGCGCCTACCTCGCGCGGTGGAAGGCGGAGGTCGGGGCCTTCTTCCACGGGGTCGGCCCCGATTCCTCCGACGACGAGCTGCGCCGCATCGCCCCCGACCACCCGGTCTTCCGGATCACGACCGGGAGCTGACCTCGCCCTCCGCGGAGCGCCGGTCCAGTGCCGTCAGGGCCCGGTGCGCCAGCGGATGCGTGCGGACCAGTTCACCGAGGGTCGTCGAGCCCTGGGTGATGTCCTTGAACGCCTTCCAGGCCGGGCGGAAGCCGGTGAGAACCGCGTGGAACACCCCGGGGCGCCGTTCGAACGCCGCGAGCATCCGCTTGCCGACACTCATCTCCACACCGAGGCCCGCCTTGACGGCGAAGGCGTAGTTCAGCGCCTGCCGGCGCGTGTCCACGGCGTCGTGGGCCTCGGCGATCCGCACCGCCCACTCCCCCGCCAGCCGGCCCGAGCGCAGCGCGAAGGAGATGCCCTCGCGGGTCCACGGCTCCAGCATCCCGGCCGCGTCCCCGCACACCAGCACCCGCCCGCGCGACAGCGGCGAGTCGTCGGTGCGGCAGCGGGTCAGGTGGCCGGAGGAGATGCTCGGTTCGAAGCCGGCGAGGCCGAGCCGCCCGATGAAGTCCTCCAGGTACCGCTTGGTCGCGGCGCCTTCCCCGCGCCGGGAGATCACGCCGACGGTCAGCGTGTCGCCCTTGGGGAACACCCAGCCGTAACTGCCGGGCATGGGGCCCCAGTCGATGAGCACCCGGCCCTTCCAGTCCTCGGCGACGGTCTCCGGCACCGGGATCTCCGCCTCGAGGCCCAGGTCGACCTGGTCGACCTTGACCCCGACGTGCGCTCCTATCCGGCCCGCGCTGCCGTCCGCGCCGACGACGGCCCGCGCGAGCACCGTCTCGCCGCCCTGCAGCACGAGGGCGACCGTGCGCCGGTCCGGTACGGCCGAGCCGTGCTGCTCGACCCGCTGCACGGTGACGCCGGTGCGCAGTTCGGCGCCCGCCTTCTGTGCGTGCTCCACCAGTTGCTGGTCGAACTCGGGCCGGTTGATCAGCCCGAACAGCATCTGCCGGGAGCGGCGGGTGCGGCTGAAGCGCCCGTTGTGGGAGAACGTCACCGCGTGCACCCGGTCCTTCAGCGGAAGCTCGAAGCCGGGTGGGAGCGCGTCGCGCGAGGGGCCGATGATGCCGCCGCCGCAGGTTTTGTAGCGTGGCAGCTCCGCCTTCTCCAGCAGCAGCACGCGCCGCCCCGCGACCGCCGCCGCGTAGGCGGCCGAGGCCCCCGCGGGTCCCGCGCCCACCACGACGACGTCCCACACCTGCCGCACGTCGTCCGCCGAAGAGTTCTCGCTGCTCACGATGGTTTACTGCTCCCGATCAAGCCGCCTGCCTCCCCCAGCTCCCGGCTTCGTTCGAGCAGGGGGTACCCCCATCTGTCCCCCGCATCCTACGGCGGTGATCGTCGCAGGCCGCTGTGGGAGGATCGGCGAGGTGAGTGCCCCGTACACGGGACCTCGCACACCCCGCACGATCGTCGCGTACCCGGAGGTACGCGAGAAGTACAACGTCGCACCCACAAGGAGCGTGCCCATGTCGTCGCATCCGGTCGCCGCCACCGTCGCCTCTCTGATGCCCAGGGCGAAGGAGGAGCTCGCCGAGCTGGTGGCCTTCAGGTCGGTGGCGGACTTCGACCAGTTCCCGCGCAGCGAGAGCGAGGGCGCCGCGCGCTGGATCGCGGACGCGCTCACCGCCGAGGGCTTCCAGGACGTGGCGCTGCTCGACACCCCGGACGGCACCCAGTCGGTGTACGGCCACCTGCCCGGCCCCGAGGGCGCGAAGACCGTCCTCCTGTACGCGCACTACGACGTGCAGCCGCCGTTGGACGAGGCCGGCTGGGCCACCCCGCCCTTCGAGCTGACCGAGCGGGACGGCCGCTGGTACGGGCGCGGGGCCGCCGACTGCAAGGGCGGCGTGATCATGCACCTGCTGGCGCTGCGCGCGCTGAAGGCCGACGGCGGTGTCCCCGTGCACGTCAAGGTGATCGTCGAGGGCTCGGAGGAGCAGGGCACCGGCGGTCTGGAGCGGTACGCCGAGGAGCACCCCGAGCTGCTGGAGGCCGACGCCGTCGTCATCGGCGACGCGGGCAACTTCCGCGCCGGTCTGCCGACGGTCACCTCCACCCTGCGCGGCATGACGCTCGTCCGGGTGCGGATCGACACCCTGGAGGGCAACCTGCACTCCGGCCAGTTCGGCGGTGCCGCGCCCGACGCGCTGGCCGCGCTCGTCCGCGTCCTGGACTCGCTGCGCGCCGAGGACGGTTCCACGACCGTCGACGGGCTGACCGACGACACCGCCTGGGACGGACTGCAGTACGACGAGGAGCAGTTCCGCAAGGACGCGAAGGTGCTCGACGGCGTGCGGCTGATCGGCTCCGGCACGGTCGCCGACCGCATCTGGGCGCGCCCGGCGGTCACCGTGCTCGGCATCGACTGCCCGCCGGTGGTCGGCGCCACCCCGTCCGTCCAGGCCAGTGCCCGTGCGCTGATCAGCCTGCGGGTCCCGCCGGGCGTCGACGCGGCCGGGGCGACGAAGCTGCTGCAGGCGCACCTGGAGGCGCACACGCCGTGGGGCGCGCGGGTGAGCATCGAGCAGATCGGCCAGGGACAGGCGTTCCGCGCGGACACCACCAGCCCGGCCTACCGGGCCATGGCCGACGCGATGGCGGTGGCCTACCCGGGTCAGGAGATGCAGTACGCGGGTCAGGGCGGCTCCATCCCGCTGTGCAACACCCTCGCCACCCTCTACCCGCAGGCGGAGATCCTGCTCATCGGCCTGAGCGAGCCGGAGGCGCAGATCCACGCGGTGAACGAGAGCGTCTCCCCCGACGAACTGGAGCGGCTGTCGGTCGCGGAGGCGCTGTTCCTGCGCGCCTACGCGTCCGGCGCGAGCTGAGCGCGGCGCTCCACCGCGTCGCCCGCGGCGGAGCCCACCGGTGCCGCGGTACCGGCCCACCGGCTGGCCGCACCGCACGTGCGCGGCGAACCCCCGGGCCCGCCCGCGGTGCTCGAGGGCCGGGAGCGCCCCCTGCACGAGCGGGCGGCGCGACTCCTGCCCCCGGGCTTCGAACGCCCCGCCCGGGTCACGGAGTTGTCCGGCGGTGACGTCCTCGGCCTCGGCGGCGGGGCGCGCGTCGGGCACGTCCCGGGAGCCGACCGGTGGGCGCGGGCCCCGCGCTCATCCGACCGGCACCCCGGCCTCCAGGTACACCGCCTTCCCGCGTTCCCGGGCCCGCAGCGCCCGGCGCAGCCGCTCGTAGCGGACCGGCGGCAGCAGTTCGGCGGCCTCGGCCTCGGAGGCGAAGCGCCAGTCGCGCAGCTCGGGCCCGGGCAGCAGCAGCCGTCCGGCGTCCGCGGCGTCGAGACGGCCGCCGTCGAAGAGCAGGCGCAGACCGCCGAATCCGGGCGGTGCGGGCGGCTCCCAGTCGACGACGAGCAGCGCCGGTACGTCGTCGAGGCGGATACCGGTCTCCTCGGCGACCTCGCGCATGCCCGCGCGCGCGGGCGCCTCCCCGCGTTCCACGACCCCGCCCGGGAACTCCCAGCCCGCCTTGTAGGTGGGGTCGACGAGCAGCACCCGGTCCTGTTCGTCGAACAGGAGGACCCCGGCGGCGACGGTCTCGGCGGTGGGCTCGGGCGTCTGCACGATGTCGCAGGCGGGCACCGCCCCGCTGCCGACCGCCTCGGCGATCCGCAGGGCGGCGTCGTACGGACTCAGGGCGCCGGTGTCGATCGGGTAGGCGTCGGCGGTGAGCCAGGAGGCGAGGGCGGACTTGTACGGTTCGATGTGGTCGTAGGACCACTGCCGGACGCGCGTCTCGCCGTCGGGGAGGTCCTGCGGGACGTCGCGGCCGGCTATGCGCTTGCGCAGGATCGTTTCCGCCGGAGCGAGGAGGACATGACGGACCGGGATGCGGCGGGCGGCGAGGCCGCCGAAGATCTCGTCGCGGTACTCCTGGCGCAGCAGGGTCATGGGGACCACGAGGGTCCCGCCGAGCTCGGCGAGCATCGCGGCCGCCGTGTCGACCACGAGTCGTCGCCAGATCGGGAGCTCCTGGAAGTCGCCGACCTCGGCGAGGTGTTTGGGCGGCAGCAGACGACTCAGCGCTCCGCCGATGACCTCGGGGTCGAGGAGCGTGCTGTTCGGGATCAGCTCGATCAGTTCGCGTGCGGTGGTGGTCTTCCCCGCACCGAACGCGCCGTTGATCCAGACGATCACGGTTCCCCCTCTTCTGTTGGCCCCCTGAGGCTTGCCCGCTCCACCCTGCCACGGAAACCAGATCCAGTTGAGAGCGCACGGCAACGGCGCCGTCGCCCCTTCGGCCGAGGGGCGACGGCGCCGTGCGGTCCTGCCGCGGGTCAGGTCAGTCCTTGTCCTTCTGCCGCCCGTCCAGGTCCGGGAGGGCGTCGGCGTCGGCGGCCCGGTCCAGGGCGCTGAGGGCGTCGTCGGTGCCGAGGCCGCCGAGGCTCTCGCCGAGCGCGTGCGACGGGGTGACCGCCGCGACGACGAAACCGGTGGCGAGGGAGGCGATGGCGAGCATGCTGCGCTTCTTCATACCGGGCTCAACGGCCGGGACGGCCCCGGGGTCACGCGGACGTTCACGCGACCGCACCGGCGGCCGCGTCCGTCCGGCCGGCCAGCGCCGCCGCCGCGGCGCCCACGAGACCGGCGTCGGTGCCCATCCGCGCCGGAGCCACCACGAGGCGCTGGACGAAGGACAGGGTGGCGTACTCGGTCAGGGCCCCGCGCAGGGGGGCGAAGAGGACCTCGCCGGCCTTGCCCACTCCCCCGCCGATCACGGCGATGTCGATCTCGACGAGGGTCGCGGTGGCCGCGATGCCGGCGGCCAGCGCCCGGGCGGCCCGTTCGAAGGAGGCGACCGCCACCGGGTCCCCGGCTCGGGCGGCCGCGGCCACCGCGGCGGCGGAGGTGTCGCCGTCCGGGCCGGGCCGCCAGCCGTCGGCCAGGGCGCGGCGGGCGATGTTCGGGCCGCTCGCGATGCGCTCCACGCAGCCGCGCGAGCCGCACGGGCACCGGTCGCCGTCCAGGTCGACGCTGATGTGGCCGATGTGGCCCGCGTTGCCGGTCGGTCCGGGGTGCAGCCGGCCGCCCAGCACCAGGCCGCCGCCGACCCCGGTCGACACGACCATGCACAGCGCGTTGTCGTGGCCGCGGGCGGCGCCCTTCCAGTGCTCGGCCGCCGTGATCGCCACACCGTCGCCGATCAGCTCCACGGGCAGGCCCCCGGCCGTGTCCCGCACCCGGGCGACGAGCGGGTAGTCGCGCCAGCCGGGCACGTTCACCGGGCTCACCGTGCCCGCGGAGGCGTCCACGGGGCCGGCGCTGCCGATGCCCACGGCGCGGGCGCCCCGCCACAGCGGGGACGCGCGGAGTTCGCCGAGCACGGCCTCGACCGCCCGCATCACGGTCTCACCGTCCTCCCGCGCGGGCGTCGGCCGCTGGGCGCGGACCAGGATCCGGCCCTGGCCGTCCACCAGCGCGCCGGCGATCTTGGTGCCGCCGATGTCGAGCGCGGCCACGAGGTCGGTGTGCATCAGTGTCGGATCTCCCCCTCAACCGTCGGAAAACGTCCGGAAGAACCATGTACGGCCGGAAGACGGCACATGGGGCGGACCACATCCCCGGTCTCACTGCGACGCGCGGGCCGAAGGGTGCGGTGGACAGTGTCCCCCGAGTCTGACAACGTTGTCCAGGCTCTATGCTCGACGCCACATCCTCATACAGACCCACGGCCCCACGCATCCCCGTGGACGACAGGACAGGACAGGACACCGTGCCGGAGACGCACCGCCGCACCGACCGCCTCCCAGGGACCCGTTACGGCAGCCGTCCGACGATGAAGGACGTGGCCGCCCGCGCCGGGGTCGGGCTCAAGACGGTCTCCCGGGTGGTCAACGGCGAGCCCGGGGTCACGCCGGAGACGGAGCGCCGCGTCCAGGAGGCCATCGAGGCGCTCGGCTTCCGCCGCAACGACAGCGCGCGGGTGCTGCGCAAGGGCCGCACCGCCAGCATCGGACTGGTCCTCGAGGATCTGGCGGACCCCTTCTACGGGCCGTTGAGCCGGGCGGTCGAGGAGGTGGCCCGCGCGCACGGCGCCCTGCTGATCAACGGCTCCAGCGCGGAGGACGCCGACCGTGAGCAGGAGCTGGTGCTGGCGCTGTGCGCCCGCCGGGTGGACGGGCTGGTGGTGATCCCCGCGGGCGACGACCACCGGTACCTGGAGCCGGAGCTGAAGGCGGGCGTCGCCACCGTGTTCGTGGACCGGCCGGCCGGGCGGATCGACGCGGACGTCGTCCTGTCGGACAACTACGGCGGTGCCCGCGACGGCGTGGCCCACCTGATCGCGCACGGGCACCGCCGGATCGGTTTCATCGGTGACATGCCCCGCATCCACACCGCGGCCGAGCGGCTGCGCGGCTACCGGACCGCCCTGGAGGACGCGGGCATACCGGTGGCGGAGTCCTGGATGTCGCTGGGTGTCACCGACCCCGAGCGGGTGCGCCGGGCGGCCGAGGAGATGCTCTCCGGCCCGGACCCGGTCACCGCGATCTTCACGGGCAACAACCGGGTGACGGTCACCGTGATCCGGGTGCTGGCCGAGCACGCGCGCCGGGTCGCGCTCGTCGGCTTCGACGACATCGAACTCGCCGATCTGCTCCGGCCGGGGGTCACGGTCGTCGCCCAGGACGCGGCGGCCCTGGGCCGGACCGCCGCCGAGCGCCTCTTCCGCCAGCTGGACGGCACCCTGCTCCGTCCCGGGCGCATCGAGCTGCCGACCCGGCTGGTCACGCGCGGCTCCGGCGAGCTGCCCCCGGCGGACTGACCGGCGCGCGGCGCCTTTTCCGGACCGGACACCGTCCCGCGGGACGGTGTCCGGTCCGGAGCGGTACGCCCCGCCTCAGCAGACGGGAAGCCCGGGCACCGGCCCGTCGTCGCCGTCCCTGACCGTGCGTGCCCCGCACCCTGAGGGGCGTGGCGGGAGGGGGCGTTCGCGGCATCCGCGGCGGATCCGCCGCGCGGGGACCGGGAACGCCCCCTCAGCCGCGGGCCGGCGTCACGGGCGGCCGGCGCCGCCCACGAGGGACGCCTGCGCGTCCTCGTCGGGGCTGTCGGGTTCCCAGCGCAGCAGGTCGCCCGGCTGGCACTCGAGCACCTCGCAGAGCGCGGCGAGCGTCGTGAACCGCACCGCCTTGGCGCGGCCGTTCTTGAGGACCGCCAGGTTGGCGGGGGTGATCCCGACGCGTTCGGCGAGCTCGCCCACGGACATCTTCCGCCGGGCCAGCATCACGTCGATGTCGACGGCGATCGGCATCAGATCACCTCGGCCAGTTCGGCCCGCATCCGCGACGCCTCGACGTCGCGCGCGACGGCCTGGGCGAGCAGCATCCGCAGCACGAGCACGACGAGCGCGACGCCCAGGACCGCCAGGCCGACTCCCCCCAGCAGGAGCACGACGCCCGGGGCCACGGCCTCACCCGGGGCCAGGAGCACCCCGAGCGTGAACACCAGGAGCGCGGCGGCCACGAACGCGCCGATCACGAGGTGCACGTACCGGAAGGCGGCGTGGGAGAACACGGTTCCGCGCCGCACCATCGTCACCAGCCGCCAGACGCAGACCAGGACGACCTGGGCCGTCACCACTCCCAGCACCACGACGAGCAGGAACGGGGTGCGCAGGTACGCGTAGTCCGGGTCCAGTCCTTCCAGGTCGCTCGCCAGCAGCGGCACCATCACCGTCTGCACGGCCACCGAGCCCGCCAGCAGTGCCCCGAGCACGGCGCGCAGTGCGAGCACCGTCAGCTGTCCCATCGCCTCTCCTTCCATCGAACCACGATGGAAATCTATCGAGATTCGATAGGTAGGGCAAGCGGGCGACCCGGTCCGCGACCGCGCGGCCGCCGCGGACCGGGTCGCCGGGCCGGCTACCGCACCGGGTCCGTGCGGCCGTGCCGCCGGGGTGTCGCGAAGCCCTCGAGGTCGGCACGGGTCAGGCCGGTCGCCCCCGCCACCTCGGCGGCGTCGAGGGCCCCGCAGTCCAGCCCGCGCAGCAGGTGGCCGGCGAGGGCGCGGGCGGTGGCGGGCTCGTCCATGACGTCGCCGCCGGCCCGGGCGGCGTACCGGGCGAGACGGGCGGCGGCCTGTTCGAAGCCCTCGCGGTAGAAGGCGAAGACGGCCGCGTAGCGGGTGGGCAGGTGGCCGGGGTGCATGTCCCAGCCCTGGTAGTAGGCACGGACCAGGGCACGGCGGGTGAGCCCGTGGTGCAGGCGCCAGGCGGCGTGCACCTTCTCGGTCGGCCCGACGGGCAGGACGTTGGTGGAGCCGTCGCAGACCCGCACCCCGGTGCCCGCCGCCGCGACCTGCATGACGGCCTTGGCGTGGTCGGCGACCGGATGGTCGCCCGCCTGGTGGGCGGCGGAGACGCCGAGGGCGGCGCTGTAGTCGAAGGTGCCGTAGTGCAGAGCGGTGGCACGGCCCTCGGCCGCCTGGATCATGCGGGCGACGGCGGCGGTGCCGTCGGCGGCGAGGACGGACTGGCTGGTCTCGATCTGGATCTCGAAGCCGATCCGGCCCGGTTCGAGGCCGCGCGCCTGCTCGAAGGCCTCGAGGAGGCGGACCATGGCCGTGACCTGCTCGGGGTAGGTGACCTTGGGCAGGGTCAGGACCAGCCCGTCCGGCAGGCCGCCGGCCTCCATCAGACCGGTGAGGAAGATGTCCAGGGTGCGGATGCCCCGGTCGCGGACGGCGGCCTCCAGGCACTTCACGCGGATGCCCATGTACGGGGCGGCGGTGCCGTCGCCGTACGCCTCGGCGATCAGGCGTGCCGCGCGGGCGGCGGCCTCGTCCTCCTCGGCGTCGGGCCGGTCGCCGTAGCCGTCCTCGAAGTCGACGCGCAGGTCCTCGACCGGCTCGCGCTCCAGCTTGGCGCGGACGCGGCCGTACACGTCCCCGGCCGACCCGCCGTCCGGACCGAGCGCGGCGGCGAACGAGGCGGCGTCGGGAGCGTGTTCGTCGAGCGCGGCGAGGGCCCGGTCGCCCCAGGAGCGGAGGGTGCCGGCGGTGAAGGCGTCAGCGGGGACGTAGACGGTGTGGACGGGCTGACGGGTGCCGGGGTCTCCGGGGTAGCGGCGCTCCAGCTCGGCGTCGACGGACGCGAGACAGGCGCCGATCTCCTTGCTGACGGCACCCGCGAGAGTCGTCGCCACCCGCTCCTGCCCCATGCCCCACGCTCCCCACTTCCGCCATGCGGAATAAACAGTCCGTATGCGAAGCTAGCGGGCGGCTTTCCGCCGGTCAACACCCGTCCCGCGTCCCGCTCTCCCCTCCACCGTCTCGGCATGTTCGCGTGTCTCTGGCATCGTCTGGGCGGAGGCGCGGCCCTGTCGCGCCTCCGCGCCCCCTTCGGCACCCCGCCGTACGCACGACTCGCCCGGAAGCCGCCGCGCCGCGCCACCGAAGGAGTTCCCGTGCCGCACCCCAGCCATGTCACGCGCCGCCTGGGACTGAAGGCCGCACTGACCGCCTCCGTCGCCCTTCCGCTCGCCAGTACGGCACTGCCCCCGGGGCCCGCCTCGGCGAAGGAACGTCCGGACCGCCCCCTGGAGGTCATGTCGTTCAACCTCCGCTTCGCGAGCGCGGCGGAGCCCCACAGCTGGGCCGTCCGCAGACCCGTGATGCGGGACCTGCTGCGCCGCGAACGCCCGCATGTCATCGGCACCCAGGAAGGCCTCTACCCGCAGCTGCGGGACATCGAGGCGGACCTGGGCCCGGCCTACGACTGGATCGGCACCGGGCGGGAGGGCGGCAGCCGGGACGAGTTCACGGCGGTCCTCTACGACACCCGCCGGCTCGTCCCGCTGGAGTACGACCACTTCTGGCTCTCCGACACCCCGGACGTGATCGCCTCGAACACCTGGGGCAACGCCTTCGTCCGCATGGCCACCCGGGTCCGCTTCCGCGATCTGCGCGCGGGCGGGCGGGAGTTCCACGTGCTCAACACCCATCTGGACAACGCGAGCCAGTACGCCCGCGAGCGGGCCGCCGCCCTCATCGCCGACCGCGTCGGCGGGCTGGGCCGTTCCGTGCCCGTGGTGGTGACGGGGGACTTCAACGTCGCCGCCCACGAGAACCCGGTGTACGACACGCTGCTGGGTGCCGGTCTCGTCGACACCTGGGAGGCGGCGGCCGAGCGCGGTGAGCCGTACGGGACCTTCCACGGGTACCGGCCGCCGGTGCCGGGCGGCCCCCGCATCGACTGGATCCTGGCCACCCCCGGGGTCACGGTGCACCGGGCGTCCGTCAACACCTTCGCGCCGGCCGGGCGGTTCCCGAGCGATCACCTGCCGGTGCAGGCGGCGCTGACGCCCGGACCGCCCGAGACCCCCGCGACCACGTAGGTCGCGGGGGTCTCGGGCGGTCCTGAGCGTGGTGCGATCAGCCCTTGCGGGTCTTGATCTCCTCGGTCAGCTGCGGGACGACGTCGAACAGGTCGCCGACGACGCCGTAGTCGACCAGCTCGAAGATCGGGGCCTCGGCGTCCTTGTTGATGGCCACGATGGTCTTCGAGGTCTGCATGCCCGCGCGGTGCTGGATCGCGCCGGAGATGCCCGAGGCGATGTACAGCTGCGGCGACACGCTCTTGCCGGTCTGGCCGACCTGGCTGGTGTGCGGGTACCAGCCGGCGTCCACCGCGGCCCGCGAGGCACCGACGGCCGCGCCGAGGGAGTCGGCCAGCGCCTCGATGATCGCGAAGTTCTCCGCGCCGTTCACCCCGCGGCCGCCGGAGACCACGATCGCGGCCTCGGTCAGCTCCGGGCGGCCGGTCGACTCGCGCGGCGTGCGGCCGGTGACCTTGGTGCCGGTCGCCGCCGCGGAGAAGGTCACCGACAGGGCCTCGACCGCGCCGGCGGCCGGCGCCGGCTCCACGGCCGCGCTGTTGGGCTTGACCGTGATGACCGGGACGCCCCGGGAGACACGGGACTTGGTGGTGTAGGAGGCGGCGAACACCGACTGGGTGGCCACCGGGCCGGCCTCGCCGGCCTCCAGGTCGACGGCGTCGGTGATGACGCCGGAGCCGATGCGCAGCGCCAGGCGGGCGGCGATCTCCTTGCCGTCGGTGGAGGACGGGACCAGGACGGCGGCCGGGGAGACGGCCTCGACCGCGGCCTGCAGCGCGTCCACCTTCGGCACGACCAGGTAGTCGGCGTACTCGGCGGCCTCGTGGGTGAGGACCTTGACCGCACCGTGCTCGGCGAGGGTGGCGGCGGTGTCCGCGGCGCCGCTGCCCAGCGCGACGGCGACCGGCTCGCCGATGCGGCGGGCCAGGGTCAGCAGCTCCAGGGTGGGCTTGCGGACGGCGCCGTCCACGTGGTCGACGTAGACGAGAACTTCAGCCATGGGACTTCTTCTCTCCTGCTTGCGAAGGGGTGAGGGGCGGGAAGCGAGCTCGAGCCCGTGGGGCTCAGATGAACTTCTGGCTCGCGAGGAACTCGGCGAGCTGCTTGCCGCCCTCGCCCTCGTCCTTGACGATCGTGCCGGCGGTGCGGGCCGGACGCTCGGCCGCCGACTCCACGACCGTGTAGGCGCCCTCCAGGCCGACCTCCTCCGCCTCGAGGTCGAGGTCGGACAGGTCCCAGGACTGCACGGGCTTCTTCTTGGCCGCCATGATGCCCTTGAAGGACGGGTAACGGGCCTCGCCCGACTGGTCGGTGACCGACACGACCGCCGGCAGGGACGCCTGGAGCTGCTCGGAGGCGGCGTCGCCGTCCCGGCGGCCGGTGACCGTGCCGTCCTCGACCGAGACCTCGGACAGCAGCGTCACCTGCGGCACGCCCAGGCGCTCCGCGAGCAGCGCCGGGACGACGCCCATCACGCCGTCGGTGGAGGCCATGCCGGAGATGACCAGGTCGTAGCCGGCCTTCTCGATCGCCTTGGCCAGGACCAGGGAGGTGCCGATGGCGTCGGTGCCGTGCAGGTCGTCGTCCTCGACGTGGATCGCCTTGTCCGCACCCATGGACAGCGCCTTGCGCAGGGCGTCCTTGGCGTCCTCCGGGCCCACCGTCAGGACGGTGATCTCCACGTCGTCGTCGGAGTTCTCCGAGATCTGCAGCGCCTGCTCGACCGCGTACTCGTCCAGTTCGGAGAGCAGACCGTCCACGTCGTCCCGGTCGACGGTCAGGTCATCGGCGAAGTGCCGGTCGCCAGTGGCGTCGGGCACGTACTTCACGGTGACAACGATCCTCAAGCTCACGCCGGCTCTCCTACTGCATCGTCATTTCTGGCTGCCTGCCTGCAGGCAGCATAGGCGCCTGGAGCGGGCGATCCCGGTCGGGGCGGCCCACGCTCCGAACGAAATATTACTCGTCAGTACACCCAGTTCGTTCCCGCTAAGCAAGCGCTTTGAACTGTGACCTTCGCAACGCAGCGTAACCGGAACTCGACGGGCCCGCAGCAGGGGACGGGAGCTCCGGCTCAGTCCCGCAGCCCGCCGAAGCGCCCCTGGTGGTAGAGGAGCGGACGGCCGTGACCGGTGGGGTCGCCCATCAGGATCTCGGCGAGCACGATCCGGTGGTCCCCGGCGGGCACCCGCGTCACCACCCTGCACACCATCCAGGCCGGCACGTCGTCCAGCACGGGAACGCCCTCGGGCCCCTCCCGCCAGGCGGTGGCCGGACCGAACCGGTCGGCCCCGCTGCGCGCGAAGGTGGCCGCCAGCTCCTGCTGGTGCTCCCCGAGGACGTGCACGCCGACATGGTCGCTCCCCGCTATCGCGGGCCAGCTCGACCCCCCGGTGCCGACGGAGAAGGACAGCATCGGAGGGTCGGCGGAGACGGAGGCGAGGGAGGTGGCGGTGAAGCCGACCGGACCCGACCGGCCGCGCGCGGTGATCACGGCGACGCCCGCCGCGTGCTTCCGGAACACGGAGCGCAGCAGGTCGGGCGAGGCGGGCCGGGCGGCGCCGAGGTCGGACGTGGCCGTCATGAAACCGTCCTTCTGCGGGGAGACGATGGGGCGGCCGGGTACCCGCCGGTGGCGAAGGGGTTCCGACGACATGCTGTCAGGCTGACGATAGCTGTACGGCACAGTCAAGTCGGTCCCGGGATGTGCGAGACGGCTCACGCCGGAGTTCCGGGCCCTCACACGGCCTCCCCGAGGGCGGCGATCACATCGGCCTTGCGCGGCTGGCCGGCCGCGCGCCGCACGACACGGCCGCCGGCGTCGAGCACCAGGACCGTCGGGGTCTTGAGGACCTCCAGCCGCCGGACGAGGTCCAGCCGGGCCTCGGCGTCGATCTCCACGTGCGCCACGCCCGGGACCATCCCGGCCACGTCCGCGAGCACCCTCCGGGTCGCCCGGCAGGGGGCGCAGAACGCGCTCGAGAACTGCACGAGCGTCGCGCGCTCCCCGAGTCGTGCGCCCAGTTCCGCCGCCTCCAGCCGCTCGCCGTCGTCCCGCCCGCGCACCCGCACTCTCCCGCTCTTTGTCGTCCGCGCCGCCACCGCGGCCCTCACCAGCCTGAAGCGCTCACGCCGCCTCGGAGATTCCCGCTCGCGCGGGGGCGGTGCCGTACGGGGCGGTCCGCTCCGCCGGAGGTGCCGCCGGACGGCGGCAGCCGGGTCCCCCGGAGTAATGACGACGCAAAAGCCCGAGGTGGATCAGGTGGGTGGACGTGACGAGAATCTCGCCGCCGTCGGGCACCAGGGCTGGTTCACGGGCCGTTCATGGGGCACCATCTGCGACAAGCCGTAAACCTACGGCTGCGTAACTTTCGACTGGGAGCTTCCCCCTTCCCAGGCAGAGCAGGAAGGGTTCCACCTCGCCCATGGCAGAACTCGTCTACCGTCCGGTCATCGGTTTCGCCCAGACTCTGTTCAAGGTGTGGGACCTCAAGATCGACTGCCAAGGCTCGGAGAACATCCCCCGCTCGGGCGGCGCCGTGCTGGTGAGCAACCACATCAGCTACCTGGACTTCGTCTTCAACGGCCTGGCGGCGCTCCCGCAGAAGCGGCTCGTGCGCTTCATGGCGAAGGAGTCCGTCTTCCGGCACAGGATCTCCGGTCCGCTGATGCGCGGGATGAAGCACATCCCCGTGGACCGCAAGCAGGGCGACGCTGCGTACGCGCACGCGCTGCAGTCGCTGCGGTCGGGCGAGGTCGTGGGCGTCTTCCCGGAGGCGACGATCTCGCAGTCGTTCACGCTGAAGAGCTTCAAGTCGGGTGCCGCGCGCATGGCGCAG
Organism: Streptomyces viridosporus T7A; assembly: GCF_008704515.1. Taxonomy (NCBI): domain Bacteria; kingdom Bacillati; phylum Actinomycetota; class Actinomycetes; order Kitasatosporales; family Streptomycetaceae; genus Streptomyces; species Streptomyces viridosporus. Next base: position 1,443,625 of record NZ_CP023700.1, read on the forward strand.
GAGGCGGGCGTCCCGCTGATCCCGATGGCGGTGTGGGGCACCCAGCGGCTGTGGACCAAGGGCCATCCGCGCAACTTCAAGCGCAGCCACACCCCGATCACCATCCGCGTCGGCGAGGCGATCGAGGCGTCCAGGGACAAGTACGCGGGCGCCCTCACCCGGCAGCTGCGGGAGCGGGTCCAGGAGCTGCTGGAGGCGGCCCAGCGCGCGTACCCGGTACGGCCCAAGGGGCCGGACGACACCTGGTGGATGCCCGCGCACCTCGGCGGTACCGCCCCGACGCCGGAACAGGTCCGCGCGGCCGAGGCGCGCTGACCGGGCGGGGCGGCGGCCGTCCGGGCCCGCTCACACCGGCGGGTGGACGGTGATCCGCGCGCCGGGGCTGAACTTCTCCAGCAGTTCCGCGAGTTCGCCGGCGGCGGCCTCCAGGTCGGCGACCGGCATCGGCGCCATGCCCTCCAGCAGGAAGACGCCCGCGGTCGTCCCCTCGGTGAGCCGGGTGCGCGGGCCCTGGCGCCAGTTCCAGCGGCGGCAGGTCACGCCTGCGTCGTCGCGCCACACCACCTCGCCGGCGTCGGGGTGCTCGACGCTCTCCTCTCCCCCGGAGACGGTCACGAAGTCCTCCTCGCCGGTGGCCCGCACGAGCCGCATCGCGCCCCGGATCCGGTCGAGGTCCTCGCCGCCGACGGGGATCAGACGGGCGACGCTGACGGCGTTGTAGAGGTCGACGAGGAGGTTGATCCGGGGCAGCCCGGCCTCCGTCAGGGCCCGCCGGGCCAGCGCCTCCGCCGAGTTGCGGGTGCGGGACGGCTTCGAGCCGAACCGCGTGTAGACCTCGCGCCAGGCCGCCATGTGCGGGTCCTCGTGCGGGGCCCGTCCGCCCAGGCGGGCGGCCAGCCGCCGGGCCGCGTCGTCGAGCAGGGCGGAACTCGCTTCCGTGGTGGGCGCGTTGACCAGGTCGTGGGCCTCGACGGCGACATGGGTGAAGCCGGGTGCGAGGGCGCGCACCTCGTCGGAAACGGTCGGGGTGAACGTCATGGTCCCGCCTTGGCTCAGAGTGCGGTGGGGAGTGTCCGCCACAGGTGCGGCCGGTCGGGGGCGGCCCTGAGGGCGTTCAGCACGACCGGATGCGGTGCAGCATACAAGACCGGGTAGTCCATCTCGTTGGATGCGGCGTCGGGCGTGAAGGCCAGGCGCTCACCGTCCAGGGAGAACCGCGCGTCGACCCCCGGCTTGTTGCCCCGCGGGTCCTGCCGGTGCCAGGCGCCGTGGAAGCGGACGGCGACCAGTGCGTGCACGACCCCGAGGTTCTGGTAGCAGAACGCGGTCGGGATGTCCTCGGCCCGCAGCAGCGCCGCCAGCGCGTGGGCCTTGGCGTAGCAGATGCCGGTGCGCCGGCCCAGGACGTCGGAGGCGCGCCAGGTGACCCGGAGGTCACCGAAGTCCTGCGAGTGCGGGATGGCGTCGCGCACGAACTCGAACGCCATCCGCGCATAGTCATACGAGTCCACCGCCCGCTCGACCAGGCGCGCGGCCGTCTCCCGAACCAGCGGATGATGGTGGTCGACGACCTCGTCGGCGGCCAAGTAGGAGGAGAGGTCGGGAGTTTCCTGGATCAGCTGCATGCGGCCAGAGCATAGGCATGCGACCGATCGGCGGTCAATGCATTTCCGATCGGTCGCATATCTATGCATCCGGTGCTACCGGGCCATCTCCTCCTTGAGCGCCGCCACGAACAGGTCCACGTCGTCCTCGGTGGTGTCGAAGGCGCACATCCAGCGGACGTCACCCGCGGCCTCGTCCCAGAAGTAGAACCGGAACCGCTTCTGCAGGCGCTCGCTCACGTCGTGCGGCAGGCGCGCGAAGACCGCGTTGGCCTGCACCGGGTGGAGGATCTCCACGCCGTGCACGGCGCGCACGCCCTCGGCCAGGCGCTGGGCCATCCCGTTGGCGTGCCGGGCGTTGCGCAGCCACAGGTCCCGGGCCAGCAGCGCCTCCAGCTGCACCGACACGAAGCGCATCTTGGACGCGAGCTGCATGGACAGCTTGCGCAGGTGCCTCATGTGGCGGACGGCGTCCTGGTTGAGCACGACGACCGCCTCGCCGAACAGGGCGCCGTTCTTGGTGCCGCCCAGGGAGAGGATGTCGACGCCGGCCGCGTTGGTGAAGGTGCGCATCGGCACGTCCAGCGTGGCGGCGGCGTTGGCCAGCCGGGAGCCGTCGACGTGCACCTTCATGCCGCGGTCGTGGGCGTGCTCGCAGATGGCGCGGATCTCGTCGGGCGTGTACACCGTGCCCAGCTCGGTGGCCTGGGCGAGGGAGACCACCTGCGGCATGGCGCGGTGCTCGTCCTCCCAGCCGTACGCCTGCCGGTCGATCAGCTCGGGGGTGAGCTTGCCGTCCGGGGTGGGCACGGTGAGCAGCTTGATCCCGGCCACCCGCTCCGGCGCGCCGCCCTCGTCCACGTTGATGTGGGCGCTCTCGGCGCAGATCACCGCGCCCCAGCGGTCGGTGACCGCCTGGAGCGCGACGACGTTGGCGCCGGTGCCGTTGAAGACCGGGAACGCCTCGGCGGTGGGTCCGAAGTGGCTGCGGATCACCTGCTGGAGGTTCTCGGTGTACGCGTCCTCGCCGTACGCGACCTGGTGCCCGCCGTTGGCCAGGGCCAGGGCGGCGAGCACCTCCGGGTGGGCCCCCGCGTAGTTGTCGCTGGCGAAACCGCGGACGTCCGGATCGTGGTGACGACGCGCGTCGGTCCTCGGTGGGTTCACGGCTTCTCGGTCAGCCACAGACGGTTTCCGTTCACTTCCGCGGCGGGCTTCTCCCAGACTCCGACGATGGCCTCGGCCAGGTCGTCGACGTCCGTGAAGCCCGCGAACTTCGCGTTGGGGCGGTCGGCGCGCATCGCGTCGTGCACCAACGCCTTCACCACCAGGATCGCAGCCGCCGACGTCGGCCCCTGCTCGCCCCCGGCCTTGCGGAAGTAGTCGGCCAGGGCGAGCGTCCACGCCTCGGCGGCGGCCTTGGCGGCGGCGTACGCCGCGTTGCCCGCGGTGGGTTTGCTCGCGCCGGCCGCGCTGATCAGGACGTACCGGCCGCGGTCGCTGCGCTGGAGCGCCTCGTGGAAGGCGAGGGAGGTGTGCTGCACGGTGCGCACCAGCAGCAGTTCCAGGAAGTCCCAGTCGTCCAGGCTGGTCTTGGTGAAGGCCTCGCTGCCGCGCCAGCCGCCGACGAGGTGGACCAGACCGTCGACGCGGCCGAACTCCTTCTCGGTGCGGACGGCCCACTCGCGGGTGGAGTCCAGGTCGAGCAGGTCGACCGTGTCACCGGTGACGGTGGCGCCGCCGTGCGCGTAGCGGGCCGCGTCGACCGCCTCCGCCAGCCGCTCCGGGTCGTTGTCGGAGCCGACGACGGTCGCCCCCGCCTCGGCCAGCCTGAGCAGTGCCGCACGCCCCGCGGGTCCCCCCGCGCCGGCCACCGCGATCACTGCACCGTCGAGCGCGCCGTTCCCCATGGTCCTCGCCTCCTGAGCAGTTGTGGACACGCGATCGCTCACGCGGCGACCCGCTCGGCGCCGTCCGCCGTGATGCCCTTGGTGGAGGCAATCACGTTCTTCAGCTTCTTGGACAGTGCCTCATAGAACATGCTCAGCGGAAACTCGTCCGGAAGCACGTCATCGACGAGCTTGCGCGGCGGCTGCGAAAGGTCCAGGGCGTCGGGACCCTTGGCCCACTTCGAGCCCGGGTGCGGGGAGAGGTAGGTGGACACCAGCTCGTAGCCGGCGAACCAGTGGACGAGCTTCGGGCGGTCGATGCCGTCGCGGTACAGCTTCTCGATCTCGGCGCACAGCTGGTTGGTGATCTGCGGGGCGCGCTCCCAGTCGATGGAGAGCTTGTTGTCGGTCCAGCGCACGACGTCGTGCCGGTGCAGGTAGGCGAAGAGCAGCTGGCCGCCGAGGCCGTCGTAGTTGCGGACCCGCTCGCCGGTGACCGGGAAGCGGAACATCCGGTCGAAGAGCACCGCGACCTGCACGTCCCGGGCCTGCGGGATGCCTTCGTCCGCGAGCTTCACGGCCTCCTTGAAGGCGGTGAGGTCGCAGCGCAGCTCCTCCAGGCCGTACATCCAGAACGGCTGGCGCTGCTTGATCATGAACGGGTCGAACGGCAGGTCGCCGTGGCTGTGGGTGCGGTCGTGGATCATGTCCCAGAGCACGAACGCCTCTTCGCAGCGCTTCTGGTCGTGCACCATCGCGGCGACGTCCTCGGGCAGCCGCAGGCCCAGGATGTCGACGGCGGCGGCGGTGACCCGGCGGAAGCGGGCGGCCTCGCGGTCGCAGAAGATGCCGCCCCAGGTGAACCGCTCGGGAGCCTCGCGCACGGCGATGGTCTCGGGGAAGAGCACCGCGGAGTTGGTGTCGTAGCCCGCGGTGAAGTCCTCGAAGGTGATGCCGCAGAACAGCGGGTTGTCGTAGCGGGTGCGCTCCAGCTCGGCCAGCCAGTCCGGCCAGACCATGCGCAGCACGACCGCCTCCAGGTTGCGGTCCGGGTTGCCGTTCTGCGTGTACATCGGGAAGACGACCAGGTGCTGCAGACCGTCCTCGCGGTGCGCGGCCGGCTGGAAGGCCAGCAGCGAGTCGAGGAAGTCGGGCACCTCGAAGCCGCCCTCGGCCCAGCGGCCCAGGTCCCTCACCAGGGCCTCGTGGTAGGCGCGGTCGTGGGGCAGCAGCGGTGACAGCCGCTCGACGGCCTCGGCCACCTCACGCACCGCGCGCTCGGCATCGGCGCGGGCCGGGGCGCCCTCGGCGTCGAAGTCGATCGACCCGTCCTTGGACTGCCAGGGCCGGATCCGCTCCACGGCATCCTTGAGCACGGGCCACGCCGGGTGCTCGACCACCCTGCTTACCGAAGGAACCTTTCCCTCCGCACCCACCTGCACAAGAATTTCCGTCATGACCCCATCCTCCACGGGAGAACCTGCATAAGCAGACCGTATCCACAGGAGGTTTCTCCCAGCAAGGGGACCTCAGAAAATTATCCTGCCCCACCCCAGGCTTCACCGCACTTTTTCCTGTCGATCATGCATATGGGGGAGGCTCCGTGTGAACGGGGTTCAGCCTCTGGACGGAGCGGGCACAGGCGATACGGTCCAGGAGGGCCGTGGGGACACGGCCCGCCGCCGTCGACGGAAGCGAGTCCCCCTTGAACTTCCTCACCATCGGTCACCGCGGAGTCATGGGTGTCGAACCCGAGAACACCCTCCGGTCCTTCACCGCCGCCCAGGAGGCGGGCCTCGACGTCATCGAACTCGATCTGCACCTGAGCAAGGACGGCGTGCTCGTCGTCATGCACGACACGGACGTGGACCGCACGACGGACGGAACCGGCCCGATCGCCGACAAGACCCTTGCCGAGCTGCGCGCCCTGGACGCCGGGCGCGGCGAGCGGATCCCCGTCTTCGAGGAGGTGGTCGACGCCGTCCGGACGCCCCTGCAGGCCGAGATCAAGGACGTCCGGGCGGCCCGGGCGCTGGCCGAGGTGATGAACGGACGGGACCTGGCCGGCCGGGTCGAGGTGTCCTCGTTCCACGACGAGGCAATCGCGGAGATCGCCCGCCTGGTTCCCGGGGTGCGCACGGCACTCATCGCCGGCCGCTACGGCACCGACGTCGTGGAGCGGGCGGTCGGGGCCGGCGCCTCGACCGTCTGCCTAGACATCCGCCGGCTCACCCTGGAGATCGTCGAGCACGCGCGCAAGGCCGATCTGAGGATCATCGGCTGGGTGGTGAACACCCAGGACCACCTCAGACTCGTACGGGCCCTGGGGCTCGACGGGGCGACCACCGACTACCCGGAGATCAAACGCACCGGGCGCTTCACCGCGTGACGGTCAGGCCAGCTCCTTCACCAGCAACTCGAACCGCAGGTCGTCGCGGAGCGGAACGCCGAAGCGCTCGTCGCCGTACGGGAAGGGGGACGTCCTTCCCGTACGGCGGTAGCCCCGCCGCTCGTACCAGGCGATCAGGTCCTCGCGCACGGAGATCACGGTCATGTGCATCTCGCGCACGCCCCAGGTCTCACGGACCTGCCGCTCGGCCTCCGCGATGACCGCCCGGCCGAGTCCGGCGCCCTGGAGGGCGGGGCTGACCGCGAACATCCCGAAGTAGGCGTGTTCACCGCGGCGCTCGAGCTGGCAGCAGGCGACGATCCGGCCGTCGCGCTCCACCGCCAGCAGCCGGCTGTCCGGGGACGCGACGACCTCCCGCACGCCCTCCGGATCGGTCCGCTGCCCCTCGAGGATGTCCGCCTCGGTGGTCCACCCGGCGCGGCTGGAGTCCCCCCGGTACGCCGACTCGATCAGCGCGACGAGGGCGTCCACGTCGGCGTCGGTGGCGTCGCGGAAGGTCAGTTCGGTGGTGGCGGATTCCATGGGGCGCTTCTCCGGTTCCTCTGCTGTGTCTGTGTCGCGCTCCGGCGCGGTTCGGCCGGGGACGAGACTAACCCGGGCACTACGCTCTGCCGCATGGTGCACGTACTGAGCAGCCGCGTCCTGCTGCGCCCCACCGACCCCGAGCGTTCCCGCGTCTTCTACGGCGAGCGGCTCGGCCTCGCCGTCCACCGCGAGTTCGGCACCGGGCCGGAACGCGGCACCGTCTACTTCCTCGGCGGCGGCTTCCTGGAGCTCTCGGGCCGCTCGGACGCCGTGCCGTCCCCGGCGGTACGGCTGTGGCTCCAGGTCGAGGACGTGGCGGCGGCGCACGAGGAGCTGCGGGCCGCGGGCGTCGAGATCGTCCGGCCCCCGGTGAAGGAGCCCTGGGGGCTGGTCGAGATGTGGATCGAGGACCCGGACGGCACCCCGATCGTGCTGGTGGAGATCCCGTCGGACCATCCCCTGCGGTACCGGCCGGGGATCTGAGCCCGGCCGTTCGGGCGCGGACGCCGGGCACGACGGCGGCCACCCGCGTGCCGGCCGGACCGGTGGGCCGATCACGGCCGCCGCGCGGTGCGGCCGGGCCCGGCGGTACGACCGCACCGCGCGGCCCGCACCGGCGGGTTCCGCGCCGGATGGCCCGGGTCCGGCACCGGGCTTAGCGTGCTGGCAGGGGCGCACCCGGGAGGGACCGCCGTGGAAGGAGAGCCATGGAGCTGACCGCACCGGTGACCGGTGGCCCGTGCTGGGTCGAGCTGGGGACCGGCGACCCGGAGTCCGCCCGGCGGTTCTACACGCGGCTGTTCGGCTGGCGTCCGACGGTGGACGCGCGTGAGGAGGCGGGCGGTTACACGGTCGCGCACCTCGGCGACGCGGCGGTCGCCGCGCTGGCACCGCTGGACCGGCCGTCGCAGCCGGTCGCCTGGAACGTGTCGTTCGCGGTACCCGACGCCGAGGCCGCCGTCCGCGCGGTGACCTCGGCGGGCGGGGCGGTGCTCCTCGGCCCGGTGGACGTGTTCGACCTGGGCCGTTCCGTGGTGGCCGCCGACCCCTCCGGTGCCCTCTTCCAGCTGTGGCAGCCCGGCGCCTTCCCGGGCGCCGGGCTGTTCAACGCCCCCGGGTCGCTGGGCTGGGTGGAGCTGCTGACCCGCGCGCCGAAGGAGGCCGTGGCCTTCTACACCACCGTGTTCGGCTGGAGCGTGGGCCCCTCCCCGCGCTACCCCCGGTGGGGCGTCGGCGGCGCGGACTTCGGCGGCATGGTGACGATGGACGACAAGTTCCCGCACGAGGTGCCGGCGCACTGGCTGCCGTACTTCGCGGTCGAGGACGTGGACGCCGCCGCCGTGACGACGACGCGGGTGGAGGGCACCGTGCTGATGGAGCCCACCTCGCTGCCCGACGGCCCGCGGAGCGCGGTGCTCCGGGACCCGCAGGGGGCGATGTTCGGCGTGTACCGGGCGGGCGGCCGGGGCTGAGGCCCGGCGGGGCGGGCGCGCGGCGCGCTCCGGGCGCGGCCCGGCCCGGCCCGGCGGTGTCCGCGGGGCCGGGTGCCGCGAGCGGTTTCAGGCCCGCAGGGTGCCCGGGCGGCCTTCCAGTTGTCCGAGCAGTTCGCCCAGCAGGGCGGCGAGTTCGCCGCGTTCCGGCCCCTCCAGGCCGGACAGCACGGCGGTCTCGTAGGCGAGCTGCGCGGGCAGGACGCCGTCGACCAGGTCGCGCCCGGCGTCGGTGAGGCGGACGTGCGCGACGCGGCGGTCACGGGTGTCGCCGCGGCGTTCGACCAGCCCGCGCTCGGTGAGCTGTTTGAGGCGCTTGGTGACGGCGGCGCCCGAGGAGAAGGTCTCCCGGGCCAGCTCGCTCGGGGTCAGTTCGTGGCCGGTGCGGCGCAGCGCGCCGAGCAGGTCGAACTCGGGGCGGGTCAGGCCCGCCCGGCGCAGCGGGGCGTCCTCGGCCTGCTGGAGGAGGGCGGAGCAGCGGTTGATGCGGCCGATCACCTCCATGGGGCCGGTGTCGAGGTCGGGGTGGACGGCCCGCCACTGCCGGACGACCTCGGCGACGGTGTCGCCCCGCCTGCGGGCGGGCTCGGCCCGGACGGCCGTGCCCGTCCCCTCGGCGTCCGTCCGGCTGTCGCCGCGCGTCACCGGTGCTCCTTCGCCGGCCGATGGTCCTTCGGTCGCCGTCATGGCCGTGCGTCCTCCGTGTGCGTGCTCGTGCCGGGGTCCGGGAGCAACCCCTGGCGTCGTACCGTCGCCGCGAGCGTACGGTGTGCCGCCTGCTCGGCGAGCACGACCCGCTCCTGCGGCAGGGCGCGCTGCCACCATTCTCCGGCCGCGGCGTCGGCGGTGGCCCGCAGGTCGACCAGTGCGGCCGCGAGGCCGCGCCGGGCGGACTCCAGGGCCGCGGGTGTGCTCCGCGGGTCGGCCGACAGGCGGGCGGCGCGCTCCCGGGCGTGGTCGACGGCGGCGAGCGCCCGCTCGACGTGCCGGCCCGCCCGCCGGTTGGTGACGGCCACGGCGGCGACGAACCCGACCAGGGCGCCGACCAGCGTGTCCACCACGCGGTCGGCGACCAGGTCGCCGGTCGGCTGGTAGCCGGGGAACTCGGTGACGAGCAGGGCCAGCGGGGTCACGCAGACGCTGCCGAGCCAGTAGTTGCGGCCGATGAGCGCCTCGGCCCCGAAGTTGCAGACCAGGCAGCACAGGACGAGGGCGAGCGGACCGAGGTGGGCGATCGGGGCGATGGCCGCGAAGAGCAGGACGCCGACCAGGTTGCCGACGACGCGCTGCACGGCCCGGCTCCAGGTGAGGGTGATGTTGGCCTGGTAGATCGAGGCCGCGGTGACCAGGGCCCAGTAGGGGCGGCCGACGCCGAGGGCGAGGGAGGCGTAGCCGGCGAGCGCGCAGCCGAGCCCGGTGCGGACCGCGATCGGGGTGAGCGGTCCGAGCCTGCTCCACAGCGGGCGCGGCGCCGTGGCGCGTTCCGCGGCCGCGCCCAGGAGTTCGTCGGCGTCCGTGCGGGGCTCGTCGGTGTGCGGGACGCGGCCCGTGCCGCGCAGGGCACGGGCCCAGGCGCGCAGGCGTACGGGGTCGGTGCCGGCCGGGGCGGCGAGCGCGACCTCGGCGCGGACCACGAGCCGTTCGAGGGCGCGGCGGGTGGCCGAGGGACGGTTCCCGGCCGCCAGCAGCGTCTGCCAGGCGGCCTGGACGGCGGCGTAGGCGGCGGACCGGGCCCTCGGGTCGCCGTCGCCGTCGCCCGCGGTCTCGGCGTACGCGGCGGTGGCGTTCAGGGCGTGGGCGGTGGCCCGGCGCTCCGGGCCGTGCGGCCGGAGCGGCGCGGGCGCCATGCCGACCAGCCAGGCCCACGCGCCGGCCGCTGCGGCGAGCGCGAGGTGGCCGGGGACCTGGCCGAGGGTCTGCGGGACGAACAGCGAGGCCGAGCTGACGAAGGTGAGGATCACATGGGCGGGCGGCCCGATGCGGGTGGCGTCGCACAGCACCTTCTGGACGGCGGCCAGCACGGCGCCGACGGTGACCAGGACGACGGCGTTCTCGGTGAGGGAGGCGGCGACCAGGGCCGCGGCGAGGCCGCCGAGCATGCCCAGGACCACTCCCGCCAGCACCCTGGCCCGGGCGACGTACGGACGGTTGTGGGCGTACAGGGCGCACAGGGACCCGGCCATCGTGTACGCCGCCAGGTCGAGCCGGCCGAGCGCCACCAGGATCAGGCTGGGCGGTGCGACCGCGACGACCACGCTGAGGGCCGGCTTGAACCAGATGTCGGAGGGCCGCCCGAGGCGCAGCACACCGGCGACCGGGAGGCGCCGGGCACGTGAGGGGGTGGGGGTCGCACTGCTCATGGGGAACCATGCTAACAGGTAATTTACTAGTAAAAGATTTTCTCGCCCCCCTCCGGCCCCCTCCGCCTCCTCCGGCTCGCCGTGCTCCCCCCGAACGCCCCCGAGTACCCCCTCGCGCTCGCGTGCGCGCCGTCGGGCCGGGGCATCCCTTGACCGACCGTTGAAGCGGATCGAGGGGGGCTCGCGTGCACGGACCGGCATCGTCCGGCTGGCTGCTGGTCGCGCTCTGCGCGGCGACCGGGGCCTACTGCCTGCTGCGGATGCGCAGCAGCGTCGAGGAGCAGCGCCGCGCCGCGGGCGGTGAGGCGCTCATGGGCTTCGGCATGGCCGCGATGGCCGTGCCGGCCGCGGCCTTCACCCCGCCGTCCTGGGCCTGGCCCGCCTACGCGGTGGTGTTCGGCGCGGCCGGGCTGCACGCGCTGTGGGCGGCCCGTACGCACGTGCGTCACCTGCACCACCTGGTCGGGGCCGGGGCCATGGTCTACATGGCGGTGGTGATGGCCACCTCCCCCGGTCACGGGCACGGCGGCTCGGGCGTACCCCTGCTGACCGGGATCCTGCTGCTCTACTTCACCGCGTACGTGCTGGCGACGGGTGCCCGGCTGGTGCCCGTGCCCGCCGCGGCGGGCACGGGCGGGTCCGCCCGGTGGGGCGACCGGCCGGAGCTGGCGCGGGCCTGCCGGCTCTGCATGGGGGTGGCGATGGTGGCGATGCTGCCGGCGATGTGAGGCGGGCCGGGAGTCCCGCCGACCGGAGCACCGGACCGTTGGCTGCGTCACTTTGCCCGACGGGCCGTACCCACGCGCGGTACCGCGCTCATAGGCTGCACGCATGATGCTCCCCGCGGCCCTGCTGCTGCTCGGCGTGCTGATCGCCGCCGCCGGTCCCCGGCTGCTCGCCCGGGCCGACTGGCCGGACCGGGAACCGGTGGTGGCGTTGTGGGTGTGGCAGTGCGTGATCGCGGCGGTCCTGCTGTGCTGCGCCCTGTCGATGACGTTCAGCGCGGCGGCGGCCTGGCAGGCGGTGGGCGGCCACGTGTTCGCCACCGCGCCCCGCGCGGTCGCCGAGGCGTACGTCCTCGGGACGGCCGGGCTCTGGGCGGCGACCACCGCGGTGGCACTGGCGTGCGGCGGGATGTGGAGCGCGGCGATGCTGGTCCGGGAGATCGCACGGGCCCGTGCCCGGCGCCGGGCGCGGCGGGCCGAACTGCGGCTGCGGGCCCCGCTGCTGCCCGGGGAGGAGCCGCGCTCCGAGCGGCTGGTGGTCCTGGAGGGAGAGCGGCCCGATGCCTGGTGGCTGCCCGGCACCCCGCCCCAACTGGTCGTCACCACGGCCGCCTTGCGCCGGCTGAAGGGCCGGCAGCTGGACGCCGTCCTCGCGCACGAACGCGGGCACGCGCAGGCCCGGCACGACTGGCTGCTGCACTGCTCCTCCGCGCTGGCCGACGGGTTCCCGCAGGTTCCGGTGTTCGCCGCGTTCCGCGACGAGATGCACCGGCTGGTCGAACTCGCCGCCGACGACACCGCCTCCCGCCGCTTCGGCCGGCTGACCACGGCCCTCGCCCTGGTGGAGCTCAACGAGCACCGGGGGGTGTTCGGACCCTGCCCTGCCTCGCAGGCGAACGTCCCGGCCCGGGTGCGCCGGCTGCTCACTCCCCCGGACCGGCTGACGGCGGGACGGCGGCTGCGGCTGACGGCCGCGGCGGCCCTGGTGCCGGTGATCCCCGTACTGGTGGCGTTCGTGCCGGGATTGCGGGCACTGGGATAGCCGGCGGACCCGGAACGGGCCGGGTACGCCTTCCGGGCGGTCCGACGGATACGGGTGGCCGGCTCCGGGCAGCAGGACGGAGACGGATGACCGGCCCCGAACCCCGCCGGTCGGCAAGGATCACCTCATGCACACCCCCCATGTCGATTCCCCGCCCCGGTCCACGGACCGCCCTCCCTCCACCCTGCCCACCGGCGTACTGGCACTGTGCTCGGCGCTGCTGCTGGCCCTGGTCGCCGTCGGATGGCGCCCACTGCTCGATCTGGACGGCGACATCTCCCGCACCACCCACCGCTGGGCGGTCGAGGAACCCGGCTGGACGCAGACGGCCCGCATCCTGACGGACTGGGTCTGGGACCCGTGGACGATGCGGGTGCTGTGCGGCGTGGCAGCGGCGCTGCTGGCGTGGCGGTACGCGGCCCGGTGGACCGCGACGTGGCTGGTGGTGACGGTCGCCCTGGCAACGGCCGTGCAGCAGGGCCTGAAGGCCGCGGTGGACCGTGCCCGCCCGGTCTGGCCCGACCCGGTCGACTCCGCGCACTACGCGGCCTTCCCGTCGGGACACGCCATGACCGCCACGGTCGTCTGCGGGCTCCTGGTGTGGCTGCTGCACCGCCGCGGCGTGAGCCGCCTGGTGCGGCGCGTGGCGCTGGCCCTGGCAGTGCTCTCGGTGACCGGCGTCGGCCTCACCCGCGTCTGGCTCGGCGTCCACTGGCCCACGGACGTCCTCGGCGGCTGGCTGCTCGGCGCGCTGGTGGTGGCCGCGGCGGTGCGGGTCCACCGGCGCCGGCACCCGTGAGCCGCACACCCCGTCGTGGGGCCGGGCGGCGGTGGCCCGGGGCCACCGCCGGAACCCTGCCGTCCGTCTCGGACGATCCCCCGCGTCGCCCGAGACGGACGGCAGCCCGGAGAGGGCCCCAAGGGCCCCGGCCGGACGCGCTGAGTATAGTTGGCTGCCAACCAGTCAACGCAGGAGTCAAGCATGTCCCCGCGCAGCCCCCTGGTCAATGAAGAGTTGCGGAGACGTTCGAAGGAGCGGCTTCTGCACGCGGCCGTCGAGCTGGTGAACGAGCACGGATACGAGGCGACCACGCTCGGCGACATCGCCGACCGGGCGGGCTCCGCGCGCGGTCTGGTCTCGTACTACTTCCCGGGAAAGCGCCAGCTGGTGCAGTCCGCCGTGCACCGGCTGATGCACCGCACCCTGGAGGAGGCCCTGGAGCGCGAGCCGCGCACCGAGGACGGCCGGGAGCGGTTGGCGCGGGCCATCGACGCGATCCTGGGCCTGGCGCGGGACCGGCCGGTCCTGATGCGCCAGCACATGGCCGGGCTGCTGCAGGCCGAGGGATTCGTCGTCTGCCCCGAGCAGCGGCGCCTGGCCGAGCTGCTGCGGGACACCGTCGTCCGGCACGGCTCCCAGGACGTCGACGCCGACTATCCGATGCTGCGCGCCCTGCTGATGGGCGCCGTGTTCGCGGCCCTGATGCCGGGTGCGCCGATGCCGGTCCCGGCGCTGCGCGCGGAGCTCTTCAAGCGCTACCGGCTCGACTGGGAACTGGGCGTCCCGCCGGACACCGAGGTGCCCGGCGGGACGGACCTGGCCCGGTTCTTCGCGACCGGGCCGGGGCTGGGCCGTCCGGCCCCGGCCCTCCGGCCGGAGCCGGGCGCTCAGTCGAAGTAGTCCGGCTGCGTCTGCACGTTGAGCTCACGCAGCTGGACCTTGCGGGCCGGGTCCGTGCGCCGGTCGTCGATCCTCAGGACGTCGAATCCCTTGGCCATGTCGTTCGAGTAGATGTAGCCGTTGTAGTAGTACGCCGACCAGGAGCCGCCGGTGACGTTCTGTTCGGTGGACAGCGGCCCGCGCTCGAAGTAGGCGATCTCCTTGGGCGCGGAGGAGTTCGTGAAGTCCCAGACCGAGACGCCGCCCTGGTACCAGGCCTGCACCATCAGGTCCTTGCCCTTGACCGGGATCAGCGAGCCGTTGTGGGCCACGCAGTTCTCGGTGTCGGCCTGGTGGCGGGGGATCTTGAAGTAGCTGCGGAAGACCAGCTTGCGCTTGTCCCCCTTGCCGACGATGTCGTAGATGCCGTCCGCGCCGCGGTTCGGGCCGACCTCCGCGTTGCAGGTGGCGCCGCCTCCGCCGCCCAGCTCGTCGGTGAACACGACCTTGTTCGCCTTCTGGTTGAAGGTCGCCGAGTGCCAGAACGCGAAGTTGACGTTGTCCTGCACCTGGTCGATCACCTTCGGGCGCTCCGGGTCCTTGATGGAGAACAGGATGCCGTCGCCCATGCAGGCTCCGGCGGCCAGGTCCTCGGACGGCAGCACGGTGATGTCGTGGCAGCCGGTGGTCTTGGAGACGCCCGGGTTGGTGGGCGCGCCCGGGTTGCCGCCGCCGTCCGGGCCCTCACCCGGGAACAGCACCGGGAAGCCGACGACCGCCGCCTTGTGCGGGGCCTTGCGCGGCACCTTGATGACGGAGATGCCGTCGTGCGGCGGCTGGCAGTCGGGGTAGGCCGCGTTCGGCGAGTACGAGGAGACGTAGACGTAGACGTTCTTCCGCTCGGGCACCAGCGTGTGGGTGTGCGAGCCGCAGGCGGTCTCGACGGCGGCGACGTAGCGCGGGTTCCGCTTGTCGCTGATGTCGAAGACCTTCATGCCCTCCCACGAGGACTTCTCGGTCACCGGCTGCGTGGTGCTGTTGCAACTGCTGTCGCTGCGCGAGGAGTCGGTGGACAGGAACAGCAGGTCCCCGGAGACGGAGATGTCGTTCTGCGAGCCGGGGCACAGGACCTGGGCCACCGTCTTCGGCGACTTCGGGTTGCTGATGTCGAAGATGCGGAAGCCGTCGTAGTTGCCCGCGAAGGCGTAGCGGCCCTGGAACGCCAGGTCCGAGTTGGTGCCGGGCAGCGCGTCCTTGGGGATGTTGGCCACGTGCCGGATGTTGTCGGAGTGGACGACCTCGTCCTGACCGGGGATCTCGCCGGCGGCGATGGCCTCCCGCGCCTCGGCCTGGTCGCTCCGCGAGACCTCCTTCGGGGCGGCCGGCGCGTCCCCGGGGTCGGGGATCGCCGCGGCCGGGGCGGCGGTGAGGAGCGCGGCCAGCAGCCCACCGGCTGCGGCGGCAACTCCCAGACGTCTGCGCCGGGTCCGGGAAACTCTTAACAGGATCACTGTTTTCCTCCCTGGTTCCGTTCGCCTCGGAACGGTTTTCGCTCCGGCAGTATCGTCTTCGGCATGCACATACCAACAGGGGGCAACACACTTGCAATGAAGTTTTCCGATCATCGACGCGCGGAAGCGTGCTAGGACGGTCGTCAGCACTCACGAGGTGTTCCGCGCCCCTCCCGGAGGGGACACCCCCAGCCACAGGAGGTCCTTGTGCTCCACCGCCGTGTGCCACGTGCGTCCGTCGTCGCGGCCGGGCTGACCGCCCTGGCCGTACTGGGGCTCACGGGCTGCGACTCCGACACGGACGACACCGGGTCGGCCGCGACGAGCGGACCCTCGGTCATCGCGCCGGGCGGACCCGGGGAGGCGAACCGGACCCTGTCGGCCGAGGAGGCCGCACGGCAGCGCGCGGAGGACGACTCCCCCAACTCCGCCGACGTCTCCTACGTGCGGATGATGATCGAGCACCACGCGCAGGCCCTGGAGATGACCGACCTGGTCCCCGACCGCGCCGAGTCACCGAAGATCGTCAAACTGGCCGAGCGCATCGCCGCCGCGCAGCGGCCGGAGATCGGGGCGATGAAGGGCTGGCTGAAGACCCACGGCAAGGCGGCGGGGGGCGGCGGACACGACCACGATCACGCGACGATGCCCGGAATGGCGACGCAGGCCCAGTTGAAGAACCTGCGCGCGGCCGACGGCAAGGCCTTCGACCAGCTCTTCCTCACGCTGATGATCACCCACCACGAGGGGGCGATCACCATGGCCACCGAGGTGAAGGGGCAGGGCAACAACATCCGGGTCGAGGAGATGGCCGACGACGTCGTGGCCCAGCAGACGAGCGAGATCACACGGATGCGCGACCTGCTGTGAGACGCGTCGGCCGCCGACGGAGCCCGCGCCGCGGGACGGGGAGCGTCCGTGGGACGGGGAGCGCCGGTGGGGCGGAGCGCGTCGGCGGGGCGGGGCGGGGGGCGGCGCCCGGCCGGTCCGTTCACCGCCGGGCATGACGCGGGGACAGCAGGCCCGCGTCGCGCGCCCGGCCGATCAGCCGGAGCGCCCCGCGCCGGCTGTGTCCGGTCGCGTCCATCACGGCGAGGACCGGATCGGCGCCCCGTTCCCGGGCCGCCCGGTACTCCCGGGCCGCGAGCCGCCACCCCTCCGGCCCCGGCGGCCAGGTCGAGCGGCCCCGGTGCGCCCCCGTGCCGGTGACGTCCCCGTCGGCCGGCCCGGCCCCGGCGCCGCACGCCCGCGCCAGCGGTCCCTCGATCCAGTCGGCGAACACCGCCAGGTCCTCCAGGGCCAGCGCGGGCCGGGCCCGCACGTCCTCGACGCACACGCACCCCTCGGACACCACCGCGAGCGCGTCGACCCGGGCCCCGTCGCCGAAGGCCAGCCGCACATGGAGCCAGCGCGTCGTGCGCTCCCCCTCCCGCACCTCCCACGCGGGCCACACGGACACCGCCCCCTCCGCCGGAGAGCGATCGGAAAGTTGAAAAGAAGACGCCTCAAGCACACACGCAACGTAACCGTGTGATCACTTCCCTTCCGGGGGAACACGCACCCCGAGCGGTGGACGGCACCCTGTCAGCGGAGCGCCGACGGTGCGATGCTGGAGACGTCAGCGGTCCCCTGTCGGTCTCCCGGCGTGAGGAGTTCGGCCGTGCTGCATGTCGCCGTCGTCGGTTCCGGGCCGAGCGGGTGCTACACCGCCCAGAGCCTCGTCCAGCAGGACCCCCGGGTGCGCGTCGACGTCCTGGACCGGCTGCCCTGCCCCTACGGCCTGGTCCGCTACGGCGTGGCACCGGACCACGAGAAGATCAAGTCCCTGCAGAACACCCTCCGCACGGTCCTGGAGCACGAGCGGGTGCGCTTCCTCGGCGGAGTACCGGTCGGCCCGGACGGCGTGCCGGCCGCCCGGCTGCGGGAGCTGTACCACGCGGTGGTGTACTGCGTGGGCGCCGCCGCGGACCGGCGGCTGGGGATCCCCGGCGAGGACCTGCCGGGCAGCTGGTCGGCGACCGAGTTCGTGTCCTGGTACAGCGCGCACCCGGACTCCCCCGGACTCCCGGCTCCTCCCTCGCTCCCGGCTCCTCCCTCGCTCCCGGCTTCTCCCTCCGAGCAGGGAGAAGCCCCCGCCGACGACGGCTTCCTGCGGGGCGTCCGGTCGGCCGTGGTCATCGGCGTCGGGAACGTCGCCGTGGACGTCGCGCGCATGCTGGCCCGGGGCGTGACGGAGCTGAGCCCGACCGACATGCCGCACGCCGCCCTGACCGCGCTCGCCGCGAGCGGGGTGACGGACATCCACATGGTGGGCCGACGCGGCCCGTCCCAGGCCCGCTTCACCACCAAGGAACTGCGCGAGCTGGGCGCGCTGCCCGACACGGGAGTCGTCGCCGATCCGGCGGAGCTGGCACTGGATCCGGCGTATCCGGACCCCTCCGCGCTGCCCGCCCCGCAGCGCCGCAACGTCGAGGTGCTGCGCGGCTGGGCCGGGCCGCCGGCCTCGGACGTCCGCCGCCTGATCCGGCTGCGCTTCTTCCTCCGCCCCGTCGAACTGCTCGCCCGGGCGGGCCGGGTGGGTGCGGTGCGCTTCGAGCGGACGGTTCCGGACGGGCGCGGAGGAGTGACGGGCACGGGGCGCTTCGAGGACGTCGAGGCTCAGCTGGTGCTGCGCTCGGTGGGCTATCGGGGTGTGCCGCTGGAGGGCCTTCCGTTCGACGCCGTCACCGGCACCGTGCCGCACCTCGCCGGGCGCGTGCTGCGCGAGGGCGTCGTCGCGCCGGGCGAGTACGTGGCGGGCTGGATCAAGCGCGGCCCGACGGGCGTCATCGGCACCAACCGGCCGTGCGCCAAGGAGACGGTGACGTCCCTGCTGGAGGACGCCCCCGTCCTCGCGGGCCGCGACGTGGCCGGCGATCCGTCGGCGGCGCTGCGGGCCGAGGGGATCGAACCGGTCGAGTGGGCCGGGTGGCGGGCGATCGAACGGGCCGAGGCGGAGCTGGGCGCCTCGCTCGGACGGAACGTGGTCAAGCTGCCCGACTGGGAGTCGCTGATGGCGGCGGCGCGGAACGCCGGCGCGTGAAGCCCCCGGACGGCGGCCGGGTCAGCCCTCGCCGTGGCGCGCGGCCTGGCGGGCGGCGGCGGTGAGCAGGCGGTCGAGCAGCCCCGGGAAGAGCTCGTCCAGGTCGTCCCGGCGCAGGTCGTTCATCTTGGCGGTGCCCTCGTAGACCTGCCGGATCACGCCGTTCTCCCGCAGCACCCGGAAGTGGTGCGTGGTGGTGGACTTGGTGACCGGCAGGTCGAAGTGCGAGCAGGACAACTCGATCCCCTCGGCGGCGAGCTCGCGGACGATCCGCAGCCGCACGGGGTCGGAGAGCGCGTGCAGCACGCCCTCCAGCCGGATCTCCTCGCGCGCCGGATGCGGCAGGTCGCGGCTGCTGGGGACGGGGGCGACGGTCGTCACGGCGGCTCCACATTCGGTCCGGGAGCCCTCATTGTACGAGAGTCCTCGTAGTTTGACATCCCCCGTACTACGACGTCTATCGTACGAGTCGCACCTGCCCCGACCCCTGCCGAGTGGAGTCCACCGTGAGCTTGCTGTTCGAGCCGTACACCCTGCGCGACGTGACGATTCCCCACCGGGCGTGGATGGCTCCGATGTGCCAGTACTCGGCCGCCCCTGAAGGCCCCGAGACCGGCGCGCCCGGCGACTGGCACCTCGCGCACTACGCGGCCCGCGCGACCGGCGGCACGGGCCTGATCATCGTCGAGGCCACCGCCGTGTCCCCGGAGGGCCGCATCTCGCCGTACGACCTCGGCATCTGGAACGACACCCAGGTCGAGGCCTTCCGGCGGATCACCCGCTTCCTCGCCTCCCAGGGCACGGTACCCGCCGTCCAGCTGGCACACGCCGGACGCAAGGCGTCGACCGACCGCACCTGGAAGGGCGGCGCCCCGCTGGAGCGGGGGGCGTACGGCTGGCAGCCGGTGGCCCCGAGCCCGCTCGCCTTCACCGAGCGGCACCCGGTGCCGGACGAGCTGACCGTCGAACAGATCCGTGACGTCGTGGGCCAGTTCCGCGCCGCGGCGCGCCGGGCGCTCGCCGCCGGGTTCGAGATCGCCGAGATCCACGGCGCCCACGGCTACCTGATCAACGAGTTCCTCTCCCCGCACTCCAACCACCGCACCGACGCCTACGGCGGCTCGTACGAGAACCGGACGCGTTTCGCGCTCGAGGTCGTCGACGCCGTGCGCGAGGAGTGGCCGGACGGCAAGCCGCTGTTCTTCCGGATCTCGGCCACGGACTGGCTGGAGGGGGCCGGCTGGACCCCGGACGACACCGTCCGCTTCGCCACCGAGCTGCACGCCCACGGCATCGACCTGCTCGACGTCTCCACCGGGGGCAACGCCTCCGGCGCCCGCATCCCGACCGGGCCCGGCTACCAGGTTCCCTTCGCCGCGCGGGTGCGCAACGAGACGCCGATGCCGGTCGCCGCCGTCGGGCTGATCACCGACGCCGCGCAGGCCGAGAAGATCCTGGCCAACGGCGAGGCGGACGCGGTCCTCCTCGGTCGCGAGCTGCTCCGCGACCCCTCGTGGGCCCGGCGCGCGGCCCGCGAGCTGGACGGCCAGGTCCACGTGCCGGACCAGTACCACCTCTCGGTCTGACCGCGTACCGCCGATGCCGGTGGTCCGAGGCGCGCATCGCACCGCGGACCACCGGCATCGGCCTTTCCGGGGAAGCCCTCCCGCGGCAGGGCGGGAGCACGCGCTCTCCGTCACCGGACTGGCCGAATGTGATGCGCGCAGGGCGTTGACTAGAAAGCGCTTACCCCATACCTTCCGTTCAGCGACGTGACCCGTTCAGGTCATCTAGGCGATGAACGTTCACGTACGTGAGCCCTCCGGTGCCCCGAAACCACGCACGGCCACCGGAGGGCTCCGACACCCCCACACCACGACAGAAGGAACGGCATGACTTCTGCGACACGGCCACGCGCCCGCGGACGGGCGCTGACGGGTGCACTGGCCACCCTCGGACTCTCTGTTGGCATGCTCATGTCCGTCGGGTCGTCCCCGGCGAGCGCCGCCACCTGGCCGACCCCCAACGGCAGCCAGGGCGTCTCCTCCACCATCTCCGTGTCCGGCACCAAGGACTACGGGATGAAGCGCCTGTACGGCACCGGCGACCTGGGCTCCGGCAGCCAGGACGAGGACCAGGGCCCGATCCTGGAACTGGCGGACGGCGCGGTCCTGAAGAACGTCGTCCTGGGCGCACCCGCGGCCGACGGCATCCACTGCCTGGGCTCCTGCACGCTGCAGAACGTGTGGTGGGAGGACGTCGGCGAGGACGCCGCCACGTTCAAGGGCAAGTCCTCGTCGGCGGTCTACACCGTCAGCGGCGGCGGCGCCAGGGAAGCCGGCGACAAGGTGTTCCAGTTCAACGGCGCCGGAACGCTGAACGTGTCGAACTTCGCGGTGCAGAACTTCGGCACCTTCGTCCGCTCCTGCGGCAACTGCTCCACGCAGTACAAGCGGACGATCAACCTCAACACCATCGAGGTGACCTGGAAGGGCAGCAGGCTGGCCGGCATCAACACCAACTACGGCGACAGCGCGACCCTGCGGAACATCACGATCATCGGGGACAGCAGCAAGAAGATCGTCCCCTGCCAGAAGTACATCGGCAACAACAGCGGCAAGGAGCCGAGCACCAACGGCTCGGGCCCCGACGGCACGTACTGCAAGTACGCGTCGTCCGACGTCACCTACCGGTAGTCCCCGGGCACGGTCCCCCCACGGTGGAGGCGGCCGTACGGGGCGCCCCGCGCGGCGCCCCGTACGGCCGCCGCGTCATGCGCCGCCCGTCCGTGCGCGCACCCGTCCCGTCAGCTCCTCCCGGTAGTCGGCGTAGGCGGCCCGCAACGCGTCACCGGGCCAGTCGGCGGGCAGCAGGCCGGGCGGCAGGACCGGGTCGGCCAGCAGGTGGCGCACCACGGCGGCGAACAGGGCGAGCCGGTCGGCGGGGCGGGCGGCGCGGTCGACGCGGGCCAGGAGCGCACGGGCCGTGCCGGCCCAGGCGTCCAGCGGCCAGAGGTCCGCGGCCAGTTCCCGGGCGGGCCCGGCGGGCCGGGCGGTGCAGAGCCGGGCCACCCGGTCGAGACCGGCGGGCAGGGGGCGGCTCAGGTTGGCGGGGCGCAGCCAGACGCCCTCGCGGAGTTCGGCGAGCCGGAGGGCGGCCAACTGCGCGCGTGTATCCGCGCGTTCGGCGGGTCCGCGGCCCGTCGCGGTGATGACGACCATCTCCCAGTCGCCGTCCCACTCGCGCGTGCGGGGCCGCACGGCCTCGTCCTGGCGGTGCTGGCGCCGCACCAGCCGGTCGCTGAGGCGGTACCCGGTGTCCGTGCGCAGCAGGTCACCGGCGGCGACCATCCGGCTGAGCGCCGCCCTCAGGGTGGATCCGCCGACGTCGAAGCCCTCCACGAGCCGTCCGAGCTCCCGGGTCGCGAGCTCCGGCGGGTGCGTGCCGAGCAGCAGGCTCAGCACGACCGACCGCGCGGACAGGGGGCGCGGGCGCGGGTCGTCCGGGGGTGTCGGGTCGTCCATCCGCATGGGTCCGTACTGTACGGCGGACCGTGTGTTGCATCATTGCTACGACCGCAGGACGAGTGCAACACTCGGCGCATGGTCACGACATCTGTGGACGAGCGGCACCCGGGCTTCGGCGAGCGGGGCGACGGGCACGGCGGACACGCCACGCACGACGTCGCCAACCAGCCCGCTCCGCTGGCCCCGTACGACGCGTCCGACGACATCCCCCTGCTGGAGGGCCTGCGCCGGGAGGGCGCCGGCTGGGCCGAGGAGGACCTGCGGCGGCTCGGCAGGCTGGCCGGCAGCGCGCAGGTGCAGGAGTGGAGCGAGCAGGCCAACCGCCACGAGCCCGAACTGCGCACGCACGACCGGTACGGGCACCGGATCGACGAGGTCGAGTTCCACCCGAGCTGGCACCACCTGATGCGCACGGCCGTCGCCGAGGGGCTGGCCGCCGCGCCCTGGGCGGACGACCGGCCCGGCGCGCACGTCGCCCGCACCGCGGGCGGCCTGGTGTGGGGCCACACCGACGCGGGACACGGCTGTCCGACGTCCATGACGTACGCGGCGGTGCCCGTCCTGCGCCGGCAGCCGGAGCTGGCGAAGGTGTACGAGCCGCTGCTGACCAGCCGGGAGTACGAGCCGGGCCTGCGCGTGCCGACCGAGAAGCGCGGGCTGCTGGCCGGCATGGGGATGACCGAGAAGCAGGGCGGCTCCGACGTCCGGACCAACACCACCACGGCGACGCCGACCGCCGAGCCCGGCGTGTACGCCCTGCGCGGGCACAAGTGGTTCACGTCGGCGCCGATGTGCGACGTGTTCCTGGTGCTGGCGCAGGCCCCGGGCGGGTTGTCCTGCTTCCTGGTGCCGCGCGTGCTGCCCGACGGGACGCGCAACACGTTCCGCATCCAGCGGCTGAAGGACAAGCTGGGCAACCGGTCCAACGCCTCCTCCGAGCCCGAGTTCGACGGGACCGCGGCCTGGCTGGTCGGCCCGGAGGGGCAGGGCGTGAAGACCATCATCGAGATGGTCAACTGCACCCGGCTGGACTGCGTGATGATGTCGGCGGCGCTGATGCGCAAGACGCTCGTCGAGGCGGGGCACCACGTGCGGCACCGCAGCGCGTTCGGGGCCCGGCTGGTGGACCAGCCGCTGATGCGCAACGTCCTGGCCGATCTGGCGCTGGAGTCCGAGGCCGCCACCACCCTCACCCTGCGCCTGGCCGGCGCCGCCGACCGCGCGGTGCGCGGGGACGCCGGGGAGGCCGCGTTCCGCCGGATCGCGACCGCGGTGGGCAAGTACTGGGTCACCAAGCGGGGCCCGGCCTTCACCGCCGAGGCCCTGGAGTGCCTGGGCGGCAACGGCTACGTCGAGGAGTCGGGCATGCCCCGGCACTACCGTGAGGCCCCGCTGCTGTCGATCTGGGAGGGCTCGGGGAACGTCAACGCCCTCGACGTGCTGCGGGCGCTCGGCCGGGACCCCGCCACGGCACAGGCGCTCCTCGACGAGCTGGCCCTGAGCCGGGGGGCGGACGCCCGGCTGGACGCGGCCGTGGTCCGGCTGAAGGACCTGCTGGCCGAGGGGGCGCAGGTGAACGCCCGCCGGCTGGTGGAGCGGATGGCCCTGGCCCTCCAGGGCTCCCTCCTCGTCCGGCACGCTCCGCCCGCGGTCGCCGACGCCTTCTGCGCGACGCGGCTCGGCGGCGACTGGGGGCACGCCTTCGGCACGCTGCCCGCGGCGGCCGGGCTCGACGCGCTCGTGGACCGTGCGCTGCCGGACACCGCCTGACCCCTTCGCAGAGCGGCTCCCGCGGGGCCCCGCGGGAGCCGCCGCACCGGCGCTGACCTGCGACGCGGCCTGATCCAGACGTGACTGTCAGTGGTCGGGTGCAGACTGGCCGGTGTTCGGGACGAGGACGTCGACGAAGACGTCGCGGAGGTGATCGGCATGTCCGAGGTACTGCTCGCCGTGGGGACCCGCAAAGGTCTGTTCATCGGGCGCCGGCGGGGTGGCGTCTGGGAGTTCGACGAGAGTCCGTACTTCAACGCGCAGGCCGTGTACTCGGTCGCCATCGACACCCGCGGGGCGAGCCCGCGGCTGCTGGTCGGCGGTGACAGCTCGCACTGGGGCCCGTCGGTGTTCCACTCCGGCGACCTGGGCCGCACCTGGACCGAACCGGCCCGGCCCGCCGTCAAGTTCCCCAAGGACACCGGGGCTTCGCTGGAGCGGGTCTGGCAGCTGCACCCGGCCGAGGCCGAACCGGACGTGGTGTACGCGGGCACGGAACCGGCGGCGCTGTACCGCTCGGAGGACCGCGGGGAGACCTTCGAGCTGGTCCGGCCGCTCTGGGAGCACCCCACCCGCTCGCGGTGGATGCCGGGCGGTGGAGGCGAGGGCCTGCACACCGTGCTCACCGACGGGCGCGATCCGCGGGCCGTGACGGTGGCCGTGTCGACGGCGGGGGTGTTCCGCACGCTGGACGGCGGCGCGAGCTGGTCCCCGTCCAACTCCGGGGTCTCCGCGGTGTTCCTGCCGGACCCGGACCCGGAGTTCGGGCAGTGCGTGCACAAGGTGGCCCGGGACGCGGCGGACCCGGACCGGCTGTACCTGCAGAACCACTGGGGGGTGTACCGCAGCGACGACGCGGGCGGGCACTGGACGGACATCGGCGAGGGCCTGCCCTCGACGTTCGGCTTCGCGGTGGTGGCCCACCCCCGCCGCGGCGGCACGGCGTACGTCTTCCCGATCAACGCCGACTCGGACCGGGTGCCCGCGGGCCGGCGCTGCCGGGTCTTCCGGACCGCGGACGCCGGCCGGAGCTGGGAGCCGCTCACGGCGGGCCTGCCGCGGGAGGACCACTACGGCACGGTGCTGCGCGACGCGATGTGCCACGACGGCGCGGATCCGGCGGGCGTGTACTTCGGCAACCGCAACGGCGAGGTGTACGCGTCGGCCGACGACGGCGACAGCTGGCGGCTGTTGGCCTCCCACCTGCCGGATGTGCTGTGCGTACGGGCCGCGGTCGTCGGATGAGCCCGAGGAGGAGCCCGTCCGGTCCCGGCGGTCCCGATCGCGGGTTGATCTCCGCCGCCGTCACGGCAGTAGGGTGACGTCCGTGGCACCACGACCCTTGCATGAGATCGTCGAAGCGGGCTGGGCGAAGGCCCTGGAACCGGTGGCCGGGCGGATCGCCGGGATGGGGGACTTCCTGCGTGCGGAGATCGCCGCCGGACGCACCTACCTGCCGGCCGGGCCGAACGTCCTGCGGGCCTTCCAGCAGCCCTTCGAGGAGGTACGCGTCCTGATCGTCGGGCAGGACCCGTACCCGACCCCGGGACACGCGGTGGGACTGTCGTTCTCGGTCGCGCCCGAGGTGCGGCCGCTGCCCGGCAGCCTCATCAACATCTTCCGCGAACTGACCACCGACCTGGGCCTGCCCCAGCCGTCCAGCGGTGACCTCACCCCGTGGACCGAGCAGGGCGTGCTGCTGCTCAACCGGGCGCTGACGACGGCACCGCGCAAACCGGCCGCCCACCGCGGCAAGGGCTGGGAGGAGGTCACCGAGCAGGCGATCCGCGCGCTGGCCGGGCGGGGCAAGCCCCTGGTCTCCATCCTGTGGGGGCGGGACGCCCGCAACTGCCGCCCGCTGCTCGGGGATCTGCCGGCGGTCGAGTCCGCCCATCCGTCGCCGATGTCCGCGGACCGCGGTTTCTTCGGCTCCCGCCCGTTCAGCCGGGCCAACGACCTGCTGGTCCGTCAGGGCGGCCAACCGGTGGACTGGCGCCTGCCGTGACCGGCTCCGGGTTCCTCGCCGTGGACTCCGGGGGCTCCGGTGTGCGGGTCGTCGTCGGTGCCGCCGGGCACCGCGCGCCGGCCCGGGGGGCCTCGAAGGAGCCGGTGCGGACCGGTGCCCGGGGGATCGACCCCGGGCACCTCATGGAGCAACTGGTGCCGATGGCGCGGGCCCTGTGCGCCGAGGCCGGGATCGGGCGGCTGGAGGCGGCCGTCGTCGGCGCGGCCGGGCTGGCCAGCCTGGGGGACGCACTGCGCGCCGAACTGCCGGGGGCTCTGGCCCGTGAACTGGGCGTGCGGCGGGTGGTGTTGGCCGCCGACGCCGTCACCGCCTATGTCGGCGCCCTCGGGCCGCGGCCCGGTGCGGTGATCGCCGCGGGGACGGGACTGATCGCGATCGGCACCGATCTGACCGGGTGGCGCCGGGCGGACGGCTGGGGGCACCTGCTCGGCGACTGCGGCGGCGGCGCCTGGATCGGGCGGGCGGGGCTGGAGGCGGCGCTGCGCGCCCACGACGGGCGCGAGGGCGGCTCCCCCCGGCTGCTGGCGAGCGCCGAGGCGGTGTTCGGCCCCGCGGCGGGGCTGCCCGGCCGGCTGTATCCGCGCGCCGACCGGCCAGCCGTCCTCGCCTCCTTCGCCCCCCGGGTGGCCGAGTGCGCGGCCGACGGCGACCCCGTCGCCGCGGACGTGCTGCGCGCGGCGGCCCGGCACATGGCGGACTCGGCCGCGGCCGTGTGCCCGGACGTGGAGGAGCCGTTGGTCGGTCTCACCGGCGGCCTGTTCGGGGTGGGCGACCCGCTGCTCGTACCGCTCGACGAGGAACTGGCGAAGCGGCTGCCGCGGGCACGGCGGGCCACGGCCGAGGGGGACCCGCTGCACGGGGCGGTGCGGATCGCCACCGACCTCACGACGGGCACATTCACCCTTCCGAGCGACGGAAGGATGCTGTGCGTGACGAGCCCGGCGGCCGAGGACGTCACCCGAGCGGCCGATCCCGAGAAGTAACCCGTCAGACAAATCCGGACGGATACCGCTCACCCGGCCCCTCCCCGAACGGGGGAGCCCGGGAAGCCACTAACATGCCGCAACATGAGCACCCCCACTGGGCCCGCGTCCGGCCTGCCAGTACGAATGCCGCGCCCCCGCCAGCCCGGGCGGCACCGCCGCCCCGAGCCCCTGGTGGCTCCCGAGGACGCGCCCGCGCTCGTTCTCGCCGTGCCGGGTGCGCCCAGCAGTACCGTTCGCTCCCTGGCCGAGGAGGTCGTGAGCATCGCCCGTTCCGAGCTGCCCGGCCTGGACGCCCGGATCGGCTACCTCGACGGCGACGACGAGGAGTTCCCCTCGCTGCAGTCGGTGCTCGCGTACACCGGTGAGGAGCGCACCGCCCGCTTCGAGCAGGCCCGCGCCGCCGGCGCGGACGTCAAGGCGCCCGACGGTCCCGTCGCCGTCGTCGTGCCGCTGCTGGCCGGCCCGGACAGCGCGCTGCTGCGCCAGGTCCGCCAGGCCGTGATGGACAGCCGCGTCGCCGCGGAGCTGACCGACGTGCTCGGCCCGCACCCGCTGCTCGCCGAGGCGCTGCACGTGCGGCTGTCGGAGGCCGGGCTGGCCCGCGCCGACCGTGCCCGCCTGTTCACCGTGGCGACCGCCGCGGACGGCATCATCCTGGCGTCCGTGGGCGGTGACGAGGCCGTGCAGGCGGCCGGGATCACCGGCATGCTGCTCGCCGCGCGCCTCGCGGTGCCGGTGATGGCCGCCGCCCTGGACCAGGAGGGGTCCATCGCCTCCGTCGCCGAGCAGCTGCGCGACTCCGGTTCGCAGCAGCTCGCGCTCGCGCCGTACCTGATCGGCCCGGAGATCGACGCGAGCCTGCTCGAGGAGGCCGCGAAGGAGGCGGGCTGCTCCGCCTCCGAGGCGCTCGGCCCGTACCCGGCGATCGGCAAGCTCGCCCTGGCCAAGTACACGACCGCGCTGGGCATCGCGCCGCAGCAGGCGCAGAGCTCCCCGGTCCGCTGACGCGGCCGACTCGCACCGCCCCGTCGAACGGGCCCGCTCCGGTGACCGGAGCGGGCCCGTTCGCCTCTGTGCGAAGGGACCGGCGGGCCGGTCCCGGTCAGCCGACGACCACGCAGGACGCCGCGGGCACCGGGATCGAGCCGCCGCGTCGCGGCACCCCCGTGTCCGCGTCGACCGCGAACCAGGTCACGTCCCCGGAGCGCTCGTTCGCGACGTACAGGAAGCCGCCGGACTCGGTGACCGCGCGCGGCCAGTGACCGCCGCAGGGCACGGTGGTGAGCGGGCTCAGCTTCTCCCCCTCGACCGCGAACACCGACAGCACGTCCTCGCCGCGGGTCGCGGTCCACACGAAGCGGCCGTCGGGCGAGACGGCCACGCCCGACGGATAGGCGTCGCCGGCCGGGGCGCCGGGCAGGACCGGGACCTCGGTGAGCGGCCTCAGCTCGCCGTCGGCGGCGTCCCAGCGGCAGACGACGAGGGTGGGGCTGAGCTCGTTGAGGACGTACGCGTGCGCACCGTCCGGGTGGAAGGCCAGGTGGCGCGGGCCCGACCCGGGGCGCAGGGCGAATTCCCGGTGCGGGCGGAGGGTGCCGCCGGTCAGGGTGCACACCCGTACCGAGTCCGTGCCGAGGTCGACGCCGACCACCCAGCGACCGCTCGGGTCGGGCTGCACCTGGTGGGCGTGCGGGCCCCGCTGGCGCTGCGGGTGGGGGCCCGAGCCGCTGTGCCGGAACACCCCGGACGCGGACCGCGCGAGGCCGCCGTCCGCGCGGACGGGGACGGCGGTGACACTGCCGGAGCCGTAGTTCGCGGTGAGCAGGTGCCCGGCGAAGAGACTGAGGTGGGTCGGTCCGTTCGCGTCGACCGGTACCGGGGGCCCGGCCGGCTCCGGTCCGTCCCCGGTCACACGGAACGCGGCCACGGCGCCCTCGGCCGTCTCGCTGACCGCGTACAGCATGCGGCGGTCGGCCGACAGGGCCAGGAAGGAGGGGTCGGGTACGCCGTCCACGGTGCTCAGCACGGTCAGCGCGCCGCTGTCGGGGGCGACGGCCGCGGTGACGATGCCGGGTCCTCCCGCCGCCGTGAACGACCCGATGAACGCACGCCGCTCGCCATCCGCCACCACTGTCCCCTCTCGTCCGGTACCGGTCCGGAGCGACGGTAGCAGCCGCCCCTTCAGGTCTAGACCAAAAGCCGCCGACCCGGGTGTGTGTCCGTGTGTGCTTCAGGCGCCGACCAGGGGGGATCCGGAGGACGCCCGCAGCGGCGCCGCGAGTTCGGCGAGGGCGCGTTCCAGACCGTGGAGATGGGCCAGTGCGGGTTCCGTCCCGGCCGCAACCGTGCGCACCGCGACGTCCCGGCCGCCGGTGAGCGCCTCGACCGCGACCTCCACGCGCCGGCAGGCGGCGGCGAGGCGGGCGTCCTGCGAGGCCTCCGGGTCGGCCACGACGGCGACGAGGCCGCGGATCTCCCGGGCGCAGTCGTCGAGCAGGGCGAGCACCCGGCGGGCGCGCCGCTTGCGGCCGCGCATCGGGTTCAGCGGATGCACCAGCGGGGCGACCGAGAGCCGCACCCGGGCGAGGAGTTGCTCCAGCTCCGCCGCCTTCGGCGCGGGGTCGGCGTCCGGGGCCCCGGCCAGCCGCGCGGCCGCCTGGGCGGTGCACGCGTGGACGCAGTGCAGGGCCCGCTGGATCCAGGCGTCGGTGACGCGGTGGGTGGTCACGGGGAGGACGAGCGTCACCGCCAGCGCGGCACCGAGCGCGCCGACGCCGGTCTCCACCAGCCGCAGGGCCAGCAGACCGGGGTCGAGCACGCCCAGGAGGCCGTAGAGCACGGCGGCGAGCAGGGTCACCCAGAGCATCATCCAGGTGTAGGACACCGCGGCCGTGTAGAAGATGCCGAAGACGGACACCGCGACGATCAGGGCGGCGGGGAGGGCGTCCCCGTGCACGGGGACGACGAGGAGCAGCGCGAGACCGATGCCGATGACCGTCCCCAGCACCCGTCGGAAGCCGCGGACCAGGGTCTCG
This sequence comes from Streptomyces viridosporus T7A, assembly GCF_008704515.1. Lineage (NCBI taxonomy): Bacteria > Bacillati > Actinomycetota > Actinomycetes > Kitasatosporales > Streptomycetaceae > Streptomyces > Streptomyces viridosporus. Next base: position 1,473,267 of record NZ_CP023700.1, read on the forward strand.
CCGCGCGAGGCGGTGTTGACGAAGACCCACCAGGTGGCGCCGACGGCCCAGTACCAGCGCTGCCCGGACACCAGCTGGCCCACGACGAGGGCGAAGCCCGCGCCGGCCGTCGCCTGGACCGCCTGGCGGGTGGTCACGCGGGCCAGGCCCGTGCCGCCGGGCGGAGCCGGCACGGCGGCGGGCGGCAGGCGGCGCTCGTAGCACCACAGCCCGAAGCGCACTACGGCCGCGGCGAGCACGGACAGCACCACGGAGGCGTACAGCTCGGGGAGCCGGTCCGTCCTCGCGTGCAGGAACTGCGCCGCGAAGTAGGTCATGAACGCGAAGACCCCGAGGCTGTGCCCGCGCGGGCCCCAGCGCCGCGCGTACACGCCCAGTCCGACCACGGCGAGGAAGGCGAGGTCGCGCGCCACGGGGTGGTCCTGCAGCCCCGCGGCGGCGGCGAGCACCGGCAGGCCGACGGCGGGCAGCAGCGCGGTCGTGACGGCCTGCCCGCGGACCGTGGGGTCGGTGACGGTGAACAGGGCGAGCAGCGCGGCGAGCCCACCGGTGACGGTGCCCGTGAGGGAGTGGCCGGCCAGGCCGCACACGACGACCGCCAGCCCGATGCCGAGCACGGCCCGCGCCGCGAAGCGCAGCCGGGTCCGGCCCGGGTCCGCAGCCGTGAACACCCTCTTCAGCACCGCTTACCGCCCCCTGGGAATCGACGAAGTGCACCGTGGCACGAAAAAGGCGCCGCGGGTTCGCAGCGCCATCGACAGCTCCATGGGAGCATCCGGGGCACCACTGGCTCAACAGGCCGCTCCATCACTGGGCCATTGGCCCAGCGCTCGTGCCACGGGAACGTCCGCCGGGGTGCCAACGGCCGACGGCCTGCGGCTCGGCGGTCCGGCACGCCCCGTGCCGTTGCTAGAGTCGGAAACGATCACTGGAGGACGAGGAGACCGGGCGTCATGGCCGTGGACGAGCTCGACACCCGCATCCTGCGGCTGCTGCTGGAGCAGCCGCGCACCAGCGTGCGCGAGTACGCCCGCATCCTCGGGGTCGCCCGCGGCACCCTCCAGGCGCGGCTCGACCGCATGGAGCGCGAGGGCGTGATCACCGGTACCGGTCCCACCCTCTCCCCCGCCGCACTGGGCCATCCGGTGCTCGCGTTCGTGCACATCGAGGTCACCCAGGGGCACCTGGACGAGGTGGGCGCCGCCCTGGCCTCCGTGCCGGAGATCGTCGAGGCGTTCTCCATCACGGGCGGCGGCGATCTGCTGACCCGGGTCGTGGCGCGCGACGCCGGGCATCTGGAGGACGTGATCCAGAAGCTGGTCGGCCTGCCCGGCGTGGTCCGCACCCGCACCGAGGTGGCGCTGCGCGAGCGCGTCGCGCACCGGCTGCTGCCGCTGGTGGAGTCGATCGGCCGGACGGCACGGAAGTGATCGCGTACCGGGTGCCGGCCGCCCCGGCGGCCTTGGCATCCTGGACCCCATGAGCACCCTCGGCACCCTCTCGGTCATCTTCGATCTCGACGGAACGCTCGTGGACAGCGAGCCGAACTACTACGAGGCGGGCCGTCAGACCCTCGCCGAGTACGGCGTCCCGGACTTCTCGTGGACCGAGCACGAGCGCTACGTCGGGATCAGCACGCGGGAGACGATCGCCGACTGGCGGGAGCGGTATGGGCTGCGGGCCGGCGTGGAGGAACTGCTCGCGGTCAAGAACCGCCGCTATCTGGAGCTGGCCCGCGCCTCCACCCGCGTGTACCCGCAGATGCGGGCGTTCGTCGAACTGCTGGCGGGCGAGGGGGTGCCGATGGCCGTGGCCTCCGGCTCCTCGCCGGAGGCCATCGAGGCGATCCTGTCGAGCACGGGCCTGGACGCGCATCTGCGCACCGTCGTCTCGGCCGACGAGGTGGCGCGCGGCAAGCCGGCCCCCGACGTCTTCCTGGAGGCGGCCCGCCGGCTCGGCGCGGCCCCCGGCGACTGCGTGGTGCTGGAGGACGCGGCCCCGGGCGCCGCCGCCGCGCACGCGGCCGGGATGCGCTGCATCGCGATCCCGTACGTCGCCGCGCAGGCCGACGCCGCGGAGTTCGCCACCGCCGGTCTGCTGCTGCGCGGCGGGCAGCGGGAGTTCACGGCGCGGGCGGCGCACGCCTGGCTGACACGGTCGGCCGGACCCGCCTGACCGTGGCCCGCACCGCCCCGCCCGCCCGACACGGGCGGGGCGGCCCGGCCGCCCCGGCGCGCTCCCTGCGTCCGCGCCCCGCGGAGAGCCTCCGGAACCGATCACTCCCGACCCGTTGACGCCCTCCCCTCCCCTTCCTGTCGCCTGGCCGACTACTCGCACGGCATTCGTCATGTCGAGCATTGAGTGGAGGAGCATCCACGGCACGGCTCCTCTCCCGGCCCGGGCCGGTCGAAAGTTCTTTCCGAAACGGTGATTGTTTCGCGTCTCCCGTCCGTACTCCCTGCTGTTGGGCCGTTCATATCCCAGGAGGCACGATGCGCATCTCGCGCAGCACGGCAGGAACCGCGTTCGTGGGCGGAGCAATGATCCTCACCCTCACCGCGCTCGCCTACCCCACCATGCTGGGCGTGCAGAACACCTCGACCCAGCAGGACCGGGTGGTCGCCAACACGAACTACGGTCCGCTGACCGAGGCGGACCGCGACTTCGTGGTCAAGGTGCGCGCGGCCGGACTCTGGGAGCACCCCCTGGGTCTGCTGGCGATGGAGCGGGGGACGACGCCGGAGATGAAGGAGGCGGGCGTGCACCTGGTCGTCGGACACGGCCGACTCGACGCCAGCTGCCGCAAGATCGCCCTGGAACTCGGGATCACCCTGCCGAACCAGGCGTCACCGCAGCAGCAGGGGTTCGTGGAGACCATCAGGTCCACCAATGGAAAGGAGTTCGACTCCACCGCGGTGAACATCATGCGGGTGACGCACGGGCAGATCTTCTCGGTCATCGCCAAGGTACGCGCCAACACCAGGAACACCCTGGTCCGGCAGCTGGCCGACCAGGCCAACGACACGGTGCTCGACCACATCACGGTGCTGGAGAAGACGGGACTGGTCAATCACGAGCAGGTCAACTTCCAGCAGACCAGTCCGCCCAAGATGCCTCAGGAGCAGGTGACCCCGCCGGCGCCGCAGGCGGGCGCGCCGATCCTCGTGCTGGAGGTCCCCAAGGAACTGGAGGACCTGAACACGGCTTCTCCGGCGCCCACCCCGTCCCCCACCGTGGGGTAGCTCCGGAGCGTGTCCGCAGGTCACCACCCGCGGCGGGGCCTGCCCCGCCGCGGGTTCTTCGACGAGCCGCCGGTGCCCTTCCGGCGGCCCCCGCCGGTCGGTCGGCCCGCCGCCTGCTGCTTGCGGGCGCCCTCCCGGCCGGCGCGCCGGGGCTTCTCCGGCGCCTGCTGCTGTGCGCGGCCCCGGGTGCTGTTGACGGTCCGGCCGCGGACGATGCCGATGAAGTCCTCCACCTGGTCCGTCGTCGCGTCCTCGGGCCAGGCCAGCGCCACGCTCGACTCGGGGGCGTCCACGAGGGGCCGGTGGGTGAGGTCCTTGCGGTGGTGCAGCCGGGCGAGGGACAGCGGTACGACGAGCACACCGATCCCGGCCGCGACCAGTTCGACGGCGTCGGCGGTGGTGGCGGGACGTTCGAGGGCGGGCCGTCCGGGCAGGGCCTCCCAGTCGAGGACGTCGTCGAGCGGGTGCAGCACGATGTCGTCGGCCAGGTCCTCGGGGGTCACCTCGTCGGCCGCCGTGACGAGGTGGTCCTTGGGGACCACGACGACCGTCCGCTCGGTGTAGAGGGGGATCGCGCTGAAGACCGTCCGGTCGACGGGCAGCCGGACCAGCCCCGCGTCCGCGTCCCCGCTCAGCAGCAGTCCCTGCGCCGTTCCGGCGGGCACCTGCGTGAGGGTCAGTGGGACGTCGGGCTGCCGCTCGTTCCAGAGGCGCACCCATTTGTCGGGCATCACCCCGGGTGCGTACACGAGCCGGAACGAGGAGGGTGCTTCCGAGCCTGTCACCGGGCCAGGTTACCGGCCGTGGTCGGCGCTCGCGCACCCGCTCGATACCCTGGACACCATGACGTCGCACCAGAGCACCCAGACGATGAAGCCCGCGACCGCGGCCAAGAAGCTGGGTGTGTACCTCGAGGCCACCCCCGCCGAGTTCCGGGAGGGTGCCGTCTCACGGGCCGAGCTGAACGCGCTCCAGGCCGACCCGCCCCCGTGGCTGCGCGACCTGCGGCGCGACGGCCCGCACCCCCGCCCGGTGGTCGCGGCGAAGCTGGGCGTCTCCGTCTCCGGTCTCGCCCGCGGCGGAATCACCGAACCCCTCACCACCGAGCAGATCGAGGCGCTGAAGCAGGAGCGTCCCGAGTGGCTGGAGCGCGAGCGCGCCACCCAGGCGGAGGTCCGCAAGGAAGCCGCGCGGCTCAGGAAGCGCGACGCCGAGCGCGCCGAGCGCGCCGAGCGCGCCGAGCAGGGCGGCTGACCCGGCCGGGGTCGCCGAAGACCGCTCGAAGCCGGAAGACCCCCGGTGCGCCGCGCGTTGCCGACGGGCCGCGTGCTGCGGCGGGTCTCGACGCGGTGGTGGAGGCGTCTCCCGCCGAGGCGGCCGACGTCCACACGCACCGGGAGACGTCCGAGCGACTGAGCCCGGCCCCCGCGTCCCCACCCCGGAAACCCGGGCGACCTGATCCCCGCCTGCTTGCTACGGTTGGCCGCGGCGAGGCCATGAACGGGCTTCCTTCTCATCCTCCTCCAAAGAAACCAGTCCGTTCGCTCTCCTCGCCCTCGGCGTCGCACACCCCCGACCGGGTCCTCCCGGCTTCGGGGGTGTGCCGTTTCCACGGGAAGTCTCCTCGGGCGGTCTCCAGGAGAAGTGAAACGCCAGCCCGCGCCACCCTTTCCGGCGGATAGAAATATCTATCAGCATGGCCGTACAGCACGCGCCCGCAGCGGCGCAGCCGACCGCGCCCGGAGTGGGACATGCACAGCGTCAGATGGAAGCAAGCCGTCGAATGGCTGGCCGCGGCGGCCACGGACCCCCGGGCGTGCAAGCGCGAGTGGGACCACGGCACGGGCACGGCGCTGCTCGCGGCGGGCCGGTACTGGGACGTGCTCAGCGTGCCCGACCGGCTGGGGCTGCTCGCCCTGGACATCATGTGGCACGACCCGCTGGAGGTGCCCGGACCCACGCTGGTGGACGTCACGGCTCGCCGCGTGGGGTTCTTCCTGCCGCCCGATCCGGACAGCGAGTGGGTCGGATGCGGTGTGCGGCACGTCGGCCGCGGCTCCTGGGTCGCCGTACCGCCGCCGTACCGGCCCACCGGGCGCCTGGAATGGCTCGTCCCCCCGGACGGCACCGGCGCCCTGCACCCCCCGGACGCCCTCGAACTGGCCCTGCGCAAGGCCACCGGCATGCTGGCCGTGCTGGCACCGGTCAGCGCGGAGCCCGCGGGTCCGGAGGGCCGGTGAGGTCCTCGGGGGCCTCCGCCCCGGGAGGCGGCAGCAGGGGGACCGGCACCCGGAAGGGTACGGCCGGCACGGGGCCGCGCCCACTCGCCGCGGGGGCGGCGAGGGACGCCCACCGGGCCCCGTGGTGCTCCGGGACCGTACGGCCCCTGGCCCGCCACTCCGCGACGAGGGCCGTGTAGATCGGCGTACGGCCCGCGTACCCACCGGTGGGTTCGGCGTACGGCCGGTTCGCGGCGTCGTTCCCGAGAGGGCGCCGCGCCGTCCCAGTGCTGTCCATGCCGGGCCAACGCGCCTCCGTGCGCCGGTGGTACGCGGACGGCTCCGGGACCGCCGGGTCGGGTGAAGCCCTCACCCGTACGGAGGAACGCCCCGGTCGCCCGGGCAGCCGCGTGCCGCCGCCCGGACCCGCCGGTTCACCGTTCGGGCGTGCTCTCCTGCACCGGCTCCAGCGTCTCCGCGGCAGGCGTCGCGGCGTGCACGGGCCGGACGTCGGCGGACGCGGCGCGGCGGCGCGTCAGGCTCAGCGCGATGGGCTCGGTGTAACGGGCCGTGAGCGGTCCCAGGACGACCAGGATCAGGACGTAGGCCGTGGCCAGCGGGCCGAGGTCCGGTTCGATGCCCGCGGTGACCGCGAGGCCGGCGATCACGATGGAGAACTCTCCGCGGGCGACCAGGGTGCCGCCCGCGCGCCAGCGGCCCTTGGGGGAGATCCCGGCCCGCCGGGCGGCCCAGTACCCGGTGGCGATCTTCGTCAGCGCGGTGACCACGGCGAGCGCCAGGGCGGGCAGGATCACCGGCGGTATGGACTGGGGATCGGTGTGCAGGCCGAAGAAGACGAAGAACACCGCGGCGAACAGGTCCCGCAGCGGTGCCAGCAGGTTGTGCGTGCCCTCGGCGACCTCCCCGGACAGGGCGATGCCGACCAGGAACGCGCCCACGGCCGCCGAGACCTGCAACTGCTGGGCGATGCCCGCGACGAGCAGCGTCAGGCCCAGCACCACCAGCAGCAGCTTCTCCGGGTCCTCGCTGGAGACGACCCGGGAGATCACCCTCCCGTAGCGGACGGCGACGAACAGCACGAGCCCGGCGACGCCCAGCGCGATGGCCAGTGTGACGCTGCCCGCGGCGAGGCCGACCCCGGCCAGCAGGGCGGTGATGATCGGCAGGTAGACCGCCATCGCCAGGTCCTCGAGCACCAGGATGCTGAGGATCACCGGGGTCTCGCGGTTGCCGAGCCGTCCGAGGTCGCCGAGGACCTTGGCGATGACGCCGGAGGAGGAGATCCAGGTGACGCCGGCCAGCACCACCGCGGCGACCGGGCCCCAGCCCAGCAGCAGGGCCAGGGCGGCTCCGGGCAGGGCGTTCAGCGCCATGTCCACGAGGCCGGCCGGGTACTGGGTCTTGAGGTTGGAGACGAGATCGCTGGCCGTGTACTCCAGACCGAGCATGAGCAGCAGCAGGATGACGCCGATCTCGGCGCCGATCGCCACGAACTCCTCGCTCGCGCCGAGCGGCAGCAGACCGCCCTCGCCGAAGGCCAGACCGGCCAGCAGGTACAGGGGGATCGGGGAGAACCGAAGGCGCCCGGCGAGACGTCCCAGCAGACCGAGCCCGAGGATGATCGCGCCGAACTCGATCAGGAAGACCGCGGAAGAGTGCATGCGCTCACTCCCTTCCGAGTATTTCGGCGGCGGCCTCGATGCCCTCGCGGGTGCCGATCACGATCAGGGTGTCCCCTCCGGCCAGCCGGAAGTCCGGCGCGGGGGACGGGATCGCCTCCGCCCGCCGCAGCACGGCGACGATCGACGCGCCGGTGTCCGTGCGCATCCGCGTCTCGCCCAGCACCCGGCCGTTCCAGTGGGAGGTGGTGGACAGCTCGATGCGCTCGGCGACCAGTCCCAGATCGGTGGTGTGCAGCAGGTTGGGGCTGTGGTGGGCGGGCATCAGCGCGTCGATCATCGCGGCCGACTCGGCGACGGTCAGGCGCAGCGACTGGGCGCAGGCGTCCGGATCGTCGGAGCGGTAGACGTTGACCGTGCGGGCGCCGTCCCGGTGCGCGATCACGGACAAGTGCTGGTGCTCACGCGTGGTGAGGTCGTATTTCACGCCTATGCCCGGCAGCGGCGTGGCGCTCATCCGTGGAGCAGGCACGTCCCCTCCCCTTCTCTGTTCTTCTCGGTGCTTCGTACGGGTGGGAGGGACGCATCGCGCTGATGATCGACACCCACGGCGGACATGGTGCCATCCGGACTTTTGCCCGGGAATGGGTGGCGCCACGGATGGACACGGACCGCGAGGGGTCAGAGAATACCCGGGCTCTCCTGCGGCGCAGGTCAACGGGACGAGCCGGCGGCGCACGGACGAGCCGAACGCGCCGAACGGCCCTCGGTCGTGGCCCGTTGGACCTTGTCGGCGGCTCCCGGCGGTAGTCATCCTGAAGGTGTCGGGTACGGCTGTTACGGGAGGTGCGATGAGCGGTCTGGTCGTCGTGGGAGTGGACGGTTCGGCGTCGAGCCTGGCCGCCGTGGAGGTGGCGGCCGAGGAGGCGAGGCGGCGATCGGCCGACCTGCGGGTGGTCCACGCGTTCCTCTGGCCCGCGATGCACGTGCCGCTGGGCGCGTCACCGCTGGGGCCGCCCGACGGCGGTCTCCGGGCCATGACCGAGCGGCTGGTGACCGAGGCGGCGGCACGCGCCCGGTCCGTGGCACCGGACGTGGAGGTCTCGCAGGCCGTCGTGACGGGTGAGCCGCTGACCGTGCTGGAGGCGCAGTCGCGTTCCGCGGAGCTCGTGGTCGTCGGGTCGCGGGGCATGGGCGGGTTCGTCGGGCTGCTGGTGGGCTCCACGGCCGTGCACCTGGCGGCGCACGGGCGGTGCCCGGTGCTGGTCGTACGTGAGCAGGCCGTGCCGGAGGGGCCGGTCGTGCTCGGCGTCGACGGCTCCGCGGCGAGTGCGAAGGCGATCGGCTTCGCCTTCGCCGAGGCCGAGCTGCGCGGAGCGGACCTGGTCGCCCTGCACGCCTGGACCGGCTGGAACGCCCCGATGCCCGCCCCGCAGGACGAGCGGGCGCCGTACGCGAACGAGCCCGGCGCCCTGGCCGCGGGCGAGGAGCGGCTGCTCTCGGAGGCGTTGACGGGGTATCGGGAGCGGTACCCCGATGTGAAGGTGCGGCACGAGACCGTGCACGGCGGCGCCCGGGAGGCACTGATCGAGGCGAGCCGCACGGCGCGGCTGCTGGTGGTCGGGGCCCGTGGGCGGGGCGGTTTCTCCGGGCTGGTGCTGGGTTCGGTGAGCCAGGCCATGCTGCACCACGCGCACTGCCCGGTGGCCGTCGTGCGGGGCGGGGACGCGGACGGGGACGTCTAGGGGACGGGATGTCTGGAGACGCGTCCTGCCCCCGGTGCTCGCGCTCACCGGGGTGCCGCCCGCGGTGCTCCCGGGCCGGTGGGCCGCGGGCGGCACGCCGTGTGACGCGTGGGCGCCGTCGCCCGCGGGTACTCGGGTGCGCCGCCGGGGACCGGTGACGGGAGAGAGCAGTGAACGACACGGTCATGGTCGGAGTGGACGGCTCGCCCCCCAGTATCGCCGCGGTCGACGTCGCGGCCGAGGAGGCCCGCCTGCGCGGTGCGCAGCTGCGGATCGTGCACGCCTTCAGCCGCCGTGCCGACCTGGACCCGATGATCCACGGTGTGCTGGCGCAGGCCGAGCAGCGCGCCCGCGCCCTCGCGCCGGACCTGGAGATCACCCGGACCGTGGCGCCGGGCGAGACGCTGACGGTGCTGCGGAGCGAGTCGCGCCACGCGGTCCTGGCGGTGACCGGCGGGCGGGGCCGCAGCGGGTTCGGCGGGCTGCTGCTGGGCTCGACGGTCGTGCAGCTGGCCGCGCACGGCCACTGCCCGCTCATGGTGGTCCGTGGCCGCCCCGCCCCCCGGGGGCCGGTGCTCCTCGCCGTGGACGGCTCACCGGCCGGGGAGGCGGCGGCGGGGTTCGCCTTCGCCGAGGCCGAGCTGCGCGGCGCCCCGCTGACCGCGATGCACGTGTGGAACACCCGGAGCGAACCGACGCCCCACGAGGGGCCCGCCGACCCGCTGAACATCGTGGTGGACCTCGACCGGCTCCGCGAGAGGCATCAACGACTGCTGGAGGAGACGGTGGCGCCCCTGCGGCACGCCCGCCCCGGGGTCGCCGTGGAGCTGCGCCTGGAACGGGCACGGGTGCGCCACGCGCTGCTCGACGCCGCCCGGGAAGCCCAGCTGCTGGTGACCGGCGCCCGCGGCCACGGAGGCTTCACCGGGATGCTGCTCGGCTCGGTCAGCCAGGCGCTGCTGTACCACGCCGACTGCCCCGTCACCGTCGTCCGCGGGACGGAGTGAGCGGACCGCCGACCGGACACCCCCGGCGCCCGGCGTCCCGGCACCGCGCAGCGGAGCCGTGTGCACCACGCACGTGTCCGGCCGTGTGGACGCGCCCCGCCCGGCCGTCCACCGGTCGCACGGTGGCGGGCGCCCGCGGCACGCGCCGGGCCCCGGTCCGGATCGCCGCTTCGTGCGCCGGTCGCCTTCGGCAAGGATCGTGGGCGCGGGGAGGACGCCGGTAGGGTTGCCGACTGTGGACGTGGGGGCAGGAAACGAGATGGTTGCCGTCCCGCCGGGACGGGTGACGCTGTCGGACCGGCGGACGCGGAGCAGTTGGCAGACCGAGGTCGCGTCGTTCCGGATGTCGGCGTTCCCGGTCACGCAGTCGTGGTACGCACAGGTCACCGGTCAACGGCCGAGCAGCGCCCGGGGCGACCGGCTGCCCGTCGAGAACGTCTCGTGGTGGGACGCGGTCCGGTTCTGCAACGCGTTGTCCCGGCGCGAGGGGTTGACGCCCGCCTATGACCTCCGGGCCGACGCCGGCACGGCCGAATGGAACACCTCCGCGGACGGGTACCGGCTGCCGACCGAGGCCGAATGGGAGCACGCCTGCCGCGCGGGTACCACCGGCCCGCGCTACGGCCGGCTCGACGAGGTCGCCTGGTACCGGGACAACGCGGGTGGGCGGATCCACCCCGTCGGCGGCAAGCGGCCCAACGCCTGGGGCCTGTACGACGTGCTGGGCAATGTGTGGGACTGGTGCTGGGACGTCTACGACGCCGAGGTGTACGGCGCCTACCGGGTGCTCCGCGGTGGTGGATGGGCCGACGAGCACTGGAGCTGCCGGGCGTCTGTACGGCGCCGCAGCCACCCGACCTTCCGGATCGACGACGTGGGGTTCCGCGTCGCGCGCTCCACACCGCCGCACCGGCCGTGACGGCCGCGTTCCGGAACGGCCGGTGCGGCGACTCCGGGGCCGCTGGACACGCCGGACCCGGCACGGCTGCCGCCCGCCGTCCCGGGTCCGGCGTGTCCGTGCCCGGCCCCGTACCGGGAGCTGGGGCGGGGAAGCGAGGCCATGCCGTCCCCGGCCCCCGGTACCGCACGTCCCTCCCCTCCCCCGCGCCCCTCGTCCCCGGTGCGGCCGGATCCCCGGTGCGGCCGCGGGTCACTCTCCTCCCGCGGCTGTCGCGGGGCTACCCGAGGAACGACAGCCGCACCCGGCGGTCGGGATTGTCCCGGTTGGTGTCGACCAGGCACACCGACTGCCAGGTGCCCAGCTCCAGTCGGCCGCCCACCACCGGCAGCGTGGCGTGGGGCGGGACGAAGGCGGGCAGGACGTGGTCACGGCCGTGGCCGGGGCTGCCGTGGCGGTGCTGCCAGCGGTCGTCGGCGGGCAGCAGGGTGTGCAGGGCGGCCAGGAGGTCGTCGTCGCTGCCGGCACCGGTCTCGATGACGGCGATGCCGGCCGTGGCGTGCGGCACGAAGATGTTCAGCAGGCCGTCGCGGCCGGCCGCCGTCTCCCGCAGGAAGGCCTCGCAGTCGCCGGTGAGGTCGACGACCTTCTCCGAGGAGCCGGTGGCGAGGGTCAGGACTCGGGTGGTGAAGGCATCTGACATGCCCTCCATCCTGACCGATGCGCCGGGGATCTTCCGGCACCGCCCCCGGGGATCTTCCGGGACCGCCCCCGGGGAAGATCCACGACCCGCGGCCCGTTAGTAGAAATGTGAACGACATACGTGAGGTCGAGGTCGTCGTCGTCGGCGCGGGACAAGCGGGGCTGTCCAGCGCCTATCACCTGCGGCGGACCGGGTTCGAGCCGGACCACGACTTCGTGGTGCTCGACCACTCCCCCGGCCCGGGCGGCGCATGGCAGTTCCGGTGGCCCTCGCTGACGTACGGCAAGGTGCACGGGATGCACGCGCTGCCCGGCATGGAACTCACGGACGCCGATCCGGCGCGGCCCTCCTCCGAGGTGATCACCGCGTACTTCGACCGCTACGAGCGGACCTTCGACCTGCGGGTACGGCGCCCGGTGGACGTGCGGGCCGTGCGGGAGGGAACCGGGGGGCGGCTGCTCGTCGAGACCTCGGACGGCACCTGGTCGGCGCGGGCGCTGATCAACGCCACCGGCACCTGGGACCGGCCGTTCTGGCCGCGCTGTCCGGGGCAGGAGACCTTCCTGGGGCGCCAATTGCACACCGCGCAGTACCCCGGGCCCGAGGCGTTCGCCGGGCAGCGGGTGGTCGTGGTGGGCGGTGGCGCCTCGGGCACCCAGCACCTGCTGGAGATCGCGCCGTACGCGGCGTCCACCACCTGGGTGACCCGGCGGCCGCCGGTCTTCCGCGAGGGGCCCTTCGACGAGGAGGCGGGACGGGCGGCCGTGGCGCTCGTCGAGGAGCGGGTGCGGCGGGGGCTGCCGCCGCGCAGCGTCGTCTCGGTGACGGGGCTGCCGCTCAACGACGCGATCCGGCAGGGCCTCGCGGACGGGGTGCTCGACCGGCAGCCCATGTTCGACCGCATCACGCCCGACGGCGTGGAGTGGGAAGGGGGGTCCCCCCTGCGCGAACGGAGCGGAGAGCTCGGGGGAGGACGGCGCGTGGCGGCCGACGTCATCCTGTGGGCGACCGGGTTCCGTCCCGCCGTCGGCCATCTCGCCCCGCTGCGGCTGCGGGAGCCGGGCGGCGGGATCCGCGTCGAGGGAACGCGCGCGGTGGCCGATCCGCGCGTCCACCTGGTCGGCTACGGTCCCTCGGCGAGCACCGTCGGCGCCAACCGGGCGGGGCGGGCGGCGGTACGGGACATCAGGCGGCTGCTGACGCCGGAGGAGCGGGCCGCGGCGTGAGGTCCGGACCGGTTCACTTCTTGGACGGTTCGCCGCTCTTCGGCTGCCGGGCCTCGGACTCGGCGACGTTGCGCCGGTGCTCCTCCTGGTCGGCGGTGAAGCGGGTGTCGCCCGGCTTGACCGTGACGAAGTAGAGCCAGTCGCCCGGGGTCGGGTTGATCGCGGCCTGCATCGCGGCCTCGCCGGGGTTGTCGATCGGGGTCGGCGGCAGCCCCATGCGCTCGTAGGAGTTGTAGGGGCTGTCGAGCCCGGTGTCGGTCACCTTCGCGCGCAGTGTCGAGCGGCCCAGCGCGTAGTTGACGGTCGAGTCCATCTGCAGCGGCATCCCGCGCTCCAGCCGGTTGAAGATCACCCGGGCCACCTTGCCCATGTCGGCCTTGGTGGGGGCCTCCGCCTGGACGATGCTCGCGACGGTGACCGCCTGGTACACGTTCATGGCGTTGCGCTGCGCGCCCGCGGCGACCGGGGCTCCGTTGAACTTCCGGTTGGCCGTGTCGACCATCTGCGACAGCAGCTTCTCCGGGGTCGTCTTCTCCTCCAGCGGATACGTCGCCGGGAAGAGGTAGCCCTCCGGATTGCCCTCGGCCTCGATCGGCAGCTTGAGGCGGGCCTTCACGACGGACTTCTCCGTGGTGCCCGCGGGCAGTTCCAGGGCCTTGTCGACGGCCGTGTACACCTGGCTCGCGCGCCGCCCCTCCGGGATCTTCAGGGTGGTGGGGCGGGGGTCGCCGCCGTCGCCCATGGTCAGCAGCGGCACCGCCACGGCGGTGCCGGCCACGACGGCCCCGGTCGCGACGAGGGCGAGGCGGCCCCGGCGCGTCAGTCGGATCGTGCTCCGTGACGGAGTGTTCATCTGCATGCGGGCACGGTAACCCGCATACCGCCCCAAACCCGGCATATCTTCATCTTGTCGGCTCCAGTTGGGCGTCCCGGCGCACCAGAGCCGCGTAGCGCCCGCCCCGCCCCAACAACTCCTCGTGCGTGCCGCGTTCGACCGCGCGGCCGGAGTCGAGGACCACGATCTGGTCGGCACTCCGAATGGTGGACAGCCGGTGGGCGATGGTGAGCGTGGTGCGGTTGGCCGACAGCGCGTCGATGGCCGCCTGGACGGCGGCCTCGGTCCGGGTGTCCAGGGCGCTGGTGGCCTCGTCGAGCACCAGGACCGGCGGGTCGCGCAGGATGGTGCGGGCGATCGCCAGGCGCTGCTTCTCACCGCCGGAGAAACGGTGGCCGCGCTCGCCGACGACCGTGTCGTACCCGTCGGGCAGGGCGGCGATGTGGTCGTGGATCTGGGCCGCCCTCGCCGCCGCGTACAGCTCCTCGTCGGTGGCGTCGGGCTTGGCGAAGCGCAGGTTGTCGGCGACCGAGGCGTGGAAGAGGTAGGTCTCCTGGGAGACCACGCCCACCGCACGGGCCAGGGTGTCGAAGTCGAGGTCGCGGACGTCGACCCCGTCCAGGGTGACCCGGCCGCCCGTGACGTCGTACAGCCGCGGCACGAGGTGACCGAGCGTGGACTTGCCGGCGCCGGTCGGGCCGACCACGGCGAGGCTGCCGCCCGCGGGAACGGCGAGGTCGATGCTGTCGAGGACGGGGCCGCTCCCGCCGTCGTAGCGGAAGGAGACGTTCTCGAAGCGCACCTCGCCCTTGATCCGGTCGAGGCGCACCGGGTCCTCGCGCTCGGTGATGTCGATCGGGAGGTCCAGGTACTCGAAGATGCGCTGGAAGAGCGCGAGCGAGGTCTGGATCTGGACGCCGGTGGACAGCAGGCTCACCGCCGGGCGGAACAGGCCCTGCTGGAGCGAGACGAAGGCGACGATCGTGCCGATGGAGACCTCCGGGCCACCCGTCTGCAGGGCGATGCCGGCGGCCCAGTAGATGACGGCCGGCATGGCGGCCATGACGATCGTGATGACGGCCATGCGCCAGCGGCCGGCCATGCTGGAACGCACTTCCAGGTCGACCAGGCGCTCGGACTCGCCCGCGAAGGCACGGGTCAGGGAGTCGGACCGGCCCATGGTGCGGCCGAGCAGGATGCCGCTGACCGACAGCGACTCGGTGACCGTGGCGGCCATGGCGGCCATCTGCTTCTGGCGCTGGGTGGTGATCTTCTTGCGCTCGTTGCCGACGCGGCGGCTGATCCACACGAACACCGGCAGCAGGACGAGCGAGACGACGGTCAGCCGCCAGTCGAGCGCGAGCATCGCCACGACGGTGGCCACCACGCTGGTGAGGTTGGAGACGAGGGAGGTCGCCGTGGAGGTCACCGTGGCCTGCATGCCGCCGATGTCGTCGGCGATGCGGGACTGGACCTCACCGGTGCGGGTGCGGGTGAAGAAGGCGAGCGACATGCGCTGGAGCCGGCCGAAGACGGCGGTGCGCAGGTCGTGCATGACGCGCTGGCCGACGGTCGTCGAGATCAGGGTCTGCAGCACGCCGAAGACGCTGGTGAGGACCGCGCTGAGGATCATGCCGAGCGCGAGCAGGCTGAGCAGCCCGGTGCGGCCCTCGGGGATCGCGACGTCGAGGATCGCCTTCAGCAGGAACGGTGTGGCCACCGAGACCAGGGACGCGGCGCCGACGAGCAGGCCGACGACCGCGAGGCGGCCCCGGTAGGGACGGAAGAGCTTCAGGATGCGCCGCACCTGCCGGGGTTGCTCCTCGGTGCCGGCAGGTGGGGTCCAGGCGGGTTCGTGGTCGGGGTGCATGGTCTCCTCGGGGACGGGCGCCCGGGGGCGGGCCGGAAGCGAGCGGAGCCTAGCTCATTGTTACCTATACTCACAATGAACGACATCCTGATATTGTTCCCGCATGACCGCCCCCGATCCCGACGGCCTGCTGGCCGAGCAGCTGCTCCGGCTCACCCGCCGGGTGCACCGCATCCAGAAGCACCATCTGGAGCGGCGCGGGCTCGGTGTCACCCCCGCCCAGTCCCGTCTGCTGCGCACCCTCGCGCACTACGGCTCGCCGCCCCGCATGGCGGATCTCGCCGAGCGGCTGGAGGTGGTGCCCCGGGCCGTCACCACCCTGGTCGACGGGCTCGAGGCGAGCGGCAAGGTACGGCGCGTACCGGATCCGGCCAATCGGCGGGTGATCCGCATCGAGCTCACCGAGGACGGGCGCGCGGCCCTGCGCGAACTGCGCGCCGCGCGCAGGGCCGCCGCGGAGGAGATCCTGGCCCCGCTGGCGGACGAACAGCGCGCGGTGCTGGGCGATCTGCTGAACACTCTGGTCGACGGGGCGGCCGCCCCGCACCACGGCGGCCCCTCCGTGTGACCCGTGTCCCGGGCGGTGGCCGGGCGGCCGGCGTCCCGGCAGCCGGTTCCGCGCGGTGGCGGGGAAAACCGTTTGCCTCCCGGTACTGAGCGGCGTCAACCTGTCACGGTTTGCTGTTTCCGGCCGACAGCGGCGTGCGGCGTGCCCGTGTCTCCCTCCGGCCGCCTCCCGCCCTCCCCGCCGCCCCCCTGACACGAGCCACTGGGACGTCATGCAGATCCAAGACCTTCCGTACTCCGACCCGGGCGTGCCCGACACCCGCTCGGGTCCCCGATTCCTGTGGTGGCTCTTCCGGAACCAACTGTCCGGACAGCTCAGGTCGTTGGCCTGGGGACTGCTGCACTTCGCCTCCGTCGCCTCGCTGCCGTTCTGCGTCGGTGTCGCCGTCCAGGCCGCCGTCGACCGCTCCGGGAGCCGGCTCGCGCTGGCCGGCGGCCTGATGGCGCTGGCCTGTGTCGGCAACGCGGTCGGCGACACCTTCCTGCACCGTGCCGCCGTGACCAACTGGATCACCGCCGCCGCCCGCGTCCAGCAGTTGCTGGCCCGCAAGGCCGCGACGCTGGGTTCGGCGCTGACCCGGCGCGTCGCGGCCGGTGAGGTCGTGGCCGTCTCCACCGGCGACGTCGAGAAGATCGGCTGGTTCGTGGAGGCCCTGTCGCGGTTCACCGCGGCGGCGGTCACCATCGTGCTGGTCTGCGTCGGCCTGCTCCTCCACCAGCCGGCGCTCGGCGCGGTCGTGGCCGTGGGGCTGCCCGTGCTGGCGATCGCGGTGCTGCCGCTGCTGCCGCACGCCACCCGGCGGGCCGACGTCCAGCGCGAGAAGGCCGGCCGGGCCACCGAACTCGCCTCGGACACCGTCGCCGGACTGCGCGTGCTGCGCGGCATCGGCGGTGAGGAGCTGTTCCTCGAGCGCTACCGCCGCGCCTCCCAGGAGGTCCGCCACGCCGCCGTGCGCAGCGCGCGGATGTGGTCGCTGATCGCCGCCGTCCAGGTGCTGCTGCCGGGGCTGCTGCTGATCACGGTGGTCTGGTACGGCGTCCATCTGGCCCGTGAGGGCCGGATCACCGTCGGCGAACTGGTCACCGTCTACAGCTCGGTCATGCTGCTCACCTATCCGATCCGGCACTTCGAGGAGATCGCGATGGCCTACTCCTTCTCGCGCCCCTCGGCCAGGCGGGCCGCGCGCGTGCTGTCGCTGGAGCGGGCCACGGACACCGGGGGATCGCGTGCCGCCGAGGCCCCCGCCGGTGACCTGTACGACCCGGCGACCGGTCTGCTCGCCCCCGCGGGGCGGCTCACCGCCGTGGTGTGCGGGGACCCGGACGCGGCGGGGCGGCTGGCCGAACGGCTCGGCGGGCACGCCGCGGAACCGGACACCTCGGTGCTGCTCGGCGGGGTGCCGCTCGACGAGCTGCCGCTGGACTCCGCCCGGCGCGCGGTCCTGGTGCAGGACAAGGACCCGGTGCTGCTGTCCGGCACCCTGCGCGAACTGCTCGACGTGCCCGCGTCCGGTGCCGTCGGCCCGCACGAGGCGCTGGAGGCCGCGCAGTGCGCGGACGTGCTGGCGGCTGTGGTGCAGGGCTCGTCGGCCGCCGAGGACCCGATGGACGCGTGGCTCACCGAACGCGGACGGTCCCTGTCGGGCGGCCAGCGCCAGCGGCTCGCGCTGGCCCGGTCGCTGGTCACCGACCCGGAGGTGCTCGTCCTGGACGAGCCGACCTCGGCCGTCGACTCGCACACCGAGGCCCGGGTCGCCGAGGGCGTGCGCGCGCTGCGGAAAGGACGCACCACCGTGGTGTTCACCTCGTCCCCGCTGCTGCTGGACCGCGCGGACCGGGTGGTGTTCCTGCACGGCGGCACGGTCGCCGCGGTCGGCGGCCACCGCGAGCTGGTGCGCGCCGAACCCCGGTACCGGGCCGTGGTGACCCGCGAGACGGAGGAGGAGGCCCCGGCGGCCGGCGCCCCGCGCGGGGACCGGGAGCCCGGTGAGGTCCCGCTCGAGCGGGACGTCGTACCGCGTGAGGACGGCGTACCGCACCGCCTGGAAGAGATCGAGGAGACGGCATGATCGGCGTGGCACCACCGGCCTACGACCCGGCGGCCCCGACCACGGCCGGCACCCTGCCCGTGGGTGCCCCCGCGACCGTGCGCGCCTACGTGGCCGAGCTGCTGCGCCGGCACCGGCGGGCCTTCCTGCTGCTGATCACCGTGAACACCGTCGCCGTGATCGCCTCGATGGTGGGCCCCTATCTGCTGGGGGACCTGGTGGAGCGGGTCTCGGACCGGACGCGGGAGCTGCACCTGGGGCTCACGGCCGCGCTGTTCGTGCTGGCGCTGGTCGTCCAGGCGGTGTTCGTCCGCCAGGTGCGGCTGCGCGGTGCGGTGCTCGGCGAGCGGATGCTGGCCGACCTCCGCGAGGACTTCCTGGTGCGGTCGGTCGGACTGCCGCCGGGGGTGCTGGAGCGGGCGGGCACGGGGGATCTGCTGTCGCGGATCACCACCGACATCGACCGGCTCGGCAACGCCATGCGCGAGGCCGTGCCCCAGCTGGCCATCGGAGTGGTGTGGGCCGTCCTGCTGCTGGGCGGACTGGTCGTCACGGCGCCCGAGCTGGCGCCGGCGGTCCTGGTGGCTGTGCCGCTGCTGGTGGCCGGCTGCCGCTGGTACTTCCGGCGGGCGCCGGCCGCCTACCGCTCGGAGGCGGCCGGATACGCCGCCGTGGCCGCCGTGCTCGCCGAGACCGTGGACGCGGGGCGGACCGTCGCGGCCCACCGCCTCGGCGAGCGCCGTGTGGCGCTCTCGGACCGGCGGATCAAGGAGTGGACGGCCTGGGAGCGCTACACGCTCTGGCTGCGGTCGGTGCTCTTCCCCGTCGTCAAC
This sequence comes from Streptomyces viridosporus T7A, assembly GCF_008704515.1. Lineage (NCBI taxonomy): Bacteria > Bacillati > Actinomycetota > Actinomycetes > Kitasatosporales > Streptomycetaceae > Streptomyces > Streptomyces viridosporus. The sequence continues at coordinate 1,492,100 of NZ_CP023700.1, forward strand.
ATCACCCACGTGACCGTGCTCGGCTCGGTGCTGATGATCGGCGGTGTGTTCGTCCTGCAGGGCTGGATCGGTGTCGGCCAGCTGACGACGGGGGCCCTGATCGCGCAGATGCTCGTCGACCCGGTGGGGCTGATCCTGCGGTGGTACGACGAACTGCAGGTGGCCCAGGTGTCGCTGGCCCGGCTGGTCGGGGTCCGGGACATCGAGCCCGGCGCCGGTGACGCCGCGCTGGTCCCCGACGGGCGCCGGGTGCGGGCGGAGCGGGTGCGCTTCGGCTACCGCGAGGGCGTGGACGTCCTGCGCACGGTGTCGCTCGAGGTCGCCCCGGGGACCAGGATGGCGCTGGTCGGCCCTTCGGGCGCGGGCAAGTCCACCCTGGGCCGGCTGCTCGCCGGGATCTACGCGCCCCGGGACGGCCGGGTCACCCTGGGCGACGCCGAGCTGTCGCGGATGGCGGCGGAGCGGGTCCGGGAGCACGTGGCCCTGGTCAACCAGGAGCACCACGTCTTCGTGGGCTCGCTGCGCGACAACCTGCGGCTCGCCCGGGCGGACGCCGGGGACGCCGAGCTGTGGGCGGCGCTGGGCGCGGTCGACGCGGACGGGTGGGCGCGCGCGCTGGACGACGGTCTGGACACCGAGGTCGGCTCGGGCGGCCTGCCGCTCACCCCGGCCCAGGCCCAGCAGGTCGCCCTGGCCCGGCTGGTGCTGGCCGACCCGCACACGCTGGTCCTGGACGAGGCGACCTCGCTGCTCGACCCGCGTGCGGCGCGTCACCTGGAACGCTCCCTGGCCCGCGTCCTGGACGGCCGGACCGTCGTCGCCATCGCCCACCGCCTGCACACGGCCCACGACGCGGACGTCATCGCCGTCGTGGAGAACGGCCGCATCAGCGAACTCGGCAGCCACGACGAGCTGGTCGCCGCGAACGGGGCGTACGCGGCGCTGTGGCGTTCCTGGCACGGGTGAGCGGCGCCGCCGGGCGCGGCGGGCCCGGGCGGGCGGCGGGCACGGTCGTCCGGAGGCCGCGCGGAGGCCGGCCGCACCGGGCTCCGCGCGGCCGGCGCTTCCCCGGCGCGGTGGGCACTGCCCGCCGCCCCGGCCCCGGAGCGGGGCCCGGCCCCGGAGCGGGGCGGCGGGGGCGTGCCGTTGCCGGTGGGGAACACCGGTGGAAGGCTGGAACCAGGCATCGGCTCGGGGAACGCCCGGGGCCCGGCGGACCGGGCACGGGCGGTGCCGGTGCCCCGTGCAGTGGCGGCCCGTGCGGGCCGCGGCGGGAACGGGCCCGCCCGCACCCCCAGGAGGTACCCGTGAAAAGCGCCGACGGTTGGGGAGACGACGTCTACCAGCCCGACGCGTCCGACATCCAGGACGACGCCGGACTGCTCGACGCCGAGGACACCCTGGTGGACGACGGCGTCGATGACCCCCTCGACCGGGGCTGGTCCCCTCCCGAGCGGCCCTGGGCCGTGGAGCACCACGGCGTGACGGCGGCGGAGCGCCACGAGGGCGAGACGCTGGACCAGCGGCTCGCCGAGGAACTGCCGGATCCCGCCGCCCCCGACGGGGACGGTCTCGGCGACTCCGAGGGCACCGACGGCGAACTCCTGGACAACGAGGTCGGCGCCGCACGCTCCGGTCGGCTCGTGGCCCCCGACGAGGGGGCGCACGAGGACGAGGAGGAGGCCCTGGTCGCGCTCGACGTCGGCATCGACGGCGCGGCCGCCTCCGCCGAGGAGGCCGCCATGCACGTCGTCGACGAGGACACCCTGCCCGGCTGACCCTCCGTTCCCCCGTCGTCGCGCCCGACCGAGTCGCCCGAGGAGCATCCATGCAGAAGGACAAGCACCCCGACTACCACCCCGTCGTCTTCCGCGACCGCGCCGCCGGTTACGCCTTCCTCACCCGGTCCACGGCCACGAGCAGCCAGACCATCGAGTGGGACGACGGCGAGACCTACCCGGTGGTGGACGTGGAGATCTCCTCGGAGAGCCACCCGTTCTACACGGGCAAGGCCCGGACGGTGGACTCGGAGGGCCGCGTCGCCCGGTTCGAGCGCCGGTACGGCCGCGAGGGGTCCGGCTGAGCCGACGGCGGCGGGCCGGGCCGGTCCGTGCCGCCGCCCTCAGACCACGTTGAGCGCCACCGCGCAGCCCACGCCGCCCAGCAGCATGAACGCCGGCATCAGCACCTTGAGCTCGACCCAGCTGCCCGCCCGGAACCGCATGGCCTTCGGCGGGCCGACCGGGTACCAGCGCTTGCGGCCCACCGGTATGGGCCACAGGATCGGGCAGCCGGAGACGGTCAGCGCGTCCCCGAGGTCGTGCACCAGCGCGCCCAGGACGATCGGCAGGCCCAGCCACAGGTACTCCTGGCCCGGTGCGGTGAACAGCCAGTCGGAGCCGTTGCCCGGCTGGTCCAGGATGTCGGCGAGGATCCAGGCGCTGGTCGCCGCCAGGAGCCACACCAGGACATCGCTGCTGGAGCCCCGGGTCGCCCGCCACAGCAGGCCCTCGATGGCCAGCACCATGTGGGCGAAGAGGATCGCCAGCACCGCCCAGCGGCCCCCCGTGATCGCCAGCACCGCGGTGCCGGAACCGATCAGCACGGCCCACAGCCAGGTGTGCGTGAGCGTGCGGTGCCCGCCGGTGCGGCGCGGGTCGCCCGGCTTCTTCGTGGCCTTGTAGACGGCGTAGGACAGTTTGTCGACGACCTCGCACAGCCAGCGGGACAGCGGTCCGAAGGACCGGGAGATGGTGGCCGCCTTGTGGTCCAGGTCCGGGGCGAGCGCGGCGCCGGCGCAGATCAGGGCACCGACCAGGAGGACCGGCCAGGGCATCGGGTGCCCGGCCGCGGCCGTCGCCGCTCCGACGCCGAGCCAGGCCGCAGCGCCCGACAGTGAGTGTGCTGGTCCCATCATCGCCGTTGCCCGCCCCATTCCTCTTCGGCCGCTGTCCAGTTGACCGGGTGCATTGACGCTCCGCCGACGACACAGCGTAGCGTTCGCGATCTTCGTGGCCGCATTCGATTCCCGCATCGGGCGGGAGGACAGGCAAGATGGGGGGTGTGACCCTCATCGATCAGCTGCCGCCGACCGCCGACCCCGACGCCCTGTACGAAGCCTTCGAGTCCTGGGCCCGGGAACGCGGTCTCACGCTCTACCCCCACCAGGAGGAGGCGCTGATCGAGGTGGTCTCCGGGGCGAACGTGATCGTGTCGACGCCCACCGGCTCCGGCAAGAGCATGATCGCCGCGGGCGCCCACTTCGCCGCTCTGGCCCGCGACGAGGTCACCTTCTACACGGCCCCCATCAAGGCGCTGGTGTCGGAGAAGTTCTTCGAGCTGTGCAAGGTCTTCGGCACGGAGAACGTCGGCATGCTCACCGGTGACGCGTCCGTCAACGCCGACGCCCCGGTCATCTGCTGCACCGCCGAGGTGCTGGCGTCGATCGCGCTGCGCGACGGCAAGGACGCCGACGTCGGCCAGGTCGTGATGGACGAGTTCCACTTCTACGCGGAGCCGGACCGCGGCTGGGCCTGGCAGATCCCGCTGCTGGAGCTTCCGCAGGCGCAGTTCGTGCTGATGTCGGCGACGCTCGGCGACGTCTCCTTCTTCGAGAAGGACCTCACCCGCCGCACCGACCGCCCCACGGCGGTGGTCCGCTCGGCCACCCGGCCCGTGCCGCTGTCCTACGAGTACCGGTACACGCCGCTCACCGAGACGCTCACCGACCTGCTGGAGGCCCGGCAGGCCCCGGTCTACATCGTGCACTTCACGCAGGCGCAGGCGGTGGAGCGGGCGCAGGCGCTGATGAGCATCAACATGTGCACGCGCGAGGAGAAGGACCGGATCGCCGAGCTGATCGGCAACTTCCGCTTCACCACCAAGTTCGGCCGCAACCTCTCCCGCTACGTCCGCCACGGCATCGGCGTGCACCACGCCGGCATGCTGCCCAAGTACCGGCGCCTGGTGGAGAAACTCGCGCAGGCCGGGCTGCTGAAGGTCATCTGCGGTACCGACACGCTCGGCGTGGGCGTCAACGTCCCCATCCGCACGGTGCTGTTCACGGCCCTGACCAAGTACGACGGCAACCGCGTGCGCACGCTGCGGGCCCGGGAGTTCCACCAGATCGCGGGCCGCGCCGGACGCGCCGGCTTCGACACGGAGGGCTTCGTCGTCGCCCAGGCGCCCGAGCACGTCATCGAGAACGAGAAGGCGCTCGCCAAGGCCGGGGACGACCCGAAGAAGCGGCGGAAGGTCGTGCGCAAGAAGGCGCCCGAGGGCTTCGTCGGATGGACCGAGCAGACCTTCGAGAAGCTCATCGGCTCCGAGCCGGAGCCGCTGACGTCCCGTTTCCGGGTGACGCACGCGATGCTGCTGTCGGTGATCGCCCGCCCCGGCAACGCCTTCGAGGCGATGCGCCGGCTGCTGGAGGACAACCACGAGCCGCGCAAGCAGCAGCTGCGGCACATCCGGCGGGCGATCGCCATCTACCGTTCGCTGCTGGACGGCGGCGTCGTCGAGAAGCTGGAGCGGCCGGACGCCGAGGGCCGCGTCGTCCGCCTCACCGTGGACCTCCAGCAGGACTTCGCGCTGAACCAGCCGCTGTCCACCTTCGCGCTGGCGGCGTTCGAGCTGCTGGACCCCGAGTCGCCGTCGTACGCCCTGGACATGGTGTCGGTGGTGGAGTCCACCCTGGACGACCCGCGCCAGATCCTCGCCGCCCAGCAGAACAAGGCGCGCGGCGAGGCGGTCGCCGCGATGAAGGCGGACGGGGTGGAGTACGAGGAGCGCATGGAGCGCCTCCAGGACATCACCCACCCGAAGCCGCTGGAGGAGCTGCTCTTCCACGCGTACAACACCTACCGCAAGAGCCACCCCTGGGTCGGCGACCATCCGCTGTCGCCGAAGTCCGTGGTGCGGGACATGTACGAACGGGCGATGTCCTTCACGGAGTTGGTGTCCTTCTACGAGCTGGCGCGCACCGAGGGCATCGTGCTGCGCTACCTCGCCGGCGCCTACAAGGCCCTGGACCACACCATCCCCGACGACCTCAAGTCCGAGGACCTGCAGGACCTGATCGCCTGGCTGGGCGAGACGGTGCGCCAGGTCGACTCCAGCCTGCTGGACGAGTGGGAGCAGCTGGCCAACCCGGAGGAGATGACCGCCGAGGAGGCGCAGGAGAAGGCGGACCAGGTCAAGCCGGTCACCGCCAACGCGCGCGCCTTCCGCGTCCTGGTCCGCAACGCCCTGTTCCGCCGCGTCGAGCTGGCCGCGCTCGACCAGGTGGAGGAGTTGGGCGAGCTCGACGCCGAGTCGGGCTGGGACGCGGACGCCTGGGGCGAGGCGATGGACAAGTACTGGGACGAGTACGAGGAGCTCGGTACCGGCCCCGACGCGCGCGGTCCGAAGCTGCTGCTGATCGAGGAGGAGCCGGACCACGGGCTGTGGCGGGTCCGGCAGATCTTCGACGACCCGAACGGCGACCACGACTGGGGCATCAGCGCCGAGGTCGACCTCACGGCCTCCGACGCGGAGGGCCGCGCCGTCGTCCGCGTCACCGATGTCGGCCAGTTGTGAGCACAGGAGAGTCCCACCCATGACGAACCCGGCCGAGAGGCTCGTGGACCTGCTCGACCTGGAGCAGATCGAGGTCGACATCTTCCGTGGCCGCAGCCCGCAGGAGTCGCTGCAGCGGGTCTTCGGCGGCCAGGTGGCCGGCCAGGCGCTGGTCGCCGCCGGCCGCACCACGGAGGGCGACCGCCCCGTGCACTCGCTGCACGCGTACTTCCTGCGCCCGGGCCGGCCCGGGGTGCCGATCGTGTACCAGGTCGAACGGGTGCGGGACGGGCGGTCGTTCACCACCCGCCGGGTCACCGCGGTGCAGCAGGGCCGCACGATCTTCAATCTCACCGCCTCCTTCCACAAGCCCGAACAGGGGAGCTTCGAGCACCAGCTGCCGCCGGCCCGTGAGGTGCCGGACCCGGAGTCGCTGCCGACGGTCGCGGACGAGATCCGTGCGCATCTGGGCGCGCTGCCCGAGCAGTTGGAGCGCATGGCCCGCCGCCAGCCCTTCGACATCCGCTATGCGGACCGGCTGCGCTGGGACCCGGACGAGGTCAAGGGGGCCGAGCCGCGCAGCGCGGTGTGGATGCGCGCGGTCGGTCCGCTCGGCGACGATCCGCTGGTGCACACCTGCGCCCTGACCTACGCCAGCGACATGACCCTCCTGGACGCCGTCCGGATCCCGGTGGAACCGCTGTGGGGCCCGCGCGGCTTCGACATGGCGTCGCTGGACCACGCCATGTGGTTCCACCGCCCGTTCCGCGCGGACGAGTGGTTCCTGTACGACCAGGAGTCGCCGATCGCGACGGGCGGGCGGGGGCTGGCCCGCGGGCGGATCTACGACCTGCGCGGTCGCCTGCTGGTGTCCGTCGTCCAGGAGGGGTTGTTCCGGGCGCTGTAGGCCACCGGTTCCCGCGGCGCCGCCGGCCCGGACGGGCCGCGGCAGCGCGCGGTGTCCCCCGGGTCCGCGGGGAGCCCTCCGGGCCGGAGCGCGACGGCACGGGGCGGAGCGGGGTGCCGGACGACGCTCCCGCGCCTCTTCCGTCAGCCGGGCCGGCTCCGCCCGCGACCGGGGAGCCGCTCGCTCCCGGCCCGCCGGCCCCCTCCGCCGCCGGGGGGCGTGCGACCGGTCGTGGTCCGGGATCCGCGCGCCGCCGCGGCCTGTTCGGCGGCGGCCGCGGCGGTGACGTCGTGCGTGAGGGTGCGGTGTCCGGACATGCTCGTCTCCCCCGTGGAGTGTGGGCGGCCGGCGCCGTGTGCGTCCGTCCAAAAGGAACGTAGCCGCTTTGCCACGGTCCGCGACAGGCCTGTGGACAACTCCGCGGGGCATCCACGGGGCATCCACGGGGCATGACGTGTGCGCAGGTCAGAGCTCCGTGAAGGGATCGGGGTCCGGTCGGCGGGTGTCCACGTCCAGATGCTCGCCGACCCGGTTGACCAGAAGCGTCATCTCGTACCCGATCTGGCCGATGTCGGCCTCGGCGCCGCTGAGGACGCACAGGCAGCTGCCGGTGCCGGCCGCGGTGACGAAGAGCACCGCGTCGTCGAACTCGACCATCGTCTGGCGCACCCCGCCCGCGCCGAAGTGCCGTCCCGAGCCCTTGGCGAGGCTGTGCAGTCCGGACGACACGGCGGCGAGGTGCTCCGCGTCCTCCCGGCGCAGCCCCGTGCTCGCGCCCGTCACCAGTCCGTCGTTGGACAGGACCAGCGCGTGCCGTACGTGTTCGACGCGCTGGGTCAGGTCGTCCAGCAGCCAGTCGAGTCCCTGGTTCTGCGCCATGTCGTGAATCTCCCCGTGTTCTTCCCCGTGGTCTTCCCCGCCTGCCGTCCCCTCCTGGCGGGAGGGTCCCCGCGCCAGCCTTCCCCACGACCGGGCGCCGGGCAAGAAGAATGGGAGCCATGGGACAGAAGATGACCGACGAAGAATGGCGGGAGTTCGTCTCGCGCGGGACCCGCACCGCCAAACTCTGCACCGTCCGCGCCGACGGAAGCCCGCACGTGGCCCCGGTCTGGTTCCTGCTCGACGGCGACGAGGTGGTGTTCAACACCGGCGAGCGGACCGTGAAGGGGCGCAATCTGGCCCGTGACGGGCGGGTCGCCCTCTGCGTGGACGACGACCGCCCGCCGTTCGCCTACGTGATGCTGCACGGCCGGGCACGGCTCTCGCAGGACCCCGGGGAGCTTCGGCACTGGGCCGCCCGGATCGGGGCGCGCTACATGGGCGAGGACCGCGCCGAGGAGTTCGGGGCCCGCAACGGCGTGCCCGGCGAACTCCTCGTCCGCGTCACGGTCGAGAAGGTCCTGTCGGAGAAGGGCGTCGCGGACTGAGACCCGGTCGCGGGGCGGCGGGCCCCGCGGTCACCCCACCGAGTCCAGCGGCCGGGCGGTGTGCGTCCGCCCGGCGTACTCGACGAGCCGGATGAGCACCTCCTTCCCCGAGTCGCGCTCGCGCGCGTCGCACAGCACGACGGGCGTGCCCGCGTCCAGGTCGAGCGCCCGGCACACGCTCCGCGCGTCGTGGCGCCCGGCTCCCTCGAAGCAGTTGACGGCGACCACGAAGGGGATGCGCCGGTGCTCGAAGTAGTCCACCGCCGGGAAGCAGTCCTCCAGGCGCCGGGTGTCGGCGAGGACCACGGCGCCCAGGGCGCCCTGCGCCAGTTCGTCCCACAGGAACCAGAAGCGGTCCTGTCCCGGTGTGCCGAAGAGGTACAGGGAGAGCCCGGACCGGATGGTGATGCGCCCGAAGTCCATGGTGACGGTCGTGGTGACCTTCCGGTCGACGCCGTCGGTGTCGTCCACCGACCGTCTCGCCTCGCTCAGCAGTTCCTCGGTGCGCAGCGGCCGGATCTCGCTGACCGCGCCCACCAGGGTGGTCTTGCCGGCGCCGAACCCGCCGGCGACCAGTATCTTCAGCGCCGGCGCGGCCGTCTCGGCGTCCGGGGCGTCGGGGTGTTCGGGGACCATCGGTCACTTCTCTCTGGAGTGCCGGCCGCGGTCGGCGGGGGTGGGACGGGTGTGCCGCGGGTCCGGGAGGCGCCGCCGCGCGGCGGCGTCCGGGTGCCGGGCGCGGGGCCGCTACAGCGCCCGCAGCCCTTGGACCACCTCGCGGAGAACGCGTTCGTCGGGCAGGTGAGCGGGCGGCACCGGGAAGCTGACGGTGATGTTGCCGCGTTCCAGCAGGTCGCCGAGGAGCACCCGGACCACACCGCCGCCATGTCCAGGTAGTGCATGCCCGCGACGCCGAGACCGGTGGTGAGCCCGCCGAGCAGCGGGGCCCGGCCGCGACCGGGGCCGTGGCCGACGGCGAACACCCCGGCGCAGACGACGGCCATGGCGACGAGCAGGCTCACCGGGGTGAGCGGTACGTCGTGGCGGATGCCGGTGCCGCTGACGCCGAACCCGAGCACGGCCACGAAGTGCGTGGTCCAGATGCCGGTGCCGATCGCCGGGGCCGCGGTGATCAGCCGGTTGCGGCGCGCGCGGCCGGTGGCGGCGAGCGCGCGTACCGTGCAGCGCGGCCCGAGGACCGCACCGGTGCGGGCCATCGCGCACGACGGCACGGGGGTGAGCCGTCCCAGGGCGGCGCGGTCCAGGTGTCCCATGGCCCCGGGACGTCAGGGGGCACAGGCGCACGAAGGGGGCGTGTCTCGAAAGCTGGTGGAATGTGGCGCGGCGGTGCGCCGGATCGACCGTGTCACGCTCGAACGTGCGCACAGCGCATCGCCCGCTCCGGTGGGGAATCATGCGGTGCATGAGCGACGACCACACACACGTCCAGGAGTTCTTCGGCGCACGGGCGGCCGACTGGGACCGCCGCTTCCCCGACGACGGCCCGGCCTACGCGGCCGCGGTGGCCGAGCTCGGGCTGCGCGAGGGCGGCCGGGTGCTCGACGCGGGCTGCGGCACGGGGCGGGCGCTGCCTGCGTTGCGTGCGGCCGTGGGGCCCTCGGGGGTGGTGCTCGGCGCGGACCTGACCCCGGCCATGCTGCGGGAGGCGGTACGGGCCGGACGGGACCGCGACGGGGTGCTGCTCCTCGCCGACGTGGCCGCGCTGCCGCTGCGTCCGGGGGTGCTGGACGCCGTGTTCGCCGCGGGCCTGATCGCGCATCTGCCCGATCCCGTCGCGAACCTCCGGGAACTGGCCCGGGCGGTGCGGCCCGGGGGCGTGCTCGCGCTGTTCCATCCGGTCGGCAGGGCGGCGCTCGCCGCCCGCCAGGGCCGCTCGCTCACGCCGGACGACCTGCGGGCGGAGCCCAACCTCCGCCCGCTGCTCGCCCGTTCGGGGTGGCGCATGACGTCGTACGCCGACGAGGACACCCGGTTCCTGGTACTCGCCGTGCGCGGGAACCGGGCCCCGGGGCGGGGAGCGGATCCTCAGTCCGCGTCCGCGGGCCGCACCGGGCAGCCGCGCAGCCCCGGGACGGGGTGGGTGCCCAGGTCCTCCAGCCGGTAGCCGTTCGGGTAGCCCTTGACCTCCCGGTTCTGCCGGGCGAAGTGCGGGGTCCTCCGGGGCGGCAGCAGACGGACGGCGCGTCCCCGCAGCCGTACCGCGCGGCGTACCCACGCGCGCGTGACGGGGCCGGGCGGGGGGTAGCGGAAGGCGCGCAGCAGGGGTTCGTCGAGCAGGGCGAGCGTGGCGGTGCGCAGCAGGGGGGCGAGCGGACGCGGGTACCAGGAGGCCATGAGGTCGAGCGTGGCGTCCGAGACCCGCCGCGCGCCCTCGTCCCAGCCGAAGTGGGCCTCCTCGTAGGCGTCGAGGAAGGCCTCGAACTCCTCGTAGGACCCGGGGATGTCCTTGATGCCCATGTGCCGGCCGAGGGTCTGGTAATGGACGGTGCCGGCGACCGTCTCGTGACGCGACATCCTGCGCCATCCGTAGGCGTCGATCCAGCGCTTGGGCATCACGACGAACGTGCACAGGACGTAGCGCATGTCGTCGTCGGGGATGTCGTAGCTGCGGTGCATCCGGTTGATGCGGCGGATCGCGGTCCGGCCCCGGTCGCTGCCGAATCCGTGCTCGACGACGGCGTCCAGGAGCAGCGAGGTGTCGTCGTAGCGTTTCTGCGTGCGGTCCGTGAGCTCGGCCGTCTCGGCGAGCAGCCCGCCGATGCGGGGAACGGCGTAGGTGCGGTAGAGGGCCAGTTCGAGGGCCCGGGCGAAGTCCCAGGGGAACTCGTAGGCCGCGCTGAGCCGGTAGATCTCCGTGGCCTCCCGGTACGGGTCCATCCGCCGGATCCGTTCCAGCCGCTCGAAGCGCTTCACCGTGCTGCCCCCTTCTGCCGTCGGAGTTCCGACCTTACGTTGAGCGGCGGGAGTCGAAAGGCCGTCGAGGGCGACCGCACCGGGGAGGGTGAACCGTATGTGGGGCAGAGTCCGCAGGATCGGCGTCAAGGTGGCCGACGGCGTGCGCACGCGGCAGCGGACCGGGCGGGAGGACCGTCCGCACAACCTGTTCGAGGCCGCCGCGGCCTACGTCTCGGCCCGGGTGGAGGGCGATCAGGAGCGGATCGACGAGGCGTCCGGCTGGGTCTCGCCGGAGGCGCTGTCGTTCGGGGTGAACGAGCTGGCGTGCCGGGCCGTCGTCGCGCTCGCGCGGGAGCGTGACGAGTCCCCGCGGACCGTCGCGCGGGCGCTGCTGGGGCTCCCGGCGGCCTGATCCCCCGGCGGTACGCGGTCGTCCCGCCCCGCCCGGCCGGGAACCCGCGGCTCCGGGTGCGGCCTGCGGGGTCGTGACAAGCGGCTCGGGGGCGGCATAGGGTGCGCGCCGACGGACGAGCCGATGGGGAGGCTGGGATGGCCGGGACGGACGAGGAGGCCGTCGCCGCCGCGGAGGACGCGCTCTACGTGCTCACCGCGGCGTTGCTGACGCCGGCGCAGTTCCCGAGCGTGCTGGGCGACGACTACCCGGAGGCGTGCGCGGCGCTCGGCCTCCCGCCGCTCGCCGACGGGTACGGGCTGGTACTCGGCCAGGACGGCGAGGGGGCCCGGTGGACGGTCGTCGTCGACGACGTCTCGCTGGTCGCCGTCGCGATCGCGTCCTGGGACTGCGGCATGGAGCACGACCTGTCGCCGGACGAGCGGACGGTGGTGGCCGCGCTGCCCGGCTGGCCCCTCGCCGTCGCCGTCGCGGCGCCGAACGTGCCCGCACCGCACGATCCCGGTCCCGACGTCGCGGATCGGCCCCCGCTGTCCCCGCCGGACACGAGCGTCTGGGGTCCCGCACAGCGCCGCCTGGGCGCCGACGAGATCGCGCTGCGGTGGTCCACCTGGCGGGGCCAGGTCGACGACACCGCGTTCTCGACGTCCGGCGGCCCCGGGGAGGCGGCCGACGGCGCCGCGGACGCCCCGGAGGGCACCACGGAGGGCAACGGGGAGGAGGACGGCGGGCGTGGCCGGCGGCCGGGCCACAGCGGCGTCCGGCACGTCCTGGCGCAGGCGCGCGCCTATGTCGACTCGCCGCCGCCGATCGGCCGGGTCCGCTCGGCCTTCGCGCCGGGCGGAGCGCGCACCCTGCGGGCCGACGGTCCCGGCTGGTCGCTGGTCGCCAGGACGGACGACATCGCGTTCGTCCTGCTCGACGACGAACCCGGTGAGGTGCTGCCGGTGGGCCGGGGGCCGAAGTTGCCGGGGCTGCTCGAAGCACTCGACAGGATGGCCGTACGCCCCCGCTGAGCCCACTCCGGCCTGCGGCACGGCCGCGGACCACGGAAGCTGGCGCGTGGTGCACCTCTCCGCGCGGGCATCGTTCCCGGGGCCCCACTCCCCCGGTGACGGCGCGGTCGGTCCCTCACCCCGGGGCAGTTCGGGACCCCTGCTGCCCTCTTCCGCTCGTCCGCCCTCCCGGAGGTCGTCATGCGCCCGTCCCGCGGCGTTCCCCTGCTCGCCGTCGCCCTCGCGGCGGCCGCCCTCACCGCTCCGTCCCCGGTCCGCGCGGCCGAGGACGGCCACTGCGCGCGCCAGGAACGGGTGCGCGTGCCCGGCGCCGCCCACCAGCGCAGTGCCTGTCTGGCCGACCTGACCACCACGGGGCTGGCCGGCACCCCGTACACCGACATGGCCGACCAGGCGGGTCTGACCGCCGCGGCCACCCGGTCGCCGTCCGGTGTGCCCGGTGTGCAGATCGACGGCTACTTCCCGGACTCCTCGCGCTTCAACACCACCCACGGATGGCGGCACGACGCGCAGTTCGTCATCCGGCTCCCCGACCGCTGGAACGGCGGCCTGGTCGTCACCGGCGCGCCCGGCAACCGCAAGCAGTACGCGACGGACCAGGCGATCTCCGACCAGGTGCTGGCCCGGGGGTACGCGTACGCGGCGACCGACAAGGGCAACAGCGGGGTCGACTTCCACCGTGACGGCGTCCGGCCCGGCGACGCGGTCGCCGAGTGGAACACACGGACCACACAACTCACCCGGGCGGCCCGGCAGGCGGTGGCCCAGCGCTACGGGCACGCCCCGCGCCGCACGTACATCACCGGCGTCTCCAACGGCGGCTACCTCACGCGCTGGCAGTTGGAGAACCATCCGGAGCTGTACGACGGCGGGGTGGACTGGGAGGGCACCCTGTGGACGGCCGACGGCCCCAATCCGTTCACCTCCCTGCCGGTGGCGGTGGCCCGGATGTTCGGCACGGCGCAGGACGAGGACCTGTACGCGGCGGGCTTCGCCCGCGGCTCGGAGTTCCTGTGGCCGTACCACGAGAAGGCCTACTGGGGCGTCACGCAGAAGATCTACCGCGCCGAGTTCGACCCCTCCTACGACCCCGGATGCCCCGACCCCTCCGCGGGTTCGACGGTGGAGGAGGTCCTCGCGCCGTGCGCCTCCGACGCCTCCTACGACTACGCCTCGCGCCCCGGCTCCGTGCACCGCGCCGTGGCCCGGGTGTCGCTGACCGGGCGCATCGACCGGCCGCTGATCACCCTGCACGGCGACCTGGACGCGCTGCTGCCCAAGGCCACCGACTCCGATGTGTACGCGCGCATGATCGACACAGCCGGGCGGGGCGCGCTGCACCGCTACTACACGGTGCAGGACGGCACGCACGTCGACGGACTGTACGACTCCCATCCGGACCGGCTGCGGCCGATCCTGCCCTGCCACCGGTCGGCGTTCGACGCCCTGGTGGCCTGGGTGGAGCGCGGGGTCGAGCCGCCCGCGGACCGGGTCGTGCCCCGCCCCGCCGACGGTGACGTGGTCAACTCCTGCGCGCTGGACGCCGGCGGGGCGGGGGCGCGGTAGCTCCTCAGCGGCCCAGCTCCTTGCGCGAGACGCGGCGCAGCCTGCTCCGCTGCGAGGGGTCCAGGGCGAGGTACGCGGCGGCCGGGACCCCCAGGACCACCAGAAGCGCGGCCCACCAGGGCAGCCAGATGAGCAGGATGAGCCCGGCCGCCACACCACCCGCGGCGATCTTGGCGTTCTTCGACATGAGTGTCGCCTCCTTCGCGGCCACTGCCGCTCTCTGTCGTGAGAACGGGCCCGCGCTTTCGGCGGTTCCGGACCGCGACCCTGAGACTTCCCTGAGCCGCGCCCCCTAGGGTTTCCCGGAGGCTCGTCGCCTCCTGCGGCGCACGGGAGCACGGCTCACCTTCATGGTGGCCCGGATCACACTCCGGGCGCACCCGTCGGCCCCCGTCGTGCTGTACTCTCGGCGGCTCCGATCCCACTAGTCAAGTTTGAGGAATCCGTCATCGCTGCGCAGACGCACTCCCCTGCCCCTCCCTCCCCGCACGCCGAACCGGCCCGTTGCCCGGCCGTCTTCGTCCCCGGCGATCCCGCCCGCGCCGGCCGTGTCGCCTTCTGGCGGCCGGACGGTTCGGCTCCGCCCGCCGTGGACGGGGCGCCGGTCGAGGAGCTGACCGTCGTCGCGCCCGGCGGCGACGGGGTCGCGCCGGTGCGGGTGCCCGCCGTTCTCCTGCCGGTGCGCGCCGCGCTGCCGGTGCTCACCCGCGCGCGGGCCGGCGGCGGGCACCGGGCCGCCGTGTTCTGGGGCGCCGCCGCCGTGCACGCCCTGCACCTGGTGGCACGCGGGCTGCTGCTGCCCGGCCTGTCCCCGGCCGACCACGACGCCTGGCGCGTCGGCCCCCTGGGCGCGGAGGACGTCGACGCGGTGCGCCGGCTCGCCGCGGCGATGCCGCCCGAAGCGCACGCCGTGCCGGTGGACACCGCCGGACCGCTGCGGCTGCCCGACCCCGAGCGGCTGCTGCGCGCCTTCCTCGACGCGGTCGCCGACACCCTCCCCCGCTCCCCCGCCGCGCCCCTCCTGACCGGCACCCCGGCCTTCGCGGCACCGCGGCCGCAGCGGCTGCCCGAACTGCGCGGCTGGGCCGCCGACGTCGCCGCCGGCCACGACGCGGGCGTACGGCTGTCCCTGCGGATCGAGCTGCGCGTGCCGACGGACGCGGCGGAGGCGGGGACACCGGGGAACTCGGCGGACGCGGCGGACGCGGTGGGCACGGCGGACACGGTGGGCGGCCGGCCCGACGGCACGGGGGCCTCGTTCCGGGCCGTGCTCCAGGTGCACGGCGCGAGCGGTCCCGCCCTGGTCGCGGACGCCGCCGAGGTGTGGCGCGGGACGTCCGAGGAGGATTTCGGTCCCCGCGCGCGCAGGGACGCCCTGCTCGCGCTGCGCCGCGCAGCCCGGGCCTGGGCGCCGCTCACGCCCCTGTTGTCGGCGGCCGTCCCGGACGCGGTCGACCTCGCCGACGAGGAGGTCACCGAACTCCTCGGCGAGGGCGCCCGGGCGCTGGCCGGCGCGGGCGTCGAGGTGCACTGGCCCGGGGAGCTGGTCCGCGGACTCACCACCCGCGCGGAGATCGGCCCCGCGGACGACGCGCCGGGGTCCGGGAGGGCCGACTTCTCCCCGGGGCCGTCGTCCCTGTCCGCCGACGCGCTGCTCGCCTTCGACTGGTCGTTCGCCGTGGGCGACCGGCTCCTCACCCGCGAGGAGCTGGACCGGCTCGCCGAGGCGAACCGCCCCCTGGTGCGGCTGCGCGACCAGTGGGTCCTGATCGACCCTCGGGAGGTGCTGCGCGCCCGGGCCCGCCGGAGCCGCGGGATCACGCCGATCGACGCGCTCGGCGCGGCCCTGACGGGCTCGGTGGAGGTCGACGGCAGCCGGATCGAGGTGCGCACCACCGGATGGCCGGCGGCGCTGCGGGACCGGCTCGCGGACCCCGAGGCCCAGGAGCCGGTCGGGCAGCCGGCCGCCCTCGCCGCCACCCTGCGGGACTACCAGCGGCGCGGCCTGAACTGGCTGGCGCACATGACCTCCCTGGGCCTGGGCTGCTGCCTCGCCGACGACATGGGCCTGGGCAAGACCGTCACCCTCATCGCCCTGCACCTGCACCGGCAGAGCGATCCCGCGGCGGCGGGACCCACCCTCGTGGTCTGCCCGACCTCGCTGATGGGCAACTGGCAGCGGGAGATCGAGCGGTTCGCGCCCGGCACCCCGGTGCGCCGCTTCCACGGGGCGCGGCGCGCCCTGGACGGCCTGGCCGACGGCGAGTTCGTGCTCACCACGTACGGCACGATGCGGCTGGACGCGCCCCGGCTCGCCGAGGTCGCCTGGGGGATGGTCGTCGCCGACGAGGCCCAGCACGTGAAGAACCCGTACTCGTCCACGGCCCGGCAGCTGCGTTCCCTCGGCGCACGCGCGCGCGTGGCGCTCACCGGCACGCCGGTGGAGAACAACCTGTCGGAGCTGTGGGCGATCCTCGACTGGACGACGCCCGGGCTGCTGGGCCGGCTCGGCACCTTCCGCAGGCGGTACGCGGACGCCGTCGAGGGCGGGCAGGACCCGGCCGCGGCGGACCGGTTGGCCCGGCTGGTACGGCCGTTCCTGCTGCGTCGCCGCAAGTCGGACCCGGGGATCGCCCCCGAGCTGCCGCCGAAGACGGAGACCGATCACGCCGTGTCGCTCACCCGGGAGCAGGCGGGGCTGTACGAGGCCGTGGTGCGCGAGGCCCTGGCGGAGATCTCCGGCGCGGACGGCGCGGCCCGGCGCGGGCTGATCGTGAAGCTGCTGACCGGCCTGAAGCAGATCTGCAACCACCCGGCGCAGTTCCTCAAGGAGGAGCGGCCCGTGGTCGCGGGACGGTCCGGGAAGCTGGAGCTGCTCGACGAACTCCTCGACACGGTCCTCGCCGAACGGGCCGGCGTCCTGGTGTTCACGCAGTACGTGCAGATGGCCCGGCTCCTGCAGCGGCACCTGGCCGCGCGGGGCGTACCGGAGCAGTTCCTGCACGGCGGCACGCCGGTCGCCGAGCGCGAGGCCATGGTGCGCCGCTTCCAGGACGGCGAGGTCCCGGTCTTCCTCCTGTCGTTGAAGGCGGCGGGCACCGGTCTGAACCTCACCCGCGCGGAGCACGTCGTGCACTACGACCGCTGGTGGAACCCGGCGGTCGAGGCGCAGGCGACCGACCGCGCGTACCGCATCGGCCAGACCCGGCCCGTGCAGGTGCACCGGATCATCGCCGAGGGGACGGTCGAGGACCGCATCGCCGAGCTGCTGGTCCGCAAGCGGGAGCTGGCCGACGCGGTGCTGGGCTCCGGCGAGGCGGCGCTCACGGAGCTGACCGACGCGGAGCTGGCGGAACTGGTCGAGCTGCGAGGAGGACCGCGATGACCCGGTACGACGGTGAGCGCACCTTCGCCGCGCTGCCGCCCGTGCGGGGGCGGGGTTCCGTGCGGACGTGGTGGGGCCGGGCCTGGCTGGCCGCGCTGGAGGGCACGGCGCTGGACGCCGGGCAGCTCAAGGCGGGCCGCGGGCTCGCGCGCGCGGGAGCGGTCGGCGCGGTGTCCGTGCGGCCGGGACGCATCACGGCGGTCGTGCGGGACCGCGACGGAACGGCCCACCGGGCGGACGTCCTGCTGCAGGAGCTGTCCGGGGAGCAGTGGGACCGTTTCCTGGCCATGGCCGTCGAGCGGGCCGGGCACGTCGCGGCGCTGCTCGACCGGGAGATGCCCACGCACCTGGTCGAGGACGCGGAACTGGCCGGGGTGGAACTGCTGCCGGGCCTCGGCGATCTGGAGCCGGAGTGCGACTGCGGCGCCTGGGACCACTGCGGTCACACGGCGGCGCTCTGCTACCAGGTGGCCCGGCTGCTGGACCGGGACCCGTTCGTCCTGCTGCTGATGCGCGGACGCGGGGAACGCGCCCTGCTGGACGCGCTCCAGGCACGCGGTGACGCGTCCGCCGGTCCGGCCGTCCGGCCGGAGGGCGTGGACGCGGCCGAGGCGTACGCGGCCGGGGACATCCTGCCCTCGCTGCCCGACGTTCCCGCGCTTCCCACGGAGCCGGGGATTCCGCCGTCGCTGGACACGGAGACCGCGCCCGGTGCCGGGATCGACCCGCGTGCGCTGGAGTTCCTGGCCGGCCGTACCGCGGCACAGGCCCACCGCATGCTGGCCGAGGCGCTCGGGGAAGGGCACGGGCCGCGGCCCGGGGAACCGGAGCCGACGGTGGCGCGGGACGCGGTGCGGCTGGCCGCCGGGGACCCCGGACGGGCCGCGGCGGACCGGCTCGCGGACGGGTCGGGGCGCGGCCGGGAGGGGCTGGCCGTGGCCGTGCGGGCCTGGCGGCACGGCGGACCGGAGGCGCTGGACGTGCTGGACGGGGAGTGGACGCCGGACGCCGGGAGCCTCGCCCGCGCGCGTGCCGCGCTGGAGGCGGCCTGGGACGAGGACGAGCGGCCGGCGCTGCGGGCCCGGGCCAACCGGTGGACGGTCGTCGGCGCCTGCGTCCAGCTGCGGCTGGGACGCGACGGCCGCTGGTGGCCGTACCGCAAGGAGCGCGGCCGGTGGGTCCCGGCGGGCGGCGCCGCCCGGGACCCGGCGACGGCACTGGCCTCGGCGGAGCGCGCCTTCGGGCAGTGAGCGCCGTCCCGGGGCACGTCCGGCGGCCACGGCGTCAGGGCGCTCCGGCGTCCCCCAGGGACGGCAGCAGGGATTCCAGACCGCTCGGCAGCTCGGTGGGGAAGCCGGACGGCAGCTCCGTGGGGAAGCCGGACGGGAGCCGGCTCGGCAGATCGCTGGGCAGCTCGGAGGGGACGCCCGGCGGCAGGTCGGGCAGGCCACCGGTGTCCGTGCTGCTCCCGGTGGGCTCCCTGTCCGGCGAGTCGTCGTCGCCCGAGGCCGTCAGCACGACGAAGACGACGGCCGCGACGGCCACGATCGCGGTGACCAGGACGAGTACCGTCCTGCGCCCGCCGGGGCCGCGTTCCGGTCCGCCCCGGTCGTCGGGCGGCCCGGGCGGCCGGGGCGGCGGCGCGCCGCCGTACGGGGGCGGTCCGAAACCGCCGTCCGGGGGCGGTGTGCCGCCCGGCGGGCCGGACGGCGGCTGGGGCGGTACGGGTGGCGTGGCCATGCGCACCATGGTCGCCGCGGGCACCCGGCCCGCGCGAGGGCGCCGCGCGGAAGTCGGCGCGGACTCAGGGCACCGGCGCCGTGCTTCCGGCGCGTTCCGCGCGCAGAGCGCGCCGCGCGGGACCTCGGCGCGCGCGGGGGGGCTCCGGCGCTCGCACGGGCGCCGCCGCGCGCCCCGGGCGACGGGCGGGGCGGGCGGGCGCGGGCAGGCGGAAAGCCGCCGCGAGGGCGCGACCGCGCGCCGGAGCCCGGCCGCGAAAGCCCCGCGGCGCCCGGAGCGCCTCCGCGGGAGGCCACCGCGACGCGCGGGGGCGCGGTCGTCCGGCGGATCAGCCGGTACGACCGCGCCCCCGCGCGTGCGAAGCTCAGCCCCGGGCCCCCAGCAGGTGGTCCATGGCGAGCTGGTCGAGGCGCTCGAAGGCCATGCCGCGCGCGGCGGCCGCGTCGACGTCGAAGTCCTCGAACGCGGACCGGTCGTCGAGCAGGGCCTGCAGGCCGTCGGCCGCCGTGGGCTCGGCCAGCTGGTCCAGACGGGCCGCGCGCAGCGCCTCCTGCACCTCCGGGTCGGCGCGGAAGGCGGCCGCGCGCTCCTTGAGGATCAGGTAGTTGCGCATGCAGCCGGCCGCCGACGCCCACACCCCGTCGAGGTCCTCCGTCCGCGGCGGCTTGAAGTCGAAGTGCCGCGGGCCGCTGTACCCGGCCGACTCCAGCAGGTCCACGAGCCAGAACGCGGCCCGCAGGTCGCCCGCGCCGAAGCGGAGGTCCTGGTCGTACTTGATGCCGCTCTGGCCGTTCAGGTCGATGTGGAACAGCTTGCCCGCCCACAGCGCCTGGGCGATGCCGTGCGGGAAGTTCAGCCCGGCCATCTGCTCGTGGCCGACCTCCGGGTTGACGCCGTACAGCTCGGGCCGCTCCAGGCGCTCGATGAAGGCCAGGGCGTGTCCGACGGTGGGCAGCAGGATGTCGCCGCGCGGCTCGTTCGGCTTGGGCTCGATGGCGAAGCGGATGTCGTAGCCCTGGGAGGTGACGTACTCGCCGAGCAGGTCGAAGGCCTCCTTCATCCGCTCCAGGGCGTCCCGCACGTCCTTGGCGGCACCGGACTCGGCGCCCTCGCGGCCGCCCCAGGCGACGTAGACCTCGGCACCGAGCTCGACCGCGAGGTCGATGTTGCGGATGGTCTTGCGCAGCGCGTAGCGGCGCACGTCGCGGTCGTTGGCGGTGAACGCGCCGTCCTTGAACACCGGGTGGGTGAACAGGTTGGTGGTGGCCATCGGCACCTTCATGCCGGTGTCGTCCAGCGCCTGCCGGAACCGCTTGACGTGCTCCTCCCGCTCGCTGTCGCTCGAGCCGAAGGGGATGAGGTCGTCGTCGTGGAAGGTGACGCCGTGGGCGCCCAGCTCGGCCAGGCGCCGCACCGACTCGACCGGGTCGAGGGCGCGCCGCGTGGCGTCGCCGAAGGGGTCCCGTCCCTGCCAGCCGACGGTCCACAGTCCGAAGGTGAACCTGTCCTCGGGGGTGGGCTGGTAGTTCATGCCGCGGCTCCTTGCTCGCTGAGGCTATTTCGTCATGGCGATTTACAAATTAGTATGCAGGAGCATTTCAGGGAAGAGACTCGCCCCGCGGAGCCGCGGAGGAGACTCGCCCCGCCGAGCCGCGGAAGAGGGAGAGACCGATGTCAGCAGCCGAGGGTCCGCTCGTCGTCGGCGTGGACACATCCACCCAGTCCACCAAGGCCCTGGTCGTCGACGTGGCCACCGGCCGGATCGTCGCGAGCGGCCAGGCCCCGCACACGGTGACCTCCGGGGCGGGCCGGGAGAGCGATCCGCGCCAGTGGTGGGACGCCCTGTGCGAGGCGCTGCGCCAGTGCGGCGAGCCGGCGCACGAGGCCGCCGCCGTGTCGATCGGCGGGCAGCAGCACGGCCTGGTCACCCTGGACGGGCGCGGCGAGCCGGTGCGGCCGGCGCTGCTGTGGAACGACGTGCGGTCCGCGCCGCAGGGCCGCCGGCTGATCGAGGAACTGGGCGGCGCGAAGTTCTGGGCCGAGCGCACCGGGAGCGTCCCCACCGCCTCCTTCACGGTCACCAAGTGGGCGTGGCTGGCGGAGCACGAGCCGGAGGCGGTCCGCGCCACCAAGGCCGTCCGGCTCCCCCACGACTACCTCACCGAGCGGCTCACCGGCCAGGGCACGACCGACCGCGGCGACGCCTCCGGCACCGGCTGGTGGGCCTCCGGGAGCGAAGGCTACGACGAGGAGATCCTCGCGCACGTGGGCCTCGACCCGGCGCTGCTGCCCCGCGTCGTGCGGCCCGGCGAGGTGGCCGGGACCGTGCGCGACAGCCACGACCTGCCGTTCTCCAAGGGCACCCTGGTGGCGTGCGGCACCGGCGACAACGCCGCCGCCGCGCTGGGCCTCGGGGTGCGGCCCGGCACGCCGGTGATGAGCCTCGGCACCTCGGGCACCGTGTACGCGGTGTCGCGGCGCAGGCCCGCCGATCCGACCGGCACCGTGGCGGGCTTCGCCGACGCGCGCGGCGACTGGCTGCCGCTGGCCTGCACGCTCAACTGCACGCTCGCGGTGGACCGGGTGGCGAGCCTGCTGGGCCTGGACCGCGAGGCCGTCGAGCCCGGCGACGGCGTCACGCTCCTGCCCTTCCTGGACGGCGAGCGCACCCCGAACCTCCCCCGCTCCTCCGGCCTGCTGCACGGACTGCGCCACGACACGACCGGCGGCCAGGTGCTCCAGGCCGCCTACGACGGCGCCGTGTACTCCCTGCTCGGCGCGCTCGACCTGGTGCTCGGCGAGGACGACGGGACCGACGAGGACGCCGACCCGTCGGCGCCCCTGCTGCTGATCGGCGGCGGCGCCCGGGGAGCGGCCTGGCAGCAGACCGTACGGCGGCTGTCGGGGCGCCCCGTGCAGGTGCCCGAGGCCAGGGAACTCGTCGCCCTCGGGGCCGCGGCACAGGCGGCCGGGCTGCTCACCGGGGAGGACCCGGCCGCGGTCGCCCGGCGCTGGAACACGGCGGCGGGCCCGGTGCTGGAGGCGGTGGAGCGGGACGAGGAGACGCTGGCCAGGGTCGCCGGGGTACTCTCCGACGCGGCCCCGCTGCTGGAGCGCGGCCCGGACGCCGGGTGACGGCACGGACCGGGGACGGCGCCCGGGACACCGGCCGACGGCGGGCACCGGGGGCCCGCGACGACGAAGAGACCGGGGACTGACGGAGGAATGAGCGCACCGCTGCACGAGGCCCGCCCGGCCGGTCCGGGGCGCGCGCTGCCCGACACCCAGCAGGGCATGCGCCGCCGCAACCTCTCGCGGGTGCTGCACACCGTCAGCGCCGAGGGACCGCTGTCCCGGGCCGCCGTCGCCTCACGCATCGGGCTGACCCGCGCGGCGGTGTCCACCCTGGTCGACGAGCTCATCCGCTCGGGGCTGCTGGAGGAACTGGGCCCCGAGCGGCCCGGACGCGTGGGCCGCCCCGGCTCGGCGCTCGCCGTCAGCGGCCGCGGTCCGGCGGGGATCGGCGCCGAGATCGGCGTCGACCACCTCGCGGTCTGCGCGGTCGACCTGCGCGGACGCATCCGCTCACGGGCGGTGCGGCAGGTGGCGAACCGGGGCCGCTCCCCCGGGCCGGTGATCGGGGAGCTGACCGAGCTGGTCCACCGGGTCGTCGCCGAGGCGGAGGCCGAGAGCCTGTGGCCGGCGGGGCTCGCCGTGGCCGTGCCGGGCCTGGTGGCGCGCGACGCCCGGACCGTCGTACGCGCCCCGAACCTCGGCTGGCGGGACACGGACCTCGGCGCCCTGCTGCCGGGCCGGTTCCCGCTCACCGTGGCCAACGAGGCCAACTTCGGCGCGCTCGCCGAACTCTGGCTCGGCGAGGGGACCCCCCGGGACTTCCTCCATGTGTCGGCCGAGATCGGCATCGGTGCCGCGGTCGTCGTGGACGGACGGCTGCTGCGCGGAAACCGCGGCTTCGCGGGCGAGTTGGGCCATGTGCCGGTGCGGCCCGAGGGACCGGAGTGCGCGTGCGGCGGACGCGGCTGCCTGGAGCAGTACGCCGGCGAGGAGGCGGTGCTGCGGGCGGCCGGACTGGAGCCGGGCGAGGACCGCGTCGGTCTGCTCGCGGGCCGCGCCGAACAGGGCGATGCGGACGTACGGCGCGCCCTGCGCGACGCGGGGACGGCGCTCGGCATCGCCCTGACCGGGGCGGTCAATCTGCTGGACCCCGAGAGCGTCGTGCTGGGCGGCGCGCTGTCCGGGCTCGCCCCCTGGCTGCTGCCGTCGCTGCGGTCCGAGCTGTCCCGCCGTACGGCGGGGCCGGTCTGCCCCGTCTCCGTGTCCGCGCTGGGGCCGCAGGGCCCGCTGCTGGGCGCGGCGCACTCGGTGGTGCGGGGCGTCCTGGACGATCCGGCGGCCTTCGCCGAGCGGGCCTGAGGCGGTCCGGGGCCGCGGGTGGCGGCCCCGACTCGGCCGCGGGTGGCGCCCGGCACCTCACCTCTCGATTACGAATCGCCCAACTCCTGGCTTCCGGACGGTGAGCGGGCAACGATGAGGGCATGACACCGGCGCAGCGAGCCATGGAGCGGCTGGGGACATGGCCCGACCTCACGGCCTGTCCGGCGGGTTGCGGTACGGGGCAGGCGCTCCGCACCGCCCGTGACGAGATCGTCCACTTCCACTCCGCCCGGAACGTGGACCTCCACCTCACCCACCGCGCCATCCAGCGCTTCCACTACGACCTGGGCGGGTCGAGCGCGATACAACTGGTCCCGGGCTCCTGCTGGGTGACGGTGCACCTGGACTGCGCCACCGACGTCGACCTGCTGCTGAGCCTGGTGAGCGTCGCCCTCAAGGCCCACCAGGCCCGGCCCCCGTCCACCGGTCCGGTGCCGGCCGGGTGCAACTTCCACCGGGTCACCGTGCTGCCGCGCGACGCGGTGCCCGACCGCTGAGCGGCCGGCCTCACGGCCGCAGACTGCCGACGATGTCCGCGGTCGCCGTGAGGCCGCTGTGGATGGTGGGAGCGATGCTGGTGCCGGCCAGGTAGAAGCCGAGCAGCAGGCAGACCAGGGCGTGGGAGATCTTCAGTCCGCTGTTGCGCAGGAAGATCACCGCCAGCACCGAGAGCAGCAGCACCACAGAGATGGAAACGGCCATCGTCAACCTCCTCCGCCACGTCCGCTTCGCGGCGTTCGGCCGCAAGTGTGGCGTAGCGGGAGGTTCGTCCGGGCGGCTGACCTGTCCGCCGAACGTGTGGTGTCACACCCGCCGGTGGGCGTCCAGGAAGGATTCCAGTCCGGCGAGGTCGTCGGTGTTGAGGTGGTCGACGTCCGCGGCGACCAGCTCGCCCCACAGCGCGTCGCGCGCGGGTCCCGGCAGGTCCGGGGTGGCCCAGAAGCGCACCCTCTGTCCCCGCGCGTGCGCGGTGCGCACGATGTCCCGCAGTTTCCGGCGCTCGTCGCCAGGGAACGCGCCGACGCCCCGCCAGGTGAAGTGGAGCGTCCAGTTGTCGCTGATCAACGGGGCGAAGGAGGCCGGCGCCGGGCCGCCGAGGTCGGCGAGCCGGCCGTCGTAGAAGGCCCGGCGCACCCGCTGGGCCTCCATGGGCGCACGGGCCGCGCGGTCGCCGGAGACGACGGCGGTGACGGGTCCGGGCAGGACGCGGCCGTGCGCGCAGGTGGTGAACAGGTGCCGGTAGCGGCGCAGACGGCGGTCGAGCGCGCGGTAGGTGGACGAGCCCTCGGTCTTGAGGTCGACGAGGAGCTGGAACGGCCCGCGGTGCCCGCGGTACACGGAGCCCCGGTGGGCGCGGACCCGGGCGGCGAGCGGGTCGAGGTAGAGGGATTCGAGGGTGCGGGACGGGTCGAGGTCCTCGGGGTCGTGGGCGACCAGGAGTTGGTCGCCGACCAGGAAGACGTCCGCCTCGACGCTGCCGAAGCGGTGGTCGAGGGCGTCGAGGAGGGGGCGCGGGTGCTCGTAGTCGTTGTGGGCGTGGGCGCGCCACAACGGGCGTGGACGGTGCCCGTGTTCGCCGGCCAGCGCCTGGGTGGCGGGCAGTGCGACCGGACCGGCGAGGGCGGCGCCGAGGGTGGTGAGGGCTCTGCGGCGGGTGGTGAGGGCCATGCTCTGCCTCCCGGGGAGTGGCGTACGGGGCCTCAGCGAGTATGAGGTCCGCACAGGCCCGAAAGGCAGTGCTGTGACGGGAGTTGGCCGGTCCGCCGTCGCGCGTTCATCCCACTGACGCGGGGCGCGCGGAGAAGCCCGCCCCCTGGAACGCGCCTGGAGGGGCGGGCTTCTCCTCCCGTTCGTCCGGGTGGGCTCAGGGCGCCCGCAGGTCGACCAGCCCGGCCAGCGCCTCGCGGTGGGCGCCCGCCGTGCCGTGGGCGATCGAGTCGGCCTTGGCGCGCTTCAGGAAGAGGTGCACCGGGTGTTCCCAGGTCATGCCGATGCCGCCGTGCAGTTGCAGCGCCTCCTCGGCGGCCCGGACCGCGACGGGGGCCGCGTAGGCCTGCGCCACGGCGACCGCCACGTCGGTGTCCTCGCCGGTCGCCAGGGCGTCGGCGGCGCCCCGGGCGGCGGCGCGGAGGCCGGCGATCTCCAGCCACAGCCGGGCGAGTCGGTGCTTGAGCGCCTGGAACCCGCCGACGGGGCGGTTGAACTGCTTGCGCTCCCTCAGGTGGCGGAGGGTCTCCGTCAGCGACCGGTCCGCGAGGCCGAGTTGCTCCGAGGCGAGCAGCCCGGCACCGGCCCGCAGGGCACGGCGTACGGCGGGTTCCGCGTCGCCCAGCCGGCGTCCCGGGGCTCCGTCGAGGGTGACCTCGGCGACCGGCCTGGTGAGGTCCAGGGACGTCTGCGGGGTGAGGGTGACCGCGCCGGCCTCCACCGCGTACAGCCCGCCGTCGTCCGCCGGCACGAGCAGCACATCGGCGACCGCCGCGTCCGCGATGCCGGACAACCGCCCGTGCAGCGCGCCGCCCTCCCGCCGCACGGTGGCGAACGCGGCGCCGGGCGCCGTGTGCAGCCCGACGGCGAGGGCGCCGATCCTGCGCCCGGACGCCAGTGCGGCGAGCGGTTCGTCCCCGTCCGCGCAGGCGAGCAGGGCCTCGGTGGCCACGACCGCGCTGGTCAGGTACGGCACCGGAGCGACCGCGCGGCCCAACTCCTCGAGGACGACGGCGGCTTCGCGGTGGGTGGCGCCCTGGCCGCCCCGGTCCTCGGGGACCAGCAGGCCCGCCAGGCCCATGCCGTCGGCGAGCGTCTTCCACAGCGCCAGGTCGTGGGGCGCGTCCGTCTCGATCCGGGCGATCACCCCGGCCGTGTCGCAGTGGTCGGTGAGCAGGTCCCGGACGGCGGCGCGCAGCGCCTCTTCCTCCTCCGAGTACAGCAGGTCGGGCCGTGTGCTCATCGGGCGAGGTCCTTCCACGCGACGTCCTTGTCGGTGCGCGGCTCGGCCGGCAGGCCCAGGACGCGCTCGGCGACGATGTTCAGCAGGACCTCGCTGGTCCCGCCCTCGATGCTGTTGCCCTTGGAGCGGAGGTAGCGGTAGCCGGCGTCGCGGCCGGTGAAGTCGACCAGTTCCGGGCGGCGCATGGTCCAGTCGTCGTACAACAGGCCCTCTTCGCCGAGGAGTTCCACCTCCAGCCCGCTGATCTCCTGGTTGAGCCGGGCGAAGGTGAGCTTCGTCCCGGCGCCCTCGGGGCCGGGCTGGCCGGCGGCGAGCTGCTGGCGCAGGCGTTCGCCGGTGAGGCGGGCGACCTCGGCCTCCACCCACAGCTTCAGCAGCCGCTGGTGCAGGTCGTGGGTGCGCAGTTCGGGGCGCTCGCGCCAGGTCTTCGCGACCGGGCCGATCATGCCGCCCTCACGGGGCAGCCGCATGCCGCCGATGGCGACGCGCTCGTTGTTCAGCGTGGTTTGCGCGACCCGCCAGCCGTCACCGACCTCACCGAGGCGGTGGGAGTCGGGGATGCGGACGTCGGTGAGGAACACCTCGTTGAACTCGGCCTCACCGGTGATCTGGCGCAGCGGCCGCACCTCGACGCCGGGGTCGGTCATGTCGCAGAGGAAGTACGTGATGCCCCGGTGCTTGGGCACGTCCGGGTCGGTGCGGGCGATGAGGATGGCCCAGCGGGCGAGGTGGGCGCTGGACGTCCACACCTTCTGCCCGTTGACCACCCAGTCTCCCCCGCCCTCCCGGACGGCGCGGGTGCCGAGCGCGGCCAGGTCGGATCCGGCGCCCGGCTCGCTGAACAGCTGGCACCAGACCTCCTCGCCGGTCCACAGCGGCCGCAGGAAGCGCCGCTTCTGCTCCTCGGTGCCGTACTGCAGGATCGTCGGCGCGGCCATGCCCAGGCCGATGCCGATGCGTCGCGGGTCGTTGTCGGGGGCTCCCGCGGCCTCCAGCTCGGCGTCCACGACGGCCTGCAGGGAGCGCGGGGCGCCGAGCCCGCCGAGCCCCGCGGGGAAGTGCACCCAGGCGAGTCCGGCGTCGAAGCGGGCGTGCAGGAAGTCCAGGCGCCCGGTGTCGGCGGGGGGATGCGCGGCCAGCAGTTCCTGTGTGCGGCGGCGCAGTTCGGCGGCGTCGATCATGCCGCGGCTCCGTTCTCCGGCGCGGGCAGCACGGTGACGCGTCCGGTGGTGACTCCGTCGGCGACCCGCTGCACGGCGGCCGCGGCGCCGGCGAGCGGGACGCGCTCGCTCACCAGCGGCTTGATCGCGCCCCGGGCGGCCAGTTCGGTGAGCCGCTCGTGGCAGTGCCGGACCAGTTTCGGGTCCTTGGTGTTGTACAGGCCCCAGTGCAGGCCGAGGATCGAGTAGTTCTTCACCAGGGCGTGGTTGAGCGCCGGGCTGGGGATCGTGCCGCCGGCGAAGCCGACGACGACGATCCGCCCCTCGAAGGCGACGACCTTGGCGGACTGGGCGTAGGCCTGGCCGCCCACGGGGTCGTAGATCACGTCGGCGCCCCGGCCGCCGGTGGCCTCCTTGACGGCGGCGACGACGTCCTGCTCGTGCCGGTCGATCACCAGGTCGCAGCCCAGCTCCCGGGCGACGGCCGCCTTGGCCGGGCCGCCGACCACGCCGATGACGGTGGCGCCGGCGGCCTTGCCCAGTTGCACGGCCGCGCTGCCGACCCCTCCCGCGGCGGCGTGGACGAGCAGGGTCTCGCCGGCTTCGAGCCCGGCCCGGCGGTGCAGGCCGAACCAGCCGGTCTGGTAGCCGATGTGCAGGGCGGCCGCCTCGGCGTCGTCCAGTGCGTCCGGGGCGGGCAGCAGCGCGGCGGCGTCCGCGACGGCGTACTCGGCGAACCCCCCGTGCGGCAGCACGGGGGTGGCGAGCACCCGGCGCCCGTCCTCGGTCTCGCCGCAGACCTCCAGGCCCGGCGTGAACGGCAGGGGCGGCCTGACCTGGTACTGGCCCCGGCACATCAGCGCGTCGGGGAAGTTGACGTTGGCGGCGCGCACCCTCAGCAGGACCTGGCCGTCGCCGGGCGTCGGTCGCGCCGCCTCCGCGAGGCGCATCACCTCGCCCGGCTCGCCGATCTCGTGCACTTGCCATGCCTGCATGCGGGGCCTCCACGGGGCTGGTGGACGTCGGGGTCACCCGGACCGGGTCCCTCGCATACTAAGCGGTCGCTTGCTTTCAGGGAACCGTCCGTCGCGTCACGTCCTCCTGGGCCGCGCCCTGACATGCATCCGCTCCCCCTGCGGGCCGAACAGGCTGAGGAACTCCACCGGCCCCTCCCCCGTCGACCCGAACCAGTGCGGCACGCGCGTGTCGAACTCGGCCGCCTCCCCCGCGGTGAGCACCAGGTCGTTCTCGCCCAGCACCAGCCGGAGCCTCCCGGACAGCACGTACAGCCACTCGTAGCCCTCGTGGGTACGGGGTTCCGGCTCGAGCTTGCGCCGCGGCTCGAGCACCTTGTAGGCCTGGAGTCCGCCGGGCTGGCGGGTGAGCGGCCAGTGGGTGCGGCCGTAGCGCTCGATCGGCTTGGAGCGGACGCGCGGGTCGCCGACCGGCGGCGCGCCGACCAGCTCGTCCAGCGGCACCTGGTGGGCCTGCGCGATCGGCAGCAGCAGCTCCAGGCTGGGTCTGCGCAGTCCAGACTCCAGGCGCGAGAGGGTGCTGACGGAGATGCCGGTCGCCTCGGACAGCGCGGCGAGGGTCACCTCCCGCTCCTTCCTGATCCGCCGCAGCCGGGGGCCCACATCCGCGAGAACGCTCTCCGTAGTCATGCGTTTATTGCAGGTTCGGCAAAGGTGTTTGTCAATGCGGCAGCGCTCGGGGGACCTTCGGCGTGGAGGTGGTCACCATGACCGAGCACACCCGGAACACCCGGGACACCCGGAACGACCAGAACGCCCGGAAGGCCCGGGGCACCCGGAACGCCCGGGACACCGAGAGGAACGGGAACGCCGGGCGGACCCGGAGGGCCGGCGGGCACGGGAGCGGGACCCACGACGTGGTGGTCGTCGGGGGCGGCGCCGCCGGGCTGTCCGCCGCGCTGGTGCTCGGGCGGGCCCGGCGGCGCACGCTGGTCGTCGACGCGGGTGAGCCGCGCAACGCGCCCTCGTCCCACATGCAGGGCTATCTGTCCCGGGACGGGATGGCGCCGGCCGAGTTCCTGGCGGTCGGCCGGGAGGAGATCGCGCGCTACGGCGTCGAGCTCGTCCGCGACCGGGTCACGGACGTGACCCGGGACGGGGACGTGACCCGGGACGGGGACGTGACCCGGGACGGGGACGTGACCCGGGACGGGGACGTGACCCGGGACGGGGACTTCACCGTCGTCCTCGGCGCGGGGCGGACCGTGCGGGCCCGCCGGCTGGTCGTCGCCACCGGGCTGCAGGACGAGCTGCCCGCGGTGCCCGGGGTCGCCGAGCGGTTCGGGCGGGACGTGCTGCACTGCCCGTTCTGCCACGGCTGGGAGGTGCGCGACGAGCCCTTCGGCGTCCTCGCGGCCGGCCCGGCGAGCGTGCACCAGGCGCTGATGGTGTCGCAGTGGTCCAAGGACGTCACCCTCTTCCTGCACACGGTCGCCGAGGAGGAACTGTCCGGCCAGGACCTGCGCCGACTGGCCGCCGCCGGGGTCGACGTGGTGCCCGGCGAGGTCGCGGAGCTGCTGGTCGAGGACGACCGGCTCACCGGGGTCCGCCTCGCCGACGGCTCCGTCCACGCCCGCTCCGTGCTCTACGTCGCCCCGCGCCCCGTGCCCCGAACGGGCCTGCTGGAGCGGCTGGGCACCGCGATGGACGAGACCCCGTTCGGCACGTACCCGGTCGTCGACCCGACGGGCCTGACCACGGTGCCCGGCGTCTGGGCGGCGGGCAACGCGATCGGCTTCGCCGAGCAGGTCGTCCACGCGGCGAGCGGCGGCTACCGCGCGGCGGCCGCGATCGTCGGGGACCTGCTCATGGCCGACCTGGACGCCGCGGTGACCGGGTGACCCGCGGCGGCCGGGTGTGAAGTCCACGGCTCCGTAGCACTCTGATCCCATGCTGCTGTCCCGTCTGGCCCGTGTGTCCCAGGAAGTCGCCGCCACCTCCGCGCGGTCCCGGAAGATCGCTCTGCTCGCCGAGCTGTTCCGGGACGCCGGGGCCGACGACGTGCCGATCGTCATCCCGTACCTGGCGGGGCGGCTGCCGCAGGGACGGATCGGCGTCGGCTGGAAGGTGCTGAACCGCCCGGTCGCTCCCGCCGCCGAGCCGTCCCTGACCGTCCGCGAGGTCGACGCCCTGCTCGGCCGGCTGGGCGAGGTGTCCGGCCCCGGATCGCAGGCCGAGCGGGCCCGGCTGGTCGGGGAGCTGCTGGGCGCGGCCACCGAGGACGAGCAGCGGTTCCTGTCCGGGCTGCTCACCGGGGAGGTCCGGCAGGGCGCCTTGGACGCGGTCGCGGTGGAGGGGCTGGCGCGGGCGACGGGAACGCCGCCGGCGGACGTGCGGCGCGCGGTGATGCTCGCGGGCTCCCTGCAGACGGTGGCCGGGGCGCTGCTGGCGGACGGCCCCGCCGCGCTGGAGCGGTTCCGCCTCACCGTCGGCCGCCCGGTGCTGCCGATGCTGGCCCACAGCGCCTCCTCGGTCGCCGAGGCGGTCGAGAAGCTCGGCGCCTGCGCGGTCGAGGAGAAGCTGGACGGCATCCGGGTCCAGGTCCACCGTGACGGCGACACCGTCCGCGTGCACACCCGGACCCTCGACGACATCACCGACCGCCTGCCGGAAGTGACCGCCGCGGCACGGGAGCTGCGGGGCGAGCGCTTCATCCTCGACGGGGAGGTCATCTCCTTCGACGAGGACGGGCGCCCCCGCTCGTTCCAGGAGACCGCCGGCCGGGTCGGCTCCCGGGTGGACGTGGCGGCGGCCGCCCGGGAGGTCCCCGTCTCGCCCGTCTTCTTCGACGCGCTGTCCGTCGACGACCGCGACCTGCTGGACCTGCCGTTCGCCGAGCGGCACGCGGAGCTGGCCCGGCTCGTGCCGGAACCCCTGCGGGTGCGGCGCACGGTGGTGTCCGGGCCGCGGGAGACGGGCGCCGCGGAGGAGTTCCTCGCCCAGACCCTGCGGCGCGGCCACGAGGGCGTCGTGGCCAAGGGGCTCGACGCCCCCTACAGCGCCGGCCGGCGCGGCGCGTCCTGGCTGAAGGTCAAGCCCGTGCACACCCTCGACCTGGTGGTGCTGGCCGCCGAGTGGGGCCACGGCCGGCGCACCGGAAGGCTCTCCAACCTGCACCTGGGCGCCCGCACCGCCGACGGCGGTTTCGCGATGCTCGGCAAGACGTTCAAGGGACTGACCGACGCGATGCTGGCCTGGCAGACCGAGCGGCTGCGGGAGCTGGCCGTCGACGAGAGCGGGTACGTCGTCACCGTGCGCCCGGAACTCGTCGTCGAGATCGCCTACGACGGCCTCCAGCGCTCCACCCGCTACCCGGCGGGCGTCACCCTCCGCTTCGCCCGCGTGGTCCGCTACCGCGAGGACAAGCGCCCCGAGGAGGCCGACACGGTCGAGGCGCTGCTCGCCGCGCATCCGGGGGTGCGGCCGTGAGGAGCGGCCGGAGCGCCGGCCTGCTGCTGTTCCGGCGCACCGACCGGGGCCTGGAGGTGCTGCTCGGCCACATAGGCGGACCGTTCTTCGCGCGGCGGGAGACGGGGGCGTGGACCGTGCCCAAGGGCGAGCACGACCCCACCGAACCGGCCTGGGAGGCGGCGCGCCGGGAGTTCCGGGAGGAGCTGGGGCTGGAGCCGCCGGACGGGGCGGCGGTGCCGCTCGGGGAGGTCCGGCAGGCGGGCGGCAAGACCGTCACGGCCTGGGCGGTCGAGGCCGACCTGGACCCGGCGGCGGTCGTCCCCGGCACCTTCACGATGGAGTGGCCGCCGAGGTCGGGGCGGACCCGGGAGTTCCCGGAGCTCGACCGGGTGGAGTGGTTCGCCCTGGACCGGGCCCGGGAGGTGATCGTCTCCGCGCAGAGGGCGTTTCTCGACCGCCTGGCGGAGCACTCGCCCTGAGGAGTCCTCCCGCGTTGCGCCGGTCACCGCCGCGCGGGAGGGTCGAAGGCACAGCCCGTCCCCAGGGAGGTCAGCGATGCCCATCGCAACGGTGAATCCGGCGAACGGCGAGACGCTCAAGACGTACGAGGCCATGGGCGAGGAGGAGATCGAGCGCCGGCTCCGGCTCGCGGAGGCCACGTTCCGCACGTACCGGACGACGACCTTCGACGAGCGCGCCCGGCTGCTGCACCGGGCCGCCGACCTCCTCCAGGAGGACCGGGACGACATCGCCCGGGTGATCACCACGGAGATGGGCAAGCCGGTCGCACAGGCCCGCGCGGAGGCCGTCAAGTGCGCCAAGGCGATGCACTGGTACGCCGACCACGCGGCGCGGCTGCTCGCCGACGAGGAGCCCGACGCCTCCGACGTGAAGGACTCCGGTGCCTCCCGGGTGCTGGTGCGCTACCGGCCGCTCGGCCCGGTGCTCGCCGTGATGCCGTGGAACTTCCCGCTGTGGCAGGTGGTCCGGTTCGCGGCACCCGCGCTGATGGCGGGCAACGTGGGCCTGCTCAAGCACGCCTCGAACGTGCCGCAGACCGCCCTGTACCTGGAGGACCTGTTCCACCGGGCGGGCTTCGCCGAGGGCTGCTTCCAGACCCTGCTCGTCGGCTCCGCCGCGGTCGACGACATCCTGCGGGACGAGCGGGTGAAGGCGGCCACCCTCACCGGCAGCGAGCCCGCGGGACGCGCGGTCGCCTCGACCGCCGGGGAGATGATCAAGAAGACGGTGCTGGAGCTGGGCGGCAGCGACCCGTTCGTGGTCATGCCGTCCGCCGACCTGGACCGGGCCGCCGAGGTCGCCGTGACCGCGCGGGCGCAGAACACCGGGCAGTCCTGCATCGCCGCCAAGCGGTTCATCGTGCACACGGACGTCTACGACGCCTTCGCCGAGCGCTTCACCGCGGGCATGAGGGCGCTGAGGGTCGGCGACCCGATGGACGAGGGGACGGACGTCGGCCCGCTCTCCAGCGAGCGGGGCCGGGCCGACCTGGAGGAACTGGTCGACGACGCCGTGCGCTCGGGCGCCACCGTGCTGTGCGGCGGCGAGCGTCCCGACGGGCCCGGCTGGTACTACCCGCCGACCGTGCTGGCCGGGATCACCCGGGAGATGCGCATCCACCGGGAGGAGGCCTTCGGCCCGGTCGCCACGCTGTACCGGGCGGCCGACCTGGACGAGGCGGTCCTGATCGCCAACGACACCGACTTCGGCCTGAGTTCCAACGTCTGGACGCGCGACGAGGCCGAGATCGACCGGTTCGTCCGGGACCTGGAGGCGGGCAGCGTGTACGTGAACGGCATGACGGCGTCGCACCCCGGGTTCCCGTTCGGCGGGGTCAAGCGGTCCGGGTACGGGCGTGAGCTGTCCGGGCACGGAATCCGCGAGTTCTGCAACATCACCACGGTTTGGCAGGGTGCGTGATGCTCACAGGGCTACGATCCCGACTGTGAACCGCGAAGTGACTCTGCCCCTGATCGTCGACGACCGCGGGACCCTGCAGGTGGCCGCGGCCGACGTCAGCAAACTGCTGCGCACGGTGGGCGGACGGTGGGTGCGTCTGGTGGAGGCCGGGGAGGACGGACTCGACGAGGACACGGTCGCCGCGCTCACCATCGAGCTGGCCAAGCTGGCCGACCGGATCGACGTGGCGTGCATCGCGCACAGCAGTGGCGGCGCGCCGTAGGGGCGGTCAGGCCGCCCGGGCGAGCGTCGCCCAGAACATCGCCTCGTAGCTCTGCAGCAGGCGACCGTGGCGGTGCGCGCGGTTCTCGTCCAGGCTGCCCGCCTCCAGGGCCGCCCGGACGGCCGCCTCGGCCGTCCGGTCCAGGTCCGGGGCCGGTTCGGCGAAGAAGTCGAAGAAGGCGCAGGCCTCGTCGGTGAAGCCGTAGTGGGTGCGCAGGGCCTTCGCGATCGTGGCGCAGTAGCCGCCCCAGGCCGAGAAGTTGGCGGTCACAGCGAGGACGGCGTCGGCCGGCGCGGCGTTGAGGGCCAGCCAGGCGACGCAGGCGGGGTAGGCCTGGCACCCCGGCAGGGGGTCGTACGCGTCCGCCCGGGCCGCGTCCGCGCCGCAGGCGGCCGCGAACGGTTCCAGGTGCTCCGCGGCGAGCGCCTCACCCTGCGCGAGGGCGGTGAAGAACGCGGCGGACCGCGGTTCGGCCGCGGACCTGTCCGCCAGGTGCAGGAACGCACGCCGGTCCGCGGGGATCACCCACCGCTGCTCCCGGGCGAGCGCGGCCAGGACCGCCCGGTCCGCCTCGCCGCGGGCGATCAGCGGCACGAGGGGGTTGGCGCCCGGGTCCGGGGCCAGGTCCCGGACGGCCGCCTCCAGCAGGTCCCGGGCCGTGCGTGTCATCGCGCCCTCCGTCGCGTCGGTCGTCCACGATCGTTCCCCCGGCGCGGGACGCGGGCAACCCGGCGGCGCCGCCCGCACCGCCGGGTCGTCCTCACGGCCGCCTCAGCGGATGGGCATGCCCGACAGGGTGCGCGCGATCACCAGGCGCTGGATCTCGCTCGTGCCCTCGAAGATGGTGTAGATCGCGGCGTCGCGGTGCATCCGCTCCACCGGGTACTCGCGGGTGTAGCCGTTGCCGCCCAGGATCTGGATCGCCTGGGCGGTGACCTCCTTGGCGGTCTCGCTGGCGAACAGCTTGGACATCGAGCCCTCGGCGGCCGTGAAGGGCTTGCCGTTGACCGCCATCCAGGAGGCGCGCCAGACCAGCAGGCGGGCGGCGTCGATCCGGGTGCGCATGTCGGCGAGCTGAAAGGCGACGCCCTGGTTGTCGATGATCGGGCGGCCGAACTGCTCACGCGTCTGGGCGTACTCCAGGGCGACCTCGTACGCGGCGCGGGCGGTGCCGACCGCCATGGCGCCGACCGCCGGGCGGGACGCCTCGAAGGTGGCCATGGCGGCGTTCTTGACGCGCTCGCCGCCCTTCTTCGCCTTCTCCCGGGCGCGGGCGAGGCGCTCGTCCAGCTTCTCCTTGCCGCCGAGCAGGCAGGAGCCGGGGACCCGGACGTCCTCCAGGACGACCTCGGCGGTGTGCGAGGCGCGGATGCCGTGCTTCTTGAACTTCTGGCCCTGGGACAGGCCGGGGGTGCCCGGCGGGACGATGAAGGAGGCGTGGCCCTTGGAGCCGAGGTCCGGGTCGACGACCGCGACCACGACGTGGACGTTGGCGATGCCGCCGTTGGTCGCCCAGGTCTTGGTGCCGTTGATCACCCACTCGTCCTTGGCCTCGTCGTACACCGCGCGGGTGCGCAGGGAGGCCACGTCGGAGCCGGCGTCGGGCTCGGAGGAGCAGAACGCGGCGACCTTGACGTCGTGCGCGTCGCCGTACATCTGCGGGATCCAGGTGCCGATCTGCTCCTCGGTGCCGTTGGCGAGGACGCCCACGGCGGCGAGGCCGGTCCCGACGATCGACAGGGCGATGCCCGCGTCGCCCCAGAACAGCTCCTCCATCGTCATGGGGATGCCGAGACCGGTGGCGTCGAAGTACTGCTGGGCGTAGAAGTCCAGGGAGTAGATGCCGACCTTGGCCGCCTCCTGGATGACCGGCCAGGGAGTCTCCTCACGCTCGTCCCATTCGGCGGCCGCGGGGCGGATCACATCGGCGGCGAAGCCGTGCAGCCAGTCCCGGACCTCCTTCTGTTCGTCGTTGAGCTCCATGGTGAACTCGGCCATGTCCCCTCCAGCGGGCGGTGCACGTGCATGTTACTTGCGGTAACACGAGTCTGTTACCCGCTGGTAAGAAAAGTCAACTCCCCGGGACCGGTCGGCATCCCGTTCGATGCCCGGGGTGCCGTCAGTGTTAGTTTGCGCAGGCGTCACCGGAACAGCACGGGTGGGGAGATCTCATGGACACCACGCAGCGGACCGATCAGCAGCGGTCCGCCGACCGACGCCGGCGCGAGCTGCTGGAGGCCGCCGACCGGGTGGTGCTGCGCGACGGCCCGCAGGCCTCGATGAACGCGATCGCCGCCGAGGCCGGCATCACCAAGCCGATCCTCTACCGGCACTTCGGCGACAAGGGGGGACTCTACGCCGCCCTGGCCAAGCGGCACACCGACGCGTTGCTGGACTCGCTGCGGGCCGCCCTGGACGCCCCGGCCGACCGGCGCGAGCGGGTCGAGGCGACCCTGGACACCTACCTCTCGGCGATCGAGGCGCGCCCCCAGGTGTACCGCTTCCTGATGCACCCGGCGGAGGGGTCGCAGAGCGACCAGGGCTTCGACGTGGGCAAGCACTCGGCGCCGCTGCTGCGGCGGATGGGCGAGGAGCTGGCACAGGTCATCGAGGAGCGGCTGGACCTCGGGTCGGACAGCCAGCAGCTGGCCCGGGTGTGGGGACACGGCATCGTCGGCATGATGCACGCGGCCGGTGACTGGTGGCTCGGCGAACGTCCCTGCTCCCGCGCCGCGTTGGTGCGCAGCCTGGCCGACCTGCTCTGGGGGCGGCTGGCCGCGGCGGGCGACAGGGTGGGCGGCCCGGGGTTCTGACCGCTCCTCGCCCCCGACGTCCGCCCGGCGTCCCCTCAGCCCTCCCGGCCCTCCCGGTTCCAGGAGGCCCGCTTCACCTGGCGCATGAGCCTGCGGTGCCGCCACCCCGTCAGCCGGTCGGCGTAGAGACGGCCCTCCAGGTGGTCGCACTCGTGCTGCAGGCACCGGGCGAAGAAACCCGTGCCGTGGACGGTGACCGGTTCGCCGGTCACCGTGAAGCCCTCGACGACCGCGTGGTCGTGGCGCTCCGTCCCGGCCTCCAGTCCCGGCAGGGACAGACAGCCCTCGGGGCCGCGCACCACCACGCCGTCCGTCTCGACCAGCCGCGGGTTCACCACGTGGCCGAGGTGCCGGACGTCCTCGTCGTCCGGGCAGTCGTACACGAACACCCGCAGCGGCTCGCCGATCTGGTTGGCGGCCAGGCCCACCCCCCGGGCCGCGTACATCGTCGCGAACAAGTCCTCCACCAGCCGGGCCAGTTCGGGACCGAAGTCGGCGACCTCCCGGCAGGGTGCCCGCAGCACCGGGTCGCCGAGCAGGGTGAGGGGCCGCACACGTCCGTGGACGCCGGGGATGGAGCCGTGTCGCATGGCGGTCAGAGTACGGTCCTTCCTGCAACGCCCGTCTCACGAGGGTGCCGCGGTTCTGGAGTGCGAATGGATCTCGATAGGCTGACGTTCACACCACGTGGCCGTCAGGCACAGGCGCGGCGCGTACGCAAGGAGGATCGAGAACTGATGGCAGGCAACTCGGACCCGCTCACGCCGCGGGCCAAGCTGGCCGTGACCGCAGGTAAAGCGGTCGCGGCGGCATCACGCGCCGCAGGGCGCGGCAGCGGTTCGGTGATCGGCGGCCGGGTGGCGCTGAAACTCGACCCCGACCTCCTCGCCCGGCTCGCCCAGAGCCTGGACGTCGTGCTGGTCTCGGCGACCAACGGCAAGACCACCACCACCCGGCTCATCGCCGAGGCGCTGCGGGCCGCGGGACCGGTCGTCTCCAACGCGCTCGGCGCCAACATGCCGGCCGGCATCACCTCGGCGCTCGCCGGCGGCTCGGACGCGAAGTTCGGCGTCATCGAGGTCGACGAGAAGTACCTCGCCGGCGTCGCCCGGGACACCGCCCCGAAGTGCATCGCCCTGCTCAACCTCTCCCGCGACCAGCTCGACCGCGCCGCCGAGACCCGCATGCTCGCGGAGAACTGGCGCGAGGGCCTGGCCGGCTCCAAGGCCGTCGTCGTCGCCAACGCCGACGACCCGCTGGTGGTGTGGGCCGCGTCCTCCTCCCCCAACGTGATCTGGGTCGCCGCCGGGCAGATGTGGAAGGACGACGCCTGGTCCTGCCCGTCCTGCGGCGGTGTGATGCAGCGCCCGGGCGACGACTGGTTCTGCGGCGAGTGCGGCTTCCGCCGGCCGACCCCCAGCTGGGCCCTGTCCGGCGACCACGTGCTCGACCCGCACGGCTCCGCCTGGCCGATCCACCTCCAGCTTCCGGGCCGCGCCAACAAGGCCAACGCCGCGAGCTCCGCGGCCGTCGCCGCCGTCTTCGGGGTGCCGCCGCAGGTCGCCCTGGAGCGGATGTACCAGGTGCAGGCCGTGGCGGGCCGCTACGACGTCGTGCAGTTCCAGGGCCGGGACCTGCGGCTGCTGCTCGCCAAGAACCCCGCGGGCTGGCTGGAGACGTTCTCGCTGATCGACCCGCCGCCGACCCCGGTGATCCTGTCGGTGAACGCGCGCTCCGCCGACGGCACCGACACCTCCTGGCTGTGGGACGTCGACTACACCCGGCTGACCGGCCACCCGATCTGCGTCATCGGCGACCGGAAGCTGGACCTCGCGGTGCGCCTGGAGGTCGCTGACCAGCAGTTCCAGGTCTGCGAGGACATCGACCAGGCGGTCCAGCTGTGCCCGCCCGGCCGGATCGAGGTCATCGCCAACTACACCGCCTTCCAGGACCTGCGCCGCCGCGTCGGCAACTGACGCGGGCGACGCACTCACAAGGACAGTGACTTCATGAGCGACAACAGCCTGCGGGTCGTCTGGCTCTACCCCGACCTGCTCAGCACCTACGGCGACCAGGGCAACGTGCTCGTCGTGGAACGCCGGGCCCGGCAGCGCGGCCTGGACGTGGCCCGGCTCGACGTGCGCAGCGACCAGCCGATCCCGACCTCCGGCGACATCTACCTGATCGGCGGCGGCGAGGACCG
Organism: Streptomyces viridosporus T7A; assembly: GCF_008704515.1. Lineage (NCBI taxonomy): Bacteria > Bacillati > Actinomycetota > Actinomycetes > Kitasatosporales > Streptomycetaceae > Streptomyces > Streptomyces viridosporus. The sequence goes on from NZ_CP023700.1 coordinate 1,531,254, forward strand.
TCCGCAGCGGCTGGCCGCCGAGCGGCTGCGCCGGGACGGCGGTCTGCACCGGGCGGTGGAGAACGGCGCGATCGTGTTCTCGGTGTGCGCCGGCTACCAGATCCTCGGCCACGAGTTCATCAACGACCTCGGCCAGCGCGAGCCCGGCCTCGGCCTGCTCGACGTGGTCTCGGTGCGCGGCGAGGGCGCCCGGTGCGTGGGCGACGTGCTGGCCGACATCGACCCGCGGCTCGGCCTGCCCCCGCTGACCGGCTTCGAGAACCACCAGGGCGTCACCCACCTGGGCCCCACGGCCCGCCCCTTCGCCCAGGTGCGCTTCGGCAACGGCAACGGCACGGGGGACGGCACGGAGGGCGCGTACAACGACACCGTGTTCGGCACCTACATGCACGGCCCCGTGCTGGCCCGCAACCCGCAGATCGCGGACCTGATGCTGAAGCTGGCGCTCGACGTCAACGCCCTGCCGCCGACCGACGACCGCTGGTACGAGGCACTGCGGGGCGAGCGCATCGCGGCGGCTCAGCAGTCCGCGTGAAGGCCCGTCTGACGACTGCTCCGCACAGGTGAGCGGGGTCGTCCAGCAGGCGGACGCTCGATGTGGCCCCGCCCCCCGATGCCGCTAGGGTGGCGGGGATCGAGCCGGACAGCGCGGTCCGGTCCCGGCCCACATCGAGAAGGTTGTTTCGGGCTATGCGCATTGGTGTCCTCACGTCCGGCGGCGACTGCCCCGGCCTGAACGCCGTCATCCGGTCCGTCGTGCACCGCGCCGTCGTCGACCACGGCGACGAGGTCATCGGTTTCCGGGACGGGTGGAAGGGCCTGCTGGAATGCGACTACCTCAAGCTCGACCTCGACGCGGTGGGCGGCATCCTCGCCCTCGGCGGCACCATCCTCGGCTCCTCCCGGGTCCGCCCCGAGCACCTGCGGGACGGTGTGGAACGGGCCAAGGGGCACGTCCGGGAGCTCGGGCTCGACGCGATCATCCCGATCGGCGGTGAGGGCACGCTGAAGGCGGCCCGGCTGCTGTCGGACAACGGCCTGCCGATAGTCGGTGTGCCGAAGACCATCGACAACGACATCGCCGTCACCGACGTCACCTTCGGCTTCGACACGGCCGTCGGCGTGGCGACCGAGGCCCTGGACCGGCTGAAGACCACCGCCGAGTCCCACCAGCGCGTGCTGATCGTGGAGGTCATGGGCCGTCACACCGGCTGGATCGCGCTGCACTCCGGCATGGCGGCCGGCGCCCACGCCGTCGTCGTGCCCGAACGGCCCTTCGACATCGAGGAGCTGACCGCGAAGGTCGGCGAGCGGTTCGCGGCCGGCAAGCGGTTCGCGATCGTGGTGGCCGCCGAGGGCGCCAAGCCGAAGGCCGGGACGATGGACTTCGACGAGGGCGGCAAGGACGTCTACGGCCACGAGCGGTTCGCCGGGATCGCGCGGCAGCTCTCGGCGGAGCTGGAGGCGCGGCTCGGCAAGGAAGCCCGTCCGGTGATCCTCGGCCACGTCCAGCGCGGCGGCACGCCGACCGCCTACGACAGGGTGCTGGCCACGCGGTTCGGCTGGCACGCGGTGGAGGCCGTGCACCGGGGCGAGTTCGGGATGATGACCGCGCTGCGCGGCACCGACATCGTCACGGTGTCGCTGGCCGAGGCCGTCGAGACGCTGAAGACGGTGCCCGAGGAGCGTTACGCCGAGGCGGAGTGTGTCCTGTAGCACTCGAACGGGCCAACCCCGCCCCCGGTCGCAGCCGCGACCGGGGGCGGTTCTAGTCTGGTGCGGACAGACAGCGCACAACCACCACGAATCAGGAGCCGGCGGATGGATCACAGCGGGCACGGCATGACCATGGATCTGCCGCCGTTCACGCTGGGGCGAGGACTCGCCTGGTCGGCGGACCCGTTCTTCCTCATCGCCTGCCTGCTCGGGCTGGCCCTGTACGGCTGGGGCGTGGTGCGCCTCGTCCGGCGCGGGGACAAGTGGCCGGTGGGGCGGACGGTGGCGTTCGTCACCGGCGTGCTCAGCATCGGGCTGGTGATGTGCACCGCACTGAACGACTACGGCATGGTCATGTTCAGCGTGCACATGGTGCAGCACATGGTGATCAGCATGGTGTCACCGATCCTGATCCTGCTCGGCGCCCCGATCACCCTGGCGCTGCGCGCGCTGCCGACGGCCGGGCGGGGCCGCAAGGGGCCGCGCGAGCTGCTGCTGATGCTGCTGCACAGCCGCTACATGCGGGTCATCACCCACCCGGTGTTCACCATCCCGATGTTCATCGCGAGCCTGTACGCGCTGTACTTCACCCCGATCTTCGACTTCCTGATGGGTTCGCAGATCGGGCACATCGCGATGATGGTGCACTTCCTCGCCGTCGGCCTGATCTTCTTCTGGCCGATCATGGGCGTGGACCCGGGCCCGCACCGTCCGGGACACCTCATGCGGATGCTGGAGCTGTTCGCGGGCATGCCGTTCCACGCCTTCTTCGGCATCGCGCTGATGATGGCGTCCTCCCCGATGGTCACGACCTTCGAGAACCCGCCCGCCTCGCTCGGGATCGAGGCGCTGTCCGACCAGAACGCGGCCGGCGGCATCGCCTGGGCGTTCAGCGAGGTCCCGTCCGTCCTGGTGCTGATCGCGCTGCTGTTCCAGTGGTACGCCTCGGACCAGCGGCAGGCCAAGCGCGAGGACCGCGCCGCCGACCGTGACGGGGACAAGGAACTCGAGGCGTACAACGCCTATCTGGCCTCACTGCACGCACGCGGAAACTGAATTCACCCCTCCCCCGGCCCCCTTGAACGGGCAATTTCCTTCAGTAGCGTGAAGTGTCCGGGGGAAACCGCCGGGGGGAGCGGTGATGGCACTGCGCGCGTTCCTGCACGGGGCGGGGAAAACGGCGATGCGAAGGATCGCCGTCCTGCCGTTGATTCGTCCGGTCGCCGGTGGGCGTGATTCGGCCACACCTTTGTTCGAGGCCGGAGCGGTCGCCGCGGGGGTCGCCTCCCGGGCACCGTTCTTCGACGGGCACAGCGGGCTCGGACGGGACGCCGGCGTGCGGTCGCGGCCCGCCCGCGGCGGCTCGCGGCGGGGAAACACACCTGGTCGGTACGGGGGCACCGGGCGGCGGGCGATCCGCGACGCCGGGCGGCTGGAACGGTGTCTCACCGCGCCGCGCGACGGCCGCCCGACACGGGCACGGGCGACGGCGCCCGGTCTTCGCACCGGCGGGACACCGGAATGCCTCGACCGGCCCACCCCCGTCCTCCCGCGCCACGACACCCTGGGGGAGAAACACGACCACGAAAAGGGAAAGGCTGTTCCCTTTTCCGCGCCGCTCCGGGCGGGAATCGCGATTCCGGTCGACGCGCGGGGACTTCCCGAGGTGAAGTGCTCGTGCGGAAATACCGCTGCGGCCCTTCGAGGGGGACGAACGCGGGATTTCCGTCGCGTTCGAGGACGGGACCGAGGAGTGGAGGGGCCACGGCCCTTCCGAGCCGTGGTGGTACGGCCCGCGCCCGGCAACCGGAGTGGATCTCCCCCGTCGACGTCGGCGATCCGGCCCCGGACATCGGCGCACCCGCCTCCACCGGCCCCCCCGCGGGGACCCCCGCCGGAGCCGACGCCGCGGCCGCCACCGCCCAGCGCCCCGCGAACCGGGAGTTCATCGGATGCCTTCAGGATCACCCACGTCCGGAGTCGGCCGGGTCATCGCCGGACGCTACCTGCTGCTGCGCCGGCTGGGCGGCGGCGGCATGGGGCACGTCTGGCTCGCCCACGACCAGGGACTCGCGTGCGAGGTCGCCCTCAAGGAGATCGTGTTCCACGATCCGGCCGAGTCCGGCCGGGAGCGCGAGGCCCGGGTGGCCCGGGCCCGCGCGGAGGCCCGGCACGCGGCGGGCCTGCGCGGTCACCCGCACGTGGTGACCGTGCACGACGTGCTGGAGCACGAAGGGCTGCCGTGGATCGTCATGGAGTACGTCGCGGGCGCCGTCGACCTGCGGGAACTGGTCGCCCGGGGCGGCCGGCTCGCCCCGGCCGAGTGCGCCCGGATCGGGCTGGCCGTGCTGGACGCGCTGACCGCCGGGCACGAGCGGGGCGTGATGCACCGGGACGTGAAACCGGCGAACATCCTGCTCGCGCCGGACCGCACCGGCCTGCCCCACGGGCGGGTGCTGCTCACCGACTACGGCATCTCCGTCCAGCCGGACACCGGTGAGACGCGGTACACCCTGGCGTCCGCCCTGGTCGGCACGGCGGGTTACCTGGCGCCGGAGCGGGTCACCGGAGGCCCGCCCACCCCCGCGGCCGACCTGTTCTCGCTCGGCTGCACGCTCTACCACGGCGTGGAGGGCCGCAGCCCGTTCGCGCGGGAGTCGCCGCTGGCCTCGATCACCGCGGTCGTCATGGAGGAACCGCGCCCACCGGTGCGGGCGGGCGCGCTGGCGCCGGTGCTGCGGGGGCTGCTCACGAAGGACCCGGACCGGCGGACGACGGCGCGGGCGGTGGCGGCGGAGCTGGCGCGCATCGTGACCCCGCAGTCGGAGGCGTACGCGTGGACGCAGACGGACCCCGGGTCGCCCTCGCCCTGGGAGGCCCCGGCCCGGCCCGCGGCCGGAGGGGCCGGTTCCGCCACCGGGGCCCGCCGGCGCCCCCGCCCGCACGCGCTGCGGGCCGTCCTCGCCGGTGGGCTCGGCCTGGTGCTGGCCCTGGGCGGTGCCTGGTACGCGCTGGCCGACCGGACGGACGGCAGCGGCGGGGCCGCGGTGCCGTACGGCGAGGCCGTCGGGCTGGCGGAACCCCTGCGGGAGGGCGACTGCGTGCTGGCCGACTGGCCCGGCGGCACCCGGTTCACCGGCGTCCCGCGGCTCGCCCTGGATCCGACCTGCGCGGACCAGGCTCCCGACGGACAGGTCATGGCGTTCGTCGCGGCCGCCTCGGACGAGGAGGCGCGGGAGCGGGGGCCGGCCCGGTGCGAGGAGCGGACGCGGGAGATCCGCGACAGGCTGGCCGACGTCCGCAGCGTCGCCGTCGTCCCGGCCCCGCAGGGGTTCGAGGCGGCCGGGCGGCGTACCGCCTGTCTGGTGCTGGGGGCGCACGGACCGGTGTACGGGCCGCTCGGGGAGCGGCGCCGGTTCGGGGCGGCGTTCGCCGACACCGCGACGATGCAGCGGCGGGACTGCCTGGACGCGCGCTCCCACCGGGAGGCCCGGCTGGTGCCCTGCGGCGGCCGCTACGACGAGCAGGTGCTCGGGTTCACGCGGCTGGGCGCGGACGTCACGCTCGCCGAGGCCCGCACCGGGTCGGACACCGCGTGCGCACGCGAGGTGCCGCCGCGTGACTACGGCTTCGACCCGTCCGTCCACGAAGCCGGGTCCTGGACCAGCGAGGGGTCCTGGAAGTCCGGCGCCCATGTCGTCGTGTGCACCGTAAAGAAACGGAACGGGGGCACCATGGAGGGAACCGAATGAGGAGGGTGTCGCGATGCCCGGTTCCACGAACGGTTCCAGTTCGACGAAGACCATGGGGGTGCTCACCGTCGGCGGGCTGGTCGCCGTGACGGCCTACACGGTGGCGCTCGGCAGCAACGGCTGGTTGTGGTTCGCCTGGGTGGTCCTGGGCCTGATCACCCTCGGCATGGTCGCCACGCGCAGCGCCTGAGGGACACCTGCGGCGGGCCGGTCTCACTTCGGAGTGAGCCGGCCCGCCGAGTGCACCCCCGGCTGGTACTTCGGCAGCCGGACGGTGATCTTCATGCCCGCGCCCACGGCCGTCTCGATGACGAGGCCGTAGTCGTCGCCGTAGACCTGGCGGAGCCGGTCGTCGACGTTGGACAGCCCGATGCCGCCCGTGGGACTCACCTCGCGGGCGAGGATGCGGCGCAGCAGGCCGGGGTCCATTCCGGCGCCGTCGTCCTCGATGACGACGAGGGCCTCGGCGCCCGCGTCCTGCGCGGTGATCTGGATGTGGCACTGGTCGGACTTGCCCTCCAGGCCGTGCTTGACGGCGTTCTCGACCAGGGGCTGGAGGCAGAGGAAGGGCAGCGCGACCGGCAGTACCTCGGGGGCGATCTGCAGGGTGACGGAGAGGCGGTCGCCGAAGCGTGCCCGGACCAGCGCCAGGTAGTGGTCGATGGCGTGGAGTTCGTCGGCGAGGGTGGTGAAGTCGCCGTGCCGGCGGAACGAGTAGCGGGTGAAGTCGGCGAACTCCAGCAGCAGCTCACGGGCCCGCTCGGGGTCGGTGCGCACGAACGAGGCGATCACGGCGAGCGAGTTGAAGATGAAGTGCGGGGATATCTGCGCGCGCAGGGCCCGGATCTCGGCCTCGATGAGGCGGGTGCGGGACTGGTCGAGGTCGGCCAGTTCGAGCTGCACGGAGACCCAGCGGGCGACCTCCCCGGCGGCCCGCACCAGGACCGCGGACTCGCGGGGCGCGCAGGCGACGAGCGCGCCGTGCACCCGGTCGTCGACGGTGAGCGGGGCGACGACGGCCCAGCGCACCGTGCAGTCGGGGGTGTCGCAGGTGAGCGGGAAGGCCTCGCCGCGGCCGCTGTCGAGGGGGCCGGCCAGACGCTCCATGATCTCGGTGCGGTGGTGCGCGCCGACGCCGTCCCAGACGAGGACCCGGTCGCGGTCGGTGAGGCACAGCGCGTCCGTGCCCAGCAGGGAGCGCAGCTTGCGGGCGGCCTTGCGGGCGGTCTCCTCCGTCAGACCGGCCCGCAGCGGGGGCGTGGCCAGGGAGGCGGTGTGCAGGGTCTCGAAGGTCGCGTGCTCGACGGGGGTGCCGAGTCCGGCGAGGCTGGCGGGCCGGGCGGTGCGCCGGCCCAGCCAGAAGCCGGCCGCCAGCAGGGGCAGGACGGCGACCAGCAGCCCGGCGAGGAAGCCGCTCATGCGGACACCTCCGAGCGGAGTTCCTCCGGCAGGTGGAACCGGGCCAGCACCGCTGCCGTGCCGGGCGGCACCCGGCCGGGGGTGGCCAGGGACACCAGGACCATGGTGAGGAAGCCCAGCGGCACCGACCACAGGGCCGGCCAGGCGAGGAGGGCGTGCCAGGGCCCCTCGCCCGGGTAGCCGGCCATGGTCGCGGCGACGGCGAGGAAGGCGGACCCGCCGCCCACCAGCATCCCGGCGGCGGCGCCGGGCGGGGTGAGCCGGCGCCACCAGATGCCGAGGACGAGGAGCGGGCAGAAGGACGAGGCCGACACCGCGAAGGCGAGCCCGACGGCGTCGGCCACCGGCAGTCCGCCGACCAGGATGCTCCCCCCCAGCGGGACGGCCATGGCGAGCACCGTGCCGAGCCGGAAGTGCCTCACGCCCCGCGAGGGGAGGACGTCCTGGGTGAGCACGCCGGCCACGGCCATGGTCAGCCCGGACGCCGTGGACAGGAACGCGGCGAAGGCGCCCCCGGCGACCAGCGCGCCGAGCAGGTCGCCGCCCGCTCCCCCGATCACCCGGTCGGGCAGCAGGAGCACGGCGGCGTCGGCGTTCCCGGTGAGCGTGAGTTCGGGCGCGTACAGGCGGCCCAGCGCGCCGTAGACCGGGGGCAGGAGGTAGAAGGCGCCGATGAGGCCGAGCACCGCGACGGTGGTGCGGCGGGCGGCGACGCCGTGCGGGCTGGTGTAGAAGCGGACCACGACGTGCGGCAGGCCCATGGTGCCGAGGAAGGTGGCCAGGATCAGCCCGTACGTGGCGTACAGCGGGCGTTCCTCGCGGGACTCGGCCCGGGAGGGCGACAGGGCGTCGTCGACGCCGCGTCCGGCGGCGGGGACCTCGGTGCCCTCGGCGAAGGTCAGGCGGGTGCCGCCGTCGATGTGGTGGGTGCCGGCGGGCAGCCGGAGTTCGGTGCCGCGGTGGGCGCGGCCGTCGACCGTGCCGTGCACCGTCACGGTCAGCGGTTCCTCCAGCCTCAGGTCGAGGCCGTCCTCGACCCGGACGACCCGCTGCTCGCGGAAGGCGGCCGGTTCGTCGAAGGCGTGGCTGGGCGCTCCGTCGCGCTGCCAGGCGAGGACCAGGAAGAGGGCGGGGACGAGCAGGGCGGTGAGTTTGAGCCAGTACTGGAAGGCCTGCACGAAGGTGATGCTGCGCATGCCGCCCGCGGCGACGATCGCGGTCACCACCACGGCGACGATCACCCCGCCGAGCCAGTCGGGCGCGCCGGTGAGGACGGCGGTCAGGGTGAGTCCCGCGCCCTGCAGTTGGGGCAGCAGGTACAGCCAGCCGACGCCGACGACGAAGGCGCCCGCGAGCCGCCGTACCGCCTGGGAGGCGAGCCGGGCCTCGGCGAAGTCGGGCAGGGTGTACGCGCCGGAGCGGCGCAGCGGGGCGGCGACGAACAGCAGCAGGACCAGGTAGCCGGCGGTGTAGCCGACCGGGTACCAGAGCATGTCCGGGCCCTGGACCAGGACGAGTCCCGCGATGCCCAGGAAGGAGGCGGCGGAGAGGTACTCGCCGCTGATCGCGGCCGCGTTGAGCCGGGGGCCGACGGTGCGGGAGGCGACGTAGAAGTCGGAGGTGGTGCGGGAGATGCGCAGGCCGAAGGCGCCGACGAGGACGGTGGCCAGGACGACGAGGGCGACGGCGGGCACGGCGTAGCCGGAGTTCACGGTTCGGAAGGTCCCGTCGTCTCAGCGGTCCTCGACGAGCCGCACGAAGTCGCGTTCGTTGCGTTCGGCGCGGCGCACGTACCAGCGGGCGAGCAGCACCAGCGGTGGGTACAGCCCGAAGCCGAGGACCGCCCACTCCAGGCGGCGGGCGTCCGGGGCGACGGCGAAGACCAGCGGGAGCGGGCCGACGAGCAGGGCGAGGACGGCGAACACGGTGAGGCCGGCCCGCAGTTGGATGCGCATCAGGGACCGCACGTAGGTGTGGCCGAGGGTGGTCTGCTCGTCGATCTCGGTGCGCGGGCGGTAGTAGCCGAAGGCACGGCCGGCGCGGCGGGGCGGGCCGGTGACGACCACGCGGCGTTCGGTCGGGTCCTGGGGCATGCGGGCTCTCCCCTAACTCGTGGTCCGGCGCATCAGCAGGTCGCGCAGTTCGCGGGCGTGCCGCCGGCTGACCTGGAGTTCCTCGGTGCCGATCAGGACGCTCACGGTGCCCGCGTCGAGCCGGAGTTCGCCGATGTGGCGCAGGGCGACCAGGTGGCGGCGGTGGATGCGGACGAAGCCGCGGGCGCGCCAGCGCTCCTCCAGGGTGGACAGCGGGATGCGGACGAGGTGGCTTCCCCGGGCGGTGTGCAGGCGGGCGTAGTCGCCCTGGGCCTCGACGTGGGTGATGTCGTCGACCGCGACGAAGCGGGTCACGCCGCCGAGTTCCACGGGTATGTGGTCGGGGTCGGGTTCGTGCACGGGGATGCGCGGGGCGGTGCCCCGCCGGGCGGCGGCGCGCAGTTCGTCGACGCGGCGGACCGCCTCGGCCAGCCGTTCCTTGCGGACCGGTTTGAGCACGTAGTCCACGGCCTTGAGGTCGAAGGCCTGGACGGCGAAGTCCTCGTGGGCGGTGACGAACACGACGAGCGGCGGCCGGGCGAACCCGGTGAGCAGCCGGGCGAGGTCGAGCCCGTCGAGGCCGGGCATCTGGATGTCGAGGAAGACCACGTCGATGGCCTCGGGGCCGTCGGGCCCCGAGGCCAGGGCCCGGTTGATGCGGCGCAGCGCCTCGGTCGCGTCTCCGGCGCCCTCGGCACTGCCGATGCGGGGGTCCGCGTTGAGCAGGTACAGCAGTTCCTCCAGCGAGGGACGTTCGTCGTCGACGGCGAGGGCACGCAGCATGAGGCTGGAGTGTAGGGGGCATTCCCGCGTCCGGGCACGTGCCGGACGCGGCCGTCACCGCCGGTTCCGGTGACCGGTCGCCGTCCTGGACGGCGACCGGTCGCCGCTGGATACAGTTCCGGCATGACCAGCAGGCCCGCGCCGTTCGACGAACTCGACCGGAAGATCGTCACCGCGCTGATGGCGAACGCCAGGACGTCCTTCGCCGAGATCGGTACGGCCGTCGGGCTGTCGTCGACGGCGGTCAAGCGCCGGGTGGACCGGCTGCGCGAGACCGGGGTGATCACCGGTTTCACGGCGACCGTGCGGCCGTCCGCGCTGGGCTGGCGCACGGAGGCGTACGTCGAGGTGTACTGCGAGGGCGCGGCGCCGCCCCGGCGGCTGGCGGAGGTGGTGCGCAACCATCCGGAGATCGCCGCGGCGATGACGGTGACCGGTGGGGCGGACGCGCTGCTGCACGTGCGGGCGCGAGACGTGGAGCACTTCGAGGAGGTCCTGGAGCGCATCCGCCAGGAGCCGTTCATCCGCAAGACGATCAGCGTGATGGTGCTGTCCCACCTGCTCCCGGACAGTCCTGAGGCGGGCGTCAGCCAGCCCGCCCCGGAAGGCGCAGCAGACGTGCGCTGAATGGCGGAAACGCGCAGTGATCCTGCGCGAGCACGCAGCTCCCGTTCCTTGTCGCCCGTCAGGCTCGGTTCCTACCGTGGAGACACCCCCCTGTCGGCACCGCGTGGAAGCGGAGGGACCCCTCTGTGCCCGACTCCCGTGTGGCGCGCCGGCGGCGCTATCTCGTCTGCGAACCCAGACACTTCGCCGTGCGGTACGCGATCAACCCCTGGATGCACCCCGACCGTCCCGTCGACGTCCTCCTCGCCCAGCGGCAGTGGCGGACACTGGTCGACGCCTACCGCGACCACGGCCATACCGTGGAGACCGTGGAACCGGAGCCCGGCCTGCCCGACATGGTGTTCGCCGCGAACGCGGCGGTCATCGTCGAGGGCCGGGTCTTCGGCTCCCTGTTCCTGGCGCCCGAGCGGCGCCCGGAGTCCGTCCCGTACGAGGCCTGGTTCAAGGCCGAGGGGTACGAGGTCCACCACCCCGGGTCGGTCTGCGAGGGCGAGGGCGACCTGGTGCCCGCCGGGCGCTGGATCCTCGCCGGCACCGGGTTCCGCACCACCCGTGAGGCGCACCGCGAGGTGCAGGAGTTCTTCGGGGTGCCCGTGATCGGCCTGACGCTCGTGGACCCGTACTTCTACCACCTGGACACGGCGCTGTTCGTGCTGGACGAGGAGAACATCGCGTACTACCCGGAGGCGTTCTCGCCGGGGAGCCGCGAGGTGCTCGCCCGGCTGTACCCGGACGCGGTGGTCGCGACCCGTGAGGACGCGGCGGCGTTCGGGCTGAACTCCGTGTCCGACGGCCGCCATGTGTTCATCTCGCCGGGGGCCACGGCGCTCGCCTCCCGGCTCGCCGACCGCGGCTACGTCCCCGTTCCCGTCGACCTGTCCGAGTTCCACAAGGCGGGCGGCGGCATCAAGTGCTGCACTCAGGAGATCCGCTCATGACCTCGTCCGTCGTCACGCGTTCGTCCGCCGAGCTGATCGGCGCGGAGGAACCGGTCCTCGCGCACAACTACCACCCGCTGCCCGTGGTCGTCTCCCGCGCGGAGGGCGCGTGGGTGGAGGACGTGGAGGGCCGGCGCTACCTCGACATGCTGGCCGGTTACTCGGCGCTCAACTTCGGCCACCGCCATCCCGCGCTGGTCGAGGCGGCGCACCGCCAGCTGGACCGGCTCACGCTGACCTCGCGCGCGTTCCACAACGACCGGCTCGCCGAGTTCGCCGAGCGGCTGGCCGCGCTGACCGGCCTGGACATGGTGCTGCCCATGAACACCGGCGCGGAGGCGGTGGAGAGCGGTGTCAAGGTGGCCCGCAAGTGGGCCTACGACGTGAAGGGCGTCCCGGCCGACCGGGCGACGATCGTGGTGGCGGCGGACAACTTCCACGGCCGTACCACGACGATCGTGAGCTTCTCGACGGACGAGGTGGCGCGCGCCGGTTTCGGCCCCTTCACCCCGGGCTTCCGGGTCGTCCCCTACAACGACCTGGCGGCGATGGAGGCCGCGGTCGACGAGACGACCGCCGCGGTGCTGATCGAGCCGGTCCAGGGCGAGGCGGGCGTCGTCGTCCCGGACGACGGCTATCTGGCGGGCGTGCGGGAGCTGACGCGCCGCGCGGGGTGCCTGTTCGTGGCGGACGAGATCCAGTCGGGGCTGGGCCGCACGGGCCGGACGCTCGCCGTGGAGCACGAGTCGGTCGTCCCGGACGTGGTCCTGCTCGGCAAGGCGCTGGGCGGCGGCATCGTCCCGGTGTCGGCGGTGGTCGCCCGGCGCGAGGTGCTCCAGGTGCTCCACCCCGGGGAGCACGGGTCGACCTTCGGCGGCAACCCGCTGGCCGCGGCGGTCGGCACGGCCGTGGTGGAGCTGCTGGAGACGGGTGAGTTCCAGCGCCGGGCGGCGGAGCTGGGCGTGGTCCTGCGCGAGGGCCTGGAGGCGCTGGTCGGCAAGGGGGTCGTCGGTTTCCGCTCCCGCGGTCTGTGGGCGGGCGTCGACGTGGACCCGGCCCTCGGCACGGGCCGCGAGGTGAGCGAGCGCCTCATGCACGAGGGCGTCCTCGTCAAGGACACCCACGGTTCCACCATCCGTCTGGCCCCGCCGCTGACGATCACGGCGGACGAGCTCCGGGGGGCCCTGGAGACCGTGGAGAAGGTCCTGGGCCGACGGGACTGAACCGGCGCGGTACGGGGACGGGCCGGTCCGCGGGGCCGCCCCCGTACCGCGCCCCCGCCGTGGCGGGGCGGCCCCGCGCCCCCGCGCACGGTGACCCCGTCGGCCCGGCGGGGTCACCGGGACGTCCGCCCCGCCACCCGGGAAGCCCCCTTCGCGGTCAAGGGTGAAGATGGGGACAAAGGTGGTAGACCACTCTCAGCGACAGAGAGGTCGGCCGTGGGCGGACACAAGGAGCAGGACGTTGCCCGGCAGGGGTTCGATGTGGCCGACGCCGTTCCCCTGCTGCTCGATCCGCGGGGCGTGGTGTCGGGCTGGACCGGTCAGGCCGAGCGGCTGCTGGGGCACTCCGCGCCCGAGGCGGTGGGCCGGAAGTTCGCCGAGCTGCTGACCCCGGAGGACGCCGAGCGGGTGCCGGACCTGGTCGAGCGGTGCCGGGAGGACGGTGGCTGGGCGGGGCTGATGACGGCCGTGCGCCGGGACGGTCGGCCGGTCGCGCTCATGGTCCGGGTCACCCCGACCGTGGAACCGCGGGGCCGTTCGCCGCTGCTGGTGCTGCTGTCGGAGCTGGCCGGCTCCCCCGGCTGGGACATGAGCCGTGCGGTGCTGGAGCAGATGGTCGCCGGATCGCCGATCGGCATCGCGATCGTGGACACGGATCTGCGCTTCGTGTGGTCCAACGCCGCACTGGAGCGGTTCGGCGGCGGTCCGGCCGAGCGGCGCCCGGGGCTGCGGCTCGCGGACGTCCAGCCGGGCATGGAGACCGAGGCCATCGAGGCGCAGATGCGGCACGTGCTGGAGACCGGCGAACGCGTGGTCGACCACGTGCACACCGGCCGCGTCCGCTCGGCCCCGCTGCGCGACACCGCGCACCTGATGTCGTTCACCCGGCTCGACGACGAGCAGGGCCGCCCGGCGGGCGTGTACTACACCGTCGTGGACGTCACCGGATGGCAGCGCGCCCGGCAGCGTCTCGCCCTGCTCGACCGGGCCGGTGAGCGCATCGGCCGCACCCTGGACATCATGGGCACCGCGCAGGAACTGGCCGACGTCGCCGTGCCGGGGCTCGCCGAGTTCGTCGTCGTCGACCTGCTGGAGACGGTGCTGCGGGGCGCCGAGCTGCCGCCCGGACCGCTCGCCGGGACCGAGCGGGTGCCGCTGCTGCGCGCGGGTCACCGGTCGCTGTACGAGGACCTGCCGCGCACGGTCGTGGAGACCGGCGAGGTGGTGGCCTACCTGGCCGACTCGCCGCCGGTCCGCTGTCTGGCCACGGGCCGGTCCTGGCGTCAGGAGCAGCTCGATCCGCTCGCCACGGGGTGGCTCGCGGGGACCCCGGGCGGTCACGAGCCCACCTTCCTGGAGCTGGGCCTGCAGAGCGCGATGCTCGTGCCGATCCGGGCCCGGGGCGTCACCCTGGGCCTCACCGGGTTCTTCCGGCGCCGCCGCGAGCACCCCTTCGACGCGGACGACCTGAGCCTGGCCGAGGACCTCGTCTCCCGTGCCGCCGTCTGCGTGGACAACGCCCGGCGCTACACCCGCGAGCGGGACGCCGCGCTCGTGCTGCAGCGCAGCCTGCTCCCGCGCAGTCTGCCCGAGCAGGACGCCGTCGAGGTGGCCGCGTGCTACCGCCCGGCCGACGAGCTGACCGGTCTGGGCGGCGACTGGTACGACCTCATCCCGCTGTCCGGCGCCCGCGTCGCGCTCGTCGTCGGCGAGGTGCCCGGGCACGGCATCGACGCCGCCGCGGCCATGGGCCGGCTGCGGACCGCGGTGCGGACCCTGGCCGCGCTGGACCTGCCGCCGGAGGAGGTGCTCGCCCACCTCGACGACCTGATGGACCGGCCGGCGCGGGACGGTGGTGACGCACCGGGGGCCGAGGGCTCGGAGGGCCGGGGGGCCGGCTGCCTGTACGTGGTCTACGACCCGGTGGACGGCCGGTGCACGATGTCCGCCGCCGGGCACCCCGCGCCCGCCGTGGTGGCACCCGACGGCACGGTCACCTTCGTGGAGCTCTCCCAGGGCCCGGCGCTCGGCGTGGGCGGTCCGCCGTTCGAGTCGGTGCGGCTGTCCCTGGCCGAGGGCAGCACGCTCGTCCTGCACACCGACGGTCTGCTGACCCCCGGGGAGCCCGCGTCCGCCGACACCGCCCGGGAGCGGTTGCGCCGGGTGCTGGAGGAGACCACGGACTCGCTCGAGTCGAGCTGCCGCGCCGTGGTGGACGCGCTGGTGCCGACCCGTCCGTACGACGACGTGGCCCTGCTGCTGGCCCGTACCCAACGCCTCGCCCCCGAACGAGTGGCGGTCTGGGCCCTGCCGGCGGATCCGGCCGTGGTGGCCGAGGCCCGCGGGTCCGCCGTCCGGCAGCTGTCCCGGTGGGGGCTGGACGAGCTGGCCTTCGCCACCGAGCTGGTCGTCAGCGAACTCGTCACCAACGCCATCCGGCACGCCGGCGGCCCCGTCCGGCTCCGGCTGATCCGCGAGCGCTCACTGGTGTGCGAGGTGTTCGACGGCGGTGTGACGACGCCCCACGTGCGGCATCCCCGTGCGATGGACGAGGGCGGACGCGGGCTGCTGCTGGTCTCCCAGATCGCCCGGCGGTGGGGCACCCGGTTCGTCCCCGAAGGGAAGATCATCTGGGCCGAGCAGTCACTGGACGCGCCGGACCTGTGAGGTTCCGGCGCCGCCCCGGGGAAGGAGCGGACGACTCGCGCGACACGCCCCCGTGCGGGAGGACCAACGGGTTTCCGGAGGCGAGGCGACGGCCATGGCGCAGACGTCGATCGATTACGCGGCGGTCTACCAGGCCCTGCCCGGCATGGTGGCGCCGCTGACCCCCGATCTGGTGTTCGCGGACGTCGACGAGGCGTACGCCCGCGGGGTCGGGCGCTCGCGCGGGGAGCTGGTGGGCCGCCACCTGTTCGACGTCTTCCCGGCCAAGACGTCTTCCCGGCCAACCCGAACGCCCCGGACTCCACGGGCGCGCGCAACCTCCAGGCCTCGCTGCTCCGGGTCCTGGCCACCGGCGAGCGCGACACCATGCCCCTGCAGCACTACGACGTCGAGAACCCCGAGCGGTCCGGGGCGTGGGAGGAGCGGTACCGGAGCCCGGTGAACACACCGGCGCTCGGCCCCGACGGGAGGGCCGAGCTGATCGTGCACCGGGTGGAGGAGGTCACCGAGCTGGTCCGGGCCCGCGGCCACGCGGGCGACGGCCAGGGCCGGATGCCGGAGGCCGAGCTGTACTCGCGCGCCCGCGAGCTCCAGGAGCTCAACAACCGGCTGCGCCGGGCGCACGCGCGGGAGCGGGAGGTCGCCCCGGCGCTGCAGGAGTCGATGCTGCCCGCCCACCGGCAGGTCGGCGGCCACCGGGCCGCCGTGCGGTACCGGCCCGCGGTGGGGGCGCTCAACGTCTGCGGGGACTGGTACGACCTGGTCGACCTGGTGGACGGGCACCGCGTCGGCGTGTCCGTGGGCGACGTGGTCGGGCACGGTCTGGAGGCGGCCGGTGTCATGGGCCGGCTGCGCAGCGCGCTCACGGCCGCCTCCCGGGTGGCGGACGGCCCCGCCCGGGCGCTCGACGTGGTGGGGCTCTACGCCCACGTGGTGGACGGCGCCGAGTCCGCGACCGCGGTGACGACGTTCATCGACTTCGACCGGCACACGATCACCTGCAGCAGCGCCGGTCATCCCCCTCCGGTGCTGGCCCACCGCGACGGTCGCGTGGAGTTCCCCGACCGGGCGACCGATCCGCCGCTGGACGCCGGCCCGGTCCCGGGCCCGAGGCCGGAGGCGGCGACCGCGTTCACGCCGGGGGCGACCGTGGTGCTCCACACCGACGGTCTGATCGAACGGCGCGGGGAGGACATCGACACCGGACTGCTCCGTCTGGCCGAGGCGCTGCGGCGCCCTCGGACACAGGAGCCCGAGGCGCTCGCGGGCATCGTGCTCCGAGAGCTCCTCCCGCCCGGCGGCGCCACCGACGACACGGCGCTGATCCTCGTACGGCTGTGACACCGGGGGACGCCCCGTCGCCGCCCGCCCCGGCGGGGACGGCGCCCGGGCCTGCTCAGGCCCCCGTGCGCTCCTGGTCGAGGCGGCGCACCCGGTCCACGTTCCGCCGGTCCTCCGCGTCGTCGCTGGGCGCACCGGCGAACCAGGCGTCGAGGATCTCCTTCAGCAGCGGCTCCGACGTCAGCCGCAGGCTGAGCGCCAGCACGTTGGCGTCGTTCCAGCGGCGCGCGCCGTCCGCCGTGGTCGCGTCCGTGCACAGGGCGGCCCGGACGCCCGGCACCTTGTTCGCGGCGATCGAGGCGCCCGTGCCGGTCCAGCAGCACACCACCGCCTGGTCCGCCGTCCCGGCGGCGACCTCGCGGGCCGCCGCCTCGGAGCAGACCGCCCACTGCGGGTCGTCCCCGTGGCTCAGGGCGCCGTGCGCGCGCACGTCGTGACCGCGCTCGCGCAGCTCGGCGAGGAGGGCACGGGCCACGGGTTCGTCCATGTCGGAGGAGACGGAGATGCGCATGCTCCGGAGCCTACTCGGCCGGACGGCCCGGGGAACCTCGCAGGGGGCGCTCCCGGTCCGGTGCGATCCGGTCACGCCCGCCGATCGGGTTGTCGCCGGCCGGTGAGCGGCAGCAGGCTGGGGGCGGTGGTCCTCCCCGGTCGCGCCGGCCCCTTCCGGCCCGGCCGCCGACGGGTGTCCGGCCGTCCGGTGCGGTTGCGTCCGGTTGCGTCGCACGTGGTGCCGGGCGGACCCGCCCGGACCTAGACTGGCCCCCGCCCACGGCGTGCCGGTCGACCTGCTGGAACGCGGCGGCCCCGCCCGTCCGCCGGAGTCGAGGAGCGTGCGTTTGTTCTACTACCTTCTCAAGTACGTGCTGCTGGGCCCGCTGCTGAGGCTGCTCTTCCGGCCCCGGATAGAGGGCCTGCGGCACGTTCCGTCGTCCGGTGCGGCCATCGTCGCGGGCAACCACCTGTCGTTCTCGGACCACTTCCTGATGCCGGCCGTGCTCAAGCGGCGCATCACCTTCCTCGCGAAGGCCGAGTACTTCACCGGGCCCGGCCTCAAGGGCCGGCTGACGGCGTTCTTCTTCCGCAGCGCGGGGCAGATCCCGGTCGACCGCTCCGGCAAGGAGGCCGGTCGGGCCGCCATCCGGGAGGGTCTCGGAGTGTTGGCCAAGGGCGAACTGCTCGGCATCTACCCGGAGGGCACGCGGTCGCACGACGGCCGCCTCTACAAGGGCAAGGTCGGCGTCGCGGTGATGGCCCTCAAGGCGGGCGTCCCGGTGGTCCCCTGCGCGATGATCGGCACCTTCGAGGCGCAGCCGCCCGGCAAGGTGATCCCCCGCCTCCGCCCCGTGGTCATCCGTTTCGGCGAGCCCCTCGACTTCTCGCGCCACGCCGGCCTGGAGGACGAGAAGGCGGTCCTGCGCGCCGTCACCGACGAGATCATGTACGCCATCCTCGCCCTGTCCGAGCAGGAGTACGTCGACCAGTACGCGGCCGTCGCCAAGGCGGAGGAGGCGGCGCGCGGGGCGGCGGAGGACAAGCGCCGGTTCCCGCGCATGCCGCTGGGCTGACCCGCCCGGGCACACCGGCGAGGGGCGGCCGGAGGGCGCCGGCCGCCGTCGGGCGACCGGCCGTACGCCGTGCCGGCCGCGCGCCGGGCACGGGCCGCACGGAAACGACCGTGCATCCCCGCCGCGGCGAGGATGCACGGTCACGTCGTTCCCGAGGGCTTACGAGGGGGCCGTCCCCCGGTGCTCCGCGGCGATGCCGAACCGCTGCCGTTCGCGGGGAGCGGACGCCGCCTCGCGGACGCCGGCGACCGTGCTGATCACCTGCTCCTCCGCGGGTTCCCCGGCCCCCTCGAGCTCTTCGAGCCGTCGCAGGTCATCGGCGGACACGAGGGCGACGAGGGGTTTCCCGTGCCGGGTCACGACGACGCGCTCCCCGCCGTACACCACCCGGTTGATCAGGTCGGCGAGCTCAGCCCTGGCTTGCGTCACCGGAATCTCGTAGGCCATGCGCCCATCATAACGTCACGTACATCCTGTACATTTTTTACAGAAGCCACAGCGCCTGCGACGCGTGCGCCGGAAACGGCCGCGCCCTGCCACAGGAGGGGTTCGCATGACCCGACCGTCCGCCCGCCACGTCCTGCCCGAGCTCACCGAACGCACGGCGTCCGGGCACCGGACGACGGATCCGTACGCCAAGCTGCTCCAGGAGCGGATCGTCCTTCTCGGCACCCCGATCGACGAGACCTCCGCGAACGACGTGATGGCCCAGTTCCTGTACCTGGAGCACCGGGCCCCGGACCGGGACATCTCGCTCTACGTCAACTCCCCGGGCGGCTCGTTCCACGCCATGTCGACGATCTACGACACGCTGCGCTTCGTCTCCTGCGACGTGGAGACGGTCTGCCTCGGCCGGGCCGAGGGGACCGCCGCGCTGCTGCTCGCCGCCGGCACCCCGGGCAAGCGGTGCGTGCTGCCCGGCGCCCGCCTGGTGCTCCGTCAGCCCGATCCGTCCGGGCCGCTGGAGGGCCGGGCGAGCGACCTCGCGGCCCGGGCCGAGGAGCTGGGCCGCATCCGGTCCCGGATGGAGGACATGCTCGTCCGGCACGCGGGCCGCACCCCGGAGCAGGCCCGGGCGGACCTCGAGCGGGACACTGTCCTCGACGCACGGGCGGCGGTGGACCACGGCCTGGCGGACCGGATCGTGCCCGACCGCAGGGGCGGGCACCCCGCCGACGACGCGAGGTGAGCCGTCGATGCTGCCCCCGGAACTCCCTCCGCTGCCCGCGCTGACCCGCGCGGAGGCCGAGTTGATCGACCGTTACCTCGAGGTCGTCGACCTGCTCGGCCGCATCAACCCCGCCTCGGACGGTGACACCTACCGCGGCCTGCGCGCCGCGCAGGCACTGGTCGGCAAGGCCGTCGCGCTGCGCGACGCGCTGACCGTGATGCACCGGCGCGGCGAGACCGAACTGCACTCCGCCACGCTGGGCCGGGCCCTGCGGGTGCTGGACGGCGAACGGCGCACGGCCCGGCTCATCCTGCCGCCGACCCCGGGCAGTTGACGCCCACCCCGGTCCGGGCGGCCGTCCCCGGCGAGGGCGCGTCCGGACCGGAGCCGAAACGGACCAAACGGCTTACCCCCATCCGGCGTAGATGCACCTGCTTTTTTCGGGGCGCCGAAGTTGCGCAACACGCGGGGCCAGTGGGCGGAATTGAGCATTCCGACGCTGGTCCGAGGCCTTTCGGGGCTCTTGACAGCGAACCGAACAGGAGACTGTCCACCCGAACGGATGAGTGGTGAGTAACAACACAAATCCCCGGTTCAGTTGGGATTTCGGGCCGGGCATGGGACAAGATCCCTGACTGACGACAAGACCCCGCCGCCGCGGCGGGGCGATCCGGGCGGACGCCGAATCCTGCCGCCGCCCGGATGACCGGTCGACAAGGAGTGGATCGGCAGGAGTGGAGGACCCAAGCACGACGGGTCGCCGGAACGCCAGTTCCGAGCAGCCCTTGGGGTGAAGCCGCACGTGTGCGGCCGGGCCACTTCGCCAGCCCGAATCCGACAGGTCATCCTTCACAGGCGGCTGACGAAGGGTTGCGCATGACTGCGCTCAATCGTGTCCCGTCTCTCATGGCCCGGGCCGGCACGGCCTCGGCCCTCACCCTGGCCGCCGTGGGCGGCTCGATCGTGGTCCCGGGAGCCGCCTCGGACGCGGCCGCCGCGAGCACGGCCACCAAGGCTCTGAACGTCGCCGCTTCCAAGAAGGGAGCGCCGTACCAGTGGGGCGCCACCGGACCGTCCCGGTTCGACTGCTCCGGGCTCACCCTGTACTCGTTCAAGAAGGCGGGCAAGACACTGCCGCGCACCGCCGCACAGCAGTACAACAAGACGAGCCACATCTCCGCCAAGAACCGCAAGGCCGGTGACCTGGTGTTCTTCCACTCGGGCCGCAGCATCTACCACGTCGGCATCTACGCGGGCAACGGCAAGATCTGGCACGCCCCGAAGACCGGGGACGTGGTGCGCCTGCAGAAGATCTGGACCAGCAGCGTCTGGTACGGCCGGGTCAAGTGATCCGCCGGGGGCGGCGGTGCCCCGACGCACCGCCGCCCCACCGGGCGTGACGCGGCCTCAGCCGGTCGCCCGTCACCTCGCCCGTCACCGTACGGGCCGGCATCGCCCCCGCACGCGACGGGACCCCGCCGCGACGAGCCGGCCGAGACTTCGCCGGGCCGTTCCAGAACCGCGGGTCACCCGGGCGGGCGTACGGATCCTCCTCGCCTTCCCGCTGCCGCTCGCGTTCACCTCACGCCCCGGCTCGCCCGGCACGGCGCGGCGCACGATCCCGGAACCACACAACCGGTGCCTCCGGGGCGGAACACCGGCCCACGGCGCCGTGTGGCCCCGCCGGATCGGCCGCGGCCCGTCCGGGCCCTTGCGCCGGCACCTCGCCGACCGTCCCCTCGCCGTGACGGCCCCTACGGTTCCTGCCGACCCGTCGTGACCGGCTCCGCGGCAGGCTCCGCGGTGGGTTCCGCGGCGGGAGGCAGGGTCCACGGCAGTTCGACGGAGACGGTCTTGCCCCCCTCACGCGTGGGGCGGATTCTGAGCCTCCCCCCGCATTCCGCGGTCAGGCAGCGGATGATGACCAGTCCGCGGCCGTTGTCCTGCTGCACCGCGGCGGGCAGCCGTTTGGGGAAACGCGGATGGCTGTCGGTGACACCGACGTGCAGCCGCTCGTCGCGGTCGAGGACCATGTCCACCGTGAAGGTGGGCGACTGCCCGAAGGTGTGCTGCACGGCGTTGGTGGCGAGTTCGGAGACGATCAGCCGGACGGTGTCGGACACGTCCGCGTCCGCCGGCATGCCCCACTCCGCCAGCACGTCCCTCACATGGGCACGGGCCGCGGAGACCGAGGCGGGATCGCTCGGCAGAGTGACGGATGCTTCCAGATGGTCTGCCATGGCGATGTCGTCCCTTTCCCACGGGAGCGCAGTCCGACACGGAGGGGATGGTTCGAGTACGGTCCCGCACTGGTGCTTCGCCGCCAGAGTGCCATCACCGCACGGCGCGGGGCGGCGATCCACCAAGATATGCATATATCTGTCGCCCGAAGCGGTGAACCCTGCGACGGAAGACCGTATCCGGGCGGCTCGGAAGGAGTAAGGAGAGTCCATGCAGCACGGTCCCGCGGTGCGCCGCCGGAAACTGGGCGCCGAACTGCGCACGCTGCGCGCTTCGGCGGGGCTCACCAGCGGCGAGGCGGCCCGGCTGGTGGGCTGGCACCAGTCGAAGGTGAGCCGCATCGAGACCGGCACGAGCGGAGTGAAACCGGCCGATGTCCGCTCGCTGCTCGACGCCTACGGCGTGACCGATCCGCAGCTGCGGGAACTGCTGCTGATGCTGTCGGGTTCCGGTGACGGCGACGGCCGTCACCACTGGTGGCACGCCTACCGCGGCGTCCTGCCGCCGACCTACCGGGACTTCATCAGCCTGGAGTCCCAGGCGAGCGCGATGCGCACCCTGGAGACCACGGTGATCCCCGGGCTGCTGCAGACGCCGGAGTACGCGCGGGCGGTGACCCAGGCCGCGCTGGAGGGCGCTTCGGAGGAGCGGCTGGACGCCCTGGTGGAGGTGCGGTTGGCCCGGCAGGACGTGCTGCGGGCGGACCCTCCGCTGGAGTTGAGCGCGGTCCTGGACGAGGCGGTGCTGCGCCGGGAGGTCGGGGGCCCCGGCGTGATGACCCGCCAGCTGGCGCGGCTGGTCGAGGCGGCCCGGCTGCCCCAGGTGCGGTTGCAGGTCCTGCCGTTCAGCGCGGGGGCGCACATCGGTGTCACCGGCCCTTTCGTCATTTTCTCATTTTTGCGCACTTCTGATCTGGACGTGGTTGTTCTCGACCACTTGACGAGTAGCCTCCACCTGGAGCGGAAAGAAGACCTCCGGGCCTACTCGGAGGCCTTCAACGCCCTTTCGATCCACGCCCTTTCACCCGAGGACTCGTTGGATTTCATCGCCGGTACAGCCGCCGGCGCGTAAGGAGGCACGATGCCTGCACCGCCTCGGACCCTTCCTTCCGGTTTCGACCCGCACGGTGTGCGGTGGCTGCGCAGCAGTTACAGCACGGGCGCGAACAACTGCGTCGAGACGGCCCGGCCGGCCTCCGGCCCCCTGGCCGGACTGCTCGCCGTGCGCGACTCCAAGACTCCGGCCGGGCCCGTGCTGCTCTTCTCCCCCGGCAGCTGGACGGAGTTCGTGACCGCGGTCCGCTGACCACCGACCGGACCGACCCGTCCGTCCGGAGGGACCTGCTGAACCGGACAGCACCCGACCGATCCGACCCGTAGTCCGCCCGACCACTCGACCGACCACTCGACCGACCATTCGACCGACGATCCCCTCATCGGGCGACGCACGGCCGTGCCACGCCGACTCATGGCCGCGTTTCGCCGATCACCCGTACAGCGCGTTCGATCTCCGCCCCGGACAGGTCCGCGCGGGCGGTCAGCCTGAGCCGTGAGATGCCGTCGGGCACGGAAGGAGGACGGAAGCAGCCCACGGACAGGCCGGCCGCCCGGCAGTCGGCCGCCCATCGCACGGCCTGCTCCGGGGAGGGAGCGCGCACGGAGACGACCGCGGCGTGCGGCCGCACCGCTTCCAGGCCCGCGGTCGTCAGCCGGGTGTGCAGCTCGCGCGCCACCTCGCCCGCCCGTGCCGCGCGCCCGGGTTCGCGGCGCAGCAGCCGCAGCGCCGCGAGGGCCGCCCCCGCCGCCGCGGGGGCCAGACCCGTGTCGAAGATGAACGTCCGTGCCGCGTTGACCAGGTGCTCGATCACCCGGGCCGGGCCGAGCACCGCTCCGCCCTGGCTGCCGAGCGACTTGGACAGCGTGACCGTCACGACGACGTCCTCGGCGCCCGCGAGCCCCGCCGCGTGCGGGGCGCCCCGGCCGCCGTCGCCCAGCACGCCGAGGCCGTGGGCGTCGTCGAGCACCAGACCCGCGCCGTGCTCCCGGCACGCCTCGGCCAGCGCGGTGAGCGGGGCGGCGTCCCCGTCCACCGAGAACACCGTGTCGGACACCGCCACGGCGGGTCCGTCGTGCGCGCCCAGCGCCTTGCGCACCGCGTCGGGGTCGGCGTGCGCGGCGACCTGTGTCGTACCGCGGGCCAGCCGGCAACCGTCGATGAGCGAGGCGTGGTTGCCCGCGTCGGAGACGATCAGGGAGCCGTGCGGGGCCAGCGCGGTGACCGCGGCGAGGTTGGCCGCGTAGCCGGAGGAGAAGACCAGGGCCGCCTCGAAGCCGCAGAAGCCGGCCAGCTCGCGCTCCAGCTCGGCGTGGAGTTCGGTGGTGCCGGTGACGAGGCGCGAGCCGGTCGCGCCCCCGCCCCAGGTCCGCGCGGCCCGTGCCGCGCCCTCGGTGACCTCGGGATGGCGGGCCAGGCCCAGGTAGTCGTTGCTCGCCAGATCGAGGAGGGGCGCGTCGGCCGCCCGTGGGCGCAGGGTCCGCACGAGCCCGGCACGCCGGCGCAGCTCCGCCTGTCCGTCGATCCAGCCGAACGCCATGGGTCCTCCGGTGCTTTTGTAGGCAATGCACAGACACTAGCGGGACGACCATGGGGCCACTGTGTGGCAATACCCACACGTCGAAGCACCTCTGTTGTACGAACTCTCCTTGGCCCGGACGGGCCGAGTAGGACAGGATCGGCTTTCATGGACCTGTTGAACACGCTGGTGGACAAGGGGCTTCGGCGCGAGACGCCGACCCGCGGGGAAGCACTGGCCGTCCTCGCGACGTCCGACGACGACCTGCTCGACGTGGTGGCCGCGGCCGGGAAGGTGCGGCGGCACTGGTTCGGCCGGCGGGTGAAGCTCAACTACCTGGTCAACCTCAAGTCCGGCCTGTGCCCGGAGGACTGCTCCTACTGCTCCCAGCGGCTGGGTTCCAGGGCCGACATCCTCAAGTACACCTGGCTCAAGCCCGACGAGGCGTCGAAGGCCGCCGCCGCCGGACTGGCGGGCGGTGCGAAGCGGGTGTGCCTGGTGGCCAGCGGGCGCGGTCCGACCGACCGCGACGTGGACCGGGTGTCCGACACCATCAGGGCGATCAAGGAGCAGAACGGGGGCGTCGAGGTGTGCGCCTGCCTCGGCCTGCTCTCCGACGGCCAGGCGGAGCGGCTGCGCGAGGCGGGCGCGGACGCCTACAACCACAACCTCAACACCTCCGAGTCCACCTACGGGGACATCACCACCACGCACACCTACGCCGACCGCGTGGACACCGTGCAGAAGGCGCACGCGGCGGGTCTGTCCGCCTGCTCCGGGCTGATCGCCGGCATGGGCGAGAGCGACGAGGACCTGGTCGACGTGGTCTTCGCGCTGCGCGAGCTGGACCCGGACTCGGTACCGGTCAACTTCCTGATCCCGTTCGAGGGCACCCCGCTCGCCAAGGAGTGGCACCTCACCCCGCAGCGGTGCCTGCGCATCCTGGCGATGGTGCGGTTCGTCTGCCCGGACGTCGAGGTGCGGATCGCGGGCGGCCGTGAGGTGCACCTGCGCACGATGCAGCCGCTCGCGCTCCACCTGGCCAACTCGATCTTCCTCGGCGACTACCTCACCAGTGAGGGCCAGGCGGGCAGGGCCGACCTGGAAATGATCGCCGACGCCGGGTTCGAGGTGGAGGGCACCGACCGGGTGACCCTGCCGGAACACCGTACGGGCGGTGGCTGCGGGGCGCACGACGACGGTGGGTGCGGGGCGCACGAGGGCGACGGATGCGGGTCGCACGGCGGCGGGGCGTGCGGTCCGGCGCCGTCGGGCGCGGGCTCCTGCGCGGGTGCGGCCGAGGAGAGCGCGCCCCGGACCGACGAGCCGCGCACCGACCTGGTCGCCGTCCGCCGCCGGGGCGCCGGAACGGACCTCGCGCCCAATGCCTGAGCTCTCCGTCGCCGAGCTGCTGGAGCTCGACCGGCGACACGTCTGGCACCCGTACGGGCCCATGCCGGGCCGCGGGGAACCGCTCGTCGTGGAGTCGGCGAGCGGGGTGCGGCTGCGGCCGGCCGACGGCTCGGGCGAGCTGGTCGACGGGATGTCGTCCTGGTGGTCGGCGATCCACGGCTACAACCACCCGGTGCTGAACGAGGCCGTCCGGGAGCAGCTCGCGCGGATGAGCCACGTGATGTTCGGCGGGCTCACGCACGAGCCCGCCGTCCGGCTGGCGAAGCACCTCGTCGACATGTCGCCCGAGGGCCTGGAGCACGTCTTCCTCGCCGACTCGGGATCGGTGTCGGTCGAGGTCGCGGTCAAGATGTGCCTGCAGTACTGGCGTTCGCTGGGCCGGCCGCAGAAGCGGCGGCTGCTGACCTGGCGGGGCGGCTACCACGGCGACACCTGGCAGCCGATGTCCGTGTGCGACCCCGAGGGCGGGATGCACGAGCTGTGGAACGGGGTGCTGCCCCGTCAGGTGTTCGCCGACGCCCCGCCCGCCCGGTACCAGGAGTCCTACGCCGACCACCTGCGGGAGACGGTCGAGCGGCACGCCGGCGAGCTGGCCGCGGTGATCGTGGAGCCGGTGGTGCAGGGCGCGGGCGGGATGCGGTTCCACTCCCCCGCGTACCTGCGGGTGCTGCGCGAGGCGTGCGACGCGCACGACGTGCTGCTGGTGTTCGACGAGATCGCGACCGGGTTCGGGCGCACGGGCGCCCTGTTCGCCGCGGAGCACGCGGCGGTGGCCCCGGACGTGATGTGCGTGGGCAAGGCGCTGACCGGCGGCTATCTGACCATGGCGGCGACGCTGTGCACCGCGCGGGTGGCGAGGGGCATCTCGCGCGGCGAGGTGCCGGTGCTGGCCCACGGCCCGACGTTCATGGGCAATCCGCTGGCGGCGGCCGTGGCCTGCGCCTCCGTCGAACTGCTGCTCGGCCAGGACTGGGCTGCGGAGGTCAAGCGCATCGAGGCGGGCCTGCGGGACGGGCTGGCGCCGGCGGCACGACTGCCGGGGGTCCGGGACGTACGGGTGCTGGGCGCCATCGGTGTCGTCCAGCTCGACCGCGCCGTGGACATGGGCGCGGCCACCCGGGCCGCGGTGCGCGAGGGGGTGTGGCTGCGGCCGTTCCGGGACCTGATCTACACCATGCCGCCGTACGTCACGGGCGACGCGGACGTGGCGCTGATCGCGCGGGCGGTGTGCGCGGCCGCGGAGGAGGGATGACATGCCGGTTCTGGTGATCACGGGCACGGGCACCGAGGTCGGCAAGACGGTGGTGACGGCCGCGGTCGCGGCGGCGGCGCTGTCGGCCGGCCGGTCGGTGGCCGTGCTGAAGGCGGCGCAGACGGGGGTGGGCCCCGGCGAGCCCGGGGACGCCGACGAGGTCGTCCGGCTCGCCGGTGCCGTGACGGCGGCCGAACTCGCCCGCTATCCGGACCCGCTGGCGCCGGCCACGGCCGCCCGCCGGGCCGGCCGGGCGCCGGTGCATCCGCACGACGTCGCCGAGCGGGCCGCCAAGCTGGCCACCGAGCACGACCTGGTGCTGGTGGAGGGCGCGGGCGGGCTGCTCGTGCGGTTCGACCCGGCCGGCGGGACGCTGGCGGACGCGGCGGGGCTGCTGGCGGCCCCGGTGCTGGTGGTGGCGTCGGCGGGCCTCGGCACCCTCAACGTCACCGAGCTGACGGCCCGTGAGCTGCGCGGGCGCGGGCTCGGCCTGGCGGGTCTGGTGATCGGCAGCTGGCCCGCGGAGCCCGATCTGGCCTCCCGCTGCAACCTGCTGGACCTGCCGGACGTGACCGGGGCACCGCTGCTGGGCGCGGTACCGGCCGGGTCGGCGGCGCTCTCCCCCGCCGCTTTCCGGGCCGCGGCACCGCACTGGCTGGCGCCCCGGCTGGACGGGACGTGGGACGCGGAGGCGTTCCGGGTGCGGGAGGCGCCCTGACGGCGGCGGGGAGCGCGCGGAAGGCGCCCTGCCCTCGGCGGGGATGCGGGCGGCCCCCGCGGGGGAGAATCGCGGTGAGGCCCCGTCCGGGGAGGCCCTCGTGTCTCCCCGGCTTCCCGGCCTCTCCCCCGTGAACAGGGAGGTACCCGCCATGTCCGCCGGCTCCGCGAAAGTGGTGCGGGATCCCGTGCACCACCCGTTGTTCGCCCGTTGCTACGCCCGGGCCAGTACCGCCGCCGAGACCCGCATGGGAATGGCGCGGGTGCGCCGACGGCTGCTCGGCGGGCTGTCCGGGCGGGTGATCGAGGTGGGCGCGGGCAACGGCCTGAACTTCGCGCACTACCCGGGCACCGTCTCGGAGGTCGTCGCCATCGAACCGGAGCGGATACTGCGCAAGTCGGCCGTCGAGGCCGCCCTGCGCGCCCAGGTGCCGGTGGACGTGGCGCCGGGCGCGGCGGAGGCGCTGCCGGTCAAGAGCGAGGCGTTCGACGCGGCGGTGCTCTCCCTGGTGCTGTGCAGTGTGCGGGACGTGCGGCGGGCGCTCGCGGAGCTCAGGAGGGTGCTGCGGCCGGGCGGCGAGCTGCGGTTCTTCGAGCACGGCCGGGGCGGCGGCCGGGTCATGACCTTCACCCAGCGCGCGCTGGACCGGACGGTGTGGCCGTCGTTGGCCGGTGGGTGCCACCTGGCGCGGGACCCGGTCGGCGCGCTGCGGGAGGCGGGGTTCGAGCTCGGCCCCTACCGGCGGACGCTGCTGCCGGAGAACGGGCCGAAGCTGCCCCAGTCCTACTGCGTCACCGGCGTCGCGTGGCGCCCGCCGGCCGACGCGGCGGACGCCGGGCGCTGATCACTCGCTCCAGCGGCGCAGTTCGGCCGCGATGTCGTCGACGGTCGCCTCGCCGCTCTTGACCAGCCGGGCCAGGTCACGGACCTGCTCCGGCGAGGTGACGACCTTCAGGCCGCTGGCGACGAGATAGGCGTACGCGACGGCGGAGGCGAACAGGGCGTTGGAGCGTTCCAGCGCCGGGACGTGGATCAGCAGTTGGAGGAGGGCGGCGGCGCGGGCGTGCGGGCTGTCGTAGACCGGGACGTCGAATATCTCGGCCCGGTGGCGCGC
Source organism: Streptomyces viridosporus T7A (assembly GCF_008704515.1). NCBI lineage: Bacteria > Bacillati > Actinomycetota > Actinomycetes > Kitasatosporales > Streptomycetaceae > Streptomyces > Streptomyces viridosporus. The sequence goes on from NZ_CP023700.1 coordinate 1,559,862, forward strand.
GACGGCGGCGACGAGGGCTCCCCAGTCGGTGACCTGGGGGTCTCCCGGGGTCTGCTGCTCGGCGAGCATCAGCAGCCAGGCGAGGTCGATGCGCAGGCCGTTCAAGGGCTCAGGGGCGACCTTCGTGCGGGTCCTCGCGGTCCTTCCGCGCCCTCGCCCGGGCGGCGGGTCCCCCGTCGAACTCCTCGGCGAAGACGGCCTCGTACTGCTTCATGAAGTCGGCGGCGGCCTCGACGAACGCGCGGCCGGCCTCGCCGGTGTCCTGCCGGACCAGTTCCTCGATGTAGCGGTTCACGCTCATCCCGCGGGCCAGGGCACGTTCCCGTGCCGCCCGGGCGGTGCCCTCGTCCACGCGCACGTTCAACTGGGTCTTCGCCATACCTCGAAGCTAGCGCCGAAGCGCTAGCACCGGCAAGGGCGCCCGGCCCCCGCCGGGAGGCGGGCGTCCTTCGTGAGGTGCGTGCCCCCTCCCGAGGTGCGTGCCCCTTACACCGGCACCGGGGACCCGACCTGGGGCGGAGAGGAGTCCGGCCCCACGGGGGATGCCGGATGTGGGCCGCATCACACTACCCTCGGGCGCGACGAGCAGACCCGACGTCCCCTCGAAGGAGGCGGCCTTGTCCACACCTGCTGCGGAACACGCCCCGGGCCTCGCACCGGCCGACCGGATCGCGGCCCGCGCCCGCGGTCTGACCAAGGCGTACGGCTCGGGCGAGACGGCCGTGATCGCCCTGGACTCGGTGGACGTGGACATCGTGCGCGGTCGGTTCACCGCGGTGATGGGGCCGTCGGGTTCGGGGAAGTCCACGCTGATGCACTGCCTGGCGGGGCTCGACACCGTCTCGGCCGGACAGGTGTGGCTCGGGGAGACCGAGACAACGGGCTTGAGGGACCGTGAGCTGACCCGGCTGCGCCGGGACCGGATCGGGTTCATGTTCCAGTCGTTCAACCTCATCCCGACCCTGAACGCGCTGGAGAACATCACCCTGCCGATGGGCATCGCGGGGCAGCGGCCCGACCAGCAGTGGCTGGACCGGGTCATCGACACCCTCGGGCTCCGGGACCGGCTGCGGCACCGGCCCGCCCAGCTCTCCGGCGGACAGCAGCAGCGCGTGGCCTGCGCACGGGCGCTGGCCTCCCGGCCCGAGCTGGTCTTCGCGGACGAGCCGACCGGCAACCTCGACTCGCGAGCCGGGCTGGAGGTGCTCGGCTTCCTGCGGGAGGCCGTGGACCGGCTGCACCAGACCGTCGTGATGGTCACCCACGATCCGGGCGCCGCCGCCCACTCCGACCTGGTCCTCTTCCTGGCGGACGGCCGGATCGTCGATGAGATGCGGCGGCCCACGGCGGAGTCCGTGCTGGAGCGGATGAAGCGCTTCGACGTGCTCCGCGCCTCCTTCGACGGCGGAGCCCGCCGACCGGACGGCCCGGCCCCCGACGAGGACTGAGCCGGACGGTCCGGCCCCCGGCCTGGACCGAACCGTACCGAGGGCCGCGCTCCGGGACGGTCTTCGGCACCGCGGCGGCACTGCCGCCGGCGCCGCGGGCCTCGCGGATGGACGTGCCGGAGGCGCTCGCCCGCGAACGAGCCACCACGGCCCCCATGAGCCGCCGCGGCCCCCGTGGTCCCCGTGGTCCCCATGGCCCACTGGCCCCCATGGTCCACATGGTGAAACACCGCGTGACCGACGCCTCCGCGTGCTGTGATCACCCCATGACCGAACTGCGCGTACGGGCCGCCGCGCCCGAGGACCTCGACACCGTACTGGCCTTCTGGAAGGTGGCCGCGGAGGGCACGAGCATCAGCGACGACCGGACCGGCGTCGAGCGGCTGGTCGCCCGCGACCCCGAGGCGCTGATCCTCGCCCTGGCGGTCCCCCCGCCCGAGCGGAGCCCGGCGGGAGGGGAGGGCGGGGAACTGGTCGGCACGGTGATCGCCGGCTTCGACGGCTGGCGCTGCCATCTGTACCGGCTGGCGGTGCACCCGGACCACCGGCGCCGGGGGATCGCCTCCGCCCTGCTGGCCGCCGCGGAGGAGCGGTTCGTACGGCTCGGCGGGCGGCGTGCGGACGCGATGGTGCTCCAGCGCAACGAGACCGCGCACCGCGCCTGGGGCGCCACGGGCTACGCGCCGGAGGAACGGTGGCGTCGCTGGGTGAAGCCGCTCACCGGGTGATCCACGGCCCGACGGCACTTTTTTGCCGATCCTTTGCGCTCGGCGGGCCACTCGGTCCTCCATGAGAAGTTGTGTGCGCCCGCCCTCGGGCGGGCCTCCCGGTCCGCGACGCCGCGCATCCGCCCTCCTCCTGTCCGACCATGGGACGGAGGTGACCCGATGACCGAAGTGCTCCTCCTTCTGGTGGCGATCCTGCTCTCCCTCGCCTGCGGTGCCTTCGTCGCGGCCGAGTTCTCCCTCACCACGGTCGAGCGCGGCGAGCTGGAGCGTGCCGTCGAGCGCGGCGAGCGGGGGGCTCAGGGTGCGCTCAAGGCCGTACGGAACCTGACCTTCCAGCTCTCCGGGGCGCAGCTCGGCATCACGGTCACCAACCTGGTGGTCGGCATGCTCGCCGAACCGTCGATCGCGGCGCTGATCGCGGGCCCGCTGGAGGACATCGGCGTCTCCGGCTCGGCGGCGCGCTCCCTCGCCCTGGTGATCGGCACGGCCCTGTCGACCGTGTTCCTGATGGTGGTCGGCGAGCTGGTGCCCAAGAACTGGGCGATCTCGTCGCCGCTGGCCGTCGCCAAGCGGGTGGGCAACGCGCAGCGCTGGTTCAGCGCCGCCTTCCGTCCCTTCATCACCCATCTGAACAACACGGCCAACCGCATAGTGCGCCGCATCGGCGTGGAGCCCACCGAGGAGCTGGAGCCCGCGCGCGGCCCCCAGGAGCTCGCGGCGCTCGCCCGGTACTCCGCGAAGGAGGGCGCGCTGGAGCCGGACACCGCCGAACTGTTCGTCCGCACGCTGAACCTCGCCGACCTCACCGCGGAGAACGTGATGACCCCGCGCGTCCAGGTCATCGCCCTGGAGGCCGGGGCGACCTGTGAGGACGTGGCGAACGTGACCCGGGCGACCGGACTGTCCCGGTTCCCCGTCTACCGCGGCACCCTCGACTCAGTGGTCGGGACCGCGCACGTCAAGGACGTGCTGGCGGTGCCCTCGGAGCGCCGTGCGCGGGTCCCCGTGTCCGAGATGATGCGCGAACCGCTCCTGGTGCCCGAGTCGCTCACCGTCGACCGGTTGCTGGACCGGCTCTCCGAGCGGCGCACCATGGCCGTGGTGATCGACGAGTACGGCGGCACGGCGGGCGTGGCCACGCTGGAGGACATCGTCGAGGAGGTCGTCGGCGAGGTCCGCGACGAGCACGACCCGCACGAGACCCCCGACCTCGTCCGGACGGGCACCGACGAGGAAGGGCGCGCGCTCTTCTCCGCCGACGGCTCCGCCCGCGTGGACCAGCTCGCCCAGGTCGGCCTGCGCGTGCCGGAGGGGCCGTACGAGACCCTCGCCGGGCTCGTGGCGACCGCACTCGGCCGCATCCCGGCCGCCGGCGACATCCTCCAGGTCGCCGGCTGGCGGCTGGAGGTGCTGGAGTCCACCGGTCACCGCGCGGCGCGCGTCCTCATGCACGCTCCTCCCGACGCCTGGCCCCTCGTCGAACCGGGGAGGGACGGGATCACCCCCACCACGACGCACACCCGGCCGGACGGAACGGCGGACGGGACGGCGAACGGGGCGGCGGACGGGGCGGCGGACGGGAAGGGGGCGCGGCGATGACCGTCGTACAGCTGCTGATCGGTCTGGCGACCCTCGTCGTCAACGCCTTCTTCGTGGGCGCCGAGTTCGCCCTGATCTCGGTCCGCCGCAGCCAGATCGAGCCGTACGCCGACCAGGGGGACCGGCGCGCCAGGAGCGTGCTGTGGGGGCTGGAGCACGTGTCCGCGCTGATGGCGGCCGCGCAGCTCGGCATCACCCTGTGCACCCTGGTCCTCGGCGTCGTCGCCGAGCCGGCCATCGCACACCTGCTGGAACCGGTGTTCCACGCGGTGGGTGTCCCCCGGGGCGCGGGGCACGCGGTGTCCTTCGTGATCGCGCTGGCGCTCGCGACGTATCTGCACATGCTGCTCGGCGAGATGGTGCCGAAGAACGTCGCGCTCGCCGAGCCGGTGCGCAGCGCGCTGCTGCTGGGACCGCCCCTGGTGGCGCTGTCCCGGACACTGCGCCCGGTGATCTTCACGGTCAACGCCTTCGCCAACACCCTGCTGAAACTGCTGCGGGTCAAGGCGCGCAACGAGGTGGTCGCGTCCTTCTCGGACGCCGAGCTGGCCCAGATCGTGAGGGACTCCGGCGAGGCCGGCCTGATCGACGAACGCGCGCGGGAACGCCTGAACGACGCGCTGGAGCTGGGCCGCCGTCCGGTGCGGGACGTGGTGCTGCCCCTGGAACGCGTGGTCTACGCACGCGAGGGGGTCACTCCCGAAGGGCTGGAGGAGCTGTCGGTGCGGTCCGGGTTCTCCCGCTTCCCCGTGGTGGACGAGGGGCGGCGGATCGTCGGCTACCTCCACGTGAAGGACGCCCTCGACGCCTCGCCCCGGGACCTGCCGTTCCGGCCGCGGGACATGCGGCCCATCGCACGCGTGCGGGAGAGCACACCGCTGGACGACGTCCTGACCGCGATGCGGGGCAGCCGTACGCACCTGGCGGCCGTGCTCGGGGCCGACGGGCGGCTGGCGGGGCTGGTCACGATGGAGGACGTCCTGCGGGAACTGTTCGGGCAGCGGGCCTGAGCGGGCACGCGGCGGGGCGGGGAACCGGGCGGGGAGGCCGACCGACCGGCGGGTATGTGCACGGGATAGCATCTCTGTCGCCATGCAGACGATTCCCACCCACACCAGCCTCGTCGCCGTCGGCGACTCCTTCACCGAGGGCATGTCGGACCGGCTGCCCGACGGCACGTACCGGGGCTGGGCCGATCTCCTGGCCGCGCGGATGGCGGCCGCCCAGCCCGGTTTCCGGTACGCCAACCTCGCGGTGCGCGGCAAGCTGATCCGGCAGATCGTCGACGAGCAGGTGGAGGCCGCGGCGGCCATGCGGGCCGACGTGGTCACCCTGGTCGGCGGGCTCAACGACACCCTGCGGCCCAAGTGCGACATGGGCCGGGTGCGGGACCTGCTGACCGAGGCCGTGGAGCGGCTGGCCCCGCACTGCAAGCAGCTGGTGCTGATGCGCAGCCCGGGCCGCCAGGGCCCGGTCCTGGAGCGCTTCCGGCCGCGCATGGAGGCCCTGTTCGCCTGTGTCGACGAGCTCGCCGAGCGGCACGGCGCGCTGGTCGTCGACCTGTACGGGGCGCCCTCGCTCGCCGACCCCCGGCTGTGGGACGTGGACCGGCTGCACCTGACCGCGGAGGGCCACCGCAGGGTCGCGGAAGCGGTGTGGCAGACGCTCGGCTACCCGCCCGAGGACCCCGAGTGGCACCTGCCCCCGGAGGCGACGCTGCCGCCGCGCTGGGCGGCCCGGCGGGTCGCGGACGTCCGGTTCGCCCGGCAGCACCTGCTGCCGTGGATCGGCCGCCGGCTCACCGGCCGCTCCTCGGGCGACGGCCTGCCGCCCAAGCGCCCCGAACTGCTGCCGTACGGGGACCGGTAGCGGTCCCGGCCCCCGGCCGGGCCCTTGGAGCTTCCGACGAACCACCCGGTGGCGCTGGCCTGCACGAATCGCCAGTAGACTCCGTACACGTGACTGCTGCGCCCGCCAAGCCCCGTATCCCGAACGTCCTCGCCGGACGCTACGCCTCCGCCGAGCTCGCCACGCTCTGGTCCCCCGAGCAGAAGGTGAGGCTGGAGCGCCGGCTCTGGCTCGCCGTGCTGCGGGCCCAGAAGGACCTCGGGATCGAGGTGCCGGACGCGGCGATCGCCGACTACGAGCGGGTCCTCGACCAGGTCGACCTGGCCTCGATCGCCGAGCGCGAGAAGGTCACGCGGCACGACGTGAAGGCGCGGATCGAGGAGTTCAACGACCTCGCCGGGCACGAGCACGTGCACAAGGGGATGACCTCGCGCGACCTCACCGAGAACGTCGAGCAGCTGCAGGTCCGGCTCTCGCTGGAGCTGGTGCGCGACCGCGCGGTGGCCGTGCTGGCCCGGCTGGGCAGGCTGGCCGGCGAGTACGGCGAGCTGGTCGTGGCCGGCCGTTCGCACAACGTGGCCGCGCAGGCCACCACCCTCGGCAAGCGGTTCGCCACCGCCGCCGACGAACTGCTCGTCGCGTACGGCCGGGTGGAGGAGCTGCTGGCCCGCTACCCGCTGCGCGGCATCAAGGGCCCGGTGGGAACGGCGCAGGACATGCTGGACCTGCTCGGCGGCGACGCGGATCGGCTGGCGGAGCTGGAGCGGCGGATCGCCGGTCACCTGGGCTTCACCGAGGCGTTCACCTCGGTCGGCCAGGTCTATCCGCGTTCCCTGGACTACGAGGTGGTGACCGCGCTGGTGCAGCTGGCCGCGGCGCCGTCGTCGCTGGCGAAGACGATCCGGCTGATGGCCGGGCACGAGCTGGTCACCGAGGGCTTCAAGCCGGGCCAGGTCGGGTCCTCCGCGATGCCGCACAAGATGAACACCCGCTCCTGCGAGCGCGTCAACGGCCTGATGGTGATCCTGCGCGGCTACGCGTCGATGACCGGCGAGCTGGCGGGCGACCAGTGGAACGAGGGCGACGTGTCCTGCTCGGTGGTGCGCCGGGTCGCGCTGCCGGACGCCTTCTTCGCGCTCGACGGCCTGCTGGAGACGTTCCTGACGGTGCTCGACGAGTTCGGCGCCTTCCCGGCCGTCGTGGCCCGGGAGCTGGACCGCTACCTGCCGTTCCTGGCCACCACCAAGGTGCTGATGGGCGCGGTGCGCGCGGGGGTCGGCCGCGAGGTCGCGCACGAGGCGATCAAGGAGAACGCCGTCGCCACGGCCCTGGCCATGCGCGAGCAGGGCGCCGAGCGCAACGACCTGCTCGACAAGCTCGCCGCCGACGAGCGGCTGCCGCTCGGGCGCGACGAGCTCGAAGCGCTGATGGCGGACAAGCTGTCCTTCACGGGCGCGGCGGGCGACCAGGTCGCCGCCGTGGTCGGCCACATCGACGAGATCGTGAAGCAGCGCCCGGAGGCCGCCGGTTACGTCCCGGGGGCGATCCTCTGAGTCGCTTCACCCCCGAGGAGCTCCAGGCCGCCCGCGACCGGCTGGTGCCGGACGTGGCCGCGGACGGCCTGCGCGTGCTGTTCTGCGGCATCAACCCGGGTCTGATGACGGCCGCGACCGGCCACCACTTCGCCCGCCCCGGCAACCGCTTCTGGCCGGCACTGCACCGCTCCGGCTTCACCCCGAGGCTGCTGAAGCCGGCGGAGCAGGAGGAGCTGCTGTCCCACGGGCTCGGCATCACCAACGTCGTGGCGCGGGCGACCGCGCGGGCCGACGAGCTGAGCGCCGAGGAGTACCGGGAGGGCGGACGGCTGCTCGCCCTGAAGGTGGCCCGGCTCCGTCCGCGGTGGCTGGCGGTCCTGGGGGTCACCGCGTACCGGACCGCGTTCGACGACCGCGGGGCGAAGGTGGGGCCGCAGACGCGGACGATCGGCGACACGCGGGTGTGGGTGCTGCCCAACCCGAGCGGGCTGAACGCGCACTGGACGCCGGCGGCCCTGGCCGAGGAGTTCGCACGGCTGCGGGAGGCCGCGGAGCGGTAGGCGCCGGACCGTGCGCGCGGGCGGCGCGCCGGGCCCGCGGCCCGAGCGCCCTCCCCTCTCCTCCCCTCCGCCGATCCCGGCGGGCCGTGCGCGGGGTTCAGGAGCCGTGCGCGGGCTTCGTGGACCACTCGCGGGGTCTCCGAGGGCCGTCCGCGGGATCCGGGGGCCGTCCGCGGGATCCGGGGGTCGGTGCCTCGCAGGCCGCGGCCGGTCTCCGGCACCGTCGCGCGGCGGCCCGACCCCCGCTGTCGGCGTCCGGCTCCCGGTCAGGCGTCCCGGCGGCGCAGGCTCCACGCCCCCGCCAGGAGCGCGGCGGCCGTCCACAGCGCGGTCACCGCGAGCCCCGACCAGGGGCCCAGCGGTCCCTCGTGGGTCTGCTGGAAGACCAGCTGTCCGGCCCGGTCGGGCAGGAAGTCGACGACGGGGCCGGCCGCGTCGCCGATCACGAAGGACACGACGACGATGAACGGGATCAGCACGGACAGCGTGGCCACACCGCTGCGCAGCAGGGCCGTGAGGCCCGCGGCGAACAGGGCCATCAGCATGAGGTAGACACCGCAGCCCACGACCCCGCGCACCTGTTCGCCCCCGGTGAGGCCGTCCGCCAGGGAACCCAGTCCCGCGCGTGCCGCGAGGAGCGCGGCGAGGGCGGTCAGCAGCCCGGCGACGAGCGCCGGTACGGCGATCGCCGTCACCTTGGCGGCGAACCAGCGGCCGCGCCGCGGAACAGCCGCCAGCGAGACGCGCAGGGCGCCGCCCTGGAACTCCGACGACACGGCCATGGTGCCGAAGGAGATCGCGGCGATCTGGCCCGGCATGACGCCGGACAGGGAGATGTACAGCGGGTCGAAGTCGTCCGGCATCTCCGAGATGCCGGCGAGCGCGGAGAACGCCGTGGTCACGGCGAACAGCGCCAGGAGGGCCCCGGGGAGCGAGCGGAGCGTGCGGATCTTCAGCCACTCGGACCGGAGTACGGGTGCGAACTGCATGGTCAGGCCTCCTGGGGCTGTGCGGTGAACTCGGTCTCGGCCGCGGTCAGGTCCAGATAGGCCTGCTCCAGCGTGCCCTCGTCCGCCGCGAGTTCGAGGATCGGCACCCCTGCGGCGGAGGCGAGGCGCCCGATGTCGTCCACCCGCGCGTCCGGCACGCTCCAGTGCCCGTCCGGGTGCTCCACCATGGCGTGGCCCTCCCGGGCGAGCGCCTCCTTGAGGGCGGTGGGGTCGCAGGTGCGGACGCGGACGGTGGGCCGCACGCGTGCGCGGATGAACTCCCGCACCGGGGTGTCGGCCAGCAGCCGGCCCCGCCCGAGGACGACCAGGTGGTCGGCGAAGGAGGCGGTCTCGTTCATCAGGTGGCTGGAGACCAGGACGGTCCGTCCCTCGTCCGCGAGGCGGCGCAGCAGGGTGCGGATCCACACGATGCCCTCCGGGTCCAGGCCGTTGGAGGGCTCGTCGAGCATGATGACCTCCGGGTCGCCGAGCAGCGCGGCGGCGATGCCCAGCCGCTGGCGCATGCCCAGGGAGTACGTCCGCACCCGGCGGCGGGCCACCGGTCCCAGGCCGGTCTCCTCCAGCACCTCGTCGACCCGGCGGTCCGGGATGCGGTTGCTCGCCGCCAGGACGCGCAGGTGGTCGCGGCCGGTGCGGGAGCCGTGCGCGGCCTGCGCGTCGAGCAGGGCGCCGACCCGGCGCAGGGGCTCGGGGAGGGTGGCGTAGGCGCGTCCGCCGACGGTGGCGGAGCCGGACGTCGGGCGGTCGAGGCCGAGCACCAGGCGCATGGTGGTGGACTTGCCGGCGCCGTTGGGGCCGAGGAAGCCGGTGACCCGGCCGGGCGGGACGCGGAAGGTGAGGTCGTCGACGGCCCGCCGGGTGCCGTACTCCTTGGTGAGGTTCTGGACGTCGATGCTGGTCATGTGCCTCAGCGTGGCCGCGGACCGGAGGTCGGCACCTCCCCCGGGCGGGGAGAGGCCCTCCCCCGTGCGGGGGAGGCCGGTCGTCGGTGGCGGCTGGCACGATGACGCGATGACCACCGTCCTGCGTCCGCTCCTGCGCGGGGTGACGTACACCCGCATGCTGCATCTGTGGGTGACCGCGCTGCCGTTCAGCATATGGATCTTCATCTATCCGGCGGCCCCGTGGGCGCCCCTGCTCGTGCTGATCCCGCTGGGACTGGTTCCGGTGGTGCGCAGGGGCGAGGGGATACAGGCCCGGCTGCTGCTGGCGCCCGACGAGCGGGAGTCGGAGTTCTCCGAGGAGCCGTCGGCGACCTGGCCGGACCGGTGGCGGACCGTGCTGTGGCTGGCGGCGCGGGTGGGGCTGGCGGTGGTGACGGGGATCACCACCACCTGGCTGCCGCTCCTGGCCTACGGCTCGGGCGAAATGGCCATGGGCCACGCGCCGGGGGGCATCCCCTTGCTGGAGGACGCGACGCCGCACTGGGCCTACGCGCTGCTGATCCCGGTCTTCCTGGTCCTGCTGTACGCGGTGGTGGTGGGGCTCGGCGAGCTGGTCACCGCCGTCGCGCGCCGTCTGCTCGGCCCCTCCCCCACCGAACGCCTGGCCGCCCTGGAGGCCAGGACCGAACAGCTCCTGGAGCGCACCCGCATCGCACGCGAGCTGCACGACTCCATCGGCCACGCCCTGACGGTCGCCGTCGTGCAGGCCGGTGCCGCGCGGGCGGCGGGCGACCCCGCCTTCACCGACCGGGCGCTGGGCGCCATCGAGGAGACCGGCCGGGCCGCCCTGGAGGACCTGGAGCGGGTCCTCGGCGTCCTGCGCGAGGCGCAAAAGCCGGTGAGCGGCCGGCCCACGCTCGCGGACGCGGACCGCCTGCTGGAGTCCGCCCGGGCCTCCGGGGCGGAGGTCGACGCCGAGGTGAGCGGACCGGTGGGCACCGTGCCCGGCCCGATCTCCCGCGAGGGCTACCGCATCCTGCAGGAGTCGCTGACCAACGCGCTGCGGCACGCGGGGGCGGTCCCCGTGCGGGTTCGGATCCACGTCGCCGACGGTGCGCTGCTGCTGGAGGTCCGCAACCCGCTGCCGGGGGACGTGCCCGGCCCCGGGCGCGGCAGCGGGCTGCGCGGCATACGGGAGCGCGCCGCGCTGCTCGGGGGCCGCGCACGGACCGGACCGGACCGGGACGACTGGGCGGTGCGGGTCGAACTGCCGCTGTCCGGTGCCGAGATGCGTTGATCTAGGCTGACCGGATGCCGGTCACCGTTCTGCTCGTCGACGACGAGCCCCTCGTGCGCGCGGGGCTGCGTGCCGTGCTGGAGGCGCAGCCCGACATCGAGGTGGTCGGGGAGGCGGCCGACGGGGCGGCGGTGATCCCGCTGGTGCGGCGGCTGCGGCCGGACGTGGTCGCCATGGACGTGCGCATGCCGCTGCTGGACGGGATCGAGGCCACGCGCGCGCTGCTGCGGACGGTCGAGGAGCCGCCGAAGATCCTCGTGGTGACGACGTTCGAGAACGACGAGTACGTCTACGAGGCGCTGCGTGCCGGGGCCGACGGGTTCCTGCTGAAGCGGGCGCGGCCGGCGGAGATCGTGCACGCGGTGCGGCTGGTCGCCGAGGGCGAGTCGCTGCTGTTCCCCGCCTCGGTGCGCCGGCTCGCGGCCGAGTACGGCGACGACGGCGGCAACCGCGCGGCGCGGGACGTGCTGGAGCGGGCGCGGCTGACCGAGCGCGAGGCGGAGGTGCTGCGGCTGATGGCCCGGGGGCTGTCGAACGCGGAGATCGCCGCCCGGCTGGTGGTGAGCACGGAGACGGTGAAGTCGCACGTGAGCGCCGTACTGGCGAAGCTCGGGGCGCGCGACCGCACGCAGGCGGTGATCGCGGCGTACGAGTCGGGGTTCGTGGCGCCGGGATGAGTCGCGTCCCGGGGCGGGTCGGAGCCGTTGCCCCTGGGGCGGACCGCGGGGTTCCGCCCGGAGGTCGCCGGGGCGCGCCGTGCCGAGTACCATCCGGCCCACACGCGCATGAGCTGGGAGGACGGACGGTGGGTCGGCTGACCGGGGGGGACCCCTCGCTGCTGCGAAGGATCAACTCCGCGGTGGTGCTGCACGCGTTGCGGGCCACGGACTGCGCGACGCTGACCGAGGTCACCCGGGTGACGGGTCTGTCCCGGCCGACCGTCGAGGGCGTCGTGGAAGGGCTCATCGAGGCGGGCCTCGTCGTCGAGAAGGCGGCCGAGGAGGGGGCCGCACGGCGGCAGGGGCGGCCGGCGCGGCGGTTCCGCTTCCGTGCGGAGGCCGGGCACCTGCTGGGCCTGGAGATCGGCGTGCACCGGGTGGCCGCGCTGCTGGCCGACCTGGACGGCCGGGTGATCGGCGCCCAGGCCAGGGACGTCGACGAGACGGTCGGGGCCGACGAGCGGCTGGAGCGGCTGCGCACCGCCGTCGCCGAGCTACTGCGCCGGGCCGGTGTCGCGCGCGGCTCCCTGCGGGCCGTGGGCGTGGGCACGCCGGGCATCGTCGAGGCCGACGGGACGGTGCGGCTGGGCACGGCGCTGCCCGGATGGACGGGGCTGGGCCTCGGGGAGCGGCTGCGCCGGTCCTTCAAGTGCCCGGTGCTGGTGGAGAACGACGCCAACGCGGCCGTCGTCGCCGAGCACTGGAAGGGCGCCGCCAAGGAGACCTGCGACGTGGTGTTCGTGCTGGCCGGGCTGAGCCCGGGAGCCGGTTCGCTGATCGGCGGGCGGCTGCACCGGGGGTACAGCGGGGCGGCCGGTGAGATCGGGGCGCTGCACCTGCTGGGCCGGGAGGCGACTCCGGAGACGCTGCTGTCCACCACGGACGAGCCGCTGCACCCGCTCGACGAGCAGGCGGTCGCCGAGGTCTTCGCCCGGGCCCGCGAGGGCGACCGGCGGGCGCTCGCGGCGGTGGACCGCTTCACCCGGCGGCTCGTGCACGACGTGGCGGCGCTGGTGCTGGCCCTCGACCCGGAACTGGTGGTGATCGGCGGCTGGGCGGCCGGCCTGGACGGGGTCCTGGAGCCGCTGCGCCGTGAACTGGCCCGCTACTGCCTGCGCCCGCCGAGGGTCGCCCTGTCCCTCCTCGGGGAGGCGGCGGTGGCGACGGGCGCGCTGCGGCTCGCCCTGGACCACGTGGAGGAGCAGCTCTTCGCGGTGGACGGCACGGTGACGGCGCGTCGGTGAGGAGCCGGTGCGCCGGTGGCGGCCCGCCGGCCCCGTCGCGCCCGGGAGCGCGGCGGGGCCGGGACGCGGCGGTCCTCAGGAGGCGGCGCGCTCGGGTCCGTGGTGGATCTCCACGCCGCCGAAGTCGCCGAAGGTCAGCCGGCAGGTGTCCGCGCGGTAGGTGGCCACGGAGAGCGCGGCGGTGCGGCCCCGGGCGATGAAGCGGGTGGTGACGACGAGGACGGGCGCGCCGGGCAGGCGGTCCAGTTCCCTGGCGTCGTCCGCGCGGGCGGAGCCGAGCTCCACGGCGTTCTCCTGCCGCTCCAGTTCCAGGCGCTGCAGTTCGCGCAGCACCGCACGCGCGCGGGCCGCGCCGGACGGTGCGTCGATGCCGGAGAGGTCGGGCACCGATCCGGCCGGGATGTGGAGCAGCTCGGCGGCGACGGGCTGACCGTGCGACACGCGGGAGCGGCGCACGATGTGCACGGGCTCCTCACGGCCGGTCACCAGGGCCTCGGCGACGGCCGCGGGCGGCACCTCGAGCACGCAGTCGAGGGGCTGCCAGGCGTCGTCCGGCCCGCCCGGCCAGGCGTGCTGTGCCGTGCCGACGGACACGCCCATGCGCGGCGGCGCGACGGTCGTGCCCACACCGCGGCGGCGCTGCAGCCTGCCCTCCAGTTCGAGCTGTTCCAGCGCCTGCCGGAGCGTGGCCCGGGCGACGCCGAAGCGGGCGGCGAGGTCGCGCTCGTTGGGCAGGATCTCGCCCACGGAGAACTCCGAGTCCAGCGCCTCGCTGAGCACGGTCCTGAGGTGCCAGTACTTCGGTTCCGGCACCGTTTCCAGCTGCGTGGTCCCCACCCTGTCCTCCGCGATCGCCGTGTCCGGCGGCGTTTTAGCGCCCTTGTTTATTAAAGGTTGTTTCACTTGTCAGCGACGATAGGGCGCCCCTCACCCTTGGTCAATACCAATCCCGGTCCGCTTGCGCGTGGCGTGATCGAACGGCCACGAAGCGTCCGGGACGCGTCGGGGCCCCCGCCGCGGCGGGGGCCTCGGTGTGCGGACGTCAGGTCACCGGGCGGCGGCCAGGTGCCGCAGCTTGTCGGGGTTGCGGATGACGTACACCGTCCGGACGCGTCCGTCGGCGACGTCGAGCTGGAAGACGGAGTCGGGCTCGTCGCCGGACAGGACGAGCACCGCGGGGCCGCCGTTGAGCTCCAGGAAGCGGAAGGAGAGGTCCGCGACGCCCTTGCGGGCGGTGCCGTGGAGGAAGCGGCCCACCTTGTCGGCGCTGTGCAGGACCCGCAGCGGGGCGCGCGACTTGCCGCCGCTGTCGCCGACGAGACGCACGTCCGGGGCGAGCAGGTCCATCATCGCCGCCAGGTCGCCGCCGGCCGCCGCGGCCAGGAACCGCTCGGTGAGGTCGCGGCGCCGCACGGGGTCGACCTCGTAGCGCGGGCGCCGCTCCTCGACGTGCCGGCGGGCGCGCCCGGCGAGTTGGCGCACGGCGGGCTCGCCGCGGTCGAGCATGGCCGCGATGTCGGCGTACGGGTAGCCGAACGCCTCCCGCAGCACGAAGACCGCGCGTTCCAGCGGCGACAGGGACTCCAGGACGACGAGGACGGCGAGGGAGACGGAGTCGGCGAGCACGGCCCGCTCGGCGGCGTCCGGGGCGGTGTCGCCGAAGTCGGTGGGGTACGGCTCCGGCAGCCACGGGCCGACGTAGGTCTCCCCGCGTGCCTTGATCCGGCGCAGCCGGTCGAGGGCGAGGCGGGTGGTGATGCGCACCAGGTAGCCGCGCGGCTCGCGCACCCCGGACCGGTCGCCGCCCGACCAGCGCAGCCACGCGTCCTGGACCACGTCCTCCGCGTCGGCGACCCGGCCCAGCATGCGGTAGGCGACTCCCAGGAGAACGGGACGGTGCTCCTCGAAGACGTCGGCCATGGCGTCGGTGGTCACCGCACCATCCCAGCCGACCCGCGCGGCCGTGTCCAGGCGGAACCGGTGCGCCCCGGCGGGCGGGTCACCGGTGGCGGGACCCGCGGGGGCAAGGGGCTACCCGTGGGTAGCAATTGCTGACAAGCTGTCTACGCCGTCAGGCGGCGTCCGATCCCGCGAGTCCCAGACGAGGAGCACCCCCATGTCCGCGACCGTCTCCTTCGAGGTCACCTCCCCCCTCGGTCCGCAGCCCGTGACCCTGTCCTACGCGCGCGTGGGCCGCGGTGAACCGCTGCTCCTGCTGCACGGCATCGGGCACCACCGGCAGGCCTGGGACCCGGTGGTGGACATCCTGGCGACCGAGCGGGAGGTGATCGCCGTGGACCTGCCCGGTTTCGGCGCCTCCCCCGCGCTGCCCGACGGCCTCACCCACGACCTGCCGACCATGAACGCCGCGCTCGGCGCCCTGTGCGCGGCGCTGGAACTGGACCGGCCGCATGTCGCGGGCAACTCGCTCGGCGGCCTGCTGGCCCTGGGCATGGGCCGCGAGAAGCTCGTCCGGTCCGTCACCGCGCTGTCCCCGGCCGGTTTCTGGACCCCGGCCGAGCGGCGGTACGCCTTCGCCGTGCTGATCGGCATGCGGCGGGTCGCGGAGCGGATGCCGCTGCCGCTGGTCCGGCGCCTCGCCCGCTCGGCAGCCGGCCGGGCGGCGCTGACCAGCACCATCTACGCCCGCCCGGGGCGCCGTTCGCCCGAGGCCGTGGTCGCCGAGACGCTCGCGCTCGCCGGTGCCACCGGCTTCACCGAGACCCTCCGCGCGGGCACCACCGTGCGGTTCACCGACGACGTGCCCGGCATCCCCGTGACCGTCGCCTGGGGCGCCCGCGACCGGCTGCTCGTCCCCCGGCAGGGCGTCCGCGCCAAGCGGACCATCCCCGGGGCCCGGCTGGTCCGGCTGCCCGGCTGCGGCCACGTCCCGATGAACGACGACCCGGCGCTGGTCGCGCGCGTCCTCCTCGACGGCAGCCGCCGCTGAAGGCCGCCCGGCGGCTCCCGCGGACGGCCGGCCCCCTAGGGTCCCTGTCATGACGCCACCGCACACCGACTCCGACGGGGACCTTGCCTCCCCCGCCTGGGAGTTGCTCCTGCCCGCCGCCTCCGCACCGGCACGCGCGCGGGGCCGTTCCCTGCAGGCGGCGCTGCGCGAGGCGGTGCGGTCGGGCCGGCTGGCGCCGGGGACCCGGCTGCCGTCGAGCCGTGACCTGGCCGCCGACCTCGGGGTGTCGCGCGGGCTGATCACCACGGCGTACGAGCAGTTGACCGCGGAGGGCTACCTGCGCTCCGGCCGGGGCGCCGGGACATGGGTGGGAGACGCGGTACGGGCCGCCCGGCCGCGCGCGCACGACCTCGCCCCGCGCTCCTCGGGCGCCCGCGCCGACTTCGTCCCCGGCACCCCCGACCTGTCGCTGTTCCCGCGCTCCGCCTGGGCCGCGGCGCAGCGCAGCGTGCTGGCGGACCTCCCGCACCGGGAGCTGGGGTACCCCGATCCGCGCGGCCTGCCCCGGTTGCGCACGGCGCTGGCCGAACTGCTCGTACGACGCCGGGGCGTGGTGGCCGATCCCGAGCGGATCGTGGTGGTCTCCGGGGTCGCGCAGGCGACGACGCTGCTCGGCTCCGCGCTCCGCGCGCGCGGGCTGCGCACGGTCGGCGTGGAGGACCCCGGAAGCCCGCAGCACGACGCCCTGTACGCCTCGTCCGGGGTCTCCGCCGTGCCCGTGCCCGTGGACGGGGAGGGGCTCGCCATGGAGCCGTTGCGGGCGTCGGGGGTACGGGCGGTCGTCGTGACGCCGGCGCACCAGTTCCCCACCGGCATCGCCTACTCCGCGCGGCGCCGGGCCGAACTGCTCGACTGGGTGCGGTCCGTGGACGGGATCGTCCTCGAGGACGACTACGACGGCGACTTCCGCTACGACCGCGCGCCCGTCGGCGCGCTGCAGGGACTCGACCCCGAGCACGTGGCGTACACCGGCTCGGTCAGCAAGTCCCTCGCCCCGGGGCTGCGGCTCGGCTGGCTGCTGGTGCCGCGGTCGTGGACCGAGGAGGTGGTGGAGCGCAAGCGGACCATGGACCTCGGCCATCCGGCCCTGGACCAGGCGCTGTTCGCGCGGTTCCTGGAGCGCGGCGACTACGACCGCCAGCTGCGCCGCTGCCTGCGCGCCTACCGCGAGCGGCGCGACGCCCTGGTCGCCGCCCTGGGCGCGCACTTCCCGGGCGCCGAGGTGTCCGGGATCGCGGCGGGGCTGCACGTCATCGCCTCGCTGCCTCGGCGGTACGGGCCGCGGGAGCGCTTCCTCGCACGCGTGGCGGGGGCCGGTGCGGCGGTGCGCCCGCTCGCGGACCACGCGCGCACCGGCGCGGCCCACGACGACGGGGCGGACGGGGGCGTGCGGCTCGTGCTGGGCTACGCGCACGTGCCGCCCGCACGGATCCACGAGGGGGTGCGCCTGATGGCCGAGGCCGTCACCGGCTGAGGGCCGGGGCGCGTCGACTCACCGCCGCCGCACGGTTGTTCACCCGGGGTTCGCGTGCGAGCCTCGTCGCCCCCGTAGGTGTGGCAGCGCACACCGACCGGCCGGAACCCGTACCTGGAGGCGCATCCATGTCCCACCGTCCGCTCCCCGACCGCCGCGCGGTCCTGCGCGGCTCCCTCGCGGCCTCGGCGGCCCTGACCCTGCCCACCGCGCTCGGCACGGCGCCCGCCTTCGCCCGGTCCGGTCGCCCGCGGGCCGCCTGGGGCGTGCAGACGGGCGACGTGACCCGTGACTCCGCACTGGTGTGGGTGCGTTCCGACCGTCCGGCCCGGATGATCGTCGAGACGTCGGCGACCGAGTCGTTCCGCCGTCCGCACCGGTGGCACGGCCCGCTGCTCGGCGCGGGCACGGACTTCACCGGTACCACCCGGCTGCACGGGCTGCCGCCCGGCGAGCGGATCCACTACCGCGTGCTGCTCGCCGACCCCGACGACCCGCGCCGCACCGGGGAGCCGGTCACCGGCACGTTCCGCACGGCGGCGGCGCGGCGGCGCGACGGTGTGCGGTTCGTGTGGTCGGGCGACCTGGCCGGACAGGGCTGGGGCATCAACCCCGACCTCGGCGGCTACCGCATCTTCGACGCGATGGCACGGCTCGACCCGGACTTCTTCCTGTTCAGCGGCGACACCGTCTACGCCGACGGTCCCATCGCCGCCACCGCGGCCCTGCCGGACGGCGGCACCTGGCGGAACATCACCACCGAGGAGAAGTCCAAGGTCGCCGAGACCCTCGCCGAGTTCCGGGGCGCCTTCCGCTACAACCTGCTCGACGAGAACCTGCGCCGGTTCAACGCCCACGTGCCGTCCGTCGTGCAGTGGGACGACCACGAGGTGCGCAACAACTGGTACCCCGGCCAGCGGATCGCGGACACGGACGCCCGGTACACCGAGAAGAGCGTCGACGTGCTGGCGGCCCGGGCGCGGCGCGCGTTCGGCGAGTACTTCCCGATGTCCACGCCGCGGCCGGGCGCCCGGGAGGGGCGGGTGTACCGGGTCCTGCGGCAGGGGCCGCTGCTCGACGTGTTCGTGCTGGACATGCGGACGTACCGGGGCGCCAACTCCCCCGGCGACCAGGTCGTCGACCCGCAGGGCATCCTCGGGCGCGAGCAACTGGAGTGGCTCGAGCGGGAGCTGGCGCGGTCGCGGGCGGTGTGGAAGGTGATCGCCGCCGACATGCCGATCGGTCTCGTCGTGCCCGACACCACCGAGGGGCGGCAGAACGTCGAGGCGGTCGCCCAGGGCGACCCGGGGGCGCCGCTGGGGCGGGAGCTGCAGATCGCGGAGCTGCTGCGGTTCGTCAAGCACCGGCGGATCACCGGCACGGTGTGGCTGACGGCCGACGTGCACCACACCTCGGCCCAGCACTACCAGCCCTCGCGGGCCGCGTTCGGCGACTTCGAGCCGTTCTGGGAGTTCGTCTCCGGCCCGTTGAACGCGGGCGCCTTCCCGGCCGTCGCGCTCGACGGCACCTTCGGCCCGGAGCGGGTGTTCGTGAAGGCGCCCACCGCGTCGAACGTCTCGCCCGCCGGCGGCCACCAGTACTTCGGCGAGGTGGACATCGACGGCGACAGCGGCGTGCTGACGGTGCGGTTGCGGGAGCAGGACGGCACCGTGCTGTACACCAAGAGGCTGCAGCCGGGCCTGGTCGGTCAGTGACGCGACACCAACCGGCCGACGACCCGACAAAAACAGACATAAGGAGTCTTTACTCGCCAGTCACGGTGCGTTCGTGGTCGCGAAACACGATTCCTCCACAGTGGCGGTATGAGTCGAGACATGTCTGAAGCGACCCACGCCCGGCACGGACGCACCACGCACCGCCGGTGGACCCCGGCCGGGCTCGCCGAACTGTGCCGGGCGGCGTTCCGCACGTGGTGGGCACGCCGCCACGGCCACGCGCCACCGGCCTGCGGTACCGGCGCCGCCCGGCCGCCCGCCGCGGTGGCCGGGGAGGGCGCCCTGTGGCGGATGCGGACGACGGTGAAGGACGCACCGGGTTCGCTGGCCGCGCTGTGCACGGCGCTGGCCGAGCGGCACGTCGACATCCTCAGCCTGCAGACGCACCCGCTGGGCGGGGCCACGGTGGACGAGTTCCTGCTGCGGGTCCCGGCCGGCCTGACCGGGTCCGACCTCACCGGAGCGGTGTCGCGCGCCGGGGGCGCGGACACCTGGATCGAGCGGGCCGACGCCCACGACCTGGTGGACGCCCCGACCCGGGTGCTGGGGCTGGCCGCCCGCGCCGCCCAGGACACCTCCGAACTTCCGCTGGTGCTCCGCCAGTTGCTGGGGCGGTGCACGATCCGTTCCCTGCCCGCCGCACCGTTCGGCGGCCACGGGACGGCGCCGGCCGTGCCGGTGGAGGGGACCCTGGAGGGCACCGTGATGCGGCTGCGCGCCCCGGAGGGCGGACTGATCACCGTGGAGCGGCCCCGTCTGCCGTTCACCCCGGCCGAGTTCGCCCGGGCCCGGGCGCTGGTGGACCTGGACGCCCGGCTCGGCCCGAGGATCCCGCGCGGCCGGGACGTGCTCACGCTGCCCGAGGGCAGCGACATCTCCGTGCGCCGGGCGGACACCGGCGACCTGCCGGCGGCGCGGGCGATGCACGAGCGGTGCTCGGAGCGAACCCTGCGCATGCGGTACCACGGGCCGGTCGGCGACGCGGACCGCTACCTGAACCACCTGCTCGGTCCGCGCTTCGGGCGGACGCTCGCCGCGCAGACGGCCTCCGGCCGCGTCGTCGGCCTCGGCCACCTGCTGTGGGACGGCGACGAGACCGAGGTGGCGCTGATCGTGGAGGACGCCTGGCAGCGCCGGGGCGTCGGCGGCGAACTCCTCGCCCGGCTGGTCGCCCTGGCCGCCGAGGCCGGCTGCGCCACCGTGTACGCCGTGACGCAGGCCTCCAACACCGGCATGGTCGCCGCGATGCGCGGCCTCGGGCTCCCCCTCGACTACCAGATCGAGGAGGGCACCCTGGTCCTCACGGCCCGCCTGGACGCCGAGCCGGCCGTGGGCCGCCTCTTCGAGCTCCGCGGCCCGCGTACGGGGATCGGCCGGTCGTAGCTCCCCGTACGGCGCCCCCTCGGTCCGCCCGGCGTGACCCGCCGGGCGGACCGAGGGGCGCGCGGAGCCTCAGCCCTGCGCCAGCGCCTCCGAGCGGGCCGGCGCACCGGCCCGCTCCCCCAGGGCCCGGTCCAGGTCGGCCCACAGGTCCTCGACGTCCTCCAGGCCGACCGAGAGCCGCAGCAGCCGGTCGCTCACCCCTGCGTTCCTGCGGTCCTCGGCGTCGACGATGCGGTGGCTGATCGACGCCGGGTGCTGGATGAGGGAGTCCACGCTGCCGAGGCTCACCGCCGGGGTGATCAGCCGTACGGCGCCGATCACCTCGTGCGGGTCGCCGTGCACCTCGAAGGAGACCATCGCCCCGCCGACGCGCGGGTAGTGCACCCGGGCCACGCGCGGGTCGGCGGCGAGCCGGCGGACGAGCTCGGCGGCGTTCGCGGAGGCCGCCCGGACCCGCACCGGGAGGGTCGACAGGCCCCGCAGCAGCAGGTAGCCGGCCAGCGGGTGCAGTACGCCGCCCGTGGCGAAGCGCACCTGGCGCAGCCGTCCGGCGAACTCCTCGTCGCAGGCCACGACGCCCGCCAGCACGTCCCCGTGCCCGCCGAGGTACTTGGTCGCGCTGTGCAGCACCAGCCGCGCCCCGTGCTCGGCCGGGCGCTGGAGCACCGGGGTGGCGAAGGTGTTGTCGACGAGGAGCGGCACGGAGCCGCAGGCGTGCGCCACGGCCCGCAGGTCGACCTCGGCGAGCGTGGGGTTGGCCGGGGACTCGACCAGCACCAGGCCGGTGTCCGGGCGCAGCGCGTCGGCGACCCCGGCCGGGTCGGTCCAGGTCACCTCGGAGCCGAGCAGTCCGGCGGTCAGCAGGTGGTCGCTGCACCCGTACAGGGGCCGCACCGCCACGACGTGGCGCAGGCCCATGGAGCCGCGGACCAGCAGGACGGCGCTGAGCGCGGCCATGCCGCTGGCGAAGGCGACCGCCGACTCGGTGCCCTCCAGGCGGGCCAGGGCGGTCTCGAAGCGGGCGACGGTCGGGTTGCCGAGCCGCCCGTAGACCGGCGGGCCGTCCGGTTCGGCGCCGGTGGTGGCGAAGGCGTCGATCCGGTCGGCCTCGCCGCGGCTGTCGTACGAGGGGTAGGTGGTGGACAGGTCGATCGGCGGGGCGTGCAGCCCCTGCCCGGCGAGGTCGTCCCGGCCGGCGTGCACGGCCTCGGTGTCGAGTGCTCTCTTGGTGGCGCGCGTGTCCATGCCCAGGTCCATGGACGGAAGGGTGAACACGGATCGGGTCACCGGAGCGGATCCCCGTGTTACGTTCGGGCCGTGGCCGAATCTGTCGTACTGGATCCGGTGGACCTCCATCTGCTGCGGCTGTTGCAGAACGACGCCCGGACGACGTACCGGGACCTCGCCGCCCAGGTCGGGGTCGCGCCGTCCACCTGCCTGGACCGGGTGGCCCGGCTGCGCCGGTCCGGCGTGATCCTCGGGCACCGGCTGAAGCTGGATCCGGCCAGGTTGGGCCGGGGTCTGCAGGCGTTGCTGTCGGTGCAGGTCAGACCGCACCGGCGGGAGCTGGTGGGGCCCTTCGTGGAGCGGATCAGGGCGCTGCCCGAGTCGCTGACCGTGTTCCACCTGACCGGCCCGGACGACTACCTCGTGCATGTCGCGGTCGCGGACATGGCGGATCTGCAGCGGCTGGTGCTCGACGAGTTCACGGCCCGGCGGGAGGTGGCGCGCGTGGAGACCCGGCTGATCTTCCAGCAGTGGGACTGCGGTCCGCTGCTGCCGCCTTCGCCCTCAGCACAAAGCGGGTGACGTGCGACGGGCCGCGTACCAGGATGGTCCGCATGTCTGAGACCAACAGCGCGCTGCCCCGTCAGGTCGCCGACGCCTACGTCGACGAGCTCGTCGCCCTCGACCCGGTCACCGGGACCTTCCTCGGCGTGAAGGAGAGTTCCTCCCGTCTGCCCGACTTCTCACCCGCCGGTCAGGAGGCGCTCGCCGAGCTCCAGCGGGCCACGCTCGCACGGCTCGAGGAGGCCGAGCGCCGCCCCGGCGCGGACAGCGCCGTCGAGCGCCGCTGCGCCCGCCTGCTGCGCGAGCGGCTCACCGCGGAGCTGGCCGTGCACGAGGCCGACGAGGGCCTGCGCTCGGTCGGCAACATGGCGACGCCCGCGCACGCGGTGCGCGAGGTGTTCACGGTGACGCCGGCGCAGACGGACGAGGACTGGGCGGCGATCGCCGAGCGGCTGCGCGCGGTGCCGGCCGCGCTGGCCGGCTACCGGCAGTCCCTCGCGCTCGGCCTGGAGCGCGAGCTGTACGCGGCTCCGCGCCCGACGGCCACGTTCGTCGGGCAGCTCACCGAGTGGGCGGACACCGGCGAGGGCCGCGGCTGGTTCGAGGACTTCGTCTCGCCCGGCCCGGACGCCCTGCGCGCGGAGCTGGACGAGGCGGCCCGCGCGGCCACCGCCGCCCTGGCGGAGCTGCGGGACTGGATGCGCGACGTGTACGCGCCGGCGATCGAGGGCGCGCCGGACACCGTGGGCCGGGAGCGCTACGCCCGCCGGGCCCGCTACTTCAACGGCACCGACCTCGACCTGGACGAGGCGTACGCGTACGGCTGGTCCGAGTACCACCGCCTGCTCGGCGAGATGCGGAAGGAGGCCGAGAAGATCCTGCCCGGCGCCGAGACGCCCTGGGTGGCGCTGGCCCACCTCGACGAGCACGGCCGGCACGTCGAGGGCGTCGACGAGGTCCGGGACTGGCTCCAGGGCGTGATGGACCGGGCGATCGACTCCCTGGACGGCACCCACTTCGACCTCGCCGAGCGGGTGCGGAGGGTGGAGTCGCGGATCGCTCCGCCGGGCAGCGCGGCGGCGCCGTACTACACGCCTCCGTCGGAGGACTTCTCCCGGCCGGGCTGCACCTGGCTGCCCACGATGGGCCTGACCCGCTTCCCGGTCTACGACCTGGTCTCGACCTGGTACCACGAGGGCGTGCCCGGCCACCACCTCCAGCTGGCGCAGTGGGTGCACGTGGCCGAGGACCTCTCCCGCTACCAGGCGTCCGTGGGCATGGTCAGCGCCAACGCCGAGGGCTGGGCGCTGTACGCGGAGCGGCTGATGGACGAACTCGGGTTCCTCACGGACGCGGAGGAGCGGCTGGGCTACCTGGACGCGCAGATGATGCGGGCCCTGCGGGTCATCGTCGACATCGGCATGCACCTGGAGCTGGAGATCCCGGCGGACTCGCCCTTCCACCCCGGCGAGCGCTGGACGCCGGAGCTGGCGCAGGAGTTCTTCGGGGCGCACAGCAGCCGTCCGGCGGACTTCGTGGAGAGCGAGATGACCCGCTACCTGTCGATCCCGGGCCAGGCGATCGGCTACAAGCTCGGCGAGCGGGCCTGGCTGCTGGGCCGGGAGAACGCCCGCGAGCGGCACGGCGACGCCTTCGACCTCAAGGCCTGGCACATGGCGGCGCTGTCCCAGGGCTCGCTGGGTCTGGACGACCTGGTGGAGGAGCTGTCGGCGCTGTGATCCGGCCGTGCGCCCGAACCGGCGCCGTCAGCGCCGGAAGCCTCCTTCCGAGTCGATGACCTGACCGGTGATCCAGTCCGCCTCGTCCGTGGCCAGCCACGCGATGAGGCGGGCGGGGTCGTCGGGCATGCCCCAGCGCCCGGCGGGGAAGCACGCGGCGACGGCGTCGTAGGCGTCGCCGGTCAGGTAGTCCGTGTCGACCGGGCCGGGGTTGACGGTGTTCACGGTGACCGCGTGCTCCGCGAGCGCGGTCGCCAGGGAGCGGGTGACGGAGGCGAGCGCGCCCTTCTGGAGGGCGTAGGCGATCTCGTACGGCATGCCGCCGGCGATGTCCTGCCCGGAGGTCATCATCATCACGCGCCCGCCCGGGGTGCGCGGCGGCAGCGCGGCCCGGTGGCGGGCGTGGGCCTGGACGAGCAGCAGCACCGAGCGGGTGTCGACGGCCCAGTGGGCGTCCAGCATGCCCGCGTCGATCGCGTCGAGGCTGCCGTCGGAGCCGCTGAGGGCGTGGTTGGCGACGAGGACGTCGAGCCGTCCGCCGAGCGCCTCGGTGGCCCGGGCGTGCAGTTCGGCGGGGACGTCCGGGTCGGCGAGGTCGCCCGGCCCGGCGGCCACCCGCGCGCCGGGGTCGCCCAGGGCCTCGCGCACGGAGGCGGTCACCTCCTCGATCCGGTCGGCGCCCCAGGGCATGGCGGCGTCGTGCGGCACGTGGTGGTGCAGGTAGACGCTCGCGCCGTGGGCGGCGAGGCGCCGGGCCACGGCATGTCCGATGCCGCCGCGCCTGCTGGCCCCGGTGACCAGCGCGGTTCGGCCGCGCAGCGGCAGGGGGTCGCGGCGCAGTGCTTCGGGAGTGGGATGCGGAAGCTTCGGCATGATCACTCATGATGGCGGGCGCGCGGACCCGGCGCACCCGGGTTTTCCCGGCGGGCCGGCGGAGCCGCGGCGCACCGGGCCCGCGTCCCGGTCAGCGGACCCCGCGCTGCCGCAGCACCGATCCCGAGCGGCCCTTGACGACCTCCAACTGGGCGTGGATCCGTCGCCGCAGATCGGCGACGTGGCTGACGATGCCCACGCTGCGGTCGCGTTCGCGCAGGGAGTCCAGGACGTCCAGGACCTCGTCGAGGGTCTGGTCGTCGAGGCTGCCGAAGCCCTCGTCGATGAAGAGGGTGTCCAGCCGGACCCCGCCCGCCTCGTCGGTGACGACGTCGGCGAGACCGAGTGCGAGGGCGAGCGAGGCGAAGAACGTCTCGCCGCCCGAGAGGGTCGCCGTGTCGCGCTCCCGGCCGGTCCAGGCGTCCACGACGTGCAGGCCGAGTCCGCTGCGGCCGCGTCCGGTGCGGTCGTCGGAGTGGACGAGGGTGTAGCGGCCGGACGACATGCGGTGCAGCCGCACGGTCGCGGCGGCGGCGACCTGCTCCAGGCGTGCCGCCAGGACGTACGACTCCAGACGCATCCTGCGCTCGTTGTCGGCCGAGGTGCCCGCGGCGAGGCCGGCCATGCGGGCCACGCGGTCGTACTCCTCGCGCAGCGGCCCCAGTCGGCGCACCGAGGCGGCGACCCGCGCGGAGAGCCGGTCGAGCTCGGCGCAGCGGCGGGCGGCGGCGTCGCACGCGGAGGCCGCCTCGCGCACCCGGCGGGCCGCCTCCTCGGCGGCCCGCTGCGCGGAGGCGGGATCGGCGCGCGGTTGCCGGGCGGCGGCCGCGGTCTCCGGTTCGGCGAGCACCGCGCGCACGGCGGCCTCCTCGTGCTGCCGGGCGTCCAGGCGCCGTTGCAGTTCGCGGTGGGCGGCGTCGTCGAGGAGGGCGTCGGCCGCGGCCTGCGGGGTGTCGAAGCCCGCGCGGAAGGCGGCGTCGGCGAGCCGGGCGTCGGCGTCCTTGAGCCGCCGGGCGGCGTCCTCGGCGGTGCGGGCGGCGTCGGCCGCGTCCGTGAGCCGGGTGACGTCCCGCTCCAGTTGCGCGGCGCGCGCGGCCACGCCGGCCGCGGTTCCCCGCGCCCGGTCCACCTCCTCCTCCAGGGCGGCCTTCTCACGGTCCAGCCGGTCGCGGTGGCCCACCCGGGCGGCGGCCCGGACCGCCGCCTCCCGCTGGGCGGCGGTCCGCAGTCCGTGCTCGTGCTCCGCCCGCCGCAGCTCCTCCTGGACGGAGTGCAGGACCGAGGCGGCGGCCCTGGCCCCGGCGTACCGGCCCTCCAGCTCCTCGACGGTGCGGGCGAGCCGTTCGGTGGGCGTGTCGCCGGCCTCCGCGCCGGCGGCGGCCAGCGCCTCGCGCAGGCCGCCGAGGCGTCGCTCGTCCTCGGCGTGCCGTTCCTCCGCCCGCCGGCAGTCGGCCAGGGCGCGCTCCTCCGCCTCGCGGTCGACGTGTCCGTCCACCTTGCGGGCGGGGGCGGGGTGCTCGGTGGCGCCGCAGACCGCGCAGGGCGCGCCGTCGGTGAGGCCGGCGGCCAGTTCGGCGGCGATGCCGCTCAGCCGCTGCTCCTTGAGGTCGAGCCAGTGCGTGCGGGCCGTCACCGCCCGTTCGGCCGAGGCGAGCGCCCTGAGCCGGGCGTCCTCGGTGTCGGCGGCGAGCCGGTCCCGCTGCCGGGCCGCCGAGAGCCGCTTCCGGGCCGCCTCGTGCTGCACGGCGAGCTCTCCCGCGTCCGCCGCGGCCCGTTGGGCGGCCTCGATGGCGTCCTGGAGGCCGGCCCGGGTCTCCTCCCACCCCGCGAGCCAGGTCTCCGCGTCCTCCAACGCCTCCGCATCGGCGCGCTCCTGGCGGTCCAGGTCGGCCCGTTCCTCGAGGAGTCCGGCCAGCCTCCGCTCGGCCCGCCGGGCCGACTCCAGCGCGCCCAGTTCCTCGGTCGCCCTGCGTGCGGCGGCCGCCAGCCCGGCCGCCCCCTCGCCCGCGCGGGACGCCGGGAGCAGGGCGCGCGCCCGTGCCTCGGCCTCGGCCGCCCGGCGGTGCTCCGCGTCGGCGGCGTCCCGCAACTCCAGGGCGGGGGCGACCGTCTCGGCCTTGCGGGCCCGCTCCCAGCGCTCCTGCGCCTCCCGGTGGGCCGCGGCCCCCTCCCGAAGCCGCGCCGCCCGCTCCTGCGCCTCGGCGAACCGCCTTTGCAGCCGGTCCCGTTCGCGTGCGTCGTCCAGGGCCCGGTCGGCGGCGGCCTGGGCGGACTCGGCGGCGGTGAGGCGGCAGCGGGCGACGGCGAGCTGTTCGCGTGCGGTGCTGCGGGCCACGGCGGCCGCGCCCAGCACGGCCTCGGCCAGTCCCGGCTCGCCCGGGGCCAGTGGGGGCAGTTCCATGGCGTCGCCCGCGGCCTGCTGCATGCGGTGCGCGTCGGCCAGCAGGGCGGTGTCGCCGTCGCGCACCTGCGCCTCGGTGGCGCGCCGGCGTTCGGCGAGGCGCTTCTCGGCGTCGGCGAAGCGGCGGGTGTCGAAGAGGCGGCCGAGCAGTCTGCCGCGTGCCTCGGCGTCGGCGCGCAGGAAGCGCGCGAAGTCGCCCTGGGGCAGCAGGACGACCTGGCAGAACTGCTCCCGGCTCATGCCGAGGAGCTGGGCGATCTCCTCGCCGATCTCCTGGTGCGAGCGGCTGAGGTCCTTCCAGCTCCCGGCTGCCGCGTCGTACTCGCGCAGCCAGGTCTGCGCCTTGTCGAGCGTGGTGCCCGTGCCGCGCTTCTTCGGGCGCTCCCAGGGCGGTTGCCGGGTGATCTCCAACCGGCGCCCGGCGACGGTGAGTTCGAGGGTGACCGAGGTGCGGGTCCCGGGTTCGGCGTGGTCGCTGCGCAGGGCCGTGCCCTGGCCGCTCTGCCGGGCTCCGGGGACGGAGCCGTACAGGGCGTAGCAGACGGCGTCCAGCACCGAGGTCTTCCCGGCACCGGTGGGGCCGTGCAGCAGGAAGAGCCCGGCGGCGGACAGCTCGTCGAAGTCGACGCACTGCAAGTCCCCGAAGGGCCCGAAGGCGGTGATGTCCAGCCGGTGCAGCCTCACCGGGCCACCTCCCGTACCGCCTCGTCCGCGCGGACCGCGTCGAAGGCGTCCCGTAGGACGGCGCGTTCGTGCTCGTCGGGGCCGGCGCCGCGCACATGGGCCACGAAGTCCTCGGCGATCTGCTGGTCGTCGCGGCCGGCGAGGCGGCGGGCGTAGGACACCTCCGGGTCGTCCGCCGGCCGGTCCGGGGCGAAGACGAGGCTGAGGGTGTGCGGGAAGCGCTCGGTCAGCCGGGCCATGGGGTCGGCCGGGCGGACCGGGTCGGTGAGCGTCGCCTCGACCCACGCCTCCTCGTGCCGCGCCAGTGCGGGATCGGCGAGCAGTTCCTCCAGGGTGCCGCGGATCCGGGCCAGGGCGCGCGGCACCGGGCAGTCGACGCGCTCCGCGGTGACGGCCCCGTCGGCGGCCAGGTCCACCAGCCACATGCTCTTGCGGTGGTCCGCCTCCGAGAAGGAGTACGGCAGCGGGGAACCGGAGTAGCGCACCCGCTCGGTGAGGGTCTGGCAGCCGTGCAGGTGCCCGAGCGCCACGTAGTCGACGCCGTCGAACACCCCGGCGGGGACGGCGGCCACTCCCCCGACGGTGATGTCCCGCTCGCTGTCGCTGGGTCGGCCGCCGGTGACGAAGGCGTGCGCGAGGACGACGGAGCGGGTGCCGGGCGCGCGGGCGGCCAGATCGGCGCGGACCCGCTCCATGGCGGCGGCGAGCACCGCCTCGTGGCCGGCCCTCTCCACTGCGAACTCGTCCTTCACCAGCGCGGGTTCGAGGTACGGCAGCCCGTAGAAGGCGACCTCGCCGTGGGCGTCGGACAGCACCACGGGCGTGCCGCACTCGGACGGTTCGGTGCGCAGGTGGATGCCCGCGCGCCCGATGAGTCCGGCGCCGACGCCGAGACGGCGGGCCGAGTCGTGGTTGCCGGAGATCATCACCGTCGGCACCCCGAGCCCGGCGAGGCGGTGCAGGGCGTCGTCGAACAGCTCGACCGCGGCGAGCGGCGGCACCGCGCGGTCGTACACGTCTCCCGACACGACCAGCGCGTCCACCTCGCGCTCGCGCACGGTGGTGACGAGGTGGTCGACGAACGCGGCCTGGGCCCCGAGCATGCCGACCCGGTGGAACGACCGGCCCAGGTGCCAGTCGGAAGTGTGCAGCAGTCTCATGATTCCCGCAGGGTATCCGCCGGGCCCGACAGCACGGGCGGTCGCTCCCGGATCGCTCCGTCCCGGCCCGGTCCGGCCGTGCCCGTCATGTCCCCTTCCGGGAGCGGGACTTCGCGGCCGGTGGCCGTCACGCGTCCCCGTACGCCTCCCCGCCGAGCTCGAACCCGGCCGTGCCCGCGGTCGCGTCGGCCAGCCAGGCGCGGAAGGCGGCCACGTCGGCGTCCGGGAGGCCGATCTCGATCGTGACCTCCTCCCCGTAGTGCACGTCCCGCACCGCGCGGCCGGTGGCGCGCAGGTCGTTCTGGATCTTGCCGGCCCGCTGGTGGTCGACGGTCACCGTGGCCAGCCGGAAGCGGCGCCGGGTGATCGTGCCGAGGGTGTCCAGGGCCTCGCCGACGGCGCCGCCGTAGGCGCGGATGAGTCCGCCGGCGCCGAGTTTGACACCGCCGTAGTAGCGGGTGACGACGGCGACGACGTACCGCATGTCGCGGCGGAGCAGCATCTGGAGCATGGGGACGCCCGCGGTGCCGCCGGGCTCGCCGTCGTCGCTGGCCTTCTGGACCGAGGCGTCGGCGCCGATGACGTACGCCCAGCAGTTGTGGGTGGCGTCGGCGTGCTCCTTGCGCACGGCGGCGACGAAGTCCTGCGCCTCCCGCTCGGTGGCCGCCGGGGCGAGGGCGCACAGGAAGCGGGAGCGGTTGATCTCGATCTCGTGCACACCCGCGCGCGCGACGGTGCGGTACTCGTCCTGCATCCGGCCAGCCTATGCTCCGCCGTGCGGGCCGGACGCCCCGGTCATCCCTCCCCGCCGCGGGGCACGGTCACCGAGGTCAGCAGCGCGGCGCCGGGGGCGAGGTCCCGCCAGTCGGCGCCGTGCCAGGACAGGACGGCGACGGCGGAGGTCGGGAACTTCTCGCGGACGCGGTCCAGGGTGTCGTCCAAGCCGTCGCCGGCCAGCGTCAGGACGAGGTCCTCCAGGCCGGGGTTGTGGCCGATCAGCAGCAGCGTCCCGGCCTCGGCCGGCGCCTCGCGCACCACGGCCAGCAGCTCGGGGACGCCGGCGGCGTACAGCCGCGGATCGTGGCGGACCGGCGGGGACGTGTCCCACTGCGCGGCGGCCAGCTCCCAGGTCCGGCGGGCCCGTACGGCGGTGGAGCACAGCGCGAGGTCCGGCAGGCAGCCGGCCTCGGCGAGGGCGCGTCCGGCGGCGGGCGCGTCCGCGCGTCCGCGCGGGGCGAGGGGACGCTCGTGGTCGGCGACGCCCTCCGGCCGGGCGGACTTGGCGTGGCGCAGGACGACCAGGCGGCGCGGCGGTCCGGTCCCGGTGTGCCCGGTCATGCCGGGGCTCCCAGGTCGCGGGTGAGGTCGAGGCCGAGCAGCCGGTCCGCGTAGGCGTAGGTCTCGAAGCGGGCGCCGTCCGCCAGGTCCGCGTCGCCCTCCACCGCGTGCAGGACGCGGAGCACGCCGGCCGCCTCCAGATCGTCCTCCCAGGCGGCGCGCAGGTCCGCGCGCACCCGGTCGGGGATGGGCCGGGAGGGCCGGTGCGCCCAGGCGGCGACCGCGCGGCGCCAGTGGGCGAGGGTGTCGCCGGCGTCGTCCAGGGCGGCCCTGTCGACCCGCAGGGGGGTGCTCCGGGGCTGCGCGAGCAGGACGAGGCGCAGCACGGCGGGGTCGGTGTCGCCGGGTGGGCCGGGTGCCTCCCAGTGGACGGGGGCCACGGCGACGTGCACTCCGTCGGGTGCCGCGCCGCCCTCGCCCACCACGTGCAGGACCTGTGCCTCGCCCAGGCCGCTGCCCGTGTCCCGGCCGTCCTCGAAGGGCCGGACGCCGAGCGCCGCGCCCGCCGCGCGCAGTTCCGCCTGCCGCCGCTCGCCGGTGAGCAGCGCCCACACCGGGGTGCCGCCGAGTTCCAGGGCGCGGACGAGCAGGTCGGCGACGAGCAGCACGCGCAGGTCCGTCGGGTCGGACCCGCGCGGGTGGGCCTGGACGCGGGTCAGGCCCCGCCGGGCGGGGGCGGCGTCCACGAGTTCGCCGGTTCGGGCGTCGGTGATGCGCAGCACGAGGCGAGCGTAGGCGCGCGGGCGGTCGCGCGCAGGCATCTCGCGCGCTTTCCGGGCCGCCGTGGCGGATCCGGACCCGCCCGGAGGGGCGGCCGCCGCCGGGAATCACCGCGGGCCCCGGGGCGTTGCGGGGAGAACGGCATGTTCACGACGCTCCGGGAGGCCGACGGTGTACGGCGACGACGCAACGGTCCGCAAGATCCTCACCGAGCTCGGCGACACCTGGGCCGTGGTGGGCCTGTCGTCGAACCGGCAGCGCGCGGCGTACGGCGTCGCCCAGGTGCTGCAGCGCTTCGGCAAGCGCGTGGTGCCGGTGCACCCGAAGGCCGAGACGGTGCACGGCGAGCGGGGGTACGCCTCGCTCGCGGACGTCCCCTTCGACGTGGACGTGGTGGACGTGTTCGTCAACAGCGAGCTGGCGGGGGCCGTCGCGGACGAGGCGGTGGCCAAGGGCGCCGGGGCGGTGTGGTTCCAGCTCGGCGTCGTCGACGGGGCGGCCTACGAGCGGACCCGCGCGGCGGGTCTGCACATGGTGATGGACCGTTGCCCGGCGATCGAGATACCGCGGCTGGGCCGGACCCTTTCGTAGGCGCCGCCCCGGGGTCGCGCCGCACGCTTCGCAGCGGGGTCCGTCGCCTCCTCTCCTCACGGTCCCGGGCCGGTGAGGCACCGGCCCGCCGGTCGGTCGTGCCGGGGTCCGGCCCGCGCCGGTCCGAGGGCGCCGGTTCGAAGGCGCCGGTTCGAGGGCGCAGTCTCCTCCCGGCCGTTCACCGGCTCCCGCCGAGGCCCGGCGCGCCCCACACCGGGAACCAGCGGCCCAGATCGGGCTCGATCCGCAGGTCGTCCGCGAGGAGCGCCCTGACCTGGAGCTCCAACGCGTTGTCGCGCCTCTCGGTGCCGTCGGGCAGGGGGGCGAAGGGGTAGAAGGTGCCGCGCTTGTAGAGGTAGACCAGCGCCAGGACACGAGGGTCCGCCGTCGCACGGAACACGGCCAGTGAGCAGAGCAACTGCGGGCCGAAGCCCGCGTCCTGCAGCAGTGTGTTGACCGCGTGCAGGTCGTTGACCAGGGAGGCCGTGTCCTCGGGGGCGTGGCGGACGAGCAGCCAGGTGTATCCGTACGTGTCCTGGCTGTACTCGACCGGTGCGCCTTCCCGGTCGGCGTCGAGCAGTTCCCGCACCTCCTGGCGGAGGGTGTCGAAGGCGCCGCCCTCGACACTGGCGAAGCAGACCGAGCCGGTCCCGGTCGGGACGAAGCCGGCTCCCGCCTGGAGGGTGATCGCGGCGGAGGGCAGGCCGAAGAGCCGGTCGAGGTCGGGGCGCACCGGCTTGCTGCGGCCGAGGAGGGCGTCCAGGAGTCCCACTGCGCGGTACCTCCGTCGGCCGTCACACCCGGCCGAGCTGGGCCGAGATCCGGCCGAGCCGGTCGAGGCGCTGCTCGAGGGTGGGGTGGGAGGAGAACAGCCGGCTCAGGCTTCCCTCGGAGGAGAAGGCCGGCGCGAACCAGAAGGCGTTGAACGGCTCCGCCTTGCGCAGGTCCTTGGTCGGGATCCTCGCCATCTGGCCGGTCACCTTGGTGAGCGCCGAGGCGAGCGCGGACGGGCGGCCGGTGAGCAGCGCCGCGGAGCGGTCGGCGGACAGCTCGCGGTAGCGGGACAGCAGCCGGGTCAGCAGAAAGCTGATCATGTAGATGACGGCGCTGGCCAGGGGGATCACGACCGCCGCGATGGCGGTGGTGGTGTCACGGCTGTTGCGGCCGAGTCCGCTGTAGAGCGCGACGCGGCTCATGATGCCCGCGAGGACGCCCAGGAACGACGCGATGGTCATCACGGCGACGTCGCGATGGGCGACATGCGCCATCTCGTGCGCGAGGACGCCCTCCAGCTCCTCCGGTTCCAGGCGGCGGAGCAGACCCGTGGTGACGCAGACCAGGGCCGCGTCCCGGCTGCGGCCGGTGGCGAAGGCGTTCGGCATGTCGCTGTCCGCGAGCGCCACCCGCGGCTTGGGCAGGTCGGCGAGGGCGCAGACGCGGTCCACCGCGCCGTGCAGCTCGGGCGCCTGCCGGGGGGTGACCTCGTGCGCCCCCATGCCGGCGGCCACGATCCGGTCGCTGAACCAGAACTGCGCGACGAACAGGCCACCCGCGATCACCAGGACGACGGGCCACGCGTTCCGCAGGAGCGCCAGCAGGACGCCGACGCAGACGACGTAGAGCAGTCCGATCAGGAACATCGTCGTCACCATGCGGGTGGTGAGTCCTCGATCCGGGACGTACCGCGACCGGGATCCGGGCATGCCCCTCACCTCCAGCGGTCAGGCACTGCACTTTCCTCCCTGTCAGTGTGCTCCTCCCGCTCCGTGTCCGGCGGGTCGCCCGGGAAGAAGGACCGGCACCCGGGAGGCGGACGGCGCCGTGCCGCCACGACGGGCCGGCGGCGCGGGCCCTCCCCACCGCCGCTGCCGCCCGCACCGGGCGGGACCCGGGCACGGCCGGACGGCGCCCGGCTCCGTCAGTCGTGCGGCGGCCGGTTGCCGATGCGGTGGTCGGCCACGTTCAGCGCCTCGTCCACCAGCCGGCGCAGATGCCCGTCGCGCAGCGAGTAGACCACCCGGCGGCCCTCCTTGCGCGTGTCCACCAGCCCCGCGAGACGCAGCCGCGCCAGGTGCTGGCTGACCGCCGGCCGCGCCGCGCCGCACGCCTCGGTGAGCGTGGTGACGTCGGCCTCGCCGCCGGTCAGGGCGTGCAGCAGGGTCAGCCGGGTGCGGTCGCCGAGCAGCGCAAGGAGCTCCGCCGCGAGCGCGAACCGCTCCTCGCCCGGAGTGCGCGGGTGCGCGTCCTGCGCAGATGACAGGTGCATGCGTGCGCTCATAGGCACACAATGGCTCCGTGGGTGCCACCGCGTCCACTTCGCGCACCGGAAGGGGGCCCCCGTGAGCCGGCAGCACGCGCACCACCACCACGAGCCCGGGCCGGGGAGCGGGCACGACCACCGGCATCCCCGGGCGTCCCCGCGGCACCGCCTCGTCCGCCTCCTCACCCCCCACTCCCACGAGACCGCGGGCAAGCTGGACCCCGCCCTCGAGTCCTCTGCCCGGGGCATGCGCGCGCTGTGGGTCTCGCTGGCGGTGCTCGGGGTGACCGCGCTGGCGCAGGCGGCCGTGGTGGCCGTCTCGGGTTCGGTGGCGCTGCTCGGCGACACGGTGCACAACGCGGCGGACGCGCTGACCGCCGTCCCGCTGGGCATCGCCTTCGCGCTGGGGCGGCGGGCCGCCACCCGCCGCTTCACCTACGGCTACGGGCGGGCCGAGGACCTGGCCGGCGTCGTCGTCGTGCTGGTCATCGCCGCGTCCGCGGCCTTCGCCGGCTGGACCGCGTTCGGCCGGCTCCTCGATCCGCGCCCCGTCGCGCACGTGCCGGCGGTCGCCGTCGCGGCGCTCGTCGGGTTCGCGGGGAACGAGTGGGTGGCCCGCCACCGCATCCGCGTCGGCCGCGCCATCGGCTCGGCCGCCCTGGTCGCCGACGGACTGCACGCCCGTACGGACGGGTTCACCTCGCTGGCCGTGCTCCTGGGTGCCGGCGGCGCGGCTCTCGGGTGGCGGCTCGCGGACCCGGTCGTGGGGCTGGCGATCACGGCGGCGATCGTGCTGGTCCTGCGGGACGCCGCGCGGGAGGTGTTCCGGCGGGTGATGGACGCCGTCGACCCGGCGCTGGTGGACCGGGCCGAGCGGGCGCTGGCGCGGGTGCCGGGGGTGCGCGGGGTGGGCGAGCTGAGGCTGCGCTGGATCGGTCACCGGCTGCGCGCCGAGGTGGCGGTCGTGGTGGACGGCGGGGCCACGGTGCGCGAGGCCCACCGCATCGCGGTCGACGCCGAGCACGCCCTGCTGCACGCCGTACCGTGCCTCACCGCGGCCCTGGTCCACGCCGATCCGGAGCCGGTGCCGGGCGAGACGGACCCGCACCTCGCGCTGGTCCACCACGGGGCGCGCCGAGCGTCCTGAGCACCGGCGCCACCACCGGCCCGGTCCGGCGGCCACCGCGGCGGAGCGCCCTCAGGCGATCCCCAGTCCCTCCAGGACGACCGCCCCCGGGAGCTGCGCGAACGCCTTGCCCGGCACCAGCAGTTTGCCCCGGCGCCGGCCGCTGCCGACGAGCACGTACGGCAGGTCGACGACGGCCGCGTCCACCAGCAGCGGCCAGTCGCCGGGCAGCCCGATCGGGGTGATGCCGCCGTACTCCATGCCGGTCTCCCCCGTCGCCGTGTCCATCGGGGCGAAGGACGCCTTGCGGGCACCGAGGTGGCGGCGCACGACCCCGTTGACGTCGACGCGGGTGGTGGACAGCACGACACAGGCGGCGAGCGTGCTCCCGCCGCCGCGTCGGCCCGCGACCACCACGCAGTTCGCCGACCGCTCCAGCAGGTCCCGGCCGTAGTGCTCCACGAAGACGGCGGTGTCGGCCCGGAGCGGATCGGTGTCGACGTAGAGGATCCGGTCGGCGGGGACGCCGCCGCTCCAGTCGCGGACGGCGGCGGCCACCGGGGCGGTGAGCTCGTCGAGGCAGTCGGGGGCGGGGGTGGCGTGGTCGAAGTCTCCGATGGGTGCGCGCATGGCCGCACCGTAACAGCGGCGCGGCGGCCGTTTCAGGGGCGTCTCAGTGCACGGGCGGCACCGAGACGGCCATGATCATCTCCGTCGGTACGTCGCCCCGGTTGCCGTAGGTGTGCGGGGTGTCGGCCTCGAAGGAGACGCTCGCGCCGGCCGGCACGCGGTGTTCCGCCCCGTCGACGGTGAGCGTCAGCTCCCCGGACGTGACGTGGACGAGTTCGACCGTGCCGGTGGGGTGAGGGTCGGATGCGCTGTCCTCGCCCGGCATGAGCCGCCAGTCCCACATCTCCAGCGGACCGGGCGCCTCGGCACCCGCGAGCAGCCGGTTGTAGCTGCCCGCCTCGGTGTGCCAGAGCCGCACGGCCCGGTCGGCGGGGACGATGCGGACCTTGGGGCCCCGCTCGTAGTCGAGCAGGGTGGTGATGCTGACGCCGAGCGCGTCGCCGATCTTGACGACCGTGCCGATGCTCGGGTTGGTGCGGGCCTGCTCGATCTGGATGAGCATGCCGCGGCTGACACCGGCCCGTGCCGCCAGCGCGTCCAGGGTGAAGCCGCGCTCGGTGCGCCAGCGCCTGACGTTGCGCGCCAGGGACTGGGTCAGCAGGTCGAGGTCCGACACGTTCCGCCCCTTACGTTCAATGAAATGGATGACAGGGTTCAATACGTTCAACTACGGTGTGGTGCACCCGATCGTTCACCGCACTGTACTGCGAGGCTTGTCGTGACAGCACTCTTCGCCCTGGCCACCAGTCTGTTGTGGGGCCTGGCCGACTTCGGCGGCGGACTGCTGACCCGGCGCACCCCCGCGCTCACCGTGGTCGTGGTCTCGCAGTCCGTCGCGGTGGCCGTGCTCGGCGTGATCGTGGCCGCGACCGGTGCCTGGAGCGAGGCGGGGGCGCGGCTGTGGTTCGCCGTGGCCGCCGGTCTCGTGGGCCCGGTGGCGATGCTCTCCTTCTACAAGGCGCTCGCCCTGGGGCCGATGGGCGTCGTCTCGCCGCTCGGTTCGCTCGGCGTGGCCGTGCCGGTCGGGGTGGGGCTGGCGCTGGGCGAACGGCCGGGTGTGCCGCAGTTCGCGGGCATCCTGGTCGCCGTGGCCGGTGTCGTCCTGGCCGGCGGCCCGCAGGTGCGGGGCGCGCCGGTGCAGCGGCAGGCCGTTCTCCTCACCCTGCTCGCCGCGTTCGGGTTCGGCGCGGTGATGGCGCTGATCGCCGAGGCGTCGACCACCCTCACCGGGCTCTTCCTCGCCCTGTTCGTGCAGCGGGTCACCAACGTCGTGGCGGGCGGCCTCGCCCTGTACGTCTCGGTGCGGCGCGGCGGGCCCGCCCTCGCGCCGGGCGGGTTCCCGTGGCGCTCGCTCCCGGCGCTCGCGTTCGTCGGGCTCGCGGACGTGGCGGCCAACGGCCTGTACGCGACCGCCGCGCGGATCGGTCCGGTCACCGTGGCCGCGGTGCTCGCCTCGCTCTATCCGGTGGTGACCACCGTCGCCGCCCGCGGCCTCCTCGGGGAGCGGCTGCGCGCGGTCCAGACGGCCGGTGCGGGACTGGCCCTCGTGGGGTCGGTGCTGCTGGCGACGGGGTGACGACGGGGTGCGGGGGCGCGTCCCGGCTCCCGGGTCAGCTCTCGGGCCCCAGTTCGGCGAGCCGGGCCGTGCCGTCCCCGTCCAGTTCCGCGAGCCGCGCGACGTCCTCCCCGTCCAGTTCCGACAGCGCCCGCAACTGCTCCGGGGTGACGCCCTCCGGGATCGGGACGGGCGCCGGGGTGCGCAGCGGCGGCTGCCAGCCGTCGGCGGGGGTCCAGCGGCGCACGACCCGGGCCGGGGCGCCCGCGACCACGGCGTGGTCGGGCACCGCGCCCCGGACCACCGCGCCCGCGGCCACCACCACGTTCCGTCCGATCCGCGCCCCCGGCAGGATCACCGCGCCGGTGCCGATCCAGCACCCGGGGCCGATCCGCACCGGTTCCATCCGCGGCCACTGCTTGCCGATGGGCTCGTGCGGGTCGTCGTAGGAGTGGTTGGTGGAGGTGACGTAGACGTACGGCCCGAAGTAGCAGTCGCTGCCGATGGTGACGGACGTGTCGGCGATGACGTGGCTGCCGCGGCCCAGGACGACCCCGTCGCCGATGCGCAGGATCGGCTCCGGGCCGAGGTCGAGGCCGGGCATCAGGCCGGCGGTGAGGGTGACCTGTTCGCCGATGATGCAGTGGGCGCCGACGTGGATCCAGGGTTCGCCGAAGACCGTGCCGAGCGGGAAGGCGAGCCTGGTACCCGTTCCCATGGAACCGAAGCGGAAGCGGCCGGGGTGCTCGGCGGTCACCGACCCCGTGCGCTGCACCCAGGCCCAGCCCGCGTGGACCGCGCGCTGCGCGAGGCGGCGCGGCCAGGACGAGAACGTGTTCTTGCTCTTCGGCACCCGCTCACCGTAGTCGGCGGGCGCGGCGCCGTTGAGCCGGTGACCCTGTGATCTTCACCCCATGGCGTTGGCGTACGGTGCCTCCATCACCCGACGAGGAGGCGACGATGACGCACCGGGCGCTGATCACCGGCATCGGCGGCAGGGAGCCGCGTGTGGACCGGGAGGCCTTCGTGGCCCCCACGGCCGCGGTGATCGGGGACGTGACGCTGCACGCGGGTGCGAGCGTCTGGTACGGGGCCGTGCTGCGCGGCGACGTCGAGCGGATCTCGGTCGGCGCGGACAGCAACGTCCAGGACAACTGCACGCTCCACGCCGACCCCGGCTTCCCCGTGAGCGTGGGCGAGCGCGTCTCCGTCGGGCACAACGCCGTGGTGCACGGCGCGACCGTCGGGGACGACTGCCTGATCGGCATGGGGGCGACCGTGCTCAACGGCGCGGTGATCGGCGCGGGGTCCCTCGTGGCCGCGCAGGCGCTGGTGCCGCAGGGCATGGAGGTGCCGCCGGGGTCGCTCGTCGCGGGGGTGCCGGCGAAGGTGCGGCGGGAGCTGACCGAGGAGGAGCGTGCGGGACTGACGCTCAACGGCACGATGTACGCGGAGCTGGCGCAGGCCCACCGCGACGTGCACGGCGGGCCGTAGCGCTCACGCGTTCCAGCTCCACTCGGCGACCTCCGGCAGGTCGGTGCCGTGCTCGCGGATCCACGCGTGGTGCCGCGTGCGCGCGTCGGCCATCCGCTGGCGCACGGCGGCGGCGCGCACCGCGAGGCCGGGGACCCGGTCGATCACGTCCATGACCAGCCGGTAGCGGTCGAGGTCGTTGCGGACGACCATGTCGAAGGGCGTGGTCGTGGTGCCGGACTCCTTGTACCCGCGCACGTGCAGGTTCGGATGGCCGTTGCGGCGGTAGGCGAGGCGGTGGATCAGCCACGGGTAGCCGTGGTAGGCGAAGATCACCGGTTTGTCGGCGGTGAACAGGCCGTCGTACTCGAAGTCGGTCATGCCGTGCGGGTGCTCCTCGCGGGGCATGAGCCGGGCGATGTCGACGACGTTGACCACGCGGACGGCGAGCTCCGGCAGGTGGCGGCGGAGCAACTGGGCGGCGGCCAGGACCTCCTGGGTGGGCACGTCACCGGCGCAGGCCAGCACCACGTCGGGCGCGCCGCCGTTCTCGGTGCCGGCCCACTCCCAGATCCCGGCGCCCCGCGCGCAGTGGACGCGCGCCTCGTCGATCGACAGCCAGTCGAAGCAGGGCTGCTTGCCGGCCACGACCACGTTGACGTAGTCGCGGCTGCGCAGCGCGTGGTCCGCGACGGACAGCAGGGTGTTGGCGTCCGGCGGCAGGTAGACCCGTACGACCTCGGGGCTCTTGTTGAGCACGTGGTCGACGAAGCCGGGGTCCTGGTGGGAGAAGCCGTTGTGGTCCTGGCGCCACACGTGCGAGGTGAGCAGGTAGTTGAGCGAGGCGATGGGTGCGCGCCAGGGCAGCTCCCGCGAGGTCTTCAGCCACTTGATGTGCTGGTTGACCATGGAGTCGACGATGTGCACGAACGCCTCGTAGCAGGAGAACAGTCCGTGCCGGCCGGTGAGGAGGTAGCCCTCCAGCCAGCCCTGGCAGAGGTGTTCGGAGAGGACCTCCATCACCCGGCCGTGCCGGTCGAGGTGCTCGTCGACGTCGAGGGTGCCGGCCTGCCAGGCCTTGCCGCTGGCGTCGTAGACCGCCTCCAGCCGGTTGGAGGCGGTCTCGTCCGGGCCCACGAGCCGGAAGTCCCGCCGGTCCGCGGTGTCCCTCATGATCCGTTCGAGGAGGCCGCCGAGGATCCGGGTGGGCTCGTGCAGCGTGGTGCCGGGCTTGTCGACCGGGACGGCGAAGTCGTCGAGGGCGGGCATCGGCAGCTCGCGCACCAGCAGTCCGCCGTTGGCGTACGGGGTGGACCCGAGGCGCCGGTCGCCCTCCGGGAGGCAGGCGAGGACGTCCGCGACGGGCCGGCCCGCGTCGTCGAACAGTTCCTCGGGCCGGTACGACCTCAGCCAGGCCTCCAGCTGCCGCAGGTGCTCGGGGTTGTCGCGGACGCCGGCGAGCGGCACCTGGTGGGCGCGCCAGGTGCCCTCGACGGGTTTCCCGTCCACCTCGGCGGGGCCGGTCCAGCCCTTCGGGGTGCGCAGCACGATCACCGGCGTGCGCGCCCGTTCGGTCACGCCGTCCTCACGGGCGGCGCGCTGCACCTCGGCGATGCGGTCCAGCGCGGTGTCCATGGCGTGCGCCATCGCCCGGTGGACGGCGGCCGGATCGTCGCCGCTCACGTGGATCGGCTCGTGGCCGTAGCCGCGCAGCAGGGAGTCGAGTTCGTCCTCGGGCAGGCGGGCCAGGACCGTCGGGTTGGCGATCTTGTAGCCGTTGAGGTGCAGGATCGGCAGGACGGCGCCGTCGTGGACCGGGTCGAGGAACTTGTTGGAGTGCCAGGACGCGGCCAGCGGCCCGGTCTCCGCCTCGCCGTCCCCGATCACGCAGGCGACCAGCAGGCCGGGGTGGTCGAGGGCCGCGCCGTAGGCGTGGGCGAGGGAGTAGCCGAGTTCGCCGCCCTCGTGGACGGAGCCGGGCACCTCGGGGGCCACGTGACTGGGCACGCCGCCGGGGAAGGAGAACTGCCGGAAGAGCCGCTCCATGCCCGCCGCGTCCCGGCCGACGTCCGGGTACGTCTCGCCGTAGCTGCCCTCCAGCCAGGAGTTGGCCAGGACGGAGGGGCCGCCGTGGCCCGGTCCCCAGATGCACAGCGCGTCCAGTCCGCGCCCCGCGATCACCCGGTTGAGGTGGGTGTACACCAGGTTCAGCCCGGGTGAGGTACCCCAGTGCCCGAGCAGCCGCGGCTTGATGTGCTCGGGCCTGAGGGGCTCGGTCAGCAGCGGGTTCGCCAGCAGGTAGATCTGGCCCGCCGCCAGGTAGTTGGCGGCCCGCCAGTGGGCGTCCAGCGTGCGCAGTTCCTCGTCGCTCAGTACGGTCCGGGTGTCCGGGGCCTCGGGCATGGATGACTCCGTGGGTGGTCGACGTGGGCGGTCGGGCGGGTGTGGCGGGGGAACGGCGGCACGTCGCGCCCCGCGTCGGGCATCGGGACGGGGTACCAGTTTCCTGCGCTTCGACACGCCTCGCGCGGCCGGACGGCTGCATGTGGCGCAATCCGCGCGCGGGCCCACGGACCGCCCCGGGCCGGATCCCGGCGGTGGAGCCCCGTGCCCCGGTGCCCGCGGCCGTCCCTCCCGGTCGTCCCGTACGCGGTACGACGGCGGCCGGGCCCACCGGCCGGTGCGGGCCCCGCGGACCCGCGGACGGCACGGCCCGGTCCACGGGGTGCGGACCGGGCCCGGCGCCGTCGACGCCCGCGGCGAGGGGAGCTCCCTCGTGTTCCCCTTGCTTCCGGCGTGCGCGCGCCTCGGATCTGCTCCAGGCACGCGTGCCTCAGGTCTGCCTCAGGCGTGCGCGACGACGGCGACGGGTGCGGCGCAGTGGTGCATCACCGCGTGCGCGACGGGCCCGATGTGCGCACCGATCGGGGTGCGGCGGATCCGGCGGCCGACGACCACCAGCGACGCCTGTGCGGAGTTCTCGACCAGGCGGACGGACGGGCTGCCGCCGAAGGCTTCCTCGACGACCTCCACCTGCGGGAACTTCTCCCGCCAGGGGGCGAGCACCTGGGTCAGCGTCTCGGCCTGCTGCCGCTCGACGTCGTGGTACACCTCGGGAGCGGCCGCCAGTCCGTAGACGTAGTACGGCGGCAGGGCCCAGCCGTGCACGACGCGCAGGGCGGTGTCCCTGCGCGCCGCCTCCGCGAAGGCGAACTCGATCACCGGGTCGTGGGGTTTGCCCGCGTCCAGGCCGAGCAGGACGGGCCGGTAGGGCGTGGCGGCGGACGAGATGCCCATGCGGTCCGGTTCGTGCTCGTCGGCGGCCTGCCCGCCGGCGCGGACCAGGACGACGGGCCGCTCGGCACGGGCCACGACGAGGAGTCCGACCGAGCCGACCAGGAACCCGCCGATGGCACCGAGCCCCCGGGAGCCGAGCACCAGCACTTCGGCGTCCTCCGCGGCCTTGACCAGCACCTCGTGGGGGCGACCGCTGACCTGCTCGTGGGTGACCTCGACCCCGGGGTGGCGCAGCCGCAGCTCCTCGGCGGCCTCACGCGGCACGCGTTCGCTCCAGTGCGCCTGCGTCTCGGCACCGCTCACCGCCGCCTCGGCCGCCGGCCCCGGAACGGGCTGCCAGACGTGGAGCAGCCGCAGCGGCAGACCGCGCAGCGCCGCTTCACGGGCCGCCCACTCGGCGGCCGCCCGGCTCTCGGGGGAGCCGTCGAGGCCGACCGTGATGGTGCGGGTCATGGTGTGCACCTCCTGCTGTTGGGGAGATCAACCTACTTCTCCGTCCGGGCCCGGTGACAGGGCCGTTGGTCCCGGGCCCGTACCCCCACCCCCGCTCCGTCCCTGTGCGCGGCCGGTCGGGGAGCAGGGACCAACGCCCTCCCCGGTGGGCCGGACGGCCCAT
The DNA here is from genome assembly GCF_008704515.1 of Streptomyces viridosporus T7A. Lineage (NCBI taxonomy): Bacteria > Bacillati > Actinomycetota > Actinomycetes > Kitasatosporales > Streptomycetaceae > Streptomyces > Streptomyces viridosporus. The sequence goes on from NZ_CP023700.1 coordinate 1,602,552, forward strand.
GGCCCGGACCGTGGCGCTCCGGGAGGCTGAGGGCACAACGCCGGTCCGTGACGCCGTCCGGGAGGTCCGCCGTGTTCGCTCCCCCGTCCCCCCGCATGCCCCGTGCCCTGCCCGCCGGGCACCGGGCGCGGCTCCTGCGGACCGCCCGTGAGGTGTCCTTCCCGGAAGGGGCCCGGTTGTTCGAGGAGGGTGGCCGCGCGGACCGGTTCTGGGTGGTCCGCACCGGCTCCGTCGACCTCGACATGCGGGTGCCCGGCCGCCGGGCGGCCGTGATCGAACGCCTGGGGCACAACGAACTCGTGGGCTGGTCGTGGCTGTTCGCCCCGCACGTCCGGCACCTGGGCGCCGAGGCGGTCACTCCGGTACGGGCCCACGAGTTCGACGCCGCGGCGGTCCACGAGCTGTGCCGGGACGACCCCGAGTTCGGCCGGGCCCTCACCCGGTGGGTCGGCGACGTGGTCGCCCACCGGCTGCACGCCGCCCGGGTCCGGCTGCTGGACCTGTACGCCCCGTACGGCGCCGGCGGTGGTCTGTGAGGAAGGCGGCGCCCGTGGACCCGGCCGTCGCGGTGAGACGCAGTGAGCGCAGTGAGCGCAGTGAGCGCAGTGAGCGAGGAGAGACCGTGCACGGTGTGCCGCACATCGTCCGTGACGTCATGACCCGGTCGGTGGTCTCCGTCGGGAGGCAGACCCCCTTCAAGGAGATCGTCCGGCTGATGCGGGGCCGGGGGGTGAGCGCCCTGCCCGTCCTGGAGGACGGGGACCGGGTCGTCGGCGTCGTGTCCGAGGCGGACCTGCTGCCCAAGGAGGAGTTCCGGGACAGCGACCCCGACCGGCGCACGCAACGGCGCCGCCTTCCGGACCTGCTGAAGGCCGGGGCGCTGACCGCGGAGGAGCTGATGACCTCCCCGGCCGTCACGGTCCGGGCCGGGGTGACGCTCTCGGACGCCGCCGGCCTCATGACCCGTCACCGGGTCAAGCGATTGCCGGTGGTGGACGGACGGGGCGCGCTGGAGGGCGTGGTCAGCCGCGCCGATCTGCTCGAGGTGTTCCTGCGCGACGACGAGGAACTGGCCGAGCAGGTACGGCGGGAGGTGGTGGCGCACCTCTTCCCCGGGCCGGAGTCGGCGGTGTGGGTGGAGGTGCGCGACGGTGTGGTCCGGCTGGTGGGCCGGGTCCGGGACACCTCGCTGGTGCCCGCGGCGGCCCGGCTGATCCGGGCCGTGGAGGGCGTCGTCGACGTGGAGTTCGCGCCGACGGAGGTGGTGTCCCCCGTCTCGGCCCGGACGTAGCGGGGCGTCCGGTGCCGGACCGGGCCGGACGTGGTGGGGCGTCCGGTGCCGGACCGGGCCGGGCCGCCGGGGGCTCCGGCGGCCCGGCCGCCCCGCGCGGTCCGTCGCGGCGACGGCGGTCAGTCGCTCGGGCGCAGGGTCCAGACCACGGTCATCTCGCCGGTGACCGCTCCGTCCTCGCGGCGGATGGCGACCGTCACCGGGAACTCGGGGCGGCGGCCCGCGTCGAGCTCCGCCACGACCTCCGCGGCGGGACGGCCGAGGGTCGCGGTGGCGGTGACGGGCCCCATCGCCAGCTTCCGGTAGGCGATCTCGGCGCGGACCGCCAGCGGCACGGCACGCGAGAGCTGGTCCCCGAACGCGGCGAGCACGATCGCGCCGCTCGCGGACTCGCCGAGCGTGAACATCGCACCGGCGTGCGGACCGCCCACGTGGTTGTGGTAGTCGCCCTGGTCCGGCAGGGCGACCACGGCCCGCTCCGGAGTGGTCTCCAGGAACTGGAGGTTGAGGGTCCGGGCCATGGGCACGGTGGCGGCGAGCATGTCGCCGACGGACATCTGATCTGCGCTCATGACTGCATGTTACCCGTGAGTAGCATCCGCTGGCCAGAGCCGGTGGCACCCGCCGCCCGCGCGACCCGCCGCGCCGTCCCGCCGCCGATTTGCTACGCCCCCGTCAAAGGGCGGTGACCGAATCGTGTCCCGGACGCGGCTAGGGTTGCTGCCCATGTGGCCAGGACAGCAGCCGCCCGGGGGCGAGCAGAACCCGCAGTCGAACAACCCGTACCAGCAGCCGGGGTATCAGCAGCCGAATCCGTACCAGCAGCCCGGCTACCAGCAGCCGAACCCGTACGCCCAGCAGCCGCAGTGGGGGGCTCCCGCCACGGCGGAGATGGCCCGGCCGCCGCAGGGCGGGGGCGGCGGGAACCGGACGAAGCTGGTGGCGATCGTGGCGGCGACGGCCGTCGTCGTGACCGCCGGTGTCACCGGGTTCCTGGTGCTCGGCGGCGACAAGGACGACGAGGCCGGCGGCGGCAAGGACGGCAAGCCGTCCGCGAGCGCGTCGCCGAGCACCTCCGCCGAGCCGAGCGCGTCCGGCTCCGGGGACAACCCCCGGGGCGGCGAGGGCGTGAAGGCGACGGTTCCGGGCTGGCAGGTCGTCGTCAACACGCGCTTCGGCACCATGTTCGACGTCCCCGCCGACTGGGAGATCGAGAACCCCGGCACCAGCGTGGGCTTCGAATGGGAGGAGAAGGACGGTGAGATGGGCCGCACCACCGTCACCGCCCCGGCCTACCTGAAGTCCGAGTGGTGCACCACCGACGACGACAAGGACGGCCGCGAGGAGGACACCGCCCTCGTCACCGCCGGAACCCGCGGCGAGAACGGCGCCAAGACCACGGACGAGGCGGCCAGCACCAGGGTGCCGTGGTGGATCTACGGCGGGTACACGCAGCCCGACAAGAAGAGCGTGAAGCAGGACGAACCCGAGCCGTACACCACCAAGTCGGGCATCAAGGGCAGCGTCGCCAGGGCGTACTCGGAGAACACGCCGCAGAACGGCAAGTGCGACAGCGACGGCAAGGCGATCACCTTCGCGTTCAAGAACAGCGCCGGGGACTTCGTCACCTGGAACCTGTACGGCGCCAAGGGCGTCAAGGAGGAGATCCCCGAGGCGACCGTGGAGAAGATCCTCAGCACCGTGCGCCTCACCGAGGAACCGCCGGAGGAGTCGTAACAGGCCAGGGGTGGGAAGACGCATTTGGCAAGTCGGCCCCGCCCCGGCGATAGTCACGGGGTGTCGACCACCACCGCCTTCCGCCGCCCCGCCTGGGCGGGCCGCAACTACACCCTGCTGACCGCCGCCGCCGTGGTGACCAACCTCGGCAGCCACGGCGCGCTGATCGCCTCCGCCTTCGCCGTGCTGGGCATGGGTGGCGACGGCGGCGACGTGGGTCTGGTGGCCGCCGCCCGCACCCTGCCGCTGGTGCTGTTCCTGCTGATCGGCGGTGCCGTCGCGGACCGCCTCCCGCGCCACCGGGTGATGGTCGCGGCCAACGCGCTGAACTGCGTCTCGCAGGCCGTGTTCGCGGCGCTGGTCCTGACCGGCGAGGCGCGGCTGTGGCAGATGATGCTGCTCAGCGCGCTCGGCGGCGCCGGCCAGGCGTTCTTCAACCCGGCCGCCGAGGGGATGCTGCTGTCCTCGGTCGACGGCGAGCAGGCCGGCCGGGCGTTCGCGGTGTTCCGGATGGCGATGCACGGGGCGACCCTCGGAGGGGCCGCCCTCGGCGGGGCCATGGTCGCCGTGATCGGGCCGGGCTGGGTGCTCGCGGTGGACGCGGCGGCCTTCGCCCTCGCCGCGGCCCTGCGGGCCCTGCTCGACGTGAAGCACATACCGCCGCGCGCCCCGAGCGGCGGCATGCTCGCCGACCTGCGCGAGGGCTGGCGGGAGTTCATCGGCCGGCCCTGGCTGTGGAGCATCGTCATCCAGTTCTCCCTGGCCAACGCGGTCGTCGGCGCCGCCGACGCGGTCTACGGGCCGCTGGTCGCCCGCGACCACCTGGGCGGTGCCGCGCCGTGGGGCCTGGCTCTGGCCTTCTTCGGCGGGGGCACGGTGGTGGGCGCCCTGCTGATGACCCGCTGGCAGCCGCAGCGCCTGCTGTTCGTCGGCACCCTGTGCGTGTTCCCGCTGGCCCTGCCGTCCGCCGCGCTCGCCGTGCCGGTCCCGGTCGGCGTGCTGTGCGCGGTGATGTTCGTGACCGGCGTGACCCTCGAGGTGTTCGGCGTCTCCTGGATGACCGCGCTGCACCAGGAGATACCGGAGGACAAGCTGTCCCGGGTCTCGGCGTACGACTGGTTCGGCTCGGTCGCGCTGGTGCCCGCGGCGATGGCGCTGGCGGGCCCGGCCGAGACGGCGTTCGGGCGCGAGGAGGCGCTGTGGGGCTGCGCCGCCCTGGTCGTGGTGGTCACCGCGGCGGTGCTGTGCGTGCCGGACGTGCGCCGTCTGCGCCGCCGGACCCGGCAGGTGGCCGGGGCGACGCCGGACGCGGACCACGGGTCAGCCGATGCCGAACGCCCCGTCGGGGGGCTCGGGTGACGGTACGGCGTCCTCGTCCCGCACCGGCCGCGCACCGCGGACGAAGTCCCGCAGGGACGCGCCGTGTTCCACCCGGGCGGGGAAGGCGTCGGCCGCGGTGCGCCGGGCCAGGGCGGCGGTGTCGAGGGGCCGGTGCGAGGCGGCCAGCACCGCGTTGCCGAACCGGCGCCCGCGCAGCACCCCCGGCTCGGCGATGAGCACCAGCTCCTCGAACTGCGTGCCGAGGGTGGCGAGCTGGGAGCGGAGGAAGGCGAACGGGGCCGCGTCCGCGAGATTGGCGAGGTAGACCCCGCCGTCCCGCAGGACGCGCGCGGCCTCGCGGGCGTAGGTGACGGAGGTCAGGTGCGCCGGGACCCGCGAGCCGCCGAAGACGTCGGCGACCAGGACGTCCGCCGAGTCGCCGGGGGCCGCCTCCAGCCAGGCGCGGGCGTCCGCCGCGTGCAGCGTGATGCGGGCGTCCCCGGGCAGCGGCAGGTGCTCGGCGACCAGTTCCAGCAGGGCCCGGTCGGCCTCGACGACGTCCTGCCGGGAGCCCGGCCGGGTGGCGGCCAGGTAACGGGGCAGGGTGAGCGCGCCGCCGCCCAGGTGCAGCGCGTCCAGCGGGCGTCCCGGTTCGGCGAGGGTGTCCAGGACGTGCCCGAGCCGCCGGGCGTACTCGAACTCCAGGTGGGTCGGCTCGTCCAGGTCGACGTACGACTGCGGCGCCCCGTCGACCGTCAGCAGCCAGGCCCGTTCCCGGTCGACGTCGGGCATCAGCTTGGCGGTGCCGTGATCGACGGCGCGGGTCACGGGCAGGGGCTCGTTCACCGTGCCATTGTGCCGCCGCCCGTACGGCGGGGTGCCCGCCCCCCTGCTCGGGGACGGGCACCCCGGTGCCGTCGCTCAGCCGACCTCCGTCACCGTGCCGGCCCCGACCGTGCGCCCGCCCTCGCGGATCGCGAAGCCGAGCCCGGGCTCCAGCGGCACCTCGCGGCCCAGCTCCACGGTCATCGTGACGGTCTCCCCGGGCCGGGCGACCGCCGCCGAGCCGAGGTCGACGTCGCCGACCACGTCCGCGGTGCGGAGGTAGAACTGCGGCCGGTAGCCGGTCGACACCGGCGTCGTACGGCCGCCCTCGCGGGCCGACAGCACGTGGACCCGCGCCGTGAAGCGCCGGCTCGGCACCACGCTGCCCGGCGCGGCCACCACGTGCCCGCGGCGCACGGCGTCGCGCGGCACCCCGCGCAGCAGCAGCGCCACGTTGTCCCCGGCCTGCGCCCGGGTCATGGGCCTGCCGAAGGTCTCCAGACCGGTCACCACGGTCTCCGCCCCGGCGCCGAGCACCTCGACCCGGTCGCCGACGCGGACGGTACCGCGCTCGACCGCGCCGGTCACCACGGTGCCCCGGCCGGTGATGGTGAGCACGTTCTCCACCGGCAGCAGGAACGGCGCGTCCAGGTACCGCTCGGGGACGGGCACATAGGTGTCCACCGCGTCCAGCAGCGCCTCGATCGACGCCGTCCAGCGCGGGTCCCCCTCCAGTGCCCTCAGCCCGGAGACCCGGACGACGGGCACCGAGTCGCCGCCGTAGCCGTGCGCGGAGAGCAGGTCGCGGACCTCCAGCTCGACCAGGTCGGCCAGCACGGCGTCCTCGCCGTCCTCGACGGCGTCGGCCTTGTTGAGGGCCACGACGATGTGGTCGACGCCCACCTGGCGGGCGAGCAGGACGTGTTCGGCGGTCTGCGGCATGATCCCGTCGAGCGCGGAGACGACGAGGATCGCCCCGTCGAGCTGTGCGGCGCCGGTGACCATGTTCTTGACGTAGTCGGCGTGGCCGGGCATGTCGACGTGCGCGTAGTGCCGGGTGTCGGTCTCGTACTCGACGTGCGCGATGTTGATGGTGATGCCGCGCGCCGCCTCCTCCGGCGCCCGGTCGATGCGGTCGAACGGGACGAAGCTGCCGGAGCCGCGCTCGGCGAGGACCTTGGTGATGGCGGCGGTCAGGGTGGTCTTGCCGTGGTCGACGTGGCCCATCGTGCCGATGTTCAGGTGCGGTTTGGTGCGGACGTACGCCGTCTTGGACATGGCGGTACCTCGAAGCCTCTCGGTGGTGGAGCGTGAGCGCCCCGGCGCGCGGCGGATGCGGCGCGCGGCGGGACGGGGACCCCCGGAAGGTGCCGACCCTCCCCCTGCGGGGTCCGCCGGACGATCCGGGGAGGGTCAGCTTCGGGCGCCGTCGACGGCGGCCGTGAGGACGGGAACGGCAGCCTTCGGGGCATCCGCGGCGGCGGATGCGGCGAGGTGGAAGGCGTACCGGAACATGGGGTCGATCATCGCCGACCCGCCGCCCGGCGTCGAACGGTTTTCCACGGCGCGCGGCGGTGCGGGGGGGGCGACCCGCCGCGCGCCGGCGGTCAGGTGCCGGTGTTCTCCAGCGCCTCCCGCACCGACGACGGCGCGCACCGCCCGCGTTCCCGGCCTGTGCCGTGGAGGTTCTCCGGCCGCTTCGCGAGCGCGGGTGGAGCGGCAGGTCGGCCGGCGTTCCGACGGCGGCTCTTCGAGCGACTCCGCGAGGGCGCGGTCCTTTTCACGGTGTTTCACCGCCCGGGGACCGGGAGCCCCGCGCGAGGGGCTCCCGGTTCCGGTTCAGGCGTCCAGGACCAGCCGCGGGCAGCCCCGGGCAGCGCGGGACACGCAGATCATCATCGTGCCGTCGGCGGCCTGTTCCGCGGGGGTGAGGATGGAGTCGCGGTGGTCGGCGGAGCCGTGCAGGATGCGTGTCTCGCAGGTGCCGCAGGTGCCTTCCTTGCAGGAGGACAGTGCGGTGATGCCGTGTTCCTCGGCGACCTGGAGGACGGACTTGCCCACCGGCACCCGGGCCCGGACGCCGGACTGGGCGAACTCCACCTCGAAGGCCTCGTCGGGTGCGTCGCGCACCACCTTCCTGGGCGCGAACCGCTCGGTGTGCAGCGTGCCCGCCGGCCAGTGCGCCAGGGCCCCCTCGAGCGCCGTCAGCAGCGGTTCCGGGCCGCACGCGTAGACGAGCGTGCCGGGGCGGACCGCGGCGAAGATGCCCGGCAGGTCCGGGTGGCCGCACTCGTCCTGCGGGATCGTCCTCACCCGGTCGCCGTACCGCTCCAGTTCGTCGAGGAACGCCATGGACGAGCGGGTGCGGCCGCCGTAGTGCAGCTCCCACTCGGCGCCCTCGGCCTCGGCCTTCTCGATCATCGGGAGGATCGGGGTGATGCCGATGCCGCCCGCGACGAAGACGTAGCGCGGGGAGGGCACGAACCTGAAGTTGTTGCGCGGCCAGCCCAGCCGGACGCGGGCGCCGACCTCGAGCCGGTCGTGGACCGCCCGGGAGCCGCCCCGCCCGCCCTCCTCGCGCAGGACCCCCAGCCGCCACTCGTGCCGCTGCGACGGCGACGACGACAGGGAGTACTGCCGCACCAGGACGCCGCCGTCCACCGGCACCCGGACGTCGACGTGCGCGCCGGGTTCCCAGTCCGGCAGGACGTCGCCGTCCGGGTGGGCGAAGCGCAGCGCGACGACACCGTCGGCCACCTCCTCCCGGCCGGTCAGGACGAGGTCCATCTCCCGCTTGACGCGCTTCTTCTGACGCTCGACGTCGGCGACGTCCCACACCACGGGCAGGGAGAGCCGCACCGGCAGCAGCGCCATCCGGGCGAAGTCGAGCGGGACCTCGGCGGCCGGGCGCAGGGAGGGCAGCCGCTCGAAGAGCACCCTGAGTCCCGTGGCGCCCTGGACGCGGGCCAGCGCCTGGCCGAGACAGGTGTGCCGGCCGGCGGTGAAGGCCAGGTGGTCGGTGGGGTCCTCGCGGTGGATGTCGAACTCGAAGGGGCGCTCGACGTGGGCCGGGTCGGTGTTCGCGCTCGCCAGCGAGACCCAGACCATGTCGCCCTTCGCGATCCTCACACCGGAGATCTCCAGGTCGCGCATCGCCTTGCGGGAGGCGAAGGGCGACGACGGGCGGCGGCGCACGGTCTCCTCGAAGACGTTCGCCCACAGCGCCGGGTCCTGGAGCGCCTCCTCGACGTAGTGCTCCTTCTCGGCGAGGAACAGCACGGCGTTCGCCATCGCCTGGGCGGTGGTGTCCGCACCGGCGAGAGCGAACTCGCAGACGTGCAGGGCCACCTGGGGGACGGTCAGGACGTACGCGCCGTCCCTGGTCCGCTGCGTCGCCATGTCGCTGATGAAGTCGTCGCCGGGGTTCTCCCGGCGCTCGGCGACCACGGCCTGCAGCCGTGCGAAGGACGCGGCGAACCGCTCCCACACCTCGTCGACGATCTCCGCGGGCATCTCCTCCTGGGCGGAGGAGAGCACCCGGCCCATGTCACCGCGCAGGCGGCGCATCATGGCGTCGTGCTCCCAGCCCAGGCCCAGGTGGGCCAGGAGGGTCTGGGTGGTCAGCTCCAGGCAGTACTCCTCCATGAGGTCGCCGGAGCCCCGCGTCTCGATCTTGTCGAGGATGCGGTGGGCGCGCTCCTCGATCTGCGGGCGCAGCGCCTCCATGCGGTCCTGGGTGAATCCGCGCAGCGCCGCGTTGCGGTGGACGGTGTGCAGGTCGGGGTCGGTGCCCACGATCATCTCGGACATCAGGCCCTGCGGGACGACGTCGCGGTGCTTCTCGGGCACCTCGATCGTCGCGGTGTTGCCGGAGGAGGAGAACTCCCTCCAGTCGGCCAGGACGCGCAGGACGTCCTCGCGCCGGGTGACCACCCAGGCGTTGAGCCAGGGGTACCAGAACACCGGGTGCTCGTCGCGCACCCTGGCGAAGTGCGTCGACGGGTCGCGGTAGTAGTCGTCGCTCATCGCGTCGAAGCCGTGCGCCACGGGGCAGCGGCCGGCGGCGGGCGGTGTCGCGGTCTCGGTCATCGTCGGCTCCTTCCTCTACAGGGCCGCGGCCACGGCCATGGTCGACAGCTTCTGGAAGCGGGCCACGTTCTCGCTCTCCTCCATGACTCCGGCGGACAGGAACACGAAGGTGAGGTCGCGCTCGGGGTCGACCCAGAACAGCGACGACCCGGCGCCGTAGTTCCCGTGCGTGCGCGGCGAGGTGAAGGGGCCGAAGAAGGTGGGCGCGGTGCCCGTGCCGGAGAGCGAGAAGCCCAGGCCGAAGTTGCCGCGGGGCGTCTCCCAGCCGCGGGCGGCCGCCATCTGCGCGTACAGGTCGTTCGGCATGTCGCCGGTCTGCAGGGTGGTGGCCTGCTCGACGATCGCCGGGGCCAGCACCCACCGCCCGTCGTGCAGGCCGCGGCGGCGGATCATCTCGGCGAACGTGAGGACGTCGCGGGCGGTGGAGACGGATCCCACCCACGGCATCTCGGCGTCCTCGGTGATGCGGTCGTTGAGGCACTCGATGTCGTCGGGCTGCAGGAACCCGCCCTCGGGCAGGTACGCCTTGAGCGGCACGGCCCGGTCCCGCAGCGCCGCCGGGAGGCCGAACGAGGTCTCGTCCATGCCCAGCGGATCGAAGATCAGCTCCCGGGCCAGGTCGCGGAACGACGCGGCGCCGTAGGCGCGGCGCACCATCTCGCCCATGAGCGCGTGGTTGATCGCCGGCGCGTAGTTGAGGTTGGTCCCGGGCTCGAAGAGCACGTCCACCGTGGACAGGGCCCGGACGACGTCCGCGAGGACGCCGAAGCGGTCCGGTCCGAGCCCCGGGTTCGGGGTGGGCGGCATGCCGGAACGGTGGGTGAGCAGGTGGACGAGGCTGATCCGGTCCTTGCGGAGCGTGCGGAACGGGTCGGTTCCGAGGAACTCCGGTATCAGGTCCACGACGCGGGTGGAGAGGGCCAGTCTGCCCTCGCCGATCGCGCGCAGCGCCATCGCGTTGGTGAACGCCTTGGTGAGCGACAGCACGCGGAACACGGCGTCGGGCCGCAGTGCGCGGTCGGCGGCCCGCTCGTGCCAGCCGAGCACGGTGTCCACGACGACGTCCCCGCCGCGGGCGAGGATCAGGTGCGCGCCGTCGTAGGTCCCGGCCGCGATGTCGTTCCTGATCTCGGCGACGAGCCGGTCGAGTGCGGCCCGGTCGATGTCGGCCCGGGACACGACGTCCGGGCCGGCGTCCCGCGCCACGGGGACGGTGGCGGTGTGCTGGGTCATGGTCTCCGCCTTCCTCACTGCATCACGAGCCCGCCCGAGGGCGAGATCGTCTGGCCGGTGTAGTACGCGCCGTCCTCGCCGGCGAGGAACAGGACCGTCCTGGCGATCTCCTCGGGCGCGGCGGTGCGGCGGATGGGCTGGAGACCGACGAGGAAGTCGACGAACTCGTCGTCGCTCTGCCGGAAGAGCGGGGTGTCGATGGCGCCCGGGGCCAGGGCGTTGACGCGGATGCCGAACGGGGCGAGTTCGACGGCGGCCTCCCGGGTGAGCCCGAGGACGGCGGCCTTCGAGGCCGGGTAGTAGGGCGGCATGGCCACCCCCATCAGTGCCGCGGCCGAGGAGAAGTTGACGACGGCGCCGCCGCCGTTGCGCTTCAGCAGCGGGACCGCGGCGCGCAGCGTGTAAAAAGTGCCGTAGAGGTTGATCCTCAGGACGCGGTCGAAGTCCTCGTCGGTGACGTGCTCGATGAACTCCGGGTCGTGGCGGCGCCCTTCCTTCATCGCGAGGAAGCCCTTGTAGTTCTCCTCGTTGAGCGCTTCCAGCGCGGCGCGGTTCGGGGCGTTGACACCCGCCGCGTTGACGAGGGTGTCGAGGCGGCCGTGGTCCGCCTCGACCCTGGCGAACGCCTCGTCGACGGCGCGGCTGTCGGCGATGTCGAAGGCGAGCGGGACCGCGCGCTCCAGGCCTTCGAAGGAGTTCTCCAGGCTCTCGGCGGAGATGTCGGCGCCGTAGACGACGGCGCCCTCCTCGTGGAACGCGCGGGCCACCGCGAGCCCCATGCCGGACGCCGCTCCGGTGACGAACACGACGTGATGGGCGAACTTCATTGTTCCTCCAGGGCTCCCCGGGCACGGGCGCCGGGGATCAACGTGTGTCGAGGCTCGCACACTCACAAGACATGTGTCTAGTGAGTGTCGTCACGGCGAACACCGCCCATCCCGCGGTCTCCCCCGCGTCCGGGCACGGCAGGTCACCGGTCGGCCGCGAGGCTTCCGGGGGCATTCGGGCGGTATTTCCGGTCGCACGGAGGGGTGACGGCACCTCTCCGTGAGCGGGGCGGTGCGGACGGCGGTCGGCGCCCCAGCGATCTCCGCGCACCTGATCGGTGGACGGACGTCCACCGAGCGAGGTCTTCACGAAGGGCGCGCGGGCACGGGCGCGGGCACGGGCGCGGACGGCGCGGCTCAGGCCGAGTGGGCCGGGTCCCCCCGCAGGGCGTGGGCGAGGGCGTCGGCGATCTCCGGGACGATCGCCTCGAAGAACGCGGGACGGTCACGCACGACGCTGACGTAGAACGCGCGCTCGATCGTCATCACCAGGGCGATGACGCGCGCCCTGGCCCGCTCCGCCGTCAGGCCCCGTGCGACGAGCCGGTCGGTGATGGTCGCCATCGCGTCGGCCAGCCGGCCGTACAGGGCGAACCACTCCTCCGCCACGGGCTCCTCGTTCGTCAGCGCCTGCTCCATGGCGGTGAACTCCATGCGGTGCCGGCGCCACAGGGCGGCGTGCTCCCGCAGCCACCGCTCGGTGGCCGAGGACGTGGGCTCGACCAGGGTGAGCTGTTCGTAGGACGCGACCACTTCCGGCTCGACGGCGCGCATGAGCTCGACGACGATCTCCGCCTTGGAACGGAAGTGCAGGTAGAAAGTGGCCCGTGAGACGTGCGCCGCACGGGCGACGGCGTCGGCGGTCGTGGCCGTGTAGCCCTGCGCCACGAACAGGCCGCGCGCGGCGTAGACCAGAGCGGCACGGGTGCGCCGCTTCTGCTCGGCGCGTGACACACGGGCCGTCTTCTCCGCCAACGGACAACCTTTCTGAGCCGGCGTCCCCTCACTGTACCGAAGCGTGTCACCTGCCGGAACGCGGGAGAACACGGGAGGAACGCGGGGAAACGGGGCGCGTGGGCCGCGGTGCGCAGCGCGCTCCGCGCCGCCCGGGAGCACCGCGGCTCCCCCGCACCCGCCCCTTCGGCCGCCCGCCCGGGGCCGGCCGCGACCGACGGCGGACACGGTCACCCGGTCGCGCGCGGCTCCCCCTCCCTGGGACGCCCCTGAGACGCACACGACGGCGATCACGGACATGTGTCGGTTACTGTCGCGGAATGCTCGATGCCACCAACCGCTCTGGGGGCACCGCCACGACCCCTCCCCGGGCCGCCACCACGGACCTCGCGGTCGCCGTCCCCACGGCCGCACCCGCGCTCCCCCCGCCCGTCGCCGCGACGGGGGTCGCCGCCCGCTGCGCCAGAGTCCTGCTGTCGCCGTGGTCACGGCTGTCGCTGCTCGTCGTGCTGCTCGCCTCCGCGGCGTCGACGGTGCTGCTCCTCGAACCGCAGAGACTGCTGACCGACGGCTGGCCGTCGCAGCTCGGCGGAGCCGCGGCGGTGGTGGCGTACGCGGTGGCCTACGGGGTGTGCACGGTGGCGTTCGTGCCGCGCCCGCTGCTGAACATCGCCGCGGGCGCGCTGTTCGGCTCCCAGCTGGGCCTGGGTGCTGCGCTGGGAGGCACGGTGCTCGGCGCCGGGCTGGCCTTCTGCCTGGGGCGGGCGCTCGGCCAGGACGCGCTCCGTCCGCTGCTGCGCGGACGCTGGCTGAAGGCCGCGGACCACCAGCTGAGCCGGCACGGCTTCCGCTCCATGCTGGCGACCCGCCTGTTCCCGGGCATCCCGTTCGCCGCGGCGAACTACTGCGCCGCCGTCTCCCGGATGGGCCTGCCGCCGTTCCTGCTGGCGACGGCGCTCGGCTCGATCCCGAACACCGCCGCCTACGCGGTGGCCGGCGCCCGCGCCTCGACACCGACCTCCCCGGCCTTCCTGATCGCGCTGGCCTGCATCGCCGTACCGGGTCTGGTGGGCGCGGCGGTGGCGTGGCGCAAACGGCACCGGCTGCGCGGAGACTGAGCCGGCGGACACCCCGCCCGTGAGCGCGGTGTCCGCCGGCGGGGCGTCAGATCCGCTCCAGCACCATGGCGTTGGCGAGCCCGCCCGCCTCGCACATGGTCTGCAGGGCGTACCGCGCGCCGCGTTCGCGCATCGCGTGGACCAGGGTCGTCGTCAGCCGGGTGCCGCTGGCGCCCAGTGGATGGCCGATCGCGACGGCGCCGCCGTGCACGTTGACCTTGGCGAGGTCGGCGCCGGTCTCCTGCTGCCAGGCCAGGACCACACTGGAGAACGCCTCGTTGACCTCGAACAGGTCGATGTCGTCGAGGGACAGGGAGGCGCGGCGCAGCACCTTCTCGGTCGCCGGGACGACCCCGGTGAGCATCAGCAGCGGGTCGGAGCCGGTGACCGCGAAGCTGTGCAGCCGGGCGAGCGGACGCAGTCCCAGCCGGGCCGCGGTCTCGCTCGAGGTGATGAGCACGGCGGAGGCGCCGTCGTTGAGCGGGCTGGCGTTGCCCGCCGTGACGTTCCACTCGATCTGCGGGAAGCGCTCGGCGAAGGCCGGGTCGTGGTAGGCGGGCCGGAGGCCGGCCAGGACCTCGGGGGTGCTGTCCGGCCGTACGCACTCGTCGCGGGCGACGCCCTCCAGGGGCGCGACCTCGGCGTCGAACAGACCGGCGTCCCACGCCGCGGCGGCCCTGCGGTGCGAGGAGGCGGCGAAGGCGTCCATCCGCTCGCGGGTGAGGGACCACTTCGCGGCGATGAGCTCGGCGCTGATGCCCTGCGGGACGAGCCCCTCCGGGTAGCGCTCGGCGACCCCGGGGCCGAACGGGTCCTTGCCGGCGGGGACGTTCGACCACATCGGCACCCGGCTCATGGACTCCACGCCGCAGGCGACGACGAGGTCGTACGCGCCGGAGATGACGCCCTGCGCCGCGAAGTGCACGGCCTGCTGGGAGGAGCCGCACTGGCGGTCCACGGTGGTCGCCGGGACGGACTCGGGCAGGCCGGCCGACAGGACGGCGTAGCGGGTGGTGTTCATGGCCTGCTCGCCGACCTGGTCGACGGTGCCGCCGATGACGTCGTCGATCAGCGCCGGGTCGACACCGGACCGCTCGACGAGGGCGCGCAGGGTGTGGGCGAGGAGCTCGACGGGGTGGACGTGGGCGAGGGCGCCACCTGGCCTGCCCTTGCCGATGGGGGTGCGTACGGCTTCGACGACGACTGCGTCACGCATGGTGCGGGCCTCCTCGGCCTCCTCGACCGCCCGGGCGGCGACCGGCGACTACCAGTGAGTAGGAAATCCGAACTCACCATAGCGCGGCGAGTTTGAAAAACAAACCCTCACGTAGACTCGACCGTATGGCCGCCCCCAAAGACCCGCGCCCCTGCTCGATCGCCGACACCCTGGCCCTGGTCGGCGAGAAGTACTCCCTGCTCGTCCTGCGCGAGGTGTGCCTCGGCAACGGCCGCTTCGACCAGCTGGTGCGCAACATCGGGGCGCCGCGCGACATCCTGGCCACACGGCTGAAGCGGCTCGTCGAGGCCGGGGTGCTGACCAAGCGGCCCTACAGCGAGCGCCCGCAGCGCTTCGAGTACCGGCCCACCCGGGCGGGGCTGGAGCTGGAGCCCGTCCTGCTGACCCTGATGGAGTGGGGCAACCGCCACCTCCGCCCGGACGGCGACCGGCCCATGGTGCTCGAGCACGTCTGCGGCGACGAACTCGTCCCGGTCGTCACCTGCCGGGCCTGCGGCGACCGGGTGCGCCAC
The DNA here is from genome assembly GCF_008704515.1 of Streptomyces viridosporus T7A. Taxonomy (NCBI): domain Bacteria; kingdom Bacillati; phylum Actinomycetota; class Actinomycetes; order Kitasatosporales; family Streptomycetaceae; genus Streptomyces; species Streptomyces viridosporus. Next base: position 1,617,695 of record NZ_CP023700.1, read on the forward strand.
GAGGACCTGACACCCCACCCGCAGGCCCCGGGGTGGACGGTGGGCGGCCCGGCCACGACCTGAGCCGGAGCCCGGAGCGCGCCAGGCTCCGGCGGTCCGTGAAGCCCCTGTGCCGGGCCCGTCATCTTGGGGCGCTACGCTTCCCCCTCGGCACGCCGGATCATCGATCACCGCGCACCGCGGTGCGGTGTGCCCGTCGCCCGTTCCACGATCGGCACTTGGACTCCGTTACCTCATGTCTTGGTTTGAATCCCTCATCCTCGGACTCGTCCAGGGGCTGACCGAGTTCCTCCCCGTCTCCTCCAGCGCGCACCTGCGGCTGACCGCGGCCTTCTCCGGCTGGGAGGACCCGGGCGCGGCCTTCACCGCGATCACCCAGGTCGGCACGGAGGCCGCGGTGCTGATCTACTTCCGCAAGGACATCGGGCGGATCCTGTCGGCCTGGACCCGCTCGCTGACGAACAAGGAGATGCGCCGGGACCACGACGCGCGCATGGGCTGGCTCGTCATCGTCGGCTCGATCCCGATCGGCGTGCTCGGGGTGACGCTCAAGGACCAGATCGAGGGCCCGTTCCGCGATCTGCGGATCACCGCGGCGATGCTGATCGGCATGGGCATCGTCCTCGGCGTCGCCGACCGCCTCGCGGCGCGGGACGAGGGCGGCGGCCGGCACCGCGCGGCCAAGCAGCGCAAGCAGCTCGAGGACCTGACCGTCAAGGACGGCCTGATCTACGGCTTCTGCCAGGCCATGGCCCTCATCCCGGGCGTCTCCCGCTCCGGCGCCACCATCAGCGGCGGCCTGTTCATGGGCTACCGGCGCGAGGCCGCGGCCCGCTACTCCTTCCTGCTCGCCATCCCCGCGGTGCTGGCCTCCGGCCTGTTCGAGCTCAAGGACGCCGCGGAGGGCGGGCACGTCTCCTGGGGCCCGACGGTCTTCGCGACGATCGTCGCCTTCGTGACCGGGTACGCCGTGATCGCCTGGTTCATGAAGTTCATCTCGACCAAGAGCTTCATGCCGTTCGTCTGGTACCGCATCGCGCTCGGCGTCGTGATCATCGTCCTGGTGACCATGGGCGTGCTCAGCCCGCACGCGGCGGAGTCGGCGGGCTGAGCCCCGGCCGCGTGACCGGGGCGTGACCGAACCCATACGGGGCGGGTAGCCGTCCGGTAGCGCAGTGTCAGTGTCTGGCCCTAGGCTGGTCCGCATGTCCCCCGATGTCGTGACCCCTGGTTCCCTACGGTCCGCCGCCGAGGTCAACGAGCAGATCCGCGCCCTCTGGCTGCGTGCGGGCGGCTCCCTGTCGGCCCAGGAGCGCGAGAAGTACGAACTGCTGGTGATCGAGTGGGCGGCGGCGGTCCGCGGCGAGGTCGTCGAGGCCGCCTGACCCTCCCGGCCGCCCCGGGCGGTACGCCTCAGCGTCCGCCCGCCACCCGCAGGACCGCCCCCGTGGTGTACGAGGCGTCCGGTGACATCAGCCACGCCACGGCCGCCGCGATCTCCTCCGCCTGCCCCGCGCGCCGCAGCGGAACCCCCGCCCCCGCCTCCCGTGCGCGGTCCGGGGCGCCCATGGCGGCGTGCATCTCCGTGTCGATCACGCCCGGGGCGACCGCGTTGACGCGGATGCCGTCCGGCCCGAGCTCCTTGGCCAGCCCCAGCGTCAGCGTGTCCACGGCGGCCTTGGTCGCCGCGTAGTGCACGTACTCGTTCGGGCTGCCCAGCGTCGCGGCCCCGGACGAGATGTTCACGATCACCCCCTCGCCCCGGGGCGTCATGAGCTGCGCGGCCCGCCGCGCGCACAGCAGCGGCCCCATGAGGTTGACGTCCACGACCCGGCGCAGGGTCGCGGTGTCGACCTCGGCGAACCGCCCCAGCGGACCGGTCACCGCCGCGTTGTTCACCAGCCCCGTCACCGGTCCCAGCTCCCGCTCCGCCACCTCGAAGAGCCGGTCGACGTCCGCCTCGACCGAGGTGTCCCCCCGCACGGTCACGGCACGCGCACCCGCCGCCCGCACCCCCTCCGCCACCCTCTCGGCGGCGCCGGCGTCCCGGAGGTACCCCACCACGACGTCGTGCCCCTGCGCCGCGAGCCGCAGACAGGTCGCGGCCCCGATCCCCCGGCTGCCGCCGGTGACCACGGTGACGAGGCGTTTCATGACTTCCTCCCGGTGAAAGCTCCGAGCCGATGACCCCCGGGCAGAGCCTAGACCCGCGGACGGGCGAGGACGTCGTCCTCCGGCGACCGTGGGGGGCCGGCTTCGTGCGTCAGGTCGCGCAGTGGGCGGCGTACCGGGCGGAGTGTCCTTCGACGCAGAAGTCCTCGAAGTCGCCGGCCTCCTCACCGCGGATCAGCCGTCGCAGTGCCGCTCCGGCTTCGGGCGAACACCGACTCGACGGGTACGCCCTGGTCGTGGCCAGTCCGCTTCCGCACAGCAACGGGAGGCCGATCGAGCAGTCGGCGTCCATACTGGCGGACTTGACCCGCCAGACGAGCAGCACGTCGTGGGGGTCCCCGGCATGGGACAACTGAACGCAGCACAGCTTCATCAGCTCCGTGTCACCGCCGCCCTGCGAAAGCTCCTCCAGCCAGGTGTGGGCGGCCAGCAGACTCCGTACTTCGTCGAGGTCCACGCCATCGGCATCCGTCGGACTCGACACGCGATCCGGTCCGCTCAAGCCTCGGTGCTCCTGGAGTGGTTGTCGTCCGCCCCGCGTGTCCACAGTGAGATGTCACTGCTCGTCGCTACGGCGATGGTGCGTCCGGAGGGCGAGAAACCGGCTGCTCGGAGTTCGGAGTAGTGCGAGTGAAAGATGTGCCACCACCGCTCTCCGTGCGGACCGGCGTGGGGAAGCCCGCCGTCGCCGGACAGCAGGACGCGATCGTTCGGCCAGGCCGGGGAGACGACCTCCAGAGTCCAGCCGTCCGAGGTGGTGGTGTGCAGCCCTCCGCCGAAGAGCCCCGCGATGCGTACGCGGCTTCCGGTGATCGGCCCCAGCCCGGGGCAGGACAGGTCGGCAACCGCGTCGGGCGTGCTGTCCTCGGGGTCGGGATCACGGTCCCTGGCGATCTCCTCCCCGGTGACGGCGTCGAAGAGACCGTGACCGTCACCGGAGACGACCATCACCAGATCGTGACCGCTGTCGGGATGCGTCGCGAAGCCGATCCCGAGCAGCCCGCCGACAGGGACGCGGGACGCGAAGACGGGCTGCCAGGGCTCAGGAGCGGGCACCACGGGGGCCGCGAGAAGCCGGTCACGCATCGCCCGCCGGTACGCCGAGAGCTCCGGCCCACCCTCCGACCGCTCGACCGGATCCGCCTTGCCCGTCCACGTCGTCACGGCTCCATGATCCACGCTTCGGCAGGCCTGCCCAATGGATGTGACGCGGCCCGACGTTCGAGCACGTGCCCTTGCGGGCTGTGAACACGGCTCGATGACCCGGGCCGAGCAGCGCTCGCAGCCCCCTTCGCGGCCGACGGCACCTCGCGGGACCAGCGCTGAGGACCAACGCCGAGAAGGGCGACCGTGCGGGCACGGCGGGCCGGACGGCCGGGGGACCTCTCACCCGGCTGGTCCGAACGCCGTCATGCGGAAGCCACCACCTCGCCGGCCGTGACCTCGGGAGGGTGGGGAAGCACCGACGCGAGGTTGTCCCGCACGAAGTCCGCCGCCCTCGCGACCGACTCCTCGGCACCGGCCCGGTCCTGGAAGACGCTGGTCGAGACCATCACCCCGTCCCCGGCATCGATCCAGTAGTAGGCCACGAAGCCGGAGACCTGGCGCATGAGCGGCACGAACCCCTCGTTCACGAGACGTGCCGCCTCGGCCGGATCGGTCACCCCTTCGTATCGCCGGACTGCTGCGTACATCCCCGAGCTCCTCACGGCGTTCCGGGTTCGTCCTCTGTGTGCGTCCTCTGCCGAGACGTCGTACCCCTGCGGCGGCTGTTCGGCTCACGAGGCGTCCGGCCATCACCCGAAGGGCGGCCCCGGGTGATCCGAACGGCGGCCGCCGCGCGCCTCGGCGCGGCCGGCCCCCGGCCGGTGGGCCTGGTGGACGGTGACGGTGGGCCCGGTGGGGGCGGGCGCGCACCTCGGCTCCGGGGCGCGCCGCGGTCGGCTGGTCGTTCACGGTGTCCGGCCCGGCCCCGCCGCGCCCCGGAAACCGGTGAATATCCGCGCACGCCCCCTTGGATCCGCCCGCCGCATGACCAAGACTGAGCCGATGACGCAGCGTACGGAGCTCGCGACCGTGAGGGACCGGCTGGCCGTCGACGAGCTCGTCACCGAGTACGCGGCGGCCGTGGACGACGGTGACTGGGAGGCGTACCGGGGACTGTTCACTCCGGAGGGGCGGGCGGACTACCGCTCGGCCGGCGGGATCGAGGGGAGCGCCCGGGAGGTGGCCGGGTGGCTCGCGGAACACCTGGAGGCGTTCCCCGTGCGGCAGCACCTGATCGTCAACCGACGGGTGCGGTTCGGCGTCCGGGAGCAGGACACCGGTGACACGGCACGGGTGCGGGCCGACTACGTGGCCCCGATGGGCCGCACCGGGCGGGACGGCGGACCCGCCGAGCCGGACCTCGTGTGCGGCGGCCGGTACGCGTTCGCCCTGCTGCGCACGGACGACGGCTGGCGGCTGAGCGAGGTGGTGGTGCGCGAGAAGTGGCGCCGCCCTCCCGGCCCGCCGACGGCTCCTGTGATCGGCTGAGCCCGCCCGCCCTGTCCCGGATCACCTCCGGGACGCACACTGGAGGTACCACGGGGTCGGCAACCGATGGGGACGGGCTGAGCGGGAGTGTGTGTTCCGGCGTGTACGAGTGGCCGGGGACGGCCGGGGCCGGGACGGGTGCCGTCCGGCCGGGGAGGGGGACGGGAGTTCGCCCGTCGAACGCGTGACCTTGGCGGGTGGTGCTCGTTGGGAGGGGTGAGCGGGTGTTCGGAGTCGAGCCGGTGGGGGTGCGGGGTGGACGGCCCGGAGCACTCCACGGACACGCGGACGGAGCGGCAACGGTCTTCGGCCGAGGCGTCCTCGGCGCGCCGGGCCGGGAGCATCAGCGGGGCCACCCGTCACGACGCCGCCTCGGCGGCCGTCGGACGAGGCGCCCTCGGGCACCGCACCCGGCGACGGACCGCACCGCCCCCGCACGACCGGAGCGATCGTGCGGGGCATCGGACCGCCCGGGCCGGAGACGGCGCCCGGGGGCGTGGGGAAACCCGTCCCCGGGGTCCCGGACCACGGACACGATCCGTGCGGCCCGCACGCGGAGCGGACGCGGGAGACCGGTGTGCCCGGCACCGTTCGGGGCACGCGGCTGAGCCCGTGCAGTTCACGCCCGGTCTCCGGGAACGGTAGGGAGGCGCTCATGAAGACGCTCGGCCACTGGCTCACCTCGCCGTGGCGGCGCTCGGCCCTCGCCGCGGTCGTGGGTGCCCTGCCCGTCCTGGCCTTTCCCGCCCCGTCCCTGTGGTGGTTCGCCTACGTCGCCCTGGTCCCCTGGATCCTGCTGGCCCGCACCGCGCCGACGGGGCGACGGGCGGCCTACGACGGCTGGTGGGGCGGGTTCGGCTTCATGCTGGCCATGCACCACTGGCTGCTGCCGAACCTGCACGTGTTCACGTTCGTCGTCGCCGCCCTGCTCGGCGCGCTGTGGGCGCCCTGGGGCTGGCTGGTGCGCCGCATGCTCGGCGCAGACCCGTCGCGGGGCCGGGTCCTGGCGGCGCTCGTCGTGCTGCCGTCGGGCTGGCTGGCCGTCGAACTCGTCCGTTCCTGGCAGGGCCTCGGCGGCCCCTGGGGCGTGCTCGGCGCGAGCCAGTGGCAGGTGGAGGCCGCCCTGCGGCTGGCGTCGGTCGGCGGGATGTGGCTGACCGGCTTCCTGGTGGTGGCGCTGAACGTCGCCGTGGCCGTGCTCGTCGCCCTCCGGCGGTCCCGCGTGCCCGCGGTCGCCGGGCTGACCGCCACGGCCGCCGTGACCTGTGCGGCGTGGGTGTGGTCGCCGCGGCCGGACACCGACGACCGGGTCAGGATCGCGGTCGTGCAGCCCGGCGTCGTCTCCGGCCCCGGCAACCGGTTCGACCTCGAGGAGCGGCTCACCCGTGAGCTCGTGGGCCAGGACGTCGGGCTGGTCGTCTGGGGCGAGAGCAGCGTCGGCTTCGACCTCGGGGAGCGGCCCGACCTCGCGCGGCGGCTCGCGGACCTGTCCCGTGAGACGGGTGCGGAGATCCTGGTCAACGTGGACGCCCGGCGCTCCGACCGGCCCGGCATCCACAAGAGTTCGGTGCTGGTCGGTCCGGACGGCCCGACCGGTGACCGGTACGACAAGATGCGGCTGGTCCCGTTCGGCGAGTACGTCCCGGCCCGTTCCCTGCTGGGCTGGGCGACCTCCGTCGGCGAGGCGGCCGGCGAGGACCGCAGGCGCGGCTCGCGGCAGGTGGTGATGGACGTCGGGGAAGGGCTGCGGATCGGCCCGATGGTGTGCTTCGAGAGCGCCTTCCCCGACATGAGCCGGCACCTCGCCGAGGACGGCGCCGACGTCCTGCTCGCCCAGTCCTCCACCTCGACGTTCCAGCAGAGCTGGGCTCCCGCGCAGCACGCCTCGCTCGCCGCGCTGCGCGCCGCCGAGACCGGCCGTCCGATGGTGCACGCGACCCTGACGGGCGTCTCCGCCGTGTACGGACCGGGCGGGGAGCGCGTCGGCCCGCGGCTCGGCACGGACGCCCGTGCCGCGCAGGTGTACGAGGTCCCGCTGGCGCACGGCACCACGCCCTACGTCCGCTTCGGCGACTGGCTCCCGTACACCGCGCTGCTGGTCCTGGCCGCCTGGGGCGTCACCGAAGTCCTGCGCCTCGGGCGGAACGCTCGTGGATCGCGTGTACCACCCGCTCGCACAGCTCATGGGTCGCCAGCGCGTCCCGGGCGCTGAGCACCTCGCCCGCGCGCACCGCGTCCAGGAAGGCGAGCACCGCCTGCTCGATGCCGCGCTGCCGGGACACCGGCACCCAGTCGCCGCGCCGGCGCACGGTCGGCTGCCCCTTGTGGTCGATCACCTCGGCGAGGTTGACCACCTGGCGCTTGGCGTCCTGCCCGGAGACCTCGAGGATCTCCTCGGCCGATCCGCTGAGCCGGTTCATCACCCCGAGCGCGGTGAAGCCGTCCCCGGCGAGCTGGAGCACCACGTGGTGCAGCAGCCCGTCCTCGGTGCGGGCGCGCACGGTCACGTCGTCGACCGGGCCGGGCACCAGGAAGCGCAGGGTGTCGACGACGTGGATGAAGTCGTCGAGGATCATCGTGCGCGGCTCCTCCGGCAGCCCGGTCCGGTTCTTCTGCATCAGGATCAGTTCGCGCGGATGCTCCGCGCACTGGCTGTAGCCCGGGGCGAAGCGCCGGTTGAAGCCGACGGCGAGGCTCGTCCCCCGCTCCTCGGCGAGCGCCACGAGCCGCGTGGAGTCGGCGAGTTCGTAGGCGAGCGGCTTGTCGACGTAGGTCGGCACGCCCGCCTCGAGGAGGCGGGTCACGATCTCCGGGTGGGCCTGCGTCGGCGCGTGCACGAAGGCGGCGTCGAGGTCCTGGGCGAGCAGCGCGGCGAGGTCCGCGTGGCGCTGCCCGGGCGGGAGGTGGAGGCCGTCGGCGACCCGGTCGAGCGTGGCGGGGGTGCGGGTCTGCAGGTGCAGTTCGACGTCGGGCAGGCCGGCGAGCACCGGGAGGTAGGCCTTCTGCGCGATGTCTCCGAGTCCGATGCAGCCGACCTTCACCGGGTGTTCTCCTCTAGCCCTCGTCCGTCCTGGTCCGCTGCGCAGCATACGGCGGCCGGGGAGGCCGCCAGTCGGCGATCCCGTCGAAGCCGCGCAGGAACAGCGCCGGCCCGGCCTTCGACAGCGCGGCGATCGCGTTGTCGCGCACGGCGGTGCCGACCCGGCCGGTCATCATGTTCAGGCGGGCCACCCTGACGGCCCGGCGGGTGATCGCGGTGGTGCGGGGCAGCCGGGCGGCGGTGTAGGCGGGCAGGTCGTCGACGAGGGAGAGGGTGATCGCGTCCTCGATGGCCTGGTTGCCGCCCTGGCCGAGGGTCGGCGGCATGGCGTGCGCGGCGTCGCCGACCAGGGCCACCCGGCCGCGGTGGTGGGCGGGCAGCGGCTCGGCGATGTGGTGGACGTCGTGGCGGAGCACGTCCTCGGGGCGGGCGGCGGCCAGCACGGCGGGGATCGGGTCGTGCCAGTCGCCGTAGCGCCGCAGCAGTTCGGCCCGCTCGTCGTCGGGGGCGTGCTCCCCCGCGGGTGCCACGGCGGCGGCGTAGGCGTAGACCCGGCCGTCCTTGAGCGGGTGCGTGCCCCAGATGCGGCCCCGGCCCCAGGTCTCGTGCGAGGCGAACTCCACGCCGGGCAGCGGGATCACGACCCGCCAGGTGGTGAACCCGGAGTACACGGGTCCGGGGTGGTCCGGGAAGAGCGCGCGGCGCACCGCGGAGTGGATGCCGTCGGCGGCCACCACCAGATCGGCCTCCAGCTCGCCGTCGGGGGTGCCGACGCGGGCCGGCCGGCCGGGGTCGCCGGCCTCTCCGGGGTCGACGAGGTGCGCGGCGGCGGCCGTGCGGACGGCGTCCGGCGGGAGCCGCGCGGCCAGGTGGTCGATGAGGGTGGCCCGGTGGAGCAGGACCAGGGGGCCGCCGAAGCGCTCCTCCGCGGCGGCGGCGCCGGTCCGGGACAGCCACCGGCCGCTCGGCGCGCGCAGTCCTCCGTCGCCCTGCCAGGCGGACAGGGCGCGGATGTCGTCGCCGAGCCCGATGGCGTCCAGCCCGCGCAGCGCGTTGGGCGCCAGGGAGATGGCCGCGCCGACCGGTTCCAGGGAGGGGGCCCGTTCCAGCACCGTCACCCGCGCACCGCGCCGGTGCAGGGCGACCGCCGCAGTCAGGCCGCCGATCCCCCCGCCGATCACGATCGCCCGTTCGGCTCGCCCCATGGCTCCTCCTCACCCTGGAACTACATATGTAGTAAGCGTACGGCTCCGACTGTACTACAGCCGTAGTGCGGGAGGTAGTTTGGCCTCCATGTCCGAACGCACCGCAGGCGCCTCCCGCGCCGATCTAGTCGCCGACGCCGCCCTCGCCCTGCTCGCCGAACGCGGGATGCGCGGGCTCACCCACCGGGCGGTCGACCAGGCGGCCGGACTCCCCCAGGGATCCACCTCGAACCTGGCGCGCACCCGCCAGGCGCTGCTGGAGCTGACGGTGCGGCGGCTCGCCGAGCGGGAGGCACGCGTCCTCGCGCTGCACGAGCTGCCGGACCCGCGGGCCGGGACCGGCTCCCTGGTGGACGCCCTGGCCCTGGCCACCCACCGCGCGCTGACCCGCAACCGCGAACTCACCCTCGCCCGTTACGAACTGGCCCTGGAGGCCACCCGCCGCCCCGAACTGCGGGCGTACTTCGACGCGGCCGGCGCCCGCTTCCGCGACCAGCTCGTCGCCCTGGTCACCGGGCTCGGCTCCATGGAACCGGACCGGCACGCGCTGTCGCTGATCGCCTGGGCGGACGGGCTGATGTTCTCCTGTGTGGCCGGTTCCTTCAGCGCGCGCGTGCCGAGCCTCGCGGAGGTGCGCTCGGACCTGGGGGAGCTGCTGGCCGGAATGCTCGGTCGGCCTTGAAACGCCTGGTGGACGAGGGCGGGGGTGGGCGAGGATGCCCCTCATGACGACCGAACGCCGCGAACCCGACCGGAACGCCGACGAACGCACCATGCTGGAGGGCTGGCTCGACTACCACCGCCGCACCCTGGCGTGGAAGTGCGAGGGGCTGACCGACGACCAACTGCGCACCGCCCCGGTGCAGCCCTCGGAGCTGTCCCTGATGGGGCTGGTGCGGCACATGGCGGAGGTGGAGCGGTCCTGGTTCCGCAGGGTGCTGGCGGCCGAGGACACCGGGCCGATCTACTACGACGAGGCCGATCCGGACGGCGAGTTCCACCTCACCGGGGCGGACACCTGGCAGGAGGCGTACAGCACCTGGCAGGCCGAGATCGGCGCGGCCCGGCGCAACGCGGCCGGCTTCGCGCTGGACGACCCGTCCAAGGGCCGGGGCCGGGACGGTGGCGAACCGTTCACCCTGCGCTGGATCTACACCCACATGATCGAGGAGTACGCGCGTCACAACGGCCACGCCGACCTGATCCGCGAGCGGCTCGACGGCGTCACCGGCGAATGACGTCACCCTCGGCACCTCCCCGGCCCCCCGTACGGGGCCGGAGATCACCCGTGCGGGGCATGCTCCGCCCGTCCGCCGCCCCTCGACGCACCCGAGCCGCCAGAGTGGCCCGGGTGCATCGAAAGACGACCACAGCAACGCTTCTGCTGACCGTGGCGGTCTCGGCCCTCTCGGGCTGCGTGACGGTCCAGCACCCTCCCGCGCCCGGCCCGCCGGGGGCGGCGCCCCGGCCGTCCGAGGCGCGCCCGGTCGTGCAGGCACCGGCCCGCGAGGCCCTGGAGAGGGTCGGCCCGTCCCGGCGCCCGAAGGCGTCCGAGACCCCCTCGCACCGTGCCGCCCCCACGACCGCCGCACCGGAGCGCAAGGCGCCGCCCGTCGAGCGGAAGGGACAGACCCGGTCGGCCCGGCCGCAGCCGAGGACGTCCGGCCGCCCGCAGCGGCCCCAGCCCCTCCCCCGCGTTCCGGAGGCGACGCGCCACGTCGGAGGCGGCGGGACGGGGCTGTGCGCACTGGGCAGACAGTACGGCGGCTGGCACCCGGACAGCCCGGAAGCGACCATCTGCAAGGAGACGTACGGGGGCTGACCCGGCCGTCGGCCGCGTCACCGACCTGTCCGGGTGGCACGCCTAGGGCCGCTGTCGCGGCGGACGCCACCCGCCGGGCGCCCCGCCCTCGCCCAGCCGCAGTTCCAGCCACCGGATGGCGGCCCGTACCCCCTCGCCGTAGGTGTCGTCGGCCAGGGTGCGGGCCGCACCCCGGGCCCGGTGGAGATGGGTGCGGGCGGCGTCGGGGCGGCCGAGGCGGGCGTAGTCGGCGGCCAGGTTCAGGTGCAGCGACGGATAGAGGGCCCGCACGGCGAGGGACCCCTCGTACGCGGCGGACCGGTCCCCGACGACCTCCTCCGCCGCCGTCAGCGCCCGCAGGTCCCAGGCCAGTTCGTCCTCGGGGTCGTCCTGGGTGTCGGCGAGGTAGTGGGCCAGGGTGCAGCGGTGCAGCGGATCGCCGTGCGCGCCGATCTCCACCCACAGGCCGAGGAAGCGGTGCCGGGCCTCCTCCCGGTCGCCCGCGTGGTGCAGCATCACGACCTGCCCGATCCGTGTCAGCACGGCGTCCGGCGCCGCCTGCCCCTGTCGCTCCGCCACCGCGCCCTCCGCACCGCTCGCCGGCTGTCGCACCCGACGCTAACGGCAGGCGGGGCCGATCCCGGACAAGCCGCTCCGTGGCGCCCCGGGCGGCCGGGTGCGGGATCCGGTGGACCGGCCCGCACCCCCCGGGAGGCGTCAGCCCAGGTTCGGGATGGTCCAGTCGATCGGCTCGTGGCCCTGCGCGGCCACCGCCTCGTTGATCTGCGTGAACGGACGGGAGCCGAAGAACTTCTTCGCCGACAGCGGGGAGGGGTGTGCGCCCTTGACCACCGCGTGCCGGCTCTCGTCGATCAGCGGCAGCTTCTTCTGCGCGTAGTTCCCCCACAGCACGAAGACCGCCGGGTCGGGACGGTCGGCCACCGCGCGGATGACGGCGTCGGTGAACCTCTCCCAGCCGCGGCCCTTGTGCGAGTTGGCCTCGCCGCCGCGGACCGTGAGCACCGCGTTGAGCAGCAGCACGCCCTGCTCGGCCCACGGCATCAGATAGCCGTTGTCCGGGATGGGCGTGCCCAGCTCCGCGTGCATCTCCTTGTAGATGTTGCGCAGCGACGGCGGGATCCGCACCCCGGGCCGGACCGAGAAGCACAGGCCGTGCCCCTGCCCCTCGCCGTGGTAGGGGTCCTGACCGAGGATCAGGACCTTCACCTTGTCGTACGGCGTGGCGTCCAGCGCCGCGAAGACCTCCTCGCGGGGCGGGTAGACGGGACCCTTCGCCCGCTCCTCCTCGACGAACTCGGTCAGCTCCTCGAAGTAGGGCTGCTGCAGCTCGTCGCCCAGAACCCCGCGCCAGGACTCGGGCAGCATGGCGATATCGGTCACGTCGTCGTCCTCACGTGTGCGGTCACTTGCAGGCTTCAGAACCTACAGGCGATCACTGACAACCGGCCCCGCGGGCGGCCGTACCCGGTCCTACCAGCTGGTCTTCCGGGAGAGTTCCCACATCATCATGATCGTCGAGGGGTCCAGCGCCCGCTCCGCCCCCGAGATGTCCCGGCTCGCGGCCACGTACTGCCTCCCCTGCCACAGCGGCAGCAGCCGCGCGTCCTCGACGAGGATCCGCTGGGCCTCCTTGAACTGCTTCACCACGTTGGCGCGGTCGTTCTCGCGGCGGGAACTGGGCAGCAGGTCGTTCGTGATCCTGGTGGCCTCGTAGGGCGTGCCGAGCGCGTTCTGCTTGCCGACGAACGGGGCGATGAAGTTGTCCGCGTCCGGGAAGTCGGGGGACCAGCCACGCCCGAACACCGGGTACTCGCCCTTCTGGTAGCCCTCGACGTACGTCTTCCAGGGGCGGCTCTTGAGGGTGACGTCGAACAGCTTCGAGGCCTCCAGCTGGCGCTCGATCTCCTTGAACTCCAGCCCGGTCTCGGAACCGTAGCGGTCCGTGGTGTACCAGAGGGTGAGCGGGACCGGCTCGGTGATGCCCGCCGAGGTGAGGATCTGCCGGGCCTTGGCGACGCTGGGCTCGCCGTAGTCGTCAAAGAAGCCGGTGGTGTGGCCGGTCAGGCCCTTGGGGACCATGGAGTACAGCGGGTCGACCGTGTCCCTGTAGACCTTGTGCGCGATCGCTCCGCGGTCGATGACCTGGGCGACGGCCTTGCGCACCGCCTTCTTGTCGGCCCACGGGTCCTTCGGGTTGAACACCAGGTAGTTGATGTCGGTCCCGGTGCCCTCGACGAGCTGGATCTCCTCCTCCTTGGAGGCCTTGCCCTGGAGGTCGATGACGTCACCGGCGGCCAGACCGCGGTAGGTCAGGTCGATCCGGTCCTCCCGCAGCGCCTTGACCATGGTGCTGGAGTCCTGGAAGTAGCGGACGGTCACCGCGCCGTTCCGGTGCTCGGCGTGGCCCTCGTAGTGTTCGTTGCGGACGAGCCGGGCCTCCTTGCCCTCCTCGTACGACTGGAGGGCGTACGGCCCGGAACCGACGACGGCGCCGTCCTTGCGCAGGGCGCCGGCCGGGTAGGAGTCGGGGTCGACGATCGACATGGCGGGCGTGGCGAGCACGAACGGGAAGGTGGTGTCCGGCTTGTTGAGGTAGAAGACCACCTCGCGCTCGTTCGGTGCCTGTACCCGTTCGAGGCTGCCCAGCAGACCGGCGGGGCCGCCGTTGACATTGATCTCGCGGATCCGGTCGATGGAGTGCTTGACGGCCTTGGCGTCGAGCGTGCCGCCGTCGGAGAACTTCAGGCCCTCGCGCAGTTCGCAGCGGAACACCTGGTTGGAGCTGTCGGAGAACTCGCAGCTCTCGGCGGCGTCCGGCTGGGGCGTGCTCGCACCGACGGGGTAACTCAGCAGCGTCTGGTAGATGTTGCGGAACAGCTCCCAGGAACTGTCCCAGGAGGCGGCAGGATCCAGCGTGCTGGGGGAGCTGGTGGTTCCTATGACGATGGGGTCCTCGTCCTCCGGGGTGTCGGACGACAGGACGCCGCATCCGGTCACCAAGGACGATATGGACGCGATGGCCGCCACCCGCCGCAGGCATCGGTTCCGGTTGAACACGCGCACGCTCCTCGATCTGCCGTACCAAGGGTCGGCAGACGATACCGCAGTGTTCCGCCTCCTGGACCGCTCCGGTACGGCCCCGTAGATCAACTTTTCGATGACTACGTTGTCAGCGTGTCGTGGGGCCCCAAAACGCCGACACGGGCGCCGTTTTCGTCAACGGACGCCCGTGCCGCAGCCGCCGCGCCCCGGGCCGCGCGGGCGTCCGGGCGGCCCGGGGCGGCGGGGCGGGGGTCAGGCCACTCCGGTGTTCAGGAAGACGCCGCCGTCGACGACCAGGGTCTGGCCGGTGACCCAGTCCGACTGGTCCGAGGTGAGGAACGCGGCGGCGCCGCCGATGTCGGACGGCACGCCGAGCCGGCCCAGCGGGTAGGCCGCGGCGGCCTCCGCCTCCCGGCCCTCGTACAGCGCCTGGGCGAACTTGGTCTTCACCACGGCCGGGGCGATGGCGTTGACCCGCACCTTGGGCGCGAACTCGTGCGCGAGCTGCACGGTCAGGTTGATCAGCGCCGCCTTGCTGACGCCGTAGGCGCCGATGAAGGGCGAGGGCGCGAGGCCCGCGACGGAGGCGATGTTGACGATCGCGCCGCCGTTGTCCTTCTGCCAGGCGTGCCAGGTGCGCTGGGCGAAGCCGAGCGCCGAGAGCACGTTGGTCTCGAACACCTTGCGCGCCACGTCCAGGTCGAGGTCGGCCATCGGCCCGAACACCGGGTTGGTCCCGGCGTTGTTGACCAGGTGGTCGATGCGGCCGAAGGCCTCCATCGTGCGCTCGACGGCGACGGCCTGGTGGGCCTCGTCGTGCGCCTTGCCGGCGACGTACACGGCGCGGTCGGCGCCGAGCTTCTCGACGGCCTCCTTGAGGGCTTCCTCGTTGCGGCCGGTGATGCAGACGCGGTCGCCGCGCGCGACCAGCGCCTCGGCGACGCCGTAGCCGATGCCGCGGCTGGCACCGGTGATCAGGGCGACCTTGCCCGAGAGTTCCACGGAAGTCATGTCCTCGGCCTTCCCTAGTCGAGCGGTCCGCCGGCGACGTACAGCACCTGGCCGGAGACGAAGCCGGCCCCCTCGCCGGTGAAGAAGGCGATGGCGTCGGCGACGTCCTCCGGTTCGCCGACGCGGTTCACCGGGATCTGGGTGGCGGCGGCGGCCTTGAAGTCCTCGAAGCCCATGCCGACGCGCTCCGCGGTGGCCTTGGTCATCTCGGTGGCGATGAAGCCGGGGGCGACGGCGTTGGCGGTGACGCCGAACTTGCCGAGCTCCTTGGCGAGGGTCTTGGTGAAGCCCTGCAGACCCGCCTTGGCGGCCGAGTAGTTGACCTGCCCCCGGTTGCCGAGCGCGGAGGAGGAGGACAGGTTGACGATCCGGCCGAAGCCCGCGTCCACCATGTGCTTCTGGCAGGCCCGGGACATCAGGAAGGCACCGCGCAGGTGCACGTTCATGACGGTGTCCCAGTCGGAGACGCTCATCTTGAACAGCAGGTTGTCGCGCAGCACGCCCGCGTTGTTGACCAGGATGGTCGGCGCGCCGAGCTCCTCGGCGACCCGCGCGACGGCGGCCTCGACCTGCGCCTCGTCGGAGACGTCGCAGCCGACCGCGACGGCCCTGCCACCCGCGGCGGTGATCTTCTCGACGGTGTCCTTGCAGGCGGCCTCGTCGAGGTCGATCACGGCGACCGCACGGCCCTCGGCGGCCAGTCGTACGGCGGTGGCGGCGCCGATGCCGCGCGCGGCGCCGGTGACGACCGCGACCCGCTGCTCAGTGGTGGACATTGCTGCTTCTCCTCGCCCTTGGGATGCGGCTCCTGCGGCCGGGCTCCATGAGTGAGCGACCGCTTAGTACCTTCAGCAGACGTGACGCTAGAAGCCCTGGCACCCGGTGTCAACGGCACACCGCGCGGTGTGATCCATTCCCCGCACGACCGGCCCCGCGGCGGGCCGTGTCCCGGCCGTCGCCGGCCCGCGCCGTCACCCGCGCGGAGCACCCGATCGGCCCAGGGCCGCGCGCCTGGGCGCCGGGCGGCCCCTAGCGTCGAAGCGCGAGCCACTCGTGGCCGGAAAGGAGGCGCTCCATGCGCCGTCGCACCGGTGCCCTGGGCACGCTGATCACGCTCGCCGCGATCGTGCCGCCGACCGGCACCGCTCACGCCCAGGGCCTGGACTGCTCCGACGTCGCCGTCCAGGAGGAGGCGCAGTCCCGGCTCGACGCGGACCCGGGCGACCCCCACCGGCTCGACATAGCCCAGGGGGCGGACGACGGAGTGGCCTGCGAGGAGCTTCCCCGGCGCGGCCTCACCTCGTCCACCGCCAGGCCCCGGACGGCCGCCCCCTCCCCCGCCGGCCCGATGGCGCCCACGGCCCTTCCGACCGGGCTCGCGGTCCCCACTGCGCCGACCGGGACCGCGGCTCCCGCCGCACCGGCGACTCCCGTCGCCGCACCCGCACGCGGCGCGCGGGGCGGCACGGGCGGCTCGTCGGACTCCGGACCGAGCGGCTGGGACGTGGGCATCGGCGCGACGTTCGTGACGGCCGCCCTCCTCGCGACCGTCTACCTGGCGAAGCGCCGCCCGTGACGGGACCGCCGGCCCGGGCGGCCGGGGCGCAGGCCCCACCGCGGGGCCGGCCGGGTCAGCGCACGAGCAGGTCGAGCAGCCGCTCCACCTCCGCCGCCGGATCGGCGGTGAGCCCGGTGTGCACCGGTCCCGGCTGGACGATGGTGGAGCGGGGCGCGATCAGCCAGCGGAAGCGCCGCCCGGCGTCGTCGTGCGCGGCCTGCCCCGCCGCGTCACCGCCCGCGCAGACGCCCTCGACGGCGCGCAGCGCGGCCCGTACGCCGGGCAGGTCGACCTCCGGGTCGAGGGCCAGCAGTCGCGGCTCGTCGAGGTGCGTACGGGCCGCGACGAACGACTTGGGGCGGCAGTACACGAGCACCCCCGCGTTGACGCACTCACCGCGTTCGACGCGCGGCACCACCCGCAGCAGCGCGTACTCGAAGACGTGCCGGTCGCTCACTGGTCCCCCTCGAGGCCGTGGATGCGCTGGTGGGCGGTGGCCGCGCGGGCGAGCAGCGGCCGCGCGTACGCCCGCCGGAGTTCGTCCGGCGTGCCGAAACCGGGCTCGCCGGTCAGCCACACGTCGGGGATCTCCGCGGTGACCTCGGCGAGCAGGTCCTCGGTGATCCGCGGCGCCAGTTCCGCGGCGGCCGCGGCGACGTCCGGCGCGAAGGACTTCAGGGCGTGGTCGGAGGCGTCGTAGGGGCGCGCGGCGGAGCTCTCGGCGCCGGGCCAGTTGTGGTGCCAGATCATGGTCGCCCCGTGGTCGATGAGCCAGAGCTCGCCCCGCAGGCGGAGCAGGTTGGGGTTGCGCCAGGAGCGGTCGACGTTGTTCACCAGCGCGTCGAACCAGACGACCCGCCCGGCCTCCTCGGGGCTCACCTCGAAGGCGAGCGGGTCGAAGCCGAGGGCGCCGGAGAGGAAGTCCATGCCGAGGTTGGTGCCGCCGCTGGACTTCAGCAGCTCCTGCACCTCCTGGTCGGGCTCGCCGAGCCCCAGGACGGGGTCGAGGTCGACGGTGACCAGACGCGGCACCCTCAGCCCCAGCCGGCGGGCGAGTTCCCCGCAGACCACTTCGGCGACCAGCGTCTTGCGGCCCTGTCCCGCGCCGGTGAACTTCAGGACGTACGTCCCGAGGTCGTCGGCCTCGATCAGCCCCGGCAGCGAACCACCCTCGCGCAGGGGCGTGATGTAGCGGGTTGCGGTGACCTCGGTCAGCATTTCCCCAGGTTACGCGATCTCTTGACCTTGCAATCCACGCCCTTCCCAAGGCCCCGCGCTCCGGGAAGCCGGCCACGGTCGGCCCGGCTCGCCCCGAGGGACGCGTCGGCCGCCGCCGCGCGCCGGTTGCACGCCGACCGGTACCTGCCCGAGCACGCGGCCGCCCGCGTACGGCAGGCGGGACGGCGGGCCGGGCACGGGTAGGGACGTTGACGCTGAGAGCGAAACGACAGCCGTGGTTCACGCCGTCCCGACCCCGGCCGGGCCACACTCTCGGCAGTGCCTGAACAGGGCAGGGTCTGAACAGCGCGGGCCCGCCGACCGTACCTCTGCGCAGATCACCGGATCACGCATCCTCCCGGAAGGGACACACCTGCATGACCAGCGCATCGTTCCAGTCCTCTCCCGAGCTCCCGGTTCCGCCCGAGCAGGGCGGCGCCCCCGCGGGGCCGGCCCGTCGGACCGTCGTGGCCGCGGCCGGGGCGGCGGGCCTCGCCGTCGCACTGACCGCGTGCGGAGGGTCCGACGACGCGTCGTCGTCCTCCTCCACGGACTCCGGCTCACCGGGTGGCGGCGGCGCGGACGGCGGTGGTTCGGGCGGGGGCGAGGAAGCCGCCGCCGGTGCCGCGCTCGCCGCGACCGCCGACATCCCCGAGGGCGGCGGGAAGGTCTTCGCCGACCGCAAGGTGGTGGTCACCCAGCCGACGGCGGGCGAGTTCAAGGCGTTCTCGGCGACGTGCACCCATCAGGGGTGCGCGGTGAAGAGCGTCGCCGACGGGGTCATCAACTGCCCCTGTCACAACAGCAACTTCTCCATCACCGACGGCAGTGTGCAGAGCGGCCCGGCGACCAAGCCGCTGCCCTCCGTGCAGATCGACGTCAGCGACGGCTCGATCACCCTCGTCTGAACCGCCGGCGCCGGACCGTACGGCGCCGGTCGCCGGGACGAGGGGCGACGCTCATCGCGGGGTGCGGCCGGAGGGCGCCCCCGCGGCACCGCCGTGCCGGCCGGGCCCCGTCACGGGCGGCGGGCGAGGTCGCACGGTGCGACAGGCCCCCCGCCCTTGCGCGGGCGAGGAGGACGACTCATCCTTCCCGACGTGATGTCAGGGCATCTCCCTCCGGTACGACGTGAGAGAAGAGGCACCGTATGACCGCCACGCAGCGCCGGGGCCGGAAGATCATGATGACGCCGGGCGAGCTGGACGACTTCCTCACCGGTCAGCGCACCTGCCGGGTCGCCACGGTGTCCGCCGACGGCGCGCCGCACGTCAGCGCGCTCTGGTTCGTCTGGGACGGCGTCTCGCTGTGGCTGTACTCGGTCGTCCGCAGCAAGCGCTGGGCGGACCTGCGCCGGGACCCCCGGGTGGCGATCGCGGTGGACACCGGCGAGGAGTACGACGAGCTGCGCGGCGCGGAGCTGTCCGGGCGGATGGAGTTCGTGGGCGAGGTCCCGCGCACCGGCGAGCTGTGCGCGGAACTCGACGTCCCCGAGACCCTGTTCGCCCGGAAGTACTTCGGCCTGGACGAGATGCCCCACGACGGCCGGCACGCTTGGATGCGGCTGACCCCGGAGAAGGTCGTGTCCTGGGACTTCAGGAAGTTGGGGGCGCTCCCGTAACGGGCGGCCCGGCGGTGGGCGGGGCGGCCGTCCCGCCGCTCACCCCGCGCCCTGCTCCCGGTGCCCTCCCCCGGCCGCGCCGACGCTCTCCCCGGCCTCCCGCAGCGCCCGCACCGCCGCGCGGATCGAGGGGCGGCGGTCGGCGTCGGCGCGCCAGACGACGAACACGTGCCGCCGCATGCGCTGTCTGAGCGGGAGGGTCACCACCCCCTCGGGCAGCGGGTCGCGGCCGAGCAGCGGGGCGATGCAGACGCCGAGCCCCGCGGCGACCAGGGCGAGCTGGGTGTGGCTCTCGGCGGCACGGTGGCCGACGATCGGCTCGATGCCCTTGGAGCGCAGCGTGAACATCAGCCACTCGTGGCAGAACTCGCCCTCGCCCCAGGTGATCCACTCGTCCTCGGCGAACTCGGCCAGGTCCGCCTCGGCGCGGTCCGCGAGCCGGTGGCCGGCCGGGAGCGCCACGTCGGCCGGGTCGTCCAGGACGGGCGCCTTGACCAGGCCGTCGGGCAGCGGCATCGGCTTGTTGTGCCAGTCGAGCACCACCGCGAGGTCGAGGTCTCCGCGCACCACCCCCGCGACGCCCCGCTCCGGTTCCAGCTCGCGGGAGCGCACGCGCAGCGCGGGATGCCGTCGGCGCAGGTCCGCGAGCGCCACGGGGAACAGTCCCCGCGCGGCGGTCGGGAACGCCGAGACGCGCAGCTCACCGGCGACCTGACCGCGCTGCGCCTCCAGGTCGGACTGGGCGAGCTGCACCTGGGACAGGATGCGCGCGGCGTGCTCGGCCAGCAGCCGGCCCGCGTCCGTGAGCCGGACGCCGCGCCCGTTCTTGGCGAGCAGTTGCTGGCCGACCTCGCGCTCCAGCTTGGCCATCTGCTGCGAGACGGCCGAGGTCGTGATGTGCAGGCCCGCGGCCGCACCGCTGACCGAGCCGTGCCGGGCGAGGGCGTCGAGGGTGCGCAGGCGCTCCAGGTTCAACATGTAAGCGATGCTACGCAATACCAAGTGTGAAATCTCGATTGTGCTACGAGATGATGTCCATCATCGTTACGCCCATGAGCAGCGTCACCGCGACCACCACGCCGGACCCCACCACGCCGGACCCCATGACGCCGGGTCAGGACGGCCCCGTCCCGAACGGCGCCCGCCCCCGCCTGGACTGGCGGCTCCGCTTCGGCGCGCTGTCCCTGATCTGGGGTTTCAGCTTCCTCCTCATCAAGGTCGGCACCCAGGGCTACGCCCCCTTCCAGGTCACGCTCGGCCGGCTGGTCTTCGGGACCGCCGTGCTGGCGGTCGCGATGGCGGTGCGGCGGGAGCGGCTGCCGCGTGGCGCGCGCACCTGGGGCCATCTCGCGGTCGCCGGGTTCCTGCTGAACGCGCTGCCCTTCTCGCTGTTCGCGTTCGCGGAACTCACCATCCCGTCCACCCTGGCGGGCATCTGCAACGCGACCTCGCCGCTGTGGGGCATGGCCCTGTCCCTGGTCGCCCTCTCCGAGGACCGTCCGACCCGGGTGCGGGTGGCGGGGCTGGGCCTGGGCTTCCTCGGGGTGCTGACCGTGCTGGGAGCCTGGCAGGGCTTCCAGGGCCTGGACGCCCGCGGCACGGCGCTGGCCCTGCTGGCCTCGCTGAGCTACCCCGTCGGCTGGATCTACGTCCGTCGCACCCTGGCGGGCAGCAGTCACTCGAACCTGTCCCTGACCGGCGGCCAGCTGCTGCTCGCCACCCTCCAACTGGCCGTGGTGACACCGCTGTTCACCACCCTTCCGACCGACTTCGCCGTCGGGCCGCTGCTGGCGGTCGTGGCGCTGGGCACGCTGGGCACGGGTCTGGCGGTGCTCATCCAGTACGGCCTGGTCGCCGAGGTCGGCCCGACGACCGGTCAGATGGTCACGTACTTCATCCCGGTGATCGCCGCCGCGGCGGGCGTCGTGCTCCTCGGCGAGACGCTGGTCTGGTCGACACCGGTGGGCGCGGTGATCGTGCTGGCGGGCGCGGCGCTCACCCAGGCCGGGCCGAGGAGGACGGCGTAGACCGCGCCCGCCCCGGCCGCCGGCCGCGCCCCGCCCCCTTCGGCCGCCGCTCGCGCCGCACTCCCGCCCCGGCCGTCGGCCGCGACCTCCGAACGCAGGCCCCCGCCCGCTAGACGTACGTCCTCGACGGCTCCCCGCCCGGTCCGAGCGCCGCGGCGATCGCCTCGCCCAGGAGTTCGGTCTCGTCCTGCGTGAGCGTCGAGACGGTGACGCGGATGCCCGGCGGCGCGCTCATCCGGAAGCGGGCGCCGGGGGCCACCGCCCAGCCGGCGTGCAGCAGCCGGGCGACGGCGCCGGTCTCGTCCGGGACGGGCACCCACACGTTCATGCCGCTGCGCCCGTACGCCGCGATCCCGCGCCGGGCGAGCGTCCCGATCAGCGCGTCCCGGCGCCGTCCGTACGCCGCCGCCACGGCCGCCGGGTCCACCGCCCCGTCGGTCCACAGCCGTACCACCGCGCGCTGGACGAGCCTGCTCACCCAGCCGGGTCCGAGGCGCTGCCGTCCGCGCACCCGGTCGAGCGTGACGGCGTCCCCGGTGAGCACCGCGAGCCGCAGGTCGGGGCCGTACGCCTTGGCCGCCGAACGCACGAAGGCCCAGCTGCGGGTGGTGCCCGCGAGGGGGTGCAGCGGGAGGTCGACGATGTGGTGCCCGTGGTCGTCCTCGATCAGCAGCGTCTCCGGGTGGTCGGCCAGCACCGACCGCAGGGCACGCGCGCGGTCGGCGCTCAGCGCGGCGCCGGTCGGGTTCTGCGCGCGGTCGGTGACGATCAGCGCCCGGGCTCCGCCCGCCAGGGCGCGCCGTACCTCGCCGGGGAGCGGCCCCTCGTCGTCGACGCCGACGGGGACGGTGCGCAGCCCGAGCGCCGGGACCAGGTCCAGCACGCTTCCCCACCCGGGGTCCTCCACGGCGACGGCGTCCCCGGGCCTGAGGTGCGCCGCGAGCACCCGCTCCACGGCGTCCAGCGAGCCGGAGGTGACGACGACGGGCCCGTCCGGGACCCCGTCGGCGTCCAGCCCGGCCCGCGCGAGGCGCGCGAGTCCGGGCTCCACCGGGGCGTGCCCGTAGAGCACCGGCTCCCGGTCGCCGAGCCCGGCCGCCGCGGCGAACGCCTCGGCCAGCGGGGGCAGCAGCGCGGGGTCCGGGTTGCCGTCGGACACGTCCCGCACCCCCTCCGGCACCTCCACCCGGATGGCGTCGCGCGCCGTGGTGGCCGGCTTGGGCCGCACCCTGCTCCCTCGGCGGCCCGCGGTCTCGATGACCCCGCGCTCCCGCAGGGTCCGGTACGCGGCCGCGACGGTGTTCGGGTTCACCCCCAGTCGCGTCGCCAACTCCCGCATGGGGGGAAGCAGTTCGCCGGGAAGCAGCTCTCCCTCCCCCACCGCGCGCTCGATGCTCGCGGAAATCTCCGCCGCACGCCGCCCACTGATCCGATACTCTCCTAGCACAAACCCAATTATGCACTAGTGCAATGGAGAGTGCCATGCAGGGGACCCCACCGCCGCAGCCGCGGACCGCCGCCGTCTACCCGCCCACCGGACGCACCGTCCCCACCCGCTCCCCCGGCCGGGCCGCGTACGACAGGGAACTGGTGCACGCGATACTCGACGAGGGCTACGTCTGCCACCTCGGATTCGTGCGCGACGGTGCCCCGGTGGTGCTGCCCACGCTGTACGCCCGGGTCGGTGAGCGGCTCTACGTGCACGGTTCGACCGGCTCGCGCCCCCTGCGCGCGGCGGGCCGGGCCGACGCCGGTCTCCCGGTCTGCCTGACCGTCACCCACGTCGACGGGCTGGTGCTGGCCCGCTCGGCCTTCCACCACTCGGTCAACTACCGCTCGGTGGTGGTGCACGGCCTCGCGCACGACGTGACCGACCCCGAGGAGAAGCGCCGGGCCCTCGACGCCCTGGTCGACCACGTCGTACCGGGGCGCGCCGCCGACTCCCGCCCGGCCGACAGGAAGGAGCTGGCCGCCACCGCGGTGATCCGCCTCGACCTCGAGGAGGTCTCCGCCAAGCTCCGCACCGGTGGCGTCAACGACGAGCCCGAGGACCTCGCCCTGCCCCACTGGGCCGGCGTCCTCCCGCTGCGCAAGGGGTACGACGCCCCGCTCCCCGACCCCGGCCTGGCCCCCGGCACCGCGCTGCCCTCCTACCTGGCGGCCCTGTGATGCTGATCCATCCCTGGGACGCGCCCCGCGACGACGCCGAGTGGCAGCAGTGGCTGGCCGCGCACGACTTCGGGCAGCTCGCGGTCAACGGCCCGCCGGGCGAACCGCCCCACGTCCAGCCCCTGCACTTCGCCTACGACGCCGGACGCGGCGAGGCGGTCACCCACCTGGCCCGGCCCAACCCGCTGTGGCGGGCCGTCGAGGCGGACCCGGTCGTCCTGCTGAGCGTGGTCGACGACTACGTCTACGTCCCCGGCCCCTGGCAGGCGGAGCCGGACGTCCCGCCCGAGCACGGCGTGCCGACGAGCCTCTACGCGGCCGTCCAGTTGCGGTGCCGCGCCCATGTCGTGGACGACCCGGCGCACAAGGCCGCGCTCCTCGACCGCCAGGTCGGCCACTTCCAGCCGGAGGGCGGCTCCGCGCGGGTGGCGGTGGGTGAGGCCCCGTACGGGAGGATGCTGTCCGGCATCCGCGTACTGCGGCTCGAAGTGACGGGCGTACGCGCGAAGTTCAAGTACGCGGGCCAGCGGTCGGCGGCGGTGCGCAACCGGATCGCGGCCGGGCTGGCGGACCGGGACGGCGCGCGTGACGCGGCGGCCCGCGGACACGTCCTGCGCCGTCGGCGGGAATGACCGAGGGGCCCCTCCCCGGCGGAAGGGCCCCCGCCGTCACGTCACACCGGCACCGCTTCCCGCCCCGCGCCGCGGGCCCGCGCCTCGCGCGCCTCGCCCACCGCGAGTCCGGCGACCGCGCCGAGCATCAGCAGCGTGCCGACCAGGGTGGCCGCCGTGAGCCGCTCGCCGAGCAGGGCGACCGCGAGCACCGCCGCGCTCACCGGCTCCAGCAGCATGATCACGGACACGGTGGCCGACCGCACGACGGCCGCGCCGGCGAAGTAGAGGCCGTAGGCGAGCGCCGTGGGAACGGTGGCGACGTACACCAGGAGCCAGAGGAGCCGACCGGGTGCCTCGGTGGCCGGCACCAGGCCCTCCACCACGGCGAGCGGCAGCAGCAGCACGCTCGTGACGGCGAACGCCCCGATGGTCGTGCCGGAGGCGTCCGTCCCGCCGTCGCGCCCCCACCAGCGGGTGAGCAGCGTCATCGCCGAGTAGCCGGCCGCGGACAGCAGCGCGAGCAGGACGCCCCACGGGTCCACGGTCGTCCTCCCGCCGCCCAGGACGAGCACGGCGAGCCCGACGAGGGCACCGGCGACGGCGGCCAGGCCGCCGCCCCCCAGGCGCTCCCCCAGGGCCGCTCGCGCGCCGAGCGCGATGAGCACGGGTCCGGCGCCGAGGGTGACGACGGTGGCCACGGCGAGTCCCGTGGCGGAGACGGCGGCGAAGTAGGCCGTCTGGAAGACGGCGAGCCCCACCCCGGTGGCCACCGCGCGCAGGAGACGGCGGCCGGCCGGCACGGACGGGGCGGTCCGGTCGCGCGGCAGCAGGAGCCGGGCGGCGGACAGCAGCAGGAGGCCTCCCGCGCAGCGCCAGAAGGACAGGGCGACGGGCCCCATGTCGCTGGTCCGGTAGACCAGCGACGCGGCCGCACCCGCGGTGCCCCAGGCGGCACCGGCGACGATCAGGTAGAGCAGGCCTCGCCCGACGGGCAGGCCCAAGACGGCGTTCGACACGTGTTCTCTCCGCAGATGCGCGCACCACGGGCAGCGCCGTGGCGCGGGAAGGAAGGGACCCCGGGTTCAGGCCCTCGGGCCGGGCGGCGGGGTCAGCGGACTCCGTCTGCGGGCAGCACCGTCACGCCCGGCGACGCGCCGGGCGGATGCACCGGAGGGCCCGCCTCAGGCGGCCGGAGGCGGGAGAACGAGTGCGTGCGCATGCATGATCAACACCTTATGCGGTCGTTTCCGGCAGGGACAACTCCCGTTCGGGCCCACTGCCGGCCACCGGCCGGTCGGAGCCCTTCGCCGGTGCCGAGGACTGGGCGATGAAGGCGCCCAGCAGCACGACCGCACCGCCCGCGATCTGCGGCGCCGACAGGTGCTCGCCGAGCAGGACCCAGGCGAGGACGGTGGCGATGACCGCCTCGAGACAGGCCACGACACCCGCGACCTGCGGCGAGAGCCGGCGCACCGAGAGCACGCCGGTGACGTACGCGACGACCGTGGCGACCAGGACGATCCACGCCAGCAGCACGAAGGCGGCGACCGGGGTGCCGTCCATCTCGGCGCTGCCCGCGAGCACGGACCAGTCCATGGACCAGGGGCGGGCGACGACGGTCAGGACGGCGGCGCCGACGAGCAGGCCGTAGGCGATCACGCCGAGCGGGTCGGGGGCCTCGTCGCCGGCGTCGCTGCCCTGGTCGGACAGGACGAAGTAGCCGACCTGGCAGCAGGCGGCGCCGAGCGCGAACAACAACCCGAGGGCGTCGAAGCCGAGGCCCGACCACACCTCCACGACGCAGGCGAGCCCGCCCACCGCCAGCACCACGCCGATCGCGGCGGCCCGGGTCACCGGGCGCCGCTGCACGAACCGCACCCAGCCGAGCACCAGTGCGGGCGCCAGGTACTCGACCAGCAACGCGACACCCACGGGGATGCGGGACAGGGCGGCGAAGTAGCAGGCCTGGACACCGGCCACGGCGAACAGACCGAACCCGGCCAGCAGTCCCGGACGGCGGCGCAGCAGTCCCCGGTGACGCACCGCCAGCGGCAGCATGACGAGCGCCGCGCCCGTCACCCGCAGCCACACGACGTGGAGCGGGTCCAGCCCCGCCTCGATCAGCGGCTTGGCCGCGACACCGGATCCCCCGAAGGCCACCGCGGACAGCAGCGCGAGGCCGAGCCCGACGCCTTTGCCACGAGTGCTCCGAGTGCTGACAGAGGTATGCACCGGCACATGATGACAGGCACCGACAGGAGCGTCACCCCCCATGGCACCTGTCTCATCGGCTGGACGGCGCGGTGGCCTCCCCCGGGTCGCTCAGCGGGCCGAATCTCCGTCCTCGGCGGCGTATCGCCCGGGCCGTGCGCCGTACCGCCCGTCGGTCCGCGCCTCGATCCGGCCGGGCAGCCGGGAAGTGTCCACACCGGCGCGCTCGAGCACCTCGACGGCCCGCGCCTGCGGCTCCACGGCGATCTCCGCGAGCAGATCCACTCCGCGTGCCGGACCGTCACCGCGGCGGGCGGCGCGCTCGTGGGCGCGCTCCATGCAGGCCGCGGCGAGCGGCGAGAAGCCCGCGACCTCCGCGGCCACGGGGGCGCCGCCGGAGTCCTCGACGCCGCTCTGCCAGCGCAGGCCGTAGCCGATGCTGCGCTGGACCAGGTAGCCGAGCAGCCGGGCGATGTGCGGGCCCTCGCCGAAGACGGTCCTCACCTCGGTGTCGGACTCCAGGAGCGAGTGCAGCAGATGGGCGGTGTCGATCTGGCGGTCCCCGTCCCGGACCGCTCTGCGGCGGGCACCGGTGACCACCGCTGCCAGCTCGGCACCGAGCCTGGCATCGTTGTCCGCGTGGTGGGCCCCCCGCTCTCGGGGCCCAGGGGCCGACTGCCGGGGGATAGGGGCTTGCACATCCCCACCCCATCAGCCCCGCGGGCCCGGGTCATCCCCGGCGGGAAGCATTTCCGCGTCCCACGGGAAGTGGACTCCCCGGGCCGAAATCTCCTCCTTGCGGAGGAGATCAGGGCGTTTTCCCTCGAGCGGCGCGCGCCGCCTTTCCGCACGCCCCATGACGGCGGAGCCCGGTGCGGGCGTTCGCCCGCACCGGGCTTCGGGCCTGCCGCGGTCAGTCCTCGTCGGCGAGGATCAGGTACAGCTTCTTGCGGGCCTCGTTGATGACGGTGAGCGCCTTGTCCCGCTGCTCCTTGCTGCCGGTCTTCCAGACCTGGCCGAACGCCTCCATCAGTCCGAAGCCGGCCTGCCGGATCTCGCCCAGCGCCTCCCAGTCGACGCCGCGGGAGGCTTCCTCCCAGGGGGCGTCGGGGCCTTCCCCGGCCGCCGCGCGGCCGGCGTCGGTGAGGGAGAACAGCTTCTTGCCGCCCTCGCTCTCGCTCACGATCAGCCCTTCGTCCTCCAGGAGCTGAAGGGTGGGGTACACCGAGCCGGGGCTGGGCTTCCACGCCCCGCCGCTGCGCTCGGCGATCTCCTGGATCATCTCGTAGCCGTGCATCGGCCGGTCCTTCAGCAGGGCCAGGATCGAGGCCCGTACGTCACCGCGCCGTGCCCTCCCCCTGGGTCCGCCGCGCCCTCGCCCGCCCCACGGGCCGTGACCGAAGCCCGGACCGAAGGGACCACCGGGCCCGCCCGGACCGAAGGGGCCGAACGCCGCGCGCGGCCGGTCGAAGTCGTCCCGGCCGCCGCGCGGGCCGCCGTGACGGTGTCCCTGCTCGAAACCATGGGTGCGCATCGCAACCACTCCATTCCATCGTTGATCTGTCGCGATGCTTCAACGATATATCGGGATGGTTCGGTGGACAACCTCCCGGGCCGCCGCACCACCGCGCCGGAAGCTGCCGGAAACCGGTCCAGTCCCCGCACATTGGCCTTGGCCTGCGGCTTCGCGCAGCCCTTACGGTCGGGGCATGCGCATGCGAATCGTCGACGCCTTCACCGACCGGCCCTTCGCCGGCAACCCCACCGGAGTGCTGCTGCTCGACGCCTTCCCGGACGACCCCTGGCTCCAGAACGTCGCGCTGGAGGTCAACCACGCCGAGACGGCCTTCGCCCACCCGCTCCCGGCGGGCGGTGAGGCCGACTGGGCCCTGCGCTGGTTCACCCCCACCACCGAGGTCGCGATGTGCGGCCACGCCACCCTGGCCACCGCGCACGTCCTGCACACCACCGGCGCGCACAAGGGCCCGGTGCGGTTCGCCACCCGCAGCGGCGTCCTCGCCGCCACCCCCGACGAGGACGGCTCCCTCACGCTGGACTTCCCCACCGCCCCGCTCACCCCGGTGGACCTCCCCGAGGGCGTCGCCGACGCGCTGGGCGCCGCGCCCCGCACGGCGTTCGACACCGGCCCGAAGATCGGGGACCTGCTCGTCGAGGTCGCCGACGAGCGCACGGTCCACGCCCTGCGCCCCGACCTCAAGGCGCTCGGCGCCCTCTCCGAGCGCGGCATCATCGCCACCGCCCGCGCCGAGAACCCCGCGCTGGGCTACGACTTCGTCTCCCGCTGCTTCTTCCCGAACCTCGGCATCGACGAGGACCCGGTCACCGGCAGCGCGCACACCGCCCTGGCCCCGTACTGGTCCGAGCGCCTCGGCCGCCCCGTCCTCACCGGCCTCCAGGCCTCACCGCGCTCCGGCCGGGTCCGCACGGAGGTGCGCGGCGAGCGCACCCTGCTGAGCGGGCGGGCGGTGACGGTCATCGAGGGCGAACTGCTCGTCTGAGCCCGGACGGGGAGCGGAGGGCGGAAGCACACCGGAAGGACGAGGGGCGTGCGGCACAGCCGCACGCCCCTCGCTCCCGGTCCCTCGCCCGGCCCTCACTCGGGCGTTCAGGCCGTCGGCAGCCAGTCCACCCTGCCCGCCAGCAGCGCGTAACCGACGAACGCCCCGATGTCGAGCAGCGTGTGGGCGACCACCAGCGGTCCCACCCGGCCCCAGCGCCGGTACAGGTACACGAACACCACGCCCATGACCACGTTCCCGATGAAGCCGCCGATGCCCTGGTAGAGGTGGTACGAGCCGCGCAGCACCGAACTGGCCGCCAGCGAGGCGCCCGGGGACCAGCCCAACTGGTCCAGCCGGCGCAGCAGGTAGCCGACGACGATGACCTCTTCGAGGATCGAGTTCTCCATCGCCGAGAGGATCAGCACGGGGTACTTCCACCACACCTCGGGCAGCGCCTCCGGCACCACCGTGAGGTTGAAGCCGAGGCCGCGCATGGCCAGGTAGAAGGCGATGCCGCTGCTGCCGATGACCGCCGCGATCGCCGCTCCGCGGCCGAGGTCGGACCAGGGGCGGGTGCGGTCGAACCCGAGGGTGCGCAGCCCCGCCCCCTCGCGCATCAGGAAGTGCGCGACGAGCGCCACCGGGACGAGCGCCGTGGTGATCCCGAAGAGCTGCCAGGCCAGGTCCAGCCAGGGGCGGCCCGGCGCGGCCGAGGCGTTGAGCGTGGCCGCCTGGTCCTTCAGACCGCCCGGCCTGGTGACCGAGCCGAGGAAACTGATCAGCGCGGAGACGCCGCTCGCGCCGAGTGAGAGCGCGAGCACGAGCAGCGTCTCGTTGCGGAGCGTCGTCCGCGAGAGCCCGCGCTCAGGGTAGGAATCGGCCACCGGGCCCGCCTCCGCCTGCACACCTGCCTCCACATCACCGATCGGTCCGATCAGTATGGGGGCAGTGGCCGGGCGCCCGGTCGGCGGGCCGGGCGCAGCGGTCAGGCCGTCGGCACCGGTTCCGGCAGGCCCACCGGCCAGGTGTGCACCGGATCGCCCTGCTCCGTCAGCTCGCGGTAGCGACGGGTGGTGGCGGCCAGCGCGGCCTCGCGGCCCAGTCCCCGGTCCAGGGCCCGGTGGAAGGTCGCGGCCTGCCAGGTCGCGCCGTTCACCCGGCGCCGGCACCGCTCCTCGATCACCCCGAGGTACAGGTCGCGGTCGGCGGGCTCGATCCCCCACGCGTCCAGTCCGGCCTCGGCGAGCGGCAGCAGTTCGTCGCGCACGAGGGTGACCGCGTCCACCTCGGCCGTACCGCCGTAGCGGCCGCGCCGGGGCCAGGTGAGGCGGGCGTCGATGCCGTCCTTGCAGGCGGCGTCGAAGTTGGCGGCGGCCGCCTCGAAGGGCAGCCGGCTCCACACCGGCCGGCTGTCCTCGGCGAGGGCGCGGACCATGCCGTAGTAGAAGGCCGCGTTGGCGACGACGTCGGTGACGGTGGGCCCGGCGGGCAGCACGCGGTTCTCCACCCGCAGGTGCGGGACGCCGTCGGCGATGCCGTAGACCGGGCGGTTCCACCGGTAGATGGTGCCGTTGTGCAGGACGAGTTCGGCGAGGGTGGGGATGCCGCCCCGGTCCAGCACCTCGAGGGGGTCCTCGTCGTCGCAGATCGGCAGCAGGGCCGGGAAGTAGCGCAGGTTCTCCTCGAAGAGGTCGAAGGCCGAGGTGACCCACCGCTCCCCGAACCAGGTGCGCGGCCGCACCCCCTGGGCCTGGAGCTCGGGCGGGCGGGTGTCGGTGGACTGCTGGAACAGCGGGGGCCTCGACTCGCGCCACAGTTCGCGCCCGAAGAGGAAGGGGGAGTTGGCGCCCACGGCGATCTGGGCGGCGGCGACGGCCTGCGCCGCGTTCCACACGTCGGCGAAGCGGTCCGGGGTGACCTGGAGGTGCAGCTGCACGGAGGTGCAGGCGGCCTCCGGCGCGATGGACTTCGAGGTGCAGCTGAGGCGCTCCACCCCGTCGATGTCGAGCTTGAAGTCCTCACCGCGCGCGGCCACGATCTGGTCGTTGAGCAGGGTGTAGCGGTCGACGTCGGAGAGGTTCGAGGAGACCAGGTCGTCCCGGCCCAGCGTCGGCAGGATGCCGATCATCACGATGCCCGCGTCGACCTCTCCGGCTTTTCGGTCGGCGTAGCCGAGCGAGGTGCGCAGTTCCTCGTCGAGCCGGTCGAATACCCGGCCGCCCAGGCGGTGGGGGGCGATGTTGACTTCCAGATTGAACATGGCGAGTTCCGTCTGGAAATCCCGGCTCGCGATGCGTTCGAGGACTTGCGCATTCAACATTCTCG
This sequence comes from Streptomyces viridosporus T7A, assembly GCF_008704515.1. NCBI lineage: Bacteria > Bacillati > Actinomycetota > Actinomycetes > Kitasatosporales > Streptomycetaceae > Streptomyces > Streptomyces viridosporus. The sequence goes on from NZ_CP023700.1 coordinate 1,648,787, forward strand.
GCATGCCGTCGGCACCCGCGAGATTCAATTCGATCTCCAGCCCCATGAGGTTCTTGGGGCGGTCGAACCGCTTCTCCGCCAGGAGTCGCTCCAAGCCCGTCAGACACCTGTGGAGCTTGTCGCGGTAGCGCTGGCGATCGGACAGGTCGAACTGACCTGCCACGACCTTCTCCCCCATCGAAGCGTCCCTCCTCGGATGGGCGGACCGAAGAACGGCCGCCGGGGTCCCGGTGCACAAGGGAGGATGCCCCGTCAATGCGATCGATAACGCCCCGGACGGACTCATCGACCGCTACGCTGGCGACTGTGACCAGTGGCACATTCACGCGGCATGGCGCGCACCGCACGTTACGGGGCCGCTGCGAACTCGTGAAAAACGCCGACGGCAATGAGCCGACCACTCCGCGGTCGTTTTCCGAGGTCACCGTCGCGCACCCCTCCTGAAATCGGGATGGTTTTCGCATTTCACCGGCCGGAAGTACCCTTGTTTCGCGAGCCGAAAACAGCTAGGCGAAACATATGGTGAACGGGCGTCGTATAAACTTCGTGCACAAGGCAGAGAAGGTTGGCGCCCACGGTCGAGCGATCCAGCCGACGAGGTGATGTGGCGGCAGACCTCACCCCCACCTCGCGCGCTCAGCCCCCGGCCCCGCCTCTCTGACCTTCGCGAGCTGACAGCGCCGTCCGCACCGCCACGCCCCGCCCTCGCGCCACTGTGCCTTCGAATGAGAGGCGACCCACCATGCCGCTGCATGTCCCGCCGGCTCCCGCGCCCGCCCTGCGTTCCGTCCTCACCGCGCTCTCCTCCCCGACCGCGGTCCGCGAAGCCCGAACCCCCTCTCTGCTCGGCACGCGGGGACCGGCCTCGCCCGAGCTCCCCCTGCCCGTGCACGTCCTGGACCGGATCGCCACCGAGGACGTGTCCGCGACACGTCTGGCCGGGTGGCGCTTCCTGATCCGCTGCGGCGATCGCGCCGTGGCCGCCGCGGACACCGTGCTCACCCCCGACGGCTGGACCTTCTCCCGCTTCTTCGAGGGCCCCTACGTCGCCTCCACCGAGCTCGCGCTGCGCCAGGCCGAGGCCCTGACGCAGCCGTACCAGCCCCGGCTGCTGTCGGTGCCCGGGCTCTACATGCTGACGCTCTGGCTGCACGGCGACCCCACCGCGGACGCGGCCACCGGACATCCGGCCGCCACCGACCTGCTCGTCCCGCTGGCCCCGGCGCCGCCCGGGATCGCGGCCCACCGCCCGCACCGGGTCGCCGAGCTGCTCCCGGTGCTGACCCACCGGGTGACGCCCACCCGGCTGCTCGACTCCCCCGCCGCCTGAGGCCCCGCGCGCTCCGGCTCCGCGTCCCCCGCCGCCCGTGATCCGGGCCGGCGGGGGACGTGCCGTTTCCCCGTCCTTTCCCCACCCCGCCGCCCCACCCCCACCACCCCGCTCGTCCGAGCGCGAAAAGACTCGTACGAGCCCGGAACGCTTTTCCGCGGCACCGGACTAGCCCCATCCGACCACGCCGAACCACCCGAAGGGACCGTGCAGTTGAGCTGAACCGCCCGCGCGGGTGACGCGTCATCAACCTGTGAGGAGTGGTGCCGCGAAATCCCTGCGGATCGCCGTCCGCGGGGCAACACTGGTTTCCGACCGACCTATCACAACGGGGGGCGGCCATGAACGAACCTTCACGCCGCGGAACTGACACGACAGACGTCTCACAGGTCACCACAGAGCGAAAGAACCCATCCATGTGCCAGCACCAGTCACCGTGCCCCTCGGCCGACTCCGCCGACCGGGAATCCGCCCGTCTCGTGGCGCACCACCCGGAGCAGGGGTGGAGCCTGCTGTGCAACGGTGTCGTGCTCTTCGAGGACACCGGTGAACTCCTGCCCGACGGCAGGGCCATCGCCCCGCAGCGCCCCCGGGGCGCCCGCCTGACCACCGCCTGAGCCCCACCGGGCCCGACGGGGCCCGCCCCGGGACGCCAGGGGCCGGACCGCAGGACCTCCTGCGACCCGGCCCCGATGCGTGTCCGGAGCGGATCACCCACCGTGAGCCGGTGCCCGGCAGGAGTGACGCCCGGCCTCTCCGCCCCCTTCCGCGCGGGGAGTTCGTCCCGCGCACCCTCCCGCGGACACCCCCGGCCTCCGGAAGGCTCCGAAGGCGCCGCACCGCACCCGGGACCCCGCGGGCCGCCCCCACCGCCCTATCGTGACCGGCATGCAGTCCTACACGATCGGCCAGGCAGCGCGACTGCTCGGCGTGAGCCCGGACACCGCCCGCCGCTGGGCGGACGCGGGCCGGATCACCACCCACCGCGACGACAGCGGGCGGCGCCTCATCGACGGCCGGGACCTGGCCGCGTTCTCGGTCGAACTCGCCAGGGCGGGCACCGCCGAGGAGGGCGCCCCCTACACCTCGGCCCGCAACGCCTTCCCCGGCATCGTCACCGCGATCAAACTCGGCGACGTCGCCGCCCAGGTCGAGATCCAGGCCGGCCCGCACCGCCTCGTCTCCCTGCTCACCCGGGAGGCCGTGGAGGAGCTGGGCCTCGAGGTCGGCATGGAGGCCACCGCACGCGTGAAGTCGACGAACGTCCACATCGACCGCGTCTGACCGGGGCGGGGGCCCGTCGCGCGAGCGCACATGCCAGCCTTTCAGCAGCCTTCCCTGGCACACACGATGCGACAGGGAACCTCTCCCTGGCAGATGCGTAAGTATCATCAGCACAGGGGAGGGCTGTGTCCGCTCCTCCCCCCGGCCCGCAGAGGGAGTGCCACCGAGATGACCCGTTCCGCCCGCCGCCCCCGGCGGCGCCTGCGGACCGCCGGCGCCGCGGCCGCCGTCCTCCTGGCGCTGGGCGGCTGCTCCGCGTCCGGCACGGACACCTCGGGGTCCGCCGGGGACGGCCCCTCCGGGACGGTCACCGTCTTCGCGGCCGCCTCGCTCGAGGAGGGCTTCTCCACGCTCGGCGAGCGGTTCGAGAAGGAGCACCCGGGAACCACGGTCACCTTCAGCTTCGGCGGCAGCGACACCCTGGCCGCCGGCATCTCCGGCGGTGCCCCGGCCGACGTCTTCGCGGCGGCCAGTACCAGGACGATGAAGACCGTCACGGACGAGGGGCTCACCGCGGGCAGCCCGAGCACGTTCGTCCGCAACCGGCTGGAGATCGCCACCCTGCCGGGCAACCCGCGGGGAATCGGCTCCCTGGGGGACCTGGCCGCACCCGGTCTGAAGGTCGTGCTGTGCGACAGGACGGTGCCCTGCGGTGCGGCGGCGCAAACGGCCCTCACGGCCGCCGGCGTCGACCTGACGCCGGTCTCCTACGAGCAGGACGTCAAGAGCGCCCTGACGAAGGTCGAGCTGAAGGAGGCCGACGCCGCCGTCGTGTACCGGACGGATGTGAGGGCCGCGGGTGACAGGGTGGAGGGCGTGGAATTCCCGGAGTCGGCCGAGGCCGTCAACGACTACCCGATCGCCCTCCTCGAGAACGCCCCGAACCCGACGGCGGCGAAGGCGTTCGTCGCACTGGTGCGGTCGCCGGAGGGCCGGAAGGTCCTGACCGGGGCCGGATTCCTCGCGCCATGACCGGTCGGCACGGCACCCCGCCGGACCCGGGCGCGCCCGCCCCGCCCTCCGGCGGCGGCCGGAACGGGACACCGGCCGCGAAGGCCCCCCGCACGCCGCGCCCGCGCACCCCCGGCCGCGGCGTCCCCCTCCTCCTCCTCGCGCCCGCCCTCCTGGGCCTCGCCTTCCTCCTGGTCCCCCTCCTCGCCCTCCTCCTCCGAGCTCCCTGGCGCAGCCTCCCCGAGCAGCTGACCAGCCCCGAGGTGTGGCAGGCGCTGCGCCTGTCGCTGGTCTGCGCCACGGCGGCGACCGCGCTGAGCCTGGTCATCGGCGTCCCACTGGCCTGGCTGCTGGCCCGTACGGAGTTCCCCGGCCGCGGCCTGGTCCGCGCCCTGGTGACGCTTCCGCTGGTCCTCCCCCCGGTGGTGGGCGGCGTCGCCCTGCTGCTCGCCCTGGGCCGCAACGGGGTCGTCGGCCAGTGGCTGGACGCGTGGTTCGGCATCACCCTGCCCTTCACCACCGCGGGCGTCGTCCTCGCCGAGACGTTCGTGGCGATGCCGTTCCTCGTCATCAGCGTCGAGGGCACGCTGCGGGCCGCCGACCCGCGTTACGAGGAGGCGGCCGCCACCCTGGGCGCCTCCCGGTTCACCGCGTTCCGCCGGGTCACCCTGCCGCTGGTCGCCCCGGGCATCGCGGCCGGTGCCGTCCTCGCCTGGGCCAGGGCCCTCGGTGAGTTCGGCGCGACGATCACCTTCGCCGGCAACTTCCCCGGCCGCACCCAGACCATGCCGCTCGCGGTGTACCTCGCCCTGCAGAACGACCCGGCCGCCGCGATCGCCCTCAGCCTGGTGCTGCTGGCGGTGTCCGTCGCCGTGCTCGCCGGACTGCGGGACCGCTGGATGAGGACGGTCTGATCCCGTGCCCGAGACCCTGCCGGAAGACCTCGGCGAGGACCCCGGAAAGAGGTCCGGCCCGGCGCCCGCACCGGCCGCCGAGGGCCTCGACGCGCGGCTCGTCGTCGACCGCGGCTCCTTCCGCCTGGACATCGCGCTCACCGCCGCGCCCGGCGACGTCGTCGCCCTGCTGGGCCCGAACGGCGCCGGCAAGACCACCGCCCTGCGCGCGCTCGCCGGCCTCGCTCCCCTCACGGCGGGCCATCTGCGGCTGGACGGCGTCGAGCTGCGCCGCACGCCGCCCGAGTCGCGCCCGGTCGGCGTCGTCTTCCAGGACTACCTGCTCTTCCCGCACCTGACCGCCCTCGACAACGTGGCCTTCGGACCGCGCTGCCGGGGCGCCGGCAAGGCACAGGCCCGCGCCCTGGCCGCCGAGTGGCTGGACCGCATGGGCCTGGCCGAGCACGCCGGTGCCAAGCCCCGCCGGCTCTCCGGCGGCCAGGCCCAGCGGGTGGCGCTCGCCCGCGCCCTGGCCACCCGCCCCCGGCTGCTGCTCCTGGACGAGCCGCTCGCCGCCCTGGACGCCCGTACCCGGCTGGAGGTGCGGGCCGGTCTCCGCCGCCATCTGGCCGCCTTCGAGGCCGTCGCCGTCCTGGTCACGCACGACCCGCTGGACGCCATGGTGCTGGCCGACCGCCTGATCGTCGTGGAGCGGGGCCGGATCGTGCAGGAGGGCACGCCCTCCGACACCGCCCGCCACCCGCGCACCGAGTACGTCGCCCAGCTGGTCGGCCTCAACCTGTACCGCGGGCAGGCCGAGGGCCACACGGTCCGGCTCGACGCCGGCCCCGCGGTGAGCACCACGGAGGACCTTTCCGGCCCCGCGTTCGTGGCGTTCCCGCCCGGCGCCGTGACCCTCCACCGCGACCGCCCCACCGGCTCCAGCGCCCGCAACCTCTGGCGCTGCGAGGTCGCCGGCCTGGAGCCCCACGGCGACCAGGTCCGCGCGGAGCTCACCGGCGAACTCCCCCTGACCGCCGACCTCACCGCGGTCGCCGCGGCCGAGCTGGGCCTGCATCCGGGCGCCCCGGTGTGGGCGGCGGTCAAGGCCGCGCAGACCCACGCGTACCCGGCGTAGCACACGACGGCCCGCGCACACGGCGTAGGGCCCCGCTCCGGCCGTGCGGCCGGAGCGGGGCCCTACGCAACCCTTCCGTTTCGGGTGGGTCAGTCCTCGTACGCGTCCAGCGGCGGGCAGGAGCACACCAGGTTCCGGTCGCCGAAGGCCTGGTCGATGCGGCGCACCGGCGGCCAGTACTTGTCGGCGGCGCTCACCCCGGCCGGGAACACGGCCTCCTCGCGTCCGTAGGCGTGCTCCCACTCCCCGCCGAGCGCGGCGGCGGTGTGCGGGGCGTTGCGGAGCGGGTTGTCGTCCGCGGGCCACGCGCCGGAGCCGACCTTCTCGATCTCCGCGCGGATCGCGATCATCGCCTCGCAGAACCGGTCGATCTCGGCCAGGTCCTCGGACTCGGTCGGCTCGATCATCAGCGTGCCGGCCACCGGGAAGGACATCGTCGGCGCGTGGAAGCCGTAGTCGATCAGCCGCTTGGCGACGTCGTCCACGCTCACGCCGGTCGCCTTGGTCAGCGGGCGCAGGTCGATGATGCACTCGTGCGCGACGAGGCCGCCGGGGCCGGTGTAGAGCACCGGGTAGTGCGGCTCGAGGCGCTTGGCGATGTAGTTGGCGCTGAGCACCGCCACCTGCGTGGCCCGCTTGAGCCCCTCGCCGCCCATGAGACGGACGTACGCCCAGGAGATGGGCAGGATGCCCGCCGAGCCCCACGGCGCGGCCGAGATCGGCCCCACACCGGTCTCCGGTCCGGCCTCGGGCTGGAGCGGGTGGTTCGGCAGGTACGGGGCGAGGTGCGCCCGCACGCCGACCGGGCCGACGCCGGGTCCGCCGCCGCCGTGCGGGATGCAGAAGGTCTTGTGCAGGTTCAGGTGCGAGACGTCACCGCCGAAGTGCCCCGGCTTGGCCAGGCCCACCAGCGCGTTGAGGTTGGCGCCGTCGACGTACACCTGGCCGCCGGCCTCGTGCACCTGCGCGCAGATGTCGGCGACGTGCTCCTCGAACACGCCGTGCGTCGAGGGGTACGTGATCATCAGCACCGCCAGCTCGTCGCGGTACTGCTCGATCTTCGCCCGCAGGTCCTCGACGTCGACCTCGCCGTTCTCGGCGGTCCTGACGACGACGACCTTCATCCCGGCCATCACGGCGCTGGCGGCGTTGGTGCCGTGCGCGGAGGACGGGATCAGGCAGACGGTGCGCTGCGCGTCGCCGTTGGCCCGGTGGTAGCCGCGTACGGCGAGCAGGCCGGCCAGCTCGCCCTGGGAGCCGGCGTTGGGCTGGAGGGAGACCTTGTCGTAACCGGTGACCTCGGCGAGCCGCTCCTCCAGCTCGTGGATGAGCGTGAGGTAGCCCTGCGCCTGCTCGGCGGGCGCGAAGGGGTGCAGCTGCCCGAACTCGGGCCAGGTGATCGGCTCCATCTCGGTGGTCGCGTTGAGCTTCATGGTGCAGGAGCCCAGCGGGATCATGCCGCGGTCCAGCGCGTAGTCCCGGTCGGCGAGGCGGCGCAGGTAGCGCAGCATCGCGGTCTCGGAGCGGTGCTGGTGGAAGACGGGGTGCGTGAGGTACTCGTCGGTGCGCAGGAGCGCGTCCGGCAGCGCGTCCTCGGCGACCGCGTCCAGCGCCTCGACGTCGCCCTCGACGCCGAAGGCGCCCCACACGGCGGCGAGCAGGTCGCGGGTGGTGGTCTCGTCACAGGCGATCGAGACGTGGTCGGCGTCGACCGGACGCAGGTTGACGCCCCGGTCGCGCGCGGCGGCGACGACCTCGGCGGCCCGCCCCGGGACCCGGACGGTCAGCGTGTCGAAGTAGGAACCGTGCACGATCTCGGCCCCGCCGGCCCGCAGCCCTTCGGCGAGGACCGCCGCGTACCGGTGGGTGCGCCGCGCGATGGTCCGCAGCCCCTGCGGGCCGTGGTAGACGGCGTACATGCCGGCCATGACGGCGAGCAGCACCTGGGCGGTGCAGATGTTGCTGGTGGCCTTCTCGCGGCGGATGTGCTGCTCACGGGTCTGCAGCGCCAGCCGGTAGGCCTGGTGTCCGTCGGCGTCGACGGAGACGCCGACGAGCCGCCCGGGAAGACTGCGCGCCATCTTCTCCTGCACGGCCATGTATCCGGCGTGCGGTCCGCCGAAGCCCATCGGCACACCGAAGCGCTGCGTGGTGCCGACCGCGATGTCCGCGCCGAGCTCACCGGGCGACTTGAGCAGGGTGAGGGCGAGCAGGTCGGCGGCGACGGTGACGAGCGCGCCGAGTTCGTGCGCCCGGTCGATCACCGGCTTGATGTCGCGTACGGCGCCGGAGGCACCCGGGTACTGGATCAGCACGCCGTTGATCTCGCGCTCGGCGACCTCGGCGGGGATGCCCTCGCTCAGGTCGGCGACGACGACCTCGACGCCGGTCGGCTCGGCCCGGGTCTCGATCACGGCGATGGTCTGCGGCAGCGCGTCCGCGTCGACCAGGAACAGGCCCTTCTTGTTCTTGCCCATGCGCCGCGACAGCGCCATCGCCTCGGCGGCGGCGGTCCCCTCGTCCAGCAGGGAGGCGCCGGAGGTCGGCAGGCCGGTGAGCTCGGCGACCGTGGTCTGGAAGTTCAGCAGCGCCTCGAGCCGCCCCTGCGAGATCTCCGGCTGGTACGGCGTGTAGGCCGTGTACCAGGCCGGGTTCTCCATGACGTTGCGCAGGATGACGGGCGGGGTGAACGTTCCGTAGTACCCGAGCCCGATCATGGAGCCGAGCACCTCATTGCGGCCGGCCAGCGAACGCAGCTCGGCCAGCACCTCGGCCTCGCTCCGCGCCCCCGGCAGGTCCAGCGCGTCGGCGTTCTTGATCACATCCGGGACCGCGGCGGCCGTCAGTTCGTCCAGCGAGCCGTAACCGACCTGCGCGAGCATCTTGGCCCGGGCCTCGTGGTCGGGGCCGATGTGGCGCTGTTCGAAGGGCGTTCCCTGTTCGAGCTCGGAGAGCGGAGTGCGATGGACGGTCATTGCGGAGGCCTCCTGGTCTGACGACCTTCGAGGGGCACCACGGCGCTGGTGCCCGGACGGCCTCCCCCTCTGTCATCTCAACCTGAGAGCTTCACCGGACCGTCCGAAGGCGTCCGGCTTTCACCGTCGGTGAGAGCGGAAGCCGTCGACACCCGCCCTGCTTTCCAGAGTGACCTCGTCCGTGCGGTACGTGAGCCTGAGAGATTCCGGGGAGGATTTGCTCCTTCGGCGCCTCCGGTGGACTCCGGAGGACTCTCCCGCACGGGGTCAGCAGCCGTTTGCCAGCGTACCAGCGAGCGCCGCACCGGGACTTTCGAGTGGCCGCTGCGCCGATTGTGCCTTTTCGTAGTGCTTACGGATGAGTGTGCGACCAGTGGAGGGCCCGTGCAGACCGACATCGATCCGCGCCACCTGATCGGCCGCAAGGCGTTCGACCGCAACGGAACCCGGATCGGCACGATCGACGAGGTCTATCTCGACGACGCCACCGGAGTGCCCGAGTGGGCGGCGATACGCACCGGACTGTTCAGCAGGGACGCCTTCGTCCCCCTGGAGCCCAGCGAACTGATCGACGGCGCCCTGCACGTCCCCTTCGAACGCGCCCTGATCAAGGACGCCCCGGACTTCGGCGTCGGCCGCCACCTCTCCCCGGAGCAGGAGCTCCAGCTCTACCACCACTACGGCCTGGACGTCACCGCCCCTCCCCCGCTCCCGGACCGCGACTTCGGCAGACTCGCGGGCAAGGACGAACCGGCCTGAGCACCCGGCGGCCCCTTCCCGGCCGCCGTGACCTTCGGGGGAAGGAGCCGTCCCGCTCACCGGTCCGCGGACGACGTCCGTGCCGCCCGGGGCCGACGAGACGGGTCGGCCCGCCCGGTCCCCGTCGCCAGGGCGGAGACGTCCCTCGGGGAGAGCGGAGCGCTCCACGGGCTCTCCTGCCTTCCGGTTCCGCACCGGCAACCGCGCCCGGCCCCGGCGACCCCGCCCGTCCGCACGGGGCCATCGGGGCCCGTCCACGGACCGCCGGGACCGGCGAACCGCGGGCGGAGCGCGAACCGCCCGGAGCCCCCGCCCCGCCCGCGGACGCCCGGCCGCGCACCCCGCTCACCGCGCTCACCGTGGCGGCTCACGGCCGCCCGCCCGTCCGGTCCCGCGTCCGCACCCCACCGGCCCCGGCGACCACCGACCCCGCTCACGGACCCGCCGACCCCACCCCGCCGGCCTCCGCCCGCTCACTTCTTCCCGGTCTTCGCGCCACCAGCGGCAGCGGTTCCGCCGGCTCCAGATCCGGGTCGTCGATCCGGAAGGTCTTCACCCGTCCCGGTCCCGAATCGGGCGTCTCGAAACGCACCGTGACCCGGCCCAGCCCACTGCCCTGGACCCACCCGTGCCCGTGGGCGGCGTGCCGCACGTCGTGCCCCGCCGACCAGCGCCGCTCGGCGGGAGCCTGCCGCTCCTGCGCGGGAGCGGCCTCGGGCTCCTCGGCGAGGACGTCCTCGTCCACGCCCGCCGCCTGCGCGAACAGGTCCTCCTGCGTGTAGGCGGCCAGTCCGCTGACCCCCACGCCCAGCAGCCGCACCCCGCCCGTCGTGTCGACCGACTCCAGCAGCCGCGCCGCCGCCTCCCGTATCACCGCCGGATCGTCCGTCGGCCCCCGCAGCGTCTCGGACCGGGTGAGGGTGGAGAAGTCGTACCGGCGCACCTTCAGCACGATGGTCCGCCCCGACAGCCCCGCCCCGCGCAGTCTCCGCACGCACCGGTCGGCGAGCCTCCGCACCTCCGTCCCCACCCGCACCCGGTCGTGGATGTCCACGTCGTACGTGTCCTCGACCGACACCGACTTCGTCTCCCGCTCGGCCACCACGGACCGCTCGTCCCGCGCCAGCGCCATGGCGTACAGCGCGTGCCCGTGGGCCTTGCCCAGCAGCCGTACGAGCTCGTCCTCCCCCGCCTCGGCGAGCTCCTCGACCGTGTGGATCCCGGCCCGCCTGAGGTGGTCGCCGGTGGCCGGTCCCACCCCCGGCAGCGTCCGCACCGGCAGCGGTCCCAGCAGCGCCCGCTCGGTGCCCGGCTCGATCAGCACCAGCCCGTCCGGCTTCGCCTGCTCCGAGGCGATCTTCGCGAGCATCTTGGAGGCCGCGAGCCCCACCGACCCGGTGAGCCCCGTGACCGCCCGGATGTCCGCGCGCAGCTTCGCCCCGGCCAGCCGCGCCGACTCTTCGTCCCAGGCCGCGCCACCGGCCTCCAGGTCCACGAACGCCTCGTCCAGACTGAGCGGCTCGACCAGCGGCGACAGGTCCCGCAGCAGCCCCATCACCTGCTCGCTGATCGACCGGTAGAAGGCGAAGCGGGGCACCAGGTAGGCGGCGTGGGGCGCGAGCCGCCGGGCCTGTCCCATGGGCATCGCCGAGTGGACGCCGAAGACGCGGGCCTCGTACGAGGCGGTGGCGACCACACCGCGTGGCCCGAGCCCGCCCACGACGACGGCCTTCCCGCGCAGACTCGGCTTGGACGCCTGCTCCACCGCGGCGTAGAAGGCGTCCATGTCGAGATGCAGGATCGTGGGCGAGGATCTCACGTGTCCGATGCTGCCCTACACCACTGACAGCGCCGGCCTCAGACGGCCCGGTTCCGCCGCCGCGCCAGCTCGTCCGCCGGATTGTGGCCGATCAGCGTCTCCCCGGTGTCGACGCGCTCCCCGTGCAGCTGCGACAGCGCGCTCTCGACGTCCCGCCACACCACGCCCACGGCGATGCCGAAGATGCCCTGGCCGCCCTGGAGCAGGGCGTGGACCTCGTCGGGCGAGGTGCACTCGTAGACCGTGGCCCCGTCGCTCATCAGCGTCATGCGCTCCAGGTCGCTGAAGCCGCACTCGCGCAGGTGCTGGACGGCGGTGCGGATGTTCTGCAGGGACACACCGGTGTCGAGGAACCGCTTGACGATCTTCAGGACGACGACGTCGCGGAAGCTGTACAGCCGCTGGGTGCCGGATCCGTGGGCGGGCCGCACGCTGGGCTCGACCAGCCCCGTGCGGGCCCAGTAGTCGAGCTGCCGGTAGGTGATGCCGGCGGCCGCGCAGGCCGTGGGGCCCCGGTAGCCGATCTGCTCGGACGCCATGGACGTCGCCCCTCCGCTGCTCGGCACGGCCGTCGGTCGCTGCGGAACGTGTTCGGCCGCGCTGTCGTGCTGGGGGATTCCCCCGCTCGAGCGGAGCCGGGAGCCCGGGGAAGGGAACGGCCCGTTCGCCCCGAGACTGCGTCCGGGGGCACCCCCAGCCGTACCGTCGCCGCTGCTTCTCACGCCGACCTCCGTCCTTGACCTGCCTCCTCGACGGTAGGCAGTCACCAAGGGTGCGTCAACGATCGCCACACTCGGCACGCCGAGTGATAATCACCCTAAGAGTGGTTTCCCGTGCTCCTTCGCGGGGAAAGGCTAGCCGAATGTCTTCCGCACCGGCCGGGTGGCCTTCCCCGACTCCACCGGCCCGGGCGGGTGGCGGGGCCCCGACGGCCGCGGTCCCTCACTGACTGCTGCTGCCGAAGTCCTCGGGCGAGATCTGGTCGAGGAACTCGCGGAACTTCTCCACCTCGTCCTCCTGCTCGTCCGGGATCGCGATCCCGGCGTCGTCGAGCACCGTCTCGCTCCCGTAGATCGGCGTCCCCGTGCGCAGGGCCAGCGCTATGGCGTCGGACGGCCGGGCACTCACCTCGACCCCACTGGCGAAGACCAGCTCCGCGTAGAAGACCCCCTCGCGCAGGTCCGTGATGCGCACTTCCGTGAGCTCCTGACCGACGGCCTCCAGCACGTCCTTGAACAGGTCGTGGGTCAGCGGCCGTGCGGGGGCCATGCCCTGCTGGGCGAAGGCGATGGCCGTCGCCTCCCCCGGTCCGATCCAGATGGGGAGGTAGCGGTCGCCGCCCACTTCACGCAACAGCACGATCGGTTGGTTGGAGGGCATTTCGACCCGGACACCTACGACATCGAGCTCGTTCACACAGCAACCCTAGGCCGTGCCCGGGACGTTTGGGTAGTCGGGCAGGGCTCGGGGGGCCGATCCGGCCGCCCGAGCGCGTCCGGCTCAGGGCAGCCGCACCCCGAGCGCCGTCTGCACCAGCGCCGTGTGCAGCTTCACCGTGAGTGCCGCCAGCTCCTTCGTACGGGCCTCCGCATGGGCCCTGGTCTGCGGGTTCCGGTGGCGTCTCAGCGGAGCGACGAGCTGGTCCACCAGGCCGGCCTCCCGGTCGGCGGCGGCCTTCATGACCCTCAGGTGCCGGGGCTCGATCCCGAACCGCCCCAACTCGGTGATGAGCTCGGCGACGGTGACCGCCTCGGCGTCGTACACCCCGTCCTCCACCGGGGTGAGCAGCCCGTACGACTCCCACTCCGCGAGCTCCCGCTCGCCGATGCCGGCGGCCGCCAGCAGCTGGGCGCGCCCGATGCGGGCCACCGCGGGCGCCTCGAGCACGGGCTCCTGACCGGCCTCCCCGTCACGCGGCCGGACCAGCACCGGCAGCGGGACGGCCTCCCCGCGCTCCATGGCCTCCAGGTGTTCGCGGATCACCTTGAGCGGCAGGTAGTGGTCCCGCTGCATCCTCAGGACGTGGCCGAGGCGCTCGACGTCCCCGGCGCTGAACTTGCGGTACCCCGAAGGGGTCCGCTGCGGCTCGATGAGCCCTTCCGACTCCAGGAATCGGATCTTGGAGATGGTGACCTCGGGAAACTCCTCACGCAGCACGTTCAGCACCGTGCCGATGCTCATCAGTCCGGTGTCCGTTGCGGCGGCACCGTCTCCGGCACCGCCGCTCGGTGTGTGAAGCATGGACCTTCCCTGCTGGTCCCCCGGACGGAGTCCGGGGGAAGGTCAGTAGCCCCGCTGGTTCGCGTAGAAGACCAGCCTGTACTTGCCGATCTGCACCTCGTCGCCGTTCGACAGGGCGACCTGGTCGATCCGCTCGCGGTTGACGTACGTGCCGTTCAGGCTGCCCACGTCGGCCACCGTGAAGGAGCCGTCCGGACTGCGGCGGAACTCCACGTGCCGCCGGGAGACCGTCACGTCGTCCAGGAAGATGTCGCTCTGCGGATGACGCCCGGCCGTGGTCAGGTCGCCGTCCAGGAGGAAACGGCTGCCCGAGTTCGGACCGCGGCGCACGACCAAGAGCGCGGAGCCCACCGGCAGGGCGTCGACGGCCGCCTGCGCCTCCGGGGAGAGCGTCGGCATCGGCGTCTGACCGGTGGTCTCGGCGTCGTAGGCCTCGAGACCGGAGATCGAGATCGTGGACGTCGTCTCGGAGGGGCGCTCCGGGGTGACGCCCGGCCTGAGCGGCGCTCCGCAGTGGGAGCAGAAGCGGCTGTTCTCCGCGTTGCGGTTACCGCACCTCGTACACACCAGGACCGACATGGACGGATCCTCCTGCTGCGGCTGCCCACCAGGGGCAGGGGGCGCGTACGGGTCGGAGAACCCTCCGCCCGTACCTGAGGTCGACGGTTGCCCGAAACCTATGCCGCCCGGCTGCGCAGGGTCAACCGACGGCGCGCCCTGACCTCCGGCGACGTCCGCGCCCGGACCGGTGACCTGGTCCCGGAACAGTGGACGCTGACCTTCCGCGTCAGGCTGTGCGCGATGGCGAGCGGTCGCGTTGTCGCTGCCCTCTCGCGCGCTCTTGCCGAACAACTTCGCAAACAACTTCACGGGCGATTCCCCTTGACCGAAACAGACCCGCCCGTGGGGCAGGACGAACCCTGACTGAACACATTGGCCGACCCGGACATCTTCACAACGTCCGCCTCCGCCAGACAGTTTCCACCACGCACCACCCATTCGGTGCGCCGACCCCCCGCAACCTCATGCCCTCGCCGGATGTCCCCCATGCACCCCCGCTTCACCGGGAGGACGACCGAGCGTAGTCAGGCCGCTTCGCGGCTCGCAAGGCATCCACGACGATCTTGGTGGACCGCTCCACGGTAACGGTGGCCTGTTCCTTCTCGAGGGTCTGCACCACGCCTCCCGGAATGTTGAGGGCCGGCTCGAGGTCCTGCGGCTTGCCGATGACCTTGAAACGATAGGGCGCGGTGATCTTGTTCCCGTCCACGCCGACACCGTTGCCGGAATCCGTCAGATAGGTGCCCGCCACGACCCGCACACCGTTCACCTGGATCGCCTCGGCACCGGCCGCACGCAACTCCTGGATGGCGTCGAGCAGCATGTCCGCCTCGACCGTCCCCTTCGTGTCCTCGATGGTCATCGTGATGCCGGGACCCTGCGCGGCCACCGTGCCCGCCAGAACGCCGAGTTGCCGTTCCTTCTCGATCGTCTGCCTGCGGGCCTCCTCGGCCTGGTCGGAGCTGTTCTCCAGCTCCTCGCGCTGCTTCTCGAGTCCCTGCTTCTCGTCCTCAAGACGCTGTGTGCGGTCGTCGAGTTCATCGAGGATGCGCACAAGATCTTCCTGTCGTGCCCCGCGCAGCGCGCTGTCGCTGTCGCTGTTGGAGGCCACCTGGACGGCCAGACCGAATCCCAGACCGAACAGCAGCAGGGCCACGATGAGTTGAGCCCGGGTCACCCGCGGCGGCCACAGCCCCTGCACCAGCCGCTGCCGCCCGGTGAGCTGGGGCCCCGGCTCGGTCTTCGGCGCTTCCGCCACCGCGGGCGCGCTCGCGGGCACCTCGGCGGGCAGTTCCTTGCGCAGGCTGCTCGCGGGCGCGGGCGCGGGCGTGGTCTCGGGGGCGGGCCGGGGCCGCGGGGCCGACGCGGGCCTGGGCGGGGACGCCTGAGCGGGCGTCGTCTCGTCTCGCTCGTTCTCGCTCATCGGCCTCACGCCCGGAAGACGTGCCGGCGGATCGCCGCGGCGTTGGAGAAGATACGGATACCGAGGACGACCACGACGCCCGTGGACAGCTGGGCCCCCACACCGAGCTTGTCGCCGAGGAACACGATCAGCGCGGCGACCACCACGTTCGACAGGAATGACACCACGAAGACCTTGTCGTCGAAGATGCCGTCGAGCATGGCCCGCAGCCCTCCGAACACGGCGTCGAGCGCCGCGACGACGGCGATCGGCAGATAAGGCTCGACGACCGCCGGAACCTCGGGCCGGACCAACAGTCCGGCCACGACTCCCACGACGAGGCCCAGTACGGCGATCACGATGTGCCCTTCTCGGTTATCGGCTGTGCGGTACGTACGATCACACTCGGTGCGGCGGGCAGCCGGAGGTCCTCCTCCACGGAGAGGGCCGTCCGGATGTCGTAGTTCTCCTGCAGCACGTGCAGGTACACCCCGTCCGCACTGTTCCGGAACCGGTCCTTCAACTGCGGGCCGTCCCCCACCGCGAGCACCGTGTACGGCGGTACCAGCGGCCTGTTGTCGACCAGTATCGCGTCTCCGGCGGCCCTGATCGCCGACAGGGCGGTCAGCCGCTGCCCGTTGATGGAGACGGCCTCGGCACCGGACTCCCACAGGCCGTTGACCACGCGCTGCAGGTCGCGGTCACGGACCCGTCCGGTGTCCGAGAACCCGGAGGTCGACCGCGGGTCGCCGTCGCCGCCCGCGGTCGTGTCCTTGGCGTCGTTCACCACGAGCCGCACACCGGGGCCGTGCACCGCGACGGCTCCCGCCATGATGCCCACCAGCTCGGAGCGGTCGCTCCCGCCGCTGTCCCGGAGCGCTTCGCGCTGCCGCGCGCCGACGTCCTCGCGCAGCTCGTCGATGTCGTCCTCGAGCTCGTCGGCCGCCTCGGTCTCCCGGTCGATCCGGTCGATCAGCTCCTCGCGCTCCTTGGCGACGACGGGAGCCGCGACCCGGGCCTGCGCGGCTCCGACGGTCACGATCAGGGCGGCGAGCACCAGGCCGGCGGCGAGCCCCAGCTTCGCCCTGAGGGTCTTCGGCATGCCGCCGTCGCCGTCGGCCTTCTTCCGCGCGGCGGCCTCGGCGTATCCGTCGTCGAGGCTGTGGTCCATGACGTTGGTGATCAACGACATGGACGCATCCGGACGCGGGGACCGCCGAGGCGTGCTCCGAACGGGGGGTTGCTGCGGCATGCCGCACATCGTCGCACGCCACAGCCCCTGCTTTCGAACGACCCTACCGGCGTGCCGGACAGGCCCCGTTGGGGACACTTGTCCGGCACGCACGTGTACCGGCCGTTCTACCTCCCTGCGCTGTCCACGACCGCCGACCACTCGTCGAGCAGGGCCTGGGCGGAGGCGTCGTCGGGCCCTTCGGCCCACAGGTGGGTGACCGCCTCGGCCGGGTCGGGCAGCACCATCACCCAGCGGCCGTCCGCCTCCACCACGCGCACGCCGTCGGTGGTGTCCACGGACCGGTCCCCGGCCGCCTCGACCACCCGCCGCATCACCAGTCCCTTGACGGCCCACGGGGTCGCCAGGTCCCGCTTGAGCACGTGCGCCCGCGGGATGCGCGCGTCGATCTGGCTGAGCGTGAGCTGCGTCCGCGCCACCAGTCCGATGAGCCGCACGAAGGCCGCGGTGCCGTCGTAGACGCTGCTGAACTCCGGAACGATGAAACCGCCCTTGCCGTCACCGCCGAAGATCGTCCCTTCCTCGCCACCCACACGGGTGAGGTCGCCGGGCGAGGTCGTCGTCCACTCGACCTGGGTGCCGTGGTACGCCGCCACCTGTTCGGCGATCCGGGTGGTGGTCACCGGCAGCGCGACCCGGCCGCTGCGCCGCTCGGCCGCGACGAGGTCGAGCATCACCAGCAGTGCCCGGTCGTCCTCGATGATCCGCCCCTTCTCGTCGACCAGGGACAGCCGCTCACCGACGGGGTCGAACCGCACGCCGAACGCGGCACCGGAGGACGCCACGATCTCCCCGAGGCGCACCAGCCCCGAGCGCCGCATGTCGGCCGTCTCCGTCGGCCTGGACTCGTCGAGGCCGGGGTTGATGGTCAGCGAGTCGACGCCCAGCTTGCCGAGCAGGCTCGGCAGCACCAGGCCGGCGCTGCCGTTGGACGCGTCCACGACCACCTTCAGGCCGGCCTCCGCGATGCCGGTGATGTCGACGTTCCGCAGCAGCGACCCGGTGTACGAGTCGAAGACACTCGCCGGGAAGTGCAGATCACCGATCTCACCGGGGAACGCACGCCGGTACTCCTGCCGCGCGAACACCCGGTCCAGCTTGCGCTGGCTGCCCTGCGACAGGTCGGCGCCCTGACCGTCGAAGAACATGATGTCGACCGAGTCCGGCACCCCGGGCGTGGTCCGGATCATGATCCCGCCGGCGCTCCCCCGCGCGGTCTGCTGCCGCGCCACGGGCAGCGGCACGTTCTCCAGGTCCCGCACGTCGATGGCGCTGGCCTGCAGCGCGGAGATGACCGCCCGCTTCAGTGCCCGGGCACCGCGGGAGTGGTCGCGGGCCGTGGTGACGGTCGAGCCCTTCTTGAGCGTCGTCGCGTAGGCACCCGCCAGGCGCACGGCGAGTTCGGGCGTGATCTCGACGTTCAGGATCCCGGACACGCCGCGGGCGCCGAAGAGGTGCGCCTGCCCCCTCGACTCCCAGATCACCGAGGTGTTGACGAAGGCACCGGCCTCGATGGTCTTGAACGGATAGACCCGCACATTGCCCTGGACGATCGATTCCTCACCGACCAGGCACTCGTCGCCGATGACGGCGCCGTCCTCGATCCGCGCCGCGCGCATGATGTCGGTGTTCTTGCCGACGACACAGCCGCGCAGATTGCTGTGCGGTCCGACGTACACGTTGTCGTGGACGACGGCCTTGTGCAGGAAGGCACCGCTCTTCACGACGACGTTGGATCCCACGACGGTGTGCTCGCGGAGCTCGGCGCCGGCTTCCACCTTGGCGTAGTCACCGATGTACAGCGGTCCCCGCAGTACGGCGTCGGGATGCACCTCGGCGCCCTCGGCCACCCATACGCCCGGGGAGATCTCGAAGCCGTCGAGGTCGACATTGACCTTGCCCTCGAGGACGTCGGCCTGCGCCTTCACATAGCTCTCGTGCGTGCCGACGTCCTCCCAGTAGCCCTCGGCGACATAGCCGTAGACGGGCTTGCCCTCCTTCATCAGCTGGGGGAAGACGTCACCGGACCAGTCGACGGGCACATCGGCCTCGACGTAGTCGAAGACCTCGGGCTCCATGACGTAGATACCGGTGTTCACCGTGTCGGAGAAGACCTGGCCCCAGGTCGGCTTCTCGAGGAAGCGCTCGACCTTGCCCTCCTCGTCCACGATGGTGATGCCGAATTCCAACGGATTGGGCACTCGGGTCAGACAGACGGTGACCAGGGCACCCTTTTCCTTGTGGAAATTGATCAGCTCAGTGAGATCGAAGTCGGTCAGTGCGTCGCCGGAGATGACGAGAAAAGCATCGTCCTTCAATGCCTCCTCGGCGTTCTTGACGCTTCCGGCGGTACCGAGTGGCTTCTCCTCATTGGCATAGGTGAGCTCCATTCCGAGCTCTTCGCCGTCACCGAAGTAGTTCTTGACCAGCGACGCCAGGAACTGGACGGTCACAACGGTTTCGTTGAGCCCATGCCTTTTGAGCAGCCGCAGAACGTGCTCCATGATCGGCCGGTTGGCCACCGGCAGGAGCGGCTTGGGCATGCTTGAGGTCATGGGACGAAGACGGGTGCCTTCGCCCCCGGCCATCACGACGGCCTTCATGTCGGAAGCGTCCTCCTCTAAGAGACGACGGTCTGACCGACTTCACCCGCCCTATTGTCCCGCACATTTTCCCTGCGGGCCATCGCGCCACCATGCGCGGGTCAATCAGCGAGTTCAATCAGCCACAGCGTCCGCACGAACCAGACGGCGGACTTGGACCACATAGAGAACTCCTGCCCACCAATACAGGGTTGTACCCCATCCGGCGAACGCCCATCCGAAAATAGCAGCGAGTGACGAGATCCAGCCGGTTCCGTCACTGAGCAGGAGTAGCGGGAAGGCATACATCAGGTTGAAGGTGGCGGCCTTCCCCAGGAAGTTCACCTGCGGCGGCGGATAGCCGTGCCGCCGGAGGATGCCCACCATCACCAGCAGAACGAGCTCACGTGCCAGGAGCACGGCGGTCAGCCAGAGCGGCAGGATCTCGCGCCAGGTGAGACCGACCAGGGTCGAGAGGATGTAGAGCCGGTCGGCCGCGGGATCGAGGAGCCGGCCGAGGCTGCTGACCTGGTTCCACCGGCGCGCGAGCTTGCCGTCCAGGTAGTCGCTGACACCGCTCAGCGCCAGCACCAGGAGCGCCCAGCCGTCACTCTTCGGACCACCGAACTCGGGCCTGAGGATCAGCCACAGGAAGAGGGGTACGCCGACTAGCCGCGCCATGCTGAGCACGTTCGGGATGGTGAGGACGCGGTCCGTCTGGATCCGCGTCTCCTGGACCTCCACCCGGGAGCCTCCTGTGAGAAATGTGCCGATGATGCCCCCCGACTTTACCGCAACACAAAAAAGCCCTGGCTCTCGGGTTGTATGTCCGAGAGCCAGGGCTCTAAAAGGAGTTCGGCGGCGTCCTACTCTCCCACAGGGTCCCCCCTGCAGTACCATCGGCGCGGTAGGGCTTAGCTTCCGGGTTCGGAATGTAACCGGGCGTTTCCCCTACGCTATGACCACCGAAACACTATGAAACAATCAACAACCGTTGGCTGTTCGTGGTTTCAGAACCAACACAGTGGACGCGAGCAGCTGAGGACAAGCCCTCGGCCTATTAGTACCGGTCACCTCCACACGTTACCGTGCTTCCAGATCCGGCCTATCAACCCAGTCGTCTGCTGGGAGCCTTACCCCATCAAGTGGGTGGGAGTCCTCATCTCGAAGCAGGCTTCCCGCTTAGATGCTTTCAGCGGTTATCCCTCCCGAACGTAGCCAACCAGCCATGCCCTTGGCAGGACAACTGGCACACCAGAGGTTCGTCCGTCCCGGTCCTCTCGTACTAGGGACAGCCCTTCTCAAGACTCCTGCGCGCACAGCGGATAGGGACCGAACTGTCTCACGACGTTCTAAACCCAGCTCGCGTACCGCTTTAATGGGCGAACAGCCCAACCCTTGGGACCGACTCCAGCCCCAGGATGCGACGAGCCGACATCGAGGTGCCAAACCATCCCGTCGATATGGACTCTTGGGGAAGATCAGCCTGTTATCCCCGGGGTACCTTTTATCCGTTGAGCGACGGCGCTTCCACAAGCCACCGCCGGATCACTAGTCCCGACTTTCGTCCCTGCTCGACCCGTCGGTCTCACAGTCAAGCTCCCTTGTGCACTTACACTCACCACCTGATTGCCAACCAGGCTGAGGGAACCTTTGGGCGCCTCCGTTACCCTTTAGGAGGCAACCGCCCCAGTTAAACTACCCATCAGACACTGTCCCTGATCCGGATCACGGACCCAGGTTAGACATCCAGCACGACCAGACTGGTATTTCAACGACGACTCCACGACCACTGGCGTGGCCGCTTCACAGTCTCCCAGCTATCCTACACAAGCCGAACCGAACACCAATATCAAACTGTAGTAAAGGTCCCGGGGTCTTTCCGTCCTGCTGCGCGAAACGAGCATCTTTACTCGTAGTGCAATTTCACCGGGCCTATGGTTGAGACAGTCGAGAAGTCGTTACGCCATTCGTGCAGGTCGGAACTTACCCGACAAGGAATTTCGCTACCTTAGGATGGTTATAGTTACCACCGCCGTTTACTGGCGCTTAAGTTCTCAGCTTCGCCCCACCGAAGTGGAGCTGACCGGTCCCCTTAACGTTCCAGCACCGGGCAGGCGTCAGTCCGTATACCTCGCCTTACGGCTTCGCACGGACCTGTGTTTTTAGTAAACAGTCGCTTCTCGCTGGTCTCTGCGGCCACCCCCAGCTCACCGGGCAAAGCCGGATCACCAGTGATGGCCCCCCTTCTCCCGAAGTTACGGGGGCATTTTGCCGAGTTCCTTAACCATAGTTCACCCGAACGCCTCGGTATTCTCTACCTGACCACCTGAGTCGGTTTCGGGTACGGGCCGCCGTGCAACTCGCTAGAGGCTTTTCTCGACAGCATAGGATCATCCACTTCGCCGCAATCGGCTCGGCATCAGGTCTCACCCCCATGAGTGGCGGATTTGCCTACCACTCGGGCTACACCCTTACCCCGGGACAACCACCGCCCGGGCTGGACTGCCTTCCTGCGTCACCCCATCACTCACCTACTACCAGCTCGGGTCACCGGCTCCACCACTCCGGCCTCGTCCGAAGACTCGGCCGGCGGCTTCACGGGCTTAGCATCACTGGATTCGGTGTCTGGCGCTGCACCGCGGGTACCGGAATATCAACCGGTTGTCCATCGACTACGCCTGTCGGCCTCGCCTTAGGTCCCGACTTACCCTGGGCAGATCAGCTTGACCCAGGAACCCTTAGTCAATCGGCGCACACGTTTCTCACGTGTGAATCGCTACTCATGCCTGCATTCTCACTCGTGAACCGTCCACAACTCGCTTCCGCGGCTGCTTCACCCGGCACACGACGCTCCCCTACCCATCACGATCCCCGTTGGGGGTACATATCGCAATGACACGACTTCGGCGGTACGCTTGAGCCCCGCTACATTGTCGGCGCGGAATCACTAGACCAGTGAGCTATTACGCACTCTTTCAAGGGTGGCTGCTTCTAAGCCAACCTCCTGGTTGTCTCTGCGACTCCACATCCTTTCCCACTTAGCGTACGCTTGGGGGCCTTAGTCGATGCTCTGGGCTGTTTCCCTCTCGACCATGGAGCTTATCCCCCACGGTCTCACTGCCGCGCTCTCACTTGCCGGCATTCGGAGTTTGGCTAAGGTCAGTAACCCGGTAGGGCCCATCGCCTATCCAGTGCTCTACCTCCGGCAAGAAACACACGACGCTGCACCTAAATGCATTTCGGGGAGAACCAGCTATCACGGAGTTTGATTGGCCTTTCACCCCTAACCACAGGTCATCCCCCAGGTTTTCAACCCTGGTGGGTTCGGTCCTCCACGAAGTCTTACCTCCGCTTCAACCTGCCCATGGCTAGATCACTCCGCTTCGGGTCTTGAGCGTGCTACTGAAACCGCCCTGTTCGGACTCGCTTTCGCTACGGCTTCCCCACCCGGGTTAACCTCGCAACACACCGCAAACTCGCAGGCTCATTCTTCAAAAGGCACGCAGTCACGACGTTGAGCGCAAGCACTCAACGCGACGCTCCCACGGCTTGTAGGCACACGGTTTCAGGTACTATTTCACTCCCCTCCCGGGGTACTTTTCACCATTCCCTCACGGTACTCTCCGCTATCGGTCACCAGGGAATATTTAGGCTTGGCGGGTGGTCCCGCCGGATTCACACGGGATTTCTCGGGCCCCGTGCTACTTGGGTGTCTCTCCAACGAGCCGCTGACGTTTCGGCTACGGGGGTCTTACCCTCTGCGCCGGACCTTTCGCATGTCCTTCGCCTACGCCAACGGTTTCTGACTCGTCCCACGGCCGGCAGACCGTGGAAGAGAGATCCCACAACCCCGCATGCGCAACCCCTGCCGGGTCTCACACGCCTGCGGTTTGGCCTCGTCCGGTTTCGCTCGCCACTACTCCCGGAATCACGGTTGTTTTCTCTTCCTGCGGGTACTGAGATGTTTCACTTCCCCGCGTTCCCTCCGCGCTGCCTATGTGTTCAGCAGCGGGTGACAGCCCATGACGACTGCCGGGTTTCCCCATTCGGACACCCCCGGATCACAGCCTGGTTGACGGCTCCCCGGGGCCTATCGTGGCCTCCCACGTCCTTCATCGGTTCCTGGTGCCAAGGCATCCACCGTGCGCCCTTAAAAACTTGGCCACAGATGCTCGCGTCCACTGTGCAGTTCTCAAACAACGACCAGCCACCCGTCACACACCGCTCACGCGGTGCTGCACCGGGGCCGGCGACCGAAGACCCGGCCTGGCGGCCGTGCCCTCAGACACCCAACAGCGTGCCCGACACGGCCGGCCGACCAGATCCGCGTTCCACGCCCCGCAGGGGCAGTACTAGCGCCTGGTCCGTCCTGGACCGTGCCGAGTAGTCAACGTTCCACCCATGAGCAACCAGTGCGGGACGTGCGCCCGCATGCTGGCCTCTGACCGCGATCCCTAAGGGACGCGGTGAGAAGTGCTCCTTAGAAAGGAGGTGATCCAGCCGCACCTTCCGGTACGGCTACCTTGTTACGACTTCGTCCCAATCGCCAGTCCCACCTTCGACGGCTCCCTCCCCAGGGGGGTTGGGCCACCGGCTTCGGGTGTTACCGACTTTCGTGACGTGACGGGCGGTGTGTACAAGGCCCGGGAACGTATTCACCGCAGCAGTGCTGATCTGCGATTACTAGCGACTCCGACTTCATGGGGTCGAGTTGCAGACCCCAATCCGAACTGAGACCGGCTTTTTGAGATTCGCTCCACCTCGCGGTATCGCAGCTCATTGTACCGGCCATTGTAGCACGTGTGCAGCCCAAGACATAAGGGGCATGATGACTTGACGTCGTCCCCACCTTCCTCCGAGTTGACCCCGGCGGTCTCCCGTGAGTCCCCAGCACCCCCGAAGGGGCCTGCTGGCAACACGGGACAAGGGTTGCGCTCGTTGCGGGACTTAACCCAACATCTCACGACACGAGCTGACGACAGCCATGCACCACCTGTACACCGGCCACAAGGGGGACCGTGTCTCCACGGTTTTCCGGTGTATGTCAAGCCTTGGTAAGGTTCTTCGCGTTGCGTCGAATTAAGCCACATGCTCCGCCGCTTGTGCGGGCCCCCGTCAATTCCTTTGAGTTTTAGCCTTGCGGCCGTACTCCCCAGGCGGGGCACTTAATGCGTTAGCTGCGGCACGGACGACGTGGAATGTCGCCCACACCTAGTGCCCACCGTTTACGGCGTGGACTACCAGGGTATCTAATCCTGTTCGCTCCCCACGCTTTCGCTCCTCAGCGTCAGTGTCGGCCCAGAGATCCGCCTTCGCCACCGGTGTTCCTCCTGATATCTGCGCATTTCACCGCTACACCAGGAATTCCGATCTCCCCTACCGAACTCTAGCCTGCCCGTATCGACTGCAGACCCGGGGTTGAGCCCCGGGCTTTCACAACCGACGCGACAGGCCGCCTACGAGCTCTTTACGCCCAATAATTCCGGACAACGCTCGCGCCCTACGTATTACCGCGGCTGCTGGCACGTAGTTAGCCGGCGCTTCTTCTGCAGGTACCGTCACTTGCGCTTCTTCCCTGCTGAAAGAGGTTTACAACCCGAAGGCCGTCATCCCTCACGCGGCGTCGCTGCATCAGGCTTGCGCCCATTGTGCAATATTCCCCACTGCTGCCTCCCGTAGGAGTCTGGGCCGTGTCTCAGTCCCAGTGTGGCCGGTCGCCCTCTCAGGCCGGCTACCCGTCGTCGCCTTGGTGAGCCGTTACCTCACCAACCAGCTGATAGGCCGCGGGCCCATCCTGCACCGCCGGAGCTTTCCACACCGAGGAGATGCCTCCCGGTGTCGTATCCGGTATTAGACCCCGTTTCCAGGGCTTGTCCCGAAGTGCAGGGCAGATTGCCCACGTGTTACTCACCCGTTCGCCACTAATCCCCACCCGAAGATGGTTCATCGTTCGACTTGCATGTGTTAAGCACGCCGCCAGCGTTCGTCCTGAGCCAGGATCAAACTCTCCGTGAATGTCTCCCCGTGATCGGGGCGCACACAACACGGGAGCGGAACGCCGGGAGGAATAGTCCCGGCGTTCACAGCGTCCTCGCTGTGTTTCTTCAAAGGAACCTCGGCCATCGGTGTACCCGATGGACGGGGTATCAACATATCTGGCGTTGACTTTTGGCACGCTGTTGAGTTCTCAAGGAACGGACGCTTCCTTCGTACTCACCCCTCCGGGCTTTCCTCCGGGCGCTTCCCTTCGGTCTTGCGTTTCCGACTCTATCAGTGTTTTTCCGGCCTTCTGACCACCGCTCTGCAGACATGCAGAAAGGAATCCAGAAGTTAGGATCTGAGCGAGTCGATATTTTCTGCCGAGCGAGGACGCTTGCTGCGTCGCTCAGCCCCAGGCAGGACTTAAGACTGTACACGGGGTCGCGGACCGCATGCAAATCCATTAGGCTGGGTGGTCTAGACCTCTGATCTGGACCTGCCGCCCGGAACCGGTACGTCATATGACATACGCTGCTGAACAGCGCACCGTCCGGGCCGGAACAGTGACGGCGCCCCTATAGATCTCCACCCCGGGAGGCTTTCCCATGACCACCGTGACGTCCCCGCTTGCAGGACGGGCCATCGGACTGGCGTCCGTACCCGATCCCGTCTTCTCCGGGGCCATGGTCGGCCCGGGTACAGCGATCGACCCCGTCCGGGAGCCCTCCGAGGCCGTCTCTCCCGTGGACGGCGTCATCGTCTCCCTGCACCCGCACGCGTTCGTCGTCGTCGACGAGAGCGGCCACGGTGTGCTCACCCACCTCGGTATCGACACCGTGCAGCTCAACGGCGAGGGCTTCGAGCTGCTCGTCAGCAAGGGCGACACCGTCAAGCGCGGCCAGAGCATCGTGCGCTGGAACCCGGCCGCCGTCGAGGCCACCGGGAAGTCCCCGGTGTGCCCGGTCGTGGCCCTCGAGGCCACGGCGGACGCCCTCTCCGAGCTTCGTGACGACGGCGATGTGAAGGTGGGCGACAGTCTCTTCCTCTGGAAGTGACGCCGGCGCCGTCCCGGACGGCGAACAGGACGACCAACGGGGCGGCGGGAGCCGCCGCACTACGGGAGACGGGTGAGATGGAGACAACGCTGCGAGGCGTCGGCGTGAGCCACGGTGTGGCGATCGGCGAGGTCCGGCACATGGGGACGGCGGTGCTCGAGCCGCCGGCCAAGCAGATCCCGGCGGAGGAGGCGAAGCGCGAACAGGGGCGCGCCCGCAAGGCCGTGGAGGCTGTGGCCGCCGATTTGACGGCGCGCGGCAATCTGGCGGGGGGCGAGGCCCAGGCGGTGCTCGAGGCCCAGGCCTTGATGGCCCAGGACCCCGAACTGATGACGGACGTGGAGCGGCGTATCGCCGTCGGCAGCACCGCCGAGCGTGCCGTGTACGACGCGTTCGCCGCGTACCGCGAGCTGCTGGCGGCTGCCGGTGAGTATCTGGCGGGTCGGGTGGCCGACCTCGACGACGTGCGGAACCGTATCGTCGCGCGGCTGCTCGGGGTGCCGATGCCGGGGGTGCCGGACAGCGACGAGCCGTACGTTCTCGTGGCCCGGGACCTCGCTCCCGCGGACACGGCGCTGCTGGACCCGACCCTGGTGCTCGGTTTCGTGACCGAGGAGGGCGGGCCCACCAGTCACAGCGCGATCCTGGCGCGTGCGCTCGGTGTACCCGCCGTGGTCGCCCTGCCGGGTGCCGGCGAACTCGCCGAGGGCACCGTGATAGCGATCGACGGCAGCAGCGGTGAGATCTTCGTGAACCCGAGCGAGGAGAAGAAGGCACAGCTGGAGGCGGCTGCGGCCGAGCGCAGGGCGGCGCTGTCGGCGTCGACCGGGCCCGGCGCGACCGCAGACGGCCACAAGGTGCCGCTGCTGGCCAACATAGGGGGCCCGGCGGATGTGGCGGCCGCTGTCGAAGCGGGCGCGGAGGGCGTGGGCCTCTTCCGCACGGAGTTCCTCTTCCTGGACGACAACGAGAACGCTCCTTCCGAGGAGAAGCAGGTCGCGGCGTACCGGCAGGTGCTCGAGGCGTTCCCCGAGGGCCGTGTGGTGGTGCGTGTGCTGGACGCGGGCGCGGACAAGCCGCTGGACTTCCTCACGCCGGCCGACGAGCCGAACCCGGCGCTGGGCGTGCGCGGTCTGCGCACGCTGCTCGACCACCCCGAGGTGCTGCACACCCAGCTGACGGCGCTGGCGAAGGCCGCGGAGGGGCTGCCCGTCCACCTCGAGGTCATGGCCCCGATGGTCGCGGACCGGGCCGACGCCAAGGCGTTCGCGGACGCGTGCCGTGCGGCGGGGCTGCGGGCGAAGTTCGGTGCGATGGTCGAGATCCCCTCGGCCGCGCTGCGGGCGCGCTCGATCCTGCGGGAGGTGGAGTTCCTGTCGCTGGGGACCAATGACCTCGCGCAGTACACGTTCGCCGCCGACCGCCAGGTGGGGGCCGTCTCCCGGCTGCAGGACCCGTGGCAGCCCGCGCTGCTCGACCTGGTGGCGCTGTCCGCGGAGGCGGCGAAGGCCGAGGGCAAGAGCTGCGGCGTCTGCGGCGAGGCCGCGTCGGACCCGCTGCTCGCCTGTGTGCTGACCGGTCTGGGAGTCACCTCTCTCTCCATGGGTGCGGCGTCCCTCCCCTACGTACGGGCGACGCTGGCGAAGTTCACGCTGGCGCAGTGCGAGCGGGCCGCTGCCGCGGCCCGGGCGGCGGACAGTGCCGAGGAGGCACGTGACGCCGCCCGGGCGGTGCTCTCGGGCGAGTAGCCGGACAGCTCCGGAAGGCAGTCGGTTTCCCCGAGGGGCGCCCCACCGCAGGTGGGGCGCCCCTCTCCGGCTCCGCGGTTCAGTGGCGGTGGGCCGGGTCCGGGCCCTCTTCTTCCCCGAGGTCGGGCGGCGCGCAGTAGTCGACGTTGGACTCCGGGGCGATGAGGTCACCGGACTCGACGTCGGTGCAGTAGGCGTCGAAGACCTCTCCGGCGGTGAGGGGTTCGAGGCCGTGGGCGCGCAGGCGCCAGCCGTGGACGCGGTCGTGGGCGCCGGGTGAGCTGGTGCGCATGACCAGTCCGCCGGGGCGCTCGGTGGCGAGACCGACGGCCAGGACGGTGGTGAACTCGAGGGCTTCGGCCGCGTCCGGTTCGCCGCGGCCGGCGCTGTCGTCGGCGTGGAGGACGGCGGTGAGGGCCTCGGGCGGTCCGGAGACGCTGCACACGAGGTGCCGGTCGCCGGGTGGGGCCGTGTCGAGGATGCGGGCGAGGAGGCGGGAGGCGCGGGCGAAGGCGGCGCGGCCCAGGTCCTCGCCGCACGAGGCGCAGGGACCGAGGCGGGCGAGGAGCGTGGCCGCGTACTCCCAGGTCGCCCGGCGAACGGCCTCGTCGACGAGGGTGGGCAGCAGATCGGCCAGGGGCTGGCCCTCGTAGAGGACCGTGGGTCCGGTGGTCGCGATCTCGGCCGTGAACCGGGTGCGGCTGCTCCGGCTGTCGGGGTCGAGGCCCGTTTCCCTGCAGAACTCGGTGTACTCCTCGGGGTCGAAGAGGGCCAGTGTGGTGTGGCTTCCCTGCAGCGCGCGTGTTCTGAGGACGGCCTCCACGTGCCTGAGGTAGGTGGCGTGGTCGTCGAAGGCGAAGCTCCGGTAGTGCCGCATGGCCCGGAAGTCGTGCTCGTCGGCCAGCAGGCCGATGGTGCCTGCGATTTCGCGGCGCAGGACACGCCGCAAGGTTCGGTGGTCGGTGTACGCCATGTCTCCCCCTCTGCACGGTCGATCAATGCTCACTCACAGTAATCGTCGGCACTGACAACGGCGTGCGAAGAGGGCGGTGGCGGTGACGCGGGGTTCCCGCGCGCGCCGACCGCGGAGCCTGCCGACCGGCGGGGGCCTGCGCCGCCCGCCGGGGGCGGTCAGGCGCGTTTGCGGGCCAGTTCCTCGTAGAAGCCGAGCAGGTCGAGGTTGTCGATGGATCCCGGGTTGACCGCCTTCTCCAGGGGGGTGCCCTGGAGGAGTCGCTTGACCGGCACCTCGATGCGCTTGCCGGTGAGGGTGTGGGGGATTCCGGGCACCTCGATGATCTCGTCGGGGACGTGGCGGGGTGACAGTTGCTCGCGGATGGTCCGCTTGATGCGGTCCAGCAGGTCCTCGTCGAGGGCGGCTCCCGGTGCCAGGTGCACGAACAGGGGCATCCAGTAGCCGCCGTCGGGCTGCTCGACGCCGATGACGAGGCACTCCTTGATCTCCGGGAGGCGTTCGACGGCCTCGTAGATGTCGGCCGATCCCATGCGGACGCCCTGGCGGTTGAGCGTGGAGTCGGAGCGGCCGTGGATGACGACGGAGCCGCGGGAGGTGACGGTGATCCAGTCGCCGTGCCGCCACACGCCGGGGTAGGTGTCGAAGTAGCTGTCGTGGTAGCGGCTGCCGTCGGGGTCGTTCCAGAAACGGACCGGCATGGACGGCATGGGGTTGGTGACGACGAGTTCGCCGACCTCGTCGATCAGGGGGTTGCCGTCCGGGTCCCAGGACTGCAGGTCGGTGCCCAGACCGGGGGCCTGGAGCTCGCCCACGTGGACGGGGAGGGTCGGTACGGCTCCGGCGAAACAGGAGCACACGTCCGTGCCACCGCTGACGGAGGCGATCCACAGGTCGTCGCGGACCTCGTCGTGCAGCCAGCGGAAGCCGTCGGGGGGCAGCGGGGACCCGGTGGTGGCGACGCACTTCACCGCCGAGAGGTCGAAGTCGCGCGAGGGGTGCACGCCGGCCTTGCGGCAGGCCATGACGTAGGCGGCGGAGGTGCCGTAGAGGGTGGCACCGGTCCGTTCGGCGATCCGCCACTGGGCGCCCGTGTCCGGGTGGCCGGGGCTACCGTCGTACAGGACGATCGTCGTTCCGGTCAGCAGGCCGGAGACGAGGAAGTTCCACATCATCCAGCCGGTCGAGGTGTACCAGAAGAAGCGGTCCTCCGGGCCCAGGTCGCAGTGCAGGCCGAGCTGCTTGAGGTGCTCGACGAGGATGCCGCCCTGGGACTGGACGATCGCCTTGGGCAGTCCGGTGGTGCCGGAGGAGTAGAGCACCCACAGCGGGTGGTCGAAGGGCACCTGCTCGAAGACCGGTTCCGTGTCCGCGGAGGTGAGGGCCGACCAGTCCAGTGCGCCCCGGGGGGCGTCGGTGCCGAGCAGCGGGATGTGGACGACGGCGCGCAGGGTGGGCAGTTCGCGGCGCAGTTCGGCGACGACGTCGCGGCGGTCGTGCTCCTTGCCGCCGTAGCGGTAGCCGTCGACGGTGAACAGGACGACCGGTTCGACCTGCTGGAAGCGGTCGAGGACGCTGCGGGCGCCGAAGTCGGGCGCGCAGGAGGTCCAGACGCCGCCCACGGCCGCGGTGGCGAGGAGGGCGACGACGGCCTGCGGGATGTTCGGGAGGTAGCCGCTGACCCGGTCCCCGGGGCGTACTCCCAGGGAGCGCAGCTCGGCCGCGAGGGAGCCGACCTGGCGGCGCAGCTCGGTCCAGGTGACGGGGCTCGGGTCGTGGGTCTCGTCGACGTACAGGAGGGCCGGTTCGTCGGCGCGGGACGCGGCCGCGCGCAACGCGTGCTCGGCGTAGTTCAGGGTCGCTCCGGGGAACCACTGGGCGCCCGGCATCGAGCGGTCGCCCAGCACGCGCGCGCAGGGGGTCGCGAAGCGGACGTCGAACCACTCCGTGACCGCTTTCCAGAAGGTGTCCAGCTCGTCGACGGACCAGCGGTGCAGCGCCGCGTACCCGCCGTCGGCGGGGGCGCCGTGGTGCTCGGCGGCCCACGCCTGGAACCTGGTGATCCGTGCTCGGGCGATACGTTCCGGATCCGGCTGCCAGAGCGGCTGGGGGTTCACGGTCGACATGGGGCGGCTCCCGGACTGTACGCGTCGTGTGCGTCTGCGCGCACGAGCGGGGGTGTGCGCGTGACGCGGCTGAGAGGGACGATGCCATGTGATCGACTTCCGCACCAGGGTGCCCCCGCATAGTCCGTGTCATGAGGATGTGGTCCGATCGCGGATGAACGGCAGTTGAACGAGACGCATGCGGGATGCGGTCAATGGCAGGGTGAGCAACATGGACGGTCGTGACCTGGTGCGTTCGGTGAAATCGGTCGGTTCGGTGGGGGCGGCCCAGGGGTTGCGTACCGTACGGGCAGCGTGGCGCAGGCGGCGGACCGACGCCACCGGGCTGCCGCCGCGCGGGCCGGAGCGGGCGCGGGTGCCCGGGACCGTGCGGGAGGTGGAGGCGGAGCCCGGTGGCGGCGTCGTCCGGTTCGATCGTTCGGAGCTGCGGATCCTCGTCGCGGTGAACGGGGCCGTCTTCTGGGGGTGGGACGGGGCGGCTCCGACACCGTCCCACGCGCTGGCCGGCCGCTGTCCCGAGCCGGATCCGCGGGCGGCGCTGGAGCCGGACAAGGACGGCGGCTGGCGGGTGGTGGCCGAGCGGGTGACGGTGGCCGTCTCACGGCACGGCGCCGTGGAGGTGCTCACCCCCGGGGGTGTGACGCTGCGGCGTGATCTGCCGCCGCGGTGGTGGGAGCCGGTGGGCGGCGGCGCGGCGCGCTGGGGGCAGCGCTCGGAGGTGCCGGCGGACGCCCGCTTCTTCGGGCTCGGGGGGCGTGCGGTGGGTCCCCGGCTGCGGGACGGCACGTACCGGTTGTGGAACACCGCCCCCGGCCGGGTCTTCGGGCCCGGCGACGATCCGTCGAGCATCACGATGCCGGTGCAGCTGGTGGTGGCCGACGCGGGTACGCACCTGGTGTTCCACGACAGTTCGTGGGACGGCACCGTGACGCTGCGGGAGGGGGAGGAGGGCGCCGGTTCCGGTCACGACCGGGCCGGGACGAGTGAGCTGCGGATGGACGGCGGTCCTCTGCGCTGCTGGGTGATGGTGGGCACTCCCGCGCGCGTGCTGCTCGCCTGGGCGTCGCTCACCGGTGCGCCCGCGCTCCCGCCCGTGTGGGCGCTCGGCCACCATCTCGCGTACGAGGGCCTCGGCGGGGAGGAGGAGGTGCGGAGGGTCGTCGCGGGCCACCGGGAGCACGGGCTGCCGGTCGACGCCGTGCACCTCGGTGCCGGCCGCTTCGACGCCCGTCAGGTGTTCACCGTCGGCCGGGAGCGGTTCCCCGAGCTGCCGGTCCTCGCCGACGAGCTGCGCCGCGACGGAATCCGGCTGGTGTCGGTCGTCGGCCCGGCGGTCGGGGCCGTGCCCGGCGACGCCGTGTACGACGAGGGGACGGCCCTGGACGCGTTCGTGCGGGACTCCTCCGGGGAGGTCGTGCGGGGAGTCGCGTGGCCGGGGGACGCGGTCTTCCCGGATTTCACGCACCCGCGCGTGCGTGCGTGGTGGGGCGGGCTGTACGCGGAGAGCCTGGCGCGGGGGTTCGCCGGTTTCCGGCACGACCTGGACGAACCGACGTCGTTCACGGCCTTCGGGGAGCCGACGCTCCCGCGCTCGGCCCGCCACGCCCTGGACGGACGGGCCGGCGACCATCGCGAGGCGCACAACGTGTACGCGCTGTGCATGGCCGAAGCGGCGTTCGAGGGGGTGCGGGATCCGGCGCCCCACGAGCGGCCGTTCGTCTTCTCGCGCTCCGGGTGGGCCGGTATGCAGCGTTACGGCGGGACCTGGCCGGGGGGTGCGGCGACGGGGTGGGCCGGGTTGCGTGCGGGGCTGGCGCTGGTCCTGGGACTGGGACTGTGCGGCGTCCCCTGTTCGGGGCCGGACCTCGGCGGCTTCGACGGGGATCCGCCGCCCGAGCTGTACCTGCGCCGGCTCCAACTGGGCGCCTACTTGCCGTTGTTGCGCACGCACACCGGTCCGTGCGCGGGGCGCGGGGAGCCGTGGGGGTTCGGTGCCGAGGTCCTGGAGCACGCGCGCGCGGCCCTCGTCGAGCGCCGGCGGCTGCTGCCGTACTTCATGACGCTGGCGCATCTGGCCCGGCGCACCGGGGCCCCCTACGTGCGGCCGCTGTGGTGGTCGGCTCCCGAGGAGCGTGCTCTGCGCGACTGTGAGGACGCGTTCCTGCTGGGCGACTTCCTGCTGGTGGCGCCGGTGCTCGCTCCGGGGGTGGACCGGCGGACCGTTCCCCTGCCCCGGGGGCGCTGGTACGACACGGCGACGGAGCGGGCGTACGAGGGACCGGCCCGGGTGCTGGTCGAGGCGCCCCCGGAGCGGATTCCGGTGTTCGCGCGCGCGGGAGCCGTTCTTCCCGTGCGGGGAGAGGACGGCGGGCCGGAGCTGGAGGTGTGGGCGCCCGCACGGGGGCGGACCGGCGGCGGGTGGGTCGTGCCGGACGCGGGCCACGGACGGGAGGACCCGGAGCTCGAGCGTCTCACCGTCCGCTGGGCCGGTCCGCGGCTCGTCGTCGAGCGGGAGGGCGCGGACGGCGCCGGCGCGCCGGCCTGTCCGGTGCGCTTCCGCGGGCTCGGACCGGGCCGGGGTCAGATGTAGCGGCCCTCGAACCAGGCCCGCACGGCCAGGGTGTGCAGGGGGAAGGCGAGTTCCGCCGGGCGGCGCAGGAGGCGCCGCTCCTGCGTCTCGTCGGTGGCGGCGAAGGGCGGCAGGCTCTCGGCGGGCCGCTCCGGTAGGAGTCCGAACAGCAGCAGGTGTCCGTCGGGTGAGCTCATCGCGTCGGCGAGCCGTACGTCGCGGCTCGCCGCGTCGATGCCGGTCTCCTCCCTGAGCTCGCGGACGACCGCCCGGCGCCAGTCCTCACGGTCGTCGATGTAGCCGCCGGGCAGAGCCGTGCCCCCGCGTGCGGGGGCGACGGTCCGGGTGATGACGACCAGGGCGGTGCCTTCCGTGTCGTACACGGGCTGCAGGGCCACCGCGACCGGCAGCGGGTTGCGGTAGGCCACGGTGCCGCAGGCCGGGCAGGTGCGGGGCCAGCCGGAGACGCCCTCTCCGAAGGGGGCGCCGCAGCTCGAGCAGTGGGAGCCCGGAACGGGGTCGGGGACGGGGGTGTGGGTTCGGGACACGCGCGGACTGTAGCGGACCGCATCCGATCGCGGGAGGGGCGTCTTGAGAAGGTCTCGCTCAGCGGTGGCCGGTGAGCGACCTGCGGGACACCGGGAAGTCGAAGTAGGTGTCCGGGTGGGGTTCGGGCTTGAAGGTGTAGTGCCACCACTCCTCGGCGAGGTTCACGAACCCGAGGTCCTCCAGGGTGCCCTTGAGCAGGAGTCGGTTGGCGCGCTGCTCGCCTTGGACACGGGGGTCGAGGGTGTGGCTGAGGGTGTCGAAGCAGTCGTATCCGGTGCCCATGTCGACGGAGTTGTCGGGGAACCGCTCGTCCTCGGGGGCGAAGCAGGGCGTCAGGGGCTGCCCGGGGCGGTAGGGCGGGGTCGGCCGTGCGGGGAGCTTCACGAGGGTGAGGTCCACCGTCGAGCCCCGGCTGTGGCCGGATCTCTCCGCGATGTAGCCGTCGGCGAACAACCGGCTCTTGTCGACGTTCGGGTAGAACTCGGCCTTCATCGCCTGGTCGTCGGGGTCCTCGGCCCAGCGCACGAAGTGGTCCACGGCGCGCTGGGGCCGGTAGCAGTCGTACACCTTGAGGGAGTAGCCCCGGCGCAGCAGCTTCCGCTGGGCCGTGTGCAGGGCCTGGGCGGCGGGGCGGGTGAGGATGCACAGGGGTTGCCGGTAGCCGTCGACGGGCTCGCCCACGAAGTTGTGCGGGGTGAAGTAGCGCATCTCCTGGAGGATCGTCGGGTCCACGCTGCTCAGCGCCACGAAGTCCTCCGGCGCCCTGGGCTCGGGCTTCGCCCGGGCGGGTGCGGAGGCGGCGGTCGTTGCCAGCAGGGCGGCGAGCGCGGTGACCAGGCCGCGCACCGCTGCGGAAAGTCGTGTCATGCCCCCTTCATCTATCAGGAGCGGGCTCCGCCGGGGAAGCACCCCGGCCCGCTTCGTCCCCGCGCGGACCGTCCGCCGGGGCGGGAAGGGATTCGACCGCACGGCCGACAACCGTCGCGGTCGGCGGCCTTCCGGACCGCGACCCGTACTCCGGTCGGTGGGGTACGGGCCGTGTCCGAGGCCGCCGGGTCCGGGCCGGGCCGGCGGCCTCAGGTGGTGACCGCCCGGCGGTGCCGCGCGGCCTGTGTCATGGCGTGCTGGACGACCCCGACGAGGACCTCCTTGACCGATTCACGCTCCCGGGCGTCGCACATCAGCAGCGGTACGTGGTCGTCGAGGTCGAGGGCGCGGCGGATGTCGTCGGCCGGGTACCGCGCGGCGCCCTCGAAGCAGTTGACTCCGACGAGGAACGGTATGGAGCGCCGCTCGAAGTAGTCGATGGCCGCGAAGCAGTCCTCCAGGCGCCGGGTGTCCGCGAGCACGACCGCGCCGAGCGCGCCCTCGGCGAGCTCGTCCCACATGAACCAGAACCGCTCCTGGCCGGGCGTGCCGAAGAGGTACAGCACCAGGTCCTCGCGCAGCGTGATGCGGCCGAAGTCCATGGCCACGGTGGTGGTGTTCTTGGCCTCCACACCGCTGATGTCGTCGACCGGGCGCCCCGCCTCGGTGAGCAGTTCCTCGGTGCGCAGCGGCCTGATCTCGCTGACCGCGCCGACGAGCGTGGTCTTGCCCACGCCGAAGCCGCCGGCCACCAGGATCTTGAGCGTGAGGGGCTCGATCGGGGGCTTGCCGCGCTCAGAGCGCCCGAGGATCATCGATCTCTTCTCCTGCTCGATGGGGGTCGGACGGCGGGCCGTATCCTCCGCCGCCGGGGGTTTCGATGACGAGTACGTCGCCGGGGCCGACGTCCGCCGAGTCGCTTCCGGCGAGCCGGGTGACCGTGCCGTCCGCCCGTTCGACCCGGTTGGCGCCCGGCGCGCCGGGCGCACCGCCGGCCATGCCGTACGGAGGGACC
Source organism: Streptomyces viridosporus T7A (assembly GCF_008704515.1). NCBI lineage: Bacteria > Bacillati > Actinomycetota > Actinomycetes > Kitasatosporales > Streptomycetaceae > Streptomyces > Streptomyces viridosporus. The sequence goes on from NZ_CP023700.1 coordinate 1,684,858, forward strand.
CTGCGGTGCTGGGACAGGGTGGAGACGGTCATGGGCTCCAGGAAGCGGATGCGGCGCACGGCTCCGTCCCCGCCGCGCCACCGTCCGGCACCGCCGCTGCCGCGGCGCACCGCGAACTCCTCGAGGCGGACGGGCAGCCGCCACTCCAGGACCTCGGGGTCGGTGAGCCGCGAGTTGGTCATGTGCGTCTGCACGACGGACGCGCCGGGGAAGCCGTCTCCCGCGCCCGAGCCGGAGGCGACGGTCTCGTAGTACTGGTGGCGCGCGTTGCCGAAGGTGACGTTGTTCATCGTGCCGGAGCCCTCGGCCTGGACGCCGAGCGCCGCGTACAGGGCGCCGGTGATGGCCTGGGAGGTCTCCACGTTGCCGGCGACGACCGCGGCCGGCGGCTCGGGCGCCAGCATGGAGCCGGGCGGCACGACGATCCTCAGCGGGCGCAGGCAGCCGTCGTTGAGCGGGATGTCGTCGGCGACCAGTGTGCGGAAGACGTACAGGACGGCCGCGTTGACGACCGAGAGCGGGGCGTTGAAGTTGGTGGGCAGCTGGGCGGACGTGCCGGTGAAGTCGATGGTCGCCGAGCGGCTCGCACGGTCCACGCGCACCCGCACGCGGATGACGGCGCCCGAGTCGGTCTCGTAGGCGTACTCGCCGTCGTCGAGGGTGTCGATGACGCGGCGCACCGCCTCCTCGGCGTTGTCCTGGACGTGCTTCATGTACGCCTGGACGACGTCGAGGCCGAAGTCCTCGATCATGCGGCCGACCTCGTCGACGCCCTTGCGGTTGGCGGCGATCTGGGCCCGCAGGTCGGCGAGGTTGGTCTCCGGGTCGCGGGACGGGTGGGGCGCCCCGGTCAGGAGCCGGAGGGTCTCCTCCTCGCGGAAGCGGCCGTTCTCGGTGAGCAGCCAGTCGTCGAGGAGGACGCCCTCCTCGTCGATGGTGCGGCTCCCGGCCGGCATGGAGCCCGGGGCGATGCCGCCGATCTCGGCGTGGTGGCCGCGGGAGGCGACGTGGAAGAGGACCTCGTGGTCACGGTCCGTGTCGCCGGTCGGCCCGCTGCCGAAGACCGGGGTGATCACGGTGACGTCGGGCAGATGGGTGCCGCCGTGGTACGGGTCGTTGACGGCGTAGGTGTCGCCGGGGCGCATGGTCGGGCCGCGCCGTCGGATGACCTCTTTGACACTGGTGCCCATCGAGCCCAGGTGGACGGGGATGTGCGGGGCGTTGGCCACCAGGTTCCCGTCCGGGTCGAAGAGGGCGCAGGAGAAGTCCAGGCGTTCCTTGATGTTGACGGACTGGGCGGTGGACTCGAGGCGGGCGCCCATCTGCTCGGCGATGGACATGAAGAGGTTGTTGAAGACCTCGAGCAGGACGGGGTCGACTTTCGTGTCGAGATCGGAACTCTGCGTAACCGCGGTGCGTTCCATGAGCAGATGCCCGTCGTCGGTCGCCGCGGCTCGCCAGCCGTCGTCGACGACCGTCGTCGCACCGGCCTCGGTGATGATCGCCGGGCCGGTGACGGTGTCGCCGGGGGGAAGGTCCTCGCGGCGGTGGAGGGGCACGTCCCGCCAGGCACCGCCGGTGTGGAGGCGGACGGTCCGCGGGGCGGCGGGACTGCTTCCGAAGGAGCGCTCGCCGGGGGCCAGGGCGGAGAGATCGGGGGGGTCGGTGATGCCGGTGGCTTCGACGGAGAGGGCTTCGACGACGATCGGCCGGTCGAGCGTGAAGGAGTACGTGGTGCGATGACGTTCCTCGAAGACGCGGCGCATCGCGTCGGGCTCGGTCAGCTCGACGGTGAGGGTGGTGTCGGTCCCGTCGTAGCGCAGCTGGGCGCGGCGGGTGACCTCGATCCGCTCCTCGGGGACGTCCTCGGCGAGGAGTTCGGCGCGGGCGGCCGCCTCCAGGTCGTCGGCGACCGTGCGGACGCCGGGCATCGCGTCGGGTCCGAGGGGTGCCTCGACGGAGCGCTCGCGCATGGCCGTGGTGTCGGCGAGGCCGATGCCGAGTGCGGACAGGACACCCGCCATGGGCGGGACGAGGACGGTGCGGATGCCGAGGGAGTCGGCGACCCTGCACGCGTGCTGTCCGCCCGCACCGCCGAAGGTGGTGAGGGTGTAGCGGGTGATGTCGTGGCCCTTCTGCACGGAGATCCGCTTCACGGCGCCCGCGATGTTGGCGACGGCGATCTGCAGATAGCCCTCGGCGACCTGCTCCGGGGTGCGGTCGTCGCCCGTCCGCTCACGGATGTCCCGGGCGAGGGCGGTGAAGCGCTCCCGGACGAGTGCGGCGTCGAGGGACTGGTCGCCCTCCGGGCCGAACACCGCGGGGAAGTGGTCGGGGGGGATACGGCCGAGCATGACGTTGGCGTCGGTGACGGCGAGCGGGCCGCCGCGCCGGTAGCAGGCGGGGCCCGGGTCCGCGCCCGCCGAGTCCGGCCCCACCCGGTAGCGGGAGCCGTCGAAGTGGAGGACCGAGCCGCCGCCGGCGGCCACGGTGTGGATGTCCAGCATGGGCGCGCGCAGCCGGACGCCGGCGATCTGTGTGGTGAAGACGCGTTCGTACTCGCCCGCGAAGTGCGAGACGTCGGTGGAGGTGCCGCCCATGTCGAAGCCGATGACGCGGTCGTGGCCGGCGCGCTGCGACATGCGCGCCATGCCGACGATGCCGCCGGCCGGCCCGGACAGGACGGCGTCCTTGCCGCGGAACTGCCCGGCCTCGGCGAGTCCGCCGTTGGACTGCATGAACATCAGCCGTACGCCTTCGAGGGCGTCGGCGACGTGCCGTACGTAGCGGCGCAGCACGGGCGAGAGGTAGGCGTCGACCACGGCGGTGTCACCGCGCGGGACGAGCTTCATCAGCGGGCTGACCTCGCTGGACAGCGAGATCTGCGGGAATCCGGCACGGGCGGCGAGTTCCCAGATCGCCCGCTCGTGGGCGGGGTGGAGGTGGCTGTGCAGGCAGACCACGGCGACGGCCCGGATCCCGTCGTCGTACGCCTGCCGCAGCGGTTCGGTGAGGGCGTCCAGGTCCGGGGGGCGCAGGACGGTGCCGTCGGCGGCGATGCGCTCGTCCACCTCGACGACCCGTTCGTACAGCTGGTCGGGCAGGTCGATGCGGCGGGCGAAGATCCGGGGGCGGTTCTGGTAGGCGATGCGCAGGGCGTCGCGGAAGCCGCGGGTGGTGATCAGCAGGGTGCGTTCGCCCTTGCGCTCGAGGAGGGCGTTGGTGGCGACCGTGGTGCCCATGCGCACGGCGTCGACGGCGTCGCCCGTACCGGCGGGCTCGCCGGCCGCGGCCAGCAGCGCGCGGATGCCCGCGACGGCCGCGTCGGCGACGGGTGCCCCGGCGTCCGGGCGGGGCCCGGAGCGCCGGAGGGCGGGGGTGTCCGACAGCAGTTTGTGCGTGAGCAGCCGACCGTCCGGGCGCCGCGCGACGATGTCGGTGAAGGTGCCGCCCCGGTCGATCCAGAATTGCCAGCCTGCCATGTCAGTACCCCGCTTCCGCGCCGGTCACAGTGCCCGGAGACCGGCGATCACGTCGCGCAGAATACTCTCGTCCGGCAGTTCGGCCGGGGGTACGGGCCGGTTCACGTGGACGAATTCGGTGTCGACGAGGTCTCCGACCAGGACCCGGACCACTCCGACCGGCAGATCGAGTTCGGCGGCGAGTTCGACGACCGTCTGCGGGGTGTCACGGCACAGTTCGACGATGTCCACGTGCTCCGGGGAGAGCGTCGGGTCCGTCTCCGGGTCGTCGGCGTGGCGTTCCGTGACGACCACCGCGATCAGGTCGAGGCGGTGCTGGGCCGCACTGGTGGTGCGGCCCCGCGTCATGGCGTACGGACGGACGACCGGCCCGGCCTCGTCGTCGAACCAGTGGCTTCTCCCCTGACCGTCAGCGCTCATGTCATCCCACTACCCGCCCGAGGGCAGATCGGTGCGCGGAGCGGCGCCCAGATGCACACCGACCCGCTTCACGAGGAGCGTCATCTCGTAGGCGACCTGTCCGACGTCGGAGTCGGCGTCCGCGAGGACGGCGAGGCAGCTGCCGTCCCCGGCGGCGGTGACGAACAGGAACGCCTCGTCGAGTTCGACGACGGTCTGACGGACCTCGCCCGCCTCGAAGTGGCGGCCCACGCCCTTGGCGAGGCTGTGGAACCCGGAGGCGACGGCGGCCAGGTGCTCGCTGTCCTCACGGGTCAGGTCCTTCGAGACCCCGGTGGGCAGGCCGTCACCGGAGAGCACGATGGCCTTGCGGATGCTCGCGACGCGCTCCACCAGGTCGTCGAGGAGCCAGTTCAGCTCCCCCTTGTCGGTCGCGGTGTGGCCGGTGGCCTTCGGTGCGGTCATCGACCGTTCTCCTCTGTCGTTCGTCGTGGTGCCGTGCCGCTGTCGGCGTCGTCGCCCGCGGCGTTCTCCTCACGGCCGCGCTGCCAGCCCCGCTGGAGCGAGGCCATGCGGCTGCGTACTTCTTCCGCGTCCCGTTCCACGGGCCGGGTCCTGTCCTCGCTGCGCGGTTCGGTACCGCGCTTCAGCTGCGGGGCGAGGCTGGCCTGCCGTTTGCGCCGGGGCAGTGGTCCGGCGTCGGGCCGTGCGGCGCCGGTGTCCTGCGGCGCGCCGCCGGGCCCGGTCCCCGCCGTCGCGTCCGCGGCCGGTGCGGAGTCGTCCGGGCCGTTCGACGCGCTCGCGGGGCGGCGCGTGCGCCGGGGAAGGAGGGCGGGGGTCTCCGGCTGGTCGCCGCTCGCTCGGCCGGAGGGCTCCGGGGGCTCGCTCCGTTCCCCGGCGCGGGCGCCGGTCCCGGGGCGGGCGGGGTCCGCGCGCCGTCTGCGGGAGGGGAGGGCCGGCAGCGTCCCCGCGTCCGGTGGTCCCTGCTCGTGCTCCGACGGGGCGGCCGTGTCCTCGTCCGTCCGCTCCCGGCGGGTGCGCCGGTCTCCGACCGGGCGTCCGTGGGAGCTGACCAGCTTGGGTGCCCTCCGGCGGGGCAGCGGGACCGGGGCGCTCGTCCGGTCGTCCTCGCCCCGGTCGTCCCCCTCACGGGTGCCGGGGGTCTGCTGATGCTGCTCGCGGTGGCGCCCGGGCCGCTCGTCCTCGGAGCGGGTGAGGGAGCGGTGGGGGCGGAAGAGGCCGCCGTGGCCGCTGCCCTCGTCGCCCAGCGCGCCGGGGAAGTCGTCGAGGGCGTCCAGGTCGACCGGGGATTCCAGTTCCACCGGTCCGTCCAGCAGCGAGGCGGGCAGTCCGGGCCGTTGCACGGGCGTCCGGGAGAGCGCGGCGTCGCGGCTCCGCCCCTTCTTCCCCTCCTCGGCCCGCTGGGGCCGGTCGAGGCGGAAGCCGACGCCGTTGGTGTCCGGCACGTCGTCCGTCAGCAGCGCGTCGGGGATGAGGACGACTGCCGTGGTACCGCCGTACGGGGAGGGCTGGAGGGAGACCCGGATGTTCTGACGCCGGGCGAGGCGGCTGACCACGAAGAGTCCGAGCCGGTCGGTGTCGGTGAGTTCGAACTCGGGTGTCTCGGCGAGCCGGAGGTTGGCGTCCAGGAGCGCGTCGGCCGCCATGCCGAGACCGCGGTCGTGGATCTCCAGGGTGAAGCCGTTGGCCACGCGCTCGCCCAGGACCTGGACGGCGGTGTGCGGCGGCGAGAACACCGTGGCGTTCTCCAGGAGTTCGGCCACGAGGTGGGTGAGGTCGGCGACGGCCGGTCCGGTGACGGCGGTCCTCGGCAGGCGGCGGACCTCGATGCGCTCGTAGTCCTCGACCTCGGCGACGGCGGCGCGGACGACGTCCATGAGCTGGACCGGCTTGCGCCACTGCCGGGAGGGCGCGGCGCCGGAGAGGATGACGAGGCCCTCGGCGTGCCGCCGCATGCGGGTGGTCAGGTGGTCCAGGCGGAACAGGTCGGCGAGTTCCCCGGTGTCCTCGGTCCGGCGCTCCATGGTGTCCAGCAGGGTGAGCTGCTTGTGGAGCAGGACCTGGCTGCGGCGGGCGAGGTTGACGAACACCTCGGAGACGCCGGCGCGCAGTTCCGCCTGCTTGACGGCGGCCTCCACGGCGGCGCGCTGGAGGGTGTTGAGGGCCTGGCCGACCTCGCCCAGCTCGTTCTTGTCGTACTCCAGCCGCGGGACCTCGGTCTCGACGTCTACCTGTTCGCCGGCCGAGAGGCGGCGCATCACGCTGGGCAGCCGGACGCCGGACGCCTCGTGCGCCTCGAGACGCAGCTGCCGCAGGTCCCGGATGAGGCCGCGGCCGATGCGTACGGAGAGGAAGAGGGAGAGCAGGAGGGCGACCAGGCCGAGGGTGCCGGCGACGACGGCCTGGACGATGACGCCCATGGCGACGGGACGGACGCGGTCCTGGTAGCGGTCGGTGGCCTGGTCGTTGAGCGTGCCGAGTTCGGTGAGCACATGGCCGGCGGCGGTGTCCCAGCTCTTCGCGGTGATCCCGCGGGGCGGCCCGGCGCCGGAGGAGACGGCCGCCTCCTCCCCCACGCGCAGCGGAGCGGACGCGGCGTTCTTCCAGAAGGCCTCGTAGCGGTCGCGCTCGGAGGCGGGCAGCAACGGCAGGCTCACGTCGTACATCAGCGTGCGCTGGGCCACGAGGTCGGAGACGTCGCGCACTTCGGCGGGGGACAGCCTGCCGACGATCAGGGCGGAGCCGAGCAGGGCGTCCTCCCGGGCGAGCAGTTCGCGGGCGCGGGCCAGGTTGACGAGGGCCCGGTACTGCTTGTCCAGTTCGACGTCCTCGACCACGTGCAGATGGGCCAGCAGGACGTAGCACGGGTCGACCAGCCGGTTGTAGAGGTCAAGGGCCTGGGAGCGGTCGACGGTGCCGTCCTCGACGCTGCGGCGCAGGGACTCGATGCCCTCGAAGGAGTCCAGTACCGCGTTCAGTTCGCCGGAGTCCTGGTGCATGGCCGCGCGCACGTCGGGGTCCGCCGCGCTCGCGCGGACGCGCTCGACGGCCTTGTCCGTGGCGGCGCGGCTGCGCCGGAGGGCGGCGATCCCGTCGGAAGCACGGGGGTCCGCGAGGTGGACGAGGGTCTGCCGGCGCTCCTGCTGGAGGACGCGGACGGTGTCCTCGACGGGGTAGCCGACCTCCTCCATCACCGACGACACATCGAACAGGTGGCTCGCTTCGCGGCCGGTGAGCACCGTGGTGAAGGCCCAGATCGCCGTCAGGGACACCAGCGGCACGAGAAGCAGCGCCACGATCTTCCGGCGGATGGACTTCCCGCGAAAGCGCATGGCCTCCCCCAGCTCGCCCCCGACCGGACGGGGTACACAGGTGCGTCAACAAACGGCGCGAGCCTACTACCGAGCCCCGGTCAACTCGAAGAGTCGACCGGAGGCCGAAGTTCCGCTCTACGGGCGGGACATGGGGAGTTGTCCGCCCATTGCGGGAGATTGCCGCCCGCGATCGGAGGGTGTCCGCGGGCCGATCTCCCGGGCCCGCGGGGCTGGTTGGCCGATTTCTTTCCTCGTCCGGGAATCCTCGGGACGTTCCGTTCGTCCTTCTCTGTGGGAGATGGGGGCGGAATCGGCCACAGGAGCCGTGTCCCACATCCGGGCGGCGTAAAACAGTGCAAGCCGGGCAGCCGCGGGGAACCAGGTCTGAGGACATGAGTGAGCGGTCTGCCGGCGGTGGGGAGTGACACGTTGATGGGCACGGCGGAGCGGCGCGGGGCGCCCGAGGACGGCGCGGCGGCGCAGGTGGGGATCCGGTCGGATGCCGAGGCGCCGGAACGCGGCGCTTCCGGGGCCGGGCGCGGGGCGGTCGGCGGACGCGGCGTCCCGGCGGCCCGGCGCGGCGGCGCGCGGGCGGAGCAAACCGGCGACGCGGCGCACGAAGCCGCGGAGGACACCGGCACGCCCGGTGTCCGGGGACAGACGCACCACCGGCCCCTGTGGGTCGAGGAACCGGCGCGGCGACGCCGGCTGCCGGACCCGGTGCGGACGGCGGCGGTACGGGCGGTGCTCGTCATCGCCGTGACGCTGATTCAGGCCATGGTGGCCCTCCTGTGCACGCTGGCCGGCTCCTGGCTGGCTTTCCCCATGGTCGTCAGCAGCGTCGTCAGCACGATCCTGGCGACCTGGGCGGCCCTGGACGTGTGGGTGACCCGCCAGGTCTGGAACCAGCGCCACGGTGTGGTGTCCACCCCCAGCAGCACTGCGCGGGCCCTGCGGCGCGAGCGGCGCCGCGCCCGGCGCCAGGAGCGGTCCGCCGAGCGGACGCGGACGCGCATACGCCGGCGGGGCGGGGCCGGGCAGCTGTCGCACTCCTGACGGCGGCAGCCAGGCGCGTTCCGGCCCTTCACCGCCGGAGGCGCGGACGTACGGCGCCTCCCCCGGGGGCCCGACCGCCCGGTGGCATGATGTTGCCCATGGCGCACGAGTGAGCGTCATGGGCAACGGGGTCCGGGCGGGCGGCGATCGCGTCGAAGTTCTTTCCGAACGGGGTCCGCACCGGGGCGACAGGTGGTGAGGGCCGAGACATGACCGGCGCGCATGAGCAGTCCGGACGCCGCGGGGAGCATACGGCGGGCCCGGCGCGGCGGAACGGGAAGAGCCCGGCGAGCGCCGTCCAGTCGGTGGACCGTGCCGTGAGCGTGCTGGAGATACTCGCCCGGCACGGCGAAGCGGGCGTCACCGAGATCGCCGACGCGCTGGAGGTGCACAAGTCCACGGCTTTCCGGCTGCTCGGCGTCCTGGAGAACCGCGGCCTGGTGGCCCAGGCCAAGGAACGCGGCAAGTACTACCTGGGTGCCGGAGTGCTGCGCCTCGCCGGTGCGGCGGCCGTGCGGCTGGACATCTCGCAGGAAGGCGTGCCGGTCTGCCGGGAACTGGCCGACGAACTGGGCGAGACGGTGAACATCGCGGTCCTGGACGACGACGCCGCCGTCAACATCATGCAGGCCCGCGGAACGGCGTCCGTCTCTGCGCAGAACTGGCTGGGCAGGCGCACCCCGCTGCACGCCACCGCCGGCGGCAAGGTGTTTCTGGCGCACATGCCGCCCACCTCGCGCGAGGACTTCCTCGCCGGCCCGCTGCACCGGTTCACGGAGCGCACGATCACGGAGGCGTCCGCTTTGCGGGGCGAGCTGGAGCCGGTGGTCCCCGAGGGGTACGCGGCCACGCTCGAGGAACTGGAGCCGGGACTCGCGGCCGTCGCCGCGCCGGTCCGCTCGCACGAGGGCGAGGTGATCGCGGCGCTCAGTGTCTCGGGGCCGGTGTACCGGCTGGCCCCGGACCGGCTGCCGGAGCTGGGCCGGCGGACGGCGGCAGCGGCGGCCGAGCTGTCCCGGCGCATGGGCTACGGCTTCTGAGCCGGGGCCCGGACCGGGTGGAGGAGGGCGGAGGCGTGCTCACCCGCTCGTCGGCGCGGGCCGTTTGAACATCCGGGTCGCCGTGATCTCGCTGTGCGCCTCCTCGGCCGGGTCCGGCAGGGGCAGACCGGGCCTGAGGTGCTCCTCCACGCTGATGTACTTCAGGCCGGCCCGGAGGTCGGCGTCGTTGCGCAGCCGGATGACCAGCGGGAACTCCGCGAGCGCCGTCGTGTCGAACAGGCCCGTGGTGTACAGGAGCTGCACGCCGAGCGCGTCGGCGACCGCCCGCTGGAGCTCCAGCAGGTAGGTGGCGTTGGCGCGGCCGATGGGATTGTCGAGGAACAGGGTGCCCGCGTGCCGGTGCTTGTCCCGGCCCCGGTCGTTGGACCGCAGGGCGGCCATCGTGCAGTACAGGGCGATGGCCGCGGTGAGCAGCTGACCGCCGGAGAACACGTCACCCATCTGCCCCACGGGGACGCGCTCGGCACGCAGGACCGCGTCGGGCTTGAGGATCTCGACGGCGATGCCCTTCGGCCGGAGCGCGGCGGCGACCCCGCGCAGCAGCAGGGACATGCCGTCGCGCCGCAGGTCGGAGTTCTTCTTGACGGCCGACCGGGTCGCCTCGTCGATGACCTCGCCGAGCCGCTCGGTGAGCGTGGCCTGGTCGGGCTCCTCGAAGCGGATGCGCAGGAACTCCTGCCCGGACCACTCACCGAGTCCTTCGGGCAGCCGGGAGAGCCGCTGGGCGGAGCGCAGGGTGGCCAGCGCCGACTCCACCAGGCCCCTGAGCCGGTCCACGATCGAGTCCCGGTTCCGCTCCAGCTGCTCCAGCTCGTCGGTGAGCACCCGGAGGCGGGGTGCGAAGGCGTCCGCCCACTTCCGGGCGTGCTCGGGCAGCGCGGAGGCGGGCAGCTCGCGGATCTGCTGCCGCGCGGGGGTGCGGACCTGTTCGTAGCGCGTGGAGTTGGCGTGCCGGACGAGGATGTCGCTCGCCTCGCGCACGGCGGACTCGGCGGCGGACAGGTCGGCGGCGCAGCCCCGCAGCGAGCGGCGGGCCTCGGCGGCGGACTGCCGGGCCTCCTCCGTGCTGCCCGGGTAGGGCTCGGGCTGCTCCTGCTCCTCCTCGGGGGTGTGCTCGCGCAGCAGGTCGCGGAGCATGGCGGCGATCTCGTCGAAGCCTCCGGCCGCGTCCTCGGCGGCACGGTGCGCCTCGAGCAGCTCGGCGTGCGCCTCCCGGGCCTGCTCCAACGCCTCGGTGCGGGAGGCCAGTTCGGCCGAAGCGGTGCGCAGGAGGGCCTGTGCGTGCTCGGCGTCGCGCGGCACCAGCTCGTCGGACAGCCCGGTGTGCGCCTCACCGTTCTCGGGCGCGAGCCGCTCGGCCTCACCGCGCAGCCGCCCGAGCTGCTCGCTCGCGCCGGACATGCGCGTCTCCAGAAGCTGGACCAGTTCCTCGGCGCGGGCGGCCGCGGCCTGCCGGCTGGGCCCGTCGGAGCCGTCGGGCGACAGGAGCAGTTGCTCGGCCCGGGTACGGACCTTGTTGCTGAGCCGGTCCAGCTCGGCGCGGGCGGCGCTCTCGTCGCTCTCCGCGCGGGCCTGCTCGGCGCGCAGGTCGGCGCCGACACCGACCTTCTCGTACACCTGGGACGCGGCCCGGTACGCCTCGCGCAGGGCGGGCAGCGACGCCTGCGGCGCCTCGGCGCCGTCCTCGGGCACGTCGTCGGGGGCGCCCGCGATCTCGGAGCGCTCGGCGCGCAGCGCACGCGCGGTGCGCCGAGCGTCGTCGGCGGCACGCTGGGCGCCGCGCCGGTCCTCGTCGGCGGCACGCGCGCGGTCCAGGCAGGCCTGGGCGCGCGCCTCCGCCTCGGTCGCGTCGTCGGCCAGTTCGCGCAGCTTGGCCTGCCAGGCGGCCCGTTCCCGCAGTCGGAACGCGAGCCCGGCGAGGGCGTCGGCGGCGCGCCGGGCCTTCTGCGCGGTCTCCTGCCGCTCGTCGCGCACCCGGGCGGCCTCGACGGCGGCCTCCTCGGCCTCCGCGCGCACGGTGCGTGCCTCGGCCAGCTCGGCCTCGCACTCCTCGGCGAACGCCCGCGCCTCGCGCGCCGCCCGCGCCAGCTCGGTGAGCCGGCCGGCCGGGCAGCCGGTGCGCCAGGAGGCGAGCCGGGCCACCAGCTCCCGGTCCTTGCCGAGCCGGGCGGCGAGCCTGCGGATCTCCTCGTCGCGCGCGGTCGCCCGGGCGCGCAGTGCCTGCCGCTCCTCGTCGGCGGCGTGCTCGTCGTGCATGGCCGGGTTCGGCGGGACGAGGAAGACGTCCCCGGTGTCCGCGTCCGCCGCCGGGGCCGGGGCGAGCAGGGCGGCGGCCGTGCCGACGGCGACGGTGGACCGGGGCAGCAGGGCGGCGTCGCCCAGCGCCTCGCGGGCGCGGACGTGGGAGTCCGGGTCGGTGATGATGACGCCGTCGACCAGCTCGGGCCGGGCGGCCAGTACGCGCGCGTGGTCGGCCGGGTCGACGGCCTGGGCGAGGTAGCGCCAGCCGGGCAGGGCCGGGATGCCGTGCTCGCCGAGGAACTCGACGGTCGCCAGCACGTCCGGGCCGGGCGGCAGCAGCCCGCCGTCGCCGAGGGCGCCGAGGATGCGGGCGTCGTCGGCGGCGGCGGTGCGCAGCTCGAACAGCTGCCGCTCGGCGGAGGAGACCGCGTCGTCGAGCAGTTCGCGCAGGTCGTCGGCGAAGCGGTCGAGCTCCTCGGCGGTGAGGGCGCCGCCGGCCGGAGTGCCGTCCGGTCCGCCGTCCGTGCCGTGCCGGGGTCGCGGGACCGACGGCCGGGGAGCGGTGCCGGTCAGGCTCAGCAGCTCCGCCAGCCGCTCCTCGGCGGCGAGGGCCTCGGCGGTGCGGCGCTCGCCCTCGTGGGCGCGCTCGGCCGCCGCGGCGGCGTCCGCCGCGCGGGCCGCGGTGAGCTCCGCGCGGCTCTCGGCGGCGGCCGCCTCGCGCGCGTGCTCGCCGGTCCGGCGGGACGCCTCGCGGGCGGAGTCCCAGGCGGCGACCGCCGTCTTCTCCGCGTCGCTGGCCGCGAGGGCGGCCCGAGCGGGGTCGGCGTCGGGGGCGCTGTCGTCGAGCCAGCCGGCCCGGACCGCCTCGGCGGTCTCCTGCTCGACCTCGGCGAGGCGCTGCCGCAGGTGCCCGATCTCGCTGCGGGCGCGCTGGGCCTCGGTGGCGGCGGCGGTGGAGTCGCGGTAGGCGGCGTCGCTGACCTCCTGGAGGGCGGCGGACCGCTCCTCCTCCTCGTTGGCGAGGTCCTCGGCGTTCCGCGCGGCGGCGTGCAGGGCGCGTACGAGGTCGACGGCGGCCTTGGCGCGCGCGGCCAGCGCGGGGGCCGCGTCCCGCTCGGCCTCCTGGATCGCGGCGGACACGCGCGCGACCCGGTCGGCGGCTGCCCGGTGGCGCAGCACCGCCTCGGCGGCCTGCCAGGCCGCGTACAGCGTGCGCGCGTCGGCGAGTTCGCGCTTCTGGGCGGCGGCGGACTTCTCGGCGGCGGCGAGCGCCAGGGAGGCGTGCCGGTAGGCGAGTTCGGCGGAGATCAGGGCGCTGCGCTCGCGGGCCGCCTCGGCATGGGTGACGGCGTACGCGGCGGCGGTGACCCGTTGCGCCAGGTCGGCCGCGCGGACGCGCTCCCGGGCGCCGCGCGCGGAGAGCCTGCGGGCCAGGGCGCGGGTGCGGCGCTCGGCGGCGGCGTGGACCTCCCGCGCGCGGGTGCGGGCGTCGGTGGCCTCGACGATCCGGCCGAGGAGGTCGACGGATCCCGCGGTGAAGTCCCGTTCGGCGATCAGCTCGGCGCGCCGGCCCAGCTTGTTGCCGAAGCCGCTGACCAGGTCGGCGAGCCCGTCGGTGTCCCGGGTGTCGGTGACGGCGCGCAGCAGCAGGTCGGTGAAGTCGGAGTCCTTCTTGACGGCGAAGAGGCCGGCGGCCTCGCCCTCGTCGGCGTTCATCTCGCGCTGGTAGCGGAAGAGTTCGGGGTCGAGTCCCAGTTCGCCGAGGTGCTCGGTCCAGCGCTCGTGGATCTCCTCCCAGTGCACCTCCAGGTGCGGGTACGTCTTGCCCGCCTCGGTGAGGGCGTCCCGGAAGCCCTTCATGGTGCGGCGCCGCCCCCGCGCGCCCGACTGGCCCTCGGCGGGCGGCCGCACGGCCGTGGACTCGGCGACGGGCAGGTTGTCCAGGCTGAGCCCGGGGCCGGGCCGGAAGGAGTACCAGGCCTCGGCGAACTTCCGCGGGTCGTTGGAGACCTGGCGGCCCCGCCACTCGCTGGCCTTGCCGACGACGACGCACTCGCCGGTCTGTACGTGCTGCCACTCCAGCGCCACGTGGCCGCAGTCGTCGGCGAGCAGGAACTTGCGCAGGACGCCGGAGCTGGCGCCGCCGAGGGTGTTGCGGTGGCCCGGGAGCATCACGGAGAAGATCAGCTTCAGCAGGACGGACTTGCCGCCGCCGTTCTCCAGGAAGAGCACGCCGGCCGGCGCGGGCCGGCGCGGCGGGCCGACGGGCTCCTCCTCGAAGAACTCCGCCTGCGTCGGCGCGGGGTCGGGCACCGTCGCGCCCACACCGCGCAGGTCAAGCACGGTGTCGGCGTAGCGCGCACCGGCGGGCCCGATGGAGTAGAGGCGGACCCGGGACAGCTCGTACATGGCGGACTCTCGTAAGGCTTCGTGAAACGGGGAGTGCAGCGGGGAACAGGGGTCTCAGGAGGAGTGGAAGGGCAGGCCGGCGTCGGCGACGAGATCCAGGTCGTCGGCGTCCTCGGGGGGCAGCAGGGTGGGCGTGCCGTCGGTGATCGGGACGACGCCCAGTTCCAGCAGCTCGGCCAGGGCGGCGCTGCCCGCCATGTCGCGCACCTGGAGCTGGTAGCGGGCCGTGGTGCGGTACGTGCCGCCGTTGTCGTCGCCGGTGCGCTGCAGGAAGCCGGAGTCGGTGAGGAAGGCGACGGCCTTGGCGACGATGCCGGTGGTCGATCCCGCGAGCCGGCGCGCGTCCTTGGTGGCTCCGGTCGCGCTGCGTCTGGCCCAGACCCGCCAGGCGGCCTCCAGGCCGGGGGCGTCGCTGGCCGGGTCGGTGTTCTCGCCCTGCCGGGCGGCCCGTTCCTCCAGCCGGTGGCAGGCCTGGCGCACGAAGGCGTCGACGCCGTTGACCGTGACGCGTCCGATGTAGCCGTCGTCGGCGAGGTCCTCCGGGCGCGGGAAGGCCAGAGCGGCGACGGCGAGATGGGCGAGCCCGTGCAGGAACCGGTCGCTGCCGTCGGCGGAGGTGCGTCGCGCGTAGTCGCCCATGCGCACCGCGAACACGGAGTCCTCGGCGGCGGTCACCGCCATGCCCGCGCGCGGGGACACCTCCAGCACGATCAGTCCGAGGCCGGTGGCCACGGCGTCGGTGAGCCGCGCGAACGGCGGGTCCTCGCGGTAGCGGCGCAGCAGGTCCGCGTACTCCTGGTCGCGGGCCGGCTGGAGCTTGGGCTGGAGGCCGAAGGCGACGAGCCGCGCCGCGTCGGCGGCGTCGGCGGGCGTGACGGCGGCACCGGCCGGTGCGGCACCGGCCTCCGGCTCGCTCCACTCGACGTGCTCGGTCACGGTTTCGGCTCCTTGCTCTCGGGGACAACGGTGCGGTCGGCTTCTTCGGGGGCCCGGGGCCGCGGCTCCGCCGCGTGGGCCCGGCCCGCCGCCGGCGCACGGTCGCCCCGCGGCGGGACCATCACGCCGCCTCCGTCCGGTCCGCCGCCATCCCCGCCGCGTCCAGCAGGGCCGTGCCGACGACGAGGTCGGCGCCGCCGAACTCGGGGTCGTCGAGCTCGGTGCCGTCGTCCACGGCGAACAGCAGCTTCCGCTCGCCCTGGCGGTAGGCGGTGCCGACCGGCGGGCTGGCGGCGTGGATCGCCAGCAGGGCGACCAGGTACGGCAGCTCGGGGTCCCGGCGGCGCGCGTCGGCGAGCAGTCCGGACAGCCGGCGCGGCGCGTCGGCCGGCAGGTCCAGCAGCTCCATGGCGGCCGCCAGCTGCTCCTCGCTGAAGCGGCTGTCGTCCGGTGTGGCGATGAGGTCGGGCTCCGGCATCTCGGCCCCGAGGTGCTCCCGCTCCACGGGCGGCGTCAGCAGGATCTCGACGAGGTCGGCGACCCGGACGGACACCGGGGTGCGCAGCCCGGTGCCGCGGGCGAAGAAGGCGTCGGTGACCCGGGCCGCCCGCTCCACGGGCAGCGGCAGCAGGGGCGCCAGGAGATGGCCGTACAGGTCCGTGCCCGAGGTGGGCGTGGGGGTGGCGAAGGCCTGCCGGTCCTGTTCGGCCCGGAACAGCGGACCGGCCTCCAGCAGCCGGGACTGCAGCTGCGTGTGCCGCCGGATGCAGTCCTTGACGATGTCCACCAGCTCGGCGGCCCGCCGCTTGTTCTCGGGGTCCTCGGACTCGTCGCGGGCCTTGCGGATGTTGGTGAGGATCGCGTTCTCGTGGCGGTAGCGGTCCGCCACGTGGTCCAGGGCCTCGGCGATCATGTCGGGGACGGTGCTCAGCCAGTCCACCGCGCGGACGTTGCGCCGGGTGGCCTCCAGGGCCCGGCGCAGGGTCTCGGAGTACTGCACGGTCCGGTAGCGGGCCTGCTCCGCGGCGAGCTGGGCGTCCGCGAGCCGGCCGCGGCTGATCAGCACCTCCAGCTTGACCTCGGCGGCGATCTGCGCGCTGGTGACATCGGTGTCCAGGGCGCCGACCAGGACGTTGACGGCCTCGTCGGTGGTCCGCAGGTACACCGTGCCGCCGGGGCCGGGGACCTCCTCGATCAGCTTGAAGTCGTAGTCGCGGCGCACATAGGTGCCGTCCGCCCCGAACACGCCGTACACCGCCCGGAAGCCGCGGTCGACGCTGCCGACGTTGATCAGGTTCTCCAGGACCCAGCGGGCCACCCGCTCGTGTTCGGCGGCGGGACGGTGCGGGGCCTGGGCGGCGATGCGCAGGACGAGCCGGGCGACGATCTGGTCGTGGTCCGCGCCCGTGTCGAAGTCCATGTTCAGCGTGACGAGGTCGATGGCGGCCAGGGCGATCTCCGCCATGCCGTACACCGAGTACTCACCGGCCAGGTTGGCCTTGCGCGCGTCCAGGTCGTGCAGCGGCGCCGTGCAGGCGAGCGCGCGCAGCCGCCGCGCCAGCCCTTCGTCGGCGGCCGGGCCCGGTGCGGGCCGCGGCCCCGCGCTGAGCTGGGGCGGAGCACTGTCCGTCGATGCTGGCGATGTCACGGTCACAGACTAGGTCCTCGGTCTGACAACGACCCAAACGAGGCGGACGCGCCCCGGCGCCACGGGGCCGCGCCCGCGTTCCGCCGCCGCGCGCCGCCGCGGCTCAGCCGTCCTGCCCGCCCGTCCCGACCCGGCGCCGGTACACCTCCACCACCCGCTCCAGCGAGACGTCCAGGTAGGCCGCGAGCAGTTCCTCGGCCGCCCCCCGGTCGCCGGCCTGCAGGGCCCGGAGAATCGCGACATTGCGTTCGATGTACGGTTCGTGCAGCCGCCTGGGCTCGTCCACCACGTGGAAGGCGAGCCGCAGTTCGGCGAAGACGCTGCGCATCAGCTCGTCGGTGCGCTCGCTGGCGGCGAGGGCCACCAGCTCCCGGTGGAAGTGGATGTTGGCCGTACCCACGCCTTTCCAGTCACCTTCGCGCGCCGCCCGGCGGCCCTCCTCCACCGCCCCGGCGAGCGCGTCCAGCCCGTACGGAGGCTCGCCGAGGCCGCGCACGACGGCGCACTCGACGAGCCGGCGGGTGCGGTAGATGTCCTCGACGTCCTCGACGGTCAGCACCCGGACGAACACGCCCCGGTTCAGCTCGTGGACGAGCAGCCGTTCGTGCGTGAGCAGCCGGAACGCCTCGCGCAGCGTGTTGCGGGAGACCCCCAGCGCCCCGCCGATGCCGTCCTCCGACAGCCGCGTCCCGGGCGGGAAGTACCCCTCGGCGATCCGGCTCCTGAGGATGTCCGAGACCCGCTCGGCGGTACTGGTGCGGCCCAGCAGGGCACGGTCGTCGGCCAGTCCCCTCAGCTCCTCTGCCATGCCCGGAATTCAATCGCACACGGAGGGACGAGACAACACGGGTATTGAAGGATCGTTCAACGATCCTCTACGGTGCTCCGCACGGCGCCGCCCTCCGGGCGCACGGCGCCGCTCCTTGCGCACCACGGCACGGCTCATTCCTTCCAGCACCCTCCGTCCTCTCCCTGCGAGGTGCCCATGAGCACGCCCCCTCCACCGCGGGCCCTGACCGGCCGACCACGCCCCGCGCGGGCCGAACACACCGACGACGACGGAGTGTTCGGCTGGCTGCGGGCACTGGGGCCGAGCGGCCGTCGCGCCTTCGGCGGCGCGTTCGGCGGCTATGCCCTGGATTCGTACGACTACTTCACCCTGCCGCTGACCATGGTCGCGCTGTCCGCGTACTTCGGTCTGAACAGCGGTCAGACCGGCCTGCTCACCACCGTCACGCTGGTGGT
Organism: Streptomyces viridosporus T7A; assembly: GCF_008704515.1. Lineage (NCBI taxonomy): Bacteria > Bacillati > Actinomycetota > Actinomycetes > Kitasatosporales > Streptomycetaceae > Streptomyces > Streptomyces viridosporus. The sequence goes on from NZ_CP023700.1 coordinate 1,702,670, forward strand.
CTCCGCGGTCGGCGGCGCCCTCGCCGGCGTGCTGGCGGACCGCGTCGGCCGGGTGAGGGCGCTGCTGCTGACCGTGATCACCTACGCGGTGTTCACCGTGGCCTGCGGTTTCGCCCCCAACTACGAGACGCTGCTGGTGTTCCGGGCCCTCCAGGGCCTCGGCTTCGGCGGCGAGTGGGCGGTCGGCGCCATCCTGGTCGCCGAGTACGCGACCGCCCGGCACCGGGGCCGCACCCTCGGCGCGGTCCAGAGCTCCTGGGCCGTGGGCTGGGCGCTGGCCGTGATCGTGTACACGCTGATCTTCTCGCTCGTCGGCGACGATCTGGCCTGGCGCGCGATGTTCTGGACCGGCGCGCTGCCGGCCCTGCTCGTGGTGTGGGTGCGGCGCAGCGTGCGGGACGCGCCCGAGGCGGCCGCCGCGCGGGAGCGGAGCGCCCACCGGGGCTCGTTCGCGGTGATCTTCCGGCCGGGCCGGGCGGGAGCGCCGGGGCTGCTGCGCACCACGCTCTTCGCCGTGCTGCTCTCCACCGGCGTGCAGGGCGGCTACTACACCCTGGCCACCTGGGTGCCGACCTACCTGAAGACGGAGCGCGGCCTGTCGGTCGTCGGCACCGGCGGCTATCTCACGTTCCTGATCTCGGGTGCCTTCATCGGCTACCTGACCGGCGGCCACCTCACCGACCGGCTGGGCCGTCGGCGCAACATCTGGCTCTTCGCCCTGCTGTCGGCGCTCTGCGTCCTCGCGTACACGAACATCCCGAGCGGCGCCGACTCCCTGGTGCTCGTGCTCGGCTTCCCGCTCGGGTTCTGCATGTCGGCGATCTTCAGCGGCTTCGGCTCCTACCTGAGCGAGCTGTACCCGGCGGCGGTGCGCGGGACGGGACAGGGCTTCACGTACAACACCGGACGTGCCGTGGGCGCCGTCTTCCCCACGACCGTCGGCTTCCTCGCCGACGGCTGGGGCGTGGGCGGGGCGCTGGTCTTCGGCGCGGTCGGCTACGGTCTGGCGGCGCTGGCGCTGCTGGGCCTGCCGGAGACGCACGGGAAGGAGCTGGAGTGAACCGCACCGACGACCTGCCGGCGGCCGCCGTGGGCGACCGCCCCGTGGTCCTCGCCGACGAGCACGCGCACGCGTGGAGCCCGCGCACGGCGCGGGCCCGCTTCCGGGAAGGGCTGACCGGTCCCACGGCCGGCGTGGCCGCGGGCCGCACCCAGGCCAACCTGGTCTCGGTGCCCGCCGACTGGGCGTACGACATGCTGCTGTTCTGCCAGCGCAACCCCAAGCCCTGCCCGGTCCTCGACGTCACCGACGCCGGATCCGTCACCACCGTCCTCGCCGAGGGCGCGGACCTGCGCACCGACCTGCCGCGCTACCGGGTGTGGGAGAACGGCGAGCTGGTGGACGAGCCGACGGACGTCCGGGCGCACTGGCGCGACGACCTGGTGTCGTTCCTGATCGGCTGCAGCTTCACCTTCGAGTGGGCGCTGACGGCGGCGGGCGTTCCGCTGCGGCACCTGGAGCAGGGGCGCAACGTTCCCATGTACGTGACGAGTTGGCAGTGCCGTCCGGCGGGACGGCTGCGCGGGCCGCTGGTGGTGTCCATGCGGCCGGTGCCGCCCGCGCACCTCTCGGCGGCGATCCGGGAGAGCAGTCTGCTGCCGGCGGTGCACGGCGGTCCCGTGCACTGCGGCGATCCCGCGGCGCTCGGCATCGACGACCTCGGCCGCCCCGACTTCGGCGACCCGGTGGACCTCGAGCCGGACGACATCCCGGTGTTCTGGGCCTGCGGCGTGACACCGCAGGCCGCGCTGACGGCCTCGCGTCCGCCGTTCGCCCTCACCCACGCACCGGGGCAGATGTTCCTCGGCGACGCCCGCGACGAGCAGTTCCGCGTGATCTGACGGTCCCGCGGACCGAGAAGGAGAAACGAAGGACCCATGACCTCCATCGATCTGAACGCCGACCTCGGCGAGGGTTTCGGCCACTGGCGGCTCACCGACGACGAACGGCTGCTGTCCGTCGTCACCAGCGCCAACGTGGCCTGCGGTTTCCACGCCGGGGACGCGGCCACCATGCGCCGGGTCTGCGAGCTCGCGGCCGAGCGCGGGGTGCGGATCGGCGCCCAGGTCTCCTACCGGGACCTGGCGGGGTTCGGGCGGCGCGCGATGGACGTGCCGCCCGCCGAGCTGACGGCCGAAGTGGCCTACCAGATCGGCGCCCTGGAGGTGTTCGCCCGTGCGGCGGGCGCCCGCGTGGCCTACGTCAAACCGCACGGGGCGCTGTACAACCGGGTGGTCCGCGACGAGGAGCAGGCCGGCGCGGTCGTCGACGGGGTCCTCCTCGCGGACGCCGCGCTGCCGGTGCTCGGCCTGCCCGGCTCGCGGCTGCTGGAACTGGCCGGGAAGGCGGGCCTGCCGGTCGTCCCGGAGGCGTTCGCCGACCGCGCGTACACCGACGAGGGCACCCTGGTGCCGCGCCGTCAGGAGGGCGCCGTGGTGACCGATCCCGCGTCCGTCGTGGCGCGTTCGGTGGACCTGGCCCGTTCCGGTGAGGTCGGGACGCACTCGGGACGGCGCATCGGGGTGCGGGCGCGCTCCCTGTGCCTGCACGGCGACACGCCCGGCGCGGTGGACCTGGCACGACGGGTGCGGGACGGCCTGGAGGCGGCGGGGATCCGGGTGGAGGCCTTCGCATGAGGGTGCTGCCCGTCGGCGAGGACGCCCTGCTCGTCGAGGTCTCCTCGGGCGACGAGGCGCAGGCGCTCCACGTGGAGTTGCTGCGGCTCCGTGCGCAGGGGTCGCTGCGGGTCGGCGAGATCGTGCCGGCGGCCCGCACGGTCCTGCTCGACGGCCTGTCCGATCCCGCCCGGCTGGCCGCCGAACTGACCGCCCGGCCCCTGCCGCCCGTGCCCCCGGGCGCGCCGGGGACGGTCGAGATCCCGGTGCGCTACGACGGCCCGGACCTCGCCGACGTCGCCGCGCACTGGGGCGTCCCCGCGCGGGAGGTGGCACGCATCCACGCGGGCACCGGGTTCCGCGTCGCCTTCTGCGGTTTCGCACCCGGTTTCGGCTACCTCACGGGGCTGCCGCCGCGTTACGACGTGCCCCGCAGGCCGACTCCGCGCACGGCCGTGCCGGCCGGCTCGGTGGCGCTGGCGGGACCGTACACGGGCGTGTACCCGCGCTCCTCGCCGGGCGGCTGGCAGCTGATCGGCACGACCGACCTCGTGCTGTGGGACCCCGCGCGGGCGCCGGCCGCGCTGCTCGCCCCCGGCACCCGCGTGCGGTTCGTACCGGTGGCGGCGACGGAGCCGGCGGCATGACGGACCGTGCGCTCGCCGTCGTCCGGGCGGGGGCCCTGACCACCGTGCAGGACCGGGGCCGCCCCGGGCACGCCCACCTGGGCGTGCCCCGTTCCGGGGCGCTGGACGGGCCCGCGGCGGCGCTCGCCAACCGGCTGGCCGGCAACCCGCCGGACGCGGCCGTCCTGGAGACGACCCTCGACGGCTGTGCGCTGCGCCCCCGTTCCACGGCCGTCATGGCGGTCACCGGTGCGCCCTGCCCCGTCACCGTGGACGGCCGCCCGGCCGCCTGGGGCGCGCCGGTGCGCGTGCGGGCCGGGTCGGTCCTGGACGTCGGGACGGCGGCCCCGGGCGTACGCGCCTACGTCGCCGTCTCCGGGGGGATCGCCGTCGAGCCGGTGCTCGGCAGCCGCTCCACCGACCTGCTCTCGGGCCTCGGCCCGGCGCCCCTCACGGACGGCGCCGTCCTCCCCCTCGGGACGGTGCGAGGACTCCCCGCGCGGGTGGACGTCGCCCCGCAGCCGGCGCCCCCGGACGAACTCGTCCTGCGCGTGACGCCGGGCCCGCGCGACGACTGGTTCACCCCGGAGGCGGTCCGGGTCCTCACGTCCCGCGCGTACCGCGTGTCCCCCGCGAGCAACCGCATCGGGCTGCGCACGACCGGGCCTGCCCTGGAGCGGGCCCGGCCGGACGAACTCCCCAGCGAGGGCATGGTGCTGGGGGCGGTGCAGGTGCCGCCCGACGGCAGGCCGGTGGTGTTCCTGGCCGACCACCCGACCACCGGGGGCTACCCCGTGATCGCGGTCGTCCGCCCCGCCGACCTCCCGGCCGCCGCCCAGGCGGCACCCGGCACCCCGGTCCGTTTCGTCGCCGTGCGCCGCCGCTGAACGCTCAGGCGGGGCCTGGCCGTCGCTCCCCGGGGGACAGTGCGGCCGGCGCCGCCGACACGGCGGCGCCGGCCCGCAGGCCCAGCCGGACGCCCGTGCCCCGCGCGCGGTGCCGCGTCTCGTCGGCGGCGCGCCGGGCGGCGCCCTCCGGCAGTCCCCAGGCCCGCAGCACCCCGTCGGCGGTCTCGTGGGAGACCGTGACCGCCGGGACCCGGGCCCGCCGGGCCCACTTGCCGGTCCAGCGCAGGGTCGTGCGGTCGGACACCTCGAGGCGGTCGGGGGCCAGTTCCCGGAGCAGGCCGGTCATTCGCGCCCGGTCGGTGAGGACGCGGTGGCCCCCCGTGCCGGGCAGCAGCGGGCCCGGCAGCGTGATCACCCTCCCCTGCTCGGTCTCCCGGTCGCCCTCCCGCTCGCCGGGGACGACGAGCACGGGCCGGTGTACCGCCGCGCGGTATCCCCTGCCGAGCTCCCTCGGCGCGGTGCGCAGCCCGCCGGAGGCGGGGGCGACGAAGTTCGCGAGCCGCACGATCCGCAGCGGTCCGTCGGTCCGCGCCGGGCCGCCGGCGTGCACCGGACCGGGGGCCACGGCGAACGGCCGCCCACCGGGGTCGCGTGCACGCCGTTCATGCCGCCACCGCCGTCCTGCGCCCGGCGAGCACATCCGTGTAGTACCCGATCAGCTGGTCCCCGACCGCGGCCCAGGTGCGCCCCTCGACCGCCGCGCGCCCGGCCGCGCCGTACGCGTCCCGCAGCCCGGGGTCGGCGGCCAGGGACCACACCGCGTCGCGCACGGCGGCGGCGTCGCGCGGGGGTACGAGCAGTCCGGTGCGCCCGTGCGCGACCAGGTCCAGCGGGCCGCCCGCCGCGGGCGCCACCACGGGCACGCCGCTGGCCATCGCCTCCTGCACGGTCTGGCAGAAGGTCTCGAACGGCCCGGTGTGCACGAAGACGTCCAGCGAGGCGAAGATCCGGGCGAGTTCGTCGCCGGTGCGGCGGCCCAGGAAGACCGCGCCGGGCAGCGTCTGCTCCAGCCCCGGCCGGCTGGGCCCGTCGCCGACGACCACGACCCGCACCCCGGACAGGGCGCACACCCCGGACAGCAGCTCGACCTGCTTCTCGGGGGCGAGCCGGCCGACGTAGCCGACGACGAGTTCGCCGTTCGGGGCGAGCGCGCGGCGCAGCTCCGCGTCGCGGAGGCCGGGCCGGAAACGGGCGGTGTCCACACCGCGCGGCCACAGCTCGCCCCCGGGCACGCCGTGCGCCTGCAGGTCGCGCAGGGCGGCGCCGGACGGAGCCAGGGTGAGGTCGGCCGCCGTGTGCACGGCACGGATGCGCCGCCAGGCCGCCGCCTCGCCCGCGCCCAGGTACGTACGGGCGTAGCCGGCGAGGTCGGTCTGGTAGACGGCGACGGCGGGCAGGCCGAGGCGGGCGGCGGCCGCCATGCCGCGCACGCCGAGGACGAAGGGGCCGGCCAGGTGGACGACGTCGGCCCGGTGCCCGGCGATCGCGGCGGCGAGGCGGCGGCCGGGGAGGGCGACGCGGACCTGGGGGTAGCCGGGGAGCGGAAGGGAGGGGACGCGGACGACGGGACACGGCGCCCGCTCGTCGGCAGCGGTGCCGGTGGTGGCGGGGGCGACGACGAGGGGGGTGTGACCGCGGTCGACGAGGTGCCGGGCGGTCTGGAACGCGCAGTGGGCCACGCCGTTCACATCGGGGGGAAAGGATTCGGTCACGATGACGACACGCATACCGGTGTTGTCGCCGCACCGGACGTGGCCGCGTCGAAGAGGATCTTTCCGTCCGGGGAACGCGCCATGAGCGTTGCCCCGCCCGCCCGGCCGGGTCAGGCGGTGTCCACGCACACCTGACCCGCGGGTCGTCCTCCGTTCACACCGCGCGTGCCCGAGCGGGTCACACGGCGGTCTCCTCGGGGCCGATCCGGCTGCGCACGGCGGTCTGCACCTCGGCCTCCTCGGCCGGGTCGGCGGCGAGCCGGCGCAGGCGCTCGACCACCCGGGTGTCCCCGGTCTCGGCGTGCCGGGCGGCGATCTCGCGGGTGGACTCCTCGCAGTCCCACAGGCACTCGACGGCGAAGCCGGTGCCGAAGGAGGGGTCGGTGGCGGCGAGGGCGCGCGCGGCCCGGCCCCGCAGATGGGACGAGGCGGTCTCGCGGTAGACGTGGCGGAGGACGGGGGCGGCGCAGGTGATGCCGAGGCGTCCGGCGCCGTCGACGAGTGTCCACAGGGTGGGGGCGTCGGGGCCCTCGCCCCGCACCGCCTCGCGGAGCGCGGCGAGGACCAGGTCGCGGTCCCGGGCCCCGCCCCGGCAGGCGAGGACGCGGCCGGCGGCGGCGCCCAGCGGGTCGGGCCGGCGGGCCCAGCCGCGCGCCCGGTCGACGGCCGTGAGGCTGCGCATGCGTTCGAAGGCGTCGACGGCGGCCTCCACGACGGCCGTCGAGCCCGTGGCCACGGCGCCCTCGATCAGCTCGAGGACGTCGGGGTCGTTGCTGTCGGCGAGGTACCGCAGGGCGGTGCAGCGGGCTCCCTCGGGGCCGTCCTCGGCGGCCCGGACGATCTCGGGCCGGTCCTCGGGGCCCGCCACGGCGGCGAGACAGCGGGCGGCCGGCACATGGAGCGCGGCGCCGCGTTCGACGCCTTGCTGGGCCCATGCGAACACGGCCTGCACGCTCCAGCCGGGGCGGGGCCCGCCGGGGCGCATCTGCCGCTGCCAGCGGTCGAAGCAGCCGGCCTCATGGGCGGCGCGCACGCGCGTGGCGATGGACGCGCGCGGGTCGTCGGCCCACAGCCGCCAGGGCCTCGGCTCGAAGGCGTCGCGAACGGTGGCGGCCAGTTCCGCCTCGCCCTCGGCGTCGGTGGCGAACCGCGCCAGCACCGGGGCGGCGAGGGCGCGCAGGCCCGCGTCGTCGTCCCGGAGGGCGAGCTCGTCCAGGGCCCAGGCCCAGTTGGTGCCGTGGGCGGCGTACCTGCGCAACAGCTCGAGCGCGTCCCGCCTGCCGTAGGAGGCGAGGTGCCCGAGGACGGCGAGGGCGAGTCCGGTGCGTGACTCGTCGGTGTCGAGGACGTCCTCGGGGTCGAAGAGGTGGGCCTCGATCGCGTCCAGTCCGCCGTGCAGATCGAGGTAGAGGCGGGCGTAGTAGAGGGAGCGGTTCTCCACCTGCCAGTCGTGGCGCGGGTCGCGCAGCACGCAGTGGTTCAGCGCCGCGAGCGCTTCGGCGCGCGGGGCGGTGAGCGCGTGCAGCGTGCCGTCGCCGCGGCCCCGCTGGAGCAGGCCGAGCAGCGTACCGCTGGGCGCTATGACCGGATCGAACATGGGAAACAGCCTCACATCAAGCGTCGACGCAACCGGGGACGTGCATTACCTGGCCGCGTGACGACACGTCGGGGCGCCCGCCGTTTCCTGCTCGCTGTAGACCATCTCTCTCTGCCTCTCGTCGGTGGCCCATGCGGACCGCATCACGGCCCGCGCGGTGCGGCAACACCTGCCCAGCCATCGCGTCCGTGAATCACGTCGTCATGATGACCCGGCGGTCACATCTCCCGCGACCGAAATTCCGGCGGCCCCGTACCGCCTCCCCGTTTTCCGTGTCGTCGCCGGTCAGGGCGTTCCGTTCACTGCTCGCCGAACAGGTCGAGCAGTTCCGTCCGGCCGAACATCCGGGCCGTGTCGACGGCCGAGGGGGTGCCGGCGGACGGGTCGGCGCCGCCCTCCAGGAGGGCCTCGATCACCTCGGCCTCCCCCTTGAAGACCGCCCCCGCGAGGGGGGTCTGGCCCCGGTCGTTGACGCGGTCGGCGTCGGCGCCGCGCTCCAGCAGCGCGCGCACCGTCCCGGCGTGACCGTGATAGGCGGCGAGCATCACGAGCGAGTCGCCCCGGTCGTTGGTGAGGTTGGCCGGGACCCCCGCGTCGACATAGGCCACGAGTTCGTCGGTCCGGCCGCGCCGGGCCAGGTCGAAGATCTTGGTCGCCAGCTCCACGACCTCCGGGTCGGGGGCATCGGTCATCGGCCGGACCGCCTCTCTCTGCGCAGCACTGCGTGCATCGGGGACAGGGCGTACGTCTGCGAGCGGTGCAGAGCCGTACGGGTGAATCGCCAGGGTACTGGCTCGCGCGGCACATGGCCCGACGCGTCCGGGGTGAGGATCACAGCGGACCTCCCGGCCGCGAGGACGCCGGTCCGTGGTCGGACGGAGCACCGGACAGCATTCCACCGAGCGGGCGAAAACTCCAAGAAATCACCCAGTTGCACCTTTTATCGTATAGATACATGCTGTGATGCTGGAAGTACTCATGGTGACTGTCCCCGTGAACCAGGAGAACTCACATGATCATCTCGATCTCATGCGTGGTGCTGCTCGGCATCGTCGTCTTCGTCTTCTTCCGCAAGGACGGGCTGAAGGCGTCGCACGCCCTGGTGGCCATGCTGTTCGGCTTCTATCTGGCCAGTACGGCCATCGCGCCCAGCATCAAGGCGGGTGGCGAAAGCCTGGCCAGCCTCCTGGGCGGGTTCAGGTTCTGATCCGGCTCCCCACGCCCCGCCCGCCCGTACGCACCTCCTGGAGACAGCAGTGGCCCGGCGCCCCCTCCCCCGCATTCTGAGCAACGGCAGCGCCCAGCTCGCCCGGAGCCGGGAACTGGCCAGGACGGCGGCCGACAGCGCCACGGACGTCCTCCACCCGCTGATCACCATCGCGCGCGGTCTGCGCCGACTGGCCTCGGCCGGGCGGCGCCGGTGGGTCGACACGCCCAAGGACAGGCGCGGCGCGCTGTTCTTCCTGGTGGCGGCGGCCGTGCTGGTCGTGGCACTCGCGCCGTACGGCCCGCTGCTCGCCGTCACCACCTTGATGGCGGTGGCGGCCTGGCGGGGGCGGGACCGTGCCCCGTCGGCGTCCGACGGGCCCGACGAGTCCCAGGTCCGGCGCCTGAGGTCGCTGTACGAGGCCCTGGTGCCGTACTTCTCGGCCGCCGAGGACCCGGATCCGCTCTACCGCCACGGCGGCGACTGGGAGAAGGTCTTCCCCGAGTACGAGTTCGACGGCACCGGCCGCATCACGTACCTGGTGATCGGCTATCCCCCCTACTTCACCGACGGCGAGCCGGAGTCCCGGGCGCGGATCGAGCACCTGCTCGGCGCCAAGTCGGGGCGCGGCCGCGAGTACCACTTCGCCTGGGACGAGGAGGGCAACCAGCTCACGGTCCACGTCCTCGCGCCCCTGCCCACCGACATCGCCGCCCAGCCCTTCGTCACGTCCCCCGGCGAGACGGTGCTCGGCTTCACCGACCCCATCCGGGTGCGGCGGACGCTGCCGCTCACCCACGGCGAGCAGCGGCGCGACGTCCCGCCCGTCGTCTGGCGCACCGGTATCCGCTCCACCGAGCCCCATCTGCTCGCGCTCGGCCAGCCGGGCAGCGGCATCTCGACCCTGCTGCGCTCCATCGCCCTGCAGGCCCTCCACCACGGGGACGTGGTGATCGTCGACGGCGGCGGCACCGGTGAGTACGCCTGTCTGACCGGCCGGGACGGGGTGCTCGCCGTCGAGTGCGGGCCGGCGGGGGCACTGGCGGTCCTGGAGTGGGCCGCGCACGAGACGGAGCGCCGGCTGAGCGCCGCGAACCGCGCCCACCAGGCGGGCGATCCGCCGCCCGAGGACACCAGGCGGCCCCTGTGGATCCTGCTGGACCGGCCGAGCGCGTTCACGCACCCGGCCGCCGCGGAGGGCCGGGAGGACCCCCAGTCCCTGCTCCACCTCCCGCTGCGGCACGGCCGCCCGGCGCATGTCACCGTGGTCGTCGGGGACCAGCTCGACAGCCTGGAGATCCTCACCGCCCCGGTGCGGCAGCACACGCGCGCGCGGGTCGTCCTCGGCCCCGCGACGACGGAGCAGCTCACGGCCGTCCTGGGCGCGCCCCCGCACACCACCCCCGTCGACCAGGTCCCCGCGGGCCGCGGCTACGCCCGGCTGGGCACGGGGCCGGTGCACCGCCTCCAGGTGCCGGCCACGCCGAACCCGTACGACGAGGCCACCAGCGACGCCCACCGGCAGGCCGTACTGGAGCTGCTGCCGCCGCGCACGGCTGCGGCGAAGGACGCGGGGCGGCCGGGCCCGGAAGCGGTTCCGGCGGGTTCCGTCCTCCTGGACGCGCTGCCCGCGGATCCCGTGCCCCTGGAGAAGGAACCGGTGCAGAAGGAACCGGTGCAGAAGCCGTTGCCCGAGGAGGCTCTCCCCGGCGGGCCGGTCCCCGTGGGGGCCGCCCCGGAGGAAGGGCCCGCCGCGACCGCCGCCCCGAAGGACATGGCCGCGGCCGCGGCACCCAAGGAAGCGGCGGTCGCGGAGTCCTCCTAGGGGACCCGGCGCCCCCTGGCACCCGTCCCGTGCCGCGTCACCGCCGTGACCGCTACGCCACGAACGCGCGCGACACCTCCACCCCCGTGGTCCCGCCGCTCTCCACCACCCGTGCCGCCGCGGCCAGCCGCACCGCCGCCTCCTCCGCCACCGCGCCGCCCACGGTGAACGGCAGCCGCACATACCCCTCGAACGCCCCGTCGACCCCGAAGCGCGGCCCGGACGGCACGCGCACGCCGACCCGCTCCCCCGCCTCGGCCAGCCGTGAGCCCGAGAGCCCTCCGGCGCGCACCCACAGCGTGAGCCCGCCCCGCGGGACCTCGAACTCCCAGCCGGGCAGCTCCCGCCGCACCGCCGCGACCAGCGCGTCCCGGTTCTCCCGGGCCTGCGCGCGGCGCACCTGGACGGCCTGCTCCCAGCCGTCCGTGCCGAACAGCCAGTTCACCGCCAGTTGCTCCAGCACGGGTGTGCCCAGGTCGGCGTACGCGCGCGCGGCGACCAGGCTGCGGATCGCCTCGGGGGACGCGCGCACCCAGCCGATGCGCATCCCGGCCCAGAAGGCCTTGCTCGCCGAGCCGACCGTGACCACCGTGGACCCGGCCGGGTCGAAGGCGCAGACCGGAGGAGGCATCTCCACGTCGGGCTCGAGCCACAGTTCGGTCATCGTCTCGTCCGCGACGAGCACCGTCCCCGCCGAACGCGCCGCGTCCACCAGCCGGCGCCGCTGGTCCTCGTCGGCGAGCGCACCGGTCGGGTTGTGGAAGTCGGCGACCACGTACGCGATCCGGGGCGCCGCCTCCCGCAGCACCTGCCGCCAGCGGTCCAGGTCCCAGCCGGTGAGGCCCTCGGCCATGGCCACGGGGACGAGCCGGGCGCCGGCCTCCCGCATCAGCTGGAGGATGTTGGCGTAGGACGGCGACTCGACGGCGATGCGCTCGCCGCGCCCGCCGAAGAGGTGGCAGATGGCGTCCATGGCGCCCATCGCCCCGGTCGTCACCATGATCTGCTCGGGCATGGTCGGGATGCCCCGCGCGGTGTAGCGGTCGGCGATCATCGCGCGCAGCGCGGGCAGCCCGGCGGGGTAGTCGCCGTGGGTGTGCGCGTACGGCGGCAGCTCCTCCAGGGCGCCCTGCACGGCGCGCGTGAGCCACGGCTCGGGCGCGGGCAGCGCGGCGCAGCCGAGGTCGATCACCGAGCCGAGGGCCTCGGGCGGCAGCGGTTCGAGCCCTCGCGCGGGCAGCGGGTTGCCGGCCGGGACGGCGGTCCAGCTGCCCGCACCGCGCCGTGACTCCAGGAACCCCTCGCTGCGCAGCGCCTCGTAGGCGGCGGCGACGGTGGTGCGGCTGACGGACAGGGCGAGGGCGAGTTCCCGTTCGGCGGGCAGCCTTGCGGCGACCGGTACGCGCCCTTCGAACACCAGCAGCCGGATGCCGTCGGCGAGCGCGCGGTAGGCGGGCGGGCGGCGGGTTCCGGGACCGGCCGGGCGGTCCTGCTGGGAGCTGAGCAGCCGGGCGAGTTGTGCGGCCCCCACCGCCGAGGTCCACTGCGCCATGAGAATCAGTCCACCTTCCCCGGATTGGCCATGGTCGGCCTCTCCTTCCGTGCCACAGGGTGTCACGCACCGGTCCACTTCCACCACAGGGGGGTACGTCTTGTCCAGCCATTCACCCCGGCAGGGGCACCTCGCACGGCGGCTGTTCCAGCTGTACGCCGGACTGGCGCTGTACGGCGCGAGTTCGGCGCTGCTCGTGCGGTCGGGACTCGGCCTCGAACCGTGGAACGTGCTGCACCAGGGCCTGTCCGAGCGGACGGGGCTGTCCATGGGCGTGGTGCTGACCGTCCTGGGCGCGGCGATCCTGCTGCTGTGGATCCCGCTGCGCCAGCGGCCGGGGCTGGGCACGGTCTCCAACGTCCTGGTGATCGGCGCGGCGATGGACGCGACGCTGGCCGTGCTGCCGGACGCGCACGGCCCGGCGGTCCGCGGGACGCTGATGGCGGCGGGCATCGTGCTGAACGGCGCGGCGACCGGGCTGTACATCGCGGCGCGCTTCGGCCCGGGCCCGCGCGACGGGCTCATGACGGGACTGCACCGGCGCACGGGCGTCTCGATCCGCCTGGTCCGCACGGCCCTCGAGATCGGTGTCGTGGTCACGGGCTTCGTCCTCGGCGGCACCGTGGGCGCCGGCACCCTGCTGTACGCGGTGACGATCGGCCCGCTCGCCCAGCTGTTCCTGCGCGTGTTCGCCGTCCCCCCGGCACCCGACGGCGGCACGGTCCTCGCCACGGGTCGACCGCGGCGGGCGATACTGCGTCCGTGACCCCGCGGATACGCCACCCCTACCTCGACCATCCCGGCCCGATCGCCTTCGCCCACCGGGGCGGGGCGGCGGACGGCCTGGAGAACACCGCGCGCCAGTTCCGGCGCGCCGTCGAGGCGGGCTACCGGTACATCGAGACCGACGTCCACGCCACTCGCGACGGCCGGCTCGTCGCCTTCCACGACGCGACCCTGGACCGGGTGACGGACGGCGCGGGCCGGATCGCCGACCTGCCGTGGCGGGAGGTGGCGCACGCGCGCGTGGCGGGCGAGGAACCGGTGCCCCTGTTCGAGGAGCTCCTGGAGACCTTCCCCGAGGTGCGCTGGAACGTCGACGTCAAGGCCGAACCGGCCCTCCTGCCCTTCCTGGAACTGGTCGGGCGCACGGACGCCTGGGACCGGATCTGCCTCGGTTCGTTCTCCGAGGCCCGGGTGGTGCGCGCGCAGCGGCTGGCCGGCCCGCGGCTGGCCACGTCGTACGGGACGCGGGGCGTGCTGAACCTGCGGCTGCGGTCGTGGGGCCTGCCGGTCGCGGTGCGCCGGTCGGCGGTCGCCGCCCAGGTGCCCGAGGCGCAGTCGGGCGTCCGGGTGGTGGACCACCGCTTCGTGCGCGCGGCCCATGCGCGCGGGCTGCAGGTGCACGTGTGGACGGTCAACGAACCCGAGCGGATGAACCGGCTCCTGGACCTGGGAGTGGATGGCATCATGACCGATCACATCGACACACTGCGCGAGGTCATGGAGGACCGCGGCATCTGGGTCTGAGACCCCGTGCCCCGGCGCCTTCGCGCGTTCACGGGGAAGCGAGGGCACGGGTGGGCACCGGCACCGTGCGATCAACGGCGGCGGACGAGACCGCCGACCGGCGGCGCGAGCAGCGCGGCTGGTACTTCTACGACTGGGCGTGCTCCGTGTACTCCACGAGCGTGCTCACCGTGTTCCTCGGCCCCTATCTGACGTCGGTCGCCGAGTCGGCCGCGGACGCCGAGGGGTTCGTCCACCCGCTGGGGATCCCGGTGCGCGCGGGCTCCTTCTTCGCGTACGCGGTGTCCCTGTCGGTGGTCCTGGCCGTGCTGGTGATGCCGCTGGTGGGCGCCGCCGCCGACCGCACCGGCCGCAAGAAGCCCCTCCTCGCGGCCGCCGCCTACACGGGTGCCGCGGCCACGGCGGGCATGTTCTTCCTGGACGGCGAGCGCTATCTGCTCGGCGGGGCGCTGCTGGTCGTGGCGAACGCGGCGCAGTCCGTGGCGATGATGCTCTACAACGCCTACCTGCCGCAGATCGCCCCGCCCGAGGAGCGCGACGCGGTCTCCTCCCGCGGCTGGGCCTTCGGTTACGCGGCCGGGGCCCTGGTCCTCGTCGCGAACCTCGTCCTGTACACCGGCCACGACGCCTTCGGGGTCTCCGAGGGCACGGCGGTCCGCATCTGCCTGGCGTCGGCCGGTCTGTGGTGGGGCGCCTTCGCGCTGATACCGCTGCGCCGGCTGCGCGACCGCCGCGTTCCCGCGCGGGAGGCGGCCCTGCCCGGCTTCCGGCAGCTCGCGGCGACCGTCCGCGACATGCGCCGCCACCCGCTGACGCTCGCCTTCCTGCTGGCCTACCTGGTCTACAACGACGGCATCCAGACGGTGATCTCGCAGGCATCGGTCTACGGCTCGAGGGAGCTGGGGCTCGGGCAGTCGACGCTCATCGTCGCCGTGCTGCTGGTCCAGGTGCTGGCCGTGGCCGGCGCGCTGGCACTGGGCCGGCTGGCCCGGCGGTACGGGGCGAAGCGCACGATCCTCGGCTCGCTGGTCGCCTGGACCCTGACGCTGGCCGCCGGTTACTTCCTGCCGGCGGGGGCCCCGGAGTGGTTCTTCGTCCTGGCCGCGGGGATCGGGCTGGTCCTGGGCGGCAGCCAGGCGCTGTCCCGGTCGCTGTTCTCCCACCTCGTACCGCCCGGCAAGGAGGCCGAGTACTTCTCGGCGTACGAGATGAGCGACCGCGGGATGAGCTGGCTCGGGCCGCTGCTGTTCGGGCTCACCTACCAGCTGACGGGCAGCTACCGGGACGCGATCGTCTCCCTGGTGGGCTTCTTCGTGCTCGGGTTCGTGCTGCTCGCGCGGGTTCCGGTGCGGCGGGCGATCACCGACGCGGGCAATCCGGTCCCCGAAAGGATTTAGCACTGGGCACCAAAGGGCGGTAGTGTACGCGTTTGGCCTGCCAGGCGTACCGTTACTGCGCGTCAAAAATGCCGAAACGCTGGGTCACATCTGCCAGTAGAGGTGACAAACCGGACGTCGGGGGGTACTGCACTGGTTGACAAGGCTGCGGCTACGACGGCGACGCATGACCCGGAACGGGACTCGGGACGGGAATCTTTACCGCCGCCCGGACGTTGACCGGATGACGACGACAGCGACACCTGTCCTGTGGGCGACAAGCCCGGGAGGCACGATTCATGAGTGAGCGAGCTCTTCGCGGCACGCGCCTCGTGGTGACCAGCTACGAGACGGACCGCGGCATCGACCTGGCCCCGCGCCAGGCCGTGGAGTACGCATGCGAGAAGGGGCACCGCTTCGAGATGCCCTTCTCGGTCGAGGCGGAGATCCCGCCGGAGTGGGAGTGCAAGGTCTGCGGTGCCCAGGCACTCCTGGTGGACGGTGACGGCCCCGAGGAGAAGAAGGCCAAGCCCGCGCGTACGCATTGGGACATGCTGATGGAGCGGCGCACCCGAGAGGAGCTCGAAGAGGTCCTCGAGGAGCGTCTCGCCGTCCTGCGTTCCGGTGCGATGAACATCGCGGTTCACCCCCGGGACAGCCGGAAGTCGGCCTGACACCGGCGGAGGCCCCCGCACATCGGAACAGGACCGCGGGCGCCGTACCCATGGGTACGGCGCCCGCGGTCCTGTGTGCGTTCTCCTCCTCGTCCGGGCCCGCCTCCCCGGCCTCCGGCCTCCCCGCCCTCACCGCGTCAGCGGCGGGCGCGGCCCCTGCGGGGTGTCCCCCGAGGTGTGTCCCGGTTCGTCCCGGACGACCTCGCCCTGGACGACCTTGCCGTCGGGCCGGTGGATGCGGGCCTGCCGGAAGGCGTCGCCCAAGGACCCCTGCGCGGCCTCACGCAGCTTGCGCTCGAAGGTGCGCTCGGCGTACCGGCTCACGGCCCTCTGCACCGGCGGCACCAGCAGGACCAGCCCCAGCACGTCCGAGACGAACCCCGGGATGATCAGCAGCAGACCGCCCAGCATCATCAGGCCGTTGCCCTCGCTGTTCGGCCGGGACTCGGGAGCCGTCCCGCCCTGCTGCTGCTGAAGGGTCTCGGTGAGGTTCCGGAAGGCCCGTCGGCCGGCCCGCTTGACGACGACCGAGCCGAGGACCAGACCGGCGACCAGGAGCAGGAGGACGACCAGCCCGTTCGACGCCCCGGCGACCATCGTGAGCAGCCAGATCTCCAGAACGAGCCACGCGGCGGCGCCCAGCGGCAGGAAGGTGCGCAGCCGGGAGCGCCGGGGCCGGGCGGCGGGGTACGGGGTCTGAGCGCCAGTCGTCATACACCCAGTGTGCCCGGGCCCGGCTCAACTCGGGATAAGGGGGTGATCAAGTGCCCTGCGGCTTGGCCTGCTCGGTCTGCTCGATCTGCTCGGCCTGGTTGGCCTGCTTGGCCTGCTTGTCGTCCTTGCCCCCGTCGCGTCCCAGGACCTTGCCGACCCGCTCCCCCACGCCCCACGCCGTGACCCGCCACAGCGCCTCGACGAGGATGTCGCGGTTCATCTTGGAGTCGCCGAGTTCACGCTCGACGAAGGTGATGGGCACCTCCACGACGTGGTAGCCGGCCTTGACCGCGCGGCGGGCGAGGTCGACCTGGAAGCAGTAGCCCTGGGAGGCGACGTCGTCGAGGCCGAGGCCCTCCAGGGTCTCGCGGCGGAAGGCGCGGAACCCGCCGGTGATGTCGCGCAGCGGCAGGTCGAGCGCCATGCGCGAGTAGAGGCTGCCCCCGCGCGAGATGAACTCACGGGACTTCGGCCAGTTCACCACCCGGCCGCCCGGCACCCAGCGCGAACCGAGCACCAGGTCCGCGCCCTTGAGGGCGGTCAGCAGGCGGGGCAGTTCCTCGGGCTGGTGGGAACCGTCGGCGTCCATCTCGACCAGCACGCCGTAGCCGTGCTCCATGCCCCAGCGGAAGCCCGCGAGGTAGGCCGCGCCCAGGCCCTCCTTGCCCTTGCGGTGCAGCACCTGGACCCGGTCGTCCTCGGCGGCCAGGTCGTCGGCCAACTTGCCGGTGCCGTCGGGGCTGTTGTCGTCGGCCACGAGAACGTGTGCCTCGGGGACGGCCTTGCGCACCCGGCCGACGATCGCCTTGATGTTCTCCGCCTCGTTGTAGGTCGGGATGATCACCAGAGCCGTGCCGAGCGGGCCGAAGCGCCTCCCCTGGGCTCCTGCCGCGAGGGTCCCGTCGCCGTCGTTCACTGCTGCCCCTTCATGTCCTGTGCACAGGGTCCCACCATAGTGGTCACCGCCTGCGATGACGTGACAGGACGTTCGTATGGTGGTGTCGTTTGCCGAAGATCGGGTAGGGATGGGCCCTCGGTCTGCGCAAGCGGTGCGCGAGGGGATGGCGTACGGCAACGGATGGGGGCCCGGCGCCCTTCGGGCCGGCCCCGGACCCGCCGGCTGCGGATCGGCCGAGGCCGTTGTCTACTGAGCGCCCGGGCCCCACCCGGGTCCCACCTCCCCGACCGACCGGAACGTCCCCCGACGCGGCGCCGGCGCTGAGCCTGGCTCCCAGGGGCGGTGCCCCGGTGCGGTACACCGTCCCCGACCCAGCGGCGCTGACGCGCGTGGCCGGACGTCCCCCGGTCGGGTGTCCGACGGTGGACCCGGCCGAACCTACCGGTCGTCCGCGGCCGCCTGTCAACCGTCGTTTGACCTGCGTCGTACGGGTCACGTGCCTGGTCAGCGGGGTGGAGACGCAGGTCGCACGGCGGGGGCGCGGTGCGTGCCGGTCACCGCGCCCCCGCGCGGATCACTCGCCCGGCCGTACGAAGACCGTGCGCCCGCCGACCACGGTGCGCAGGCAGACGGGCAGGTCGCGCCCCGGAGTGAGGTCGGGCAGGCCGGGGGTGCCGGAGCGGGGGTCGGTGGACCAGCGCGCCACCCGGTCGTCGGGGGCCTGGACGACGAGCCGGCCGGTGCGCCAGACCGCGTAGTCGGCGGGCGCACCGGGCACCAGGACGCCCGCGTCGTCGCGTCCGACGGCCCGCCAGCCGCCGCGCGTGTGCGCGGTGAACGCGGCCCGCACGGAGACGCGGTGCTCCGGCGTGCGGTGGAAGGCGGCGGCCCGGACCGTGCCCCAGGGGTCGAGGGGCGTGACCGGGCTGTCGGAGCCGAAGGCGAGCGGGACACCGGCGCGCAGCAGCGCGGCGAACGGATTCAGGGAGCGGGCCCGCTCCGGGCCCAGCCGCCGGGCGTACATCCCGTCCTCACCGCCCCACAGGGCGTCGAAGGCGGGTTGGACGGAGGCGGTCAGGCCGAGTTCGGCGAAGGCGGCGACGGTCTCGGGGGTGAGCATCTCGGCGTGCTCGACGCGGTGGCGGGCGGCCCGGACGCGGGCGAGGCCGAGCTTCTCGGCGGCGGAGCGCATCCCCTTGACGACGGTGCTCACCGCGGCGTCGCCGATGGCGTGGAAGCCCGCCTGCAGGCCGGCCTCGGTGCAGTCCACGACATGGGCGGCGACGGCGGCGGCGTCCAGGTGCGCGGTGCCGGTGTGGTCGGCGTCGGCGTACGGCTCGTGCAGGCAGGCGGTGTGCGAGCCGAGGGCGCCGTCGGCGAACAGGTCCCCCGCGGCGCCGACCGCGCCAAGTTCCCGGGCCTTGGCCGTGTCCCGTTCGGCCCAGTAGCCGACGACGCGCGGGCCGGGCTCTTCGGCGGCGAGCCGCAGCAGACCGGTGAAGTCGTCCTCGGAGGAGATCTCCGGGCCGCCGCACTCGTGGACGGTGCCGATGCCGAGCGAGGCGGCGTGGGCGAGGGCGGCGCGCTGGGCCTCGGTGCGCTGGGCCGGGGTGACGGCGGCCAGGGCGGCGGCGCGGACGGCGTGGTGGGCGTCCCCGGTGAGCGGGCGGTCCTCGCGGCCGGCCCCGCCCGGGACGAGGTCGAGCAGCGCGGTGGTGACGACCGCGGAATGGACGTCGATCCGGCTCAGGTAGAGCGGACGGCCGCCGGTGGCCTCGTCGAGTTCGGCGCGGGTCGGGGGCCTGCCGCCGGGCCAGCGGGCGGCGTCCCAGCCGTGGCCGAGCAGCACCCGGTCGTCCGGGCGGGCGGCGGCGAACTCCCGCACGCGGACCAGCGCGGCCTCGAGCGAGGCGGCGGTGGACAGGTCGAGGCCGGTGAGGGCGAGGCCCGTGGCCGTGGTGTGGACATGCGCGTCCGTGAACGCCGGGGTGACCAGTGCCCCGTCGAGGTCGACCACTTCGTCGACCCCGTCCGCGAAGGCGTCGGCGGCGCCCTCGGAGCCGACCCAGGCCACCTGGCCGCGCTCGACGACCATCGCGGTCGCGAAGGGATCGGCGGGGCTGTGGACCTCTCCGCGGCGGAGCAGGACGGTGTGCGGCGGGGCGGTGCGTTCACTCATGTCCCCAGTCTCGCGCGTCGGGCGGGACGGGCCGCACGCAGGTCCGGCTCACCGCGGCCGGGCCGGCACGGGTGTCCGCCGTGCGCCGCCGGCGCCGCCGCGCCCCTCTCAGATGCGCGGCGGCCGGGCTTCGTAGGGCGTGGACAGCACGACCGTCGTCCGGGTCGAGACGCCCGCCAACGTGCGTACGCGCGCGAGGAGTTCCTCCAGTTCGTGCGGTGTGGACACCCGCACCTTGAGGATGTAGTTCTCGTCGCCCGCGACACTGTGGCAGGCCTCGATCTCGGGGACCCCGGCGAGGCGGTCCGCGATGTCGTCGGGGGCGCTGGGGTCGAACGGTTTGACCGAGATGAAGGCGGTCATGGGCAGACCGACGGCCTCCGGGTCGACGACCGCGGCGTAGCCGCGGATGACGCCACGCTGTTCCAGCCGGCGCACCCGCTGGTGCACGGCCGACGTGGACAGGCCCGTGGCCTTGCCCAGGTCTGTGTAGCTCATCCGCCCGTCCTTGACGAGCAGCTGCACGATCTGTCGGTCCAGCTCCTCCATGACGCAAGAACCTACAGGGCCCTTGATCTCCGCGGATACCCGAACAGCCCGGGTCGCACCCGGTTCGTGATGTGCCGGCGGTCCGCCGCGAGCGACCGGAGGGGACAAAACCGCCGCACGGGGCACCTGCGAGCGGCATGTGACGAACGCCACACCCTTCGTCCGGTCTCCGTGATGTTCTCGTGATTACCCCCCGGGGCCAACGGGAAGTGCTTGCTGTGGTCGAGGCCGCAGCGCCTTTCACGGCCCAGCCCGAGGGGGAGAAAACCCATGCAGAGTCTCAAGCGCCTTGGTCGTACACCGTCCAAGCGACAGCAGCCGGTCGTCGAGCTCGCTCCGGAGTGCGTCGAACCCGACGCCTTCGACGACGAGTTCGACGCGTACGACACCTTCGAGATGTACCGGGTCGTGTGCCCGGACTGCGCGCAGCCCATCGCCCTGCTGGCGGACGAGGAGGTCCTGCCGGAGCACGCGCTGTGCGCTTCGCCGTGGAACCCGTTCGGACTCACCGTCTGCGCCGGCACCGGTCGCCGTGCCTCCGAGGCGCGGCCGGCGGACGAGTCCTTCGCGCTCCAGGAGCAGGACACCGCCCTGCTGTTGACGCTGCCTCAGGGGCTCGACTGGCGCACCCAGCCCTTCTCCCACGTCGGCGGCCCGGGCTCGCGTCCGATCAGGGTGCCGTCGATGCGGCGCCACGCCGCCTGAGCGCACGCCGCAGCGGGGGCGGCGCGGCCCCACCGTCCCCGTCCGCCGCCCGGACGTGACGCGCCCGGCGGCGGGACGCACCGAAGGACTTCCGGGTCACGGGCGCCGCCGGTCCGCCGTACGGGGCGGCCGTGCACGCGCGTCCCGTTCCGGCGGTCGGTGACCCGCCCGGCCGCTCCCGCGCCGCCCGGGTGACGACTCCCGCGCACTCGGCGACCGGACGCCGGCGCCGCGTCCTCGTGCCACCGCCCACGGAGGCGGCCGCGCCGGCCCGGGTGCCGGATCCTCCCGTCCACCGCGATCCGGTGCGGGCCCGGGCGGACCGGGGCCGCGCCCCGGCCGGGAGGCACGCCCCGGAGCGGACACGGCTCGCGGCGCCCAGGTGGGGGCCCGGACGGTTCAGCGCGACTCCGGCCCCGCGAGGTGGCGGGCGATGACCATGCGCTGGATCTGGTTCGTCCCCTCGACGATCTGCAGGACCTTGGCCTCGCGCAGGTAGCGCTCGGCCGGGAAGTCCGCGGTGTAGCCGTAGCCGCCGAGGATCTGGACGGCGTCGGTGGTGACCCGCATCGCCGTGTCGGTGCAGTGCAGCTTGGCCATGGCCGCCTGCTTGGCGAACGGCCGTCCCGCGTCGCGCAGCCGGGCCGCCGCGAGGTACAGCGCCCGCCCCGCCTCGATCTGCGTGGCCATGTCGGCGAGCATGAAGCGCAGCCCCTGGAAGTCGGCGATCGGCCTGCCGAACTGCCGCCGCTCGGCCGCGTACCGCAGCGCCTCGTCGAGTGCCGCCTGGGCCAGGCCGACCGCGCAGGCCGCGATGCCGAGCCGGCCGCCGTCCAGCGCCGACAGGGCGATCGCGAAGCCCTGGCCCTCCTCCCCGAGGCGCCGGCTGTCGGGGACCCGCACGCCGTCGAGGTGGACCTGGGCGGTGGGCGAGCCCTTCATGCCCATCTTCTTCTCCGGCGCGGCGGCGCTCAGCCCCTCGGCGTCACCGG
This sequence comes from Streptomyces viridosporus T7A, assembly GCF_008704515.1. Classification (NCBI taxonomy): domain Bacteria; kingdom Bacillati; phylum Actinomycetota; class Actinomycetes; order Kitasatosporales; family Streptomycetaceae; genus Streptomyces; species Streptomyces viridosporus. Next base: position 1,724,390 of record NZ_CP023700.1, read on the forward strand.
GCACCAGGAAGGCGGTGATCCCGCGCGGGCCCTCCTCACCGGTGCGGGCCATGACGGTGTAGAAGTCGGCGATGCCGCCGTGCGTGATCCACGCCTTGGTGCCGGTGATCACCCAGTGGTCGCCGTCGCGCACCGCCCTGGTGCGCAGGGAGGCCGCGTCCGAGCCGGAGGCGGGCTCGGAGAGGCAGTAGGCGCCGAGCAGACCGCCGCCGAGCATCGCCGGCAGGTGCTCGGCCTGCTGCTCCTTGGTTCCGTAGGCGGCGAGCGCGTAGGAGGCCAGGGTGTGCACGCTGACGCCGAGGCCGACCGTCAGACGGGCCGTGGCGAGCTCTTCCAACACCTGGAGGTAGACCTCGTACGGCTGGTCGCCGCCGCCGTACTCGGCGTCGTAGGGCAGGCCGAGCAGGCCGGACTCGGAGAGCAGGGTGAACAGCTCGCGGGGGAAGCGTCCGGCGTCCTCCTCCTCGGCCGCCGCGGGAGCGACCTCGCGCTGCGCGATGTCGCGGACGAGCGAGATCAGGTCCCGGGCCTCGTCCGTGGGCAGTTGTCGGTCCACCGGCTGCGGGGCGCGGTCGGGCATGGCGACGCTCTCCTCCCTGTTCGGGCACATCGGCGGACGTGCGCCTTGGGTGGGGCGGCTCCGCCGGGATATCGGTGCCTGGCCGATGCTCGCATTCCCGGGTCTCGGAAGCTGCTGACCAGCGGCTGTGCGCTGTGAGTATGCCCGATCGGCGCCATCGAGTCACCAGTTAACGACCGCTTACTTCAAGAAACCTCCGCGCCCCTCCGGACCGGTCCGCGCCCCGGCCGCGCAGGCCCGGCTCCCCTGCCGGGGCGGCCGGGCGCGGACGCCGAGGGGCTCAGGTGTCGCGGCGGGCGGGCCGCGGGGCCGGATGGGCGGGGTCCATTTCCTCGATGGCGCGCAGGGCGCCGCCGAGCGTCTTCACCAGCAGTTCGCGCATGGTCTCGCGAGGCAGCTCACCGCGGTTGATCCAGTCCAGCGCGGCGCCCTCCACGCTGCACACCCAGGACAGCAGCCCCATCCGCGCCAGCGGCGCGATGTCGGTGCGGCCGTAGGCGCCCTCCGCGATGGTCGCGACGATCGCCTCGCGCACCTCGTCCCGGATCGCGTGCACCTCGGCGTCGAAACCGACCCCGCCGCTGACGATGGTGCGGTAGGCGGCCTGGTTGTGCTCGGCGTACCGCAGATAGCTGTCGATGGTGCGGTGCACCCGCTCCACGGGCGGCAGCTCGCCCCCGCTCCCCGCGAAGGTGACCAGACCGGCCACCGAGTCCTGGATGATCGCCAGGTAGTAGCCCCGCTTGGAGTGGAAGTAGTAGTAGATCAGTCCCTTGGCGACATGGGCCTGGCGCGCGATGTCATCCATGGAGAGCGCGTCGTAGGACGTGTCGGCGAACAACCTCCGCCCGATGGCGATGAGTTCGGCACGGCGCGCCAGCGAGCGCTCGGTGCCGCGCACTCCGGGGCGCACCGAAGGCTGTCGACTGATATTCAATTTCGACCCTGGTTTCCTGCGGGCGGCGGGACACCCGCAGTATGACAGGCCCGGGTGGACCAGGTCACAGCGGTGCGACGGCGCAGCTCACAGCAGTCCGAGCCGGGTCACGAGCATCGCGACGACCACGACGAGGGTCCATCCCGCGAGGTGCTCGAGGATCTTCGGCCCGTCCTCACGAGGGCCGCCGGTACGGACACGGGTGACGGTGGCGATGTTCGCGGTCATGGCTTCTCGCTGGTCTCGACGGTGCCGCGGGCTCCCCCCGCGACCCTGTCCACCTTGCCACCGGCGGCGGCTTTCGCGGCCGAGACGTTGGTCACACGAGCGGCGGGCCCCGGCCGCGCGGGGCCCGCCGACCGCGCCGGATCAGCGCACTCCCACCGCCGCGAGCGCCTTGCGCTGGCTCGGGGTCGGGCGCGCCGGGAAGTACAGGTAGCAGACTCCGCCGGTGCCGGAGACGACCTTGCCCGAGGCGTTGTACCGCTTGGTCCTGAGCCAGATGTTCTCCCACTCGCGCCGTCGGTAGACGCGCCGCACGGCCTCGTTGCTCGGGGACGCCGGGTCGTTGGCGATCACGTCGCCGTCGGCGGTGAAGCCGATCACGGTCATCAGGTGCCCGGAGGTGCCGTACCCCGCCCCGGTGAGCTCCTCCGCGAGGAAGGACTGGGACGTGATGGCCGGGATGCCGGCCGCGATCAGCGTCTCCAGGTCGGCGAGGGAGCCCAGGCGCGTGACCACGCCCTGCAGGTCCGCGAAGGTGGCCGCGTAGGCGGCGTTGAACGGCCAGTTGCCGCAGCCGGCGTACTGGTGGTCGTAGGTGGACCGGGCCGCGTGGCACACCTGCGGGTCGGTGTACGACGGGTCCACCCAGGCCAGCTGCTCCGCGGTGAGCCGGCCGCCCCAGTACTCGATGATCATCTGCGAGGAGGTCGGGCTGCACCAGGCCTCGCCGCCGTTGTCGTACTCGGGGTACCGGCCCTTGTGGATCTCCTGCGAATAGCGCGGGACGATCAGTTCCCGGGCCAGGCGGGGCCGGGAGGCGGGGACGGTGAACCGGTCGGGGACGTCGGAGCCCATCGCGCCGACCCGCCACACGGTCGGGGTGAGCGCCGTGCCGGGACGGCGGTACAGGGTCAGCCGCAGCCGGTAGGAGGCGATGCGCAGGCCGGAGGCCGGGGCGTCGACGGCGAGGGTGTCGGTCCAGACGCTGCTCCTGCCGTCGCCCTGGTCGTCCACCGAGGTCCGCCGGATGTCCCGGTCACCGGCCGCCCAGCGGCCCATGACGTACCAGGGGGTGTCCGTGCCGTCGGAGTACGTGCCCTTCAGTTCGACCTGGAGCCAGGTGCCGTCGGGGGTGTGCGCGTTCCAGGAGGCGATCGCCTCCGTCGCCGGGACGGCGAGCCGGTGGACGGGCGAGGTCCACGTCGCGTACTCCCAGGCGGCCGTGGTGCCGGTGTGCGGGTCGGTGTAGTGCGTGGTGCCGGCGGGTTTCGCGATCACGAGACCGGGGCGGGCCCCGGCGACGGCGCGGGTCCCGTCGGCGCCGCCCGTGCGCCAGTCGCTGTACGAGGTCCAGGCCCGGTTGTCCACGGGGCGGGCGGCGGCCCGGCCGGCGTCCGCGGTGGCGGTCGCGGTGGCGGCGGACGCCGGGCCCGCGGAGCCGGCGACGGCGGTGACGACCGCGGCGGCCAGGAGGGTTCTGCGGGACGGCAGTTCGGCTCTGCTCATGGGTGGGGTCCCCCAGGTGTCGGAGTCGGGGCAGGTCCAGTGGCACGGCCGGACGGACGGCGTGCGTCCGCCGGATGGAGCGGGTGTGCGCCAACTATGAACACAGCGGAACCGATCCTGCCAGCACCTAGGGCCGCGCCGCGTCGATCGACAGGGGACTCGACCAATGGCGGGACCTGCGGCTCCCCCTTCCGGGCGGCGTCCTAGAGTGCTCCCGTCACCCCTTCCGCCCGACCCCGGGAACCAGTCATCCACGCTCTCGCCTCCCGCATCCGCCGGCTCGCCCCCTCGTGCGGCCCGGTCCGGCTCATCGGCGTCGACGGGCACGCCGGGTCCGGGAAGTCCACGTTCGCCGGACGGTTGGCCCAGGCCCTGGACGGGGCCCCGGTGCTGCACCTCGACGACATCGCGAGCCACGAGGAACTGTTCGGCTGGACCGGACGGCTGCTGAGCCAGGTGATCGAGCCGCTCGGCCGCGGCGAGACCGCGCACTACTGCCCCTACGACTGGCGGGCCCGCCGCTTCGGACCGCCCCGCCCGCTGCCGCCCGCCCCCGTGGTCGTCGTGGAGGGCGTCGGGGCGGGGCGCCGGGACGTGCGCCCGCATCTGGCGCTGCTGCTGTGGATGGACCTGCCCCCGGAGGAGTCGTGGTCCCGGGGGCGGGCGCGGGACGGGGAGGAACAGCGGGAGTTCTGGGACGGATGGGTCGGGGCGGAGCGCGAGCATTTCGCCGGCGACCCCTCGCGGCCCTTCGCCGACCTTCTGGTGCGGCAGGGCGACGAGGGGTACGAGGTGGTTCCCGGGCCTGCCGGGACCGCCGAATCCGGCCCTCCGCTCACACACGGTGACGGACCATCCGCAGTGTGGTGATCCTGTGAAGAGCGGTGTCGGACAAGTTGCCCGAGTGCTCCAACACGGCTTGACCGGGGGGCCGTACAGGACTTACGTTCTCAATGCGCGGCCCTCAGGAGCCGCCCGCAGACGCGAAGCCCCCGGTTGTTCCCCCGTGATCGGGGGCTTCGTTCTGCCCTTTTCGCGTTCCGCGTGCGCCAGCGGCATATGACGATCACCCTCGGTCACGACGCCCGCTCCGCGCTCCCCCTCCCGCCGTGCCCCATGGCGTGCACGGCACCCTACGGAGGTGACGCCGCCGCAGGTACGATGCACCTCGGTGCGACCTACGGACGCTGCTTCGCGCACCTTGCAACTCCGGTCCGCGGCGCAGAGGTTCGACCACAGGGAGCCGACGGACGAGGGCCGGCACACCGACGGGGGCACGGTTCGTGGGGGACGTGATGGACTTCGGCACGCAGGGCCCGCAGCCCCCGGCCGACCTCGCCTGGCTGCGGGGCGTGGACGCCTACACGATGGGCGCCTATCCGCAGGCGGAGGAGGAGTTCCGGGCCGCGGTGCGCATCGACCCGGGCATGGCCGACGGCTGGCTCGGACTGCACGCGCTGCGCGTCGACACGACGACGGCGCTGCTGAGGATGTTCCGGCACCGGGACCGCTTCGGCGAACAGCGCGCCCGGCACCAGCGCGCCCTCAACTCCTGGTACTGGCTGGGCTGGTGGGTGCAGCCGGTGCTGGAGAGCCCCCGCGACCTGCTGCTGGCGCACGCCTCCCACTGGCTGGACGGACGCCACGTCCCCGAGCTGGACCGGGCGCTCGCCGGGCTGCCCCCGGTGGACACCGATGCGCAGGTCCGGTTCCTGCACTCCTGCCGCGCCTATCTGGTCAAGGACTGGGAGCAGCTCGTCCGGCACACCGACCCGCTGCTCGACGACCCGGTGCTCGGCATCGAGGCGGGTCTGTTCGGCGGCATGGCCCGGGTCCGCCTGGAGATGTACGGGCAGGCCGAACCGCTGCTGTCGGCGGCCCTGATGCGGTGCCGCAGCGAACAGCCGCAGCGCAAGGAACTGCGCTACTGGCTGGCGCGCGCCCACGAGGGGACGGGGCGTAGCGCCGCGGCGCTCCCGCTGTACCGGGCCGTGCACCGGGTCGACCCGGCCTTCATGGACACCGCGGCCCGGCTCGCCGCGATCACCGAGGGCGACGGGTACGACGAGTCCGCCGACCTCGCCGCGATCACGCTCACCGGCGCGGGCCAGGACGCGGTGGACGGCCCGGACACGCTCGACCCGCTCTTCGGCACCGAGGGCCGCGACCTCAGGCTCTCCGAGCCCGAGCCGCCGCCCGCCCCCCTCCCGCCGGTCATCGGCCCGGCGGTGCGCGAGAAGGCGGGCGCCTCGGTGTCCTCCCTGCCCACGGGCCCCACCGATCCCGCGTTACTGGAGGAAGCGCTCGCCGAACTGGAGCGCATGGTGGGTCTGGAGCCGGTGAAACGGCAGGTCAAGGCGTTGTCGGCGCAGCTGAACATGGCCCGGCTGCGGGCCGGGCAGGGGCTGCCGGTGCAGCCGCCGAAACGCCACTTCGTCTTCTCCGGACCCTCCGGCACCGGCAAGACCACCGTGGCCCGCATCCTGGGCCGCGTCTTCTACGCCCTCGGCCTGCTCGGCGGCGACCACCTGGTGGAGGCCCAGCGGGCGGACCTGGTCGGCGAGTACCTCGGGCAGACGGCCGTGAAGGCCAATGAACTGATCGACTCCGCGCTCGGTGGCGTGCTGTTCGTCGACGAGGCCTACGCCCTCTCCAACTCCGGTTACGGCAAGGGCGACGCGTACGGCGACGAGGCGCTCCAGGTGCTGCTGAAACGGGCCGAGGACAACCGCGACCACCTGGTGGTGATCCTGGCCGGCTATCCGGAGGGCATGGACCGGTTGCTGGCCGCCAACCCCGGACTGTCCTCGCGCTTCACCACCCGCGTGGACTTCCCCTCCTACCGCCCCGGCGAACTCACCGAGATCGGCAAGGTGCTCGCCGCCGAGAACGGCGACCTGTGGGACGAGGAGGCGCTGGAGGAGCTGCGGTCGGTCGCCGGGCACGTGGTGGACCAGGGGTGGATCGACGAGCTGGGCAACGGGCGGTTCCTGCGGACGCTGTACGAGAAGAGCTGCGCGTACCGGGACCTGCGGCTGTCGGTGTACCCGGGGACCCTGACGCGGGAGGACCTGGCGACGCTGCGGCTGCCGGACCTGATGCAGGCGTACGGAGAGGTGCTGTCGGGCAGGGGGCCGCAGGACCCGTCGTCGGCGTGACGCCGGCGGGTCCCGCGGCCCGTGCCGCGGACCGGGTTCAGCCGGTGAGCGCCTCCTCCTGGGCGCCGCTCCTGGACCCGGTCGGCCCGGCGCCGGCCGTGCCGACCGCGCTGCCGTCCGCCCCGGTCTCCGGCGCCGCCCCGGGCTCCTCCCGGTGCGCGGGGTCGCGTACCTCGCCCACCAGGAGCTCCAGGACGTCCTCCAGGGCGACCAGGCCCAGTACCCTGCCGGACGCGTCGGCCACCTGGGCGAGATGGGTCGCGGCGCGGCGCATCACGGTGAGGGCGTCGTCCAGCGGGAGTTCGGGCCTCAGGGTCGTCATGGGCCGCCAGAGCCGCCGGGGCACGGCCCGCTCGACGTCCTCCAGGTCCAGTACGTCCTTCACGTGCAGATAGCCCAGGAAGGCGCCGTCGGCCGCGGCCACCGGGAAGCGGGAGTATCCCGTGCGGGCGGTGAGCTCCACGATCCGCGCCGGGGTGACCCCGGGGCCGACCGTCACCAGCGACTCGTGCCCCAGCAGCACGTCCGTGACCGGGCGGGAACCCAACTCCAGGGCGTCCTCCAGGCGTTCGGCCTCCTCGGGGTCGAGGAGGCCCGCCTGGCCGGCGTCCTCCACGAGCCGGTTGAGCTGCTCGCTGGTGAAGACGGCCTCGACCTCGTCCTTCGGCTCCACGCGGAAGAGCCGCAGGACGGCCCGGGCGCAGGCGCCGAACGCGAGGGTGACCGGCCCGCACAGGCGGGCGAACCAGACCAGGCCGGGGCTCAGCCACAGCGCGGCCTTCTCGGGGGCCGCCATCGCGAGGTTCTTCGGGACCATCTCGCCGATGACGAGGTGGAAGAAGACCACGACGGCGAGCGCGATGACGTAGCCGAGCGGGTGGATCATGCCGTGCGGCAGGTGGATCCACTCGAAGACCGGCTCCAGCAGGTGGGCGACCGTCGGTTCGGCGACCGCGCCGAGCGTCAGCGAGCAGACGGTGATGCCGAACTGGGCCGCCGCCATCATCTGCGGCAGGTGCTCCAGGCCGTACAGGACCTGGCGGGCGCGGGCGGTGCCGAGCGGTTCGATCTGGCTGCGGCGGACCGACACGAGCGCGAACTCGGCGCCGACGAAGAAGCCGTTGGCGAGCACGAGCAGCGCGGCGAGGAGGAGGGGCAGCACGCTCATCCGGCCGCCTCCACGAGCGGCAGCGGAGCCGTCCTGACCAGGCGGAGCCGCTCCGCGCGGTAGTGGCCGACCCGGCGCACCGACAGCCGCCAGCCGGGCAGTTCCGCGTGGTCGCCGACGGCCGGGATCCGGCCGAGCAGATCGGCGACCAGGCCGGCGACCGTCTCGTACGGGCCCTCGGGCACCTCCAGGCCCATGCGCCGCAGGACGTCGACGCGGACGCCGCCGTCGACGTCCCAGGCGGGGTTGCCGCCCTCCGGCGGGGCGGCGACGAGTTCGGGGACGTCCTGCCCGTCGTGCTCGTCGCGGACCTCGCCGACGATCTCCTCGACGATGTCCTCCAGCGTGACGACGCCGGCGGTGCCGCCGTACTCGTCGACGACGACCGCGATGGGCTGCTCGCTGCGCAGCCGCTTCAGCAGCGGTCGTACGGGCAGGGTCTCGGGGACGAGCAGCGCCGGGCGGGCGATGCGGCCCACGGGGGTGCGCAGCCGGTCGCGCACGGGGACCGCGAGGGCGTCCTTGAGGTGGACCATGCCGACGATCTCGTCGATCCGCTCCCGGTAGACGGGGAAGCGGGACAGACCGGTGGCCCGGGTGAGGTTGACGACGTCCGCGGCGGTCGCCGAGGACTGCAGGGCGCTGACCTTCACGCGCGGGGTCATGACGTGCTGCGCGGTCAGCTCGCCCAGGAACAGGGTGCGCACGAAGAGGTCCGCGGTGTCCTGCTCCAGGGCGCCGGCCCGGGCGGAGTGCCGGGCCAGGGAGACGAGTTCGCCGGGGGTGCGGGCGGAGGCCAGTTCCTCGGCGGGCTCGATCCCCAGGGCGCGCACCAGGCGGTTGGCGACGGCGTTCAGCCCGGCGATGACCGGGCGGAACAGGCGCGCGAAGACGTGCTGCGGGCCGGCCACGAAGCGCGCGACCTGCAGGGGGCGGGAGACCGCCCAGTTCTTGGGGACGAGCTCGCCGATCACCATCTGCACGGCCGAGGCCAGCAGCATGCCGACGACGATCGAGACGCCGGGTACGGCGCCCGCGGGGATGCCGGTCGCCGTGAACGGGCCGCCCAGCAGCCGGGCGAGCGCCGGTTGGGCGAGCATGCCGACGACCAGGGAGGTGAGGGTGATGCCGAGCTGGGTGCCGGAGAGCTGGAAGGACAGCTCCTTGAGGGACTCGACGACACGGCGGGCGCGCCGGTCTCCGCCGGCCGCGGCCCGCTCGGCGTCCGGCCGCTCGACGGTGACCAGGCCGAACTCGGCGGCCACGAAGAATCCGTTGGCGAGGATCAGCAGGAAAGCGGCTGCCAGGAGCAGCAGGGGGGTGGTCATGAGGCCGCCGCCTCCGCATCAGTGCGTCCCGGGTGGAATCGGTCCGCGCTATGTCGGCAGGGGGCGGCGCAGGTACTGCAGGACGATCCGTCCATCGCCGGAGGGAGTCACTCCTCGGGTAGCAGGACCCCCTGGTGCGCCGGGCGGGGCAGCAGGGGCGAAGGCGCGGTCGTCGCGCCTTCGCCCACCAGATTAATCACCGCGGGGGTGGCCACGGCAGGGTGAACGACTCCGCCGTGTCCCGCGCCTCAGTCCCGGGTCGGCTCCGGCCCGGCCGTGGAACGGGCCTCGACGAGCGCCCGCAGGGCCCGGGCGTCGGCGATGGCCCGCTGCCTGGCCATGCCCGGCTGGATGCCGAGCGCGGGCAGGCTGGTGCCGTCGCTGAGGTCGAGGAAGACCCACGGATCACCCGACCGGAGATTCACCTGAAGGATCTCCGGCCATTCCAGGCGGCGTTTGTTCGTGATGTTGACGACGGTGACGCCCGTCTCGTCGGCGACGACCTTCGGCCGCGCCAGCAGGCACAGCACGCCCGCCAGCAGCGCGGCGGTGAACACGAAGCTGATCCGCTCTCCCGCGCCGAGCTGCGGCAGCAGCAGGGCGACCAGGGTAATGACCACGAAGAGCGCGGCGGCGGCCACGAGCAGCACCACTCGGGTGCTGCGCGGCCGGAAGGTGACGGGCAGGGCGGGGAGCCCGCCCTGGCTGGCGTCCGACATGGTGGTGCTCCGGGGGCGCGGTCAGAGGCGGCAGGCGTGGATGGCGGTGGTGAGGATGGCGCGTGCGCCGATGTCGTAGAGGTCGTCCATGATCCGCTGTGCCTCCTTGGACGGGACCATCGCGCGGACGGCGACCCAGCCCTCGTTGTGCAGCGGGGACACGGTCGGGGACTCCAGGCCCGGGGTCAGCGCGACGGCCTTCTCCAACTGCTCGACCCGGCAGTCGTAGTCCATCATCACGTACGTCCGCGCGACCAGGACGCCCTGGAGGCGGCGCAGGAACTGCTGCACCTTGGGCTCGACGGTCCCGTCGGTCTCGTCGGTGCCGCCGGCGCGGCGGACGACGACCGCCTCGGACTTCATGATCGGCTCGCCGAATGCCTCCAGGCCCGCGTTGCGCAGGGAGGTGCCGGTCTCGACGACGTCGGCGATGACCTCGGCGACGCCCAGCTCGATGGCGGTCTCGACGGCGCCGTCGAGGTGGACGACGGAGGCGTCGATGCCCTGGTCGGCCAGGTGCTTCGCGACGATGCCCTCGTAGGAGGTGGCGACCGTCTTGCCGTTCAGGTCGCTCAGGCTGCTCGCCGTGCCGGGCTTGGTGGCGTAGCGGAAGGTGGAGCGGGCGAAGCCCAGCGGGAGGATCTCCTCGGCCCTGGCGCCGGAGTCGACGAGCAGGTCGCGGCCGGTGATGCCGATGTCGAGGCGGCCGGAGGAGACGTAGATCGCGATGTCGCGGGGGCGGAGGTAGAAGAACTCGACCTCGTTCCCCGGGTCGACGATCCGCAGTTCCTTGGACTCGCGGCGCTGCTGGTAGCCGGCCTCATGCAGCATCTCCGCCGCAGGGCCGGACAGTGAACCCTTGTTGGGGACGGCGATGCGCAGCATGAGGTCGGCTTCCTTCGTGTGGCGGGGGTGTCGGCGGGAACGCGCGGTCACAGGTGGGCGTAGACGTCGTCGAGGGAGATGCCGCGGGCGACCATCATCACCTGGACGTGGTACAGCAGCTGCGAGATCTCCTCGGCGGCCGCCTCCTTGCCCTCGTACTCGGCGGCCATCCAGACCTCGGCGGCCTCCTCGACGACCTTCTTCCCGATGGCATGGACGCCCTTGTCCACCAGCTCGGCGGTGCGGGAGGTGGCGGGATCGCCGTGGGCGGCCTTGTGCTGGAGCTCGGTGAAGAGCTCCTCGAACGTCTTCTTGGACATGGTGGTCCTTACCCTACGCGGTGACGGGCGTTCCTCACCGCCAGGGTTCGGATACTGAACGCAGCGTCGCCGCGGTCGCCACCGCCGCGGTGACCGCCTCGTGCCCCTTGTCCTCGCTGGAGCCGGCCAGTCCGGCGCGGTCCAGGGCCTGCTCCTCGGTGTCGCAGGTGAGCACGCCGAAGCCGACGGGCACACCGGTGTCGACCGAGACCTGGGTGAGGCCCTGGGTGACGCCCTGGCACACGTAGTCGAAGTGGGGCGTGCCGCCCCGGATGACGACGCCGAGGGCGACGACCGCGTCGTAGCCCCGGCCGGCCAGGACCTTGGCGACGACCGGGAGCTCCCAGCTGCCGGGGACCCTGAGCAGGGTCGGCTCGTCGATGCCGAGGTCGTGCAGGGCGCGCAGGGCGCCGTCGACCAGTCCGTCCATCACCTTCTCGTGCCACTGCGCCGCGATGACGGCGACCCGCAGGTCCCCCACGTCTCGTACGGACAGTTCCGGTGCACCCTTGCCGCTCACGTGTCTCCTCGGTGTTCTCTTACTGGTTGCCGCAGGCGGGCACGGTCGGCGTGTCCAGCCAGGGCAGGTCGTGGCCCATCCGGTCCCGCTTGGTGCGCAGGTAGCGGAGGTTGTGCTCGCTCGCGGTGACGGGCATCGGCTCGCGGCCGACGACCTCGATGCCGTGCCGGACGAGCGCGTCGGACTTGTCGGGGTTGTTGGTCATCAGGCGGACGCTGCGCACCCCGAGGTCGGCGAGGATCCGCGCGCCGGCGCCGTAGTCGCGGGCGTCGGCGGGCAGGCCGAGCTCGAGGTTGGCGTCGAGGGTGTCCCGGCCGCGTTCCTGGAGCTCGTAGGCGCGCAGCTTGGACATCAGGCCGATGCCGCGCCCCTCGTGTCCGCGCAGGTAGACCACCACGCCCCGGTCCTCCTTCCGGATGCGCTCCAGGGAGGCGTCCAGCTGGGGGCCGCAGTCGCAGCGCCGGGAGCCGAAGACGTCGCCGGTGAGGCACTCGGAGTGGACGCGGACGAGGACGTCCTCGCCGTCGCCGATCTCGCCGTGGACGAGGGCGACGTGCTCGACGCCGTCGAGGGTGGAGCGGTAGCCGTAGGCGGCGAAGGTGCCGTGCGCGGTGGGCAGGTGCACCTCGGCCTCGCGGCGGACGGTGGGCCCGGGCGAGGGCACCCCCTGCTCGAGCGGGGTCTCGCGGGGAGCCTCCGGGGGAGCCGGGGGCTCGGGGGAGCGCCGGTAGGCGATCAGGTCCTCGATGGAGATGATCGTCAGACCGTGCTTGCGGGCGAAGGGGACCAGCTCGGGCAGCCGCAGCATCCGGCCGTCCTCGCCGGCGATCTCGACGATGGCCCCGGCCGGGCGCAGGCCGGCGAGGCGGGCGAGGTCGACGGCGGCCTCGGTGTGGCCGTTGCGCACCAGCACACCGCCCGGGCGGGCGCGCAGCGGGAAGACGTGCCCGGGGCGGACGAAGTCGGCGGGGCCGGCCGTGCCGCCGGCCAGCAGCCGGAGCGTGGTGGCGCGGTCGGCGGCCGAGATGCCGGTGGTCACGCCGTGGGCGGCGGAGGCGTCCACGGAGACGGTGAACGCGGTCTTCATCGACTCGGTGTTGTCGTCCACCATCTGCGGGAGCCGCAGCCGGTCCAGCTCCTCGCCCTCCATGGGGGCGCAGATCAGCCCGCGGCACTCGCTCATCATGAAGGCGACGATCTCGGGGGTGGCCTTCTCGGCGGCGATGACGAGGTCGCCCTCGTTCTCGCGGTCCTCGTCGTCGACGACCACGACCGGGCGGCCGGCCGCGATGTCGGCGACGGCCTGCTCGACCGGGTCGAGGGTGAGGTCCTCGACTCCGTCGGCGCCGTAGAGGACGGGAGGGATCGAAGGGGCGGTGCGGTGGTGGTCCCCCCGGTCCCTCTGCTCCGGGGGAGCTTCGCTCAGGGCGGGGCCGGGGGACGTGAGGACGGTCATGCGGGCGCTCCTTCCAGGGCGGGCCGCGCGGTGCGGGAGCGCAGCCACCAGTCGCGCAGTCCCCACAGGACCAGCGCGCCGTAGATGACGTAGACGAAGCCGGAGAAGGCGAAGCCGTTGGCGAAGTTCAGGGGGACGCCGACGAGGTCGACGAGCAGCCAGGCGATCCAGAACTCGACCATGCCGCGGGCCTGGGCGTACATGGCGACGATCGTGCCGACGAAGATGTAGGCGTCCGGCCAGGGGTCCCAGGACAGGGACGGGTAGAGGGTGAACAGTCCGCCGACGGCGAGGGTGCCGGCGGCCGCGGCGGCGCACAGCGCACCGCGCTCGCGCCAGGTGGCGAAGCGGACCGCGACGGAGCCGTCCTGCGCCTGCCGGCGGCCGCGGTTCCACTGCCAGAAGCCCCAGGCGGCGACGAGCATCACGACGATCTGCTTGCCTGCGCTGCCGGAGAGGTGGGCGGTGGCGAAGGCGGTGAAGAGGATCAGGCCGGAGACGAACTGGGCGGGCCAGGTCCAGATGGAACGCCGCCAGCCGAGGGCCAGGGCGGTCAGACCGATCACGTTGCCGATCATGTCCGACCACTTGATGTGCTGGTCGAAGAGGACGAAGGCCTCGGAGTTGAGCCAGTTCACCGCGCGGCCCCCTCTCCGAGGGCCCGGTCGCCGATCATCCGCTCGACGTACTTGGCGATGACGTCCACCTCGAGGTTGACCGGGTCGCCGGGCTGCTTGAGGCCGAGCGTGGTCAGGGCGAGGGTGGTGGGGATCAGGCTGACCGTGAAGAAGTCGGGGCCGGCGTCGACGACGGTGAGGCTGATGCCGTCGACGGTGATGGAGCCCTTCTCCACCACGTAGCGGGAGAGGTCCGCCGGGAGGGAGACCTTCACGACCTCCCAGTTCTCGGACGGCTTGCGCTCGAGGATCTCGCCGGTGCCGTCGACGTGCCCCTGCACGATGTGGCCGCCGAGGCGGGCGCCCAGGGCCATGGGGCGCTCGAGGTTGACGCGGGAGCCGACGGCGAGGGCGCCGAGGCTGGAGCGGTTCAGGGTCTCGGCCATCACGTCGGCGGTGAACTCGTCGCCCTCGTGCTCGACGACGGTGAGGCAGACGCCGTTGACGGCGATGGAGTCCCCGTGTTTCGCGTCCTCGGTGACCACGGGTCCGCGCAGCCGGAAGCGACAGGCGTCGTCGAGGGTCTCGACGGCGGTGACCTCGCCCAGCTCTTCGACGATTCCGGTGAACACTTCCCGGGTCCTCCTGCCTCTTCGGGCACGGACTCCGGGGCTGTCGATGACGACAGATCGTACGGACGAGGACACCGGGGCGACGCCGGACAGGGCTCGCCCACGGCGAACCGGTACGGCGGCGCGCATGATGCCCGCCCGCCGCGCACTGCCTCCCATCCGGACTTTAACCGTCGGTCCAGGAATTTCACCTGGTCAACCGACCGCTGGAAGCGGCCGGGTCGCGGACTGTAACCGCCGGTTCGGACTTTCACCGACCCCGGAGTGCGCTGCTACTGGTACAGGGTCAGTGTGCCATGCCCGATCGCCGTTCATAGGGGCGGGAGGTGTGGGGTGGCTCACAGCGGGCGGCGCCGGCCCGCCGGGCACGGGGCGGAGGGGCGCCCCCTTCCCGCCCCCGCACCCGGGAGCCGCGAGATTGGTCCATACCTATTGACGGTGTGGTCTAGTCCTTTTAGGGTCTGCGCCAGCACCAGGGAGCCTGCTGACTCTCGCGAGACCGGCCCGGCGGCGGTGACGACGGCCCTTGCCCGCCGCCGGGTCTCACCACGCCACCGTGGTGGGCGCGTGACGCGGGGCCGCTCGCACACGGGCGGCCGGTGCGGCGCCCGGTCCGGGGCGGACCGCCCCTCCCGGCCGAACGGACCCGTCCCCCGGGTGCGGACCGCGGCGGACCCGGACAAGCTGGACCTCGTGCGCCGCCGGACTTCGACGCCGTCGGCCGGCGTCGGCGCGAGGTCCGCGGCCACGGCTCCTCGCGCCGGTGTCACATTCCGCGGCGGCCGCCCGTCCGGTGGGCGAGGGGCGCTCCAGCGGGGAGCGCCCGCTGTCCGAAAGGGCTGAACGACATGACCACGATCCTGGTGACCGGTGGTACCGGAACGCTCGGCCGGCTCGTCACCGAGCGGCTGCGGGCGGACGGGCACGAGGTGCGGGTGCTCAGCCGGAGCTCCCGGCCGTACGCCGTCGACCTGCGCGAGGGCGGGAGCGGGCTGGACGCGGCGGTCCAGGGGGTGGAGACGATCGTGCACTGCGCGTCCTCGCCGCGCGGTGGTGACGAGCGGGCGGCACGGAACCTGATCGCGGCGGCGCGGCGGGCCGGGGTGGGGCACCTGGTGTACATCTCGATCGTCGGCGTCGACCGGGTGCCCTTCGGCTACTACCGGACCAAGCACGCGGTGGAGCGGCTGGTCGAGGAGTCGGGGCTCGGCTGGACGGTGCTGCGCGCCACCCAGTTCCACGATCTGGTGCTCACCCTCCTCCAGGGCCTGTCCAGGTCGCCGGTCGTGCCGCTGCCCGCCCGTGTGAAGGACCAGCCGATCGATGTCGCCGAAGTCGCCGCACGGCTGGTGGAGCTGGCCCAGGGCGGGCCGGCGGGTCGCGTCGAGGACATGGGCGGCCCGGAGGTGCGGACGTTCGACTCGCTGGCCCGCGCGTATCTGAAGGCCACGGGCCGCCGTCGCGCGGTGGTGAAGGTGCCCCTGCGCGGCGCGGCCTACCGCGCCTTCCGCGCCGGCGGCCATCTGGCCCCGCAACGGGCGGTGGGCAAGCGCACGTTCGACGAGTTCCTGACGGAGCGGTTCGGGGGCGCGGGACGCCGGTGAGCGGGCGGGCCTCCGCCGGGCCGGCAGGGGCGTCACCGGTGGGGCCGCAGGGGGCGCCGGGGCTCTCGCCCGGCTCCGCGGCGGGTGCGGACCGGACGGGCCGAAACCGCCGGCGGGATCAGCCGGCGGGGTCGGAGCACCAGGGCACGGGGGAGCCGAAGAGCTCGTCCTGGGCGCGGTCCCGGGCGGTCAGCAGCGCGCCCCGCAGGACCGCGCCGCCGCCCAGGGCACTGGCCCGCACCTCGGTGGGCAGGGGCGAGACGACGGCCAGGCGGTCCCGCACCCGGGAGGCGAGCGCCTCCCCGCCGGCCTGACCGACCTCCCCGCCCAGCACCACGCACCCGGGGTCCAGCAGGGCGACCACCGACGCGACGCCCACCACGATCCGGTCGGCCAGCGCGTCCAGGAAGCGCGCCCCGGCGGACGCCGGTCCGGCCTCCCGGGCGGCCGCCCGTACCGCCTCCGCCGCCGCCGGGTCGGCCGCGGCGGCGGTCACGAGGCCGTGCTCCGCCGCCAGTTCCGCGACCGCCGCCGCCCCGACCAGGGAGTGGAAGCCGCCCGCGCAGTCCGTGGCGGACGGGAGGCCGTCGGTGCCCGGAACCGGGAGGAAGCCGATCTCGCCCGTGCCGCCGGAGGCACCCCGGCGCAGGGCGCCGTCGAGGATCACGGCCGCGCCGGTGCCGTGGCCCAGCCACAGCAGGACGAAGGTGTCCCGGTCGCCGGCCGCCCCGTCGCGCTGCTCGGCCAGTGCGGCGAGGTTGGTCTCGTTCTCCACGCTGACGCGGGCCTCGGGGAGGCGTTCCTGGAGCGCGTCGACCAGGTGGCGGTGCCACTCGGGCAGGCCGGTGGAGTCGCGCAGTGCGCCGCTCGCGGGGTCGATCAGTCCCGGCGCGCCGATCCCGACGGTGTGCAGCCGGTCGGCGCCCGCCTCCTTCACCGTCCGCTCGACCAGCGCCACCGCCCGCTCCACGGCCGGCCCCGTCCCCGCCTCCCCGGTGATGGGCACGGAGGACTCGGCCAGGACCTCGCCGACGAGGTCGGAGACGACCACGGCGACGCCTTCGGTACGCACGTCGAGCGCGGCCAGGTGCGCCCGGCCGGCGACGATGCCGTACAGCTTGGCGTTGGGTCCGCGCCGCTGCTCCCCCGCCTCTCCGACCACCGCGACCAGACCGGCGGCGGTGAGGCGCTCGACGAGGTCGGCGACGGTCGGCCGGGAGAGCCCGGTCAGCTGCTTCAGCCGGCCTGCCGTCAGCGGGCCCTCCCGCTGGAGCAGACGCAGGGCGAGCCGGTCGTTGATGGCTCTGGCGGTGCTCGGGGATGCGGCCATGGCGGGATCCTCCCAGATCGGCGGGGCCGGTCGGGTCCGGGACCGGCGGTGCGGAGTCAGCCGTGAACCACTTATCCATCAGGCAGGTTCCCTGATAGTTTACGGCGGCACGCGCGGGACGGACGGCCGAAGGGGCGGGGCGGATGGGTGCAGAGGTCCATGGGCGGCTCGAGGTGAGACGGGCGCGGTACGCCGTGGCCACCGTGTTCGCCGTGCACGGCGCCGTCACCGGCTCGTTCGCCACCCGCGTCCCGTGGATCCAGGACCACGCCGGGGTCGGCGCGGGGCAGCTCGGGCTGGCGCTCGCCTTCCCCGCGCTCGGCGCGTCCGTCGCGATGCCGCTCGCCGGGAGGATCAGTCACCGCTTCGGCGCCCGCGCCGCCCTGCGCGGACTGATCGCCCTGTGGACGCTCGCGCTCGTCCTCCCCTCGCTCGCCCCGAACATGCTCACGCTCTGCCTGGTCCTGTTCGTCTACGGCGCCACGGCCGGCATGTCCGACGTGGCGATGAACGCGCTGGGCGTGGAGGTGGAGAACCGTCTCGACAAGTTGATCATGTCCGGGCTGCACGGCATGTGGAGCGTCGGCGCCCTGGTCGGCTCGGCGGCCGGCACGCTCGCCGCGCACCTCGGTGCGGACGCCCGGCTGCACCACGTGCTCGCGGCCGCCGTCCTGACGGCGGTGGGCGTCACCGCCTGCGCCTGGGTGCTGGATCTGCAGCCCGCCGAGGACGAGGAGCCGCCGCCGAGGTTCGCGCTGCCGCCGCGCTCCGCGCTGCTGATCGGCGCGATCGGGTTCTGCGCGGTGTTCGCGGAGGGCGCGAGCCTGGACTGGTCGGCGGTCTACCTGCGCGACCGGCTCGACGCCTCGGCCGGTCTCGCCGCCGCCTGCACCACCGGTTTCACCCTGACCATGGCGATCGCCCGGATCGCCGGGGACCGGGTGGTGGACCGCTACGGCGCCGTCCGCACGGTCCGCGCGAGCGGGGCGCTCGCCGTGCTCGGCGGACTGCTGATCGTCCTGGCGCGGCACCCCGCGATGGCGATGGGCGGTTTCGCCCTGATGGGCCTGGGCATCGCGGTGGTCGTGCCGCTGTGCTTCGCCGCCGCCGGGCGCAGCGGCCCCAACCCGAGCCTGGCCATCGCGGGCGTCGCGACCATCACCTACACCTCGGGCCTGATCGCTCCGAGCGCGATCGGGCTGCTGGCCCAGGCGACCAGTCTGATGGTGTCGTTCGTCCTGGTCACGGTGTTGTCGTGCGGCCTGGCCGGCTTCGCGAGGGTCCTGCGCGCCGGGGACCGTACGCCGATCACGCGTCCGGGCGCAGCAGTTCCCGGGCCGCGGCCCTGAACGCCTCGCTCCAGGGCGCCGGGCGCAGCGTCCCGGCGTCCAGCCGCACCAGCACCCGGCTGCCCCGCGCGTACGTCACCGCGCCGTCCGGCGAACAGAAGCGGAAGCCGTAGGTCAGCCCGGTCGTGCCGAGCCGGTCCAGCCAGAGGTGGACGGCGTGGGCGCCGGTCCGGGTCACCGGCGCCTCGTAGCCGATCCGGAACTCCCTGACCGCGTTGCAGGCGTCGCCGGCCGCGGCCCAGTCGCCCTCGAAGCGGATGCCCTTCTCCTGCCACAGCTCGGTCCAGGCCCGCTCGACCAGCAGCGGGTAGCGGGCGTTGTGCAGCAGCCCCAGCGCGTCGAGGTCGTCGAAGTGGACGGTCACGGGGATCAGCCGGCCGTGGGACGGGGCGGGGGCGGTCGGGACGTCGACGGTCACGGGTGGGGCTCCTGGGACGCACGGGATGAATGCCGCATACATCGAACAGCGGCACGCCCTCATCCTAAGCAGTCGCTCAGCCGGGGCGGGCCCACCCGGTCGGGCCGTGCGGAGCACTCCTGTTCACCCCTGACAATGGTCCGGACACGCTGCACGTACGACGAAAGCGACGACCCATGAATCTCGGCGTCCGCTGGACACTGCACGGCGACGGACGCACTCCGGCGCCCGGAGCGGTGGTCCGCCCCGACGAACGGCTCTCCTGGCCCCGCACCGTCGGGCTCGGCGCCCAGCACGTCGTGGCCATGTTCGGGGCGTCCTTCGTCGCCCCGGTCCTCATGGGCCTGGACCCCAACCTCGCGATCATGATGTCGGGTGTCGCGACCATCGTCTTCCTGCTGGCGACCCGGGGGCGGGTGCCCAGCTACCTGGGCTGCTCGCTCTCCTTCGTCGGCGTCGCCGCGGTCATCCGGGCCCAGGGCGGGTCGAGCGCCACCGTGACCGGCGCGGTGTTCGTGGTCGGGGCCGCGCTGTTCCTGGTGGGGCTCGCGGTGCGGCGTTTCGGGGCGCGGATCATCCACGCCACGATGCCGCCGATCGTCACCGGCGCGGTGGTGATGCTGATCGGCTTCAACCTGGCGCCGGTGACCGCCGCCACGTACTGGCCGCAGGACCAGTGGACCGCCCTGTCCGTGATGCTGTTCACCGGCCTGGCGGTGGTGTGCCTGCGGGGCTTCTGGTCCCGTGTCGCGATCTTCCTCGGGCTGGTCTTCGGGTACGCGCTCTCCTGGGTCCTCGACCTGGTCTTCGGCCAGATCCACTCCGCGGACGCGAGCGGAAAGGTCACCGACCACTGGCGCCTGGACCTGTCCGGTGTGGGCCAGGCCGACTGGTTCGGGCTGCCGAACCTGCACGGCCCGTCCTTCGAGTGGTCGGCGATCCTGGTCGCCCTGCCGGTCGTCATCGCGCTGATCGCCGAGAACGCCGGGCACGTCAAGGCCGTCGGCGAGATGACCGGCGACAACCTCGACGACAAGCTGGGCACGGCCATCTCCGCCGACGGCGTCGGCTCCATGCTGTCCACCGCCGTCGGCGGCCCGCCCAACACCACCTACTCCGAGAACATCGGCGTGATGGCGGCGACCCGGGTCTACTCGACCGCCGCGTACTGGGCCGCCGCGTGCTTCGCCCTGCTGTTCGGCCTCTGCCCGAAGTTCGGCGCGGTCGTGGCCGCGATCCCCGGCGGTGTGCTCGGCGGGATCACGGTCATCCTGTACGGCATGATCGGCCTGCTCGGCGCCCAGATCTGGATCAACGCAAAGGTGGACCTGCGCAATCCGCTGAACCTGGTACCGGCCGCCGCGGGCATCATCATCGGCGTCGGCAACGTGACGATGGAGTTCTCCGACACCTTCTCCCTCAGCGGCATCGCGCTGGGCACGCTCGTCGTCATCACCGGCTACCACGCGCTGCGCGCCTTCGCGCCCGCCCACCTCAAGACGCAGGAGCCGCTGCTCGACGAGGGCACCTCCTCCTACGACGACAGCGGCAGGGGCGACCCGGGCGACGAGAGCCCTCAGCGGGCCAACTCGTAGGCGTACGACGGG
This sequence comes from Streptomyces viridosporus T7A, assembly GCF_008704515.1. Lineage (NCBI taxonomy): Bacteria > Bacillati > Actinomycetota > Actinomycetes > Kitasatosporales > Streptomycetaceae > Streptomyces > Streptomyces viridosporus. Next base: position 1,744,749 of record NZ_CP023700.1, read on the forward strand.
GTGAAGGCGCCCGGCGCCCCCGTGCAGCCGTCCGACTCCCCCGGCAGCTTCACCCACAGGTGGGCGTCGATCCCCGGCTCGCCGGTACCGAGCGCCGGGGCGCGGCCGAGCCTGCGGCCCGCCCGGTCGCACCACTCGCCGCCGGCCGGGGCGCCGTTGCCGTTGCGGCTGGTGTCGATCACCGCGCCGAGGCCCGGCGGGCCGCCGAGGGCGTCGAGCACGGCCCGGACGTGAGCGACCTCGTCGGCCGTGGCACGGAAGTCGGACACGTTGCTGAAGACGCCGTCGGAGGAGGCGGCCGAGGCGGCTCCGGCCCGGCGCAGCCGACCGGCCTGTTCCGCGGGCGCGTTCCGTCCGGAGTGCCCGGCGTCGAAGTAGACGCGCGCCCCGGGGTCGGCGTCCTTCAGCACCCGTCCGGCGCGGGCCGGCGAGGCGAACCGGTCGGCGCGCTCGCCCGCGGAGAGGCACGCGGACTGGGCGATGGAGTCCGGCTCGAGGACGACGATGAGGCCACCGCGACCACCGTGCCCCGCCGGGCGGCGCGACGGCGCTCGTGCCTCCGTGCGGCCAGGCGCCGGGCACGCGAGCCCGGCACAGTCCTGCTCCCCCTCCCCCACGGCGGCGCGTTCCCCCGATCCGGGGAAGCCTCGGGCCCGCCGCCACGGCCACCACCCCAAAGGTGCGACCCTGCGCTCATGGCGCAGAGCGAACAGGTCCTCACGCCCGTAGACGCGGTCGTCTCCCGTATGCGCGCCCTCGACGCGGCCCTGCCGGACCGGGACGGGCTGGCGGTCTTCAACCGCGTCTACCTCACCGTGACGGAGGCGGTGGACCGGGACGTCGACGCGGGCCGGTTCGCCGACGCGCGGGCGGCGATCACGCTGGACGTGCGGTTCGCGGAGCGCTACCTGCGGGCGGTCGAGGCGCTGCTGGAGGAGCGGCGGCCACCGGCCTGCTGGCGTCCGCTGTTCCAGTTCCGCCGCCATCCCGGGGTGCGCCCGTTGCAGTTCGCGCTGGCGGGCATCAACGCGCACATCGGCCACGATCTCGCGCTCGCCGTCGTGGACGCCTGTCGTGCGCTCGGCTGCGCCCCCGTCGATCTGGAGGACGAGTTCGACCGGGTGGGCGACCTCCTCGTCTCGCTGGAGGAGCGCATCCGCGAGGATCTGATGCCGGGCCCCGACCTGCTCCAGATCGCCGATCCGCTGACCCACCTGCTGGGCGCGTGGAGTCTGGACCGCGCCCGGGACGCCGCCTGGACGGCGGCCCGGGCCCTGTGGGTGCTGCGCCGTCTGCCGGACGTCGCCCAGGAGTTCACCGAGCGCCTGGACACGGCGGTCGGTTTCGCGGGCCGCATGCTGCTCACGCCCCTGCCGGACTGAGGGGGCCTCAGTCCTCGGGCAGTTCCACCGGGGCGATCTCGTCGTAGAGGTCGCCGGGGCCCGGATTGGCCGGGTCGGTCGCGCCGCCGAAGTGGTGCATGACGCCCCAGACCGCGTTCAGCGCGGTCTGGACGGCGCCCTCGGCCCAGCCGGCCGTCCAGGAGATGTCGTCGCCGGCGAGGAAGATGCCCCGCTTGTCCTCGGGCAGCCGGTCCTGCATGAAGTGGGTGAACAGGCGCCGCTGGTAGCGGTAGTGGCCGGGCAGGTTGGCCTTGAACGCGCCCATGAAGTAGGGCTCGTTCTCCCAGGAGACCGTGACCGGGCTGCCGATGATGTGCTTCCTGATGTCGACGCCCGGGTAGATCTCGCCGAGCGACTTCAGCATGACCTCCATCCGCTCGTTCGCGGACAGCGGCAGCCACTTCAGGCTGTCGTCGCACCAGGTGTAGGACAGGCAGATGACGGCGGGCCGGTCCGGGCCGTTGTCGAGCAGGTAGGTGCCGCGGGTCATGCGGTCGGTGAGCGTCATCGACATCACGTCCCGGCCGGTCGGGTTCCCCCTGTCGTCGACGGCCTTGTCCCGCCAGAAGGGACGGTCGACGGGCACGAAGAGCTTGCTGGACTCCATGTAGTGGGTGCGCTCGATCGCCGTCCAGTGGTCGATCGGGAAGAGGGAGTCGTCGCAGGCGACCTTGGAGAGCAGCATCCAGGACTGGGCGGTGAAGATCGCCGCCCGGTACGTGCGGATGTCGCCGTCCGCGTCCGTCACCGTGATGTGGTTGCCCGCGGTGCGGTGCAGCCGGGTCACCGCCGGACGCGGCGCGCCGTCCACGTGCAGGGACTTCAGCGAGGTGCCGTACGGCCAGTGGACGATCTTCTCCGGCTCGCGCTCCCACAGGCGCAGCGGCAGCTGCTGGGAGCCGCCGACGATGCCGCGGTGGTGGTCGTCGGCCTCGGTGTAGACGACCCGGAGGATCTCCAGGATGGAGTTGGGGAAATCGGTGTCCCAGCCGCCGGTGCCGAAGCCGACCTGGCCGAAGATCTCGCGGTGCCGGAAGGACTTGAAGGCCTCGGAGTCGCAGAGGAAGCCGTAGAAGGTCTGGTTGTCGAGCTTCTCGACCAGCCGCGCCCAGATCTCGCGGATGCGCCGGACGTCCCGCTCGCGCATCGCGCGGTTCATGTCGGAGAAGTCGGCGCCCTCCTCGAGGCACGTGGCCCAGGCGTCGGCCACGTCCCGGTACACCTGGGGCAGGTCGTCCAGGGTCTCGGCGTAGTGCGTCTCCCCCTTGAGGTCGACGACGGTCGAAGGGGTCACCTCGGCGAGGGGGTTGGGGAACGGGCGGGTCTCGAGACCCACCAGGTCGATGTAGTGCTGGAGCGCCGTGGAGGACGGCGGGAAGCGCATCGCGCCCATCTCGGCGGTCAGGGAGGGGTCGCAGCCCTCGAAGCCCACGGTCCGCAGCCGGCCGCCGATCCGGTCGGCCTCGTACACGACCGGCTTGAGGCCCATCTTCATCAGCTCGTACGCGGCGACGATGCCGGACAGACCGCCGCCGATGACCGCAACCTCGGTGCCGTGCTCGGTCGCGGGGACCTGGCCGAGGCCCGCCGGGTGGGCGAGGAAGTCGTCGTACGCGTACGGGAAGTCCGGGCCGAACATGGTGATCGGCGGCTGCTGCTCGTCGGCGTGCTCGACGGCGTTGGGCACCGTGGACGTCATGGGGTACGGGCTCCTTGCACGGGGAAGACGGCGTGGGGATTCAGACGAGGGATCCGTGGAGGCCGGGACGGCGGTCCTCCAGGTACGGGTTGTTCTCGCGGGAGGCGGCGAGGAACACGGGATCCGCGTCGGCGAGGACGAGTTCCTCCGCACGGCCCGCCCGGGCGCGGGCGATCCCGTCGGGACCGGCGAGGGTGGACAGGCCCACGAACTCGAACTCGCCCTCCCGGCCGACCCGGTTGACGTACGCGACGTACATCTGGTTCTCGAAGGCCCGCACCGGCACGACCGACTCGGCGACGAACGGGAAGGGGTGCATCAGAGCCGTGGGCACCAGCAGGAGGTCGGTGCCGGCCAGGGCGTGGGCGCGGGCGTTCTCCGGGAACTCCACGTCGTAGCAGATCAGCAGGCCGACGGTGAGGCCGTTCAGCTCGGCCTGGACCACGGGCCGGTCCCCCGGGGTGAAGTGGTCGTGCTCGAAGCGGCCGAAGAGGTGGGTCTTGCGGTAGTTCGCCAGACGGGTGCCGTCCGCGCAGACGAGCTGGACGGAGTTGAAGACCGCGTCGCCGGCGCGTTCCGGGTAGGCGTAGGCGACGGCGAGCCCGTGCCGGGCGGCCGTCTCGGCGACCGCGTCGGCCGCGTCGCCGTCGGCGGGTTCGGCGAGCCGGGCGATGTCGTCGCCGATCGCGTACCCGGTCAGGAACATCTCCGAGGTGACCAGCAGCCCGGCGCCCGCGGCGGCGGCACGGCCGGCGGCCTCGTCGAGGACCTTGAGGTTCTCGACGACGGATCCGGGCCGTCCGGAGCTCTGGAGCAGGGCGGTGCGCATGCGTGTTCCTCACAGGTACGCGGGGGTGCGGGGGTCAGATAGACGGTACGGTCGGCCGGCTCGGCGGAACAAGGAGAAGCCGTTGCGCGCCGGTGAGCGAATCGTTGCGTCCGGGGCGGGGTCGGCGGCGATTCGTTGCACGGCCCCGCTCGGGGCCCGTTTCCGGCCGGGGACGCGCGGGGGCGAGTGCCCGTCCCACCTGCGGAAAGGGCCGCCGTCGACCGCCGTACCGAACGCACGGCCGCCGTCGCGCTCGATGCCCCGTTCACCCCTCACCGCACCGCACCGCGACGCCCGGCACGCGGCCGGCGGGAGGCGGGGGTCACAGCTCCCGGAGCCGTGCCACGATCTCGCGCAGGAGCTCCGGGTCGGCCGCCGCCCCGTCCGTGCGGCGCGGTGCGCCGATCCGCACCAGACCGGCCCCGGCCAGGTCGGCGAGCAGCACGCGGACGACGGTCAGCGGCAGGTCCGCGACCGCGGCGAGCTCGACCACGGGCAGCGGGCCCCGGCGGCGCACCAGGTCGAGCAGGCCGGCGGGGGCGTGGTCGACAGCGGGGCGTGACAGCCCGGACTCCACGGCGCCCACCTGGGACAGCAGGGTGATGGCGGGCCCGCCCGACGGCCGGGTGCGGCCCCGGGTGAGGGCATAGGGGCGCACCATCGGGCCGGTCTCGTCCTCGTACCAGTGGTCGTCGTCGGTCACGGCAAGCACGGCAAGGAGGACACGCCCTCCGTCTCCTCGGGCGCCTCGGGCCCCTCAGGCACCTCGGGATCTTCGGCCTCCAGGTCCGCCAGGACCCCGCCCGGCAGCAGCACGGCGGCCGTCGTCCCGCCGTACGGGGACTCGTGCAGCGTCACCTCGATGGCGTGCCGTGCGGCGAGCCGGCCGACCACGTACAGGCCGAGCCGGTCGTGGCGGGACGGGTCGAAGTCGTCGGGGTGGCCGAGGGTGCGATGGGCCTGGTGGAGCGGTCCGGAGCCGAGACCGGGCCCCCGGTCGTCGATCCGCAGGACGAAGCCACCGCGCTCCCGGCCGGTGCGCAGGGTCACCCGGGTGTGCGGGGGCGAGAACACCGTGGCGTTCTCCAGGAGTTCGGCGACGAGGTGGACGACGTCGGCGACGGCGTCCGCCGCGATGCCGACCCGGTCCATGGGCGGCACCTCCACCCGCGCGTAGTCCTCGATCTCGCTCACGGCGGAGGAGACGACATCGGCGACGGGCACGGGGCGGCGCCATCTGCGGCCCGGGGCCGCGCCGGAGAGGATGATCAGGTTCTCCGCGTGGCGCCGCATCCGGGTGGTGAGGTGGTCGATGCGGAACAGCTGCTCCAGCGCCTCGGGATCGTCCGTGCGCCGTTCCAGGGTGTCGACCAGCTTCAGCTGGCGGTGCACGAGGGTCTGGTTGCGCCGGGCGATGGAGAGCAGCACCGCGAACAGCCCGCGGCGCAGGGTGGCCTGCCGGACGGCGGCCTCGACGGCGGCGAGGCGGGCCGCGTTGAAGGACCGGCCGACCTGGCCGATCTCGTCGGGCTCCGCCTCCGCGTCGGCCAGCGGCGGCGCCTCGGCGGCCGCGTTCACCTCCTCTCCGGCGCTCAACCGGGCCATGACGTCGGGGAGTTGTCGTGTGGTGAGCAGATCGGCGGAATCCCGCAGCAGCTCCAGGCGGCGGGAGATGCGGCGGGCGCCGCGCACCGCCCACCCCAGGGACAGGCCCATGACCGCCAGTCCGAGCCCGCCCACGACGGCCGCCTCGATCAGCTCCTGTCGGGCGAAGGCCCGGCCGCGCTCGGCGGAGTTGAGGGCCGCCCGGGTGCACAGCTCCATGTAGCGCGTGACGGCCCGGTCGGTGGTCGTGCGCCAGGACACGGCCGCGACGGCGGCACCGGCGCGCTCCGGCCCCGCCCGGAGCAGCGCGTCCTCGCTCCGGGTCAACGCGCCGTGCAGTTCGCCGCGTTGGAACTCCTCGAACAAGGCCCGCGAGTCGGACGGAAGGTCGGGCACGTACGTCCGCTCGAAGACGCGGCGGTGCTCGATCGTCGCGGTGAGCGTGTCGTACTGCCGGTCGGTCAGCCGGCCGGCCGCGTGCGCCCCGGCGACGAGGGCGTCCTCACGGGAGACGAACTCCCTCACCCGGACGAGCTCGACGACGACCTGCGCCTCCCGCGCGAGCTGTCCGGCCTGCAGGGCGGTGAGGGCGGACTGGACGCCGAACCCGGGCTCCACCAGCGCACCGTACTCCTCGACGGCCCGGTCCCAGGAGATGGCGCGGGACAGGACCCGCTGGCGCAGCCCCTCCAGTTCGCCGGCGGCGGCGACCACGGCGTCGAGGGCCTGGCGCTGCCGGCCGGTGAGCCGGTCGCGGTCGCCGTCCCGGATCGCGTCGCGCATGGCCTTCACGGCGCGGTCGGTGCGGCGCTGCTGCTCCATGAGGTCCCGGGTCGCGGGCGTACGGTGTTCCACCCCCAAGTACGCGGCCGCCAGCCGCCGTTCGATCTGGATCTGCCCGATCGCCGTGTCGACGGGCGTGCCGAAGTCCTCGTACACGCCCTGCAGCCGGACCAGCGCGCGCAGTTCGCCGGTGACCGACACCATGGTGAAGGTCCACAGCGCCAGCAGGGCGAGCGCCGGAGCGGACACGAGCGCGACGATGCGGGCGCGGACCGTGGTGGGACGGCCGACGAGTCGGCGCATGGCTCTCCCCAGGACGCTCGGGTGACTGGGCGGCGAAGCGGCTGCCGGCCGGTGTTACCGGCCGGTAGCGAGTGGCGCACAACCTACGGGATGCCGCGCCGCGAGCGCAATGGCCCCGTGAGCACCAGGAGCAACGCGGTCACCAGATAGGGCACCGCGAACACCGCGAAGGCGGTGCCGTGCGCGTGCCCCGAGGCGATCGCCGCGTAACCGCCGAAGACCGCGACCGTGGCCAGCTCCGTGCCCAGTCCCGCGACCGAGGTGAGGGTGGCCCGCCCGGTGTCCTCGATGCACCGCTGGAGCCGGGCGTCGGCCAGGACCGTCGCCGCCTGGAAGCCGCCGAAGGCGAGGGCGACGAGGACGAGCCCGGCCGGGGTGCCGGCGGCCGAGCCGGCGGCCAGGGCGAGACCGGCACCGGCGAGCAGGGCCGCGAGCCCGGCCGTGCCGAGGCGCTCGCCCTCCCCGGCGAGCAGGCTGCCGGCGGTGGCACCGGCCCAGATCAGCAGGAGCAGGTGGGGAACCGTCCCGTCGGCGACGCCGGTGTCGCGGACCAGCAGCGGCGTGTACTCGTCGAGGGCGCCCCACACGGCGCCCACGGCCGGGACCAGCAGCAGGGCCCCGCGCACGGAACGGTCGGCGCGCGCCTCGGCGAGTCCGGCGCGCAGGGTCGCCGTCCAGCTTCCGGGTCCGGCCGCCGGGGAGCGGTGCTCGGGGAACCGGGTGGCGGTGACCGCCGCCAGCAGGCACACCAGCACGCTGGCGGCGCCGACGGCGGTGTGCCCGCCCCGGGCGAACACCGGGCCGGCGAGTGCCATGGCCGCCATGACGGCGACCAGTCCGGCCGCGCGGGCCCGGCCCATGACCCGGGCGTAGCGGTCGGCCGCGTCGAGCCGTTCCAGTTCGTCGTAGACCAGCGCCTCCCGCGCACCGGAACCGAGCGCTCCGCCGATGCCCCACAGGACGAAGCCGACCGCGAAGGCGCCGTAGGACGGCAGCAGCACCCACAGGGCGAAGCCGGTGGCGGTGAACAGGGGGCCGAGCCACAGCAGCAGCCGGCGGGAGACGGCGTCGGCCCAGGCACCGGAGGGGACCTCCAGCAGCACTCCGGTGAGGGACCAGAGCGCGAACAGGGAGGAGATCTGCCAGACCGTGAGACCGGTGTCGCTGAACAGCAGCGCGTACACCGGGTAGAGCAGGATGAAGTCTTCGAGGAACGCGTAGCCGTACAGCGTGGTGGTCAGCCGTCGCACGCGGACGTCGGACCCACGCGTGGGCGTGAGAGTCATGGGGCCTTCCCGTTGGGGTGGTTCGGACACCGGACGCGGAGGACGCGCGGTGCCCGAGGCGGCCCTCGGGAGGCACGGCTGGTGGATCAATGTCGCCAGGTCATGGCACCGATACTAGACGGGAGGGACCCGGCCCGTCCCGCGGTTTCCCCGCACGGCCGGTACTCAGGGCTCCCGGGGGGACGGCTGGGGCGGCAGCACCACGTCCCCGCTGCGCTTGAGCCGCTGCCAGGGCAGCCGGTGTCCGTTGACCGCGGTGAGGCACGCCTGGGCGAGCACCAGGTACATCAGCTGCCGGTAGACGACCTGTTGCAGGGGCAGCGCCCACAGCGGCCGGAGGCTCTCACCGTCGAGACGGAACGCGTAGCCGGCGCACACGGCCTGCACCGCCAGCACTCCGGTCCACGCCGCCAGCGTGCCGAGCGGATCGCCGAACACCAGGCCGTAGACGGTCAGGATGTCGATCAGGGGGGCGAGCAGCGGAGTGAGGATCTGGAAGACGACCAGCAGCGGCAGGCCCAGACGGCCGAAGCGGCCCGCGTGGCCGCGCTCGAACACCGCGTGCCGGTGCTTCCACGCGGCCTGCATGGTGCCGTAGCTCCACCGGTAGCGCTGGCGCCACAGTTCCCGCAACGTGGCCGGCGCCTCGGTCCAGGCGAGCGCGTCCTCCACGTAGCCCACCTCCCACCCGGCCCGGTGGAGGGCCATGGTGACATCGGTGTCCTCGGCGAGGGTGTCCCCGCTCATCATCCCGGCGTCCCGCAGGGCGCTGACGCGGAACGCGCCGACGGCACCGGGGACGGTGGGCAGGCAGCGCAGCAGGTCGTACATGCGGCGGTCGAGGTTGAAGCCCATCACGTACTCGATGTGCTGCCAGCGGCCCAGCAGGCTCCGGCGGTTGCCGACCTTGGCGTTCCCGGCGGTGGCGCCGACGGCGGGGTCGGCGAACGGCTGGACGAGGCGGCGGACGGTCGAGGGGGCGAACACCGTGTCGGCGTCCAGCAGCACGACGAGGTCGTGGGAGGCCCGCAGGATGCCGGTGTTGAGGGCGGCGGGCTTGCCGCCGTTCGGCCGGCGGACGACGGTGACCGACTCCAGGGCGAGTGATTCCGCGATCTCGGCGGTGCCGTCGTCGGAGCCGTCGTCCACGACGACGATCTCGACGGGATGGTCGCCGGCGGCCAGGGAGCGGAGCGTCTTGGCGATGCACAGCCTCTCGTTGCAGGCGGGGACCACGACGCTGACGGGCCGGGTGACCGGGCGGCCCGTCCCGGTGCCGGGCCCCGGACGCCGGCGGGCGTGGTGGCGGGCCAGGACGAGCAGCAGCGCACACCGTGCGAGGACGAGCGCCCCGACCACCAGCAGCAGCGTGCCGACGACCGACACCGCCGTCCCCGAGAACGACACCGCCGTCACGAAGAGGCGTCCCTGCCACAGGGCCGCGGTGTCCACGGGGGTGGTGAGGCTGTCGGTGCGCAGGACGTCCGCGAGGGTGGCGAAGCGGTAGCCCTGCGCCTGGAGCCGGGGGATCAGGAGCTCGAGGGCCGCGACGGTCTGCGACCTGTCCCCTCCCGCGTCGTGCAGGAGGACCACCGCGCCCCTGCCCGGCACGTCGGGTACGGCCGCGTCGGCGATCGCCCGGGCGCCCGGCCGCTGCCAGTCCCTGGTGTCCCGGTCGATGAAGGCCAGGACGTACCCCTTGTCGCCCAGGCGCCGGGCCGCGGACCACTCCGGGGCGTCCAGGGCGGAGGGGGTGGCGGAGTAGGGCATCCGCATGAGGGAGCTGTTGATGCCGCCGGCTCCCGCGAGGGCGAGCTGGGTCAGCGCCAGCTCCCGGTCGGTGGCGCCCGCGGACTGGGTGGCCAGGTCCCGGTGGGAGAAGGTGTGCACGCCGATCTCGTGTCCGGCCCGGATCACCCGGCGCAGGGTCTCCGGGTGGCGCGCGACCTGCTGGCCGGTGACGAAGAAGGTGCCGGGGACGCCGTGGTGGTCGAGCACCGCCTGCACGCGGGGGGTCCAGACGGGGTCGGGGCCGTCGTCGAAGGTCAGCACCACCGTCCTGTCCGGTACGCGGAAGGTGCGCGGGGGGTCGTGGGCGGCGTCGACGATCGGGCCGCCGCCGGTGACCTCCCGGGGGACGCCGTCGGCCGAGTGTCCGCCGCGGCGCTCCTGGTCACCGGTGAAGCCCCGGGAGGTGTACCCCGCGACCAGGAGCACCGAGACGACGAAGGCCAGCAGGACGAGAGAGACGAGGGGGGCGAGGGGGACGAGGGGGACGGCGAGGCGGAAGCGGTGCCGGCGCGGCGGGTGCGCCCCGTCGCGCCGCGGGCCGGGGGGTGGCGGCGGGGGGCGGTCCGGCCGTCGGCGGCGCCCCGGCATCAGGGAGCCTCGACCGCCGGCGGGCCGGAGGGCGGGGAGGCGCCGGAGTTCCCGGGCGGCGCGGCGGGGCCGGGCTCCGGAGCGGCGGGGGGCGGGACGGGCTGCGGCGGCGTCCCGGGCGGGGACCCGGGGTCCGGCGGAGGGGCGGGGGGCTCCCCGGCCTCATCGCCGGGTGCGGGCGACGAGGGGGGAGGCGGGGCGGGCGTGCCGCCCGTGCCGGGTGTGGGACCGCCCGTGCCGGGTGTGGGACCGCCCGTGCCGGGTGCGGGGCCGGGAGCGGCGGGGCCATCGGGGTCCGGGGCCGCGGGCCGGTCCGGTGAGGGCGGCTCCTGGGACGGCGGTGCCTCCGGCCCGGCGGGAGCCGGGGGCGTCGGCACGTCGGTGGCCGGCGGGTCCCCGGGAGGCAGGAGGAGGGGCGCTCCGGACGGGCCGAGCAGCGTGAGCCCCGGGACGAGCAGGGCGCCCGGGGCGGCCGCGAGCCGCGGGTCGCCGGTCCCCCGCAGGCCCGGCGCGGACGGGTCGCCGGGTGTCAGGGGGGTCGGCGGGGTCCCGTCCGGTGCGGCGGGCGCCGCGGAGCCGTCCGGGAGGGGCAGCATCGCACCCGGCGCGAACGGCGTCGCGCCCATCAGGCTCATCCCCAGCACCGCCATGTACGCGGCCGCCAGTGCGGCCAGGCCGTATCCGGTGCGCCGCAGGAGGCGCGCCCGCCGACCGGAGGAGTCGACGAACACGGGGGCGCTCGCGTCAGCCGCCGGCCCGATCCGCACATGTCCGGAATTGGCGCGGTGCAGCATGCACTCAGCGTACGCCGCAACCGGACTCATAGAGTCCGGTTACTGGCCCTGGGTGGGCGATCCCGACGAGAAGCGCCGCAGCAGCGGCGACAGCACCAGCACGGACTTGGTCCGCTCGACGAACGGCTCCCCGGCGATGCGCTCCAGGACCCGTTCGAAGTGGCGCATGTCGGAGGCGAAGACCTGGGCGATCGCGTCCGCGTCACCGGTGACGGTGGAGGCGGCCACGACCTCCTGGTAGCGCTCCAGGCCCCGCTGGATGGTCTCCGGGGAGGTGTTGCCGCGGCAGTAGATCTCGACGAACCCCTCGGTCTCCCAGCCGAGGGCGGCCGGGTCCACCCGGACGGTGAAGCCGGTGATGGCCCCGGTGGCGCGCAGCCGGTCCACGCGGCGTTTCACGGCGGGCGCGGACAGGCCGACGAGTTGGCCGATGTCCGCGTAGGAGCGGCGGGCGTCCTCGGCGAGGGCGTGCACGATGCGTTCGTCGAGATCGTTCAGCACTGCGGGTGGTTCACTTCGTTTCTGGTGCGGCCGGTGCGGCGAGCCGGGAGCGGCGGTAGCCGTACAGGAAGTAGAACACGAGGCCGACGGCCATCCAGACGCCGAAGACCACCCAGGTGACGGTGGACAGGCTGCCCATCATCCACACGCAGAAGCCGAAGCCCAGCGCGGGCAGGACCGGCGACAGCGGCACCCGGAAGGTGCGGGGCATCTCGGGTCGGGTCCGGCGCAGCACCACGACGGCCACGTTGACCAGCGCGAAGGCGAACAGGGTGCCGATGCTGGTGGCGTCGGCGAGCTGGCCGAGCGGGATCGCGGCGGCGAGCACGCCGCAGAACAGGGAGACGATCAGGGTGTTGGCGCGGGGGGTGCCGGTCTTCGGGTGGACCCTGGCGAACACCTTGGGCACGAGCCCGTCCCGGGACATGGCGAACAGGATGCGGGTCTGCCCGTAGAGCACGGTCAGCACGACGCTGGCGATGGCGATGACGGCGCAGAACGCGAGCAGGGTGCCCCAGAAGGTCTGGCCGGTGACCTCGCGCATGATCTGGGCGAGCGCGGCCTCGGAGCCGGTGAAGTCCTCCCAGGGCTTGGCGCCGACGGCGACGGCGGCGACGAGGACGTACAGCGCGGTGACGACGACGAGCGACAGCAGGATCGCCCGGGGCAGGTCGCGCTGGGCGTTCTTCGCCTCCTCGCCCGCGGTGGAGGCGGCGTCGAAGCCGATGTAGGAGAAGAACAGGGTGGCCCCGGCGGCACTGACGCCGGCCATGCCGAGCGGCATGAAGTTCTCGTAGTTGCCGGAGCGCAGGCCCTGGACGCCGATGGCGCAGAACAGCACCAGCGCGCCGATCTTCACCATGACCATGATCGTGTTGGCGCGGGCGGACTCGCGGGCGCCGCCCATCAGGAACGCCATGGCGAGCAGGACCACGATCAGCGCGGGCAGGTTGAACACGCCGCCGTCGCCGGGCGGGGCGGACAGCGCGGCCGGGATGGTGACGCCGATGGTGCCGTCGAGCAGTTCGTTGAGGTACTCGCCCCAGCCGACGGCGACGGCGGCGACCGACACGCCGTACTCGAGGACCAGGCACCAGCCGCAGACCCAGGCGATCAGCTCGCCCATCGTTGCGTACGCATACGAGTACGAGGAGCCGGAGACCGGGATGGTGCCCGCCAGCTCCGCGTAGGAGAGGGCCGAGAAGAGGGCGGTCAGACCGGCGATGACGAAGGAGAGGGTGACGGCCGGACCGGCCTTGGGGACGGCTTCGCCGAGGACGACGAAGATGCCGGTGCCGAGGGTGGCACCGATGCTGATCATGGTCAGCTGCCACAGCCCGAGGGAGCGGCGCAGTGATCCTCCCTCGCCCTGCCCACCCTCCGCGACCAGGCGTTCCACGGGCTTGCGGCGCATCAGGCGCGCACCGGCGCCCGGGGCGGACGACGCGGTGGGCCTGTTGTCGTGCGGGGGTGCGCCTTGGTCGAGCACGCGCTGACTCCTTCATCGCTGCCGGTGTTCCGCGGCGGGGACCGGCGGCGCCCCGCGACAGCCGGGACCCGCCGGGCGGTCCCCCGCCGCACCACGTACAGCGCGTAACCCTACGAGGTCGGACGTTGCTGTTGAAATGCAGCAATCTTGCGGACCGCCGCAAGATCGTTGCGTTCTTCGCACCGGAACGGGTGTTCGTTGCGCCGCGGCTTTCGTCCGTTGCGTCCGGCCCGCCGGTCGGCGGGCCGGGCCTCCCCGGTGCCGGACACCTCCCTGACCAGGCAGGTCCGGGGCCGGCGCACCCGTGGCGGATCCCGTCGGCGCCCCGGTGCGTCCGGCGGTCCGGGCGGCCGGGGAGGAGGCGGTGGCCGGGCGGTGCGGGGAGGGCGCCCGTGCGCGGGGTGTCGGAGATCACCCCCCGGGGCCGCGGCCGCACCGGCCGCTGCCCCGCGGCCACGGTCGTCGCGCCCGGACGCACCGCGGCCCCCGCCCTCCCGGCGACGGGATCAGCGGGGGCCGTGCGGCGGAGGCGGTCGCCGTCAGTTCCAGCTGGCGTGCAGCGGCTTGCCCTCGGCGTAGCCGGCGGCGCTCTGGATGCCGACGACGGCCTTCTCGGCGAACTCCTCCAGCGAGCCGGCGCCGGCGTAGGTGCAGGAGGAGCGGACGCCCGCGATGATCGAGTCGATCAGGTCCTCGACGCCCGGCCGGGCCGGGTCGAGGAACATGCGGGAGGTGGAGATGCCCTCCTCGAACAGCGTCTTGCGGGCCCGGTCGTAGGCCGACTCCTCCGAGGTGCGGTTGCGCACGGCGCGCGCGGAGGCCATGCCGAACGACTCCTTGTAGGGGCGGCCGTCCGCGTCGTGCTGGAGGTCGCCCGGGGACTCGTACGTCCCGGCGAACCAGGAGCCGACCATCACGTTGGACGCGCCGGCCGCGAGCGCCATCGCGACGTCGCGCGGGTGGCGGACCCCTCCGTCGGCCCACACGTGCTTGCCGTACTTCCTCGCCTCGGCCGCGCACTCCAGGACGGCGGAGAACTGCGGGCGGCCGACGCCGGTCATCATGCGGGTGGTGCACATGGCGCCGGGGCCGACGCCGACCTTGACGATGTCCGCGCCCGCTTCGATCAGGTCGCGCACGCCCGCGGCGGCGACGACGTTGCCCGCGACGACCGGGACCTGCGGGTCGAGGTCGCGGACCAGCTTCAGCGCGTTGATCATCGACTCCTGGTGGCCGTGCGCCGTGTCGATGACGAGGGTGTCGACGCCCGCCTCCAGCAACTGCCGGGCCTTGCCCGCCACGTCGCCGTTGATGCCGACGGCGGCGGCGATGCGCAGCCGCCCCCGGTCGTCGGTGGCCGGCGTGTACAGGGTGGCGCGCAGGGCGCCCTTGCGGGTGAGGATGCCGGCGAGACGGCCGTCGGAGTCGACGGCCGGGGCGTAGCGCCGGTTGGCCGCGTCGAGGGTGTTGAAGGCCTCGCGCGGGTCCATGTCGGCGTCGATGAGCAGCAGGTCGCGGGACATGACCTCGGTGAGCTGCGTGAAGCGGTCCACGCCGGACAGGTCGGTGTCGGTGACCACGCCGACCGGCTTGTGCCCGTCGTCCACCACGACGCCCGCGTTGTGCGCGCGCTTGGGCAGCAGGGCGAGCGCGTCGGCGACGGTCTGGTGCGGGGCCAGCACGATGGGGGTGTCGAGCACCAGGTGGCGGCTCTTGACCCAGGAGACGACCTCGGTGACGACCTCGATCGGGATGTCCTGCGGGATGACCACGAGACCGCCGCGGCGGGCCACGGTCTCGGCCATGCGGCGCCCGGCGATGGCGGTCATGTTGGCGACGACGAGCGGGATGGTGGTGCCCGTGCCGTCCGGGGAGCTGAGGTCCACGCCCTGACGCGAGCCGACCGCGGACCGGCTCGGCACCATGAAGACGTCGTCGTACGTCAGGTCGTACGCGGGCTGGATGTCGTTGAGGAAACGCACGTGCTGCACATCCCAGTCGATCAGAGGTGGCCCCCGGGCAGGTCAGCCAGGGGGAAGAGCACGTACTTCATTGTCCCATGTCAGCCGGTGCGCGATCCCCGGGCGCATCGTCCAAGCAGGTCGGGAGGGGGTGGGAGGAACCTCCGAAGGCGGTCGGGGGGCGGGGGCGCCGGCCGAGGGGCGCGGCGGCGACCGCCCCCTCCCGGCCGCCGGTCAGTTTCCGTCGGGGTCGGCCCGGTTGAGCGCCGGCTTCGGCGTCGGCCCCGCCGTCATCAGGTAGTCCGCGGCCGAGGTGTCCGTCACCAGACTGGTGACGAGTCCGGAGCGCAGCACCGCGTCGATCGCGGGCCCCTTGCGTTGTCCGCCCGCGATCGCGACGACCTCGGGGACGCGCCGGAGCTGGTCGGTCTTGACCGTGATGCACCGCTCCCCCAGGTCCCGGCCGACCCGGCGCCCCTCGGAGTCGAAGAGGTGCGCGGACATCTCGGCGGCGACGCCGAGGGAGGCGTAGTGCGCCCGCTCCTCGTCGCTGAGCATGTCGTGCACCGTCGAGATGCCCGGCTCCCAGGAGCCGATGGAGACACAGGCGACCGTGACCTTGTCGAAGTACTCGAAGGCCCGCGCGATCCCGGTCTGGTGGCGCAGTGCCGCCGCGGTGGCCGCGTCCGGCAGCAGCATCGGCGCGTAGATGGGGTGGGCGTCGCCGCCCGACACCTGCGCGGCGCGCCGCACCGCCTCCACCGAGCCGCGCTCGGCGGTCCCGGCGTCGTACACCCCCGTCAGCTGCACGACCGTGCAGGGCGGCAGCCGGTCCAGGGCCGCCGCCATGTGGATGGTGGACCGGCCCCAGGCCAGGCCCAGCACATCCCCTTCGTTGACCAGTTCGCCGAGCAGGTCGGCGGCCACCTCTCCCAGGTTCTCGGGGTCGGGTGTCTCCTCGGTCTCGACCGGGGACTCGACCACGACGGCGTGCCTCAGGCCGTAGCGGGCGCGGAGCGCGTCGGAGCGCTCGGCGTCCAGCTCGGCCGGCACGCGGATCTCGATCCGTACGAGATCCCGTTCGAGAGCGGTCTCCAGGACCCGGGCCACCTTGAAGCGACTGACGCCGAACTCCTCGGCGATCTGGATCTTGGACTTGCCCTCGAGGTAGAAGCGGCGGGCCATGGCCGCCGCCTGCACCAGCTCAGCGGGTCCCATCCGCATGGCTGACCGGCCCGCCGACATACCCGACACGGGGCTCTCCTCACTGCCGTTCACACTCTGGATTCGCCGTTCATCCTTGCAGATCCGGCGCGGTTGATCAGCCCTGCTGGGAGCCGTTCACGTTCCTGACGCTCAGTGGTCGCACGCCCACGACGCCCCGGCCGTCGCCGCCTCGGCCTGATGGCGCAGTGCGCGCACCGCCTCGGCCGGGTCCTCGGCCCCGTACACGGCGGAACCCGCGACGAAGACGTCGGCGCCGGCGTCGGCGCACCGCTCGATGGTGGAGGCCGAGACCCCGCCGTCGACCTGGAGCCAGAGCTGCAGGCCGTGCTTGTTGATCAACTCGCGGGTGCGGCGGATCTTCGGAAGCATGATGTCGAGAAAGGCCTGGCCCCCGAAGCCCGGCTCGACCGTCATGATGAGCAGCATGTCGAGTTCGGGGAGCAGGTCCTCGTACGGCTCGACGGGGGTCGCCGGCCTGAGCGCCATGGAGGCACGCGCGCCCTTGGCCCTGATCTCCCGGGCGAGCCGCACCGGCGCGGTGGCCGCCTCGACGTGGAAGGTGACGGAACCGGCCCCCGCCTCCACGTACTGGGGCGCCCACCGGTCGGGAGCCTCGATCATCAGATGGCAGTCCAGCGGGGTGTCCGTCGCACGGGCGAGCGACTCCACGACCGGCACACCGAGCGTGAGGTTCGGGACGAAATGGTTGTCCATGACGTCGACATGGAGCCAGTCGGCTCCCTCGACCGCCTTCGCCTCGTCCGCGAGGCGGGCGAAGTCGGCGGACAGGATGCTGGGGTTGATCTGCACGGCCATGGACCAAGCCTGCCATGCCCGGGTACGGATGGTCCCTCCGGTCCAGACCTGAGTTCGTCGTCGGACGTTCCGGCACCGCCGTCCGCGCCGTGTCGGGCGGCCCGGCGGCCCCGTCCGCGGCTCCGGGGGGCGTCATGACCCGGAGCCGGGGCATCGCGTACCTGGTGTGCGGCCGACGCACCAAGTGGCTGGTGGTGCTGCTGTGGCTGGTGGTCCTGTTCCTGGTGGCGCCCCTCGCCCAGAGGCTCACCGGCGCCCAGGACAACGACGCGGCGTCCTGGCTGCCGGGCTCCGCGGAGTCGACCCGGGTCCTGGAGATCTCCGAGGACTTCCGGCCCGAGCAGATCCCCGCGGTCGTGGTCTACGCCCGGGAGAGCGGTCTGACGGCGGCGGACCGGGAGCGGATCGCCGAGGACGTGACGTGGCTCGAGCGGTTGAGCGACCACGGGGTCCGGGGCGACGAGACGCGCGGACCGGTCTACGACCGCGCGACCGGCCCGCGTGCGGCGCAGGTCTACGTGCCGATCACGATGGACGAGAAGGGCTGGGAGCGGATCGCGTCCGCGGTCGACTCCGTCCGGGACCGCCTCGGCGGGAGCGACGACGGGCTCGCCGTGCACGTCACGGGTCCCGGCGGCACCTCGGCGGACTTCGCCGAGGGCTTCGAGGGCATCGACTCCACGCTGCTGTTCGCCGCGACGGCCGTGGTCGTCGTCATGCTGCTGATCACCTACCGCAGCCCGACCCTGCTGCTGGTCCCGCTGTTCTCGGTGATCGTCGCGCTGTTCACGGCGCAGGCCCTGGTCTACCTGCTGGCCGAGCACGGCGGGCTCACGGTCAACGGCCAGAGCGCCGGCATCCTGCTGGTGCTCGTCTTCGGCGCGGGCACCGACTACGCCCTGCTCCTGGTCGCCCGCTACCGGGAGGAGCTGCGCCGGCACGCGGACCGGCACGAGGCGATGGCGCTGGCACTGCGCCGCGCGGGCCCGGCGGTGCTCGCCTCCGGCGCGACCGTCGTCCTGAGCACGCTGGTGCTGCTGACCGCCGAGATGAACTCCACCAGCGGCCTCGGCCCGGTCGCCGCGATCGGTGTCGCGGTCGCCCTGTCGGCCCTGCTGACGCTCTTCCCGGCGCTGCTGGTCGTCCTCGGACGGTGGATCTTCTGGCCGGTGGTACCGCGCCACGGCGCGCCCGACCCGACCGAGCGGGGCCCGTGGGCCCGCACGGGCCGCCGCATCGCCCGCCGCCCGCGCCTGGTCTGGGGGGTGACGGCCGCGGTGCTGGCGCTCTGCTCGCTGGGCATGGTCCAGTTGCGCGCCGAGGGCATCGGCAACGCGGACGCGTTCATCGGGAAGCCCGACTCGATCGTGGGCCAGGAGGTGTCCGCACGGTACTTCCCGGCGGGCAGCGGTGATCCGCTCGTCGTCGTCGCCGACCGGGAGCAGGCCGAGCGGGTGGGCCGCGCGGTCGCCGCCACGGAGGGCGTCGTCCCGGACTCCCTCGGCCCGCTCCCGGGCGCCGGACCCTCCTTCGGGGACAGGGTGCTGTTCGAGGCGACCATGACCGCCCCGGCGGACAGCGGGGCGGCGAAGGCGACCGTGGAGCGGGTCCGCGACGCCGTGCACGCGGTGCCGGACGCCGACGCGCTGGTGGGCGGCAGTACGGCGGCCCTGGTGGACATGGACAGGGCCACCCTGCGCGACAACGTGCTGATCATCCCGCTGGTGCTGGTGGTCGTCCTGCTGATCCTGTGCGTCCTGCTGCGCTCCCTGGTCGCCCCGCTGCTGCTGATCGGCACGGTGATCCTGTCCTTCACCGCGGCGCTCGGCCTCAGCGCCCTGGCCTTCCGGTACGTCTTCGGCTACGCGGGCGAGGCGACCGAGTTCCCGCTGTTCGTCTTCGTCTTCCTGGTGGCCCTGGGCATCGACTACAACATCTTCCTGACCACCCGCATCCGCGAGGAGGCCGCCCGCCGGGGCACCCGGCCCGGTGTGGTCACCGCGCTCGCCACCACGGGCTCCGTCATCACGTCCGCCGGGCTGGTGCTGGCCGGCACCTTCGCCGCCCTCGGCACGCTCCCCATGGTCGCCTTCGCCGAGATCGGTTTCGCGGTCGCGCTGGGCGTCCTGCTGGACACCTTCGTCGTGCGGTCGGTGCTGGTCACGTCCCTGTTCCTGGACGTGGGCCCGAAGGTGTGGTGGCCGCACCGGTCGGCCCGCGAGGACGGGGGCGGGGTGCGGGAGCCGGAGGCGGGCGTCAGCCGGTCCGGCGGATGAGCGCCAGGTACATCGCGTCGGTGCCGTGCAGATGCGGCCACAGCTGTACGTCGGGCCCCTCGCCCAGATCCGGTACGCCCGGCAGCAGCGGCCGGGCGTCGATCAGCTCCGCGTCCGGGAACTGCCCGAGGAGGTCGGCGACCACGGCCCGGGTCTCCGCGAGGTGGGGCGAGCAGGTGGCGTAGCCGACGACACCGCCGACCCGCACGGACTCCAGGGCAGTGCGCAGCAGCCCGCGCTGGAGCGGGGCGAAGCCGGCCAGGTCCTCCGGGCGGCGCCGCCAGCGTGCCTCGGGGCGGCGGCGCAGGGCGCCGAGGCCGGTGCACGGCACGTCGACCAGCACCCGGTCGAAGCTGCCGGGCCGCCACGCCGGGCGCGTCCCGTCCGCGGCGACGACCTGGTACGGCCCGGGGTTGCCGTGCAGCGCCCTCGCCACCAGTCCGGCGCGGTGCGGCTGCTTCTCGGAGGCGAGCAGCACGGCACCGCGCTCGGCGGCGAGCGCCGCGAGCAGCGCGGCCTTGCCGCCGGGCCCGGCGCACCCGTCCAGCCACATCCGGTCACGGCCCTCGACCGGCGCGGCGGCGAGCGCGAGGGCGACGAGCTGGCTGCCCTCGTCCTGGACGCCGGCCCGGCCCTCGGCGACCGCCTTGACGGCGCCCGGCTCACCGCCCTCGGTCAGCCGCACCGCGTGGGGCGACCAGCGTCCCGGCACGGCGGCCTCCTCGCCGAGCAGTTCGTCGGTGGTGGCCCGCCCCGGCCGGGCGACCAGCGTGACCTCGGGGCGCTCGTTGTCGGCCCGCAGCAGGTCCTCGATGCCGGCCCGCCCGCCGCCGAGCGAGTCCCACAGCGCGGAGACGACCCAGCGGGGGTGCGAGTGCACGACGGCGAGATGGTCCTCGGGGTCCTCCTCGTAGGGCGGTGCGACGCGCTCCAGCCACCCGTCGAGGTCGTCCTGCGCGATCCGGCGCAGCACGGCGTTGACGAACTTGGCCCGCCCGTCGCCCAGCACCACCCGGGCCAGTTCGACGGAGGCGGACACGGCGGCGTGCGTCGGGATCCGCGTCCCGAGCAGTTGGTGCGCGCCCAGGCTCAGCACGTCCAGCACCGGCGGGTCCACCTCGCGCAGCGGCCGGTCGACACAGGCCGCGATGATCGCGTCGTACGTCCCCTGCCGGCGCAGCGTCCCGTACACCAGCTCGGTCGCCAGCGCCGCGTCCCGGGCGTCGAAGTCGCCCTTCTCGCGCGCCGTGCGCAGCAGCGGCGGCAGGACGAGGTTGGCGTACGCGTCCCGCTCGTCCACGGCCCGCAGGGCCTCGAAGGCGAGGACGCGGACGGGGTCCTTCTTGGGCCGGCGGTAGGGCTTGGCGGGCCGGCGGGGCCGACGGGGCTGGTCGCTCACGAAAAAGGTGCTCCGGAAGTGGGGTGGGGTGCGCGCCCCAGCCTACGTCGTCGGGGCGTGCCGCCGCCCGCGGCGTCAGGTGCCGACGCTCTCCCCGGCGGCGATCCGCGCCCCGCGCGCCCAGTCCGCCGCCCGCATCGGCTTCTTGCCCTGGGCCTGCACCCACAGCAGCTCCACGGCGTACGAACCGGTGCCGACGTACACGTTGTTCTTGCCGACGGCCAGCCGGCCGGGCTCGAGATCGGTCCGCCCGGGCACGGGAGCGGCCTGGACGATCTTCAGCCGCTCGCCCCGGAAGGTGGTCCAGGCGCCGGGGGCGGGAGTGCAGCCGCGCACCACCCGGTCGACGCGCAGGGCCGGGGCGGTGAAGTCGACGCGGGCGTCCTCCACGGCGACCTTGGGCGCGAGGCTGACGCCCTCGGCGGGCTGCGGTACGGCCTGCAGCGTGCCGTCCTCGATGCCGTCCATGGTCGCCGCGAGCAGCCCGGCGCCGGCGAAGGCCAGCCGGGTGAGCAGGTCGCCGCTGGTGTCGGTGGGCCGGATCTCCTCGGTGACGGTGCCGTAGACGGGCCCGGAGTCGAGGCCCTCCTCGATGAGGAAGGTGGAGGCGCCGGTGATCTCGTCGCCCGCCATGATGGCGTGCTGCACGGGGGCGGCCCCGCGCCAGGCGGGCAGCAGGGAGAAGTGCAGGTTGACCCAGCCGCGGGCGGGGATGTCCAGGGCCGCCCTGGGCAGCAGGGCGCCGTAGGCGACGACGGGGCAGCAGTCGGGCTCGATCTCCTTCAGGCGCTCCAGGAACTCCGGGTCCCTGGGCCGGACCGGCTTGAGCACCTCGATCCCGGCCTCCTCGGCCCGTTCGGCGACGGGGGAGGCGACCAGCCTGCGTCCCCGCCCGGCCGGCGCGTCGGGCCGCGTGACGACGGCGGCCACCTCGTGCCGCCCGGAGGCGAGGAGGGCGTCCAGTGCGGGAACGGCGACCTCGGGGGTACCGGCGAAGACGAGCTTCATGGGGTGCTTCGGGCCTCTCGGGCGGGGACGGACACGGGCAACGCACCAGTCTATGGGGCGGCGGTGGAAGCGCCCGTGCGGGGAGAGCCGCCGCCGGCGGGCGCCCACGGGGGACGTCCGCAGGGGCCGTCCGCGGGGGCCGTCCCTCTCCCGTCCCGGGAAGCGGGTGGTGCGCGGGGGCGTACGCATATGCCGCCACGCCCCACCCCGTGACCCGCGGGGCGAATCCGCGTTGGTCAAGAAAGAGTTGACCACGGGCCCGGTACGGGCCCTTTCCTTTCAACGCCGGTTCGAGAGGCTTGTTCATGGCCGACCACGCAACCCACGACGCCCAGGCTCGGGCCAGCCTGCACCTGCTGGTGCGGGACATCGAGCGGGTCCGCCGGCAGGTGGACGCACTGCGCACGCTCACCGCCCAACTGGGCAACGTCTACCGCCCGCGCCGCTCCGGCCCCTCCACGGGCTTCGTCGTCTACGGGCGCGCCCCCGCTCCGACGGTCCGTCTCGCCCAGGAACTGCGGGACAGTGTCGAGACCCTGGTCACGGCGGCCGTGGACTTCGACCGTTCACTGGGCTTCTCGTGGGATGCGGTGGGCTCCGCGCTGGGCGTCACCAAGCAGGCGGTGCACCGCCGTTACGGCTCCCGCCGGGCCCCCGCGCAGATGCCGAAGGCCACCGAGGCCGAGCACGCGGCGGATCCGCCGGGCGCCCGCACGGTCAATGTGGGCACCGGCCTCTCCACGGTGCCGACGGTTTCCGAGACCCGCTCCATGCCGACCCAGCCCACCGCGGGCAGCCCGTCGCTGCGCGACGAGCCGCGGCGGACGGCCTTCCCCGGCCCCCGCAACGGCTGAGCCACCCGCTCCCCGCCCCCGCTCCCCCGCCCCGGGGCCCCGCCCTCCCGGACGCACCGCCTCCGGGAGGGCGGGGCCCCGGGGCGGGTCGCACACCGGCCGCGCGGCGCCCCTCACCCGATGTCGGGCGGGTCGATCCGCACCCGCACCGC
The DNA here is from genome assembly GCF_008704515.1 of Streptomyces viridosporus T7A. Classification (NCBI taxonomy): domain Bacteria; kingdom Bacillati; phylum Actinomycetota; class Actinomycetes; order Kitasatosporales; family Streptomycetaceae; genus Streptomyces; species Streptomyces viridosporus. The sequence goes on from NZ_CP023700.1 coordinate 1,767,513, forward strand.
CTCTCCTGCGCCCCGGGCCGTCCGGGCCGCCTGTGCGGCCTTCAACGCGCCCGCCAGGGCGGCGCCCCTGCCCGGCGGCACCCGGATCAGGCTCCGCTCCCAGTGCTCGCCGGGAGGCGGCCCTCCCGGTCGCCGTTGCTGCCCCGCGGCGGTGACCGGCAGCGGAACCGGGCCCAGCACCTCCGCCTCCCCGGGCAGTTCGACCGCGCGCAGGAACTCGGCCACCGCCCGGCCCGGCCCCGACACCGCCGCCATCCGCGACACCGGCGGGAACCCCAGCTCGGCGCGCTCGGCCAGTTCCCGCACCGCGTGCCCGACCGGGTCCCACCGCACCAGCGCCTGCACGGGCCGCAGCGTCGGCTCGGCGACCACCACCACCGTGCCCCCCGCCGACTGCGGACGGACGAGCGCCGCCGCGCCGATCCAGCGGCGCAGCGCGTCCTCCCCGGCCCGCAGGTCGGGGCGGCCCAGCATGGCCCATCCGTCCAGCAGCAGGGCCGCCGCGTACCCGCCCTCGGCGACCGGTTCGGCGCCGGGTGTGCTCACCACCAGCGCGGGCGCCGCCGGCACCGTGTCCAGCACGTGCTCGCGCCCCGAGGTGCGCACCGCAACGGCCGGGAAGGCGCGGCCCAGTTCCTCGGCGGTCCGCCGCGCCCCCACCACCTGGGCCCGCAGGCGGAACCCGCCGCACTCGGGACAGTGCCAGCCGCTCTCCTCGCGCCCGCACCAGCCGCACCGCAGATCGTCAAAGCCCCGCGCCTCGAGCGGCCCGGCGCAGTGGCGGCACCGCGCCGGTTCCCGGCAGCGGGCGCACGCCATCCGCGGCACGTACCCCCGCCGGGGCACCTGCACGAGCACCGGGCCGTGCCGCAGCCCTTCCCTGACCACCTGCCAGGCGAGCGTCGGCAGCCGTGCCGCGCGGGCGGCCTCGTCGCGCGCGAAGTCCCCGTCCCCCACGGTGCGCACCAGCGGTGCGGCGCCCCGCACCCGTTCCCTGCCGGCGACCAGCGGCCGGGCCCAGCCGGTCTCCACCAGCTGGGCGGCCTCCACGGTGCAGCTCCAGCCGCCCAGGAGGAACCCGCACCTGTCCTGCGCCGCCCTCAGCAGCAGCACCTCGCGGGCGTGCGGCTGCGGGGCGTGCTGTTCGCTGTGGCTGTCGTCGCCGTCGTCCCAGACGGCGACCAGTCCGAGGTCCCGCACCGGCGCGAACATGGCCGCGCGCGTTCCGATGACGGCCCGTACGGACCCCCGCCGCACGGCGAGCCACTGCGCGTACCGCTTCTCCGGCCCGGCGTCGGCGGTGAGCACCGCGTGCCGCCCCCGGCCCAGCAGGGCGGTGAGCGCGGCGTCGATCCGGGCGACGGCCCGTCCGTCCGGCAGGACGACCAGCGCACCGCGTCCGGAGGCCAGCGTCGCCGTGACGGCTCGCGCCAGTTCCTCGCTCCACCCCGGCCCGGGCAGCGCGTTCCACACCGCCCGCGGGGCGCCCCCGCGGGCCAGTGACTCCAGGAACGCGGGCCCCTGCTCGTAACGGCTCCAGGAGCCCGGCTCGGGCGCCGGGGGCGGCGGCAGCGCGGCGGGCGAGGACCGTTGCTCGGCGCGGGCGCTGCGCGGCGGCACGGCGAGCTGGAGCACGTCGGCGAGGCTGCCGGCGTACCGGTCGGCGACCGCCCGGGCCAGTCCCAGCAGCTCCTCGCTCAGTACCGGCTCGGGTGAGACGACCTGGGCCAGCGCCGCCAGGGGGCCGGAGTAGTCGGACTCGGCGAGCCGCTCGACGAGGAACCCGTCGATCAGCCCCCCGCCCTCGCGCCGTCCCTCGCGCACCCGGTGCCGTCCGGCACCGAACCGCACCCGCACCCGCACTCCGGGCTGTGCGTCGGCGTCCAGTTCCTCGGGGACGGCGTAGTCGAAGTAGCGGTCGAGATGGAGCGCGCCCTTGTCGACGAGGACCCGGGCGACGGGCAGTTCCTTGGCGAGCGCGGCCCCCCGCCAGGTACGCGGCTTGGCCCGGGGCACCTCGGCCTTGCGCACGCTCTCCCGGATGAGCGCGAGCTGCTCGGGCGGCGCGCCCTTGGCGCCCCCGGCCGCCTGTCCGTTCTCGCTGCTCACGCCTGCATTCTTACCAAACGCCACCGACAGCGGCCCCGACCCGGGACGCGCCGGGGCCCGGCGTCCCGAAGGACGCCGGGCCCCGCGCACCAGTGGTGCGGCCGTGTGCCCTACAGGCCCGCCGCCGCGCGCAGCGCGTCCACGCGGTCGGTGCGCTCCCAGGTGAAGTCGGGCAGCTCACGGCCGAAGTGGCCGTAGGCGGCGGTCTGGGAGTAGATCGGACGCAGCAGGTCGAGATCGCGGATGATGGCGGCCGGGCGGAGGTCGAAGACCTCGTCGATGGCCTGCTCGATCCGCTCGGTGTCGACCTTGGCGGTGCCGAAGGTCTCGACGAACAGGCCGACCGGCTCGGCCTTGCCGATGGCGTAGGCGACCTGGACCTCGCAGCGGGCGGCCAGGCCGGCCGCGACCACGTTCTTGGCGACCCAGCGCATCGCGTACGCCGCCGAGCGGTCCACCTTGGACGGGTCCTTGCCGGAGAACGCGCCGCCGCCGTGGCGGGCCATGCCGCCGTAGGTGTCGATGATGATCTTGCGGCCGGTCAGGCCGGCGTCGCCCATCGGGCCGCCGATCTCGAAGCGACCGGTGGGGTTGACCAGCAGCCGGTAGTTCTCGGTGTCCAGCTTGATGCCGTCGTCCAGCAGCGCCCTGAGCTCCGGCTCCACGACGAACTCGCGGATGTCGGGGGCGAGCAGCGACTCCAGGTCGATGTCGGAGGCGTGCTGCGAGGAGACCACGACGGTGTCCAGGCGGACCGCCTTGTCGCCGTCGTACTCGATGGTGACCTGGGTCTTGCCGTCCGGGCGCAGGTAGGGGATGGTGCCGTTCTTGCGCACGTCGGACAGGCGCTTGGACAGGCGGTGCGCGAGGAAGATCGGCAGCGGCATCAGCGTCGGCGTCTCGTCCGTCGCGTAGCCGAACATCAGGCCCTGGTCACCGGCGCCCTGCCGGTCCAGTTCGTCGTCGTCGCCCTCCACACGGGCCTCGTAGGCGGCGTCGACGCCCTGCGCGATGTCCGGGGACTGCGCGCCGATCGACACCGACACGCCGCAGGAGGCGCCGTCGAAGCCCTTCTTCGAGGAGTCGTAGCCGATCTCCAGGATCTTGTTGCGGACCAGCGTCGCGATGTCCGCGTACGCCTTGGTCGTGACCTCGCCGGCCACGTGCACCAGACCGGTGGTGATCAGGGTCTCGACGGCGACCCGGGAGGTCGGGTCCTCGCGCAGCAGCGCGTCGAGAATGGTGTCGCTGATCTGGTCAGCGATCTTGTCGGGGTGACCCTCGGTCACGGACTCCGAGGTGAACAGACGACGGGACACAACGCTCCCTGGGGTTGCAGCGGCTGCTGGCTGATCATTGGTGGACGGCGGGGGCTGCACCCGACGCCGTCCGTGGAACAGTTTATCGGTCGCGCTTCGCCGCCGGCCCTCCTGTCTCGACTCTCGGAAACGCTGTGACCTGCGGCACGGGCATTGTGCCCATGCCGGGCGGCGTTGGCCAGAGGCGCCACGCCCCGGGGCGCGAGGTTTCGGTGGACCGAACGGTGAATGAAACCCTCACCCGAGGCGCTCGGCCACCAGGTCCCACACGGTTTCGGCCAGGGCCTCCTTCGGGCCGTGCGCGACGCGGGTCTCGCTGCCGTCGGCGCCCAGCACCACGGCCTCGTTCTCCTCGGAGCCGAACGTCTTGCGCTCCCCCACCTCGTTCACCACCAGCAGATCGCAGCCCTTGCGCTTCAGCTTGGCGCGGCCGTTGGCGAGCACGTCGTCGGTCTCGGCGGCGAAGCCGACGATCACCTGGCCGGGGCGCGCACGGTCGCCCGAGATCTCGGCGAGAACGTCCGGATTCCGCACCAGGGCGATGGGCTCGGGCTCCTGGTCGTCCTTCTTCTTGATCTTGCCGGTCGCGTAGGACGCCGGCCGGAAGTCGGCGACGGCCGCGGCCATGACCACCGCGTCCGCGTCCGCGGCGGCGCCGAGCACGGCCTCGCGCAGTTCCACGGCGGTCCCCACGGGGACGACGTCCACACCGGCCGGGTCGGGCAGCGCGGTGTTGGCCGCGATCAGCGTGACGCGGGCGCCCCGGGCGGCGGCGGTACGGGCGAGGGCGTAGCCCTGCTTGCCGGAGGAGCGGTTGCCGAGGAAGCGGACGGGGTCGAGCGGCTCCCGGGTGCCTCCGGCGCTGATCACGACGTGCCGCCCGGCGAGGTCGGGCGCCGTGGCACCGCGGGCCAGCACCCGGCGGCAGACCTCGAAGATCTCGGCCGGCTCGGGCAGCCGGCCCTTTCCGGTGTCGACGCCGGTGAGGCGGCCGACGGCCGGTTCGACGACGACGGCGCCGCGGCGGCGCAGCGTCGCCACGTTCTCCTGGGTGGCCGGGTGCTCCCACATCTCGGTGTGCATGGCGGGGGCGAAGACCACCGGGCAGCGGGCGGTGAGCAGGGTGTTGGTGAGGAGGTCGTCGGCCAGGCCGTGGGCCGCCTTGGCGAGCACGTCCGCCGTGGCCGGGGCGACGACCACCAGGTCGGCGTGCTGCCCGATGCGGACGTGCGGCACCTCGTGGACGTCGTCCCAGACCTCGGTGGAGACCGGGTTGCCGGAGAGGGCGGACCAGGTGGCGGCACCGACGAAGTGCAGCGCGGAGGCGGTGGGGACGACACGGACGTCGTGCCCCGACTCCGTCAGCCGCCTGAGCAGCTCACAGGCCTTGTACGCGGCGATGCCGCCGCTGACCCCCAGAACGACCTTCGGCTTGTCCACCGTCTCTCCCCGGACCTCGGAAAATGTGCGACCACCCCATGAGACACCACAGGCCCGGCAGATGTACTGCCGGGCCTGTGGAAAAGTCAGCCGCAATCAGCTGGTGCGACTTACTGACCGGGGCCCTCGACGGCCTCGGAGGTCAGCAGTCCCGCGTTGATCTCGCGCAGGGCGATCGAGAGCGGCTTCTCGTGGACGTGGGTGTCGACGAGGGGACCGACGTACTCGAGGAGACCCTCGCCGAGCTGCGAGTAGTACGCGTTGATCTGGCGGGCCCGCTTGGCCGCGTAGATCACGAGACTGTACTTCGAGTCCGTGGCCTCGAGGAGCTCGTCGATCGGCGGGTTGATGATGCCCTCGGGCGCGGAGATGGAAGAGGACACGCTCTACCTTCCGATGGATGGGAAAGATTCAGTCCGGGTGACCGCCGATCGGTCCCGCTGGTCGGTCCTGCTGGACGATCCCACTGGGTGATCGGTGACGGTCAGACGACGTCCATCAAGGCTATCAGCTCGCGGGCCACGTCCTCGACGGAGGTGTTGACCAGGGTCGTGTCGAACTCCGGCTCGGCCGCGAGCTCGGTCTTCGCGGCCCGCAGACGGCGCTCGATCACCTCGGGCGACTCGGTGCCGCGCCCCGTGAGCCTGCGCACGAGCTCCTCCCAGGAGGGAGGAGCCAGGAACACCAGCTGGGCCTCGGCCATGGACTCGCGGACCTGCCGCGCGCCCTGGAGGTCGATCTCCAGCAGCACGGGCACACCCGCCTCCAGGTGCTCCAGCACCGCCGCGCGGGGTGTGCCGTAGCGGTTGCCGGCGAACTCGGCCCACTCCAACAGCTCACCGTTGGCGATCAGCTTGTCCATCTCCTCGTCGGTGACGAAGAAGTAGTGGACCCCGTGCTGCTCTCCCGGCCGGGGCCTCCGCGTCGTCGCCGACACGGAGAGCCAGACCTCGGGATGTGCCTTGCGCATATGGGCGACGACCGTGCTCTTGCCGACCCCGGAGGGGCCGGAGAGCACGGTCAGCCGCGGACGTGCGTCCGGGGGTTCGGGGGTCGTCCCCCGGGGTGTTGCAGCCATGCAGCGATTATTCCAGCAATCCCGGAGTGCCCGGGACGCCGGTCCCGGGCCGCTCGGGGTTCAGGAGCCGGTGCTGCCGAACTCGCGCTCCAGGGAGGCGATCTGGTTGGACCCGAGACCGCGCACGCGGCGGCTCTCGGAGATGCCCAGTCGCTCCATGATCTGCTTGGCGCGGACCTTACCCACGCCCGGCAGGGACTCGAGCAGGGCGGAGACCTTCATCTTGCCGATGACGTCGTTCTCCTGGCCCTGCTTGATGACCTCGTGAAGGGAGGCGCCGGAGTGCTTGAGTCGATTCTTGACCTCGGCCCGCTCCCGGCGAGCCGCGGCGGCCTTTTCGAGCGCGGCTGCGCGCTGTTCAGGGGTAAGGGGCGGAAGAGCCACGCCTACGTCACCTCGGATGTCGAACTGTCGGATACGGACCGGTGAGGAACCTAGTCGCCCCACACCTGGGGAGCCACGAGCAACACACCTGCCCGCTCCCTCCCACTGCCCGGAGGCGTGGGAGGTACTCCACTCGTCGGAGACTAGCGGCCAACTCCGCCTGAGTCAGCGAGAACAGCGGAAAAGTCCTGGTCAGCCTCCGTCAGGCCAGACATTTAAGACATACTGCCTCTGATTTGGGGATGTATCCAGGGTCCGGGAGGCACGGAATCCCCCGTCGGCCGGTTCAGGCCGACGTCACGGCGGTCCGGATCTCCTCCGTGAAACGGTCCGCGGCGTCACGCAGCGCGACGACGTCGGGACCGTGACGCAGCACGCCCCGGCTGACGTTCGGCACCACGTGGCGCACCGCGCGCCCGAAGACCGCCGGGAGATCGGCCGCCGTGGCCCCCTGGGCGCCGATGCCGGGCGCGAGGATCGGGCCGCCCATGTCCAGGTCGTACGAGGACAGGTCGCCGAGCGTCGCCCCGACCACCGCGCCGAAGGACCCCAGGGGCTCCTCCCCCGCGTTCTCCAGGGCCAGGTGCCCGAGCACGGTCGCCCCGACGGTGCGTCCGTCGGGCCGGACCGCGTGCTGCACCTCGCCGCCCTCCGGGTTGGAGGTCAGCGCCAGCACGAACAGCCCCGTGCCGCTCTCCCGGGCCAGCGCGACGGCCGGGCTCAGCGAGCCGTAGCCGAGGTACGGCGAGACGGTGAGCGCGTCGGAGAACAGGGGCGCGTCCTCGTGCAGGAAGGACTCGGCGTAGGCGGCCATGGTGGAGCCGATGTCGCCGCGCTTGGCGTCCATCACGACCAGCGCCCCGGCCGCCCGCGCCTCCCGGACCGTCCGCTCCAGGACGGCGACGCCGCGCGAGCCGAAACGCTCGAAGAAGGCGCTCTGCGGTTTGAGTACGGCGACCCGGCCGGCGACCGCCTCGACGACCGTGCGGCTGAACCGCTCCAGGCCCGTGACGTCGTCGTTCAGGCCCCACTCGGTGAGCAGGGAGGGGTGCGGGTCGATGCCCACGCACAGCGGGCCGCGCTCGTCCATGGCCCGGCGCAGCCGCGCGCCGAAGGGTTCGAGTCCGCTCATGCCGTTGTCCTCGCGTCGGCGCCCACCGCGTCGGCGAGCGTGGCGTACGGGCTGGTGCGCAGGCGCGCGGCGAGCCCCTTGTGGATGCTGCGGGCCCAGAAGGGCCCCTCGTAGACGAAGGCGCTGTAGCCCTGGACCAGCGTGGCGCCGGCCAGGATGCGCTGCCAGGCGTCCTCGGCGTCCTCGACGCCGCCGACGCCGACCAGGGTGATCCGGTCGCCCACGCGCGCGTAGAGGCGGCGGAGGACCTCGAGGGAGCGCGCCTTCAGCGGGGCGCCGGACAGGCCGCCGGCCTCCTGGACCACGGCGGGCGCGGACGTCAGGCCGAGTCCCTCGCGCGCGACGGTGGTGTTGGTGGCGATGATCCCGTCCAGGCCGAGCTCCACGGCCAGGTCGGCGACGGCGTCGACGTCCTCGTCGGCGAGGTCCGGCGCGATCTTCACCAGCAGCGGCACCCGGCGGGCCGGGACGGCCCGGTCGGCGGCCTCGCGGACGGCGGTCAGCAGCGGGCGCAGGTGGCCGACGGCCTGCAGGTCGCGCAGGCCGGGCGTGTTCGGGGAGGAGACGTTGACCACCAGGTAGTCGGCGTACGGCGCCAGCCGCTCGGCCGACTTCACGTAGTCGCCGACGGCTTCGGACTCCGGCACGACCTTGGTCTTGCCGATGTTGACGCCGACGGCCGTCCGGAAGACGGGCGTGCGGGAGGCCAGGCGCGCGGCGACGGCCAGCGAACCGTCGTTGTTGAAGCCCATGCGGTTGATCAGGGCGCGGTCCCCGACCAGCCGGAACAGCCGCTTCCTCGGGTTGCCGGGCTGCGGCTCCCCGGTCACGGTGCCGATCTCGACGTGGTCGAAGCCGAGCATCGCCAGACCGTCGATGCCGACGGCGTTCTTGTCGAAGCCGGCCGCGAGCCCGAAGGGGCTGTGCAGGCGCAGCCCCAGGGCCTCGGTGCGCAGCTCCTCGTGGCGGGGCGCGAGCACGGCGGCGGCGAAGGTGCGCAGCACGGGGATCCGCGCGAGCAGGCGGATCCAGCGGAAGGCCAGGTGGTGGGCCCGCTCCGGGTCCAGCCGGGTGAACACCAGGTGGAAGAAGTACTTGTACATGCCTGTCCTCGTGAAGAGGGGGACACCGTTTCCGGTGTCCCCCTCGGGGCTGCTAGTCGCGGGCCGCGATCAGGCGTTCCGCGTGTTCCTGGAGCGAGCGGACGCCCACGTCCCCCCGGTTGAGGGCGTCGATGCCCTGGACCGCGGCGGCGAGCGCCTGGACCGTCGTCAGGCACGGCACGGACCGCGCCACGGCCGCCGTGCGGATGTCGTAGCCGTCGAGGCGTCCGCCGGTGCCGTACGGGGTGTTGACGATGAGGTCGACCTCGCCGTCGTGGATGAGCTGGACGATGGTCTTCTCGCCGTTCGGGCCGGTGCCCTCGGAGTGCTTGCGCACCACGGTGGCGTTGATGCCGTTGCGCTTGAGGACCTCGGCGGTGCCGGAGGTGGCGAGCAGGTCGAAGCCGTGGGCGACCAGCTCGCGCGCCGGGAGGATCATCAGGCGCTTGTCGCGGTTGGCGACCGAGATGAACGCCCGCCCCTTGGTGGGCAGCGGCCCGTAGGCGGCCGACTGCGACTTGGCGTACGCCGTGCCGAAGACGGAGTCGATCCCCATGACCTCGCCGGTGGAGCGCATCTCCGGGCCGAGGACCGTGTCGACGCCGCGGCCGTGGATGTCGCGGAAGCGGGACCAGGGCAGCACCGCCTCCTTGACGGAGATCGGCGCGTCCAGCGGCATCTCGCCGCCGTCGCCGTGCGCCGGGAGCAGGCCCTCGGCGCGCAGCTCGGCGATGGTGGCGCCCAGCGAGATGCGGGCGGCGGCCTTGGCCAGCGGCACCGCGGTCGCCTTGGAGGTGAAGGGGACGGTGCGCGAGGCGCGCGGGTTGGCCTCCAGGACGTAGAGGATGTCCCCGGACAGCGCGAACTGGATGTTGATCAGGCCGCGCACCCCGACACCGCGCGCGATGGCCTCCGTGGAGGTGCGCAGCCGCTTGATGTCGAAGCCGCCGAGCGTGATCGGGGGCAGGGAGCACGCCGAGTCGCCGGAGTGGATGCCGGCCTCCTCGATGTGCTCCATGACACCGCCGAGGTACAGCTCCTCGCCGTCGTACAGCGCGTCGACGTCGATCTCTATGGCGTCGTCGAGGAAGCGGTCCACCAGCACCGGCCGGGAGGGGCTGATCTCGGTCGACTCGGCGATGTACGACTCCAGCCGGGCCTCGTCGTAGACGATCTCCATGCCGCGTCCGCCGAGCACGTAGGACGGCCGCACGAGGACCGGGTAGCCGATCTCGTCGGCGATGGCCTTGGCCTCGGCGAAGGTGGTGGCGGTGCCGTGCTTGGGCGCCGGCAGGCCGGCCTCCTTGAGGACCCGGCCGAAGGCGCCGCGGTCCTCGGCCGCGTGGATGGCCTCCGGAGGGGTGCCGACGATCGGCACGCCGTTGTCCTTCAGCGCCTGCGCCAGGCCGAGCGGGGTCTGCCCACCGAGCTGGACGACGACGCCCGCGACCGGTCCGGCCTGCTGCTCGGCGTGGACGATCTCCATCACGTCCTCCAGGGTGAGCGGCTCGAAGTACAGCCGGTCGGAGGTGTCGTAGTCGGTGGAGACGGTCTCCGGGTTGCAGTTGACCATCACGGTCTCGTACCCGGCGTCGTGCAGCGCGAAGGAGGCGTGGACGCAGGAGTAGTCGAACTCGATGCCCTGGCCGATGCGGTTCGGGCCGGAGCCCAGGATGATGACGGCCGGCTTCTCGCGCGGGGCGACCTCGGTCTCCTCGTCGTAGGAGGAGTAGAAGTACGGGGTCTTCGCGGCGAACTCGGCGGCGCAGGTGTCGACCGTCTTGTAGACCGGGCGGACGCCGAGGGCGTGCCGGACCTCGCGGACGACCTCCTCGCGCAGACCGCGGATCTCGCCGATCTGCTGGTCGGAGAAGCCGTGCCGCTTGGCCTCGGCGAGCAGGTCGGCGGTCAGCTCGGGCGTCTCGGCCAGCTCGTCGGCGATCTCCTTGATGAGGAAGAGCTGGTCGACGAACCAGGGGTCGATCTTCGTGGCCTCGAAGACCTCCTCGGGGGTGGCGCCCGCGCGGATGGCCTGCATGACGGCGTTGATCCGGCCGTCGGTCGGGCGGACGGCCTCGCGCAGCAGCTCGGCCTTGTCGCCGGGCTCGCCGACGAACGTGAACCGGCTGCCCTTCTTCTCCAGCGAGCGCAGCGCCTTCTGGAGGGCCTCGGTGAAGTTGCGGCCGATCGCCATGGCCTCGCCGACCGACTTCATGGTGGTGGTGAGGGTGGAGTCGGCGCTCGGGAACTTCTCGAAGGCGAACCGGGGTGCCTTGACGACCACGTAGTCCAGGGTCGGCTCGAAGGACGCCGGGGTCTCCTGCGTGATGTCGTTCGGGATCTCGTCGAGGGTGTAGCCGACGGCGAGCTTGGCGGCGATCTTGGCGATCGGGAAACCGGTCGCCTTGGAGGCCAGCGCCGAGGAGCGCGACACCCGCGGGTTCATCTCGATGACGATGACGCGGCCGTCGACGGGGTTCACCGCGAACTGGATGTTGCAGCCGCCGGTGTCCACGCCGACCTCGCGGATGACCGCGATGCCGATGTCCCGCAGGGTCTGGTACTCGCGGTCGGTGAGCGTCATCGCCGGGGCGACGGTGATGGAGTCGCCGGTGTGCACGCCCATGGGGTCGAAGTTCTCGATGGAGCAGACCACCACGACGTTGTCGTGCTTGTCGCGCATCAGCTCCAGCTCGTACTCCTTCCAGCCGAGGATGGACTCCTCCAGGAGCACCTCGGTGGTCGGCGAGAGGGCCAGGCCCTGGCCGGCGATGCGGCGCAGTTCGTCCTCGTCGTGGGCGAAGCCGGAGCCGGCGCCGCCCATGGTGAAGGACGGGCGGACGACGACCGGGTAGCCCCCGAGCTCGTCGACGCCGGCGAGCACCTCGTCCATGGAGTGGCAGATCACCGAGCGGGCGGACTCGCCCTGCCCGATCTTCTTGCGGACCTCCTCCACGACCTCCTTGAACCGGTCGCGGTCCTCGCCCTTGTGGATGGCCTCGACGTTGGCGCCGATCAGCTCGACGCCGTACTTGTCGAGGACACCGCTCTCGTGCAGGGCGATCGCGGCGTTGAGGGCCGTCTGGCCGCCCAGGGTGGGCAGCAGGGCGTCCGGCCGCTCCTTGGCGATGATCTTCTCGACGAACTCGGGGGTGATCGGCTCGACGTAGGTGGCGTCGGCGATCTCCGGGTCGGTCATGATCGTCGCCGGGTTGGAGTTCACCAGGACGACGCGCAGGCCCTCGGCCTTGAGCACGCGGCACGCCTGGGTGCCGGAGTAGTCGAACTCGGCGGCCTGGCCGATGACGATCGGGCCGGAGCCGATGACCAGGACGGACTGGATATCGGTGCGCTTAGGCACGCTGGCCCTCCATCAGGGAGACGAAGCGGTCGAACAGGTAGGCGGCGTCGTGCGGGCCCGCCGCCGCTTCCGGGTGGTACTGGACGCTGAAGGCCGGCTTGTCGAGCAGCCGGAGCCCCTCCACCACGTTGTCGTTCAGGCAGACGTGGGACACCTCGGCGCGGCCGAACGGGGTGTCGGAGACCTGGTCGATCGGGGCGTCGACGGCGAAGCCGTGGTTGTGCGAGGTGACCTCGACCTTGCCGGTCGCGCGGTCCTGCACCGGCTGGTTGATGCCGCGGTGGCCGTACTTCAGCTTGTAGGTGCCGAAGCCGAGGGCGCGGCCGAGGATCTGGTTGCCGAAGCAGATGCCGAACAGCGGGGTGCCGCGCTCCAGGACGCCCCGCATCACGGCGACGGCGTGGTCGGCGGTGGCGGGGTCGCCGGGGCCGTTGGAGAAGAACACGCCGTCGGGGGCGACGGCGTAGACGTCGTCGACGGTGGCGGTCGGGGGCAGGATGTGCACCTCGATGCCGCGCTGGGTCATGCGCTGCGCGGTCATGCCCTTGATGCCGAGGTCGATCGCGGCGACGGTGAACTTCTTCTCACCGATCGCGGGGACGACGTACGGCTCGGTGGTGGCGACCTCGGAGGCGAGGTCGGCGCCCTCCATCGGGGGCACGTCCTGGACGCTCGCCAGCAGCGCGGCGTCGTCCCGTACGGCGTCGCCGCTGAAGATGCCGACGCGCATGGCGCCCCGCTCGCGCAGGTGCCGGGTGAGCGCGCGGGTGTCGATGCCGCTGATGCCGACGACGCCCTGCGCGGCGAGTTCCTCGTCCAGGGGGCGGCGGGAGCGCCAGTTGGAGGGGACCCGCGCGGGGTCGCGCACGACGTAGCCGGCGACCCAGATCCGCCGGGACTCGGGGTCGTCGTCGTTGACGCCGGTGTTGCCGACGTGCGGGGCGGTCATCACCACGACCTGGCGGTGGTACGACGGGTCGGTGAGGGTCTCCTGGTATCCGGTCATGCCGGTGGAGAACACCGCTTCGCCGAAGGTCTCCCCCACCGCCCCGTAGGCACGGCCGCGGAAGATCCGGCCGTCCTCCAGGACGAGTACGGCGGGAACCTCGGCGGTTCCCCTGGTGGAGGTTGTCATCGTGCGCCTTCCGTCTCGGAGATCATGTGGTTGAGGGTGTCGACCCACTCGTTGTGCTCGGCCGCGTGGTCGGAGCGGAAGCCGGAGTCGATCAGCCGGTCGCCGTGCGCCCAGGTGACGACCAGCAGGCCGCCCTCGGTGAGGACCTTGCCGGCGATGCCCTTGTCCAGCCGGGCAGCGCGCAGCGCCTCGGCCGGGACGAAGAAGTCGTCCGCTGCGGGCCGGACCACGTCCAGCCCCGCGTCGGTGAGGGTCAGCTCGACCCGGCTGCGGGTGCCCAGGCCGTGCGCCACGATGCGGTCGAGCCACTGGCCGGCGGTGGTGGAGCCGTGGTAGCGGCCGCTCATGCTCAGTTTCACCGGGCCGGGGTCCGCCGGCGCGCTGTGCAGCTCCGGGAGGTCGCCCTGGAGCGTGCCGCGCCATTTCCAGCCCTCGCGCATCAGCCAGTAGACGAGCGCGACGAAGAGGGCGAGTCCGACGACCCAGCCGATCCGGGCGGCCCAGTCGGTCACTTCCGCCGATTCCCTCTCGGCGGCCAGCAGGATTACAGGTGTCACGTGAGCTTCCCGTCGACGAGTGTGGCCTTGCCCCGGAGCCAGGTGTGCGTCACACGGCCCGGCAGCTCACGGCCCTCGTACGGGGTGTTGCGGCTGCGCGAGGCGAAGCCCGCGGGGTCCACAGGACCACGGTATGCCGTGTCGACGAGGGTGAGGTTGGCGGGCTCGCCTGCCGAGACGGGACGGCCGTGGCCCTCGGCGCGTCCGATGCGCGCGGGGGCGAAGGACATCCGGTCGGCGACGCCGGCCCAGTCCAGCAGCCCCGTGTCGACCATGGTCTCCTGGACCACCGACAGCGCGGTCTCCAGGCCGACCATGCCCATGGCGGCGGCGGCCCACTCGCAGTCCTTGTCCTCGTGCGGGTGCGGGGCGTGGTCGGTGGCGACGATGTCGATCGTGCCGTCGGCGAGCGCCTCGCGCAGCGCCCTCACGTCCCGCTCGGTGCGCAGCGGCGGGTTGACCTTGTAGACCGGGTCGTAGGTGCGCACCGACTCGTCGGTGAGGAGCAGGTGGTGCGGGGTGACCTCGGCGGTGACCCGGATGCCGCGGGACTTGGCCCAGCGGACGATCTCGACGCTGCCCGCCGTGGAGAGGTGGCAGATGTGGACGCGGGAGCCGACGTGGTCGGCGAGCAGCACGTCCCGGGCGATGACCGACTCCTCGGCGACGGCCGGCCAGCCCCCGAGCCCCAGCTCGGCGGAGACGACGCCCTCGTTCATCTGGGCGCCCTCGGTCAGCCGCGGCTCCTGCGCGTGCTGGGCGACGACCCCGTCGAAGGCCTTCACGTACTCCAGGGCGCGGCGCATGATCACGGCGTCGTGGACGCACTTGCCGTCGTCGGAGAAGACGGTGACGCCGGCGGCCGACTCGTGCATGGCGCCCAGCTCGGCGAGCTTGCGCCCCTCCAGGCCGACGGTGACGGCGCCCACGGGCCGCACGTCGCAGTAGCCGTGCTCCCTGCCGAGCCGCCAGACCTGCTCGACCACGCCGGCGGTGTCCGCGACCGGGAAGGTGTTGGCCATGGCGAACACGGCCGTGTAGCCGCCGCTCGCCGCCGCGCGGGTGCCGGTCAGCACGGTCTCGGAGTCCTCGCGGCCGGGCTCGCGCAGATGGGTGTGCAGGTCGACCAGGCCCGGCAGCAGCACCTTGCCACCGGCCTCGACGACCTCGGCGCCCTCGGCGCTCAGCCCGGCGCCCACCTCGGCGATGGTCCCGCCGTCGATCAGGACGTCCTGCGGGTCGCCGCCGAGCACCTTCGCACCGCGGATCAGGATCTTGCTCATCTGTCTTACTTCTCCTCGGCAGCGGAAGGGGTGGGCGCGGGGCGCTCGTCGGAAGGGTGGTGGGGGGCGGGCGGGCGGGGGTGGGTGACGGCGGGCACGTTCCTGGAGCCGACCACGGCGCCGCCCAGGAGCAGGTAGAGGACGGCCATCCGGATGGAGACCCCGTTGGTGACCTGCTCGACGACGGTGCAGCGGTCGGAGTCGGCGACCTCGGCGGTGATCTCCATGCCGCGGACCATCGGGCCGGGGTGCATCACGAGGGCGTGCTCGGGCATCCGCGCCATGCGGTCGCCGTCGAGGCCGTAACGCCGTGAGTACTCGCGCTCGGTGGGGAAGAACGCGGCGTTCATCCGCTCGCGCTGGACCCGCAGCATCATCACGGCGTCGGACTTGGGCAGGGTGCTGTCGAGGTCGTAGGAGACCTCGCAGGGCCAGGTCTCCACGCCGACCGGCAGCAGGGTCGGCGGGGCGACGAGGGTGACCTCGGCACCGAGGGTGTGCAGCAGGTCGACGTTGGAGCGGGCGACCCGGCTGTGCAGGACGTCGCCGACGAGCGTGACGCGCCGGCCGGAGAGGTCCTGGCCGAGCCCGGCGTCCCGGCCGACGAGCCGGCGCCGCATGGTGAAGGCGTCGAGCAGGGCCTGGGTGGGGTGCTGGTGGGTGCCGTCGCCGGCGTTGATGACGGCGGCGTCGATCCAGCCCGAGGTGGCCAGGCGGTAGGGGGCTCCGGAGGCGCCGTGCCGGATGACCACGGCGTCGACCCCCATGGCCTCCAGGGTCTGGGCGGTGTCCTTCAGGGACTCGCCCTTGGAGACGCTGGAGCCCTTGGCGGTGAAGTTGATGACGTCCGCGGACAGCCGCTTCTCGGCGGCCTCGAAGGAGATCCGGGTCCTCGTCGAGTCCTCGAAGAAGAGGTTGACCACGGTCCGGCCGCGCAGGGTCGGCAGTTTCTTGATCGGCCGGTCGGCGACCCGGGCCATCTCCTCGGCGGTGTCGAGGATCAGGACGGCGTCGTCGCGGGTGAGGTCGGCGGCCGAGATGAGATGGCGCTGCATCTGTCAGGCTCCGTAAGGCAGTTCAATGAGGCGAAATCGGGCGTCCGGGCCCGCGCGAGGGCGTGCCGGGCCGGCGCACGGGGGGTCGGCGCGCGCCCGATGTGCTACTGAGCGGTCTGCTTCGCACCGAGCAGGACGGTGTCGCGACCGTCCTCCTCGGCGAGCAGGACCTTGACCGTCTCCCGCAGCGACGTGGGGAGGTTCTTGCCGACGTAGTCGGCACGGATGGGCAGTTCGCGGTGGCCGCGGTCGACGAGGACGGCGAGCTGCACCGCGCGGGGGCGCCCGATGTCGTTCAGCGCGTCGAGGGCGGCGCGGATGGTGCGGCCGGAGAAGAGGACGTCGTCGACGAGGACGACCAGGCGGCCGTCGATGCCGTCACCGGGGATCTCGGTGCGGGCCAGCGCACGCGGCGGGTGCATGCGCAGGTCGTCGCGGTACATGGTGATGTCGAGCGAGCCGACCGGAACCTTGCGCTCGGTGATCTGCTCGAGCTTGGCGGCGAGCCGCTGGGCGAGGAAGACGCCCCGGGTGGGGATGCCGAGGAGCACCACGTCGTCGGCGCCCTTGGCGCGTTCGACGATCTCGTGGGCGATGCGGGTCAGCACCCGCGCGATGTCGGGGCCCTCGAGAACGGGCCGCGCATCGGACTGCGTGTCCATGAGAAACGGACCTCCTTCTCCGCCTCACGGGACGGACCTTAAAGGACGTCGGAATTGCGGTGCCTACGGTATCAGGTCGCAGCGACACGTCTGATCGCCCCTGAATCACTCCCCTGGCGTAACCGATCTTCGATACCACGGAAGAGTCGGTGTGGACCATTCGGCTTGACGCACGAGAGTAACGCTGCGTAACCTCACAGTGAGTTACCAGCCGCGCGGCCCGGAAACCCAACCAGCCGCGTCGACACAGTGCCGGGGAGCCATATGTCCAGCGAATACGCCAAACAGCTCGGGGCCAAGCTCCGGGCGATCCGCACCCAGCAGGGCCTTTCCCTCCACGGTGTCGAGGAGAAGTCCCAGGGACGCTGGAAGGCCGTCGTGGTCGGTTCGTACGAGCGCGGGGACCGCGCCGTGACCGTGCAGCGCCTCGCGGAGCTGGCGGACTTCTACGGCGTTCCGGTGCAGGAGCTGCTGCCGGGCACCACTCCTGGGGGCGCCGCCGAGCCGCCGCCGAAGCTGGTCCTGGACCTGGAGCGGCTGGCCACGGTGCCGGCCGAGAAGGCGGGACCGCTGCAGCGCTACGCGGCCACGATCCAGTCCCAGCGCGGGGACTACAACGGCAAGGTGCTCTCGATCCGCCAGGACGACCTGCGCACCCTCGCCGTCATCTACGACCAGTCGCCCTCGGTCCTCACCGAGCAGCTGATCAGCTGGGGCGTCCTGGACGCGGACGCGCGGCGCGCGGTGGCCTCCCACGAGGAGAGCTGAGCGCACGGCCTTCTGCGGGTCGAGCAGAAACGTACCGCCGGGGTGGCCGGGACCTGCACGGTCCCGGCCACCCCGGCGGTGTTTCGCACGTGCCCCGGTCCACCGGGCGCGCGACATGCCGGAGGGCCCGCGGCGTGAGTCGCCGCGGGCCCTCCGGCATGTCTGTGCCGAGCCTCTCAGACCTCGTCGCGGCGCAGCGACGGCTTGAGCTCCTTGAGCCGGCCGAGCAGGCCGTTGATGAACGAGGGCGATTCGTCCGTGGAGAACTCCTTGGCCAGCTGCACCATCTCGTCGAGGACGACGGCGTCCGGGGTCTCGTCGACCCAGAGCAGCTCGTAGGCGCCGAGACGCAGGATGCTGCGGTCGACCACCGGCATCCGGTCGAGCGTCCAGCCGACCGAGTACTGGGCGATCAGCCCGTCGATGCGCTGCGCGTGCTCGGCGTAGCCCTCGACCAGCTGCATCGTGTACTCGCTCACCGGCGGCTGCCGGGTGTCGGTCCGGGAGTGCCGGATCCAGTCCGCGAGGACCGTCAGGACGTCGGCGCCGCGCTGGTCGCCCTCGAAGAGGATCTGGAAGGCGCGCTTGCGGGCCGTGTTGCGGGCAGCCACGGTTAGCTGTTCACCCGGCCGAGGTAGTCGCTGGTGCGGGTGTCCACCTTGATCTTCTCACCGGTGGTGATGAAGAGCGGGACCTGGATCTGGTGGCCGGTCTCCAGCGTGGCGGGCTTGGTGCCGCCGGTGGAGCGGTCGCCCTGGACGCCCGGCTCGGTCTCCTGGACGGTCAGCTCGACGGCGGCGGGCAGCTCGACGAAGAGCACCTCGCCCTCGTGGGTGGCGACGGTGGCCTCGAAGCCCTCGACCAGGAAGTGGGCGGCGTCGCCGACCACCTTGCGGTCGATGTGCAGCTGGTCGTAGGTCTCCATGTCCATGAAGACGAAGTAATCGCCGTCCATGTAGGAGAACTGCATGTCGCGCTTGTCGACGGTGGCCGTATCGACCTTGACGCCGGCGTTGAAGGTCTTGTCGACGGTCTTGCCGGAGAGCACGTTCTTGAGCTTGGTGCGCACGAAGGCCGGGCCCTTGCCGGGCTTGACGTGCTGGAACTCGACGACGGACCAGAGCTGGCCGCCTTCGAGCTTGAGCACCATGCCGTTCTTGAGGTCGTTCGTGGAAGCCACGGTTGAGGAATCTCCTGGACTGAACTGACGTGGACGACCCCGGGGCGGCGCACAGCGCGAGGCTAGAGCGCGAGCAGCTCCTTGGTCGTGATGGTGAGTAGCTCGGGTCCGCCGTCCGCCTCGGGGCGCACGACGAGCGTGTCATCGATCCGGACACCACCCCGGCCCGGGAGGTGGACTCCCGGTTCGACGGTGACCGGCACGCAAGCGTCCAGTTTACCCATGGCCGCAGGGCTCAACCGAGGGTCCTCGTCGATTTCGAGCCCGACTCCGTGCCCCGTGAGGGCGGGGAGGGCGTCGGCGTACCCGGCGGAATCCAGCACGTGGCGTGCCGCGCGGTCCACGTCGCGGCAGGCGGCGCCCGGGACGAGGGACTCCCGTCCGGCACGCTGGGCGGAGAAGACGAGGTCGTACAGTTCGATCTGCCAGTCCGCGGGGGCCGTGCCGATGACGAAGGTGCGGCCGATCTCGCAGCGGTAGCCCCGGTAGGTGGCACCGAGGCAGACGGAGAGGAAGTCGCCCTCCTCGACACGGCGGTCGGTGGGCCGGTGGCCGGGCCGTCCGGCGTTCGGGCCGGT
The DNA here is from genome assembly GCF_008704515.1 of Streptomyces viridosporus T7A. Lineage (NCBI taxonomy): Bacteria > Bacillati > Actinomycetota > Actinomycetes > Kitasatosporales > Streptomycetaceae > Streptomyces > Streptomyces viridosporus. The sequence continues at coordinate 1,786,657 of NZ_CP023700.1, forward strand.
GGCGACGGAGGTGGGGAAGGCGGGGCCGTCGGCGCCGTGGTCGACGAGGCGGCGCTCCAGCTCCAGGGCGAGATGGCGTTCGGTGCGGCCGACCAGGATGGACTCCAGCAGCTCGCCGAGGGCCTGGTCGGCGATCTCCGCGCCGATGCGCAGGCAGGAGATCTCCTCCTCGTCCTTGACCACCCGGAGCTGCTCGACCGCACGGCCCGTGTCGCTCAGGCGCAGCCCGGGAGCCGCCGAGCGGATGGCGCGGTGCCGGGTCACGGTGAGGTGGTGCTCCTCGACGGCGAGGGAGTCGGCGCCCTGGTCGGCGGCGAGACCGGCCGCCGCGACGGCGGCGTCACCGCCGGTCGCGGGCCCGACGTGCACGCGCAGCGCCTCGTCGGGCCGGGCCTGCGGCGACCGGTCGTCGGGTGGGCCGGCGCACACCAGCAGGTCCTCGGTCCTGCCCAGCAGCAGCACGGCGCCCTCGGGGGCGGTACCCGCGAGGTAGCGCACATTGGCGGGCCGTGACACCAGCGCCGCCGCGCTGCCGCCCGCGTTGCAGCATTCCCGTACCCGGGTGCGGCGGACCGTGTACACCTCTGACATGACCCGAGCCTATGAGCGGTGGCCGGATACCGCCGGTCGAGAGGTCCGAGTGGGCGGCGCCGCCCGCGCCGCGACCACGGCCCCGGCCCGGCGCAGCAGGCGGTCGGGCGGGGGTCCGGGGCGGGGCGGCGGCCTCACCAGGCCGGCGGGCTCGCGATCGACCTGGCCAGGACGTCGTCCAGGATCCTCGCCGTCTCGGGTATGCCGAGCTGGGAGTTGTCGATGATCGGGAGCCCCGAGCCGTACCAGCCGGCCATGCGGCCGTGGATCCGGGCGACCTCCTCGTCGCTGAGGCGGCGGTTGCCGGAGCGTTCCGCGTTGCGTTCCAGGACGACGTCCAGGCCCGGCAGGAGGACGACCGGCAGCAGGCCGGGACCCACGTGCCGTTTCCAGCCACCCAGGCCGACCACCGGACGGTCGGGGAAGACGGCGTCGTCGAGGATGCACGAGATGCCGTTGGCGAGGAAGTTGCGCGCGGCGAAGCCGCAGGTGCGGCGGGCCAGGCGGTACTGGGCCTCGGAGTGGTCGTTCCACCCCGCCTGCGGGTCGGCGAAGCCCGAACGCACCCACTCGCGTACGTCGTCGAGGCTGATGTGCGCGGTCGGGACCCGGCGGTGACCCGCCCAGTACTTGGCCACGCTGGTCTTCCCGGCGCCCGCGGGCCCGATGAGCAGCACGGCGATGGTCGTGCCGGCCGGGTCGGGGGGCGCGGCGGCCTGCGGAGCGCCGGGCACGGCGACGGGGCCGCCGGGCGGCAGCGGCACGTGGCCGGTGGTGTCCGGCGGGGGCATCGGGACGTGCTGCGGGTCCGCGGGGGGCGGGGTGGGCCCGGGCGGGGGCGCGGGACAGCCCGGTGCCGGAGGCGGCACGGGCGCGGGGACGTGTCCCTGGTGCGCTCCCGGGTGCTGACCCGGGTGGTGTGCGGCCGGCGACCAGCCGGCGGCCGGTCCGTGCCCCGGCTGGTGGGGCGGCGGCAGCGGCGGACCCACTGCGTGCTGCATCCGGTGCCACTCCGTCTCGTACAGGCGATGGGCGACGACAGCGGGGTACCCCGCGTGCTACCGAACGGTACCGCCCCCTGCCGCCGTTGTGTGAACGGCCGGGGGCGGTGACGCGTGCCCGGCCCGGCGAGCCGGTGGCCGGCGCGCCGGGCCGGGCGCGGGCCTCGGGCCTACTGCCCCACCTCGCCGTACGCGGCGAGCAGGACGGCCGGGTCCGGTCCCTCCAGCACGGTGGGCTTGGCGAGACCGTCGAGGACGATGAAGCGCAGCAGGTCGCCGCGGGACTTCTTGTCGACCTTCATCGCCTCCAGCAACCTGGGCCACTGGTCGTGGCGGTAGTGCAGCGGCAGGCCGACCGCCTCGAGGATCGTGCGGTGGCGGTCCGCGGTGGCGTCGTCGAGGCGGCCGGCCAGGCGGCCCAGCTCGGCGGCGAAGTGCATGCCCACCGACACCGCCGCGCCGTGGCGCCACTTGTAGCGCTCGTTCTTCTCGATGGCGTGGCCCAGCGTGTGACCGTAGTTGAGGATCTCCCTGCGGCCCGACTCCTTCAGGTCGGAGGAGACCACCTCGGCCTTGACCCTGATGGACCGCTCGATCAGCTCAGCGGTGTGCGGGCCGGCGGGGGTGCGGGCGGCCTGCGGGTCGGCCTCGATGAGGTCCAGGATCACCGGGTCGGCGATGAAACCGGCCTTGATGACCTCCGCCAGCCCCGAGACGTAGTCGTTGACCGGGAGGGAGTCCAGCGCGGCCAGGTCGCACAGCACCCCGGCGGGCGGGTGGAAGGCCCCCACCAGGTTCTTGCCCTCGGCGGTGTTGATGCCGGTCTTCCCGCCGACGGCCGCGTCCACCATGGCCAGCACGGTGGTCGGGATCGCGATCCAGCGCACCCCGCGCAGCCAGGTGGCGGCCACGAACCCGGCCAGGTCGGTGGTCGCGCCGCCCCCCACGCCGACGATGACGTCGGTGCGGGTGAACCCGGACTGGCCCAGCGCCTTCCAGCAGTAGGCTGCGACCTCGGCGGTCTTGGCCTCCTCCGCGTTGGGCACCTGGACGGCGATGGCCTCGTAGCCCTGTTCGGCCAGGTCGGCGCGGAGCGCGTCACCGGTCTCGGCCAGCGCCTCGGGGTGCAGGACCGCCACCCGCTTGGCCTTGGTGCCGACCAGCCCGGCCAGCTCGCCCAGGAGCCGGCGGCCCACCAGGACCTCGTACGGGTCGGTGCCCGCCGTGCCGCCGATGTGGATCCGGGTCACTGCCTCGCTGCTCATGCTTCCTTCAACTCCAGTGCGTCCAGGGCGGCTTCGGTGACCTCGTCGGGGGTGCGGCCGTCGGTGGGCACGACGGCCGTGGCGACCTCCTCGTACAGGTGCCGCCGGGCCTCCATCAGCGCGCGCCACTGCTTGCGCGGATTGACCGCGAGCAGCGGCCGGGCGGTGCCCAGACCGGTGCGCCGGACCGCTTCCTCGACGTCCATCGACAGGTAGACCACCCGCCGCCCGGCGAGCAGCGCGCGGGTGTCCGCGTCCAGGATCGCGCCGCCGCCCAGGGCCAGGACGCCGTCGTGCTCGGCGAGCGCGGTGCGCACGGCCCGCTTCTCGATCGCCCGGAAAGCGTCCTCGCCCTCGTCGACGAAGATGTCGGCGATGCTGCGGCCCTCACCGGCGACGATGTCGTCGTCGGTGTCCCGGTAGCCCGTCCCCAGCCGCTCGGCCAGCAGCCGCCCGACGGTGGACTTGCCCACGCCCATCGGACCGACCAGCACGATCACCGGTGAACTCATCGCACCGCCAGGTGCTCGAGGTACGACGTCACGTTGCGGCGGGTCTCGGTGACGCTGTCGCCGCCGAACTTCTCCGCCACCGCGTCCGCCAGGACGAGGGCGACCATCGCCTCGGCGACGATGCCGGCGGCCGGCACCGCGCACACGTCGGAGCGCTGGTGGTGGGCCGCGGCCTCCTCGCCGGTGGCCACGTCCACGGTCTTCAGCGCCCGCGGCACGGTCGCGATCGGCTTCATCGCCGCCCGCACCCGCAGCAGCTCACCGGTGGACAGGCCGCCCTCGGTGCCGCCGGAGCGTCCCGAGGAACGCCTGATGCCCTCGTCGGTGGCGACGATCTCGTCGTGCGCCTGCGAGCCGGGCACCCGCGCCAGGTCGAAGCCGTCGCCGACCTCGACGCCCTTGATCGCCTGGATGCCCATGAGCGCGCCGGCCAGCCGGGCGTCCAGCCGCCGGTCCCAGTGCACGTGCGAGCCCAGGCCCACCGGTACGCCGTACGCCAGCACCTCCACGACGCCGCCGAGGGTGTCGCCGTCCTTGTGGGCCTGGTCGATCTGGGCGACCATCGCCTTCGAGGCGTCCGCGTCCAGGCAGCGCACCGGGTCCGCGTCCAGCCGCTCCACGTCCGCCGGGGTCGGGTACACGCCGTAGGGCGCCTTGGCCGCGGCCAGCTCGACGACGTGGCTGACGATCTCGATGCCGGCCGTCTCCTTCAGGTACGACCGGGCCACCGCGCCCAGCGCCACCCGGGCCGCGGTCTCCCGCGCGGACGCCCGCTCCAGCACCGGACGGGCCTCGTCGAAGCCGTACTTCTGCATCCCGGCGAGGTCGGCGTGGCCGGGGCGCGGGCGGGTCAGCGGGGCGTTGCGGGCGAGACCGGCCAGCACCTCGGGGTCGACCGGATCGGCCGCCATGACCTGCTCCCACTTCGGCCACTCGGTGTTGCCCACCATGACCGCGACCGGGGAACCGAGGGTGAGGCCGTGCCGGACGCCGCCGAGGAAGGTGACCTCGTCCCGCTCGAACTTCATCCGGGCACCGCGCCCATAGCCCAGCCGCCGCCTCGCCAGGTGGTCCGCCACCATGTCCGTGGTGATCGGCACGCCGGCGGGAAGACCCTCCAGCGTCGCCACGAGTGCGGGACCGTGGGACTCCCCCGCGGTCAGCCAGCGCAACCTGCTCAACGGTGCTCCTCCGTGCTCGCGCCCCGGTACTGCCTGCGTACGCGTCTCCTCGCGCACGGCTGCGGCGCGACGGGGTGCGCGGCCCCGGTCCGCCACCTCCGATCCTCCCACGTCCGGGCCACGGGTCCGGCCGTCGGTCCACCAGGCGGACGGACGGGGGCGCGGTCCGGACGGCCGGGAAACGGGGCGGGCCGTCGCGTCCTGCCGCCGCGGACCCGGAGGGGGACGTCAGCGGGCGGCGAGAGCGCGCTCGCCCGCCTTCCGCATGGCCTCCAGCGGGGCCGGCGCGCGCCCCGTCATCTGCTCGACCTGGAGCACCGCCTGGTGCACCAGCAGGTCGAGCCCGCCGACCACGGCGCCGCCGTACGCCGACCAGCGGGCCGCCAGGACGGTCGGCCACGGGTCGTAGAGCACGTCGAAGAGGGCCGCCGGGCGTTCCGGGACCGCCCGGGCGAGGGGGTCGGTGACGCCCGCCGGGGTGGTGCTGACGACCAGCGGGGCGTGCAGGGCCTGCTCGGCGTCGTCCCAGTCGGCGATGCGCACCGCGGCGCCGAGCCGCTCGGCCCACTGCCGCATCTCGGCGGCGCGGGCCGCGCTGCGGACGTAGACGGCGATCTCGCCCGTGCAGATCCGCGCGAGCGCGGCGAGCGCGGACGAGGCGGTGGCGCCCGCGCCGAGGACCGCGGCGGTGTCCACCTCGTCGATGCCGTGCTCGCGCAGGGCGGCGACCATACCGGGGATGTCGGTGTTGTCGCCGGTCCGGCGGCCGTCCTGGGTGAACACGACGGTGTTGACCGCGTCGACCGAGGCGGCGGTGTCGCTGATCCCGTCCAGCAGCGGGATCACGGCCCGCTTCAGCGGCATGGTCAGCGACAGTCCCGCCCACCCGGGGCCGAGCGTCTCGAAGAACCCCGGCAGCGCCTTCTCGTCCACCTCGAAACGGTCGTACGTCCAGCCGTCGAGCCCCAGCTCCGCGTAGGCGGTGCGGTGCAGCGCCGGGGAGAGCGAGTGGGCGATCGGGGAGCCGAGCACGGCGGCACGGCGGCGGTCAGTTGCCCGCGCTGGCATTGAACTTGTCCTTCAGCTTCAGGAACTCGTCGTGCGTCTTGGCGAACTCGGTCTTGTGCACGCCGTCGGTGGCCACGAAGTAGATCCAGCCGTCCTCCGTGGGATCCAGTGCCGCTTGCAGGGCCTCTTCGCCGGGGTTGCCGATGGGTCCGGGCGGCAGGCCCTTGTTGGTGTAGGTGTTGTACGGGTCCTTGTTGCTGTTGATCTCGGACTCGCTGATGTGGATGTTGCTCTCGCCCTGCAGGTAGTTGAAGGTCGAGTCGAACTGGAGCAGCTGATAGGTCTCGGTGTTGGTGGGCTTGAGCCGGTTGTAGACGACCTCGGACATCTTGCGGAAGTCGTCGTGGGTCTTGCCCTCGGCCTGCACCAGACTCGCGACGGTGAGCAGCTGCCACGGGCCGTCGAGTCCGAGGCCCTCCGCCTTCTTCTCCAGCCCGATCCTCTCGTACTGCTCGGTGGCCCGCGCCACCATCTGTTTGAGCACGTCCTCGGGCTTCTGCCCCTTGGCCGCCGAGTAGCTCGACGGGTAGAGGAAGCCCTCCAGGGGGTCCTTGACGTTCTGGTGGTTCGTCGCCCAGTCGGGCAGGCCGAGGTTCTTCCACTCGGCCTCGGCGACCTTGGCGGTGGAACCCTCGGCCAGTCCGAGGCGCCCGTCGATCGCCTCGTAGACCTTGGCGTTGCGCCATCCCTCGGCGATGATCAGGTTGCTGCGGCTCTTGGGGCTGAGCATGAGCGCGACCGCGCTCTCGGCCGACATCTCCTTCTGCAGGGTGTAGACGCCGTCCTGGATCGTGTTGCCCTGCGGGTTGTCGGCCTGGGCCGCGACGAAGGCGTCGACGCTCTTGACCACGCCCATCTTCTTGAGCTCCTGGCCGATGACGTAGCCGCCCGCGCCCTTGGGGATCGTGACGGTCACCTGCTCGCCGTTGCCGTCCCCCGCGAAGTCCGGGGCACTGCCGAAACGATCCTGGTAGAACTGGTACCCGAAGTAGCTGATGCCGATGGTCCCGCCGCCCAGGACCAGGACCACCACGAGGCAGGCGACGCCGTTGCGCCGCTTCTTCTCCTTGCCGCCCCTGCCCCGGCGCTCGCCGCGCCCGCGGCGGTCGCCCGGCTCGTCGTCGCGGTCGTCCTCGCCGTCGCGGCCCCCCTCGTCGTCGCGGTCGTCGCGGTCGGCGCGGTCGGCGCGGTCGTCCTCGTCCCTCCCCGTGTCACCCGCGAAGAAGGCGTGCTCGCCCCCGTCGGGGCCCGGGTCCCCGTCGGTCTGCGGCTCGGGTTCGGCGCGCCTGCGACCGGGCGGCTCGGGCGGCGGGTAGGCGTCGGGGGTGCGGTAGTGGTCGGCCTGCTCCCCGCCGTACGCCCCGTTCTGCTGCCCGTACGGGTCCGCCGGGCCGGCGGCGTAGGGGTCCGGGGGGTGGGAGCCGGCGGGCCAGCCGCCGGTGTCGTACTGCTGCTGGGGGGCGTACTGCTGGTCGTACTGCGGATACTGCTGCGGCTGGGGGTAGCCGTTCTGCCCGGTGGTGTCCCAGCCGCCGGTGTCGTAGTGCTGCTGCGGCTCCTGCGGATGGTGCTGCGGCCGACCGCCATAGGGGGACTGCTGGCCCGGATGGGCCTGATGGCCCTGCTGGGTCTGCTGTCCTCCCCATCCGCCGTCCCCGTACAACGGGTCGTCCGGATGCCACGGTTCGGAGCCTTGGCCCCGGCCATACTCAGTCATCGATCCCCTAGAGCCGCGAGGCGGTGGCTGCCCGGCCGTCCGAGGGCCCCGGCTGCCGTTCCGCCTCTTTCTGTGCGGCGGCTGTTCGAACACCGCCGCATCGCGCGGAACGTTACCGTATCGCGATCAGGCAACCACTTCGACGCCCTCGCCGGGTGGTTCGCCTGACACCCGTTCGGATTCCAGGGCCTGCTGAAGGATGATCACAGCGGCTGCCTGGTCGATGACGGAGCGCCCCTTCTTGGACTTCACGCCCGAGGCGCGCAGTCCCTGGCTCGCCGTCACCGTCGTCATGCGCTCGTCCACAAGTCTCACCGGAACGGGCATGATCATACGTGCCAGTTCCCGCGCGAAACCGCGGACCTTGGCCGCGGCCGGGCCCTCGCCCCCCTTGAGGGAGCGGGGGAGGCCGACGACGACCTCGATCGGCTCGTACTCCTCGATCAGCTGCTTCAGCCGCCGGTGGGCGGCCGGGACGTCCCGGCCGGGGACGGTCTCGACCGGGGTGGCGAGGATCCCGCCGGGGTCGCACGAGGCGACCCCGATGCGGGCGTCCCCGACGTCGATCGCGAGCCGACGTCCTTGGCGCATGGTTTCCGGCCCTACTTCGCCGTGTCGGCGACGAGCCGCTCGACGGCGTCGACGGCCTCGCCGATCGCGGCCGGGTTCTGGCCGCCGCCCTGGGCGACGTCCGGCTTGCCGCCACCACCGCCGCCGAGGGTCTTGGCGGCGGTGCGCACCAGGTCACCGGCCTTGAGTCCGCGCTCGCGGGCGGCCTCGTTGGTGGCGATGACCGTGAGGGGCTTGCCGTTGACCGTGGTGAACAGGGCGACCACGGCGGCCCGGCCGCCCTGGATGCGGCCGCGCACGTCGAGGACCAGCTTGCGCAGGTCGTCGGCGGTGGTGCCGTCCGGGACCTGCCCGGTGACGACGGCGACGCCGCGGACGTCCTTGGCGGACTCGGCGAGGCCGGCGGCGGCCTGGAGCACCTTCTCGGCGCGGAACTTCTCGATCTCCTTCTCGGCGTCCTTCAGCCGGCCGAGCATGGCGGAGACCTTCTCCGGCAGCTCCTCCGAGCGGCCCTTCAGCAGCTCGGTGAGCTGGTTGACGACCGTGTGCTCACGGGCGAGGAAGTGGTAGGCGTCCACGCCGACCAGGGCCTCGATGCGGCGCACGCCGGAGCCGATGGAGGACTCGCCGAGCAGCTTCACCAGGCCCAGCTGGGCGGTGTTGTGCACGTGGGTGCCGCCGCACAGCTCCTTGGAGAAGTCGCCGATGGTGACCACGCGGACGCGCTCGCCGTACTTCTCGCCGAACTCGGCGATGGCGCCCTGCTTCCTGGCCTCGTCGATGCCCATGACGTCGGCCCGGACGTCGAGGTCGCGGGCGAGCACCTCGTTGATCTTCTGCTCGACGTCGAGCATGACCGTCTGCGGCACGGCGGACGGGGAGCCGAAGTCGAAGCGGAAGCGGCCGGGCTGGTTCTCGGAGCCGGCCTGGGCGGCCGTCGGGCCGAGGGCGTCGCGCAGGGCCTGGTGGGTGAGGTGGGTGGCCGAGTGGGCGCGGGCGATGGCCGTGCGGCGGCGGGCGTCGATGGAGGCGTGGGCCTTGGCGTCGACGGTGACCTCGCCGACCTGGACGACGCCCTTGTGGACGTAGACGCCCGGGACCGGCTTCTGGCAGTCGCGGACCTCGATGACGGCACCGGAGTCGGTCCTGATCCGGCCGGTGTCGCCGATCTGGCCGCCGCCCTCGGCGTAGAACGGGGTGCGGTCGAGGACGATCTCGACCTCGTCGCCCTCGGTGGCGGCCGCCGAGGGGACGCCGTCGACCAGGATGCCGACGACCGTCGACTCGCCCTCGGTGTGGGTGTAGCCGATGAAGTCGGTGGCCCCGGCCCGGTCGGCGATCTCCCGGTAGGCGCCGAGGTCGGCGTGGCCGGTCTTCTTGGCCCGGGCGTCGGCCTTGGCCCGCTCCCGCTGCTCCTTCATCAGGCGGCGGAAGCCCTCCTCGTCCACGGACAGCCCCTGCTCGGCGGCCATCTCCAGGGTGAGGTCGATCGGGAAGCCCCAGGTGTCGTGGAGCAGGAAGGCCTTGTCGCCGGGCAGGACGGTGGAGCCGGCGGCCTTGGTGTCGCTGACGGCGGTGTCGAGGATGTTGGTGCCGGCCTTCAGCGTCTTGAGGAAGGCGTTCTCCTCGGCGAGGGCGACCTTCTCGATGCGCTCCCGGTCCGTGATCAGCTCCGGGTACTGCTGCCCCATCATGCCGATGACGACGTCGATGAGGTCCTTGACGACCGGGCCGGTGGCGCCGAGCAGGCGCATGTTGCGGATGGCGCGGCGCATGATGCGGCGCAGCACGTAGCCGCGGCCCTCGTTGCCGGGGGTCACCCCGTCGCCGATGAGCATCACGGAGGTGCGCATGTGGTCGGTGACCACGCGCAGGGAGACGTCCGAGGCCTGGGCGTCGCCGTAGCGGACGCCGGTCAGCTCGGTGGCCTTGTCGATGACGGCCATGGAGGTGTCGATCTCGTACATGTTCTGCACGCCCTGCAGAATCATGGCGAGCCGCTCGAGGCCGAGGCCGGTGTCGATGTTCTTGCTCGGCAGGTCCCCGAGGATCGGGTAGTCCTTGCCCGGACCCTCGCCCCGCTCGTACTGCATGAAGACGAGGTTCCAGATCTCCACGTACCGCTCGTCGTTGACGGCGGGGCCGCCCTCGACGCCGAACTCGGGGCCGCGGTCGTAGTTGATCTCGGAGCAGGGGCCGCAGGGGCCGGGGACGCCCATGTCCCAGAAGTTGTCCTTCTTGCCCAGGCGCTGGATGCGCTCCTTGGGCACCCCGACGACCTCGTGCCAGATCTGCTCGGCCTCGTCGTCGTCCTGGTAGACGGTGATCCACAGCCGCTCGGGGTCGAGGCCGTAACCGCCCTTGTCCTGGGCGCTGGTGAGCAGCTCCCAGGCGAGCTTGATGGCGCCTTCCTTGAAGTAGTCGCCGAAGGAGAAGTTGCCGCACATCTGGAAGAACGTGCCGTGGCGCGTGGTCTTGCCGACCTCTTCGATGTCGGGCGTGCGCACGCACTTCTGCACGCTGGTGGCGCGGTCGAAGGGAGGCTTGACCTCGCCCAGGAAGTAGGGCTTGAAGGGCACCATGCCGGCCGGGACGAGCAGCAGAGTCGGGTCGTCCGCGATGAGCGACGCCGAAGGGACGACGGTGTGCCCGCGCTCCTCGAAGAAGCTCAGCCAGCGGCGGCGGATCTCGGCCGACTCCATCAGTGGTCCTCATTCCGGTTGTACGGGTACGTCTTGTACGTCGGTTTGTCCGCGGGCCCGTGCGCCGGGCCCTCGACGTACGTGGGGCTGTTGCGGTTCTCGATGACGGCGTACCGCCTGGGCGGGGGGAGTTCGCGGTCGACGGGGGCGTTGAGCCCGAGCGCGTCGCCCAGTTCGGCCTCCCGCCGGGCCATGTTCTCGCGGACCTCGAGCGCGAAGTCCACGGCGCGGTCCCTGAGCCGGCCTCCGGTCTCGATCGCCTTGTTCGCCGCGGTCGCGGCGAGGCTCTCGGGCGTCAGCTGCTTGAGCTTGCGGTTCACCTTGGTGGTGGCCCACACACCGGCGGCGACGCCGGTGGTGAACCAGAACGTACGGCGGAACATCGCGGATCAGCCCTTCTTTCCGCGGGTGCGCTTCTCCCGCCGCGCGCCCGGAACGGTGCGGCCCACGATCACGGTGCGCCTCGGCGCCCTGGCCGGAGCGTCCTCCTTGCGGCCGCTGACGGCCCGGCGCACGCCGTAGCCGAAGGCGGCGACCTTGACGAGCGGGCCGCCGAAGGTGGAGGCCACGGTGGTCGACAGCGCGGAGGCGTTGGAGGTGACCTCCTGGACGTCGGAGGCGATCGCGTCGACCCGTTCGATCTGGGTCTGCGCGGAGCGCACCGCCGCGGAGGCGTCGGCCAGCAGCGGGACGGCCTGGTCGGTCACGTCCGCCACGAGCTTGGTGGTCGCCCTGAGCGTCTGGGCCAGCCTCGCGAGGGCCACCGCGAGGAAGGAGACCAGGATCGCCCAGAAAACGGCCACCAGGATTCCGGCCACCTCTCCACCGGACACTGTGTGCACCCGCTCCCTGAAACGTGCCTGAACATCGAGAAAGTCGTGGCACCGAGCCTATCGCGCCGGTGGCGGGAGTCCGTACCGGATTACCGTCCGGCGTCGGTGGAGTTGCGCGAAGCGATTGTACGGAGTGAATACGCTTCAGTACGCTGCGTGTCCCATGCGGGATCTCGGGTACGCCGCCACACCGGCGCACGGCAACCTGCCCCTGGAGCCGGACCCCTTCGTGGGGCGCTGCGAGGAACTGGCCGGGCTGTCCCGGGCGCTCGGGGCCGCACGCCTGGTGACGGTGACCGGGACGGGCGGGGTCGGCAAGTCGCGTCTGGCCCTCCGCGCCGCCGCGCGGTGCGCGCCCCGCGACGGGGCGTGGCGGGTGGAACTGGCGCCGGTCAGGGATCCGGAGTTCGTGGACCACGCCGTCATGGAGGCCCTGGGACTGACGGACCACACCACCCGGCCGCCGTGCGAGACCCTGCTCCGTCATCTCGCCGGGCGCCGGGTCCTGCTGGTGCTGGACGGGTTCGAGCACCTGGTGGACGCCTGCGCCTCGCTGGTGGCCGAGCTGCTGCGCCGGGCGCCGGGACTGCAGGTGCTCGCCGTGGGGCGGCGGGCTCTGTCCGTCACCGGGGAGACGCTGTTCCCGCTGGCTCCGCTGGGCGAGGACGAGGCGGTGGCGCTGCTGGAGGTGCGCGCGGCGCAGCACGCGGTGTCCGCCGGGGACGGCCGCGAGGCACGGGCCCTGTGCCGGCGGCTGGATGGGCTGCCGCTCGCGATCGAGCTGGCCGCGGGGCGGCTGGGGACGCTGTCCCCGGGGCAGTTGCTGGAGCGGCTCGACGACCGGTTCCGGCTGCTGACCGGCGGCTGCCGGGACGCCCTGCCCCGGCACCGCACGCTGCGCACGGCGATCGGCTGGAGCCACGAACTGTGCACGCCCGAGGAGCGGTTGCTGTGGGCGCGGCTGTCGGTGTTCGCGGGGCCGTTCGACCTGGAGGCCGCCGAGTACGTGTGCGGCGGGAACGGCCTGCCCGCCGCACACGTCCTCGACGTGCTGACCGCGCTGCTCGCGCAGTCGGTGCTGACGCGCGAGGAGACGGCGGCGGGTGCGCGCTACCGGATGCTGGACACGCTGCGCGCGTACGGTGCCGAATGGCTGGCGGCGACGGGCGACGCGGAGCGGGTCGGGCGGCGGCACCGGGACTGGTACGTGGGGCTGGCCACCTGGTGCGAGCTGGACTGGTTCTCCCCGCGGCAGAGCGAGATCGCCGCGCGCGTGGAGGCGGAGCTGCCGAATCTGCGCCGTGCCCTGGAGCTGGCCCTGACCGAGCCGGAGGAGGCGTATCTGGGGCAGTTCCTCGCGGGCTCGCTGTGGTTCTACTGGGTCGGCTGCGGCCGGCTGTCGGAGGGGCGGCACTGGCTGGAGCGGGCCGCCCGGCTGGATTCCGGCCACGAGCAGCCGCGGCTCAAGGCCCTGTGGGTGCTGGGGTACGTGGCGATCCTGCAGGGCGACACCACGGCCGCGCTGGCGGCGCTCCAGGAGTGCCGCCGGGAGGCGGAGCGGGTCGCGAACGGCACGGCGCTGGCGTACGCCGAGCACCGCACCGGCTGCCTGGCCCTCGTCGCGGACGACATGCCGCGCGCGGAGACGCTGCTGCGCTCGGCGCTGGACCGCTACGGGGAGATCGGCGAGCTCAACAGCAACGTCCTGATGAACCAGGTCGAACTGGCGATGGCACGTGCCTTCCAGGGCGACCTGCCGGAGGCGGTGCGGCTGTGCGAGGACGTGCGCCGGATCTGCGACGACCACGGTGAGCGGTGGGCCCGCACCTACGCCCTCTACGTCCTGGCGTACGCGGCCTGGGGCGAGGGCGATCCGGGCAGGGCGCGGGCGCTGCTGACGGACTGCCTGGAGGGGGCGCACGCCTTCCGCGACCTGCTCGGCGCCGTGCTGGCGCTGGAGCTGATGGCGCTGGTCACCGCGACGGAGGGGGAGGTGGCCGAGGCGGCGGTGCTCCAGGGGGCGGCGGACCGGATGTGGCCGTCGGTGGGGCTGCCGCTGTTCGGCTCGGCCCACTACAACGCGCCGCACGAGCTGTGCGAGGCCCGGGCCCGTGAGTGCCTCGGCGACGAGCGGTACGAGGAGTACCGGCGGAAGGGAGCGCGGCTCGGCCGGGACGAGGCCGTCCGCCGGGCGCTGCGGCGGTCCGGGGAGCCGGCCGCCGCGTCCGCGCGGCGCGGGCCGGCGCAGCAGGCGGCCCCGAGTGCCGCCCCCACGCACGAGCCCGCCGCCTCGCCCACCCGGAAGGGCGGGGAGACGGCGGGCTGAGGTACCGCGCGCCTGCTGCGGTCAGCGGGCGTAGAACTCGACGACGAGCTGCTCGTCGCAGATCACCGGGATCTCCTTGCGGTTCGGCTCACGGTCCAGGCGGAACGCCAGGGCCTTGAGGTTCACCTGGAGGTAGCGCGGGGTCTCGCCGTCGGGGGCGAAGCCGCCCTCGCGGGCGATCTGGAAGAGCGTCTTGTCCTTGCTGCGGTCGCGGACCTGCACGACGTCGTCCGGGCGGACACGGAAGGAGGGCTTGTCGACCTTCTTGCCGTTGACCTGGATGTGGCCGTGCGTGACCATCTGGCGGGCCTGGTAGATCGTGCGGGCGATGCCCGAACGCAGGACCAGCGCGTCGAGGCGGCGCTCGAGCTCGATGACGAGGGCGTCGCCCGTCTTCATCGTGGTCTTGGCGGCACGCTCGTAGGCGCGGACCAGCTGGCGCTCGGAGACGTCGTACTGCGCGCGCAGACGCTGCTTCTCCAGCAGACGGACCTTGTAGTCCGAGTTCTGCTTGCGGCCGCGGCCGTGCTCACCGGGCGGGTAGGGACGGGCCTCGAAGTACTTGACGGCCTTCGGGGTCAGCGCGATACCGAGGGCACGCGACTTCTTGACCTTGGGGCGGGACTGATTCGCCACTGTCTCTGTCTCTTTTCCAAAGTTTCCGGCTCACCAGGGTTAAGGGAGGTCGCATCCGCAGCCGGGGAAACCCCGCGGGTCCGTGAAGGGACCTGCCGGGCAGCCGCTCCCCTGGTCTGGGCACATACGTGCAGCACGCGAGTGGCCCACCGACCGCTTCCGGGGATCCGGATGGTGGCGGGCTGCCCGCGACACCGTTCGCCGGTGCGCGACGCTCCTGGAGATCCCCGCCCTGGGGCCGGGTCTCCGGCTGGATGTCCCGCTCTGGTGATGCCGGCTCCCCTCTCGGGGGCCGGACGCGGGACGCAGCTCTTCGGGAAAGTCTACAGGGTGGTCAGGACCGCTTCCGACCGAGGTGTTTCCTGGTCCACTCCACGGCGTCCGCGTACCGGGCCTCGGCACCGTGCCGGGTGGGTTCGTAGTACTGGCGGTCCTTGAGGGCGTCCGGGGCGTACTGCTGGGCGGCGATGCCCTCGGGCAGGTCGTGGGGGTACACGTACCCCTGGGCGTGCCCCAGCTTGGCCGCGCCCTTGTAGTGCCCGTCGCGCAGGTGCGGCGGCACGGGTCCGGCCAGGCCCTTGCGCACGTCGTCGAGGGCGGCGCCGATCGCGGTGGTGGCCGCGTTGGACTTGGGGGCCAGGGCGAGGGCGATGGTGGCGTGGCTGAGGGTGAGGGCGGCCTCGGGGAAGCCGATCATGGCGACGGCCTGGGCGGCGGCGACCGCGATCGGCAGGGCGTTCGGATCGGCGAGGCCGATGTCCTCGCTGGCGGAGATCATCAGGCGGCGGGCGATGAAGCGGGGGTCCTCGCCGGCCTCGATCATCCGGGCCAGGTAGTGCAGGGCGGCGTCCACGTCGGAGCCGCGGATGGACTTGATCAGGGCGCTGGCGACGTCGTAGTGCTGGTCGCCGTCGCGGTCGTACTTCACCGCGGCCCGGTCGACCGTCTCCTCCAGCGTGGTCAGGGCGATCTCCGCCTCGCCCTTGTCGAGGGCGGCCCCGGCGGCGGCCTCCAGGGCGGTCAGCGCGCGGCGGGCGTCGCCGCCGGCGATGCGCAGCAGGTGGCCCTCGGTGTCCTCGGGGAGGGCGACGGCGCCGCCCAGGCCCCGCTCGTCGGTGAGCGCCCGCCGCAGCAGGTCCCGGACGTCGTCGTCGGTGAGGGGTTCGAGCGTGAGCAGGAGGGAGCGGGACAGCAGCGGGGAGATGACCGAGAAGTAGGGGTTCTCGGTGGTCGCGGCGATCAGGGTGACCCAGCGGTTCTCCACGGCGGGGAGCAGGGAGTCCTGCTGGGCCTTGCTGAAACGGTGGATCTCGTCGAGGAAGAGGACGGTCTCCTGGCCGTACCCGCCGGAGGCGCGGCGGGCGCCGTCGATGACCGCGCGGACCTCCTTGACGCCCGCGGTGATCGCCGAGAGTTCGACGAAGCGCTTGTTGGTGGCCTTGGAGACGACGTAGGCCAGGGTCGTCTTGCCGGTGCCGGGCGGTCCCCACAGGATCACCGAGGACGGTCCGGCGGGGCCCGAGGAGCCCTCGCCGACCAGCCTGCGCAGGGGGGACCCCGGCTTCAGCAAGTGCTGCTGGCCCACCACCTCGTCGAGGGTGCGCGGACGCATCCGGACCGCGAGGGGGCTGCCGGCCGGGTCCTTCTCCTGGCGTTCTTCTGCTGCGGCGGTGAACAGGTCGGGCTCCACGTCGGCAACCCTAAATCACCGCGCCGACAGTGCGACGGGCGCCGTCAGCCGGTCCAGAAGTCCCACCAGCGGGTCAGGACCAGCATGCCGATGATGCCGATGTGCAGGGTCGGCAGCACCCAGGTGAACTCGCCGAAGAAGCTCCTCAGCCAGCCCGGCGCGGGCAGGAGGCCCTTGCGGACGTTGAACGACGTGACGTACCAGAACATGACGATCGTGGCGACCCAGGCCAGGCAGCACCACAGGCACAGGGCGTTGATCCGGTACAGGGACTGGAACATCAGCCAGGCGCAGAAGACGGTGCCGAAGAGCGTGCCGGCGTTGAGGGTGAGCCAGTACCAGCGCGGGAAGCGGGCACCGGCGAGCAGGCTCATGCCGACGCAGACGACGATGCCGTAGGTGACGAGGCCGAGCATCGGGTTGGGGAAGCCGAAGACGGAGGCCTGGTCGCTCTCCATCACGCTGCCGCAGGAGACGACGGGGTTGAGGCTGCAGCCGGGGACGAACGTCTCGCCCCTGACCTTGGCCTCGAGCAGCTTGAACTTGTCGAGCGTGATCACCCACGCGGCGAGCACACCGGCCGCACCGGTGATCACCAGGAGCAGTGCGAGGGCCCGGCTCGCCCCTTCCTTGCGCGGTGCGGCGGCACGCTCCGGCGAGGTGGGGGGTTCGGGCTCCATGGCGACGTCCTTGACTGTCGTCTTGCTCATCACGCCGATTCCGTCACTAGAGAGTGTGGACCTGCTTCGGGCAGGGCCATTGTGCCGTACGGGACCGCGGATCCGCCGGTCGCCGGGCACAAGGGCCCGCGGATGATCGCCCGTGGGCGTTCGGTTTCGGCCGACGTGTGCGGCACTGCCGCACACCTGCTCCCCTCATATCCCACGCACGGGCGAAACGGCGTTCGCAAGGTTGACGAAGGCGCCGGACATCCGGGGTGTCCGGCGCCTCGCGCGCCGCGTCAGCCGAGCCGTGACTCCAGCTCCGCGACGATCTCGTTCACACCGACCGCCGTCTGCTCGCCGGACTCCATGTTCTTGAGCTGGACCACGCCCTCGGCGAGGTCGCGTTCGCCCAGCACCAGGGCGTAGCGGGCGCCCGAGCGGTGAGCGGCCTTCATCGCGGCCTTCAGGCCCTTGCCGCCGTAGGCGAAGTCGGCGGCGACGCCGTTCTTGCGCAGCTCGGTGACCTTCGCGAACAGCACCCGGCGGGCCTCCTCGCCGAGCGGGACCGCGAACACGCTGGTGGTCTCGGGGAGTTGGAGCTCGACCCCCTCCGCCTCCAGGGCCAGCACGGTGCGGTCGACGCCGAGGGCCCAGCCGACGGACGGCAGCGCGGGGCCGCCGATCATCTCCGACAGGCCGTCGTAGCGGCCGCCGCCGCCCACCGCGGACTGGGAGCCGAGACCGTCGTGGACGAACTCGAAGGTGGTCCGCGTGTAGTAGTCCAGGCCGCGCACCAGCTTGGGGTCGTCCTCGAAGGCCACTCCCGCGGCCGTGATCAGCTCGCGGACCTCCTCGTGGTACGTCTTGCAGGCGTCGCAGAGGTAGTCGCGCAGCAGGGGGGCGCCCGTCAGCTGCTTCTGCACCGACTCCCGCTTGTCGTCCAGCACGCGCAGCGGGTTGATCTCCGCGCGGCGCAGGGTGTCCTCGTCCAGGTCCAGGCCGCGCAGGAAGTCCTGCAGCGCGGCCCGGTACACCGGGCGGCACTCCTGGTCGCCCAGCGAGTTCAGCAGGATGCGGAAGTCGCTCAGGCCCAGCGAGCGGTACGCCTGGTCGGCCAGGATGATCAGCTCGGCGTCCAGCGCCGGGTCCTCCGCGCCGATCGCCTCGGCGCCGACCTGGGAGAAGTGGCGGTAGCGGCCCTTCTGCGGGCGCTCGTAGCGGTAGTACGAGCCGGAGTACCAGAGCTTGACCGGGAGGTTGCCCGCCTTGTGCAGGTTGGCCTCCAGGGCGGCGCGCAGCACGGAGGCGGTGCCCTCGGGGCGCAGCGCGAGCCGGTCGCCGCCCTTGGTCTCGAAGGCGTACATCTCCTTGGTCACGATGTCGGTGGACTCGCCGACCCCGCGCGCGAACAGCTCGACGCTCTCGAAGCCGGGCGTCTCGATGTAGCCGTAGCCGGAGTTGCGCAGCGGGGCGGCGATGGCGTCGCGGACGGCGAGGTACTTGGCGCTGTCCGGCGGGATCAGGTCGTACGTGCCCTTGGGGGCCTTGAAGGTGCTCACGGAAGGTCTCGTCACATTCCTCGTCGGGGAGCCTCGGCGGCTCCCTGGCCGCCGGCCGCCACCTGCCGCAGATACGGGTTGGTGGCGCGCTCCTGGCCGATGGTCGTCTGGGGGCCGTGGCCGGACAGCACCACGGTCGAGTCGTCGAGCGGCAGGCACACGCGGGCCAGCGAGTCGAGCATCTCGGCCATGTCACCGCCGGGCAGGTCGGTGCGTCCGATGGAGCCGGCGAACAGCAGGTCGCCCGAGAAGAGGATCGGCGGGATGTCCGCCGCCTCGGGCAGGCCGAAGGTCACCGACCCCTTGGTATGGCCGGGCGCGTGCGCGACCGTCAGCTCCAGGCCGGCCAGCTCCAGCTTCGTGCCGTCCGTCATCTCCCTGACGTCGTCCGGCTCCCCCACGGTCAGCTCGCCCATCAGCGGCATCCCGATGGAGCGGCCCAGCGCCTTCTCGGGGTCGCTCATCATGTACCGGTCCTCGGGGTGGATCCAGGCCGGTACGCCGTGCGCTCCGCAGACCGGGACGACCGAGGCCACGTGGTCGATGTGGCCGTGGGTGAGGACGACGGCGACGGGCTTGAGGCGGTGCTTCCTGACCGCCTCCTCCACTCCGGGGGCGGCCTGATGGCCGGGGTCGATGATCACGCACTCCTCACCGGCGGCGGGGGCGACGAGATAGCAGTTCGTCCCCCAGGCCCCGGCGGGGAACCCGGCAATGAGCACGATCGTCCTTCGTTGTGTCGGTTACGGGAGGCTTGCGACGGGCTGCGCCCGTGGTCAGAGCCTACCGGCGCTGCCGATTCCTCAGCGAACCCATATACGGTACGGGCACACGCAGAGGGTCGGCCCACCGCCGCCACGCGTACCGGTCGGCACACGAGACGCATGAGGAGAGAACCCGGTGGTCAGCCAGGAACAGCGGCGGCGTCAGCTCGCCCGGGAGAAGTTCTTGCGGCAGCAGCAGCGCC
Organism: Streptomyces viridosporus T7A; assembly: GCF_008704515.1. Lineage (NCBI taxonomy): Bacteria > Bacillati > Actinomycetota > Actinomycetes > Kitasatosporales > Streptomycetaceae > Streptomyces > Streptomyces viridosporus. Next base: position 1,805,940 of record NZ_CP023700.1, read on the forward strand.
GCACCGAAGCGCGGCGCAAGGCGCGGATCCGCAACTCGGTGATCGCGTCCTCCCTCGGAGTGGTTCTCGTGGGCAGTCTCGCGCTGTACACGACCGGAGCACTCGACCAGGACGACGACAGCACCAACGCCAACGCGGAGGTCACGCCGAGCCCGACGAGCAAGGCGCCGGACCCGTGCGACAAGCCCGCGAAGGGCGAGCCGAAGTCGCAGACCTGGAAGAAGGAGCCGGCGCTGTCCATCGACAAGTCGGCGAAGTACACGATGACGCTCGACACGACCTGCGGCGAGATCGAGGTGGCGCTGAAGGCGTCGGCGGCTCCGCACACGGTCAACTCGTTCAGCTTCCTGGCGGACAAGGGCTACTTCGACCACACCAAGTGCCACCGGCTCACCACCGAGGGCATCTACGTGCTGCAGTGCGGCGACCCGACGGGCACCGGCACCGGCGGTCCCGGCTACACGATCCCGGACGAGAACCTGAAGGACAAAAGCCTGAAGGACAACATCTACCCGGCGGGCACGGTCGCGATGGCCAACACCGGGCAGAAGGACAGTGGCGGCAGCCAGTTCTTCCTGGTCTACCAGGACAGTCAGCTCCCGCCCAGCTACACACCGTTCGGCACCGTCTCGGAGGACGGCATGAAGGTGCTGAAGAAGATCGCCGGTGCGGGGGCGCAGCCCGCCGACCCGACCACCGGCAACACCGCACCGAACGCGACGGTCGTGATCGACAAGGCGACGGTCGCGAAATCCTGACCCTCAACTGCGTAATTTCGGTCGCGCGGGATGCGGACAGGCGTCCCGTCGGTCGCCTATGTTGGCCGTGACGAAACTGTGGACGATGCCCGGGGGAACACGAGCCCCCCGCAGGCATCATGTGGAGGAGGCGCTGTGAGCAGCGACCCGTGGGGCCGCGTCGACGAGACGGGGACCGTGTACGTGCGTACGGCCGACGGCGAGAAGGTCGTCGGTTCCTGGCAGGCCGGCTCTCCCGATGAGGCACTGGCCTACTTCGAGCGCAAGTACGAGGGCCTGGTTGTCGAGATCGGCCTCCTCGAGAAGCGAGTGAAGACCACCGACCTGTCGTCCAAGGACGCCCTGACCGCGATCGAGCACCTGCGGGAGCAGGTCGACGCCCACCACGCGGTCGGTGACCTGGACGCCCTCAGGGCCCGGCTGGACAAGCTCGTGGAACTGGTGGAGGCGCGTCGCGAGGAGCGCAAGGCGCAGCGGGCCCGGCAGTCCGAGGAGGCGCGTCAGGCCAAGGAGGCGCTGGTCGTCGAGGCGGAGGAGCTGGCGCAGTCCGACCAGTGGCGGGTCGCCGGTGAGCGGCTGCGGGCCCTGGTGGACACCTGGAAGGGTCTGCCGCGGCTGGACCGGAAGTCCGACGACGAGCTGTGGCACCGGTTCTCGCACGCGCGCTCGGCGTTCTCCAAGCGGCGCAAGCAGCACTTCGCGCAGTTGGACGCGCAGCGCGAGGAGGCCCGCCGGACCAAGGAGCGGCTGGTCGCCGAGGCGGAGGCGCTGTCGGGCTCGACGGACTGGGGTCCCACCGCGGCGCGCTACCGCGAGCTGATGGCGGAGTGGAAGGCCGCGGGCCGCGCGCAGCGCGAGCACGAGGAGGACCTGTGGAACCGCTTCCGCGGTGCGCAGGACGTCTTCTTCGCCGCCCGCAGTTCGGTGTTCGCCGAGCGTGACGCGGAGCAGGCCGAGAACCTCAAGCTCAAGGAGGAGCTGGCCGGGGAGGCCGAGAAGCTCCTGCCGATCACGGACCTGAAGGCCGCGCGGGCCGCGTTCCGCGCGGTCAACGAGCGCTGGGAGGCCATCGGCCACGTGCCGCGGGACGCACGGCCGAGGGTCGAGGGCCGGATGCACGCCGTGGAGCGGGCCCTGCAGGAGGCCGAGGAGGCCGAGTGGCGCCGGACGAACCCGGAGGCACGCGCGCGTGCCGAGGGCCTCACCGGCCAGCTGCAGGCCGCCGTGGACAAGCTGAAGGGCCAGATCGAGCAGGCCCGGGCGCAGGGCAACAGCGCCAAGGCGGAGAAGCTGGAGCGGGAGCTGGAGGGCCGCCAGGCCCTGCTGGACCAGGCGCTGAAGGGTCTGCAGGAGTTCGGCGGCTGAGGGTCGCCCGCATCGCGAGAGGGGCTCCCGTACCTCGGGTACGGGAGCCCCTCTCGTGTGCCGCGCGGTGCTACGAGCGGTTGCGGGCCGACGTCACGCGGTAGACGTCGTAGACGCCCTCCACGCCCCGTACGGCCTTCAGGACGTGTCCGAGGTGCTTGGGGTCGCCCATCTCGAAGGTGAAGCGGGAGGTCGCCACGCGGTCCCGGGAGGTCTGGACGGCCGCGGAGAGGATGTTGACGTGCTGGTCGGACAGCACGCGCGTGACGTCCGAGAGCAGCCGGGAGCGGTCCAGGGCCTCGACCTGGATGGCGACCAGGAAGACGGAGGACTGGGTGGGCGCCCACTCGACCTCGAGGATGCGCTCGGGCTCGCGGGAGAGCGAGTCGACGTTCACGCAGTCGCTGCGGTGCACCGAGACGCCGCTGCCGCGGGTGACGAAGCCGATGATCGGGTCGCCGGGGACCGGGGTGCAGCAGCGGGCCAGTTTGACCCAGACGTCCTCGACGCCCTTGACGACGACGCCGGGGTCGGAGCTGGAGCGGCGCTTGCGGCCGCGGCCGCGGGCCGGCGGGACCGCCTCGTCGATCTCCTCGGTGGCCGCCTCCTCGCCGCCGAGGGCCTGGACCAGCTTCTGCACGATGTTCTGCGCGGAGACGTGGCCCTCGCCGATCGCCGCGTACAGCGCGGAGATGTCCGAGTAGCGCATCTCGTGCGCGAGCGTGACCAGCGAGTCGCCGGTGAGGATGCGCTGGATCGGCAGGTTCTGCTTGCGCATCGCGCGGACGATGGCGTCCTTGCCCTGCTCGATGGCCTCGTCGCGGCGCTCCTTGGAGAACCAGGCGCGGATCTTGTTGCGGGCGCGCGGCGACTTGACGAAGCCGAGCCAGTCGCGGGAGGGGCCCGCGCCGGCCGCCTTGGAGGTGAAGACCTCCACCAGGTCGCCGTTGTCCAGCGTGGACTCGAGCGGGACGAGGCGGCCGTTGACCCGCGCGCCTATGGTGCGGTGGCCGACCTCGGTGTGGACCGCGTACGCGAAGTCCACCGGGGTGGCGCCCGCGGGGAGGGCGATGACGTCCCCCTTGGGGGTGAAGACGAAGACCTCGTTGCGGGACAGGTCGAAGCGCAGCGACTCCAGGAACTCGCCCGGGTCCTCGGTCTCCTTCTGCCAGTCCAGGAGCTGCCGCAGCCACGCCATGTCGTTGACGGCGTCCTTGTCCTTGCCGGCGGACCTGGGCGCGTCCGTGCGCACCTTGGAGGCGCCGGCGACGGCCTCCTGCTTGTACTTCCAGTGCGCGGCGATGCCGTACTCGGCGCGGCGGTGCATGTCGAACGTGCGGATCTGCAGCTCGACCGGCTTGCCGCCGGGGCCGATGACCGTCGTGTGCAGCGACTGGTACATGTTGAACTTGGGCATCGCGATGTAGTCCTTGAACCGGCCGGGGACCGGGTTCCATCGCGCGTGCACCGTGCCGAGGGCCGCGTAGCAGTCGCGGACGGTGTCCACGAGGACGCGGATGCCCACCAGGTCGTAGATCTCCGCGAAGTCACGGCCGCGGACGATCATCTTCTGGTAGACGCTGTAGTAGTGCTTGGGGCGGCCGGTGACGGTGGCCTTGATGCGGGCCGCCCTGAGGTCCTGCTGCACCTCGTCGGTGACGATGGCGAGGTACTCGTCGCGCTTGGGGGCGCGCTCGGCGACCAGGCGGACGATCTCGTCGTACATCTTGGGGTAGAGGATCGCGAAGGCGAGGTCCTCCAGCTCCCACTTGATGGTGTTCATGCCCAGGCGGTGGGCGAGCGGCGCGTAGATCTCCAGGGTCTCGCGCGCCTTCTTCTCCTGCTTCTCGCGCTTGAGGTAGCGCATGGTGCGCATGTTGTGCAGGCGGTCGGCGAGCTTGATGACCAGGACCCGGGGGTCCTTGGCCATGGCGACGACCATCTTGCGCACGGTCTCGGCCTGGGCGGCCTCGCCGAACTTGACCTTGTCCAGCTTGGTGACGCCGTCGACGAGCAGGGTGACCACGTCGCCGAAGTCGCGGCGCAGGTCCTCCAGGCCGTACTCCGTGTCCTCGACCGTGTCGTGCAGCAGGCCGGCCATCAGCGTGGCCGGGTCCATGCCGAGCTCGGCGAGGATGGTGGTGACGGCGAGCGGGTGCGTGATGTACGGGTCGCCGCTCTTGCGCTTCTGCCCGCGGTGCCAGCGCTCGGCGACCTGGTAGGCGCGCTCGATCTGGCGGAGCGTGGCGTTCTCGATCTTGGGGTCGTTGCTGCGCACGATCCGCAGCAGCGGCTCCAGCACCGGGTTGTACGGGTTCGCGCGCTGGACACCGAGCCGGGCGAGGCGGGCGCGGACGCGGTTGGAGGAACCGGAGCGGGCGGGCTGGCCCGTGTTCGGGCGGGCCATGGAGGCGGAACGCTCGGGCGGGGCCGGCTTGGGGCGCGGCTGCTCGGGCTTGTCGACGGGGGTGGCCTGGGCGTGCCGGACCGGCCCGCGGAGGTCGTTCTTCGCCTGCGGCGCGCTCGGCGCGGGCTTGGCCGCGGCCGCCGAGGCGGACTCGGGCTTGGCGGCGGTCAGGTGCTGGGCCTCGTCTGGCAAGAGGGCTCCTCGTGCGCGATCCGGGTCCCCGGTCAGGCTCCGGAGATCCCATGGTAGCGATCCTGCGCCTGCCGATCGCCTCCGGAGCGGTGTGAGGACCGTCCACCCGGGAAACGCACGAGGCGGACGCCGGATTCCTCCGGGTCCGCCTGCGTGGTGGGACAAGGGCCTGTCCGCCGTGCCGTCGGCCGGTCAGACGGTGAGCAGCGCCTCCAGCGGTGCGCCCGCCAGGGCCGGTTCCAGACGGGCGCGGCCGCCGAGGAAGCCGAGCTCCATCAGCACGGCGAGGCCCGCGACCTCGGCGCCCGCCCTGCGGATGAGCCGGACCGACGCCTCGGCGGTGCCCCCGGTGGCGAGGACGTCGTCGACCACCAGGACGCGGTCGTCCCCGCAGAGGTCCTCCGCGTGCACCTCGATCTCCGCGGAGCCGTACTCCAGGTCGTACGCCTGGCCGAGGGTGGCTCCGGGGAGCTTGCCCGCCTTGCGCACGGGGATGAAGCCCAGGCCCGCGCGGACGGCGACCGGGGCGGCGAGGATGAAGCCCCGGGCCTCCAGGCCGACGACCTTGGTGGCGCCGGTCTGCTCGGCGATGCCGACCAGGGCGTCGGTGAGCGCGGTGAAGGCCGCCGGGTCCGCCAGGAGCGGCGTGATGTCCTTGAACATCACGCCCGGCTCCGGGTAGTCCACCACGTCCCGGATGCGGCTGAGCAGCAGTTCCTTGATGTCGGTCATCGGCGCCTTCCCGAGCTCCGGCCCCGGCCGCGGCCGCGCGACGCGGACTGGTTGCGCGAACCGACGACGGCGGGGGCGTTTTCTTCGTCGTCGTACGCGTCGTCGGCGGCGGCCGGGGCGTCCTGGGACTCGTCCCTGGCCGCCCCGTGGGCCCGCTTGGCCAGGACGCGCTTCTTGAGGGTCTTCATCGCCGGCTCTCGTTCCTTGAGGTCGGCGACGAGCGGGGTGGCGATGAAGATCGAAGAGTACGCGCCGGCGGCGAGGCCGACGAACAGCGACAGCGAGATGTCGTTCAGCATGCCGGCGCCGAGGACACCGCCACCGATGAACAGCAGGCCCGCGACGGGCAGCAGCGCCACCACCGTGGTGTTGACGGAGCGGACCAGGGTGCTGTTGATGGAGCGGTTGGCGACCTCGCTGTACGTCCAGCGGGTCTGCTTGGTGATGTCCTTGGTCTGTTCCTTCAGGCTGTCGAAGACCACGACCGTGTCGTAGAGCGAGTAACCGAGGATGGTCAGCAGACCGATCACCGTGCCCGGCGTGACCTCGAAGCCGACGAGGGCGTAGATGCCGACGGTGATGGTGATGTCGTGGATCAGGGCGATGAACGCGGCGACCGCCATGCGCCACTCGAAGGCGATCGCCAGGTAGATCACCATCAGCACCATGAAGATGCCGAGGCCCTGCCAGGCCTTGTTGGCGATCTGCTCGCCCCAGCTGGGGCCGACCAGTTCCGCGTTGATCTGCTCCGCGTCGACCTCGAGGTCCTGGGCGAGCGTGTCCTTGATCCTGTCCGACGCGCCCGTGTCGATGCCGGCGACCTGGATGCGCATGCTGCCGTCGCCGAGCTTCTGGACGATGGCGTCGTGACCGGACGCGTCCTCCGCGTACCTCTCGGCCGTGGCGACCGAGACGCTCATGTTCTTCGGGGTGGTGAAGACCGCGCCGCCCTGGAACTCGATGCCCATGTGCAGGCCGCGCACCGCCAGGCCGACGATGGCCGTGATGGTGACCAGGACGGAGATGCCGTACCAGATCTTGCGGTTCTTGATGAAGTCGTAGCCGATCTCGCCGTGGTGCAGTCGGGCGCCGAGGGTGCCGAGCTTCGACATCTCAGACCTCCTTGGTCTCGACGGGGCCGGCGACGGCGGGGACGGAACGGCGGGTACGGCGCAGCGGCGGCTTGGCCCCCAGGGCCTCGGGGTCGAGGCCGGACCACTTGTGACCGCTCGCGAAGAACTTCCGCCGGGCCATCAGCGTCAGCAGCGGCTTGGTGAAGAGGAACACCACCACGACATCGAGCAGGGTGGTCAGGCCGAGCGTGAACGCGAAGCCCTGGACCTTGCCGACGGTGACGACGAAGAGCACCGCGGCGGCGAGGAACGACACGAAGTCGGAGACCAGGATGGTGCGCCGGGCACGCGGCCAGGCCCGCTCCACGGCGGGGCGCAGCGTGCGGCCCTCACGGATCTCGTCCCGGACCCGTTCGAAGTACACGATGAACGAGTCCGCCGTGATGCCGATCGCCACGATGGCACCGCACACGGCCGGCAGGTTGAGCGCGAAGCCGATGGTCGGGCCGAGCAGCGACATGATCACGTAGGTCAGGGCGGCGGACACCAGCAGCGAGAGGAGGGCGATGAAGGACAGGCCCCGGTAGTAGACCAGCAGGTAGAGGACGACCAGGGCGAGGCCGATGGCACCGGCGATCAGGCCGGCCTGCAGCTGCTCACCGCCGAGCGCGGCGGTGACGGTGGTGACGCTGTCCTCGCGGAAGGTCAGCGGCAGGGCGCCGTAGGACAGCATGTTGGCCAGTTCCTGGGAGGACTGCTGGGTGAAGTTGCCGGAGATCTCCGCGTTGCCGCCGGTCAGGGCCTGGCTGACGTAGGGGTCGGAGACCACCTCGCCGTCCAGGACGATGGCGAACTGGTTCTGCGGGGACTGCTTCTGGGCCAGCCGGCCGGTGATGTCGGCGAACTTCTTGGCACCCTGGTCCGTGAAGTCCATGGTGACGGTCCAGCCGGCACCGGTCTGTGTGTTCAGGACAGCCTGGGCCTTGTCGACGTCCGTGCCGTCGACCGCGGCGGGGCCGAGGAGGTACTTCTGCCACTGGCCCTGGGAGTTCCGGCCGCAGGCGACGGTCGAATCACCGGCCTTGGCACCGTCACCGGCCTTGGCGCGGACGGCCTCCTTGGTGCAGTCGAGCGCGGCGTACCGGGCCTGGAGCGCGCTGTCGTCGTCCCCGGAGGTGCCGCCGGTCGCGGAAGGGGTTGGGGTGGGGGTGGGGGTGGCCTCGTCCGCGGCGGAAGCGCCGGCGGAGGGCGTCTCGTCGGCCTTCAGGGCGTCGGTGAGCGCGCGGCCCTGGGTGGTGGAGCCTGCCGACGGGCCGGTGGAGGCGGAGGGTGAGGATCCGTCGGGCTTCCCGTCCGCGGCCTTCTCGGTGGCCTTCTCGGTCGCCTTGTCCTTGCCGGCGCCCTCGCCCGAGGGGCTGCCGGAGGCGCTCGGCGTGGGGGCCGCTCCGCCGCCGGCGAGTTCGGTGGCGATGACCGGGCGGAAGTAGAGTTTGGCGGTGGTGCCGACCTGTTCCCGGGCCTGCTTGGAGTTCGTGCCCTTGGGAATGTTGACGATGATGTTGCGGGTGCCCTGCGTCTGGACCTCGGCCTCGGAGACGCCGAGACCGTTGACACGGCGCTCCATGATGGAGACCGCGGTGTCCATGTTGGTCTTGTTGATCGCGGATTCCTGGCCGGCTTCCGGTACCGCCGCGAGCGTGATGCTCGTGCCGCCGGCCAGATCGATACCCAGACGCGGAGCGGTGTGACCGGAGGCGAACATGCCTCCGGTGAGTGCCACGATGGCGAGCAGGATCAGGGCAAGCGAGCGCCCGGGCTTGCTTTGGACGCTCGCCTTCTGTCCCTTTTTGAGTTTGGCCACCTTCTCGTACTCCCTCTCGGGCCGCTGCGCGTCCGGCTCGACGGGCGGGCGGCCATGGCGTGGTGTCGATATTCCGTGCGAACGGAGCGTGTCCCGGGGCACGCGGGTCCGGCCCACGCATCCCGGGACACGACTGCTGTTACTACTTCGCCTCGGAGCCGCCGTCGGTCTTCTTCGGCTGCTCGTCCGCCTTCGCGTCGGCGACGGGCTCGTCGGCCGCGTCCTTCTTGCCGAAGTCGACGGGCTTGTCGTCGGAGACGGCGGCGTCGGCCGGCTCGTCGGTCCCGGTGAGGGAGGAGGCGTCGTCCGGGACGACATCGGCGTCGGACCTCAGGTCGTGCTCGATGCCGTGGACGATGCGGTTGTACTCGTCGTCGCTCAGGACGGCACCGATCGCGTTCTTGGCGAACATCAGGTCCACGCCCGGGCCGGCGTCGAGGAGGACCGTGTCCTCGTTGACCTCCTTGACCGTGGCATACATGCCCCCGATGGTGCGGACGCCGGAACCGGGCTGCATCTGGTTCCGCATCTCGATGGCCTCTTGCTGCTTCTTCTTGGCCGACCGGGTCATCAGGAACATGGCCCCGATGAGCACAATGAACGGGAGGAGGGTCAGGAGACTCACGGGTCGGAACTTCCTTCACACGACCGCGCTGGTGAACGGCCTGTTGGTTGGGGGTGGTGTGATGCCGCCGACAACGGTGGCACCGGCGGAGTCTAGGCGAGTCCGCGCGCAGGGAACAACGCTCAGCATGGCACCGGGGTTCCTGCCGGGGCCACCGCCTCGGCCGTCACGCCCCGAACAGGTTGCCTTGTCCGTTTCCGGGGGCTCCCGAGCGGGGCGGGGTGAGGCCGAGGTGCTCCCAGGCCGCCGGGGTCGCGACCCGCCCGCGCGGGGTGCGGGCGAGCAGGCCCTCGCGTACGAGGAAGGGTTCGGCCACTTCCTCCACTGTCTCACGCTCCTCCCCGACCGCGACGGCGAGCGTGGAGAGGCCGACGGGGCCGCCGCCGAACAGCTTGAGCAGGGCCTGGAGCACCGCGCGGTCGAGCCGGTCCAGTCCGCGGGCGTCGACCTCGTAGACCGCGAGGGCCGCCGCGGCGATCTCCTTGGTGATCAGGCCGTCCGCCTTGACCTGGGCGTAGTCGCGGACGCGGCGCAGCAGGCGGTTGGCGATCCGGGGCGTGCCGCGGGAGCGGCCGGCGATCTCGGCGGCGCCCTCGGTGTCGATCTCGACGTCGAGGAGGCTCGCCGAGCGGTGGACGACCCGCTCCAGCTCGGCGGGCTCGTAGAACTCCATGTGCGCGGTGAAGCCGAAGCGGTCGCGCAGCGGCGGCGGCAGCAGGCCCGCGCGGGTGGTGGCGCCGACCAGGGTGAAGGGGGGCAGTTCGAGGGGGATGGCGGTGGCGCCGGGCCCCTTGCCGACGATGACGTCGACGCGGAAGTCCTCCATCGCCATGTACAGCATCTCCTCGGCGGGCCGGGACATCCGGTGGATCTCGTCGAGGAAGAGGACCTCGCCCTCCTGGAGGGAGGAGAGGATCGCCGCGAGGTCGCCGGCGTGCTGGATGGCGGGGCCGGAGGTGATGCGGATGGGGGCGCCCATCTCGGCGGCGATGATCATGGAGAGGGTGGTCTTGCCGAGGCCGGGGGCGCCGGAGAGCAGCACGTGGTCGGCGGTCGCGCCCCGGGCGCGGGCGGCCCGCAGCACGAGGTCGAGCTGCTCGCGGACCTTCTCCTGGCCGATGAACTCGTCCAGGTCCTTGGGGCGCAGGGCGGCCTCGACGGCCTGGTCCTCACCGTCGGCGGACGCACCGACGAGCCGCTCGGTGGCGGGGGTGTCGGTCGTGTCGTCCCAGTTCATGTGCGTGTGCCTCAGCTCTCCGTACGGGCTATCGGGCGCGGTTCAGCGTCTGCAGGGCCGCCTTCAGCAACGGGCCGACCCGGGGCGTGCCCCCGGCCGCCTCCGCCTGGGGTGCCACGGCGGCCACCGCCTCGTCGGCCTCGCGGGTGGCGTACCCGAGGCCGATCAGGGCGGCGTGCAGCTGGTCGCGCCAGCCGGCGGCGGCCGGGGCGCCCGCGGCCGGCGCGCCGACCGGTTCGCCCAGGCGGTCCTTCAGCTCCAGGAGCAGCTTCTGGGCGCCCTTCTTGCCGATGCCGGGTACGGCGGTGAGGGCCTTCTCGTCGGCGGTCGCGACGGCACGGCGCAGGGCGTCCGGGGTGTGCACGGCGAGCATCGCCTGTGCGAGCCTCGGACCCACGCCGCTCGCGGTCTGCAGCAGTTCGAAGACCTGGCGTTCGTCGTCGTCCGCGAAGCCGTACAGGGTCAGCGAGTCCTCCCGCACGACGAGGGACGTGTGCAGCTTGGCCGGCCGGCCGACGCGGAGCGTGGACAGCGTGTTCGGCGTGCACTGGACGGCCATGCCGACACCGCCGACCTCGACGACCGCGGTGTCGGGGGCGAGGGCGGCGACGGTGCCGCTGACGAAGGCGATCATGCCGTACGGCCTTTCGTTGCGTGCAGGGCGACCGCCTGCTGGAGTCGGTTCTGCGCGGGGGCGCGCCAGATGTGGCAGATGGCGAGGGCGAGCGCGTCGGCCGCGTCGGCGGGCTTGGGGGGCGCGGCCAGCCGCAGCAGCCGGGTGACCATGGCGCCGACCTGCGCCTTGTCGGCGCGGCCGGAGCCGGTGACGGCGGCCTTGACCTCGCTGGGGGTGTGCAGGGCGACGGGGATGCCGCGGCGGGAGGCGCACAGCAGGGCGACGGCGCTGGCCTGGGCGGTGCCCATGACCGTGCGGACGTTGTGCTGGCTGAAGACGCGCTCCACGGCCACGTACTCCGGCCGGTGCTCCTCCAGCCACTGCTCGAGGCCCTGCTCGAGGACGACGAGGCGGTGTCCGAGGTCGGCGCCCGCCGGGGTGCGGACGACACCGACCCCGAGCATGGTGAGCGGCCGCCCGGCGACGCCCTCGACCACGCCGACGCCGCACCGGGTCAGCCCCGGGTCCACCCCCAGCACCCGCACACCGGACCCCTCTCTCTCGATCGCCTGTTCGTGCAGGCTATCCGCTGTCACCGACAACGCGGGCGAGCGGACAGGGCGACGGGCCGACGGGTGCGCCCCGTCGGCCCGTCGAGTCGGCTGGGGCCCGCGGCGTTACGCGCCGACCTTCTCCATGATCTCGTCGCTCACGTCGAAGTTGGCGAAGACGTTCTGCACGTCGTCGCTGTCCTCCAGGGCGTCGATCAGCTTGAAGATCTTCTTCGCGCCCTCCTCGTCCAGCTCGACCTGCATGGTCGGGACGAAGTTGGCGTCGGCGGACTCGTAGTCGATCCCGGCGTCCTGGAGGGCGGTGCGGACCGCGACCAGGTCGGTCGGCTCGCTGAGGACCTCGAAGGACTCGCCGAGGTCGTTGACCTCCTCGGCGCCCGCGTCCAGGACGGCGCCGAGGACGTCGTCCTCGGTCAGCCCGTCCTTGGGGACGATCACCACGCCCTTGCGGTTGAAGAGGTACGACACCGACCCCGGGTCGGCCATGGAGCCGCCGTTGCGGGTCATGGCGACGCGGACCTCGGAGGCGGCGCGGTTGCGGTTGTCGGTGAGGCACTCGATGAGCACCGCGACACCGTTCGGACCGTAGCCCTCGTACATGATCGTCTCGTAGTCGGCGCCGCCGGCCTCGAGGCCCGCGCCGCGCTTGACCGCGGAGTCGATGTTCTTGTTGGGGACCGACTGCTTCTTGGCCTTCTGGATGGCGTCGTACAGCGTCGGGTTGCCCTCGGGATCGGCACCGCCCATCCGGGCCGCGACCTCGATGTTCTTGATCAGCTTCGCGAAGAGCTTGCCGCGCTTGGCGTCGATGACGGCCTTCTTGTGCTTCGTCGTGGCCCATTTAGAGTGGCCGGACATCTGCCTGTCTCCTTCGCGTAACCCATCTCTGCAACGAACGCAAGGAATCCTACAAGGACCCGGCCGTCCGTCACGCGCGCAGCATCTCGACGAACAGGCCGTGCACGCGGTGGTCTCCGGTCAGCTCCGGGTGGAACGACGTGGCCAGGGCGTTGCCCTGGCGGACCGCCACGATGTGTCCGTCGTGCTCGGCGAGCACCTCGGCCCCGGCCCCGACGGACTCCACCCAGGGGGCGCGGATGAAGACGCCCTCCACGGGGCCGCCGGCGACGCCCTCGACGTCGACCGCGGCCTCGAAGGACTCGTTCTGCCGTCCGAAGGCGTTGCGGCGCACGATCATGTCGATGCCGCCGACGGTCTCCTGGCCGGAGCGCGGGTCGAGGATCTTGTCGGCGAGCATGATCATGCCGGCGCAGGTGCCGTAGACGGGCATGCCGGCCCGCACGCGCGCGCGGAGGGGTTCCATCAGGCCGAAGAGGACGGCCAGCTTGGAGATGGTGGTGGACTCGCCGCCCGGCAGGACGAGGCCGTCGACCTCGGCGAGTTCCTCGGGGCGCCGCACCGCCCTGGCCACGGCGCCGGCCGCGGCCAGGGCGGTGAGGTGCTCCCGCACGTCGCCCTGGAGGGCCAGGACGCCGATGACAGGGGCTTCGCTCATGGAAGGGGTCACCAACCGCGGTTGGCGTAGCGCTCGGCCTCGGGGAGGGTGTCGCAGTTGATGCCGACCATGGCCTCGCCCAGGTTGCGGGACGCGTCCGCGATGATCTTCGGGTCGTCGTAGAAGGTGGTCGCCTTGACGATGGCGGCGGCGCGCTTGGCCGGGTCGCCGGACTTGAAGATGCCGGAGCCGACGAAGACGCCCTCGGCGCCGAGCTGGCGCATCAGCGCGGCGTCGGCCGGGGTGGCGACACCACCGGCGGAGAAGAGGACCACGGGCAGCTTGCCCAGCTCGGCGACCTCCTTGACCAGCTCGTACGGGGCGCGCAGCTCCTTGGCGGCGGCGTACAGCTCGTGGTTGTCGAAGCCGCGCAGCCTGGCGATCTCGTTCTTGATCTGGCGCAGGTGGCGCACGGCCTCCACGACGTTGCCGGTGCCGGCCTCGCCCTTGGAGCGGATCATGGCGGCGCCCTCGGCGATGCGGCGCAGGGCCTCGCCCAGGTTGGTGGCGCCGCAGACGAAGGGGGTGGTGAACGCCCACTTGTCGGAGTGGTTGACCTCGTCGGCGGGGGTGAGGACCTCGGACTCGTCGATGTAGTCGACGCCGAGCGACTGCAGCACCTGCGCCTCGACGAAGTGGCCGATGCGGGACTTGGCCATGACCGGGATGGAGACGGCGTCGATGATGCCCTCGATCATGTCCGGGTCGGACATCCGGGCCACGCCGCCGTCCTTGCGGATGTCGGCCGGGACCCGCTCCAGGGCCATGACGGCGACGGCGCCCGCGTCCTCGGCGATCTTCGCCTGCTCCGGTGTGACGACGTCCATGATCACGCCGCCCTTGAGCTGCTCGGCCATGCCGCGCTTCACGCGCGCGGTGCCGGTCTCGGGACCCTGGTTTTCGGAGAGCGTGCTGGACACGAATGACCTCGCTGAGGGGAAAGGGGGTTTCTGCAGCACTGAGGAAACGGCAGCGGACCGGTCCACAGCAAGGGCCAATGGAAAGGCGGTGGATCCTTTTCGGTGGGCGACGGCCCTCCGGACGGCCGCGGCCGTTACGCCGCCCGCTCCGTCAGGGCCGTCGGCGGCTCGTCGTCCATCTCGAAGGCCATCGGGAACGGCGCGTGTCCCGCCAGCCGGAACCAGCGCACCTTGCGGTGCCGCCGCAGCGCCCGCGCGGCCCGTACGGCGTCGTTGTGGAACCGGCGGGCCATGGGCACCCGGCGCACCGCCTCGGCGAGTTCCAGGGCCGCCTCCTCTCCCCCGGGCGCCTCCCTGACCGCGTCCACCTGCTGCGCCTCGGCGAAGACCGCGCGCAGCGCCTGGCTCAGCTCGCTCTCGGCGACCTCGCGCTGTTCCTCCACCGCCTGCCGCGCGGCGTGCGCGGCCTCGTAGAGCACGATCGAGGCGGCCGGATCGAGCACCCCGGAGGTGGCCAGCTCCTGGGCGACGGAGGCACGGCGCAGCAACTGCGCGTCGAGCGCGGCCCGGGCGGCGTCGATACGGGCGTGCAGCCGGTCCAGCCGCCCCGCCGTCCAGCTCAGGTAGAGGCCGATCACGACGAGGGCGACGAGGATCCAGATGAGGGTTGCGGTCACGGGCGGCAAGGCTACCGGGACGCCCCACCGGGCTCCGCCGGGTGCCCGGGAGCGGGCGACGGCGCCCGTGGAGCACCGCCGGCCGCAGGTGCCGTCCCCGGGGGCCGCCGTCCCCCCGGGCCCCCTCTCCGGCCCGGACGGCTTCGCCCCGGACGCCGGACGGGCCGCGTGCGCCGGCTCCTCGCCGTCAGTCCCGCGCCAGCCCCAGGCGGGCCCGCAGCCCCGTCGTGCGGTCGTCGGCCGCCACCGCCGCCGCCCCGGCCGTCACCGTCTCGTAGACCGACAGGATGTCCGCGCCGACGGTGGACCAGTCGAAGCGGCGGACGTGGGCGCTGCCGCGTTCGCGCAGCTTCGCGCGGCGCTCGGGGTCCTCCAGGAGGCGCACGGCGGCCTCGGCGAGCGCGTCCGCGTCCTCGTTGGGGAACAGCTCGCCGGCCGCCCCCTGGTCGAGGACCTGCGCGAAGGCGTCCAGGTCGGAGGCGAGCACCGGCGCACCCGCGGACATGGCCTCGACCAGGATGATGCCGAAGCTCTCGCCGCCGGTGTTGGGCGCCACGTACAGGTCGACGCTGCGCAGGAGGCGGGCCTTGTCCTCGTCGCTGATCATGCCGAGGAACTCGACGCGCGGGCGCAGCTCCCGCGGCAGCGACTCGACCGCCTCCTCCTCGTCGCCGCGGCCCGCGACCAGCAGCCGGGCCCCCGGGCGGGCGGCGAGGATCTTCGGCAGGGCCCTCATCAGCACCGGCAGGCCCTTGCGGGGCTCGTCGATGCGGCCTATGAAGCCGATGGTGTCGCCCTGCCACTCCGGACGGGGCTCGGCCTCGGCGAAGAAGTCGACGTCGACGCCGTTCGGGATCACCACCGCGTCCCCGCCCAGGTGCTCGACGAGGGTCCGGCGGGCGTACTCGCTCACCGCGATCCGGGCGCTGATCTTCTCCAGGGCGGCCTGCAGGATCGCGTACGCGGCGATCATGGCCCGGGAGCGCGGGTTGGACGTGTGGAAGGTGGCGACGATCGGGCCCTCGGCCGCCCAGCAGGTCAGCAGGCCGAGCGAGGGAGACGTCGGCTCGTGGATGTGGATGACGTCGAACGCGCCCTCGTGCAGCCAGCGCCGCACCCGCGCGGCCGACAGGAAGCCGAAGTTGAGCCGGGCCACCGACCCGTTGTACGGCACCGGCACCGCGCGGCCCGCCGAGACGACGTACGGCGGCAGCGGGGTGTCGTCGTCGGCCGGGGCGAGGACGGACACCTCGTGTCCGAGGCGGAGGAAGTACTCGGCCAGGTCGCGGATGTGGAACTGGACGCCCCCCGGCACGTCCCAGGAGTACGGGCAGACGATGCCGATCCTCACGAGGTCCCCTTCCGGTCCTTCTCGGGGTCCCGCGCGGGGTCGAGGTCCGCGAGCCACAAGCGCTGCAGCATGTGCCAGTCCTCCGGATGCTCGGCGATCCCGGTGGCGAAGGCGTCGGCCAGCGCCTGCGTCATGACGGACGTCCTCTCGGCACGCGTACCCGACGCGGGGACCTCCACCGGCGGATGGACCCGCCCCCGCATCACGGGCGAGTCGTCGTACCAGAGCGTCACCGGCAGCAGCCGTGCGCCGGTCTGCTGGGCGAGCAGGGCGGGGCCGGCCGGCATCCGGGCGGTCTCGCCGAAGAAGTCGACCTCGACGCCGGAGGCGGACAGGTCCCGGTCGGCGACCAGGCAGACCAGCCCGCCGCCGCGCAGCCGCCGGGCCAGCGCGCCGAAGGCGGCGCCGCCGTTGTGCGGGAGCACCTCCATGCCGAGGCCCTCGCGGTAGGCGACGAACCGGTCGTAGAGCGTCTCCGGCTTCAGTCGCTCGGCGACGGTGGTGAAGGGGATGCCCAGCGCGGTGGTGACCCAGGCGCCGGCGAGGTCCCAGTTGGCGAGGTGCGGCAGCGCCAGGACGACGCCCTTGCCGGCCGCCATGCCGTCGGTCAGGTGGTGGAGTTCCTTGACGTCGAGACCGGTCCTGATGCGCTCGGCGCTCCAGGCGGGCAGCCGGAAGGACTCCATCCAGTAGCGCAGGTACGACCGCATGCCCGCGCGCGAGAGTTCGGCGAGTTGCTCGGGGCTCGCGCCGGGCACCACGCGCGCGTAGTTGGCCTCCAGCCGCCGCACGCCCGTGCCGCGCCGCTTCCAGGCGAGGTCGGCGATGGTCCGGCCGAGGCGGACGGCGACCGGCTCCGGAAGCTTCCTCACCGTGCCCCAGCCGGCGCCGTACAGGGCGTCGGTCAACCGTTCCCGGGCGCTCACGTCGCGGCCTCGCTCCCCCGGGCCGGCCGCTGGGTCCCGGCCTCGGCCTCGGCGGACTCCCGGCGCACGGTGACGACCCGCTGGATCAGCGTGACGAGGCTGCCGACCGCGACGATCCACAGGGCGACGGGCAGCAGGTACCGGATGCCGGGCACGCCGAACGCGTGCAGGCCCGCGAGGCCGGCCGCGAC
Organism: Streptomyces viridosporus T7A; assembly: GCF_008704515.1. Taxonomy (NCBI): domain Bacteria; kingdom Bacillati; phylum Actinomycetota; class Actinomycetes; order Kitasatosporales; family Streptomycetaceae; genus Streptomyces; species Streptomyces viridosporus. The sequence goes on from NZ_CP023700.1 coordinate 1,822,959, forward strand.
CAGCGAGATCACCAGCCGCTCGGCCCGCTCGACGAGCCCGTTGACGGCGACCGGCAGGCCGATCGACTCGCCGCGCGCCTTGGTGTACGACACCACCTGTCCGCTGGCCAGGCAGAAGATCGAGACGGCGCACAGGACGTTGTCGTCGCCGCCGCCCGCGTACCACAGGGCGAAGCCGCCGAAGATCGCGCCGTCGGCGACCCGGTCGAGGGTGGAGTCCAGGAAGGCGCCCCAGCGGCTGGAGCGGCCCAGCTGACGGGCCATGTTGCCGTCGACGAGGTCGGAGAACACGAACAGCGTGATCACGACCGTGCCCCAGAAGAACTCGCCCCTGGGGTAGAAGACCAGCGCGCCCGCGACCACACCCGCGGTGCCGATGAGCGTGACCGTGTCGGGGCTGACCCCCCGCCGGATGAGAAATGCGGCGAACGGTGTGAGGACACGCGTGAAGAATGCACGCGCGTACTTGTTCAGCATGGCTTTCCCGACGGTCGGTGTGGCCGCGCGGCCCCTGCTGGCCACCGGCGGGCCCAATCGTAGCCACGCGCACGCCTGGGCGGTGGCGGGGCACCCGAGCGCCCGCGCCGGGGCCCGCGGGGACGGTGGTCCGCCCGGCCGCGCACCGGGCGGGCGACGGGATGACGTCCTTCGTATGGACGCACCGTGACGGGAGTGGAAAGCTCGAAGGACCGCGGGCGTCGCCGGAGCCGCACCGCACGCGGATTCCGCGGGTCCGCGCCCACAACGACCTCACCGTGCACGGGAGGCAGGATCATGGGCGACAAGGCGCACACGCACCCCGGGGCCGCCGGCAGGGCACAGGCGGCCGGCCACCCCACGTCCGTACGGAATGTGGTGCTGGTCGGCCACTCCGGATCGGGCAAGACGACTCTGGTGGAGGCTCTCGCGCTGACCGCGGGAGCGGTGAACCGGGCCGGCCGCGTGGAGGACGGCAGCACCCTCTCCGACTACGACGAGATCGAGCACCGGCAGCAGCGCTCCGTACAGCTCTCGCTGGTGCCGGTCGAATGGGACGGCATCAAGGTCAACCTGCTGGACACCCCCGGGTACGCCGATTTCGTCGGGGAGCTCAGGGCCGGCCTGCGGGCGGCGGACGCGGCCCTCTTCGTCGTCTCGGCCTCGGACGGCGTGGACGGCTCGACCCGGATGGTGTGGGACGAGTGCGCGGCGGTCGGCATGCCGCGCGCCATCGTCGTCACGCACCTCGAGGCGGCCCGCGCGGACTTCGAGGAGATGACCCGGATCTGCGCGGAGGCCTTCGGCGGGGACGACCCCGACGCCGTGCTGCCGCTGTACCTGCCGCTGCGCGGCCCGGAGGGACCCGACGGGCACGCGCCCGTGACGGGACTGATCGGACTGCTGACGCAGAAGCTGTTCGACTACTCCACCGGCGAGCGCAAGGAGTCCGAGCCCGGCGAGGAGCAGTCGCCGCTGCTGGAGGAGGCCCGCGGCCGCCTCATCGAGGGGATCATCGCCGAGAGCGAGGACGAGACCCTCATGGACCGCTACCTCGGCGGCGAGCAGGTCGACGTCAAGACGCTGATCGAGGACCTGGAGCGGGCGGTCGCGCGCGGGGTGTTCTTCCCCGTCCTGGCCGCCGCCCCCGCGGCCGAGGGCGCCCGCCAGGGGCTCGGCACGGTCGAGCTCCTGGAGCTGATCACGAGAGGTTTCCCGACCCCGCTGGAGCACGGCACCCCGCGCGTGACCACCGTGGACGGCCGGCCGCGCGAGCTGAAGCCGTGCGACCCCGACGCCCCGCTGGTCGCGGAGGTCGTGAAGACCTCGTCCGACCCCTACGTCGGCCGGATCTCGCTGGTCCGGGTCTTCTCCGGCACCCTGCGCGCCGACCAGACGGTCCACGTCTCCGGGCACGGACTGGCCGACCGGGGCCACGAGGACCACGACGTCGACGAGCGGATCGGCGCCCTGACCACGCCGTTCGGCAAGCAGCAGCGGCCGGTGTCGCACGTCATCGCGGGCGATCTCGCGTGTGTGGCGAAACTGAGCCGCGCGGAGACCGGGGACACCCTGTCCGCCAAGGACGACCCGCTGGTCATGGAGCCGTGGGAGATGCCCGACCCGCTGCTGCCGCTGGCCATCCGGGCGCACAGCAAACCCGACGAGGACAAGCTGTCGCAGGGGCTGGCCCGGCTGGTGGCCGAGGACCCGACGATGCGGCTGGAGCAGAACCAGGACACGCACCAGGTGGTCCTGTGGTGCCTGGGCGAGGCGCACGCGGACGTGGCCCTGGAGCGGCTGCGCAGCCGCTACGGCGTCCAGGTCGACATCGTGCCGCACCGGGTCGCGCTCCGGGAGACGTTCGGGAGCAAGGCCGCCGGGCGCGGCCGGCACGTCAAACAGTCCGGCGGGCACGGGCAGTTCGCCATCTGCGAGATCGAGGTGGAGCCGCTGCCGGGCGGCTCGGGCATCGAGTTCGTGGACAAGGTGGTCGGCGGGGCCGTGCCGCGGCAGTTCATCCCGTCGGTCGAGAAGGGCGTGCGGGCCCAGGCCGCCAAGGGGGTCGCCGCCGGGCATCCGCTGATCGACGTGCGGGTGACGCTGCTGGACGGCAAGGCGCACTCGGTGGACTCCTCCGACGCCGCGTTCCAGACGGCGGGCGCGCTGGCGCTGCGGGAGGCGGCCTCGGACGCGAGGATCCACCTGCTGGAGCCGGTGGCCGAGGTGAGCGTCCTGGTCGGCGACGACTACGTCGGCACGGTGATGAGCGATCTGTCCGGCCGGCGCGGCCGGGTGCTCGGCACCGAGCAGGCGGCCGCCGGACGCACGCTGATCAGGGCCGAGGTACCGGAGATCGAGATCGGCCGGTACTCCGTCGACCTGCGTTCCCTCTCGCACGGCACCGCCCGCTTCAGCCGCCGGTACGCGCGGCACGAACCGATGCCGCCGCAGGTCGCCGAACGGGTCCTCGAAGAGGCGCGCGCCGCCTCGTAGTCGGCGCCGGGCGCCCGTGACCGGTCCCACGGGCGCCCGGCGTACGCCCGCCCTTCGCCGTCCTTCGCCGGACGGCTCCCACGCCACGCCTCGGTGCGGGCGGGCGGTTCAGGCCGTCCGCCGACAAACGCCGGTGGCTGCGGATACGCTGAATACCTGATCAACAGGTGTGCGCGGCAAGGAAGTCGGGAAGGTCGCAAGACGACAGTGGTGGCGATCGGGGGCGGGAATGACCGTTGAGAGCGGTTACGCGGACTTCTTCGGTCCGCAGGTGCCGCGCACGGGCGACGAGGGGCAGACGCCGACGTTCGCGCTGGCCTCGGCGGCCTACCGGGACAACGAGGCCGAGGAGATACTCAAGGCCAACAGCGAGTGGCACCAGTCGGCCGTCTCCAAGCCCCGGTTGAAGCTGTTCCGGCCGAACCTGGGCGAGGCGTTCTCCCGGGCGATCATCGACCGGATGCTGGGGGCCGGGCGCGCGCCGCTCATCCAGTCCTTCGGAGCCCAGCCGCAGGTGGTGGTGGAGCACGCCCTCGCGGCCCACCACATCCGCCGGGAGCGGGACAACTGGCTGAGCGCCGTCATGGTCCTGTGCGGCCTGCTGTTCCTGCCCGGTCTCCTCGTGTGGCTGCTGGTCTTCCAGATCCGCACCACCGTCGCCAAGCGCGAGGACAAACGGGCCGGCGCGCTCGCCACGACACTGCTCGTCGCGGTGGGCGCCCTCGCGGTGCTGTTCCTGATCCGCATGCCGTTCGACGGGTTCTGGGGCTGGTACGCGCGCGCGGCGGTGATCGCCCCGGTGGTGGGCTGGTTCTGGGCCAAGCGGATCTGCGAACGCACGGCGAGGGACCTGCGGGAGCGCTGGGACAGCCTGCTCTCCGGCAGCAGCGTCGGCGCCAAGGTGCCCGAGACGGTGCCGAGCAGCCCCGGCGAGACGGCGGCCGAGCAGCTGCGCCAGTCCCTGGCCCGGCTCAGCGCCGAGCAGCAGTCCAACTCCGTGTTCTACGCGGGCCCCAAGGGCATCCTCGGCATGGGCACGCGCTGGGGCAGCTGGCAGCTCGCCGAGGACCTGGTGCCGGCCGACCCGGACCGGGAGATCCATCCGTTCCGCAGCTGGGACGTCATCAAGGCCATCCACGACCGGCTGCGGATGCTGGAGCGCGGTCCCCTGCACACCGGGGGCTTCCCCAAGCCGTCGATACGGCACTGGATCGTCACGCCCATCGGGGAGAACGCCACGGCGGTCTCCCGGCCCGAGGGCACGGACGTCGAGGCGTACCAGGTCAAGTCGCACGCCGTCCAGGACATCTGCAACAAGCAGCAGTTCGGCGCGGGCGACCGGCACTACCTGGGCGTCCAGTGGACGCTGTGGGACGGCCAGCTGGTCCTCACCATGCTGATCACGGTGACCGTGCTGCACGAGACGCTGCGCATCGAGGTGACCGGACACGCGCTGGGACCGGTGCACTCCCTGTTCACCACCAAGCCGGCGGCCAAGGAGAAGTCGGTCCAGAAGTCGGTCAGGTTCTGGGAGACCCGGACGGTGAAGCTCCCCCTGGTCGACACGGACGAGGTGGTGCGCCTGGCGGCCCGCGCGCCGCTGACCTGGTACCCGCCGCTGCTGTACTGGCTGGGCGGCAAGCTGACCCTGCCGGAGCCGTTCGGTCTGCGGCACGCCTGGGCCGACAAGCCGTGGCGGCACCGCTTCATGGCCGACGACGCCCTGCGCGCGGCGACGCCGGTGCTGCGGGTGGTGCACGCGGCGGCGATCAAGGTGCTGCGGGAGAACGGCGTGGACACCGAGAAGTTCGGTGCGAGGTCGTCGTCCCTCAGCGTCGCGGTGCAGGAGGCGTCCCCCAAGAAGGCCGACGTGTACGACGCGTGAGGGGGTGCCCCGGCCGGGGCACCCCGCCCCGTTCAGGAGGGCCAGGCCTCCGCCAGCATCTTGCGGGTGTCGGCCAGCAGCTGCGGCAGCACCTTCGTGTGGCCGACCACCGGCATGAAGTTCGTGTCGCCGCCCCAGCGCGGGACGACGTGCTGGTGCAGGTGGGCGGCGATGCCGGCGCCCGCGACCGTGCCCTGGTTCATGCCGATGTTGAACCCGTGCGCGCCGGAGGCGGTGCGCAGGGCGGTCATCGCCTGCTTGGTGAACTCGGCGAGCTCGGCCGTCTCCTCCACCGTGAGGTCCGTGTAGTCGGCGACGTGGCGGTAGGGCACCGTCATCAGGTGGCCGCCGGTGTACGGGTAGAGGTTGAGCACCGTGTACACGTGCTCGCCGCGCCGGATGATCAGTCCGTCCTCGTCGGACTTGGCCGGGATCGCGCAGAAGGGACAGCCGTCGTCGGCTCCGGGGCCGGTCGGCTTGTTCTCGCCCTGGATGTAGGCCATCCGGTGAGGCGTCCACAGACGCTGGAACGCGTCCTGCGTGCCCACTCCCGACTGCTGCTCCGGCTCACTCGTCATGCGTGCAGCATATGGCGTCGTCCGGGTGGTGGGGCAAAGGCCCCCGGGATCACTCCCGGGGGCCCGGACGTCATCCGTGCGGTCAGACCTGCGCCCGCTCCTCGACGACCTTCACGATCTTCGCGATGGCCTCGTCGACGGGGATGCCGTTCTCCTGCGAGCCGTCGCGGTAGCGGAAGGAGACCGCGCCGTTCGCCATGTCCTCGTCGCCCGCGATGACCATGAACGGCACCTTCTGCTTCTGGGCGTTCCTGATCTTCTTCTGCATCCGGTCCGAGGAGGAGTCGACCTCGACCCGCAGCCCCTGCTTGCGGGCCGCCGCCGCGAACTTCTCCAGGTGCTCGACGTGCGCATCGCCGATCGGGATGCCGACCGCCTGCACCGGGGCGAGCCAGGCCGGGAAGGCGCCCGCGTAGTGCTCGAGCAGCACGGCGAAGAACCGCTCGATGGAGCCGAACAGCGCGCGGTGGATCATGACCGGGCGGGTCTTGGAGCCGTCCGCGGCGGTGTACTCCAGGTCGAAGCGCTCCGGCAGGTTGAAGTCGAGCTGGATCGTCGACATCTGCCAGGTGCGGCCGATGGCGTCCTTGGCCTGCACGGAGATCTTCGGCCCGTAGAAGGCGGCGCCGCCCGGGTCCGGGACCAGCGGCAGGCCCTGCTTCTCGGCGACCTGGCGCAGCGTCTCGGTGGCCTCCTCCCAGGCCTTGTCGGTACCGACGAACTTCTCCGGGTCCTTGGTGGACAGCTCCAGGTAGAAGTCGGTCAGGCCGTAGTCGCGCAGCAGGTTCAGGACGAAGGTGAGGGTCTTGTCGAGCTCCTCGGACATCTGCTCGCGGGTGCAGTAGATGTGCGCGTCGTCCTGGGTGAAGCCGCGGGCGCGGGTCAGGCCGTGCACGACGCCCGACTTCTCGTACCGGTACACGGTCCCGAACTCGAACAGGCGCAGCGGCAGTTCGCGGTAGGAGCGGCCGCGCGCGTCGAAGATCAGGTTGTGCATCGGGCAGTTCATGGGCTTGAGGTAGTAGTCCACGCCCTCGTCGAGCTGCATGGGCGGGTACATGCCGTCGGCGTACCAGTCCAGGTGGCCCGAGGTCTCGAAGAGCTTCCCCTTCGTCGCGTGCGGGGTGTAGACGAACTCGTAGCCCTCCTCCTCGTGGCGGCGCCGCGAGTAGTCCTCCATGACCCGGCGGACGATGCCGCCCTTGGGGTGGAAGACGGCGAGGCCGGAGCCGATCTGCTCCGGGATGGAGAACAGGTCCAGCTCGTGGCCGAGCTTGCGGTGGTCGCGCTTCTCGGCCTCGGCGAGGAACTCCAGGTGCGCCTTCAGCTCCTCCTTGGAGGGCCAGGCGGTGCCGTAGATGCGCTGGAGCATCGGGTTCTTCTCGCTGCCGCGCCAGTAGGCGCCCGCGTTGCGCATCAGCTTGAACGCCGGGATGTTGCGGGTGGTGGGCAGGTGGGGACCGCGGCAGAGGTCCTTCCAGCACAGCTCGCCGGTCTTGGCGTCCAGGTTGTCGTAGATCGTCAGCTCACCGGCGCCGACCTCGACGTCCGCGCCGTCGTCGTGTGACGCCGCGCCCTTGAGGCCGATCAGCTCCAGCTTGTACGGCTCGTCGGCGAGTTCCTCGCGGGCCTCGTCGTCGGTGACGACGCGGCGGGAGAAGCGCTGGCCGCGCTTCTGGATCTCCTGCATCTTCTTCTCGATGGCCTTGAGGTCATCGGGGTGGAAGGGCTTGTCCACGTCGAAGTCGTAGTAGAAGCCGTCCTTCACCGGCGGGCCGATGCCCAGCTTGGCCTCGGGGAACAGCTCCTGCACGGCCTGGGCCATGACGTGCGCGGTGGAGTGGCGCAGGATGTTCAGGCCGTCCTCGGAGGAGATCTCCACACCCTCGACGGTCTCACCGTCCTGGAGCTCGTAGGAGAGGTCCCTGAGCTCGCCGGCCACGCGCGCGGCGATGACCGAGCGCTCGCCGGCGAAGAGCTCGGCGGCCGTGGTGCCCGTCGTCACCACGCGTTCTTCCCGCTCGGAATCGCGTTGGATGATCACACGGACGTCTGACACCGGTCTCTCCTGACTGAAGGTGGGGCTGCGGCGCCATACCGGAGCGCACGCACAGGTCCCGATCGTACCGACCCCGGCCCGCCCGGCGCGAAATCATTCCCCGCCGTCCGGCCCGCAGGCCCCGCCGTCCGGCCCGCAGGCCCCGCCGTCCGGCCCGCAGACCTCGTCGTCCGGTCCGCAGACCTCGTCGTCGGGTCCGCAGGCCTCGCCGAAGAAGGCCGCGGTCTCGGCGTTCTCCTGGATCGCCTTCATCAGCCGGTCCCGCTCGGCCTCGTCGACCTGCACCGGCGCGACCTCGCCGGCCCCGGTCACCCGGCGGAAGCCGCCCCGGCTCTCCAGCCGCCCGCGCACCCGCACCGGCAGCCCGACCAGGTGGGCGTGTCCGGCGATGCGGTAGTCCTCCTCACCGAGCGTGATCCGGACGTGACCGACCTCGGCCCCGGCGAGTACGCGCAGGCGTACGGTGCCCTCGCCGCGCGGCCCGGACCTGCGCATCCGCACCACCGTGCCGGTGATCCGCACCGGCACCGCGGGCTCCGCGCGCCGGTAGCGGGCACCGGCCTCGCGCAGGACGGGCAGGTCCCCGGGGGAGAACTCGACGGGTTCGGCCCGGGCCGCGCAGCCCTCGGGGACACCGGCCGCCGGGGCCCACGCCACGGAGATCCGGGCGCCCTCCGTGCCCCGGACCAGGTCGACCAGGGCCTCGGTGAGCTCCTGGCTGACGCCCGCCTCGACGGCGGTGTCGAAGGCGTCCATGCCGCCGGCGGCCCGGCGGTAGTCGACGGCCTCGCGGGTCGCGCACAGGGCCTGGTGGAGGCTCACGACGAGGGGGCGGCCGGTGGTGACGGGGGCGAACGCGGTCAGCCGGCGCCCGTCCTGCACCGGCCCGACCAGCACGGTGTCCAGCACGGCGGCGGCCGGGCGGCGGTGCCGGGCGCCGTGGAAACCGGCCCGCGCGCGGGTGGCGAGCGCGGCGGCGAGCAGCGTCCGGCGGGCGGCGGAGCGCAGCTGCTCCCCCGAGGTCCAGGCCGTGGCGTCGCCGGGGCCGGCCGGTACGTCGCGCCACCAGCGGATCTCGTCACTGGGCACGGCGAGGGCGAGCAGCACCTCGCGGGCGCAGGGCGCGGTGCTGCGGGACAGCGCCTGCAGGGCCTCGGCGAGCAGGTCCTCGCTGTCGGGGAAGGCGCGGCTCTCCGGCACCAGCAGGCTCGTGCCGCCGCCCGGTCCCGGCGGGGTCCAGCGGCCGTAGCGTCCGGCGGGGCCGCCGCGCCGCTGCCAGCCGTGCCGCTGCAGGAGGGCGGCGAGCACGGCCGGGTCGGTCTCGGCGGGCCCGGGTGGCCGGCCGGCGTCGGCGGGGTGCGGGCGGACGGGCCGCGGGGGTCCTCCGGTCGGGCGGTGCGTCACGGTTTTCCTCCCGTCCCGACCCGCGTCATGATCTCGCACAGCGCCCGGTCGTCGAAGATGTGTGAGGTGGGGATCCGCACGGTGGTGCGGTGCCGGCCGGTGACCGGGTGTCCGGCGAGGTTGGCCCAGTAGCAGCAGTGCCGCAGGTCGAGCCGGTCGTGACCGGCCCGCAGCCAGTCGTCCTGCGAGCGCGGGACGAGCATGACGACGAGGATCTTGTGCACCGAGACCGGGGTGCGGGCGAGCTTCGCCAGGTGCGCGTTGTCGAGCGTGAAGGAGAAGGAGCGGCCGGGCGGGCCGGGTGCGACCTGGTAGGTCGCCTTGAGCTGCACCTTGATGGTGACCTCGTCGTCGACCGTGTGCCCGGGGGCGCTGTGGCTGACGTGCCAGTCGATGCCGTTGTCCGGGAAGGGCTGGGACAGCGAGCAGCCCGCGGCGGCCGCGACGGCGTGCAGATAGCCGACCTGCAGGGTCTCCATGCAGGCGGTGGTGGCGAGAGTGCCGCGAGTGGGTGGTGTGCGCCCGGGCAGCAGCCCGCCCCGTTCGGGCTGCGCGATGGCCATGACCAACAGCCTTCCAGAACAGTCGAGCCCCGTTGCGGGTCTGTGAACTGCGAAGACCCGTACTCCTGTTGTCTCCTTCCGGCGTACGGCGCAAACAGCCCGGGTATCACCGGATCGGGCAGTGGACGGGGCGTCAACTGCCGGAGGTGGACGAGGGGTTGTTGAGTATGACGAGCTGGTTCGAAGGGCCGCTGGCCGCTTTCGACACGGAGACGACGGGTGTGGACGTCGAGGCCGACCGGATCGTGTCGGCCGCTCTCGTCGTCCAGGACGCTCCGGGGACCCGGCCCCGGGTGACCGACTGGCTGGTGAACCCGGGGGTGCCGGTGCCCGCCGCGGCGACCGAGGTGCACGGGCTGACCCAGGAGCACCTGCAGCACAACGGCCGCTGGCCGGCGCCGGTGATGTACGAGGTGGCCCAGGCGCTGGCGGAGCAGGCCCGGGTGGGCCGCCCGCTGGTGGTGATGAACGCGCCGTTCGACCTCACCCTGCTGGACCGGGAGTTGCGCCGCCATCGCGCCTCGTCGCTGAGCCGCTGGTTCGAACGGGTGCCGCTGCTGGTGCTGGATCCGCGGGTGCTCGACAAGCACCTGGACCGCTACCGCAAGGGCCGCCGCACCCTGACCGACCTGTGCGCGCACTACGGCGTCCCCCTGGAGGGGGCGCACGACGCGGCGGCGGACGCGGTGGCCGCGCTGGAGGTCACCCGGGCGGTCGGGCGGCGCTTCGCCTCGCGGCTGGAGCGGCTGTCCCCCGGTGAGCTGCACACCCTGCAGGCGGTGTGGCACGCGGCGCAGGCCAGGGGGCTGCAGGCGTGGTTCGCGAGCAGCGGCACGGAGGAGGCGGTCGACCCGGCCTGGCCGCTGCGTCCGGACCTGCCGGCGGCGGCGTGAGCCGTCGAGCCGACGCCGACGGTGCGCGGGGGAAGGGGGTGCGGGCGGCGGAGCCGGGCAGAAAGGACGATGGCGGCCCGTCCTGCGTTTTCGCAGGTGCGAGCCGCCATCGACGGTGTGGGCGATACTGGGTTCGAACCAGTGACCTCTTCGGTGTGAACGAAGCGCTCTCCCACTGAGCTAATCGCCCGGGAACGCACTGAACAATACAGGTCCGGGCGGGCTTCCATCAAACCGCTTGCAGGTGGGCGGCCAGCCCGCGCCGCCCGGCCCGCATCATCAGCGCGTGGTTGACGCGGAAGACGGGCCGTCCGGGCACGGCGAGCCGCCGCAGCAGCGGCTTGCGGACGTCCACCTCCTGTTCGTAGTGGGTGAGGCTGCGGCCGGGCCCCAGCCGGGTGACGGTCCAGCGGGCCCAGCCGTCGATGTCCCCGGACAGGCCCGCCTCCAGGATCCCGGTCTCCTCGTCGCGCCGCCCCTCGCGCAGGGTCGCCCTCAGGTCGAAGGGCAGCAGGGAGCGGATCCGGACGATCCCGCTGGTGCCGTCGAGCCGGTTGATCTCCCGTACCTGGGGCCACCACAGGGGGTAGTCCTCGATCCGTTCCAGGGTCCGGTAGACCACCGGTGCGGGCGCGGGCAGGGTCCACAGACTGCGGAATCGGTAGTGGTTCCAGTCCATGGACGGAGTGTGCCCGCCCGCGCCCGGAACGTGCCGTCACGGCATCCGGTCCCCCAGCAGCGCCAGGTTCTCGATGGCGGCCAGGCCGTAGAGCGCGGTGTCGTTGGTGGAGACCCAGGAGGCCTCACGGCCCGCCACCAGCGCCGTCGGGCCGCTCACCTCCTCCGTCCTCCAGGGCGCCGACTCCTTGTAGCCGTCGGAGTCGTAGAACTTCCGCCAGGCCCGTTCGGCGAGCTCGTCGTCGCCGGTCCGGACGGCGGCGTAGGCGTCGAGGCGGGAGTGTCCCTGGAAGAGGATCAGGCTCCCGAAGTCCGAGCCGTAGCGTGCCGCCTGTTCGGCCTTGCTCGCGTTGAAGTAGCGGCAGTAGTCGTAGTACGCCTCCTCGAACTCCGGCATGTCGACCAGGTCGATGAGTTCCGCGCACAGTTCGTTCAGCCCGAAGACGGCCGACAGGTGGGAGACCTCGACCTTCGGGGTGCCGGCGACGGCGAACCTCCCGGTGTCCAGGTCGTACAGGCCGCTGCCCTGGACGAAGCCGTTGGGCTGGGCGGCGATGGTCTCCATGGTGGACAGCACGCGGGCCCGTGCCTTCTCCCACTCGGGGCCCCTGCGCTCCCACTCGGTGAGCCAGGCCGAGACCAGGCCGCTCCAGTCGGTGCCGAAGCCGATGGACAGGGCGTTGCGGTCGGGTGTGTAGGGCTCGGTGCGGATCTTGCGCAGGGGGTCCAGGGCGAGGAAGGTCTCGTCGGAGTCGACGTTCGCGTGCATGAGGTCGCCGACGCGTTCGTCGGCGGTGAGGAAGTAGTAGGGGCGCCGGTAGGTGGTGTTGGCGATGCGCTGCTGTTTGGCGCTGTCGGCGAAGTGCTGGACGCCGTGCCGGGTGCCGAGGCCGGCCCACTTGCCCAGGTGGTAGACGTCGACCTCGCCGGTGTGGCGGGTCATCGCCTCGGCGAACCGGAAGATGTCGGCGCGTCCGCTTCTGAGGTACGCGTACCAGAGCCAGAGGTCCGGTGAGAGCTCGGAGTTGTCCCAGGCGTAGCCGCCGACGTCGTAGCGCCACTGGTGCCGGACGGTGTCGTAGGTGTGCATGACGTCGCCGTAGTCCCAGAAGCCGTACCAGCGGCGTTGCTCCACCTGGTCCTTGTAGTAGGTGAAGAGGAAGTCGAGGTGGTCCTCGATCCTCGCCCTGGCCGGGGTGGAGCGGTCCGGCTCGGAGAACAGGCCCTTGCCGAAGACGCCCGCCCCGATGAGCTGTTTCGGCGGGGCGGCGAGCTGCGGGAGGACGCGGACGGCCGCGACCTGTTCGGCGAGTTCCTCCGCGCTCGGGGTGGACGCGTTGGCCCAGAAGAGGAGTTCGGAGGTCCGTGCGATGCCGTGGGGGGTGCCGAACCCGGGTTCGTAGTCCTCGTAGGTGATGTTGAGGCCCTCGAGCTGTTCGGGGAAGGTGTCCTGGCCCAGGCCGTCGTGGTAGAAGCGCAGGTCCATGGGCTGGGCCTCGGGCGACCAGAGCCAGAGGGTGACCTCGGCGGCGTCGGTGTGGGCGTCGCGGACGTCGAGCTGGGCGGGGAACTTCTCCCAGAAGTCGCGCAGGCCGAAGGAGAGGCCGCCGCCGACCCCGCCGACGTAGCCGAAGCCGGAGGCGCGCCGGCCGCCGCCGGCACCGATCCAGCCGTAGCCCTTCCTGGTGCGCTTGCGCAGCGTGAAGCCGTCGGCGGAGAGCTGGGAGAGGGTGTAGTCGCCCCACTCGGGGATGTACGGCAGGCGGGTGGTGACCCGCTGGTCCCAGGTGGCGGGGTCGGGCAGCTTCTTCCCCGCGAACTGGGCCTCCTGCACGGCGGTTCCCGGGTCGCGGCGCAGTCCGGTGATGCCCTTGACCGCCTCGCGCAGCATCCCGGTGCCCTCGCCGCCGATGCGGATGTGCCGGTCGTAGGACGCGTCGCGCATCGGCACGGTGAAGCGGACGCCGAGGCCGCGGACGAAGTCGCCGCTCGCCTTCCCGGGCTCCTGCTTCCCGTCGTAGGTGATGGTGTGCACCATGCGGAAGGAGTCGGCGCCCGCGTAGAAGTAGAGGCGCAGGGAGAAGGGGAGCAGGCCGTGGCCGCCCTTGCGGTGTCTGCCGTCGATGCGGACGACCGCGCGGACCGGGCCCTCCTGCTCGACGGTGACCTTCGAGATGGTCCCGTCGAACCGCTCGGTCCTGACCGTGGTCCGGTCGCCGTCCTCGTACTCGGGCTGGCGCAGCAGGACGAGCCGGCCGCCGCGGGCGATCTCCGTCGAGCCGCGGGTGATCGACGTGATGAGGGTGGTGCCGGACGTGGCGATCCTCGCGGTGATGACTCCGGTCGACAGCTCGATGGTGCCGCCGCGCCGGCCGACGGTGACCCGCTTCTCGGGCGCGGCGGGCGTCCCCGCGGTCAGGGTCAGTTTCCCGGAGCCCGAACTCACCGCGTGCGCGGTCCACTTGAGGGAACCGTCCGGCCAGTGGGCGATCGGCCAGGACTGGACGGGGACGGACTTTCCGTCGGCGTCGGTCAGCGCGAAGGTCTGGTCCTCCCGGTACGCGCCCTTGGGCCAGGGCACGCCGACGGTGGAACCGGGCGCCGCGCCCAGACCGCCGTCCTCCAGCCAGTCCAGGGTCACCGGGTCCGCGTCGGCGGTTTCGGCCCGGGGCGCGGCGGCGGCGTTCTGCGCTCCCGGCGTCCAGAGGGACGGGGCGGCGGCTCCGGCGGCCGCGGCCGCCTTGAGCAGGGACCTGCGGGGAAGGGGGGACATGGCCTTTCCTTTCCGTGCGGAATGCAAGGGGATGTCAAGGGCATGACAGGCAGAGGCGCGGCGCCGGGGCGCCGGCCTCGATGTGCCCGGTCACCGCCGGTCAGCGGTGCCGGTGGCGCTCCTCCACGGCGACGGCCGCCGCGACGACGGCCCCCAGGACGGGGACCGCCAGCGGTGCGCTGAACCAGGCGGAGCAGACCACCACGGCCAGCCCGCCGACGATCAGGAAGGACCCCGCGGGGTCGAGGACGGTACGGCGGCCGGCCTGCGCGAGCAGTGACCGCCAGGAGGATCCGGGCCGCCAGAGCGCCGCCGCGCGCAGCAGCGCGACCACCGCCGCGATGAGGGCGGACACACCCACGGCGCCCACGAGCGGCCCGCCCGGCAGGCCGGCCCGCACGACCCGCACGTCGAACCACACGGCGGCGGCGGTCACCCAGCCGGCGAGCCCGACGACCCAGCCGCCGCGCGCCGCCGACCGGAAGTCGGCCGCGAACTCCCGCCATCCGCCCCGCTCGTGGGCGAGGTGCCGCCCGAGGTGCCGGGCGCCGGCCGCGAGCGCGGCGGGGCAGGTGACCAGCGGCAGGGAGGCCGCCGTGACCCATACGCCGGTCAGCAGGGACTCGGCGAAGAGGGCGAACCCCTCCCAGGCCCTCGATCCGGTGCGTGCCGGGGGCATCGTCGGCTCACCTCAGCCCTTCAGTCCGGACGTGGCCATGCCGTCGATCAGGTAGCGCTGGAAGGCGAGGAAGAACGCGAGGACCGGCAGCAGGGCCACGAGCGACATGGCGATCATGCCGCCGTAGTTCGCCAGCCCCTCCTGGTCGACGAACATCTTCAGCCCGAGGGAGACCGTGTACCGGTCGGGCTCGTTGAGGTAGATCAGCGGGCCCATGAAGTCGTTCCAGGCGTTGATGAACGTGAAGATGGCACTGGTGATCAGCGCCGGACGGCACAGCGGGAGGACGATCGACCAGTAGATGCGGACGTGCCCGCAGCCGTCGAGGCGGGCGGCCTCGTCGAGTTCCCTGGGCAGGTTGCGCATGAACTGCATCATCAGGAAGACGAAGAACGCCTCCGTGGCCAGGTACTTCCCCAGCAGGAGCGGGGTGTACGTGTTGATCATGTCCATGTTGCGGAAGAGCACGTACTGCGGGATCAGCAGCACGTGGTACGGCAACAGCAGCGTGCCGATCATCAGCGTGAACAGCAGGTTGCGGCCCGTGAACCTGATCTTCGCGAAGGCGTACGCGGTGAGCGAGCAGGACACCAGGATCCCGATCACCGAACCGATCGCCAGGAGGAGCGAGTTGGTGAAGAAGGTGGAGACGGGGATGTCCGCGATGCCGTCGGCGAGGCTCGTGTAGTTGGTGAGGACCGGATCGCCCGGGAAGAGGTCCAGGCTGCCGACGATGTCCTCGCTCCTCTTGAACGAGCCGCCGACGACCCAGACCACCGGGTAGAGGATCACCGCGAGGACGGCCAGCGCCCCGAGGTGCCAGGCGAGCGAGCCCGGCAGTCCGCGCCGGAGGGCGGCCGCCCCGGTGGACGGTTCCGGTGCGGCGCCGGTGGCCGGCGGGGGTGCCTCCCGACCGGGCGGAGTCGCGAGATCGGGGGAGCTCATCGGCCGTCCTCCTCGTAGTGCACCCAGCGCTTCTGGGACCAGAACAGCACCGCCGTGACCAGGGCGACCGCGACCAGCAGCATCCATGCCATGGCGGAGGCCAGGCCCATCCGGCTGTTCTCGAAGCCCTGGACGTAGAGGTAACAGGTGTAGACCATGGTTCCGTCCGCCGGACCGCAGGCGTTGCCTCCGGCGCCGCCGCCGACGATGTACGCCGAGCTGAAGATCTGGAACGAGTGGATCGTCTCCAGCAGGACGTTGAAGAACAGCACCGGGGAGATCATCGGCAGGGTGATGTTCCAGAACTGCCGTACCCTGCCCGCCCCGTCGACGTCGGCCGCCTCGTACAGCTCGCGCGGGACCTGCTTGAGGCCGGCCAGGAAGATGACCATCGGGGCGCCGAACTGCCAGACGGTGAGCGCCACCAGGCTGTAGATGATCAGGTCCGGGTCTCCGGTCCAGCCGCCGGCGCCGATGCCGAAGAGCTGCTGCGCACGGTCGACGATCGCGTCGTCCGAGAAGATCGCCTTCCACACGATGGCCACGGACACGCTCGCCCCGATCAGCGACGGCGCGTAGAACGCGGCCCGGTAGAAGGCCTGTCCGCGCCGCTTCTGGGCCAGCAGCAGGGCCACACCGAGGGCGGCGGCCAGCTTGATCGGCGTACCGACGACGACGTACCAGAGCGTGATCCGCACCGAGTGGCGCCAGCGCGGGTCGGCGAACATCTCGGAGAAGTTGTCCAGGCCGATCCAGCGGGGGGCGTCGAACAGGTTGTAGTCGGTGAACGCGAAGTAGAGCGAGGCGACCATCGGTCCCGCGGTCAGCAGCAGGAAACCGGCGATCCAGGGGGACATGAAGAGGTAGCCGGCCAGGTTCTCCCGGCGGCCCCGCCGCTTGGGCGCGGCGGGGCGCGGGGACTCCACCGGACCGTGCCGCGGCTCGGAGTCCTTCGTCAGGCCCTCCGTCGCAGGGGCGTGTGTCACGGCGTTTCCCCTCAGCCTGCGAGAGCCGTCTTCGACTCGGTGAAGAACTGCCGGACGGCGTCGTCCACGGAGCGCTTGCCGAGGGCCATCTCCTCGGCGATGCGCAGGAAGGCGGCCTCACAGATGTCGGCGCCGTTCGGGTGCGGGGTGATGGGCTCCAGCACGCCCGCCGTCACGAGCGACTCCTCGTAGGCGGCGATCGCCTTGTCGACCGGGTCGGTCGGGGTGTACGCATCGTACTGGGCCTGGGTGGTGGGCACACCGCGGTCATAACCCATGATCCTGGCGACCCCGGGGTCGTGGACCATGAAGTCGATGAACCGGGCGACCTCCTCGGGGTGCCGGGTGCGCTTCGAGGCGCTGAGCATCAGGGAGCCGAGGTACTGGCCGGTCCTCCTGCCGTCCGTGGTGGGAAGGGGAGCGAGACCGTACTCGCTCTTGCCCTCGGAGGTGTAGCGGACGGTGAAGTTGTCCCAGGTGAACTCGCTGCCGGCGAGCTCCGCGGAGAGCGCCGACTTGGGCTTGATCTGGGCGACCTTCTTCGGGTCCGCGAAGAGACCGGACTTCACCCCCTTCTCCGCCCTGGTCCACCACCGGGTCAGGTCCGCCTCGGTGAAGCCGAGGCCGTCCTCGGTGAAGAACGCCTTGCCGTTCTGACGCAGGTACAGGTCGTAGAGGTACATGACGCCGTACATGCCGCTGTCACCCGCCCGGCCCGTCCTGTCCCGGACCCTGGTCATCGCCTCGTCGAAGTCGTCCCACGTCCAGCCCTGTTCGGGCTTGACGCCGGCCCGGGCGTAGACGGGCTTGTCGATGACGAGGGCCATCGAGTTGGAACCGACGGGCACGCCGAGGAGCTTGCCGTCGACCTCGCCGAACTTCTCCAGGCCCGCCCGGAAGCCGTCCATGCGGAGGTTGCCGGCCTTCACCTGCCCACCGAGATCGAGCAGTACGTTCTTCGCGTCGTATTTACGGAGGAATCCGATGGCATTCTGGAAGACGTCCGGTGGGTTTCCCCCGGACGCCTGGGTGTTGAACTTCTTCCAGAAGTCGGTGTACGGCTGGAAGTCGGTCTTCACCTTGATCTTCGGATACTTCTTCTCGAAGAGATCGATGGTCTTGTTGATGCGCTCGGCCCGGTCCTCGGCACCCCACCAGGAGTAACGGATCGTCACCGTTCCGTCTCCCGAGCCGCTGCCGCCGCCGCACGCGGTGGCCGTCGCGCCCAGCCCCGCGACGGCCAGCGAGGCCCCCGCCGCTTTGAGGATCGTCCGCCTCCCGGTCCGCCCCTCCGCCTTCCCGCCCTGCTGCATACGAGCCTCCCCGCGACGCCGCGTCCGCCTCATGAATCGTTTCAAGTAAGCGCTTGCTGGCACAAGTTACGGAGGGCCTACGGGCACGTCAATGATTCGGACAGGAATCGCCGACCGCCCGGACCGCACCAGGACGGCGCCCCCCTCGGCCGCGCACGCGCACACCGGAGAAAACGCGCAGGTCGGTGCCGCGCGGCCGACCGACCGAACGCCGGCGGGACGGCCGGAGCGGACGGCACGGAAGGTCACGGTTGGATGAAGACGAGCGGAAGCGGAACGGCCCGGCCGCCGCGCGGGCCGCGGACGGGCCCGGCGCACGTGCGCACGGACGGCGACACACGGGCGCCCACACCACGGCGGCCCGGCTCACGAGGTGTGAGCCGGGCCGCCGTGTGGTCCGGTGGGCGATACTGGGTTCGAACCAGTGACCTCTTCGGTGTGAACGAAGCGCTCTCCCACTGAGCTAATCGCCCGGGCGCAGGAAGAACATTACCCCATGTCAGGCAGTGCCCGTGACCAGCGGGAGCGGGGCCACCGCACCCTGCCGGAGCTCACTGGTCCTTGATCTTCCAGGGCATCTGGAGGCCGAACTTCCACAGGTACACCCCGGCCACCGCGACCGCGATCACCACACCGATCGAGGTCAGGATGAGGTTCCGGCGACGCACCCTGGGGTCGAGGGCGCGCTGCGCCGCCTCGGTGACCTTGCGCTTGGTCCACCGCAGCACCAGCTGGGCCCAGACGAACTCGGTCGCCCAGATCGCCATGCCGCCGAAGATCACCACCCAGCCCGGCCCGGGCAGCACCAGCATCGCGGCGCCGGCCGCCACGACCGCGAGGCCGACGACGAAGACACCGACCTGCCAGCTCAGGTGCAGGACACGGCGCGCTTTGACGAATTCCGGTGCCCGCGAGCCGAGCCCTCGCGCCTCGTCCCGCTCGTCCTGGCTTTTGTCCAACGTCGCCCCGTGAGCCCCCATGACAGCCTCGCCAGGCTTGTTACTCCCCGTGTTCATGCAGCCAAACCCTACCTGAGCGAATCACATCACCGGAATGGGCGCACTCCGCGAACGATCTCTCGGCCGGAAGAGTTACGTAATCCCACGCAAACCACGCAGAGGGGTTTACAACGGCACCGTAGGTGGCATGTCGATTTCGCCGACGTGCGAATCCCCGAGCGCACACTGAGCGAAAGGCCCTGGCGCTTATGAACACCACGGTCAGCTGCGAGCTGCACCTGCGCCTCGTTGTGTCGAGCGAGTCCTCCCTGCCTGTCCCCGCAGGCCTGCGGTACGACACGGCCGACCCCTACGCCGTGCACGCCACCTTCCACACCGGAGCCGAGGAGACCGTCGAGTGGGTGTTCGCCCGCGACCTCCTCGCCGAGGGGCTCCACCGCCCCACGGGAACGGGCGACGTCCGCGTCTGGCCGTCGCGCAGTCACGGTCAGGGGGTCGTCTGCATCGCCCTGAGCTCACCGGAGGGAGAGGCCCTGCTCGAAGCCCCGGCACGCGCTCTGGAGTCCTTCCTGAAGCGCACCGACGCCGCCGTGCCCCCCGGTACGGAGCACCGGCACTTCGACCTCGATCAGGAGCTCTCGCACATCCTGGCGGAAAGCTGAGCGACCCCACCAAGCCGCCCGGCGCCGTCGACTCGGGGAGACGGCTCGGGCCCGGACAGCCGCATCACGGACAATCGCATACGGCATACACCGGCTCCGACGCCGCGGGCACTTCCGCGGCGTCGGAGCCGGTGTGCCGTTCGCCCTCCACGACCGGCCGCCTGTGTCGGGGGATCGTCCCGGGAACGCCGGGAGGCGCTCCGGCGTCGCCATTCGAAGCCATGTGCGGAGCGGGGGCGTGCGGTGGCCGCCGGAGCCACTACCATCGGCCAGCATCGACGGGCGTCCGCCCGACCCCCAGGCCAGGGAGCGAATCGTGCTGATCACCCACGACACCCGGTGCGCGCTGGACACCGTGGTGGATCTGGTGAACACCGCGCCGGAGGACGACTCGGCGCCGGACGGACTGCCGGACGTCGCGGCTCTCGAGGTTTTCGTGCGGAAGCACGAGGTCAGCGAGGTCGGCGTCCTCACGGAGTTCGATCTGGCCGCGGTACGCAAGATCCGCGGGCGGTTCGCGGCGGTGTTCGCCGCTCCCGACGCCCGCAGCGCCGCCGGACTGATCAACGAGCTGATCGCGGCCGCGGGCACCACCCCCCGGCTCACCGACCACGACGGCTACGACTGGCACGTGCACTACTTCGCGCCCGGCGCCTCCATCGCCGACCACCTGGCCGCCGACTGCGGGATGGCGCTGGCGTTCTTCGTGGTCGCGGGCGAGCAGGAGCGTCTGCGGCGCTGTGAGGCCCCGGACTGCCGGCATGCCTTCGTCGACCTCTCCCGCAACCGCTCGCGCCGCTACTGCGACAGCCGCACCTGCGGCAACCGCCTGCACGTCGCCGCGTACCGGGCGCGGCGCAAGGAGGCGGCGGGCTGACCCTCCGGACGGCGGCCCGGCGGGGGCCGCGCACGAGGGCCACCGGGGCCGGCGAGGGAACCACCTCGCGCTGTTCCTCGATGCCGTGCCGACGCGGTCCCGACGGGTGACGCCGGGTACCGCGGGTACGGCTCACAGCCACAGCAGGTCGTGCAGGGCGGCCGTGAGCAGGAGACACCCGATCACCGCAAGGAAGATCATCAGCGGTGGCTGGGATAGGGCGAAGAGGCATCCGCGCGGCTCGTCCTGCGGCGGCGCGGCCTCGCTCTGTGTCGTGTCCAGCATCTCGCCGCGATGATGACGCATCGGGAGCGCCGGACGCGATCAACACTCAGGCGGTGAACGCGAGCCCGCCGATTCCGTGATCTACGGTTCGAGTTGTGATCATTTCCGGACGTCGCGGGATCTCCTCTGACGTTTCGGTCCTCCCGCGTCCGTCACCTGCGGTGCGGCGCACCGTCATATGCCGTGCTTCTTGAGGATGGCCTCGATGTCGCTGAAGTCGTCGTCGTCCCGGGACGTGGACGCCGGCCGGGTCGCGGGGCGGGAGCCCTGCCCCAGGGAAGGCGCGGAGGCCGCCGGGGCCACCGCATCCGGCCGGGTCGCCTCCGCCCGGGCCGCCTTGCGCTCCTTGCGCGTGCCGCCGCGCCGGCGCTCCACGGAGCGGGTGACCACGAACAGCACCCAGGACAGGCCCAGCACCCCGAACCCCGCCCAGGCGGTCGGGCTGAACGCGGTGCCGGCCAGCCACTCGACGACACCGGTCATGACCAGGCCGACGGGGATCAGCGAGTAGGCGGCGATACGGACCGCGGCGAGGAAGCGCTTGCGGTAGGCCGTGACCACCGCGATGCCCAGGCCGGCCGCGGACACGGCGGAGCAGACGGTCTCGGCAATCATCCGGTCCTCCAGGCGGTTGTTCGCACGCTGTGGGCACTTCGTCCCTTCCATCCTGCACCTGACGGGCCCGGTCGGGCCATGTTCCGGCCCGAGATCAGGGACATCTCCGGGTCGGCTTCCTCCGCAGGTGCCGGTGGGGGCGCACGCCCCGGACCGGTGCCGGTCCGGACCGGCCGGGGTCCGATTGGGTGGCCGGGGACGCGGCTGGAAGACTGTGGCCATGAGCGACTCCTCCCCCGCCCGCCCCACCGCCCCCGTCCTCGAGGTGTGGTGCGAACTCCAGTGCCCGGACTGCCGCACCGCCCTGGACGACCTCCGCGCCCTGCGCGCCCGCTACGGCGACCGTCTGGAGCTGCGCCTGCGGCACTTCCCGCTGGAGAAGCACAAGCACTCCTTCGCCGCCGCCCAGGCCGCCGAGGAGGCGCTGGAGCAGGGGCGGGGCTGGCCGTACGTCGAGGCGGTGCTGGGCCGGGTCGAGGAGCTGGACCGCCGGGGAGAGCCCTTCCTCGTCGAGGTCGCCCGGGAACTCGGCCTGGACGCCGAGGAGTTCGACACCGCGCTGATCGACGGACGGCACATCCTGATCGTGGACGCGGACCAGGCCGAGGGCAAGGCGATCGGGGTGACGGGCACCCCGACCTATGTGATCGGTGGCGAGCGCCTCGACGGCGGCAGGAGCCAGGAGGGCCTGCGCGAGCGCATCGAGGAGATCGTGGACCGGCTGCTGGCCGGAGGAGAGGGGTGACCGGGAGCCCCGCCGGCGGCTACAGCAGCGGCTTGTACATCGAGTACTCGACGGTCGTGTAGCCGAGCGACGCGTAGAGCCGCTCGGCCGGCGTGTTGCCGGCGAAGACGTTGAGGCCGAGGACCCGTTTGCCCGCGGCCACCGACCGGGCCTCGGCGAGCAGCATCAGGGAGCGTCCGTGTCCCCGGCCGCGGTGGGCGGCGTCGGTCTCGACGTCGAAGACGTAGCCGTGCTCCCCGCGCACCGAGAGCCACAGGGTGCCCACGGGGGTGCCCTCGTGCTCCAGGACGTCGAAGAGCATGCCCGCGGTGGCGCGGCCCTCGGGCAGCAGGACGGCGCGGTCCCGCTCCGCCTTGGCCCGCGCCTCGGCCTCGGGCACCCCGCGCGCGGTCCAGTTCCGCGCGTACTCCTCGTCGCCCCTGGCCCTCCAGGGGCCGTACTCGGCGTCGGTCATCGGCCGTGCCCCGCTGCCCTCCGGAAGAGCGGGCGGGGTGTCGCCGAGCGGCTTCTCCATGCCGCGGTTGCGCACCACGTAGCCGAGCGCCGTGGCGAGGCGGAGGGCCGGTCCGGCGTCGGCGGGGACGGTCGCCTCGATGCGGCGGCAGCCCCAGGCGCGCACCGCCTCCTCCGCCGCGAGCGCGGCCACCGTGCCCCGGCCGCGCCGGCGGTCCGGCTCCTCGACGCGCAGGTGCAGGATCCGGGCCACCCCGGTACCGAAGACCGGGTGCGTGGCGAGGTGGACCTCCCCGACGGGGCGGCTGTTCACGCACACCTGGTAGCGGCGCGAACGCGTGCCGTCGGGGTTCTGCTGAAGCGGCTCGACCGGCCGCAGGGTCGTGGTCATCACGGGTGTTCTACCCGCTGCCGCGCCCCGGGTCAGCCGAATATCCGGACCTCACGGATCGAGGTCGGCGCCCGAGCGCTCGTCGAAGATCCGCATGGCCTTGGCGGTCACCGGGCCCGGGGCTCCGGGCAGTTCCCGGTCGTCGACGCGGTGCACGGCCTGCACGTCGCGCAGGGTGGAGGTGAGGAAGACCTCCTCGGCCCGCTCCAGGACGTCCATCGGCAGGTCGGTCTCCCGGGCGCCGGTCCACTCGACGGCCAGGGCGCGGGTGATGCCCGCCAGGCAGCCGGAGGCGAGCGGCGGGGTGTGGATCTCGCCGTCGAGGACGACGAAGACGTTGGACCCGGTGCCCTCGCAGAGCTGTCCGACGGTGTTGCCGAACAGCGCCTCGGAGGCGCCCCGTTCGCCGGCACGGGCGAGGGCGACGACGTTCTCGGCGTACGAGGTGGTCTTCAGGCCGGTGACCGCGCCGCGCTCGTTGCGGGCCCAGGGCACGGTGATGACGGCGGTGGAGTCGGGGCGGCGGGTCGTCTCCCCGAGGGCGACCACGAGGGTCGGGCCGTGTTCCCCGCGGTCGGAGCCGAGCGGGCCGCGGCCACCGGTGTAGGTGATGCGCAGCCGGCCGAGCGGCACCGGGTCGGCCTCGATGACGGCGGCGCAGGCCCGGCGGACCTCGTCCAGGTCGGGGTCGGGCAGTCCGAGCCCCCGGGCGGACCGGGTCAGCCGGTCGAGATGCCGGGTGAGCGCGAACGGACGGCCGTCCACGACCTTCACCGTCTCGAAGATGCCGTCGCCCACGGTCAGCCCGTGATCGAGGACGGAGACGCGGGCGGACTCGATGTCCTGCAGCCCGCCGTCGAGCCAGATCTTCACCTCTTAGGTCCCTTCACTCACCCTCGTACGTTCCCGACGCTACCGCGAGCAGCCGGGAAGCCTTCAGTTCGGTCTCCCGCCACTCCCCCTCGGGGTCGGAGCCCCAGGTGATCCCGGCGCCGGTGCCGAACCGCAGGACGGCCCCGCCACGGGCGTCCCGGTCGATCCAGAAGGTGCGGATGCCCACCGCCAGCTCGCCGGTGCCGCGGTCGGCGTCGACCCAGCCGACGCCTCCGCAGTACGGGCCGCGGGGCGCCGTCTCCAGCGCGTCGATGATCCGCAGGGCGCTGGACTTGGGCGCGCCGGTGACGGAGCCGGGCGGGAAGGCGGCACCGAGCAGCTCCGGCCAGCCGGCCCCGGGGCGCAGTTCGCCCCGCACCGTCGACACCAGGTGGACCAGCCCCGGGTGCTTCTCCACGGCGCACAGGTCCGGCACCGTCACGGTTCCGGTGGCGCAGACCCGCCCGATGTCGTTGCGGACCAGGTCGACGATCATGACGTTCTCGGCGTAGTCCTTCTCCAGGAGGTCCGCCTCGGTGCGTCCGGTGCCCTTGATCGGCCCGGACTCCACGGTCCGCCCGGCGCGGCGCAGGAACAGCTCGGGCGACGCGGTGGCGATCTCCACGCCGTGCCCGGGCAGACGGATCGTTCCCGCGTACGGCGCCGGATTGCCCCGGGCCAGCAGGGCCGTGAGGGCGTCCACGTCGGCGTCGGACGGCACCGGCGCGGACAGCACCCGGCAGAGGTTCGCCTGGTAGACCTCGCCGGCCGCGATGTGCTCGCGGATGCGGCGGACGGCCGCCGTGTACGCGGCACGGTCCAGCGAGGACGTCCAGTCGCCGGTGCCCGGTCCCCGCCAGGCGCCCGGCACGGGCGCCGGTACCGGCCGCTCCCGGACGTCCCGGAAGCGTGCGCAGGTCAGACGGCCCTCGAAGTCGGCGCCGACGGCCCAGAACCCGGTGGAGTCCAGGGCCGCGGGGTCGTCGGTGACGTCGAGCAGTCCGGTGGCGACGCGGTCGCCGAAGCGGGCGAGGGGCGGGAGGTCGGGCACGCGAGGAGTCTATGGCGGACCCGCTCCGGGCGGCCCGGTCGCGTCCCCCGTGGCGCTCCGACCGGGCACTGGAGCGGACTCCGCGCAGCACGCTGCGCAAACGTGTTTTTGTGCTGGCCCCGGAATCCGCTAGAGTTCAGTTCGTCGCCGGGACGCGCAAGCCGACCGAAACGACAGGCGGACGTAGCTCAGTTGGTAGAGCGCAACCTTGCCAAGGTTGAGGTCGCGAGTTCGAGCCTCGTCGTCCGCTCGAAGGAAGAGGGGGCTTCCCGGTCCCCTTCGCTCCTGGTGGAGTGGCCGAGAGGCGAGGCAACGGCCTGCAAAGCCGTCTACACGGGTTCAAATCCCGTCTCCACCTCCAAGGACGATTAGCTCAGCGGGAGAGCGCTTCCCTGACACGGAAGAGGTCACTGGTTCAATCCCAGTATCGTCCACCGGATCTTCGGATCCCCCGCGCGATTAGCTCAGCGGGAGAGCGCTTCCCTGACACGGAAGAGGTCACTGGTTCAATCCCAGTATCGCGCACGCAGTGCCCATGATCCGCTCCTCGGAGTGATCGTGGTCCCGAGGACGATTAGCTCAGCGGGAGAGCGCTTCCCTGACACGGAAGAGGTCACTGGTTCAATCCCAGTATCGTCCACGCACACCGGACCCCCGGCCGCGCCAGCGGCCGGGGGTCCGGTCGTCTCCGGGGTCCTCAGGACGAGAACAGCATGCGTCCGAAGCTCTTGTGCCGTCCGTGACCGTAGTGGCCGCCGTGCGGGGCACCCCACGCGGGAGGCTGCGGGGCCGCCGGGTACGCCTGCGGAGCGGCGGGCGGGGCGGGCGGCGCGGGCTGGGACCACTGGGCCTCCAGCCGGGTCAGCGACTCCAGCTCGCCGTAGTCGAGGAAGATCCCTCGGCACCCGCTGCACTGCTCGATCTGAACACCGTTGCGGTTGTAGGTGTGCATCGGCGCACGACACTTCGGACACTGCATGATCGATTCAACTCCTCGCCGGTCGGCCCTGCTTCACATGTCGCCAGGACAGACTCCGTTCGGCTCCGGTCGGTTGCACCCTAGCCCGCGGGCGCGTGCGCCGACCGGGGCGGGACCGCGGCCATGCGCGCGCAGGCGTCGATCACGGACCGCTCCACCTCGTCCGGGTGCCGCCCGTCCGCCGCGGCCTTGACGATCATCCGCGCGGCGGTCTGCACGGTGAGGGCACGGGCCGGGACGTCCAGCACGGCCCAGGGGTCGCCGTCGCCGGGGACGGCCGGACCGCCCGCGGCACGGTAGGCGCCGAGGAACCGCCCCCACTCCTCCCTGGGCAGCAGCCCGCACGCGTACCAGGCCGCCGGGCGCGCCAGGTCCCAGGCGGGAACGCCCACGCCCAGGTCGTCGACGTCTATCAGCCGCCAGGAACCGTCGAAGACGCGCACGAGCTGGCCCAGGTGGAGGTCGCCGTGGCAGAGGGTGGTGCGGTCCGGCATGGGGGCCTCGGCGCGGGCCCACGGGGGCAGGGCGGCCCAGGCGCGCAGCACGGGGCCGGCGGCCGGGACGGGACCGAGGGCCCGCAGCCGGGTGACGGCGCGGGCCGCCCCGGCCGGTCCCCGCATGGCGGGCAGCGGCACGGGGGCAGGGGTGCGGTGCAGCCGGGCGAGCAGGGCGGCGACGGCCTCCCACGGGGCGGCGTCGGGGTCGTCCGGGTCGACGGGGACGCCGTACGGCCAGAAGGTCACGACCCGGTCGTGCAGGCCGGCCGGGCTCGGGTCGAGCGGGGGCAGGAAGACGTCCGGGAGGCGCGCGGCCGCGGCGAGGCGTCGGGCCAGTGCGACGGGGTCGGCGCCCGGGGCGTGGGCCTTCGCGACGGTGTCCTCGTGGCGTACGACGGTGCCGTCGGGTCGGTCGGCCAGGGTGCCGGTCGCCCCGCAGCGGCAGGCCGGGGTGCGGGAGTGGGCCATGTCCCGGACACGGGCGGCGAGATCGGGGAGAAGGGCGTCGGCGGTCACGGGGCTCCCTGAGGTGCGGATCTGGAGGGAGGGTACGCGGAGGGGGACGGAGGGGAAGGGCGCCTTCGCCGGACCGCCGGACCGCCGGACCGCCGGACCACCGGGATGCCGGACCGCCGGGCCGCCGGGGACAAAGGCAATGCCGACGCAGCTCCCCAGCTGCGCCGGCATCTGTGCCGTCCGCCGCACCCCCGTCCCCACGGGGTTTCATGGGTGGATGTCCCCGCCCGGACCGCTCTTCCGGGCCTGGGGTCGCCGCTCAGCGCCCCAGCATCTCGCCCACGGACGACGCCTGTGTGGTCACCGTCTCCCACCCGTCGAAGACGAGGAGGAGCAGGACCGCCAGGGGAAGGGCCATCAGCGTCGCCACCAGCGGGTGACGACGGCCCTCGCGGCGCGGCCGGAACGCGGCGGTGCCCGCCATGCGCTCCCGCACGCGGACCAGTGTCCGCGGTGCCGTGTGGGCCATGGCCCTCTCCTGACCGTTTCGGTTGCCGTGTTGTCGTGTTGTCCTGTGTGTCCGCTGCGGCGGCGGGCGTCCGGCCTCGGGGGACGAGTGCTGCACCCGCCGCTCGATCTCAAATCTAGGGGCCCGGCGCTCCCCGGACGTCATGCCCTCGTACCGATTGCCGGGCCTCCCGGAGGATGAGCCGTGTCCTGCGGTGTACTCCCCTGGGTGGAGACGGAGCCCTACGCCTCAGGGACATCCCGGAGGGGCCGGCCGCTCCGTCCGGCTTTCTCCGTGTCGTCCTCCCGCGGCACCGGCTGCTCCACCAGGGCCAGCACCCGGTTCGCCATGAAGCGGGCCGTCCGCACGACGACCCCGGTTCGGGTGACTTCGCTCACTTCCACCACCCCCCGGCGGACCGCCGTCTCCACCCGGCGCCCGGCCCTGCTCGCCACCACCTCGTACGTGCGCGTCGTGTCCCCCGCGTCCACGACTATCTCCACGCGGTCACCCTTCACGCGATCAATCCCCCTCCGGTGTCGGGTGGTTGGGATCGTCCATCGCGTGACCCCGACCGGTTCACGCGTTCCCTGACCACCTTTCAAGTCTCCCACCCGGCACTGACAATCGATCGACCCGAGAGGGCGCGGCCTCTGCGCGCGGGCGGCCGGGGAAACGTAAGCTGTGGCTCGGCACAGGACCGGGCAGCGGGGATGAACATGGCGATGATGCGCCTGAGGCGCGAGGACCCGCGCGTCGTCGGCTCTTTCAGACTTCACCGACGGCTCGGCGCGGGCGGGATGGGCGTGGTCTACCTGGGCTCCGACAAGAAGGGGCAGCGGGTCGCGTTGAAGGTCATCCGGCCCGATCTGGCGGAGGACCAGGAGTTCCGCTCGCGGTTCGCACGCGAGGTCTCGGCGGCGCGGCGCATCCGCGGGGGCTGCACGGCGCGGCTGGTGGCCGCCGACCTCGACGCGGACCGGCCGTGGTTCGCCACGCAGTACGTGCCCGGTCCGTCCCTGCACGACAAGGTCGCCGGCGAGGGACCGCTCGGCGCGGCCGAGGTCGCCGCCATCGGCGCGGCCCTGTCCGAGGGACTGGTCGCCGTGCACGAGGCCGGCGTGGTGCACCGGGACCTGAAGCCGTCCAACATCCTGCTGTCCCCGAAGGGGCCGCGGATCATCGACTTCGGCATCGCCTGGGCGACCGGCGCCTCGACGCTCACGCACGTCGGCACCGCGGTCGGCTCGCCCGGGTTCCTCGCCCCGGAGCAGGTGCGCGGCGCCGCCGTCACCCCGGCCACGGACGTGTTCTCGCTGGGCGCCACGCTCGCGTACGCGTCGATGGGCGACTCCCCCTTCGGGCACGGCAGTTCCGAGGTGATGCTGTACCGCGTCGTGCACGAGGAGGCCCAACTGCACGGCGTTCCGGACGCCTTGGCCCCGCTCGTCCGCGCCTGCCTGGCGAAGGACCCCGAGGAGCGGCCCAGCACGCTCCAACTCTCGCTGCGGCTCAAGGAGATCGCGGCCCGGGAGGCCCAGGGCCTCGCCGACGTCCGGCCGCCCGCGCCGCGCGAGGCCGAGACGGAGCGGCCCGCCGGACGCCTCGCCGACACCTACCCCGACCGTGCCCAGGCGCGCCGGCCGGGTCGGCGCGGCGCGCCGCCGGGCCAGGGGACTCCCGCACCGCGCGGCGCGTCCGCCGGCCGGGGCTCCACCGCGACGGGGAGCGGGTCCGCGCCCCGGCGCGGCGCCCGCGGCGTACCGCCGTCGCGGAGCGGCGGCTCGTCCCGCGGCGGCGCCTCGCGCGGGGGCGCGCCGTCCCGGTCCGGTTCCCGGCCCACCCCCGCGCCCCGCAACTCCGGCCGGTCCGGCACCGGCCCCCGCCGCCAGGGTCCCCGGTCGACGGGCACCGGTCTGCGCCCGGCCAATCCTCGGCTGCTCAGGCAGCGGTTGTTCGTGTTCGTCGTGGTGACGCTGCTGGTCGCGCTCGGCATCGCCCTGGTGCAGGGCTGCCAGGGGCCGTCCCGGGGACTCGGCGGCGACGGGGGCGGCGCACGCGGGCAGCGGGAACAGGTGCACGACGCCGCCCACGGACCGCCGGCTCAGGACGGCCCCCCACGCGAGCGGTACGTCTCGGCGCCGGGGCGGGACGGCTGAGGGACTCCGGTTCCCGGGGCCCGCCGGACCGGCTCTAGGCCCGGGGGCGTCCCGTGGTCACCGCGTAGAAGGCGACCGCCGCCGCGGCGCCCACGTTGAGCGAGTCGACGCCGTGGGACATCGGGATGCGGACCCACTCGTCGGCGGCGGCCAGGGCCCGGGTGGACAGCCCGTCCCCTTCCGCGCCCAGCATCAGGGCCACGCGGTCCATCCGGTGGGGCGCCGCCTCGTCGAGGGAGCGGGCCTTCTCGTCGGGGGTGAGGGCGAGGAGGGTGAAACCCGCCTCGCGGACCGCCTCCAGCCCCTTGGGCCAGGCGTCCAGGCGGGCGTACGGCACGGAGAAGACCGCGCCCATGGAGACCTTGACGCTGCGGCGGTAGAGCGGGTCGGCGCAGTCCGGGGAGAGCAGGACCGCGTCCATCCCGAGGGCGGCCGCCGAGCGGAAGATCGCGCCGATGTTGGTGTGGTCGTTGACCGACTCCATGATCGCGACCCGGCGGGCGGTGCGGAGCAGGTCGGCCGTCGCGGGCAGCGGCTTGCGCTGCATGGAGGCGAGCGCCCCGCGGTGCACGTGGTAGCCGGTGACCCGTTCGGCGAGTTCCGGGGTGACCGTGTAGACCGGGGCGGGGAGTTCGTCGATGACGTCGCGCAGGGCGTCGACCCACTTGGCCGAGAGCAGCATGGACCGCATCGTGTAGCCCGCGTCCCTGGCCCGTCTGATGACCTTCTCGCCCTCGGCGATGAACAGTCCCTCGGCGGGTTCGCGCCTGCGGCGCAGTTCCACGTCGGTCAGGCCCGTGTAGTCGTGCAGGCGCGGGTCGTCGGGGTCCGAGACGGTGATGAGATCGGCCACGGGGTGATACTGCCTTGTCCTGAGTGCGGTGCCACGGCTGGGCTGGGTCGTGCGACCCGGGGTCACGGGGCGGCCGGGAGGCCGACGCCGACGACCTCGCCGATCACGATGACGGCCGGCGGCCTGACCTCCCGTGCGACGACCGTTTCGGCGACCGTGGCCAGGGTGGCGTCGACCCGGCGCTGTGCGGCCGTGGTGCCCTCCTGGACCAGGGCGACGGGGGTGTCCGGGGACCTGCCGTGCGCCATCAGGGTCTCGGCGATCCGGCCGATCTTGTCGACGCCCATCAGGACCACCAGCGTGCCGGTCAGCTTCGCCAGCGCCGGCCAGTCGACCAGGGAACGCTCGTCGTCGGGGGCGACATGGCCGCTGACCACGGTGAACTCATGGGCCACGCCCCGGTGGGTGACCGGGATGCCGGCCGCGCCCGGGACCGAGATGGAGCTGGAGATGCCGGGGACGACGGTGCACGGGACGCCCGCCTCGGCGAGCGCCTGGAGTTCCTCCATGCCGCGGCCGAAGACGTACGGGTCGCCGCCCTTGAGCCGGACCACCGACTTGCCCTGCCTGGCGTGTTCGATCAGCGCGTTGTTGATGGCCTCCTGCGCCATGAAGCGGCCGTAGGGGATCTTCGCCGCGTCGATCACCTCGACGTGCGGCGGCAGTTCGGCGAGCAGGTCGCGCGGGCCGAGCCGGTCGGCGATGACGACGTCGGCCTCGGCGAGCAGGCGGCGCCCGCGCACAGTGATCAGGTCAGGGTCGCCGGGGCCGCCGCCGACCAGGGCGACGCCGGGGGTGCGGGTGCGGTGGTGCGGGGCGACGAGGGTGCCGTCGCGCAGGCCCTCGACCACGGCGTCGCGGACGGCGGCGGTGTGGCGGGGGTCGCGGCCCTTGGCGTCGGTGGTGAGGACGGCCACCGTGACGCCCTCGCTGTGTCCGGTCGCCGGGGTCCAGGCGGTGGCCCGGTCGGCGTCGTCGGAGCGGACGCACCAGACACGGTTCCGCTCGGCCTCGGCGGAGGCGCGCTCGTTGGCGTCGGGGTCGCTGGTGGCGATCAGGGCGTACCAGGCGCCCGCGAGGTCGCCCTCGGTGTACCCGCGCCGCTCCCAGGTGATCTCGCCCGTGTCGGCCATCGCCTCGACGGAGGGGGTCGCCTCGGGCGATATCAGGAGGAGGTCGGCGCCGGCCGCGATGAGGGCGGGGAGGCGGCGCTGGGCGACCTGGCCGCCGCCGAGCACGACCACTCGGCGGCCGGTGAGGCGGAGGCCCACGGGGTAGGCGGGGTGTTCGGCCATGCGGGTGCGGCTCCTCGTACGGGCGGCGTGCGGGGCGCTACGGCACTGGAGCGGCCCTGACGTGCGGATTCTAGAGGTGGGGGTTCAGCGTACGGCGGGGTGGGCCCGGCGGCGACGGTGCTCGTCCCGTCCGCGCCCACCCCGGCCGGCGCTCCTCCCGGCTACTTCTCGGTGACTCCCGCCGAGTCGAACGTCGCCACCTCGTGCATGGCCCGCGCCGTGCTCTGCACCAGCGGCAGGGCGAGCAGCGCGCCGGTGCCCTCGCCGAGGCGCAGGTCGAGGTCGACCAGGGGGCGCAGGCCCAGCTTGTTGAGGGCGGCCACGTGGCCGGGCTCGGCGCTGCGGTGTCCCGCGATGCAGGCGGCCAGGACCTCGGGGGCGATGGCCCGGGCCACCAGGGCGGCGGCGCCGGCGCTGACGCCGTCCAGGATCACCGGCGTCCGCAGGGAGGCGCCGCCGAGCAGCAGGCCGACCATGGCCGCGTGCTCGAAGCCGCCGACCGCGGACAGGACGCCGATTGGGTCGGCCGGGTCCGGCCGGTGCAGTTCGAGGGCGCGGCGCACGACCTCGGTCTTGCGGGCGAGCGTCTCGTCGCTGATGCCGGTGCCGCGGCCGGTGACCTCCGCCGGGTCCGCGCCCGTGTAGACGGAGATGAGGGCGGCGGACGCGGTGGTGTTCGCGATGCCCATCTCACCGGTGAGCAGGGCCTTGTTGCCGGCCGCGACCAGGTCGCGGGCGGTCTCGATGCCCACCTCGATGGCCTTCTTGGCCTCCTCGCGGGTCATCGCGGGGCCGGTGGTCATGTCGGACGTGCCGGCGCGGACCTTGCGCGGCAGCAGGCCGGGGGTGGCCGGCAGGTCGGCACAGACGCCCACGTCGACGACGCAGACCTCGGCGCCCACCTGGGCCGCGAAGGCGTTGCAGACCGCTCCCCCGCCGAGGAAGTTGGCCACCATCTGGGCGGTGACCTCCTGCGGCCAGGGGGTGACGCCCTGGGCGTGCACACCGTGGTCGCCGGCGAAGACCGCGACGGACGCGGGCTCCGGGATGGGCGGCGGGCACTGGCGGGACAGGCCGGACAGCTGGGCGGAGATGATCTCCAGCATGCCGAGCGCCCCGGCCGGCTTGGTCATGCGCTTCTGCCGCTCCCACGCCTCGCCGAGCGCTTTGGCGTCCAGCGGGCGGATCTGTGCGACGGTCTCGGCGAGCAGGTCGTGGGGTTCCTCTCCGGGCAGGGCGCGGCGGCCGTACGTCTCCTCGTGCACGACCCAGGACAGCGGACGGCGCTTGGACCAGCCCGCCTGCATCAGCTCGGGCTCGTCCGGGAACTCGTCGACGTAGCCCACGCACAGGTAGGCGACGACCTCCAGGTGCTCGGGCAGGCCGAGGACGCGGACCATCTCGCGCTCGTCGAAGAAGCTGACCCAGCCGACGCCGAGGCCCTCGGCGCGGGCGGCGAGCCAGAGGTTCTCCACCGCGAGCGCGGAGGAGTACGGCGCCATCTGGGGCTGGGTGTGCCGGCCCAGGGTGTGCCGGCCGCCGCGGGTCGGGTCGGCGGTGACGACGATGTTCACCGGGGTGTCGAGGATGGCCTCGATCTTCAGTTCCTTGAACTGCTTCGCCCGGCCCTTGGGAAGGGTCTTGGCGTAGGCGTCGCGCTGGCGCATGGCCAGTTCGTGCATGCTGCGCCGGGTCTCGGCGGAGCGGATGACGACGAAGTCCCAGGGCTGCGAGTGGCCGACGGAGGGCGCGGTGTGGGCGGCCTCCAGGACGCGGAGCAGCACCTCGTGCGGGATGGGGTCGCTGCGGAAGCCGTTGCGGATGTCGCGGCGTTCGCGCATGACCTTCAGCACGGCCTCGCGCTCGGCGTCGTCGTAACCGGGGGCGGCGGGGCCCGTGGACCGTGCCGCTTCCGCCGCGGCCGCGCCCTCTTCCTGCTGCGTCTGCGGGTCCTCCGCTCCGGCGCCCCGGGTGTCCAGGTCGTCCGCGCTCTGCACGCGGTCGGGTTCGGGCTCCGCGTCGGGCGCGACCGGTACGGCGTCGGGTTCGGCCCCGCGGGGGGCGGGCACCGCGGCGACCGCTTCCGGCGCGGGCCCTTCCTCCGCGGGAACGGGCGGGGCCGCCTCCGGCTGCGGGGACGTGGGCGCGGTCCCCTCCACGGGGGCGAACTCCCCCAGGGGCCGGTCCGGGCCGGGCTCCGGGTGGGCGGTGCCGGGAGGACCGGGGGGAGGGGTCGCGGTGCCGGGTGCGTCGTGGGTCGGGGCGGGCGCCTCGGGGGCACCGGTGGCGGGTACGGCGGGAGCGGCCGCGTCCGCGCCGGGGAGTCCGGGGGCCGCGGGGTCCGGCTGCGCGGGGACGGGCGCCCAGGCGTCCTGCGGCCCGGGCTGCGCGGGCTGTTCGTCCGGGACGGACGGGGCGGCGTCGACCTGCTGCGGGGGCTGCTCGGCCGCCGGGGCAGGAGCGTGCCCGGAGGGAGCGGTGGCCGGGGAGCCGTCGGCGGGCTGCGGGGCGGCCTCGGGCGCGACCGGTACGGCCTCGGGCGCGGCAGTGGCCTCGGACGCGACGGTGGCCTCCGGGGCCGGTGCGGCCCCGGTGGGAGCCTCGGCCCCGGCGACGGCGGACACGGCGTCGGCGGTGGGGACCGGCGCGTCCGCGGCCGGGCCGGGGGCGCCGGCGGGCTCGGTGACGGGAGCGTCGCCGACCGCCCCGGCGGGCGCCTCGGACGGGTCCGGGCCGGCGACGGCCGGGGGCTGGGGCGCGGGGGCGGCCTGGGGCGCGGGCACCTCGGCGGCCGTCTCGGCGCCGGGTGCGGCGGGGACCTGCGCGGTGGCTTCCTCCCCCGCCGTCCCGGAGACGGGGACGGCGTCCTCGGGGGAGGCCGGGGCGGGCGGGGCCACGGGAGCCTCGTCCTCGGTCCCGGAGCCGGGTGCCGCCTCCGGTGCCGCGGCGGCGGGCCCGGCGACGCCCGGTTCGGCGGCGGGTGCGGCGGGGAGCGCGGCGCCGGGTGCGGCGGGGTGGGCCGCGGGCTCGGCACCCGGCGTTCCGGCGGCCGGGGCCGCCGGGGGCTCCTGGAGCGCGTCCGGCGCGGTGACGGTCCCGGGGGACGGCGCGGACTCGGGGGCCTGTCCGGCCTCGGCGACGGGAGCGGGTGTGAAGGCGGGGGCGTGCTCGTGCTCCGCGCCCGGGACCGGGGCGGGCGCCTCACCGCCCTGCGCGGCGGCGGGACCGGCGACCGCGGCCTGCCCGGCCTCGTCGGCCGCCGCGGCGGGAACGCCCGCGACCTCCTGCCCGGCGCCCGCGGCGGGGGCGTCCTCGGGGGCCTGCCCCGCCTCCGCGGGAGCGGTCCGCGCCCGGCCGGTGCCCGCCTCGGTGGCGACGCGGGCGACGACCGCCTGGGCCGCGCCCACCGGCTCCGTCGGCGGAGCAACCGTTTCCGCGGGGGCCGCCCCCGCGCCCGCCGCGGCCGGCGCGCCCCAGGGCGCCGCTGCCTGCGGGGCCGTCGCCTGCGGGGCCGTCGCCTGCGGGGCCGTCGTCTGCGGGGTGGTCGTCTCCCGGGCGCGCGGGACGTCGAGGTACTCGGGACCGAGGGTCGGCGTCCCGGTCTGGCGGACCGGCACCTGGGCGGGACCGCGGTCGGCGAGGGAGCGGACCGGGCCGGCGGAGAGGTTGGGAACGGGCGGCCCGAGGTGCAGCGGACGGCGCGGCGCGGGCGGCGCCGCCTGCTCGTGCGCGGCCGCGGCGGCGGGCGCCGGTGCCTGCCCGGGGTCGGGCAGGCGGACGCCGCCGAGGTCGACCGAGCCGCTGTCGCGGCCGGACATCTCGTGCGGGCCCGGCTCGTGCACGGTCTCGACGACCGGCTCCGGGACGGGCGGGGCGACCTCGTTGCCCCAGGCGCCCTGGGCTCCGGGCAGCAGCAGGTCTTCGTCCTCGACGGAGGTTTCGGAGAGATAGGCGTACGGATCGGGCGCGGGAACGCCCGGCTGTTCCACCATGCCTGCGTTCTCCGGCAATCCTTCGCCCGGGACCTGGCCGGTGTCGGTCATGCGTACCCCTCGCCCATCGGTTAGTGCTCCCTACGACCAGCTCACCCGGAACGGCGCACCGACCGCCCCACACTGAAGAACGAGCGTGCGTCCCCAGCGGCACGAACGGCCCGCCCGAAAAGGCGACAAAGCCATTCACTGGCATTGTCGCGGCCGCACGGCCGTCGCGTCAGCTTGATCGGCGACGGTTCCGCTGTGGACTGCGCCACGTTGCGCGCCCTCCGGTTCTGCCGTACCACGACCCACCCCAAAACGGACGCGTTTTCCGGACATTGACCGACGAAGCGCCGGGGGCCCGAGTGCGGTACAACAATCGGCCAGCCTACCGCGCGCGGTACGACAACCCGATCACGGGGACGGAAACGGGTCAGCCGCTGCGCGCGGGCAGTACCCCGCTGAGCAGGAACGCGACGCTCCGCTCCTTCTCCGTCCAGGCCCGGGTGTCGAGCTCGACGGACTGCAGCAGGGCGCACTCGACCTGATAGCCGTGTTCCGCGAGGTTCCGGCCGATGAGTTCGGCCGCGTCGCGGGTGCCGGCGTGCGTGACGATGCGCTGCGGCCGGCGGTCGGCGACCGCGGAGACCACCGCCGCTCCCCCGCCGCCGACCCGGACGACATCCGGTTCGGGGAGGTTCTCCAGGACGTGCGGGGCGGTGCCGTGGACGGTCTGGAGCAGGACGCCGTGGCGGCGGGCGGCGGACTCGGTGCGGGCGCAGGCCCCCGGGTCGCTGTCGACGGCGATGACGGCGGCTCCGGCGCGGGCGGCCTCGGTGGCGAAGGCGCCGCTGCCGCAGCCGATGTCCCAGACCAGGTCGCCCAGGCGCGGTCCGAGCCGGGCGAGTTGGGTGACGCGCAGGGGCTCCCGCTCGCCCTCGCCGAGTGCGCCGCCGTACGCCTCGGCCGGCAGGGACCAGCCGCGCGGTCCGACGGAGGGGTCGCGCCCGGCGATCCAGCCGGTGGACTCACCGGCCCCGACCGGGCCGCCGACGACGATGACGACGTTGGGATCGCGCCAGGTGTGGTCGGCGGCCCGGTCGGAGGTGACGACGGTGACCCGCTCGCGCTCGGTGCCGAGCTCCTCGCAGATGACGAAGGTCCGGTGGACCCCCTCCATCAGCAGGCCGAGCTCGGCGGGGCCGGCACCGGGTGAGGTGAGCACCGCCACCTTGGTATGGGCCCGGCATACGTTCACCGCGCGTCGCAGGGTGCGCGGGTGTGCGACGACCACGTGGGCGTCGTCCCAGGGCATTCCGGCGCGGGCGAAGGCGGCGGCGACGGAGGAGACGGCGGGGACGACCTCGACCTCCAGGCCGAACTCGGGCGCGCGCAGCGTCCGCACGACGCCGAAGAATCCGGGGTCGCCGTCGGCGAGGACGACCGCGGTGCCGCGGTGGGCGGCGATGCGGCGGGCGGCGAGGGCGACGGACCCGAGCCGGATGCGCTCGGCGCCGGCGGGCACCTCGGGGAGCGCCAGGTGGTGGGCCGCGCCGGCCACCAGGGAGGCGGCACCCAGCGCGGCGCGTGCCGCGGCGGTCAGCGGCGAACCGTCCCAGCCGATCACCGTGACCCGGTCGGCCATCGTCGTCAGTCTCCTGGGGTCTTCGCAGGTCGTCGTCGGCTGTTCCGCCCGGGGGCGGGTCCGGTGAGCGTACCCGGTGCGGGCGGTGGACCGCTTCGGCGGTACCCCCGGTCGTGGGTCGCGGCTCCCCGGAAAGGTCAGTTCCAGTCGGCGTAGGCGGTGAACCCGTCCGGGTCGGCCGGCTGCCCGTCCGCGCCCTCGATGTCCTCGGGCAGCAGGCTCCACACGATGTAGTCGGTGCGCACGTCGGTCCAGCCGCCGTCCTCGGTGCGGACGTGGGCTATGCAGGCGTTGCGCAGCACGCCCTCGTTGATGCAGCCGATCTTCTGGGCGACCTGCTGCGAGGCGGTGTTGTCGGCGGCGGTGCGCAGCTCGACGCGTTCGAGCTTCTGGTCGCCGAAGAGCCACCGGGCGGTGGCGAGCGCGGCCTCGGAGGCGTAGCCCTCACCGCGCGCCCAGGGGGCGATGATGTAGGACATCTCGGTGGACCGGACGTGCCAGTCGGTCCTGGCGAGCCGGACGACGCCGACCAGACGCTGGGTGAGGAACTCGGTGACGGCGAGGTCGAGTCCGCGCCCGGCCGTGCGTTCGGCGGGGGCGTACTCGGTGATCCAGGCGCGGGCGGCCTGTTCGGTGAAGGGCTGGGGGACGTCGGTCCAGGCGGCGACCTGTTCGTCGTTCATCATCGCGGCCAGGGCGGGCACGTCGTCCGTCTCGAGGGGACGCAGCACCAACCGCTCCGTGCTGATGGAGATGCCGGGGAAGGTGCTCGTCATGCGCCGCTCCGTAACCTGAGAGACCGTCGGGTGCTGCTGAACTGCCCAGCATGCAGCATGAAAGCACTGGACCGCACCACGGGGTCCGCTCCGGTGCGCGGAGCGGACCCCGTGGGTGCCGTGCAGGTCGCGCGGGTCGCGCCGGTCGCGCCGGTCGCGCCGGTCGCGTCGGTCGCGTCGGTCGCGTCGATCAGAAGGAGGCGACGACGGAACCGGCGTACTTGTCCTCGATGAACTTCTTCACCTCGGGGGAGGTGAGGAGGTCGGCGAGCTTCTTCACGCGCGGGTCGTCCTCCTGGCCCTCCTTGACGGCGAGGAGGTTGACGTTCGGGTTGCCCTCGGCGGACTCCAGGACGAGGGCGTCCTCGGCGGGCTTGAGGTCGGCCTCGATGGCGTAGTTGCCGTTGACGACCGCGGCGTCGACGTCGTCCAGGGAGCGCGGCGTCTGGGCCGCCTCCAGCTCCTTGAACTTGAGCTTCTTGGGGTTCTCGGTGATGTCCGCGGGGGTCGCCGCGGTGCCGACGCCGTCCTTGAGGGTGAGGAGCCCGTTGGCGGCGAGCAGCTGCAGGGCGCGGCCCTCGTTGACGGTGTCGTTCGGGAGGGCGATCGTCGCGCCGCTCTTCAGCTCGTCGGCCTTCTCGACCTTGTGGGAGTACAGGCCGAGCGGCTCCAGGTGCACGTCGACGACGGACACGATGTGGGTGCCGTTCTTCTTGTTGAAGTCGTCGAGGTACGGCTGGGTCTGGAAGAAGTTGGCGCCGACCGAGCCGTCCTCCGTCGCCGTGTTCGGGGTGACGTAGTCGGTGAACTCCTTCACCTCGAGGTCCAGGCCGGCCTTCTCGGCCAGGTTGTCCTTGACGAAGGTGAGGATCTCGGCGTGCGGGACGGGGCTCGCGGCGACGATCAGCGGGCCGGAGCCGTCGGAGGCGGCGTCCTGGTCCGAGCCGCAGGCGGTGAGGCCGAAGGTGAGGGCTCCGGCGGCGAGGACGGCGGTGGTGATCTTGGCGGTGTTACGCACGAAAAGTGCCTTTCCTTGGGTGGTGCTGCCCCGTCTCGGGTGGTACGGGGAGTCTGTGGGGTTCACGCGACCTTGCTGATGTCGGCCGCGGCGGGCTCCTCGGCCTTCAGGAACCGGAGCCTGGGCGAGGGGCCCGAACGGCCGCCGCGGCGGTGCAGGGCGCGGGCGGCGTGGTCGCCGGCGAACTGGATGAGGGAGATGGCCACGGCGAGGACCGCGACGGTGACCCACATCAGGCCGGTCTCGAAGCGCTGGTAGCCGTAGCGGACGGCGAGGTCGCCGAGTCCGCCGCCGCCGACGGTGCCGGCCATGGCCGAGTAGCCGATGAGGGCGATGATCGTGGTGGTGGTGCTCGCGATCAGCGAGGGCAGCGCCTCGGGGACGAGGACCTTGCGGACGATCGTCCAGGTGCTGCCGCCCATCGACTGCACGGCCTCGACGAGCCCGTGGTCCACTTCGCGCACGGCCGTCTCGACGAGGCGGGCGAAGAACGGGATGCCGCCGATGGCGAGCGGCACGATCGCGGCCGCGCTGCCGATGGTCGTGCCGGTGACCCAGCGGGTGAAGCTCATCAGGGCGACCATGAGGATGATGAACGGCATCGAGCGGCCGATGTTCACGACCTGGCCGATGACCTTGTTCACCACGGTGTTCTGCAGCAGGCCGCCCTTGTCGGTGAGGACGAGCAGGACGCCGATCGGGAGGCCGGCGACGACGGCGATCAGGGTGGACCAGCCGACCATGACCAGTGTCTCGGTGCACGCCTGCTCGAGCAGCGGCTGCATCTGGGACCAGGTCACTTGACCCCCTCCTTCACCAGCGCGG
The DNA here is from genome assembly GCF_008704515.1 of Streptomyces viridosporus T7A. Taxonomy (NCBI): domain Bacteria; kingdom Bacillati; phylum Actinomycetota; class Actinomycetes; order Kitasatosporales; family Streptomycetaceae; genus Streptomyces; species Streptomyces viridosporus. The sequence goes on from NZ_CP023700.1 coordinate 1,862,587, forward strand.
GCGCTTCCTGGCCCACAATCTCGACCTGCAGGCCCTGTTCGCGCAGGAAGCCGACCGGCACGACGTTGTCCTCGTAGCGGCCGGGCAGTTCGATGCGCATCCGGCCGACCTGGAGGCCGCCGACGGTGTCGATGGCGGCGCCCAGGATCGATATGTCGATGTTGTAGGTGCGCGACAGCTGGGAGATGACCGGCTGGGTCGCGCTGTCGCCGTGGAAGGTGACGTCGACGACGGTGCGGTCGTCACCGGACGCCTCGCCGCCCACGGGGAACAGCGCGGCGGCGAGTTCGGAGCCGGGGGTGGCGAGGAGGTCGCTGACCGTGCCGGACTCCACGATGCGGCCCTTCTCCATGAGGGCGGCCGAGTCGCAGATCGACTTCACCACGTCCATCTCGTGGGTGATGAGCAGGACGGTGAGGCCGAGCTGGCGGTTGAGGTCGCGCAGCAGCGCCAGGATCGAGCGGGTGGTCTCCGGGTCCAGGGCGCTGGTGGCCTCGTCGGAGAGCAGCACCTTGGGGTCGCCGGCCAGGGCGCGGGCGATGCCGACGCGCTGCTTCTGGCCGCCGGAGAGCTGGGCCGGGTAGGCCTTGGCCTTGTCGGCGAGGCCGACCAGGTCGAGCAGTTCCAGCGCCTTGCGGGAACGTTCCTTCCCTGACGTGCCGAGGATTTCGAGCGGCAGCTCGACGTTGTCCTGCACGGTGCGGGTCGACAGCAGGTTGAAGTGCTGGAAGACCATGCCGATCCGGCTGCGCGCCCGCCGCAGGTCCCGGCCGGCGCGCGGGCCGCGGCCGGCGAGCGCGGTGAGGTCCTGGCCGGCCACGGTCACGGTGCCCGTGGTGGGGCGTTCCAGCAGGTTGACGCAGCGGATCAGCGAGGACTTGCCGGCACCGGACTGGCCGATGACGCCGTAGACCTCGCCCTCGCGGACGTGCAGGTCGACGCCGTCCAGGGCGGTGACCTCGCGTCCGCGGGAGCGGTAGACCTTGGTGAGGCCCGTGGTGGTGATCACGTGGGATTCCGTCACTGTCGAGTGCGCGGCGCGCCGTCGGGCGCCGGGCACGGGGCGTTCGGGTCGAAAGCAGCCGTGGCACGGCAGCGTTTCCCGCGGGTGCGGCAGGAGGAACCGCACCGTGGGGAGACGTGCACGTGGGGGGCGTGGCTCAGTCGCGCGTGCGGGGCACACGGGCCGACTCGAGCGGCTCTCGCTTCGGGGCGCGAGGCTCAGGTGGTGCAGGGGCCCTCTAGAAGGCGCACATTCGGCGCGGACACATACGGCGAGCACCGGGCGTCGTGATCGCCTCGGTCGCAGGGGTGCGGTCGCTCGTCGTGGTCATGCGGCCAGTAAAGCAGATGTCCACCCCTGACCGAACACGCCTGTCCGCATGGTGGACAGGCGTGGACACCCGTGTGCGCACGTCAGGGACGTACGGAGATCTCCATTCCCGCGTCCGTGACCAGTACGGACAGGGCGGACAGGTCCTCGACGACGAGGTCGGCGGTGAGTTCGTGGGCCCGGTGGGTTGTGGCCAAGGCCACGGTGGTCATGCCGGCGGCGCGGCCGGCCTGGAGCCCGGCGGGGGCGTCCTCGAAGACGACGCAGTGCGCCGGGTCGACGCCGAGCGTGCGGGCGGCGAGCAGGTAGGGCTCGGGGTCGGGCTTGCCCCGGGTGATGTCGTCGGCCGCGACGAGGGTCTTCGGCAGGATGCCGACGGCGCCCAGACGGGCCTCGGCCAGTCGCCGGGTGGCGGAGGTGACGACGGCCCAGCGCTCGGCGGGCAGCGCGTCGAGGAAGTCCCTGGTCCCCGGCAGCAGGTGGACGCCGCCGTCCGGTACGTCCTCGACCTCCAGGTCCTCGATCCGCGCGACGGCCTGCGGGACGACGTGGGCGGGCAGCAGGTCGGCGGCTATCTCGGCGGCCGGCCGGCCGTGCAGCTCGATCCGGCCGAACTCCTCGGCCGTGATCCCGTACTCCACGGCCCACCGGGTCCAGCAGCGGCGCACGGATTCGAGGGAGGACACGAGGGTTCCGTCGTTGTCGAACAGGAGGGCTTGTGCGTGGATCGTCATGCTCTCGACCCTACGGCGCCGGCCGGCCGACGGGCCGGGTGGACCGCCGCGGCGCCTGGGCGGGGCCGGAGGGCGCGAGGAGTTTTCGGCGTAATAAGGTCGCTGCCATGCTTGATGTCCTGACGCTGGTGACCGGCGTCGCCGCGCTGCTGCTCGCCGCCTGGTGCGGCTGGGCCGCCTACCGTGACCAGCCGACGAAGGACTGGCACTTCATCGGGATGGCCGTGGTCACGCTGCTGGTGCTGGTCCAGCTGGTCGTCGGGATCGTGCAGCTGGCCCGCGGCGAGGAGCCGGAGCAGGGGACGACGATCTTCGTGGCGTATCTGCTCGGCTCGTTCGCGTGCGTCCCCGCGGCCGGTTTCATGTCGCTGGGCGAACGCACCCGCTGGGGGTCGGTGACGGTCGCCGCGAGCGGTGTCGTGCTGGCGGTGCTCGAGGTGCGGCTCCATGACATCTGGGGAGGCTGAGATGACCGGGACGCAGGAGAGGCCGAACCGGACCCGGCTGATCGGCGGGCCCGGTCTGCTGCTGGTGTGGCTGTACGGGGTGATGGTCGTCGGCGCCGTGTCGCGCTCCGTGTACCAGATCGCCACCGAGTTCGACCGCGCGCCGCTCGCCTACACGCTGTCGGCGGCGGCCGGCGTGGTCTACGGCTTCATCACGTACACCCTGGTCCGCGGCGGCGAGACGGCCCGCAGGGCGGCGCTGGTGTGCTGCGCCGCCGAGCTGGTGGGCGTCCTGACGATCGGCACCTGGACCCTGGTGGAGCCGTCCGCCTTCCCCGACGCGACCGTGTGGTCGGACTACGGGATGGGGTACCTCTTCATCCCCGTGCTGCTGCCCCTGACCGCCCTGTACTGGCTGCGCAGGGCACGCACGGAGCGGCCGGCGTCCTGACCGCCCGTCAGGCGGTCGTCGCGTACGCCTCCGCCCTCTTCTCCAGGACGATCATCGGTACGCCGTCCGCGCCCCGGGACGTCCCCACCCGCTGGTAGCCGACCCTGCTGTAGAGCTGCAGGTTGCTCTCGCTGCGGTGCCCGGCGTGCAGCCGGAACGTCCGGGCGCCGCGCTCGTCGGCGAGGGCCGACTCCGCGGCCCGGAGCAGACGCGCGCCGATGCCGTGCCCCTGGAGGCGGGGGTGGACGCAGAGCTTGCCGATGGCGGCGGCGCCGTCCTCGGTGATCCTGCCGTGCACCGAACCGACGACCTCGTCGCCGAGGCGGGCGACGAAGACGCAGTCGGCGGCGACCTCCTCGCGGACCGAGTCGAGGGTCTGGACGAGCGGGTCGATGCGGTAGTTGCCGTAGAGCGCGGCCTCGCTCTGGAAGCACAGGTACCGCAACCTGAAGATCTGCTCCGCGTCCTGTTCGGCCGCTGCCGAGATGGTCACGCTCATGCCCATGTGCGCATGCCTCCCGCTCACCTGATCACCTGTCGTCCCCCACTCCTATCCCCGTCCTCAGCGGGCCGCAACCTCCGGCGCGAGCAAACGACGCAGACATCCCAGGCATCTGGAACGTTCCGGACCGAGACTGCCCTGTGAGATACCCAACTCCCCTGCGATTTCCCGGTATGTCGGATCACGCGGGGACAGCAGCGCCTCCATCAGCCGGGGGCAGCGGCCGGGCAGCCGCCGCACGGCGTCCCGCAGGGCGCGGCGGCGGGCGGCGGCGAGCGCGAGGCGTTCGGGGTCGCGGTCGCCGTCGTCGGCGGGTTCGCGGCGCAACGGCGTTTCACGGCGGGCGGTGCGGCGGGTGCGGCGGGCCTCCGCGCGGACGGCCCGGCGGAGCCAGCCCTGAGGGTCGTGCGGCGGGTCCTGGGCGTCGAGGCGCTCCAGGAGGCGGAGCCAGACCGCCTGCTCCAGGTCGCCGGGGTCGGCCCCGGAGCCGGGCGCCTCGGCGAGGGCCTCCGCGGTGAGCAGCGGACGGAGGGAGGCGACCAGGTCGGAGGCGACCGGGGCGTGCGTCATGACCGGCTGGTGCGTCATACGCACAACGACCCGGCCGCCCCGCGCGGAGTTGCACGGAGCGGCCGAAGATCACCCCGACCGGGACGATCCACTCACTTGTTGACGAAGTCCTCACGGGCCAGCAGGCCGGTGTCGGGCTGGTCGGTGAAGATGCCGTCGATGCCGGTGGCGAAGTACGCCCGGTAGGCGCCGAAGACGTCGCCGTAGGCGTCGGGATCGGTGCCCCTGCGGAAGTCGGCGGGCAGGAAGGGGTTCTCGTTGCGCAGCGTGTAGGGGTGCAGGATCAGGCCCGCCCGGTGGGCGTCGCGGACCAGGGTGGTGGGCTCGGTGAGCCGGCCGCCGGCGTCGCGCGGGATGACGAGGTCGAGGGTGGGTCCGATGCCCTGGGCGTAGGAGGCGATCTCCTTCAGGCCCTCGGGGGTGATGAGGTCGGCGACGGTGCGCGGGTCGCCCGACTCGACGAAGTCCCAGGGGCGGCTGCCCGCGCCGGACAGGAGCACCACGAGCGGGTTGTCGACGAGCCGGCCGAACCGCCGGATGCTGGTCGGCTCGAAGGACTGCAGGACGACCGGGGAGTTCCGGCGGTCCTTGCCGTGCTTGCGCAGCAGCTTCGCGACCCGCTCCTCCAGGCCGAGGCCCAGCCGGCGGAAGTAGGTGGGGTGCTTGGCCTCGGGGTAGATCCAGACCTGCTTGCCGCGCTTGCGGGTCTGCTCGTCCTGCCAGCGCAGCACCTCCTCGAAGGTGGGGATCTCCCAGCGGCCGTCGTAGAGGGTGTTGTGCGGGCGGTTGGCCGGGATCCGCTCGACGGCGCGCAGCCGCTTCAGTTCGGCGAGGGTGAAGTCCTCGGTGAACCAGCCGGTGACGGGGACGCCGTCCAGGGTCTTGGTGGTCCTGCGGCCGGCGAACTCGGGGTGGTCGGCGACGTCCGTGGTGCCGCCGATCTCCGGCTCGTGCCGGCAGACGATGTGGCCGTCCCGGGTGGGGACGAGGTCACCGGCCTCGACGATGTCCGCGCCCATGTCGAGGGCGAGCTGGTAGGCGCCGAGGGTGTGCTCGGGCCGGTAACCGCTGGCTCCGCGGTGGCCGATGACGGTCGGGACGGGCAGGCCCTTCAACCCCCGGCCGCCGCCCCGCCGGGCGTCGGCGGCCCTCGCCGTGCCGACCGGTCCCAGGACCGCTCCGGACGCGCCGAGCACCGCCGCGCCGAGCAGGGCCCGCCGTCCTGTCCCGCCCGCCTGTTCGTTCGACTCCCGCGTTCCCATGAGCGTCCTCCTGCCGTCGGCTCGTCCAGTGCGGGCCGATCGTAGGGGTGCGTGCGTGACGGGCGGGAGACCCGGGACGGAACACACGGATGATGTTGCATGGCGTACGCCCCTCGGGCCCGTGTCCTGCGTCCGCCGTACGCGTGTCGTATTCCGCCGGTGATCTGACGGCTCGTCCGGTTCGGGCGGGCGGTTCGGGGCACCCGTCCGGTGTGCGGGTGAGGGTGAGCTCCATCACCGTGTGACGGTGGTGTTTCGGGCAGTCGGGGGGTCGGCACCGGCAGGTGAACCCCCGGTCAAGAGGGCGTAAGACCTCGGCCGGTCCCGTGAGCCCGACGTGCGCGCGCCCCCGGACCGCGAGTAATGTCCTCACCTGCACAGACACATACGGCATTCACCGACGTCCGCTTCCCACGGAGGGCCTGTTGTCCCGCTTCGCGCTCATCAAGGCAGTGCTCGGCCCCGCCATGCGCCTGATGTTCCGCCCACGGGTGGAGGGCGCGGAGCACATTCCCGGCGACGGTCCGGTCATCCTGGCCGGCAACCACCTGACGTTCATCGACTCGATCGTCCTGCCGATCGTCTGTGAGCGCCAGGTCTTCTTCATCGGCAAGGACGAGTACGTCACCGGCAAGGGCCTCAAGGGCCGGCTGATGGCCTGGTTCTTCACCGGCGTCGGCATGATCCCGGTCGACCGGGACGGCGGCCGGGGCGGAGTCGCGGCCCTGATGACCGGGCGCCGGGTGCTGGAGGAGGGCAAGGTCTTCGGCATCTACCCGGAGGGCACCCGCTCCCCCGACGGCCGCCTCTACCGGGGCCGCACCGGCATCGCCCGGCTCACCCTGATGACCGGCGCGCCCGTCGTGCCGTTCGCCATGATCGGCACCGACAAGCTCCAGCCGGGCGGCGCGGGCCTGCCCCGGCCGGGCCGGGTCACGGTCCGCTTCGGCGAGGCGATGGAGTTCTCCCGGTACGACGGCATGGACCGCGACCGCTACGTCCTGCGCGCGGTCACCGACTCGGTGATGACCGAGGTGATGCGGCTGTCCGGGCAGGAGTACGTGGACATGTACGCGAGCAAGGCGAAGGCCGCGTAGGCGCCTGCCGGTCACTTCGCCCCCGGACGGCGGGCCGCTCCTCGGGCGGCCCGCCGTCGGTGTGTCCGCCGCCGTCCGGCGCGCCCCGGTGGGAGCGCGCGGGCCGGCCCCGTGTGCGGGACGGTCGTCCGGGGACGGGCACACCCGGCGGGCGCGGCCCCACCGCCCGTACCGCCCGCGGCGGCCCGCGCGGTGACGGTGGGGACCTCCCCCTTCGTACGGAGCGTCATGTCCGGTGGCTCCCTCGGCCGCCGGGAACGGCGCCGGGTGCGGGGCCGTAGCCGTCGGGCGGAGGCGAGAACGGGCGCGGAGCCCCGCGGGGGCGGGTCAGGGGTGTTCCGCGAGGTCCTCCAGTCGCTGACCGCGCAGCAGGAACCAGGCGGCCACCGCCGCGGCCAGCAGCACGGCCGCGCCCGCGCCGGCCGCGAGGGCCAGACCGTCGACGAAGGCCTGCCGGGCCGCGTCCAGCATCGCCTCGGCGGTGTGGGCCGGCAGCCCGGACGCCGCCTCGACGGCCCCGCCCAGCGATTCGTGCGCGGCGGCGGGGGTGCCCGCGGGACCGGTGAAGCCGCGGTAGACGCCGGTGACGACGGAGCCGAGCACGGCGATGCCGAGGGCCGCGCCGAGTTCGTAGGCCGTCTCGGAGACGGCGGAGGCGGCGCCCGCCTGTTCCTTGGGCACGCTGGAGAGGATCACGTCGGCGGTCACGGTGAACGAGAAGCCGGCGCCGGTCCCGACCATCAGCAGTGCCGCCCCGAGCAGGGGGTAGCCGGTGGACTGGCCGATGACGGTGAGGGCCGCCAGCGCGAGGCCGATGGCGGCGAGTCCGCCGGCGACGACGGAGCGCACCGAGAAGCGCCGGGCGGCGCGGCCGGCGACCAGGCCGGCCGCCACCGCGCCGATCGCGGCGGGGAGTTCGGCCAGGCCCGCCTCCAGCGGGCGCCTGCCCTGGACGAGTTGCAGGTACTGCGAGAGGAAGAACACCAGCCCGGACAGTCCGAGGATGGTCAGCAGATCGGCGAGCACGGCGCCGCTGAAGCCGCGGTGCCTGAACAGCCGCATGTCCAGCAGGGGCGCGGGGAGCCGGAGCTGACGGCGTCCGAAGGCGTACAGGGCGCCCGCGCCCAGCAGTCCGGCGGCCGCGGGGGCCCAGCCGACGCCGTGCGCGGCGGCCTCCTTCACCGCGTACACCACGCCGATCATGCCGACCAGCGACAGGACGACACTGGTCAGGTCCCAGGGGCCGGGGTCCGGCGTCCGGGACTCGGGGAGCAGCTTGAGGCCGACGAGGACCAGGACGGCCATCACGGGCAGGTTGATCAGGAAGACCGAGCCCCACCAGAAGTGCTCGAGCAGGAAGCCGCCGAGGATCGGCCCGACGGCGGTGCCCGCGGAGGCGGTCGCGCCCCAGATCCCGACGGCGAGACTGCGTTCGCGCGGGTCGTGGAAGAGGTTGCGGATCAGGGCGAGGGTGGCCGGCATCAGGGTGGCGCCGGCGACACCGAGCAGGGCCCGCGCCAGGATCATCGTCTCGGGTGTGCCGGCATAGGCGTTGAGCACGGATATCGCGCCGAACGCGGTGGCGCCGTGGAGCAGGAGCCGCTTGCGGCCGATGCGGTCGCCGAGGCTGCCCATGGAGACGAGCAGACCGGCGATCACGAAGGAGTAGACGTCGCCGATCCAGAGCAGCTGGGTGCCGGAGGGCGCCAGGTCCTCGCTGATGTACGGGGTGGCGAGGCCGAGGACGGTCGCGTCGACGGCCACCAGCAGCACGGCGAGCACGAGGACGCCGAGCGCGAGCCAGCGGCCCGGCCGCTTCACCACTTCGGTGGAGCCTGTCGGCTGCAGGGTGCTGGTCATGGTTCCTTACCTCTGTGATGTGTCGTTCCGACGTCGTGCGCCACCGAGCAGCAGCTCGACGGTCATGTGGGTGAAGTCCTTGGGGGCGACGCGGCCCTCGGCCACGGCCCAGGCGGCGGAGGCGAGCAGTCCGTAGAGCGCCTCGGTGAGCCAGGCCGGGGTGAGGTCGATACGGAACTCCCCGCTCGCCTGGCCGCGCCGGAAGAGGTCGGCGATCCGCTCGTCGATCCGGGTCCAGCCCTCGTTCTGCTCCTCGCCCTCGAACAGCTGGTTCTCGGTGTAGAGGAAGGCGAGCAGGGGGGCGTGCGGCTCGACCTCGGCCACCAGTCGGCGCACGGCGTCGGCGGCCGGTCCCTCCTCGGGCCGGGCCGCCTCCAGGGCGGCCTCGCACTCCGCGATGCCGAGCGCCTCCAGGGCCCGGACCAGCGCGTCCCGTCCGGCGAACTGCCGGTGCAGTGTGGCACGGCTGATCCCGGCCGCCTTGGCGACCTCGTCCATGGTCGCGGTCGATTTGCGGGTCAGCAGGGCGGCGGCACTGCGCAGCACGTGATCACGATCGACAGCCATGAGACGAGTGTAGACCACTTGAGACATGCATGTCTCACCCTGGGCATGCATGTCTCACGCTGAGCGTGTACGTCTCACGGTGCGCGGAGGTGGCGGGTGCGCCGGGGCGCCTCAGTGCCAGGGCAGCCGGCCGCGCCGCTCCCAGTAGGCGTGCGGCTCCTCGGTCAGGGCCGCCAGGCGGGAGAGATGGTCGTCGGTGAGGTCGACGGCGGGGGCGTGCAGGTTGGAGGCGAGCTGGGTGGCGGTCGCCGCCCCGGAGAGGACGACACCGGCCCAGGGCCGGCGCAGGACGAACGCGAGAGCGACGGCGTCGCAGCCCAGGCCGGTCTCCTCGGCGACCGACCGCAGCGCCTCCGGGGCGTTCGGGTCGGCCAGCCGCCCGTTGGCCATGCCCTCCTTGACGATCACCGTCAGTCCGGCGTCGTGCGCCTCGGCGAGCGCGGGCCCGGCGGAGGTCTCCAGCACGTTGTACGTGGACTGGACGGTGCGGAAGAGCGGCTCGCCGCCGACCGTGACGGCGAGGGCGGCGCGGACGGCGTCGGCCTGCGCCGGGCCGCTGGTGGAGAAGCCGACGGTGAGGCCCTGGGCGGCGGCCTCGGCGAGCCGGGCGTGCAGCTCCTTGTCGGTGAGGGCGGGGCTGTCCGGGGTCACCGAGTGGATCTGGTAGAGGTCGAGCCGGCCCCCGAGCAGCGCCTCGGACTCTGCGCGCTGCCGCTCGTACGCGGCGAGGGAGTGGTCCTTGACCTCGTGCCGCTCGGCGTCGGTGGTCCAGTCGGCGGTGTAGGTGTACCCCCACTTGCTGCCGACGACGACGTCGTCGGCGCCGGGCCGGTCCTTCAGCCACTCGGCGAGGAACTCCTCGGAGCGGCCGTAGGAGCGGGCGGCGTCGAAGTAGCGCACGCCCTGGGCGTAGGCGGCGTCCAGGAGCTCGTGGGTGCGGGCGCGCAGGGCGTCGACACCGCGGTCGGCACCGAGGTCCTCCTCGCGCCCCAGGTTGATGTAGCCGGGCCGGCCGACGGCGGCCAGCCCCAGGCCGATGTGACACGTGGGGGTCGTGGCCGAGGCCAGTCGGGCGAAGGGCATCGCGGACTCCGTTCGGTCGGCTCCTTGCGGCTGCCGGACCAACGTAACCCGCGATGCCCCCGCGGCACCTGATCGGTTACTTCCCGGCGTTCGCCCAGGCGTGCTGGGCGGCCACGTCCGCCTTGACCTCGGCGAGCTGGACGGCGACCGCGCTCGGCGCCGTGCCGCCCCGGCCGTTGCGGGAGGCGAGGGCGCCGGGGACGTCGAGGACGGTGCGCACCTCGGGGGTGAGGTGGGGGGAGATCTCGGCGAACTGCTCGTCGGTCAGTTCGTCGAGCTCCTTGCCCTCGGCCTCGGCGACCTTGACGCACTCGCCGGCCACCTCGTGCGCGACGCGGAACGGCACGCCCTGCCTGACCAGCCACTCGGCGATGTCGGTGGCGAGCGAGAACCCGGCCGGGGCCAGCTCCTCCATGCGCTCGCGGTGCACGGTGAGGGTGGCCATCATCCCGGTGAAGGCCGGCAGCAGGACCTCCAGCTGGTCGATGGAGTCGAAGACCGGCTCCTTGTCCTCCTGCAGGTCGCGGTTGTACGCGAGGGGCAGTGCCTTGAGGGTCGCCATCAGGCCGGTGAGGTTGCCGATCAGCCGGCCGGACTTGCCGCGCGCCAGCTCGGCGATGTCCGGGTTCTTCTTCTGCGGCATGATCGACGAGCCGGTGGAGAAGGCGTCGTGCAGGGTCACGAAGGAGAACTCCTTCGTGTTCCAGATGATGATCTCCTCGGCGATCCGGGAGACGTTCACCCCGATCATCGCGGTGATGAAGGCGAACTCGGCGACGAAGTCCCGGGAGGCCGTGCCGTCGATGGAGTTGGCCGCGCTGCCGTGCTCGAAGCCGAGGTCCTCGGCGACGGCCTCCGGGTCGAGGCCGAGGGAGGACCCGGCCAGCGCGCCCGAGCCGTACGGGGAGACGGCCGTGCGCTCGTCCCACTGGCGCAGCCGCTCGGCGTCCCGGGACAGCGCCTGGACGTGGGCCAGGACGTGGTGGGCGAAGAGCACCGGCTGGGCGTGCTGGAGGTGGGTGCGGCCGGGCATGGCCACCTCCGGGTGGGCCTCGGCGAGGCCGATCAGCGCGTCCTGGAGGTCGGCGATCAGGCCGCCGACGGTGCGGGCGTGGTCGCGCAGGTACATGCGGAAGAGGGTGGCCACCTGGTCGTTGCGCGACCGGCCGGCCCGCAGCTTGCCGCCGAGGTCCGGGCCGAGGCGCTCCAGCAGGCCGCGCTCCAGGGCGGTGTGCACGTCCTCGTCGGCGAGGGTGCCGGTGAAGGAGCCGTCGGCGACGTCCGCCTCCAGCCGGTCGAGGCCGGCGAGCATGCGGGTGAGCTCGTCCTCGGTGAGCAGCCCCGCCCGGTGCAGCACGCGCGCGTGGGCGCGGGAGCCGGCGATGTCGTAGGGCGCGAGCCGCCAGTCGAAGTGGACGGACGCGGACAGCTTCGCCAGGGCCTCGGCGGGCCCGTCGGCGAACCGGCCGCCCCAGAGCCGTACGTCACCGCTGTTGCTGCTCACTTGCGTGCTCCTCGAGGATGTGCGGATGTGCCGCCGCCTCCCCGCCGGTCAGGGGGGAGGCGGCGGCCGGGCTGGTGCGTGCGGGGGGCCGTCGGGCGCTTACGCCAGGTCCCGCTTGGCCGCGATCTTCGCCGACAGGCTGTAGATGTCGATGAAGCCCTTGGCGGCGGCCTGGTCGAAGGTGTCGCCCGTGTCGTACGTGGCCAGGTTGAAGTCGTACAGCGACGACGCGGAGCGGCGGCCGGTGACGACGGCGCGACCGCCGTGCAGGGTCATCCGGATGTCGCCGGTGACGTGCTGGTTGGCCTCGTCGACGAAGCCGTCCAGGGCGCGCTTGAGCGGGGAGAACCACAGGCCGTCGTAGACCAGCTCGCTCCAGCGCTGCTCGACCTGCCGCTTGTAGCGGGCCAGCTCGCGCTCGACGGTGACGTTCTCCAGCTCCTGGTGGGCGGTGATCAGGGCGATCGCGCCGGGGGCCTCGTAGACCTCGCGGGACTTGATGCCGACGAGGCGGTCCTCGACCATGTCGATCCGGCCGATGCCCTGGGCGCCGGCCCGCTCGTTGAGCTGCTGGATGGCCTGCAGGACGGTGACGGGCTTGCCGTCGATGGCGACGGGGACGCCCTCCTTGAAGGAGATGATCACCTCGTCGGGCTCGCGCTCGACGGCCGGGTTCTGGGTGTACTCGTAGATGTCCTCGATCGGGGCGTTCCAGATGTCCTCGAGGAAGCCGGTCTCGATGGCGCGGCCGAAGACGTTCTGGTCGATGGAGTACGGGGACTTCTTGGTGGTCGCGATCGGCAGGCCCTTCTCCTCGCAGAAGGCGATGGCCTTGTCGCGGGTCATGGCGTAGTCGCGGACCGGGGCGATGCACTTGAGGTCGGGGGCGAGGGCGACGATGCCGGCCTCGAAGCGGACCTGGTCGTTGCCCTTGCCGGTGCAGCCGTGGGCGACGGTGGTGGCGCCGTGCTTGTGCGCGGCGGCGACGAGGTGCTTGACGATCGTCGGCCGGGAGAGGGCGGAGACCAGCGGGTAGCGGTCCATGTAGAGGGCATTGGCCTTGATCGCCGGGAGGCAGTACTCCTCGGCGAACTCGTCCCTGGCGTCCGCGACCTCGGCCTCGACGGCACCGCAGGCGAGCGCGCGCTTGCGGATGACGTCCAGGTCCTCGCCGCCCTGGCCGACGTCGACCGCAACGGCGATGACCTCGGCGCCCGTCTCCTCGGCGATCCAGCCGATGGCGACGGAGGTGTCCAGACCGCCTGAGTAGGCGAGTACGACGCGCTCGGTCACGGGTTTCTCCTCACAGTGCATTCGCTGACATGCATGAGTATGCAGGAGTCCGCATGATTCGTCAATCTACTCCCTCCAAGGCATGGATTCCGGCCACTTCGCGGCCGGAATCCGACGGCCGGTGAACGCGCGAAATCGCTTTCCCGTACCACCCACCACACGCAGGCGCCGCGTCGCTCCCCCGAGACACCCCGACTCCGAGTGAGGCATCCGCATGTCCAGGGCTCTTCCGAAGTACGACAAGCGCCGCGTCGGCCTCATCGGCGGCGCCGCCGCCGTGGCGCCGTCCGGCGCGGTGATCGCCGGTTCCGCCCTCGCCGGGGAGCCCTCCGGGGACGCTGGTGGCACGAGCGCCCGCCCCCTGGCGGGACCCGGCACGGTCTCCTGCCCGGACGTCGCCTCCCGCCTCCCCGCGATCCCCGCCTCCACCCGCGCCGAGGTCCAGCGCAACCTCGAACAGCTCGACACCCAGGTCCGGGAAGCCGACCAGCGCCTCGCCGACACCGTCGGACAGGGCGGACCCGACTTCGTCCGGAACGCCGTCCTCGGCCCCCTCGAGGACAAGCGCGTCGCCGCCATCAACCGCATCGCCACCGCCATCGGCCGCACCGCCGAGCGCCCCTCCGGCCTCGACCCCCTGGCCGCCTGCACCCTCACCGAGTGAGGTGACAGGCGCCGCGGCCGCCCCGTGTGAAGCGCCGGCCGGGGCGGCCGCGGTCCCCTCCGCCGGTCCGCAATTCCTTAGACAGTCGAAGGATGTGCGCCCATAATCATGATCATGGGAAAGACCTATGAGCGCATCGAGGGCCGCCTCCGCACGTTCATCGAGGAACAGCCCCTCTTCTTCACCGCCACCGCCCCCCTGTCCGCCGACGGCACGGTCAACCTCTCGCCCAAGGGCCTCAAGGGCTCCTTCGTCGTACTCGACGAACTCACCGTGGCCTACCTGGACTTCGCCGGCTCCAACGCCGAGACCATCGCCCATCTGCGGGAGAACGGCCGCATCACCCTGATGTGGTGCGCCTTCCAGGGCCCGCCGAACATCGTGCGCGTCCACGGCCGCGGTGAGCCCGTCTTCCGCGACGACCCCCGCTTCGCGGAGCTGCTCGCCCGCTTCCCCGGCATCGACCCCGCTCCCCACGGCCTGCGCGCGATCGTCGTCGTGACGGCCGAACTCATCCGCGACACGTGCGGGTACGCGGTCCCCTTCATGGCGTACGAGGCCGACCGGGACCTGCACGGCAAGCGGTTCGCCCGGGAGGACGACGCCTCCCTGAACGCGTACTTCACCGGGAAGGAGCACATCGCGACCAGCCTGGACGGACTGCCCGGGCTGCCGTTGCCGCTGCCCCCGTCTACGGTCTGAGGCATGCTCCCAGGTGCCGCCCCCGCCGCCCTCCTCGCCGCCCTGTCCCTGTTCGCGCCCGGCTCCGGACAGCCGTCCGCGCCCCTGCCGGAGCGGATGGCGGACACCGGGGGCGGCACCCAGCTGATCACGGCCGTCGCCCCGGGAACCGGCGCGACCTCCGGCACGGTCACCTGGTGGGACCTCGAGGACGGGCGCTGGGTGGCCGCCGGTACCGCCGAGGCCCGCTTCGGGGCGAACGGGCTCGTCGAGGGGGCCGCACGGCGCCAGGGCACGCACACCACGCCGACCGGGCTCTACGGGCTGCCGTACGCCTTCGGCACCGAGGCGGCGCCGCGCGGGACGGCGTACCCGTACCGCCCCGTACGCCAGGACTCCTGGTGGTGCCAGGACGGCGACTCGCGCTCCTACAACCGCTGGAGCGAACCCCTCGCGGCCGACTGCCGGGCCGCCGAGGCGGAGCACCTGATCACCTACCGGACGCAGTACGCCCATGCCCTCGTCGTCGACTTCAACTACCACCGTCCGGTGCGCGGTCGGGGCGCCGGCATCTTCCTGCACGTCAACGGGCGCGGGGCGACGGCGGGATGCGTGTCCGTGCCCGAGGAGGCGATGCGCCGGATCCTGCGCTGGGCCGACCCCGCGCGGGGGCCGCACCTCGCGATCGGGACGGAGGGCGGGCGCACGGCGATCACCCGGTACTGAGGCGGCAACGCGGCGGCATCTCCTCTGAACACTCCCGCGTCACGGCACGTATGTGTGGGCCCAGGGCCGAGTCCCACGGAGGAACCGTGACCACCACGCTCGCCGGCGGCCGTGCCGCCCGCCGCCAGACGATGCGCCGCATCCGTCCGCGCCGCTCCCCTGCCGTGCCCCTGCTGCTCGCCGTCGGGGCGGGCGGGGCGGCCGTGCTGTGGCTGTGGTGGACCAGTACACCGTCCATCGCGGACACCACCGGCAGGATCGTCGCCGCGGGCCGGATCACGGGTCTGCTCGCCGGCTACCTGATGGCCCTCGTGGTGCTGCAGATGGCGCGGGTGCCCGCGCTGGAGCGCCGAGTGGGCTCGGACCGGGTCGCGCGCTGGCACGCGATGAGCGGCCGCTACACCGTCTGCCTGGTCATCGCCCACGTCTTCCTCATCATGTGGGGCTACGCCCTCCAGGCGGGCAAGACCCTCGGCGACATCGGCCGGCAGACGATCACCTCCATCGACACGCTGCCGGACATGGGCAAGGCCGCCATCGGCACCGGCCTGCTCTTCGTCATCGCCTTCCTCTCCATCGGCGGGATCCGTCGCCGGCTGCCGTACGACGGCTGGTACCACGTGCACCTGCTGACCTACGCGGCGGTGTACCTGACGTTCTGGCACCAGATCACCACCGGCAACGAGTTCGCCGTCGAACCGTCCGCCAAGACCTTCTGGTACGGGCTCTACGGCACGGTGACCGCGCTGGTCCTGTGGTACCGGATCATCACCCCGATCCGGCTGAACCTGCGGCACCGGATGCGGGTCGAGGCGGTCATCGAGGAGACGCCTGGCGTCGTGTCGGTGCTGATCGGCGGACGCAGGCTGCACCGGATGGGCGCGGAGGCCGGGCAGTTCTTCCGCTGGCGGTTCCTGGCGCCCGGGATGCGGTTCAGCTCCCACCCGTACTCGCTGTCGGCCGCGCCCCGCCCGGACACGCTGCGGATCACGGTGAAGGCGATCGGCGACCACACCTCCCGGCTGCGCGAGCTGGAGCCCGGCACCCGCGTGTGGGCGGAAGGCCCCTACGGGGCGCTGACCGCGCAGCGCCGCAGCCGCGGCAAGGTGCTGCTGGTCGCGGGCGGCGTGGGCATCACCCCGATGCGCGCGCTGTTCGAGACGCTGCCCGGCGCCTCCGGTGACATCACCCTGCTCTACCGGGCCAACAGCACGCAGGACCTGGCGCTGTGGGGCGAGCTGGCCAAGATCGCGGACGAGCGCGGCGCCCGGCTGATGTACGCGGTGAACAGCCCCGACGGGGAGCGCCCCGACATCTCGGCGGAGAGCCTGCGGCGCAAGATCCCGGACATCGATCGCCACGACGTCTTCATGTGCGGGCCGCCCGGCTTCGCGCAGTCGGTCTACGAGGCGCTGCGCGGCGCGGGAGTCCCCGCTCGCCGTATCCATCACGAGTCGTTCGAGATGTGAGCGACGGGCCGTCCACACCCACCAGGAGCTTGAGAAGCGATGAGGAAGAGCCACCCCGTCCGGCGTGCCGTGCTGGCCACCGCCGCCACCGTCTCCGGCATCGTGCTGCTGCTGTCGCTGAAGCCGGCGTCCGACCCCGGTTCGGCCGCCGCCGGCGGCGCGGTCCCGCCCGCGGCGGCCCAGTCCCCGCAGGGCGGCGCCCAGCCCATCGGGAACGGCACGGTCACTGGTGACGCGGCCCGGACCCAGTACGGCGCGGTACAGGTCCGCATCACCGTCAGCGGCGGAAAGATCACCAAGGCCGAGGCCGTCCAGGCCCCCGAGGGCGGACAGAGCGACCGGATCACCTCCAACGCCGTCCCACGGCTCAACCAGGCCGCCGTCACGGCCGGCAACGCCGAGATCGACGCGGTCTCCGGAGCCACCTACACCAGCACCGGATACAAGAAGTCGCTCCAGTCGGCACTGGACAAGGCACGCGCGGCCGGCTCCTCCGGCGCGTCGGAGTCGGCCGGCTCGGGGCAGGGCTCGGGGAGCGCGCAGGCCCGCACCGTCACCGGGGACGCCGCCCAGACCCAGTACGGCGCGGTACAGGTCCGCATCACCGTCAGCGGCGGAAAGATCACCAAGGCCGAAGCCGTCCAGGCCCCCGAGGGCGGACAGAGCGACCGGATCACCTCCAACGCCGTCCCACGGCTCAACCAGGCCGCCGTCACGGCCGGCAACGCCGAGATCGACGCGGTCTCCGGAGCCACCTACACCAGCGCGGGTTACCGGCAGTCGCTCCAGTCGGCGCTGGACAAGGCCGGTGGCTGACACGGTGGCCGAACCCGAGGGAACGCCCGCCGCGGTGCGTCACGCGGAGGAGACGATGGGGACCGTCTTCTCCCTCGACGTCCGCGGCGGGGAACCCCGTGCGGTGCGCGCGGCGCTGGAGGCGGCGGTCGCCGGGCTGCACCGGGTCGACGAGGTGTTCAGCACGTACCGCGAGGACAGCCAGATCTCCCGTCTGGCGCGCGGCGAGCTGACCGTCGGGGAGTGCGATCCCGAGGTCGCCGAGGTGCTGGAGCTGGCCGCGGAGGCGGAACGGACGAGCGACGGCTGGTTCAGCCCGCGCTACCGGGGCCGCCTCGACCCCACCGGGATCGTCAAGGGCTGGGCCGCCGAACGGGCGGCACGGACGCTCGCCGCGGCCGGGGCGACGGGGGTGAGCGTCAACGGAGGCGGGGACGTCCAGCTGCTGGGGGCGCCGGGAGCACAGCGGCCCTGGCGGGTGGGGGTGTCGGACCCGCTGCGCCCCGGCGGTCTCGCCGCCGTCGTCTCGGCCGCCGGCGCCGACGAACTGGCCGTGGCCACCTCGGGCACGGCGGAGCGCGGCGACCACATCGTGGATCCCCGCACCGGCCGCTCCGCGGTCACCGACCTGATCGCCGTCACCGTGGTGGCCCCCCGTCTGACCTGGGCCGACTGCTGGGCCACGGCCGCCTTCGCGATGGGGTCGCGGCAGGCCCTCGCCTGGCTGGAGTCCCTGCCGGACGTCGAGGCGCTGCTGATCACGGCGGGGGACGAGGTGCGGTGCACGGGAGGGCTGGCCGCCCGGCTGGGATGAACGGGGCACCGTTCGGGGCGAGCGGGGCACCGCGCGATCGGCCGCACGAGGACGCGCGCCCCGGGCCCCGACCGCGCCGCGCCGCTCAGTGGCCGTTCTGCGCCAGCCTCAGCAAGTGGTCCGCCAGGGCCTGGCCGCCCTCGGGGTCACGGCTGATCAGCAACAGCGTGTCGTCGCCCGCGATCGTTCCCAGGATGTCCTGCAGTTCGGCCTGGTCGATCGCCGAGGCCAGGAACTGGGCGGCCCCCGGAGGGGTCCGCAGGACCACGAGGTTGGCCGACGCCTCCGCGGAGATCAGCAGCTCCGCGGAGAGCCTGCGCATCCGCTCCTCCTTCGCCGACTCCCCCAGGGGCGCCCGGGGGGTCCGGAACCCTCCCTCGCTCGGCACCGCGTAGATGAGGTCACCGTCGGTGTTGCGGATCTTCACCGCGTTCAGCTCGTCCAGATCCCGGGAGAGCGTCGCCTGGGTGACGCTCAGCCCGTCGTCCGCGAGCAGCTTCGCCAGCTGGCTCTGGCTCCGCACCGGCTGCCGGTTGAGGATGTCCACGATCCGGCGGTGGCGCGCGGTGCGGGTCTGCGGCACGGCGGGCCCGGCGTGCGGTCCCTGGCCCTGCTCCTGGCTCATCGTCGTCTCATTCTCCGGATCGTCCTTCCCCGCCTGCCCGGCCGGCCTCGTCCAGGATGCCGGGCAGCGCCCCGAGGAAGGCGTCCACCGCGTCGTCCCCGAGGGTCAGCGGCGGCATCAGCCGTACGACATCGGGGGCGGGCGCGTTCACGAGGAATCCGGCGTCCTGAGCCGCCTGTTGCGCCTGGGGCGCGAGCGGCTCGGTGAGCACGATACCCAGGAGGAGGCCCGCACCCCGGACATGGTCGACCAACGGGTGGCCGGTGGCCTCGATTCCGTCGCGGAGCCTCTCGCCCTGCCGCTTGACGTTCTCCAGCAGTCCCTCGTTCTCGATGGTGTCGAGAACGGCGAGTCCGGCGGCGCAGGCGACCGGGTTGCCGCCGAAGGTCGTGCCGTGCTGGCCGGGCCGGAGCAGGGCGGCGGCGCGTCCGAAGGCGACGGTGGCGCCGAGCGGCAGTCCGCCGCCGAGTCCCTTGGCGAGGGTGACGACGTCGGGCAGGACGCCCTCGTGGGCCTGGTACTCGAACCAGTTGCCGGTGCGGCCGACCCCGGTCTGCACCTCGTCCAGCACCAGCAGCGCACCCGTGGCGGCCGTGATGGCGCGGGCGGCCTTGAGGTAGCCGGGCGGGGGGACGACGACCCCGTTCTCGCCCTGGATCGGCTCGATGACCACCAGCGCCGTGTCCTCGGTGACCGCGGCGGCCAGCGCCTGCGCGTCGCCGTACGGGACGTGGGTGACGTCGCCGGGCAGCGGCAGGAACGGCTCCCGCTTGCCGGGCTGGCCGGTGAGCGCGAGGGCGCCCATGGTGCGGCCGTGGAAACCGCCGTCGGTGGCGACCATACGGGTCCGCCCGGTCAGTCGGCCGATCTTGAAGGCGCCCTCGTTGGCCTCGGCGCCGGAGTTGCAGAAGTACACCCTGCCGTCGCGGCCGAAGTGCCTCAGGAGCCGTTCGGCGAGGGCGACCGGCGGTTCGGCGATGAAGAGGTTGGAGACGTGGCCGAGGGACGCGATCTGCCTGCTGACGGCCTCCACGACCGCCGGGTGGGCGTGGCCGAGGGCGTTGACCGCGATGCCGCCGACGAAGTCGAGGTACGCGTTGCCGTCGGCGTCCCACAGCCGGGCGCCCTCACCGCGGACCAGGGGCAGCCGCGGGGTGCCGTAGTTGTTCATGAGCGCGCCCTGCCACCGGGCGGTCAGTTCCTGGTTGGACACGGTGTCGCTCACGACTCCCCCTGTTCGTCGGGCACGACCATCGTGCCGATGCCCTCGTCCGTGAAGATCTCCAGCAGGATCGAGTGCTGGACCCGGCCGTCGATGACACGGGCGGTGGTCACCCCGTTGCGCACGGCGTGCAGGCAGCCCTCCATCTTCGGCACCATGCCGGAGGACAACTCCGGCAGGAGCTTCTCGAGTTGGGAGGCAGTGAGGCGGCTGATCACCTCGTCGGAGTTCGGCCAGTCCTCGTAGAGCCCCTCGACGTCCGTGAGGACCATGAGGGTTTCGGCGCCCAGTGCAGCAGCGAGTGCCGCAGCCGCCGTATCAGCATTGACGTTGTAGACATGGTGATCGTCCTGGGAACGGGCGACCGACGAGACGACCGGGATGCGACCGTCGGCGAGCAGCGCCTCGATGGCGCCCGTGTCGATCTCGGTTATCTCGCCGACCCGCCCGATGTCGACCAACTCGCCGTCGATCCGGGGCTGGTGCTTGGTGGCGGTGAGGGTGTGCGCGTCCTCGCCGGTGAGGCCGACGGCGAACGGTCCGTGCCGGTTGAGCAGTCCGACCAGCTCCCGCTGCACCTGGCCGGCCAGCACCATGCGGACGACGTCCATGGCGTCCTCGGTGGTGACGCGCAGGCCGGCCTTGAACTCGCTGACGATGCCGTGCGTCTCGAGCGCCCGGCTGATCTGCGGGCCGCCGCCGTGCACGACGACCGGCTTGAGGCCGGCGTGGCGCAGGAAGACCACGTCCTGGGCGAAGGCGGCCTTGAGCTCCTCGTCGACCATGGCGTTGCCGCCGAACTTGATGACGACGGTCTTGCCGTGGTGCCGGGTCAGCCAGGGCAGCGCCTCGATGAGGATCTGGGCCTTGGGCAACGCGGTGTGTTTGCGTGTGGCGGTCATGAGGAGTAGGCGCTGTTCTCGTGGACGTAGTCGGCGGTGAGGTCGTTGGTCCAGATGGTGGCGGTCTCGTCGCCGGCGGCCAGGTCGGCGACGATGTGCACCTCGCGGTAGCGCATGTCGACCTTCTCGCGGTCCTCGCCGACACCGCCGTTCTTGCACACCCAGACACCGTTGATGGCGACGGCCAGCCGGTCCGGCTCGAAGGCGGCCCGCGTGGTGCCGATCGCGGAGAGCACCCGGCCCCAGTTGGGGTCCTCGCCGTGGATCGCGCACTTGAGGAGGTTGTTGCGGGCGATGGAGCGGCCCACCTCGACGGCGTCGTCCTCGGTCGCGGCGTTGACCACCTCGACCTTGATGTCCTTGCTGGCGCCCTCGGCGTCCCGGACGAGCTGCTGCCCGAGGTCGTCGCAGACGGCCCGCACGGCCTCGGCGAACTCCTCGTACTCCGGAGTGGTTCCGGAGGCGCCGGAGGCGAGCAGCAGCACGGTGTCGTTGGTGGACATGCAGCCGTCGGAGTCCACGCGGTCGAAGGTCACCCGGGTCGCGGCGCGCAGGGCCCGGTCCAGGGCCGCGCTGTCGAGGTCGGCGTCGGTGGTGAGGACGACGAGCATGGTGGCGAGGCCGGGGGCGAGCATGCCGGCGCCCTTGGCCATGCCGCCGACGGTCCAGCCGTCCTTGGTCACGACGGACGTCTTGTGCACGGTGTCGGTGGTCTTGATGGCGATGGCGGCCTTCTCGCCGCCGTGCTCGGACAGCCGGCCCGCGGCGGTCTCGACACCGGGGAGCAGCTTGTCCATGGGGAGCAGGACGCCGATGAGTCCCGTGGAGCAGACGGCGACCTCGCCCGCGCCGACGCCCAGCACCTCGGCGGCCTTCTCGGCGGTGGCGTGGGTGTCCTGGAAGCCCTTGGGTCCGGTACAGGCGTTGGCGCCGCCGGAGTTGAGGACCACGGCGGAGAGCTGCCCGCCCTTGAGGACCTGCTCGGACCAGAGCACGGGGGCGGCCTTGACGCGGTTGGAGGTGAAGACGCCGGCGGCGGCGCGGCGGGGGCCGTTGTTGACCACGAGGGCCAGGTCGGGATTGCCGTTCTGCTTGATCCCGGCGGCGATGCCCGCCGCCGTGAATCCCTTTGCTGCCGTCACACTCACTGTGTCTCCTCGTTCGCTTCTGCGCCCGGGGGGCGCAGGGGTGCGGGCGTCGTGCTCGTCTGCGGCCCGGGGGCCGCGCACGCGTCGCTCACGGCGCAACCCCGATCGTCGTCAGCCCGGTGGTCTCGTCGAGACCCAGGGCGAGGTTCATGCTCTGGACGGCACCGCCCGCGGTGCCCTTGGTCAGGTTGTCGAGGGCGCTGATGGCGATGATCCGGCCCGCCGCGGCGTCGTACGCGACCTGTACCTGCACGGCGTTGGAGCCGTACACGGAGGCGGTGGCGGGCCACTGCCCCTCGGGGAGCAGGTGGACGAAGGGCTCGTCGGCGAAGGCCTTCTCGTAGGCGGCCCGGACGGACTCGGCGGTGACGCCGGGCCCGGCCTTCGCGCTGCACGTGGCGAGGATGCCGCGGGGCATCGGCGCGAGGGTGGGGGTGAAGGAGACGGAGACCCGCTCCCCCGCCACCGCGGAGAGGTTCTGGATCATCTCGGGGGTGTGCCGGTGCCCGCCTCCCACGCCGTACGGCGACATGGAGCCCATCACCTCGGAGCCCAGGAGGTGCGGCTTGGGCGCCTTGCCGGCACCGGACGTCCCGGACGCGGCGACGATCACGGCCTCGGCCTCGGCGAGCCCCGCCGCGTACGCCGGGAAGAGGGCCAGCGAGACGGCGGTCGGGTAGCAACCGGGCACCGCGACGCGCTTGGACCCCTCCAGCGCGGCGCGGCCACCCGGCAGTTCGGGCAGGCCGTACGGCCAGGTACCGGCGTGCGGGGAGCCGTAGAACCGCTCCCAGTCGGACGCGTCCCTCAGCCGGAAGTCCGCGCCCACGTCGATCACGAGCACGTCCGGGCCGAGCCGCTCGGCGACGGCGGCGGACTGGCCGTGCGGCAGCGCGAGGAAGACGACCTCGTGCCCGGCGAGGACCTCGGCCGTCGTCGGCTCCAGCAGCCGGTCGGCGAGCGGGAGCAGATGCGGCTGGAGCGCGCCGAGCCGCTGCCCGGCGTTGGAGTTCCCGGTGAGCGCACCGATCTCGACCTCGGGATGCCCGAGCAGCAGGCGCAGCAGTTCCCCGCCCGCGTACCCGCTCGCTCCGGCAACTGCCGCACGTACTGTCATGGACCCTCCTTCTCGATGGCATGACTATACGTTTCGCCGCAGTTTTATGCAACGCGATGGGGTGAAAAGGGGTGCCGGGCCATGCGCCGAGCGTTCCGGTCGCCGGGTGAGTGCGCTCCCCGGCGAGCCTGCCCCCCGTACCTGCTCGACCTGGGCGGCGTACTGATGCGGATGCGCATCGGGGCGCGTCCGGTGGTGCTCTCCGCCTGCGGCAGCGGGCTGCCCGGCACCGCCTCGCCCGACGAGGTGGTCGGGTTGCCCACCGGTCTGCTCCAGGCCGGTGCCGCGGCCGTCGTCGCTCCGCCGGGGGAGGTGCCCGACGCCACCGCGCTGCCGCTGACGACCGACTTCCGCGACCGGTGGCGGACGGCTCCCGGGGCGGGCACGGCCGCGGCGCTCGCGGCGGCTCGGCGGTGGCTCAGGAACTCGTCGGACGGTGCCGGGCGCGACCGGTTCACCCGGTGGCCGGAGCACGGTCACCCCCGGCTCCCGGTCGGTGCGGCCGAGGCCTGCTTCGAAGCGGTGGCCCTGCTCGACCCGCTGCGGTTCGCCCCTGCCCCGCCCGTCCAGTGGGCCGCCTTCGTGCACGTCGGCGCGTGACCGTGTCCGCGGTTCGCCGCCGGACGCGGGCCGCCGCTGCCGGTGCGGCAGCCCGCGGGGCCGGGTCCGCTACCGCTGCCTGATCCTCAGGAACGTCACCGAGTGCGCCGGGAACGTGTACGCGAACTCGTCCGAGACGCCCCGGAGGGTGGACGTCACCGGGGTGACCGGGGTGTCCGTCTCCGTGTTCACCGCGTCCGCGTCGGCGGCCAGCGTGGTCACGCGGGCCGTGGGGGCGACCTTCGCGCCGCCGAGGTCGATCGCCGTGCGGGCCTCGGCCGGCTGGGCGTTGACGACCTTGACGATCAGCTCGCCGGTCCGGGCGTCCTCGGTGACCACCTGGCGGAACGGCTCGGCCGGCTTGTCGTCGGTGAAGCCGCCCCACTCCCGGCCGTCGAGGTAGAGGGTGACCTGGCGGCCGCGCACCTTGATGTCGATGTCGTAGGAGCGGCCCGTCTCGATCGACCCGGCCCTGGAGATCAGCGTCGACTTGCCGCCGTCCACGGCCTGCTCGACGGCGGACCGGGTGTTGTTCCAGCCGCCCAGGTTCCACCAGTAGTGGTTCCCGGTGTCCCGGACGCCGAAGGCGACGAGGAAGCCCTCCTTGCCGGACTCCTTGGTGGCCTTCACGTGCAGGTCGTAGTCGTGCCAGGCCGGGTCGCCGGCCGTGACCATGGTGTTCTCGGCGGCCTCGTCGGTCTGGACGTACCGGCCGTCCTGGACGCTCCAGCTGCCGCCGCCGACGTGCTTCCACTGCGCGGCGCCACCGGAGAAGTCGTCGCTCAGCAGCGTCGACCCGTCGGCGGCGGTGACCTTCACGTCGTCGTACGCGGCGCTGGTCGCCCAGGTCGAGAGGCCGACGGCGCCGGTGATCGGGCCGCTGACGCCCGGGGTCGTGCTCGCCGTCGACGGGACCACCCGGTCGCCGACGTTGTTCATGAAGAGCTTCTGCACCTCGTAGTTGGCCGACCCCCAGGACGCGTGGTTGTTGAACCAGATCATGTCCGGCGCCCACTGGACGTAGTCCTCGTTGGCGAGCAGCGGCGCGTACGAGGCGAGCTCGACGAGGTCCGCGTTGCGCTCCAGCCCGGTCATGAAGGCGGCTTCGGCGAGACCGTTCTTCCAGGCGTTGCCCTGGGAGGCGTACTCGCCGAGGAAGACCTTGGGGCCTTCGCGGTCGTAGGCGTCGTAGCGGTCGTTGTTCTGCAGGAACCACTGCGGGCTGTTGTAGTAGTGCTCGTCGACCATGTCGACCCCGCCCTCGCGGTTGAGCTGCCAGGCGGTCTCGAAGGTCGTGCCGGAGTCGTCCGGGCCGGAGTTGGAGATCACGGTGATGTCGGGGTGCTTCGCCTCGATGGCGGCCCGGAACCTCTGGAAGCGGGCGAAGAACTCCCTGGGCAGGTTCTCCTCGTTGCCGACGCCGATGTGGGTGAGGCCGAAGGGCTTGGGGTGGCCCATCTCGGCGCGCACCTTGCCCCAGGTGGAGGTCGCCGGGCCGTTGGCGAACTCGATGAGGTCCAGGGTGTCCTGGATGTGCCGCTCCAGCAGCGCCTCGTCGTCGGTGGCCCGGTTCTGGCCGCAGCCGGTCACCAGCGCCGGGACGACGGGCAGCGGCATGGCGCCGACGTCCTCGGCGAAGCGGAAGTACTCGTAGTAGCCGAGGCCGTAACTCTGGTTGTAGCCCCAGAAGTTCGCGTTGGTCGCGCGTTCCTCGACCGGTCCGACGGTGTCCTTCCACTGGTAGGAGCGCTTGCGCTGCCAGCCGGAGGCCTCGCTGTAGTCCTCCATGGACCCGGTGTTGACCAGGCAGCCGCCGGGGAAGCGGACGAAGCCCGGCTTCAGGGCGGCGATCTTCTCGGCGAGGTCCTTGCGCAGGCCGTTCGGCTGGTTCCGGTAGGTGTCGCGCGGGAACAGCGACACCATGTCGAGGGCCGCGGCGGAGGAGGAGGCGACGGTCAGCCGGCCGCGGTTGCTGGTGCGGGACGCGGTGAACGTGGCCCTGTACTTGGTCCAGCCGCCCTTGACGGCCACCTGCCGGGTGCTCGCCAACTGACCGGCGGCGTCCTTCAGGCCGACGGTGAGGGTGGTGCCGCCCCCGGCGCGCGCCCACACGGAGAAGTCGTACCGCTTGCCCTTCTCCACGCGGATGCCGGTGTTGTAGCCGGCGTTCGTGACGGAGGAACCCGCGCCCAGGGAGAGGTAGTTGCGGTTGCGCTCGCCCAGTCGGCCGGCGTCGTTCAGCACCTCGGCCGTGCCGGCGGCCGTCCAGGAGGTCAGGGGCGTGTAGGAGCCGTGGTCGGCGGTGGAGTACTCGAAGGACCGGTTCTGCACGAGCTCGGCGTACAGACCGCCGTCGGCGGCCCGGTTGATGTCCTCGAAGAAGACGCCGTACATCGTGTCGCCGATCGTCGCGCCCCGGGCGTCCGGGTCGACGGTGAGCGTGTAGTCGGTGACGTCCTCGGCGTGCGCGGGGGCCGGGACGAGGGCGGCGGCCGTCAGCAGGGCGGTGGCGGTGAGGCCGAGTCGGAGGCGGGCGCGGCTTCGTGCGGTGCGTGACATGGATACTCCGCGGCTCTCTGGGCGGGGACTCTGGAGTTGTTCGATATGTCGATCGTTGACCACCACTTCGAACGGCAAGATAGGGAGGAGACAGGAGCACGTCAATGGGGCGTGCGGCGGCGAAGAGCGTGCGGGAAGGGACCCGATGGGCGAGTTCTGGCCGGTGCCCGACGTACTGGCCCATCTGCGCGGCCGCTGGCGGGTGGAGCGGACCGTGCGCGACCTGGCCAGCGGCGACCTCGGCCGCTTCGAGGGGGTGACCGTTTTCGGCCCGCTGGAGGGCGGCGGCCTGCTGCACCGGGAGTCCGGCACCTTCACCTGGCGGGGCGTCGCCCGGCCCGCCGAGCGGACGCTGCGCTTCCTGCCGGGGCCGGGCGGCACGGCGCGCGTACGGTTCGCGGACGGCCGCCCGTTCCACGACCTGGACCTCTCGACGGGCCGGCACGTCGCCGACCACCCGTGCTCGGCCGACCTCTACCGGGGCGAGTTCACCGTCCGCGACGAGGACCACTGGCGGACGGTCTGGCGGGTGCGCGGTCCGGCCAAGGAGCTGGAGCTGACCACCGACTACGCGCGCAGGGGCTGAGCGGACACCCCGTCGAGGCACAGGCTCCAGCGGCCCGGCCGGCCGGCCACGCCGATCGTCGACAACGAGCGGACGTCGATGCTCCAGTACGTCGCCGGCGGCGCCTTCAGCACGTACACCAGGGCCGCGCGGATGACGGACGGCTCGGCCACGGCCACCGCCCCGCAGCCGTCCTCCAGGGGCCGGGTGTCGAGCCAGCCGCCGAGGCGCCTGATGAAGTCCAGCAGCGACTCCCCGCCGTGCGGTGTGGCCCGTGGGTCGGCGAGCCAGGCGTCCACCGCCCCCGGCTCCCGGGCCATCGCCTCACCCAGGGTCATCCCGCGCCAGCGGCCCATGTCGCAGTCGCGCAGGGCGAGCTGGACCAGCGGGGCGTAACCGAGACCCTCCCCGGTGGCACGGCTGCGCGGGGCCGGCGAGCAGTAGCGCAGATCGGCCGCGGCGAGCGGCAGCAGATCGGGGACGGCCCGCTGCACCTCGTCCCAGCCGGCCCGGTCCAGCGGCCGGTCGTCCTCGAAGCGTTCGGCGAGCACCGAGGAGCTCCCCGCGGCGGCGACGAACGTGACCCGAAGTGCCATGCGGCGATGGTCGGGCGCGGAAGTATCCGGGTCAAGAGGTGCCGCTCCGAACGTTACTCGGGGTTCACCCGGGTCGGGATACGCCGGACAAGTCGCCCGCGCCGCGAGCCGGCCGCGCGATCCCCCGAGGACGGGCGGGCCCGCGATCGCCGGGGCCCGCCTTCCCGGGACGTCCCGGGGGCCCGGTGCGCCCCGGCGGACGGCCACCGGCGCACCCGCGCGGCGTCGGTCCGGCCGGGACCGGCGGACGCCCCGCGGCCCTCGGGCGGGCGCGGGGCGCCGGGCACGGCGGGATGCCGGCGGACCGTGCGGGACACCGTGCGGGACGGCGTCGAGCGGTCATCCCGGCACCTCGTCGCAGGCGCTCCGCAGACGCCGCACCCCTTCCGCGATCTCCCCGGCTCCCGCCACCGCCGCGAAGCTCAGCCTGAGGTGCCCGGCCGGGGGTTCGGCGCTGAAGTACGGGCGGCCGGGGGTGAGGGCGACGCCGGCGCGCAGGGCGGCGGCCGTCAGGGCGGACTCGGCCGTGCCGTCGGGCAGCCGCAGCCACAGGTGGTAGCCGCCGGAGGGGACGTGCGGCAGGGCGAGTTCCGGCAGGTGGAGACGGAGCGCGGCGGCCATGGCGTCCCGACGGACCCGCAACTCGGCCGAGAGCGCGCGCAGATGGCGCGGCCAGGCGGGCGAGCCGACGAGTTCCAGCGCGGCCTCCTGGAGCGGGCGGGGCACGAAGAAGGTGTCGACGACCTGGATGGCCCGCAGCCGCTCCAGCACCGGACCGTGTGCGACGAGGGCGCTCACCCGGAAGCTGGGCGAGGTCGCCTTGGTCAGCGAGCAGACGTGCACCACGACCCCGTCGGGGTCCTCGGCGGCGAGCGGTCGCGGCAGCGGCCCCGCGTCCTCGTGCACCAGCCGCCGGACGAAGTCGTCCTCGATCACGAAGGCGCCCGCCGCGCGGGCGATGCCCAGCACCTCGCCGCGCCGGTCGGGCGCGAGCACGGCGCCGGTGGGGTTCTGGAACAGCGGCTGGCAGACGAAGACCCGGGCGCCGCTCGCCCGGAACGCGTCCGCGAGCAGCGCGGGCCGTACGCCGTCCGCGTCCACCGGGACGGGCACCGGGCGCAGTCCGGCCGCGCGGGCGATGGCCAGCATGCCCGGGTAGGTGGGCGACTCGACGAGGACGGGCGCGCCGGGCGGCGCGAGCGCGCGCAGGGCGGTGGTCAGCGCGGACTGACCGCCCGAGGTGACCAGCACCCCCGCCGCCGTCACCGGCCCCCCGACACTGCGCGCGAACCACTCGCGCAGCTCCGGCAGTCCTTCCACGGGCGGTCTCCCCCAGGCACCCGGCCTGCGCCCGGCCCGGGACAGCGCCGCCGCCATCGCCCGCTCCGGCTGCAGGCAGGGGTGCAGATAACCGCCGCTGAACTCGATCACCCCGGGCGGCGGCGCGGCGAGCGAGACCAGCACCCCGGAGGCGTCCACCGAGCGCGGTACGAGGTCGGCGGCGCCGTCCGCGCTGAGGGCGACCTCCTGCCAGGAGGTGTCCCCGGCGGGAGCGGCCGGGACCCGGGGCCGGGCGCGGAAGGCGCCGGCGCCGGGCCGGGTGACGACCAGGCCCTCGGCGGCGAGCTGCGCCAGTGCCCGGGAGACGGTCACGGGGCTCACCCGGAACCGCTCCACCAGGGCCCGACTGGACGGGAGCTTCTCACCGGGAGAGTAGCGGTCGAGCTCGCTTCGCAGCCGATCCGCCAATTCACCGACGCTGCTACGCTCATGCATGAAAGCACAGAGTAGCGCTACTCCCGCGACCCCGGTAGCGGTCGCCGCCCACCGGGACCGCGCCGGCCTCGGCACCCTCCAGGCCGCCCTGGGCGTCATCGCCTTCTCCCTCACCTTCCCGGCCACCGCCTGGGGCCTGGAGGGCTTCGGCCCCTGGTCGCTGGTGGCCGTGCGCAGCGTGCTCGCGGCACTGGTCGCGGGCGGCTGCCTGCTCGCCGCGGGGGCGCCCCCGCGCGCACGAGGCCGCGCGTGGGGGCGAGGCCGCACGTGGGGGCGGGTTCCGCCGCCCGACCGCCGGCACTGGCCCGGGCTCGCGGTGGTCGGCGCCGGGGTGGTCCTCGGCTTCCCGATGCTGACCACCCTGGCGCTGCAGACCTCGACCACCGCGCACGCGGCGGTCGTGGTGGGGCTCCTTCCGCTGACCACGGCGCTGCTGTCCGCCCTGCGCGTCGGCTCCCGCCCCTCGCGCACCTTCTGGGCCGCGGCCCTGGCCGGAGCCGCCGCCGTCGCGGTGTTCACCGTCCGGCAGAGCGGCGGCGCGCCGACCACGGCCGACCTGTACCTCTTCGCGGCGCTGCTGGTGTGCGCGGCCGGGTACACCGAGGGCGGCCGGCTGGCCCGGGTGATGCCGGGCTGGCAGGTGATCGGCTGGGCCCTGGTGCTGTGCCTGCCGCTCACCGTGCCCGCCGCCGCGATCGCGCTGGCCCTCGAGCCGGTGCGGCTGACCGCGCACAGCGTGGCCGGGCTGCTGTGGGTGGCCGCGGGCTCGCAGTTCCTCGGGCTGGTCGTCTGGTACCGGGGCATGGCGGCGATCGGCATCCCCAAGGCCAGCCAGTTGCAGCTGGCCCAGCCGCTGCTCACACTGGTGTGGTCGGTGCTGCTGCTGAACGAGCGCCTGACGCCGGCCGCCCCGCTGACGGCCGCGGCGGTGCTCGTGTGCATCGCCGTCACGCAACGGACGCGCGCCTGAGGGGTGCGTACGGCCCGCTGCCGGGCGGCGCGCCCCGCCGTAGACTCGAGGCCACGGACCGCTGCTCCCGCACCTGTGAGGAGGCCCCGATGCACGCAACCGTGGGTGACCAGCTTGTCCAGCACGGCAGGGTGGTCGGTCAGCACGACAAGGTCGCCGAGATCGTCGAAGTGATGGGGCAGGAGGGCAACCCGCCCTACCGGGTCCGCTTCGAGGACGGGCACGAGGCCGTGTGCTCGCCCGGCCCCGACTCCGAGATCCGGCACAAGGCCCACCAGCGGTAGGTCAGCGCGGGGGTGTCGCCGGCTGCCGGTAGTGGTCGGCGACCACCCGCGCCATCGCCCCGACCGGGTCGGCCGCCAGCTCGCGGGCGGCGAAGAAGACGTGCCCGCGTGCCGCTGCGTACTTCCCGGCCAGGGCGAGGTGACGGGACAGCTCGGCCGGGTCCTGCCAGGCCGCGGGCTGCGCCGGGTCGCCCGCCTTGTACAGCGCCTCTCCCAGGTAGAGCTGCGTGCCCGACCCCCGTACGACCTCGGCCCACCAGGGGAGCAGCTCGGCGTAGTCGGCGGCGGCGAAGCCGATGTGCCAGTACAGCTGCGGGCAGATGTAGTCGATCCAGTTCTCCCGGGCCCACCGGCGGGTGTCCGCGTGCAGGTCGTCGTACGTCTGCACGCCCGCCCGGGTGCGCGAGCCGAGGGCGTCCGCGTCCGCGTTGCGCCACACCCCGAAGGGGCTGATGCCGAAACGGGTGCCGGGCCGGGCTTCCTTGATCCCGGCCGCCGTCTCGCGCACCAGCCGGTCGACGTTGTCCCGCCGCCACGCGGCCCGGTCCGGGAAGGCGCCGCCGTGGGCGTCGTGGGAGCGGTCGTCGTCGAAGGTCTGGCCGGGCACCGGGTACGGGTAGAAGTAGTCGTCGAAGTGGACCGCGTCCACGGGGTACCGGCGCACCGCGTCGAGCACGGCCTCCCGCACGAAGGCGCGGACCTCGGGCAGCCCCGGGTCGTAGTACAGCTTGCCGCCGTGGGGGACGATCCAGTCGGGGTTCTCGCGGGCCGGGTGGGAGGCGGCCAGCCGGGCCGGGTCGGCGTGGAGGGCGACGCGGTACGGGTTGAACCAGGCGTGCAGCTCCAGACCGCGGGCGTGGGCCTCGGTCACGGCCGTGCCCAGTGGGTCCCAGCCGGGGTGCCGGCCCTGGGTGCCCGTGAGGTACTGCGACCACGGTTCGTACGGCGAGGGCCACAGGGCGTCGGCCGTGGGCCGCACCTGGAGGATCACGGTGTTGAGCCGGGCGCGGACGGCCGCGTCGAGGTGGGCGGTCAGCTCGGCGCGCTGCTGCGCGGCGCTCAGTCCCGGCCGAGAGGGCCAGTCCCGGTTGGCCACGGTGGCCAGCCACACGCCCCGCATCTCGCCGGCCGCCCCGGCGCCGCCCCGTCCCGGGCCGCCCGGTGCTCCGGAGCCGTGCCGCCCCGGCGCGGCCGACGCCTGCGGCATCGTCGCCAGTGCCGCCAGCGCCGCCGTCGCGAACACCCTGCGTGACACACGTCCCATCGCGCCCCCCCCTGGAGCCCGTCGGACCGCCCGGCCGCGGCCCCCCTCGCGCTCAGAATGCCCCACCCCGGCGATCGATCATCGATACTTCGGAGTAACGTGCACGGACGGAGCAGGCACCGGAACCCGGCGGACCTGCCACAGCCGTAAGCAGGAGCGAAGGGAACGATGTGACCGACATCGAACGCGTCGGAGTGGTGGGCTGCGGTCAGATGGGTGCGGGGATCGCCGAGGTGTGCGCCCGGGCCGGTCTGGAGGTCAAGGTCGCCGAGACCACCGGCGAAGCCCTGGAGATAGGCCGTACCCGGCTGTTCAACTCCCTGTCCAAGGCGGCCGAGCGCGGCAAGATCACCGCGGAGGAGCTCCAGGACACCCAGGCGCGGCTGAGCTTCACCACGGACCTCGGCGAGTTCGCCGACCGTGACCTGGTGATCGAGGCCGTCGTCGAGAACGAGCAGGTCAAGACGGAGATCTTCCAGGTGCTGGACCAGGTGGTGACCCGTCCGGACGCGGTCCTGGCCTCCAACACCTCCTCCATCCCGCTGGTGAAGCTGGCGGTCGCCACCTCGCGGCCCGACCACGTGATCGGCATCCACTTCTTCAACCCGGCGCCGGTGCAGAAGCTGGTGGAGCTGATCCCGGCGCTCACCACCTCCGAAGGCACGCTGAGCCGTGCCCAGATGTTCACCGAGAAGGTGCTGGGCAAGCACGCGATCCGCGCCCAGGACCGCTCCGGCTTCGTGGTCAACGCGCTGCTGATCCCGTACCTGCTCTCGGCGATCCGGATGTTCGAGTCGGGCATCGCCAGCCGGGAGGACATCGACAACGGCATGGAGATGGGCTGCGCCCACCCGATGGGCCCGCTGAAGCTGTCCGACCTGATCGGTCTGGACACGGTGGCCTCGGTCGCCCACTCGATGTACGAGGAGTACAAGGAGCCGCTGTACGCCGCTCCCCCGCTGCTCCAGCGCATGGTCGACGCGGGCCGGCTGGGCCGCAAGACGGGCTCGGGCTTCTACACCTACGGCTGACGCCCCGACCGCGGGCCCGGCACCTCCCCGGTGCCGGGCCCGCGGCGTCAGGGCAAGGTGTCCTGCCCGGACCGGAGACGGTGCAGCAGGAGCAACGCGGCCGCCATGGTGGCGGCCGGGACCTCGCCGCGGGCGATCAGGTCGGGGACCAGCCCGAGGGGCACCCACTCCCGGCGGTCCGACTCGAAGTCGTCCACGGGGTGGCCGACGTACTCGCCCTCGTCGGCCCAGTAGACGTGGTGCCGGGCGTCGGTGAGGCCGTTGGACGGCTCCGTGCTCATGAGGTGGCGCAGGGGGCCCGGCCGCCAGCCGGTCTCCTCCTCCAGTTCCCTGGCGGCCGCCCCGACGGCGTCCTCGCCGTCCTCGACCACGCCCGCCGCGAGTTCCCACCCCCAGCTGTCGGTGATGAAACGGTGGCGCCGGAGCAGGAGGACCTCGTTGGCCCCGTTCACCACCGTGGCCACGGCGACGGGCCGCAACCGTATGAGGAAGTGGTCGAGGTGCCGGCCGTCCGGCAGTTCGACATCCGCGAGATTCACCCGGAACCAGCGGTTCGCATAGACGGTCCGTTCGTTCTGCTTCGTCCACTGCACGGTCCTGCCACCTTCCGACGGGTAAGGGGCAATATCGCAGCAGGAATGATCCGGCAGCAGGCGCACGGGAGGCCGCCCACGGCGCAGCGGAAGGCGCGGAGGAGGCGCACGCCGGACACGGTGCCCCTGAACCGCCCCTGTCCCACAGCGGTACTACAGCGGTACGCGCAGCGCCCCGTCGATGAGTTCGGCCGCCTCGGCCGTGCCGGCGCAGCCGCTGCGCGCGAGGTGCTCGCGCACCGCCCGCAGTCGGTCGCGCAGCCGCTGCGACTCCATGCCGCGGGCCTGCTCGGCCATCCGCACCGCGATGGCCACCGCGCGGTCGGCGTTGCCCTGACGCAGTTCGACGGTGCTCAGCATGGCCAGCCGGTGCACCCGGCCCCGGTCGTGCGCGGGGGTGTCCACGGCCGCCGCGGCGTGCTCACCGGCCGCCGCCACCTCGCCGAGGCTCAGCAGCGCCTCCGCCACCTGGACGTTGACCAGGCCGGGCTGGACGTAACCGGTCTCGTCGGGTTCGCACCCGCGCCGGATGCGTTCGGCCGCCTGCTCGGCCCGCCGGATGCAGGCCAGCGCGTTCGCACCGTCGCCGAGGTGCGCGTAGGCCTTGGCCTGCATCGCGTACAGGTCGGAGGCGAGCGCCGGGGTGGTGTGCCGGCCGGCCGCGCGCAGTGCCGCCTCCGCGAACGCGACGGCCTGCCGGTACTCCCGCAGGTACAGCGACTGGTTGACCAGCAGCGCCGTCACATACGCGCCCAGGCCCCGGTCCCCGCTGGCCTTCGCGAGCCTCAGCGCCTGGTGGAAGTAGCGCTGGGCCAGGCCGTGCGCGTCGGAGTCGTACGCGCAGATACCGGCGACCGCCACCAATCCGCCGGTGGCCCGGTGCAGTTGCCGGCCGGTGGCGTCGGTGTATCTGCCGCGCAGCAGCGGGGCGGCCTCGGCGTGGAGGAAGCCGACGATCCGGGCGCGCGTCGCGATGCCGCCGACCTTGCGGTACATCTGCTCGTAGTGGGTGCGGGCGGCGCGCAGCATGTCGAGGTCGCCCGGTGTGACCGGGTGCCGGCCGCCGCGGGAGACGTCCGCGTCCTCGGGCGGGTTCTCCCACTCCCACACGGGCGTCACGGCGGGCGTGCCGGTGACCGCGGGCGCGCCGAGGAGGTGCGGGCGCTGCTGCTGGTCGGAGCGCCACAGGGCGGTGGCGCGCTCGACGAACCCGGACAGCGAGCCGGTGTGCCCGGCGGACGGCCCGCCGGGCACGCCGAGGCCGATGTCGTCGAGGGTGACCGGGCGGTGCAGCCGGGCGGCGAGCACCTCGCAGATCAGGTCGGGCACCTGGCCCCGGGGCCGCTGCCCCTTCAACCACCGGGCGACGGCCGTGTGTTCGTACCGCAGCGACAGACCGCGCGCCCGTCCAGCCTGGTTGACGTGCGCGGCCAGGCCCGCGTGCGAGATCCCGGCCTCGTCCAGGATCGCGTCGAGCAGGGTGTTGGGCTGCATGCGGCCCCCCGGTGGATCGGTGCCGTCAGAGTAGTGGCGCTCCGTTCACACGGGGTGTGAACGGAGTACCCGAATCCGCAGCGTGTGCGCGCTGTCGCGGAGAGTTCCCGGTCGGTTGACTGGCTTGTCTCGAAAGAGGCCGGCCGGGCCGCCGGCTCCCCCTCGTACAGTGCGGCGGCCCGTTCCCGCGCCGTCCGCCCGGCCGCCTGCCCGACACTCCGTGGCGGGGCGGACGGCGCACGGCCCCGTCGGCTCCCCCTCTCACCTCACGCCGGGAACTGCAGCTGGTCGGTCGGGGGCGGGTCCGCCGCGGCCGGGCGCGCGGCTCCCCGCACCCCTGCGGGGGCGCGCCGGGGCGGACGCTCGTTCCCGATGATCAGCAGGGCCACGTCGTCCTCGGGCGGTCCGACCGTGTGGCGCAGCAGCGCCCCGAGGACCGTGCGCAGCACGGTCCTCGGGGCGACCGGGTGCTCGCCCGCGGCGTCGGTGAGGACCTCGCGCAGGGGGAAGAACCGGCCGTCGGCGTCCCGTGCCTCCTCGGCTCCGTCCGTGTGCAGGACGAGGGCGTCGCCGGGCAGCAGGCGTCCGCAGGCAACGACGGGGAGTTCGGGCGGCAGCGGGAACGGGCCGAGGGGCGGGAGCGGGTCGGCGCGGGCGAGCGGATCGGCACGGGCGCCGCTCAGCAGATACGGCCAGGGGTGCCCGCAGTTCAGGGCCCGCACCTCTCCGTCCGGGAGGATCTCCAGCACCAGTACGGTGACGAACTCCTCGCAGACCGGGGCGTCCGCGGTGCCCGCGGGAGCGTGCTCGTCCCCGGCCCGCTCCCGCAGGTGCCGGGCCACCGCCCGCTCCAACCGGCGCAGCACCCCGGCCAGTTCGGCCTCGTCGTGCACGGCCTCGCGGAAGCTGCCGAGGACGGCGGCGACGGTCCCGACGGCGCCGAGCCCGTGCCCGCGGACGTCGCCGATGACGGCCCGTACACCGTGCTCGGTGGCGACCACCTCGTACAGATCGCCGCCGATCCGGGCCCCCCGGTCGGCCGGCAACTGGACGGCGGCGACGGCCAGTCCGTCGACGTGCGGGGGCGGCGTCCGCAGCAGCGCGCTCTGCGCGGCCTCGGCGACCCGGCGGACCTGCCGCAGTTCGCGCAGCATCCTGTGCCGGACGTGCAGCACCAGCCCGGTGCAGACCGCGCACAGCACGGCGCTGCTGACCAGACGCGCGCAGAGGGCGTCGTCCCGGGCGAGCGGGCAGGTCAGCCGGTAGGCCACCGCGGTGGCCCCCAGGGCCACGGGCAGGGCGAGGTCGCGCACCCGGCGCCGGCCGCCCGGCCGGACGGCGGCACGGCGGCCGCCCGTGCGGGACCTAAGCGGAAGGCGGAAAGGGGCGGGAGCCCTCGAGGCGGGCCGGGGCGGCACCCAGCGGGGAGTCCCAGCCTTGAAGCGGATCATGCTGATGGCCCCCCATATAGGCCCTGACAGCCATATAGGCCCTGACAGCGCGGACCGGCCCGGAAAGGCCGGTCCGATTCTGTCGACCGCATGCCCCGATCCGGACGTATCGCCCGGAATTGTCACCCGAACGAGTGAGGTGACCGGCGGTACGGGGGCGTGAGGGGCGTGCGCCGTCAGAAGGGGCGCGAGGGGCCGCGCCGTCCCGAGGCACGCGCGTGCCTCGGGACGGCGCGGTCGCCGCGGCGGCTAGCCCCTCAGGACGGCTCCGGTGCGCTCGCCGGCGAGGGCGACCGCCGACTCCCGGGCCGCCGACGCCTCGTCGACGGTCAGGGTCCGGTCGCCCGCGCGGAACCGCAGCGCGTACGCCAGCGACTTGCGGCCCTCGCCCAGCTGCTCGGCGTTCTCGTACACGTCGAACAGGCGGATGGACTCCAGCAGTTCACCGGCGCCCTCGCGCAGCGCGGTCTCGACGTCCGAGGCGGGCACGGACGCGTCGACGACCAGCGCGACGTCCTGCGTGGCGACCGGGAAGGTGGAGATGCCCGGCGCCTGCGGGGTGTCGTCGCCCACCTGCTCCAGGGCGTCCAGGTCCAGCTCCATCGCACAGGTGCGCGCGGGCAGGCCCAGGGTCTTCAGGACGCCCGGGTGCAGTTCGCCGGCGTGGCCGATGACCTGCTCGGTGCCGTCGGCGGTGACCACCAGCTCGGCGCAGCGGCCCGGGTGCCACGGGCCGTACCGGCCCTTGCGGACGACGAGTTCGGCGCCGGCCTCGCGGGCGACGGTCCGGGCGGCCTCCACCGCGTCGGCCCAGTCGGCCGGGCGGCCCTTGCCCCACCAGCCGGCCTGCTCACGGGCCCCGGCGAGGACCACGGCGACGTGCCGCGGCTGCTCGGGCAGCGCGGCGTTCAGCCCGGCGAGCTCCTCGTCGGTGGGCCGCCGGTCCACGGGCAGCCGGACGGCGGTCCGCTGCTCCTCGCCGGGGAGGAAGACCAGACCGGTCTCGAACAGGGCGAGGTCGTGGCTGCCGCGTCCGTCGTTGCGGCGCAGCGCGCCGAGCAGGCCCGGCAGCAGCGAGGTGCGCAGCGCCGGCTCCTCGTCGCTGAGCGGGTTGGTCAGCTTCACCACGCGGCGGGCCGGGTCGTCGGCGTCCAGGCCGAGCTGGTCGAAGACCTGCTCGGCGATGAAGGGGTAGTTCGGCGCCTCGACGTACCCGGCACCGGCCAGGGCCCGGCCGATCCGGCGGTGCAGCCGCTGCCGCCCGGTCAGGCCGCGTCCGGCGGGCGGCCGGGGCAGCGTGGAGGGCAGGTTCTCGTAGCCCTCCAGGCGGATGACCTCTTCGGCCAGGTCGTTCGGGTCGGTGAGGTCGGGCCGCCAGGACGGCACGGTGACGATCAGCTCGTCCTTCCCGCCCGCCTCACGGACACCGCTGCCCGACGGCGCGTTCCACGCGGCCGTGTTCCCCACGACGTCGCAGCCGACCTCCTGGAGGCGGCGGACGACGGTCTCCCGGCCGTAGGCGACGCCCGCGACCCTGTCCGGGTGGTCCACCGGGATGGTGAGGGTGCGCGGCGCGGTCGGGGCGACGACCTCGGTGACCCCGGCCTCGGCGGTGCCGCCGGCGAGCAGCACCAGCAGGTCGACGGTGCGCTGCGCGGCAGCGGCGGCGGCCTGCGGGTCGACACCGCGCTCGAAGCGGCGGGACGCCTCGGAGGACAGCCTGTGGCGGCGGGCGGTGCGCGCGACGGACACCGCGTCGAAGTGCGCGGCCTCGATGACCACGTCGGTCGACGCGTTCTCGGTGGCGTCGTGATCGGCGATCTCCGTGTTGGCGCCGCCCATGACGCCGGCGAGGCCGATGGGGCCGCGCTCGTCGGTGATGACCAGGTCCTCCGGGTCGAGCGTGCGCTGGACCCCGTCGAGGGTGGTGAGCTTCTCGCCCGGCTCGGCCCGGCGCACGCCGATGGTGCCCTGGACCAGGTTGCGGTCGTAGGCGTGCAGCGGCTGGCCGAGCTCCATCATCACGTAGTTGGTGACGTCGACGGCGAGCGAGATCGGGCGCATGCCGACCTTCTGCAGCCGGCGCTTCAGCCAGATCGGGGAGCGCGCCTCGGGGCTGAGGCCGGTCACCGTGCGGGCGGTGAAGCGGTCGCAGCCGACGGGGTCGGAGACCTTCACCGGGTAGCCGAAGGCGTTCGGGCCGGGCACGTCGAGCAGCGCCGGGTCGCGCAGCGGCAGGCCGTAGGCGATGGCGGTCTCGCGGGCCACGCCGCGCATCGACAGGCAGTAGCCGCGGTCCGGGGTGACGGCGATGTCGAGGACCTCGTCGACCAGTTCGAGCAGTTCGACGGCGTCCTTGCCGATCTCGGTCTCCGGCGGCAGCACGATGATGCCCTTGGAGCCGTCGTCGCCCATGTCCAGCTCGTCGCTGGAGCAGATCATGCCGCGCGACACCCGGCCGTAGGTCTTGCGCTCGGCGATCTGGAAGTCGCCGGGCAACACGGCACCGGGCAGCGCGACGACGACCTTGTCGCCGACGGCGAAGTTGCGGGCGCCGCAGATGATCTCCTGCGGCTCGCCGGTGCCGTTGGCCTCGCCGACGTCGACGGTGCAGAAGCGGATCGGCTTCTTGAAGCCCTCCAGCTCCTCGATGGTGGCGACCCGGCCCACCACGAGGGGGCCCTTGAGGTCGGCGCCGAGGTGGTCGACGGTCTCGACCTCGAGGCCGGCCGAAATGAGCTTGGCCTGGACGTCCCGGCCGGTCTCCGTCGCCGGCAGGTCGACGTACTCCCGCAGCCAAGAAAGCGGGACCCGCATCAGATCTCCATCCCGAACGGCCGGGTGAACCGGACGTCACCCTCGACCATGTCTCGCATGTCCTCGACGTTGTGGCGGAACATCAGCATCCGCTCGATGCCGAACCCGAAGGCGAAGCCGCTGTACTTCTCCGGGTCGACGCCGCAGGCGGTGAGCACCCGCGGGTTGACCATGCCGCAGCCGCCGAGCTCGATCCAGCCCTCGGACGAGCAGGTGCGGCAGGGCCGGTCGGGGTTGCCGACGGACTCGCCCTTGCAGACGTAGCAGAGCATGTCCATCTCGGCGCTCGGCTCGGTGAAGGGGAAGAAGTTCGGCCGCAGCCGGGTCTTCATGCCCTCGCCGAACAGCGACTGCACCATGTGGTCCAGCGTGCCCTTGAGGTCCGCCATGGTCAGGCCCTCGTCGACGGCGAGGAGCTCGACCTGGTGGAACACCGGGGTGTGGGTGGCGTCCAGTTCGTCGGTGCGGTAGACGCGGCCGGGGCAGATCACGTAGACCGGCAGCTCGCGGTCGAGCAGGGAGCGGATCTGCACGGGCGAGGTGTGGGTGCGCAGCACGACACCGGACTCGGTGCCGCCCCGGGGACCCTGCACGAAGAAGGTGTCGTGCTCCCCGCGGGCCGGGTGGTCCGGGCCGATGTTGAGGGCGTCGAAGTTGAACCACTCGGCCTCGACCTCGGGTCCCTCGGCGACCTCGTAGCCCATGGCCACGAAGACGTCCTCGATGCGCTCCGACAGGGTGGTCAGCGGGTGGCGGGCGCCGGCCGGGACGCGGTCGTGGGGCAGCGTGACGTCCACGGCCTCCTCGACCAGCACGCGGGCGTCCCGCTCCGCCTCGAGCTCGGCCTGGCGGGCGGCGAGGCCCTTGTTCACGGCACCGCGCGCCTGGCCCACGCGCTTGCCGGCGTCGGCCTTGGCGTGCGGGGGCAGGGCGCCGATCTCGCGGTTGGCGAGGGCCAGCGGTGAGGTGGGGCCGGTGTGGGCGACCTTGGCCTCGTGGAGCGCGTCGAGGGAGTCCGCGGCGGCGAAGGCGGCGAGCGCCT
This sequence comes from Streptomyces viridosporus T7A, assembly GCF_008704515.1. Lineage (NCBI taxonomy): Bacteria > Bacillati > Actinomycetota > Actinomycetes > Kitasatosporales > Streptomycetaceae > Streptomyces > Streptomyces viridosporus. The sequence goes on from NZ_CP023700.1 coordinate 1,902,494, forward strand.
CGTCCCGCATGCGCTCGATCTCTTCCGGTTTCAACGCCTCGACCTCGACAGGGTCGTACGACTTATTGGGTGCCGACATCTCTTCCCGTGCTTCCGATTGGCTGGCTGATGGTCCCCGTCACCGACTCGTGGCCGGCCCCTCGACGAATCCTCCGCCGTCCGCGAGGTTCGCCCGGGATCCGTCCGAGACCCGTCTCGGGACACAAAGGTGCCAAGGGTCGAGTCTAACGGGGTGGGGAGGAACGGATGTGCCCGCGGGCCGCTCAGGCGAGATACGCCGGTGCCCCCACGGGCAGCGTAAATCGGAACTGGGCGCCGCCCTCGGGGGCGCGTCCGACCGTGATGGTGCCGCCGTGGGCCTCGACGATGCCCTTGACGATGTACAGCCCCAGGCCCGTCCCGCCACGCTTGCTGCCCCGCCAGAAGCGGGTGAAGACGCGGTTCATGGACTCCTCCGGGATGCCGGGCCCCTCGTCGCTCACGGTGACCGACGTGGCTGCGTGCTCGGCGCCGTCCCGTTCGCGCGGGGACACCGAGGGCGTGATGTCGATGGTGACGTTTCCCTCGCCGTGGCGCACCGCATTTTCCAGCAGGTTGCCGAGCACCTGGTCGATCTTGTCCGGGTCGGCCCACAAATCGGGCAGCGGGTGCTGGACCCGCAGCAGGAACCGGTCGGCCGGCTGCCCGGCGGCGACGTACGCCTGGATGTGCCGTCCGACGGCGGCGCCGATGTCGACGGGCTGGCGCCGCACCTCCAGGCGCCCGGAGTCGATGCGCGATATGTCGAGCAGTTCGGCGATGAGCCGGGTGACCCGGTCGGCGTCGGCGTCGACGGTCTCCAGCATCAGCCGCTTCTGGTCGTCGGTGAACCGCTCCCACTTGGCGAGCAGGGTGGCGGTGAAGCCCTTGACGGAGGTGAGCGGGGAGCGCAGTTCGTGGGCGACGGTGGCGATCAGCTCGGCGTGGCTGCGCTCGGTGCGGCGCCGGGCCTCGGTGTCGCGCAGGGTGACGACGACGCGGTGGACCGGCCCGGTGGGCCGGGTGCGGACGTAGCGCGCCGAGACGAGGACCTCGCGTCCGCCGGGCAGCAGCAGGTTGCGCTCGGGCTGGCCCACCCGGATGGCGAGGCCGCCGTAGGGGTCGGTGAGCTGCCACCAGCGGCGGCCCTCCAGGTCCTCTAACGGCAGGGCCGCCTCGAGCCGCTGCCCGAGGGCCCGCTCGGCGGGGACGGCCGTGATGCGCACGGCCGCCGTGTTGAAGCAGATCACCCGCCCGTGCTCGTCGGCGACGACGAGTCCGTCGGGCAGCTGGTCGGGGTCGATGCCGAGCTCGGCGTGATCACCGGGCCGGGACGCGGGCGGGCGCGCCGTCCGCCGTGCTCCCGGTGCGCTGCTCGTACCGACGCTCATCCCCGTATCCCACCTCTCGGACCTTCCTCGGGGCGCCCCGTGCTCGAGCCCTGCCGAGAGCTTGGGGGAGGGTCCCCGAGCTGGTCACCCTACTAGTTCCCGGTGACGGAGCGGCACCCTCCGACGGCGCGCTGTGCACGCGCCGACGCGTAGAGACATACGGCGGCGGCGGTCGCCAGGTTCAGGCTCTCCGCCTTTCCGTGGATCGGGACGCGCACGACGGCGTCGGTGAGCGCGCGGGTCTCCTCCGGGAGCCCCCAGGCCTCGTTGCCGAAGACCCACGCGGTCGGCCCGCCCATGGTGCTCTTGTCCAGCTCGTCGTCGAGGTCGCGGTCACCGGCGCCGTCGGCGGCGAGCACCCTCACTCCCGTGCCCCTCAGTCCGGCCACGGCCTGCTCGACGGGGACGCCGATCGCGACGGGCAGGTGGAACAGGGAGCCGACGGAGGCGCGGACGGCCTTGGGGTTGTACAGGTCGACGGAGGCGTCGGTGAGCACCACGGCCTCGGCTCCGGCCGCGTCGGCGCAGCGCAGCACGGTGCCGGCGTTCCCGGGGTCGCGCACGTGGGCGAGGACGGCGACGAGCCGGGGCCGGGCGGCGAGGATCTGTTCGAAGGGCGTGTCCAGGAACCGGCAGACCCCGACGAGCCCCTGCGGGGTGACGGTGGTGGAGATGTCGGCGATCACCTGCTCGGAGGCGAGGTGGACACGGGCTCCGGCGCCCCGGGCCCCACCGACGATGTCGGCGTACCGCTCGGCGGCCTCGGGCGTGGTGAACAGCTCGACGAGCGTGGGGACCGGCCCCTCCCGGTGCGCGGCGGCCTCCCGCACGGCCTGCGGCCCCTCGGCGAGGAACAGCCGCTCCTTCCCCCGGAAGTTCCGCTTGGCCAGCCGCCGAGCGGCCAGGACGCGGGGGGAACGGGAGGAGATCGGCTCGGGGACGGCAGGGGCCATGCTGGTCACTTTCGGTAGCTCGTCGATCTGCGGCGGCACGGTCTTTCCGCGGCGGCGCCCAGCCGGCAGCGGCGGTGCCGGACGGCCGCGGGCATCCGCGGCGCACAAGCGACGGACCCGCGGGTTTCCACCCGCGGGTCCGTCCATGGCGTCGGCTCGGGCCGGCGCCGGCGTCACGCAGCCTTGGGCGCGTTCACGTCCGCCGGCAGCGCCTTCTGCGCGACCTCGACGAGCGCGGCGAAGGCGGTGGCGTCGTTGACGGCCAGCTCGGCCAGGATCTTGCGGTCGACCTCGACGTTCGCGGCCTTCAGACCCTGGATGAAGCGGTTGTACGTGATGCCGTTGGCGCGGGCAGCGGCGTTGATGCGCTGGATCCACAGCTGACGGAAGTCGCCCTTGCGCTTCTTGCGGTCGTTGTAGTTGTAGACCAGCGAGTGGGTGACCTGCTCCTTGGCCTTGCGGTACAGGCGCGAACGCTGACCGCGGTAGCCGGAGGCCTGCTCGAGGATCGCCCGGCGCTTCTTGTGGGCGTTGACTGCCCGCTTGACGCGTGCCACTTCTTAACTCCTTGTAGCGGGGCCGCGGTGGTGCGCACACGGCCCGAAATCGATTGGGTCCCGGTCTGACGTACGTACGGCGCTCGCGCGCCGGGGCGTCACTTGCCGAGAAGCTTCTTGATCTTCGCGGCGTCGCCCGGGGCCATCTCGGCGTTGCCGGTGAGGCGACGCGTCACGCGGGACGACTTGTGCTCGAGCAGGTGGCGCTTGCCGGCGCGCTCGCGGAGCACCTTGCCGGAGCCGGTGATCTTGAAGCGCTTGCTGGCACCGCTGTGCGACTTGTTCTTCGGCATAGCGCCGTTCTCTCCTCGTCGGTGGCGCTCCGGTGCCCGGTCGCGAAAACCGGGCACGGTGGAGCGTCGTACTTGTTTCGGTTGCTTCCTGGGGCTCGCGCCCCCGGAGTCACGCCTCGGCAGGCTCCTCGGCGGCCGCCTCGGCGTCGGTGTCCGCAGGGTTCTGCGAACGGCCGGGGTGGGCCTTCGCGGACGCCTTGCGGGCCTCCTGAGCCTGGCGGGCCTCGGCCATCGCCTCGGTCTTCTTCTTGTGCGGACCGAGAACCATGATCATGTTGCGGCCGTCCTGCTTCGGGTTCGACTCGACGAACCCGAGGTCCTGGACGTCCTCCGCGAGCCGCTGCAGCAGCCGGTAGCCCAGCTCGGGCCGGGACTGCTCGCGACCACGGAACATGATCGTGATCTTGACCTTGTCGCCCTGCTTGAGGAACCGGACGACGTGACCCTTCTTGGTGTCGTAGTCGTGCGGGTCGATCTTCGGCCGGAGCTTCATCTCCTTGATGACCGTGTGCGCCTGGTTCTTGCGCGCCTCACGGGCCTTCATGGCCGACTCGTACTTGAACTTCCCGTAGTCCATGAGCTTGCACACGGGCGGACGGGCGTTCGCCGCGACCTCGACCAGGTCCAGGTCGTACTCCTGCGCAAGCTCCAGTGCCTTCGCGAGCGGCACGATGCCGACCTGCTCGCCACTGGGACCGACAAGTCGCACCTCGGGAACGCGAATCCGGTCGTTGATGCGGGGCTCGGCGCTGATGGATCCTCCTCGGTAGCACCACGCGACGGTCTGGCGGACAGCCGCGTAACGTCTGTGTTCGTTGGACCTGACCGCGCCGAAGCAAAAACGCCCCGGACGATCACAGGCGGGGCTCCTCGAACTACCGGAGCACCGCCGCGAGGATCGCGGGGCGCGCTTTCGGGCGGGCCGCCGTCACGGGGACGACGCCGCCTGACCGGTGACCCGCCACCCTGAGGGCGGCCAGGTGGGAGTTCGAAAGCCTCCACTTATGGGCCGGGCTCGCGGGCCGTGAGGCATACGGGTCCGACCGGTCGTTACACAAGGTTAGCAGCTCCCGAGAAGGTGCGCTAACCGCTCGTCCCGCCCCTCCTGCCGTCAAGGGGACACGCCCGGTACGCCTATCGTGTGGGGCATGAGTGACACCTCCGCCCCGGACTCCCCCGAGACCCCCGGCAGCCCCGACTTCGACACCATGGCCCGCGACATCGCCGAGGTCCCGGCGGTCGAGGTGATCGTGACGGTCGCCGTCAACCTGATGAGCGCCGCCGCCGTGAAGCTCGGTCTGACCGAGGAGGGCGACACCTTCAAGGACCTGGACGAGGCCCGCAAGCTGGTGCACGCGCTGGCCGGTCTGCTGGACGCGAGCGCGACCGAGATCAGCTCGTTCCACGCGGCGCCGCTGCGCGACGGCCTGAAGTCGCTCCAGCTGGCCTTCCGCGAGGCCTCGCTGGTCCCGGACGAGCCGGGCCAGGGCCCGGGCGAGAAGTACACGGGCCCCCTCTACGCCTGATCTGCGGCCTGATCCGCGTCTGATCCGGACCCGCGGCCGACGACCGGTTCAGCCGCGCACGTACAAGGGCTCGCCCGGAGGCGTCACCCCGGCCGGCAGGACCGCCAGGTCGAGGCCGCGCACCAGGCGGGCCCTCAGCGTCTCGTCGGCGGCCAGTCTCCGTGCCACGGCGCGGACGGCGTCGGCGGCGGGCACGGCGGGGTCGAGGACGACGGCGAGGGTGCCGTCGGCCTGCCCCGGCCCCAGGTGGGCGCGCAGGACGGCGGGCTCCTCGGCGACGACCGCGCGCACGGCCCCGGTGACCGCCGGGTCGGCGAGCGGGTCGGTGGTCGTACGGCCCTCGGCGAGCGCGAGCAGCGCGGGGCCGGTCAGCTCGAAGGGCACCGGCCCCGCCATGTCCAGGACCACCGTGTCCGCCTTCTCGTGCGCGGCGGCCTGCAGGGCCTGGTGCAGGGGGACGGCGACGGGGCGGGCCGCCGGATCCCAGCGGGCGAGCGAGTCGGTGGAGGTGAAGGCCGGCAGCGCGATGCGGGCGCCCGCCTTGAGGGTGGGGACGGCCATCTCGCTGGTCTTCTCCCGGCGCAGCCCGTTCTCGTCCTCCTCGACCTCGCCGAGGACGGCCACCACCGGTACCAGCAGCCGGGCGCCCTTGAGCGCCTCGAGGACGGGGCCGACGGCCTCGTGGTCCTCGGCCCAGGCGGCGAGCGCCGCGCTCAGCCGGGGGTCGGCGGAGCCGTCGTCGTCGCGGAAGGCGGGGTCGGGAATGTTCTTGTTCGCCACGGTCACCGACCCTATCGGCCGCCCGTGCCCGGCCCGGACGCGGGCGGCCCCGTCGCCGGTGGGGCCCGTGCGCGCTCAGGCCCGGAAGTCCTCGTCCCGCGCGCGCCGCCCGCGCCACAGGACCACCGCGGCGACCAGCAGCACGCCGCCGGCGCCGCCCGCGAGGGGGGCCGCCCAGGCGGCGGTGCCGTCGTCGGAGGCGTCGGTGTCCGGGCCGGGGCCGAAGTACTTCCGGCCGTAGGACGCCGGCTCCGGGTCCTCGGGCTCCAGGCGGGCCGCGGCCTCGAGGGCGGCGGCCGGGTCGACGAAGCCGAAGCCGCGGGAGTCGTCCCGGCCGTCGGCGGGGGCGTTGCGGGCGGTGTCCTCCAGGAGCCGCTTGACCTGGGCCGGGGTCAGGTCCGGGTGGGCCGACCTGATCAGGGCGGCGGCGCCGGAGACGAACGCGGCGGCGGCGCTGGTGCCCCAGCCCTCGTAGTACTTGCGGTCGGGGTCGGCGATGATCACGTCCACCCCGGGGGCGCTGACCGTGGCGTACCAGCGGCGGGTGGAGAACGGGGCGCGGGTGCCGTAGCGGTCCACGGCGGTGGCGGTGATGACGCCCGGGTAGGCGGCCGGGTAGGAGACGCGGTCGCCCTTCTCGCCGCCGTTCCCGGCGGAGGCCACGACGACCACGCCCTTGCGCAGGGCGTACTGGATGGCCTCGTCCTCGCCGCGTTCGGCGTGCGCGGAGGCGGAGTCGTCGCCGAGGGAGAGGTTGATGACGTCGGCCCCGTGGTCGGCGGCCCACCGGATGCCCTCGGCGAGGGCGTTGCCGCGGGTGCTGCGGGCCTTGGCGCGGGCCGGGTCGCCGTCCTCGAGGATGACGCGGACGGGGAGGATCCTGGCCTCGGGCGCGATGCCCATGACGCCCTCGGCGTTGCCGGGTCCGTGTCCGTGGCCGGCGATGATCCCGGCCATGGCGGTGCCGTGGCGGGCCCAGGCGCGGTCGCCGGGTCCGGCGCCGAAGCCGACCAGGTCCTTGCCGGTGAGGACGTTGCCCTCGAGATCGGGGTGGTCGGCCTCGACGCCGGTGTCCAGGACGGCGACGGTGACGCCCTCGCCCCGCGTGGTCCGCCAGGCCTCCTCGGTGTGCATGGCCTCCAGGGCCCACTGCCGGGCACGGATGCCGTCGGCGTGCGCGGCGGTGGCGGGCAGCAGGGCGAGGGAGGCGGCGAGCAGGACCCCGAGGGCCGCGGCGGGGCGCCGGCCGAGGACCGGCCTCATGACGGACGCTCCGTGGCGGTGCCGGCGTGCCCCCGCACGCCGCGCTCGACCCGGTCGGCCAGGCCCCGCGCCTCGTGGCCGAGGCCGGCCTGCGCGGGGGCGGTGGTGGTGCCGGACTCCATGGCCTCCCCGGCGGGCTGCGGGTCGGCGACGGTGCGGCCGTCGGCCCAGCCGGAGACGGCGTAGACGACGACGGGGGCGTCCGTGAGGACGGAGATCGTCCAGGAGGCACGCTGCCGGGCGCCGAACCCGGCGGCGGTCGTGTCCTTCGCGGCGTACGGCAGGGGCATCAGATCGGTGCGGCGGTCCAGGCGCTCGGTCTCGAAGCGGCGGGCGAGGGAGGCCATGCCGGCGGCGTCGGCCTTGGTGAACAGCAGGCCGACGGTGGTGACGTGGCTCCGCGTGGCGTCGGTGTAGGTGGCGCGCAGCAGGCGTGCGCAGCCGACGGGGTCCAGGACCGTGCGCAGCAGGGGGTCGAAGGCCTCATCGCAGCCGCTGTCGGGGGCCACCGCGACACGGGTCCAGGTCCGGTCGGCGCCGCCGGGGCCCGCGCCCCCGCCCCGCACGGTGGGCGGGAACAACTGGTCGACGGGGACGTTGCGCCACAGGTCCCCGGCGGCGGCGAAGCCGCTGCGGGCCCCGGACCCGCCGGAGTCCCCGGCGAGCCAGCTCCCGGTGACGGCGCCGCCGATCAGGCCCGCTCCCAGCACGAGGCAGACGGCGGCGGCGACCGCCTGGGACCGGCCGCGCCGCCCGAGCGGGTGCGGGCGCGCGTCCTCGTCGTAGCCCTCCGGTTCCCCGAACGACACGGTCGGCCGCCCGGTCCCGCGGCGCGTGCCGCCCGGGGCCGTGGGGGCGCTCCACGAGAGGGCGGGGTCGGGAGCGCCGGTGCCCGGCCGGGACGCGTCGAGCGGAGCGGTGGAGGGCGGGCGCGGGCGGTCCGCGGGGACCGGGCGCAGGCGGGTGGTCTCCTCCGACGGAGTCTCCGGGGGCGCGTCCGCGCGGCCCCGGGCGGGGCGGTGACCGGGCTGCCGCGGTACGGCGGTGGCGCCGCCCGGGCGGGGGGCGCCCGCGGACCGCGCCTCTCCGGCTTCCCGGTCCCCTCGGCCGACGGTCGGCGGCGCGTCCGGGAAGCGGGCGGAGGCACGCGGAGGCGGGGGCGCCGCGGGGCCCGGGGGCCGGGGCCGCAGCGGCGTGGAGCCGGACGGGGAGGGGGGCGTACGACCGGGACCGGCCGCACCGGCGTCCGTGTCCGTGCTCCCGCCGTCCCGGGCCGGCTCACGCACGTCGAACGCGCCGGCCCCGCCCGTGGTCCGGCCCGCCGGCTCGCCGTTCGGCGAGTCGCCCCAGGGGGCGCCCGCGACCGGGCCCTGCGCGGGGGTCGCGCGGGAGGGTTCCTGCGGGGCGGGGCGCCGTCGGCGGTCCGGGCCCGCCGTGCCGCCGTCCTGCGCCGCCCTCGGCGGATGCGCGGGGCGCGGAGGCGTGGAGGGGGGCGGCGGCGTGGACGGACGCGGGGGTGCGGACGGAGGCGCCGTGGGGCGCGGGGGGTGGGAGGCGCGCCGCGCTTCCGTGCTCATGCACCCCCCGTTTCCTCGTGTCCGGGCCGTTCCTCACGTGCGGGCCGGTGTGCTCCTGCCAGGGGCCCGGCACGGACTCGTCCCGGGCACAGATACCCGCACCGACGGTGCGTCACCCCGGCCCGGACCTCCGGCCGGCGCCGTTCCGCCGTGCGTGCGCGTCACTCTACGGTGTGCCCCCGCCCGAGCGGGAACCAGTCCGCAGGGCCGCGGCATCTGCCCGGAACATCCCCTACCCTGCGGTAATCCCATCTGGCAGGCTGCGTCCATGACTGCGCGCGCCTCGGACCGGGCCCGTTACGACCGGGCCACCGCCCATCTCGACGCCCCCCTGGCGATCGTGGACCTGGACGCCTTCGACGCCAACGCGGACGACCTGGTCCGCCGGGCCGGCGGGAAACCGGTCCGGGTGGCCAGCAAGTCCGTGCGCTGCCGGGCGCTGCTCGAACGAGTCCTGGCCCGCGGGGGTTTCGCGGGCGTCATGTCGTTCACGCTCGCCGAGTCCCTGTGGCTGGCCCGCTCCGGCTTCGACGACGTGCTGCTCGCCTACCCCTCCGCCGACCGCGCCCGGTACGCCGAGCTCACGGCCGACCCCAAGCTCGCCGCCGCCGTCACGGTCATGGTCGACGATCCGGCGCAGCTGGACCTCATCGACGCCGCGCGGGCCGGTGGCACCGAAGTCGTGCGGGTCTGCCTGGAGTTGGACACCTCCCTGAAGCTGCTGGGCGGGCGGGTGCGGGTCGGCGCCCGGCGCTCCCCGCTGCACTCCCCCGCGCGGCTCGCCGAGGTGGCGCGCGCGGTGGCCCGGCGGCCCGGGTTCCGGGTCGTGGGGATCATGGCGTACGAGGGCCATGTCGCCGGTGTCGGCGACGCGGTGGCCGGCCGGCCGCTGCGGTCCCGGGCGGTACGGCTGATGCAGGCCGCGGCCCGGCGCGAGCTGGCCGAGCGGCGCGCGGCGGCCGTGCGCGCGGTGCGGGCCGTCGTGCCGGACCTGGAGTTCGTCAACGGCGGCGGCACGGGCAGTGTGCAGCACACCGCCGCGGAGGACGCGGTCACGGAGGTCGCCGCCGGGTCGGGGCTGTACGTGCCGCGGCTGTTCGACCACTACACGTCGTTCACGGGGCGTCCGGCGGCCCTCTTCGCCCAGCCCGTCGTCCGGCGGCCCGGTGTGGGGGTGGTGACGGTGCTCGGCGGGGGGTATCCGGCGTCCGGCGCGCCCGGTGCCGACCGGCTGCCGGTGCCGTACCTGCCCGAGGGGCTGCGCTACGACCCGCAGGAGGGGGCCGGCGAGGTGCAGACGCCGTTGCTGGGCTCGCCCGCCGACGACCTGCTGATCGGCGACCGGGTGTGGTTCCGGCACGCCAAGGCGGGGGAACTGTGCGAGCGGTTCGACGTGCTGCACCTGGTCGAGGGCGGGGCCGTGACGGCGACGGTGCCGACGTATCGCGGCGAGGGCCGCACGTTCCTGTGACCGCTCAGTCCGCCGGGCCGATGCTGCTGCCGACGCCGCCCGAGCCGGCGCCGCCGAGGGAGCGGATGCCCCGGGTGATGCGGTCCATGTCGGCCGGTGGGGGGCCGTCCTCGCCCGCGTCGAAGACGTACCGGACGAGGACGGGCGACCCGGTGCCGACGCCGGACGGGAAGACCAGCGACTGCACGTAGCCGCCGGGGCCCTCGGCGGTCGTCACGCGCCAGCGCACGAAGTACCCGGCGCGCCCCGCCACCGCGACCGGTCCGGAGCCGACGACCCGGTGGGACTCGATGCCCCCGTAGGGGCGTTGGCCGAGGGTGTCCTCGTGGAAGGCGGCGTCGGCCGCCTCCGGGATGTCCTCCTCGGCGAGCAGCCGGGGCGAGGTCTCGTCGGACCCGGTCACCGTGCGGGAGACGACGAGGCCGTGGCGGCAGACGGTGCCCTCGCCGGGGCAGTCGTAGGTGCCCTCGGTGGTCATGACGACGTCGTCCTGGGCGACGTGCTGCGGCCGGACCCAGCCGTCGAGGAGCGGGAAGGTGATGCCGTTGAGCTGGTCCTCGACCACGGCCGGGGGCTCGGAGGGGGTGTCGGACGGGGACGGGGTCCGCGGCTCGGGGGCGGAGGCGGTCGCCGCCGGTCCGGTCCTCGGCGGCGGATCGCCGTCGTCCCCGCCGAGGACCACCGCCGCGGTGACGACCGCGGCGACGAGCACGGCCCCGGCGGCGGTGAGGGCCACCGGGCCGGTGCGACCGCCGCCGCTCTGCGGGGGCGGCGGTCCGGCGGCCCCGGGGGCGCGCCGGTCCTCGGTCCAGGCCGCGCCGTCCCACCGGCGTTCCAGGTGCGGGGCGTGCGGGTCGCGGTACCAGCCGGGCGGAGGCGTCATGCTCATCCCGGCACTGTAGGGCGGGGTTCACAGCGGTGTGACGTAAGCGCCCGAGATCCCGCCGTCCACCAGGAAGTCGGTGGCGTTGACGAAGGAGGAGTCGTCGCTGGCCAGGAAGGCGACGGCGGCGGCGATCTCCTCGGCCTCGGCGAACCGGCCGAGCGGGATGTGGACCAGGCGGCGGGCCGCGCGCTCGGGGTCCTCGGCGAACAGCTCCCGCAGCAGCGGGGTGTTGACCGGCCCGGGGCACAGCGCGTTGACCCGGATGCCCTCCCGGGCGAACTGCACGCCGAGCTCGCGGGACAGGGCGAGGACGCCGCCCTTGGAGGCGGTGTACGAGATCTGGCTGGTGGCCGCCCCCATCCGGGCCACGAAGGACGCGGTGTTGATGATCGAGCCCCTGCCCTGGCGCCGCATGTGGGGGAGGGCGGCCTTGCAGCACAGGTAGACGGAGGTGAGGTTCACCTCCTGGACGCGCTTCCAGGCCTCCAGTCCCGTCTCCAGGATGGAGGCGTCGTCGGGCGGGGAGATGCCGGCGTTGTTGAAGGCGACGTCGACGCTGCCGTAGGTGTCGTGGGCCGCTCGGAACAGGGCCTCGACCTGCCCGGGGTCGGTGACGTCGACGTCGACGAAGATCCCGCCGGTCTCCTCGGCGGCCGCCTTGCCGCGTGCCTCGTCGACGTCGCCGCAGACGACGTGGGCGCCCTCGGAGGCGAGCCGGCGGGCGGCGGCGAGGCCGATGCCGCTGCCCGCTCCGGTGACGACGGCGGTCCGGCCGACCAGGCGGCGGCAGACGGTGTCCGGGGTCCGGGAAGTCTCTGCGCTCACTGTGCGGGGCCCTCCGTGTTCTGCGTGTTCTGCGTGCTCTGCGTGCTCTCCGTGCTGATGAAGACGTTCTTGGTCTCGGTGAAGGCGGCCAGGGCGTCCGGGCCGAGCTCGCGTCCGACGCCGGACTGCTTGAACCCGCCGAAGGGGGTCCAGTAGCGGACGCTGGAGTGCGAGTTGACGGACAGGTTGCCCGCGCGGACGGCCCGGGAGACGCGCAGGGCGCGGCCCACGTCCCGGGTCCAGATCGAGCCGGACAGACCGTAGTCGGTGGCGTTGGCCAGGCGTACGGCGTCGGCCTCGTCGTCGAACGGGAGGACCACGGCGACGGGGCCGAAGACCTCCTCGACGGCCACCCGCGCGTGCGGCTCGACGCCGGTGAGGACGGTGGGCGGGAACCAGTAGCCGGGGCCCTCGGGGGCCTTGCCGCGGATGCCGTCGAGATCGTCGGTGACGTAGGAGCGGACCCGGTCCAGCTGGGGCGCGGAGATCAGCGGGCCCATCTGGACGTGCTCGTCGGCCGGGTCGCCGACCCGGACGGACTCGATCGCGGGGGCGAGGAGGCCGAGGAAGCGGTCGTGGACGGCGCGCTGCACGAGGATGCGGGTGCGGGCGCAGCAGTCCTGGCCGGCGTTGTCGAGGAAGGACATGGGGGCGGCGGCCGCGGCGGCCTCCAGGTCGGCGTCGGCGAAGACGATGTTGGGGCTCTTGCCGCCGAGTTCGAGGGTGACGCGCTTGAGGTGCGCCGCGCCCCGGGCCCACACCCGCCTGCCCACGGACGTCGACCCGGTGAACACGATCTTCGCCACTTCGGGGTGCTCGACGAGCGCGTCGCCGGTGACGGGCCCGTGGCCGGGGAGCACCTGGAACAGTCCCTCGGGGAGCCCCGCCGCGAGGGCCAGTTCGGCCAGGCGCAGGGCGGTGAGGGGGGTGGCCTCGGCGGGCTTGAGGAGCACCGCGTTGCCGGCGGCGAGCGCGGGCGCGGTGCCCCAGGCGGCGATGGGCATCGGGAAGTTCCAGGGGGCGATGACGCCGACGACGCCGAGCGGTTCGAGGAAGGTGACGTCCACGCCCCCGGCGACCGGGATCTGGCGGCCGGTCAGGCGTTCCACTCCCCCGGCCGCGTAGTCGAGCAGGTCGCGGACGTTGCCCGCCTCCCAGCGGGCGTTGCCGAGGGTGTGGCCGGCCTCGCGGACCTCCAGGCGGGCCAGCTCCTCGGTGTGCCCGTCGACGGCGGCGGCGAAGCGGCGCAGCAGCCGGGCCCGGTCGCCGGGCGCGAGGGCGGCCCAGGCGGTCTGCGCGCGGGCGGCGCGCGTCACGGCGGCGTCGACGTCGGCGGCCGTCGCCGCCGGGACGGTGGCGATCACCTCCTCGGTCGCGGGGTTGCGTACCTGGAGCGCGGGTGGCTCCGGTGGCTCGTGGGACACGGCGGGCCTCACATGCGTTCGAAGGAGCGGCGCCGCTCCCAGTCGGTGACCGCGGCGTCGAAGGCGTCGATCTCGACGCGCGCCATGGTGCGGTAGTGCGCGACGACCTCGTCGCCGAAGGCGGCCTTGGCGATCGCGCTGGTCTCCCACAGCTCGGCGGCCTCGCGCAGGGTGGTGGGGACGCGCTCGAAGGCCCCGGCGTAGGCGTTGCCGGAGCAGGGCTCGGGCAGTTCGAGCCCCTGCTCGATGCCGTACAGGCCGGCCGCGACCATGCCCGCCACCGCGAGGTAGGGGTTGACGTCGCCGCCGGGGAGCCGGTTCTCGAAGCGCAGGGAGCGGCCGTGGCCGACCACGCGCAGGGCGCAGGTGCGGTTGTCGCGTCCCCAGGTGACGGCGGTCGGGGCGAAGGAGTCCGGCTGGAACCGCTTGTAGGAGTTGATGTGCGGGGCGTAGAGCAGGGAGAACTCGCGGAGCGCCGCGAGCTGCCCGGCGAGGAAGCGGCGCATGACCTCGGACATGGCGTCCGGCTCCTCGGCGGAGTCCGGCATGGCGGTGGCGCCGTCGGCGTGCGCGAGGGAGAGGTGGATGTGGCAGGAGTTGCCCTCGCGCTCGTCGTACTTGGCCATGAAGGTGAGCGAGACGCCCTCCTGGGCGGCGATCTCCTTGGCGCCGGTCTTGTAGACCGCGTGCTGGTCGCAGGTGACCAGGGCCTCGTCGTAGCGGAAGGTGATCTCGTGCTGGCCCGGGTTGCACTCGCCCTTGGCGGACTCGACGGTGAGTCCGGCGCCGGCCATCTCGTTGCGGATGCGGCGCAGCAGGGGCTCGACGCGGCCGGTGCCGAGCACCGAGTAGTCGACGTTGTACCGGTTGGCCGGGGTGAGTCCCCGGTAGCCGGCGTCCCAGGCCTGTTCGTAGGTGTCCCGGAAGACGATGAACTCCAGCTCGGTACCGACCTGGGCGGTGTAGCCGAGCGCGGCGAGGCGGTCCAGCTGGCGGCGCAGTATCTGCCGGGGGGCGGCGACGACCGGGGAGCCGTCGTCCCAGGCGAGGTCGGCGACGGCCAGGGCGGTGCCCTCGTTCCAGGGCACGCGGCGCAAGGTGGCGAGGTCGGGGTACAGGGCGAAGTCGCCGTAGCCGTTCTCCCACGAGGACATCGCGTAGCCGTCGACGGTGTTCATGTCGGCGTCGACGGCGAGCAGGTAGTTGCAGCCCTCGGTGCCGTGCCGGAGGACCTCGTCGAGGAAGAAGCGCGCGGCGAACCGCTTGCCCTGGAGCCGCCCTTGCATGTCGGGGAAGGCCAGGACGACCGTGTCGATCTCGCCGCCCGCGACGAGGGCGCGCAGCTCCTCGACACCGAGCGGGGGTGTGCGGTCTGCCACGGGGGAGCCTCCTCGGGCTTCTTCGGCCGGCCGGGAGCCATAAGGTATTGCCGGGAACCATTGCTTGGGAAGGGGGCACGGCCACATGCCGGAGAACGGGGGCGGCGCGGTCGGGGACCGCCTCGCGCCGGTGCTGCGACCGGTCCGCGCGGGCAACGGCTTCGAGGAGGCGCTGGAGCAGATCCTCCAGGTCCTGCGCCTGGGGCTGGTGGTGGGCGGGGAGCGGCTGCCGGCCGAGCGGGAGCTGGCGGAGCGGCTGGGCATCAGCCGGGTGACGCTGCGCGAGGTGCTGAAGGTGCTCCAGGACCAGGGGCTGGTGGAGTCCCGGCGCGGCCGGTACGGCGGCACGTTCGTGCTGCCCCGGCCGACGGACACGGGCGGGGAGGAGCTGCGGCGGCGGATCGCCGGGGTCGACATCGAGGACGTGCTGCGCTTCCGCGAGGTGCTGGAGGTGGGGGCGGCGGGCCTGTGCGCGGCGCACGGCCTGACGGGCGGGCGGGCGGCCCGGCTGCGCGGGGCGCTGGCCGGCACCCGGGACGCCCCGCTGGCCGACTACCGGCGCCTGGACACGCTGTTCCACCTCACGCTGGCCGAGCTGTGCGGTTCGCCGACGCTGAGCGTCCAGTACGCGGCGATACGGGCGACGGTGAACGACCTGCTGGACTGCATCCCGCTCCTGGTGCGCAACCTGGAGCACTCCCAGCGGCAGCACACCGCGCTGGTCGAGGCGGTGCTGGAGGGGGACGCGGAGGGGGCGCGGGAGGTGATGCGCGAGCACTGCGCGGGGACGGCGGCGCTGCTGCGGGGGTTCCTGGCGTGACGGCCGCCGGAGGGGGACGAGAGAGACGGGGGGCGGGGGCGAGGGAGGGACGAGGGGGTCGGGGTGCACCGCGGCGCGGCGCACGGGTCTTGCGCCCCCGCCGTCCGCCCCACGAAGGTGAGGAATCACAAAGGTCTGGATCCATGCCATTGTCTCCTTCGCCGCCGCCCCGCGGGGAGCCGCCCCGTGAGCCTCCCGTCCGTGCCCTCCGCGTCTTTCGCCCCGTCCGCGCCCTCCGCTCCCTGCGCGTCCGCCTCACCGGAGGAGGAGTTCGCGGCCCCGGCGGCGGCCGAGGCAGAGTGGTCCCGGGACCGGCCTCGTCCCGGGACCGACGTCGTCCCGGGACCGACACGGACGAAAGGCGCGCGGCATGGCGACCGGGCCACTGATCGGCATCAGCACGTACGCGGAGTCCGACGTGCGCTGGGGCGTGTGGCGGCTGGACGCCGTGCTGCTGCCCGCCGGCTACCCGCGGCTGGTGCGGCGGGCGGGCGGACTGGCCGCGCTGCTCCCGCCGGACGCGCCGGAGCACGCCGCGGCGGCGGTGGCGCGGCTCGACGGCCTGGTGATCGCGGGCGGCCCGGACGTGGAGCCCGCCCGCTACGGCGCCGAGCCCGACCCGCGCACCGGGCCGCCCGCGCGGGCGCGGGACGCCTGGGAACTCGCGCTGATCGAGGCGGCCCTGGAGCGCGGTCTCCCGCTGCTGGGGATCTGCCGGGGCATGCAGTTGCTGAACGTCGCCCTCGGCGGCACACTCGTCCAGCACGTCGACGGCCACGCCGAGGTGCCGGGCGTCTTCGGCCGCCACCCGGTCAAGCCGGTGCCGGGCACGCGCTACGCCGGGCTCGTCCCGGAGGAGGCCTCCGTGCCGGCCTTCCACCACCAGGCGGTGGACCGCCTGGGCGGGGGCCTGGTGCCGTCGGCCCACGCGGAGGACGGCACGGTGGAGGCGGTCGAGCTCCCGGCGGCCCCCTGGGTCCTGGGCGTCCAGTGGCACCCGGAGATGGGCGACGACGTGAGGGTGGTGCGGGCCCTGGTCGAGGCCGCCGCGGCTTTCGGCCGGGACGCGCCGCGCGGGTAGCGTCGTCCGCCCGGCCCGCGCCGTCCGCCGCCACCGGCGCCCCGGCCGGCCGGAGCGGCGGACGCGCCCCTCACCCCCGGGTCAGCGACAGCAGGTCCCGTGCCGGGCCCGTGGGGCGGTGGCCGGTCGGCCACACCGCCCGCAGGTCCCGGGCCAGCGCGATGCGATGCACGGGGATCCGGACCAGACGGCGCATCGCCAGCTCCTCCCCCACGGCCAGCTCGCTGAGGACCGCCGGGCCGGCACCGCTCACCGCCGCCGCCTTCACCGCGGTCGTGGAGGACAGCTCGATCAGCGGGCGGGCCGGCCCGCCCAGGGCGGCGTCCAGGACCTGGCGGGTGCCGGAGCCCGTCTCCCGCAGGATCAGCGGGGTGGCCGCCAGTTCCTCCGCGGCGAGCGGGCGCCCGCGGCGGGCCCAGGCGTGGGACGGTGCCGTCACGACGATCAGCCGGTCATGGGCGATCACCACGGAGTCCAGACCGGTCGGCGCCGTGAGCCCCTCCACGAACCCCAGGTCCGCCTCGCCCGACAGCAGCCGCTGCGCCACCGCCGCCGAGTTCCCGGCGAGCAGCGACACCGCCGTGTCCGGCCGCTCGGTGCGCAGGGCGATCAGCCAGCCGGGGAGCAGGTACTCGGCGATCGTCATGCTCGCCGCCACCCGCAGCCGTGAGTCCCTGCGGTCCCGCAGGGCCTGCGCCCCCGCGTCGAAGGCCTCCGCCGCCTCCACGATCCGCCGCGCCCAGTCGGTGACCAGCGCCCCCGCGGCGGTCAGCCGCGAGCCCCGCGGCGAGCGGTCCACCAGCGCCACTCCGAGCTGCCGCTCCATCGACCGGACCCGGCTGCTCGCCGCGGGCTGGGTGATGCCCAGCTCCCGCGCCGCCCCGCCCAGACTCCCCAGCCGCGCCACCGCCAGCAGCAGTTCCAGCGCCCCGAGGTCCGGCACCCGGTGGGCCAGGGATCCGGTGGCCGGTGGCCGGTCGTCGGCGTGGTCGTCCGTCCTGCTCATAAGACCAGCTTATGTCGCCATAGAGGGGTGCTCCCTGGTGACCGCCCCGCCCCTGCACGACCGTGTGACCATGGTTGTCACAGCCCGTTCCCGGCCTTCCCTCCCCCGTGCCACCGCACGGCCCGCGCGCGCCACGGCCGTCCGCCACCTCGGACCCAACTGGTACGCCTGCGTCATGGGCACCGCCGTCGTGGCCGGTTCCGGAGCCGCGCTGCCCCTGCGCGTGCCCGGGCTGCGCACCGCGCTCACCGCCGTCTGGGCCCTGTCCCTCGTCCTCCTCGTGGCCCTGCTCGCCGCCCGTGCCCTGCACTGGGCCCATCACCGCGACCGGGCCCGCGCCCATCTGCTCGACCCGGCCACGGCCCCGTTCTACGGCTGCCTGTCCATGGCGCTCCTGGCCGTCGGCGGCGGCGCCCTCACCGTCGGGCGGGACTGGACCGGCACCGGACCCGCCGTCGCCCTCGACGCCGTGCTGTTCACCGCCGGTACGGCCGTCGGGCTCGTGGCCGCCGTGGCCGTCCCGTACCTCATGGCCGTACGCCACCGGGTCACGCCGGAGCAGGCGACGCCCGCGTGGCTGCTGCCGCTGGTCGCGCCCATGGTGTCCGCCGCCCTCGGACCGCACCTGGTCCCCCACCTGCCGCCGGGGCAGCCCCGGCTGACGCTGCTGCTCGCCTGCTTCGCGCTGTTCGGACTCAGCCTGATCGCGACCCTGCTGATGCTGCCGCTGGTCTTCGCCCGCCTGGTCGCCGGCGGCCCACCGCCCCTCGCGCTCACCCCGACGCTGTTCCTGGTGCTCGGGCCGCTCGGCCAGTCCACCACCGCCGTCGGCGCGTTCGCCGACGCCGCCCCCGGTGTCGTGCCGGCGCCGTACGACGAGGGGTTCGGCCTGCTCGCGGTCCTGTACGGAGTGCCCGTCATGGGCTTCGCGCTGCTGTGGCTCTGCCTCGCCGGCGCCCTGGTCGTACGGGCCCGGCGCCGGGGGATGCGCTTCTCGATGACGTGGTGGTCGTTCACCTTCCCGGTCGGCACCTGCGTCACCGGCGCCGAGGCGCTGGCCCGGCGCACCGGGCTGCTCGCCTACGACGGGCTCACGCTCGTCCTGTACGCCGTCCTGCTCGCCGCCTGGGCCACCGCCGCGGTGCACACCGTGCGGGGCCTGGTCAGCGGCGCGCTGCTCGCAGGGCCCGCCCCAGCACGGCCGGCGCCTCGGCCAGCGACGGACCGTACCAGGTGAGGTGCCGGCCACTGACCAGGGCGCAGGGCAGCCCGGGGAAGGCCTCCGGCCCGTCGTCCGCGGTGAAGCGGTACGGCTCGTCGGGCAGCACGACCAGGTCCGGGCCGGTCGCGCGCAACGCGTCGAGCGGGATCCGCGGGTAGCGCTCCGGGTGGGCCGCGTACGGGTGGTCGACGCCGAGCCGGGACAGCAGGTCGCCGGCGAAGGTGTCCCGGCCCAGCACCATCCAGGGCCGCCGCCAGATCGGCACCACCGCCGTCCGGCGCTCCGGCGGCGCGGGCAGGGCGTCCCAGGCGGCTTCGGCCTCGTCCAGCCACCGGGGCCGCGGGGGCGCCCCGCACGCCGTGAGCACCCCGGCCAGCTCCCGGAAGGCCTGCGGCAGCGTCCGCACCTCCGTCACCAGCACCTCGACGCCCGCCGCGCGCAGGGCCGCCAGGTCGGGCTCGCGGTTCTCCTCCTCGTTGGCGAGCACCAGGTCGGGGGCGAGGGAGACGATCCGGTCCGTCTTCGGGTTCTTCGTGCCGCCGACGCGGACGACGTCCAGCCCCGCGGGATGCGTGCACCAGTCGGTGGCGCCGACCAGCAGGCCGGGGGCGGAGAGCGCCACGGCCTCCGTCAGCGACGGGACGAGGGAGACGACCCGGACGCCGCTCACCGGCGCGGTCCGTCCCGTACCGCCTCGATGTGCTCGGCCACGGCGACGACGACGAGCCGCGTCTCCGGGACCGTGGCACGCCAGCGGTGCCGGACGCCTCCGGTGAGGTACAGGGTGTCGCCGCGGCCCAGGCGGTAGGCGCGCCCCTCCGCCTCGATCTCCACGGCGCCGTCCGCCACGTACATCAACTGGTCGTTGCGGAACTGGAGTTCGCGGCCCGCGTCATGGTCGCCGATGAACTCGGAGGCGTGCATCTGGTGATGACCGCGCACCAGGGAGCGCACCCGCGGGGCGGCCCCCGGTTCGCCTCCGGCCCCCTCGGCACGGACGACGTCGACGCTGCACGCCGGGTCGGCCGCGGCGAGGAGTTCCACGGCGGTGGTGCGCAGGGCGTCGGCGACCTTCTCCAGGGAGTTCTGGCTGGGCCGTGCCCGCTCGTTCTCGATCTGGCTCAGGAAGGGCACGGACAGGCCGCTGCGCTCGGCCACGACGGCGAGGGTGAGGTCCAGCGCACGGCGTCGCCGCCGCACCGCCGCGCCCACCCGCAAGGGCTGTTCTTTGTGATCGCCCATCGCTTCGGCTCCCTCCTTCGCCCATCGTCCCTCGCCCGGTGCCCGGTGTCCCGGCGTACGTCCCCCCGTGGGGGTTGTCTGCACCCTACGCATGTTCGGCAAACCGTTTCAGGCGCCTGTCACGTCGCCGTCGCACGGGGCCAGGTCCGACCCCACACTTCGCGCCAGTCGTCGAGCGGACCGTCGTGCGGTTCCCCCGTACGTGATACGGGGCGTTCCCGCCATTGTTCACCCGGATCGGCTCCAGGTCATGGGGAGGTCCGGGGAGGACATGGCGGTGTGTGGTTGTCCGGATTCCTACCGTGGCCGCGTCCGCCGCCCGGCCCCGGACACGCCTCGGGGGCGGGCCCGGCCGCACGGTCGAGTGCGCGGCGGGGCCCGCCCCCGGGGGAGCGGCCGGTACGGCGTCCGTTACCGCGGGGTCATCCGCTCCACCACGTCCGGGTGCTCCTCCAGCCAGGCGGCGACGGCCTCCTCCTCGTGGCCCTGGCCGCGGTCCTTGATCTCGCGCTCCAGGGTGGCGAGCTCTTCCTCGCTCATCCGGAAACCCTTGATCCACTTCGTGAGCTCGGGGTACTGCTCGGGGAACTTCTTGCTCGCGATCGTGTGGATCGTGTTGCCCTCGCCGAAGAGCCCCTTGCCGTCCTTCAGCTTGGTCAGCTCGTACTCGGCGTACGCCCAGTGCGGCGACCAGAGCACGACCGCGACGGGCTTCTTCTTGGCGTAGGCGCGCTTGAGCTCGGCCAGCATCGCCGGCGTGGAGCCGTCGACGACCTTGTACTCCTCGTCCAGGCCGTAGCCCGGCAGGACGTCGGACTTGAGCAGGTTCATCACGCCGGTGCCCGGCTCGATGCCGATGATCCGCCCGCCGAAGAGGTCGGCCTTGCCCTTGAGGTCCTCGAGGGACTTGACGTCCTTGACGTAGGAGGGGACGGCGATCTCCAGGGACGTCGGCTCGTACCAGGTGCCGAGGTCGGTGAGGTCGTCCTTGCTCTTGTCCCAGTAGTTCTTCTGGGCGTGCGGCAGCCAGGCGTCGAAGTTGAGGTCGAGGTCGCCGGAGGCGAGGCCGGTGTAGACCGGGCCGACGTCCATCTGCTTCAGGTTCAGCGTGTAGCCCCGCCGTTCCAGGACGTTCTTCCACAGGTAGGTGATGGCGATGTCCTCGTCCCAGGGGAACCAGGCCACGTCCAGCGGCCGCTTCGCCTCGGCGGGGGTGGCGCCGGAGCCGGAGCCGACCGGGGCCCACTGGTCGACGACCTCCGGGTTGTCCTCCAGCCAGGCGCGGACGGCGTCCTGCTGCTGGCCCTTGCCGGCCTTGTTGATCTCGGCCTCGAGGCTGGTGAGCTGCTCCTCGGTCATCGAGAAGTCCTCGAGCCACTTCCCGACGAGCGGGTGGTCGTCGGTGAAGCCCTTGCGGGACAGCGTGTGCACGCCGTCGCCCTCGCCCCAGGCGCCCTTGGGGTCCTCCAGCTTCTTCAGGTCGTAGTCGCTGTACGCCCAGTGCGGTGACCAGAGCGTGACGAGGACCGGTTCCTTCTTGCTGTAGGCCCGCTTGAGCTCGGCCAGCATCGCGGGGGTGGAGCTGTCGACGACCTTGTACTCCCGGTCCAGGCCGTACTCCTCGAGGACCTTGCTCTTGAGCAGGCCCATCATGCCGGCGCTGGACTCGATGCCGGTGATCTCGCCGCCGAAGAGGGACGCCTTGCCCTTGAGGTCCTCCAGCGAGTCGACGTCCTCCATGTACGCCGGGACGGTCAGCTCCAGCGAGGTCTCGTCGTACCAGGCGCCGAGGTCCTCGAGCCGGTCGCCGTACTTCTTCCAGTACGGCTCGTGGGTGGTGGGCAGCCAGGCGTCCGTCTGGAAGTCGATGTTGCCCTGGGCGAGCGCGGTGTACAGCGGACCCGCCTCGAACTGCTTGGCCTCGACCTCGAAGCCGCGCCGTTCGAGGATCTCCTTCCACAGGTACGTGGAGGCGACGCCCTCGTCCCAGGGGATGTAGCCGATGGTGATCTTCTTGCCGTCGCCGACGTTCTTGCCGTCGGCGGCGGTGTCCGTGCCGCCGCCGTTGCCGCCGAAGAGGCCCATGCCGCCCGCCACCAGGGCGAGGACGACGACGCCGATCACGGCGACCTGCGGGCGGGGCCGGTAGGACCAGATCTTCAGTCCCTGGGCGGCGCGGGCCTTGGCGGCGGCGCGGCGGCCGAGCGGGGAGACCTGGGTGCCCAGGGCGCTGGTCATGCGGTCCAGGTAGATCGCCAGGATGACGATGGCGATGCCGGACTCGGCGCCGAGGCCGATGTTGAGCTGCCCGATGGCCTCGATGACCGCGCCGCCCAGGCCGCCGGTGCCGACCATGCCGGCGATCGCGGCCATGGACAGGCCGAGCATGATGACCTGGTTGACGCCCGCCATCACCGTGGGCAGCGCCAGCGGGAGTTGGACGCGCAGCAGGGTGTTGCGGGGAGTGGTGCCGAACGCCTCCGCGGCCTCGACGAGTTCCTTGTCGACCTGGCGGATGCCCAGCTCGGTCATGCGCACGCCCGGGGCGAGCGCGAAGATCAGGGTGGCGACGATGCCCGGGGCGGGGCCGGTCCCGAAGAACAGGATCGCCGGGATGAGGTAGATCATCGCGGGCAGCGTCTGCATGAAGTCCAGGACCGGCCGGACCATGGCGCTGACCCGGTCCGAACGGGCCGCCCAGATGCCCACCGGCACCGAGATGACCAGCGCGATGACGGTGGCGACGATGACCAGTGCCAGCGTCACCATCGAGTCCTCCCACAGTTCGAGGGAGTCCAGGAAGGCGAAGCCGGCGAAGGTGAGGACACCGGCGAAGGTGCCGCGCAGCCAGAAGGCGATCACCGCGAAGATGCCGGCGAGCAGCAGCGGTTCGGGCGCCTGGAGGGCGGCGTTGACGCCGTCGTAGGCACCGGTGAAGACGGCCTTGAAGAAGTCGAACAGCCAGGTCACGTTGGCGAGCAGCCAGTCGACCGCGGTGTTGACCCAGTCGCCGAGCGGGATCCTAGGCACTGACCATCACCTTCTCGCCGCCCTTGTCCCGCGGGGAGTCGCAGACGCCGGGATCGGCCTCCTCGTCGCCGAGGAAGCCGACGAGGCGCTGCCGGGGCACCACCCCGACGAGCGCGTGGTCGCCGTCGAGGACCGCCACGGGGTGCGGTACGCGGGCGCTGATCGCGCACAGGTCGGTGAACGGCGTGTCGGGCGTCGCGGTCTCGCAGCCGCAGTCGGCCTCGTCGCCGCGGACCTCGCGCTCCATCACCGCGCCGGCGGTCAGCACGCGGGAGCGGTCGACGTCCTGGGTGAAGGAGGCGACGTAGTCGTTGGCGGGGCGGATCAGGATGTCCTGCGCGGTGCCGATCTGCACGATGCGGCCGTCGCGCATCACCGCGATGCGGTCGCCCAGGCGCATGGCCTCGTTGAGGTCGTGGGTGATGAAGACGATCGTCTTCTTCAGCTTCTTCTGCAGCTCGATCAGCTGGTCCTGCATGTCGCGGCGGATCAGCGGGTCGAGCGCGCTGAAGGACTCGTCCATCAGCAGCAGGTCGGCGTCGGTGGCGAGCGCGCGGGCCAGGCCGACGCGCTGCTGCATGCCGCCGGACAGCTCGTCGGGCCACGAGTCCTCCCAGCCGGCCAGGCCGCACAGGGCGAGCGCCTCGTCGGCGCGGCGTTCGCGCTCGGCGCGGGGCACGCCCTGCACTTCCAGGCCGTAGGCGGCGTTGTCGCGGACGCTGCGGTGCGGGAAGAGCGCGAAGTGCTGGAAGACCATGCTGATCTTTCGGGAGCGGACCTCGCGCAGCTGCCGGTCGGACAGCGCGGTCAGGTCCTGTCCGCCGAAGCGCACCTGGCCGGCGCTCGGCTCCAGCAGGCCGTTCAGCATGCGCAGCAGGGTGGACTTGCCCGAGCCGGACAGGCCCATGACGACGAAGATCTCGCCCGGCTCCACGGTGAACGAGGCGTCGATCACGGCCGCCGTGGTACCGCCGGCGCGCAGCTCCTCCCGGTCGGTCTCTTTGTTGTGCAGTCGTGCGACCGCCTGGTCCGGTCGTCTGCCGAACACCTTGTACAGATGCTCGGCCTCAAGCCTGGATGACACGCGTACCTCTTGTCTCGACGGCAATGGCAGGAGCGATGCGCGGCGGACGGCTCACACGGTCCTGAACAGTTGAATCTGTAACCGGCATCGCTCCGGGCCGCGCCTCCCCGGTTTCGCACAGGGCAAACGCGTTCGTGCGCCGCCTCACAGCACCGCCGCAGGACGCAACGCGTTGCGCAATACGCACAGCCGTGCGCACAGGCCTGTGCGCGTGCGTGCGCCCATGCGAGCGCGGAGGCGCTGTCGGTGGCGTACGGCATGATGCGGAGCGTGACCGGACGACTGATGCTCCTCGACACCGCCTCCCTGTACTTCCGCGCCTACTTCGGCGTCCCGGAGTCCGTCCGGGCCCCGGACGGCACGCCGGTGAACGCCGTGCGCGGGCTGCTCGACTTCATCGACCGCCTGGTGAAGGACCACCGGCCGGGCCACCTGGTGGCCTGCATGGACGCCGACTGGCGCCCGCAGTGGCGGGTGGAGCTGATCCCCTCCTACAAGGCGCACCGCGTCGCCCGGGAGCAGGCGGCGGGCCCGGACGAGGAGGAGGTGCCCGACACGCTCTCGCCCCAGGTGCCGGTGATCGAGGCCGTCCTCGACGCGCTGGGCATCGCACGGGTGGGGGTCGAGCGGTACGAGGCGGACGACGTGATCGGCACGTTCACCGCCCGGGCGGAGGGACCGGTCGACATCGTCACCGGCGACCGCGACCTGTACCAGCTGGTGGACGACGCGCGCGGGGTGCGGGTGCTGTATCCGCTGAAGGGCGTCGGCACGCTCCAGGTCACCGACGAGGCCGTGCTGCGCGAGAAGTATGGGGTGGACGGCCGGGGGTACGCGGATCTGGCACTGCTGCGCGGCGACCCGAGCGACGGCCTGCCGGGCGTGCCGGGGATCGGCGAGAAGACGGCGGCCAAGCTGCTGGCCGAGTTCGGCGACCTGGCCGGGATCCTGGCGGCCGTGGACGACCGGCAGGCGAAGCTCACGCCGTCGCAGCGCAAGCGCCTGGACGGGGCGCGCCCGTACCTCGCGGTCGCTCCCGCGGTCGTCCGGGTCGCGGACGACGTCCCGCTCCCGGACGTCGACACGGTGCTGCCGCGCGCGCCGCGCGACCCGGCCGCGCTGGAGTCCCTGGCGGCCCGCTGGGGTCTGGGAGGGTCGCTGCAGCGCCTGCTGACGACCCTCTCGGGGTGAGCCGCGGGCGTCTTCCGAAGATCGGTGAACCGGACGGACCGTCCGCCGGCGAGGCACCCACCACGAACGGAGTGTTAGCTTAGGTAAACCTAACTACCACGGCTGGGAGGCCCGCATGGCAGAGCGACCGGCACGTACTTCGCGCACGCCGCACACCGCCGAGGTCGTCCGCACCGAGCGGCTGACCCCCCACATGCACCGTGTGGTGCTCGGCGGCGAGGGCCTCGCCGGCCTCGCCGCGGACACCTGCACGGACCACTACGTCAAGTTGCTGTTCCCGCCCGCGGGGGTGACCTATCCGGAACCCTTCGACCTGCAGCGCATCCGGGAGGAGCTGCCGCGCGAGCAGTGGCCGGTGACCCGGACGTACACCGTGCGCCACTGGGACGCCGAGCAGCGCGAGATGACCCTGGACTTCGTGATCCACGGCGACGAGGGCCTGGCCGGCCCCTGGGCGGCCGGCGTCCGGCCGGGCGAGGTGGTGCGGTTCCTGGGACCGGGCGGCGCCTACGCCCCGGACCCGTCCGCCGACTGGCACCTGTTCGTCGGCGACGAGAGCGCGCTGCCCGCGATCGCCCGCTCCCTGGAGGCGCTGCCGCGGGGCCGTGCGGCGTACGCCTTCGTCGAGGTCGCCGGCCCCGAGGAGGAGCAGAAGATCGACTCCGATGTGGAGATCCGCTGGCTGCACCGCGGTGACCGCCGTGTCGGCGAGGCGCTGGTGGAGGCCGTACGGGGCCTGGACTTCCCCGAGGGCCGGGTGCAGGCCTTCGTCCACGGCGAGGCCCACTTCGTGAAGGAGCTGCGCCGTCTGCTGCGGGTCGAGCGCGGGATTCCGCGCGAGGACCTGTCGATCTCCGGTTACTGGCGGCTCGGCCACAACGAGGACGGCTGGCAGGCCTCCAAGCCGGAGTGGAACGCGCGCATCGAGGCGGAGCAGGAGAAGGCGGAAGCCTCCTCCTGACCTCCCCCTCGCCGCCCGGGCCGCGCCGCGTCCATGGCTCCGGCCGGGTGAACCGGGGCGCCCGCACCGGCCCGGTCGGCGTGGCGAGCCGGTGCCGGGCGCGCCACTGCCCGAGGATCCGGGCGCGTGGCACACACCTTCGAAGAGCTCGTGGCCAAGCAGCGCGCCGCGGACGAGGCACACGTCCGGGTACAGCAGCTGCGGGAGGCCTATGACCCGTCCACCCGCGCCCAGTGGAGCGGACAGCAGACCACCACCTGGGAGACCGCCTGGCGGGCCTGGCGCGATCTGGCCCGGGACGTCCGGGTCTCGGTGAGCGAGTACGCGCGCGACGAGGGCCTGCCGCGCCACGAGGTCGAGGCCCGGGTGCAACGGGCGGCACGGCACGAGGAGCAGGGCGGGACGGACGCACCGGACGCCTAGGAGGTGTCGCGACGACCCCGAAGGCGCCGCCCGTCCCGCGGGGGAGCCCCGCGGGACGGGCCGTGCCGTCCGGTGCCCCTGCGCGCGGACCGGCCTCGTACCCTTGCTCACCGTGAGACGCAGACGCCCGGCCCCGCCCCCTCCCCTGCCGCAGCGCGACGGTGTGGACCCGGTGCGGGTGCGGCTGCCCGCCGGGGGGTCGTGGGCCACGGTGCGGGATCACCTGGTGCAGCGGCTCTCGGCCGGGCCCGGTGTCGTGGACGGGATGTTCGCCGCGGGGCTGATCGTCGGGGCGGACGGCCGGGCCGTGCCGGCGGACGCGCCGTACGAACCCGGTCTGTTCCTGTGGTTCCACCGGGAGCTGCCCGCCGAGGTGCCGGTGCCCTTCCCGCTGGAGGTCGTCCACCGGGACGAGCACATCGTCGTCGTCGACAAGCCCCATTTCCTGGCCACCACCCCGCGCGGCAGCCATGTCGCCCAGACCGCGCTGGCCCGGTTGCGCCGCGAGCTCGGCATCCCGGAGCTCGGTGCCGCGCACCGTCTGGACCGGCTCACCGCGGGACTGGTGCTGTTCACGGTGCGCCCCGGCGAGCGCGGCGCGTACCAGACGCTGTTCCGCGACCGGCGGGTGCACAAGGAGTACGAGGCCGTGGCCCCCTACGACCCCGGGCTGGACCTGCCCCGGACCGTGCGCAGCCGGATCGTGAAGGAGCGCGGGGAGCTCGCCGCCCGGGAGGTCGAGGGCGAGCCGAACGCGCTGACCCTCGTCGAGCTCACCGAGCTCCGGGTGGACGGCCCGGGCCGGTACCGGCTGGTGCCCGGCACCGGCCAGACCCATCAGCTGCGGGTGCACATGAGCGCCCTGGGCGTGCCGATCCTCGGCGACCCGCTGTATCCCGAGGTGACCGCCCCCGTCCCGGCCGGTGACTTCCGGCGTCCGCTGCAACTGCTGGCACGGGTGCTGGAGTTCACCGATCCGGTGACGGGCGTGGAGCACCGGTTCACCAGCCGCCGGGAGCTCGTGGCGTGGTCCTCGTACGAGGAGTGGGCCGCCGGTCAGTAGCCGCGCCACCAGAGCAGGAAGCGCTGCCACGCGCCCCGCGGCCGGGCCGGCTCCGCCGCCGGCTGCGGCGGTGGCACCGGCCCGGGGGGCGGCGCGGGCTCGGCACGCCGCTCGGACGCCGCCGCCGCGGAGGGCGTGGGCTGCGGCCGGGCGGCGCCGATGTGCCAGTCCTGCCGCACGGGCGGCTCGTTCTGGTGACTCGGCCGCTGCGTCACGTCCTGCTGCGGCCTCGGGGTGAACCGGACGGGCAGCGCCACCAGGTGACGTGAGGCGATGGACTCGGTGTAGACCAACTCGTCCTCGTCGATGTCGAGTTCGACGTCGGGCAGCCGCATGAGCAGGGCGTCGACGCCGACTTCGGCGATGGCGCGGCCGATGTCCTGGCCGGGACACTCGTGCGGACCGCCGCCGAAGGCGAGGTGGGAGCGGTTGCCCTGCATGTCGGCGGTCGGGTCCGGGCGCACTCTCGGGTCGACGTTGGCCGGGGCGGGCGCGAACAGCAGTCCGTCGCCCTTGCGGATGCGCCGGCCGCCGAGCTCCGTCTCCTGCTTGGCGAAGTAGCCGAAGGTGGTGCTGAACGGCGGCTCGTCCCAGAGCAGTTGCTCCACCGCCTCCGGCACCGTCATCTGACCGCCGTTGAGCTGGGCGCGGAAGCGCGGGTCGATCAGCACCTGGCGCAGCACGTTGGCGAGGAGGTTGGCGGTGGTCTCGTAGGCGGCGATGAGCACCAGCCTGAGGTGTTCCCTGACCTCCTCGTCGGTCAGTCCGGCCGGGTGGGTGACGAGGTGGCTGGCGAAGTCGTTCACCGGCTCGGCCCGGCGGCGGGCGGTGAGGCGGCCCAGGGCTTCCACGATGTACGCGTTGCTGGCGTTGGCGGTCTCGGTGCCCTTGATCATGTCGCGGGCGGCCTCGACGATCCGGTCGTCGTACTCGTCGGGCATGCCGAGGATCTGGCACATCACGGCCATCGGCAGGTGTTCGGCGTACTGGCCGACGAGGTCGGCCTCGCCCTTCTCGCAGAACCGGTTGACGACGCGCTGGGTGCTGCGGTTGATGTGCCGGCGCAGGGTGCGGAAGTCGATGGTCGCCACGGCGGCGTCGATGGCGCCGCGCAGCCGCTTGTGCTCGTCGCCCTCGGCGTGGGCGCAGATCGGCTGCCAGGCGATGTGCGGCATGAGCGGGTGGTCGGGCCTGACCAGGCCCTCCCTGAGCGGGGACCAGGTGCGGGTGTCCCGGCAGTACTGCGCCGGGGTGCGCACCATGTGCAGGTTCTCGGCGTGGCCGAGGACCACCCACACCGGCAGGTCGTCGTGGAGCAGCGCGGGTGCCACCGGGCCGTGCTCGGCCCGGAGTTCCTCGTACAGCTTCCTCAGGTCGTCCGCCTCGTGCAGTCGGCGCAGCCCCCCGGGGCCCTGGCCGTGCGCGGGGCAGCCGGGGGGCGGACCGGGCCGGGGGACGTCCGCTCCGGTCGGGGGGTGTCCGGTCGGGGAGTGGGATTCAGGCGTCACAGTGGTCGCTCCGAAAGCGAGGGCTGGGGGTCTGGACGGGGGCGGACCCGGACTCAGGTGAGCGAGCCCGTCATGGCGAGGGAGTGCAGGAACCGCATCAGCGTCATCAGGACGTCACGGCTGGAGGCGCGGCGCCGTACGTCGCACTCCATGATCGGAATGTCCTCGGACAGGTCGAGGGCGGCGCGCAGATCGGCGATCGGGTAGCGCGGCGC
Organism: Streptomyces viridosporus T7A; assembly: GCF_008704515.1. Classification (NCBI taxonomy): domain Bacteria; kingdom Bacillati; phylum Actinomycetota; class Actinomycetes; order Kitasatosporales; family Streptomycetaceae; genus Streptomyces; species Streptomyces viridosporus. The sequence continues at coordinate 1,931,683 of NZ_CP023700.1, forward strand.
GTCCGGGAAGGAGTTGACCGCGACGACGAACGGCACACCGCGTTCCTCCAGCCGCCCCATGACGTCGAAGCTGACCTCGAGGCGACGGGTGTCGACCAGCACCACCGCGCCGAGCGCCCCCTCGAACAGCCCGTTCCACAGGAACCAGAAGCGCTCCTGGCCCGGGGTGCCGAAGAGGTACAGCACCAACTGGTCGGTGATCTTGATCCGGCCGAAGTCCATGGCCACCGTGGTGGCCGTCTTGGACGCGGAGCCGAAGTCGTCGTCCACCCCGATGCCGGCCTGCGTCATGGTCTCCTCGGTGGTCAGCGGTTTGATCTCGCTGACCGCGCCGACCATGGTCGTCTTGCCGACCCCGAATCCGCCCACGATCACGATCTTCGCCGCGGCCTGTGCCGTGTGCGGCAACTGGTCCTCGGCCCGTGGGCCCGGGATGGTGTCAGAGCCGTTGAAGTCCATGCATCACCGCTTCGAGAAGGGAACGGTCCGGGAGCGCCTGGCGGACGATCGGGGAGCGCGCCTGCACCAGTTCCGCCGCCAGCATCTCGGTGATCAGCACGGTCACCACGCTGAACGGCAGGCTGAGATAGGCCGACAGTTCGGCCACGGACAGGGGGGCGACGCAGAGCCGGAGCAGCGCCGCCTGCTCGGGTGTGGCGGAGGGCGGGGGGTCCGGGGAGCGCGCCACGATCAGCGTCACGAGATCGATGTCCGCGCGTTCGCCGTCCGCACCGGCGACGACGTACAGCCGCTCCGGGTTGCCGCCCCCTCCCGCCCCGGCCCGCTCGGCCGGCCGGGGCGGGGACTCGCCCCGGGGGACGCGCCTGTGGCGTTGCGGAGGAGTCATACGGTCTGCCCGTTCCGTCGGGGCGGGGTGGTGAGGTGGGCACCGATGCGGACGACCAGGTCGCGCATCATGCCGCCCATGCGGCCGGGTTCGCAGGTCATGTCGGAGAGCACCGCGAGGTAGGCGTTGGCCCCGGCCGCCATCAGGTAGAAGTAGCCCCCGTTGATCTCGATGAGCACCATCTTCATCTCGCCGTCGCTGCCCGGGAGTTCCTGGGCGACGGCCCCGGCGAGGCTCTGCACCCCCGCGCAGGCCGCGGCGACCCGGTCGGCGGCGTCCGGGTCACCGCCGTGGCGGGCGATGCGCAGGCCGTCGGCGGAGAGCACCACGATCATCTCGACGCCGGGTACGCCGTCGGCGAGCTCCTTGAGCATCCAGTCGAAGTTCGCTCGTTGCTGGATCACTTGAGGTCCCCCTCGTCATCGGCCTCGGTGCGGGCCGGTTCGTTGATGAGATGCAGGTAGGCGGTCGGGTTCCGGGTGAAGTCGGTGGGGTGGACGCCCGGTTCGAGGTCCTTCTTCAGGCCCTCCCAGAAGGCGTCGACCCACAGACCGGGTTCACGGTCCTCCTTCTGCTCGGGCTGCTCGGGCTCGGACGTGACGGTCGCCCAGGGGTCCCGGTACGTCTCGCCCCGCTCCGCGGCCTCGCGCCGGGCCCGTTCGGCGGCCGCCTGCTCGGCGTACCGCCGGCTCAGCGGGGTCTTCACCCGGCTGCGGCGTTGCGGCAGGCCGCCCGCGGTCCACTCGGTGACCTCGGGGACGTCGTCCTCCAGGGAGACCGCGGCCGGGACGCGGGGGCTGGTGGGGCGGCGCTTCTTGGGCGCGCGCTGCGGCCCCGGCAGGGCGTCGACCTGGTGGGGCACGGCGGTCGCCCCGATGCCGTGGGCGAGGCCGACCCCGGGCTCCTCGGTCAGCATGTCGCTCGGCACGACGAGGACGGCGCGGACCCCGCCGTAGGCGGAGGCGCGCAGCGAGACCTTCATGTCGAACGCGGCGCAGAGCCGGCCGACGACGGCGAGGCCGAGGCGCGGGCTCGCACCGAGTTCCTGGAGGTCGACGCCCCTCTGGGCACGCTCGAGGATGCCCTCGATCCGGGCCCGGGCGTGCTCGTCGAGGCTGACGCCGGCGTCCTCGATCTCGATGGCGACGCCGGTCTGCACCTCCGTGGCGGTGACGTGCACCTTGGTGCTCGGCGGCGAGTAGCGCGTGGCGTTGTCGAGGAGTTCGGCGGCGGCGTGGATGACCGGCTCCACGGAGATGCCCTTGACGTTGACCTTGGCGATCGACTTCAGCTCGATGCGGCGGTACTCGAGGATGCGGGACATGGCGCCGCGCAGGACGCTGTAGAGCGCGACCGGCATGGGCCACTGGCGTCCGGGGCGGCCGCCGCCGAGCACGGAGATGGAGTCGGCGAGACGGCCGATCAGCGCCGTGCCGTGGTCGATGCGCAGCAGGTCGTCGAAGACCTCGGGGTTGCGGCCGTGGTCCTCCTCCATCTCCCGGAGTTCCTTGGCCTGCTGGTGGACGATCGCCTGGACGCGGCGGGCGATGCTGACGAAGGAGCGCTGGGAGGAGTCCCGCAGGTTCTCCTCCTCGTCGATGATCCGCAGCGTCGTGCTCAGCAGCTCGATCTGGTACCGCGGCAGGTCGCGCCAGGCCGGGTCGAGCCCGGGCAGGGCGCGGAGCACCTCGTCGGGGTCGTTCCCGCGGTGCAGGTGGTCCAGGGCCGCGGGGAAGACCTGCTTCGTGAAGTAGTGCGTCTCCGTGTCGTGGGCGGCGATCCGCGCCTCCAGACGCGCACGGTGACGCTCGTGCTCGGCTCGCGCGTCGCGCAGCACACGGCCGCGGCGCGCCGCCTCGGCCGCGGCGGCGGTCACCAGCAGGGTGGCGACGGCACCGCACAGGCCGACGGCGATCCGGGCGGGCTCCGTCACCAGGGCGACGGCGGCTCCGGCTACCGCGGCCATCGCTATGGCCGGCAGCAACAGCACGCGCGCATAAGGGAGTTCACGGCGACCGGGCGGGGATTGGACACTCACCATGTAGGCCTCTGAAACGAATCGGCTGGTGGTCGGGGTACGTGCGGGGGCATCTCGGGAAGCTGTGGGGCGTTCCGCACCATGGGGAACAAGCGCACGAATCCATCCCAACTCGGTGCGCTGCGGGCGAGCTTAGTCCGACCGGATCATCGCCATGTCATATTCAGCAAGTGCCGGAAATGGCTCCTGGGACAGGAGTACGCTCGAGCCTATTTACACACCGAGAGATCATTCGAGCACGAGGAATGACGGCGGAAGTGTGTGCGAAAATCACTCACCGTCACGGGTGAAAAGGTCTCCACGACAGCACCGGACGGCTCGGGCGGCCCCTTGAACGGCGCCGGATCGCACGGGTCCCGATCCTGCCCGCGGAAACGGCCGGTGACGCCTCCGCGGGAGGCGCACGGGACGCGGCAGCCCGGCGCGCGCGGGGCGCACCGGGCTGCGGCGGCGTACGGGACCTCGGGCACGGGCGGAGCGCCCCGCGCGGGTCAGCCCACGGACGAGTAGGCCACCACGCCGCGCAGCAGCCCGTCCACCGCCTTGCGGGCGTTCTTGGCGACCGTCGAGCCCTCGGCGGCCGGGGCCGCGGCCGAGATCTGGCCGAGCACGTCGATCACCTGCTTGCACCAGCGCACGAAGTCGCCGGCCGGCATCTCCGCCTCGCGCAGCACCTCGTCCAGGCCCTTGCCGGACGCCCACATGTAGGCGGCCCAGGCGAAGCCGAGGTCGGGTTCGCGCTGGCCCACGCCCTCGGTCTGGGTGATCCGGAAGTCCTCCTCCAGGGCGTCCAGGCGGCCCCAGATGCGGACCATCTCGCCGAGCGCGGCCTTGGCCCTGCCCGAGGGCAGCTTGGGCGCCATCGCGTCGTCGCTGACCCGGGCCTCGTAGACCAGCGCCGAGACGCAGGCGGCGAGTTCGGCGGGGGCCAGCCCCTCCCAGACGCCCTCGCGCAGGCATTCGCTGGCCAGCAGGTCGAGCTCGCCGTACAGCCGGGCGAGCCGCTTGCCGTGCTCGGTGACCTCGTCGCCGCGCAGGTAGTCCATCTCGGTCAGCAGCGCGACGATGCGGTCGAAGGTGCGGGCGATGGTGTTCGTCCGGCCCTCGATGCGCCGCTCCAGCTGCGAGGTGTCGCGCAGCAGCCGGTGGTAGCGCTCGGCCCAGCGGGCGTGGTCCTCCCGGTCGTCGCAGCCGTGGCACGGGTGCGCCCTGATCGCCTTGCGCAGCCGCGCGATCTCCCGGTCGTCGGCCGCCTGGGAGCGCTTCTTGCGGTGCCGCTCCGGGGCGATGTGCCCGGCCTTGGTGCGCAGCGCGGAGGCGAGGTCCCGGCGGGACTGCGGGGAGCGCGGGTTGAAGGACTTCGGGATCCGCATCCGCTCCAGCGCCTCCACGGGCACCGGGAAGTCGATCGACGCCAGCCGCTTGACCTGCCGCTCGGCGGTCAGCACCAGCGGGCGCGGACCGTCGTGCTGGTCGAAGCCGCGGTGGCCGTTGGAACGGCCCGCCGGCAGCCCCGGGTCGAGGACCAGCGCCAGCCCCGCGTACTTGCCGGTGGGCACGTGGATGACGTCACCGGGCTTGAGCCTCTCCAGCGCGACGGCCGACTCCGCGCGCCGCTGCGCCGCGCCCTGGCGGGCCAGCTCGGTCTCCCGGTCCTTCAGCTCGCGGCGCAGCCGCGCGTACTCGTCGAAGTCGCCGAGGTGGCAGGTCATGGAGGCCTTGTAGCCCTCCAGCCCCTCCTCGTTGCGCTGCACCTGCCGCGAGATGCCGACCACCGACTTGTCCGCCTGGAACTGCGCGAACGACGTCTCCAGCAGCTCGCGCGAACGGTGCCGGCCGAACTGCTCGACCAGGTTGACGGCCATGTTGTACGACGGCTTGAAGCTGGAGCGCAGCGGATAGGTGCGCGTGCCGGCCAGCCCCGCGAGGTGCTCGGGGTTCATGCCGCGCTGCCACAGCACCACCGCGTGGCCCTCGACGTCGATGCCGCGCCGGCCGGCCCGGCCGGTCAGCTGGGTGTACTCGCCGGGGGTGATGTCGGCGTGCTGCTCGCCGTTCCACTTGACGAGCTTCTCCAGCACCACCGAGCGGGCGGGCATGTTGATGCCGAGGGCGAGGGTCTCGGTCGCGAACACGGCCTTGACCAGGCCGCGCACGAACAGCTCCTCGACGACCTCCTTGAACGTCGGCAGCATGCCCGCGTGGTGGGCGGCGATGCCGCGCTCCAGGCCCTCCAGCCACTCGTAGTAGCCCAGGACGTGCAGGTCCTCGGCCGGGATGGAGGCGGTGCGCTCCTCCACCAGCGCGCGGACCCGGGCCCGCGCCTCCTCGTCGTTGAGCCGGAGCCCCGCGTACAGGCACTGCTGGACGGCGGCCTCGCAGGCGGCACGGCTGAAGATGAAGGTGATGGCGGGCAGCAGGCCCTCGGCGTCGAGCCGCTCGATGACCTCGGGCCGGCTCGGCGTCCACACCCGCGAGCGCTGCCTGCGTTCCCGCTCCCGGTCGGCCTCGCGCATGTTGCCCCGCCCGCGCCGCCGGTCGCCCCACGGCGGACGGCTGGCCTCCAGGCGCGCCATGCGCGTGAGGTCGGGGTTGACGGCCTTCTTGCGGCCCTCGCCCTCCTCGAACAGGTCGTAGATCCGGCGCCCGGCGAGCACGTGCTGGAACAGCGGCACGGGCCGGTGCTCGGAGACGATCACCTCGGTGTCGCCGCGGACGGTGTCGAGCCAGTCGCCGAACTCCTCGGCGTTCGACACCGTCGCCGACAGGGACACCAGGGTCACCGACTCGGGGAGGTGGATGATCACTTCCTCCCAGACGGCGCCGCGGAAGCGGTCGGAGAGGTAGTGCACCTCGTCCATCACCACGTAGCCGAGGCCGAGGAGCGTCTGCGAACCCGCGTACAGCATGTTCCGCAGCACCTCGGTGGTCATCACGACCACCGGGGCGTCGGAGTTGACGCTGTTGTCGCCGGTGAGCAGGCCCACCTGGTCGGTGCCGTAGCGGCGGCACAGGTCGGCGTACTTCTGGTTCGACAGTGCCTTGATCGGCGTCGTGTAGAAGCACTTCTTGCCCTGCTGCAGGGCGAGGTGGACGGCGAACTCGCCCACGATCGTCTTGCCGGAACCGGTGGGCGCGGCCACCAGCACGCCCTTGCCCTCCTCGAGCGCCCGGCAGGCCTCGATCTGGAAGGGGTCGAGGCCGAAGTCGTACATCTCGCGGAAGGAGGCGAGCGCGGTGGCCTGCTCGGCGGCGCGCCTGCGTGCTGCCGCGTACCGCTCGGCCGGTGAGAGGTCCTCTGTCATCGTGCTTTCGAGCGTACCGGGCCGTACCGACAACAGGACGATCATTATCCGGATCGGTCACCGCGGGCCCCGGGGTTCCGCCCAGCTCAGGGGCCCACGACCCGCACGGCGGCGCGCACGCACCGCGCGGTCAGCGGCAGCGGTCCGACCGGTTCCCCGTCCGCGTAGCCGGTGACCCCCTCGGCGGCCAGCTCCACGCGCGCCGCCCGGTGCACGGTGATCGCCGGGTGGTCGACGTGCGTCCCCCGGTACACCCCGGGGAACACCCGCAGCAGGGTGGCCCGGCTGCACTCGCCCACCACCGTGATGTCGAACAGCCCGTCGGTGAGATCCGCTCCGGGGCATATCCGCATGCCGCCGCCGTACGACGGTCCGTTCCCCACGGCCACCAGCGTCGCCTCCACCTCGCGGACCTCGCCGCCGTCGAGGGTGATCCGGTAGGGGAAGGGCCGGAAGGCGGCCAGCTCGGCGACCACCGCGAGGTCGTACTTGAAGCGCCCGAGGGGCAGCCGCATCCGGTTGCCGCGGTCGTTGACCCGGGAGTCGAACCCGGAGGCGAGCACGGCGGCGAACCAGCGGTCGCCGACCCGGCCGAGATCGATGTCGCGCACCCGGCCGCACTTGAGGGCGTCGGCGATCATCCGGCCGGCGGCGGCCGGTTCCCGCAGCGGCAGTCCGAGGGCACGGGCGAAGTCGTTGCCGGTTCCGGCGGCGACCAGGCCGAACGGGGTGCCGGTGCCGACCACCGCCTGCAACGCCAGGTTCGCCATGCCGTCGCCGCCGACGGCGATCAGCGCGCCGGTGCCCTCGGCGACGGCGGCCCGCGCCCGGGCCAGGCCGTCCTGGGGGGTGTCGCCGAGCACGGTCCGCACCGAGAATCCGGCGGCCCGCAGCGCGGAAGCGGCCGACCGCGCCGCACGGGCGCCCCGGCCGCGGCCCGCGGTGGGGTTGACGAAGAGGGTGATCTCGCTGGTCACGGGAGTGACCCTACGAGCTGCGGCCCGCTCCTCAGGTCACGTCGTCATAACCGTTGACCCGGTCCCTGGTCGCCTGCTCGGGCAGGGCCGTCACGGGCTCCACCGGATCGACCGCCTCGGGGGTGAGATCCAGCTCGGACGCCTCGTCGTCGTCGAGGCCCGCGGACTCCTTGCGGGCCCGCCGTTTGTCGTTGAGCAGGGAGAACGCCACAGCGGCGAAGTAGAGGAGGATGATCGGTCCGGAAAGCGCGATCATTCCCACCGGGTCGGTCGTGGGCGTCGCGACCGCGCCGAAGACGAAGACGCCCATGACGACACCGCGCCACCAGCCGGCCATGCGGCGGCCGGAGACGATGCCGACCATGTTCAGCATGATGAGCAGGAGGGGGAGCTCGAAGGCCAGGCCGAAGATCAGCACCATCCTGATGGTGAAGTCGAGGACCTCGTCGAGCGACAGGATGTTGGCCGATCCCCCGGGCGTGAGGCTGAGGAGCACCTTCACACTGACCGGAAGGATGACGTACGCCAGGTAGGCACCGCCCGCGAACAACGGGACCGCGGCCGAGACGAAGGCGTAGGTGTACTTCTTCTCGTGCTTGTGCAGTCCGGGGGCGACGAACGCCCAGAGCTGGTAGAGCCACACGGGGCTGGAGGCGACGAGGCCGGCCATGAGGCTCACCTTGATCGTCGTCGTGAACGGCGACGTCAGGGTGTTGAAGGACACGATGGCGCAGTTGCCGCCGTCGCTGTTCGCCAGATCCTCGCACTTCGGCACCGGCTCCGCGAGGAACTGCATGAGCTGCTCGCTGTAGAACGCGGCCACGATCATCACCAGGACGATCACGACGACGGATTTGGCGAGCCGATTACGCAGTTCACGCAGGTGTTCCACCAGGGGCATCCGCCCCTCGGGATCCTTCTCCTGCTTGCGGGCAGACTTGAGCAACCCACGTTCCCATCTCGTGCGGCGGGCCGGAGATCACCGGCCCTGCGTCAGCGCTTGGTCGTGTCCGTCGGCTCCGTGACCGGGCGGGAGCTGGTCACGTCGCCGGGGGCCGCCTGGATGGTGCGCTGCGCCGGGGGCTGCTCGCCGCCGGCCGGCGGGTCGGCCGGGGCGGAGGACTTGTTCTCCTCCTTCATCGCCTTGGCCTCGCTCTTGAGGATGCGGGCCGACTTGCCGAGCGAGCGCGCCATGTCCGGGAGCTTCTTGGCGCCGAACAACAGGATGATGACGACGAGGATCAGAATGATCTCGGTGGGTCCGAGCCGTCCCATAAGTCTTTACCTTCTCACCGAGGCGGGTGGGTGGGTGGCTGTCCGACCGGTCGGACACGTGCCCGAACGACGGCGCTGGCAGCGATCGTAACGCTCAGAGGTGAACCTCCGGCAATCCCCGTGCGTACTCCCGTCCGCGGTCCGGGCCTCGTTCTCCGGTCCGCCTTGAGCAGCGTACCCGCCGGTTCCGACAACCCGACAGGGCGCAGCGGCGAACCGCCGCCGGGAGGGGTACTCAGAGCGCTTCGGCGGAACGGGCCGCACCGGCCGCCGCGCGCTCCAGGTCCTCGGCGGCCCGGTTGATGCGGTGCGCGGCGTCCGTGACCTGCCTGCCGAGCCGCTGCGCCTCGACGAAGACCCGGACGGCGAACACCCCGAGCACCAAGAGACCCAGGAAACCCACGGCAACCGCGAACATCGGCCAGAACATGGAGGCGAGCCTAGACCGTCCCCGCGGGTGTCCGACGCCGGGCCTCCTTCCCCGTGCCCCGGTGTCAGACGGTCGAGTGCAGCCGCAGCGTGCGCACCCCGCCGCCGGTGAGCAGCTCGACGATCCGCTCCCCGGCCGGCTTGCGGACGGCCGCCCCGCACCCGGGGCAGGTGAAGGAGTAGAAGGTGGTGCGGCTGCTGGCGCCGATGGCCAGGCGCAGCGCGCTCGCGGCGAGCTCGAAGCGCTCCCGGCAGTCCGGGCAGCCCGCGCGGAAGACGACCGGGGCCACGTTCCTCATCCCCGCGAACGCGGACGCCACCGTCAGGCCCCGCACCTCAGACACCGCCGACTCGCTCAAAGCACTCGCTCCCGCCTGTCGTCCTGCCGGTCCCGCACCGCGTTCTGCGCGTGCGTCCCGCACGGCCCCGCCCATCAGGCCGCCTCGTCCCCGTCGTACGCCGCCAGCGCCTCGCGGGCGGCCTGTCGGGCGCTGTCGGCGAGCTCACGCGGCTCGACGATCCGCCCGTCCCGCCCGAGCCTCAGCGCCAGTCGTCTGAGCGAGGCCGGATCGGGGGTGCGCAGGGTGATGCGCAGCCCGCCGTCGGGAAGCTCATCCGCGCTGTCGTGCGGGTAGTACTCGGCGACCCAGCGCCCGCCCGGCCCGACCTCGACCACCACTTCCGGGTCCTCGGCCGCGGGCTGCACCAGTCCTTCCGACAGGTCCCGCAGCTCGACCTCGGGCGGCGCGGAGGGCTCGTCCAGGATCCTGATCTCGGCGACCCGGTCGAGCCGGAAGGTGCGGCGCGCCTCGGAGCGGCGGCACCAGGCCTCGACGTAGGTGTGGCCGACGCTGACCAGCCGGATGGGGTCGATCTCGCGCTCGGTGACCTCGTCGCGCGCGGGCGAGTAGTAGCGGATCCACAGGCGGCGGCGCTCGGCGATGGCCCGGTCGACGTCGGCGAAGACGCCGCCCTCCGACTCGAAGGTCACCGAGAGCCGGGAGCTGGCGCCGGCCGCCTCACCGGCCGCCGCCTCCACCTTCGCCGTGGCCCGCAGCAGCGCCTGCCGGTCGCTCTCGCGCAGTCCGGGCAGCGTGGCCACGGCGCGGGCGGCGACCAGCAGGGCGGTGGCCTCGTCGGCGGCGAGCCGCAGCGGCTCGGCGGCCTCCGCGCCGAGCGCGGCGGGGTTGTGCCACCAGATGCGCTCGCCGTCGGTGTCGATGTCCAGCAGGTCGCCGCCGCGGAAGCTGGTGCCGCACATGGGCAGCACGTCGAGGTCGGAGACCAGTTCGTCCTCGGTGATGCCGAAGGCGCGCGCCACGTCCTCGACACGGGCTCCGGGGCGCTCCCGCAGGTACGTCACCAGGGAGAGCATCCGCCGGGTCTGGTCGATGGCGTTCACGGGCCTGACCGGTTTGCCTGCCACGTTCTCGTCCGCTCTCCTCAGCCCTTGGCCACGGCACGCAGCCGGTCCACCACGTCGGCCCGCAGCTCGGCGGGCTCCAGGACCACCACGTCCGGGCCGAACTCCACCAGCCAGGCATCCAGGCCGTGCCCGTACGGAATCTCCAACTCGTCCCACCCGTCACCGAGTTCCCGCACCGCGGTGGCCTTCGCCCGAAGGGGGTAACCGGCGTTCGAACGCAGCCGGATCCGCGCCGAGCGGTCGGCGGTCTCCCCCGCCCAGCTCGCCACGGTCTCGCGCACGGTGACGACGTCGGGCACCGGCGCGGTGCAGCGGCCGCCGCGCGAGCGCACCTTGCCGGTGATCCGGGAGAGCCGGAAGACCCGCTCGGCCCCCCGGTCCCGGTCCCAGCCGGCCAGGTACCAGTGGCCGCGCCAGCACTCCAGCGCCCACGGCTCGACGTGCCGCTGCTCGGGCTGGGCGGCGCTCGCCTTGCGGTAGTCGAAGACGACCGGCCGGCGGTCGCGGCAGGCCAGCATCAGCGGCTCGAACGCGGCCTCGTGCACGGGGATGCGCGGCTCGAGCGCGCCGTGCGGCCCGTACGGATCGACGTCCTCGGGCAGTCCGGCCGCGCGCAGCTTCTGCAGGGCACCGCTGGCCGCGCCCGCGAGCCGGGCCTGCTGCCACACCTTGGCGGCCAGCCCCAGCGCGGCGGCCTCCTCGGCGTCGAGGGTGATGGGCGGCAGCCGGTTGCTGTCGCGGCGGGCCAGGTAGCCGATCTCGCCGTCGAGGCCCTCGACGGTCTCGATGACCAGTCCGAGCTCGCGCAGATCGTCCTTGTCGCGCTCGAACATCCGGTTGAAGGAGTCGTCGGACCCTGCTTCCAGATAGGCCTCGATGGACTCGCGCAGCTCGCGCTTGCTGAGCGGCCGCCGCGTCCCGAGCAGACACAGCGCCAGATTCATCAGCCGCTCGGCCTTGGCAATGGCCATCGACGCCCTTCGCCTCCCTGTGGTGCTTACGACGGACGACCGTACCGCTCCGCGGTGCCCTGACCAAAGCCGAGGGCCCACGCCCGGACAGGCATGGGCCCCGGATGATCGGGTCCTGTCGTACCGCGGTCAGACCCCGAGCAGGTCGACCACGAAGATCAGGGTCTCGCCGGGCTTGATCGCCGGGGTGGGGCTCTGGTCGCCGTAGGCGAGGTGGGCGGGGATGGTCAGCTGGCGGCGGCCGCCGACCTTCATGCCCTGCACGCCCTGGTCCCAGCCCTGGATGACCCGGCCGGCGCCCAGCGGGAAGCGGAAGGGGGTGCCGCGGTTCCAGCTGGCGTCGAACTCCTCGCCCGTGCTGAAGGCGACCCCGACGTAGTGGACGGTGACGGTCTGGCCCGCCCGCGCCACCTCGCCGTCGCCCTCCCAGATGTCCTTGATCTCGAGGTCCGCCGGGGGCTCGCCGCCCGGGAAGTCGATCTCGGGCTTGTCGATGCTCACTTTTTCTCTCCTTGTCGCGTGACCTGCGTCGCGGACAGTCTCACAGACTTCCGGGTCAGACGGTGCCGAGGATGTCCACCACGAAGACCAGCGTGTTCTTGGCCAGCTCGCTGTCGGGGCTGGCGCCGTAGCCGAGGGAGGGCGGGATCACCAGCAGGACCCGGTCGCCCACGTTCTTGCCGACGAGGCCCTGGTCCCAGCCCGCCACCACGGCACCGGTGCCGATCTGGAAGGCGGTGGCGCCCCCGTGGTCCCAGGAGGAGTCGAACTTCTTGCCGTCCTCCCACTTGACGCCCGTGTACTGGGCGATGAGTCCCTGGCCGGCCTCGACCTTCTTGCCGTCGCCCTTGATCAGCACCTGCTGCTCGAGGTCCTTGGGGGCCTTGACGCCCTTGGGGACGGTGATGGTCGCGGCCTTCTGCGACGGGGCCTTCACCTCCGGCATGCCCTCCTCGGGGGCCGCCTGCTCGCCCTCGGCCTCGGCCTTGGCGTCGACGGGGGCGGCACCGACCGGGTCGACCACCCAGATCAGCACGTCCTTCTCGGTGATGCCGGACGAGGGGTTCAGGTTCTCGCCGATCAGATCGCCCGCGGTGCCCTGGACGAGGATCCGGCTGCCCGGCTTCTTGCCCTTCACGGCGTCCAGGACCTTGACGGGCAGTTGCCGGCTCGGCTTGCCGATCTGCTCCACGGACTGCTGCCGGGGCGTCTTGCCGCCCGTCGAGGGCGCGGCCCAGGTGCCGCCGAGCTCCTGGTCGCCGCCCCACTTCTCGACGGTCCAGTCCAGCCGGACGTAGTCGGAGGCCTTGATCGCGCTCCCGCTGCCTTCCGAGACCGTCTCGACCACGGTCTTCCGGGACGGCTTGCCGTCCTTGGGCACGGAGATCTCGGGCTTCTCCCCGGCCTTCCCGTCGACCTGGGCGACGCCTCCCTTCGCGTCGCCGTTGCTGTCGTCGTCCGACCCGCACGCGGCGGTGAGCAGCAGCGCGGGGACCGCCAGCAGGGCCGCGACGTGTCGTTTCATGTTGTAGTTCATCAGTCCCACTGGGAATCGGGGGTGGGGGGCAATGGCCGCCACTCTACGACGTACGCGCTCCGCACACGGCTCACCCGGGGCACGCCGCCGCCGTGGACGCCGCACGAACACACGGGCAGCGGACGCCGCCGATCCCCTCCCCCGCGGGGGAACGCCCGGTGCCCGGAGACCCCGAGGGGCTCCGGGCACCGGGCGTTCGCTCACATGCCTGCGATCAGCTTCTCCACCCGCTCGTCCACCGAGCGGAACGGGTCCTTGCACAGCACGGTCCGCTGGGCCTGGTCGTTGAGCTTGAGGTGGACCCAGTCGACGGTGAAGTCGCGGCGCTGCTCCTGGGCCCGCCGGATGAAGTCGCCGCGCAGCCGGGCCCGGGTGGTCTGCGGCGGTACCGACTTGCCCTCGAAGATCTTCACGTCGTTGCAGATCCGGGCCGCCTGCCCCCTCTTCTCCAGCAGGTAGTACAGGCCACGACGGCGGTGGATGTCGTGGTAGGCGAGGTCTATCTGCGCGACCCGCGGGTGCGACATGGTCATGTTGTGCTTGGCCCGGTACCGCTCGAGGAGCTTGTACTTCATGACCCAGTCGATCTCGGTGCCGATGCGGTCGAGGTCCTCGGACTCGATCGCGTCCAGCGTGCGGCCCCACAGCTCCAGCACCTGCTCGGTGATGCCGGTGCGGATGCCGCGGCGCTCGCAGAAGTCCAGCGCCTTCTCGTAGTACTCGCGCTGCACCTCCAGCGCGGAGGCCTCCCGGCCGCTGGCCAGGCGCACCTTGCGCCGTCCGGTGATGTCGTGGCTGACCTCGCGGATCGCCCGGATCGGGTTCTCCAGGGTGAGGTCGCGCATCACGGTGCCCGCCTCGATCATGCGCAGCACCAGGTCGGTGGCCCCGACCTTGAGCAGCATGGTCGTCTCGGACATGTTCGAGTCGCCCACGATGACGTGCAGGCGCCGGTAGCGCTCGGCGTCCGCGTGCGGCTCGTCCCGCGTGTTGATGATCGGCCGGGAGCGGGTCGTCGCCGAGGAGACGCCCTCCCAGATGTGCTCGGCCCGCTGGCTGACGCAGTACACGGCGCCGCGCGGCGTCTGCAGCACCTTGCCGGCACCGCACAGCAGCTGGCGCGTGACCAGGAACGGGATGAGGATGTCCGCGAGTCGGGAGAACTCCCCGTGCCGGGCCACCAGGTAGTTCTCGTGGCACCCGTAGGAGTTGCCCGCCGAGTCGGTGTTGTTCTTGAAGAGGTAGACGTCGCCCGCGATGCCCTCCTCGTGCAGGCGTCGTTCCGCGTCCACCAGGAGTCCTTCGAGAATGCGCTCGCCGGCCTTGTCGTGGGTGACCAGCTCGGTCACGTTGTCACATTCGGGTGTGGCGTATTCCGGATGTGACCCCACGTCGAGATAGAGGCGGGCGCCGTTCCGCAGAAAGACGTTGCTGCTTCGGCCCCATGACACAACACGGCGGAAGAGGTACCGCGCCACCTCGTCAGGAGACAGGCGCCGCTGTCCCCTGAACGTGCACGTGACGCCGTACTCGTTCTCCAGCCCGAAAATGCGGCGGTCCATGCTGGAACATTACGCCTGATCCCCCGAACTGAAACGGGGTTCGAGGGCACGGTTCGGATCATTTTCCGAACGAGCCGCAACTACCGCACTTTCGGCCGGAACTTGCAATACCCGTCCGGTGGCGATCAAAACCAGTAGCGACACACCGCCCGCGACGCCCGGTACGACGAACCCCCACAGGGCACCGCCCGCCTCGACGACCGGGCCCGTGAGTCCCGTTCCGACCGACGCGCCCACGGTGAACGTCGTCACCAGCCAGGAGAACGCCTCCGTGACCGTCCCGCGCGGCGCGTGCCGGTCGACCAGGACGAAGGCGCAGGCGATGACCGGGGCGAGGAAGAGACCGGCGACCACGGTGAGCAACGTCATGGCCACCGCGCCCGGCATCAGGGTCAGCGGCAGGTAACACGCCGCCAGGAGGGCCACCAGCACCCGCAGTCGCCTCGCGGGCGCGCCGCTCCACTGCCGCGCCCCGTACACCGCACCGCCGACGAGCGCACCGAGGCCCAGGCCCGCCATCAGCCAGCCGTACACCCGGTCGCCGCCGTGCCCGTCCGCGTACGACACCGCCGCCACGGTGATGGATCCCAGCGCGATCCCCACGAACAGGAAGGCGCCCAGCAGCGCGAGCAGCCCCGGCGAGCGCAACGCGCCCAGCCAGTGCGCCTCGCGCGGCGCCGACCGCCACGCGCGCGAGGGCGGCGAGAGGACCACCGACAGCGCGCCCAGCACTCCGACGACGTTCAGCACGAGCAGCGCGGCCCGGGCCGACCACAGCGAGGTGCACACCGTCACCAGCAGCGGCCCGACGGTGAACATCACCTCCTGCGCCACGGCGTCCAGGGCGTACGCCCGGTGCACCTGGTCCTCCTTGGGCAG
The DNA here is from genome assembly GCF_008704515.1 of Streptomyces viridosporus T7A. Lineage (NCBI taxonomy): Bacteria > Bacillati > Actinomycetota > Actinomycetes > Kitasatosporales > Streptomycetaceae > Streptomyces > Streptomyces viridosporus. The sequence goes on from NZ_CP023700.1 coordinate 1,946,929, forward strand.
CACCGAGGGCCACAGCGCCCGCAGCCCGCCCTCGAGGGGCGGTGTGAAGAGCCCCGCGGCGGCCACGGCGGTCCAGGCCACCACCGCCTGCCCGGTCCCCGTGAAGGCGAACACGGCCATCGCCAGCGCCGACAGCACGGCGGCGGGCAACTGCACCGCCGGCTGCCCCCTCAGGTCCACCAGCCGTCCCAGCACCGGCTGCCCCACGGCGTTGGCGGCCCCGTACACCGCGGCCAGCGCACCGGCCAGGCTGTACGTACCGCCTTCCGCACGCACGAACAGCACGATCGCGATGGCTGCGGTCGCGTTGGGCAGCCGTCCCACCAGGGTGCCCGCGAGCAGCCGGGCGGCGTGCCGTGCCCGGAGGAGCTCCAGGTATCCCGTGGCCATGCCGAGCCCCCCACTCATGTCACCCATCGAGGTTTTACGTATAACGGAACCGTTCATACGTACCATGTCCGCTGTTCACCAGTCCAGACGAAGGAGTGGCCCGACGGTGGCACGAGCCAGCACCCGCCCCACGAGCAGGGACGTGGCCCAGGCCGCCGGCGTCTCCCAGGCCGCGGTCTCCCTGGTCCTCGGCGACAAGTGGCGCGGCCGGGTCTCCGAGGCCACGGCCCAGCGCGTCCGCGAGGCCGCCCGCACCCTGGGGTACCGGCCCAACCTCGCCGCCCGCAACCTCCGCCTCGGCCGCACCCGCACGGTCCTCCTGGTCGTCCCCGCCCTCACCACGGAGTTCTTCGCGGGCGTCTACACGGGAGCCGCCCGGGTCGCCTCCCGGCACGGCTTCGGCGTGGTCCTCTACCCCTCACCCGAGGGCATCGGCCCCGCCCGCGACCCCTTCGCCTCCGCCCAGGCCGCCCTGGACGGCGTCATCGCCTCCTCCATGGCCGCCGAAGCCCTCACCGCGATCCGCGGCGACCAGCTCCCCCTGGTGATGCTGGACAGCGACCCCGACGGCACCACGGGCGCGGCCACGGTCAACCTCGACATCGCCGACGGCGTCCGCCGGGTCACCGACCACCTGCTCGCCCTGGGCCACCGCCGCTTCCTCCACCTGGCCGCGGACGTGGCCTCCTGGACCTTCGAGGTACGCGCCCGCGAACTCGCGGCCCGGCTGCGGAAGGTCCCCGGCACGTCCCTCCGCACGACGGGGTCCCCGATCTCCATCAAGGGCGCCGAGGCCGCGGCGCACACCGCGCTCCGCGGTCCCGACCGTCCCACCGCCGTGGTCTGCGACGACGACCAGCTGGCGGCCGGCGTCTACAAGGCGGCCCGCCGCCTGGGCCTGCGCATCCCCGACGACCTCTCCGTCACCGGCCTGGACGACCTGGCCCTGGCCACCGCGATCGACCCGGAGCTCACCACGGTCCGCCTGGACGCGGAGCTCTTCGGCGAACGCGGCATGCAGGCCCTCCTCGCCGTCCTGGACGACCGCGCCCCCGAAGCGGGCGACATCCCGGTCGAGCTGGTGGTGAGGGGCTCGACCGGGCCGGCACGGTCCCACTGAGCCGAGGGGCCTGCCCGCGGCCGCACGCCCCCGCCCCGCTCGGCCCGCCGCGGACACACGCCGCGCGCCCCGACCGACCGGTCGGGGCGCGCGGCGAAACCTCGGACGCGGCCGGGACTACTCCACGTCCCCTCCGGACTCGGTCCCCGCGTCCGTTCCCGCCTCCGACGCCGTCGCCGCGCTCCCGGCCTCCAGCAGCCGCGACAACTGCCGTCCGCCGATCCGCCGGAACTTGCGCTTCTGGGGCCGCGTACGGTCCAGCACCGCCACCTCCAGCCGCTCCGCGGGAATCTCCCGCTCACTGCCGTTGGTGTCCCGCGACAACGACTGGACGGCCAGCTTCAGCGCCTCCGCCAGCGTCATCCCGTCCCGGTGCCGCTGGTCCAGGTACCCGCTGATCTGCTCCGCGTTGCCCCCCACCGCCACCGAGCCGTGCTCGTCCACGATGGAGCCGTCGTGCGGCAGCCGGTAGATCTGGTCCTGCTCCGGGGTCTCCCCGACCTCGGCCACCACCAGCTCCACCTCGTACGGCTTCTCCCCCACGCTGGAGAAGATCGTGCCCAGCGTCTGCGCGTACACGTTCGCCAGGCCCCGGGCCGTCACATCGGCCCGGTCGTAGGTGTAACCCCGCAGGTCGGCGTAGCGCACGCCCCCGATCCGCAGGTTCTCGTACTCGTTGTACTTGCCGGCCGCGGCGAAGCCGATCCGGTCGTAGATCTCGCTGAACTTGTGCAGCGCACGGGACGGGTTCTCACCGACGAACACGATGCCGTCGGCGTACTGCAGCACAACCAGGCTGCGGCCACGGGCGATGCCTTTGCGGGCGTACTCCGCCCGGTCGGCCATCGCCTGCTGGGGTGAGACATAGAACGGCGTCGACACCGGTTATCCGTCCCTTTCTGTCGAAGTCACTGGACCACCCTGGACCCTGAACCAACAAACCGCCCGCGCCGCCTCTACAGCAGCGCCGCCCGCGGACCGTCCGGCTGCTCCAGCCGCCGCTCCAGCACGGACCGGGCGATCCCGGACGCCTCCTCCTCGGAGAGCCGGCGGAAACCGTCCTCGGTGATCACGGTGACGATCGGATAGATCCGGCGGGCGACATCGGGACCACCGGTCGCCGAGTCGTCGTCTGCCGCGTCGTACAGGGCCTGCACCACCAGCGTGGTGGCCTCGGCCTCGCTCAGGTCGTCCCGGAACAGCTTCTTCATCGCCCCGCGCGCGAAGATCGACCCGGAACCGGTGGCCGCGTACCCCTGTTCCTCCGAACGCCCGCCCGTGACGTCGTAGGAGAAGATCCGCCCCTGGTCCCGGTCCACGTCGTACCCGGCGAACAGCGGCACCACGGCCAGCCCCTGCATGGCCATGCCCAGGTTCGAACGGATCATCGTCGACAGCCGGTTCGCCTTGCCCTCCAGCGACAGCTGGGCGCCCTCGACCTTCTCGAAGTGCTCCAGCTCCAGCTGGAACAGCTTCACCATCTCCACGGCCAGCCCCGCCGTACCGGCGATGCCCACCGCCGAGTACTCGTCGGCGGGGAACACCTTCTCGATGTCCCGCTGCGCGATGACGTTGCCCATGGTGGCCCGCCGGTCACCGGCGAGCACGACCCCGCCCGGGAAGGTCACGGCCACGATCGTGGTGCCGTGCGGCGCCTCGATCGCGCCCTGGACGGGCGGCAACTTCCTCTTCCCGGGCAGCAGTTCCGGCTGGTGCTCGGAGAGGAAGTCCATGAAGGAGGAGGATCCTGGCGTCAGGAAGGCAGCAGGGAGACGCCCGGTGCTACGAGTGTTGGCTTCCACGCGATTCCTTCCACGTATGCGGCAGCCCGCCTTATGGCATCGGGCCGTTCCTTGAACCGCCCCAGCCCGGCACGGCGGCTGAAGCACAGTACGCCACGGACCCTACCCGCCTTGCGGCGGTGATCCACATGCGCCGCGGGAGACGTCGGACCTGCGCGGCGGTGGGTCCGCGGCCCGCCGGAGCGGGCCGCCTCGCCACCGGCGAGGACTGCCCGCGGCCCGGACGTCCCGAACCGCGAGCAGTGCTTCGCCCTCTGCGCTTTCTGCGCCCACGACCCCCGCATACGACCTTCGATCCGAAGGTCGCAGCGGCCTACTGGCCACCCTTTTGAACGAATGACCTCACGAAGTCCTCGGCGTTGGCCTCGAGGACGTCGTCGATCTCGTCGAGGACGTCGTCCACGTCGTCGCTCAGCTTCTCGTGACGCTCCTTGAGGTCCTCCGAAGCCTGCGCCTCCTGCGCCTGCTCCTCGACCTCCTCGGTGGACCGGGTGGCCTTCTGCTGTCCGCCGCCGGTGTCCTTGGTCGCCATCACCCTCACCCCGCTCGGTTCGCCCGACACAGTTGCTCGGTCAGGATCCGACCCTACAAGCCGGGTCCGACCGCGCCCCCGTAGTTGCTCCAACGTACGGGGACCATCTCGATGATTCCCGGACCTGGGATTTTCCACCCTGTCCGGCCGCCCCTTCCCGGGTACCCGTGGATACCCGCTCAGCCCCGGCTCAACCCCCGGACAACACCCTGACCAGGTCTTCCGCCGTGCGGCAGCGGTCCAGGAGGGCCTTGACGTGATTACGCGTTCCGCGAAGCGGCTCCAGGGTGGGGACCCGCTGGAGCGAGTCCCGGCCCGGCAGATCGAAGATCACCGAGTCCCAGGAGGCCGCCGCGACGTCGTCCGCGTACTGCTCCAGGCACCGTCCGCGGAAGTACGCGCGGGTGTCCTCAGGAGGCGCCGTACGGGCCCGCTCGACCTCCGCCTCGTCCAGCAGCCGCTTCATCCTGCCCCGGGCCACCAGACGGTTGTACAGGCCCTTGTCGGGGCGTACGTCGGCGTACTGGAGGTCCACCAGGTGCAGCCGGGCGGCGTCCCAGTCCAGGGCGTCCCTGCGCCGGTAGCCCTCCATGAGTTCCCGCTTGGCGACCCAGTCCAGCTCGCCGGCCAGGCTCATCGGGTCGTTCTCCAGACGGCTGAGGGTGTCCTCCCAACGCGCCAGGACGTCCTTGGTCTGCTCGTCGGCGTCCGCCCCGAACCGCTCCTCCACGTACTTGCGGGACAGCTCGAAGTACTCCATCTGGAGCTGGACCGCGGTGAGCGTCCGCCCGCTGCGGAGCGTGACGAGCCGCTTCAGCGACGGATCGTGCGAGACCTGGTGCAGGGTGCGGACCGGCTGGTCCACCGCCAGGTCCACCGCGATGAAGCCGTCCTCGATCATGGACAGGACCAGTGCCGTCGTCCCCAGCTTCAGGTACGTCGAGATCTCCGACAGGTTGGCGTCGCCGATGATCACGTGCAGCCGGCGGTACTTCTCGGCGTCGGCGTGCGGCTCGTCGCGGGTGTTGATGATCGGGCGCTTCAGCGTGGTCTCCAGGCCCACCTCGACCTCGAAGTAGTCCGCGCGCTGGCTGAGCTGGAAACCGTGCTCGTGGCCGTCCTGGCCGATGCCGACGCGGCCGGCCCCGGCGAAGACCTGGCGGGAGACGAAGAACGGCGTCAGGTGGCGCACGATGTCCGAGAAGGGGGTCTCCCGCTTCATCAGGTAGTTCTCGTGCGTGCCGTAGGAGGCGCCCTTGTTGTCGGTGTTGTTCTTGTAGAGGTGGATCGGCTGGGCCCCCGGCAGCTGGGCGGCCCGTTCCGCCGCCTCGGCCATGATCCGCTCGCCGGCCTTGTCCCACAGGACGGCGTCGCGCGGGTTGGTGACCTCGGGGGCGCTGTACTCGGGATGGGCGTGGTCGACGTAGAGCCGCGCACCGTTGGTGAGGATCACATTGGCCAGGCCGATGTCCTCGTCGGTGAGCTGGCTGGCGTCGGCGGCCTCGCGGGCCAGGTCGAAGCCTCGCGCGTCCCGCAGCGGGTTCTCCTCCTCGAAATCCCAGCGGGCCCGGCGGGCCCGGTGCATCGCGGCCGCGTAGGCGTTCACGATCTGGGACGAGGTGAGCATGGCATTGGCGTTGGGGTGACCGGGGACGGAGATCCCGTACTCCGTCTCGATGCCCATTACTCGCCGTACGGTCATGCGGCCCTCCTTGCCCGGCGGCGTCCCCGGTCGGAGACGCTGCTGCTCCGCCGGCGCTCCGGTGCGTGTGCGGTGCCCGTCCCCGCACTGCGCGACTCGGCGGTACCGACGAGCCTAGAACGCCTTTGCGCTGGTGGGGAGATCATTTGCGTCATTGCTGTGCTCCAGCCGTGGCCCCGAAAAGCAGTCGGCTGCGGGTACCCGTCGGAGGCACCCGCAGCCGCCCTGGCTTTTACAGGTACTGACCGGTGTTCGCCACCGTGTCGATGGAGCGTCCGGTGTCCGCACCCTGCTTTCCGGTGATGAGGGTACGGATGTAAACGATCCGCTCGCCCTTCTTTCCGGAGATGCGGGCCCAGTCGTCCGGGTTGGTGGTGTTGGGCAGGTCCTCGTTCTCCTTGAACTCGTCCACACAGGCCTGGAGCAGGTGGGAGACGCGGAGGCCCTTCTGGTTCTTCTCGAGGAAGTCCTTGATCGCCATCTTCTTGGCGCGGCCCACGATGTTCTCGATCATGGCGCCGGAATTGAAGTCCTTGAAGTAGAGGACTTCCTTGTCGCCGTTCGCGTAGGTGACTTCCAGGAAGCGGTTCTCCTCGGATTCGGCGTACATCTGTTCCACGGCGGTCTGGATCATGCTCTGGACCGTCATGCCCTTGTCGCCGCCGTGCTCGGTGAGGTCGTCGCCGTGCAGGGGGAGGCGCTCGGTGAGGTACTTGCCGAAGATGTCCTTGGCCGCCTCGGCGTCCGGACGCTCGATCTTGATCTTCACGTCCAGCCGGCCGGGCCGCAGGATGGCGGGGTCGATCATGTCCTCGCGGTTGGAGGCACCGATCACGACCACGTTCTGCAGGCCCTCCACGCCGTCGATCTCGGCGAGGAGCTGCGGGACGATGGTGTTCTCCACGTCGGAGCTGACGCCGGAGCCGCGGGTGCGGAAGAGGGACTCCATCTCGTCGAAGAAGACGATCACGGGAGTGCCCTCGCTGGCCTTCTCCCGGGCCCGCTGGAAGACGAGGCGGATCTGCCGCTCGGTCTCGCCGACGTACTTGTTCAGCAGCTCGGGGCCCTTGATGTTGAGGAAGAAGCTCTTGCCGGCGGCCTGGCCGGTGACCTCGGCGACCTTCTTGGCCAGCGAGTTGGCGACGGCCTTGGCGATGAGCGTCTTGCCGCATCCGGGGGGCCCGTAGAGCAGCACGCCCTTGGGCGGCCGCAGTTCGTGCTCCTTGAACAGGTCGGGGTAGAGGTACGGCAACTCGACCGCGTCGCGGATGGCCTCGATCTGGTTGCCGAGGCCGCCGATCTGCTCGTAGCCGATGTCGGGGACCTCTTCGAGGACGAGTTCCTCGACCTCGCTCTTGGGCACGACCTCGTAGACGTACCCGGAGCGGGGCTCCAGCAGCAGGGCGTCCCCGGGGCGGATGGTGACGCCCAGCAGCGGCTCGGCGAGCCGTACCACCCGCTCCTCGTCGGTGTGCCCGAGCACCAGGGCCCGCTCGCCGTCCTCCAGGATCTCCTTGAGGGTGACGATGTCGCCGACACGCTCGAACTCCATGGCCTCGACCACGTTGAGCGCTTCGTTGAGCATCACTTCCTGGCCGCGCCGGAGCTCGTCGAGCTCGACGCTGGGACTGACGTTCACCCGGAGCTTGCGGCCGCCGGTGAAGATGTCGGCCGTGCCGTCCTCGTTCGCCGTGAGGAAGACCCCGAAGCCGGCCGGCGGCTGTGCCAGCCGGTCGACCTCCTCCTTGAGGGCCACGATCTGGTCACGGGCCTCACGGAGCGTGCCGGCGAGTCGTTCGTTCTGGGCGGACACGCCGGCCAGGTTGGTCTGCAGCTCGACGATCCGCTCTTCGAGAATCCTCGTGTGTCGCGGAGAGTCGGCGAGCTTGCGTCGCAGGACGGCGATCTCCTGCTCAAGGTAGGCAATCTGCCCGGCCGGGTCGTCGGACCCGCGTCCCGGGCGGATGCCGCGGTTCATGTCGTCGTCGTGGGCTGCCACGGTCCTCACCTCCTCCAAGGGGAGCTGGACGCTTCCAGACCCTACCTGGGCGGGTGTCGATTGAAACCCCTAGATCACAAAGACGGTCGGGGTGTGTCCGATCTTCACCCTTGCGCTCTCCCTCACGCCAGGGGAATACCCACGGAAAATGATCGGAACCCAGTCACAGGTAGGGTCGACATGTTCAACACCCGTCGGAGCTGGCCGGATTCCCGTCCGGTTCGACGCAGGAAACGGCAGGAGAGATGAGCGTGCAGCAGGAGGCCGGAGTCGACGGCGAGGCCCTGGAGGTCTGGATCGACCAGGACCTGTGTACCGGTGACGGCATCTGCGCCCAGTACGCGCCCGAGGTGTTCGAGCTGGACATCGACGGCCTGGCCTACGTGAAGGGTCCGCAGGACGAACTGCTGCAGGACAGGGGTGCGGCAACACCCGTACCGCTGCCGCTCCTCACCGACGTGATCGACTCCGCCAAGGAGTGCCCGGGCGAGTGCATCCACGTGCGTCGCGTTTCGGACGGCGTCGAGGTGCACGGACCGGACGCCGAGTGAGGAACATGACACGACGCGTCACGATGGTCTGATTTCCCGCACTCCGGGGTACGCGCCCCGACGCACGCCCGCGCGCGGGTCACACACGCTTGGCGTCGGACGGGGCGGACCGCACGAACGCGCCGTTCTCCCACCGCCACTTCACGTCCTCGCGCACATCGGGGCAGCAACTGGGGACGGCGTCCGACGAGTAACCGAGGAGCGTGGCGGTGACGTCACCGTCACGCACGGCGAAGTCCTCGACGTTCGTGCGGTCCTCGGGGTCGACGAGGGTGGCGACCACGCGCGGTGCGCCGCTCCCCGCGGCCCCGGTGAGGACGTACACGCCGTCGGGCGGGGTGCCCATCGGGGCGTCGCAGTGGACGACCGCCACCGTCTCCGGGCGTCCGTCGCCGTCGAGGTCGCCGGACGCCTCCTTCTTCACCACGAGGCCCACCGTGCCGCACGCGAGCGGGAACTCGGCGGCCGCCGGGTCGGGCGGGGCGACGGGGGCCGGGGCGCTCTTCGTCTGCGGTCCGGGTGCCTGGGCCGCGGTCGCGGCGTCGGGCTGCAGGACCGAGGAGAGGGCCACGACACCGGCGACGGCCATGGCGGTGGCGACCCAGTGGATCGGGCGGGTGCGCGTGTGGGCGAGCTCCGGGACGGCGGAAGAAGACTGCACGAGGAGTGTCTCCTGTGAGGGCTGTGCCGGTGGGGGTGGCCAGCATCGTGCCACACGTCACAGGGCGGGGGAACGCCGGGGTGCGCGGTTCCCGGGCGGGGCGACCGGAACGGGGCGCGGTTCCCGCCCCGTGTCAACGCGAAAGCGCCGTGGCGCAGTTCCCGGCAAGCTCCGGGAACTGCGCCACGGCGTCCATGCGTTGTGAGGACGGCGGACCGTCTCAGCGGGCGGCGCCCTGGTCGGCGTTGGGTCCCGTGTAGTCCTCGCCGTAGGCGCCCTTGGCCGGGCGGCGCCGGCGCATGGGCGGCTCGACGCCGTCGGCGAGGCGGCGGGCGGTGAGCAGGAAGCCGGTGTGGCCGATCATCCGGTGGTCCGGGCGGACGGCCAGGCCCTCGATGTGCCAGTTGCGGATCATCGTCTCCCAGGCGGTCGGCTCGTTGAAACAGCCGATCTCGCGGATGGACTCGACGGTCCGGGCGAGCTGGGTGGTGGTCGCGACGTAGCAGCACAGGATGCCGCCGGGGACGAGCGCCTTGGAGACGGCCTCCAGGCACTCCCAGGGGGCCAGCATGTCGAGGATGACGCGGTCGACGTCGGTGTCGGACAGGTTGTCCTGCAGGTCGCCGACGGTCAGCTGCCAGGCCGGGTGCGGGCCGCCGAAGTAGCGCTCGACGTTCTGCCGGGCGATGTCGGCGAAGTCCTCGCGGCGTTCGTAGCTGTGCAGCATGCCCTGGTCGCCGATGGCGCGCAGCAGGAAGCTGCTGAGCGAGCCGGAGCCGACGCCGGCCTCCACGACGCGTGCGCCGGGGAAGATGTCGGCGAAGGCGAGGATCTGCCCCGCGTCCTTGGGGTAGACGACGGCTGCCCCGCGGGGCATGGACAGGACGTAGTCGGGGAGCAGGGGGCGCAGCGCGAGGTAGGCGACGTTCCCGGTGGTGCGGACAACGCTGCCCTCGGGAGCGCCGATCAGTTCGTCGTGCGGGAAGGAACCCTTGTGGGTGTGGAAGTTCTTCCCGGCCTCGAGCGTGAACGTGTAGTGGCGGCCCTTGGGGTCGGTCAGCTGAACCTGGTCCCCGACCTTGAAGGGCCCGCGCCTGCGGGCGGCACCGGTCGGTTCGGACATGTGACCAGCCTACCGGTCCTCACGGGGGCCGCCGACCACGCCGGCCCGCTCCCCGGCACTACGAGGGGCGGGCCATGGCCTTGACGAAGGCGCGCTCGACGTCGGCGGCGGACAGGACGCCGTAGATCTCGCCGGTCTCCTCGACCACCAGGTACTCGGTGGCGGGGGTGGCGCGCAGGGCGTCCAGGAGCGCCTCCCCCGCGAGCTCGGCGGAGACGCGCATGCCGTCGGTGAGGTCCTGGGCGAGTCCGCCGACCGGCACCCAGGGGCGGCGGTGCTCGGGCACGCCGACGATGGCGGCCTCACGGACCAGGGAGAGGGGGACGCCGTCGGCGTCGACCACGACCAGGGCGCGGGCGCCGGCGGCGTTGGCCCGGCGCAGGGCCTCGGAGAGCGGGGTGTCGGTCTCGACGGGGACGGCGCGGCGGGTGAGGGTGCGGGCGCGCAGTTCGGGCAGGTGCTCGCGCAGGCGGGCCATGCGCAGGCTGTTGCCGGCACCGGTCCAGATGATCGCGGCGAGGATGGCCGCGAGCAGCGCGTCCAGGACGGTGTCCATGCCGACGTTGTCCACGGCGTCGGAGCCGAGGGCTCCGGACTGGGTGAGCAGCGGGAGGCCGATCAGGACGGAGAGGGCGAGGGCGCGGCCGACCCAGGCGGCGGCGATGGTGCCGGTCATCGGCTTGCCGCTGAGTTTCCAGACCACGGCGCGGAGCATGCGGCCGCCGTCGAGGGGGAGGCCGGGCAGGAGGTTGAAGGCGGCCACGATCAGGTTGGAGATCATCAGCCCGGCCAGCAGGACGCCGGGCACGGAGCCGGGGTCCACGGCCAGCAGACCGAGGTAGAACACGCCGGACAGGACGAGGGAGAGCAGCGGGCCGACGAAGGCGAGGACGAATTCGCGGCCGGGTGTCTCGGCCTCCTTCTCGATCTCGGAGACGCCGCCGAAGAACTGGAGCTGGATCCGGCGGACCGGGAGCTTGAAGCGGAGGGCGGCCAGGGTGTGGGCGAGCTCGTGGACCAGCACGGAGGCGTAGAAGGCGACCGCGAAGAACAGGGAGACCAGGTAGCTGGCGGCTCCGAGCTCGGGCAGCACGCGGTCGATCTGCCCGCCGAACACCCAGGTGATGAGGATGGCGACGAGGAACCAGCTGGGCGCGACGTACACCGGCACCCCGAACGGCCGCCCCATCAGCAGGCCGCGCTGCTTCTCCTGGGGGCGCTGCGGCGCGGGCGTCCCGCCGGTGCCGGAGTGGGCGTGCGCGCGGTCGGGGTGCTGGTCGGACGAGGGGGCGCCGACCGGGTGTCCGCCTGCGGAGGTGCCCGCCCGGTCGGCCCCGGTACCGGCCGGGCGTCGGTCGGCAGCGGGGTCCTCGGGCCGGGGTCCGGGGGCCTGGGCGGGGCCCCGGTCCGCGGGGGCGCCGACCCCGTTCCCGTCGTTCTCGCCGTTCTCGCCGTTCTCGCCGTTTCCGCCGTTCTCGCCGTCCCGGCCGGTCCCGGCGGCGCCGTCGGCCGCGGAGGTCCGTCCGGCGGCGGGCCCGCCGGCTGCCGGGAGGTCGTCGGGCCGGTCGTCGGAGCGGCGGCTCGTCCGCTCGTCGTCGACCCGGTCCGCGGTGGTCTCGTCCTCGGCCCGGTCCGCGGTGGTGGAGCGGTCACCGCCCTCGTGGCGGGCGTCGTCGGCGGCCGGGGCCTGGGCCCCCGTGTGCTCGGCCGACTCGTCGTTGCCGGACTGCGGCCGCCCGCGCCCGCCGCTTACATCCACCGGTGTCCCTTCGTTCGCTGCGTCCCCCGCTCCTGCCGGGCGGGAGGGTCTCGACTCGATGGTATGCGGCCTTCGCCGCCCGTTTCGCCCCGGCACCCCTGTCACTTCCCGTCCGTCGTCACGTCTCCTGCTCCCCTCCTTCCCCTTCCCTTCCTCCGGTCACTCCGGTCACCCCGGTCAGCCCTCGTCGCGCGGACCGTCCTCGGTTCGCCCCCGCTCCGTCCACAGGCCCCGGCCGGGTGTGGATCGCTGTCGGCACCGGGCCGTAAGGTCTGGGACATGGAGACGAGCACCGAGGGCGCGACGCGCCCCGACAGCCGCCCGGTCGCGGCGGCCGGTCCGCCGGCCACGGCCGGTCCGGCGGCAGTGGCGGACACGGTCGTGACGACCGGGGCCCCCGCCGTGCCGCCCGCCTCGCTGTCCCCCTCGCGTGCGAGCGACTTCATGCAGTGCCCGCTGCTGTACCGCTTCCGGGTCATCGACCGGCTGCCGGAGAAGCCGAGCGAGGCGGCGACCAGGGGCACACTGGTGCACTCGGTGCTGGAGCGCCTCTTCGACGCCCCGGCGGCCGAGCGCACCGCGCCGCGCGCGAAGGCGCTGGTCCCGGGGCAGTGGGAGCGGCTGCGGGAGTCCCGGCCGGAGGTCGCGGAGCTGTTCGCCGACGATCCGGAGGGCGAGCGGCTGGCGCGCTGGCTGGCGGAGGCGGAGCGGCTGGTCGAGCGCTGGTTCACGCTCGAGGACCCGAGCCGGCTGGAGCCCGCCGAGCGGGAGCTGTTCGTCGAGGCCGAGCTGGACTCGGGGCTGAGGCTGCGCGGCATCATCGACCGGGTCGACGTGGCGCCCACCGGCGAGGTGCGCATCGTCGACTACAAGACGGGCAAGGCTCCCCGGCCGGAGTACGCCGAGGGCGCGCTGTTCCAGATGAAGTTCTACGCCCTGGTGGTGTGGCGGCTGAAGAAGGTGGTCCCGCGCCGGCTCCAGCTCGTGTACCTGGGCAGCGGCGACGTGCTGACGTACGACCCCGTCCCCGCCGATCTGGAGCGGGTCGAGCGCAAGCTGCTCGCCCTGTGGGACGCGATCCGGACGGCGACCGGGACGGGCGACTGGCGGCCGCGCCCCAGCAAGCTGTGCGGCTGGTGCGACCACCAGGCGCACTGCCCGGAGTTCGGCGGCACTCCCCCGCCGTATCCGCTGCCGGTGAGGGCGGCTGAGTCCGGCGGGGGTCAACAGGGCAGAATGGGGCCGGACTAGGGCCTGTCCGGCGGAACAAGTCGGAGGAGACCAACGGCACCTGGTCAACGCTGGTGAGCGGGGGCCGACGCGTCCGGCTGCGAGGCCGCAGAGGGGCGTGCCGGGACCCGTGTCTCCGGCACGAACCGCCGGGCAGGCCCCAACGAAGGAGACTCACGTGGCCATCCGCGTCCTCTTGGTCGACGACCAGCCGCTGCTGCGTACGGGCTTCCGGATGATTCTGGAGGCGGAGCAGGACATCGCGGTCGTCGGCGAGGCCGGGGACGGCCTCCAGGCCCTGGACCAGGTGCGGGCGCTGCAGCCCGATGTGGTGCTGATGGACATCCGCATGCCGCGGATGGACGGGGTGGAGGCGACCCGGCAGATCACCGGTCCCGAGCGGGACGGCCCGGCGAAGGTGCTGGTGCTCACCACGTTCGATCTGGACGAGTACGTGGTGGAGGCGCTGAGGGCGGGTGCCAGCGGCTTCCTGCTGAAGGACGCCCCGGCCAACGAGCTGGTGCAGGCGATCCGCGTGGTGGCCGCCGGGGAGGCGATGCTCGCGCCGAGCATCACGCGCCGGCTGCTCGACAAGTACGCCACGCATCTGCCGTCCGGTGACGAGCCGGTGCCGGACACGCTGCACACGCTGACCGAGCGCGAGGTCGAGGTGCTGAAGCTGGTGGCGCGCGGGTTGTCCAACGCGGAGATCGCCGCCGATCTGTTCGTCAGCGAGACCACCGTCAAGACGCACGTCGGGCATGTCCTGACCAAGCTGGGGCTGCGCGACCGGGTGCAGGCCGCGGTGTACGCCTACGAGAGCGGGCTGGTGCGCCCCGGCGCGCAGTGACGCGGTCCGCCCGGCCGCCGTACGGGACGTGACGACGAGAGGGCGCCTCCTTCCGCGGAAGGGGGCGCCCTCTCGTGGGTGCGGCGGGTTCCGCTCCTGCTCGGCGCGCGGAGGCGGAACGCGGTCGAGGCGTCGAGGCCCCGAGGCGTCGGGGCGGCACCCGGGCCGTGGACGCCGTCACGGACGAGCGCGTACCGCTCGGTCCGCCGGACGGGAGCAGCGGCGGTTCCTCCGGCGTCGAACTGCTCGGCGGCCGCGGCCGGTCGGCAGGCCGACGGCCGGCCCGCCACGATCGGCGGGACCGGCCGCTGGTCGCACGGGTTCCCGTGCGTGTCCTGCCTCCGGTGCGACGGTCCCGGGCCGCCCTCTCCGGCCCGGGACCGGACGGGTCGTCAGTCGCTCACGCCTCGGCCGAGCTCCCACAGCTGGAGAGTGGCGGAGGAGTTGAGGGCGTAGGCGGTGCCCGTGACGTCGTCGCGTGCGGCGACGTACTGCTTGCCCTGCCACAGCGGCAGCACGGGGACGTCGTCCGCCACGATGTCCTGAATGTTCGTCAGGCTGCCGGAGGCGGACAGCCGGTCAGCCTGGCGGCGGGACTGCGGGATCAGGTCCTTGCGGATCTTGCTGTTGGCGTACGGCGAACCGAGGAAGTTGTCGGCGTCCAGGAACGGGGCGAGGAAGTTGTCGGCGTCCGGGAAGTCGGGGAACCAACCCATGCCGTAGACGTCGTACTCGCCCTTCTGCCCGGCCGGACGGAAGGTCGACCAGGGGGTGCCCTCGATGTCGACGTCGAACAGGCCGCTGTCGTTGAACTGCTTCTGGAGCTGCTCGAACTCGCTCTTGGTGGCCGGGCCGTAGTGGTCGGTGGTGTAGTGCAGCGTCACCTTCACCGGGGTGCTGACCCCGGCCTCCTGCAGCAGGGCGCTGGCCTTGGCGGTGCTGGGGTCGCCGTACGTGTTGAAGAACGAGTTGGAGTGGCCGGTGACGCTCGCCGGGACCAGCGAGTACAGCGGCTCGGCCTGGGAGCCGTAGACCTTGGAGACCAGTTCGCTGCGGTTGATGATCTGGGCCATCGCCTTGCGGACCGCCTTGTCCTCCACGCTCTCGGCGGCGGTGTTGAAGGCCAGGTAGCGGATCTCCAGACCGGGCATCTCGACCAGGTCGACGTCGTCCTCGGCGTTGCCCGCGAGCTCGCGGATCTGCTCCGGCGACATGCTGCGGGTCATGAGGTCGATGTCGCCCTTCTCCAGCGCGTCGCCCATGGCGTCGGCGCCCTCGAAGGAGACGATCTCGACCTTGTCGTTGTTCACCTTCAACGACCCCTTGTAGGAGGGGTTCCTGGTGAACGTCGCCCGGACCAGCTCGTCGCCCTCGACCGTCGCGTCCAGGGTGTACGGACCCGAGCCGTCGACCTCGAAGCCGTCGCGCAGCTTGCCCTTCTCGTAGTCGTCCGGGTTGACGATCCCGGCGACCGGAGTGGACAGCTTGTACGGGAAGGTGGCGTCGGCGGTCTTGAGGTGGAAGATCACCTCGCGGTCGCCCTGCGTCTCGACGGTGTCGATGCCGGACAGCAGCGCGAACACACCGCTCTCGGCCTCGAGCGAGAGAGCGCGGTCGATGGAGTACTTCACGTCGGCGGCGGTCACCTTGTCGCCGTTCGCGAACTTCAGGCCGTCGCGCAGCGTGCAGCTGTACCGCTCGTTGCCGGCGTCGGTGAAGCCGCAGGACTCGGCCGCCTCGGGCACCGGATCGCCCTCGCCCCGCGGCTGGACCATCAGGGTCTGCACGGTCTGGCGCAGGATGTTCCAGGTGCCGACGTCGTAGGCGGAGGCCGGGTCGAGGGGCGCGGGGTCGTCCTTCGAGGCGGTGAACCGGTCCGTGGTGCCGACGACGATCGCGTCGCCGCTGCTGCTTCCGCCCCCGGTGTCACCACAGGCAGCGAGCACCGGTGCGAGCAGGCCCATCGCGGCCGCCAGCACCAAAGTCTTGCGGTTCATGCTCGAGTTTCTCCAGGACTGTCGACTCCGTGTACCCGGCACGCAGGGTGTCGCAACGGTTCACGGGGTAGGGGTGATGTTCTCGCGATGAGATTAGTCCGCGCCCGCAGGAAGGCCCGCAGCCAGTGGAGTTGAGGTGCCATCACGCAGTGGAACCGGGTGTGAACGCACCGGAAGATGTGACCGGGGAAGGATTAGTGCAGCGTCCCCCCAATCAGGACACAAGGGCACGCCGACGACCACCGATAAGGGGCGGACAGCACGTGCCGCCCTCCCTGTCGACCCCCCGCGGGGTGTCGAACCTCACATGTGAAAACGAGCTCGGTGGCGCCGGAATTCAGCCATCGGCAACGGAGCGAATTCCCTCGGACACGGGCCGGTGGACCCGGGCACCGACGGCGGGAATTCCGCCCCTAACCTTTTTGCACCCTGGGTGAACGCCTAGAGCATTTCCGTCATCAGACCGCGCAGAAATGTCAGGTCCACGACTTCCAGGGAGGGGACGACGGTGCGTCGGACGGCCGGGGCGATCGGGGCCACGGAGGGCACCGCCACGACCTGGCAGCCCGCGGCCTCGGCGGCGGCGACCCCGGTCGCGGTGTCCTCGACGACGGCGCACCGCAGGGGGTCCACGCCGAGCCCGGAGGCGGCCGCCAGATACGGGTCGGGGTGCGGCTTGGTGCGCGGGACCTCGTCGCCGGCGACCGACAGCGCGAAGTGCTGCGGGCCCAGCCTGGTCAGCACCCGGTCGATGATGCGCCGGTGCGAGGCGGAGACGAGGGCGGTGGGGATCCGGTGCTCGGCCAGCTCGGCGAGCAGCCGCTCGGCGCCCGGCATCAGCGGCAGGGCGCCGTCGATGCGCTCCTCGAAGCCGTCGTTCAGCAGCACCGTCAGCTCGGCCAGGTCGATGTCGGCCCCGGTCGCCTCGATCAGGAACCCCGCGCTGCGGGTCATGGGGCCGCCGACCACGACATGGCGCCAGGAGTCGTCGAGGGTGTGGCCGAGGGAGGCGAAGACCTCGACCTCGACGTCCCACCAGAAGCCCTCGGTGTCCACCAGGGTCCCGTCCATGTCGAGGAGCACGGCCTGCAGGGCCGCGCCCCCGGTCGTCGGGCTCTGCCCCGTCCGGACGGTGCCGAGGGCCTGGGAAGCGGTTTCGGGCACAGGTACCGTACTGGTCATCCACATACCTCCTTGAGGGACGATCAGGCCGGTTCCCGTGCGGGGAACCGGCCTGCGGTGGACCGACCAGTGTACGTCGTGCGCGCCGCACCTGCCTCCTGACGCACACGGGCCCCGTGGCGGGGCCCTCCACGGCCTCAGCGGGCGTTGAAGTACTTGGCCTCCGGGTGGTGGATCACGATGGCGTCGGTGGACTGCTCGGGGTGCAGCTGGAACTCCTCGGACAGCTCCACGCCGATGCGCCCGGGCTCGAGCAGGTCGGCGATCTTGGCGCGGTCCTCCAGGTCCGGGCAGGCGCCGTAGCCGAGGGAGAAGCGGGCGCCCCGGTACTTGAGGGCGAACATGTCCTCCATCGCGGCCGGGTCCTCACCGGCGAAGCCGAGCTCGCCGCGCACGCGCGCGTGCCAGTACTCGGCGAGGGCCTCGGCGAGCTGTACGGACAGCCCGTGGAGCTCGAGGTAGTCCCGGTAGGCGTTGGCCGCGAACATCCGGGCGGTCTCCTCGCCGATCCGGGAGCCGACGGTGACCACCTGGAGGCCGACGACGTCGGTCTCGCCGGACTCCTCCGGGCGGAAGAAGTCCGCCAGGCACAGGCGCCGGCCGCGGCGCTGGCGCGGGAAGGTGAAACGGGTGCGTTCGTTGCCGGCCTCGTCGAGGATGATGAGGTCGTCGTCCTTGGAGACGCACGGGAAGTAGCCGTAGACGACGGCCGCCTCCAGCAGGTTCTCCGTCTGGAGCCGCTCCAGCAGTCCGCGCAGCCGCGGCCGGCCCTCGGTCTCGACGAGCTCCTCGTAGGTCGGCCCCTCGCCGGTGCGGGCCTGCTTCAGGCCCCACTGGCCCTTGAACAGCGCGCCTTCGTCCAGCCAGCTCGCGTACTCCTTGAGCTGGATGCCCTTGATGACGCGGGTGCCCCAGAACGGCGGGGCGGGGACCGGGTTGTCGGTGGCGACGTCGGAGCGCACGTGCCCGGTCTCGGGCCGCTCCTCGATCTCCACCGTGGCCGCACGGACCCGGCGCTGCCTCAGCTCGGGCAGCTTCGCACCGGGCACCCCGCGCTTGATGCCGATGAGCGCGTCCATCAGGCGCAGGCCTTCGAAGGCGTCGCGGGCGTAGCGGACCTCGCCCTGGTAGATCTCGTGCAGGTCCTGCTCGACGTAGGCGCGGGTCAGCGCCGCGCCGCCGAGGATGACCGGGTAGTCGGCGGCCAGTCCCCGCTGGTTGAGCTCCTCCAGGTTCTCCTTCATGATCACCGTGGACTTCACCAGCAGTCCGGACATGCCGATCACGTCCGCCCGGTGCTCCTCGGCGGCCTCCAGGATCGCCGAGACGGGCTGCTTGATGCCCAGGTTGACCACGTTGTAGCCGTTGTTCGACAGGATGATGTCGACGAGGTTCTTGCCGATGTCGTGCACGTCGCCGCGCACGGTGGCCAGCACGATGGTGCCCTTGCCCGCCTCGTCGGTCTTCTCCATGTACGGCTCGAGGTGGGCCACGGCCGCCTTCATCACCTCGGCGGACTGGAGGACGAACGGCAGCTGCATCTGGCCGGAGCCGAACAGCTCGCCGACCACCTTCATGCCGTCGAGGAGGGTGTCGTTGACGATGTCGAGGGCCTTGCGGGTCTCGAGGGCCTCGTCCAGGTCGGCCTCCAGGCCGTTGCGCTCGCCGTCGATGATGCGCCGCTTGAGCCGCTCCTCCAGCGGCAGCGCGGCCAGCTCCTCGGCCTTGCCCGCCTTCAGCGACTTGGCGGTGGCGCCCTCGAACAGCTGCATCAGCTTCTGCAGCGGGTCGTAGCCCTCGCTGCGGCGGTCGTGGATCAGGTCCAGTGCGGTTCGGACCTCTTCCTCGCTGAACCGGGCGATCGGCAGGATCTTGGAGGCGTGCACGATCGCCGAGTCCAGGCCCGCCTTGACGCACTCGTCCAGGAAGACGGAGTTCAGCAGGATCCGCGCGGCCGGGTTCAGGCCGAAGGAGATGTTCGACAGTCCCAGCGTGGTCTGCACGCGCGGACGGCGCCTCTTCAGCTCGCGGATGCCCTCGATGGTGGCCAGACCGTCCTTGCGGGACTCCTCCTGGCCGGTGCAGATGGTGAACGTCAGGCAGTCGACGAGGATGTCCTCCTCGCGGATGCCCCAGTTGCCGGTCAGGTCGTCGATCAGCCGCTCGGCGATCTCGACCTTCTTCTCCGCGGTGCGGGCCTGGCCCTCCTCGTCGATGGTCAGCGCGACCAGCGCCGCCCCGTGGTCCCTCGCCAGCCGGGCCACCCGCGCGAACCGGGACTCCGGGCCGTCGCCGTCCTCGTAGTTCACCGAGTTGATGACCGCCCGGCCGCCCAGCTTCTCCAGGCCCGCGCGGATCACGTCGACCTCGGTGGAGTCCAGCACGATCGGCAGCGTGGAGGCGGTGGCGAAGCGGCCGGCCAGCTCCTCCATGTCCGCCACACCGTCGCGGCCGACGTAGTCCACGCACAGGTCCAGCATGTGCGCGCCCTCGCGGATCTGCTCCCGCGCCATCTCCACGCAGTCGTCCCAGCGGCCCTCCAGCATGGCCTCGCGGAACTTCTTGGACCCGTTGGCGTTGGTCCGCTCGCCGATCGCCAGGTAGGAGGTGTCCTGGCGGAACGGCACGCTCTGGTAGAGGGAGGCGGCGCCCGGCTCCGGCCGGGGGTCGCGCTCGGGCGGGGTCACGTCCCGGACCCGCTCCACGAGCCGGCGCAGGTGCTCGGGCGTGGTCCCGCAGCAGCCGCCGACCAGGCTCAGGCCGTAGTCCCGGACGAAGGTCTCCTGGGCGTCGGCCAGCTCCCCGGGCGTCAGCGGGTAGTGCGCGCCGTCGGCCGTCAGGACCGGCAGGCCCGCGTTCGGCATGCACGACAGCGGTACGCGCGCGTGGCGGGCCAGGTAGCGCAGGTGCTCGCTCATCTCGGCCGGGCCGGTCGCGCAGTTCAGGCCGATCATGTCGATGCCCAGCGGTTCCAGCGCGGTCAGCGCCGCGCCGATCTCCGAGCCGAGCAGCATGGTGCCGGTCGTCTCGACCGTCACCGAGACGACCAGGGGCACCTCGTGCCCGGTGGCCTCCATGGCCCGGCGGGCCGCGATGACGGAGGCCTTGGTCTGCAGCAGGTCCTGCGTGGTCTCCACGAGCAGCGCGTCGGCGCCGCCGGCCAGCAGGCCCTCCGCGTTCTGCTGGTAGGCGTCGCGGATGGCGGCGAAGGTGGTGTGGCCGAGGGTGGGGAGCTTGGTGCCGGGCCCCATGGAGCCGAGGACCCATCGCTGGCGGCCGTCCCGGGCGCCGAACTCGTCGGCGACCTCACGGGCGATGCGGGCGCCGGCCTCGGAGAGCTCCATGACGCGTTCGGCGATGTCGTACTCGCCGAGGGCGGTGAGGTTGGCGCCGAAGGTGTTGGTCTCGACGCAGTCGACACCGGCGTCGAAGTACTCGCGGTGGACCGAACGGACGATGTCCGGGCGGGTCAGGTTCAAGATCTCGTTGCAGCCCTCGAGGTTCTCGAAGTCCTCGAGCGTGGGGTCCTGGGCCTGGAGCATGGTGCCCATCGCTCCGTCGGCGACCACCACACGGGTGGCGAGCGCCTCGCGGAGGGCGGACACACGGGTCCGGCTGTCGGCGGAAGGGGTCAGCGGCAACGAGGCCATGGAAAGGGCTCCCTCAGGTGCGACGGCTGTCGGCTTTGCGGCTGCCCGGAAGGTCCGGTCGTGGAGGTCTTCCGGCAGGACACACGACGTCAGGGTATCCGGGACCGCGCCCTGATGTTCGGGCAGTCCACGAGGCGGACGATGATGGCCGGGAGCCGACGTACGGAGTGCGGGCGGCGCAACGCGCCACGGCCGACCGTTGGCGGGAGGTCGGCATGGACCGGTAGTGTTCGGCATTGCCGAACAGCGGCAGCGGCGTCGCGGGCCGGCGGTCGAAGGGGACGGAGGCAGTACGGCGATGGCACGGAACATCCAGTCGCTCGAACGGGCGGCAGCGATGCTGCGGTTGCTCGCGGGCGGCGAGCGGCGGCTCGGCCTGTCGGACATCGCCTCGTCCCTGGGCCTCGCCAAGGGCACCGCCCACGGCATACTGCGCACCCTCCAGCACGAGGGGTTCGTGGAGCAGGACGACGCCTCCGGCCGCTACCAGCTGGGCGCCGAGCTGCTGCGGCTGGGCACCACCTACCTCGACGTGCACGAGCTGCGGGCGCGCGCCCTGGTGTGGACGGACGACCTGGCCCGCTCCAGCGGCGAGAGCGTCTACCTGGGCGTGCTGCACCAGCAGGGCGTGCTGATCGTGCACCACGTCTTCCGGCCCGACGACAGCCGGCAGGTCCTGGAGATAGGAGCCATGCAGCCGCTGCACTCCACGGCCCTGGGCAAGGTGCTGTCGGCCTACGACCCGGTGGCGCACAGCGAGGCCCTGGAGAACGAGCGCAAGGCGTTCACCGACCGCACGGTGTGCGAGGCGGACGCCTTCGAGCACCTCCTCGACCTCACGCGCGCGCGTGGTTACGCGGCGGACGTCGAGGAGACCTGGGAGGGCGTGGCCTCCGTGGCGGCCCCCATCCACGACCGGCGGCGCATGCCGGTGGGCGCGGTGGGCGTCACGGGCGCGGTGGAGCGGCTGCGCCGGGACGGCGAGCTGCGCCCCGAGCTGATCGCGGCGGTACGGGACTGCGCCCGCGCGGTGTCGCGGGACCTGGGCGCCGGACGGTTCTGAGCCCCGCGCGGGGCTCTGCCGCACGAGTGAGGGCCGGGGCGCCGTACGGCGCCCCGGCCCCAGCCGTGCCCCGAAACGGTCATATAGCCCGTTAGAGTGACAAAACAGATCCGGGATCGACCACCCGCGACGGTCAGTAACGATCGCGCTTTCGACAACCAAACTCTTGACGCACGTGGGACGCCCCGCGAGACTCCCGTCCATCGGTCGGCATTGTCGAACACTTACCGGCAATACGCGTTAGAGTGTGACAACGCCAAGGGCCGGCATCGCTCTCACCCCTGAGGGCGCCGATCCCCGGTGGGACCCGGGGTTCGGCTCTCTGGACGAAGGACAAAGGAGTCGCGGGTGTCCAGCTCCGACATCTTCATCGGCGAGACCATCGGTACCGCCGTACTCATCCTGCTCGGCGGCGGTGTGTGCGCCGCCGTGACCCTGAAGGCCTCCAAAGCGCGCAACGCCGGCTGGCTCGCCATCGCCTTCGGGTGGGGCTTCGCCGTCATGACGGCGGTGTACATCGCCGGTCCGCTCTCCGGCGCCCACCTCAACCCGGCCGTGACCGTGGCGCTCGCCGTCAAGGACGGCGACTGGAGCAACGTTCCGACCTACTTCGCCGGAGAGTTCCTCGGCGCGATGATCGGCGCGGCTCTGGTCTGGCTCGCCTACTACGGCCAGTTCCAGGCGCACCTGACCGACAAGGAGATCGTCGGCGGCCCGGGCGCGCAGGCCACCACCGCCAAGGCGGTCGAGGCCCGGGAGAAGGGCGCCGGCCCCGTCCTCGGCGTCTTCTCCACCGGTCCGGAGATCCGGAACACGGTGCAGAACCTCACGACGGAGATCATCGGCACCGTCGTCCTGCTGCTCGCCGTGCTCACCCAGGGCCTGAACGACGCGGGCAACGGCCTCGGGGTACTGGGCGGCCTGATCACGGCGCTCGTGGTCGTCTCCATCGGTCTGTCGCTGGGCGGCCCGACCGGTTACGCCATCAACCCGGCCCGCGACCTCGGTCCGCGCATCGTGCACGCCCTGCTGCCCCTGCCCAACAAGGGCGGCTCCGACTGGGCCTACGCCTGGGTCCCGGTGGTCGGTCCGCTGATCGGCGGCGCCCTCGCGGCCGGCATCTACAACGTCGCCTTCGCCTAGGCGACCGGTTCGCCCCGGACCCCGCATCCCGCAGAAGCGCCGTACGCACAGCCCCCAACCAAGGAACTCCAGGAGCACACCGTGACCGACGCCCACACCGCCGGCCCCTTCATCGCCGCCATCGACCAGGGCACCACCTCCTCCCGCTGCATCGTCTTCGACCGCGACGGGCGCATCGTCTCCGTCGACCAGAAGGAGCACGAGCAGATCTTCCCCAGGCCGGGCTGGGTCGAGCACGACGCCACCGAGATCTGGACCAACGTCCAGGAGGTCGTCGCCGGGGCCGTCGAGAAGGCCGGCATCACCCGCGACGACATCAAGGCCATCGGCATCACCAACCAGCGCGAGACCACCGTGCTGTGGGACCGGAACACCGGTGAGCCGGTCCACAACGCCATCGTCTGGCAGGACACCCGCACCGACACCCTCTGCCGCGAGCTCGCCCGCAACGTCGGCCAGGACCGCTTCCGCCGCGAGACCGGCCTCCCCCTCGCCTCCTACTTCGCCGGCCCCAAGGCCCGCTGGCTGCTCGACAACGTCGACGGCCTCAAGGAGCGCGCCGAGGCGGGCGACATCCTCTTCGGCACCATGGACACATGGGTCATCTGGAACCTGACCGGCGGCACCGACGGCGGCCACCACGTCACGGACGTCACCAACGCCTCCCGCACCCTGCTGATGAACCTGCACACCATGCAGTGGGACGAGAGGATCGCCGAGTCCATCGGCGTTCCCACCGCGATGCTGCCGGAGATCCGCTCCTCCGCCGAGGTCTACGGCGAGATCAAGGGCGGCAAGCTGGGCGACCTGCTCGGCGGCATCCCGGTCGCCTCCGCGCTCGGCGACCAGCAGGCGGCCCTGTTCGGCCAGACCTGCTTCTCCGAGGGCGAGACCAAGTCGACGTACGGCACCGGCACCTTCATGGTGATGAACACCGGCGACAAGGTCATCAACTCCTACAGCGGGCTGCTGACCACCGTCGGCTACCAGATCGGCGGCCAGAAGCCGGTCTACGCCCTGGAGGGCTCGATCGCCGTCACCGGCGCGCTGGTGCAGTGGATGCGCGACCAGATGGGCCTGATCTCCACCGCCGCCGAGATCGAGACGCTCGCGCTCTCGGTCGAGGACAACGGCGGCGCCTACTTCGTGCCGGCCTTCTCCGGCCTGTTCGCCCCGTACTGGCGCTCCGACGCCCGCGGTGTGATCGCCGGCCTGACCCGGTACGTCACCAAGGCGCACCTCGCGCGCGCCGTCCTGGAGGCCACCGCCTGGCAGACGCGGGAGATCGCGGACGCCATGATGAAGGACTCCGGCGTGGAGCTGACCGCCCTCAAGGTCGACGGCGGCATGACCTCCAACAACCTGCTGATGCAGACGCTCGCCGACTTCCTGGACGCCCCCGTGGTGCGCCCGATGGTCGCCGAGACCACCTGCCTCGGCGCCGCCTACGCCGCCGGCCTCGCCGTCGGCTTCTGGAGCAGCACCGACGACCTGCGCGCCAACTGGCGCCGGGCCGCCGAGTGGACCCCCCGCATGGACGCGGAGATCCGCGACCGTGAGTACAAGAACTGGCTCAAGGCCGTCGAGCGGACCATGGGCTGGCTCGAGGACGAGGAGTAAGACCCGACATGACCACTCAGTCCACCCTGCAGTCCGTGCCTGCCCTGGGGACGCACCCGGCGTCCGGCTCCAACCCGAGCCGCGCCGAGACCCGGGAGCAGCTTTCCAAGGCGTCGTACGACCTTCTCGTGATCGGCGGCGGCATCCTGGGCATCTCCACCGCCTGGCACGCCGCGCAGTCCGGCCTCAGGGTGGCTCTGGTGGACGCCGGCGACTTCGCCGGCGCCACCTCCTCCGCCTCCTCCAAACTGCTCCACGGCGGTCTGCGCTACCTGCAGACCGGTGCGGTGAAGCTGGTGGCGGAGAACCACTTCGAGCGCCGTGCGGTCTCCCGGCAGGTGGCCCCCCACCTGGCGAACCCGCTCACGTTCTACCTCCCCGTGTACAAGGGCGGGCCGCACGGCGCGGCGAAGCTCGGGGCCGGCGTCTTCGCGTACTCGATGCTGTCGGCCTTCGGCGACGGCGTCGGGCACCTGCTCTCCCCCGCCAAGGCGCAGGCGGACGTGCCGGAGCTGCGCACCGAGAACCTGAAGGCCGTGGCCGTGTACGGCGACGACCAGATGAACGACGCGCGCATGGCGCTGATGACGGTCCGCGCGGCCGTCGACGCGGGCGCGACCGTCCTCAACCACGCCGAGGTGACGGGGCTGCGCTTCACCAGGGGCCGGGTCACCGGTGCCGAGCTGCGCGACCGCCTCTCGGGCGAGGAGTTCGGCGTCAACGCCCGCCTGGTGCTGAACGCGACCGGACCGTGGGTCGACCACCTGCGCCGCATGGAGGACCCGGACGCGGCGCCGTCCATCCGGCTGTCGAAGGGCGCGCACCTGGTCCTGAAGCGGACCTCCCCGTGGAAGGCCGCGCTGGCCACGCCGATCGACAAGTACCGGATCACCTTCGCCCTCCCCTGGGAGGACATGCTGCTGCTCGGCACGACCGACGAGGAGTTCGAGGGCGACCCGGCGGACGTCGCGGTCAACGACGGGGACATATCCCAGATCCTCGACGAGGCCGCGTTCTCCATCCGCGACCAGCAGCTCGACCGCGATCTGATCACCTACGCCTTCGCGGGTCTGCGGGTGCTGCCGGGCGGCCCCGGGGACACGGCGAAGGCGAGGCGGGAGACGGTCGTCACCGAGGGCCGGGGCGGGATGCTGTCCGTCGCGGGCGGCAAGTGGACCACCTTCCGCCACATCGGCCGCACGGTGATGAAGAAGCTGGAGTCCCTGCCGGGCCACCCGCTGGGCGACGGCTTCGAGCCGGTCTCCTCGCTGCCGAAGAAGCTGCCGCTGCCGGGTGTCGCCAACCCCCGCGCGGTCGCCCACCGGCTGCTGGTCGACGGCCCCGCGCCCGGCCCGCGCATGGCCGCGGACACCGCCAGGCACCTGGCCACCCACTACGGTTCGCTGGCCTTCGACATCGCCCGCCTGGCGAACGAGGACCCGGCGCTGGCCCGGCGCGTCCACCCGGACGCCCCGGAGATCCGGGCACAGGTCGTCTGGGCCCGCGACCACGAGTGGGCCGAGACCGTCGACGACGTGCTGCGCCGCCGCACCACCCTGACGATCAGGGGCCTCGCCACGGACGAGGTCCGGGCGGACGTCCAGGGGCTGCTCGACGGGAAGTGACCGCGAGGGTCCCGGCTCCCCCGCACGGCAGCAGGTACGGGGAGATGCGGGGAGAGGGGCGGCTCCGCGCCGACGGAGCCGCCCCTCTCCCCTGCGCGCCCCGAGCCGCGGGCCCTCGGCGGCCCGGATCACCGGGGGTGTTTCCCGGTGCCCGGCGGGGCAGTGTTGGGGCACTCCCCCTGCGAGGGGGCTGCGGACGCCCCCCGGGAACGCCGTAAGGTTGGGACGTACGCGAGGGCACGTCGGAAGGAGGCGCTGGGTGATCGAGCTCGAGGGGGTTCCCGAGCTGATCGACCCGGTCATGGTGGCCGCGTTCGAGGGCTGGAACGACGCCGGGGACGCCGCCTCCACCGCGGTCGCGCACCTGGACAGGGAGTGGAAGGGCCAGGTGTTCGCGGCGCTGGACGCCGAGGACTACTACGACTTCCAGGTGAACCGGCCCACGGTGTTCATGGACGGCGGGGTGCGCAAGGTCACCTGGCCGACGACGCGGCTGTCGGTGGTCCGGGTCGGTGGCGAGAAGCCGCGCGACCTGGTGCTGGTCCGCGGCATCGAACCGTCCATGCGGTGGCGCTCGTTCTGCAACGAACTCCTCGGCTTCGCGCACGAACTCGGCGTGGAACTGGTGGTCGTCCTGGGCGCTCTGCTCGGGGACACCCCGCACACCCGTCCGGTTCCGATCAGCGGGACCACGTCCGACCCCGACCTGGCCCGCCGCATGGATCTGGAGGAGACCAAGTACGAGGGCCCCACGGGCATCGTCGGCATCCTCCAGGAGGCGTGCACCCACGCCGGCGTCCCGGCGGTGTCGCTGTGGGCGGCGGTCCCGCACTACGTGTCGCAGCCGCCCAACCCGAAGGCCACCCTGGCCCTCCTCAACCGCCTCGAGGACCTGATCGACGTGCGCATCCCGCTGGGCGAGCTGCCCGAGGACGCGCGCGCCTGGCAGGTGGGCGTGGACCAACTGGCCGCGGAGGACAGCGAGGTCGCCGAGTACGTCCAGACGCTGGAGGAGGCCCGGGACACCGCCGAGCTGCCGGAGGCGTCGGGCGAGGCGATCGCCCGCGAGTTCGAGCGCTACCTGCGGCGCCGTGACGGGGCGTCGGGCCCGCCCGGCGGGCACGCCACGGCCGACGGCGGCGACGGCACCTCGTACCTGCGGGACAACCCGGGTCCGCGGGACGGCCCGGGCGGCCGTTCCCGGCCGCCGCGGCCCCCGAAACCGGACAAGGGCGACGAGGACCCGTCGGAGGACTGAAGCGCCGGCCCGGCGGGGACAGGACCGAAGGAACAGGGGCGCCCCCTCCGAGGAGGGGGCGCCCCTGTCGTGGTCGCGGGCGGTCTACAGCGCGACGCCGAGCAGCGCGTCCACCGCGCGGGAGACGACGCCGGTGGCGCCCGGGTCCGTGCCGCCGCTCTCCTCCTGGAGCAGGACCCAGCGGTCGACGGCGGCCAGCGCGGCCGGGGCGTCCAGGTCGTTCGCGAGCGCCTCGCGGATCTCCTCGACCAGCGCCTCGGCGGGCGGGCCGTCGGGGCGGGAGACGGCGGCCCGCCAGTGTCCGAGGCGGGTCACGGCGTCCTGGAGGACCTGATCGGTCCACTCCCAGTCGGCGCGGTAGTGGTGGGCGAGCAGCGCCAGCCGGATGGCGGCCGGGTCGACGCCGTCGCGCCGCAGCCGGGAGACGAAGACCAGGTTGCCCTTGGACTTGGACATCTTCTCGCCGTGCAGGGCGACCATGCCGGCGTGGACGTACGCCTTGGCCATGGGGAACTCGCCGGTGAGCACCTGGGCGTGGGAGGCGCCCATCTCGTGGTGCGGGAAGATCAGGTCGGAGCCGCCGCCCTGGACGTCGAAGCCCATGCCGAGGTGCTCGAGGGCGATGGCCACGCACTCGATGTGCCAGCCGGGCCGGCCCCGGCCGAGCGAACCGCCGTCCCAGCTCGGCTCGCCCTCGCGGGCGGCCATCCAGAGCATCGGGTCGACGGGGTTCTTCTTGCCCGGACGGTCCGGGTCACCGCCGCGCTCGGCGGACAGCAGCCGCATGGCGGCGGCGTCGAGGTGCGAGACCTGGCCGAAGTGCGGATCGGACTCGACGGAGAAGTAGATGTCGCCCTCGAGCTCGTAGGCCGCGCCGAGGTCGCGCAGCCGTTCGACGAGCGGGACGATGCCGGGTATGGCCTCCACGGCGCCCGTGTAGTGCCGCGGCGGCAGCATCCGCAGGGCGGTCATGTCCTCGCGGAAGAGCGCGGTCTCCTGCTCCGCGAGGGCGGCCCAGTCGAGGCCGTCCCGCTCGGCCCGCTCCAGCAGCGGATCGTCGACGTCGGTGACGTTCTGGACGTAGTGCACCTGCCGCTTGGTGTCGAGCCACACGCGCTGCACGAGATCGAACGCGTTGTAGGTCGCCGCGTGTCCGATGTGGGTGGCGTCGTACGGCGTGATGCCGCAGACGTAGATACGGGCGACGGGACCGGGGGCGAGGGTGACCGGGCCACCGGTCGCGGTGTCGTGGATCCTCAGGTCGCGGCCCTGACCAGGCAGGGCGGGGACCTCGGAAGCGGGCCAGGCATGCATGCCTCGAGCCTAACCGGACCGCGGTTCGGTATACGAACCGGAGCGGGCCGGTTGACCGGGAAGGCGCTCTTGCGCGGCGCCGCCCGGTGTGCTCACCGGTCCGGTCAGACCGGCGGCCAGGGGATCGCCGGCCACTGTCCGCCGGGTTCCGGATGGGTGCCGGTGGCGATCAGCGACTCGACCCGCGCGCGGGTGGCGTCGATCTCCGCGGGGGTGATCAGCGCGCCCAGCCGGGCGGCGAGCGCGCCACCGTCCGTGAGAGCCTTCCTGAGGCCCTTGAGGACGTCGAGCGCCTCCTCCGTCAGCGGCTCCCCCGCCCAGCCCCACAGCAGGGTGCGCAGCTTGTCCTCGACGTTGAAGGTGACCCCGTGGTCGATGCCGTACAGCCGGTCCCCCGCGGCGGGCAGCAGGTGCCCGCCCTTGCGGTCGGCGTTGTTGATCACCGCGTCCAGCACGGCCAGCCGGCGCAGCCGTTCGTCGTCGGCGTGCACGAGCAGCGCGGTGCGGCCCTCACCGACCTCCGCGAGCCCGATCGCCCTCCAGCCCGGCCCGGGCTCCTCCCCGTCCACCAGGGCGAGCAGCTCCGCGCCCGGCACCGTCTCGACCCACAGCTGGCACATGCCCTCGCCGTACGGGCCGTCGCGCAGCACGGTGGGGGGCACCAGCCCCCAGCCGGTCGCCTCGGAGACCTCGTACGCGGCGACCTCGCGCCCGGCGAGCGTGCCGTCGGGGAAGTCCCACAGGGGCCGCTCCCCGGCGACCGGTTTGTAGACGCACGCGGCCTCGCGGCCCCCGTGCGTCACGGTGCAGTACAGCGCCGCGTTCGACGCCTCACGGATGCGTCCGCGCACGGTCAGTTCGCCCTCGGCGAGCAGGGTGGCGGCAGCCGGGTCGGTGGCCGTCACGCTCCGCGGCGGTATCCGTTCTGGCGCGGACATACGTGTCCTTCCGGATCGAGCGGGAGGCTGCACAGCGGGCACGGCGGCCGCCCGGCGTTGACGACGTCGAGGGCGCGCTTGGCGAAGGCCCGGGCCTGCGCGCCGGTGAGCCGGACGCGGAGCATCGGGGGCCCGTTCTCCTCGTCCTGGAGCAGCCGTTCCTCGGCCTCGGCGAGGTCCTCCTCGGATTCGGCGTCCAGTTCGACGAGGGCCTGGGCCTCGACGATCATGCGCTGGTCCTCACCGTCCCAGGCGAGCGCCATGGTGCCGACGCGGAACTCCTCCTCCACGGGGGTGTCCAGCGGGGCGGTGTCGGTGATCTCGGTCGGTGCCATGGCGGGGACCGCGGCGCTGCCGCCGCTGCGGCGCACGACCTCGTCGAGCAGTTCGTCCATGCGCTCGGCGAGTGCCGCTACCTGGGTCTTCTCCAGGGCCACGCTGGTCACCCGGGAGCCGGCGGAGGCCTGGAGGAAGAACGTACGGCGCCCTGGCAGTCCGACCGTACCGGCCACGAAACGTTCCGGTTGGTCGTAGAGGAACACCTGACGGGACACGTCCTGATCTCCATTGAGAGTCGTGGGAACGGGCTGTTCGAACGGGGGCGCGCTGCTGCGACCGCTTCACCCTACTGCGGCAGACGATCACGGTGCGCCCGCGTCGCCCCCGACCGTGGCTTCGTCGGCGGGCGGTTCCTCGCTCGGCGCCAGGGACGCGAAGTCGCCGGTGTCGCCGAGACGGACGAGAAAGGGCCGCAACCGTGTGTAACGGATCACGGTGATGGAACACGGTTCCACAGAAATCCGCTGGAAGAGGTCGAGATGAAGTCCGAGTGCGTCCGCGACGAGGGACTTGATGATGTCCCCGTGCGAGCACATGAGGTACACGGCGTCGGCGCCGTGATCGCGCTCCACGCGCGCGTTCCACTCGCGCACCGCCTCGGCGGCGCGGGTCTGCATCGCGCGCATGGACTCCCCGCCGGGGAACGCCGCCGCCGACGGGTGGGCCTGCACCACCTCCATCAGGGGCTCGTCCTTGAGCTCGGCGAGCTTGCGTCCGGTCCAGTCGCCGTAGTGGCACTCCCCGATCCGTTCGTCGGTGTGCGCGCTCAGGCCGGGGTGGGCGTCGAGCAGCGGCCGGACGGTCTCCTGGCAGCGCTGCAGCGGGCTGACGACGATCTCGCTGAGCGGCAGCTCGGCGAGCCGTCCGGGCAGTGCGGCGGCCTGCGCGGCCCCGCGGTCGTCGAGGGCGACGCCGGGCGTCCAGCCGGCGAGCAGTCCCTCGGTGTTGGCGGTGGAACGTCCGTGCCGGACCAGGAGCAATGTGGGCATGCGGCCCAGGGTAGGCGCACTCGCACGTGCGGTGTCCGTCATACGAAGGGAGATCACGCTCCGTGATAGTCGACTGTGCCATTTATCGGGAGGGACACCGGTCGGAGGGGCCCGAGGACTTCTCCGACGCGCTGGCGGAGGCGCGGTCGGCGGGGGGTTTCGTCTGGATCGGGCTGCACGAGCCCACGGAGGACGAGTTCGCCCTGGTCTCGCAGGAGTTCGCGCTGCACCCGCTGGCGGTCGAGGACGCCCTCAAGGCGCACCAGCGGCCCAAGCTGGAGGTGTACGACGACTCGCTGTTCCTGGTGCTCAAGCCGGTGGAGTACGAGCCGAACAGCGACACCGTGTCCTCCGGCGAGATCATGGTCTTCCTCGGGGACGCGTTCGTGGTGACCGTCCGGCACAGCGGGGGCGCGCCGCTCAAGGCCGTGCGGAGCAGGCTGGAGCGGGAGCCGGAGCTGCTGGGCAAGGGGCCGACGTCGGTGCTGTACGCGATCGCCGACGCCGCCGTCGACCACTACCTGGAGGTGGCGACCGAGCTGCAGAACGACCTGGAGGAACTGGAGGCCGAGGTCTTCTCCCCCGACGGGGGCGGCTCGCGGCACACCGCGTCCCGGATCTACAACTTCAAGCGGCAGATCCTGGAGTTCCGCCGCGCGACCGGACCGCTGGCGCTGCCGATGACGCGGCTGGCGGGAGTGGGCACGTTCGGGATGCACGTGCCCTTCGTGGAGGAGAAGGCACAGCCCTTCTTCCGTGACGTGCACGACCACCTCACCCGCGTCAACGAGTCCGTGGAAGGGCTGGACCGGCTGGTCTCCGACATCCTCTCGGCGCACCTGGCGCAGATGAGCGTGCGGCAGAACGACGACATGCGGAAGATCTCCGCGTGGGCGGCCATGGCCGCGGTCCCCACGATGCTCGCGGGGATCTACGGCATGAACTTCGCCCACATGCCGGAGCTGCGGTGGGTGTGGTCGTATCCGGCGGTGATCGCGGTGATGGCCGTGCTGGAGGTGCTGCTGTACCGGTTGTTCAAGCGGCGGGGGTGGATGTAGCCGGCCGCGCGTCCGGCGGTGGCGTCAGGCGAACTCCGGGGCCGCGCTCGCGGGGCCCCCGAGCGCGTCGCGGCGCTCGGGCGTCCTGAGCGAGACCATGCGGCGCCAGCCGCCCAGGCGCTCGTAGGCGTACACCGCGTGGATGCCCGCCGCGAGGACCGCCGCCCTGGCCCTGGACCAGCCGAGGATGCGGCCCATGCGGGCCATCACCGCGAGGCTGACGTCGCGGTGGACGCGGATCTCCGCGAGCGCGCACGCCCGCAGGGTGCGCTGGATGGCGCGCCCGTGCCCGGCGTGCGCGAGGCGCAGGAGTTCCTCGTGGCAGTAGGCGAGGTGGTTGTCCTCGTCGTGGGAGATCATTTTGACCGCGCGGCCGAGTTCGGGGTGGTCGGCGAAGTGCTTGCGCAGGAGTTCCATCTGCTCGGAGGCGCGCTGTTCGGTGACCCTGCTGTGCGCGAGGTAGGTGACGATGTCCTGCACGGTGAGGGGTTCGTCGCGCTGGAGCCGGCCGTGGGCCAGGCCGATGCCGCCCCGTTCCAGGAGCATCGTGTAGTCGGTCTCGGGCGGGACCGGAACGGGCTCCAGACCGCGCTTGCTCATCAGGGCGTTGAAGATGCGGCCGTGCTTGTCCTCGTCGGCGCCGTGCCTGGCGATCTTGGGGGCGAGTGCGCGCTGGGCCTCGGGGACGAGCGCGGCGATGCGGGCGTTCTCCCAGCCGCCCTGGGACTCGCCGCTCGCGGCGATGGAGCAGAACAGGGCGAAGGACTCGTCGTGGTCGAGGATCTCCTGGAACAGGCTCTTGGCCGAAAGCATGGTGGGCACCCTCTCCGCAGGCTTCCGCGTGCCGCTGGCTCCGCACGTTCGCAAAGAACGAGTCAAGTGCGAGGAGGGGGGCGCTGCAACAGGTACGCCGGACGACTCCGCCGAAAGGGGGACCCGCGGGGGGACCCGGAGGCGTACGCGGGGCGGGCGTAACCCCGGGGGCCGGTCCGCGTTGTGCTGCGTGACGGCCGTGGCGGGGAGGACCCCCGAGCCCCCACCACGGCCGCGGACGTCACTGGGCGAGACCGGCGCGTTCCAGGGCCTCGGTGCCGGCGCGGAGGGAGGCGAGGCGCTCGTCGAGCGTGAAGCCGGCCGGGGCGAGGGTGAGGGTGGTGACCCCGGCGGCGGCGTAGGCCTTCATCCGGTCGGCGATGCGGTCGACCGAGCCGAGGAGGGTGGTGGAGTCGATCAGGTCGTGCGGTACGGCGGCCGCCGCGCCCTGCTTGTCGCCGGACAGGTACTTGTCCTGGATCTCGGCGGCCTCCCGCTCGTAGCCCATGCGCCCGGCGAGCTGGTTGTAGAAGTTCTGCTTGCGGCTGCCCATGCCGCCGACGTACAGCGCGGTGTAGGGGCGGAAGGTGTCGGCGAGCGCGGTGACGTCCTTGTCGTCGCCGACGGCGAGGGGGACGGTGGGGCAGATGTCGAAGCCGTCGAGGGTCTTGCCGGCCTTCTCGCGGCCCGCGCGCAGGTGCTTGACGGCGGTGTCCTCGAGGTGGTCGGCGGAGGGGAAGATCAGCAGGGCGCCGTCGGCGATCTCACCGGTCTGTTCGAGGTTCTTGGGGCCGATCGCGGCGATGTAGAGCGGGATGTGCTCGCGCTGCGGGTGCACGGTGAGCTTGAGGGGCTTGCCGGGGCCGCCCGGCAGGGGGAGGGTCCAGTGCTCGCCCTCGTGGGAGAGGCGCTCACGGGTCATGGCCTTGCGGACGATCTCGACGTACTCGCGGGTGCGGGCGAGGGGCTTGTCGAACTTGACGCCGTACCAGCCCTCCGAGACCTGCGGGCCGGAGACGCCGAGGCCGAGGCGGAAGCGGCCGCCGGAGAGGGAGTCGAGGGTGGCGGCGGTCATCGCGGTCATCGCGGGCTGGCGGGCGGGGATCTGGAAGATGGCCGAACCGACGTCGATGCGCTCGGTCCGGGCGGCGACCCAGGCGAGCACGGTGGCGGCGTCGGACCCGTAGGCCTCGGCGGCCCAGCAGACCGCGTAGCCGAGGCGGTCCGCCTCCTGCGCCACGGCGAGGTTGTCCGCGTCCATCCCGGCGCCCCAGTAGCCGAGGTTGATCCCGAGCTGCATGGCCGTCTCCTCTTACCGATCAGTAACGTCGCTTGTGCGCAGACCCTATACCTCCGGCCGCCGGGCGGGGACGCGCGCGGGGCGCCCGCGGTGCGGCGGGGGCGCGCGGAGCGCCCGCGGCCCCGTCGCGGGCCGGGGCCGGCGCGGCCGGTCACCGCCGCACCTCGGAAATCCGTTGTCCACAGGCCCCCCTGTTCCGGGGCCCGGCCAGTAATCTCGGCGTTCATGGAGCAGAGGCATCTCGGCCGTACCGGCCTGCGCGTGTCCCGGATCGGGCTGGGGACCCTGACCTGGGGGCGGGACACCGACGAGCACGACGCCGCGGACCTCTTGAAGACGTTCTGGGAGGCCGGCGGGACCCTCGTCGACACCGCGGACGTGTACGGCGACGGGGAGGCCGAGTACCTGCTCGGGAGGCTGATGGAGGGGCTGGTGCCGCGCCGGGACCTGGTGATCTCGACGAAGGCCGGGAGCGTGCCGGATCCGGACCGCCGGTTCGACGGCTCGCGCGGGCATCTGCTCTCCGCGCTGGACGCCTCGCTGGCGCGGCTCGGCACCGACCACGTCGACTTGTGGCATGTCCACGCCTATGATCCCGACACCCCGCTGGAGGAGACGCTCCAGGCCCTGGACATCGCGGTCGGCAGCGGACGGGCCCGCTACGCCGGTGTGTCCAACTTCTGCGGGTGGCAGCTGGCCAAGGCGGCGACCTGGCAGCTGGCCGCGCCGGGGGCGCGGGCCCGGCTGGCGAGCACGCAGATGGAGTACTCGCTGCTGCAGCGGGGGGTGGAGCGGGAGGTGCTGCCCGCCGCGCTCGACCTGGGGATCGGGCTGCTGCCGTCCTCGCCGCTCGGGCGGGGCGTGCTGACCGGCAAGTACCGGGGCGACACCACTCCGTCGGACTCGCGCGGCGCCTCGGAGCACCTGGCGCCGTTCGTCGCGCCGTACCTCGACGACCCGGCGAGCCGGATTGTGGACGCGGTGACGACGGCGGCGGACGGACTCGCCGTGACCGCGCTGCAGGTGGCGCTCGCCTGGGTCCGGGACCGGCCCGGCGTGGCCGCCCCCATCGTCGGCGCGCGCAACGCGCAGCAGCTCACGGCGGCGTTGTCGGTGGAGGCCCTTAGTCTTCCTGACGAGATCTGCCGGGCGCTCGACGACGTGTCGGCGCCCGTGCACCGCTATCCCGATCACGACTGGAGCACGCTGTGAGCACGGAGCCGTCCGAGAACCCCGAGGCCACGGAGGACGCCGAGCCGGGGACGCCGGGCGCGGACGAAGCCTCCGACGAGGGTGCGCAGGTGTCCGAGGCCGAGGCCGAGCTGCGCGCCCAGCAGCTCGAGCGGGAGCGCATCGAGCGGCGGAAGGCCGAGAAGCAGGGGCCGATCGAGGCCGGCGGCAAGCTGAGCGGCAGGGCGGCCGACCTCCTCGCCGCCGTGCGGGCCGTGGAGAGCGGGGGGAGGCCGGCCGCCGCGGTGTTCGAGGAGGCGCCCGCGGCGCCGCGCCGGCCCGCTCCCGAGCCGGTGCGGCGGGCGCCGGAGGTTTCCGGCGAGGCGGTTCCCGCCCCCGGCGTCGTCGCGGGGGTGCGGGAGGTGCTGGCGCAGGGGGGTGCACCCGAGGGGCTCGCCGTTCAGGCCGCCGGTGTGCTGGGCGAGGAGGGCGCAGCGGTGCTGCGCGCCGACCCCTGGCAGTTGCTGCGGGTGGCCGGTGTGCGTCCCGGGCAGGCCGACGGGTTCGCGCGGGCGCTGCTCGGCGCCGGGGCCGGGCCGGACGACGAGCGCCGGGGGCGGGCGGTCACCGTGTGGCTGCTGGAGCAGGCGGCGCTGGCCGGGCACACCGCCCTGGAGATGTCCGCCCTGCTGGAGGCGCTGGAGCGGCAGGGAGTGCCGGATCCCGAGGGGACCGTGCAGAACGCCCTCTCGGAAGGGGACGTCCTCGTCTTCCAGGACGCGGTGGCGGAAGCCGGGGCTCCGGCTCCGCAGGGGGCTCCCGCTCCGCAGGAGGAGGACGCGGAGCGGCCGGTCCGGGTGCTGGTGGGGCTGGAGCGGTACGCGCTGGCCGAGGAGAGCCTCGCCGACGGTCTGGCCCGGCTGATCGTCTCCGCGCCCGGGCGGGACGGCTCGGACGAGGACTGGGAGCGGGCCGCCGCCGCGGCGCAGGGGTCCGCCGCCGAGCTGGTCCGGGCGGTCGCCGGGCACGGGCTCGTGCTGCACACCGGTGGGGATGCCTCGCTGGCCGAGCCGGCGGCGCTGCTGGACGCCGCGCACGGCATGGGGCTGCGCGCCTGGGCCGCCACGCACGGTCCGATCGGGCGGGCGCGGTTCGCGGCGCTGGTGGAGGGGCCGGGGGTCGCCACCGTCGCCGGGCTGCTGTCCGGTGCCGAGGGGCCGGGCCGGGACGCCGACGGGGCGCTCGACGTGGACCTGCTCGTCGTGCTGGACGCCCCGCAGCTGGACGTCGAGACGGCCGCCCTGGTCACGGAGTCGCTGCCGGACGGTGCCCGGCTGGTGCTGGCCGGCGATCCGGGGGTGCTCTGGTCCGTGGGTGCGGGGCGGGTCTTCGCGGACCTGCTCGCGGCGCGGCTCTGCCCGCAGGTCGCCTCCCGGCGGCCGGATCCCGGGCCGCTGGGCGAGCTGGTCTCCGGGATCGGCGTCGGCGAGCTGAACCAGGTGGAGGCGCCCGGCAAGGAGGTCGTGATCGTGCCGGTGCGGGACGCGGGAGAGGCGGTGCACCGGACCGTGCAGCTCGTGGCGGACTCGGTGCCGCGGGCGATCGGCGTGCCGGCCGAGGAGACGCAGGTGATCACGCCGGGGCACGGCGGTGCGGTGGGCACGCGTGTGCTGAACGCGGCGCTGAAGGAGCGGCTCAATCCGGGGCCGGGGCGGTTCGGCGGATTCGACCCGGGCGACCGGGTCGCCCACTCCCCCGCTCCGGGGCGTACGCTGCCGGGCCGTGTGGTGAAGGCCGACGGCGAGGGGCTGCACCTGCTGTGCGGGGACGAGCGGATCGTCGTGCCGAGGGAGCGGGTGGAGCAGACCGTGCGGCACGGGTGGGCGCTGACCGCGCACCAGGCGGTGGGCTGCCGGTGGCCCGCGGTCGTCGTGGTGCTCCCCGGTGACGCCGTTCCCGCGCTGAGCCGGCCCTGGGTGTACACGGCGTTCGGCCGGGCCGACCGGCACCTGTCCGTGGTGCACGGTGTGGAGCAGGCCCTGCCGCGTGCCGTGGCCGAGGTGGCGGCGAAACCGCGGACGACCCGGCTGCCGGTGCTGCTGGCGCCGCAGGTTCCGGCGGCGGACGGCTGAGCCCGGGCCGCCGGGTGCGGCGGTGACACCCGCGTGCCACCGCCGCCGGGAGGACGTGGTCAGCGGTCCGCGTCGAGCGGCTCCAGGTCCTCGTCCTCGTCCAGCACCGGATCCAGTGCGTCCTCGAGATCGTCGTCGGTGTCGTCGTCGAGGTCGTCGTCGAAGACCGCGCTGACGTCGAAGCGGCAGACGACCCGCTGCGGGTCCACCTCCTCGAAGGGCGCCTCCAGCCACTCACCGGGTTCGGCGGGTTCGTCCGATGCCGTCACCCAGAGCGTGGAGTCGCCCTCCTCCAGGCCGAACTCCTTGTGGCGGGAGGCGATCTCGTCCGGTTCGTACTCGCCGAACAGCAGGCCGAGCGCGCCGTGGACGGTGCCGGAGGCCACCGCGTCCTCGTCGTCCGCCGCCTCGATCCGCTGGGCGTGGGCGAGCAGCCGCTGCGGCTCGGCGACGGCGTAGTCGCGGCGGATCAGGACACTGAGCGCGCTCGGTTCCTCGGGGCCGGTGTAGGGCGGCAGCTCGTCCTCCCCGCCGGGGATCTCGAAGGGCGTGACCTCGTCATAGCGGTCGTAGAGCAGTTCGTCGTACGCCTCCGCGGCCGCGGCGAGCCGGTTGAACGCCTCGTGGACGGCCGGGTCGTCCTCCCCCGACCTGCGCTCGACCGCGGCCAGGTGGCGGTCGAGCGCGGTCTTGACCGCCTCGGCGGCGGCGCGTACCTCGGCAGCGGTGGGCTGCTCAGCATCAGACATAGTGCAGACGCTATCCGTACCGGGGGCCGGACCGCACAATAGATGCGATGCCGGAATACGAATTTGTCGACGTGCACGTGCCGCGCGGGGTCTCCCGCAAGGAGACGGCACGTCTGCTGACGGACCACGCAGAGTACGGTCACTGGGAGTTGTACCGCCTGACGCTGATGCGTGACGGCAGCCGCAGGGTGCGGCTGCGGCGGCGGATCATCCGCCAGGTGCGCGCCACCTGGTGAGTCCGGGCGACCCGAGAAGGATCACGGAACGGAGCGGGCCCCGCGGTCGCGGGGCCCGCTCCGTGTGTCCCGCGTCACGCAGCGGCCCGCGCCTTGCGGTAGAGGACCGCGCCGGCGAGCAGCGCGCCCGCGCCGACCGGCAGGACCAGGCCCACGGGCAGCTCGCTGCCGGTCTGTGCGAGCTGGACGTCGGTCCGGGGGGCGGAGTGGGCGATCGGCCGGTTGCCCTCCGGGGTCCGGTCGCCCGGTGCGGCCGGCTCGTCGCCGGGGCGCTCGGGGCTGCCCGGCTCGGCGGGGGCCTCCGGCTCGGCGGGCTGTCCGGGCGTCTCCTGGCCGGGGCCGTTCGCGCAGTCGTTGCCCACGGCGGCATTGCCGACGCCGATGAGGTCGACGCTGTTGCCGCAGACGTTCACCGGGACGTGCACCGGTACCTGGACGTGGTTGCCGGAGGCCACACCGGGTGAGCCGGTGGCGTGTCCGCCGGCGTACGCCCCGTCGTGGTCACCGGTGTGCGCTCCTCCCTGATCACCGGCGTGCGCCCCGCCGCGGTCGCCGGAGCCGCCGTGTCCGTCCGCCGGGGAGCCGCCCTGGTTGGCACAGGCGTTGCCCACGGACGGGTTGAGGACGCCGACGACGTCGACCGTGTTGCCGCACACGTTGACGGGCACGTGCACCGGAGCCTGCACCGAGTTCCCGGAGAGCACGCCGGGCGAGCCCGCGGCGGTGCCCTGCGCGCCGGAGTCGGCGTGGGCGATCCCGCCCGCGGCGGCGAGCACGCCGGTGGCGGCCGCCATGGTCATCAGACCCTTGCGGGTGACCTGTCGCATTGCTGAAATCCCTGCCTTCGACCTGGTGCCGGGAATTCCGTTCCGGCGGATTCCCGGTGTTCCGACGTTCTTCAAGAACCGGCCGACCCCGGAGCGCATGGCGCGCGCTCCGGGGCCGACGGGCTCAAACCCTCAGAGGGCATGCCCTAAAGGGCGAGGCACAACGTCACTGGTTGATGCAGGTGTTGCCGAAGGTGGGGTTCAGCAGCCCGATCACGGAGATCGTGTTGCCACAGGCGTTCACGGGGACGTGGATGGGGGCCTGAATCACGTTGCCGGACACGACGCCCGGGGAGTGCACGGCGGCACCCTGGGCACCCGAGTCGGCGGCGGCCAGACCCGCGCCCGCGAGAACCAGTCCACCGGTGGCAGCCGCGACCGCGACGACCTTCTTGATCATTGTTCCTCCTTATTCGCAAGGCGATCCCGAGCTGAGGATCACACCACGGGTAACGAGGAGGGACTAATGAGGCTACGAGCTTATGGTCGCATTCACCCTTCCCAGTCAACTCCGCACGCCTGCACGATTATGGGAATGCGCGGGG
Source organism: Streptomyces viridosporus T7A (assembly GCF_008704515.1). NCBI lineage: Bacteria > Bacillati > Actinomycetota > Actinomycetes > Kitasatosporales > Streptomycetaceae > Streptomyces > Streptomyces viridosporus. The sequence continues at coordinate 1,986,596 of NZ_CP023700.1, forward strand.
CGCCGTTCAGGACGCGTCCAGGAAACGGTCGAGCACGCGCACGCCGAACTTCAGGCCGTCCACCGGCACCCGCTCGTCGACGCCGTGGAACATGCCCGCGAAGTCCAGCTCCGGGGGCAGCTTCAGCGGCGCGAAGCCGAAGCAGCGGATGCCGAGGTCGTCGAAGGACTTGGCGTCGGTGCCGCCGGAGAGCATGTACGGCACGGCCCGCGCGATGGGGTCCTCGGCGCTCAGCGCGCTCTGCATGGCGTCGACGAGCCGGCCGTCGAAGTCGGTCTCCAGCGCCTTGTCGGCGTGCACGTCCTCCCGCTTCACGCGCGGGCCGAGGATCCGGTCGAGGTCGGCGAGGAACTCCTCCTCGTAGCCGGGCAGGAAGCGGCCGTCGACGTGGGCGGTGGCCTGGCCGGGGATGACGTTGACCTTGTAGCCGGCGCCGAGCATGGTGGGCGCCGCCGAGTTGCGCAGCGTGGTGCCGATCATGCGGGCGATGCCGCCGAGCTTGGCGAGGGTCTCGTCCATGTTCTCGGGGTCGAGTTCGGTGCCGAGCGCGTCGGAGAGCTCGTCCAGGAAGGCCCGCACGGTCTTGGTGACCCGCACCGGCCACTGGTGCCGGCCGAGGCGGGCCACGGCCTCGCACAGCTCGGTGATCGCGTTGTCGTCGTTGGTCATCGAGCCGTGGCCGGCCGTGCCGTCGACGGTGAGCCGCATCCAGTGCATGCCCTTCTCGGCGGTCTCGACGAGGTAGAGGCGCAGCTTCTCGTTGACGGTGAAGGAGAAGCCGCCGACCTCGCCGATCGCCTCGGTGACGCCCTCGAACAGCTCGGGGTGCTCGCGGACGAGGTACTTGGCGCCGTAGGTGCCGCCGGCCTCCTCGTCGGCGAGGAAGGCGAGGACGACGTCGCGCGGGGGCTTGCGCCCGCTGCGCAGCCGGTCGCGGACGACCGCGAGGGTCATCGCGTCCATGTCCTTCATGTCGACGGCCCCGCGCCCCCACACGCATCCGTCGGCGATCTCGCCGGAGAAGGGGTGGTGGGTCCAGTCGTCGGCGTTGGCCGGTACGACGTCGGTGTGGCCGTGGATCAGCAGCGCGGGCCGGGAGGGGTCCTCCCCCTCGATCCGGGCCACCGTGGAGGCGCGCCCCTTGTGCGACTCGAAGATCTTCGGTTCGAGCCCCACCTCGGCGAGCTTCTCGGCGACGTACTCGGCCGCCTCGCGCTCGCCGGGGCCCGAGTGGTCGCCGTAGTTGCTGGTGTCGATCCGGATCAGCTCGCGACAGAGGTCCACGACCTCGTCCTCACCGGTGACGCTCCTGGCCGGGTCCGTCTCGCTCACGTGCTTCCTCCCGCTGTCACTGCTGGTGGGTCCCCCTCATCCTCCCTCCCCGCGGCGCGGGCCCCAAGACCCGGCCCGGGCCGCCACGCGGTGTGCACGCGGAGACCGGCGGGGACGGGGTGATCGAGTCACCCCGGAACACCTGGTAATGTTTACTTCGTCGCCGCGGGGGGAAACCCGCGCGACAGACACCTTGTCCGGGTGGCGGAATGGCAGACGCGCTAGCTTGAGGTGCTAGTGCCCTTTATCGGGCGTGGGGGTTCAAGTCCCCCCTCGGACACATGAGGCGCGAGGGCCGCGACCGCGAGGTCGCGGCCCTCGGGCGTTGTCGCGAAGGGTGACCATGACCACGCGGACCCCACGGACCACCCGTTCCTGCCCCTGCGGGCTCCCCGAGGCGTACGAGGCCTGCTGCGGGCGCTTTCACTCCGGGGCCGCCGCCGCGCCCACCGCCGAGCGGCTGATGCGGTCGCGGTACTGCGCGTTCGTGCGGCAGGACGCCGGTTACCTGATGCGGACCTGGCACCCCCGGACCCGGCCGGAGCGGATCGACCTCGACCCGCGGATGCGGTGGACCGGGCTGGAGATCCTGGACACGGCCGGCGGGTCCGCCTTCCACTCCACCGGGACGGTGACCTTCCGGGCGTCCTACCGGGGCGGTGCGCTGCACGAGCGCAGCCGGTTCGAGCGGGTCGACGGGGCGTGGGCGTACGTCGACGGGGACTTCCTGGACTAGGTCCGCTCAGGACTCCACCCGGGGCGCCAGGATGTCCAGTTCCTGGAGGGCGCCCACGGTGATCTGACGGGTCAACTCCTCCGCGCGGACGGCGTCGCGCTCGCGGACCGCCTCGGCCACCTGGACGTGGAGGGTGACGGCGGCCGGGTCGGGGTCGTCGAACATCACGTCGTGGTGCGTGCGGCCGGCCAGCACCTCGGCGACGACGTCGCCGAGGCGGGCGAACATCTCGTTGCCGGAGGCGGTCAGGACCACGCGGTGGAAGGCCATGTCGTGGACGAGGTACGCCTCCAACTGCTGACCGCGTGAGTGGGCGACCATGCCGAGGGCGCACTCGGTGAGTTCGGCGCACTGCTCGGCGGTGGCGTTGCGCGCGGCCAGGCCGGCCGCGACGGGTTCGATCGCCGAGCGGAGCACGGTGAGGGAGCGCAACTGCCGGGGGCGGTCCGCGCCGGCCAGGCGCCAGCGGATGACCTGGGGGTCGTAGACGTTCCACTCGCAGATCGGCAGGACCGTCACGCCCACGCGGCGCCGGGACTCGACCAGGCGCATGGACTCCAGCACGCGCACCACTTCCCGCATCACGGAGCGTGACACGTCGAACCGGTGGGCGAGTTCGTCGGTGCGCAGCACGCTGCCGGGAGGGTATTCCCCCGCGGTGATTTCGGGGCCGAGGATGTCCAGTACATGACCGTGCAGCCCGCGGCCCTGTGTGCTCATGCACTCAGCGTAGGGGACGGATCACCGGAAGAAAAAGTCAGACTTATACATCACACACTCTTGAAAACGTCTTACTAATGGGCTTCAGTTACGTCGACATCACGTGTCAACGAAGACAGCAGACAGTGAGGCAGCGATGAACACCTCCCATGTCGTCGTGGTCATGGGCGTCGCGGGCACCGGCAAAACCACCGTCGGTCCCCTGCTCGCGACCCGGCTCGGCGTCCCGTACGCCGAGGCCGACGACTTCCACCCGCAGGCCAACATCGACAAGATGTCGGCCGGTGTTCCCCTCACCGACGAGGACCGGCTGCCCTGGCTGGACGCGATCGGTGGCTGGGCGCACGAGCGGGCGGGCCTCGGCGGCGTGGTCAGCTGCTCGGCACTGAAGCGGTCGTACCGCGACCGGCTGCGGGCCGCCGCGCCCGACGTGGTCTTCCTGCACCTCACGGGTGACCGCGCGCTCATCGAGGACCGAATGGCCCACCGGAAGGGCCACTTCATGCCCACGGCCCTGCTCGACTCCCAGTTCGCCACGCTCCAGCCGCTGGAGCCGGACGAGACCGGAGTCGCCGTGGACGTGACCGGCACCCCGGAGGAGATCACCGGGCAGGCGGTCGCCTCCCTCGCGGCGCTCCTCGAGCCGGCTCCTTAAGTCCCCGGCCGGAAGACCCCCCTGGGTTCCCGGCCTGAAGACCCCTCAATTCCCCGGCCGGAAGGCCCCCTCGTCCCTCCCCCCGCACCGAGGTTGCCTTCCGAACCGCAGTCCCCGGGGCGTCCCCACCACCCCGTTCTCCCCAACCCCCGTAATCACAAGGGATCCACCGTGACCAGACTCAGTGTCGAGATGCTGGCAGCGGACGTACCCGAGCCGATCACCTCGGCCGGCCACGCTCAGCTGGGCATCGCCGTCCTGGCGGGCATCGCCGTCATCGTCCTGCTCATCACCAAGTACAAGTTGCACGCCTTCCTGGCGCTGACCATCGGGTCGCTGGCGCTCGGCGCGTTCGCAGGGGCGCCCCTCGACAAGGCGATAAGCAGCTTCAGCGCCGGTCTCGGCTCCACCGTCGCCGGTGTCGGCGTGCTCATCGCCCTCGGGGCGATCCTGGGCAAGATGCTCGCCGACTCCGGCGGCGCCGACCAGATCGTCGACACCATCCTCGCCAAGGCGAAGGGCCGCACCATGCCCTGGGCCATGGTGCTGATCGCCTCGGTGATCGGTCTGCCGCTGTTCTTCGAGGTCGGCGTCGTCCTGCTGATCCCCGTCGTGCTGATGGTCGCCAAGCGCGGCAACTTCTCCCTGATGCGCATCGGCATCCCGGCGCTCGCCGGTCTGTCCGTGATGCACGGTCTGGTCCCGCCGCACCCCGGCCCGCTGGTCGCCATCGACGCGCTCAGCGCCAACCTCGGCGTGACGCTGGCGCTCGGCGTGCTCGTCGCCGTCCCGACGGTGGTCATCGCCGGTCCGCTGTTCGCCAAGTACGCCGACCGCTGGGTGGACGCCCAGGTCCCCGACCGGATGATCCCGCAGCGCGCCTCCGAGGAACTGGAGAAGCGCCCCGGCTTCGGTCCGACCCTGTTCACCATCCTGCTGCCGGTCGTGCTGATGCTGGGCAAGGCCCTGGTCGAGATCGTCATCGACGACCCGGAGAACGGCGTCCAGCGCGTCTTCAACGTCATCGGCTCCCCGATGATGGCCCTGCTCGCCTCCGTGCTCGTCGGCATCTTCACGCTGGGCGTGCCCGCCGGATTCAGCAAGGAGCGGATCTCGCAGCTGGTCGAGAAGGGGCTCGCCCCGATCGCGGGCATGCTGCTGATCGTCGGCGCGGGCGGCGGCTTCAAGCAGACGCTGATCGACTCCGGCGTGGGCCAGATGATCATGGAGATCTCCAAGGACTGGTCGATCCCGACGCTGCTGCTGGGCTGGCTGATCGCGGTGGCGATCCGGCTGGCGACCGGTTCGGCGACCGTGGCCACCATCTCGGCGGCCGGCCTGGTGGCGCCGCTCGCGGCCGACCTGTCGACCACGCACGCCGCCCTGCTGGTCCTCGCCATCGGCGCCGGCTCGATCTTCTTCAGCCACGTCAACGACGCCGGCTTCTGGCTGGTGAAGGAGTACTTCGGCCTGAGCGTCGGCCAGACCATCAAGACGTGGTCGGTCATGGAGACGATCATCTCGGTGGTCGCCGGCGGTCTGGTCCTGCTGCTCTCGCTGGTCATATAGGGGTACGGAAAGATGACGGCTCATTCCCTGTTCGACATCAGCGGCCGTACGGCCCTGGTGACCGGCTCCAGCCGGGGCATCGGACTCGCCCTGGCCCGCGGACTGCTCGAGGCGGGCTGCAGGGTCGTGCTCAACGGGCGGGACGGCGAGCGCCTCGCGAAGGTCGCGGCCGAACTCCCTGGCGACGTCCACACGGCCGTGTTCGACGTGACCGACAGCGCCTCGGTGGCCGCGGGGATCGCGGACGTGGAGGAGCGGGTGGGCCCGCTCGACGTCCTGGTCAACAACGCGGGCATGCAACTGCGCGCCCCGCTGCTGGAGTTCACCGACGCCGACTGGCACCGCGTCCTCGACACCAACCTCACCAGCGCGTTCCTGGTCGGCCGGGAGGTCGCCCGCGGGATGACGGAACGCGGCCACGGGAAGATCATCAACATCTGCTCGCTGCAGAGCGAGGTGGTCCGCCCCGGCATCGCGCCGTACGCGGCCACCAAGGGCGCGCTGAAGATGCTCACCAAGGGCATGTGCGCGGACTGGGGCCCGTACGGGGTCCAGGTCAACGGGCTCGGCCCCGGCTACATCGAGACCGAGCTGACCGAACCGCTGGTGAGGAACGAGGAGTTCAGCGCCTGGGTGCGGGGGCGGACGCCCGCCGGGCGCTGGGGGCGTACCGAGGACCTGGTGGGCGGGGTGCTGTTCCTCGCCTCCCCCGCGGCCGACTTCGTCGGCGGACAGGTGCTGTACGTCGACGGCGGCATGACGAGCGTGCTGTGAAAGGGGTGGCGGAGATGCTCGGTTGTGTGATCCACGGCCAGGGTGACCTGCGGGTCGAGGAGCAGGCGGTGCCGTCCCCCGGTCCGGGGCAGGCGCTGGTCGCCGTCCGGTACGGCGGGGTGTGCGGGTCCGACCTGCACTACTGGCGGCACGGCGGGGTGGGCGACTTCCGGCTCCGGGAGCCGATGCTGCTCGGGCACGAGGTCGTCGGCACCGTCGTCTCGTACGGTGACGGGGCCTCGGGTCCGGCCGCCGGTACGGCCGTCGCCGTGCACCCGGCGACCCCGTGCGGGGTGTGCCCCGAGTGCGCGGACGGGCGACGCAACGTGTGCCGGGACACCCGGTACCTGGGCAGCGCGGCGCGCTTCCCGCACGTGCAGGGCGGTTTCGCGGCGCGGATCGTCGTCCCCGCCGAGCAGCTGCGCCCGCTTCCCGCCGGGCTGGAGCTGCGGCGGGCGGCTCTCGCCGAGCCGCTGTCCGTCGCCCTGCACGCGGTGCGGCGGGCCGGGGAGGTGGCCGGCCGGCACGTGCTGGTCACCGGGGCCGGGCCCATCGGCTGCCTGGTCGTGGCGGCGGCGAAGGCGGCCGGGGCGGCGGAGGTGACCGTCACCGATCTGCTGCCGAAGGCGCTGGAGTACGCGCGGGCCGCGGGCGCCGACACCCTCGTGCGCGCCGACGACCCGGACGACGCCGGATGGCCGGCGGAGGTCGACGTGGCGATCGAGGCGTCCGGCGTGGCCGCGGGGCTGGAAGCCTGTCTGCAGCGCGTGCGGCGAAGCGGAGTCGTCGTGCAGCTCGGCATGCTCCCGCCGGGGCAGAGCCCGTTCGCGGGCAACCTGGTGGTGAGCCGGGAGATCGAGCTGCGCGGGGCGTTCCGCTTCGACACCGAGTTCGACGCGGCGCTCGAACTGCTCGCGGCCCAGCCGGCCTTCGACGGGCTGGTCAGCGCGGTCGTCCCGGTGCGGGACGCGGAGTCGGCGTTCGTGCTCGCCGCGGACCGGAGCCGGTCCTGCAAGGTCCTGCTGGACTTCGGTTCCTGAGCCGCTGCGCCGCTTCTCGGCCCCGGCGGGTCTCCACCCGCCGGGGCCGACGCGTTCACCACGGTCTTCGGCGGGGAACGCCGACGGCTGTCCGGCGTTCGGGCCCCCTCCCGTTCGAACGGCCGCGCCCCGGCCGGGGCGGGCCGGGGCGCGCGTGCCGCCGGGCTCGCGCGAACGCCGCTCCCTACGGGGTGCGCTCGGCTTCCTTCTCCAGCTGGAACGCCTCGTTGCCGAGCCCGATGCGGGCGTGCGTCTCGGGGGCCCGGGCGCGCAGGACCGCGCCCTGGACCAGTCCGACGACGAGGGCGAGGCCGATGACGCCGGGCAGGATCCAGCTCAGGGAGGAGCCGGGGCCCGCGCCGACCAGGACGTCGAAGTCCTTCACCGTGTAGCAGGCGATCACCACCAGGGCGATGCCCGCCAGCGTGGAGGTGACCAGCCGCCAGGCCTGGGCGCCCGCGGCACCGCGCCGGACGAAGAAGACGACGACGGACAGGGAGGCGATCGCCATCAGCACGATCACGCCGAGCGCGCCGATGTTGCCGAACCAGGTGAACAGGCGCAGGACGGGCGCGGTCGGGTCACCGGTCGGCTTGTCGTCGGTGAGCGCGAAGGCGAGGACGAACACGACGGCGACGGCGGTCTGGAGCAGGGAGCCGGTGCCGGGGGCGCCGCTGGTGCCGGTGGTGCGGCCGAAGGCGGCGGGCAGCAGGCCCTCGCGGCCCATGGCGAAGGCGTAGCGGGCGACGACGTTGTGGAAGCTGAGCATCGCCGCGAACATGCCGGTCACGAAGAGGACGTGCAGGACGTCGGTGAAGGTGCCGCCGAGCCGGTCCTCGGTGAGGGAGAACAGCAGCCCCGCGCTCTGCTCCTGCGCGGTGCCGACGATCGCGGACGGGCCGGTGGCGACGGTGAGCGCCCAGCTGCTGATGGCGAAGAAGACGGCGACGCCGGTCACCGCGAGGAACATCACGCGCGGCACCAGGACGTGCGGCCTGCTGGTCTCCTCCGCGTAGACGGGGGCCTGCTCGAAGCCGAGGAAGGCCGCGATGCAGAAGCACAGGGCGGTGCCCACGCCGGCGCCGGTGAGCGTGTCCGGGTTGAAGGCGTGCAGCGACAGGCCCTCCCTGCCCGGGTCGGCGATGGCCGCGACGTCGAAGACCACGACGAGCAGCACCTCGATGACGAGCAGGACACCGAGCACGCGCGCGTTGACGTCGATCTTCAGCCAGCCGAGCACGCCGACGGCGGCCGCGGCCACGAGCGCCGGTATCCACCAGGCGACCTCGAGGCCGGCGTAGGTGGCGAAGAGGCTGGAGACCTCGAAGCCGAAGATGCCGTAGATGCCGACCTGGAGGGCGTTGTAGGCGACGAGCGCGACCAGGGCCGCGCCCGCTCCGGCGGTGCCGCCCAGACCGCGGGAGATGTAGGCGTAGAAGGCGCCGGCGTTGTGGACGTGCCGGCTCATCTCGGCGTACCCGAGGCTGAACAGCACCAGCACGGTGCCGAGGACCACGAAGAGCAGCGGCTGGCCGACGATGCCCATCACCGCGAATGTGGTGGGCATGACACCGGCGACCACCATGAGGGGCGCGGTCGCGGCGAGGACGGAGAGCAGCAGGCCTCCCGTGCCGAGGCGGTCGGCGCGCAGGGCGCGCTCCTGCCCCTTGAAGGTGCTGATGCTCTCGGCCGCGGATCTGCTCGTGCGCGAACTGTCCGTCGTCATCGGGAGACCGTCCTTGGGTCGGGTGTGGTTGCGGCGGCTGGGCCGGATGGGCCGGGGGCCGGGGTCAGGTCGCGCCCAGGGCGGTGGCGCGGGCGGTGCGGAAGGCGGTGAGGGGATCGCGTTCGGGGTACGACCAGGGGGCCGGGGTGGCGTGGTCGCCGATGCGGTGGAACAGGGCGGCCGCCTCGGCGCCCCGGCCCTCGCAGACCTTGGCGTGGGCGAGGAAGTTCAGGTCGACCAGGCGGCGCGGATGGCCTTCGTGCTCCCACTCCAGCCACCAGTCGAAGGCCGCCTTCATCACCTGCCGGGCGCGGCGGCCGGTCCAGTGACCGGAGGCGACGGGGTCGGCGGGTTCGTGCCCGGCGGCGGCCAGCGCGCGGTACCGCTCGGCGTGCGCGATGACCGGGAGGACCGCCAGCGGCGAGTCGGCGGGTGCCTGTTCGGCGGCCCAGTTGGCGAAGTCGTACACCTCGTGCAGCGGGTCCGCGCCCGCGTCCACGCGGCGCTCGGCGAGCCAGGCGACCACCAGGTGGTGGGCGTGGTGGTGGTCCGCGTACCGGGTGCGGACCTGCTCGAAGAGCCGGACCACGTCCCCCTCGGCGTCCCGGGCGCACTCCAGCAGGAGCAGGCCGAGCCACGGGGTGGGGTCGGCGGGCGCGAGCTCCGCGGCCTTCCGGCAGGCCTCGCGGGCGCGGGCCGGTTTGTCCTTGCCGTGCAGGGCGCGCCGGACCTGGGCCAGGGCCAGCAGCACGGACGCGTCGCCGGACCCGGGATCGGCGAGCAGCCACTCCCGGGCCCAGGCGGCACAGGAGGGCTCCCGGGCGAGCACCGTGATCCGGTGGCCGCGGCGGTCCCAGTCGTCCCCCGTGCGGACCAATAACGAGCGGGTGTTCTGCCAGCGGCCCTGCGCCAGTGCGGCGCGCGCGGCGACGAGCTCGGCGTCGTCGAGTGCCTCGTCGAAGGCCTGCGCCGCGCGTCTGCGGGCACGGCCGAGGGGCGGCGGGGGTGGGGGCACCGCGGAAACTTCCTCACGCACTCTTCTTGTGGCTCGGTCCACGACGGGCGGTCGGTACGGCAGTGGTCGGCTGCCGATTGCCATGGACTGATCACTCACAGCAAACCGTCAGCCCGCGGACGACGTCAAGGGCACCCGGGGCATTACACGCGTCAACTGCCGTGACTCCAGTGCGACTTGCGCGAGGGGGCCGAAAGGGGGGCCGGGCGGCGCGACGGAGCCGGTCCTCCTTCCGGCCGCGGACGGAGGCGCCGCGGGCGAGCGGCGGTTAGAGTCGCCCTACACGTCCGTGACCCAGCATGATCATCGAGGTACGCAGCGTGTCGGTTCCGGTCCTGGTGCTCGCCATGAGTGCCGCGTGCTGCCTGGGCTTCGGTTTCGTGCTCCAGCAGAACGCGGCTCAGCGGGCCCCGCTCGGCGACTTCCTCTCCCCGCGGCTCCTCCTCGACCTGATGAGGATGCCGCGCTGGCTGGGCGGCACGGCCCTCATGGTGGCCGGCATGGGACTCGGCGCGGTCGCGCTGGGCCGGGGCGAGCTGTCCCTGGTGGAACCCCTGCTGGCGACGAACCTGCTGTTCGCGCTCGTACTCTCCCGCCACCGGACCCGGCAGCCGCTCGGCCGTCAGGGCTGGGTGGGTCTCGCCCTGCTCGCGGGCGGGGTGACGGCGTTCGTCGTCGCGGGCCGGCCGAGCGGCGGCCACGCACTCGCCGACCCGCTGCGGCGCTGGCTGATCATCGGCGGCATGATCGGGCTGGCCCTGCTGCTCACGGGGTACGCCAAGCGGTCGCGGCTGACCTCGGGCCCCGCGCTGCTGGCGGTGGCCGCGGGGACGCTGTACGGCGTGCAGGACGCGCTGACCCGGGTGAGCGGGCAGCGCTTCTCCGAGGGCGGTCTCGTGGAGCTGCTGAGCGGCTGGCAGCCGTACGCGGTGGCGGCCCTCGGCGTGACCGGGCTGGTGCTGGTGCAGAGCGCCTTCGAGACCGCGCCCCTGCAGATGTCCCTGCCCGCCCTAACCGCGGCCCAGCCGCTGGCCGGGATCGCCTGCGGCGTCGGCCTCCTCGGTGACCGGCTGCGCACCGACACGGTCGCGCTGAGCTGGGAGGCGGCCGGGCTCGCGGCGATCGTCGCGGGCATCGTGCTGCTGGGGATGCACCCGGCGATGCCGCAGGGGGGCGCGGAGCGGGCACGGGTGCGCGACGTGCGGACGGGGTGAACGGACGGGCCGCGCCGGACGGAACACGCGCACCTGCTTGGATGGCCGTATGCGTGCCGCTGACGAGATCCTCGACGTCGTCGACGAGAACGACCGGGTGATCGGGCGGGCCCCGCGCGGCGAGATCTACGCACGGGGCCTGCGCCACCGCTGCGTCTTCGTCCTGGCCCGGGACGCCGAGGACCGGATCTTCGTCCACCGGCGCACCCCGACCAAGCTGGTCTTCCCCTCCCTGTACGACATGTTCGTCGGCGGGGTCGTCGGGGCGGGCGAGGGCTACGACGAGGCGGCCCTGCGGGAGGCCGGGGAGGAGCTGGGCGTGACCGGCCTGCCGCGCCCCGAGCGCCTCTTCAGGTTCCTGTACGACGACGGCGCCGGACGGACCTGGTGGTCGGCGGTGTACACGGTCCGCTGCGACCTGCCCGTGCGGCCGCAGGCCGAGGAGGTGGCCTGGCACGCCTTCCTGACGGAGAGCGAGCTGGAGCGGCGCCTGGGCGAGTGGGAGTGGGTCCCGGACGGGCGGGCGGCGTACGAGCGGCTCAGGGCGTACCGGTCGGAGAGGCCGGGTCCGTCGGGTCCGTCGGGTCCGTCGGATCAGCGGGGTTCGCCGGGTCCGCCGGAGAGGCCGGGGGGCTGAGCAGGTGCTCGGCGGGCGCGGTGCCGTGACCGGGCACCGGGTACCCGGCGGGCGACGGGGTGGGCCTTCGTGGCCGAAAGGGGGCGGGCCGCACCGGCAGCGCCCCCGGTCACCGGCCCCGGTAGGGTCGCCGACGTGATCGAGTTCGTGCGGAACGTCCGGTTGTGGTTCGTGCCCGAGGACGTGCGGAAAGAGGGTGCGACGCCCGACTACCGGTTCTCGCTGGCGAACGAACGGACCTTTCTGGCCTGGCTGCGGACCGCCCTGGCGCTGATCGGCGGCGGCTTCGCCGTGGACCAGTTCCTGCCGGACCTGCGCTGGGGCTGGCGGGTCGGACTGGCGCTCGCGCTGCTCGTCGCGGGTGTGCTGTGCGCGCTGCGCGCGGTCAACCACTGGGTGCGCTGCGAGCGGGCCATGCGCCGTGGCGAGGACCTGCCGGTGTCGCGGTTCCCGGCGCTGCTGAGCCTCGTCGTCGCGGTCGTGGCCGTGGCGATGGTCGTCGTGGTGCTCGTGGGGTGGGAGGGGTGACCGGACCGGCGCCCCGGGTCCGGGACCCCGGGCTGCAGCCCGAGCGGACCCGGCTGGCATGGCGGCGCACGACCCTTTCGGGCACCGTCGCGGGCGTGCTCGCCGGGAAGGCCGCGCTGGCCGGCGGGGTGTCGACGGTCGGGGTCGTCGCGTGCGCGCTGTGCTGTGCCTGCTGGCTGGGGCTCCTGGGCGTCGCCCACCGCCGCATCCGCGCCCTCGCGGCCACGAGCACGCCGGGGGTGCTCGCTCCCCGGTACGCGACCGCGGCGGTGCTCTGCACGGTGGCGCTGGCCGTGTGCGGGGCGGTCCTCGTCGCCCGGGGCTGACGGTGCTTCCCGCCTCGGGAGGCCGGGCGGGAAGCACCGTCAGCCCCGGTCCGGGGCGTCCGGTCCGCCGGGCGGGGCCCCGGCCCTCCTCCCCCTGCCCCTACGCGTCCCCGGCCACCGTCACCACGATCTTGCCCCGGGTCCGGCCCTCCTGGTTCAGCCGGTGGGCGTCCGCCGCGCGCTCCAGCGGGAACGTCTCCGAGACGTGCACGCTCACCACGCCCTGTTCCGCCAGTTCGGACAGGCGCCGCAGATCCTGCGGGTCGGGGCGGACGAAGTGGTACCGGCCGCCGTAGTCCACCACCTCGTTGTCGACGATCGACGCCAGACGGCCCTCGGGGGCCAGCAGGTTCGCGGAGACCTTCAGGGCGTCGCCGCCGACCGTGTCGAACACCGCGTCCACGCCCTCGGGGGCCAGCCCGCGCACCCGTTCGATCAGGCCCTCCCCGTAGCTCACCGGCTCCCCGCCCAGCCGGCGGACGAAGTCGTGGTTGTACTCGCTCGCCGTACCGATGACCCGGGCGCCGAGGTGGGCGGCGAGCTGGACCGCGAGGGAGCCGACGCCACCGGCCGCGGCGTGCACCAGGACGGTCTCGCCGCGCTTGACCTCGAGGACCCCGTGCAGGACCTGGTACGCGGTGAGGCCCGCGAGGGGCAGGCCGGCCGCCTCCTCGAAGGTCAGGTTGCGCGGCTTGGGCGCCAGGGCGCGCACCGGGGCGGCCACGTACTCGGCGAAGGTGCCCCGGGAGAGGAAGTCCTCGCGCACGTAGCCGATCACCTCGTCGCCGACGGCGAACTCCGGGACGGCGACCCCGGGACGGACGACCACGCCCGAGACGTCCCAGCCGGGGATCACCGGGAAGACGGCCTGGAGGACCGGTTCGAGGTGGCCCTCGCGGCACTTCCAGTCGACCGGGTTGACGGCCGCCGCCCGGACCTTCACGAGCACCGAGTCGGGGCCGACCACGGGATCGTCGACCTCCTCCAGTCCGAGCACCTCGGGGCCGCCGTACCGTGAGTACCTGATCGCCTTCATGCGTCCGACCCTCCGGGGTCGTCTCGCGCCGCGCAAGCCGAACGGAGCGATGTGCACCGTTCGCGTGACGCCGGAGGCGCCCGGGCGACGGGGTCTATCGTGGCTCCGATCACGTTCCCTCCCCGCTCTGGACTCCATACCGACCGGTCGGCATCATGAGGCGGTACGGTTCACCTTCCCGTAAGGAGCGACGATGAGCCCCGACCACCCGCCCGGACTCGACCTCGACCGGCTGCGCGGCCTGCTCGAACGGGAGCGGCCCGGCCTGGTGGGCGGTCCGCTCTCCGGCCGGCTGATCGAGGGCGGCAGGTCGAACCTCACCTACGCGGTCTCCGACGGCACCGCGCGGTGGGTCGTGCGCCGGCCCCCGCTCGGCCACGTCCTGGCCACCGCGCACGACATGAGGCGCGAGCACCAGGTGATCAGCGCGCTGCGGCCGACCGCCGTGCCGGTGCCCCGCACCGTGCTGCTGTGCGAGGACGAGGAGGTGCTCGGGGCGCCCTTCTACGTCATGGAGTTCGTCGAGGGCACCCCCTACCGCACGGCGGACCAGCTCGCCCCGCTCGGCCCGGAGCGCACCCGGGACGCCGTGCTGAACCTGGTGGACACGCTGGTCGAACTGCACGCGGTGGACCCGGGCGAGGTGGGCCTGGCGGACTTCGGCCGGCCCGAGGGCTTCCTGGACCGGCAGCTGCGCCGCTGGGGCAAGCAGCTGGACGCCTCCCGCGACCGGGAGCTGGCCGGGATCGACGAACTGCACGCCGCGCTCGGACGCAGCCTGCCCCGCTCCCCCGCGCCGACCGTGGTGCACGGCGACTACCGCCTCGACAACGTCCTGATCGGTGAGGACGACCGGATCAGGGCGATCCTCGACTGGGAGATGTCCACCCTCGGTGATCCGCTGACCGACCTGGGCCTGCTGGTGATGTACGGCACGCCGCTGGACCTGCCGGACTCCCCGGTCTCCACGACCGCCGCGGCCCCCGGGCACCCCGCGCCCGCCGAGCTGGTCGAGCGGTACGCCGCGCGCTCGGGGCGCGACGTCTCCGCGGTCCCCTGGTACACGGCGTTCGCCTGGTTCAAGCTCGCCGTGATCCTCGAGGGCATCCACTACCGCTACACGCTGGGCCAGACGGTCGGGCGCGGTTTCGACCGCATCGGCGACCTGGTCCCCGTCTTCATCGAGCACGGTCTGACCACTCTCCAGGAAGGCTGACGGCACATGGACTTCGCGTTCGACGCGCGCACCGAGGAGCTGCGCGCCAGGCTCCTCGCCTTCATGGACGACCACGTCCACCCGGCCGAGCGGATCGTGCACGAGCAGCGCGCCGGGCTGGACTCGCCGTGGGAGAACGTCCCCGTCGTGGAGGAGCTGAAGGCCGAGGCCCGCAGGCAGGGACTGTGGAACCTGTTCCTGCCCGACTCCGAGTACGGCGCCGGGCTCACCAACCTCCAGTACGCCCCGCTCGCGGAGATCATGGGCCGTTCCCCGCAGCTGGCGCCCACGGTCACCAACTGCGCGGCGCCGGACACCGGGAACATGGAGGTGCTGGCGCAGTTCGGCGACGAACGGCAGCGGAAGCAGTGGCTGGAGCCGCTGCTGGCGGGCGAGATCCGCTCGGCGTTCGCGATGACCGAGCCGGAGGTGGCCTCCTCGGACGCCACCAACATCACCACGCACATCGAGCGGGACGGCGACGAGTACGTCGTCACCGGCCGCAAGTGGTACATCTCCGGGGCGATGCACCCGGACTGCAGGATCTTCATCGTGATGGGCAAGACCGACCCGGGCGGGGCGGACATCCGCCGCCAGCAGTCCATGGTCCTCGTGCCGCGCGACACCCCCGGCGTCACGATCACGCGCGCGATGCAGGTGTTCGGCTACGAGGACCACTACCACGGCGGTCACGCCGAGGTGGTCTTCGACCACGCGCGCGTGCCGGTGTCGAACCTGATCGGCGAGGAGGGCGGCGGGTTCGCCATCGCCCAGGCCCGGCTCGGTCCCGGCCGGATCCACCACTGCATGCGGCTGATCGGCATGGCCGAGCGGGCGATCGAGCTGATGTGCCGGCGGGCCGTGTCCCGGGACGCCTTCGGCACGTCGCTGGCGCAGCAGGGCGTGGTGCAGAACTGGATCGCCGACGCGCGCGTCGCGGTCGAGCAGCTGCGGCTGCTGGTGCTGAAGACGGCCTGGATGATGGACACGGTCGGCAACAAGGGGGCCCACACCGAGATCCAGGCCATCAAGATCGCCACGCCGCGCACGGTCGTCGGCATCCTCGACCGGGCGATCCAGCTGTACGGCGCGGGCGGGGTCAGCCAGGACTTCCCGCTGGCCGAGCTGTACGCCGGGGCGCGCACGCTGATGATCGCCGACGGCCCGGACGAGGTGCACCAGAGGTCGCTGGCGCGACGGGAGCTGAAGAAGTACCGGTAACCGCCGTCCGGCGGCCGTCGGACGGAGAGCGCGGCCCGGCGGCTTCCGGACGGAGAGCGCGGCCCCTCGGCGGGCCGCGCCGGACGTCCGGAAGCCGCCGGGAGGGACCGGCGGTGCACGCGGTCCGGCGCGGGGGCGCCCGCGCCGGTCACCGCGCCGGGCCGGCGGCGCGCGGCGCCGGCCCCGGGACGGTCGTGCGGCGGTCGGCGGTCCTCCCCCGCGCTCCCGGCTCCGCCCGGGCCGGGAGGCGGCCCGCGGCCCTGCGGCGCCGCATCGCCCGCGGCGCGGGCCGGGGCGGGGCCGCAGGTGGGTCCGGCACGGGCCGGGGCCGCGCGACCCCGCGGCGGCCCGCCCGGTCACCTCAGGGGTGCCTCACGGACGCCTCATGAACGCTTCACGGGCACGCCTCACCGACGCCTCATGGCCGCAGCGCCCGCAGCAGCAGGTCCGCCAGGTGGTCGGCGACCTGCTGCGGGCTGAGCGGGCCGTCGGGGCGGTACCACGTCGACAGGTGGTGCACGGAGCCGAAGTGGTAGTCCACCACCAGGTCGGCGGGGGTCGCCCGGGAGAAGACGCCCGCCTCCTGGCCCTCCTCGATCAGCGCGCGGAAGCGTTCGTGGTAGCGGCGGCGCTCCGCGCGCACCTGCTTGTTCTTCTCCGGGCTCAGGTGGTGCATGGAGCGGAAGAAGATCGACGCGTCGTCGAGGTTCTCGATCGTCGTGACGACGACGTCGGCCGCCGCGCCGCGCAGGCGCTTCTCGATCGGCTCGTCGGCGTCCGCGAAGGCGTCCAGGCGCTCCTGCTGGACGCGCAGCACGCGCGCGTACACCTCGTGCAGCAGGTCGTCCTTGGAGCCGAAGTAGTGGTAGAGCGCCCCCTTGGTGACGCCGGCCGCCTCGACGATCTCCTGCACCGAGGTGCGGTCGTAGCCCTGCTCGGCGAAGAGCCGGGTGGCGGCGGCCAGGAGCCGCTGCGGCACCGGGGTCCCGTCACCGTCCGTCGTCCTGGGCACTGCCGCCACCTGCCTTCCGTGTCGCTGTCGGTTGTCGTGCGTCAGGGAACGAGGTTCCCGACGGAGGATCTTCCCACTGACCGCCTCCGGCACGTCGGGCAGGAGCGCCTCCTGGCACGGGTGCGGGTGGGCGGCCAGTCTCTCCCTGTCCCGTGCGGCGCGCGCATCCGGGTCCGTCCCACGCGGCGGGGGCCGGTCACCGGGACGCCTCCCAGTGCTGCTGGACACGGTTCATACCGGTGAGCCAGCGGTCGGGGTCGGTGGCGCGGGCCCGGTAGTACTCGGCGACCTCGGGGTGCGGCAGGATCAGGAAGCGGTCCTCCTCGATGCCCCGGAAGAGGGCGTCGGCCACGTCCTCCGGCTCGATCGCGGTCGGCTTGAGCACCAGGTCGCCCGCGCTTCCGCTGGCGTCGAGCATGTCGGTGCGCACGCCCTGCGGGCAGATCGCGTGGACCTTCACGCCGCGGTGGCGGTACGTCAGCGAGAGCCACTCGGCGAAGGCGTACGCGCCGTGCTTGGTGACGCTGTAGGGGGCGGTGCCGATCATGGTGAGCAGTCCGGCCGCGGAGACGGTGGAGACGAAGCGGCCGCCGCCGCGCTCCAGCCAGTCCGGGAGCAGCGCGTGCGCCGCGCGGACGTGGGCCATGACGTTGACGTCCCAGGAGAGCGCCCAGCCCTGCTCGTCGAGCGGCCCGCCGGGCTCCCCGCCGTCGCGGCCGACGCCCGCGTTGGCGCAGTAGACGTCGACCGTCCCGTCGAGCGCGTCGCGGGCCTCGATGACGGTCGAGGCGGCGTCGCCCGGGACGGCGATGCCGCCGATCTCCTCGGCGACGGCCTTCGCCCGGCCGGCGTCCAGGTCGTTGACGACGACCTGCGCCCCCTGGTCGGCGAAGCGGCGGGCGAGCGCCGCCCCGATGCCGCCCCCGGCCCCCGTGACGACCACCTTCGCACCCTGCACGGCTCCCACCATCGGTCTCCTTCGACGCGGCTTGCCCGCACCGCCGTACGGGCGCCGCGCGGGTCGGCTCCGGTCGTGCGGCGGCTGCGGCGGTCCTTCCGTCGCGCCAGACTAACCGGTCGGTATGCCCTGCGGAAGAGGAGATCCGCGCCGGGCCGGTCCGGTTCGTTCCCCGCCGCGGTCATGCGCGCTAGCGTGCATGGTCATGACATCCGACGCGATCACGGAGGCCATCGCATGAAGCTGTCCAGACGGAGCCTGCTCGCCACCACCACGGCCGCGGTGGCGGCCTCCGCGGCCCCGGCGCACGCGGCTTCCGGGCGGGCCCCGGCGGCGGGCCGCCCACTGCGCACCGGGTTCGAGCGGCTCGCCGCGGACGGCTACGCGCCGCTCGACGGGCAGCGGGTCGGCGTCGTCACCAACCCGACGGGCATCACCCGGGACGCACGGCACATCGTGGACGTCATGCACGCCGACGACCGCGTGGACCTGATCGCCGTCTTCGGCCCCGAGCACGGCTTCCGGGGCACCGCGCAGGCGGGCGGCTCCGAGGGGCGGTACGACGACCCTGCGACCGGACTGCCGGTCTACGACACCTACCTGAAGAGCGGTCAGCCGCTCGCCGACGTCTTCACCGCCTCCGGCGTGGACACGATCGTCTTCGACATCCAGGACGTGGGCGCGCGCTTCTACACCTACATCTGGACCCTGTTCGACTGCATGGAGGCGGCGGGGCTCGCGGGCAAGCGGTTCGTGGTCCTGGACCGGCCGAACCCGGTGACGGGGCGGGCGGCCCTGGGCCCGGTGCTGCACGAGGAGTTCGCCACCTTCGTCGGACGGAAGCCGATCGCGCAGGCGCACGGGATGACGGTGGCGGAGCTGGCACGGCTGTTCAACGGGGAGTTCCTCCGGGCTCCGGTGCCGCTGGAGACCGTGCTCATGTCGGGCTGGAAGCGGTCGGACTTCCACGAGGCCTCCGGGCTGCCCTGGGTGCCGCCGAGCCCGAACATGCCGACGCCCCAGACCGCGCTGGTGTACTCGGGGACGTGTCTGTTCGAGGGCACCAACCTCTCCGAGGGGCGCGGGACGACCCGGCCGTTCGAGCTGCTGGGCGCCGAGGGGATCGACGGGCGCTGGGCGGACGGGGCGAACGGGCTGGGGCTGGCGGGCGTGCGGTTCCGTGAGGCGTACTTCGCGCCCACGTTCTCCAAGTTCCAGGGGAGGACCGTCGGGGGCGTGCAGCTCCACGTGCACGACCCGGAGGCGTTCGATCCGGTGCGCACGGGGATCGGGCTGCTGATCACGGCCAAGCGGGTGTGGAGCGACTTCGCCTGGCGTCCGGACCACTGGATCGACAAGCTCACCGGCTCCGCGCGGGTGCGCACGATGATCGACGCGGGGGCGGACACGGACGAGGTGGTGGCCGGCTGGCACGAGGAGCTGGCGGCGTTCCGCAGGACGCGGCGGGAGTACCTGCTGTACCGCTGAGCGGATCTCGGTGGTGGGCCGGAGCGATCCGGCCCACCACTTTTTCGTTTCCTCCGGGATTTCCGCCCGAAACCGACGCGATCCGGGCGCATACCGAGGGGCTCCGCAGGAACCCGTGGAAGCCGCGGGGAGTTCTCAGTCCGGCGGGACGGGCCGCCGGACACGCCGCGGCGTGCGGCCCCGGCGCGGCGGGACAGGGTGTCACCGCCGACGTCCCCGCGTCGAGGACGACCACAACTGAAGGACGAGCCACGGGAGTTGGCGCGTGAGCCCTGCGGCCGGCTGATGGGGGCCATCGGAAAAAGGATGGAGCCGATCCGGGTGTCGATACGTCTATTCGGCGATGTCCGCTCGGCGACGCCGAGCGGATGGACTACAGGTGCAGGTGTGACGGAGGTGCAGGACGATGGCCGGTTTCCGGAGTCTGGCGAGACAGGTCCGAGATCCGCGGTGCGACCTGGCACTGCGGCGTTATTCGCTGCGCAAGTGCCTTGAGCGGTTCGCTCCTTATGGGCACAGGGCGACCTGGGACCATCTGTGCGCGCGGGCCGGGTTCGACCCCGAGGACCGCTCCGTCGACCCGGTGCGGCTCGTGGCCGCACTGGAGGAGCTGGAGGAGGCCCGGGCGGTCTGGCTGGCCTACGAGGTCGAGTTCGCCGAGCGTCGCAGGAAGGAGAAGCACGACGGCCTGCGCAGGCCGGGCAGTGTGGACGACTGGCACCGGCTGACCTGGGGCGGCTTCGGTGTCGCCTGGTGCGACGATCCGCGGGTGCATCCGCGGGAGCCGCTGGCCGAGGTGCTGCGGCGGCTGATCGCCGCGCTGGAGCGCGAGCCGGGCTCGGTCTGCCCCGTGTGCCGGGGGGAACGACTCATGTGGCGGTACGACCTGGACCACGAGCCGTCGGCGGGCCCGGTCTGCACGGACTGCGGCATCCTGGTGCCGCGCCCCGTGCTCACCCCCGAGGCCCTGGCGGACGCCAGGCGGACGAGGCTGCCGGTGTCGGCCTGAGGAGTACCTGAGGAGGCGGGGGCGCGCCGGGGATGCCGCGCCCCCGCCGTCCTCCTCCGGAACCCCTCCGCGAAGCGAACGGTGGCCGGGGGCAGAGGGCAGAGGGCAGGGGACCGACAGGGTGCGGGCGGATCCGGACGGGACCCGGAGCGCGGCGAGCGCCGAGCGGTCCGCGCACGCCCTGCTGCCCGGGCCGGGCTCCGCGCACGGCCGGCCGGTCCTGCCGCACGGCGAGGAGGGCGGCGCCCGCCCGCTGCCGCGCCCCGCGGGCCGGCCGGGGCCGGCGGCCCGCACCGGCCCGGAGGACACACCGCCCCTGCCGGACGGCCGGCGCGGAGGCCGTGGAAGTCCACGGACGGGTCCGGCGAAGGCCGTGGGACCGTACCGGGCGACGGGTCGCGCCGGGGCGTCCCGGTGCCCGGTGCCGTGCGGGCACCCGTGTTCAGCGGTTCTGCTCCGGCTCCCGGCGTGCGCGGCGTCGTCCTGCGCCCCCGTTCTCGGCCATCAGGCGGGAGCCCGTGAGCCGTTCGCCGAAGACGTCGTCCGGGTTGGACAGGACACAGGTGTCCAGGGAGAGGCAACCGCAGCCGATGCAGTCGGTGAGGTGGTCGCGCAGGCGGTTGAGCTGTCGGATGCGCTCGTCCAGCTCCGAGCGCCAGGCCTCGGAGAGGCGGGCCCAGTCGTCCCGGGTGGGCGTGCGTTCCTCGGGGAGCTCGGCGAGCGCCTCGCGGATGGTGGCGAGCGGGATGCCGACGCGCTGGGCGGCCCGGATGAAGGCGACCCGGCGCAGGGTGTCACGGCTGTAGCGGCGCTGGTTGCCCGTGGTGCGACGGCTGCTGATCAGGCCCTTGGACTCGTAGAAGTGCAGGGCGGAGACGGCGGCGCCGCTGCGGGCGGAGAGCTGGCCGACCGTGAGCTCGTGGATCTTCTCTGGAATCCGGTGCACTCCTCGAACCCTACCGACCCCGTCCGCCGCCCGGTCCGTTGACAGGGGCCGCACCGCCAACCATGCTAAGCAGTTGCTTAGACATGCGCACACGGATGCGCCTGCGACTACGTGACGCGAGAGGCCGGGACATGGCAGAGCCGAGGATCTTCACCTCCGTCGACGACCTGAGGGCGGCGGTGGGCGAGCATCTGGGGTACACCGACTGGCTGGAGGTCGACCAGAAGCGGATCGACCTGTTCGCCGAGGCCACCGGGGACCACCAGTGGATCCACGTGGATCCGGAGAAGGCCGCCGCGGGGCCCTTCGGGACGACCATCGCGCACGGGTACCTGACGCTGTCGCTGCTGCCGATCTTCGGTCCGCAGCTGATCTCCGTCGAGGGCGTGAGGATGGGCGTCAACTACGGCACGAACAAGGTGCGTTTCCCGGCTCCCGTCCCGGTCGGCTCGCGGCTGCGCGCCACCGCGACCATCACGGGCGTCGACGAGGTGTCGGGCGGCGTCCAGGTGGCCATCGCCTTCACCGTGGAGCGGGAGGGCGGCGACAAGCCGGTGTGCGTGGCCGAGTCGGTGACCCGCTACTACCTGTGAACGCCCCGGGGCCAAAGTCCCGGGCTCGCACGACGGGCGTCACCGGCGGTGGTGCCGCGTCTGCGGCCGGCCCCGTCCCGCCGCTGCGGGGGCGGGGCGAGGGCCGTCGAACCGCCCGGCCCCGCCACGGCTCCCGTGCGCGAGACGACTCCCGTGCGCGGGCGCACATGTCGCGGGAGCCGTCGCGGTCCGCGTGATCGCCGCATCCGCGGGACCGGCGCGCGGACCGGGCCCGGGAGGCCGGTCCGCCCGGTCGACGTGCCCGTACCCGGCGCAGGCCCGGGAGGTGTGCGCCGGATCGGCGTGCACCACCGGTGCCCCGCCCGGCGGGCCCGGTGCGCGACGAACCGCCCCGGCCGGCCGGACGACTACTCCCGGGCGGCACCGGGGTCCGTGACCCCGACCATCCGCAGCACGAGCTCGGCGTAGAGCGCGCCGACCTCCTCGGGGGTGCGGGGGCCGTCGACCTTGAACCAGCGGGCCACGTCGATGCAGAGGGAGAGCACGGCGAGGGTGGTGCCGTGCACGTCGACGACGTCGAACTCGCCGGAGCGCGCCCCCTCCTCGATGATCCCGCGCACCTCGGCGTCGACCTGCCGGCGCAGCTCGCGGATCTCGGCGCGGGCCTCGGGGCCGAGCGAGTCGAGTTCGTACTGCACGACCCGGGCGGTGGTGCGGCCGCCCGCGTGCCAGCGGACGAAGGAGCTGACCGCGCCCGCGAGCCGCTCGGTCGGGCTGCCCCCGGCGCGGGACGCCGTGCGCAGGACCTCCAGGGCCTTCTCGTGGCCGATCCTGCTGATGCGGTGGAGCAGCTCTTCCTTGGTCTTGTAGTGGATGTAGAGCGCGGCCGGGCTCATCCCGGCGCGGCCCGCGATGTCACGGGTCGTCGTGGCGTGGTAGCCGCGCTCCGCGAACGCCTCGACGGCGGCGAGCAGCAGCCGTCGGGCCGCATCGGGCGTGACCTCACCCCACGGCTGCGCCTCACCGCCGGCCGTCTCCTCCGCCGTACTCATCGCTCACCCCATTCGCTGGCAGGGGAAACACCATACCGGCAAAGGTGAGCGGTCGCTTAGCGAGCCCTCACAGCTTCTGCAGGGGATCGTGCTCGGCGAGCAGCTTCTCCAGGCGCGCCTGGTCGACCCGGTTCACGATCTGCCCGGCCTCCTGGCGGTCGCGGATGACCTTGGCCAGGGTGAAGGCGGAGGTGACGAGGTACAGGACCGCGATGCCCAGGAAGGCGCGGACCCAGGCGTCGGCCTGGAGGTTGAAGATACCGACCGCCGTGGCTCCCAGGGCGACCGCGAAGGACGCGACGGCCTGGCCGTAGAAGGCCGCCGTGCTCTGCTGCTTGACCGGTGTGTCGCTCATGGGGACCAGGGTCGCCGGATGTGGCCGCGGCCACATCCGCTCAGGTACTCAGTCCCGTACTCAGAACGCCGAGACCCCGGTCAGCGCGCGGCCGATGACCAGCTTCTGGATCTGGCTCGTGCCCTCGTAGAGGGTCATCACGCGGGCGTCGCGCAGGAGTTTGCCGGCCGGGTACTCGTCGATGTAGCCGTAGCCGCCGAAGACCTGGAGGGCGTTGTTGGCGGCGCGGACGGCCGCCTCCGAGGCGAAGAGCTTGGCCTTGGAGGACTCGACGGCGAAGGGCTTCCCCCGGTCGATCAGGTCGGCGACCCGCCAGGTCAGCAGCCGGGCCGCGTCGACGTCCACGGCGATGTCGCTGATCAGCTCCTGGACGAGCTGGTGGTGGGCGATGGTCCTCCCGAACTGCTCGCGCTCCCCCGCGTACCGCACGGCCGCGTCCAGGGCGGCCTGGGCTATGCCGACGCAGCCGGCCGCGACCGACATGCGGCCCTTGGCGAGGGCGGACAGGGCGACCGGGAAGCCCTTGCCCTCGGGGCCCAGCATCGCGGAGGCGGGCACCCGCACGTCCTCGAGGACCAGCTCGGCGGTGGCCTGGCCGCGCAGGCCGAGCTTGCCGTGGACGGCACGGCGGGTCAGGCCGGAGGCGTCGGCGGGGACGAGGAAGGCGGAGACGCCCCGGTGGCCGGGGGCGTCGGTGGAGCGGGCGAAGAGCAGGACGACGTCGGCCCAGGTGCCGTTGGTGATGAACATCTTGGTGCCGTTGACGACGTAGTCGTCGCCGTCCCGCACCGCGCGCGTGGAGAGGTTGCCGGCGTCGGAGCCGGTGCCCGGCTCGGTGAGGCCGAAGCAGCCCACGTACGCGCCGGAGGTGAGCCCCGGCAGCCAGGTCCGCTTCTGCTCCTCGCTCCCCCAGGCGGCGACGGTCTTGGCGACCAGGCCGAGGGAGACCGAGACGATGCCGCGCACCGAGGAGTCGCCGCGGCCCAGTTCCTCGGTGACCAGGCAGTACGCGAGGTGGTCGCCGCCCGAGCCGCCGTACTCCTCGTCGATCGTGAGCCCGAGGAACCCGAGCGCGCCGAGCTTCTCGACGATGCCCCGGTCGACCTCCTCGGCGCGGTCCCAGGCGGTGGCGTGCGGGACCACCTCGCGCTCCACGAAGTCGCGGGCCAGCCGCCGGACGGCCTCCTGTTCCTCGCTGAGCTCCAGGTTCATACCGCGTCACCCCATGGGAAAGCCGATCGAGATCCGTACCCGTAAATTAGCACTGCTAGTTTACGGGGTGAGCCCTACTATGTGCGCCATGGCCCGACCGCGCAAGCCCCTGCTCAGCACCGACCGGATCGTCGAGACGGCCCGTGCGCTCGTGGACCAGGAGGGCCTGGCGGCCGTCTCCACGCGTCGGCTCGCCGCGGAACTGGGGGTCAGCGGGCCCTCCCTCTACAACCACTTCCGCACCAAGGACGAGATCCTGGAGGCGGTCGCCGACTCGGTGAGCGCGCTGGTCGACCTGTCGATGTTCGAGGACGGCCGGGACTGGCGGACCGCGCTGCACGACTGGGCGGTGTCCTACCGGACCGCGCTGCGCGACCACCCCAACATCGTGCCGGTCCTCGCCCGCGGTCCCGGCCGCCGCCCGGCGGCGCTGCGGCTGGCCGACGCGGTCTACGGCGCGATGGTCGAGGCCGGCTGGCCGCCCGCGCAGGCCACCTCCATCGGCGCGCTGATGCGGTACTTCATCATGGGCTCCGCGCTCGGCTCCTTCGCGGGCGGCTTCGTGGACGACGCGAGCGCCTACGACCCCGCCGACTACCCCCACCTCGGGCAGGCCCATCTGCTCGCCGAGCAGCAGGAGAAGATCGACGAGCGGGCCTTCGAGACGGGGCTGGCGGCGCTGCTGGACGGGCTGGCGCTCCAGTACGAGCAGGTGCGGGGCACCGCGTAGGCGCGGGCCGCGGCGCCCGGCACGCGGACACTTCGGCGGGCGCCGAAGTGTCCGTGCCCCATGCTGGGGGGCATGAGCACGAGGGACCCCCGGGCCGCCGGGCTGGCGCGGCTGGCCGGGCTGATCGCCGACGAGACCCGGGCCGTGTGCCTGCTGGCGCTGCTGGACGGGCGCGCCTGGACGGCGGGGGAGCTGGCGCGGCACGCGGGTGTCGCCGCGTCGACGCTGAGCGAGCACCTGGGCAGGCTCGTCGCGGGCGGGCTGCTGGCCGAGGAGCGGCAGGGGCGGCACCGGTACGTGCGGCTGGCCGACGCGACCGCCGCCCAGCTGGTGGAGGACCTGGCCGCGCGGCTCGCCCCGGACGACGTCCGGCGGCCGCGCACCCTGCGGCAGGCGGGCGCCGGGTCCGCGATGGCCCGGGGCCGCACCTGCTACGACCATCTGGCCGGCCGGCTCGGCATCGCCGTCACGGACGCCCTCGCCGCGCGCGGGCTGCTGCGCCGGGACACCGGGTTCGCGCTCACCGACGCCGGTCTGCGGTGGTTCGACGCGGCCGGCATCGCCCTCGACCGCCGCGGCCGGCGCCCGCTGGCCCGCGCCTGTCTGGACTGGACGGAACGCCGGCCCCACCTCGCCGGGGCCGCGGGCGCGGCGCTGTGCGGGCACGCCCTCCGGGCGGGGTGGTGCGTGCGCATCGGCTCCGAGCGCGCGGTGCGGGTGACGGACACGGGCGAGCGCGCGCTGTCCGAGTTGCTGGGCATCGAGGCGGCGGTCCTGCGGTGACCGGTGGGCGCCGCCCCGCGTCCGCGATCCGCGGGCCTTCCGGCCGCTCCCCCTCCCGGCTCCGGGAGCACGACGAACGCCTCCCCGCGCGTCCCGGCCCCCCTCCCGGGGGACCGGGACGTGCGGCGCCCCCTAGAAGACCACCAGGGCCCGTCCGCCCTTGCCGGCGAGCATGGTGTCGAAGGCGGCCGGGATGCCGTCCAGGGTGATCCGCTCGGTCACCAGGGCGCCCGGGTCGAGGCGGCCCGCCCTGATGTGCCCGGCGAGGACCGGGAGGTCCCGGGCGGGGTCGCAGTTGCCGTAGACGCAGCCGGACAGGGTCCTGCCCCAGTGGAAGATCTCCAGGGCGTTGAAGGTGACCTGCTGGTCCTTGCCGCCGATGCCGACGACCGTGGTGCGTCCGCCGCGCCGGGTGGAGTCCCAGGCCGTGCGGATGGTGCTCGCCCGGCCGACGCACTCGACGGCCGCGTCCACGCCCTGCTTCCCGGTGAGGGCGCGGATCTCGCGGGCGGTGGTGTCCGAGGCGACGAGGTAGTCGGTGGCGCCCGCGGACCGGGCCAGCTCCTCCTTCTCCGGGGAGACGTCGACCGCGACGATCGTCGACGCGCCCGCGAGTCGGGCCGACTGGAGGGCGGCGAGGCCCACTCCCCCGGCGCCGAACACGGCGACCGTCTCGCCCGGCAGGACCCTGGCGGAGTGGTGGACCGCGCCGTAGCCGGTGAGCACGGCGCAGCCCAGCAGGGCGGCGTCGGTGAGCGGGACGCCGTCCGGGGCAGGCAGGACGCAGGACGCGGGTACCACCGTCTCCTCGGCGAACGCGGCGACGTTCAGGCCGGGGTACAGCTCGGTGCCGTCGTCGGCGCGGCGGGCGTGCACCTCGGCGGCGCCGTCCAGGGCGCCCGCGCACAGCCAGACCTCGTCGCGCGCGCAGGCGGGGCAGGTGCCGCAGGAGGGTGCCCAGTTGAGGACGACGCCGTCGCCGGGCGCGAGGTGGGTGACGCCCTCGCCGACGGAGACGACCGTCCCCGCGCCCTCGTGACCGAGGACGGCCGGGACCGGCAGGCGCATGGTGCCGTTGGACAGGGACAGGTCGGAGTGGCAGACCCCGGCCGCGGCGAGCCGGACGCGGACCCGGCCGGGGCCGGGCTCGGGCAGGTCGACGCCGGTGATCTCCAGCGGCGAGCCGACGGCGGGCAGGACGGCGGCACGAACAGCCATGACGGATACGACTCCCCTAGAACTGGAGGGACTTGGTCTGGAGGTACTCGGTCAGGCCGTGCACGCCGAGTTCGCGGCCCACGCCCGACTGCTTGTAGCCCCCGAAGGGCGCGAGGGGGTTGAAGCCGCCGCCGTTGATGTCGACCTGCCCGGTGTCCATCCGGCGGGCGAAGGCCACCGCCTCCGCCTCGTCGCCGGCCCAGACGGCGCCGGCGAGGCCGTAGACGGTGCCGTTGGCGATGCGCAGGGCGTCCTCCTGGTCCTCGTAGCGCAGGACGGACAGGACCGGACCGAAGATCTCCTCCTGCGCGACGGTCATCTCCGGGGTGACGTCGGCGAGGACGGTCGGGCTGACGAAGTAGCCCTTCTCGCGCGGGGATCCGGGGCCGCCGGCGACCAGGCGGGCGCCCTCGGCCACCCCCTTCTCGATGTAGCCGCGCACGCGCTGGAGCTGTCCCGCGTTGACGAGCGGGCCGATGCGGTCGCCGTACTTCGCGGCGGCGGCCGCGGCGAGCTCCACCGCCTCGTCGTACCGGTCCCGGTGGACCAGCATGCGGGTCCAGGCGCTGCACGTCTGCCCGGAGTTGGACATCACGTTGGCGACGCCGACGTTGACCGCGCGGGCCAGGTCGGCGCCCGGCAGGATGACGTTGGCGGACTTGCCGCCGAGTTCGAGGGCGACCCGCTTGACCATGCCCGAGGCGATCGCGCCGATGCGGCGGCCGACGGCGGTGGAGCCGGTGAAGGAGACCAGGTCGACGTCCGGGTGCTCGGCGAGGGCCTGGCCGGCCACCGGGCCGAGGCCGGTGACGAGGTTGAACACGCCCGCCGGGATCCCGGCCGCGTGCACCGCCTCGGCGAAGAGCCGGGCGGTCAGCGGGGTGTCCTCGGCGGGCTTGACGACGAGGGTGCAGCCGGCGGCGAGGGCCGGAGCGGCCTTGGCGACGATCTGGTGGAGCGGGTAGTTCCAGGGCGTGATCGCGCCGACCACGCCGACCGGCTCGTGGAGGACCGTGGAGTTACCCGTCCGCTCCTCGAAGGCGTACGTGGCCGCCAGGTCGGCGTACGAACCCGCCACCGCGATCGGCAGGCCGACGTGGACGGCCTGCGCGAGCTTCGGGGGCGCGCCGAGTTCAGCGGTCACCGTCCGGGCGATCTCGTCCTGGCGGGCCACCAGCGTGTCCCGGAGGGCGGTCAGACGGGCGGCGCGCTCGGCGGGCGGGGTGGAGGCCCAGACCGGGAGGGCGGCGCGGGCGGCGCGCACGGCGGCGTCGACGTCCTCCACCGTGCCCGCGGGCACGGTGGCGATCACCTGCTCGTCGGCCGGGTTCACGACCTCGATCACGTCCGGGCCGGCGGCGGGGCGCCATGAGCCGTCGATGTACATGCCGTCGTGTGCCTTCATCGCGCTTCCTCCGGGAACGGGGCGTTGTCGTCCGACCCATAAACTAGCGACGCTAATTTATGTGCGCCAGGGGGACGCCCCCGAGCGGGCGGCCCCGGAGCGGGGCCGGGGCGCGCGCCGGTGTCATTCCCCGAGGTCGGGCAGGCGTTCCGGGTTCGGGCAGATGCGTTCGCCGTGCCGGTCGAAGACGAACAGGTGGGCGAGATCGACCAGGAGCGGCACCTGCATGCCGTGCCGGAGGTGGAGGTCGGGGGTGGTGCGGACGATGAGGTCGCCCGGCACGCGCGGCTCCGCGCGGGCGGGTGCCGGTTCCGCCGGCCCGGGCTGCTCCAGCGTCGCCACGGACCCCGCGCGCAGTACGCCGGCCCGCTCCCGCAGACGCTCCAGGACCCTGCCCTCGCGGCGGCGGCGCCGGACCGGGCGCTCCGGCCGGGGGTGCGGCGCCTCCAGTTCCGGGACGACGGCGGGCCGGGAGCCGGTGTTGAAGTGGACGAGGACCTCGTGGCCCTGGAACTCCATGTGCTCCACCAGGCCGGTGAGCACCACCTCGCCGGGGCGGGCGGCGGCGGGTTCGGCGATGCGCACGGCTTCGGAACGCAGGCCCACGATGACCTCGCGGCCCTGCTGCACGCGCAGCAACCGGTGGTCGAGGCAGAGGGGCTCGGGCAGCCGCAGGAACTGCTTGCCCAGGCTGATGGTCATCGCCCCGTCGAGCGGGGCGCGGACCAGGCCGCGCAGCAGGTTGATCCGCGGGGTGCCGATGAACGCGGCGACGAAGACGTTGCTCGGCAGCGAGTACACCGCGCGAGGGCTGCCGATCTGCTGGAGGACGCCGCCGCGCAGGACGGCGACGCGGTCCCCGAGCGACATCGCCTCGGCCTGGTCGTGGGTGACGTAGACGGTGGTGACGCCCAGCTCCCGGGTGAGCCGGGAGATCTCGGCGCGCAGACGGTTGCGGAGTTTGGCGTCCAGGTTGGACAGCGGCTCGTCCATCAGGAAGGCGGAGGGGTGGCGGGCGATGGCCCGGCCCATGGCGACACGCTGGCGCTCACCGCCGGAGAGCTGGGCGGGGAAGCGGTCGAGCAGGTCCTCGATGCCCAGCATGCGGGCAGTGGCGTTCACCCGGGGGCCCGGATCGACGCCGGGTGCCTCGATGCGCAGCGGGAAACCGATGTTGTCGCGGCTGTTCATGCTCGGGTACAGGGCGAAGTTCTGGAACACCATCGCCATGTCCCGGTCGGAGGGCGGCAGGTCGTTGCCGTACTCCCCGTCGAGGAAGAGTTTCCCCTCGTCGATGTCCTCCAGACCGGCGATCATCCTGAGCACGGTGGACTTTCCGCAGCCGGACGGGCCGAGCAGAACGAGGAACTCGCCCGGCGCGATGTCCAGCGACAGCCGGTCCACCACGCGGACGCCGCGTGTGTAGGCCTTGCTCACGTCGTGCAGGGAGATGGCGCGTGTCATGAGGTGCCCCCGGGGGCTCGTCAGGGCGCTGGTGCTCCGCGGTCGGACGCCTCGTGCGAGTCGTACGGGCGTGTACGTCACGGAAGCTAACGGACTGTGCCCGCCCGGGGGAAGATGCGTGACGGCATCTCGGTACCGCCCTCCACCTCGGACGCGGGCGCGTCCTCCGGCGACGAGGACGACGGACAGGACGACCAGACCATGTTCTTCCCCCTGCCGTGCGACTGCACCGCGCCGTCGCCCCCGTACGGCGGCGGCCGTCCGGCGGCGGTCAGCGCGGGTGACGGGCCCGGGTGCGGTCGGGGCCCGTCCGGGGCGGAGGGTCCTTCGCGGGGGCGGTCGCGTCGGCCGGTGCGGCGGGGGTGCGCAGGGCGACGCCCGCGGACAGGAACAGCAGGACTCCCAGCATCACGAAGGGGGCCGCCACGCCTGCCCCTCCCGCGACCAGGCCCGCCGCCGCGGGCGCGGCGACCTGGCCCAGGCGGTTGCCGGTCAGGCGCAGGGCCAGGGCCGTGGAGCGGGCGTCCGCGGGGGCGGCCTGGACCACCGTGGTCATCGACAGCGGCTGGCCGACGCCCAGGCAGAAGCCGAGCGCCGCGAGCATCACGGCCAGCGCCCCCACCGGGACCGGCACCGCGATGCCCGCGCAGAGCACCGCGGCCAGCAGACACGTCACCGTCAGCAGGACCGTGCGGCCGAGCAGCCGCAGCAGCGGGGTGAGGACCAGCCGGCAGGCGATGGTGGCCGCGGCCCGCAGGCTGAGCAGCAGGCCGACGACCGACGGGGCGATGCCCCGGTGCTCGCCGACCACGGGGAGGTAGGCGGTGAGGATGTCGGTCGCGGACAGCACGGCCATGCTGATGAGGATGCCGGCCGGAACGCCCCGGGCCCGCAGGATGCGCCCGACCGGGACCCGCTCGCCCGGTGCCGTACGGGAGGCGACCGGCGCCGGATGCTCGATGCGCCACAGCGAGGCGCAGGCGACCGCCGCGCCCGCGCCCGCCGCCAGCAGGGCGAGCGTACTGGTGCCGGCCATGTCGGAACCGCCGATCAGCGCGCCCGCCGCGATCGGACCGATCAGCTGGCCGAGGGAGGCGCCGATGGTGAAGTGGCCGAAGTTGCGGTCCTGTTCGTGCGGCGCCGACTGGCGGGCGACCAGCGACTGCGCGCCGATGACGAAGCAGAGGTGGCCCAGGCCCATCACCCCGCTCCACAGGCCCATCGCCCCCAGGGAGTTCACCAGCCCGCTCAGCGCGCAGCCGCCGGATATGAGGACCACGCCGGCCGGCAGCAGGGGCGCGCAGCGGCCGTGGTCGGTGCGCCGGCCGAGCGGTACGGCGGCGAACAGCGGCAGCAGCGCGTACGCGCCCGCGATCACCCCGATCGCCCGCTCGTCCGCGCCCAGCGCGAGCGCCCGGTAGGAGACGGCGGGCCGGGCCATCGACACCGCCCCCTGCGCGAAGCCGAAGGCGATGACGAGGCGGAGCAGCCAGCCGCGGTTCCCGCCGGGCGCCATGATCGTGTCCTCCTTGGAGTGTCCTGGGGGTGGACCGGGGTCAGATGATGCCGAACAGGATTCCGGCCGCGAGGATCAGCAGGCAGGTGAGGGCCGCCCACTTCACCACGAACCGCGTGTGGTCGCCGAACTCGACCCTGGCCATGCCGACCAGGACGTACACCGCGGGGACGAGCGGGCTGGACATGTGCAGCGGCTGGCCGACCAGGGAGGCGCGGGCCATCTCCAGCGGGGAGACGCCGTGCGCCGCGCCGGCCTCGGCGAGCACCGGCAGGACGCCGAAGTAGAAGCCGTCGTTGGACATGAAGTACGTCAGCGGCAGGCTCAGCACGCCGGTGACCAGGGCCATGTGCGGGCCCATGGCCTCGGGGACGATGCCCACCAGCCACTCGGCCATGTGGTCGACCATCCCGGTGCCCTGGAGGACACCGGTGAAGACGGCGGCGGCGAAGACCATGCCGGAGACGTTCAGGACGTTGTCGGCGTGGGCCGCGATACGGGCCCTCTGGTCGGGGATGTGCGGGAAGTTGACGGTGAGCGCGAGCGCGGCGCCGAGCAGGAACAGCACCGGGATCGGCAGCCACTCCATGATCATGGCGGCGAGCAGGACCACCGTGAGCAGCGCGTTGAACCAGTACAGCTTGGGGCGCAGGGTGGGGCGGTCCGGGTCGAGGCCCCGGAAGTCGTCGTCCTGCGCGTCGGTGTCCGTCCCGGCGCCGGAACCGCCGGCGGACGGGGCCTCCTCGCCGGGACCCGCACCGGTGACAGCTCCGGACCCGGTGCCGGTGCCGGTGCCGGAGCCCGCGCCGACCAGCACGGTCTCGGTCTCCCTCGCCCCGGCCCCCTCCTCCGCCGGGGTCTCCACCAGGGTCAGCGCGCCCAGCCGCCTGCGCTCCCGCAGACCGAGCACGTAGGCCAGGAGGACCACGCCCAGCAGACCGACCAGCAGGGCCGGGATCATCGGGACGAAGACGTCGCTGGCGTCGAGCTTCAGCGCGGTGGCGGCACGGGCCGTCGGGCCGCCCCAGGGAAGGGTGTTCATCACGCCGTTGGCCATGGCGGCGACACCGGTCATCACGACCAGGCTCATCTTCAGGCGCTTGTACAGCGGGTACATCGCCGAGACGGTGATCATGAAGGTGGTGGACCCGTCGCCGTCCAGCGACACGATCGCGGCGAGCAGCGCGGTGCCGACGACGATCCGCATCGGGTCCGCCTTGCAGAACCTCAGGATCCCCCGGACGATCGGGTCGAAGAGACCGACGTCGATCATCACGCCGAAGTAGACGATCGCGAACATGAGCATCGCCGCGGTGGGGGCGAGGCTGGACACGCCGTCGATGACGTAGTCACCGAGGTGGGCGCCCTTGCCGACGAACACGCAGAACAGCGCGGGGATCAGCACGAGCGCCGCGATCGGCGACATCTTCTTCATCATGATCAGGACCAGGAAGGTCGCGATCATGGCGAAGCCGAGGATGGTCAGCATGAGTGGACACCTAACGTTCGCCCTTGAACATCCCACCAGGGCCGGCGGTGCGACGACGTTAGGTGCGGCCGAGCAGCGTCAGCAAGACGTCGGCGTGCGAGCAATAAGAGCAAAACCCCAGGTCACAGCTTTGCTCAGGTCAGCGGGCGGTCAGCGGGGCCACCTCGACCGGAATCCCGTTGAGGACGGCGTTGCCCGACAGCGGGTCGAGGAGGCTGCCGTCGAGGAGCTGGTTGACGTTGACTCCGGGGTCGGCCGCGGCGTGCCGCATGCGGGTGCCGGGCCGGTCGTGCCCCCAGCCGTGCGGCAGGCTCACCACGCCCCGGCGCACCGCGTCGGTGACCTCGGCCGGCGCGGTCACCTCTCCCCCGGCGCCCTTGACGCGCACCGGCTCCCCGTCCCGTACCCCGAGGCGTTCGGCGTCCTCGGGGTGGAGGTGCAGGGTGCAGCGGTTGGAACCGCCGGTGAGGACGGGCACGTTGTGCATCCAGCTGTTGTTGGACCGCAGATGGCGGCGGCCGACGAGGACGAGTCCGCCGGGCCGCTCGTCCAGGGCGGCGCGCAGCCGCGGGAGGTCGGCGGTGATCGGTTCCGGCAGCAGCTCCACCTTTGCGCTGCGGGTCCTCAGCAGCTGGGGCAGCCTCGGGCGCAGCGGTCCCAGGTCGATGCCGTGCGGGTGGGCGAGCAGTTCGCGCAGGGTGAGTCCGTCCGGGTCGGCGCCGAAGCCGTCGCCGTACGGGCCGAGGCGCAGCATCATGTCCAGCCGCCGTTCGGGGCCGTTCTCGCCGGTCAGCAGGGCCGCGAGGGCCTTCGGGTCGCGGCCGTGCACCGGGGAGTGGGGGTCTCGCACGGCCTTGCCGAGCGTCCGGTCGATCACCAGGGCGTCCACGGCGGCGGGGTCGGTGCCGTGCCCGCCGGAGGCCGCGAGGACGAGCCGCGCCAGGATCTCCGTCTCGGCCATGCGGCCGGGCTCCGGCGGGACGGCCGGGCGGGTGTAGCGGACCTGGTTGCGCACGGCCAGGGCGTTGAAGGCGAAGTCGTGGTGCGGGCTCTGCGCGGGCGGGGGCGGCGGCAGGACGACGTGGGCGTGGCGCGAGGTCTCGTTGAGGTACGGGTCGACGCTCACCATGAAGTCGAGGGAGGCGAGGGCCTTGTCGAGCCGGTCGCCGTCCGGGGCGGACAGCACCGGGTTGGCGGCGACGGCGACGACGGCGCGGATCGGCTCGCCCTCGACGGTGGCGGTGTCGATCTCCTCGGCGAGGGCGGCCAGCGGCAGTTCGCCCTTGGCCTCGGGGTGCCGGCGCACCCGGGAGTGCCAGCGTCCGAGGGCGAAGCCGCGGCCGGGTCCGGCGGGACGCGGGGCCCGGCCGGTGGCGGCCTGCGGGAAGAGCGCACCGCCGGGCCGGTCGAGGTTGCCGGTGAGGATGTTGAGGACGTCGACGAGCCAGCTGGCGAGGGTGCCGTGCGGGACGGTGCAGCTGCCGATGCGGCCGTAGACGGCGGCGGTGGGGGCGGCGGCGAGTTCGCGGGCGAGGGCGCGGATGGTGGCCGCGTCCACGTCGCAGGCGCCGGCCGCCGCTTCGGGGGTGAAGCCGTCCAGCGCCGCCGGGAGTTCGTCGAGCCCCTCCAGGTGCGCCGCCAGGTCCCCCGGGGCGACGAGGCCCTCGTCGAACAGCACGTGCGCCATCGCCGCGAGCAGCAGGGCGTCGGTGCCGGGGCGGAGGGCGACGTGCCGGTCGGCGAGGCGGGCGGTGCGGGTGCGGCGCGGGTCGACGACGGTGAGGGTGCCGCCGCGGGCCTTCAGCGCCCTGAGCCGGCCGGGGAAGTCGGGGGCGGTGCACAGGCTGCCGTTGGACTCCAGCGGGTTGGCGCCGATCAGCAGCAGGTGGTCGGTGCGGTCCAGATCGGGTACCGGGATCGCGTTCGCGTCGCCGAAGAGCAGGCCGCTGGAGACGTGCTTGGGCATCTGGTCGACCGTGGAGGCGGTGAACAGGCTGCGGGTGCCGAGCCCGGCGAGCAGCAGGGGCGGGTAGAGGGCGCCGGCCACGGTGTGCACGTTGGGGTTGCCGAGGACGACGCCGACGCAGTCCGGTCCGTACCGCTCGACGACGGGCCGGATCCCGGCGGCCACGGCGTCGAACGCCTCCTCCCACGTGGCCTCGCGCAGTTCGCCGTCGACGCGGACGAGCGGGGTGCGCAGCCGGTCGGGGTCGGAGTCCACGGCGCCGAAGGCGGCGCCCTTGGGGCAGATGAACCCCTTGCTGAAGACGTCGTCGCGGTCGCCGCGGGCACCGGTGACGTGGCCGTCGTCGACGGTGAGGACCAGACCGCAGGTGGCCTCGCACAGGGGGCAGATACGAAGGGCGGTGCGGGACACGGGACCTCCCGGGTACGACGGCGGTGGGTGGGTGGGGGCCTCCCCGGCCCGGGCGCGGTCGGGAGCCCGGGGAAAGCACGGGGAAGCACGGGGAAGCACGGACGAGCCGAGCATACCGACCGGTAGGCATGGAGGGGAGGGTCTGTCGCGGACCGGGACCGGACCGGTCGCGGGGCGTTCAGTCCAGTACGCGGGCCAGATAGGCGCCCAGCATCTCCCGCAGTTCCGCGACGACCTTCTCGTCCCCCTCGGGCGCCATCCGGAACGCCAGGTGGACGAGGGCGTCGGCGGTCTCGACGGCGACGAGGAAGGTGCGGCGCAGCTCCTCGTCGGCGGCTTCGCGGCCCAGGTGGCCGAGGAGCAGGCCGAGGATCCGGTCGGCGACGCGGTGGTTGGGCTCGGTCCGGCGGGTGCCGACCGGGATCTGGTTGCCGAAGTCGACGAGGGAGAAGCCGGGTGCGGTGCGCTTCATGTCCAGGTACTCGTCGATCACGACGTCCATGGCGTGCCGCCATCCCCGCTCGCCGGCGTCCTCGAGGCGTTCGGCGACCCGTCCGCAGAAGCGTTCCAGGTTGCGCTGGGCCAGCGCGTCGACCATCTGGCGCTTGTTGCCGAAGAAGCGGTAGACGGAGCCGATGGGCACCCCGGCGCGCTGCGCGACGGCACGGGTGCTCAGCTCGTCGTAGCCGACCTCGTCGAGGAGTTCGGCGCAGGCGTCGAGGATCCTGGCCAGCCGTTCGGCGCTGCGCCGCTGCACGGGCGCCCGGCGGAGCGATGACGTCGGAGGCACGGGAGTCATGATGCCCCTTCGGCATCCTTCGGTGAACCTCACCCTCCGCTGTCCGCTCCGCCCGCCGGGCCGGCCGCCGGACCGCCGGTCGCCGGACCGCCGGTCGCGGACGGCGTGGCGGCCGGGCTCGCGTCAGGGCTCGCATCCGGATCCGCGCCCGGGTCCCGCTCCGACACCGTGACGTCGGCCGTGCTCTCCACCGGCTCTCCGTCCACGGCCCACACCGAGCCGTCGTCGGCGTACAGCCGGGCGGTGACCCGGTGCGTGCCGCGCGGGACGAAGCGGGCGGAGAGGCGGTACTCGGGGGTGCGCAGCACCGCGACGAGGCGGTCGTCCACGTAGAGGCGGGCCAGACCGCGGCCGGCCGCCGCCCGGCCGCCCGCCCCCTCGGGCGAGAAGCGGAAGTTGCGCACGGTCAGCCGCACGTCCCAGCCGCCGCCGGTGTCGGGCGTGACCTCGATCCCGACCCCGGGCGCGTCCTCGCCGCCCACCTCGCGGTAGGGCCGGCCCTCCCGGTCCCGCTCGTCCAGGAGCCTGCCGGCCGGCGGGGGCGATGCCCCGTCCTGCCCCCGGGCCTCCCGGAACCCGCAGCCCGCGGATCCGGTCAACAGCACGGCACAGGCCGCGAGCGCGATGATCAGCCTCCGCTTCCACCCCATGCCGGGGAGCGTAGAACGCCGGTCCGATCTCCCGGATCCCCCTGGAGTCGGGTTCCGCGTCCTCTGCCGAGAGGAGGACGGCGCGGGAGGACACCGGCGGAACGACGCCGGGAGGAGGACCGCGCGGGAGGACGGCGGGAGGAGGACCGCGCGGGAGGACGCCGGCGGCCGGAAACACCCGGGCCGGAACCACGCAGTCCCCTTGCGCCCGGGAAAACGCAATCCTACGGTGTCGCATAGGAATCGCATCGCAAGGGAGCAGCCGACATGACCGGGGACGCGCGCAAGACCGCCGAAGGACTGGAATACCTCTCCGGCTTCGGCAACGAGCACAGCTCGGAGGCGGTTCCGGGCGCCCTGCCCGAGGGCCGCAACTCGCCGCAGCGCGCACCGCTCGGGCTGTACGCGGAGCAGCTGAGCGGTACGGCGTTCACCGAGCCGCGGGCGCACAACCGCCGCTCCTGGCTCTACCGGATCCGCCCGTCGGCCGCCCACCCGGCGTTCACCCGCACGGGCAACGGCGCGCTCCGCACCGCGCCCTTCACCCAGACGGTGCCCGACCCCAACCGCCTGCGCTGGAACCCCCTGCCGGAGCCCGCCGAGGGCACCGACTTCCTGGCCGGTCTGTGGACCCTGGGCGGCAACGGCGACGTCGCCCAGCGCACCGGTATGGCCGTGCACCTGTACCACGCCACCTCCTCGATGGACCGCGTCTTCAGCGACGCCGACGGCGAGCTGCTGATCGTCCCGGAGCGCGGCGGACTGCTGCTGCGCACCGAGTTCGGGCTGCTGCACGCGGAGCCGGGACACATCGCGCTGATCCCCCGCGGGGTGCGCTTCCGCGTGGAGCTCCTGGAGGAGAGCGCCCGCGGCTACGTGTGCGAGAACTACGGCGCCCCCTTCCAGCTCCCCGACCTCGGCCCGATCGGCGCCAACGGGCTGGCCAACGTCCGGGACTTCCGCGCGCCCGTCGCCGCGTACGAGGACGTCGAGGGGCCGGTGGAGGTGGTGAACAAGTTCTGCGGCAACCTCTGGTCGGCCACCTACGACCACTCCCCGCTCGACGTCGTCGCCTGGCACGGCAACCATGTGCCGTACGTCTACGACCTGCGCCGCTTCAACGTGATGGGCACCATCTCCTACGACCACCCGGATCCGTCGATCTTCACGGTGCTCACCTCGCCGAGCGACACCCCGGGGCTGGCCGGGGTGGACTTCGTGGTCTTCGCCCCGCGCTGGCTGGTGGGGGAGGACACCTTCCGGCCGCCGTACTTCCACCGGAACGTGATGAGCGAGTACATGGGCCTGATCGAGGGCGCCTACGACGCGAAGGCGGAGGGCTTCGTGCCGGGCGGGGGATCGCTGCACAACATGATGTCGGCGCACGGCCCCGACCGGGAGACCTTCGATCGGGCGAGCGCCGCGGAACTGCGCCCGCAGAAGATCGACGACGGCCTCGCCTTCATGTTCGAGACCCGCTGGCCGGTGTCCCTGACCCCCCAGGCGGCGCGGGCGGAGCACCTGCAGCAGGGCTACGACGACGTCTGGCAGGGCCTCGAACGCCACTTCCGCGCGCTGTGACGCGGTGCGCGCCGGGTGTTCCGGGCCGGTGCCGGGAGCCCGGCCGCACTCGCCCCCTCGGGCCCGCACGCCCCTCGCGGCCCACGTTGCACTGAACGTTCCCGACCGGTACGGATAGCCCGTGACCTCCTTCGCTCCGGACTCGATCGTCCTGAACCGCAAGCTGCCGCTCTGGTACCAGGTCTCGCAGTCGCTGCGCGCCTCGATCCTCGGCCGCTCGCCGCAGGACCCGCTGCGCCTGCCCACCGAGGAACAGCTGGCCGGGCACTACGGGGTGAGCGTGCTGACCATGCGGCAGGCGCTGAAGGAGCTGGAGGAGGAAGGGCTGATCACCCGTCACCGCCGGCGCGGCACGTTCATCGAGCCCGGCGCCAGACGGGGCGCCCCGGTCCGCCTGCTGGGCTCGGTGGACGCGATCGTGGCCCAGCAGTCCGGGATGACCACCGAACTGCTGGAGCACGGCCCGGCGCCGATACCGGCCGACGTCGCCGAGTACTTCCCCGACCTGTCCGAGGCGGCGTCCTACCACCGGCTGCGCAGCGACGAGAAGACGGGCGAGCCGACCAACCACGCCCGCAACTACGTCCGTCCCGAACTGGCCGCGCGGATCGACCTGGACGACCTCGTGCGCTGGCCGATGACCAAGGTGCTGCGCGATGTCGTCGGGGTGGAGATCAGCCGCATCACGGACACGGTGGAGGCACGGCTCGCCGACCCGGAGACGGCCCGTCTGCTCCGGGTGCCGCTGCTCAGCCCGATCCTGCACTACACGGGCGTCACCTACGACGCCGGCGGCCGGCCGCTGGACGTGGCCGTCATCAACTACCGGGGCGACCGCTTCTCCTTCACGGTGACCCTGGACGCCACCTGATCCGCCGGCCCCTGACCCCCGGCCGGCCGGAGGCCGTACGATGCCCGGCGTGACGCACGACGACGCTCCGCCGCTGGCGGACCTCATGCCGTGGTCCGTCGCACCGCCGCGGCTCGGCCGGGGGTGGCCGGCGGCCCCCGACGCGGCCTCCCTGAAGGCACGTTGGGACGCCCTCGTGAAGGCCGAGGGGCCGGACCGCGAGGCGCTGTTCCAGCCGACGCGCGCCCGGACCCCGCACACGGCGGTCGGTCAGTTGCCGGGGCGCAGCGGCGGCACGGAGCGGCTGGCCCGTGCCTCGGGCCCCTGTCCGGAGCCCGTCCGGGTGCTGCACGCCCCGTTCGACGAGCAGTGGCTGATCCCCGACCAGCGGCTGATCGACGCGGCCCGCCCGGAGCTGTGGCGGGTGGCGGACGAGCGGCAGGTCTTCGTCGTCGAGATCCCCGGGGCCGCCGGTTCCCCCGGTCCCCCGCTGCTCGCCACGTCCCTGCTCCCGCTGCTCCGCCCCGGCCGGGTCCGCCCGCTGTACCGCCGCCCCGGGGGCGCGGAGCCGAATCTGGCCCCCGGCCTGTGCGCGCACCTGGCGGCCCGGCTCGGTGTCCGGGTGTCCCCGGCCGACGTCCTCGCCTGGACGATGGCCGCGGGGCGCGCCGCGCCCGGCGGGCCGGTGGTCCCGCTCACCGGGGACGCCGGCACCTGGGCGCGGGGCGTGGAGGTGGGCCGCCGGACGCTGTGGCTGATGCGGCGCGACGGGGAGCGCCCCAGACTCCCCGGCGGGCGCCGCCCCTACGTCCGTGCTCCGCTGCCCTCCCGTCCGTCGGCGGTGCGCTACGACCGCGACGAGGAAGTGCTGTCGCTCGACGGGGGCCGCATCTCCCCGGTGCCGCCCGGGGCCTGGGACTTCGAGGTGGGCGGGGTGCGGGTGCTGGAGCGGTGGCTGGCGGTCCGCACGGAGGGGGCCGAGCCGGGCACCCTGGCCGCGATCCGGCCGGCCGCCTGGCCGCAGGCCTGGACCTCGGAGCTCCTGGAGCTGGTCACGGTCCTCGCCCTGCTCGCCGAACTGCGCCCGTGGCAGGCCGCGCGGGCGGATCCGCGGACGCCCGACCCGATCACCTCGGCCGAGCTGCGCGAGGCGGGTGTCCTCCCGGTGCCGTCCTTCGCGCGCCGGCCCGCCTCGGTCCTGGACGCGCACGAGGAGGGACCCGAGGGCCAGCTGGCGCTGATCTGACGCCCGGCCGGGGACGCGTCCCGGCACGGGCGCACCGGGCCGGTGCGCGGTGCCGCGGGTGGTGGGCGCGCCCCGCGCGGTGCGGCGGGACGCGTACGGGAGGGCGACGAGGTGCACGGCCGGGACGGGAGAGGCCGGCGCCCCGGCTCGCTGCCGGGTGGGATCGGGGCGCCGACCGGGGGTGTGCTCGGGGTGCGCCGGGGCGCCGCTGCGTACCGCGGGGACGACGGACGCGGGCGGGGCGCTGCGCCGGGACGGCGTGGCCGTCCGGGCGCGGGCGCTACCGGCTGCCGAACAGGGAGCGGCGCAGCCGGCGCAGCGGGGCGAAGAGCGAGACGCGGCTCGCCCGTGCCCGCGCGCTCCTGGCGCCGCGGTCGTGCGCGGTGTCACGCGCGATGAGCTCGCGCATCAGCGACGTCGCCTCGGCCGTCTCCCGCTGCGGGACGGCGGGTCCCGCCAGCACCGAGAGGTGGCGGTCGAGGCGCGAGCTGGTCGCGCTGCTCCCGCAGGTGATCGCAGGGACCCTGGCCCTGCTGCGCACTGTTATCTGTTCCATGTCACTCCCCACCCGTACGAGTCCACCCGGCCCGGGCAGAGTAACCCTATCGCCCCGTCCGGGCACACGTGTATCGAGGTCACAGGATTCACCTTCCCCATAAGGGGGTTGACGAACACTCGACGATTACTCTCCGAATCCGACCGTTTTCAGGGCGAGTTGGACGATTGGCTGGCCAGTGGGTAGCGGTGACCCTCCGTCAGGTTCGACGGTCACCGCGAGTGACGTCGCGGACTCCTCCAGGCCGGAGGCGACCAGGGGCGCGTCGCCCTCGAAGAGCCCCAGGGAGCGCGGCCCGGCGCCCGGGCTCATCAGCCACAGTTGGCGCACACGTCCGTTCGGAGGGTCGTCGTACCCGCCGAGGGTGACGACCGCGCTCCCCGCCGATGCGGAGGCGATCACTCCGATCGTGCGGCCGCGCGCGTCCCGGCCGCTGCCCGCACGGGCGTCCGGAGCGGCGAGGACGTGGGCGATCTCACGTGACCGGTCGCGTTCGGCGTCCAGCCGGTCCTGGGTCCGGCCCGCCTGGACGGCGAACAGCGAGGCGACGACGAGCGCCGCGGCGGCGGTGGCCGTCGCGAACGGCACGAACAGCGGCGCCCGGCGCCGCTCCCGGGCGCGCGGCATCGGGGCGGCGCCCCACACGTGCGGCGGCAGTTGCGCCGCACGCGCCCGGGCCGGCTCCCGGGGCGCGGGGTCCTGCGGGGTGTTCCGCACGGCGGCCAGGACGCGGTCGCGCAGGGCCGCGGGCGCGGGGGCGGCCGCGGCCCGGGCGAGCCGCACGGCGTCCTCGGCGAGGGCGCGCACCTCGGCGGTGCAGCGGCCGCAGGACTCCAGGTGCTTCTCGAAGCGGACGCGTTCGGCCGGCTCCAGGGCGTCGAGCGCGTGGGGAGCGGCGAGCGAGTGCGGCTCCCCGCGGCGCACCAGTCGGGCCAGCAGGCTCATGCCGCGCCTCCCAGGCAGTCGCGCAGGCGGGTCAGGCCGTCGCGCATACGGGTCTTGACCGTGCCGAGCGGCAGCGACAGCCGCTCGGCCACCTCTCGGTAGGTGTAGCCCTCGTAGTAGGCGAGGGTGACCGACTGGCGCTGGAGTGCGGTGAGCCGGTCCAGGCAGCGGCGCACCCACTCGCGTTCCAGTCCGGCCTCGACCTCCTCGGCGACGTGGTCGAAGGCGGGACCGTCGGAGCGCCGGGCCTCGCGCTGCTCGCGCTCGCCGGCCGCGCGGGCGCTGCGCACCCGGTCGACGGCACGGCGGTGGGCGAGAGTGAGGACCCAGGACAGCGCGCTGCCCCGGCCGGGGTCGAACCGCGCGGCCGAGCGCCAGAGTTCGAGCAGCACCTCCTGGGCCACCTCCTCGGACTGGGCGGGATCGCGCACCACGCGCCGCACCAGTCCGTACACCGGCCCGGAGACCAGCCCGTACAGCTCCTCGAATGCCTTGTGGTCGCCCTCGGCCACCAGCACCAGAAGCTCGTCCGCCTCCAACGCGCTTCCTCCCCCCTCCGGGCCCCGCCGGGACCGTCCGATCGCACCGGGTGAGCGCGGCGAGCGCGCCTCCGGAGGGGAAGTACGGATCAGCGGGCCGAAAACGCGGGTCCGGCCGCGGGAAATGCCACGGGCGGACGGCCGGGGAGGCGGCGCCCCGGCGACGGGTTCCGAAAACCCGACCGATCCGGCCCGCCCCCCGTTCGAATGGCTGGGCGTCGCGAGCGGCGTCCTCGTCACCCTGGCCGGCGCGAGCCTGGCACGCCGCGCCCTGCGCGACCGGGGCCGGGTACGCGGTCGTCGGGGCGGCCGTGGGGTGAAGCGGCTCCTGACCCGGCGCCCCCGCTGGACGGCGGCCCCGTGGGTGGCGCCGGGGCGCGCCCCTGGGGTCGGCGTTCGTCGTCGTGGCGCTGGGAGCCGGATTGGTGTTCAGGGGGGCGGCATCCGCACTCGGCTGAGTTACTTTCATGGGGAAAGGGAGAATTCGCCCGGCTGCGAAGGGGGACGCCGTGTCCGAGGAACCGGGCGGTGGACGGGTGGTCGCGGGCCGCTACCGGCTGCTGTCGCCCCTGGGCGAGGGCGGTATGGGCACCGTGTGGCGGGCCCGTGACGAGGTGCTGCACCGCGAGGTCGCCGTCAAGGAGGTCCGCGCCCCGGCCGGGCTGCCGGCGGCCGACGTGGAGCGGATGTACGCCCGTCTGGAACGGGAGGCCTGGGCGGCGGCCCGGATCACCGACCGCAACGTGGTGACGGTGTACGACGTGGCGACCGAGGACGGGCGCCCGTGGATCGTCATGGAGCTGGTGCGCGGCCTGTCGCTGGCCGAGGTGCTGGACGCCGAGGGCCCCCTGCCGCCGCGGCGGGCCGCGCACATCGGCGTGGAGGTGCTGGCCGCCCTGCGGGCCGCGCACGGGGCGGGGGTGCTGCACCGGGACGTGAAGCCCGCCAACGTCCTGATCGCGAACGACGGGCGGGTCGTGCTCACCGACTTCGGGATCGCCAGGGTCGAGGGCAGCTCCGCGCTGACCATGACCGGGGAGGTCGTCGGGTCGCCCGAGTTCCTCGCCCCGGAGCGGGCGCTGGGCCGCACGCCCGGCCCCGCGTCGGACCTGTGGTCGTTGGGCGTGCTGCTGTACGCGGCCGTCGAGGGTGCCTCGCCCTTCCGCCGGGACACCCCGCTGAGCACCCTGCGGGCGATCGTCGACGAGGAGTTGCCGCCGCCGCGCCGGGCCGGCCCGCTCGCCCCGGTCATCGAGGGGCTGTTGCGCAAGGACCCGGCCGAGCGGCTGCCGGCGGAGCGGGCGCACCAGGAGCTGCGGGTCGTCGGCGCGGGTGGCACGCCCCGCGCGGACACGGCGCGTTCGGGACCGTACGCCCCGACGGCGGTCGCGCTCCCCCGGCCGGGCCCGGAGCCGTACCGCTCCCGCTCCTCGTCCGCGTCCCCGGTGCCGGTCGCGGGAGCGCCGGCCGCGACCGCCGCGGCCACCCGGCCCGAGCGCGACCGGCGCGCCGCGGCCGTCCTGATCGCGGGCGTGGTGGTACTGGCCCTGGCGCTGGCCGGGCTGTCGTACGTGCTGCTGGACCGCGGGGACGGCGGGTCCGGCGCCGAGGGCCCCGGCGGGCAGGTGAGTTCGCCCGCACGGACCGGTGACGACGAGGCCGACGACGGGACGCCGGGGACGGGCGGGCCGACCCCCTCCCCCACCGGGGGCGACGACGAGGAGGAGACCGCTCCCCCGCCGCAGACGGTGTCGGTGACGGTGACCGGCGCGCGCACGGAGTACTCCGGCGGCTGTCCGCCGCCCGAGGAGCGGGCGCCCGCGTTCACGGCGACGTTCACGGTGGGGCGGCTGCCGGCCGAGGTCTCCTACCGCTGGGTGGCCGAGGACGGTTCGGTGACCGACCCGGGCTGGCGGACGCTGTCGTTCCACGAAGGGGGCGGGCGCACGAAGCGGGACACGGTGGTCGTGACGACGCACACGCGGACCGGGACGTTCGAGAGCGAGATCGGTGTGGAGGTCCGGGGGCCGGTGCGGACGTCCTCCGAGCCGGTGCCGTTCTCGGTGGCGTGCGAGTCGGAGACCCCGTCGGACGGGGTCTCCCCTTCTCCTTCCGGTTCGGTGACCGGGCCCTGACGGGTCAGGCCGCGCCGTTCAGCACCGGCAGATAGCCGCCGGACTGTCCGGCGGCCGTCGGGTGGTACGAGTTGCCGATGTTGAACCAGTCCACGCTGTGCAGCCAGGAGCTGCCGGAGCAGATCTCGTGGCCGGTGAAGGTGGTGCGGACGTCGCCGAAGGTGAAGCCGTGGGCGCGGGCGCGCTGGGCGATGGCGTTGTCGAGGTGGTCCGCGGCGTCGTTGATCGCCTTCCGCTTGGTCTCGGAGAGGCCGATGCAGGAGGTGCCGAGTTTGTAGAAGCGGGGGTAACCGAGCACCACCACGTGGGCGTTGGGGGCCCGGGTGCGGACGGCGGTGTAGACGCTGTCGAGCCGGCCG
Source organism: Streptomyces viridosporus T7A (assembly GCF_008704515.1). Taxonomy (NCBI): domain Bacteria; kingdom Bacillati; phylum Actinomycetota; class Actinomycetes; order Kitasatosporales; family Streptomycetaceae; genus Streptomyces; species Streptomyces viridosporus. The sequence continues at coordinate 2,031,569 of NZ_CP023700.1, forward strand.
GGCAGCGTCGAGTCGACGTAGGACCGGGCGGTGGCGATCCGGGAGAGGCAGGTGCTGTCGGACTGGAGCACACAGGTCGTCATGACGTCGGCGAATCCGGCGTCGTTGCCGCCGACGCTGAGGGAGACGAGACCGGTGGCGGAGCTGAGCGGGCCGAGCTGCCCGGAGAGAACATCACCCGTACGAGCGCCCGAGCAGGCGGTGAAGTCGAAGGAGGAGGGTGAGTTGGCGGCCGCCCAGAGGTACGGGTAGGCCTTCGTGCTGCGCTTGCAGTCGCCGCTGGAGGAGATGTAGCTGCCGGCTCCGACACCGGAGGAGTAGGAGTCGCCGAGCGCCACATAGCCGCCGGCCGCGGCCTGTTGGGACGCCTGGGCCGTCGCGGCGCCGGTGAGGGCGGCGGTGGCGGCGAGGAGGAACGAGCTCAGGAAGAGGGCAAGTCGGGAACGTCTCATGGAACCTCCCTTTAGCAGGATCTCTGCCTCAACCGTCGTAGCAACTACGCGTGTTGACTGGAAGTGTCCATGCCAAGAATTCTCGACTCCCCCCAGGAACCACCCGACTTCTTCACACGAACCATCGCACGGGATGACCGTTCAACGCTGGACGAAATCCGGCCGTGGGGACTTTCGGCCCTTGACGCCCCCTACGGGGTGCGCCACATTGAAGCCCGGCATTGGACGCGTCGGGGGGCAAAGTCGGCCATGCAGACACGCATATCCGGGCAAGAGCCGCACCTGACGGCCGAACCGACAAAAACGTGAGACGTCGTTCCCAGTCTTGCCATAGGGGTTCAATCGTCAATACCGTCATACATCTCACCCGCATCGGTCCGTCAGTACGCGGCTCCAGGGGAGGGCTCAGGAGCACGGCGAACCGGCGCGGGGCGCGGTAGGGGGGTGCCGTGCCCGGTGGCCGCAACGGTGGCCGGGCCGTGCCGCGCGGTCGGCTGCCGTTTTCCGCGGCCGACCAGATTTGCCAGCTCACCCGGCGTGCGCTTCGGCTCCGTCCGTCGTGCCGTGGGGTGAGAACCCCCCTTTCGAACCGGACGAACAGCCGGGCCGCCCGGGGGCGGGCGGTCCACCGGACGAGAGGGACCAGACTCATGAGTTCCGTTCTGCAGCCGGCGACCGCGGACCAGGATCCGCCGACCGCCGTCACGTACCGGCCCGTCTCCTCGCACCTGGCCATCGCGCCACCGGTGAGCGTGGTGATACCGGCCATGAACGAGGCGGAGAACCTGCCGTACGTCTTCAAGACGCTTCCCGACTGGATCCACGAAGTGGTCCTGGTCGACGGCAACTCCACCGACGACACCGTCGAGGTGGCCCGCGGACTGTGGGCGGACGTCAAGGTCGTCGAACAGCGCGGCAAGGGCAAGGGCGACGCCCTGCGCACCGGGTTCGAGGCCTGCACCGGCGACATCATCGTGATGGTCGACGCGGACGGCTCGGCGGACGGCAACGAGATCGTCAGCTACGTCTCCGCCCTGGTCTCCGGCGCGGACTTCGCCAAGGGGTCCCGCTTCGCCAACGGTGGCGGCACCGACGACATGACCCTCATCCGCAAGCTCGGCAACCGGGTGCTGTGCGCCGTCGTCAACCGCAAGTTCGGCGCCCGCTACACCGACCTCTGCTACGGGTACAACGCCTTCTGGCGGCACTGCCTGGACAAGATCGACCTCGACTGCACCGGCTTCGAGGTCGAGACCCTGATGAACATCCGGGTCGTCAAGGCCGGTCTCAAGGTGCAGGAGATCCCCAGCCACGAGTACCTGCGCATCCACGGCACCAGCAACCTGCGGGCCGTGCGCGACGGGCTGCGCGTGCTGAGAGTGATCCTCGGGGAGCGGTCCAACCGGCGTGCGCTGCGCCGCCGTGCGCACCACTCGCCGCTGCTCGACACGGGCCGGGGGAAGGTGTCTTGAGCGAGCCCGGCACCCCCGGTGTCTCGGTCGTGATCTGCGCCTACACCGAGGACCGCTGGGAGGACGTCCTCGCGGCGGTCGCCTCGGTGCGGGCGCAGTCACGGCCGGCCCTGGAGACCCTGCTGGTCGTGGACCACAACCGGGCCCTCCTGGACCGGCTGGACCGGGAGTACAAGGAGACCGGCGACGTGCGGGTGCTCGCCAACGCGGGCCCCCGCGGCCTGTCCGCCGGCCGCAACACCGGAATCGCCGCCGCGCGCGGCGAGATCGTGGCCTTCCTCGACGACGACGCCGTGGCCGGACGCGACTGGCTGAAGTACTTCGCCGAGGCGTACGCCGATCCGCGCGTGATGGCGGTCGGCGGGCGCACCGAACCGGTCTGGGCGTCGGGCCGGCGCCCCGCCTGGTTCCCCGAGGAGTTCGACTGGGTGGTGGGCTGCACCTACCGGGGGCTGCCGCGCGGACGGGTGCGGGTGCGCAACGTCCTCGGCGGCAACGCCTCCTTCCGGCGCAGCGCCTTCGACGCGGCGGGCGGCTTCGCCACCGGCATCGGGCGCGACGGGAACAAACGCCCGCTGGGCGGGGAGGAGACGGAGCTGTGCATCCGCCTCAGCCGCGCCCGCCCGGACGCGATCCTGCTGATCGACGACCGCGCGGTGATCCACCACCGGGTGCCCGGGGCCCGCGAGCGCTTCCGCTACTTCCGGACCCGGACGTACGCCGAGGGCCTGTCCAAGGCGCTGGTCGCCCGCAGCGTCGGCGCGCGGAAGGGGCTGGAGTCCGAACGCCGGTACACCACGCGCGTCCTGCCGGCCGGGGTGGCGCGGGGCCTGCGCGACGCCCTGCTGGCCCGGCCGGGCGGCGCGGGACGCGCGGGGGCGATCGTCGCCGGGGTGCTCACGGCGGCCGGCGGCTACGTGGTGGGGAGCGTGCGGGCCCGGCGGGGCGGGGTGACGTTCTCCGTGGTGGACGTCGGGGACGGCGTTCCGCACGGTGGGGGCCGGGGAGGTGGAGGTGACTGACGCCGACGCACGCGTGCCGATCCTCATGTACCACTCGGTCGCCGCCGACCCCAACGACGCGACCCGTGCCCTCTCCGTCACCCCGGAGGCGTTCGCCGAGCAGATGGCGGTGCTCGCGGACCGGGGCCTCACCCCCGTCACCACCGCCGACCTGGCGGCCCGCTGGCGCTCGGGACGCTCGCTGCCCGCCCGCCCGGTCCTCGTCACGTTCGACGACGGTTACGAGGGCGTGCACCGGCACGCGCTGCCCGTGCTCGCCGAGCACGGCTTCCCGGCCACCCTGTTCGTCTCCACGGGGTGGCTGCGGGGGCCGTACGACACCGGCGGCGGCCCGGACACCATGCTGGACTGGGACCAGGTGCGCGAACTGGCCGGTGCGGGCGTGGAGATCGGCGGGCACAGCCACAGCCACCCGCAGCTCGACCAGCTCGACGACCGCCGGCTGCGCTCCGAGCTGCTCCTGTGCAAGGAGATCGTCTCGGACCAACTGGGCTTCGTCCCGTCCTCGTTCGCGTACCCCTACGGCTACTCCAGCCGCCGGGTGCGCGAGGCGGTGCGGGAGACGGGGTACGCCCAGGCGCTCGCCGTCGGCAACGGCCTCGCCCGCCGCGCCCAGGGACCGTACGCCCTGCGGCGGGTCACCGTGCGGCGGTCGACGGACGCCGCCGCGTTCGAGCGGCTGGTGAGGGGGCGGGCCGTCGCGCGCGCCTTCGCGCGGGACCGCGCCCTGACCAAGGGGTACGCGGTGGTCCGCCGGGCCCGGCAGGCCCGGCGGCTGGTCCGCCGGCCACCGGACTGACTCCGCGGCGACGGACCGCACGGGCGACACATCCGCGTGCACCCCGCAAACCGGGTGCACGCGGCCCCCGGGTGCCCGATCATGGCGGCATGCCTGCACACCCGCACGACGCACTGCCGATCCGGCTCAACGTCGACGACAGCGACTCCCCGTCCGACGTCGTCGACGCGCTGTTCCTCGGCCGTTTCGCGACGGGCGAGCAGCCGTACTCGCACGCCGTCACCATCGACCGCGTGCGCTCCGCGGCGACCCTGCTGCCCGCGCACGCCCGGGTGCTGCGCGTCGCCCGGGACGACGACCGCAGCGCCACCCTGGCCGAGGGCGACGGCTGGACGCTGCTGGTCTCCCGCTGGAACCGGGGCGCCGACGTCACCGTCACCGCGACCAGCGCCGACCTCGCGGCGAAGATCCTGGGCGAGGCCACGGACGGCGCGGCGGACGAGCCCGAGCCGCAGCCGGAGAACGTCACCATGGGGTTCTGGTACGTCTCCCCGCGGCGCGGCCCGCACCGCACCACCCGGCAGATCTCGGCGGGCACCTGGGACGAGGTCCGGCCCAACTACACCGCGCCGGTGGCGGACGCGATGGACCGCCTGATGAAGACCACCCCCGAGGACATCTCGGGCCGGCTGCTCCTGCTGCACGGCCCGCCGGGCACCGGCAAGACCTCCGCGCTGCGCACACTGGCCCGGTCCTGGCGGGACTGGTGCCAGGTGGACTGCGTCCTGGACCCGGAGCGGCTGTTCAGCGACGTCGGCTATCTGATGGACATCGCGATCGGCGAGGAGGACGCGGCGGGGAAAGGGCGCTGGCGGCTGCTGCTCCTCGAGGACTGCGACGAGCTGATCCGCGGCGAGGCCAAGCACACGGCCGGGCAGGCGCTGTCCCGGCTGCTGAACCTCACGGACGGTCTGCTCGGCCAGGGCCGCAACGTCCTGGTCGGCGTCACCACCAACGAGGACCTGGAGCGCCTGCACCCGGCCGTCGTCCGCCCCGGCCGCTGCCTGGCCCGCATCGAGGTCGGGCCGCTGACCCGCGCGGAGGCGGCGCACTGGCTGGGCCGCGAGGACGGCATCGGCCGCGAGGGCGCGACCCTGGCCGAGCTGTACGCCCTGCGCCGGGGCACCTCCCCGACCGCCCTGCCGGAACCGCGCGGGGACGCGGACGCGGGGCTGTACCTGTAGCCGTACTCGTGCCGGTGGCCGCGGGCCCCGCGGTCGTCGGCGCGGGGCGCGGACCGGCGGGTCGCCGCCCCGGCTACTCCCCGTAGACCGCCCGCAGGGCGTCCCGCACGGCGGCCAGCGCCTCGTCCTCGCTCAGCCCGAGCCGCCGCACCCGCTCCGCGTACCCCTGGGCCGCCGACGCCGCCTCCCGCTGGGCCGCCGAGCCCGCGGCGGCGATCACCGTGCCGTTGCGGCCCCGGGTCTCGATCACCCCGTCGGCCTCCAGCGCCCGGTAGGCCTTGGCCACCGTGTTCGCGGCGAGGCCGAGCGTCCCGGCCAGCCCCCGCACCGTCGGCAGCCGGTACCCCACCGGCAGCGCTCCCGACCGGGCCTGCTCGGAGATCTGCGCCCGCACCTGCTCGTACGGCGGCGCGCCGTCGTCGATATGGATCTTCAAGGTCACGGCCCGATTGTCCCGCACGCGCCGGAAAATCGGAGGCACCCCGGGCGCGTACCCCGTAGCGTGCGCCTCCATGACCGTGCTCGTCCGCGACCTCCGCCCCGACGCCCGCGCCGATCTCGAGGGCTTCGCCCGCGTCCGGCACGCCGCGCTGCCGTTCATGCTCCTCACCCCGGACTCCCTCGCCCACGACCTCACCCGCATGCACCCCGACGCCCACTACCGTCCCCTCGTCGCCGTGGCCGGCGGCGAGGTGATCGGCACGGCGCAGGTGCACCTGGCCCACGAGAGCCCCGAGCCCGGCCAGGGCAGCGTCAACGTGTACGTGCATCCCGGACACACGCGCCGGGGCGCCGGGGCGCTGCTCGTGCGCGCCGCCGAGGAGCACCTGGCCGCGCACGGGGCGACCCGGCTGTTCGCCTGGGTGCTGGACGAGCCGGGCAACCGCGCCTTCGCCGAACGGCACGGCTACCGCGCCGGCCGCTCGGCCCGATTCCTCCGCCTGGACCTGGCGCACGGCGCCCTCCCCCCGCTCCAGGGCCCGCCGCCCGGTGTCGAACTGCGCACCGGCGCCGACTTCGCCGACGACCCGCGCCCGCTGTTCGCGCTGGACGCGGAGACGGCCTCGGACGAACCGGGCGACATCGGCACCGAGTTCACCGACTACGAGGCGTGGCTCGAGCAGACCTGGAAGCACCCCCTGCTCGACCTCGACCTGACCACGGTCGCGGTGGCCGACGGCCGCCCCGCCGCCTTCACCGCGGTCCACACCGACGGTTCCACCCGGTACGGCACCGCCATGACCGGCACCGCCCGCGCCCACCGCGGCCGGGGCCTGGCCAAGCTCGTCAAGAACGCCTCCCTGCACCGCGCCCGCGAGGCCGGGTACACGGAGGCGTTCACGGGCAACGACACCGGCAACGGACCGATGCTCGCGATCAACCAGTGGTTCGGCTACGCCGTGTGCGCCACGGAGGTGCGGTATGTCCGCGAACTCGGCTGACCGCCCGGCCGCCTTGGACGTCGTCCTCGTCAAGGCGGGCCGGGAGAAGATCCGTTACCCGGCCGACCTGCTCGCCGACGACGGCACCCGTGTCACCGTGCGCGCCCCGTGGGCGGGTGACGGCGTGCGCGACTTCGGCTTCGTGCGCTTCGAACCCGGCGACGTCTTCACCGAGTACTACTGGCGCGACCGGTGGTACTCCGTGAAGGAGGTCCGCGCCGGCGACGGCACCCTCAAGGGCCACTACTGCGACATCACCCGCCCGGCCGAGCTCTCCGGCACCCGGCTGGTCGTCGAGGACCTCGACCTGGACCTGTGGGTCGGTGCGGACGGCACGGACGTACGGCGGCTGGACGAGGACGAGTTCGCGGCGAGCGGCCTGACGGAAACGGACCCGCGGGCGGCGGCCGCCGCCGTGGCCGCGCTCGACGAACTGGAGGCGCTGGCGCGCGGGGGCGGCCTCGGCACACTGCTCCGGTGAGGCGGCCGGGTCAGTCCGGCACCGCGACCACCGCTTACCGTTCGCCGTCCACCTCCCGGCCCCACAGCGCCGCCTCCCGCGACAGCCGCTCCACGCGCACCCGCCCGGCGAGCGGGGCGAGGACGTCGCCCGCCCGCCGGGGCGGCCAGGTGCGCAGCCGTCCGTCCCGGGCGGCGCGCACGGACGGGTCGCGCAGTCCGTGGTCCGGCTCGTCGTCGAAGGCTGCGGCCCGCGCGTCCCGGTCGACGCCGTCCGTGCCCGTCCGGCTCGTGTCGTTGCTCATGGCCCGAGGGTGACACCCACCACTGACAATCGATTCGTGACAGCGGCCACAGACAGACCGGGACCGATGAGGAACTCTCCCCCGAAAGGTCCACCTCCGTGAGAACACGGAACCCGGTGGCCCCGAAGGAGGCAGCCATGCGCCGTGTCACCGTGCAGAAGCCCCCGAAGAGGACGGACGCCCGTCGGACCCGCGAAGAGGCCGACGAGCGCCCCGCGGGACGTCCGGAGGTCCGCGGGGACATCGCCCGCACCTGGTGGCCCGACGGCTGAGCCGGCCGCCCCGGACGCGGGAGGTCTCGCGGCCCGTCCGCCCCGCCGCGTCCGGCACGTACCTGATCCCAGCCTGAGCACTCCCTTAACGCGACCATAAGGATCCCCCTCCACGGCCTGCGACAGGCGATTTCGCGGTTTCCCGGGGCTAGCTTCTGAGTCACCCCCCACGGGATTCACCCCCCGAGTCCAGTGATCGTTGCCGAGGAGTTGCTGTCCCATGCCCGCACGCCGCAAGGCCGCTGTCGCCGTCGTCGGCCTCGTTCCGCTCGCCCTCACCGGGCTGTCCGCCGCACCGGCGTCCGCGCACGGTTCGATGGGCGACCCGGTCAGCCGGGTCTCGCAGTGCCACGCCGAGGGCCCGGAGAGCCCGAAGTCGGCGGCGTGCAAGGCGGCGGTCGCGGCCGGCGGCACCCAGGCCCTCTACGACTGGAACGGCGTCCGCATCGGCGACGCGGGCGGACGCCACCAGGAGCTCATCCCCGACGGCAAGCTGTGCAGCGCGAACAACGAGCAGTTCAAGGGCCTCGACCTGGCCCGCGCGGACTGGCCGGCGACGAGCGTGGGCAGCGGGTCGTACACCTTCAAGTACCGGGTGACCGCCCCGCACAAGGGCACCTTCGAGGTGTACATCACCAAGCCCGGCTACGACCCGTCCAAGCCGCTGGCCTGGAGCGACCTGGACCTGGCGAACCCGGTGGCGAAGGCCACCGACCCGGCCGCCGTGGACGGTTTCTACACCTTCACCGGCACCCTCCCCGAGCGCTCCGGCGCGCAGCTGCTGTACGCGGTCTGGCAGCGCTCGGACAGCCCGGAGGCGTTCTACTCCTGCTCGGACGTCACGTTCGGCGGCGGCAGCGGGGGCGGGGCCGGCCGGGCGGACGAGGCCGGCGGCTCGGGCGAGGCCGGTGGCGGCGACACGCCCCAGCAGGCGGCCGCCCCGGCGCCGACCGCCACCGCTCCGTCCGAGGAGCAGCTCGAGGAGGCGGCGAAGAAGTCGACCATCGAGAACCACGGGCACGGCGACGACGACCCCGACACCTCGGCGGCACCCGCCGCGGCGCAGGACGAGCCCGCCCCGGAGGCCTCCGACGCCGCCGACCAGCCCAACCGGCCCAAGGCGGCCGGCGGCTCGGAGAACCTCGCGGAGACCGGCGGCGACGACAGCACCCCGTACCTGATGGTCGGCGGGGCCGCGGCGCTGGCGCTGGGCTCGGCGGCGCTGTTCGCCGCCAACCGGCGGCGCGCGGCGGGCGGGCGGCACGGCCGCTGAACCGACTCGGGGCCCTGTCCGGCGGCTCAGGCCGGACAGGGCCCCGACGCGTTCGCCTCCGCCTACACGTGTCAGCTGACCACGGAGGCGCAGGTGGTGGGCGTGGCGCGGGCCGGATCGAGGGCGTTGGCCACCTCGTGGAAGGCGATCCGGTCGAGCAGCCCGACGGCCAGGTGCTCGGACAGGTCGAGCGGGCACAGGTCCTGGAGCAGGACGTTGCGCACGTTCGGCCCGTTCAGGTACTGACTGCGGTACGGGGTGACCACCTGGTCGTACTTCGTGGCGATGACGGTGTAGCGGACGCCGGGCACGGTGTCGCCGCCCTCGTTGAGCCGGGTGAGGAAACCGGAGCCGACGACCTGCTGCGCGAGGGCGGGAGTGGCCTCGTTCAGCAGGTGCTCGGCGCCCGGGAAGTACGGCAGCAGGCGGGTGAGGCCGCCGAGGGTGGTGCCGTGGTTGCTGGGCGCGATCCCGACGAGGGCGTTCACCTCGTCCGCCCCGCCGAGGAACTTGAGGTAGTGGCGGGGCATCAGGCCGCCCTGCGAGTGGCCGACGAGGTCGACCTCGGCGGTGCCGGTCGCGGCCAGCACCTTGTCGACGAAGGCGTCGAGCTGCTCCGCGGACTTCTCGATGGGGCCGAGGCCGTGGAAGAGGGGGACGCCGGGCAGCTGTCCGTAGTCGAGGGAGAAGACGCAGTAGCCGCGGCGCTGGAGGTAGGGCGCGAGCCCCAGCCAGTTGTCGATCGAGTTGCCGAAGGTGCCGTGCACCAGGACGACGGGGCGGGGATGGGCGGCGGGGGGCTCGCAGGAGTAGTCGTTCCAGCCTCCTCCCGCGGGTGCGGCGGAGGCGTGGGCGCCGGTGGCGGTGGGGCCGGTGAGGGCCGCGGCGGCCAGCAGGAGCGCGGCCAGCGGTCTGATCACTCGCTTCCAGGGCAGCATCGGGTGATCTCCTTGCGGTTCATGGGGAGGTGGGGGGGGCCTTACTCCCTGTGATCCGGATCACGAGGATGCTGTTCACTCGTCAAGTTACGGACGAGTAGGGAAGCTGGGAAGTTACGGGTCGGTAAAAAATTCCACCGTCGACCGGCGGCGACCCGTCCGGACCTGATAAGGCGTCACCAAGCGGGACGAATCGACACCCTCGGGCGTGCCGTGCGGCACTCCCTCCCGCACCCCGCGCCCTTCCGCCCCCGGCACACCCCGGGCGCCCCGGCCCCCAGCCCCACCGAGACCCGTTCCGAACGTACGTGCGGCATCCGTTCGGCCCCGTCCCGCCTGCGCGGGCAGCCGGTCCGCCGGACGGTGGGGGCATGACGCAGACCGCCGGCGCCGGCCCGTCCCGCAGCTCGTTCCTCGGCGAGGTGAAGGAGGCCGTCACTCCGCGGGCCACCCTGCTCGTGCTCGGTGTGATCGTCCTCCAGTTGCTCTTCATCGCCTCCTACGTGGGGGCGCTGCACCATCCGAAGCTGCGGGACGCGCCCTTCGGAGTCGTCGCGCCGCCGGCCGTCGCCGAGCGGGCGGTGACCCGCCTGGAGCGGCTGCCCGGCTCCCCGCTGGACCCCCGCGCGGTGACCGACGAGGCGACCGCGCGGAGGCAGATCACGGACCGGGAGATCGACGGCGCGTTGATCGTGAACCCGGCCGGCGGCGGGGACACCCTGCTGGTCGCCTCCGGCGGCGGCACCGTCCTCGCCACCACCGTGGAGAGCCTCATCAACAGGCTGGAGGAAGCCGAGGGGCGCACGGTACGGACCGTCGACGTGGCTCCGGCCTCGCGGCAGGACTTCGACGGGCTGTCGTCCTTCTACGTGGTGGTGGGCTGGTGCGTCGGCGGCTACCTGTGCGCCTCGATCCTGGCGATCAGCGCCGGCGCCCGGCCCGCCGACCCGCGCCGCGCGGCGATCCGGATCGGCGCCATGGCCCTGGTGTCGCTCGTCGGCGGACTCGGCGGCGCGGTGATCGTCGGGCCGGTCCTGGGCGCGCTGCCCGGCAGTGTGGCGGCCCTGTGGGGGCTGGGCGCGCTGGTCACCTTCGCCGTCGGCGTCGCCACCCTCGCCCTCCAGGGCCTCTTCGGCATCGTCGGCATCGGGCTGGCGATCCTGCTCGTGGTGATCGCCGGCAACCCGAGCGCGGGCGGTGCCTTCCCGCTGCCGATGCTGCCGCCGTTCTGGGCGGCGATCGGCCCGGCGCTGCCGCCGGGCGCGGGCACCTGGACGGCCCGCTCGATCGCGTACTTCGAGGGCAACGCCGTGCTCGGCCCCCTGCTGGTGCTGTCGGCGTGGGCCCTCGCGGGGATCGTGGTCACGATGCTGTCGGCGGTGGCGTACCGCGGACGGCACGGGGCCGAGCCGCCCGCGCGGGCGCCCTGACCCGGACGCGCGGAAGTCCCGCCCCTCGCGCGGGGCGGGACTCCACGGGGTGCGTGCGGTTCAGCCGATCCGGGTGCCGGTCGCCGCGAGGGCCCGGGTCACCGACTGGAAGAAGGCCGTGCCGCCCGAGGTGCAGTCGCCGCTGCCGCCGGAGGCGAGGCCGACCGCGCTGCTGCCCGAGTGGCCCACTCGGCCTCGGAGACGGTGCGGTCCGCGGTGGCGACGACCTTGTCGGTGGTCGGGTCGGTCACCCAGGAGGTGCCCGGGACGGCGGCGTCCTGCTCGAGGGCGGTGCGTGCGCTCTTCAGCTCGGCGAGGGGGTTCGCCACGACCCTCGCACCGGCGCCGGCCGACTCGACGGTCCCGGCGGCGGCCTCGGCGAGCACGTTCACCACGAGGCTCCTGCCCTTCGCGTCGCAGTACGTTCCCGCCGCGTCGGCGCCGAGGTCCTCGGCGAGCGTCGAGGCGAGCTTTCCGGCCGCCGCGACCGAGAGGGCCCGGGGTCCGGAGGCGTCCGGGGTCTCACCGGCGTTCGCAGTCCGGAAGGTGACTCCGGCGGCGACCGGTGCGGCGACACCCGCACCCGCCAGGGCCGCCCGTCGCCCGGGTACGCGTCGGTGCTTCGCCTCACGTCCTCCTGTGGGAGGACGGTCCGGGAGATGGCGGGGACCTCACCGAACCGGAAGGCGTACGGCCACGGGGACGGCGTACGGGAAAGGCCGTGTCCGGGCCGGCTGAACGGCGCCTGCTCTTGCGAACCCCACAGGGAGCACACAAGGCCGACTTCAGGACGCGTGCACGGCAACGGCCGTGCGCCCTCCATGTCCTGACAGGTCGTGGACACGGAGGGCGGTTCGCACTGCAAACGCTACGGGCCGGTAACCGGCGGTCCGGTCCGCGTGTCCCCGTCCTGGCTCGAATGCGACCCTCCGGGGTCCGGCTCCACATGGGGTGCGGCGGAGGAAAGTCGCTCCTGCACCGGTCCCGGCGCCGGCTCCGGGACCGGCCGCGGCGCCGGCTGCTGGGCCCGTTCCAGGAAGCGCAGCAGCTCCACCGGGAAGGGCAGCACGAGGGTGGAGTTCTTCTCCGCGGCGACCGCCACGATGGTCTGCAGCAGGCGCAGTTGCAGCGCGGAGGGGGTGTCCGCCATCTGCTGGGCCGCCTCGGCCAGCTTCCGCGACGCCTGCAGCTCGGCGTCGGCGTTGATGATGCGGGCCCGGCGCTCGCGGTCGGCCTCGGCCTGCCGGGCCATGGACCGCTTCATCGTGTCGGGCAGGGAGACGTCCTTGATCTCCACCCGGTCGATCTGCACGCCCCAGCCGACCGCGGGGCTGTCGATCATCAGCTCCAGGCCCTGGTTGAGCTTCTCCCGGTTGGAGAGCAGGTCGTCCAGGTCGCTCTTGCCGATGATCGACCGCAGCGAGGTCTGCGCCATCTGGGAGACCGCGAACCGGTAGTCCTCGACGTTGACGACCGCCGCGGTGGCGTCCACCACCTTGAAGTAGACCACCGCGTCGACCCGCACGGTCACGTTGTCCCGGGTGATGCCCTCCTGGGCCGGCACCGGCATCGTGACGATCTGCAGGTTCACCTTGTGCAGCCGGTCCACGAACGGCACGATCATGGTGAATCCGGGCCCGCGCACCCGGGGGCGGAGCCGGCCGAGCCGGAGCACCACGCCCCGCTCGTACTGCTTGACGACCCGCGCCGCCGCCATCGCGTAGACCGCTCCGGCGGACGCCGCCGCCACTCCCGCCGTCACCAACTCCTCGACCATCACGGCCCCCAGGGTCCGAAGTGGCGCATCAGGTGATCACGCGTCCGGTGCCGCCCGGCGCGTCCTGGTGTGTCCTTCGACGGTAGCCCCCGGCCCGGGCACGGGCGAGCCCCCGCACAGCGGTTGTGTGCGGGGGCTCGTCCTGCTGCCGGTTGCAGGCGGGACACAGGGGGCCGGTGGTGCGGGCCGGCCCCGGTGACCGGTCCTAGTAGACGCTGACGCCGTAGGCGCTCAGGGCCTCCGTCACCGGCTGGAAGAAGGTCGTGCCGCCGGAGGAGCAGTTGCCGCTGCCGCCGGAGGTCAGACCGTACGCGGTGCCGTTGCTGCCGTAGAGCGGGCCGCCGGAGTCACCGGGCTCGGCGCAGACCGTGGTCTGGATGAGACCGGAGACGATGTCGCCGCCGCCGTAGTTGACGGTGGCGTTGAGGGCGGTGACCCGGCCGCTGTGCGTGCCCGTGGTGGAGCCGTCACGGATGACGGTGGTGCCCACGCTCGGGGTGGCCGCGCGGGTGATGTCCACGCCGTTGGCGGTGCCGGGCCGGCTCACCGAGGAGTTGGTGTACCGGACGATGCCGTAGTCGTTGCCCGGGAAGCTGGAGCCGGCGGTCGAGCCGAGCACCGTGGTGCGGCCGGAGTTGGAGTACCAGGTGCCCGCGCCGTCGGTGCAGTGGCCGGCGGTCAGGAAGTACTCGGTGCCGTTGCTGGCACGGACGTTGAAGCCCAGGGAGCAGCGCCAGCTGCTCGCGTAGATGGCGTCGCCGCCCTGGATGAGCTTGCTGAACGTGCCCGGGGTGCGCTTGATGGTGATCGCCCCGGCGTTCTCCCCGGCCTGCTGCTTGATCTTGTTGATCTCGGCCTGGGACACCGTGCTGTCGACGGTGACGAGCACCCGGTTGGTCTTGCTGTCGACGGCCCAGGCGGTGCCCGGGATGTCGGCCTTCAGCACCGAGCCGCTGACGCTCTTGAGCTCGGCGGAGCTGAAGGTGGTGGGGGTGTCGGCCGCGTTCGCGCTGGGGATCGCGAACGCGGCGGCGGCCACGAGGCCGGCGGAGACGGCGGTCAGCCGGGTCCGTCTCGAGATGCCGCTACGGGGGGTGGTGCGCTTGATCCTCACTTCTCGTTCCTCCACAAAGGAAGTAGGGGGCCCTCGTGGGGTTGTGGGCCCGTGAGGCGCAGTCAGGGGAGCACGTGCCCGGATTCCGAACACGCCGTGCCCCTGACAAGCGCTGTGGGCGAGTATTCGGCCGACCGACCGTTCGGCGCAAGGGTGTCTTTCGGCCGTCAAGCTTTGAACCACCTGTGGAGGTTTGGCCCGTGACGTGGGGTCGGATCACCGCCGGGAGCTGCGCCGAAGTCGAATCCGGGCACCCCGGGCGTGTCCGGAATTCGACCCTCCGCATATCCCGCCGGGGCGCGGCCGCCGCTCAGCAGTCGCAGCCGCAGTCGCAACCGCCGTCCTCGCTGCAGCAGTTGCAGCAGTTGCAGCAGTTGCCACAGCAGTCGCAGCACTCGCAGCAGTCTCCGCAGTGGCTGCAGAGCCCCTGCTTGTGCTCCCGCGACCAGGGGTCCTCGTAGGTGCCGCAGCACATCTGGCACGTGCAGGCCAGCCCCAGCCACACGGCGCAGCCCGCGAGCAGCCCGCGCCGGTCGCGGTGCGGCGGCCCGGGAGGCGGCGGGGCGCCGGGGGCGCCGGGTGTGCCGGGTGTGCCGGGGGGTGCGTAGGGACCGGGAGCGTGGGCACAGGAGACGGTACCGAAGGCGCGACGGACGGAGTTGGGCAGTTCATGGACGAGCAGCCGGTGTGCGAGGCCCCCGTCGGCGAACTCCACCTCGCGCAGTGCGAGCCGGATGCCGTGCACCGCGTCGTCGGCGAGCCGGCGGGCCTCCGTGAGCGGGGTGCCGGTGGCGGTGAGCGGGTTCCAGGCGCCCGACGCGGCGTCGGCCTCCCGGTCCTCCACGGCGTCCAGGAGATGCGCGAGGCGTCCGAACAGGCGCCCCGCCTCGGCCAGCGGCACGGCGTTGTGCGGCCGGCCGGCGAGCACCGCGGTGTGCGCGAAGGCCGCCGCGGTCGCGGTCTCGGTCGGTTCGGTGACGGTGAGGAGGGGGGTGCCGGGCCCGGCGAGGGTCTCGATGCCGGTCTGCCGGTCCACGGCGTCGACGAGGACGGCGGTGTCGAACCCGACGTCGGCACCGGTCCGCGCCCCGGCCCGGTCCCAGCCCGCGGCGACCCGGCGCGCGGCGAGCGCCACCGGCCTGCGCGCCAGCAGCCCGTCCCCGTCGGCGACGTGGTCGCGCAGCTTGGCGGAGGCGAGCACGAGGGAGACGGCCGCCGCGAGCCGCGCGCCCTCCCCGTGCGCGACGGACGCGGTGCGCATCCCGCGCAGCGGACACGGTCCCGCGGTGCGTCGTCCCGTTTCCGCGCGGTCGTCCTGAGCCTCCGTCAGGACGGATATGAGGAGCCCGTCGTAGTTGGTGACGACACGCGCGAACTGCCCGTGGTCCCCGCGCAGCGCGAGGCACAGCCCGCACAGATGTGCCGTCCACTGGGCCGTGAGCTTCTCGCCGAGCCGATGCCTGCAGGGCCTGACCATTCCGAACACGACATTCCCCCGTACGGTTGTGCGACGTTGAGCGGGCGCATCGTATCGGCCGCCGCGTTCACCCGTACGCACCGTCCATCACCCATACGCAGCGAAGAATCATATTTCACTCACAGTCAGCATCCGTTTACACCAAGACCCTTGGGAAACACGGACTCTCGACGGATCAGCTGTGCACCAGTACCGTCACAAACCCCCCGCTCGGCGTCTGTCCACTTGGCGCGCCATCCGCATCATGGACGACCATAGGGATGCGGAAAGCAAGAAAGACTGCTGTGAGAGGAGGCGTCCATGGGATCGGTACGCAAGGCGAGTGCCTGGCTCGGCCTCGTCGACGACAACGAAGACGAGCGCTACTACGACGACGACTACTCCGACGGGACCGAGCCCGGGGACGCCTGGGTCACCGATCCGCGGGTCAAGGTGGCGTCGGACGTCGCCGAGGAGAGGGGCCGCCGCATCGCCACGGTCACCCCGGACAGCTTCCGGGACGCCCGCGCCATCGGCGAACTCTTCCGCGACGGGATTCCGGTCATCATGAACCTCACCGCCATGGACGCCGCCGACGCCAAGCGCGTCGTCGACTTCGCGGCGGGCCTGATCTTCGGTCTGCGCGGTTCCATCGAGCGGGTGTCCAGCCGGGTGTTCCTGCTGAGCCCGGCCGACACCGTGGTCGTCAACGGGGAGTCGGCCGCGCACCGGTCGGACGGTTTCTTCAACCAGAGCTGAGGCGGGGCCGCTCACCGGCCTCCCCGTGAGGCCCCGGTCGGCCGGGACTACCGGAACGCGTCGATTCCGGTGAGCGCCTTCCCCAGCACGAGCTGGTGCATCTCGACGGTGCCCTCGTAGGTGAGCACCGACTCCAGATTGGTCGCGTGCCGCATCACCGGGTACGCGAGCGAGATCCCGTTGGCTCCGAGGACCGTGCGGGCCGTGCGGCAGATGTCGATGGCCTCGCGGACGTTGTTGAGCTTGCCGAAGCTGACCTGCTCGGGACGCAGGCGGCCGGCGTCCATGCGCCGCCCCAGATGATGGGCGAGCAGGATCCCCTTGTGCAGTTCGACCGCCATGTCGGCGAGTTTGGCCTGCGTCAGCTGGAACCCGCCGATGGGCCGCCCGAACTGCTCCCGCGACTTCGCGTAGTCGACCGCCGCCTCGAAGCAGCTCCGCGCGGCGCCCATGGCGCCCCAGACGATCCCGTACCGGGCGTGCGAGAGACAGCTGAGCGGGCCCTTGAGCCCGGTCGCCTCGGGCAGGACGGCGTCGGCGGGCAGCCGCACGTCGTCGAGCACCAGCTCGCTGGTGACGGAGGCGCGCAGCGACCACTTGTGCCTGATCTCGGGCGCCGAGAACCCCGCGCTGTCGGTCGGCACCACGAACCCGCGGATCCCTTCGTCGGTCCGCGCCCACACCACGGCGACCCCGGCCACGGACCCGTTGGTGATCCACATCTTGCGCCCGTTGAGCACCCAGTCCCCGCCGTCGCGCTTGGCGTACGTGCGCATCGAGGCGGGGTCGGAGCCGTGGTCGGGCTCGGTGAGGCCGAAGCAGCCGATGACCTCACCGGCGGCCATCCGCGGCAGCCACCGCTGCTTCTGCTCCTCGCTGCCGAACCGGTGGACGGCGTACATCGCGAGGGACCCCTGCACGGAGACCAGGGACCGGATTCCGGAGTCGGCCGCCTCCAGCTCCAGACAGGCGAGCCCGTACTGGACGGCGCTCGCGCCCGCGCAGCCGTAGCCGTCGAGGGACATGCCGAGCGCGCCGATCCCGCCGAGTTCCCGGGCGAGTTCCCGGATGCCCGGCAGCTCGCCCTTCTCGTACCAGTCGGCGACGTACGGCAGCACGCGGTCGGCGGCCCAGGCGCGCACGGTGTCCCGGACGGCCAGGTCCTCCGGCTCCAGGAGGTCGTCGACGCCGAGGGGGTCGGCGGGGTCGAAGGGGGGCAACTTCGCGGACGCGGACATGGGGCACCCTCCAAGACGCGCCGCCTGGCGCTGCTGATCACGGCTCGGGCCGACGTTACGACGCGGTCCTCCGCGCGTCCACCCCGCTCCGGTGGGCACGACTCACACCTTCAGCCCGGAGACACGCGCCTCCGCGGCCTCCCGGGGCGCGGGCACCTCCACGGCGGCCGTCTCGCACTGCATCGCCCTCGGCAGCCGGAGCGCCATCGCGGCGCCGACCAGCAGCAGGCCCGCGCTCACCAGCAGGGTCACGTGCAGCCCGTGCACGAAGGCGTGGCGCGCCGCCTGGCGCAGGGCGGCCCCGGCGGGTCCGCCGAGCCGGTCGGCCACCTCGTACGCCTCGCCCAGCGAGTGCGACGCCGCCGAGGACGCCGACGCGGGCACCCCGGGCACGCCGGCGGTGCCGGGCCCGTAGGCCGCGTTCATCACGCTGCCCAGCAGCGCGATCCCGACGCCGGCGCCCAGTTGGTACGAGGTCTCGCCGATCGCCGCCGCCCCGCCGGCCTGCTGCGGCGGCGCCTCGCTGAGCATCGACTCGTAGGCCCCGAACAGGGTGGTCTCCAGGCCGAAGCCGAGCAGGACGAAGCCGGTGAACAGCAGCGGGGCGTTGTCCTCGCCGCCCATCGCGGTCAGGGACACCACCGCGGCGGCCGTCAGGCAGAAGCCGGAGCAGACCATGCGGCGCGGGCCGAACCGGCGCAGCATGCGCGCGCCCGCCAGGCCCGCCGCCATCGCCGCGACGGTCAGCGGCAGCAGGCGCAGTCCGGTCTCGAGCGGGGAGAGCCCCAGCACGAGCTGGAGGTACTGCGCGGCGATGAGCTCGAGCCCGACCAGGGCGAGCATCGCCAGCACGATGCACCCCACCGACGTGCTGAACGCCGGCCGCGCGAACATCCGCAGGTCGACCAGGGGGTGCGTCCGGCGCCGCTGGCGGCGGACGAAGACGAACAGCAGCACCGCGCCCGCGAGCAGCGGCAGGACGGTCCACACGCCGGTGACGGGTTCGCCGCCGCCGAGCCGCTTCACGCCGAGGACCGCCGCGAACAGTCCGGCGGCGGCCAGCAGCGCGCCGACCACGTCCCAGGGGCCGTCGCCGTCGCCCTTCGACTCCGGCAGCAGGATCCGCCCCACCGGCAGGCTGACCAGCATCAGCGGAATGTTGATCAGGAAGACCGAGCCCCACCAGAAGTGCTCCAGCAGGAACCCGCCGATCAGCGGTCCGACCGCCGCGCCGACCGCGGCGACCGCGCTCCAGACGCCGATGGCCAGCGCCCGTTCGCGCCGGTCCGGGAAGACCTGGCGCAGGATGGACAGCGTCGCGGGCATGATCATCGCGCCGCCGACGCCGAGCAGCGCCCGTGCCGCGATCAGCACCGGGGGGTTGTCCGCGAGGGCCGCCATGCCGGAGGCGATGCCGAACAGGGCGTAGCCGAACAGGAGCACGCGCCTGCGGCCGACCCGGTCGCCCAGGGTGCCGAACAGGATCAGCAGCGAGGCGCAGACCAGCGGATAGGCGTCGACGATCCAGAGCAGCTCCACCGCGCCGGGCCTGAGGTCCTCGGTGACGGCGGGGACCGCCACGTGCAGCACGGTGGCGTCGACGGCGACCAGCAGCAGACTGACGCAGAGGACGACGAGCACCAGCCAGCGGTTGGCCCCGGCCCCGGCCGCCCGACCGCGCGGTGCGGCGGAGGCCGTGGTCGTCCCGGACATGTGCGTACCTCCCAGATGTTCCCTCACCGTCGGCGGATCCACGGGGTGGGGACTTCCCCGCGGCCCGGCCGGAGAGGAGCGGCGGTCTCCGGCCCGCACGACGGACGGCGAGTGACACGTCAGCGTACGCGAGTGCGGGTCCGGCGCGAATGGCGGGCCTCTCACCCGTACGGCGGATCGGTGTGGCGTACACCACTCCCCTCCGGGGCGCGGGCGGCCCGGTGCGGCACCCGGTCGATAATCGGGCCCGTGATCGTTCTCGACACGCGCGCCGGCACGGCCCGCATCGGAGCACTGCGCCGGGCCGCCCCGGCCCTCCTCGGGTACGCGGCCGTGCGTGCCCTGGGCCTGGTCGTCCTGGCCTTGTGGAGCCAGGCGCGCGGCAAGGACGCGTACACCTTGCTGACCGCCCGCTGGGACGCGCTCTGGTACACGCGGGTGGCCGAGCTCGGGTACGGCTACGAGGTACGGCTCCCGAACGGCGACGTGCACTCCAACCTGGCGTTCTTCCCCCTGCTCCCCTGGCTGGAACGGCTCGTGGCGGCGGTGTCCCCGCTGTCGTACGCCGACGGGGGTTTCGTCGTCTCCCTGCTCGCCTCGCTCGCCGCGGCCTGGGGGATCTTCGCGGTGGCCGACCACGTGTACGGGCCCCGGGCCGGGGTGTGCGCGGTGCTGCTGTGGGCGGTGCTGCCGGTCGGGATCGTGCAGTCGATGGCGTACAGCGAGTCCCTGTTCACCGCGCTCGCCGCGTGGTCGCTGTACGCCGTGCTGACCGGCCGCTGGGTGACGGCGGGGGTCCTGGCGTGCCTGGCCGGGCTGACCCGGCCGGTGGGGCTGGCGGTGGTCGCGGCGGTCTGGGCGGCGGGGGCCGTCTCGTTCGTGCGGGATCGCAGCGCGCCCGCGCCGCACGGCGCGCGCACCGGGCCGGGCGCCCTCGGCGGCCCGGAGACCCGGCGCGCCACGGCACCGGACGGCGCCCGCGCCTTCGCGAGCGCCCCGGCCGGCGGCGCAGGCGCCCCGGGCGTCCGCCTGCGCCGGGCGCTCGGCATGCTCCTCGCCCCCCTCGGCGCCGCCGGTTACGTTCTGTGGGTGGGGCACCGGACCGGAACCGGGCCGCTGGGGTATCTCGACGTCCAGGCCGGATGGCGGAACGGGTTCGACGGGGGGTACGCCTTCGCCCGCTTCGTCGCCGAGAAGTTCACGGCTTTTCCGTCCGTCCTGGCGGGGCTCGGACTGACGCTCGGGGTCGGTCTGGTGGTGTGGCTGTACGTGATCTGCGTACGGCGGCGCCAGCCGCTGCCGCTGCTGGTGTACGCCGGGGTCGTCACCGCGCTCGCCCTGTGCGCGTCGAGCTACTTCGGCTCCAAACCGCGTCTGCTGCTGCCCGCCTTCCCCCTGCTGCTGCCCCTCGCCCTCGCCCTGGCCCGGCTGCGTACCCGCAGGTCGGCGCTGGTCGTCGGGGCGGCCGCGGTGGCCTCGGCGGTGTACGGCGCCTTCTGGCTGAACGGCTCCGGCCCGCCCTGATACGCCCGGACGGCCGATGAGCACCGGGGAAATTCCGCGCCAGACCTCGGTGAACGAATTCGAAAGCACGATAAAACCCCGCCCCGAATGATCAAAGGAATTGAAGGGCGCAGCGCCCGGGAGATTGCGGATTCACGGGAAATAAACGTTCGCCTGAGAGGAATGCCACATCACATCGTCATCACGGAGCCGCTGATTCGGCGGGGATCCCCACTCACTCGCTGTAACGTCGATTGGGTGCGTACCAAACGGAAGCCCACCCGTCTGGACCGGGTGTTCTCGAGGCTGGATCGTGAGCCGGAACGGCCGGCTCACATCGGCGTGCCGCGGATGAGCCGGCACCGGGTGGTGCTCTTCGGCGCCACCCTGGCCTTCTACCTGGCGATCGTGTGGGCCGTGGTGATCACCTCCTGGCTGGTCCGGCTGGACTGGCAGGTGATGTTCTTCCGCCCCTACCAGCAGTGGCCCGAGCTCCACGCCTTCGTCGACTACTACGTGGTGCTCGGCCAGCGCGGCCCGACCGCCGTGATGGTCGCAGCCTGGCTGGGCTGGCGTTCCTGGCGGCAGCACACGCTGCGCCCGCTGCTCGCCCTCGGCGTCTCCCTGTTGTTGCTGAACGTCACCGTCGGCGCCGCCAAGTACGGCATGGGACGGCTCGGACCGCACTACGCGACCGAGATCGGCTCGAACGAGATGTGGCTCGGCGGCGATATATTTCCCAGCGGCCACACCGCGAACGCCGTGGTGACCTGGGGAATCCTGGCCTATCTGGCCTCCACGGGGAGAGCGCGCCGCTGGCTGTCCGCCCTGTCCGCGGTGACCTCGCTCGGCGTGGGGCTGTCCACCGTCTACATCGGTACGCACTGGCTGAGCGATGTCCTGCTGGGCTGGGCCGCGGGCCTGCTGATCCTGCTCGCGCTGCCCTGGTTCGAGCCGCTGATCGCCCGCGCCGAGGCCCGGATCCTCGCCCTGCGCCACCGCCGCCGGACACACCGCGGCCGTACGGCACCGGCGCCGGTGCAGCCGGCCGGGGCGCCGGTCGTGCTGGAACCGCCCACCGGCCACGAGGAGACCGCCGCCCCCGAACCGGTCCCCACCGGCCGCGCGCCCTCCCGCCCGCACGTCTACCTGGCGCCCGGCCCGCACACGACCCGCGCGGAGCGCACCCCGGTGACCCCGGGGGGCAGCCGCCGCCCGCAGCACGCGGAGCGGCACCCGCGCGGCGCCACCTCGGCGACCCGCCCCTGAGGGGCGGCTCCCCGGTACGCACACCCCGGCCCCGGTCCCCCGCGGAACCGGGGCCGAAGCCGTGTCTCAGCCCTTCCAGGCACGCGCCACCCGGCCGCCCCTCACCTCGAAGTTCAGCCGGCCCACGCGGTACTCCATGGTGATGATCGCCCCCGGCGGCAGCGCCCGCACCGTCGACCAGCCGCGCTCGCGCGCGAGGCGCTCGGCCCGGTCGGCGGCGAGGCCGACATAGGCGTCCGGACTGTCGTGGGGCTCCGCGGAGGGCGTCGGAATGGGTGCCATACCGCCACGCTATGCCTTGCCCGGCGGGCGGGGAAGCCCGCCCCGGGAACACCGGCCGGGTCCCCCCGCGGTCACGCTTCTGTCACAGGATCACGACAGGCGTTTGCCCGGGCGGCCGTCACTCGGACGGGCGATTCCGTACTCCTTTTGCAGGTATTCGAACGTCATTCCTGCGTGTCATGCCACGACCGTGTTTCACCCCGGCGGAAAGTTCCGGGGAACGTGTCCCGGGACCCCCTTCGCTTTCACCGCCGCGCACGCCCGCGGAAGCCGGTACGCACAGAAAACACTCGGATCCGCCACACAATCCGCCACACCCTCTGTCGGAGCGCACACGGAGGCGAGCATCATGGTGTGGGCCCGGGGTACGTGGGGCGCGGGCCCGGCGGGCCCGGTGCGCGACGAGCGAAGGGGCGAGCGATGGGGACGCAGACCGTACAGACGGCGCGACCGGCGCACCGGCAGCGGCGCGGACGGGCGGTGATCGACTGGCTGACCACCACCGACCACAAGAAGATCGGCCACCTGTACCTGGTCACGTCGTTCGTGTTCTTCCTGATCGCCGGTGTGATGGCCCTGGTGATGCGCGCCGAACTGGCCCGGCCCGGACTGCAGATCGTCGACAACCAGCAGTTCAACCAGATGTTCACGCTGCACGGCACGATCATGCTGCTGCTGTTCGCGACCCCCAGCTTCGCGGGATTCGCCAACGAGCTGATGCCGCTGCAGATCGGCGCGCCCGACGTGGCCTTCCCGCGGCTGAACATGTTCTCGTACTGGCTGTTCCTCTTCGGCGGCCTGATCGTGCTCGGTTCGCTGCTGGTGACCGGGGGCCCGCCGGCCTTCGGCTGGTTCGCCTACGCGCCGCTGAACAGCGTGCAGTACTCGCCCGGCCTGGGCCCGGACCTGTGGATCATGGGGCTGGCCCTGTCCGGGTTCGGCACGATCCTCGGCGCGGTCAACTTCCTCACCACCATCATCGGGATGCGCGCCCCCGGCATGACGATGTTCCGGATGCCGCTGTTCACCTGGAACACGCTGTTCACGTCGATCCTGATCCTGCTGGCCTTCCCGGTGCTCGCGGCGGCGCTGCTGGTGCTGGAGGCGGACCGGCTCTTCGGCTCGCAGGTCTTCGCCTCGGCCAACGGCGGGGCGCTGCTGTGGCAGCACCTGTTCTGGTTCTTCGGGCATCCCGAGGTCTACATCATCGCGCTGCCGTTCTTCGGCATCGTCACGGAGATCATCCCGGTCTTCAGCCGCAAGCCGCTGTTCGGTTACCTGACGCTGGTCGGCGCCACGATGGCCATCACCGGGCTGTCGGTCGTGGTGTGGGCGCACCACATGTTCGCCACCGGTGCGGTGCTGCTGCCGTTCTTCTCCTTCATGAGCTTCCTGATCGCCGTGCCGACGGGAGTGAAGTTCTTCAACTGGACCGGCACCATGCTCAAGGGCTCGCTGTCCTTCGAGACACCGATGCTGTGGGCCACCGGGTTCCTGGTGTCGTTCCTGTTCGGCGGGCTGACCGGGGTGCTCCTGGCGTCGCCGCCGCTGGACTTCCACGTGACGGACTCGTACTTCGTGGTGGCGCACTTCCACTACGTGGTCTTCGGCACCGTCGTCTTCGCCACCTTCGCCGGGTTCTACTTCTGGTGGCCGAAGTTCACCGGGAAGATGCTCGACGAACGGCTCGGCAAGATCCAGTTCTGGACGCTGTTCGTCGGCTTCCACACCACGTTCCTGGTGCAGCACTGGCTGGGCGCCGAGGGCATGCCCCGCCGGTACGCGGACTACCTCGCGTCGGACGGCTTCACCGCGCTCAACACCGTCTCGACCATCGGCGCGTTCCTGCTCGGCATCTCGACGCTGCCCTTCCTCTACAACGTCTGGAAGACCGCCAGGTACGGCGAGAAGGTCGAGGTCGACGACCCCTGGGGCTTCGGCCGCTCCCTGGAGTGGGCGACCTCGTGCCCGCCGCCCCGGCACAACTTCACGACGCTGCCCCGGATCCGTTCGGAGTCCCCGGCGTTCGACCTGCACCATCCCGAGTACGCGGCCGTGACGCCCCAGCCCGAGCCAGGGAGCGAGCAAGCCGGTCGCGGACCGTCCTGACCGCGTCGATCAGTGCGGCCGGTTCCAGCACCTCGAACTCGAAGCCGAGCATCATCACGTGGAGCACCATCACGTCGAGGCTCGCGGCGCCGGTGCGCAGGACGCAGCTGTCCGGTCCCTCCGCCTCGAGCGTCCCTTCGGAGGGCGAGATCCGCCCGGCCGCCTCCTCGACGGGAACCAGCAGCCGGATCACGGCGTGCGAGGCGTACACGTGCGTGGAGACGCCCCGGGAGACGTAGGCCGCCAGGTCCTCGGCGGGCGGCTCGCGCGGGACGAAGCGCGGCCCGTGCGGCGGCCTCGGGGTGATGCGGTCGGCGCGGAAGGTGCGCCAGTCCGCGCGGTCGAGGTCCCAGGCGACCAGGTACCAGCGGTGCTCGGAGCAGACCAGGCGGTGCGGCTCCACCGTGCGGCGGGTCGGCGTGCCGTCGTGGCCGCGGTACTCGAAGCGCAGGCGTTCGGCGTCCCGGCAGAGGTGGGCGAGTTCGGTCAGCACGGCCGGGTCGACGGCGTCGGCGCGCGGCCCGCGCGGCATCGGCACGGTGAAGGCGTTGAGGGCGCCCACGCGGCGGCGCAGCCGGTTCGGCAGCACCTGTTCCAGCTTGGCCAGCGCCCGTACGGAGGTCTCGCCGATGCCCGCGACGCCCTGTCCGGCGGCGGCGCGCAGGCCCACCACGACGGCCACGGCCTCGTCGTCGTCCAGCAGCAGCGGCGGCAGCTCGGCGCCCGCGCCCAGCCGGTAGCCGCCGCCGGTGCCGGGGCTGGCGTCGACGGGGTAGCCGAGGCCGCGCAGCCGCTCCACGTCCCGGCGCACGGTACGGGGGCTGACCCCGAGCCGTTCGGCGAGATCGGCGCCGGACCACTCGCGGTGGGCCTGGAGCAGGGACAGCAGGCGCAGCAGACGTGCCGAGGTCTCCACCATGGGACGAGTCTGCCGGTCGTCGCGGACAGTCGCTGTCCTGAACGGGGGCCGGGGTGCCCTGAGCAGGGGGTCAGGGTTCGTAGGCGAGCTGCGGCACCTCGAAGCAGGTGCGGTTCATGTCGCCCTGGGTGACCCACCCCGCGCCGTCCCGCCAGCGGGCCACCGACAGGCAGGTCCTGCCGGTCCCCGGCGGCTCGGGCGACGGCCGGAAGGAGACGGGCAGCAGCAGGCCGCCCGCCGTGTAGCCGTCGGCGCGCTCGACGCGGCCGTCGACGCACCCGCGCGTGACGCCCTCCGGGACGCAGGACTTCGCCGCGTCGGTGAACCAGCGAGCGGCGGCCCAGCCCTCCAGCTGCCACTGGGAGTGCGTCCTCAGGTCCTCGGTGGCCTCCCGGAACTCCCGTACGGCCGCGTGGCCGGTGTCCTGGAAGTTGCGGCTGGAGCCGGTGACCCACAGGGCGTTGCGGCAGCGCGGGGCGTCCTCGTGGTCCTCGGCGACGGTGGACGTCCAGTTCTGCACGTTGGTGACCTTGGCGGTGACCCGGGCGCCGACGTCGTCCATGGCCGCGCACAGCCGGGCGTTGCCGTGGCCGTCGATGGCGTCGAAGACGAGGTCGACGCCCTGCTCCTTCAGGTCGGCGGCCACCGCGCGGAAGTTGGGCAGCGCGAAGTCGACCTGTTCGGTGACGACCCGGTAGCCCTCGGTCCTCAGGCCCCGCTCGACCAGGCGGGCGTAGGCGGCGGACGCGGACTGGTTGTAGGAGACCACGGCGGCCGTGCGGGCGCCGTGCTCGCGCTTGAAGTAGCGGTAGACCTCGGTCCCGCCGTACAGCTTGCCGTCCCAGCCGGGTGTGCCGTTGCGGGGTGCCTCGCTGCCGTGGATGCCGTACAGGTGCGGGTAGGTGTCGTAGGCGGCGCCGAGGGGCTGGCCGCCGATGTCGGGCACGCCCGCGCGGGAGACGCGGGCGGCCCCCGCGTAGTCCAGGGCGGTGGTGGCCACCAGGGCGACGACCTTCTCCTCGTCGACGAGCCTGTGCACGCACGCGTCGTTGCCCGCGCCGCTGCCTCCGTCGTCGCACAGGCGCACCTCGACGCGCCGGCCGTCGATGCCCCCGCGCGCGTTGAGCCGCTCGAAGTAGGCCCGGGCGCCGTCGCGCGGGCCGGTGAAGGCGTCGGCGCCGACCGGGCTGGTGGCACTCGTGATGATGCCCACGCGGACCGGCCCGGCCGCGCTCCGGGTGGGCGCGGAGGCGTGGTCGCCGCCCTCGAAGGCGCTCTCGGGCAGGCGGCTGCCGCAGGCCGCGGTCAGGACGAGCAGCACGGCCGCGGCGAGCGCCTCAGCAGCCCGGGACCGCCGGAGCCGAGCCATCGCCGCTCAGTTGCACCAGGGCGCACAGGGACTTGGCGGACACCTTCCAGGTGCCGTCCTGCTCGACGGCCGTTCCGGAGGCGTCCGGGAGGACGGTGGCTCCCTTGAGGATCAGGGCGAACTGCACGTCCGCCTCGGTCGGTGAGGTGAACGTGACCTCGGTGACCTTCGCCTCGACCTGTCCGACCCGCTCGTCACCGCTGAACGCCTCGAGCACGGGGCCCAGCAGCTCGCCGTTCTCCAGGAGGGCCTTCTTGTCGTCCAGGGACGTTCCGGGAGCGAAGAACTTCTCCCAGTTCTGCCGGATCTCCTGTTCGGCCGCCGCCCGGTCCGCGGGCGCGCTGGCCGGCGCGCCCGTCGTCCGGTCCGCCGACGGCGTGGGGGGCGTGCTCCCGCCCCCGCCGTCGTCGCTGCACGCCGCGAGGGCCGGGCCGAGCACCAGGAGCAGGGCGGTCGCGACCGTCGCGCCCCGCCCCACCGTCCGGGGGCCGCGTCCTCCCGCGTTCCCCCGCCTGAGGTCGCTGCCGAGGACCATCTGGGCTCACCACCGGGTGTCGGTCCGGGCCGTGGGCGCCCGGTGTTTTCAGGGTCGGCTCCCAGAGGGCATAGTGCAACCCATCGGCCGATCGGGGACATCGACCGACAGTTGCGTACAGGCACGGACAGATGCGGATACTCGACGCGTGGGAGTCAGGATGCGGACGAACCGACTGCGGACCGCGCACCCCGTCCCGTGGGCCGGCTGGGCCGCGCTGGCCGCGGGAGCGGTCCTGTGCGTCGTCGGCTGGTACGGCGTCTCGGGCGAGCGGTACGCCGAACGGCAGTTGCCCTACCTGGCCTCCTGCACGATCCCCGGCGCGGCGCTGATCGTCGCCGGGGCGGTGCTGCTCGCCCACGGCCGGGACACGCTCGCCGCCGCGCGCGTGGAGGAGCTGTACGGCCTGCTGGTGGCGGCGGAGCCGGCCGGTGCGGACGGGCCCGGGCGGCCGACCGGCTCGACCGGCTCACCGGTCGCGGTCGGCGACGAGCTGCTGGCGGTGCCGGGCGGGACGCTGTGGCACCGCGCGGACTGCCCGCTGGTCGCGGGGAGGACGGAGGCGGTCGCGGTGGACGCGAACCTGGTGGCGGGCGCCGGGCTGGGACCCTGCCCGATCTGCGAACCCCCCGCACCCGCCGAACCCCCCGCACCCGCCGACGGCTGACGTCCTCGCCGATGTCCTCCCTGACGTACGACCTCACGCTGGCCGGGCTGTCGGTGGGCGCCGCCGCGGCGCTCTCCGGGATCGGCCTGATCGTGACGTACCGGGCCACCGGGGTGCTCAACTTCGCGCACGGGGCGATCGCGATGGTGTGCGCTTACGTGCTGCGGGGGTGCGTGGTCGAGTGGGGCTGGCCGCTGTGGTGGGCGGCCGCGCTGACGCTGCTGGTGGTGGCGCCGGGGCTGGGCGTGGTGCTGGAGCGGTTCGTCTTCCGGCCGCTGTCGGTGCTCGGCGGTGACCCGGCGCGGGCGCTGGTGGCGTCCATCGGGGTGTTCGTGCTGCTGGTGGGCGGTGCGGCGCTGCTGTGGGGGCCGGGGGCGCGGGACGACGCGCCGGTGCTGGTGTCGGCGGACCCCTGGGGGCAGCTCGCGGTGGTGGCCGTGCTGGGCGCGGCGGTGGCGGCGGTGGTCCGCCGGACGCGGTTCGGCCGGGAGCTGCGGGCCATCGTCGACGACCGCCGGCTGGCCGTGCTCGGCGGGGTCGACGCGGACCGGGTGGCGGCGGCGGGCTGGGCGTTCGGCTCGTTCACGGCGGGGCTCACGGGGGTGCTGCTGGCACCGTACGTGCGGCTGGACCCGTACGGGCTGCCGCTGCTCGTGATGGAGGTGGTGGCGGTCGCGGTCGCCGCGCGGATGCGCGCGCCGGCGGTCGCGGTGGCCGTCGCGCTGGGCGTCGGGGTGGCCCAGAGCCAGCTGACCCGGCTGCACCCGTCGGGGTGGGGCGAGCCGCTGCTCCACGCGGTCGGCGCCAACCTGTTCGTCGTGGCCCTGCTGATCGCCGCGCTGGCGCTGCCCGGTGTCGGCGCCCGGGACGCGCTCCCGCGCACGGCCACCGCGCGGACGCCGGCGCCGCCGGGCGCCTGGCTCGTGGCCGGGGTGCTGTTCCTGCTGCCGCTGGGCTTCGCCGGGCGGGATCTGCACACGGCGGTGCAGGTGCCCGCCCTCGGGGTGGTGCTGCTGTCCCTGGTGGTGGTCACCGGCCGGGGCGGTCAGATCTCCCTGGGGCAGGCGGCGTACGCGGGCCTGGGCGCCCTGTTCACGGCCCTGCTCGCGGCCGGCCGCTTCCCCGGGCTCCCCCGGCTGCCGGAGCCGGCCGCGCTCGCGGCGGCGGTCGTCCTGGTCGCCCCGCTGGGGGTGCTGACGGGCTGGCCCGCGATCGGGCGCCGGGGGCTCGCGCTGGCACTGGCGACGTTCGCGGTGGGCGTCGGCGTGAGCCGTTTCGTCTTCGACCAGCCGTACGCCACGTCGGGCCTGTCCCTGGGGCGTCCGGCGGGCTTCGACGACGACCGCGCGTACTACGTCCTGGAACTCGTCCTCCTGGGGTGCGCGCTGACGGCGGTCCGGGCGCTGCGCAGGGGCCGCACGGGCCGCGCCCTGGCGGCGATGCGCGATCACGAGTCCGGGGCGCGGGCGGCGGGCGTCCGGGTGCCGTCGCTGAAGCTCCTGGCCTTCGTCTGCGGCGCCGCCCTGGCCGCGCTCGGCGGCGGCATGCTCGGCATGGGACTGCGCGCCTTCGACCCCGACGCGTACGACCCCGTCCGGAGCCTGCTGTGGTTCGCCGCGGTCGTGGTCCTGGGCGCCGACAGCGCCCTGGGCGCCCTGCTCGCCGCGGCGCTGCTGGTCGGCCTGGACGCCGGCACCCGCGGGGGCGTGGCGGCGGCCGTGATCGGCGTCCTGGCGGTTCTGGTGGGCCGCTTCCCGGGCGGCCCGTACGAAGCGCTGCGCGCGGCGGCGGGGCGGCTGCGGCCGGGCGGGCCGGTGGGGCCGACACCGCTGGGAGCCCGGGTGCGCCGCCTGCTGCGCGGGCCGGACACCGGACCGGCGGCCGCCCCGGTGCCGACGGGAGCGACGGCGACGGGCGCCGGCCCTCGCGGGAACCGACGGGGGAAGGGAACGCCGGAAGGGCGACGCGCCCCGGGTCGGCCGGCCGGCCGGTCCGCGGCCACCGGCGGGCGGGCCGGCCGCGGGGCGCGGGACGGGCCCCCCGCTCCCCCGTCGGCCGAGGACGCCTCCGGGCGGCCGCTCGGGGAGGGCGCGGCGCACGGGGTCCCGGAGGGCCGACGGCGGGCACCCGCCGCCCCGGAGGGCCCGCCTCCCGTACCGCGCCGGACGGCCGGTTCCCCCGCGGTCCGGCCCGTGGGGGCCTCTGCGGCGGCCCCCGCTTCCTCCCCCGTCCTCACCGCCCGTGCCCTGTACGCCCGTTACGGCGGGTTCACCGCGCTGGGCGGTGTGGATCTCGAGCTTCCGGCCGGGCGGGTGACCGCGGTCGTCGGCCCCAACGGGGCCGGCAAGAGCACGCTGTTCCACTGTCTGGCGGGGACGGTGCGGCCCGCGCGGGGGTCGGTCCGGTTCGGGGCGCGGGACATCACGCGGATGCCCGCGCACTCCCGCACCCGGCTCGGCATCGCACGGACCTTCCAGCACCTGGCGGTCTTCCCGACGCTGACCGTCGCGGAGAACGTGCGCGTCGGTGCCGAGCAGGGCCGGGTGCGCGACGCCGGCGCGGTGGAGCGGACGCTGCGGCTGCTCGGGCTCGACGGGCCGGTACGGGCGCTGCCCGCCGCCGGGCTGCCCACCGGGACGCTGCGCCGCGTGGAGCTCGCCCGGGCCCTCGCCGCCGGCCCGCGCGTGCTGCTGCTCGACGAACCCGCCGCCGGTCTCGACACCGCCGAGGTCGCCGCGCTGGCCCGGATCCTGGGGGCCCTGGCCGCCGACGGCATGGCGCTCCTGGTCGTCGAGCACGATCTCGACCTGGTCGCCGGTGTCGCCGACGTCGTGCACGTCATGGCGGCCGGCCGGATCGTCGCCTCCGGACCGCCCGGTCACGTCCTCGGCACCCCGGAGGGGGCGAGCGGCCCGTGACCCTCCTCTCCCTGCGCCACGCGCGCGTGCGCTACGGCCCCCTGGAGGCCCTGCACGGCGTCACGCTCGCCGCCCCGGGCCCCGGCCTCACCGTGCTGCTGGGCCGCAACGGCTCCGGACGGACGACCGCCCTGCACGCGCTGGCCGGCATCGTGCCGCTGTCCGGCGGGGCGGTGGTGTGGGACGGCGTGGACGTGACCGGTGTGCCGGCGTACGAGCGGGCCCGGCGCGGCCTGTGCCTGGTGCCGGAGCGGCGGGCGGTGTTCGGCTCCCTCACCGTGCGCGAGAACCTCGCCCTCGCCTCCCCCGACCCGGCCGCCGCGCTCGACGCCTATCCGCGGCTGCGGCCGCTGCTGGAGCGCCGGGCCGACACCCTCTCCGGCGGCGAGCAGCGGATGCTGGCCGTGTCCCGGGCGCTGGCGGCACGCGCGCGCGTCGTGCTCGTCGACGAGCCGGTCCAGGGCATGTCGCCCCCGGTCGCGGCCCGTACGTACGCGCTGCTGGCCGCGCTCGACGCGTGTGTGGTCGTCGCCGAGCAGCGGCTGCCGTCCGCCCTGCGCGACCGCCCCGCCGTCGTGTACGAACTGCGGCGGGGCGCGGTGGTGTTCGCCGGGGAGGCGGGCGAACTCGGCCTCCCCGGCCGCTCCGCCGGTCGCGCGTGACGCCCGGAACGCCCTGGGCCCCGCCCGGTCGGCCGGACCGGACGGGACCCGTGCCCCGGGCGAGGGGCGGCTCAGAGCGCGAGCCGCAGCCCGGGCACGATCAGGTCGGGGTCGGCCCCGACGGCGTCCTTGTTGGCGGCGTACAGGTGCTGCCAGGTGGTGCCGTGCCGGGCGGCGATACCGCTCAGCGTGTCACCCGCGCGGACGGTGTAGTCGCCCCGGGAGGCGTTCCGCTCCACGTGCCCCGCCGAACGCGCCGGCGTCTTCGACGGCTTCGAGGCCCCGGAGGACTTCGAAGAACCCGAAGACCCCGAAGAACCCGGAGAGTCCGAAGAGCCCGGGGCCCCGGAGGACTTCGAGGTCTTCGCCGGGCTCTCCTTCGCGGTCACCGGGCCCGTCGCGGGTGCGTTCCCGGACGCCCCCGCGCGTGCCGAGCAGGTCGGCCAGGCGCCCCACCCCTGGGCCCGCTGGACCTTCGTGGCGATGGCGATCTGCTGGGCCCGGGTGGCCCGGTCGGCCGTCGGCGCGTAGGCCGTGCCGCCGTGGGCGCGCCAGGTGGAGGCGGAGAACTGGAGTCCGCCGTAGTAGCCGTTGCCGGTGTTGATGTGCCAGTCGCCGCCGCTCTCGCACTGCGCGATGCGGTCCCACACCCCGTCGTCCGCCGCCGAGGCGTCGCCGGTGGCGGCCAGCAGTCCCAGGGGCGCGAGCAGGGCGGCGCCGGCCAGGACCGCCGTCGTACGGGTCTTCCGAGCGGTGGGGCGGGTGTTATCGGCACATGCGGACATGGAGGTCCCTTCCGGACGACCCGGGGTCCCCCGAGGCGGGACGCCGCTCGACGCGCCGTGGGACGCGGGAGCCGCGCCCGCCCCGTCCGCCTTCGGGTCGTGCGGTGGTGCTGCGTCGTGCGGTCGGCGGACGTACCCGGGCGGTGCTCGGTGCACACGGCGGAGGAATGTAGGGAGCCCGAGGCGCCGGGTTCAACCAACTCCCCGTCGTGCCAGGCCAGTTCGCCATTACCCCGGGTATCAGCGATTTCCGGCCACCCACTTCATTCGCTGATTTCCGGATTTGTCGACCGGTTCGCCCGGTGATCTGTGAGCCACTTCACCCCGTCAACAGCATTGACCTTGCAGGCAGTTGACGATGAGTGCCCGGTTCCGGACCGGACGTGACGGTGCGCGTCGGATGGTTCGATTCCGTTCGTCCTGGGGCGTGACTCCCGCCACAGGTCCTCCGTTGTCTTCTTCATGAGCCGGGGACCCACCCCGGACCACGGGCCGGGAGCCACCCGGCCTCGCCACGCACCGCATCCCGAGGGAGCCACCCGTGCCGCGCATGCTCGACGTCAGCAACGAGGTACGCGCCGAGATCGGCGACGAAGAAGCCGACCGCCTGCTCGCCGGAGATTCCGCCCCGGGCGGTTACGACTGCACCTCCTGCCGCACCCCGGGCGACCCGGAGCAGGAGCGCACCAGCACCGTCCTGTTCGTCGGGGACGAGACCGCCGTCCTCGCCTTCGCCCACGCCACCTGCCTGCCCTCGCAGGTCGTCCAGGTCACCGAGGAACAGCTCCAGGGCGCCGTGCGGTCCATCGGGGGCGAGACCGCGGCCCCGGGACCGCAGAAGGTCGCGCCCGAGCAGGCCGTGCTCGGGGTGACCAGCGGACTGATCCTGATCGCCGGGGAACTGCACCCGGCGCTGGTCGTGGAGCCGACCGCGCCGGTCGCGCGGCCCGGATCGCTCGGCGCGGGCGACGACTTCCTGCCGCTCCTCATCGAGCAGGGCTTCATGCCGCTGACCGAGCTGTCGGCCGTACCGCCGGTGCTGCACGGCTGGTCGGTGCTGCTGGCCGCGGGGCAGCTGCACGCCGTGCTCCAGCCGGACCCGAACGGCGGCCGGCCGGTGGCCTGGTGGCAGGCGCACCAGCCGCTCCAGGTCACCGAGGGCTGGCGGTCGGCCGCCGGCAAGCACCAGCAGGTGCTGATGTTCGCGGCCCCGGTCGGCTCGATCGGCCGCCAGCCGCGCGAGGACCTGCTGCGCGACGCGCTGGACAAGGCCGCGGCCGACGGGAAGCTGGTCGCCGCGGCGCTGCCGCTCGCCGGCATCTGACCGGCGCGCAACCGGCGAAACCCGCACGGGGGCCGCATCCCTTGCGCCACGGGTTCGTTTGGACATACGTGCACGCATACGACGTTCCCCGCCGCCAGCCCCTCGCCTCGGTTCCCGCCCCCGGGCGCCCGGCTCAGGGCTCCCGGAGCGGCCTCTCGGCCACGCCGATCTACGACGCCCTCTACACCGAGTACGTCAAGTCCTTCCGCGCGCTGCCGGGTGACCGCAGCGGCGAGGAGGACCTGGGCTTCACCGCCTTCGGGAACATCCCGCGCGGTGCGGGGCCGTACGGCGGCCACGGCCCCGGGTCGTCCGGCGGCTCCCTCGGGAGCGGTGCGTACGGCGCCCACGGCCCGGGCAGCACCCGCCAGGTCACCGGACAGCAGCCGCAGTGGCAGCGCGTCGGGACGGTGAGCCGGCACGCCACCGGGATGCAGCACGTGCCGGCCGGACTGCCGCCGGCTCCGCGCAGGGGTGCCTGACCCGGCACGGTGAACGGCGAGAGGGGCGGACCCGGTCGGGTCCGCCCCTCTCGCCGCGTTCTCGGCTACTTCTTCCTGCCGCGCTTCTCGCGCACCCGCACCGAGATGTGGATCGGCGTCCCCTCGAAGCCGAACTCCTCGCGCAGCCGGCGCTCGATGAAGCGCCGGTAGCCCGCCTCGATGAAACCGGAGGCGAACAGCACGAACCGCGGCGGCTTGGTGCCCGCCTGGGTGCCGAACAGGATGCGCGGCTGCTTGCCGCCCCGCACGGGGTGCGGGTGGGCGGCGACCAGTTCGCCGAGGAAGGCGTTCAGCCTGCCGGTCGGCACCCGGGTCTCCCAGCCGGCCAGGGCCGTCTCGATGGCCGGGACCAGCTTCTCCATGTGCCGGCCGGTGCGCGCCGAGACGTTCACCCGGGGCGCCCACACGACCTGGCCGAGCTCGGTCTCGATCTCGCGCTCCAGGTAGTAACGGCGCTCCTCGTCGAGGGTGTCCCACTTGTTGAACGCGAGGACGAGCGCGCGGCCCGCCTCGACGGCCATCGTGACGATGCGCTGGTCCTGCACCGAGATGGACTCGGCGGCGTCGATGAGCACGACGGCCACCTCGGCCTTCTCGACGGCGGCGGCGGTGCGCAGCGAGGCGTAGTAGTCGGCGCCCTGCTGGAGGTGGACCCGCTTGCGGATGCCCGCCGTGTCGACGAACTTCCAGGTCTTGCCGCCCAGTTCGATCATCTCGTCGACCGGGTCGCGGGTGGTGCCGGCCAGCTCGTTGACGACGACGCGCTCCTCGCCGGCGACCTTGTTCAGCAGCGAGGACTTGCCGACGTTCGGGCGGCCGATCAGGGCGACCCGGCGCGGTCCGCCGACGGCGGTGCCGAAGGTCTGCGCCGGGGCATCCGGCAGGACCTCCAGGACCTGGTCCAGCATGTCCCCGGTGCCGCGGCCGTGCAGGGCGGAGACCGGGTACGGCTCGCCCAGGCCCAGGGACCACAGGTACGCGGCGTCGGCCTCGCCGCTCGGGCCGTCCACCTTGTTGGCGCACAGCACGACCGGCTTGCCGGCCTTGCGCAGCAGCCGGACCACGGCCTCGTCGGTGTCGGTCGCGCCGACCTTGGCGTCGACGACGAAGACGACCGCGTCGGCGGCCTCGATGGCGTACTCGGCCTGCGCGGCCACGGACGCGTCGATGCCGAGGACGTCCTGCTCCCAGCCGCCGGTGTCGACGACCTTGAAGCGGCGTCCCGCCCACTCGGCCTCGTAGGTGACGCGGTCGCGGGTGACGCCCGGCTTGTCCTCGACGACGGCCTCGCGGCGGCCGATGATCCGGTTCACCAGGGTCGACTTGCCGACATTGGGGCGGCCGACGACGGCGAGCACGGGCAGCGGACCGTGTCCGGCGGCCTCGATGGCGCCCTCGACGTCCTCGAGGTCGAAGCCCTCCTCCGCGGCGAGCTCCATGAACTCCGCGTACTCGGCGTCGCCGAGCGCCCCGTGGTCGTGCTCGTGCGCGCCTTCGTACGCGTCCGAGCCGTCGGGCTGGATGTGGTCGTTCATGAAGTCCGTACCTCGTTCATCGTGGTGGTCGGTGGACCGCCCGGTCCGGAGCGGTCCACTACTCAGTGTCGCCCGGCGTCCGGTGGGACGCCCGGCGTTTTCCGTCGGTCAGCGTCCGGTCAGGCGCCTGGCGTTCTCCAGGTGAGCGGTGAGCTGCTTCTGGATGCGCCCGGTCGCCTCGTCCAGCGCTCTGCGGGTGCGCCGGCCGCTGCCGTCGCCCGCGTCGAAGGGGTCGCCGAAGACGACGTCGACGCGGGAGCGCAGCGGGGGCAGCCCCTTTATCAACCGTCCGCGCCGCTCGGAACTTCCCAGCACGGCCACTG
Organism: Streptomyces viridosporus T7A; assembly: GCF_008704515.1. Classification (NCBI taxonomy): domain Bacteria; kingdom Bacillati; phylum Actinomycetota; class Actinomycetes; order Kitasatosporales; family Streptomycetaceae; genus Streptomyces; species Streptomyces viridosporus. The sequence goes on from NZ_CP023700.1 coordinate 2,067,377, forward strand.
GCACGATCGGCGCGCCGCCGCGCACGGCGAAGTAGGCGAGTCCCGCGCGGATCGAGGCGAAGTCGCCCTCGCCCCGGGTGCCCTCGGGGAAGATGCCGAGGACCCCGCCCTGCTCCAGGACGCCCAGTGCCCGGGAGATCGCCGTGCGGTCGGTGGTGTGCCGGTCCACCTTCAGCTGGCCGATGCCGGTCAGGAACGGGTCGAGCGGGCCGACGAACGCCTCCTTCTTGATCAGGAAGTGCGTCGGCCGGGGTGACACGCCCATGACCATCGGGCCGTCGATGTTGTGGGAGTGGTTGACGGCGAGGACCACCGGACCGGCCGCGGGCACCCGCCAGGCGCCCAGCACCCGCGGCTTCCACAGGCCGTACATCAGGCCGACGCCGATGCGCCGCCCGACCTCGGCGCCCCGCGCCGATGGAACGTCGGTCACTTCCCGGCCCGCTTCTCCTCGACGAGGGTGACGACGCACTCGATGACCTGCGCCAGCGTCAGGTCGGTGGTGTCGACCTCGACCGCGTCGTCCGCCTTGGCCAGCGGGGAGGTCTTGCGGCTGGAGTCGGCCGCGTCCCGCTTGATCAGGGCCTCGCGGGTGGCGTCGACGTCGACGCCCTTCAGCTCACCGCTGCGGCGGGCGGCCCGCGCCTCCGCGGAGGCGGTGAGGAAGATCTTCAGGTCGGCGTCGGGCAGCACGGTGGTGCCGATGTCGCGGCCCTCGACGACGATGCCGGTGACGGCGGAGGAGGCGATCGTGCGCTGCAGCTCGGTGATCCGGGTGCGCACCTCGGGCACCGCGCTGACCGCGCTGACCTTCGAGGTGACCTCCTGCTCGCGGATCGGACCGGCCACGTCCACCCCGTCGACGGTGATGGTCGGGCCCTTGGGGTCGGTGCCCGAGACGATCTCCGGCTTGCCGGCGACGGCGGCGATCGCGGAGGGGTCGTCTATGTCGATGCCGTTGTTCACCATCCACCAGGTGATCGCCCGGTACTGGGCGCCGGTGTCCAGGTAGCTCAGGCCGAGCTGCGCCGCCACGGCCTTCGACGTGCTCGACTTGCCCGTGCCGGAGGGGCCGTCGATGGCGACAATCACTGGCATGGCGCTTTCCACAGTGGGACCTTCCTGGACCTGACTGGCGGGGGACGGGGCGCGACCGCCCCGCACAAGGTTACTGGGTGCGCATCCCCCGATCGGCCCATCCCGGGGCCGGGCCCTACTGCCGGATCGCCCAGCCCCGCTCCCGCAGCGCCGCCGTGAGGACGGGTGCCGTCCGGGGCTCGACCATGAGCTGCACCAGACCGGCCTGCTGCCCGGTGGCGTGCTCGATCCGCACGTCCTCGATGTTGACCCCGGCCCGGTCCGCGTCGGCGAAGATGCGGGCCAGCTGCCCCGGCTGGTCGTCGATGAGCACCGCCACCGTCTCGTAGACCCGCGGAGCGGACCCGTGCTTGCCGGGGACGCGGACCTGGCCGGCGTTGCCGCGGCGCAGCACGCCCTCGATCCCCGTGCTGCCCTCCCGGCGCTTGTCCTCGTCGGAGGACTGCAGCGCGCGCAGGGCCCGCACGGTCTCCTCCAGGTCGGCGGCGACGTCCGTGAGCAGGTCGGCGACCGGCCCGGGGTTCGCGGACAGGATGTCGATCCACATCCGGGGGTCGGAGGCGGCGATCCGGGTCACGTCCCGGATGCCCTGTCCGCACAGCCGTACGGCGGCCTCCTCGGCGTGCTCCAGGCGCGCGGCGACCATGCTGGACACCAGGTGGGGCATGTGGGAGACGAGGGCCACGGCGCGGTCGTGCGCGTCGGCGTCCATGACGACGGGCACGGCGCGGCAGTGCGAGACCAGTTCCAGGGCGAGGTTCAGCACCTCGGTGTCGGTGTCCCGGGTGGGGGTCAGCACCCAGGGGCGGCCCTCGAAGAGGTCGGCGGTGGCGGCCAGCGGGCCGGACCTCTCCCGGCCGGACATGGGGTGCGTGCCGATGTAGGACGTCAGGTCGAGGCCGCGCGCCTCGAGCTCGCGGCGCGGTCCGCCCTTGACGCTGGCGACGTCGAGGTAGCCGCGGGCCAGGCCGCGCTCCATCGCGTCGGCGAGCACGTCGGCCACGTGGGCGGGCGGGGCGGCGACGACCGCCAGGTCCACCGGCCCGTCGGGGGCCTCGTCCGTGCCGGCCCCGAGCGCGGCGGCGGTGCGGGCCTGCTCCGGATCGTGGTCGGCGAGGTGGACGGCGACGCCCCGCCGGGACAGGGCGAGGGCGGCGGACGTGCCGATGAGTCCGGTGCCGAGGACGAGTGCTGTTCTCACTGGGCGATGTCCTTGCGCAGGGCGGCCGCGGCGCCGAGGTAGACGTGCGCGATGTCGGCGCGGGGCTTGTCGGACTCGATGTGCGCCAGGACGCGGACGACGCGGGGCATGGCGCCCTCGACGTTCAGCTCCTGGGCGCAGATCAGGGGCACGTCGACGATGCCGAGCCTGCGGGCGGCGGCCGCCGGGAAGTCGCTGTGCAGGTCGGGAGTGGCCGTGAACCAGATGCTGATCAGGTCGTCGGAGGTCAGCCCGTTGCGCTCCAGGACGGTGGTGAGCAACGTGCCGACCTGCTGCTCCATGTGACCGGGCTCGTCCCGCTCCAGTTGGACGGCGCCCCGGACCGCTCGTACCGCCACGACGATGCTCCTTGCTGACGTGCGTCTGTCGCCTCTTCGGTCGTCCAGCCTAGCCAGACCGCGCGCGGCAGGTGTCCGGCGCCCGCCCGCTGAGACGGGCGATGTGCGCATTCCCTGCCGTTTCGTCACGATTTGCCTATCCTTCGGCGTATTCGGTGCCACGATGCAGGGGCTGTGGCCCGCGCCGGTCCCTCCCTTCCCGTCCACTTCCCCTCCCCTTTCCCATTCCCCTCTCCCACCCCCTTCCCGGAGTGACGACATGACGCACCGCACGACGCGACGCACGGTCCTTCTCGCGGCAGGAGCGACGGGCGCGGCGGCCCTGGCCACGGGCTGCGGCGGGAACGGGGGCGACGGGGGCGACGGGGACACCTCGTCCGGCACCGCCGCACCGCCCCTCTCCGCCGGACAGGATCTGGCCACGACCGGCGACGTCCCGGTGGGCGGGGGCGTGGTCCTCAAGGCCGAGAAGGTGGTGGTGACCCAGCCGGAGAAGGGCGGTTTCAAGGCCTTCTCGGCGATCTGCACGCACCAGGGCTGCGTCGTGGCCGACGTCTCGGACGGCACGATCAACTGCGGCTGTCACGGCAGCCGGTTCCGCATCGCTGACGGCTCGGTCGAGCGCGGCCCCGCGACCAGGCCGCTGCCCGAGGAGCGGATCACGGTGGAGGGAAATTCGATCCACCTGGGGTGACCCGCCGCGTACGCTCCCGCGCATGCGTCCCGAAACCCTGGTCCGCGACCACACCGTCTACGCCTGCGTCATGGGGTCGCGTGCCTTCGGTCTGGCGACGGAGGACAGCGACACCGACCGCCGGGGCGTGTTCCTCGCCCCCACCCCCCTGTTCTGGCGCTTCGACAAGCCGCCGACGCACGTCGAGGGCCCGGCCGGGGAACAGTTCAGCTGGGAGCTGGAACGCTTCTGCGAGCTGGCCCTGCGCGCGAACCCCAACATCCTGGAGTGCCTGCACTCCCCGCTCGTGGAGTACGCCGACGACACCGGCCGCGAGCTGCTGGCCCTGCGCGGGGCGTTCCTCTCCCGCCGGGTCCACGAGACGTTCACCCGGTACGCCCACGGCCAGCGCCGCAGGCTGGAGAGCCAGGTCCGCGCGCTCCCCCGGGCCCCCGACTCCGCTCGCGCAGGGAGGACCCCCGTCGCTCCGCGCTGGAAGCACGCGATGCACCTGCTCCGCCTGCTGACGAGCGCCCGCGACCTGCTGCGCACCGGCACGCTCACCCTCGACGTGGGCGAGCACCGCGAGTCGCTGCTCGCGGTGAAGCGGGGCAAGGTCGCGTGGCCCGAGGTCGAAGCGCGGATGGCCCGCCTGACGCAGGAGGCCGAGGAGGCCGCCCACCGCAGCCCGCTCCCCGCGGAACCGGACCGCCGGCGGGTGGAGGACTTCCTGGTCCGTGCCCGCCGTGCCTCAGCCCTCCAGGCGGATCCGCACGACGAGGTCGTGCAGGGCGTCGCGGGCGGCGGGGACGTCGGGTAGCGCCGAGGCGGCCTGCGCCTCGTCCAGCGCGCCGTGCAGCCGCTCCACGTCACCCCGCACGCACGCGTGGTCGGCGTCCGCCACCCCGTGCTCCCGCTCGGCCTTCGCCGCGATCAGCTCCGGAAGAGTCGGTGTCCGGGGCGTCGATCACGGCTCAAGCGTCCCAGAGCGCTCCCAGCGCCAGTAGGTCGCCCCGGTACTCGATGCGGTCCGCCCAGGCGGGCGGCCAGGCGTCCGCGCCCAGGTGCGCGCCCGCGAAGGCCCCCGTCAGGCAGGCGATCGAGTCGGAGTCGCCCGAGGTGCAGGCGGCGCGCCGCAGGGCGGTGAGGGGCTCGTCGACGAAGAGCAGGAAGCAGAGCAGGCCGGTCGCCAGGGCCTCCTCCGCGATCCAGCCCTCCCCGGTGGCCAGGCACGGGTCGGTCTCCGGCGAGACGGTCCGTACGGCCTCCTGGAGGCGCCCCAGGATCTCCAGGCACTCGTCCCAGCCGCGCGCGATGAAGTGCTCGGGGCCGGGGTCCTGGGCGCGGGTCCACAGGTCGCCGAGCCAGCACTCGTGGTAGCGGGTGCGGTTCTCGTAGGCGTAGGAGCGCAACAGGCCGATCAGGCCGGTCGGTTCGGCGCCCTCGGCGAGCAGCCGCACGGCGTGCGCGGTGAGGTCTGAGGCGGCCAGCGCGGTGGGGTGCCCGTGGGTGAGCGCCGCCTGCAACTGGGCGGCGCCCGCGCGCTGTTCGTCGCTCAGTCCGGGGGCCAGGCCGATGGGCGCGACGCGCATGTTGGCCCCGCAGCCCTTGGAGCCGACCTGGGAGGCGTCCTGCCAGGGCCGGTCCTCGCGGGCCAGCAGGTGGCAGGCCTTGAGGCAGGTGTTGCCGGGGGCGCGGTTGTTCTCGGGCGAGCGCCACCACTCCACGAACTCCTCGCGCACCAAACGCTCCAGCCGCTCCGGGGTGAGCACGCCCCGGTCCATCGCCGTCCGCAGCCCCCTCCCCAGGGCGAGCGTCATCTGGGTGTCGTCGGTGACGATCGCCGGCTTCGGCAGGTCCGTCCCCCGCCAGGGGCCGAACTTGGCGAGGATCGACGGGACGTCGTTGAACTCGGTCGGGAAGCCCAGCGCGTCCCCGAGGGCGAGTCCGGTGAGCGCTCCGGTGGCGGCGCGCTTGGTGAGGGTGGGGGCGGTCATGCGGGACGTCCTTCCGGGGTCGGCCGGAGCAGCGGCGGGTGGAGGGCGGTGGCGGTGCCCGCGCGGTACAGGGCGGCGGGTTTGCCCCGGCCGCCGGTGAGGCGCGCGGCGCCGGGGACGGCTTCGACGAAGCCCGGGGTGGCGAGCACCTTGCGCCGGAAGTTGGGCCGGTCGAGCGCGGTGCCCCAGACGGTCTCGTAGACCTGCTGCAGCTCCCCGAGGGTGAACTCGGGCGGGCAGAAGGCGGTGGCGAGGCAGGTGTACTCGAGCTTGGCGCCGACGCGTTCCCGGGCGTCGGCCAGGATCCGGTCGTGGTCGAAGGCGAGCGGCCCGGCCGCGTCGTACGGCGTCCAGCGGGCCCGGGCGGCGTCGCCGCCGCCGTGCGCCTCGGGGGCGTCGGGCAGCAGCGCGGCGAACGCGACCGACACGATCCGCATCCGGGGGTCGCGGTCGGGTTCGCTGTAGGTCCGCAACTGCTCCAGGTGCGGCCCGGACACGTCCGTCAGCCCGGTCTCCTCGCCGAGTTCGCGCCGCGCGGCCGTCTCCGCGGACTCGTCGGGCCGGACGAACCCGCCCGGCAGCGCCCACCGTCCGGCGAACGGCTCCTCGCCGCGCTCGACGAGCAGCACGTGCAGCGCGCCCCCGCGGACGGTGAACACGGCGAGGTCGACGGTGACGGCGAACGGCTCGTAGGCGTACTTGTCGTAGACGTCCACGACCCCCACCCCCTTTTATGGTCAAGGCGACTATAAAAGGGGGTGGGGGTCGGTCACAAGCCCCGGGACGGTCGGTCACGGGCTCCGGGACGTCAGAGGTCGACCTCCTGCATCAGCATCCCGACCTCGGTGTTGGACAGCCTGCGCAGCCAGCCCGACTTCTGGTCGCCCAGGGTGATCGGCCCGAAGGCGGTGCGCACCAGCTTGTCGACCGGGAACCCGGCCTCCGCGAGCATGCGGCGCACGATGTGCTTGCGGCCCTCGTGCAGGGTCACCTCGACGAGGTAGTTCTTGCCGGTCTGCTCCACGACGCGGAAGTGGTCCGCGCGCGCGTAGCCGTCCTCCAGCTGGATGCCGTCCTTGAGCCTCTTGCCCAGGTCGCGCGGGATGGGCCCGACGATGTGCGCGAGGTAGGTCTTCTTCACCCCGTACCGCGGGTGGGTCAGCCGGTGCGCCAGCTCGCCGTGGTTGGTGAGCAGGATGACGCCCTCGGTCTCGGTGTCGAGCCGGCCGACGTGGAAGAGCCGGGTCTCGCGGTTGGTGACGTAGTCGCCGAGGCACTGCCGGCCCTCGGGGTCCTCCATCGTCGAGACGACACCGGCGGGCTTGTTCAGCGAGAAGAACTGGTAGGACTGGGTGGCCACGGTCAGGCCGTCGACCTTGACCTCGTCCTTCTCCGGGTCCACCCGGCGGCCCTGCTCCAGCACGATCTCGCCGTTGACCTCGACCCGCGCCTGCTCGATCAGCTCCTCGCAGGCGCGCCGGGAGCCGTAGCCCGCGCGCGCGAGGACCTTCTGCAGCCGCTCGCCCTCCTGCTCGGCGCCCGGGAAGGTCTTCGGGAGCTTCACGTCCTTCCGGCCCGCGTACCGCTCGCGGTTGCGCTCCTCGAGCCGCGTCTCGTACTCGCGCGAGCGCGCCGGGGCGGTACGGCCCCGGCCGCCCCGCTGGGGCGCCGGCTTCGCTCCGCCGCGCTGGGGCGCCGGCTTCGCTCCGCCGCGCCCGGACTTCGGGCCGTCCTGGGTGGCGCCGGGGCCTCCGTCGTAGCGGCGCTCCTCGGGGCGGGGCTTGCGGGGGCGGCCCTGCCCCTGCTTCTGGTCCCTGTTGTTGCCGGCGCCGCGGTAGTTACCGCGCCCGCCGCTCTTTCCGCTGCCGCTGCTTCGCATCAAAGTTCCGTCGTTGTCGTTATCGGCACGTTCGTCGTGGCACCGTCGTCCGGGTCCGGGCCGTCCGGATCGAACGACGGCACGCCTTCCTGGGTCTCGGCCTCGATCGCCTCCGCCTCCGGGAGGAAGGGCGCGAGCTCCGGGAGCTCGTCCAGACCGCGCAGGCCCATCCGCTCCAGGAAGTGGTTCGTCGTCGTGTACAGGATCGCACCTGTTTCGGGTTCCGTGCCCGCCTCCTCGACCAGACCGCGCTGCAGGAGGGTGCGCATGACGCCGTCGCAGTTCACTCCGCGCACCGCGGAGACCCGGCTGCGGCTGACCGGCTGGCGGTAGGCGACCACGGCGAGGGTCTCCAGGGCGGCCTGGGTGAGCCGGGTCTGCTGGCCGTCCAGGACGAACCCCTCCACGGCGGCGGCGTACTCGGGACGGGTGTAGAAGCGCCAGCCGCCCGCGACGAACCGCAGCTCGAAACCGCGCCCCTGCGCGGTGTACTCGTCGGCCAGTTCCCGCAGGGCGTCCGCGACCCGGTGCCCGGGCCGCTGCAGCACCTTCGCCAGGTGCTCCTCGGTCACGGGCTCGTCCACGACCATGAGGACCGCCTCCAGGGCGGGCTTGAGGTCGAGGTCCGCGACGGTGCGCGGCTCGGCGGGGGCCCCGGTGCCGGTCGTGGTGCCGGTCGTGGGGCCGGCCGTCTCCTCGCTCACGTCTTGCTCTCCTCCTCGGTCGGCCCGGGCGGCCGGTCGAACTCGTCGGTGACCGTCGGCGCGGCATCGCCGTCCCCGCCGGTCCAGCGCACGGTCAGCTCACCGAGCGCGGTCTCCTGGTCGAGGGCGACGGCCTTCTCGCGGTACAGCTCGAGCAGCGCGAGGAACCGGGCCACGACGGTCAGTGTGTCGTCGGTGTCCTCGACGAGCGTGCGGAAGCCGGCCTCGCCCAGCTCCCTCAGCCGCGCGACCACGATCCCGGCCTGCTCCTGCACGCTGACCAGCGGCGCGTGGATGTGGTCCACGTACACCTGCGGCCTGGGCCTGGGCCGCATCGCCCTGACGGCGAGCCGGGCGAACCCCTCGGGGCCGATCCTGATGACGACCTCGGGCAGCAGCTCGGCGTGGTGCGGTTCGAGCCCGACGGTACGGGGACGGCGCCGGGCCTCGTCGTCGAGGCGCCCGCTGAAGATCTCCGCGATCCGCTTGTAGGCGCGGTACTGCAGCAGCCGGGCGAACAGCAGGTCCCGGGCCTCCAGCAGGGCGAGGTCGGCCTCGTCCTCCACCTCGGCGGCGGGCAGCAGCCGCGCCGCCTTGAGGTCGAGCAGCGTGGCCGCCACGACCAGGAACTCGGTCGTCTCGTCCAGGTCCCAGTCCGCCCCCAGCGCCCGGATGTACGCCATGAACTCGTCGGTCACCTCGGACAGGGCGACCTCGGTGACGTCCAGCTTGTGCTTCGCGATCAGCTGGAGGAGCAGGTCGAAGGGTCCCTCGAAGTTCGCCAGCCGCACCGTGAACCGGCCGTCGCCCTCGTCGCCGTCGCCGCCCGCGCCGTCGGCTGCGGCGGCCGCGCCGGCCGGGGGCTCCGCCCCGGGGGCCACGGGGTCCGGCGCGGTGGGCGCGTGCGGCGTTTCCCTGTCGTCGGCCGCGGGCCGCGGTGGTCCCGCCGGCCCGGTCCGGGCCGGCGCGTACGGGGCGGGCCCGCCGGCCGTCGCACCGGCGGGGTGCGCCTCCGGGGCGGTGAGGGCCGTCACGTCCTCTGCGGGCGGCCCGTCGGGTCCGGCCTCCGCGGCCTCCGGCCGCGCCGTGCCGCTCCCGCCCGCCGGATCCTCCGGCGCCGGTGCGGGGGCCCGCGGCGCCGGGTGCGCCACCGGCTCGTCCGGCACCGGCGGCGCCGCTCCCGGACCCCGCCCCAGCGCACGCCGGCGGTTCGGCCGGCCGCCGGGGGCGGGGACGGGGACGAAAGGGTCGTTCGAGGTCATGACCCCCGCAGGCTACCGCTACCGTCCGCGAAGCCGCCGTACGAGGATGCTCGCCTCCCCGCGGGTCTCCAGGTCGGCGAGGACCACGGCGACCGCCTCGCGGACGATCCGGCCGCGGTCCACGGCCAGTCCGTGCTCGCCGCGCAGCACCAGGCGCGCGTGCTCGAGGTCCATGAGCTCCTCGGCGGAGACGTACACGGTGATCTTCTCGTCGTGCCGCTCACGGCCGCTGGGGCGGCGCGCCGCCGTTCTCCCGCGCTTGCGCGGGACCGCCGTCGCCGCGGCGGCCCCTTCCTGCGCCGTCTGACGCCGCCCGGAGCCCGTCGCGGTGCGGCTGCGGGACTCCCCGGCCTCAGCCGGCCCCGGGTCCGCGGCGACGTGCTCCGCGCCCTCGCCGCCCTGGGCGGGCACCGACTGCGGCGCGTCCTCCTGGGCCGCCGCGTCGCCCTCCCCGGCGGGGGCGGGGACCCGGGCGTCACCGCCCGCCTGGCGCCGGGGCGTGGACGCCTGGAGCGCCGTCCCCCCTGTCGTACGGAAGAGTTCGTCGGCCCCGGGCAGACTCACTCGGCGTGACACCGGGCGAGCACCTCCCTGGCGAGCTGACGGTAGGCGGCGGCACCGACGGAGTTGGAGGCGTACGTGGTGATCGGCTCACCGGCGACCGTGGTCTCCGGGAAGCGGACCGTGCGCCCGATGACCGTGTGGTAGACGTGGTCGTCGAACGCCTCGACCACACGCGCGAGCACCTCGCGGCTGTGCACCGTGCGCGAGTCGTACATCGTGGCGAGGATGCCGTCGAGCTCCAGGTCGGGGTTGAGCCGCTCCTGGACCTTCTCGATGGTCTCGGTCAGCAGGGCCACACCGCGCAGCGCGAAGAACTCGCACTCCAGCGGCACGATCACCTTGTGCGCGGCCGTCAGCGCGTTGACCGTGAGCAGACCGAGCGAGGGCTGGCAGTCGATCACGATGAAGTCGTAGTCGTCCATGAGCGGCTTCAGCGCGCGCTGGAGCGTGGACTCGCGCGCGACCTCGCTCACCAGCTGGACCTCGGCCGCCGACAGGTCGATGTTGCTGGGCAGCAGGTCCATGTTGGGGACCGCCGTCTTCAGCAGCACCTCGTCGGCCGCCATCCCCCGCTCCATGAGCAGGTTGTAGACGGTGAGGTCGAGCTCCATCGGGTTGACGCCGAGACCGACCGACAGCGCGCCCTGCGGGTCGAAGTCCACGAGCAGCACCCGGCGTCCGTACTCCGCGAGTGCGGCACCCAGGTTGATGGTCGACGTCGTCTTGCCCACGCCGCCCTTCTGGTTGCACATCGCGATGATCTTCGCGGGACCGTGGTCGGTCAGCGGGCCCGGGATCGGGAAGTACGGCAGCGGGCGCCCGGTCGGGCCGATGCGCTCGCGGCGCTGGCGCGCCGCGTCGGGCGCGAGCGTGGCCGCGTACTCGGGGTCCGGCTCGTACTCGGCGTCGGGGTCGTAGAAATGCCCCTCGGGCAGTTCGTCGTAGTCGGCGAGATGGTTGTGGGGCGCGCCACTTCCGTCGCCGGCCATGGCGTTCACGTGATGGCCATCCATGCTTCGGTGTGCAGTGTGAGTCGCCTGCTGACTCTGGTGGGCTGCGAAGGTGCGCACAGCGACGGAGCCGACAGGAGCGAACCCCGCGGGTTCCTGGCCCCGTGCAGGCATTCCTGGTCGACCACCCCCGGGAGTAAATGTCGACTCGTTCACAAGTCGTCTTACCTCCTTGGTGACCAGGAAACTTCTAGACAGGTCAGCGTGGCACCATGCCGACGGTTGGCGACTCTATGGCGTGTCGGCCGTCCGCAGCAACACAATCCACCGGACCCGGCCCGATGTGTCGGCAATGGAACACCCCCCTGTCAAGGGCGTACGGCCGTCGTACGGCAGGTTTCACCGGTGTGCGAATCGGTGGAAGCGTGACGTTCGAGGTGAGTTGTACCGGGGTCGGGAAGTGACCATACACACACCCGGCCGGACCTTGTCGGGCAAGGTCCAGCCGGGTATGCGTCGTTGACCGCCGGTGTTGACGTATCGCCTTTTCCGCTCGGTGAGTTGGTCGACTTGCCTCCTGGGCGACTCAGTCGATCAGCGAGGAGAGCTCCACGTGCTCGAGGCCGTGCGCCTCGGCGACCTCCCGGTAAACGACCTTGCCGTCATGCGTGTTGAGTCCCTTGGCGAGCGCCGGGTCCCGGCGCATCGCCTCGGCCCAGCCGCGGTTGGCGAGCTCGACGATGTACGGCAGCGTGGCGTTGGTGAGCGCGTAGGTGGAGGTGTTGGGCACCGCGCCCGGCATGTTGGCGACGCAGTAGAAGACCGACTCGTGGACCTTGAAGGTCGGCTCGGCGTGCGTGGTGGGGTGGGAGTCCTCGAAGCAGCCGCCCTGGTCGATCGCGATGTCGACAAGGACACTTCCGGGCTTCATCCGCGAGACGAGGTCGTTGCTGACCAGCTTCGGGGCCTTGGCGCCGGGCACCAGCACCGCGCCGATCACGAGGTCGGCCTCCAGACAGGCCTTCTCCAGCTCGAAGGCGTTGGAGACGACGGTCTGGATCTTCGTGCCGAAGATCCGGTCGGCCTCCTTGAGCTTGTTGATGTCCTTGTCCAGCAGGGTCACGTGGAAGCCCAGGCCGACGGCGATCTGCGCGGCGTTCCAGCCGGAGACGCCACCGCCGATGACGACGGCCCGGCCGGCCAGCACACCGGGGACGCCGCCGGGCAGCACGCCGCGACCGCCGTGGGCCCGCATCAGGTGATAGGCGCCGACCTGCGCGGACAGCCGGCCCGCGACCTCCGACATGGGCGCCAGCAGCGGCAGCGCGCGGCTGGGCAACTCGACGGTCTCGTAGGCGATCGCGGTGGTGCCGGCCTGAAGGAGGGCGTCCGTGCACTCCTTGGAGGCGGCCAGGTGCAGGTAGGTGAAGAGCGTCTGGTCCTTGCGCAGGCGGTGGTACTCCTCCGCGACGGGCTCCTTGACCTTCAGCAGCAGGTCGGCGGCGGCCCACACCTCGTCGGCGGTGTCCAGTATCTGCCCGCCCGCGGCGACGTACTCGTCGTCCGGGATCGAGGAGCCGACCCCCGCGCCGCGCTCGACGACGACCTGATGACCGTGGCGCACCAGCTCGTGCACACCGGCGGGGGTGATGGCCACCCGGAACTCGTTGTTCTTGACCTCGCGGGGGATGCCGACCTTCACGTCGATCACGGTCCTTGGCTCAGAGGATACGGGCGTCTTGGTGCGCATACCCAGGCACACATGGGCACACCGGGAGAAACCGCAGAAGATGGTGCGGTAGAGCCAGTCTAATGAAGGTGTTCCCGCTGTCTAGCCTTTCATTGCATCAATCTTCAGCAGGTGTGCTGCGGATTTCGCAGGCACTGGCTCCACGTTCCAGCTCGGGGTCGCCCTCCGGAGCCTCCTCGTCCAGCATGCACTCGGCCGTGCCGCGGTGCAGCGCGGCCGACGCGGGGTCGCCGAGGCGCTCGAAGGAGTCGGCCAGCCGCAGGTGCAGCGCCGCCTGCAACCGGGTGTCCTCGGCCCGGCCCGCCCACTCCACGGCCTCCCGGCAGGTGCGCAGCGACTCCTCCGGCCGGCCCGCGTACTCCTGGACGCGGGCCAGTTCGCTGAGCGCCCGCGCCTGTGCGGCCACGTCCCCGTCCTTGCGGTACCCGGCGACGGCCGCGCGCCAGTTGCGCAGCGCCTCGCCGTAGCGGCCGGCGTAGGTGTGGGCGGCGCCGATACGGCCGTAGAGCCGGGCCGCGTCCGCGCGCTCGCCCCGGGCCAGCCGCTCGGTCAGGGCCCGGCCGAACCAGTCGGCGGCCCGGTCGTAGTCCCCGAGCTCCAGGTGCGCGCCGCCCACGGATTCCGTCGCGCGGCCGATCGCGTACGGGTCGCGGGCCGCGCGGCCCGCGTCCAGCGCGGCCCGGTAGCGCACCAGGGCGTCGGCCGTGCGGCCGGTGCGGGCGTCGAGGTCGCCGAGGTTCAGCAGGGCCGCCGCCCGCTCGCGGGGCAGCCGACGGCGCTCGGCGACGTCCAGCACCAGGCCGTGCAGCACGTAGAGGTCGCTCGCCGCCGCCCGGGTGCCGACGTGGGCCACCATGGCCCGCACCAGCTGGGACATCAGCCGCCGGGCCAGGGTGTCCAGCTCCCCGTCGGCGACCGCGAGCCGGGCGGAGGCCAGCAGGGCGGGCCTGCTCAGGCGCAGCCAGTCGGCGGCGGCCCGGGGGCTGGGGAAGCGCAGGGAGCGCGGCATGCCGAGGAGCCTCTCGCGCGCCTGGGGGCTGTCGGTCTCCGTGATCACCCTGCACGACTGGAGCAGCCGTACGGTCCGCTCCAGCATGCGGGCGCGGGCCAGCTCGAGCTCGGCGGGGCGGTCGTGGGTCTCGGCGAGGTCGCGCAGCAGGGGGTGCAGACAGCCGGGCACCTCGTACTGCGGCAGCGGCGAGGCCACCGCGTGCAGCAGGCCGTGGGCGACGAAGCCGTCCAGGGCGGCGCGGGCGGCGTCCACCGAGCAGCCGGCGAGCGCGGAGGCCGTGTGCGGGTCGACCAGGCCGGCCGGGGCGAGGCTGAGCAGGCGCAGGGTCCGGGCGGCGGGCGCCGGCAGCGAGGCGTGCACGAGCCGGAGGGCGCGGCCGATCACGGTGCCCCCGCCGGTCTGCGCGTGCAGCTGTTTGGCGAGGTCGGCGACGGCGGCCTTGGGCCGGGCGGCGAGCCAGCCGCCGGCCAGCACCAGGGCGGCCGGCTCCCCCTCGCACTGCTCCGCGAGCCCCTCGGCGGCCCGGGGATCGACGGTGATGCGGACCGGCCCGGCGGCGCGGGACAGCAGCTCCACCGCGGACGTGGTGTCGAGGCCGCCGAGCGTGCAGGGCCGGACGTCCGCGATGCCGGTCAGCGGCCCCGAGGAGACGGTGACGGCCAGGCAGTCCGGGTTGTCCGGCAGCAGCGCGTCGACCTGCTCGGCGTCGGCCGCGTCGTCGAGCAGGAGCAGCACCCGGCGGTCGGCGAGGGCGGTGCGCAGCGCCTCGGTGAGCTCGTCCTCGGGGGCTCCGGCGGGGGCGGGCGCCTCCAGGGCGTCGAGCAGCTCGCGCGCGGCGCGCTCGACGGGCACGCGCGTACCGTCGGGCTCGGTCAGGCGGGCGCGCAGCACCCCGTCGGGATAGCGGTCGGCGACCCGGCGCACCAGTTCCTCGGCGAGGGCCGTGCGGCCGGAGCCCGGACGGCCGGCGACGAGCAGGACGCGCGCGCGGGGCGCCTTGCGGCCCGAGAGGGTGTCCAGGCCCGCGCGCTCGATGTCGGCGCACAGTTCCTTCAACTCCCTGGCACGGCCCAGGAACCGGTCCTTTGCGGCCGTGTCCTGGGAGAGCCGCGCCCGGCCCGGGTCCACCGCCTGATCCGTCACGGGCCACACTCCCGTCCCACCGCACGCGCGAGCCCGCCCCGGTGGAAGGGCGTCGCGCCTGCTTCTCGGCTCACTCGCGAAGAGCCTAGTTCACGCTCCGCCACGTTCCCGGCGGAGCGCCGCAGGCACATCGCCTGACCGGATCAACCGATGGTCACATCATGGGTACGCAGCAACCCGAACGGCATCAGACCTCGAACGGACGTGCGGGCCACGGCGCCTGGGCCGGACGCAGCGCGTCCAGCCCGTCCCCGGCGCGCGCGGCGACGAGCGAGAGGACACCCACCACGAGGCAGTTGTTGTGCAGCTCACCGGCCAGCACCCCGCGCACCAGCTCGTCGACGGGCACCCGGGCCAGCTCCATGTCGGCCTCCTCGTCCTCGACCGCGAAGCGCTCGCCCTCGGCCTCGGACAGACCGCGGGCGAGGAAGATCCGCACGGCCTCGTCGCAGCCGCCGGGGGTGGTGTACACATCGGTCAGCACCCGCCAGTCCTCGGCCTTGACGTGCGCCTCCTCGTACAGCTCGCGCCGGGCGGCGTGCAGCGGGTTCTCGCCGGGGACGTCCAGCAGGCCGGCCGGGATCTCCCACAGCTTGTGGCGCACCGGGTGGCGGTACTGGCGCAGCACCAGGACACGGTCGGCGTCGTCGAGGGCGAGGACGGCCACGGACCCGGGGTGGACCTGGTAGTCGCGGTGGACCACGGTCCCGTCGGGCATGACCACGTCATCGGTGCGGACGGAGGTCTTGTTGCCGACGAAGGGGGTCCCGGTCGCCCGGACCTCCCACTCTTCCGGGGTGTCCTTGATCGTCATGCCTGTCCTTCCGAACGTACGGCGGTCGTGCGCGTGCACTGCGTGGGAAAAGCAGCCGGGGTGCGGACCTTTTGCGGGCTCGCACCCCGGCAACCGTACAACCGGTGTGTTACTTCGAGATCTTCCGCTCGACGGCGGCCTTCACCAGGCCGGCGAAGAGCGGGTGCGGACGGGTCGGACGCGAGCGCAGCTCCGGGTGCGCCTGGGTCGCGACCAGGTACGGGTGGACCTCGCGCGGGTACTCGACGTACTCCACGAGCTTGCCGTCCGGGGAGGTGCCGGAGAAGACGATGCCCGCCTTCTTCTCCAGCTCCGCGCGGTAGGCGTTGTTCACCTCGTAGCGGTGGCGGTGGCGCTCCTCGACGTACTCCTTGCCGTCGTACACCTCGCGCACGATCGACCCCTCGGCCAGCTTCGCCGGGTACATGCCGAGCCGCATGGTGCCGCCCATGTCGCCCTCACCGGCCACGATGTCCATCTGCTCGGCCATGGTGGAGATGACCGGGTGGGAGGTGGCCGGGTCGAACTCGGTGGAGTTGGCGTCGGAGATGTCCGCCAGGCTGCGCGCGGCCTCGATCACGATGCACTGCAGGCCCAGGCACAGGCCCAGCAGCGGGATCTTGTTCTCGCGGGCGTAGCGGATGGCGCCGACCTTGCCGAGCACGCCGCGGTCGCCGAAGCCGCCGGGGATGCAGATGGCGTCGACGTCGCCGAGCTGCGCCTGGGCGTCGGCCGGGGTCTTGCAGTCGTCGGAGGTGACCCACTTGATCTTCACGCGGGCCCTGTTGGCGAAGCCGCCCGCGCGCAGTGCCTCGGTGACCGAGAGGTAGGCGTCGGGCAGGTCGATGTACTTGCCGACCAGGGCGAGGGTGATCTCGTGGTCGGGGTTGTGGACGCGGTCGAGCAGGTCGTCCCACGTCCTCCAGTCCACGTCCCGGAAGGGCAGGTCCAGCTTGCGCACGACGTAGGCGTCCAGGCCCTCGGCGTGCACGACCTTCGGGATGTCGTAGATCGAGCGGGCGTCGGGGCAGGCGACCACGGCGTCCTCGTCCACGTCGCACATCAGCGAGATCTTGCGCTTGATGGCGGTCGGCACCTCGCGGTCGCAGCGCAGCACGATCGCGTCCGGCTGGATGCCGATGTTGCGCAGGGCCGCGACCGAGTGCTGGGTCGGCTTCGTCTTCAGCTCGCCCGAGGGGCCGATGTACGGCAGGAGCGAGATGTGCACCACGAAGACGTTGTCCCGGCCGACCTCGTGCCGCACCTGGCGGACGGTCTCCAGGAACGGCAGCGACTCGATGTCGCCGACCGTGCCGCCGACCTCGGTGATCACGACGTCCACCTCGTCCGTCGCCATGCGGCGGATGCGGTGCTTGATCTCGTTGGTGATGTGCGGGATGACCTGCACGGTGTCGCCCAGGTACTCGCCGCGCCGCTCCTTGGCGATCACCGTGGAGTAGACCTGGCCCGTGGTGACGTTGGCGGAACCGTCCAGGTCGCGGTCGAGGAAGCGCTCGTAGTGGCCGATGTCCAGGTCGGTCTCGGCACCGTCGTTGGTGACGAACACCTCACCGTGCTGGAAGGGGTTCATCGTGCCCGGGTCCACGTTCAGGTACGGGTCGAGCTTCTGCATCACCACGCGCAGACCCCGGGCCTTGAGCAGCATGCCGAGGCTGGAGGCCGTCAGGCCCTTGCCGAGGGAGGAAGCGACACCCCCGGTGACGAAGATGTGCTTGGTCGTCGAAGATTTGGGCGGCATGGCCAAGAGGGGGCTCCCGTGGTCGCGGTCTGGGGGATGCGGTTCCGGGGTTTCTCGCCCACCGGTCCACGGGCTACCAGCGTATCAGCGCCGCGGCGCGGCGACGTCCGCGCACGTACCGCACACGCAGCGCGCACGCACCGACACGGAAACGCACCCTTCACGGGTCCTTTGCCCGCCGCTCACTCGTTCAGCGGAATCCGGTTCTCCGGAGCGGCACACAGATCATCTACGTGCGTCGTATCCTGCTCGGACACTCACCGACGAGCCCGGCCGGCCGAACGGCACCACCCCCGACCGTAAGTTCCGGAACAACGACAGCTCGTCGGTTCGTTGAGCAACAATTGACGCTTCGCACGACGACTGAGCGACTGCTGTGCTTCACGCTCAACAACGCATTGCAAAAACCCCTTGACCGCACTAGCGACAGCCCCTTGTGGGGTGACGTGGCCGTTCGACTGGAGTTGCACGTGGCCGGGCGCATCGAAGACTACGCACTCATCGGAGACATGCAGACCGCTGCCCTGGTCTGCCGGGACGGCACAGTGGACTGGCTGTGCCTGCCCCGCTTCGACTCCCACGCCATCTTCGCCGGTCTGCTGGGCACCGAGGAACACGGTTTCTGGCGGCTCGGTCCCGCACACGCCCCCGACGACCAGCCGCCCGCGGCGACCCGGCGGGGCTACCGCGGCGACTCGCTGGTCCTGGAGTCGGAGTGGGACACCCCGCGCGGCACGGTCCGGGTGACCGACTTCATGCCCCCGCGCGACGGCGCCCCGCAGCTGATCCGGATCGTGGAGGGCGTCTCCGGCCGGGTGCCGATGCGCTCGGCGCTGCGGATGCGGTTCTCCTACGGCCGGGTGGTGCCGTGGGTGCACAAGCACGAGGGGCGCACGGTCGCCGTCGCGGGCCCGGACTCCGTGTGGTTCGACACACCCGCCGAGACCTACGGCGAGGCGCTGACCACGTACGCGGACTTCACGGTCGCGCCGGGCGACCGGATCGCCTTCACGGTCTCCTGGCAGCCCTCGCACAAGGAGCCGCCGCCGCTGCCGGAGCCGGAGCAGTCCCTGGAGGCGACGGAGGACTTCTGGCGCGAGTGGGTGGAGCACTGTACGTACCACGGCCCCTACCGCGAGGCCGTGATCCGCTCCCTGATCACGCTGAAGGCCCTGACCTACGCCCCGACCGGCGGCATCGTCGCCGCGCCCACCACCTCCCTGCCGGAGGACATCGGCGGCGTCCGCAACTGGGACTACCGCTACACCTGGCTGCGGGACGCGGCGATCACCCTGTCCTCGCTGCTGCGCACCGGCTACCGCGAGGAGGCCCGCGCCTGGCGCGAGTGGCTGCTGCGCGCGGTGGCGGGCGACCCGGAGAACCTGCAGATCATGTACGGCATCGCCGGCGAGCGCGAGCTCGGCGAGGCGGAGCTGGACTGGCTGCCCGGCTACGAGAACTCCACCCCGGTCCGGGTCGGCAACGGCGCCGCCCACCAGCTCCAGCTGGACGTGTACGGCGAGGTCACCGAGGCCCTGCACCTGGCCCACATGACCGGCCTGTCCCGCAACGACTACGCCTCCGTGCTCCAGGTCAAGCTGATCCGCTACCTGCAGAAGCACTGGCAGGAGCCGGACGAGGGCATCTGGGAGGTGCGCGGCCCGCGCCGCCACTTCGTGCACTCCAAGGTGATGGCCTGGGTCGCGGTCGACCGCACCATCAAGCTCATCGAGTCCGGCGACGCCGACGGCCCGCTGGAGGACTTCAAGCGGCTGCGCGACGACATCCACCGGGACGTGTGCGAGAAGGGCTACGACAAGGAGCGCAACACCTTCACGCAGTCCTACGGCTCGACGGAGCTGGACGCCGCCCTGCTGCTGATCCCGCAGGTGGGTTTCCTGCCGTCGGACGACAAGCGCGTGATCGGCACCATCGAGGCGATCCAGCGCGAGCTGTCCACGCCCGACGGCTTCATCCTGCGCTACCCGACGGAGGGGCAGCACGAGGGCGTCGACGGCCTCCCGGGCGACGAGGGCGCGTTCCTCGCCTGCTCGTTCTGGATGGCCGACGACCTGGCGATGATCGGCCGCGTGGACGAGGCCCGCAAGCTGTTCGAGAAGCTGCTGTCGCTGCGCAACGATCTCGGGCTGCTGGCGGAGGAATGGGATCCGCGCCTGAAGCGCCAGGTGGGCAACTTCCCGCAGGCGTTCAGCCACGTGCCGCTCATCGACACCGCCCTGCGGCTGACGGCGTCCGGGGCGTACGGGGGCTGAGGACGCCCGACGGGGGCCGCGGCCGTCCGCCCGGGCCGGGAACGGACATCGGCCGTTTCCCGGGAGGGGGGCGGCCGGGGCCTCCCTGTCCTGTCGACGGCGGCCCGGTCGTCGGCCTGCGCCGGGCGCGCGGGGCCCCGGCGGGCCTGCGCGCTGCCGTACCCCCGCGAGGTGCCCCGCACCGGCCCGCCCGGGTACCGTCCCGCTCATGAACAGCGGCAGGGACGGTGGGTACGACACCCGGGGCGCCGGGATCACCGTGCGGCGGGCGCTGGAGCTGCCCGGGCTGCGCGGCGGACTGCCCGAGGTCGTGGCGGGCGCCGACCGGCTGCAGCGCACGGTGCGCTGGGTGCACGCGGGTGAGGTGCCCCACATCGCCTCGCTGCTCAAGGGCGGCGAACTGCTGCTGACCACCGGATACGGACTCGGCCACCGCCCGGCCGACCAGCGCGCGTTCGTGCGCACGCTGGCCGAGCGGGGCATCGCGGCGCTCGTGGTGGAGCTGGGGCCGCGCTTCGCCCGGCTGCCCGCCGCCCTCGTCGACACGGCCCGGGCGGCGGGGCTGCCGCTGGTCCAGCTGCACCGCGAGGTGCCGTTCGTGGCGGTCACCGAGGAGATCCACACCGAGATCGTCAACGGGCACTACGCGCTGCTGCAGCGCGCCGAGGAGGTGCACCGCCGGTGCACCGAGGCGCTGCTGGGCGGCGGCGGGGTCCCCCAGGTCCTGGAGATCCTGGCCGGGTTCACCGGCAACCCGGTCTTCCTGGAGACGACGGACGGACAACTGCTGTACGCGGCCGGGGAGGGCCCCGAGGGCGCGGATCCGCTCCAGGTGTGGGAAGGGCTGCGGGACCGGCACCGGGACGACCCGCCGGCCGGTTCGGCCCTGGTGGACGTGCCCGGCGGCGGACCCGGCAGCGGGGGCGTGCGGGCCCGGCTGGTGCTGCTGCCGGTACGGAGCACGCCGGAACCGGTGCACCGCATGGCGGCCGAGCGGACCGCGGGCATCCTCGCCGTGGTGCTGATGCAGGCCCGCCAGGAGGAGGAGCTGGCGGCGCGGGGGCGCGGGGACTTCCTCACCGACCTCGCCGAGGGCCGTGTCACCGCCGAGGACGCGCCCGCGCAGGCCCGCGTGCTGGGCTTCAAGCCGGGCACCGGCCCGTTGCTGCCGGTGGTGATGCGGCTCGGCGACGCCCTGTCCCCGCAGGGGGGAGGCTGGGCGGTGCTGGCCCGCGCGGTGGCCGAGGAGCTGGCCTCGCTCGGGGTGCCCGTGCTGCTGGGGGTGCGGCCGGTCGAGGGGCGGGTGCCGCTGCTGCTCGGGCTGCGCGCGGAGGCGGAGCGCCCTGCGGTCGCGGACCGGGTGGCGGCGGCGCTGCGGGCCGGGGTGGAGCGGGCGGGCATGCTGCGGCCGGGGACCCGGCCGCCCGCCGTGGTGGTCGGACCGGCCGGCGGCTGGGCGGCGGCGTCGGCGGGACTGCGGCACGCGGCGGAGACGGCGACCGCGGCGCAGGGCCTGCCGGACCGCCCCTGGTACGACGCCCGCCGGCTGGACATCGACCTGCTGCTGTGGCGGCTGCGCGACCATCCGGACCTGGCGGCGTTCGTGGACCGCGCGATCGGTCCCCTCCTGGACCACGACCGCCGCTCCAGGCCCTTGCTGCTGCCCACCCTGGAGACGTATCTGGCCCATGCGGGACGCAAGGCGGAGACGGCCCGCGAACTGCATCTGAACCGGCAGACGCTCTACAACCGGCTCGCCCGCATCGGCGAGTTGCTGGGCACCGACCTCGACGACCCGCAGACGGTCCTGGTGTTGAGCCTGGCCCTGCGGGCCCGGCGGCACGTGTCCTGACCCGCCGGCCTCCGCCCCGCGCCCGGCCCCGGGATCAGATCAGCGGTCGGTGCCGGGTCAGTTCGTCGTACACGCTGAGCACTTGGGCGACCGTCTCGTCCTCGGTCGGCCAGGTCGCCGCCTGCCGCGTGCCCCGCTGCCGGAGCAGCTCCCTGCGGTCGGGGTCGTCCAGCAGCCGTAGGACGGCGTCGGCGAGCGCTCGCGCGTTGCCGTACGGGACGAGTTCGGCGGCGTCGCCGACGAGTTCGGGGATGCCGCCGACGCCGGTCGCGACGAGCGGCACGCGTGCGTGGAGGGCCTCCTGGGCGAACGGGGAGCGGGCCTCCCACCGGCTGGGCAGCAGCGCGAGGTCGGCGGCGGAGAGCAGGTCGGGGACGTCGTCGCGCCGGCCGATGAGCCGGACCGGCAGGTCCTCGGCCTCGATCCGCCGCTGGAGTTCGCCGCGCAGCGGCCCCTCCCCCGCGATGACGACCAGCGGAACGGGGTCGAGGCGGCTCCACGCGTACGTGGCGTCCAGCAGGGCGGTGTAGCCCCGGTGCCGTTCGAGGGAGCCGACGGCGAGGAGCAGCGGACGCCCCATGGCGCCGAGTTCGGCCCGGACCTTGGACCGCAGCCGGTCGGGGTCCTCCGGTTGCGGGGGCGTGCGCGTCCCGGGGAGCGAGACCGCGGCCAGCCGCGCGTCCCGCGCTCCCGTGCGGCGCGCCCGGTCCACGAGGGCGGAGGTCGTCCCGAGCACCACGGTGGCCGCCTTGACGACCCGCCGCTCCAGCACCCGCAGGAAGTGGGCGCGCGGACCGTCGGCGCGCGCCCGGTCGTGCCAGGTCACGACGAGCGGGGTGGGCCGTCCGCTGAGGGCGAGCACCGTGCGGAAGGAGGCGTGCAGCCCGTGCGCGTGCACCAGGTCGGCGTCCGTGCAGGCCGCCCGCAGCGCGGCCACCGATCCCGGGTCGCTGCTGCGCGGCACGTGCACATGGTCGGCGCCGACGCCCGTGAAGCCGTAGGTGTGATCCGCCTCGGCGGGGGCGCACACCGTGACCCGCACGCCCCGCGCGACGAGCCCCGCGGCCAGCGAGCGCACATGAGCGCTGCTGGCGGCGTTGCCACCGCCCAGCACCTGCACGGTGCGCAGCGGTGAGTGGCTGCTCACGGGGGTCACGCGGCCGGGCTCCTGGTTCGGGTCGGACGGTCACGGAGAACGTACAGAAGGGTGGTGCGCAGGGGTGTGCCGCACGGTTTCCCCCGTGTACTCCGTCAAGGATGCCAGGACGTACGGGTGTTCCGGGACGGCGGGAGCGCGGGGCCGGGGTCGCACGGGAGGGTGTGTCACCCACACGAGTGACGGAAGCATCGGCTCCGGAACGGGACGCCGAGCGGCTCCCGGTCCCTCCACCCCGTCCGGCCACCGGGCCGCCGCGCTCGCCCGGTCCCCGTGCGCCGCGGCCGCGCCCGGCGCGACGGCATGGGCGACGGGTCCGACCCCGGCCTCCGCCGCGAGGACGGCGGGACCCGCGTACCACCCGGCGCCACGGCCGGTGTGGTCCCTCCGCTCCCGGTGGCCGGGCCCGCCGGGAGCCTCGGCCCGCAGCGCGGCCGTACCGGCCCGGGTGAGGGCGGCGGCGAGCCCGAAGGAGGCGGTTCCGCGGGATCGGCCGGCCGTCCCGTCGCCCCACGCGTGGTCATCCCACCGGACCGGGCGCGGCCGTGCCGCCGTCCGCGCGGCGCGGGCGCGGCCGGCGCCCGGGCGCTCCCCGGCTACACGTCCGCCCGGGCCGTCGCCAGCAGTTCCTCCGCGTGTGCGCGGGCGGTCTGCGAGTCCTCCTGGCCCGCGAGCATCCGGGACAGCTCCCGGATCCGCTCCTCGCCCTCGAGCACCTTCACGCCGGACCGGGTGACCGAACCGTCGTCGGTCTTCTCGACCAGCAGCTGCCGGTCGGCGAACGCGGCCACCTGGGGCAGGTGCGTGACGACCACGACCTGCGCCGTCTTCGCCAGCCGCGCGAGCCGGCGCCCGATCTCCACCGCCGCCTTGCCGCCGACACCGGCGTCGACCTCGTCGAAGAGGTACGTCGGCACGGGATCCGTGCCCGCGAACACGACCTCCACGGCCAGCATCACGCGCGACAGCTCACCGCCCGACGCCCCTTTGGCGATGGGCCGGGGCGGCGCCCCGGGGTGCGGGGCCAGCAGCAGCTCGACCTCGTCCACGCCCGACGGACCGTAGGCGACCGTGCGCCCGCCGACCTCGACGCCCTCGGGGTCCTCGGTCTGCCGGATGTCGAACGACACGCGCGCGTGCGGCATGGCGAGCGAGGCCAGTTCGGCGGTCACCGCCGCCGCGAACCGCTCCGCCGCCTCCGTCCGCGCGTCCGTCAGCTCCTGGGCCAGCACGCCCAGTTGGGCACGCAGCTCGTCCCGCTCGGCGGTGAGCTCCGTGATCCGCTCGTCGTCGCCCTCCAGTTCGGTCAGCCGCGCGGCGCTCTGCTCGGCCCAGGCCAGCACGGCCGCGATGTCCTCGCCGTACTTGCGGGTCAGCCCGGTGAGCGCGGCCCGCCGTTCCTCCACCGCGGCCAGCCGCAGCGGATCGGCGTCCAGGTCGTCGGCGTACCCCGCGAGTTCCCCCGCGACGTCGCGCAGCAGGATGCCGACCTCCCCGATCCGGTCGGTGAGCGCGGCCAGCGCCGGGTCGTGGGCCCGTACGGCCTCCAGGGCCCGCTGGGCGCCCGCGACGAGCGTCCCGGCGTCGACGCCCTCGGGGTCCTCCGGGTTGCCCGCGAGGGCGGCGTGCGCGACCGCCGCGGCGGACGCCAGCGCCTCGGCGTGCCCGAGCCGCTCGGCCTCCTCCGCCAGTTCCACGTCCTCGCCCGCGCGCGGCTCCACGGCGGCGATCTCCTCGAGCCCGAAGCGCAGCATGTCGGCCTCCTGGGCCCGCTCACGCGCGCGCGTGGTGAGCTCCTCGAGCTCCGCGGTGACGGCCCGCAGCCGCTTGTACGCCCCGCCGTACTTGCCGAGCGGCACGGCGACCGCGTACCCGGCGTACCGGTCGAGCGCCTGCCGCTGCCGGGACAGCTTCAGCAGCCCCTGCTGGTCGGTCTGCCCGTGCACGGCCACGAGGTCGTCGGCGATCTCGGCGAGCAGCCCCACGGGCACGCTCCGTCCTCCGACGTGCGCCCGTGAACGTCCCTCGGCGGAAACGGTACGGCTGATCAGCAGCGACCCGTCGTCGAGTTCGGCCCCGGCCTCCTCGGCCCGTACCACGGCCGCGGTGTCCCGGGGGACGGTGATCCGCCCCTCCACGACCGCGTTCCGCGCGCCGATCCGCACCAGGGCCGCATCCGCCCGTCCCCCCAGCAGCAGGCCGAGGCTGGTGACCACCATGGTCTTGCCCGCGCCCGTCTCGCCGGTGACGGCGGTGAAGCCGGGCGACAGCTCGACGACAGCGTCGTCGATGACTCCGAGCGACCGTATCCGCATTTCCTCCAGCACGTTCCAGACCTTACGAGGTTTCGCGGTGGCCGTGCGACGCCGCCCCACCCATCGGGGGGTCACCGCACGTCGCAGCCGTGCGGCGGGTCACTCACCGAACAGGTGTTCCCCTCTTGCCGGACGCCGCCTAGTGCGGCGCCCCGCGCCACCCCGAGACCGGCAGCGCGAACTTCGCCACCAGACGGTCCGTGAACGAGGCGTGGTGCAGCCGGGCCAGCCGCACCGGCACGGCTCCGCGCCGCACCTCCACGCGGGCGCCGGACGGCAGCTCCACCGTGCGCCGCCCGTCGCACCACAGCACGCCCGGCGGCACGTGCGGCAGCACCTCCACCGCCAGCACGGAGTCCGGCGAGGTCACCAGCGGCTTGGCGAACAGCGCGTGCGCCGAGATCGGCACCATCAGCAGCGCCTCGACCTCGGGCCACACCACGGGCCCGCCCGCGGAGAACGCGTAGGCGGTCGAGCCGGTCGGGGTGGCGCACACGATCCCGTCGCAGCCGAACCCGGTGACCGGCCGCCCGTCGATCTCCAGCACGACCTCCAGCATCCGCTCGGCGGACACCTTCTGCACGGCCGCCTCGTTCAGCGCCCAGTCCGTGTGCACGATGTCGCCGTTGCGGTGCACGACGACGTCGACGGTCATGCGCTCCTCGACCTCGTACGCCCGGCTCACCACGCGGTCGACCACCTTGTCGAGGTCGTCCCGCTCGGCCTCGGCGAGGAACCCGACCCGCCCGAGGTTGACGCCGAGCATGGGCACCCCGGAGGCGCGGGCGAACTCGGCGCCGCGCAGCAGCGTCCCGTCGCCGCCGAGCACGATCAGCAACTCACAGCCGTCCAGGCACTGCGGAGTGGCCTCCTTGACGGTCTCCACGTCGTCCGGCAGCGGCAGGTCGCGCGCCTCGTCCTCCAGCACCCGCACCCCGAGCCCGGAGCGCAGCAGCCCCTTGACCACGAGTTCGGCGCTGCGGATGGCCGCGGGCCGCCCGGTGTGGGCCAGCAGGAAAACAGTACGAGCTCGGTTCTGTGTCAACGCGGCCCCTCCGCCACTGCACGGTCAACGTCGGCCGGGTCCAGTTCCGGAGCCCCGGCCCGCAGCCACAGAAAATATTCGACATTCCCGGAAGGTCCGGGCAAGGGGCTCGCCGTCACGCCCTTCGCCCCGAGTCCCAGCTCCCAGGCCTTGGCCGCCACCCCGCGCACGGCCTCGGCGCGCAGTTGCGGGCTGCGGACCACTCCTCCGCTGCCCAGCCGCTCCTTGCCCACCTCGAACTGCGGCTTGACCATCATCACCAGGTCGGCGTCCGGTCCCACGCACCGCTTCAGGGCGGGCAGGACCAGTCCGAGCGGAATGAAGGACAGATCCCCCACGACAAGATCCACAGGCTCCCCATCGATCGCCTCGAGCGTCAACTCCCGTACGTTCGTACGGTCCTTGACGGTGACGCGTTCATCGTTCCGAAGAGACCAGGCGAGTTGTCCGTACCCCACGTCCACGGCGACCACGTGCGCGGCCCCGGCCCGCAGCAGGACGTCGGTGAAGCCGCCGGTGGAGGCGCCGGCGTCCAGCGCCCGCCGCCCCTCGACCACCAGTCCCCGCGGCACGAAGGCGTCGAGCGCCCCGGCCAGTTTGTGGCCGCCGCGCGACACGTAGTCCGGGTCGCCGGCGTCGTCGGCGACGACGATCGCGGCGGCGGTCTCCACCTGCGTGGCGGGCTTGGTCGCGACGGTCTTGCCGACGCTGACCCGGCCCGCGGCGATCAGCTGGCTGGCGTGCTCGCGCGAGCGCGCCAGCTTGCGGCGGACCAGTTCCGCGTCGAGACGGCGGCGTGCGACTCCTGCCACGTTCGGTTCAGCTCCTGTGTGCGTGTGCCGGATCGGATGGGTGGCCCGAAGGGCCTGGTCGAGGGGTGGCGGTCGGGTGACGGGCGGGAGCCGGGGCCCCCGGACCGGCGTCGAGCGCGGTGAGCGCGTCGCGCAGCCCCCGGTGCACATCCTCGTACACCTCGACGTGACCGTCCGTGGCGAGGTGGTCGGCGTCGGCCAGCCGCTCGAGACGGGCGTCCACCTCGGCGTTGCCGGTGGGGGTGCGCGGCACGTCCAGGGGAACCGGGCCGGCGGGCCCCGGATCGGGCTCCGGCTCGGGCGGCGCCTGCGGCCCGGCGTGTCGTGACTGCGGCTGCGGCTCCGCGAGGACCGGCTCCGTGTGCTCCGCCTCCGGCGCTGCGTCGTTCATGCCCCGACGCTACCGCGAACGCCTGGGGTACCGTCGTCCGCGATGGCCACGATCGAGGAGTGCCGTGCCGCACTCGACAAGCTTTCGGACAGCATGCAGCACGCCGAGGGGGACGTCCGCGCGGCCGCGGCGATGGACCGCTCGGTCAGCTGTCACGTCACCGACCTGGACGTGACCTTCGCCGGCCGGCTCACCGGCGGCCGGATCGAGGTGCACGACACCTTTCCGGGCCCGCCGCGCGAGAAGGCCCAGATAAGGCTCGCGATGACCGGCGACGACCTGGTGGCCCTGGTCGACGGCGAGCTGCACTTCGCCAGGGCCTGGGGTTCGGGCCGGGTGAAGCTGGAGGCGGGGCTGCGCGACCTGTTCCACCTCAGGAAGCTCCTGTAGCGACCGCCTTCCGGGCCGCGTCCCGGTCCCCGGCCGCCGTCCGCGCCCGGCGCGCCGCCGGCACGATCAGGGGCGTGCCCGTCTCGGGGTCGTCGATGACCTGGCAGCGCAGCCCGAAGACCTCCTCGACCAGCCCGGCGGTGACGATGTCCTTCGGCGCGCCCTGGGCGATGACCTTCCCCCCGCGCAGGGCGATGAGGTGGGTGGCGTACCGGGCGGCGTGGTTGAGGTCGTGCAGCACGGCGACGAGGGTGCGTCCCTGCTCCTCGTGCAGGTCCGCGCACAGGTCCAGGACGTCGATCTGGTGCTGGATGTCCAGGTAGGTGGTCGGCTCGTCGAGCAGCAGCAGCGGGGTCTGCTGGGCCAGTGCCATCGCGATCCACACGCGCTGCCGCTGACCGCCGGAGAGCTCGTCGACGTACCGCTCCGCCAGCTCGGCGACCCCGGTCTGGGTCATCGACTCCCGGACGACCCGCTCGTCCTCGGCCGACCACTGGCGCAGGATGCCCTGGTGCGGGTAACGGCCGCGGCCCACCAGGTCGGCGACCGTGATGCCGTCGGGCGCGATCGACGACTGGGGCAGCAGCCCCAGGGTCCGGGCGACCTTCTTCGCGGGCATCGACTGGATGACCTGTCCGTCGAGCAGGACCCGGCCCTCGCTGGGCTTGAGCATCCGCGACAGCGCCCGCAGCAGCGTCGACTTGCCGCAGGCGTTGGGGCCGACGATCACGGTGAAGGAGTTGTCCGGTATCTCCACCGACAGCTGCTCGGCGATGACCCGCTGGTCGTAGGCGAGGGTGACGTTCTCGGCGGACAGTCGGTTCACGGTGCTCCTTCGGTCGTCCAGCCCGCTGCTGGCACTGTTCTTGCCGCTCCCGTCCTTCTCGGTCCCGGCGCTCATATGCGCCCCGCCCTGCGCTCGGTGACCAGCAGCCACAGCAGATAGACACCGCCGACCACGCCGGTGACCACGCCCACGGGCAACTGGTCGGTGCCGAACGCCCGCTGCGAGACCCAGTCGGCGGTGACCAGCAGGGCGGCGCCCATGCACAGCGACGCCACCAGGTTCGGCCCGGGCGAACGGGTCAGGCGCCGGGCGAGCTGCGGCGAGGTGAGCGCGACGAAGGCGACCGGTCCGGCGGCGGCGGTCGCGGAGGCGGTGAGCAGCACGGCCGACACCAGCAGCACCAGCCGTACGCGCTCCACCCGCACCCCGAGGGCGGACGAGACGTCGTCGCCCATCTCCATCATCCTCAGCCCGCGGGAGTTGGCGAGGACCAGGGGGACGAGGACGATGCACAGGGTGAGCAGCGGCCAGACCTGGGCCCAGTCACGGCCGTCGAGGGAACCGGTCATCCACACGACCGCGCGGGCCGCGTCGACGATGTCGGACTTGGTGAGCAGGTATCCGTTGACCGCCGTGACGATCGCCGAGACACCGATGCCGACCAGGACCAGCCGGTATCCGTGCACGCCCCGCTTCCAGGCGAGCACGTAGATGGCGAACCCGGTCACCAGCCCGCCGACGAGCGCACCGACGGCGACCTGGTCGGCGGTGCCGGAGAACAGCACGATCACCGTGAGCGCGCCGGCGGTCGCCCCCTGCCCGAGGCCGAGGACGTCCGGGCTGCCCAGCGGATTGCGGGAAATGGCCTGGAACAGGGCGCCGCCGAGTCCGAGCGAGGCACCGACCAGCAGGCCGACCAGGACCCGGGGCAGCCGCAGTTCGGTGACGATGAACTCCTGCCCGGCGTCGCCCTCCCCGACGAGCGTCCTGAGCACGTCGGCGGCGGACATCGGGAAGTCGCCGGTGCCGATCAGCACCACGCTCGCGGTGAGCGCCGCGAGCAGGAGCAGCACGACGACGGTGAGGGCACGCACGTCCAGCCGGACCGAGAGGCCGCCGGGAGTCCGTACCGCGCGGTTGGTCTTCACAGCTGAGCCGTCCTCCGCCGTCGTACCAGAAGGATGAAGACCGGGCCGCCGAGGATCGCCGTGACGATGCCGACCTGGAGCTCCGCGGGCCGGGTCACGATCCGGCCGATCACATCGGCTCCGATCAGCAGCACGGGCGACAGGATCGCCGCGTACGGCAGGATCCAGCGCAGGTCGGGCCCGGTGAAGGAGCGCACGACGTGCGGCACCATCAGACCGACGAACACGATCGGCCCGCACGCGGCGGTCGCGGCCCCGCACAGCACGGTCGCGGCGAGCATGGACAGCGCCCGGGTGCGGTTGAGATCGGCGCCGAGGGCCTTGGCGGTGTCGTCGCCCATGGCCATGGCATTGAGCGGCCGGGCCAGCAGCAGCGCCAGCGCGCAGCCGACCAGCAGGAACGGCAGGACCTGCTCGATGGTCGAGGCGTTCCCCGAGGACAGCGACCCCACCGTCCAAAAACGCATCCTGCCGAGCGCCGCGTCGTCCAGGATCATGACGGCCTGGATGTAGCCGTAGAGGGCGGCGCTGATCGCGGTACCGGCGAGCACGAGCCGCACCGGCGTCGCGCCCCGGCTGCCGCCCAGGAACCACACCAGCGCCCCGACGGCCGCCGCGCCGAAGAACGCGAACCACACGTACCCGGACAGCGAGGTGACGCCGAAGAAGGTGATGGCGGTGACCACGGCCGCGGACGCGCCCGCGTTGATGCCGAGCAGCCCGGGGTCGGCCAGCGGATTGCGGGTGAGCGCCTGCAGCACCGCCCCCGACAGGCCGAGCGCCGCGCCGGCGAGCAACCCGAGCACGGTGCGTGACAACCGGTCGGCGACGACGACGTCGCTGTAGCTGCCGGTGTCCTCGAACAGGCCGTGCCAGACCTGGTCGAGGGACAGGTCCTTCGCCCCGATCGCGAGGCTCGCCAGCATGACGAACACCAGGATCGCGACGGAGACGAGCAGCCCGAGGGAGCGCGCGACCCGGCGCCTTGGGGGCGCGGGGACATCGTCCGCGCGCTGTTCGGGGGGACTCTCGACCAACACGCGGTTAGGTTAGCCTACCCTGCTATTCGATCACGATCCCCGAACTCGTCCTCCGGGGGACGGACGGGGCGGACAAGGACGAACAAAGACGGACGGGGAGGAGAGGCGGCGGAGAAGCGCGGGCGCCGGTGACGCCGGAGCCGGAGGGCGCCGGAGCCGGGGGGCGCCGGAGCCGGAGGGCGCCGGAGCCGGGAGTCACAGTCCCAGCCGCGCCAGTGCCTTGCCGCCGTCCAGCTCGCACACACCGTCGCCGGCCGCCGTCCACGCCGCCGCGCACAGCGCGCGCAGCCCGTCCGACGCGGCACCGTCCCCGTCGAGCTCCAGCCGTCCCCGCGCTCCCGACTTCGCTCGGCCAGGGAGGACCTCCGCGCCCCCGGCCGTCGCCGTCCAGCCTCCGCAGCGGAACCCGCCGTCCGCCTCGACGACCTCCGGCTGCCCGGTGAGCAGTCCGCGCAGATCGGCGTCGACATAGGTCGGCCGGTGCTGCGGCGGCGCGGCCAGCAGCTGCGCGCCGTCCGTCACCCCGGTCAGCACCAGCAGGGAGTCGACCCCGCCGTTGAACGCGCCCTCGATGTCGGTGTCCAGCCGGTCCCCCACCACCAGCGGCCGTTCGGCACCCGTACGGAGGATCGTCTCCCGGTGCATCGGCGGCAGCGGCTTGCCCGCGACCTGCGGCTCGGCGCCGGTGGCGATCCGTACGACCTCCACCGCCGCGCCGTTGCCCGGTGCGATGCCCCGCCCGCTGGGAATCGTCAGGTCGGTGTTGGACGCGAACCACGGCACCCCGCGCGCGACGGCGTAGGACGCCTCCGCGAACCGCCCCCACGGCAGTTCGGGCCCGCCGTATCCCTGCACGACCGCCACCGGATCGTCGTCCGCCGACTCCACCGGCACGAGCCCGCGCTCGCGCAGCGCCACCCGCAGTCCCTCGCCGCCGACCACCAGCACCCGGGAGCCCTGCGGCACCTGGTCGGCGATCAGCCGCGCCACGGCCTGCGCGGAGGTGATGACGTCACCGGGGTCCGCCGGTATCCCCAGCTCGGTCAGGTGCGCGGCCACGGTGTCCGGAGTGCGCAGGGCGTTGTTCGTCACGTAGGCGAGGTGCATGCCGCCCTCGCGGGCCGCCGCGAGCGACTCGACCGCGTGGGCGATCGCGCTCCCGCCCGCGTACACCACGCCGTCGAGGTCGAGCAGAGCCGTGTCGTACGCCTCGCTCAGGGCACGCCCACTCGCCCCGGGCCTCGTCCTGACGCTCCGGCTCATTCCGCATCGCTCCTCGTTCGACGGCTTTCCCCCGATCATCCCCCATGCCGCCGACCCCCGTACGATGCCTGGATGAACACAGCAGGTCACTCGGAAGCGAAGGCGCCCCGAGGCCTGGAACTCACTCCGTTCCGAGGCCTTCGTTACGACCCCGACCGGGTCGGCAGCCTGGCCGCCGTGACATCCCCGCCGTACGACGTCGTCGTCCGTCCGGACGGCCTGCACCACCTCCAGTCCGCCGACCCGTACAACATCGTCCGGCTGATCCTGCCCCAGGCGGACACGCCCGAGGCCCGCAACGCCCAGGCCGCCGACACCCTGCGCCGCTGGCGCGCGGAGGGCGTCCTGACCGCCGACGCCGAACCCGGGCTGTACGTCTACGAGCAGCGCGACGACGCCGGCATGCTGCAGCGCGGCCTCATCGGTGCGCTGCGCGTCTCGGACCCCGGCGAGCGGCTGGTCCTGCCGCACGAGGACGTCATGCCGCACATCGTCGCCGACCGCGCCGACCTGATGCGGGCCACCTCCGCCAACCTCGAACCGCTGCTGCTGACCTACCGCGGCGACGGCACGGCGACCGTCACGGCCGCCCTGATCGAGCACACCGCCGAGCAGTCGCCGCTCCTCGCGACCACCACGGAGGACGGCATCCACCACCGTCTGTGGTCCGTCACCGACCCCGCGGACCTGGCAGCGGTCGGGAAGGAACTCGCCGGCCACCAGGCCCTCATCGCCGACGGCCACCACCGCTGGGCGACCTACCGCCGGCTCCGCGCGGAGCGCCCCTCCCCCGGCCCCTGGGACCACGGCCTGGTCCTCCTCGTCGACACGGCCCGCTATCCCCTGCGGGTCCGCGCCATCCACCGCCTCCTGCACGACCTGCCGGTCGCGGACGCGCTGGGCGCCCTCGACGGCCTCTTCCGCGTCCGCCGCCTCGACGGCACCGCGCTGCCCGAGGCCATGGAAGCCCTGGCCGAGGCGGCCTCCGCGGGCAACGCCTTCCTCCTCGCCGGAGACGGCGCCTTCCACCTCGTCGACCGCCCGGACCCGGAACTGCTGGCCCGCACGGTCCCGGCCGACCGGCCCGCGGCCTGGCGCACCCTGGACGCGACGGTCCTGCACGTCACGCTCCTCGACCACGTCTGGCACGTCCCCGAGGACTCCCCCGCCCGCATCGCCTACATCCACGACACGGCCGCGACGGTCGAGAAGGCGGAACGCGACGGCGGGACGGCCGTGCTGATGCACCCGGTCCGCGAGGAGGTCGTCCGCGACCTCGCCCGCCAGGGCGTCACGATGCCCCGCAAGTCGACGTCGTTCGGCCCGAAGCCGGCCTCCGGCCTGGTCCTGCGCGCACTCGACCTCTGACGGCGAGGGGCGGGCCCCGACGGGGCCCGCCCCTCCACACCGCTCCCCGCCGCGCGGGGAGGCCAGGACGCCGATCAGTCCTTGTCGGTGTCCTCGTCCTCGTCCGCGTCCGTGCGGACGTCGTCGTTCCCCTCCTCGTCGAGGGCGTCCAGGAACTCCACGCCGTCCAGCTCGGCCAGCCGGTCGGAGGCGTCCGTGCTGCCGTCCCGGTCGGCCTCCACGGCCTTGGCGAACCAGTCCCGTGCCTCGCCGGTCCGTCCGGCGGCGAGCAGCGCGTCGGCGTAGGCGTAACGCAGCCGCGCGGTCCACGGCTGTACGGAGTTCGACGCCAGCTCGGAGCTCTGCAGCGTCACGATCGCCGCGTCCAGCTGCCCCATGTCACGCCGGGCGCCGGCCGCGACGAGCCTCATCTCGACCTGTCCGGCCTTGTCAAGCTTCTGCACCTCGGGCGCCCCGGCCATATCCAGCGTCTTCTCCGGCCGTCCGAGCCCACGCTCGCAGTCGGCCATGAGCGGCCACAGGTCGACGGTCCCGGTCATCCGCCGCGCGGCCCGGAACTCGGCGAGCGCCTCGGCGTACTTCTGGTTGGCGTACGCGGCGAACCCGGCGGCCTCCCGTACGGCGGCGACGCGCGACGCCAGCCGCAGGGCCACCTTGGAGTAGTCGTACGCCTTCTCGGGGTCCTCGTCGAGCAGCCGGGCGACCATCACCAGGTTCTTGGCGACGTCCTCCGCGAGGGTCTTGGGCAGGCTCTGCAGCTCCTGCCGCACGTCCTTGTCGATCTCCTCGCCGGTGACGTCCTCGGGGATCGGCAACCGCTTGATCGGCTCCCGGTCCCGGTCCCGCTCCTCGCGGAACCGCTGGCCACCGTGCCGGTCGTCCCGCCCACGGTATCCACCGGGCCGTCCGCCCCGGTCGTCCCTCCGAGGCCCGCGCCCACGGTCATCACGCCCCCGGAAACCGCCCCGCTCGCCGCCCCGGCTGTCGTCCCTGCGGAAACCACCACGGTCACCACCGCGGCTGTCATCCCTACGGAAACCACCACGGTCGCCACCGCGGCTGTCGTCCCTGCGGAAGCCACCACGGTCGTCACCGCGGCTGTCGTCCCTGCGGAAGCCACCACGGTCGCCGCCACGGCTGTCGTCCCGCCGGAAGCCACCACGGTCGCCGCCACGGCTGTCATCCCTGCGGAAACCACCACGGTCACCACCGCGGCTGTCATCCCGCCGGAAGCCACCACGGTCGCCGCCACGGCTGTCGTCATGCCGACCGTAACCTCGGTCGTCGCGCCCGCGGAAGCCACCCCGCTCATCGCGGTGGTCGTCCCGCCCGCGGTATCCACCGTCCCGCTCACCGCGGTAGTCGTCACGTCCCCGGTATCCAGCGCGGTCGTCACCGCGGCTGTCATCCCTGCGGAAGCCACCACGGTCACTGCCCCGGCTGTCGTCACGCCGGCCGTAACCCCGGTCGTCGCGCCCGCGGAAGCCACCCCGCTCATCGCGGTGGTCGTCCCGCCCGCGGTATCCACCGTCCCGCTCACCGCGGTAGTCGTCACGTCCCCGGTATCCAGCGCGGTCGCCACCACGGCTGTCGTCCCTGCGGAAGCCACCACGGTCACCGCCCCGGCTGTCGTCACGCCGGCCGTAACCCCGGTCATCGCCGCGGCGGAAATCGGAACGCTCGCGCTCGCTCTCACGCCGGTCGGTCCTGCGGTCGTCCCTACTACGGTCGTCCCGTCCGCGGTATCCACCGTCCCGCTCACCGCGGTGGTCGTCACGTCCCCGGAAGCCGCCACGCTCCGGCCGGCCGCCGCTGCGGTCGTCACGCCGGAATCCACGGTCGCGGTCACCGCCTCGGTCCCGGTCTCGATCACGGTCGCGGTCGTCACGCCGGAAAGCGGGACGGTCTCCGTCCCTACGGAACCCACGGTCCCGGTCGTCGCCTCGACGCGGGCCGCCGCGCTGGCCGCCACGATCGGAACGGTCACCACTGTCCCGTCGCCGCTGGTCGCGCTCCGGTCGGTCGTCGGGAGAGTTGGTGGACATTGGTAACTCCTGTCTTCGGTACCGCAAGCATAAATAGAAAAGGACCCTTGGTCCCAGCTGAACGCTGGGACCAAGGGTCCTTCCAAAGATTGTTCGGCGGCGTCCTACTCTCCCACAGGGTCCCCCCTGCAGTACCATCGGCGCGGTAGGGCTTAGCTTCCGGGTTCGGAATGTAACCGGGCGTTTCCCCTACGCTATGACCACCGAAACCCTAATGGTTTCGAGCGAACAAGCACACTTTTCTTTTGTCTGTTCTGCTCAAAGCCGACAACGGTCGTTGTCTCAGAACCAACACAGTGGACGCGAGCAGCTGAGGACAAGCCCTCGGCCTATTAGTACCGGTCACCTCCACACGTTACCGTGCTTCCAGATCCGGCCTATCAACCCAGTCGTCTGCTGGGAGCCTTACCCCATCAAGTGGGTGGGAGTCCTCATCTCGAAGCAGGCTTCCCGCTTAGATGCTTTCAGCGGTTATCCCTCCCGAACGTAGCCAACCAGCCATGCCCTTGGCAGGACAACTGGCACACCAGAGGTTCGTCCGTCCCGGTCCTCTCGTACTAGGGACAGCCCTTCTCAAGACTCCTGCGCGCACAGCGGATAGGGACCGAACTGTCTCACGACGTTCTAAACCCAGCTCGCGTACCGCTTTAATGGGCGAACAGCCCAACCCTTGGGACCGACTCCAGCCCCAGGATGCGACGAGCCGACATCGAGGTGCCAAACCATCCCGTCGATATGGACTCTTGGGGAAGATCAGCCTGTTATCCCCGGGGTACCTTTTATCCGTTGAGCGACGGCGCTTCCACAAGCCACCGCCGGATCACTAGTCCCGACTTTCGTCCCTGCTCGACCCGTCGGTCTCACAGTCAAGCTCCCTTGTGCACTTACACTCACCACCTGATTGCCAACCAGGCTGAGGGAACCTTTGGGCGCCTCCGTTACCCTTTAGGAGGCAACCGCCCCAGTTAAACTACCCATCAGACACTGTCCCTGATCCGGATCACGGACCCAGGTTAGACATCCAGCACGACCAGACTGGTATTTCAACGACGACTCCACGACCACTGGCGTGGCCGCTTCACAGTCTCCCAGCTATCCTACACAAGCCGAACCGAACACCAATATCAAACTGTAGTAAAGGTCCCGGGGTCTTTCCGTCCTGCTGCGCGAAACGAGCATCTTTACTCGTAGTGCAATTTCACCGGGCCTATGGTTGAGACAGTCGAGAAGTCGTTACGCCATTCGTGCAGGTCGGAACTTACCCGACAAGGAATTTCGCTACCTTAGGATGGTTATAGTTACCACCGCCGTTTACTGGCGCTTAAGTTCTCAGCTTCGCCTGGACGAATCCAAGCTGACCGGTCCCCTTAACGTTCCAGCACCGGGCAGGC
The DNA here is from genome assembly GCF_008704515.1 of Streptomyces viridosporus T7A. Lineage (NCBI taxonomy): Bacteria > Bacillati > Actinomycetota > Actinomycetes > Kitasatosporales > Streptomycetaceae > Streptomyces > Streptomyces viridosporus. The sequence continues at coordinate 2,103,818 of NZ_CP023700.1, forward strand.
GTCAGTCCGTATACCTCGCCTTACGGCTTCGCACGGACCTGTGTTTTTAGTAAACAGTCGCTTCTCGCTGGTCTCTGCGGCCACCCCCAGCTCGAGGAGCAAGTCCCCTCACCAGGTGTGGCCCCCCTTCTCCCGAAGTTACGGGGGCATTTTGCCGAGTTCCTTAACCATAGTTCACCCGAACGCCTCGGTATTCTCTACCTGACCACCTGAGTCGGTTTCGGGTACGGGCCGCCGTGCAACTCGCTAGAGGCTTTTCTCGACAGCATAGGATCATCCACTTCGCCGCAATCGGCTCGGCATCGGGTCTCAGACGATGTGCCAGGCGGATTTGCCTACCTGACGTCCTACACCCTTACCCCGGGACAACCACCGCCCGGGCTGGACTGCCTTCCTGCGTCACCCCATCACTCACCTACTACCAGCTCGGGTCACCGGCTCCACCACTCCGGCCTCGTCCGAAGACTCGGCCGGCGGCTTCACGGGCTTAGCATCACTGGATTCGGTGTCTGGCGCTGCACCGCGGGTACCGGAATATCAACCGGTTGTCCATCGACTACGCCTGTCGGCCTCGCCTTAGGTCCCGACTTACCCTGGGCAGATCAGCTTGACCCAGGAACCCTTAGTCAATCGGCGCACACGTTTCTCACGTGTGAATCGCTACTCATGCCTGCATTCTCACTCGTGAACCGTCCACAACTCGCTTCCGCGGCTGCTTCACCCGGCACACGACGCTCCCCTACCCATCACGATCCCCGTTGGGGGTACATATCGCAATGACACGACTTCGGCGGTACGCTTGAGCCCCGCTACATTGTCGGCGCGGAATCACTAGACCAGTGAGCTATTACGCACTCTTTCAAGGGTGGCTGCTTCTAAGCCAACCTCCTGGTTGTCTCTGCGACTCCACATCCTTTCCCACTTAGCGTACGCTTGGGGGCCTTAGTCGATGCTCTGGGCTGTTTCCCTCTCGACCATGGAGCTTATCCCCCACGGTCTCACTGCCGCGCTCTCACTTGCCGGCATTCGGAGTTTGGCTAAGGTCAGTAACCCGGTAGGGCCCATCGCCTATCCAGTGCTCTACCTCCGGCAAGAAACACACGACGCTGCACCTAAATGCATTTCGGGGAGAACCAGCTATCACGGAGTTTGATTGGCCTTTCACCCCTAACCACAGGTCATCCCCCAGGTTTTCAACCCTGGTGGGTTCGGTCCTCCACGAAGTCTTACCTCCGCTTCAACCTGCCCATGGCTAGATCACTCCGCTTCGGGTCTTGAGCGTGCTACTGAAACCGCCCTGTTCGGACTCGCTTTCGCTACGGCTTCCCCACCCGGGTTAACCTCGCAACACACCGCAAACTCGCAGGCTCATTCTTCAAAAGGCACGCAGTCACGAGAACGAGGCAAGCCTCGTTCCGACGCTCCCACGGCTTGTAGGCACACGGTTTCAGGTACTATTTCACTCCCCTCCCGGGGTACTTTTCACCATTCCCTCACGGTACTCTCCGCTATCGGTCACCAGGGAATATTTAGGCTTGGCGGGTGGTCCCGCCGGATTCACACGGGATTTCTCGGGCCCCGTGCTACTTGGGTGTCTCTCCAACGAGCCGCTGACGTTTCGGCTACGGGGGTCTTACCCTCTGCGCCGGACCTTTCGCATGTCCTTCGCCTACGCCAACGGTTTCTGACTCGTCCCACGGCCGGCAGACCGTGGAAGAGAGATCCCACAACCCCGCATGCGCAACCCCTGCCGGGTCTCACACGCCTGCGGTTTGGCCTCGTCCGGTTTCGCTCGCCACTACTCCCGGAATCACGGTTGTTTTCTCTTCCTGCGGGTACTGAGATGTTTCACTTCCCCGCGTTCCCTCCGCACTGCCTATGTGTTCAGCAGCGGGTGACAGCCCATGACGACTGCCGGGTTTCCCCATTCGGACACCCCCGGATCACAGCCTGGTTGACGGCTCCCCGGGGCCTATCGTGGCCTCCCACGTCCTTCATCGGTTCCTGGTGCCAAGGCATCCACCGTGCGCCCTTAAAAACTTGGCCACAGATGCTCGCGTCCACTGTGCAGTTCTCAAACAACGACCAGCCACCCGTCACACACCGCTCACGCGGCGCTGCACCGGGGCCGGCGACCGAAGACCCGGCCGTGCGGCCGTGCCCTCAGACACCCAACAGCGTGCCCGACACGGCCGGCCGACCAGATCCGCGTTCCACGCCCCGCAGGGGCAGTACTAGCGCCTGGTCCGTCCTGGACCGTGCCGAGTAGTCAACGTTCCACCCATGAGCAACCAGTGCGGGACGTGCGCCCGCATGCTGGCCCCTGGACCGCCGGAGCGGCCTAGAAGTGCTCCTTAGAAAGGAGGTGATCCAGCCGCACCTTCCGGTACGGCTACCTTGTTACGACTTCGTCCCAATCGCCAGTCCCACCTTCGACGGCTCCCTCCCCAGGGGGGTTGGGCCACCGGCTTCGGGTGTTACCGACTTTCGTGACGTGACGGGCGGTGTGTACAAGGCCCGGGAACGTATTCACCGCAGCAGTGCTGATCTGCGATTACTAGCGACTCCGACTTCATGGGGTCGAGTTGCAGACCCCAATCCGAACTGAGACCGGCTTTTTGAGATTCGCTCCACCTCGCGGTATCGCAGCTCATTGTACCGGCCATTGTAGCACGTGTGCAGCCCAAGACATAAGGGGCATGATGACTTGACGTCGTCCCCACCTTCCTCCGAGTTGACCCCGGCGGTCTCCCGTGAGTCCCCAGCACCCCCGGAGGGGCCTGCTGGCAACACGGGACAAGGGTTGCGCTCGTTGCGGGACTTAACCCAACATCTCACGACACGAGCTGACGACAGCCATGCACCACCTGTACACCGGCCACAAGGGGGACCGTGTCTCCACGGTTTTCCGGTGTATGTCAAGCCTTGGTAAGGTTCTTCGCGTTGCGTCGAATTAAGCCACATGCTCCGCCGCTTGTGCGGGCCCCCGTCAATTCCTTTGAGTTTTAGCCTTGCGGCCGTACTCCCCAGGCGGGGCACTTAATGCGTTAGCTGCGGCACGGACGACGTGGAATGTCGCCCACACCTAGTGCCCACCGTTTACGGCGTGGACTACCAGGGTATCTAATCCTGTTCGCTCCCCACGCTTTCGCTCCTCAGCGTCAGTGTCGGCCCAGAGATCCGCCTTCGCCACCGGTGTTCCTCCTGATATCTGCGCATTTCACCGCTACACCAGGAATTCCGATCTCCCCTACCGAACTCTAGCCTGCCCGTATCGACTGCAGACCCGGGGTTGAGCCCCGGGCTTTCACAACCGACGCGACAGGCCGCCTACGAGCTCTTTACGCCCAATAATTCCGGACAACGCTCGCGCCCTACGTATTACCGCGGCTGCTGGCACGTAGTTAGCCGGCGCTTCTTCTGCAGGTACCGTCACTCGCGCTTCTTCCCTGCTGAAAGAGGTTTACAACCCGAAGGCCGTCATCCCTCACGCGGCGTCGCTGCATCAGGCTTGCGCCCATTGTGCAATATTCCCCACTGCTGCCTCCCGTAGGAGTCTGGGCCGTGTCTCAGTCCCAGTGTGGCCGGTCGCCCTCTCAGGCCGGCTACCCGTCGTCGCCTTGGTGAGCCGTTACCTCACCAACCAGCTGATAGGCCGCGGGCCCATCCTGCACCGCCGGAGCTTTCCACACCGAGGAGATGCCTCCCGGTGTCGTATCCGGTATTAGACCCCGTTTCCAGGGCTTGTCCCGAAGTGCAGGGCAGATTGCCCACGTGTTACTCACCCGTTCGCCACTAATCCCCACCCGAAGGTGGTTCATCGTTCGACTTGCATGTGTTAAGCACGCCGCCAGCGTTCGTCCTGAGCCAGGATCAAACTCTCCGTGAATGTTTACCGGTTCTCCGGTGCACACATCACGAGAGCGGTGCGAGGGGAGGAATAGTCCCCTCGCACACAGCGTCCTCGCTGTGTTTTTTCAAAGGAACCTCGGCCATCGGTGTACCCGATGGACGGGGTATCAACATATCTGGCGTTGACTTTTGGCACGCTGTTGAGTTCTCAAGGAACGGGCGCTTCCTTCGTACTCACCCCTCCGGGCTTTCCTCCGGGCGCTTCCCTTCGGTCTTGCGTTTCCGACTCTATCAGATCTTTCCGATCCGATTCCCTGTCGGCGGGATTTGCCGTCGGCCTTGGGCTTTCGCCTGTCGGCCTTTCGGCATTCACTACGTTAGCCGATTCCCTCGCTCGATTCATAATCGAGCTCTGCGGTTCGGAATTCAGACATGCGGACATGAGGAATCCGAGCCCGCTGGGGGCTGATCTTGTGTAGTGGGTTGGCCGCTTCCGGCTGCAGGCGATCGCCGTACCCGGTTCAAGCGGCTCGCGCTACGCTACGCGGCTTCCAAGATTGAGTCAACCTCGTCGGCGCCTCGGGACATGGGCCCGGTACGGGCTCACCGTCGGGTCGTCGGCGACCCAGAAGCGCCAGGGGTGGACGGCCCCGTCGCCGGAGACTCCGGTGCGCGGGCCGTTGCGCACCTGGCCGGAGGGCACGGGGGCGCCGGTGAGGACGCGGAGCGGGGTGTCGTCGGCGGTACAGGCGTCCGTGCCGTTGAGGGCGCGGTCGACGTCCAGGGCCGTGGCCAGGCGGGCCGGGCCTTTGGCCAGTTCCTTGTCGTTGCGGGCCGAGAGCCGACGGGTCCGGGCCAGCTCCGCGCCCTCGATGATCTCGCCGGCGCGGAGCAGGACCGCGCTCGCCCGGCCCTCGGGACCGCACACCAGGTTCATGCAGAACCACATCCCGTAGGTGAAGTAGACGTACACGTGGCCGGGCGGGCCGAACATCACGTCATTGCGGGCCGTGCGGCCCCGGTAGGCGTGCGAGCCGGGGTCGTTCGGACCGTCGTAGGCCTCGACCTCGGACAGGCGGAGGGCGATCGGGCCGTCGGGGGTGGTCCGCACCAGGATCCGGCCGAGAAGGTCGGGGGCGACCTCGAGCACGGGGCGGTCGAAGAACTTCCTGGGCAGGGGCGTACGGTCGGGGATCGCGATCATGCCGTCCCAGCGTACTGGAGACGGGCGGTGGCACGGGGTGGTCGCCGGGCGCCGTGCTTGCCAGGGTGGGCACGGAACCGGCCACCGCCGGATCGCGTTCTTGTCGATGCAGGTCGACGCATCAGGTGTGGCCCACGGGGGTCGCCGGAGAGGGAGAGACATGGCGTTCAAGAAGCTGCTCGCGAGTCTGGGAGCCGGCGGGGCCTCGGTCGAGACGGTGCTGCACGAGGCCAACGTCGTTCCGGGCGGTGTCGTCCAGGGCGAGGTGCGGATCCAGGGCGGGTCCGTGAACCAGCAGATCGAGGGGCTGTCGGTCGGGCTGCAGGCCAAGGTCGAGGTGGAGAGCGGCGACCAGGAGTACAAGCAGGACATCGAGTTCACGAAGTCCCGGCTGGGCGGTGCCTTCGAGCTCCAGGCGGGCGCGGTGCACGCGGTACCGTTCGGGCTGGAGATCCCCTGGGAGACGCCGATCACGATGATCGACGGGCAGGCGCTGCGCGGGATGAACATCGGGGTGACCACCGAGCTGGCGATCGCGCGGGCCGTGGACTCCGGTGACCTGGACCCGGTCAACGTGCACCCGCTGCCGGCGCAGAAGGCGATCCTGGACGCGTTCATCCAGCTGGGCTTCCGGTTCAAGAACGCGGACATGGAGCGCGGTCACATCCGGGGCACCCGGCAGAAGCTGCCCTTCTACCAGGAGATCGAGTTCTTCCCGCCGCAGCAGTACCGGGGGCTGAACCAGGTGGAGCTGAGCTTCGTGGCCGACGAGCGGGAGATGGACGTCGTGCTGGAGATGGACAAGAGGGGGGGCCTGTTCAGCGAGGGCAGCGACACCTTCCGGTCCTTCAAGGTCGGGCTGAACGACTACCAGGGGACCGACTGGGCGGCGTACCTGAACCAGTGGCTGTCGGAGGTCGGCAGCAGGCGCAACTGGTTCTAGGCTCGGTCCCACCGGACGTAGACGATCAGGAGGTACCGAGGTGACCGAGCTCAAGCGGCGGCCGCTCCCCCATGACTTCCATCCGCCCGTGCCGTCGTTCACGGTGACGAGCGAGGACGTCGTGGAGGGGGCGACGCTCAAGGACGCTCAGGTCCACGCGGCGGGCAACACCTCGCCGCAGTTGCGGTGGGAGGGCTTCCCGCCGGAGACCAAGAGCTTCGCCGTGACCTGCTACGACCCCGATGCCCCGACCGGCAGCGGGTTCTGGCACTGGGTGGTGTTCGACATCCCGGCCTCGGTGACCGAGCTGCCGGCGGGTGCGGGCAGCGGCAAGTTCGAGGGGCTGCCCGAGGGCGCGGTCCACGCGCGCAACGACTACGGCACCAGGGAATTCGGCGGTGCCGCGCCGCCGCCCGGTGACGGACCGCACCGGTACGTGTTCACGGTGTACGCCGTGGACCAGGAGAAGCTCGGTCCGGACGCGGACGCCTCTCCTGCCGTGGTGGGCTTCAACCTGCGGTTCCACACGATCGCGCGTGCCCAGCTGATCGGTGAGTACGAGGTGCCCGCCGAGTCCTGAGCGATTCGGGCGCTTCCGAGCGTTCACGGAACGTTTGCCCGCCCCTGGTCTTGGAATTGATCAGGGGCGGGCATTTTTGTTGCCGGGGGTCGCGGGAGTCACCTCCCGCTGGAGCAGCAGATATTGCGTTGTCCATCCCGGTGTGCCCGGCCAGAGTTGATCCCAGCCCGCCGAGGAGTGGGCCGGTGCACACGGGAGGTGGGCTGGTATGCGGGACACGCTGGTACTGAACGCGAGCTTCGAGCCGCTGTCGACGGTGACGCTCAACCGAGCCGTCGTTCTGGTGCTCCAGGACAAGGCCGTCGTCGAGCAGGCCCACCCCGAGCTGCGGATGCGGGGAGCCGCGGTCGACATACCGGTGCCCCGGGTGATCCGGCTCTGCCAGTACGTGAGGGTGCCGTTCCGAAGACAAGCGCCGTGGTCGAGGCGGGGTGTGCTGGTGCGGGACCGGTACAGGTGCGCCTACTGCGGGCGGCGGGCGACGACCGTGGACCACGTGGTGCCGCGGTCGCAGGGCGGTCGGGACACCTGGCTGAACACGGTGGCCTCGTGCGCGGAGGACAACCACCGCAAGGCGAACCGGACTCCGGCGGAGGCGGGGATGCCGCTGCTGCGGCAGCCGTTCGAGCCGACGCCGGCGGACGCGATGCTGCTGGCGCTGGGGCAGGACGACTTCGACGCGCTGCCGGAGTGGCTGGTCCAGTCCGCGGCCTAGCTCCGATCCGGATACCGGCGACGGGCCCGCTCCCCGGGGGATTTCCCGGGAGGCGGGCCCGTCGTTCGGGTCGCGGTCGGCGTCGGGTCAGTCGATGGACGGCTTCTCCCGGCGCTCCTGGTGCGGGACGCTGCCCCCGGAGGCGCCGTTGCCGCCCGAACCGCCGCCCCCCATGGCTCCGAAGTTGCCCACGGCGCCGGAGAGGCCCTTGAGCGCGTCGCCGATCTCGCTGGGGACGATCCAGAGCTTGTTGGCGTCCCCCTCGGCGATCTTGGGGAGCATCTGGAGGTACTGGTAGGACAGCAGCTTCTGGTCCGGGTCACCGGCGTGGATCGCCTCGAAGACCGTGCGGACGGCCTGGGCCTCGCCCTCGGCGCGCAGGGCCGCGGCCTTGGCCTCGCCCTCGGCACGGAGGATCTGGGACTGCTTCTCGCCCTCGGCGCGCAGGATCTCGGACTGCCGGACGCCCTCGGCCTGGAGGATGGCGGCGCGCTTGTCGCGGTCGGCGCGCATCTGCTTCTCCATCGAGTCCTGGATGGAGGTGGGCGGTTCGATGGCCTTGAGCTCGACGCGGTTGACGCGGATGCCCCACTTGCCGGTGGCCTCGTCGAGGACGCCGCGCAGGGCCGCGTTGATCTCCTCGCGGGAGGTCAGGGTCCGCTCCAGGTCCATGCCGCCGATGATGTTGCGCAGCGTGGTGACGGTGAGCTGCTCGATCGCCTGGATGTAGCTGGCGACCTCGTAGGTGGCGGCCCGCGCGTCGGTCACCTGGTAGTAGATGACGGTGTCGATGTTGACGACCAGGTTGTCCTGGGTGATCACCGGCTGCGGCGGGAACGGGACGACCTGTTCGCGCAGGTCGATGCGGTTGCGGATGGTGTCGATGAACGGGACGACGATGTTGAGGCCCGCGTTGAGTGTCCGCGTGTAGCGGCCGAAGCGCTCGACGATGGCGGCGCTGGCCTGTGGGATGACTTGGATCGTCTTGATCAGGGCGATGAAGACCAACACCACCAGGATGATCAGGACGATGATGATGGGTTCCATCGTCGGTTTCCCGTACCCTTCTTCGCCTCGGCGCCTTGGGACAGATCCTATGCCTGCTGAAGATCTTGCTGGTCGAGTCTGACAGACCCTCGCGGAACTCGGGGGTGGTTCGGCCCAGTTGTGTCGTGCGAGGTCACATGACGATGGCCGTGGCCCCCTCGATGTCCACGACGTCCACTTCCTGGCCCACTTCATAGGCACGGTCGGCGTCGAGGGCGCGTGCCGACCAGACCTCGCCGGCCAGCTTGATCCGGCCGCCGGAGCCGTCGACGCGTTCCAGGACGACGGCCTGTCTGCCCTTCAGGGCGTCCACGCCGGTGGCGAGTTGGGGCCGTTGCGCGCGGTGTCTGTTCGCGATGGGCCGTACGACGGCGATGAGGGCGGTCGAGACGACGGCGAAGACCACGACCTGGGCGACGGCGCCGCCGTCGAAGAACCCGGAGACCACTGCCGCGGCGACGGCGCCCACCGCGAGCATGCCGAGTTCGGGCATCGCGGTGATCACGAGCCCGATGCCGAGCGCCGCCGCGCCGATCAGCCACCACAGCCATGCGTCGATGTCCACAGGGTCATGGTAGGACCGCGCGCCCGGTCCCCGACAGGGCGCCGGTCGGTGGGAAAGGGCCTTCGTACCCGGTGGGTTGAGGGACCGTAGGGGTTCAGGACATCGGGAGGCCCTGGGCGGTCCAGCGGTCGCCGACCTGTTCGACGACGAGCGGCAGGCCGAAGCAGAGGGAGAGGTTGCGGGAGGTGAGTTCGAGCTCCAGCGGACCGGCGGCGAGGACCTTGCCCTGGCGGATCATCAGGACGTGGGTGAAGCCCGGGGCGATCTCCTCGACGTGGTGCGTGACCATGATCATGGAGGGGGCGATCGGGTCGCGGGCGAGGCGGCCGAGGCGGCGCACGAGGTCCTCGCGTCCGCCGAGGTCGAGGCCGGCGGCGGGCTCGTCGAGGAGCAGCAGCTCGGGGTCGGTCATCAGGGCGCGGGCGATGAGGGTGCGCTTGCGCTCGCCCTCGGAGAGGGTGCCGAACCTGCGCTCCAGGTAGGCGGACATGCCGAGGCGGTCGAGGAAGGCGCGGGCGCGCTGCTCGTCGACGTCCTCGTACTCCTCCTGCCAGCCGGCGGTCATGCCGTAGGCGGCGGTGAGCACGGTCTGCAGGACCGTCTGGCCCTTGGGGAGCTTGTCGGCCATGGCGATGCCGGCCATGCCGATGCGCGGGCGCAGTTCGAAGACGTCGGTGCCGGGCGTGCCGAGGGTCTCGCCGAGGATGGTCGCGGTGCCCTTGGTGGGGTAGAGGTAGCTGGACGCGATGTTGAGGAGGGTGGTCTTGCCGGCGCCGTTGGGGCCGAGGATGACCCAGCGCTCGCCCTCCTTGACCGACCAGGAGACCTGGTCCACCAGAGCCCGGCCCTCGCGAACCACGGATACGTCCTGAAGTTCCAGAACATCGCTCATGAGCGCCTTGTCTCCCCTTGCAGTGTGGCCGGTCTCGGCTGTCGCGTAACGCCTGTGGGTCGGTCCGCCGCACCCGTGGGCGCAGCCCTCCATGAAATCTACGCCACCGGCCGGGCCGGGCATTCCATCGGGCCGGTCCTGAGGTCGCCCTAGGGTGGAGGCATGCTCTCGGAACCGCGCGCTGGACGCCTTGCCGCTTGGGGAAACGCCCTGTTTGCCGGACTTGTCTCGCCGGATGACGCCGTGCTCGCCGTCGTGGGCGAGGACGCGGTGCACCGGGTGGCGGGGCTGCCGGGTGAGTCCGCGCCCGTGGGGCTCACCCTGGCGCTGGGGCGGCTGCGGGCGCTGGGGGCGACCGGGCTGCGGGTCGCGCTGCCCGCGCCGGGGCATCCGCTGGGGCTGAGCGGACCGCCGGAGTTCAACGCGCGGGCGCTGGAGGCCGAGGAGGCGGTGGTCTGTCACGGGGCCGCGTTCGGGCTGGTGCCGGAGGTGCACGAGGCCGGGCCGGAGGGCGATGTGCACGTCGAGGTCGTGTGGCACTGCCTGGCGGTGCGGGAGGCGCCGCCCGCCGACGTGCCCTCGCTCGGTGAGGCCGAGCGGGAGCTGGCGGAGGCGCTGCGGGAGGCGACCGAGGTGCTGACGCGGCTGGACGTGGCCGGGTCGGGGCCGGTGGCCCGGGCGGCGGTCGACGCCTACCGGGCGCGGGCCGAGGCGGGGCGCGGGATGCTCGCGCCGGGGTATCCGCCGCGGGCGGTGCGGGTGCTGGAGTTGGCGCAGCGGGTGGGGACGCTGATCGCGCTGGCGGGTGCGAGCGGGCACGGGGGTGCGGTGAGCGCCTCGGAGATGGCGGCGCGCGGGGAGGCGCTCAGGCCGGTGGAGCGAACGGCTCGGCGGGCGCAGGTCGCGGCGTACAACTCCGTGGTGGAGGAGCGGGAGCGGGGAGTGCGGTGACGTCCCGCGGTTTCGGCGGCCGACGTCGACGCCGAGACGGAGGGGCGCGCCCGGCGTCGGCGGGGTGCCTCCCGGGCCCCGGAGCACCGGGCAGGCACGGCCGACGGCGGCCGGGGCGGCGTGCGACCGGCCTCCCGTGTGGGGCCGGGAGGCCGGGGGCTTCGCTGCTCCGGTGACGGGCGTCAGCCGTTGACGGCCACGTTGCCGAAGGCCGGGTTCAGCAGGCCGATGACGTTGACGCTGTTGCCGGAGACGTTGACCGGGACGTCGACCGGGACCTGGACGAGGTTGCCGGAGACGACGCCCGGGGAGCCCACGGCCTTGCCGCCGGCGTGCGCGCCCTCGGTGGCGGAGGCCATGCCCGTACCGGCGGCGAGCAGACCGCCGGCCACCATCGTCACGGCCGCCGCCTTCTTCAGGTTCTTCACTTTCCAAGCCCTCCTTGCGATGACCGCGGCAGGCGCCGCGGTACGCACGGGAGAACGGCGGGCACCCGGGAGAGGATGCGCCATTCGGGGGACATTCCCACGACGGTATGAACCTCGGATCGGAGGGGAACCTTCCGTACCGTCCGGGGCGTCGCGGGTCAGCCGCTCAGACCGTGGCGCACGGCCCAGAGGGCGGCCTGGGTGCGGTCCGCCAGGTCGAGTTTCATCAGGATGTTCGAGACGTGCGTCTTCACGGTCTTCTCGGACAGCACCAGGGCGCGGGCGATCTCCCGGTTGGAACGCCCGTCCGCTATCAGGCCGAGCACCTCGCGCTCCCGTTCGGTGAGCGAGCCGGCGCGTCCCTGGCCCGGGGCGCTCTCCTCCTGGGACAGCAGGGCGCCGGCCACCTCGGCCTGGAGGAGGACGTGACCGGCGTGCACGGAGCGGATGGCCCCGGCGAGCGCGTCGGGGTCGATGTCCTTGTACACGTATCCGGCGGCGCCCGCGCGCAGGGCCGGGACCACCGTGCGCTGCTCGGTGAAGCTGGTGACGACCAGCACGCGCGCGGGGTGGTCCAGTTCGCGGAGCCGGCGCAGCGCGTCCACGCCGTCCATGCCCGGCATCTTGACGTCCATGAGGATGACGTCGGGCTGCAGCTCCTGCGCGAGGGCCACTCCCTGGGCCCCGTCCGCGGCCTCGCCGACGACCTCGATGTCGTCCTGCACCTCGAGGAAGGTGCGCAGGCCCCGGCGCACCACCTGGTGGTCGTCGACCAGCAGCACCTTGATTGAGTCAGCCACCGGGGACCTCCATCTCGATCGTGGTGCCCTTGCCGGGCGCCGATTCCACGGTCATCCTCCCGCCGACCCCGCTCGCCCGGTCCCGCATGGAGACCAGGCCCAGATGGCGTCCCGCGCGGCGGACGATCCGCGGGTCGAAGCCGCTGCCGTCGTCGGTGACCCGCAGGACGGCTCCGCTGCCGCGGCGTTCCAGGGTGACGTCGACGTGGTCGGCCCCGGAGTGCCGCAGGGCGTTGTGCAGCGCCTCCTGGGCGACGCGCAGCACTGCTTCCTCCTGGGCGGCGGGCAGGGCCCGCACGCCGTGGCCGGTGAAGGTGACGCGCGCGGTGTGGGCGCGGTCGAGGACCTGTACCTGGGTGCGGAGGGTGGCGACGAGGCCGTCCTCGTCGAGGGCCGCGGGGCGCAGCTCGACGACCGCCGCGCGCAGTTCGTCGGCGGCTTCGGCGGCCAGGGCGGCGACCTGCTGGAGCTCGCCCTTCGCGCGGGAGGGGTCCCGGTCCACGAGGCGGGCCGCGGCCTGGGCCGTCAGCCTCAGGGAGAAGAGCTTCTGGCTGACGGCGTCGTGGAGTTCGTGGGCGAGGCGGGAGCGTTCCTCGGCGATGGTCAGCTCGCGGCTGCGTTCGTAGAGCCGGGCGTTGGTGAGGGCGATCGCGGCGTGCTGGGCGAGGATGCCGAGCAGTTCCTCGTCGTCCTGGGTGAAGCCGCAGGCGCCCTCGGGTTTGGGGCACCTCTTGTTGGCCAGGAACAGGGCGCCGATGACCTCGTCGCCGGCGCGGATGGGCAGGCCGAGGAAGTCGGCCAGTTCGGGGTGGGCGCTGGGCCAGCCCTCGAAGCGGGGGTCCCGGCGCACGTCGGCGAGGCGCTGCGGCGCGGCCTCGCGCAGCATCGCGGCGAGGATGCCGTGCTGGCGCGGAAGGGGACCGATGGCCTTCCACTGCTCTTCGCTGACGCCGTCGACCACGAACTGGGCGAACCCGCCGTGGTCGTCGGGCACGCCGAGCGCGGCGTACTGCGCGTCGAGCAGTTCGCGGGCGGAGACGACGATCGTCTTGAGGACGTCGCGCACCTCGAGGTGCCTGCTCATGGCCAGCAGCGCGGAACTCACCGCGGCGAGGCCGGACCGGGGGCCGTGGCTCATGTCCTCACGGTACCGGCGGGCGGTGGCGGCCGGATCGGGCCCGCGGCGGCCGTGCCCCGGGTCGCGGGTCCTAGGACCCCCGGGGGCCTCCCGGGACCCCGGGGAGCGGGGTCCTCGGGTCGGCGGCGTAGGGCGAAGGGACCCGGCCGCCTGCGTCCGGCGTCCGAGGCGGTGCGGGCGGCGGCGTCCCTACGGTGTGATCACGCCGATCGGACGGCGTTCACGACAAGGGGGCATGTCATGCCGGTGGCGATCATCACGGGAGCCTCGAAGGGACTGGGAGAGGCGCTGGCCGGGGCGCTGGCCGCGCGCGGCTGGGACCTGGTGCTCGACGCGCGGGGGGCGGTCCCCCTGGCGGAGGCGGCCGGGGCGGTGTCCGCGCACGGCACGCGCGTGGTCGCGCTGCCCGGGGACGTCACGGACGCCGGGCACCGCGCGGAGCTGGTGGCCGCGGCGGAGCGGCTGGGCGGGGTCGATCTGCTGGTGCACAACGCGAGCGCGCTGGGCGCCGAGCCGCTGGTGCGCCTGGAGGAGCTGTCCCTGGACGGTCTGCGGCGGGCGCTGGAGGTGAACCTGGTGGCGGCGCTGGGCCTGGTGCAGGAGGCGCTTCCGCGGCTGCGGGCCTCGCGGGCGGGCACGGTGATCGCGGTGAGCTCGGACGCCGGCGCCGAGGCCTACGAGACCTGGGGCGGGTACGGGGCGTCCAAGGCGGCGCTGGACCACCTGGCGGCGGTGCTGGCCGTGGAGGAGCCGGGGCTGCGGGTGTGGGCGGTCGACCCCGGGGACATGGCGACGGACCTGTACGCGGCGGCCGTGCCGGACGACGACGCGCCGCGGCCGGAGCCGGCCCGTGTGGTGCCGGCCTTCCTGCGGCTGCTGGACGAGCGGCCGGCGAGCGGTCGCTACGCGGCTCCGGCGCTGCTGGAGGAGGGGCGGTGACGCTGGCCGTCCGGGTGCCGGAGGAGCTGTCGGCGCGGGTGCCGGTCGAGCAGCGGGGGCCCGGTCTCGACCGGGACTCGGTGCGGCTGCTGGTGTCCCGGGGCACGGCGGTGTCGCACCACGCCTTCGTGGAGCTGCCGTGGCTGCTGCGGGCCGGGGACCTGCTGGTGGTGAACACCTCGCCCACGCTGGCGGCGGCCGTCGACGGGTGGATCGGGCACACCCGTGTGGTGGTGCATTTCTCCACCCGCGGTGACGACGGCCGGTGGGCGGTCGAGCTGCGGGACCCCGACGGACGCGGCACCACGCGTGCGCGCGGTCGGGGCGGGGAGCCGGGCGCCCCTCGCGGGGGCGGTGGTGGGGGCCGGGCGGGCGGGCCCGCGGGGACGGAGGTGCGGCTGGTCGGGGGTGCGCGGCTGGTGCTGGAGGAGCCGCTGAGCGCGCGGGGGGAGCGGCTGTGGTGGGCGCGCGTGTCGCGGGACGTGCCCGGGGTGCTGCGGGAGCACGGGCGGCCCATCCGGTACGCCTACACGGAGCGGGACCAGCCGTTGTCGGCGTACCAGACGGTGTTCGCGCTGCCGTCGCCGGAGGGGACGGGCAGCGCGGAGATGCCGAGTGCGGGGCGCCCGTTCACGGCGCGGATGGTGGCGGAGCTGGTGAGCCGCGGGGTGCAGTTCGCGCCGGTCGTGCTGCACGCCGGGGTGGCGTCGGCGGAGGCGCACGAGCCGCCGTACCCGGAGCGGTTCGTGGTGCCGGAGGCGTCGGCCCGGCTGGTCGGCGCGGTGCGGGCGGGGGGCGGCCGGGTGATCGCGGTGGGGACGACGGCCGTGCGGGCGGTGGAGTCGGCGGCCGGGGCGGACGGGGTGGTGCGGGCCCGTGCGGGATGGACCGATCTGGTGGTGACGCCGGAGCGCGGGGTGCGGGTGGTGGACGGGCTGCTGACCGGGCTGCACGAACCGGAGGCCTCGCACCTGCTGATGCTGGAGGCGGTCGCGGGGCGGGCGGCGGTCGACCGCGGGTACGAGGAGGCGCTGCACGGGCGCTACCTGTGGCACGAGTTCGGGGACGTCCACCTGGTGCTGCCGGAGGAAGCCCCTCACACACCGCATTGCTCCAGCAACCACGAGTGAGAAACGCGGATGGGCGGTGTGAGGCCTCGCATAGGGCGCACATCACGTACGAACCGGGTTAGGAGCACGATACCGGTCATATAAGCGGCTTATACAGTCCCATATGCCCGATTCGCCCATCCGTGATCCACTACCCGACTTCGTACGTCACATCTTTGCCTCGCCATTTTGCGACCGCTAAGAATGGCTGCCGTCGCTCAACGCCGCGGGTCCCGCCCGCGGCGTTCTGCCGGAAGCATTCCCGTCCCCCCCACCGGCACGTCGGGCGACCTCCGCGCTATTCGAAGAGGTCCATTCCGTATGTCGAAGAACTTCCTCACCCGTGGTCATAGCCTTGCCCTGAACCGCCACCACAAGATCGCCGCTGCCGGTGTCGCCGCCCTCGGCGCCGCCGCCATCGGTTTCTCGGCGGTGCCGAGCAACGCGTCGACGAGCACCACGAGCGAGGTCGCCGCGCCCACCGCGAAGGTGGCGTACAGCACCGAGCCGATCAAGGGCGTCACGGCCGGCATCACCGGCCCGGCGGCCGGTGCCGACCTGAAGATCGAGAAGATCGACGCGAAGTTCGAGGCGGAGAGGGAGGCCGCGGCCCAGGCCGCCGCCGAGCGGAAGGCCGCCGCGGCCGCCGCGAAGGAGAAGGCCGAGGAGGCCCGCCGGGCCGAGGAGGCCGCCAGCCGTGCCGCCGAGCGCGCCGAGGTGCAGAAGGCCGCCCCGAAGACCTACGGCAACAACCTGGACGGCTGGATCCGCGAGGCCATGTCCATCATGAAGAAGCACGGCATCCCGGGCTCCTACGAGGGCATCCACCGCAACATCATCCGGGAGTCCTCGGGCAACCCGCACGCGATCAACCTCTGGGACATCAACGCCCGCAACGGCATCCCGTCCAAGGGCCTGCTGCAGGTGATCCCGCCGACGTTCGAGGCGTACCACGTGCCGGGCACGTCGAAGAACATCTACGACCCGGTCGCCAACATCACCGCCGCCTGCAACTACGCGGCCGACCGCTACGGTTCCATGGACAACGTCTACAGCGCGTACTGAGGTCGGCGCGGACCTCTTCCCGACGCACACGAACACCGAAGGGCGGCACCCTCCTGACAGGGTGCCGCCCTTCGGGCCGTACGGCGGTGCCTACTTGCGCATGACCTCGGGCTCGTGCCGGCGCAGGAAGCGGGCCACGAAGAAGCCGCAGACCACGCCGAGGGCGACGAGCGCGCCCATGTCCATGACCCAGGCGCCGACCGTGTGCTCCCACAGCGGGTCGGTGTCGCCGGCCGTCTCCGGCGGGCTGATCCGGTTGAAGTCCAGCGTGGCACCGGAGGCGGCGACCGCCCAGCGCGACGGCATCAGGAACGAGAACTGGTTGACGCCTATCGAGCCGTGCAGGGTGAAGAGGCAGCCGGTGAAGACGACCTGGATGATCGCGAACATGACCAGCAGCGGCATGGTCTTCTCGGCGGTCTTCACCAGCGAGGAGATGATCAGGCCGAACATCATCGAGGTGAAGCCGAGCGCCATGATCGGCAGGGAGAGCTCCAGCAGCGTGAACCCGCCGAGGACCAGGCCCTCCTCGGGGATCTCCCGGCTGGAGAAGCCGATCACACCGACCAGCAGGCCCTGCAGCACGGTGATCATGCCCAGCACGAACACCTTGGACATCAGGTACGCCGAGCGGGACAGGCCGGTGGCGCGCTCCCGCTCGTAGATGACCCGCTCCTTGATCAGCTCGCGCACGGAGTTCGCGGCACCCGCGAAGCAGGCGCCGACCGCGAGGATCAGCAGGACCGTGGTCGCCGTGCCGTTCGGGACGATCCGGCCGGTCTGCGGGTGGGGCGGATTGGGCAGCAGCCCCTTGTCCGCGTCGATCAGCAGGCTGACCGCCCCGAGCACGGCCGGCAGGATCACCATCAGGGCGAGGAAGCCCTTGTCGGAGACGATCACCGAGAGGTAGCGGCGCACCAGCGTGGCGAACTGCGACATCCAGCCCTGCGGCTTCGGCGGCCTCATCGCCTGCATCGCCGGGACCTGTACGGACTGCGGCGCGACGGCGTCGATGTCCGCGGCGTACATCTGGTAGTGCTGCGAGCCCTTCCAGCGGCCCGCCCAGTCGTAGTCCCGGTAGTTCTCGAAGGCGGAGAAGACGTCGGCCCAGGTGTCGTAGCCGAAGAAGTTCAGCGCCTCCTCGGGCGGGCCGAAGTAGGCGACGGATCCGCCGGGCGCCATCACCAGGAGCTTGTCGCACAGCGCCAGCTCGGCCACCGAGTGGGTGACGACGAGGACCGTGCGGCCGTCGTCGGCCAGAGCGCGCAGCAACTGCATGACGTCGCGGTCCATGCCCGGGTCGAGACCGGAGGTCGGCTCGTCCAGGAAGATCAGCGACGGCTTGGTGAGCAGCTCCAGGGCCACCGAGACGCGCTTGCGCTGGCCGCCGGAGAGGGAGGTGACCTTCTTCTCCTTGTGGATGTCCAGCTTCAGCTCGCGCAGCACCTCGTCGATCCGGGCCTCGCGCTCGGCGGCCGTGGTGTCGGCCGGGAAGCGGAGCTTGGCCGCGTACTTCAGGGCCTTCTTGACGGTCAGCTCCTTGTGCAGGATGTCGTCCTGCGGGACCAGACCGATGCGCTGACGCAGCTCGGCGAACTGCTTGTAGAGGTTCCGGTTGTCGTAGAGGACCTCGCCCTGGTCGGCGGGCCGGTAGCCGGTGAGCGCCTTGAGCAGGGTCGACTTGCCGGAGCCGGACGGGCCGATGACCGCGATCAGCGACTTCTCCGGGACGCCGAAGGAGACGTCCTTGAGGATCTGCTTGCCGCCGTCGACCGTGACGGTCAGATGGCGGGCGGAGAAGGACACCTCACCGGTGTCGACGAACTCCTCGAGCCGGTCGCCGACGATCCGGAACGTCGAGTGGCCGACGCCCACGATGTCGGTGGGGCCGAGCAGTTGCGAGCCGCCCTTGGCGATCGGCTGGCCGTTGACGTACGTGCCGTTGTGCGAGCCCAGGTCGCGGATCTCCATGCGGCCGTCGGGCGTCGAGTGGAACTCGGCGTGGTTGCGGGACACCTGGAGGTCGGAGACGACCAGGTCGTTCTCCAGGGCACGGCCGATGCGCATCACGCGGCCGAACGAGAACTGGTGGAACGTGGTGGGGCTGCGGTCGCCGTAGACCGGCGGCGCCCCCGCGCCACCACCGGGGCCCTGCTGCGGCGGGATGTGCGGCACGGACGGCTGCGGCGCCGCGTGCTGCTGCCAGCCCGCCTGCGCGGCGGGCTGCTGCGGCGGTACCTGCTGCGGCGGTGCCTGCTGGGCCCAGCCCGGGGCCGCCCCCTGGGCCGCGTACGGCTGCTGCGGCGCGGCGGCCGGGGCCGCGACGCCGGACAGCGTCACCCGGGGCCCGTCGTTGGCGTTGCCCAGGTTCAGCGCCGTGTCGGAGCTGCACTCCAGGTGGTGGATCCGCTGTCCCTGCACGAACGTGCCGTTGGTGCTGCCGTGGTCCTCGACGACCCAACTGCGGCCGTTGAAGCTGATCGTGGCGTGGCGCCAGGAGACCCTGGCGTCCTCCAGCACGACGTCCCCCTGCGGATCGCGTCCGAGGGTGTAGGACCTCGACGGATCGAGCGTCCAGGTCCGTCCGTTTGATTCCAGTACGAGTTCCGGCACTCCATGCCCCACTGAGTTGTCCCCCGAATTTCCCCCGTCGCAGGGAGTCTAGGGATGTCGAACATCGGGGGGAACTATTTCAGGCTCGGTCCGCGGACCGGAAGCCGGGCCTTGTCACGACCGCGCACCAACGCGTCCACCGTCTCCGCCGCCGGGGTTGAAATCGACCCGGAGAGTGGTAAACCACGCGAGGGGGACGGGCGCGGCCGCCGCGCCGCGGATCGGGGGGTCTGCCATGGGTGCTGCCACGAGCGCCGGAGCCGCGGAGCGCGGTGCGCGCACGCCGTGGGCGGACGTCGTCATGTCCGCGGTCGCCGCGGTGAGCTGGGCGCTGATCGGGATGGCGGGGACCGCCGCGCTCGGGCTGCACCTGCTGGACGCGGACTCGGCGGGTTCCCTGGGCACGATGACCGCGGCGGTGGTGGCGCTGGGAGCGGGGGGATCGGTCACGCCGTCCGGTGACGTGTCCGCCTTCGGGCTGTTCGGGGCGGAGGCCGACACGGCCGTCGACGTCACGCCGCTGGGCGTGAGCCTGGTGGGCGCGCTGCTGCTGGCGTACTTCTTCCTGCGGTCCCTGCGGGCGGCCGGGGCCGTGGTCCGCGGGAGCGAACTCCTCGCGCGCGCGGGCACCGTGGTGGCGCTGTCCGTCGCGATGGCGGGCGGACTGGCCTGGGCCGGGCACGACGTCGTCACCCTCGACGGCGGCTCGCTGGGGCTGGACGGCCTGCCGGGCGGGGGCGGGATACCGGGGCTGGGCGACCTCGGTGACGTCGGGGGGCTGCTGCCGGACCGGATCGGGGACCTCGTCGACGCGGAGGCGACGGTCGGGTTCACCGTCGACACGGGGCCGACGCTGCTCGGCGGCCTCTGCTGGTCGGCCGGTGTCCTGCTCGTCGCGCTGCTGGCGTCCCGCCGCGCTCCCCTGCCGCGCGGCTGGGACGCCGTGCACCGGGCCGTCCGGCCGGCCGTGTCCGCCCTCGTCGCGGTGGGGCTGGTGGCGGTGGCGGCGGGGCTCGCCGCGGCGGGGTACGCGGCGATCGGCGACGACCATCCCCGGCGGATCGCCGGAGCGGCGCTGCTGGGGGCGCCGAACGGGGTGGGACTCGGTCTGTCGGTCGGTCTGTTCGTACCGTGGGACGGACGGGCGAGCGGGGCTCTGCTGCAGGTGCTTCCCAGCCCCTTGGACGACCTCCTGGGGGTCGGCTCCGACCGGCCCGTCACGCTGGGACGGCTGGCCGAGCTCGACGGGCGGGTGTGGCTGCTGGGGGTGGCGGCCGCGTCGGTGATGCTGCTGGCGGGGGTCCTGACGGCGGTGCGCACGCCGGTGGGACGGACGCCGGTGGGGCGCCCGGCGGCGCAGACTCCGGGAACGGCCGGCCTCGCAGCGCGGTGCGCGCTGCGGCTGGGCGTCGTGACGGCTCTGGCGCTGCCGTTGTCGGCCCTGCTGACGGAGGTGTCCGCGGACGCCTCGCTGTCCGTCCTCGGCCTCGACGCGTTCGGCGCCGGCATCGCACTGCGCGGTCGCCTCGGCACGGCACTCCTGCTGGGCGCCGTCTGGGGCGCGGGAGCGGGTGCGGTGGGGGCGCTGCTGGCCCGGGCGAGCGGGACCGCGGGGTGGCGGGCGGCGCCCTTGGCACGGGGTGACAGGAAAACCGAGGGGGCCGAGGGGGCTGAAGGGGTCGAGGGGGCCGGGCGGCCGGGGCCCGCGGAGGACTTCGGGCACCGGGAGCAGGGGGCGCGGTCCGCCGCGGTGCGCGGGCCGTACGCGCCGGGTGCTCCGTACCGGCCACCGAACCCGGACACCAATCCGTACCTGCGGATGCCGCAGGAGTCGCGTGAGCAACAGGAGTCGCGTGATCCGCGGAGGTCACGGCCTCCGGAGGACGCGCGGCCCCCCGAGGACGCGCGGCCTACCGGCGGTCCGCGGGCTCCCGGTGACCGCGACGGGCCCGACGACGTCCATGGCACACCCACCGTGATCGGTCCCGTCGGACCGCTCCGGCACGGGCCCGGACGGGGTCTCGGGCCACGCGACGGGGCGCGCGGCACAGAGCGGTCGCCGTGGTGGCCGCAGGAGGTGCCGCCGCCTCCGCCGCCTCCCCCGGCGCCGCGCGGGCCGGACGAGGGGCGCTGATCCCGGGGCCGGACGGGGACGACGGCGCGTGCGCAGGCGCGGGCGACGGGCAGCGGCTGCCGGCGGGGCGGCGGACGCAAGGTCCGGGACACCTCGGCGACGCCCGGTGTTCGCTGTCCGTCAGACGGACCTCGGGGGCGCTGGGCACGGGGTGCCGGATACGGTGGTAACACCATGAGCGCATCGCAGACCTCCGAGCTCCCCACCCTGCTCGTCAAGATCTTCGGCAAGGACAGGCCGGGCATCACGGCCGGCCTCTTCGACACCCTCGCCGCCTACTCGGTCGACGTGGTCGACATCGAGCAGGTCGTCACCCGTGGCCGCATCGTGCTCTGCGCGCTCGTGACCGAGCCGCCCCGGGGGCTGGAAGGGGACCTGCGGGCGACCGTCCACAACTGGGCGGACTCGATGAAGATGCAGGCGGAGATCATCTCCGGCATCGGCGACAACCGGCCGCGCGGGCTCGGCCGTTCCCTGGTCACCGTGCTGGGCCACCCCCTCACCTCGGAGGCGACGGCGGCGATCGCCGCACGGATCACCAAGGCCGGCGGCAACATCGACCGCATCTTCCGGCTCGCCAAGTACCCGGTGACCGCGGTGGAGTTCGCGGTGTCCGGAGTGGAGACGGAGCCACTGCGCACCGCGCTGGTGACCGACGCGGCCCGGCTCGGGGTCGACATCGCCGTGGTCGCGGCGGGGCTGTACCGGAGGGCGCAGCGCCTGGTCGTCATGGACGTGGACTCGACCCTCATCCAGGACGAGGTGATCGAGCTCTTCGCCGCGCACGCCGGCTGCGAGGACGAGGTCGCCGAGGTGACGGCGGCGGCGATGCGCGGGGAGCTGGACTTCGAGCAGTCGCTGCACGCGCGGGTGGCGCTGCTGGAGGGGCTGGACGCCTCCGTGGTGGACAAGGTGCGCAGCGAGGTGCGGCTGACGCCGGGCGCCCGCACCCTGATCCGTACGCTGAAGCGGCTCGGCTACCAAGTCGGCGTGGTGTCCGGTGGGTTCACCCAGGTCACGGACGACCTGAAGGACCGGCTGGGACTGGACTTCGCCCAGGCGAACACCCTGGAGATCGTCGACGGGAAGCTGACCGGCCGGGTCACCGGCGAGATCGTGGACCGGGCGGGCAAGGCCCGGCTGCTGCGCCGGTTCGCGACCGAGGCGGGGGTGCCGCTGTCGCAGACCGTGGCGATCGGTGACGGCGCCAACGATCTGGACATGCTCAACGCGGCGGGTCTCGGGGTCGCCTTCAACGCCAAACCGGTGGTGCGCCAGGCGGCCCACACCGCGGTGAACGTCCCCTTCCTCGACACGGTCCTGTACCTGCTGGGCGTCACCCGCGAGGAGGTCGAGGCGGCCGACACACCCGGCGGGGACTGAGCCGCCCGGTCACGTCACGGGCAGGGGCCCGGCTCCCCCGCGTCCGGGGAGGGCCGGGCTCCCGCCGTCGTGCCGGGGGTGTCACTCGGTCGGCGCCCAGTAGTCGAGCAGCGTGGCGACACCGGGCTCCAGGGTCTTCCAGGGGCCGGTGAAGGACAGGACGGCGAAAGCGGCGGCCGGGTAGCCCCTGCGGCTCATCCGCTCGCGGGCGTCGCCCTCGGCCGCGCCGGCCAGGATGTCGGCGAGTCCCTGGACGCCCGGGTTGTGGCCGACCAGGAGGACGTTCTGCGCGTCGTCGGGGGTTTCGTTGAGCAGGGCGATCAGCTCGCCGGGCGAAGCCTCGTAGATCCGCTCCTCGTAGACGGTCTTCGGTCGCTGCGGGAACTCCTGGACCGCGAGCTTCCAGGTCTCCCGGGTCCGGACCGCGGTGGAGCACAGGGCCAGGTCGAAGGCGATGCCGGTGTCGGCGAGCTTGCGTCCGGCGACCGCGGCATCCATGCGGCCCCGCTCGGCGAGCGGGCGCTCATGGTCGGCCACCGGGGGCCAGTCGGCTTTCGCATGCCGGAAAAGGACAATCCTGCGGGGTTCTGCGACGCTCATGGAACCCAGCTTCGCACGAAACAGGCCACGGGGCGCAGGGAGTTGACGGCAGCTTCCGGGGTGTTCAGCCGGTTATGAGCTGCTGGGCGCGCTCCACGAGGTGGGTGAGCGCGGGCTCCCCCGCGGCCGCGGGGGCGTCGGAGGGGTTCAGGACCAGGGCCAGCAGCGTGACGAAGGCGAGCACGGGCAGGGCGAGGGCCCACCACGGCAGCCTGGTGTCGGCACCGCCCCGGGGGGCCGGGTGGAGCCGGGTGTGCGTGGGCGCCGACATGGGAGGTCTCCGTCCTTCGAGTGGTCCGTGGCCCGCTCTCGCGGCCACATCTCGACGGTACGGACTCCCCGGGCGCCAACCCATCCGGTGACCCACCCACTTGACCCTGAGCCTGGCCCCCTAGGGGACAGGGGGGCCGGCACCACCACGGCCGCCCGGACGGGGCGGCGCGGGCCGTCACGGCGCGAGGAAGGTCGCGATCACCCCGATGACGATGAAGATGGCGAAGAAGGCCCCGAAGACGAGCAGCATCTTCTTCTGGCCGTTCTGCGGATTCGGGTCGAGGACTGGCATGGGGCAAGTCTCGCATCTTTCTCCCCCGCGGCGGGCTCCGGGGTCGGAGGGGTCAGTGGGCCGCCTCCTCCTCCACCGTGCGGGCCCGGCCCGCCAGGACGCCCACGATCGTCTGCGGGACCATCAGGCCGGCCATCAGCGCGATCGGCAGCCCCCAGCCGCCGCTGTGCTGGTAGAGCACGCCCACCAGGAGCGGTCCCGGGATGGAGATCAGGTAGCCGGCGCTCTGCGCGAAGGCCGACAGCTGGGCCACGCCCGCGCCGGTCCCGGCCCGCATCCCGACCAGGGTCAGCGCCAACGGGAAGGCGCAGTTGGCGATGCCCAGCAGCAGCACCCAGGCCCAGGCGCCGGCGGCCGGTGCGAAGTACAGGCCGGCGTATCCGGCGAGGCCGCTCGCCCCCACCACCAGCACGATCGGCCCCTGGTGGGGCAGCCGCGCGGCGAGGCGCGGTATGACGAAGGCCAGCGGCACGCCCATCACCATGATGACCGCCAGCAGCAGTCCGGCCGTGTCCGCGGGCACGCCCGCGTCCCGGAAGATCTGCGGCATCCAGCCCATGGTGATGTAGGCGACGGTCGCCTGGAGCCCGAAGAAGACGGCCAGCGCCCAGGCGGTACGGCTGCGCGTGATGCGCAGCGCGGGCGCCGCCGCGGGCGCCGCGGACGCCTCCGCGCGCCCGGGTGCCTCCCCGCGCGCCCGCTCACCGGGGGCCCGCTCGGCCGGTGCCGCGTCCCGCTCCCGTACGAACGGGAGCCAGGGCAGCACGGCGGCGACCGCGAGGGCCGCCCACAGGGCGAGGCCCGAGCGCCAGTCACCGCCCACGGCGTCGGTCAGCGGCACGGTCACCGCGGCCGCCGCGGCGGTGCCCAGGGCCAGGGCCATCGAGTACAGGCCGGTCATGGCACCGACCCGGTCGGGGAAGTGGCGCTTGACGACGACCGGCATCAGGACGTTGCTGACGGCGATGCCCATCAGCGCGAGGGCGGTGGCGGTCAGGAAGCCCGCGGTGCCGCCCGTGAACGGGCGGACCAGCAGGCCGGTGGCGATGGCGGCCATGCCGGCGCAGACCACCGCGCCGGTGCCGAAGCGCCGGGCCAGCCGGGGCGCGGTGACGCCGAAGACGGCGAAGCACAGCGGGGGCACCGAGGTGAGCAGCCCGGCCACGCTGCCGCTCATGCCGAACCCGTCGCGGACCTCCTCGAGCAGCGCGCCCAGGCTGGTGATGGCGGGGCGGAGGTTCAGCGCGGCCAGCACGATGCCGGCGACCAGCAGCCGCGTGGTCCACGCGCGCGGCCCGGCGCCCCGGGTCTTCGGGGTGTCGGGCCTGGTCTGGGCGCGTACGGTCGTGGACTCGTGCGTCCGGGTCTCCTCGGTGGGCATGAAGCCCATCATAGAATCATGGGATGATTTATGGCCGCTGTCCAGGTCGCCGTCCGGCACCCCCGTCGTGCGAAGGTGGACCATGCCTTTGAGTCATCCTCGCCGTTCGGCACTGTCCGAGCAGGTCATCGCCGCACTGCGGGCCCAGATCACCTCGGGCGAATGGCCGGTCGGCTCGCGCATCCCCACCGAGCCGGAGCTGGTCGAGCGACTGGGGGTCGCCCGCAACACGGTCCGTGAGGCCGTCCGCGCGCTCGCGCACAACGGGCTGCTGGACATCCGCCAGGGTTCGGGCACCTACGTGGCGGCCACGAGCGAACTGGCCGGCGTGATGCACCGCCGCTTCGCCGGCGCCGACCCCCGGCACATCGCCGAGCTCCGCGCCACCCTGGAGTCGGCCGCGGCGCGGCTGGCCGCCGAGCGGCGCACGGAGAAGGACCTCAAGCAGCTCGACGCGCTGCTGCTGCGCCGCGAGGAGGCCTGGGAGTCGGGTGAGGCGGAGGCGTTCGTGGCGGCGGACGCGACGTTCCACCTGGCCGTCGTGGCCGCCTCGCACAACGACGTGATGACCGCGATGTACGCGGATCTGGGCGAGGTGCTGCGGGACTGGCTGCGCGGCGACGTGGGCCGGGAGCTGACTCCGGAGACGCGCATGGACCACGGTCGGCTGGTGGACGCGATCCGCGCGGGCGACGGGGCGACGGCGGCCGAGGAGGCCGCCGCCTATCCGCTGGCGTGCCGGCCGGGGCGGCCCGGGCCGGCCGGCGGCGGACGGCTCAGTCCCCCCTCCGGTGGGTGACCCACGCCGTTCGGACCTCCTTCCAGCAGCGTCCGGTCAGCTGGACGGTCTGCGCGGGCCCCGCGGCCACCGGGGCACCGTCGCTGTCGAGGTCCCACCAGTGGACGCACTCGACGTGCAGGCTGACGTGATCGGTGTCCGGATAGGGGTTGTGGCAGTAGGCGGTCACCTGGGAGCCGTCGACGCGGACCCGGCAGGCGGCGCCGAACGGATCGTCGGACTGCGCCTCGGCGAGGTACGCGCGTGCGTGCGCCACCGCCTCGTACGGCAGGACGAACACGAAGGCGACGGCCGCGGCCGTCGGGATCAGGCGGGACAGGCGCACAGGGAGACCTCCTCGGCCGTGCTGGGGAGGGGATCACGCGACGGACGCGTTTCTCCACGGTGCCCTGCCGACGTCCCGGCCCGCCCGCGCTGCTGAGCCGAACGGGTGATGCGCCCGGGGCCCGCACCCCGTGGGGGGTGCGGGCCCCGGACGGCCCTCGGGCCGGGTCGGCCGCGCTCACGCGCCGATGGCGTGCAGGCCTCCGTCGACGTGGACGATCTCGCCGGTGGTCTTCGGGAACCAGTCGCTCAGCAGGGCGACGACGCCGCGGCCGGCCGGCTCCGGGTCCTTCAGGTCCCACTCCAGCGGGGCACGGGTGTCCCACACGGAGGCCAGCTCGCTGAAGCCCGGGATGGACTTGGCGGCCATGGAACCGATCGGACCCGCCGAGATCAGGTTGCAGCGGATGTTCTGCTTGCCCAGGTCGCGGGCCATGTAGCGGCTGGTCGCCTCCAGGGCGGCCTTGGCCGGGCCCATCCAGTCGTACTGCGGCCAGGCGTACTGCGCGTCGAAGGTGAGGCCGACGACGGAGCCGCCGTTCTGCATCAGCGGCAGGCAGGCCATGGTCAGCGACTTCAGGGAGAACGCCGAGACGTGCATGGCCGTGGCGACCGACTCGAACGGCGTGTTCAGGAAGTTGCCGCCGAGCGCGTCCTGCGGCGCGAAGCCGATGGAGTGCACGACGCCGTCGAGGCCGCCCAGCTCCTCGCCGACGAGGTCGGCCAGGCGGCCGAGGTGCTCGTCGTTGGTGACGTCGAGCTCGATGACCTTGGCCGGCTTGGGCAGCTTCTTGGCGATGCGCTCGGTCAGGGTGGGCCGCGGGAACGCGGTCAGGATGATCTCGGCGCCCTGCTCCTGTGCCAGCTTGGCGGTGTGGAAGGCGATGGAGGACTCCATCAGCACACCGGTGATCAGGACGCGCTTGCCCTCGAGGATTCCGCTCATGGTGTTCAGTGACCCATTCCCAGTCCGCCGTCAACGGGGATGACGGCTCCAGTGATGTACGAGGCTTCGTCCGAGGCGAGGAACCGCACCGTCGCGGCGATCTCCTCCGGCTGCGCGTACCGGGCGAGCGGCACCTGCGCGAGGATCTTCGTCTGCTGCTCCTCGGTGAGCTCCCGGGTCATGTCGGTGTCGACGAAACCGGGCGCGACGACGTTGAAGGTGATGTTGCGCGAGCCCAGCTCACGGGCGAGGGAGCGCGCGAAGCCGACCAGGGCGGCCTTGGAGGCGGCGTAGTTCGCCTGCCCCGCGGAACCGAGCAGTCCGACCACCGAGGAGATCAGCACGACGCGGCCCTTCTTGGCCCGCAGCATGCCGCGGTTGGCGCGCTTGACGACACGGAAGGTGCCGGTGAGGTTGGTGTCGACGACGGAGGTGAAGTCCTCCTCCGACATCCGCATCAGCAGCTGGTCCTTGTTGACGCCGGCGTTGGCCACGAGGACCTCGACGGGGCCGTGCGCCTCCTCGACCTCCTTGTAGGCCTGCTCCACCTGCTCGCTGTCGGTGATGTCGCACTTGACGGCCAGGCAGCCCAGCTCCGCCAGGGCGGCCGGCGGCTCCCCCGAGCGGTACGTGATGGCGACCTTGTCGCCGGCTTCGGCGAACGCGCGGGCGATGGCGAGGCCGATGCCCCGGTTGCCTCCGGTGACGAGAACCGAGCGGCTCAACGGATCACCCTTTCGATAGCGGTTTCGTACCCCGCCCGAACGCCCGGAGGACGGGCGACGACGACAGGCGGCTTCCTTGAGAACCTATCGGTCCGGATGCACCGGAGGACATTCGGGCACCGACAGTGCCTCCCGGGGCCTCCTGTCGGGTTCCTACAGTCGGCGCGTCCGTCGGGACGGCTCCGATCAGTCCGCCGCGCCCGGCGTGCGGGCGGGCGGCCCTTCGGCGCGAGCCGTCTCCGGCGTCCTGCGGTCGCAGGTCACCGCGGCGGTCGGGTCGTCCCGCGGGGACCGTGCGCCGGCCCCGTGGATCGCGTCCGGCGCCCCCAGCCGGCCGACCAGCAGGGCCGCCCCGCCACGCGCCTCCCGGGTGAGGAGGATCTCGGTGGTCCGGGCGTCCAGGTCCTCCCCCGCCTTCGGGAAGTGCCCCATGAGGTCCGGGGTTCGTACGGTCTCCACGAAACCGAGCGTGCCGGTGGCGAGCGGCTCCGTGGCCCGCTGCCGGCGGAAGGCGTCCACCACCGACAGCCGGTGACGGGCAGGCGACCGCGAGGGATCAGTCCAGGCCCACGGGTGTCATGGGGGCGACGGGGCGGTCCGGCCCGTTGGTCTGCACGAGGAGCAGGTCTCCGACGGTCGCGTCGGGGCCGAGCCCCAGGCGCGACAGCGGGACCGTGCCCTGCGCCTCGCGCGTGCCGAGGGGCTGCAGGTGCAGTTCGCCGTTCGGCCCCACGAAGGCCAGCACCGCCCAGGTCTCGTCGTGTCCGATCCGGCTGACGACACTGTCCAGACGGTCGGTCAGCACCGCGCACACCACCGTCAGCCGCTGCTGTTCCAGTCGGGGGAAGGCAGAGATCGACTCCAGGACGCCGGGCACCGCCAGCGTCCCCTCCAGCAGCTTCCTGACGGCCCCGCGGCCCTCGCCGTACTCGTCGTACTCAGCGGCGGCCACCACGTTGACCAGCGGCAGACCGTCGTCCAGGGTACGCCGCCAGTGCGGCAGCAGGTAGTCGATCTGCAGGGCCTCCTCCCGCGTCGGGACGTGCACGCCGTCGCCCTCGCCGATCCCGGCGAGCCAGGCGTTCACATCACCCCACCGCCATACGGGAGAGCGGCCGGCCACCCCTTCCGGTGCGGGGAACCGCTCCTTGCCGGCCCGGCGTTCCCCGTTGACCCACTGCTGCACGTTCTGCCGCGTGCGCCCGGTGCGCTCGGCGATGTCGGAGACGCCGACCAGGTCCGGGTCGATCCGGAGCAGCCGCAGACCGGGCAGCGCCCTGCGCAGGCGCACGACGATGCGGTGCGCCGCGTCGATGGTGTTCGCCCCCGTCTCGGACACGTCCAGCAGGTGCCGGTCCCGGTGCCTGGTCAGCAGGCCGTCGAACTCCTCGTGCACCACGTCGACCACTGCTTCGTCGTCCACGCCGACGCCGTCCACCACGAACTGGAACTCATACTCGACACACGCCACAGCAGCCCCATCCCCCCTGGTAGCGGTCCTCCCACCCGGCTCATGTGCCTTCCGCCGGGGCTCGCCACCCCCTGCTACACCTTCTTCCACCGAACTCCTGTTGTCAAACGACAACACCACTGCGACGCGTACGGCGCGGGTCGTCCGGCGGGAGCGGGCAGAGCTTCGCGCGCCGCTCGATCCGGCGCGCGGCCGATCCCGCGTTCCTCGGCGTGCCCGGCACCGGGATGGTGGTGCACTGACCCTCGCAGGGGCAGTAGAGCGTGGCCTTGTGCCCCTCGGCCCGCAGCTCCCAGCCGGCCTTCACCAGCCGCTCCACGACCTCCCGGATCTCCTTGCAGGGAAGCGTCCCCACCGATACCAGCGGACCGACCACACACGCCTCCACAGGCTGCCGCACGCACGGGAGTTGACCGTCAACACCCGGCAGCCCATCACACTACCGCCCGGCACCGACATGTTCCTGTTCGCACAACGGGGCGGCAATCGATGGGTGTTGCGGAATCTGTCCCTCAACTCCCTGTTGGGAAACATGCCTTCGGATCCGCTTGCTCACGAAAGGCGCGGTGAGGCCCACCCGGCGCGAGCAGGTCCCACAGCGCCGGCTCCCCCCCTCCCTTCCTCCCTCCCGGCTCGGCAGCCGGGTCGTCGGGCCGACGCACCCCCCGTGCTCCGACCGCGTCGCCCTGCACGGGACGGGCCGTGTGCGGGGCCGGGGCGGTGGCCAGGGCTCGCCGGCAGGCAGGACCGATGGCCGTCCCGGCACTTCGCTCGCCGTGGTTCACTGCTCGGTGCGGTGAAGACGCCGCTCTCGCCGAGCATCAGGGAGATCTCCTTCATGCCCCATGAAGTCGATCAGTCGTTCCTCGCCCTCCCCCTGCGCCCCCTCGCCGACGCCGCGCTGGCCCGCGCGCGGGCGCTCGGGGCGGAGCACGCGGACTTCCGCCTGGAGCGGGTGCGCAACGCGTCCTGGCGGTTCCGGGACGCCAGGCCCGCCGGGTCGTCGGACACCACCGACCTCGGGTACGCGGTGCGCGTGGTGCACGGCGGGACGTGGGGCTTCGCCTCCGGGGTGGACCTGACCCTCGACGCCGCCGCCAAGGTCGCCTCGCAGGCGGTGGCGATGGCGAAGCTGTCCGCCGAGGTGATCCGGGCCGCGGGGTCCGAGGAGAGGGTGGAACTGGCCGACGAGCCGGTGCACGCCGACCGGACCTGGGTGTCGTCGTACGGGATCGACCCGTTCACCGTGCCCGACGAGGAGAAGGCCGGGCTGCTGGCCGAGTGGAGCGCGCGGCTGCTGGCGGCGAACGGGGTGGACCACGTGGACGCCTCGCTGCTCACCGTGCACGAGAACAAGTTCTACGCCGACACCGCCGGGACCGTGACCACCCAGCAGCGCGTCCGGCTGCACCCGGTGTTCACGGCCGTGTCGGTGGACGACTCCAGCGGGGAGTTCGACTCCATGCGCACCCTCGCCCCGCCCGTCGGCCGCGGCTGGGAGTACCTGGGGGGCACCGGCTGGGACTGGGACGACGAGCTGGAGCGGATCCCGGAGCTGCTCGCCGAGAAGATGCGGGCGCCGAGCGTCGAGCCGGGACTGTACGACCTGGTCGTCGATCCCTCCAACCTGTGGCTGACCATCCACGAGTCCATCGGGCACGCCACCGAGCTGGACCGCGCGCTCGGCTACGAGGCGGCCTACGCCGGGACCTCCTTCGCCACCTTCGACCAGCTCGGAAAGCTGAGGTACGGCTCGGAGGCGATGAACGTCACCGGCGACCGCACCGCCGAGCACGGCCTGGCGACCGTCGGCTACGACGACGAGGGCGTCGAGGCGCAGTCCTGGGACCTGGTGAAGGACGGCACGCTGGTCGGCTACCAGCTGGACCGGCGGATCGCGCGGCTCACCGGGTTCGAGCGGTCCAACGGGTGCGCGTTCGCGGACTCCCCCGCCCATGTGCCGGTGCAGCGCATGGCCAACGTGTCGTTGCGGCCGGATCCCGCCGGGTTGTCGACGGAGGACCTGATCGGGGGCGTGGACCGGGGCATCTACGTCGTCGGCGACCGGTCGTGGAGCATCGACATGCAGCGGTACAACTTCCAGTTCACCGGGCAGCGCTTCTACCGGATCGAGAACGGGCGGCTCGCGGGGCAGCTGCGGGACGTCGCCTACCAGGCGACGACCACCGACTTCTGGGGTTCCATGGCCGCGGTCGGCGGTCCGCAGACGTACGTCCTGGGCGGTGCCTTCAACTGCGGCAAGGCCCAGCCGGGGCAGGTGGCGGCGGTCTCGCACGGCTGCCCGTCCGCCCTCTTCAAGGGAGTCAACATCCTCAACACGACGCAGGAGGCCGGTCGATGAGCGCCAGCACCGGGTTCGGCCGGGGGTCCGGGGGTCGCCCCCCGGGAAAGCACAGCCTCGACACCACGCAGGAGGCCGGTCGATGAGCGCGCGCACCACCAAGCCGCACGAGGTCGTCGAGCGGGCCCTGGAGCTGTCCCGGGCCGACGGCTGCGTCGTGATCGCCGACGAGCACTCCACCGCCAACCTGCGCTGGGCGGGCAACGCGCTGACCACGAACGGGGTCACGCGCGGGCGCACCCTCACCGTGGTCGCCACGGTGGACGGCGCGCAGGGCACCGCCTCCGGGGTGGTGTCCCGGTCCGCGGTGACCGTGGACGAGCTGGAGCCCGTGGTGCGGGCGGCCGAGGCCGCCGCGCGGGGGGCGGGACCGGCCGAGGACGCCCGGCCGCTGGTCACGGGCGTGGCGCCGTCGCCCGGGTTCACTGAAGCGCCGGCCGAGACGTCCTCGGCCGTGTTCGCCGACTTCGCGCCGGCGCTCGGCGAGGCGTTCGCCCGCGCCCGTGCGGGCGGCCGGGAGCTGTACGGCTTCGCCAACCACGAGATGGTCTCCAGCTACCTGGGGACGTCGACGGGGCTGCGGCTGCGGCACGACCAGCCGAACGGGACGCTGGAGCTGAACGCCAAGTCGCCGGACCGTACCCGCTCGGCGTGGGCGGGCCGGGCCACGCGGGACTTCAAGGACGTGGACCCGGCGTCGCTCGACGCCGAGCTGGCCGTACGGCTCGGCTGGGCGAAGCGGCGCCTGGAGCTGCCCGCGGGCCGGTACGAGACGCTGCTGCCGCCGACCGCCGTGGCGGACCTGCTGATCTACCAGCTGTGGTCGGCCTCGGGCCGGGACGCGGCCGAGGGGCGCACGGTGTTCTCCCAGCCGGGCGGCGGCACCCGGATCGGCGAGCGGCTGACCGGGCTGCCGCTGACCCTGCGCAGCGACCCGGGCGCGCCGGGTCTGGAGTCGGCGCCCTTCGTGATCGCGCACTCCTCCGGCGGCGACCAGTCGGTGTTCGACAACGGGCTGCCGCTGGCGGCCACGGAGTGGATCCGCGAGGGCGAGCTGAACCGTCTGACCACCAGCCGGCACAGCGCGGACCTGACCGGGCTGCCCGTGGCACCGGGGATCGACAACCTGATCCTCGACGGGGGCGAGGACCGCTCCCTCGAGGAGATGGTGGCGGCCACCGGGCGCGGGCTGCTGCTGACCTGCCTGTGGTACATCCGCGAGGTCGACCCGGCGACCCTGCTGCTCACCGGTCTCACCCGGGACGGCGTCTACCTCGTCGAGAACGGCGAGGTGACCGGCGAGGTCAACAACTTCCGGTTCAACGAGTCGCCGGTGGACCTGCTGGGCCGGGTCACGGAGGCGGGGCGCACGGAGAAGACGCTGCCCCGGGAGTGGGGCGACTGGTTCACCAGGGCGGCCATGCCGGCGCTGCGCGTCCCCGATTTCAACATGAGCTCGGTCAGCCAGGGCGTATAACCTCGTAGGCGTTCGCAAACGGTCGCCATCCGGCCGGCCGAAGATCATCGAGGAGACACGAGAACCGTGACGGACATCGTCGACGAGCTGAAGTGGCGCGGGCTGTTCGCCCAGTCCACCGACGAGGACGCTTTGCGCAAGGCGCTCGCGGACGGTCCCGTCACGTTCTATTGCGGCTTCGACCCGACCGCGCCGTCGCTGCACGTGGGGCACCTGGTGCAGGTGCTCACGCTGCGCCGGCTGCAGCAGGCCGGTCACCGGCCGCTGGCGCTGGTCGGTGGGGCCACGGGTCAGATCGGCGACCCCCGCCCGACCGCGGAGCGCACGCTGAACCCGCCGGAGACCGTCGCCGGCTGGGTCGAGCGGCTGCGCGGCCAGATCGAGCCGTTCCTGTCCTTCGAGGGCGAGGGCGCGGCCGAGATGGTCAACAACCTGGACTGGACGCAGAACCTCTCCGCCATCGAGTTCCTGCGGGACATCGGCAAGCACTTCCGCGTCAACAAGATGCTGACGAAGGACTCCGTCGCCCGGCGCCTGGAGTCCTCCGAGGGCATCAGCTACACGGAGTTCAGCTACCAGCTGCTGCAGGCCATGGACTTCCTCCAGCTGTACCGGAGGTACGGCTGCACGCTCCAGCAGGGCGGCAGCGACCAGTGGGGCAACCTCACGGCCGGGCTGGACCTGATCCACCGGCTGGAGCCGGACGCCACCGTCCACGCCTACGCGACGCCGCTGATGACGAAGGCGGACGGCACCAAGTTCGGCAAGACCGAGAGCGGCGCCGTCTGGCTCGATCCGGAGATGACGACGCCGTACGCGTTCTACCAGTTCTGGCTGAACACGGACGACCGGGACATCTCCCGCTACCTGCGCATCCTGTCCTTCCGGTCCCGTGCGGAGCTGGAGGAGCTGGAGCAGCAGACCGAGGAGCGGCCGCAGGCCCGGGCCGCCCAGCGCGCCCTGGCGGAGGAGCTGACGACCCTGGTGCACGGCGCCGACCAGACGGCCGCCGTGATCGCCGCGTCCAAGGCCCTCTTCGGCCAGGGCGAGCTGGCGGGCCTGGACGAGAGGACCCTGGCGGCGGCCCTCTCCGAGGTGCCGCACGTCCGGGTGTCCGAGCTCGGCCCGGTCGTCGACCTGTTCGCCGAGGTCGGCCTGGTGGCGAGCAAGTCGGCCGCGCGGCGCACGGTGAAGGAGGGCGGTGCCTACGTGAACAACGCCAAGGTCACCGCCGAGGACGCGGTGCCCGCACGGGAGGACCTGCTGCACGGGCGCTGGCTGGTGCTGCGCCGGGGCAAGAAGAACCTGGCGGCGGTGGAGGTCACGGGCGCCTGAGCGGGCGGCCGGACAGGCCGAAGGCCCTCACCCGACGGGGCGGTTTCCGGGACGCGCCGGAGACCGCCCCGTCGCCGTGCGTCCGTCGCCGTGCGTCCGTCCCGTCGCCGTGCGCCCGCGGCGCGTGTCAGGCCCGCTGCCCCTGGTGCCGCCTGCGCTGCATCGCGTTGTAGAGCATGTCGACGAAGAAGACGATGACGACCGCCGCCACCACCTGGAAGATGTGCCGGCTCCAGTCGATGCCCGGCGTCGCCGCCACGCCGAAGCCGCGGGCGATGGCGTTGCCCACGAGAGCGCCGACGATGCCGCAGATGGTGCTCAGCCACAGCGGGATGTGCTGCTTGCCCGGGATCACCGCCTTGGCGATCAGACCGAGTACGAATCCCACGATGATCGCCCACAACCAGCCCATGGCTGCCTCCTCGTACGACGTGACGCGAGCATTACGGCCAGTGTCGGGCGAGCCCCGGCGCGTCGCACGTCGGGTGGTGCCGTCCCCGCGGGGGCGCGGGCCGGGCGGACGGACACGGGGTGCCCCGGTCTCGTGACCCGGGCGGGCGCGGCGTACCGTGGACCTGTCCGGGCCCGGTGTCCCCGACCGGTCACGGCACGGTCAGGGTCGGGAAGAGTCCGATGCGGGCGGATGGTGAGATGTGATGCGGAAGCAACATGGCGGCGGCAGCGTCCCGGTGTTCCGGATCACCGGCGCTCGGGCGGGCCTCCAGGACGACGTGCGCGGGCGGCAGCGGCGCTACGTGATCTCGATGACCATCCGTACGGTCTCGGTCATCCTCGCGGCCACGCTCTGGAGCGTGGAGCGACACGTGGCGATCGTGGCGCTGGTCCTGGGGGCGGTGCTGCCCTACATCGCGGTGGTGATCGCCAACGCGGGGCGCGAGAGCCCGCCGTCGCTGCCGTCGACGTTCGTGACGACGCCGATGAAGCCGATGATCGCGTCGTCGCCGCAGGACGAGGACGACGCGGAACCGGACGCGGAGGGCGCGGCTTCCGGGCCCGCTCCGGGCGCGCGGACGGAGCGCACCGAGCGGTTGTGAGGACCGGGCCGGACGGGAAACGGCACCGGAAACGGCACCGAGCGGGAGGCGCTTCCCCGCCAAGCTCAAGAAGAGCTCAGATCAATCATGCTGTTCCGGTGCCGGGGGCGGGGTGACCCGTGACATACTTCGTACGCGCTCCGCATCCCCCGTCGGAGCGACGGACCGACGCCGGGCAGCTCCCCCCGTGGCTGCTCGGCGTCGCCTTTTCCCCGTGCCCGCGCACTGGGCCGATCGGGTTAGGGTCGGCGGTGTGATGGTCCCTGATCCCGAGACGCCGATCTGCTCCGCCAAGGGCTGCCGTGCCGCCGCCGTGTGGGTGCTCGCCTGGAACAACCCGAAGGTCCACACGCCGGAGCGGCGCAAGACGTGGCTGGCGTGCGAGGAGCACCGCGAGCACCTGTCGCAGTTCCTCGGGGTGCGCGGGTTCCTGAAGGACGTCGTGCGGTTCGAGGAGTGGCAGGTGCCCGGGGAGGCGTAGCCCTCCGGTCAGCCGCCGATCGCCGACATCGGGCGGTCCGGCTGGACGAAGGACGGGTCGTCCAGGCCCGCGCCCGCCTTCTTGCCCCACATGGCCAGCCTCCAGAGGCGGGCGATCTCCTCGTCGGGGGCGCCGGAGCGCAGGGCCGCGCGCAGGTCCGTCTCCTCGGTGGCGAACAGGCAGGTGCGGATCTGCCCGTCGGCCGTGAGGCGGGTGCGGTCGCAGGCGCGGCAGAAGGGGCGGGTGACGGAGGCGATGACGCCGACGCGGTGCGGGCCGCCGTCGACCAGCCAGCGCTCGGCCGGGGCCGAACCGCGCGCCTCCTCGCCCTCCGGGGTGAGGGCGAAGCGGGTGCGCAGGGAGGCCAGGATGTCACCGGCGGTGATCATGCCGTCGCGCCGCCAGCCGTGCTGGGCGTCCAGGGGCATCTGCTCGATGAAACGCAGTTCGTAGTCGTGCTCCACGGCCCAGGCGAGCAGGTCGGGGGCCTCGTCCTCGTTGAGCCCCGGCATCAGGACCGAGTTCACCTTCACCGGGGTCAGCCCGGCCTCGCGGGCCGCGTGCAGGCCGTCCAGGACGTCCTGGTGGCGGTTGCGGCGGGTGAGGGCCTTGAAGACGTCCGGGCGGAGGGTGTCGAGGGAGACGTTGACCCGGTCCAGGCCCGCCGCCTTCAGGGCCGCCGCGGTGCGCCGCAGCCCGATGCCGTTGGTGGTGAGGGACATCTGCGGGCGCGGTTGAAGCGCGGCGACCCGCTCGACGATGCCGACCAGGCCGGGGCGCAGCAGCGGCTCGCCGCCGGTGAAGCGGACCTCCTCGATCCCCAGGCCGGTGACGGCGATGCCGATGAGGCGCACGATCTCGTCGTCCGTGAGCAGGTCCGGCTTGGCCAGCCACTGCAGGCCCTCCTCGGGCATGCAGTAGGTGCACCGCAGATTGCACCGGTCGGTGAGCGAGACCCTCAGATCGGTGGCCACTCGGCCGTAGGTGTCGATGAGCACGGGGCTCCTCCCTCGACGCGGATCACTCATATACCCGTACCCGCGAGCCTACGTGACACCGCCGACGGCCACAGCGGCCCGTGCCGGCCGGACGCGCCGCGGCCGCGCCGCGGAGACCTGCGGGGGTCTTCGCGGCGCGGCCGCCCGGGGTGCGGGGTCAGTGGGCGCCGGTGCCGGTCAGCGACCGGACCTCCAGCTCCGCGTACTTCTTGGCGTCGGGCTCCTCCTTGGACAGGACGGTGCCCAGCCAGCCCATCAGGAAGCCGAACGGGATGGAGATCAGGCCCGGGTTCTTCAGCGGGAACCAGGAGAAGTCGACGTCGGGGAACATCGCCGTGGGGTCGCCGGAGACCACGGGCGAGAACAGCACCAGGCCGACGGCCACGACGAGGCCGCCGTAGATCGACCACAGCGCGCCCTGGGTGGTGAACCGCTTCCAGAACAGGCTGTAGAGGATCGTCGGCAGGTTGGCGGACGCGGCGACCGCGAACGCCAGCGCGACCAGGCCGGCCACGTTGAGGTCGCGGGCGAGGGCGCCGAGCGCGATGGAGACGATGCCGATGAGGACGGTCGCCCAGCGGGCCGCCCGCATCTCCTCCTTCTCCGTGGCCTTCCCCTTGCGGATGACGTTGGCGTAGATGTCGTGCGCGAAGGAGGACGACGAGGCGAGGGTGAGACCGGCGACCACGGCGAGGATCGTGGCGAAGGCGACCGCCGAGATGGTGGCCAGCAGGATCGCGCCCCAGGTCGAGTCGACGCCGCCCAGGTGCAGGGCGAGCAGCGGCGCGGCCGTGTTGCCGGACGGGTTGGAGGCGATGATCTCGTCCCGCGAGATGAGTGCGGCGGCGCCGAAGCCGAGGGCGATGGTCATCAGGTAGAAGCCGCCGATGATGCCGATGGCCCAGTTCACGGACTTACGGGCGGCCTTGGCGTTGGGCACCGTGTAGAAGCGGATGAGGATGTGCGGCAGGCCGGCGGTGCCGAGCACCAGGGCGACGCCGAGGGAGATGAAGTCCAGCTTGGTGGTGCCGGTCGCGCCGTACTGGAGGCCGGGCTCCAGGAAGGCCGCGCCGTGGCCGCTGTTGTCGGCGGCCTTGCCCAGCAGGTCGGAGATGTTGAAGTTGAACTTCAGCAGCACCAGGAAGGTGATCAGGAGGGTGCCGCCGATGAGCAGCACGGCCTTGACCATCTGCACCCAGGTGGTGCCCTTCATGCCGCCGATGGAGACGTACACGATCATCAGGACGCCGACGAGGGCGACGATGAGGACCTTGCCGGCGTCGGAGGTGATGCCGAGCAGCAGCGAGACGAGGACGCCCGCGCCCGCCATCTGGGCCAGCAGGTAGAAGATCGACACCACGATGGTGGAGGTGCCGGCCGCGGTGCGCACGGGGCGCTGGCGCATGCGGTAGGCGAGGACGTCGCCCATGGTGTAGCGGCCGGAGTTCCGCAGGGGCTCGGCGACCAGGAGCAGCGCCACGAGCCAGGCGACCAGGAAGCCGATGGAGTAGAGGAAGCCGTCGTAGCCGAAGAGGGCGATGGCGCCCGCGATGCCGAGGAAGGACGCGGCCGACATGTAGTCGCCGGAGACCGCGAGGCCGTTCTGGAAGGCGCTGAACTGGCGCCCGCCCGCGTAGAAGTCGGCGGCGTCCTTGGTCTGGCGGCCGGCCCAGACGGTGATGCCGAGCGTCGCGATGACGAACAGCGCGAACAGCGTGATGATGAGCGGCCGGTGTTCGCTGGCCTCGTTCGCGGCGAGCTGGACATGGGTGATCGCGGGGCTCATGCGCCGCCCTCCATACGGGTCTTGATGGCCTCGGCCTTGGGGTCGAGCTTGGTGGCGGCGTGCCGGGAGTACCACCACGCGATGAGGAACGTGGTGACGAACTGCAGGACGCCGAAGACGAAGGCGACGTTGATGTTGCCGAACAGCTCGGTGCCCATGAAGCCGCCCGCGTAGTTGGAGAGCAGGACGTACAGCAGGTACCAGGCGATGAAGGCGACGGTCAGCGGGAAGGCGAAGGAGCGGTGGGAGCGGCGCAGTTCACCGAACTCCGCGCTCTCCTGCACCTCGGTGAACTCCTCGGGGGTGGGGAGTTTGTGTCGTTCTGTCGAGGGGGGCGGTGCTTCGGCGGCCACGGAGTCTCCTCGCGTAGTGGTGCGGTCGGACGGGGACGGAAGGCGAGTGTCCTCGCGCTTCCTGCTCAAGGGCACGGCGCCACGCGAGGTGCGGTTCAACCGTGTTCGCTTCTTTCCGGGACGCGTCGCGGGGGAGGTCGCGGCCGAACGGCGCGGGGACGGCTCGTGGGAGGGCCGCGGGACAGCCGGGGCCTTCTTTGTGAAGTCCTTACGGGAAATCGTTGCTGGCCAGCGACATCGCGGGATAGCTTCACCCTGCACCACCCCGTCATGTACCTGCCCGAGCACCACCTGTGTCTCGGGCCGGTTCCGTTTCCGGATGATGTGGAGACCCCATGGCTCATCTGCGGTCCAGACGCCGTCTCGCCCTCGCCGTGCCCGTCGCGCTGTCCCTGACCGCCTCGCTCGGCTTCCTGCCCGCGGCGGCTTCGGCGGCCGAGCGGACGGCACCGGCGGTCGAGCGGGCCACGGACGCGCCCGCCCTGGCGTACGTCGTCAACACCGAGGTGGACCGCCGCACGATCGCGTCGGTGGAGAAGGCGATCGCCGCGGCCGGCGGGACCGTCGTGGTCACGTACGACAGGATCGGCGTGATCGTCGTCCACTCGGCGAACCCGGACTTCGGCAAGGAGATACGCAAGGCGCGCGGCGTCCAGTCCGCCGGCGCCACCCGCACCGCGCCGCTGACCCGCGCCGGCACCACGGACGTCGGCGCCGCCGACTACGTGACGGCCGCCGAGGCCGCGAGGACGCGGGCCGCCTCCGCCAAGACCCCCGGCAGCGAGCCGCTCGAGGCCGACCAGTGGGACCTGCGGGCGATCGGCGCCGACAAGGCCGCGCGGATCAACCCGGGCAGCAGCAAGGTGACCGTCGCCGTGATCGACACCGGCGTCGACGACACCCACCCGGACCTCGCCCCGAACTTCTCCGCCGCCCAGTCGGCCAACTGCGTCGGCGGCAAGGCGGACACCAGTGAGGGCGCCTGGCGCCCGTACACGGACGACGACTACCACGGCACCCACGTGGCCGGTGAGATCGCCGCCGCCCGCAACGGCATCGGCGTCGCCGGTGTCGCGCCCGGCGTGAAGGTCTCCGGCATCAAGGTGAGCGACCCGGACAGCGGCCTCTTCTACCCGGAGAACGTCGTCTGCGCCTTCGTGTTCGCCGCCGACCACGGCGTCGAGATCACGAACAACAGCTACTACGTGGACCCGTGGCTGTACAACTGCAAGGACGACCCGGACCAGAAGGCGATCCTCGACGCGGTCAACCGCGCCCAGCTGTACGCCCAGCGCAAGGGCACCCTGCACGTCGCCTCGGCCGGCAACTCCAACCACGACCTGGCCTCGGACGCCATCGAGGACGCCACCAGCCCCAACGACACCACGCCGGTGACGCGCACCATCGACCCGAGCGAGTGCCTGGACCTCCCGACGCAGCTGCCGGGTGTGGTCACGGTCAGCGCGACGGGCGTCCACAACCTCAAGTCGTACTACTCCACGTACGGCAAGGGGGTCGTGGACGTCGCGGCGCCGGGCGGCGACCGCCGCTACCAGCTGCCGGACACGCCGTCGAAGGACGGGCGCATCCTGTCCACCATGCCGAACGGCCAGTACGCCTTCCTGCAGGGCACCTCGATGGCCTCGCCGCACGCCGCCGGAGTCGCCGCGCTGCTGAAGTCCAAGCACCCGTGGGCCTCCCCGGCCGCGCTGCAGGCGATGCTGAAGGCGCAGGCGGACAACCCGGGTTGCCCGGAGTCCTACGACCAGGACGGCGACGGCGTGCAGGACGCGACGTGCGAGGGCGGGAGCCGGGTCAACGGCTTCTACGGCTTCGGCGTCGTCAACGCGCTGCGCGCCGTCAAGTGAGCCCGCTGGATGCGGACTTCGGGTCCGCCCGCCCGCCCTTCGTGAACGAACTGGAGACCCCATGACCGCGTCTCGTCCCCGCCGCGCGCTCGTGATACCGGCCGGGATGGCCATGGCCACGGCGCTCGCCTTCCTGCCGAACACCGCGGCCACGGCCGCGCCGACCGCCCCTCCGGCGGCCGGCGCGGCCGCGTCCTCCGCCGACGCGACCCCGCTCAGCTACGTCGTCAACGTCCGCGCCGGCCACGGCGTACCGGCACAGGTGAAGAAGGCGATCGGCAAGGCCGGCGGCACCATCGTGACGTCGTACGACAGGATCGGCGTCGTCGTCGTCCACTCCTCGAACCCCGACTTCGCCGGGGCCGTCCGCAAGGTGCCCGGGGTGCACTCGGCCGGGGCCACCCGCAACGCGCCGCTGCCGTCGGCGGCCACCACCGACACCGGCACCCCGAAGGTGCTCAGCGCGGCGGAGGTCGCCGAGGCCGGGGCCGAGGCCGCCGCGGGCCAGGACCCGCTCCAGGGGCTGCAGTGGGACCTGCCCGCCATCAAGGCGGACAAGGCCCACGAGAAGTCGCTGGGCAGCCCGGAGGTCACCGTCGCCGTGATCGACACCGGCGTCGACGACACCCACCCCGACATCGCGCCCAACTTTGACCGGGCCGCGTCGGTCAACTGCGTGTCGGGCAAGCCGGACACCAGCGAGGGCGCCTGGCGGCCCGGGCCGTCGGAGAGCGCGCACGGCACGCACGTCGCCGGTGAGATCGCCGCCGCCAAGAACGGCGTCGGCATGACCGGTGTCGCGCCCGGCGTGAAGGTCTCCGGCATCAAGGTGTCCAACCCGGACGGCTACTTCTACACCGAGGCCGTGGTGTGCGGCTTCATGTGGGCGGCCGAGCACGGGGTCGACGTGACCAACAACAGCTATTACACCGACCCCTGGTACTTCAACTGCAAGAACGACCCGGACCAGAAGGCGCTCGTCGAGGCCGTCACCCGGGCGTCGCGGTACGCGGAGAAGAAGGGCGCGGTCAATGTGGCCGCGGCCGGCAACGAGAACTACGACCTCTCGGCCGACGAGATCACCGACCCGGTCTCCCCGAACGACGGCACGCCGTCGGACCGGGTGATCGACCCCTCCGAGTGCCTGGACATACCGACCCAGCTGCCGGGTGTCGTGACGGTCGCGGCGACCGGCGCCAAGGGGCTGAAGTCGTCCTTCTCCAACTACGGCCGGGGAGTCGTCGACATCGCCGCGCCCGGCGGCGACTCGACGGCGTACCAGCCGCCGCAGGCCCCCGCCACCAGCGGCCTGATCCTGGGCCCGCTGCCCGGCGGCAAGTGGGGCTACATGGCGGGCACGTCGATGGCCGCCCCGCACGTCGCGGGCGTCGCGGCGCTGATCAAGTCGACGCACCCGTACGCCCCGCCGTCGCTGGTCAAGGCCCTGCTGTACGCGCAGGCGGACGCCACCGCGTGCACGGACCCGTACGACATCAACGGCGACGGCAAGGTCGACGCGGTGTGCGAGGGCCCGAAGAACCGCAACGGCTTCTACGGCTGGGGCATGGCCGACGCGCTGGACGCGGTGACGCGGTAGCCGCCGGGCAGGACCCGTGAGAGCGGTGGGCCGGGCGTCACGCCCGGCCCTTCCGCTGTCCGGGCCCGTGACCGGCCCCTCTCACATGGATCCAGTCCATACCGCATAGTGCGGTCATGGATCCTCTCGCGACCGCCTGGTCCGCACTGGGCGGCGACCCCGCCCTCCTCGCGCGCGTGTCGACCGTCGAACGCCCCGGTGCGCTGCGGGCGCGCCTGCCGGTACGGGAGACGGCGCGCGCCTGCGTGGGCGCGTGCGCACTGGCCGCCGCGGAGCTGGGGGCGCGGCGGGCCGGGCTCGCCGGCGCACCGGCGGTGCGGGTGGACGACGGGGCCGTGGCGACGGCGTTCGTCAGCGAGCGCCACCTGCGGATCGACGGGCGGGCGCCGGTCGCCTTCGCACCCCTGTCGCGGTTCTGGCGCACCGCGGACGGATGGGTGCGCACCCACGCCAACTACCCGCACCACCGGGCCCGGTTGCTCACCGCGCTGGGGGTGCCGGACCGTCCGGAGGCGGTGGCAGCGGCGCTCGCCGAGCGGTCGGCGCGGGAGGCCGA
This sequence comes from Streptomyces viridosporus T7A, assembly GCF_008704515.1. Lineage (NCBI taxonomy): Bacteria > Bacillati > Actinomycetota > Actinomycetes > Kitasatosporales > Streptomycetaceae > Streptomyces > Streptomyces viridosporus. The sequence continues at coordinate 2,146,855 of NZ_CP023700.1, forward strand.
GGAGGCCGTGTACGCGGCCGGGGGCCTCGCCGTCGCCCTGCGGACGCCCGGGGAGTGGGCGGCGCACGAGCAGGGCGCGGCGGTGGGACGGCTCCCCCTGGTGGAGCGGGGGCGGCTGGACTGCGCGCCCCCGCGGGCGTGCACGCGCGTGGGCCGGGATCCGCTGCTGCCCGCCGCCGGACTGCGGGTGCTGGACCTCACCCGGGTCGTCGCGGGGCCGGTCGCCACCCGCACGCTCGCCCTGCTCGGCGCGGACGTGCTGCGCGTGGACGCCCCGTGGCTGCCCGAACTTCCCGACCAGCACGCCGACACGGGGTTCGGGAAGCGGTCGGCGCGGCTGGACCTGGTGGCCGACCGGAGCACCTTCGAGGAGTTGCTCGCGACGGCGGACGTGGTGGTCACCGGGTACCGTCCGGGCGCGCTGGAACGCCTCGGACCGGCCCCCGCAGCCCTGGCCGAGCGCCGGCCCGGCGTGGTGGTGGCCCAGTTGTCGGCGTGGGGCACCCGCGGGCCGTGGGGCGGCCGGCGCGGCTTCGACAGTCTGGTGCAGGCGGCCACGGGGATCGCAGCGGTCGAGGGCTCGCCCCGCCGGCCCGGCGCGCTGCCCGCCCAGGCCCTCGACCACGGCACCGGGTACCTGCTGGCGGCCGGGGTGCTGCGGGCGCTCACCGAGCAACTGGACGGGGGCGGCAGCAGGATCGTCCGGGTGGCGCTGGCGCGGACCGCGGGGTGGCTGCTCGACGGGGCCGCGGACGAGCGGGCGGGAAGCGAGGGAACCCCGGGCGGAGGGGGGTGCGAGGAGGTGCCCGCCGACGCCTGGCTCGCGCAGCGGGAGAGCCCCCTGGGAACGCTGCGGTACGCGCTGTCCCCGGTGTCGTTCGCCGGCGGTCCGGACGACTGGGCACGGCCGCCCGGGCCGTGGGCGGCCGATCCGGCGCGCTGGGGGTGAGACCGGGCCGGGACCGACGGCCGCTCCCCCGCGGTGAGTTGGGGGCCGGAGCGGCCGACGGACCGAAATGCCCCATCGATGCGGAATTTCACGCCGTCCTGCCGTCGCGGACTTGCCCGGTTCTGTGGGCACTGGCGAAGATCCTGGGGTGAGTCTGACGAATCCCAGGTCCAGGGCGGCCGGTACGCGCGAAGGTGCCGGGCGCCCCGGCGCCGGCCGGACCGTCGCCGTGATCGTGCTGGTGGCACTGGCCTCGCTGATACCGCTCCTCGGCCCGTCCCCCGCGCTGCACGGCACCGGGGAGGCCGACGCGCCCGGCACCGGCGGCATAGCCCTGCTGCGCACGGTGCTGTTCGCGGCGCTGTCCGTGTCCGTCGGCGAGCTGTTCATCAACCGCCTGGTCCGCTCCGTGCCCGGTGCTCCCGCGGCCCTGCCCCGCAGCTGGTCCGTCGCGGCGGGCGCCGTCGGCTTCGCGGCCGCCCTCGCACTCGCCTCCGTGGTGGCCACCGGCAACCTGATCCCCGACAGCCCGGCCGCCGTCGACGTCGGCGGCCTGTACGCGACCCGGGACGGCAAGCTCGCCCTCCTGGAGGTCAACGCGTTCCTCGCGGCGGCCCTGTGCGCCGCCTCCCGCCGCCCGGGCACCCAGGTCCTGCCGCTGGCCGTGGTGATCGTCGCGGAGGCCCTGCGCGCGCACCCGACGACCGAGTACAGCCCGCTCCTCGGCTCCGGACTGACGCTGGTGCACCTGACCTGCTCGTCCCTGTGGGTGGGCGGCCTGCTGTACGCGCTGCGCGTCCTGCGGCTGTGGCGGGGGACGCAGGCGGGCACCGCGCTGCTGGGGCGCTACGCGCGCCTGGCGGCCCTCCTGCTCGCCGCCCTCACCGCGACGGGAGTGGCAAGTTCGCTGCGCCGGATGCCGCCGGAGACGATCCTGGAGCAGCTGACGGACACGGCGTACGGGCGCGTCCTGCTCGCCAAGGTGATCCTGGTGGCCGGGGTCGCCGCCCTCGCCCTGTGGGCCCGGGTCCGGCTCGCCCGCGCGGCCGACCCGCTGACCGCCGTCACCCCCGCGCGGGCGGAGGTGTACCTGCTGGGCGTGGTGGTCGCCGTCTCGGGTCTGCTGACGGCCGTGCCGGTACCGATCCGCTGGTGAGGACCGGCGGACGGGCCGCGCGCGGCACCTGGCGGCCGGCGCTGTCGGTCGTGGCCCGTATCCTCGTGAACCATGCTCGAAGACCTCACGACCGCGGCGTCCTCCCCCACCGTGTGGCCGGCCGCGTATCCGCAGGGATACGCGGTCGTCGACGTGGAGACCACGGGGCTGGCCCGCGACGACCGCATCGTCTCCGCGGCCGTCTACCGGCTGGACGCGCGCGGTGAGGTCGAGGACCACTGGTACACGGTGGTCAATCCGGAGCGGGACCCGGGCCCGGTGTGGATCCACGGCCTGACGAGCGAGGCGCTGGAGGGGGCGCCCCTCTTCCGCGACGTCGCCGAGGAGTTCGCGACCCGGCTCGAGGGCCGGGTGCTCGTCGCGCACAACGCCGTCTTCGACTGGCAGATGATCGCCCGGGAGTACGCCCGCGCCCGGAGCGAGGCACCGGTCAAGCAGCGGCTGTGCACCATCGCCCTTTCGAAGGAACTGGGACTCCCGCTGCCCAACCACAAGCTGGAGTCGCTCGCCGCGCACTTCGGTGTCGTCCAGCGGCGGGCGCACCACGCGCTGGACGACGCGCGCGTGCTGGCGGAGGCGTTCCGGCCCAGCCTGCGGGCCGCGGCGGCGAGCGGGGTGCGGCTGCCGCTGCACGAGTGCCGGCCGCTGACGGAGTGGACGGACCGGCCCCGCACCGGGCAGCAGGCGGCGCCCGGCGGCTACCGGCCGACCGGTTGGCGTCCGTCCCGCAGGAGGCCCGCCTGCCCCTACCCCAACCCGGGGCGCTACGCGCCGGGCGGGCGGCTCAAGCAGGGCATGCGGGTGGCCTTCTCCGGCGACACCTCCGTCGAGCGGGAGCTGCTGGAGGACCGCGCGACCGAGGCCGGGCTGCACGTCGCCACCAGTCTGTCCCGGCTCACCAGCCTCCTCGTCACCAACGATCCGGACTCGGGCACCTCCAAGGCGGTCAAGGCCCGGCAGTACGGCACGCCGGTCGTCGACGAGGCCGCGTTCGGCCAGCTCCTCGGGGACGTCGAACCCGCCGCGGACGGCTGACCGGCACGGCGGGCGGTTCGCGCACCGCAGGAGGCGAACCGGAGGAGGCGGACCGCGCGGACGGGTGATTGCCGGGCGACTCGCCCGCCGCCCGCTCGCCCGCGCCGGGCCGACGGCCCACCCTGTGGCGCATGGCGACATGTGAAGTGTGCGGCAACAGCTACGGAATGACCTTCGAGGTGCACGCGCAGGGCGCGGTGCACGTCTTCGACTGCTTCGCCTGCGCGATCCACCGCATGGCCCCGATCTGCGAGCACTGCCGGGTGCAGATCATCGGCCAGGGCGTCGAGGCCGACGGCCACTGGTACTGCGGCGCCCACTGCGCCCGCGCGGAGGGGCGGACGGGGATCGTCGACCGGGTGTGAAGGGCGCACCCGCCTTTGGTGGCCCGGCGACCGAGTTGTACGGTCGTGGGGTGTACCGCTTCCTGTTGTCCCGCCAGTGGGTGATCCTCACCCTTGTGGTGCTCGTGCTCGTCCCGACGATGATCGAGCTGGGCTTCTGGCAGCTGCACCGCCACGAGCGCCGCGTCGCGCTGAACCAGGCGATCGCCGGCTCCCTGGCCGAGAGGCCGGTGCCGGTCGAGTCCCTGACCTCGCCCGGGGCGAAGGTCGACGAGGACGACCGGTACCGCAGGGTGACGGCACAGGGCCGCTTCGACACCGACGGCGAGGTCGTCGTACGCCGCCGCACCAACGCGAACGACGAGGTCGGCTACCACGTGCTGACCCCCTTCGTGCTCGACGACGGCAAGGTCCTCCTGGTCAACCGGGGCTGGATCCCCTCCGACGGGCCGAGCCAGACCGAGTTCCCCGAGATCCCCGCCCCGCCCAAGGGGGAGCTCACCGTCACCGGCCGGCTGATGCCGGACCAGACCACCGAGGCCAGCGGCATCAAGGACCTCGAGGGGCTGCCCGACCGGCAGGTCATGCTGATCAGCAGCGGACAGGCGGCCGAACGCCTCGACCGGCAGGTCCTCGGCGGTTACATCGACCTGACCGAGCCCGACCCGGCCGGGGGCACGCCGGAACCGATCCCCGACCCCGAGCACGACGGCATCGGCAACCACCTGGCGTACGCCGTCCAGTGGTGGCTGTTCGCCGCGGGCGTCCCCGTCGGCTGGGTGGTCCTGGTCCGCCGCGAGGTCCGGGACCGCGCGGAGGCGGCCGCCGGGAAGAGCGGGAAGGCGGACGCCGAGGACGCGGAACCGGCGGCGGTCTAGCCGGCGCCGGCCGGCCCGCACACCGCGCCCCGGTCCGCCCCGGCCCGCGGCGCCCCCGGCCGCCGGCGGTCCGTCGCTCACCCGGATTCCCCCCTGATTGCCGCGCCGGACGGCCGGGCATCCGCACTCTGTGCACCGTATCGAGGACTACGCGCTCATCGGCGACGAGCAGACCGCGGCCCTGGTGGGCACGGACGGCTCGGTCGACTGGCTCTGCCTGCCCCGCTTCGACTCCGCGTCCTGCTTCGCCCGGCTGCTCGGCGACGAGGACAACGGCCACTGGCGCATCGCCCCCGTCGGCGCGGACCGCTGCACCCGCCGTTCCTACCGCCCGGACACCCTGGTGCTGGACACCGAGTGGGAGACGCCGGACGGGACGGTGCGGGTCACCGACCTGATGCCCCAGCGCGACCGCGCGCCCGACCTGGTGCGCATCGTGCAGGGCGTGCGCGGCGAGGTGACGGTGCGCAGCACCCTCCGGCTGCGCTTCGACTACGGCTCGGTCGTGCCCTGGGTGCGCGCGGAGGACGGCCACCGGGTGGCGGTCGCCGGGCCGGACTCGGTGTGGCTGCGCAGCGAGCCGGAGGTGCGCACCTGGGGCGAGGGCCTCGGCACGCTCTCGGAGTTCACGGTGCGGGAGGGCGAGCGGGTCGCGTTCGTGCTCACCTGGCACCCGTCCCACGAGCCGCGGCCGGACCTCGTCGACCCCTACTCCTCGCTGCGGCACAGCACCGCGGACTGGCGCGCCTGGGCGGCCCGCTGCCGCTACGACGGACCGCACCGGGACGCGGTCGTCCGCTCGCTGATCACCCTCAAGGCGCTCACCTACGCCCCCACCGGCGGCATCGTCGCCGCGCCCACCACCTCGCTGCCGGAGGAGCCGGGCGGGGTGCGCAACTGGGACTACCGCTTCTGCTGGCTGCGGGACTCCACCCTCACGCTGAACGCGCTGCTGGCGGTCGGGTACCAGGAGGAGGCGGAGGCCTGGCGCAACTGGCTGCTGCGCGCGGTCGCGGGCGACCCGGCGGACCTGCAGATCATGTACGGCCTGGCGGGGGAACGGCGGCTCCACGAGTTCGAGCTGCCGTGGCTGTCCGGCTTCGACGGCGCCACGCCCGTACGGGTCGGCAACGCCGCCGTGGACCAGCTCCAGCTGGACGTGTACGGCGAGGTCATGGACTCCCTGGACCTGGCCCGGCGTTCGGGGCTGTCCCCGAAGCCGGACGTGTGGGCGCTGCAGAAGGCCCTGGTCGACTTCCTGCGCACGGCGTGGCGGCAGCCGGACGAAGGACTGTGGGAGGTGCGCGGCGGCCGGCGCCACTTCGTGCACTCCAAGGTGATGGTGTGGGTGGCGGCCGACCGTGCCGTGCGCACGCTGCAGGAGCACCCGGACTTCGACGGCGACCTCGACGGCTGGCGGGCGCTGCGCGACGAGGTGCACCGGGAGGTGTGCGAGCGGGGCTACGACCCCGAGCGGAACACCTTCACGCAGTCCTACGGCTCGCGCGAGCTCGACGCCGCCCTGCTGCTGATCCCCCGGGTGGGTTTCCTGCCGCCGGACGACCCGCGGGTGCTCGGCACGATCGACGCGGTCCGCGCGGAGCTGGAGCAGGACGGTCTCCTGCGCCGCTACTCCACCGACCGCAGGGCCGTCGACGGGCTGCCCGGGGAGGAGGGCACGTTCCTGGTGTGCTCGTTCTGGCTCGCGGACGCCCTGCACATGACGGGCCGGCCCAAGGAGGCGCGCGAGCTGTTCGAGCGGTTGCTGGGACTCGCCAACGACGTGGGGCTGCTGGCGGAGGAGTACGACCCGGTGGGCGGTCGGCTGCTGGGCAACTTCCCGCAGGCGTTCAGCCACATCGGCCTGGTGAACACCGCCCTCGCCCTGTTCGGGGACGAGGAGGCAGGATAAGGGTCATGGATCTTGGACTGAAGGACCGGGTGTACGTCGTCACCGGGGCGACCCGCGGGCTGGGCAACGCCTCCGCGCGCGAGCTGGTCGCCGACGGGGCGAAGGTGGTCGTGACGGGGCGGGAGGAGGAGGGCGTCGCCGCGGCGGCGTCCGCGCTCGGCCCGCACGCGGTCGGGGTCGCCGTCGACAACGCCGACCCCCGGGCGGCCGAGCGGCTGATCGCGACCGCCCGGGAGCGGTTCGGCCGCTTCGACGGCGTCCTCGTCAGCGTGGGCGGGCCGCCGCCGGGGTTCGTCGCCGACACCACCGACGAGCAGTGGCACAGCGCGTTCGAGTCGGTGTTCCTGGGCGCGGTGCGGCTGGCCCGGGCGGCCGCCGCGGAGCTGGACCAGGGCGGCGTCATCGCTTTCGTGCTCTCCGGCTCGGTGCACGAGCCGATCCCCGGCCTGACCATCTCCAACGGTCTGCGCCCGGGCCTCGCCGGTTTCGCCAAGTCGCTCGCGGACGAGCTGGGGCCGCGCGGCATCCGCGTCGTCGGCCTGCTCCCCGGCCGCATCGACACCGACCGGGTCCGCGAGCTGGACTCCCTGTCCGCCGACCCGGAGGCCACCCGCCGGGCGGCCGAGTCCCGCATCCCGCTGCGCCGCTACGGCACCCCGGAGGAGTTCGGCCGCGCCGCGGCGTTCCTCCTCTCCCCGGCGGCCTCCTACCTGACGGGCGTGATGCTGCCGGTGGACGGCGGGGTGCGGCACGGGTTCTAGCCGGGACCGCGGGCCGTTTTGGGGACGGGGGCCGGCGGGGTGCCGGTCAGCGGCGCATCAGCAGCGAGGTGACCCGCAGCCGGCCGCTGTGGATCCACACGTCCGAGTACTCCACCGGCCGCCCGTCGTCCAGGTAGGTGACCTGCTGGAGGTACTGCACGGGGCTGCCCCGTTCCACGGCCAGGGCGCGGGCGGTCTCCTCGGAGGCCGCCTCCGCGCTGAAGGTGCGGCGGGCGGAGGCGATCCGCAGCCCGAAGGTGCCCTCCAGCTCCCCGAAGAGGCTGGAGGAGGCGAAGTCCGCCTGCTCGATGCCGGGCGCCAGGTCGGCCCGCACGAAGTTGAACAGGAGGGCGACCGGCCCCTCGGCGGTGCTGCGCACCCGCACCAGGCGCAGTACCCGCGCGTCGGGGGAGTCCAGGTCGAGCAGGGCGGCGACGGGCCTGGGCGGGGTGATCAGGGAGCATTCGCGCACCTCGGTGGCGGCGACGACGCCCTGGCTGGCGAAGTCCTCCGAGAGCGTGCTCAGCTTCTGGGCGATCGACGGTTCGATGACCGTGGACGTGACGAACGTACCGCGTCCGCGGACCTGCCGGAGCAGGCCCTCCTCGATGAGGGTCGTCAGGGCGCGGTGCACCGTGCCGCGGCTGACGCCGAACTCCTGGGCCAGTTCGGGCTCGCTCTTGAGCCGGTAGTGCGCCGGCCACTCGCCGCTCGCGATGCGCAGCCGGATGTGCTCCGAGATCTGCACATGGATCGCGGTGGGGACGTTGCGCCGGATGCCCGGCAGACCCCCTTCGTCGGCCGTCACGGTCACGCCTCTCCTCTCCACGGGTGGGTGCGCCGCGCCCCGGCCGGAGGGAGCCGGGGCGCGGCGGCTGGTCGGTGTCGGCCGGCCCGCGCCGGCGACGGTCAGTAGCTGACGGTGGACTCGTCACCGGTGTCGGTGACGATCGCCGTCCCGGCGCTGGTACCGAGCAACGAGGCCCCGGCGCGCAGGAGTTCCAGGGACTGGCGGTAGGTCTTGATGGAGCCCGACGCCTTCACCCGGACGCCGTCGCGGGCCCGGTCGACAAGGTAGCGGACGCTCTCGGGGTTCGCCGTCTCGATCTGCCCGCTGCTGGCGTTCTTGAGGTAGGCGACGCCGGCTTCCATGGCCAGTTCGACGGCAGCCTCCTTCTCCGCGTCGCTGAGCAGCGGCAGCTCCAGCATGACCTTGACGGGGCCCCCGAAGGCGCGGACCACGCCCGCGATGTCCTCCCGGAACTCATCGTACTTGCCGCTCTTGAGCCAGCCGACCTGCACGCCGATGTCGAGCTGGGTGGCACCGAGCCGGGCGATCTCGGCCGCCTCGGCGGCCTTGCCGGCGCTGGTCATGACGCCCACCGTGGGGAAGTCCAGGGCCGAGGCGACGCCGACCCCGGTGCCGCTGAGTTCGGCGACGACGACGGGCAGCCAGGAGGCGGGCACCATCGCGGCGTTGAAGCCGTGGCTGACGGCCTCCCGCGCGTGGGCGACCATGTCGTCGCGGGTGGCGTTCGAGTCGATCCGGGTGTGCTGGATGTAGGGGGCCAGCTCGGCCGGACTGAGCGTCAGTTCGGCGGAGGCGGTCGTCACTGTCTCGGACACGGGGTTGTCTCCTGTGGATGGGTGGGTGGAGGGCGGCGGAGCAGCCGCGCGCCCGCGAGGCCCGGCCTCGGGGATCAGAGCTTGGAGGCGTACTCCGGAGGGACGACGACGTCCTCCTTGTCGAACCAGCGGGGTGCGTCGACGCCGCAGTACAGGCCGATGTTGCCCCAGGGTTCGAAGGCGCCGGTGCGGACGACGACCTTGGCGCTGCGGGCCAGTTCACCGAGCACCTCGGCGTGCGGCCGGGTGGTGAACTCGGCGCCGGCGAACCGCTCGCGCAGCCAGGCGTCGAGCCGCGGGTGGTGGGTGGGGACGTCCTCGGCGCGGACCACGCCCTCGACGACGATCTCGTCGGCGATGAGTCCGAGCACGGTCCGCAGGTCCGGCAGGTTCTCCGCGATCGCCAGGTCGACGCGGTGGGCGTCCCGGGGGACGGGGAAGCCCGCGTCGACGACCAGCAGCAGGTCGGTGTGGCCGAGGGTGGCCAGGGCCCCGCTCAGCTCGGCGTTGAGGATGCCGTGTCGTTTCATGGTCGTTCCTTTCGCAAGGGGGGAAGAGTCGGAAGGGGGCTCAGGCGGCCGGCACCGCCCCGGTCGCGAGGGTCATGATCGATTCCTCGGTGGCCTCGGCCGACGGCACGACACCGGCGACGCGCCCTTCGCTCATCACGACGATCCGGTCGGTCAGGGTGAGGAGTTCGGGCAGGTCGGAGGAGGAGCACAGGATCGCGAGCCCCTTCTGCGCGAGCGCGAACAGCTGCTCGTAGATCTCCGCCTTCGCGCCGACGTCCACGCCGCGGGTGGGTTCGTCGAGGATCAGCACGGCCGGGTCGATCGCCAGCCAGCGGCCGAGGACGGCCTTCTGCTGGTTGCCGCCGGACAGGCTGGTGATGGGCTGGTCCATGGTGGCCGTCTTGACCCTCAGCCGCTGCGCCTGCTCGGTGGCCTGCCGGTCCAGGGCGCGGCGGCGGAGCAGGCCGAACCGGCTCAGCCTTCCCGCCATCAGCGCGCCGACGTTGTCGCCGACGCTCATGGTCGTCAGCAGTCCCTGGGCGCGTCGCTCGCCGGGGACGAACGCCAGGCGGCGGCCGACGCTGGCGATGGGGTTGCGCCGCTCGTAGGGCTCGCCCTGGAGTTCCACCGTGCCGCCGGTGCCGCGGTCGCCGCCGAAGATGTTGTGCAGCAGCTCGACCCGTCCGGAGTCGGGCAGTCCGGCCACGCCGAGGATCTCGCCGGGCCGGACCTCCAGGGAGACGTCCCGGTGCCGGCGGCCGGTCAGACCCGTCACGCGCAGGGCGGGCGCCGTCTCGGGGTCCGGCCGGTGCTCGGGGCGGCGTTCGAACTGGCCGAGGCGGCGGCCCACCATGGCGGCGACCGCCTGGTCGGGCGTGGTCTCGGAGTTCCGCCAGGAGGCGACGTGGGAGCCGTCGCGCAGGACCTCGATCCGGTCGGCCAGCCGGAAGACCTCCGGCATGCGGTGGGAGACGTACAGCATGGTGGTGCCGGCCTCCTTGAGGCCGTCCATGAGGGTGAACAGCCGCTCGGCCTCGGCGGGGGTGAGCATCGCGGTCGGCTCGTCCAGGATCAGCACGCGGCAGCCCCGGGCGACGGACCGGGCCACCACCACGAGCTGCTGGGTCGCCAGGTCCAGCGACCCGACGGGCGTGTCGGGGTCCAGGGCCAGGTCGAGGCGGGCCAGGATCTCGGCGGTGCGTTCCGTCATCCGGCGGCGGGAGGGGAACCAGCGGTGCCCGGGTTCCATGCCGCTCAGGACGTTCTCCGCGACGCTGCGGTCCGGCAGCAGCGAGAGCTCCTGGGGGACGATCGCGACGCCGTGCCGGTCCAGCATGGTGCTGGGGTCGAAGGAGGTGACCTGCTCCCCGAAGACGGTGACGGTGCCGTCGCTGGGCGGCTGGAGACCGGCGAGGATCTTGAGCAGGGTCGACTTGCCGGCGCCGTTCTCGCCGAGCAGGGCGGTGACCTCCCCGGCGGGGACCTCGAAGGTGACGTCGGTCAGGGCGCGCACGGCGCCGAAGCTGCGGGACAGGCCGCGCACCTGGATCGCGGGGGCGGCCTGGGGCCGGGCGCTCACTGCTCCACCGTTGCTTCGTCGAGGTTGTCCCGGGTGACGAACTGGGCACCGGTGTTCACCCCGGTGATCTCGGTGCCGCCGTCGAGGAAGTCGTGGAGCACCTTGACGGCCTGGTAGCCCTGTTCGGTCGGGTTCTGGCTGATCGTGAAGTCGAGCACCCCCTTCTGGAGGTACTCGGCGGTCTGCGGCAGCAGGTCGAAGCCGCCGACGGCGATGCTCTCCTTCTTCCCGGCGCCCGCCACCCACTTGCCGGCGGCGGTGGTGGAGCAGCAGTCGAGGCCGGCGATGGCGACGACGCCGGACTGCCCGGACATCGTGGACTCGACGGTGTTGTACGCGGCGCTGGGCTCGTTGCCGACGTTGACCGGGCCGACGATCTCCAGGCCGCTGCCGGACAGGCCCTCCTTGAACCCGCCGAACCGGTCGTGGGACCAGCCGGCTCCGGTGTCCACCGAGAAGACGACGACCTTGCCCTTGGCGTCCTTGCCGAGGTCCTCGCGCAGCCGCTCGGCGAGGGCCTTGCCGGAGCCCTTGAGGTCCTGGCCGACGAAGCCCAGCTGCTCGGAGTCCGGGTTGTCGGTGTTGAAGGAGATGACGGGGACGCCGGCGTTGTGCGCCTGGGCTATGACGGGCTTGAGGGCGTCGCTGGACGCGGAGGAGACGGCGAGGCCGTCGACGGCCTTCTGCTGGAGCAGGGTCTGGATCTCGGAGACCTGCTTGGCCGCGTCGCCGCCGGTGGGCCCGATCAGGGCGGCCTCGACCCCGAACTCCTCGGCGGCCTTCTTCATGCCCGCGCCGATGGGCGTGGCGAAGGCGAGGGACGGGTCGTGGTAGCTGAGCTTGATCCGCAGCGGCTTGCCGTCGTCGATGCGCTGCTGGACGTGGGGGGCGAGCTTGAACTCGCCGTCGGGGCCGCCGCTGTCGGGCGCGGTGACGGCGCCGCAGGCGCTGAGTGCGAGGACGGTGGTGGCGGTGGCCACGGCGACGATGCTTCTGAGGACGGTACGGGAGGTGCGAGAGGACACGGGGACTCCTTTGTCACGGGGTGCCACGGGGACGGCGGTCGGCGGGGGCGCTCCGGGACGGCCGCGGCCGTGCGGGGCCCGGGATCGTCCCGAGGGGGTGGGGGCGGACGGTCAGGCGCGGGACTTGCGCCGGCGTTGCCAGCTGTCGGCGGCGACGGCGGCGACGATGACCAGGCCGGTCACGACGGTCTGCCAGAACGAGGAGATCCCCTTGACGTTGAGGATGTTCTGGAGCAGACCGATGAAGGCGACGCCGATGACCGTGCCCCAGATGGTGCCGGAGCCTCCGAAGAGCGCCGCGCCGCCGATGATCACCGCGGAGATCACGGTGAGCTCCATGCCCTGTCCGGTGACGCCCTGGACGTAGGACAGGAAGGACAGGCCGAGGACGCCCGCGAGTCCGGCGGTGAACCCGGAGAGGACGAACGCGGTCAGCTTCACCCGCTTGACGTTGACGCCGACGAGCCGGGCGGCCTCCTGGTTGCCGCCCACGGCGTAGGTGTGGAAGCCGAAGCGGGACCGGGCCAGCAGCACCCCGCCGATGACGGCGATGACGGCGAAGAACACGAACTGCATCGGGACGACGCCGAACAGCAGCCCCTGGCCCAGCAGGTTGAAGTCGGCGACCCCCGCCTGCGAGGAGCTGAGGGAGATCGGGGCGCCGTCGGAGATGAGCAGCGCGATCCCGCGGAACACGCTGAGGGTGCCGAGGGTGACGATGAACGACGGCACTCCGAGCACGACGACCGCCAGGCCGTTGAGCAGGCCGGCCACCGCGCCCACGGCGAGCCCGACGCAGGACGCCAGGACCCAGTTCCAGCCGTCGGAGATCAGGATGCCGGTGGAGATGGCCGACAGGGCGTAGGTGGAGCCGACGGACAGGTCGATCTCCCCGTTGAGGATCACGAACGTCACGCCGATGGCCATGATGCCGATCTGCGAGACCTGCTGGCCGACCGAGAGCAGGTTGTCGGACTGGGCGAAGCTCGGGGAGAGGACGACGCCCAGGACGAAGAGCAGGACGAGGGCGGCGAAGACGCCGGCCTCACGGGCGTGCAGGAGTCTGCGCAGCGGGAGGGAGAACTCCCGTGCGGACGCGGTGGTCGTGGTCATCGGTCGGTTCCCATCAGGACGCTCAGCTGGTCTCGGGTAGGCAGCGCGGGGACGACCCCGGCGATGGTCACGGTGTGGGCGCCGGCGCACGCGGCGAAGCTCGTCGCCTCCGCCAGGGGGCGTCCCTCGGCGAGGGCGACGGCGAGGGCGGCGGTGAAGGAGTCGCCCGCGCCGGTGGTGTCGACGACGGTCCGGGCCGGGTGCGGCGGCACCCGCGTCGTGACGCCCTCCCGGGCGACCAGCGCTCCCTCCCCGCCCCGGGTCAGGACGGCGGCACCGCCGGTGCGCTCGCACAGGCGGCGCACCAGCTCCTCGTCCTCCAGCCCGTGGTCCCCGGGGAGTCCGAGGAGTACGGGGGCCTCGGTCTGGTTCGGGGTGATCACGTCGATCAGCGGCCAGAGGTCGTCGGGCAGCGGACGGGCGGGGGCCGGGTTGAGCAGGGTGGCGGTTCCCGCGTCGCGGCCCGCGCGCAGCGCCGCGGCCACGGCCTCCTCCGGGATCTCCATGGAGACCACGAGGATGTCGGCGGCGGCGATCTCGGCCCGGAACGGCTCCACCGCGGCGGCGTCCAGTTCGTCGAGGGCGCCGGGAGCGATGGCGATGCGGTTCTCCCCGGACGGTTCGACCAGGATGAAGCCGACCATCGTGGGGGCCCCGGCCGTCAGGACGTGGTCCGCCGCGACGCCTTCCTCGCGCCACAGCGCACGGGCGGCCCGCCCGAAGTCGTCGTCGCCGACGGCGGTCAGCAGGGAGACCCGCGCGCCCAGCCGGGCGGCGCCGATGGCCTGATTGCTTCCCTTGCCGCCGGGGCCGGGCGAGAACACCCCGCCCGAGACGGTCTCGCCCGCGTCGGGCGACCTGGGCACCCGCATGGTGAGCCCCGCCCCATAGCTTCCGACAACCGCGACCCTGACCATGCACCCACCCCTTTGCATAGGGACAACCGTGAACATGAGGGAGCGTATGTACAGTGATGTCTATAGTCAATGGAGAAGCTGAAGTGACTTTTCGGCCAACCGCCGGGCACCGTTCGAGGGCGCGGGCCACCCGACCCGGCAGCGGCCGCCCGGGGGCGTGGCAGGGGGCGGCCCGGTCGATGCGTCGCCGGTGAGCGCCCGCGCCGCCGTCGGCCCGGCCGCGCGCGTGGCGGCACGGCGTGCCGACGGGCCCGCCCGTCACGGCCTCCACGGACGGCGCCGCTCGGTCCGGAAGGGTGCTCGACCCGGAGGGGTGCTCAGCCCGGAGGAGTCCTCAGCCCGGAAAGGGGTTCACCCTGGAAGGGTGCTCAGCCCGGAAGGGGATTCAGCCCGGAAGGGGATTCAGCCCGGAAGGGTGCTCAACTCACCCTTTCCGCACGGTGCTTGACCGCCCGCAGGCGCACTTCGGACGGCAGGGCGGCGAGGCCCGCCGCGTCGCGGGCGTGGGTCAGGGCGCCGGTGGTGAGGGCGTGCAGGGCGGTTCCGGGGTCCACATGGGGTTCCAGGCGGAGGCGGATCCGGGCGCTCGGGGCGGTGCGGCGGCCGGTGAGCAGGACGCGGGCCTGTGCGACGCCGTCGAGTTGGCTCGCCTCCTCGGTGAGGGCCCGCTCCAGCGCCCGGCCGCGCAGCACCGCGCCGTCGCCGTCACCGGTGTCGACCAGCACCTCGGCCGAACGCCGCCGGCGCACCACCGCGACCAGCCACCACAGGCAGAGCAGGACCAGGACGGCGAGGACCGCGAGGACGACCGGCCACCACCAGCCCTCGTCCCGCCACCGGGTCCGCTCGGCCTCGTCCAGCAGCACGTCGTGTCGCCCGCCGTGCAGCCACCAGGAGGGTGCCGGCGCTCCCAGCCCGATCGCCAGCACGGACCCGCCGAGGGCGACCAGCACCAGGCCCGCGAGCGCGAGCAGCACCCGATTGATCCGTCCGAGCACCGCCCTCACCCCTTCCGGCCGGGCCGCCGCACACGCACCGACAGCGCGGGCGTCCGGGCCAGGCCCAGCCCCCGGACCGCGTCGTCGAGCACCGCGCCCAGGTCGGCCCGCACCTCGTCCAGCGGGCGGAAGTGCGACACCGCGCGGACGTCGGCCCTGGCCCGCTTCATCCGCACCCGGACCGACTGCACGCCGGCCACCTCCATGGCCCGGTCCCGCAGCACCACCGCGGCGGCGTCCCGGTGCAGTGCGGCGCGTACGTCGGGACGGACGCGGCGCATCGGGAGCAGGGAGCGCAGGCCGGGCGTCAGGGCGAGCAGGAGCAGCCAGAGGCCGAGTGCGGCGGCGACCCCGGCGCCGACCAGCACCCAGACGTCGTCCAGGGGGCGCTCGGCCAACTGCCGGGCCAGCTCCCGGCGCCAGGCCATCGCGGACCGGCCGGCGCGCACCGCGGCGATGTCGTACAGGAACACGCCCGCGATCAGCAGCGTCAGCAGCGCGAGCAGGCCCGCGGGGACACGGCGGGCCGACCAGAAGCGCCGGGCCCGGCCCGCCCCGCCCTTGCCGCCCTCCTCGGTCCCGGCGTCCCGCACGGGCGGTGGGGGCTGCTGCAGGACCGCGCCGGCGGGTTCCCCGGTGTCCTGGGGTCGGCTCATCGGACCCTCTCCCGCGCCGCCCGGAACTCGGCGGCCAGATGCAGCCGTTCCACCTGGACGACGACCTCCGGGACCCGCATGCCCGCCAGGGTGCTCACCCGCTCGACCACACGGCGGCGCACCTCTCGGCACCGGCCGCCGATGTCGCCGGGGTAGTCGAGTTCGGCCTGCACCCGGACCCTGGCGCTGCCGTGGTGGACGACGACCGTGGCGTGCGGCGGGGCGGCGTCCGGGGGCAGCGTGCCGACCGCCTCGAGGGCCGCCCGGGAGGCGATCTTCGCCACCACCCGGTCGGCGATCCTGAGCGCGCCGCGCTCGCCCGGTGCGACACCGGCCGGGCTCCCTCCCGGTTCACCCGCCCCCGCGCTCATCGCCGACAACGCCGTCACCGCTGCCCTTGGCCACGGGGACGGAAGAAGTCGCCGGGTTCCACGTCCCCCTCGAGGAACCGCCCGACGACCAACCCGACCGCCCCCAGGGCCGCCACCAGCAAGAAGGCCCAGAATCCGCCGAAGTACCCGGCGAAGCCCAGTGCCATGCCGGCCACCATGCCGACCACGGCCATGCTCATGGTGCGCTCCTCAGCTCCTCGGTGGTGCGCCGTCCGGGCGGGGCCTCCCCCCGCCCGTGCCTCACTGGAGCCGCGACTCCGGCTCCTCTTCCTCCTCGTCCGGCAGCTTCACGTCGCTCACCGCGATGTTGACCTCGACCACCTCGAGGCTGGTCATCCGCTCGACCGCCGCGATGACGTTCTCCCGCACGTCGCTGGCGACGTCGGAGATGGACACCCCGTAGTCGACGACGATCTCCAGGTCGAGCGCGGTCTGCACCTCGCCGACCTCGACCTTGACCCCGCGCGTCACCGACTTCGAGCCGCCCGGCACCCGGTCGCGCACGGCACCGATGGTCCGCGACAGCCCGCTGCCCAGGGCGTGCACGCCGGGCACGTCCCGCGCGGCCATTCCCGCGATCTTCTCCACGACGCCGTCGGCGATGGTGGTGCGGCCACGGCTGGCCGGATCGCCGCCGCCGCGCCGGGTCCCCCGGTCCTTGCGCACCGTGGTCTCCGAGAGGTTCTTCTCGGTCCCGGGGGCTCGCGTCGAGCCCTCGCCGGTCATGTCCGTCATCGTCACGGTCCCTTCGATCGTCCTCCTTGACCACGTTATGCGGGGTTACGCGGTATTGCGCCACTTATGCGGCAATCTGGAGGAATGACGGCGGATCGGTGGGCGCAAGCGGTGCGACAGCAGGTGGGTCTGGGCAGGTTCCTGCCCCTGGGCGGCCCGCGCGACGGCGCGTGGATCGCGGAACGTGCCGCGGAGAGCGTCCTGCGGCACGCGATGGCGCGTGAGGTGCCGGACGTCCGCCTGGACGGACTGCGGATCGCGCTCGCCGACCCGGACCGGGCGGACGAGCCGGCCGTCCCGCCCCCGCCGAGCGCGCTGCCGCCGGGCGCGCTGCGGCTGACCGCGGAGTTCGCGGCCACGGCGGCACAGCCGCTGCCGGCGACGGCGTCCCGCCTGCGTACGGCACTGGCGGACGCCGCGGCGGAACGGATCGGGCTGTCGGTCGCGGAGGTGGACCTGCGGGTGGCGGAGCTCCTGGAGGAGGAGCCGTCACCGGTCCCGCCCGCCGCGCCGCCACCGGAGCCCGCGCCCCCGGCCGTCGGGCCCGGTGACTCCGAGGCCGACCGGGTGAGGGCGGCGGTACTCGCCGTCCCGGGGGTGGCCCGGCTGACGGGCGCGCCGGACCGCCCGGTGCGGCTGACGGAGCGGGCGGGCGGGGCCGCGCTGCCCCACCGCCACGCGCGCGTGGACCTCGCGGTCCGGAGGGACCACCGGGCCCTGGACGTGGCCCGGGCGGTCCGCGCGGCGGTGTCCCGGGCGCTGCCGGACCGCCCCACGGTGGCGGTCCTGGTCACGGAGGTCGACTGACCGGCCGCCGCTCCCCCGCCGGCCGCCGGACGGCGCCGGGCGCCGCCGGCGCCCGGTGGGTTATTCGCCGAGGCCGGCCAGGTCCCGCAGACGGCGGCCCTGTGCGGCGCGCTCGGCGGCCCGCTGCTCCTCGTACGTACGCTCCTGCGCGCCGCGCAGCAGCGCCTTGGTCTCGATCACCGCGTCCCGGGGCGCGGCCAGCAGCGCCGCGGCCAGGTCCCGCACCGCCGCGTCCAGTTCGGCGGCGGGCACGGCGAGGTTGGCCAGGCCGGTGTTCACCGCCTCCTCGGCCGCGACGAAGCGCCCGGTCACGCAGATCTCCAGCGCGCGGGCGTACCCGACGAGCCCGACCAGCGGATGGGTGCCGGTCAGGTCCGGGACGAGCCCGAGGCTGGTCTCGCGCATGGCGAACTGCACGTCGTCCGCGACGACGCGCAGGTCACAGGCGAGGGCCAGCTGGAAACCGGCCCCGATGGCGTGTCCCTGCACGGCCGCGACGGACACGATGTCGTTGCGCCGCCACCAGGTGAACGCCTCCTGGTACTCGGCGATGGTCGCGTCGAGTCCGGCCTCGGCGCTGCGCGCCAGGTCGAGGAACGAGGGCTCGCCCTCGATCCCCTCGGGCGTGAGCATCTGCCGGTCGAGCCCGGCGGAGAAGGACTTGCCCTCGCCGCGCAGCACCACGACCCGGACGGAGCCCGGCAGCAGCCGGCCCGCCTCGGTCAGCGCCCGCCACAGAGCGGGGCCCTGCGCGTTGCGCTTGGCCGGGTTGGTCAGCGTCACCGTGGCGATCGCGTCGTCGACGGTGAGCCGTACGCCGTCCTTGTCGAGTACCGGACCGAGGTCCTGGGCGGACGAAGCCATGGGGCGCCTCCGATGGGTGCGGTCGTCTTCCGTGCCGTACGGCGGCGTCGAGCCGTCCTGCGGCACAGCCAAGTGACTGCACAGTAACCACCCGGCCGGTCAATCGGCCGACCGGGTGGTCACCATCGGGATCGAGGGGCGCCCGAGGTCAGGCCGTAGGAGCCTTCTTGCCCCGTGTCGCCCCGCCACGCCCTCGGAGCGTGACACCCGATTCGCTGAGCATGCGGTGCACAAAGCCATACGAGCGGCCGGTCTCCTCGGCCAACGCCCGGATGCTCGCACCGGCGTCGTACTTCTTCTTCAGGTCTGCCGCGAGCTTGTCGCGCGCGGCGCCGGTCACCCGGCTGCCCTTCTTCAGAGTCTCGGCCACCCGTGCCTCCTCATGGGAAGTGCGCTCTGGTCTCCTCATGATCACCCCTCCCGGCCTTCATGGCCACCCATTCGGCAAGGTCCGTGAGACAAGGTTGTGACGACAGGAGCGCATCCCCACAAACGGAATTACAGGTTCCAGCCGGTGCCGCCGATACCGCCGAACGGGTTCCTGCGCGAAGTCCCAGGTCAGAAAGGCGCGACGGCCGCGCCCCCGTGCGCGGGGACGCGGCCGTCATTTCGTTGTAGGACACACCTCGGTACGAGGAGATCTCACACGAATGATGGATCACCGATGGGCCGAATGATCCATACGCTGTGGATCATCCGTTCGATCAACCCGGACTGACCGCTCGCGGACGGCCCGGACGATCCGGACGACCCGGCGTCCGCTCAGGCGAGGGCGACGAGGTCCGCGTAGTCGGAGCCCCAGAGGTCCTCGACGCCGTCCGGCAGCAGGATGATCCGCTCCGGCTGGAGCGCCTCGACGGCGCCCTCGTCGTGCGTCACCAGCACGACCGCGCCCTTGTAGGTGCGCAGGGCGCCGAGGATCTCCTCGCGGCTGGCCGGGTCGAGGTTGTTGGTCGGCTCGTCCAGCAGCAGCACGTTCGCCGAGGAGACCACCAGGGTGGCGAGCGCCAGGCGGGTCTTCTCGCCGCCGGAGAGGACACCGGCGGGCTTGTCCACGTCGTCGCCGGAGAACAGGAACGAGCCGAGCACCTTGCGGACCTCGACGAGGTCCATGTCGGGCGCGGCGGAGCGCATGTTCTCCAGGACCGTGCGGTCGGGGTCGAGGGTCTCGTGCTCCTGGGCGTAGTAGCCGAGCTTGAGGCCGTGGCCGGGGACGACGGCCCCGGTGTCCGGCTGCTCGACACCGGCCAGCAGCCTCAGCAGCGTGGTCTTGCCCGCGCCGTTGAGGCCGAGGATGACGACCCGGGAACCCTTGTCGATGGCCAGGTCGACGTCGGTGAAGATCTCCAGCGAGCCGTACGACTTCGACAGGCCCTCGGCCATCAGCGGGGTCTTGCCGCAGGGGGCGGGCTCGGGGAAGCGCAGCTTGGCGATCTTGTCGGACTGGCGGACCTCTTCCAGGCCGGCCAGCAGGCGCTCGGCACGGCGGGCCATGTTCTGCGCGGCGACCGTCTTGGTGGCCTTGGCGCGCATCTTGTCGGCCTGCGCGTTGAGCGCGGCGGCCTTCTTCTCGGCGTTCTGCCGCTCGCGCCTGCGGCGCTTCTCGTCGGCCTCGCGCTGCTGCTGGTAGAGCTTCCAGCCCATGTTGTAGACGTCGATGGCGGCGCGGTTGGCGTCCAGGTAGAACACCTTGTTGACGACCGTCTCGACCAGGTCGACGTCGTGGGAGATGACGATGAAGCCGCCGCGGTAGGTCTTGAGGTAGTCGCGCAGCCAGACGATCGAGTCGGCGTCGAGGTGGTTGGTCGGCTCGTCCAGCAGCAGCGTGTCCGCGTCCGAGAACAGGATCCGGGCCAGCTCGACCCGGCGGCGCTGACCGCCGGAGAGCGTGTGCAGCGGCTGGCCGAGCACCCGGTCGGGCAGGTTCAGCGCGGCGGCGATGGTGGCGGCCTCGGCCTCGGCGGCGTATCCGCCCTTGGTGAGGAACTCCGTCTCCTGGCGCTCGTACTGCTTGAGCGCCTTCTCGCGGGTGGCGCCCTGGCCGTTGGCGATGCGCTGCTCGTTCTCGCGCATCTTGCGGATCAGCACGTCCAGGCCGCGCGCGGAGAGGATGCGGTCGCGGGCGAAGACGTCGAGGTCGCCGGTGCGGGGGTCCTGGGGGAGGTAGCCGACCTCGCCGGAGCGGGTGACGGTGCCCGCGGCCGGGATGCCCTGGCCGGCGAGGACCTTGGTGAGGGTGGTCTTGCCCGCACCGTTGCGGCCGACCAGGCCGATGCGGTCGCCCTTGGCGACGCGGAAGGTGGCGTTCTCGATGAGGACACGGGCACCGGCGCGCAGCTCGATGCCGGAGGCGGAGATCACGGACAGACTCCTGGGCGGTGGGGGTCCCCTGCTCGAACGGGGTCGAGGGTCCGGGGGAGGGTGGCGGGACGGGCGGCTGAGGACGTTCCCGCCGTTTAATGCGCGAGGAGAATGGCCATGCGAGCCATTCTAACGGGGCCGTGCAACCGGTTTTCCCGCGCGCGGCGTTCGGCCGCGCCCCGCCCGCCCCCTTCCCGCACGAACGATCCGGGGCGCCGCCAGTGACCGGTGCCACACTGAGCGGCGAAGGGAATGTCCGGTGATGTCCGGCTACGACACACGAGGAAGTGATCGCCATGGCAGGCACGGGCGGCGGACGTCCGAGCGTCTTCCCGACGCTGCTGTACGCGGACGCGAAGGCGGCGGTCCGGCAGCTCACGGAGGCCTTCGGGTTCACGGAGCTGTCGGTGTACGAGGGCGAGGACGGCACGGTGATGCACGCCGAACTGGCGCAGGGCAACGGCGCGGTGATGCTGGGTTCCCGGGGCCGCGGCGGGGTGTTCGACACCGCGATGAAGGACGCGGGCCCGGCCGGGGTGTACATCGTCGTGGACGACGTCGACGCACACCACCGGCGGGCGGTGGAGCGGGGCGCGGAGATCCTGATGCCTCCGACGGACCAGGACCACGGCTCGCGGGACTACCTGGCCCGGGACCTCGAGGGCAATGTCTGGGGCTTCGGCACGTACGCGCCCGGGGTCGGGACCTGAGGGGGGCCGTCGGCGGTGTCAGCCCCCGGTGTGCACCTGGAAGGCGGCCCGGCGGACCGCCTTGGCCAGGGCGGGGTCGGGATGCGCGGCGGCGAGCGCGACCAGGACCTGCACGGTGCGCGGGTGACCGACGGCGCGCACCTCGTTGAGCAGGGCGGGCACGGTCGGCTGCACCGCGGACTCCAGGTGCCGGACCAGCAGCGGGGCCTCGCCGTGGTCGGCGACGGCGGCCGCGGTGTCCACCCACAGCCAGGTCGCCTCCTCCCGGGTGAGGACCGCGGGGGCGTCCTCGGGGTCGGCGCCCTCGTGCTCGGCGAGCCACAGCAGGGCGTAGGGCCGCAGCGTCGGCTCGTCGAGCACGGCGCGGACCTCGGGCTCGGCGGGGGCGCCGACCAAGCGCAGGGCTTCGAAGGCGAGACCGCGCAGCAGGGCGTCCTCGCCCCGGGCGGCGCCGATCAGCTCGGTGACGGCGCTGCCGACCGGGCGGGCGGCCAGCCAGGCGCGGTACTCGGCGCGGGCCGCGTTGGGCCGCAGCTGGGCACAGCCGCGGAGCATGTCCTCGGCCCCCTGCTCGATGTTCCCGGCGGGGCTCTGCGCGGCGACGCAGATCTGCTCCAGTTTGACCCACACCGCCCAGCTGCCGAGCGGGGTGAGCGTGGCCTGCCCGTCGCCGTAGGTGAGGGCGCCGACGGAGGCGAGGGCGCGCAGGGCCCAGTCGAGCAGCGGCTCGAGCGGGGCGTCGGCGGCGGCCGGGTCGGCGGGCGCGGGACGGTGGGCGGCCCGGGGCTGCGGGGCGTAGTCGACCTCGCAGCGCTCGGTGCGGAGTTCGGTGACCCGCTGCTGCAGGAGGTCGAGGAGCTGCGGCACGGGCACCGGGCCGGCGGACAGCTGGAGGAAGGAGAGCACCTGGGGCATGGCCGAGACGACCTCGGCGACGGCGGCGGGCTCGTACTCCTCGGATTCCGGATGGGCCAGCGACCAGGCGTCGAAGAGGGCGACCCAGCCGCGCAGCACGGCGCTGTCGTCGCGGTCCCAGGCGCGCAGCCGCCAGCCGGGGCGGGCGGTGCCGCCGTGCACCTCGATGAGGCCGGCCAGGCGGGCGGTGTCCCAGTCGGCGCGGACCTGAGCCGGGGTCAGGCCCAGTTCACGGGCCGCCCGTTCCGCCGTCGCGTCGGAGAGGATGGCCTTGCCGTCGGCGGTGGCCCCGGCCCGGCCGGGGCCGAGGGCGGCGTCGGCCCAGCGGGCGACGCGGGCCGCGCCGGCCAGACCGGAGCGTGCCATTCTGGCCAGCTCGGCCGGGGCCGGGGTGCCCTCCGGGGGGCGCGGCGCGGGGCGGCGCGGGCGCCGCTGGTTCATCGCTCTGGGGGCGGCGGCCAGGGGTCGTGGGCGGACGAGTCGAAGCCTGGAGTCGCGCGGGATACGGGACGTCACGAGTGCAGTCTTGCGGTTGGCGGTCCGAAAACCCAAACGGAATGTCACGGTGGGCGAGCGGGATGGCCAACGCACGGGGCCCGGCGGTGGCCGGAGGGGGGAGAACAGGCCAGTGGCGCGGGGCCAAACGGAATCCTCGGGACCGGCTGATCGGCCGCCGCGGACCGCGGTCACATGAGGGGGGTGAGGAAGCGCCGCAGGGCCTCTTCATAGGTGTGCGGGTCGGCGTTCCACATCGCCGCGTGGGGAGCGCCCCTGACCGTGTGCAGCGTGACGGTGTTCGGGTGGGCGGCGGCCAGGCGGCGGGAGAAGCGCCAGGGGGCCACCGTGTCGTCGGGGCCGTGGAAGATCCGGGTGGGGACGGTGACGTGCTCCGGACGGAGGACGCCGGGGCCGCGGTCGCCGTACAGGCCGGTGCGCCCCTGCGCGGCGCGGACCGCGAGCGGCAGCAGTACGCCGGGGGTGCGGCCCGCGGCGAGGGCGCGCAGCGTCGCGTCCCAGCTGAGCACCGGGGAGTCCAGGACCAGCCCGGCGATGTGCTCGCGCGCCATGGAACGCGCGGCGGCGCGCAGCGCCATGGTCGCGCCCGTGGACCAGCCGTACAGGACCACCTGCCGGGCGCCGGCGCCCACCGCGTGGTGCAGCGCCACGTCGAGGTCGTGCCACTCGGTCTCGCCGAGGTGGTGGAGGCCGTCCGGGGAGCGCGGGGCGTCCGGGTCGCCCCGGTAGGCGAGGGCGAGCACGGGGAAGCGGTGGCGGTGCAGGAACTCCATGACGTTCATGGTGTGTTCCCGGGTGGTGCCCAGACCGTGCACCGCGATCACCCAGGTGTCCCGGACGCCCGGCACGAACCACGCGGGAAGCGGGCCGAGGTCGCCGGGGATGACGAGGTCGGTGTGGTCCAGGCCGAGGGCGGTGCCGGGGTCGCCGACGTACAGGTTCGGGGTGAGCCACGCCCGGTCGCCGGGCTCCGGGGTGCCGTAGGTGACGTGTTCCAGGCGGCGCACCACGGTGTCGGCGGAGTCGGAGGTGCCGGCCAGCACGGGCCCGACGACCGCGTGGAAGCCGTCACCGGTGAGGCCGTGGCGTCCGGGCCGCAGCGCGGCGAGGTCGCGGGTGAGGCTGACCTGGCCCGCGGCGGTGCCGTGGACGGTGAGCCGGGGTTCGGTGGGCAGGGGCCCGCCCGGGGGCACCTTGAGGGCGGCGTCGCTGGCGAGCCGGCCGGCGGCCACGGCGGCGGCGCCGGCCCCTATCACGGCGGTGACGGCAGCGGCCGTCGCTCTGGCAGTGCGCACAAGACCAGTGTCCCGGCGGAGCCCGGGACCGGCCAGTGGGCGGCGGGGATCACCCGCCGGGGCGACGGGCCCGCCGGGGCGCGCTCCGGCGGGCTTCACCCCCGCTGCCCGTACCCCCGCAGGCGCTCCGCCGCCTCCGCCACCTGCTGCGGCGACAGCAGGTGCGGGGACAGGCCCGGGACCGACGAGGCGGTCAGCCAGACGCGGCACATCCACTCCAGCTGGGCCGTGCGGTCGTAGGCCTGGGCGAGGGTCGTGCCGTGGGTGACGGTGCCGTGGTTCTGCAGGAGGCAGCCGGTGCGGCCGTCGAGGGCGCGGAGCATGTTCTCGGCCAGTTCGTCCGTGCCGTAGGTCGCGTAGCGGGCGACCCGGACGGGGCCGCCCAGCGCCGCGGCCATGTAGTGGATCAGCGGCAGCTCGTCGACGAGCGTGGAGACGGCCGTCGCGTGCACGGCGTGCGTGTGCACGACGGCGCGCGCGCCGGTCGTCCGGTGGACGGCGAGGTGCAGGGGCAGCTCACTGGTCGGGACCAGCGAGCCGAGGACCTGCCGGCCGGCGAGGTCGACACCGGTCACGTCGTCCGGCGTCAGCCGGTCGTACGGCACTCCCGACGGGGTGACCAGGACGGTCCCGCCGACCCGCACCGAGACGTTGCCGGAGGTGCCGACGACGAGTCCGTCAAAGACGGTCCGGCGCGCGGTCTCGACGAGTTCCGCCCAGGCCCGCGCCTCCTCCTCGCGCACCCGGCGCCCGGCGCCCGGCGCCTCCCGTCCGTCCCACCGCTGTCCTGCCATGCCGCGATCCTGTCAGGCGGCACGCTCCCGGGTGACGGAAACCACTTCGGCGGTCCACTCGATCGGCTGAAGAGGCCTCAGCGGGCCGCTCGGCGCCCCAGCACGGGGCCGTCCGCCGGACACGGCGGCGGTTGCGCCGTCCGGCGGAGCAACCACCCCCTCTTACGGTCACCGTGATGCCCATTCCAGTTCATCTTCCGTTCACCCTGGTTACCTACGTTCGTCCAGCCAATGACCTCGAACGAATGCCTGGGTAAATGGAAAGCTTCTCGCTGATCCTCGCGATTGTGGTGGTGACCGCACTCGCGTTCGATTTCACGAACGGTTTCCACGACACCGCGAACGCGATGGCGACGACCATTTCGACCGGTGCGCTGAGGCCCAAGGTCGCGGTGGCCATGTCCGCCGTGCTGAACCTCGTCGGTGCCTTTCTGTCGGTCGAGGTCGCCAACACGATCTCCAAGGGCCTCGTCGACGAGGCCGGCATCCGTCCCGAGGTCATCTTCGCCGCCCTGGTCGGCGCGATCCTCTGGAACCTCCTCACCTGGCTGGTCGGCCTGCCGTCCAGCTCCTCGCACGCCCTCATGGGCGGTCTGATCGGCGCCACCGTCGCCTCCGCCGGCGTCGGCGCGGTGCACGGCGACGTCCTGGTCACCAAGGTGCTGATCCCCGCGATCGCCGCCCCGCTGGTCGCCGGCGTCGCCGCGATGCTCGCGACCCGGCTCACCTACCGGATGGGCAAGAAGGCCGACGGCGAGGCCGCCGAGAAGGGCTACCGCGCCGGCCAGATCGCCTCGGCCGGTCTGGTCTCCCTGGCCCACGGCACCAACGACGCCCAGAAGACGATGGGCATCATCACCCTGGCCCTGGTCGCCGGCGGCGCCCTCGCCCCCGACTCCGACCCGCCCCTGTGGGTCATCGTCTCCGCGGGCGTCGCCATCGCGCTCGGCACCTACCTCGGCGGCTGGCGCATCATCCGCACCATGGGCAAGGGCCTGACCGACCTCCAGCCGCAGCAGGGCTTCGCCGCCCAGACCAGCGCCGCGACGGTCATCCTGGCCTCCTCCCACCTCGGCTTCTCGCTGTCCACCACGCACTCCGTCTCCGGTGCCGTGATGGGCGCCGGCCTGGGCCGCAAGGGCGGTGTCGTCCGCTGGTCGACGGCCACCCGGATGTTCGTCGCCTGGGGCCTGACGCTGCCCGCCGCCGCCCTGGTCGCGGCGATCGCCGAGTGGATCTGCGGCTTCGGTTCCTGGGGCACCGCCGTGGTGGCCGTCTTCCTGGTCGTCTCCAGCGCGGCGATCTGGAAGATCTCCCGGCGCGAGATCGTCGACCACACCAACGTCAACGACACCGACGCCTCCGGCGAGGAGCCGTCCGGCGTGGTGACCCAGGCGGTGGCCGCCGTGACCCCGCCCCCGGCCGGCACCGTGACCGACGAGTTCGCGGCCGCCTTCCCGGAGCAGGTGGCCACCGACCCGCCGACCAAGACGACCGTCTGACCGCGACCCGGCACGAAGGAAGAAGAGCACCATGCAGATCGACTGGGCGGCCCTCGGTTCCGTCTTCGGCGTCAGCCTCGTGGTCACCGTGGCCCTGGTGGGCCTGTTCACCCTCGGCATCGCCGGTCTGTCCCACCGCGACCGGGCCGCCGCCCAGGGCCGGCCCGCGGCCCTGGCGGTCACCGGCGCCTACACCTGCTTCGCGGCGTGCGCGGCGGCGGTGGCGTACGGGATCTCCCTGATCATGGCCTGACCGCGGGTCGTCTCCGTCCGACGGGCGGTGCGGGGGCTTCGGCCCCGCACCGCCCGTCCGCGTGCGTTCGCGGCTCCCGCCCGCCGTTCCCCCACCGGCGCACCTCTGTGGGCCTCGGCACACTTCAGCCTCGCAGGTCAACGGCAAGTTGACGGTTCTTCCACGGCCGTGGTGGACTGCCTCAGCCAATACGGCGGCAGGAGAGGAAGCCGGTGAGAGTCCGGCGCGGTCCCGCCACTGTCACCGGGGCGTTCGCCCCGGGAGCCAGGAACTCTCGCCGCCGGTCTCGTCGAGCCAGGGCGTGGACACCCTGAGTGAGGACACAACGCCATGCGCGGCTGCCTGTTGAGGTCGACCAGCGACGCTCCGCCCCGTCCCGGGGCCCCTCGCACCGGAATTCCCGCCGGATCCACGACCGGCTGACCCCATGGGTGCCGATCGCGTGTTCGCGTACGGCGCCGCCGCCGGCCTCCTCGGCGACCTGCTGCTCGGCGATCCCCGCCGCGGGCACCCGGTCGCCGCTTTCGGGCGGGCCGCGGCTGCCGTGGAACGGGTGCTGTGGCGGGACGACCGGGGCCGGGGCGCGGTGCACACCGCCGTCTGCGTCGGCGGGGCCGTCGCGCTGGGAGGTCTGGCCGCCCGCTGCGTGCGGTCCTCCCCCGCCGCCTCCGTCGCCCTGACCGGTGCCGCCACCTGGGCCGTCGTGGGCGGGACGTCGCTGGCCCGCGAGGCCCGGGCCGTCGGGCGGGCCCTCGAGGCCGGGGACGTCGAGGCGGCGCGGGTGCGGCTGCCCCACCTGTGCGGGCGGGACCCGCAGGCGCTGGACGCCGACGGGATCGCCCGCGCGGTGGTGGAGTCCGTCGCCGAGAACACCTCCGACGCCGTCGTCGGCGCGCTGGTGTGGGGGGCCGTCGCCGGGGTGCCGGGCCTGCTCGGCTTCCGGGCCGTCAACACGCTGGACGCGATGGTCGGCCACAAGTCCCCCCGCTACCGCCGCTACGGCTGGGCCTCCGCCCGCCTCGACGACGTGGCCGGGTGGCCGGGGGCGCGGCTGACCGCCGTGCTCGCCGCGCTCACCGGACCGGACCCGCGCGGGGCCGTGCGGGCGTGGCGGGCGGACGCAGCCCTGCACCCGAGCCCCAACGCCGGCCCCGTGGAGGCGTCCTTCGCGGGCGCGCTCGGCGTGCGGCTCGGCGGGACGCTGTCCTACGGCGGGCGGACCGAGCACCGGCCCGTCCTCAACGGCGGCGGCCGGGCGGTGACCGTGCGCGACATCGACCGGGCGGTACGGCTCTCGCGACGGGTCGGCTGGCTCGCGCTCGGCGTCGGTGCCGCCGCGCGGCTCGCCGTGAAGGGACGTGCGGCGTGAACGGTGGGGGTCTGCTGGTCGCCGGGACCACCTCGGACGCCGGCAAGAGCGTGGTGACCGCCGGGATCTGCCGGTGGCTGGTGCGGCAGGGCGTCAAGGTCGCGCCGTTCAAGGCGCAGAACATGTCGCTGAACTCGTTCGTGACGCGCGAGGGCGCCGAGATCGGGCGGGCGCAGGCCATGCAGGCCCAGGCCTGCCGGATCGAGCCGACCGCGCTGATGAACCCGGTGCTGCTCAAACCGGGCGGGGAGCGCAGCAGCCAGGTGGTGCTGCTGGGCCGGCCCGTCGGGGAGATGAGCGCGCGCGGCTACCACGGAGGACGTCAACAGCGGCTGCTGGGCACGGTGCTGGACTGCCTGGAGCAGTTGCGGGACACGTACGACGCGGTGATCTGCGAGGGGGCCGGGAGCCCGGCCGAGATCAACCTGCGCCGCACGGACATCGTGAACATGGGCGTCGCCCGGAACGCCGGGCTGCCGGTCCTGGTGGTGGGCGACATCGACCGGGGCGGCGTCTTCGCCTCCTTCTTCGGCACCGTCGCCCTGCTCTCCCCCGAGGACCAGCGGCTGGTCGCCGGGTTCCTGGTGAACAAGTTCCGCGGCGACGTGTCGCTGCTGGAACCCGGACTGGAGATGCTGCACGGCCTGACCGGGCGGCGGACGTACGGCGTGCTGCCCTTCCGGCACGGGCTCGGCATCGACGAGGAGGACGGACTCAGGGTGTCGCTGCGCGGCGCCGTACGGGAGTCCGCGGTGGCCGCGCCGGTCGGTGAGGACGTGCTGCGGGTCGCCGTGTGCGCGGTGCCGCTGATGTCCAACTTCACCGACGTGGACGCGCTCGCCGCCGAACCGGGGGTCGTGGTGCGGTTCGTGGACCGGCCCGAGGAACTGGCCGACGCCGACCTCGTGGTGGTGCCCGGGACCCGCGGCACGGTGCGGGCGCTGCAGTGGCTGCGCGAGCGCGGACTCGCGGACGCGCTGGCGCGGCGGGCCGCCGGGGGACGGCCCGTGCTCGGGATCTGCGGCGGCTTCCAGCTCCTCGGCGAACACATCGAGGACGACGTGGAGAGCCGCCGGGGGCACGTGGACGGCCTCGGGATCCTGCCGGTGCGGGTGCGGTTCGCCCGGGAGAAGACGCTCGCCCGGCCCACCGGGCAGGCCCTCGGCGAGCGGGTCGAGGGGTACGAGATCCATCACGGGGTCGCCGAGGTGACCGGCGGGGAGACGTTCTTCTCCGACGACCGGGGACACGGCCTGGACGGCTGCCGGGTCGGACAGACCTGGGGCACGCACTGGCACGGCTCGCTGGAGTCGGACGGCTTCCGCCGGGCCTTCCTGCGCGAGGTGGCCGCCGCCGCGGGACGCCGCTTCACGCCCGCCCCGGACACCTCCTTCGCCGCGCTGCGCGAGGAGCAGCTCGACCGGCTCGGCGATCTCATCGAACAGCACGCGGACACGGACGCGCTGTGGCGGCTCATCGAGTCGGGCGCGCCGCAAGGACTGCCTTTCATTCCACCGGGAGCGCCCGCATGAGCACTGTGTTGTTGTTGTCGACCGCCGACACGGACCTGCTGGCGGCCCGTGCCTCCGGCGCCGCCTACCGGATCGGCAACCCGACCCGGGTGGACGTGGCGGAGGAACTGCCGGCGCTGCTCGACGGCGCGGACCTCGCCGTCGTACGGCTGCTGGGCGGCAAGCGGGCCTGGGAGGACGGGCTCGCGGCGCTGAAGGCGTCCGGGGTCCCGGCGGTGCTGCTCGGCGGGGAGAGCGTGCCGGACGCGGAGCTGATGGCCGAGTCGACGGTGCCGGCCGGAGTCGTGGCGGAGGCGCTGCGCTACCTCGTCGAGGGCGGCCCGGACAACCTCACCGAGCTGGCCCGGTTCCTGTCGGACACCGTGCTGCTGACCGGCGAGGGCTTCGAAGGGCCGCGGAAGATGCCGGAGTACGGCGTCCACGGCACCCGCGCCCTGGAGCCGGGGCGCCCGACCGTCGGCGTGCTCTTCTACCGGGCCCACGAACTGAGCGGCAACACCGCCTTCGTGGACACGCTGTGCGACGCGATCGAGGCCCGCGGGGCCAACGCCCTCCCGGTGTACTGCGGTTCGCTGCGCGGTGCCGACGCGGAGCTCTACGCGCTGCTGTCGCGGGCCGACGCCCTGGTCGCCACGGTGCTCGCGGCCGGCGGCACGCACGCCTCGCAGGCGTCGGCGGGCGGGGACGAGGAGGCCTGGGACATCGGGGCGCTGGCCGATCTGAACGTGCCGGTGCTGCAGGGCCTCTGCCTCACCTCCTCGCGCGCCGCCTGGCAGGAGTCCGACGCCGCCCTGTCCCCCATGGACGCGGCGATGCAGGTCGCCATCCCGGAGTTCGACGGGCGGCTGATCACGGTCCCGTTCTCCTTCAAGGAGCAGGGCCCGGACGACGTCCCGGTCTACGTCGCCGACCCGGAACGGGCCGCACGCGTCGCCGGGATCGCCGTACGGCACGCCCGGTTGAAGCACAAGCCGAACGCCGAGAAGAAGCTCGCGCTCGTCTTCACCGCGTACCCGACGAAGCACTCGCGCGTCGGCAACGCGGTCGGCCTGGACACGCCCGCCTCGGCGGTGCGGGTGCTGGACGCGCTGCGGGACGCGGGGTACGGGGTGCACGGGTACCCCGACAACGGCGACGAGTTGATCCACCGGCTCATCGAAGCGGGCGGCCACGACGTGGAGTGGCTGACCGAGGACCAGTTGGCCGCCGCGCCCGCGCGGGTGCCACTGGCGGACTACCGGGCCTGGTTCGAGAAGCTGGACCCGGAGCTGCGGGAGGCGATGACCGAGGCGTGGGGCGAGCCGCCGGGCTCGCTGTACGTCGACGGCGACGACATCGTGCTGGCCTCCCTCCAGTTCGGGAACGTCGTCGTGATGATCCAGCCGCCGCGCGGCTTCGGCGAGAACCCGATCGCCATCTACCACGACCCCGACATGCCCCCGTCGCACCACTACCTGGCGGCCTACCGGTGGCTGGAGAACAGCTTCGGCGCCGACGCGATCGTGCACATGGGCAAGCACGGCACCATGGAGTGGCTGCCGGGCAAGGGGCTGGGGCTGGGCGCCGGGTGCGCGCCGGACGCGGTGCTCGGCGACCTGCCGCTGGTCTACCCGTTCATCGTCAACGACCCCGGCGAGGGCACCCAGGCCAAGCGGCGCGGGCACGCCACGGTGGTCGACCACCTCGTCCCGCCGATGGCGCGCGCGGACACCTACGGCGACCTGGCGAAGCTGGAGCAGCTGCTCGACGAGTACGCGCTGGTCTCCGACCTGGACCCGGCGAAGGCCCCGGCGGTGCGCGCCCAGATCTGGACGCTGGTGAAGGCCGCCGAGCTCCACCACGACCTGCACGTCGACGAACAGCCGGGCGACGACGACTTCGACGAGTTCGTCATGCACATCGACGGCTACCTGTGCGAGATCAAGGACGTGCAGATCAGGGACGGCCTGCACGTCCTGGGCGGCGGGCCCGTCGGTGAGCCCCGGGTGAACCTGGTGCTGGCCGTGCTGCGCGCCTCGCAGGTGTGGGGCGGGCAGGCGAACGCCCTGCCGGGCCTGCGGGCCTCGCTGGCCGAGCACTTCGGACTGGTGGAGAAGGAACTGCTGGCCGAGCCCGGCGCCCCGGTGAAGGCGCCGGTGGAGCTGACGGACCTGGTGGACGGCCCCGCGCGCACCGCCTCCGACGCGATCGACCTGCTGGAGCAGCTGTGCCGGCGGATCGCCCAGGGCATGGAGGAGCGCGGCTGGGCGGCCGCGGAGGGCCCGGCCCTCGTGCGGGAGGTGCTGGGCACCGGGCTTCCGGACGCGGAGGCCGTGGTGGAGTTCGCCTGCACCGAGGTCGTGCCGCGGCTCGCGCGCACGAGCGACGAGATCGGGCACATCCTCCGCGCGTTGGACGGCGGTTACGTCCCGGCGGGACCGTCGGGCTCGCCCACCCGCGGGCTGGTCAACGTGCTCCCCACCGGGCGGAACTTCTACTCCGTCGACCCCAAGGCGATTCCCTCGCGGCTGAGTTGGGAGGTCGGGCAGTCGCTGGCGGACTCGCTGGTGCAGCGGTACCTGAGCGACACCGGTGAGTACCCGAAGTCCGTCGGCCTGACGGTGTGGGGGACGTCCGCGATGCGCACCCAGGGCGACGACATCGCCGAGATCCTGGCGCTGCTCGGGTGCCGGCCGGTGTGGGACGACGCCTCGCGCCGGGTGACCGGCTTCGAGGTGGTTCCCCTGGAGGAGCTGGGCCGGCCGCGCATCGACGTCACGGTCCGCATCTCCGGGTTCTTCCGGGACGCGTTCCCGCACGTGGTGGGGCTGATCGACGACGCGGTACGGGCGGTGGCCGAGCGGGACGAGCCGGCCGACCGGAACTTCGTGAAGGCGCACGCCGACGAGGACACCGCCGAGCACGGCGACCGGCGCCGGGCCACGGCCCGCGTCTTCGGCTCCAAGCCGGGCGCGTACGGTGCCGGTCTGCTGCCGCTGATCGACGCCCGCAACTGGCGCTCCGACGCCGACCTCGCCGAGGTGTACGCGGTGTGGGGCGGCTACGCCTACGGGCGCGGGCTCGACGGGCGGGCGGCGCGCGGGGACATGGAGACGGCGTTCCGCCGGATCGCGGTGGCGGCGAAGAACGTCGACACCCGGGAGCACGACCTCGTCGACGCGGACGACTACTTCCAGTACCACGGCGGCATGGTCGCCATGGTCAGGCACCTGACCGGCGCCTCACCCGAGGCCTACGTCGGTGACTCCGCCACTCCCGACCAGGTGAAGACCCGCACGCTGGGCGAGGAGACGCACCGGGTGTTCCGCGCCCGGGTGGTCAACCCGCGCTGGATGGCGGCGATGCGGCGGCACGGCTACAAGGGCGCCTTCGAGATGGCGGCCACCGTCGACTACCTGTTCGGGTACGACGCGACCGCCGGGGTCGTCGACGACTGGATGTACGAGAAGCTCAGCGCCGAGTACGTCTTCGCCCCGGAGAACCGGGACTTCATGAAGAAGTCCAACCCGTGGGCCCTGCGCGGCATCACCGAGCGGCTCCTGGAGGCCGCCGACCGCGGACTGTGGGCGGAGCCGGACGCCGACACGCTGGAGAGGCTGCGCGCCACCTACCTGGAACTCGAAGGCGATCTGGAGGGCGACGACAAGTGACCACCCCCTTTCCGTTCACGGCGGTCGTCGGTCAGGACGACCTGCGCCTGGCGCTGCTGCTGAACGCGGTGAGCCCGGCCGTCGGCGGTGTGCTGGTGCGCGGCGAGAAGGGCACCGCCAAGTCGACGGCGGTGCGGGCGCTCTCGGCGCTGCTCCCGAAGGTGGCCGTGGTCCCCGGCTGCCGTTTCTCCTGCGACCCGTCGGCTCCGGACCCCGGTTGCCCGGACGGTCCGCACGAGAGCGGCCACGGTACGGCGCGGCCCGCCCGCATGGTCGAGCTGCCCGTCGGCGCATCCGAGGACCGGCTCGTGGGCGCGCTGGACATCGAGCGGGCGCTGGCGGAGGGCGTGAAGGCGTTCGAGCCCGGCCTGCTCGCCGACGCGCACCGCGGAATCCTGTACGTCGACGAGGTCAACCTCCTCCACGACCATCTCGTCGATCTGCTGCTGGACGCGGCGGCGATGGGCGCCTCCTACGTCGAACGCGAGGGCGTCTCCGTACGGCACGCGGCCCGGTTCCTGCTGGTCGGCACCATGAACCCCGAGGAGGGCGAGCTGCGGCCGCAGCTCCTCGACCGGTTCGGGCTGACCGTCGAGGTCGCGGCCTCGCGCGAGCCCGACCAGCGGGTGGAGGTCGTCCGGCGGCGGCTGGCGTACGACGACGACCCGGCCGCCTTCGCCGCCCGCTGGGCCGACGAGGAGGCCGCCGTACGGGCGCGGATCGTGGCCGCGCGGGAGCTGCTGCCGCAGGTGCGTCTGGGCGACGGGGCGCTGCGGCAGATCGCGGCGACCTGCGCGGCCTTCGAGGTGGACGGCATGCGGGCCGACATCGTGATGGCGCGCACGGCGACCGCGCTGGCGGCCTGGGCCGGGCGGACGGAGGTGCTGGCGGAGGACGTGCGGCAGGCCGCGCTGCTGGCACTGCCGCACCGGCGCCGGCGGAACCCGTTCGACGCGCCGGGACTGGACGAGGACAAGCTCGACGAGACGCTGGAGGAGTTCGGCGACCCGGGCGAGGGCGACGACGACCCCGATCCGGGGCCGGGCGGGCCCGGTGGGCGGCCGGCGCCCGAGGACGGCCCCCAGGGGGGCGACACCGCCGCGCGGCCCGAGGCCGGTGAGGACGGGGAACCGCAGGCGGGGCCCGGCGCCGGGGAGCAGACGGCCGTACGGGCCGGGGAGCCGTTCCGGACGAAGGCGCTGAGCGTGCCGGGCCTCGGCGAGGGTGCTGCCGGGCGCCGTTCGCGGGCACGGACGGAGCACGGGCGGACCACCGGGGCCCGCCGGCCCCGGGGCGCGCTGACCAAGGTGCACCTGGCCGCCACCGTGCGGGCGGCGGCGCCGCACCAGCGGGCCCGGGGGCGCGGCGGTCCGGGGCTGGTCGTCCGGCGGGACGATCTGCGGCAGGCGGTGCGCGAGGGCCGCGAGTCCAATCTCGTGCTGTTCGTGGTCGACGCCTCCGGGTCGATGGCGGCGCGGCAGCGGATGAGCGCCGTGAAGGGCGCCGTGCTGTCGCTGCTGCTGGACGCCTACCAGCGGCGGGACAAGGTGGGGCTGGTGACCTTCCGGGGGTCGGCGGCCGATGTCGCGCTGCCGCCGACGTCGTCGGTGGACGCGGCGGCGGCGCGGCTGGAGTCGCTGCCGACCGGCGGGCGCACCCCGCTGGCGGCCGGGCTGCTCAAGGCGCACGACGTGCTGCGGGTGGAGCGGCTGCGCGATCCGGCGCGGCGTCCGCTCCTCGTGGTGGTGACGGACGGACGGGCCACCGGCGGCCCGGAGCCGGTCGCGCTGGCCGGGCGGGCCGCGCGGCTGTTCGCGGCCGGGTCGGTCGCATCCGTGGTCGTGGACTGCGAGTCGGGTCCGGTGCGGCTGGGGCTCGCCGGGCAGTTGGCCGGTGAGCTGGGCGGTACCGCGGTGACGCTGGACGAGCTGCGGGCCGACTCGATCGCCGGGCTGGTCAGGGACGTGCAGGGAGCCGGTGCTTCGAGGAGGGCCGCGTAATGCCGAAGGGACAGCCGAGCGTCGTACCGGACGACGGACTGACGACCCGTCAGCGGCGCAACCGGCCGCTGGTGGTCGTGCACACCGGGGTCGGGAAGGGCAAGTCGACGGCCGCGTTCGGGCTGGCGCTGCGGGCCTGGAACCAGGGGTGGCCGATCGGGGTGTTCCAGTTCGTCAAGTCGGCCAAGTGGAAGGTCGGCGAGGAGCGGGCGCTGCGCGTGCTCGGCGACTCCGGCGAGGGCGGGACCGTCGCCTGGCACAAGATGGGCGAGGGCTGGTCCTGGGTGCAGCGCGACGCGCAGATGGACAACGAGGAGAAGGCCCGGGAGGGCTGGGAGCAGGTCAAGCGGGACCTGGCCGCCGAGACGTACCGGCTGTACGTGCTGGACGAGTTCGCCTACCCGATGCACTGGGGGTGGGTCGACACCGACGAGGTCGTGTCCGTGCTGCGGGACCGGCCGGGCACCCAGCACGTGGTGATCACCGGGCGGAACGCGCCGGAGGAGCTCGTCGGCCTCGCCGACCTCGTCACCGACATGTCCAAGGTCAAGCACCCCATGGACGTCGGACAGAAGGGG
Organism: Streptomyces viridosporus T7A; assembly: GCF_008704515.1. Taxonomy (NCBI): domain Bacteria; kingdom Bacillati; phylum Actinomycetota; class Actinomycetes; order Kitasatosporales; family Streptomycetaceae; genus Streptomyces; species Streptomyces viridosporus. The sequence continues at coordinate 2,182,610 of NZ_CP023700.1, forward strand.
CAGAGGGGCATCGAGTGGTGACCCCGTCCCCGTCCGTGCCCCGGCTGGTGATCGCCGCGCCCTCCTCGGGCAGCGGCAAGACCACCGTCGCCACGGGGCTGATGGCCGCGCTCGCCGCGCGGGGGCTCGCCGTGTCCCCGCACAAGGTGGGCCCGGACTACATCGACCCCGGGTACCACGCGCTCGCCACCGGGCGGGTGGGGCGCAACCTCGACGCGTACCTGTGCGGGCCGGAGCTGATCGCTCCGCTGTTCCTGCACGGGGCGCGCGGGTGCGACATCGCCGTGGTCGAGGGCGTGATGGGGCTGTACGACGGGGCCGCCGGGGAGGGCGAGCTGGCGTCCACCGCGCAGGTGGCGAAGCTGCTGCGGGCGCCGGTGGTGCTGGTCGTCGACGCGTCGTCGCAGTCGCGGTCGGTGGCGGCGCTGGTGCACGGGTTCGTGAGCTGGGACCCGGAGGTGCGGGTCGGGGGCGTGATCCTGAACAAGGTCGCGTCGGACCGGCACGAGGCGCTGCTGCGGGAGGCGCTGGACTCCGTCGGGGTGCCCGTGCTCGGTGCGGTGCGGCGGGCCGGGCAGGTCGCCGTGCCGTCGCGGCACCTGGGGCTGGTGCCGGTCGCCGAGCGGCGGGCCGCGGCGGTGGACGCCGTCGCGGCGATGGCCGCGCGGGTGGAGGCCGGGTGCGACCTGGAGGGGCTGGTCGCACTGGCGCGGGGCGCGGGTGCGCTGCCGGGCGCGGCCTGGGACGCGGCCGGGGCTCTGACCTCCCCGCCCCCGCCGCCCCTTCCCGTCCCGGCCTCCGGGGGCTCCGCCTCCCACGCCCCCGGCCGGCACCGCACTCCCCCGGGCTCTTCGCACGGGGAGGCGTCCCCGGACGGGCCGGTGGTGGCCGTGGCCGGCGGGGCCGCGTTCACGTTCTCCTACGCCGAGCACGCCGAGTTGCTCGTCGCCGCCGGGGCCGAGGTCGTCGTCTTCGACCCGCTGCGGGACGAGCGGCTGCCCGACGGTGTGCGCGGGCTGGTGATCGGTGGCGGGTTCCCCGAGGTGTACGCCGCCGAGCTGTCCGCCAACGAGCCGCTCAGGAAGGCGGTGGCCGCCCTCGCCGGGAGCGGGGCGCCCGTCGCCGCCGAGTGCGCCGGGCTGCTGTACCTGTGCCGGGAGCTGGACGGCCTGCCCCTGTGCGGGGTGCTGGACGCCTCCGCGCGGATGTCCGAGCGGCTGACGCTGGGCTACCGGGACGCCGTGGCCGTGACCGACGGTGCGCTGGCCGCCGCCGGGACGCGGATGCGCGGGCACGAGTTCCACCGGACCGTCGTGGAGCCGGGGGCCGGGGCCGCGCCCGCCTGGGGGATACGGGCGCCCGAGCGGCGCGTCGAGGGTTTTGTACAGCACGGGGTGCACGCGAGCTACCTGCACACGCACTGGGCGTCCGCGCCCGGTGTCGCCCGTCGGTTCGTGGAAGGGTGCCGGACGTCATGAGCAGCAGGCTGATCGGGGTCGGGGTCGGGCCGGGCGACCCGGAACTGGTGACCGTGAAGGGCGTGAACGTCCTGCGCGCGGCCGAGGTCGTCGTCGTGCCCGTGATGGACACCGGTGAGCGGGGGCGGGCCGAGGCGACCGTGCTGCACTACGTGCCCGCCCGGAAGGTGGTCCGGGTGGTGTTCGCGCTGAACGAGCGCACCGACCGGGCGCGCCGGGAGGCCGCCTGGGACGCGGCCGGGGAGCGGGTCGCCGGGCTGCTGCGGGAGCACGGGTCCGTCGCCTTCGCGACCATCGGGGACCCCAACGTGTACTCGACGTTCACGTATCTCGCCCAGACCGTCGCGGAGTCGGTGCCGGGGACGGTGGTGGAGACCGTGCCGGGGATCACCGCCATGCAGGATCTCGCGGCGCGGTCGGGCGCGGTGCTCACCGAGGGGACCGAGCCGCTCACGCTGGTGCCGGTGACCGCCGGGGCGGCCGTGCTCAAGGACGCCCTCGCCGGGCCCGGGACCGTCGTCGCGTACAAGTTCGGGCGGCAGGCGGGCGAGGTGGCCGAGGCGCTGCGGGAGACCGGGCGGATCGGCGACGCGGTGTGGGGGTCGGCGCTCGGGCTGCCGGAGGAGTCGGTCCGGCCGGCCGCCGAGCTGGACGGGACGCCCCTGCCCTACCTCTCGACGCTCATCGCGCCGCCGCGGCGCGACGGCGGGCGGGGCGGCAAGCTGTGAACCGGACGAGCCCGCGCGGGGGCCGGTCAGTGCGCGGCGCCCACCACCAGCCAGACGAACAGCACCCCCGCGACCGTGCACAGCAGGGTCGAGCGGGCCGGGTGCGCGTGGTGGGCCTCGGGCAGGATCTCGGCCGCCGCGAGATACAGCAGCGCGCCGCCGAACAGGCCGAGGTAGCCGCCGAGCAGCGGCTCCGGAATGGTGACGAACAGGGTCGACGCGGCGCCCGCGACCGGGGCCGCCGCGGCCGCGAGGAGCATCGCCAGCGCCCGGCGGTGCGCGTTCCCGTACACCCGGGTCAGCGTGTAGGTGTTGAAGCCGTCCGCGAAGTCGTGCGCGATCACGGCCATCGCGACGGTGGCGCCCATGCCGCCGCCGACCTGGAAGGCGGCGCCGATCGCGACGCCGTCCATGGCGCTGTGGCCGACCATCGCGGCGGCGGCCGTGAGGCCCACCTCGGGGGTGCGGCCGTCGGTCTCCCCGGCGCCGTGCGCGGCCGTGGGGGTCTCCCCCGCCCGGGCGGGGCCGAGGGCCCGGGGGCGGTGGGCCAGCAGGTGTTCCACCAGGTGGGCGAGGAGGAAGCCGGCGACGAAGAGCAGCAGGGCCGCCGGCACGCCGTGCACCTCGGTGCCGGCCGTCTCCAGGGACTCCGGGAGGAGTTCCAGGCCGACGACGCCGAGCATCAGCCCGCCGGCCAGGCCCAGCACCAGGTGACGGCGGTCGGTCACGCGGTGTGCCGTCCAGCCGCCGGCCAGCGTCATCAGGAACGCGCCGAGCGCGACGAGGACCGCCATGTGCCCTTCGTATCCGATCGGCGCCCGCCCGCGCACGCGTGACAGCCGGTCACCGCCCGCTTCTCGATCCCGAGATCCCCGATCCCCCCGAACCCCCGACGTCCCCGCACGTCCCCCGAGATTCCCCGACCGCAGGAGAGGACCGATTCCCATGGCCGATGCCCCCGCAGGCAAGGTGACCTTCGTCGGTGCCGGCCCCGGCGCCGCCGATCTGCTGACGTTCCGCGCCGCGCGCGCCATCGCCGGGGCCGATGTCGTGATCTGGGCCGCCAGCCTGGTCCAGGCGGAGGTCCTCGAGCACGCGCGCGAGGACGCGGAGATCCTCGACTCGGCGACGATGTCCCTGGAGGACGTCGTGGCCGTCTACGAACGGGCCCACGCGGAAGGACTGAAGGTCGCGCGGATCCACTCCGGCGACCCGGCGCTGTGGGGCGGCACGCAGGAGCAGCTCGACCGGTGCGCCCGGATCGGCATCGCGACGGAGGTCGTGCCCGGGGTGTCGTCGTTCTCCGCCGTCGCGGCACTCGCGCAGCGGGAGCTGACCGTCCCCGAGGTGGCGCAGTCCGTCGTCCTGACCCGGCTCGGCGGCGGCAAGACGCCGATGCCGCCCGGTGAGGAGGTCCGCGAGTTCGCCCGGCACGGCACCACCATGGCGATCTTCCTGTCGGCCGCCCGCAGCGGGCAGCTGGTGCGGGAGCTGCTGGAGGGCGGCTACCCGACGACCACGCCGGTCGTCGTCGCGTACCAGGCGACCTGGCCGGAGGAGCTGATCGTGAGGTGCACGGTCGGCACGCTGGAGGAGACGGTCAAGGAGCACAAGCTCTGGAAGCACACCCTGTTCCTGGTCGGACCGGCCCTCGACGCGCACGGCACCCGCTCGCACCTGTACCACCCGGGGCACTTCCACGGCTACCGCAAGGCGGACCCCCGGGCCCGCCGGGAGCTGCGTTCGCGGGGTGCGCGCACGTGATCACCGTCGTGGGCGCGGGGACCGGCGCGCCGGTGGACGCGGACGCCCTCGCCGGGGCGGAGCTGGTCGTCGGCGGACGGCGGCACCTGGACGCCGTGCGGCTGCCGGAGCGGGCCGAGCGGGTCGTCCTCGGGCCGCTGGCGCCCGCGCTGGACACCGTGGGGAAGTACGTCGCCGAGGAGCGGCCGGTCGTGGTGCTGGCCTCCGGGGACCCCGGGTTCTTCGGGATCGTGCGGGCGCTGGCCGAGCGGTTCGGGGCCGAGCGGCTGGACGTGCGACCCGGTGTCTCCTCCGTGGCCGCCGCGTTCGCGCGGGCCGGGCTGCCCTGGGACGACGCCGTGGTCGTCAGCGCGCACGGGCGGGATCCGCGGACGGCCGTGCACCTGTGCCGGGCCCACCCGAAGGTCGCCGTGCTGACCGGGCCGGGCGCCGGGCCGGCCGAGCTGGGGGCCGCGCTGGCCCGCCACGCCCCCGGGCGCCTCCTGGTCGTCGCCTCCGCGCTGGGCGACCCGGAGCGCGAGCGCGTCGAGCGGGTCACGCCCGCCGAGGCCGCGGCGCGGGACTGGGGCCCGGCGGTGAGCGTCGTGCTGTGCCTGGATCCGTCACGGGCCCTCGGCCCGGTGCGGACCGTCGCGGGCGGGGACGCCGGCCGGCCCGCCGGCTGGGCGCTGGAGGAGGCCGCGTTCACCCACCGCGACTCCATGATCACCAAGTTCGAGGTGCGGGCCCTGGCCCTGGCCCGGCTCGGGCCGCGCCCCGGTGACCTGGTGTGGGACGTCGGCGCGGGCTCCGGCTCCGTGGCCGTGGAGTGCGCGCGGCTGGGGGCCGCCGTCACCGCGGTGGAGAAGACCCCGGACGGGGTGGAGCGGATCCGCGCCAACGCCGCCGCGCACGGGGTCGACGTGCGGGTGGTGCACGGGACGGCGCCGGACGCGCTGTCCGGACTCGACGGCCCCGACGGCTCCGACGCCCCCGACGCCGTGTTCGTCGGCGGGGGCGGGCGGGAGCTGCCCGCCGTCGTCGCCGCGTGCGCGCGGCGCGCCCGGCGGACGGTCGTCGTCGCCCTGGCGGCGCTGGACCGGGTCCCGGCGGCCCGCGAGGCGCTGACGGACGCCGGGTTCACCTGCGACGGCGTGCTGCTGCAGGCGTCGCGGCTCGCGCCGCTGCCCGGGGACGTGACCCGGCTGGCGGCCACCAATCCCGTTTTCCTGCTGTGGGGCGTGAGGTCCCCCGGCCGTACCGAAGGAGTCACCCAGTGATCGGCCTCATCTCCGCCACCGCGGCGGGAGCGGCTGCGCGGGACCGGCTGGCCGCCGCGTGGCCGGACCGCACGCGCGTGTACGAGGGTCCCGTCGCGGACGCCGTGCGGGCCGCGTTCGCGAGTTGCGAGCAGCTCGTGTGCTTCCTCGCCACGGGGGCCGTGGTGCGGCTGGTGGCACCGCTGCTGGCCGGCAAGGCGGCCGACCCGGGCGTGGTCTGCGTCGACGAGGGCGGACGGTTCGCGGTGTCGCTGCTGGGCGGGCACGGGGGCGGGGCGAACGACCTGGCCCGTGAGGTCGCCGGAGTGCTGGGCGCCGAGCCCGTGGTCACCACGGCGACCGACGCGGTGGGCCTGGCCGGCCTGGACACCCTGGGGCTGCCCGTGGAGGGCGACGTCGCCGCCGTCTCGCGGGCCCTGCTGGACGGCGAGGCGGTGGCGCTGCGCGCCGAGGTGGCCTGGCCGCTGCCGCCGCTGCCGGTGGCCGACGAGGGGGCGTACACGGTCCGCCTCACGGACCGTCTGGTCGAGCCGGGCGAGGGGGAGGCGGTCCTGCGACCGCCGACCCTCGTCGTCGGGGTCGGTGCCTCCAAGGGCGCCCCCGTCGAGGAGGTGCTCGCCCTGGTCGAGGGCGCCCTGCGGGAGGCCGGGCTGTCGGCCGCGTCGCTCGCCGAGCTCGCCACCGTGGACGCCAAGGCCGAGGAGCCCGGCATCGTGGAGGCGGCCCGGCGCCTGGGCGTGCCCCTGGTGACGTACGGGGCCGAGGAGTTGGCGCGCATCGACGTGCCCCACCCCTCCGACGCGCCGCTCGCCGCCGTCGGCACCCCGTCGGTCGCGGAGGCCGCCGCGCTGGTGCGCGGGGGCGAACTCCTGGTGCCCAAGCGGAAGTCGGAGCGCGCGGACGGGGGGCCGGCGAGGGCGACCTGCGCCGTCGTACGGCGGCCGGGACGCGGGCGGCTCGCGGTGGTCGGGCTGGGGCCGGGGGCCCGGGACCTGCTCACCCCGCGGGCGGAGGCGGAGCTGCGGCGCACCTCCGTGCTGGTCGGGCTCGACCAGTACGTCGACCAGATCCGGGACCTGCTGCGGCCCGGCACCCGGATCCTGGAGTCGGGGCTCGGGGCCGAGGAGGAGCGGGCGCGCACGGCCGTCGAGGAGGCCCGCCGGGGCCGGGCGGTCGCGCTGATCGGCAGCGGGGACGCGGGCGTGTACGCCATGGCCTCCCCGGCGCTCGCCGAGGCGTCCGACGACATCGACGTGGTCGGCGTGCCGGGTGTGACGGCGGCGCTGGCGGCCGGGGCGGTGCTGGGGGCGCCGCTGGGGCACGACCACGTGTCGATCAGCCTGTCCGACCTGCACACGCCGTGGGAGGTCATCGAGCGGCGGGTGCGGGCGGCGGCCGAGGCGGACCTCGTCGTGACGTTCTACAACCCGCGCAGCCGGGGCCGCGACTGGCAGTTGCCGAAGGCCCTCGCGATCCTCGCCGGGCACCGCGCGCCGACGACGCCGGTCGGTGTCGTGCGCAACGCCTCCCGGCCGGACGAGTCGAGCCGGCTGACGACGCTGGCGGCGCTGGACCCGGCGACGGTCGACATGATGACGGTCGTGACCGTGGGCAACACCGCGACCCGTGAGGTCGCGGGGCGCATGGTCACCCCGCGCGGCTACCGCTGGCAGGAGACCCCGGAACGCCAGGAGATCCAGAAGGCCCAGGAGGCCCGGGAGACTCGGGAGACTCGGGAGACCCAGGAGGAGGCCCGGTGAACCGCGTGGTCCACCCCATCGAGCAGGAGTCCTTCCGCCGGCTGCGCGCCCGGCTGGACACCTCGCACTTCCCGCCGCTGACTCGGGCGGTCGTCGAACGGGTCGTCCACTCCTCCGCCGACCTCGACTACGCCGACGAACTCGTCATGGACGAGGCCGAGTTGGCGAAGGCCCACGTCGCGCTGCACGCCGGGGCGCCGGTCGTGGCGGACGTGGAGATGGTCGCGGCCGGGATCACGCGCCGGGCGACCGTGTGCCGGCTGAAGGACGCGCAGGCCGGACCCGGCCTGACGCGTTCGGCGCACGCGATGCGGCTGGCGTACGAGGAGGTCGGGCCCGGCGCCCTGTGGGTGATCGGCTGCGCGCCGACCGCCCTGGAGGAGTTGCTGACCCTGGACGCCTCCCCCGCGCTCGTCATCGGCCTGCCCGTCGGGTTCGTCGGGGCGGCCGAGTCCAAGGCCGCGTTGCGCGAGAGCGGACTGCCCGCCGTGAGCAACGTGTCCGAGAAGGGCGGTTCGGCGGTCGCCGCCGCCGCGCTCAACGCCCTGCTGTACCACCCCACTTCGTCTGAGGAGACCCTGTGACCACCCCGCCCGCCCTGCTCATCGCCGGCCACGGCACCCGGGACGACGCCGGAGCGGAGGCGTTCCGCGCCTTCGTGCGGGAGCTGGCGCGCCGCCACCCCGAGCTGCCCGTCGCCGGCGGTTTCATCGAGCTGTCCCCGCCGCCGCTGGGCGAGGCCGTCGCCGAACTGGTGGGGCGCGGTGTGCGCCGGTTCGCGGCCGTGCCGCTGATGCTGGTGTCCGCCGGGCACGCCAAGGGCGACATCCCGGCGGCGCTGGCCCGCGAGAAGGAGCGCCACCCGGGGATCTCGTACACCTACGGCCGTCCGCTGGGCCCGCACCCCGCCCTGCTGGACGTGCTCCAGCGGCGGCTGGACGAGGCGGTGGACCCCTCCTGGGACCGCTCCGAGGTGACCGTGCTGCTGGTGGGCCGCGGGTCGACGGACCCGGACGCCAACGCCGAGGTGTTCAAGGCGGCGCGGCTGCTGTGGGAGGGGCGCGGGTACGCGGGCGTGGAGACGGCCTTCGTGTCGCTGGCGGCGCCGGACGTGCCAAGCGGGCTGGACCGCTGCGCGCGGCTGGGCGCCCGGCGGATCGTCGTCCTGCCGTACTTCCTGTTCACCGGGATCCTGCCGGACCGGGTGCGGCGGCAGACGGAGGAGTGGGCCCACGCGCACCCGGAGGCTCAGGTGCGGTCGGCGGACGTCATCGGCCCCGAGCCGGAGCTGCTGGACCTGGTGCGGGAGCGGTACGAGGAGGCCGTGAAGGGCGACCTCAGGATGAACTGCGACACCTGCGTGTACCGGATCGCGCTGCCGGGCTTCGAGGACAAGGTGGGGCTGCCGCAGCAGCCGCACTTCCACCCCGACGACGACGGCCATCACCACCACGGGCACCATCACGGGCATGGACACGCACATTCTCACGCGCACTGAGTCCGGGGGTGCCGTGCCCGCGCACGATCTGCGCCACCACGGGGACGCGGAGGTCCGCGACGACGGTTCGGCGCTGATCGACCTCGCCGTGAACGTCCGCGCGGACACCCCGCCGGCGTGGCTGCGCGAGCACATCGCCGCGTCGCTGTCCGGGCTGGCCGCCTATCCCGACGGCCGGGCCGCGCGGGCGGCGGTGGCGGAGCGGCACGGGCTGCCGGCGGAGCGGGTGCTGCTGACGGCCGGTGCGGCGGAGGCGTTCGTGCTGCTGGCGCGGGCGCTCGGGGCGCGCCGGCCGGTGGTGGTGCATCCGCAGTTCACGGAGCCGGAGGCGGCACTGCGGGACGCGGGGCACGCGGTCGGCCGGGTGCTACTGCGGGAGGCGGACGGGTTCCGGCTGGATCCCGCGGCGGTGCCCGGGGACGCGGACCTGGTGGTGATCGGCAACCCGACGAACCCGACGTCGGTGCTGCACCCGGCCGCGGACGTCGCCCGACTCGCCCGTCCCGGGCGGATCCTGGTGGTGGACGAGGCGTTCATGGACGCGGTGCCGGGCGAGCGGGAGGCGCTGGCCGGGCGGACGGACGTGCCGGGGCTGGTGGTGCTGCGCAGCCTCACCAAGACGTGGGGGCTGGCCGGGCTGCGGATCGGTTACGTGCTGGCGGCGCCGGAGACCGTCGCGGAGCTGGAGCGCGCCCAGCCGCTGTGGCCGGTGTCCACGCCCGCGCTGGCCGCGGCCCGGGCGTGCGTGGGGGCCGGGGCGCTCGCGGAGGCGGCCCGGGCGGCCGAGCGCATCGCGGCGGACCGGGCGCATCTGCTCGCGGGGCTGCGGGACTTCGCCGGACACGGACTGCGGGTCGTGGAGCCCGCCGAGGGCCCCTTCGTCCTGGTCCGGCTGGAGCACGCGGCGGCCGTGCGGAGCCGGCTGCGCGACCTCGGCTACGCGGTGCGCCGCGGGGACACGTTCCCGGGACTGGACGAGCGGTGGCTGCGGCTGGCGGTACGGGACCGGGAGACGGTGGACGGCTTCCTCGCGGCCCTGGGGCGGGTGCTGGCGGCCGGCTGAGCCGTGCGCCGCGCCCGCCCCGCGCCGATCCGGCCTTCCGGCCCACCGGGCCGGACGGCGGGCGGGCCGGGAGACCGGAAGCCCGGGAAGCCGGGAAGCCGGAGGGCCGGGAAGCCGGAGCTCCCCGGTCCGGCAGAGCAGTCCGGCTCATCCCGCCGGACCCAGGCCCCCGCCGTGTTCGGGCGGCGGGGGTCCGGGTCCGCGGGCTCCGTCCCGGCGTCAGCTCCGCCGGCCCCGGCGGGCCAGCGCCACCGCTCCGCCGCCCGCCGCGAGGAGGGCGACCGCGCCGCCCGCGATGTACGGGGTCATCGAGTCGCCGCCGGTCTCGGCGAGGTTCTCCCCGGCGGGGGCGGTCCGCTCCGCCCGTGCCCCCTGGGGCCGGACGTCGGCGGCCTCGGGCGAGCCCGCAGCGGCCGGCCGCTCGCCGGGGGCGGCGGGTACCTCGCACGTGGCCTCGGCCAGGGTGAGCGTGCCCTCGACCGCGGCGACGTTCAGCTTCAGCGGGTCGACCGCGACCTTCAGCCGCAGCGCGGTGGCGGCGGCCGTACGGGACGTGGTCCGCGTCGTCGACGGGTCCAGCCGCACCTCGCCGACGCCCGGCACCTTCACCTCGGTCGGTCCGGTGGAGGTCAGCGCGACGCGTTTGCCGAGCACCGTCACGGAGCCGGGCAGGGTCGTCGAGGCGAGCGGGGCCCTCCCGGCCTCGCAGACCGCCCTCGCCGTGACCTTCTCGAGTTCGATCAGCCCCAGCAGCGGCAGTCCGGGCACGTGGACCCGGGCCTTGGCGAGGGTGGCGGAGGCCTCGGCCCTGTTCCCCTCCACCGTCGCCCCGGCGTCGGCGACCTCGGCGCGCAGCACGGTGAACGGCCGGCCGCCGTCCACCCCGTCCAACCGGGCGGTGAGCGCGGTCCTCCGCGCGCTCTGCGGCGCCCGGACCTCGTTGAGGGAGACGGTGAGCGGCGCGTTCACGGTCTTGTTGAGCAGGGACACGTCGAGTTCGGTGCGCAGCACGGCGGCGCCGGCGGTGCCGTGCTCCCCGGTGGCGTGCGCGGCGCCCGCGCCGGTCAGCGCGAGGGAACCGGCGGCGAGGACGGCGGCCGCGGCGACGGCGGCCGGGCGGCGTGCGGGCATGCGGAAGATGGCGCTGTTCAAGGTGGTGGGACCCCCGGGAGACAGGTGTGGGACCCGGAAAGAATGTCCGCGCGGGAAACGGGCCGTCAGCGATCCGGCAACTCTTCACTCCATCGTGGCGAGTTGACGCGTGTTTTCGAATTCCTGGGCACGGCTGTTCCCCGGCGTCACCCTCGGGTGTCCCACCCGGGGGCGGCCCTACCCGACCACGCGCCCGTTCAGCACCACCCGGCGCGGATCCCTCAGCACCCGTACGTCCGCGCGCGGGTCGGACGCGTAGACCACCAGGTCCGCCGGGGCGCCTTCCTCCAGCCCCGGTCGTCCCAGCCACCTCCGGGCCGCCCAGGTGCCGGCCGCGAGGGCCTCGACGGGCGGGAGGCCGGCCCTGACCAGCTCGGCGACCTCGTCCGCCGCCAGGCCGTGCGGAAGGGTGCCGCCGGCGTCCGTGCCGACGAAGACGGGGATGCCGGCGTCGTGGGCGGAGCGGACGGTGTCGTAGCGGCGTTCGTGGAGCCGGCGCATGTGGGCCGCCCAGCGCGGGAACTTGGCCTCGCCGCCGTCGGCGAGCTGGGGGAAGGTGGCGATGTTGACGAGCGTGGGGACGATCGCCACGCCCCGTTCGGCGAACAGCGGGATGGTCTCGTCGGTCAGGCCCGTCGCGTGCTCGACGCAGTCGATGCCGGCCTCGACCAGGTCCCGCAGGGAGTCCTCGGCGAAGCAGTGCGCGGTGACGCGGGCGCCCAGCCGGTGCGCCTCGGCGATCGCCGCCTCGACGGCGCCGCGCGGCCAGCAGGCCGACAGGTCGCCCAGGTCGCGGTCGATCCAGTCGCCCACCAGCTTCACCCAGCCGTCGCCGCGCCGGGCCTCCCGGGCGACGTACGCGACGAGGTCGTCCGGTTCGACCTCCCAGGCGTAGCCCCGGATGTAGCGGCGGGTGCGGGCGATGTGCCGGCCGGCCCGGACGATCTTCGGGAGGTCGTCGCGGTCGTCGATCCAGCGGGTGTCGGAGGGCGAGCCCGCGTCCCGCAGCAGCAGGGCGCCGGCGTCGCGGTCGGTGAGCGCCTGCTTCTCGGCGACCTCCTCGGGGACCGCGCCGTGCCGGTCGAGGCCCACGTGGCAGTGGGCGTCGACCAGCCCGGGCAGCACCCAGCCCTCGACGGTCCGGATGTCGCGGGCGCCGACGGGACGATCGTAGGAGATCCGGCCGCCGACCACCCACAACTCGTCGCGGACCTCCTCCGGTCCGACGAGCACCCGCCCCTTCACGTGCAGCACCGCGCGTTCGCTCATACCCGGCACCCTAGTGAGGCGTCGCCCGCTCCCGCCCACCCGGTCCGGGAGCCCCGCGGTCGGGCCGGGTCCCGGGGGCCGGTTACGCTCGACTGCGTCGATCCGCGAAGCCGCGAAGTGAAGAGAGCACCGCCGTGACCCACCCCCTCCTCGACCTGGCCCCGCTGAGCGCCGCGCACTTCGCCTCGATCGAGGACCGCGTGGCGCGCCTGCTCCGCACCGAGCAGGACGTCGTCGTCATGCAGGGCGAGGCGCTGCTGCCGCTGGAGGGCGCGATCCGCGCGACCGCGGGTCCCGGCACCACCGCCCTGAACGTCATCACCGGCCCCTACGGGCAAACCTTCGGCGACTGGCTGCGGGACTGCGGCGCCACGGTGGTCGACCTGACGGTGCCCTTCCACACGGCGGTGACCGCCGAGCAGGTCCGCGGTGCCCTCGCCGAGCACCCGGAGATCGACTTCGTGTCCCTGGTGCACGCGGAGGCGGCCACCGGGAACACCAACCCGGTCGCGGAGATCGGCGAGGCGGTGCGGGCGCACGGGGCGCTGTTCTACCTGGACGCGGTGGCGTCGATCGGCGCCGAACCGGTGCTCCCGGACGCGTGGGGCGTGGACCTGTGCGTGATCGGCGCGCAGAAGGCGATGGGCGGTCCGGCCGGGGTGTCGGCGGTGTCGGTGAGCGAGCGGGCGTGGGCGCGGATGGCCGCGAACCCGCGGGCGCCGCGCCGCTCCTACCTGTCCCTGCTGGACTGGAAGGAGCGCTGGATCGACGGCGGCCGCACGGCACTGCTGCACGCGCCGGCGCAGTTGGAGATGCTGGCGCTCGAGGCGTGCCTGGAGCGCATCGAGGCGGTGGGCCCGGACGCGGTCATGGCCCGGCACGCATCGGCCGCGGCGGCCACCCGGGCGGGCGCGCTCGCGCTGGGCGGCGGTCTGGAGCCGTACGTGCGCGAGGCGGCGGACGCCGCTCCGGTGGCCACGACCCTGCGGGCCCCGGCGGGCACGACCGCCGCGGACCTGGTGGCCCGCGCCCTGGCCGCCGACCCGGCACTGCCCCTGGCCGCGGGCGGCGGCGCCCTCGCCAAGGAGATGATCCGCGTCAACCACTACGGCCCCGACGCGACGCCGGGCGCGGTGCGGGCGGCTCTGACGGCCCTGGGCGCCGTCCTGGCGGAGGAGGGCCTGACGGTGGACGTGGCGGCGGCCCTGCGCGCGGCCGGGAAGTCCTGGCGGTAGCGGGGCGGGACGCCGGCGCCCGGAATGCGCGGGACCGGACGACGCACGGGTACGGCCGGCCCCGGTCGCGCCGTCGGCGCTGACCCGGCCGGAGCCGGTGCGGCGCCTCGCCGGGGCCGGGCGGAACCGGCTCCGGCGGGTCGTCGCCGGCCTCGACGTGCCGCCGGTGGCCGCGGATCCGGCCGGGTACGCCCTCGACCCGGCCCGAGGGCTCGACGCGGCGCTCGGGATCTGGCGCCGGGAGGTCGCGCGGGCGCTGTGCGCGGGGCGGGCGCCGGACGGCACCGGGCGGATCGGCGACGGGCCGATCGCCGGGGCGGAGGCCGGTCCGCGCCGGGTGCTCATCCGTCTGATCGAGGAGCACGCGCGGCACGACGGCCCCGCCGGTCCGCTGCGCGAACGTATCGACGGGGTGACCGGGGCATGAATTCCACGCAATTCCAGGAATCCCTCGCACGCATCTTCCCGCGACATTCTTCCGCTTATTCAGTGAATACATTCCAGAGCGCTTTCCCTTCCTCTTCTGCCCGCTCTCTCCGGTCTTAAACGCAACGATTTCGAGGGCTGGACCAGCGGTTTCCGGAGGCCGTCCGAGGGAGTTACGCAGTTGTGACCGGTTCCACATCGCGCCCGTTCTGCGCCCTATCTCCCTGGAAAAACAGGGCATTCTGCCGAGCCCTCGCGCAGACACACGCGCTCGCGCGATAACACAGATCCAGCTCGTACGTAACCCCGAGAGGCGATGCAATTTTGAATTTACCTGGGTAAGTTCAATTCGCATGACTGCCGCACAAGCAGACCTGCAAATCGACCGCCCCACCGTGGCGGACGGAGCCGTGCTGTGGCGGATAGCCAAGGACTCGAAGGTCCTCGACCTGAACTCGTCGTACAGCTATCTGCTGTGGTGCCGGGACTTCGCCGCGACCTCGGCCGTCGCCCGCGACGAGCACGGGGAACCGATCGGCTTCGTCACCGGGTTCCTGCGGCCGGACAGCCCCCGCACCCTGCTCGTCTGGCAGGTCGCGGTGGACGAGGCGCACCGCGGGCGCGGCCTCGCCGCCGCCCTGCTCGACGGTCTGGCCGCCCGGACCGCCGAGGAGCACGGGGTGGACACCGTGGAGACCACCATCACCCCGGGCAACACCGCGTCCGAACGGCTGTTCACCGCGTTCGCCGAACGGCACGGCGCCCTGCTGGACCGCGAGGTGCTGTTCGAGGCCGGCCAGTTCCCCGACGGACCGCACGACCCCGAGGTCCTGTACCGCATCGGCCCCCTCGCGCACTGACCGCACGGCCCCCGTCCCGACCTTCCGGACCTTCCGACTCCTTCCGATCTCCCACGCCACCGAGGAGCGATTCGTCGTGACCATCACCCAGCCCGACCTGAGCGTCTTCGAGACCCTCGAGTCCGAGGTGCGCAGCTACTGCCGCGGCTGGCCCACCGTCTTCGACCGTGCGCACGGCAGCCGCATGTACGACGAGGACGGCCACGAGTACCTCGACTTCTTCGCCGGAGCCGGCTCACTCAACTACGGACACAACAACCCCGTCCTGAAACGGGCGCTGATCGACTACCTGGAGCGGGACGGTGTCACGCACGGGCTCGACATGTCGACGACGGCCAAGCGCACGTTCCTGGAGTCCTTCCAGAACTGGATCCTGCGCCCGCGCGACCTGCCGTACAAGGTCATGTTCCCGGGGCCGACGGGCACCAACGCCGTGGAGTCCGCGCTGAAGCTGGCGCGGAAGGTGAAGGGACGCGAGGCGATCGTGTCGTTCACCAACGCCTTCCACGGCATGTCGCTGGGCTCGCTCGCGGTGACCGGCAACGCCTTCAAGCGGGCCGGGGCGGGCATCCCGCTGGTGCACGGCACGCCGATGCCGTTCGACAACTACTTCGACGGCACCGTCCCGGACTTCCTGTGGTTCGAGCGGCTCCTGGAGGACCAGGGCTCCGGCCTCAACAAGCCCGCCGCCGTGATCGTCGAGACGGTGCAGGGCGAGGGCGGCATCAACGTCGCCCGGCCCGAGTGGCTGCGGGCCCTGGCCGAGCTGTGCGAGCGCCAGGACATGCTGCTGATCGTCGACGACATCCAGATGGGCTGCGGCCGCACCGGCGCCTTCTTCTCCTTCGAGGAGGCCGGTATCACGCCCGACATCGTCACCGTGTCCAAGTCGATCAGCGGCTACGGGCTGCCGATGGCGCTGACCCTGTTCAAGCCCGAGCTGGACGTCTGGGAGCCGGGCGAGCACAACGGCACCTTCCGCGGCAACAACCCCGCCTTCGTCACCGCCACCGCGGCGCTGGAGGCCTACTGGGCCGACGGCAGCGCGATGGAGAAGCAGACCCGCTCGCGCGGCGAGCAGGTCGAGCGGGCACTGCTCGCCGTCGCCGAGGAGAACCGCGCCGACGTGAAGGAGTACCGGGGCCGCGGACTGGTGTGGGGCATGGAGTTCCACGACAAGGACCGCGCGGAGCGGATCGCCCGGCGCGCCTTCGAACTCGGCCTGCTGATCGAGACGTCCGGCCCGGAGGGCGAGGTCGTCAAGCTGCTCCCGGCCCTGACCGTCACCCCGGACGAGCTGGACGAGGGGCTGACCACGCTCGCCCGCGCCGTCCGCGAAACCGCCTGAACCACCGGGCCGACGGCCCGGGCACCCGGCAGACACCACCATCTAGGAGGCATCGCAACACCGTGATTGTCCGTTCCTTCAAGGAGATCGAAGGCACAGACCGGCACGTGAAGTCCGCGTCCGGCACCTGGGAGAGCAAGCGCATCGTCCTCGCCAAGGAGAAGGTCGGCTTCTCCGTGCACGAGACGATCCTCTACGCGGGTACCGAGACGTCGATGTGGTACGCCAACCACATCGAGGCCGTCGTCTGCACCAAGGGCGACGCCGAGCTGACCGACCACGAGACCGGGAAGACGTACCGGATCACGCCCGGGACCATGTACCTCCTGGACGGCCACGAGCGGCACACGCTCAAGGTCAAGGAGGACTTCCACTGCATCTGCGTCTTCAACCCGCCGGTCACCGGACGGGAGGACCACGACGAGAACGGCGTCTACCCGCTGCTCACCGAGGAGGTGTGAGGTTCCATGACCACCGCGACCACCACCACCGGCACCCGGGTCCCCGACCTCTACCCGACGCGCGGCACCGCCGAGGTGCTCACCCCGCGCCAGGACCCGGTCGTCTGGGGCGCCCCCGACGCGCCCGGCCCGATCACGCCGGCCGACCTCGGGGCGTTCGAACGTGACGGCTTCCTCGCCGTCGACCAGCTGATCGGTGAGGACGAGGTCGCCGTCTACCGGGACGAGCTGAACCGCCTGGTCGCCGACCCCGCGATCCGGGAGGACGAGCGGTCGATCGTCGAGCCGAAGTCCCAGGAGATCCGCTCGGTCTTCGAGGTGCACAGGATCAGCGAGGTGTTCGCGCGCCTGGTGCGCGACGAGCGCGTCGTCGGCCGCGCCCGGCAGATCCTCGGCTCGGACGTGTACGTCCACCAGTCGCGGATCAACGTCAAGCCGGGCTTCGGGGCCAGCGGCTTCTACTGGCACTCGGACTTCGAGACCTGGCACGCCGAGGACGGTCTGCCGCGGATGCGGACGGTGTCCGTGTCGATCGCGCTGACCGAGAACTTCGAGACCAACGGCGGGCTCATGATCATGCCGGGGTCGCACAAGACCTTCCTCGGCTGCGCGGGGGCCACGCCGAAGGACAACTACAAGAAGTCGCTGCAGATGCAGGACGCGGGCACGCCGTCCGACGAGGCGCTGACCTCGCTGGCGTCCGAGTACGGCATCAAGCTGTTCACCGGCAGGGCGGGCTCGGCGACCTGGTTCGACTGCAACGCCATGCACGGTTCCGGCGACAACATCACGCCGTTCCCGCGCAGCAACGTGTTCATCGTGTTCAACAGCGTCGAGAACACGGCGGTCGAGCCGTTCGCGGCGCCGGTGCGGCGGCCGGAGTTCATCGGGGCCAGGGACTTCACGCCGGTGAAGTGACGGTGTGACACCGACCGCGGGCCGGGCCTCCTCGGGTGGGACAGGGAGGCACCGGCCCGCTGCCGTGCGCACGGCCGGGGGGAGGGGGCGCCGGGCCCTCAGCCGGGCAGCGCCTCCAGCAGCCGGTCCACGTCGGCGGCCGTGTTGTACAGGTGGAAGGACGCCCGCAGGTTGCCCGCGCGGTTCGACACCTCGATGCCCGACGCGGACAGCTCCGGCTGCAGGCGCCCCAGTCCGGGCACGGACACGATCGCCGAGCCGGGCGCGGGCACGGGCACGGGCTCGTGGCCCAGTGCGGCGAGGCCCGCGCGGAAGCGGTCGGCGAGGGCCAGGTCGTGGGCCCGGACGGCGTCCACGCCGAGCTCCTCGATGAGTTCGAGGGAGGCGCGCAGTCCCGCGTAGGTGAACAGGGCGGGGCTGGAGTCGAACCGCCGCGCGGAGTGGGCGAGTTCGGCGACGGGTCCGTAGCAGCTGGCCCAGGGGTCCTCCCCCGCGGCCCAGCTCGCCTGCACCGGCGGCAGGTCGCCGAGGTCCTCGGGCACGACGAGGAAGGCCGCCCCGTGCGGGCCGAGCAGCCACTTGTAGGTGATGGAGGCGGAGTAGTCGAACGCGTCGGCCTCCATCGGCAGCCAGCCGGCCGTCTGGGAGAAGTCGACGTAGGTGCGCGCCCCGTGCGCCCGGGCCGCCTCGCGCAGCGCGGGCAGGTCGGTGATCCGGCCGTCGGCGGACTGCGCGGCGCTGACCGCGACCAGCGCGGTGCCCGGCCGGACGGAGTCGGCGATCCGCTCCAGCGGCACGGCCCGCACCTTGAGGTCGCCGCGGGTGTGGAACGGGTTGAGGACGGAGGTGAAGTCGTCCTCCGCGGTGAGCACCTCGGCGCCCGGCGGCAGCGAGGCCGCGATCAGCGAGGTGTGCAGGGCGACCGTGGCCCCGGCCGCCACCCGCTCGACGGGGACGCCGGCCAGCCGGGCGTAGGCGGCCCGGCAGGCCTCGACGTCGGCGTACAACGAGTCCAGCGGACGGCCCTGCGCGCGCAGCCGCACGGCGTCCTGGAGCGCGGCCACGGTACGGGCCGGCAGGAGGGAGTTGCTCGCGGTGTTCAGGTAGGTGGTCTTCGGGGCGAACTCGGCACGGACGAGGTTCTCGAAGGTCTCCATGGGTCCACTCTGCGGGCCCGGGGCCTCCCCGTCCATTGCCGAATTCCGCGCGGTACCGCCAAGGAACCCTTATGCGTACGGCCCGACCTGGGCGTTTCAGTGCTGCGGCACCGCGCACCCCTCCGGGCCGCAGGTCTCCGCCGCGTTCTGGCCGTCCTGGCCGCCCTGGCCGTCCGCCGCGCCGGAGCCGCCGTCGACCGGCTTCAGCCGCGGGCGCTCGCCCCAGGCCTGCGTCAGCGCCCGGGTGAAGACCTCGGCGGGCTGGGCGCCGGAGACGCCGTACTGGCGGTCCAGCACGAAGAACGGCACCCCGGTCGCGCCGAGCTGCGCGGCCTCGCGCTCGTCGGCGCGGACCTCGGCGGCGTACGCCTCCGGGTCGGCGAGGACCCGCCGGGCGGCGTCCGCGTCCAGACCGGCAGCGACGGCCAGCTCGACGAGCCGTCCGTCGTCGCCGTAGACGGACCGCTCCTCGGCGAAGTTGGCCCGGTACAGCAGGTCGAGCAGCTCCACCTGGCGGCCCCGCTCGCGGGCGAAGTGCAGCAGGCGGTGCATGTCGAAGGTGCTGCCGTGGTCCCGGCCCCGGGTGCGGTAGGGCAGGCCCTCGGCGGCGGCCTGGACGCCCAGGTTGTCCTCACCGGCCTCGGCCTGCGCCTCGCTCATGCCGTACTTCTCGGCGAGCATCGTGATCACGGGCTCGACGTCGTCCTTGGCACGGCCCGGGTCCAGCTCGAAGGAACGGTGCACCACCTCGACCTCGTCGCGGTGCGGGAAGGCGGCCAGCGCCTTCTCGAAGCGGGCCTTTCCGACGTAGCACCAGGGGCAGGCGATGTCGGACCAGATCTCGACGCGCATCGTGTCGGCACTCTCCAGGTCGTACGGGGACGGAGGCTCCCTCCGCCGACTGTGTGAACGTTCAAACAGCCGCTCCCATTCCCGGGCGCGGCGGGGAGCGGTCCGCTCAGCTGCCGTCCCGCAGGTCGCGCGGCCAGTTCGGCCGGTACTCGATGTGGTCGTACGTCACCACGCAGCCCTCGCCCATCGGCGACTGGGTCATGAAACCGACCAGGGCGGCTCCCGACTCCTTCTCGTCGCCGAGGGTGAACAGGCGCACGAAGGTCCAGCGCTCACCGTCGCGGGAGGCGTGGAAGGCGAAGGCGCGGCCGGTGCGGCTCACCCGGAGCCAGAGGGAACCGCCCTCGACGGTGAAGGAGTTGGCGTCGTCGGAGTGGCCCCGGGTGACCACCGTGCAGAGGGTGGGCACGTCCGGGGAGTACTCCAGGCAGAGCTTGGCCCAGGCCCGCTCGCCGACGTGGACGTAGAGCACCCCGGCGTCGAAGGCGGCGGCGAAGCCGACCGTGACGCGGGCGATCAGCTGGAAGTCGCCCTCGGGCGCGCCCAGCAGCCGGGGCGCGTCGGTGGCGGAGTCCAGCGCCTCGCCGGTGGGCGGCACGAAGCGGTCCTGGCGGGCGCCCGCCCAGCCGGTCAGCACACCGTCCTCGTACGACCAGTTCCCGTCGGGACCGTACGTACGGAGGGGGAAGGGGAGTTCGGGAAGTTCTACGTCCATCCGGTGAGTGTGCCAGGCGGGCGCGTCCGCCGGGACGCTACCGCTCCAGACGCCCGTTGAACCGGCGCGGCAGCCCCAGCGGGTTGTCGTCCCGCAGCTCCGCCGGCAGCAGCGCCGGGGGCGTGTTCTGGTACACGACGGGCCGCAGCCACCGCTCGATGGCCGTGCCGCCCACGGACGTGGACGTGGAGGTCGTCGCCGGGTAGGGCCCGCCGTGGTGCTGGGCGGGGGCCACCGCGACGCCCGTCGGCCAGCCGTTCACCAATACGCGGCCGGCCAGCGGCGTCAGCTCCCGCACCAGCTCCGCGCCGCGGCCCTCGCCCTCCGCCTCCCGGGTGGAGAGCTGGACGGTCGCGGTGAGGTTGCCCGGCAGCCGCGACAGCACGGCCCGCGCCTCGGCCTCGTCCTCGTAGCGGGCCACCACGGTGACCGGGCCGAAGCACTCCTCCAGGAGCAGGTCGTGCTCGCCCTCCTGAGCCAGCCGGCTCGCCGGGACGGTGAGGAAGCCCGCGCTGACCGTGTGCTCGCCGCCCGCGCCCGGCGTCACCGGGGACTCCACCTCGGGCAGCCGGGTGCGCTCGGCGACCCCGGCGACGAAGTTGTCGCGCATGCGGTGGTCGAGCAGGACACCCGCCTCGGTGTCGCTGACGGCGTCGGTCAGGGACTTCACCAGCCGGTCGCCGGCCGCGCCGGCCGGCACCAGGACCAGGCCCGGCTTCACGCAGAACTGGCCGACGCCCAGCGTCATCGAGCCCGCCAGGCCCGCACCGATCTCCTCGGCGCGCTCGGCCGCCGCGGCCTCGGTGACCAGGACCGGGTTCAGGGAGCCCAGCTCGCCGTGGAACGGGATCGGGACCGGGCGGGCGGCCGCCGCGTCGAAGAGGGCGCGGCCCCCGCGCACGGAACCGGTGAAGCCGGCCGCCGAGACCAGCGGGTGCTTGACGAGTTCGACGCCCGCCTCGAAGCCGTGCACCAGGCCGAGCACGCCCTCGGGGACGCCGTGCCGGGCGGCGGCCCGGCGCAGCACCCTGGCGACCAGCTCGGACAGGGCCGGGTGGTCGGGGTGGGCCTTGACGACGACCGGGCAGCCGGCCGCGAGCGCGCTCGCGGTGTCGCCGCCGGGGACGGAGAAGGCGAAGGGGAAGTTGGAGGCGGAGTAGACGGCGACGACGCCCAGCGGGACCTTGTGGCGGCGCAGGTCCGGGACGGGCGGGGTGGCGGTGTCGTCGGGGTGGTCGATGACGACGTCGAGGAAGGCGCCCTCGTCGACGATGCCGGCGAAGGCCCGCAGCTGGTAGCAGGTGCGGGCGAGTTCACCGGTCAGCCGGACCGGGCCGAGCGCGGTCTCCGCGTCGGCGGCCTCGACGAGGCGGTCCCGGGCCGCCTCGAGTTCGTCGGCGGCCGTGCGCAGGAACGCCGCGCGGACGGTGCGGTCGGCCAGCGCGTCCCGCGCGTCGTGCGCGGCCCGGACGGCGGCGTCCACCTCCTGGGCCGTGGCCTCCACCGCAACCTGTTCACGCTGCTTCCCGGTTCGGGGGTCGACACTCCAGACTGGTGCTGCTGCCACCACGGGTCCCTCCACTTGAATGCCGCATGCGATGCCGCAGGATGTACGTCATCCACCAGGACTGTTCGATATGCTGAACACTGTCTCTGATGATGAATATGCTGCGGAGACTATTTCCCGGCGAACGAGAGGGTCAAGGGCGATGTCGGCTGGCGAGACGGGCGGCGGGGCGCAGGTCAAGTCCGCGGTGCGGACCGTTGAACTGCTCGAGTACTTCGCCGGACGCCCCGGGATGCACTCACTCGCGGCGGTCCAGGAGGCCGTCGGCTACCCCAAGTCCAGCCTCTACATGCTGCTGCGCACCCTCGTGGACCTCGGCTGGGTGGAGACGGACGCGACGGGCACGCGCTACGGCATCGGCGTCCGGGCGCTGCTGGTCGGCACCTCCTACATCGACGGCGACGAGGTGGTGGCGGCGGCCCGCCCCACCCTGGACCGGCTCTCGGACGACACGACGGAGACCATCCACCTCGCCCGGCTCGACGGCACCAACGTCGTCTACCTGGCCACCCGCCAGTCGCAGCACTACCTGCGCCCCTTCACCCGGGTCGGCCGCCGGCTGCCCGCGCACTCGACCTCGCTGGGCAAGGCGCTGCTGAGCACGTACACGGACGAGCAGGTGCGCAAGATGCTCCCCGAGACGCTGCCCGCCCTGACCGAGAACACCATCACCGATCGGGAGAAGCTCATCGAGGAGCTGCACCAGGTGCGGGAGCAGGGCTTCGCCGTGGACCGCGAGGAGAACACGCTCGGGCTGCGCTGCTTCGGCGTGGCGATCCCCTACCGCACCCCCGCGCGGGACGCGATCAGCTGCTCGGTGCCGGTGGCCCGGCTCACGCCCGCGCACGAGCAGATGGTCAAGGACGCCCTGTTCGACGCGCGTGACCGGCTGACCCTGGCGACCCGGAGGCTCTGAACGGTGAACCCGACGAACCCGACGGACGGGACGTACCCGATGGACATCGCCCTGCGTGCGGTGCACGACAGCGACCTGCCCGTCTTCTACCGGCAGTTGAACGACCCGGACGCCCTGCGCATGGCGGCCTTCACCCCCCGGGACCCGGCCGACCGGGACGCCTTCGACGCCCACTGGGCCCACATCCGCAGCTCGCCGGAGATCGTCGTGCGCACCGTGCTGGGCGACGGGGACGTGATCGGCCACGCGTCGGTGTACGGGGAGGCGGGCGAGCGCGAGGTGACGTACTGGGTCGACCGCGCGTACTGGGGCCGGGGCGTCGCCACGGCCGCGCTACGCGGGCTGCTGGCCGAGGTGACCGAACGCCCGCTGTACGCGCGTGTGGCCGCGGACAACACGGGGTCGCTGCGCGTGCTGGAGCGGTGCGGCTTCGAGGTCTCCGGACGGGCCACGGCGTACGCGCCCGGGCGGGACGCGGAGGTCGACGAGCTGGTGCTGGCCCTGGACGGCTGACCGCGCGCGGGGCCCGCGGCGCGGCCGGAGCCCGGCCCGGGCGGGCGCGGTGTGCGACCTCGCGCCGAGTGCCCCTCCCCCGTGCGGCGGAGGCGGATCGTCGCCGTGCAGGAGGTGCCCGCGGGCGGTCGCGCGGGACGGTGGGGGCATGTCACAGACCCTCGTCCCCACCGCCTCCGCCGAAGGCACCGCACTCCCCCGCTCCCGCAGGCTGCTGCGCGCCGTCGCCGTCGCGGCCTGCCTGCCGTACCTCACCCTCAAGGCCGCCTGGTTGATGGGCAGTCGCGTCGGCATTCCGGCGGACAGCCCGCTGCTGGACCACGGCACCGGGCTGCTCGTCGCGAACGTCCTCACGGTCCTGATGGACTGCGCCGTGATCGTGCTCGCGCTCCTGCTGACCCGGCCCTGGGGCCGCGGGGTGCCCGCGTGGCTGCTCGCGGCGCCGATGTGGGTCGCGACCGGGCTGCTGGCGCCGATCACGGCCGGCTATCCGCTCCAGTTGCTGGTGCACGCGCTCGGCGGGAGCGCCGGGGGCACCTCCGGCGGCACGGACGAGCCCTTCCTGCACACGTGGGTGTTCGCCGTCGTCTACATCGGGTTCATCGTCCAGGGCCTCGCGCTGGGCGCGCTGTTCGTGCTCTACGCCCGGGACCGCTGGGGGCACCTGTGGCGCGGCCGGATGCGGGACCTGCCGGCCGGGCCGGCGGGGACGGCGCAGCGGGTCCTCGCGGTGACGGCCGCCGTGGTCGCGCTGTTCCCGCTGACGCTCCGGGTCCTCTGGGCCTGCGGCGGCACGGCCGGTCTGAGCGCGGGCGCCGTCGCGGGCCGGGGCAGCGACTTCCACGTCCTGGAGACCCTGTACGCCCTCTTCCTCCTGGCCGCGGTCACCGGCGGGGTGCTGCTGGCCTTCCGGCGGGCCCCGGCTCTCGCGGTGCGGGTGCCGCTCGCCCTCGCCGGGATCGGCTCCGGCGCCGTGGCCTGCTGGGGCGGCTGGATGGCGGCGGTCGCGCTGATCCCCGGAGGGGATTCCGCCGACCACCCGACGAAGTTGATGTTCCTGACCTACGCTGGCCAGATGATCGTGGGCCTCCTCGTCGCCGCCGTCGGCGCCCGCTTCCTCGCGGCGCGGTCCGCCGGGGCAGTGCGGCGTCCGGTGACGTGAGGGCGTTCGCGCGGCCGCTGTTCGGGCGGCGGGCCCGCCTGCGCTGGGTCCATCTGATCCTGGGCGGTGCGCTCGCCATGCCGTACGTCTTCGTCGGCGCGGTCCTCGTCGGGCCGGCGGCCGACGACACCGGCGTCTTCACCTCGCTGCCCCTGCAGCTCTCCTCGTTCGGCATCGGTCTGCCCCTCGCCGCGCTCACCTCCCTGTTCCCGCTGACCCGGCCGCTGGAGAGCGCCGCCGTGCGCTGGCTGTGCGGGGTGGACGCCGACCGGCTCGCCGACGGGCCCGCCCGCGGCCGGGTCGCGAAGGGCCGTACGGCGGCCTGGTACACGCTGCACCTGGCGCTCGGCGGGATCGTCGCCGGGATGTCGCTGGCGATACCGCCGTTCGCCGCCGTGCTGATCGTGCTGCCGCTCGTCGCGGGGCTGCGGGACTCCCGGCTCGGGCTACCGGAGGTCCTCGACCACTCCTGGGCCCTGGCGCTCGCGCCGGTCGCGGGCGTGGCCTCGCTCCTGGCGCTGGCCGGCTGCGCGGCCGGGGCCGGGGCGCTGCTGGCCCGCTGGGCGCCCGCGCTGCTCGGCCCCACCCCCGAGGACCGGCTCGCCGCCGCCGAGGCACGCGCCGCCGACCTCGCCGTGCGCAACCGGCTGGCGCGCGAGCTGCACGACTCCGTCGGGCACGCGCTGAGCGCGGTCACCCTCCAGGCGAGCGCGGCGCGCCGGGTCCTGGACGGCGACCCGGAGTTCGTCCGTGAGGCGCTCGCCGCGATCGAGGAGACCACCCGGCGCACGGTGGGCGAACTGGACGCGGTGCTCGGGGTGCTGCGGGACGGCGACGCGCCCGGCACCGCCCCGGCACCCACGCTCGCCGACGACCTCGACGGCCTGCTGCGCCGCACCCGGGCGAGCGGGGTGACGGTGACGGCCCTGGTCGGGACGGCGCCGGAAGCACTGCCGCCGGTGCTGTCCCGCGAGGCCTACCGGATCGTGCAGGAGGGACTGGGCAACGCCCTCAGGCACGCCGGCGAGGGCGTCGCCGTCACCCTGCGCGTCGAGGTGCGGGACGGCCACCTGGAGATCACCGTGACCAATCCCCTGGCCGCCGCCCCCGGCCGGCGCCCCGGGCCCCGCCCCGGCGGCGGCCACGGCCTGCGCGGCATCGGGGACCGCGCCCGGCTGCTGGGCGGCTCCGTCCGGGCCGGCCCGGTGCGGGGAGACTGGCGGCTGCACGTGCGGCTGCCGATGCGGACGGCGACCTGACCGAAAGGACCCCCATGACCGGCCCCTCCCCGATCCGTGTCGTCCTCGCCGACGACGAGCGCATGGTGCGCACCGCGCTGCGGGCGATCCTCAGCGCCGAGCCGGACCTGGAGGTGGTCGGCGAGGCGGCCACCGGTGCGGAGGCGGTGTCCGTGGTGCGGGACCGCCGGCCCGACGTCGTGCTGATGGACGTCCGGATGCCCCTGGTCGACGGCATCCGCGCCACCGAGCGGATCCTCGCCGATCCCGGCGAGGCGCCCCGCATCGTCGTCGTCACCACCTTCGAGAACGACTCCTACGTGTACGACGCGCTGCGCGCCGGCGCCGCCGGGTTCCTGCTCAAGCGGACGGACGCCGACACGCTCGTGGGAGCGGTGCGGCTGGTGGCGCGCAGCGACACCCTGCTGTTCCCGGCGGCGGTGCGCACCCTCGCCACCGAGCACGCGCGCACCTCGCCCGCGCCTCCCGCCTGGGTGGCGCGGCTCACCGGACGGGAGAGCGAGGTCCTGCGGCACGTGGCGGCCGGGCTGACCAACGCGGAGATCGCACGGCGGATGGAGGTCGGCCCCGCCACGGTGAAGACGCACGTGGCGTCGGTGCTGGCGAAGACCGGCGCCCGGGACCGCACCCAGGCCGTCATCGCGGCCTACGAGGCGGGCTTCCTGCGCGGGAGGTGAGCGGCCGCCCGGGCCGTCCTCCGGCCGACGGGGCGCTCTGACGCCCCGTCAATTCCTTGGTGAGGGCGGCGGCAGGCGCGCGGGGTCGTCCCCGGCGCCGCAGGACGCCGCGCACGCTCCTCGGTGCCCGGGTGGTCCATGGCCGAGCACCGGTCGAACCGTGCCCGCGGGGGGTCGAGTCGGGATGTGTTTCGTGCTACGGAATCGAGTGTCGACCCGTCATACACCGTTCGGCCCTCCGCACGAACGCGTGAACGATCACTGCTACGCTCCGGATCCCGTTCGGCCGACGCCGGACGCTCACACGTCGCCCACAGGACGGACACAGCCAGACAGGTGCCCGCCGGGCGCCCGACGCCGCTGCGAGGGGAGGTAGGCCATGGGCACCGTCGTCGACGACACCGCCTCCGTGGAGTTCCACGCCTTCTTCGAGCGCCACTACGCCGAACTGTCCCGGCTGGCCCATCTGCTGACCGGTGAGGCGGACACCGCCGACGACCTGGCGGCGGACGCGCTGCTGGCGCTGTGGCACCGCTGGGACCGGGTGCGGGCCGCGGACCATCCGGTGGCGTACGCCCGGGGCGTGGTGGCCAATCTGGCCCGCACCCGGATCCGCGGCGCGGTGCGCGAACGGCGCCGGATCGCGCTGTTCTGGTCGCAGCGCGAGGAGCGGACCGAGAACCCCGACGTGGCGGGCGTGGTGGACGTGCAGGAGGCGCTGCGCCGGCTGCCGTTCCGCAAGCGGGCGTGCGTGGTGCTGCGGCACGCCTTCGACCTGTCGGAGAAGGACACCGCGCTGGCCCTGGGCGTCTCGGTGGGCACGGTGAAGAGCCAGACCTCGAAGGGGATGGCCGAACTGCAGAGGCTGCTGGGCACCCGGGAGGTGCCGCAGCGGGTGCACGCGGCGGTGGGGACGGCCGCCCGCGGGGACACGGCCGCGGGCGTGCGGAAACGCTCCGGTGGGGCCGAGGGAAGGGACCGGTGACGATGCGGCGGGACGTGCACGAGGAGCTGCGCGCCCGGCTGCAGGAGGCGGCCGGGGCGCACGAGCCCGACCGGGAACGCATGCTGGCCCGGATCGAGCGCGGCATGGCCGGCCCGGCCCGCCCGGACCACCGGGCCCGGCGTCCAACGGTGTTCGGCTGGCTCCGGGTGGCGGGCGCGACGGCCGCGGTGGCCGGTGTGCTCGCGGTGGGCGGTTACGCCGTCGCCTCCGCGGTGAAGGGCGACGAGGCCCCCTCGCAGCGGCACGTGGCCGTCTCGCCGGTCCCGGCGCCCACGCCCTCCCCGGAGGCGACGAGCAGGGCGCCCGTGCCGCCGGTGGAGCCCTCGACGGACGCCCCGGACCGGCCGCGGGACACCGGCACCCCGCCCGCCGGGACGCCGACCCCGTCCGGCACCGTCCGGCCGCCGGCCGGGGTGGAGGACGGGCCGCTGTGGTCGGACGGCTCGGTGGACCCGCACAGCAACGAGTTCTGGGCGCAGAGCAACGTCACCCTGAAGACCACCGAGCGGCTGACCGCGCTCACCGTGGAGCTGCGGATCGCGCAGACCGGCGGGGTGACCTCCACGGGCGCCTGGCGCTCGCTGCCCGAGGCCGACTTCGGCCTCACGGTCCGGGAGCGGGACGGCTTCCTCGTCTACACCTGGGCGCTGAAGGAGGGCCGTACGGTCCCGCCGGGCGAGTGGGTGTTCGCGGGACAGTACGACCACGCACGCGGCGGCCGGGACGCCGGGGGCGACCGCTACACCGCGACGGCCGCCGCCGGTTCGCAACGGCTCTCCGTGGGCGGTGACTTCGCGCGCCAGGGCGACAAGGACACGACGGACGGGGGCGGTTCGTCCGACGACGGGGACTCGTGACGACCGGCTCGTGGAGAATTCCTCGGAAGAGCGGCAACCCTTCCCGCACCGGTGGCGACCAAGAGGCGCAAAGATCCTCCCCACGCAAGGAATTGGGCATGACTGCACGAGCCGAACAGCGCGTCTCCCACCGGCGCCGGACCGCGAAGAGGCGGGCGGCGATCGCCGGGTTCTCCGCGCTCGGCGTCACGGGTGCGGCGATCGTCACCTCGACGATGCTGTCCACCGCGGGCGCCGCCTCCGCCTGGCCCTCGGACACCGGCGGCAAGCCGGTGTCGAAGACCGTGCCGGTCTCCGGCGTCTACGACGGCGGCATGAAGCGCTTCTACGGCACCGGCGCCCTGGGCGGCGACAGCCAGGACGAGGGCCAGGACCCGATCTTC
The DNA here is from genome assembly GCF_008704515.1 of Streptomyces viridosporus T7A. Taxonomy (NCBI): domain Bacteria; kingdom Bacillati; phylum Actinomycetota; class Actinomycetes; order Kitasatosporales; family Streptomycetaceae; genus Streptomyces; species Streptomyces viridosporus. Next base: position 2,210,893 of record NZ_CP023700.1, read on the forward strand.
GAACTGGCCGACGGCGCCACGCTGAAGAACGTCGTCATCGGCACCCCGGCCGCCGACGGTGTGCACTGCAAGGGCAGTTGCACGCTGCAGAACGTGTGGTGGCTGGACGTCGGCGAGGACGCCGCCAGCTTCAAGGGCAAGTCGTCGTCGGCGCAGTACAAGGTGATCGGCGGCGGCGCGAAGAAGGCCGACGACAAGGTGCTGCAGTTCAACGGCGCGGGCACGCTGACCGTGAGCGGCTTCCAGGTCGAGGACTTCGGCAAGCTGGTGCGCTCCTGCGGCAACTGCAAGACGCAGTACAAGCGCACGATCGTGCTGAAGGACATCGACGTGACCGCGCCCGGCAAGTCGATCGTCGGCATCAACACCAACTACGGCGACACCGCCACGCTGTCGGGGATCCGCGTCCACGGCGACGGCAAGAAGAAGATCAAGACCTGCACCCGCTTCCAGGGCAACAACTCGGGCAAGGAGCCGAAGGACCTCGGCTCCGGTCCCGACGGGACGTACTGCAAGTTCTCGGACTCGGACATCACCTACCAGTGACCCCGCCGCGTCCGTGACCCGGCTCCGGGCCGCCGTTCCGACGTCCGGCGGCCCGGTCCCGGTGCGCCCGACCCCCCTCGGGCGGCCGGAGTCCCGGCTCTCCGGACCCCCATCCGGACGGGCCGACGAGGGCGCCCCCGCCGGTACCACACCCGGCGGGGGCGTCCGCGGTGCGGGGCGTCCGCGGCCCCCGCTGGACCGGGCCCGGTCTCACAGGACGGAGCCGAGCCAGGCGTGGACCTCCTCCTGCATCGCGGCGTCGAAGACGTGGCCGGTCCCGGGCCAGACCTTCAGCCGCAGCCGTTCCCCGGCCCCGCACGAGTTCCAGACGGCGCGCAGCCTGTCGTACGCGGCCCGCACCCCGTCGGCGGGGAACAGGGCGTCGCGCCCGCCGTGGAAGAACAGCATCGGCCGGGGTGCGGCGATGCTCGCCACGTCGGGGATGTCGAGGTACCGGGCGAGCCCGGGGTGGAGCATGTGGAACGCCGACTGCCCGCGCAGCGTGTTGTTGCCGGGGACCATCATCTCCTTCAGGCCCGTCATCCAGCACACGCTCGCCGCGGCCGCGACGTCGTCGCCGAGGGCGGCGACCTGCCAGGCGCGGTAGCCGCCCATGGAGAACCCGAGGGCGGCGACCCGGCGCGCGTCCACCCGGTCCAGTCCCGCCAGGAAGGCCGCGGCCCGCTGGTCCTCGCGGGCGTGGAGGCCGGCGAGCGAGGAGCCGAGGTTCAGGAGGTTGCTCGCCAGCGCCTGCTGCTGCTCGTAGGCGAGGGGCCCGCGGTCGCCCCAGCCGAGGGCGTCCAGGCACAGCACCACGTGGCCGCGCCGGGCGAGTTCGTCCCCGACGAAGCGGCCGTCGAAGTGCCGGGCGGCCCACTCCTCGGCGGAGGCGAGCCGGGTGTCGTCGTACCAGGGCCGGACGGCCTTCTCCTTGCCGATGTCGAACCGGGAGCCGTGGTCGTGCAGCAGCAGCACGGCCGGGAAGGGGCCGGGGCCCCGCGGGGTGAGCAGGGCGCCGCGGACCCGTGCGTAGCGGGTGAGGGAGACGGTCACCAGCTCGCGCGTGAAGCCGTCGGCCTCGGCGCGGTGCGTGAACTCCGGCGCGTGCGGGGTGTCGTCCTGGCGGGGGACGACCAGCAGCTCCTCCACCTTGGCCCGGGCCGCCCGCCGCCACGCGGGGAAGTCGCGGATCGGCGAGGTGCCCCAGGCGAGCGGGAAGCGCAGGTCGTCCTTGAGCGCCCGGTGGAGGCCGGGCGGGCCGGGGAAGGGGGCCGTCACCGGGGCCGCCAGTCCCCGAGGTGGGCCTTCGGGGTGTGGGACGCGGCCTCGGCGCGACCGAGCTGGGGCCGGTTCTCCGGCACGGTGATCACGGCGCCCGGCCCGGTGTTGCGGTACTCGGCGAAACGCTGCTCCTGCCAGGGGTGGCCGCTCGACATGTCCGTGTACGGCGCGACCGCGTCGATGCCGGCGCCGAGGTGGGTCTCCCGGACGGTGAGCATCGGCCGGGCGGTGGGGTCGGAGCTGGGCACCCAGGGGCGGGCCAGCTTGTAGAAGCCGTCGGGGGCCTCGCTGCTGATCCGGCTTCCGGTGACCAGGTAGCCGCGCGGGTTGGCGCCGGCCGTGGAGGGCGCGAAGACGAAGCCGTACGGGGCGCCCGTCAGGTCGGGGCGGACCAGGGTGCGGAAGTGGCAGTGCGCGAAGACGGCGGTCGCCCGGCCGAAGACGACGTCGACGTCGCCCTCGACGTAGCAGTGCGCGAAGTACTGGCGGGCGAAGGTGCCGAGGGAGAGGGTGTCGGCGTACAGGGTGTCCTGGTGGCCGAGGAACCGGCAGTGGGTGAAGGCGCTGCGGTCGCCCTGGACCTTGAGGGCGACGGCCTGGGTGCCGCCGGTTCCGGGGAGGTCGGTGCGCAGCCAGTCGTTGGCGAAGGTGATCCCGCGGGCGGTGAAGCCGTCGGGGCGCAGGGTGGTGGTGGCCGAACCGGAGGTGCCGAGGGTGCCGCCGCCGGGCTTGGGGGTGCCGGCCGCGTTGTCGTACACGATGACCGTGTCGCGGGGGTTCCCGGAGGCGCCGAGCCAGGTCATGTCGGTGCGGTCGGCGTCGACCGAGACCGTCTCGCGGTAGGTGCCCGGTGCGACGACCAGGGTGCGCCCGGTGCCGGTCGCGGCGTCCACGGCGGCCTGGACGGTGGTGAAGTCGCCGGCGCCGCCCGGGTGGACGTACAGGGTCTTCGGGGTCAGGCGCGCGGCGGGTGAGCCGTACCGGCCGAACGGGTGGCGCGGCCGGCCCGCGGCCCGTGCGGTGGTGGTGGGCAGGGCGAGCGCGGTGCCGGCCGTGGCGCCGGCCAGCAGCAGGCCCCTTCTGGACAGGGGCACGGGGCCGTGGGGCGGACGCATGCGGGTGCTCCTTCGGTGCGGACGGTGCGAAGGCCGGGGCGGGGGCGCCCCTCAGTGGGGGTGGGACGCCTCCCGCCCCGGCCGGCTCTCGGGGGTGTCAGCGGATGCGGCCCGCGCCCGCGTGCCGCTTGACCAGTGCCGGGACCGCCTGCGCCGGGTGGACGGCGGTGCGCAGCACGGGGGTCCACCCGGCACCGGACCGGAGGGCCGCCTCCGGGTTCTCCGCGTTGTGCGCGGCGATCAGGTCCACGCGCTTGCCGTTGACCCGGTTGTGCGCGGCGGTGAGCGGCGAGTCGTTCCACCGCTTGAGGACCTTCGCCGGGCTGACGCCCTTCGGCAGGGTGAACGCGTTGTGCTCGGCGACGAGTCGGGACTCCTTGCCGATGCCGAAGCTGTAGCCGTAGCCCGCGTCGGCCACGAAGTGGTTGTTGTACACGTCGACCTCTCCGAAGCGGACGCGCGGCGTGCGCTCGGTCAGCTTCGAGAAGAGGTTGTGGTGGAAGGTCACCTTCAGCTTGCCCCGGTCGCCGACGGCGGTGGACTCGCTGTCGCTGTTGCCGATCAGGATCGTCTTGTCGTGCTCGGTGAAGACGTTCCAGGAGGCGGTGACGTAGTCGGAGCCCCGGACGATGTCCAGCTGTCCGTCGTGCTGCTGGTACAGCATGCCGAAGTGGACGGGTGCCTCGCTGTCGGGGTGCTCGCCGTCGGTGAAGGTGTTGTGGTCGAACCAGACGTGCGTGGAGCCGTACACCACGGCGGTGTCGTACTCGGAGTTCCAGTTGCCCCGGTCGCCGTCGGTCGGGTCCCACTGGGGGAAGCAGTCGACCGGGCTCTCGAGGGTGAGGTTGCGGACGATGACGTTGTCCACGTTCCTGATCTGCAGGCTGGCGCCCTTGATCCCGGCGTTCCTGCCGATGCCGATGAGGGTGGTGTCGGCGGGGATGTTCACCTTGATGGCCCGGTCCTGGTTCGCGGCCGACACCCTGCGCAGCCCCTCCGGGCTGTCGTCGGGCTCGGCGCTCAGGTCCTCCTCGTACCCCCAGGCCTGCGGGGAGTACTTCTCGAGGTAGGCGCCGAAGTCGTAGCCGGGCGCGGCGAACGCCTCACAGCCCTGGGAGACCGCGTCGATGGTCCCCTTCACCTTGATGATCCTCGGCGCGCTGCCGCCGTCCGCCAGGGCGGCCTTGAACTCGGCCCAGTTCGTCACGGTGTACACGTGCCGGGCGTCCGCGGCGGCGCCCCCGGTGGTGCCGGTGCCGTGGGCGGCCCAGCCGTCGTTCGGGGCCAGTGTCTGCCGGGCGGCGTCGCGGTGGGGGGACGGGGAGTGCGCCTGGGCTCCGGTGCCGGCCAGGGCCAGCACCAGGGCGGTGCAGCCGGCCAGCGAAGCGGTTCTCACTGTGGCATGGGCATGCCACTTCGTTCCGTTCACGGTGCTGTTCTCCTTGGGTTCGGGGGTGTTACGCGGTGGCCTCCGGCCAGGTGATCCACGACTCCGGGACCGTCTCGTCCAGCCTGCGCACGTCGCGCGGCGCGAGCACCCGGGTGCGCAGCAGCTCCCGGGCGACCAGTCGTGCCACGGCGATCGCGCCCGGCGGGTTGAAGTGCGTGTTGTCCTGCTCGGTGGGCGTCCAGTTGAAGTACTTCGTGGTCTCCTCGGCCCCGAGTTCCCGCCACAGCGCCAGCGACAGGGCCTGGACGTCGAGCAGCGCCACCCGCTCCTCGCGGGCCAGCGCCCGCATCGCCGCCGGGTACTCGCCGTGGCTCGGCACGGCGTCGCCGCCCGCGTCGAACCGCCGCCGCTCCACGGCGGTCGCCAGCACGGGCCGCACCCCGCGGGCCCGCGCCCCGTCGACGTACAGCCGCAGGTACTGCCGGTACGTCGACCAGGGCTCGGTGTAGCGGCTCGGATCGGTGGCCTTCTCGTCGTTGTGCGCGAACTGGACCAGCAGGAGGTCCCCGGGCCGGGCGGAGGAGAGGATCGCCTCGAGCCGCCCCTCGTCCACGAAGCTCTTGGAGCTCCGCCCGTTCACGGCGTGGTTGGCCACGTCCAGGTGCCGGTGGAGGAAGAAGGGCAGCGCCGTGCCCCACCCGGTCTCGGGAGCGGCGTCGGCGTACTTCCGGGCGGCGGTGGAGTCGCCGGCGATGTGGAGGGTGCGGGCGCGGCGGCCGGGGGCGGCCTGCGCGGTGCCGGTCGTGGCGAGGGCGAGGGGAACGGCGGCGAGTGCGGCCGAGGAGACCCGTCTGCGGCTCAGGGACACGGGGCGGTGCCTTTCGGTGGGGGACCTGGACCTTTCGGAAGGGAGACCCGGACCTGTCGGCAGGGGGAGGGAGGGCTCTGCGGAGGGAGGGGACGGCCCGCGGCCCGGAGCGGACGGGCCGTCCCACGGCGGGTCCGCGAGCGGACTCACCCCATCTGCTCGTCCCACTCCGCCTGCGCCTCGTTCAACTGCTCGGCCAGCCTGTCCAGGAAGTCCTTCGCGCTCAGGTCGCCGTTCAGCACCTTCTGGAAGTTCGGCTCGTTGTCGGCCTTGGAGATCGTGTTCCAGTCCGGCAGGTAGTACGGCAGCTGGACGATGGTCGTGGAGCCGTCGTTCAGCGCGTCCGCGGCCAGCTTGGTCGGCTCCGCCTTCGCGATCCACGCGTCCTTCGCGGCGTCCGTGTGCGACGGCACCTGCCCGGCCGACTCGTTGAACTTCGAGTTCGCCTCGTGCGAGGTGGCGTACTCGATGAACTTCCAGGCGGCCTCCTTGTTCTTGGAGCTCTTGAACAGGCCCAGCCCGTCGACCGGGTTGGAGACCTGGACCCGCTTGCCGCCGGGGCCGGTGGGCTGCGGGATGCCGCGGAACTTCTCGGCACCGAGCGCCTTCACGTGGTCCTGGTAGGACCCGAGGTTGTGGTTGAGCATGCCGATCGTGCCGGAGTCCCACTGCGCGACCATCTTGGTGAAGTCGTTGTTCAGGTCGGCCGCGGGAGTGACCTTCTTGAACAGGCCCGCGTACTTCTCCAGGGCCTCGACGTTCTTCGGGTCGTTGACCGTGGCCTTCTTGCCGCTGGAGTCCCAGAACGTGGTGATGCCGGACTGGCCGTACATCGCGTCCAGGGCCTGGGCGATGGAGCCGGCGCCGCCGCGGATGGTGTAGCCGAACTCGTTCTTGCGCTTGTTCGTGAGCTTCTCGGCGGCCTCGTAGAAGCGGTCCCAGGTCGTCGGCTCCTCGAGGCCCGCCTTCTCGAACAGGTCGGTGCGGTAGTACAGCACGCCGTTGTTAGCGGAGGTCGGGATCGAGTAGAGCCTGTCGTCGCCGCCGCCGGCGGCGCGCAGCGACTCGACCATGTCCTTGTTGAGCTTGCCGTTCAGGGAGGACTTCTCCAGGCGGTCGTCCAGCGGGTCGAGCGCCTGCTGCGCGGCGAAGCCCGCGAGCATGGCGGCACCGACACCGCCGACGTCCGGCAGGCCGCCGCCCTGGATGGCGGTGTCGACCTTGGACTGGTACTCGGTGGCGGCGATGCCGACGTACTCGACGTCGATGCCCGGGTTCGCCTTCTCGAAGTCGGCGATGACCTCCTTCCAGATGTCGGTGCGGACACCGCCGTTGTTGTCCCAGAAGACGATCTTGCCCTTGCCGTCGCCCTCGGCTCCCTTGTCGCCGCCCGCTCCGCTGCCGTCGTCGCCGCAGGCGGTGGCGGTCAGGGCGAGCACGGCCCCCAGGGCGACGGCGGCCGAGGTGCGGCGCCTGCCGGTGCTGCTTCTGAGATTGCTGATCTTCATCGGTCGGCTCTCTTCTCCTGGATCCAACGGGATGTGGCGTTGTGGGGGGACGGTCGTCGTCCGGCGGCGCTCAGCCGTGGGACGAGGCGCTGATCCTGAACTGGGTGAACACGGCCGCGCCGGCGTGCCCCTGACCGGCGGGCGCGAGGGCGACCAGGCCGAGCAGGGCACCGACCCAGCGCCAGGGGGTGGCGGCGAAGACCTGACCGGAGGGACGGAAACCGTCCCCGGTGTCGTACGAGAAGCGGCAGCGCGCCCCGGCCCCGATCTCGACGCGCAACCGGGCCCGGCCCTCGGGGGCGGGCCGCGGGTGATCGGCGTCCCGCTCCTGCCCCGCGGCCGCCTCGGCGAACCGGTGCACCAGGTGCGCGGTGCCGTCCGGGCCCCGCTGGAGCCCGATCCAGCGGTACGCGTCCCCGAGGACCGCGAGGCCGGCCCGCGCGCCGGGCTCCCCGCTGTCGAGCCGCAGCTCCACCTCGACGGTGCACGGGGTACCGGGCAGCCGCTGGGTGAGGACGTGGGGCAGCGTGCGCAGGTCGTGCGCGTCGGCGGAACGGACACAGGTCAGCCGCAGTCCGTCGGCGGAGTGCTGGGTGGTCCAGCCCTCCCTGGGATTGGCGGTCCACTGCCACTGGCGGCCGTGGCGTCCGCCGGGGAAGTCGTCGTCGGTGGCGGGCGCGGCGGGCGGCTGCGGCGGCAGGTCCGGGCGGCGGTGCTCGGCGACGGGGGCGCCGTCGTCCCCGATCACCGGCCAGCCCCCGGGGCCCCAGCGCATCGGCTGGAGGTGGACCACCCTGCCGTACGCCCCGCGCTGCTGGAAGTGCAGGAACCAGTCCTCGCCGGACGGGGTGCGCACCCAGCCGCCCTGGTGGGGTCCGTTGACGTCGGTGTCCTTCTGCTCCAGGACGACCTTCTCCTCGTACGGCCCGAAGAACTCCCGTGAACGGAAGGCGCCCTGCCAGCCGGTCTCCACTCCCCCGGCGGGCGCCAGGATCCAGAACCAGCCGTCGTGCCGGTAGAGCTTGGGCCCCTCCAGGGTGAACCAGCCGGGGATGCGGTCGGCGTCGACGATCACCTTGCCCTCGTCGAGGAGTTCGGTGCCGTGGGGGTGCATCCGGTGGCCGGTGAGGCGGTTCTTGACGCCGGCGCGGGACTTCGCCCAGGCGTGCACGAGGTAGGCCTCGCCGGTCTCCTCGTCCCACAGGGGGCACGGGTCGATCAGGCCCTTGCCGGCCTTCACCAGGTGCGGGCGGGTCCAGGGTCCGCGGATCCCGGGGGCGTTGACCTGGAAGACGCCCCGGTCGGGGTCGCCCCAGAAGATCCAGAACCGGTCGTCGTGGTGGCGCAGCGACGGTGCCCAGACCCCGCAGTCGTGCCGGGGCTCCGCGAACTCAGCCTCGGGTTCGAGGCGTTCGAGGGCATGCCCGACGAGGGTCCAGTTGACCAGGTCGCGGGAGTGCAGCAGCGGCAGTCCGGGGGCGCGGCCGAAGCTGGAGGCGGTCAGGTAGAAGTCGTCGCCGACGCGGATCACGTCCGGGTCGGACCAGTCGGCGTTCAGGACCGGGTTGCGGTAGGTGGGGTCCGTCCGCCCGGCGGTCATGGTCCCACCGCCTTGCGGACCAGGGCCGCCGCCTCGTCCCGGCCGAGGCGGCCGTCGGCGACGACGGTGACGATCCGGCGGACCACCGTCCCGCCGGGCGGGACCGGCAGCCGTGCGTCGTGGGCGAGGGAGGAGCCGACGCCCGGGTACTCGGCGGTGCGCACGAACCAGGGGTCGCGCCGGGTCGGTTCGGTGGCCCCGGCGAAGACCAGCGTCCAGGTGGAGCCGGCCAGGGCGAGCCAGTCCGCGCGGCGGCCGTGGACCGCCTCCTCGCCCTCCGCGCCGGCGGTGAAGACGTCCGGTGCCGCCTCCTCCTTGCGGGCCCGCCAGAAGAAGCCGCCGTAGGCGGCGCCGGGGCGGCCGTTGGTGGCGGGGCTGCCGAGGGAGAGCGGGGCGGCGGTGACGTTGGTGAGGGAGAAGGTGAGGTCCAGCGCCCAGGCGCGGTCCGTGAGTGCGGTGGCCGCGACCGTGCGGCGCTCGCGCAGCAGCTCGCCCGGTGCGGCGACCCAGCGCAGCTCCTGGACGAAGCCGTCGGGGTCGCGCAGCTGGAAGGCGGTGTGCCGCTGGGAGCCGTGGTTGTCCAGCTCGGTCGGGCCGCGGTCGCGGACGAAGGTGCGCCCGCCCCAGAAGTTGTGCCCCTCGACGTCGGGAACGGCGACACCGACGCCGAGGTGGTGTGCGTGGTCGGCGGGGCTCAGCTCGGTGACCGCCGTGCCGGCCAGGGTGGTGACGGGATGCAGGTACGGGCGCGGGGAGAGCCGGGCCGGCAGCTCGGGCCGGACGACGTACCGGCCGACCGGCCGGCCCGCGACGCGCAGGACCGTGGAGTCGTTGCCGCTCAACGGGTGCTCACCTCTTTCGGCAGGTGCTCGGCGGGCCGCGCCCAGGGGGCGCCCAGCTCGGAGTAGAGGGACAGGGTGTCGGCGGCGGCCGCGACGAGTCCGTCGACGCCGGGCACGACCCGGCGGTTCTCGCCGGGGACGCGGCGCCAGGCGCCGGCGGGCAGCGGGGCCGGGTCGGGGGCCCGCCGGATCGCCTCGACGACCTTCATGAAGGCGCCCGTCCGGTCGGGGGTGACCAGCAGGGGGGTGCCGTCGGTGAGGTGGGCGACGAGGTTCTCCAGCAGGTCGGTGCGGCCGTACTCGAACTCCTCCGGGCCGTGGTCCGCGCGCTGGAGCAGCACGCGGTCCTGCTTGTACCAGAAGGTGATGCGGCCGCTGGTGCCGTGCACCAGGACGTACGGCTCGCCGGCCCGCTCGGCGCACAGCGTCGCGGCGACGGTGACCGGTCCGCCCCGCGCGGTGGTGACGCGGACGCAGGAGGTGTCGTCGGACTCGATGTCGTGGGCGCGCAGCAGCTCGGTCTCGATGCCGGTGACGTCCTCGGCGCGGGTGCTGCCGTCGAGCGCGAGGGCGGTGGCGACGGCGTGGGCGAGCGGGTTGGTGAGCGCGCCGTCGACCACGTCGGCGCCGTTCAGCCGCCGCCGGCCCGCCCAGGGCGCCCGCCGGAAGTAGTCCTCGTCGCGCACCCAGGCCCCGGCCCCGCCGATCCCGACGGTCCGGCCGATGGCGCCCTCGGCGACCAGTTCGCGGATCGCGGGCACGGCGTGCGAGCCCAGCGACTGGAAGCCGATCTGGCAGGCGACCCCGGCCGCGGCGATTCCGTCGGCCATCCGGCGGAACTCGGCGTACGACGGCGCCGGCGGCTTCTCCAGCAGCAGGTGCACGCCCCGCTCGGCCGCCGCCAGGGCCAGGTCGGCGTGGGTCGGGATCGGTGTGCAGACGATCGCGATCCGGGCGCCGGTGGACTCCAGCAGGGCGCCGAAGTCGGCCGACTGCTCGGGGAGTCCGCCACCGAACTCCTCCTCGGTGAGCGGGGTGAGCTCGCAGATCCCGACGAGCCGTACCAGCCCCTCGTCCTGGAGCCGGCGGATGTTCGCCACGTGCCAGCGGCCGTGGCCACGGGCGCCGGCGAGGACGACGGGCAGGGGTGCGCGGGCTCCCGTCCGGGAGGGCGTCGAAGGCATCGGGGAGGCCTCGGAGGCCGGGGACGCCGTCATCCCTTCACCGCCCCCGCGCTGAACCCGGTGATCAGCCACTTCTGGATGAAGGCGAACACGAGCACGACGGGGACGGCCGCGATGATGCCGCCCGCGGCGAGCGCGCCGAGGTCGACGCTGTCCGCGCTCATCAGGGTGTTGAGGCCGACCGGGATGGTCTGCTTCTCCTGGTTGTTGAGGAACATCAGGGCGAACAGGAAGTGGTTCCAGGAGTGGACGAAGGCGAAGGAGCCGACGGCGATCAGGCCGGGCCGCAGCAGCGGCAGGACCACTACCAGGAAGGCCCTCATCCGGTTGCACCCGTCGACCCAGGCGGCCTCTTCCAGGGAGTACGGCACGTTCTTGATGAAGTTGCTGATCAGGATCATCGACAGCGGCAGCTGGAAGACCGTCTCGGCGATGATGACGCTGCCGAGGGAGTTGATCATCTGCAGTTCGGCGAAGATCTCGAACAGCGGGACCAGCAGCAGCGCGCCGGGCACGAACTGGGAGCACAGCAGGGCCAGCATGAAGCCCCGCTTGACGCGGAAGTCGAACCGGGCGAGGGCGTAGCCGCCGGCCAGGGCGACCAGGGTCGTCATGACCAGGGTGGCGACGCCGACCAGCACGCTGTTGGAGAAGAAGGTGCCGAAGCTGCGGTCCGTCCAGACCTTCTCGAAGTGGTCGAAGGTCATCGGCCAGGGGACCAGCGAGGTCGAGCCGGCCGGGCGCAGCGCGAAGAGCAGGATCCAGTAGAACGGGACGAGGGTGAAGACCAGGTAGATGCCCAGCGGGAGGTAGATCTGCCAGCGGGGCGCCTCGTCCCAGGCCCGGTGCCTCTTCGCCGGGCGGGGCGGTTCGGGGGCGGTGCGCGCGGGGGCGGGGGCGGCCGGGGCGGCCTCTTTGGTGATCACTTGCTTTCGCCTCCGAACTTGCTCAGCCGCAGGTAGACGATCGAGCAGAAGAGCAGGATCACGAACGCGACCGTGGTGAGGGCCGACGCGTAGCCGAAGTCGTGGGCGTCGACGGAGGTGTTGGCGATGTACAGCGGCAGCGTCGTGGTCTCGCCCGCGGGTCCGCCGCCGGTCAGCGTGTAGAGCAGGTCGACGTTGTTGAACTCCCACACCGCGCGCAGCAGCGTGGACAGGATGATGGCGTCCTTCAGGTGCGGCAGCGTGATGTGCCAGAACTGCTTGATGCGGCTGGCCCCGTCGACCTCGGCGGCCTCGTAGAGGTCCTTGGAGACGGACTGGAGGTCGGCGAGGATGAGGATCGCGAAGAAGGGCACGCCGCGCCACAGGTCGGCGACGACCGCCGCCGGGAAGACGGTGGAGGTGTCCGACAGCCAGCTGACGCCGTAGTCGCCGATGCCCAGGTCCGCGAGGTAGCGGGTGATGCCGGTCTGGGAGTTGTAGAGCAGCACCCAGATCGCGGAGGTCAGCACGCCGGAGACGGCCCACGGGGAGAAGACCAGGGCGCGGCCGAGGCCCCGCCCGACGAAGGTCTGGTTGACGATGAGGGCCAGCGCGAGCCCGAACAGCAGCTGGAGGCCGACCTCGACGAAGACCCACTTGGCGCTGAAGACCAGCGTGTCCCAGAACAGCGGGTCCTCGGTGAAGATGTGGACGAAATTGTCGAAGCCCGCGTAGCCGTTCCGCCACGGCTTGGTGGGGTTGTACTCCTGCAGGCTGTAGTAGAAGACGCTGAGGACCGGGTACGCGATGAAACCCAGCATGAGCAGGGCGGCCGGCGCGATCAGCAGATAGGGAAGCCTGCGGGGCGTGGCGGAGGCACGGCGCCGCCGGGGTGGCTCGGGCGGTTTCGCCACGGCTGCGGCTTGGGCCATGACTGTTCTCCGTTTCTCGGTACGTCGTGCTGTGTCGTGCGTGAGCGGGTGAAGCGCTTTCTTCGTAGGTGTGCGGGGGCCGGTCCGAACGGCGGTTCAGCCCGCGTAGGGGTCCCGCACCTCGCCCGGCCGGGCGAGGAACTCGAAGTCGCAGCCGGTGTCGGCCTGGGTGATCTGGTCGTGGTAGAGCGCGCCGTAGCCGCGCTCGTACGGCACGGGCGGCGGCGTCCACTGCGCCCTGCGCCGCTCCAGCTCCTCGTCGTCGACGTCGAGCCGAAGGGTCCGGTTCTCCACGTCGAGGGTGATCGGGTCCCCGGTGCGCACCAGGGCCAGCGGTCCGCCGACGTACGACTCGGGGGCCACGTGCAGCACGCACGCGCCGTAGCTCGTCCCGCTCATGCGGGCGTCGGAGATCCGCACCATGTCCCGCACGCCCTGCTTGAGCAGGTGGTCGGGCAGCGGCAGCATCCCGTACTCGGGCATGCCCGGGCCGCCCTTGGGGCCGGCGCCCCGCAGCACCAGCACGTGGTCGGCGGTGATGTCCAGCGCCGGGTCGTTGATGGTCCGCTGCATCTCCTTGTAGTCGTCGAAGACGACGGCGGGACCGGTGTGCTTCAGCAGGTGCGGTTCGGCGGCGATGTGCTTGATGACGGCGCCGTCCGGGCAGAGGTTGCCGCGCAGCACGGCCACCCCGCCCTCGGGGGCGACCGGGTTGTCGCGGGGCCGGATGACGTCGTCGTCGTGCACCCGCGCGCCGGCGATCTGCTCGCGCAGGGTGTCGTGGCAGACGGTGGGCCGCTCCAGGTGGAGCAGGTCCGGGATCCGGGAGAGGAACCCGGGCAGCCCGCCGGCGAAGTGGAAGTCCTCCATCAGGTACGTCCGGCCGCCGGGCCGTACGTTGGCGAGCACCGGGACGGTGCGGGCGATGCGGTCGAAGTCGTCGAGGGTGAGCCGCACGCCCGCGCGGCCGGCCATGGCGATCAGGTGGATCACCGCGTTGGTGGAGCCGCCGAGCCCCAGGACGGTCGTCACCGCGTCCTCGAACGCCTCCGCGGTGAGGATGTCGCTCGGCTTCCGGTCCTGGTGGACCAGGTCGACGATCGTCATGCCCGCCCGCGCGGCCATCCGGTCGTGACCGGAGTCGACGGCCGGGATGCTGGACGCGCCCGGGACCGTGACGCCGAGGACCTCGGCGGCGGCGGTCAGGGTGGACGCCGTCCCCATCGTCATGCAGTGCCCGGGCGAGCGGGCCAGGCCGCTCTCCAGTTCCTGCATCTCGCAGTCGCCGATGACGCCGGCCCGCCGGTCGTCCCAGTACTTCCACATGTCGGTGCCGGAACCGAGGGTCTCCCCGCGCCAGTGGCCGGGGAGCATGGGTCCGGCGGGCACGAAGACGGCGGGCAGGTCGGCGCTGGCGGCGCCCATCAGCAGGGCGGGCGTGGACTTGTCGCAGCCGCCCATCAGCACGGCCCCGTCGACCGGGTAGGACCGCAGCAGCTCCTCGGTCTCCAGCGCGAGGAGGTTGCGGTAGAGCATGGGGGTCGGCTTCTGGAAGGTCTCGCTGAGGGTGGAGACCGGGAACTCCAGCGGGAAGCCGCCCGCCTGCCACACCCCGCGCTTCACGGCCTGCGCGCGGTCCCGCAGGTGGACGTGGCAGGGGTTGATGTCGGACCAGGTGTTGAGGATCGCGATGACGGGCTTGCCCAGGTGCTCCTCGGGCAGGTAGCCGAGCTGGCGGGTGCGGGCGCGGTGGCTGAAGGAGCGCAGGCCCGACGCGACGCCGCTGCCGTACCACTGGTGGCTGCGCAGTTCCTCGGGCCGCTTGCGCCGCGGGTCGGGGGCGCTCATGCGGACCATCCGGCGGCGATGGCGGCGACCTCGGCGCGCTCGCTCTCGGGCAGGGGCTTGCTCGGCGGGCGGACCTCGCGGCGGCACAGGCCGAGGGAGGCGAGGGCCTCCTTGACGACGGTGACGTTGTTGGCGGAGCCGTTGGCGGCGCGCAGTTCCTCGAAGCGGCGGATCTGCTCCCACACCTTCATGGCGGCCGGGTGGTCGCCGGAGCGCAGCGCCTCGATCATGTTCAGCGAGACGGACGGGGCGACGTTGACCAGCCCGGAGGTGAAGCCGGTGGCGCCCGCCGAGAAGTAGGAGGGCGCGTACGGCTCGGCGAGGCCGGCCACCCACACGAACCGGTCGAGGCCCGCGTCCCGGGCGAAGGCGGCGAACCTCGCCGCGTCCGGCACGGCGTACTTCACCCCGATCACGTTGGGGCAGGCGTCGCCGAGTTCGGCCAGGCGGGCACCGGCGAGCCGCTCGTTGCGGATGTACGGGACGACGCCCAGCTCGGGCACGGCCTCGGCGACGGCGCGGTGGTAGTCGACCCAGCCGCCCTGGGAGACGTAGGGGTGGACGGGCTGGTGCACCATCACCATCCGCGCGCCGAGCTCCCGGGCGTGCCGTGCGGAGGCGACGGCGGTGGGCACGTCGTGGCCCACGCCGACCAGGACCGCCGAGCCGTCGCCGGCCTCCTCGACGGTCAACTCGGCGACCAGGCGGCGCTCTTCGGGGGTCAGGGCGTAGAACTCGCCGGTGTTGCCGTTGGGGGTGAGGGTCGTGATGCCGCCGTCGAGGAGACGCCGCAGCAGGGCCCGGTAGGTGCCGGGGTCGACGGAGCCGTCCTCGGCGAACGGGGTCACCGGGATCGCCACCACGTCGGCCAGGGCCGCCCGCTGGGTCTCGAACGTCCTTGTCATGCCTGACCGTCCTCTTTCCGGGCGCCCCGGGTTTCCGGAGCGTCCTGGGCTTCCGGGGCGTCCTGGGTCTCCGGGGTGTCGAACCCCGCTTCGGGGAACGCCCGTCGTACGAACGACGCGATGTGCGCGTGCAGGGCGCGCGCCGCGCCGTCGGCGTCCCCGCCGAGGGCGAGCCGCAGGATCTCGCGGTGCTCGCCGGCCTCCCGCTCCCAGGAGGGGTCGGCGGCCCAGGCGACGGCGGAGACGAGGGCGGCCTGGTCGCGGACCTCGTCGAGCATCCGGCCGAGCAGCGGGTTGCCGCACGGCAGGTAGAGGGCGCGGTGGAACTCGCGGTTGGCGAGCGACCGTTCGGCCGTGTCGGTGGCCTCGTCGGCCCGGGTCAGCGCGGAGCGGGCGGCGTCGAGGGAGGCGCCGCGCCGCACGGCGCGCTTGAGGGCCTCGGGTTCGAGGAGCAGGCGCACGTCGTAGACCTCGCGCGCCATGTCCGCGTCGACCATGCGCACCGTGACGCCCTTGTACTGGCTCATCACCACCAGACCGGTGCCGGCCAGGGTCTTGAGCGCCTCGCGCACCGGGGTCTTGGACACCCCGAACTGTGCGGCGAGGTCGGTCTCGACCAGGGCCTGGCCCGGCGTCAGCCGGCCGGTGAGGATGCGGCGTTTGATCTCCTCCAGCACGTACTGCGTGCGGGAGGGGATCGGGGTGGGCACAGAGGTCATGCGCGCCTCTCGGATCTCGCGTATCGGATCTCGCGTATCGCGTCTCATATATGACGTACGAAGTACGACGCGGATGACCGTAGAAGCGGCCCCGTGTTTCGTCAATGCTTCTGACAAAGGAACGTGCGGTTGCCGCCCGGCCGTTGGGCGCGCGGTCCGCGCGGGCGGCCGGGGCGGGACCGCCGGAGGGGACGGCGGTCCGGGCGGCCGCCGGCTCGGGGCGGGCGCGGGTCGGCGGTCGGGTGCGCCCGTTCGCCGTCGCGACGCCCGCCGACGCCGGCCTCGCGGAGGAACAGGCCGCCGGGCGGACCGGACGGCCGTCGTACAGCGGCCGGACGCCGAGGGGCCCCCTCGGGAGTCGGCGTCCGGGTGCCCGAGCGACCGGTGTGCCGCCGCAACCTCGCGAACGGTCCGGACCCGGCGTCCACCCCTGCCCGGGCGCCCCCGCCGCGCGACGGACACCCGCCGCGCGGCGGACACCCGGCGCGGGGGCGGTCCGGCCGGGGTGCGGGGAGGAGACGACGGACGACGAGGCCGGTGCGGGTGGGGAAGGTGCCCGAAGGACACGCGCCCCTCCCCCGCCCGCCGCCCCCGTTCGTAGGGCATCTGCCCGATGCCCGCACCCCGGCCTCAGCCCCACGATGGCCGGGCATGGAGACGAACGGAACGAGTCGGACGGGCGGGCGGACCTGGACCGTGCTGCGCGTGGCGCGGGACCGGAACGCGGGGCTCTGCCTCGCCGGGGTGGTGGTGTCGGGCTTCGGCACCTCCGCGCTGTGGCTGGCCTGCGGTGTGTGGGTGAAGGACCTCACCGGTTCGGACGGTCTCGCGGCCCTCTGCATGCTGGCGATGTGGGCGCCGACCCCGGCCGGCCCGCTGCTGGGCGCGCTCGCCGACCGCGTCCGCCGCACGCCCCTGCTGATCGGCACGAGCCTGTTCATGGCCGGGCTCCTGCTCACCCTGCTCACCGTCGACTCGGCGCACGGTGTGGGGCTGCTGTACGCGGTGCTGTTCGTGTACGGCGCGGCCGGCGTCGTCCACGAAGCGGCCGAGTCGGCGCTGGTCGCCACCGCCGTGGACCGCTCCCTGCTCGGCGACTTCAACGGGCTGCGGACGACCCTCAACGAGGGCATGAAGCTCCTGGCCCCGCTGGCGGGGGCCGGTCTGTACGCCGCGTACGGCGGGGCGGGCGTGGTCCTCCTCGACGCGGTCACCTTCCTGCTCGCGGCGTCGGTGTACGCGCTCCTGCGGGTGCGGGAGGAGCGGCCCGGGCCGCCGTCGGGCGGCCGCCCGCGGCGGACCGCGGAGGGCGCCCGCGCTCTGTGGTCGCACCCGCTTCTGCGTCCGCTGATCCTGGCGGGCGGCGCCACGATGCTGTGCGCGGGGGTGAACGGGGCGCTGGTGTACGCCGTCGTGGACGCCCTGGGCCGCTCCCCCGCGTACGCCGGTGTGCTGTACGCGGTCCAGGGCGCGGGCTCGGTGGCCGTCGGCCTGCTCTCCGGTCCCGCCCTGCGCCGTCTGGGCGAACGGCGCTTCGCGGCGTACGGCATCGCCCTGCTGGCCGTCGCGGTGGTGCTGCGCGCGGTGCCGAACGACCCGCTGGCGTGGGTGACCGGCGCGACGATCGGGGCGGGGCTGCCCGCCGTGCTGATCGCCGCGCTGACCGCCGTGCAGCGCGAGACGCCCGGACCGCTGCTGGGCCGGGCCACCGCCACCGCCCACGCGCTGGTGTTCACACCGAACGTGCTCGGACTGGCGGTCGGCGCGGCCGTGGTCGGGCCGCTCGGCCACCGGCTGCCGCTGGCCGTCTCGGGGCTCGCGCTGGCGGCGGTGGCGGTGGCGCTGCTTCAGAGCGCGGTAAGTGCCGAGCGCACCGCCTCCAGGTCCCCGTCCGACGCCAGCCCCGCGTGATACAGCCGCAGCTCCGTCGCGCCGAGCCGGCGCGCCTCGGCCGCGTCCGCCGCGAGGGTGCCGGGGCTGCCGCCCAGGCCGGAGACCACGGTGAAGTTGGCCGCGAGGACGGCGCCCTCGCGGCCCTCCCGCGTGAACGGCGCCAGCAGGCCGGCGCCCCCGGTGCAGGGCACCACCACGCCGTCGGCCACGGAGAGGACGTGCGCGGGGTCGACGCCGGCGTTGGCGCCGCAGTGGTACGACACCGGGTCCGCGTGCAGCAGCACCTGGAAGCCCTCGGGGGCCGCCTCCCGCACCGCCCGGACCGCCGCCTCCTGGAGGGTGCGGGCCGTCTCGTCGCGCCAGGCGCGCGTGGCGTTCGCCGCCGCGGCGCCGAGGAGCTTCTCGACCCCCGGCCAGCCCCCGTCGGAGGGCGCCCCCCGCCACACCGGTTCGAGCGCGTCCCGTACGGCGGCGGCGAGTTCGTCGGCGTCCAGGCCCTGGGCCCCGTAGCCCTCGCGGCAGACCGGGCAGAAGCACAGGGACATCAGGTACTGCCCGGCGTCCCCGAGGCCGACGCCGGCGGTCTTGTCGTGGGCGTGCAGATGGGCCAGCCCGTACCAGCCGAGGGACTCCAGCTCGGTGCCGCGCGCCCCGGGCCGTACCGCCGCCTCGGCGGCGAGGTCGGTCAGGTACGCGCGGGTGGCGGGCCGGGCGATGCACGGCGCCCAGGGGTAGCGGTCCCCGTGGGCGTTGACCACCGAGGTGTCCGGATGCTCGGCGCCCAGGCGGGAGTTGTGCGCGAGGACCACCCAGGTGTGCACCTCGAGCCCCGCGTCCGCGAGCGCGGCGGCGGCCTCGCCGAAGGCGTCGCCGGGGGCCCAGTCGCCGGCCGGGTACGGGCGCAGGGCGCGGCCGGACCAGCGCCCGTCGGCCGGGTAGAGCACGGCCGCGTGCTCGGCGGTGACGATGCGGTGGCGCGGGTGACGGGGGGTCAGCGCGCGCGTGGAGTGGTAGGCGGAGGCGAGCGTCACCTGCGCCACGCCGAGCGCGGCGATCCGCGCGGGGGCCTCCGGGTCCCCGTTGACGTCCCAGGGGTAGACGAACGCCGACGCCTTCACTTGTCCTCCTCCAGAAGCGCGTGTCCCCGCTCGATCAGCCGGGCGAGCCGTGCGACGTGGTCCCCGGCCGGTTCGTGCAGCGGCGGCCGGACCTCCCCGACGTCCAGCCCGCGCAACCGTACGCCGGCCTTGACGAGGGAGACGGCGTACCCCTGGCCCCGGTCGCGCAGTTCGACGAAGGGCCGGTAGAAGCCGTCCAGCAGGCGGTGGGCGGTGGCCTCGTCGCCGGTGCGGAAGGCCGTGTGGCAGGCGAGGGCGATCTCGGGGGCGAAGCAGAACACCGCGGACGAGTAGAGGGTGATGCCGATGCCGCGGTAGGCGGGCTGGGTCAGTTCGGCGGTGGGCAGCCCGTTGAAGTAGAGGAAGTCGCCGGGCGCCTCGGTGCGTACGGCGCTGACGGTCCGCTGCATGAGGTCGAGGTCGCCGTGGCCGTCCTTGAGGCCGATGATCCCGTCCGTGCGGGCCAGTTCGACGACGGTGGCGGGGGTGAGGACGGCGTTGTCGCGCTGGTAGACGACGACGGGCAGGGAGGTGGCGGCGGCCAGCTCCCGGTAGTGCCGCAGCAGTCCCTCCTGCGCGGCCCGGACCAGGTACGGCGGCATGGCGAGCAGCCCGTCGGCCCCGGCCCGCTCGGCGAGCCGGGCGTAGCGCACCGCGAGGGCGGTGCCGTACCCGGCGCCCGCGACGACCGGGACGCGTCCCCCGGCGGCCTCGACCGCGGCGGCCACGCACCCGTCGAACTCCTCGGGCGTCAGCGCGTGGAACTCCCCGGTGCCGCAGCAGGCGAACACGGCGGCGGCCCCGGCCTCCACCCCGCGCCGCACATGGGTGCGGTAGGTGTCGAGGTCGACGGCGCCGTCGGGTCCGTACGCGGTGACCGGGAAGAACAGCGGCCCGCTGGGGATACTGAGTCGGGCGGTGAGGGGGGCTGGCGTCACGAGCTCTCCCAGGTCCATATTCTTGATTGACGTCTACATCTCTGAACGGTCCCACGCTAAGCCGCCCCCGGGACGCCGGTCAAGCACGGCAACTCGCCGCGCACCAGCGGATTCTTCCCATCCGCGGCGGGTGGCGGGACACTTGACGGGCCGCGCCCCGTCTCCCTACCGTGTCCACGCTTATGAATGCCGTGCGCCCATGTGCACGTCCGCGCCTCATGCGCACGGCCGGCGACGCAAGGAGACCCGAGGATGCCCGCTCCCCGCACCGTTCTGCTCACCGGCGCCGCCGGCGGACTCGGCACCCTGATGCGGGACCTGCTCCCGGACTACGGCTACGAGCTGCGCCTGCTCGACCTGCGGCCGGTCGAGGGCGAGCCGGACGCGCTCGTCGCCGACCTCGCCGACCGGGGGGCCGTGCGCGAGGCGGTCCGGGGGGTCGACGCGATCATCCACCTCGCGGGCATCTCCCTGGAAGCCCCCTTCGAGAAGATCCTCAGGGCGAACATCGAGGGCACCTACCACCTCTACGAGGCCGCCCGCGAGGAGGGCGTCGGGCGCATCGTCTTCGCCTCCTCCAACCACGCCGTCGGCTACACCCCGCGCCCGCGGGGCGACGACCCCCTCATCCCGGTCGACACCCCGCGCCGCCCCGACACCTTCTACGGCCTGTCCAAGTGCTTCGGCGAGGACCTCGCCCAGCTGTACTGGGACAAGCACGGCCTGGAGACCGTCTCCGTGCGCATCGGCTCCTGCTTCCCCGAGCCGACCAGCGTGCGCATGCTCTCGGTGTGGATGAGCCCCGCCGACGGCGCCCGCCTCTTCCACGCGGCCCTGACCGCCGAGAACGTCGGCCACACCGTGGTGCACGGCTCCTCCGCCAACACCCGCCTGTGGTGGGACCTCACCTCCGCGCGGGCGCTCGGCTACGAGCCGCAGGACGACTCCGAGCCGTACGCCGAGAAGCTGATCGCCGAGCAGGGCGAGCTGGACCCGGACGACCCGGCGCACGCCTGCCTGGGCGGCCACTTCGTCACCGACCCGCCGATCTGGCCGTACTGACGCGGCACCGCGCGGAGAACGGGCCGCGGGCCGCACGCCCCCGCGGCGGGAAATCGACGCTCGCACCGGCGGGCGGGCACCGAACGGGCCCGCCCGCCGCCGCATTCGGGCATCCGTGCCGCCCGTTCCCACGCCCCGGGCCGTCCCCGCGCAGGTCCGAGGCGGGCACCACCGGATCCGAACGGGCACAAGCGGGCAGGAACGAAGCCGTAACAAGCCTGGTCAGAACCCCGCACCCGCTGTAGAACATCCTGCAAGGGCCGCACCGGGCCCGAACGGGCAGCGAGATCAGGAAGCGGGTGGTCGGACCCATGGGCCACGGGACGGCCGAGGAGCGCCAGCGCGAGATCGTGCGGCTGGCGCGCGCCACCGGCTCGGTCGACGTCACCGCGCTCGCCGCCGATCTGGGCGTGGCCAAGGAGACCGTACGGCGGGATCTGCGCGCCCTGGAGGACCACGGTCTGGTGCGCCGCACCCACGGCGGCGCCTACCCGGTGGAGAGCGCCGGCTTCGAGACGACCCTGGCCTTCCGCGCCACCAGCCACGTACCCGAGAAGCGCCGGGTGGCGGTCGCCGCCGCCGGGCTGCTCGGGGACGCCGAGACGGTCTTCGTCGACGAGGGCTTCACCCCGCAGCTCATCGCCGAGGCGCTGCCCCGGGACCGGCCGCTGACCGTGGTCACCGCCTCCCTGCCGGTCGCGGGCGCCCTCGCCGAGAGCGGCACCGTCTCCGTCCTGCTGCTCGGCGGCCGGGTCCGCTCCGGCACCCTCGCCACCGTGGACCACTGGACGACGAAGATGCTCTCCGGTTTCGTCATCGACCTGGCGTTCATCGGCGCCAACGGCATCTCCCGCGAACACGGTCTGACCACGCCCGACCCGGCGGTCAGCGAGGTCAAGGCGCAGGCGGTCCGGGCCGCGCGGCGCGTGGTGCTCGCGGGCGTCCACACCAAGTTCGGGGCGGTCAGCTTCTGCCGGTTCGCCGAGATCGGCGCGCTGGAGGCGATCGTCACGAGCACCCTGCTCCCGGCCGCCGAGGCCCACCGCTACTCCCTGCTCGGACCACAGGTCGTCCGGGTCTGACGGCCGCACCGCCCGGCACCCCGAAGAACCCCACCTCCCCCACCCCGTCCCGCAAGACACCCCTGTCTCCCACAAGTCCCCCTAAGCAACGACATATCTTGGAGTACCCATGCGAACCCAGAGCCGACGCTCGCCACGGACCCTCTTCGCCGTGGCGGCGGTAGGGACGCTGCTCGCTCCGCTCGCCGCCTGTTCGGGCGCCGGTGGGTCCGGAGGGTCCGACGGCGGCGGCTCCCTCAACGTCCTGATGGTGAACAACCCGCAGATGGTGCAGCTGCAGAAGCTGACCGCCGCCCACTTCACCAAGGACACCGGCATCAAGGTGAACTTCACCGTCCTGCCGGAGAACGACGTCCGCGACAAGATCAGCCAGGACTTCGCCAACCAGGCCGGGCAGTACGACGTCGCCACCCTGAGCAACTACGAGGTCCCGATCTACGCCAAGAACGGGTGGCTGCACTCCCTGGACTCCTACGTCGAGCAGGACCCCGACTTCGACCAGGACGACATCCTCCCCCCGATGACCCGGGCGCTCACCGCGGAGGACGGCAAGCTGTACGGCGAGCCGTTCTACGGCGAGTCCTCCTTCCTGATGTACCGCAAGGACGTCCTGGAGAAGGAGGGCCTGACCATGCCGGACAAGCCCACCTGGAAGCAGGTCGCCGACCTGGCCGCCGAGGTCGACGGCGCCGAGTCCGGCATGAAGGGCATCTGCCTGCGCGGGCTGCCCGGCTGGGGCGAGGTCATGGCGCCGCTGACCACGGTGGTCAACACCTTCGGCGGCACCTGGTTCGACGAGGACTGGACGGCGCGGCTGGATTCCAAGGAGTTCAAGGAGGCCACGCGGTTCTACGTCGACCTGGTCCGCGAGCACGGCGAGGCCGGCGCCGCCCAGTCCGGCTACGCGGAGTGCCTGAACAACATGACCCAGGGCAAGACGGCCATGTGGTACGACGCCACCGCCGGAGCCGGCTCCCTGGAGGCCGACGGCTCCCCGGTCAAGGGCAGGATCGGCTACGTCCCGGCGCCGGTCGAGAAGACCGACAGCTCGGGCTGGCTCTACACCTGGGCGTGGGGCATCCAGAAGGCGTCCAAGAACACCGGGGACGCCTGGAAGTTCATCTCCTGGGCCTCCGGCAAGGACTACGAGAAGCTCGTCGGCGAGAAGGTCGGCTGGTCCGACGTGCCGGCCGGCAAGCGCGCCTCGACCTATGACATACCGCAGTACCGCGAGGAGGCCGCCGCGTTCGCGGACGTCACCCGGGACGCCATCGCGAACGCCAAGCCCGAGGACCCGGGCGTGCAGCCCCGGCCCGCGCCCGGCATCCAGTTCGTCGGCATCCCCGAGTTCACCGACCTGGGCACCAAGGTCTCCCAGGAGATCAGCTCCGCCATCGCCGGACGCCAGTCGGTGGACAGCGCGCTGAAGAAGGCCCAGAAGCTCGCCGAGGCCGTCGCCGAGAAGTACGAGGGATCATGACCCTGACGACCCCGGCCCGGGCCGCCGCCGCCTCCGGACGGCCGGCGGCCCGGCGCCCGAACCGCATGCGCGTCTGGGCCACCCGGGCGCCCCTGCTGCCGGCGCTGATCTTCATGATCGTCGTCACCCAGCTGCCCTTCGTGGCCACCCTGGTGATCTCGTTCCTCGACTGGAACGCGCTCTACCCCGACCGGCGCGGCTTCGCCGGCTTCGCCAACTACGGCGAGGTGCTGACCGACCCCGACCTGCGCGGGTCGGTGGGGACGACCATCCTGCTGACCGTCACCGTGGTGCTGGTCAGCCTGCTGCTCGGGCTGCTGCTGGCGCTGCTGCTGGACCGCCGCTTCCCCGGCCGGGGCGCCGTGCGCACCATGCTCATCGCGCCGTTCCTGCTGGTGCCGGTCGCCGCCGCGCTGATGTGGAAGCACCTGCTGTTCAACCCGGAGTACGGGCTGTTCAACGGCATCCTGCGCGCCGTCGGCGGGGACGGGGCCGCCCAGCCGGACTGGATCTCCGAGATGCCGCTGATGGCGGTGGAGGCCGCGCTGATCTGGCAGTGGACCCCGTTCATGATGCTGATCCTGCTGGCCGGGCTGCAGAGCCGCGACCCGCAACTGGTGGAGGCGGCCCGGATGGACGGGGCGAGCGACTGGCAGGTGTTCGTGCACCTCACGCTGCCGCACCTGCGCCGCTACATCGAACTCGGCGTGCTGCTCGGCTCGATCTACATCGTGCAGAACTTCGACGCGGTGTTCACCCTCACCTCCGGTGGCCTGGGCACCGCGAACCTGCCGTACACGATCTACCAGACCTTCTACCAGGCGCACGAGAACGGCCTAGCCTCCGCGGCCGGGGTCGTCGTCGTGATCGGCTCGATCGTCCTGGCGACCTTCGCGCTGCGCGTGGTGTCGTCGCTGTTCCGTGAGGAGGTGTCCCGCTGATGGCCACCACCACCGCCCCGCGGCGCAGCCGGCCGCACGGCCGGTTCCGGGGGGCCGCCCTGGGCGTCGCCGCCTGGCTGGCCGGCATCGTGTTCGTGCTGCCCGTCCTGTGGATGGTGCTGACGTCCTTCCACTCCGAGGCGGACGCGGCGACCAACCCGCCGTCCGTGGCCGCCGCGCTGACGCTGGAGGGCTACCGCGAGTTCTTCGGGCTGACCGGCGGCGCCAGCCCCTGGCCCTCGCTGATCAACTCCATGACCGCCTCGCTGGTCTCCACCCTGCTGACCCTCCTCCTCGCGCTGCCCGCCGCGTACGCGCTGTCCATCCGGCCGGTGAGGAAGTGGACCGACGTCCTGTTCTTCTTCCTGTCCACCAAGATGCTGCCCCTGGTGGCCGCGCTGCTGCCGATCTACCTGTTCGCGAAGAACACCGGCCTGCTCGACAACATCTGGGCGCTGGTCATCCTCTACACGGCCATGAACCTGCCGATCGCGGTCTGGATGATGCAGTCGTTCCTGTCCGAGGTCCCGGTCGCGATCATCGAGGCCGCCCAGCTCGACGGCGCCCGGCTGCCGACCGTGCTGGGCCGCGTGGTCGCCCCGATCGCCCTGCCCGGCATCGCGGCGACCGCCTTGATCTGCTTCATCTTCAGCTGGAACGAGCTGATGTTCGCGCGGGTCCTCACGGGCGTGGTCGCCGAGACCGCCCCCGTCTTCCTCACCACCTTCATCACCAGCCAGGGCCTGTTCCTGGCCAAGGTGTGCGCCGCGTCGCTCGTCATCTCCCTGCCGGTGCTCGCCGCGGGGTTCGCCGCCCAGGACAAACTCGTCCAGGGCCTGTCGTTGGGAGCCGTGAAATGAAGGCCGCCGTCATCGAGTCCGTGGGCAGGGTCGTCGTCGCCGAGGCCCCGGACCCGACGCCCGGGCCGCGCGAGGTCGTCGTCGAGGTCGCGGCCTGCGGGCTGTGCGGCACGGACCTGCACATCCTCCAGGGCGAGTTCGCGCCCGAGCTGCCGATCGTGCCGGGGCACGAGTTCGCGGGCGAGGTGGTCGGCGTCGGCACGCAGGTCACGGAGGTGTCGGTCGGCGACCGGGTCGCGGTGGACCCCTCCCTGTACTGCCACGAGTGCCGCTACTGCCGTATCGGCCACAACAACATGTGCGAACGCTGGGGGGCGATCGGCGTCACCACGGCCGGCGGCGCCGCGCAGTACGCGGTGGCCCCGGTGGCGAACTGCGTCAAGCTGCCCGAGCACGTCCGCACCGAGGACGCGGTGCTGATCGAGCCCCTCTCCTGCGCGGTGCGCGGCTACGACGTGCTCCAGTCGCGCCTGGGCGCCCGGGTGCTGGTCTACGGCTCCGGGACGATGGGCCTGATGATGCTGGAGCTGGCCAAGCGGACCGGCGCGGCGAGCGTGGACGTGGTGGACGTGAACCCGGCGCGCCTGGAGACGGCCCGCAAGCTGGGCGTGTCGGCCGCGGCCGCGAACGCCGACGAGCTGGACCGCCCGCAGGGCTGGGACGTCGTCGTCGACGCCACGGGCAACGCGGCGGCGATCCAGGACGGCCTGGGCCGCGTCGCCAAGGCCGGCACCTTCCTCCAGTTCGGCGTCGCCGACTACGCGACACGGGTGACGATCGACCCGTACCGCATCTACAACCAGGAGATCACCATCACCGGCTCGATGGCGGTCCTGCACAGCTTCGAACGGGCGGCGGAGCTCTTCGCGGGCGGTGTCCTGGACCCGGAGGTCTTCATCAGCGACCGCGTCCCGCTGGAGCGGTACCCCGAGGCGCTGGAGCAGTTCGCGGCGGGGGTGGGCCGGAAGATCGTGGTCGTGCCGTAGGGCCCCCCGTCCGCGCGGCCCTCGCCCTCCTCGGGGGGCGGGCGAGGCCCGCGGGGGCGGAGATCCGCGGGCCCGCCGGGCGGCACAGGGTAAGGGAACGGCAAAACACCCTCGCTCGTTCACCCGGCATGACCGCTATGACCCCTGGCTCGAACATTCCCCTCTCCGCCGCCCGCGTGACGGTGGACGTCGCCGCTCCGGTGCGGCTCGACGTATCGGGCCTGCTGCTCGCCGCCGACGGCAAGGTGCGCTCCGACGACGACTTCATCTTCTACAACCAGCCCGCCGGCCCCGGCGTGACCTACCGTTCCGGCGGCGGCACCGCCCCCGACGCCATCACGGTCGACACCGCGGCCGTGCCGTCCGGCATCGAGAAGATCGTCATCACCGCGAGCCCCGACGCCGCCGGCCAGACCTTCCAGGGCATCGAACCGACGGCCACCCTCCGCAACGCGGACGACGGCACCGTCCTGGCCACCTTCACTCCCCCGCGCCTCGGCGACGAGACCGCCCTGGTCGTGGTCGAGATCTACCTGCGCAACGGCGCCTGGAAGGCCCGCGCGGTCGGCCAGGGATACGCCGACGGCCTGGCCGGCATCGCCACCGACTTCGGCGTCACGGTCGAGGAACCGGCCGCCCCGGCCCAGCCGACCCCCGCGCCCCCGCAGCCGGTCGCCCCGCCGGCCGCTGCGGTGTCCGTCCCGCAGACGCCGCCCGCGCCCGCGGCGCCCCCGGCCCCGCCCGCCCCCGGCACCGGGAAGATCAACCTGGACAAGGGCCGGGTCAGCCTCCAGAAGAACCAGACCGTCTCCCTGATGAAGGGCGGCCGTCCGCTGCTCTCCCAGGTCAGGATGGGTCTCGGCTGGGAGCCGGCGTACCGCGGCAAGGACATCGACCTCGACGCCTCGGTCATCGCCTACGGCCCGCAGCGCAACCACATCGACAGCTGCTACTTCGGCAAGCTCCAGATCGTGGGCGGCGCGATCCGCCACTCCGGCGACAACCTCACCGGTGAGGGCGCCGGGGACGACGAGGTGATCACCGTCGACCTCGGCCGCCTCCCCCAGGAGGTCACCGGCCTGGTCTTCACGGTCAACTCCTTCTCCGGCCAGAAGTTCACCGAGGTCGCGAAGGCGTACTGCCGCCTCCTGGACGGCACCACCGGGGAGGAGCTGGTGCGCTTCGACCTCACGGGCGCCGAACCGCAGACCGGCGTGATGATGGCGAAGCTGATCCGCCAGTTCTCCGGGGAGTGGGAGATGACGGCGATGGGCGACTTCGTGAAGTCCCGCACGGTGCGGGGGATGGTGAAGCCGGCCGCCCAGGCCCTGTGACCCCTCGCGCGCACCGCCGGGCGCCCCGCCGCGGGCGCCCGGCGCCGCGGCGCCCCCGCCCGGCGCCCGCACGGCCCCGGGCCGTCCCGGCCGGGAGGAGCGCCTAGAACAGCGCGCTGTACGCGTTCAGCGCCGGCTGCCCGCCCAGATGGGCGTACAGCACGGTCGCGTCGCGGCCGATCTCCCCCCGGGACACCAGGTCGATCAGCCCGGCCATCGACTTCCCCTCGTAGACGGGGTCGGTGACCATCCCCTCGGTCCGCGCCGCGAGCCGCATCGCCTCCAGCGTCGCCCCGTCGGGAACGCCGTACGTGCCCGCGTGGTACCGCTCGTCCAACTCGACGTCTTCCTCGGTCAGTTCGGCCTCGACGCCGATGAGCCGGCCGGTGTTCCGCGCGATCCGCGCGATCTGCTCCCGGGTCCGGGCGGGCGCCGCCGACGCGTCGACGCCGATCACCCGCCGCCGCCGTCCGCCCGCCTCCTCCAGGGCGCGGAACCCGGCGACCATGCCCGCCTGGGTGGACCCGGTCACCGAGCACACGACCACGGTGTCGAAGAAGACGCCCAGCTCCCGCTCCTGCTCGGCGACCTCGTACGCCCAGCCCGCGAACCCGAGCCCGCCGAGCGGATGGTCCGAGGCGCCGGCCGGGATGGCGTACGGCTTGCCCCCCGCCTCCTCGACCTCCCGCAGCGCCTGCTCCCAGCTCTCCTTGAACCCGATCCCGAATCCGGCCCGCACCAGCCGTACGTCGGCCCCGGCGAGCCGGCTGATCAGGATGTTGCCGACCTTGTCGTAGACGGCGTCCGGCCAGTCCACCCAGCTCTCCTGCACCAGCACGCACTTCAGCCCGGCGCGGGCGGCGACGGCGGCGACCTGGCGGGTGTGGTTGGACTGCACGCCGCCGATGGAGACCAGGGTGTCGCAGCCCTGCGCGAGCGCGTCGGCGACCAGGTACTCCAGCTTGCGGGTCTTGTTCCCGCCGTAGGCCACACCGGAGTTGCAGTCCTCGCGCTTGGCCCACAGGGAGGCACCGCCGAGATGCGCGGTCAGCCGCTGGAGCGGATGCACGGGCGAGGGCCCGAAGAGCAGCGGGTAACGCTCGTGGGACGAAAGGGACATGAGTGGTCCTCCCGGTCGGTGGATCCCGGTCAGGGAATGTCGGCGAGCTCCTCCAGGCCCCGCCAGATCTCCGCCGTGACCCGGACCGCCTCGTCCGTGTCACCGGCCGCGCAGGCCGCGATCAGCCGCTCGTGCAGCCCGGCGGAGCGGCAGGCGCCGCCCTCGCCGAAGCGCCGCCGTTCCAGCCGGCGGATGAGCGGGGTGTAGCGGGCGGCGGTCGCGGCGGCCGCGCGGTTGCCGCTCACCCGCACGAGCACGTCGTGCAGTGCGTCGTCGGCGCGCAGGGCGCCGTCCACGTCGGCGGCGCGGACGGCCGCCGCGAACCGCTCGTTGGCGGTGCGCATGGCGTCCAGGTCCGCCTCCCGCAGCCGGGGCACGGCGACCCGGGTGACCAGCTCGTGCATGGCGCCGACGACGGCGGCGGCGTCCCGCACGTCGGCGGCCACGAGCGGGGTCACCCGGGTGTGGCTCTGCGGCTTGCTCTCCAGCAGCCCCTCGTCGACCAGCCGCGAGAACGCCTCGCGCACCGGCGCCCGGGACAGCCCCAGCCGCTCGGCGAGCTCGGCGTCCCGCACCACCGCCCCGGGTTCGATCTCCCCGGCCACGATGGCGTCCCGGATCGCTTCGTGGGCACGGTCCCTGAGCAGGGTCCGGCGCACGGGTCGCATGGCTTCCACAACTGACATGTTAGATGTCAGTGAAGGGCCGGACAAGACGGCGACCCGCACGGATGTGCGGGTCGCCGGGAGAGGGCCGCGAGCGTCGGGTCAGCGGCGCCGCTGGCGCTTCCACGGGCCGGTGACGGCGAGCATGATGCCCGGCTCCTGGATGTTGGCGTACAGGGTCTTCCCGTCGGGCGAGAAGGTGACGCCGGTGAATTCGCTGAACTCCGGCTCCTCCTCGGTGCCGATGTTCAGTTCGTTGCGGGCGATGGGGTACGTGCGCCCGCTGTCGGTGGCGCCGAACAGGTGCTGGGCGCCCTCGCCGTCCTCGGCGATGATCAGGCCGCCGTACGGGGAGACGGTGATGTTGTCGGGGCCGCCGAAGGCGCCCTCCCCGGCCGGGTCCGGGTCGACGCCGAGCAGGACCTTCAGGGTCAGGGTGCGGCGCCGGGGGTCGTAGAACCAGACCTGGCCGTCGTGTCGGCCGGGGCTCTCCTCACGGGCGTACGAGGAGACGATGTACGCCCCGCCGTCGCCCCACCACATGCCCTCCAGTTTGCGGGCGCGGGTGACTTCGGCGGGCCCGAACTGCTCGCGCACCGCGACGGTCCGCGCGTCGCGGTCGGGCACGTCCACCCAGTCGACGCCGTACACCGTGCCGGTCCTCGTGGCGCGGGAGAGGTCGTCGACGAACCGGCCGCCGGAGTCGTAGCACTTGGGCGCCTGGAGGACGCCCGCGTCGTCGGCGAGGGCGCGGAACCTGCCGGGGCCGTGGCGGAAGTCCTTCGGCGGGGTCCAGCGGTAGAACAGGCCGTTGGGCTCGTCGGCGTCCTCGGTGAGGTAGGCGTGGCCGCGCTTGGAGTCGATGACCACGGCCTCGTGGTCGTAGCGGCCGAAGAACTTCAGGGGCTTGGGGTCGCGGTTGGCGCGCCGGTCGGCGGGGTCGACCTCGAAGACGTAGCCGTGGTCCTTGGTCATGCCGTTCTCGCCGGCCCGGTCGGAGTTCTCCTCGCAGGTGAGCCAGGTGCCCCAGGGGGTGCTGCCGCCCGCGCAGTTGTTGGCGGTGCCGGCGATGCCGACCCATTCGGCGACGCTGCCGTCGGGGCGCACCTCGACGACGGTGCAGCCGCCGGGCGCGGCCGGGTCGTAGACGAGGCCCTCGGCGAGCGGGACGGGGAACTCCGCCTGGTCGCGCGGGCCGTCCATCTCGTGGTTGTTGACCAGGAGGGTGCTGCCGCGCGGGCCGGGGAAGGCGGCCGTGCCGTCGTGCTCGGCCGGCGTGAACTCGCCCGACTCCAGACGGGTTTTGCCGGCGTGGGTGAGGATGCGGTAGGTGAAGCCCGCGGGCAGGGCGAGGATGCCGTCCGGGTCCGGTACGAGGGGGCCGTAACCGATCCCGCCGTGCCGGTCCGCCGCGTCCCCGGACGACCCGTCCGCGCTCTCGGTGTCGACGGTCGCGAGGGCGTGGGGCGCGGAGGAGAGGGCGCCGACGCTGCCCACCAGCGCGACACCGGCACCGGCGATCGCGGAGGTTCTGGCGAAGTCCCTGCGGGTGAGCGACATGGTGTCTCCTGTGACGGTCGGCAGGCCGTGGCGGGGGGCGGAGCCCGTGCGACGCCACCCTCCCGCCCCCGCCTGAACACCGGTTGAACTCCACGGGTCACGCCGCGCCCCGCTCGTGTGAACCGCGGGGTCCGCCCGGGCCGCGGGGCCGCGCCCCTCCGGCACCCCGCCGGTGCCCGGTCGCCGCGCGCCGTCCGCGGCTCAGCCTCCGTGCTGCGACCGGGCCTTGAACGCCGCCTTCCGGGCCTCCTTGGCGATCTTCTTGTCCGGGTGCAGCCGGCCCATCGCCTCCAGCACGTCCGCCGTGGCCGGGTGGTCCACCCGCCAGGCGGTGGCGAAGAAGCCGCTGTGCCGGTGGGCCAGTCCTTCCACCAGCTCGCGCAGTTCCTCGGAGTTGCCCTCGGCCGCGAGCTGGGCGGCCACCGTGTCGATGGTCAGCCAGAAGATCATGGCCTCGGACGGGGGCGGCACGTCGGCCGCCCCGTGCTCGGTCAGCCAGACCCGTGCCAGCCCGCCGAGTTCGGCGTCGTCGAGCACCTCCCGCAGGGCCGGCTCGGCCGAGGCACCGACCAGGGACAGCGCCTGCTGGCAGCGCAGCCGCCGCAGCGGGGCGCCCTCGTCCGTCCCACGCGCCGCGGCCAGCAACTCCCGGGCGGCGGTGAGGGGTTCACGCCGGTTCAGCCAGTGCTCGGTCTCCGCGTGGGCCGCCGCCGACGGGAAGGAGGCCGTGCCGTCGAGCAGCGCGTCGGCGCCCTTGTCCGCGAGGTCCCCGACCGCCGGGGCGTCGAACCCGGCCTCCAGCAGCCGGGCGCGCAGTCCGTACAGTCCGAGCGGGGTCAGCCGCACCATGCCGTAGCGGGAGACGTCGGTGTCGTCCACCGGCGCCGCCGGCTCCTCGTCGGCGTCGCTCAGCAGCGTCTCGTCCACCGGTCGGTACTCCACGAGTCCCACCGGCTCCAGCATGCGGAACTGGTCGTCCAGCCGCATCATGGCGTCCGACACCTGCTCGAGGACCTCGTTGGTCGGTTCGGCCATGTCGTCGGGGACGAGCACGGACGCGGCCAGCGCGGGCAGCGGCACCGGCGCCCCGACGGGCCCCTCCTCACCGACGGTCAGCAGGTAGAGGTTGCCGAGCACGCCGTCGAGGAACTCCGCCTCGGCCTCGGGGTCCCAGTGCAGGGAGTCGAGGTCGAGCTCTCCGGACCCGTCCCCCGCGGCGATGGCGTCGACGAGCCCGCCCAGGTCGGGCACGCTCGCGTCGGCCAGCACCGTCTCCAGGGCGGCCAGCCACACCCCGAGCACGTCCTGCGGCGACCCCCCGGTGAGCAGCGCCAGGTCGGCGCCCGCCGCGACCGTCCCCTCCTCCTCGTCGACCACTTCGACGAGCCCGGCGTCCAGGGCGACGCGCCAGGCCGCGCCGGCGTCGGCGACGGCGTCCTCCCCGGTCAGCCCCAGCGCCTCGGCCGCCTCCGGCACCTGCTCGTCGACGAGCCCACCGCCGGCGTCGACCCTGGTCCGGGGCCCGGCCCAGCGGGCGAGCCGGACCGCGCGGGACAGCAACGGGGTGGACAGCGCGTCACGCGCCAGCTCCGCTTCGGGGTGCAGCCGCGCCGGCGGCAGGGGGGAGCTGTCTGACATCGGCCGGTTCTCCTAGGACGTCTCCAACGACTCAGCCGCTCAGCCTAGACGGATTTCCACCCATGCCGCCCGCTTCATCTGCCCTTCAGCATCCGTGCATGGCCGAAACCTTGACAAGTGACCTGGCCAGGCTGGAGATTGACGCGCGTAGAAATCGGCGGACAGTTGTACACCGGACCTCCAGGGAGCCGGCCCGCACCCCTGTCGGCCCCCTGCGCGCGTCGCACCGCCCCACCGGTCGCGGCTCCCGCCGTCCACGCTCCACCCTCGTCCCGGCGCTCCACATGTCCCCGGAGGGAATCCGTTGCCGAGCAAGCCGTCCGCGCGTCTCGCCGCGCTCACCGTCGCCGCCGTGTGCTCCGCGGCGTCCACCGTCCTGGTCACCGCCCCCGCGCACGCCGACGGCGTGCGCATCCACGACATCCAGGGCGACACCCGCATATCGCCGTACGCCGGCCGGCAGGTCACCGACGTGACCGGCATCGTGACCGGTATTCGCACCTACGGCTCGTCCCGGGGCTTCTGGATCCAGGACCCGGTCCCGGACGCCGACCCCGCCACCAGCGAGGGCGTGTTCGTCTTCACCGGCTCGACCCCGAAGGGCGTGGCCGTGGGCGACGCCGTCGCCGTCTCCGGCACGGTCACGGAGTACGTCCCGGGCGGCGCCTCCTCCGGCAACCAGTCCCTCACGCAGATCACGCGCCCCGCCTTCACCGTCGTCTCCGGCGGCAACCCGGTCCCGGCCGCCACCGTCATCGACGCGCGGTCCGTGCCCGCCGCCTACGCCCCGGCCGGCGACCCCGCCGCGAACGGTTCGATCGACGCCCTGCCGCTGCGCCCCTCCGCCTACGCCCTGGACCGCTACGAGTCCCTGGAGGGCATGAACGTCCAGGTCTCCGACACCCGCGTGGTGGGCGCCACCGACCCGTACACCGAGCTCTGGGTCACGGTGAAGCCCCGGGAGAACCGCAACCGGCGCGGCGGCACGGTCTACGGCTCCTACGACGCCCAGAACACCGGCCGCCTCCAGATCCAGTCCCTGGGCAGCGCCGCGGCCTTCCCCGACGCGAACGTCGGCGACACCCTCGCCGGCGCCACCACGGGCCCCCTGGACTTCAACCAGTACGGCGGCTACACCCTGGTGGCGAACGAGCTCGGCACCCTTGAGGAGGGCGGCCTGCGGCGCGAGACGACCCGCAGGCAGCACGCCGGCGAACTCTCGGTCGCCACCTACAACGTCGAGAACCTCGACCCCTCCGACGACACCTTCGCCGCGCACGCCGCCGCGATCGTGGACCACCTCAGGTCCCCCGACATCGTGGCCCTGGAGGAGGTCCAGGACGACAACGGCGCCGTCGACGACGCAACGGTCACCGCCGGCGTGACGGTGACCAGGCTGATCGACGCCGTCGAGGCGGCCGGCGGCCCGCGGTACGACTGGCGCTCGGTCGACCCGGTCGACAAGGCCGACGGCGGCGAGCCCGGCGGCAACATCCGCCAGGTGTTCCTGTTCGACCCGGAGCGGGTCTCCTTCACCGACCGCGCGGGCGGCGACGCCACGACGGCCGTCGGCGTCACCAAGGTCCGCGGCAAGGCGGCCCTGACGGTCTCCCCCGGCCGCGTCGACCCGGCGTCCGCGGCCTTCGAGAACAGCCGCAAGCCGCTGGCCGGCGAGTTCGTCTTCCGCGGCCGCACGGTCATCGTGATCGCCAACCACTTCGCCTCCAAGGGCGGCGACCAGAGCCTCACCTCGCGGTACCAGCCGCCGTCCCGTGGCTCGGAGACCCAGCGCCACCTCCAGGCGAAGGCGGTCCACGACTTCACCGCGAAGATCCTCACGACGCAGAAGAACGCGGCCGTCGTCGCCCTGGGCGACATCAACGACTTCGAGTTCTCCCGGACGACCGAGATCCTCGAGGGCGACGGCACCCTCTGGTCGGCGATCAAGTCCCTTCCCCCCGGCGAGCGTTACTCCTACGTCTACCAGGGCAACAGCCAGGTCCTGGACCAGATCCTGATCAGCCCGTCGATCCGCCGCGGCGGCACGTTCAGCTACGACAGCGTGCACCTCAACGCCGAGTTCCACGACCAGATCAGCGACCACGACCCGCAGGTCCTGCGCTTCCGCCCCTGACCGGCTCACCCGTGCGGCGGTACGAGCCCGAGGACGTGCTCGTACCGCCGCACGGTGCTGCTCCTCAGCCCGGGCCACTCCCGCACCCGCCGCCACGCGGCGGTCGCCGAGCCGACCCCGTCACCGGGCGCCGCCAGCGCGTCGGCGTGCGCCCGGGCGCTCTCCCACTCGGCGTAGTTGAGCACCCGGGTCCCGTCGGTCCCCAGGTGGAAGTGGGCGCAGATCCCTCCGGGGTGCGGGTCCGGCTCGCTCTCCAGAGCGTCGAGAACGGCATCGGCCCAGCCCCGCAGCCGCTCGGGGTCCGCCCCCTCGAACTCCACGTCGACGATCACCACGCACCCGGGGACCCGGCCCTCCTCGCGCGCGGCGCTGCGGTAGTGCCGGTACCGGTGCAGCGCCACCCGCTCGATGCCCGGCACGGCGGTGTCGATCTCGTCCACCCGCTCCTGCCGGTGCGTCTTCACGAACGCCTCGTACGCCTGCTCACTCGCCCACTGCGAGTAGTGCAGCAGCGTCTCGCCGTCCTCCCCGGCGTAGACGTGGTACCCGAGCAGTCCGCGGGCCGGCCAGGCCCGCCGCTCCCAGGTCCGCCCGATCGCCTCGACGACCTCCTTCTGCCGCTCCGGCGTCCCCACCCGCCAGGTGCTGAAGAACGGTGCGCCGATGCGGGGATCGGCGGGATCGGGGTGCCGGTCCGTACGGCGGGCCATGGCTGCCTCCACTGCTCGGCGAACGCGATGACCCCACCCTCCGACCTCAACCGGACTTCAGGTCAAGCAGCGCACGGCGCACGGGTCCCACCGGGCGGCGGACGCGGTAGGTGCGCCTCCACCCGCCCGTGCCCGGCCTCGTCCGGCCCGTCGCGGGCATCCACGTCCGCCCGGTGCCCGTGCGGCCCGCCGCGGGCATCCGCACCCGGCCGGTGCCCGCGCCCCCGTACCGCCGCATCATCACGCTCGCCACGACGACCGCCCCCGCCGCCGCCCCGGTGATCAGCGCCGGCCGCCGGTACCGCACCCCGGTCCGCCCCGCGTGGGCGGCGCTGCTCCGCAGCTGCACGGTCATCGCCCCGGCCTTGTCCCGGAGATCGTCCGCCCGGGCCCGGGCCCGTCCCTTGACGTCCATCTTGCTCGCCAACTGCTCCACGGTGTCGCCGAGTTGGTGACGGGTCCGCTCGATCTGCCGCCGCAGCTCGTCCGGCCCCTTCGCCCCCCGGGCGTCGGCCGCACGCTCCGCGTCCGCATCCAGGTGCGAACCCGAGCGCGTCACGTCCTGCGTCATCGGTGCGCCCTTCCCTTGATCTCCTCCACATCGGCCTTCACGCTGCCCATCGTCCGTTCGGGCTTGGGCGGCGTGGCCCGGCGCAACTGGCTGCGCCCGGCGGCGGCCAGCACGGCCGCGACGGCGAACAGCAGCGCCGTGACGATCAGTGCCGCCGCCCAGACGGGCAGCACCAGCGACAGGGCGGCGATCCCCGTGCCGGCCAGCGCGAGCAGCCCGGCGTAGGCGAACGCCCCCGCCGCGCCCAGCATCCCGCCGCCCCGTCCGGCGCGGCGGCCCTTCTCGGCCAGCTCCTCCTTGGCGAGGGCCATTTCCTGTCGCACGAGCCGCGAGAGCTGTTCGGTGGCCTGCCCGATGAGCTCACCCACGCTGTGGTGCTCGTCGCGGACCGGCCGTTGGTCGATGGTCCCTGTCACGGTGTACCGCCTCCTCTCGGTCGGGGGCATCCGGGTACCCCCGACCGCCCCGCGCTACCGCTCCCGGACGAGGCACGGGAAAACACCGCACGCCCCCACCATTCGACAGCAACGCTTACCGATACCGGACAGGAATCACAAGTAGACCTTCACGATGAAGCCGCCGACACTACTGCCATGGCTCCCACGACTCCCACGGATCCCATGACCCCCACGGCGTCTCCCGCGGCCTCCCCCACGGCGCGCCCCTTCGGCCGCGCCCTGTGCGCGATGGTCACCCCGTTCACCCCCGACGGCGTGCTCGACCTGGACGGCGCCCAGCGGCTGGCCGACCACCTGGTGGCCCGCGGCTGCGACGGCCTGGTCCTCTCCGGCACCACGGGGGAGTCCCCCACCACCACGGACGCGGAGAAGGCGTCCCTCATCACGGCGGTGCGCCAGGCGGTGGGGACCCGCGCGTCGGTCGTCGCGGGCGTCGGCACCTCCGACACCCTCCACACCGCCGCACTGGCCCGCGAGGCCGGGAAGGCCGGCGCCGACGGCCTCCTGGTGGTCGCCCCGTACTACAGCCGCCCCCCGCAGGACGCGGTCGAGGCGCACTTCCGCGAGATCGCGGACGCCACGGAACTCCCCCTCGTGCTGTACGACATCCCGGCCCGCACGGGCGTCCGCATCGAGCCCGACACCCTGCTCCGGCTCGCCGAGCACCCCCGGATCGTGGCGGTCAAGGACTGCTCGTACGACTTCCTCGCCGCCCAGAAGGTCATGTCCCGCACGGACCTCGCGTACTACGCGGGCTGCGACGAGCACGTCCTGGCCCTGTACGCGGTCGGCGGCGCGGGCTTCGTCAGCACGGTCGCGAACGTCGCCCCGGGCCACCTCCGCGCGGTCCTGGACGCCTTCGACGCGGGCGACACGGCCCGGGCGGCCCGCCTCCAGCACCGGGCGACCCCCCTCATCGAGGCGATGATGGCCGGCGGCCTGCCCGGCACGGTCACGGCGAAGGCCCTGCTCACCGTGCTGGGCCTCCCCGCGGGCCCGGTCCGCCCGCCCCTGCGGCCCGCCGACCGCGAGACGACCGACGGGCTCAGGGCGGCGTACGACCACCTGACCGGCCCCGACCGGGCCGACCTCCCCGGCTAGGGACGGCGTTCGACGAACACCGGCTCCCACTCCACCGTCCCGGAGGACTCGTCCGGCTCCCGCACCCCGCTGAGCGGCAGGACCTTCTCGCTGCCGAGGGTGACCAGGACCAGCCGCGGCCGGTACTCCCCCGGCCCGGGGGCCCGCTCCCAGGCGATGAGCCGCCGGTCGTCCGCCCAGGCGAGCAGGTGCCCCCCGCGCACCCGGGCGACCTCCTCGCCCGTGCGCGGATCGCGGATCGCGGACCACGACCTGTCCCCGGCCTCGGCCGTCAGGCCGGACGCGGCGAGCCCGCCGTCGGGGGACAGCCGCGCGGGGACGTCCGACCGCAGGTGCCGTTCCTCCGCGGGCGCCGGGACCGGGGTGCCGGCGAGGTCGTGGAACTGCTGCATCCCGTCCCGCTCCCCGACCACCTGCGCGTACACGAGCCGGCCGTCCCGGGAGAACGCGAAGTCCTGCCGGCCGTTGACGTCCCGGCGCTCCGCCACCGGACTCCAGGTGCCCCGGCCGTCGGCCACCTCCAGGACGTGGAAGCCGCTCCGGGAGGACGTGCCGCCGAACTGCCGCACCCAGGCGACGCCCCCGGCCTCGTCCCTCATCCGCACCATGAGGTCGGGGTGCTCGCGGTAGGTGGTGGCGACGAGCCTCCTCCCGTCGTGCGAGAAGGCGAGGCCGCCGACCCCGTGGTCGACGGTGATCCACCGGTCGACGCGGCCCGTCGCCAGGTCGAGGAGGCCGATCCGCCGCGCGGGCAGCTCCCGTTCCAGGACGGCCGCGGTGCGCGCGCCGGGCGCGACGGCGACGAACGACCACCGGTCGTCCTCCTCGTACTTCCCGGTCCGTGGGTCGAGCAGCCAGTAGGTGCGGGTGAGCACGGCCCGGCCGTCCGGGCCCTCCACGGGTTGCGCCGTGTAGTGGGCGGCCAGCACCGACCGGCCGGCCGCGATCAGGTCGCGCGGCGGCGACTGGTCCGGGTGCGCGAGGACACCGCTCCCGTCCAGGACGGCGGCGGGACGGACGTCCTCCTTCCCGGTGTCCAGCAGCGGCACGGCGGCCGCGATCGCGACCACCACCGTCGCGGCGGCGACGGCGGAGGCCAGCCTGCGCGTGCGGCGGCGCCGGCGCGCCGCCAGCACCCGGTCGGCGAATCCCGGCCCGGGCGCGGTCAGTTCCGCTGCCTGCTCGCGCAGCGTGTCCCGCACGAGTTCGTCGACGTTCACGACCGCACCTCCACGGGCGAGTAGTCACGGGACGGCCGCCGCTCGGCGCCGGCCGGGCCGAGGGCCCGCAGTTCGGGCGCGAGGGTGCGCAGCCGGGCCAGGGAACGGTGGGCGGTGGACCGCACGGTGCCGACGGAGCAGCCCAGGATGCGGGCCACTGCGGAACGGACGGGGCCGGGGCCGCACCACGCCGTCGTGCGTGGTGCGGCCCCGGCCCGCCGAGGCGCTCGCCCCGTTCCGGAACCGGGAACCGTCAGTTCCAGGCGTATCCGTCCCCGAACAGCAGGAAGTGCTCCAGCACGTCCTCCGCGGGATCGTCGACCTGTCCGGTGTCGACGTTGAGGAGTCCGACCCGGGGCCCGTTGTGCGAGCCGGTGGTGGTCTCGTCCGCGTACGCGGCACCGGCCACCGTCCCGCACAGCACCAGCACGGCGACCACACCGAGCGCCCCGACCGTCCAGCGGAGTACGCCCCGCGCCCGCTCGTTCCTCATTGCCCGCTCCCCATGTTCCTCGGCCGGTCGTCCCGGCATCCGATCGGACTTCGCGTCCACCCGTTCATCTGCCGAAACGACCCCGAAGTCACGGGGAGTAACCCGTACGTGAGAGGACGGGGCGGGGACCGGGTCAGTTGTGGCTGTGCAGGACCTCGTTCAGGCCGCCCCAGACCGCGTTGTTCGGCCGGGCCTCGACCGTGCCGGTGACGGAGTTGCGGCGGAAGAGGATGTGGGAGGCGCCGGAGAGTTCGCGGGCCTTGACGACCTGGCCGTCGGGCAGGGTGACACGGGTGCCGGCGGTGATGTAGAGGCCGGCCTCGATCACGCACTCGTCGCCGAGCGCGATGCCCACGCCCGCCTCGGCGCCGATCAGGCAGCGCTCGCCGACGGAGATGACGACGTTGCCGCCGCCGGAGAGCGTGCCCATGGTGGAGGCGCCGCCGCCGATGTCCGAGCCGTCGCCGATCACGACACCGGCGGAGATGCGGCCCTCGACCATCGACGTGCCGAGCGTGCCGGCGTTGAAGTTGACGAAGCCCTCGTGCATGACGGTGGTGCCCTCGGCGAGGTGGGCGCCGAGGCGGACCCGGTCGGCGTCGGCGATGCGGACGCCCTTGGGGACGACGTAGTCCGTCATGCGCGGGAACTTGTCGATCGAGGTCACCTGGAGGTGCAGGCCCTCGGCGCGGGCGTTGAGCCGCACCTTCTCGACGTCGTCCACGGCGACCGGGCCGAGCGAGGTCCAGGCGACGTTGGCGAGGAAGCCGAAGACGCCGTCCAGGTTCTGGCCGTGCGGCTTGACCAGGCGGTGCGAGAGCAGGTGGAGGCGCAGGTAGACGTCGTGCGCGTCGATCGGCTTCTCGGTGAGCGAGGAGATGACCGTGCGGACCGCGACGACCTCGACACCCCGGCGGGCGTCCGGCCCGATCGCCGCGGTCGCGCCGCCGCCCAGCAGTTCCGCGGCCTGCTCGGCGGAGAGCCGCTCGGTGCCGGAGGGTCCGGGCTCGGCGACGAGTTCGGGGGCGGGGAACCAGGTGTCGAGGACGGTGCCGTCCGCGGCGATGGTGGCGAGGCCGGCGGCCACGGCGCCGGTGGTGCTGTGAGCAGTCGTGTCGGTCATGAGGGCAACCTAACCGGCGGGGACCCGGCGATGCGAACCGGTG
The DNA here is from genome assembly GCF_008704515.1 of Streptomyces viridosporus T7A. Lineage (NCBI taxonomy): Bacteria > Bacillati > Actinomycetota > Actinomycetes > Kitasatosporales > Streptomycetaceae > Streptomyces > Streptomyces viridosporus. Next base: position 2,251,087 of record NZ_CP023700.1, read on the forward strand.
CACCGGCGTCTCACGTGCCGGGCCGCACCCCGCCGGGCGGGGAGGGCGCGCTCAGGCTCCGGGGACGATGCGCGCCATCATCTCCCGGGCGTACTCCTCGTCGTAGGGCCCGCCGGTCAGCAGGACCTGGAGGCAGATGCCGTCCATCAGCGCGACCAGGGCGCGGGCGGTGACCGGGTCGGTGCGCCGGGAGAGCAGTTCGGTGACCTCCTCGCACCACTCGGCCGCGACGGGGCGCAGGGCGGGACGGCGCAGGGCGGCCAGGTACAGCTCGTACTCCAGCTCCACGCCGGTGCGTTCGCCGGCGAGCCACTCGCCGATCAGGGCGGCGAGTTCGGCCGCCAGGTCGGTCCGGGGGTCCATCAGGGTCCGGCGGGCCGCCACCGCCTTGGCGAAACCCTCGTTGGTCTGGCGCAGTGCGGCGACGAGCAGTTCGTCGAGGGTCTTGAAGTGGTACGTCGTGGAGCCGAGCGGCACGTCGGCCTCGGCGGCGGCGCTGCGGTGGCTCAGCCCGGCGATGCCGCCGCGGCCCACGACCCGGATCGCCGCGTCGATGATCCGCTGCCGCCGTTCGGGGTCGTGGCGCCGGGTCATCAGTGCGCTCCCCCCAGGTTCAGCACCACCACGCCGATGATGATCAGCGCGATGCCGGCGGCCTTGGCCGCGGTGAGCCCCTCGCCGAGGAACAGGACGCCGATCGTGGCGATGGCGGCGGTGCCCACCCCGGCCCAGATGGCGTAGGCCGTGCCGACGGCGACGGTCCGCAGCGTCTGCGCGAGCAGGGCGAAGGAGACGACGTAGCCGAGCAGCGTCAGCAGCGAGGGCCAGAGCCTGCTGAAGCCGTCGCTGTACTTCATGGCGGTGGTGGCGCACACCTCGGCGACGATCGCGCCGGCCAGCAGCAGGTATCCCATGTGTACGAGCGTACACAACGGCGGTCCGCCGCAGACGGGGAACGGCGGCGCCCCGCGGGCGCCGCCGTTCCCCGTGTCCTGGTGCCGTGCGTCTCAGACGTTGAAGCCGAGCGCCCTGAGCTGCTCACGGCCGTCGTCCGTGATCTTGTCGGGGCCCCACGGCGGCATCCAGACCCAGTTGATCCGCAACTCGCTGACCAGGCCGTCCGTGGCGGACTTCGCCTGGTCCTCGATGACGTCCGTCAGCGGGCAGGCCGCGGAGGTCAGGGTCATGTCGACGGTCGCCACGTTGGAGTCGTCGACGTGGATGCCGTAGATCAGGCCGAGGTTGACGACGTCGATGCCCAGTTCGGGGTCGACGACGTCCATCAGGGCCTCACGGAGTTCCTCCTCCGAGGCCGGCTTCATCTCCACGGTCTCGCTCATGCCGTTGTCCTTTCGGCGTCGGCGCCCAGCGCCTGGGCCGTCGCGTCCTTCCACGCCATCCAGCTCAGGAGGGCGCACTTGACCCGGGCCGGGTACTTGGACACCCCGGCGAACGCGACCGCGTCCTCCAGGATCTCCTCCATCGCGTCGTCGGGCTCGATCCTCCCCTTGGACTGCATCAGCTGCAGGAAGGTCTCCTGGATCCGCTGCGCCTCGGACAGGTCCTTGCCGACCAGCAGGTCGTTCAGCACGGAGGCGCTGGCCTGGCTGATGGAGCAGCCCTGCCCCTCGTAACTGACGTCGCTGACGGTCGTGCCGTCGTACTTCACGCGCAGCGTGATCTCGTCGCCGCACGTCGGGTTGACGTGGTGCACCTCGGCGTCGCCGTCCCGCAAGCCCCGCCCGTGCGGGTTCTTGTAGTGGTCCAGGATCACGTCCTGGTACATGGAGTCCAGCTTCACGCCTCAGCCCCTCATCCGAAGAAGTTCCGTACGTGCTCCAGGCCCTCGACCAGTGTGTCGACCTCGGCCGGAGTGGAGTACAGATAGAAGGACGCTCGCGTGGTCGCGGGAATTCCGTACCGCAGGCAGACCGGCCGCGCGCAGTGGTGGCCGACCCGGACCGCGATGCCCTGCTCGTCGAGGACCTGGCCCACGTCGTGCGGGTGGATGTCCCCCAGGACGAAGGAGATCGCGGCGCCGCGGTCCTCGGCCGTGGCGGGGCCGATGATGCGCAGGTCCGGGACCTCGGACAGGCGCTTGACCGCGTACTCGGTGAGGGCGTGCTCGTGGGCGAGGATCCGGTCCATGCCGATGGCCGACAGGTAGTCGATCGCCGCGCCGAGACCGACCGCCTGGGCGACCGGCGGGGTGCCCGCCTCGAACTTGTGCGGGGCCGGGGCGTACGTCGACGAGCTCATCGACACGGTCTCGATCATCTCGCCGCCGCCGAGGAACGGAGGTAGGTCCTCCAGCAGCTCCTGGCGCCCCCAGAGCACGCCGATGCCGGTCGGGCCGCACATCTTGTGGCCGGTGAAGGCCACGAAGTCGGCCTGGAGGGCCTGGACGTCCAGCGGCATGTGCGGCGCGGCCTGGGAGGCGTCGACGCACACCAGGGCGCCGACCTCCTGGGCGCGGCGCACGATGGCCTCGACCGGGTTGAAGGTGCCCAGGATGTTGGACACCAGCACGAAGGAGACGATCTTCGTCTTCTCGGTGATGACCTCGTCGATGTTCGACAGGTCGAGCCGGCCGTCGTCGGTGAGGCCGAACCACTTCAGCTTCGCGCCCGTGCGCTGCGCGAGCAGCTGCCACGGCACGATGTTGGAGTGGTGCTCCATCTCCGTGATGACGATCTCGGTCTCGTGGTCCACCCGGTAGGGCTCGTCCGCCCAGCCGAGCATGTTCGCCACGAGGTTGAGCGACTCGGAGGCGTTCTTGGTGAAGATCACCTCGTCGCGGCTCGGCGCGTTGACGAACTCGGCGACCTTGTCGCGCGCGCCCTCGTACAGCGCCGTGGCCTCCTCGGCGAGCACATGCACACCGCGGTGGACGTTGGCGTTGTGGCGCTCGTAGTACTCGCTCAGGGCGTCCAGCACCTGGCGCGGCTTCTGGCTGGTCGCCGCGTTGTCCAGGTACACGAGCTTCCGGCCGTCGTGGACCTGACGGTCCAGGACGGGGAAGTCCTTGCGGATCGCCTCGGTGTCGAGGAGGCCCGGCAGCTGTGTCACTCGGATGCGCCACCCTTCGTGTATGCCTCGTAGCCCTCGGCCTCCAGCTTGTCGGCGAGCTCGGCGCCGCCGGACTCGGCGATCCTGCCGTTCGCGAAGACGTGGACGTGGTCGGGCTTGATGTAGCGCAGGATGCGCGTGTAGTGCGTGATCAGCAGGGTGCCGACCTCGCCGCTCTCACGGACGCGGTTGACGCCCTCGGAGACGACGCGCAGGGCGTCGACGTCCAGGCCGGAGTCGGTCTCGTCGAGGATCGCGACCTTCGGCTTGAGCAGTTCGAGCTGGAGGATCTCGTGGCGCTTCTTCTCACCGCCGGAGAAGCCCTCGTTGACGTTGCGCTCGGCGAAGGCGGGGTCCATGTTGAGGCGCTCCATGGCCTCCCGGACCTCCTTCACCCAGGTGCGCAGCTTGGGGGCCTCGCCGCGGATGGCGGTGGCGGAGGTGCGCAGGAAGTTGGAGACGGAGACGCCGGGGACCTCGACCGGGTACTGCATGGCGAGGAACAGGCCGGCGCGGGCGCGCTCGTCGACGGACATCTCCAGGACGTCCTCGCCGTCGAGGGTGACGGTGCCGCCGGTGATCGTGTACTTGGGGTGACCCGCGAGGGAGTAGGCGAGGGTCGACTTGCCCGAGCCGTTGGGGCCCATGATGGCGTGCGTCTCGCCCTGCTTCACGGTGAGGTCGACGCCCTTGAGGATCTCCTTCGTGGCGTTGTCGGCCTCGACGGTGACGTGCAGGTCTCGGATTTCAAGCGTTGCCATGGGTGCCTCAGGACTCCTGGGTGAGGGAGACGAGCACGTCGTCCCCTTCGATCTTTACGGGGTATACGGGGACGGGGCGCGTCGCCGGAAGGGCGTCGGGCTTGCCGGAACGGAGGTCGAAACGCGAGCCGTGCAGCCAGCACTCGATGTGGCAGTCGTCCACCTCGCCCTCCGAGAGGGAGACGTTCGCGTGCGAGCAGATGTCGTGGATCGCGAACACCTCGCCCCCGGTCTGTACGAGGGAGACCGGCGTGCCGTCGAGTTCCACCCTTTTCGGGGTGTCCTCCTCCAGCTCGCTCAGCCCACAGGCGCGTCGGAAGGTCATGCGACCGCCGCCTCCAGCTCCTCCTCGATCTTGGCGATCAGGCGCTCCTCGATGTCCGGGACGCCGATCTGCTGGACCAGCTCGGCGAAGAAGCCGCGGACCACCAGGCGGCGGGCGTCCTTCTCCGGAATGCCGCGGGCCATCAGGTAGAACAGCTGCTCGTCGTCGAAGCGGCCGGTCGCGGAGGCGTGGCCGGCACCGACGATCTCGCCGGTCTCGATCTCCAGGTTGGGGACCGAGTCGACGCGGGCGCCGTCGGTGAGGACCAGGTTGCGGTTCATCTCGTAGGTGTCGGTGCCCTCGGCCTTGGCCTCGATGAGCACGTCACCGATCCACACGGCGTGCGCGTCGTCGCCCTGGAGCGCGCCCTTGTAGACGACGTTGGACTTGCAGTGCGGGACGTTGTGGTCGACCAGGAGGCGGTGCTCCTGGTGCTGGCCGGCGTCGGTGAAGTACAGGCCGAACAGCTCGGCCTCGCCGCCGGGGCCGGCGTAGGTGACGCGCGGGTGCAGCCGGACGACGTCGCCGCCGAAGGTGATGACCACCGACTTGAAGGAGGCGTCGCGGCCGACGAGGGCGTCGTGCTGGGCGGCGTGCACCGCCTTGTCGTCCCAGTCCTGCACGGAGACGACGGTCAGCTTGGCGCCGTCGCCGAGGACGTACTCGACGTTGGCGGCGAGCACCGCGTCACCGGTGTGGTCGATGACCACGACGGCCTCGGCGAAGGCGCCGAGCTCGATCACCTGGTGGGCGTAGGCGGTGCCGCCCTCGCCGTGCACCGCGATGCGGATCGGCTCGGTGAGGACGGTCTCCTTCGGCACGGTCACGACCGAGGCCTGCTCGAAGGCGGAGTACGCCTGGGCGGCGACCCGGTCCACCGGGGTGCCCGCGCGGCCGAGCCGCGCGTCGTCGCGGCCGACGGTCTCGACGGTGACGCCCTCGGGCGCCTCGACGGCGACCTTGACGCCCTCGCCGCTGGCGGTGGCGGTGCCGTCGTGCAGACCGCGCAGCCGCTCCAGCGGGGTGAACCGCCACTCCTCCTCGCGGCCGTGGGGGACGGGGAAGTCCGCCACGTCGAAGGACGGGGGCGCGCTCATGCGGGTGGCGACGGTCGACTCGGCGGCGACCGCGATCGAGCCCGTGGTGGTGGAGCCCACGGGGATGTTCTGAGCCTCAGCCATGGCTGTCGTAGTGCTCGCTTTCCTGTGCGTAAGGGGCTTGACGGAACGGCGCTGGTGCTTAGCCGACCGCGCCTTCCATCTGCAGCTCGATCAGCCGGTTGAGCTCGAGGGCGTACTCCATCGGCAGCTCCTTGGCGATCGGCTCGACGAAGCCGCGCACGATCATCGCCATCGCCTCGTCCTCGGACAGGCCGCGGCTCATCAGGTAGAAGAGCTGGTCCTCGGAGACCTTGGAGACGGTCGCCTCGTGGCCCATGGACACGTCGTCCTCACGGACGTCCACGTAGGGGTAGGTGTCCGAGCGGGAGATGGTGTCCACGAGCAGCGCGTCGCACAGCACGTTGGACTTCGAGCCCGGGGCGCCCTCGCCGATCTCGATCAGACCGCGGTAGGAGGTGCGGCCGCCGCCGCGCGCCACCGACTTGGAGACGATGTTGGACGAGGTGTTCGGGGCCATGTGGACCATCTTGGCGCCCGCGTCCTGGTGCTGGCCCTCGCCGGCGAAGGCGATGGACAGGGTCTCGCCCTTGGCGTGCTCGCCCATGAGGTAGACGGCCGGGTACTTCATCGTCACCTTGGAACCGATGTTGCCGTCGACCCACTCCATGGTCGCGCCCTCGTAGGCCACGGCGCGCTTGGTGACCAGGTTGTAGACGTTGTTCGACCAGTTCTGGATGGTCGTGTAGCGGCAGCGGGCGTTCTTCTTGACGATGATCTCGACGACCGCGGAGTGCAGCGAGTCCGACTTGTAGATCGGGGCGGTGCAGCCCTCGACGTAGTGCACGTAGGCACCCTCGTCGACGATGATCAGGGTCCGCTCGAACTGGCCCATGTTCTCGGTGTTGATCCGGAAGTAGGCCTGGAGCGGGATCTCGACGTGCACGCCCTTCGGCACGTAGATGAAGGAGCCGCCGGACCACACGGCGGTGTTCAGCGCGGCGAACTTGTTGTCACCGGCCGGGATGACCGTGCCGAAGTACTCCTTGAAGAGCTCGGGGTGCTCCTTCAGGGCGGTGTCGGTGTCCAGGAAGATGACGCCCTGCTCCTCCAGGTCCTCGCGGATCTGGTGGTAGACGACCTCGGACTCGTACTGGGCGGCGACACCGGCGACCAGGCGCTGCTTCTCGGCCTCGGGGATGCCCAGCTTGTCGTACGTGTTCTTGATGTCCTCGGGCAGGTCCTCCCAGGACTCCGCCTGCTTCTCCGTGGAGCGCACGAAGTACTTGATGTTGTCGAAGTCGATGCCGGAGAGGTCGGAGCCCCAGTTCGGCATGGGCTTCTTCTCGAACAGGCGCAGGCCCTTGAGGCGGAGCTTGGTCATCCACTCCGGCTCGTCCTTCTTCGCGGAGATGTCCCGGACGACGTCCTCGTCCACACCGCGGCGCGCCGACGCACCGGCGTCGTCACGGTCGGCCCAGCCGTATTCGTACTTGCCCAGACCCTCGAGCTCGGGGTGGGCCGTCTCCGTGGGGAGAGTCATGCGGGGTTCCTCCCGGACGTGCTTGCAGATGCGTGGTGGGAAATCTTGGGGATGAACGTCGTGCAGACGCCGTCGCCGTGCGCGATGGTCGCCAGCCGCTGCACATGCGTACCGAGGAGCTCGGCGAAAAATTCCGTCTCGGCCTCGCACAGTTGCGGGAACCGTTCGGCGGCGTGGGCGACCGGGCAGTGGTGCTGGCAGAGCTGCTCGCCGACCGGTGCGCTGCGCGCCGTTGCAGCGTACCCGTCCGCGCTGAGCGCCTTGGCCAGTGCTTCCGCGCGCTTCTCGGGGGGTACGGCCTCGACCGCCTTGCGGTACGCGCCCGCCTGCGCGGCGATCCGGGCGCGGGCGAACGCGGCGATCGCCTCGTCCCCGCCCTCCTTCTCGCCGATCCAGCGCAGGGCGTCCACGGCGAGCTGGTCGTACGACTGGTAGAAGGCGTCCCGCCCGCAGTCGGTGAGGGCGAACACCTTGGCCGGGCGCCCGCGCGTGCGCGCGCCGTAGACCCGCCGGTCACGCGCCTCCACGACACCGTCCGTGGTCAGGGTGTCGAGGTGGCGGCGCACGGCCGCCTGGGTCAGCCCCAGCCGCTCCGCGAGTTCGGCGACGGTCGAGGGCCCGTGGTCCAGGATGGAACGGGCGACCCGGTTGCGGGTGGACCGCTCTCCGGTCGCCAGTTCCTCGTGGGGGGACTCGCCGACGTTTTTCACAACGCCATTGTTGCGTAATTCATCCGGACCCGGCAAGCCGCGCCCCGACGGCCCCACGGTGCGCTGCGTCACTTAGGTGAACCTAAGCTGACCTGCGGAAACGATCTCTGATCGATCAATTCGGTGGCGTCCGGCGGTGGTGTCCGGGAGACTCACGGACCATGCCCGCAGCCTCTCCCACCGGTCCCCTCGTCACCCGGGACAGCCTCGCCGCGCAGCTGCGCGAGCTCGGCGTGCGGCCGGGCGAGACCCTCCTCGTGCACTCCTCGCTCAGCTCCCTGGGCTGGGTCAACGGCGGTCCGGTCACGGTCGTCGGGGCACTGCTCGACGCGCTCGGCCCGGACGGCACGCTGGTGGTCCCCGCCCAGTCCGGCCACCTCTCCGACCCGGCGCTGTGGCAGGCGCCGGCCGTGCCCGAGGAGTGGTGGGCGGCCATCCGGGCCACCATGCCCGCGTACGACCCGCTGACCACGCCCACGCGCGGAGTGGGGGTGGTCCCGGAGACCGTGCGGACCTGGCCGGGCGCCCTGCGCAGCGCGCACCCCCAGACGTCGTTCGCGGCGGTGGGCCCGCGGGCCGCCGAGGTCGTCGCCGGGCACGCGACCGACTGCCGGCTCGGGGAGCGCAGCCCGCTGGCCGCCCTGGAGCGGATCGGCGCGCGGGTGCTGCTGCTCGGGGCCGGGTACGACAGCTGCACCGCCTTCCACCTCGCCGAGTACCGCCTCCCCGCCCCCCCCCGCGTCGAGGTGGGCCGGCCCGGTCCCGGCGGCTGGGAGACGGTGACCGAGGTGTCGATCTCCTCCGAGCGGTTCGACGAGCTCGGGCACGACTTCGAACGGGACCGTCCCGTGCTGCGCGGCCGGGCCGGGGCGGCCGAAGCGCGGCTGTTCCCGCTGGCGGAGGCGGTGGCGTACGCCGAGCGGTGGCTGGAGCTGCACCGGCCCCGGGCGGAGGAGTTCGAGAACCCCGCGGTCTGAGGCGCCCGCCGCCTCCCTAGACTCGTGACCCATGCGAAGTGAGCCCGTGGTCCAGGTCCAGGCCCTGGTGAAGCGGTACGGAACGAAGACCGCGGTGGACGGCCTCGACCTGGTGGCCCGACCGGGCGTGACCGCCGTACTCGGCCCCAACGGGGCGGGCAAGACGACCACGGTCGAGACCTGCGAGGGGTACCGGCGGCCGGACTCCGGCACGGTGCGCGTCCTGGGCCTCGACCCGGTGCGGGACTCGGCGGCGCTGCGGCCCCGCGTCGGCGTGATGCTCCAGTCCGGCGGCGTCTACTCGGGCGCGCGGGCGGACGAGATGCTCCGGCACGTCGCCCGGCTGCACGCGCACCCACTGGACGTGGACGCCCTGATCGAGCGGCTCGGGCTCGGCTCCTGCGGCCGCACGACGTACCGGCGGCTCTCCGGCGGCCAGCAGCAGCGCCTCGCGCTGGCGATGGCCGTGGTCGGGCGCCCCGAGCTGGTGTTCCTGGACGAGCCGACGGCCGGTCTCGACCCGCAGGCCCGCCGCGCCACCTGGGACCTCGTGAGGGACCTGCGCGCCGACGGCGTCTCCGTGATCCTCACCACCCACTACATGGACGAGGCCGAGCAGCTCGCCGACGACGTCGCGATCATCGACGCCGGCCGGGTCATCGCCCAGGGCTCCCCCGAGGAGCTGTGCAGGGGCGGCGCCGAGAACACGCTCCGCTTCACCGGCCGCCCCGGCCTGGACGTGGTCTCCCTGCTGAAAGCCCTGCCCGACGGCTCCTCGGCCGCCGAGGTGACCCCGGGCTCGTACCGGGTCGTCGGCGAGGTCGACCCGCAACTGCTCGCCACCGTCACCTCCTGGTGCGCGCAGCACGGGGTGATGCCGGACCGGATCTCGGTGGAGCGGCACACCCTCGAAGACGTTTTTTTGGAGCTGACCGGCAAGGAGTTGCGCTCATGACGTCGGCCCACACCCGGAGCGGCCGGGGGTCCGGGGGTCGCCCCCCGGGAAGACACAGCCTGGAGCTGACCGGCAAGGAGTTGCGCTCGTGACGGCCACCGGCACCTACTCACCGAAGCCGGGGGCGGCACCGCTCCCCCGCATGATCGCCGCGCAGGCCGTGCTCGAGACGAAGATGCTGCTGCGCAACGGCGAGCAGCTGCTGCTGACGGTGGTCATCCCCACCCTGCTGCTGGTGCTGTTCAGCACCGTGGACATCGTGGACACCGGTGAGGGCGAGACGGTGGACTTCCTCGCCCCGGGCATCCTCGCGCTCGCCGTGATGTCGACGGCGTTCACCGGGCAGGCCATCGCGACCGGCTTCGAGCGCCGGTACGGGGTGCTGAAGCGGCTGGCCTCGTCCCCGCTGCCGCGCTGGGGCCTGATGACCGCGAAGACGCTGTCCGTGCTGGTCACCGAGGTCCTCCAGGTCCTCCTGGTCACGGTGATCGCCCTCGTGCTCGGCTGGTCGCCGCAGGGCAACCCGTTCGCGGTGCTCCTGCTGCTGGTGCTGGGCACGGCCGCCTTCTCCGGGCTCGGCCTGCTGATGGCGGGCACCCTGAAGGCCGAGGCGACGCTGGCCGCGGCCAACCTGGTGTTCCTGCTGCTGCTCGTCGGCGGCGGGGTGGTCGTGCCGCTGGACAAGTTCCCCGGCGCGGCGCAGGACGTGCTCGGCCTGCTGCCGATCTCCGCGCTGTCGGAGGGGCTGCGGGACGTGCTCCAGCACGGGGCCGGGATGCCGTGGGGCAACCTCGGGATCCTCGCCGTCTGGGCGGTCGCGGGGCTGGCGGCCGCCGGGAGGTTCTTCCGCTGGGAGTGAGCCCGGGGCCTCCGGGCCCGGAGGGCGTGATGTGGGCGACCCTCGTGAAAGTGTGCACAAGCGGCGCCCTACGATGGGACGCGTGCCAAACGTGACTCGCGCCGACGCCTCGGCGGCCGTGCGCAACCCGCTCGCCTTCATCGCCGCACGCTGGACCCCGGATCCCCGGACGGTCCGGCGGGCGGCCCTCGTCGCGCTCGTCATGTCGGTGGTCATCGTGGTCACCGGCGGCGCCGTGCGGCTGACCGGCTCCGGCCTGGGCTGCCCCACCTGGCCCAAGTGCACCGAGGACTCGATCGCCGCCACCCGCGAGATGGGCGTGCACGGCGTCATCGAGTTCGGCAACCGCCTGCTGACCTACGTGCTCTGCGCCGCCGTCGGCTGGGCGATCATCGCCGCGCGGTCGCAGAAGCCCTACCGGCGCCGCCTGACCCGGCTGGGCTGGGCGCAGTTCTGGATCGTCATGGGCAACGCGATCCTCGGCGGCATCGTGGTGCTCGTCGGCCTGAACCCGTACACGGTCGCGGCGCACTTCCTGCTCTCCTCGGCGCTGATCGCGGTCGCCACCGTGATGTGGCACCGCACCCGGGAGGGTGACGCGGAGCCCCGTCCGCTGGTCGGCAAGGCCGTGCGGCAGCTCGTGTGGTTCCTGGTGGCCGCGTCCGTGCTGCTGATCGCGGTCGGCACGGTGGTGACCGGCGCGGGCCCGCACGCGGGCGACTCCAGCGAGGTCGAGCGGATGCCGGTCGACTGGGAGACGGTGAGCAAGATGCACGCCGTGCTGGCGTGGATCGTGGTGACGCTGACGTTCGCCCTGTGGTTCGTCCTCAAGGCGGTCGACGCCCCCAAGGGCCCGCTGGACCGCACCCGCGAGCTGTTCCTGATCATCCTCGCGCAGGGGGTGATCGGTTACGTGCAGTACTTCACCGACCTCCCCGAGGTCCTGGTCGGCCTGCACATGTTCGGCTCCTGCGTGATGTGGATCTGGGTGCTCCGGGTCCTGCTGTCGCTGCGCGAGCGTCCCGGGGCGGTGGCGGAGGTGCCGGGGCCGGCGACCGAGACGTCCCTGGCCAAGGCGTAGGCGGGCCGTTCCCCGCTCCCCACCCCACCCCCGTTCACCCCCGTTCCCCGTTAGCACCCTCGGACATCCCAGGTTCCCGCAGCGCCCGCCGTGCCCTTCACTGGGAGCCGGTAACCACCGGCAGAACCACCTCACGGGGGAACACATGGACCGCAGGAAGAACATCGTCACCGCAGGCCTGGCCACCCTGGTCTCGGCGCTGGCCCTCACGGTCGGCGGCGTGGCCGCTCCGGCCCAGGCCGCTCCGTCCGCCCCGCTGGGCGTCGACTGCGACGGCCGGGTGCACCACAACAACCCGGACCACGGCATCGTCGGCTGCAAGAACAACACCGCCGGCACCATCACCTTCCGCGCCGAGATCGTCTGCGGCCGGGCTCCGGACGTCTCGGGCCAGTGGGTGACGCTGCGGCCCGGACAGTACGGCGAGTCCTCGGGCGTCTGCGCGTTCTACAGCTCGGGGGTCGGCAGCGTGGGCTGGACGATCAAGTAGGGCCGAGCAGGGCGACGGACCCGCCGGAGCCGGCGGGCACGGGCCGGGACCTCATCGGGGTCCCGGCCCTCCGCCCGTCCGCTCCAGCCCGTACACCCGGCCCGCGTTCCCCGAGGCGATCATCGCGCCCACCCGCCCCGCGTCCGCCGCTGCCCACGCGCCCTCCGCCACCCAGGTGCCGAGCACCCGGTCGAGCGCCTCGCGGAACAGCCGGGCGCCGACGACGTGCAGCTCGGGCAGCCCCTGGGCGCCGGTGGAGAAGAGGATCTTGCCGAAGGGGGCGAGTTCCAGGATCTCCGCGAGGACGGTCGCCGCGCGGGCGCCGGTGCGCACGAGGGCGGCGCCGGCGTCGGTGTAGACGTGCGGGAAGACACCGGCGAGGTGGGCGGCGTGGCGGTGGTACGGGTAGCCGTGCAGCAGCACGAGGTCGGCGCGGAGGCCGGCGGTGGCCCGGACGAAGTCGGTCAGCAGCACCGGGTCGGCGCGGTCGACGCGGGCGCCCGGCGCGCCGAGTCCCGCGTGCAGCTGCAGGGGGCGGGCCGAGGCGACCGCGCTCCACAGCAGGTGGCGCAGCAGCACCGGGTCGCTCAGCTCGTCCCCGGCCCGGCGGGCGGCCAGCCAGCGCCCGGCCGCGCCGCGCACCTCCCTGGGCCCGGGCGGCTCGGGGGCGAGGGCCAGCCCGTGCCGCAGGCCGGCGACGGAGGCGAAGGCGACGGCGTGCGCGGCGGCGCCGTGCACGGACTCGTCGAGGTTGGCCAGGAAGGACTCGACGGTGCCGGAGGTGTCGGCGACCTGTTCGGCCAGTTGCTCCAGGGGGACGATCTCGTGGGCCTCGGCGTCCCCGGCCGCGGCCAGCTCGGCGGGACCGGTGAGGTCGCCGGGCGGTCCCGTGTCGACCAGGTAGGTGGTGATGCCGCTGCCCCGCAGCAGCCGGCGTCCCGCCTCGACGACGCCCAGCTCACGGCGCCGGGCGAGATAGCGGGCGGGCGGGCAGTGCGGCTCCAGGCCGAGCAGGGGCGGGCACCAGCGGCGTACGGCGAACCCGGTCTGGGTGTCGAAGAGGGTGGTGCCGGGGGCGGGCGGCCCCTCGGTGCGGGCCAGCTGGGCCTCGAAGGTGCCGAGGCCCAGCTCCGTGCGCAGTACGCCGTGGCAGTACTGGTCCACGAGGGACGGCGGGTCGATCATCCGGGGCTCCCCGTCTGGACGCTGTGCTGCCTACACGTCCTAACGGGTGAACCGGCGCAGAGGTGTTGCGGTCGGGCCGGTCAGCCGTTGGAGGGACCGCCCACCTGGATGCCCGCCATACGGCTCCACTCGTACGGGCCGGTCCTGACCTTGGCCGCGAACTCGCCGTCGAAGTCCTCGTGGACGGTGATCCCCGCCTTCTCCACCGCCCTCTCGGCGATCGCGTAGGAGGGTGCGACGAGATCGCCCCAGCCGCCGTCCTCGCCGACGAGCACGATCCGGGCGCCGCGCTGGCCGAGGTAGGCGATCTGCCCCTCGGCGCCGCCGTGCGCCTTGGCGAAGCCGCTGATCTGCTGGGCGAGCCGGGCCGCCTTCTGCTCGGCCTTCGGGTCCACCTGCTGCGTGTCTGCCATGACCAGGATGCTACCGACGAGTAGATCAAACGGCGACGGCGGGGTCCGTGGCCTTGGCCACGTCCCCCGCCCGATCGGCGTCAGCAGGCGGTCACCTCAGGAACGGGTCCACCGCGATCGCCACGAAGAGCAGCGACACATAGGTGATGGACCAGTGGAACAGGCGCATCTCCTTCAGCTTGGCGCCGGTCACCTCGGCCTTCGCGCGGTTCAGCAGCGCGTGCGCCTCCCACAGCCACCAGCCGCCGGCGGCGAGGGCGACCGCGGTGTAGAACCAGCCCGTGTAGCCCAGCGGGGTGAGCAGCAGGGACACGCCGACCATGACCCAGCTGTAGATCACGATCTGCTTGGCGACCGCCTTGTTGCCGGCGATGACCGGCAGCATCGGCACGCCCACGCGCGCGTAGTCGTCCTTGACCTTCATGGACAGCGGCCAGTAGTGCGGCGGCGTCCAGAAGAAGATGACCATGAAGAGGACGAGCGGGGCCCACGAGAGGGAGTTCGTCACCGAGGACCAGCCGATCAGCACCGGCATGCAGCCGGCGATGCCGCCCCACACGATGTTCTGCGCCGTGCGCCGCTTGAGGATCATCGTGTAGACGACGACGTAGAAGAGGAGCGCGCCGAGGGCGAGCCAGGCCGACAGCCAGTTGACGGTGAGGCCGAACAGCAGCGTCGAGACGACCGCAAGGGTGATGCCGAAGGCCAGGCACTCGCGCGGGCTGACCATGCCGGTCACCAGCGGGCGCTGGGAGGTGCGGTCCATCAGCGCGTCGATGTCGCGGTCGATGTACATGTTGAGCGCGTTGGCACCGCCCGCGGACAGGTAGCCGCCGACGCAGGTCAGCAGCACCAGCTTCAGGTCGGGCACACCCTGCTGCGCCAGGAACATCACCGGGACGGTGGTGATGAGCAGCAGCTCGATGATCCGCGGCTTGGTGAGAGCCACGAACGCCATGACACGCGCCCCGAACGGCCGATGGGCCGGGCTCTGGCTCGTCCCGAGCATTCCCGCTGGACGGGATTCAACGGCCGTCACGCACACCCCTACAGAGATCCCAGCAAGCCCCCGCGATGGGAAACGGCGGTAAAGGGCTCGCGCGTACCACGCCACTGTAGACGTTGCCCAGACCCGGACATCCCCGGGGGTCCGGTCGTGTTGTGCGGCGGTCTCCGAGGTGCGCTTTCCAGCTCGATTGAGCACCCGGATGAGCGGCTCCGTATTCATCTGCCGAATACGTCGATGCCCTAGTCAGGAGGCGGATCCACGGGAGTTCCCACAGTCTGGAATGACTCGAAAGAAGGCACGTCCTACGGGGGTAGGCTCGACCTCGCCGGTGGGCAGACACCGGCATCCGACATGTGGAGAGGAGCCCTGACTCAGGGTGAGCACCAAGCCGACCACCACAGACCTCGAGTGGACCGAGTTGGACCAGCGGGCCGTCGACACCGCCCGCGTCCTGGCCGCCGATGCCGTACAGAAGGTCGGTAACGGCCATCCGGGTACGGCGATGAGCCTGGCGCCTGCCGCCTACACCCTCTTCCAGAAGGTGATGCGGCACGACCCGTCGGACCCCGACTGGGTCGGCCGCGACCGCTTCGTGCTGTCCGCCGGCCATTCGTCCCTGACCCTCTACACCCAGCTGTACCTGGCCGGCTTCGGCCTGGAGCTGGACGACCTGAAGGCCTTCCGCACCTGGGGCTCGAAGACCCCGGGCCACCCGGAGTACGGGCACACCAAGGGCGTGGAGACGACGACCGGCCCGCTGGGCCAGGGCGTCGCCAACGCCGTCGGCATGGCGATGGCCGCCCGCTACGAGCGCGGCCTGTTCGACCCGGAGGCCGCCGAGGGCGAGTCCCCCTTCGACCACTTCGTCTACTGCATCGCCGGCGACGGCTGCCTGCAGGAGGGCATCTCCGCCGAGGCGTCCTCGCTGGCCGGCCACCAGAAGCTCGGCAACCTGATCCTGCTGTGGGACGACAACCACATCTCGATCGAGGGCGACACGGAGACGGCCGTCTCCGAGGACACCGTCAAGCGGTACGAGGCCTACGGCTGGCACGTGCAGCGGGTGGCCCCGAAGCCGGACGGCGACCTGGACCCGAACGCGATCTACGACGCGATCCAGGAGGCGAAGAAGGTCACCGACCGGCCGTCCTTCATCGCGATGCGCTCGATCATCGCCTGGCCGGCCCCGAACGCGCAGAACACCGAGGCCGCCCACGGCTCGGCGCTGGGCGACGAGGAGGTGGCGGCCACCAAGCGCGTCCTGGGCTTCGACCCGGAGCAGACCTTCGAGGTCTCCGACGAGGTCATCGGTCACACCCGCAAGGCGCTGGAGCGGGGCAAGCAGGACCGCGCGGAGTGGGAGAAGTCGTTCCAGGAGTGGCGCAGCGGCAACCCGGAGCGCGCGGCCGAGTACGACCGCATCGCGGCCGGTGAGCTGCCCGAGGGCTGGGAGGACAAGCTCCCGGTCTTCGAGCCGGGCAAGGGCGTCGCCACCCGCGCCGCCTCCGGCAAGGTGCTCCAGGCGCTCGGCGCGGTGATCCCGGAGCTGTGGGGCGGTTCGGCCGACCTGGCCGGCTCCAACAACACCACGATCGACAAGACGTCGTCGTTCCTCCCGGCGGGCAACCCGCTGCCCGAGGCCGACCCGTACGGCCGCACGATCCACTTCGGCATCCGCGAGCACGCCATGGCCGCGGAGATGAACGGCATCGCGCTGCACGGCAACACCCGGATCTACGCCGGCACCTTCCTGGTGTTCTCCGACTACATGCGCAACGCGGTGCGCCTGTCGGCGCTGATGCACCTGCCGGTGACGTACGTGTGGACGCACGACTCCATCGGCCTGGGCGAGGACGGCCCGACCCACCAGCCGGTCGAGCACCTGGCCTCGCTGCGCGCGATCCCGGGCCTGAACGTCGTCCGCCCGGCCGACGCGAACGAGACCGCGATCGCCTGGCGCGAGATCCTCAAGCGCTGGACCAAGGAGTTCGGCAAGGGCGCCCCGCACGGTCTGGCCCTCACCCGCCAGGGCGTGCCGACGTACGAGCCGAACGAGGACGCGGCGCGCGGCGGCTACGTGATGTTCGAGGCCGACGGCGGCGAACCGCAGGTCGTGCTGATCGCGACCGGTTCCGAGGTGCACGTCGCCGTCGAGGCGCGCGAGCGGCTCCAGGCCGACGGTGTGCCGACGCGCGTGGTGTCCATGCCGTCGGTCGAGTGGTTCGAGGAGCAGGACCAGGGGTACCGGGACAGCGTCCTGCCGCCGTCCGTGAAGGCGCGCGTCGCGATCGAGGCGGGGATCGGACTCACCTGGCACCGGTACGTGGGGGACGCCGGCCGCATCGTGTCCCTGGAGCACTTCGGTGCGTCGGCGGACGGCAAGGTGCTGTTCGAGGAGTTCGGTTTCACCGCCGAGAACGTGGCCGCCGTCGCGCGGGAATCGATTGCCGCAGCTCAGCGCTGACGCTCACATACGACACGTAGGAGATGGAATTTCCATGACAGACGCACTCAAGCGCCTTTCCGAGGAAGGCGTCGCGATCTGGCTGGACGACCTGTCGCGCAAGCGGATCACGTCCGGCAACCTCGCCGAGCTGATCGACCAGCAGCACGTCGTGGGCGTCACCACCAACCCGACGATCTTCCAGAAGGCGATCAGCGAGGGCGACGGCTACGACACGCAGCTGACCGACCTCGCCGCCCGCAAGGTCACCGTCGAAGAGGCCATCCGCATGATCACCACGGCGGACGTCCGCGACGCCGCCGACATCCTGCGCCCGGTCTTCGACGCCACCGACGGCCGGGACGGCCGGGTCTCCATCGAGGTCGACCCGCGCCTGGCCCACAACACCCGCGCCACCGTCGCCGAGGCCAAGCAGCTGGCCTGGCTGGTGGACCGGCCCAACACCCTCATCAAGATCCCGGCGACCGAGGCCGGCATCCCGGCGATCGCCGAGGTCATCGGCCTGGGCATCAGCGTCAACGTGACGCTGATCTTCTCCCTGGAGCGCTACCGCAAGGTCATGGACGCGTTCCTGACCGGTCTGGAGAAGGCCAGGGAGCGCGGCCTGGAGCTGTCGAAGATCCACTCCGTGGCCTCGTTCTTCGTCTCCCGCGTGGACACCGAGATCGACAAGCGGATCGACGCGCTCGGCACCGACGAGGCCAAGGCGCTGCGCGGCAAGGCCGCCGTCGCCAACGCCCGCCTCGCCTACCAGGCGTACGAGGAGGTCTTCTCCTCGGACCGCTGGAACGCGCTGGAGCGTGAGGGCGCCAACAAGCAGCGCCCGCTGTGGGCCTCCACCGGGGTGAAGGACAAGGCGTACAGCGACACCATGTACGTCACCGATCTGGTGGCCCCCAACACGGTCAACACCATGCCGGAGGCCACCCTGCTGGCCACCGAGGACCACGGCGAGATCACCGGCAACACCGTCGCCGGGACCTACGAGCAGGCCCGCGCCGACCTCGACGCCGTGGAGAGGCTCGGCATCGAGTACGACGACGTGGTGCGGCTCCTGGAGGAGGAGGGCGTCGAGAAGTTCGAGGCCTCCTGGAACGACCTGCTGAAGTCGACCGAGGCGGAGCTGCAGCGCCTCGCCCCCGCGGAGGGCTGACACGTTGTCCAGCAGCAACCCGCTGCGTGACCCCGCAGACCGACGGCTCCCGCGCATCGCGGGGCCGTCGGGCCTGGTCATCTTCGGCGTGACGGGCGACCTGTCGCGCAAGAAGCTGATGCCGGCCGTGTACGACCTCGCCAACCGAGGTCTGCTGCCGCCGGGCTTCTCGCTGGTCGGCTTCGCCCGCCGCGAGTGGGCGAACGAGGACTTCGCCCAGGTGGTCCACGACGCGGTCAAGGAGCACGCCCGCACCCCCTTCCGCGAGGAGGTCTGGCAGCAGCTCATCCAGGGCATGCGGTTCGTGCAGGGCACCTTCGACGACGACGAGTCCTTCGAGCGGCTGCGCGCCACGATCGAGGAGCTGGACAAGGCCCAGGGCACGGGCGGCAACTTCGCCTTCTACCTCTCGGTGCCGCCGCGCTCCTTCCCGGTGGTCATCCAGCAGCTGAAGAAGCACGGACTGGCCGACCAGAAGGACGGCTCCTGGCGCCGCGCGGTCATCGAGAAGCCCTTCGGCCACGACCTGAGGTCGGCCGAGGAGCTGAACGCGATCGTCCACGAGGTGTTCGCCCCGGACCAGGTCTTCCGGATCGACCACTACCTGGGCAAGGAGACGGTCCAGAACATCCTGGCGCTGCGCTTCGCCAACCAGATGTTCGAGCCCGTCTGGAACCGGTCCTACGTGGACCACGTGCAGATCACCATGGCCGAGGACATCGGCATCGGCGGCCGGGCCGGCTACTACGACGGCATCGGCGCCGCCCGCGACGTCATCCAGAACCACCTCCTGCAGCTGCTCGCGCTCACCGCGATGGAGGAGCCCGCCTCCTTCGACGCGGACGCGCTGGCCGCGGAGAAGACCAAGGTGCTCGGCGCCGTCCGGCTGCCGAAGGACCTGGGCCGGGACACCGTGCGCGGGCAGTACGCGGCCGGCTGGCAGGGCGGCGCGAAGGTCATCGGGTACCTGGAGGAGGAGGGCATCGACTCCTCCTCGAAGACCGACACCTACGCGGCGGTCAAGCTGGGCATCGACAACCGCCGCTGGGCGGGCGTCCCCTTCTACCTGCGCACCGGCAAGCGGCTGGGCCGCCGGGTCACCGAGATCGCGGTGGTCTTCCAGCGGGCGCCGCACTCCCCCTTCGACTCCACCGCCACCGAGGAACTGGGCTCCAACGCCATCGTGATCCGCGTCCAGCCGGACGAGGGCGTCACGGTGCGCTTCGGCTCCAAGGTGCCGGGCACGTCGATGGAGATCCGGGACGTGTCGATGGACTTCGCCTACGGCGAGTCGTTCACCGAGTCCAGCCCGGAGGCGTACGAACGGCTGATCCTCGACGTGCTGCTCGGCGACTCCAACCTCTTCCCGCGCACGGAGGAGGTCGAGCTGTCCTGGAAGATCCTCGACCCGATCGAGGAGTACTGGGACGCCAACGGCAGGCCGGCCCAGTACGCGGCCGGTACGTGGGGACCCGTCGAGGCGGACGAAATGCTCGAGCGAGACGGACGGAGCTGGCGCCGGCCATGAAGATCGATCTCACGGACACCACGGCCAGCAAGATCAACAAGGCGCTGGTGCAGGGCCGCCGGGCCATCGGCACACCGGCCGTGGGCATGGTGCTCACCCTGGTCATCGTGACGGACGAGGAGAACGCCTACGACGCGCTGAAGGCGGCCGGCGACGCCTCGCACGAACACCCCTCGCGCATGCTCGTGGTCATCAGGCGCGTCTCCCGCTCGCCCCGCGACCGCACGCAGTCCCGCCTGGACGCCGAGGTGCGGGTGGGCGCGGACGCGGGCACCGGCGAGACGGTGGTGCTGCGGCTGTACGGCGAGGTCGTCGACCACGCCCAGTCGGTGGTGCTGCCGCTGCTGCTGCCGGACGCCCCGGTGGTGGTCTGGTGGCCGGTCAACGCCCCGCTGGACCCGGCGAAGGACCCGCTGGGCGCGCTGGCCCAGCGCCGGGTGACCGACACCTACGCCTGCGAGCGGCCGGTCCAGGAGCTGGTGGCCCGCGCCGACGCCTACACCCCGGGCGACACGGACCTGTCCTGGACCCGCATCACGCCGTGGCGTTCGATGCTGGCCGCGGCCCTGGACCAGGTGGCCTGCCAGGTGGTGGGCGCCGAGGTGGAGGGCGAGGAGTTCAACCCGAGCTGCGAGCTGCTGGCGATGTGGCTCGCGGACCGGCTGGACGTCCCGGTGAAGCGCTCGCTGTCGAGCGGTCCGGGGCTCACGGCGGTCCGCCTGGACACCGACTGCGGCCCGATCGTGCTGGACCGTGCCGACGGTTCGCTGGCGACGCTGTCCATCCAGGGCCAGCCCAAGCGCGCGGTGGCGCTCAAGCGCCGGGACACGGCGGAGCTGATCGCGGAGGAGCTGCGGCGCCTGGACCCGGACGACACGTACGCGTCGGCGCTGCGCTACGGCGTGGAGCGGCTGAAGAAGCCCTCAAACGCGCCGGGCGGGCCGGGTGAGGCGCCGGCCAAAGGGGAGTCGGAGCGCGCGGCGGTCCCCGCGCCCGTCGAGTCGGTCGCGAAGGGTCCCGCGGACCGGGCGACGGCGCAGGCACCGGTGAAGAGGACGGCGACGAAGTGAGTACGACACCGCAGCTGGTCGTGCACCGCGACAAGGAGCTGATGGCGCAGGCCGCGGCGGCCCGGCTGATCACGAAGATCGTGGACGCCCAGGCCTCCCGGGGTTCGGCGTCCGTGGTCCTGACCGGTGGCCGCAACGGCAACGGCCTGCTGGCCGCGCTGGCGGCGGCCCCGGCCCGGGACGCGATCGACTGGGGCCGGCTCGACCTGTGGTGGGGCGACGAGCGGTTCCTGCCGGAGGGCGACCCGGAGCGCAATGTCACCCAGGCCCGGAAGGCGCTGCTCGACGCGGTGCCGCTGGATCCGGAGCGCGTGCACGCCATGCCCGCGTCCGACGGACCGCACGGCGCCGACGTGGACGCGGCGGCGGCCGCCTACGCCCAGGAGCTGGCCCGCGCGGCCGCTCCGGAGAACCACGGCCCCGTCCCGGCGTTCGACGTCCTGATGCTGGGCGTCGGCCCGGACACGCACGTGGCCTCCCTCTTCCCGGAGCTCCCGGCGGTCCGGGAGACGGAGCGCACGGTGGTGGGCGTGCACGGCGCGCCCAAGCCCCCGCCGACCCGGGTGACCCTCACCCTCCCGGCGATCCGCGCGGCCCGCGAGGTGTGGCTGCTCGCGGCCGGCGAGGACAAGGCCGAGGCGGCGGCGATCGCCCTGTCGGGCGCGGGCGAGATCCAGGCCCCGGCCGCGGGCGCGTACGGCCGTGCCCGCACGCTGTGGCTGCTGGACTCGGCGGCGGCGTCGCAGCTGCCGCGCTCGCTGTACCCGGCGGCGTCGGCCTGACGCACCCGTCGAACGCACGGACCCCCGCTTCCTGACGAGGCGGGGGTCCGTGCGTTCGACGGGTGCGGGCGTCACTTCACCGATCCCGCCATCACCCCTTGCACGAAGTGCCGCTGGAAGGCGAAGAACACGACCACCGGCACCACCAGCGACAAGAACGCGCCCGGCGCCAGGACATCGATGTTGCTGCCGAACTGCCTGATCTGCGACTGGAGTTCCACCGTCAGCGGCTGGGAGGAGCTGTCGGCGAAGAGCAGGGCGACCAGCATGTCGTTCCAGACCCACAGGAACTGGAAGATGGCGAGGCTGGCGATCGCCGGGCGGCCGACGGGGAGGACGAGCCGGGTGAAGATGCGCCACTCGCTGCCGCCGTCCATCCGGGCGGCCTCCAGCATCTCCTTGGGCATCTCGGCGAAGTAGTTCCGCAGCAGGAACACCGCGAACGGCAGCCCGTACGCCACGTGGAACAGCACGACCCCGGGGATGGTGCCGAACAGGCCCAGTTGACCGAAGAGTTTGGCCACCGGCAGCAGCCCGATCTGGACGGGGACGACCAGCAGCGCGACCACGACCAGGAAGATCGGCTCGCGCCCCGGGAAGTCCAGCCAGGCGAAGGCGTATCCGGCGAGCGCGGCGACGACCACGACCAGGACGGTCGTCGGCACCGAGATCAGCACGGTGTTCCAGAACGCCTGCGTCATGCCGGAGTTCTCCAGCAGCGCCGCGTAGTTGTCGAAGGACAGCTGCCCGGGGTCGGTGAACACGGTCCACCAGCCGCCCTCGGCCGTGTCCTCGGCGGAGCGCAGCGAGGACAGGAACAGTCCGGCCAGCGGGGTCATCCACACCAGGCCGATCACGACCAGGAAGGCCTGCACCACCGCGCTGCTCAGACCGCGACGGATCGCGTTCATCGCTGACTCCTTCGGAAACGGCGGACGTTGAAGACCATCGCCGGGACGACCAGGAGGAGCAGCAGCACACCGAGCGCGCTGCCGAGCCCCTGGTTGTTGCCTCCGCCGAACGACACCAGCCACATCTGCGTCGCGAGCACGGTCGCGTCCTCCTGCACGGGCCCGGGCGCGATGATGTAGACGAGGTCGAAGACCTTCATCACGTTGATCACCAGGGTCACGAAGACGACGGTGAGCACCGGTGCGAGCAGCGGGACGGTGATGCGGCGGAAGATCTGCCACTCATTGGCCCCGTCCATCCGCGCCGCCTCCAGCGCGTCCCGGGGCAGGGTGGACAGACCGGCCCCGATCAGCACCATCGCGAAGCCGGTCCAGATCCACAGGTAGGCGCCGATGATCGCCGGCGTGACGAGGGTCGGTCCGAGCCAGGAGATGCCCTCGTAGGGCGGTGCGAAGTTGGCGGCGGGCAGCTTCAGCGCGTACGAGCCGCTCTCCAGGCCGGTGAGGCGGAACGAGCCGTCGGACGCGGTGGTCGTGCTCGCGACCGTCCTGCCGTCGCGGAGCGCCTCGACCTTCATCCCGGGCAGTCCGCTCTCCTCCCGGTCGACCACCCCCGGCTTCCCCCCTCCGCCGGGGGTGAAGTCGAGGTACACCACACCGCGCACCTCGTCGGCGCCGGCCCGGCGCGAGGCCGCCGCGTGGGCGGGTCCGGCGTCGTCCGGGAGGTCCTTGGGGGCGACGCCGACCAGGCCCAGCGCCGCCGTGCCGCCGGGCGAGACGTCCGCGCCGGTGACGTAGGAGCCGTCCGCCTGCCGGGTCAGGCCCTCGTCGTCGCGGGCGCGGGCGGTCGGGTAGGACGAGGTGCCCTTGAAGGCGTCGTGGACGGTGACCGCGGCGGCGTTCAGGACGCCCTTGTCCGGGTCCTGGTCGTAGGCGAGCCGGAAGATGATGCCGGCGGCCAGGAAGGACACCGCCATCGGCATGAACAGCAGCAGTTTGAAGGCGGTGGCCCAGCGGACCTTCTCCACCAGCACGGCCAGGATCAGTCCCAGGCCGGTGAGCAGGGCGGGGGCGACGACGACCCAGATCGCGGTGTTCCGGACGGCCTTGAGGGTGGTCGGGTCGCGGAACATCTCGGTGTAGTTCCCCGCGCCCACGAACTCGTTCCCGGAGGCGTCGAAGAGGCTGCGGCCCACGGAGAACAGCACCGGGTACACCACCAGCGCGCCCAGCAGGAGCAGCGCGGGGAGCACGAACAGCAGGGCGACGACCCGCCCCCGGCGGCGCGGGCGTCCGCCGCGCGCGCCGCCGGGGTGCGCGGGCGCCGGAGGGCCCGCCTCTTTCACCAGTGTGGCGGTCATGGTCGTCAGTTCCCGTACGCCTTGGCCGCGGCGTCCTCGAGCTCGGCCGCGGTCTTCTTCGGGTCGGACGGGTCGCGCAGGAAGTCCTGGAGGATCTTCCACTCGCCGGCGCCCTTGGTGCCGCCGAAGGCCGCCGGGGCCTGGTCGGACATGTCGAAGCGGACCGAGTCGCCGGCGTCGATCAGGGACTTGGCGGTGGCCCGGGTGACGTCGTCGCCGTAGGAGGAGAGGTCCAGCTCCTTGTTCGGGGAGAGGAAGCCGCCCGCCTCGGCCCACACGGCGGCGGCCTCGGCGGTGGCCAGGTACTCCAGGAGCGCCATGCCGGCCTCGGCGTTCTTGCCGTCCTTGAGGACGACGGCCGCGTCGCCGCCGCTGACCACGGGGGCCTTGCCGGAGCCGACCGGCGGGAAGGGGAAGAAGTTCGCGTCGGTGCCGATGGTCTTCCCGAACTGGTCCTTGGCGACGCCCGCGACGAAGTCGCCCTCGTAGACCATGGCCGCCTCGGCCTTGGGGCCGAAGACCTTCTCCACCGAGCCGGGGAAGTCGGTGTTGAGGGCCCCCTTCTGGCCGCCCTCGATGAGCTGCTTGTCCTTGAAGAGCTTGCCGAGCGTGGTGAGCGCCTCGACCACCGTCGGGTCGGTCCACTTGATCTCGTGCGCGGCCAGGGCGTCGTACTTCTCGGGCCCGGCCTGGGAGAGGTAGACGTTCTCGAACCAGTCGGTGAGCGTCCAGCCGTCCTGCCCGGCGACCGAGAAGGCGGCGAGGCCGGAGTCGGAGATGGTCCGCCCGCTCTCCAGCATCGCCTCGTACGTCTTCGGCGGCGTGACGCCGGCCTGTTCGAGGGCCTCGGGGCTGTACCAGACGGTCGACTTGTGGGCGGCCTTGAAGTACAGGCCGTACAGGGTGCCGTCGACGCTGCCGTAGTTGCGCCACACCTCGGCGAAGTTGTTCTCCACGGTGTCCCGGACCTTCTCGTCCAGCGGCTTGAGCCAGCCCTTCTCGGCGAACTGCTTGAGCACGCCGACCTGCGGGACCATGACGACGTCGGGGGCGTTGCCGCCCTCGATCTTGCTGCCGACGACGGTGGAGACGTTGTCGCCGGTGGACACGAACTGGGTCTTGGCGCCGGTCTTCTCGGTGAAGGCGTCCAGCACCTTCTGGAAGTTCTTCTGCTCGCTGCCGGACCAGACGCCGGCGACGGTGACGGTCTGGCCGCCGAGCGACTTGTCGCCGCCGCCGGCCGTGACGGGCTCGCCGCCGCCGCAGGCGGTCGCGCCGACGGCGAGGACGAGGGCGGTGCATCCGGTGAGCAGGGTGGTACGTCGAGTACGTCGCATCATCGTTGATGTCCCTTCAGAGGTGCGGAAGTTGCCGGGGTTCAGGAACCGTCGATCCACCAGGCGGCGGTGGAGCCGGGGAGCATCCCGGGCGGGCAGGGGCCGCTGGCGAGCAGCGGGGTGCCGGGGACCGGGGCGGGTGCGGGGGCGGTGCCGAAGTTGACGGCGCACACGAGGCCGTCGCCGCGGACGAAGGCGAGCACACCGGGCTCGGTGTCCAGCCAGCGCAGGGTGCCCTCGCCCAACTGCGGGAGCGCGGAGCGCAGTTGCAGACCGTCCCGGTACAGGTGCCAGAAGGACCGGGTGTCGGCGAGGGCGCGGTCGGTGGCGTACTCGGCGAAGTACTCGGGCTGGGGCAGCCACGGCTCGGCGCTCTCGGCGCCGGGGGTGAAGCCGAACGGCGAGGCCTGGCCGGACCAGGGCAGCGGCACCCGGCAGCCGTCGCGGATCCGGGCGCGGCTGCCGGTGCGGCGGAAGATCGGGTCGGTGAGCACGTCGTCGGGCAGGTCGACGACCTCCGGCAGGCCCAGTTCCTCGCCCTGGTAGATGTACGCGGCGCCGGGCAGCGCCAGCATCAGCAGCGCGGCGGCGCGGGCGCGGGCGGCGCCGAGTCCGCTGCCCTGGGGGGTGGGCTCGCCGTAGCGGGTGACGGTGCGGACCTGGTCGTGGTTGTTGAGGACCCAGGTGACGGTGGAGCCGGTGCCTGCGATGTCCTCCATGGCCTCGGAGATGACCTTGCGGAAGGCGTCGGCGTCCCAGGGGGCGCTGAGCAGGTCGAAGAAGAACGCCTGGTGCAGCTCGTCCGGGCGGACGTACTGGGCGTGCTCGCGGGCGGTGGGGACGGAGACCTCGCCGACCAGGAGGCGTTCGCGGCCGTCGCGGGCGGTGTACTCCTCGCACACCGCGCGCCAGTGCCGCCACACCTCGTGCACCTCGGGCTGGTTCCAGGCGAGCGGGTTGACCGAGTCGCGGGTGCGGGCGTCGGCCTCCGGGTCGGGCGAGTCGGGCAGTTCGGGGTGCTTGAACAGGCCGGCGGCGACGTCGATGCGGAAGCCGTCGACGCCCCGGTCCAGCCAGAAGCGCAGGATGCGGTCGAACTCGGCGGCGACCTCCGGGTTGCGCCAGTTCCAGTCCGGCTGTTCGGGCGTGAACATGTGCAGGTACCACTGGCCGGGCCGGCCGTCCGGCTCGGTGAGGCGGGTCCAGGCGGGGCCGCCGAACATGGCGTGCCAGTTGTTGGGCGGTTCGGCGCCGTCGGGTCCGCGGCCGTCGGCGAAGTGGAAGCGGGCGCGCTCCGGGCTGCCGGGGGCCGCGGCGAGCGCCGCGCGGAACCAGGGGTGCTCGCTGGAGCAGTGGTTGGGGACGATGTCCAGCAGCACCTTGATGCCGAGCCGCCGGGCGGCGTCCACCAGCAGGTCGAACTCGGCGAGGTCGCCGAAGACCGGGTCGACGTCCGTGTAGTCGGCCACGTCGTAGCCGTGGTCGTGCTGCGGCGAGGGGTAGAAGGGGCTCAGCCAGATCCCGTCCACGCCGAGCTTCCTCAGGTACGGCAGACCCGCCCTGACCCCGGCGAGATCGCCGATGCCGTCACCGGTGCTGTCCAGGAAGCTGCGGACGTACACCTGGTAGATCACTGCGTCGCGCCACCAGTGGTGGGTGTCGATGTGCTGGAGACTCACCCCGTCGACCTGTCTGTGCGTGCGGAGGCCGCCCGGGACTCCGGGCCGGCGGTTATGCATGCATGTTAAGTAGGCGTGTCGAGAAGGTGTCAACGAATGCGCGGAAGCTGCCCGGGAGTTGCCAGGGTGAAAGGGACTCATATCCGGACGAATCGACGCCGAATGAGATGTCGGCGTTACCTAACAAGTAACTAGGAGGGTCTAGCGGGAGGAGACGGCGGCGAGTTCGGTCGCCAGTCGGCGCACCGCGGCCTCGGGCGTCTGCTGCCCGGTCATCGCGTCGTGCACGACGGCCTGCACGACCAGGCTCACCTGGTCGTAGTGCGGGCTCTTGGGGCGCGGGGCGGCGGCGAGCACGCTCTCGCGCAGGGTCGGCAGGTAGGGGAACCGCCGGACCAGTTCGGGGTCGTCGTACAGCGCGGCCCGCACCGGCGGCAGCGCGCCGCGCGTGAGGACCTGGCGCTGGACCCGCTCGCCGGTGAGGTACGCGATCAGGCGCGCCGCGGAGTCGGGGTGCCGGGCGTGGCTGCTGACGGCCAGGTTGGAGCCGCCGAGGACGCTCGTCCCCGGACCGTCCGGCCCCGGCAGCGGCACGGCGCCCACCTTGCCCGCGACCTCGGAGCCCGGGGCGGAGGCGGCGACGTAGGCGTAGGGCCAGTTGCGCAGGAAGAGCAGCCGGCCGTTCTGGAAGGCCTGCTTGGACTCCTCCTCCTTGTACGTCAGCGCCTCCTGCGGGATCCAGCCCTCGCGGACCCCGCGCGCCAGGAAGCCGATGCCCTCCCTGGCCGCCCGGGAGTCCACGGTGACGCGCTCGCCCTCGTCGCCGAGGATGGTGCCGCCGGCCGAGTAGACGGCCTCGGCCGCGTTGACGGTCAGGCCCTCGTAGGGCAGGAACTGGCCCGCGTAGCCGTCGAGGCCGTGCTCCGGGGCGACGGTCCTCGCGATCCGCTCCAGCTCGGCCCAGCTGCGCGGCGGCTCGACGCCCTCCTCGGCCAGGACGTCCTTGCGGTACAGGAGCAGTCCGGCGTTGGTGACGTAGGGGACGGCGTAGAGCCGGCCGTCGTAGGTCGCCGTGTCCACCACCCGTGGCAGGAAGGTGCCGAGCGGGAAGCGCTCACGGGGCAGCGGGCGGATCCAGCCGGCGGCGGCGAACTCCGAGGTCCAGCTGACGTCGATGTTGAGCACGTCGAACCGGCCGCGCTCGCCGCCGCGCAGGTCGGTGATCATCTGCGCGCGGGTCTCGTCGGCCGAGTCGGGCAGCTCGACGAGGGTGACCTTCTCCCCGGGATGGGTGCGGTTCCAGCCCTCGAGGACGGAGCCGAGGTAGCCGGTGAGGTCGCCGGCGGTGGCCAGGGTGAGCGGGCCGCGGCCGTCCGCGCCGGCCCCCCCGGCCTGCGCTCCGGAGGCGACGTAACCGGTCAGGACCACGACCAGGACGAGGAGGCCCCTACCCGCGGCACGGACCCACCGCATAGGTTCCTCCCTGTACACCGTCACCCGGGCACCCTTGTCCGGGAGTCAGAGGCCATGTATACCCGTTAGGTATGCGCGATACTAGGGCCCGCGGCACACAACTCGGGATGCGAGGAGGAGAGCACGAGTGCGGCTGCCCCTCCTGGCCCTGCTCGCGCGCGGCCCGGCCCACGGCTACGAGCTCAAGCAGGGTCTTGAGCAACTGCTGGGCTCCGCGTACCCTCAGCCGAACGTCGGCCAGATCTACGTCACCCTCGGCCGCCTCGAGAAATCGGGGCTGATCGAGGGCGAGGACGTCGAGCAGTCGAGTCGGCCCAACAAGAAGGTCTACCACCTCACCGACGCCGGGCGGGAGGCGCTGCACGCCTGGTACGAGGAGACGGCGGACGAGCCTCGGGTGCGGGACGAGTTCTTCATGAAGCTGGCCCTGGCCCCGCAGACCGGTCTCGCCGACCAGATCGCCCTGATCAACCGGCAGCGGCGCCAGTACCTCAACACCATGCGGCAGTTGTCGAAGCTGGCCGCCGCCGAAGACCGGGACAACCGCATCGCCCATCTGCTGATCGAAGGCGCGATGCTGCACCTGCAGGCCGACCTCGACTGGCTGGAGCGGTGCCAGGAAGAGCTGGAGGGGCTTCAGTGAGCGAGAGCACCGCTCCCGTGCTGCGTGCCGAAGGCCTGGTCAAGACGCACCACGGCGAGGGCGCCCCGGCGCACGCCGTGCGCGGGGTCGATCTGAGTGTGGCGCGCGGCGAATTCGTCGCGATCACCGGTCCGTCCGGCGCGGGCAAGTCGACGCTGCTGCATCTGCTCGGCGGACTGCAGCGGCCGGACGCGGGCAGCATCTGGCTGGACGGCGAGTGCACCGACGGCTACGGCGAGGCGCGCTGGGCGGTGGAGCGCCGCAGGCGGATCGGGATCGTCTTCCAGTTCTTCAACCTCGTCTCCGACCTGTCGGTCGCCGACAACGTGGAACTGCCCGCCCTGCTCGCCGGGGTGTCGCCGAGGAAGGCCCGCGCCGAGCGCGAGGAGCTGCTGGCCGAGCTGGGGCTCCGGGGCAAGGAGCGGAGCATGCCGGGCGAGCTGTCCGGCGGTGAGCAGCAGCGGGTCGCGCTGGCCCGGGCGCTGGTCAACCACCCGCCGCTGCTGCTGGCCGACGAGCCCGCGGGCAGCCTGGACAGCAGGGGCACCCGCGAGGTGATGCGGCTGCTGTCCCGCTTCCACCGGCGGGGCCAGACGATCCTGCTGGTCACCCACGACGCCCGGCTGGCGAGCGCCGCGGACCGGGTGATCAGCTTCTTCGACGGGCGGATCGCCGACGACGTGGAGCTCGACGGCGTGCCGCCGCGCGGCAAGGGCATATCCGGGGTCCTGGAGCTGAAGGACTGACATGCGGGCCTGGTACGACCACTGCGCGCCGGGGGACTGAGGCCGGTGCGGGCGACCCTGCGCTGGGCGCACTCCGATCTGCGCACGCACCGCGGCGAGGCGCTGTTCCTGGTCCTCGCCACCGCGGGCATCGTCGCGTGCCTGCTGCTGGCCAC
This sequence comes from Streptomyces viridosporus T7A, assembly GCF_008704515.1. NCBI lineage: Bacteria > Bacillati > Actinomycetota > Actinomycetes > Kitasatosporales > Streptomycetaceae > Streptomyces > Streptomyces viridosporus. The sequence goes on from NZ_CP023700.1 coordinate 2,280,884, forward strand.
GGCCCTGTTCGGGTACGCGACCAACCCCTGGCAGCGCGTCTTCGCGCAGGCGCACGGCGCGCACGTGACGCTGCACACCACCGCCGCCGCCGACGCCGGGAAGCTGGCCGACCTGGACGGTGTGGAGTCCGTCGACGGCCCCCACCCCACCGCCCCGGTCACCCTCGCCTCGCGCGGCAGCCGCGCCTCGGTCGAGCTGCGCGGCACCGTCGAGCGCCCCGAGGTGGGCCGCCCGCTGGTCACCTCCGGGCACTGGCTGGACCCGGCCGTCCCCGACGGCGTGGTCCTGGAGAGCCGTCTGGCCGGTGCGCTGCTGGCGGCACCCGGTGACACGCTCACCGTGTCCGGCACCGCGCGGAAGCTGACCGTCGTCGGCGTCGCCGACAGCGCCGAGCCCCGCTACCGGCCCGGTGAGCGGCCGGGCCTGGTGTGGGCCCTGCCGTCGGCCGTGACGGACCCGGGCGGACAGGTGGTCGGGCTCCGGCTGACCGACCCCGGCGACACCGGGTACGCCGTGCAGCGGGCGGTGACCGTGCTGGGCGCCGGGGCGATCGGCGAGGTCACCACCTGGCAGCAGGCGCGTGCCGAGGCCCAGGGCGACAACCGGCTGCTCGGCCAGGTGCTGGGCCTGTTCGGGCTGGGCGCGCTGATCGCCGCCGGGTTCGCCGTGCACGGGGCGATCGGCACCCGGATCCGGGGGCACCTGCGGGACATCTCCGTCCTCAAGGCGATCGGCTTCACACCGGGCCAGGTCGTCCGCGTCTTCCTGGTCCAGCACCTGGTCTACGCCCTGCTGGGCGCCGTGGCCGCCGCCGTGCTCACCGAGGCGCTGGGCAGCGCGGTACCGGGGCGGCTCGGCGACGCGGTCGGCGTGTGGCAGGGGCTGCCCGGGCACACCGCCGCGCTGTTCGCGGTGCCGGTGGGGGCGGTGCTGTTCATCGGCGCGACCACCGGGCTCGCCGCCTGGCGGGCCGGCCGGGTGCCGCCGGTGCCGGTGCCGCGGCCGTCGGCTCCCCCGGCCGGCCGGCTGACGGGCGTGGCGCGGCGGGCGCTGGGAGCACGGGTGCCGCCGGCGCTGGTGCTCGGCTGGCACCGGGCGTTCACCCGCCGCCCGCGCTCCCTGGGCGCGGTGGCCCGGCTGGCGCTGCCGCTGGTGCTGATCGTGGTGGCGATGAGCGCGTGGACCACCCTGGACCGCTTCCACAGCACCCCCGAGCGGGTGGGGCTGCCGACCGCGCTCAGCGTCCGCGCCGACGCGGGTCCCGGCGAGCGGGAGGTCCGCGCCCTGCTGGAGCGCGATCCGCAGGTCGCCGCCGCCTACCCGGGCGTGGAGGTGGCCGCCCTGGTGCCCGGGCAGACGGCCACCATCGCCCTGCGCGGTCTCGGCACCCACCGGGAGCCGTACCCGTTCACCCTGGCCGAGGGCCGGGCCGCGCGGGGCCCGGACGAGGCGGTGGCCGGGCAGGGGCTGCTCGATCTGCTGCACGTCCGGGTCGGCGACTGGGTGCGGGTGACCGTCGGCGACCGGCCGCAGATCCTGCACATCGTCGGCCGCAGCATCGAACCGGAGAACGCAGGCCGGGTCATCTCCACCTCGCTCGACACCCTCCGCGCCAACGACCCGGACCTCCGGCCGACCCTCCACCACCTCCGTCTGGCCCCCGGTGCCGACCCGGAGGCGGTGGCCGACCGGCTGACCGAGGCCGGGCGCGGCCACCTCGACGTGCACACGGTGGCCAACCCGGCCGACGGGCTGTCCCCGCTGCGGGCGGTGGTGCTCGGGCTGATCGTGGTCCTCGCCCTGATCGGGCTGATCGAGCTGCTGACGGCGATCGGCGGCACGGTCCGCGAGGGCGAGCGGGACCTGCTGGCGCTCAAGGCCATCGGCCTCTCCCCCCGGCAGATCACCGCGATCACGGTCACGGCCATCTCCGGCACCGCGCTGGCGGCCGTGCTCGTGGCCACCGTCCTGGGGCTGCCGCTGGCGCACTGGCTGATCGACGCCCAGGGCAGGTCGAGCGGCATCGGCGCCGGCATCGCCCAGGGGCCCTCCCCCGTGCTCCTGCTGCTGCTCGGGGCGGCCGCCGTGCTGGGCGCCGCCGCTCTCGCCGCCCTCCCGGCCGCACGGGCGGCCCGCCGCCGCCTCGCGGACACGCTGAGCGCGGTCGCCTGAACTCCCGGCGGGGTCAGCCGCCGTAGGGGCCCCGGGGGCGCCGCGGGGGGTACGGCGGCCGCGGGGCGTACGGGTGGCCGCTCCCCCCGGGCGCGTACGGGCCCTGCGGGCCCGGCCCGTACGGGTGCCGCGGATACGGGGCGTGCGGGTGCTGCGGGTGGGGCGCGTACGGGTGCTGCGGGTGGGGGACGTGCGGGTGGCCGTAGGGGTTGCCCTGCGGCGGTACGTGCGGCAGTCCCGTCGGGACGGGGCCCGGCAGGGGCGGGAGGCTCGCCGGGTGCGCGCGCAGCCGGATGCCGTAGCGCCGCTTCAGCCGGCCCGTCTCCAGCAGGGCGATGGCCGTGACGGTGACGGGCGCGCCCAGGATGAAGACGACGCCCAGGGTCAGGCTGAGCCCGTGCAGATCACCGGTGACCAGGTCCGGGACCGCCATCAGCCAGCTGGTGACCGCGGCGAGCAGCGCCGGCAGGGAGCGGTGCACGGCGGCCGCCCCGAAGAGGTTGCCGGAGACCCGCACGGCTCCGGCGACCACGAAGACGAGAAGCCACATCATCGCCAGGCCGCCGACCAGGGACAGCAGGATGCCGCCCGAGGTGCTGGTCGTCTGCACCAGCAACGCCAGGCCGACGACGCTGCCGACGAACAGCAGGAGCAGCTTGAGGGAGTTGAGCAGCGGCACCCGGAGCTGCCGCACGGTACCGGTGCTCCGCCAGACCAAGAGCATCACGCCGACCGTCAGCGGGGTGAGGAACAGCAGCACCGCCGACGCGGTCAGCGCGTTCTCCAGCAGCTCCGTGAGGGCGAAGCCGCCCTCGACGAAGGTGTAGACGCCGAGCGAGGCGACCGCTCCGGCGACGACCCGGAAGCGCTTGAGGCGCTCCACGGTCGGATCGAGCGAGTCCGGTATCCACGCGGGGTGGAACACCGCCCGGGCGACCGTGTGGGGCTTCAGAAAGGACCGGGCCGTCAGCGTGCCGTCCGTCCAGCTTCCTCGTGCGCGTGCCACCTGGTGCTCCCCCGAGCGCTCGCTTCCATGATCGCCGGGGATTGTACGGGAGGCGGACGGCGCTGTGCCGTCCGCCTCCCGCGCCGTGCCTCACTGCCGGCCGCGCAGCTCCCGGTAGGTGCTGACGAGGGCCTGGGTGGAGGCGTCGAGGCCGGGGACCGGGGTGCCGTCGGTGAGGGCGGGCTCGACGCGCCGGGCGAGCACCTTGCCCAGCTCCACCCCCCACTGGTCGAAGGAGTCGATGTCCCAGACCGCGCCCTGCACGAACACCTTGTGCTCGTAGAGGGCCACCAGCTGGCCGAGCACCGACGGCGTCAGCGCACGCGCCAGGATCGTGGTCGTGGGATGGTTGCCCCGGAACGTCTTGTGCGGCACCAGCTCCTCCGGCACCCCCTCCGCCCGCACCTCCTCCGGCGTCCTGCCGAACGCCAGCGCCTGCGTCTGGGCGAAGAAGTTGGCCATCAGCAGATCGTGCTGGGCCCTCAGCCCCCCGCTCAACTCGGCCACCGGCTCGGCGAAACCGATGAAGTCCGCCGGAACCAGCTTCGTGCCCTGATGGATCAACTGGTAGTAGGCGTGCTGCCCGTTGGTCCCCGGCGTGCCCCACACCACCGGACCCGTCTGCCACTGCACCGCCCGCCCCCGGCGGTCCACCGACTTGCCGTTGGACTCCATGTCCAGCTGCTGCAGGTACGCGGTGAACCTCGCCAGGTAGTGCGAGTACGGCAGCACCGCGTGCGACTGCGCGCCGAGGAAGTTGTTGTACCAGATGCCCAGCAGCCCCAGCAGCAGCGGGACGTTGGCCTCGGCCGGCGCGGTCCGGAAGTGCTCGTCGACGATCCGGAACCCCGCCAGCATCTCCCGGAACCGCTCCGGACCGATGGCGATCATCAGCGACAGGCCGATCGCCGAGTCGTAGGAGTAGCGCCCGCCGACCCAGTCCCAGAACTCGAACATGTTCGCCGGGTCGATGCCGAACCCGGCGACCTCCTCCGCGTTGGTGGACAGCGCCACGAAGTGCTTCGCCACCGCCGCCTCGTCCCCCAGCGCCGCCAGCAGCCAGGCGCGCGCCGCGGTGGCGTTGGTGACCGTCTCGACGGTGGTGAAGGTCTTGGAGGCGATGACGAACAGCGTCTCCGCCGGGTCCAGGTCGCGGACGGCCTCGTGCAGGTCGGCGCCGTCCACGTTGGACACGAACCGGAAGGTCAGCGCGCGGTCGGTGTAGGCGCGCAGCGCCTCGTACGCCATCGCGGGGCCCAGGTCGGAGCCGCCGATGCCGACGTTGACCACGTTGCGGATCCGCCTGCCGGTGTGCCCGGTCCACCGCCCGGAGCGGACCCGGTCGGCGAAGGCGGCCATCTGGTCCAGCACCGCGTGCACGGCCGGCACCACGTTCTGCCCGTCGACCTCGACCACCGCCTCCCGCGGCGCCCGCAGCGCGGTGTGCAGCACCGCCCGGTCCTCGGTGGTGTTGATCCGCTCGCCGCGGAACATCGCGTCCCGCAGCGCGAACACCCCGGTGGCCTCCGCCAGCTCCCGCAGCAGCGCGAGCGTCTCGTCGGTGACCAGGTGCTTGGAGTAGTCGACGTACAGGTCACCGACCCGGAGGGTGTACGCGGTGCCGCGACCGGGATCGGCGGCGAACAGTTCGCGCAGGCTCGTCCCGCCGAGCTCCTCACGGTGCTTGGCCAGCGCGCTCCACTCGGGCGTCTGGTTGAGCCTGGTACGGCTGTCTGCGTTCATCTCGGACTTCAGCCTTCTTCCTTGCTGCCTGTGCTGCGTACCTGCCCCGCTGCGCTTCCAACCTAATTGATCAGCGGTGGACATGAGCTGTCGTGACGCCGTCGGCCGACGCAACAACAGGTACGTCCGATCGGCTCACCGGTATCAGCGGCCGGCCCGCGGGTGTTCGCGCGTGTCGGCCACGGCGTGCAAGGAAACGGCTTCGGCCAGGCCCCCCGTGGGTGCCCGGCCGGTCCTGGAACGCTAGATCTCGCCCCGCAGTTTGGCGAGCGCCTCGGCGAGGATCGCCTCGCCGTCCGCGTCACTGCGCCGCTCCCGCACATAGGCGAGGTGCGTCTTGTAGGGCTCGGTGCGCGGCGGGTCCGGGGGGTTGTCGCGGTCCTGCCCGGCCGGGAATCCGCAGCGGGGGCAGTCCCAGGTTTCGGGCACCTGCGCGTCGCTCGCGAAGCTCGGCTGTGTCTCGTGCCCGTTGGAGCACCAGAAGGAGATGCGCAGCCGCGGCGCGGACTCGCCACGCTCGGCCTCACCCATCGGCCCCGCCCCGACCCGGCTCCCCCGGATCGCGTTGCCACTTGCCACGGTCGTAACTCCCTGCGTGATGGTGCCGCGAAGCGAGTCGGCGTGCCGCTCCGCTGCGAGCGCCTCAGTCTACGTAAGGCCCAACGCGCGTCCAGTGTCCGGAGTTACCACCCCCACGTCCAGACGCAGGCCCCATGATAGGACGCGCCGTGCCGCACGTACCGGACATGGGGCCTTACGTGGGGAGCGCCGCAGGGAAGGGGCGCGCAACGTCCCCTCGGGTCAGTTGTTCACCTTCATCATGATGCCCAGCACCACGATGCACGCGAACCAGAGCAGACCGACCACGACGGTGATCCGGTCGAGGTTGCGCTCGGCGACCGAGGAGCCGCCGACGGAGGACTGCATGCCACCACCGAACATGTCGGAGAGACCGCCGCCCTTCCCCTTGTGCATCAGCACCAGCAGCATCAGCAGCAGGCTGAAGACGATCAGGGCGATCGAGAACCCCAAAACCACGGCTGGACCAACTTCCTCGGATTCGGACGGACGACACGGGGCCCAGCACAGGGCCGGACCCCGCAAGGGTACGACGGATCGCCGCTAGCGCATACTCACTGGTCGCGGAAGCGGACGATCTTGACGAACTCGTCCGCGTCCAGCGAGGCACCGCCGACCAGCGCGCCGTCGATGTCGGCCTGCGCCATGATCTCGGCGACGTTGCCGGACTTGACCGAGCCGCCGTACTGGATGCGGACCTTGTCGGCCAGCTCCTGCGAGTACAGCTCGGCGATCTTGCCGCGGATGGCGGCGCAGACCTCCTGGGCGTCCCCGGCGCCGCAGACCTTGCCGGTGCCGATGGCCCAGACGGGCTCGTAGGCGATCACGATCGACTCGGCCTGCTCGGCCGGGAGGTCCTTCAGACCGCCCTCGACCTGGGCGAGGGTGTGGGGGACGTGGTGGCCCGCCTCGCGGACCTCCAGCTCCTCGCCGACGCAGAGGATGGGGGTGATGCCGTGCTTGTAGGCGGCCTTGACCTTGGCGTTCACCTGCTCGTCGGTCTCGCCGTGGTACTGGCGGCGCTCGGAGTGGCCGATCGCGACGTAGGTGCACTTCAGCTTGGCCAGCATGGGGCCGGAGATCTCGCCGGTGTAGGCACCGCCGTCGTGCGCCGAGATGTCCTGGGCGCCGTACTTGATCTTCAGCTTGTCGCCTTCGACGAGGGTCTGCACGGAGCGCAGGTCGGTGAAGGGCGGCAGGACGGCGACCTCGACGTCCTCGTAGTCCTTGTCGGCCAGGGCGAAGGCGAGCTTCTGGACGTGGGCGATGGCCTCGAGGTGGTTGAGGTTCATCTTCCAGTTGCCCGCCATCAGCGGCGTACGGGTGCTCATTGAGGGTCAGTCCTCCAGTGCGGCGAGGCCGGGGAGCGTCTTGCCCTCGAGGTATTCGAGGGAGGCGCCGCCTCCGGTCGAGATGTGGCCGAATGCCTGCTCGTCGAAGCCCAGGGTACGGACGGCCGCGGCGGAGTCGCCGCCGCCGACCACGGTGAAGCCCCGGGAGTCGGTGAGGGCCTGGGCGACCGCCTTGGTGCCCTCGGCGTAGTCGGGGTGCTCGAAGACGCCCATGGGGCCGTTCCAGAAGACGGTGGCCGCGTCGGCGAGCTTCGAGGCGTACAGCTTGCGGGTCTCGGGACCGATGTCCAGGCCCTCCTGGTCGGCCGGGATGGCGTCCGCGGCGACGGTGGCGGGGTGGGCCGGCGCCTTGGTCTTCAGGTCCGGGAACTCCCCGGAGACCAGCGTGTCGACCGGCAGGACCAGCTCGACACCGCTCTTCTCGGCGCGCTCCAGGTACTCGCGGACGGCGGGGAGCTGGTCCTCCTGCAGCAGGGACTTGCCGACCTCGTAGCCCTTGGCCTTGAGGAAGGTGTAGGCCATGCCGCCGCCGATGAGGAGCCGGTCGGCCTTGTCGAGCAGTTCGTCGATGACGGCGAGCTTGTCGGAGACCTTGGCGCCGCCGAGGGCGACGACGTAGGGCCGCTTGACGTCCTCGGTGAGCTTCTTCAGGACGCCGACCTCGGTGGCGATCAGGTGGCCGGCGTAGTGCGGCAGGCGGGCCGGGAGGTCGAAGACCGAGGCGTGCTTGCGGTGCACCGCGCCGAAGCCGTCGCCGACGTAGACGTCGGCGAGGGCGGCGAGCCGGTCGGCGAAGGCGCCGCGCTCGGCGTCGTCCTTGCTGGTCTCACCGGCGTTGAAGCGCAGGTTCTCGATGACGGCGACCTGCCCGTCGGTGAGGCCGGCCACGGTGGACGTGGCGGACTCGCCGACGGTGTCCGTCGCGAAGGCCACGTCGGCGCCGAGGAGTTCACCGAGGCGCGCGGCGGCCGGGGCGAGGGAGAAGGCGGGGTCCGGGGCGCCCTTGGGGCGGCCCAGGTGCGAGGCGACGACCACGCGGGCGCCCGCCGCGGCGAGTGCCTCGACGGTGGGCAGCACGGCGCGGATGCGGCCGTCGTCGGTGATGGTGGTGCCGTCCAGCGGCACGTTGAGGTCGGCGCGGACGAAGACCCGCCTGCCCGCGACCCCTTCGGAGAGGAGTTCGTCGATCGTCTTCATGAGGGCTCCCTGGGTAGAGCTCGTGTTCACTCGTGATCGCTCGTGATCGAAAGAGGACAACCGTTCCGATACGCGCGTCAGGGCTCGGACGGCGCGTCGCCGCACCGGCCGAGCCCTGCACTCATATCAGGCTGCCCGCTCCACGGTCAGAGCTGGTTGCCCACGAAGACCGTCAGGTCGACGAGACGGTTGGAGTAGCCCCACTCGTTGTCGTACCAGCCGATGACCTTCACGTTCTTGCCGTCCTGGACCATGGTCAGGGACGAGTCGAAGGTGCAGGACGCCGGGGCGTTGACGATGTCGGAGGAGACGATCGCGTCCTCGGTGTACTCGAGGAGGCCCTTGAGCTCGCCCTCGGCGGCCTTCTGGAAGGCGGCGTTGACCTCTTCCTTGGTGACCTCGCGGCCGAGCTCGACGACCAGGTCGGTGACCGAGCCGGTGGGAACCGGCACGCGCATCGCGATGCCGTCCAGCTTGCCCTTGAGCTGCGGCAGCACCAGGGCGGTGGCCTTCGCGGCGCCCGTGGTGGTCGGGATGATGTTCTCGGCGGCGGCACGCGCGCGGCGCAGGTCCTTGTGCGGGAAGTCCAGGATGCGCTGGTCGTTCGTGTACGCGTGCACCGTCGTCATCAGACCCTTGACGATGCCGAAGTTCTCGTCGAGCACCTTCGCCATCGGCGCCACGCAGTTGGTGGTGCAGGAGGCGTTGGAGATGACGTGGTGGTTCGCCGGGTCGTACTGATCCTGGTTGACGCCCATGACGATGGTGACGTCTTCGTTCTTCGCCGGGGCGGAGATGATGACCTTCTTGGCGCCGCCGGTGATGTGCTTCTCGGCGTCTTCCTTCTTCGTGAAGATGCCGGTCGACTCGATGACGATGTCGACGCCCAGCTCGCCCCACGGGATGTCGGCGGGGTTGCGCTCGGAGAGCACCTTGATCGTCTTGTCGCCGACGGTGATGGTGTCCTCGGTGTGCGAGACCTCCTGCTTGAGACGGCCGAGGATGGTGTCGTACTTCAGCAGGTGGGCGGTGGTCGCGGTGTCACCCAGGTCGTTGACAGCCACGATCTCGATGTCCGCACCCTGCTCCAGCAGAGCGCGGAAGTAGTTGCGACCGATGCGGCCAAAGCCGTTGATGCCTACGCGGATCGTCACGAACCGATCTCCTCGTTGGTACGCCGGCCCGATGTGCCGGCGAGCTGTATTTGGGATGTCCCCGACCACTGTCGACCCTACCTCTCCGGGGCCCCGGCCGTGACATCGAGTCGTCCCATACCCGGCAGGGCGGCCCTTACCCACCAGTAGGGTACGGACCGCCCGAACCGGAGGGCCTTTGTCCCTCCATCTCGCTACAGCGGGTCAGCGCTCGTTGACGCCCCCGGTCACGCGTCGAGGGCGTCGAGCGCCTTCCTCATCAGCGCGGCCCGGTCGGCCGCCGAGGTCAGGTGCTCCAGGCCGAAGCCCAGCAGCACGGTGTCCTCGGTGGTGACCGCCGAGTAGGTCCGGAACAGCTCTCCGGTGCGGGTCCAGTCCTTCAGGACGGCGGGACTCCCGGCGGGCGGTCCGGAGGCCCTCCAGGCCCCGAGCGAGGTCTCGAAGCCCTCGGTGCCGGTCGCGGTGGAGCCGACCACGAGGGAGGCGTCGTCGACGAGGACGCCGTGGCCGCCGCTGCCCGGGTCGGTGACGTAGGCGATCGAGACCTCGACCGTCTTTCCGGCGTAGGCGCTCAGGTCGAAGTCCACCTGCCGCCAGCCGTCGGAGGAGCCGGTGAGGCTGTGCCACGCGCCGGTGGTGCCGGTCGCGGCGCAGCCGCCCTCCGCCGGGGTCAGGTAGTGCTTCAGCCAGGGGTGCTCGCCGACGTAGAACCCGCCCCCGCACTCGGTGGGCACGGTGGTGCGGGTCGCGCCGCCCGCCTCGGGCAGCGTCGTCCAGTCGTCGGCGCCGGCGGTGTGCGCCTCGACGACGACGTGGTCGTAGCCCGGTTCGGTGTCCCACAGCAGCTGGGCGCGCAGGGCGGGCTCGTCGGCCGCGTCGGTACCGGTGAGGTCGATGGTGCGGGTGAGGCGCTTGTAGCCGTCGTCGGTGTGGACCGCGGCGGCCATGTACGCGCCCGCGTACGGGCCGTACGGGCTGGCCGTGCCCGGGAACCGCCCGGCGCCGGCGCTCGCGAACCGCGGATGCGTCGCGACGGGCAGCTCGTCGGAGGTGACGCCGTAGGTGCCGGCCTTGTCCAGCGGGTTGCCGGGCGCGTCGCCGAGCGCGCCGGAGAAGCCCTCCAGCCTGCCGGAACCGGTGAACGCGGTGGCCTCGGAGGTGGACGTGCGCGTGTAGGCGCCCAGGTAGTACTGGCTGAAGTCGTCGGACAGGGCGCCGCCGAGGTCGACGCTGCCGCCGGCCTGCTCGCCCGCCTCGATCAGCCGGCCGCCCTCGTTGAGGAAGGCGCGCAGCTGGAGCTGGGTGGCGACGCCCGGGGTGCCCGCGCCGGTGTGGTGGACGACGGTGTCGAAGTGGCTCAGCACGCCGAGCGCGTCGGGCGCGCCCCTCTCGGCGACGTCCCAGACGGCCGCCTTCCGGCCGTTGGCCCCGAGGGCGTCGACGTACTTGCGGGCCTGGGCGGCCTTCGCGCCCTCCTCGGCGACCACGAGGACGTCCGCGCGGGGCCGTTCGGCGACGGTGTAGGTGAAGCGCTCGCTGGAGACCTTCTTCCCGCCCCCGGTCCTCCCGGTGAACCACACCTCGACCTCGTCGCCCGGCTCGCCGTGCCCGATCCCGGCCCGGTACTCGTCGAAGTAGAGGTTGTCCTCGCCGCCGAACCGCTCGCCGCCCTTCCAGGGCCGCAGCGCCTCGCCGTGCGTACGGCCGCCGTTGACGCGGTACTTGAGCTCCTTGTCGCGCACGGCCTTGCGGACGACGACGGAGACCTCCTGGTCGCCGCCGCGGGCGTACGACGTCGTGAACGCGGCCGGGGTGAAGTCGGCGGCCTGCGAACCGACCGCGGAGGACGGCCGGTCGGGGTGAGCGGCGCTCTCGGCGACGGACAGCGCGAACGGGACGTTCTTGGCGAACTCCTGCTGGATCAGCTTCTCGTCGTCGGGGAAGGTGAAGGTCGAGCGGCAGTCGTCGGGCCGCCACGCGTCGTCCGGGTCGACCTCCGAGGCCGTCTGGCAGGTCGACATCTCGGGCGTGAACATCGCCATGCCGTTGACGTTGGCCGCGTGGCCGTCGGCCTCGCCGTTGGTGGTGTACAGCTCGGAGGAGAGCTGCGGGTGGTAGCCGGGGATCGCCGAGTTCCCGGGCGTGCCGGCGAGGGCCCGGTAGAGCACGTCGTCGGGGGTCGGCGTGGCCACCTGCCAGCCGACCCCGTAGAGCAGGAGTTCGGCGGCGGAGTGGTAGTTGATGCCGTAGGTGAAGCCGATCCGCTTCTGGAAGGCGTCGATCGCCCTGGTCTCGGGCTCGGAGCCGGGACTCGCGCCGCGGTAGGTCTGGCCGGCGGGGCGGGGGGACGAGCCCTCGTCGTCGTAGCCCCACTTGTAGGGGAAGTTGCGGTTGAGGTCGACGCCGTCGCCGGTGCCGATGACGCCGTCGCCGTTGACGTCCCGCAGGTTCTTGCGCCACAGGCGGTTGGCGTCGCTCGCGAAGGTGTGGTCGTAGCCGTCGGGGTTGGCCGACAGGACGAACCACAGCTCGGTGGTGTCGACGATCTTCTTGACGCGCCGGTCCGTCCGGTAGTTGTCCAGGTAGTGGTGCATCAGCCGCCGGGTCATCTCCGGGGTGATCCACTCGCGCGCGTGCTGGTTGGACATGTAGAGGACGGCCGGTTTCGAGCCGTCCTTCGTCTTCCCGGCCTTCCGGGTGAGCTTCAGGGCGAGGATGTCCTGGCCCCTGATCGTCCTGCCGATGGAGACGACCTTGGTGAGGTCGGGGTGGTTGCGGGCGGTGCGGAGGATCTCCTCCTTGAGGCCGCCCTTCCCGCCGTACGGGCGGAAGACGCCCTCGGCGGCGGCCGCGACCCGGTTCTCCGCCCGGGCGGAGAGCGTGTGCTCGGTGAGGTCGACGCCCCGTTCCTCCAGCCGGGCGGCCTGCCGGTCGGTGAGGTACACCTCGACGGTGGCGGTGCCCTTCTCGGGGACCCGCTCGCCGAGTTCGTGGGCGTCCTGCCCGGCCTCCAGCAGCAGGGGCACCTGCCGGCCGGTGACGTCGGCGCGGAAGACCTTGACCTCCTCCGCGCCGGGAGCCCCGGGGCTCTCCGGTTGTGCCCGGGCGACGGGCGCCAAGGCGGCCGTGCCGGCCAGGAACGCGCCGACGGCGAGGATCGATCCCGCTCTGTGTCTCATGAACCCCACGGCCTCCCCCAGAGGTGGTCCGCCACGGCGGCGAACAGATGCCAGGCTCATGACACACGATGATCGAGTCAAGGGCGCCTCGGCGACACGCGAAGGCCGGTGCGGATCACCCGAGTGGGCGCCCGCACCGGCCTCCTGACGGGTCGTCAGCCGACGAGGTTGTCGGCGAGCTCCTCGCCGAGGTTGGCCTCCGTGCCCGGGATGCCGAGGTCGGCGGCGCGCTTGTCGGCCATGGCGAGCAGCCGGCGGATGCGTCCGGCCACGGCGTCCTTGGTCAGCGGCGGGTCGGCGAGCGCGCCCAGCTCCTCCAGGGAGGCCTGCTTGTGTTCCATGCGCAGCCGGCCGGCGGCGGCGAGGTGCTCGGGGACGTCCTCGCCGAGGATCTCCAGGGCGCGCTGCACCCGGGCACCGGCGGCGACGGCGGCGCGGGCGGAGCGGCGCAGATTGGCGTCGTCGAAGTTGGCCAGCCGGTTCGCCGTGGCCCGCACCTCGCGGCGCATCCGGCGCTCCTCCCAGGCCAGTACCGACTCGTGGGCGCCGAGCCGGGTGAGCAGGGCGCCGATCGCGTCGCCGTCGCGCACGACGACCCGGTCCACGCCGCGCACCTCACGCGCCTTGGCGCCGATCGACAGGCGGCGGGCGGCGCCGACCAGGGCGAGCGCGGCCTCGGGGCCGGGGCAGGTCACCTCCAGGGAGGAGGAGCGGCCCGGCTCGGTGAGCGAGCCGTGCGCCAGGAACGCCCCGCGCCAGGCCGCCTCGGCGTCGCAGGTGGCCCCCGAGACCACCTGCGGGGGCAGACCGCGGATCGGGCGGCCCCGGCCGTCCACCAGACCGGTCTGGCGGGCCAGCTGGTCGCCGCCCGCGACCACGCGCACGACGTAGCGCGAGCCGCGGCGCAGCCCGCCCGGAGCCATCACGATCAGTTCGGAGCTGTGGCCGAAGATCTCCAGGATGTCCCGCTTGAGCCGGCGGGCCGCCATCGCGGTGTCCAGCTCGGCCTCGATCACGATGCGCCCGCTCACCAGGTGGAGGCCGCCGGCGAACCGCAGGACGGCGGAGACCTCCGCCTTTCTGCAGCAGGTCCGGGTGACGGGAAGCCGGGAGATCTCGTCCTTCACCGCTGCCGTCATCGCCATGGGCCGATCCTTCCATGCATCCGAAAAATACGGTCGTACGCGGCGGCCAGCAGCTCCGGGTCGTGCCGGGGGCTTCCGTCGGGCCGGGCCACCGGCGCCAGTTCGACCGCGGCCCCGAACCGCTCGGCGGCGTCGGTCAGCAGGTCGCGGTCGGGCACGGCGGCCTCGTCGGCCAGCACCACGTCCAGGGCGAGTTTAGGGGCGTGTCGTCCCAAAACCTCCAAATGACGCTGCGGGGAGAAGCCCTCGGTTTCTCCCGGCTGCGGGGCGAGGTTCAAGGAGAGCACCCGGCGCGCCTTCGTCTGGAGGAGGGCGTCCAGCAGCTCGGGCACGAGCAGGTGCGGGATGACCGAGGAGAACCAGGATCCGGGGCCGAGCACCACCCAGTCCGCGTCGAGGACCGCCTCGACCGCCTCGGGGACGGCGGGCGGGTCGTTGGGCACGAGGTGCACGGACTGCACCTCGCCGGGGGTGAGGGCGACGGTCGCCTGCCCGCGGACGGTGTCCACGTCCTCCGGGCGCCGGGGGTCGTGCCCCAGGACGCGGGCCTGGAGCTCCAGCGGCACCGCGGACATGGGCAGCACCCGCCCGTGCGCGCCGAGCAGCCGGCCCACCAGGTCCAGGGCCTGGACGTGGTCGCCGAGCTGCTCCCACAGGGCGACGATCAGCAGGTTGCCGACCGCGTGCTCGTGCAGGTCGCCCTTGGACTGGAAGCGGTGCTGGATGACCCGGGCCCAGGTCTGGCCCCAGTCGTCGTCGCCGCACAGCGCGGCCAGCGCCTTGCGCAGGTCGCCGGGCGGCAGCACGCCCAGTTCGTCGCGCAGGCGCCCGCTGGAACCGCCGTCGTCGGCCACGGTGACGACGGCGGTGAGGTCGCCGGTGATCCGGCGCAGCGCGGCGAGCGAGGCGGACAGCCCCATGCCGCCGCCGAGCGCGACGACCTTGGGTTGGGTGCCCCGGCGGCGCGGTCTCGCGCCGCGGGTCTCGGCCGGCCGGCCGGCACGCCCCTCGGGGACCGCGCGCCGCAGCCGGCTCAGCCGCGGAGTACGTGGTGTCATTCCCGTCCCATGTCCCGGTGGACGACCACCGTCTCCACGCCCTCGGCGACGAGCCGGGCGGCGAGCTTCTCCGACATGGCGACCGAACGGTGCTTGCCGCCGGTGCAGCCGACGGCGACGGTCACGTAGCGCTTGCCCTCACGGCGGTAGCCCGCGGCGACCAGCCGCAGCAGCTCGGCGTACCGGTCGAGGAACTCCTTGGCGCCGGTCTGGTTGAGGACGTACGACGCCACCTCCTCGTTGAGGCCGGTGTACGGGCGCAGCTCCGGGACCCAGTGGGGGTTGGGCAGGAAGCGCATGTCCACGACCAGGTCGGCGTCGACCGGGAGGCCGTACTTGAAGCCGAAGGACATGACGGTGGCCCGCAGCTCGGGCTCCTCCTCGCCGGCGAACTGGGCGTCCATCTTGGCGCGCAGCTCGTGCACGTTCAGGCTGGAGGTGTCGATCACCAGGTCGGCGTCGCCGCGCAGCTCGCGCAGCAGTTCCCGCTCGGCGGCGATGCCGTCGACGATGCGGCCGTCGCCCTGGAGGGGGTGCGGGCGGCGCACGGACTCGAAGCGGCGCACCAGCGCCTCGTCGGAGGACTCCAGGAAAACGATCCGCCGGGTGACGCCCCGGGCGTCGAGGTCGGCCAGGGACTCGCGGAGGTTGTCGAAGAAGCGCCGGCCGCGGACGTCCACGACGACGGCGATCCGCGCCACGTTGCCCTGGGAGCGCGCGCCGAGCTCCACCATGGTGGGGATCAGCGCGGGCGGCAGGTTGTCGACGACGAACCAGCCGAGGTCCTCCAGACACTTCGCGGCCGTCGAGCGGCCGGCTCCGGACATGCCGGAGATGATCACCAGCTCGGGGATGGCCGCCTCGGGCGCCCCGGCCTTTTCCTTGCCCGTACTCACCTGTGCTCCGTCGTCCTGGCGTGTGCTCCGGGGGGTGCCACCCTCACCGGGTCCCTGCTGCGCCCGCTCCCGCTGGGTCGCGGGACCTGTCTCGTGCTCGCTCATGTCTCCTGCCCCCGTCGTCGGTCCGGGGCGCCCGCGGGCACGGGCTCCCCGGGAGAACCCGCGGTCCGGCCGGGTTCTTCCACGTCTTCCATGATCTCGCCCGTCGCCGTGTTCACGGCGGGGGCAGCGGGTGCCGCGGCGGCCAGGGCCGCGGCGACCGTCTCGGCCGTCTTACGACCTATGCCCGGAACCTCACAGATCTGCTCGATCGTCGCCGCTCGCAGCTTCCTGACCGACCCGAAATGCTTGATCAGGGCCTGCTTGCGGGTCTCGCCGAGGCCCGGCACGTCGTCCAGGGGACCGGAGCGGAAGCGCTGGGCGCGCTTGGTGCGCTGGTAGGTGATCGCGAAGCGGTGGGCCTCGTCACGGATCCGCTGGAGCAGGTAGAGGCCCTCGCTGGTGCGGGGCAGCACCACCGGGTCGTCGTCGCCCGGCAGCCACACCTCCTCCAGCCGCTTGGCGAGGCCGCAGACGGCGATGTCGTCGATGCCGAGCTCGTCCAGGGCCCGCCGGGCCGCCGCGACCTGCGGCGCACCGCCGTCGACGACGACGAGCTGGGGCGGGTAGGCGAAGCGCTTGGGGCGGCCGTCGTCCTCGGTGAGGGTGCTCGCCGGCGGTTCGGCGAGGCCGTCGGGGGCCGTGCCCTTGTCGCCGTCCTCCCCGTCGGTCCACTCCCCCGTCCGCTCCTTCTCGGCGAGGTAGCGCCGGAAGCGCCGGGTGACCACCTCGTGCATGGAGCGGACGTCGTCCTGCCCCGAGAAGCCCTTGATCTGGAAGCGGCGGTACTCGCTCTTGCGGGCCAGCCCGTCCTCGAAGACGACCATGGAGGCCACCACGTCGTCGCCCTGGAGGTGCGAGACGTCGTAGCACTCGATCCGCAGCGGGGCGCTGTCGAGGTCGAGGGCGTCGGCGATCTCCTCCAGCGCGCGCGAGCGCGTGGTCAGGTCGGAGGCGCGCTTGGTCTTGTGCAGGGCCAGCGCCTGCTGGGCGTTGCGCTGCACGGTCTCCATCAGGGCCTTCTTGTCCCCGCGCTGCGGGATCCGCAGGGAGACGCCCGAGCCGCGCCGCTCGGTGAGCCACTGCTGGACCGGTTCCGCGGGGTCGGGCAGGGCCGGGACCAGGACCTCCCGGGGGACGGTGTCGCCGCTCTCCTCGCCGTAGAGCTGCTGCAGGGCGTGCTCGACGAGGGCGCCGGTGGTGATCTCCTCCACCTTGTCGGTGACCCAGCCGCGCTGGCCGCGCACGCGTCCGCCGCGGACGTGGAAGATCTGGACGGCCGCCTCCAGCTCGTCCTCGGCGACCGCGACGAGGTCGGCGTCGGTCGCGTCGGCGAGGACGACCGCGTTCTTCTCCATGGCCTTCTTCAGGGCCTCGATGTCGTCGCGCAGGCGGGCCGCCCGCTCGTACTCCATCTCCTCGGCCGCCTGCGCCATCCGCTTCTCCAGGCGGCGCAGGTAGGTGCCCGTGCGGCCGGCCATGAAGTCGCAGAACTCCTCGGCGAGCCCCCGGTGGTCCTCGGCGGAGATCCGCTCCACGCAGGGCGCCGAGCACTTGCCGATGTAGCCGAGCAGGCAGGGGCGGCCGGTGCGGGCGGCGTTCTTGAACACGCCGGCCGAGCAGGTGCGCACCGGGAAGACGCGCAGCAGCAGGTCCACGGTGTCGCGGATCGCCCACGCGTGCGCGTACGGGCCGAAGTACTTCACGCCCTTCTTCTTGTGGCCGCGCATCACCTGCACGCGCGGGAACTCCTCGTTCATCGTCACCGCGAGGTACGGGTAGCTCTTGTCGTCGCGGTACTTGACGTTGAACCGGGGGTCGTACTCCTTGATCCAGGAGTACTCCAGCTGGAGCGCCTCGACCTCCGTGGACACCACCGTCCACTCCACGGACGCGGCCGTGGTGACCATGGAGCGGGTGCGCGGGTGGAGGTTCGCCAGGTCCTGGAAGTAGTTCGCCAGGCGCTGGCGCAGGCTCTTCGCCTTTCCGACGTAGATCACCCGGCGGTGCTCGTCGCGGAACCGGTAGACCCCCGGCGAGTCGGGGATCTCACCCGCTCTGGGGCGGTAGCTGGAGGGGTCGGCCATGTCTCACACCCTACTGTCGGGGGCCGACACTGCGGCGGGGCGCGGGGCCGGGCCGGTGGCCCGGGTGGGTTACCACCGGCCGGGAGCGGGAAGGTGGGGGGTCCGCCCCTCGGGTGAGCGGCGGACGGTCACGAGTCGGAGGGCTGGTCGGATGCGACGGACGCGGATCGAGAAACCACGACGGCCGGCCCGGGCCCGCCGGTACGCGGACGAGGCGCCCGCGCTCGTCGAGTCCCTCGACCCGCGCGATCCCGACATCGTGCGCGCCAAGCGGCTGCGCCTCCTCCAGGACCGGGAGGGGCCCGGCCGCGCGTAGAGCCGCCACGGCACTCCGGACGAAAACCGCATCCCGGTACGGACCCCAGGGGCCGTCCCGGCCCTCGGGCCGGTACGGCCCCTGGCAGGTGTGCGCCCCTGTGGGGCATCAGGTGTTGTCGGGACTTGGTCAACACGCTTCAATGCGGGGGAACTCGGGGCCCTGAACGGCGGCGTACGGATGTGCGGACTCCGCCGTGCCGACGGGGGCGGGCCCCGGAGTGCCCCGTGCGAACGGTCTGACCAGCCGTTGTGGACATTCACAGAAAGGCCCCTGCATGCCGCACGCCACACAGCACGCGGACGTCGCCACCGCGGAACTGGACTCGGCCCTGCGCGGCGGCCCCTTCCACGTCGCCCTGAGGGCCGCGATCGCCGCGCGCGGACTGCCGCTGCAGCGGGTCCAGCACCATCTGTCCCGCTACGGCGTGCGGGTCGGCGTCACGAGCCTGAGCTACTGGCAGCAGGGCGCCCGCCGCCCGCAGCGCCCGGAGTCGCTGCGGGCCGTGCGGGCGCTGGAGGAGATCCTGCAGCTGCCGGAGGAGTCACTGATCCGGCTGCTCGCCGAGGCGGACGAACGGCCGGCAAACCGGCGCTCCGCGGCCCGGTCCTACCGCTCCCTGATCGAGGCCTCGGGCGTCCTCGAGCGGCTGCTGGCCGAGCTCGGCGCGCACCGGGAGGGCGGGCTGCACACCCTGGGGCACCACGAGCGGGTCCGGATCGGCGCACGCCGCGAGCTGGCGGAGCGCGAGTCGCACCACATCGTGCGCGCGCACCGGGACGGCGTCGACCGTTTCATCGCCGTCCACCGCGGCGACCCGGGCTCCGCGCCGGACCGGATGACCGTGCACGCCCTGGAGAACTGCCGCACCGGACGCGTACGCCGGCACCAGGACACCGGCGTGCTCGCGGCCGAGCTGCTCTTCGACACCAGGCTGCGGACCGGGGACACCTTCCTCTTCCGCTACGCCGTCGAGGACGGCACGGCCGGGGTCTCGCGCGAGTACGTGCACGGGACGGACTCCCCGGGGGGCCAGTACGCGCTCCAGGTGTGCTTCACCGCCGGGGCGCTCCCGGCGCGCTGCCACCGGTTCGCCCAGCACTCCGCCGCGGCCCCGCGCGGCGGCCGTCAGGAACTGGCGTTCAGCGGCCGGCACCGCTCGGTGCACCTGGTGGAACCGCGCGTGCGGTCGGGATACGTGGGGATCGCCTGGGACTGGGAGTGACCGCGGGGCGGGACGGCGGGCGCCGCCCGGCCCGCGTCCCGGTCACTCCTGCGGCCTGGCGACCATCGTGCCGTTCCGCACCTCGACGGTCAGCGGCTTCAGGGGGGCCACGGCGGGCTCGCGCAGTGCCTTGCCGGTGGTGGCGTCGAACTCGCTGCCGTGGCAGGGGCAGGTCAGTTTCGTCCCCTCCAGCTTGTTGACGGGGCACCCCGCGTGCGTGCAGAGGGAGCTGTAGGCCTTGACGGTGCCGTCCTCGCCCCGGCTGACCACGACCTTGTGGTCCTGGTACAGCTTCGCGCCGCCCTCGGCCACCTCGCTCTCGGGGCCGAGCTCGACGGGCCCGGTCAGTCCCAGGGGGGCGTCCTCGACCTTTCCGCAGGCGGTGAGCCCCAGTCCGGCGACGGGGGTGAGAGCCACGCCTCGCAGAACGGTGCGGCGGCTCGCGGCGGGTCGGGCGGACATACGGTGCTCCACGGGTCGAACGGCAGTACCCCGGGACGATACCCGGGGCGGTCGTGGCGGCCGAGGGCGGGTGCCCGCGCCCACGGTGCGCGCGGGCACGCGTGCACCGGCTTGCGCGAGCGTGCGCGTAAACGCTTGCGCAAGCGTTTACGCGCGCCGCCGGATGGGATATCTTCCCGACTCGGAAGCGACGCGCGCGGGGCGCCGGAGGGGGAGCACACGATGGCGACGATGGCGGACGTGGCACGGAGCGCCGGTGTCTCGGTCGCGACCGTCTCGCACGTCCTGAACGGCACCCGGCCGGTGCTCCCGCACACCCGCCGGGCGGTGCTGGACGCCGTCGAGGAACTCGGCTACACCCCGAACACCCTGGCCCGCTCCCTGGTGACCTCCCGCACCCGGTCGATCGGGCTGGCGGTGTCGGCGATCAGCAACCCGTACTTCACCGAGATCCTCCAGGGCGTCGAGGCCAAGGCCCTGGAGCACGGTTACAGCCTGCTCATCGCCGACCCGCACGACGATCCGGAGCACGAGCGCAAGGTCGTCCAGCTGCTGCACGAGCGCCGGGTGGAAGGCGTGATCGCCGCGCCCTCCGCGCAGCCGGCCGGGCTCCTCGCCTACCTCGGGCGGCACCGGGTGCTGGCCGTGTTCCTGGACCGGGTGGTCGACGACCCGGAGGACGGGGACGCGCGCTTCGACCAGGTCTGCGCCGAGAACACCGGTCCGACGGCCCGGCTGGTCACCCACCTCGCCGAGCTCGGCCACCGCAGGATCGCCCTGGTCGCCGGGCTGCCGGGGCTCAGTACCACCGCCGAGCGGATCGCCGGGTACCGGCACGGTCTGGCGGCCGCCGGGCTGCCGTACGACGAGCGGCTCCTGGCGCACGGCGACTCCGCGTCGGCCGGTGCCGAACGGGCCACCGCCGCCCTGCTGTCCCTCGAACCGCGTCCCACCGCGCTGGTCACCGCCAACAACACCATGACGATCGGCGCGCTGCGTGCCCTGCGGGCGCACGGGTTGTCCGTGCCCGAGGACATCGCGCTGTGCTGTTTCGACGACTTCGCCTGGGCGGACCTGTTCTCGCCCCGGCTCACCGCGATCGCCCAGCCCAGCAGGGACATCGGCGCCCGTGCCGTCCAGGTGCTCCTGGACCGCCTCGCCGCGCCGGAGCGGCCCGCGCGGACGGTACGGCTCCCGTGCGCCTTCGTGCACCGCACCTCCTGCGGCTGCCCGGACCTGCCGGAGTCCGGGCACGCCGACCCCCGCCGCACGTCCCGGCGGTCCGTGCAGCCCGCACAGCCCGTGCAGCCCGTGCAGCCCGAAAGGAACCCCTCGTGATCGTCGTGGCCGGTGAGGCACTGATCGACCTGGTACCGCAGAGCGCCGGCGCGCTCGCGGCGCTGACGCCGGCGCTCGGCGGCGGCCCCTTCAACACGGCGGTGGCGCTCGGACGCCTCGGCTCCCCCGCCGCCTTCTGCTCCCGGGTCTCCCGCGACGCCTTCGGCGAGGCGCTGCTGGACCGGCTGCGGGAGACCGGGGTGGACGTGTCGTCGGTGCAGCGCGGGGACGAGCCGACGACGCTCGCCGTCGCCACGGTCGGCGCGGACGGCTCGGCGGCGTACACCTTCTACGTGGAGGGGACCGCGGACCGGCTGTTCACGGCGCCCCGGGCGTTGCCGGCCGGCACCCGTGCGGTGTCCTTCGGGACCTGTTCGCTCGTCCTCGAACCGGGTGCGAGCGCCTACGAGGAACTGCTGCGCACCGCGTCCGCCCGGGGTGTGTTCACCGCGCTGGACCCCAACGTCCGTCCGGGACTCATCCCCGACCCCGACGCCTACCGGGCCCGGTTCGAGAGCTGGCTGCCGTCGGTGTCGCTGCTGAAGCTGTCGGCGGAGGACGCCGAGTGGCTCGGCGGGTCCCCCCGGACGTGGGCGGCCGCCGGTCCGGCGGCGGTCGTGGTCACCCGGGGCGGCGACGGGCTGACCGTGTTCACCCGCGGGGGCGGCGAGTACTCCGTGCCGGGCGAGCGGGTCGAGGTGGTGGACACCATCGGCGCCGGTGACACGGTGAACGCGGCCCTGCTGCACGGCCTCGCGGCCCGGGACGCGCTCAGTGACACGGGCGTGGCCGCCCTGGACGCCGACGGCTGGGCGGGGCTGCTCGGCTTCGCGGCGCGCGCGGCGGCGGTCACCTGCTCACGCGCGGGCGCGGAACCTCCGTACGCCCACGAGCTGGCCGGCTGAACCCGCCGCGGCGGGCACGGGACCGGCCGGTCCCGTGCCCGCCGCGGGAGCCGTACTACGGCACGTCGTGTCCCCACGGGCAGTCCCGTGGGGACACGACGGCGTGCGGGAGTCCGGCCGGGTCAGTCCCCGGCCGTCCGCGTCGCCTTCTTCTTCGCGGCGGCCGTCGCCCTGCCGCTCCCGGCCGTCTTCCCGGTGGCGGTGCCGTCGACCGCCTTGGTGGCGGTCCTCCGGGTGGTGGACCGGGCGGCGACCGTCTTCTTCGCCGCCTTGCGCGGGGCCGGCACCTGGGTGGCGTCGCTGATCCTCTCCGGGCCCAGGATCTCCCGCAGGAACTTGCCGGTGTGGCTGGTCGAAACGCTCGCGACCTGCTCGGGCGTGCCCTCCGCGACGACCAGGCCGCCGCCGGAACCGCCCTCGGGACCCATGTCGACGACCCAGTCGGCGGTCTTGATCACGTCGAGGTTGTGCTCGATGACGATGACCGTGTTGCCCTTGTCGACCAGGCCCGACAGGACCTTCAGCAGCTTGCTGATGTCCTCGAAGTGCAGTCCGGTGGTCGGCTCGTCCAGGACGTAGACCGTGCGGCCGGTGGAGCGCTTCTGCAGCTCGCTGGCGAGCTTCACGCGCTGCGCCTCACCGCCGGACAGGGTGGTCGCGGACTGGCCGAGCCGGACGTAGCCGAGCCCGACGTCGTTGAGCGTCCTCAGGTGACGGGAGATCGCCGGAACGGCCTCGAAGAAGTGCAGGGCCTCCTCGATCGGCATGTTCAGCACGTCGGCGATGGACTTGCCCTTGTAGTGGACCTCCAGGGTCTCCCGGTTGTAGCGGGCGCCGTGGCAGACCTCGCACGGGACGTACACGTCCGGGAGGAAGTTCATCTCGATCTTGATGGTGCCGTCGCCCGAGCAGTTCTCGCAGCGTCCGCCCTTGACGTTGAAGGAGAAGCGGCCGGGCATGTACCCGCGGACCTTCGCCTCGGTGGTCTCGGCGAACAGCTTGCGGACGTGGTCGAAGACACCGGTGTACGTGGCCGGGTTGGAGCGCGGGGTGCGGCCGATGGGCGACTGGTCGACGTGGACGACCTTGTCGACGAGGTCGTCGCCCTCCACGCGCGTGTGCCGGCCGGGGACGCTGCGGGCGCCGTTCAGCTCGCGGGCCAGGTGGGTGTACAGGATGTCGTTGACCAGCGTGGACTTGCCGGAGCCGGAGACGCCGGTGACCGCGGTGAACACGCCCAGCGGGAAGGACACGTCGATGTCCTGGAGGTTGTTCTCGCGGGCGCCGTGCACCGTGAGCCGGCGCGACGGGTCGTGCGGGCGGCGGTCGTCGGGCAGCGGGATGGACTTCCTGCCGGACAGGTACTGGCCGGTCTGCGACTCGGTGTTGGCGAGCAGTTCCTTGTAGGAGCCGCTGTGCACGACCTTGCCGCCGTGCTCGCCGGCGCCGGGGCCGATGTCGACGACCCAGTCGGCGGTCTTGATGGTGTCCTCGTCGTGCTCGACGACGATGAGCGTGTTGCCCATGTCGCGCAGCCGGACCAGGGTCTCGATCAGCCGGTGGTTGTCCCGCTGGTGCAGGCCGATGGACGGCTCGTCGAGGACGTAGAGCACGCCGACGAGTCCGGAGCCGATCTGGGTGGCCAGGCGGATGCGCTGGGCCTCGCCGCCGGAGAGCGTGCCCGCCGCGCGGTTGAGCGAGAGGTAGTCCAGGCCGACGTCGACCAGGAAGCGCAGCCGCTCGTTGACCTCCTTGAGCACGCGCTCGGCGATCTTCTTGTCGCGGGCGGTGAGCTTCAGCTCGCCCAGGAAGTCCGCGCAGTCGCTGATGGACATCGCGGAGACCTCGGCGATGGACCTGCCCATGACCGTGACGGCGAGGACGACCGGCTTGAGGCGGGTGCCCTCGCAGGCGGGGCAGGGCACCTCGCGCATGTACCCCTCGAAGCGCTCGCGGCTGGCGTCGCTCTCGGCCTCGCTGTGCCGGCGCTTGACGAAGGGGACGGCGCCCTCGAAGGCCGTGGTGTACCGGCGCTCGCGGCCGTAGCGGTTGCGGTAGCGGACCTCGACCTGGGTCTTGTGGCCGTACAGCAGCGCCTTCCTGGCGCGCTGCGGCAGGCCACCGAAGGGGATGTCGGTGCGGAAGCCCAGCGCGTCCGCGAGGGCACCGATCAGACGGTCGAAGTAGTCCTTGGTGTGGCCGTGCGACCAGGGGTGGATGGCGCCCTCGTCGAGGCTCTTGTCCGGGTCGGGGACGACCAGCTCCGGATCGACCTCCATCCGCGTGCCGATGCCGGTGCACTCGGGGCAGGCGCCGAAGGGCGAGTTGAAGGAGAAGGAGCGGGGCTCCAGCTCCTCGAAGGACAGGTCGTCGTACGGGCAGTACAGGTGCTCGGAGTACATGCGCTCGCGCTCGGGGTCGTCCTCGGGGAGGTCGACGAAGTCGAGCACGACCATGCCGCCGGACAGGCCGAGGGCGGTCTCCACGGAGTCGGTGAGGCGGCGCTTGGCGCCGTCCTTCACCGTGAGGCGGTCGACGACCACCTCGATGGTGTGCTTCTCCTGCTTCTTCAGCGTGGGCGGGCTGGAGAGCTGGACGGTCTCGCCGTCCACCCGCGCGCGGGAGTAGCCCTTGGTCTGGAGGTCGGCGAAGAGGTCGAGGAACTCCCCCTTGCGCTCGCGCACCAGCGGGGAGAGCACCTGGAAGCGGCTGCCCTCCGGCAGCTCCAGGACCCTGTCGACGATGGCCTGCGGCGACTGGCGGGAGATCGGCCGGCCGCACTCGGGGCAGTGCGGCTTGCCGATGCGCGCGAAGAGCAGACGCAGGTAGTCGTAGACCTCGGTGATGGTGCCGACCGTGGAGCGCGGGTTGCGCGAGGTCGACTTCTGGTCGATGGAGACCGCCGGGGACAGGCCCTCGATGAAGTCGACGTCCGGCTTGTCCATCTGGCCGAGGAACTGCCGGGCGTACGAGGAGAGCGACTCCACGTAGCGCCGCTGCCCCTCGGCGAAGATCGTGTCGAACGCGAGCGAGGACTTGCCCGACCCCGACAGGCCCGTGAAGACGATGAGCGAGTCGCGCGGGAGGTCGAGCGAGACGTTCTTGAGGTTGTGCTCGCGCGCTCCACGGACGATGAGACGGTCGGCCACGCCGGTCCGCACCTTTCTTGAGAGAAGTGACAGGGGCGGGGCCCCCGTACTTTTCCAGACTAGGGGGAGCCACTGACAACGCCGGTCGGATTCACAGGTTGAGAACACATCCCGGCCTTCCAGCATGCCCGACGCCGCCCACGACCTTATAGCACGTGCATTCGATTTACGGCGCTGCTTCGCCCCCTTCACCCGAAGGTGTGGCGCGGCTAGGGTCGGCGCCATGAACGATCACGCTCATGACCTGGCGTCTGTGCAGGCCGCGACCGAGCGGCTGCTCACCGCGGTCGGCGCACTGGACAACGCGGCTGTGACCCATTCGTCACGGCTGCCCGGCTGGACCCGCGGTCACGTGCTGGCCCACCTCGCCCGCAACGCGGACGCCCTGGTGAACGTCCTCGAGGGGCGCCCCATGTACGTCTCCGGCGAGGCCCGGGAGGCCGACATCGAGCGGGGTGCCCCGCGCCCCCTCGACGCGCACCTCGCCGATGTGCGGGAGAGCGCGGAGCGCTTCCGGGCGGTGTGTGCCGCGCCCGCGGACTGGTCGCGCACGGTGGAACTGCGCAACGGGGTCACGGACCGGGCGGTCGGGGTGCTGTTCCGGCGCTGGGCCGAGGTGGAGCTGCACCACGTGGACCTCGGCATCGGCCGCGAACTGGAGGACCTGCCGGCGGAGTTCACGGAACGGGAGATCGGCTTCCTGGCGCAGCGGTTCACCGGGCACCGGGACGTGCCCGCGACGGACCTGACCGCCGACGACGGCCGTTCCTGGAGGACCGGGGGCGGAGCCGGGGGCGGCCCGGTCGTGGTCGAGGGCGCGGCCGCCGACCTGCTCGGCTGGCTCGCCGGGCGCCGTGACGGCTCCGGGCTGAGGGTGAAGGGCGGCGCGCTTCCGGCGCTCCCGCCGCTGTAGCGGGGGGCGGCGACGCTCCCCCGCCGCACCGGGGACGACCGCGCGGGGTCGCCGCTATAGGCTGACGGCCATGACGTACAGCGGTCGGGTGACGGTCGGCGGTCCGGCCGACGTGCACGAACTCAAGGACCTGATGATCACCAAGGTCGCGGTCGGTCCCATGAACAACAACGCCTACCTGCTGCGGTGCCGGGCCACCGACGAGCAGTTGCTGATCGACGCGGCCGACGACGCCCACACCCTGCTGGGCACGATCGGTGACGACGGCCTCGCGTCCGTCGTCACCACCCACCGGCACGGCGACCACTGGCAGGCGCTGGCCGAGGTGGTGGCCGCCACCGGCGCCCGCACCCACGCCGGCCGGTACGACGCCGAGGGCATCCCGGTGCCGACCGACGTCCTGGTCGACGACGGCGACACCCTCCGCGTGGGGCGGGTGGAACTCACCGCCCGCCACCTGGTCGGGCACACGCCCGGATCGATCGCCCTGGTCTACGACGATCCGCACGGGCATCCGCACGTGTTCACCGGGGACTGCCTGTTCCCGGGCGGTGTGGGCAACACCCGCAAGGACCCGGAGGCGTTCGCCAGCCTGATCCACGACGTCGAGACCAAGATCTTCGACGTGCTCCCCGACGAGACCTGGGTCTACCCCGGCCACGGCAACGACACCACGCTGGGCGCGGAGCGCCCGCACCTGCCGGAGTGGCACGCGCGCGGGTGGTGAGCGGGTGGTGGGCGGCGGGGCTCACGCCCCGGCCGCTCCCGCGCCGGCCAGGGCCGCGATCCGCTCCACCGCGAACACGTACCCCTGCACCCCGCATCCCGCGATGACGCCGTCGGCGCGCAGGGAGACGTAGGAGTGGTGCCGGAAGGACTCGCGCCGGTGGATGTTGGAGATGTGGACCTCCACCACGGGCAGGCCGTCACAGGCGTTGAGGGCGTCCAGGATCGCGACGGAGGTGTGCGAGTACGCGCCGGGGTTGATGACGATCCCGCAGTGGTTCAGCCGCGCCTCGTGGATCCAGTCCACCAGCCGGCCCTCGTGGTTGGACTGCCGCAGGTCCACCGTGCCGTTGTGGGCGGCCGCCGCCTTGGCGCACATCGCCTCCACGTCGGCGAGCGTGTCGGAGCCGTAGATCTCCGGCTGGCGCTGTCCGAGCAGGTTCAGGTTGGGGCCGTTGAGGATCATGATCGGGGCGGTGGCCAGGTTGCGGGGCACGGTTCCTCCGGTCCGTTCGGGAGTGGGGCGGTCCCCGCCGGGACCGCTGCTGGCACCCGGTCTATCACGGTGCGCCGGACGGCTGCCCGGCCCCGGCCTCGCACCCTGCGGAACGTGCGTGGACCTGGGCACGCCGTTCCGCAGCCGGTGATCCCCCGCGGCGGCCCGGTCCGGGTGGGCGGTCCCGCCCGGCGCGGCACCGTCGCCCGCTGGGGCGTCGCGTACGGGAAACCGCCCGGTCCCCGGGCGAGCCGCCGTGTGCGGTTCGCCCGGGGACCGGCGGTGCGCCTTCCGCGCTACGGGTTGATCGCCAGCTCCAGATAGGCCGCGAGCAGCACCAGGTGCACCCCGCCCTGGAGCGGTGTGGCCCGTCCGGGGACCACGGTCAGCGCGCTCACCAGCACGGTCAGGAGGAGCAGCACCATGTGGGTGCTGCTCAGGCCGAGGATGAGCGGACCGGTGAGCCAGAGGGAGGCCAGCGCCACCGCGGGAATGGTCAGGCCAATGCTCGCCATCGCCGAGCCGAGCGCGAGGTTCATGCTGATCTGGACCTGGTCGCGCCGAGCGGCGCGCACCGCGGCGATGGTCTCGGGGAGGAGCACCAGCAGGGCGATGATCACACCGACGATGGCGTGGGGCAGACCGGCCGTGTCCACCGCGGACTCGATGGCGGGTGAGACTCCTTTGGCAAGGCCGACCACACCGATCAGGGCCAGGCCCAGCAGCCCCAGGCTGATCAGCGCGGTGCGCGCGGACGGCGCTTCGGCGTGCTCCTCGACGGGCCCCGCGGAGGTGTCCCCCTTCTCCTGCCGGGGGACGGGCAGGAAGTAGTCGCGGTGCCGCACGGTCTGGGTCGCCACGAACAAGCCGTAGAGGACCAGGGAGATCACCGCCGCGAACGTGAGCTGCACGGAGGAGAACTCCGGGCCCGGCTTGCTCGTGGTGAACGTCGGCAGCACGAGGCTGAGGGTCGCCAGTGTCGCGACCGTGGCGAGGGCCGAACCGCTTCCTTCCGAGTTGAAGACGGCGGTGCCGTGGCGCAGCGAGCCGACCAGGAGGCTCAGTCCGAGGATGCCGTTGCAGGTGATCATCACGGCCGCGAACACGGTGTCCCTGGCGAGCGTCGCGCTCTTGTCCCCGCCGTCCATCATGAGGGTCACGATCAGCGCCACCTCGATGACGGTGACGGCGACCGCGAGGACCAGGGAGCCGAAGGGTTCACCGACCCGGTGGGCGACCACTTCCGCGTGGTGCACGGCTGCCAGCACGGCCCCCGCGAGGACCAGGGTGGCCACCGCGACGATCCCTCCGGGCAGCTCGCGTCCCCAGGTGAAGACCAGCAGGATCACCGCGAGCGGCGGCACCAGGGTCGTCCACTGGGTCGCGAACGGTCTCATCCGAGCGATCACGGGGCGACCGCCCCGGCCCCCAGCGGGCGGTGCACCGTGCCGGAGACTCCTTTCGACCACCGGTGGACCGGGGCGGGTGTCATGACTGTCACCGTCGCACGGGGTGTCCGTGCGCTCCGCCGTCCTGATCGCCTCGGGGTCATCATGGTCACGTATGGCCTCCTCGTACGAGTTCGTTGCGATGGGCGCCGACCGTTCGGCGCGGATGTGGGCATGGGTCGGTGGCGTGTTCGTGCAACGACACGCCACCGACCCATGCGGACAGCGGGAATGAGGGACTGCTATGCGCTCTCTCCGTTCCCGGTAGGGGCGGTTGTTCCGTGCGGAGGACGGATCAGGCGTCGACCTCGTCCTTCACGGGATCGTCTCCCCGGCCTCCCCGGTCCTCTGCGGCTTCGGCCTCCGCCAGCTTGCGGGAGGCCCGCAGGCTGGTGATCGTGGTGACGACCAGGACCCCGCAGATCACGCCCAGCGAGACCGGAATGCTGATCTCGGGAACGTGTACCCCCGACTCGTGCAGGGCGTGCAGCACCAGCTTCACGCCGATGAAGCCGAGGATGATCGACAGACCGTAGGAGAGGTGGACCAGCTTCTTCAGCAGGCCGCCGATGAGGAAGTACAGCTGCCGCAGGCCCATCAGGGCGAACGCGTTCGCGGTGAACACGATGTACGGGTCCTGGGTCAGGCCGAAGATCGCGGGGATCGAGTCGAGCGCGAACAGGACGTCGGTGGTACCGATGGCGAGCATCACGACCAGCATCGGGGTCATGACCCGCTTGCCGTTCTGCTCGATCCACAGCTTGGTGCCGTGGTACCGGTCGGCCACGCCGAAGCGGCGCTCGGCGGCCTTGAGGAGCTTGTTCTCCTCGAACTCCTCTTCCTCCTCGTCGGCCCGGGCCTCCTGGATGAGCTTCCAGGCGGTCCAGATCAGGAAGGCACCGAAGATGTAGAACACCCACGAGAAGCTGGCGATGATCGCGGCGCCCGCGGCGATGAAGACGGCGCGCAGCACCAGGGCGATGAGGACACCGACCAGCAGGACACGCTGCTGGTACTGCGACGGCACCGCGAACTTCGCCATGATCAGGACGAAGACGAAGAGGTTGTCGACGCTCAGCGACTTCTCGGTGATGAAGCCGGCGAAGAACTCACCGGCGGGCTGGCCGCCGCCGAAGACCAGCAGGCCGAGCCCGAAGAGCACGGCCAGGGCGATCCAGACGATCGTCCAGATACCGGCTTCCTTGACGGATACGTCATGCGGTTTGCGGCCGATGAAGAAGTCGACCGAGATCAGGGCGGCGAGGCCCACGATCGTCAGGACCCACAGGGTCATGGAAACATCCACTGCGCCTCCGGCAGATACGTCACACGGCAAAAGTCAGCGTCGTCGCTGCCGGAGGTCTCTTCCACCCGGACCCGGGCGCTGGACAGCGCCGGACAGGCCCATGGGCCGACGCCCCGGGATCTGGCCTGATCCGTATTGACGGGGTCGCCGCACAGACAGGGAGTACTCCCCTCCGTACGAGAAACAGTACCCCCATCACCAAGTGATGGTAAAGAGCTAGATAAACGACGGTATAGAGGCGCAGGTCACAGTTGCTCTGCCGAGGGCCCGGCGCAGGGGCGCGGGGCCCTCACCGGTTCCACGCGCGGCGGGCGGCGGCGACCTGGGTGAGCACCTGGTGGAGGACCTGGCTGCCGGGCGGCACCAGCGGGGGCTCGTACGTCCAGGCGTGTCCGACCCACGGGTCGGCCAGGTGGTCGTCGGCCACCGGGGTCAGCCGCAGCAGCGAACGCCACAGCGGATCGAGCAGCGGGCCGTAGCCGGCGGACTCCTCGCGGTCGGCGACCATCATCAGGTGCACGCCGACGGACGGGCCCTCGTCGGCGAGGTAGCGCAGCTGGTTGACGGCCCGGTCGTCGAAGCCGTGCGGGAAGTCGTTGACGATCAGCAGCTGCTGGGAGGTGTCGAAGCCGGGGGGCAGCGCGTCCGGTGCGCCCCCGCGCAGCGCCATCTGCACCAGGTCGACCCGCTGGGTGAGCCGGCCCAGGACGTCCGCCACGCCCGCGGCGCCCAGGGCGGGCGGGGCCGCGAGCACACCGGTCCGCGTCAGCGGCGCCAGCGCCCGCGCGCCGGATCCGGCGGGGTCGATGACGTGCACGGTGAACTCACCGGCCGGGTAGGCGGCGAGCAGCCGGGCCGCGTGGGCCACCGCCGTCTCCACGGCGAGGTGCCGCACGTCGTGGGAGTCGGTGAACGATCCGTCGGGCGAGCCGGTCCGTCCGCTGTCGATCCACAGCCCGCGCTCCAGGGGCAGCCGGAGCAGCATGGGGATGCGGAGCCGGTCGGCCTCGGGAAGGCTGAGGTCGCCCAGGCGCAGCGCCATGGGTATCTCCATGGGCACCCGGTAGGCGTGCCAGACGGGGTTGTCCCAGCGCGCGAAGGCCGGGGGCAGTGCGGGTTCGACGACCTCGGCCTCGGCGACGAGCTGGGCGAGGTCCCGGTCGAGGACCTCCCGCGCCTGGTCGACGAGCCGGCCGTGCCGGGCGCGGGCCGCCTCGCGCGCGGCGTCGCCCTGGCCGCCGATCCGGCTGCGCGGGTCGGACAGGGCCTGCTCGAGCTCCTTGTCCATGCGCGACTCGGCGAAGTCGACGGCGCTGCGGTAGGCGGCGGTGGTGCGGGCCAGGTCCTCGAACATGCCCCAGACCTGGTTGTAGAGCCGCTCCTCCATGGACCAGCCGGTGGCGTCCCCCGCGACGGGCTGCGCGGGCTGCCCGGGCGGGGCCGGCGGGGCGGTCGGCGGGGGCGGCGGCGGAGCGGAGGTCCGCCGCCGGGGGTGGCTGTAGTCGATCGGGCCGCCGGTGGCCGGGGCCGGCTCCGCCGCGCCGGCTCCCCCGTACGCCGGCTGGGGGCCGTCCTGACCCGGCAGGCCGGTCGGCTGCCCGCCGTACGCGGGCGGAGCGGGGTCCGGGGTGCTCCGGGGAGCGGTGCCGCCCTGGTCCGGGCCGACGGCCGGTGCGGCGGCCTGGCGGGAGCGGTCGCCGCCGGACGGGCGGGACGGGGGTGCCTGCACGGAGCGGGCGAGGCCCTGCGCGACCGCCTCGCCGATGCCGGCCGCGAGCTGCCCGGCCTGGGGCAGGCCCTGGTCGGTGAGGAGTTCGGCCAGGCCGCCGGCGTACCCCTGGCCGACGGCGCGCACCTTCCAGGCGCCCTGCCTCCGGTAGAGCTCCAGGGCGATGACGGCCGACTCGGTCTCCAGGCCGGTGATGGTGTAGCTGGCGACCTCGGTGCCGTCCAGGCCGGTGACGGCGACGAAGGGGGCCGCCACGGCGCCGAACCGGGTGGGCCCCGGGCCGCCGCCCGCGGCGGGCAGGGCGAGCAGCACGCTGACCCGGTGGACCGCGTCCGTCATGGCGTCCAGGTCCACCGCGAGACGGTGGTCGGCGGCCGCCTGCCGCGGTACCTCCAGACCGGGCTGGGTGGGGGCGCCCGGATGGGCCACCCACTGCGTCCCGTGGATCCGGCCGTTCTCGTCGCCGAGTGCGGCCGCGGCCACGATCGGCGTGCCGGCCGAGATCCGGATCTCCAGACGGGACTGGGAGAGCGGGTGGTTCTGCCCCCGCACCAGCTCGGCCGTCATCGCCTTCGTCCCCCCGTGTCGCGTGTGATGGGTGCGTGTGCCGCCCGCCGGCCGCCTCGGCCCCGCGGCGCCTAGAGAACCGGCAGGATCGCCGGCATCAGGTCCTGGAAGGTGCGGCCGTTGGCCGGGTTGCCGAGGGCCGTCATCGTCCAGCCCGAGCCCGCGCGGTGCACCTTCGCCATGATCTGGGCCGTGTAGGCGCCGCCGCCGGCCAGCGTGTAGCGGGCGAGCTCCTGGCCGTTGGTCTCGTCGACGAGGCGGCAGAAGGCGTTCTGCACCTCCTGGAAGGTCTGGCCGGTGAAGGAGTTCACGGTGAAGACGATCTGGTCGATGTGGACCGGGACGCGCGACAGGTCGACGAGGATGGCCTCGTCGTCGCCGCCCTGGCCGACACCGCCGACGAGGTTGTCACCGGTGTGCCGCACGGAGCCGTCGTCGCTCACCAGGTGGCGGAAGAAGACGACGTCGACCGGCTGCTTGTCCGCGAACAGGACGGCGGAGGCGTCCAGGTCGATCTCCCGGGTGCGCGAGCCGAACAGGCCGCGACGGGGAGCCGCCTGCCAGCCGAGACCCATGCGGACCGCGGTCAGACTGCCGCCGTCGTCCTTCTGAAGGCTGATGGCCTGACCCTTGGTCATGTTGACGGTCACGCGCTGATTCCCCTCTCGAACTGTCCCCTGTTGCCGCAAAACCGCGGTTGACCAGAACCCTACGCAGGGGCACGGACGGCGCCGTACCCCGGTCCGCACTTTGTGTCGGTCTTGCAACACAGTCCGTGCGGGGCGGGGCGGGGGCGCGTCGAGGCACCGGTCGCGGGCTGTGGACCGGTGCCTTCCGGCGCCGTCAGGACAGGCCCGCCTCCTGCATCTGCCGCAGTTCCTTCTTCATCTCGGAGACCTCGTCGCGCAGCCGGGCCGCGATCTCGAACTGGAGGTCCGCGGCGGCGGCCCGCATCCGCGCGGTGAGTTCCTCGATCTGCTCGGCGAGTTCGGCGGCGGGACGGTCGGTCGGCGCCGTCTCCCCGGCCTTGCCCTTGGCTCCCTTGGCCGCCTTCGCGCCCTTGGCCGCCTTGGTTCCGAGGGCGGGCACGGGGGTCCTGGTGCCCCCGCCGTCCTTGCCGGCCTTGCGGTAGCCGGATCCGAGCAGCTGCTCGGTGTCGATGTCCTCGCGGGCGATCTGGGCGACGATGTCGTTGATCTTCTTGCGCAGCGGCTGGGGGTCGATGCCGTTCGCCTTGTTGTAGGCGATCTGCTTCTCCCGGCGGCGGTTGGTCTCGTCGATGGCCTTCTCCATCGCCGGGGTGATCTTGTCGGCGTACATGTGGACCTGGCCGGAGACGTTCCGCGCGGCGCGGCCGATGGTCTGGATCAGGGAGGTGCCGGAGCGCAGGAAGCCCTCCTTGTCGGCGTCGAGGATCGCCACCAGGGACACCTCGGGCAGGTCGAGCCCCTCCCGCAGCAGGTTGATGCCGACGAGGACGTCGAACTCGCCGCTGCGCAGCTCCCGCAGCAGTTCCACCCGGCGCAGGGTGTCGACGTCGCTGTGCAGGTACCGCACCTGGATGCCGAGTTCCAGGAAGTAGTCGGTGAGGTCCTCGGCCATCTTCTTGGTGAGCGTGGTGACCAGGACGCGTTCGTCCTTCTCGACGCGCGTGCGGATCTCGTGCACCAGGTCGTCGATCTGGCCCTCGGTGGGCTTGACGACGACCTCCGGGTCGACGAGGCCGGTGGGGCGGATGATCTGCTCGACGACGCCGTCCGAACGGGAGAGCTCGTACTGGCCGGGGGTGGCCGACAGGTAGACGGTCTGGCCGACGCGCTCCTGGAACTCCTCCCACTTCAGCGGCCGGTTGTCCAGGGCGGAGGGCAGCCGGAAGCCGTGGTCGACCAGGGTGCGCTTGCGGGAGGCGTCGCCCTCGTACATGGCGCCGATCTGCGGGACGGTGACGTGCGACTCGTCGATGACGAGGAGGAAGTCGTCCGGGAAGTAGTCCAGCAGGGTGTTGGGCGGGGAGCCGGGCAGGCGGCCGTCGAAGTGCATCGAGTAGTTCTCCACGCCGGAGCAGGTGCCGATCTGGCGGAGCATCTCGATGTCGTAGGTGGTGCGCATGCGCAGCCGCTGGGCCTCCAGGAGCTTGCCCTGCTTCTCCAGTTC
Organism: Streptomyces viridosporus T7A; assembly: GCF_008704515.1. Lineage (NCBI taxonomy): Bacteria > Bacillati > Actinomycetota > Actinomycetes > Kitasatosporales > Streptomycetaceae > Streptomyces > Streptomyces viridosporus. Next base: position 2,315,289 of record NZ_CP023700.1, read on the forward strand.
GGCCAGGCGCTCGACGAGCTCCTTCTCGATGTCGTTGACCGCGCGCTCCATGCGCTCGGGGCCGGCGACGTAGTGGGAGGCCGGGAAGACGTACAGCTGCTGGTCGTCGCTGATGATCTCGCCGGTGACCGGGTGCAGCGTGGACAGCGCCTCGATCTCGTCGCCGAACATCTCGATGCGCACGGCGAGCTCCTCGTAGACCGGGAAGATCTCGACGGTGTCGCCGCGGACCCGGAAGGTGCCGCGGGTGAAGGCCATGTCGTTGCGCGTGTACTGGATGTCCACGAAACGGCGCAGCAGCTGGTCGCGGTCGATCTCGTCGCCGACCCGGAGGGGGACCATGCGGTCCACGTACTCCTGCGGCGTACCGAGGCCGTAGATGCAGGAGACGGAGGCGACCACCACGACGTCGCGGCGGGTGAGCAGCGAGTTGGTCGCGGAGTGGCGCAGCCGCTCGACCTCCTCGTTGATGGAGGAGTCCTTCTCGATGTAGGTGTCCGACTGCGGGACGTACGCCTCGGGCTGGTAGTAGTCGTAGTACGAGACGAAGTACTCGACGGCGTTGTTCGGCAGCAGCTCGCGGAACTCGTTGGCCAGCTGCGCGGCCAGCGTCTTGTTCGGCGCCATCACCAGGGTGGGGCGCTGGAGCTTCTCGATCATCCACGCCGTGGTGGCGGACTTGCCGGTACCGGTCGCACCCAGGAGGACGACGTCCTTCTCACCTGCTTCGATGCGCCGGGCGAGGTCGGCGATGGCCGTGGGCTGGTCGCCGCTGGGCCGGTAGGAGCTGACGACCTCGAAGGGCGCCACCGTGCGTTCGATGTGGGAAACGGGCCGCATGCCTTCCACCGTACGGCTCCCCACTGACAACCGGTCCGGGTCAGTGCCTCTGCGGGGTGCGGGAGCGGCGTTCGACGGGGCCCCGGACGCGCGGCCGCCGCCGCGCCGGGGAGTGGCGGACGGAGGAGTGGGCGGGTATGCCGGGCTTGCGCTCGGCGGGCACCGCGGCGGGGCCGCCCATCACCATCAGCGGGTCGAAGACCACCACGACGCCCGCGAGGACGAGGAGGGCGAGCGGGCCGACCAGCATCGGCCCGAGCAGCGCCGCCGCGGAGTCCCCCGCGGCGGAGCCGGAGACGCTGTGGACGTGCACGTCGAGCGCGGCCATCCCCGTGTAGTGCATGCCGGTGACCCCCACCCCCATGACGAGGCTCGCGCCCACGCTCCACAGGAAGCCCCCGCTCCGCCCGGCCGCCCACAGGGCGGCGGTGGCGGCGGCCACGGCGATGGTCACGGACAGGGCGACGGTGGGCACGTCGTAGTCCAGACGTCCGTCGAGGCTCATGCCGGCCATGCCGAGGTAGTGCATCGAGGCGATGCCGAGGCCCGTGATGGCGCCCCCGGTGAACAGGGCCGTCCCGGACGCGCCCCGGTAGCCGACGATGAAGATCCCCGTGCCCACCATGACGATGGCGACGCCGAGGCTCGCGAAGGTCATCGCCCGGTCGTAGTGGATCGGCGTCCCCTCGATCGTGAAACCCATCATCGCGACGTAGTGCATCGTCCATATGCCGCAGCCGATGGCCACCGAGCCCAGGGCGAGCCAGCCGGGGCGCCAGGAGCGGGCGACCACCATGGCCCGGGTGGTGCAGCGCAGGCCCAGGGCGCCGCCGAGACAGGCCATGAGGTAGGCCACCAGTGGTGTGACCAGACCGTAGCTGAATCCGTCGACCGTGCTCTGCATGCGCGACTGCCCTCCCGCCCCGTGCGTCCCGGAATTCCCGTTATGATCCCCCTTCCCGGGACCGCACCGGCGGCCGGGGTTGACGCAGAGGGTACGGCCCCCACCGGAACGGCCGAACGGCCGTCCGGCAAAGAAACACGTCTCTGCCCCATATGTGTGCCACCAGTGTGCGCGGTCATGGGCAACTCCGTTCAATCCGCGGTCATCCCGTGCCCCTCTCGCGTTGACCGTCGGCTGTCACAGTGGGACTGTCCGTGATCGTCCGACGCGAGGAGTACGCATGCACGCACGTGCTGTCGCCGCTTCGACCACCGCGCTCCTGGGAACCGCCGCCCTCCTGCTCCCGCTCTCCCCCGCCCGGGCCACCGACACCGGCGCGCCCCCCGTGGTGATAGCCCACCGGGGCGCCTCCGCCTACGCGCCCGAGAACACCCTGGCCGCCGTCGACAGGGCGGCCGCACTCGGCATCGACTGGGTGGAGAACGACGTCCAGCGCACCAAAGACGGTGAACTCGTCGTCCTCCACGACGACAGCCTGCAGCGCACCACCGACGTCGAGGAGGTCTTCCCCGGCCGGGCGCCGTGGAAGGTGAAGGACTTCACCGCCGCGGAGATCGCCCGGCTGGACGCGGGCAGCTGGTTCGACCCCGCGTACACGGGCACGCGCGTGCCGACGCTCGAGCAGTTCGTGGACCGTGTCGAGCAAAACCGTCAGAAGCTGCTGCTGGAGATCAAGAACCCGCAGCTGTATCCCGGTATCGAGCAGGAGACCCTCAAGCTCCTGGGCAACGAGGGCTGGCTCGACCGCCGGCACCTGGAGGGCCGGCTGGTCGTGCAGAGCTTCAGCGCGGACAGCGTGCGGACCGTCCACGCTCTGAAACCCGCGGTGAAGACCGGCTTCCTCGGTACGCCGCCCGTGGCGGACCTGCCCGCGTACGCGGCCTTCACCGATCAGATCAACCCCTCGCACGGTTCCCTCTCCGCCGGGTACGTCACCGCCGTGCACGCCCTCGACGGGGCGCACGGCAAGCCGCTGGAGGTCCTCACCTGGACCGTGAACGACGCGGCGGCCGCCCGGCGGGTCGCCGGGTTCGGGGTCGACGGGATCATCACCAACACGCCCGACGTGGTGCGGGACGCGGTGGGCGGCTAGAGGCGTCCCCGCGCGCCGCTCCTCGCCCCGTTCCACCCCGTCCGCTCCGCCCCCGTCTCGTCCCGGTGTTGTCAGTGGCGGGTCCTACGGTGGGCGCATGGACAGTCATGGGCAGTACGAGCAGCGGGTCGTGTGGGCCGTCGTCGCCACCGGCATCGGCCCGTTGCTGCTGGCCGCGACCCGTGAGGGCCTGGTCAACGTGGTGTTCCACGCCACGGACCCGGTGCGCGACGGCGCGCTGGAGCGGCTGGCGTCCCGGCTCGGCACCGAGCCCGTCGAGGAGCCCGGCTCCCCCCTGCTGGCCGAGGCGATACGCCAGGTCGAGGCGTACTTCGCGGGCGAGCGGCACGCTTTCGACCTGCCGCTGGACTGGTCGCTGGTCTCGGGCTTCCCCCGCGAGGTCCTGCGGGAGCTGGCCTCCGGCGTGCCGTTCGGCGCGGTCGTCGGGTACGGCGACCTGGCCGAGCGGGTCGGGCAGCCCGGCGCCGCCCAGGCGGTGGGCATGGCGATGGGCGCCAACCCGCTGCCGGTGGTCGTGCCCTGCCACCGGGTCGTGGAGAGCGACGGCGGCATCGGCGGGTTCGGGGGCGGGCGGGAGACCAAGCGCCGGCTGCTGGCCCTGGAGGGCGTGCTGCCCGAGCCGCTGTTCTGACGGCTCGGGCGGCACGGCCGCCCGGCGGGGGCCTCCGGCCGGTCGCGGGGTCCTCGGTCAGTCGTAGTGACGCGCTTCGAGGACGTTGCCGTCCGGGTCGCGGAAGTAGAAGCTGCGCCTGGCCGGGCCGCGCGCCCCGAAGGAGTCGTGCGAGAGGTCCGTCACCGGTACGGACTGCTCCTCGAGGCGGCTGCGGAGGGTGTCGAAGCCGTCGGCCGGCAGGGACAGGCAGATGTGGTTGACGGGGTGGCCGGAGCTCTCGGCGGCGCCGGGAAGCATCGTCATGCGTTCCGCCATGGCCAGCGGCATGAGGTCGAGGATGGTCTCCTCGTTGACGCGCACCGAGGGGAAGGGGACCTCGCCGACGGAGAACTCGGCGAGCCTGACGGGTTCGAGGCCCACCGCCTTCTCGTAGAAGCCGGCGGCGGCGATCGGGTCCCGCACCCAGAGGACGACGTGGTCGAGACGTGTCGTGTGATCCGTCATGTGTCCCAGCCTCCGCCGTGACCGCGGCGGCGCACAAGGGGTTTGATCCGGCTCGCGGCCCGCCAGGGATGAGGGGAGACCGGGAGACGGGAGGCGGACGCGTGGTGCTCATGGTGTCCGAAGAGGTGCGGGAGGCGATCGCCGCGGGCCGGCCGGTGGTGGCCCTGGAGTCCACGATCATCGCGCACGGGCTGCCCCGGCCGCGCAACCTCCGGGTGGCGCTGGAGCTGGAGGCGGCCGTACGGCAGGAGGGTGCGGTACCGGCCACGGTCGCCGTGCTGGACGGCCGGCCCCGGGTCGGCCTGGACGAGGGGCAGTTGGAGCGGGTGGCCGACGAGGACGGCATCCGCAAGCTGGGCCACCGTGACCTGCCGCTCGCGGTGGCCGGCGGGGCGAGCGGGGCGACCACGGTGTCGGCCACCGCCCTGCTGGCGTCGCTGGCGGGCGTACGGGTGTTCGCGACCGGGGGACTCGGCGGGGTGCACCGGGAGTGGACGGTGACCCAGGACGAGTCGGCCGACCTGGGTCTGCTGGCGCGTACCCGGATCACCGTGGTGTGCGCGGGGGTGAAGTCGATCCTGGACGTGCCGGCGACGTTGCAGAGACTGGAGACCCTGGGGGTCGCGGTCGCCGGGTACGGCACGGACCGCTTCCCCGGCTTCTACCTGTCCGACTCGGGGCATCCCGTGGACTGGCGGCTGGACACCCCGGAGCAGGTGGCGGACGTCATGCGGGCGCAGGACTCGCTCGGCGGGCCCGCATCGGCGCTGATCGTGGCCCGGCCGGTTCCCGCGGAGGAGCAGTTGGATCCCGGGCTGCACGCACGGGTGCTCGAGGAGGCGCTGCACGCGTGCGAGGAGCAGGGCGTCACCGGCCAGGCGGTCACCCCGTTCCTGCTCGACCACCTGGTCCGCCGCACCGACGGCGCCTCCCTGACCGCCAACCTGGCGGCGGTCCGGGGCAACGTACGCCTGGCGGCACGCGTCGCGGCGGCCTGGGCCGCCGGGCAGTGACGGGGGCCGTGCGGGGCGGGGCGCTGCTGGTCGTGGGTGACGTGATCACGGACGTGGTCGCCCGGCACCGGGGGCCGCTCGCTCCGGGGACGGACACGGCGGCGGCGATCCGGACGCTGCCCGGCGGCGCGGGGGCCAACGTGGCCTGCTGGGCGGCGCGCCGGGGCGGCGGCGAGGTGCGGCTCCTCGGCCGGGTGGGGGCGGACGCGGCGGCCTGGCACGAGCGGGAACTGGTCGCCCGGGGGGTGCGCCCCCTGCTCGTCGTCGACGAGCGGGCGCCGACGGGGACGGTGATCTGCCTCGTCGACGGGGACGCGGCCGGCGAACGGACCTTCCTCACCGACAGCGGCGCGTCGCTGCGGCTGGATCCCGGTGACTGGTCGGACGCGCTGCTGGACGGAGTGGCGCGGCTGCACCTGTCGGGCTATCTCCTGTTCGCCGAAGCGGGCCGTGCCCTCGTCGCGGTGGCCCTGAGGGCGGCACGCGCGCGGGGGGTGCCGGTGAGCCTGGACCCGGCGTCGGCCGGGTTCCTCGCGCGGCTGGGCGCCGACCGGTTCCTGACGCTGGTCGAGGGCGTGGACGTCCTGCTGCCCAGCCGGGACGAGGCGTGCCTGCTCACGGGTTCGTCCGAGGCGGCGGACGCGGCGGCGCGGCTGAGCCGGCACGTCCCGCTGGTGGTGGTCAAGCAGGGCGCGGAGGGCGCCCTGCTCGCGCGGTCCGGCGAGGTGTGCGCACGCGTTCCCGCGGTGCGGGCGGTCCCCCGGGACACCACGGGCGCCGGTGACGCCTTCACCGGCGCGTTCCTCGCGGCCCTGCTCGCGGGCGCCGACCCGGAGCAGGCGGCGCGGGAGGGGTGCGGGGCGGGTGCACGGGCGGTGGAACGGACAGGGGGCCGCCCACCCGTGCTCCCCTGACGCACGGCGCCCGGTGACCGGGAGGCGGCGGCAACGGACGCGCCGGCCGCACCCGGCTCCGGCCCGCCCGGGCCTCCCGTGCGGCGGGCCGCGGTCAGCCCGCGGCGGTCCTGGCGTAGACGTTCTCGGCCCAGGTGGCGATCTGGTCGTCCGACAGGTGCCGGGCGAGGTCGGCCTCGCTGATCATGCCGACGAGGCGCTTGTTCTGGATGACGGGAAGCCGGCGGATCCGGTGCGTCTGCATCTCCTGGAGGACCTCGCTGATGTCGGCGTCCGCCTCGATCCAGCGCGGTGTCCCCTGGGCCATGTCGCCCGCGGTGACCCGGGCCGGATCGTGTCCCACGGCGACGCAGCCGACGACGATGTCGCGGTCGGTGAGGATGCCGCACAACCGTTCGTTCGCGTCGCTGATGGGTAGGGCGCCGACGTTCAGCTCGCGCATCAACTGGGCGGCACGGTCGAGGGTTTCGTGGGCGGGGATCCACTGGGCGCCACGGTGCATGATGTCTCCGGCGGTGGTCATGGAGTACCTCCCGGTGCCGGACGGCCGGCGCGGCACGGGGCGCACCGCGAGTCCCGGCGTCCCTCATTCTCGTCGCCCCGCCCGCCCACGGCACCCGGAGGAAGCGGCTCGGGCCGGGCGTCCGGCCCGCCGGGCCCCGCGGTCCCGGCGGTCTCAGCCGCGCCATGCCGGATGCCTCGGATCGTCGGCCCGCACCAGCACGTCCGCCGTCCCGGCCGGGTCCGTCTCCCGTTCGTAGCGTGCGAAGGCGGGGAGGGTCCAGTGCTCGGCCTCCGGGGTGCGGCGGCGCAGGGCGCCCGGGGAGAGGAGGAGGTGGACGGTCAGGTCGAAGGGGAACCAGTGCCGCAGGAGGAGCGGGCCGTGCAGCACCAGCACACCGCCGGGCGGGAGCCGGACGTAGGGGCTGCGGGTGGCGCGGTCGGTGACGGGGTCCCACAGGTCGGGCAGGACCCGTCCGCTCCCGCCGGGTTCGAGGGGACCGAACACCTCGCGCCACAGGGCTCCGGTGTCGTACCAGCCGCCGTAGTAGGACTCCACGTCCCGGTGTCCGTGCTCGAGGCGGACGGAGGCGGGGCGCAGGAAGCCCTCGGCGCCCACGACGAGGGAGGGGCGGCCGCGTATCCGCAACGCCTCGGCGACCCGCTCGGCGAGGTCTCCCGGGCGGGCGGCGGGGGCTCCGTCGACGGCGAGCCGCAGCCAGGGACCGCCGTCGGCCGCCCTCAGCTCCAGCAGGCGCTCGGCGAGGAGGTCGCCGAGCCGATCCCAGGTGATCGCTTCCAGTCGCACACCGCCCATGATGCGTCAACGGCCGGCGCGGGAGCGGGGCGCCGCACGGACGCCCACCGGATGCGGCCCACGGCGCCCGGCACGTGGTCCCCGTCCGGTCGAGGGGGGAAGGAAAGACCTATGGAACCCCGTTCAATTCCCCCTCTCTTCAACGGACTTGTCGTCCACCGGCCGGTCAGGAGACGTCACTGCGCCGACTGCCGCCGCGGCCCCCTCCCCCTGCTGGTGAGGGAGAACGGCGCGCCGCGCTGTCTCGACTGCGCCGATCTGGGCCATCTCGTTCTCCTGCCGCGCGGCGACACGGCGCTCACCCGCAGGGCGCGGGAGGAGAGCACGCTGTCCGCGGTGGTCGTGCGGTTCGACCGGCGCAGGGGCCGCTACGAGCGGCAGGGCGTCCTGGTGGAGGAGGAGGCGCTGGCCCGGGCCGAGCGGCGCTGTCTCGCGGACGCCGAGGCACGCCGGCGGCGCCGGGCACGGGACGCACGGCGGCGGGCGGCCGAGGACGCGCGGTTCACGGAGGCCTTCGCGGCGGAGATACGGCGGCTGTTCCCCGGGTGTCCCGCCGAGCGGGCCCGGTCCGTCGCCGCGCACACCTCGGTCCGGGGCAGCGGACGGGTGGGCCGGAGCGCGGCGGGCCGGGCGTTGTCCGAGGGGGCGGTGGTCTCGGCGGTCGCGGCGTCCGTACGGCATCTGGACACGCCGTACGACCGCCTGCTGATGAGCGGGGTGCCCCGGAACGAGGCGCGGCGGCGGATCGCCCCCGCCGTGGAGAGGGTGCTGGCGCAGTGGTCGCGGGCCCGGCCGGACTCCGCCGGGTGACGGGACGTGCCGCCGCCCGTGGAGGCTCGCGCATGCCGCCGCGCTCCTCGGCCATGGCCGGGCGTGCCCCTCCTCGCGTTCACTCGGGGTGACGGTGGAGGCGATGAGGGCCGGGCGGGGTCCCGGCCGACGGGGTGGACGACATGACCGAGGGGCCGTACTTCGTGCTGACGGTGCTGGGCGTGCTCGGGACCGGGCTGGTGGCCGGGGTCTTCTGCGGCTTCTCGGCCTTCGTGATGAAAGGGCTCGCGGCCCTGCCGCCCGCGCGGGGCGTCGCCGCGATGCAGGCGATCAACGCGGCGGCGGTGCGGCCGGCCTTCATGGCGCTGTTCCTCGGTTCGACGGTGCTGTGCGCGGCGCTCACCGTGGTGGCGTCGGTGCGGTGGCCCACCGAGGGGGCGGTCGAGTCGCTGGTGGGCGGCGCGCTGTACCTGCTCGGGTCCTTCGGGCTCACCGCGGTCGCGAACGTCCCGCGCAACGACGCGCTGGCCGGACTCGACCCGGAGGGTGCGGAGGCGTCCGCGTACTGGCCGTCCTATGTGCGCGCGTGGACGGCGTGGAACCACGTCCGCACGGTCGCCTCGGCCGGGGCGGCGACGGCCTACCTCCTGGCGCTCACCTGACGGACCCGCCGTCCCGGCCCTCGGGAAAGCGCTGTCCGGCACCCTGCGGGTCCGCGCGAGCGGACGTATCGTGACCGGGGAGGCGGCCTGACGGCGGCCGGGGGTGCCGCCCGACGACGCACGGCCCGTCACCCGCGCACGCAAGGAAGACGGCCATGGCCGATCCCAAGGGTTTCTTGACCACGCCGCGCCAGGAGTGGCCGCGCAGGCCGGTGGAGGAACGGGTCCGGGACTGGCGGGAGGTCCATGTTCCCGGGGCGCTGCTGCCCCTCATCGGTCCGCAGGCCGACCGCTGCATGGACTGCGGGGTCCCGTTCTGCCACGACGCCTGCCCGTTGGGCAATCTGATCCCCGACTGGAACGACCTGGTCGCGCGCGAGGACTGGCGGGCCGCGGCGGAGCGGCTGCACGCCACCAACAACTTCCCGGAGTTCACCGGCCGGTTGTGCCCGGCTCCCTGCGAGGCCGGCTGCGTCCTCGCCATCAACCAGCCCGCCGTCACCATCAAGAACGTCGAGTGCGCCATCGCCGACCGGGCCTGGGAGGAGGGCTTCGCGCCGCCGGCCCCGCCGGAGCGGCTCTCCGGCCGAACGGTCGCGGTCATCGGCTCGGGGCCCACCGGACTGGCCGCGGCCCAGCAGTTGACCCGGGCCGGTCACACGGTCGCCGTGTACGAGCGGGACGACCGGATCGGCGGGCTGATGAGGTACGGCATCCCCGAGTTCAAGATGGAGAAGCACCATCTGGAACGACGCATCGAGCAGATGCGGGCCGAGGGCACGAGGTTCCGCACGTCCACGACGGTCGGGCGCGATGTCGACGCCGCCGAACTGCGGGCCCGTTACGACGCGCTGGTGATCGCCACGGGGGCGACCGCGTGGCGGGAGCTTCCCGTACCGGGGCGCGAACTCACCGGGATCCACCAGGCGATGGAGTACCTGCCGCTGGCCAACCGGGTGTGCGCGGGGGACCTGGAGTCGTCGCCGCTGTCGGCCGCGGGCCGGCACGTGGTGATCGTCGGCGGCGGGGACACGGGCGCCGACTGCCTGGGCACGGCCGTGCGGGAGGGCGCCGCGTCCGTGACCCAGCTCGACATCTACGGCCGGCCGGGCACCGAGCGGGACGACGACGCCGACCCCTGGCCGACGTACCCCAGGCTCTACCGGCTGTCCGCCGCGCACGAGGAGGCCCGCGACCTGCGCACGGCCCCGGCGGCGGACGCGGACGCGCGCCTGTTCGCGGCGTCCACCCTGCGCTTCACCGGTGACGCGCAGGGGCATGTGCGTTCCCTGCACCTGGTCGAGGTGGACGCCGGGCGCCGGCCCGTGCCGGGTACCGAGCGCACCCTGCCCGCCGATCTCGTGCTGCTCGCGCTCGGCTTCTCGGGTCCGGACCGGACGGACGGGCTCATCGACCGGCTGGGGCTCGCGCTGGAGCCGCGCGGCACGCTCGCGCGGGACGCCGGCTTCGCCACCGGCGTGCCGGGCGTGTTCGCGGCCGGGGACGCCGCCCGCGGGCAGTCGCTCATCGTGTGGGCGATCGCCGAGGGCCGCGCGGTGGCGGCGGCCGTCGACCGCCACCTGTCGGGCGGCACCACACGGCTCCCGGCGCCCATCGGTCCGGACGACCGGCCGATGAGGGTCTGACCGGCACCGGGCGCACGGCCGCGCCGGTCCCCCGCACGCCGCACGGGGCCGGCGTCCCGCGCGGCACGGGTGGTCGCCCGCGCCGGCCCGCCGTCCGGGACGGGCGGGCCGCCGCGGGCGGAACGGTGCCGGAACGCGGGCTCCCGCCCCACCGGGGCTCAGGGCTTGCGCCCCACCGCCCCGTAGCCCGGGATCACCCCGTCGTCCTGCCCCTCCACCGGCTCCCCCAGCTCGGGGTGCCACCGGTGCGGCACCTGGACGCCGGGCTCGACCAGCTCGAGACCGTCGAAGAAGCGGGTGAACTCCTCGCGGGAGCGCAGCGCCAGGGTGACGCCCGCGGCCTTGAGCTTCTCGGTGGCCGCCTTCGACTCCTCGGGGGTGAAGTCGGCCGTCGCGTGGGTGACGACCAGGTGGCTGCCGGAGGGCAGGGCCGCCAGCAGCCGTCCGACCAGGTCGTGCGCCCCGTCCTCGTCGGGGACGAAGTGCAGCAGCGCGATGAGCGACAGCGCGACCGGCTCGGTGAGGTCGAGGACCTTCCGCGCGCCCTCCAGGATGCTGTCCGGATCGCGCACGTCCGCCTGGAGGTACTCGGTCGCCCCCTCGTCCGTGCCGCGCAGCAGGGCCGCCGCGTGGGCCAGCACGATGGGGTCGTTGTCGCAGTACACGACGCGCGCCCCGGGCGTGATCCGCTGGGCGACCTGGTGGAGGTTGGGCTCGGTGGGGATGCCGGTGCCGACGTCGAGGAACTGGCGTATGCCCCGGCCGACCAGCCAGCGCGTGGCCCGGTGCATGAACGCGCGGTTCACCCGCGCCATCACCGGCACCCTCGGGTCCAGGGCCAGCATCTGCCGGCCCATGGCCTCGTCGACCGGGTAGTTGTCCTTGCCGCCGAGATACCAGTCGTACATCCGTGCGGGATGGGGCCTGCTCGTGTCGATCTCGACGGGGGACTGCCCGGTCATGACGGACTCCATAAGTCTCTGCAGTTGTCAGTGGTCAATGCGGTGCCATATCACAAGTCAGGAAATAAAAAGCAGGACGCACAACAAGGTTCAGGACAGCAGGAAGTCCGCCTCCCCCGCCTTCGCTCCCTCGATGAAGGCCGTCATCTCGGCGGAGGTGTAGATGAGCGCCGGCCCGTCCGGATCGGTGGACTGCCGTACGGCGATCCGGCCGTCGTCGAGCTTCATCGCCTCCAGGCAGTTGCCTCCGTTGCCGCCGCTCCACGGCTTGTGCCAGCCCTCACTGCCCAGCTCCCGCGCGGGCATGCCGTTGTAGATCCGCTCGGTGCGGGCCCGCGGTCGGGGCAGGGACGTCAGGGACTCCACGAGTTCCATTCACAGCTCCTTGCGGAGATCCCGGAGGATCTCCTTCGTGCGATGTGCCGTAGCGGCCTGCGCCGCCATGCGGTCCATGACCTCGAGGTGGGTCGCCACCTCGGCGCGCGCGTCCAGGTAGACGGCGCCGGTCAGGTACTCGCTGTAGACCATGTCCGGCAGTTCGGGCATGGCGAATCGGAACAGCACGAAGGGCCCGTACGTGCCGGGGTGCGGCCCGCTGGAGAACGGGGCGACCTGCAGCGTCACGTTGGGCAACTTCGTGGCCTCGAGCAACTTGTCGATCTGGGCACGCATCACCTCCGGGCCGCCGACCGGGCGGCGCAGCGCGGTCTCGTCCATCACGACCCACAGCCGGGGCGCGTCCTCGCGGGTGAGCAGTTCCTGCCGTTGCGTGCGCAGGTCGACGTGGCGCTCGATGTCCTCGGGCCGCGTCTGCCCGACGGCGCCCGAGCGCAGCACCCCGCGCGCGTAGTCCTCGGTCTGGAGCAGTCCGGGGACGAAGTGGGGTTCGTAGCTGCGAATGAGGGAGGCCGCGCCCTCCAGGCTGACGTACATCGAGAACCAGCCGGGCAGGATGTCGTGGAAGCGCTGCCACCAGCCGGGCCGGTTGGCCTCCTCCGCCAGCTGCACGAACGCGTCGGCCTCGTCCTCGCAGACGCCGTAGGCCTTCAGCAGGAGCTGGAGGTACGGGATCTTCAGCGCGACCTCGGCCATCTCCATGCGGCGGACGGTGGCGGGGGCGACACGGAGGATGCGGGCGGCTTCCTCCCGCTTGAGTCCCGCGCGTTCCCGCAGGTCCAGCAGGCGCCGACCGAGGACGACCTGCCCGACCGTCGGCGCGGACCGCGGTTCGCTCACGCTCCACCTCCACGAGAAGAATTCCTGACAGCCCGGCGGCGCCCGTTCGACGGTCCGCCCCGGGAACCCGCCCGTCCGGCCACCACTCCGACCATGTGTTCGAACGGGTCTTCGGCGGCCTCAACCGACGCCGCGCGAGGTGCTGTTGCGAGCAGTGTGCCACGCCCGTCCAGACCGTCACACAGCACTCTGCATTTTTCAGAGTGACACTTGCCAAGTGTTCACGGCGGGGCGATAGTGGCAAGCGTGATTCCGTCCGCGCCCTTAGGAACAGACGCCGTCGCAGGCCCTCTCGGTCTCGGCGCCCCCTCGGAAGACGACCCCGCGGGGGCCGCTGCCGAGCGCCGGTTCCGTTTCGAACTGGCCGCCCATCCGGGTTCCCCCGCTCAGGCCAGACGCCTGACGAGATCACGGCTGACCGGCTGGTCGGTGTGCGAGGACACCCGCGACACAGCGGCCCTGGTCGTCTCCGAACTGGTCACCAACGCCATCGTGCACACGGCGAGCAGCCGCATCGTCTGCGAGCTGCAGGACGGCGACGGCCTCGTGCGCATAGCCGTGCGGGACGAGGGCTGCGCACCGGACCAGCCGCGGGCGAACACCCTGCAGCGGCCGGAGGAGGAGCACGGGAGGGGCCTGCTCCTCGTCGACGCCCTGTGTCACGCGTGGGGCACCCGCGAGCACGGTCCCGGACTGCTGGTCTGGGCCGACCTGCCCCGCCAGGCCGGCATCCCGCCCGATCCCGCAAAACCCCGCAACGACCTGGGCTGGGGCGCCCGCCCGACCCCCGGGCCGCCCCACGGCCCGGACGACGGCGACGGCGACCGGCCCGACGAGCAGCGCCGCGCGGCGGAGAACCTGGTCCCGCCCTCGCGCCGGTACCACCCGGACGGGGGGCGGCCGTGACGGTCACGTCCGGCGCCCGGGTGCTGCACCTGGACACGCTGGTCCGCCTCCAGCGCGGACACCGCGCCCCCGGCACGCTCCGGCGGCTCCCGGTGCCCGACGGCATGACGGCCCCGATGGGCTGCGACGCGGTGGCGGTCCCCGCCCGCCTCGGCCCCCTGGTGATGCCCCGGCTGCCCCGGGTGGGCTGCGTCTACGCCGACGCGGCGCACTGGTGGTGGCTGGTCCCGTCCGACTCGGACTACGCCCTGGAGTGGCCCGCCCCCGCGCGCTACGCCACCGGCGCGGTCCTCCACGACACCCCGGACCTGCCCGGTCTGATCCACCGCCCCGACGGCACGCTCCCCTACACACCGCCGATACCGCTCTACCTCACCCTGTGCCGGCTGACGGGCACCGCACCGGCCTGGTCCCGCCCGGTCAGCGCGTAGCCGGCGGGCCGGCGCCCTTCCCACGCCCCCGCGCCACGCCCCCCGCACCGCGCCCCTGTGTGCCCGGCCCCGCGCACGGTCCTCCGTCCGCGCACCCGGGCTCGGCCCTCGGTGCCCCCGCCCCGGCCGGTCCCCCCGGCCCGTGCGCCCGCACGCCTCCTCCGCCCCGTCCCGCGCCCTGCCCCCGGTGGACCGTGCCCCGCCATAGTGACCGTCCGTCGGGATCGGCGAGCGGGGGAGGCCAGCGGTGGGAGACACACGGGGCTCCGGCGACCGGGGGGCACGGTCACGGAGCAAGCCGCGGAACGGGGCACGGAACACGGGCACACCGGGACCGGACCGCGCACCGGGACCGGACGGACCGCCGGGGCCGGACCGTCCCGGCGGGCGGAAGGAACCCCGGCGCTCCGCCCGCCGCGGGAAACGCCCCGCATCCGGCGCCCCGCCCCTCTCCGAGTCCGAGCGCCTGCTCTTCGGGGGGCCGCTGCGCTACGACATGGGCTGGAACCAGCACAGCGACGCCTTCCTGGAGCTGGGCTTCCGCGCCATGATCACCCGGTTGCCCGCCCTGCTGGCCTCCAGCCTCCGGCTCGCCCTGCAGGCCGACCGGCGGGCCGCGCGGACCGTGCTGGCCGCCGAGGTGGGCCGGGGCCTGGCCCAGGCGGTGAGCCTGCTCGCGGTCAACAGCGTCCTGGGCCGGCTGCTGGGCGGCGGCCCGATCGAGGAGCGGTTGCGCGACGCCGTGCCCGCCCTCGTCGCGGTGGCCGCCGTCATGCTGGTCGCGGCGCTGCTGCGGGCGGCGAGCACCTACGCCACCGGGCGCCTCGAACCCAAGGTCGAGCGGGTGGCGACCGAGCTGTACCTGGAGCGCGCCGCGGCCGTGGAGCTGGCCGCGATCGAGGACCACGCCTTCCACAAACTGCTGGACACCGCCCAGTACGGCGCCTCCTCGGCCCGCCGCATGATCATGTACGGCGCACGGGTGATCAACGCGATGATCTCGCTGGTCGCGGCGGCCGGTGTGCTCACCGTGCTGCATCCGGCGCTGCTCCCGCTGCTGGCGACGATGACCCTGCCGAGCGCCTGGAGCGCGCTGACGAACGCGCGCCGCCGCTACGCCTCGTTCCACACCTGGGTGCAGCACGCCCGCGCCGGCCAGTTGATCAGCCGCCTGCTCACCGAGCCGGAGGCGGCACCGGAGATCCGGGTGCACGGCGTCGGCCCCTTCCTGCTGCGCCACTTCCGGGCGATGTCGGAGACCGCGGAGGCCGAGCAGGCCCGGCTGGCCCGGCTTGCGGCCCGCACGGGTCTGATCGCGGCGACGTGGACGGGGCTGGCGACGGTGGCGACGTACGCCACGCTCGGCGGGCTGCTGCTGGCCGGGGCGATGGCGCTGTCGGTCGCGGGCACGGCGGTGATCGCGATCCGCACCGGCTCGGCGAGCCTGGAGACCCTGGTCCTGGAGGTGAACCAGCTGCACGAGGAGGCCCTGTTCGTGGGCGATCTGCAGCGGCTGTACGTCGAGGCGGCCGAGCGCGCGATCCCCGTCGGCGGTCTCCCCCTGCCGGAGGACCCCCGGGAGATCCGCTTCGAGAACGTCACCTTCCGCTACCCGGGCGACGCCGCCCGCCCCGCCCTGGACGACGTCTCGCTCGCCCTCCCGCTGGGCCGGATCGTGGCGCTGGTCGGCGAGAACGGCTCCGGCAAGACCACCCTGGTCAAACTGCTCGCCGGGCTGTACACACCCGAGCGGGGACGGATCCTGTGGGACGACGTGGACGCGGCGGCCGTGGACCGGCACCGGCTGGCCGAGCGCATCGCGATGGTGGCGCAGGACTTCAAGCGGTGGCCGTTCACGGCGCGGGTGAACGTCGTCCTGGGGCGGCCGTCGGCACCGGTGAGCGAGGAGCGGCTGGCCGCCTCGATCGCCGAGGCCGGGGCCGAGGCGGTGGTCGCGGACCTGCCGCGCGGCCTGGACACCCTGCTGGCCCGGCACTTCAGCGGGGGCCACGAGCTGTCCGGGGGGCAGTGGCAGCGGCTGGGCATCGCCCGGGCCGCGTACCGGCGCGGACGCATCCTGATCGTGGACGAGCCGACGGCCGCCCTGGACGCCCGGGCCGAGCTGGAGGTCTTCGACCGGATCCGGGCCCTGGCGGACAGCGGCCAGACGGTGGTGCTGATCACCCACCGGCTGGCGTCCGTGCGCCACGCGGACCTGGTGCACGTGCTCGACCAGGGCAAGCTGGTGGAGTCCGGATCACCGGACGAGCTGCTGGCCGCGGGGGGCCTCTACGCCGAGCTGTACGCACTCCAGGCGGAACAGTTCACCGCACCGCCCTCGTCGTCCCCGCCCGGCAGGGTGCCGTCGCCGAAGGCGGGCTGAGCCGTCCGGTCCGGCCGCTCGGGCGGCACCGCTCACGCCGTCGCGTCACCGCCGTCGCCGCTCCGTACGATCACCAGGAACATGTCGGTAGCCAGGTCCATGACGACCTCGGCGGGCAGGCCCTCCAGACGCCGCGCCTGCGCGAACTCCTCCGCCGGCCAGGACCCGCGCGGCCCACCTGCGGGAAAGCGTTCGAGCACCGTTCGCCCGTTCACCCTGCCACCTCCATGTAGCGCTGTACTCGTAGAGTTAAACGCCAACCATGGGGCGGACGCCTCGTCCGGTGACGGTACTGAGACGTAGTTGACACCCGTTCACCGCACAATGTGAGCGGGCTCTCATCTTTTCGGAGCAACCCGTCACCGTCCGTGTCAGTCGTCGTACTCGTCGTGGTAGCGGATGTGCTCGCTTCCCACAGGCGCCCCGAGAGCCGACGCGCGTCCCTCGGGCTCCTCCCACTCCTCCTGCCGGCCGAGCGCGGTGAGGTCCAGCAGGCTGGTGGTCGAACCGAGCCCGTCGAGGCCGCGTCCGTACGTCGAGTAGGTGTGGAAGACCCGGTCGCCGTTCTGCAGGAAGCAGCTGAGGCCGGGCCGCTCGACGCGTTCGCCCCCGTGCACGAGGGACGCCTCGAAGTCCTCGCCGAAGTCGCCGTGGTACGAGGAGTACCACGGCAGGATCCAGCCCATCCGGGCCTTGAACGGCAGGATCCTCCTGTACGGCGCCCGGGAGACGGCCGCGAACGTGGTGCCGCGCGCGTGCAGGTGGGCGAGATGCCCGATCTGGTCCAGGAAGGCCGAGCAGCAGCGGCACCCGGCGTCCCACTCGGGGGCGAACGCGAAGTGGTGGACGACGAGCTGCTGCCGCCCCTCGAACAGGTCGAGCAGCGTGACCTTGCCGTCGCCGCCCTCGAACACGTACTCCCGGTCGATCGCCACCATGGGCAGGCGGCGCCGCTCGGCGTGGAGAGCGTCCCGCGCGCGGGTGACGGCCTTCTCCTTGACCAGCAGTTCCTCGCGCGCCGCGCGCCACCGGGCGCGCGAGACGATCTCCGGAAGCGACATGGTTCCTCCTGTGCGACGGTCCCGTTGCGGAAGGTGACCGCGCGGGGAGGCGGAACTCATCGTTCGCCCGCCGGATTCCTCCCGGCCTTCCTCCGGCTCTCCTCCCGGCCTTCCTTTCGCCCCCTCGGCCTTCCTCTCGGCCTCAGGTGTCGTACTCCTGGATGCGCCGGCCGTGGCCGCGGTCGACGAGCGCGGGCAGCCGCTCCTCCAGCTCGCGCACCACCGCCGGGAGGTCGAGGGTGAGCAGCCGCCGGTCGCGCATCAAGATCCGGCCGTCGACGATCGTCGTGCGGACGTCGGCCGCGCGGGCGCTGTGCACCAGCGTCGCGGCGAGGTCGTGCACCGGCCGGGTGTGCGGGCCCGTGAGGTCGACGAGGACGAGGTCGGCGCGCCGACCGGGGGCGATGCCGCCGATGTCCTCGCCGAGGCCGACCGCCCGGGCGCTCTGCAGCGTGGCGTGGTGCAGCGCCTGCCGGGAGGTCAGCCACCGGGGGTCGCCCTCCGTCGACTTCTGGATCAGCGAGGTGAGCGCCATCGCCTCCCACACGTCGAGGGAGTTGTTGGAGGCGGCGCCGTCCGTGGCGAGTCCGACGGGGATCCCGAGGTCGCGCAGGGCGCGGACGGGTGTGGTGGTGGGCCAGGCGAACTTGAGGTAGCCGCGGGGTGCGGTGGCCACGGCCGTACGGCCGCCCGCGCGCTCCAGCAACGGCAGGTCGCTGTCGAGGATGCCGGTGCCGTGGGCGATGAGCACGTCGGTGTCCAGGATCCCGGTGCGGTCCAGGACCTGGATCGGGGTGACGCCGTGCCGGGCGAGGCTGGTGTCGGTCTGGTCGCGGTTCTCGGCGGCGTGCAGGTGGACGGGCAGCCCGTGCGCGCGGGCCAGCTCCGCGGTGGCGGCGAGGTCGGCGTCGTCGACGGTGTAGGGGGCGTGCGGGGCGAGGGCGGTGGTGATGCGGCCGCCGGCCGAGCCGCGGTGCCGCAGCGCGAACTCCAGTGACCTCTCCCGCCCCCGCGGCCCCTGGGAGGAGAAGTACGCCTCCCCCAGCAGCGCCCGCATGCCGCACTCGGCGACGACGGCGGCGACCGCGTCCATGGCGAAGTAGTGGTCGGCGAAGCAGGTGACGCCGCCCCGGATCATCTCGGCACAGGCGAGCCGGGCCCCCAGCTCGACGTCCCGCTCGGTGAGGTTGGACTCCACCGGCCAGACGACGTCGTTGAACCACTCCTCGGTCGGCAGGTCCTCGGCGAGTCCCCGCAGGGCGACCATCGGCGCGTGGGTGTGGCAGTTGATCAGACCGGGCAGCGCGACCTGCCCCCGGGCGTCGATCCGTTCCCGGGCCGCCCGGCCCTCGGCCGCCCCGGCGCTCGTCACCGACTCCACCACCCCGTCGCGTACGACGATCGCCGCGTCGTGGGCGAACCCGATCCGTTCCTGGTCGTCGTGCGTGAGGACGGCGCATCCGGTGATGACGAGATCGGCCGGGGGCTCGGGGGTGGCCCGCGTCGTCGCGGTGGGCGTCCTCCCGCCCGTCCCGTCCATCCCGTCCGCCCTGTCCACCCCGCCCTCCCTGTCCATCCCGTCCGCCCCGTCCGCCCCGTCCTCCTTGTCCATCCCGTCAACGTACGACGCCGTCCCGGCCCGGGGTGGGCCGAACCGCGACATCCCCGCCGCGGATCCGTCGCGGGGGCCGCCGACCCGATCGCCGCCGTGTCCACCGCGCGCGCCGTCCGTCCGGTCAGTCGGCCGCCGTCAGGGCCGCGCGCGGCCGCGAGGACCTCCTCGGAGATCGGGAAGCCTTTGGTGGCCCGCGCCAGGACGAGTGCGCCGAACAGGGTGCACAGCCGGACGATGCCGTCCTGGTCCTCGGCGCCCGCGGCCTCCTCCTGCGTTCTGTCGAGGTCGGCACGCGTGGCGAGTTCCGCGGCGAGGTCGTCGTCCGTGATCCCGATCAGCCGGTCGACGAGGTCGGACGGCAGGGCCGAGTTCGCGGCGAGCCCG
The DNA here is from genome assembly GCF_008704515.1 of Streptomyces viridosporus T7A. NCBI lineage: Bacteria > Bacillati > Actinomycetota > Actinomycetes > Kitasatosporales > Streptomycetaceae > Streptomyces > Streptomyces viridosporus. The sequence continues at coordinate 2,334,626 of NZ_CP023700.1, forward strand.
CACAGCACGTGATCCACCGGGTCATCATGACCGACGGTGCCCGAAGGGCTCGTGGTTTTCCGCTCCGCCCGGTACGGGTCCGCCGTCCGCTCGACGCCGTGTCAGCCGCCTTCCCTCCGGGGCGCCTTCTCGGATGCGGCACGTCCGGCGCGCCCCTTCCCGTACGAGCCGCCGGGGCGCGCTCACCGCCGCGGTCCTCACGGGCACGCCGGTGCCCCGTGGCGCCGGTCGGCCGGATCACCGCAGGGCCGCCTCCACGGCTCGGCCGAACCGCTCCTCCGCGGCCTCGACCACCCGCGCGAGGACGTCCGGGCTGCTCTTCAGGCCTTCCAGCAGGGTGTTCACGTCCCCGAGCCCGGCCCGTGCGACGAGTCCCTTCTCATTGGTCACCCACTCCCCCCGCGCCGCCATCACCGCGTGCGCGGTGTGGGTCGCGGCGACGGCGATGCTCCCCGCGACCTGGGTGAGGGCGCCCTCGGGGGCGTGGCCGGCCCTGGCGTAGGCGAGGGTGGCGGCGGCCGTGCCGTGCCAGCGGGGCGGGGCGGTCTCGCGCAGGGCCCGCGGGTAGGCGGCGGGGCGGGGCAGCTCGCCGCGCAGCACCCTGTGGAGCGCGAGCTCCGCGACCAGCAGGTACGTCGGAATTCCGGCGAGGTGGAACAGCAGCGGTTCCACGCGGAACCGTCCCTGTTCCGCCTCCGCCAGCTCGTGTGCGACGACCTCGAGGTCGCGGTAGTGGACGTCGACCCGGCGTCCGTCGATCGTCAGCCAGGCGCCGCCGTTGAAGACGCCGCCGCCCCAGCCGCCGATCGCGGAGACCTCGCCCTCCCAGCCGACCGCGCGCAGGTCGTCGGGGTCGAAGGAACCCCGGTAGTAGACCGCCAGGTCCCAGTCGCTGTCGGGCCGTTCGGTGCCCTGGGCGCGCGAGCCGCCGAGGGTGACGGCCCGGACGCCGGGGAGGGCGGCGAGCCGGTCGGCGGTGCGCTCCAGGAAGACCTCGTCCGGGAGGGAGGGCAGGGCTGGCACTGCTGCGGCTCCTGGCGGTCGGGGGGTGTGGGCGGCCATGGGCAGATTAGGGGGTGTCCGGGCCCGGGTCGAACGAAATAGGGATGCGGCGGCGTGGCGGGACGCGCAGGATCGGGGTGTCGTCCACCCCTCGCGGCCCGCCCTGCGCGGTCCGCTCCCCGCAGATCGGAGCCCGCGTGATCCGGCGTGTCACCGTCCCCACCCTCCTCCCGCCGCCCGGCTACTCCCACGCCTGTGTCGTCGAGGCGGGCACCGCGCTGGCGTTCCTCGCGGGTTCGGTCCCCCTCGACGCCGACGGCGAGCTGGTGGGGGCGGGGGACCCGGTGCGGCAGGCCCGGCAGGTGATCGCCCACCTCGAGGAACAACTGCGCGCGGTGGGCAGCGACCTGGCCCATGTCGTGGCCACGGACGTGTACGTCGTGAGCAGTGATCCCGCGGTGCTCTCCGCCGTGTGGGGGGTGGTGAAGGCGTCGGGGCTGAGCACGGGCCCCCACGCGTCGACCCTGATCGGTGTGGCCTGCCTCGGCTACACCGGGCAGCTCGTCGAGATCACCGCGACGGCCGTGGTCCCGGGCACGACGGACACGACAGACACAGCGGATACGGCGGACACGGCGGATACGGCGGACGCACCGGACACGGCGGGTACGCCGGACACGGCAGGCACGGCAGGCACGGCGGGCACGGTCTCGTGAGGGCCGGCGGCCGGGCCGTGACGCTGCGCCGGGCCGTTTCGGCCGACGACGCCGACGCCGCGGCCGAGGTCTGGCTGCGCTCCTTCGCCGCCGCGCTGCCGAGCGTGGTCCGGCCCCGGTCCGACGACGAGGTGCGCGCCTACTTCCGTCACGTCCTGGTGCCGTCGCGCGAGACCTGGGTGGCGGAACCGGCGGGCGGGGGCGTCGTCGGGGTGATGGCCCTGGAGGGCGAGGAGCTGGCCCAGCTGTACCTCGCCCCCGAGTGGCGCGGGCGCGGTGTCGGTGGCCGGTTCGTCGCCCTGGCCAAGGAGCTCCGTCCGAGGGGCCTCTCCCTGTGGACCTTCCAGGTCAACGCGCCCGCCCGCCGCTTCTACGAACGGCACGGCTTCACGGCCGTGGAGCGGACGGACGGCTCGGGCAACGAGGAGCGGGAGCCGGACGTGCGGTACGTGTGGCGGCCGTAGGGCGGCGGGTTTCAGCGGCCTTCCGCGCGCGCGTACCGGTCCGTCGCCGCCACCAGGGCGTCGTCCCCGGCGGCACCGGCGTCGTGGCCGGCCTCGTCCACGATCACCAGCTCGCTGCCCGGCCAGGCGTGGTGGAGCCGCCAGACGACGCCGAGGAGGTTGCCGAAGTCGAGGCTGCCCTGGACCAGGGTGCCGGGGATGCCCCTCAGCAGGTGGGCGTCCCGGAGGACGACGCCCTCGTCGTTGCCCTCGCCGAGGAAGTGGTCGTTGCCCCAGTAGTGGGTGACGGTGCGGGCGAAGCCCCTGCGGAAGTCCGGGTCCCGGAACCGCGCGACCGAGCCGGGCGGGGCGGGGATCATCGCCGTCTCCCAGTCGGTCCAGGCCCGCGCGGCCCGCTCCCGCACCCCGGGGTCGGGCGACTCCAGCAGCCGGTTGTACGCGGCGGCCGGGTCGCCGTCGCGCTCGTCGGCGGGCAACGCGGCGAGGAACCGCTCGTGGGCCTCCGGGAAGACCTTCCCCAGTCCCCGGGTCAGCAGGTCGACTTCCCGGCCGGATCCGGTGGCAACCCCCGTCAGCACCAGCTCGGACACCACCCCGGGGTGGGTCTGCGCGTACCGCAGGCCCAGGATCGATCCCCACGACACGCCCCACACCAGCCACCGCCCGATCCCCAGATGGGCGCGCAGCCGCTCCAGGTCCGCCATGAGGTGGGCGGTCGTGTTGACGCTCATGTCGGTGGCGGGGTCGCTCGCCGGGGGCGTCGAGCGTCCGGCGCCGCGCTGGTCGAGCAGCACGATCCGGTACGCGGCCGGGTCGAAGTACCGCCGCAGGTTCGGGCTCGTACCGGAGCCCGGGCCGCCGTGCAGCACCACCGCGGGCTTGCCGTGCGGGTTTCCGCTGGTCTCCCAGTACACGCGGTTGCCGTCGCCGACGTCGAGCATGCCGTGGTCGTACGGTTCGATCTCCGGATAGCGGCCCATCGGGGCACCATAGCGACCGTACTGTGGAGGCTCATCTCATTTTCGCGGGGCGTTCCGTGGGGACAGCCCCGCCGCCTCCGCCGCCGTGCGCAGCACCTCCCGGAGCATGTCGGGGGTGAGCAGGCCGGTGAAGGTGTTGCGCTGGCTGACGTGGTAGCAGCCGAAGAGGTGCAGGCCGGGGCCGTCGGCGGCGGGCAGCGTGACGTGTGCGCCGTGCTTGAAGGCGGGGCGCGGCCGGGGCACCGTCCAGCCGGCCCCGGCGAACGCGGGCAGCGCGGCCTGCCAGCCGAAGGCGCCGAGGACGAGCGCGGCCCGCACCGTCGGCCGCAGCAGGTGCAGCTCCTGCACCAGCCAGGGCCGGCAGGTGTCCCGCTCCGCGGGCGTGGGCTTGTTGGCGGGCGGGGCGCAGTGCACGGGCGCGGTGACGCGTACGCCGTGCAGTTCCAGGCCGTCCCCGGCGTGCACGGAGGACGGCTGCGAGGCGAGCCCGACGTCGTACAGCGCCCGGTACAGCACGTCCCCGGAGCGGTCACCGGTGAACATGCGCCCCGTGCGGTTGCCGCCGTGCGCGGCGGGCGCCAGTCCGATGATCAGCAGCCGGGCGTCCGGCAGTCCGAAGCCGGGCACCGGCCTGCCCCAGTACGTCCAGTCCGCGAAGGCGGCACGCCTGGTGCGGGCCACCTCCTCGCGCCAGTCGACCAGCCGGGGGCAGGCCCGGCAGTCGGCGATGCGCCGGTCCAGTTCGGTGAGGCCGCCGGAATCCATGACTCCACGGTAGGGCCCCGGCGATCCCGCAGGTCGGGGCGCCTCCCGAAAAGCGGGCACGGTCTGCCGGGGAGGAGGGTTAAGGTCGGGACATGGCTTCTGAGGGTGCGGAGTACGACAGGACGCGTGGGGCCGGGGACACGGCGGAGGCGACGGGCGAGGGCGGTCGGGAGACGGCGGCTCCCCCGGACCCGAAGATCGCCGCTGCCGTGGCGGCGGCCGAGGCGGCCGGGCCCCAGCACGGCGAGACGGTCCGGATCGACAGCTGGATCTGGTCGGTGCGCCTGGTCAAGACGCGTTCCCTCGGCGCCACCGCCTGCCGCGGCGGCCATGTGCGCGTGAACGGTGAGCGGGTGAAGCCCGCGCACTCCGTCCGCATCGGCGACGAGGTGCGTCTGCGGCACGAGGGCCGGGAGCGGGTCGTCGTCGTCAAGCGGCTGATCCGCAAACGGGTCGGGGCGCCGGTGGCCGCCCAGTGCTACATCGACAACTCTCCGCCGCCCCCGCCCCGCGAGGCCGTCGCCCCGGCCGGGATCCGCGACCGCGGCGCGGGCCGCCCCACCAAGCGCGATCGCCGCGAGCTGGAGCGCCTGCGCGCTCTGGGTGGGCGGGGCGGACCGGGCGGCCCCGGGAGCACGGGCCGGCCGTGACCGGGCGGTGTCCGGGAGGGCCCCGTCCCGCCCGGACACCGCACCCGGTGGTGCCCGCGCGTCACCGCCGTCGGCGGGCCGGTGCCGTGCGCGGGCCTCACCGCCGCCCGGAGGGGCACCCTGCCCTCAGCCGTCCGCCACCGGCACCGCCCTCACCCACGTCCGGTCCTCCGTCAGGTACCGGTCCACCTTCAGGCCCTCCTCCCCCAGCGCCTCCTCGAACTGCCGCCTCGTCAACGGCCGTGTCCGGAACGTCTGCGTCCAGGTCGCGTCCGGGAACACGTACTCCGCGTGCACCGAGTCGACCCCGTCGCCGACCGGCTCCGACGACACGATCCGCACCGTGAAGCCCGCCGGGTCCACCCGCTCGCGCGGCACATGGGTGTGCCAGTCCTCGCCCTCCCGCTGGATCAGCACGCACCCGCCCTTCGCCAGGTGCCGCACACAGGTGCGCAGCATCCCCCGCCGCACCTCGGCGTCCCCCGCGTGCACCAGGAACGACGCGAGCAGCACCACGTCGAACGTCTCGCCCAGGACGAGCCTCTCCACGGGGCTGCATATCGTCCGCGCCCCGCGCACGCGCTCCAGCATCTCGGCGGACTCGTCCACCGCCGTGACCGTGAAGCCGCGCTCCAGCAGGGCGTGGGTCATCCGCCCGACGCCGCTGCCCAGCTCCAGGATGCGCGCGCCCGCGGGCACCGCCCCGGCGATGATGTCCGGCTCGTCCCCGACGGGCAGCCGTGCGTAGAGCTCCACCGCGCAGCCGTCCGGAGTGATCGCCCCGGGACCCGTCCCCTCGTACCCCTCACGCATGTTCTGCTCCATGCCCGTCCAACGGCCCGGTTCCGCACACCCGTTCCCGTCTACCGTGGGTTCACCCGATCGTGTTAACCCTCTCGGCTCGCGGGGGGTCCGGCGCCCTCATGGGCGCTCCTCGTCCGGGGAATCCGGCACAGAAGGGGGACCGTGGACAGGGGACAGGGGGACAGGGGGTGATCGTCGTGAGGCGTACGGGCAACGAGCCGGTGACCGCGCGCAGTGCGCTGCGGATGCGGTTCCGGCTGAGCGTCTGGGGTCTGGTCTGGACGGTGTTCGGGACCGCGGCGTTCGCGATCGTGGGGCGCTGGGGCTGGGCCCTCGCCTGCGGACTGCTGTGGCTGGTCGTCACGGTCGACCTGGTCGTCGTCGTGCGGCACATCCGCCAGGGCGCCCACTACCAGCCGGGCCCCGACGTACCGCCGTACGAGCCGCCGAGCGACCGGCCCTAGCGGCGGCGGGCGGCCTGCCGTGGCGGCGGCGGGTGGCCGCTCACGTCTCGAAGCGTGCCGCCTGGAGGTACTCCGGGTTCGGATCCAGCGCCGCCGCCAGCCGGAAGTGGCGCCTGGCCGGGCGGGGCCGGTTCTGGCGCTCGTAGGTGCGGGCGAGGGCGAAATGGGCGAAGGCGTTGTCCGGCTCGCGCTCCAGGACGAGGGAGAACTCCAGCTCGGCGGGCCGCAGCTGGGCCGAGGCGAAGAAGGCGCGCGCCCGCAGCAGCCGCGCGGCGGTGTTCTCCGGGTGGACGTCGATGACGCCGTCGAGCAGTTTCACCGCGCCCTGCGGGTCGCGGGAGGCGAGCAGTTGCTCGGCGGCACGGAAGTCGATGACATGCGTCTCCGGCGTACGTCCGGTCGAACCACTGGTCTCGGGCACAACGCATTCCTTCCCTCGTCGGAGGGGTTCAACGCCTCGGGCGGGGACCGCTATTCCTGAGGGGGCCGCCGGGACGCCCGTGCTCTGCGGACGAGGTCGGCCCACACCTCCTTCACGCGCCGCTCCAGCGCCTCCAGGGGCACGTCGTTGTCGATGACGATGTCGGCGATCTCCCGGCGCTGCTCGCGGGTCGCCTGGGCGGCCATGCGCGCGCGGGCGTCCTCCTCGGTCATGCCGCGCCGCCGCACGAGCCGGTCGAGCTGGGTCTCGGGGCTCGCGTCGACGACGATCACGAGGTCGTAGAGGGGGGCGAGGCCGTTCTCGGTGAGGAGGGGGACGTCGTGGACGACGACCGCGTCCTCGGCGACGGCCGCCTCCAGCTCACGGGAGCGGGCGCCCACCAGGGGGTGGACGATCGAGTTGAGGACGGCGAGCCTGTCCGGATCGGCGAAGACGAGGGAGCCCAGCGCGGGCCGGTCCAGGCTGCCGTCCGGAGCGAGCACGTCCGTGCCGAAGGCGTCCACGATCGCCGCGAGACCGGGCGTTCCCGGCTCGACGACCTCGCGCGCGATGCGGTCCGCGTCGATCAGCACGGCCCCGCACTCGACGAGCAGCCGGGACACCTCGCTCTTGCCGGCGCCGATCCCGCCGGTCAGGCCAACCTTCAGCATGAGCGGAAGCTTAGGGCCCGGCGCCGGCGAGCGCTCCGGCGGACCCCGCCCGGAGGGCGGGGCCCGTCAGCCCTCTCCCTCACGCTCCGCCAGGAACCGCTCGAACTCGCGCCCGATCTCGTCCGCCGACGGGATCTCCACCGGTTCGGCGAGCATGTTGCCCCGGGTCTCGGCGCCCGCGGCGGCGTCGTACTGGTGCTCCAGGCCCTGGATGAGGGCGGTGAGTTCTTCGTCGCCCTCCCTGACCTGGCGCTCGATCTCGGTCTGGGTGCGGTGGGCCTCGGTGCGCAGGGTGTGGGCGACCCCGGGCAGGACCAGTCCGGTCGCGGCCGTGATGGCCTCCAGGACGGTGAGCGCCGCGTCCGGGTACGGGGAGCGGGCGAGGTAGTGCGGGACGTGCCCGGCGACGCCCAGGACGTCGTGTCCGGCCTGCATGAGCCGGTACTCGACGAGGGCCTCGGCGCTGCCGGGGACCTGCGCCTCGTCGAAGGGGCTGCTGTGGCCGGGGACGAGGTCGGTGCGGTTGCCGTGCGGGGTGAGGCCGACGGGGCGGGTGTGCGGGACGCCCATCGGGATGCCGTGGAAGTTCACCGACAGGCGGACGCCGAGCCGCTCCACGATCTGCCGCACGGCCACGGCGAAGCGCTCCCACTCCACGTCCGGTTCGGGGCCGGAGAGCAGCAGGAAGGGGGCTCCGGTGGTGTCCTGGACGAGGCGCACCTCGAGGGCGGGCACCTCGTAGTCGCTCCAGCGGTCGCGGGTGAAGGTCAGCAGCGGGCGCCGGGCGCGGTAGTCGATCAGCCGGTCGTGGTCGAACCGGGCGACGACCTGGTGGGGCAGCGAGTCGAGCAGCCGGTCGACGATCTGGTCGCCGGTCTCCCCCGCGTCGATGTATCCGTCGAAGTGGTAGAGCATGACAAGTCCGGCCGACTCCTGGGCGAGCGCCATGTCGACGACGGCCAGGCCCTTCGGCTCCCATGCGTACAAACCCTGCGGATCAAGCACAGTGACCGCTCCTCCTCGTGTTCGTACTGCACAACGTGGCGCACGGCACTCGCATTCCCGGTCGGCGGGGAACGCGCCGAGGGCCCGCACCCCGGACGGGGTGCGGGCCCTCGGCTCACGGACTCGCCTCAGCGGTCACCGCTCGGCGCGGGATCCGCTCGGCGCGCGTGCGCTCAGCTCTGGCCGCCGGCCAGCTTCTCGCGCAGCGCGGCCAGTGCCTCGTCCGAGGCCAGCGCGCCGGACTGGTCGCCGCCCTCGGAGGAGTACGAACCGCCACCGGACGCGGCCGGAGCGGCGGCCTCGCCACCCTCGGCAGCGGCCTTCTCGTCCGCCTCGCGGGACTTGATGACCTGCGCCTGGTGCTGCTCGAAGCGGGCCTGCGCCTCGGCGTACTGGCGCTCCCACTCCTCGCGCTGCTTCTCGTAGCCCTCGAGCCAGTCGTTGGTCTCGGGGTCGAAGCCCTCGGGGTAGATGTAGTTGCCCTGGTCGTCGTAGGACGCGGCCATGCCGTACAGGGTCGGGTCGAACTCGACCGCCGTCGGGTCGGCACCGAAGGACTCGTTGGCCTGCTTCAGCGAGAGGCTGATGCGGCGGCGCTCGAGGTCGATGTCGATGACCTTGACGAAGATCTCGTCGTTGACCTGGACGACCTGCTCCGGGATCTCCACGTGGCGCTCGGCCAGCTCGGAGATGTGGACCAGACCCTCGATGCCCTCGTCCACGCGGACGAACGCACCGAACGGAACCAGCTTCGTGACCTTGCCGGGCACGACCTGGCCGATCTGGTGGGTGCGGGCGAACTGCTGCCACGGGTCTTCCTGGGTCGCCTTCAGCGACAGGGAGACGCGCTCGCGGTCCATGTCGACGTCGAGGACCTCGACGGTGACCTCCTGGCCCACCTCGACGACCTCGGACGGGTGGTCGATGTGCTTCCAGGACAGCTCGGAGACGTGGACCAGGCCGTCGACGCCACCCAGGTCCACGAAGGCACCGAAGTTGACGATCGAGGAGACGACGCCGGACCGCACCTGGCCCTTCTGGAGGGTGGTGAGGAAGGTCTGGCGGACCTCGGACTGGGTCTGCTCCAGCCAGGCACGGCGGGACAGGACCACGTTGTTGCGGTTCTTGTCCAGCTCGATGATCTTGGCCTCGAGCTCCTTGCCCACGTAGGGCTGGAGGTCGCGGACACGGCGCATCTCGACCAGGGAGGCCGGGAGGAAGCCGCGGAGGCCGATGTCGAGGATGAGACCACCCTTGACGACCTCGATGACGGTACCGGTGACGATGCCGTCCTCTTCCTTGATCTTCTCGATGGTGCCCCAGGCACGCTCGTACTGGGCGCGCTTCTTCGAGAGGATCAGGCGGCCTTCCTTGTCCTCCTTCTGGAGGACCAGGGCCTCGATCTCGTCGCCGACGGCGACGACCTCGTTCGGGTCGACGTCGTGCTTGATCGAGAGCTCGCGGCTCGGGATGACACCTTCGGTCTTGTAACCGATGTCGAGCAGGACCTCGTCCCGGTCGACCTTCACGATGACGCCGTCGACGATGTCGCCGTCGTTGAAGTACTTGATCGTCTCGTCGATCGCTGCGAGGAATGCTTCCTCGTTACCGATGTCGTTGACCGCTACCTGCGGGGTGGTGGCGGTGGTCTCGGTGCTGCTCGTCATGTGGGAAAGGGCTCCGGTACGGACATTGAAGTCGTAGGTACTGCTACGCCGGAGCCCGTTTCGCTCTGTAGAAGCCGGACAGCCAAGGAAGCGCCTCACCAATGACGGTGATGCGCCTCGACAACCGAGGGGACATACAACAGATGCGAGCGCAGCCTGCTACGTCTGAGGTGCGCAGGCCCGCAGCGCAACTTGTAGCATACGGGGGCAGCCGGGCAGGGTCAATGCGCGAAGCCGCCCACCCGGGGTGGTTCGCCGCATAACCGGCACAATTCCCCACGCGGCCGGGCCGCGTACCAGGGAGGCCCGGGGCCGCACAGGTCGTGTCGCGCCCCCACGGCGGCACGCCGGGGACGGGCTGGACGGAAGATTACGACGAGGGAGCCGATCATCCAAGAGCCCGAAGGTCCCGAACCGGAGGCGACCCGGCGGGAGGCCGGTGTCACCGAGAGCTCCCGGGCCAACCGGGGCTGGTGGGACCGCAACGCGGACGAGTACCAGACCGAGCACGGCACGTTCCTCGGCGACGACCGCTTCGTGTGGGGCCCCGAGGGCCTGGACGAGGTGGAGGCCGAGCTGCTCGGTCCGCCGGAGGAGCTGAAGGGGCGGGACGTCCTGGAGCTGGGCGCCGGCGCGGCGCAGTGCTCGCGCTGGCTGGCCGCCCAGGGCGCGCGCCCGGTGGCCCTGGACATCTCGCACCGGCAGCTGCAGCACGCGCTGCGCATCGGCGGGTCGTTCCCCCTGGTGTGCGCCGACGCGATCGCGCTCCCCTTCGCGGACGGCTCCTTCGACCTGGCCTGCTCGGCGTACGGGGCCCTGCCCTTCGTCGCCGATCCGCGGCTGGTGCTGCGCGAGGTGCACCGGGTGCTGCGGCCCGGCGGTCGGCTGGTCTTCTCGGTCACGCACCCGGTCCGCTGGGCGTTCCCGGACGAGCCCGGCCCGGAGGGGCTGAGCGTCTCCGGGTCGTACTTCGACCGCACGCCCTACGTCGAGCAGGACGAGGAGGGCCGCGCGGTCTACGTCGAGCACCACCGCACCCTCGGCGACCGCGTCCGCGACGTCGTCGCCTCCGGTTTCCGCCTGGTGGACCTGGTGGAGCCGGAGTGGCCGGACTGGAACACCTCCGAGTGGGGCGGCTGGTCCCCGCTGCGCGGCGCCCTGCTCCCGGGGACGGCGATCTTCGTGTGCGTACGGGACTGAGCGCGTGATCCGTCAGGACGCCCTGGACGCCCTCCCCGTACGCGACGCCCTGCCCGAGCTGGCCGACGCCCTGGCGACGCACGGCACCGCCGTGCTGGTGGCGCCGCCCGGCACCGGCAAGACGACGCTGGTGCCCCTGGCGCTGGCGGGGCTGCTCGGCGAGGGGCCCGCGCGGCGGGTGGTGGTCGCCGAGCCGCGGCGGATCGCGGCGCGGGCGGCGGCGCGGCGGATGGCGTGGCTGCTCGGCGAGGAGGTGGGCGGGTCCGTCGGCTTCACGGTGCGCGGCGAGCGGGCCGTCGGGCGGCACACGCGCGTGGAGGTCGTCACCACCGGTGTGCTCCTCCAGCGGTTGCAGCGCGACCAGGAGCTGGCCGGCGTGGACGTGGTGGTGCTCGACGAGTGCCACGAGCGGCACCTGGACGCGGACACCGCGGCGGCGTTCCTGTGGGACGTGCGCGAGGCCCTGCGCCCGGAGCTGCGCCTGGTGGCCGCGTCGGCGACGACGGACGCCGAGGGCTGGGCCCGGCTGCTGGGCGGCGCGCCGGTGGTGGAGGCGTCCGGTGCCGCGTTCCCCGTGGAGGTGGTGTGGGCGCCGCCCGCGCGCCCGGTGCGGCCGCCGCACGGCCTGTGGGTCGATCCGGCGCTGACGGCGCACGTGGCGTCGGTGGTGCGGCGGGCGCTGGCCGAGCGGGACGGCGACGTGCTGGTGTTCCTGCCGGGGGTGGGCGAGATCGCCCGGGTGGCCGGGCAGCTCACCGGTCTCGGGGAGGTCGACGTGCTCCAGGTGCACGGGCGGGCGCCGGCCGCCGTGCAGGACGCGGTGCTGGCGCCCGGCGCGAGGCGCCGGGTGGTGCTGGCGACCTCGGTGGCGGAGTCGTCGCTGACGGTGCCCGGGGTGCGGGTGGTCGTGGACGCGGGGCTCGCCCGGGAGCCCCGGGTCGACCACGCGCGCGGGCTGAGCGCGCTGACGACGGTGCGGGCCTCGCGGGCGGCCGGGCGGCAGCGGGCGGGCCGGGCCGGACGGGAGGCGCCGGGTGCGGTGTACCGCTGCTGGGCGGAGGCGGAGGACGCGCGGCTGCCGCGGTTCCCCTCCCCCGAGATCAAGGTGGCCGACCTGACGGCGTTCGCGCTCCAGGCGGCCTGCTGGGGCGATCCGGACGCCTCCGGGCTGGCCCTGCTGGATCCGCCGCCGGGCGGGGCCATGGCTGCGGCCCGGGACGTTCTCGCGGCGATCGGGGCGGTCGGCCCCGACGGGCGGGCCACACCGCGGGGGGCGCGGCTCGCGCGGCTCGGTCTGCATCCCCGGCTGGGGCGGGCGCTGCTGGACGCGGCCCCGGTCGTGGGCGCCGGGCTCGCGGCCGAGGTGGTCGCGCTGATCGGCGAGGAGCCGCCGCGGGAGTACGGGGACGATCTCGCCGGTGCGCTGCGGGCCGCACGGCGCGGCGGCGACGCGTACGCGGGGCGGTGGCGGACGGAGGTGCGCCGGCTGCGCTCGCTCGTCTCGGAGGTCTCGAAGGGTTCGGGGGGATCGGAGGGGTCGGAGGTTCCCGGGGTCCCGGGCGTCTCCGGCCCGTCCGCCCGTGGCTCCGGTTCCCCGTCGGTGCGGCCGGCCGGGGAGGACGCCCGGGTGGGGCTGGTGGCCGCGCTCGCCTTTCCCGAGCGGGTCGCCCGCGCGGACGGCGGTTCGTACCTGATGGTGTCCGGGACCCGTGCCGAGGTGGGGGCGGGGACCGGGTTGCGCGGCGCGTCCTGGATCGCGGTGGCCGTGGCCGACCGGCCCGTGGGGCGGGGGCACGCACGGGTGCGGCTCGGCGCGGCCGTCGACGAGGACGTCGCGCGCGCGGCGGCGGGGACGCTGCTGGAGTCGCGCGAGGAGGTCCGCTGGGCCGACGGGGACGTCGTGGCGCGGCGGGTCGAGCGGCTCGGGGCGGTGGAGCTGGCCGTGCGGCCGCACACCGGCGCCGACCCCTCGCTCGTACGGGCGGCGCTGCTGGAGGGGCTGCGGCGGGAGGGGTTCGGGCTGCTGCGGTGGCCGGCGGGGGCGGTCGTGCTGCGGCAGCGGCTGGCGTTCCTGCACCGCCGGCTCGGCGAGCCGTGGCCCGACGTCTCGGACGAGGCGCTGCACGCGCGCGCGGAGGAGTGGCTGGAGCCGGAGCTGAGCCGTGCCCGCAGGCGGGCCGACCTCGCGCGCATCGACGCCGGGCAGGCGCTCGGACGGCTGCTGCCCTGGGCCTCCGGCCGGGCCGTGCTCCTCGACGAACTGGCGCCCGAGCGGATCACCGTGCCCAGCGGGTCCGGGATCCGGATCGACTACTCCGACCCGGAGCAGCCGGTGCTCGCCGTGAAGCTCCAGGAGATGTTCGGGCTCCAGGAGACGCCCCGGGTGGCCGGCGTGCCGCTGCTGGTGCACCTGTTGTCCCCGGCCGGACGGCCGGCCGCGGTGACCGCCGACCTCGCCTCCTTCTGGAAGGACGGCTACCGCGGCGTACGGGCCGAGCTGCGCGGGCGGTACCCCCGGCATCCCTGGCCGCAGGACCCGGCCACCGCCGCACCGACCCGGCACACCAACGCGCGGCTCGGGCGGTGAGCCGCTCCGGTTCCGCCGCCGGCACGGGAGCGGGGTCCCCGGCGGCGGGCCTCCGGGAAGGCGGCGGGGCCGACACGGCCCGGGGCGCCCCTCCGTCGTGGCGGAGGGGCGCCCCGGGCCGGTGAGGGGCCGGCGGTCACGCGCCGGGGCTCTCCGACGGGTCGGCGGACGGGCTCGGTGACGTCGTCCCGGCCGGCGCCACGGTCAGTTCGACCGTGAGGGCGGCCCCGCCCGCGGTGGTGACGCGGAGCAGGAACGTGCCGGTGGTGTCGTCGGCGTACAGCCGCGGCAGCTTCAACAGGCCGTTCTCGTCCGTCTCCAGGCCGGTCAGGGTGCGGACGGCCCGGCCGTCGGCGTCCTTGAAGTAGGGGCCCTTGTCGTTCGGGGCCGCGTCGTCGGCCGACGTGATCAGCGTGGCGGTGGCCGCGACCTTGCCGGCGGCGGCGCCGTCGTGCGTGGCCCTCACCTCGACCCGGTCCGCGAACTCGCCGCCCGGGGCGCAGATGAGCTCCGCGTCGCCGGTGCGCACGAGGGTGTCGGCGACGCGCTCGGTGACGGTGGCCCGGTAGCCGAGGCCGGGGACCATGCGGCCGACGACGGTGGCGCGGACGGTGACGTCGCCGGTCTTCTCGCCCGCCCGGAGCGCGGGCGCCACGGCGACGCCCGAGCCGTTGGTGACGACGGTGGCCACGCTCTCGCCGCCGGCGAAGGTGGTGTCGGTGTCGCCGATGACGGTGAAGCGGATCCGTACCGCCGCCACGGCCTTGCCGGTGGCCGTCTCGGCGCGGGCGCGGATCCTCTCGTCGAACACGTCGCCCGCCCGCGCGGTGAGCTTCGCGGTACCGGCGTTCTCCAGGTGGTCCACCGTGTCGGTGGGCGTCTGCGGCGGTGTCGGCGTGGTGGGCGGCGTGCTCGGGGCGCCGGGCGGCGTGCTCGGGGTGCCGGGCGAGGTGGGCGGCGTGCTCGGAGTGCCGGGCGAGGTGGGGGGCTTGGGGCTCGGGCCGGAGCCGGCCGGCTTGCCGGGCGTGGAGCCGGAGCCGGACCCCGGCCGGGAGGTGGCCGGGGCCGAGGGGGTCGGCCGCACCCGGTCGTGGTCGTCGCTGCGGTCGACGGGCAGGGCGCCGGTGCCGTCCGGGACCTCGTGGGTGCCCTTGCGGTAGTACTCCAGCCACGACAGGACGGTGTTCAGGTAGTCCGTGGAGTTGTTGTAGCTGAGGATCGCCTTCCTGAGGTCGCCCCGGTCGGACAGGTCCCAGCCGAAGCGGCACAGGTAGTGGCCGGCCGAGAGCGCGGCGTCGTAGATGTTGTTGGGGTCCTTGCGGCCGTCGCCGTTGCCGTCGCGGCCCGCCCACTCCCAGGTGGAGGGGATGAACTGCATGGGGCCGACGGCGTTGTCGTAGGTGCTGTTGCCGTCGTACGCGCCGCCGTCGGTGTCCTTGATGAGCGCGAAGCCGTTGCCGTCGAGCTGCGGGCCGATGATCGGGCTGAGGGTGGTGCCGTCGGCGTCGACCCGGCCGCCGCGGGCCTGGCCGGACTCCACCTTGCCGATGGCGGCGAGCAGTTGCCAGGGCAGGTTGCAGCCGGGCTTCGCCTCGCGCAGCGCGGCCTCCGCCTTCTTGTAGGCGTCGAGGACGGTCGCGGGTATGCCGGCCTCGGACCTGCCGGCCGTGCCCGGGCCGGTGCTCGCGGACGGGGAGGGGTGGGGGCTGTTGAGCGGCGGCAGGTCCGTGTAGTAGGGCGAGTTGCCGGTCGCGCCGACGTCGGCGGTCTCCTCGGGCGCGGGGGTGGTGTCCGCGGTGGCCTGTCCGCCCCGGCCGTCGACCGTCACCCCCGGAGCCTGGGACGCGGACAGGGCCGCCACCGCCGCCGCGGCCACGGCGGTGGTTGCCGCCCCCTTGCGCAGCCTCCTGCCGAATTGCGCCGCCATAGAGTGAACCCCTCCCGTGGACGCCGGAGCGTCCGTCGACGTCTGTCGTCCCGCCCTGTGAGGACGGTTCGCCCGCCTCGCCGGTTGCCCTCGGCGGGTGTGCGCGTGCGCTGTTGCCCTCCGCCCGCGCCCGCCCGTCCTGCGCCCCGACACGACGGCTTCCGTGACCCTACGACAACTTCCTTTGCCCGGACACCCGTTCATGCCCGATATCCGCCGGTTGGCCGTGTTCATCCGTGGCCGGTGGCGGTGCGGGGCATCGCGCATACTGGGGCCCGCCGGTCCCCGCCAACGCCTGACACGAGGAGCCGAGTTGCCGTTCACGCTGAGCCACGCGGCGGCGGTGCTGCCCGCCGTGCGCGCCGACGGGACCGGCCGGGGCCCGCTGGTTCCGGCCGTGCTCGTCGCGGGCTCCTTCGCTCCCGACCTGACCTACTACGCGGCGAGCGTCCTCTCCGGGGCGATGGAGTTCGGGGACGTCACGCACTCCCTCCCGGGCGTGTTCACGGTCGACGTGCTCCTCGCCTGGACACTGGTGGGGCTGTGGCTGCTGGTGCGCGAACCGCTGGTGGCGCTGCTGCCGCGGGCCCGGCAGGGACGGACGGCCGCCCTGCTGCGCTGCGGGGCGCCCCGGGCACGCGTACGGCCGTCCCTGGCGCTGCGCTGGTACGTCTCGGCGGTGCTCGGCGCGCTGACGCACGTCGTGTGGGACGCCTTCACCCACCTGGACCGGTGGGGGATGCGGGTGTTCCCCGTGCTCGGCGAGGAGATCGCGGGCTCACCCCTGTACTGGTACCTGCAGTACGGCGGTTCGGCGGTGGCCGCGCTCGTGATCGCCGCGTTCCTGGTGCGGGCGCTGCGCCGGACGCCCCGGTCCGCCGGGCCGGTGGGGGTGCCGGTGCTGTCGGGTGCGGACCGGTGGGGGGCCGCCGCGCTGCTCGGCGGCTGCGCGCTGGTGGCGGCGGTGCACCGGGCCTCCCGCTGGTGGGCCTTCTGGGGTTCGGCCGCGAAGCCCTGGGAGCTGATCCCGACGGTGTGCTTCGGGGCGGGCGCGGGGCTCGTCCTCGCGCTGCCGCTGTACGCGCTGGCGGTCAGGGCGTGGCGTCCGGTCCCGGCCGCGCCGGGCCCCGAAGCGGCCGGGACGCGGCGGCCGGGCCGTACGGCCGCACGCTGAGGGTCTCGCCGGCCGCGACGAACACGGTGATCGTGCGGACCGGGCGGGGCCGGGGCAGCAGGGTGAGGGCGAGCGCGAGGTAGCCGCGGACCAGTTCGGTCCACAGGCGCCAGGCCGGCGGCTCGCCGGGGCGTACGGCCCCTGCGGCGGTGGAGGCGCGGTCGGTGCGCCGCCGGCCGTCGGTGACGCGGCGGCCGAGATCCGCCGCGGCGTGCCGCAGGGCGGTCACGCGGGTGGTGGGGAGGCGGACGGTACTCGCGGCGGCCGCGAAGACCGGAACCGGCGAGAACGCCTCGAGGGCGGGTCCGTCGGCGCCGGCCCACGGGGGTATCGCTCTGCGGTGAAGCACGCGTATGCCCATGCCCCGCATCCTGGCGGGCGGGGGTGCGGGGGGCCGCTTCTCGGGGGCCACGCGGGTGAAGGGCGCGGCGGGGCGGGCGGGAGGACCGCCCGGTGCGGGCACCGGGCGCCGGGCGCCGTCCGGTGGACACCGCGATGGATGCCCGCGGGCGCGGGTCCGCCTCCGCCCCGCGCCCCCGCGGCGGGGAGCGGGGGCCGGGGCGGGCCACGCCTGCTCCCGCCCCCTGTGGCCCCCGCTCCGGCGGGGTCAGTGCGCGGCCGACTCCCAGTTCGGGCCCGCGCCCACCGAGACGCCCAGCGGGACGCGGAGGCGGACCGCGTCCGCCATTTCGCGGCGGACCAGTTCCTCCACGGCCGGCCGCTCGCCGGGAGCGACCTCCAGGACGATCTCGTCGTGGACCTGCAGGAGCATCCGGGACGCCAGGTCCGCCTCCCGCAGTGCGCCGTCCACCTTCAGCATGGCGATCTTGACGATGTCCGCGGCCGTGCCCTGGATCGGCGCGTTCAGGGCCATGCGCTCGGCCGCCTCGCGGCGCTGGCGGTTGTCGCTGCTGAGGTCGGGCAGGTAGCGGCGGCGGCCGAAGAGGGTCGCCGTGTAGCCGGTCGCCCGTGCCTCGTCCACGACCCGGCGCAGGTAGTCCCGCACCCCGCCGTACCGCTCGAAGTACGCGTCCATCAGGGCGCGTGCCTCGGCCGCCTCGATGTTCAGCTGCTGGGAGAGGCCGAAGGCCGACAGCCCGTACGCCAGGCCGTACGACATGGCCTTGATCTTGCGGCGCATCTCCGCGTCCACCGCGGACCGCTCGACCGCGAACACCTGGGCGGCCGCCGTGGTGTGCAGGTCCTCACCGGAGGTGAACGCCTCGATCAGGCCCTCGTCCTCGGAGAGGTGGGCCATCACGCGCAGTTCGATCTGGCTGTAGTCGGCGGTCAGCAGCGACTCGAAGCCCTCGCCGACCACGAAGCCGCGGCGGATGGCGCGGCCCTCGTCCGTGCGGACCGGGATGTTCTGCAGGTTCGGGTCGGTCGACGACAGGCGGCCGGTGGCGGCGACCGTCTGGTTGAACGTGGTGTGGATGCGGCCGTCCGCGGCGATCGTCTTGATCAGGCCCTCGACGGTGACGCGCAGCTTCGCCTGCTCACGGTGGCGGAGCATGATCACCGGCAGTTCGTTGTCGGTCTGCGTGGCGAGCCAGGCCAGCGCGTCGGCGTCCGTGGTGTAGCCGGTCTTCGTCCGCTTCGTCTTCGGCAGGGCCAGCTCGCCGAAGAGGACCTCCTGGAGCTGCTTGGGCGAGCCCAGGTTGAACTCGTGTCCCGCCGCCGCGTGCGCCTCCTTCACCGCCTGCTGCACGGCGCCCGCGAACATCTGCTCCATGGCTTCCAGGTGGGTCCGGTCGGCGGCGATGCCGTGCCGCTCCATGCGGGCCAGCAGCGCCGACGTCGGCAGCTCCATGTCACGGAGCAGGTCCGCCGCGCCCACCTCCTCGAGGCGGGACCCGAAGGCCTCCCCCAGGTCGAGGATCGCGCGGGCCTGCACCATCAGCGCCTCGGCCTCGGCGCCCTCGTCCGCGCCGAAGGCGAGCTGCCCGTCGGCCACGGCGGCGGGCGCCAGCTCGCGGTGCAGGTACTCCAGGGACAGCGCGTCCAGGTCGAAGGAGCGGCGGCCGGGCTTGACCAGGTACGCGGCGAGGGCGGTGTCCATGGTGACGCCCTCGATGCTCCAGCCGTGCTCGGCGAAGACCCGCATCGCGCTCTTGGCGTCGTGGAACACCTTGGGGCGGCCCGCGTCGGCGAGCCAGGCGGCGAACGCCCGCTCGTCGGCCTCGTCCAGCTCGGCCGGGTCGAACCAGGCGGCCGGTCCCGCGGACGTGGCCAGCGCGACCTCGGCGACCGAGCCGGTGCCCAGCGCCCAGGCGGCGACGGTGGCGACGCCGAGGGGCCCGGTGCCGTGCTCGGCGAGCCAGCCGGCCAGCTCGCCCGTGCCCAGCACGGTGCCCTCCAGCTCCACGCCGTCCGCGACGACCGGGGCGGCCTCGGCCTCCCCGGCTCCGGGGTCGACGGCGAAGAGCCGCTCGCGCAGCGAGGGGTTCCTGATCTCCAGGGTGTCCAGGATCATCGTCACGGCCTTGCGGTCGTAAGCGGCCCGCTCCAGGTCGAGGACGCCCTTGGACAGCTCCACCCGGCGCTCCAGCTCGGTGAGCCGGCGGTTGAGCTTGACCGCCTCCAGATGGTCGCGCAGGTTCTGCCCGGCCTTGCCCTTGACCTCGTCGACGCGCTCGACGAGCTCGGCGAACGAACCGAACTGGTTGATCCACTTCGCGGCCGTCTTCTCACCGACGCCGGGGATGCCCGGCAGGTTGTCGGACGGGTCGCCGCGCAGCGCCGCGAAGTCGGGGTACTGCGCGGGGGTCAGCCCGTACTTCTCGACCACCTTCTCCGGGGTGAACCGGGTCAGCTCGGAGACGCCCTTCGTCGGGTACAGCACCGTGGTGTGCTCGGAGACCAGCTGGAAGGAGTCCCGGTCGCCGGTGACGATCAGCACCTCGAAGCCCTCGGCCTCGGCCTGGGTGGCGAGGGTGGCGATGACGTCGTCCGCCTCGTACCCCTCGACGGCGAAGCGGGGGGCGTGCATCGCGTCGAGCAGCTCGCCGATCAGCTCGACCTGGCCCTTGAACTCGTCCGGGGTCTTGGAGCGGTTCGCCTTGTACTCGGTGAACTCCTCGGACCGCCAGGTCTTGCGGGAGACGTCGAAGGCGACCGCGAAGTGCGTGGGCGCCTCGTCGCGCAGCGTGTTGGCCAGCATCGACGCGAAGCCGTAGATGGCGTTCGTCGGCTGGCCCGTCGCGGTGGTGAAGTTCTCCACGGGCAGCGCGAAGAACGCGCGGTAGGCCAGCGAGTGCCCGTCCATGAGCATCAGTCGCGGACGGGTCCCGCCGGAGGTCTGGTCGGTCTTCTTCGATGCTGTCTCTGCCACGCCCCCGATCCTGCCACGCTCCACCGACACTCGGCCCCGTGCCCGCGCCGCCGCCCCCGGGGCCCGCGCCCCCGGTCCGCCGCCCCCGGGCCGCCGGACCCGGGCCGCCGGACCGCCGTCGGGCCCCTGCCGGTCCGCCCGGCGGTGCGGGCCCCGCACCCTTTGTCTCCGCTTCCCGTGCTGCCTCCGCTTCCCGTGCGGCCCGGCCACGACCGCCGCCGGCACCGCGTGGGAGGATCGAGGACCACCTCACAGGTGTACGCGAAGGGGAGTGCGCGATGGCCACGAAGCCGCCCAAGGGTGATCCGGTCCAGGACGCGCCGCAGGTCGCCGAGCCGAAGCACGCGGCGGCGGGCCTGACGGCGATCGGTCACACGCTGCGCATGGCCCATCGGCAGATGGGTGTGAGGCGCACGGCGCTGACGCTGCTCGACGTCAACCAGAAGGGCGGCTTCGACTGCCCGGGCTGCGCCTGGCCGGAGCCGGAGCACCGGCACCGGGCGGAGTTCTGCGAGAACGGCGCGAAGGCCGTGGCCGAGGAGGCCACCCTGCGCCGGGTCACCCCCGAGTTCTTCGCCGCCCACTCCGTCGCCGACCTGGCCGGCCGCAGCGGCTACTGGCTGGGCCAGCAGGGCCGCCTGACCCACCCCGTGTACCTCCCGGAGGGCGGCGACCACTACGAGCCGGTCACCTGGGAGCGCGCCTTCGACATCGTCGCCGAGGAGATCGGCGCCCTCTCCTCCCCCGACGAGGCCGTCTTCTACACCTCCGGGCGCACCAGCAACGAGGCGGCCTTCCTCTACCAGCTGTTCGCGCGCGAGCTCGGCACCAACAACCTGCCCGACTGCTCCAACCTGTGCCACGAGTCCTCCGGCTCGGCCCTGTCGGAGACCATCGGCGTCGGCAAGGGCAGCGTCCTGCTGGAGGACCTCTACCGGGCCGACCTGATCATCGTCGCCGGGCAGAACCCCGGCACCAACCATCCGCGCATGCTGTCCGCCCTGGAGAAGGCCAAGGCGAACGGCGCGCGGATCATCAGCGTCAACCCGCTGCCCGAGGCGGGCCTGGAGCGCTTCAAGAACCCGCAGACCCCCAAGGGCCTCACCACCGGCGCCGCCCTGACCGACCTGTTCCTGCAGATCCGCCTCGGCGGCGACCAGGCCCTCTTCCGTCTCCTCAACAAGCTGATCCTCGACACCCCGGGCGCCGTGGACGAGGAGTTCGTCCGCGAACACACCCACGGCTACGAGGAGTTCGCCGAGGCCGCGCGCGCCGCCGACTGGGACGGGACGCTCACCGCGACCGGTCTGACGCGCGAGGACATCGAGCGGTGCCTGCGGATGGTCCTCGACTCGCGGCGCGTCATCGTGTGCTGGGCGATGGGCCTCACCCAGCACAAGCACTCCGTGCCGATGATCCGCGAGATCGTCAACTTCCTCCTGCTGCGCGGCAACATCGGCCGTCCGGGGGCGGGCGTGTGCCCGGTGCGCGGCCACTCCAACGTGCAGGGCGACCGCACCATGGGCATCTTCGAACGGCCCGCGCCGGCCTTCCTGGACGCCCTGGAGAAGGAGTTCGGCTTCGCCCCGCCGCGCGAGCACGGCTACGACGTCGTACGGGCCATCCGGGCCCTGCGCGACGGCCGTGCGAAGGTGTTCTTCGCCATGGGCGGCAACTTCGTCTCCGCCTCCCCCGACACCCAGGTCACCGAGGCCGCGATGCGGCGGGCCCGGCTGACGGTGCACGTGTCGACCAAGCTGAACCGCTCGCACGCCGTCACGGGCGCGCGGGCCCTGATCCTGCCGACCCTGGGCCGCACCGAGCGCGATCTCCAGGACGGCGGCGAGCAGTTCGTGACGGTCGAGGACTCCATGGGGATGGTGCACGCCTCGCGCGGCCGGCTGGAGCCGGCGAGCCCGCACCTGCTGTCCGAGCCGGCCATCGTGTGCCGGCTGGCCCGCCGGGTCCTCGGCGCGGACAGCGTGGTGCCGTGGGAGGAGTTCGAGAAGGACTACGCCACGATCCGCGACCGCATCGCGCGCGTGATCCCCGGCTTCGAGGACTTCAACGCGCGCCTGGCCGCCCGCCCCGAGGGCTTCGCGCTCCCCCACGCCCCGCGCGACGAGCGCCGCTTCCCCACGGCCACCGGCAAGGCCAACTTCACCGCGGCGCCGGTGGAGTACCCGGAGCTGCCCGAGGGACGGCTGCTGCTGCAGACGCTGCGCTCGCACGACCAGTACAACACCACGATCTACGGCCTCGACGACCGCTACCGGGGCATCAGGAACGGCCGCCGGGTGGTGCTGGTCAACCCCCAGGACGCGCGGCACCTGGGGTTCGCGGACGGCACGTACGTCGACCTGGTCGGCGAGTGGAAGGACGGCGTGGAGCGCAGGGCGCCCGGCTTCCGCGTCGTGCACTATCCGACGGCCCGCGGCTGCGCCGCCGCGTACTACCCGGAGACCAACGTCCTGGTGCCGCTCGACGCCACCGCGGACACCAGCAACACCCCGGCCAGCAAGTCCGTCGTGGTGCGTCTGGAACAATCTGCGACCGACTGAGCGTTCGCTCAGCGACAGCGCGGTGGGGCGCGGCGCGGCAGGAAGCGGCGCGCCCGCGCGGTCGGTCGCAGTGATCACGACGAACGGAGCCGGGCTCATGGGAGAGCAGCAGCACGTGAAGTTCCCGCAAGAGGTCATCGACGAGTACGCCGCGCTCGGCGTGGACCTGCAGGCGCTGTTCTCCGCGGGCCATCTGGGCACGCGGATGGGCGTGCAGATCCTGGAGGCCTCGGCCGAGCGGGTCGTCGGGACGATGCCGGTGGAGGGCAACACCCAGCCCTACGGCCTGCTGCACGGCGGCGCCTCCGCCGTGCTCGCCGAGACGCTGGGCTCGGTGGGGTCGATGCTGCACGGCGGCAGCTCCAAGATCGCGGTCGGCGTCGACCTCAACTGCACCCACCACCGCGGCGTGCGCTCCGGACTGGTCACCGGGGTGGCCGCACCGGTGCACCGGGGGCGGTCCACGGCGACGTACGAGATCGTCATCACCGACGAGGCGGACAGGCGGGTGTGCACCGCGCGGTTGACCTGTCTGCTGCGCGACGTGACCCCGAAGGACGCGGAGCGCGTCAACGGCGCGGGCTGAGCCCGCGCGGCGGTGCGGGGCCCGACCGCCCCGCACCGCACGGCCGTTGCCTCCGGACAGCGAGCGGTCCTAGCGTTCGGGACATGCGACGGGGAGGCGGCCGCCCGCCGGCGGCGGGGGCGTTCGGGACGTGTCTCGTGGCCGCGCTCGTGACGGGCGTCCTGGCGACCGGGTGCGGTGCGGCCGGCTCCGGCCGCGCGGAGGGCGCCCCGCCGGCCGGAACGGGCGGCGGGGCGCCCTCCTCGCCGTCACCGCGGGTGACGTCCGACGAGGACCTGTGCGCGAAGCTCGTCGGCCACTGGTCGCGCAGGGTGCTGGAGGGCCGCACCTACGGCGACTACCAGTCCATGGGACTGTCCGGCGGGCAGTACGACATCCTGCGCGAGGTGGTCGACGCCGCGCGGGCCGCCGAGCGCCGAGGAACGGCAGAAATCGGCCAGTTGATCGACCGTCAGGCGCGCGAGGGGTGCGCCGCCCGGTATCGCACCGGCGGACCGGGCGGGGGACCCTGGCGGTGAGCGGGGTCGGCCCGGTGGAGCCGGGAGAGGGCACCCGCGCCCAGGACGCCTCCCCTCCGCCCCGCCCGCGCCGCGAGGCCCTCGCACGGCCGTACGGGCGGCGCCGCGGGGCCGTGCTCGCCACGCTCCTGGCCGCCGCCGTCCTCGCGGGCGGCGGCCACCTCTACGCCACCCGGCCCCGGCCGGCCCCTCCGCCGGCCCCGCTGCACCCGACCCAGGTGACCGTCATCCATTACCTGAAACCGCAGGCCACCGGCCGGGGAACCGCTTCGCGGAGCTTCGTTTTCGACGTGGAGATGATCGTGGAATCTGATCTTCCGGTAACCGTCACACGCATTTCCCAGCCCTACGCGGGACTGTCCGTGATCTCCAGCCCACGCACCCCTTTCCGGACAAAAGCAGGATCCCCCCGCAAGATCACGATCACCATGCAGGTGGCGGAATGCGGAAAAGTGCCGCGGAACGTCGGACTCCCTTTCCTGGACGTAACTCTACGTAATACGCGTGCAATACAGACACACAGCTTCATCCTCGGCCCGCGGTACGCACAGGACCTCTCCCGGGCCCTGGAAGTCGCCTGCAGCAACGACTTCCGGTAATCACCAAAACCGCTGATACACCTGAACGACCCCCTTCCGGTCCTGCGGTTTCTCATCATCCGGACAGGGCAAACCGGCGAGAATTCTGCCCTTCCCCCCACTCAGTACCGCTCTGCAATACGTCGTGTCATAACAAGAGCGTCACAGCATTGGCCAGAGTCTCCTCCGCATTCCCCACCCGCGC
Organism: Streptomyces viridosporus T7A; assembly: GCF_008704515.1. NCBI lineage: Bacteria > Bacillati > Actinomycetota > Actinomycetes > Kitasatosporales > Streptomycetaceae > Streptomyces > Streptomyces viridosporus. Next base: position 2,358,905 of record NZ_CP023700.1, read on the forward strand.
CTAGAGTCACCGCCAGTCACCGCGCCGCCTGATTCTCACTTCGGCCCAGCGCTCGACTCGGCTGTTTCCACCGGGAAGCGGCTGTCAGGGGAAAGGACTGGATCGTGCGTCAACGTTCACTCATCGCCATCACCGCCGCGCTGGCGGCGGGAGCACTCACCCTCACCGCCTGCGGCTCACGCGACGAGGACGGCGGCGGCAGCTCGGACTCCGGCAACGGTGGCACCACCGTGGTCATCGGCGTCGACGCACCGCTGACCGGCGACCTGTCCGCGCTGGGCCTCGGCATCAAGAACTCCGTCGACCTCGCGGCCAAGACCGCCAACGAGAAGAAGTACGTCGAGGGCATCACCTTCAAGATCGAAGCCCTCGACGACCAGGGCCAGGCCTCCGTCGGCCAGCAGAACGCCACCAAGCTCGTCGCCAACGACGACGTCCTCGGTGTCGTCGGCCCGCTCAACTCCTCCGTCGGCGAGTCCATGCAGAAGGTCTTCGACAGCGCCAAGCTGGTCGAGGTCTCCCCGGCCAACACCAACCCCGCCCTCACCCAGGGCGTGAACTGGCAGACCGAGAAGGTCCGGCCGTACAAGTCGTACTTCCGCACCGCGACCACGGACGCCATCCAGGGCCCGTTCGCCGCGCAGTACATCTACAACGACGCCAAGAAGAAGAAGGTCTTCGTCATCGACGACAAGAAGACCTACGGCGCCGGCCTCGCCGCCACCTTCACCGCGGAGTTCAAGAAGCTCGGCGGCAAGGTCGTCGGCACCGAGCACATCAACCCCGAGAGCAAGGACTTCAGCGCCGTCGCCACCAAGGTCAAGAACTCCGGCGCCGACGTCGTCTACTACGGCGGCGAGTACCCGCAGGCCGGCCCGCTGAGCAAGCAGATCAAGGAAGCCGGCGCCAAGATCCCGCTGGTCGGCGGCGACGGCATCTACAGCGCCGACTTCATCAAGCTGGCCGGCGCGGCCGGCACCGGCGACCTCGCCACCTCCGTCGGCGCACCCGTCGAGGACCTCCCCTCCGCCAAGGAGTTCGTCGCCAACTACGAGAAGGCCGGCTACAAGGAGGCCTACGAGGCCTACGGCGGCTACTCCTACGACTCCGCCTGGGCGATCATCGAGGCCGTCAAGAAGGTCGTCGAGGACAACGACGGGAAGCTCCCCGACGACGCCCGCGCCAAGGTCGTCGACGCCATGCAGAACGTCTCCTTCGACGGAGTGACCGGCAAGGTCTCCTTCGACGAGTTCGGTGACGCCACCAACAAGCAGCTCACCGTGTACTCCGTCAAGGACGGTGACTGGGGCACCGTGAAGTCCGGCACCTTCACCGGCTGACACCGCCAGCACCACTCCCACGAGCCGCGCGGGGCGCTGTTCCACTGGCGCCCCGCGCGGACTCGCATCCGGCCCCATCCGTCGAACATTCCGAAAGTCTCGGAGGACATGCGGTGAACGAACTGCCGCAGCAGCTGGTCAACGGCCTGCTCCTGGGATCCATGTACGGCCTGGTCGCCATCGGCTACACAATGGTCTACGGCATCGTCCAGCTCATCAACTTCGCCCACGGCGAGATCTTCATGGTCGGCGCCTTCGGCGCCATCACGGTCCATCTGTACCTCTTGCCCGACGGCACCTCCATCTGGGTCGCGCTGCCCCTGATGCTGCTGGGCGCCGTGATCGTCTCGGTCCTGGTCGCCATCGGGGCGGAACGGTTCGCCTACCGCCCCCTGCGCGGCGCCCCCCGCCTCGCCCCCCTCATCACCGCCATCGGACTCTCCCTCGCGCTCCAGCAGGCCGTCTGGGCCTTCTACCCCGAGGCGAAGTCCAAGCTGGCCTTCCCGCAGATCGAAGGCGGCCCCTTCAGCATCGGCGGCGCCACCATCCAGACCGGCGACATCTTCCTCCTCATCGCCGCGCCCATCAGCATGGCCTTCCTCGCCTACTTCGTGATGCGCACCCGCACCGGACGCGGCATGCAGGCCACCGCCCAGGACCCGGACACCGCCAAGCTCATGGGCGTCAACACCGACCGCATCATCGTGATCGCCTTCGCCCTCGGCGCCGTCTTCGCCGCCGTCGGAGGCGTCGCCAGCGGCCTCAAGTACGGCCAGATCGACTTCAAGATGGGCTTCATCCTCGGCCTCAAGGCCTTCACCGCGGCAGTCCTCGGCGGCATCGGCAACATCTACGGCGCCATGATCGGCGGCCTGGTCCTCGGCATCGTCGAAACCCTGGCCACCGCCTACATCGCCGACATCCCCGGCCTGCACCAGTTCGGCAGCCAGTCCTGGGCCGAGGTCTGGGCCTTCATCCTCCTCATCCTCGTACTGCTGTTCCGGCCCCAGGGCCTGCTCGGCGAGCGCGTTGCGGACAGGGCGTGACACCGATGACCACACAGACCACCGCCTCGACCACCACGGCCACCCCCGCCGCGGACGCCTCCACCGGCCTCATCGGCATCCCCCCGCACCTCGGCCGCGCCCTCGCCACCGGCGGCAGCGCCCTCGCCGTCGTCTCCACCTTCCTCGCGTGGACCTGGACCGCCGAATTCCCCGGCGACCTCACCTACTACGGCTACCCCGGCGGACTCCAGGTCCTCGTCCTCGTGGGCGGCGCGCTCGCCACACTGTTCTCCCTCGCCTCCTACGGCGTCAAAGGACTGCGCTGGCTCACCCCGGCCGGCGCCGACGCGGCCGTCAAGTACGCCACCCTCGGCACCTTCGCCACCGCCTGGTACACCATCCTCGCGATCAGCTTCCAGCTCGGCGGCCTCGTCAACCTCGAACCCGGCGGCTACCTCGCCGCCGCCGCCACCCTCATAGCCCTCCTCGGCGCCCTCGCCCTCCCCTTCGAACGACCCGAACCCGACCCCATCGACCCCGACGAAACCGGCTGGGAACGCTTCAAGCACGACACCGGCCACCGCTGGACCACCCTCCGGGCGGCCTTCGCCTCCGGCAGCCCGCGCCCCGTGCGCGCCCTCCCGTCCTACGCCGAGATCCTGATCATCGTCGCCGTCCTGGCACTCGCCCTGGTCGTCTTCACCTACGGCATCGGCACCGAGTACGACGAACTCTTCGTCGGCTTCCTGATCACCGCCGGCTTCGGGTTCGCCGCCCTGAACCGCTCCGGCCTGATCGCCCACGCCTCGCAGATCACCGCACGGCACCAGAACATCACCGTCTGCGGCGCCTTCATCGCCGCAGCCTGCTTCCCCTTCACCCAGACCGACGACCAGTACGCCACCCTCGGCGTCTACATCCTCATCTTCGCCACCGTCGCCCTCGGCCTGAACATCGTCGTCGGGCTCGCCGGCCTGCTCGACCTCGGATACGTCGCCTTCCTCGGCGTCGGCGCCTACGCGGCCGCACTCGTCTCCGGCTCCCCCAGCTCACCGTTCGGCGTCCACTTCCCCTTCTGGGCCGCCGTACTCGTCGGAGCCGTCGCCTCACTGATCTTCGGCGTCCTCATCGGCGCCCCGACCCTGCGACTGCGCGGCGACTACCTCGCCATCGTCACCCTCGGCTTCGGCGAGATCTTCCGGATCGCGGTCAACAACACCGACGGCACCTCCGGCCCCGACCTCACCAACGGCTCCAACGGCATCGCGTCCATCCCGGACCTGAACATCCTCGGCTTCGACTTCGGGATCGAACACGACATCGCCGGCTTCACCATCGGCCGGTTCGCCAACTACTTCTTCCTGATGCTGCTCATCACGGCCGTCGTCGTCCTCGTCTTCCGACGCAGCGGCGACTCCCGCATCGGCCGCGCCTGGGTCGCCATCCGCGAGGACGAGACGGCAGCCCTCGCCATGGGCATCAACGGCTTCCGCGTCAAGCTCATCGCCTTCGCCGTCGGCGCCACCCTCGCCGGCCTCGCCGGAACCGTCCAGGCACACGTCACCTACACCGTGACCCCCGAGCAGTACCTGTTCGCCGGCACCACCCCGCCCAACTCCGCCTTCCTGCTCGCCGCAGTCGTCCTCGGCGGCATGGGCACCATCGCCGGACCCCTCATCGGAGCCGCGCTGCTCTTCCTGATCCCCAACAAACTCCAGTTCCTCGGCGACTTCCAGCTCCTCGCCTTCGGCCTCGCACTCGTCCTGCTGATGCGCTTCCGGCCCGAGGGCCTCATCCCCAACCGGCGCCGCCAACTGGAGTTCCACGAAGACCACGACGCGCCCGCAGTCCTGAGCAAGACAGGGGCCTGACCACCATGACCACCGACACCACCACCAAGGACACCACCCCGGGCGCACCCGCCCCCGGCACCACCGTCCTCGACGCACGCGGCGTCACCATGCGCTTCGGCGGCCTCACCGCCGTCCGCGACGTCGACCTCACCGTCAGCAGCGGCGAGATCGTCGGCCTCATCGGACCCAACGGCGCCGGCAAGACCACCTTCTTCAACTGCCTCACCGGCCTCTACATCCCCACCGAGGGCGAGGTCCGCTACAAGGGCAAGCTCCTGCCGCCCAAGTCCTTCAAGGTCACCGCCGCCGGCATCGCCCGCACCTTCCAGAACATCCGGCTCTTCGCCAACATGACCGTCCTCGAGAACGTCCTCGTCGGCCGCCACACCCGCACCAAGGAAGGCTTCTGGTCGGCCGTCCTGCGCGGACCCGGCTTCCACAAGGCCGAAGCGGCCTCCCGCGAACGCGCCACGGAACTCCTGGAGTTCGTCGGCCTCGCCGACAAGGCCGACCACCTCGCACGCAACCTCCCCTACGGCGAACAGCGCAAGCTCGAGATCGCCCGCGCCCTCGCCAGCGAACCCGGCCTGCTGCTCCTCGACGAGCCCACCGCCGGCATGAACCCCCAGGAGACCCGCGCGGCCGAAGAACTCATCTTCGCCATCCGCGACCAGGGCACCGCCGTCCTCGTGATCGAGCACGACATGCGGTTCATCTTCAACCTCTGCGACCGCGTCGCCGTCCTCGTCCAGGGCCAGAAACTCATCGAGGGCGACCCCGCCACCGTCCAGGGCGACGAACGCGTCATCGCCGCCTACATCGGTGAACCCATGGAGAACGACCCCGGCGCCGCCGAGGCCGCCGAAGTCGAAGCCGCCGAAGCCGCGGCCGAGGCCACCACGGACGCCGCGCCCGGCAAGGAGAACGACCGATGACCGCACTCCTCGAAGTCGAGGACCTCAAAGTCGCCTACGGCAAGATCCAGGCCGTCAAGGGCATCTCGTTCAGCGTCGACGCCGGCGAAGTGGTCACCCTCATCGGCACCAACGGCGCCGGCAAGACCACCACCCTGCGCACGCTCTCCGGGCTCCTCAAGCCCGTCGGCGGCCAGATCAAGTTCAACGGCAAGTCGCTCAAGAAGATCCCCGCCCACAAGATCGTCTCCCTCGGGCTCGCCCACTCCCCCGAGGGACGGCACATCTTCCCCCGCATGACCATCGAGGACAACCTCCGCCTCGGCGCCTTCCTCCGCAGCGACAAGGCGGGCATCGAGAAGGACATCCAGCGCGCCTACGACCTCTTCCCCATCCTCGGGGAACGCCGCAAGCAGGCCGCCGGAACCCTCTCCGGCGGGGAGCAGCAGATGCTCGCCATGGGCCGGGCCCTGATGTCCCAGCCCAAACTCCTCATGCTCGACGAACCCTCCATGGGCCTCTCACCGATCATGATGCAGAAGATCATGGCGACCATCGCCGAACTCAAGTCCCAGGGCACCACCATCCTGCTCGTCGAGCAGAACGCCCAGGCCGCCCTCTCCCTCGCGGACCACGGCCACGTCATGGAGGTCGGCAACATCGTCCTCTCCGGCACCGGACAGAACCTCCTCCACGACGAATCCGTCCGCAAGGCCTACCTCGGCGAGGACTGAGACCGCCCGGCCACCCGGCCCACACGGCGAGAGGCCCGCACCCCTGAAGGGGCGCGGGCCTCTCGCCGCCGGGGGACTCACCCCTTCGACGCCTTCTTCTCCTCCGCGTCGTCGATGACCGCCTGCGCCACCTGCTGCATCGACATCCGCCGGTCCATCGACGTCTTCTGGATCCACCGGAACGCCGCCGGCTCCGTCAGCCCGTACTGCGTCTGCAGCACCGACTTCGCCCGGTCCACCAGCTTCCGCGTCTCCAACCGCTGGCTCAGGTCCGCGATCTCGCGCTCCAGCTCCTTGAGCTCCGTGAACCGCGACACCGCCATCTCGATGGCCGGGACCACGTCGCTCTTGCTGAACGGCTTCACCAGGTACGCCATCGCCCCCGCGTCCCGCGCCCGCTCCACCAGGTCGCGCTGCGAGAACGCGGTCAGCATCAGCACCGGGGCGATGCGCTCCTCGGCGATCTTCTCCGCCGCGGAGATACCGTCCAGCTTCGGCATCTTCACATCGAGGATCACCAGGTCGGGCCGGTGCTCACGGGCCAGCTCGATCGCCTGCTCACCGTCACCGGCCTCACCGACGACGGAGTACCCCTCCTCCTCCAGCATCTCCTTGAGGTCGAGCCGGATCAGGGCCTCGTCCTCGGCGATCACGACACGCGTCGTCAGCGGAGGCACGTGCGACTTGTCGTCGTCGGGCACGTCTACGGGCTGGGGCGGCTCGGGGGCGCTCACGTGGGCTCCTTGGTGCGGGGCAGACGGTACTGCTGACAAGAGCGTACCTAGCTGCGGTAAAGTAGTGGGCACGGAGTTGAGGTCAACCTTCGATTCCATGGGCCCCGGTAGTCCAATTGGCAGCAGACGATGGTCTCAAACACCATACAGTGTGGGTTCGAGTCCCACCCGGGGCACATTTCCTTCAATCCCAAGGTCGCGCCTCATGAGTGGATGTTCACGTTCTCGTGAACATCCACTTTTTGCTGCTCGTGGTCACGGCAAGTGACCCAGAGTGGTCGCGTGTACGACATGAACACGCGTGAGCGAGCACTGGCGCTGGTGGCACAGGGGCGCAGCCTGAACTCCGTCAGCAAGGAGATGGGGGTGTCCAGATACGCCATCCGCTCCTGGCAGACACGTATCGAGCCGCTCGAGTGCGTGAGCAGGTCCTGCCCTCGCTGTCAGGGAGTTCTCAGTACACCCGAGAATCCTGCGGCCTACGCCTACCTCCTCGGTCTCTACCTCGGCGACGGCTGCATCAGTGCCCACCGTAAAGGCGTGTACATCATGCGCATCGTCCTGGACAACGCATGGCCGGGCATCATCGACGAGTGCGAGGGGGCACTGCGCGCCGCTCGCCCGGACAACAGCGTCTTCCGCGTGCAGAAACAAGGGTGCGTGGCGGTCACCAGCACCAGCAAGCACTGGCTCTGCCTCTTCCCCCAGCACGGCCCGGGCATGAAGCACACCCGAAAGATCGCTCTCGAACCCTGGCAGCAAGCGATCGTCGACGCCCACTCCTGGGAGTTCATCCGCGGGCTCATTCACTCGGACGGCTGCCGGATCACCAACTGGACGACCCGCACGGTGGCCGGCGAGCGCAAGCGCTACGAATACCCTCGGTACTTCTTCACCAACACCTCGTCCGACATCGTCCGCCTCTTCACGGACACCCTTGATCGCGTCGGTGTCGAGTGGAAGCCGCTCAACCAGAGCCGCGCCGCGGTCACGATCTCCGTCGCCCGCAAGGCCTCCGTCGCCCTCATGGACCTCCACGTGGGCCCCAAGTACTGACCGGCCGGGGCCCGGGGTCCCTCAGTCGGCGGTGTCGTCCTCCCCGATGTGGTGGACCCGGACGAGGTTCGTCGTGCCGGGGACCCCCGGCGGGGAGCCCGCGGTGATGACGACCGTGTCGCCCTTCTCGCAGCGGCCGTACTCCAGCAGCAGTTCGTCGACCTGCTCGACCATCGCGTCCGTGGTGTCCACGTGCGGGCCGAGGAAGGTCTCCACGCCCCAGGTGAGGCTGAGCCGGGAGCGGGTGGCCGGGTTGGTGGTGAAGGCCAGCAGCGGGATCGGGGAGCGGTAGCGGGAGAGGCGGCGGGCGGTGTCGCCGGACTGGGTGAAGGCGACGAGGAACTTCGCGCCGAGGAAGTCGCCCATCTCGGCGGCGGCCCGGGCGACCGCCCCGCCCTGGGTGCGGGGCTTGTTGCGTTCGGTCAGGGGCGGGAGGCCCCGGGCGAGGATGTCCTCCTCGGCGGCCTCCACGATGCGGGCCATCGTCCGGACCGTTTCGACGGCGTGCCTGCCGACGCTGGTCTCGCCGGAGAGCATGACCGCGTCGGTGCCGTCGATGACGGCGTTGGCGACGTCGGAGGCCTCCGCGCGGGTGGGGCGGGCGTTGTCGATCATCGAGTCGAGCATCTGGGTGGCGACGATGACCGGCTTGGCGTTGCGCTTGGCGAGTTTGATGGCGCGCTTCTGGACGATGGGGACCTGTTCGAGGGGCATTTCGACGCCGAGGTCCCCGCGGGCGACCATGATGCCGTCGAAGGCGGCGACGATGTCCTCGATGTTCTCGACCGCCTGGGGTTTCTCGACCTTGGCGATGACGGGGAGGCGGCGGCCCTCCTCGTCCATGATCCGGTGGACGTCCTTGATGTCGCGTCCGGTGCGGACGAAGGAGAGGGCGATGATGTCGAAGCCGGTGCGCAGGGCCCAGCGGAGGTCGTCCTCGTCCTTCTTGGACAGGGCGGGGACGGAGACGGCGGCGCCGGGGAGGTTGAGGCCCTTGTGGTCGGAGACCATGCCGCCCTCGACGACGGTGGTGCGGACGCGGGGGCCGTCGACGGCGGTGACCTCGAGGGTGACCCTGCCGTCGTCGACGAGGATGCGTTCGCCGGGGGTGACGTCGGTGGCGAGGCCGCCGTAGGTGGTGCCGCAGCCGTGGCGGCCGCCCTGGGCGCCTTCTTCGACGGTGAGCGTGAAGGTGTCGCCGGCTTCGAGGAGTACGGGGCCTTCGGTGAAGCGGCCGAGGCGGATTTTCGGGCCTTGGAGGTCGGCGAGGACGCCGACGCTGCGGCCGGTTTCGTCGGCGGCCTTGCGGACGTGCCGGTAGCGCTCCTCGTGTTCGGCGTGGCTGCCGTGGCTGAGGTTGAATCGGGCGACGTCCATTCCGGCGTCGACCAGGGCTTTGAGTTGGTCGTACGAGTCGGTGGCGGGGCCCAGGGTGCAGACGATCTTCGCTCGGCGCATGGTTCGACCCTAGGGCTTACCGACGGGTAGCGATTTGGTGGCGCGTGACGACCCAACGGCCTGTCGGTGAAAGGTTGTTGACGAGGGCTGACGTGTGCTGCGGGCTATTCCGATGAGCATATGGGGAGGGTCGGACACCGGCCGTCGGGTCGCAACCCGGGGGGTCTGTTCGGGGGCGGCGTGCTCGGGTCGGAGTCCTCGCGCGTCTGTGCGCGTCGTCCGTCGGTTCCTCCTCCGTGCGGGTCCTCAGGTCCCCTCCGCCAGGGGGGTGAGCCGGGCGGCTCGCCGGGTGGGCGGGGCCTGCGGCGTCCGGGGGCGGAGGCCGAAGGTGGTGAAGGCGGTGCGGGCGGGGAGGGGGTAGGTCTGTCCGCCGGTGAGGTGGTTGAGGATCGTGGCGCTGCGCCAGGCGGCGAGTCCGAGGTCGGGCGCGCCCACTCCGTGGGTGTGCAGTTCGGCGTTCTGGACGTACACCGTTCCGGTGACGGAGGGGTCCAGGGTGAGGCGGAAGTGTTCGTCGACGCGGGGGCGGCCGGCGCGGTCGCGGTGGGGGGCGAGGGCGGCGAGGAGGCGGTCGAGGGGGCGCTGCCGGTGGCCGGTGGCGAGGACGACGGCGTCGGTGGTGAGGCGGGTGCGGGTGTGCTGCCGGGGGTGCTCGAGGTGGAGTTCGATTCCGCCGGTGGCGAGGCGGCCGGCGGTGCGGACGTGGACGCCGGGGGTGAGCACGGTGTCGGGCCAGCCGCCGTGGAGGGTGCGCCGGTAGAGCTCGTCGTGGATGGCGGCGATGGTGGCGGCGTCGATGGCCTTGTGGAGTTGCCACTGTGCGGGGACGAGCCGGTCGCGGACGTGTTCGGGGAGGGCGTGGAAGTAGCGGGTGTGGTCGGGGGTGAAGTGTTCGAGGCCGAGTTTGGAGTACTCCATGGGGGCGAACGCCTCGGTGCGGCCGATCCAGTGCAGCCGCTCGCGTCCGGTGGGGCGGCGGCGCAGCAGGTCGAGGAAGATCTCCGCGCCGGACTGGCCGGTGCCGACGACGGTGATGTGGCCCGCGGCGAGGAGGGTGTCGCGGTGGGTGAGGTAGTCGGCGGCGTGGAGGACGGGGAGGGCGGGGTCTGCGGCGAGGGGGCGCAGGGGGGCGGGGACGTGGGGTTCGCTGCCGATGCCGAGGACGACGTTCCGGGCGCGGGCGCGGCCGGGGGGTGCGGCTTCGCCGTCGGCGGCCGGTCGGGTGAAGTCGATTTCGAAGAGGGCGTGTTCGGGGTTCCAGCGGACGGCGTCGACCCGGTGGCCGAAGTGGAGTGTGGGGAGGCGGTCGGCGACCCAGCGGCAGTAGGCGTCGTACTCGGTGCGGCGGACGTGGAAGTGCTCGGCGAAGTAGAAGGGGTAGAGGCGTTCGCGGTCCTTGAGGTGGTTGAGGAAGCTCCAGGGGCTGGTGGGGTCGGCGAGGGTGACGAGGTCGGCGAGGAAGGGGACCTGGACGGTGGCGTCGTCGAGGAGCAGGCCGGGGTGCCAGGTGAAGCGGGGGTGCTGGTCGTAGAAGGCGGTGCGCAGGTGGGTGAGGGGGTGGGCGAGGGCGGCGAGGGAGAGGTTGGCGGGGCCGATGCCGATGCCGATGAGGTCGTGGGGGGCCTCGGGGGCGTGGGGGGTGGGGGTCATCGGGGTCCTTCGGCGTGGGTGCGGTGCACGAGGGTGAGGAGTGCGCGCAGGTCGTCGGGGCGGGTGGCGGGGTTGAGGAGGGTGGCCTTGAGCCAGAGCCGTCCGTCGGCGCGGGCGCGGCCGAGGACGGCGCGGCCGGTGGTGAGGAGGTGGCGTCGTACGGCGGCGACGGCCGGGTCGGGGGCGTGTGCGGGCCGGAAGAGGACCGTGCTGATGGCGGGCCGGTCGTGGAGGTGGAAGCGGGGGTCGGCGTGGACGAGGTCGGCGAACTCCCGGGCGTGGGCGCAGACCTGGTCGACGAGGGCGCCGAGGCCGGTGCGGCCGAGGGTTTTGAGGGTGACGGCGAGTTTGAGGACGTCGGGGCGGCGGGTGGTGCGCAGGGAGCGGCCGAGGAGGTCGGGGAGTCCGGCTTCGGTGTCGTCGTCGGCGTTGAGGTAGTCGGTCCGGTGGTGCAGGGCGGCGAGGTCGTGGGCGTCGCGGACGGTGAGGAGGCCGGCGGGGACGGGCTGCCAGCCGAGTTTGTGCAGGTCGAGGGTGATGGTGTGGGCGGCGTCGAGACCGGTGAGCTTGGCCCGGTGGTGGTCGCTGAAGAGGAGGGCGCCGCCGTAGGCGGCGTCGATGTGGAGGCGGGCGCCGTGGGCGGTGCAGCGGGCGGCGATGTCGGGCAGGGGGTCGATGAGGCCGGTGTCGGTGGTGCCGGCGGTGGCGGCCACGAGGACGGAGCCGCGGGGGCCGGGCAGTCGGGTGAGGGCGTCGTCGAGGGCGACGGGGTCGAGGGTGCCGGCGGGTGCGGGGACGACGACGGGGTCGGGCAGGCCGAGCAGCCAGGCGGCGCGGGGCAGGGAGTGGTGGGCGTTGGCTCCGTGGACGAGCCGTACGGTGCCGTGGGTTTCGCGGGCCAGGAGGAGGGCGAGTTGGTTGGCCTCGGTGCCGCCGGTGGTGACGAGGCCGTCGGTGTGGCCGGTCTCGCGGGCGAGGGTCCGGGTGAGGAGGGTTTCCAGGGCGGAGGCGGCCGGGGCCTGGTCCCAGGAGTCGAGGGAGGGGTTGAGTGCCGAGGCCGCGAGGTCGGCGGCGGCCGCGACGGCGAGCGGCGGGCAGTGCAGGTGGGCGGCGCACAGGGGGTGTGCGGGGTCGGCGGCGCCCGCGGCGAAGGCGTGTACGAGGGTGCGCAGGGCGTCGGGGTCGCCCCGGTCGGGCAGGAGGTCGCCGGCCGCGTCGTGGACGGCCGCGGTGACGGTGTCGGGTCCGCCGGTGGGCAGGGGCCCGCCGCGTGCGTGGGTGCCGGTGTGCAGGGCGTCGAGGACGGTGTCGAGCAGGGGCCGCAGGTGGCGGGGGCCTTGGGGGCCGGACGCGAGGGGCGGCGTGTGCATGGGCGGTCCTCCGGGGGCGCGGCGCGGGCGGGGTTCCGCGGGGAGGATCCAGCTTGTACGCGCAGGGGGTGCCGCGTCCGAAAAGCCCGGTGAACACCCCCGAAGGTGGTACGTCCGCTTTCGGGGGCGGGTGGGGTGCCGCCGGGGCCGGCGGCGGCACCCCGAGGGGCCGGGTTACGCCTGCTGGACCCGCAGGGCGCGGGCGAGGTCGTCGAGCTGGTCGACGAGTTTGCGGCGCAGGGCGGGGATCGGGTCGGCTTCGCTCAGGCACTTCTCGCCGAGTTCCAGGTGCTCGGCGTCGACGGCGTGGGCGGGGAAGGCCCAGCGGCCGGCGGCCTCGGCGATGGCGGGGCCGCGGCGGGCGGCGACGGCCACGGCGTCCTGGTAGTAGCGGGCCACGTAGGGGCGTACGAGGTCGGCCTGTTCGGGCTGCCAGAAGCCCTGGGCGGTGGCGGTGAACAGGTAGTTCGACAGGCCGGCCTGGGTGTCGGAGCCGAACATGGCGTTCCAGGCGCGGGCCTTGGCGGCTTCGTCGGGGAGGGCGGCACAGCAACGGGCGGCGCCTTCCCGGCCGGTGGCGCTGGGGTCGCGTTCGAGTTCGGCGGCGATGTCGGTCTCGTCGACGGCGCCGAGGGCGGCGAGGCGGGCCAGGATCCGCCAGCGCAGTTCGGGGTCGAGTTCGGGGCCGCCGGGGACGGTGCCGTCGGCGAGCCAGGCGGCGATGGTGTCGGGGTGGGCGACGGTGTCGATGCGGTGGCGTACGGCGATCAGGCGCAGGCCGGGGTGGTCGCCGTCCTCGGTGCGCCGGATGAGGTCGCGGCACAGCTCGGTGAGGGTGGCGAGCGCGGCGGGCCGCCGGCCGGGGGCGAGGTAGCGGTCGGCGATGTGGGCGGTGGCGAAGGCGAGGACGCCCTGGACGAGGGCGAGGTCGGTCTCCTCGGGCAGGTGGGCGGCGGCGGTCGCCAGGTAGTCGGCCGGGGCGAGTGCGCCGTCGCGGACCATGTCGCGCAGCGCGTTCCACACCACGGCGCGGGTGAGCGCGTCGGGGATGCCGGACAGGCCGCGCAGGACGGTCTCCAGGGAGGCGTCGTCGAAGCGGATCTTGGCGTAGGTCAGGTCCAGGTCGTTGGGGACGACGAGGGCGGGGCGGGTGCCGGGGCGCGGCTCGGGGGCGGTGTCCCGGGGGACGTCGGTCTCGTAGCGTTCCCGCAGGACGAGGGTGCGGCCGTCGCCGAGGGCGCGGTCGTACACGCCGACGGTGACGCGGTGGGGGCGGTCGCCGTCGCGGTCGAGGGCGAGGGTCCACTGGCCGGGGCGCGCCTCGACGGAGGCGGTGAGGGTGTCGACGCCGGTGGTGCGCAGCCAGGCGTCGGCCCAGGCGTGGACGTCGCGGTCGGTGGCGGCGGCGAGGGAGTCGATGAAGTCGGCGAGGGTGGCGTTGGCGAACTTGTGCCGCTGGAAGTGGATGTTGATGCCGGCGAGGAAGTCCTTCTCGCCGAGCCAGGCGACGAGCTGGCGCAGGGCGGAGGCGCCCTTGGCGTAGGAGATGCCGTCGAAGTTGAGCAGTGCGGAGGCGGTGTCCTCCACGTCTTCGGGGGCGACGGGGTGGGTGGAGGGGCGCTGGTCGGCGTCGTAGCCCCAGGCCTTGCGGGCGACGCCGAAGTCGGTCCAGGTGTCCGTGAAGCGGGTGGCCTCGGTGAGGGTCTGGTAGCCCATGTACTCGGCGAAGGACTCGTTCAGCCAGATGTCGTCCCACCAGGTGAGGGTGACGAGGTCGCCGAACCACATGTGGGCCATCTCGTGCGCGACGACCATGGCGCGGGTCTGGCGTTCGGTGTCGGTGACGGCGGAGCGGTAGACGAACTCGTCGCGGAAGGTGACCAGTCCGGGGTTCTCCATGGCGCCCGCGTTGAACTCGGGCACGAAGGCCTGGTCGTAGGAGTCGAAGGGGTAGGGCTCCTCGAACTTCTCGTGGTAGCGGTCGAAGCAGGCGCGGGTGATGTCGAGGAGTTCTTCGGCGTCGGCGTCCAGGTGGGGGGCGAGCGAGCGGCGGCAGTGGATGCCGAAGGGCAGGCCGCGGTGCTCGGTGCGCACGGAGTGCCAGGGGCCGGCGGCGACGGCGACGAGGTAGGTGGAGATGGGCGGGGTGGGGGCGGCCTTCCAGACGCCGTCGCCGGTGTGCTCGGTGACGCTGTTGGCGAGGACGGTCCAGTCCTCGGGGGCGGTGACGGCGAGTTCGAAGACGGCCTTGAGGTCGGGCTGGTCGAAGGCGGCGAAGACGCGCTGCACGTCGTCCAGGAAGAGCTGGGTGTAGACGTAGGTCCGGCCGTCGGTGGGGTCGGTGAAGCGGTGCATGCCCTCGCCGGTGCGGGAGTAGCGCATCCGGGCGTCGACGCGCAGTTCGTGCGCGCCGGCGGTGAGGTCCTTCAGCGGCAGCCGGTTGCCGTCGAGGGTCTGGGGGTCCAGGGGGTGTCCGTCGAGGGTGACGGAGCGCAGCTCGGCGGGTTTGACCTCGACGAAGGTGTCCGTGACGTCCTGGTCCGCGCGGACGGTGAACCGGATCAGGGTACGGGAGTCGAAGGTCTCGTCGCCGGTGGTCAGATCGAGGTCGATCGTGTACCGGTGGACGTCGAGGAGCTGTGCTCGGTTCTGCGCTTCGTCGCGCGTCAGTACGGACATGCAGGCCATGCTGCCTGATACCGGCGGCACGGCACAGAGGCGGTTATCGGTACGCGGCCTATGTCCGGTCCCGTTCGAGCTCCCCGGTGTGCGCCCCCGCGGGCTGTCCGGGTGGTACGCGTGCGTGGGGGTGGGGCAGGGCGGGGCGTCCGGGGCCCGCGGTGTGCTCCTCGAGGCGGGCGCGCAGGGTGCGGATCTCGCGTTCGAGGGCGAGGTGGCGCTGGTGGGTGTCGTAGAGGTGGCGGACCTTGGTGCGCAGGGCCCAGGGGTCGACGGGTTTGGTGACGAGGTCGGCGACGCCGAGGGCGTAGGCGGCGCCGCCGAGCTGCCGGTCGCGGGCGAAGCCGGTGAGCAGGACGACGGGGATGTGCTGGGTCTGTTCCAGGCGGCGCATGTAGCGCACGACCTCCAGGCCGCCGGTGCCGGGCATGTGGACGTCGAGGAGCACCAGGCCGACGGGTCCGCGCAGCAGTTGTTTGAGGGCTTCGTCGCCGCTGGTGGCCCGGCCCAGTGGGCGGCCCAGCGGGGCCAGGGCGTTCTCCAGCGCGTACAGGGTGTCCTTGTGGTCGTCGACGATGAGGATGCGGGCATCGGGTGGCATGGCGCACGTCCCTCCTCGCAAGGGACCGGAGGTGAGCTGTCCGGGGGCCGGCGGGTGGTGTCCGTCGGCCGACAAGGAGCGCACAGCGCAGCATGCCCCGCCCGGGCCCTCGTGTCACTCCCCGGGGGAGGCCGTTGTGGGGCGGTCCGCCGGGGGCGTGGGGCCGTTCACGGCCGCGTCGGCGATGCCCTCGTGGTGGCGGATCACCTCGGCGATGATGAAGTTCAGGAACTTCTCCGCGAAGGCCGGGTCGAGTTTGGCGTTCTCGGCGAGGGCGCGCAGCCGGGCGATCTGGCGGCCCTCGCGGTCCGGGTCGGCGGGCGGCAGCCGGTGCTCGGCCTTGAGGCGGCCGACCTGCTGGGTGCACTTGAAGCGCTCGGCGAGCATGTGGACGACGGCCGCGTCGATGTTGTCGATGCTGTCGCGCAGCCGGGTGAGCTCCTCGCGGACGGCGGGGTCGACGTCCGCGGTGCCGGTGTTGCTGGTGGTCATGGGAGGTCAGCCTACGGGTGGCGGGGGCGGTGGCCCGGGCGTGCCCGTACAGTGGAATCGGGTTCAGGGCGTCCGGGGGTGAGACGTGGCGAACGACGGACCGGTCGAGCACGGCTATCCGCATCTGGAGACGGTGCGGGCGGCCATCACCGCGGTGTACAGGCGTCTGTCGTACGACACGGTCCGTACGTTCTCGACCAGTGTGGCGCCGGCCGACGTGGCGTTCTGCGACACGGACGATCTCCATCTGGGGGCGCAGCGGGTGGCCCGCGAGCTGGTGCGGCACTACCGGCTGCCGGACGCGCGGCTGATCGTCGGGTTCCGGGAGATGAAGCACGCGGCGAACGTCGAACTCGAGGCGGGTCCGGAGTACTTCGTCGAGCTGAACGACCGGTTCCGTACGCATCGGCGGGACATCGGGGCGGCGCTGGCGCACGAGGTGGCGCACGTGTACCTGCACCGTCTGGGGCTGTCGTTCCCCGGTACGCGGGACAACGAGATCCTGACGGACACGGCGGCGACGTACCTGGGGGCGGGGTGGCTGCTGCTGGACGCGTTCCGTCAGGACGGGGTGTCGTCGCAGAAGCTGGGGTACCTCACGCCGGAGGAGTTCGGGTACGTGCTGGCGAAGCGGTCGCTGGCGTTCGGGGAGGACCCGTCGGTGTGGTTCACCAGCCCGCAGGCGTACACCGCGTACGCCGAGGGCATGGCGCTGGCCCGCCGTGACGAGCGGCAGCCGCCGCTGGCGGCGGCCGGCTGGGCGGGCCGCCGGCGTTACGCGCGGGACCGCCGCCGCGCCCGGGACCACCAGCTCGCCGCCGTCCCGGCGGACGCCGGGCCGGAGGTCCCGTACCGCTTCGCGCCGGACGGCGACGGTCCGCTGCGGGTGTCGTTCCCGTGCCCCACCTGCCACCAGCGGATCCGGGTGGAGGTCCGGGGGCGGGTGCGGGCGCGGTGCGGGTTGTGCCGGACGGTGCTGGAGTGCGACACATAGGCGGCGGGGGTGGGGCTCGGCCTCCGTATTCACCGGCGCGCCGCGGTCCGGCGGTGCTTCAATGCCCGCATGACGGAGACGATCAAGGAGCCCTGGGGGCTCAGTACCTTCGGTGCGGGCAGCGTGCGGGTCGAGCCGCAGCTGGTCCGGGTCAGGCTCGGGGTGGACGTGCTGGAGCCCGAGCCGGACGGGGCGTTCCGGGAGGCGGGCGCGGCCGCGGCGCGGCTGCGTCAGGTGCTGCGCCGGCACGGGGTACCGGACGCGTCGGTGTCCGGCTCGCGGCTCAGTCTGAACTCCGAGTACGACGGGTACGGCGGCGAGCGGACGTTCCGCGGCTACCGCTGCAAGGCCGCGTACGTCGTGGAGAGCGAGGCGCTGGACGGCCTCCAGGAGCTGATCGTGGAGGCGGTCGGGGCGGGGGCGCACGCCATCGACGGCGTCGAGTTCGACGTGCACGACAAGCCGGCCCTGCGGGACGAGGCGCGCCGCCGGGCCGTGGCCGCGGCCCGGCGCAAGGCGGAGGTGTACGCGGAGGCGGCGGGCGTGCGGATCGGCACGGTGCTGCACATCCAGGACGTGGACTCCGAGTCGTACGAGTTCCGGCAGTACCGCGGTCACGGCGGCGGGGGCGGCTCCTCGTCCGGGGACCTGGTGCCGGGGATGGTGGAGGTGTCGGCGGGCGTGGTGCTGGGCTTCTCGCTGAGGCAGTAGGCCCCGGGGGCCGCCGGACTCCCCCGGGCCGCTCGGGACCGGCGGTTCCCCGGGCCGCTCGGGGCTGGGCTCCCCCGGTCCGCTCGGGCCGGTCGCGGCCGTGCGGGGTGCCCCCGCCGTCACCGGGACCGGCCGCCCGTCCGGCGGAGACGGCCTCGGGGCCACGGCACGCGCACCCCGCCCCTCTCTCCGGCCACCGTCATTCGTTATTTTGTTCGCTGCCGTCCTCACCGGCTCAGTTCCGTTCCCGTCCCCTCAAGGAGCCGGTCCGTGGATTCCGAGTCCACCGTCACCACCTGCTACCGCCACCCCGGGGTGGAGTGCCATGTCCGCTGCATCCGCTGCGAGCGGTACATCTGCCCGGACTGCATGCGCGAGGCGGCCGTGGGCCACCAGTGCCCCGACTGCGTGAAGGAGGGCGCGCGGTCGGTGCGGCAGGCGCGGACCCTGGTCGGCGGCCGGGTCTCGGCGGTGCCCGTGGTGACGTACGTGCTGATCGCGGTCAATGTGCTGGTGTACGGGGCGGAGTTGGTCCGGCCGGAGATCGTGGACCGGTTCGCGATGCTGGGCGCGGGGCTGACCGGGCCGGACGGCGGGCACTACCTGTGGACCGACCAGTACCCGGAGGGCTTCCGTCCGGAAGGGCTGGTGGACGGGGAGTGGTACCGGTTGCTGACCGGTGCGTTCCTGCACCTGCCGCCCACCGAGGGGACGTTCGGCGTCTTCCACATCGTGATGAACATGGTGGCGCTGTGGAACCTCGGCCGGCTCGTCGAGCCGATGCTGGGCCGTGTGCACTACCTCTCCCTGTACCTGCTGTCGGCGCTGGGCGGTTCGGTGCTGGTGCTGCTGCTCGCGCCGGAGGACGCCGTGGTGGGCGCGTCCGGGGCGGTCTTCGGGGTGGGGGCCGCGTACTACGTCATGGCGCGGCGGGTCGGCGCCGACATGAGCACCGTCAACCGGTTCATGGCCGGTCTGCTGGTGTGGCTGGTGCTCTCCGCCGCGGTCACGTCCTGGGAGGGGCACCTCGGCGGGCTGCTGGCGGGCGGCGCGGTGGCGCTGGCGTTCGCGTACGCGCCCCGGGACGGGCGCCGGACGGCGGTGCAGGTGGGCGCGTGCGCGGGGCTGGTGGTACTGCTGGCGGCAGCGGCGGCGATCAGGATGTCCGAACTGACGGGTGGAGGTGTTCCCCAGTGAAACGTTCCGGTGCGCTGCTCCTCGCGGCCGCTCCCGTGATCGCCACGGCGGTGTACTTCGCCATGCCGACGGACTCGGCCGACGCCCCGGCCGCTCCGCCCGCGGCCACCGCCCAGGCGGCCCGTGAGGACGCCAAGGACCGGGCCGAGGAGGAGCGGGCGGAGGACGACGCGCTCATCGCCGGCCTGCCCGCGGGCCTCGCCGCGCCGGAGAAGAAGGAACTGGCGCAGCGGCTGGTGGCCAGCGTCCAGAACTCCACCCTGGACTGGCGCAGCCTGTACGGCAGCATCGAGGACCACGGCGACGGCCAGGGCTACACGGCCGGCATCATCGGCTTCTGCAGCGGTACCCACGACCTGCTGATGCTGGTCGAGCACTACAGCGAGGAGCACCCGGGCAACGGTCTGGAGCGCTATCTGCCCGCCCTGCGCGAGGTGGACGGCACGGACTCGCACGAGGGCCTGGACCCCGGTTTCACGGCGGCCTGGCGGGCGGAGGCGGAGCTGCCCGAGTTCCGCAGGGCGCAGGAGGAGATGCGCGACCGCCTCTACTTCGAGCCGGCCGTCCGCCTCGCCAAGCTCGACGGCCTGGACACGCTCGGCCAGTTCGTCTACTACGACGCGATGGTCTTCCACGGGCCCGACACCGACCCGGAGGGCTTCTACGGCCTGCGGGAGCGCGTGATGGAGAAGGCGAGGACACCGGCCCGGGGCGGCTCGGAGAAGGCGTACCTGGACGCCTTCCTCGACGTCCGCCGCGAGGCGATGCTCACCAAGCGGCCGGGCAGCGACACCTCCCGCGTCGACACCGCCCAGCGGCGCTTCCTGGAGGCCGGGAACCTGAAGCTGGACACTCCGCTGGTGTGGCGGGCGTACGGCGGGACGTTCCGGGTGCCGTAGGGCCGGTCCGGGCACGCGCACGCAACGACGGCGCCTGCCCGGTCCGGTCGGGGACAGGGGGCAGGCGCCGTCTCGGGGGGTCTGGGGGGTGTCCCCCAGATGTCCCGCCCGTACGCCGTTGTACGGGGCGTCTTGCGGGCCGGTCAGACCGCCAGCGCGCGGTCCGTCGGGCGGATCGGGGCCGGCAGGTCGCTGGCCCCGGTGAGGAAGCGGTCGCAGCCGCGGGCGGCCGAGCGGCCCTCGGCGATCGCCCACACGATGAGCGACTGGCCGCGGCCGGCGTCACCGGCGACGAACACGCCGGGCACGTTGGTCCGGAAGTCGGCGTCGCGGGCGATGTTGCCGCGCTCGTCGAGCTCCAGGCCGAACTGCTCGACCAGTCCGTTGGCCCGGTCGGTGCCGGTGAAGCCCATGGCGAGGGTGACCAGTTGGGCCGGGATCTTCCGCTCGGTGCCCGGCTTCGGGGTCGGCCTGCCGTCGACGAACTCGACCTCGGTCAGGTGCAGCCACTGGACGTGGCCGTCCTCGTCGCCCTCGAAGCGGGTGGTGGAGACGGAGTAGACCCGCTCCCCGCCCTCCTCGTGGGCGGACGTGACCTTGTAGAGCATCGGGAACGTCGGCCACGGCTGGGAGGCCGGGTCCCGCTCCTCGCCCGGGCGGGGCATGATCTCCAGCTGGGTGACGGAGGCCGCGCCCTGGCGGTGGGCGGTGCCCACGCAGTCGGCGCCGGTGTCGCCGCCGCCGATCACGACGACGTGCTTGCCCTCGGCCGAGATCGGAGGGGTGACGTAGTCGCCCTCCTGCACCTTGTTGGCCAGCGGCAGGTACTCCATGGCCTGGTGGATGCCCTTGAGGTCGCGGCCGGGCACCGGCAGGTCGCGCGGGGTGGTGGCGCCGACGGCCAGGACCACGGCGTCGTACCGCTTGCGCAGCGCGGACGCCGGCATGTCGCGGCCGATCTCGATGCCCGTGCGGAACTTGGTGCCCTCCGCGCGCATCTGCTCGATACGGCGGTTGATGTGCCGCTTCTCCATCTTGAACTCGGGGATGCCGTAGCGCAGCAGGCCGCCGATGCGGTCGGCCCGCTCGTACACCGCGACCGTGTGGCCGGCCCGGGTCAGCTGCTGGGCGGCGGCCAGACCCGCGGGCCCCGAGCCGACGACCGCGACGGTCTTGCCGGACAGGCGCTCGGGGATCCGCGGGGCGACGTCCCCGGCCTCCCACGCCTTGTCGATGATCGAGACCTCGACGTTCTTGATGGTGACCGGCGGCTGGTTGATGCCGAGCACGCACGCCGACTCGCACGGAGCGGGGCACAGCCGGCCCGTGAACTCCGGGAAGTTGTTCGTCGCGTGCAGGCGCTCGCTCGCCGCCGCCCAGTCCCCGCGGTAGGCGTAGTCGTTCCACTCGGGGACGAGGTTCCCCAGCGGACAGCCGTTGTGGCAGAACGGGATGCCGCAGTCCATGCACCGGCCGGCCTGCTTGCTGATGATCGGCAGCAGGGAGCCGGGGACGTGGACCTCGTTCCAGTCCTTGAGGCGCTCCTCGACCGGACGGGACGTGGCGACCTCGCGGCCGTGGTTCAAGAAGCCCTTCGGATCAGCCATTGATCGCCGCCTCCATCATCTTCTCGGTGATCTCGGTCTCGGAGAGACCGGCTCGCTCGGCGGCGTCCTTGGCGGCGAGCACTGCCTTGTACGTACGGGGGATGATCTTGCTGAAGCGCCGCACGGAGCCGTCCCAGTCGGCGAGCAGCTTCCCGGCGACGGTGGAGCCCGTCTCCTCCTGGTGCCGGCGGACCACGTCGTGCAGCCACTGCCGGTCGGCGTCGTCCAGCGCCTCGACGGCGTCCAGGTTGCCGGCGTTGACGTGGTCGCGGTCCAGGTCGATGACGTAGGCGACGCCGCCGGACATGCCGGCCGCGAAGTTGCGGCCGGTCTCGCCGAGGACGACCGCGTGGCCGCCGGTCATGTACTCGCAGCCGTGGTCGCCCACGCCCTCGGAGACGACCAGCGCGCCGGAGTTGCGGACGCAGAACCGCTCGCCGACCTTGCCGCGCAGGAACATCTCGCCGCCGGTGGCCCCGTAGGCGAGGGTGTTGCCCGCGATGACGCTGTACTCGGCGAGGTGGTCGGCGCCCCGGTCCGGGCGGACGACGATCCGGCCGCCGGACAGGCCCTTGCCGACGTAGTCGTTGGCGTCGCCCTCCAGGCGCAGGGTGATGCCGCGCGGGACGAAGGCGCCGAAGGACTGGCCGGCGGAGCCGGTGAAGGTGATGTCGATGGTGTCGTCGGGCAGGCCCGCGCCGCCGAACTTCTTCGTCACCTCGTGGCCGAGCATGGTGCCGACCGTGCGGTTGATGTTGCGGATGGCGACCTGGGCGCGCACCGGCTGGGCGTCGGCGGCGTCGGTCGCGGACAGCGCGTCGGCGGCGAGCCTGATCAGCTCGTTGTCGAGCGCCTTCTCCAGGCCGTGGTCCTGGGGGACGGCCTGGTGGCGGACGGCGCCCTCGGGCAGCTCGGGCACGTGGAACAGCGGGGCCAGCTCCAGGCCCTGCGCCTTCCAGTGGTCCACCGCGCGGGTCACGTCGAGCACCTCGGCGTGGCCGACGGCCTCCTCGACGGAGCGGAAGCCCAGCTCGGCGAGGAGTTCGCGGACCTCCTCGGCGATGAACCGGAAGAAGTTCACGACGTGCTCGGCCTTGCCGGAGAACCGGTCCCGCAGGACCGGGTTCTGCGTGGCGATGCCGACCGGGCAGGTGTCCAGGTGGCAGACGCGCATCATGACGCAGCCGGAGACCACCAGCGGCGCGGTCGCGAAGCCGAACTCCTCGGCGCCGAGCAGCGCGGCGACGACCACGTCCCGGCCGGTCTTGAGCTGGCCGTCGGTCTGGACGACGATCCGGTCGCGCAGCCCGTTGAGCAGCAGGGTCTGCTGGGTCTCGGCGAGGCCGAGCTCCCAGGGGCCGCCCGCGTGCTTGAGCGAGGTCAGCGGGGAGGCGCCCGTGCCGCCGTCGTGACCGGAGATGAGCACCACGTCCGCGTGGGCCTTGGACACGCCCGCGGCGACCGTGCCGACGCCGACCTCGGAGACCAGCTTGACGTGGATCCGCGCCTGCGGGTTGGCGTTCTTCAGGTCGTGGATCAGCTGGGCGAGGTCCTCGATGGAGTAGATGTCGTGGTGCGGCGGCGGGGAGATGAGCCCCACGCCCGGCGTCGAGTGACGCGTCTTCGCCACCCACGGGTAGACCTTGTGGCCGGGCAGCTGGCCGCCCTCGCCGGGCTTGGCGCCCTGGGCCATCTTGATCTGGATGTCGTCGGAGTTGACCAGGTACTCGGAGGTCACGCCGAAGCGGCCGGAGGCGACCTGCTTGACGGAGGAGCGGCGCGCCGGGTCGTACAGGCGCTCCGGGTCCTCGCCGCCCTCGCCGGTGTTGGACTTGCCGCCCAGCTGGTTCATGGCGATGGCGAGGGTCTCGTGCGCCTCCTGGGAGATGGAGCCGTACGACATGGCGCCGGTGGAGAACCGCTTGACGATCTCGGAGACCGGCTCGACCTCGTCGACGGGGACCGGCTGCCGGTCGGAGGTGAAGCCGAACAGCCCGCGGAGCGTCATCAGCCGCTCGGACTGCTCGTTCACGCGCTCGGTGTACTTCTTGAAGATGTCGTAGCGGCCGGAGCGCGTGGAGTGCTGGAGGCGGAAGACCGTCTCCGGGTCGAACAGGTGCGGCTCGCCCTCGCGGCGCCACTGGTACTCGCCGCCGATGTCCAGGGCGCGGTGCGCGGGGGCGATGCCGGAGGCGGGGTACGCCTTGGCGTGGCGGGCGGCGACCTCCCGGGCGACGACGTCGATGCCGACTCCGCCGATCTTGGTGGCCGTGCCGTCGAAGTACTTCTCCACGAAGTCCTCGGCGAGGCCGACGGCCTCGAAGACCTGGGCGCCGCGGTAGGAGGCGACGGTGGAGATGCCCATCTTGGACATGACCTTCAGGACGCCCTTGCCGAGGGCGTGGATGAGGTTGCGGATCGCCTTCTCGGGCTCGATGCCCGGCAGGAAGGTGCCGGCGCGGACCAGGTCCTCGACGGACTCCATCGCCAGGTAGGGGTTGACGGCGGCGGCGCCGTAGCCGATGAGCAGGGCGACGTGGTGGACCTCGCGGACGTCGCCGGCCTCGACCAGCAGGCCCACCTGGGTGCGCTGCTTGGTGCGGATGAGGTGGTGGTGGACGGCCGCGGTGAGCAGCAGCGACGGGATCGGCGCGTGCTCGGCGTCGGAGTGCCGGTCGGACAGGACGATCAGACGGGCGCCGTTGCCGATCGCGGCGTCGGCCTCGACGCAGATCTCCTCGATGCGCGCGGCGAGCGCGTCACCGCCGCCGGAGACCCGGTACAGACCGGACAGGGTCGCGGCCTTGAAGCCGGGCATGTCGCCGTCGGCGTTGATGTGGATGAGCTTGGCGAGCTCGTCGTTGTCGATCACCGGGAACGGCAGGACGACGCTGCGGCAGGAGGCGGCCGTCGGCTCCAGCAGGTTGCCCTGCGGGCCGAGGGAGGAGCGCAGGGAGGTGACCAGCTCCTCGCGGATGGCGTCCAGCGGCGGGTTGGTGACCTGGGCGAAGAGCTGGGTGAAGTAGTCGAAGAGCAGCCGCGGGCGCTCGCTGAGCGCGGCGATCGGCGCGTCGGTGCCCATCGAACCGATCGGCTCGGCACCGGACTTGGCCATCGGCGCGAGGATGACGCGCAGTTCCTCCTCGGTGTAGCCGAAGGTCTGCTGGCGGCGGGTGACCGAGGCGTGGGTGTGCACGATGTGCTCGCGCTCGGGCAGGTCGGACAGCTCGATCTCGCCGGCCTCCAGCCACTCCGCGTACGGGTGCTCGGCGGCGAGGGCTGCCTTGATCTCGTCGTCCTCGACGATGCGGTGCTCGGCGGTGTCGACGAGGAACATGCGGCCGGGCTGCAGGCGGCCCTTGCGGACGACCTTCGCCGGGTCGACGTCGAGGACGCCGACCTCGGAGCCGAGGACGACCAGGCCGTCGTCGGTGACCCAGTAGCGGCCGGGGCGCAGGCCGTTGCGGTCGAGCACGGCGCCGACCTGGGTGCCGTCGGTGAAGGTGACGCAGGCGGGGCCGTCCCAGGGCTCCATCATCGTGGAGTGGTACTGGTAGAAGGCGCGCCGGGCCGGGTCCATGGAGGCGTGGTTCTCCCACGCCTCCGGGATCATCATCAGCACGGAGTGCGGCAGTGAACGCCCGCCCAGGTGCAGCAGTTCGAGGACCTCGTCGAAGGACGCCGAGTCGGAGGCGTCGGGCGTGCAGACCGGGAAGACGCGCTCGAGGTCCTCGCCGGAGCCGAACAGGTCGGACGTCAGCTGCGACTCACGGGCGCGCATCCAGTTGCGGTTGCCCTTGACGGTGTTGATCTCACCGTTGTGCGCGACGAACCGGTACGGGTGCGCCAGCGGCCACGACGGGAAGGTGTTCGTGGAGAACCGGGAGTGCACGAGCGCGATCGCGGAGGCGAAGCGGCGGTCGGACAGGTCCGGGAAGAAGGGCTCGAGCTGACCGGTGGTCAGCATGCCCTTGTAGACGATGGTCCGCGCGGACAGCGACGGGAAGTAGACGCCGGCCTCGCGCTCGGCGCGCTTGCGCACCACGAAGGCCTTGCGGTCGAGGTCGATGCCCCGGTTCCCCCCGTCGGTGACGAAGACCTGCCGGAAGACCGGCATCGTGGAACGGGCGGTGGCGCCGAGCAGTTCGGGCGCGGTGGGCACCTCGCGCCAGCCGAGGACGGTCAGGCCCTCGGCGGCGGCGATCCGGCCGATCCGGACGGCGGCGTCCTCGGCGGCGTCCGGGGGCAGGAAGGCGGTGCCGACGGCGTAGGCACCGGCCTCGGGCAGGTCGAATCCGGCGACGTCGCGGAAGAAGGCGTCCGGGACCTGGGAGAGGATGCCGGCACCGTCGCCGGAGTCCGGCTCGGAACCGGTGGCACCGCGGTGCTCGAGGTTGCGCAGGACGGTGAGGGCCTGGTCGACCAGGGTGTGGGACGCCTCGCCGGTGAGGGTCGCGACGAAACCGACGCCGCAGGCGTCGTGCTCGTCGCGGGGGTCGTACATGCCCTGCGCGGCAGGGCGGGCATCCATGAAGGACCAATTCGGGCGGTCGCTCACGGAATGCTGGGACGGCTGGCGCGGCGTACGCATCGGCTCTCCCGTCGTCGTCATGTGGCAGGTGCAAGATGCCGAGGGACGACGCTGGCCCTCTGCGTGGTGCGAAAGCTGGTGCAGGCTACACGATGGAGCGGTTCTCGGGAAGCGGGATATTCCGTTCCGGCATACGGACACCGCACGGGACGCGACGGGTTTCCGCGTCCGACGGTGGAAGAAGCCCCGAGGAGCTTGGGGGGATCCGGCCGGACAGATCGGTGTCCGGCGGTCCGACGGCGGAGCGGGCGTCCTCGTCCGCCCCGCGGGCACGCCGCCGGCCTCCTCGCCCGCAACGCTTACGGCTCATGCCCCGCGCTCACGCGGCCGAAACCAGAGGGTGACGACTGCTTATACGGCACATCGCACAAGAGCGCGCCGGGTCATCCTACGGCCGTCCCGAACAGCGCCCCCAGGGCATACGTCACACCGGCCGCCGCGCCACCGAGGGCGAGCTGCCGCAGACCGCTGTACCACCAGGTCCGCGCCGTCACCTTGGCCACCACCGCGCCGCACAGGAAGAGTCCGAGCAGCGCCACCAGCACGGCGGGCCACAGACTGCTCGCACCGAGGAGGTAGGGCAGCACGGGCAGCAGCGCGCCCAGCGCGAAGGAGCCGAAGCTGGAGACGGCGGCGACGGTCGGCGAGGGGAGGTCGCCGGGGTCGACGCCGAGCTCCTCGCGGGCGTGGATCTCCAGGGCCTGCTCGGGGTCCCGGGAGAGCTGCCGGGCCACCTCGCGGGCCAGCTCCGGTTCGACGCCGCGGGCCTGGTAGAGCGCGGCGAGCTCGGCCTCCTCGTCCTGGGGGTGCTTGCGCAGCTCACGGCGCTCGACCTCCAGCTCGGCCTCGACCAGCTCGCGCTGGGAGGCGACGGAGGTGTACTCGCCGGCGGCCATGGAGAAGGCACCGGCGGCCAGGCCCGCGAGACCGCTGAGGACGATGGTCTGCTGGCCGACGGAGCCGCCGGCGACGCCGGTCATCAGGGCGAGGTTGGAGACCAGGCCGTCCATCGCGCCGAAGACGGCCGGGCGCAGCCAGCCGCCGTTCACGTCCCGGTGCGTGTGGTTGTCGCGGTGCGCCTCGTGCAGCGCCGCCTCGGTTTCGATGATGGCCATGAAGCGTCCCCCAAGAAACTCGCGCAGGGCTCACCCGAGCCCTTGTTTGGACAGATTCTACTTTTCGACATCACCCAATGTACGCCGTGAAACTCCCCGCCGCCAGCAAGGAAAGGCTGGGCTAACCTGCGGCTTTACCGGTTTCGCTCGACTGTGCGAATACCTGCTCATATGTCGTCCGGGTGACGCTGGGGCCGGTGAGGCTGCGCGGAGCACCGCGCCGGGGAGAGTCCAGCAAAGGGCTTCGCGCCCCTCGGGGCGCCCCTGAGAGGAGAGCCGCGCATGGCACCGATCGCCCGCATCCCCTCCGCCCCGGTGCTCGAGAGCGCCGTCGGGCTCCGCGAACGGGCCCGCGGCGCACTGCTCGGCCTGGCCGTCGGCGACGCGCTGGGCGCCCCGGCCGAGAACATGAAGCCCTCCGAGATCCGAGCGACGTGGGGCCGCATCACGGGATACGTGGCGGACCGCCCCGCGGGCACGGACGACACCGAGTACGCGATCTTCTCCGGCCTGCTGCTGGCCCGGCACGGCCACGCGCTCACCCCGGCGCACGCCGAGGCGGCCTGGCACGAACTGATCGCCGACCGCGCCGAGGGTCCCTTCCGGGGCGCCGGTTTCAGCGAGCGCGGCACGCTGGAGAACCTGCGCCGGGGACTGGCCGCCCCCATCTCCGCCCAGCACCGGCACGCCTGGAGCGACGGGCTGGCGATGCGGGCGGCGCCCTGCGGGGTCTTCGCGGCCGGCCGTCCCGACGAGGCGGCCCGGCTGGTGGCGATCGACGGCTCGGTCAGCCACGACGGCGAGGGCATCTACGGCGGGCAGGCGGTCGCCGCGGGCGTCGCGGCGGCGATGGCCGGGGCGCCGGTGGTCACGGTCGTGGCCTCCGCCCTGGCGGTGATTCCGGACGACTCCTGGACCGCCCGTTCACTGCGCCGCGCCGTCACCGCCGCCCACCTCGGCGAACGCGCGGTCCGCTCGGCGGTCGTGATCGGCGGCTACCCCTGGACCGACCTGGCCCCCGAGGCGGTCGCCCTCGCCTTCGGCGCGTACGCGACGGCCGACGGCGACTTCGAGCAGGCGGTGCTGACGGCCGTCAACATGGGGCGCGACGCCGACACCACGGCGGCGGTCGCGGGCGCCCTGGCGGGCGCGACACGGGGCGCCCGCGCGATCCCGGAGCCCTGGGCGGCCGCCATCGGCCCGGCCCACGGCAGCTGCCTGCCGGCGATGGCGGGACACCACGTCCTGGACATCGCGGACCTGCTGACACCGGGCGAGGCACCGCCCCGCGGCGACGGGCCGCACCCGGACCTCTTCGTCCTGGCCGCGGACGACGAGACGGAGGCGCCCGCATGAGGGACACCCGGGCCGCCACCGGACCCGCCACGACCGCCACGACCGCTCCACCCGCCGCACCCGCTGTACCCGCCGTGCCCGCTGCACCCGCCGCGGTCGCCACAGTCGCCACAACCGCCGACGACGAGAAGTCCCCGCAGGCGCTGCCCGCACCCGACCGCGGGACCCGCGCGGACGGCGCGGGCGGGGACCTCCGGGCCGAAGGCGCAGCCGAGGCCGAACGGCCCGTCCCGCCGCCGCGGGCGCGCCGCGTCGAGGGGCTCCTCCTCGGCCTCGCCGCCGGGGACGCCGCCGGATGGCCCGCCGCACGGCACCGGGCCGCCCGGATGCCCGAGTGGACCCGCCGGCTCACCCGGGAGCTGGACACCTTCGCCGAGCGGAACGCGACCACCACCCTCCCCGTACCGATCGCCCTCAACCAGCCGCCGGAGCCCCTGCGCCTCGGCCCCTCCGACGACGCCGAGTGGGCCGCGTTCGCCGCCGAGGCGGTGCTGCTGACCGGGGACGACAGCGCGCTCGGGGGCCCGAGCAGGGAGCGCCGGACGCGTGCCGCCCTCGACCTGACCTGGAACGCCGTCGCCGCCGAGATCGCCGCGGCCACCGAACGCGCCCCCGAGACCGAGTCGGCGGTCCTCCCCCTGCGCGCCCGCATCTCCGTGCGGGCCGGTCTCGGCAACCTGGCCGCCGGTCTGCGCCCGCCCGCCACCGGCCACGACAACCCGCACTACTTCGACGACGCGGCCTGCGTACGGGCCTGTGTGCTGGCCGTGGCCCACCCGGGCGACCCCGCGGGCGCGGCCGGCCTCGCCGAGTTCGACGCCCGCTACACCCAGGACGGCGACGGCGTGCACGGCGCCCGTGCCATGGCCGCCGCCGTCTGCCTCGCGCTGGTGGGAGCGGACACGCACACCTGTGTGACCGCCGCGCTCGCCGAGCTGCCCGAGGGGACGGAGATCGGCCGCAACGCCCGGCACGCCCTGCGGCTCGCGGCGGACGCCGACAGCGCCTTCGCCCTCGTCCCGCCGCTGGAGCACCAGATCGTCGACCACGTCTACAGCTACGGCATCGCCGCCGCCGAAACCGTTCCCGTCGCCCTCGCCCTGGCCACCGCCGCCCACGGCCGGATCGCGGAGGCGGTCCCCGCGGCGGCCTGCCTGTCGCGGGTCGCGGACTCCGCCCCGGCGCTCGCCGGCGCCCTCACCGGCGCGCTGGGCGGCGGCGCGGCGATCCCCCGGTCGTGGCGGGAGAGCTGCCGCGTCCTCTCCGGCTGCGCGCTCCCCCGGCTCACCGGCACCGACCTGGTGGAACTCGCCGAGCGCCTGGAAGCCGCACGACCGGCCCCACCGGGGGGATGATTCGGGCATGACGCGCGAAGAGGAAGAAAGTCGTGGCCGGGGCGTGCCCCTGGAGGAGCGGATCACCGGCGCCCTGGTCGGAGCCGCCGTCGGCGACGCCCTCGGCGGGCCGGTCGAGGGCTACTCCCCCGAGCAGATCGTCGAGCGCCACGGCGGGCGCGTGCGGGGCGTCGTCGGCCCCTGGAACGGCGACGCCTGGCGCACCGCCCGCCCCATCGCCCCGTACCACAAGGGCGACGGCCACGTCACCGACGACACCCTGATGACGCACGCGCTGGTCCGGGTGTACGCGACGGTCCGCGACCACCTGGACGCCCACGCGGTCGCCGACCACCTGGTCCCGGACCTGATGACGACCCCGCGCTGGATCCCGGAGCTGGAGGCGGAGGCGCTCCCGCTGCAGCGGATCTTCCTCGCGGAGAAGTGGCTGGTGGCCCGGATCCACTACGGGCACGTCGACCCGCGCGAGGCGGGCGTCGGCAACATCGTCAACTGCGGTGCCGCGATGTACATGGCCCCGGTCGGCCTGGTCGACGCGGCCCACCCGGCCGCCGCCTACACCGAGGCGCTGGACGTCGCGGGCGCCCACCAGTCGTCGTACGGCCGGGAGGCGGCCGGGGTGTTCGCGGCCGCCGTGGCGGCGGCGTGCGCGCCGGGCGCGACGCCGGACTCGGTGGTCGCCGCGTGCCTGTCCCTGGCGAAGGACGGCACCCGGGAGGCGATCGAGCGGGTCTGCGAGGAGGCGTCCCGGCACTGCGACTTCGAGTCGGCGCTGGGCCCGCTGCGGCGGGCGGTGGCCCCGTACGACACCGTGGGCCCCGACTACCGCTCCCCCTCCCTGGGCGCCCGCCGCCCGTCCCGGCTGCACGCGATCGAGGAACTGCCCGTGGCGCTGGGCATGGTGGTGGTGGCCGGCGGCGACTTCCGGCACGCGGTGCTGGGCGCGGTGAACTACGGCCGCGACTGCGACTCCATCGCGACGATGGCCGGTGCCGTGACCGGTGCCCTCGGCTCGCCCGTCCCCGAGGACTGGGCCAAGACCGTGGCCGAGGCCAGCCGCCTCGACCTGTGGGAGCCCGCGGTCACGCTCACCGGCGTGGCCCGCGAGGTCTTCGCCCGGGACGTGCGGCGCCGCCGTGCCCACGAGCGGGCGTTCGCGGAGCTGGCGGGGGGAGCGCCGGAATGCTCCGACTGACCTGGGTGCAGCCGGAGGACCTGATCGGCCACGAGCTGCGCCAGGCGGCCCAGGACGGCCGTGACCCGTCGGCGATCGCGGCCCGCTGGCGGGCCGCGGGCGGCACCGGGGCCCCGCCGGGCGCGGGCGCGTCACCGCGGCCGGCGCCCCGCCGGCTCCGTCTGCTGGCCGCCGACCTGCTGGACGAACTGGCCGCCCTGCCCAGCGCGGCGGCGGACGACGAACCGACCGGGCTCGACGGGATCAGGGCCCTGTGCCCCGACTGGCCGCCCCCGCCCGCGCGCCCTCCCGCACCGCCCGACCCCGGGCGCCTCGAGGCCGCCTGGCTCGGCCGGGCCGTCGGCTGCCTGCTGGGCAAACCGGTCGAGAAGCTCCCCCTCGACGGCATCCGCCGGCTCGCCCGGGCCGCCGGGAACTGGCCCCTGGCCGGCTACTTCACCGCCCGCGGGGTCCCGGCGGACCTGCTGGCCCGGTACCCCTGGAACCGCCGCTCGGCGGCCACCTCCCTCGCCGAGAACATCGACGGCATGCCCGAGGACGACGACCTCAACTACCCCCTGCTGGGCCTGCTCGTCCTCCGGCGCCACGGCCGGTCCTTCACCACCGCGGACGTGGCCCGGGTCTGGCTCGACGAGCTCCCCGCCGGCCGTACGTTCACCGCCGAGCGCGTCGCCTACCGCAACCTCCTCGGCGGCCTGGAGCCCCCGCTGACCGCCCGGCACCACAACCCCTTCCGCGAGTGGATCGGCGCCCTGATCCGCGCCGACGTGCACGGCTGGACCAATCCCGGCGACCCGGCGGCCGCCGCCGCGCAGGCCCACCGCGACGCGACCCTCACGCACACCGCCAACGGCGTCTACGCGGCGATGTTCACCGCGGCCGTCGTCGCCTGCGCCGCCACCGGCGCCCAGGACGTCCACGCCTGCCTGCGCACCGGCCTCACGGTCGTCCCGCCCCGCTCCCGGCTCGCCCGGGCCGTCCGGGAGGCCGTGCGGCTGGCCCACGAGCACACCGGCTTCGACACGGTCGTCGACCGGCTCCACGCCCTGCACGACGCCACCCACCACTGGGTGCACTCCGTGCCCAACACCGCCCTGCTCGCCGCCGCCCTCACCCACGCGGACGGCGACTTCACCGGCTCCGTCTGCCGGGCGGTGTCCGGCGGCTGGGACACCGACTCGAACGGCGCCACCGCCGGCGGCGTCGCCGGGCTGCTCGCCGGCTCCCCCGCCGCGCTGCCCGACCGCTGGACGGCCCCGCTGAAGAACCGGCTGGCGACCTCCGTCGGCGACTTCCACGGCACCGGCTTCGACACCCTGGCCCGGCTCACCCACCTGGAGGCCTCCCGCCCATGACCCGGCCCGATCCGACCGCCGCCCCACCGACCGCCCCGTCCCCCGCCGGACCCCCGCTGACCGGCCTGCGCGTCCTGGACCTCGCCACCCTCTTCGCCGGTCCGCTGGCCGCCACCCTGCTCGGCGACTTCGGCGCGGAGGTCGTCAAGGTCGAGCATCCGGGGAAACCCGATCCCTCCCGCGGCCACGGCCCGTCCAAGGACGGCGTCGGCCTGTGGTGGAAGGTGCTCGGCCGCAACAAGCGCACCATCACCCTGGACCTGTCCCGGCCCGGCGGCCGGGCCACCCTGCTGCGCCTCGTCGGCACCGCCGACGTGGTCATCGAGAACTTCCGCCCCGGCACCCTGGAGAAGTGGGACCTGGGCTGGCCCGAGCTGTCGGCCGTCAACCCCCGCCTGATCCTGGTCCGGGTCACCGGCTTCGGCCAGTTCGGCCCGTACGCGCACCGCCCGGGCTTCGGCACCCTCGCCGAGGCGATGAGCGGCTTCGCCGCGATCACCGGCGAACCGGGCGCCCCGCCGACCCTGCCCCCCTTCGGCCTGGCGGACTCCATCGCGGGCCTGACCACGGCGTACGCGGTCATGACCGCGCTGGCCGGCCGCGAGCGCACCGGGGAGGGCCAGGTCGTCGACATGGCGCTGATCGAGCCGATCCTCACCGTGCTCGGCCCCCAGCCGACCTGGTACGACCAGCTCGGCCACGTCCAGCCCCGCACCGGCAACCGCTCCCAGAACAACGCCCCCCGGGGCACCTACCTCACCGCCGACGGCAGCTGGGTCGCCGTCTCCACCTCGGCCCAGTCGGTCGCCGAGCGCGTGATGGTGCTGGTCGACCGGCCGGAGCTGATCGACGAACCCTGGTTCGCCACCGGCGCCGGCCGGGCCCGGCACGCGGACGTCCTGGACGAGGCGGTCGGCGGCTGGATCGCCCGGCACACCCGCGCCGACGTGCTGGCGACCTTCGAGAAGGCGGAGGCGGCCGTCGCCCCCGTCCAGGACGTCCGGGACGTGATGACGGACCCGCAGTACCGGGCCCTGGACACGATCACCACGGTCGACGACCCCGAGCTGGGCCCGCTGCGCATGCAGAACGTCCTCTTCCGGCTCTCCGCCACCCCGGGCGCGATCCGCTGGGCGGGCCGCCCGCACGGCGCGGACACCGAGGAGGTCCTGACCGAGCTGGGCCTCACCCCGGCCGACCTCGCGGCGCTGCGCGCGGAGGGCGCCCTGTGACGGACACCCCGCTGACCTGGCTGTACGCCCCCGGGGACCGTCCGGCCGTGGTGGCGAAGGCGCTCGCCTGCGGGGCCGACGTGGTGGTGATCGACCTGGAGGACGCGGTCGCCCCCGACCGCAAGGCCTACGCCCGCGCGGCCACCGCCGAACTGCTGCACGACCCGCAGCCGGTGCCGGTCCACGTCCGCGTCAACGCCCCGGGCGGCCCCTGGGGCGAGGCCGACCTCGCGGCCGTCGTCCCGGCGCCGGGCCTGTCCGGACTGCGGCTGCCCAAGGTGTCCTCCCCCGCCGAGGTCGTGCGCGTCGCACGGCGCGCCGTGTCCGCGCACGGCGGTGCGCTCCCGCTGTACGCCCTGCTGGAGTCGGCCCTCGGCATCGAACGGGCCCACGCCGTGGCCACCGCCCACCCGTCCCTGCGCGGCATCGCGATCGGCGAGGCGGACCTGCGGGCCGACCTCGGGCTGCAGGGCGACGCGGGTCTCGACTGGTCCCGTTCCCGCGTGGTCGTGGCCGCGCGGGCGGCGGGCCTGGCCCCGCCCACCCAGTCCGTCCACCCGGACATCCGCGACCTGGAGGGCCTCCTCGCCTCCTGCGCCCACGGCCGCGCCCTGGGCTTCCTGGGCCGCGCCGCGATCCATCCCCGCCAGCTGCCGGTCATCGAGCGGGCCTACCTCCCCGGCGAGGAGGAGATCGAGCGGTCGGAGGCGATCGTCAAGGCGGCGGCGGCCGAGCGGGGCGCCCAGGCCCTGCCCGACGGCAGGTTCGTCGACGCGGCGGCGGTGGCGGAGGCCCGGCGCACCCTGTCCCTGGCCCGCCGGACCTGATCCGAGGGCCACCGGGAACCACCGCCCGGCACACGCCGAGGGCGCCCGGAACGTCTCCGGGCGCCCTCGGTCGGCGTCGTCCCGCGGGCCGTCAGCTCTTCTTCGCCGAACCGGCCCCGTCCTTGGAAGCCCCGGACCCCTCGGAGACCGAGGAGCCCTCGGAGACCTCGGAGGTTCCGGAAGCCTCGGAGCCCTCGGAAGTCTCGGAGGTCTCGGAGCCCTCCTTCGCCGGGGCGTCGCCCTCGGCCCCGGTCGGCTCCGCCCCGTCCTTCTCCGCGGCGCCGGCCTCGCCGTCGGCTCCGGCGGCTCCCGGCTCCACCGTCGTCTCGCGTCCCGGCCGCTTCCTCGCCGACAGCACGATGTACAGCACCGCGAGCAGGAAGACGAGGAGGGCGGTCCAGTTGTTCAGCCGCAGGCCCAGGATGTGGTGGGCCTCGTCGACGCGCATGTACTCGATCCAGAACCGGCCCGCGCAGTACGCGGCGACGTACAGCGCGAACGCCCGCCCGTGCCCGAGCCGGAAGCGCCGGTCGGCCCAGATCACCAGCAGGGCGATGCCGATGCACCACAGCGACTCGTACAGGAACGTCGGGTGGTAGGTGCCCGCGACCCGCCCGTCGGCGGAGGAGGTGATCTCCACCGCCCACGGCAGGTCCGTGGCCCGTCCGTACAGCTCCTGGTTGAACCAGTTGCCCCAGCGTCCGATCGCCTGGGCGAAGGCGATGCCCGGCGCGACGGCGTCGGCGTAGGCGGGCAGGGGGATGCCCCGGCGCCGGCAGCCGATCCACGCCCCCAGCGCACCGAACGCGATCGCGCCCCAGATGCCGAGGCCGCCCTCCCAGATCTTGAAGGCGTCCACCCAGTCACGGCCCTCGCTGAAGTACAGCTGGTAGTCCGTGATCACGTGGTAGAGCCTGCCGCCGACGAGACCGAACGGCACGGCCCAGACGGCGATGTCGGCCACCGTGCCGGCCCGCCCGCCCCGGGCGATCCAGCGCTTGTTGCCGAGCCACACGGCTACGAAGACGCCGATGATGATGCAGAACGCGTAGCCGCGCAGCGGAACGGGGCCGAGGTACAGCACCCCGCTCGACGGGCTGGGAATGTAGGCAAGTTCCATGGCAGGGTCGACGCTACCCTGCCGGACCGGCCGCACGGCGGGCAGCCCGGCTACGGCTCCATAACAGGGGCCCGCAATTCCCGGGGCGGCGCGGCTAGTCCTTGTTGGCCTCCTGCACCATCTGCTTCAGCTTCTCCGGGGTCATCGAGCGGTCCTGGTAGATGTTCTCGCCGTCGAACAGGACGGTCGGCGTGCCCGTGAAGCCGCCCTTCTGGAAGGCTTCGTGGGACTTGGCGACCCAGCTGTTGTGCCTTCCGTCCTCGACGCAGGAGCGGAAGGCCGGGGTGTCGAGGCCGTCGACCTTGCCGGCCAGCTCGATGAGCCTGTCGTTGTCGGCGTAGGCGTCGTCGCTCTCCATCGGCTGGTTGGCGAACAGCACCTCGTGGTACGCGGCGAACTTCCCGTCGTCCTGGGCGCAGGCGGCGGCGTTGGCCGCGTTGCGGGAGCCGGTGCCGCCCATGCCGCCGTCGATGAGGGTGACCAGGTGGTACTCCACCTTCAGCTGCCCCGCTGCGGTCAGTTCGTTGACGGTCGGGCCGTAGGCCTGCTCGAAGGCCTTGCAGGCCGGGCAGCGGAAGTCCTCCCACACCGTGAGCGTGGCCTTGGCGTCCTTCTTGCCGACCGGGATCACGGTGCCGTCCTCGCCCAGCGCGCCCGCGGGTGTGACGACCGGGCCCGCCGAGTCGCTCTCGTCGTCCTTGCCGGCGTTGGCGGCGACGACGCCGATCACCGCCGCGAGTCCCAGGACGCAGACCACGCTCGCGCCCACGATCAGGCCGCGGCGCCGCTTCTCCGCCGTCTTCTGCTTCTCGCGCTCGACCGCCAGCCGCTCCCGGGCGGTGCGCTTTCCCTCATGATTCTTCTCGCTCACACCCCGCAGAACGAACCGGGGAGGCGCACCGCGCCTCCCCGGCCGTAGGTCCACCCGTACGAGGGACCCGTATGACTGCCTGCGGGTCTCCGGCCGGTCGCCCCGGCCCACCCCGCCCGCTTCCTACGCCAGGCCGCGCACGCCCTTGGCCAGGTCACCGGCGAGCGCGCGGACGGCCTCGACGCCGGCGGCGCGGTCGGGGGCGTCCAGCATCCGCTTGACGAAGGCCGAGCCGACGATCACGCCGTCGGCGAAGCCGGCGACCTCGGCGGCCTGGGCGGGGGTGGAGACGCCGATCCCGACGCAGACCGGCAGCCCGGCGCCGGTGGCCCGGGTGCGTTCCACCAGGTCCCGGGCCTGCGCGCCGACCGTCTCGCGGGTGCCGGTGACACCCATCAGGGAGGCGGCGTAGACGAAGCCGCTGCCGGCCGCGGTGATCTCGGCGAGCCGCGCGTCCTTGCTGCTGGGCGCGACCACGAAGACCGTGGCGAGGCCGTGCTTGTCGGCGTGCTCCCGCCACAGCGCCGACTCCTGCACGGGCAGGTCGGGCAGGATGCACCCGGCGCCGCCCGCCTCGGCGAGTTCGGCGGTGAACCGCTCGACGCCGTAGCGGTCGATGGGGTTCCAGTACGTCATGACGAGGATCGGCTTGCCGGTGGCCCGGTGGGCCTCGCGGACCGTGCGCAGCACGTCGGCGATCCGCACGCCGCCGCGCAGGGCGATGTCGTCGGCGGTCTGGATGACGGGGCCGTCGAGGACGGGGTCGCTGTGCGGCAGGCCCACCTCCACGACGTCGGCGCCGCCGTCGAGGACGGCCTTGGCCGCCTCGATGCCGCCGTCCACGGTCGGGAACCCGGCCGGGAGGTAGGCGATGAGCGCCGAGCGCCCCTCGGCCCTCGCCGCGGCGAGGGTGTCCGTCAGCAACTGGATGTTCCCGCTCACTTGGCGTCCCCCTCGATCTCGGCGGCGCCGCCGGCCTCGTCGGCGGCGACCTCGGCGTCGGTGTCGTAGAGCCCGAAGTAACGGGCTGCGGTGTCCATGTCCTTGTCGCCGCGGCCGGACAGGTTGACGACGATCAGCCCGTCCCCGCCCAGCTCCCTGCCGACCTCCAGGGCGCCGGCCAGCGCGTGGGCGCTCTCGATGGCCGGGATGATGCCCTCGGTGCGCGACAGCAGCCGCAGGGCCTGCATCGCGGCGTCGTCGGTGACCGCGCGGTACTCACCGCGGCCGGAGTCCTTGAGGTGGGCGTGCTCGGGCCCGATGCCCGGGTAGTCGAGCCCCGCCGAGATGGAGTACGGCTCGGTGATCTGGCCCTCGTCGTCCTGGAGGACGTAGGAGCGCGAGCCGTGCAGGATGCCGGGCTCGCCCGCGGTCAGCGTGGCCGCGTGCTCGCCGGTCTCGACGCCGTGCCCCGCGGGTTCGCAGCCGATGAGGCGGACGCTCGCGTCGGGGATGAAGGCGTGGAACAGGCCGATGGCGTTGGAGCCGCCGCCGACGCAGGCGACCGCGGCGTCCGGAAGGCGTCCGGCTCGCTCCAGCAGCTGGCGGCGGGCCTCGACGCCGATGACGCGGTGGAAGTCGCGGACCATCGCCGGGAAGGGGTGCGGTCCGGCGACGGTGCCGAAGAGGTAGTGGGTGCTCTCGACGTTGGCGACCCAGTCCCGGAACGCCTCGTTGATGGCGTCCTTGAGGGTGCGGCTGCCCGACTTCACGGCGATGACCTCGGCGCCGAGCATGCGCATCCGGGCCACGTTGAGGGCCTGGCGCCGCGTGTCGATCTCGCCCATGTAGATGGTGCAGTCGAGGCCGAACAGGGCGCAGGCGGTGGCGGTGGCGACGCCGTGCTGGCCGGCGCCGGTCTCGGCGATGACGCGGGTCTTGCCCATGCGCCGGGTCAGCAGGGCCTGGCCGAGCACGTTGTTGATCTTGTGGGAGCCGGTGTGGTTGAGGTCCTCGCGCTTGAGGAAGACCCGGGCGCCGCCGGCGTGCTCGGCGAACCGGGGCACCTCGGTGAGGGCGCTCGGGCGGCCGGTGTAGTGGACCAGCAGGTCGTCGAGCTCACGGGCGAACTCGGGGTCGGCCTTGGCCTTGTCGTACTCGACGGCGACCTCGTCCACGGCGGCGACGAGCGCCTCCGGGATGAACTTGCCGCCGAACGCGCCGAAGTAGCCCTCGGCGTCGGGCGTCTGCCCCTCCGGATCGGGGAGGAAGAAGGTGCTGGGCATGCGGAAACCTCACGGTGAGTGCGGGGAGGAACACTGTTCGCCGTGGGGGCGGGGATGATCAGTCGGCTGCGGACCCGTCGCGGTCGGTCGCGACCGCGCGGCGACGTCGCGCATCCGGCTGCAGCCCCGCGCCCCTTCGGACCGGTCGCTGCCATCGCATGCCGTTCACCTGCCCCGGCTCGTCGCCGATGACGTACCGCACCCGGCGGCCGTGGACGCGGCGGGCGGGCGCGCGGCAGCCGCGCGGGCGGCAGCCTCGCGCCAGGCGCGCGTACGGGTCCCTGGTCACCAGGGGGAGCGGGGGCGTCATCGGGGCCAAGCCTATCGGGGTCAGCCGCGGCCGTGCCGCAGTGCGGGGTGCTCGCCGGCCGCCACCAGGTCGGAGACCGCCGTCTTCGGGTCGCGCCCGGTGACGAGGGACTCGCCGACCAGGACGGCGTCGGCGCCGGCGTTGGCGTAGGCGATGAGGTCGTGCGGGCCGCGGACGCCGGACTCGGCGACCTTGACCAGGTGGGCGGGGATCTCGGGGGCGACCCGCTCGAAGGTGCCGCGGTCGACCTCGAGGGTCTTGAGGTTGCGCGCGTTGACGCCGATGACCTTGGCGCCCGCGTCCACCGCCCGCTCGACCTCGTCCTCGTCGTGCACCTCGACGAGCGGGGTGAGCCCGATGGACTCGGCGCGCTCGATCAGCGACTCCAGGGCCGGCTGGTCGAGGGCCGCGACGATCAGCAGCGCGAGGTCGGCGCCGTACGCGCGGGCCTCCCAGAGCTGGTACGAGGTGACGATGAAGTCCTTGCGCAGGATGGGGATGTCCACCCGCGCGCGGACCGCCTCCAGGTCGGCCAGCGAGCCGCCGAAGCGGCGCTCTTCGGTGAGGACGGAGATGACGGCCGCGCCGCCCGCCTCGTAGTCGGCGGCGAGTCCGGCCGGGTCGGCGATCGCGGCGAGCGCGCCCTTGGACGGGCTGGAGCGCTTGACCTCGCAGATCACCTTGACGCCGTCGCCGCGCAGGGCGGCCGCGCCGTCCTTGGCCGCCGGAGCCTTCGCCGCGCGCTCCTTGAGCTCGTCGAGGCTGACGCGCGCCTGCCGCTCCGCGAGGTCGGCCCGGACTCCGTCGATGATCTCGTCGAGCACACTCACGCGAGCGGCCCCCTTCCAGACGGTGGGTCTTCGATGCGTCCGTTTCCGCCGCGGACCCGCCTCCGGGGTCGGGTCGTCGGACGAAACCGGTGGTCACTGCGATGGTATCCGCAGCCGGGCGTATGCCCCGCATCCGGTTGACGCCGGTCCCACTAGCTGGACATTCACCCGTCGATCAAGGATGCAGCCAGCCACCGAACGGCAGGTTCCGGACAACCGTGAAGACCAGCAGCAACGTCCCCAGGGTCCACAGGAGCACCGGCGGGGGGTCGAGCCTCGTCGGCCTCCCGCGCACCGCGCGGACCACCCATACGGTCCACAGGACGGCGAAGCCCGCGTAGCCGAGGACGGCCGGCGCGTTGGCCTGGAGTGCGGCGGGGAGGTCGCCGTGGACGACGGCGTGCGCGCTGC
Organism: Streptomyces viridosporus T7A; assembly: GCF_008704515.1. Classification (NCBI taxonomy): domain Bacteria; kingdom Bacillati; phylum Actinomycetota; class Actinomycetes; order Kitasatosporales; family Streptomycetaceae; genus Streptomyces; species Streptomyces viridosporus. The sequence goes on from NZ_CP023700.1 coordinate 2,398,994, forward strand.
GCAGTCCGCCGCAGCCGGGGCAGTACAGGCCGGTGAGGCGCAGCAGCGGGCAGGCGGGGTAGTGGCCGGGCTCGTTGGGGTCCACGGCCCCGACGTAGGCGAAGGCCCCGGCGACGGCGGCGAGCACCCCCGCGGGGACGGCCAGCCGGGCCGCCCTGCCGCGGGTCGTGCCGGGATCGGGGAGGTTCACGCCGTGCATTGTGCCCCGGACACGCGGCAGGGGCGGGTGCGGCACCACCGTGCCGGCCGCCCCTGTCGGGAGTGCCCCGCCGTGCTCAGCCCTCGGCGCGGGCCGGCTCGCGGTCACCGGTGGTCTGGTGCACCGGGTGGGTGTGCTTCGGCTGGCCCATGCCCATCGCGCTCATGATGCCGCCGACGACGGCGCCGAGGATCACCAGGCCCATGCCCGCCCAGAAGCCGACGGGCTGGGCCATCACCATGAACATGCCCGCGACGCAGAAACCGATGAAGGCGATGATGACACCGGTCCAGGCGGCCGGGGTGTGACCGTGGCTGCTGCCCGCCATTGCTTGCTCCTCGTTGCTGTGTACGTGTCTGAGCAGGACGCTCAACGCTCATTGTCCCGCACCCACGCCCGCGCGGTGAGCGGGGGTGTCCCCGGCGCGCTGAGCGGCTCCGAGGCCGCACGGGTCTCAGGCGCCGGTCGGGTCCTCGCCGCGGTCGAGGGCCTTCCAGAGGTCCTCGGGGCGGTCGGGGTCCACGGCGGGGGCCCTGCGGCGCTCCCGGGGGGCACCGCCCCGTTCGTAGCGGCCGGACATGGCGGGCCACAGCCGGCCGTAGCGCAGGGCGAGCAGCCCGGCCAGCAGGATCAGCGCGCCGCCCACGGCCGCGACGTAGGGCCACGCGGTGTGGGTGAGCGCCTCCACCGTGGCGGAGGTGTCGCCGGAGGCCCGAGCGGCCTTCTCGTCGAGCGCGGAGCCGTCCGAGGCTCCGACCAGGGCCGCCGTCACGGTGCCCGCGCCGGCGAGGGCGAGCAGCGCGGCGACGGCGAGACGGCCGGCGCGGCGGACGGCGAAGACGGCGACGAGCGCGGCCAGGCCCACCACGGCCAGGGCGGCGGGGACGCCGGTGACGTCGCTGCCCTGGGCGGTCAGGGGGAAGGCGCCGCCGGCCACGCGCGCGGTGCCCTCCGACCACTGCTGCCGGGTGGCGAGCAGGGCCACGGCCGCGCCCAGGGCGCCGCACAGCAGGGCGGCGGCGAGGCTGAGGCGGCCGGCCCGGGCGGAGCCGGCGGCCTCGGAACGGGGGTGGGGTGCAGCAGTCACGTACTCCACTATCACCCGAACCCCGGGCGAACCGTCACCCGGGGTTCGTCTCAGGGCTTCCCCAGCCGGTTCGCCGTGTGCACGGCGCGCAGCACCGCGGCCGCCTTGTTGCGGCACTCGGTGTCCTCGGCGACCGGGTCGGAGTCGGCGACGATCCCGGCGCCGGCCTGGACGTACGCGGTGCCCTCGCGGAGCAGCGCGGTGCGGATGGCGATGGCGGTGTCGGAGTCGCCGGCGAAGTCGAGGTAGCCGACGCAGCCGCCGTACAGTCCGCGCCGGGACGGCTCGAGTTCGTCGATGATCTGCATCGCGCGGGGCTTGGGCGCGCCGGAGAGGGTGCCGGCCGGAAAGCAGGCGGTGAGCACGTCGAAGGCGGTGCGGTCGGCCGCCACCCGGCCGGTGACCGTCGAGACGATGTGCATGACGTGCGAGTACCGCTCGATCGACATGAAGTCGACGACCTCGACCGAGCCGGGCTCGCACACCCGCCCGAGGTCGTTGCGGCCCAGGTCGACGAGCATGAGGTGCTCGGCGCGCTCCTTGGGGTCGGCGAGCAGTTCGTCGGCGAGTGCCTGGTCCTCCCGCGGGGTGGCGCCGCGGTGCCGGGTGCCGGCGATGGGGTGGACCATCGCGCGCCCGTCCTCGACCTTCACCAGGGCCTCGGGGGAAGAGCCCACCACGTCGAAGCCGTCGAAGCGGAACAGGTACATGTACGGCGAGGGGTTGGTGGCGCGCAGGACCCGGTAGACGTCCAGGGCGCTCGCCGTGCACGGGGTCTCGAACCGCTGGGAGGGGACGACCTGGAAGGCCTCGCCCGCGCGGATGCGCTCCTTGACGTCCTCCACGGCCCGCTGGAAGTCGGGGCCGCCCCACAGCGCGGTGTACTCGGGCGTTTCGGAGGGCGGCAGCACGGCCGGGGGCTGGGCCACCGGGCGGGCGAGGTCGGCCTCCATGGCGTCGAGGCGGGCCACGGCGTCGGCGTGGGCCTCGTCGACGCCGGTCTCGAGGTCGTTGTGGTTGATCGCGTTGGCGATCAGCCAGACGGTGCCCTCCCAGTGGTCCATGACGGCCAGGTCGCTGGTGAGCAGCATGGTCAGCTCGGGCAGCCTCAGGTCGTCCCGCTCGCCGGGGCCGATCCGCTCCAGGCGGCGCACGACGTCGTAGCCGAGGTAGCCGACCATGCCGCCGGTGAAGGGCGGCAGGCCGAGGTCGTGGGCGAGGTCGTGCGGGGTGTGCAGGGTCTCGAGGGTGGTGCGCAGCGCGGCGAGCGGGTCGCCGCCGGTGGGGACGCCGACGGGCGGGGAGCCCTGCCAGTGGGCCCGTCCGTCGCGCTCGGTGAGGGTGGCGGCGCTGCGGACGCCGACGAAGGAGTAGCGGGACCAGGAACGCCCGTTCTCGGCGGACTCGAGCAGGAAGGTGCCGGGGCGCTCGGCGGCGAGCTTGCGGTAGAGCGCGACCGGGGTGTCGCCGTCGGCGAGCAGCTTGCGGGTGACCGGGATGACCCGGCGGTCGGCGGCGAGCTTGCGGAACGTCTCGAGGTCCATGGCGGCAGCCCTTACTGATCCGGGACGGCCGTGCCGGACCCGGCGCCGTCGGCGGGGGCTTCCTCCAGCAGCACGTCGGCGTCGAAACAGGTGCGGGCACCGGTGTGGCAGGCGGCGCCGACCTGGTCGACCTTGACCAGCACGGTGTCCGCGTCGCAGTCGAGGGCGACCGACCTGACCCACTGGAAGTGACCGGAGGTGTCCCCCTTGACCCAGTACTCCCGGCGGCTGCGCGACCAGTAGGTGCAGCGGCCGGTGGTCAGCGTGCGGTGCAGCGCCTCGTCGTCCATCCAGCCCAGCATCAGCACCTCCCCGGTGTCGTACTGCTGGGCGATGGCGGGCAGGAGGCCGTCGGGGCTGCGCTTGAGTCGCGCGGCGATCTCCGGGTCGAGGCGGCTGGGCCGGGACGTGCTGGTCATGCCGACCATTGTGCCGCGCCCGCCCGGCCTCCCGGGGGGACGTCCACGGGTTGGGCGGGCGGCGCGAAGTCTCCCGGTGGGGGGTGGGACCGGATGACGGGTGGGCGGACCGGGCGGGCGGCCGTAGGCTGGCTGGCATGTCGACCCATGCCAAGCGTGAACGGCTCCTCCTCGCCGACCTGCTGGAGACCGCGGGACCCGAGGCCCCCACCCTGTGCGAGGGCTGGACGACCCGTGACCTCGCCGCCCACGTGGTGGTGCGCGAGCGCCGCCCCGACGCCGCCGGCGGCATGTTCGTCAAGCCGTTGGCGTCGCACCTGGAGCGGGTGACGGCGGAGTTCACCGCCAAGCCGTACGAGGAGCTGATCCAGCTGATCCGTACCGGGCCGCCGCGCTTCTCGCCCTTCTCGCTCAAGCAGGTCGACGAGATGGCGAACATCGTCGAGTTCTACGTCCACACGGAGGACGTCCGCCGGGCCCGGCCCGACTGGACGCCGCGGGAGATCGACCCGGTGTTCCAGGACGCCCTGTGGTCCCGGCTGGAGCGCTCCGCCCGCCTGATGGGCCGCGGCATCCCGACGGGCCTGGTGCTGCGCCGTCCGAACGGCCAGACGGCGGTGGCCCACCGCGGCACCCCGGTGGTCACGGTGACCGGCGAGCCGTCGGAGCTGGTGCTGTTCGCCTACGGGCGGCAGAGCGCGGCGAAGGTCGAACTGGAGGGCGACGAGAACGCGATCGCGAAGCTGCAGGAAACCAAACAGCTCGGTATCTGACCGGTACCCGAAAGGCACGGTTCGTGATCAAAGTCGCCATGACCAGTGTGTACGTCGACGACGTGGCGAAGGCGCACGCCTTCTACACCGGCGTCCTCGGCTTCGAGACCCGCACCCACAGGGACCTGGGCGACGGCGCCCTGTTCGTCACGGTGGGCGCGCCGCAGGGGGCCCAGCCGGACCTGGAGCTCCTGCTGGAGCCGGGCCAGGGGCCCATCGCCGAGCCCTACCGCCGGGCGGTGCGCGAGGCGGGACTGCCCTCCATCGTGTTCTCCGTGGACGACCTCCGCGCGGAGTACGAACGGCTCCGCGGCGAAGGCGTCCACTTCGTCCGGGACCCCGAGGAGCAGGGCCCGGTGCTCACCGCCCTGCTGGACGACACGGTGGGCAACCTGGTCCAGCTGACCCAGCCGCTGGGCTGAGGGTCAGCGGACCGGGTGCCCGGCCTCCCGCAGGGTCTCCTTGACCTGGCCGATCCGCAGGTCTCCGAAGTGGAAGACCGAGGCCGCGAGGACCGCGTCCGCGCCCGCCGCGACCGCGGGCGGGAAGTCGGCCAGCCTGCCCGCGCCGCCGGAGGCGATCACCGGGACGGTGACGTGCTTCCGGACGGCGGCGATCATCTCCAGGTCGTAGCCGTCCTTGGTGCCGTCCGCGTCCATCGAGTTGAGCAGGATCTCGCCGGCGCCCAGCTCGGCGGCGCGGTGCGCCCACTCCACGGCGTCGATCCCGGTGCCGCGGCGGCCGCCGTGCGTGGTGACCTCGAAGGAGCCGGAGTCCGTGCGCCGGGCGTCGACCGAGAGGACGAGGACCTGCCGGCCGAAGCGCTCGGCGATCTCCCGGATGAGGTCGGGGCGGGCGATGGCGGCGGTGTTCACGCCCACCTTGTCGGCGCCCGCCCGCAGCAGCCGGTCCACGTCCTCGGCGGTGCGGACGCCGCCGCCCACCGTCAGCGGGATGAACACCTGCTCGGCGGTGCGGCGCACCACGTCGTAGGTCGTCTCGCGGTTGCCCGACGAGGCGGTGATGTCCAGGAACGTCAACTCGTCGGCGCCCTCGGTGTCGTACACCTTGGCCATCTCGACGGGGTCGCCCGCGTCGCGCAGGTTCTGGAAGTTGACGCCCTTGACGACCCGGCCGTTGTCCACGTCCAGGCAGGGGATGACTCGGACCGCCAGGGTCATGAGGTCACGGCTCCTCTGAATGCTTCGAGTTCCACTGAGACCAGGACGCGCGGGTCGACGAAGCCCTCGACCACCAGGAGGGTGGTGACCGGGCGCACCGAGTCGAACAGTTCCTTGTGGGCCCGGCCGGCCTCGTCGACGTCCCGCACGTGGGCGAGGTGGACGCGGGTGCGGATCACGGACTCGATGCCGAGTCCGAACGCGCCGATCGCCTCCAGCGCGATGGTGAAGGCCTCCTTGGCCTGCTCGTAGGGGTCGCCCTCCCCGTGGAGCACCTCGCCCCGGAACGCGGTCGTGCCCGCCACCAGGACGCGGTCACCCGCCGCCACGGCCCGTGCGGAGCCGAAGGACTCCTCCCAGGGGTTTCCGCTCTGCACGCGCCGTACGGCCTCGGTCGTCATCGCGACACAGCCTCCAGGGCCTCTTCCAGGGTGAACGCCTTCGCGTACAGGGCCTTTCCGACGATGGCGCCCTCGACGCCGAGCGGTACGAGCTCCGCGATGGCGCGCAGGTCGTCCAGCGAGGACACCCCGCCGGAGGCGACCACCGGGCGGTCGGTGGCGGCGCAGACGTTCTTCAGCAGCTCCAGGTTGGGGCCCTGGAGGGTGCCGTCCTTGGCGATGTCGGTGACCACGTAGCGGGCGCAGCCCTCCTTGTCGAGGCGCTCCAGCGTCTCGTAGAGGTCGCCGCCGTCGCGGGTCCAGCCGCGTCCGCGCAGGGTGGTGCCGCGCACGTCGAGGCCGACGGCGATCCTGTCGCCGTGCTCGGCGATGATCCGGGCGACCCACTCGGGGCTCTCCAGGGCGGCGGTGCCGAGGTTGACGCGGGTGCAGCCGGTGGCGAGCGCGGCGGCGAGGGTGTCGTCGTCGCGGATGCCGCCGGACAGCTCCACCTTGATGTCCATCGCCCCGGCGACCTCGGCGATCAGCTCACGGTTGTTCCCGGTGCCGAACGCGGCGTCCAGGTCGACCAGGTGCAGCCACTCGGCGCCCGAGCGCTGCCAGGCGAGGGCGGCCTCCAGGGGGGAGCCGTACGACGTTTCCGTCCCGGACTCGCCGTGCACGAGGCGGACGGCCTGGCCGTCACGGACGTCGACGGCGGGGAGCAGTTCGAGCTTGGCCATGTCTCTACAGGGTTCCGATCCAGTTGGTGAGGAGCTGGGCACCGGCGTCGCCGGACTTCTCGGGGTGGAACTGGGTGGCCCACAGGGCGCCGTTCTCCACCGCGGCCACGAACGGCTTGCCGTGCGTGGACCAGGTGACCAGCGGGGCGCGCATCGCCGGGTTCGCCGTCTCCAGGGTCCAGTCGTGGACCGCGTAGGAGTGCACGAAGTAGAAGCGGGCGTCCGCGCCGAGGCCGGCGAACAGCTCGGAGCCGGCCGGCGCGTCCACGGTGTTCCAGCCCATGTGGGGCACGACGTCGGCCTGCAGCGGCTCGACCGAGCCGGGCCACTCGTCGAGGCCCTCGGTCCGCACGCCGTGCTCGACGCCGCGCGCGAACAGGATCTGCATGCCGACGCAGATGCCCATCACCGGGCGCCCGCCGGCCAGCCGGCGGTCGACGATCCAGTCGCCGCGCGCCTCCTTCAGGCCGCGCATGCAGGCGGCGAAGGCGCCGACGCCGGGCACCAGCAGGCCGTCGGCGTTCATCGCCCGGTCGAAGTCGCGGGTGATCTCGACGTCGGCTCCCGCGCGGGCGAGGGCACGCTCGGCGGAACGGACGTTGCCGAAGCCGTAGTCGAAGACCACGACCTTCTTGGTGGTGCTCAAGGGATCACACCTCCAGCCTCAGGACGCCCGCGAAGAGGCACATCGCGGCGCCGACCGAGAGCAGCACGATCAGGCTCTTGGGCATCTTCTGCTTGACGAAGGAGATGACCCCGCCGACGAGGAACAGACCGACGACGATCAGGACGGTGGACAGTCCGTTCATGGGCTACAGCGCGCCCTTCGTGGAGGGCACGATGCCCGCCGCGCGCGGGTCGCGCTCACAGGCGTAGCGCAGGGCCCGGGCGAGCGCCTTGAACTGGCACTCCACGATGTGGTGCGCGTTGCGCCCGTAGGGCACGTGCACGTGCAGCGCGACCTGGGCCTGCGCGACGAAGGACTCCAGGATGTGCCGGGTCATCGTGGTGTCGTACTCGCCGATCATCGGCGCCATCTTCTCGGGCTCGGTGTGCACGAGGTAGGGGCGGCCGGACAGGTCGACGGTGACCTGGGCGAGGGACTCGTCCAGCGGGACCGTGCAGTTGCCGAAGCGGTAGATGCCCTTCTTGTCGCCGAGCGCCTGCTTGAAGGCGCCGCCGAGCGCGAGGGCGGTGTCCTCGATGGTGTGGTGGGAGTCGATGTGCAGGTCGCCCTCGGTCTTCACGGTCAGGTCGAACAGACCGTGCCGGCCGATCTGGTCGAGCATGTGGTCGTAGAAGCCGACCCCGGTGGAGATCTCGGTCTTCCCGGTGCCGTCGAGGTCGATCTCGACGAGGACCGAGGTCTCCTTGGTCGTCCGCTCCACACGTCCCACGCGGTTCATGCGCTCTGCTCCTTCTTGATCTCACGGACCGCGTCGAGAAACGCGTCGTTTTCCGCCGGGGTGCCCGCGGTGACCCGCAGCCATCCCGGTACGCCGTTGTCCCGGACCAGGACGCCCCGGTCGAGGATCCGCCGCCAGGCGGCCTGGGAGTCGGCGAACCTGCCGAACTGGACGAAGTTCGCGTCCGACTCGGTCACCTCGTAGTCGAGGGCGCGCAGTTCGGCGACCAGCCGGTCCCGCTCGGCCTTCAGCTGCTCGACGTACTTCAGCAGCGTGCCGGTGTGTTCGAGGGCGGCCAGCGCGGTCGCCTGGGTGATCGCCGAGAGGTGGTAGGGCAGCCGGACGAGCTGCACGGCGTCCACGACCGCGGGGTGCGCGGCGAGGTAGCCGAGGCGCAGCCCGGCGGCGCCGAACGCCTTCGACATGGTGCGGGAGACGACCAGGTGCGGCCGTCCCTCGAGCAGCGGCAGCAGCGAGTCGCCGTGGCTGAACTCGACGTACGCCTCGTCCACGACCACCATCGACGGCTTGGCCGCCTGGGCGGCCTCGTACAGCGCGAGCACCGTCTCGGGCGGGACCGCGTTGCCCGTGGGGTTGTTGGGGGTGGTGACGAAGACGACGTCGGGCCGGTGCTCGGCGATCGCCTCCTCGGCGGCGGCGAGGTCGATCGAGAAGTCGTCGCGGCGCGGGCCGGAGATCCAGCCGGTGCCGGTGCCGCGCGCGATCAGCGCGTGCATCGAGTACGACGGCTCGAAGCCGATCGCGGTGCGGCCGGGCCCGCCGAAGGTCTGCAGCAGCTGCTGGATGACCTCGTTGGAGCCGTTGGCGGCCCACACGTTCTCGAGGCCGACGGGGTGCCCGGCCGTCTTCGTCAGGTACTCGGCCAGCCCGGTCCGCAGCTCCACCGCGTCCCGGTCGGGGTAGCGGTTGAGGTGCCGGGCGGCTTCCCGGACCCGCTCGGCGATCCGCTCGACCAGCGGCTCGGGCAGCGGGTAGGGGTTCTCGTTGGTGTTCAGCCGTACGGGGACGTCCAGCTGGGGCGCGCCGTAGGGGGACTTGCCGCGCAGCTCGTCCCGTACGGGCAGATCGTCGATCCTCACGTCGCTCACTTGCTCTCGGGCACCTTCCAGCCGAACCTCGCCTTGATCGCCGCGCCGTGCGCGGGCAGGTCCTCCGCCTCCGCCAGCGTCACCACGTGGTGCGCGACCTCGGCCAGCGCGTCCTCGGTGTAGTCGACGATGTGGATGCCGCGCAGGAAGGACTGGACCGACAGCCCCGAGGAGTGGCAGGCGCAGCCGCCGGTGGGCAGGACGTGGTTGGACCCGGCCGCGTAGTCGCCGAGCGAGACCGGGGCCCAGGGGCCGACGAAGACCGCGCCGGCGTTGCGCACCCGGTCGGCGACCGCGGCGGCGTCGGCGGTCTGGATCTCCAGGTGCTCGGCGCCGTAGGCGTCGACCACGCGCAGGCCCTCGTCGAGGCCGTCGACCAGGACGATGGCGGACTGCCGGCCGGACAGCGCCGGGACGATCCGGTCCTCGATGTGCTTGGTCGCCGCGACCTGCGGCTCCAGCTCCTTCTCGACCGCGTCCGCGAGCTCGGTGGAGTCGGTGACGAGGACGGCGGCGGCCAGCGGGTCGTGCTCGGCCTGGCTGATCAGGTCGGAGGCGACGTGCACCGGGTCGGCCGTGGAGTCCGCGAGGATCGCGATCTCGGTGGGGCCGGCCTCGGCGTCGATGCCGATGCGGCCGGTGAAGTAGCGCTTGGCCGCGGCGACCCAGATGTTGCCGGGGCCGGTGACCATGTTCGCGGGCGGGCAGGACTCGGTGCCGTACGCGAACATCGCGACGGCGGTGGCGCCGCCGGCCGCGTACACCTCGTCGACGCCGAGCAGCGCGCACGCGGCGAGGATGGTCGGGTGCGGCAGCCCGCCGAACTCGGCCTGGGGCGGGGAGGCCAGCGCGACGGACGGGACACCGGCCTCCTGGGCGGGTACGGCGTTCATGATCACGGAGGACGGGTACACGGACCGGCCGCCCGGCGCGTACAGCCCCACGCGGTCGACCGGCACCCACTTCTCGGTGACCGTGCCGCCCGGCACGACCTGGGTGGTGCGGGTGGTGCGGCGCTGCTCGCGGTGGACGAGCCGGGCGCGGCGGATGGACTCCTCCAGGGCGGCCCGCACGGCCGGGTCCAGCGCCTCCAGGGCGTCGGCGAGCGCCTGCGCCGGGACCCGGACGGATTCCAGACGCACGCCGTCGAACCGCTCGGCGAAGTCGATCAGCGCCGCGTCGCCGCGATGATGCACGTCCTCGCAGATCGGACGCACCTTCTCCAGGGCGGCCGCGACGTCGAAGTCGGCTCGGGGCAGCAGGTCACGCAGGGCGGGGCCCTCGGGAAGGGCGTCGCCGCGCAGATCGATTCGGGAGATCACGTGCTCAATTCTCTCAGACCCGCGCAGTGAGCCGTCCGCGCGTTCCAATGGCTGATACGGGGCCCCTCGGTGACGGTGTGCACACATGTCGGAGATCCTCCTCACTTTCCGTGTTCAACCTCTCACGGAAACGGGCATCACCGGTTGTACGAAGGGATGAACCGACGAGTACCCGGGAGGGAGGGGAAAGCCGTGGCCGAAGGGGCGGGACCGCGCGCCGGGGACGTGCCGGAGGATCTGACCGCCGTGGAGGCCGGGATGTGGCAGGCCTTCCGGAACGGCAGCGTGTACGACCTGAGCAGCGGTGACACGGTCGTCGACGACCCGCACGGCGGGCATCCGTGGGGCCCCGAGCGGACGGTCCGGGCCCGTGTCGTGTGCTGGCTCCTGCTGGACGGGCCGCCCGCGCTGGCCGGCCGGGTCTCCTCGCTGAAGCTGGTCGGGGTGCGGATCAGCGGCCTCCTGGACCTGGCGGGCGGCACGGTGGGGCCGTACGTGGAGATGCGGGACTGCCGCTTCGAGCGGGACGTGCTGCTGCCGGAGGCCCGCTTCACGACCGTGCGGCTGGTGGACTGCTCCGTGCCGCGCCTGGAGGCGGCCCGGCTGCACACCGAGGGCGATCTGCATCTGCCGCGCTGCCGGTTCCTGGGCGGCATACGGCTCACCGACGCCCGCATCGGCACGGACCTGATGCTCAACCAGGCGATCGTGCACCGGGACCGCAGCGGCCGCTCGATCGCCGGGGACGGCATGACGGTCGGCCAGGACCTCCAGGCGGAGATGCTGGAGTCGCACGGCGAGCTGAGCCTGCGCAGCGCGCAGATAGGCGTCTCGCTGAGCCTGCGCGGCGCCCGCCTGGTCAACCCGTACACCCGGCTCGCGCTGAACGCGCCCCAGCTGACCGTGGAGCGTTCGCTGTACCTGACCCCGGCGGGGGTCGGCGCCCAGGCGCGGAGCGGGATGACCCCGGCGCGCGGGACACGGATCCAGCGGTTCGAGTGCCAGGGCGGGGTGCGGCTGGACGACGGGCGGTTCGGGGACGCGGTCGACTTCGAGGGGGCCCAGTTCGCCTTCACCGACGACCAGGAGCTGTCGCTGCGCCGGGTGCAGACGCCGGAGCTGCGCTTCCTCGGGGAGCGGCCGGCGCGCGGCAAGGTGGTGCTGTCGGGGGCGCGGGTGGTCAACCTGATGGACCGGGCGGAGAGCTGGCCGGGGCCCGGGCGGCTGCACATGGGCGGCTTCACCTACGAGAACCTGGTGCCGCGCGGCCCGTTCCCGCTGGAGCTGCGGCTGCGCTGGGTGGACGCGGCGAGCGCCGAGTACAACCCGGAGCCGTACGAGCGGCTGGCCGCCGTGCTGCGGGCGAGCGGGGAGGACGAGGAGGCCCGCGAGGTGCTGCTCGCCAAGCAGCGCCGGCGTCGCGAGAGCCTGCCGCTCGCGGCCAAGCTGTGGGGCTACGCGCAGGACTGGACGGTCGCCTACGGATACCGGCCGGGCCGGGCCGCGGTGTGGATGGCGGTGCTGTGGGCGGGCGGTTCCCTGGCCTTCGCCCGCGCGCACCACCCGCCCCTCAAGAGCGGTGAGCACCCCCCGTGGGACCCGGCCCTGTTCGCCCTGGACCTGCTGCTGCCGGTGATCGACCTGGGGCAGGTGGGCTTCTGGGAGCTGCGCGGCGGCTGGCAGTGGCTGGCGGCGGCGTTCATCCTGCTGGGCTGGGTCCTGGCGACGACGGTGGCGGCGGGGGCGACGCGGACGCTGCGGCGCACCTAGCCCAGCCGCACGGTGCCGTGGCGTCATGGCGTCATGACGTCCTGTGCGACGCATGAGGCCCGTGGTGTTCCGCAGGCGTCGCACACGGCAAGAAACCGACCACTTTTTAACGGCCCTTGACCGGTCCGCGTACAACCTTCCACGACTTCAGCGTGGCCTCTGGCGCGGCCGTGACCTGCGGTCTTTCAATGGTCGACACCATGGCTCTGCTGCACGGATTCACCCGTACGTCCCGGGCACGAGGCAGGGCGGACGCCGCGCCCGTCGGCGTGCTGCCCGCCGACGTCGTACTGCCCACCGACGACGACGTGCTCCTCGACGCGCCCGACGACGCGCTGGGTCCGGCGCTGGTCGCGGCGGCGGGCGGCGACCACGCGCCCGCCGCCGGCCTGCTCGCCGCCACCCGCCGCCAGGGCTCCTGGGAGCACCGCGACCGCTATGTGCGGCGACTGGCCGTCTTCGCCCGCTCGCGCCCCGGGTGGCTGGACGCCTGGCGCGCCCTCGATCCGCACGACCCCGACGGGCTGCTGGTGGAGGCCCAGCGGGCGGTGGACCTCGCGTGGGACTCACCGGCCCGGACCGAGCTGCTGCGCGAGGTGAGCCCGCTGATCACCGCCGCCGCGAAGGGGGACGACCGCGATCCGGTGCCGTGGCGGCTCGCCCTGGACCACGCCCGCGGCGCACGCGCCGGGCACCGGTACTTCCAGGAGCTGTGGGAGGCGGCGGTCCGCCGCGCCCCGCACCACTACGGCTGCCATGTGGCGGCCCTGCGCTACCTGTCGTCCTCCTGGCACGGCGCGCACCGCGAGTGCTTCGACTTCGCGGACCTGGCCGCCCAGGACGCGCCGGGGGACTCGCTCACCCAGGCACTGCCGCTGTGGGCGGCGTTCGGCTATCTGACCGACGGCGGCGGCCCCGAGGTGCCGCGCGCGCGACTCGAAGCCGCGGCCGACCGGGCCGCCGTCCTGTCCGCCCGGCTGCCGACGGGCCACTCCTGGCCGGCCGAGCTGCGCAATCTGCTGACCTACGTCCTGGTGAGCCTCGAACGCTGGCCGGACGCCCTGGAACAGCTGCGCCTGACCGGCCCGTACGCCACGTCCTTCCCGTGGGACCGGGACGCGGACGACCCGCTCGGGCGGTTCCTGGAGGTGCGTCAGGGGGTGCGCGCGGCGATGGCGTTCGGCTCTCCCGGGGGCGGGAACCGCTTCCTGCGCCACGGGCTCCGGCCATCCGAGGAATGAACAGGGCGGACGGGTCCGCTTCGGCGACCATTAGGCTCTTGAGTCGTGACCACCGTCCGCCTCCCGCTCTTCCCCCTGAACACGGTGCTGTTCCCGGGGCTCGTGCTCCCGCTCAACGTCTTCGAGGAGCGCTACCGCGCCATGATGCGCGAGCTGCTGAAGACCTCGGAGGACGAGCCGCGCCGGTTCGCCGTCGTGGCGATCCGCGACGGCCACGAGGTCGCGCCGAGCGCCCCCGGCCTGCCCGACCCGACCGCCGTGCCCGACCGGGGGGCGGCGGCCGGCTTCGGCACCGACCCGCTCCGGGCCTTCCACAAGGTGGGCTGCGTGGCCGACGCGGCGACGATCCGGGAACGCCCCGACGGCACCTTCGAGGTGCTGGCCACCGGCACGACCCGGGTGCGGCTGCTGTCGGTCGACGCCTCCGGGCCGTATCTGACGGCCGAGCTGGAGCCGGTGGCCGAGGAGCCCGGCGACGGGGCGGGGGCGCTGGCCGAAGGGGTGCTGCGGGCGTTCCGCCAGTACCAGAAGCGGCTGGCGGGGGCCCGGGAGCGGTCGCTGGCGACCGGTGCGGACCTGCCGGACGAGCCGGGCGTCGTCTCCTACCTGGTCGCCGCCGCGATGATGCTGGACACACCGACCCGGCAGCGTCTGCTCCAGGCGCCGGACACGGCGTCCCGGCTCCGCGACGAGCTGAAACTCCTTCGCACGGAGACGGCCGTCATCCGTAGCCTGCCGTCGTTGCCGGCGTCGGACCTGACGCGCGGGCCGACGAGTCTCAACTGACGCACGACTGTCTGGGGGTACGGACCGGGATGGCGAAGAAGTCCAGGAAGCAGCAGGCGGGAGGCACACCCGCGACGGTGGCCCTCACCGCGGCCGGGGTGCCGTTCACGGTCCACTCCTACGACCACGACCCCTCCCACCCGTCCTACGGCGAGGAGGCGGCCGAGGCGATGGGCGTCCCGCCGGACCGCGTCTTCAAGACGCTGGTGGCCGACGTCGACGGCGCGCTGACCGTGGCGGTGGTCCCGGTGGCCGGCCAGCTGGACCTGAAGGCGCTCGCGGCGGCGGCCGGCGGCAAGCGGGCCGCGATGGCCGACCCGGCGCTGGCGGAACGCACCACGGGGTACGTCCGCGGCGGCATCTCGCCCCTCGGCCAGCGCAGGGCACTGCCGACGGTCCTGGACGAGTCGGCCGTCCTGCACGACACGATCTGCGTCTCGGCCGGCCGCCGCGGCCTGGAGGTCGAGCTCTCCCCCGACGACCTGACCAGGCTGACCTCGGCCGTCCTCGCCCCGATCGGGCGTGCGTGACCCCTCGGCGGGGCCCTCTTCCTCGACCAGGGAGACCAGGGGGCGAGGGGACCAGGGGGACCAGGGAGAAAGGGCACGTCGCAGGGGCCCCGCACACGCGGGTGGCGCGCGGGGAAGGGCCGGGCGCACCGCGGACGGCGCCCGGCGTGGACCGCCGGGGCCGGGAGACCGGTGCCGGGGAGCCGGTGGCCGGGGGGATACCCGGCGCCGGCCCCTACGGTCCCTGCGGGATGTACGGGTCCGGCAGGAGGGGGTCCGGGTCGCGGGGGCCGAACAGGGCGGTCAACCCCAGGTGCAGGACCAGCGCCGCGAACGGCCAGGCCAGCAGCGCGCCCTTGGCGCTCAGCTTCAGCGGCGCGTCGAAGGCGACCCCTTTGCCCACGCTCCTCGCTTGGGCGATCACGTCCTGCGCGGGGCCGAGCCATATGCCGATCCGCCATGCCAGCAGCGATCCGAGCAGCCCTCCGACCGCCAGCGCCACCACCAGCGGCACACCCCCGTGCCGCCGCACGAGGAACACGGCGAGCGCGCTCACCCCGCCGAAACCCAGCGCCAGGAGGGCGAACGTCCCGTCCACCCCGACGGCCTGCTCGCCCTCGGTGTCCTTGAGGTAGACGACCCAGTTGCCGCCCACCACGTCGCCCACGAGCGGCACGCGCGGCGCCAGCCACCACCACAGCACCCCGAGGAGCGCCCCGCCGAGCGCCACCGCCACCGCGATCACGGTGGCCTCCCGCACTTCCGTCTTCATCGCGGGGCCGTCCTGTCCGTACCAGCCGTACCCCCCGGCGTTCCCCGCGGACCCGTCCTTCCCGGACGGGTCCGCCACGGGTCCGGCGGACGGCGGCTGCCACGCGTCATGCGAGGAACCCTCGTGCGGAGGCGGTGGTGGTGTCAGAGGTGCGCTCACCCTGACATCGTGCCAGGCCCGGCTGTGTGGCGCGTCACCGGACGGCGGCCCTGCGGTACGCCCAGGTCGCCACGGCCAGCGAGACCACGCCGACGCCCCCGCACACCGCGAGGTCACCGAGCACGTGCGCCCAGTCGGGGTGCGGGCCGAAGGTCCGCGCGAGGGCCTCGACGCCGTACGTCGACGGCAGCAGGTCCCGCGCCAGGCGCACCGCCTCCGGCATCCGCTCCGCCGGCAGCACGCCCAGCAGCAGCGCCGCCGACATGCCCAGCTGGCCGAGCAGCGTCGCCAGCTCCGGCCGCGGCGCGAGCAGGCCCAGCGCCGCGCCCAGCCCGGCGAGCGCGGCCCCGGCGAGCGGGATCACCGCGGCGAGCACCCACAGGTGCGCCAGGGGCAGACCGAACAGGACGCACCCGAAGACGGCGGTCACGACGGTCCCCGGCACGGTGAACGAGGCGTAGGCGCCGGCCGCGCCCAGGACCACCGCCGCGGGCGGCACGGGCAGGGTGGCGTAGTGGTCGAGTCCGCCGCTGGCCCGCAGCTGACCGAAGTACTGCGCGAGGAGGTTCAGCGCCACGAAGGCCACGACCAGGACCGACGAGCCGGCGACCACGGCCTGCGCCTCGCCGCCGCCGTCCACCACCCCGCGCATCAGGATCATGATCCCGACCGACTGGAAGGTCGCCACGAACAGCAGCGGGATCCTCGCCACCCGTGCCCGGGAGAGCTGCGCCCGGTACACGGCCGCCAGCGACGGCCACAGCCGCGCCCGGGGGCCGAGCCCGGCCGGTTCCGGCCCGGCCTCCCGCACGGGCAGGGCACCGCCCGGCAGGACATCGGCGGGTACGGCACTCACGTCGTGCTGCTCCCCTTCGCTCGGAGGTTCGCTCGGAGGTTCGCTCGCAGGCGCGCTCGCAGGTTCGCCCACGGGTCCGCTCGCGGGTCCGCTCGGATCCGCTGCGGCAGCCGTCCCGTTCCGTACGGACGACGCGGCCCGTGCGCTCATGCCTTCACCAGTCCCTGCCGTACGGCGCCGCCCAGCGCCAGGTACACGTCCTCCAGGCTGGGCGTGGCCAGCGTGAAGTCGTCCAGGGCGGCGAAGGCGGCCCCGCCGGTGACGGTGGCGACCACCGTACGGGCCTCCTCGGGGGCCAGCCGCAGGGTCCAGCGGCGGCCCGACTCGACGACCCGGTCGCGCAGCGCGGCGACCTCGGGCACGTGCAGCGGCGCCGCCTCGCGCCACACCAGCTCGACCCGGACCTCGCCCGCGACCTGCTCCTTCAGTCCGGCGGGGCTGTCGCAGGCGATGACCCGGCCCCGGTCCAGGACGGCGACCCGGTCGAGGACCGTCTCGGCCTCGATGACGTTGTGGGTGACCAGCAGCACGGTCGTGCCGCGCTCGGCCCGGCGCCGGTCGACGGCGGACCACACCGCGCGCCGCGCCACCGGGTCCATGCCGGTGGTGGGCTCGTCCAGCACGAGCAGCGGCCGCTCCCCCACCAGCGCGGCGGCGAAGCATGCCAGCCGGCGCTGGCCGCCGGACAGCTTCCGCAAGGGGCGTCCGGCGATCGGGGTGAGTCCCAGCTCCTCCAGAACGGCGTCCCGTTCGGCCCGCGCCCGGCGCACGTCGAGCCCGCGCAGCCGGCCGGTGGTCTCGGCGGCGAGGGACACGGTCAGCTCGTCGAGGGCGGTGGACTCCTGCCCGAGGTAGGCGAGGATGCGCGAGGCCCGCTCGGGGTGGCGCACGATGTCGTGGCCGAGGATCGCCACGCTGCCCCGGTCGGGCCGCATCAGCCCGGTCAGCTGGCGTACGAGGGTGGACTTGCCGGCCCCGTTCGGCCCGAGCAGACCGAAGATCTCCCCGCGCCGGACGTCGAGCCGCACGTCGTCGGTGGCCCGGACCTCGGGTGTCGCCGGCGCCCCGCGCCGTCCGCGCACCGCCGGGTAGGTCTTGGTCAGCCCGCGCACCGCGCACACGACGTCACCACCGTGCCGGAATGCCTGTGCCGCGCGCCTACTCACAAGGAACGAGCCTACGGGGTCGGAAACCCCGCCACGCCCTCGGGTCGCCCTCGTGCCGCGCCTCCCCCGCCACGAGCCGAACCCCTCCGGACGCGCTCGGCGGCCGGGCCCCGCCGTCCGGGCCCCGCCGTCCGGATCGCGCCGGGCTCGCGGGACCCGCGACCGGGTCGGCCGGCGCCGCTCACTCCCCGGCGGCCGTCCCCCGTTCCGTGCCCGTGCGCACGTCGATCTCCCGCCAGAAGCCCGCCCGGATGGCGTAGCGGTCGCGTTCGTCGATCTGGTCGTCCTTGTGGGCGAGGAGCCCGAAGCGGGCCGCGTAGCGCAGCAGCTCGCCGTCGACGCGGTGCGGGATGCGGGGGTACATGACGGACAGCCGCTGCAGGTGGCTCTGGTCGCCGAGCCGCTCCACCCAGCGGCGGGCGAAGACCTGCCCCACCTCGAAGGGGTCGCCGCCGACGGTGGTGATGTCCTCCTCGCGGTCGGCCCACCGCTGCTCGGCCGTGGTCAGCTGGGCGAGCGTCGGCATGGAGGCGGCCTCGGGGGATTCGGCGACGGGCCGGTCGACCCAGCCCTTGTCGGAGGACCAGCGCAGGGTGGCCGAGGCCGGCTGCTGAGGGGGCTGGGCGCCGGGGCCGCGCAGGGCGGCCAGGTCCTTGGGGGTGGGCACGCCCTTGACCGCGGGCGTCCGCTCCACGCTGCCGTTCTGCGCGGTGGCGGCCGGGTGCTGCGGCTCCTGCGCGGTCCGCTCGGCCGTCGCGGCGAGCGCGGAGTCCGGCAGCGGGGCGGAGAGGATCGCGGCGATCTCGGGCCGCGGCACGGGCGGCGGGGCGCACACCCCGGTGACCTCCTTGGCCCGGACCGCCTGGGTGATCCACGCGCGGTCCAGCACCCGGCGCTCGTCGGCCTCGGCGACCAGGTCCTCGGACTGGTTGTAGTCGCCGTCGGCGGCCTGCACGGCCCACAGGTGGACGGCGACGCCGTGCTCCTTGGCGGCCATCATGCCGGGCAGCAAATCACCGTCACCGGTGACCAGGACGATGTCGGAGCAGGCCCGGTTGCGGGCCAGCTCGGTGAGTTCGGCGTGCATCGCGGCGTCGACGCCCTTCTGCGCCCAGCGGCCGTCACTGCGGGTCAGCGCCCCGAGCCGGACGGTGACCCGGGGCATCACGCGCAGTCTGCGGTGCTCGGGCTGCGGGACGCGGTCGGGGGCGCCGTCGAACCAGTAGATGCGCAACAGGGGCTGCCGCGTGTCGGACTCGGCGCGTTCGCGCAACCCTTGGATGAGGGCCGCGTGATCGACGGTGATGCGGGACCGCGAAGGCTCCCCGGCGAGGAGACTGGCGGCGGCCCCCAGCAGATACCCGGCGTCCACCAGGACGATGCAGCGGTCCACGCGATCCACCCTCTTTCCGGGAGGTTTGCTTCGGGCTTGCTTCGAGTCTGCCCGACCACGCCGGGGTTAACGGCCCGAACTCGATCTTCGGCGTGGCGTTTCCCCACTTCCTTCTCCGACCATCCCGGTCACACACGGTAATTGTCCGGCATGCGTTCGTTGTCGGGCTATGTGAATCTGGTTGCGGCCCTGGCCCCTAGATCCCCCACAGGAGGCATCACCATGGCCAAGAACAAGAACCGCGACCGGAAGCAGCCGCAGGCCGAGCGCGCCCGACGGGCGTCGCAGCCGGCCGCGATGGAGACGCCGGACGAGCAGCGCACCACGGAGGCCACGCCCGGCGAGGTCGGCCGGGGCAAGAACCGGCAGAAGCGCTTCGGTCACAACTGACATTCCCTAAAGGATCGTTGAGATCCAGGCACAGATGAAGAGGGGCGCACCCGCCGTCGCCATCGGGTGCGCCCCTCACACGCGTCCGGTACGCGGGGCCGCTCGCTCGGTCCGCCGGACGGGACCGCTCGCTCAGCCCGCCAGGCAGGAGGGTCCGAGCAGGACCTTCAGGTCGCCGAAGAGGGCCGGGTCCGGCTTGACCCGGTGCCGGTCCAGGCGCAGCACCGTCGTCTTCGTCGGCCCCTGCAGTTTGATGCGGACCTCGCTGTCGCCCTTGTGGTGGGTGAGGATCTCGCCGAGCCGGCTGACCATCGGCGGGGTCACCCGCGTCGCCGGGATGGTGAGGACGACGGGCGCGTTGGTGCCCGCGGTGGACAGGTCGGGGACCATCAGCTCCATCGCCACCAGGCGCGGCACGTCCTCCCGCTTGTCGAGGCGGCCCTTGACGAACACCACGGCGTCCTCGACCAGTTGCGTCGACACCAACTGGTAGGTCGCCGGGAAGAACATGCACTCGATGGAGCCGGCGAGGTCCTCCACCGTGGCGATCGCCCAGGCGTTGCCCTGCTTGGTCATCTTGCGCTGCAGGCCCGAGATGATGCCGCCGATGGTGACCACCGCGCCGTCGCCGAAGTCGCCGCCGGTGAGCTGGGAGATGCCCGCGTCGGCCTTGTCGGACAGCACGTGCTCCAGGCCGAACAGCGGGTGGTCGGAGACGTAGAGACCGAGCATCTCCCGCTCCTGGGCGAGCAGGTAGGTCTTGTCCCACTCGTCGTCGGTGAAGGTGACGTCGAGGCCGAAGCCGGGCTCGCCGGACTCCTCCTCGCCCATGCCGCCGAAGAGGTCGAACTGCCCCTCGGCCTCCTTGCGCTTCACCGCGACCACGTTGTCGATCATCGGCTCGTACTGGGCGGTGAGGCCCTTGCGGGTGTGCCCCATGGAGTCGAAGGCGCCCGCCTTGATCAGCGACTCCGTGGTGCGCTTGTTGCAGACGACCGCGTCGACCTTGTCGAGGTAGTCCGGGAAGGACGTGTACTTCCCCTTGGCCTTGCGGCACTTGATGATCGACTCCACGACGTTGGTGCCGACGTTGCGCACCGCCGAGAGGCCGAAGAGGATCACGTCGTCGCCCTGCGCGGCGAAGTTGGCCTCGGACTCGTTGACGTTCGGCGGGAGCACCCTGATGCCCATGCGGCGGCACTCGTTGAGGTAGACGGCCGACTTGTCCTTGTCGTCCTTCACCGAGGTGAGCAGCGCCGCCATGTACTCGGCGGGGTGGTTCGCCTTGAGGTAGGCGGTCCAGTACGACACCAGTCCGTACGCGGCCGAGTGCGCCTTGTTGAAGGCGTAGCCGGCGAAGGGCACCAGCACGTCCCACAGCGCCTGGATGGCCTCGTCGCTGTAGCCGTTCTTGCGGGCGCCGGCCTGGAAGATGACGAAGTTCTTCTCCAGTTCCTCCGGCTTCTTCTTGCCCATCACGCGGCGGAGGATGTCGGCCTCGCCGAGCGAGTAGCCGGCGATGATCTGGGCGGCCTTCTGCACCTGCTCCTGGTAGACGATCAGGCCGTAGGTGACGTCCAGGACCTCCTTGAGCGGCTCCTCCAGCTCGGGGTGGATGGGCGTGATCTCCTGCTGGCCGTTCTTGCGCAGGGCGTAGTTGGTGTGCGAGTTCATGCCCATCGGGCCCGGCCGGTACAGGGCCGACACGGCGGAGATGTCCTCGAAGTTGTCCGGCTTCATCAGCCGGAGCAGGGAGCGCATCGGACCGCCGTCGAACTGGAACACGCCGAGGGTGTCGCCGCGCTGGAGCAGGTCGAAGGTCGTGGGGTCGTCGAGCGGGAGGCTCAGGAGATCGATGTCGATCCCCTTGTTGGCCTTCACCATCTTGACGGCGTCGTCCATGATGGTCAGGTTGCGCAGGCCCAGGAAGTCCATCTTCAGCAGGCCGAGCGACTCGCAGCTCGGGTAGTCCCACTGCGTGATGGTGACGCCGTCGGTGTGCCTGACCCAGACCGGGACGTGCTCGGTGATGGTCTCGCTGGACATGATCACGCCGGCCGCGTGCACGCCCATCTGCCGGACCAGGCCCTCCACGCCGCGCGCGGTGTCGATGACCTTCTTCACGTCCGGCTCGTTCTCGTACATCGAGCGGACCTCGCCCGCCTCCGAGTACCGCGGGTGGCTGGGGTCGGTGATGCCGGACAGCGGGATGCCCTTGCCGAGGACGTCGGCGGGCATGGCCTTGGTGATGCGGTCGCCCATCGCGTACGGGTAGCCCAGCACGCGCGCGGAGTCCTTGATCGCGTTCTTGGCCTTGATGGTGCCGTAGGTGCCGATCATGGCGACCTTGTCGGCGCCGTACTTCTCCGTCACGTACCGGATCACCTCGACGCGCCGGCGCTCGTCGAAGTCGATGTCGACGTCGGGCATCGAGATGCGCTCGGGGTTGAGGAACCGCTCGAAGATCAGGCCGTGCGGGATCGGGTCGAGGTCGGTGATGCCGAGGGCGTAGGCGACGATCGAGCCGGCCGCGGAACCCCGGCCGGGGCCGACCGCGATGCCCTGCTTCTTGGCCCACATGATGAAGTCGGCGACCACGAGGAAGTAGCCCGGGAAGCCCATCGAGATGATGGTGTCCATCTCGTACTCGACCTGCTTCATGCGGTCGTCCGGGATGCCGTCCGGGAAGCGGCGGTGCATGCCGCGCATGGTCTCCTCGCGGAACCAGCTGACCTCGGTGTACCCCTCGGGGATGTCGAACTTCGGCATCAGGTCGCGCTTCTCGAACATGCCGGTGGTGTCGACCATCTCGGCGATCAGCCGGGTGTTGTCGCAGCCCTCCTGCCAGGCGTCCGAGGAGTCGATGGCGTACATCTCGTCGGTGGACTTGAGGTAGTAGCCGGTGCCGTCGAACTTGAAGCGGTCGGGGTCGGAGAGGTTCTTGCCGGTCTGGATGCACAGCAGCGCGTCGTGGGCGGTCGCCTCGTGCGCGTAGGTGTAGTGCGAGTCGTTGGTGACCAGGGGCGGGATGCCGAGCTTCTTGCCGATCTCCAGCAGACCGTCGCGGACCCGGTGCTCGATGTCGATGCCGTGGTCCATCAGCTCCAGGAAGTAGCGGTCCTTGCCGAAGATGTCCTGGTAGTCGGCGGCCGCCTTGAGGGCC
The DNA here is from genome assembly GCF_008704515.1 of Streptomyces viridosporus T7A. Taxonomy (NCBI): domain Bacteria; kingdom Bacillati; phylum Actinomycetota; class Actinomycetes; order Kitasatosporales; family Streptomycetaceae; genus Streptomyces; species Streptomyces viridosporus. The sequence continues at coordinate 2,421,362 of NZ_CP023700.1, forward strand.
TCGTCGAAGTGGCCGAGGCGCAGCCGCGTCTGCACCTCGCCCGAGGGGCAGCCGGTGGAGGCGACGATGCCCTCCGACCACTGCGCGATGGTCTCCTTGTCCATCCGGGGCCACTTCTGCAGCCAGCCCTCGGCGTACGCGTCGGAGGAGAGGCGGAAGAGGTTGTGCAGGCCGGTCCTGTTCACCGCCCACATGGTCTTGTGCGTGTAACCGCCCGAACCGGAGACGTCGTCCCGCTTCTGGTGCGGCTGGCCCCAGAGGATCTTGCGCTTGTTGCGCCGCGACTCGGGGGCGACGTACGCCTCGATCCCGATGATCGGGGTGACTCCGGCCTTCTGCGCGGAGTGGAAGAAGTCGTACGCTCCGTGCAGGTTGCCGTGGTCGGACATGGCGATGTGCGTCATGCCCATCTCGTTGCAGGCGTTGAACATGTCCTTCAGCCGCGCGGCACCGTCCAGCAGCGAGTACTGGGTGTGGACGTGCAGGTGCGTGAACGGCGGCTTCGACACGGTGCGGCCTCCAAGGAGAACTAGGAGAACTATCGGCGACGGGCTGCGGACAGTCCGGTGGACAGCGTCGAAGTCTATGCCCCGGCGCTGACACTTCGAGGGCGCCCCGACGTACCTTCGGGCGGGGCACTCCCGTGCTCCCTTACACGTTAGGCAGGGGACGGACCAGCCGTCCCCGAGACGTCCCGCACCAGGAGGCACCCAGCGATGTCGGTCCCGCAGCTCGACGACGAGCACCGCGGTGAGGAGATCCTCGCCGTCCTCGACACCGCCTTCGGCGAGCTCCTGGCCGCCGACCCGGCCGCGTTCCGCGTGAAGTTCCGGAAGATGGCGGCCTCGGCGTTCGCGTTCTACCGGGGGACGGCGTGCCTCTTCTACCACGACCTGGACGCGGAGAACGCCGGGCGGGGCGGTGGGAGGACGTACAGCGGCCCGTACCTGGACGACCGGACCTCCCGGGTGTGGATCCACGGCGATCTGCACGCGGAGAACTTCGGCACCTACATGGACTCCAACGGCCGCCTGGTCTTCAACGTCAACGACTTCGACGAGGCCTACGTCGGCCCCTTCACCTGGGACCTCAAGCGCTTCGCGGCCTCCATGGCGCTGATCGGCTACGCGAAGGCGCTCAGCGACGAGCAGATCACCGAGCTGGTGCGGATCTACGCGGGCGCCTACCGCGAGCGCATCCACGCGCTGGCCGGCGGCGCGAAGAGCGACGAGGTGCCGCCGTTCACGCTGGACACCGCCCAGGGACCGCTGCTGGACGCGCTGCGCGACGCCCGCTCGCTGACCCGGTTCGGGCTGCTGGACTCGATGACCGAGATCCGCGACTTCGAGCGCCGCTTCGCCCCCGGCGGCGGCGCGGTCGAGCTGGACGCCGCCACCCGCTACAAGGTGCTCGCCGCCTTCGACGGCTACCTGGAGACGCTGCCGGACGCCTCCCTGGCCCGCCCGGACTCCTACCGCGTGAAGGACGTCGTGGGCCGCCGCGGCATCGGCATCGGGTCGGCCGGGCTGCCGTCGTACAACATCCTCCTGGAGGGCCACAGCGACGCCCTGGAGAACGATGTCGTGATCTACGTCAAGCAGGCCCAGACCCCGGCCGTCTCCCGGCACATCCCCGACCGGGCGATCCGGGACTACTTCCTCCACGAGGGCCACCGCACGGTGATCTCCCAGCGCGCCCTCCAGGCGCACGCCGACCCGTGGCTGGGCTGGACCGAGCTGGACGGCGCGGGCCAGCTGGTCGCCGAGGTCTCGCCGTACGCCGTGGACCTGGACTGGAGCGACCTCGACGACCCCGAGGAGATCGCCCAGGTGGTCGCCGACCTCGGCCGGGCCACGGCCACGATGCACGCGGCGGCGGACGACACCTCCGGCGAGTCCCTGGTGCCGTTCTCCACCGAGCGGGCCATCGACGCGGCGATCGCGGCCGACGAGGAGGGCCTCGCGCCGCTGCTGGTCGACTTCGCGCACGGCTACGGCGCACGCGCGCGCCGCGACCACCAGACCTTCCTGGACCTGTTCCGCAACGGCAGGATCCCGGGACTGTGACCCTCCGCACGCCCACCGGGACCCTTTAGGCACCCCTTACCGGAACGCATGACAGACTTTCCCCGCCATGGACATATCCGGAACCCAGCTCAGAGCCGTCCGCGCGGCGCTGTTCACGGCAGTGACCGTGACGCTCAGCGTCGCGTCGCACGTGCTGCTGTCCGGGGCTCCACTGCCGGTGAACACGGTGAGCGCGATCGCCGCCGCCGTGTTCGCCCTGGCGTACGCCCTGGCGGGGCGGGAGCGCTCCTTCGGGCGGATCGCCGCTCTGCTGATCCCGCTGGAGCTGGCCGCCGACACCGTCTTCACCGCCGGCCAGCACGTCTGCTACGGCCGGATGGGCGGGCCCGTGGCGGGCCCGCTGCGCTCCGTCGGCTTCGACGTGCTGTGCGGTGACGGCACCAGCGTCGGCGCACCGCTCGCCCGGGTGACCGGCACCGCCGCCGAGGGCGGCGACCGGCTGGCGGTCCTGCTCGCCCAGGCCGACCCGGCCACCTCCTGGCTGCTGCTCGGCGCGCACATCGGCGTCGGCCTGTTCGCCGCCGCCTGGCTGCGCCGCGGCGAGCAGGCGCTGGCCCGGCTGCTCGCCGCGGTGGCGGCCACCGCCTCGACGGCGGTCCGACCGCTGCTGTTCGCGGTCGCGGCGGTGACGGGCCGCCGGACCCCGGAGGTCCACCGGCCCCTCCTCCCGGTCCTCGGGACCGTCACGGCCCGGACCCGGATCCTCGTGCACTCCCTGGGACGGCGCGGACCGCCGTGCTCCACCGCCCTCGTCTGAGGCGCTCCCCCGCCCCGGTACCGGCGGCACCCCGAACACGAGCAGTCCCCCCATACGCATCCCGCACACGACCGTGTGCGTCCCCCCGTGGAGAACATCACCATGAGCAAGCGGAACAGCCAGGCGGCGAAGACGGCGGCCCGGGAGCGCCTGCGCGCGGAGCGCGAGCGCCAGGCCAAGAAGGACAAGGTCAAGCGGCAGGTCGTCGTCGCCTGTTCCCTCGTCGGCGTCCTGGCGATAGCCGGCGGCATCGGCTACGCCGTCGTCCAGGCCAACCAGCCCGACCACTGGGAGGCCGCGCAGGACGCCGAGCTCGTCAAGCCGGCCAACAGCAGCGGCAAGAACGGCACGACCGTCGTCATCGGCAAGCCCGACGCGAAGAAGACCCTGGAGCTGTACGAGGACCCGCGCTGCCCGATCTGCGCCACGTTCGAGCAGAGCGTCGGCAAGACGATCGACAAGGACGTCGAGGACGGCAAGTACAAGATCCGCTTCATCGGCGCCTCGTTCCTCGACCGCAACCTGACCGGCGAGGGCTCCAAGAACGCCCTGAGCGCCCTGGGCGCCGCGCTGAACGTCAGCCCCGAGGCGTTCCTCGCCTACAAGTCCGCGCTCTACTCGGCCGAGTACCACCCCCAGGAGAGCGAGGACAAGTTCAAGGACGACTCGTACCTGATCAAGATCGCGAACTCGGTCGACGCCCTGAAGGACAACAAGCAGTTCCGGACGGCCGTCGAGGACGGCACCTACGACCGGTGGGCGCTGGAGATGTCCAAGACCTTCGACGAGAGCGACGTGAACGGCACGCCGACCCTGATGATGGACGGCAAGAAGATCACCGGCTCCGACGGCCAGAGCACCCCCATGACGGTGGACGAGTTCAACACGGCGATCGACAAGGCCCTCAAGGCCTGAGCACCGGTCGGCCGACCACACGTCGAAGAGCGGGCGAACTTTTGCGAGTTCGCCCGCTCTCGCGTGTACCTGTCAGTAACCTGATCGGCTGTGACCAGTCGACACAGATCATCCGAGAGCACCGCCCCCGTCCTCGCGGACGCCCCCTCCCCCGCCCCGCGCCGCCGTACGGTCGTCAAGGCGGCCGCCGCCACCGCGGTGCTGGCCGGACCGCTCGCCGCGTCCGTGCCCGCCCAGGCAGTGACGCAGGCCCCCGCCTTCCTGCACGGCGTGGCCTCCGGCGACCCGCTGCCGGACGGCATCCTGCTGTGGACCCGCGTGACACCGACGCCGGAGGCGATACCCGGCTCCGGGCTCGGCCCGGACACCGAGGTGAGCTGGACCGTCGCCCGGGACAGGGCGTTCACCGACGTCGTCGCCCAGGGTTCGACGCTCGCCACCGCCGCCTTCGACCACACCGTCAAGGCGGACATCCGCGGCCTGCGACCGGCCACCGACTACTGGTTCCGCTTCTCCGCCGGTGGCACCGACTCCCCCGTCGCCCGCACTCGCACCGCGCCGGCCGCCGACGCCGCCGTGACCGGGCTGCGCTTCGGCGTGGTCTCCTGCTCCAACTGGGAGGCCGGCCGCTTCTCCGCGTACCGCCACCTCGCGGCCCGCGGCGACCTGGACGCCTGGCTGCACCTGGGCGACTACATCTACGAGTACGGCACCGGCGAGTACGGCACCCGCGGCAGGACGGTGCGCCCGCACGCGCCCGCCCACGAGACCGTCACCCTCGCCGACTACCGCCTGCGGCACGCGACGTACAAGACCGACCCCGACCTGCAGGCCCTGCACCACCGGGCGCCGGTCATCGCGATCTGGGACGACCACGAGATCGCCAACGACACCTGGTCGGGCGGCGCCGAGAACCACACCGAGGGCGCCGAGGGCACCTGGGCCGCGCGCCAGGCCGCCGCCAAGCAGGCCTACTTCGAGTGGATGCCGGTGCGCCCGGCGCTCGCCGGCACCACCTACCGCCGGCTGCGCTTCGGCCGGCTCGCCGACCTCTCCCTGCTGGACCTGCGCTCCTTCCGCTCCCAGCAGGTCTCGCTCGGCAACGGCGAGGTCGACGACCCGGACCGCACGCTCACCGGCCGCGCCCAACTGGACTGGCTGAAGGCGGGACTGACGGCGTCCGACACCACCTGGCGGCTGGTCGGCACCTCGGTGATGATCTCCCCGTTCGCCATCGGCTCCCTGCCGGCGAGCCTGCTGAAGCCGCTCGCCAAACTGCTCGGCCTGCCGCAGGAGGGCCTCGCGCTCAACACCGACCAGTGGGACGGCTACACCGACGACCGCCGCGAACTCCTCGCCCACCTGCGCGCGAACGCCGTCCGCAACACGGTCTTCCTCACCGGCGACATCCACATGGCGTGGGCCAACGACGTGCCGGTCAACGCCGGCACCTACCCGCTGTCGCCCTCGGCCGCCACGGAGTTCGTGGTCACCTCGGTCACCTCCGACAACCTCGACGACATCGTCAAGGTCTCCGAGGGCAGCGTCTCCTCGGTCGCCGCGCCGCTGATCCGGGCCGCCAACCGGCACGTCCACTGGGTGGACACCGACCGCCACGGCTACGGCGTCCTGGACATCACCGCCGAGCGGGCGCAGATGGACTACTACGTGCTGTCCGACCGCACGGATCCGGCCGCCACGTCCACCTGGGCCCGTTCCTACCGCACGCGCAGCGGCACGCAGCGGGTGGAGCGCGCCTACCAGCCGGTCTGACGCCGGGGTCCCTCGGCCGCGCCCGGGCGCGGCCGAGGGACCCGTGCCCGCCGGGAGCGAGGGGCCCGTGCCCGCCGGGGACGAGAGGCCGCGCTCGCCGGGAACGACCGGCGGGCCGGTGGCCGAAAACGTACGGTCGGCCGGGGCCGCGGGAGCCGACCCGGGGTGTTCCGCGGCCGGTTCACCTAGGTTGGGCGCACTGGTCACCGCCCGTCCACAGGAGGCTCAGCCGTGTCGCAGGAGACCACACAGGACCGCACCGGTTCCGGGACACGTGCCCGGATCGATACGACCAAGCCGCACTCGGCCCGCTTCTGGAACTACTTCGTCGGCGGCAAGGACCACTACAAGGTCGACCGGGAGATCGGGGACCAGATCAAGGAGATCTTCCCCGGCCTGGCCGACGTCGCGCTCACCAGCCGGCGGTTCCTGGGACGGGCCGTCCGGTACCTCGCCGGCGAGCAGGGGATACGGCAGTTCCTGGACGTCGGGACCGGGTTGCCGACCGCCGACAACACCCATCAGGTGGCCCAGCGCGTCGCCCCGGACGCGCGGATCGTGTACGTCGACAACGACCCCATAGTCCTCACCCACGCCCACGCCCTGCTCAAGAGCACGCCGGAGGGCAGGACCGCGTATCTGGACGCCGACCTGTACGACCCCGAGGCCGTGCTGCGGGCCGCCGCCGAGACGCTCGACCTCTCCCGGCCGGTCGCCCTGATGATCCTCAACACGCTCGGCCACGTCGCCGACTACGAGGAGGCCCGCGGCCTGGTGCGCCGGCTCATGGCGGGGCTCCCCCCGGGCAGCCACCTGGTGATCAGCGACAGCACGGCCACCAGCGAGGGCATGGTCGCGGCGTCAAAGGCGTACAACTCGAGCGGCGCGGTGCCGTACCACGTGCGCGGCGTCGAGGAGATCGCCGGGTTCTTCGAGGGGCTGGAGCTGGTGGAGCCCGGCGTCGTGCGGGTGCCCGAGTGGCGGCCGGAGGGCGGGGAGCCGGACAAGGACCTCGCGGCCGTGGACGCCTACTGCGGGGTGGGCCGCAAGGCGTAGCCCGGCCGGCGGTTCCCCACCGGCCCCTCCTCCCCGGCTTCCGCCCGGCCGCCCCCGCCGGGATCAGCCCTCCAGCGACTCGAGGAAGCCGAGTGCCACCCGCCAGGTGGCCTCGGCGGCCTCCTCGTCCCAGTCCGGCAGGTCGGGGTCGGTGTAGAGGTGGCCGGCCCCGGCGTACCGGTACACCTCGACGTCGGCTCCCGCCCGGCGCATCTGCAGGTACCAGGCGCTCAGCCAGTCGTCGGTCTCGAACGGGTCGGGCTCGGCGACGTGCAGTTGCACCGGCAGGTCGTCCACCGAGGCGTTCGCCGCGATGTCGGACGTGCCGTGCAGGAGCAGCAGCCCGCGCGCGTGGCCGTCGCCGAGGGCCAGCGTCTGGGCGACGGAGGCGCCGAAGGAGAACCCGGCGTACACCAGCCCCCGTTCCGAGTAGGGCGCGGCGGCCAGCACGGCCCGCCTCAGCAGCTCCTCCTTGCCGGTCTCCTCCCGGTACGCCATGCCCTCCTCGACCGTGGTGAACGTGCGGCCCTCGAAGAGGTCGGGCGTGAACACCTCGTGTCCGGCCGCGCGCAGCCGGTCGGCGGCCCGGTGCACCGCGGGTCCGAGCCCGTAGGTCGAGTGAAAGAGCATGATGTTCATGGGGCCCATGGTGCCAGCCCGGTGTGACCGCGCCGGATCGCGGCAGTACCCACGAGCGCGCGGAAGTCACATGTTCGTGCCCGCCCGGGGCCGGTTAGGTTCGGAGGCATGGATGACGTGCTCCGCCCACTGATCGTGGTCGGCGGCTCGGTCGTGCTCACGCTGCTGCTCGGCTGGGCGACCGACCTGCTGCTGCGCAAGGCCGACGAACGCCACCACGACACGCCGTTGTGGGGGCTGCTCCGCCGCGCCCGCGTCCCGTACCAACTGGTGCTCTGCGCGGCCCTGCTGAGAGGGTCGTACGTCGAGGCCCAGGTGTTCCCGGACCACCGGGTCGGCATCGGCCGGACGCTGTCCCTGGTGCTGATCGGGTCGGCCGCCTGGCTGGTGATCCGGATCGCGGCGGCGATCGTCGAGACCACCTACACGCGGTACGCCAACGCCCGCTACCACCGCGATCCGGCGCGGGTCCGCCGGGTACGCACCCAGGTGACGCTGATCCGGCGGGTGGTGTCGGCGATCGTCACGGTGGTGGCGGCGGCCTCGATGCTGCTGACCTTCCCGGCGATGCGGGCGGCCGGCGCCTCGCTGCTGGCCTCGGCCGGCATCCTCGGCATCGTCGCCGGTGTCGCCGCCCAGTCCACGCTGGGCAACATGTTCGCCGGGCTGCAGATCGCCTTCGGCGACATGGTGCGCATCGGGGACACGGTCGTGGTGAACGGTGAGTGGGGCACGGTCGAGGAGATCACGCTGACCTTCCTGACGGTCCGCACCTGGGACGAGCGCCGGATCACCATGCCGGTGTCGTACTTCACCTCCAAGCCGTTCGAGAACTGGTCGCGCGGCACGCCGCAGATGACCGGTGTCGTCTTCTGGCACCTCGACCACTCGGCCCCGCTGGAGGCGATGCGCGACCGGCTCCGCGACATCCTGCGGGAGTGCCCGGCCTGGGACGGCCGCGCCCACAACCTGGCCGTGACGGACACCACGCCCAGCACCATGGAGGTGCGGGCCCTGGTCACCGCCAAGGACGCGGACGACATATGGACGGTACGGGTCGTGGTCCGCGAGCAGATGATCCGCTGGCTGGCCGAGGAGCACCCGTACGCCCTGCCCCGGGTCACCACGGCGGACGCGATCCTGCCGCCGCACCTCGACGGCCACCGCATTCCCGACGGCATACCGTCGGCCCGCAGGGTGCACACCCACCCCAGGGAGCGCTGAGCGCCCGTCAGTGGCCGCGCTCGGCACCGCCGTTGACCTGGATGATCTGCGAGGTGATGTGCGCGGCGCCCGGGGAGGCGAGCCAGTGCAGGGTCGCGGCGACGTCCCCGGGCGTCCCGGCCCGCTTGTCGGACGTCTCGGCGATCAGCCGGGCCCGCCGCTCCTCGTCGATGCCGTCGCCGAAGAAGGCGGTGTCCTCGATGTAGCCGGGCGCGACCACGTTCACGGTGATGCCGTGCGGGCCCAGTCGCCGGGCGAGGTCGTGGGCGTACGGGTGCAGCCCCGCCTTGGCCGCCGCGTACGCCACCTGCCCGGACCCCCGGTACGCGGCGATGGAGCTGAGGAACAGCACCCGCCCGCCGGGTTCGGCGAGCCGGTCCCTCAGGGCCTCGGTGAGCAGGACGGCGGTCAGCAGATTGAGCCGGAAGTTGACCGTCCAGTGGCGGGCGACGGCGTCGAGCGGATCGTCGCCGCCGACCGGGGGCTCGAGGAGCCCGTTGCCCCCGGCGCTGTGGACGAGGACGTCCACGGCGCCGAACTCCCGTCCCACGAAGCCAGCCACGCCCCGCACGGCCTCCGGGTCGGCCAGATCGGCGGCGTACGTCAGCGCCCCCGGCACCGCGGCCCGCTCCAGCACGTCCCCGCGCCGCCCGAGCAGCAGCACCCGGTCCCCGTCGGCGGCGAAGACACGCGCGGTGGCCAGCCCGATGCCCGTACCGCCCCCACTGATCACAACGTTCCGAGTCATGCCCCGACCCTACGGACAGAAGGCCGCCGACGGCGGCAACTCCACGGCGCTCACCGCAGACTCCGCACGTCCAGGTGCCGCAGCACCCGGTCCACCACCTCCGGATCCGCCCCCGTCTCGCTGCGCGCCGCCAGCACCTCGTGCCGCGCGGCGCTCAGCATCTCCCCCTCGATCCGCCGCACCCGCTTCAACCGCCGTGCCCGCTGCCGGTACGCCTCCCGCCGCTCGTCCTCCGCCATCTCCGGGCTGATCCGCACCCCGATGTCGAACGACCTCCGCAGCATCTGCTCGGACAGCTCCTCCGGCAGGTCCTCGACCTCCTCGATCTCCCGCAGCCGGCGCTTCGCCGCCTTCGCCGCCCGCACCGCCAGCTGCCGCTCGAACTCCTTCTCGCGCCCGATGTCGCCCCGCACCCCCAGCCGGCCCACCAGCCACGGCAGGGTCAGCCCCTGCACCAGCAGTGTCGCCAGCACCACGCCGAACGCGATGAAAACGATCTCGCCCCGGGCGGGGAAGTCGCCCCCGGCGTCGGTCTCCAGCGGGATGGCGAGGGCCAGGGCGACGGAGGCCACCCCGCGCATCCCCGACCACCACATCACCACGGTCTCGCGCCAGCTCACCGGGATCTCCTCGCCGACGTCCCGCGCGGTGTGCAGCCGCTGCGTCAGCCAGGTCGCGGGCAGCAGCCACGCCAGCCGGACGAGGACGACCACGCCCACGACCGCCGCCGCCCAGGTGAGCAGCTCGCCCCAGTGGCCGGCCGCGGTCTCGACCGCGTTGTGCAGTTCGAGACCGACCAGCCCGAACGCGACGCCGGTGACGAGCGTGTCCACGATGTCCCAGAAGGTGTGCCCGGCGAGCCGGGCCGTGACGTCGTCGGCGTCGGTGGCGTACTCCACGAGGAACAGCGCGGTGGTGAGCACCCCGAGCACCCCCGAACCGTGCAGTTCCTCGGCCAGGACGTAGGAGGCGAACGGCACCAGCAGGGTCAGGGCGACCTGCAGGGTCGGGTCGCCGAGCAGGCCCATCAGCTTGTTGGTGCCCCAGCCGAGCGCGAGCCCGACCGCGACCGCCACCACGGCCGACAGCACCAGGTCCAGCCCGGCCCGCCAGGGCGAGAAGGTGCCGCTCACGGCGGCGGCGATCGCCACGTGGTACAGGACGATGGCCGTCACGTCGTTGAACAGCCCCTCGCCCTCCAGGATCGACACCAGCCGGCGCGGCAGCCCCAGCTTCCCGGCGACGGCGGTCGCCGCGACCGGGTCGGGCGGCGCGACCAGGGCACCGAGGGCGACGGCGGCGGCCAGCGGCAGCCCCGGCACGATCGCGTGGGCGACGACGGCCACGCACAGGGTGGTGACGAAGACCAGCGCCACGGCCAGCAGGAGGATCGGTCTGATGTTCGCCGCGAACTGGCGCCAGGACGTCCGGCGCACGGCGGCGTAGAGCAGGGGCGGCAGCAGCAGCGGCAGGATCAGTTCCGGCGGGACGTCGACGTTCGGGACGAACTCCAGCAGCGCCAGGACGATCCCGAGGACCGTCATGAGCACCGGCGCCGGCAGCCCCAGCCGCTCCCCGACGGCAACGCTCACCACCGCCCCGAGCAACAGGACGAACAGCAGGGCCAACTGATCCACGGTCGGTGCTCCTGGGGGGTCGACGATCGGTCGGCGGGCCTCCAGCCTGCCATGCCGCCGCCCCCACCGGGCCGTTGGCGGACCCCGGTTACAGCACGCGCCGCATGGCCCGGTGCGGTATCCCCGCGTCCGGGAACTCGGGCCCGTACGCCTCGTACCCCAATCGTTCGTAGAAACCCAGGGCGTGGGTCTGCGCGTGCAGGTCGACGGCGGTGAGGCCGCGCGCGCGTGCCGCTTCCTCGACGGCCCGCACCAGGGCCGCCCCGACCCCGAGCCCGCGTGCCTCCCGGGTCACCGCGAGCCGCCCGAGGGAGCCGACCTGCGGGTCGCCGCCGTTCTTCGCCGCGGCGGCCTCGCCGTGCAGCAGCCGCCCGGTGCCGAGCGGTACGCCGTCCTCCCGGACCGCCAGCACGTGCACGGCGCCGGCGTCGTACGCGTCGTACTCGATGTCCTCGGGGACGCCCTGCTCGGCGACGAAGACCTCCTTGCGCACCGCGAAGCACGCCTCCCGGTCGGCGGGCTCCACCGCTTCCCCGACCACGTAGGAGGAGCTCATGCGTACGTCTCCTCCCGGACCTGGTCCAGTGCCTTCTGCAGGTCCTCCGGGTAGTCGCTGGAGTACTCCGCCCACCGGCCGTCCCCGGGGTGCTCGAAGCCGAGGCGCACCGCGTGCAGCCACTGGCGGGTGAGGCGGAGCCGCTTGGCGAGCGTGGGGTCGGCGCCGTAGGTCAGGTCGCCGACGCAGGGGTGCCGGTGGGCGGCCATGTGGACGCGGATCTGGTGGGTGCGGCCGGTCTCCAGCTTGACGTCGAGGAGGGAGGCGGCGCGGAAGGCCTCGATGAGGTCGTAGTGCGTGACGGACGGCTTGCCCTCTGCGGTGACCGCCCACTTGTAGTCGTGGTGCGGGTGCCGGCCGATGGGGGCGTCGATGGTGCCGCTGGTGGGGTCGGGGTGGCCCTGGACGAGCGTGTGGTAGCGCTTGTCGACCGTGCGCTCCTTGAACTGGCGCTTCAGCGACGTGTACGCGTACTCGGACTTGGCGACCACCATCAGACCGGAGGTGCCGACGTCGAGGCGGTGCACGATGCCCTGGCGCTCGGCGGCGCCGGAGGTCGAGATGCGGTACCCGGCGGCGGCGAGACCGCCGATCACGGTCGGGCCGGTCCAGCCCGGCGAGGGGTGGGCGGCGACCCCGACCGGCTTGACGATCACGACCACGTCGTCGTCGTCGTGCACGATCTCCATGCCCTCGACCGGCTCGGCGACGACCTGCACCGGCGCGGGTGCCTGCGGCATCTCGACCTCGAGCCAGGCGCCGCCGCTCACCCGCTCCGACTTGCCGACCACCGACCCGTCGACCGTGACCTTCCCCGCGGCGGCGAGTTCGGCCGCCTTGGTGCGGGAGAAGCCGAACATGCGGGAGATGGCGGCGTCGACGCGCTCGCCCTCCAGGCCGTCGGGCACGGGCAGGGTACGGATCTCGGGAATCGTGCTCACCCGTCGAGTATGCCGGACGGGCCCGGCGACCCCGTACGCGCGTTCAGTCCTCAGTCCTTGTGGACGGTCCCGTCGGGGTCGAGACCCCGGAACGACAGCAGCACGATCAGGATGCCGCCGCACACGATGGCCGAGTCGGCCAGGTTGAACACGGCGAAGCCCTTGGGCGCGATGAAGTCGACGACCGCGCCCTCGAAGACGCCCGGGGACCGGAAGATCCGGTCGGTGAGGTTGCCGAGGGCACCGCCGAGCAGCAGGCCGAGCGCGATCGCCCAGGGCAGGCTGTACAGCTTGCGGGCGAGCCGGATGATCACCACGATCACCACGGCCGCGATCACCGTGAAGATCACGGTGAAGGCCTCGCCGAAGCCGAAGGCCGCGCCCGCGTTGCGGATCGCCTCGAACCTCAGCCAGTCCCCGATGATCTCGACGGGCTCGTGGTGCTCCAGTTCGGCGACCACGATCATCTTGCTGATCAGGTCGAGGGCGTAGGCGAGGGCGGCGACGGTGAACAGCACGGCGATGCGCCGCTTGCCGCGGGGCCGCTCGCTCTGCGCCGCCGTCCCCCCGGGGCCGGACGCGGCGACGGGGGCGCCGCCCTCCCGGGCACCGGCCCCGGGGGCACCGCCCGCACGGGCGTCGTCCCCCTCCGTCCCGTCCCGGCCCGTGTCCGGGGTGTCCGGCGTACCGATGATGCGCTCCGCCTCTGCCACGTGAGTCCCTCGACCTAGGTACCTGACTGAGGACGAGGGTACGGCACGCCCCGCACGCCCCTCGTGCCCAGGAGGCATACGGCGGTGCTCAGGGGCGGCGCTCCTGCTTCTGCTTGCACTCGACGCACAGGGTGGCCCGGGGGAAGGCCTGCACACGGGCCTTCCCGATGGGGTTGCCGCAGTTCTCGCACAGGCCGTAGGTGCCGGTGTCCAGGCGCTGCAGGGCCCGCTCGGACTGGGTGAGCATCTCGCGCGCGTTGGCGGCGAGCGCCAGCTCGTGCTCGCGCGTGATGTTCTTGCTGCCGGTGTCGGCGTCGTCGTCGCCCGCGCCGTCGCCGGAATCCCGCATGAGACCGGCCAGCGACCGCTCCGACGAGCTGATCTCGTCGCGCAGCCGCACCACCTCGGCCATCAGCCCGGCCCGCGCCTCCTCGACCTCTTCCGGTGTCCAGGGGTCCTCGCCCGGCCGCACCGCCAGGTCGCCCGGCTCCACCGCGGCGATCCGCGCCTTGGGCACGGCGGTCTTCGCCGCCGTGGCCGCGCCAGGAGTCTTCTTCGCACCCACCGTCGTCGCTCCCGTCTGCGTCGCGGCCTCGGCCGCGCCCGCGTCAGTGGCCGTGCCGCGCCCGGCCATGTCCTGTGTGCCCCCGCTGTTCCTGGTGGTGCCCTTGCTCCTTCCCCCCGCGCCCCCCGCACTCCGGGCGGCCTTCCGGCCGACCCCGCCGCGGGCACCGCCACCGGCACCGCCCGCTCCGGCCCCCCGCGCGGCCGCCTCCCGGGCGCCCTTCTCCCCGGCCGCGGCCCCCTTCACCGCCGCCCCCCGGGCCGGCGCCTTCTTGGCCGGTGCCTCCTTGGCCGCATCCTTCGCCGCCGTCGCCTTCTTCCCCGCCGTCCTCTTCGCCGTCTTCGTCTTCCCCGTCGTCTTCTTCCCCGTCGTCTTCTTCGCCGCCGCCTTACTCGCCCCGGCCTTCTCGACCGGCGCTTCCCCCGCCGGGGCGGCCCCGGCCGCGCTCTTCTCCGCCGCCTTCTCGGCGGGCGCGCCCTCGGACGGCCCCTTCCCGGCCGCCGCCTCCCCGACGACACCCTTCCCGGCCGCGGCCCTCTTCACCGCGGCCTTTTCGGTCGCCGCGGCCTTCCCGGCCGCCGGCTTCCTCGCGGTCCTCTCCCCCGCGGCCTCTCCGGTCGCCGCCGTCCCGGCCCGCGCAGCCCCGGTCCCGGCCGCCCGCGCCCCCTTCGGGTGCTCCGTGCCGCCCGTGCCGCCCGGGTCGGCCGCAGGTCCCCGCGATCGCTTCGCGGGCTCCGCCGCACGGCCCGCCGCACTCCGGGGACCCTTCTTCCCGTCCACGCTCCCGGCCGCACCGCCGGAGGCCTCCGCACGGGGCGCGCCGCCGCCGGCGCGCCCGGACCTGCCGGACGCCGACTGCTGTACGGCGGTCTTCTTCACCACCATGACCGCGGCCCCTTCACATATTGTGATTTTGTGCGCAAATCGTTCTGGGACGATAAATCGACTCGAGTCCCGCGGCAACGGGGCGCACCGCCCGATCTCCTCGCCCCGCGGACGCCGCGCGGCGAACCTGCATGCGTTGTGCCCAGCTCCCCGCCGGGTATGCCGCCGAGGGCGACGTCCCGGGATCCGAACGTACACACCACACCATTCGGGTCATCACCCTCCATGTCAGGTCATATGCAATCCGTACACCGTCCCTCTCTTCCCCTCCCTCCTCACCCCCTCCCCGGCTCCCTCCCCGGCCCGCTCCCGGCCCGCTCCCCGGCCGCGGAGAAACCGGTCGGCCGCCGCTCCCGACGCGCCGTACACTGGGCGGAGCGAAAAGCGGAGATGGGGACGAGTAGCGGCGTACGCAGCCCAGAGCGACCCGGGGACGGTGTGAGCCCGGGGGCGAGCGCGACGTGAAGATCACCCCGGAGCCGCCGGAAGAAAGCCGCCGCCCGACGGCGACGGCGAGTAGAACCGGCATCGCGATCCCAATGAGGGGGCTCACCGGCGCACACGAAGCACCGGGGGGCCAAGGAGGGTGGTACCGCGGGAGCGCGCCGAAGGCGGCGCAGGCATCGACACAGCTCTCGTCCCTCCGGACGGAAGGCAGCAGATCCGCCGGAGGAAGCTCGCTGATGACAACGCCGACGTACCGCCAGGTACCCGCCCAGGTCGACCTGCCCGCCCTCGAGCACGCGGTGCTCGACTTCTGGCGCGAGCAGAAGATCTTCGCCAAGAGCCTGGAGCAGTCCGAGGGCCGACCCGAGTGGGTGTTCTACGAGGGCCCGCCCACCGCCAACGGCATGCCGGGCGCCCACCACATCGAGGCGCGCGTCTTCAAGGACGTCTTCCCCCGCTTCCGCACCATGCGCGGCTACCACGTGGCCCGCAAGGCCGGCTGGGACTGCCACGGCCTCCCGGTGGAGCTGGCCGTGGAGAAGGAGCTCGGCTTCTCCGGCAAGCAGGACATCGAGGCGTACGGCATCGCCGAGTTCAACGCCAGGTGCCGCGAGTCGGTGACCCGCCACACCGACGCCTTCGCCGAGCTGACGACCCGCATGGGCTACTGGGTCGACCTCGACGACGCCTACCGGACCATGGACCCGGAGTACGTCGACTCCGTCTGGTGGTCGCTGAAGGAGATCTTCAACAAGGGGCTGCTGGTCCAGGACCACCGCGTCGCCCCCTGGTGCCCGCGCTGCGGCACCGGCCTGTCCGACCACGAGCTGGCGCAGGGCTACGAGACGGTCGTCGACCCCTCCGTCTACGTCCGCTTCCCACTCACCTCCGGCCCGCTGGCCGGCGAGGCCGCGCTCCTGGTGTGGACGACCACCCCGTGGACCCTGGTCTCCAACACGGCGGTCGCCGCGCACCCCGAGGTCACCTACGTCGTCGCGACGAACGGTGAGGAGAAGCTGGTCGTCGCCGAGCCGCTGGTCGCCAAGGCCCTCGGCGAGGGCTGGGAGACCACCGGCCGGACCTTCACCGGCGCCGAGATGGAGCGCTGGACGTACCGGCGCCCCTTCGAGCTCGTCGAGTTCCCGAGCGTCGGCGAGGGAACCGGTGAGCACAGCCCGGCCGGGGCCCACTACGTGGTGAACGCCGAGTACGTCACCACCGAGGACGGCACCGGCCTGGTCCACCAGTCCCCCGCCTTCGGCGAGGACGACCTCAAGGTCTGCCGCTCCTACGGCCTGCCCGTCGTCAACCCGGTCCGCCCCGACGGCACCTTCGCCGAGGACGTCCCCCTGGTCGGCGGCGTCTTCTTCAAGAAGGCCGACGAGAAGCTGACCGCCGACCTCGACGAGCGCGGCCTGCTCTTCCGGCACACCCCGTACGAGCACAGCTACCCGCACTGCTGGCGCTGCCACACCGCGCTGCTCTACTACGCGCAGCCGTCCTGGTACATCCGCACCACGGCCGTCAAGGACCGCCTGCTGGCGGAGAACGAGAACACCAACTGGTTCCCGGACACGGTCAAGCACGGCCGGTACGGCGACTGGCTGAACAACAACATCGACTGGGCCCTGTCCCGCAACCGCTACTGGGGCACCCCGCTGCCGATCTGGCGCTGCGCGGACGACCACCTCACGGTCGTCGGATCCCGCGCGGAGCTGTCCGAGCTGACCGGCACCGACCAGTCGGGGCTCGACCCGCACCGCCCGTACATCGACGAGGTCACCTTCGCCTGCCCGCAGGACGGCTGCGGGCAGGAGGCCACGCGCGTGCCGGAGGTCATCGACGCCTGGTACGACTCGGGTTCGATGCCGTTCGCGCAGTGGGGCTACCCGTACAAGAACAAGGAGCTGTTCGAGGCCCGCTACCCGGCGCAGTTCATCTGCGAGGCCATCGACCAGACCCGCGGCTGGTTCTACACGCTGATGGCGATCGGCACGCTCGTCTTCGACAAGTCGTCCTACGAGAACGTCGTGTGCCTGGGCCACATCCTCGCCGAGGACGGCCGCAAGATGTCCAAGCACCTGGGCAACATCCTGCAGCCGATCCCGCTCATGGACCAGCACGGCGCGGACGCGGTCCGCTGGTTCATGGCGGCCGGCGGCTCCCCCTGGGCGGCCCGCCGGGTGGGCCACGGCACCATCCAGGAGGTCGTCCGCAAGACGCTGCTGACGTACTGGAACACGGTCGCCTTCCAGGCCCTGTACGCCCGTACGTCGAACTGGGCGCCGAGCGGGGCCGACCCGGCCCCGGCCGACCGCCCGCTGCTGGACCGCTGGCTGCTGTCCGAACTGCACGCGCTCACCGACCAGGTGACCCGGGCACTGGACGGCTACGACACCCAGCGCGCCGGCAAGCTGCTGTCCGCGTTCGTCGACGACCTCTCCAACTGGTACGTCCGCCGCTCCCGGCGCCGCTTCTGGCAGGGCGACAAGGCGGCGCTGCGCACCCTGCACGAGGTCGTGGAGACGGTCACCAAGCTGATGGCCCCGCTCACCCCGTTCATCACCGAGCGGGTCTGGCAGGACCTGGTCGTCCCGGTCACCCCGGGCGCGCCGGAGTCGGTGCACCTGTCCTCCTGGCCGCAGGCGGACCCGAGCGCGATCGACCCGGAGCTGTCGAAGCAGATGGTGCTGGTGCGCCGGCTGGTGGAGCTGGGCCGGGCCACGCGCGCGGAGTCGGGCGTGAAGACCCGCCAGCCGCTGAAGCGGGCGCTGATCGCGGCCGGCGGCTTCGACACCCTCGACCCGGAGCTGCACGCCCAGATCACCGAGGAGCTGAACGTCGAGTCGCTGGCGTCGCTGTCCGAGGTCGGCGGCTCGCTGGTGGACACCACGGCGAAGGCCAACTTCCGCGCGCTGGGCAAGCGGTTCGGCAAGCGCGTCCAGGACGTGGCCCGGGCGATCGCGGACACGGACGCCGCGGCCCTGTCCCTGGCCCTGCGCGAGGGCACCGCCTCGGTCGAGGTGGACGGTGAGACGATCACCCTCGCCCCGGACGAGGTGATCATCACGGAGACCCCGCGCGAGGGCTGGTCGGTGGCCTCCGACGCCGGTGCCACGGTCGCCCTCGACCTGGAGATCACGGAGGAGCTGCGCCGCGCGGGCCTGGCCCGGGACGCGATCCGGCTGATCCAGGAGGCCCGCAAGAACAGCGGCCTCGACGTGGCCGACCGGATCGCCCTGCGCTGGACGGCCGCGGACCCCGCGACCGTCGCGGCCCTGACCGACCACTCCGCCCTGATCGCCGACGAGGTCCTCGCCACGGACTTCGCCCGGGGCGAGGCGGACGACACCTACGGGGACGCGTTCACGGACGAGGGCCTGTCCCTGACGTTCCGCCTGCGCAAGGCGTGACGCGCGGCGATCCTGCACCCGGGGCCCGGGCCCGTCGAGGAGAACCTCGGCGGGCCCGGGCCCCCGGCGTTGCGTCCCGCGGACGGACGCCCCGGCTCGAACACCCGGCGTCCGCGCCCCGGACGCGCGGAGCACGAGGGCGGGGCCCCGGGTTGGTGAACCCGGGGCCCCGCCCTGAACGCTGCCGACCGCTACGCCGTACTCATGGCCACAGGGCCGTCAGTTGTCGTCCTCGTCGATGAGGAACCCGCGCATCGGCGAGGGGGCCTGCCCCATCGGCGACGGCCCCTGCGGACGCACCGGCGCCATGGGCTGGGTCATCGCCGGCTGCATCTGCTGCTGACCGCCGTAGGACGGGCCGGACTGACCGCCGGGGCCGCCCATCGCCTGGTTGCCGCCGTAGGACGGCGCACCGGCACCGGCCGGAGCCATGGAGGGCGCCGGGGACGGCGGGAGCGACGGCGCGGTGCTCGCGGGCTGGCGCGGCGGGGCGAGCGAGTCGTCCGCCTGGGTCTCCAGCTGGCGCAGCTGCGACTCCAGGTAGGACTTCAGCCGCGTGCGGTACTCGCGCTCGAAGCCGCGCAGGTCCTCGACCTTGCGCTCCAGCGTGGCGCGGGCGGACTCCAGGGAGCCCATCGCGACGCGGTGCTTCTCCTGCGCGTCCCGCTCCAGGGCGTCGGCCTTGGCACGGGCGTCCCGCTCGAGACCCTCGGCACGCGAACGCGCCTCGCCGACGATCTTGTTGGCCTCGGAACGGGCCTCGGCGATCGCCTGGTCGGCGGTCTGCTGGGCCAGCGACAGCACGCGGGCGGCGCTGTCGCCGCCGGGGCCGCCCTGACCGGGAAGACCGGGGCCGCCCATGGGGCCGCCCATCGGGCCACCGGGGCCCATCTGCCCCTGCATCGGGCCACCCTGGCCCATCGGCCCGGGACCCTGACCCATCGGGCCGGGACCCTGCGGGCCGCCCTGACCGCCGGGGCCGGCGGGCAGCTGAGGAGCACCGCTCGGCAGCTGGGGCGGACCACCCATGGGGCCACCCATCTGCTGCTGCGGCGGGCCCGATATCCCGGCGGGCACGGGAGCGCCGGGACCTCGCATGCCCTGCTGCGGCATCCCCTGCTGGGGCATGCCCTGCTGGGGCATGCCCTGCTGGGGCATGCCCTGCTGCGGCATCCCCTGCGGCGGTCCCTGCTGGTCCTGCTCCGGGGGCTTGCGCATGTTCTGCTGGTTCTGGGCAGCGGCGCGCGTGGCAGCGGCCAGCTTGGCGCGCAGGTCCTCGTTCTCGCGCAGCAGGCGCGTCAGTTCGGCTTCGACCTCGTCGAGGAAGGCATCGACCTCGTCCTCGTCATAGCCTTCTCGGAGGCGGACGGTCGTGAACTGCTTGTTCCGCACGTCCTCGGGGGTCAACGGCATCTCTTCACCTCAACGTAGTCATCGGCAGTCGGCAGGCCCATGTCGTCCACAGTCACCTCAGTGCATTGCCCACGAGGGAGATCAGAATGTAGACGATGATCATCAGCACGAAGAAGGACAGGTCGAGCGCCACGCCCCCGAGACGCAGCGGCGGGATGAACCGCCGCAGAAGCTTCAGCGGTGGATCGGTGACAGTGTAGGTGGCCTCCAGGACGACCACCATCGCCTTGCCGGGTTGCCATGAGCGGGCGAACTGGAAGACGTAGTCCATGACCAGCCGGAAAATGAGCACGATGAGGAACACCATCAGCGCGATGTAGATCACCTGCGCGAACACGCTCATGGCTTGCTCTTCCCTCTCCCCTGTACCTGCTCGATCGGTCCTGCGTCTCAGCTCTGGTTGAAGAACCCGCCCTCTGCGATGCGGGCCTTGTCCTCCGCCGTGACATCGACGTTAGCAGGAGACAGCAGGAACACCTTCTGCGTCACCCGCTCGATACTGCCGTGGAGACCGAACACCAGACCGGCCGCGAAGTCGACAAGTCGCTTCGCGTCCGTGTCGTCCATCTCGGTCAGATTCATGATCACCGGAGTGCCCTCACGGAAGTGTTCCCCGATGGTACGGGCCTCGTTGTAGGTCCGGGGATGGAGCGTGGTGATCCGGTAAGGCTCTCGTTCCGACACGACCTTGGGCATGATCACCGGTGCGTTCTTCTCCAGGCTTGCGCGTTCTTGTGTGATGGACGCCACGGGGGCGATGCGTGCCGGACGTGGCGATTCCGCGGGAAGCGAAGCGGAGCGGGCAACCGGCTCGCGAGGCGCGGGCGGTTGCACGACTCGCACCTCTTCTTCCCTTTGTGACTGATGTGAACCATGCGACTGATGCGAAATTTCGTGCCGCCTGTGGTCACGTTCGGGCTCCGGGTCGAGTTCGGGTTCAAAGTCGTCGTCTGGGTCGAATCCGCGGCCGTCGTACCCATCGTCCTCCACGAGGCCGAGGTAGACCGCCATTTTGCGCATCGCGCCGGCCATGCTCCGAGTCCTCCGCTCTGTGGTGGATCCGCTGACGACCGCCAAGTGCCCGCGATCCACAAGGTCCTTATGTCCGCTATTGGCGGCAATGACCATATTTTCTACTGTGGTCCGACTTCTTGGCGACGTTACCCGAGCCTGGGGCGGACTCCGAGTACCGCACTGCCGACGCGCACATGTGTCGCTCCGGCGGCAACGGCCTGTTCGAGGTCCGTACTCATTCCTGCCGAGACCATGTTCGCAGTCGGATGGGCCTTGCGCAGGGCGGTCGACAGATCCACCAACCGCTCGAACGCCGCCTGTTGACGCCCGGCGTACTCCCCGGTGAGCGGGGCGACCGTCATCAGCCCGTCCAGCCGCAGCCCCTCGGCCCCGGCGACGAGCGCGGCCAACTCCGCGACCCCGCCGGGCGCGACGCCCCCGCGCTCCCCCCGGCCGCCTTCACCCGCGTCGAGCGCGACCTGGACGAGGCAGCCCACTTCGCGCCCGCTCCGCACGGCCTCCCTGGAGAGGGCCGTCACCAGCCGGGCGCGGTCGACGGAGTGCACGACACCCGCGTAACCGACCACGGAGCGCACCTTGTTGGTCTGCAGCTGACCGACGAAGTGCCAGGTGAGCGGCAGGTCCGCACACTGGGCCGCCTTCGGCGCGGCGTCCTGGTCGCGGTTCTCGGCGACATGGCGCACACCGAGTTCCGACAGGAGCCGCACGTCGCTCGCCGGGAAGGTCTTGGTGACCACGATGAGGGTGACCTCGTCGCGCGCACGTCCGGCCGCGGCGCACGCGGCGGCGATCCGCTCCTCCACTCTCGCCAGGTTCGCGGCGATCTCGCTCTTACGATCCGTCATGTTCCATCAGTCCAGCCACACATAGCCCGCGAGCCGCCCGGTGGTGCGGTCGCGTCGGTACGAGAAGTGATCCCCCGACTCCAGCGTGCACACCGGCGACTGCGCCCGGTCGCGCACCCCGAGTCGCTGGAGCTGCGCGTGCACGCCCGCGCCCACGTCGACCGCCGGGGTGCCCCAGCTCGTCACGGCGTGCGCCGCCGGCTCGACGGCGGCCACCTCGGCGCGCATCGCCTCCGGCACCTCGTAGCACCGGCCGCAGACGGCCGGCCCGGTGCGGGCGACGATCCGCGAGGGCTCGGCGCCGAGTTCGGCCATGGCCCGCACGGCGGCGGGGACCACCCCGGCGACCAGTCCGGGCCGTCCCGCGTGGGCCGCGGCGGCGACCCCGGCGACGGGGTCGGCCAGCAGCACCGGCACGCAGTCGGCGGTGAGCACGGCGAGGGCGAGACCCCGCCGCGCGGTGACGATCGCGTCGACCTCGGGGACGGGGCTCTCGCCCCAGGGCTCGTCGACCACGGCCGTAGCGGCCCCGTGCACCTGGTTCATCCAGACCACCCGGGCCGGATCGACGCCGAGGGACTCGGCGGCCAGTTCGCGGTTGGTGCGCACGGCGCCGGGGTCGTCGCCGACCGCTCCGCCGAGGTTGAGCTCCGCATACGGAGCGGCGCTCACCCCGCCCCACCGGTCGGTGAAGGCGAAGTGCGCGCCGCTCACGCTCTCGCGCCGGGCTGCTATCACTTCAGGAAGTCCGGCACGTCCAGCTCCTCGGCCGCGCTGTCGTAGGTCCGCGTCGGCGGGACCGGCGGCTGGACGACCGGGATGTCGTGCACCGGCTCCGGCTTCATCGGCTCCGGGTCCTCCTTGGGCGTGACGCTGCCGAGCGAGCCGAAGGAGGGGCGGCTCTCCGGCTGCCGTGCCGGGGCCTGCTCCTCGCGCTTGGCCGAGGACGAGCCGAGGACGTTCTCCCGCTTGGCCGGCGGCTGGCCGCCGTCGAAGCCGGCCGCGATCACGGTGACCCGGACCTCGTCGCCGAGAGCGTCGTCGATCACCGCGCCGAAGATGATGTTGGCCTCGGGGTGGGCGGCCTCGCTCACCAGCTGGGCGGCCTCGTTGATCTCGAACAGACCGAGGTCGCTGCCGCCGGAGATGGAGAGCAGCACACCGCGGGCGCCGTCGATGGAGGCTTCCAGCAGCGGGGAGGAGATGGCCATCTCGGCCGCGGCCACCGCGCGGTCGTCGCCGCGGGCCGAGCCGATGCCCATGAGGGCCGAGCCGGCCTCCGACATGACCGACTTCACGTCGGCGAAGTCGAGGTTGATCAGGCCGGGCGTGGTGATGAGGTCGGTGATGCCCTGGACGCCGGAGAGCAGCACCTGGTCCGCCGACTTGAAGGCGTCGAGGACCGAGACCTGGCGGTCCGAGATGGACAGCAGCCGGTCGTTCGGGATGACGATGAGGGTGTCGACCTCTTCGCGCAGCTCCGCGATGCCGTCCTCGGCCTGGTTCGCGCGGCGCCGCCCCTCGAAGGTGAACGGGCGGGTGACCACACCGATGGTGAGAGCACCGAGCGAGCGGGCGATGTTGGCCACGACGGGTGCGCCGCCGGTGCCGGTGCCGCCGCCTTCACCGGCCGTCACGAAGACCATGTCGGCCCCCTTGAGGACCTCCTCGATCTCCTCGCGGTGGTCCTCGGCGGCCTTGCGGCCGACGGCCGGGTTGGCCCCGGCGCCGAGTCCGCGGGTGAGTTCACGGCCGACGTCGAGCTTGACGTCGGCGTCGCTCATCAACAGGGCTTGCGCGTCGGTGTTGATGGCGATGAACTCGACGCCCTTGAGACCGACCTCGATCATCCGGTTGATGGCATTGACACCACCGCCGCCGACACCGATGACTTTGATGACTGCGAGGTAGTTCTGCGGTGCTGCCACGTCGAAGGCCTCTCGCCTCGAGTTACGTGTCGCCGTTCCGCGGGTGCGCCGCGAACCGACGACTGATGCCGAATGGGACGGTTCGTAGCGCCGACCCGAACCCTAACGTTGAACTTTAGGGTTACCAGTGTGTCTGTTCCCTGGAGTCTTCTGAACAGGACACTAAGTCGACACGTGGCGCCCGTTCAACGAACACGCCGAACCTCCCGTTTTTCTTTTCACCCTATGTGATCAGGCGTAGCGCTGCCCAACCAGGGTGCTGGCCTGCACTGATGAGCGTCAACTCCCCGATGACGCCGGAGCCGTGGGGACGCTGACGTCGAAGTGCCGCGCATCGGAAGCCGCTTTCATCAGAGCCGTGAGGGCGCGGGCCTTCGCCGCCCCCTTCTCGCTGCTTCCCCAATCGACCGTCCTGTCACCCGTCAACCGCAGCGAGATGTCGTCATAGGAACGGACCTTGACGCCGCGGACCTCGCGCGCGACGGAGTCCGGAACGGCGCCGGCGGCCCGCACCGCCTCCCGCACCAGCCGGTCCTCGCCGAAGCGGCGCAGGCTCGCGGCCGCGGAACCGCTCCGGGAGACGGCCAATTCCAGCAGGGGAACACCTCGCGGAGCCCGGGAAACCGTGGCAAAACGGACGCCCTCCTTGTCCACTTCGGTGAACTTTCCGCCCTTTTGCAGAAGAAGGACCGGAGTGCGCTCCGTCACTTTCAGCTCGATTTCACGGGGCCAGGAACGGATCACGTCAACCGTGGCAATTCGGGGCAATTCTTCGGCGATCCGCGCCTCGATCGCCCCGGTGTCCACCGAAATCACCTGCTCCCCCAGGGGAACGTCCGCGGCCTCGCGCACCTGCGCGGGCGTCAGGATCCGGGTGCCGGACACGGACACGCGCTCCACGCGCACGAGGTCCGAGCCGTACAGCAGCCAGAAGGCCCCGCTCCCGAGGAACACGAAGGCGACAGCCAGAACGATCATCACACGAAGGCGCCGGCGGAAACGCCGGACGGGCGGCGGGCCGGACGACCCCTGACGGCGTTCACCGCGCTCGGCGGTGGTCGGTCCGGCCACGCGCGCGCTCCTTTCAGTGGCGGTGGCGCGAGGCGATCGCCTCGTACACCATGCCGACGAGCAGGTCGTCGGCGTCCCGGCGGCCGAACTCGGAGGCGGCGCGGGACATCTCGTACAGCCGGTGCGGGTCGGCGAGGACGGGCAGCACGTGCTGCTGCAGCCACTCCGGCGTCAGCTCCGCGTCGTCGACCAGCAGCCCGCCGCCGGCCTTGACCACCGGCTGGGCGTTGAGCCGCTGTTCGCCGTTGCCGATGGGCAGCGGGACGTAGGCGGCCGGGAGCCCGACGGCGGAGAGCTCGGCGACGGTCATCGCGCCCGCGCGGCAGAGCATCATGTCGGCCGCGGCGTACGCGAGGTCCATCCGGTCCAGGTAACTTACCGGGATGTAGGGGGGCATGCCCGGCATCTGCTGCACCTGCGGCAGTTCGTTCTTCGGGCCGACCGCGTGCAGGATCTGGATCCCGGCCTGCTGCAGCCGCGGAGCCACCTGCTGGACGACCTCGTTCAGCCGGCGGGCGCCCTGCGAGCCGCCGGAGACCAGCAGCGTCGGCAGGTTGGGGTCGAGCCCGAACGCGGCACGGGCCTCGGGGCGGACGGCGGCCCGGTCGAGGGTGGCGATGGAGCGGCGCAGCGGGATCCCGATGTACCGGGCGCCCCGCAGCTTGCTGTCGGGCGTGGAGACGGCGACCTGGGCGGCGTAGCGGGAGCCGATCTTGTTGGCCAGACCGGGCCGGGCGTTGGCCTCGTGGATCACGATCGGCACGCCGAGCCGCTTGGCCGCGAGGTAGCCGGGCAGGGCGACGTAGCCGCCGAAACCGACCACGGCGTCCGCCTTGGTGCGCTCCAGGATCTGCTCGGTCGCCTTGATGGTGCCGCGCAGCCGGCCCGGCACGGTGATCAGCTCGGGGGTCGGCTTGCGTGGCAGCGGTACGGCGGGGATCAGCGCCAGCTCGTACCCGCGCTCGGGTACGAGACGTGTCTCGAGGCCGCGCTCCGTGCCCAGGGCCGTGATGCCCACGGTCGGATCCTGCCTGCGCAGGGCGTCCGCGAGGGCGAGCGCGGGCTCGATGTGGCCCGCGGTTCCTCCGCCGGCGAGTACGACATGCACCGAAATTCACCGCTCTCCGGACGAACGCGCCGCTCAGGCACGCCGTCGCATCGTGTTCCATCTCCGGGGCCGCTGAGGACCCCCGTTCCGCTTTTTACCAAAGCGGGGTTGCCGCATCGCAAGCGCCATCCGCGCAGCGGGGTCCTCACGCGCGAAGGCGATCAGCAGCCCGATGGCGAACATGGTCGGCAGCAGGGCGGACCCCCCGTAGGAGAACAGCGGGAGCGGGACGCCGGCGATCGGCAGCAGGCCGAGCACCGCACCGATGTTGATCACGGCCTGGGCCATGATCCAGGTGGTCACGCCTCCCGCGGCGTACCTCACGAAGGGGTCCTCCGTGCGTCCGGCCACGCGGATGCCCGCATAGCCTAGAGCCGCGAACAGGGCGAGTACCGACAGCGTCCCCGCCAGACCCAGTTCCTCACCGGTGACGGCGAAAATGAAGTCGGTGTGGGCTTCGGGTAGTTGTCCCCATTTCTCCACACTCGCCCCCAGGCCGGAACCGAAGATCCCGCCGGAGGCGAGGGCGTAGATCCCGTGCACCGCCTGCCAGCAGTCGACCGGTCCCGACTGGGGCTCGGTGGCACCGAGGCAGGCGAGCCGGGCCATGCGGTTCGGGCTGGTGCGGATGAGGATCACGCCGAGCAGGGCGGCGACGGACAGCACCGCGGCGAACATCCGGGTGGGCGCCCCCGCCAGCCACAGCAGGCCGAACAGGATCGCCGTCAGGATGATCGCCGTCCCCATGTCGCCGCCGAGCATGATCAGTCCGAGCAGCATGAAGGCGGCCGGAACCAGCGGCACCAGCATGTGCTTCCACTGGCCCAGCAGCCGCTTGTCCTGTTTGCGGGCGAGCAGGTCGGCGCCCCACAGCACCAGCGCCAGCTTGCCGAACTCGCTGGGCTGGACCTGGAAGGAGCCGCCGAGGGCGATCCAGTTCTGGTTGCCGTTGACCTCGACCCCTATCCCCGGCACCTGCACCAGGACCATCAGGAAGACGGCGCCCGCGAGGATGGGGTAGGCCAGTGCCCGGTGCAGCTTCACCGGCATCCGGGAGGCCGCGAGCAGCAGCACGGTGCCGATCGCGGCGGCCAGGAGCTGCTTGCGGAAGAAGTAGGAGCCCGGCAGGGACATCTGCAGCGCGGTGATCTGGGAGGCCGAGTAGACCATCACCAGGCCGAGCACGGTGATCAGCGCGCTGCCGCCGAGGATCAGGTAGTACGCGGTCAGCGGCCGGTCCCAGGCCTTGCGGGCCCGGGTGTGCAGGGTGCGGAGGGGGTTCTCGCGCCTGGGCCGGGGCACGGCGGGCCGGCGGACGGCGCGCTGCACGGGCGGCCCGCCGGTACGGCTACCGGGCATCAGGACCTCCGTCGCGCGCCGGACAGGTGTACGCCGGACAGGGCCTCGACGGTCCCACACGTCCCTCCCAAGGTCGCCCGGCGCAGGCGGCCGGGTCAGGCGCCGAGTTCGCGCACCGCCTGGGCGAACGCCTCACCGCGCCTGTTGTAGTTGGCGAACATGTCCATCGAGGCGCAGGCCGGGGCGAGCAGTACCGTGTCGCCGGGCCGTGCGAGCCGCCGCGCCTCCTGGACAGCCTGGAGCATCGCCCCAGTGTCGGTCCGGTCGAGGTCGACCACCGGCACCTCGGGGGCGTGTCGCGCGAGGGCTTCGCGGATCAGGGCGCGGTCCCGGCCGATCAGGACGGCACCGCGCAGCCGCTTCGCCGCCCCCGCGACCAGTTCGTCGAAGGTCGCGCCCTTCGCCAGACCGCCCGCGATCCACACCACCGGCTCGTACGCCGCCAACGAGGCCTCGGCGGCATGCGTGTTGGTGGCCTTGGAGTCGTCGACGTAGGCGACGCCGTCCACGTCGGCCACGTGCGCGATGCGGTGGGCGTCCGGGGTGAAGGCCCGCAGGCCGTCGCGCACGGCCGTCGCGGGCACCCCGAAGGCGCGGGCGAGGGCCGCGGCGGCGAGTGCGTTGGCGACGTTGTGCGGGGCGGGCGGGTTGACGTCGGAGACCTCGGCGAGCTCCTGGGCGCTCCTGTACCGGTCCTCGACGAAGGCGCGGTCGACCAGGATGCCCTCCACGACGCCGAGTTGGGAGGGACCCGGCGTGCCCAGGGTGAACCCGACGGCGCGGCAGCCCTCCTCGACGTCGGCCTCGCGGACCAGGTCCTCGGTGGCCTTGTCGGCGACGTTGTAGACGCAGGCGACACGATTGCCCTCGTAGATGCGGCCCTTGTCGGCGGCGTACGCCTGCAGGGAGCCGTGCCAGTCGAGGTGGTCGGGGGCGAGGTTCAGCACGACGGCCGAGTGGGCGCGCAGCGAGGGTGCCCAGTGGAGCTGGTAGCTGGACAGCTCCACGGCGAGCACGTCGTACTCCTCCTCGCCGAGCACCGCGTCCAGCAGCGAGACGCCGATGTTGCCGACGGCCGCGGTGCGCAGGCCCGCCGCCTCCAGGATGGAGGCGAGCATCTGGACGGTGGTGGTCTTGCCGTTGGTGCCGGTGACCGCGAGCCAGGGGGCGGAGTCGGGGCGGCGCAGCCGCCAGGCGAGCTCGACGTCGCCCCAGACGGGGACGCCGGCCCGCTCGGCGGCGGCGAACAGCGGCTTGTCGGGCTTCCAGCCGGGTGCGGTGACGATGAGGTCGGTGCCCTCGGGCAGGGTCGCGCCGTCGCCGAGGCGGACGGTGACGCCGAGCTGCTCCAGCTCGGCCGCCTGGGCCCGGGCGCGTTCGTCGTCGCCGTCGTTGACGACCGTGACGTGCGCGCCGAGGCCGTGCAGCACCTTCGCCGCCGGGACGCCGGAGACGCCGAGCCCGGCGACGGTGATGTGCTTGCCCCGGAATTCCGAGGGCGCCGACGAGGTCACTTTTCCGCTGCCCATCCCGCGTAGAAGAGGCCCAGTCCGACGATCACACAGATGCCCTGGATGATCCAGAAGCGGACCACCACGAGCACTTCGGACCAGCCCTTGAGTTCGAAGTGGTGCTGGAGCGGTGCCATCCGGAAGACCCGCTTCCCGGTGAGCCGGAAGGAGCCGACCTGGATGACCACCGACATGGTGATGAGGACGAACAGACCACCGAGGATGGCGAGCAGCAGCTCGGTGCGGGAGCAGATCGCGAGACCCGCGAGCACACCGCCGAGCGCCAGCGAACCGGTGTCGCCCATGAAGATCTTGGCCGGGGAGGTGTTCCACCACAGGAAGCCGAGGCAGGCGCCCATCAGCGCGGCGGAGACGACGGCGAGGTCGAGCGGGTCGCGCACCTCGTAACAGGCGTTGGGGTTGGTCAGCGTCTCGCCGTTGGCGCAGGACTCCTGGAACTGCCAGACGCCGATGAAGGTGTAGGCGCCGAAGACGAGGACGGAGGCGCCGGTGGCGAGACCGTCCAGACCGTCGGTCAGGTTCACGCCGTTCGACATCGCGAGGATCATGAACAGCGCCCAGACGACGAACAGCACCGGGCCGATGGTCCAGCCGAAGTCCGTGATGAACGACAGCTTCGTGGAGGCCGGGGTCTGGCCGCGGGAGTCCGCGAACTGCAGGGAGAGCACCGCGAAGGCGATGCCGACGATCAGCTGGCCGGCCATCTTCGCCTTGGCCCGCAGACCCAGCGAACGCCTCTTGACGATCTTGATGTAGTCGTCCAGGAAGCCGACCATGCCCATGCCGACCATCAGGCCCAGCACCAGCAGGCCCGAGTACGTCGGCGACTTGCCGGTGATCACCTTGCTGAGGAAGTAGGCGGCGACCGTCGCCAGGATGAAGGCGATACCGCCCATGGTCGGCGTACCGCGCTTGCTGGCGTGCTCGCGCGGGCCGTCGTCACGGATGTACTGGCCGTACCCCTTGCGCGCGAGCAGTTTGATCAGCAGCGGAGTGCCGATCAGCGTCAGGAAGAGGCCGATGACGCCTGCGAACAGGATCTGATTCATCATCGGGCGGCGACCTCACCCTCGGCACCGGTCTCGAGCAGCGCCTGCGCCACGCTCTCGAGTCCGACCGAACGGGACGCCTTCACGAGTACGACGTCTCCCGGGCGCAACTCGCTGCGCAACAGGTCGACCGCCGCCTGTGCGTCGGACACGTGCACCGACTCCTCACCCCACGAACCCTCGTTATATGCGCCCAGTTGCAGCCAGGCGGCTTCCCTGCCACCGACCGCGACGAGCTTGCTGACGTTGAGCCGGACGGCGAGCCGTCCGACCGCGTCGTGCTCGGCGAGCGCCTCGTCCCCGAGCTCGGCCATCTTGCCGAGCACCGCCCACGTGCGTCCCCCTTTTGCCTGTGAGGCCTTGCCCATCGCTGCCAGGGCGCGCAGGGCGGCCCGCATGGACTCGGGGTTCGCGTTGTAGGCGTCGTTGACGACCGTCACGCCGTCCGGGCGCTCGGTGACCTCCATCCGCCAGCGGGAGAGGGAGCCCGCCTCGGAGAGTGCGCGGGCGATCTCGTCTGCGGGCATGCCCAACTCGTGGGCGACGGCGGCCGCGGCGAGCGCGTTCGACACGTGATGCTCACCGTACAGGCGCATGGTCACATCACATGCACCGGAGGGTGTGTGAAGTCTGAAGGAGGGCTGTCCGCTGTCCGTGAGTCGCACGTTCTCGGCCCGAACGTCCGCTTCGTCGGACTCTCCGAAAAGGATCACCTTCGCCTTCGTACGGGAGGCCATGGCCCGTACGAGGGGGTCGTCCGCGTTGAGGATCGCGGCGCCGCCCTCCTCGGCCGGGGGCAGGGCCTCGACCAACTCGCCCTTGGCCTGCGCGATCTGCTCGCGGCCGCCGAACTCGCCGATGTGGGCGGAGCCGACGTTCAGGACGAGTCCGACCCTCGGGGGCGTCAGACCGGTGAGGTAGCGGATGTGGCCGATCCCACGGGCGCCCATCTCCAGCACGAGGAACTTGGTCTCCTCGGTGGCGGTGAGCGCGGTGAGCGGCAGCCCGATCTCGTTGTTGAGCGAGCCGGGGGTGAAGACCGTGGGCCCGTGGCGCTGCAGCACCTGGGCGATGAGGTCCTTGGTGCTGGTCTTGCCGGCCGAGCCGGTGAGCGCGACGAGGGTGGTGCCGAGCCGTCCGACGACGTGCCGGGCGAGGGCGCCGAGGGCCGCCTGGACGTCCTCGACGACGATCGCGGGCACGCCGACCGGACGGGAGGCGAGCACCGCGGCCGCGCCCGCCTCGACGACCCGCGCCGCGAAGTCGTGGCCGTCCACGCGCTCGCCGACGAAGGCGACGAAGAGGCTGCCCGGACCCGCCTCCCGTGAGTCCCGGACCACTGGCCCGGTGACCTGGACGGAGGGGTCCGGTATGTCGTGCGTCTGCCCGCCGACGACTTCTGCGATCTCGGCGAGGGAGAGGGCGATCACAAGTTCATCCCTGGGTCTTCTTGATGGCTTCGCGAAGCACCTGGCGGTCGTCGAAGGGACGCACCACCCCGGCGATGTCCTGCCCCTGCTCGTGGCCCTTGCCCGCGACCAGCACGGTGTCGCCGGGCCGCGCCCGGGCCACGGCGGCGG
This sequence comes from Streptomyces viridosporus T7A, assembly GCF_008704515.1. Taxonomy (NCBI): domain Bacteria; kingdom Bacillati; phylum Actinomycetota; class Actinomycetes; order Kitasatosporales; family Streptomycetaceae; genus Streptomyces; species Streptomyces viridosporus. Next base: position 2,452,638 of record NZ_CP023700.1, read on the forward strand.
CGATCGCGGCGGCCCGGTCCTCGAAGACCTGCACCTCGCCGCGCTCGTGGGCGGGGACGGAGGCCGCGCCCTGGAGCATGGTGGCGAGGATCGCGAGGGGGTCCTCGGAGCGGGGGTTGTCGGAGGTCAGTACGGCGGTGTCGGCGAGCCGCGCGGCGGCTGCGCCCATCGGGGCCCGCTTGGTGATGTCCCGGTCGCCGCCGCAGCCGAGCACCACGTGCACCCGGCCCTCGGTGACCCTGCGCAGGGCGCGCAGCACCGATTCGACGGCGTCGGTCTTGTGGGCGTAGTCGACCACCGCGAGGTACGGCTGCCCGGCGTCCACGCGCTCCAGCCGGCCCGGCACGCCCGGCACGGCGGCGACGCCGTCGGCGGCGGCCTGCGGGTCGAGGCCGGCGGCGGCCAGCGCCACGATCGCGGCGAGGGTGTTGGCCACGTTGAAGGGGCCCGGCAGCGGCGACCGGGCGGCGACCCGCTGGTCCTCGGGGCCGATCACGGTGAACGACGAGTCCAGCGGGCCGACCCGGACGTCCTCGGTGCGCCAGTCGGCGTCGGGGTGGCCCTCGGCGGAGTAGGTGACGACCGGGACGCCGGCCTCCTTGGCGAGGCGGCGGCCGTACTCGTCGTCGACGTTGACCACGCCGAGCCTGCTGCGTTCCGGCGTGAACAGCTGTGCCTTGGCCCGGAAGTAGTCCTCCATGTCGGAGTGGAACTCCATGTGCTCCGGGCTGAGGTTGGTGAAGACCGCGATGTCGAAGACGCAGCCGTCGACCCGGCCGAGGACCAGGGCGTGGCTGGAGACCTCCATGGCGACGGCGTCGGTGCCGCGTTCCCGCATGACGGCGAACAGCGCCTGCAGGTCGGTGGCCTCGGGCGTGGTGCGCTCGGACTTGATGCGCTCCTCGCCGATGCGCATCTCGACGGTCCCGATGAGTCCCACCCGTCGCCCGCCACCGCCCTCGTCCGTGCCGCGGGCGGTCTTGAGACCGCCCTCGACGAGGTACGCGGTGGTGGTCTTGCCGGAGGTGCCGGTGATGCCGATCTGGAGCAGGTCGCGGCCCGGGTGGCCGTAGATGGTCACCGCCAGCTCGCCCATCCGCGCGCGCGGGTCGTCGACCACCAGCGCGGGCAGCCCGGTCGCGGCGACGCGCTCGGCGCCGGACGGGTCGGTGAGCACGGCGACCGCGCCGAGGCCGGCGGCCTGGGCGACGAAGTCGGCGCCGTGCGCGCGGGCGCCGGGGAGGGCGGCGTACAGGTCGCCGGGGCGGACGGCGCGCGAGTCGTGGGTGATGCCCGTGACCTCGGCGTTCCGCTCCGGCGCGGGGAGACCCAGTTGGTCGGCGAGTTCCGCCAGAGGTGTGGCGGACACCTGCGCCGGCCGGGGCGGTCCCGGATAGGTCACGGGATGGCCCTTCTGGGTGATTTGGGACTGATCAGCGTGTGGCACGGCGGTGAGCGTACCGGGCGTACCCGCTTCCGGGCCAAAGAGGGGCCCGGGCGCAGCGCGGTCCGGCGGGGGTGGTGGCGGGAGGCTGGAGGGCGAAGGACGGGGGGCGTCCTGGTTCCCGGGGCCGGGGGTGGTCGTCGTCACGGGGTGGTTCCTGGTGGCTCGGTGCGGGATCGGTGCTGATCAGGGTGTGAAGGTGACCGGTAGGTTGGCGGGTGCGGCGCCGGTCGGCGGCACCTGGAGCGTCTTCAGGGCGAACTCCATGACCTGCTTGTAGACGGGACCGCAGATCTGGCCGCCGAAGTAGCTGCCCCGGGTGGCGTTCTGGATGACGCAGGAGACGGTGATCCGCGGCTTGTCGGCGGGGGCGAAGCCGGCGAAGGACGAGGTGTAGCCGTGGTACTTGCCGGTGGCCGGATCCACGCGGTTGGCGGTGCCCGTCTTCCCCGCGACCCGGTACCCCGGGATGCGCGCCTTGGTGCCGGTGCCCTCCTCGTCGTCCACCACCGACTCCAGCATCCGGGCGAGCGTCTTCGCCGTCTTCTCGCTGACGACCCGCGTCCTCTCGGGCTTCGGGGCGGGCGTGAAGCGCCCGTCGGGCCCCGTGGAGCCGCGCACCAGCGTGGGTTCCACGCGGACGCCGCCGTTGGCGATGGTCGAGTAGACGGAGGCGGCCTGCATGGCGTTGACGGACACGCCCTGGCCGAAAGGAATCGTGTACTGCTGCGAGGTCGACCAGGTGTCGGGCGGGGCGAGGATGCCCTTGGTCTCGCCGGGGAAGCCGAGCCCCGTGAGGCTGCCGAGACCGAACTTGCGGAGGTAGTCGTAGAGGACCTTGTTGGCCTGGGCCTGGGTCTTGCCGAGCTGGCCGGTGGCCAGGATGGTGCCGATGTTGCTGGACTTGGCGAGCACGCCGTTGAGCGTCAGGTACCAGGTGGGGTGGTCGATGTCGTCCTTGAACAGCCGGTCGCCGCGGTGCAGCCGGTTGGGCACCACGACGTGCGTCCCGGGTGCGGCGACGTTCTCCTCCAGGACGGCCGCCATCGACAGCACCTTGGCGGTGGAGCCGGGTTCGAAGGCGTCCTGGACGGCCGCGTTGCCGAGCGCCTCCGGCTCGGCCTCGGAGAGGTCGTTGGGGTCGAACCCGGGCGCGTTGGCCATCGCGAGGACCTCGCCGGTGCGGGTGTCCTGGACGATGACGTAGCCGCGGTCCGCCGCGGACTCCTCCACCTGCTTGCTGATGGCGTTCTGCGCGGCCCACTGGATGTCGCGGTCGATGGTGAGCTCGATGTCGCTGCCGGGCACGGCCGGGGTCTCGGTGGAGCCCGCGGTCGGGACGAGCCGGCCGCCGGACTGGGCGTAGCGGATCTCGCCGTCCTTGCCGGCGAGCCGCTTGTCCAGTTGGAGCTCGATGCCGCCGCCGCCCCTGCCCTCGGCGTTGACCCAGCCCAGTATCCCGGCGGCGAGCTCGTTGTTGGGGTACACCCGCTTGCTGGTGGGCACGGAGAAGACACCGGCGAGGACGTTGGCCGCTGAGTCGTCGCTGCCCGCCTTCTTCGCCAGCGCCGACTTCAGGTCCTTGATCTGCTTCCAGACCTGCGGGGTCTGGCGGCCGGCCAGCTTGACGTAGCGCAGGGCCTTGTTCTCGGGGCGCAGTTTCGCGGCCAGCTTCTCCTGGTCCTGGCCGAGGATCGGGGCGAGGAGGGCGGCGGCCCGTTCGGGGCCGTCGGCGATCTCCAGTTCGTCCTGGGTGAACATCGTGGGGTCGGCCGTGATGTCGTAGGCGTCCTCGCTGGTCGCCAGGGCCACGCCGCTGCGGTCGGTGATCTCGCCGCGTTCGGCGGCCAGCACCTGGCCGACGTAGCGGTTCCGCTCGGCCTTGGCGGCGTACGTGCTCGCGTCGACGGCCTGCACCTGGACCAGGCGCACGACGAAGGCGAGCAGGACCAGGGTCAGGAGCACGCCGACCAGGCGCAGGCGGGGGCGCGGGCTGCCCAGCCGGATGGCCTTCGGGGCCCCGGGCCGGGGCGGGCCGGGGCGGCGGGCCGGACGGGCGCCGGGCCCGGGGCGCCGTCCGGCGGCCGGGCGGGCGGGCCCGGGCACCCGGCGGCGGGGCGGTTCCCTGTCGGACACTTCCGTCACCTGCCGGGAGTCGATGAGGAGGCGGGCGTGGGGGCGGGGGCCGGGGTGGCGGCCTCCGGGGCGGCCCCGGTGACCGGCGCCTCGGGGGCGGGGGCCAGGGGGGCCCGGGCGGCGGAGGCGGGGCCGGGGACGCCCTTGACCTTTCCGTCGGGGCCGAGGAAGGCGGGGTCGCCGCCGGGGACCATGCCGAGCTCGCGGGCGCGGCGCTGGAGGGCGTCGGGGGCGGAGTGGGCGTCGATGTCCCGCTGCAGGGCCTGTTCCTCGTCGGTGAGGTTCTTGGTCTCCCGCTGGAGGTCGTCGAGCTGGAAGGCGCCCTCGCTGAGGGCGGAGTTCAGCACCAGCAGGCCGATCAGGCCGCCGCCGAGGAGCAGAACGACGAGGAGGACGAAGGGGGTGCGCGCCGCCTGGGCGCGTCCGGTGGGGAAGAGCTGCGCGAGACGCGCCGCCCTTCCTTTCAGTTCGGGTTTCCTACTCACTCACGCTCCCCTGAGTTCGTCTTTCCCACCCGCACGTCCGGCTCGTCCCCCGTTCCCCTCATGCGCCCGGTGCACCCGTACGCGCTCCGTGGCGCCCCGTCCGCCTCACTCGACGTCCTCCCGGATCCGCTGGGCGCCGCGCAGCCGCGCGGGGGCCGCCCGCCGGTTCTCGGCGATCTCCTCCTCGGTGGGGAGTTCGGCACCGCGCGTGAGCAGCTTGAGCCGGGGCTGGTAGCGCTCGGGGACGACCGGCAGGCCGGGCGGCGCGGTGGTGGCGGCGCCCGCCGCGAACACCTGCTTGACCAGCCGGTCCTCCAGGGAGTGGTACGACAGCACGGCGATCCGCCCGTCCACGTCGAGGGCCTTCACGGCGGCCGGGATCGCCCGCTCCAGCACCGAGAGTTCGCCGTTGACCTCGATCCGCAGGGCCTGGAAGGTGCGCTTGGCCGGGTTGCCGCCGGTGCGCTTGGCGGCCTGCGGCAGCGCGTCCCGGATCAGCTCCACCAGGCGCGCGCTGCGCGTGAACGGCTCCTTCTCGCGCTCGCGCACGATCGCGGCCACGATCCGCTTGGCCTGCTTCTCCTCGCCGTAGGCGCGCAGGATGCGGACGAGTTCACCGGGCGGGTAGGTGTTGAGGACCTCGGCGGCGCTGACGCCGGCCGTCTGGTCCATGCGCATGTCGAGCGGGGCGTCCTGGGCGTAGGCGAAGCCGCGGTCGGCCTCGTCGAGCTGCATGGAGGACACCCCGAGGTCGAACAGGACCCCCTGGACGCGCGGGACGCCGAGCCGGGCGAGGACGTCGGGGAGCTCGTCGTAGACGGCGTGCACCAGGGTGGCCCGCTCGCCGAAGGGGGCGAGCCGCTCACCGGACAGGCGCAGGGCCTCCTTGTCGCGGTCCAGGGCGACGAGCCGCGCCTCGGGGAACCGCCGGAGCAGGGCCTCGCTGTGGCCGCCGAGGCCGAGGGTGCAGTCGACGACCACCGCTCCGGGCCGCTCCAGGGCGGGTGCCAGCAGGTCCAGGCACCGCTGGAGCATCACCGGGACGTGTCGACTCTGACTCAAGGGGCCCTCTCAGGTCCGGCGCGGCCACGACGCACCGCCGGGTTCCCGCCCTCCCCCCGAAGGGGCGGCCGGCCGGCGCCGGAAGCGTCAGCCGGCCGGGAACGGAAGGAGGCCGAGCCGTACGTACGCGCCGCGCGCGCGGGCAGATCCCGCGTTCTCGCCGGGATCTCCGGGAAAAACAGTGCAGCGGATGGTCTCGCCTCCCGCTTCGCGTCACTTTAGTCCACGGTGTCGCCCGGTCAATCAACCGGCCTGCGCGTCGCGACCGCCCTGCGGGGCAGGGCGCGGGCCGGGCGAAATCACTTGTGGGAGAGGGTTCACACCACCCTTGTGGGTTACCTCACACCTCAGGTCGATGACGCTCTTTGTCCCCTCTCACAGCAGGACCGATCCCCGGGCGGCCGTTACCGTCATGAGTATGACGACTTCTGCATCGGTTCCCGCAGGCTCCGGAAGCGCCACCGTCGGCCACGGCACGGTCACCGACCGTCTGGTCGACGCCAACCAGCAGTACGCCTCCGCGTTCACCGATCCCGGGATGGACGCCCGGCCGGTGCTGCACGTCGCCGTGGTGGCCTGCATGGACGCCCGGCTCGACCTGCACGCCGCGCTCGGCCTCGAGCTGGGCGACTGTCACACCATCCGCAACGCGGGCGGCGTCGTCACCGACGACGTGATCCGCTCGCTGACCATCAGCCAGCGGGCGCTCGGCACCCGCAGCGTGGTCCTCATCCACCACACCAACTGCGGCCTGGAGGCGCTCACCGAGGAGTTCCGGCACGACCTGGAGATGGAGGTCGGCCAGCGTCCCGCCTGGGCCGTGGAGGCCTTCCGGGACGTCGACCAGGACGTGCGCCAGTCGATGCAGCGCGTGCGCACCTCGCCGTTCCTGCTCCACACCGACGACGTGCGCGGCTTCGTGTTCGACGTGAAGACCGGCCTGCTGCGCGAGATCGACCCCGCCTGATCCGGCCGTCCGCCCCGACGATCACCTGAACTCCGGGTTCCGCAAAGGTCTCAGGGCCCGACATATCACCGCCGGTTGTCCACAGGCGAGTGACACGAATCGGTAACGGCGGCAAGAATGCGGGAGGGGTGCCACGCGGAACTTTTCCCGCGTGGTGTCCGTGATTCGGGGTGGGCCGGTCCGCGCGGCGAAGCGTCGGGCCGGGACATTTGGGGAACCCCGCTTCTTTCCGAAGCGCGGGGAAAGGCCTAGGAGGGCCGGGTGACGACCTATGACGATCGTGCGAGCCATGGGGGCGCCCCCGACCGAGCGTATTCGAGGGTGGGGGACGACCTGACCTCCGTGGTCGAGCGCGTGCGGGCTTCGGTGGAAGGCGTGATCGAGGGCAAGCCCGAGGTCGTACAGCTCTCGCTGACCGTACTGCTCGCCGAGGGGCACCTGCTCATCGAGGACGTCCCGGGGGTCGGCAAGACGATGCTGGCCAAGGCACTGGCGCGGTCCATCGACTGCTCGGTGCGGCGGATCCAGTTCACGCCGGACCTGCTGCCCTCGGACATCACCGGTGTGTCCATCTGGGACCAGCAGCGCCGGGACTTCGAGTTCAAGCCGGGCGCCATCTTCGCGCAGGTGGTGATCGGCGACGAGATCAACCGCGCGTCGCCGAAGACGCAGTCCGCGCTCCTGGAGTCGATGGAGGAGCGCCAGGTCACCATCGACGGCAAGACCTACGAGCTGCCCAGCCCCTTCATGGTGGTGGCGACGCAGAACCCGGTCGAGATGGAGGGCACCTACCCGCTGCCGGAGGCCCAGCGCGACCGTTTCATGGCCCGCGTCTCGGTCGGCTACCCGAGCGCGGAGGCCGAGCTGCAGATGCTGGACGTGCACGGCGGCGTCTCCCCGCTGGAGGACCTCCAGCCGGTGGCGCACGCGCACGAGATCGTGAAGCTGATCGAGGCGGTGCGCGGCGTCCACGTCGCCGAGCCGGTGCGCCGGTACGCGGTGGAGCTGGTCTCCGCCACCCGCACGCACCCCGACCTCAGACTCGGCGCCTCCCCGCGCGCGACGCTGCACCTGCTGCGCGCGGCGAAGGCGGCCGCGGCCCTGAACGGCCGGGAGTACGCGCTGCCCGACGACGTGCAGGCGCTCGCCGTGGCCGTGCTCGCCCACCGGCTGCTGCCCACCGCGCAGGCCCAGCTCAACCGCCGTACCGCGGAGCAGGTGGTCCAGGAGATCCTGCAGCGCACCCCGGTGCCCGCGTCGGCCCCGCAGCAGAGCGGCTTCGGCCTGGGCCGCGGCGGCCCGGGCTACGGCCAGCAGCCGCCCCGGAGGCTGTGATGACCGGCGCGGGCGCCGTCCACGCGGAGGGCGAGGAGGGCGGCAGGGGCGGTGTCAGGACGGCCCTGTCCGGACTGACCACCCGCGGGCGCTCCTTCCTGGCCGCCGGTGTGGCCGCAGCGATCTGCGCGTACGTACTGGGCCAGAGCGACCTGCTGCGGGTCGGGTTACTGCTGGCGGTGCTGCCGCTGGTGTGCGCGGCCGTGCTGTACCGCACCCGCTACCGGGTCGCCGGCAGCCGCCGCCTCTCCCCCGGGCGGGTCCCGGCCGGCTCCGAGGCACGGGTGCACCTGCGGATGGACAACGTCTCCCGGCTGCCCACGGGCCTGCTGATGCTCCAGGACCGGGTGCCGTACGTGCTCGGTCCGCGTCCGCGGTTCGTGCTGGACCGGATGGAGGCGGGCGGCCGCCGCGAGGTGTCCTACCGGGTCCGCTCCGACCTGCGCGGCCGCTATCCGCTGGGGCCGCTGCAGCTGCGCCTGTCCGACCCGTTCGGGATGTGCGAGCTGACCCGGTCCTTCTCCACGTACGACACCCTGACGGTGATACCGCGCGTGGAGCCGCTGCCGCCGGTGCGGCTGGGCGGTGAGGCGAAGGGGTACGGCGACGGGCGGCAGCGTGCGCTGGCGCTGGCCGGCGAGGACGACGTGATCCCGCGCGGATACCGCCACGGCGACGATCTGCGCCGTGTGCACTGGCGCTCCACCGCGCGCTACGGCGAGCTGATGGTGCGCCGCGAGGAGCAGCCGCAGCGCGCGCGGTGCACGGTGCTGCTGGACACCCGCGCCGTCGCCTACGAGGGGGCCGGCCCGGCCTCGGCGTTCGAGTGGGCGGTGTCGGGCGCGGCCTCCGTGCTGGTGCACATGCTGGAGCGCGGCTTCTCGGTGCGGCTGCTGACCGACACCGGCGCCTCGGTGCCCGGCGGGGGCTCCGACGGTTTCGCGGGGATCAACCAGGAGTCGGCGGACGCGGCCGGACTGATGATGGACACCCTCGCCGTGGTGGACCACTCCGACGAGACGGGCCTGTCCCGCGCCTACGACGTGCTGCGCGGCGGGAGCGAGGGGCTGCTGGTGGCCTTCCTCGGCGATCTCGACGAGGAGCAGGCCGCGGTCCTCGCCCGGATGCGGCAGCGCAGCGGGGGCGCCCTCGCCTTCCTGCTGGACAGCGGGACCTGGCTGCGGGAACCGGCCGACGTGCCCGGCCCGTCGGACCGGGGCGGGGAGTGGCTGCGGATGCTGCGCGAGGCGGGCTGGACGGCCCTGGCGGTGCCGCGGGGCGCCTCGCTGGACGAACTGTGGCGGCAGGCGGACCGGGAGCGTTCGGGCCTGGCCGCGGCGAGCGGTGGGGAGGGGCCGTGATCAGCGGGCAGGCAAGGCTGACACTGACCGCGTGGGCGGCCACGCTGCTGGCGGCGTGCGCGCTGCTGCCGCTGGTCGATCCGCCCCTGTGGATCCTCCAGGCGGCGATCGTCCTGGCGGTGCAGTCGGGCGTGGGCGCGGCGGCCCGCCGGGTGCCGCTGGCGCGTGCGCTGACGGTGGCGGTGCAGGCGCTCGTCACCGTGATGCTGCTGACTCTGCTGTTCGCGCGTGAGCACGCCTTCGCCGGGCTGATACCCGGCCCGGAGGCCCTCCGGTTCTTCTCCGCCCTGCTGGAGCAGGGCGGGAACGACGTCGGCCGGTACGCGATCCCGGCGCCGCTGACCGACGGCATCCGGCTGATGCTGATCGGCGGCGTCCTGGTGATCGGGCTGCTGGTGGACGTCCTCGCGGTGACCCTCCGCAGCGCGGCCCCGGCCGGTCTTCCGCTGCTCGCCCTGTACTCCGTGGCCGCGGGACTGTCCGACGGCGGCGTCGACTGGCTGTGGTTCCTGCTGGCGGCGGCCGGTTATCTGGCGCTGCTGCTCACCGAGGGGCGCGACCGGCTCTCCCAGTGGGGGCGGGTCTTCGCCGGGGCGACGCGCGGCCCGGGCGGGAGACCGGCCGGGGCCGTCGCACCGGTGCGCACCGGCCGGCGGATCGGTGCGGTCGCGCTGGGCATCGCCCTGGTGGTGCCGCTCGGCCTGCCCGCGATGAACGGCGGCCTGCTGGACGCCACCGGTGCGGGCGTCGGCTCGGGCACCGGCGGGGGCGGCACCATCTCGGCGGTGAACCCCCTGGTGTCGCTGCGTGACTCGCTGAACGTGGAGGAGGACCGTCAGGTCCTGTCGGTCCGCTCCGAGACGGCGAACGCCTCGGACCTGTATCTGCGCATCGTCTCCCTGGACGACTTCGACGGCACCACGTGGAAGCCGTCCAAGCGCTCCATCACCACCGTGCCCGAGGGCACGTTCCCGACCCCGGCGGGGCTCGGCACCGAGATCAGGCGCACGGAGATCGGCACGACGGTCTCGACCGCCGACTGGTACGGCCAGGACTGGCTGCCGATGCCGTACCCGCCGAGCGGGGTGAGCGTCAAGGGCGACTGGCGCTACGAACCGGTCGGCATGACGCTGGTCGGCGACCACGGCCAGAACACCCGCGGCCTGACGTACGAGGTGCGCAGCCTCGAGGTGCAGCCCACGCCGGAGCAGCTGGCCGGCGCCCCGGAGCCGCCGCCCGCCCTGAGGCGCGAGTACACCGAGCTGCCCGAGTCGCTGCCGGCCGTGGTGTCCCGGACCGCTCGCGAGGTCACCGCGGACGCGGACAACGCCTACGACCAGGCGGTCAAGCTCCAGGAGTACTTCACGCTGAACGGCGGCTTCGAGTACGACACCGAGGTGGACGTCGGCAGCGGTTCGCAGGCGATCGCCCGCTTCCTGCGGGACAAACAGGGCTTCTGCGTGCACTTCTCCTTCGCGATGGCGTCGATGGCCCGCTCCCTGGGCATACCGGCGCGGGTCGCGGTGGGCTTCGCGCCCGGCACCCCGCAGGCGGACGGCACGATCACGGTCGGGCTGCGGGACGCGCACGCCTGGCCGGAACTGTACTTCGAGGGCGTGGGCTGGACCCGCTTCGAGCCGACCCCGACCCGTGGTTCGGTGCCGTCCTACACCGTGCCGGAGGCCCCGGACAGCACACTGCCCGACCCGGCCCGGCCGTCCCGGGCCACGACCTCCGAGCCGTCCGACGCTCCCTCCCCGAGCGAGAGCTGCTCGACGGAGCGGAGGAGGCTGGGGGCGTGCGAGAGCGAGTCGCCGCAGGCGGCGCTGCCCACGGGGGACGACGGACCGAAGTGGCCCGCGCTGCTGGCCTGGTCCCTGACCGGTCTCGCCGCCCTGGTGCTGCCGCTGACGCCGATGCTGTGGCGGATGAGGACCCGGGCGGTGCGCCTGGGTGCGCACGGCCGCTCGGAGGCGGACGTGGCGCCGTACGTCCTGGCCGTCTGGGAGGAGCTGAGCGACACGGCGTGGGACCACGGCATCCCGCCGGACGAGTCGCTGACCCCGCGCAAGGCGGCCGCCCGGATCGTGCGGCTCGGGCATCTCGACCCGGCCGCGGCGGCCTCGGTGCACCGGGTGGCCGACGCGGTCGAGCAGGTCCTGTACGCGCCGCGCCCGCGGCCGACGGCGGGGCTGACGGAGGACGTGCGCCGGGTGGCCGCCGCTCTGCGGTCCGGGGCGGGCCGGGGCGCCCGGCTGCGCGCGGTCTTCGCCCCGCGCTCCACCGTGCGCGTGGTGTGGGCGGTGTCGGCCCGGTGGTCCGGCGTCCGGGAACGGGCCCTCGCGATGCGGCCGACGTGGCGCAGGCCGTCGACGTGGCGCAAGCCGTCGCGGCAGCAGGGCTGAGCCCGGCCGGCGGGCGGAGGAGCGGGGCGGAACTGGGAGGAACGGGACGGAGGAGGGGCGGGACGGCCGAGCCGTCCCGCCCCTCTTGCCCCTCTTCCGCGTGCGTGACCGCGCCCACGCCGGGGACTACGCCCGCGTCAGGACATGCGTCAGGGGGCGACCACCTCGGCGGTGGTCACCCCCTGACCCGTGTCTTCAGCTGTTTCCCGGAGAGCGGCGCGGAGAGCTAGTGGCCACCCTGTTCGTCGCGACGGCGCTGCCAGCGCTCCTCTATGCGGTTCATCATGGAGCGCCGCTGTCTGCCCTGGCGGCCGGCCTGGACGGCGCCCGGGGCGCCGGCGACCTGCTCGCCCGGCTTGGGCGCCTTGCGCCAGCCGGTCACGGCGAGGACCGCGCATCCCAGCATCACGAGGAATCCCACGACACTGAGCCAGACCTGTTGGGCGACCATACCGGCCATGAGGAGCGCAATACCTACGAGGAAGCCCGCGACCGCCTGGTAGACCCGCCGCCGGGTGTACGTACGCAGCCCGCTTCCCTCAAGCGCCGACGCGAACTTGGGATCTTCGGCGTACAGCGCTCGCTCCATCTGCTCGAGCATGCGCTGCTCGTGCTCCGAGAGCGGCACGGAGTCCTCCTCATCGTGCAGTCGCCGGGGCGACCCGGGGGGTCCCTTCAGGATAGGCAGGGAATCGCCCCCGTGAAACCCGCCCCTCTGCGCCAATTGGCCAACCGGTCCCGCCATGGACGTCCCGGCCCGCTGAGGCATCTCTTTCCCCTGCGGCCGGCCCGTCATGCCGGGCGGTCTCCCTCGATCATACGGCGCCAAGCCGCCATTCGGGGGGCCCGGGGCACACTCCGTGCGCGGCCGGGGCTCCGGACGCGCCGCTGATCAGCGGCACGGCACCCGTGGCCACTCAGGCCCCGGGCGCCTCACCGGCCCCCGGTGCCTCACCGAGCACATGGAGCTGCGTGGCCACCGCGTGGAAGGCGGTGAGCTCGGCCGCCGCGGCCTCCAGCTCCAGCAGCGCGTCCAGGGCTCCGGGCTCGGTGTCCACGAGCGCGCCGGGAACGAGGTCGGCGAAGACCCGCACGCCGTGCACGGCGCCGACCGCGAGGCCCGCGCCCTCGACGAGCCCGGTGAGCTGCTCGGCGGTGAAGCGGCGCGGCACGGGGTCACCCGCGCCCCATCGGCCGTCCGGGTCGCCGAGCGCCTGCCGGGCCTCCCTGAAGTGGCCCGCGAGGGCCCGGGCCAGCACGGCGCCGCCGAGTCCGGCGGCCAGCAGGCTGAGGACGCCTTCGGGGCGCAGGGCGGCCACCGCGTTGCGGACGCCCTCGGCCGGGTCGTCGACGTACTCCAGGACGCCGTGGCACAGCACGGCGTCGTAGCCGCCGCGCTCGGCCACGTCGAAGAGGCCGCGCACGTCTCCCTGGACCCCCCGGACCCGGTCGGCGGCGCCGGCCTCGGCCGCGCGGCGCTCCAGGGCGAACAGCGCGTTGGGGCTGGGGTCGACGACGGTGACCCGGTGGCCGAGGAGGGCCAGGGGCACCGCGAAGTTGCCGCTGCCGCCGCCGGTGTCGAGGACGTCCAGCGCCTGTCGTCCCGTCGCCTCGGCCCGGCGCTCCAGGGCGTCCCGAAGGACCTCCCAGACCACGGCGGTGCGAAGAGCGGCCCGGGGCCGCGAGGGGTCGGAACGCAGTGGTGTGGGGTGCGAGTGGGGAGAGGCGGGCGGGCGCATCGGATCCGGCACGGCAGTTGACTCCTCGGCGCGGCACCGCCTCATCCTCGGCGGAGCGATCGGGCTCCCTCCCCCGGACCGGAGCACCGGAGCGGGGAAGGGTTCAGGCGTTCTCCACCCTATTGCCTGGGGCGCGGTGCCCGGTCACCTGCCTGCGCCACCCCGGGGACTCCGCCGCGGACAGGGGATCAGCCCGCGTTCGGCACGCCCCGGGCCGGGCCGTCGTCCGCGTCCCCGCCCGGGGCGCGGCCCTCCGGCCGGTCCGGGTCCCCGTGGGACTGGGGAAGGACCGGCTGGAGGACGAGCATGCGCTCCACCAGACGCAGGAACATCGCCACGTCCCGTATCAGGTCGTCGGCGTCCCGCCCGCTCGCCGCGCCCTGGATGCCCGCCTCGGCCCGGGCCCGGCGCGGGGCCCCGGAGGCGAACAGCGCGCTCCACTCGGTGAGCTCGGGCGCGATCTCGGGGAGCACTTCCCAGGCGCTCCTGATCCTGGCCCGGGCCCGGGGCGAGGCCTCGGGCCGGCCGCGCGCGGCGAGCACGGCGGCGGCGGTGCGCAGGGCGGCCAGGTGGGCCGTCGCGTAGCGCTCGTTGGGGGTGTCGAGGACGGTGGCCTCGTCGAGTCCGGCACGGGCCTGGGCGAGCAGGTCGAGAGCGGCGGGCGGGGCCGAGGCGCGGCGCAGCACGGGGTGGACGTCGCTCGCCGGGCCGTTCAGTGAGGGGGCAGGGCCTGCTGTGCGGCGCCGACGGGCGGCGGCTGCGGACGAGTTGGCCATGACGAACCTCCTGTCGTCTTCGTGACGGCACGCCCTGAGACGGGGTGCCGTATGGGCTCATCGTGCGGTATGGCACTGACAATCCGTTCTGACCTGGGGCTTTGCTTCGAGCGAGCGTTCGGGCTAGTTTTTGCACTGACCAGTCAGTTCAAAAACTCCGCAGGGGTGCGGAGGGAAAAGGGGGACGCATGGGGGGCGCGGCGCACGATCCGCCCGGACTCGCCGTCTCGGCCCGCGGCTTCGGGCTCGAGGGGCCCCGGGGCTGGGCGTTCCGCGGGGTGGGGATCGACGCGGGGCCCGGCTCGCTGATCGCCGTCGAGGGGCCCTCCGGGTCGGGCCGCACCTGCCTGCTGCTCGCGCTCACCGGGCGGATGCGGCCCACGGAGGGCCGGGCCGTCGTGGGCGGGCTCGAACTGCCCCGGCGCATGGCCGCCGTGCGCCGGATCAGCGCGCTCGCGCACGTCACCGGCGTGACCGATCTCGAGCCGGCCCTGACCGTCGGCGAGCACCTGCGCGAGCGGGCGCTGCTGCAGCACCGCTTCGGTGGTTCCCTGCGCGGACTGCTGCGTCCGCGCGGCGAGCGCGCGGACGAGCGGAGGCGGCGCGTCGAGACCGCGTTGGCCGAGGCCGGGCTGGACCTCGCGACGCTGCCCAAGGGCGCGCGGACCGCCGTACGGGACCTGGAGCGGGTGGAGGCGCTGCGCCTGTCGCTCGCACTGGCCCTGCTCGGGCGCCCCCGGCTGCTCGGGGTGGACGACGTCGACCTGAAGCTCTCGCCCGCCGGGCGGGACGAGGTCTGGGACCTGCTGAGGTCGATCGCCGGCACCGGCACGACGGTGGTGGCGGTGTGCAGCGAGGCGCCCCGGGACGCGGTGGCCGTCGGCACGGGAACCACCGGGCGCGACGAACCCGGCGCCGAAGGCGGCACCGGGCCCACCGGTCACGACGGAAAACGCGACGATCGCGAACACGAGCACGCCGAAGAGGAAGACGAAGAAGAGGAGGAGGCGGCCGATGCGCTCGCCGAGACTGGCCGCTCTTGAGCTGCGGCGCTTCGGCCGCGGCAGGCTGCCGCGCGCGGCCCTGGTCGCCCTGCTGGTCCTGCCCCTGCTGTACGGCGCCCTGTACCTGTGGTCGTTCTGGGACCCCTACAGCCGTCTCGACCGGATCCCCGTGGCGCTCGTGAACGACGACCGGGGGGCGAGCGCCGACGGGAAGCGGATCACCGCGGGCGACGACATCGCCGAGGGACTGCGCGACAGCGACACCTTCGACTGGCGGGAGGTGGGCGCGGACGAGGCCCGGCGGGGCGTCGAGGACGGCACCTACTACCTGTCGCTGACCGTGCCCGCCGACTTCAGCCGCCGCGTCGCCTCCGGCTCCGGCGACTCCCCCGAGACCGGCGCCCTGGAGGTGCGGACGAACGACGCCAACAACTACCTCGTCGGGCAGATCTCCCGGACGGTCTTCGGCGAGGTGCGCCGGGCCGCGTCCACGAAGACCTCGCGCTCCTTCCTGGACAGGATCTTCGTCTCGTTCTCGGACATCCACGACGAGACCGTCAAGGCCGCGAAGGGGGCCGACGAGCTCAAGGGCGGCATCGGGAAGGCCGAGAAGGGCTCCCAGGACCTCGCCGACGGCCTGGAGGACGCCCGCAAGGGCAGCGGCAAGCTGTCCGAGGGCCTGAAGGACCTCCACCGGGGCGCGGGCGACCTGGAGGACGGCGCGCGGAAGGTCGCGGACGGGACCCGGACGCTCGCCGGCAAGGTGAACGCCCTCGACGCCGGGCTGGGCCCGTTCCTGGAGGACAACGAGGGGGCCATCGGCGACACGGCCCGGTTCGTCGCCGGCTCGGCGGCCCGGCTCCGCGGCGACCTCGACGCGCTGGAGAAGAGGGCCCCGGCCGCCGCGAAGGACGCCCGCGCGGCGTCCGGCACCGTGGACGAGGTGCACCGGACCCGCTGCGAGGCCCCCGCCCCGGCCGAGGACACCGCCCCGCCCGATCCCGCCTGCCCCGATCTGGAGCGGGCCCGGGACGCGACGGCCACCGCGGCGACCGTCGCCGACGAGGTCAGCGCCCTGGTCACCGACCGCCGCGACGACCTGGAGGAGCTCGACACCCGCCTCGGCACCCTGGAGAAGCAGGCCCGGACGCTCGCCGACCGCGCCCCGCGCCTCTCCGAGGACCTCGACGACGCCGTCACCCGGATCAACCAGCTGAACACCGGCGCCGGCAAGGTCGCCGCCGGCGCGAAGAAGCTGGCCAAGGGCCTGGGCACCGCCGAGACCGGCGCCCTGGACCTGGACAAGGGCGTCAACCGGCTCAAGACCGGCGCGGACGACCTGAACGGCGGCATCTACCGGCTCGTCGACGGCTCCGGCGAGCTCGCCGGCGGACTGCACCAGGGCGCCGAACGGATCCCCGACTACGACCGGCAGGACCGCGACCGGCGCACCGAGGTGATGGCCGACCCGGTCCGGCTCGTCACCCACGACCTGCACAAGGCGCCCAACTACGGCACCGGCTTCGCCCCGTACTTCATCCCCCTGTCGCTGTGGGTGGGCGCGATGGTGGCGTACATGCTCATCCCGCCGATGAACCGGCGGGCCCTCGCCGCCGGCGCCTCGGCCCGGCGGGTCGCGCTGGCGGGGTGGCTGCCGGTGCTGGCGATCGGGGTGCTGCAGACGGTGGCGCTGATGTCGGTGCTGCACTGGGCGCTCGGGCTGCGGATGGCCCGGGCGGCGGGGACGGTGGGCTTCCTGTTCCTGGTGACGGCGTGCTTCGCGGCGATCGTGCAGTGGCTGAACGCGCGCTTCGGAGCGGCCGGCCGGATCCTCGTCCTCGCGCTGCTGATGCTCCAGCTGACCTCGGCGGGCGGCACGTACCCCGTGCAGACCAGTCCCGGCTTCTTCAACGCGCTGCACCCCTTCCTGCCGATGACCCACGTCGTCGAGGCGCTCAGGCGGCTCATCACGGGCGGCGGTCTCGGACCGGTGTGGCAGGCGTGCGCCGTGCTGGCGGCCTTCACCGCGGGCGCCCTCGCGCTGACCGCGCTGACCGCCCGCCGCCGGCAGGTGTGGACCCTGGACCGGCTGCACCCGGAGCTGAGCCTGTGAACGGACAGGCCGGCGCTCCTGTGAGAATCGGGGCCATGGAACGCAGCAGCACCACGTCGGGCGGCAGCGCCCGCCGCGAGGCCACCCGGCAGAAGCTCTACGAGGCGGCCGTCACCCTCATCGCCGAACAGGGCTTCTCCGCCACCACCGTGGACGAGATCGCCGAGCGGGCGGGGGTCGCCAAGGGCACGGTCTACTACAACTTCGCGAGCAAGTCGGTCCTCTTCGAGGAGTTGCTGCGGCACGGCGTCGGCCTCCTGACCGCCTCCTTGCGGGAGGCGGCCGAGAGGACGGCCGGGGAGGGCGGCGGCAAGGTCGACGCCCTGGACGCGATGATCCGCGCGGGCCTGGTCTTCATCGACCGCTACCCGGCCTTCACCCAGCTGTACGTGGCCGAGCTGTGGCGCACCAACCGGGCCTGGCAGTCCACGCTGATGGTGGTGCGGCAGCAGGCCGTGGCGGTGGTCGAGGGCGTGCTGCGCGAGGGCGTGGCCGACGGCGAGTTCAGCGAGGAGATCGACGTCCCGCTGACGGCGGCGGCACTGGTCGGCATGGTGCTGGTGGCCGCGCTGGACTGGAAGTCCTTCCAGCCGGAGCGCTCCCTGGAGGACGTGCACTCCGCCCTGTCCCGGCTGCTGCAGGGCCGGGTCAGCGGCCGCCGCTGAGGCCGGGTGACGGGGCGGGCGGGAGCGCCGGTCCGACGGTGGCCGCGTCCCCCGCGGGCCACCGCCGGACCGGCGCCTCCCTGTTCCCCCGTGGTTCCCCCGTGGTTCCCCCGTGCATCCCCGCAGGACCCCCGTGCGCGGTCGTCCCCCGGTTCCCCCGTGCCTCGCTCCCGCCGACGGTGCCGGCGGAAGGAGCGGATCGCGGGCCGCACCGTTCCGGCGCCCCGTGCCGCCGGTTCCGGGAACGTGCCCCTCTCCGTGGTCTCCACTCTCTCGTCCCCGCGGGTCGCGGCCCATCCGCGCGCGTACTCATCTCGGCGGCTAGGTACGGGTACTCATCCCCGCGCGCACGCCCCCACGGCATCGGGCCGGCGGCCGGTCACCCGCGCGGGGCTGCCGGTACTCGGGGACCGGCCCGCCGACGGCGGCGGATAAAGTCCCTGGCATGGCACGGATTGCGGTGATCGGCGCCGGGATGGGCGCGATGGCGGCCGCCGCCCGGCTGGCCGTCGCGGGCCACCGGGTGGCGGTGTACGAGCGGACGGAGACGTACGGCGGTGCCCTGCGCCGGCGGGAGCGGGACGGGTTCTCCTTCGACACCGGCCCCGGTCTGCTCACCCTCCCCGCGGTGTACCGCGACCTCTTCGTCAAGACCGGCCGGGAGCCGCTGGAGGACTGCGTCGACCTGGTCCGGGTCGATCCGTCGGCGCGGCACGTGTTCGCGGACGGCACCCGGGTGTCGCTGCCGAACACCTCGCGCGCGGGGGTCGTCGCGGCCCTGGACGAGGCGCTCGGGGCGGGGGCCGGCCGCCGGTGGGGCGACTTCCTGGTGCGGGCCCGCGAGGCCTGGGACCGGGCGCGCAGGCCGCTGCTGGAGGAGCCGCTGTGGCCGAACTGGCAGGTGCTGGCCGAGCGCGAGCCCTACCCGGCGGTCCCCCACAAGCGGCTGCTGCGCACCCGCCGGGCCGCCACCCTCGCCGAGGTCGGCGCCTGGGAACTGCGGGACCCCCGGCTGGCCGCCCTCCTGGAGAGCCACGCGCTCGCCCACGGCCTGGACCCGCGCGACACCCCGGCGAGCGCGGCCGTGCTGCCGTACATGGAGTACGCCTTCGGCACGTGGTACGTGCGCGGCGGGGGCCTGCGGGAGCTGGCGCGCGCGGTGCACGAGCGGTGCCTGGCCCGCGGGGTCGAGTTCCGCTTCGGCACCGGGGTCGCCCGGATCCTGGAGGAGGACGGCCGGGCGGCGGGGGTGGAGCTCGACGACGGCACGGTGTCCGAGGCGGACCACGTGGTCGCGGGGGTGGACCCGCACCGGCTGGAGCGCATGACCGGGCATCCGCTGTACGGCGACGACGACGTGCGCCCCGACCCCGCGGGCCTGCGGCGGCCCGGCCGGTTCACGGTGCTGCTGGCGCTGCGCGGGCCGCGCGAGTCCGGGGCGGCGCACCGCACGGTGGTGCACGCCCCCGACCGCACGGCCGAGCTGGACTTCCTCACCGCCCCCGGCAGCCCCCCGGCCCGGCCCACGGTGACGGTGCTGCGGCCGGACGACCCCGCCCTGCGCCCCGACGCGGAGCACGAGTCCGCGGTCCTGTCCGCCGCGGTGCCGCACGGGGTGGACTGGGGTGCGGGAGGGGCCGGCGAGCGGTTCGCGGACCTGCTCGTCGAGGCCGCCGGGGCCGCTGTCCCCGGTCTGCGCGAGCGTGTCCTGTGGCGGGAGGTGCGCACGCCCGGCGACTTCGGGGAGGAGACGGGCGCCGTGCGGGGAGGCGTCCCCGCTCCCGCTCTCGCCGCCGGCCGGGGCCGCTTCCTCCACCCGGCCAACACCACCCCGCTCCCGGGGCTGTACCGCGTCGGCGGCTGGTCCCACCCCGGGGGCGGTCTCCCGCACGCCGGCATGTCGGGCGCGCTGGTCGCCGGGCTGATCGTGGAGGGACCGGGGTTCCAGGGGTCCCAGTGACCTCCCGGCCGGGCGTCAGAAGCGGTACTGCTCGTCGTACCCGGTCCCGCTCCCGGCCCCGGGCGTCTGCCCGTCGCCCTGGTACGGGTAGGGCTGCTCCGGCGGGAGTTCACCGCCGTACGGGTCGTCGGTGCTGCGCTGCTGCGGGACCCACAGGCCGCCGGGCGGGGTCTCGCCGCCGTGGGCGCCGGCGTACTGGTCCTGGCCGTAGGCCTGCTGGCCGTACTGCTGCGGGTCGGCGTAGCCGGTGTCGTACGAGGTCCCGCCGTAGGTCTGGGTGCCGATGTACGGGTCGGAGTAGGCGGCGTACTGCTGCTGCCCGGTGGTGTCGTAGCCCTGCTGCTGGCCGTAGCCGGAGTAGTCGTAGGCGTAGCCCTGGTCGGCGCCCTGGGCGGTCGCCGCGTACTGGTCCTGGGACGGGGCGGAGTACCCCGTGTCGCCGTAGACGCCGTAGGAGCCGGTGTCGTCGGGCATGGGCTGCGGCTCGTAGACGGCGGTGCTCCCGGTGTCCGCCGTCCGGTCGGGGCGCGCGGGGGTGAACACGTCGTCGCGGTCGTAGTCGTCGTCCGTGCCGTAGCCGCCCCGGTCGTCCGCCCCGTAGGCGTCCCGGTCGTCCGTGCCGTGGCCGTCCCGGTCGTCGCGGTGGCCGGCGCCCTCGTCGCCGTAACCGCCGCCGGCCGTCTCCAGGTCGGAGACCTCCAGGGTCGGTTCCTGGCGTCCGCGGTCCCCGCGGCGGCCCTTGGCGGCGGCCAGCATCGGGGAGTTGACCGCCCAGCCGGCCGCGAAGCCGCGGCGGAAGGACAGCGTGACGTAGGTCTGGCCGACCGCGAAGGCGGCGGCACCCAGCCCGATGACGACGACGGACGGGATCAGCACACCGAGCACGACACCGAGGAACCCGCCGAAGGCGAGCAGCCGCCAGCGCAGGCGCGCCTTGTACTGCAACAGCACCTCGCCGAGCAGCCACAGCGCGACGATGCCGAACGCGATGTAGAGGACCGTCCAGCCCATGTACGCCCCTCTCCCAGCGGCCGCTACGCAGTGTGTCGTACACCGGTGCGACCGGTCTAGGTCTGCGGTGGATGGTGCAGACCCAGGTTCTCGTAGATTTCCAGGGTCGCCGTGGAGTTGTTGAGCGTGATGAAGTGCAGTCCGGGCACTCCCTCGGCCAGCAGCCGCGCGCAGAACTCCGTGGCGAAGTCGATGCCAATGGAGCGTACCGCCGCCGGATCGTCCTTCGCTGCGAGGATCCGGTCTTTGAGGGCGTCCGGGAACGCTGCGTTACTGAGCTTTGGCAATCTTTCCAGCATCTTCACGCTGGTCACCGGCATGACCTCGGGGATCACCGGGGTCTCGCAGCCGGCCGTGTCGACCCGGTCACGCAGGCGCAGGTAGGACTCGGGGTGGAAGAACATCTGCGTGATCGCGTAGTCGGCGCCGGCCCGGCACTTGTCGACGAAGTGCGCGACGTCCGTGTCCCAGTCGGCCGAGCGCGGGTGCATCTCCGGGAAGGCGGCGACACCGACGCAGAAGTCGCCCGACTCCTTGATGAGCCGGACGAGTTCGGCGGCGTAGGTCAGGCCCTGCGGATGCGGCACCCAGTCGCCCATCGGGTCGCCGGGCGGGTCGCCGCGCACGGCGAGCATGTTGCGGATCCCGGCGTCGGCGTACTGGCCGATGATGTTGCGCAGTTCGGCGACGGAGTGGTTGACCGCGGTGAGGTGGGCGACCGGCGTGAGGGTGGTGTCGGCGGCGATCTGCTCGGTCGCCTTCACCGTGCCGGCCCGGGTGGAACCGCCCGCGCCGTACGTCACGGAGACGAAGCTGGGGGCCACGGCCTCGACCCTGCGGAGCGCGTTCCACAGGTTGCGCTCGCCCTTCTCCGTCTTGGGGGCCCAGAACTCGAACGAGTACGTCGTCTTCCCGGCGGCGAGCATGTCGCGCACGGTGCGGGCGCGATCAGTCCTGGTGGATGCGGTTCCGAGGGCCATACCGGCAGGTTAGCCAGGGCGCGGCGGTCCCCCAACCGAAAGCAAGAGATTTGTCTGATATGCCGACTTGCTGTCCACCCTTTGGACAAACCTGAGACGCGCGAGGGGTCATCCGGCGTCCGGGGCGGCCTGCCGCAGCCGCTCGGCGAAGGCGGCCGCCGCCGCGCCCGGGTCGTCGGCCTCGGTGACGGCCCGGACGACGACGACCCGGCGGGCGCCGGCCTCCAGGACCTGGTCGAGGTTGCCGAGGTCGATGCCGCCGATGGCGAACCAGGGGCGCGAAGTGCCGAGGGCGGCGGCGTACCGGACCAGGCCGAGACCGGGGGCGGGGCGGCCGGGCTTGGTGGGGGTGGGCCAGCAGGGACCGGTGCAGAAGTAGTCCACGCCGGGCTGGACGGCGGCCGCGGCGGCCTCCGACTCGGCGTGCGTGGAGCGGCCGATCAGGACGTCGTCGCCGAGCAGGGCGCGGGCCGCGGGGACGGGGAGGTCGCCCTGGCCGAGGTGGAGGACGTCGGCGCCGGCGGCGTGGGCGACGTCCGCGCGGTCGTTGACCGCGAGCAGCTTGCCGTGCCGGGCGCAGGCCTCGGCGAGGACCGCCAGGTGCTCCAGCTCCTCGGCGGCCTCCATGCCCTTGTCCCGCAGTTGCACGATGTCGACCCCGCCGGCCAGGACGGCGTCCAGGAACTCCGGGAGGTCCCCCTGGCGCTTGCGGGCGTCGGTGCAGAGGTAGAGCCGGGCGTCGGCGAGCCGGGCACGGGCGGTGGTGGCTGCGGTGTCGGGCATGCGGAGGTCCCCCCGGGTGTCGGTGGCGTCACGGCGTCCGGGCCCGGCGGCCCGGGCGGGTCGTCGGCGGGCCGCCCCGGCCCGGACCGGGCGGTGGCGTGCGCGCCGCAGGAGGACCCTATGCCGGTGCCGCGGGAGACCACGAGACGCCCCCCGCGCCCGACGGCACCCGGGGCGGGCGGTCGGGGCGGTTCGAGCCCGGCGCCGCGGTCAGCGGACGCCGGGCGGTCGTTCGGATCGGGCTCCGGACGGTCGGGGCCGGGGGAGGCTCAGACCGCGAGCGCCTGGGCGCGGCGCTTCACCTCCGTGCCGCGGTTCTCGCTCAGCGCCTGCGCGGGCGTGCCCGGCAGTGTGGGGTCGGGAGTGAACAGCCACTCCAGCATCTCCTCGACCGTGAAGCCGTCGTCCCGCAGGAGCGTCAGGGTGCCGGTCAGGCCCTTGACGACCTTGTCCCCGTCGATGAAGGCGGCGGGGACGTGCAGCGCACGGTTCTCTCCCCGGCGCACGGCGACGAGCTGGCCCTCCTTGACCAGCTGCCGGACCCGCGTCACCTCGACGCCGAGCTTTTCGGCGATGTCGGGAAGGGTGAGCCAGTCGGGGACGAGAGCATCGATCTTTGCGTCAATCTCGGTCACGGGAACAAGCCTGCCACCTGCCACCGACAGCCGGAAGTCGGCCTCGCCCGCACAGGGCCCCCGGCGGTCGTCACACGGTCGCCGACTTCAGCGGCCGCGCCGGGTCCGCCAGCAGCTCCGGGTCCATCGCCGCACCCGCCTCGATCAGCCGGCGCCCCTGGGCCAGGTCCCGGGGCCGTCCCACCGCCAGCAGCGCGACCAGGCGCGACTCCCGCAGCCAGCACACGGTCCACGCCGGGCCGGCGGGGTCCCCGCGCCACACGGTCCGGTCGGCGTCCACGTGGTGTCCCGCGTACTGGACGAAGCGCCCGAACTGCTCGGACCAGAAGTACGGCACCGGGTCGTACACCGCCGGTGTCCGGCCGGTGGCCGCGCCGAGGATGTTCACGGCGACCGTGCGCGGTCCCTGGAGGGCGTTGTCCCAGTGGTGGACCAGCAGGCGTTCGCCGTACCGGCCCGAGGGGAAGGACGCGCAGTCGCCGACCGCGTAGACGTCCGGCACGGAGGTCGCCAGGTGGCGGTCGGCGACGACCTCGCCGTGCGCCCCGAGCGCGACCCCGGAGCCCGCCAGCCACGCCGTGGCGGGCCGGGCGCCGATGCCGACGACCACGGCTCCCGCGGGCAGCCGCGTGCCGTCGCCGAGGACCACGGCGCCGGGCTCGACGCGCTCCACGCGCGCGTGCGTGCGCAGGTCGACGCCGGCGTCGGCGTACCAGGCGGCCATCGGGGCGGCCACCTCGGCGGGCAGCGTCTCGGCGAGCGGCCGTCCGGCGGCCTCCACGACGGTGACCGCGCAGCCCGCCTCGCGCGCGGC
The DNA here is from genome assembly GCF_008704515.1 of Streptomyces viridosporus T7A. Lineage (NCBI taxonomy): Bacteria > Bacillati > Actinomycetota > Actinomycetes > Kitasatosporales > Streptomycetaceae > Streptomyces > Streptomyces viridosporus. The sequence continues at coordinate 2,476,313 of NZ_CP023700.1, forward strand.
GGTGGCGAACTCCGCGCCGATCCAGCCGGCGCCGACCACCACGACGTCGCGCTGCCGCGCGAGGACCGGCTTCAGCCGTTCGGCGTCGTCCAGGGTGCGCAGCAGGTGCACACCGGCGACGCCCTGCGCGCCCGGCAGCCGGACCGGTTCCGCGCCGGTGGCGAGCACCAGGACGTCGTAGGGCACGGGCCCGGCCTCCGTGTCCAGCTCGTGGTCGCCGGGACGCAGGCCGAGCACCTCGCAGCCGAGCCGCAGTTCGACGCCGAGCGCCTCGAAGTCGACGTCGAAGGCGGAGTTCTCGGCCGTGCCGAGCAGCACCGCCTTGGACAACGGCGGCCGGTCGTAGGGCTGGTGGGGCTCCGCGCCGATCAGGGTCACGGTGCCGGTGAAGCCCTGCTCCCGCAGGGCGACCGCGGTCTGCACACCGGCCATGCCCGCACCCGCCACCACCACCCGACGCGGCTCGGAGGGTCCCGGTTCCTGCCTCTGCTCGCTCACCCGATCACCTTAGACACCCGAGGACACCTGAGGGGGCGTCAGTCGGTCCCGTCCGCCGCGAGCTGCTCCACGACGCTCGTCCCGCGGCCCGGCTGCGACTCCCACCGCCAGGTCTCCTCCAGCCGTACCCGCCCGTCGGGCAGCTCCACGACCGTCGACACGCAGTGCCCCGACGCCGTCGTGCCGTCCCGCTTGAGCTGCACGTACCGGAAGTCCAGCCGGTCGCCCTCCCGGGTACCCACCAGATGCCCGCGCACGACGTCGCCGCCCGCGTACTCGGCCCAGACCTCGCCGTCCCGCTCGTGGTAGGCGAACCGGGTGCGGGTCCCGACCTGCCCCGGGGCCTGATCGGCCACGGGGGCGAGGACGAGACCGTCGAGCGAACGTGCCATCTCGGAGACTCCCTTACGAGTGCGCTGTGCCGCGGGCTAGGGTGGCCAACGTAGAACACTCGCGGGAGTCCGGACGCACCGGGCTGAGAGGGAGGCTGGCGGCCTCCGACCGTACGAACCTGATCCGGGTCATGCCGGCGAAGGGAGGGGCTGGACGCCCATGTCGCCCACGCGCACCCCAGACGTCCTCGTCGTCGGGGGCGGGATCATCGGTCTGGTCACGGCCTGGCGGGCCGCGCAGCGCGGTCTCGCCACGGCCCTGGTGGACCCCGAACCGGGCGGCGGCGCCGCTCGGGTGGCCGCCGGGATGCTGGCCGCCGTCACGGAACTGCACCACGGCGAGCAGACCCTGCTCGGTCTGAACCTCGCCTCCGCGCGCCGCTACCCGGACTTCGCGGCCGAGCTGACCGAGCTCACCGGGCACGACCTCGGCTACCGCCGGTGCGGCACCCTCGCGGTGGCGCTGGACGCCGACGACCGCGCCCACCTGCGGGAACTGCACCTGCTGCAGCAGCAGTCGGGGCTGGAATCGCACTGGCTGACCGGGCGGGAGTGCCGGCGTCTGGAGCCCCTGCTCGCGCCGGGCGTGCGCGGCGGCCTGCGGGTCGACGGCGACCACCAGATCGACCCGCGGCGGCTGGCGGCGGCGCTGGTGACCGCGTGCGAGCGGGCCGGTGTGGCCCTCCACCGCACGTGGGCCGAGCGGCTCACCGTCGCACGGGACCGGGTGACGGGCGTCGTCACCTCCGACGGCACCGAGCGGGGCGCCGGGCAGGTGGTGCTCGCCGCGGGCAGCCTCAGCGGGCGGCTCGCGGGCGTCCCCGAGGACGTGCTGCCGCCCGTGCGCCCCGTGAAGGGGCAGGTGCTGCGGCTGACGATGCCGGGCCCCGCGGCACACACGGCACCGTTCCTGAGCCGGACCGTGCGGGCCGTGGTGCGCGGCAGCCACGTCTACCTGGTGCCGCGCGAGAGCGGTGAGCTGGTCGTCGGGGCGACCAGCGAGGAGAAGGGCTGGGACACGACCGTCACCGCGGGCGGGGTGTACGAGCTGCTGCGCGACGCCCACGAGCTGGTCCCCGGGATCACCGAGCTGCCGCTCGTCGAGACCCGGGCCGGGCTGCGCCCCGGCTCCCCCGACAACGCGCCGCTGCTCGGCCCGACCGCGCTGGAGGGGCTGGTGCTGGCCACCGGCCACCACCGCAACGGCGTCCTGCTCACGCCGGTCACCGGCGACGCCCTGGCGCACGTCCTGACCACCGGGGAACTCCCTCCGGAGGCCCGTCCCTTCACCCCCCGGCGCTTCACCGCCGCCGCACTCACGGAGCAGCCCGCATGAACATCTCGGTCAACGGCGAGTCCCGGCAGGTCGACTCCGGCACGGTCCTCGACGCCGTCGTACGGTCGCTCACCGCGGCGCCCTCGGGAGTGGCCGCCGCCCTGAACGAAACCGTCGTCCCGCGCGCCCAGTGGCCCGCCACCGCCCTGGCGGAGGGTGACCGCGTGGAAGTCCTCACCGCCGTCCAGGGAGGCTGACCATGGCCGACGATCCGTTCGTCCTCGGCGGCACGTCCTTCACGTCCCGCCTGATCATGGGCACCGGCGGGGCGCCCAGCCTCGACGTGCTGGAGCGGGCCCTGGTGGCGTCCGGGACGGAGCTGACGACCGTGGCGATGCGGCGGGTGGACCCGTCGGTGCACGGGTCGGTGCTGTCGGTGCTGGAGAAGCTGGGGATCCAGGTGCTGCCGAACACGGCCGGCTGCTACACCGCCGGGGAGGCCGTGCTCACCGCGCGTCTCGCGCGGGAGGCGCTGGGCACCGGGACGGTCAAGCTGGAGGTCATCGCCGACGAGCGCACGCTGCTGCCGGACCCCGTGGAGCTGCTGGAGGCGGCGGAGACGCTGGTCGACGACGGGTTCACGGTGCTGCCGTACACGAACGACGATCCGGTGCTGGCGCGGAAGCTGGAGGACGTCGGCTGTGCGGCCATCATGCCGCTGGGGTCGCCGATCGGGTCGGGGCTCGGGATCCGGAACCCGCACAACTTCCAGCTGATCGTGGAGCGCGCGGGTGTGCCGGTGATCCTGGACGCGGGGGCGGGCACGGCGTCGGACGCGGCGCTGGCGATGGAGCTGGGGTGCGCGGGGGTGATGCTGGCGTCGGCGGTGACGCGGGCGCAGGACCCGGTGCGGATGGCCGCCGCCATGCGCCACGCGGTGGAGGCGGGGCGGCTGGCCCGGCTGGCGGGGCGGATCCCGCGGAGGCACTTCGCCGAGGCGTCGTCCCCCGGCGAGGGCCTGGCCGTGCTGGACCCGGAGCGGCCCGCGTTCTGACCGGCGGCGCGGGCGCCGCTTCCCTCCCCCGTCCGCGCGCCGCCCGTTCCGGGGCGGCCGGGGGCGCACGCCGTCGCGCGGGGCGGCCGGGGGCGTGCGTTGCGTCACAGGTCGGCTGCAGTCGCGCTCCGAACAGGACCGGAGCGGTCGGGGGTGCCGGCGTCGGCTCGTAGACTCGCCTGCGTGGACACGACCCTTCAGGACCCTCTGGTCGGGCAGGTGCTCGACGGGCGGTACCGCGTCGAGGCGCGGATCGCGGTCGGCGGGATGGCCACGGTCTACCGGGCCGTGGACACCCGTCTGGACCGCGTCCTCGCGCTCAAGGTGATGCACCCCTCCCTCGCGGCCGACGCCTCGTTCGTCGAGCGGTTCATCCGCGAGGCGAAGTCGGTGGCCCGGCTGGCCCACCCGAACGTGGTGCAGGTCTTCGACCAGGGCACCGACGGGGCGTACGTCTACCTGGCGATGGAGTACGTCGCCGGCTGCACCCTGCGGGACGTGCTGCGCGAGCGCGGCGCGCTGCAGCCGCGGGCCGCGCTGGACATCCTGGAGCCGGTGCTGGCCGCGCTCGGTGCCGCGCACCGGGCCGGGTTCGTGCACCGGGACATGAAGCCCGAGAACGTGCTGATCGGGGACGACGGCCGGGTCAAGGTCGCCGACTTCGGACTGGTCCGGGCCGTGGACACGGTGACCAACACCACCGGCACCGTGCTGGGCACGGTCTCCTACCTCGCGCCGGAGCAGATCGAGCACGGCACCGCCGACCCCCGCGTGGACGTCTACGCCTGCGGCATCCTGCTGCACGAGATGCTGACCGGCGAGAAGCCGCACGACGGCGACTCCCCCGCGACCGTCCTCTACAAGCACCTGCACGAGGACGTGCCGCCCCCCTCGGCCGCGGTGCCCGGCATGGCGTACGAGCTGGACGAGCTGGTCGCGTCGGCGACCGCGCGCAACCCGGAGATCCGCCCGCACGACGCGGTGGCGCTGCTCGCGCGGGCCCGCGAGGCGCGCGGCGGGCTCGGCGAGGAGCAGCTGGACGCGATGCCGCCGCAGGCGCTGACGGTGGAGCACGACAACGCCGAGGACCGTACGAGCGTCATCCCGCGCGCGCTGACGGTGCCCCGCCCGCTGCCCGTCGACGAGGACGACGGCGGCGGCCCGGGCTCCTTCCGGCGCACCAGCAGGCTCCCGTCCCCGCCCCCGCTGCCGCCCCGGCGCCGCCTCGCGCTGCGGCGCGGCCCGACGGCGATCGTCGTGGCCGTGCTGCTGTTCCTCGGGGTGGGCACGGGCGTGTGGTACATCAACTCCGGCCAGTTCACCCAGGTGCCGCCGCTGCTGTCGAAGACCGAGCAGGAGGCCCGGGACCGGCTGGCGGACGCCGGGCTGGGCGTCGGCCGGGTCGAGGAGGCGTACAGCGACACCGTGGAGCGGGGCACGGTGATCAGCACGGACCCGAAGGCCGGTGCCCGCATCCGCGGCAACGCCCCGGTGTCGCTCGTCCTCTCCAAGGGCCCGCAGACCGTGCGGGTGCCCGACCTCGACGGCTACCGGCTGGACGAGGCGCGCTCCGTGCTGAAGGACGAGGGCCTGGAGCCGGGCATGGTCACCCGGGCGTTCAGCGAGGACGTGCCGCGGGGCTCCGTGATCTCCACCGAGCCGGTCAAGGGCACCGAGGTCCGTGCGGACTCGGCGGTGGCGCTCACCGTGAGCAAGGGCAGCCCGGTGGACGTCCCCGACGTGACCGGCGACGACCTCGAGGACGCCCGCGCCGAGCTGGCGGAGGCCGGTCTGAAGGTGGAGGTCGCCGCCGAGCGGGTCAACTCCGAGCACGACGCCGGAGCGGTGGCCCGGCAGTCCCCGCAGGCCGGCCGCGAGGTCGCCGAGGGCGACACGGTGACGCTGACGCTGTCCAAGGGCCCGGAGATGGTCGAGGTCCCGGACGTGGTCGGCGACGGCGTGGACGAGGCCAGGCAGAAGCTGGAGGGGGCCGGGTTCCGGGTGAAGGAGGACCGCGGTCTGCTGGGCCTGTTCGGCGACACCGTCAAGGGCCAGTCCGTGGAGGGCGGGGACACCGCGCCCAAGGGATCGACGATCACCCTCAGGATCCGCTGACGGGAGGATCCGCCGACGGGGCGGGAGCCGGGAGCCGGGAGCCGGGAGCCGGGAGCCGGGAGCCCCTGGGATCATGACACCCTTGACGGGTGAAGAGTCACCCGTCCGGCCCCGTCCGCAACCCCGTCGGCAGCCATGTCCCCGTGGCCGGGGGCCTGCACTCCGTCGGCCTGTCCTACGCCCGTGAGCTGCGCGCCGAGGCCGTGCAGGTGTTCGTCGCCAACCCGCGCGGCTGGGCCACACCGGCCGGGAACCCGCGGCAGGACGAGGCGTTCCGCGCGGCCTGCGCGGCCGGGTCGATCCCGGCGTACGTGCACGCCCCGTACCTGATCAACTTCGGGTCCCACACCGAGGCGACCGTCGAGCGGTCCGTGGAGTCGCTGCGGCACTCCCTGCGGCGCGGCCGGGAGATCGGCGCGCTGGGCGTGGTGGTGCACACCGGCAGCGCGACCGGTGGGCGGGAGCGTCCGGTGGCGCTGCGGCAGGTGCGCGAGCGCATGCTGCCGCTGCTCGACGAGCTCACCCGGGACGACGACCCGTTCCTGCTGCTGGAGTCGACGGCGGGCCAGGGGGCCTCGCTGTGCTCGCGGACCTGGGACTTCGGGCCGTACTTCGAGGCGCTGGACGCCCATCCGAAGCTGGGCGTCTGCCTGGACACCTGCCACGTGTTCGCGGCGGGGCACGACCTGGCCGAACCCGGCGGGATGCACCGGACGCTGGACCTACTGGTGGACACGGTCGGCGAGGGGCGGCTGAGGCTGATCCACGCCAATGACTCCTCGGACGTGGTCGGAGCGCACAAGGACCGGCACGCGAACATCGGCGCCGGTCACATCGGCGAGGGTCCGTTCCGAGAGCTGATGACGCACCCCGCGACCGCGGGCGTGCCGCTGGTCATCGAGACGCCGGGCGGCAAGGAGGGGCACGCGGCGGACGTGGAGCGGCTGAAGAAGCTCCGGAACGGCTGAGCGGCCGGGCCGCCGGCGCCGGGCTGCGGGGCCGGGGCCCCGGGGGTCAGAGCTCCGGGCCGTCTCCCGGTTCCTCCTGGTAGGAGTAGCGCTGCTCCTTCCAGGGGTCGCCGATGTTGTGGTAGCCGCGCTCCTCCCAGAAGCCCCGGCGGTCGGCGGTCATGTACTCGATGCCGCGGACCCATTTGGGGCCCTTCCAGGCGTACAGGTGGGGGACGATCAGGCGCAGCGGAAAACCGTGCTCGGCGGTCAGCAGTTCGCCGTCCTTGTGCGTGGCGAACAGGGTGCGCCCGGAGGCGAAGTCCGCCAGCCGGAGGTTGGAGCTGAACCCGTACTCCGCCCACACCATCACATGGGTGACGTCGGGCGCGGGCGGGGCGATGTCCAGGACGGTCCGGGCCGGGACGCCGCCCCATTCGGCGCCGACCATGCTGAACTTCGTGACACAGTGCAGGTCGGCCACCACGGTGACGTACGGCAAGGCCGTGAACTCCTCGTGGTTCCAGCCGCGCTTCTCGCCGTCGGCGGTGGCCCCGAAGACCCGGAACTCCCAGCGGTCGGGCCGGAACTTGGGGACCGGCCCGTAGTGCGTGACCGGCCAGCCCCGTTGCAGTCGCTGGCCCGGCGGGAGTTCGAACCGCGCCGCTCCTCCTGCTGCGCGCTCCCCCGATTCCCGTTCCGCCGGCTGACCCATGCCTCCATCCTGACAGACCCGGGGCAATGCCTCCGAACGGGGCTCGACAGAACAGGGCAATTCATCATGAACCCGGCTAAGTATGGTCTTACTTACTAAGTGAAGACTTACTGGACGATCTTTCCCGGCGGTGGAATCATGCGGCGCAACCCGCCCGTTCCCGCGCGGAAGGAACCCACGCGATGCAGAGCGACCCCGAGGTCATCGAACTCCTGAACGAGCAGTTGACCGCCGAGCTCACGGCGATCAACCAGTACTTCCTGCACTCGAAACTGCAGGACCACAAGGGCTGGACGAAACTCGCCCGGTACACGCGCGAGGAGTCCTTCGACGAGATGCGGCACGCCGAGGTGCTCACCGACCGCATCCTGCTGCTCGACGGCCTGCCGAACTACCAGCGGTTGTTCCACGTCCGGGTCGGGCAGACGGTGACCGAGATGTTCCAGGCCGACCGGGAGATCGAACTCGAGGCGATCGACCGCCTGCGCCGGGGGGTGGACATCATGCGCAACAAGGGCGACATCACCTCGGCCAACGTCTTCGAGGCGATCCTGGCCGACGAGGAGCACCACGTCGACTACCTGGACACCCAGCTCGAACTGATCGAGAAGATGGGCGAGGCGCTGTACCTGTCGACGGTCGTCGAGCAGTCCCAGCCCGACTCGTCGGGCCCGGGGACGAGCGGCTTCTCGACGCACTAGACGCGACGCGCCGGGCACCGCCCGGACGACGCCCGCACGGCCTCCGGCCCGCCGCTAGGCGGCTTCGGGCAGCTTCGCCGTCAGCGGCGGTTCCCCCTGGTCGATCAGCCGGCGGCGCGGGCAGGCGCCGCGGCCCAGCAGCTCCTGGATGCGCCGTACGCAGCCGCCGCAGTCGGTGCCGGCCTTGCAGGCGGAGGCGATCTGCCGGGGCGTGCACGCACCGGCCTCCGCGTGGCTCCTCACCTGTTCCTCGGTCACACCGAAGCAACTGCAGACGAACACGCGGTCCACCTCCCGAGCGGGATCCATGGTCGTGCCGTACCGACTGACCGGGGACCCGTCCGATCGGTGAGGCAAACCTAACCTTACCGGCCGTCCAGAGGGCGCAAAAGCGGGGTGGGGCGCGGATCCCTGTGATCCGCGCCCCACCCCTTCCGGTGCCGTCACCGGCACGGCCGGTTACTGGTCCCGGTACATCTCGGCGACGAGGAACGCCAGGTCCAGCGACTGGCTGCGGTTGAGCCGCGGGTCGCAGGCCGTTTCGTAGCGCTGGTGCAGGTCGTCGACGAAGATCTCGTCACCGCCGCCCACGCACTCGGTGACGTCGTCGCCGGTGAGCTCCACGTGGATGCCGCCCGGGTGGGTGCCGAGCTCCTTGTGGACCTCGAAGAAGCCCTTCACCTCGTCGAGCACGTCGTCGAAGCGGCGGGTCTTGTGGCCCGAGGCCGCCTCGAAGGTGTTGCCGTGCATCGGGTCGGTCACCCAGGCGACGGTGGCACCGGACGCGGTGACCTTCTCGACCAGCTCGGGGAGCCGGTCGCGGATCTTGTCCGCGCCCATGCGGACGATGAAGGTCAGCCGGCCCGGCTCGCGCTCGGGGTCGAGGCGGTCGATGTACTGCAGCGCCTCCTCGGCCGTCGTCGTCGGGCCGAGCTTGATGCCGATCGGGTTGCGGATCTTCGAGGCGAACTCGATGTGCGCGTGGTCCAGCTGGCGGGTGCGCTCACCGATCCACACCATGTGCGCGGAGACGTCGTACAGCCGGCCGGTGCGCGAGTCCACGCGGGTCAGCGCCGACTCGTAGTCGAGCAGCAGCGCCTCGTGCGAGGAGTAGAACTCGACCGTCTTGAACTCCTCCGGGTCCGTGCCGCAGGCCCGCATGAAGTTCAGCGCGTTGTCGATCTCCCGGGCGAGCTGCTCGTAGCGCTGGCCGGACGGCGACGACTTCACGAAGTCCTGGTTCCAGGCGTGCACCTGGCGCAGGTCGGCGTAGCCGCCGGTGGTGAAGGCGCGCACCAGGTTCAGCGTGGAGGCCGAGGCGTGGTACATCCGCTTCAGCCGCTCGGGGTCCGGGACGCGGGCCTCCTCGGTGAACTCGAAGCCGTTGACGGAGTCGCCCCGGTAGGTGGGCAGCGTCACGCCGTCCCGGGTCTCGGTCGGCTTGGAGCGCGGCTTGGAGTACTGGCCGGCGATCCGGCCCACCTTCACCACGGGCACCGAGGCGGCGTACGTCAGCACGGCGCCCATCTGGAGCAGGGTCTTGAGCTTGTTGCGGATGTGGTCGGCGGACACCGCGTCGAAGGCCTCGGCGCAGTCGCCGCCCTGGAGGAGGAACGCCTCTCCCCTGGCGACGGCCGCCATCCGGGCGCGCAGCTGGTCGCACTCGCCCGCGAAGACGAGCGGCGGATACGACTCGAGCTCCGCGATCACTGCGCGCAGAGCCTCGGCGTCGGGGTACTCGGGCTGCTGCGCCGCGGGCAGGTCTCGCCAGGTGTTGCCAGCGCTCGCGCTGGTCTTAGCGTTCACGGTCACGTTCCCCACATTACGGGGTACCGCCCTCCCCTCCAGGCCGTGCCCAGGAAGTGAGACGCGGAATACGCCCTGTGGGCGTCGGGGGCATGGGGTAGGGTGCGTCCCATGTTCGCGCACTCGACCCCGACCATGAACTGGTGGTGGACCGCTTCTCCGGCGGCCCACTGACTGCGCGTACGCACCACACTTCGCGAAGGCCGCCCGAGGGGCGGCCTTCGGTGTGTCCGGGGCCGTTCCTCTCCGCTCACGCGGGACCCGTCTCGTCCGGGGCCCGTCCACGACGAAAAGAGGAACACCCGCCATGGACCTGACGCAACTGCTCCACGACGACCGCCCCTTCGCCCTGCTGCGCCGCCGCACTCCGGGCCGCTCCGTCGAGGACGGCGGCACGGTCGAGCTGCTGATCGGCCCGGTCACCCCCCGCGAGCGCCTGGCCGAGCTGCCCGACGCGTGTCTGGCGCTCGTGCCGTTCCGGCAGATCCGCGAGCGCGGCTTCGACGTCCGCGACGACGGCACCCCGCTGCTGGTGCTGACCCCCGAGGAGCGGTACGAGATCCCGCTCGAGGACGCCCTGTCCCGCCTGCCGTCGCACACCGTGCGGGTGGAGAACGGCGGCTTCGACGTGTCCGACGAGGAGTACGGCGAGATCGTCGGCCGCGTGCTGCGGGAGGAGATCGGACGGGGCGAGGGCGCCAACTTCGTGATCCGGCGGACCTACGAGGGCGAGATCCCCGGGTTCGGGCGGGCCGACGCGCTCGCGCTGTTCCGGCGCCTCCTCGAGGGCGAGCGGGGAGCGTACTGGACGTTCGTCGTCCACACCGGGGACAGGACGCTGGTCGGGGCGAGCCCCGAGGTGCACGTGCGGGCGTCCGGCGGGACGGTCGTGATGAACCCGATCAGCGGGACCTACCGCTACCCGGCCGAGGGTCCCACCCCCGAGCACCTGCTGGAGTTCCTCGCCGACGGCAAGGAGATCGAGGAACTGTCGATGGTCGTCGACGAGGAGCTCAAGATGATGTGCACCGTCGGCGACCGGGGCGGGGTCGTGGTCGGCCCCCGGCTGAAGGAGATGGCGCACCTCGCGCACACCGAGTACGAGCTGCGCGGCCGGTCCTCGCTGGACGTGCGGGAGGTGCTCAGGGAGACCATGTTCGCCGCCACCGTCACCGGGTCGCCGGTGCAGAACGCCTGCCGGGTGATCGAGCGGCACGAGACCGGTGGGCGCGGCTACTACGCGGGCGCGCTGGCCCTGGTCGGCCGGGACGCGGGAGGCGCCCAGACCCTGGACTCCCCCATCCTCATCCGCACCGCCGACATCGCCGCGGACGGCCGGCTGCGGGTGGCGGTCGGCGCCACGCTGGTGCGCGGCTCCGATCCGGCGGGCGAGGTCGCCGAGACCCACGCCAAGGCGGCCGGGGTGCTGGCCGCGCTGGGGGTGCGCCCCGAGCGGCCGCGCGCGGAGTCGGCACTGCCGAGGATGGCCGACGACCCCCGGGTGCGGGCGGCGCTGGACGGGCGCCGGGCCTCGCTGGCGCCGTTCTGGCTGCGGATGCAGGAGACGCCGGACGCCCTGGAGGGCCACGCCCTGGTGGTCGACGGGGAGGACACCTTCACCGCGATGCTGGCGCACGTGCTGCGCGCCGGCGGGCTGGAGGTGACCGTCCGGCGGTACGACGAGCCGGGGCTGCGGGAGGCGGCGCTCGGCCACGAGGGGCCGCTGGTGCTGGGGCCCGGACCGGGCGACCCGTCCGACACGGCCGACCCGAAGATGCGGTTCCTGCGCGGCCTGACCGCCGAGGTGATCACCTCCCGGGCCCTCGGCTCCGCTCGGGCGGGGGGGAGTCCCGTGAACCGGCACGGCGTCCTCGGGGTCTGCCTCGGCCACGAGCTGATCGCGGCCGAGCTGGGGCTGGAGATCGTGCGCAAGGAGGTGCCGTACCAGGGGGCGCAGACGGAGATCGACCTGTTCGGGCGGCCGGAGACCGTCGGCTTCTACAACAGCTTCACGGCGCGCTGCGACGACGAGGCGGCGGCCGAACTGGCCGCGCACGGCGTCGAGGTGAGCCGGGCGGCGGGCGGCGAGGTGCACGCGCTGCGCGGGCCGGGCTTCGCCGGGGTGCAGTTCCACCCGGAGTCGGTGCTGACGCTGAACGGCGCGGCGATCGTCCGGGAGCTGACGGGTCAGCTGCGCGGCACCAGCACGTTCGCCGAGCGGCGGCCGGCGGTGTAGTCGAGGACGTTGTCCACCGTGGTCTTGATGATCTGCCCGACGGCGTCCACGGTGTAGTACGCCTGATGGGACGTCACCAGGACGTTCGGGAACGTGACGAGGCGGGCCAGGGTGTCGTCGTCGACGGCCTCCAGGGACTTGTCGAGGAAGAACAGCCCCGCCTCCGCCTCGTACACGTCCAGGCCGACGCCCGTGAAGCGGCCCGCGCGCAGTTCGGCGACGAGGGCCGCGGTGTCGACGAGGCCGCCCCGGCTGGAGTTCACCAGGATCGCGTCGTCCCGCATCGTCTTCAGGGCCTCGGCGTCGATGAGGTGCCGGGTCTCGGGCAGCAGCGGGACGTGCAGGGTGATCAGGTCGGACTCGGCGAGCAGCTGTTCCTTGGGGACGTAGGTCATGCCGAGTTCCCGGCAGGCGGGGTTCTCGACGACGTCCCAGCCCAGCAGCCGCATGCCGAAGCCGTGGGCGATCCGGGTGAACGCCTCGCCGATCTTGCCGGTGCCGAGGACGCCGACGGTGCGGCCGTGCATGTCGCGGCCCATCAGCCCGTCGAGGCGGAAGTCGAAGTCGCGGGTGCGGGTGGAGGCGCGCACGACACGGCGGTTGACCGCCATGGCGAGGGCCCAGGCGAACTCGGCGACCGAGTACGGCGAGTAGGACGACACGCGGGCGACCGTCAGGCCGAGCCGTTCGGCGACCTCGAGGTCGACGTTGTTGAAGCCGGTGGAGCGCTGGGCGACCATCCGGGTGCCGCCGGCCGCGAGACCCGCCAGGACCTCGGCGCCGAGGTCGCAGTTGACGCTGGTGGAGATCACCTCGTGGCCGGCGGCGATGGGGGCGGTGTCCACGTTGAGGAAGACGTCCAGCGCGCGCACCTCGTGGTGGCCCTCGAAGGCCCGCTCGATCAGGGGCTTCTCGTCGGACTGGACTCCGAACGCCAGGATCTCCACGGGTTTCCCTCCGGGGTCGTGCCGGGATCGTTGCCGTAGGGGCGAATATACGGCCCGCGGGGCGGGGGCGCCGGGGGCCGCACGGGGCCGGGGGCGGCGGCCTTCCGCCCCCGGATGCCCGGCGGCCCTCCCGCGCACACCTGCGGCGCTACTCCTCGTCGAGGCCGCGTTCTATGGCGTAGCGGACGAGCTCGACGCGGTTGTGCAGCTGGAGCTTGCCGAGGGTGTTCTGCACGTGGTTCTGCACCGTGCGGTGCGAGATGACGAGCCGTTCGGCGATCTGCTTGTAGCTCAGGCCCTTGGCGACCAGGCGCAGCACCTCGGTCTCGCGCTCGGTGAGCCGGGGCGCCTTGGACCCGTCGTCGCCCTGGGCGGGGCCGGCCGGTTCGGAGGCGAGGCGGCGGTACTCGCCGAGGACCAGTCCGGCCAGCCCCGGGGTGAACACCGGGTCGCCCGCGGCGGTGCGGCGCACCGCCTCCTGGAGTTCCTCGGTGGAGGCGGACTTGAGCAGATAGCCGGTCGCGCCCGACTTCACCGCCTCCAGCACGTCGGCGTGCTCGCCGCTGGCCGACAGCACCAGGACGCGCAGGGCGGGGTTCGCGGCGACGACCTCCTTGCAGACCCGGACGCCGGGCTTGCCCGGCAGGTTCAGGTCGAGGACGAGCACGTCCGGGGCGGTGGCCTTGGCGCGGCGCACCGCCTGGTCGCCGTCCCCCGCGGTGGCGACCACCTCGAAACCGGACTCGGACAGGTCACGGGCGACGGCGTCGCGCCACATGGGGTGGTCGTCGACCACCATCACCCGGACCGGGCCCCGGCCGGCCTCCCGTTCGGCTGCGGTGTCCGTCATCGTCGCTCCGCCTTCCCCCGGGCGTCCCCCCGGCCGTCCGTCCCGTCGTTGCCTGCCTTCGGCACCTTCAGCTCCACCTCGGTGCCCTGTCCCGGCACCGAGACCAGTTCGGCTCCGCCACCGAGGTCGCGCAGCCGGCCCCGGATGGACAGGGCCACGCCGAGCCGGCCCTCGCCCTCGGCCTGGGCGAGCCGGCCCTCGGGGATGCCGGGTCCGTCGTCGCGGACGGTGACGATCACCTCGTCCGGTTCGTCCTCGACCAGGATCCACGCGCGGGCCTGCTCCCCGGCGTGCATGCGGACGTTGTCCAGGGCGGCGCCGACGGCCGCGGCCACCTCCCGCGCGGCGGCCGGCGCGAGCCGCACCGGCGCCCCGGGTTCGGCGAGGCTGACCCGGGCGCCCGCGTAGGGGGCGAGCAGCGCGCGCAGATCGACCGGGCCGCCGTCCCCGTCCGGTTCCCCGTCCTCGTCGGCGGTCCGTGCGGCGGCGCCCTCGGCGGCGTCCCGCGGCGCGCGGGGGACCGGCACGAGTCCGCCGGAGACCAGCGTGCGCAGGGCGACCTCCTGCTCCCCGGCCAGCCGGCCCAGCTCGGCCGCCTCGCCGCCGATCACGGCGCCGCGCCGCTGCACCATCGCGAGCACCTGGAGCACGCCGTCGTGGATGTCCCGCGCGAGCCGCTCCCGCTCCCTGGTGGCGGCCTCGATCTCCAGGGCACGGGCGAGGGTGCGCTCGGAGGCGCGGGCGACCTCGACGACGTAGCCGATGGCGATGGAGGCGACCCAGACGAGGACCACGTTGTGCACGGTGTCGCGGGCGGGGCTGCCGCGTTCGACCAGGTTGGCCGCGGCGACGAGGGTGGAGGCGAGGGCCGCCCAGCGCCAGCCGCCCTTGACGGCGAACGCCAGCACCGAGCCGGCGGTCCAGATGGACGGCAGGGTCGGGCCGCCCGCCTGGACGCGTTCGTGCGCGTCGGCGAGGGGGGTGAGCAGGATGCCGGTGAGCGCGATGGTGAGGTCGGCGGTGAGGAAGCCCTTGGTGCAGGCGGCGGCGTTCGCGACCTTGGGCAGCGTGGCCAGGGTCCAGACGAGGAGGAGGGCGAAGTAGGCGACGGCGAGCCACGGCCGGGCGAACTCCTCGTGGGCGGAGACGAACAGACCGACCGCGTACACCATGGTGAGCACCCGGTAGCCGGCGAGCGCGCGCCACAGCGGCAGCTCGACCGACATCCTCATGACCTTCTCGCGTCCCGGCACGTGTCCCCCCGTTTCCGTTCCGGGCCCGGCTAGGGGTCGGAACGCCGCTGCTCGGCCCGGTCCCGCTCGGCCTGTTCCCGCTCGGCCCGCTCCATGGCGGCCCTCAGCTTCTCGGCGTGTTCCCTCTCCTCGCGCGCGAGCGCGGCCTTCGCCGCCCTCTCGGCTTCCCTCCCCGCTTCCCTCTCGGCCTTCTCGGCCTCCTTCTCCGCCTTGGCCTCCTCCGCGAGCTGCCGCTTCATGGCGGTCGCGTAGATGTCGACGTACTCCTGGCCGGAGAGCTTCATGATCTCGTAGATGACCTCGTCGGTCACCGCGCGCAGGACGAAGCGGTCGTGGTCCATGCCCTCGTAGCGGCGGAAGTCCAGCGGCTTCCCGATCCGGATGCCCGGCCGCATCAGCTTCGGCAGGATCTTTCCCGGCGGCTGGATCTTCTCCGTGTCGATCATGGCGACCGGTATCACGGGCGCGCCGGTGGCCAGCGCCACGCGGGCGAGGCCGCCGGGCTTGCCCCGGTAGAGACGGCCGTCGGGCGAGCGGGTGCCCTCCGGGTAGATGCCGAACAGCTCACCGCGCTCCAGCACCTCTATGCCGCTCCTGATCGCGGCCTCGCCGGCGCCGCGCGTGCCGGAGCGGTCCACCGGGAGCTGGCCCACGCCCTTGAAGAAGGCGGCCGTCAGCCGGCCCTTCACCCCCGGCGTGGTGAAGTACTCGGCCTTGGCGATGAAGGTGACCTTGCGGTCCAGCACGGCCGGCAGGAAGAAGGAGTCGGAGAACGACAGGTGGTTGCTGGCCAGAATGGCGGGGCCCTCGGCGGGGACGTTCTCCAGGCCCTCCACCCAGGGCCTGAAGGCGAGCTTCAGCGGCCCCCCGATGGTGACCTTCATCGCGCCGTACAACAACCGAGTGCCTCCTGTGTGTGTGAGTCAGACAATATCCCGGAGTGCCGCGGAAGGACCCGACGGCCCTGGTCGGTGTCCGTGCGGTCGCGTACGGTGAAGGTCCCGCGATCCGTGTGCGGTCCCTGCCCGACCGCCATGACGTGCCCGCCCCCTTCTCACGAACCCCCACGAACAGGAGGCCGAAGGTGCCGCTCCTGACCGGAGCCGAGCCGTTCCGTCACGAGGGCGGGGAGACCGCCGTCCTCCTCTGCCACGGCTTCACCGGTTCACCGCAGTCGCTGCGCCCCTGGGCGGAGCACCTCGCCGGACACGGCCTGACCGTCTCGCTGCCGCTGCTGCCCGGGCACGGCACGCGCTGGGAGGACCTCCGGGTCACCGGGTGGCAGGACTGGTACGCGGAGGTGGACCACGAGCTGCGGCTGCTGCGGGACCGCTGCTCCCGGGTGTTCGTGGCCGGACTGTCGATGGGCGGCGCGCTCGCCCTGCGGCTGGCCGCGCGGCACGGTGACGCGGTGAGCGGGGTCATGGTCGTCAACCCGGCGAACAAGGTGCACGGGGTGGCCGCGCACGCCCTTCCGGTGCTCCGCCATCTCGTCCCGGCGACCAAGGGGATCGCGAGCGACATCGCGAAGCCCTCGGTGACGGAGCTGGGGTACGACCGGGTTCCGCTGCACGCGGCGCACTCCCTGCGGACGTTCCTGCGTCTCCTCGACGGCGAGCTGCCCCAGGTCACCCAGCCGCTGCTGCTGCTGCGCAGCCCGCAGGACCACGTGGTGCCGCCCGCGGACTCGGCCCGCATCCTCGGCCGGGTCTCGTCGGTGGACGTGACGGAGGTCCTGCTGGAACAGAGCTACCACGTGGCGACGTTGGACCACGACGCGGAGCTGATCTTCCAGGAGAGCACCGCGTTCATCGGCCGGCTCGCGCCCGACGCCGTCAAGGAGCCCGGTCTCGGCAAGGAAGGGACGACCGCAGGTGGCTGAGCACGACTCGGACCGCGAGGACCGCGAAGGCCGCGAGAGCCGCGAGCCGGAGGAGAAGGGCGTCGAGAAGGGCCTGGAGAAGGACCTCGGGAAGGACGCCCCCTTCGACGAGGACGCCGCGTGGGCGGCGATCGTCGCCGGGTACGGCGAGGAGCCGCCGGACCCGCCGGGGGCCAAGCCCTTCAAGTCGATCGAGGACCTGGCGCTGCTGGAGGCCGGGACCAACGACGAGCGGACGGAGGCCGAGGCGCCGCGGAGACCCAAGGACGAACCGGCCGAACCGGTCGAACCGGCCGGGCCCGCCAAGCCGCTGGGCGGCTCCGTCTCCTTCGCCCCCGGTGTCGGCCCCCGCGACTACAGCCTGGCCGAGCCCTCCGAGGAGGACCTCGGCGAGAGCGACGAGGGCCACTTCGTACCGCCGGAGCCGCCGCCGCTGCCGGAGACCGACGTCACCGCCAAGTTCGCCTGGCTCGGAGTGCTGGGCGGTCCGCTGCTGCTCCTGCTGGCGGTGCTGTTCGGCTGGGAGATGACCTGGTGGCTGACCACGCTCTCCATCGGCGGCTTCCTGGGCGGCTTCGCCACGCTGGTGATGCGCCTGCGCACGGACGACGAGGACGACGACGATCCGGGCCGGGGCGCGGTGGTCTGAGGGCCCCGGGAGTCAGGCGGCCGGAACCCTGAGGGCGGCCAGGACCGGAAGGTGGTCCGTGGCCGCCCTCAGGTCGGCCTCGGTCACCCCGGGCTGACCGTGCGGCACCCCGCAGCCCAGCACCTCGACGCCCCCCGTGACGAACAGCGCGTCGATGCGCTTGTGCGGGTCGGCGGGCCCCCAGGTGTGTTCACCACCCCAGGGGGCCGCGGCCCAGCAGTCCGTCAGGTTCCCGGCCAGGCGCCGGAAGGTGCGGCCGTTGGGACCGTCGTTCAGATCGCCGCCGGCGACCGCGTGCTCCACGCCCATCCCGGCGAGCCGGTCCAGGAGCATGCCGCCCTGCTCGTACCGCTCGTCCTGCCGCAGCGACAGGTGACAGCTCAGCACGCCCAGCCGGGCGCCGCCGAACCGTACGACGGCGGTGGCGAAGCCGCGCCGGTGCAGTCCCGGGGTGAGCGGCAGCAGTACGTCCTCGGTGCGCTCGACGGTCGCCCGCAGGGAGCACAGGAGCGCCGGTCCCGCGGCCGTGGCGCCCCCGGAGAGGACCACCAGCCCGGACGCGGAGGCCAGCCGGGCCAGTTTCTTGCGCCAGCGGAAGAAGCGCGGTGCCTCCTGGAGCAGGACCAGGTCGGGGGCGCAGGCGGTGATCACCCGGGCGAGGGCGTCCGTGTCGTCCTGCATCGACCGGATGTTGTAGCTCAGGACACGGATCACGGCCGATCCGTCCGGCTCGGTACGGGAGTCGGGCAGCAGCGGAGTCGTCGCCATGTCGATCAAGATACGCCGACCCGCCCGGCCGGGGGGGTCGTACGGGCCGACGGCGGCACGAGACGGACCGGGTGGGCGCGGAAGTGCCTCGCACGCCCTGAGCCGGGGTGCCGCGACAGCCGCGGGAACGGAAGGGCGGCAGCGGGACCGGGCCGTGCGCGGGCGCGTCCGCTCCGGAGACGGCGGCGCCCGCCGTCCCCGAGGGGAGCGGGCGGGCGCCGCCGTGCGCGCGGGGGCGGGATCACATCACGGGGTCGGGCTCCCGGGCCAGGTCGGCCGCGCCGACCAGACCGGCCTTGTTGCCGAGCTGGGCGGCGAGGACCTCGGCGACGGGGCGCCAGTTGCTGCCCACCAGCCAGCGCTTGTAGGACTTGCGGATCGGGCCGAGGACCAGCTCGCCCTCGTCGGAGAGGCCGCCGCCGATGATGAACGCGGAGGGGTCGAAGAGGGAGGCCAGGTCGGCGAGGCCGGCGCCGACCCAGCGGGCCAGCTCGCGGTAGGAGTCGACGGCCACCCGGTCGCCCTGGCGGGCGGCCACGGAGACGTGCTTGCCCTCGATGCCGTCGGGGGTGCCGTCGCCGAGGGCGAGCAGCGTCTCGGCGTTCTCGGGGGTGGCGTTGGCGCGCTGCTTGGCGTACCGGACCAGGGCGCGGCCGGAGGCGTACTGCTCCCAGCAGCCCTGGGAGCCGCAGCCGCAGAGCAGGCCGTCCGGCACCATGCGGATGTGACCGAACTCGGCGGCCACGCCGAAGTGGCCGCGGCGCAGCTTGTTGCCGATGATGACGCCGCCGCCGAGGCCGGTGCCGAGGGTGATGCAGATGACGTTGCGGTGGCCCTTGCCGGCGCCGAACTTGTACTCGCCCCAGGCCGCGGCGTTGGCGTCGTTCTCCACGACGACCGGCAGGCCCGTGCGGGCCTCGACCTTCTCCTTGAGCGGCTCGTTGCGCCAGTGGATGTTGGGCGCGAAGTACACCGTCGAACGCTGGCGGTTGACGTATCCGGCCGCACCGATGCCCACGCCGACGATCTCGTGCCCGGCTCGCGCGCCCTCCACCGCGGAGGCGATGGAGTCCACGATGCCCTCGGGCGTGCCCGGGGTCGGCACCTTGTGGGTCGAGAGGATGTTGCCTTCCTCGTCGACCACGCCGGCCGCGATCTTCGTGCCGCCGATGTCGACGCCGATGGTGAGTCCCATGAATCCCTCAGTTTCGGTCGAGCCCCGCTACCGCCAACGGTACCCGAGGCCCTGCCTTCGGGTTTCCGGCATCCGCACGGTGAACGGGCCCGGCGGGGGTCATGGGGCACCCGCCGGGCCGGGGTCGGCCGGTGTCAGTCCAGGTCGATGCGCTCGCCGGGACCGGACTCGTCGCCCCGGTCGCCCCGGTCGCGGCGTTCCTCCAGGTCACGGGGGTCGGTGTCGCGGAGATCGGTGTCGCGGGCCGTCCAGCGGCGCTCCTGGTCCTGGACCGCGGAGCGGTAGGCGGCGAGGAGCTCGTTGCCGGCGGCGGCGAGGTGGTCGAAGACGTCCGGGTTGCGCTCGATGACGGGTTCCACGGCGGCCCTGGCCTGCTGCACGACCTGCCGCACCATCTGCTGCGCGGTGGGCCCGGTGACCGCGCCGAACAGCGGGGAGCCCAGGCCGGAGAGCTGGTCGAGCTTGTCGGTGACCGCGTCGACGAGCTTCTTCAGCTCCTCGGCGGCGGAACCTGCGGAACCCTGGGGCGGCCCGTACCGGGCGCGGCGGCGGGCCTTCTCCGCCTCGAGGTCCTCCGCGCAGGCGGTCGCCCAGGCGTCGGCGTCGGTGTCGGCCGCCCGTACGTCGGCGGCGGTCCGCGCCTCCTCCACGGTCTCGTCCCCGGCGTCGTCGGACGGGGGGAGCTGTTCGCTCATGACGGACTCCTGACTACGGGTGACCTCTTCGACGTTACCCGAACGCCTCCACCGGCTTCAGCCGGTACGCGGCCACAGTCGCGGATCCGGCCGGAACCGGATCCGCAGCTCGCCCTCGCGCAGGGCGGCGCCGTCGACGGTGCAGCGGCGCAGCGCCGAGGGCAGCGGGACGGTCCGGCGGAACGGTCCGGCGGTCACGACGAGTTCGTCGCCGCGCCGGATGAGGTCCAGTTCCTCGCGCCGGGCGCCGGGCAGCGGGATGTGCCAGACCAGCACGCCGTCGTCGGCGAGGGAGTCGGTGACGGGCCACTCGACGGCGGAGGGCCCCTCGGCGGCGGAGGGCCCCGCGTCGGCGCCGGGCACGGCGAGCGCGGCGAGGTCGTCGGCGCCGCGCGGGTCGCGCCCGAGGTGGGCGACGGGGCGGACGTCGTGGGTCTCCCGCCACTCCGCCAGGGCCTTGCGCTGCTGGGCGACCGGGCCGGCGAGCCAGCTGTCCCCGGCGCCCTCCGGCAGGACGCGGGTCGCGACCAGGACGTCGGTGCGCAGTCCGCGCAGGGCCAGGCCGAGGGTCGCGGTGCGGACGGCGTCGGCGCCGGCGGGTCCCGGCTCGGCGACCAGGCGTACGGCGGTGCCGCGGTCGGCGAGCACGGTCTCGGCGGCGGCGAGCTGGAGGTCCAGCCGGGCGGCGGTCTCGTACAGCCACTCGGCGGGCAGCGGGACGCCGGCGAGGCGGCCGAGCACGGGGCGCAGGGCGCGGGCGGCCTGCCGCTCGGGCGGGAGCAGGCGGCGCAGGTAGCGGCGGAGTTCCTCGGGGAGGGCGAGCAGGTCGAGGGCGCGCGGGACGGGCGGCAGGTCGACGACGAGGAGGTCGTGCGTTCCCGGCAGGGCCGCGTCCCGCAGGGCGCGCAGCAGGGCGAGTTCCCCGGCGCCGGGCAGCGGGGTGAGCTCCTCGGGGTCGAGCCGGGAGGCGCCGAGCAGGTCCAGCGCGGAGGAGGCGCGGTCCTGCAGGGCGGCCAGGTCGGTGCGGAAGTCCTCGTCGGCGTCGAGCCGCCGCACGGTGAGCCGGGGGGCGGCCTCGGACGGCTCAAGCCCGACGGGCGCGCCCAGGACCGCGCCCAGGGTGTCCGTCCGGTCGGTGCCGAGGAGGAGGGTGCGCACGCCCGCACGGGCGGCGGCGTGCGCGGTGGCGGCCGCGACGGTGGTGCGCCCGCTGCCGCCGGGGCCCGTGATCAGGAGGGTGCGCATGAGGGTGAACGGTACCCGGGAGGCGTGCGGGGACCGCCGGGCGCCCCGTTCTCGCTCCGGGCCGCTCCCGCGCCCCGGAGTGCGGGCGTGTCCGCGGCGCGTTACTTCGCTCCCGACTCCACGCGCTTCTTCAGTCCCGCCAGGGCCCGGTCGATGATGACCTTCTCGGCCTTGCGCTTGATCATGCCGAGCATCGGGATCTTGACGTCGACGGTCAGCCGGTAGGTGACCTCGGTCGTGCCCGGGCCGGCCGGTTCGAGGAGGTAGGAGCCGTCCAGGGAGCGGAGCATCTGGGACTTCACCAGGGTCCAGGAGACCTCGTGCTCGCCGGTCCAGGTGTAGGCGAGGGTCTGGTCGTCCTTGATCGCGCCGGCGTCCATGACGAGGCGCACCTGCTCGGCGCGGCCCTGCTCGTCGGTCTCGAGGACCTCCGCCTCCTTCACCTCACCGGTCCAGTCCGGGTAGCGGGCGAAGTCGGCGATCACCCCCATGACATCGGCCGGTGCGGCCTCGATCGTGATGCTCGAGCTGGTGTGTTCCGCCATCGCCGTGGCTCCTCCGGATGCGCGCCGGTCGTCGGATCGCCGTGCGCGAGTGCAGCGCACGCCTGTGCAGCGGAAGGCTACCGCGCACCGGACCGGCGCAGCTCACCCCACCTGGGGCGGTCTCACCACTCGAGCGCCCAGGGGCGCCCGCTGCCCGCGAAGTGCCCCACGTTCACGCACTCGGTGGCGCCGATCCGCATCCGCCGCACCAGCGGCTGGTGCACGTGCCCGAACAGGGCGTAGCGGGGCCGGGTGCGGCGGACGGCGTCCAGCAGCGCCCGGCTGCCGCGTTCGAAGCGGCGCGCGACGGTGTCGTAGACCAGCTCCGGGACCTCCGGCGGGATGTGGGTGCACAGCACGTCGACCTCGCCGACGGCCTCGATCTTCGCCGCGTACTCCTCGTCGTCGATCTCGTACGGGGTGCGCATGGGGGTGCGCAGGCCGCCGCCGACGAAGCCGAAGGTCCAGCCGCCGATCTCCACCCGTTCCCCGTCCAGGACGGTCGTGCCGGGCCCGGCGTACTCCCGCCACAGGGGCGGCACGTCGACGTTGCCGTAGGTGGCGTAGGTCGGGGTGGGGAAGGCGGCGAACAGCTCGGCGTACTGCCTGCGCACCGCCCGCTCGATCGCCGTGGCCCGGTCCTCGCCGTGGTCCGCCCACAGCCGGGCGCCGAACGCGCGCGCCTCCTCGAAGCGGCGGGCGGTGCGCAGCTCCACGAGGCGGTGGGCGTTCTCGGTGCCGAACAGGTCGGGGAAGATGCCGCGCGAGTGGTCGGCGTAGTCGAGGAAGAGCACCAGGTCGCCCAGGCAGATCAGGGCGTCGGCGCCCTCGCCGGCCCGGGCCAGGTCACGGACGTTGCCGTGGACGTCGCTGACCACGTGGACGCGCCTGCGGCGGTCGCCGCCCGGTACGGATGCCATGGCGATCAAGGGTAGGCGCGCGGGGCGGCCCGGACAACGGCGGTCGGACCTGCGGTTACTGGCTCGTCGACGACGCGGTGCATTACTGTGCGCAATGAAACACCCACCTGTGTGACGCAGCGAACATCTCGCCGGGACCCCCTGTCGTAGAGGGCATACCGACGGGTAACGTCCGGGCAGTCCAGTCGTGCTCGGGATTTCAACATGTGAATTCGCGAGTACCCGCCCAGCCTTGGACCGCACCGTCGCATCGCACAACGTCGTGGCGTCGGCGCCCTAAGAGGAGCAGCAGTCTTGCGCGAGTTCAGCCTTCCGGCTTTGTACGAGGTCCCCGCGGACGGCAATCTGGCCGACATCGTCCGCAGAAACGCCGCGCAGCACCCCGACGTCGCCGTCATCGCCCGCAAGGTGGACGGTGCCTGGCAGGACGTGACGGCCACCACCTTCCTCGCCGAGGTGCGGGCGGCCGCCAAAGGACTGATCGCCTCCGGCGTCCGGCCGGGCGACCGGGTCGCCCTGATGTCCCGCACCCGCTACGAGTGGACGCTGCTGGACTTCGCGATCTGGAGCGCCGGCGCGGTCACCGTGCCGGTGTACGAGACCAGCTCGCCCGAGCAGGTGGCGTGGATCCTCGGCGACTCCGGCGCCACCGCCTGCGTCGTGGAGCTCGACGTGCACGCGGCGGCCGTGGAGTCGGTGCGCGATCGGCTGCCCGCGCTGGAGAACGTGTGGCAGATCGACGCCGGCGGCGTCGAGGAGCTGGGCCGCCTCGGCCGGGACGTCACCGACGAGACGGTCGAGGAGCGCAGCTCGGTCGCGAAGGCCGACGACCCCGCGACGATCGTCTACACCTCCGGCACGACCGGCCGCCCCAAGGGCTGTGTGCTCACCCACCGCAGCTTCTTCGCCGAGTGCGGCAACATCGTGGAGCGGCTGCGTCCGCTGTTCCGCACCGGCGAGTGCTCCGTGCTGCTCTTCCTGCCGCTCGCGCACGTCTTCGGACGGCTGGTGCAGGTCGCGCCCATGATCGCGCCGATCAAGCTGGGCTGTGTGCCGGACATCAAGAACCTCACCGACGAGCTGGCCGCGTTCCGCCCGACCCTGATCCTGGGTGTGCCGCGGGTGTTCGAGAAGGTCTACAACGCGGCGCGCGCCAAGGCGCAGGCCGACGGCAAGGGCAAGATCTTCGACCGGGCCGCGGACACCGCGATCGCCTACAGCCGGGCGCTGGACACCCCGTCCGGGCCGTCGCTCGGCCTGAAGATCAAGCACAAGGTGTTCGACCGGCTCGTCTACGGCAAGCTGCGCGCGGTGCTCGGCGGGCGCGGCGAGTACGCCATCTCGGGCGGCGCCCCGCTGGGCGAGCGCCTGGGCCACTTCTTCCGCGGCATCGGCTTCCGCGTCCTGGAGGGCTACGGCCTGACCGAGTCCTGTGCGGCCACCGCGTTCAACCCGTGGGACCGGCAGAAGATCGGCACGGTCGGCCAGCCGCTGCCCGGCTCGGTGATCCGCATCGCGGACGACGGCGAGGTGCTGCTGCACGGCGAGCACCTGTTCAAGGAGTACTGGAACAACCCGGACGCGACGGCCGAGGCGCTGGCCGACGGCTGGTTCCACACCGGGGACATCGGCACCCTGGACGAGGACGGCTATCTGCGGATCACCGGCCGCAAGAAGGAGATCCTGGTCACCGCGGGCGGCAAGAACGTCGCCCCGGCGGTGATGGAGGACCGGATCCGCGCGCACGCGCTGGTCGCGGAGTGCATGGTGGTGGGCGACGGGCGTCCGTTCGTGGGCGCGCTGATCACCGTCGACGAGGAGTTCCTGGCCCGCTGGTGCGCCGAGCACGGCAAGCCGGAGGGCTCCACCGCGGCGTCCCTGAGCGAGGACCCGGACCTGATCGCGGCGATCCAGGCGGCAGTCGACGACGGCAACGCGGCGGTCTCCAAGGCGGAGTCGGTCCGCAAGTTCCGCATCCTGCCCACCCAGTTCACGGAGGAGTCGGGCCATCTGACCCCGTCCCTGAAGCTGAAGCGGAGCGTGGTGGCGAAGGACTACGCCCACGAGATCGAGGCGATCTACGCGAAGTAGGGCGCGCGGGGCGCACACACGACGGCGCGGTGTCCGGGTTCGGGCACCGCGCCGCGCCGTACGGGGCGAAGGGAGCGAAGGGGGCCCTACAGCAGCTTCTTCAGCTCTTCCGCCAGCAGGTCCCAGCGCCACTTCTCCTCGACCCACCGGCGGCCCCGCTCTCCCATCCTGCGGCGCAGCTCCGCGTCGCCGAGGAGGGTGACGATGCGGTCGGCGGCCTGGTCGGGGGAGCCGCCGGGGACGACCCAGCCGGTCTCGCCGTCGAGCACCGCGTCGGGGGCGCCGCCGGAGTCGCCGGCGACGACGGGCAGCCCGGTCGCGGAGGCCTCCAGGTAGACGATCCCGAGCCCCTCCACGTCCAGCCCGCCGCGCCGGGTCCGGCAGGGCATCGCGAAGACGTCCCCGGCGCCGTAGTGGGCGGGCAGCTCCTCCCAGGGCACCGAGCCGGTGAAGCGGACGGAGTCCGCGACCCCGGTCTGCCGGGCGAGGTCGCGCAGGTCCTTCTCGTACGGGCCGCCGCCGACGATCAGCAGCACGGCCTCCGGCTCGGCCGCCAGGATCGCGGGCATGGCCCGGATCAGCGTGTCCTGCCCCTTGCGCGGCACCAGCCGCGAGACGCACACGACCACCGGGCGGTCGGTCAGCCCGAGCCGGGCCCGGACCTCGTCGCCGCCCGACCCGGGGTGGAAGGTCTTCTCGTCCACCCCGGGCGGCAGTTGCACCATCCGGGAGGCCGCCTCGGGGGTCAGCGCGGCGGCGATCCGCGTGCGCGTGTACGCGCCGAGGTAGGTCATCGTGTCCGTGGACTGCCCGATGCGGCGCAGCAGTTGCCGGGCGGCGGGCAACTGGGCCCAGCCGGCCTCGTGGCCGTGGGTGGTGGCCACGATCCGCTCGGCGCCGGCCCGGCGCAGCGCCGGCGCCATCAGTCCGAGCGGCGCCGCCGCCCCGAACCACACCGAGGTGCAGCCGTGTTCGCGCAGCAGCCCGACGGCCCGCCGGGTGGCCTGCGGGGTCGGCAGCAGCATCGTCGTGCGGTCGCGCACGACGGTGAAGGGCTGCTCGGCGTCGAAGGCGGCCGTCGCCTCGACGCCCTCCCGGGTGCGCTTCCAGGTGGAGGCGTAGACGACGAGGCGCTCGGGGTCGAGCCGCAGCGCCATGTTGTGCAGGAACGCCTGGATGCCGCCGGGCCGGGGCGGGAAGTCGTTGGTCACGATCAGGGTCTTGTGCATCGCCGCCGACCCTACCGAACGCCGTCCCCCCGGCGGTCACGGCGGCGTTCGGTGGCCCGTGCACGGGTGTCCGGGACATCATGACCCCCGGAAGACCGCACACCGGACGGGCAGGGAGCGCATGAGGACGACGACCGCACGAGGGTCCCTCGCAGGCCTGCTGCTCCTGTGGGGGCTGACCCGGACCGCCCTGCTGCTGTGCGTCCTGAAGGTGATCGTCTTCCCCGGCCCGGACGTCACCAGCGACGTGTCGGTGATCTACCGGGGCTGGTACGAGGTCCTGCGCACCGGAACGTTCCCGCTGGACGACGTCACCTGGCAGTACCCGCCCGCCGCGGCCCTGGCGATCCTCTCCCCCGGTCTGCTGCCCTTCCTGGAGTACGCCACCGCGTTCTTCGTCCTGGCGCTCCTCGCCGACCTGGCCGTCCTGGCCCTGCTGGGGTACGCGGGCCGGCGTCCCGGCCGGTCGCCGCGCGGCGCCTGGGTGTGGGTGGCGGGCGTGCCGCTGCTCGGGCCGACGGTGTACGCCCGCTACGACGTGATGGTGACCGCGGTGGCGGTCGCCGCGCTGCTGGCCGGCGCCCGCCACCCCCGGCTGATGGGGGCGCTCGCGGGCTTCGGGGCGCTGCTGAAGGTGTGGCCGGCGCTGCTGCTCCTCGGGGCCCGCCGGCGTTCCGCCTGGGTGTCGGCCGCCGTGACCGCCGCCGGCGTCGCCGCCCTGTTCGCCGCGCTGATGCCCGGTGCGTTCGCCTTCCTGACCTTCCAGCGCGACCGGGGCACGGAGGTCGAGTCGCTGGGCGCGCTGGTCTTCCACGTCGCCCGGCACCACGGCTGGGACGGCGAGGTGCTGCTCAACTACGGCTCGGTGGAGTTCCTCGGCCCGTACGTGTCCTGGGTGAGCACGGGCGCGCTGTTCCTGACCGGGGCGGCCCTGGCCTGGCTGGTGCTGTGGCGGCTGCTGGCCACCCGCTGCGAGGCGCACACCGTCGCCGACGCGGCGTTCACGGCGGTGCTGATGTTCACCACCACCAGCCGGGTGATCAGCCCGCAGTACATGGTGTGGCTGGTCGGGCTCGCCGCGGTGTGCCTGTGCTTCAGCGGGAGCCGGATGCGGCTGCCGGTCGCCCTGGTGCTGGCCGCGTCCGCCGTGACGGTGCTGGAGTTCCCGCTGTGGTTCGCCCACGTGGTGGCCAGCGACCCGCTCGGCGTCGGCCTGCTGGTCGTCCGCAACGGCCTGCTGGTCGCCGCGACGCTGCTCGCGGCCCGCGTCCTGTGGCGCACCACCGTCCCCCGCCGGCTCCCCGCGGCCCCCCGGCCGGCCCGCACCACCGAGGCCCCGGTCTCCTCCTGACCGCGGTCCCGCCGGAACACCACCGGCGGGACGGGGCGCGGGGCCGCGGGAGGTCCTCGCGGGGTCGGAGCAGCCGGAGCAGCCGGACGGGTCCTAGCCGAGCCGGTCCCGCACGTAGTCCCGCCACCGGGCGGTGAACTCCTCCACGGTGGTGCCGAGGACCCGGTCCATCGCGTCCTCGACCGCGCCCTCCCGCTGCCGGTGCGCGCCCACGGCCCGGTAGAACGCGCCCAGGCGCTCCTCGCCCCACCGCTCGGCGATGAGGCGGCAGGCCGTCCAGCCGCTCTCGTAGGCCCGGGCCAGCCGGCCGGCGTCGCCGGAGAAGCCGAAGTCCTCGTCCGCCGGCAGTGCGGCGGGTACCTCGCCCCGGCTCACCGCGTGGGCGAGTTCCGGCGCGGTCTCGGCCGGGGCGTGCCCGCCGCCGCGGTGGCCGACCCAGTCGGCGAAGCCCTCGGACAGCCACAGCGGGGTGGCGGCGGAGGTGTGGGCGCGGGTGGCGACGTGGGTGGCCTCGTGGGTGAGCACGACCTGCCGGCCCGAGTCGCCGAGCAGCCCGAAGGCGTCCGGGTTGACGATGATCCGGTCCGCGGGCGCCCGCGGGCCCGTACCGGTCTCGCCGGTGGTGACCGCCGCGATCCCCCGGTAGGAGGAGGCGGGCGAGCCCAGCAGCCCCGCCATGCCCTCCAGGGACCGAGGCACCAGGACGACGACGCTCCGGGGCCAGTCCGGGCCCCACGCGTCCGACACCGCGGGCACCGCGCGGTCGGCCAGCCCGGCGTAGTCGCGCAGCTCGGCGTCGGTCCGCCCGACGCCGAGCACCAGGCCCCGCTCGCCCCGGACGACCCGGACCGGGCCCTGGTCCCACAACTGCTGGCCGGACGTCCGCGCGGGCCGGTCCGAGGCCACCGACCACCGGCCGTCCGCGTCCCGGCTCAGGCGCAGGGTGCGGGCGGTGGTGACCGGGGACCGGTCGTGGCCCTCGACGCGGTAGCGCAGGTCCGCGGAGACGGTGGCGGTGTCACCGGTGCGGTCGAGGGCGGTCACGCGGTAGGACCAGTGCGCCAGCGGGACGGCGCGCAGGTGGTCGAACCCGGCCCGGGCGCCGGTGCGGGCGTGGCCGGCGGCGTCGCGGCCGAGGACCGCCGCCGCCCGCCGGTCGAGGAGCGCCTGCACCTCGGCGCGGGTGCCGTCGGCGACCGGCCCCCCGCCGCACGCGACCGGGGAGACGAGCAGCAGGCACAGCGCCGCCACCGACGCTCCCGGAACCCGCCCTCGACCAGCCATCTCCCCGAGCGTACGGGCGCCGGACCGCTCCGGTCAGACCCTGGTGACCGCCGAGACGGGCATCATCCCGACCGGGTCGTGGCGCACGGCGGCGCCGGGGTAGGGCGCGTGGATCACCTGGCCGTTGCCCACGTACATCCCGACGTGGCTGGCGTCGGACCGGTAGAGCACCAGGTCGCCGGGGCGCGCCTCGGAGAGCGGGACCTGCCGGCCGGCGTACCGCTGGGCCTGCGAGGTGCGCGGCAGGGACACCCCGGCCTGCGCGTACGACCACTGCGTCAGGCCCGAGCAGTCGAACCCGCCGGGCCCGTTGGCGCCCCAGACGTAGGGCCTGCCGAGGGCGGAGCGGGCGGCGGCGACGGCGGCCGCCGCGCGTGCCGAGGCCGGTACGGCCGCGTCCGGACCGTGCGGGTGCGCGCGGCCGGAGCGGGCGGCGCGGTCGTAGGCGGCGCGCTCGCCGGCCGGGAGGGAGTTGAGCAGCCGGCGGGCCTCGGCGAGTCTGCCCTCGACGGTCCTCTTGTGGGCGGCGGCGTCCTCGCGGCTCCTTTCCAGCGCCCGCAGCGTGCGGGCCGCCTCCGCGCGGTCCCGGTCGAGGGAGCGCAGGGCGCCCCGCAGTCTCCTCAGCTCGCCCGCCTGGCGGACGGTGATCCGGTCGAGGACGGAGGCCCTCTCCAGGTAGTCCTCCGGGTCGTCGGAGAACAGCAGGGTGAGGGAGGGGTCGAGGCCGCCGGAGCGGTACTGGGCGCCGGCGAGCGAGCCGAGCGACTCCCGCATGGTGTTGATCCGCTCCTGCTGCCGGGCGACCCCGTCCTGCGCGGTGCGGACCTGCCGGCGCAGCCCGTCGGCGCGCTCGTCGGCCTCGTTGTACGCCTCGGTGGCCTTCTCGGCCTCCTCGTAGAGGCGGTCCACCTCGGCCCGGGTGTCGTCGTGCGGCGTGGCCGCGGCCGGTGCCGCGCCCAGGGCGGCCGTGACGGACAGCAGACCGACGGCGGCGACGGCGCCCCGGTCGGATCCGAAGGACGGTACAGGACGGCGATGGGACCCCACGGGAAGCCGCGCTCCTTCCGCTGGCGGACAGGGAAACGCGGCAGACAGTAGACCCGGCGACGGCGGGCGGACCAGCGCCCGCGGCCGCCGCACACGGCGGCGCCCCGCCTTCGACGCAGGTCACAGGCGGGGCGCGGGGCCGGTGGGCGCCGGTGCGATTCCCCCGTTCGGGGGCACCGCGGGCCGGTCTCCCGAAGGAGCGGACGGACCCTAGACGCGGACGCCGAACATGAACGGGCCACCGATGGTGTTCATCGACTCGTAGCGCACGACGGTGCCGGTGCGCGGGGCGTGGATGATCTGGCCGTTGCCCGCGTAGAGACCCACGTGGTGCAGGTCGTTGAAGAAGAACACGAGGTCGCCGACCTGGAGCTGGCTCTGCGAGTAGATCCGGGTGCCCGCACCGGTCTGCGCCTCGGAGGTGCGCGGGAGACCGACGCCGGCCTGGGCGTACGCCCACTGGGTCAGACCCGAGCAGTCGTAGGAGGACGGGCCGGTGGCGCCGTAGACGTACGGGCTGCCGAGCTTGCTCTGGGCGGCGGCGAAGGCGGCGGCGGCGCGGCCGGTCCCGGTGCTGGTGCCGGCCCTGGTGCCGGTCGAGGCGTCACCGGCGGAGAGGGCCTGGCGCTCGCTGTTGCGGGAGGCGCGCTGCTCCTCCTCGGCGAGCTGGGCCTTCTCCTCGGCGGTCAGGCTGTTGAGCAGCTTCTGCGCGGCGGCGAGCTTGCCCTGGACTTCCTTCTTCTTCTTGCCCAGTTCGGTGCGGGTGGAGGAGAGGTCCTTGAGCTTCTCGGACGCCTCGGAGCGCTGCTGGGCGAGTTCGCGCTGCTTCTCCTGGATCTTCTTCAGCCCGTCGACCTGCTGGGCGCTCAGCTGGTCGAGGGTGGACGCCTTGTCGAGGTAGTCGTCCGGGTCGGCGGAGAGGAAGAGCTGGAGCGAGGGGTCGATGCCGCCGCTGCGGTACTGGGCGCTGGCCATCGAACCGAGGCCGTCGCGCAGGTCGTTGAGTTCCTTCTGACCGCGGGCGACGTCGTCCTGGATGGTGGAGATCTCCTTCTGGAGCTTCTCCTGCTTCTCCTTGGCCCCGTTGTACTTCTCGGTGGCCTGCTCCGCCTCCTGGTAGAGCTTGTCGACCTTGGCCTTGACCTCGTCCTTGCTCGGTTTCTCACTGGGAGC
This sequence comes from Streptomyces viridosporus T7A, assembly GCF_008704515.1. Classification (NCBI taxonomy): domain Bacteria; kingdom Bacillati; phylum Actinomycetota; class Actinomycetes; order Kitasatosporales; family Streptomycetaceae; genus Streptomyces; species Streptomyces viridosporus. Next base: position 2,507,177 of record NZ_CP023700.1, read on the forward strand.
GGCGTTGGCGGCCTGCGAGCTCAGGGCGACGGCAGCTGCGGCAGCGGTGGTGAGCACGGTCACACGTGCGCGGCTCGGCTGCTTGGGACGACGGTGGGACGCCACGAAGGCGAGCTCCTTCTTCCTCCAGCCGCCTACCGACACGCCGGTGGGCGGGGCCTCCGCCGTCGCCACCCCATGTGAACGATCACCCGAGCGGAGGTTCGAGGCCTGACCCTAGTGATTCTCTTGTGATCAGTTCAAATCCTCGGACCCGAAATTCCCGTCACAGTGTGTTTCCCTTGCCCTGAACTCACGTGCGGTGATATCCGGTTGACGCTACGTTGCGTGAATACCCCGTCAATTCGGGCAATCGGCGGTTACGTTGCGCTTGGGGCTTACGTGCCGGTCGGGACGTACGGCCCTTTACGCCTATGCCCGGGAGAAGCGCTTCAGGAGCACCGCCGACGCGACCGGGCGGGCGCCCGCCCGGGCCACTCCGTCGGCCACCTCGCGGTCGGTGGAGACGACGATGACGGGCCGGCCCGGCGGCTCGGCGCGCACCAGTTGGCGGATCAGCTCGTCGGCGGTGACGCCCGGCTTGGAGAACAGCACCCGCACCCCGCGCGGCGGCGCCAGCAGCACCGGCGCGGCCAGTTCGGCGCCGTCGAAGACGCACGTCACCTCCGCACCGCTCTGGGCGGCGAGCCGGGCGAGCTGGCCCAGGAGCCTGAGCCGCTGCTTCTCCAGGGGCATCTGGGGATAGCCGGTCTTGGTGACGTTGTAGCCGTCGACGACGAGGTGCGCCTGCGGCAGCGCCAGCAGCTGGTCGAGGACGGCGGGGTCGTCCTCGGACAGCGCGCGGGCGGCGATGTCCTTCGGGGTCATGCGGCCGGGCTCGACGGCGTCCACGGTCTCGGCGGGCCGCACGGACACCGGAGGCAGCGCGAGCTCGCGCCGCAGCCCCTGGGCGGCGTCCAGCACGGTGTCCAGCAGCAGCCGCACCCGCATGTCCTCGACGCTGCGGCCCTCCCGGGCCGCCCGGCGGGCGGCCTCCAGCGCGGCCTCGGTCTCCCCCAGCCGCGCCCTGAGGCGCCGGCTCTCGCTCTCGGCGGCCGACACCTGGGCGCTCCCCTCGGCGCGGACCGCCTCCATCTCGCCCCGCAGCTTGCGCAGGGCCGCCTCACCGCGCTTGACGTCGCTGAGCGCGGAGCGCAGCCTGCGGTGCAGCGACTCGGATTCCTTCTTCGCCGCTTCCAGCTCGGCGCGCAGCCGCTCGGTCTCGGACCTGGTGCGCTCGCGGGTCCGGGCGAGTTCGGCGCGCAGCCGCTCCAGCTCGGCCCGGCTCTCCTCGTCGGCGCGCTCGGCGTCGGCGCGCTGCGCCTCCTCGCCGGCGGCGGCCACCAGCTTCACCCAGCCCGGCGGGCGGAGCACATAGGCCGCGGCCGCCACGTCGAGCGGGTCCGCGGCCGGGGGCGGGGAGCCGGAGTCGAGGGCGCCGGTCAGTTCCGGCTGGACCTCTCTGAGCCGTTCCCCGATGCGCTGCCGGAACAGCGGATCGCTCTCCAGCGCCGAGGCCAGGGCGTTGCCCGCGAACTTGGCGCGGCGGCTGGGGGTGAACCGGGCGTACTGCCGCAACTGGGCGGGCAGCTCGGTGACCGTCAGCCCGCCGAAGCCGTCGGCGGCGATCTGGACGACCCGGCGGCGCACCCCGTCGGGCAGTGGGCGGTCGAGCACCTCGGCGGCGCCGTCCTGCGGCCCCCCGCCCGTGGTCTCCACCATCCGTCACACCCCAATGCCTGTGCGCGACCCCGCGTACGGGGCCGCCGTCAGCGGGGCCCGCCCCCGGTCAGGAGCCGGCACCCGGCCTGTCCACGAGTTCCACCTGGTCCACGGCGTTGCACCAGCGGCACCGCACCGATTCGATCGTCTCGTCGAGCACCTCGCGCTCCTCGACCCTGGGCTCTCCCGCCAGGTCGAGGTGGACGTACTCGACGACCTTCGACGAGCGGGTCACGTCGAACCGCGTGAGGTTGCCGCAGAGGGTGCAGCGCCACCGCGTCGAGGCGGTCGGCAGGGGAACCGTCATCGTGGCTGTCCGCCTTCCTTCCAGTGTCCTTGACGCACCGGACCGCCCGGTGCGTATGGCTCGTAACCCTACGGCCTGGCGGGTGCCGGCCGCCCCGCCCGTCCACGGCGGCGAGGCGGTCCGGGCGGTTGCGTCCGGTTACGTCATGCTCTGTGTCCATGAGCCGCAACTGGAGCGCCTCGGCCGTCGGGGCGATGCGGGGCTCGCCGGCCCCGGTGACCCACACCCTCATCGTCCTGTGCTGCCTGGTCTTCCTGCTCGGGCCCGCCTCGGGCCTGAATCCGGCCCACGGTTCCGGGGAGGAGCTGCTCGCGGCGCAGCGGGCCTATTTCCGGCGCTGGGGGGTGATCCCCGCAGACCTGTTCGACGGGTCCCCCGGGGCCGCCCTCACCCCGGCCACGGCGCTGTTCGTCCACGGCGGCTGGGTGCACCTGCTCGGCAACATGCTCTTCCTCCACGTCTTCGGAGCGATGACCGAGGCGCGGATGGGCCGCGTGCGGTTCACCGTGTGCTACGCGGGCTGCGGCTACCTCGCCCTGCTGGGGTACGCCGCCGCCCACACGGACTCCGGGCAGCCCCTGGTCGGGGCCTCCGGAGCGATCTCGGCGGTCCTCGGCGCGTTCCTCTTCCTGTTCCCCCGGGCCCGGGTGACCAGTCTCCTGCCGTTCCTGTTCTTCCTGCCGGTGCGCTTCCCGGCGTGGGTGGCGCTGCCGTTCTGGGCGGCGCTGCAGTGGGCGGCGGCGGGGCAGGCGGCCGACGGGCCGGAGGTGGCGTACCTGGCGCACCTGGTGGGGTTCGCACTGGGCTTCGGCTACGCGTGGCTGCGCTTCGGACGAGCGGCCGACGTGTCCCGCCGGGGGACGGCCCCCGGTCCCCCGGCGGCACGGACGCCCCCGGCGGACCGCGAGTAGGGTGAGAGCCCCAGCAGCGGCCCCCGAGGGAGAGAACCAACCGTGATCACCGCGATCGTCCTCATCAAGACCAGCGTGGACCGGATCCCCGAGATCGCGGAGCAGATCGCCGCGCTGGACAGCGTCAGCGAGGTCTTCTCCGTCACCGGCTCCCACGACCTGATCGCCATGGTCCGGGTCAGGCAGCACGAGGACCTGGCGGAGGTCATCCCGGGCCGGATCAGCAAGATCCCCGGCGTGGAGGGCACCGACACGCACGTGGCGTTCCGCACGTACTCCCAGCACGACCTGGAGGCGGCGTTCGCCATCGGCCTGGACAGCTGAGGCGGCACCCGCCGCCGGCCCGGACAGCCGACCCGCGGGGCGGGACGGCCGGGTCCCGGGGGGCGCGGCGTTCATGAAGAGTTCTTCATCTCCGGCTCATCCGCGCCCTCCGGTTCCCCCCGCAGGATCGGGGCCATGGTCTTCACTCGCCGGATGGCGGCCCTGGCCGCCGTCGTACTGATCCCCCTGGGCGTGGCCGCCACGAGCTTCGCCCTCGCCGACAGTCCCGAGCCGCCCGAGGTCCCGCCGCAGGTGGAGCTGGACAGCGCCTCCCCCACCCCGACGGCCACGGCCCCGTCCACGCGGCCCGAGCCGAGCGACGAGGTCGTCTCCGGGCCTCCGGTGACCGACAGCCCAGCGGATGACGACGATGACGACGACGGTGACCGGGACTCCACGGACGACGGATCCGACGACGACGGACCGGGCGACGACGGCTGACCCCGCGCGCCGGCGGATCTCCGCCCGGGTCCGCATCCTGCTCTGGCTGCTGTTCGTCATGGCCGTCGCGCTCGCCTCGGTGGCCACGACCACCCGCACCTTCCTGCTGCGGGACGTCGACGACCGGATCAACGGGCTGCTCGCCCAGGAGGCCGGCGAGTTCGCCAACTTCAAGGAGCGCGGCTTCGACCCGGAGACCGGCCGGTCCTTCACCGATCCGGACCGGCTGCTGCGGGTCTTCCTGGAACGGCAGTACGCCGACCCCGACGAGGAGCTGATCGGCCTGGTGGCCCGCCCCGGCGACGGGCCGGCACAGATCATCCAGCCGCGCGACCTGCCCGTCCCCCTGCCCCTGCACCAGGACGCCGACGCCCGGCGCCGCATCTTCGGCTCGCCCGACGCCTTCGGGGTGCTGAGCCGGCCGGAGGGCGAGATCCGCTGGGCCAAGGTGTCCGTGGTCCGGCCCGGCGGCGCGCCCGAGGCCGCGTTCGTCGTCGCCTTCCACCCCGAGCACGAGGTGGCACGCGTGAACGAGGTGTTCCGCGTGCTGCTCGCCATCTCCGGGGTCGCCCTGCTGCTGATCACCGGTATCGGCTGGGTGGTCGCCGGGCGGATCCTGCAGCCCGTGCGCCTGGTGCGCACCGCCGCCGCGCAACTCACCGAGCAGGACCTCACCCGCCGCCTCCCGGTGCGCGGACGCGACGACATCGCCGCCCTCACCGAGACGTTCAACGCGATGCTCGACCGCCTCGAGCGGGCCTTCGCCACCCAGCGCCGGTTCGTCGACGACGCCGGGCACGAACTGCGCACCCCGATCACGATCGTGCGCGGCCATCTGGAGCTGATGGGCGAGGAGCCCGCCGAACGCGAGGAGACCGTCCGCCTGGTCACCGACGAACTGGACCGGATGAGCCGCATCGTGGAGGACCTGCTGCTGCTCGCCAGGGCCGAACGCCCCGACTTCGTCACCCCGGAGCCGGTGCAGCTCGCCGAACTCACCGCCGACGTCTTCGTCAAGGCCCGCACCCTGGGCGCACGCGACTGGCAGCTCGCCGGGACGGCCGACCGGGAGGTGGTGCTGGACCCCCAGCGGATCACCCAGGCGATGGTGCAGCTGGCGCAGAACGCGGTGCAGCACACCACCACCGGCCAGACCATCCGCATCGGGTCCCGCGCCGAGGGCTCGCGGATCGAGCTGTACGTCGCCGACTCCGGCTCCGGTGTCCGGCCGCAGGACCGGGAGCTGATCTTCGAACGCTTCCGGCGCGGCACCTCCCGGCGCGGCGCGCACGGCTCGGGCGCCGGGCTCGGCCTGTCGATCGTCAAGGCGATCGCCGAGGGCCACGGCGGCCGGGTCCGCCTGGACGACACCGAGGGCGGCGGCGCCACCTTCGTCCTGACGCTGGATCCCCCGTGAACACCGTGAACACCGTGAACACCGTGGAAGAGGCACAAGCGTGAACCGGATTCTGATCGTCGAGGACGAGGAGCGCATCGCCTCCTTCGTGGAGAAGGGCCTGCGCGCCAACGGCTTCACCACCACCGTCGTCCCCGACGGCGAGGCCGGCTACGAGTACGCCCTGACCGGCGGTTTCGACCTGGTCGTCCTGGACATCGGGCTGCCCGACCGGGACGGCTTCACCGTGCTGCGCGAGCTGCGCGAGTCCCGGGTGACCACCCCGGTGATCGTGCTGACCGCGCGGGACTCGGTCCGGGACACGGTGGCCGGCCTGGAGGGCGGCGCCGACGACTGGATGACCAAGCCGTTCCGCTTCGAGGAACTGCTCGCCCGGGTGCGGCTGCGGCTGCGCACGGCGGCCCGCGCGCCGGAGGTGACGGTGCTGAAGTCGGGCGACCTCTCCCTGGACCTGCGCACCCGCCGGGCACGGGCCGCGGACCGCACCGTCGACCTGACGGCCCGTGAGTTCGTGCTGCTGGAACTGTTCCTGAGGCACCCGGGGCAGGTACTCTCCCGCGAGCAGATCCTGTCCCACGTCTGGGGCTACGACTTCGACCCCGGCTCCAACATCGTGGACGTCTACGTGCGGGCGCTGCGCAAGAAGCTCGGCGCGGAGAAGGTGCAGACGGTCCGCGGGATGGGGTACCGGCTCCCCGCGTGAGGCTCCCCGGCGGCCGGTGAAGTTTCCTTCATCTTCGGCTCATCGACGGCTCACGGCCCGGACGGACCCTGGACGGCGTGACCCTGACTCCCCGACTGACCGCCGCCCTGTGCGTGGCCCTGTCGCTGTGCGCGCTGCTCGCGGTGCCCGGCACCTTCCCCGGCCTGAGCGGTGACGCACGGCTCACCCTCGCCGTGTTCGCGCTGGCGACCTGCGCCTGGGTCGGTACGCCGATCGACGACACGTACATCGCGCTGGGCGCCGGACTCGCGCTGACCGTGACCGGGGTGATCAGCAGCGACACCCTCTTCGGCACCCTGGGCGACTCGACGGTGTGGCTGCTGATCTGCGCGTTCGTGCTGGCGGCCGCGGTGACCCGGACCGGGCTCGCGGGACGGGCGGCGGCGTTCCTGGTCGGCGGGGCGCGCACGGTGCGGCAGTTGACGCACCTGACCACGACCGCCCTGGTCGTCACGGCGTTCGCGGTGCCCGCCACCTCGGGCCGGGCCGCGCTCGCCCTGCCGGTGTTCCTCGCCCTCGCGAGGGCCCTCGCCGGCCGCGGGCGGCTGGTCGTGATGCTGGCGCTGCTGTTCCCGACCGTGATCCTGCTGTCGGCGGTGGCGACCCTGATCGGCGCGGGCGCGCACCTGATCACCGTGTCGGTGCTGTGGGAGGCCACCGGGGAGCGGGTCGGCTTCACCGAGTGGCTGCTGCTCGGACTGCCGCTGGCCGTGGCCTCCTCGCACCTCGCCGCCGAGGCCGTCCTGCTGACCACCACCCGGCGCGCGGACCGCGAGGGGCCGGTGCTCATCACGGCCGAGGAGATCCAGCGGCACAGCGACCGCCCCGTCACCGGCCCGTGGACGCAGGCCGAGAAGCGCTGCGCGCTGCTGCTCGGCACGGTCGTCGCCCTGTGGTGCAGCGAGCCGCTGCACCGGGTGCCGCCGGCCGTGGTCGCGCTGATCGGCGCGGTCGTCGCCGCCTCGCCGGCCCTGGGCACCGTACGGCTGAAGGACGCCCTGAAGACGGTGCCCTGGTCGCTGCTGCTGTTCATGGCGGCGACGATGGCGATGGGGGTGGCGCTGGCCGAGTCGGGGGCGGCGCAGTGGCTGACCGGCGGGCTGCCCTCGGGGATCACCCCTGTGATGTTCCTGGCCGTCGTGATCGCGGTCAGCACGGCCGCCCACCTGGTCCTGCAGTCCCGCTCCGCCCGTTCCTCGGTGCTGGTGCCGCTGGTGGTCGCGGCGGCCGCGGGCGCCGGGGTGAACCCGGTCGCGGCGGCGCTGGCCTCCACCGCCGCCGCGGGCTTCTGCCACACGCTGCCGGCCTCCGCGAAGCCGGTGACGCTCTTCGCCGAGATACCGGGCACCCCCACCTACACCCCGCGCGACCTGCTCCGGCTGTCCGCCGTGCTGGCCCCGCTGACCGCCGCTCTGGTCCTGCTGTTCGCCGTCGTGGTGTGGCCGCTGCTCGGCGTCCCCGTGACCCGCTAGCCCCTCCGGCCCCTTCCGGCCGCCAGGTTTCCGAACCACCGAGGCCCCGGCCCGTCGGGGTTCCCGTCCCGCTAGGAGTGATCCCATGCTCACCCGTGTCGTCGTAGCCCCCAGCGGCTTCAAGGAGTCGCTGTCCGCCGAGGCCGCCGCCGACGCCATCACGGCGGGGGTCCGCCGGGTCCTGCCGGACGCGGAGGTCGACCGGATCCCGCTGGTGGACGGCGGCGAGGGCACGGCCTCGGCGCTGGCCGCCGCGACCGGCGGGCGGCTGGTCTCCCTGGCCGCCACCGGCCCGGTCGGCGAGCCGGTCGGCACGCACTTCGCGCTCCTCGGCCCCCGGGACACGGCGGTGGTGGAGATGGCGGCGGTCGCGGGCCTCTCCCTGGTCCCGCGCACCCGGCGCGACCCCGGTGCCACGACCACGTACGGCGTCGGGGAGCTGATCCGCGCGGCGCTCGACCAGGGGGTGCGGCGCGTCCTGGTCGGCTGCGGCGACTCGGGCACCTCCGACGGCGGCGCGGGCGCGCTGCAGGCCCTCGGCGCCCGGTTGCTGGACGCGGACGGGTTCGAGCTGCCGCACGGCGGTCGCGAGCTGATCCGGCTGGCGCGCATCGATCCGGCCGGTCTCGACCCCCGCCTGGACGACGTGGAACTCCTCGTCGCCTGCAACCCCTTCAACGTGCTGTGCGGCGAGCGGGGCGTGGCCCGGGTGTTCGGTCCGCAGAAGGGGGCGACCCCGGCGCAGGTCGAGGAGTTGTCGGCGGGGCTGGAGAACTGGGCGCGCGTCCTGACCCGCGACCTCCCCGCCGTGGGCACCGATCTGCGCCACGGTCCCGGCACGGGCGCCTCCGGCGGGCTCGGCGCCGGTCTCGCCGCCCTCGGCGCGCGTCTCCTGCCCCGCTTCGACGTCCTGCTGGACCACCTCGACCTGGACGCCCGGCTGGCCCGCGCCGACCTGGTCGTCACCGCCGAGGGCGCCCTGGACCACCAGACCCCGCGCGGCAAGGTGCCCGCGGAGGTGGCCCGGCGCGCCAAGCTGTACGGGCGGCCGGTGCTCGCGCTGGCGGGAACCCTGGGCGAGGGCGCCCACCAGGTACCGGGCGTGGACGCCTGCCACGGCATCCTGCCCGCCCCGATGGCCCTGGCGGAGGCCCTGGTCCGCGGCGCCGAACTGCTCACCGACGCCACCGAGCGCGCCCTGCGGATGATCGTGCTCGGGACCCGGCTGCCGGCGCCCGCGGCGGCTCAGCGGGAGGCGTCGGGGACGCACCGCCCGTCCACCGTGCGGTAGCTCCACCGCGCGCCGTCCCGCACGAGTTCCCGGACCGCCCGCACGAACCGCTCCACGTGCTCGTCCGGCGTACCCACCCCGAAGCTGACCCGGACGGCGCCGAGGGCCTTCTCCCCCGGCACCGCCCCCGGGGCGCCGCACTCGCCCCGGTCCCGCGGGTCGCCGCCGAGCAGCCTGCGCACCAGCGGGTGGGCGCAGAACAGCCCGTCGCGCACGCCGATGCCGTACTCGGCGGACAGCGCGGCGGCGAAGTGGGAGCTGTTCCAGCCCTCGACGACGAAGGAGAGCACCCCGACGCGCGGGGCGTCGTCCCCGAACAGGGACAGGAACCGCACCTCGGGCAGGTCCGCGAGCCCGTCGCGCACCGTGCGGATCAGTTGCTCCTCGCGGGCCGCGAGGGTGTCGAACCCGGCCTCGGTGAGGGCCTTGCAGGCCGAGGCGAGGGCGTGGACACCGATGACGTTGGGCGAGCCGGCCTCGTGCCGGGCGGCGCCGTCGTGCCACTCCACGTCCACGGTCCCGTCCTCGCGCCGGGTGACCCTGCGGCTGGCGCCGCCGCCCGCGAGGTAGGGCTCGGCCTGCCGCAGCCAGTCGGCGCGGCCGGCCAGGACACCGGAGCCGAAGGGCGCGTACAGCTTGTGTCCGGAGAAGGCGACCCAGTCGACGTCCAGCTCGCGCACGCTCACCGGGCGGTGCGGGGCCAGCTGGGCGGCGTCCAGGACGATCCGGGCGCCGTGCGCGTGGGCGGCGGCGGCCAGCTCGCGCACCGGCCACAGCTCGCCGGTGACGTTGGAGGCGCCGGTGACGCAGACCAGGGCGGGGCCGTGGGGGTGGCGGTCGGCGAGGGCGCGCTCCAGGGTCTCGACGGCCTGCCGCGGGCTGCTCGGGGCGTCGAGGCAGGTGACGCGCGCGTTCCTCCAGGGCAGCAGGGCGGCGTGGTGCTCGGTCTCGAAGACGAAGACCTCGCAGCCGTCGGGGAGCGCGGCGGCGAGCAGGTTGAGGGAGTCGGTGGTGGAGCGGGTGAAGACGACCTGGTCCCCCTCCCGCCGCCCACCGCCGCCCTCGCCGGGCCGGGCTTCGCCCGGGCCGCCTTCGAGGCGGCAGCCGAGGAACTCGGCGACGGTCCGGCGGGCGTCCTCGAACAGGTCGGTGGAGAGCTGGGAGAGGTGCCCGGCACCTCGGTGGACGCTGCCGTAGTGGGGCGCGTACGCGGCGACGTCGTCCCAGACGCGCTGGAGCGCCGGGGCGCTGGCGGCGTAGTCGAGCGCGGCGTGGACGACCTCCCCGCCGGTGACGAGCGGGACGGTGACGTCCCGCCCCAGAACGGGCAGGGGCGCGCGGACGGGCCGGTCGGCGGCAACGGTGGACACGGTGGACACGGACATGGCGGGGCTCCCGTGGAGGCAGGGCCGGCTCACCGCGCGAGCGGGCACGGCCCGGGCGCGGGGTGAAGGTGACGGAGGTGTGCGGAGGCGGGGCTCGCGGCCCTAGCGCATTCGCTTGCTCACGGAAGGCTCCCTCGAACGACCAGGACCCCTGGTCCCACCCTTCCCAAGGGTGCGAGGGGTCCGCGCTTGCCGTGAGCCCTGCTGCTCACGGCCCGGTCCTCACCCGGGGCACCCCGCCACGGACGGAGGGTTGCCGGACAGCCGGCCGGGGCCTCATGGCTGTCGCTCATGACCTGGAGGGGAAAGTACGGGAAACGGCGGACGTCCCGCAACCCGTTTCCGGATCGCGGGACATCTTCTGGGGGGAGTCAGGCGTTGCTGGCGGCGACCCAGCGTTCCAGGACCCGCTTGGCGGCCCCCGAGTCGAGGGACTCGGCGGCCCGGTCCATGCCGGCCCGGATCTGCTCCGTGAGGGTGCCGCCGCCCGGCTCCAGCGCCACCAGCGCCGCCGCGGAGTTCAGCAGCACCGCGTCCCGCACCGGGCCCTCCTCGCCGTCCAGCACCCTCCGGGCGACCTCGGCGTTGTACGAGGCGTCGGCGCCCCGCAGCGCCTCGACCGGCACCAGCTCGATCCCCACGTCCCGCGGGTCGAAGGTCTCCTCGGTCACCTCGCCACCCCGCACCACCCACACCCGGGAGGTGGCGGTGGTGGTCAGCTCGTCCAGGCCGTCGTCGCCGCGGAACACCAGCGAGGAGTGGCCGCGTCCGGCGAAGACGCCCGCCATGATCGGCGCCATCCGGGGGTCGGCGACCCCGATCGCCTGGGCCTTGACCCGCGCCGGGTTGGCCAGCGGGCCGAGGAAGTTGAACACCGTGCGGATGCCGAGCTGCCCGCGGGCGGCGGCCACGTGGCGCAGCGCCGGGTGGAACTTCACCGCGAAGCAGAAGGTGATCCCGGCCTCCTCGGCGACCTCGGCCACCCGCTGCGGGGACAGCTCCAGATTGACGCCCAGCTTCTCCAGGACGTCGGAGGCACCGGACGCAGAGGAGGCCGCCCGGTTGCCGTGCTTGACGACCTTCGCGCCGGTGCCGGCCACGACGATCGAGGACATCGTGGAGATGTTCACCGTCTTGGCGCCGTCCCCGCCGGTGCCGACGATGTCGACCGTCGCCCCGGGCACCTCGATCACCTTGGCGTGGTCGTACATCGCCCGCACGCAGCCGGTGATCTCCTCCACCGTCTCGCCCTTGGCCCGCAGGGACACCGCGAAGCCGGCGATCTGCGCGTCGGTCGCCTCGCCGCGCATGATGAGGTCCATCGCCCAGGCGGTGTCGTCGGCGGACAGGTCCCGGCCGTCCAGCAGACCGTTCAGCAGGGCGGGCCAGGAACGGCCCGCCGCGGTGTCGCCTCCAGCGGGGGTCACAGCGCTCATCAGCCGCTCCTGATCGTCGTAGAAGAATCCTTCGCAACCACCCTATCCAGCCCCGGACAGGGCGAAGGGCCCCGTCCGAACACCGGACGGGGCCCTTCGACCGTGGCGTGGCGAGCGCAGCGATCAGTGGTGGCCGTGGCCGCTCGTGATCTCCTTGTACTCCTCGACGGTGGGCTTCGGAATCTGGGACTCCTCGCCGTAGTACGCCTTGCTGAGCTTGGCGCGCAGCTTCTCGGTGCCCTTCACCTTGCGCTTGACGCCGTTCTCGTCGACCTCCGGGCCGATCTCGACCGGCTTGTACTGCTCGTGCGCCGTGAGGGTGTACATCTGCTCCTGGCTGAGCGGCTCGTGCACCTCGATGAACTCACCGTGCGGCAGGCGCTTGATGATGCCGGCCTCGCGGCCGTGCAGCACCTTCTCCTTGTCCCGGCGCTGCAGGCCGAGGCAGATCCGCTTGGTGATGATGAACGCGACGACCGGTCCGGCGAAGAAGCCGATGCGGACGAACCAGGTGACCGCGTTGATCGAGAGGTTGAAGTGCGTGGCGACGATGTCGTTGCCACCGCCGATCAGCATGATCAGGTACGCCGTGACCCAGGCGACGCCGAAGCCCGTACGGGTCGGGGCGTTGCGCGGCCGGTCCAGGATGTGGTGCTCGCGCTTGTCCCCGGTGATCCAGGACTCGATGAACGGGTAGAGCGCGATGACCGCGAGGAAGAGGCCGAACAGCACCAGCGGGATGAAGACGCCCAGGACCAGGGTGTGGCCCCAGAAGTTGATCTCCCAGCCGGGCATGGCGCGGACCAGGCCCTCGGCGAAGCCCATGTACCAGTCGGGCTGGGCGCCCGTGGAGACCCAGTCCGGGCGGTACGGGCCCAGGTTCCAGATCGGGTTGATGGTCACCAGGCCGGCGATCAGCGCGGTGAAGCCGAAGACCAGGAAGAAGAAGCCTCCCGCCTTGGCCATGTAGACCGGCAGCAGCGGCATGCCGACGACGTTCTTGTTGGTCCGTCCGGCACCCGCGAACTGCGTGTGCTTGTGGTAGAAGACCAGGATCAGGTGGGCGACCACCAGACCCAGCATGATGCCCGGCAGCAGCAGGATGTGGATCGAGTAGAACCGCGCCACGAAGTCGGTGCCGGGGAACTCCCCGCCGAACAGGAACATCGAGATGTACGTGCCGACGATCGGCACGGACAGGATCGCGCCCTGGGTGAAGCGGACACCGGTTCCGGAGAGCAGGTCGTCCGGCAGCGAGTAACCGGTGAAACCGGTGAACATGCCGAGCACGAACAGCAGGAAGCCGAACAGCCAGTTGATCTCGCGTGGCTTGCGGAACGCGCCGGTGAAGAAGACGCGCATCATGTGCACGAACATGCCGGCCAGGAAGATGACCGCCGCCCAGTGGTGGATCTGCCGGATGAGCAGACCGCCGCGCACGTCGAAGCTGATGTCCAGGGTGGAGGCGTACGCCTGCGACATCAGCTGCCCCTGCATCGGGACGTAGCTGCCGTGGTACACCACCTCGTTCATCGAGGGGTGGAAGAACAGCGTCAGGTACACACCCGTGAGGATGATGATGATGAAGCTGTAGAGGCAGATCTCACCCAGCATGAAGGACCAGTGGTCCGGGAAGATCTTCCGCATGTTGGCCTTGGCCAGGGAGTAGATCCCGAGCCGGCCGTCGGCCCAGTCGGCGATGCGTTCGCCGGCCGGGGCCTTCCCGCGAGAGCGGGAGTCGGTGCTGGTGTTGGTACTCATCCGCGCTCCCAGAAAGCAGGACCGACGGGCTCGTCGAAGTCACCGAGCGCTTCGAGGTAGCCCTCGTCGTTCACGCCGATGCGCAGCTGCGGCAGGGCGTGGCCGGCGGGACCGAAGATGACCTTGGCCCCGTCGGAAAGGTCGAAGGTGGACTGGTGGCAAGGGCACAGGGCGTGGTGCGTCTGCTGCTCGTACAGGGAGATCGGGCAACCGACGTGGGTGCAGATCTTCGAGTACGCGAGGATGCCCTCGTGCGACCACTCGAGCGAGCGCTTGTCCTTGATGTCGTCCGGCTGGATGCGGACGATCATCAGAGCGGCCTTGGCGATCTCGTTGTTGAAACCGTGGTCGTGCGGGTCCAGCCCCTCGGGCTGCGCGAACGTGAGCGAGCCGGTGATGATGTCGGAGGGACGCATCGGCTCGTTGGTGTTCTGGTTGATGAGCAGCTTGCCCCTCGACCAGGCGGTGTGGCGCAGCTTGTCCTCGGGCAGCGGGCCGAGGTCGCGCAGCAGCACGACGCCGGACAGCGGCACCAGGGTGAGCGCGCCGAACATGGTGTTGCGGATCAGCTTGCGACGGCCGATCGCCGACTCCTTGGCGCCCTGCCGGAAGTCGTCCATGACCTTGGTCCGGACCTCCGGCGGCGCCTCGATCGGGTGCCGCTCGTCGGTCAGTTCCTCGTCGGACATCAGGGTGCGGGCCCAGTGGACCGCGCCCGCGCCGATGGCGAACAGCGCGATGCCGAGCGTCACGCCGAGCGCGAGGTTCAGCGCGCCGATGTGACCCAGCGGGAAGATGTAGACGATCTTGTCGACCGGGATCGCCACGAACGAGGCGATGAAGCCGATGGTGGCCAGCATCGACACCGTGAACAGCAGGGCGACCGTGCGCTCGGAGCGCTTGGCGGCCCGCTCGTCGATGTCCTGGACCCGGTGCTCGTGGGGCGGCAGCCCCGGGTCGGCGAACGGGTTCTTCTCGTCCGCGACGCCCAGCGCACCGTGGGCGGTGTCCTGCACTGCGGGCAGGTTCTCTTCGGGAATGTCTTGGCTACTCATGACTTCTTGGCCTTTGCGGTCCGAGCGGCGACCCACACAGCGACGAGGATCATCCCGCCGAGACCGAAGATCCAACCGAACAGGCCTTCACTGACCGGACCCAGCCCGCCCAGCGACAGGCCACCCGGGCTCTCGGTCTGATCGCTGTTGACCTCGCCCAGGTACGCGATGATGTCCTTCTTGTTCTGCTCCGACAGCACGCTGTCGGGGAAGGAGGGCATGTTCTGCGGGCCGGTGAGCATGGCCTCGTAGATGTGCTTCGGGTCGACGTCCTCGAGGTTCGGCGCGTACTTGCCGTGCGTCAGCGCGCCACCCTTACCGGTGAAGTTGTGGCACTGGGCGCAGTTGTTGCGGAAGAGCTCACCGCCCTTGGCGATGTCGGCGCCCTCGGGACCGTACTGCTCCTCGGTCGGGATCGCCGGACCGGCACCCAGCGAGGCGACGTAGGCCGCCAGCTGGTCGATCTCGGCCTGGGTGTAGACGGCCCTCTTGTCCGGGAGCTGGGCGGCCTGCGAGGTGGCGGCCGGCATACGGCCGGTGCCCACCTGGAAGTCCACGGCTGCGGCGCCCACGCCCACCAGGCTCGGACCGTCGGAGGTGCCCTGACCACCGGTGCCGTGGCAGCTGGCGCAGCCGACGGTGTAGAGCTTCTTGCCCTCCTCGATGGTGAGGGACTGGGCGGTGGCGTCGGCCTGCGCCTTGTCCGCGGGTGCGAACACGGCGTACAGCCCCCCGGTGCATGCCAGCGCGAGGAGTAGGACGACGAGCGCCGCCAGCGGGTGGCGTCGTCGTGCGGAGAGCTTTTTCACGGATTACCCCGGTGTCAGGATCTTCTGCGTCGATGCTTCTGGTTGGTGCGGCGCTTCGGCGCGCGCGGATGTGGGCCCGGCTACTTGATCATGTAGATCGTGGCGAAGAGGCCGATCCAGACGACGTCGACGAAGTGCCAGTAATAGGACACGACGATGGCCGCGGTCGCCTGTTCGTGGGTGAACCTCCGGGCTGCGTAGGTCCGGCCCAGGACCAGCAGGAAGGCGATGAGACCGCCCAGCACATGCAGGCCGTGGAAGCCGGTGGTCAGGTAGAACACCGAGCCGTACGGGTCGGAGGAGATGGACAGGCCGTAGTGCTTGACCAACTCGGTGTATTCGAGGACCTGGCCGCCGATGAAGACCGAACCCATGATGAAGGTGACGATGAACCACATCCGGAGCTTCTTCACGTCACCGCGCTCGGCGGCGAAGACGCCGAGCTGGCAGGTGAGGGAGGAGAGCACCAGGATCGTGGTGTTCGTCGCCGAGAACGGGAAGTTCAGGGAGTCGGCCTTCTCCGACCAGAAGTCGGGTCCGGTCACCGATCGCAGGGTGAAGTACATCGCGAAGAGGGCCGCGAAGAACATCAGCTCGGAACTCAGCCAGATGATGGTTCCGACGCTGGTGAGGTTCGGTCGGTTGACCGACGGGTGCGCGTGCCCGGTATCTACTGTCGTTGCTGTCGCCACGCCGACATTATGTCGGTCGCTTATCCCGCCCTCACCCCGGGGGGTGCCGTTCGGTGTGTTCGCCCCTCCTGTACTGCCCGGATGGCCCATCGGGCGACGGGCCGAAGGCGTGTCCGAACCAGTGTTGACAGGCGCCCGGAAGGGGTAGCATCCGCGCCATCGGGGCCCGAAGCCCCGACGATGCCGTGCCCTCTCTCGACGCGTGGAGGAACAATGCAGGCGACCGCCACGGTGCTGGTCTACAGCGACAACGCAGGCACCCGGGAGCAGGTGCGGCTCGCCACCGGCCGGCGGCCGGCCCCGGACGTCCCCGTCGTGGAGTTCGTGGAGTGCGCGACCGTCCCCGCCGTCCTCAAGGAGCTGGACAGGGGCGGCATCGACGTCTGCGTCCTGGACGGCGAGGCCGTGCCCATGGGCGGCATGGGGGTGTGCCGCCAGATCAAGGACGAGATCTTCGACTGCCCGCCGGTGCTGCTGCTGATCGGGCGTCCCCAGGACGCCTGGCTGGCCACCTGGAGCCGTGCGGAGGCGGCGGTGACCCTGCCGGTGGAGCCGGTGGAGTTCGCCTCGGCCCTCGCCTCCCTGCTGCGGCGCAAGAGCGTCCTGAACGCCTGAGGCACCGCCCTGCGGGGAACGGGCCGGGACACGCCCCGGGCCGCCCTCACACCGGCTGGGGACGCAGCCGCGCCCTCTCCTCGGTGCGGGGGTCGTCCTGGGCGCCGTCCGCCAGCGCGCTGCCCTCGCGCCACTTCTGCCAGGTGAGGTTCCAGTCGCCGAAGCCGTTGCCGAAGGGCTCCATGGTGCCGCCGTCCGAGTTCACCGTCTCTATGAGGTCGCCCTCGCGGACGGTCCCGAAGAACCACTCGGCGTTCTCGGTGCTCATGCCGACGCAGCCGTGGCTGACGTTGGCGTAGCCCTGGGAGCCGACGGACCACGGGGCGGCGTGCACGTACTCGCCGCTCCAGGTCACCCGGGTGGCGAACTCGACGTTCAGGTCGTACGACTCGGCCGATCCCTCCGCTATCCCGACGGTGCTGCTGCGCATGCGTACGAAGCGTTCCTTGCCGAGCACGACCTTGACGCCGTTGCGGGTCTCGAAGCCGGGTTTGCCGGTGGTGACGGGTATCTGCTTGATCTCCTCCCCGTTCTTGTGGACCGTCAGCCGATGCGCGGCGGCATCGGCGACGGCTATGAGCCGGTCGCCGATGCTGAGCGTCAGGGGGTCGGACGGGGCACCCCGGAGCCGCTCGTTGACCTTGACGCCCTCCAGGGTGCTGCGCACCCGGACGGTGGCGTGGGCCGGCCAGTAGTCCTTCGGGCGGTAGTGCAGCTTCTGGTCGTCCACCCAGTGCCAGGAGCCGGTCACCGCGGGCGTGGAGTCCACCTTCAGGGCGCGTTCCACCACGGCGCGCTGGGCCCGGTCCTCGATCGGCGCGCTCAGCTCGGCGGTGACGGGCTGCCCGACGCCGTAGGTGCCGGCCGCCGGCCCGAAGGCGACGGTCAGGCCCTGGGTGGTGGGCTTCCCGGTGGTGAAGGCGAGGACCTTGCGGCCCGGCCGGCCGTCCCCGTCCTCGGTGCTCACCCGGATCGTGTACCGGGCGTCGGCCGCGAGCGGCGAGGTGCTGTGCCAGCGGCTGCCGTCGGCGGCCAGCTCGCCGGTCACGTGGCGGCCCGAGGCGTCCACGGTGGTGACGTCCGTGATGCGCCCGTCGGAGCCTTCGGCGACGACCTCCAGGGGCTGGTCGGGGTCGACCGTCTTCCCCTCTCCGACGGATCCGTCGAAGGAGATCTGCTGCCCCGCGTCGTACGGTTCGGCGGACAGCGGGTTGTCGTCGCCGCAGCTCGTGAGGCTCGCGCCGAGGGCGAGCGCCAGCAGTGTGCAGCCTGCGACGGTGCGGCTCCGGCCGGTTCCCCCGCCGTGGAAGGACTCTGTCTGTCTCATGTCCTCACGCTAGGAAACCGCGTCGGCTCCGGCGCACCGAGCGGCCCGAACGGGTGATTTCCGGTGAAGCGGAAGAGGGCCCGGACGCTCCTGACGGAGTGTCCGGGCCCTCACATGCCGTGCCTCGTGCTACTGGGTGCGGTTCTCACCGCGGTAGTACTCGAAGACCCAGCCCCAGATGCTGGCCAGGATCACCGGCAGCGCGAAGTACACCAGCCACCAGCCGACGGCGACGCCCAGGAAGACGAAGGCACCGCCGATGCCCAGGAAGAGCGGCTGCCAGCTGTGCGGGCTGAAGAACCCGACCTCGCCGGCGTCGTCCGCGACGTCCGCCTCCTTGTTGTCCTGCGCTCCGACGTCCACCCGCTTGGCCGTGAAGCCCAGGTAGAAGCCGATCATGATCGCCAGGCCGAAGGCCAGGAAGAGAGCGGTGGTGCCGACCGGCTCCTTCGACCACACGCCGTAGACCACGGCGACGATGAGGAGGAAGAGGCTCAGCCACATGAACATCTTGCCCTGGATCTTCACTTGCCCGCCTCCTTTCCACCGGCGAGGGCCTTCTCACCGTGACCGGCGTTCTCGAGCTGGTCGAGCGCGGCGATCTCCGGGTGGTGCAGGTCGAACGCCGGGGATTCACTGCGGATCCGCGGCAGGCTGAGGAAGTTGTGCCGCGGGGGCGGGCAGGAGGTCGCCCACTCCAGCGAACGGCCGTAGCCCCAGGGGTCGTCGACCTCGACCTTCTTGCCGTACTTGGCCGTCTTCCAGACGTTGTAGAAGAACGGCAGGAGCGACAGGCCGAGCAGGAACGAGGCGATCGTGGAGACCGTGTTCAGCGCGGTGAAGCCGTCGGCGGCCAGGTAGTCCGAGTACCGGCGCGGCATGCCCTCGGCGCCCAGCCAGTGCTGGACCAGGAACGTGCCGTGGAAGCCGATGAAGAGCGTCCAGAAGGTGATCTTGCCCAGGCGCTCGTCGAGCATCTTGCCGGTGAACTTCGGCCACCAGAAGTGGAAGCCGGCGAACATCGCGAAGACGACGGTGCCGAACACCACGTAGTGGAAGTGCGCCACCACGAAGTACGAGTCGGTGACGTGGAAGTCCAGCGGCGGCGAGGCCAGGATGACACCGGTCAGACCACCGAAGGTGAAGGTGATCAGGAAGCCCAGCGCCCACAGCATCGGCGTCTCGAAGGACAGCGAGCCCTTCCACATGGTGCCGATCCAGTTGAAGAACTTCACCCCGGTCGGGACCGCGATCAGGAAGGTCATGAAGGAGAAGAACGGCAGCAGCACGCCGCCGGTGGCGTACATGTGGTGCGCCCACACCGTCACCGAGAGGCCGGCGATCGCGATGGTCGCGGCGATCAGACCCGTGTAGCCGAACATCGGCTTGCGGGAGAAGACCGGGATGACCTCGCTGATGATGCCGAAGAACGGCAGGGCGATGACGTACACCTCGGGGTGACCGAAGAACCAGAACAGGTGCTGCCACAGCAGCGCCCCGCCGTTGGTGGGGTCGAAGATGTGACCCCCGAACTTGCGGTCGTACTCGAGCGCGAGCAGCGCGGCGGCCAGCACCGGGAAGGCCAGCAGGACCAGCACACCGGTCAGCAGCACGTTCCAGGTGAAGATCGGCATCCGGAACATCGTCATGCCGGGAGCGCGCATGCAGATGATCGTGGTGATGAAGTTGACCGAGCCGAGGATGGTGCCGAAGCCCTGGAAGGCCAGGCCCATGATCCACAGGTCGGAACCCGAGCCCGGCGAACGGATCGCGTCCGACAGCGGGGCGTAGCCGGTCCAGCCGAAGCTGGCCGCGCCGTCCGGGGTGAGGAACCCGGCGAGCGCGATCAGCGAGCCGAAGAGGTACAGCCAGTAGGCGAACATGTTCAGCCGCGGGAAGGCCACGTCGGGCGCGCCGATCTGCAGCGGCATGAGCCAGTTCGCGAAGCCGGCGAACAGCGGCGTCGCGAACATCAGCAGCATCACGGTGCCGTGCATCGTGAACGCCTGGTTGAACTGCTCGTTCGACATGATCTGCAGGCCCGGACGGGCCAGCTCGGCGCGCATGACGAGCGCCATCACGCCACCGATGCAGAAGAACAGGAACGACGACACGAGGTAGAGCGTGCCGATCGTCTTGTGGTCCGTGGTCGTCAGCCACTTGACCACGACGCTGCCGCGATTGCGGCGCCGGACCGGCAGTTCGTCCGCGTAGTGGGACCCTGCCGCGGCACCCTGGGATTGGTTGAGGATGCTCACAGGATGTTCGACTCCCGGTTCTTCTCGTGCTCGGTCTGCGAGATACCCGCAGGCACGTAACCGGTCTGCCCCTTCTTCACGAGGTCCTTCAGGTGCTGCTCGTAACGCTCGGGGGAGACGACCTTGACGTTGAACAGCATCCGGGAGTGGTCCACGCCGCAGAGCTCGGCGCACTTGCCGAGGAAGGTGCCCTCCCTGCTGGGAGTGACCTCGAAGGCGTTGGTGTGACCCGGGATGACGTCCTGCTTCATCAGGAACGGCACCACCCAGAAGGAGTGGATGACATCGCGCGAGGTCAGCACGAAGCGGACCCGCTTGCCCTCGGGCAGCCACAGGGTGGGGCCCGGGTTGTTGGTCTGCGGGTTCCGGGTGCCGGGGACACCGCAGTCGTAGACACCGCCGGCGTCGGCCGGGAAGGCGTCCTTGTAACGGGCCGGAATCGCGTCGAGCTCCTTGGACGTCTTGGCGTCGCCCGTGGAACCGTCGACGTTCTCGACGTAGTTGAAGCACCAGCTCCACTGGAACCCGACCACGTTGACCGTGACATCGGGCTTCTCGAGCTTCATCAGCTCGGATTCGTCGCGGGCGGTGAAGTAGAAGAGCACCGAGACGATGAGGAGGGGGACGATCGTGTACAGCGCCTCGATGGGCATGTTGTACCGGGTCTGCGGAGGGACCTCCACCTTGGTGCGGCTGCGCCGGTGGAAGAAAGCACTCCACAGGATCAGGCCCCACACCAGCACGCCGACGGCGAGCGCGGCAGCCCAGGACCCCTGCCACAGGGAGAGGATCCGCGGAGCCTCTTCCGTGGTGGGGGTGGGCATGCCAAGGCGGGGGAAGTCCTCCCATGTGCAACCGGTGGCGGTCGCCAGGACCAGGCCCGCGGTCAGTGCCTGCAGCAGCTTCCGCCGCATCGGGCGCCGCGGCGAGCGGTCGGAGCCGTTGGGACTCACGTAGCGCCTTCCCGAGAGTCTCGCCCGCGCTGTACGGCTGCGGCCTGGCCTTCTCGCTGGTCGGTCGCCGCCCTGCGTCGGGCAGGGGTTTGGATGTTTATGCGGACCAAACCCTAGCCGACGCCCTTCGGGGGGTCGCGGGGAGGGTGGCATACGCGCCGCGGGTCACTCTTGCGAGAGGGGACGGGGCGTCCAATGGCCCGGGGATGTCCGTCGTGTGGCGAATGTGGACGGTTTGGGAGCTGTCGCGCGGTTCCCGCGCTCCCGGCCGACCGGGGCACGCCTTAACGTTGCCGTATGGCCTACTTCGACGCCGCCTCCGCCGCTCCCCTTCATCCCGTCGCCCGCCAGGCCCTGTTGGCTTCGTTGGACGAGGGGTGGGCCGATCCCGCGCGGCTGTACCGGGAGGGGCGGCGCGCCCGGATGCTGCTGGACGCGGCGCGCGAGGCGGCGGCGGAGGCGGTGGGGTGCCGTCCGGACGAGTTGGTGTTCGCCCCGTCCGGCACCCGGGCGGTGCACTCCGGGATCGCGGGGGCGCTGGCCGGGCGGCGGCGCGTCGGACGCCACCTGATCGTGTCAGCGGTCGAACACTCTTCGGTGCTCCACTCGGCGGAAGTTCACCGGGCCGACGGCGGGCCGGTCACCGAGGTGGCGGTGGACCGCGCGGGAGCCGTGTCCCCCTCCTCCTACGCCGAGGCCCTGCGGCCGGACACCGCGCTCGCCTGCCTGCAGTCGGCCAACCACGAGGTGGGGACCGCGCAGCCGGTGGCCGAGGTGGCCGGGATCTGCCGGGCGGCGGGGGTGCCGCTGCTGGTGGACGCGGCCCAGTCGCTGGCCTGGGCACCGGTGGAGGGCGACTGGTCGCTGCTGACGGCGAGCGCCCACAAGTGGGGCGGGCCGTCGGGGGTCGGGCTGCTCGTCGTGCGCAAGGGGGTGCGGTTCGCGCCCCAGGGTCCGGCGGACGAACGGGAGTCGGGGCGGGCGGCCGGGTTCGAGAACCTTCCGGCGATCGTGGCCGCGGCGGCGTCGCTGCGGGCGGTGCGGGCCCGGGCGGCCGAGGACGCGGCGCGGCTGCGGGAACTGACGGAGCGGATCCGGGCGCGGGTGCCCCGGCTGGTGCCGGAGGTGGAGGTGGTCGGCGATCCGGAGCGGCGGCTTCCGGGCATCGTCACCTTCTCCTGTCTCTATGTCGACGGGGAGACCCTGCTGCACGAGCTGGACCGTGCCGGCTTCTCGGTCTCCTCCGGGTCGTCCTGCACCAGCAGCACGCTGACGCCCAGCCACGTGCTGCGGGCGATGGGAGTGCTGAGCGAGGGCAACATCCGCGTCTCGCTGCCGCCGGAGACGGCCGAGGAGGACGTCGAGCGGTTCCTGTCCGTCCTGCCCGGTGTGGTGGCGGGGGTGCGGGAGAAGCTGGGCGCGCCGGTGTCCGCCGCCGGGGCGGCCGCGGTGGAGGACCGGGGCGACGCCCTGGTCGTGGACGCGGTGGGGCGGCGCTGCCCGATCCCGGTGATCGAGCTGGCCAAGGTGATCGGGGACGTGCCGGTGGGCGGCACGGTGCGGGTGCTCGCGGACGACGAGGCGGCCCGGCTGGACATCCCGGCGTGGTGCGAGATGCGCGGGCAGGAGTACGTGGGTGAGGAGCCGGCGGACCGCGGCTCGGCCTACGTGGTCCGCCGGGTCTCCTGAACCCTCCGGTCAGGCCAGGTGCTTCTGCACCTCGGCCGCGGCCTCGTCGCCGTAGGCCTTGGTGAAGCGCTCCATGAAGTGGGCGCGGCGCAGCTGGTACTCCTGGGTGCCGACGGTCTCGATGACCAGCGTGGCGAGCATGCAGCCGACCTGCGCGGCGCGCTCCAGGCAGACGCCCCAGGCGAGGCCCGACAGGAAGCCGGCGCGGAAGGCGTCGCCGACGCCGGTCGGGTCGGCCTTGATCTCCTCCTCGGGGCAGCCGACCTCGATCGGGTCCTGGCCGGCGCGTTCGATGCGCACGCCGCGCGAGCCGAGGGTGGTGACGCGGTGGCCGACCCGGTCGAGGATCTCGGCGTCGGTCCAGCCGGTCTTGGTCTCGATGAGCCCCTTCTCGTACTCGTTGGAGAAGAGGTAGGTCGCCCCGTCCAGCAGTATCCGGATCTCCTCGCCGCTCATCCGGGCGATCTGCTGGGAGAAGTCGGCGGCGAACGGGATGTCCCGGGAGCGGCACTCCTCGGTGTGCCGGAGCATCGCCTCCGGGTCGTCGGCGCCGATGGAGACCAGGTCGAGGCCGCCCACGCGGTCGGCGACGGTCTTCAGCTCGATCAGCCGGGCCTCGCTCATCGCGCCCGTGTAGAAGGAGCCGATCTGGTTGTGGTCGGCGTCCGTGGTGCACACGAAGCGGGCGGTGTGCAGGGTCTCGGAGATGCGGACGGATTCGGTGTCGACGCCGTGCCGGTCCAGCCAGGCCCGGTACTCGTCGAAGTCGGCTCCGGCGGCGCCGACCAGGATCGGCCGGGTGCCGAGCTGGCCCATCCCGAAGGCGATGTTCGCGCCGACCCCTCCCCGGCGCACGTCGAGGTTGTCGACCAGGAAGGACAGCGAGACCGTGTGCAGCTGGTCCGCGACGAACTGGTCGGCGAAGCGCCCGGGGAAGGTCATGAGGTGGTCGGTGGCGATGGAGCCGGTGACTGCGATGCGCACGGCGTGGACTCTCCTGGGGGAGGCGGATTGACACTTCACGCTACCGGGTGGGGACCACCCGCAGAAGCGGGGGAAACTACCCGATAGTAGATCTTTCTTCGCGACCTTCGGCGTGCGTACGGTGCCCACATGACGAACCCCAAGGTCCACGCCCCCTCCCCGGCCGACCTCGAAGGCGACCTGGCGTCGCTGCGCGGCGACTGCGCCCGGATGGCTCCCCACTGGACGGCTCCGGACCGGGCCGCCGCCCGGCCCGTCCCCCCGTCCCTGATCCACGGCGTGAGTGTGCCGCCGGCGTCGGCCCGGCTCCTGGACGCGATGTCGGAGTACGGCGACTGAGCATACGGGGCCGAGCCGCAGGAGCCGGCGCCGACCGGATCGGCGCTCCCGGGGAACCGTGCGCTCCCCCGCTGCGTCCCATCGCTGTCCCCCATGAGGGGGATGCGGGATACGACCCACCAGCGGTCCCGGTACGACCGGGCAGGGTCTTCCGGGACAGCTGTGCAGCCGAAGGAGCGATGCGGTGAACACCGAGCGACCCGACCACGACGGCGCCGAGGCGCGGACCTCCCCCGGCAGCGCGCGCGACACCGGGAGCGCTCCGGGCGGCGACGGGGAGACGAGCGCCCCGGAGCGGCGACCCCACCGGGAACGGCAGGCCCCCGCATCCCCTGACGCCGGCACCACGGAGCCCCCGGAGGCAGCGGAGGTCGCGGCCGGAGAGGTCCCGGAGGCGGAGACCACGGCCGGCGAGACCCCGGCCGACGAGACCCCGGACACGAAGACCACGACCGGCGAGGCCCCGAAGACGAAGACCACGACCGGCGAGGCCCCGGAGGCGGAGACCGGCGGTGACCCCACCGGCGCCCGGAGCGTCGAGGCGGACACCGGTGTCGCGGGAGCCCCGGACGGCGAGGCGGACACCGGGGCCGACGGAGCGGCCCGGGGCGCCGGGGCCGACGGCGCCGGGGACCGGTCCGCCGAGGGGCCCGGCGGTCCCGGGGCGCCCGAGGCGGCGGCCCCCGCCGGCGCGGAGGGGCGCGCCGGCGGAGGGCCGGTGCGCGGTGCGGGCGAGCCCGCGGCCGGCGCCCGGGCCGCCGCGGACGACCCGGCACCGCCCCGGCGGAGGTCGCCCGCGCTGATCGCCGCCGTCGCCGCCGTCCTGCTCGTCGGCGGGGGCGGGGCCTACCTCGCCTCGGGCGCCTCCGGCGGTTCCGGCGGCGGTACGGCGCCGGGGACCAACGGGGACGCCACTCCCCCGCCCCTCGCGCTCGACGGTTTCTCCGAGGGCTCCGGCCCCGGGATCGCCCCCGGCGAGCCCAACCCCTACGGCGCCACCTACCGCGCCGACGGCGCGCTCCCGGACGGCCCCGACTCGGCGCCGGTGTACCGCACCCGCGGTGAGGTCACCCGGGAACAGGTCACCGGACTGGCCAAGGCGCTCGGGATCGAAGGGAAGCCGGTGGCGGAGGGGGAGGGCTGGCGGATCGGCGGAAAGGACGGTTCCGGGCCCACCCTGCGGGTGGACCGGGCCGCGCCCGGCGCCTGGAGCTTCCACCGGTACGCCCCGGGCCCCGACACCTGCAAGGGAAAGGTGTGCGAGGCGCCTTCCACCGGCGGTCCGGTGGTGAGCGAGGAGGTCGCGCGGAAGGCCGTCGCGCCGGTGCTGAAGGCGGTGGGCCAGGACGACGCGAAGCTCGACGCGAGCCAGGTCATGGGCGGCTCCCGGGTGGTCAACGCCGACCCCGAGATCGGCGGGCTGCCGACGTACGGCTGGACGACCGGGGTGGTCGTCGGCGCCCGGGGCGAGGTCGTCGGCGGCAGCGGACGGCTCGCGGCGCCGGTGAAGGGCGACACGTACCCGGTGGTGGGCGCCGAGGAGGCGCTGCAGTCGTTGAACGCGGCGCCGGGTGCCGGTCGGCACCCGGGCATCGGCGGCTGCGCCAGTCCCGTCCCGCTGGAGGAGGAGGGACGGCAGGAGCCGTGCGGTGACGCGACCACCCTGCCGAAGAAGGACACGCTGACCGTGGAAGGGGCGGTGTTCGGACTGGCCGCGCACTCCGTGGACGGACGGCAGGGCCTCGTGCCGTCCTGGCTGTTCGAGGTGCGGTCGGCGGGCGCGGAGGACGCCCTGACCGTGACCTACCCGGCGGTGGACCCGGAGTACCTGGTCCCGCGGTCCGGGGAGGCCAGTCCGCGGCCGACCGGGCCGGGGGACGAGCCGACGTCGGCGCCGTCCGCCCGGGACGTCGAGGTGCAGGGCTACACCGCCGAGGGCAGTGAGCTGACCGTGCGCTTCACGGGCGGGGTGTGCGCCGACTACGAGGCGAAGGCGGGCGAGAGCGGCGACCGGGTGACGGTCACCGTGACGGAGACGCCCTGGCCGGACAAGGTGTGCATCCTGATCGCCAAGGAGTACCAGCTGACGGTGCAACTCGACCGACCGCTCGGTGACCGCCGGGTCGTCGGCACGGACGGCGAGCCGGTCCCGCTGCAGAAGGACGGCGCCCGGCTGCCGGCGCCGCCGTCGCGCTAGGTCCCCTGCCCGGTGGACCGCGCCGGGGACGCGGGACCCGGCACCCGCCGGTTTCCTCCGGCTCCGTCCGCCGAACAGGTCCCGGAGCCCGGGAACGTCCGAAGGCGGCGACCCCCCGGAAGGGGGCCGCCGCCTTCGTCGTGCGCCGTCGGGCAGGGCCGGGAAGGAGCTCCGGCTCAGCTGAAGGAGTCGCCGCAGGCGCAGGAGCCGGTGGCGTTCGGGTTGTCGATCGTGAAGCCCTGCTTCTCGATGGTGTCGACGAAGTCGACGGTCGCGCCGCCCAGGTACGGGGCGCTCATGCGGTCGGTGACGACCTTCACGCCGCCGAAGTCCTTCACCACGTCGCCGTCGAGGGAGCGCTCGTCGAAGAAGAGCTGGTAGCGCAGGCCGGAGCAGCCGCCGGGCTGGACGGCGACACGCAGCGAGAGGTCGTCACGGCCTTCCTGGTCGAGCAGGGCCTTGACCTTGGCCGCGGCGGCGTCGGTCAGGATGATGCCGTCGGTGACGGTGGTGGTCTCGTCCGATACGGACATCTACATCTCTCCCGGGTTGTACGGAGACTGCTTGCCGACGGTTGCAACCGACGGGGCCGCGGATTCATTCCGGGCCGGGCGCCCGTTCCCTTCGGCCTCTCCTCATGCTCGCACACACGGCACGGAGCGGAAACGGCATCAGTGGGCCCTTCCGGGAATGAAGGGCCGCCCATCGGGATTCACGTCACATGGACGCTATGACCCGTCGTCAAAGTGACGCGAACCGGTTATGATAGATAGCGTCAATTCGACGAAAAGTCGAAACGGTGTCCCGCATGTCCCGCCGGGCCGGTCCAGCCGGACCCGGCGAGCCGCAGAACAGAAAGGGTGCGTGTCGTGACCACCGCCCAGACCCAGGAGCTCGACGTACAGCCGACGCCCCTCGCCCTGCTGCTTCTCGGCCGAGAGGCCGACCCCAGGAGCGAGCGCGGTGTGGAGTGTCCCGGCGACCTGCCCTCGCCGTCCGACCCGGACCTGGTCGAACGCGCACGCGCGGCCAAGGAGAAGCTCGGGGACAAGGTCTTCGTGCTCGGTCATCACTACCAGCGCGACGAGGTCATCCAGTTCGCCGACGTCACGGGAGACTCCTTCAAGCTGGCCCGGGAGGCCGCCGCGCGGCCGGAGGCCGAGTACATCGTGTTCTGCGGCGTCCACTTCATGGCGGAGTCCGCGGACATCCTGACCTCCGACGACCAGAAGGTGGTCCTGCCGGACCTCGCGGCCGGCTGCTCCATGGCCGACATGGCCACCGCCGAGCAGGTCGCCGAGTGCTGGGACGTGCTGACCGAGGCCGGGGTGGCCGAGCAGGTCGTGCCGGTGTCGTACATGAACTCCTCCGCCGACATCAAGGCCTTCACCGGCAAGCACGGCGGCACCATCTGCACCTCCTCCAACGCCAAGCGCGCCCTCGACTGGGCCTTCGAGCAGGGCGAGAAGGTCCTCTTCCTCCCCGACCAGCACCTGGGCCGCAACACGGCGGTGCGGGACATGGGGATGTCGCTGGAGGACTGCGTCGTCTACAACCCGCACAGGCCGAACGGCGGGCTGACCGCGGACGAGCTGCGGGCCGCGAAGATGATCCTGTGGCGGGGCCACTGCTCGGTGCACGGCCGCTTCAGCCTGGACTCGGTCAACGACGTGCGCGAGCGGATCCCGGGCGTGAACGTCCTGGTCCACCCCGAGTGCAAGCACGAGGTCGTGGCCGCCGCGGACTACGTCGGGTCGACCGAGTACATCATCAAGGCGCTGGAGGCGGCCCCGGCCGGCTCCAAGTGGGCCATCGGCACGGAGCTGAACCTGGTGCGCCGACTGGCGAACCGTTTCGCCCCCGAGGGCAAGGAGGTCGTCTTCCTCGACAAGACGGTCTGCTTCTGCTCCACCATGAACCGCATCGACCTCCCCCACCTGGTCTGGGCACTGGAGTCGCTCGCCGAGGGCAAGCTGGTCAACCGCATCGAGGTCGACCGGGAGACCGAGGCGTTCGCGAAGCTGGCGCTGGAGCGGATGCTGGCGCTGCCCTGACCGGCCCGCTGCCGTGACCGTCCGGTTTCCCGGCCGCCCATGACGAAGGCCCACCCGCAACCCTCGTTGCGGGTGGGCCTTCGCCCGTGTGCGGGACCGGTCAGACCCGCGCCGGTTCCGGGCCGTCCGAGGTGGTCTCCGGAGCGGCCTCCCCCTTCTTCAGCGCCTTCTTGCGCGCGCGCCGTTCCTTGCGCAGCTCCAGCATCGTGTAGAGCGTCGGGACCAGGAGCAGGGTGAGCAGGGTCGACGTGATCAGGCCGCCGATCACCACCACCGCGAGCGGCTGGGCGATGAAGCCGCCCTCGCCGGTGACGCCGAGCGCCATCGGGAGCAGGGCGAAGATCGTCGCCAGGGCCGTCATCAGGATCGGCCGCAGACGGTGGCGGCCGCCCTCCAGTACGGCCTCGACGACGCCGTAGCCCCGGTCGCGGTACTGGTTGATCAGGTCGATCAGCACGATCGCGTTGGTCACCACGATGCCGATCAGCATCAGCATGCCGATCATCGCCGGGACGCCCATCGGGGTGCCGGTGACGAGCAGCAGGCCGAGCGCGCCCGTCGCCGCGAACGGGATGGACACCAGCAGGATCAGCGGCTGGGCGAGCGAGCGGAAGGTGCCGACCAGCAGCATGAAGACGATCGCGATCGCGGCCAGCATGGCCAGGATCAGGTTGCCGAAGGCCTCGTCCTGGTCGGCGGTCACGCCGCCGATCTCGGCCGTCGCGCCCGCCGGGAGCGTCAGCGCGTTGATCTCGGTCTGCAGTTCCGCGCTGACCGCGCCGGTGTTGTCGCCGATCGGCCGGGCGGTGACGGTGGCCGAGCGCTGGCCGTCGATCCGGGTCATGGACACCGGGCCGTCCACCAGCTCGACGGTGGCGATGTCCCCCAGCTTCACCGGGCCGAGCGGCAGCTTCTTCAACTCGGCCAGGGTCGTGGCCGTCCGCTCCGAGCGGACGACGACGTCCCGTTCGGTGTCGTCCAGCACGACCTTGGCGACCGGGGTGCCCCGTACCGCCTGGGCGACGGCCGCGCCGAGCGTCTGGTCGTCGAAACCGGCCGCGGCGGCACGGGAGTCGGCCTTGACCGAGATGCGCGGCACGCTCTGCGCCAGGTCGCTGGTGACGTCGGTGACGTCGTCCAGGGAGGCCACGGCCTTCTGCACCTGGTCGGCCGCCTCGCGCAGCACCTGCGGGTCGGCCGCCTTGACGACGACGCTCAGGTCCTGGTTGCCGAAGCCGTCGCCGGCCGCGACGGTGGTGGTGCCGATGCCGTCGAGGGCGGCGAGGCCCTTCTCGAGGCTGTCCCGCACCTCCTCGTGGGAGGCGGAGTCCTCCAGCATCACCTGGTACGTCGCCTGGTTGGTGTCCGTACCGCCGCCGAAGGCCGCCATGAAGCCGGACGAGCCGATCGTGACCTGGTGGTCCTTGACGCCCTCGGTCCCGGCGAGCAGCTTCTCGACCTTCTTGGCCTGGGCGTCGGTCGCCGCGAGGCTGGTGCCCGGCTCCAGCTCCTGGCGGAGGGTGAGGACCTTCTGCTCGCCCTGGTCGAAGAAGTTGGTCTTGAGCAGCGGTGCCATGGCGAACGTGGCGATCAGGACGACGACCGCGATGGCCACGCTGGCCAGCCTGCGCCGGGTGGCGAAGCGCAGCACGGAGAGGTAGCCACGCTGAAGGCGGCTCTTCGCCTCCTTCTCCTCGGCCAGTCGGCGGGCCTCCTCGGCGTCCTCGGGGGTGCCCTTCGGGGGCCGCAGGAACCAGTACGACAGGACCGGGACGACCGTCAGCGACACCAGCAGGGACGCCAGCAGCGCGGCGGTGACGGTGAGGCTGAAGGAGCCGAACAGCTCGCCCACCATGCCGCCGACCAGGCCGATCGGCAGGAAGACGGCGACCGTGGTGAGCGTCGCGGAGGTCACCGCGCCGGCCACCTCGCGCACCGCCTTCATGATCGCCTCGTGGCGCTCCTCGCCGTAGCCGAGGTGCCGCTTGATGTTCTCCAGGACGACGATGGAGTCGTCCACGACCCGGCCGATCGCGATGGTCAGCGCGCCCAGGGTCAGCATGTTCAGCGACAGGTCGCGCGTCCACAGCACGATCAGGGCGAGGACCACGGAGAGCGGGATGGAGACCGCCGTGACCAGCGTCGAGCGGATCGACGTGAGGAAGACCAGGATCACCAGGACCGCGAAGACGAGGCCGAGCGCGCCCTCGGTGGTCAGGCCCTCGATGGCCTGGGACACCGCCGGGCCCTGGTCGCTGACGACGGTGAGCTCGGCGCCCGAGCCGAGGTCCTCGCGCAGGTCGGGCAGCAGGTCGGCGACGGCGTTCGAGATCGTGACCGCGCTGCCGTCGTGGTCCATGGTGACCACCACGGCGAGGCTGGGGCTGCCGTTGGTGCGGGTGAGGGAGTCGGCCGTGGCCTCCCGCTGTTCCACGTCGGCCACCGAGCCGAGGCGGACCGGCTTGCCCTTGCCGGGCCCGCCGGTGACCATCAGGTCCTCGATCTGCCGGATCGAGGTGTAGCCGCCGCCCACCTGGACGGTGCGGTTGGCGCCGCCCTCGTCGAAGGAGCCGGCCGGGACGGTCGCACCGCCCGCCTGCAGGGCCTGGGTCAGCGCCTGCGGCGTGAGACCGGCCTCGGCCAGCTTCGCGTCGTCGGGGGTGACGGTGACCTGGAGCTCCCGTACGCCGTCCACCATGACCTGGCCGACGCCGTCGATGTCCTTCAGCGCGGGCACCACGGTCCGGTCGAGCTGGTCGGCGAGGGCCTGCTGGTCCTTGTCGGAGGTGACGGCGAGGACCACGGTCGGGATGTCGTCGGTGGAACCGGCGACGACCTGCGGGTCCACGGCGTCGGGCAGCATCGCGCGGGCCCGGTTGACGGCCTGCTGGACGTCGGCGACGAGCTGCTCGGTGTCGTTGCCGAAGTCGAAGGACGCCATGATCACGGCGTTGCCCTCGCCGGCCTTCGAGGTGATGCCGGAGATGCCGTCGACGGCCTCCAGGTTGGCCTCGATGGGCTCGACGACCTGCTTCTCCACCACGTCGGGGGACGCGCCCTGGTACGGGGCGATCACGGAGACCATGGGCAGTTCGATGGTGGGCAGCAACTGCTGCTTGAGCTGAGGTATCGCGATCGCCCCGAACACGAGCGCGATGATCGACATCAGTCCGATCAGCGCCCGTTGCGCGAGGCTGAATCTGGCCAGCCAGGACATGGGTGACGGGTCTCTCTTCCGTGAGCGGTCGGGGTACGGGACGTACCTGGAGGGACAGGGGCGGGCGCGCAGGGGCGTCCGTTGTCCACACTGGGGCATCGGTGAGGGCCGATCCGTAGGCCCGAGGTCCTGTTCGTCGGGCGGCGCCTACTCCCTGCGCAGTACGCCCGCCGGTGCTCAGTCCGCCCTCGGACGGACCAGCCCCGATTCGTAGGCGGTCACCACCAGCTGGGCCCTGTCCCGGGCGCCCAGCTTGGCCATGGCCCGGTTGACGTGCGTCTTCACCGTCAGCGGGCTGACCTCGAGGCGTTCGGCGATCTCGTCGTTGGAGTGCCCGCCGGCCACCTGGACCAGCACCTCGCGCTCGCGGACGGTGAGCGACTCCAGGCGTTCGGCGCGGGCGGGGTCGCGGTCGGCCTCGCCGGCCGCGACCTCCTGGGCGAGGAAGCGGGCGATCAGGCCCTTGGTGGCGGCCGGGGAGAGCAGGGCCTCGCCCTCGGCGGCGATCCGGATGGCGTTCAGCAGCTCGTCCGGTTCGGAGCCCTTGCCGAGGAAGCCGGAGGCGCCGGCGCGCAGCGACTGCACCACGTAGTCGTCGACCTCGAAGGTGGTCAGGATCACCACCCGGACCGCGGCGAGCGCGGGGTCCGCGCTGATCATGCGGGTGGCGGCGAGACCGTCGGTGCCGGGCATCCGGATGTCCATCAGGACGACGTCGGCCCGCTGCTCGCGGGTCAGCCGGACCGCCTCCGCGCCGTCGGACGCCTCGCCCACCACCTCCATGTCCGGCTCGGAGTCGACCAGCACCCTGAAGGCACTGCGCAGCAGTGCCTGGTCGTCGGCGAGCAGGACGCGGATCGTCATACGGGCTCCCCCGGTGCGCTGGTCACAGGCCGTCCTGGGCGGACGTGCGGGTCTCGACGGGCAGGATCGCATGGACGCGGAAACCGCCGCCGTAGCGGGGACCGGTGGTGAGGGTGCCGCGCAGGGCGGCGACGCGTTCGCGCATGCCGAGCAGTCCGTGTCCGCCGCCGGGGGCGCCGTCCTGGTCGTCGCCGGTGCCGTCGTCGAGGACGGTGATCTCGATGTGGGGTCCCACCCGGACGACGCTGACCTCGGCCTTCGCCGCGTCGCCGGCGTGCTTGCGCACGTTGGTGAGGGCCTCCTGGACGATCCGGTAGGCGGCCAGGTCGACGGCGGCGGGAAGGACGGTGCCTTGGTCGGCCCGGGCGACCTCGACCCGCAGTCCGGCGCTGCGGAAGGTGCCGGCGAGTTCGTCGAGGCGGTCCAGGCCGGGTGCCGGTTCGGTGGGCGCCTCGGGGTCGCCGGACTGGCGCAGCAGGCCGACGGTGGCCCGCAGTTCGCCCAGCGCGGAGCGGCTGGCCTCGCGGACGTGGGCCAGCGCCTCCTTGGCCTGGTCGGGCCGTCTGTCCATGACGTGGGCGGCGACCCCGGCCTGGACGTTGATCAGGGCGATGTGGTGGGCGACCACGTCGTGCAGGTCGCGGGCGATGCGCAGCCGCTCCTCGGCGACGCGGCGGCGGGCCTCCTCCTCCCGGGTGCGTTCGGCCCGTTCGGCGCGTTCGCGGATGGCCCGGACGAAGGCGCGGCGGCTGCGGACGGCGTCCCCGGCGGTGGCGCCGATGCCGGTCCAGGCGAAGATCGCCAGGTTCTCCTGGGCGTACCAGGGCAGCGGTCCGGCGATCATGGCGGTGCCGGTGAGCACCGTCGTGGTGAGCAGGCCGATGCGCCAGGTGGTGGGCCGGTCGGTGGTGGAGGCGACGGTGTAGAGCGCGACCACGGCGCACATGGCGACGGGGGCGCGGGGATCGCCGGTGACGGACTCCACCACGCAGGCGCCGCCGGCCAGGGCGAGGACCCGGCGCGGGGCACGCCGGCGGAAGGCGAGCGCGGCGGCGCCCAGGGTCATGAGGACCAGGCTGAGCGGGTCGGGGGCGCGCAGCTCCCAGGTGATGCCGTCCGGGCCGTGCGGGTCCACGAAGGATCCGGCCAGCATGCACACCAGGACCCCCGCGGCCAGGGCCGCGTCCAGGGCGAAGGGGTGGGCCCGCAGCCGGCACCGGGCGCGCGTCAGGGTGCTCACGGCTGTTCACCGTAGCCGGGGCGGGCGTCCCCGCGTACGGCAGCGGTGTCCGGACGTGCGGGAGACGTAGGGGACCGGTGTCCGGGCGGCCCGTCCCGGGGGCCGCGCCCCGGCCCCCGCCCGGACGCCCTCGCCCTGGACCGCCGGACGGGCCGGCGGTCTGCGGGCACCCGTCAGGGGCCCGGGATGAGGCCGTCGTCGCTGAGCAGTTCCCGGACCTCCTCCAGGGTGGCGTCCGGGGACGGGAGGATGAGGTCGGAGGGCTCCAGGGAGTCGTCCGGCAGCGGCTCGCCGAGGTCGTGCACCTTGGCCAGCAGCGCGTGGAGGGTGGCGCGGAAGCCCGGCCCGTCGCCGTTCTCCATCTCGGCGAGCAGCTCCTCGTCCAGCTTGTTCAGCTCGGCGAGCCGGCTCTCCGCCAGCATCACCTGTCCCTCCCCCATGATCCGTACGATCATGTCACCCTCCTAGGCGTGGGCCCGTGCCCCGTCGGTGGTGCCGGTGACTACTGCTTGTCGAAGCGCGGGGTGTCCTGCGGTTGCTGCTGGGACTGCGCCTGGTCCTGGGTCCGGTCGGTGCCGCCCTCGATGGCCTGCTGCCCGCCGGTGGTGCCCCCGGCCAGCTCGGCCTTCATGCGCTGCAGTTCCAGCTCTACATCCGTACCACCGGAGAGCCGGTCCAGCTCGGCCTGGATGTCGTCCTTGTGCATGCCGGAGGGGTCGTCCAGGGCGCCGGAGGCGAGCAGTTCGTCGATCGCGCCGGCCCGCGCCTGGAGCTGGGCCGTCTTGTCCTCGGCCCGCTGGATCGCCAGCCCGACGTCGCCCATCTCCTCGGAGATGCCGGAGAAGGCCTCCCCGATCCGGGTCTGCGCCTGCGCGGCGGTGTACGTGGCCTTGATGGTCTCCTTCTTCGTCCGGAAGGCGTCCACCTTGGCCTGGAGCCGCTGGGCCGCGAGGGTGAGCTTCTCCTCCTCGCCCTGGAGCGTCGCGTGCTGCGTCTCCAGGTCGGTCACCTGCTGCTGGAGGGCGGCGCGGCGGGAGAGCGCCTCGCGGGCCAGGTCCTCGCGGCCCAGCGCGAGCGCCTTGCGCCCCTGGTCCTCCAGCTTGGAGGACTGCGACTGGAGCTGGTTGAGCTGGAGTTCCAGGCGCTTGCGGCTGGTCGCCACGTCGGCGACACCGCGGCGGACCTTCTGGAGCAGCTCCAACTGCTTCTGGTACGAGTAATCGAGGGTCTCGCGCGGGTCCTCGGCCCGGTCAAGGGCCTTGTTCGCCTTCGCGCGGAAGATCATCCCCATACGCTTCATGACACCGCTCATGGGCTTCGCGCGCCCCCTTCTGACGGACTCCGGCTCACAGATCTGCGACAGAACCCACAGTACGGGCCCTGCTTCCATTACCGCACTGTTCGGGGACGGATGCGCTCATCCCCAAGAACGAATGACCGCCCTCCCGATCCGGCGTAAGGAGTAGGTGATCCCCGGGGGCGGGGCGGCCGACCGCCCCGGGATCGCCGTGTCCCCTCCGCGTCTTCCTGTCCTTCTGGAGACGAGTGGTGTTGCCGGATCGTTCCCCCCGGGGCTGGGGTCCAACCCCGGTCACCCCGTACCCTTGGGTTTTGTGTTCCGTAGCCGTGCCAAGGAAGAGAAGGCATCGGTCGCCGCCAAGGCGACGGTGACCGACTCCAAGCAGCCCCGTCATCCGGAGGCCCCCAAGGGCCGCCCCACGCCCAAGCGCAGCGTGGCCCAGTCCCAGCGTCGCAGCGTGGCCAACACGTCCATGACGCGCAAGGAGGCCGCCAAGCGGCAGCGCGAGGAGCGCCGTGCCGCGCTGGAACGTCAGCGCCAGGCCCTGGCCAGCGGCGACGAGCGCTACCTGCCCGCCCGCGACAAGGGCCCGGTGCGCCGGTTCGCCCGTGACTTCGTCGACTCGCGGTTCAACATCGCCGAGTACTTCCTGCCGATGGCCGTGGTCATCCTCGTGATGAGCATGATCCAGGTGCCCGCCCTGCAGAACGCCTCGCTGCTGCTGTGGCTCGTGGTGATCGTGATGATCGTGCTCGACTCGATCGTCACCGGCTTCCGGCTCAGGAAGCAGCTCACCGAGCGCTTCCCCGACGACAACCGTCGCGGCGCGGTCGCCTACGCGCTGATGCGTTCGCTCCAGATGCGCCGGCTGCGCCTGCCCAAGCCCCAGGTCAAGCGCGGGGAGCGGCCCTGAGCGCCACCCCGTTCGCCGGCGGCGCGGCGCGGGCCTGGCTGGACAAGCTCGGTGGCCTGCGCGACGTCGTCCGGCAGGAGCTGGTGGCCCGCCAGCTGGAGGAGCAGATAGTCGGGCGCTTCCCGGTCGGCCGGCGGCTGCGCGTGCTCGACGTGGGCATGGGCCAGGGCACGCAGGCGCTGCGGCTGGCCCGGGCCGGTCACGAGGTGACCGGCCTGGAACGGGAGGCGACGATGATCGCCGCCGCGCGGAAGGCCCTGGCCGGGGAACCGGAGGGCATCCGGGAGCGGATGCGGATCATCGAGGGCGACGGCCGGGACACCGGGGTGCACTTCCTGCCGGGCAGCTTCGACGTGGTGCTGTGCCACGGCGTGCTGATGTACGTCGAGGAGCCGGACGCGCTGCTCGCGGGCCTGGCCCGGATGCTCGCGCCCGGCGGACTGCTGTCGCTGCTGGTGCGCAACGGTGACGCGCTGGCGATGCGGCCGGGGCTGTCCGGCGACTGGGCCGGGGCGCTGGCCGGCTTCGACTCGGTGACGTACCGGAACCGGCTGGGACTGGACGCCCGCGCCGACCGGCTGAAGACGCTGACGGCGACGCTCGCGGGGATCGGAGCGCCCCTGCACACCTGGTACGGCGTGCGGGTCTTCACGGACACCGCGGCCGACGGCGCGCAGGTCCCGGACGACCTGGAGGCCCTCCTCGCGGTCGAGGAACGGGCCGGCCGCACGGACCCCTACCGCGCGGTGGCGGCGCTGCTGCACCTGTGCGGGGTACGGGGCTGAGTCCTCCGGACCGCGGTGGGCGAGGGCCCGGCCGGCCCCCGCCCGGGGCTCACGCCTCCTCGGCCTGCAGGCTCATCGGCCCGTAGATCTCCGTGGTGTCCTCCAGCAGCCGCACCTGGTCGGC
This sequence comes from Streptomyces viridosporus T7A, assembly GCF_008704515.1. Taxonomy (NCBI): domain Bacteria; kingdom Bacillati; phylum Actinomycetota; class Actinomycetes; order Kitasatosporales; family Streptomycetaceae; genus Streptomyces; species Streptomyces viridosporus. Next base: position 2,543,822 of record NZ_CP023700.1, read on the forward strand.
GCCGCCCTCCAGCAGGGCCTTCCAGTTCTCCCCGATCCAGGACTCGGCGTCCCCCTGCGTGGGGAACTCCTCCGGCGGCACCGCGGGCTCGACCTGCGTCCCGTCGGCCTTCTCGAACCGCCACGTCCATGCCGCCATGTACGCCTCCCATGGGTGTGAGCACACTGCACAGCGGGAGCCGGATCCCGGTCCGGCTCCCGTCCAAGAGCCTAGGCCCTTTCGCCGATCTTCCGCCTGCCCCGTGACGAAAGGGTCCACTCGGGCGCGCAGCGGCCGCGGGGACGGGCGAAAATCGAGCCCGTGGAACTGACTCTGCTCGGCACCGGTGCCCCCGCGGGACTGCCCCGCCCCGACTGTCCCTGCGCCGCGTGCGCGTCCGCGCTCGGCCCCCACGCGCGGGCGGCGACCTCGCTGCTCGTGGACGGGGAACTGCTGCTGGACCTCACGCCCGGCGTGGCGTTCGCGGCGGCCCGCGCGGGGCATGCGCTGGGCGGCGTGCGCCAGGTGCTGCTGTCGCACCCGCACGACGGCCCCGCGGTCGAGGTGCCGGCCGGGCTGCCGCAGCCCGGCCGGGTGCCGGACGGGCGGGAGTTGGCGCTGCTGACGGGGCATCGGGTGCGCGCGGTGGCGCTGGACGCGCCCGGCACCGGGTACGCGGTGACCGGTCCGGACGGGCAGCGGCTGCTGTACCTCCCGCCGGGCGGCGCGCCGGCCGGTCTGGAGGAGCCGGCCGAGTCGTACGCCATGGTGCTGCTGGACGTCCTGGGGCGCCCGGACGCGCTGGCGCGGCTGCGGGCGGTCGGCTCGGTGGGACCGACCACGGACGTCGTCGCGGTCCATCTGGACCACGACGTGCCGCCGGGCGCGGAGCTGCGGCGGCGGCTCGCGGCGGCCGGGGCGCGCGCCGTGCCGGACGGGACCACGCTGGTGGTGGGCGCCTACGAGGACGTGCCCGACGTGCCGCGGCGGACCCTGGTGCTGGGCGGGGCCCGCTCGGGCAAGTCGGTGGAGGCCGAGCGGCGGCTGGAGTCCTTCCCCCGGGTGCTGTACGTGGCGACCGGCGGGTCGCGGGGCGGCGACACCGAGTGGGCGGCGCGGGTGTCGGCGCACCGGGAGCGGCGGCCGGGGTCGTGGCGGACCGTGGAGACCTGCGACCTGGTGCCGCTGCTGAAGGACGACGGGCCGCCGCTGCTCGTGGACTGCCTGTCGCTGTGGCTGACGGACGCGATGGACGCGGTGGGGGCCTGGGACGACGCGGAGTGGGCGGACGGCGGGGAACGGGCCCTGCGGGAGCGGGTGCGGGAGCTGACCGACGCGGTGCGCGCGACCCGGCGGACGGTGGTCGCCGTCTCCAACGAGGTGGGCTCGGGCATCGTGCCCGCCACCGCGTCCGGCCGCCGGTACCGGGACGAACTCGGGCGGCTGAACGCGGCGTTCGCGCAGGAGTGCGAGCAGGTGCTGCTGGTGGTGGCGGGACAGGCGGTCGTCCTGCGGGGATGAGACGCGGGGGCCGGCCGGGCCGGGTCAGCGTCTCGCCGGCTTCGGCTTGCGCGCGATGATCCGGTGGGCGTTGGCGAACGGGGTGTGGCGCGCCACGGGCGCGAGGGCGAGGTCCGCCAGCGCCGCGGCGACCACCAGCGGGGTGCCCGCGCGCAGCAGGACCGTGCGCAGGTACCGCCGGAACGGGGTCGACGGGACGGCCCGCCAGGGGGCGTCCGGGGCGGGCAGGGCGTGGGAGAGGGCCAGCGCGGTCGCGCCGGCGAGGTCGTACGGGACGTGCGCGGCGCGGTGTCCCGCGGCGACGATCTCGCAGCCGTGGGCCCGGAGTTCCGCGTGGAGGTTGCGCGGGGGCAGCAGGTGCAGCCGGCGGGGCTGGTCGTAGGGCAGCCACCAGCGGCCGAACAGGGTGGCGAACGCGCAGCGCGGGTCCAGGGTCTCGACGAGCAGATGACCGCCGGGGCGCAGGGCGTCGAGGGCCGCGTGGAGCTCCGCGCGGGGGTCGGTGGTGTGCTCCAGGTGGTGCAGCAGGCTGACCACGTCGTAGCGGGCGGCCACCCGGGCCGCGACCCACGGGTCCGTCAGCGCCCCGACGTGGGCCTCCTCGACGCGGCCGAGCGTGCGGGCCCGCTCGACGCGCGCGGTGAGGTCGGTGCCGTCGAAGGAGGTGTACGGGAAGAACTCCCGCGCGGCCTGCGGGAAGCGGGCGAGTCCGGTGCCGACGTCCAGCCAGCTCTCCGGTTCGCCGAAGCGCAGCATCGCGCGGGCGGTGCCGCGGTGGCGCTGCGGGGTGGTGCGCAGGGCGAGGACGCGCTCGGTGGCGGGGTCCCGGGGGGCTCCGCGCACGGCCTGCCGGTGGAAGGCGAGGCCCTCGGCGGTGAGGCGGGGGTTCTGGAAGGTGTGGCCGCAGTCCCGGCACGCGTCGACGGTGAACAGGCCCGGCCGGTGCCGGCGCAGATCGCCGGTGCGCAACCGGTTGCGCAGCCGCGTGGAGCCGCACCAGGGGCAGTCCTCGCGACGCGGCTCGTGCACCCGGGCGGAGCCGTGGGGGGCGGGGCCCGCCGCGGCCGAGGCGTGCGCGGTGGGTGGGGTGGGCGCGGACATGGGCGGCTCCCGGCAAGAGGGCGTACGGCACGGCAATCCACTGCAAAACGTTACGTAGGGGACGACTCCTCGGGCCGCATCGACGCGGTGCGGGCGTGGTGCGGACGGGGCCCTCGGCGCGGTGGTGACCGGTGCTCCGTCGTGTTCGACCGGGGCCGGTACTGTTCGGCGAATGAGCTCGCTTAATCTCGACGACTTCACCGATCTGATCGAGCGCCCGGACGGTGGGGTGCGCCGCGACGCGGAGGCGCGCCGGGAGCGCCTGGCCGTGCCGCCCGGATCGCTGGGCCGTCTCGACGACCTGGGTGAGTGGCTGGCCGCGGCGCAGGCCGCGGTGCCGGTGCGGCCGATCGAACGGCCCCGGGTGGTGCTCTTCGCCGGGGATCACAAGATCGCCGAGCTGGGTGTCTCGGCGCGGGCCGCGGGCAGCGCCGTGGAGCTGGTGCGGGAGGTGCTGGAGGGCGGCCGTCCGGTGTCCGTGCTGGCCCGGCGGCTCGGGGTGCCGGTGCGGGTGGTCGACATGGCCCTGGACTGCGACCCCGCGTCGCTGCCCGAGGGCGTCGTACGGCACCGGGTGCGGCGCGGCAGCGGGCGCATCGACGTCGAGGACGCGCTGAGCCCCGAGGAGGCCGAGGCGGCGTTCCGGGCCGGGACGGCCGTGGCCGACGAGGAGGCCGACTCCGGTACGGACCTGGTGGTGCTCGGCGATCTGAGCGTGGGCGGGACCACCGCGGCGGGCGTGCTGGTGGCCGCCCTGTGCGGGACGGACGCGTCAGTGGTGACCGGGCGCGGCGGGCTGGCGATCGACGACCTGGCGTGGATGCGCAAGTGCGCGGCGATCCGTGACGCGCTGCGCCGGGCGCGGCCCGTGCTGGGCGACCAGTTGCAGTTGCTGGCGACGGTGGGCGGCGCCGATCTCACCGCGATGACGGGCTTCCTGCTCCAGGCCGCGGTGCGCAAGCTGCCGGTCGTGCTCGACGGGGTGGTGGCGTCGGCGTGCGCGCTGGTGGGCCAGCGGGTCGCCTTCCGGGCACCGGACTGGTGGCTGGCCGCGCACGACAGCGGTGAGCCGGCCCAGGCGAAGGCACTGGACCGGATGGCCCTCGAACCCCTCCTCGCCCACGGCGTCACCGTGGGCGAGGGCACCGGCGGCCTGCTGGCCCTGCCCCTGGTCCAGGCGGCCGCCGCCCTGGCGGCGGAACTCCCGGAGCGCCCGGAGCGCCCGGAGAGCGCGGAGGACGCTGAGGACGCTGAGGACGCGGAGCGACAGCCGGAGACCGGACCGGGAACGGAACCGGAGCAGGAAGCAGCGCAGGAGCGGTAGGGGCCGCGGCCCGGTTCAGCGGCCCGGTTCAGCGGTGTTCGAGGGGGCGCGGCGGGGTCGGGTCCGGTTTGCCGCCGATCCAGTCCTGGACGGCGCGGCGGGGACCGGACCAGCGGCGGTCGTGGTGGTAGGCGCGCAGGACGGCCTTGGCCCGCGCCCGGGGCCGGTTCCGGTAGAAGCGCCTGGCCCACAGGGAGTCGGGACGGGCCAGGCGCAGGGCGCCGATGAGGGCGACGGCGGGCACGATCACGCCGAACAGCGCGATCCGCGCCTTGCCCTTGCTCAGCGCGATCAGCGCGAAGAGGAAGTTCACGCCGACGCTCCCCGCGACGCCCGCGCGGTTGTGGAGCTCCTCCGGGGAGAGGTCGTTGACGCCGAACGGCACGAAGCCGGCCAGCAGCAGGCCGACCAGGGCCGCGGTGAGGACGACCATCTCGACGCTCTTGCGGCCGGCCTCGGTCCAGTAGACGTCGTCGAGGTGCAGGATCAGGGCGAACTCGTCCAGGACGAGGCCCGCGCCCACGCCGAAGACGACCGCGCTGAGCGCCGCGCCGAGGCCGCGCCCCTCGCCCGCCAGCGCGCCGAAGCCCCCGGCCACCACGAGGATGACGCCGGGCACCACGTGGTGGACGTGCACGTCGCCGGCCTTGATGTTGCCGAAGGGCCCCTTGCCGGCCCGGATCAGGCGGGTGATGACCCGGGTGACCACGAAGGTGAGGACGAAGGCGGCGAGGGCGAGGAGCAGCGGCAGCTTGCCCGGCTCGACGATGTTCCGCTCCAGCCAATGTCCCATATGGGCACTTTATCCGCGGTCGCCGGAGGTACCCCGGTGACCGCCGGGTAATCTGCGCCGGTGTCCGCACCCTCCCCGACCTCCCCGACCTCCCCGGCCGACGGCCTCCGCTTCGCCTTCGGCACCCTCACCGTGCTCCCGGTCCGGGTGACCCGCTGGGACCGCCCGGCCGCGCGCGCCGGGATGCTGTGCGCCCCGCTGGCCGGGCTGGTGGTCGGGGGCACGGCCGCCGCCGTCGGACTGCTGCTGCTGTTCCTCGGCGCGGGCGCGCCGCTCGCCGCCGTCGCCACGGTCGCCGTACCGGCCGCCCTGACCCGGGGGCTGCACCTCGACGGCCTCGCCGACACCGCGGACGGGCTCGGCAGCGCCAAGCCCGCCGAGGACGCGCTGCGGATCATGAAGCAGTCGGACATCGGGCCGTTCGGGGTGCTCACGCTCGTCCTGGTGCTGCTGGCCCAGGTGGCCGCGCTGGCGCAGGCGTACGGCGGGTCCTGGGCCCGGGGCGCGCTCGCCGCCGTCGTCTCGGCGGTCGCGGCCCGGCTGGCCCTCACGCTGGCCGCCCGCACGGGGGTGCCGCCCGCCCGTCCGGAGGGGCTGGGCGCGGCGGTCGCGGGCGCGGTGCCGGGGGCGGGCGCGCTGGCGGTCGCCCTCGCGGTGACCGGGGCGGCCGCGGCCGGGGGCGCGTTCCTCGGGGCGTACGACGCGGTGCGCACCGTCCTCGCGGTGGTGCTGGCCGTCGTCGCCGCCGAACTGCTGCTGCGGCGCTGCGTCCGCCGCTTCGGCGGGATCACCGGTGATGTGTTCGGCGGGCTCGCGGAGACGGCGGCGACGACCGCGCTGGTCGTCGTGTCACTGGGCTGAAACGCCCCCCTCCCCTCACCCCCGCGGGCCGCGCCCCGCCCCGCCGAACGCACCGGGGGCCGGGGGACGTTGCTCTCGAAGTTCCGCCGGGCCGCGGCCCGGTCCGGACGGCGCGGGGGCGACGGCCGGCACGGCGGTGGCGGGCGACGCGCTCAGCAGGCCCGGCGCCACGCCCCCAGTTCGTACTTCTTGAGCAGCGAACTCAGCCCCAGTCGCCGGGACTCGGCGCAGAAACGGTCGGTGGGCAGCTCGTACTCGGCGTGGAAGACGGCCTTGCCCGCCTCGACGAACGGCGTCAGCCGCGCGCACTCGCCGTACTGGGCGCACTGTTCGTTGACCGCGAAGTCGAAGTCGCCGACCAGCTGCGGGATCTGGTCGAGGTCGTTCTTCAGGCCGACCGCCAGTCCGCGCTCGTGGGCGAGCCGGGCGACGAGGCGGTTGTAGCGGAGCTGGTCGCGCGCGGTGAGCGGGAAGCCGGTGCGGTTGCGGTAGCCGTCCATGTTGTCCGGCTCGACCGCGTCGAAGCCCTTGTCGCGGCACATGTCGAGGCGTTCCGCCATGATCGGCTCCAGGACGTCGGTGCGGCGGATGTCGAGCCACCGCTCGCCCTCCCAGCCGTTGCCGCGGCCGATCACCGCCTCGGGGAAGGCGTCCGCGTCCGGCCGGAAGTCCTCCCAGGCACCGGTGGAGAGGTAGCAGATGACCCTGCGGCCGTCGCGGTGCAGCTTCGCGACCGTCTCCCGGGAGTGCTCGAAGCCGTCGATGTCGTAGACCGGCACGTCGACGGAGGTGTCGAGCCGCCCGCTGAGCTGCCACTGCCAGTCGGTGCCGGGACCGGGCCGCCAGCGGGAGCCGTCCGTCCCCGGGTCGGGCGCGGTCGTGCAGGCCGCGAGCAGCAGGGCGAGCAACAGGGCGAGCGGGAGCGGTCTTCTCACCGGCGGTCTCCGAACGGGCGGCAGGGGGCCTCCAGGATGCCCCCCGTGGTAGCGCGGCCCAACAGCGGGCACCCGGCACGCGGCCGCCGCATCGCCGAAAGGTGAACGCCCGCAGGAATGAGCGCGCGCACATACGCGCGTAGTCTCGTCCCGAGTGTTCGCCGCACCGGGGATGGACCCGCCGAAACCGCACCCTTGCGTCGCCATTAGGGTCGGCTGCCGGGCCCGGTCGACCCACACCGCTCGGCCACAGCAACTTCACATCGGAAGCGAGAATCCACCACCGTGACTGCTCTCACTCTCAGCACCGCCGCGGTGCCCGGCCTGCGGGCCGACGCGATCGTGATCGGTGTCGCCAAGGGCGCCGCGTCCAGGTCCGGGAGCCTGGTCGTCGCACCGGGTGCCGAAGACCTGGACAAGGCGTACGACGGCAGGCTCGCCGGCGTCCTGGAGACCCTCGGCGCGTCCGGCGCCGAGGGCGAGGTGACGAAGCTCCCCGCGCCGGCCGGCTTCAAGGCACCGCTCGTGGTGGCGGTGGGCCTGGGCGACCGGCCCGAGAAGGACGCCGCCTACGACACCGAGGCGCTGCGCGCGGCCGCCGGCGTGGCCGCCCGCGCCCTCGCCGGGTCGAAGAAGGCCGCCTTCGCCCTGCCGCTGGCGGACGCCGACGCCGTCGGCGCGGTCGCCGAGGGCGTGCTGCTCGGCGCCTACTCCTTCGACGCCTACAAGGGCAACGGCAACGGCTCCGAGGCCCGGAAGAACGGCAAGGCGCCGCTGGCCGAGGCCGCGCTGCTCGGCGGCAAGCCCCGCGACAAGGCGTACAAGGCCGCCGTCGAGCGGGCCGTCGCCGTCTCCGAGGAGCTCAACCGCGCCCGCGACCTGATCAACACCCCGCCGAACGACCTCAACCCCGAGGCGTTCGCGGCCATCGCCCAGGCGGCGGCCAAGGAGCACGGCATCAAGGTGCAGGTGCTCGACGAGAAGGCCCTGGCCAAGGGCGGCTACGGCGGCATCCTCGGCGTCGGTGCCGGCTCGGCGTCGGGCCCGCGCCTGGTGAAGCTGTCGTACACCTCCTCCAAGGCGAAGCGGCACCTCGCCTTCGTCGGCAAGGGCATCACCTACGACTCGGGCGGCATCTCGCTGAAGCCGGCCGGGCACAACGAGACGATGAAGTGCGACATGAGCGGTGCCGCCGCCGTGTTCGCCGCGGTCGTCGCCGCCGCCCGCCTCGGCCTGGAGGTCAACGTCACCGGCTGGCTGGCACTGGCCGAGAACATGCCCTCCGGCTCCGCCACCCGTCCGGGTGACGTGCTGCGCATGTACAGCGGCAAGACCGTGGAGGTGCTCAACACCGACGCCGAGGGCCGTCTCGTCCTCGCCGACGCGCTGTGGGCCGCCTCCCAGGAGAAGCCGGACGCGATCGTGGACGTCGCGACCCTGACCGGCGCGATGATGCTGGCGCTGGGCAACCGCACCTTCGGGATCATGGCGAACGACGACGCGTTCCGCTCCGCGGTGCACGAGGCCGCCGAGCAGGTCGGCGAGCCGGCGTGGCCGATGCCGCTGCCGGACCACCTGCGCAAGGGGATGGATTCGGCCACGGCCGACATCGCCAACATGGGCGAGCGGATGGGCGGCGGACTCGTCGCCGGCCTGTTCCTGCGCGAGTTCGTCGGCGAGGGCATCACCTGGGCGCACCTGGACATCGCCGGCCCGGCCTTCAACGAGGGCGGCCCCTTCGGTTACACGCCCAAGGGCGGCACGGGGTCGGCGGTACGGACGCTGGTCCGCCTCGCCGAGCTGGCCTCGGACGGCGAGCTGGGCTGAGTCCCCGGTGACGGGGCCTCGCACGCGGGCAGGGCGAGGCCCCGCCGCCCCCCCCACGGCCGCGTTCCCGACCGGACGTGGGGTGTCTCACACCCCGGCCCCGCGTCTCGTACGGAGCCGACAAGTGCGAAGATGGGGCTCGGCAGGACAGGGCCCCCACCGAAGGGCCGAAGGCAACAAGCGGCCGCACACCAGCCGCCGACCGGTCACTGGAGACCGGCGTGGCGCACATGCATGGAGGACGTGACGTGGCGAACGACGCCAGCACCGTTTTCGACCTAGTGATCCTCGGCGGTGGCAGCGGTGGTTACGCCGCGGCCCTGCGCGGGGCGCAGCTGGGCCTGGACGTCGCCCTGATCGAGAAGGACAAGGTCGGCGGCACCTGCCTGCACCGGGGATGCATCCCCACCAAGGCCCTGCTGCACGCGGGCGAGATCGCCGACCAGGCCCGCGAGAGCGAGCAGTTCGGTGTGAAGGCCAGCTTCGAGGGCATCGACGTCCCCGCCGTCCACAAGTACAAGGACGACGTCGTCTCCGGTCTCTACAAGGGCCTGCAGGGGCTCATCGCCTCCCGCAAGGTGACCTACGTCGAGGGCGCGGGCCGGCTGTCCTCCCCCACCTCCGTCGACGTGAACGGTCAGCGGATCCAGGGCCGTCACGTCCTGCTGGCGACCGGCTCCGTGCCGAAGTCGCTGCCGGGCCTGGAGATCGACGGCGACCGCATCATCTCCTCCGACCACGCCCTCGTCCTGGACCGCGTGCCGAAGTCCGCGATCGTCCTGGGCGGCGGTGTCATCGGCGTCGAGTTCGCCTCCGCCTGGAAGTCCTTCGGCACCGACGTCACGATCATCGAGGGCATGAAGCACCTCGTCCCGGTCGAGGACGAGAACTCCTCCAAGCTGCTGGAGCGCGCCTTCCGCAAGCGCGGCATCAAGTTCAACCTGGGCACCTTCTTCCAGAAGGCCGAGTACACCCAGGACGGCGTGAAGGTCACCCTGGCGGACGGCAAGGAGTTCGAGGCCGAGGTCCTGCTGGTCGCCGTCGGCCGCGGCCCGGTCTCCCAGGGCCTGGGCTACGAGGAGGCCGGGGTCGCCATGGACCGCGGCTACGTCCTCGTCGACGAGTACATGCGCACCAACGTCCCGACCATCTCCGCCGTCGGTGACCTGGTCCCGACCCTCCAGCTCGCGCACGTCGGCTTCGCCGAGGGCATCCTGGTGGCGGAGCGCCTGGCGGGTCTGAAGACCGTCCCGATCGACTACGACGGTGTCCCGCGGGTGACCTACTGCCACCCGGAGGTCGCCTCCGTCGGCATCACCGAGGCCAAGGCCAAGGAGATCTACGGCGCGGACAAGGTCGTCGCTCTGAAGTACAACCTCGCGGGCAACGGCAGGAGCAAGATCCTCAAGACCGCGGGCGAGATCAAGCTCGTCCAGGTCAAGGACGGTGCCGTGGTCGGCGTCCACATGGTCGGCGACCGCATGGGCGAGCAGGTCGGCGAGGCCCAGCTGATCTACAACTGGGAGGCGCTGCCGGCCGAGGTGGCCCAGCTCATCCACGCCCACCCGACGCAGAACGAGGCGCTCGGCGAGGCCCACCTGGCCCTGGCCGGCAAGCCCCTCCACGCCCACGACTGACGCCCTCGGTCACCGGGCGCGACGACACAGACTTCCGCACTTCCAAAGGAGCAACCGAAACCATGGCGGTTTCCGTAACCCTTCCGGCGCTCGGCGAGAGCGTCACCGAGGGCACTGTCACCCGCTGGCTGAAGGCCGAGGGCGAGCGCGTCGAGGCCGACGAGCCGCTGCTCGAGGTCTCCACCGACAAGGTCGACACCGAGATCCCCGCACCCGCCTCCGGCGTGCTGTCCTCCATCAAGGTCGCCGAGGACGAGACGGTCGAGGTCGGCGCCGAGCTGGCCCTGATCGACGACGGCAGCGGCGCCCCGGCCGCCGAGCAGGCCCCGGCCGCCGAGCAGGCCGCCCCGCCGGCTCCCGAGCCGCAGCCGCAGGCCCAGCCGTCCACCGAGCAGCCCGCCCCGGCTCCGGCGCCCACCGCCGAGGCCGCGGCCGGCGCCGGCTCCGCCCAGGGCACGGACGTGGTCCTGCCCGCGCTCGGCGAGTCCGTCACCGAGGGCACCGTCACCCGCTGGCTGAAGTCGGTCGGTGACACCGTCGAGGCCGACGAGCCGCTGCTGGAGGTGTCGACGGACAAGGTCGACACCGAGATCCCCGCCCCCGCCTCCGGCACGCTGCTGGAGATCGTGGTCGGCGAGGACGAGACCGCCGAGGTCGGCGCCAAGCTCGCCGTCATCGGCGAGGCCGGTGCCGCTCCGGCCGCCGCCCCGGCCCCGGCCGCCCCCGAGGCCCCGGCGCAGCCCGCGCCCGCCCCGGCCGCCGAGCAGGCCGCTCCGGCTCCCGCTCCGGCCGCCCCGGCCCCGGCCCCGGCGCCCACCCCGGCTCCGGCTCCGGCGCCCACCCCGGCTCCGGCTCCGCAGGCGCCGTCGGCCCCGGCCCCGCAGCAGCAGGTCACCCCGGCTCCCGAGCCGGCTCCGGCCGCTCCGGCGCCCGCCCCGGCTGCCGCCCCGGCCGTCCCGGCCGCCGCCCAGCCGAAGGACGAGGGCGCCTACGTGACCCCGCTGGTGCGCAAGCTCGCCGCCGAGAACGGCGTCGACCTGTCCACCGTCAAGGGCACCGGCGTCGGCGGCCGCATCCGCAAGCAGGACGTCCTCGCCGCCGCCGAGGCCGCGAAGGCCGCCGCCCCGGCCCCGGCTCCGGCCGCCGCCGCGCCCGCCGCGCGGAAGACCCCCGTCCTGGAGGCCTCCCCGCTGCGCGGCCAGACCGTGAAGATGCCGCGGATCCGCAAGGTCATCGGCGACAACATGGTCAAGGCCCTGCACGAGCAGGCCCAGCTGTCCTCGGTCGTCGAGGTCGACGTCACCCGCCTGATGAAGCTGCGCGCCCAGGCGAAGGACTCGTTCGCGGCGCGCGAGGGCGTCAAGCTCTCCCCGATGCCGTTCTTCGTCAAGGCCGCGGCCCAGGCGCTGAAGGCCCACCCGGTCATCAACGCCAAGATCAACGAGGCCGAGGGGACCATCACCTACTTCGACACCGAGAACATCGGTATCGCGGTGGACTCCGAGAAGGGCCTGATGACCCCGGTCATCAAGAACGCCGGTGACCTCAACATCGCTGGCATCGCCAAGGCCACGGCCGAGCTGGCGGGCAAGGTCCGGGGCAACAAGATCACTCCGGACGAGCTGTCCGGCGCGACCTTCACCATCAGCAACACCGGTTCGCGCGGCGCGCTGTTCGACACGATCATCGTGCCTCCGGGCCAGGTCGCGATCCTCGGCATCGGTGCCACGGTGAAGCGTCCGGCCGTCATCGAGACGGAGGAGGGCACGGTCATCGGCGTCCGCGACATGACCTACCTGACCCTCTCCTACGACCACCGCCTGGTGGACGGTGCCGACGCGGCCCGTTACCTGACGGCGGTCAAGGCGATCCTGGAGGCGGGCGAGTTCGAGGTCGAGCTCGGCCTGTGACCCTCGGTCGCTGAACGGCCCCCGTGCCCCCGTCCGGAAACTTCCGGACGGGGGCACCGTCGTATGACGGCCGGCTTCGACCGTGGCGGGCCATCTCCGGTCGCGTCCGGTCGTGTTCGGTCACACGGCGCGTGTAAGTCTCGTCTCACCTGGGCGCGAGCGCCCCTGTGCGCCCCTCCCGCGCGGCGCGGCGGCCGTATTGTTTCTCAACGTCAAACGCCCTCAGGGGTCCCGTGGGTCCCCGTCTAAGGAGCCCTCATGACCGCGCCCGTCGTCCACTCGCTGCGCGAGCAGATCCGCGAGCACATCCTGGAGGGGATCATCAGCGGACGCTGGCAGCCGGGCGAGCGGATCGTGGAGCGGCGGATCGCGACCGAGCTGGAGGTCAGCCAGACGCCGGTGCGGGAGGCGCTGCGCGAGCTGGAGTCGCTGCGGCTGATCGAGTCGGCGCCGAACAAGGGCGTGCGGGTGCGGAACCTGACGGCCGCCGACCTGGAGGAGAGCTACCCGGTCCGGGCCGGCCTGGAGGCGATCGCCGCGGAACTGGCGGCGGAGCGGCTGGCACGGGACTGCTCGGCGCTGGAACCGCACGTCGCCGCCCTGTACGAGGCCGACCGCCTGTCCGACGGCACGGGACAGGTGCGGCACACCGTCGCCTTCCACCGCGAACTGGTCCGCGCGGCCGGCAACTCGGTGCTGCTGCACACCTGGGAGGGCCTGGGCATCGAGGTCTTCACCGCGCTGTCCATCCGCTGGCTGGGCACGGTCCAGCAGTCGTACGCCGAGGAGCACGAGGAACTGGTCGCCGCGTTCCGCCGGCGCGATCCCCGTATCGCGGAGCTCGTGAAGGCGCACGTCCTCGGATGTGCGCCCCGAGCGTAGCACCCGAGCAAAGGTCCGCTCATACGCGGTTTCACCTGCGAAAACATGGCAGAAACCCGTCACTCGGTGCCACTTTCGCAGGCACCGCGTGCCTACTTTCTTGTTATCGAGAGGTTTTACCCTTCAACCCTTTGATCGATCATCGATCAGGGGGTTACAGTCGCCAGCGGGCTTCCACCCGAGCCCCGCGCCCTGTCCTGCCAAAGACCAAGGGCACCCCCGAACCCTTACCGATGAGGGAACCCCCTTCGACTGAGGAAGGCGGCGACATGACCGACCCCAACGCCATCCGGCCGAGCGAGCTCGACCAGCTCCCGGACCGCGACCCCGAGGAGACCGCCGAGTGGCAGGCCTCCCTGGACGCCGTCACCGAGGCGGCCGGGCCGCACCGTGCCGCGTACCTGATGCGCCGCACGCTGGAGCACGCCGAGGGTGCCGGCATCGCGCTGCCGAAGCTTCTCGAGACCGACTACATCAACACCATCCCCACCGCCGCCGAGCCCACCGTGGACGGCGACGAGGAGATGGAGGCCCGCATCACCGCGTGGAACCGCTGGAACGCGGCCGCCATGGTGACCCGCGGCAGCAAGTACGGCGTCGGCGGCCACATCGCCACCTTCGCCTCCGCCGCCTGGCTGTACGAGACCGGCTTCAACCACTTCTTCCGGGGCAAGGAGGGTGACGGCTCCGGCGACCAGCTCTACATCCAGGGCCACGCCTCCCCCGGCATCTACGCCCGCGCCTTCCTCGACGGCCGGATCGGCGAGCAGCACCTGGACAACTTCCGCCGCGAGGCCGGCGGCAACGGCCTGCCGTCGTACCCGCACCCGCGCCGCCTGCCCTGGCTGTGGGAGTTCCCGACGGTGTCGATGGGCCTCGGCCCGATCTCCGCGATCTACCAGGCGCGCTTCAACCGCTACCTGACCAACCGCGGCATCAAGGACGTCTCCGACTCCCACGTCTGGGCGTTCCTCGGCGACGGCGAGATGGACGAGCCCGAGTCGACGACCGCGCTCACCCTGGCCGCCCGCGAGCAGCTGGACAACCTCACCTTCGTCGTCAACTGCAACCTGCAGCGCCTGGACGGCCCGGTCCGCGCCAACTTCAAGATCGTGCAGGAGCTGGAGGCCCAGTTCCGCGGCGCCGGCTGGAACGTGGTCAAGACGCTGTGGGGCACCGCCTGGGACGAGCTGTTCCGGCTCGACACCACGGGCGCGCTGGTCCGCCGGCTGCGCGAGGTGCCGGACGCGCAGGTGCAGACGTACCAGACGCGCGACGCCGCCTACATCCGCGAGGACTTCTTCGGCAAGGACCCGGCGCTCGTCGAGATGGCGAAGCTGCTGAGCGACGACAAGATCCTCGAGTGCTTCCACTTCTCCCGCGGCGGCCACGAGCCCCGCAAGGTCTACGCCGCCTACAAGGCCGCGCTCGCCCACAAGGGCGCGCCGACCGTGATCCTGGCGCAGACGGTCAAGGGCCACACCCTCGGTGAGGGCTTCGCCTCGAAGAACGCCAACCACCAGATGAAGAAGCTGTCGGTGGACGAGTTCAAGGCGATGCGCGACCGCCTCGGCCTGCCGATCAGCGACAGCGCCTTCGCCGACGGCGAGGTCCCCTACGCCCACCCGGGCGCCGACTCCCCCGAGGTCCGCTACCTCCAGGAGCGCCGCGCCGCCCTCGGCGGCCCGGCCCCGGCCCGCCGCGTCCACCCGGTCGCGCCGCTGCCCCAGCCGGCCGACAAGGCGTTCACCGCCTTCGACAAGGGCTCCGGCTCGCAGAACGTGGCCACCACCATGGCCTTCGTCCGCCTGGTCAAGGACCTGGTCCGCGACAAGGAGACCGGCAGGCGCTGGGTGCCGATCGTCCCCGACGAGGCGCGCACCTTCGGCATGGAGAGCCTCTTCCCCTCCCTCGGCATCTACTCGCCGATGGGCCAGACGTACGAGCCGGTCGACCGCGACCAGCTGATGTACTACAAGGAGGCGAAGAACGGGCAGATCTTCAACGAGGGGATCACCGAGGCCGGTGCCATGGCCGAGTTCATCGCCGCCTCGACGTCGTACTCGACGCACGGCGAGACGATGATCCCGTTCTACATCTACTACTCGATGTTCGGCTGGCAGCGCACCGGCGACCAGATGTGGCAGCTCGGCGACCAGCTCGGCCGCGGCTTCCTGGTCGGCGCCACGGCCGGCCGCACCACGCTGACGGGCGAGGGCCTGCAGCACGCCGACGGCCACTCGCCGGTCATCGCGGCGACCAACCCGGCGGCGCTGACGTACGACCCGGCGTTCGCGTACGAGATCGCGGTCATCGTCAAGGAGGGCCTGCGCCGGATGTTCGGCGAGGCCCGGCCCGGCGAGGACCAGGACGTCTTCTACTACCTGACGGTCTACAACGAGCCGCTGCCGCAGCCCGCCAAGCCGGCCGCCCCCGGCGTCGACGAGGGCATCGTCAAGGGCCTGTACCGCTTCAACACGGCGGAGACGGCGGGTCTGACCCCGGCCGCGAACGCCCCGCGGATCCAGCTCCTGGGCTCCGGTACGGCGATCCACTGGGCGCTGCGGGCGCAGCGGCTGCTCGCCGAGGAGTGGGGCGTGGCCGCCGACGTCTGGTCCGCCACCTCCTGGACCGAGCTGCGCCGGGACGCCATGGAGGCGGACGAGGCGCTGCTGCGCGGCGAGGAGCGGGTGCCGTTCGTCCGGCAGGCGCTCCAGGGCGCCGAGGGCCCGGTGCTGGCGGTCTCCGACTACATGCGCCAGGTCCCGGACCAGATCGCGCAGTGGGTCGAGCAGGACTACACCTCGCTGGGCGCCGACGGCTTCGGCCTCTCGGACACCCGTGAGGCGGCCCGCCGCCACTTCGGCGTCGACGCCGAGTCCATCGTCGTCGCGGCCCTGGCCCAGCTCGCCCGGCGCGGCGAGGTGCAGGCGACGGCCGTGAAGGAGGCGCGCGAGCGCTACGGCCTGTAGGAACCGGCCGGTCCTTCGGGAGGCCCCCCGCCACGGCGGGGGGCCTCCTGCATGATGGGGCCCATGCGTGCTGCCCGGCTGATCAAGATGGTGCTGCTGCTGCAGTCCCGGCCCTCCATGACCGCCGCCGAGCTGGCCCGGGAGCTGGAGGTGTCGGAGCGGACGGTCACCCGGGACGCGCAGGCGCTGTCGGAGGCCGGGGTGCCGGTGTACGCGGACCGGGGCCGCATCGGGGGGTACCGGCTGGTCGGCGGGTACCGCACGCGGCTGACGGGGCTGGCGCGCAGCGAGGCGGAGGCGCTGTTCCTGTCCGGGGTGCCGGGGGCGCTGCGCGAGATGGGGCTCGAGGACGCCGCCTCGGCGGCCCGGCTGAAGGTGTCGGCGGCGCTGCTGCCGTCCCTGCGGGACGCGTCGCGGACGGCGGCGCAGCGGTTCCACCTGGACGCGCCGAACTGGTTCCGCGAGCCGCAGACCCCCGAGCTGCTGCCGGCGGTCGCGGACGCGGTGTGGGACGACCGGCGGATCACCGCGCGCTACCGGCGCGGCGCGGGCGAACACCGGCGGGAGGTCGCGCGGGAGCTGGAGCCCTACGGGCTCGTGCTCAAGGCGGGCGTCTGGTACCTGTGCGCGCGGGTGGCCGGGCACGGGGCCTTCCGGGTCTACCGGATCGACCGGTTCACGGCGGTGGACGCGGGCGAGGAGCGCTTCGAGCGCGAGGAGGAGTTCGACCTGCCCGCGTTCTGGGAGGAGCGGGCCGAGCAGTTCGCGCGCTCGCTCCTGCGCGACCGGGTCGTGGTGCGGCTGTCGCCCGAGGGCGCACGCCGGCTGCCGCACGCCGTGGATCCGCTGTCCGCCCGGGAGGCGCTGGCCGGGGCGGGCGAGCCGGACGGCGACGGGTGGGTGACGCTGACCCTGCCGGTGGAGTCCGAGGAGGTCGCGCACACGCAGCTGACGGCGCTGGGGCCGGAGGTGGAGGTGCTGGAGCCCGGGACTCTGCGGGAGCGGTTCGCCGCTCAGGCGGCCCGCGCGGCGGAGCTGTACCGGCCGCGGCGGACCGCGCCCACTCCGGGTGCGCCCCCGGACCCCAGGGCCGATGCTTGACGCGTGATGGACGAGACGGAGTTCTGGGAGCTGGTGGACACCGCCCGGGAGGAAGCCGGGGGCGATCCGGAGGAGCAGGCCGACCTGCTCGTGGAGCAGCTCGTGCGCAGGGACCCGGAGGCGGTCCTGGACTTCGCCCGTCACTTCGAGTCCCGCTACCACCGCGCCTACCGCTGGGACCTGTGGGGCGCCGCCTGGGTGCTGCTGGACGGGGCGAGCGACGACGCCTTCGACTTCTTCCGGTGCTGGCTGATCGGCCAGGGCCGCGAGGTCTTCGAGGGCGCCCTGCACGACCCGGACGCGCTCGCCGGCCTGCTGGGCGAGTTCGACGAGGAGATCGACGGCGACGGCGAGGACCTCGGCTACGCGGCGGACGAGGCGTACGAGCGGCTCACCGGCACGGTGGCCCCCGACCTGGACCTGCCCCCGGCGCCCGCGGAGCCCGAGGGCACCCCGCTCGACTTCGAGCAGGAGAGCCTGCTCGCCGCGCGCTACCCCCGGCTCTGGGAACGCTTCCGGGGCTGATCCCGCCGGCCGGGCCGCTCAGCGGACCGGGCCGCGGTCCCGGTCCGGCGCGTGGCGCAGCGGTGCCGCGTTCGCCTGGACGAGGGTGGAGGCGGTGTGGGTCGCCGGGCCCAGGACGACGGCCGCGGCGGCGCACAGGGCCGTCCAGGAGCCGCGCAGGGCGTTCATCCAGGCGGGTCTCGGACGGTGGATGTCACGGTCGGTGCTCATCGGACCCCCTCCGGTCGGCCGTGGTGCGGTACGGCGGGGCGGCGGGCCCCGGGTCGGCGGCCCCGCCGTCCTCCCGCGGCGCGCCCCGCCCCTGGAGGCGGGCCGCGCGCTCCCGGATCTCCGGGAGGCGGGCGTGCAGGGCGGCGCCCGGGCAACTGGTCATGTAGCCGTCGCTGTGGCCCGCCACGGCGGGCAGCACGGCGACGGTGCCCGCCGCGTACCGGCTGCCGCCGTTGCTGGAGACCAGCCGGACGTCGGCGCGCGGATCGGTTCCGGACGTGCCGAGCTTCCAGGCGGCCAGCGCGGCGATCGCGTGCAGCATCTCGGGTGACACGGAGACGCCCTCGGTGAAGGTGCCGAGCGCGGCGATGCCCGTGGTGCGGTGGTTGAAGCCCTGGGTGTGGGCGCCGGTGACGGGGCGGTCGACGCCGCCCGCGCGGCCCTCGTAGACGGTGCCGCAGCGGTCGACGACGAAGTTGTAGCCGAGGTCGTCCCAGTCGCGGCCGCGGGTCTGGCCCTCGTACAGGTGCCGGATGATGCCGGGCGCGTCGGCGCAGTCGTAGCCGTTGGGCGAGTCGGTGTGGTGGACGAAGACGGCGACGACCTCGTCGTCGTAGCGCGAGGGCGGCTGCTCGCGGGCGGCGTCGCCGAGCCAGGCCGAGCGCGGCACGACCGGCGGCCGGGGTGCGGTGTGGGCGGGCGGCGTGGTGCGCGCGACGGTGCCGGCGGTGGACTCGGCGGCGTGCTCGACACCATGGGCGCACAGCACCAGGGCGACGGCCGCGGCGAGGCCCGGCAGACAGCCGAGCGGCACCGCGACGGCCCTGGGCAGTCCCGGAGTGCGGGACCCGCCTCCGGGTAGCCGGGAGGGACGGCGCACCCGCGCCCCCCTCGGTCTTCTGGGGACACGCATGGTCCCACTGTGTGCGCGCACCGCCCCGTCCGCGATATGTGGTGTGCCACCCGGTGGAACCATCGTCCGGGTGCGCCGCGTTTTCCCTGGTGCACGCGCGCGTGGCCGTTCTCCGGCGGCCGTCCGCGCGCGTGGCTGATCACCGGGCCCCCTCCCCCACGTATGAGGGGGCCCGAGAGAAAGGCGGCGTGCGTGGACCTGCTCGACATCCTGCTGTTGCTGGTCGTCCTGGCCTACGCGGCGTCCGGTTACCGGCGCGGACTGCTGGCGGGCTGTGTGTCGCTGGCCGGTTTCGTGGGCGGCGCGGTCGTCGGCGTGTGGCTCCTGCCCTGGGTGATGGACCTGGTGACGCCGGGGACGACCCGGGCGACGGTGGCGGCCGTGTTCACGGTGCTGCTGCCGGCGGTGGTGGGCCACGAGCTGGCGGGGAGGCTGGCGCTCAGGCTGCGGCGCGAGCTGGACCGGGGGCCGCTGCGGGTGGCGGACGGGATCGGCGGGGCGCTGGCCAACTCGGTGGCCGTGCTGATCGTGGCGTGGGTGGCCGCGAGCGTGCTGGGCGCCTCCTCCTCCCCGCTGGTCACCTCGGCGATCCGGGACTCGCGGCTGCTCGGCGCGGTGCAGGACGTGATGCCGCAGACCACTCCGCAATGGTTCTCGCGGGCCACCTCGGCGCTGACGGAGGCGGGTTTCCCGCAGGTCTTCAACCCGTTCGAGAACGAGTCGACCGCCGAGGTCGCCGAGCCCTCCGGCGACAGCGTCACGGCGGCCGCGACCCGGGCCGCCCAGCGCAGCACGGTGAAGGTGGAGGGCGTCGCGGGCCTCCAGGGCCGCGAGGGCAGCGGCTTCGTGTACGCACGCGAGCGCGTGATGACCAACGCCCACGTGGTGGCCGGGATCGACGAGCCGACGGTGCGGGTCGGCGGGGTCGGGCGGGCGTACGAGGCGCGGGTGGTGCTGTTCGACCCGCAGAAGGACGTGGCCGTGCTGTACGTGCCCGACCTGCGGGCGCCGGTGCTGCGGTTCGACGACGAGGCCGGGCGCGGCGACTCGGCGGTCGTCGCGGGCTATCCGCAGGACGGCGACCTGAACCTGCAGGCGGCCACGGTGGCGAGCCGGGTGCAGGCCCGGGGGCAGAACATCTACAACGACCGGACGGTCGTCCGGGAGATCTACTCGATCCGCTCGACCGTCCGCCCCGGCAACTCCGGCGGGCCGCTGCTGACCACCGACGGCCGGGTGTACGGCGTGGTGTTCGCCCGTTCCACCTCGGACGCCGAGACCGGCTACGTGCTGACGGCGGACGAGGTGGCGGCCGACGCCGCGCGCGCGGCGAACGCGACGGCGCCGGTGGACACCGGGGACCTGGTCACCTCGTAGGGCGGTCGTCCCGTGGGGCGCCGCCGGGGTCGGCCCCGAGCAGGGAACGCCCCATCAGGACGTCGTCGACGTACGCCCCGTCGAGGTGGAACTCCTCCGGCTGCACGCCCTCCACGACGAAGCCCTCGGACGCGTACAGCGCGCGGGCGGGGGTGTTGTGGCCGAGGACGCGCAGGGTGAGGCGGCGGGCGCCCCGTCGGCGGGCCTCCGCCACGGCGGCCCGCACCAGGGCCCGGCCGACGCCCCTGCCGCGCGCCTCCTCGGCGACGGCGAGGCCGTGGATCTGCCGGACGTGCGCGTTGGAGGCGAGCCGTGTGGGGAAGCCGAGCCGGACGTAGCCGACGGGGCGGCCCTCGTGCTCGGCGACGAGGTGGTCGTCCGGCCCGCAGTGCTCGCGGAAGAAGGGGTCGTGCGGCCCCGGCGGCGGTGTGACCGCGTGCAGGGGGGACCAGGTCGCGCGGTCGAGGCGGGCCAGTTCCGCCTCGTCGTCGGGGCGGGCGGTGCGTATGAAGGGCTCGGGCATGGGCGTCACTGTACGTCCGGCGGGCCGCGTGGCCGACCGTGATTCACGGGTGGCCGGGGGCAGGATGGGCCCCATGGAACGTTCCCGAATCGCGGTGGCCGGCGCGTCCGGCCTCATCGGTGGCGCGCTGGTCCGGTCCCTGACCTCCGACGGGCACGAGGTCCGCCGTCTGGTGCGGCGTGCGCCCCGGGCGGCGGACGAGGTCCGGTGGGACCCGGAGCGGGGGTCCGTGGACGCCGCCGGGCTCGCCGGGTGCGACGCCGTGGTCAACCTCGCGGGGGCCGGGGTGGGCGACCGGCGCTGGACGGCGCAGTACAAGGAGCTGATCCGCACCAGTCGGGTGCGGGGCACGGCCGCGCTCGCCGGGGCCGTCGCGGAGCTGGCCGAGGACGTGCGGCCCCGGGTGTTCGTGAACGGCAGCGCGATCGGCTACTACGGCGACACCGGTGACCGGGCGGTCGACGAGAGCGCGCCGCCCGGGGAGGGCTTCCTGCCGTCCCTGTGCGTGGAGTGGGAGGCCGCCGCGGCACCGGCGCGGGAGGCGGGCGTGCGGACGGTGTTCGCGCGGACCGGGCTGGTGGTGGCCCGCGGGGGCGGCGCGTGGGGCAGGCTCTTCCCGCTGTTCCGGGCCGGGTTGGGCGGGCGGCTGGGCGACGGGCGCCAGTACTGGTCGTTCATCGCGCTGCACGACGAGGTGGCCGCGCTGCGCCACCTGCTGGACACCGACGGGCTGTCCGGGCCGTTCAACCTGACCGCCCCGCACCCGCTGACCAACCGTGAGATCACGGAGGCGATGGCCCGGGTGCTGCGCCGGCCGACGGTGTTCGCGGTGCCCGCGCCCGTACTGCGGGCGGTGCTCGGCGAGATGGCCGGGGACGTGCTGGGCAGTGCCCGGGTGCTGCCGGCCCGTCTGCTGGAGTCCGGCTTCCGGTTCGCCTTCCCGGAGATCGAGGGGGCGGTCAGGGCGGCCCTGTGAGCGCGTACGAGCGCGCACGAGCACGTGCGACCGCGGTCCGTACGGAACCGACCCCTCTGCGACCGCACCGTGCCCGTCCGGCGTGCCCGTGCGACCGCCGTGCGCCCGTGCTCTGTCGATGCGCGACTGACCGCGACCGATCACGGCCTTAGCCTCGAGCCGAACTCGGGTATTCCTGGGGCCTGTTGAGGGCATGACGTTTCCAGCGCCCGCGCAACCTCGAGGAGGGGCACGTGCTTGAGCCCACGTACCAGGCGGACGTCGTCGTCGTGGGAGCCGGGGTCGCCGGACTCTCCGCGGCGCGACGACTGACCAGCGCAGGAGTCACCACCATGGTCCTGGAGGCCGCCCCCGAGGTGGGCGGCCGCATGACGACCGAGAAGGTCGACGGCTTCCGGCTCGACCGGACCGGGCCGTTGCTGTCCACCGCGTATCCCGAACTACGCCTGGCCCCGGGCCTCGACGGGCTCGTCCTGCGTCCCTTCGCGCCCGGCGTCCTGCTGCACAGCGACGGACGGCACCACCGCGCGGGCGTGCCGTCCGGCACGTGGGGCGGGAGTGCCCGAGGCGCGCGGGGCGCACTCCACGCGGTGCGCGCTCTGGCGAGCGCCCCACGGCCGGCTCCCGGTCCGCGGCGGCCGGTGGCCGTGCCCGGGCGGCAGGTGTCCGTACCGCGCAGCCGCACCGGCGCCCCGCTGGGCACGGCGGTCGACCAGGCGCGGCTGGGCGCCGCGTTCACGAAGCTGGCGGACACGCCCGTGGAACGGCTGCTGGCCCGGCCCGAGCTGCCCGTCGCCGAGGCGCTGGTGGCCCGGGGCCTGCCCGCCCGCACCATCGACGGCTTCCTGCGTCCGCTGCTCGCCGCCCTGCTGTGCGACCCGGAGCTCACCACCTCCAGCCGGTGCGCGGACCTCGCGCTGCGGGCCTTCGCGCGCGGGCGGCTGTGCCTGCCGGAGGGCGGCGCCGAGGCGCTGCCGGAGCGGCTGGCCCGGACGCTGCCGCCGGGCACGGTGCACACGGGGGTGCGGGTCACCGCCGTGTCGACGACCTCGGTGACCACCGCCGAGCACGGCGAGTTCCGCTGCCGCGCGGTGCTGATCGCCACCGGCGCGCGGTCCGCCGCCGAGCTGCTGCCCGGTCTGCGCGTACCGGGCTTCCACCCGGTGACGGTGGTGCACCACACGGCCGACGAGCCGCCGGCGACCGGCACCTCGCTGCTGCTCGACGCCGACCGGGGCGGCCCGGTCGCCCACACGGCGGTGATCGGCCGGGTCGATCCGTCGAGGGCGCCGGCCGGCCGCACGCTGGTGTCCTCGACGGTCCTGGGCCCGCCCCCGGCCCAGGTGGACACGGCCGTCCGCATGCATCTGGCCCGGCTGTACGGGACGTCGACCGCCCGCTGGGAGACGCTCGCCGTGCACCACACCGCCGAGGCGGTGCCCGCCATGCGGCCCCCGCACGATCTGCGCCGTCCGGTGCGGCTGCTGGCGGGCCTGTACGTGTGCGGCGACCACCGGGACGCCGGCACGGTCCAGGGCGCCCTGCACTCGGCCCACCGCGCCTCGGCCGCGATCCTCGCGGACCTGGGCGCGGACCGCCCCCTGCACACGGCGGACCCCCTGCCCACGGCACGGGCGGCCTGACCGCGGACGCCCCCACCACGGGCGGCCCGGCCACGGGCGGCCGTACGCCCGCCGCGGCCCCGCCGGCCGGATCCTCTCCGGCCCGGCGGTCGGCGGCGGGCCGCGCACCGCGCGGGCGGGTCAGCCGTAGGCCGCGACCCGGTCGCGGTAGGCGCGCACGGCGGCCGCGTCGCGGTAGGGCTCCAGTCGGCGCTCGAAGTCCCGGACGTACTCCACCGCCCGCACCGAGCGCATCTCCGTCGCCTGCCCGGCCGCCTCGGCGGCGAGCTGGCAGGCCTGGTCGAGTTCGCCGAGGCCCAGGCGGGCGGTGGCCAGGACCACCCGGCACAGCAGACGGTTGCGGGCGTGACCCGGGGCGCGCAGTTGCAGGGAGCGCTCCGCGTGCTGGGCGGCGGCGCGGAACTGCTGGAGGTCCCGGTGGCAGTGGCCGAACTCGTCGGCGAGCTGCGCCTCGTCGAAGCAGCGCGCCCAGTGCGGCGCCTCGTCGCCGGTCCGGGCGCCCTCCAGCGCGCGTTCGGCGCGCACCAGCGCGGCGGTGCAGGCCCGCACCTCGCCGAGCACCGCGTGCCCGCGCGCCTCGGCGGCGTGCAGCAGGGCCTGGACCACGGGCGGCGCGGAGCCCCCCGCGCCCTGCTGGGCGACCCGCGCGAGCTGGACGGCCTCCCGCCCGTGGGCGAGGTAGACGGCCTGCCGGCTCATGGTGACGAGCACGTACGCGCCGTAGGCCCGGTCCCCGGCCGCCTGCGCGAGCCGGAGCGCCTGCACGAAGTAGCGCTGGGCGAGTCCGTGCGCGGCGATGTCGTACGACGTCCAGCCGGCCAGCCGGGTCAGCTCGGCGGCGGCCGCGAACAGGCGCCGGCCGGTCTGCTCGCCGTAGGTGCCGCGCAGCATCGGCTCGCACTCGTGCTCCAGGTAGCGCACCAGGGCCTGGCGGGCGTGGCCGCCGCCGTAGGCGTCGTCGAGGGTGCGGAACAGCTCGCCGACCGAGCGCAGCGCGGCGATGTCGCCGCCGGTGACCCGCTGGCCGGGGCCGCGTTCGGCCGTGCCGCGCCGGCGGGCGGCGGAGTCGGACGGGCCCGGGGGGCGGAGGGCGGGCGGGCGGCCCTGGGCGGGGACGCGCACCGGCTGCTCGGCCCGGGCCACCTTCTCGTCCGCGCGACCGATGAGCCAGTCCCGGCTGGGGACGACGAGTCCGGCGGAGGTGAAGGCGATCTTGCGCAGTTCGGCGTGGCTCCCGGAGTCCTTGCGCCACAGCCCGCTGACGATGTCGACGGCCTCCTCGGGAGTGGCGGCGAACTCCAGGCCCGCGTACACGGGGGCGCAGGCGTCCAGGCCGAGGTCCTGTGCGGTCAGGCGCCGGCCGAGACGCCGGGTGAAGACCTCGGCGATGAGCGCCGGGGTGGTGCCCCGCGGCTGTTGTCCGCGCAGCCAGCGGGTGACGGACGTCTTGTCGTATCTCAGGTCGAGCCCGTGTTCGAGACCGAGCTGGTCCACGCGACGGGCGAGTCCCGCGTTGGAGAACCCCGCTTCTGCGATGAGCGCGGCGAGCTGTCGGTTGGGGGTGCGCTGCGCGGGTCGTTCCGTCATCTGTGGTGCGGTCTCCTGCCTTCCGGTCAGCGATGCGCCCGGATTGCTGTGAGCGGTCCTCACGGCCTCATGGTCGGCGCGAATGTAGCGGAGAGTGAGCAGTCGATCGCACTTCTCGATACACATTCATCCGATCGTGTGAGGAATGATCCGAAAGCTGACGGGTAGGAACCGTCGCCGCCCCGCTCCGGCACCCCCGTCGGCCGCTCCTCCCGGACCGGTCGTACGGTCGTACAGTGGCGTGGGTGCGTTGTGTGCCTGACGACTTCCAGGGAGGCACTTGCCGTGAGTGAGTTGCGGTTCGTCCGGATGGGCTTCGGGACCGAGGCCGTGGACTACCGGGTGGCCTGGGACGAGCAGCGCCGGGTGCACGCGGCGCGGTTCGCCGACGAGATCCCCGACACCGTGCTCCTCCTGGAGCACCCCCCGGTCTACACCGCCGGCCGGCGCACCGAGGACGGCGAGCGGCCCCTGGACGGCACCCCGGTCATCGACGTGGACCGCGGCGGGAAGATCACCTGGCACGGCCCCGGCCAGCTCGTGGGCTACCCGATCCAGAAGCTGCCCCGACCGGTGGACGTGGTCGCGCACGTCCGGCGCCTGGAGGAGGCGCTGCTGCGCACCTGTGCGGAGTTCGGCCTGGAGACCACCCGGATCGAGGGCCGCAGCGGGGTGTGGGTGCTGGGCGACCCGGTCGAACGGCGCCCGGCGCTCGGCGGCCTCTCCCTGGACTTCGACCCCCGGCTGCACGACGAGGAGTTCGACCCCCGGCTCAACGGCCCGGAGTACGCGCCCTCCAACGCCGGCCAGCGCCGCGAGGACCGCAAGATCGCCGCGATCGGCATCCGCGTGGCCAAGGGCGTCACCATGCACGGCTTCTCGCTGAACGTGAACCCCGACAACCAGTGGTTCGACCGGATCATCCCGTGCGGCATCCGCGACGCGGGCGTCACCTCGCTGGCGCACGAGCTGGGCCGCGACATCACCGTCGACGAGGTGCTGCCGGTCGTGGAGCGGCACCTGCGGGACATCCTGGAGAACGCGGAGCTCAAGCCGCGGGAGATCGAGCGGGCGACCGCCTGACCGACGGGAAGGAAACCCGTCGGTCGGAGGTCGGCCCTCGGGGCAGGCCCCACAAACACGGGCGTACCCTGGTGTACGCCGAAGAATCGAAGCTAGGGAGCCGACGTGTCCGCAGTCGCACCCGACGGACGCAAGTTGCTGCGCCTGGAGGTCCGCAACAGTCAGACCCCCATCGAGCGCAAGCCCGAGTGGATCAAGACCCGGGCGAAAATGGGTCCCGAGTACTCCAAGATGCAGAGCCTCGTCAAGAGCGAGGGCCTGCACACGGTCTGCCAGGAAGCCGGCTGTCCGAACATCTACGAGTGCTGGGAGGACCGCGAGGCGACCTTCCTCATCGGCGGCGACCAGTGCACCCGGCGCTGCGACTTCTGCCAGATCGACACCGGCCGCCCCGAGGCCCTCGACCGCGACGAGCCGCGCCGCGTGGGCGAGTCCGTGGTCACCATGGACCTGAACTACGCCACCATCACCGGCGTCGCCCGCGACGACCTGGAGGACGGCGGCGCCTGGCTGTACGCCGAGACCGTGCGCCAGATCCACACGCAGACCGCGGACCGCGAGGACGGCCGCACCAAGGTCGAGCTGCTCGCCCCCGACTTCAACGCGGTCCCCGAACAGCTCGAGGAGGTCTTCTCCTCGCGCCCCGAGGTCTTCGCGCACAACGTCGAGACGGTGCCGAGGATCTTCAAGCGGATCCGCCCCGGCTTCCGTTACGACCGCTCCCTGAAGGTCATCACCGCCGCCCGGGACTACGGCCTGGTCACCAAGTCGAACCTGATCCTCGGCATGGGCGAGACCCGCGAGGAGGTCGGCGAGGCGCTGCGGCAGCTGCACGACGCCGGCTGCGAGCTGGTCACCATCACGCAGTACCTGCGCCCCTCGGTGCGCCACCACCCCGTCGAGCGCTGGGTGAAGCCGGCCGAGTTCGTGGAGCTGAAGGAGGAGGCCGAGCAGATCGGCTTCTCCGGCGTGATGTCCGGCCCGCTGGTCCGCTCCTCGTACCGCGCCGGCCGCCTGTACCGGATGGCGGTCGAGAAGCGGGGCGCGTACGTGGCCTCCCAGGCCGTCTGACGCGGTGTCACCGGTCGCGCCCCGCACC
Organism: Streptomyces viridosporus T7A; assembly: GCF_008704515.1. Lineage (NCBI taxonomy): Bacteria > Bacillati > Actinomycetota > Actinomycetes > Kitasatosporales > Streptomycetaceae > Streptomyces > Streptomyces viridosporus. Next base: position 2,570,601 of record NZ_CP023700.1, read on the forward strand.
GGGCGGCACGGCGTGTGAAGTCACGCACAAGGAGCTACCCGCCGGTCACGGCCGAGAGCACGCGGCCCCGACCGTCCTCGCAGATGAGGGCGGCACTCGGGGCCGCTTCGGCGTTCCGGACCGGCCCACCGGGGCTTCATCCCTGTTTGACCGGTCGGTCACGCCCTGGTAACACCAATCAGTGACCCTGGAATCACACCACGTACCCGTACCCGGAGTACCGAAGGGGACCTCCGCCATGCAGGCCGCTCCCGTCCGCGCCACCGCCATCCCGTCCTTCACCACCGCACTGCGCGCCGTCGAGGCGCTCCTCATGAGCGGCGGCCAGCGCACCGCCCGCCGCAACGCCTGGACGTCGGTGCTGGAGGACCGCCGCCGGGCCAGGGACCGGGTCGAGGCGCAGCGCGTCCTCGAGCAGACGCCCCCGGTCCCGCCCCTGACCGTCCGTCCCTGACCGTCCGTCCCTCCCGCCCGCGCGCTCCTCGGGCACTGCCGTCGTCGGCGCTCCCGGGGGCACGTAGACTTCGTGGCATGGCGAGGAAGGAAACCGCAGCGGACGCTGCGAACCCCGGGCGACTGAAGCAGATCGCCCTGACCTACAAGATGACCCGCAAGGCCGACAAGAAGATCGGCCTTGTACTCGCGGCTGTCGGAATCGTCACCTTCGGTGTCTTCCTCGCGATCGGTTTCTTGATCGGCCACCCCATCTATCTCGGCATCCTGGGCTTCCTGCTCGCCTTCCTCGCGACGGCGATCGTGTTCGGGCGCCGGGCCGAGCGAGCGGCCTTCGGGCAGATGGAGGGACAGCCGGGCGCCGCCGCGGCGGTGCTCGACAACATCGGCCGGGGCTGGACGACCACCCCCGCGGTGGCCATGAACCGCAACCAGGACGTGGTGCACCGCGCGGTCGGCAAGGCCGGCATCGTGCTGGTCGCCGAGGGCAACCCGAACCGGGTGAAGAGCCTGCTCGCCGCCGAGAAGAAGCGGATGAACCGCATCGTCGCGGACGTCCCGGTGCACGACCTGATCGTGGGCACCGGCGAGGGCCGGGTCGAGCTGAAGAAGCTGCGCACCACCATGCTCAAGCTGCCCCGCGTCCTCAACGGCCCGCAGGTCACCGCGACCAACGACCGGCTGCGCGCCCTGGGCGACCTGATGAGCAACATGCCGCTGCCCAAGGGCCCGATGCCCAAGGGCATGAAGCTGCCGAAGGGCGGCCCGAGGGGCCGCTGAGCCACCGTGTGCCACGGCATGCGTCGAGGGGGCGCCCGGAGTGATCCGGGCGCCCCCTCGACGCATGCCGTGGCGGTGGAGGTCAGATCCGCACCTCGACCGTGCGGGCGAGCCGGTCGTGCAGGCCGCGGCCGTCGCGGTCCCAGATCAGGGCGGGGAGGGCGAGGCAGAGCAGGGCCGAGCGCAGCAGGCCCCGGCCCGGATGGACCTGCCCGGTGTCGAGGGCGACCACGCGCAGGCCGAACAGCCGCTTGCCGGGGGTGAAGCCGACCGTCCCGACGGTGAGGACGCTCATCACGAAGAACACCAGCAGCGCCCAGTTGCCCGTCGCCTGTCCGTAGCCGTCGGTGATGAGACCGTATGCGATCAGCATGCACAGGGACCAGTCCACGGCGAGGGCCCCGAGCCTGCGGCCCGGCCGGGCGATCGAGCCCGGTCCCTCCTCCGGCAGTCCCAGCTGCTCGCCCCGGTAGCCGAACTCGGCACCGGCGTCCTCCATGGCCGCGCGCGGCCCGGACAGCCATGATCCGATTGCTTGCCTGTTGTCCACCCGTCCACGGTACTGCGCCCGGATATGACCGGAGGACGGAGGGGTACCCGGGGCTACCGTGGAAAGACGTCGGTTAACGCGTGCGAAACAAACGGGTCACGCCCGAGAAATGACCCGTCCCTAGGGTCGAGTGCAACGTGTGCCACCCGCACTGGCCGCACGAACGATCTACCACCCCGGCGGGACGGTCGGGAGTAGGAGGAGCTGGATGTTCCAGAACGCCGACGAGGCCAAGAAGTTCATCGCGGACGAGGACGTCAAGTTCGTCGATGTCCGCTTCTGCGACCTCCCGGGTGTGATGCAGCACTTCACCGTGCCTGCCGACACGTTCGACCCGGCCGAGGAGCTGGCCTTCGACGGATCCTCGATCCGTGGTTTCCAGGCCATCCACGAGTCCGACATGGCGCTGCTCCCGGACCTGTCGACCGCCCGCGTCGACCCGTTCCGCCGTGACAAGACGCTGAACATCAACTTCTTCATCCACGACCCGATCACGGGTGAGCAGTACTCCCGCGACCCGCGCAACGTGGCCAAGAAGGCCGAGACCTACCTCGCCTCCACCGGCATCGCGGACACCGCGTTCTTCGGCCCCGAGGCCGAGTTCTACGTCTTCGACAGCGTGCGCTTCAAGACCTCCGAGAACGAGTCCTTCTACCACATCGACTCCGAGGCGGGCGCCTGGAACACCGGGGCGCTGGAGGACAACCGCGGTTACAAGGTCCGCTACAAGGGCGGCTACTTCCCGGTCCCGCCGGTCGACCACTTCGCCGACCTGCGCGCCGAGATCTCCCTGGAGCTGGACCGGGCCGGCCTGAAGGTCGAGCGCCAGCACCACGAGGTGGGCACCGCCGGCCAGGCCGAGATCAACTACAAGTTCAACACCCTGCTCGCGGCCGCCGACGACCTGCAGCTCTTCAAGTACATCGTGAAGAACGTCGCCTGGCGCAACGGCAAGACCGCGACCTTCATGCCGAAGCCGATCTTCGGTGACAACGGTTCGGGCATGCACGTCCACCAGTCGCTGTGGGCGGGCGGCGAGCCGCTCTTCTACGACGAGCAGGGCTACGCCGGCCTGTCGGACATGGCCCGCTACTACATCGGCGGCATCCTCAGGCACGCCCCGTCGCTGCTGGCCTTCACCAACCCGACGGTGAACTCCTACCACCGCCTGGTGCCGGGCTTCGAGGCCCCGGTGAACCTGGTGTACTCGCAGCGCAACCGCTCCGCCGCGATGCGCATCCCGATCACCGGGTCGAACCCGAAGGCCAAGCGCGTCGAGTTCCGCGCCCCGGACGCCTCCGGCAACCCGTACCTGGCCTTCTCGGCCCTGCTCCTGGCCGGCCTGGACGGCATCAAGAACAAGATCGAGCCGGCCGAGCCGATCGACAAGGACCTCTACGAGCTGGCGCCCGAGGAGCACGCCAACGTCGCGCAGGTCCCGACCTCCCTCGGCGCCGTGCTGGACCACCTCGAGGCCGACCACGAGTTCCTCCTCCAGGGCGACGTGTTCACGCCGGACCTGATCGAGACGTGGATCGACTACAAGCGCGCGAACGAGATCGCCCCGCTGCAGCTGCGTCCGCACCCGCACGAGTTCGAGCTCTACTTCGACGTGTGACGGACACCGGGCCTCCCGGCCCGGGGCTTCCCTTCCGGGGGCCCGCCGCCCTTCACGGGGCGGCGGGCCCTCGTCGCGTTCAGGAACGGGACGGTCCGTCGGACGTGCCCTCGGGGAACGGTGCGCCCGGCGCCGGTGCGGGCGGCGCCCGTCGTCGCCGACGCTTCCCCGTACGGTCGCCGTGCGCCCCTGTGCCCCGCCCGTCCTCGCTCGCCCGGGAACCGTCCCGTCCCCGGAGGCGTCCCCGGTACCGTCCCGCCGCCCAACCTGCCTCGCTCCAGCAGTGGTTGCCGACGCGCCCGGTCGGCGCTTCACAGAGGGGGGCCGGTGGGAGGATCCTGGTTCCAGACGGATGTTCGAGAGGGGAAACGGGGATGACCGAGAAGGACGGCGGGCGCGGCAGGGACGAGCAGGACGACGCCGAGCAGCGCGAGTTCGACCTGCGGTGGGCCGACGGCGCGGAGTACAAGGAGCCGTCCGCCCGCGCCCGGATGCTCGCCGCGCGTTGGAAGGACAACCCGCCCGGACCGGTCCCGTTCCGCCCCGACCCGGAGCACACGCGGTCGTCCGGCCGGTCGTCCTGGGTGTCGACGGCCGTGGTGCTCGGTTGCGTGGTGGCGGTGATCCTGTTCCTCGGGTACATCGACTTCCGCCCGCACTGATTCACCCGCACCAAATCGTGCGACCGCCCGCTCCACCGGTTCCTGCGATCGCCGGGACGGCAGGTCGACGGAGGGCGGGCAGGCACGGACGACGACATCCGGAGCGGGAGGACGGCGTGGGAGGCCGGGGTGCGCGGTCGACGCGGCTCCGGCGGTGACGCGGAGACGGTGCGGCGCCGGGCGCCCCGCGGTTTCGGGGGCGTCCGGCGCCGCGGCGCGGCTCAGCGGTTGTAGCGCATGAACGCCCGCACCATGTGGCACGTGGTGTCCGACGGCGGGTGCACGCCGATCAGCTCCGCCGTCCTCCGGATCGTCTCGTTGCGCGCCTGGGCGGGCAGGTAGACGCCGGAGTCCAGCAGGGCGATGGCGAGCCGCATCGCCTTGAGCCGGCGGTTGTGCGTGAGGTACCACTCCCGCGGGCGGCCCGCGGGCAGCGGTCGCTTCTCGACCGGCGCGCAGGGCGTCTCCAGCGGGACGGGACGCTTCGCGGTGGACTGGGTGGGCAGGGGCTTCGGCTTGAGGGCGGCAGCGGGCACGGACATCCTCCTGTCGCGTCAGGGCGGCCCCCGGGATCCACGACGACCCCGGCGACTCCCTCGAACACTGCTTCCAGTTTACCGCCCGGCACTGACATCCGGAGGTGTGCGGAGCCGAGCAAACGCCCAGGTGAGCAAGGGAATTACCAGCGCGTCACCCCAGGTTCGGGAGGGGTGCGTGAGGCGGTGGAAATTCGAACAGAGGCGGTGCGGCAGGCACCCCCTCCGCACCGGGGCGGCCCGTTTCGCGCAGGACATGACGGGTGCGGTTCCCCGCGGTCGACGCCGTCGGGCGAGCCGCTCCGGCACCCCGGGCCGCCAGGGCTTCCGAGCGTGCGGGGGCACAGGTGACGGAGGGGGTGCGCCGCCACGGCGTACCGTGTGCGGTATGGAGATCTGGATCAACCCGGCCTGTTCCAAGTGCCGCAGCGCCCTCGGTCTGCTCGACGCCGAGGGCGCCGACTACACCGTCCGCCGCTACCTGGAGGACGTGCCGAGCGAGGACGAGATCCGCGAGGTGCTGGACCGTCTCGGCCTGGAGCCGTGGGACATCACCCGTACCCAGGAGGCCGCCGCGAAGGAGCTCGGGCTCAAGGAGTGGGCACGGGACGCCGGTACCCGGGACCGCTGGATCACGGCGCTCGCCGAGCACCCCAAGCTGATCCAACGTCCGATCATCACCGCGGACGACGGCACGGCGGTCGTGGCCCGCACGGAGGAGGCGGTACGGGAGGCCCTGTCCCGTTAGCCCCCCGCCAGTCGCCCGTTCCCTCGCCCGCCCGTTCGCCCGTTCACCCTTCTCGTCCGCGTGGCGGGATGCGGGACGGCCCTGCTGTTACCCTCCGCCGCCATGACCTTCGACGATCATGACAGCCGCGGACCGCGGTCCACGGCCGGCGGCGCGGCGGCGGTCGCACTGCTCGGGGCGATCGCGGTCGGCACGGTGCTGTACACGAACGGGGACGGCGGCGGGGAGCGGACCGCGCCGCCACCGGTCTCCCCCTCCCCTTCTCCCTTCCCCTCCCCCACCCCCGCCACCTCCACCGCGGCCAAGTCGGCGCCCTCCGGCACCGCCTCCCTGTCCGCCGGCGCCCCGGACGCCCTCCCCTCCCCGCTCGTGCGGCCCGCGGTCCGGCCGGAGCAGGCGTTCCCGGAGAAGCACGTGCGCCTGAAGGACGGTTCCCGGTACCAGCGGGTCGGCCTGGCGACCACCACCGACTGCGCCGGAGGCCTGTCCGCGGAGTCGGCGGCGCTCGTCGACCGGGGCGAGGGCTGTGCACGGCTGACCTCGGCGCTGTTCACGGACGTCGAGCGGCGCTCCCGGACGACCGTCACCGTGGCGAGCTTCCGGCGGGCCGAGGACGCCTCGGCGGTGTTCGCGAGGGTCTCGACGGATCCGGTGGCCCACCGGGTCGTCCCGCTCGTTCCGCAGCCGGAGACGGGACTGCCGGCCGTGCCGCCGGGGTCGGAGGGATCGGCGGGGTCGGCGGGGCTCTTCGCGCAGCTGATGACCGTGCGGTCCGTGGTCTTCGCCCACGGGCAGTGGACGGACGGCGCCGGGCCGGAGGAGGCCGCGCTCGCGCGGCGGACGCAGGGGCTGCTCCGGTACGTCCACGATCACGTGAGGGCGTACGAACAGGGCGGGCACGGCTGACACACGGCAGCTCAACTGCTCTGTGACGCAGGTTACTTCGACCATTCGGCCCAACCGCTGAGTAACCCCGTTCGGCATCTCGTACATAGCGGCGTACGCTCCCCTACCTCTTCAGGAGGCGCGCATGTCGCGCAGGAGAACTCTCGGCCCCAAGAAGAAGATCGCTCTGCTGGTGAGCGCCGCGACGGTGGCGGGAGGCGGTGCCTTCGTCATGGCGAACACCTCGAACGCCGCGCCGACGCCCACCACCAAGTCGGCGGCGGACTCGACCGTCTGCCAGGGGCTCGCCACCGCACTCGGCAACAACCAGAAGTTCATCGCGGACCAGCGGGCCAATCCCGACGCCCAGTCCGAGGCACGGATCGCCAACCGCGAGGCGGTCGTCGAGGAGATCAAGCGCAAGCAGGAGGCGTCCGGGTGCACGGTGGGGGAGTCGGCTCAGGGCTCCCAGGCCGCGCAGCCCCAGCAGCCCGCCCCCTCGCAGCCCGCCCAGGGCGAACAGGCCGGCGGCGGCGACGCCGCGCAGGACCCCGGCGGCGGGGGCGCGGCGGCCTCCGGTGAGCAGGTGTGCAACGGGTCCACCGTCACCCTCTCCGGTGAGGCCGGCGCGCCGGCCGCGTCCAGCAACCAGTTCCCGGCCGGCACGAAGCTGAAGGTCACCAACCTGGACAACAACAAGTCCACGACGGTGGAAGTCACCTCGGTGTCCGGCAGCTGCGTCCTGCTCAACGACGCGGCCTTCGAACAGGTCCGGGAGCCCGGCAAGTTCCTGATCCGCCGGGCCGTGATCGAGAAGGTGGGGTGACGCCCGGGTCCTCGGGCTCGACAGGTTCGTCAGGGATTCCGGGGCGGCGGCCCGGTCCGGCGGGCGGGGCGTGCGACGAGCGGGCCCCGGCTCCGGCCGCCGCCCGGGAGGGGCCCGCCGCTCCCGGACGGGAGCGGCGGGCCCCTCCGCATACACCCACGCGCACGATCACGCCGTGGAGTGGAACAGGGCGACATCAGGTAACACGAGGTTCACATCCGGGCAATGGTCGGGAAATCGCCCGTTGACAGGCTGCCTGTCGACGAGAACGGCGCCCCGGTGCCGCGGCAACACCCACACCGGCGCCCAGACCCACCCCGAAGGATGTGGACCGTGAGCTTCAAGGCCGAGTACATCTGGATCGACGGCACCGCACCGACCGCCAAGCTGCGCTCCAAGACGAAGGTCCTCACGTCCTCCCGGGAAGCGGCCGAGGGCGCCGAACTGCCGATCTGGGGCTTCGACGGGTCCTCCACCAACCAGGCCGAGGGCCACGCCTCGGACTGCGTGCTCAAGCCGGTCTTCGTCTGTCCCGACCCGGTCCGCGGCGGTGACGACGTCCTGGTGCTGTGCGAGGTCCTCAACACGGACATGACGCCGCACGCCTCCAACACCCGTGCCGCGCTGGCCGAGGTCGCCGAGAAGTTCGCCGCCCAGGAGCCGGTCTTCGGCATCGAGCAGGAGTACACCTTCTTCCGGGAGGGTCACCCCCTCGGCTTCCCCAAGGGCGGCTTCCCGGCCCCGCAGGGCGGCTACTACTGCGGTGTCGGCTCCGACGAGATCTTCGGCCGTGACGTCGTCGAGGCGCACCTGGACAACTGCCTGAAGGCGGGTCTGGGCATCTCCGGCATCAACGCCGAGGTCATGCCGGGCCAGTGGGAGTTCCAGGTCGGTCCGCTGCCGCCGCTGGAGGTCGCCGACCAGCTGTGGGTGGCCCGCTGGCTGCTCTACCGCACCGCCGAGGACTTCGACGTCGCCGCCACCCTGGACCCGAAGCCGGTCAAGGGCGACTGGAACGGCGCCGGCGCGCACACCAACTTCTCCACCAGGGCGATGCGCGAGTCCTACGACGCGGTCATCACCGCCTGCGAGGCGCTGGGCGAGGGCTCCAAGCCGCTCGACCACGTCAAGAACTACGGCGCCGGCATCGACGACCGCCTCACCGGCCTGCACGAGACCGCCCCGTGGGACACGTACTCCTACGGCGTCTCCGACCGGGGCGCCTCGGTCCGTATCCCGTGGCAGGTCGAGAAGGACGGCAAGGGGTACATCGAGGACCGCCGTCCGAACGCCAACGTCGACCCGTACGTGGTGACCCGTCTGCTGGTCGACACCTGCTGCGCCGCCCTGGAGAAGGCCGGCCAGGTCTGATCGTCCGGTCGGCCGTCCCGCGGTCGCGCGGGACGGCCGACCGCCGTCGGGGCGGGTCTCCCCCCTCGCGCCGTCCGGCCGCCGCGCCGTGGGTGCGGTGTCCGCACCGTGGGCGCGGGCTCCTGCCGGCCGCCGGGGTCTGCTTCAATGGGGGCATGGTCGGCATCCAGAAGTACCCCGTGACGGGTCGCCATGACCTCGAGCCCTTCTGGCCCTCCCGTCAGCACCACGACTTCGACCGGGTGTGTTGTCGCGCGACGAACGCGCCGGCTCTCTGACGCCGTACCTCCCGGCCTTCCGCCGGCGCGAACCGCGTACGTCCCTCGACGACCCCTTCGCGCGAAAGAGCTGACCTCTCATGGCGACCACCCGTTCCCTGTCCTCCGCCCCCTCCGCCCCGCTCGCCGCCCCCGCGCCCGAGCGTCCCCGGTACCGGCTGCGTGCCGTCGACCGGGACGACGTGGCCACCGTCGCGGACCTGCTGCCGCCGGGGGCCACCTGGCTGCCCGCGCCGCAGCACAGCCTGCCCGCCCTGCCCGGCCGTCCCCCGATGGTCGGCTACCTCGTGCTGGTCCCGGCCGACCAGCAGCCGCCGTTCCCGGTGGCGGCTCCGGAGCCGGCCGGGTCCGCCGGCGCCGGGCCCGACGACGACCCGCTGATCCGCGTCGACACCGACCGGCGCACCGCCGAGGTGGACGGGCGGCAACTGGACCTCACCTACCTGGAGTTCGAACTGCTGGCCCATCTCGTGGCGCACCCGGGCCGGGTGCACACCCGCGAGCACCTGGTCGGCACGGTGTGGGGCTACGGCCATGTGGGCGACGGCCGCACCGTCGACGTCCACATCGCCCGGCTCCGCCGCAAGCTGGGCCCGCGGTACCGGGACACCATCCGCACGGTGCGCCGGGTCGGCTACAAGTACCTGCCGCCGACCGGGCGCTGAGGCCGGCGGCCGTCTGCCGTCAGCAGATTCCCGTTCCCCCGCACCACCGGAGCGGGCAGAGTCACCGGCATGAGACTTCTGATGCTGGGTGGTACGGATTTCGCGGGCCGGGCCGTCGTCGAGGCGGCCCTCGGCCGGGACTGGGACGTGACCGTCTTCCACCGGGGGCGGCACGAGGCACCGCCGGGCGCGCGGACGCTGCGGGGCGACCGCACCGCGCCCGACGGCCTGGCCGCGCTCGACGAGGACCCCGGGGAGTGGGACGTCGTCGTCGACACCTGGTCGGACGCCCCGCGCGCGGTGCGGGACTCGGCGCGGCTGCTGCGGGGCCGCGCCGGACGGTACGTGTACGTGTCGAGCTGCTCGGTGTACGCGTGGGCCCCGCCCGCCGGGTACACCGAGCAAGCTCCCCTGGTGGAGGGCGCCTCGGCCGACGCCGACCGCACGGAGTACGCGCGGGACAAGCGGGGCGGGGAGCTCGCGGTCCTCGGTTCCTTCGGCGCGGACCGGTCGGTGCTGGTGCGGGCCGGGCTGATCCTCGGACCGTACGAGAACGTGGGCCGGCTGCCCTGGTGGCTGACCCGGATGGCGCGCGGCGGCCCGGTGCTCGCCCCGGGGCCGCGTGACCTGCCGCTCCAGTACGTCGACGCCCGCGACCTCGCCGAGTGGATCCTCGACGCGGCCGGGCAGGAGCTGAGCGGGCCGTACAACCTGATGTCCCCGCAGGGGCACACCACCATGGGCGGGTTGCTGGAGGCGTGCGCCGAGGTGACCGGTGGCACGGCCGAGCTGCGGTGGACCGATCCGGAGGTGGTCCTCGAGGCGGGCATCGAGCCGTGGACGGAGCTGCCGGTGTGGGTGCCGCCGGGCAGCGACCTGTACGGCGCGGTGCACAGCGCGGACGTCTCCCGGGCGGTCGCGGCCGGTCTGCGCTGCCGTCCGGTCGGTGAGACCGTGGCCGACACCTGGCGCTGGCTTCGGGACATCGGCGGCACCGCGCCCCAGCGCCCGGACCGGACGCTCAAGGGGCTGGACCCGGAGGTGGAGGCGAAGGTGCTGGCGCGCGCCGGTGGCACCGCGGACACCGGGAGCGCCGGAGGGGTGTAGGTGGCACCACCTCCCGGCCGGGGGGCTCGGCCCAGTGACCCGTCCCCCGCGCTCGGCCAGACTTGCGCCATGACCATCGACACGAAGAGCGGTGACGGGCGGACCGGGGGGCGGGGCGTCGCGCTCGCCGCGCTGCGGGGGCTGGCGCTGGCCCTGGTGGGACTGCCGGGATCGGTGCTGTGCCTCTCGCTGGCCCTGCTCTCCCTCGGGCTGATCCCGATCGGGGCCGGCATCGTCACCACCCCGTACGTGCTGGCGTGGGTGCGGACGTACGCGAACCGGCGGCGGGTGCTGGCGGCCGAGTGGGGCGGGGTGCGGATCCCGCCCGCGTACCGGCCGCTGCCCCAAGGCGCCAACCCGTGGACGCGCACCTTCGGGATGCTGGGCGACCCGGCGACCTGGCGGGACCTGAGGTGGCTGGTGGTCGACATGACCGCGGGCTTCGTCACCGCGCTGCTGCCGGCGATGCTGCTGCTCTACCCGCTGCAGGGGTTCGCGCTGGCGCTCGGGCTGTGGCGGGTGATGGGCGACGGGTACTGGTACGGCTTCGTGCCCGTCGACGACCAGACGTCCGCGCTCGGCGCGGGGGTGCTCGCCCTCGTCCTGCTGTTCTTCGCGCACTTCTTCGCCCGGCGCCTGCTGGACGCCCACTTCCGGCTCACCCGGGCCGTCCTCGGCTCGAACCAGGCCGAACTGGCCGAGCGGGTACGGGTGCTGACCGAGACGCGGCGGGACGCGGTGGACACCTCCGCGGCCGAACTGCGGCGCATCGAGCGGGACCTGCACGACGGGGCGCAGGCCCGGCTGGTCGCGGTGGGCATGGACCTGGGCACCATCGAGGCGCTGCTCGACAAGGACCCGGCGAAGGCGAAGGAGCTGATCGCCCGGACCCGCCGGTCCTCCGTGGAGGCCCTGTCGGAGCTGCGCGAGCTGGTGCGCGGCATCCATCCGCCGGTGCTGGCCGAGCGCGGGCTGGGCGACGCGGTGCGGGCGCTGGCGCTGCGGCTGCCGGTGGCCACCGAGGTGAACGTGGAGCTGCCCGGGCGGGCGGACGCCCCCGTGGAGTCGGCCGCGTACTTCGCCGTGAGCGAGGTGCTCGCCAACGCGGTCAAGCACTCCGGCGCCGACCGCGTCTGGGTCGACGTGCACCACGCGGACGGGCACCTGCGGGTGACCGTCACCGACAACGGCAGGGGCGGCGCGGTGGTCGGGGCCGGCTCGGGACTGGCCGGGGTCGAGCGGCGGCTGGGTACATTCGACGGCGTCCTGGCCGTCAGCAGCCCCGCGGGCGGTCCCACCATGGTCACCATGGAGATCCCTTGCGCGTCGTCCTAGCCGAAGACCTGTTCCTGCTGCGCGACGGACTCGTCCGGCTCCTCCAAGCGCACGACTTCGAGATCGCCGCGGCCGTGGAGTCCGGGCCCGAACTGGCCCGGGCCCTGGCCGAACTGGAGCCGGACGTCGCCGTCGTCGACGTGCGCCTGCCGCCGACGCACACCGACGAGGGGCTGCAGTGCGCGCTGCACGCCCGCCGCGAGCGCCCCGGGCTGCCGGTGCTGGTGCTCTCGCAGCACGTGGAGCAGTTGTACGCACGGGAGTTGCTGGCCGACGGCAGCGGCGGCGTGGGGTACCTGCTGAAGGACCGGGTGTTCGACGCGGAGCAGTTCGTGGACGCCGTGCGGCGGGTGGCGGCGGGCGGTACGGCGATGGACCCGCAGGTGATCCAGCAGTTGCTGGCGCGGCGGTCGGGCGACGACCGGCCGCTGGCGCGGCTGACGCCCCGGGAGCGGGAGGTGCTGGAGCTGATGGCGCAGGGGCGGTCCAACACGGCGATCGCGGCCAGGCTGGTGGTGACGGAACGGGCGATCGCGAAGCACACCGCGAACATCTTCGCCAAACTGGGGCTGGAGGTCTCGGACGACGACAACCGGCGCGTGCTGGCGGTTCTCGCGTATCTCGACCACGGCCGGTGAAACCGGACCCGGCCGTGCACCTCGTGTGGGGGATCAGCAACTCCCGGTATGGCAGGGGCTGTTGAAACCACCGCGCCGCACGAATTTCTCATCGATTTCCGGGACGGGTGAACACCCGCGGGACGGCTCCCGTACTCAAGGGAGCCGCTTCACTCCTGTCGGGCCGCTCGATGCCCCGCAATGGGATGCCCCGCAAGGAAGTCAGAGGAGTTCCATGGGACGCAACACAAGAAAACGCCGTATGCCGCTGGCCACCAAGGCCATAGCCGGGGTGGCGGCCCTAGCGCTCGGTGGGGGCGGGCTGGTCTGGGCGAACTTCTACGCTTCGGCGCACGAGGAGAACTCGCCCGACAACCGGACGAAGTCGAACGCGGCACGGCAGATCGCCACGATCGACTGCCCGGACGTCGGCCAGCAGCTCTCCGACGTACCGGAGCGGGCCCGCGGTGAGGTCGACGGTGAGCTGGCCTCGATGGACCAGCAGATCACCGACGCCTACCAGCGCCTGGTCACCACGCGCCAGGCGCAGGCCGGGGACGCGCAGTACGTGCAGAACGCCATCCTGGGCCCGCTCAAGGACCGGCGCAAGGTGCTGATCGACCGGATCAAGCTGGAGATCGACCGGGCGGGCGGCAAGGCCCCCGGGAACCTGGACGAACTCGCCCCCTGCTCCGGCCGCCCCGCCGACCAGCCGCAGCCGACCGACGGCCAGAACGGCGACGGCCAGAACGGTGACGGCCAAGGTCAGGACAACGGCCAGGGACAAGGCGACGGGCAGGGTCAGGACAACGGCCAGGGCGACGGCCAGGGCCAGGGCGAGGGACAGACCCCGAACGACAACGGCAACGGTGCCGCGGGGCCGTTCGCCGAGGACTTCATCGACATCAACGACGTCCCGCCGAACGCGCGCGACCTCCCGAACGGTCTGGCCGCCAACGGCAGGTCCGGCTCCCGGGGCAGCTTCACCACGAAGTGCGGTGTCAACGAGAACAAGCTGTACAACAGCGACAACATCATCGTGGCCCCCGGTGTCGCGAACGGCGCGCACCACATGCACGACTACGTCGGCAACCAGAGCAACAGCTCGCTCTCCAGCGACGACGACCTGGTCGTCGCCGAGACCAGCTGCCAGAACCAGGGTGACAAGTCCTCGTACTTCTGGCCGGTGCTGCGCGTGCAGGACGGCACCCAGGAGTTCGACGCGGCCGACCAGGGCGGCGGCGCCGAGGGCAACGTCGGCAGGATCCTGCAGGCCGAGGAGGCCCAGCTCCGGTTCGTCGGCAACAAGCGGAGCAAGGTCGTCGCGATCCCGAAGCTCATGCGGATCATCACCGGTGACGCCAAGGCGTTCACCAACGGTCTGAAGAACGCCAACACCTCGTACAGCTGCACCGGCTTCGAGGACCGGCAGTCCACGGACAAGTACGTGCTGTGCCCCGAGGGCAGCCGGCTCGTGCGCACGTCCAACTTCCAGAGCTGCTGGGACGGCCAGAACACCGACAGCGCCAACCACCGTGACCACGTGGCGTTCGTCCAGGCGGACGGCAGCTGCCCGAACGGCTTCAAGGCCATCCCGCAGCTCCAGGTCCGCCTGGTGTACGACGTTCCCACCCCGACCATCGAGAACGGTCAGGTGAAGAACCCGTACGCCGTGGACAGCTTCCCGGAGCAGCTGCACAAGCCGATCACCGACCACAACGACTTCATCAACGTCATGGACGAGAGCCTGATGAACAAGGTGGTCAGGTGCATCAACCAGGGCAAGAAGTGTACGTAGTCCCCCCGGTCGCCCACTGAGGGGAGGAGGGCCGGTGGCGGGATTCCCGCCACCGGCCCTCCTCCTCTCGTGTGCCCGGCGTGCCGGGTGCGCCTGTTCAGCCTCCGTGTCCGGCGTGGCCGGACGCGTGCGCACCGCCGCCGTGGTCCATGCCGCCGTGGTCGATGCCCTCCTCCACGTCGCCGCCGAGCCGGCCGCGCAGGTCGTCGAGCACGTTCTCCTCACCGACGGCGACCCACTTGCGGCCGACGAGGTAGAGACCGCCGTAGTCCTTGGCCATGTCGATCCACTCGCGCTGGCCCCGGTCGGTGGCGAAGGTGGCGAGGATGTACTTCTCCTCGCCCTTCTCGCAGATGGCCTGGCGGATGGTGTCGGCGTCGGTCTGCATGTCCGGCTCGCACTGCACCTCGGCGGCCAGGTGCTCCAGGCTGCCGGTCGCGGTGGCCGGCACCGCGTCGTCCTTCTCCCCGCCGCCGGACCCGCAGCCCGCCAGCGCCAGTGCCACCACCGCGCCGGTCAGCGCGAGCATCGGTCGGGTCACCCTCATCTGTTCCTCCGGTCCTCGACGGCGACGTGCCGCACGGAGCCCCGGCACGGGGCCCTCTCGCCCTCGATACGGCCGCCGCGCCCGAAGCGCTCAATGCTCGGTGCGGTGAGGACCCGGCGGGTTCGCCGCGCCGCCGGGGAGTGACGGTGCGCCGTCAAGTAACCATCCGTCGATTCGCTCGTTCAGCCGAACGTGCCGTCACAGGATGCCGCCCACCACCCCGCGCCCTCCTCCCCGGCCGGGCCGGTCGTGGACGTCGAGCGGGCCGAGGCCGCGCTCACCGAGCACTATCCGCGGCTCGTCCGGATCGCCTACCTGGTGCTGCCGGCCGGGACGGGCCGCGGCCGGCGGGTGCTGACCGCGCACTCCCTCACCCAGCGCGCCCTGCCCCGCACCCGCGTCCCGGCCCCGGCGCCCCTCTCCCGGTCGGCCGGCCGCGACGGCGACCCCGGGTACGCGCTGGTCCGCCTGCGGGTGGTGCGTACGGCGCTGGAGGCGGGCCTGCCGCTGCGGCGCAGGGCGTGGCCCAAGCGGGCGCAGCTGCCGCCGCTGCTGCCCCAGGTGTGGGGCCTGAAGCTGTTCCCGCACCCGGGCGGCGCCGACGGACTCGCCCTCGACCAGCGGCTGGCCGCGCTCTCCGGCCCGGCGCGCGCCGCCTGTGTGCTGCGCGGTCTGGAGCGGCTCCCGGACGGGGACGTGCGCGCGGTGCTCGCGGCCGCGGGGGTCGCCGACCCGGACGCCGCGCTGGCCGAGGCCGACCGGGCCCCCGCCGCGTACCACCTGCTCGACTCCCCCGAGTTCGACCCCTGCGCGCTCCAGGCCCGGCCGACCGACCTGCTGCGCCGCCGCCGTCATCTGAACGCCGTGCTGGTGGCCGGGGCCGCGCTCGCCGTCTGCGGGGCGCTGCTGGGTCCGGCGGGCGACGGCCGGGGCCCCGACGCCGCCGCCGCACCCCCGTACGCCCGGAACCCGGCCGCGCGGGCGGCGCTGGACCCGGGGAAGCTGACCCGGGTCTCCCCCACCGCCTGGAAGACCTCCGCACGCGTCGACTTCTCGGTGTGGCCCGCACGCGGCGGCCTCACCGGTGACACGGCCCTGCTGCGCCGCGCCCTCGCCGTCTGGGCCCGGCCGGGCGGGAGCGTCCAGGTGTCGGCGACCCCCGGCACCCCCTCCGGCGGCCCGGCCGGTCCGCCCCAACTGCTGTACGCCGGGGCGGTCGACGGCGCGCGCGTGGTGATCCTCCACGACGGTCTGCGCATCGCCCGGTACGCCGAGCCGGCGGACGGCACACGGGGTGCGGTGCTCGACCTCGCCCGGGTCGACGGGGCCGACCGGGCCGGGGCGAGCGCGGTGGTGCTGAGCCGGACCGACGGCGACGTCCGCTATCTGACGGCGCCCTGGGTGCGCGGGGCGGGCGCGCGGGACCTGCGCGCACCGGGCTCCGGCGCGACGGACCTGACCCTGACCGACGGGGTGACCCCGCCCCTGGCCGGCCCGGCCCTGGAACCCGGGCCCTGCGCCTCGTGGAACGTGCTGCAGCTGACCGACGGCACCGGCACCCGGCTGGTGACCGACCTCGGCGAGCTGGTCCCGGCCCGCCTGACCGCGGGGCGGCCCGGCGCGACCGGTACGGGCGGTGCGGGCAGCGCGACCGGTGCCGCCTCCGGCGCCGAGGTGCTGCGCACCTGGGCGCCGTTCGCGTGCTCGCTGAGCGCGGTGCGCTCCGCGGGCGTGCGGAGTGTGAACGCCTGGGCGTTCGCCGAACAGCCGCTGCCCGACGCGAGCGGTTCGGCGGCGTGGGTGTGCACCCGCGCCGAGACCTGGCGGGGCGGCGGGGCCCGGGTGCTGACGCAGTTCCACACGCCGGGCGGGCGGTTCGGGGCGGTGACGGCGGAGGCCGAGGACGTACCGGCGTGCGGGGCGCGCAGGCCGCAGGTGCTCGCCGGGGTGCTGTGGAAGTCCGCGGCGGGCGCCTGGTACCTGCTGGCCGCCGGCAGCCCCGACGTGGCGTCCGTCGGGGCGACGGGCGGGGCCGAGGGGACGGCCCGGGGGCATCTGCTGACCGTCCGCGCCGAGCGGGGTGCCCGGGCGGACCTCAAGGGCACACTGGAGGACGGACGGTCGATCAGCGGGCTGCGGTGACCGGGTGCACCGCCGACAGGTCCGGATCGTTCAAGGCCGAACCAGATCGGTAAAGTGGGCACATGACTACCGGGGTACGCCGCAGAATGGGAGTCGAGGAGCGGCGGCAGCAGTTGATCGGCGTCGCCCTCGAACTGTTCAGCCGTCGTTCGCCCGACGAGGTCTCCATCGACGAGATAGCGTCGGCGGCGGGCATCTCCCGCCCGCTGGTCTACCACTACTTCCCCGGCAAACTCAGCCTGTACGAAGCGGCGTTGAAGCGCGCCGCGGAGGATCTGGCCTCCCGGTTCGCCGAGCCGCACGAGGGCCCGTTGGGGACGCGGCTGCGGCGGGTGATGGCGCGGTTCTTCGACTTCGTCGACGAGCACGGCCCCGGCTTCTCCGCCCTGATGCGCGGCGGCCCGGCGGTCGGCTCCTCGGCCACCAACGCGCTGATCGACTCCGTGCGGCAGGCCGCGTACGACCAGATGCTGGCGCACATGGGCGTGGGGGACCCGGTGCCGGCCCGGCTGGAACTGGTCGTCCGCTCCTGGATCTCGCTCGTGGAGTCCACGGCGCTGATCTGGCTGGACGGGCGGCGCATCCCGCGCGCCGAACTGGAGACCCAGCTCGTGCAGGACTTCGCCGCGCTCGCCGCCGTCGCCGCCGCCCACGACGAGGAACTGGCCGCGCTGCTGCGCGACCTGCTCAAGGGCGAGCCGGGCGACGGGCCGTTCACCGACCTCGCCGCCCGGCTGATCTCCCTGGCGTCCTGACGCGGAGCCCCCGCTCCCCCGCTCCTCCCGCTCCTCGGCCTACTCCTCGTACTTGCGGTACGAGGCGTCCAGTTCGCGCACCTCGGCGGAGGCGTGCAGCATCAGCCCCTCGGCCGGCTTCACGTACTGCCGCAGCAGCTCCAGCACCGCCTCGGTGAGCCGGGCCTTGGTCTCCTCGGTGCGGCCCGCGAGCAGCCCCAGGGTGACGTGCACGACGGCGTGCCCCTCGGTGTCGGGGCCGACCACGGTCTCCTCGGTCCTGCGGAACTGCGTCTTGCACGCCGACGGTCTGGCGGCCGCGATCTCGACGACGGCGGTGTGCAGGTCCCGCGCGAAGGCGGACCGGTCGAAACCGTCCGCCAGTCGCTCGGAGTAGTCGACGGTGATCTGCGGCATGAGCCCTCCTGTTCCAGGTCAGAAGGGCTCACCCTAA
Organism: Streptomyces viridosporus T7A; assembly: GCF_008704515.1. NCBI lineage: Bacteria > Bacillati > Actinomycetota > Actinomycetes > Kitasatosporales > Streptomycetaceae > Streptomyces > Streptomyces viridosporus. Next base: position 2,588,707 of record NZ_CP023700.1, read on the forward strand.
CCGCAGCCCCGGCCGGGTCAGCCGGCCGCGGTGAACACGGCGACCGTGCGCGCCGGCACGGTGAACGTGCCGGTCCCCTTGGCGTAGGACGAGGTCTTCACCACCGCGTCCCCGCCCGCGGCCTGCACCGGGTGCAGGCGGTGGTCCGTCCCGGCGAGGCCGGCGACGCGCTGTTCCTGCTGCTCGGGCGTGGCGTTGAAGACCACCACGAGGTCACCGAGCTTCATGGTGATCACGCCGGGTGTCTCGTCCTTCCCCGACAGCGGGAAGGAGAGCCGGGACTGCACCTGCGCGGCCGTGTCGAGGGAGAAGGCCTTCTCCGTCGTACGGATCCTCAGCAGGTCCCGGTACGCGGCCGAGGCGCCCTCGATCTGCGGGCAGCCGACCTGCACCGCGCCCAGCAGCGGCTTGGCGTAGGGCCACTTGTCCTCGTTGTCGGCGGCCGGCGGCAGTCCGCGGCCGAAGCCGTTGCCGTCCGCGCAGTTCCAGTGGATGGCGTTGAACCAGTCGCCGCTGTCGTAGGAGTTGCGGTCCAGGGACTTGGAGCGCAGCAGGTCGGTGCCCGCCTGGGAGAGGGCCGGTCCCTGCGAGAGGGTGGCCGTCGCCATGGCGAGGACCTGCATCCGCGCGCGGTCCGCGGCCGAGGTGTCCTTCGGCAGCTTGAAGGCGAGCGCGTCGAACAGCGACTCGTTGTCGTGCGCGTCGGCGTAGGCGAGGGCGTCGCCGGGGGCGTCCGCGTAACCGGCGGGCGAGCCGTTGTAGTCGACCTGGGAGCCCTTGACCTCCTTGCCGCTGGTGTCGGTGAAGCGGTAGTCGGCGAGATTGCCGCTCAGGCCCACCTTGATGAGGTCCTGGTAGTGCAGGAGGCGGGCCTTCTGCTCGGCCTCGGTGCCGTTGCTCTTCGAGGAGTTGGGGTCGGTGAACAGGCCCGAGGCGAAGCCCTGGACGCCGGGGTCCTCGTCGAAGGGTCCGCCGCCGCGCACGGCGTCACGGGCCCGGTCGGAGAAGGTGGCGATGCCGGTGCCGGCCATGTTCCGCTGCGTGGCCTGCTCGAAGCGGGCGTCGTCGGCGATCTCGCCGAAGTTCCAGCCCTCGCCGTACAGGATGATCCTCTTGCCGTCGACGCCGTCCTTCTTCAGGGTCAGCGCGTCGAGGGCCTCGCGCACGGCGAGGATGTTGTCCTTCGGGTGGTGGCCCATGAGGTCGAAGCGGAAGCCGTCGACCTTGTACTCCTTGGCCCAGGTGACGACGGAGTCGACGACCAGCTTGCCCATCATGGCGTTCTCGGGGGCCGTGTTGGCGCAGCAGGTGCTGTTCGCGACCGAGCCGTCGGCCAGCAGCCGCTGGTAGTAGCCGGGCACGATCCGGTCGAGGACGCTCGTCCTGTCCTGCCCGCTCGCCGCGGTGTGGTTGTAGACGACGTCCAGCACGACGCGCAGGCCGTCCTCGTTGAGCGCCTTGACCATCTCGCGGAACTCGACCGTGCGGGCGGTGCCGTTCGGGTCGGTGGCGTAGGAGCCCTCGGGGACCGTGTAGTGGTACGGGTCGTAGCCCCAGTTGTAGGCGTCCTCGGCGGCCGCCTTCGCCACGCACTTCTGCTGCTCGGCGGAGTCGGCCGGGTGGGAGGCGAGGTCGCAGTCGACGGTGGCCTGGTCGGACTTCCTCTCGGGGATGGTGGCGATGTCGAAGGCGGGCAGCAGGTGCACGTAGGAGGTGCCGGCCTCCGCCAGCTCGCGCAGGTGCTTCGAGCCGTCGCTGTCCCGGTCGGTGAAGGCCCGGTAGGTGCCGGGGTGCTTCGCCGTCCGGTCCTCCACGGAGAAGTCCCGGATGTGCAGCTCCTGGATCTGGGCGTCCTTCAGCGGCACGGCCTTCGGCTTCTCGAGCGACGCCCAGCCCTTGGGGGCGAGGCTCCGGTCGCCGAGGTCGACGACGAGGCTGCGCTCGGAGTCCGTGGTCAGGGCCACCGAGTAGGGGTCGGTGACCTTGTTGGTGACGATCTGCCGGGCGGTGGGCGCCCACACCTTCACCGCGTACCGGTAGGGCTTGCCCTTCCAGGAGGCCGGGCCGGTGGCGGACCAGACGCCGGTGGCGTCGTCGCGCCGCATGCGGACCGTGGAGCCGCCGATCTCCAGGGAGACCTGCTGCGCGGTCGGCGCCCACACGGAGAGGGTGGGACGGCCGTGGCGGAACACCGGGCCGAGTTCCGCCTTCGTGGCGCGGCCGGCGTAGAGGTCGTCCAGGACGCCGGCGATCTGCACGCCGGTCGCCGCGAGCACGGCGCCGTTCGCGGCCCGCTGGGAGGCGACGACCTGGCCGCGCAGGGCCTCGCGCACCCGGTCCCGGTCGCGCGGGTCGACGGTCCAGGCGGTGCCGTCCTCCAGGTGCGGGAACTTCTTCTTCTGGGCGTCGGTGAGGGACGTCCGCGACAGCCGGAGCCAGCGCTGGTCCGCACCGGTGAGCGTGCCGTCCTGCACCTTGATGGAGCCGGTGCGGGAGGCGAGGAGCTGGGTGGAGGCGGCGGCGTCGGAGCCGTCCCAGACGAGGGTGTCCCGGTCGATCCAGACCGCCTTGGAGGTGGCCAGGTCGAGGGCGGCCGCGGAGCCGGCGGGCTGCGGCAGCAGGTACTTCTCCTGGCCGCTCACCAGCCACACCTCGTGGCCGTTCGCCCTGAGGTCGAGCGACTGGTCGGACGGCAGGTCCTTCTCGTCGCCCTTGTGGACGATGTAGCTGAGGCTGGTGGCACCCTCGGTGAGCGGCACCTCGAAGACCGCGCCATACGGGTCAGTCTTCACCGGCTTCAGGGGGTTCGACCAGTCGGTGGGGTGCGCGGCGCCGGTCCACACGTGCAGGCCCCAGCCGTCGTAGTCGCCGTCGGCGCGGTGGTAGTGCAGCACCGCCTTGCTCTTGTCCTGCGCCGGGTACTCGGGGCGCTCGGTGGTGACGGTCTCCTCGCCCTGCTCGATCCAGATCTCGCCGGTCCTGGTGAGGTCGATGGTGCGGTCGGTGGGGACGTCCTTGGTGCCGTCCTTGTCGATCACCAGGAAGCCGAGGTCCGAGGCGCCCGGCCTGAGCTTGACGTAGGCGAAGGCGCCGTAGGCGTCGCGGCCGGTGAAGGGGTGGCTCTCGGGCCACTCGGTGGCCTCGCCCTCCGCCAGGTCGCCCCAGGCGTACAGGCCCCAGTCGTCGTAGTCGCCGTCCGCGCGCCGGTAGTGGACGATCGCGTAGTCGCGGGAGGCGGCGGTGGGCGGTTCCGCCACGGGCGGGGTGCCGGTGGCGGAGGCGGCCAGGGCGCTCGCGGTGCGGCCGGCCGAGTCGATCACGACGGCCTTGTAGCGCAGGGCGGTGCCGGCGGGCACGTCCTCGCCGATGGTGTGGGTGACCTTGTAGGGGGCGTGGTCGGCGGAGCCGAGGGTCCGCCACGGCCCGTTGCCGGTCTGGGCGGCGAAGACGACCCGGTTGAGCTGTCCGCCCCCGACCTCGGCGGTGAGCTCGACGGTGCCGGTGGCGCCCGCCTCCGGGGCCTTCAGGGCGATCGTGGGCCCGGCGGCCGGCTCGGCGAGCGGGCCGGACGCCTTGAGGACGATCGCCGAGCCCGCCGGGACGGTCACGGTGATCTTCTTGTCGGCGTCGCTGGTCACGGAGGCGCCGGTGCCGTGGATGCCGCGGAAGGTCATCCGGGCGGAGCCGGTGGCGAAGGTGGCCTTCTTCGCCTCGTCGGCGTTGTTGAAGGCGACCACGTACTCGGTGGTGTCCTTGCCGGTGCCGGTGCGGGAGAAGGCGTAGACGCCCGGGCCGTCGGCCGCGTGGCGCTCCTGCTGGATGCCGTCGGTGAGGGCCGGGTGGGCCTTGCGCAGCTTCGCGAGGGCGCTGATCTGCCGGTAGAACGGCGACCGGGTGTCGTAGGCGTCCTCGGCGTGGGTGCGGTCGGTGCCGATCAGGTCGTCGTCGAGGTAGTCGGCCGTACGGGAGGCGAACAGGGTCTGGCGGGCGTCCTTGTCGCCGCCGGCGCCGGTGAAGCCCTGCTCGTCGCCGTAGTAGACGACCGGGTTGCCGCGGCTGAGGAACATCAGCTCGTTGGCGAGCTTGCCCTTCTTCAGCAGTTCGGCGTCGGACGCCCCGGGGTTGTCCTGCTTCAGGAACGTCCCGATGCGGCCCATGTCGTGGTTGCCGAGGAAGGTGACCTGCTCGTAGGCGTTGGCCTTGTCGGTCGTGTACTTGTAGTCGTCGCCGAAGACGGCCGCGAGCTTCCCGGCGCTGCCGCCCTGGGAGGCGTACTGGCGGGCCGCCTCCTGGAACGGGAAGTCGAGGGTGGCGTCGAGGCGGCCCCGGGTGACGTACGGGGCGGTGACGTCCGTGTCGGCGGAGTAGACCTCGCCGAACATGAAGAAGTCCTCCCGGCCCCGCTTGGCCGCGTAGGCGTCCAGGGCGGTGGCCCACTGGGTCCAGAACTCCATGTTCACGTGCTTCACGGTGTCGATCCGGAAGCCGTCGATGTCGAAGTCCTTGACCCACCGCTGGTAGATCTTCTCCATGCCGCTGACGACCTCGGGACGCTCGGTCCACAGGTCGTCGAGGCCGGAGAAGTCGCCGTACTCGCTGGACTCCCCGGCGAAGGTGGAGTCGCCCCGGTTGTGGTACATCGCCGGGTCGTTGAGCCACGCCGGAACCTTGACGTTCTTCTTCGCGGCGGGGACGACCGGGGTGCGCGGGAAGGAGCCGGCGCCCAGGCGCGGGAACTTCTTCGAGCCGTCGGCGTAGTCGGCGTCGTCGAAGGGCTCGCCGTCCTCGGTCAGGTAGGGGAAGGCGCCCTTGGAGAGGTAGTCGTAGGACTTCTCCTCGTAGTCGACGACGTCGGCGGTGTGGTTGGTGATGACGTCGAAGAAGACCTTCATGCCCTTGGCGTGGGCCTTGTCGATGAGGGTCTCGAGGTCCTTGTTGGTGCCGAAGTGCGGGTCGACCTGGGTGAAGTCGGTGATCCAGTACCCGTGGTAGCCGGCGGAGGCGTCCTTGCCGGTGCCCTGCACGGGCTGGTTCTTGAAGATCGGCGCCAGCCAGATGGCGGTGGTGCCGAGCCCCTTGATGTAGTCGAGCTTCCGGGCGAGGCCCTTGAGGTCGCCGCCCTGGTAGAAGCCCTTGTCGGTGGGGTCGTACCCGGTGGTGAGGCGTGAACCGGTCAGTCCGCCGCGGTCGTTCTTCGCGTCGCCGTTGGCGAAACGGTCCGGCAGGACGAAGTAGAACTGCTCGCGGGTCAGGTCGTGCCGCGCGGGGGACTTCGCCAGCTTCGCGTCCGAGGGCGGCGCGGGCGGCGTGGCCGCCTCGGCGGCGAGGGGCTGTACGAGGGCGGCGGCGAGCGCGGCCGCGGTGACGGCGGCGACGCGTCTGCCTCGCGCGGTGCGGCGCCCCGGGGGCGCGGGCCATCTGGGTGTCACAGGCGTGAACTCCTTGCGATTACGGCTCATGGGGGTCCGGCCCCGCGCCACGGCACGGCCTGTTCCGGCCATGTCACCGGGGCGCCGGGCGCGACCGTACCGCTGTTGAAAGCTTTACAGCAAGGGTTGTGAAAGTAACGGTAAGGACTTGCGGGTGCGGGACGCCGGCCGCACCGCCCCGCGAAGGGCGGTGCGGCCGGCGCGCGTTCAGCAGGACGACTTGCCCGCGTACACCGCGAGGGCCGTGTTCGAGCCCAGCGTGGCCGTCAGCTGCCCCGAACCGTTCACCGTCACCGTCGTGTTGTTCTGCACGTTGCAGTACGTGCCCGCCGGGAGGGAGGTCTGGTAGGTGCGGGTCAGGGAGCCGGACTCGTGGTTGATGGCCACGAAGCCCTTGGTGCCCCGGCCGAAGGCGATCGCGTCGCCGCCGTTGTCCCACCAGTTGGTCACCGCCTGGCCCCGGGTGGCGTTGCGGAAGGCGACCATGGACTTGATCTCCGGCCAGGCGTGCTGGCACTTCCAGCCGTTCTGCCAGCACGCGTTCACCTGGCCGCCGTTCGGCGGTCCGGCGTCGTGGTCGGAGAACTCGTAGCCGGAGTTGATGTCCGGGGCGCCGTACGGCCAGGCCAGCATGAAGACGTTGGCCAGGGTGTAGTTGGCGTTGTCCTTGTAGCTGAGGGTGGAGCCGTTGCGCTCGGTGTCGTGGTTGTCGACGAAGACGCCGGAGACGGAGCCGTTCATGTAGCCCCAGCCCTCGCCGTAGTTCTTCAGGTAGGCGAGGTTCTCGTTGTTGAAGACCCGCTTGAGGTCGTAGGCGTAGCGGAACTCCTGCACGTCGCCGTTGCCCGTGTACTCGGTGGGCTGGACGGCCTCGCCGGCACCGTAGATGACCTCCTGCTTCCAGTACGCGCCGGGGTTGGTCAGGCGGGACTTGATGTTCGCCAGGTCGGCGGCCGGCATGTGCTTGGCCGCGTCGATGCGGAAGCCGTCCACGCCGAGGGAGAGCAGGTCGTTCATGTACCCGGCGATGGTCCTGCGGACGTACTCCTCGCCGGTGTCGAGGTCGGCGAGGCCGACCAGCTCGCAGTTCTGGACGTTCCAGCGGTCCCGGTAGTTGTTGATCTCCGAGCGGCAGGTGTCGAAGTCGTACGACGAGTACAGGCCGGGGTAGTCGTACTTCGTGTACGACGAGCCGCCGGTGCCGGTGCCGTTGCCCGCGGACATGTGGTTGATGACGGTGTCGACGACGACCTTCACCCCGGCCGCGTGGCAGGTGTTCACCATGTTCCGGAAGGCGGTGCGGTCGCCGAGGCGCCCGGCGATCTTGTAGCTCACCGGCTGGTACGACGTCCACCACTGCGCGCCCTGTATGTGCTCGGCGGGCGGTGAGACCTGGACGTACCCGTACCCGGCGGGGCCGAGGGTGGTGGTGCACTCGCGGGCGACCGAGGCGAAGTTCCACTCGAAGAGGACGGCGGTGACGTCCTTGGTGCCCGGAGGCGAGGCCTCCGCCGCAGTCGGGGTCATGACAACCGAGGCGGCCGCGAGGGCGACGGCTCCGGCGAGGGTTCTGCGTGCCATGTGGGGTTCCTTCTTCATCGAAGGGTGTGGGGATCGCCGAAGGGGGCCTGAAGCTTCTTGCAGCAAACTTCGGCAACCTTGCGGCAACGCAGATGTTAAAGGCCCGCCACCCGAAAGGGCAGCGGGCCGCAGCGACTTGTAGGAAAAAGTTGTGGGCCGGGCGGCCTCAGCCGGTGGTCCACCACACGGTGGTGTCGGCCGGGACCCGCGCCTCGCCGTCCGCCACGGCCACCTCACCGCTGGCGATCAGCACCCGCCCGTGCGCCGGGACCGTCACTGCCTCCCTCGTGGTGTTCGCGACGCACACGAACTCCCCGCGCCGGAAGGCGAGGACGCCCTCGGGGGCCCGCAGCCACTCCACCGCGTCGCCCGCGCCCAGGTCGGGGTGGGCCCGGCGCACGGCCAGCGCCGCCCGGTACAGCTCCAGTGTCGAGCCGGGCACGCCGGTCTGCGCCTGAACGCTCAGCTCGCCCCAGCCCTCCGGCTGCGGCAGCCAGCTGCCGCCGTCGCCGAAGCCGTACGACGAGCCCTCGCGCGTCCACGGGATCGGGACCCGGCAGCCGTCGCGGTAGCCGTCCTGGCCCGCGCCCCGGAAGTACGCCGGGTCCTGGCGCACCTCGTCCGGCAGGTCCACGACGTCCGGCAGGCCGAGTTCCTCGCCCTGGTAGACGTACGCCGAACCGGGCAGCGCCAGCATCAGCAGCGTCGCCGCGCGGGCCCGGCGCAGCCCCAGCTCGCGGTCGCCGGCCAGGCGGATCTGGGTGCCGAGGCCGGGCGGGTTGGCGAAGCGGGTGGCGTGCCGGGTGACGTCGTGGTTGGACAGCACCCAGGTGGCGGGGGCGCCGACCGGGCGCATCGCCTCCAGGGTGCGGTCGATGACCTCGCGCAGTTCCGCGGCGTCCCAGTGGGTGCCCAGGTACTGGAAGTTGAACGCCTGGTGCAGCTCGTCGGGGCGCACGTAGTTGGCGGTGCGCTCGACGGTCGGGGTCCACGCCTCGGCGACGAAGATGCGCTCGCCCGAGTACTCATCGAGGATCAGGCGCCACTGCCGGTAGATGTCGTGCACGCCGTCCTGGTCGAAGAACGGCGTGACATCGTTGCCCAGCAGCTTCAGCTCGTCGTGGGAGCCCAGGTCCGGCAGGCCCTCGGCCTTCACCATGCCGTGGGCGACGTCGATGCGGAAGCCGTCCACGCCCATGTCCAGCCAGAAGCGGAGGATCGAGCGGAACTCGTCGCCGACCGCCGGGTGCTCCCAGTTGAAGTCGGGCTGCTCGGGGGCGAAGAGGTGGAGGTACCACTCGCCGGGCGTGCCGTCGGGCTCGGTGACCCGGGTCCAGGCCGGGCCGCCGAAGATCGACTCCCAGTCGTTGGGCGGCAGCTCGCCGTTCTCGCCCTTGCCGGGCCGGAAGTGGTAGCGGTCCCGCAGCGGCGATCCGGGGCCCTCGGCGAGGGCCCGCTTGAACCACTCGTGCTGGTCGGAGGAGTGGTTGGGGACGAGGTCGACGATGATCCTCAGGCCCAGTTCGTGGGCGTCCCGGATCAGCGCGTCCGCGTCCAGCAGGGTGCCGAACATGGGGTCGACGGCGCGGTAGTCGGCGACGTCGTAGCCGGCGTCGGCCTGCGGGGAGGCGTAGAAGGGGCTGAGCCACACGGCGTCCACGCCGAGGTCGCGCAGGTACGGCAGGCGGGAGCGGATGCCTTCCAGGTCGCCCATGCCGTCGCCGTTGCTGTCGGCGAAGCTGCGCGGGTACACCTGGTAGATCACCGCGTCCCGCCACCAGTCGCGGCGCCTGTCGACGGTGGCGAGGGCCGCGTCGGTCGTGGGGGTCGGGGCCGGGGCGGTGGAGTGCTGCTGGCTCATGTCGTCCTTGGTACGAGTGCGGACAGGGAGGCGGGTGGGGGCCGGAGACGGGGCGGCCGCGGTGTCAGCGGGGTCTGGAGGTCCCTCCTCGCCCGGATGGGCGAGGAGGGGGCACCGCGGCCGCCCACCCGCGCGGTCAGGCGCGCGGGAGTCGCCGTGCGAAGGGGGTCATCCCTTCGTGCCGCCGGCGGTGAGGCCGGCCACCAGGTTCTTCTGCACCAGGTAGAAGAACGCGGAGACGGGTATCGCGATCAGGACCGCGGTGGCGGCCATGAGATTGCGCTGCGCGTCGTGCTCGCTGACGAAGCTCTGCAGGCCGACGGCGAGCGTGTACTTCTTGTCGTCGAGCATGAACGTCGTGGCGAAGGCGACCTCGCCGAACGCGGTGATGAAGCTGTAGAACGCGGCGACCGCCAGCCCGGGCTTGGCGAGCGGCAGGATCAGCCGCAGGAACGTGCCGATGGGGGTCAGCCCGTCGACCCGTCCCGCCTCGTCGATCTCGAACGGGATGGTGTCGAAGTAGCCCTTCATCAGCCAGGCGCAGTACGGCACCGCCGTCGAGCAGTAGACGAGGATGAGTCCAAGATAGGTGTCGATGAGCTGCAGGTCCGAGAGGATCTGGTACATCGGGACCATCAGGACGGCCACCGGGAACATCTGGGTGAGCAGGAGCACCCACATGAACCTCTTGTACCCCGGGAACCGCATGCGCGAGACGGCGTAGCCGGTGGTGGCGGCGACCAGGACGCCGATGACCGTGGTGCCGAGCGAGACGATCAGCGAGCTCTTCAGCCAGTCGAAGAAGTTCGTGTTCTGCAGGACGAACGCGTAGTTGTCGAGCGTCATCTTGCCCCAGATGGCGCCGGGGCGCAGATAGTCGTCCTTGTCCGGGCCGAGGGACAGGAAGACCAGCCAGGCGACCGGGAAGAGCGCGATCAGGCTGGCGACGGTCAGGACGCCGTGCGAGGTGAGCCTCGCCAGGGGGCTGCTCTCGCCGCGCCGGCGGACCTTGGGGCGCCGGGGGGTGGTCGCCTCAGCCGACGCGCCCTTCACTTCGGCGGACAGGGGGCGGTCGAGGGTGCTCATGGGGACTCCTGCCTCAGATCGCGAGCTGCTGCTCATTGCGGTTCAGCCAGCGGCGGTAGAAGGAGGTGAAGACGACGAGGATGGCCAGCAGCAGCATGCCGTAGGCCGCGGACTCGGCGAACTCGCGCGGCTGCTGTCCGAAGCCCAGCTGGTAGGCCCAGGTCACGAGGATCTGGGCGTCCGGGGCGGTGTTGCCGAACAGCAGGAAGATGATGGCGAACTGGTTGAAGGTCCAGATGACGCCGAGCAGCACCACGGTGGAGCTGACCGAGCGCAGCCCGGGCAGGGTGACGTGGCGGAACCGCTGCCAGGCGTTCGCGCCGTCCATCTCGGCCGCCTCGTAGAGGCTGGCGTCGATGGACTGCAGCCCGCCGAGCAGGGAGACCATCATGAACGGCACGCCGCACCAGGTGTTGACCATGATCGCGGCGAACCGCTGCCAGAAGGTGTCCTCCAGCCACAGCGGCGTCGGCAGGCCGAGGGCGTCCAGGCCGGAGTTGATGATGCCGGCGTCGGCCAGCATGAAGCGCCAGCCGAAGACGGTGACGAAGGTCGGCACGGCCCACGGCAGGATGAGGACCAGCCGGTAGAGGGTGCGGCCGCGCAGCTTCTGGTTGAGCAGCAGGGCGAGGCCCAGGCCGATGCCGTAGTGCAGGGCGACACAGGCCGCCGTCCACACGATCGTCCAGAGGAACTTGGACCAGAACCGGTCGTAGGCCGTCTCGCCCCACAGGATGTCGGCGTAGTTGTCCAGGCCGATGAACTTGTAGGTGGCCGCGATCTCGTTGACACCGATGGTGCGGGCCGAGTTGAGGCTGTCCGCGTCGGTGAGCGTGAGGTAGAAGCCGTACGCCAGGGGATACAGCACGATGACGCCGAGCACGACGATCACCGGCGCGATCATGGCGTAGGCGTACCAGTGCTTCTGGTACGCGTGCTTCAGGCGGCGGCCCAGCCCGGGGCGGGGCGCACGGTCACCGCGGCGCTTGCCGGTCGCGCGGTCGATGGCGACTGTCATGGTTCGGCACCTTCTGGATGATCAAGGAGTACGGCACACGGCCGGTGGCCGCCGGACCCTCCCCTCCGGGAAGCGGGTCCGGCGGCCACGCGGGCATTACTTGCTGAAGTCCGGCACCAGCTTGGCGATCGCGGTCTCCGCGTCGCTCAGCCCCTTGTCCAGGGACTTCTTGCCACCGGCGATCTGGGGCAGCTCGTCGTCGAGCGGACCCCACAGCGAGCTGTACTCGGGCAGGGCCGGGCGCGGCTGGGCGGCCTCGAGGACCGTCTGGTAGCCGGCGATGCCCGGGTCGGCCTTGACCTGGTCGGTGTAGGCGTCGTCACGCGTGGGCAGCGTGGCGTTCTTCAGGGCGATGGTCTCCTGCGCCTTGGCCGAGGTCATGAAGTTCACGAACTTCAGCGCGGCCTTCTGCTTCGCCTCGCTGGACCCGGCGTAGACGGACAGGTTGTGGCCGCCGGTCGGGGTGCCCGCCTTGCCGGTGGAGCCGGCCGGGACGGTGGCGATGCCGAGGTTGTTCTTGTCCTTGAAGGCGGAGCCCTTGTAGAAGTTGGTGATCTCCCACGGGCCCTGGATGATCGAGGCGACCTTGCCGTTGACGAACGCGTCCTGGATGTGGGCGTAGGCGTCGGCGGTGGTGTCGGCCTTGTGCAGGCCCTTGCCCTTGAACAGGCTCAGCCAGGTGTCGTAGGCCTTCTTGCCCTCGGCCGACTTCACGGTGATCTTCTTGGCGTCGGCGTCGACCGTGTCGGTGCCCTCGCCGTAGAGGAACGGCTGGGCGTAGTAGGACTGGGTGGAGCCCCAGTAGCCGTCGACGCCGGTCTTGTCCTTGATGGTGGCGGCGGCCTTCTTCAGGTCGTCCCAGGTCTCCGGGACCTCGACGCCGGCCTTCTCGAAGAGTTCCTTGTTGTAGACGAAGGCCAGGGTGTCCGTGGTGAACGGCACGCCGTAGGTCTTGCCCTCGTACTTGGCCTGCTCGATCAGGTTGGACTTGAACTTGTCCTGGTCGGCGAGGGCCTCGGTGCCGTCCAGCGGCAGGAAGAAGCCCTTCTTGGCGAAGGCGGGGGTCCAGCCGACCTCGGAGCGCAGCACGTCGGGGGCGCCCTTGGAACCGGCGGCGGTGTCGAACTTGTTCTGCGCCTGGTCGAAGGGGACGTTGACGAAGTTGACCTTGATGTCCTTGTTGGCGGCCTCGAACTCCTTGACCAGGGCCTGGTACGTCGGCGCCTCGTTGGTCGCGTTGGAGGTGTCCCACCAGGTGATGGTGACCGGGCCGTCGGCCTTGTCGCCGCTGTCGCTGTCTCCGCCGCAGGCCGTCGCCGCGAGGGCGAGGGACGCCACCAGCGCGGTGGCCGCTATGCCACGCCGCATGAGTTCTCCTTGAGGGTTAAGCCCGTGTGGTGCAGGAAGCGGCCCCGTCTGCCGTCCCCGCCGACTTGCCGACTGCGCCATTGCGGCCGCCGGGCGACGTGAACGTAACAGCCATGCAATCGTTCCGAAAGACCTTGCTGAAAAATTTTGCAAGCAGCTCGGAGAGTTATGCCGTCGTGACCTCTCCTCAACCGCCGCGCGACCCGCTTTTCCAGGCGTACTACGGGGATTCGGACGGGTGTGCAAGACTCTGCAAGCACTTGCCATCCCTTTCCGCCGGGGGAATCATCCGTTGCGGAACGGGCGCCGACCACGACGTGAGGACCGCGATGACCCAGCAGCCCACAGCGGGCCGTCCGCCGGCGCGCAGCAGGCGTGCGTTCGGTGGGCAAGGCCGGGCACGGCCGCTACAGTCCGGTGCTGTGACCACACGACTTGCCGACATCGCCGCTCAGGCGGGGGTGAGTGAGGCGACCGTCAGCCGCGTCCTCAACGGCAAGCCGGGCGTCGCCGCCACCACCCGCCAGTCCGTGCTCGCCGCCCTCGACGTCCTGGGCTACGAGCGTCCGGTGCGGCTGCGGCAGCGCAGCGAGGGTCTGGTGGGCCTGATCACCCCCGAGCTGGAGAACCCGATCTTCCCGGCCCTGGCCCAGGTCATCGGGCAGGCGCTGACCCGCCAGGGCTACACCCCGGTGCTCGCCACCCAGACCCCCGGCGGGTCGACGGAGGACGAGCTGACCGAGATGCTCGTGGACCGCGGGGTCGCCGGCATCATCTACGTCTCCGGACTGCACGCGGACACCACCGCCGACATGCAGCGCTACGAGCGGCTGCGCGCCCGGGGCGTGCCGTTCGTGCTCGTGGACGGCTTCTCGCCGAAGGTGCAGGCGCCGTTCATCTCCCCCGACGACCGGGCGGCGATGGCGCTCGCGGTCACCCACCTCGTCTCCCTCGGCCACACCCGCATCGGCCTGGCGCTCGGGCCGAAGCGGTTCGTGCCGGTGCAGCGCAAGATCGAGGGGTTCGTGCGCACCGTGCAGGACCAACTCGGACTGAGCGCCGAGACGGTGGAGAACGAGCTGGTCCAGCACTCCCTCTACACCCTGGAGGGCGGTCAGGCGGCCGCCGCGGCGCTCATGGACCGCCACTGCACGGCGGTGGTGTGTGCGAGCGACATGATGGCGCTGGGCGCGATACGGGCGGCCCGGCAGCGCGGCCTGGACGTGCCGAAGGACATCTCGGTGGTCGGCTTCGACGACTCCCCGCTGATCGCCTTCACCGACCCGCCGCTCACCACCGTCCGCAAGCCGGTCCCGGCGATGGGCCAGGCCGCGGTGCGCACGCTGCTGGAGGAGATCGGCGGGACGCCCGCGCCGCACAGCGAGTTCGTGTTCATGCCGGAGCTGGTGGTGCGCGGTTCGACCGCTTCGGCCCCTGGGGAACGAAACCGTCCCTAGGGTGGAGGAAACGGCCTTCCGGGCCCTCCCGCAGGAGGAGTTCGCCGCCCCGGACCCGTACGCGGACATGCGGGACGGACCCGACCGGGGGATGATCTACGGGAGGAAAGCTGTCTGGCAGACTCTTTGCCCATGGGTGACACGACGGTGAGCACGTCGGAAGGCCACGACCAGGCCGTTCCGCACCCCGTCGCGGACTCGGCGGACGGGACGGCCCGGGGGCGCCTGCGCCGCCCGCGCACCCCCCGCAGGCCCCGACTGTGGTTCGAGATCCTGCTGATCGCGGTGAGTTACTGGACGTACTCGCTCATCCGCAACGCCGTGCCCGAGCAGAAGGCCGAGGCACTGCGCAACGCCGACTGGATCTGGCAACTGGAGCAGCGGCTCGGCATCGCCGTCGAGCAGTCCGTCAACCATGCCGTGAACTCGGTGACCTGGCTCATCGTCGGCATGAACTACTACTACGCCACCCTGCACTTCGTGGTGACGCTGGGTGTCCTGGTGTGGCTCTACCGTAGTCACCCCGGCCGTTACGCGGCCACCCGGCTGGTCCTGTTCACGACCACGGGCATCGCCCTGGTCGGCTACTACCTGTATCCGCTCGCCCCGCCGCGCCTGATGGACGGCCAGGACTTCGTCGACACCGTCGTGGTGCACCAGACCTGGGGCTCGATGGCCTCCGGCGACCTGAAGAACATGTCCAACCAGTACGCCGCGATGCCGTCGATGCACATCGGCTGGTCGGTGTGGAGCGGCCTGACGATCTTCGCGCTGGCCACCGTCCCGTGGGTGCGCGTCCTGGGCCTGGTGTACCCGGCGGCCACGCTCGTGGTGATCGTCGCGACCGCCAACCACTTCTGGCTGGACGCGGTGGGCGGCGTGCTCTGCCTCGCCTTCGGCTACGGGGTGGCCCTGCTCTGGTACGGGAGCCTGCCGCACACCCTGCCGAGGCGGGTGCCGGAGCGGGCGCCGGGCGGCGGCAGGGGCCCGCTGCCGGTGCGCCTCCCCCTGCTGCCCCGCAGCCGCTCCGGGTCGGCCCCGGCCGACCGCCGCGCCGAGCCGGTTCCGGCCGACCGCCGTTCCGAGCCCGCCCCGGCCGATCCGGCGGGTCAGGCACCGCCCCCGTAGAACAGCTCCTCCATCACGCCCCGCGCCCTGCGTGCCGTACGCCGGTACGCGTCGAGCATGTCGCCGGCGTGGCCGGGGCCGTAGCCCAGGTAGCGGCCGACGGCGGCCAGCTCGCGCGGCTGGGTGGGGAAGGTGTCCCCGGCCCTGCCCCGTACGAGCATCACCGCGTTGCGCACCCGGGTGGCCAGCACCCACGCCTCGTCGAGGATCGCGGCGTCCTCCTCGCGGACCAGTCCGGCCGCGCGGGCGGCGGCCAGGGCCTGCCGGGTGCGGGTGGTGCGCAGCCCCGGCTCCTCGGCGCCGTGGCGCAGCTGCAGCAGCTGCACCGTCCACTCCACGTCGGACAGCCCGCCCGGGCCGAGCTTGGCGTGCAGCTTGGGGTCGGTGCCGCGCGGCAGCCGTTCGGACTCCATCCGGGCCTTCAGCCGCCGGATCTCCCGGACCGCCTCCTCGTCGAGCCCGCCGGCCGGGTAACGCAGCGGGTCGATCAGCTCGGTGAAGCGGCGGCCGAGGTCCTCGTCCCCGGCGACGGGCTCGGCGCGCAGCAGCGCGTGCCGCTCCCACACCAGCGACCAGCGCCGGTAGTACGCCTCGTACGACTTCAGGGTGCGCACCAGCGGACCGGACTTGCCCTCCGGGCGCAGGTCCGCGTCGACGAGCAGGGGCGGGTCGGCGCTCGGGATCTGGAGCAGGCGGCGCATCTCGGCGACGACCTTGTGCGCCGCCCGGGACGCCTCCTGCTCGTCCGCGCCCTCGCGCGGTTCGTGCACGAACAGGACGTCCGCGTCGGAGCCGTATCCCAGCTCGTGCCCGCCGAAGCGGCCCATGCCGATGATCGTGAACCGGGTGGGGAGCGTGTCCCCCCAGCCCTCCCGGACCACCGCGCGCAGCGTGCCCGCGAGGGTGGCGGCGGTCAGGTCGGACACCGCGTCGCCCACCAGGTCCACCAGGGCGCCCCGGTCGGCCTCGGCGGGCTGGGACTCGGTGCCGTAGGAGCCGATGATGTCGGCGGCGGCCGTGCGGAACAGCTCCCGGCGGCGCACGCCGCGGGCGGCCGTGACGCCCTGGGCGGCGTTGTCCGCGCGGCGGACGGCGGCGAGGACCTCCTGCTCCAGGTGGGCGCGCGAGCGCGGCCTGAGCCCCGCGCCGTCCCCGTCGCCGAGCAGGGCCACCGCCTCGGGGGCCCGCATCAGCAGGTCGGGGGCGAGCCGCCCGGCGGACAGCACCCGGGCCAGGTTCTCCGCGGCGGCCCCCTCGTCGCGCAGCAGCCTCAGGTACCAGGGGGTCTTGCCGAGCGCGTCGGAGACCTTGCGGAAGTTCAGCAGTCCGGCGTCCGGGTCGGCGGAGTCCGCGAACCAGCCGAGCAGCACGGGCAGCAGGGTGCGCTGGATGGCCGCCTTGCGGGTCACCCCGGAGGCCAGTGCCTCCAGGTGGCGCAGCGCGGCGGCCGGGTCGGCGTACCCGAGGGCGACCAGCCGCTCCCGGGCCGCCTCCGCGCTGAGCCGGGTCTCGCCGGGGGCGAGCTGGGCGACGGCGTCGAGCAGCGGCCGGTAGAACAGCTTCTCGTGCAGCCGCCGGACGACCGCGGTGTGCCGCCGCCACTCCCGGGTCAGGGTCGTCACCGGGTCGGTGCGCAGGCCGAGGGAGCGGCCCAGGCGGCGCAGGTCGGCCTCGTCCTCGGGGACGAGGTGGGTGCGGCGCAGCCGGTACAGCTGGATGCGGTGCTCCAGGGAGCGCAGGAAGCGGTATGCGTCGTCGAGCTGGGCGGCGTCCGCGCGGCCCACGTAGCCGCCGGCGGCGAGGGCCTTCAGCGCGTCGAGGGTGGTGCCGCTGCGCAGGGAGGTGTCGGCGCGGCCGTGCACCAGTTGGAGGAGCTGCACGGCGAACTCGACGTCCCGCAGCCCGCCGGGGCCGAGCTTGAGCTGGCGGTCGACCTCGGCGGCGGGGATGTTCTCCACGACCCGGCGGCGCATCTTCTGCACGTCGGCGACGAAGTTCTCCCGCTCGGCGGCCTGCCACACCAGCGGCTGGAGCGCGGCGACGTACTCCTCGCCGAGCGCGAGGTCGCCGGCCACCGGGCGGGCCTTGAGCAGCGCCTGGAACTCCCAGGTCTTGGCCCAGCGCTGGTAGTAGGCGAGGTGGGAGGCGAGGGTGCGCACGAGCGGCCCGTTGCGGCCCTCGGGGCGCAGATTGGCGTCCACGGGCCAGATGGAGCCCTCGACGGTGGTCTCGGAGCAGATCCGCATCATGTGCGAGGCCAGGCGGGTGGCGGCGCGCAGCGCCTTGCCCTCGTCGGCCCCGTTCGCGGCCTCGCCGACGAAGACGACGTCGACGTCGGAGACGTAGTTCAGCTCGTGTCCGCCGCACTTGCCCATCGCGATCACCGCCAGCCGGCACAGCGCGGCGTCCTCGGGCGCGGCGGCGCCGGCCAGGGCGAGGGCGGCGCGCAGGGTGGCGGTGGCGAGGTCGGCGAGCTCGGCGGCGGTCTCGGCGATCTCGGTGGTGCCGCACACGTCGCGGGCGGCGATGGACAGCAGGCAGCGCCGGTAGGCGACGCGCAGCGCGACCGGATCGGTGGCACCGGCGAGGCCGCGCTCGAACTCCTCGACGCCCGGGTGCAGGTCGCGGGGCTCGTAGGTGACGAGCGCCTGCCAGTCCTTCGGGTGCCGGGCGAGGTGGTCGGCGAGGGCGTCGGAGGCGCCGAGCACACCGAGGAGCCGGTCCCGCAGCGGCTTGGCGGAGATCAGCGTGTCCAGCAGTTCCTGGCGGGCGGTGGCACCGGGCTGCGCCTCCAGCAGCCGCACGAGTCCGAGCAGCGCGAGGTCGGGGTCGGCGGTGGCGCCGAGGGCTTCGAGCAGCACCGGGTCGTTGCGCACGGCCGCCAGTTCGGGGCCGTCCAGCAGGCGCTCGGCGGCGGAGGGGTCGGTGAAGCCGTGCCGCAGCAGCCGTGTGAAGGTACTGCTCCTGCGCCCCGGCGCCGACGTCATCCCCGGCCTCCCTCGTGCCTCGGATCAGGCTCGTACGGCCATGAGCCTAGCCGGAGTACCGGTCCGCGGCCCCGGGGCGGCCCGCGACCGC
Source organism: Streptomyces viridosporus T7A (assembly GCF_008704515.1). NCBI lineage: Bacteria > Bacillati > Actinomycetota > Actinomycetes > Kitasatosporales > Streptomycetaceae > Streptomyces > Streptomyces viridosporus. Next base: position 2,606,713 of record NZ_CP023700.1, read on the forward strand.
TTCGGGGGCCGGGGCGGGCACCTCCCCTCACGGCCCGGGGGACGCGTCGACGTTCCCTCGGTGGCGCCGCGGGCCGTTTTCGGTTTCGGTGAGGGGGAGCCGTCCGGCCGGACCCGGTGGCGGCTCGCCCGATGCCGGTGCGTGCCGACGACGTCGACCAAGGAGTCGAGTTCATGGACATGACCCTCGAAGTGATCCCGCTGCCGGTGAGCGACATCGACCGGGCCAGGGACTTCTACCGGGACAAGGTCGGTTTCCACGTCGACATCGACCAGGAGGTCATGCCGGGCCTGCGCATCGTCCAGCTCACCCCGCCCGGCTCCGGCTGCTCGATCGCCCTCGGCGACACCCTCTGGAACACCCTGCCCGGCCCCCGCCCCGCTCCCGGTTCCTACCAGGGCCTCCAGCTCTGCGTCACCGACATCGAGGCGGCCCGTGCGGAACTGACCGCGCGCGGCCTGGAGGTCTCCGAGCCGGTCCGCTACTCCCCGGACGACGGCGCCGCGTTCCTGTACTTCAAGGACCCGGACGGCAACGGCTGGGCGGTCCAGGAGTACCGGCGGCGGGCGGCGGAGCCGCTGCACCGGCTGCTGGCGAAGCAGGCGGGGGCGTAGACCCGCCGTACGGTACGGGTGCCGCACGCCCGTGGGGCCGGAGCGCACGACGGTCCCTCCCAGCGGCCGGACCGGGTGCCCCGGTCCGGCCGCTGAGGAGAAGTCGCCGAAGAAGAACCTGACGCCCGGGACCCGGCCCCGGGCGTCAGCGCAGCGCGTCGAGCAGCATCGCCCCGGCGACCAGGGCGAGCGCGCACCCCAGGAGGTCCACCGCCCGCGCGATCATCCGGTACTTGCGTGTCACCAGGACCGACAGCTCGACGAGTTGGGCGCACCGGTCCAGGTCGTGGTCCCCCGGCGCGGACAGGTGGGCGGCCAGATCGCCCGGACGGCCCGCGTACTGGGCGTAGAACAGGAAGTAGGCGCTGCCCGCGAGACGGGAGACACCGCCCGGCCTGACGCAGACGAGCAGTTGGACGAGGCTGCCGGCCAGGCAGACCAGCCCGCCCCAGGCCATCCACTCCACGCCGTTCCAGAGCGCGAAGACACCGGCCCTGCGCACACCGAAGGCGGCGACGATCCCGGCCGTGATCGCCGAGAACAGCGCCAGGAGGGTCGCCGCCTTCTGGTCCGCCCGGCTCAGTTCCGCGCGGACCTCGGCCAGGGCCGGCCGAAGGTGCCGATCAGGCGAGGTCACTGCCGGCACCGCCGTCGTCACCGCCGTCGGTCCCGTTCACACCGACGAGCTGCCCCGAGATCCCCTTGTGGTTCCGGCGCACCTCCAGGGTCGCCGGGTCCCCGAACCTGTGCCCGGCCGCCGCGTCTCCGAGGAACACGAAGAGGTTCTGCTGGTTGCCGCGCGTGTCGCGCACCTCGACGAAGCCGTAGCCCTTGTCGGTCCGGACGTTCTGGAAGGTGCCCCGGATCTCGTGCCCCTCCTGGACCGTGCAGCCGGCCACCGGGCGCTGCCCCTCCTTGAGCGGCGGCAGCGGGACGAACCGCACGGCGCCCCCCTCGGTGAGGTTCTGCTCGTTGACGAGGAACCGGCGGTCGACGTAGTGGTCGCCGTGCCCGGCCGTCGCGATGAAGCCCCGGCCCTGCTCCGGGTCCCAGCGGGTCACCGTGCCGTCGAGCGTCTCGATGACGGGCCGCGCGGACGGGCCCGCCTGCGGGGGCACCGTCGCCCGGGCCCGGAGCCGGTTCTGCTGCACCTGGACGTGAGCCTGCGTCTGGGCCCGGTCGATGGCTTCGGTCAGCACGGTGTTCTTCACACCGAACGCCTTCTTGTGCCAGATCACCTCGCGGTACTTGATCGGCTTCGCGAACCCCTTGAGGTCGACCTTCTCCTCGTCCGACAGGTAGTCGTCCGGGGAGTACTCCAGCGCCCGGCCCATCCCGGAGCTGACCTTGCTCATGTTGGCCGAGGCGACGGTCACGCTGTCGACCCAGATCGCCTGGGGCGCTCCGGCGCCGCACAGCCGGGCGGCCAGGTCGACCACGGAGCCGATGTAGTCCAGGCCGCCGCCCGGGGCCTGGTACTCGACGACCCGGCCCGTCGCGATCCCGACCGTGGCGAGGCAGTCGTTGACGCTGCCCCGGCTGTTCTCCTCCTTCAGCAGCTCCTGGATGGTGATGGCCGCGCAAATCGCCTCGGCCGCGCGCTCTCCGTCGAACACGGCCAGGGTGCCGTCCCCCAGGTACTTGACCACGGTCCCGCCGTGCTCGGTGACCGCCCGGGTGGTGATGTCCAGGAACTTTCCGATGGTGGGGAGCCAGCCGACCTCCCCCGTCTTCCCCTTCATCTCCGTGGAGCCCGCGAGGTCCGCGAAGAGGATCACCCGGTGGGGGCGGTCCTGGTGGTTGAGCGCTTCCTGGAAGAGCGAGAAGTGGTCCGTGGCCATGAGCTACCCCCATTGCATGTGCTGTTCTCCGTGCCCCCGGCACCCGGCCCCGTCGACCGGTGCCCGGGGGCCGCCCACCCTCGGCTGTTCCCGGACCGTCCGGGCGACCCGGCAGACCCTTCGACAACAACAGAGTGACGACCCATCACTTCGTTAATACCATTAACCACGCGAACACCCTTCACCGCAAGCCCGGGAATGCCCCCACGTGTGATGTAGTGACATGAACTCCATGTCGAATGTCGAACGTCGATGCGATCGGAGAGGGAGAGGCATGCAGACCGGGCCGTCGCGCCGCGCACGCATGCGCGCGGCGCTGGAGCGCGAGGCCAGGGACGAGGCGCGCAGGCTCACGGCCGCGCACGGCGTCGAGGGCCTGAGCCTGTCGGCGGTGGCCCGCGCCGTCGGTGTCTCCCCGCCGGCCCTCTACCGGTACTTCGACGGCAAGAAGGGCCTGGTCCTCGCCGTCTACGAAGACCTGACCGACGAGTTCGTGTCGACCGTCTCGGCGGCCGTCCGGCGCGAGGACCCCGAGGACCTGGGCGCCCAGTTGTACGCCGCCACCCGCGCCGTGCTGGACTGGTCCCTCGGCCACCCCGCCGAGTTCGACCTCCTCATGGGCGCCGGATACGCCCGCCTGGCCACCGAGAGCGCGGTGGACCAGGTCCTCGCGAGGGAGCTGGGCGGCCTCTTCGGGGACCTGTTCACCCGGCTCTGGCAGCGCGGCGGGCTCGACCACCCGGCCGACGACGAGATCGACCCCGCGCTGCGCGCCCAACTGCTCACCTACCGCCGCCTGATCGGCCAGGAGTTCCCGGTCGGCGTCGTCCTGCTCATGGTCACGTGCTGGCGCCAGATCTACGGCCTGCTCTGCATGTCCGTCCACCACCACCTCGCCGCGGCCTTCGGCGACTGCGTCCCGCTCTTCGAGCACATGATCGACGACCTGCTCGCCCTGCTCGGCGTGGAACGCTCACCGGCCCAACGGACGGGTGCCGCCGTCGAGCGGTGAGGCCGGGGCCCGCGTCACCCGTTGGCGTGCCGCGGCGTCCGTTCCCGTCACTCGCCGTCGCCGCCCTGCCTAGCGTGAGCCGCATCGCGAGACGACGCGTACGGCGAAGGGGTGCGGATGTCGGTGGACGGCGGGGCCGTGCGGCCCGCGGGCGAGACGGGGACGGGGACGGACGAACCGGGGTGGGAGGTCGACCCGGACGACGAGTGGGGCGTGGCGGTCGTCGCCACGGTGGGGCGGCAGTTGAGGCTGCGGCGGGAGGCCGTGGGGATGCGGGTCGCCGAGTTCGCGGCGGTGATGAAGTACGGGGAGGACCTCGTCTACAAGATCGAGAGCGGGAAGCGGATCCCCCGGCCCGAGTACCTGGAGAAGGCGGACGAGGTGCTGGGGGCGGGCGGGCTGCTCGCCGCGATGCGGGAGGACGTGGCGAAGATCCGGTACCCGAAGAAGGTGCGGGATCTGGCGCGGCTGGAGGCCCAGGCGGTGGAACTCCTTTCGTACGGCAGCCACAACCTGCACGGTCTCCTTCAGACCGAGGAGTACGCCCGGGCGCTCCTGAGCACGCGGCGGCCGGCGCTGTCGGAGGACGAACTGGAGAGGGCGGTCGCCGCTCGGATGGCACGCAGGGCCGTTTTCGAACGGCGGCCCGCCCCGGAATTGAGCTTCGTGCAGGAGGAAGTGACCCTCCGACGCCCCGTCGGAGGCATGATGGTTCTCCGCAGACAACTCGAACACCTGCTGGAAATGGCGAAGTTGCGGCACGTCGAGATCCAGGTCATGCCGACGGCCCGCGGGGACCATCCTGGAACGGGAGGGCGCATCCAAGTGCTCAAGTTCGCGGACGGCACAGCGGTCGGCCGGGCCGACGACGAGTTCGGCAGCCGTCCCGTCACCGATCCCCGGCACCTGCGGATCCTCGAACTGCGCTATGGCATCATCCGGGCCGAGGCGCTGACCGCACGAGAGTCACTGACCTTCATCGAACAAGCGCTGGGGGAAACATGAACCGCAAGGGCTCGGGCGGAGACGACGTCGATCTGATCTGGTTCAGGAGCAGTTACAGCGACAGCAGCAACCCCAATGACTGCGTCGAGGTCGCCGTGATCCCCGGCTCGGTCCACGTCCGGGACTCCAAGGCTCCCGACGGTCCCCGCCTCACCCTCACCCGGGCCGCGTGGAGCCGCTTCGTGGCGGGTGCGGGTGGGACGGGCGCCGTCTGAGGCCGGGGGCCGTCGTGGGGACGGCCCCCGGTCGGGTCACTGGGCGTAGGTCTCGAACTCGGCCACCCGCGGCGTGCCGTTGGAGCTGGTGATCTCGAAGGTGACCTTCTTCAGCGAGGTCTTGGGGAAGCTGATGACGCCCGCCCCGCTGCCGGAGGTCAGCACGGCACCGGTGTCGCCGTTGAGGACCCGCCAGGAGCCGATGGCGCCCGCGGAGCCCGACGCCTCCCGGATGTTGATCTTGGAGACGCCGGTCGCGGAGCCCCACTTGACCGAGACGGAACCGGTCGAGCCGGACGGCGACCAGTAGGTGCTCATGTTCCCGTCCCGCACGTTGCCGTAGCTCGTGCCGCTCGCCTTGGAGGAACCGTCGGCGCCGGCGCCGGAGCTGAGGCTGAGGTTCGTCCCGCTGGGCGGGGTCGGGTCGGTCGGGGTCGGCGTGGGGTCGGTCGGGGTCGGCGTCGGGGTCGGACCCGGGTTTTGCGGCGTGCAGCTGCCGTCCGAGACCTTCAGGCCCTTGTTGGCGCCCGCCGTCTGGCTCACCACGTTCGGCACGCAGCTCGCCCCGTCGAGGCTGTAGGAGTACGGGATGCTGACGGTGGTGTTGGACTGCGGGTCGGGACCGGCCGGGTTGGTGTCCCCGCTGCGGCCGGACCAGGTCACGTTGTCGAAGATGTTGCCGCTGACCTGCCAGTAGCCGGCCGCGTCGGTGTAGAAGGTGCCGAGGACGTCCTTGGAGTCCTCGAAGTAGTTGTTGTCCACCTTGGCGCGGGCTCCGGCCCGGGAGTTGATGCCGGACTCGTTGAGGTTCTTGTAGTGGTTGTTGTAGATGTGGGCGATGCCGCCGCGCAGCAGGGGTGCGCGGGAGTCGATGTTCTCGTACAGGTTGTGGTGGAACGTCACGTACCCGTTCGAGGTGTCGCTCTCGCTGGAGCCGATGAGGCCGCCGCGACCGGAGTTGCGCAGGATGCTGTAGGACAGGGTCACGTACTGGGTGTTGTCCTTCATGTCGAAGAGGCCGTCGAAGCCCTCCGACTCCCCGCCCGACGCCTCCAGGGTGACGTGGTCGACCCAGACGTTGCGGACGTCGCTCTCCATGCCGATGGCGTCGCCGCCGTTGGACGTGGGTGAGCCGGACTTCTTGACGTTCCGCACGGTCACGTTCTGGATGATGATGTTCCTGGACTCCCGGATGTGGATGCCCAGCTGGTCGAAGACGGCTCCGTTGCCGACCCCGACGATGGTGACGTTGCTGATCTGCTTGAGCTCGATCACACCGGCCGCGGTGTTGCAGCTGCTGCCCGACACCTTGCTGGTGTTGCCGTGGTTGATGGTCCCCTCGACCTGGATGGTGAGGGGGGTGCTGCTGCTGGCCCGGCTGCACAGGGCCTGGTGGATGGCGGTTCCCGTGGTGGCCCGCACCGTCTGGCCGCCCGCGCCGCCGGTGGTTCCGCCGTTCTGGGTCGCGTAACCGGTGGCGCCGGTGGCCGCGGCCGACGCCTGGGACGTCGACAGCGCCACGGTGCCCGCGGCCGCGAGGGCCCCGGTGGCCAGCGCCGCGGAGAGTCGCAGTGCGACTGATCGCCTCATCCTCGCCTCGCCTTTCGTCTTCGCGTGCCGGGCACGCCCCATTTATGGCATGGGCATGTCAGTAGAACGGCCGGAGGGTGGCCGTGCGACCCGGCTCATGGATTGGGAAAGCGCTTTCTGTCTGGTGACAGTAGAGCGACGCGCAAGGGACTGGCAAGGCTCCGCACAGTTACGGAACGTTTCCTTCCGTATTGGGTGGGAGCGCGCCCACGCACCGCCGGCCGCTCACCCCCGTTCCTCGTGCCGTTCGGCCTTTCGCACGGATGTTTCTGGGCACCCGATCGGTATGAGCAGCCCCAGTCCACCCGGGGCACCGTCGCGACGTCTGCCTCCGGCGCCGGAGAGTGCCGCTGCGGCCCGGCGCTTCGTGCGGTCGGTGCTGGACGGGGTTCCCCCCGACACGGTGGACACCGCCGAGCTGCTGGTCGGCGAACTGGTGACCAACGCGGTGATCCACGCGCGCACGGAGACCGAGGTGCGGGCCTGGACCGTCGGGGATCAGGCCCATGTGCGGGTCAGCGACCACCGGCCGGAGCGTGGTCTGGTGCCGCACGACCGCCATCCCTACGCCTGCACCGGGAGGGGTCTGGCCCTGGTGGAGGAACTGGCCACCCACCACGGTGTCCACAGCGGTCAGGGCCGCAAGACCGTCTGGTTCGAAGTGTGGCCCGAGGCACCGGCGCCGCCGGCGTCCGTGTGGGAGATCGTGAAGCCGTCCTCCGGCCGGACCCTGAGCGTGACGCTGAACGACGTTCCGTACGCCCTGTACTGGGCAGCACAGCAGCAGTGGGAGGGGCTGCTGCGCGAGCTGCTCCTCGCCGCGTCCACCATCGACCGGACCGGTGTGCGGCCGGAGGACCTCCTCGTCGCCCAGGACACGAGCAACATGATCTGCGCGTGCATGGCGGCAGCGGTGGAGCAGGAGACCCCCGACACCTCGACGCTCTCCCTGCTGGTGGCGTTCGCGGCGGACGCCGCTCCGGGCGTGGCGGCCCTGCGCCGGGTCCTCGACGAGGCCGACGCGGCGGCCCAGCAGGGGGCCCTGCTCGCCCTCCCGGCCCTTCCGCAGATCCGGGCCTTCCGTCACTGGCTGCTCGACCAGATCGCCGGCCAGCTCGCCGGGGGAGAACCCACCGCGTGGACCCAGGTCCCCCAGGCGCCGAGCACCACCCCCACGGACATGGCCCCCTGGGACGCGAGCGAGGTGGAGGCCTCCGACGTACCGACCGTCGCGGCCGACGACCGCAACCGGATCATCGCGGTGAACAACTCCGCGGCGAACCTGCTGGGCTGGCACCCGCAGGACCTCGTCGGCCGGCGCCTGACCGCGCTGATCCCCGAGCATCTGCGCACACGCCACGTGGCGGCCTTCAGCTCGCTGCTGCTCACCGGCGAGTCCCGCATCCTGGGCCGCTCCATACCGGTTCCCGCACTGCACCGCGACGGCCGGACGATCCCCGTCCGCCTGTCCGTCCAGACCCAGGAGGCGGTCGACGGGCGCACCGTGTTCGTCGCCCACCTCACCACGACGACGGTTCCCCCCGTCCCGCCGCGGGCTCCGCAGGACGACCGGTACGCGACACGGCCGTCACCGAACCCGGCGCAGTTGCCGACCACGCTCAGAAAAGCGAAGGCGGTGATCCCCGAGAAGACGGCGCCGGAGTGGCTGTCCTTGTTCGCCGACACCGGCAGGGCGCTGACCAGCACCCTCGATCTGGACGAGAGGCTGCGGCGGGTGTGCCACGTCCTGACCCGGCGCCTGGCCGACTGGTGCACGGTGGGGCTTCTCGACGAGCACGGACAGGTGGAGTGGCTCCACATCGTCCACCGCGATCCCCGGGTGCGGATCTCCGATGTGCACCTCGACCGGCTCTCCCTCGCGTCCAGGTCGGCGCGGGGGCCCCTCCCCCGGGTGCTGCGCGGCGCGGGTCCCCTGCTGATCACCGACATCCCCTCGGTCGGCCAGGCCCGGAGCCCTCTGGACGCCCGGCTGCTGGAGCTGACGGAGCAGTTGGGGGGAAGCAGTGCCGTCATCGCTCCGCTGCGCGCCCAGCGGAAGGTCTTCGGCGTCCTGTCCCTGGTCCGCGCCCAGGACGAGCACCCGTTCGTCAAGGAGGACGTCCCCCTGATCGCGGACCTGGTCCGCGGCATCGCCCTCGGGGTCGACAACGCCCTCCTGCACCAGTACACCCACTCCAACGCCGAACACCTCCAGCGTGCCCTGCTGCCCGAACTCCCCCGGGTCGAGCACCTGGAGCTGACCGCCCGCTACATCCCCTCCAGCACCACCGCCGAGATCGGCGGGGACTGGTACGACGCCTTCGTCCTGCCCAACGGCGACACCGTGCTGGTCATCGGCGACGTGACAGGCCACGACCTGCAGGCCGCCGTCTCCATGAGCACCCCGCGCAGCATGCTGCGCGGTATCGCCGTCGACCGCCAGGAACCTCCCGGCGACGTCCTGCGCCGTCTGGACCTCGCGAGCCACACGCTCTCCCCGCAGTCCACCGCCACCTGCGCCTACGCCCTGCTCAGGAGCAGCAGCGACCCGGGGGACCTGCACCACTCCTCCGCCGGTCACCTGCCGCCCCTCCTGACCACCCGGGAGGGCGACACCCGCTATCTGGACGCGGGCAGGGGCCTGCTGATCGGCATGGACCCCGACCTGCCCCGCCCCTCCGCCCACGACCGGCTGCCACCCGGCTCCACCCTGCTGTTCTTCACCGACGGCCTCATCGAACGCCGCGGAGAGTCCCTCGACGACGCCATGGCCCGGCTGCGCCGGTACACCGCCGGCCAGGCACGCAAACCCCTCGACGTCTTCTGCGACGAGCTGATCATCGAGTTCGGCACCGACAACACCGACGACATCGCCCTGCTCGCCCTGCGCCCCACCCCACCCACCTGACCCGCGCCGGGCGGGCCCCGCCCCTCCTCGGCCCGGTGAGACACGGCGAGGGGCCGGCGGTCCACGACCACCGGCCCCTCGCTCCGCCGCACCGGCGGGAACCCGCTCCGACCGGCGCCTACCGCACCGGCAGGTTCTTGCGCAGTTCGAAGGCGGTGACCTCGGAGCGGTACTCCTCCCCCTCCTGCTTCTTGTTGCGCAGGAAGTGGTGCAGCCCGGGAGCCGGGGCTTCGGCGCGGTCGGCGGGCGTCCGTTTCGTGACCCCTTGCGGTGAGGGGAGCGCGAGCGGACGATTCCCGCCTCACGTCCATTGCGCCTCGGCGGCCTGCGCCTCCGCGCACCGGCCGTCGTCCTCGATCTGGCCCCGTGCGCGGTGGCGGACCGGCAGCGCACCCCGCGCCACGGCGACCTGGCGCAACCTCGCGGTCGGCGCCCTGCGACTGAACGGCGCGAAGAGCATCGCCTCCGGCCGTCGCCGCAGGCGCGTGACGCCCGCCGACCCCTCACGCTCCCCGACCTCGCCCGAGCGCGAGGTGGACGTCACTCGACCACTCCGAAGCCCTGAGGGCTGTCGCGGAACAACCTCAGGATTTGATCTCGGTCAGGCGGGCTGTCTCGCGAGGTCATCGAGTGGAACGGCGCTTCGGCGTTCGTGAGTTGTTTTCCGACGGCTCCCCGAGCCGCTCAGGGGTCGACCGGGTCCGGCGCATGCGTTCTCGGCGTTCTCGGCGTTCTCTCAGGCCGAGACGAGAGGTGACGCCGCCTCAGATGGTCGGGGTGTCGTCAACGATCGGCCGGTGAATCTCAACGACCGGCTTCCACCCCGCGGAGAACTCGATGAAGTCCGCACGGGTGGGGTAGGTGTCGATCGCGCGACGGTCACGCTTGGGGCTGTCGCTCCCCTTGCGCCCCCGGGGAATCTGCTCCTCGAAGATGTCGACCTTCACGTCGGGAACCTCCTTGAGGCCCTGGCGCCAGATCTGCACGATGTCGGCGCCGAACGCCTGCCGGACCGCAGCGTAAAGGGCCGTGAGGGACCCCTTGTCCCCACCAGGGACGAAAAGCGCCAGGTCCAGCACGACACCGGCGGACTGGAGGACCTCGATGGTCACCGAGCCGTTCTCGTCGGCCAAGTAGATTCCGGCTTCATTCTCGTCGTCGGGAAGGCAGGAGACCTCTTCCTGGAATACGGTTCTCGCCGTGATCGAGCCGCCCTCGAAATCCTCACCGGGCTTGGTCAGAAAAGCAGGGACATAGCAGTCGGGAAGTTTGAGTTCTGCCGTGTCGGCGGAAACGAAGACCCTGTCCTGCACGCCGAGCTTCGTCACCTCTTCCAGCGAGAGGCGGCGAGCGGCGATCTTCTCCGTGTTCACGATTTCCCTTTCAGGTCGCACTGTCCCTCCGAGTATGGACGCTACCACGAAACCCTGAGGTCAACTGCCCAGTAATCTTTGGGTAGATGACCTCCGATGACCTGCACGGGAGGATATTGAAGCGAGTGCCACTCGGTCGGGAACACGCATCCGCCAGGCAGTATCCCTCGCCATGGTGTTGGGGATCAACTGACGATTGCATTTCGGTGCGTTGGGTAGCATGGAGGAACTAAAAGAGAGTTTACGACAGATATCACCCATATCACCTTCGGGGAGGTGGCGGCGAGGTGAGGCGATCCATTCGTCGTGCATCTCGAAGAGCGCAGCGGAAACCAACCGGATGGTCGTCCGACAACGCACCAACGGAGACCCCCGCCGGCAACATCCGGATGGAGCGCGAACCGGCAGTCGCGTACTACCGCGCCCTCTTCGGTCAGGACTTCGGCGCAGTCGGCTGACGCCCGGCTGCTGACGCCTCGCCATGTCGGGCGGGGTTCGGTACACCGCCGAGCAGGCCGGCCCGGCTCAGCTCGCCCGGCTGGTCCGAGGGCACTGGACCGTCGAGGCCCCGCACCACGCCAGGGACGTCACCTTCGCCGAGGACGCCTCCCGGCTGCGGACCGGAAACACCCCCAGAGCGATGGCCACCCGCAGGAACCTCGCGATCGGAGCCCTCCGTCTGACCGGCGCCCGCACCATCGCCTCCGGCCTCCGAAGGGCAGCCCGAGACCGGACCCGGCCCCTTGCCCTTCTCGGCCTCACATGATCAAAACGGACGGCATCGCACCACGCCGAAGCCCGGAGAGCGTCACCAGGCTGCCCGGGAACACGGCACGCACGCCCTCAGGTACTTCTACGCGTCCGTCCTGCCGGACGCCGGCGAGGACGTCAAAGCGTTGAGCGCCCACCTCGGTCACGGCGATCCGGGGTTCACGCTCCGGGTCTGCACGCACCTCGTGCCGAGCGGCGACGCCCCGGGCCCGGAAGGCCGTGGACGGCCTGTACGAGGGCGCCGATCCGGCGCCGGACGGCCCAGGGGCGGCCCAGGACCAGTGAGACGCCACGGGGCCGACGGTCCGCGACCGTCGGCCCCGTCCGCTGAACCAGCGGGATGCCTGTTCTGACCTGCCCTTACAGCACCGGCAGGTTCTTGCGCAGCTCGAAGGCGGTGACCTCGGAGCGGTACTCCTCCCACTCCTGCTTCTTGTTGCGCAGGAAGAAGTCGAAGACGTGCTCGCCGAGGGTCTCGGCGACCAGGTCGCTGCGCTCCATCAGGGTCAGGGACTCGCCCAGGTTCTGGGGCAGGGGCTCGATGCCCAGGGCGCGGCGCTCGGCGTCCGAGAGGGCCCAGACGTCGTCCTCGGCGCCCGGCGGGAGTTCGTAGCCCTCCTCGACGCCCTTGAGGCCGGCGGCCAGCAGGACGGCGTAGGTCAGGTAGGGGTTGGCGCCGGAGTCGATGGAGCGGACCTCCACGCGCGCGGAGCCGGTCTTGCCGGGCTTGTACATCGGGACGCGGACCAGGGCCGAGCGGTTGTTGTGGCCCCAGCAGATGTACGAGGGGGCCTCGCCGCCGGCGCCGGCGGTGCGCTCGGAGCCGCCCCAGATGCGCTTGTAGGAGTTGACCCACTGGTTGGTGACCGCGGAGATCTCCGCCGCGTGCCGCAGCAGGCCCGCGATGAAGGAGCGGCCGACCTTGGAGAGCTGGTACTCGGCGCCGGACTCGTAGAAGGCGTTCCGGTCGCCCTCGAAGAGCGAGAGGTGCGTGTGCATGCCGGAGCCGGGGTGCTCGGAGAAGGGCTTGGGCATGAAGGTCGCCTGGACGCCCTGCTCCAGCGCCACCTGCTTCATCACCAGGCGGAACGTCATGATGTTGTCGGCCGTGGAGAGGGCGTCGGCGTAGCGGAGGTCGATCTCCTGCTGGCCGGGGGCGCCCTCGTGGTGGGAGAACTCCACCGAGATGCCCATGGACTCCAGCATGGTGATCGCCTGGCGGCGGAAGTCCATGCCGACGTTCTGCGGGGTGTGGTCGAAGTACCCGGAGTTGTCCGCGGGGGTCGGGCGGCTGCCGTCGACCGGCTTGTCCTTCAGCAGGAAGAACTCGATCTCCGGGTGGGTGTAGAAGGTGAAGCCCTGGTCGGAGGCGCGGGCCAGCGCGCGCTTGAGGACGTAGCGCGGGTCGGCGAAGGACGGGGAGCCGTCCGGCATGAGGATGTCGCAGAACATGCGGGCCGTGCCGGGGGCCTCCGCGCGCCAGGGCAGGATCTGGAAGGTCGACGGGTCCGGCTTGGCGATCATGTCGGACTCGTACACCCGCGCGAAGCCCTCGATGGCGGAGCCGTCGAAGCCGATGCCCTCGTCGAACGCCTGCTCCAGCTCGGCCGGGGCGACGGCCACGGACTTCAGGAAGCCCAGCACGTCGGTGAACCACAGGCGCACGAACCGGATGTCGCGCTCCTCCAACGTCCGGAGCACGAACTCCTGCTGCTTGTCCATCTTCCGCTTCCCCATCCTTGCCGGTCGGGCCACCCGTCCCTCCCGGACCACGGGAGACGGCCGGGCACTCGAGCATCCCACCACACCAGCGTTTCACACGCGTTGCCGACCTCGGGCGGCCGACCGGCCGCGGCCCGAACGCCCGCCCGCGGCGGTGTGCCGCTCCGCCGCCCATCCTGCCCGTTCGGACCGGCATCCGTAACACCCGGCCCGCCGCCCCGCCGCCCTCCGGCCCCCTCGAGACCCACCCCCCTTTAATTGGTATTCCAGATGCAAGTTTTAATGGGGGCGCTGGCATCCGAGCAACGAGGAGACCCGATGCTGTCCGAGCAGTCCGCCGCCACCGTCCGCGCCACCCTCCCCGCCGTCGGCGCGTCCCTCGGCGAGATCACCGAGCGCTTCTACTCCGGGATGTTCGCCGCCCACCCCGAACTGCTGCGCGACCTGTTCAACCGCGGCAACCAGGCCGTCGGCACCCAGCGCCAGGCCCTGGCGGGGTCCATCGCGGCCTTCGCCACGCACCTGCTGGACCACCCGGACCGGCGGCCCGACGCGATGCTGGGGCGCATCGCCCACAAGCACGCCTCCCTCGGCATCACCCCGGACCAGTACGCGATCGTCCACGAGCACCTGTTCGCCGCCATCGCCGGCGTGCTGGGCGAGGCCGTCACCCCCGAGGTCGCCGCCGCCTGGGACGAGGTCTACTGGCTGATGGCGAACGCCCTGATCGCCCTCGAGAAGCGGCTCCACGAGGAGCGCGGCGGACACCGGTGGCGGGCCTGGGAGGTGGTCGAGCGGATCACCGAGACCGCCGACGTCGCGACCTTCCGGCTGCGCCCGGTCGACGGCGGCCCGGTGCGCGCCTTCCGCGCGGGGCAGTACGTCTCCGTCCGCGTCGCCCTCGCGGACGGCGCCCGGCAGATACGGCAGTACAGCCTCTCCGGGGCGCCCGGCCCCGACGAGCGGCAGTTCAGCGTCAAGCGCGTGCGCGAGGAGTCGGCGCCCGACGGCGAGGTGTCCCACCACCTGCACGCGCAGGTGCGGGCCGGTGACGTCCTGGAGCTGTCCGAGGCCTACGGCGACCTGGTGATCGACGCCGACACGGACACCCCCCTGCTGCTGGCCTCCGCCGGGATCGGCGTGACCCCGATCACCGCGATGCTGGCGCACCTCGCCGAGAGCGGGCACCGCGCCCCGGTCACCGTCGTGCACGGCGACCGCTCCCCCGCCGACCACGCCCTGCGCACGGACCACGAGGCGTTCGCGGCCAAGCTGGCGGACGCGACCGTGCACCTCTGGTACGAGCAGGACGCCCCCGCGGGCACCCGCACCGGCTACGTCGACCTGACCCCCGTGCCGGTCGTCCCGGGCACCCGCGCCTACCTGTGCGGCCCGCTGCCGTTCATGCGGGCGGTGCGTGAGCAGCTGATCGCCAAGGGCGTGGCGCCGGCCGACATCCACTACGAGGTGTTCGGTCCCGACCTGTGGCTGGCCAAGCAGGACTGAGCCGAGGACGGCGGGACCCCCGCGGCCGTCCCGGAGGGTGTCAGGCGCTCCCCTGGCGGACCCGCGGGACGCCGAGCAGGAGCGGACCCGTCGGGTCCGCGGCGAGGTCCGCCACCGTGATCGGGTCCAGCGAGGCGAAGAACGCCTCCTGGGCCCGGCGCAGCGCGCCGCGCAGGCGGCAGTCCGAGCGCAGCGGGCAGGGGGCGGTGGCGGAGCCGCCCTCGCAGTCGACGACGTCGCCCTCGCCCTCGAAGGCGCGGACCAGGGCGCCCACGGAGGCCCCGCGCCCCTTCTCCGTGAGGGTCAGGCCACCGCCGCGGCCGCGCCGGGCGGTGAGCAGCCCCCGGTGCCGGAGGTCGGCGACGACCTTCGCGGCGTGGGTGTAGGGCACGTCCATGGCCGCCGCGACGTCCCGCGTCGTCGGCTGGGAGCCGCCGGCCACGGCGAGGCGCATGAGGACCCGCAGGGCCAGGTCGGTGGAGCGCAGCAGCCGCATACCGGGCAGGGTAGGTAATCGGCATCCCGGCTTCAAATATGAGGTCGCGCGGACGGGCGCGGTGGAGGACCTCGGCCGCGGAGCGCGGTCCGGGCGCCCGGGCGGCCGGTGGTTCCACCCGGACGATCCGCTCGTCCGCCGCGGGCGGGCACCGCCGGCCGCCCCCGTCGTCCCGCAGGGGCGGCCGGGGTCCAGCGGTCGCCGGGGTCCACATCCGGTCATTCCCGTCGCCCTCTACGACTCGCCCGGTTTCCCCATTACGATCAGCTCACCCGTTCGTCCCACCATCCTCCGGAGGGCACTCCCCCATGGGTTCCGCCAAGAAGAGCAGTGCGGCACGTACGGCACGGATAGAGGAGATGCGGCGCGCGGAGCAGACCCGTGAGCGCCGCAACCGGATCCTCGCCATCACCGCCGGGGTGGTGGCGGTCACCGGGCTCGTGGTCGGCAGCGTGGTCCTGATCCAGTCGCAGTCGGACGACGGCGACAGCGCGGCGGCCGACACGAAGGCCGCCGACGGCCGCTTCGTCACCGGTGCGGACGGGGTGCGCAAGTGGGAGGGGACGCTGGGCCGCGACCACGTCACCAAGTCGGTGACGTACCCGGTCTCGCCCCCGGTCGGCGGGGACCACAACCCGGTCTGGATGAACTGCGACGGGAACGTCTACACCGACGAGATCGACAACACCAACGCCGTCCACTCGCTGGAGCACGGCGCGGTGTGGGTGACCTACGACGACCGGGCCGACGAGGCGGACGTCGAGGCGCTCGCGGCGAAGGTGAAGAAGACGCCGTACACCCTGATGAGCCCGGTCGACGGCCAGAAGGACCCGATCATGCTCACGGCCTGGGGTCACCAGCGCACGGTGACCGGGGCGGACGACCCCGCCGTCGACGCGTTCCTCCAGAAGTTCGTCCAGGGCGAGCAGACGCCCGAGCCGGGTGCCGCCTGCACCGGCGGGCTGAACGGATGAGGCAGGCCGGGCTGGTCGCGGGGGCCGCGGTGCTCGCGCTCCTCGCGGCCGGTGCGATCAGCTACGCGGTCGCCGGGGACGAGGGAACGGACCGGACCCCTTCCGCCGACTCCGCGGACGCCGGGTTCGCCCGGGACATGGCCGTGCACCACCAGCAGGCCGTCGAGATGTCGTACCTCGTGCGGGACCGGACGGACGACGAGGAGGTCCGGCGGCTCGCCTACGACATCGCCCAGACGCAGGCCAACCAGCGGGGCATGATGCTGGGCTGGCTCGACCTGTGGGAACTGCCGAAGGTGTCCGCCGATCCTCCGATGACGTGGATGGGCATGGGGGACGCGGCCTCCGGCGAGGACGGCGCGTTGATGCCGGGGATGGCGACCGACGCCGAGATGGAGCGGCTGGGGACGCTGGAGGGGAAGCAGGCGGAGGTCTTCTACCTCCAGCTCATGACGGACCACCACAAGGGCGGGGTCCACATGGCGCAGGGGTGTGTCCACGCGTGCGAGGTCCGGGTGGAGAAGCGGCTCGCCCGGGGCATGGTGGAGGCGCAGGAGTCGGAGATCGGGCTGATGACGGAGATGCTGCGGGAGCGGGGGGCGGCGCCCCGGCCGTAGGGGGCCGGAGCGGCGTGGTCCGGTGCGGCGTGGTTCGGCCCGGTGTGGTTCGGCGCGGTTCGGCCCGGCCCGGTTCGGTCCGTACGGTGCCCGTCCCTCTCCGTACGGCGCCCGTCCTTCACATCGTGTCGCTTTGACGATTACGGTGATTACACTGGGTCCGTGCCTCAACTACGTCTCGCCCTGAATCAGATCGACTCGCGCGTCGGTGACCTCGACGGCAACACCGAAACGATCCTCCGCTGGACCCGGCACTCCGCCGAGCGGGGAGCCCATCTGGTGGCGTTCCCGGAGATGGTGCTGACCGGGTATCCCGTCGAGGACCTCGCCCTCAGGTCGTCCTTCGTGGAGGCCTCCCGCGCGGCCCTGCGCTCGCTCGCCGCGCGGCTCGCCGAGGAGGGCTTCGGGGAGCTCCCGGTGGTCGTCGGCTACCTCGACCGCAGTGCGGCCGCCCAGCCGAAGTACGGACAGCCGGCGGGCGCGCCGCAGAACGCCGGCGCCGTGCTGTACGGCGGCGAGGTGGTGCTGGCCTTCGCCAAGCACCACCTGCCGAACTACGGGGTCTTCGACGAGTTCCGGTACTTCGTGCCGGGCGACACCATGCCGGTGGTGCGGGTGCACGGCGTCGACGTCGCCCTCGCCATCTGCGAGGACCTGTGGCAGGACGGGGGGCGGGTGCCCGCGGCCCGGTCCGCCGGGGCCGGACTGCTCCTGTCGATCAACGCCTCGCCGTACGAGCGCGAGAAGGACGACACCCGGCTGGAGCTCGTGCGCAAGCGGGCGCAGGAGGCCGGGTGCACGACCGCCTACCTCGCGATGACGGGCGGGCAGGACGAGCTCGTCTTCGACGGGGACTCGATCGTCGTCGACCGCGACGGTGCGGTCGTGACGCGTGCGCCGCAGTTCACCGAGGGGTGTTTCGTGGTCGACCTCGACCTGCCCGCCGCCGCGGCCGACGCGCCGACGGGCACCGTCGACGACGGGCTGCGGATCGACCGGGTCGTGCTGTCCGAGGCGCCGCTGCCCGCGTACGAGCCGGAGCAGGCCGGCGAGTGCGCGGAGCGGCTCGACGACGACGAGGAGGTGTACTCCGCGCTGGTCGTCGGGCTTCGGGCGTACGTCGAGAAGAACGGCTTCGAGTCCGTGCTGATCGGGTTGTCCGGGGGCATCGACTCGGCGCTCGTCGCCGCGATCGCCTGCGACGCGGTGGGGGCGGAGAACGTGTACGGCGTGTCGATGCCGTCGAAGTACTCGTCCGGGCACTCGAGGGACGACGCGGCGGAGCTGGCGCGGCGGACCGGGCTGAACTACCGGACGGTGGCCATCGAGCCGATGTTCGACGCGTACATGGGGGCGCTGGGGCTGACGGGGCTCGCGGAGGAGAACCTGCAGTCCCGGCTGCGGGGGACGCTGCTGATGGCGCTCTCCAACCAGGAGGGGCACATCGTGCTGGCTCCGGGGAACAAGTCGGAGCTGGCCGTGGGGTACTCGACGCTCTACGGGGACTCCGTGGGGGCGTACGGGCCCATCAAGGACGTCTACAAGACGTCGGTGTTCCGGCTGGCGCGGTGGCGGAACCGGGCGGCGCAGGAGCGGGGGGAGACGCCGCCGATCCCGGAGAACTCGATCAGCAAGCCGCCGAGCGCCGAGCTGCGGCCGGGGCAGGTCGACACGGACTCGCTGCCGGACTACCCGGTGCTGGACGCGATCCTGGAGCTGTACGTGGACCGGGACCGGGGGGCGGACGAGATCGTCGCGGCCGGGTTCGACCGGGAGCTGGTGGCGAAGACGCTGCGGATGGTGGACCGGGCGGAGTACAAGCGGCGGCAGTACCCGCCGGGGACGAAGATCTCGCCGAAGGGGTTCGGGAAGGACCGGCGACTGCCGATCACCAACGGGTGGCGGGAGCAGGCGCCTGCGGCGGGCTGAGCAGAGGGGGCGTGTGCCTGCTGTCTGCGGCTCGTTCTCGGGCGCGGGTGCGTGGGGGTGCGCGTGGTGATGCCTGCGGCGCACCTTTCGGCCGGGTGGGGGCGGGCGTAGCGCCCCCGGTCGTGGTGGGGTCGGGGCCGCGTCGGGGGTGTCCGTCCTCGGTCCGGCGCGAGAACGGTGACGTGTCGGCGCGCGGTGGGAAACGCGCCGGCCGCTGCGGGCGGACACCCCCGCCCCGTCCCCTTCCCGCCGCGGGCGGGTGCCGGCGCCCACCGCCGTTCCCGGTTCCCGCCGTACGCGGGTGCCGGATGCCCGTCGTCCCCGGGGCCCGCCGTCGACGGCCGTCGTCGTTCCCGGGGCCCGGCGGGGCGGCCGTGGGTCAGTCGTCCGGTGCGGTGATCTTCACGCGGGCCGCGATGGGCAGGTGGTCGCTGGCCGTCGCCGGGAGGGTCCACGAGCTCTCCGGCTCGGCGCCCTTGACCATGATCTGGTCGATCCGCGCCATCGGGAACGAGGCCGGCCAGCTGAAGCCGAAGCCGCTGCCCACGGCGCCCTGCGTGGAGCGCATCTGGGAGGTGACGGCGTGCAGGGCGCGGTCGTTCATCGTGCCGTTCAGGTCGCCGAGCAGGACGATGTTCTTCAGGGGCTCCGCGGCGATGGCCTCGCCCAGGGCGTTCGCGCTCTTGTCGCGCTGGCGGGCCGTGAAGCCGGCCGCCAGCTTCACCCGGACCGAGGGGAGGTGGGCGACGTAGACCGCGACCTGTCCGGCGGGGGCGGTCACCGTGGCGCGCATCGCGCGCTTCCAGCCGAGGCGGATGTCGACGGCCTGCACGTCGCTCAGCGGGTACTTGCTCCACAGGCCGACCGTGCCGACCACCGCGTGGTGCGGGTAGGTCGCCGCCAGCGCCTTCTCGTAGGTGGGGACCTCCGAGGCCCTCAGCTCCTCCAGGGCCAGGACGTCCGCGCCCGCGGCGGCCACGTCGCGGGCGGTGCCGGCCGGGTCCGGGTTCTGGGCGTTGACGTTGTGCGTGGCCACCGTGAGGTCGCCGCCGGGGGCGGTCTTGTCGGTGAGCAGCCCGCCGAAGAGGTTCAGCCAGACCATCGCGGGCAGGACCGTCGCGACCAGCGCCGTCGCCGACTTGCGGAACAGGGCCAGCAGCAGCAGGAGCGGGACGAACAGGCCCAGCCAGGGCAGGAAGGTCTCCAGGAGGCTGCCCAGGTTGCCCACCCGGTTCGGGATGTGGGCGTGGGCCAGCATGACCAGGGACAGCAGGGCCGCGCACGCGGCCAGGACCAGGCCCCGGCGCCAGATGCGGCGGTCGCCGCGCCAGCCCCTGGTCAGGCGGTCGAGCAGACGCCGAAGCCGGGATGTCCGGCGCTCGGGACCCGAGCCGCCGGTGTCCGTCTCCGTCATGTACGCCTGTTGCGCCATACCGTTGCCTCACAACTTGCTGTGCATACCGTCTCCCCGTGTCCGTACGACCCTAGGGGATGATCGGTTGCTTTCCTGCCGTACGGGGGCGAGGACGTGCGGTGCCGCTCGAGGAGTTCCGGACGGGGGCACGGAAAGCGTCCTCTGTGACGAAACGCGCACATCGGGACGGCCGCCGGTTTCCCTCCTACGGGTGCGGCCTGACGGGGCGTAGGCCCTGGAGCAGGGTATCGACGACGCGTTCGGCGAGGTCGTCCGGCAGGTCGGCCTCGGGGCGCAGGACGGTGCGGACGAGGAGGGGGCCGACGACGATGTCGTTGAGCAGTTCCAGGTCGACGTCGGCGCGCAGTTCACCGTTCTCCCGGCCCCGGCGCAGTACCTCCAGGCCGAGTCTGCGGCGCGGCAGGATGACGGTGTCGTGGTAGGCGGCCCAGAGCTTCGGGCTGCTCTTCATCTGGGCGTGCACGTTGTGCAGGAGCGCCGACGTCCTGTTGGCCAGGCCGCGCCGGCGCAGGGATTCCAGCAGGACGACGAGGTCGTCGCGCAGGGAGGTGCCGGGGAGTTCGGGGTCCGGGGGTTCGACGGCGCGCACGATGTCGACGAAGAGTTCCTCCTTGCCGCTCCAGCGGCGGTAGATGGTGGCCTTGCCGACGCCGGCGGTGCGGGCGATGCGCTCGATGGAGAGTTCCGCGAGGGGCACGCCGTCCTCCAGGAGCTTCATCACGCCTTCGACGATGGCGCGCTCGGCTGCCTCGCTGCGGGGCCGGCCCCGCACGGGACCGTCCTGCCGGGGGCCGGTGACGACCGGGCTCACGTCGCCGCCTCCTTTCGTGGGCTGGGGTGATTCTCCCCGGTGCGCGGGGGCGGCGGTCCACCGGGCGGGGGTTATCGGTCCGCCGCCGCCACCAGTTGCTGGTTCCGGTCCCCCCGTTCGGACTTCGGGGGGCGGCCGGGCAGGAACAGGGCGGTGACGATCGCGCCGAGGATCGCGACGCCCGCTCCCCACAGGGCCGTGACGTGCATCGCGTGCAGGAAGGCGTCGTCGGCCGCGGCGACCAGGGTCTCGCCGCGTGCGCCCAGCCGGTCCGCCACGGCCAGGGTGGCCTCGATGGACTCGCCGGCGGCGTGGCGTACCGCGGGCGGCAGCAGGACGAGCTCGTCCTCGATGTCGGTGCGGTAGGCGGCGGACAGCAGCGAGCCGAGGACGGCGATGCCGAGGGCGCCGCCGAGCTGGCGGAAGGTGTTGCTGAGCGCGGAGGCCGAGCCGGCCTTCTCGCGGGGCAGGGCCTGCATGACGACGACGCTGACCGGCGTCATGACGTGGGTCATGCCGATGCCCATCAGGAAGAAGACGAGCTCGAGGAACCACAGCGGCGTGTCCGTGTCGAGCAGGGCGAACGCGGCCAGGGTCGCCGCGAGCAGCACCAGGCCGCCGGTGGTGGTGGCGCGGTGGCCGAAGCGGTCCACCACCAGCCGGGCCCGCGGCGCGAAGACCGTCTGGGTGACGGCCAGCGGCAGCAGCAGCAGACCGGTCTGCAACGGTGTGTAGCCGCGCACGCTCTGGATGTAGAAGACGGAGAAGAACGTCACGCCCATCAGGGCGAAGAAGACCAGGGCGATCGCGGCGATGGCGGCGGAGAAGACCTTGTTCTTGAAGTACCCGACGTCGACGGACGGGTGGTCGCTGCGTTTCTCGACCACGACGAAGACGGCGAGGACGGCGAGACCGGCGCCGATGGTCGACAGCACCGTGGGGTCGGTGAAGTCGGCGAGCTGGCCGCCCTTGATGATGCCGTAGACCAGCAGGACCAGGCCGGTCACGGACAGGACGACGCCGAGGGGGTCGATCCGGCCGGGGTTCGGGTCGCGGGAGTCGGGCACCAGCCACAGCATCAGGGCGACGGCGAGCAGCACGATGGGCACGTTGACGAGGAAGACCGAGCCCCACCAGAAGTGCTCCAGCAGCACACCGCCGGTGATCGGGCCGATGGCGATGGCGAGCCCCACGCCGCCGGTCCAGACGCCGATGGCCTTGGGCTGTTCGTCGCGCTCGAAGACGTTCATCAGGACGGCCAGGGTGGCCGGCATGACGAACGCGGCGCCCAGCCCCATCACCGCGCGGTAGCCGATCAGCTCGGCCGGGGAGCCGGAGAACGCGGCGAGCGCCGAGCCGATGCCGAACACGGCGATACCGCCGAGCAGCACCTTCTTGCGGCCGAGCCGGTCGCCCAGCAGTCCCGCGGTGAACAGCAGGCCCGCGAAGACGAGCGTGTAGGCGTTGATCGCCCACTCCAGCTCGCTCTGTGTGGCCCCCAGGCCGGTGGGGGCGGGGGTGGAGATCGTCTTGATGGCGACGTTCAGGATCGAGTTGTCCAGGACGACGATCAGCAGGCTCATCATCAGGACGCCGAGGATCGCCCAACGGCGCCGGTGCACGGTTTCCGGGACCCGGCGGACGGGGGCGGCAGGAGTGGTCATACGGCCCAGCCTAGTGATTTTCGATACGGACCCGTCTCGTATTGATACTCCTTTGTCGAGACCTTGCCCCTATATTGTGACCGTTTGGCCTATTTCGCCGACGGGGGCGGTGGGGACGTCCGGTCGCCCTGCGGGGGCCGCGCGGGGAGAACGCGCGGGGTTCCTCTGGTCCTCGCCGGGCCGAGGTGCCACCATGGACGTGATCCGGGGACGCCGTCAGGGCGCCTCGAGATGACGTGTTAGGAGCCGTGGCAATGACGCAGCTTTCCGCTGCCCAGAGCGCGAAGCCGACTCCCCCCGACGGCAGCAGGGCGCTGTACGGGGGCAAGGGCACCCGCCGCATCACCGTCCGCGACATCGCCGCCGCCAAGGAGCGCGGCGAGAAGTGGCCCATGCTCACCGCCTACGACGCGATGACCGCGTCCGTCTTCGACGAGGCCGGCATCCCGGTGATGCTCGTCGGCGACTCGGCGGGCAACTGCCACCTCGGGTACGACACCACCGTGCCCGTCACCCTCGACGAGATGACCATGCTGTCCGCCGCGGTGGTCCGCGGCACCGGCCGCGCCCTGATCGTGGCCGACCTGCCCTTCGGTTCGTACCAGGAGGGCCCGGTGCAGGCGCTGCGCTCGGCGACCCGGCTGGTGAAGGAGGCCGGGGTCGGCGCCGTCAAGCTGGAGGGCGGCGAGCGCTCGCACCGGCAGATCGAGCTGCTGGTGGAGTCCGGGATCCCGGTGATGGCGCACATCGGGCTGACCCCGCAGTCGGTGAACGCCATGGGCTACCGGGTGCAGGGACGCGGCGAGGAGGCGGCCCAGCAGCTGCTGCGCGACGCCAAGGCCGTCCAGGACGCGGGCGCCTTCGCCGTGGTCCTGGAGCTGGTGCCGGCCGAGCTGGCCGCCGAGGTGACCCGGACCCTGCACATCCCGACGGTCGGGATCGGCGCGGGGCCGGAGACGGACGCGCAGGTGCTGGTGTGGACCGACATGCTCGGGCTGACCGGCGGCCGGGTGCCGAAGTTCGTCAAGAAGTACGCGGACCTGCGTGAGGTCATGAGCGGCGCGGCGAAGGCCTTCGCCGAGGACGTCGTCGGCGGAGCGTTCCCGCAGGAGGAGCACTCCGTCCACTGAGCCATCGCGGTACGACAGCCGGCCCCGCCGATCTTCCCCCGTCGGCGGGGCCGGCGCCGTTCCCGGCGGGAGGCATCGGTGTGCTGTCGGTGGCCCGGCGGGAGGCGTCGGCGGACTGTCGGTGGTTTGTCGGTGGCCTCTGACAGCCTCGGTGCCATGACGCGAACAGACGAACAAGCCGGCGGCCCGGGCAGCGCCGTCACCGTACGGGGGCTGGTCAAGCACTACGGCGAGACCAAGGCGCTGGACGGCGTCGACCTGGACGTGCGCGAGGGCACCGTGATGGGGGTCCTCGGGCCGAACGGGGCCGGCAAGACCACCCTGGTGCGGATCCTGTCCACCCTGCTCGCCCCGACCGCGGGACGGGCCACCGTCGCCGGGTACGACGTGGTCCGCCAGCCGCGGCAGCTGCGCCGGGTGATCGGGCTGACCGGGCAGTACGCCTCCGTGGACGAGAAGCTCTCCGGCCGGGAGAACCTGTATCTCATCGGCCGGCTGCTCGACCTGTCCCGCAAGGAGGCCCGGGCCCGCGCCGACGGGCTCCTCGAGCGGTTCTCGCTCACCGAGGCGGCCCGGCGCCCCGCGGCCACCTACTCCGGCGGCATGCGGCGCCGGCTCGACCTGGCCGCCTCGATGATCGGCCGGCCGTCCGTGCTGTACCTGGACGAGCCGACCACCGGGCTGGACCCGCGCACCCGCAACGAGGTGTGGGACGAGGTCAAGCGGCTGGTCGGGGACGGTGTCACCGTGCTGCTGACCACCCAGTACATGGAGGAGGCCGAGCAGCTCGCCTCCGAACTGACCGTCGTGGACCGCGGCAGGGTCATCGCGAGCGGCGGCATCGAGGAACTGAAGGCCAAGGTGGGCGGCCGTACGCTGCGGATCCGCCCGGCCGACCCGCTGCACCTGCGCCCGCTGGCCGACGCCCTCGACGCACTGGGCATCACCGGGCTCGCCGGCACCACCGTGGACACCGAGCGGGACGCCGTCCTCGTCCCGATCCTCAGCGACGAGCAACTGACCGCCGTGGTCGGC
Source organism: Streptomyces viridosporus T7A (assembly GCF_008704515.1). Lineage (NCBI taxonomy): Bacteria > Bacillati > Actinomycetota > Actinomycetes > Kitasatosporales > Streptomycetaceae > Streptomyces > Streptomyces viridosporus. The sequence goes on from NZ_CP023700.1 coordinate 2,631,361, forward strand.
GCGGTGACCGCGCGCGGAATCACCCTCAGCTCCCTCACCACCGAACTGCCCAGCCTGGACGAGGTGTTCCTGTCCCTCACCGGCCACCGCGCCGGCGCCCCGCAGGACACCGTGCCCGCCGACACCCGCGAAGAGGTCGCCGCATGAGCGCCGCCACCCCCCTCACCGGCACGGGCGCGGACGCGCGCATCCCGCTGCGCGGCCACCTGCGCCACACCGGGGCGCTGGTGCGCCGCAACCTGCTGTGGATCCGGCAGGACCCGGAGTCGATGTTCGACGCCGTGCTGTTCCCGATCGTGTTCACCCTGCTGTTCGTGTACGTCTTCGGCGGCTCGATCGGGCAGGCGCTGGGCGGCGGGCAGGAGGCGTACGTGCAGTACATCGTGCCCGGCCTGATGGCCATGATGGGCATGAACATGGCCATGGGGGTGGGTACCGGCTTCAACCAGGACTTCAACACGGGGGTCATGGACCGTTTCCGGTCGCTGCCCATAGGCCGCGGCTCGGTGCTGTTCGCCAAGATCTCGGTCGAGGTGCTGCGCATGCTGATCGCCACCACGATCCTCATGGTGGTGGGCGTCCTGGTCGGCTTCGACATCACCCACTGGCCGGGGCTGTTCGCCGCCGTGGGGCTGTCCGTGGTGTTTGGCTCGGCCCTGATGTGGGTCTTCCTCACGCTGGGCGTGGTGATGAAGAACGCGCAGTCGGTGCAGGCCATGGGCTTCCTGGTGCTGATGCCGCTGCAGTTCGGCTCGTCGATCTTCGCGCCGACCCAGTCGATGCCGGGCTGGCTGGAGAACTTCACCGAGTACAACCCGCTGTCCTCGCTGGCGGACGCGGCGCGCGGGCTGATGGTGGGCGGACCGGTGGCGCACGACCTGTGGATGACACTGGCCTGGTCGGTGGGGATCACGGCGGTGATGGCACCGGTGGCCATCCACAAGTTCCGCACGAAGACCTGACGGTTGCGGACAGGCGCCTGCCCGGCCGGCGGACACCTGCGCCCGGTGAGGGGCGTGGCCGCCGGCCGGGCGGCTCCCACCGGCCGGGCGGCGCACGGACCTCCGGGTGTGCGGGACCCGGCCGCACGCACCCGGTCCGCCCCGGCGCGCGGCCCCGGCTGGGCGCGTCCGCTCCGCCCGGGCGCGTGTCAGAGCAGGGCGGCGGCCTCCTCCTGGGAGAGGGCGGTGCCCTCCGCGTACGCGGACTCGTACGCCGCGTCGCCGAGTGCCGCCCGGATCCGCCGCTCGGCCTGTTCGCGCACCTCGCGCTCCATGCCCGCGGCGACGTGCCCGGGCGGCAGCCCGGCGTCGGCGGCGCCGAGGCAGCGGGCCGCGTCACGGGCGCGGTGCCCGCCGTCGAGTCCGGCGAGGGCGGCGGCGCCCATGGTGAGACACCCCGCGCGCATGTGGGGAGCGATGGCCGTGGACAGCGGGTCACCGGCCCGCTCGAGCGCCTGGCGGATCAGGACCAGCGCCTGCTCGTCGCGGCCGTCGACCACCTCCAGCCAGCCCTCGGCACCGAGGATGAACGCATCGAAGACCACATAGTGCGCGATGCGGAACTCCTCGCGCAGCAGGCGCAGTTGCTCCCGCGCCTCGTCGGTCCGCCCGGTCGTGCCGAGCAAGCCGGCCAGGAAGAGCCGGGCGGCGGGCATGGCCTCGCCGTGCCCGCCGTGCTCCTGGTCGATGACGTCGCGCAGCAGGCGCTCGCCGCGCTCGGCGTCCCCCGCCTCCAGCAGCGCGCTGCCCAGCCGGGCGGAGAGCACGGCCACCTGGGCGCGGGCGCCGAGGCGTTCGGCGTGCTCGATCGCCGCCTCGTAGTCGGCGGCGGCCGCCGCGTACTTACCTTCGCGTTCGCGGGCCTCACCGCGCGCGGAGAGGGCCTCGGCGGTGCCCCAGACGTCGCCGAGGCGCCGGTAGATCTCCAGGGACTCGTCCGCGTCCCGCCGCGCGTCACCGGCCCAGTCGCTGCGGTTCGCGAGCAGGTTGGCGCGCATCTGGAGGTTGGAGGCCAGCTCCCACTCGAATCCGGGGGTGTCCCGGCAGGTGCGGACGGCGGCGTCGACGGCGGTGCGCAGCCCGTCCATGTCGCCGGTCAGCATCAGGGCGAACGCCCAGAGCGCGCCGGGCTGGCGGCAGACCTGCGGCAGACCGGGCGCGTAGCTCGCGGCGATGACGCGCAGCCTCTGCTGCGCCTGCGGGGTCTGCCAGTCGTCCAGCTCGGTGTCCATGCAGGCCATGTGCACCAGGTGCACACCGCGCCGGGCCTCGGCGAGGACCTCCCCGGCCATCGGGGGCGGGGCGTCGGTGCAGCGCTGCCGCACCGGCGCGGCGGGCCGGACCGGTGCGGTGAAGGGGTCCGGCCCGAGGGCCATGACCTCGCGGCACCAGTTGCGGGCCTCGATGCGCAGATCGCGCATCTGCCAGTACCAGGCCAGCGACAGCGTGAGGCAGAGCGCCTCCTGCTCGTCGCGCAGGACGAGGGCGTGGCGCAGGGCGGTGCGCAGGTTCTCGTACTCCCGCTCCAGGCGCCCGATGGCGGCGAGCTGGTCCGGGCCGCGCAGCAACGGGTCGGTGGTGCGGGCGAGTTCGCGGTAGTACGTCAGGTGCGCCCGCTCGGCCCCGGCGCGTCCTCCCGCCTCGTCGAGCCGCTCGCCCGCGTACTCGGCGACGGTCTCCAGGAGCCGGTAGCGCATCTCGCCGTCGCCCGAAGGCGCGGCCACCACCAGGGACTTGTCCACGAGGGAGCCGAGCGCGTCGAGCGCGACCGGCCCGCACACGGCCTCGGCGGCGGCGAGGTCGCAGCCGCCGGCGAAGACCGACAGCCTGCCCAGCACCTCGCGTTCGTCCGCGTCGAGCAGTTCCCAGGACCAGTCGACGACGGCCCGCAGCGTCTGCTGGCGGGGCCGGACGGTGCGGCTGCCGGTGGTCAGCAGCCGGAAGCGGTCGTCGAGCCGGTCGGCGATCTGGCGCGGGGTGAGCATCCGCAGCCGGGCGGCGGCGAGTTCGAGGGCGAGCGGCAGTCCGTCGAGGCGGCGGCAGATCTCGGCGCAGGCCTCGGGATCGTCCTCGGTGCGGAAGCCGGGGCGGGCGGCGGCGCCGCGGTCGGCGAGCAGCCGCAGCGCGACCGGCTCGGGCAGCGGCTCCACCGGACGCAGCAACTCCCCCGGAACGCCGAGGGGTTCGCGGCTGGTGGCGAGCACGGTGAGGTGGGGGCAGCGCTGCAGCAGGGTCTCGACGAGCCGGGCGGCGGCGTCGACGACGTGCTCGCAGTTGTCCAGGATCAGCAGCATGCGGCGGCGGCCGCAGTGCTCGGCGAGCCGGTCCACGGGGTCGTCGTGCCGGTCGGCGACGGCCCGCATGCCCTCGGCTCCGGCCCCGTACAGGACGGTCTCCCGGGCGCCGACGGCGGTGAGGACGGCCTCGGGAACGGCCTCGGGGTCGTCGACCGGGGCGAGTTCGGCCAGCCACACGCCGTCCGGGGTGGCCTGCCGGACGGTCTCGGCGGCCTCCTGCGACAGCCGGGTCTTCCCGGCCCCGCCCGGCCCGAGCAGGGTGACCAGCCGGGCGGCGGCCAGGTCCCGGCGGATGGCCTCGATGTCGGCCTCCCGGCCGACGAAGGAGGTCAGCCGGGCCCGCAGGTTCCCGGGGAGCGGGGCCCGGGGCGGCGGGTCGGCGGGGGCGGCCGTGTCGCTCAGCAGTTCGGCGTGCAGGGCGCGGAGTTCACCGCCGGGGTCGGAGCCGAGGCGGTCCGCGAGCAGGCGCCGTACGTCCGCGTAGGCGGCCAGCGCCTCGGCGGTGCGGCCGGTGTCGCGCAGGGCGCGCAGCCGCAGGGCCTGGAGGGGCTCGTCGAGGGGGTGGGCGTCGCACAGGGCGGTCAGCTCGGGCAGGGACTGCTCGGCCCGGCCGAGGGCGAGGGCGGCGGTGTGGCGGGCGCGCAGCGCGTCCAGGCGCCGGGTCCCGGCGCGGGCCGCCTCGGCGGTGCGGTCGGGGAGGTCGGCGAGGGCGGGCCCGTGCCACAGGGCGAGGGCGTCGTCCAGCAGCGCGCCCGCCTTGGCCGGGTCCCCGTCGGCCAGGGCGCGCAGCCCCTCCCCAGCCAGCCGCTCGAAGCGGTGCAGGTCGACGTCGTCGGGCGCGGCGGTGAGCCGGTAGCCGCCGTCGACGGAGGCCACGGCGTCCGCGCCGAGCACCCGGCGCAGCCGCCCGACCAGGGCCTGCAGCGCTCCGGTAGCGTCGGCCGGCGGTTCGCCGCCCCAGACCTCGTCGACCAGCAGGGGCACGGGGACGGTACGGCCGGCCCGCAGGGCGAGCACGGTCAGCAGCGCACGCAGCCGCGCCCCGCCGACGGGGACGGCACCGCCGTCGGGGCCGAGTGCCTGCGTGGTGCCGAGGATGCGGTAGCGCACGGGGTCCATTGTCACCGGTGGCCCGAGACCGGCCGGAGGCCGGGGCGGGCCACCGGCCGTCCGGGACGCGCCGGGCGGGCCGGCCGGCGGGCCGGGCGCCCGGCCCGCCCGCGGCCCGGTGCCGGGGCCGGTCCGGTCCTGCCGGACGGTCACCGGCCCGCGCCCGGTGACCGGCCGGCGGCCCGCCGCGGGTCCGCCGGCACCGCGCCCGCGCCGTCCGGGACGCGCCCCACCGGACGGGTGAGCCCGGTGAGCCGATCGCCCCGGCCGCCGGGAGCGCCGCCGGCGCCGGCGAGGAGCGGCGGCCGGCCCACCCCGTCGTCCCCCGCGGACGGTCCGCCGTGGCGTTCCGTCCGCCGGTCCTCGTAGAACACGTGCCGGGGCTCCATGGCCTCCACCCTCCTAGGAACCGCCGGTCGGCGCGAGACGTTTTCCCGGTGCGCCCGGTACGGTCGGGCAGCCCCCGCGTGTGCCCACCGCGTGTCCGACAGCCAAGGGAGTCCTGTTGACCACCGCCACCCTCCGCCCGCGCGACCGGCGGATCAGCCCGGTCTTCCTGGGCATCCTGGCCGTGACCGCGGTCACCGGATGGGCCACCTGGACCGGGTTCGCGGCACAGCCCGGCGTGGCCGTGTTCCTGTTCGTGACGGCCGCCTGGATCGTCTCCCTGTGCCTGCACGAGTACGCGCACGCGCGCACCGCGCTGCACAGCGGCGACATCTCGGTCGGCGCGAAGGGCTACCTCACGCTGAACCCGATGAAGTACACGCACGCCCTGCTGAGCATCGTGCTCCCCGTGCTGTTCGTGATCATGGGCGGGATCGGTCTGCCCGGCGGGGCCGTCTTCATCGAGCGCGGCCGGATCCGGGGGCGGTGGCGGCACAGCCTGATCTCGGCGGCCGGGCCGCTGACGAACGTCCTGTTCGCCGTCGTGTGCACGGCGCCGTTCTGGCTGGGCGCGCTGGACGGCGTACCGGCCGACTTCCGGTTCGCGCTGGCCTTCCTGGCGCTGCTGCAGGTGACGGCGGCGATCCTGAACTTCCTGCCGGTGCCGGGCCTGGACGGCTACGGCGTGATCGAGCCCTGGCTGTCGTACGGCGTCCGGCGGCAGGTGGAGCCGTTCGCGCCGTTCGGGCTGCTGTTCGTGTTCGCGCTGCTGTGGCTGCCCGCGGTGAACGGGGCGTTCTTCGGCGTGGTCGACTCGCTGCTGAACGCCCTGGGCATCCACGAGTTCGACACGTACTGCGGTTACGACCTGTTCCGCTTCTGGCAGGAGACGAACGGGCTCTGCTCGGTCAGCCGGTGACGGAGCCGTCCCGCGCCCCCCGGCCGCGCTTGAGGTAGTACCAGGTCATGTTGGACGACAGGCCCGCCAGCAGCACCCAGACGACACCCAGCCAGCTGCCCTCGACGAAGGAGACGACGGCCGCGGCGACGGCGAGGAGGCAGACGACGAGGGCGTAGAGGGCGAGTCGCCGGGCCTGGGCGGGAGGAGGCGTGGGGGACATGACTGCTGGCTCCTGTCGGGGGACACTGCTACGCCGTCCAGTGTCCCCCATCGCCTCATACGTCCGTGACCCGGAGCCCGGCGTGCGCCTTGTAGCGGCGGTTGACCGAGATCAGGTTGGCCACCAGCGCCTCCACCTGGTGGGCGCCGCGCAGCCGCCCGGCGAAGACGCCGCGCATGCCGGGGATGCGGCCGGCCAGCGCCTGGACGATCTCCACGTCGGCGCGGTCCTCGCCGAGCACCATCACGTCGGTGTCGATCTCGTCGATCTCCGGGTCCTGGAGCAGCACGGCCGACAGGTGGTGGAAGGCGGCGGTGACCCGGGAGTCCGGCAGCAGCGCCGCGGCCTGCTCGGCGGCGCTGCCCTCCTCGGGCTTGAGCGCGTAGGCGCCCTTCTTGTCGAAGCCGAGCGGGTTGACGCAGTCGACGACGAGCTTGCCGGCCAGTTCCCCGCGCAGGGACTCCAGCGTCTTGGCGTGGCCGTCCCAGGGCACGGCGACGATCACCACGTCGCTGCGGCGGGCGGTCTCGGCGTTGTCGGCGCCCTCGACACCGTGCCCGATCTCCTCGGCCGCGGCCCGGGCGCGCTCGGCCGCGCGGGAACCGATGATCACCTTCTGGCCGGCCCGGGCGAACCGGAGGGCCAGGCCCTTGCCCTGCGGCCCGGTGCCGCCGAGCACGCCGACGACGAGGCCGGAGACGTCGGGCAGGTCCCAGGGGTCCTTGGCGGGGGCCTTCGCGGGGGTCGCGGCGGACTGCTGTGCGCTGTCGGTAGAGGTCATGGGCCGACTCTACGTCCGCCGCCGCGCCGTTTCCGGCCCGCGTGAGCCCCGTCACGGCAGTGCCCGCCGTTGTCCCCGGGTCGGGCGAATCCGGGGCGAACGCCGGTGGGGGGAGGCACGATTGGGGCAGGATGCGGCTCCATGGACGCGGTACGGGTCGCACTGCTGCGGGAAGTGCTCGCCGGGACGGAGTGGCTGGGTGCCACCCGGCACTTCGCGGGGACGCTGCGCGGGTCGGTGGTGTCGCACGGCGGCGGGCTGCTGCTGGTGGGCACCCGGGAGTACGAGCCGTGGCACCTGGCGGCGCACCTGGTGGACGAGGCCGCCTGGTCGGGCACGCCGGAGCTGGCCCCGACGCTGGTGCGGCACGACGCGCGCCCCTCGGATCCGGCCCACCTGGCGGTGGGCCTGGGGCGGCTGGAGGCGGTGCGGCGGGGCGAGACCCTGCTGGTGGTGGCGCCCGGGGAACCGGCCGCCCCACTGCTCGAACGGGTCTTCGACGCCCGCCGGGCCGGGGCGACACTGCTGTCCCTCGGCCCCGGCGACGGCGAGCTCCCGGCGATGGTCCACGAGACGCTCTCCGTCCCGGACGGCTGCGAGCTGGACCTGGACACCGTGCAGCACCTGGTGAGCGCGGCGGTCGGCGAGAACGCCCTGCCGCCCCGCAGGGGGCCCCGCCGCTTCCGGGACCGCCTGTCCAGGCTGGCCGACCTGCTGACGGCACCCCCGCCGACGCGCTGGTAGCCCTCGGGCGTCCCGGTCGCGCCGGCGCGGGGATCAGTCGCCGTCCCGTTCGCGCCGGCGCGAGGTCAGCCGTCGTCCCGCTCGCCCGCGGGGGCGTCGTGCCACCTGGGGTCGTTCTCCCACTGGAGGTTGCGCTCGCGGGCCGTCTCCATGGCCTGCTCGGCCTCGGGGCGGCTCGCGTACGGGCCGAAGCGGTCCTTGTTGGGGCAGTCCGGGCCCTCCTCGACCTTCTTGTGCTCCAGGCAGTAGTACCACTCGCCCGGCTTTCCGACCGTCCGCTTCTTGAACAGGGGCATGTCCGGCTCCTCTCACCACGGAAGATGGTCCCCCGTCGTCGCTGAATTAGACTCGCCGACATGTCTGGCCAGTCGCTGCTCGTCCCGGGGGAACTGTCCCCCACCCGTTCCGTGCCCGGGAACATCCGCCGTCCCGAGTACGTCGGCAAGCCCGCCCCGACGCCGTACACCGGTCCGGAGGTGCAGACGCCCGAGACGATCGAGGCGATGCGGACCGCCGGGCGGATCGCGGCGCAGGCGATGGCCCAGGCCGCGAAGCTCATCGCCCCCGGCGTGACCACCGACGAGCTGGACCGGGTGGCGCACGAGTTCATGTGCGACCACGGCGCCTACCCCTCGACGCTCGGCTACCGCGGTTTCCCCAAGTCGCTGTGCACCTCCGTGAACGAGGTGATCTGCCACGGCATCCCGGACTCGACGGTGCTGCGCGACGGCGACATCGTCAACCTGGACGTGACGGCGTACATCGGCGGGGTGCACGGCGACAACAACGCCACGTACCTGGTGGGCGACGTGGACGAGGAGAGCCGGCTGCTGGTGGAGCGCACCCGCGAGGCGCTGAACCGGGCGATCAAGGCGGTCAGGCCGGGCCGGCAGATCAACGTCATCGGCCGGGTCATCGAGTCGTACGCGAAGCGCTTCGGCTACGGCGTGGTGCGGGACTTCACCGGCCACGGCATCAACAGCGCGTTCCACTCGGGCCTGATCGTCCCGCACTACGACAGCCCGCACGCGACGACGGTCATGCAGCCGGGGATGACGTTCACCATCGAGCCGATGCTGACGCTCGGGACCCACGAGTACGACATGTGGGACGACGGGTGGACGGTCGTGACCAAGGACCGCAGGCGCACGGCCCAGTTCGAGCACACGCTGGTGGTGACGGACACGGGCGCGGACATCCTGACCCTGCCCTGACGCTCCCCCGCCCCCTCGGCCCGCCCTCTTCGGATCTCCTCCGCAGGGCGGGCTTTCTTCTGCTCCGGAAGGGGTAGGCGGTCCCTCGGGTTTTCCCGACAGCCTGTCGGCAAGGTATTGACTTAGGTAAGCCTAACCATAGAAGATCTGGCCCCATGGACTCCTTCTCGACCCTCATCCGCACCGCCTCGCACGAGCAGCACGTGGAAGCGGAGACCTCGACCTTCATGAGCGACCTGCTGGGCGGCCGACTGGGCGTGGACGCGTACGCGCGCTACACCGAGCAGCTGTGGTTCGTCTACGAGGCACTGGAGTCCGGCACCCAGCGGCTGGCGTCGGACCCGGTGGCCGGGCCCTTCGTCCGGCCGGAGCTGTTCCGGCTGGCCGCGCTGGAGCGGGACCTGGCGCACCTGCGCGGACCCGACTGGCGCTCGACCCTCGCCGCCCTGCCCGCCACGCGGGCCTACGCCGAGCGGATCGCCGCGTGCGCGCGGGACTGGCCGGCCGGTTACATAGCCCACCACTACACCCGCTACCTGGGCGACCTGTCCGGCGGGCAGATCATCCGCGACAAGGCGGAGAAGACCTGGGGCTTCACCAAGAAGGGCGACGGGGTCCGCTTCTACGTCTTCGAGGAGATCCCCAACCCGGCCGCCTTCAAGCGCGGCTACCGGGAGTTGCTGGACGCGGTCGCGGTGGACGACCTGGAGAAGCAGCGGATCGTGGCCGAGTGCAAGCGGGCGTTCGCCCTGAACACGAGCGTCTTCCGGGGGCTGGGCGAGGAGTTCCCGCTGTCGGCGTAGCCCCTCCCGGAAGCGGCCCGCCTCCTCGGCGACCGGGGCGTCCCCCGCCGACGACGCACCACCGGGCCGAGGAAGCCGGCACCGGCACCGCCGCCGCCCGGAGGGCCTCCGGCGCGTCACGCGGAGGGCCGGGCCCCTGAGGACTCGGTCTCCACCTCGTCCCAGCTTCCACCGGCGGTCACGGCGGGCGACCGGGTCAGGCCCACGATGCCCGCGGCCATGAGCGCGACGCCCGCGGCTTCGGGCAGCAGCCGCCAGCCCAGCGCGATGCTCTCCCCGAAGAGCAGGACGCCGAGCGCGACACTGATCAGGGCGTCGCCCAGGGTCAGGGCCGGCTGGGAGGCGGACAGGGTGCCGGCCCGCAACGTCCACTGCAGGAGCAGGACGGCCAGCAGGCCGCTGGCGGCACCGGCATAGGTCTGCCAGGTGGTGAGGATCCCGGGGACCCCCTCCGGAAAACGCCCGGTCACCTCCTTGACGAGCGCGGCGGTGAGGGCGAAGCAGGCGGCGGTCGCGGTGCCCAGCGTGGCGGCCTGCAGGGGACCGCGCAGCCGCGGGGCGACGGACAGCAGGACGGCGACACAGCACGCCAGCCCGCCGCCGACGGCGAGCCAGCGCCAGTCGCCGGCCCGGTCACCGCCCTGCGAGGGGGACGCGCTGAGCAGGAACAGCGCCAGGCCGCCGGCGAGCATCGCGAAGGACCCCCACATCCCGGCGCCGGGCCGGCGGCGGAACACCACCGCGCCGATGAGCAGGGTGAACAGCAGTTCGCTCGCCAGCAGGGGCTGCACCACCGCCAACTGCCCGGTGCCCAGGGCGACGACCTGGAAGACCGCGGACAGCAGCATGGCCGTCGCTCCGGCCCACCAGTACGGATGGCTCATGAGTCCCGCGAGGCGGGCCGCGACCGCTCTGGCGCCGCGGCCGGGAACCTCGGCCGGTTCGACGGCGGCGCGGCGCTGCAGCACCGACGCCGCCGCGTTGAACAGCGCGGACAACAGGGCCATCACGACGGTGAGTGCGTTCATGCGGATGCCTGTCGTTCACGGATCCCGGCGGACGCCCCCGCGGACGCGGCGGTCGCGCGGTGGGGCGGTGGGGCGAACACAGACGTATCCGCCGTGCCCGGGGATAAACATCCGCTTGGCGGCTGTGCGGACGGGGAGGACCGGCCGATGCCTGGGGGTGACCGGGACCGCGGACACCCGTTTCCCACCGTTCGATGCGAGGTACTCATGGCGCACATGTGCCGTTGCCGGTGCCCCCGCCTTCTGGCCCGTCCCCTCTGGCCCTCCGTCCCCGTACCCGGGCGGCGCACTGCCGCCGGGCTGCTGCGACGCCTGCCGTGAGCCGCCTGCTGGTGGTCTCCGCGAGCATGGGGTCGGGTCATGACGCGGCGGCCGACGAGCTGGCCCGGCGCCTGCGGGCGGCCGGGCACGAGGCGGTGCGCAGGGACGTGCTGGAGCTGCTGCCCGCCGGCGTCGGGGCCGGGCTGCGCGGCTTCTACCGTTCGGCGGTGCGGCACGCGCCCCTGGTGTACGCGGGCATCTACGCCGCTTTCTTCCGTGCCGACGGCGGCGGGCGGCCGGGCACCGCGCCGCTCGCGGTGCTCGCCGAGAACCGGCTGCGCGCGGAGGTGGCGGACGGACGCGCCGACGCGGTCGTCGCCGTCTTCCACCTCGCCGCCCAGCTGACCGGGCGGATGCGGGTCCGCGGGCGGCTCGGGGTGCCCAGCGCGGTGGTCGTCACCGACTTCGCCGTGCACCGGCAGTGGCTGCACCGGGGCAACGACCTCTACCTGTGCCTCACCCCGGAGATCGCCCGGGACGTGGCGCACCGCCTGGGCCGGCCGGCCACCGCGTGCGGTCCGCTGCTGCCGGACCGCTTCCGTCCGCACCCGGCGGGCGAGCGGCACTGGCGGCAGCGGCTCACGGCCGGCGACGGGGGCCGGCCCGTGTTGTTGTCCACGGGTGCGTGGGGGGTCGGAAGCCACCTCGACGCGACGGCCCGCCTGCTGTCCGGCGCCGGCTACCTGCCGGTCGTCCCGTGCGGGCGGAACGAGCGGTTGCGCCGGCTGCTGTCGAAGGCGCCGGGCACGCTCGCCCTGGGCTGGGTGGACGACATGGCGGGTCTGCTCGCGGCCTGCTGCGCGGTGGTCGACAACGCCGCGGGGCAGACGGCGCTCGAAGCGCTCGCCGTCGGCGTCCCGGTCGTCGGCTACCGTCCGATCCCCGGCCACGGTGTGGAGGGGGTGCACCGGATGGCGGAGCTCGGCCTGACCGAGTACGCGGCCGACCCGTCGCAGCTGGTGCGGTTCCTGGACCGCGTCGCTCCGGGCGCCCCGGCACCCGGGGGCCGGCCCGCCGCCGACCGCCGCCTCTTCCGGGGCGACGCCGTGGCCCCGCTGGAGTCGCTGGCCGCCCGAGGAAGGATCTGAGGGCCCCGGTGGCGCCCGGAGCCGAGGCCCCCGGTGGTGCCCGGAGCGGACGCCCGGCCGCGTCGCCCCCGGACCGCCACCGCTCAACGGACGACGCCGCCGTCACCCGGCCACGGGTCCGCGACGGCCGCCCCGCCGCCACCGGGCGCCGGGCGCGCGATGCCGTGCTCGCGGAGCGGCCCGACCGTCAGGCCCGCCGCGCGGCAGGCGCCCACCAGGAGGGGGAGCGCCGCCAGGGCGGCCTGCCAGCAGCCCGGCTGCGCGTGGCGGTCGGTGTCGTGCAGGACCACCGTGCCGCCGCCGCGCAGGTCCGGCAGGACGGTGGCGGCCACGGACCCGGCCGTGGCCCGCGCGGTCCAGTCGCGGCCCCAGGCCGTCCACAGGACGGGGCGCAGCCCGGTGCGGCGTGCGGCCAGCAGCCGGTCGCCGGTCAGGATGCCGTACGGGGGCCTGTACCAGTCGGGGGCGGTGCCGGACACCTCCGCCACCGCGTGCGCGGCTCGCGCCAGTCGCCGGACCTCCCTGGCCGGCGCCGGCCGCCAGGGCCGGTCGTGCGTCCAGCCGTGGACGGCCAGCTCGTGGCCGCGCCGGACGATCTCGCGACTCAGCTCCCGGTGGCACAGCGCCTGCTCCCCCAGGACGAAGAACGTGGAACGGACCCCCAGCTCGTCGAGCGCGGCCAGGAAGGCGGGCGTGGAACGGGGATCGGGCCCGTCGTCGAACGTGAGCGCCACGTGATCGGGTCTCCCCGCACCGGCCAGGGCCGGCAGCCAGGTGCGCCGCGGGCCGGCGAGCCAGGTCGCGGCCGGGACGACATGGGCCGCGGCGACGAACGCCGACACGGCGGCGACAGCCGTGCCGATCGACCGTCCCCGCATGTCCGTCTCCCGTCACGTGCTGAAACGCCGGCCTCGGGCGCGGCGTACGGCAGCTCCCGGTGCTCCTTTCAGCCGAAGCGGGCCGCCAGGCTCCGGTACACGGAGGGCGCGAGGGCGCGCACGCCGACCGGCACACGGAGGCAGGCGGGCACGAAGACCTCCTGGCGTTCCCGGCGGAGGGCCTCGACGACCTCGGCGGCCACGCGTTCGGGCGGGATCGGGCGCGGGTGGGTGCGCGTGTAGGGCACCCCGCGGCGGGCGAAGAAGGGGGTCTCCACCGCGCCGGGCACGATGTGCGTCAGCCGCACCCCCGTGCCGTCCAGTTCGTACCGCAGCGCGTCGGCGAAGGCGCCGAGACCGGCCTTCGCCGCGGAGTACACCGCCTCCTCCCGCACACCGACGCTGCCCGCGACGGAGCCGATCAGCACCAGCCGGCCCCGGCGCCGCGCCACCATGGAGGGCAGCACCTGCCGCACCAGGTGCACGACCGAGACCAGGTCGACGGTGAGCACGTGGTCCACGTCCCCGCGGGACATGGAGGTGAACGGTCCGGCCCAGCCCACTCCGGCCGCGGCCACGAGCAGGTCGATGCCCCGCGCCCGCCCGAGGGCCCGGTCGACCAGGTGCCGGGCGCCGTCGGCGGACGCCAGGTCGCAGGCAAGCGCGACGCCGGACGTCTCGCGGGCCACCGCGTCCAGCCGGGCGCGGTCCCGTCCGGAGACCAGCAGTGACCACCCTTCCTCCGCCAGGGACCGGGCCACAGCCGCGCCGATCCCGGAGGAGGCCCCCGTCACGAGAGCCACCCCCGGCGCTGATGCGGCGCCCGGTGGGAGAGGGCGCGGAGCCGCCGTGCGTCCCAAGCCGGCCTCCTCGCGTGGTGTGCTTCGGCACGGCTCGGGCTCCTGCCGGCCGACGGCGGGCCGTGCTCTCTGCGGCCCGGCCCCCTCGCCGCGCACCCGTGTGTTCCACCATGCCGGTGACGAACGAGGGGTAGCCGGAACCCCCCTTTTCAAACCTTCCACGGAAACCGGCGGTTTTCGGACGTCCGAGGGTGCTGCCGCCGGGCCGTCGTCGACCGCGTCCCGCTGCCGGTGGGGGGCGGCGGACGCCGCGCACGGCTTCGGCACGGGCCGACGGCGCTCAGCGCTCCAGGTACACCCGTCCGCCGATCTCCGTCCACCCCTCCGGCTGGGGGGCCGTCAGGATCTGGGAGCCCGTGCCCTGGGTGATGTTCAGGGCGCGCCCCAGGCGGTCGGTGAGCAGCAGGGCCGCGGCGCCCGTCGCCTCGTCCTCCTCGATGCCGTCGTCGCGGCCGGGGAAGGCGCGGGCGCGGATCCGGCCCGCCGGCTCGTCCAGCCAGGCCCACGCGTAGATCCACTCCCCCTTCGGCGGCACGGGCAGGTCGTCCACCTCGGCGGCGGTGGCGTACTGGCGCAGGGTGCGCGGCGGCGCCCACTCCGCCCGTGCCTCGATCCAGCAGAACTCCCCGTCCTGCCGGGCGCCCATCACCCCCGCGGGGACGACCAGTTCGGGCACGTCGAGCAGCCAGGCCGTGCCGACGCAGGGGTGGCCGGCGAAGGGCAGGCGCAGGGTGGGGGTGTAGATGTCGATCACCCCGCGCTCGGGGTCGTCGACGAACACGGTCTCGCTGAAGCCGAGTTTCGCGGCGAACTCCTGCCGCTCGTCCCGCTCGGGCATCACGGAGCCGTTGCGGACGACGCCGAGTTCGTTGCCGTACCCGCCACGGGGGCCGCAGAAGACGCGCAGCACGTCGTAGTCAGTCACGGAGGCATTCAAGCACCGCGCGGCCGGCGGCCCGTCCCGGGCCGCCGGCCCTCCGTGCCCGCCCCGGGCTCCGGATTCCCGCCTCTCGGGGTAACCCCTGGGGGGTGCCCCCGAGAGGCGGGTCCCGGACATAAGGGGCGCTCTCCTCTGCGGGCAGGATCCCGGCGGCGTGCGCGATCACCAGGATGGAGCCCGTCCGAAGCACTCCCCCGGGAAACAGGAGCACCGGCCCATGAACGCCCGTACCCGTACGCGTATCCGCATCGCCGTCGCCTCCGCACTGCTGGCCTCTCTGGCCCTCGGCCCCCTCGCCGGAGCGGCGGCCGCCCACCCCGTCGCCGCGGCGACCGGGGCCGGATCCGCCCCGGTCGCCGACGGCCCCGACACCGCCGCTCTGGAGAAGGCGCTCGCCGGACTCCCCGACGGGGACGTCTCGGCGGCTCTCGTCCGGGTCGGCGGCAAGGGAACCTGGACGGGGACCGCCGGGGTCCGGGACCTGCGCACGGGGGCCCCGGCCCTGGAGAACGCCCGGTTCCGGGCCGGGTCGACGACCAAGACGGTCACCGCGGCGATCGTGCTCCAGCTCGTCGCGGAGGGCCGTGTCGAGCTGGACGCGCCCGTCACCCGCTACCTGCCCGGCCTGCTGCCGGCCTCCTTCGCCGAGTCACCGACCGTACGGCACCTGCTCACCTACACCAGTGGCCTGCAGCCCGGCGCGAGCCTCGGTGCGACCACCGAGGAGATGTACGTCAACCGGTTCAGGACCCTCACGCCGGAACGGGTGGTGGCCACGGCCGTCGCCAAGGGGCCGGCGTCCGACCCGGGAGAGCGGCAGGTGTACCAGAACATCGACTACACGGTGCTCGGCCTGCTGATCGAGAAGGTGACCGGCGACCGCTACGAGCACCAGGCCGACGTACGGATCTTCCGCCCGCTGGGCATGCGGCACACCGGCTTCCCCGCCGGGGCGGACCCGCGCGTCCGCGGCCCGCACCACCGGGCCTACGCGGACATCGGCGGCCGGACCACCGACGTCACGGAGTGGAACATGTCCGACCGCTGGGCGGCCGGGAACATGATCTCCACCACTGCCGATCTGGAACGCTTCCTGATGGCCCTGTTCCGGGGCCGGGTGGTGCCGCGGCCGCTCCTGGACCAGATGCTCACCGTCCCCGACGTCGACGGCGCGACCTACGGCATGGCGTGGGAGCGCTACGTCCACAACGGGAGGGAGATATGGGGCAAGACGGGGTCCCGGCCCGGCTACCACACGGTGCTGGCCGCGACCCGGGACCTGTCCCGGACGGTGGTGTACTCGGTGAACGCCAGGAGCGCCCGGGAGGACGGCTTCCCGCTCGTCGCCCGGTTCGCCCTGCCCGCCTTCAACCGCTAGCCCGCGAAGGCGCCGGGACGCACGGCAACGCTTGCGCGTTCCCGCGACTCACCCGACCGCCGGTGCGCTGCGGGCGGTCGAGGCCCCGCTGCCCGGCGACGCGTCCTTCCTGGACATCGACGACAACCCCCTGGTCTCGTACGGGAACGTCAGCCGCGACAAGGCCGAGGAGTACAGGTCCAAAGCCGGCGGCGGCACCTGACCCCCGGTCGGGAACGAGACGGGGCAGGGAAGTCCACCCTGTTGAGCGCCCTCGCCGCCGATCTGCCGCCCACCGCCGGGACGGTGCGGATCCACGGGCGCCCGGCGCCGTCCTGGTCCGCGCCCGAACTCGCGCTGCGCCGCGCCGTGCTGCCCCAGTCGGCCTCCCTCTCCTTCCCGTTCACGGTCGAGGAGGTGGTCCGCATGGGCCGGGCGCCCTGGGCCGCCGCCCGCCTCGAGGACGACGACGCGGTCGTGGCCGAGGCGATGGCCGCCACCGAGGTCACCGGTTTCGCCGCGCGCCCCTTCTCCGCGCTCAGCGGCGGCGAGCGGGCCCGGGTCGCGCTCGCCCGGGTGCTCGCCCAGCGCGCTCCCCTGCTGATGCTCGACGAGCCGACCGCCGCGCTGGACCTCCGGCACCAGGAACTGGTGCTGCGGCTGTGCCGGGCGAGGGCGCGCGCCGGGGACGCGGTGGTCGGGTGGTGCACGACCTCGGTCTCGCGGCGGCGCACGCGCACCGGGTGGCGGTCCTGCGCGGCGGCCGGGTCGCCGCCGACGGACCGCCGGAGGAGGTCTTCACCGAACGGCTGCTGTCGGAGGTGTACGACCAGCCCGTCGAGGTGTTCCCGCACCCGCGGACCGGAGCGGTGCTGGTGCTCCCGGACCGGGGCGGGCCGACCTCCGCCTGACCGGCGGCCCGGCCGTTCCGTGGCCTGCGTCCGGCCGTTCCGCGGCCGTCACCCGGCCGGCGAGCGGCCGGTGGACGGGGCCGGGCGCGCCTGCGTGTCACGTCACGGTGCGGCCGCGGTATCCGGTCCCGGCGCTCGCGCCGTTTCCCTCCCCGGTAGGGTTCGCCCCCGGGAAGGGGAAGGTGAAGGAACCGAATGAGCAGGGATCTCGGCCTTCGAAGGCTCCGCGGGCTCGACCGGGGCGTCCTGATCGCGGCCTGTGTGACCGCTTTGTCGTTGACGGCGAGCGGCTGCGTGGTGGTGCACGGCGAACGAGAGGTGCTCCCGGCCACCACGCGCGCCGAAGCCGCCGAGGCGCTCCGGGAGTTCACGGCCGCGTACAACGCGGCCGACAAGGCGTACGACAGTTCCCTGGACGCCGACCACACCACCGGCGCGCTCGCCGCCATCGACGCGGCGCGGCTGAAGGCCGGGCGGGTCAACAACCCGCGGGGCAACCCGGGGCACGCGCCGCTGAAGCTGACGGACGCGCGGTTCACCATCCCCAAGAAGGCCGGCTGGCCCCGCTGGTTCCTCGCCGACGCGGCCGGCAACAAGGGCGGCGACGTGCGCTGGTTGCTGGTGTTCACCCGGGACGGCCTGGACGAGACCTGGGAAGCGGCCTATCTGACCCTGGTGGCCCCGGACGACCTACCGGAGTTCAGGACGGACCGGGACGGCTGGGCCGAGGCCGTTCCCGCCGACGCCGGCGACCTGGCCGTGCCGCCGGGCGAGTTGAGCGAGGAGTACACGGCGTACCTGAAGGACGGCGGGGACGCGTTCGCCGAGGGTCCGCACACCAGCGCGTGGCGGACGCTGCGCGAGAAGAAGTCGACGCGGCCGGGCCTGGCCACGCAGTACATCGACGAGCCGGTGACCAACGGCGACTACGCGCCGCTGGCGCTGCGCACGGAGGACGGCGGGGCGCTGGTGTTCTTCACCACGCGCCACTTCGAGAAGCAGACCGCCGCGGCCGGGGCGTCGGTGCCGACGCCGAACAAGAGCGTGCTGGCGCTGACCACCGGTGAGATCCGGCAGTCCCTGACGATGGAGTTCGTCTCCAACGAGGTCGCCCTGGCTCCGGCCGAGGGCGAGGTGGAGATCCTGGGGCGGATCCAGGGGCTGACGTCCGCGAAGGGCGAGTAGGCGCGCGGGCGGACGGCGGGTGCGCGGCGGCGGTGCTCCGGGCACCGGTGGCGCGGGGGTGCGGCGCGGTGGGATCAGCGGTGCAGCGGCCAGGCCGTGCCCGCGTGGTCGGACTGCTCGCCGACGTGGCGGGCGCAGGAGTCGGTGAGGACCTCCAGCAGGCTCAGCGGGTCCGGCAGCGGGTGCTCCGGGCCGCGGACCCAGTGCACCGACCGGTCGTCGTCGCCGGGCAGACGGGCCGGGGGTACGAGGACGTAGGAGCCGCGGCAGTGCCAGCGCAGGCCGGGGTGCTCGTCCATGGTCTCCGGGTGGCAGTCCAGCTCGCACGGCCACCACTCGTCCTCGTCCTCGGGGGTGCCGCGGGTGAGGGTGAAGAACAGCATCCGGCCGTCGTCGCTCTCGGCGACGGGGCCGACCTCGACCCCGGCCTCGAGCAGGCGCTCGAGCGCCTCGCGGCCGGCGTCCAGGGGGACGTCGAGGACGTCGTGCACCATGCCGGTCGCGGTGATGAAGTTCGCCTGCGGCTGGTGGCGGGCCCAGCGCTCGATCTGGGCGCGGTCGGTGGTCGACTGGGTCTGCCAGGCGAACGACACCGGGTGCCGGGCGGGGGTGGGACAGCCGACCCGGTCGCAGGAGCACTGGTAGCCGGCGGGGTGGGCGGCGGGTGCCAGCGGCAGTCCCGCGTCGGCGGCGGCGAGCAGCAGGGCCTCGCGGCCGCCTTCGTCGGCGGCCTGCTTCGGGCGGCGTTTCTGCAGCCACTGGGAGAGTTTGCCCTGTCGGCCGGTTCGGCCGCCGAACGCCGCGCTCATCTATCTCCTCGCCTCGCCGTCGTGCGGAACAGCATGCCCTATGGTCCCACGATCGTGCGCATCGGGGGGCCGGAGCCCACAATCGGCGCAGGTGGGATGAGGGCGCCCGGACAGGACGTGGGGTACCACGCAAGGCGAAGGGGACACATGCCGCACGACGTGACGGACCGGGTGTCCTTGCACGCCGTGCCAGGACGTGCGCACCTACCGTGGTCGCCATGGTCACAAGGATCGCGACGACGGGTCTGGCGGCCGCGGCCTCCGCGGTCTCGCTGGTCCTCACGGGCCACGGCGGCGGCCCGGCGGAGCCGCTGGAGTGGGGCCGCGGCCCGCTGACGGTGGACGCGCTGCCCCGCGTCACCTACGTCGCGCACCGCGGCGGGGCCCGCGAGGTCCCCGAGAACAGCATGTCGGGGCTGATGGCGGCGTACCGGCGCGGGACGGCGCAGGTGCTGGACTTCGACACCCGGCTGCTGCGCGACGGCACACCGGTCGTCCTCCACGACGCGACCCTGAACCGCACCACCTACCTGGGCGGCGAGGTGAGCGCCCTGGACGCCCGGGAGTGGCGGGGCGTCCGGCTGCGGCCGCGCGCCTCGCTGCCGGGGAGCTGGCGCTCGGAGCGGCCGCCGACGGTCGCCGAGGTGCTGGACCGCCTCGGCGGACGGATCGTGCTGATGCTGGAGGCGAAGGACCCGCGCGGCCTGGACCGGCTGGCCGCGCTGATCCGCGCCCGCGGCCTGACCCGCTCGGTCCTCGTGAACACCAACGACCCCGAGGTCGCCCGCCGCATCCACCGCCTGGGCCTGCTGACGCAGCTGTGGCGCTCGGCCCGCCAGTTGCGCACGGACCGCCCCGAGCGCTGGCGTGCCCACGTCGACGTGCTCGACGTCGACATCAAGGCCCGGGACGTGGACCTGATGCGCGCGGTGCGCTCCGGCATCCCCCGGGTGTGGGCCCACACGGTCGTCTCCCCCGGCCAGCGGGACCGGGCGCTGGCCCTCGGCTGCAACGGGATCATCACGGACACCCCGGGGCGGCTGGCCCGGCACCCGGTGCGCCCGATCGGGACGGTGAGCCGCGCGCTGGGGCGGTGAGGCGCCCCACGGAGACCGGGCCGGCGGGTCGGCTCCCCGAGGGGTGCGGTCAGCGGGGCGCGATGCCGCCCAGGGCGTAGTCGACGAGGGTGTCGGTGTACTCGTAGGAGATCGGCCCCGTGTACTGGAGCCAGCGCTGGGCGAGCGGGGAGACGAAGAGCTCCAGGGCGATGCGCGGGTCGACGTCGGCACGGACGTCGCCCGCCGCCTGCGCGGAGCGCAGCCGGTCGACGTACAGCCGGAGCTGCGGTTCCAGCAGCTTGGCCACGAACCTGCGGCCGAGTTCCTCGTTGACGACGCCCTCGGCGGCCAGTGCGCGCGACGGCGCCTCGAAGGCCGGGTCGTGCAGCTCGTCGACCGTGGCGCGCAGGACGAGCTTGAGGTCGGCGGCGAGGTCGCCGGTGTCCGGCAGGGCGTGGGCCTCCTGCCCGGCGGCCTGAGCGGCCTGCTCGCTCAGATCGAGGAACGCCTCCAGGACGACGTCGGCCTTCGACGGCCACCACCGGTAGATCGTCTGCTTGCCGACACCGGCGCGGGCGGCGATGCCCTCGATCGTCGTCCTGGGGTAGCCGACCTCCGCGACCAGGGCGAGGGCGGCGTCGTAGATGGCCCGCCGGGAGCGCTCGCTGCGGCGGGTGGCGTCGGGGGTGTGCTTGTCCCGGGTGGACCGGGCGGATTCGTTCGGGGCCATGGGTCGAATTTATCAGGTTGACAAGACGGTCCGTCTCGTCTGACAGTGGGGAGCGTCAAAAGCGAGACGATACGTCTCGTCAAGGGTGTCTTACGTGGCACGCACCGAAGGAGATCACCATGGCCCGAGGCGGAGCCGGAAACATGCTGGGCGTCGGCGGCAGCCGGCGGCACCTCGGCCGCGAGGCCCTGCGCGGCGGCGGACGCGGCGGACGCGTCGGCGGCGGACACGATCCGCAGGCGCAGAAACGGGAACTGCTGCGCGCGCTCCAGGAGAAGCGGCAGGAGCAGCAGCGGCGGCGGCAGGAGGAGGAAGGGAAAGAGGGGTCGGAGGAATAGGAGAGGTGGCAGAGACGGGAGGAGCGGGACAGTCGGGCTCCGCTCGGCCGGTGCTGTGACCGCGCAGGTCCACCGGGTCGGTGAGGAGAACGGCCGGCGGGCTAGCCCGCCGGCGGCCAGGCGTCGCCCCAGTCGGTGTCCCGGGCCGCCCGGTACAGGTCGCCGTGGCGTTTGGTGACGGTGGTCCGGCGCAGGGACGGGTCCGTCTCGCACAGGTCGAGCAGGACCTGCCCCTTGCGGATCTGCGGCTTGCGGACGACGCGGGCGGCGGCGGGGGTCGCCGGGAGCCGGGTGGCGGCGACGTAGCTGAACTTCTCGTCCTCGTAGGCGAGGGAGCCGCCCTTGACCTGGCGGTGCAGCGAGGAACGGCTGACCCGGGCCGAGAAGTGGCACCAGTCGGTGCCGGGGGCGATGGGGCAGGCGGCGCTGTGCGGGCAGGGGGCGGCGATGCGGAACCCGGCGGAGACCAGGCGGTCGCGGGCCTCGATGACGCGGGCGTAGCCGTCGGGGGTGCCGGGCTCGACGATCACGACGGCCCGCGCGGCCCCGGCGGCGGCGTCGACGAGGGCGGCGCGGTCGGGGGCGGTCAGTTCGTTGAGGACGTAGGAGACGGTGACGAGGTCCGTGCTCGCGAGGGTGAGTTCCGCCGTGATGCGGGCGCGCTGCCACCGGGCGTCCTTCAGCGCGGGGTGCGCGGCGGCGAGTTCCCGGCCGAGGGCGAGGGCGGGCTCGGCCCAGTCCAGGACCGTCACGGGCCGCCCGCCGTCCCAGGTCGCGCTCACCGCCCAGGCCGCCGCACCGGTGCCGCCGCCCACGTCCACGTGGTCGCCGGGCGCCCATCCGGGCACCGCGCGGGCGAACGCCTCCAGCGCCGACCGCACCGCCTCGAACGTCGCGGGCATGCGGTACGCGGCGTACGCGGCCACGTCGGCGCGGTCCCGCAGGATGGGGGCCCCGGTCGGGGTGGCGCCCCGGTAGGTGGCGATCAGCCGCTCGACGGCCTGGGCGGCCTGCCGCGGCGGAAGCCCGTCGAGCAGCCCGGCGAGGGCGGCGCGCAGGGTTTCGGCGGGGGTGAGGGAGGCGGCGGGGGCGTTCACCCCACGATTCTCTCAGCTCCGCCGGACCGCCCGGTCACCGTGCCGCCCCGGCGCCCCGCACCGCCCGGGCCACCCGGGTCCCCGCGTCCGCCCGGGGCGCGTTGTCGGGGGCCGGCCGGCGGCGGGGGTGGACGGTGTTGGCGAGGAGCACCAGATAGGTGTCCGTGGCCCGGTCCAGGACCAGCGACGTCCCCGTGAAACCGGTGTGCCCCGCCGCCCCGCGCCCCGCCAGTTCGCCCATGAACCAGGGCTGGTCCAGGGCGAAGCCCAGCCCCGGCGGGGTGAACAGCAGGTCCACGAAGTCGGGGCCGAGGATGCGGGCGGGGCCGTACGAACCGCCCGCCAGCAGCGCGCGGCAGAACACCGCCAGGTCCCGTCCCGTGGAGAACAGCCCGGCGTGGCCCGCGACCCCGCCCAGCGCCCAGGCGTTCTCGTCGTGCACCTCGCCCCGCAGCATCCCCCGGTCCGCCTTGGCCCACGGCCGCCGCTGGTCCTCGGTGGCCGCCGCGCCCGGGCACGGCCCGAAGCCGGTCGCCGTCATGCCGAGCGGGCGGGTGATGCCGTCCCGGACCAGCGTGTCGAGCGTGCGGCCGGTGAGGCGTTCCAGGACGTGCTGGAGCAGCAGCATGTTGAGGTCGGAGTAGCAGTACGTGCCGGGCACGCCGACGGGCGGCTCGGCGCGCAGCAGCGCCAGGCGCTGCGCGTCGTCGGCGCAGGCGTACAGCGGGAGTTCGGGGCGCAGCCCGGAGGTGTGGGTGAGCAGTTGCCGGACGGTGACGCCGTGGCGCGCCGCCGCCGTGAAGTCCGGCAGGTACGCGCCCACGCGCGCGTCGATGCCGAGCGTGCCCCGCTCGATCTGCTGCACGGCGGCCACCGAGGTGAACAGCTTGGTGAGGGAGGCCAGGTCGAAGGGCGTGTCCACGGTCATCGGCACACGGGCGCCCGGCGGCAGCTCCACCGCGGTGTCCGTCCTCTCGTCGTACGCCGCGTACCGCACGGCCCAGCCCGCCGCCTCCTGCACGGCGAGCACCGGGCCCCGGCCGACGACCACGACGGCCCCGGCCGCCCAGGGGCGCTCGCCGGCGGTGCGGGCGCGGACCTCACGGACCAGCAGGCGCAGTTCCCCGGGGTCGAGTCCGGCCCGTTCCGGTGTGCCGTGACGCAGCCTCGGGGCGCTCAGAAGCCCTCACCCTCCGCGCTCGCCCGCCCCTCCCAGGGACGGCACAGGCCGGTGAAGCAGGCCAGCGCCGCCAGCGCGGCGACCAGTTGGACGACGGCCATCGGGACGGCGGTGTCCTCCCCGGCGATCCCGACCAGCGGGGAGGCGATCGCGCCGACGAGGAAGGACGCCGTGCCGAGCAGGGCCGAGGCGGCACCGGCGGCCTGCCGGGTGCGCATCAGGGCGAGGGTCTGGGTGTTGGGCATGGTGATGCCCATCGCGGACATCAGCACGAACAGCGCGGCGGCCACGGGCACCAGCCCGACCTCGCCGAACACGCCCAGCGACATCAGCAGCAGCGCGACCGCGGCGACGACCACGACGCAGAGCCCGAATCCGAGCACCCGGTCCAGCCGGACCCGGCCGACCAGCACCTTGCCGTTGATCTGCCCCATGATCATCAGGCCGATCGAGTTGAGCCCGAACAGCAGGCTGAACGTCTGCGGGGAGGCCCCGTAGATCTCCTGGACGACGAACGGGGAGGCCGCGACGTAGGCGAAGAGGGAGGCGAAGGCGAATCCGCCGGTGAGCATGTAGCCGGCGAAGACCCGGTCGGCGAGCAGCCGGCGCATCGAGCCGAGGGCCGCGCCGAAGCCGCCGCCGTGGCGGTCGGCGGGGGCCAGCGTCTCCGGCAGCTTCGCCCAGACCAGGGCCGCCAGCAGCACCCCGAGGACGGCGAGGACGACGAACACGCCCCGCCAGTCCGTCACCCGCAGGACCTGCCCGCCGATGAGCGGTGCCATGATCGGCGCCAGGCCGGAGATCAGCATGAGGTTCGAGAAGAAGCGGGCCATGGCCACACCGTCGTACAGGTCGCGGACCACCGCCCGCGCGATGACGATGGCGGCCGCGCCCGCCAGGCCCTGCAGCAGCCGGAAGGCGACGAGGAGTTCGACGGTCGGCGCGAACGCGCACAGCACGGTGGCGACGACGTAGACCGCGAGGCCGACGAGCAGCGGGCGGCGGCGTCCCCACCGGTCGCTCATCGGGCCGACCACCAGCTGCCCGAGCGCCATGCCGGCCAGACAGGTGGTGAGCGTGAGCTGGACGGTGGCGGCGGACGTGTGCAGGGACCGGGTGACCTCCGGGAGGGCGGGGAGGTACATGTCCATCGCCAGCGGGGGTACGGCGGTCAGGCCGCCCAGGAGGAAGGTCACCAGCAGACCGGTGCGGCCGGCGGTCGCGCGGAGCGCCGGTGTGACACCCGTCACCGGGTTCGCCGCCGGACGCGCCGCCGGATTCGTCGCCGTTTCCTCCGTTGAGTCCGTTCGCGCCGTCGAGTTCGCCGTCGGATTCGATATGGACGCCCCGCCCTCGGGCATGTGACCCCTCCCTTTCCGCGTCGTCGGCTCCCTATGCTCTCAGCTCGTACGGGGTGCTCGGCGTCGACGACGATGCCGTGGGAGCGCTTCCATGGACGTTCGCGGCCGAGGTGCCGACGACACGAGCAGGGGTGGGACGGATGACGGGGCGGAACGTGCGTTGGGGGATCCTGGCGACCGGCGGGATGGCCGCGACGTTCACGGCGGACCTGGTGGACCTGCCGGACGCGGAGGTGGTGGCGGTGGCGTCGCGGTCGCCGGAACCGGCGAAGGCGTTCGCCGAACGGTTCGGGATACCGCGGGCGTACGGCGACTGGGAGTCGCTGGCGCGGGACGAGGAGGTCGACGTCGTCTACGTCGCCACGCCGCACTCGGCGCACCGCGCGGCGGCCGGACTGTGCCTGGAGGCCGGGCGGAACGTGCTGTGCGAGAAGCCGTTCACGCTGAACGCGCGCGAGGCGGCGGAACTGGTCGCCTCGGCGCGGGAGAACGGGCGCTTCCTGATGGAGGCGATGTGGATGTACTGCAACCCCGTGGTGCGGCGGCTCAAGGCGCTGGTCGACGACGGCGCGATCGGCGAGGTGCGCAGCGTGCAGGCGGACTTCGGACTGGCGGAGCCGCTGCCGGCCTCGCACCGGCTGCTGGACCCGGCGCTGGGCGGGGGCGCGCTGCTGGACCTCGGGGTGTACCCGGTGTCGTTCGCGCAACTGCTGCTCGGGGAGCCGGCGGACGTGGTGGCGCGGGCGACGCTCTCGGAGAGGGGCGTCGACCTCCAGACGGGGGCGCTGCTCTCCTGGGACGACGGCGCCCTCGCCTCGGTGCACTGCTCCCTCGTCGGCGGCACGGCGACCTCCGCCTCGGTCACCGGGTCGAAGGGCCGGATCGACGTCCCGTACGGCTTCTTCTTCCCGGACCGGTTCGTGCTGCACCGGGACGGCCGGGACGCCGAGGAGTTCACGGCCGACCCGGCGGACGGCCCCCGCAACACCCTCAAGCACGAGGCCGCGGAGGTGATGCGGGCCCTGCGGGCCGGTGAGACCGAGTCCCCGCTCGTCCCGCTCGACGGCACCCTCGCCGTGATGCGGACGCTCGACGCGATCCGGGACCGCGTCGGCGTCCGCTACCCGGGGGAGCGCCGCTGAGCGAGGACCGCCGATCGGCTCCGGGGCTCAGGCGGGTTCGAGCCCCGGTTCTCCCGCCGCGGTGACGAAGGACGCCGCCGTCGCGATCGGCGCCCCGGGCCGGGTCACGTACGGCACCGTCCGGAAGTCGGCGCGCGCGGCCTCGCGGCCCAGCTCGACGGTCACGTAACCGCGCCGGCCGTCGTAGAACCGCAGGTGCGGGTTGGCCGCCAGGTAGGTGTCCCGGTTCGCGGGCTTCTCGGTGCCGTCCTTGCCGCTGGCGATCGAGGTGGCCACGATCTCGGTGCCCACGGTCCTGGAGTCCGGGTCGTCGAAGTCGTCCTTGATGTCGAAGGCGTAACCGACGTGCACGTCGCCGGTGAGCACCATCAGGTTCTCGATCCCGGCCGCCTTCGCCCCGTCGAGGAGGCGGCGGCGGGAGGCGCGGTAGCCGTCCCAGGCGTCCATGGACAGCCGCGAGGGCGTGGCGAGGTCGAACTTCCGCTGGGAGAAGACGACTTGCTGCGGCACGACGTTCCACAGCGCCCGCGAGGAGCGCCAGCCGTCGAGCAGCCAGCGTTCCTGGGAGGCGCCGGTCATGGTGCGCGACGGGTCGTCGATGTCCGGGCCGGGCAGCCGGGCGCCGTCGCCGTAGGCCTGGTCGGAGCGGTACTGGCGGGTGTCGAGCACGTCGAACTGGGCGAGTCGGCCCCACTGCAGGCGCCGGTACAGCCGCATGTCGGGGCCGTCGGGGAGTTGGGGGCGGCGCAGGGGCTGGTTCTCCCAGTAGGCGCGGTAGGCGGAGGCGCGGCGCAGCAGGAACTCCTCCGGCGGGACGTTGTTCTCCGGGATGTCGTCGGCGTAGTTGTTCTCGGTCTCGTGGTCGTCCCAGGTGACGACGAAGGGGTGGGCGGCGTGCGCGGCGCGCAGGTCGGGGTCGGTGCGGTAGAGGGCGTAGCGCAGCCGGTAGTCCTCCAGGGTCACGGTCTCCCGGTCGAACAGGGCGGGCAGGGTCCGGTCGGTGTAATTGCGGGCACCGCCCGCGGAGTTGACCGCGTACTCGTACAGGTAGTCCCCGAGGTGGAAGACCACGTCGACGTCGTCGGCGGCGAGGTGGGCGTACGGGGTGAAGTAACCGTCGTGGTAGGCCTGGCAGGAGACGGCGGCCAGCGTGAGCGAGCGGGGCCGGGCCCCGGGTTCGGGGGCGGTGCGGGTCCGGCCGGTGGGGCTGATCCAGCGGCCCGTGCGGAAGCGGTAGTACAGGACGCGGTCGGCGCCGAGGTGGCCGACCTCGACGTGCACCGTGTGGTGGAACTCGGGGTGGGCGGTCGCGGTGCCGCGTCTGGCGATGCGGCGGAACCTCTCGTCGTACGCCACCTCCCAGTGCACGGTGACGCGTTGGGCGGGAAGACCGCTGTCGGCCTCGAACGGGGCGGGGGCGAGCCGGGTCCACAGGAGCACGGAGTCCGGGCGGGGGTCGCCGGAGGCGACACCCAGCGTGAAGGGGTCCTCGGTGAGGCGCGCGGCGTCGAGCTCGGCGGCCGCCGCGGTGCCCGCGGTGGGCAGGTTCACCGCGAAGGCGAGCGCGGCGGCGGCGCCGGTGGCGGTCAGGAAGCGGCGGCGGCCGATGTGCCGGGCAGCCGTGCGGAGTTCGGGAGCGTGCTGTGACTGACGGGCCTCGGATGTCATCCGGTCCTCCCCTGGTCTACGGATACGGGAGGAATGGGAGCGGCCGGGGACGACACCGCATTGACGCGTACACAGCATTCGGATGACGATCGCATGAGGTCCGCACGACGGAGCCGCCGACGGAGGCGGACGCGCGGCGCGCGCCCTTCCCGACGACGACGGTGCCGTGCGCGGGCCGCGCTCGGGTGAGGACGCGCCGTCCGGGCCGCCCGCGTCACCCGATGGTTCGTCAGGTTCCCTAGTGCGCCGGAGTTTCAGAGGTGGGCGGAGGGATGTCACAGGCCACGTCCGAGGGGGAAGCGGCAGTTGACCCACGCCATCGGGACGGGGTGGGCCCGCGGGAGGCCGCGGGTACGCACCGCGCGGGGAACGGCTGCCTTGTCCGGCGGACCGATCCGCGTCCGGGGGCACCGCCCCCACCGGACCGTCGGGCCATCAGGCCGTTGGGCTACCGGGCTACCGGACGAGGATCCGCTCGACCTCGGCCATCCGCTCGCCGGTGAGCAGGCCCCTGGCGAGCGGGCTGCGGTTGACGGAGGCGAGGCCCGCCTCCTCGCACAGCCGGAGCATCTCGGGCGTGTCCGTGAGCACGTTGAGCGCGTGCTGCACGGCGCAGTGCGGCCCCTTCGCGAACACGGTGGCCGCGAACACGGCGGCACGGGCCGGGTCGTCGGTGCTCCAGGCGTAGGCCCGGATCAGTCCCTGCGCCACCTGTTCCTCGCACGCGTCGCGGAGCCCGGCGGCCCGCTCGGGGTCGGCGTCGGCGAGGTGGAGCCGGTACAGGTCGATCCGGTCGGTGCCGAGGCGGCGCAGCGAGGCGGTCAGGGCCCGGCGGAGGTGCTCCGGCGAGTCGTCGCCGCCGGTGAGGGTGCGGGTGTCCGCGTCGAAGGCGTTGCCCCCTTGGTGGCGACGACGACCTCGTCCCGGCGGCGGCCGAGGGCCCGGCCGAGGACGCGTTCGCTGTGCCCGGTGCCTCCCCCAAGCTCTCAGCTTCGTTCGAGCAGGGAGGTACCCCCTCGTCGGCGGTGTCGAAGAAGGTGACGCCTAGGCGGTGTCTTCAAATGATCTTGAGTGGTGGATCATGGTCGGGTGATACGTCGCCATGAACTGTCGGATACCGAGTGGGAGTTCGTCCGGCCATTGCTGCCCGCCTCGTTGCGGGGCAGGAAGCGGCTGGACGACCGCACGGTCCTCAACGGGATCGTGTGGAAGTTCCGCACCGGAACCGCCTGGCGGGACGTGCCCGAGCGGTACGGCCCGTGGGCCACGCTGCACACCCGTTTTCGCCGGTGGGCCCTGGACGGCACCTTCGAGCGGATGCTCCGGGCCGCCCAGGCGCAGGCGGACGCGGCCGGGGACATCGACTGGCTGGTGTCGGTCGACTCCACCGTTGTCCGCGCCCACCAGCACGCCGCCGGCGCCCGAAAAGGGGGATCCACAACCCCGCCCTCGGACGCTCCCGAGGCGGCCTGACCAGCAAAATCCACCTCGCCTGCGATGCCCTGGGGCGCCCGCTCGCCTTCACCGTCACCGGCGGCAACACCAACGACTGCACCCAGTTCACCGCCGTGATGGAGGCGATCCGGGTGCCCCGCCTCGGACCGGGACGGCCCCGCGTCCGGCCCGATCACGTGCTCGGCGACAAGGGCTACAGCTCCAAGGCGATCCGGGCCTGGCTCAGGCGACGGGGCATCGGCCACACCATCCCGGAGCGGGCCGACCAGATCCGCAACCGGCTCCGCCGCGGCCGCCGCGGCGGGCGGCCGCCGGCCTTCGACAGGCAGCTCTACAAACGGCGCAACGTGGTCGAACGCTGCTTTAGCCGCCTGAAGCAGTGGCGCGGCATCGCCACCCGCTACGACAAGACCGCCGAGTCCTACCAAGCAGCCGTCACCCTCGCATCGCTCCTGATGTGGGCGTGA
The DNA here is from genome assembly GCF_008704515.1 of Streptomyces viridosporus T7A. Lineage (NCBI taxonomy): Bacteria > Bacillati > Actinomycetota > Actinomycetes > Kitasatosporales > Streptomycetaceae > Streptomyces > Streptomyces viridosporus. Next base: position 2,660,692 of record NZ_CP023700.1, read on the forward strand.
CATTTGAAGACACCGCCTAGGCCGAGGGCGCGCCGGACCACCCGTACGGACTCCTCGTCGTCGACCCTGCCCCAGCCCAGCGGCTGCCCCGCGGAGTCCTGTCACTCACCGCCGATCGCCCAGCAGCCGAACCCGACGGCGCCGACCTCGATACCGCTGCGTCCCAGCGTCCGTGTGCTCTCCGTGGCCGGGGACGCCAGGACTTCGAGCGCGCGCGAGGGCAAGCCCCCGCACGAGCGTGGAGAGGATCAGGCCTGACCGGTCTCGAAGCGGGAGATCCGGCCGTCGTCGTCCACGGTGAAGGTCCAGCGGGTGCGCATCTCGCCCCAGGTGTCGTTGCGGTAACGGGCGACGAGAGTGCGGCCCCCGTCGGACTCGTTGTCGACCTCCATGTGGCCGTTGGCGGAGAAGATCTCGCGGTCGATCCAGTCGGCGAGGTCGCGGTCGCTGCCGTCGTCCGCCATGGTCGCGCCGGGGGCGAGAAGGGCCATGAAGCCCTCGCGGTCGTGGTTGTTGACGGCGGTGACGAAGGCCCGGACGGCCGGGTCGCTGAGACGGGCGGTCTGAATCGTCATGCCTGCCAGCGTCGTCCCGGCCCCGGGGCCCCGCCACCCGTGCCACCCGAACGGCGTCCGGCGGCGGGCCGGGCCGACAGCGGACTGCGACGGTGGTCACGGCGAAGCGACTGCTCCGGGAGACGACGTGACCTGTTACGAACGACGCGATCTGGGCCTGCTGCTGCTCCGGCTGGGAACCGGCGGGGTGCTGGCGGCGCACGGCGCGCAGAAGCTGTTCGGCTGGTTCGGCGGGGGCGGCATCGAGGGCACCGGCCAGTTCATGGAGACCATCGGCTACGCGCCCGGCAAGGCCAGCGCACGGGCCGCGGGCCTCGCGGAGACCGGCGGCGGCGTCCTGCTGGCGCTCGGCCTCGCCACCCCCGCGGCGGGCGCGGCGGCGGCCGGGGCGATGGCGGGCGCGGCGGCCGTGCACGCGCCCAGCGGCTTCTTCAACCAGGAGGGCGGCTACGAGTACGCGGCGAGCCTGGGCCTGACCGCCGCCGGCCTCGCCGTCGCGGGCCCCGGCCGGTTGTCCCTGGACCACGCCCTCGGCCACACGGTCAACCGGGGCTGGATGGTCCCGGTGGCCTTCGCCGCGACCGCGGCGGCCACGGCGGTGACCGTGGGGGCGCGCAGCCGCCGGCTGCGGAAGGCACGGGAGGGCGCACAGGAGACGCTGTTCGAGTAGGGCACCGGACGCCGGGGGCTGTCGGTGCCCTGTGCCAGGCTCTGTCCCATGAGCGACCACCTGCCTCCTCCCCCGGTCACGGCTCCGCCTCCGGCTCCGGCCGTCGATCTGTGGGACGCCGTCGACGACCTGTGCGCGTGGCTGGACGCGAACCGTCCGGTCGAGGGCCGGGAGGGCCTGCTGCTGCGGATCCTCAAGCTGTCCGAGGAGGTCGGCGAGGTCGCCGAGGCCGTGATCGGCGCGACCGGCCAGAACCCGCGCAAGGGCACCACGCACACCTGGGACGACGTCCGGTCCGAGCTGTGCGACGTCGCCGTCACGGCCCTGGTGGCCCTGCGCACGCTCACCCCCGACGCCCGCGAGGTCTTCGCCCGCCACCTGGCCCGGGTCACGCACCGCTCGCTCGGAGCTCCCCGACCGGACCCGTCCGACGGTTGATCCCGTGGCGGGCCGTGGGAGCCGGCGTCCGCGGGACGTGCCGGTGGGGCGCTGCCCCGATGGAAGGGGGGAGTCCGGCGCCTTCGGCCGGAGGAGGCGCCGTCCGCTGTTCCCGTGGCGCCGACGCCGAGGACCGGCGGGCCGCCCCTTCGGCGCTCGGCGCCGATCACGCGAGAGGGCGGGGCCTGACACCGATGCGAACCGTCCGCAACGACGGACGGTTCGCATCGGTGGCCGACCCCGCCGAACCGGTGCGGCGGGCGCCGCGTGGGGCTGGCGTGCCGCACCGGTCTCGCTCAGCGGATCCGAGCGGGTCTAGCAGGCGCCCAGGTCTTCCCAGACGTCGGCGGAGCCGGGCCGCTCGTTCGTCGTCCACCACTTGGCGCGGTAGGTGCGACCGTCGTGGGTGACGGTGTCGCCGCCGTGGTAGACGGTGCCGGTGCTCCAGACCGGCGCGGCGCAGGAGTCCGACCCGCCGCCACCGTTGTTGCCACCGCCGTTGCCGCCGCCGTTGTCGCCACCGCCGTTGCCGCCGCCGGCGATGTCGACGTCGATGCAGGCGTAGAAGGCGTTGTTGGTGTCGGCCACGTTCCAGACGGCCAGGACCTTCTGGCGGCCCTTCAGGTCACCGAAGTCGACCTGGTGGCTGACCTGGGCGGGAGGCTGCGCACCCCGGTCGTTGAACTCGGCGATCTTCCGGTCGCCGACGAAGTACTGCCAGGTGTCGGTGGCGTGCCGTGCCGTGAGCTTCCAGGTGAAGGTGTGCGATCCGCCGACCGGCGTGACCCGCCAGGCCTTGCGGTCGTCGTCGAGGTCGGCGAACTGGGCATTGCCGCCGCTGCAGCTGCGCAGGCCCTTCGGGCCCTCGACGCTCTGCGGCTCGTACTTGATCTGGCCGCAGTCGACGACGCCCTGGGCGCACTGGTCCTGGCGGCTGCCCGGGTCGGTCACCCAGCCGTGGGCGTTGGCCGTACCGGCCGGAAGGGTGATGGCGAGGAGGGGGGCGACCATGGCTCCGACAGCCAGGGACGCTCGCCTTTTCATGTCCATGTAATGACTCTTTCTTCGGTGTACATGAGAACCGGCCACGGAGCACGACATCGCCGACGCACACGGTGTGCACCGCATGTGTCCTGCGCGCCTCGCCGACGAGGCGAGGGCGGAGCGCGCGGTCGCGCCGCCGCGGCGGACACCACACGTCGCCCCGGCCCGTGAAGGCACCGGGACGCGGGCGGGCACTGGCCTAGACCTGTGCTCGCCGGTCTAGACCATAGCGGGGAACCGTGAACCGTCAAGAGGTCTTCACCCAAGGGAAGTTGACAACGACCGCGTCGACGGACCCCCCGAACACCGCTCCAGTGACGGCGGGAACGACATACGGGCAGGTGGGGAGGGAGCAGAGGGGCACCGACACCCGGTGGTGACCTCCGCGTCCCCGTTGACGGGGTGGTGATGTTCACGCCCGACGGGACCGGGTCGTCGGACCGGGCCGTCGGACGCCGCGGGTCGAGCCACACCCGCAGCGGCTTCACGGGCCTGTTCGGCAGCCCCACCCAGCCAGCCGGCGCCGCTCGGCGGCCTCCCAGCGGGGGGTCAGCAGGCGGTGCGTTCGACAGCCCTCGGCCGGCGGTACGGCTTCACGGCATACGGATTCAGTGGTCCGTCCCCCTCCACCACAGCACTGGGCGCACCGGCTCGGGAGGACCCGGAAGACGGCGCACGAGGAGGTCGTGGACCTCGGCACCGTCCCGGAGCACCACGGGAGACGAACCACCGGTCGCCGGGCGCGTCCGTACGGTCGACTAGGCCGTCCGGAGGCATCCGGATGGTGAACCGAGGGATCGACCCGGACGATGGTGCTCGAGTCCCGGCGCAGCACCGGGTCTCCTGGTCCGCTGCGGGGACCGGATGCTCCGCAACGCCACCGCGAGGTACGTGCCGCGGGAAGCCGGCAGGGGCTCGCCGGACGGCGCTCCACCCGTGCGGTGCCGCAGGGCCGCAGTGACGGTCGAAGTCGAAGGAGAACTCCGTGGGTCCAGTTGGCATAGGCCGGTGCCTGTCGGCGGGACTCTTCGCCGACGGCTCGAGCGTGTGCTCCGGTCGCGGCCACCGTCAGCGCCCGACGGACGGCCTGCGGCGTCAGGGGGTGATCACGTGAGGACTCCCTCCTGGACCGGCGCCGGCTCGCGCCTGCGGGCGCTGCTGCGCACGACGAACACCGGGAAGTCACCGGCTGCCCTGGCGTTGATCCTGCTGGTCCTCCTCCCGACGGCGCTGCTGCTGGGTTGGTGGGGCCTCGAAGACCTCAGCGGGGCCCTGACCTACACGGGGCGCATCACCGGTGCCATCCTCATCCTGGTCTCGGCCCTCTCATTGTTGGGCGCTGCCGCGGTCGTGGACCACTGGGGACGGAACGTCTTCCCCTATTCCGGAATGGTCGCGCTGATCGGCACGGTCGCGGCATTGGTGGCCAACACCATGCTTCTGCTCGAGGCATTCAGGGACGGCGATTCCACGCTTTACCGGACGCTGTTCAGCCTGCTCACGGCGGGTTCCGCGTGGGCCGTCTTCACGGTGTGGCGGACATCGGTCGTGATCCCCTCTCCGAAGCGGGTGGCCGCGGCACTGATCATCTCCTCGGCTCTCGCGGTGGCCAATTTCGGCTACCAGCACCTCTACCAGCCGTCCCAGCGCGGCGCCAAGCCCCTCGTCAGCATCACCGTGGGAGAGCCCGTACTGAGCAAGGACCGCAAGGAATTCGCCGTACCGGTCGAGATCAGGATCGACAACCGCAGCGACATGGGCTTTTACGTGCTCGGCACCGAATTCCACGCCATGGGCGAGCAGGTGTCGCTCAGCCGGACGGACCGGCCCCGCGAACAATGGCGTGCGGATGCCGAGACGTTCCGTGACTTCTACGTGCAACACCCACTCTCCCGGAGGGAGATCTACCAGCCCGGTCAGTTGGTGTTGGCGCAGCCATGGATGTCTGCCGGGAGTTGGATCGAGGCGAACGACGCGTTCGTCACCCGAACGGTCGTGCAACTGCCCATCGACACACCGTATGACCAGTTGGCGCTCTACGCCTCCGCGCAATTGGCACGCAAGGACCGGGCCGGTCTGGACCAGATCCAGTTGAAGGGATACTCCTGGAGTGGCGGCAAGATGCCCCAGTGGGTCACGAGGGACAAGAGCCGCGACTCCGTCGCCTACCGCGGCCGGGTGTACGAAAACAATGCGATCGACCAGCACACGAGGGACCCCCGCTACGTGGCTGTCTATTGGCAGTTCGGCGCGCATGGCGCGGGCCTGTCGGTGTCCATCACGCGAAAAGGTGAGGAAAACCGCATCCTGTCCAGAGCGGAGATACGCGAGACGTTGAACCGGTACGGCTTGATCGCCGCCGAAACGGGTCCGATCAAACGGACCCTCTGGGACATCAAGGACCAGGTGTGACCGGCATGGCCGCACGGGGCGCGCGGGAGCGCCGGTCCAGTCGCTCCAGCCACGCCACGAGGGCGAGCGAACTGTTCACACGGTCCCAGGAATAAGAGTCCCCCATGCCGAACTGTGCCTCCCTCACCGCCCGGCACAGCGTCTCGACGTCGAACATCTCCGCGACCAGCGGATGCCTCGCGGAGCGGCAGAGGTCGATGAGTTCGTCACCGTGGGTCCGCAGGCCGCGGGCGTAGAGCTGGTTGAAGGGGACCTTGGCGACCCGGCCGCCGATCCGGGGCGGAAGCAGATCCGCCATCGCCTCGCGCAGTACCGCCTTCGGACGGCCCGGCTGGAGCGCAGTCTCGGCGGGGAGGCGGCGCATCGTGGCGATGACCTCCGGGTCGAGGAAGGGGTGCGAGAGGAAGAACCCGTCCTGCCGAGCGCGGCGCCAGGACAGCGGGTCGGGAGCGGCGAGGTAGTTGGCGGCCTCGTAGAGGGACAGTTCGGGCCTGCGCCCGAACACGAAGCGGCTCTCCGCGATGCCGGCCCCACGGTAGCCGTGGGCCCGCGCGAATCCGGGACGCAGCCATGGGGGGCGGGCGAAGCCGCCGAGGCCGCCGAGCACCGTTCCGCGGCGGCGGACGAGCGCCGTGACCCGTTCGGCGGTCAGCGGAAGAGCCGGCCGCACCACGTAGGCGGAGACGACGTCCCACAAGCCCCGCTCGCTGCCCGCGGCCCAGTCGCGTGCCTGCCCCGTCATCTGCCGGAGCCGTCCCGTGCGGGCCAGCCGGTGCAGGTGGAACGGGTTGGCGTCCACGATCGGATCGGCCCCGCAGCCGGTCAGGAGGGTGTCACAGCCCAGATCCGCCGCAGCGGCGTGGAGCCTGCTCCAGAACGGGGCGCGGAAGGCGTGCGCATGCGGCTCGTCCGGGTCTCCCGCGTGGTGCTGGAAGTCGTCGAAGTCGGCCACGTCGTCGGCGTCGACGATCACCGGGCGGGCGGCGGGCGCGTGCCGGCGGATCTCCGCCATCGCCTCGTCCAGGTAAGGCTGTTCGGCAGCGAGCTCTCCCCGTCCGAAGCGCCCGGCGAGCAGGACGAGGTCCCCGGGGCAGCCCTGTCCCGCGGCCGACAGGCGTGCCGCGAGCAGCGCGACGCTGGTGGAGTCGGTGCCGCCGGAGACATGGCACGCCGTCACCCTGCCCATACGGCGCCCGACGGCGTTCTCCAAGGCGAGGCGCAGCTCCTTCGCGGCCCCGGCGAGGCCGGGTCCGTCCGCCGCCGGTACCGACGGGTCGTGGGCCTGACGGACGCGTCGCAGCACCCGACCGCGCATCCGCCCCGTGAGCGAGAGTTCCACCACCTCGCCCCCGAGTACGCGGTGCACCCCGGTGAAGGGGGTGAGTTCCGTGTGGGGTTGCGCCATGTTCCCGGTCAGGTACCGGCAGAAGTAGCGCCGGTCCAGCTCCGCTCCGCCGCCCAGGTGGCGCGCCGAGGTGCTCACCGCGGTGACACGACCACCGGTCTCCCCGAAGAACAGGGGGATGCGGGCCTGCTCGTCCCGCACCAGCAGGATGCGGTCGCGGCACACCAGGACGGCCGCGTAGTCGCCGGTCGGCAGGGGCGGTGCCGCCTGCGGCCGGCCCCAGTCGTCGAGGAGGCCGCGCGCTCCCGCCACGCGCTCGCGGACGGAGCGGACCCAGCCGACGACCACCGCGGTCCCGGCCCGTGAGGAGACCGCCGTCACGAGCCCCTGCCGCGCCATGGTTTCGGCCGCCCAGAGCTTCGGGACGTCCCCGTCCCACTCGAGGCGGAGTGCTTCCACGTCACTGCCCTCCGCCGCCGACCGAGAGGACCGGCGCGAAGGCGTGTCCGCGCGGATCGGCGTCGGGGATGCACAGGCCGGCCGAAGACGTCCAGGCGTGCAGGGCGAACGGGTGCTCGCGCACACCGACGTGGAGCACGGCCTTCAGGCCGCGCCGCCGTAACAGGACGAAGGCCGTCATGGCCTCGGCCTTGCAGTCGCCGTTGACGAACCAGCTCCTGTGACCGTGTGACTGCACCGCCCGTTTCAGCCGTTCGACGTCCTCCGTGGCGGCGGGGTCCGCACGGACGTAGGCCGGGGCCGCCAAGGACAGGAGCCGAAGGGCGCGCCCGAATCCCACGGTGCGGATCAGCAGGTGCACTCCGCGCAGCCAGAGCCCGACCGCGGCGTCCGACTGCCGCCTCGGGCGGGCCGTCGCACACCCGGCGCGGAGGAGACCGGTGACGATTTCGGCGCGCTCCCCGGAGGCTCCCCCGGCGAACTTCCGGATGTCCGCCGTCGTCACCCCGAGAAAACGCGTCCGCCGCCAGTCCGCGATCAGCACTCCGTCGGACATCCTGGTGACACGGCAGTGCGGTGACAGGATCCGCACCATGGCCACCAGGGCATCGGTGTCCTCTGCCGCGTCCTCTGCCACCACACATCCTCCAAGGTCGGTCTGACACCTTCCCTGCGGCGGACCCGGTCCGACGTGGGGGCAGTGTCAGTACTGGTATCCGTGACCGTCGTAGTAGGCGCCGCTGTAGCCCCGGATCAGACGGCCGTTGCCGAGCAGGACGAGCCCATGCGGCATGCGACGCCGCAGCAGTCGGAGGAACATCGCCTACCTCCATAAATCAGGTAGTATCGATAAAATTTAGGTTACTCTTTCCTGGGTGCCCCGCAACCGGGCTGCCGGCGCCCACGCGCCCGCACGCCCGCGCTCAGTCGGCGGCGGCGCCGAACCACCGGGGCAGGTGGCCGAGCAGATCCGCCTGGTCCTCGCCGGCCCACGCCACGTGGCCGTCCGGCCGCAGCAGTACCGCGGGCACGTCCAGTTCCTCGCTGACGTCGACGACGTGGTCGACGCGGTCCGCCCAGCCCGCCGCCGAGAGCCGGCCGGTCTGGTCGAGCAGCAGCCCGCGGCCGCCGCGCATCAGCTCGTAGAGGCGGCCCCGCTTCAGCCTCACGTCCCGCATCCGCCGGCCGAGCAGTTCGTGGCCCTCGCCGAAGTCGTAGCGGACCTCGACCGCGGTGATCATCCCGGTCACGTACCGGTTCACCTCCTCGAAGTCCATCAGCCTCGAGAACAGCTCCCGCAGCGCGGTCGCCCCCGGATCGGTCCCCAGCAGCGTGATCTGCGCGCGGGTGTTCTCCAGCACGCGGGCGCCCACCGGGTGCCGTTCGGCGTGGTAGCTGTCCAACAGCCCTTCCGGGGCCCAGCCGTTGACCACGGCGGCCAGCTTCCAGCCGAGGTTGAACGCGTCCTGCACACCGAGGTTGAGCCCCTGCCCGCCGGTCGGCGGGTGGATGTGCGCCGCGTCGCCGGCCAGCAGCACCCGGCCGACCCGGTAACGCTCGGCCTGCCGGGTGGCGTCGCCGAACCGGGAGAGCCAACGCGGCGCGCACGCACCGAAGTCGGTGCCCGCGACGGCCCGCAGCCGCTGCCGGAACTCCTCGAGGGTCGGCGCGCTGGCACGGTCCTCGGCCACACCGTCGGCGGGCACGACGACGCGGTACACCCCGTCCCCGAGAGGGGCGGCGCCGAACCGCAGCTGGGTCCTGCGGACCTCCTCGACGACGGCGGCGACGGCCGCCGGGTCCTCGGTCAGCTCCATCTCACCGAGCAGCGTCTCGACCTTGGCGGGTTCACCGGGGAAACCGACGCCGATCTCCTTGCGCACCAGGCTGCGGCCGCCGTCGCACCCGACGAGGTGGCGCGAGCGCAGCCGCGTGCCGTCCGCCAGCTCGACGGTCACCCCGTCCTCGTCCTGGCTCAGCCCGATCACCTCGCAGCCGCGCCGGATCTCGGTACCGAGCTCCAGGGCACGCTCCTCGAGCAGCCGCTCGGTGACCGGCTGCGGGGTGGCGACGCCGTACGGGTGGGCCGTGTCCAGCCGGTCCGGCCACGGCTTGACGATGCCGCCGAAGAGACCGCCGACCTGGAACTTCTCACTGACCGCGAGGAACCGGTCCAGCAGACCGCGCTGGTCCATCAGCTCGACGCTGCGCGTGTGCAGGCCCTGCCCGCGGGACTGCCCGGTCGGCTCGGTCAGCCTCTCCAGCACGACCACGCGCACGCCGTGCAGCCGCAGCTCGCAGGAGAGCATCAGCCCGGTCGGCCCGCCGCCGACGACGATCACGTCGATCATCACCACACCCCGTTTCCACAGATTCCGGTCACGGCCGGTGATTCTCCGGCACGACCGGGGCCTTGCCGCAAGGCCCCCGGTGCGCTATACGTTGAGAGTGGCAAGGAGTGAGTGACCTCCTTGCCTTTCTCATTTGCCGCGTCTTCCCGCGCCTCTTCCCTCGCCCTTTTCTTTTTTCTTTCGCCGTCCGCCGCGCAGGCGCCCGGCCGTGCCACGATCGGCCCGGACGGCGCGATCGGCCCGGACATGGCGGAGCCCGGGAGGCGTATCCAGCTCCCGGGCCCCTGGGGATGCCACCCCATTGCGCACGCCGGCGGCGTTTAAGAGGACGGATCAGTCATCATGCCGTCGTGTTCTTCCGTTGAACTACCGCACCAGGCAAGAGGTGCAGACGAGAGTCGAACTCGCATCCGACGGCGTTCGTCCGTCCCCGGTCGATCCGGCGATCGGTGGCGATGCTGAGACTGGAGCGAGAGTCTGAGATTGACCGCGGCTGCCTCTGCCGTGTTGGGCCACCCCGGCCCGGTGTCGGGCTGTTGTGCCGGGGGAAGGACTCGAACCTTCACTGTCACCGCTTCTTCAGGCTGAACTTCAGTGTCAGCTTGCGCTCATCGCGCGAACCGGTCCTCAATCCGGTCCGCGCCTGTCGCGCACCCCCGCGCTCGCACGCGGGGGCGATCGTGGATGTTGCTCGCGGCCGGTGTCAGCCGAACAGGTAGCCGAACACCGCCTCGCCGACCCGCTGGTCGGTGACCTCGGTGCCGTTGGCCTCCTCGCGGGCGAACTTCACCGCCTGCTGGAGCTTCTCGACCCGCTCCACCAGTTCGTTCACCCGACGCGCCGGGAGCGCCCCGGAGAACTTCACGGTCGTCCAGTACCCGATGGGCACGTCCTCGTAGTACACCTCGACCTGCGCCGGGTGCTTGTCGGTCGCCTCCGCCTTGACGTGGTTGCGCGGGACCTTCTTGGTGCGGATCGTGCGCACCGGGTCCGTCTTCCACCAGTCCGTGGACGGGTCGCGGGACCAGGACTCGGCGGTGTCGAGCGTGGGGAGCTTCCTGACGAAGGTGTGGAGGTCGGTGAGCTGCTTCTCCAGGAACAGCAGGTGGCTCACCGGGACGTCGGCGAGGATCGTCCGCCCGTCGACCGTGACGTCCGCGCGGGCCGTGCAGTTCGCCCAGTCCTTGGTGGCGGTCACGTCGAACAGCCGGGTCAGCGACGCGGACATCTCCCGCAGCACGTCCTCGGCCTGCACCTGCACCCGCGTGGACTCGGGAGGCAGTTGCTCGCCCTCCTCGTCCTTCGGCTGGTACGTGCGCGAGATGCCGGACAGCAGCGCCGGCTTCTGCACCTTGTGGTGCGCCGCGGTGACGTCCTGGAGCGACTTGCTCTTGACGCCCTTCTCGACAGCGATGATCTGGTTGAGCTTCGCCACGTGGTCCCCCCTTCGAACAGCGGCAACACTGTCACGAGACAAGGGCGACCGCACCCGGTTTTTCCAGGTCGTGGGCGGCAAACGAGTCGGGTGCGGCTCCGTTCCCAGCAGTTCGGCGGTGGTCCGAGAAGGTGTAAAGAAAACACCGGGCCGAGTCGAAAGTCTCATCATGGACGTACTACGAAGCGCACGGGTTCGGAGAACACCCGTGCTGCTCCCTCCAGATCCGCCAGTCGTCTCGCCAGCGTCGATTCCGCGAGCCGCGGCGGCAACGCGTCCACAAACTTCAGTCCTTTGACCGCACGCTCATCCACCTCAGGTAGACACAGATTGCCTGGTGCGGTGGCTGACATGTGTTTCCATACGTCGGAGCTGACGTCATCACGCAGGCGGACCCAGCAGTCGTTGACTTGCTGAGCGGGTACGGCGACCTCGCCGAGCGTGGACGCGAGCGTGGCGTTCGCCCGGTGGCCGGCCCACGTCCACCACTTCACGTACCCGCCCGGGCTACGGATGATCACAGTGCCGCCGGGGTGCACCTCCTCCAGGAAGTGCTCTCGTGCCTGGGCCAAATACTTCTCTGCGCGTGGTGTGATATCCACCGGCGGGTTCACACCGAGAAGAACTTCTCGTACCGCCCGTGTCAGCTCGAAGGAGACACCGAAGTTGGATCCTGCTCCGCTCCACTTCGCTCTGCCTCCGCTGTCGACGGGCTCGACAAAGCATCGTTTGCGCTTCCAGTCGATGTACGTGACCTGCCAGCTTCGACCGGCAAGGAGCAGCCTCCGAGGTCCGTTGATCTTTTCCGTGAGGAGACTCGGGTCCGTCTTGCCGATTTCTCTACGGCCTTGCAGGACGGTGAACTGAGGCGGAGAGGTGAAGACCGCCGTCAGGTTCATGAAGTGCCGGTGACCGAAGCGTCGTTCGGCCTCCGGACCGATGGACAGCAGTCCGCCGTCCTGGTCCAAATACCCGTTGTCGACCAGGTACCGGACGATCGGCTCGGCCGATCGGTCGAAGGGGCCGAGATTGTTCCACCGTTCCTGCCACAGTTCGTCGCCGACCTGGGGTTCCTGCAGGCACAGCGCCAGTAGCTGTTGAGCCACGATGTGCCGTGGCTCCGGTGGAGCGACCACAGGCTCCACCCACCCGCGCGACCACTGGAGGAGCAGGGCTGCCGCTCCCAGCAGGCCGCTTTCGTCCAGTGCCAGAAACAGGCAGTTACGCAAGCTCCCGGGCCGGCGGCCGGTTCGGCCGAGCCTTTGCAAGAAGGACGCGACAGTGGTCGGCGCATCGATCTGGATCACCCGGTCCAGGTCACCGACGTCGATGCCGAGTTCCAGCGTGCTGGTGGAGACGATGACGCAGTCCCTCGCCTCAGCGAAGGCCTGCTCGGCTCTTCGGCGTTCATCGACGGAGAGGGAGGCGTGGGACAGAAACGTGGTCACACCTTTGGCGCGCAGCTTCTCACCCAGCTCCTCGACGAGCCTGCGGGATTCACAGAAGACGAGTCTCTTCTCTCCGCGGTGCAGTGCGGCGATCACGGTGGCGGCGTTGTCCACCGAGCCGACGTAGTCGAGCTGGATGTCCACGAGCGATGCGGAAGAGCTCACTGCCGTCCCGGGCTTCGGGGCGGAAAGATGCGGTGCCACGACCGTCGACGGCTGTTTTCCCGCTCCCGATCCCTGCAGCCACAGCAGCAGTTCGTCCGGGTTGCCGACCGTGGCGGACAGCCCGACCCGTTGGACGGGCCGTCCGACGACGTGCTGGAGCCGCTCCAGGACGGCCAGGAGGTGCCAGCCCCGGTCGTCCCCGGCGAAGGCGTGGACCTCGTCGACCACCACGGCGCGCAGCCCCGAGAAGAAGGACATGTGGTCGACGTTGGCGCTCACCAGCATCGCCTCCAGCGACTCCGGCGTGGTGAGCAGGACGTCGGGGCGCGCGGCGAGGATGCGCTTGCGGACGCCCGCCGTGACGTCCCCGTGCCACAGGGCCGCCGTGCGTCCCAGCCAGGACGTGTAGGTCTCCAGCCTGGGCAGCAGGTTGTTCAGGAGCGCCTTGAGCGGACACACGTACAGGACGGACGTCCCGGACCACCTGCCCTGCACCATCTTGGACAGCAGGGGGAAGGCGGCGGCCTCGGTCTTGCCGCCCGCGGTGGGTGCCAGCAGGATCGCGTCGTCGCCCGCGATCAGCGGTGCAATGGCCTCCTCCTGCAGCGGGCGCAGCCCGGACCACCCGAGGGTGTTGACGATGTGGTGGACGAGCGCCGGTTCCAGGTCGTCGATGCCGCTCACGGCATCTCCAGGTCGACGTCCTCGGCGCGTGCGACGGCCGCGTTGCGTTCCACCTCGGTCAGCTCGCCGTCGGAGAGGGTGAGCGCATAGTGCTTACGGGGGTCGAAGTCGTCGAACTCGTCGACCCGGTCGAGCACGTCGGCGACGAGCTTGCGCAGGAAGACGCGGGGTGCGACACCGACCTTGCCGCCGAGCCCGCCGGTGACGGCCGTCGCGAGTTCCATGAGGTAGGCGTCGTCCACCCGCTGCTCCACTCGCTGCGGATGCCGCGCCGCCCCCGCGTACAGGTCGCGCACGTGCCTGCCCAGCTCGCCGAGACGCGGCAGGTCGAAGCCGGGCAGCCGCAGCTGCACCGCGCGCGGGGAGTCGAAGCGCGGATCCGTGGAGAAGTCGGTGGCCAGGCGCTGGGCGAGCGGGGGAAGCCGCTGCACGCCCTGCTGCCCGTCGAAGAACGCCGGGGTGCCGGTGATGACGAGGAACAGTCCGGGGAAGCGTCCGGCGTCGATCTCGTCGAGCAGTTGCCGCAGCGCGTTGAGCCCCTTCTCGCGCACGTCGCCGCGCACCCGCTGGAGCGTCTCGATCTCGTCGAGCACGACCAGCAGGCCGGGGTGGCCGCAGTCCCGGAGCACGGTGAGCAGTCCCTGGAGGAAGCCGAGCGCGGCGAAGTGGTCCAGGTCGCCGCGGACGCCGGCGGCCCGCCGGGCCGAGGCGGCGACGGACTTCTGCCCTCCGAGCCAGGCGACCAGGGCTTCCGCGGTCACGGCGTCGCCGGCCGTGACCGCGCGCCGGTAACCGCGCAGGGCGGCGGCGAACGCGGGGGTGGTGCGGGCGACGTCCGCGAGCCGGCGCTCCATCAGCACGTCGACGGCGTCCGAGAGCGCCGCCTCGTCCTCCTCTTCGATCTCCCCGCCGTCGAGCACCTCCTCCTCCAGCGTGTAGAACCACGAGTCGACGACCGCGCGCAGCGCACTGGGACGGTGGGTCGCCGTGGACAGCCGCTCGGTGAGCCTGCGGTACACCGTCTCCAGCCGGTGCAGCGGCGTCTCCGTCTCGGAGATCTGCACCTCGGCGGTGGCAAGCCCGGCGCGTTTGGCCCGCTCGGCGAGCCAGCGCGCGAAGAACGTCTTGCCGGACCCGTACTCGCCCCGGACGGCGTGGAAGGCGGCGCCGCCCCGCGCCACCGTGGACAGGTCCTCGTCGAGGGCCCCGGTGAACCGGTCGAGGCCCACCGCGAACAGGTCCAGGCCGGAGTGGGGCACGGTGCCCCGGCGCAGCGCGTCGACGACCTCGCGGCGCCGGACGGCGCTCACCTCGGGTGCGGAGCTCACTTGCTCTCCTCGGGGAAGAACTGGTCCCGCAGCAGCTTCACGTCGAGGCGCACGGTGTGCCCGGCGTCGATGAATCCGAGCACGGGGTATCCCTCGACGTTCAGCAGCCGCTGCAGGGTCGCGATGAAGCCGTCGATGTTGCGGCGGACCCGGCCCGTCGCGGAGACGGCCGCGGCGAGCGCCGCCGGTGACATCGTCTCGCCGGCGTCGGCGAGCGCGTCGACGACGGCGGCGACCACCTTCGCCTCGGGCGCCTTGCGGACGTACTCCTTCTGGGCCTCGTACACCTCACTGGTCACGACGCGGGCACCGAGCGAGGCGGGGGCCGCGGGTGCGGCCTTCCCGTCCTCGGCGGGTGGGGCGACGTCGGTCTCGGCGAAGAGTCCCTCGCCCTCCGGCGCCGGCCGGCGGCTGCCGGTACGCGCCTTGCCGGCGGGTTTCCGCTGTTCCTGCGTCGCGTCCGCGGCCGGGGCGGTGACGGGCTCGGGGTGCTGTGCCTGCCACCACGCCGGGACGGCCCGCTCGCGGGGCAGGGCCTCCCATCCCTTGGGCATCAGTGCCTTGTCGGGGAGGAGGACGAGCACCGGCACCGTCACCTCCGCCAGGGACGCCCCGCCGTGGTAGCCGGCCCTGCGGCCGGTGTAGCGGATGTCCTCCCGCCAGGGGGCGACGATGGTCCCTTCGCCTTCCGCCACCCGTGGACCGGTCAGCAGCACTTCCCCTTCGCCCGCCGCACCGGTGCGCCACCTGGCCGCGGTCGGTCCGGTTCCCGCGGCGGCGGACGCCGCGCCGGTGCCGCGTTCCAGTACGTGGCCGTGGTCCGCGACGAGCACGACCGGGCGCCCGTACCCCTTGGCGGTGGCGAGGAGTTCCCGCAGATAGGTGATGTCGTCGAGGCTCCAGCGGGTGCGCTGCCCCTGCTGGCCCTTGTCCAGCGCGTCGTCGATGGTGTTCAGCACGACGCCGACCACCGCGTCCGTGGCGAGTGCTGCCATGACCTCCTCGGAGAGGTACCGTCCGGCGTCCCCTCCGATCCCCGCCTTGTGGAAGAGGACGGCCTCCTTGCGGTGCGCCTTCCAGAAGGCCGTGAAGCCGGTGGTCTCCGCGACCTGACCGCCCCGGGTGGCCGAACCGGTGAGCAGTGAGGCGCGGCTGACCTCGGTGACCGAGGGCAGCATCGACACGGCCGCCTGCCGCATCGGCGGCTGTCCCTCGGCGGGCGTGGGCACGGCCTCGGTCCATCCCTCGCGCTCCGCCTCCTCGCCGAGCTGGACGGCGACGGCGCTACTCATGCCGTCCAGGACGAGGAGGAGGGGTGCCGCGCCCGTGGCGGCGACCGGCCGGACCGCTTCGGCCAGCACGTTCTCGACGAGCAGGCACCCGCCGGGGAACGGGGCCGTGGCGTGTTCGGCCCATGCGGCCAGCCGCCCGGCGAACTCCTCGTCCAGCCGCTCCCTGCGAGCCTTCACCGCTTCGTACAGGGCGCGGAAGTCGCCGGCGGCGACCGGGTCGCCGCCGGGGTCTCCGGCCCAGAGCACGGCGGTCGCCCGGTCCGCCCAGCCCCAGTCCGCCAGGTGCGAGCGGACGCCGGCCGCGACCGAGCGGACCTCGGGCCGCGGAAGGGCGAGCCAGCGTGCCGCACGCACGGCCATGGACGCCGCCAGGTGGCGGTCCGCGTGGAGCCTGACCAGCGTGTGCTCGTTCAGTTCGTCGAGTGCGGCCCGGGCCGCCGCCGGGTCCTGCCGTGCCGCGGCGGCGGTCACCCGGCGCAGCTGGGCGGTGAAGCTCGACGGCAGGAAACGGTTGGCGGTGAGGCTCCGCGTCAGGCCCGCGTCCGCGGCCAGCTGGTCGGCGCGGTCGAGGACCGCGAAGACGCGCCGGCGTGCGTGGGCGTTGCCGTGGGCCTCACCGATCCAGCGGACGAGGGTTCCCTCGACCGCTTCGGTGAAGACGCGCAGTTCGCTGCGGCGCGGCATGACCTGCCCGAACAGCCCGCCGACGGCGAGCACCGTGTCCGGGTCGGCGGCCGGGTCGCGCAGGACGGCGCCCAGGAGTCCCAGGGCCATCGCGTCGTGTCCGCGGCCGGCTTCCACCAGCGACAGGAGGACGGGCACTGCGGGGCCGGCGGTCTCGCCGAGCCACTTCTTGAGCTCGGCGCGTTCGGTGTCGTTCAGTTCGGCGAAGCGCATCGGTCCGGCGGGCGTGCGGGACCAGGCGAGCAGGGTGTCCGCGTCGACGGCGACGTCCTGGGCGGGTGTGGCGTCGCCGTCGCCGTCCCCGCCGAGCCCCAGTCGGGCCACCACGAGCGCACGCACCGCCGCGTCCCGGGTCAGGACGCCGGCGCAGCGTTCCCACCCCTGTCCGGGCTCGGCCTCGAGCAGGGCTTCCAGCAGCCACGCCTCCTCGCGTGCGTGCATGCGCGGGTCGAGACTCGACGCGCCGAAGCGCTGCATGACGATCTCGGCGTTGTCCACGGTGAGGGTGCGCCGCCTGACCGCGTGTCCGCGCAGGTCCCAGCCCAGCTGGTCGTCGCCGAGGCCGGTGGTCACCACCAGGACGTCGCCGTCGGCCGCCTTGTCCTGGTGCCGGGCCCACTCGCCGAGGATGCCGAGGACGGAGGACTGGTGGCTCACCCGCACCCGCCGGGTCTCCTCCCCCAGCGTGGTGGTGAACTCCGCCGGGGCGCCCGCCGTGTACCGGCCGTGCACCAGGACGAGCCGTCGGTCCTTCAGGCCCTTGGCGTAGGAGGAGAGCAGCGCTTCCACCGTGCGCCGGCCCACGGGGGGCAGCGTGGCGGCCATCAGCGCCCGTACTCCTCGGCGTCGACGGGCACGGGCCGCCAGGAGACCTGGACCCGGGTGCCGGGGTGGGCCTCCAGGTAGGCCTTGATCTCGTCCTGGACGTCGGCGAGTGCGGCGGAGAGGCTCGCTTCGAGCCGCGTCGGCTCCACCACGTGGGCGGCGCGAGGGTTCACCGGGCGGGCCGTGCCGCCGGAGTCGTCCTCCCCGGCCGGCGTCGGCACCGCGGTGGGTCCGGAGGAGGAGACCGCCGGCTGCCCGTGCCGGGTGAGGCTGACGTCCTCGGCGGTCGGCTGCGGCTGCGGTTCCGGCACCGGCTGGGCGATCTGCGCCAGGCGCGCCACCTCGTTGACGAGGGCCAAGGCCTGTTCCTGCAGCCGGCCGAGCACGGGAACGAGCGAGCGGGCCTGTTCGTGGTCGTGCGCGGTGTCGCGGACCAGCTCCACCAGATGTGCCGCCCGCTCGCCCACACCGTCGTCGCGCTGCGCGAAGGCGGCGACACTCGCCAGCAGCTTCCAGTTGGTGTCGTCGAGTGCGCGCAGCACCTCGGGGGCCTGCTTGATCGCGGTTCCGATCTCCTGGTCGGTCACGTCATAGGAGGCGGCGGCCAGTTCCCGCACGAGCGCGGTGGAGTCGGCCGGGCGCACCAGCCGGGCCAGGAGGTCGGCGGCCGCGTCGGTGGACTTCATGCGCGGGGAGTCGGCCCCGTGCGGTCCGCTCAGGCCGAGGGCTTCGGCGTGCCTGCGCAGCGAGCTGCGCATGCCGTCCACGGCCTCGCGGTAGGTGCTTGCCTCCTTCAGGACCCCGTCGGCGAGCTTGGCCACGTTCCGTGCGAAGAGCACCGGCGGCACGGGCACGCCGAAGATCCGCCCGGCCCGCTCGCGTGCGGTCGCGAACTCCTCCTCGCTCGGCAGCCGCACGGCCCGCAGGCCGTAGCCGGGACCGATCCGTTCGAGCTCGGGGGGCTGCGGGACTGGGGAGGTCTGGTAGACCCAGGTGCGGTCGTCCAGCAGGGCGTACGTCGCGATGATCAGGTTGCTGACGTTCTTGTCGAGGCCGGTGTAGCCGAGTTCGCCGATCCAGGTCCGGATGTCCTCGACGGACAGGTCGGACCCGGCCTTGGCGTCGGCGGCCTTCTGGTTGATGCGCAGCCGCCAGTCGCCGGTGAGGTTGAGGGGGCCGTCGTGGACCTCCCCGAGGCCCAGGGCGTGCACGATCCTCTTGACGACGGGCAGCTGGTGCTTGTCGACGACGACCCGGCGGGACCCGTCCTCCATCGCGCGCCCGATCCACTCCAGGGCGGTCCTCAGCTCGCGCGGGGTGACGGCTTTGCGCGTCAGCCCGGGGTCGAAGTCGGGGTGCTTCGGGTGCAGCACGCCGAACAGCTCGTCCGCGAGGGTGAGCAGGTTCTGCTCGAAACCGGCGCCCGCCTCCGGACGGGTGCGGGAGTACCCGGACTTGAGGCACCACAGGTGCTGCTGCTCGGGCACGTCCGCGCCCAGGTTGGCCGCCTCCGGCTTGGCGATGCCGTACAACTGCTGCAGCACGGCGGTGAGCTGCGAGGTCAGGTTGTCGCTCTGCGCCTTGAGCTGGTGGCGGATCTGGACGCGCTCGTCGGCGGAGCGGGTGGCGGTCGCCTCGTCCAGCCGGTCGCGCTCCAGCAGGTAGTTGATCTTCAGCAGCCGGCCGAGCTGGGTCAGCTTCTGCTCGGAGAAGAAGTGGGGCAGCCACACGATCGTCGGGGCGTCCCTGCCGGCCCGCCGCAGGGCCTCGACGCGCTGCACGTCGTCCATCGGCGAGCGGCCCGGCTCGTCGAAGGGGTAGTCCATGACGAAGCGGATGTTGCCGTCGGTCTGCGGCTGGAACTGCTCGTCCGGCAGGTGGGGGTCGCGCACGTTGCCGAAGACGAACTCGGCGGTCCGCCTGGTGCCCCGCCACACGATCTCGCGCTCGCACACGAACGCCTGGGTGTCCTTGATGCCCAGCTCGGCCCACAGCCGGTCCTTGACCCACTGGCGCCTGAGGCCGGGCTGGTCGGCGCTTCCCTGCACCTCTTCGAGCAGCGGCTCGACGTCCACGTCGGACAGGTGCAGGTGGAAGACGGGGTCGCCGGTGCCGTCGCCCTCGCTGCGCAGCTCGCCGAACTCGGCGGCCTGGAGCTCCTTCAGGGCCTTCGCAGCGTGCGATCCGGCCGATCCGATGCGGGTCCTGATGGTGCCGTGGTTGAGCGCCGCCAGCCGCCCGCCCGTCAGGCGCGTCAGGGCGGGCACGTTGGGCGCGAGGGCGGCGAGCAGCAGCGTCTTGATGAGCAGGTCGTCGCGCCGGTAGTGCGGGTGGTCGGCGGATCCGTACTTCTGCAGCAGGTGGGCCCTGACCCGGGAGTGGAACCGCTCCGCGATCTCCGACTCCTTGCGGAGCTTGGCGGTGAACGCCTCGCCCCTGCCCTCGGAGATGACGTCCCACAGGTCGCCTATGGGGATCAGGTCGCCCATCCTCAGGTCGTCGCGCCGCCGCTTCAGCAGCTCCTGCACCAGCTTCAGACCGGTCCGCTCCCGCTGCAGCGCGCCCGCCAGGTCGACCAGCACGTTGAGCAGCGCGGGCGAGAGCGGGTACAGCGTGCGGAAGGATTCCCAGTCGGCGTCGGTGCGCCCGTGCGCGTCGAGCAGGACCTGGCGCACCTCGTCCTTCGACGACTCGACGATCCTGAAGGCCTCGTCCCGGGCCTGCTCCATCCCCGGCTTGGGCGCGAGCACGCGGTGCTTGATGATCTCGACGAGGTTGCTGTCCTCGAGGTCGACGACGTCCAGGCGCCCTGCGAGGTACGTGATCTGCTGCTCGAGGTTCTGCACGTCGGCGCCGGCCACGTCCGAGCCGATGAGCTGGGACAGGTCGCGCTGCCGGGAGATGAACGACACGATCGGCACCGGCCGGTCGCTGTCCCCGGACTCGATCAGCTTCACCAGCCGCTGCACCTGGTCGCGGACGAAGTCCTGCTCGCCCATGTGCGCCTGCAGCCACAGGATCAGCTCGTCGAGGAAGAGCACGATGCCGTCGTAGCCGAGCGACTTGGCGTGCCGGGAGATCACGGACAGTCCGTTCTCCAGCGGCAGGAACGCGTCCTTGTCACCGCGGGCGCCCTCCGCGTAGGAGGCCATCGGCCCGGACAGCAGGGCGGACACGAGCGCGTCGCGGTAGGGGTCGCCGGCGGGGGCGGCGAAGGCGCGGTCGAGGTCGGCGGAGGTCCAGCTGCCGCGGTCCGGGACGTCCCCGGCGTCGAGGATGTCGAGGTCGTCCTCCTCGTCCTCGTGCGTGCCGGTCACGGCGCCGCCGGGGGCCACGGCGAGGGCGCCCTCCCCCAGCCACTGCACGAACTTGGCGTCGTCGGCGAGGAACGCGCGCTGCCGCTGCGCGTCCGCCAGCACGGCGTCGGCCCGGTAGACGGCGGGCGTCGGCCTGTCCGGGTGCCGGGTGCGCACGGCCTGCACGTATCCGCCGAGCAGCGCGGAGTCGAGGTCCGTCGCCCCGACGAGGTGGTACGGCACCATCATGAACCGCCGGTCGCGCAGCCAGTCGTCGTGCTCGGCGATGACCTCCTGCAGGCGCGGCTTGGCGCGGGCGGCCGGGTTGTTGTTCAGGACGGCGTGCAGCACAGTCAGGAAGTGGCTCTTACCGGCGCCGAAGGAACCGTGCAGGTAGGCGGCGTGCGAGTTGCCCGACCGGACGGCCGTCCCGACGAGCCCGAGCGCCTTGCGGAACGCCCCCTGGAGCTGGTCGGTGACCACGTACTCGGCGACCCGGGCGTCGGTCTCCGTGAACCCGCCGGAGAGTTCGATCTTGAAGTCGCCGGCATGGACGTCTTCCTTGATGTCGATGACATCCCGCAGGAAGAGCTCGCTGGTGGGCATTCGGCTCTCGTTCCCTCTCTCGACGGGCACCCGGATCACACGGCGTCGCGCGCGACCTCCCATCTTGCCAGTCTTGGCCTGCCTTGCGCCCGGGCCAGGGGCAACTTCCGTGATCTTGCGGTCACCTTGCGCGACGGCCTCGGACCCGCCTGTGATTCAACTCGTCCGGACGGTCAACCGGGCGGGGCGTTAATGATCTTGCGGTGGGACCTGCCCCACCGGGACTTCACGCTCACCCGCGAACGGGTCCGACCCGCTCACACCGGGAGCAATTCATGACCTTTCGCCCCGAATACCTCACCGAGAGGAGGCCATCGACCAAAAAGATCTAGAATCGCTCGCTTCCCTGCAGGCTGTCCAACTCGTCGTCCTCGCCCTGACTCCTGAGCTCCCTGAAGAGCCTCCTCAGCTTTTCCGCATCGTCCTTACGGCCACGGCCGATCCAGCCCATCAGCTCATCCACCTCCTGAGGCGTGCGCCTGCGGGCGATGGCCGTCAGGAGAACGTGTACGCGCCATCTCTGCTTGTAGAAAAGCAGTACGAGGTCCACGAGATCGAAGAAGGGGAGGTTCTCCACCGCCAGATCGATCAGCCACTCGGCCATCTCGTGCAGACTTGCCATGCGCAGTTGCGCGATGAGGTCGACGACGCTCATGACATCGGTCATCTGGACGAAGGACTTCAGGAAGCCCTCGACGTCGTCGTCCGCCTGGCGATAACACAGACGGGTGGCGATGTCCCTGGCAGACCGGTGAGCGAAGTGCTCGAACCGCAAGGCCAGAGCCACGGAGCCGAGAGCTGGGGTGATGTCCGGCCTGGCACCGATGTCCCGGCGTCCCGTGGGGGCGGGCTCGGCGGCGCCGGGCGGGCGCACGTCCCCCGTCATGGCGTGCCACAGCAGCAAGAACCGCTCCCGCTCCTCGCCCGGGTCGGGGCGGGGGTGAACCATGTCGATCAGCGCCATGACCAGAGCAATGACGACGTCGCGGCTGGCGCTCTCGGCTCCCCCGACGAGGAGTTGGCGCACCCGCTCGTGGCTGACGGTCGTGGGAGCGTCGTCGTTTTCCTTCACGCGCTCGCTGATCTTGCGCAAGCTGGGTCGTCCGGCGGAGACGTAGAGCCGATGGAGCTCCACGGTGAGGTCCCTCAACGGGCCCGGCGGAAGGTCCTCCTCGGAGGGGGGATTGATCATCGGCCTCGCCATGGGCCCTCCTGTGTCAACCAGTGTCAACTGTGCTGGTCAATCGTGCCGGTTGGCGTGCAGGCGTGTAAACGGATGTCAGCGTTTGTCCCCCTCGGCGCGGTGGTCTCCAAGCATGGAGGACGAGGGCGAGCGGCCGCCCCACGAGGATCCAGGAGGCCACGGAGATGGTGTTCAAGCACGCTGGAGCGAGTTCATGCGGCGGGGGAGATGCGGGTACTGGGCGCGAGGGCGACCGGTCCGAGGCGACCGGCTCGGCACCCCCTTCGGCAGCCGTGCCGACGGAGCCCGCGTCCGGATCTCGCCTATTCGTCCGTCTGCGCCGAGTCACCGAATCGCTGACGAAGCGCTTTGCGCTCGGGGTCGCCTACGGGGCCGGCACCGGTGTGGGCGGCTTCGCTATCGGCTGTGCGATCGTCTGGGCCCAATCCCGATAGGAACCAACGGGCACCGGGGGCGTATCCCCTATGGACGCGCCCCGCACCTGTCCGCACCTCCTCGGACCTGACCACCGGTCGCGGCGAGCACCCTTGCAGTACCGGCGGGCACGTCCGCCCGGTCGCCGTCCGCCCTCATATGCGTGCCTCGTCAGGCGGCCGGGCGGACGGCTTCCGGAGTCGGTTGGGGCTCGTCGTTCGCGACGGCTGCGAGCGGGGTCGAGGGCTCCGCGAAGGAGTCCAGCACGGTCACGCCGAAGCGGCGCGCGACGGGCACGGCGGCCATGGCCAGCGCGATGACGATCGGTCCGGTGAACTCGGCTGCGGCCCCGGTGACGCCGAGTCCGACGGCGATGGCCACGAGGGCGCACAGGAAGAGCAACGGCACGAGTACGCGGGCCTTCGGGGAAGGCACCGCGGTCGTGTCGGGGACGGTCTCCGGCACACCGGCGAGCCGGTCGGCGTCCACCACGCGGAAGTCCACGACGTCGGCGCGCGGGCGACTGCTGTACGTGAGGACACTGCAGACGAGCAGCCACAGGTCACGCTCGTGAGTCGCCCGCTCCTCGCCGGTGGCGCTGCCGTGGACGAGTGCGGTGCGGTGGCGCAGGGCGCGGACGACGGCCGCGGTGCTCTGCGCCATGGCCAGGCGGCTCCCCGGTACGGCGCCGGCGGACTCCCGATGAGCACGACGTACCAGGGCCGTGCACAGCTGCTCGACCATCCGGCTCTGCCAGACCGCCGGCGTCGAACTGGCGGAAGGCTGGCCGGCACGGGTGGTGAAGCTCTCCAGGACGCCCACGGCCGTCGCGGTGACCGTGCCCGACGAGTCGGCGTTGCGGACGGCCCGGATGTCGATGCAGCACAGCAAGACCGACACGAGAACGAAGCCGAGGTAGACACCGAGGGCCCACAGCTGTCCGGTGCGCCAGGTCAAGGGCGTGACGACGACGGCGAGCGCGACGCAGGCGAGCATGCCGGGCGCGGAGAGAAAGATCCGGCTGAGCTGCGCCCAGGTGGCGTGCGCGTGCACCTGGTCCACGAGCGGTTTGCTCGTCAGCACCTCGAACTCCGCGGAAGGTCCCAGTCGTTCGGCCAGGTGGTCCTTGAGGGCGCCGAGGCGGTTCTCTGCCCTGCGCCGCCCGAGTCGTTTCAGCAGTGGCACACGGCCGAGGCGGCGCCCTGGCACGCGGGTGCCGCTCACCCAGGGGAAGTAGTAGGCGACGAGCGTGCCCGGTGTCACGAGGAACCAGAAGTAGAAGACGAACCACAGGAAAGTCTGTCGCGTGCCCATGGGAGCAGAGTGGCAGGAGGCACCGACACGACTCAGCGAGGGGCACCCGGGGTGTGGGAGCACGCGATGTGATCGATCTCCGCCCAGACCCTCTTGCCGGGGCCCGGCTCGGTGTCGACGCCCCAGCGGGAGGCCAGGGCCTCGACCAGGAGGAGACCGCGGCCGGTCTCCTCGTCGAGGGCCGGAGAAGGCGGGGGTTGGGGGAGGGATTCCCCACGGGCGTCGGCGACCTCGATGCGGAGCGTGTCCGGGTTGTGTGTGAGGCGCAGGGCGATGTCCCGTCCGGGCACACGGCCGTGGAGTACGGCGTTGGCGGCGAGCTCGGCGACGATCAGGGCGGCGGTCTCGGAGAGGCCGGAGCCGTACGGGACTCCCCAGTCGTCGAGTTGGTGGACGGCGAGCCGGCGGGCGAGCCGGGCGCCGCGACGGGTGGCGCTGAGACGCTGACTGAACACACGTACGGTGACCGGTGCTTGGGGGTGGGGCGCTGTCATGGAGGCCAGCGTTCCGGTGGGGCGGGCGGTCCGGCCAGGCACGACGCTGGTACAGCCGCGTTGTACTGGTTCACTCGCTGGACAGGGTGCGTCACACTCCGTGACCATGGGTGAGTTGGACGCGGGGTGCGGAACGAGAGGTGGCCGGGCGTGGTGGACGTCGAGGACGCGGGGGCCGGGGCTGTTGGCAGTGAACCAGAGGTGTCGGACGGGCTCAAGACCTTCGGGGCCGTACACAAGGCGCTGCGGGAGGAGGCCGGCTTCACGCAGGAGGCGTACGCGGAGGTCGTCGGCTACTCGGTCCACGCCATCGCCAAGCTGGAGCAGGGCAGGCGGTTCCCGCAGCCACGGTTCATCGAACGGGCCGGGGAGGTGCTGGAGGCGCCACGGGTGCTGCGGGCGGCGGCGCGAAACCTGGCAAGGAAGCAGGGCTTGGCGTCGTGGTTCCAGCAGTGGGCGGGGATCGAGGAGGAGGCGATCTCGCTCTACGCGTATGAGTGCAGGGCGATTCCGGGGTTGTTGCAGCCGGAGGCGTACATCAGGGCGATCTTCGAGAGGCGGTTGCCGCCGCTGACGGAGGAGCAGATCGAGCGGCAGGTTGAGGCGCGGCTGGAGAGGCAGCGGTTGCTGACGGAGAGGCCGAACACAGCTTTCAGCTTCGTCGTTGAGCAGGCACTCGTCGAAAGAGGGGTAGGCGGTACTCAGGTCACCCAGAGCGTGATTGACCACCTGCTGCAGACCGGGCGGCTGCGTAACGTCGAGATCCAAATCATGCCGCTCCGGCAAGCGGATCACGTCGGCGTCGACGGGCAGATGTACTTGGCGGAGACCCCTGATCACCAGTGGATCGGATACACCGAAGGGCAGCAGTCGAGTGTCCTGATCACTCAGCTCGAAGATGTGAGCGCGATGCTCCAGCGTTATGGCAAGCTGCGTCAGCAGGCTCTCGGCCGGGAAGCCAGCATGAGCCTGCTGGAGCAGATGCGAGGAGCATTATGAGCAGTACAGAACTGGACTGGTTCAAGAGCAGCTACAGCGGAAGTTCCGGAGACAACTGCATCGAGGTCGCCGTGGACGAGTCCATCCACGTGCGCGACTCGAAGCAGCGGGAGAGCGGGCAGCTCGCCCTCTCCCCCGCAGCTTGGGCAACGTTCATCGCCCACGCAGCCAGCGCCCAGGTCTGAGATCAATCAACCTCAGTGGGCCAGGACTCACAGGTCTTGGCCCACCAAGGCGCCTCTGGGCTACTCGGCGTCGAGTGCGGTCTCCTCTGGCGCCGTCGTCGGCTTCTTCGAAGCTGCTGCCTTCCGCCCCCGTGTCTTCTTCACAGGCCGCCATGCCTTCAGATCCGCAGCACTGAGCTGGTGCTTGGCCATCTGCTCTTCAAGGTAGGTCTCACAGTCCTCGGCCGGCACGCCCTCCCACTCGGCGTCGTACTCACCGTGCCACTGCTTGACCCACGGCATGATCTCTTGAAGCCCAGCCACGAAGGGGAGGATCCGCTCAGTACCCCAGCCACCCTGCGTGGTCCGGCCCTCAATGAGGTTGACCAGTGCCTGAGCCTGCTCTTTGTGATTCCAACCGGCCCACCCAAGAAGCAGAGTGGAGTCACCATCAGGACTGGCCTCAGGGTATGAAATGAACCGTTCCTTGGATACGTCCAACTTGCCGCGGTTAGACCAGTAGGAACCCTTAAGGAAGTCGGCCGATGTGTACTTGGGCGGCGCAGCAATGCCGAGTCGCTGCCCGACACGGTCCTCCTCCCGCTGTAGCTCCCACACCTCCTCCCACTGATCCCGCTTACGCAAACCAGAATCCTTGAATCGCATGACGGCAAGGTAGGGCACATGCTCATCGGCAACCACATCAGCCAGCACCTGAGCAAGAGGAAGGTCAGGCTTCCCTAGGTGATCAGCAGCGTAAAGGGCTGCAACCGACATGACGTCGGAGTCTGAATTCAGGACATCAGCAAGCTGATTCACAGTAAGTGTACGTGGCTGATTAATCCCGTCCCGAAGGCTGAACCAGAGCGCGTGATCCTCGCACCGGTCGAGAAGCCAGTTACGAAAAGCTCGCTTCTCTTTATCCGACCATAGTTCAGTAGACCATCGCCGCTTATACTCAGGTTTTTCGATAAGCCTGACATCTTTGCGGCTTTCGATAATGGAGATGCGACCCTTCACGATGTTCCGGTACCAATCAGGCCAGCGATCAGGAACTTCGGTTACAGGGGCCGACTTATGCCGTTCAAACCAAGCGGTCTTAACCTCGCCCCGCGCTACCCTCCGCGCAAGCACGATCTCGAAAGCTCGTTCCCCAAGGCGCACTTCAGGCACGCCATCTATGTCGCTCGCCTGAACGGTAGTCCGAGCTACCTCACTGTCAGACAGGAGTCCATACATGCCGTACACCTGCCAGTCCAGTTCTTCTTGCAAGGCGATCATACGTTGACGGGTGCACACGAACTCGGCTTTCAGATCGTCGAGGGCGCCGCGCGTGGGAGTACCGGCGCCACATAGGACCGCAGGGTCCGCTTTTACCAAATTCCGGGAAAGACCGTCAAGCAAACGACTCACTTCAAGCGGGAACTGGTCAGGGAGGGGCAATTCCTCAAGTCGAGTCGCATTGAAAGCATATCGCGCTTCCCAAAGTTCATCCTGCACCCCCCGACCAATCCCACTCCCCCCCTTAACGTGACAGTTCTGCTTCATCCAGAATGAAGCAGCAGACGAGTTAAGGATGCCGAGCAGTGAAAGATATTCCTCTTCCGACGCCTCTCGCGGCAGCTTGATAACCGGTGCAGTTTGTTTGAATACTTTCTCGCCACGATCAAGCACAAAGTTATTATGAGTAGAAACCTCAGCATAGGAGATACCAAGTGGAATCTGAAACCTTTCGGGATGCCACCTGCTCCATTCGAACCAAGTAAGCCCGATTTCTTCATGGGTCCCACCAGGCTCCCGCCGCTCTCGTAGCAAACTACGTTGGCGCCACAAGATGCGCATAGAAGCTAGATCTGAAAGATCTGCACTCAGATTTTCATTATAAGGAAAAATGGCCTCGACACCTGGAGTGAGTACCCAGTCCCGAACCACCGTGCCTTCTACGATAGGCACAATACGCGAGGGCTTCACTCCCGCCCTTTTCCAGGTGCCCACTGGGGCGAAGTAGGCGTCGTCCGCCCCCGTGTGAGCCGTGCGGCCAATAAGCTTGACCCTGTCGCCGAGCGACACGCTACATTGCCGCATGAGGCGCGCAGCCACCTCCGAAACGCCGCCGCCACTTAGTGACCACGGTGCCGTCGCAAATCCATGGCGACTTAGATCATCGACGGAAATCCACTCCGACTCACTCCCCGGTTTCCCAACCTGTGCAACAATGGCGCGCCACACAAATCCATCTGCCGCTGCCAGTGGTTGAGAAGGCTCACCCCGGACGCCAAGCACGGCCCGGACTTTCCGGTTATCGCTCGGCACACGGTTTCGCCCAATCAGAATCACGGTCGGAGTACCGTGCCCAGGAATGTAAGCACCGCCCGTGTCAATGACGTGCGACAGCTCCACTCTCTCACGGAAGTATCGCTCGATAAGGCTCCTACCAAACTCCCTCTTCATGAACGAGTTCGCAGTAATCTGCCCAACGAATCCACCACCACCGACAGCGCCACCTGATCCTCTCACCGCCAGTTCGAACAACCTCTGGGCAAAAGGAACCGACAATGCATACTGGCCAACGCACGCATCGTAAGCTGCCTTGTAGTTCTTCTTCTCCTGGTCGTCCTTGACGGTGATATACGGGGGATTTCCCACTACCACGTGATAAGAACCCCGCCCCAGCAAATCCACCCGCCGGGCGAACTCCCAGACATCCTCCGTGCCATAGGCGAACGCCTCCCCAGAGCCGTCCCCCTCCCCCTCCATCGAGAACAGGTCCAGCTCCCCCTGGATGCCCGCCGCCCCCCGCCCATGCAGCAGCGAGTCCCCCACCGCCACGTTGATGGGAAACACCGGCGCCTCGGCCAGCGTCCGCGCCCCCGCCTCCTTCATCGCCGCGACCAGCAGCCGGAACCGGGCGACGCTCACCGCGAACGGGTTCTTGTCGCACCCGTGGACGGACTCCAGTGCCCGCCGTACCACCGTCCAGTCGTCCGCGGCCGGCGTGGCGGCCCGCCACTTCTCGACCAGGCGCCGGAAGATGCCCAGCAGGAAGTGTCCGGAGCCGCACGCGGGGTCGATGGTCCGCAGCCCGCGCCGTTCCTCGCCGTCCGGGCCGACCCACACCGGGTCGAGCCCGAACTCCTCCTCGCTCACGGCGGGTTCGAGCGTCAGGTCGAGGATGAACTCCTCGACGAACTCCGGCGTCTGCAGCAGCGCGTACGTCTTCCGCGCGTGCTCGCTCAGGTCCTGGTACAGGTCGCCCAGGAACCGCGTGTCCCACTCCGGGTCGGTGAAGTCGTGGCGGATCCGCCCGTCCGCGCCCCACCGCCGCCAGAAGCCCAGCAGCTCGGTCGCGGCCTCGTAGCTCGGGGTCAGCCCCCACAGCGGGTTGTGCGCCTCGTCGAACAGCCCGGCCGCCGTCTCGTTGGCCGCCGCCACATGACGGAACGCGGCGATCAGCCAGTCCCGGTTGTTGAGGTGCGGGTGCTCCCGGAAGAACGCCTCGTGCCGCTCCTCCGCCTCCACCAGCCGCTCGCCGGGCCCCGCGATGAAGGGCTCCTCGATCAGCCCGTTGTCCTCGCAGAACCGCACGAAGACACAGGCCAGCACCCACGCCGCCGCGGCCTGCGTGACCCGCTCGTCACGCCAGGCGCCGTAAGTTCCCCGCGCCCTTCGCGACGCCTCGACGGCCTGGTCGTACTCCGCCCGCAGCCGGACGCGGAACTCCTCCACGGACTCGCTGCGCTCCCGCAGGTCGTCCTCGAGCGCGACCACCTGCCGCTTCAGGTCCTTCAGCAGCGCTTCCTTGTTCAACCCGGAACCGGACTCCGACCCCGCGCCCTCAACCGCATCCGTGACCGTCACTTCTCGCATCCCTCTGACCGCATCGCGTCGTCTTCCGCGTGACCGGGGTCCATCCCCCGAGGTCCTCGACCGGAAACCTCCCCCCATCCTGCCAGCCCTGCCGCCCGCACCACCCGGAACGGGCGACCGCACCCGCCGACGGGTGACGGCCCCGCGCGCGCCGGAAACCGCGCAAACCACTCCCGTGCCGCAAAAGCGTGAAGTTAAAGTGATCGCGTGACGGCTCCGAAGACTCCCGCCATACCGCCTCCGCCGGACTTCTGGGCAGCGGGCCAGAACCACTACCACGCGGCGAAGCTCGCCGCCGACAGGCGGTTACCCGTCTCCGCCGACCACCTCGCCGGCCTGGCCGCCGAGTGCGCGATCAAGGCGATCCTGCTGGCCTGCCTCGGCTCGCAGCTCAACCCCAAGAACAAGCCGTTCCACCCGGCCCTCAAGCAGCCGCCGCAGCAGCAGCCGCAGGCGGGCCAGAAGGCCAAGCAGCAGCACTGGAGCGAGTACGAGCACGGCCACCTGCCCGATCTGTGGGCGCAGCTCGCCGAGGTCGTCAAGCTGAGCGCGGGCCGGCAGGTCGGGCCGATGTTCCAGCAGATGCTGCTGCAGAACCCGTTCCACAGCTGGCACGTCGCGGCGCGGTACTGCAACGGCACGTCGATATCGACCGCCGACCTGCAACGGCATCTCAGGGCCGCCTACGACCTCATCGCCGCCTTCGAATACGCACGCCAGACGGGAAACGGCACGCTCCGATGAATCCGACCCCCCGCTTCGACACGACCTGGGAGGCGGCGCTCGGCCAGGCCGACACGGCCGCCGCCACCCTGGGTCGGGACGTCGTCCTCGTCCGCGACCTGCTGGGCCGGGCCTCCCTCCTCGTCGACGACCGCGACGAGCCACTGGACCCGGACGCACCGGAACTGGTCAAGCTGCGCGAGGAGTTCCCGGACGTCACCCACCCCTTCACCGGCGCCGAGCCCGTCCAGACCGCCTCCTCCCTCTTCGCCCCCGAGATGTTCTTCGACTCCGCCGAGGTCATCGTGCGCCGGGAGCGCGAGCCGGGCGGCGCCGGGCAGGTCGCCGTGCTGGAGCGGACCGTCGTCGGCGCCGACTGGTCCCGCGACACCGAGCCCGACGACGTGACGTCCGCCGACCGGCGCGAGCGGCGCATCGCGCTCTACGGGTTCAAGGGCGGCGTGGGCCGCTCCACCGCCACCGCGATACTCGCCCGCCACCTCGCGAGCCGCGGCCACTGCGTCCTCGTCGTCGACCTGGACCTTGAATCGCCGGGCGTCTCGTCCCTGCTGGAGGACCCGGCCGGCCTGCCCGCCCACGGCATCGTCGACCACCTCGTCGAGGCCGCCGTCGGCAACGAGGCCAGCCTTGACCTCGTCACCCGCAGCAGCGTCCTGCCCGGCATCGAGGGCAACGGCGAGGTGTGGCTCGCACCGGCCAGCGGCAAGCCGCGCGAGGGGGAGCCGTACGACTACCTCGCCAAGCTCAACCGCATCTACAGCGACCTGCCCGCCACCGAGCCGGGCGGCCGGCCACGCCCCTTCTGCGCGCGGCTGGAGGACACGATCACGGCGTGCGAGGACCTGGTGGCCGAGCGGTCCCGGCGGCCGGACGTCGTGCTGCTGGACAGCCGGGCCGGGATCCACGACATCGCCGCGATCACCCTGACCCAGCTCAGCGGGCTCGCCCTGCTCTTCGCGGTCAACAACCCCTCCACCTGGGAGGGCTACCGGATGATGTTCCGGCAGTGGGCGCAGCGACCGGACCGGGCGAGCGAACTGCGCGGCCGGCTCCGCATCGTGGCCGCCATGTTCCACTCGGCGGGCGACGCCAAGCGGCTCGGCGCCCTGCGCGACCAGGCGTACGAGACGTTCTCCGCGCTCCTCTACGACGACGTGGAACCGGACGCCGTGGACGACCTGCTCGACCCGGACGCCCCACCGGTCTTCCACCCGGCACCGCTGGACAGCGACGCCCCGCACGCCCCGATCCCCATCCTCTTCGGCAACGACCTGGTCGGCCTGGACCCCTACCGCGGCCGCGACTGGCTCGAAATGCCCTTCATCGAGGCCGCCTACGCCCGGTTCCTCACCGCACTCGACCGGCTGGTCCCCAAGCCCCGCACGGGAGCGTCATGACGCACGAACCCACCCCCGACGAGTACCGCACGCTCCTGCTGCAGGCGCCGGGCAGCGCCTTCGACGCCGACACCGAACAGCCCGACCTGCTGCGGATGTTCACCCCGTCCAGCCACCGGCGGGCCCTGGACCCGGACGTGACCGTGGTGCTGGGCGCGCGCGGCACCGGCAAGACGTACTGGACGAAGGCCCTGGCGAGCGAGGAGCTGCGCAGGGTCGCCGCGGACTCCTACATGATCCCGCGCCTGCGCGGCCTGACCGTCGCCACGGGGCACGGCCGGGGCGGCGGCGCCGACGCCGCGTACCCGGGCCGGCGGGTCATCCGCAAGCTGGTCCAGCGGGCGCCGGAGGGCGAGGGGTTCCGGGAGTTCTGCGAGAACTTCTGGTGCGCGGTGATCCTGACCGCGCTCAGGGACCCGGCCACGCTGCGGCACACCGACTGGCAGGAGCGCATCGACTGGGTGGCCGACCACCCCGAGGCCTACGACAGCGCCCTGGCGGCCAAGGACGACGAGGCCCGCCGCGACGGCCGCCCCCAGTTGCTGATCTTCGACGCGCTGGAGCACCTGCACCAGGACCGTTCGGTCATCGACAAGATGGTGTCGGCGCTGTTCGCGGCGGCGCTGGACCTCCGGCTGGGCTACAGCAGTCTCCGGGCGAAGATCTTCGTCCGCCCCGACATGTACGACAGCGCCCCGAAGGACTTCGCCGACGCCTCCAAGCTCGGCGCCAACCGCGCCGAACTCACCTGGACCACCGAGAACCTGTACGGCATGCTCTTCCACCGGCTCGGCAACCAGCCGGGGCCGGAGGCCGAGAAGTTCCGGGCCCGGACCGGGCAGTGGCACTCCCAGGGCGACGGCCGCTACACCGCGCCCGTCGACGTCATCGCCGACCCGGACCGGCAGGAGCAGGTCTTCGGCGCCATGGCGGGCCCGTACATGGGCGCCAACCACCGCAAGGGCTACACGTACACCTGGCTGCCCAACCACCTCCAGGACGGCAACGGGCAGATCAGTCCCCGCACCATGCTCCGCGCGGTGTCGAAGGCCGCGGAGGTGACGCGGGACCGGCACCCGGGACACGAGTACGCGCTCCACCACGACGCAATCCGGCAGGCCGTGCTGGACGCCTCCCAGATCCGGGTGGACGAGATCAAGGAGGACATCCGCTGGGCGGCCACCGCCGTGGAGAAGCTGAGCGACCTCCAGGTGCCGATGGAGCAGTCGGTCGTCATCCACATCTGGTCCACCGCCTCCCTCGCCTCCGAGCTGCGCAAGCTGCTGGAGGACAGCGAGAACGGCAGCGGACCGGCGAAGGTGGACGACTACTTCAGCCTGATCGAGGAGCTGACGAAGGTGGGCGTCATGACCAGGCGCGCCAGCGGCGCCGTGGACCTGCCCGACGTCTACCGGCTGGCCTTCAACATCGGCCGCAAGGGCGGCGTCTCCCGGCCCAAGCGAACCGCCGGGTGAGCGATCGGCGCGCCCGGCACGGTCGCCGGACCGTGCGGCGCGTCCCCGGTCCAGCACGCTGTCGGTACCGCGGGGAAGAATGGGCGCATGACGACCGACCTCGCTGATCTCCTCGGCACCCAGGAGACCTCGGCCCTGGAGTTCAAGCGCAGTGCCAAACGCCCCGAGGCCATCCGCCGGGCCATCTGCGCGCTGGCCAACGATCTCGGTGGGCACGGCGGCGGCGACCTGCTGATCGGTGTCGCGGACAGCGGCGACCCCGTGGAGGACGTCGACACGAGCGACCGCGCCCTGCTGGCGCTCACCGACATGCGCGAGGACGGGCTGATCCTCGACCGGCCGTCCATGACCGTGTCCGTCGTCCCCTTCAAGGGCAAACCGGTGATTCGGATCAGGGTCGAGGCGTCCGCCGCGCCTCCGGTCCGGTTCGACGGCGTGGTCTGGGTGCGGCCGGGACCCACCACGCGTCGGGCGACACGGGACGACGAGCGCGTGCTGACCGAGCGCCGCAGGGCGGCCGACGGACCGTACGACAGCCGCCCGGTGGCCGGGACGGGAGTCGACGACCTCGATCTCGGGCTGTTCCGCACGACCTACCTGCCCACGGCCGTCGATCCCGAGGTCCTGGAGGAGAACGGCCGCCCCGAGGCGCAACAGCTCGCCTCCCTGCGCTTCGCGACCCTGGACGGCACGGCCACGACGGTCGGCCTGCTGGTCACCGGCTACGACCCGAGCGCCTTCGTTCCCGGTGCCTATGTCCAGTTCGTCCGCTACCAGGGCGACGACCTGGACGCGGCCATCGCGGACGAGCAGGAGCTGCGGCACAACGTGGTGACCACCGCCGACCGGCTCGAGACGATACTACGAGGCCACCTGCACACCCGGGTGGTCCAGTCCTCCGGCTTCAAGGAGGAGTCACGCCCCGACTACCCCCTGGCAGCCCTTCGCGAGCTCTGCATGAACGCGATCATGCACCGCAACTACGAGACGTCCTACGCACCCGTCAGGATCGTGTGGTTCAACGACCGGATCGAGGTGACCAACCCCGGCGGACCCTACGGCCAGGTCCGCAGCGACAACTTCGACCGGGTCAACGACTACCGCAACCCCTCCCTCGCCGCCGCGAT
Organism: Streptomyces viridosporus T7A; assembly: GCF_008704515.1. Taxonomy (NCBI): domain Bacteria; kingdom Bacillati; phylum Actinomycetota; class Actinomycetes; order Kitasatosporales; family Streptomycetaceae; genus Streptomyces; species Streptomyces viridosporus. Next base: position 2,694,948 of record NZ_CP023700.1, read on the forward strand.
GAAGTCCCTGGGCTACGTCAACCGCTTCGGCCGGGGCATCGGACGGGTGCGTGCGGCCCTCGACCGCAACGGCAACCCGCCGGCCGAGTTTTCCGTGGACGACTCATCGTGGTCCGTGACCGTGAGGAGAGCGCAGTGATCTCTGTCGCCCTGTTCAACAACAAGGGGGGCGTCGGCAAGACGACACTCGCCTACCACCTGGCCCACATGCTGCACCGCCAGGGAGCACGCGTCCTGGCCGTGGACCTCGACCCCCAGTCCAACCTGACGGCGGCGATCCTGGACGAGGACGAGCTGGAGGAGCTCTGGGACAAGGGCTCCGAACTGTTCGCCCAGAACGACTACCCCGAGCAGCGCAAACTCTTCACCCGCACCGAGGGGCAGCACACCGTCGCGGACGCGGTGCGTCCCATCCTGGAGGGAACCGGTGACATCGCACCGGTCAGCCCGGTGACGGTCACCTCGGGCCTGTGGCTCCTGCCGGGCAACCTGGAGCTGAGCAAGTTCGAGGACAAGCTGTCGGCGGCCTGGCTCAACGGTTACGGGGGCGACCCCGCGGCCATCCGTACCACGACCGCCTTCCACCGCATCATCGAGCGGGCGGCGCGCGAGGTCGACGCGGACCTGGTGCTCATCGACGTGGGGCCGAACCTCGGCGCCATCAACCGGGCCGCGCTGATCGCCGCCGACACGGTCCTCATGCCCATGGCCGCCGACCTGTTCTCCCTCAAGGGACTGCTCAACCTGGGTCCCACGCTGCGCGAGTGGCGCAGCCAGTGGCAGGACCTGGTGAAGCCCAAGATCCCGCCGTCCATCTCCTCCCCCAGCGCGGCCATGCAGCCGCTCGGTTACGTGATCATGCAACCGGAGATGCGCCTCGACCGGCCCGTGCGGGCTTACGAGCGCTGGCTCACCCGGATCCCCTGGGTCTACGGCACGGCGGTTCTGGGGCACGCGGACTGGCCGACCGACGACCGCTCGTACGAAATCGCCACCCTGCGCAACTACCGCAGTCTGATGCCGCTCGCGCACGACGCCCGCAAGCCGATGTTCGACCTCAGAGCCGCAGACGGTGCCCTGGGCAGCACGCAGAAGTACGTGCAGACCTGCTACCAGGAGTTCAAGGCGCTCGCCGAGGCGGTCATGGACCGTCTCAGCGTGACCACTGAGGACGACCCGGCTTAGCAGAAGCCGGCTGTGGGACATGCTCGCCCGCCGAGCCGTCCGCGCCCTGCGGCTCGGCGGGCTCTCACGACGCCTGCGCCTGCGTGCCCTCCGCCAGCGAGTCGAGGAACCTGCTGTTCAGGGAGGCCCGCTCGCCGTCCTCGCCGATCACCTCGACCGTCCGGCCGTCCAGCTGCGGCGTCCGCGACCGCACCTCCATCGGGCACAGCAGCCACAGGCCGTGCGGGTCGTCGGCGGGGCGGCGGGCCGCCTCCTGGAGACGGACCAGGGTGTCGTGGCCGCCCTCGTCCCAGTAGCGGGCGAACAGACCCGCGTTGTGCAGGAGGAGCACCGTGCGCGGGGCCGCGGCGCGGGCCAGCAGGCGGGCCTCGACTCGCGGCCAGACGACACGGACGAAGGAGGCCAGTCCCCGCTTGACGCGGCCCGGGGCGGACGCGGCGTCGGCGCGCAGGACCTTCTCCCAGTCCTGCCCCTTCTCGGCCGCCAGGGCGCGGAACTCCGCCAGGAACTCGCGCCCCAGGTCGACGCTCTCGACCGGATGGGCGGAGGTGATCGCCTCGACCGCCCCGGGCAGCCGGGAGGCCCGGACGATCAGGGCGAGGAAACCGCCGCGCTCGACGCCGGCAGCTAGCTTGGCCCGGATCAGCTCGTGGGGGTCCGCGTCCTCGTCGGCCGGGGCGGCTGCCCGGGCGGGAGGCAGGTGGCTGGTGCGGCTCCCGGTCGACGTCCAGGACACGGCCGGTTCCAGCACTGACGGGAAGAAGCTCGACGTCCTGCCGTCGTAGGTCAGGTCGAAGCGCGCCTCGGTGAGCGCCTGCTCCAGCTCGACGTACGTCGGCTCCCGCTCGCCCGACAGCACGTCGAGGTCCGGGAAGCGGGCGCGCAGCCTCGCCACCAGTTCGGCGACCGCGATGCCCCGGTCCCTGCGCACGCCGGCACCGGCCTGGGAGATGCGCAGGGCACGGTCCAGGGTGAGGTCGCGCGGATACAGCTCCAGGCGCGGGGTGACCTCGACCCCCGGCGCCATGGCGGCGGCGAGCGCCACCAGCCGGGTGTCCGCGAGCGGGGCGAATCCCTCCGGGGCGGGGACGGCGCGCAGCTCGCGCACGACGGCCGCCCGGCCAGGCAGCGGCTCCCGACGCGCCAGACGCTCGGCCGTGACCCCCAGCTCGGCGGCGTAGTCGGCCAGTTCGCGCGGACTGGGGTCGTCGGTCCCGGGCAGGGACTCGGCGGCGATCAGTACGGTGTCACCGCGCCGGTGGACCGCGAGCCGGGGCTCGTGCAGGCCGGCGCCCTCGCCCTCCCACATCTCGGCCTCGGCGGCGGCCCGGACCACCGCCAGCGCCTTGGCCAGGGTGCGTGCGGGGGTGTCGTCGCCGGCGCCGTGCCTGACCCGCAGCTCGACGGCGGCCTCCCGCGCCGTCATGACACGGCCGGCCGCCTCGACGATCTCGACGAGCTCCCTGCGCACCTCGCCGAGCCACTCCAGCTCGGCCCATTGCCGGATCTCGAGGCGGTGGTGGCGTGAGACGGGTGGCTGCTTGATGCCGAGGTGGTCCGCGATCCGGGCCTGCACCGGCCAGGGGCCGAGGGGGGACAGCGGGCCTGCCGCCGACGGCAGGCCGAGGGTGAGCAGCACGACGTCCGCGCGGTGCGAGCCCTTGCGCCCCGGGGCGGGGGTGAGGCGGTCCGCCATGTCGTCTATCGACAGGACGGCAGAGCCGGCCGGTCCGGCCTCGTCCCCGGCGCCGTCACGGGCCGGGACGGTGGAACGGGGCCCGGACGCGGCCGTCGCGCGCAGCGCGCTCGCCCACTGCTTGCGGCGGCGGTTGAGTTCCTTGCGGACCAGCGCCCCGGCGCCCCGTGCCTTGGAGATGGCGTACGGCGGGACCTGCAGCAGTTCCCCGACCGTCGTCGCCCCCAGGGTGCTGGCCACGGAGACGGCCCGCGGGGACAGGCCCGCGGCCTCCAGCAGCGTCGAGGTCTCCGCGGCCTCCGCCGCGGCGTCGCGTGCCTCCTCGGTGCCCTCCGCCAGCTGGCCGACCGTCGCCGGGGTCGTGGCGGGCCGGGCCGAGTCGGCCGCCCGGAACACCTCCCGCCACGCGTCGTGCATCTGCCGAAGGTTGTCGAAGCGCTGCTCGATGTCCCGGTGCAGCGCGCGCCGGAAGAAGGCGGTGAGGCCGTCGGCGAGCGCCGACTCGAACAGCTCCCCGGCGACGTACAGCTCCGCCGACTCGTTGGTGAGCGGGTCCACCAGGCCGTCGCCCCACATGGGGCGCTCCCCGCTCGCCATCTCGTGCAGGGTGACGGCCGCCGCGTACCGCTCCGCGTGGTCGTCGTAGTAGGGGCGCCGCAGGGAGCCGAGGAACGGGTCGAGGTAGCCGCGGGTGCCCGCCCTGACGTCCCGCTCGGAGGCGTCGGCGAGGGAGAAGTCGAACAGCTTCAGGCGCCAGATCCGGTCCTTGCTCTGGTGGATGCCGAAATTGTCGGGCTTGATGTCGCGGTGCCGCACGCCGCCCGCGGCCAGCTGGTCCAGCGCCTTGAACAGGTCGTCGCCGAAGCGCTCCAGCTCGTGGTAGGTCAGCCGTCCCTTGCCGCGCAGCCGGGCGCCCAGGGACTGCTCCCCGGCGTACTCCAGTTGCAGGACCGTGCGTCCGCCGATCTCGTCCAGGCCCTTGCCGCGCAGCTGGACGATCGCGCCGCCGCCGACCTCCTTGAGGACACGGGCCTCGACGCGCAGCCGCTCGGCCTTCTCCTCGTCCAGGGCGACCTTGAAGACCCTCTCCTCGACGTCCGTGCGGCCCTCCTCGTCCTCGACCACCCGCTCGACGAGCAGGGCGCGGGCCGTGGCGCCCGTGCCGAGCACCCGGCGCACGGTCCACTCGGAGTCGAGGGACTGGCCGGGAAGGGCCTCCAGGGGGTCGGTGCCGACGGTGGTGTGCGTCTCGGGGAGCACGCTGACGCGTTCGGCCTCGTCGAGCAGGTCGAGGAACTCCTCGGCCGAGCCGAGGCGCTCGTTCACGTCGGAGCGGGTCGCCCGATGGACGAGTTCGTCGAGCGCGTCCGAGAACCCGTCCGCCACGGCGAACAGGTGCAGGCCACCGTCCGTGCGGAGCCGCTCGCTGAGGACGCTGCGCTGCGGGGCGGGGGGCTGCCCGGTGAGGATCAGGTACGAGACGGCGCCGAGACCGAAGATGTCCAGGTCCGCGGGGTCGGCGTACGGCTGGTCGGTCTCCGGGGCGAGGTAGACGCGGGCCGCGTCCTCGATCAGCGCGGCGTCGAGCGCGGACCCGCCGACGGAGCGGAAGAAGGTGGCGTTGCTGTCGAAGTCACGGGCCGCGGTCTGCCAGTCGGTGATGCGCAGTTCGGGCCGCAGTCCGTCCGGGCGGAAGGAGACGTACACCGACCTGGCCGCCAGCGCCCGGTGGTAGAGCGACCGGTTGTGCGCGTAGCGGACGGCCTCGGCGAGCTGCCGTACGAGATCGAGCCGGACCTCGAGGGTGAGCTTGCCGCCGTAGGTCGCCAGGTACTGGTCGAGGCGCAGGTCGGTGTGGCGGTGGCGGAACAGGATGGCGGGGCCGCCCTGGTGCTCGCGCATCTCCACCGCCTCGACGATGCCGCGGTGCGTGACGCCCTGGAGGACCTGGTACTCGCGGCGGGCCGCGCGTTCGGTGGACTTCTTGTCGGCCTCCGTCGCCATCTGGCTGACGAGGTAGATGCGGACCCGGCCCTCCTCCGGGACCAGGCCGTCGTCACGGGTGGCGAGACGGTCCTCCCAGGTGGCCCCGGCGTCCAGCGGATGCGGCTGCAGCTTCCAGACGTCGCCGAAGCGGAGGTGGGCGGTGGACTGCCGGACGCCGATGGCCTTCAGGAGCCGCGGCAGGGTGTTCCGGGAGAAGTCGGGTGTGATGCGGCGCTCGGGGCGGTCGGGCGGCAGGCCGAGGAAGTCCTGCCAGATGCGCTTCAGGCCGGTGTCCCGGTCGTCGCGGCCGTAGACCCTGACGCGCTGCACGTCGTCGAGGTGGCTCTCCAGGTCGGGTGCGGACAGGAAGACCGCCGCCTCCACACGCGGCACCGAACGCTCGGGGATGTCGAGCTTGCGCGCGGCCCACAGCAGCCGGCTCTTGAGGTCCTTGGCCTTGGCGTCGTTGAAGTGCAGCGGGTTGTTGATGGTCCGCGTGCGGTCGGTCCCGTGGAAGTTCCATGTCGAGCCGGAGTTCTCCAGGCGCCCCGGGTGGCTCTTGATCTCGACGAGGTAGAGGCCGGCGGGCACCGCGATCAGCAGGTCGCACTCGTTGATGCGGCCCGACTGTGCGGTGAACGAGAACGTGGCCCAGGCCCGGTACGGCTCGACGGACGGCATCAGACGGCGCACGTGGTCGAGTGCGTCCTGCTCCCAGGGGAAGGGGGAAGGACGCTCCTGGAACCATTGCTGAGCCGGCCGCGGTGGTCCGGGCTTGGGCACCGGACGCGAACCTGCTGCCGTCACCGTCCGACCTCCCCTGTCCGCCCCACGCCTTCCTGTGGGAAAACCCCTGGCCGACCTTATCGTCCTCGGCCGACGGGCCGGATCCCGCTTTCACGAATCGTTCGGGGCGGGGGCGGCGGGCTGCTGCTGGGCGGGAATGAAAGCCGTCGACACGGGGGCCGGTACGGCAACGCGGAACAACTCCGCCGCCGACCGTCCTCGCCGACGGTCCGACACCACGACCCCACCCGTCCACTTGCCCGTCGCCGTCCGGTACCGGTGCTGCAGCTCACCCACACGAGGGCAGTGGCGTTCCCTTATGGCCGCGTAGGCGGGATGGCAGTGGGTGTTCCAGGTCAGGTCCTCCGCGTAGGTGGCGCAGGCTGCCGGGAAGAGCACGGCGGAGATGAGCAGATCGGCGATCTGCAGTCCGATGTGCGAGTCGCTGTGGCCGAAGACGGGGGATTCGGCGACGTGCGGCATCAGATCACCGCCCGCCCGGAACTTCCGGGTCGTCACACAGTGGACATTGTCGACGTTCTTGCTCTTCGTGCGACTATCGAGGATCACCACGCCGCGATCCTCACGCCCGGCGAGGAAGTGTTCGAAGTGGGCGCAGAGGGAGGCGACCGACGCGCCGTACATCGCGTCCTCCGCGTTGGTGACGCCGTCCTGCTTGACGCAGATCTTGGCCAGCACCCGGCAGTCGTGGCGTTCCAGCATGATCAGCAGCTTGTCGATCAGGCCGTGCGCCAACCGGACCTGGTTGCGGTTGCCGTTGCGGAGGTGGGCTCTGATGTTCGAGCCCTTGATCTCGGTACGGATGACCTCGCTCAGCTTGACGGCATTCCGCAACGTGGGGCGGAACTGCTTCTTCAGTGCGATGAAGTCCCAGGTGAGGGTGCGCAGTGCGGACTCCTCGACGACGATGCCGCCGATCACCATGACCGGCGGTGCTTCCGGCGCGGAGGGGTCGACCGTCTGGCCGTCACCGGACTCGTCGACGTAGCACAGGTACAAGCGCTCCTCCGGCGGAAACAACTATGGCCACCCCGGATTCCTGAGGGGCAGCCATAGGGGTTGCTGCGCAGGGCGCAGCCTTGTTTTGGTTCTTCCCCCAGTCTACGACGCCTCTCCGTACGCATGCAACTACAAGTCGTTACACCGTCGTCGGCGCAGTGCCGTCAGCCACGCCCCAAGGGCTGCCGACCCTGGAACCGAAACGCCGCCCCCTCTGTCGGGCATGAATCCCCGGTCGTCACGGACGGGTGTCACTGGTTCAGCTTAGAGTGACGGTCGACTGTCAGGAGTGAGGGAGGGGACACAGTGGTGTACGTGCAGCATCTTTCGGTCCGGGTTCCCTGGCACGACAGGGGCTGGGACGGCCGGATCTGCGACGATCCGCTCGGTAACGCCTCCTGCGTGCTCTTGGAGAACATCGGACGCCGACGGGACGACGAACTCGAAGTGCAGTACGCCGGGAAGTCGTTCGAAACGCTCCCGGAAAAACTGCCCCCGTGCGCCGGGGAGCGCGGCGGATTCCTGAGCGGCCGGGACCAAGTGCTGCACACGACCCACCCCTACGGCCACAGTCCGGCGCTCAGGACGCTCCGGAGCGCATCCGTGCCCCTGCCCGCGTGGTCGGTTCACAGCATCCCGTTCCGTTGGCTCAACCGGGAACTCCTCGACGACGTCATGGACCAGCAGCCGGTGGACGGCTACAGCTCGGAGGCGGAGGAACGCGCCATCGCGGAACTGGGCTTCGATCCCCCCTGGGTGGTCCACGGGGACAACCAGAAGGCGGTCATCGACACGTTCTTCCGCGATGTCGTCGACGGACAGTCGCTGATCTTCTTCTATCTCAAGCACGCTCCGTTCGAGAACCATCCCCGTCGCATGCTCGTCGGGGCAGCTCTGACGGCCTCGGTCACGCTGCCCGGGCGGTGGCCGTCCGACGGTCCCACCCCGTTCGCCAACCACATGTGGGAGACGGTGGTGCGGCACACGCTGCGACCGGACGGCAGCGGAGGCATCCTGCTGCCGATGCAGGCCCTGGCCCGGCTCGCGGCCGACGGCACCGATGTCTCGGAGGCTTTGGCCGAAGCGCCTGAGAAACGCTGGGAGTTCTCGTACGGTACTGAGCATGTTCCGGCGGACACGGCGGTGGCCGCGCTCCTGGAGCTGAAGCGTGCTGCCGAGGCGGCCGTCTCCCTCGACTGCGGCCTGCCGGAGCGCTCCTTCGACTGGCTCGACGAGCAGTTGCGTCATGCCTGGCGACGACGTGGCACCGCCCCCGGCCTCCCTGCGGTGCTGAGTCTTCTCCAGGTGCCACATCCCACGTTCGCGGCACGCGAGGTGGTGGGTGCCGTCGATGAAGGAGAGGATCCCTGGCCGGTCCTGGAACAGGCATTGGGCGGACACGGTGGTCCACCCGCGGTCACCTCGCTGGCCACGCCGACGCGCCGGAAGGTGTGGGCGGCGCTCGGGCAGCAGGACCGCCAGGCCATGCGGCTGTTGGCCCGTTTCGACCTGACACCTGACCAGGTACGCAGCGTGTATCACGAGGAAACCCGCATCCGCTTGACGATCCCGGAGCTGCTCTCGGACCCCTACGCGCTGGTGACCTGCACGATCGACGACGCGGATCCCATCCCCTTCGAAGCCGTCGACCGGGGGTGTTTCCCCGACCGGCAGCTGACGGAACGACATCCGCTTCCTGTCTCGGAACCGCTCACGGAACCCGACGACCGCCGGCGTCTCGAGGCCGCTATGGCGACCGTGCTGCTGCGTGCCCAACGCCAAGGGCACACGCTGCTGCCGCTCGAGGAGATGCTGGAGGGACTGGAGGGACTCAGCTCCGTCAAACCGATGCGGCCGAGCGACGTGGTCCTGACAGCTCACAAGCTGCGCGCCGAGGACCTCGACGACAATCTCGACTACAACTGGCCGCAGTTGTGCAGGACGCGGGTCGCCGACGGCACTGCCGCTTACAAACTGCGCTCTGCTCTGTGGCGCAAGCACACCATCCGGGAGGTCGTCGACCAGCTGCGCTCCGCAGCACGGCACACAGCGCCCAAGGATCTCGAAGCCACCCTGGACGCCGTACTCGGCGCGCGGGGTGAGGCGCTCGACGCCGACGAGGATGAGTCGCGGGCCCGGCAGGAGAAGGCCGCGGCGTTGCGGGAGATGTACGAGAGCCGGTTCACCGTGCTCAACGGCCCGGCGGGCACCGGCAAGACCACACTGGTCAAGGCGTTGGTGCAGCGACCCGAAGTGATGGCAGACGGTGTGCTGCTGCTTGCTCCGACGGGCAAGGCACGAGTCCAGTTGCAGAACAAGGTGGATCACCCGGCACAGACTCTCGCCCAGTTCCTGAGCAAGTCGGACCGCTATGAAGCCGACAGTGCCCGGTACCTGATCACCGGTCGGCAACCACGCGAACGGCAGTACGGCACCGTGGTCGTCGACGAGGCCTCGATGCTCACTGAGGACATGCTCGCCGCGCTCCTGGACGCCCTCGAACCGCGGCAGCGGCTGATCCTCGTGGGCGATCCCCGTCAGCTTCCGCCCATCGGCGCGGGCCGGCCCTTCGTCGACCTGGAACGTGCGGCCAGGCAGCACCACAGCGGCTCGTGGCCACGGGTCGCCATGGGCTGGGCGGAGCTGACGGTACTGCGTCGCCAACGGGAACTGGGGCACGCACGTCATGACCTGATGCTGGCCCGTTGGTACAGCGGTGACGAGCGCGGACCCGACAGTGACGAAATCTGGCAGCGGCTGCGCCAGGGCCAGGACATGCCCACGCTCCGCGCAGTCGCCTGGAACGGCCGAACGGCGGCACAGGTGGTCGACGACGTATTACAGGAAGAGTTCGGAGTCGTGGAGGACGCCTACGGTCTGAGTTTCGCCACCTCGTACGGCGCCGGAACGACTCGACGCGGGACGGCTGTTTATCCGACCTTCTTCGACGCGCCCACACGCTGCGGGGCCTGGCAGATCCTCAGCCCTGTGCGCGGCACGGCACACGGAACCGTGGAGCTCAATCGTCACCTCAAGCGGCGTTACCGAGGCGGCTCCCTGGAGAACGCACTCAAAGCACCCCGGTACCGCAAGGTGCCCAAGCCTCTGGGTGCTGAACAGATCGTGCTCGGTGACAAGGTCGTCCACACGCGCAACGGGACGCTGCGCGCGTGGTCCCGGACCGAGGGCCGGGTCGTGAAGGGCTACGTCGCCAACGGCGAGCTCGGCGTGGTCACCGGTGAGCTGAAGACCCAGCACATGAAGAGAGCACCTCGCAGCACCGAAGTGGAGTTCTCCTCCCAGCCCGGACGGCGCTACAAGTACCAGAGCGTGGGCGGTGAGGACGACGTGACCCTGGAACTGGCGTGGGCCCTCACCGTGCACAAAAGCCAGGGCAGCGAGTTCGACACCGTGATCGTGGTCCTGCCGGCCGGAGTCCGCGGCACTTCGCGTGAGCTTCTGTACACCGCGCTGACCCGGCAGACGAAGCGGGTGGTTCTCTGCCATGAAGGCCCGCTCGACGACCTCCTCGAACTGACCCGTGCCACCGGATCGGACACCGCCCGGCGGTTCACCGACCTCGTGGTGACCCCGGACCCACGCACGGTGAAGACGCCCAGCGGCGCAAGCAGCGGGCGGGTCGACGCGCGGCTCGTCCATGTAGCGGTCAACGGGGTGATGGTGCGCAGCAAGAACGAGGTCATCGTCGCCGGCATCCTCGAACAGCTCGCCCCCGACGCATGGTCGTACGAGGAACCGTTCAAGGGAAAGGACGGCCGCACGGTGCTGCCGGACTTCACCATCACCCCCCTTTCCGGGCCCCCCGTCTTCTGGGAGCACCTCGGCATGCTCGATAACCCGGAGTACGCCGCCAGGTGGCAGCAGCGCCTGAAGTGGTACGCCGAGCAGGGAGTACTGCCCGAGAAGGACGGTGGTGGTCCCAACGGCATCCTGGTCTGGACAAGTGACGAGCACGGGGTGAACGAACCGGAGTGGCGGACGCTTGCCCAACGTGTCGTCGCTGCTGCGGCCATCCGCCGTCCCAGGCCTGGAGCCGCGAAGAAGACGGCCGCGCGTCCCGATGCTTCCGGGCAGCCGTAGCTCGAAGTACCGACACCGCCGGACCGCTTGTCCGCCCTGCGTCACAGCGGGCCCCTTCTCGCAGGGCACGAAGATGTCGGTAGACGAGTCGGGTTGTACGCCGGGGTCTGTTCCGGCGGGCCCTCGCGGGCCCGCCGGTGACGGCCACCCGTCCAGGACCGGTGTCGCCACCGGCCTCGTGCGGCCCACCCGCGGACTCCTGCGGGTAGCCCTCGAACGTCCGCGCAGAGCGCTTTTCACGGCGCTCCCCTTGACCTTGCTCCGGACGGGGTTCACCTGGGTCGCCTGAGTCACCTCAGGCGCTGGCGGTCTCTCACACCACCGTTTCTCCCCTCAGCCGAGGGCATACCGGATACGGTCCCCGGCGGGGCGCCTCCGACAGCCAGGCAGCCGCCGCAGAGGTGCACATCGGCACCGCACACGCAAGACAGGCGGCGCTGGGCTGGAGAAACGGGACCTGCCGTAGGTGGCGGGCGGCGATCACATTCGACAGTGACCATCTGGCCGAGCTTCGCCACTCAGTCCTCCTTCGGGCAAGCGGGAACGTACCTCCAACGGACGCGACCGCCGGGGAAGTCCTGTGGTCGACCGCGGACGCGGCCCGAACTTCGGAAGGCCGGGGGTCGTTCGGGGCCCTGGGCAGGTGCGGCGCAGTGCGGGCAGGTTCGTTCCAGGCTGTTCCGTCCAGGGCACCCACCCCCTCTCCTGAGCGCCGCGCCACTCGCCCGGGCGGAAACCTCCAAAAACCATTCCCGCACCTCCTCGACCGGCCATCCTTTTCCGTGCTCACACGGTCGGCTTTCCTGTCAAGGGCGACTTTCCCCACACTCAGAGGCTCTTGATCAGCTCCCCTGACCAGTGATGTTGCGGTGTTATCGTGAATATAGGTCAATTCTCAACGCCTGAGGTCGGAGAAATGAGTAATCGGCTTCTCGTCCATCACACTCACCGGCACCATTCCCCTGACGCTCCCTCCGTCCCGCCCCAGGAATCACCGATCGCGTTCATGTGTGTATCCGGATCCGAAAACCCGACGGAAACCCGATGAACGCCACGGACGTGCCGGCCCCCGAGGACCTCCTGCTCGCCGAGGACGACGAGACCGACGCGCCCGCGCCCCGGCTCTCCTCCGACCTCGGCACGGCCGACCAGGTCAAGGACTACCTCCGGCTCATCTCCCGGGTCCGACTGCTCACCGCCGAGCAGGAGGTGGAGCTGGCCAAGCGCATCGAGGCCGGGCTGTACGCCGAGCGGCTGCTCGCCGAGGAACCGGTCCTCGAGCCGCGGTACCGCCGGGAACTCGGTCTCCTCGCCGAGGACGGAAGCCGCGCCAAGAACCACCTCACCGAGGCCAACCTCCGCCTCGTGGTGTCCGTCGCCAAGCGCTACACGGGGCGCGGACTGCAGTTCATGGACCTCATCCAGGAGGGCAATGCCGGACTCATCAGGGTCGTGGAGAAGTTCGACTACACCAAGGGCTTCAAGTTCTCGACCTACGCCACCTGGTGGATCAAGCAGGGGATCACCCGGGCCATGGCCGACCAGAGCCGCACCATCCGCATCCCGGTGCACGCGGTGGAGGTCATCAACCGCGTGGCGCGGGTCCGCCGCGAACTGATCCGCGCCACCGGCACCGAGCCCGCACCGGAGGATGTGGCCGAGCGGGCGTCGATCTCCGTGGAGAAGCTGGCCGAACTCGACGCGTACGCCAGGGAGCCCGTGTCCCTGGACCTTCCCCTGTCCGAGGAGGGCGGCGGCGAGTTCGGCGACCTCATCGTGGACAGCGACTCGCCCTCCCCCTGGGAGGTGGTCGCCTTCGGGCACCTCCAGCGCGCCGTCCGGAGCGTCCTGGCGGACCTGAGCCCGCGCGAGGCCGGCATCATCTCCCTGCGGTACGGCCTCTTCGGCGAGCGGCCGCGGACCCTGGAGGAGATCGGGCAGGTCTACGGCGTGACCCGGGAGCGCATACGCCAGATCGAGTCCAAGACGATGAGCAAGCTCCGGCACCCCGCCCGCTCGCACGCACTGCGGGACTACCTCACCGACGCGTGACGCGGCCCGGCTCCTTCGGACTCCTTCGACGCGTGGCCGGGGGCGGTCGAACGGGGGATTGACCACGGGTCCGCCTGGGCACATCCCCCGTGACGAGCCGCCCACCGGCGGTGAAGGAACCACCACGAGGGGGGCAGGGGGCCGTGGAGGGGCGTGGGGAGCCGTCGTTGAGGACCCATGGATTCGAGCAGTTCCGGTTGTCGGAGGAGTTCGAACCCACCCTCATCGACACGTGGTACGAGGATCTGAAGGCCGAGTTCGCCGACCTGCCGCCGGACCCGTACGGCGATCCCCGGCTGAACCGCTACCGCCGGCACTCCGCCGCGGTGCTGCTCCCCTGGGAGGGCAGGCTGCACTGGATTCCGAAGACGCACGACGCGCGCCACGGCACGGTCACGCGCTACTTCCAGGGCGGGTACAACCCGGAGCACCGCGATCTGGACCGGTGGTTTCCCGCCGTCTCGCAGCGGACGGAGAGCAATCCCCTGCTGGAACGGATCGTCCTCTTCGACTTCGCCCAGACGTGGTGGAGCGAACGGGAACGTGCCGCTCCCCTTCACGTGGGCGTGCACCTCATCAAACTCTCCGTCGCGGAAGGGGACGGTTCGGCCGTGTCGTCGCCGAACTTCCTGCACCAGGACGGTGAGCCCTTTCACTTCGCCCATCTCGTCTACAAGGAGAACGCGGTGGGCGGCACCAACTACGTCGCCGACCCGGCCTGCGCGGGCGCGCAGCCGGGCGACGTGCCCGCGCACCGGCTCCGGGCCACCTTCGACCTGGAGCGGCCCCTCGACTCGTACGGAATCCACGACGAACGCGTCAGTCACCACGTCGATCCCATCCGCCGGGGCGACGGGCAAGGACCGGGGGAACGCGCCGTGGTCCTCGTGGACATCACACCCATGACAAAAGTGGTGTGACTGTCTGACTAATCGTCAGCTCCTATGCTTGAAATGGGAGTTGGCACGATCGACGGCTCGCTGAAGGAATGGCACGGCCCGATACAATCGCGCCCGCCACCGCCCGGCCCGGACGGTGGCGCGTTGTCGCGCCCACGTCCTCTCCTGGGCTGTCCGGAGGTGAGAGCCATGTCCATCTCGTACCTGTTCAGCACCTACCACGTGCCACCGGACGGCTTCGTCGACCGCACCAGGGAGGTCAGCAGACTCCTCAACTTCATGGAGTCGGGCTGTCGGGTCTGCACGGTGTACGGACTGGGCGGCGTCGGGAAGAGCGCACTCGCCTACCGGCTGGCGCAGGCCGGGGGCACCTCGTCGCGCCGCACGATCTGGGTCTCCCTCACCAACGCGCCCCCGGCCGACGCATTCCTGCACGGGCTGCTGTCGCTGTTCACCGACCGGGACACCGCGTCCCCGGGGACACCGCTGGAACAGCTCATCACCTGCCTCGACGACGAGCCGTCCCTCATCGTGCTGGACAACCTGGAGGTCCTCCTCGACTCGGAGCGGTTCTCCGGGGAGTTCCGGCCCGGGTACGAGGAGTACGGCACCCTGCTGCGCTGCCTGGCGTCCGAACCCCACCGCTCGACGGTACTGATCACCTCGCGTGAGAACCCGTCGTTCCTGCGGGAGACGAGCGCCAGCGTGCGCGCCATGCACCTGCAGGGCCTGCCCAAGGTGCCGGCCCGGACGCTCCTGGCCCGGCGCGGCCTGCGCGGCGACGTACGGCTGCGCCGGGACCTCGTCAGCAGGTACGACGGCAACCCGCTGGCCATACAGCTCGTCTCCGACCTGATCCTCGACATACACGACGGGAGCATCGCCCGCTTCGTGGAGTCCGGCGAATTCCTCTTCGGGGAACTGGAAGGGCTGTTCCACCAGCACTTCGAGCGCCTGACGCACGCCGAGCGGCTGGTGCTGTTCCGGCTCGCCGCGGCCCGCCGTCCCCTCACGGTCCGCGAGATCTCGGCCGAGCCGCGGATCGGCACCCCGTCGTCCGCGGCGACGCTGCTGCAGCGTCTGCGGCGCAGGTCCCTGGTCCAGGAGAGCAACGGCTCCTTCTACCTCCAGTACATGATCCAGGAGTTCGTGACGGCACGGCTCAACCTGGCCTGCGTCGAGGAGGTCCGCACCGGCGAACCGGACGTGCTCACCCGGTTCGCGCTCGTGGACGCCGCCATGCCGGAGCACGTACGGGAGGCCCAGCGCCGCTTCCTGTCCCAGCCGATCATGAACATGCTGCAGGACCGGCTGGGCTCCGCCAGCCAGGTCGCCCCGCGGCTGCTCTCCCTGCTGGACGCCTCCCGCGTCGGCTCGGAGGCGTACGGCACGTTCCTCGCGGCGAACGCCCTCTCGATCCACCACGCGTGGACCAGCGACCTCTCCGGCCTCGACCTCTCCCATCTGGTGCTGCGCCAGGTGGACCTGTCCGGCATCCGGCTCTCGCACGCCACGGCCCGGATGACGGAGTTCTCCGGATGCCGCTTCCCCGGCGTCTACCACTACGTCTTCGGCATGGACTTCTCACCGGAGGGCAAGGCCGCGGCGATCGGGCAGAGCGGCGGTTCGGTCCTGCTGGTCAACGTGCCGGACGGCACGCCGCTGCGCACCCTCCCGTGGGAGGCGGACTGGATCAGGGCCGTGGCCTTCTCCCCCGACGGCGGACGGCTCGCCTGCTCCGACGAGAAGGGCCGGCTGCGCGTGTGGGACCTGGCCACCAACCTCCCCACCGACTATCCCGGCCACGACCGGCAGACCCGCAGCCTGGTCTTCTCGGCCGACGGGCGCGTCCTGTTCAGCGCGGGCGAGGACCGGCGCATCCTCGCCTGGTCCGTCGAGCCCCGGGCGAGCGAACCACGGGTGCTGTGCGCGATCGACGCGGAGATCTGGGGACTGCACGGCGCGCCGGCCTCGACCCTGATCGCCGCCGCCTGCGACGAGGTGTGCGTCCGCATGTGGGACACCGCCACCGGTGAGGAGGTCTCCCTGGAGGGGCGCGCGCCGGTGGCCGGCCGGTGCCTGCGCTTCTCCACCGACGGCAGGCACGTGTTCGTCGGGTGCGACGACGGCGCGATCCGGGTCTGGAACACCGAGAGCCGCAAGCTCGTCGGCACCCTTCTCGGGCACACCTCGTCGGTGTGGGCCGTCGCGGTGACCCGGAACGCCTCCGGAGAAGTGCTCATCACCGGCAGCCACGACGAGACGATCCGGGTGTGGAACATCGCCGACCCGTCGGCCGCGCGCTGCGAGCGGGTGATCAACAGCCTCGACGGCCCGGTGTGGCCGGTCTCCGCCGACAGCGAGGGGCAGTACTTCGCCACCGTCGGCCGCAACTCCACCATCCGTTTCTGGGACACGGCCGACGCCGAATGCCTGGAGGTGCTGGCCGGCAGCTCGGGGACGGTGCTGAGCGTGGCGTCGTCACCGGACGGCCGCTTACTGGCCTCGGGGGGCCACGACCGACTCGTGCGCCTCTGGAACGCCGCGACCGGCGACTGCCTGGCCGAACTGCGCGGCCACACGGCGGGGGTGCGGGCGGTCGCCTTCCGGCCGCAGGGCAACGTCCTGGCGACGGCGAGCGAGGACTGGGACGTACGCCTGTGGGACCTGCGGACGAACCAGCCGTCCGCGGTGCTCACCGGTTCGCGCAACTGGCTGTGGACGGTCGCCTTCGAACCGAACGGGCACAGTCTGGCGGCCGCCGGCGCCGACGCCGTCATCAGGATCTGGGACATCCAGGGGCGGGGCGGCGTACGGGCGTTCACCGGGCACGAGGCACGGGTACGGGCCGTCCAGTACACCCGGGACGGACAGCGTCTGGTGTCGGTCGGGGAGGACGGGCAGACCCGCCTGTGGCAGGTCGCGAGCGGCGGCTCCGAACTCCTCGGCACCGTCGAGGGCCACGTCACCTGTGTGTGCGTGCTCGCCGACGACCTGTGCGTGACCGGAAGCAGTGACGGGGCGCTGCGCCTGTGGGACCTGACCTCCCGGACGCTGCTCCGCCAGGCCCGGGCGCACGAGGGCGCGGTGCTGGCCCTGCTGGCCGCGCCCGACGGGAACACCTTCCTGAGCGCGGGCCAGGACGGCCACCTGCGGGTGTGGGGGCGGGACGGACTGCGCCTGCACGGGGTGTCCCGAACGGCCGCCGGAACGGTCCGCTCCCTCGCCTGGCACTCCGACGGCGCGTACGTGGCGGCCGCGGGCGGCGACGAGGCGATCCGCCGCTACACCTACCCGGACCTCGAAGAGGTCGAGCCCTTCCGGGTGCCCAGGCAGTTCGAGGGCCTCGACATCAGCGGCTGCCAGGGCATCACCCCCGCCGAACACCACTCGCTCGTCGCCCTCGGAGCGGTCGACTCGCCGTCCGTCACGAGGCCGGCCGTCCACCACCGCACCACGCGTCCCGCACCGCGGCACGAGGAGCCCCGGGCCCCGAGGGCGCTCACCAGGCCGGCCCGGATGTTCATCTCCTACTCGCACCGTGACGACGAGTTCCGCTCCCAACTGGAGAAGCACCTGAGCACCCTGCGCTACCGCGGGCTGCTCGACTCCTGGTCCGACCGGCAGATCCGGCCGGGCGACGACTGGGCGGGTTCGATAGACGAGAACCTGGAATCGGCCGACATCATCCTCCTGCTCGTCAGTGCCGACTTCCTGGCCTCCGAGTACTGCCGGGACGTGGAGATGCGCAGGGCCCTGGAGCGGCACCGGGAAGGGACCGCGCGCGTCGTCCCCGTGGTGCTCCGCGCGTGCGACTGGAACGGCTTCCCCTTCGGCTCGTTCCAGGCCCTGCCGCGGGACGGCCGGCCGGTCACCGCCTGGCCGAACCCCGACGAGGCCTTCACCGACATCGCCGTGTGGCTGCGCACGACGCTGGAGGACATCGCCCAGTCCCACCGACCCGGCGGGACCCCCACGGAACGGAGCCAGTCTTGACCCTCGCCTTCTCCGCCACCCGGGCCCCGAGCGCGCTGCTCCTGATCGATCCGGAGGAGGTGCCCGAGGACCTGCGTCCCCGCCTGGAGTCCCTGGTCCGCGCGGTCCGGCACACCGACGGCCTGCCGGACCGCGCGGACGGCGTGGAGATCCTCGTCACCGCCAACCGCGACCTGAGCGGGCCGGTCCTGGAGAAGCTCCCGGACCTGCGGCTGATCGTCACCACGGGCACGGCCTACGACTACGTGGACCTCGCCCACTGCGAGGCGAACGGCATCGCCGTCTGCAACACGCCCGGCTACACCGGCTCCTCGGTGGCCGAGCACGCCATCGCGCTGTATCTGGCCGCGAACCGTCACATCGTCGCGCTGGACCGGGAACTGCGCACCGGTGCGGACACCGGCGGCCATCTCGCGCTGGAACTGGAAGGCAGGACCGCGGGAGTCATCGGTGCCGGCGACATCGGTGCGCGCATCCTCGCCATCGCCCGGGGATTCGGGATGCGGGCACGGTTCACCAACCGCAGCCCCAGGACCGTGCGGGGCGCGGAGCAGGTCGGCCTCGAGGAACTGCTGCGCACGTCCGACGTGGTCTTCCTGTGCCTGCCGCTGACGCAGGAGAGCCACCACCTGCTGAATCGCGACACCTTCGCCCTGATGAAGCCCCACGCCTTCGTCGTCAACATCTCCTCCGACGAACTCATCGATCCCGACGCGCTGGCCGAGGCGCTGCGCGACGGCACCGTGGCCGGGGCGGGCCTCGACGTCATCGGTTCGGCCGCCCCGTACACAGGGCTGCCGAACACCGTCCTGACGCCGGCCCGCGGCTGGTACACGGCGGAGGGAGTGCACCGGCGGGCAGCCACGTGGATCGACACGATCGCGAGCGCGCTCGCGGGCCGGCCGGCCCACCGCATCGTCTGACCGGGGGAACCAGAATGATCATTCCGCCTGCCCAGATACTGGGACTGCACCGCGGCCTCGACTCCACCTCACGCACCAACCGGACCGGACGCTTCCTGTCCGGCTGGCAGACGACGCACCCCTTCTCGGGCCGCTACCTCGACGGAACGCAGAGCCTGCCCCAGGAGCTCTCCACGCTGGAGAACTACAGCTTCCTCTCCGACTCGGCCGCGCTCACCGACTCGATCACGGCGTTCCACACCGAAACCGACGGCGTGGCCTACCCGGGTGACGGCGTGTACGTGTCCAGCGGATCGAGCCCCCTGCTCCTCGGCTTCTTCCTCGCCCTGCGCGAGATGGGCGTCGAGGAGGTCTGCTACGTGCCTCCGGTCTACTACACCTGTTACTACTTCTGCGGCGCACTGGGCATTCCGATGCATCGCGTCGGCGACGGCCTGTTGCACGGCGAGCACACCGAACTCGAGCTTCCGGAACGGCGTTCGGCGCTCATCCTCTGCGATCCGATCTGGGTGTTCGGCACCACGGTGCACCCGCGGCAGATCGAGCGGATCGCCGAGTGGCAGCGCCGCACCGGGTCGTTCGTCCTGGTCGACGGGACGTTCCAGTACGCACGCTGGGACCGATCCTCGCGGGCCGAGCCCACCGCGCGGCTGGAGCAGGACCTGACCTTCCGCATCGTCTGCCCGACCAAGAGCCTGGCCGTGCACGGTACCCGGTTCGCCTATCTCCTCCTGCCCCCGGAGTTCCGCGAGTCGATCCGCTACGCGTGCGCCAACTCCACCGGTGCCACCGGTGCGGCGAACGAGCACTTCGCCCTGCGGATCATGGAGGTGATGCGCTCCGAGGAGTCCAACGACGCGCTGGTGGAGCACATCCAGCGGGAGCGGGAACGGCTGCTGGCGACCGGGGTGATCCGCTCGGAGGCCGCGCTCCCGGAAGCCGGTTACTACACCTTCGCGGTCCTGGACCAGGCGGCGCTGAAGGACGCGATCGTCATGGACCAGCGCTTCTTCGGCATCGAGGGCTTCGCCGACCACGTCCGGGTGAACCTCCTCCACCCCGGCTGGACACAGCCGTAGGGCCGGGCCGCCGGACGGGCCCGGGTCCGCCGGGGCCGGCCCGGGGGCCCTCCTGCCCGAGGGTCCCTCCCGCCCGGGGCCCGAGGTGCCGCGCGGGGCGGCTCCCGGGGCTCAGGCGATCCGCGACGCCTGCCACATCGTGTGCTCGCGGCTGATGGCGTCCTCCGCGTCCTTGACCGCGTCGCCCCAGGACTCCTCGGAGTGCGGCGCGGCCAACCGGACCCGCACCACGGCGAGTTCCTGGGCGGTCACCGTGTAGGCACGGCTCAGGGTGGAGTGCTGGCGGGTCTCCAGCCAGGCCGCGGCGGCGGCGACCACGGTCGCGGCCAGACCCGCGAGATCGACCTCCAGCACCTCCGTCGCCCGCAGGGTGGCGAACAGCAGCCCGACCGCCTCGCCGGACAGCATCACGACCCGCCAGACCGTGGCGCGGCGCCGGTGGTAGTGCGCCTTGGCCAGGTACCACGCGTGCTGGCCCTCGAGCCGGCCCCGCACGTACGCGTGCTGCCGCTCGTCGAGGGGGGAGGACCGCAGCGCCCGCATGCGCTCGCCCACCTGGACGCCCCCGTCCGGGAGCAGTCCCGCCTCCGGGCGGGCGGTCGTGAGCAGCTCCTCCAGCCGGGAGGAGAGAAGCTCGTCGGCCCGCCCGTCGGTGTCCGTCCCGGCGCCGATCCGGAACGGCGCGCCCCCGACCGCGTACTTCCACGCCAGGGTCTTCGCGGACTCGGCCAGGGCCCGTCCGTCGTACCAGGCGCGTTCCGGGCCGGTCTGGATCAGGACGACCTCGGTGATGATGCTCCCGCACAGGGCGACGGCGGCCAGCAGGGCGGCCCAGTCGATCCGGACGTCGCCGAAGTGGACGGACGTCAACGAGCCCAGGGCCGCGACGAGCACCAGCGCGAGCCGGAGGCGGGTGCCTCCGAGGTAGTGGCGCTGGCCGGCCAGCGACCCCCGGTCGGCCGCCTGGAACAGGCTCGGCAGATCCTCCTCGCGCAAGCCTGCGTCCGCATGATCGGACACGTCCCGCCCCCTCCCCCGTCGCCACGCACCGACGCTCCGTCCGTCCACAGCGTGGTCGGCGAAGGCCCCGCTGTCCAGCGGGAGTTGATCCGGAAAGGCCGCGGGCCGACGCGGGGTCCCGGGAGCGACGCCACCGCGCGAGGTGCGGTCCCCGCCCGTGGCAGGGGGCAGACGAGTCGGGCTGTACGCCGGGTTCTGTTCCCCGGGGTCCTCGCGGGCCCCGGGGCGACGGCCATCCATCTAGGACCGGTGTCGCCACCGGCCTCGTGCGGTCTACCCGCGGACTCGGGCGGGCAGCCCTCGAACGTCCGCGCAGAGCGCTTTTCACGGCGCTCCTCTTGACCTTGCTCCGGGTGGGGTTTACCTAGCCGCCTGAGTCACCCCAGGCGCTGGTGGTCTCTTACACCACCGTTTCACCCTTACCGGGGACCGAGGTCCCCGGCGGTCTGCTTTCTGTGGCACTGTCCCGCGGGTCACCCCGGGTGGCCGTTAGCCACCACCCTGCCCTGTGGAGCCCGGACGTTCCTCGGGAAGCCCCTGGGGGCTCCACGCGGCCGTCCGCCCGGCTCGTCTGCCGTGCCGACCATGCTACCCGGCGTGGGAGCCGCCTCCGCTCCGCGGCCGTGGCGGGGGCCGGGGCATCGGCCGATCACCTGTCCGTGGGACCGGGAGCCGTTCCCCCGGTCGCGGCGCAGGCCCGCGGGCCCCGTGGGACGCCGCGGCCGTCCGCTTGACCCTGCCGCGACGTCAACGTCTCTACTGATCCCATGCGGATCGGAGAACTCGCCGCCGCCGTCGGCGTCACCACGCGGACCGTGCGGCACTACCACCATCTGGGGCTGCTGCCGGAACCGGAGCGGCGGGCCAACGGCTATCGGGACTACACCCTGCGGCACGCCGTCGTGCTGGCGCGGATCAGGCGGCTGACCGAGCTGGGGCTGGGGCTCGCCGAGGTGCGGGACGTCCTCGCGGACGACGCCGGGAAGGACCTCGTGGAGGTGCTGACGGAGCTGGACGAGGACCTGGCACGGCAGGAGGCGGCGCTGCGGGACCGCCGGGAGCGGCTGCGGGCGCTGCTGGAGTCGGAGGGCGGGGCGGTCCCCGAGGGGCCGGTCTCGCCGGAGCTGGCCGCGCTGTTCCAGGACATGGGGCACATGACGGACTCCCCCACGGCCGCCAAGGACCGGGAGGTGCTCGCGCTCATCGAGACGGCGATGCCGCCGCAGGAGCGGGAGCGGCTGATGGGCCTGCTCGGCGGGGTCGTGGCCGCGCCGGGCGGGGCGGAGCGGGCGCTCTCCCTGTACGGCCTGCTCGACGCGCTCGCCGACGCCGCACCGGACGACCCGCGCGTGGACGAGGCCGCCCGCGCGCTCGCCGCGTGCGTACCCGCCGAGCTGATCCCGGAGGGGACGCGGATCGACCAGGGGCACGGCTTCCTGCGCGCGCTCTACGCCGACTTCGCCCCGGCCCAGGCGGAGGCGGTCCGCCGGGCGCTGCGGATCGCCGCGGAGGGACGGCCGTGAGGGGGACGGTCGTGCGCGGGGCGGTCGTGAAGGGCCCGCGGATCGCCTGGATCCTCGCCCGGCACGAGCTGCGGCTGCTGGTGAGCCTGGTGCTGTGGGGGGCGCGGCGCACCCACGGGGTCCGCGGCGGGAGGGCGTTCGGGTACGCGCAGGGGCAGGCGGCCGTGATGTTCGGGCTCGCGTTCGTGTGCGTGGTCGAGACGGTGGTGATGTCCGTGCTGCTGAGGGGTCGGCCGACCGTGCACGCGGTGGTGCTCCTGCTGGACGTGTACACGGTCGTCATCGTCGTCGCCCTGCACGCCGCCTCCGTCGTACGCCCCCACGTGCTGGACGCCGGCGCGCTGCGGATCCGCCGGGCGACCCACGTCGACCTGCGGATACCGCGGGAGCGGATCGCCTCCGTCCGGCGGGAGACGCGCATGACCCACGAGCAGGCCGACGGCGAGCTGCACGTCGACGTCGGCTCCCGGACGAGCGTCACCGTGCACCTCACCGAGCCGGTCACCCACGTCACCTTCTTCGGCCGCCGCCGTGAGGTCCGCGTGGTCCGCTTCCACGCCGACGACCCCGACGGGCTCATCCGGGCCCTGGCGACCGGGGAGCGGGCCGGTGGGCGGCCCGGGGAGCACACCGCGCAGGCGTAGGGCGCGGGCGTCGTACTCTGGCGGCCGGGTCCCACCGAAGGAGTACGTGTGCTTGTCCTGCTGCCGCCGTCCGAAGGCAAGGCCGCTTCCGGCCGCGGTGCCGCGCTGGAGCTCGGGTCGCTGTCGCTGCCCGGGCTGACGGCCGCCCGGGAGGCCGTCCTCACCGAGCTGGTGGACCTGTGCGCCGGCGACGAGGACAAGGCGCGCGAGGTGCTCGGGCTGAGCGAGGGGCTGCGGGGCGAGGTCGCGAAGAACGCGGAGCTGCGGACGGCCGGCGCGCGGCCCGCCGGGGAGATCTACACCGGGGTGCTGTACGACGCCCTGGGCCTGGCCTCCCTCGACGCGGCGGCGAAGGAGCGGGCCGCGGCCTCCCTGCTGGTCTTCTCCGGGTTGTGGGGGGCGGTCCGGGTCACCGACCGGATCCCCTCCTACCGCTGCTCGATGGGGGTGCGGCTGCCCGGGCTCGGCGCGCTGGGCGCGCACTGGCGCGCGGCGACGGCCTCCGTGCTGCCCGAGGCGGCCGGGAGCGGGCTGGTGCTGGACCTGCGGTCGGCGGCGTACGCGGCGGCCTGGAAGCCGAAGGGCGAGACGGCCGCGCGGACGGCGACGGTGCGGGTGCTGTACGCGCCGACCCGGAAGGTGGTCAGCCACTTCAACAAGGCGACCAAGGGGCGGATCGTCCGGAGTCTGCTGACCGCCGGGGCCGCCCCGGGGGATCCCGCCGAGCTGGTGGAGGCGCTGCGGGACCTCGGGTACGAGGTGGAGGCGGCGGCGCCGGCCAGGGCGGGGGCGGCCTGGACGCTGGACGTGCTGGTGAACGAGGTGCACTGACACCCACCCCCCTCTCTTTGCACCATGTGCAACGCCCTTTGCGGAGGGTGCTTCGATGCGGGCAGGATGCCGCCATGACCTCTCCCCTGCCCTCCCCCGCCCCCCTCCCCTCCTCCGTCCTCGACCTCGCTCCCGTCCTGCCGGTCGTCGTCCTCGAGGACGCCGCCGACGCCGTACCGCTGGCCCGTGCGCTGGTGGCCGGCGGGCTGCCCGCGATCGAGGTGACCCTGCGCACGCCCGCCGCTCCCGACGCGATCCGGGCGATCGCCGA
Source organism: Streptomyces viridosporus T7A (assembly GCF_008704515.1). Taxonomy (NCBI): domain Bacteria; kingdom Bacillati; phylum Actinomycetota; class Actinomycetes; order Kitasatosporales; family Streptomycetaceae; genus Streptomyces; species Streptomyces viridosporus. Next base: position 2,718,960 of record NZ_CP023700.1, read on the forward strand.
CGGGGTGCCGGACGCGGTGGTCGGGGCCGGGACCGTGATCACCCCGGCGCAGGTGGACGAGGCGGTGGAGGCCGGGGCGCGGTTCCTGGTCAGCCCGGGGTGGACGGAGGCGCTGCTGGCGGCGATGCGGGCGTCCGGGGTGCCGTTCCTGCCGGGGGTGTCGACCGTCTCGGAGGTGGTGGCGCTGCTGGAGCGCGGGGTGCGGGAGATGAAGTTCTTCCCGGCGCGGGCCGCGGGCGGGACGGCGTATCTGAAGGCGCTGGCCGGACCGCTCCCCCGGGCCCGTTTCTGCCCGACCGGGGGGATCGGGGCGGACTCCGCGCCGGACTACCTCGCGCTGCCCAACGTCGGCTGCGTGGGCGGGAGCTGGATGCTCCCGGCGGACGCGGTGGCGGCCCGGGACTGGGACCGGATCGAGCGGCTGGCCCGCGAGGCGGCGGGGCTCAGCGCAGGTGCGAGGTGTCGTTGAACAGGCGGACGCTGGCGTTGCCGTCGGCGTAGTAGGCCACCGCCGAGAGCGAGGCCGCCGACAGTTCCATGCGGAACAGGGCCTCGGGCGGGGCGCCCAGGGCGAGCCGTACCAGCGTCTTGATCGGCGTCACGTGGGTGACGAGCAGGACCGTGCGGCCCGCGTACGCCGCGACCAGCTCGTCCCGGGCGGCGGCGACCCGGGCGGCGGTGGCCGCGAAGCTCTCGCCGCCGCCGGTGGGCTCGGCATCGGGAGAGGTCAGCCAGGCGTTCAGGTCGTCCGGGTGGCGTTCGCGGACCTCGGCGAAGGTGAGGCCCTCCCAGGCGCCGAAGTCGGTCTCGCGCAGCCCCTCGTCCACGGCCACCTCGAGGCCGAGGCGGGCGGCGACGATGCCGGCGGTCTCGCGGGTGCGGGCGAGGGGGGAGGCGACGACGGCCTGGACGGTGCCGCGCCGGGCCAGGAGGGCGGCGACCCGCTCGGCCTGCTCCCGGCCGGTGTCGGAGAGGGAGGGGTCGCTGCCGCCGCTGCCGGAGAAGCGCTTCTGCGGGGTCAGCGGGGTCTCGCCGTGCCGGAGCAGGACGAAGGTGGCGGGCGGTCCCATGTCGGCGGGCGCCCATCCGGCACTGGGCGTGGCCACGGCGCGCGCGGCACGGGCATCGGCGTCGGCGGCCCCGGCGGCGGTGTCCTCCTCGCGGCCGGCGGCGGGGGAGGTCCCGGTCGCCCCGCCGGCCTGCTCCGCCGTGGAGGCCGAGGCCTTCCACGGCTCCCCCCGCAGCCCCGCGTCCATCGCCTCGTTGGCCAGACGGTCGGCGTGCTTGTTCCGCTCGCGGGGGATCCACTCGTACGTCACCCGCTCCGGCGGGAAGACCCGCGCCGCCTGGGCGGCGAGCGGTTTCATGTCGGGGTGCTTGATCTTCCAGCGGCCGGTCATCTGCTCGATGACGAGCTTGGAGTCCATCCGGACGTGGACCGTGGCCCGGGGGTCCAGTGCGTGGGCGGCGCGCAGGCCGGCCAGCAGGCCCCGGTACTCGGCGACGTTGTTGGTGGCGACGCCGAGGTACTCGGCCGTCTCCACGAGGGTCTCCCCCGTCGCCGCGTCGCTCACCACGGCCCCGTAGCCCGCGGGCCCCGGGTTGCCCCGTGACCCGCCGTCCGCCTCGACGATGAACTCCCCCACCGAAGCAGCCCCCTACAGCCCCGACTCGGACGTGCGCACCAGGATGCGGCGGCAGTTCTCGCAGCGCACCACCGTGTCGGGGGCGGCCTGGCGGATCTCGTTCAGCTCGGTGATGGCGAGCTCCTGGCGGCAGCCCTGGCAGGTACGGGCGTAGAGCTTCGCGGCACCGACGCCGCCCTGCTGCTCGCGCAGCTTCTCGTACAGCTTGAGCAGGTCGGCGGGGACGGATCCGGCGACGACCTCGCGCTCCCTGGTGACCGAGGCGGTCTCGCCGTCGATCTCCCCGAGGGCCGCGTCCCGGCGCGCGACGGCGTCGTCGATCTTCGCCTGGACGGAGGCGACGCGGTCGGTCAGTTCGGCGACCCGCCCCTGCGCGGACTCACGGCGTTCCATGATCTCCAGGACGATGTCCTCGAGGTCGCCCTGCCGCCTGGCGAGGGAGACGATCTCGTGCTGGAGGTTCTCCAGGTCCTTGGGCGAGGAGACGGCGCCGGAGTCGAGGCGCTTCTGGTCACGGGCGGCGCGCTGGCGCACCTGGTCCACGTCCTGCTCGGCCTTGGTCTGCTCGCGGGCGCAGTCGCTCTCCTCGGTCTGCGCGGCGACGAGCAGGTCGCGCAGCTGGGTGTGGTCCTTCGTCAGCGACTCGATCTCGGCGTGCTCGGGGAGCGACTTCCGCTTGTGCGCGAGCTGCTGGAGGCGGACGTCGAGGTTCTGGACGTCGAGGAGTCGGATCTGATCGGCGGGCGCGGCGTTCAGTTGGGGGCTCCAGAGGTGTCGGAGGGAGCGGGGGCGCGCGAGGCGCTCCTCGAAGGGGCGGTGGCGGGCGACGGGTCGGCGGAGGACGCCGCGTGGGCGGTCCAGGGGTCGGTGACCGTCTTCGAGACGTGGACCCGGAGGTTCCATCCATGGCGGTCGGAGATCTCGTCGAGCTGGGCTGCGGCCAGCTCGCACCAGGGCCACTCGGTGGCCCAGTGCGCCGCGTCGAGCAGCGCGAGGGGGCCGTGGGCGCGGTCCGCCATGAACTCGGAGGCCGGGTGGTGGCGCAGGTCCGCGGTGAGGAAGGCGTCCACGCCGGCGGCGCGGACGTGGTCGAAGAGGCTGTCGCCGGAGCCGCCGCTGACGGCGACCGTGCGGACGAGCGCCTCGGGGTCGCCGGCGACGCGGATGCCCTGCGCGGTGGCGGGGAGGCGTTCGGCGGCGCGGGCGGCGAGCTCGCGGACGGTCAGCGGGTGGTCGAGTGCGCAGACGCGGCCCAGGCCCCGGCGGCCCTCGGGGTCGGTGGGGTCCGGCACGAGGGGCCGTACGACCCTGAGGTCCAGGGCGCCGGCCAGGGCGTCGGAGACACCCGGGTCGGCGGTGTCGGCGTTGGTGTGGGCGACGTGCAGCGCGACGTCGTTCTTGATGAGCGTGTGCACCACCCGGCCCTTGAAGGTGGAGGCCGCGACGGTGGTCGTCCCGCGCAGGTAGAGCGGGTGGTGGGTGACGAGCAGGTCGGCGCCCAGCCGCACCGCCTCGTCGACGGTCTCCTGGACCGGGTCCACGGCGAACAGGACCCGTACGACCTCCTGGTCGGGCTCGCCCACCACGGTGCCGACCGCGTCCCAGGACTCGGCCCGTTCGGCGGGCCACAGGCTCTCCAGCACGGCGATGACTTCAGACAGACGGGGCACGTGTGCAAGGCTACCTGGCCGTTTCGTGCCGCAGTACCGGCGCGGGCCCGCGGTACGGCGTTCGGCCCGGCCAGCACATCCGTCCCCCTCTGCTCGGGAGAATCGTTCCTGGAGCACCCTTATGTGTGAAGTGCGGCGCCGTCGGCCCCCGCCCGTGCGTGCGATAACTACGGTCGTCGCCGGAGGTGACCGAACCATGACGGTCTGTGCCTTTCCCGGGCTCGGGACTTCGCTCGAGCACGGGGGAACCCCGTCACCCGCGACGGGACACGAGGACGGAGCCGGGCGGCCGGGCTGCGCCATCACCGCGGACGGCTCCTACGCCGCGCGCCTCGCCCCGGCCGGCGACTCCCTCTTCCCCGAGCTCTTCCCCGAGCGCTGGACCCTGGACGGTCCCGAGCCCTACGCGGTGCCGCTGCCCGGCGACCAGCCCGAGGAACCCGGCACCGAGGTGCAGCCCCTGAGCGACGGACGGGTCCTCATCCACCGGCCGGTGGACGGGCGGCACGCCTTCTGCCTGCTGTACCCGACCGGACCCGGCACCGGCGAGCTTCCGCTGGGCACGGTCGAGTGCCCCGAGGAGGGCACCCGGCTGCGGCTGCTGCCGCCCGCCCCGGGCGGGGAGCGGGCGTACGCCCTGGCCGTGGGCCGGCGGTCGACGGCGGTGTGGCGGGTCGCGGGCGGCGCGTCCGGGCCCGAGCAGCTCGCCGAGGTCCCCGGCCGCTGCTCGGGCGGGGTGTGGCTGGACCACGAGGGACGGATGCTGGCCCTGGACCGGGAGACCGGCGGGCCCACCAAGGCGGTGGTGGTGGACCTGGAGCGCGGCGGCGAGACGTCCCCGCTGCTCCAGATCGCCGCCGAGAGCGACGACCGGGTCCTGCTGGCCGACCCGGACAGCGGGCTGCTGCTGGTCCGCTCGGACGCGCCCTCACCGGGGCGGAGCCGGCTGGGCTGGGGCGTGCTGGGCAGCACGCTGCCGGTGCGCTTCCCGGAGTGCCTGCGGGTGACGGACTGCTCCGTCACCCCGTTCGCGATCCAACCGGGGCAGATGCTGACGCCGGAGGGCTGCGCGGTGGCGCTGCGCATCGACGGCGCGTTCGGCAGCTGGGTCGGGGTGTGGCGGCCGGTGGAGCGGCGGGTGCACCATCTCCCGGCACCCGACGGCTGGTTGGCCGGCAGCGGGCTGTGGACGGCGGACGGGGTGCTGCGGCTGCCGTACGCCACCCGCGCGGTGCCGTGCGGAGTGGCCCGGCTGACCGTGCCGGGGCAGCGGGAGCAGCCGGAGAGCCTGGGCCTCCGCCCGTCGACGGCACCGGAGCCCACGGCTCCCGGCGCGTTCGGCGCCCCCGGCGGGCATCCGGCCCACGGCGCGCTCCCCCCGGCCGCCGACGGGTCCCCGGACCCCCTCGCCCCCGCCGTCCCTCACCTCCCCGGCGCCCTTCCCGCTCCCCGCCCCGTACCCCTCCAACAGGCGCCCCTGGGAGGGCTTGTAACGAAGTAGCAGCGGTCGGCGTGGCCGCCTGGATCCGGGGCGTGGTCGGCCGGTTACACTCGCCCGGCTGTAGGAAAGACCATGTCTACGGGGTGAATTCCTTCCGATGAACGACGTCATCATGAACCAGCCGCAGACCGCCGAGGGCGGGCAGGCCGCCGCCGGGCACGGCAGGCACCGGGGGCCGGTCTCCACGCAGGACGCCGAGACGGCCCCGCGGGGCCGTCACCGCAGGCCGGTGGAGGAGAACGAGAGCCCGGAGGCCGCTGCCTGACGGTACGTCAGGCACGGTCCGGCACACGGGAGCACGACCGGCCCCGCCCGTCGCACGACGGGCGGGGCCGCACCGTGTCCGGCCCGGTCTCCGGCGGGGCGGCCCGGTGCACCGGCACGATCCCTGGGTCTTTCAGGTCGGTTCAGGAGTGCGCGACGGCGGTGTCGGCGAGCACGGGCGCGTCGCCCCGCTCCACGGCGCCCACGGCCACGCGCACCTCGCCGTCCCCGTGCCACATCCGGATCCGCAGCGTCTCGCCCGGGTACACGACCCCGGCGAACCGGGCGGCGTAGGCGCGCACCCGGGTGACGTCGCCGCCGAGCAGGGTGTCGACGACCGCCTTGAGCGTCATGCCGTAGGTGCACAGCCCGTGCAGGACGGGCCGCTCGAACCCGGCGCGCGCGGCGAACCCGGGGTCGGCGTGCAGCGGGTTGCGGTCGCCGGAGAGGCGGTAGAGGAGGGCCTGGTCCTCCCGGACGGTCCGCTCGACGGTCCGGTCCGGCTCCCCGGCGGGGGCCCCGCGCCGCGCGGACGGACCGCGGTCGCCGCCCCAGCCGCCCTCGCCGCGCACGTGGACCCGCGCCTCGTCGGTCCACAGCGGGCCGTCGGCGTCGGCGGCCTCGGTGCGCATCACCAGGACGGCCGCCCGGCCCTTGTCGTACACGGCGGTGATGCGGCCGGTGGTGGTGGCGGTGCCCTCGGCCGGGAGGGGGCGGTGCAGGGTGAGCGACTGGCCGCCGTGCAGGACGTTCGCCAGGTCGACCTCGACGCCGGGCACGGACAGGGCGCCGATCACCCCCGGCACCCCGGCGCCAGCGACGGTGGCGAAGCTCGGCAGGACGTGCAGCCGGGTCTCCAGGGTGTAGCGCAGCTCGCCGGGGTCGGTGGCGGGGATCCCCGCGCCGATGCCGAGGTGGTAGAGCAGGACGTCCTTGGCGGTCCAGGAGACCTCACCGGTCCGGGGTGCGGCGGCGAGCGCCCTGGCTGCGTCGATGGGCATGGGTCTCCTGATCGCCGGAAGCGTCGCCGGGGCCGTCGTCGGCACCCCTTGTACAGCCCTGTCCCCGGCGCTGAGGGAAATACCCCTCCGTCCCCGCCGGAGTCCGTCAGGAGGCCTCCTCGCCCACCGCGTCCCCCGCCTCCCCGCGCCCCGGACCGGTGGCCGCGGCCGTCCGCCCCGGCAGCCACACCCACATCAGCACCACTCCGGCGGCCAGGACGACCGCCCCCGTGCGGAACACCAGCGCGTACCCCTCCGTCAGCGCCTCGGGGGTCCGGTCGCCCGCCGTGCGGGCCGCCGCGATCGTCGACATGACCGCGAGCCCCAGGGAACCGCCCATCGTGCGGGAGGTGTTGACCAGTCCGGAGACGACACCGGCCTCCCGCGGCGGCGCCCCGGACGTGGCGAGCGCGGCGAGCGGCGTCCCGGCGAGGCCCGCGCCCAGCATCATGAGGACGCCGGGGAACATGATCGTGGTCAGGTACGCCCCGTCGGCGGTCATCGCCGACTGCCAGCCGAAGCCGGCCACCGCGACCAGCGTGCCGAGCACGGCCACGGCGCGCGGGCCCGCGGAGTGCATCAGCCGGGGCGCGATCTTGGAGCCGAGGACCACCGCGAGCGAGCTGGGCACCAGGGCGAGCCCGGCCTCCAGCGGGGTGTAGCCGAGCACGTTCTGCGCGTACAGGGTCATGAAGAACCACATGCAGAACATCGCGGAGCCGCTGAGGAACATCGCCGCGTTCGCCGACGCCACCGACCGCAGCCGCAGCAGCCCGAGCGGCATCAGCGGCGCCTTCGCCCGTGCCTCGACCAGGAGGAAGAGCACGACGAGGGCGAGCCCGGCGCACAGCGGCACCAGGGTGGCCGCCGCCGCCCACCCCTCGGCCTCGGTCTGCGAGATGCCGTACGCCAGCGTGGCGAGACCGGCCGTCACCAGCAGTGCGCCGGGCAGGTCGAGGCGCCGCCCGCCCCCGTCCCGGCTCTCCACCAGCCACCACGCGGCGCCGGCCAGCACCACCGCGCCGACCGGCACGTTGATCAGCAGCACCCAGCGCCACGACAGCGCGTCCACCAGCACCCCGCCGACGAATCCGCCGGCCGCGCCGCCGCCCGCGCCGACGGCCGTCCAGGTCGCTATGGCCCGGGCGCGGGCCGCCCCCTCCGGCACCGCGGAGGTGACGAGGGTGAGCGTGGAGGGCGCCAGGACGGCCGCCCCGAGCCCCTGCGCGGCCCGCGCCAGCAGCAGTTGCCAGCCCTCCTGGGCCAGCCCGCCGGCCAGCGAGGCCAGCGTGAACAGCCCGAGGCCGACGAGGAACATGCGCTTGCGCCCGTAGAGGTCGCCGGCCCGGCCGCCGAGCAGCATGAAGCCGGCGAAGGCGATGGAGTACGCGTTGACCACCCACTGGAGGCCCTGCTCGCCGAGGTCCAGCCCGGTGCGCAGGGACGGCAGGGCCACGTTCACCACGGAGATGTCGAGCACGACGAGGAACTGCCCGGCACACGCGAGCGCCACCACCACCCACACGGGGGGAGCGCCGCGGCCGGACAGACGGGTGGTATCGGTGGTCTCGAGCATGTGCGCCATGGTCTCAACCGTCCCGCACCCGCCGCATCGGCATTTCGCCCTACGCCCCTCCCCCCTCTCCCCCGTCCCTTCCTGCGCCCTTCCTCCGTCTCTCCTACGCCAAAGGAACGGTCAGGATGCGCCGACGTGCCGCATCATCGGAATAGTTGCCTCGGTGTACGGGGTTCGGTGTGCACGTATCCCCGCACGAGCACGCGTCCGTGCAAGGGCGCGCATCCGTGTACGACTCCCCCCGCACGACTTCGTGCACGACCGGTTCCGGCCTGGAGGCCCCCGCCCATGACGCAGACGACGACCGCCCGCCCCACCGACCGGGCGAGCGGGGCCGTGGTCCCGGTACTCGCCTTCGCGGGCATCGTCGTCGCGGTGATGCAGACCCTGCTGGTCCCGGTCGTCAAGGACCTGCCCCGCCTGCTGGACACCTCGCCCTCCGACGCCACCTGGGTGCTGACCTCGACCCTGCTCTCCGGCGCCGTGGCCACCCCGATCATGGGCCGCCTCGGCGACCTGTACGGCAAGCGGCGCATGCTGGTCACCAGCCTCGCGGTGATGGTGGCCGGGGCACTGGTCAGCGCCTCCACCAGCGATCTGCTGCTGATGATCGCCGGCCGTACGCTCCAGGGCTTCGCGATGGGCGCGATCCCGCTCGGCATCGGCCTGATGCGCGACCTGCTGCCCCACGAGCGGCTGGGCTCCGCGATGGCCCTGATGAGCTCCTCCATAGGCGTCGGCGGCGGTCTGGCCCTGCCCGCCGCCGCGCTGGTCGCCCAGCACGCCGACTGGCACACCCTCTACCTCGGCGCGGCCGGCCTCGGCGCCCTCGCCATCGCCCTCACCCTGCTCGTCGTGCCGGAGTCCCCGGTGCGGGCGAAGGGCGCCTTCGACCTGCCGGGCGCGCTGGGCCTGTCCGCCGGACTGGTCCTGTTCCTGCTCCCCGTCTCCAAGGGCGGCGACTGGGGCTGGACCACCGGCACCACGCTGGGCCTGTTCGGGGCGGCGGCCGCGGTCCTGCTGCTGTGGGGCCTGATGGAACTGCGCGTGCCCGCGCCCCTGGTGGACCTGCGCACCACCGCCCGGCGCGAGGTCCTCCTCACCAACCTCGCGTCGATCATGGTCGGCGTCTCCTTCTTCGTCGTCTCCCTCGTCCTCCCGCAACTGCTCCAGCTGCCCGCCGAGACCGGCCACGGCCTGGGCCAGTCGATGGTCGTCGCGGGCCTGTGCGTGGCCCCGCTGGGCCTGACCATGATGTTCACCGCCCCCGTCTACGCCCGCCTGTCCGCCCGCTACGGCCCGAAGGCCACCCTCGTGCTCGGCCTGCTGATCATCGCGGCCGGCTACGGCGGCGGCCTCGGCCTGATGGACGCCGCCTGGCAGACCGTCGTCACCTCGGTCGTCCTCGGCACGGGCATCGGCCTCGCCTACTCCTCCCTGCCCGCCCTGATCACCGGCGCGGTCCCGGCCTCGGAGACCGGCGCCGCGAACGGCCTGAACACGCTGATGCGCTCCATCGGCACGTCGGTGTCGAGCGCCGTGGTCGGCATGGTGCTGGCCGACACGGCGGACACCGTGGGCGGTACGGAGATCCCGACCCTGCACGGCTTCCGCGTCTCCTTCCTGATCGCGACGGCGGCGGTGGCCGTGGGCCTGCTCCTGGCCCTGTTCCTCCCCGGCGGGCGCCCGTCGTCACGGCTGCGGCTGCGGGCGAGCAGCGAGGAGGAGGCGCACCCGGAACGCGCGGAGACGGCACTGCGCGGCCTCCCGGGACGGGGCCGGGACACGGCCGGTGCCCCCGTCCCCGCCGACGGCGGCTGAGGGGTGTCCTGCGGGTCGTGCCGCGGGCGCGCGGGGCCGGTGGGGCGCCGCCGGCCCCCTGCCCGCGTGACCGGGCGGAAGGTACGGCAGCATGGGCCCGTGCACACACGGACGACCTCGGGAAAGGCCCCCTCCATGCCGATGGCTCCCCCGCCGGAGATCCTGGCCGCGTTCGAGGCGGCGAAGGGCTTCATGCCCGCGGACGAGGGCCTGGCCCTGTACGCGGCGGCGACCGGGGCCGGCCGCCTGGGTCTGCCCCTGCTGGAGGTCGGCACCTACTGCGGCCGTTCCACGGTCCTGCTCGCCGACGCCGCCCGCGCGGCGGGCGTCACCGCGCTCACCGTGGACCACCACCGCGGCAGCGAGGAGCAGCAGCCCGGCTGGGACTACCACGACCCGGAGACGGTCGACCCGGAACTCGGCCTGATGGACACCCTCCCCACCTTCCGCCGCACCCTGCACCGGGCGGGCCTGGAGGACCACGTGGTGGCCCTGGTGGGCCGCTCCCCGCAGATCGCCGCCCTCTGGAACTCCCCCCTCGCCCTGGTCTTCGTCGACGGCGGCCACACCGACGAGCACGCCACGGCCGACTACGAGGGCTGGGCCCCCCACGTCGCCGAGGGCGGTCTCCTCGTCATCCACGACGTCTTCCCCGACCCGGCGGACGAGTTCACCGGCCAGGCGCCGTACCGCGTCTACCTCCGGGCCCTGGAGTCCGGCGCCTTCACGGAGGTCTCGGCCACCGGATCCCTGCGGGTGCTGCGCCGCACGGGGCCGGGAATCTGAGTCCGTCGGGCCGTCGGTGGACCGGGCGGGCCGCTAGGGTGGCTGCGTGTCGTACACAGGTCCCGGCTTCGATCCCCCACAGCCCCGGCGGTCCCTGCGCGGACCGCTGACCGTGGCGCTCGCCGCGCTCGTGCCGGGGGCGTTGCTCGGGTGGGCGGTGTACGCGGCCGTGGACGGGCCGGGGAACGGAGGGAGTTCCGCGGGCGCGTCCGCGACGGCGTCCGCGTCCGCCCCGTCCGGGGCGCCGTCCTCGACCACCCCCTCGCCGTCCGGCGACCGGAAGCCCTCCGCCTCCCCCACGGCCGAGGAGTCCCCCTCCCCCTCCGCATCCACCTCCGCGCCCGCCGCGTCCGGGCCGCTCAAGGGGAAGGTCGTCGTCATCGACCCGGGGCACAACCCGGGCAACTTCCGGCACACCGCCGAGATCAACCGCCAGGTGGACATCGGAACGAACCGCAAGGAGTGCGACACCACCGGCACCTCCACCGACGACGGTTACGCCGAGGCCCGGTTCACCCTCGACGTCGCCCACCGCATGCGCGCGCTCCTCGAGGAGCAGGGCGCCACCGTGAAGCTGACGCAGGACGCCGACCGGCCGTTCGGACCGTGCGTGGACGAGCGGGCCCGGATCGGCAACGCGGCGAAGGCCGACGCCGTCGTCTCCCTGCACGCCGACGGCTCCGGCGCCGGCAACCGCGGCTTCCACGTCATCCTTCCCGGCGCCGTCGACGCCGGCGCCGCCGACACCCGGGCCATCGTCGGGCCCTCCCGCGACCTCGGTGAGCGCATCGCCGGCAACTTCGTCCGCGTCACCGGCAGCGCGCCCTCCAACTACGTCGGCGGCGGGACCGGCCTCGTCACGCGAAAGGACCTGGGCGGTCTCAATCTGTCAACGGTTCCCAAGGTGTTCGTCGAGTGCGGCAACATGCGCGACAGCAAGGACGCGGCGCTGCTGACCAGCGGTGCCTGGCGGCAGAAAGCGGCCCGAGGGATTTCCGACGGAATCGTGAGCTTCCTGCGCGGGTAGGGATCAGCCCGCTGATCCTGGCGGACAGCCCGATCGCCCGGACGATAGTGTCGTCCGGACGATGAGGGGCGCCACCCCCGCGCTTCCCACCGGAGCCTTCGGGCAACTTGGTGACAGCGACGCCTCTTCCGACGACGAGACGACCTACGAAGGACCTGAAGTGAATATCCGCTCCCTCACTCGAGGCGACGGCGTGGTGATCGGAGCAGCGGTGTTGCTGTTCATCGCGTCGTTCCTCGCCACGTTCGACGGCGACGGCGACGAGATCCCCAACGCCTGGGACAACCTCGGCCTGGTGATGAGCATGTACATCGCCGGTATCGCCGGTGCGGCCCTCATCGTCGTGGCCCGCGCGCTCCCCCAGCCGCCCAAGGTCGCCGGTCTCGACCTCGGTCAGTTCGGAGTGGCGCTGACGATCTTCTCCGCGTGGACGGCGTTCTGGACGATCATCGACCCGATGGGGGCGTTCGACGACATCTTCTCCGCTTTCGGCGGCAACGAGCCCGACACGGGTGCCGGTCTCATCCTCGGTCTGATCGCCGCGCTGGTCCTGGCCGCTGCGGCCGTCGCCACCCCCCTGGTCCCCGCCCTCAAGGGCCCCCTCGTCCCGGCCGCCCGCCCCGCCGCCCCGCAGCCCTACGGCGCCCAGCCGCCCGGCGGTTACGGCTACCCGGGCGCGCAGCAGGCCTCCTTCGGCGGTCAGCCGCAGCAGGGCCAGCCCGGTCAGCCCTTCCCGGGCCAGCCGCAGCAGGGGCAGCCCGCCGCGGCGCCGGCTGGCGACTTCTCGCCGTTCTGGTTCGCCGTGCCGGTGCCCCGGCCGCTGTTCCCGGAGGACGGCTCGCCCACGCCGATCGCCGAACTGGCCCCCGGCACCTGGTACCTGGCGGTGGAGCAGCGCGGTCAGGCCCTCGTCGCCCAGACGCAGGACGGCCGTCGCGGTGTCCTCCAGGACACCTCGGGGATCCAGCGCGGCTGACCCCGGCCTTCTCTCCCCACGGCCCCTCGCCCCTGCGGGCGGGGGGCCGTTGACGTACCGCCGGGGTGCGGTGCCGCCCGCGCGGACGGTGGACGCCCCGGGAACGGAAACCGGGTCGAGACCCGTCGCCGTCGCGGGTTTCAACCGGGGTTCCGGGGCCAGACGGAAAGCATGTCCCCTCGATATCGCACTGGCTCCAACTCCGCGGGGACGGTCGTCGCGGTGATCGCGGACATCATGGCCGTCATCCTCGGACTGTGGATCCTGATGTACCTGCTGGACGCCAACCGGGGCAACGACCTGGTGCAGTTCGTCCATGACGCGGCCAACTGGCTCGCCGGCTGGTCGCGTGACCTGTTCACCTTCGACGAGGAGTGGGCCCGGGTGGTCGCGGGTTACGGACTCGCCGCGGTCGTCTACCTGTTCATCGGCCACGCCATCGCGGGCCGCCTCCGCCGCCCCTGACCCCACACACCCCCGGACCCGGCCGACCGGACAGCCGATCGCGTGACCCGGGGGTCCGGGGCCGGGGTCGGGACTCGGAGACCCGGAGGCCCGGGGGCCCTCCTCCTCAGGTCAGGGCGCAGCAGTCCGGGTCGAGGCCCCGGGGCAGGTGGTCGCCGCCGAACACCGCGCAGGTGGCCTCGTGGCCGCCGAGTGCGGCGACGGCCAGCAGCAGGGCGCCGGCCGTCCAGGTGGTCAGCTCCCGCGGCCAGATCGCCCCGTCGTCGAAGACGTAGCCCGTCCAGTACAGGCCGGTCTCCGGATCGCGCAGGTGCTGGATCGACTGGAGCACCTCCAGCGCGCGGTCGGACTCGCCCATCGCCCACAGGGCCAGGGCGAGTTCGGCCGACTCGCCGCCGGTCACCCACGGGTTGGGCACCACGCAGCGCACCCCGAGTCCGGGCACGACGAAGCGGTCCCAGCCCTCCTCGATGCGGGCCTTGGCCTCGGCGCCGGTGAGCGCGCCGCCGAGCACCGGGTAGTACCAGTCCATCGAGTAGCGGTCCTTGTCCAGGAACCGCTCCGGGTGGTGCCGGATCGCGTGCCGGAGCGCGCCCGCCGCCAACTCCCAGTCGGGCTGCGGCTCTTCGCGCTGCTCGGCGATGGCCAGCGCGCAGCGCAGCGCGTGGTGGATGGACGAGGAGCCGGTGAGCAGCGCGTCCGCGACGGCCGTGCCGTCGTCGTCGCGCCGCCAGCCGATCTGCCCGCCGGGCTGCTGCAGCCGCAGCACGAACTCCACCGCCGCGCACACGGAGGGCCACATGCGGTCCAGGAACGTGTCGTCGCCGGTGGAGAGGTAGTGGTGCCAGACGCCGACCGCGATGTAGGCGACGAAGTTGGTCTCGCGGCTGCGGTCGGTGACGTCGTGCGGGTCGCCGTCGGCGTAGGCGGCGTACCAGGAGCCGTCCTCCAACTGGTGCCGGGCCAGCCACAGGTAGGCCCGCTCGGCGGCCTCGTGCTCGCCGGCCGTGTCCAGCGCCATCGCGGCCTCGACGTGGTCCCAGGGGTCCAGGTGGTGTCCGCGGAACCACGGGATCGCGCCGTCCTCCCGCTGCACGGCGAGGATGCCGGCGACGGTCGCGGCGGCCTGCCCGTCGGTGAGGACCCCGGGCAGGACGAGGTGCTCCGTCCGAGGAGTCCGGGGGGTGGTCACGTGGCGTCCGCCTCGACTTCGGCGCGCGGCAGGTGCGGCTTGGTCGCGTACGCCACGAAGCTCTTGCCGATCACCGGGTTCAGCGCCCGTTCGGCGACCCGGGTGGCCAGCGGCTTCTTCATGATGTCCCAGACCAGCAGCTTGTGGTACGCCCGCACCGGCAGCGCCTTGTCGTTGTCCACGCCGAACGCGCACTTCAGCCACCAGTACGGCGAGTGCAGCGCGTGCGCGTGGTGGGTGCCGTAGGGGCGCAGGCCGGCCTCGCGGATCTTCGCCAGCAGCTCGTCCGCCCGGTAGATGCGGATGTGACCGCCCTCGACCTCGTGGTAGGCGTCGGACAGCGTCCAGCACACCTTCTCCGGGCCGTAGCGCGGGACGGTGATCGCGATCCGGCCGCCGGGCCTGAGCACCCGCACCATCTCCGCGAGGACGCCCTTGTCGTCCGGGATGTGCTCCATCACCTCGGAGATGATCACGACGTCGAAGGACTCGTCGGGGAAGGGCAGGGCGAGGGCGTCGCCCTCCATGGCGGTCGCGGTGGCCCCGGCGGGGGCCTCCCCGGCCTCCTTCATCGCCGCGAACCACTGGGCGACCTCGCGGATCTCCTCGCCGTTCCGGTCCAGCGCCACGACCTGCGCGCCGCGCCGGTAGCACTCGAACGCGTGCCGGCCGGCCCCGCAGCCGAGGTCCAGGACACGGTCGCCCGGGGCGAGCGGGAACCGGGAGAAGTCGACGGTCAGCACGTGGCCCTGCTTTCGCGGTCTGAGGTTTCTGCTGTGGTCACGGACACGGCGCCCGGGTCCGCGGGGAAGCCGGGCGCGGCGCCCCTGTCCGCGGGGGCCGCGGGGCGGCCGGGCGGCGTGGTCGCGGAGCGGTCGGCGGGCTGCGGCGCGGAGCCGCGCCGGACCGTGCCCGCGGTCCGGGCGTCCGCGGTGTCACGGCCGCCCGCACGGGCCATCGCCTCGCGGTAGCGGGCCACCGTGCCCTCGGCCGCCCGCGCCCAGGTGAAGTGCCGCAGCACCCGCTCGCGTCCGGCCGCCCCGAGCCGCGCCCGCAGGTCCGCGTCGCCCAGCAGCCTGGTGAGCCCGGCGGCCAGCGCCCCCGCGTCACCGGGCGGCACGGCGAGGCACGTCTCCCCGTCGCGGCCGGCGACCTCGGGGATCGCGCCACCGGTCGTGGCGAGCAGCGGGGTGCCCGTGGCCATCGCCTCGGCGGCCGGGAGCGAGAAGCCCTCGTAGAGCGACGGCACGCACGCGACCTGCGCCGAGCGCACGAGGTCGACGAGTTCGGCGTCCGAGATGCCCTTGACGAACTCGACGGCGCCCTCGAGCCCGTACCGCTCCATCGCCCGGGCGACGGGCCCCTCCGCGGGCCGCTTGCCGACCACGACGAGATGGGCCTCCGGGTGCTCGGTGCGGACCTTCGCCAGCGCCTCGACGAGGAAGACCAGGCCCTTGAGCGGCACGTCCGCGCTGGAGGTGGTCACGATCCGGCCCGGTACCACCGACACCGACGGATCCGGTGCGAACAGGTCGGTGTCGGCGCCGATGTGGACGACGTGGATCCGGTCCTGCCGTACGCCGAGGTGGTCGATGATCTCCTGGCGGGAGGTGCCGGAGACGGTGAGCACGGACGGCAGGCGGCGCGCCACCCGCTTCTGCATCCGGGTGAAGGCGTACCAGCGGCGCACCGCGTACCGGCGCTGCCAGCTCCCGGCGGCGTCGAGCTCCAGCCGCCGGTCGACGGTGATGGGGTGGTGGATGGTGGTCACCAGGGGGGCGCCGACGTCGCCGAGCAGGCCGTAGCCGAGCGTCTGGTTGTCGTGGACGACGTCGAAGTCGCCGCGCCGGGAGCGCAGGTGGCGGCGGGCGCGCAGGGAGAACGTCAGCGGCTCGGGGAAGCCGCCGGTCCACATCGTGCCGACCTCGAGCGCGTCGATCCAGTCGCGGTACTCGTCGCGCTTCGGGGTGCGGAAGGGGTCCGGCTGGCGGTAGAGGTCGAGGCTGGGCAGCTCGGTGAGGCGCAGTCCGTCGTACCCCTCGTCGAGGACGGGGTAGGGCTGGGCGCCGATGACCTCGACGCGGTGCCCGAGGCGGGCGAGCTCGCGCGAGAGATGGCGTACGTAGACGCCCTGCCCGCCGCAGAACGGGTTTCCCTTGTAGGTGAGGAGTGCGATGCGGAGCGGTCGCAAGCCGTCGGATGCGGGTCCTTCCGAGGGCCCGGCCTGACTGGCCTCAGCGGTCACTCTGGGCCCCCTTCTCCCTGCACTGTCCCGCGAGACTACGTCGGGACGCTCATCTAGAACAAGTTTCAGAGTTGATCGTTCAGAGGCTTCGAATCTACCGGCAGGTAAGGGCGCTGTGAGCAGTGGATCAGGTGATTCACGCCACGACGGACGGCGTGCCATGCTGTCTGATCATCCATCCTCACCGACTGTCACGGACGGGACCCATGCCCGCGGAAGCCAACAGGGACAAGGCGGCCAAGGCGGCCAAGGCGGCCGAGACGGCCACAGCAGACAAGGCGGCCACGGCAGGCGGGGCGGACCGGGCGGCGAGCACGGAGGCGCGCGCACCGCGCGCCACCCCGGCCTCACCGCTCACCGAGCGGCAGGAGGCGCGGCGGCGGCGCATCCTGCGCGCGAGCGCCCAGCTGGCCGGCCGGGGCGGCTTCGACGCGGTGCAGATGCGCGAGGTCGCGGAGTCCTCCCAGGTGGCGCTCGGCACGCTGTACCGCTACTTCCCGTCCAAGGTCCACCTGCTGGTCGCCACGATGCAGGACCAGTTGGAGCACCTGCACGCCACCCTGCGGAAGAAGCCGCCGGCCGGCGAGACCGCGGCCGAACGGGCCGCCGAGACCCTGATGCGGGCCTTCCGCGCGCTCCAGCGCGAGCCGCACCTGGCCGACGCCATGGTGCGCGCCCTGACCTTCGCGGACCGCAGCGTGAGCCCGGAGGTCGACCAGGTCTCCCGGCAGACCACGGCGATCATCCTGGACGCCGTGGGCCTCACCGACCCCACGCCCGACCAGCTCGCCGCGGTCCGCGTCATCGAGCACACCTGGCACTCGACGCTGATCACCTGGCTCTCGGGCCGCGCCTCCATCGCCCAGGTGAAGAGCGACATCGAGACGGCGTGCCGCCTGATGGACCTGGCGGCTCCGAAGGGAACCGAGTCCCCCTGACGAAACTTTCGCCGACCGCCCGCCGGTGAACCCCCTTCCCCGTACCGGTGTCGCTTCGGCCATACCGGAATCGGTCGCGCGCGAACGGTTGACCACCCCTCCCTCCCTCCGTATCGTCTCCGCAGCCATTCGGAACCGAGTCCGAAATTTTCGAAACACCAGCACGGCAGACGATCCCCGCCATCCGCACCACGGGACCCCACCGGAAAAGGGATGACATGCCCATGATCGAAAACAGAGCCGGAGCCGTACCCGGAACCGGATCCAGGGCCGCCGGAGGCAGAGGCCGCCTGCGCGCCGCCCTGAGCGTCGCCACCACCGCCCTGCTCACCGCCACCGCGCTCGCGGCACTCCCCCAGACCGCCCACGCCGCCGACACCCTGGGCGCGGCGGCCGCCGAGAAGGGCCGCTACTTCGGCGCCGCGGTCGCCGCGAACCGCTTGGGCGAGGCGCAGTACGTCGCCACGCTGAACACCGAGTTCACCTCGGTGACGCCGGAGAACGAGATGAAGTGGGACGCCCTCGAACCGAGCCGCGGCTCCTTCAGCTTCGGCTCGGCCGACCGGATCGTGAACCACGCCCAGAGCCGGGGCATGGACGTCCGCGGGCACACCCTGGTGTGGCACTCCCAGCTGCCGGGCTGGGTCTCCGGGCTCGGCGCGAGCGACCTCCGGTCGGCCATGAACCACCACATCACCCAGGTCATGACCCACTACAAGGGCAAGATCCACTCCTGGGACGTGGTCAACGAGGCGTTCCAGGACGGCGGCAGCGGCGCCCGGCGCAGCTCGCCCTTCCAGGACAAGCTCGGCAACGGCTTCATCGAGGAGGCGTTCCGCACCGCCCGCGCGGCCGATCCGAACGCCAAGCTCTGCTACAACGACTACAACACCGACGGCGTCAACGCGAAGAGCAATGCCGTCTACGCCATGGTCCGGGACTTCAAGTCCCGCGGCGTGCCGATCGACTGCGTCGGCTTCCAGTCCCACTTCAACCCCAACTCCCCCGTGCCCTCCGACTACCAGGCCAACCTCCAGCGCTTCGCCGACCTCGGGGTCGACGTGCAGATCACCGAGCTGGACATCGAGGGCTCGGGCACCGCGCAGGCCACCGACTACGGCAACGTCGTACGGGCCTGCCTGGCGGTGACGCGCTGCACCGGCATCACGGTGTGGGGCATCCCGGACAAGTACTCGTGGCGGGCGAGCGGAACGCCGCTGCTGTTCGACGACAACTACAACAAGAAGCCCGCCTACCACGCCGTGCTGAGCGCGCTCGGCGGCTCCTCCGGCGGCGACCCGGGCGGCCCGGGCACCCCGGGCGCGGCCTGCACCGCCACCTACACCACGGCGGAGGACTGGGGCGGCGGCTACAACGGCAAGGTGACCATCACGGCGGGCGGTTCACGGATCAGCGGCTGGAGCGTGAACGTCACGCTGACCGCCCCGCAGAAGGTCGCCACGGTCTGGAACGGCACGCCCACCTGGGACAGCAGCGGCAACGTCATGACGGTGCGCTCCAGTTGGAACGGCACGCTGGAGGCCGGAGCCTCGACCAGCTTCGGGTTCACCGTGAACCGGAACGGCGGCTCGACGCCCCCGCAGGTCGGCGCCTGCACGGCCTCCTGACCGGTCCCCGCCCCCGGCCGGCCCGCATCCCGCCGACGGGTGCGGGCCGGCCTCCCGCCGCGCCCGGCCCTCCCCGGCACCGGTGTCCCCGGTGCCGGCCCCCGCGGTCGGCGTCACCTCACCACCGCGGTGCCCCACCGTCGCGAGCCCGCTCCCCCTCCGGCTCCCCGTCGTGCACGCTTCGGCTCCCCGTCGTGCACGACAGCCTCGCCGTACCGCCGCCGTGACCCCGATCACCCCAGGAAGCCACCCCTGGTCCCTTTCCTACGGCCGGGTAGAGTGGCGGGGTCGTCATCACACCCGTACGGGGGGAAGCCGGTGCAATTCCGGCGCTGACCCGCAACCGTGAGCCGTCCACCGGGACGGCGAGCCGGAATGCCCCGGACGGATCGTGACCGGCTCACGTGCCCGGCGCTCCGCCGGTACACGGCGCCGTCGAGGTATACGGAGCCGAGCCGCCGGGGTGTCCCGTGCTGCCCGGCTCCCCGCAGGGAGAGGCACCCGCCGATCATGAACGTCCGCCGCAGCGCAGCGGTCCTGACCGCCGTCGCCGTGATCGGCGCCGCCGCGCCGGCCGCCGCCGACGCGTCCCCTTCCCCGTCGCCGTCCCGGGCGGCGCTCCCGTCCGCCCTCTACGGCGACGGGGACCCGCAGTACGACGGCGTCTGGCGCCAGTCGCTCGCCCTGCTCGCGCAGCACACGGTGGGCGTCGAGCCGCCGGAGCCGGCCGTCGACTGGCTGGCCGGGCAGCAGTGCGCCGACGGCTCCTTCGCCCCGTACCGCGCCGACACCGCGAAGGCGTGCGACGACAAGACGATGGTCGACACCAACCAGACCGCCGCCGCCGTCCAGGCCCTCGCCGCGCTCGGCGGCCACGACGCCGTGACCGAGAAGGCCGTCGGCTGGCTGAAGTCCGTGCAGAACGAGGACGGTGGCTGGGGCTACACGGCGGGCGGCGACAGCGACACCAACTCCACCTCCGTCGTCATCGGCGCGCTGACCGCCGCCGGCGAGCGGCCGGCCGACGTGAAGAAGGACGGCAGGTCCCCCTACGACGCCCTGCTGAAGCTGGCGCTCCCGTGCGATGCCGACGGCGCGGGCGCCTTCGCCTTCCAGCCGGGCAAGAAGGGCGAGTTGGTCGCCAACGCGGACGCGACGGCGGCGGGCGTCCTCGGTTCGCTCGGCAAGGGCCTGGTCGTCGAACCGGGCGAGGAGGCGAAGACGAAGGCCGGCTGCGAGAAGGCCGCGACCCCCGAGCAGGCCGCCGCCAACGGCGCCGCCCACCTCGCCTCCGTCCTCGCCGAGGACGGCCACCTCACCTCCGCCCTCGCCGGCGCCGAGGACCAGCCCGACTACGGCAACACCGCCGACGCGGTCGTCGCGCTCGCCGCGCAGGGCTCCACCGAGCCGGCCACCGCGTCCCTGGCCTGGCTGGAGAAGAACGCCGCCGACTGGGCCGCCCAGAGCGGCCCCGCCGCCTACGCCCAGCTGATCCTCGCCGCCCACGCCACCGGCGCCGATCCGCGCGACTTCGGCGGCACCGACCTGGTGGAGCAGCTCACCGCGACCGGCCCGGCCGCCCAGGCGGACCAGGACGGCAAGGGAGAGGAGGACGAGGCGGAGAAGAAGCAGCAGGAGGAGAAGGACTCCGGCTTCGGCATCTGGTGGTTCGTCGGCGTCTGCCTGGTCGCCGGTGTCGGCGTCGGCTTCCTGATCAGCGGCCGCGCGAAGAAGCGGCAGCCGTGATACGCCGCACCGTCGTCCTGTTCCTGGCCGCGCTCCTGCCGTTGCTGG
The DNA here is from genome assembly GCF_008704515.1 of Streptomyces viridosporus T7A. Taxonomy (NCBI): domain Bacteria; kingdom Bacillati; phylum Actinomycetota; class Actinomycetes; order Kitasatosporales; family Streptomycetaceae; genus Streptomyces; species Streptomyces viridosporus. Next base: position 2,739,490 of record NZ_CP023700.1, read on the forward strand.
CGGGCGCGGGCCAGGCGCAGGCCACCGGCTACCGCTACTGGTCCTTCTGGGAGCGCGACGGCGGGGCGTGGACGTACGCCACCCAGGGCCCGTCCCTCGCCCGCCCCTCCGACGGCGACGTCCAGGGCTTCCGCTTCTCCGTCAGCGAGGACTCCGCCGACGCGGCGAAGCCCCGCGGCACCGCCGACTTCGCCGCCATCTGCGCCGGGACCCCGCCGCGGGACGGCGAGAAGCGCGTGGCCCTGGTCATCGACTTCGGCACGCCCGCCGACGCCCCCGCCGGCGAGACCCCGCCCGCGGGCCGCACGGCCTGCGCCCGGGTCTCCCCGGACGCGACGACGGCCGACGCCCTGGCCGCCGTCGCCAAGCCCCTGCGCTACGACACCAGCGCCCTGCTGTGCGCGATCGCGGGGTACCCGGAGAAGGGCTGCGGGGAACAGGTGTCGGGCGAGAACGCCCCGGCACCCGGTGAGAAGGACACCCCGAACCCGTCGGGCTCTTCGGACTCCTCGGATTCCCCGGGCTCCTCGGACTCCTCCGGCTCCTCGGACGGCGGTCCGTCCCTGGGCCTGGTGGCCGGGATCGCGGTGGTGGTGCTCCTGGGCGCGGCGGCGACCTGGCAGGTACGCCGTCGTGGCTAGCGACGCCCGCCCGCGGGGGCGTTCCGGCACCGCCGTCCCGGTGCCGCCGGACGTCCCCGCCTCCCGCCACCGCGGCACCCCGCTCCACCCCGGCGCCTGGTGGCTGTGGGCCCTCGCCCTGGGCACCGCCGCCACCCGCACCACCAACCCGCTGCTGCTCGCCCTGCTCATCACGGTCTCCGGGTACGTCGTGGCGACCCGCCGCCCGAACGCCCCCTGGGCCCGCTCCTACGGCGCGTTCGTCAAGCTCGCCCTCGCCGTGCTGCTCGTCCGCCTCCTCTTCGCGATCGTCCTCGGCTCCCCCATCCCCGGCACGCACGTGATCGTCCACCTTCCCGAAGTCCCGCTCCCCGACTGGGCGCAGGGCATCCGCCTCGGCGGCCGGGTCACCGCCGAGGCCCTCACGTTCGCCCTGTACGACGGCCTGAAACTCGCCACGCTGCTCATCTGCGTGGGCGCCGCGAACGCCCTCGCCAACCCCTCCCGCCTGCTCAAGTCCCTCCCCGGCGCCCTGTACGAGATGGGCGTGGCCGTCGTCGTGGCGCTGACCTTCGCCCCGAACCTGATCGCCGACGTCCAGCGCCTGCGCGCCGCCCGCCGTCTGCGCGGCCGCCCCGACAAGGGGCTGCGCGGCCTCCTGCACGTCGGACTGCCGGTCCTGGAGGGCGCGTTGGAGCGTTCCGTCGCCCTCGCCGCCGCGATGGACGCCCGCGGCTACGGCCGCAGCGCCGAGGTCCCGCCGTCCGTCCGCCGGACCACCGCCGCCCTCACCCTCGGCGGTCTGCTCGGCGTCTGCGCCGGAACGTACGGGCTGCTCACCGCCGAGGGCGGCACCTACGGCCTCCCCGTCCTCCTCGTCGGCCTCGCCGCCGCCCTGGCCGGCCTGTGGCTGGGCGGCCGGCGCACCCTGCGCACCCGTTACCGCCCCGACCGCTGGGACGCCCGTGCCTGGCTGGTCGCCGGTTCGGGCGCGGCGGTCGCGGCGCTGCTGGCCCTCGCCGCCGGCCGCGACCCGGCGGCCCTGCACCCCGGCGTGGTCCCGCTCGTCGCCCCCACCCTCCCCCTGTGGCCCGCGGCGGCCGTCCTGATCGGCCTGCTCCCCGCCTTCGTCACCCCCGCCCCCGAGGGCGCCCCCCGCAAGGAGCCGTCGTGATCCGCTTCGAGAACGTGTCGGTGACCTACGACGGTCTGACGCAGCCCTCCGTCCGGGGCGTCGACCTCGAGGTCCCCGAGGGCGAACTGGTCCTCCTCGTCGGCCCGTCCGGCGTCGGCAAGTCCACCGTGCTGGGCGCGGTCAGCGGTCTGGTCCCGCACTTCACCGGCGGCACCCTGCGCGGCCGGGTCACCGTCGCCGGCCGCGACACCCGCACCCACAAGCCGCGCGAACTGGCCGACGTCGTGGGGACGGTGGGCCAGGACCCGCTCTCCCACTTCGTGACGGACACCGTCGAGGACGAACTCGCCTACGGCATGGAGTCGTTGGGCCTCCCCCCGGACGTGATGCGCCGCCGCATCGAGGAGACCCTCGACCTGCTGGGCCTGGCCGACCTGCGCGACCGCCCCCTCTCCACCCTCTCCGGCGGCCAGCAGCAGCGGGTCGCCATCGGCTCGGTCCTCACCCCGCACCCCCGGGTGCTGGTCCTGGACGAACCGACCTCCGCGCTCGACCCGGCGGCGGCCGAGGAGGTCCTGGCGGTCCTCCAGCGCCTGGTCCACGACCTGGGCACCACGGTCCTCATGGCCGAGCACCGGCTGGAGCGCGTCGTCCAGTACGCCGACCGGGTGGCCCTGCTGCCGGGCCCCGGCGAGCCCCCGCTCCTCGGCGCCCCGGCGGACGTGATGGCGGTGTCCCCCGTCTTCCCTCCCGTGGTGGACCTGGGCCGCCTCGCCGGCTGGTCCCCGCTGCCGCTCACCGTGCGGGACGCCCGGCGCAGGGCGGCCCCGCTGCGCGAACGCCTCGCCGACCGGGAGCCGCGGCGGGACGCGGTCCCGGCGCCCGCGCCGCCCCCGGCCGGCCGGCGCCTGTTCCGGCGCGCGAAGCCGGACGCCCCGTCCCCCGCGTACGTGGCCGAGGTCCGCTCCCTCGCCGTCCGCCGCGACCGCGTCCGGGCCCTGCGCCACGTCGACCTGACGGTCGTCCCCGGTGAGACCATCGCCCTCATGGGCCGCAACGGCGCCGGGAAGTCGACGCTGCTGAACGCGCTCGTCGGCCTCGTCGAACCGTCCGCCGGATCGGTGCGCACCGGCGACGCGGTGCCCCACCGCACCCGCCCCCGCGACCTGGTCCGCCGCGTCGGCCTGGTCCCGCAGGAGCCGCGCGACCTGCTCTACGCCGACACGGTCGCCGCGGAGTGCGCGGCGGCCGACCAGGACGCGGACGCGGAGCCGGGCACGTGCCGCGCCCTGCTGTCCGAGCTGCTTCCCGAAGTGGCCGACGACACCCACCCCCGCGACCTGTCCGAGGGCCAGCGCCTGGCGCTCGCCCTGGCGGTGGTCCTGACCGCCCGCCCGCCGCTGCTCCTCCTGGACGAGCCGACCCGCGGCCTGGACTACGCGGCGAAGGCCCGCCTGGTGGCGATCCTGCGCTCACTGGCCGCCGAGGGCCACGCGATCGTCCTGGCCACCCACGACGTGGAACTGGCGGCGGAACTCGCCCACCGGGTGGTCCTGCTCGCCGAGGGCGAGGTGATCGCGGACGGCCCGGCGGCGGAGGTGGTCGTGGCCTCCCCGTCCTTCGCCCCGCAGGTGGCGAAGGTCCTGGCCCCGCAGCACTGGCTCACGGTCTCCCAGGTCCGGGAGGCGCTGTCGTGACCGCCGAGGGCACCGGTACGACCCGCGGCGGCACCGGCACGCAACGCCAGGCCCGGGCCGTCCGGCTGGGTCCGCGCTCCCTGGCGGCCCTGGTCCTGGTGAGCGCGGTGGGCGTGGCCGGCTTCGGCTGGCCCTTCCTCGCCCCGCCCGACTCCACCCTGAACGCCCACGCCCAGGACGCCCCCTGGCTCTTCGCCGGTCTCCTCGTCCTGCTGGTCGCGGTCGTGGCGGCGACGATCTCGGAGTCCGGCCTCGGCCCGAAGGCGGTGGCGATGCTCGGCGTCCTGGCGGCGACGGGCGCGGCGCTGCGCCCCATCGGCGCCGGAACGGCCGGTCTGGAGCCCATGTTCTTCCTCATGGTCCTCAGCGGCCGGGTCCTCGGCCCCGGCTTCGGCTTCGTCCTCGGCTCGGTGACGATGTTCGCGTCCGCCCTGCTCACGGGCGGGGTCGGCCCCTGGCTGCCCTTCCAGATGCTGGCGATGGGCTGGTTCACGGCGGGCGCGGGCCTGCTGCCGGGCCCGGACCGCCTGCGCGGCCGCGCCGAGGTCCTGATGCTGGCGGCGTACGGCTTCCTGGCGGCCTTCGCCTACGGCACCGTGATGAACATGGCGGGCTGGCCCTTCATGTCCGCCCTCGCCTCGAACATCTCCTTCGACCCGGAGGCGACGGTCCCCGCGAACCTGGCCCGCTTCCTGGCCTACTGCCTGGCCACGTCCCTCGGCTGGGACCTGGGCCGGGCGCTGGTCACCGTCGCGCTGACCCTGGTGCTGGGCGCCCCGGTCCTGCGGGCCCTGCGCCGCGCCACCCGGAGGGCGGCCTTCGAGGCGCCGGTCACATTCGACGCTCCCGCTCGGTGAGACGCCGCACGCGGTCCGTGACCGGGGTGGTGAACCACCCCACATGACGCGGATCACGTACGAAGCGGGGCCGTAGACACGGCGCGGCGCCGGACCCCGGCGCCACCGGGTCACACCAAGCCTCCGTGCCCCGCCCTCACCCTGACACGGCGTCCGATATGCGACCTCGGGTAGTAAAAGGGCTCATTGCGGTCAAACCCCGGATTTGTTTCGGTGAAGCGGTCGCCAGGCGCCGACGTGCCCTCCCGGGCCGCGGCGCCGACGCATGTCCGCCGCGCACCGCACGGCACCGGGCACCGCACACGGCGACCACCCCGTCCCCGACCGAAAGGCCGCCCGTGTCCGCCGTTTCCCTCCTCCGCACCCTCGCCACCCCGAAGAAGGCCGTCGCCGGTGCCGCCCTCGCCGCAGCCGCCTGCGGCACGCTGATCGCCGCCGCACCCGCGCAGGCCGCGCCGACGGCGGCCACCTCGGCCCAGGCGACCGCGCAGAAGATGATCGGCAACTCGGCGCAGTACCAGTGCTTCTCGAACATCGTCCAGCACGAGAGCAACTGGAACCACACCGCCACCAACGCCTCCAGCGGCGCGTACGGCCTGGTCCAGGCCCTGCCGGCCACCAAGATGGCCTCGGCCGGCTCCGACTGGAAGACCAACCCCGCCACCCAGATCAAGTGGGGTCTGGACTACATGAACGACCGCTACGGCAGCCCCTGCGCCGCCTGGGACTTCTGGCAGTCCAACAACTGGTACTGATCCCGACTCCCGCACCCCGTACCGAAGGCGGCGGCTCCCCGATCCCCGGAGCCGCCGCCTTCGCCATGCCCGAAGACGCCCCGGCCCCGGGACCGGGCGAGTACCGGATCAGCTCGGAGCACGATCCTTCTCCGGCGCCGACGGCTGGCTGCCGATCCTGCCGACGGTCCTGCCGACGGCCTCGGCACCGCTCCCGGAACCGGTCCCGGAATCGGTCTCGCCACCACCCTCGGCACCGGTCCCGCCACCGCCCTCGCCGTCCCCCTCGGCTGCGGCCGTGACCGTCCGGGCGCGCGGGCCCTGGAGCAGGTACGTCAGTCCGAAGCCGGCACCGACGACGATCGCGCCGCCGACCGCGTCCAGGATCCAGTGGTTGCCGGTGGCGACGATCGCGGCGGCCGTGAACAGGGGGTGGAGCAGACCGAGCGCCTTCATCCACATCCTGGGCGCGATGATCGCGACGACCAGTCCGCACCACAGGGACCAGCCGAAGTGCAGCGACGGCATCGCCGCGTACTGGTTGGTGAGGGCGGTGAACGTGCCGTAGTCGGGCTGGGAGAAGTCCTGCACGCCGTTGACCGTGTCGATGATCCCGAGGTGCGGCATCAGGCGCGGCGGGGCCAGCGGGTAGAGCCAGAAGCCGACCAGGGCCAGGAGGGTGGTGAAGCCGAGGCTCGAGCGGGCCCAGCGGTAGTCGACGGGACGGCGCCAGTACAGCAGGCCGAGGACGGTCAGCGGGACGGCGAAGTGGAACGAGGTGTAGTAGAAGTCGAAGAAGTTCCGCAGCCAGCCGATCTCCACCACGGCGTGGTTGACCGCGTACTCGATGTCCAGGTGGAGCACGCGCTCGAGGTCGAGGATCTGCTGCCCGTGCTCCTCGGCACGGGCGCGGCCGGCCGCGTTGCTGCCGCCGGTCGCGGCGAGCCGGACCTTGGCGTACGCGGCGTACGTGACGCGGATCAGCAGCAGTTCGAGCAGGAGGTTCGGGCGGGTGAGCACCCGGCGCAGGAACGGCAGCAGCGGGACGAACCGGAAGCGGGCCGGGACCGGGGCGGCGTACCGGGTCGGGACGGGTGAGCGGAAGTACGGCGAGGTGCGGGAGAGGAACGGGACGGCGGTGGCGGCGGCCAGGGCGGCGAGGAGGACGACGTTGTCGCGCAGCGGGTGCAGCGCGGCCATGTCCGGCAGCATCATCTTGGCCGGCAGCGTCATCACCAGGACGACGGCGACGGGCCACACCGGCCGGTCGGAGGCGCGTCCGCCGACCCGGCCGACGGCCGTGAGGAGCACCCACAGCAGTTGGTGCTGCCAGGCGGTCGGGGAGACGGCGATGGCGGCGCAGCCGGTGACGGCGACGGCGAGCAGCATCTGGCCGTCGCGGGCGTAGTGGACGGCGCGGCGCAGGCCGAGGGCCACCACGGCGGCGCCGAGCAGCAGGAAGAGGCCGATCTCGAGGGGGCCTTCCAGGCCGAATCGGAGCAGGGCGCCGTGCAGGGACTGGTTGGCGAGGTCGTCCGCGGGGCCGCCGAGGCCGGCGCCCGCCATGTGGTGCACCCAGTAGGTGTGGGAGTCCTGCGGCATGGCGGCCCAGGCGAGCGCGGTGGCCGCGGCGAAGGTGGCGCCGGTGGCCGCGGCGGCCCGGCGGCGGCCGGTGAGCCACAGCAGCGGCGCGAGGAGCAGCAGGGTGGGCTGGAGGGCCGCCGCGACGCCGATCAGGACGCCGCCGGCCCGCTGGCCGTGCGCGACGAAGCAGCCCAGCAGGACGAGGAGGACCGGGATGATGCTGGTCTGGCCGAGCCACAGGGTGTTGCGCACCGGCAGGGACAGCATGAGCAGGCTGACGGCGACCGGGGCGGCGAGCAGCGCGGTGCGCCGGCCGACCGGTTGGGGCAGGGCGCGGGCGGCGATCACGCCGAGGGCCACGACCAGCAGCAGCGTGCCGAAGGTCCAGCCCCAGCCGAGGGCCTCCTCGGCCGATCGGGTGAGGGGTTTGAGGACGAGCCCGCCGAAGGGGGTGCCGGTGAAGCGGGTGGAGTCGTAGAGGGAGCCGCTGACGTGCAGCACGCCCTCGGGGCCCACCCAGGTCTCCAGGTCCGTCAGCCGCTCCCCGCGCGGGGTGCCCAGGACGACGGCCACCTGCCGTACGGCGAGGACCGCGGCGAGCAGCCACAGTCCGAGGCGCGCCACGCGCAGCCGTGCCCGGGTGTCGCCGACGACCGTCGCTCCGAATCCCTCCGCCGGTCGCCCGCCGTGCTCCGCATTCGCCACGCCCCGCCTGCCTCCCGCCCCGCTCGCCCACGCGCCCGTGCGTGGGGTCCGTCCTGCGCACCCTATGAGGCTCGCACCGTCCCCGGGCAAAGACGCAGGAAACCCCCGCGTCACCTGGCGTCCCTCCCGCTTTTGTCCGGATGACGACAGTCCGCGGGGGCCGGGCCGCCCGCCGCGGGCGCGAGATGGCTCACAGCGAGCGGCCGGCCGGGACGCCGCGCGGAGGGGCTGCGGCCCTGCCCACGCCACATTTAGATGCCGTGTGCAGCTAAACGCATACCGTCCGTAGAGGGGCCAAGTGCGCTTATCGTCGCTTTCTCGGCCCGAGCGACAGCGTCGCCGCGCGGACCCGTCCCTGTTCCCGTCGAAAGGTAGGCGAGCGAAGTTTTGTCGACTGCCCCGGTCGTCGCTCCCCCGTCCTCGTCCGCGTCGCGGAAGGCCGACCCCGCCGCCCCCACCGTCACCGATCCCGCGCTCGTCCGGCGTGCCGTGAAGGCGGCAGCGCTCGGCAACGCGATGGAATGGTTCGACTTCGGCATCTACAGCTACCTCGCGGTCACGCTGGGCAAGGTCTTCTTCCCCTCGGGCGACCCCACCGCCCAGTTGCTGTCCGCGTTCGGCGCCTTCGCCGCGGCCTTCCTGGTCCGCCCGCTCGGCGGCATGGTCTTCGGCCCGCTCGGCGACCGCGTGGGGCGGCAGAAGGTCCTCGCCCTCACGATGATCATGATGGCGGCGGGCACCCTCGCCATCGGTCTCATCCCGTCCTACGCCACGATCGGCGTGGGCGCCCCGATCCTGCTGCTGGCCGCCCGCATGGTGCAGGGCTTCTCCACCGGCGGCGAGTACGCCGGCGCGTCCACCTTCATCGCCGAGTACGCCCCCGACAAGCGGCGCGGTTTCCTCGGCAGCTGGCTGGAGTTCGGCACGCTCGCCGGGTACATCGCCGGCGCGGGCCTGGTCACCCTGATGACCGCGCTGCTCTCCTCGGAGGACCTGCTCTCCTGGGGCTGGCGCGTCCCGTTCCTGATCGCGGGCCCGATGGGCGTCATCGGCCTCTACCTGCGCACGCGCCTGGAGGAGACGCCGGCGTTCGCGGCCGAGGTGGAGAAGGCGGAGAGCGACCGTCCGAAGGTGCCGCTGCGCGAGATGGTGACCGGCCAGTGGCGCGCGCTGCTGCTGTGCGTGGGCCTGGTGCTGGTCTTCAACGTCACCGACTACATGCTGCTGTCGTACATGCCGAGCTACCTCACCGGTGAGCTGGGCTACGACACGACGCACGGTCTGCTCGTGGTCCTCGGCGTGATGGTGCTGATGATGGTCGTCCAGCCGTTCGCCGGTGCGCTGACCGACCGGGTCGGCCGGCGGCCGGTGATCGCGGCCGGGTGCGCCGGGTTCCTGCTGCTGTCCGTCCCGGCGCTGCTGCTGATCCGCGAGGGCAGCCTGCTCGCAGTCGCCCTCGGCTTGGCCGCCCTCGGCCTGCTGCTGGTGTGCTTCACCGCCTCCATGCCCTCCGCGCTCCCGGCGCTGTTCCCGACCCGCGTGCGGTACGGCTCGCTGTCGATCGGCTTCAACGTCTCGGTGTCGCTGTTCGGCGGCACGACCCCGCTGGTGGTCACGGCCCTGATCGGCGCGACCGGCGACGTGATGATGCCCGCCTACTACATGATGGCCGCGGCCGTGATCGGCGGGTTCGCGGTGTGGCGCATGGCGGAGTCGGCGGGACGCCCGCTGCCGGGTTCGGCGCCGTCGCTGGAGGCGGCCGGGACACGCTGAGGGCACCGGCCGGGAAATCCCCCGGCCGGTGCCCCGTGCGCCACTATCTTCGTCAGCGCCGCCAGTCGGACGAACTGACCGGCCCTACGGAAGGTGCAGGTGCATGAGCGAGTCGCGGCTCTGGCAGGAAGTGGACTACTACCTCACCGCCCGCCTCCTGTCCGACGCCCTCGGGGACGACGCCCTGACGGCCGCCCTGCGGGACAGCGAGGCCGCCGGCCTGCCGCCCATCGCCGTGTCGCCCACCCAGGGCAAGCTGCTCCAGCTCCTCGCCCGGGTGCAGGGCGCCCGGCACATCCTGGAGATCGGCACGCTCGGCGGCTACAGCACCATCTGGCTGGGCCGCGCCCTCCCGTCCGACGGGCGGCTGATCTCCCTGGAGTACGACCCCCGGCACGCCGAGGTCGCCACCCGCAACATCGCCCGCGCGGGACTCGACCGGCAGGTCGAGGTGCGGGTGGGCCCGGCGCTGGAGTCGCTGCCCCTGCTGGCCGACGAGAACCCGCCCCCGTTCGACCTCGTCTTCATCGACGCGGACAAGGCCAACAACCGCCACTACCTGGAGTGGGCCCTGAAGCTCACCGGCACGGGCAGCCTGATCGTCCTGGACAACGTGGTACGGGGCGGCCGGGTGGCGGACCCGGACGACACCCATCCGGACGTGCTGGGCACCCGCGCCGCGCTCGACATGATCGGCAGCCACCCGCGGCTGAGCGGCACGGCGATCCAGACGGTCGGCGCCAAGGGCCACGACGGCTTCGCGCTGGTCCGGGTGGTGGAGTGAGCCGGCGCCTCACACCTCGTGGTAGAAGCCCACGTTGACGCTGCGCGGGGCGGTGCGGTCCTGGACGACGACCTCGCCGCTGCCGCCCCGGGGCAGCACCACGGCGCCGCCGTAGGGGACCGTCTGGGCGTACTCCCCGACGATCAGCCGCACCTCGGAGGACGGCTCGGGCTGGGAGCCGCGCAGCCAGGTCAGCCGCCAGGCGCCGTCCTGCAGGCACTGGAACTCCAGGTGGACCCGGGAGACGAACAGCCAGTCGTCCGGCGTGGAGAGCCGGCACACCGACCTGTCCCGGCCCACCCGCAGCACGGCGCCCGGCTCGCTGGGCGCGTCGGCCATGAGCATGCCGGCCGTGGCGCCCGCTTCCGCCGCGGACACGGCGGCCATGGTGAGTTCGAGCACGTGCGCTCCTCCTGAGACGTCCTGGCGGGCGGCCGGATCGGCTCGCTGCCGCCGCATGATAAAACGCCCGGCTGTGCGGCGTCCGGCACAATGGCCTCATGACCGAGCGGAAGCCACCCGGCGTCGACTTCGAGTCCTGGGTCGACAAGCAGATCCGTGACGCGGAGGCGCGCGGAGAGTTCGAACGGTTGCCGGGGACGGGCAAGCCGCTCCCCCGTGAGGTGGAGACCACCTACGACGAACTGTGGTGGGTCAAGCGGAAGATGGCCCGCGAGGGCTTCTCCGTGCTCCCGCCGGCGCTGGCCCTGCGCAAGGAGGCCGAGGACGCGCTGGAGGCGGCCCTCGCGGCCCCCTCGGAGCGGATCGCGCGGAAGATCCTCACGGAGATCAACGACCGGATCCGCGAGATGATGTTCAAGCCGCCGCCCGGCCCCCCGCTGGGCAAGAAGCCGTACGACGTCGAGGACGTCGTACGGCAGTGGCGGGAGCGCCGGGCCGCGGCGGGCGGGTCAGACGCGTAGCAGCCGTTCCGCCAGTTCCCGGTAGTCCCGCAGGGCGAGGCGCAGTTGTTCGGTGTCGGTCGCCGCGGCGCCCCCGCCGTCGGCGGCGTCGGCGGCCTGCCAGGACCGGCGCAGGGTGCGGCGCCGCTCGCTCACCGCGTCCGTGAGGCGCGCGGTGAGTTCCTGCAGGATGTGGTCGGCCTCCTCGACGGCGCCCCGCGGCGCGTCGACGAACCCGGCCACGGCGTGGTGCAGCTGCGCGGCGAGCTTGTCGGTGTCGTCGTGCGGGAGGAGACGGGGGCGGGAGGCCGGGGCGTCCGCGCCGTCGTGGCCCGGGCCGGGCATCCGCTCCGTGCCGTGGTGCGCGGTGCCGCCGTTCGGGGTACCGCCGTCCGGGGTGCCGCCGCTCTGCGGGTGGGCGGCCACCAGCGGGCTCTCGGCGCCGGTGCCGGAGGCGGTCCGGTCGGAGGCGGTCCGGCCGGGGGCCCGGCCCGTGTCCTCGCCGGTGCCGAAGGTGTCCCGGTGGGCGCCGGGGGTGCCGGACGTGCTCGGCACGCCCGGGGCCGTGCCGGTGCCGGAAGCGGTACGGGCGCCTTCCGGGGGCAGTTCCTCGCCGGTGCGTCGGGTCGTGTCGGGCATGTCGCTCAGCTCTCCTTCGCCTGGTGCCGGTGGAAGACCGACGTCGCGTGGTGGCCGCGGCCGGCCGGGGACCTGTGCCCGCCGTCCGCGGCGGCGCGGTGGCGTCCGCGGTCGTGGGCGGAGGACCGGATCAGTTCGTCGAACAGGGCACGGGCCTCGACCATGGCCTCGCGCATCTCCTCGGTCCCCGCGCCGCCGTCGTGCGCGCCCCCCGCGCGGGCCTGGGCCACCCGGTGCACGCGCCGGTAGCCCTCGACGTGGTGCGCGTGGTGCACGGACAGCGCGGCGAGCTGCTCCTCGTAGTGCCCGCCGTCGGGGAAGCCCTTCGCGCCGGCCAGCTCGGCGAGCAGCCGGTCCGCCTCGGCGAGCGCGTCGCCCGGCGAGTCGACGAACCGCTCCTGCGCGGCCGTCCAGCGCGCCTCGTACCGCTCCCGCTCGGCGGGCTCCAGGGTCCGTTCCCGCAGGTCGCCGTGGCGCTCCACGCGCTCGGCGAGCTCCCGCTCGGCGGCCTTGGCGTCCCCGTCGTGCCGGGCGACGGCCCGGTCGTACTCGGGCCCGAAGCGCCGCTTCAGGTTCGCGCCGTGCCGTGGGCCGCGGGCGCGCAGGGTCAGGGCGGCCGCGGCGACGACGACGAGCACGGCAATCACGATCAAAAGAATGATCAGACCAGTGGACATGGATGCCTTCCGGGTTCTCGGCCAGGCCGGCACTCCTCGCGAGCCGGTTCACCCACCGGGTTGCCCGAAGGTTCCCCCACAAACAGTCACCGGTCCCCACCGGTCCGGAGTCGAGCCGCGGGCGCCCTCCCCCGTCCCCCGCGTCCCTCGCGCCCCCCGGCCGTGGCGGACGGCGGCCGCCGCCCCCCCGTCCACTCGCCCCCTCGGCCGGCCTTATTCGCTTGCGCACCCGCCGGGAGGGCCGCCGAGAATGCGGGCATGTCCTGGACCGTCGCCCCGGAACCGCACGACTCCCCCGTCGCCGCCGCGCTCTGGCGGGCGTACTACACGGAGGTCAGCGACCGCTGGTACCTGCTGCACGAAGGGCGCCGGACCGACCCCGGGGAGCTGGAGCGCGAGATCGCGGCGCGGCCGGGCGGCGATCTCGCACCGCCCAAGGGCCTGCTGCTGGTCGCGCGGTACGCGGGGGAGCCGGCCGGCAGCGCGGGCATCCGGCTGCTGGACGACGCGACCGCCGAACTCACCCGGGTGTTCCTCCACGCGGGGGTGCGGGGCAGGGGCGGCGCGGCGCTGCTGGTGCGGGCCGCCGAGGACGCGGCCCGCGCGCGCGGTGCCACCCGGATGGTCCTCGACACGCGCGGGGACCTCGTCGAGGCCCGGGCCCTGTACGCCCGGCTCGGCTACACGGAGACCGAGCCGCACAACACCGACCCGTACGCCGAGCACTGGTTCGCCAAGGGACTCGGCTGACCGGCGTCATCCGGCCGGCGTGGCCGGGCGCTCGCGTCGCGGGCCCTCCCGTTGCGGGCCCTCCCCCTGTGCGCCGCACAGCTCGCCGGTCAGCTCGTGCACCAGCCGCACGAGGTCGGTCGGACGCTCCGGCCCCCACCAGTCGCCGAGCAGTTCGGCCAGGGAGTCCTCCCGGGCCCGCGCCAGCCGCTCGGCCACCTCGCGCCCCTCGTCGGTCAGGACGAGCCCGAGGCCCTGGCGCACGGCGAGGTGCCGTACCTCGACCTGGCGGGCGGCCTCGACGACGATGTTCAGCGGGACGGGGCCGCGCTCGGCGAGCCGGGCCGGCTCCACCGTGCCGTACCTCCTGATCCGCAGCAGCAGCCAGCTCGCCGCGGGCAGCAGGTCGTAGCCCGCGCGCGCGGTGATCCGCTGGTAGACCTCGCGCCGCCCCTCCCGGGTGCCGAGCAGGGACAGCGCGCGGTACACCTCGTCGTACGACGACCGCTCCACGGGGTTGCTGGCCAGCGTCTCGGTGGCGTCGGGCGCGGTGACCGAGGCGCGCAGCCGGTCCTCCTTGAGGAACCAGGCCAGCACGAAGCCGAGGAGGGCGACGGGGGCGGCGTACAGGAAGACGTCGGTGATGGCGGAGGCGTAGGCGTCGACGGCCGAGGCGCGCAGCGCGGACGGCAGGGCGCCGATGCCGCGCGGGTCGGCCTCCAGCGCGTCGGCGGAGACCCCCGGGGGGAGGGCGGTGCCGCGGAAGGCGTCGGTGAGTTCGTCGCCGAGCCGGCCGGCGAAGATCGTGCCGAAGATGGCCACGCCGAACGAGGCGCCGATCGACCGGAAGAAGGTCGCGCCGGAGGTGGCGACGCCGAGGTCCTCGTAGGAGACGGCGTTCTGCACGATCAGCACCAGGACCTGCATCACCAGGCCGAGTCCGGAGCCGAAGACGAAGAAGAAGAGGCTCGTCACGGCGGTGGAGCTGTGCGCGTCGAGCTGGTGGAGCAGCAGCAGTCCGAGGGTGGTGACGGCGGTGCCGGCGACCGGGAACACCTTCCAGCGGCCGGTGCGGCTGACGATCTGCCCGGAGCCGGTCGAGGCCAGCAGCATGCCGGCCACCATCGGCAGCATGTGCACGCCGGACACGGTCGGGCTGACGCCCCGGACCACCTGGAGGTAGGTCGGCAGGTAGGTCATCGCGCCGAACATGGCGAACCCGACGATGAAGCCGATCACGGCGGAGAGCGTGAAGGTGCGCACGCGGAACAGCTTGAGCGGCAGCACCGGCTCGGCGGCCCTGCGCTCGACGGCCACGAAGGCGACGGCGAGGACGACGCCCAGCACCGCGAGCCCGACGATCCGCGGCGAGCCCCAGCCCCAGGTGGTGCCGCCGAGGGAGGCGACCAGGACCAGGCAGGTGGCGACGGAGGCGATGAGGAAGGTGCCGAGGTAGTCGATGACGTGCTTCGTCGACCTGCGCGGGATGTGCAGCACCGTCGCGATCACGGCGAGCGCGACGATCCCGAGGGGCAGGTTGACGTAGAACACCCAGCGCCAGCTCAGGTGCTGGGTGAACAGCCCGCCGAGCAGCGGCCCGAGCACACTCGTCGTGCCGAAGACCGCGCCGAACAGGCCCTGGTAGCGGCCGCGTTCGCGCGGTGGGACGAGGTCCCCGACGATCGCCATCGACAGCACGATCAGCCCGCCGCCGCCCAGGCCCTGGAGCGCGCGGAAGGCGATCAGCTGGAACATGTCCTGCGCCGTGCCGCACAGCGCGGAGCCCACCAGGAAGATCACGATGGCGGTCTGGAAGAGCTTCTTGCGCCCGTACTGGTCGCCCAGTTTGCCCCACAGCGGGGTCGCGGCGGTGGAGGCCAGCAGATAGGCGGTGACCACCCAGGACAGGTGCTCCAGGCCGCCCAGGTCGCTGACGATCGTGGGCAGCGCGGTGGCCACGATGGTCTGGTCGAGGGCGGCGAGCAGCAGACCGAGCAGCAGCGCGCCGATCGAGAGGAGGACGTTGCCGGACACCTGCTCCCGGGCGTCGGCGCCACGGGCCGGCGGTCCGGCGCCGGGTGAGGGCTGCGCTCTGCCCGCCTTCGGCGTCGTTCCGTGCGCGTCCCCGGCCATGAAGACCTCCCAGGTTCCGGTTTTCCCCTCCATCGTGATCGGTGCGACCCGTTATGGCCTGTCGAGTCCCTGCGGAATTTCGCATTCCGGGGGCGCGCGCACCGGGGTGTGAAGAAGATCTGCATAATCTCTGGAGTTCGCGAGGGGAGGGACGACACGTGGAACAGCCGAACGGGAACCCGTGCCCGGAGTGCGGCGCGCCCAGGCACCGGGACCACACGCCGTCCTGCACCTGCACCCTCCGCGCGTCCGACGCCCTGCGCGACGCCCGCACGGCGCAGGCGGCCGCGGCGGAGGACTTCGACCCGCTGCGCATACGGCCGTACGTCGAGCTGGACGGCGGGGCGGCGGACAGCGCACCGGATACGCCGGGTGGTGCGCCGGACGGCGGACGGGACACCGGGAGGGCTCCGGGATCGCGGGGCGCGCAGGACGCCCCCGCGGCGTCCGGGGCGCCGCGGGCGGCCGACGCGACCGTGCAGTTGCGTGCCGTCACCCCCCAGGCCCCGGGCCCCGCGGACCCGTCCGGCGCCCGCGCCCCCTCGGACGCCCCCGCCCCCACCGGCACCCCGGCCGGTCCCTCCGACGCGCCGGGCGCCGGGAATCCCACCTCCGTGCTCCCCACACCGCTCGCGCCGCCCACCACCGAGCCGAGCGCCACGGACCTGGACCTGTTCGAGACCGGGCACCCGTCCCCGTCCCAGGCCGCCCCGGCCGGGGACGACACCGTCGGCCGGGCCGCCGCTCCCCCGCGCCGGCGCCGCCGCACCGGCCTGCTCGCGGTCGCCGGGGCCGTCGTCGCCGTGGTGGGCGCGGCCGGATGGGCGAGCGGACTGTTCTCCTACGAGACGCCGTCCCGGGACGGCGCGCCACCGGAGGACATCAGGGCGGGCGTGCCGGACCCCTCCTCCGCCCCGCTGTCCGCGACACCGACGACGGGCGCGTCCTCCGCCGCTCCGACCTCCGTCTCCTCCCCGTCGGCCTCGGCGTCCGCGAGCGCGAGCCCGTCGGCCTCCCCCTCGCCCTCGGCGACCAGCGCCACCCCGAGCCCGTCGGAGTCCGCCGAACCGTCCTCGACCCCGACGACCCCCGCGCCCACCGTTGCCACCGAGGGGACGGAGGAGGACGGCCCCGAGGCCGCCGCTCCCGTCCTCGGCCGCGGCGACCGGGGACCGGAGGTCACCGAACTGCAGCTGCGCCTGCGCCAGTTGCACCTGTACAACGGCGACGTCAACGGCCAGTTCAACCGCCGCGTGGAGGACTCCCTGCGCGCCTACCAGTGGGCCCGCGGCCTCCAGGACGAGCTGGGCGTGTACGGCCCCCGGACCCGCGCCCGGCTGGAGTCGGAGACCCGGGAGCCGTAGGGGACCGTTCCGGTACCGCGGCCGGGGTCAGGCCCCCGCGTGCCCGGACCGCTCCGTCACGTGCAGCCGGATCGTGCCGTCGGACCCGGCCTCCACCCGCACCTGGGTCAGGTCCCGCACGACCACGTCCGGCGCGTGGAAGCCGGCCCGCGGGCCGACGCCCACGACCCGCATCCCGGCGGCGCGGCCCGCGGCGATGCCGGCGCCGGAGTCCTCGAAGACCACGCAGTCGGCGGGGGCGACGCCCAGTTCCGCCGCGCCCTTCAGGAAGCCCTCGGGGTCCGGCTTGCTCGCGCCGACGGACTCCGCGGTCACCCGCACCGCGGGCAGGTCCAGGCCGGCGGCGGCCATCCGGGCGGTGGACAGGGCGACGTCGGCGGAGGTCACGAGCGCGTGCGGCAACCCCTCCAGCGAGGCGAGGAACGCGCGGGCGCCCGGTATCTCGACGACGCCCTCGGTGTCCGCCGTCTCCTCGGCGAGCATGCGCGCGTTGTCCGCGTGGTTCTGCTCCATCGGCCGGTTCGGCAGCAGCAGCGCCATCGACGCGTACCCCTGGCGTCCGTGCACGACCTTCATGACCTCGTCCCCGTCGAGGCCGTGCCGCTCGGCCCAGCGGCGCCAGACGCGCTCGACCGAGGCGTCGGAGTTGACGAGGGTGCCGTCCATGTCCAGCAGGAGGGCGCGGGCGGTGAGTACGGCGGTGGCCGTCATCGGCAGCTCCAAGGCGCGGAGGAAGGGGCTGGGCGGGGAGCCCGGGAGGCCGGCGGGCGCGGCACCCGGAAGGGCGCCGCGTCCCGAACCGGAGGACAAGGCGGCCCCGCCCGCCGGTCAGGGAAAACGGGCGGGGACCACTTTGTTCATCCACGGTACAAAACAAACCCGGCATCCCGCCACCGTCTCCACCGATCGTTCACCTGGACTTCGGCTCCCCGTCGCCCGCACCGGTCCGCGCGGCGGGCCGTCACCCGGTGACCGCCTCCCGGGGCGGGACCGGCGGGGGCGGTCCCGTCGGGCGGTCCGGCCAGGAAGACGGCGCCGGGGTTGACGGCCGTCACGGCCGGGCCGATCAAGGGCTCCCGATCGGTCGGGGCCATCCCGCCGAGAGTGCCGTGCGTGGCCGCGGGCGACCTCGGCGCGGCGGCGCACACGGCGCCCGCGCCCTACGGCACGGGCGCGCACCGCCCATCGAAGGCTTCACCGGGGGTGACCCCACCTCGCGGAGTCCGCCTTCGGGTGCCGCCCCGGGCGGGCCGAGCAGCGCGCCGACGGCCCGGCGAAGAGCCGCCCCCTTCCGCGCCGCCCCTGGCGCGCGAGCCTCCCACCGCCCCGGGGGCGGAAGTTTCACACGTCAACCATAGACGTGACATGACCGCGTCACTAACTTCTTACCGGACACACCCCTCCCCGCAACCCGGAGCGGTGAGCATTCCCCTGCTCGCACTCCAACGCCCTCACCTCACCAGGGAGTTCGCATGCCGAAGTTCTACGCGCGTCGACGGGTCGGCACGGTCGCGGCGCTCACCGGGCTCATAGCCTCCCTCGGGCTGCTCAACGGCCCGAGCGCCTCCGCCGCCCTGCCCACCCCGATCAGCGGCTCCACCGCCCGCAGCTACCTCGCCACCCTCACCGTGGCCGCCGAGAACCGCACCGGCTACAACCGCGACCTCTTCCCCCACTGGATCACCATCAGTGGCTCCTGCAACACCCGCGAGACCGTCCTCAAGCGCGACGGCACGAACGTCGTCACCGACTCCGCCTGCGCCTCCACCAGCGGCAGCTGGTACTCCCCCTACGACGGCGCCACCTGGTCCGCCGCCTCCGACGTCGACATCGACCACCTCGTGCCGCTCGCCGAGGCCTGGGACTCCGGCGCGGGCTCCTGGACCACCTCGCGCCGCCAGGCCTTCGCCAACGACCTGACCCGCCCGCAGCTCCTCGCCGTCACGGACAACGTCAACCAGGCCAAGGGCGACCAGGACCCGGCCACCTGGATGCCCTCGCGCACGGCCTACCGCTGCACCTACGCCCGCGCCTGGGTCCAGGTGAAGTACTACTACGGCCTGTCCGTCGACTCGGCCGAGAAGTCCGCCCTGCAGAGCCACCTCGCGAACTGCTGAGTGCCGCAACCTCCCCCCGGCCTCCGTCGCTGCGTACCGTACGGGGCGACGGAGGAAGGGGTCTCACCATGGCCGCACTGCGCCTAGGGCCGCTGCTGAGGTACGTCGACGGCTCGTCCGCGACCGTCTGGGTCGAGACGAGCCGCCCGGGCACCGCCGAGGTGCGCTGCGCGGACGGGTCCGGCGGGACGGCCGGCACCTTCCAGGTCGCCGGGCACCACTACGCGCTCGTCCGGGTGACCGGCCTGACCCCGGGCACGGCCACGCCGTACGAGGTGTTCCTGGACGGCGCCCGGGTGTGGCCGCCCGCCGAGGGCCCCTCCCCGCCCCTGCCGCCCTCCGTCATCCCCGCCCCGGGCACCGGCGACCGCGTGCGCATCGCCTTCGGCTCCTGCCGCTGGGCCTCCCCGCCCGCCGGCGGGCACGACCCGGTCGGCCCCGACGCCCTGGACACCCTGGCCGGGCGCATCGCCGCCGACCCGGACGCCGAACGGCCCGACGTCCTGCTCCTCCTGGGCGACCAGGTGTACGCGGACGAGACCTCCGACGCCACCCGCGCCTGGCTCGCCGCCCGCCGCGACCTGAACGACCCTCCGGGCGACCAGGTGGCGGACTACGAGGAGTACACCCGCCTCTACTACGAGTCCTGGCTCGACCCGCGGGTGCGCTGGCTGCTCTCCACCGTCCCCAGCTGCATGATCTTCGACGACCACGACGTCATCGACGACTGGAACACCTCCGCCTCCTGGGTCGAGGACATGCGCGCCACGTCGTGGTGGCGCGAGCGGGTGCTCAGCGGTCTGATGTCGTACTGGGTGCACCAGCACCTGGGCAACCTCTCCCCCGCGGAGCTGGCGGCGGACCCGCTGTACGCGGCCGTGCGCGAGAGCCCCGACGGCACGGACGCGCTGCGCGCCTTCGCCTCCCGGGCGGAGGCCGACGCCGCCACCGTGCGCTGGAGCTACCGGCGCGACTTCGGCCGGGTGCGGCTGCTGATGGTGGACAGCCGCGCGGCCCGCGTCCTGGCGGAGGACGAGCGCTCCATGCTGGACCCGGGGGAGGCGGCCTGGCTGCGCGAGCAGGTCCTCGACGGGCGCGGCTCCTACGACCACCTCCTCGTCGGCACCTCCCTGCCCTGGCTGCTGCCGCACCTGGTGCACGACGTGGAGGGGTGGAGCTCCGTGCTGTGCCGGGGCGACAAGGGCGCCCGCTGGGCGCGGCTCGGGGAGAGGCTGCGGCGCGCGGCGGACCTGGAGCACTGGGCGGCGTTCCCGGAGTCCTTCGCCGATCTGGCGGAGCTGATCGCCGAGGCCGGTACGGGACCCGAGGCCCCGGCGACGGTGTGCGTGCTCTCCGGCGACGTCCACCACGCCTACGTCGCCGAGCCGAGCTGGCCGGGGCGGGCCGGGCCCGACGCCCGGGTGGTGCAGCTGACCTGCTCCCCCGTCCACAACTCCATCCCCCTGTCGATGAGGCTCGGCTTCCGCTTCGGCTGGAGCGCCGCCGCCCGGTGGCTCGGCCGGGTCTTCGCGCGGCACTCCGGTCTCGCCCGGCCGCCGGTCACCTGGCGCAAGACGGGCGGGCCGTGGTTCGGCAACCAGCTCATGACGCTGACCACCCGGGGGCGGTCGGCGGTGCTGCGGCTGGAGCACACGCGGGAGGACCCGGCCGGGACGCGCCTGAGGACGGTGGCGGAGACCCCGCTGAGCCGGTGACCGCCGGGGACCCTGTGAGCCTCCTGTGCGGGGAGGTGCGTATTCGGTCACGCCGCTGGACGCGGCCGTGGGGCGGCGACCGTACTGACGTGCGACGGTGAGCGGGCGAGGGCCGCGAACCGAGGCGTCCTCACGGCCGAATGTTGAACTTGCAAGCAATGTTTAGGGGTGCCTAACGTGAAGTTCCGACTCGGTTCCGTCCCCCCCGGACCGGTCCCGCCCGGGGCCGGCCTGACCGAAGGAGACCCCCCACATGACCGGACGCCTCAACAGCGCCCAGCCCTATGCCCTGGGCGCGTTCCGCATGGTCGTCGGCCTGCTGTTCGCCTGCCACGGCGCCGTCGCCCTGCTCGGCGTGCTCGGCGGCGCGGACGGCAACGGCGGCACCGTCGAGGCCGGTGCCTGGCCCCAGTGGTACGCGGCCCTGATCGAACTCGTCTGCGGCAGCCTGGTGCTGCTCGGCCTCGGCACCCGCGCCGCCGCGTTCCTGTCGTCCGGCGCGATGGCGTACGCGTACTTCAAGGTCCACCAGCCCGAGGCCCTGTGGCCGATCGACAACAGCGGCGAGGGCGCGGCCCTGTACTGCTGGGCGATGTTCCTGCTGGTGTTCACCGGCTCCGGCGCCTTCGGCCTGGACCGGCTGTTCGCCAGGCGCTCGCCGGCGCAGGAGCAGCAGACGGCGGACCAGGCCGCCGTGGCGGTCTGAGCGGCCCGACCGGCACCGGAGGGTGTCCTCCCCCACCCGGGGAGGGCATCCTCCGTCGTTCGCCCGGTGCCCCCCGGCCCGGGTCCCGGGCGGCGGACCGCGGGCCCGTGGCGGACGCCGGCGAACTCCCGGCAGCGGGCGCACGAACCCCCCGTGACCTTTCTGTCACACACCCCGCGTACGCTGTATGGCTGTCAACGGTCACTCCTGCCGCTCCCCCCGCGACATCGCGGCACGGTCTGACCCACGGGGGAGCACGGGGAGTTCGGGTGGAGAGTCTCGGGGCGCTGGTCGGCAGCCCGTGGATCTATGCGGCGGTGGCCCTCTCGGTCCTGCTCGACGTGTTCCTGCCGGTCCTGCCCAGCGGGGTCCTGGTGATCGCCGCGGCCACGGCGGCGGCCGCGGGCACGGCGGCCGACGTGCCCGACATCCTGGTGCTGACGCTCTGCGCCGCCACCGCCTCCGTCCTGGGCGACCTGGTCGCCTGGCGTCTCGCCTGGCGCGGCGGTCCCCGTCTGGACCGGGCGATCGCCCGCTCCCGGCGGCTGACCCGCGCGCAGGAACGTCTCGGCGTGACGCTGGTCCGGGGCGGCGGCGCCCTCGTCGTCCTCGCCCGCTTCGCCCCGGCCGGCCGCTCGCTCGTCTCCCTCGGCGCCGGGGCCGCACGCCGCCGCGCCCGCGAGTTCCTCCCCTGGTCGGCCCTGGCGGGCCTGTCCTGGGCCGCGTACAGCGTGGCCCTCGGCTACTTCGGCGCCCACTGGCTCGGGGCGACCTGGCTGGCCACGGCGGTGTCGGTGGGCGCGCTGTTCGGGGCGGGGGCGGGAGCGGCGTTCCTGGTGCGGAGGCGGCCCCTTCCTTCAAAGGCCCCGTAGGGCCCGCGGGGCGGACCCCGCCGTCCGTCCGCGGACCCGGCGCTCCGCCGAGGCGCTACCCCGCCCGCCGGGCCTCGGCGCCCCGCACCTCCAGACCGTCCAGCAGTGCGGCGGTGGCTTCGGCGACCGCGTCCACGGCCCGGTCGAAGACCTCGCGGTTGTGGGCGGCCGGCGCCCGGAAGCCGGACACCTTCCTCACGTACTGCAGGGCGGCGGCCCGGATGTCCTCCTCCGTGGCCTCCTCGGGCAGCGCGGGCGGACGCAGGGTCTTGATGCTCCGGCACATGCCCCCAGTGTGACCCGCCGGGGGGCCTGCCGGCCACGGAACCGGCGCCTACGGCGGTCCCGGCGGACGGCCACCGCCCTCCGGGGCCGGCCGGCGCGAGGGGCTCCTGGCGGGACGGGGCCGCCGGCGCGAGGTGACGCCGGGGCCGGCCGCCCCCTCGAACCGGACGCCGCCGGCGGCGCGTTGCCCCGCGCGGCGCGGCGGCACGGCCCACCGGCTCCCGGGAGCGGGCGGCACGGTGCGGGAGTTGGCCCGCACCGCGCCGCAACGGCCCGCCCTCCACCCCGCGTTCGGGCCCGTCCGCCCGTCGTGCGGTCCGGGCCCGGAGACCGACCGGGCGGTGGTTCCACGTCCGGGTGAACCTCCGGTCCGGGCCCCTGAGCAACTCGCCTCACTAAATCGAACAGGCGTATCATCGGGACGTGGCTGCGACCTATGACTTTCCGAGTGACCTCCTCGCCGGTCAGGAGGAACTGCATCAGGTCCGGGCCGAGTTGTCGGCCCTGCTGAAGCGGCTCCCCTGGTCGGTCGAACCCCTCGACGGCTTCAGCGACGACAACGGCTGGCGCAAGGTCGAGCGCCCCGCCTCGCCCGGTTGGACCGAGGACGAACAGGCCGAGGTGGAGAAGCTCCGGCGCCGGGAGCACGAGCTCGCGGTGTTCGTCAGCACCCACCGCTACTGGTCCGAACTCACCGGCCCCGACCGGATGCACGCCCGCTCCCGGCTCAAGCGCACGGCGGGCGAGGGAGCTCCGCCGGACCGGGCGGAGGAGTCCCCCTAGGGAGCGCGGGGCACCGCAGAGGACAGGGAGGACGGGCGAGGGCCCCCGGACGGTGTCCGGGGGCCCTCGCCCGTCGATGTGGGCCGGCGTCCGCCGGCGACCGCGGTGGGCGCGGACGGTTTCGAACCGCCGACATCCTGCTTGTAAGGCAGGCGCTCTACCCCTGAGCTACGCACCCGGGACCCGGGCCGTGCACCCAGGTCGAATGGACAGACTACATGGCCCGGGGCACGGTCCGGAAAACCCGTCCCGGGGGTTGTCCCCACCTCCGATCCGGTGGTGGTCCGGATCCCCCTCCGGGCCACCGGTCCCTACGGTCGAAGGGCACCGCAGAGCACCGCAGAGCGCCACCGTCCGTCCAGGGGGAGACCGCCATGACCCGCACGATCCGCACCGCCGGCACCCACCGGACCGTCGGCACCGCGCCCGCCGGCGGTCCCGGCCGCACCGCTCGGACGCGCGCCCTCGCCCTCGCCGGTGCGGCCGTGGTGCTCGTCGCCGCTCTGAGTGCCTGCGGGGCGTCGGCCGCGGACGACGACGATCCCGACCGCCGCTCCTTCGCCCTGCCCGGCGGCACCCTCACCATCGACTCCGACGACTCCGCCCTCGAGATCGTCGCCGCGGACGGGCACCCGCCGGGCGAGGTCCGGGTCACCCGGTGGTTCCGGGGCACGGTCGCCCTCGGCAGGGACCCGGAGGTCACCTGGTCCCTGGACGGCGACCGGCTGGTGCTGCGCGTGCGGTGCTCCGGCGTCGTCGCCGACTGCTCCGCCAGGCACCGCGTCCAGGTGCCCCGCGGAATCACCGTCAAGGTCGAGGAGGAGGACGGCAGCGTGCGGGCCCGGGGTTTCCGCGACGCGCTGAGCATCCGCACCACGGACGGCTCGATCCACGTCACCGACTCCACGGGCCCCCTGGAGCTGCGCAGCGGTGACGGGTCGGTGCGCGCGGAGGTCGCCTCCCGCACGGTGCGCACCCGCACCGGCGACGGCTCGTCCCACCTCCAACTCGAGGCCGTGCCCGACCTGGTGGAGTCCCGCAGCGGCGACGGATCCCTGACCATCGACCTGCCCCGGGCCGCCTACCGCGTGGACACCGCGACCGGTGACGGCGCCGAGGACGTGTCCGTGCCCCGCGACGACTCCAGCCCCCACCTGGTGACCGCCCGCACCGGCGACGGCAAACTCACCGTCCGTACGACGAACTGACCGGCCCGTGTGTTCGTCCTCCACGAGTGGGAGAATGGCACCGGGCCGGGCGAACGACAGTACGGGAGAGGGATGTGACGGCGATACCAGCGCAGCCGTACTCGCCGTCGGTGCCGCGTGTGCCCCGCACACGCCGCCTCCTCCCTCCTCCCCCGGGGCCGCGCCCCCGCCGGGGCCGCGGGACGTCCGGTCCGCTCCGGGCCACGCTCGCCCTCGTGGGACTCCCGCTGGTCGCCGCGGTGGCGCTGCCCGCCGCGTTCGCCGGCGGCGGCACCCGGCGCTGGTTCGGCGGGCGGGCCGAGAACCAGCGGGCCGAGGCCCAGGCCGCCAAGGACGCGGCGGCGGCCGCGTTCTACGAGCTCGACACCGCCCAGCGCGACCTGCGGATCTCCATCGAGACGATCACCGCCGTCGACGACTCGCCCGCCGCCCGCCGTGCCGTCGACGGCTTCGAGGCGCTCAGCGGACGCATCGACGAGGCCAGCCACCGCTACATCGACGCCGTCGACGCCCACGACCTCGACCGCGACGACCTGGAGGCCTCGGCCGCCTCCCGGGCCCGCGTCGACCTGACCGCCGCCAGGGACGAGCTCGGGCGGGTCAAGCGGGAGCTGGACCGCTTCGCCGACGGGCTCGGCCCGCTCCTGGGCAAGGCCGAGACCCAGCTGGCCCGGCTCGCACCCGCCGTCGAACGCGCCCGGCAGGCGCTGCTCGCCGCCTCGAACGCCCTCGACACCGCGCGCGGGTCGGGGCTGAGCGCCGACGACCTCGCCGCCCGGCTCGCCGCCCTCGCCCCGGAACTGACCAAGCTGAACCAGGGCGCCGGGCAGCACGGCGTACCGCAGACCCTGGAACGGGCCGAACGCGTCACCCGCGAGGCCGAGGCCGTCCGCGCCGAGGCGGAGCGGCTGCCGGAGCGGGCCGCCGAGATCGACCGCCGGCTGGTCTCCCTGCGCACCCGCGCCCAGGCCCTCACCACCCGCTCGGAGCAGGTCGAGCCGGTGCTCAGCGAACTGCGCCGCCGCTTCGCCGTCGCCTGCTGGCAGGACCTGCAACACGTCCCCGAGGTGGCCGGGGAGAACCTGCGCCAGGCCGAGGCCCGGCTCGCCGAGGCCAGGACCGCCCGCGGGGAGCAGCGGTGGGCGGACGCGACCGCCCTGCTGGCGACCGTGCGGGCGCTGCTGAACACCACCGACGAGGCCGTGTCCGCCGCCGGTGACCGTCTGCGGCGCCTGAACGCGGTGCAGAAGGACCCGGAGCAGGAGATCGAGCGCACCCGCTTCGCCATCCGCGACGCCCAGCGCCTGGCCATGGCCGGACGCAACACCCCCGACCCGCGCCACGCCCGCCCCCTGGACGACGCCGTGGCCCGCCTGGAACGGGCCGTCGCGGGTCTGGAGGGCCGCCACCCCGACTACTGGCACTTCCTGACGGAGACGGAGGCGGTCCGCACGACGGTGAGCCGCGTGGTCGCCCTCATCCGGGAGGAGCGGGGCGCCGGCGCCCACTGACGGCCGTTTCCCCCTCCCCCGGAAGGACCGCCCGTTCCGTACCCGGGGCGCCGGGCTCCGGTTAACCTGTGCCCATGCCTCGCTACGAGTACCGCTGCCGGACCTGCGGCGACACCTTCGAACTGAGCCGTCCCATGGCCGAGTCCTCCGCCCCCGCGGCCTGCCCGGCGGGCCACGACGACACGGTGAAGCTCCTCTCCACGGTCGCGGTGGCCGGCTCCGCCCCGGCCCCGGCCCCGGCGCCCCGCGCGAGCGGTGGTGGCGGTGGCGGCGGCTGCTGCGGCGGGGGCTGCTGCGGCTGACGTCCGGTCCCCCGGACCGGCAGGTCAGCTCCCCAGGTACCGCAGCACCGCCAGCACCCTGCGGGAGCAGCCCTCGCCTCCGGTCGGCCCGAGCTCGTCGAAGATCGCGTCGGTGTGCCCCTGCGCCATCTCGGCCAGGATCACGCGCACGGCAGCTCCGCGATCACCAGGGTCGGCCCGCCCGGCGGACCGCGCACCTCCAGGTGCCCGTCGAGGGCGGCGCCCCTGCGGGCGGGCCCGAACAGTCCGCTGCCCGCCGGGTTCGCCCCGCCCCGGCCGTCGTCCTCCACGCTCACCCGCAACGCTCCCTGCCGCGGTCCGACCGCGACGACCGTCCGGGGCGGTGCCGCGGCGGCCGCGGCGGTCCCCGTGGGTGAGTCCCACCGCGCACCGCGTCGCGCCACGTCTCGCATGATCGCGAGGCCAGTCGGCGGCGCGGGCCGGGCGCACCGCGGAAAACCGCAACGCGTCCTGCGGTGGACCGCAGGGCGTCGTGCGGTCCTCCTCAGGTTTTCTTCAGCTCCGGTTCTCTAGCGTGGACTGCATGACAGCCATCGCAGCGCACACGATCACAGCGGGCCCCCTCCTGCCGGAGACGGTCACCGCCGCGATACCGCTCGCGTCCGCGGGCGAGGGTGCCGGGCCGCAGTGGGTCAACGACCTCATGGACGCGCTGGGCGCGCCGGGGGCGGGGCTCGCCATCGCGCTGGAGAACCTCTTCCCGCCGATACCGAGCGAGGTGATCCTGCCGCTGGCGGGGTTCGCCGCGAGCAGCGGGCGGATGAGCCTGCTCGCCGTCCTGCTGTGGACGACGGCGGGCTCGGTGATCGGCGCGCTCGCGCTGTACGGGGTGGGTGCGCTGCTCGGCCGGGACCGGACGCTGGCGATCGCGGGGCGCCTGCCGCTGGTGAAGGTCGCGGACATCGAGCGGACGGAGGCCTGGTTCCTGCGGCACGGGACCAAGGCGGTGTTCTTCGGCCGGATGATCCCGCTCTTCCGCAGTCTCATATCGGTGCCGGCCGGTGTGGAGCGCATGCGGCTGCCGGTCTTCCTCGGCCTGACCACGCTGGGCAGCGCGATCTGGAACACCGTGTTCGTGCTGGCGGGCTATGTCCTGGGGGACAACTGGGAGCAGGTCACGACCGTCGTCTCGGCGTACTCGAAGGTGGTCCTCGGTGTGGCCGCGCTGGCGGTGCTGGCGTTCGTCGTCGTGCGGCTGCTGCGTCCGGGGGCCGGCCGCCGGAGGCGGACCGGGCGGGCGGGCGCGGACGGTGCCCGTCCGTCGGACCCCGCCGACGGCGACACCCCCGACACCCTCGCCCTCCGGTACGACGCCCCCGGCGCCCCCGGCGGCCCCGACCGGTACGAGCCCGCCGACCGGTAGGGGCCCCGCGGGGGCGTCACCGGTGCGAGCGCGCCGTCCGCAGGAACTCGCGCAGGATCCGCTCACCGGCCAGGACACCGCGTTCGGGCAGTGCGCTGATCGCGGGGGCCGTCCAGTCGGCGTCGGCCAGTTCGCCGTGGCCGGGCCGCCAGCCCCGGTCCGCGGCGAGGAGCAGGTCGGCGTCCAGGAGGGAGTCGCCGGCGGCGAGGGTGAGGTCGGCGCCGGTGCGGCGGGCGACCTCGGCCATGGCCGCGCTCTTGGTGAGGGGCCCCGGCACGGCGTAGATCTTGCGGCCCTGCAGGGACACCGTCCAGCCGCGGTTCTGCGCCCACTCCCCGAGTTCCTTCACCCACTCCTCGCGCAGCAGTTCCCGCTCGACGACGAGGTAGGCGAAGAGGTCGTCGGCGACCCGGTGCTTGCGCACCCAGACCGGGTCCGCGGTCCGCAGCAGATGGTCCTGCACCTCGGACAGCGGGGCGCACTCGTCGGCCAGGCGGGCGAGCACCCGTGCGTGCCAGTCCCGGTCGGACACCCCGTCGACCAGGAGGTGGCCGCCGTTGGCGCAGATCGCGTAGGTCGGGGCGGGGCCGGGGAGGTTGATGCGCTGGTACTGCTTGCGGGTGCGGGTCGTCGTGGGGACGAAGACGGCCGTGTCACCGAGGTCGGCGAGGAGTCCGGCCGCCGTCTCCGTCATGTAGGACAGGGGCCTGCTCTCGTGGACCTCCACGCACAGCAGCCGGGGCGCCCGCGCGTCCGGCATGGTCAGGGCCAGGGCGGCGGCGGAGTAGATGAGCGTGCGGTCGAGGTCGCTGGCGACGAGGACGGGCATCAGCGCGTCACCGCCCTGCCGTCGGCGCCGGTCGCTCCCCGGGTGAACCGGGGGTGGATCAGTCCGACGCAGGTGTAGGGGAGTTCGGCGACCTCCTCGACGGGGACGCCCCGCTGTTCCGCGAGCAGGCGCACGTGGTCGAGGTCGCGGCCGGCTCCGGCCCGCGCCAGCACCTTCCAGGGCACCCGGCGCAGCAGTACCCGGGTGGTCTCGCCGACGCCGGGCTTGACGAGGTTCACGTCGTGGATGCCGTACTCCTCGCTGATGCGCTCGACCGCGGCCCAGCCCTCCCAGGTGGGGGTGCGGTCGGTGGCGAGCAGTTCCGCGGCCTGGACGCGGGCCGCGTCCGCGACCTCCGGGAAGCGGGCGGAGACGGCGTCCAGGAAGGCCACCGAGACGTCCGCGTCGGCCAGTTCGCGGTAGAACTTGGCGCCGTGGAAGTCGTGCGGGCCGACCAGGTCGGCGCGGAGCACGGTGCGCGAGACCAGTCCGGAGACCGTGGAGTTGAGGCAGGCGGAGGGGATGAGGTAGTCCTCGCGGGTGCCGTAGGTCCGTACGCAGGAGCCCGGGTCGGCCAGGACCGCGATCTCCGGGTCGAAGCCGGTGATGCCCTCCTCCTTCTCGAACTCCGCGACGGCCTGGGCGAGTTCGCGGGTGATGGCGCCCTTGCCGGTCCAGCCGTCGACGAAGACGACGTCCCGGGGGTCGTGGTGGGCGGCCAGCCAGCGCAGCGCGTTGGCGTCGATGCCCCGGCCGCGGACGATGGAGACGGCGTAGTGGGGCAGGTCGAGGCCGTGCCGGTACCGGGCCCAGCGGCGCATCAGGATGCCGACGGGGGTGCCCGCGCGGGCCAGGGAGGCGAGCACCGGAGGGGAGGAGCGCTCGGTGAGCACCGTCTCGGTGACCACGCCCACCGCGTGGGCGAGGCGGGCGGCCGAGGCGTCCAGGGCCGCGCGGAACAGCTCCTGGTACTGCTCGCTCGGCTGGTACTCCACCGGCAGCGACTCCGCGTAGTGGGCGCCGCCGCTCTGGATGGCCTCCTCGCGCTCCTCGGTCGGCGCCTCCAGCGTCACGTCCGAGAGGTCCTGGAGCAGCCAGCCGACCTCCTCGGGCGGGTACGAGGAGAAGGCGGGGCCTCTGAGGGGCTCGGGCAGCATGGTGGCGGGCCTTTCGGGGGCGTGCGGTGCGTCCGGTGCCTCCGTGGGCGCGGGGACGTACGACGGCACGACCGCGAGGAGGACCTGGGAGGTGTGCGCGGCGAGCCGGGCGAGCAGGCCGCCGGGTGCGTGCAGCGCGGGGGTGTCGGCGGCCGAGTCGACGACGGCGACGACGGTGTCGAAGCCGGCGCCGGCGACGTTGTAGGCGTAGCGCTCGCCGGGGCCGTCGGCGGGGTCGTCGTGGGCGGGGAAGACCAGCCGGGTGCGTATCGCGTAGCCGGGGTCGTCCACGGCGAGGACGGGCGAGCGGGTGGTGGTGGAGAAGCGCACCTCGGCACCGGTGACCCGTTCCAGCTCGCGGGCGAGGCGGAGCGGCGCGTACATCAGCTCCTCGAAGCCGAGCACGAGCACCCGGCGGGCGCCGTCGGGCAGCGCCTCGGAGAGCCGGGCGGCCATGGCGGGCAGGGCGGCCTCCAGGCGGGCGCGGTGGGCGGGGGTGAATCCGTGCCGCCCGCCGTCGGGCAGCCCGTGGGGCCACCCCAGCGCGACCCGTGTGATCCGCCCGGTCCCGGCGGCGGCCCGCTCGGCCGCCCCCGTGCCGGACTCCGCCTCGTGCCGGGCCACCAGTTCCCGCCCCTTCTCCAGGACGTCCTCCGGCAGCCGGACCGTGCCCGAGGCGGCCGCCACCAGGTCGACGCGGGCGCCGATCTCGCGGGCGAAGTCCTCCAGGCGGTCGGCGTCGGCGGGCGAGCGCACGTCGACCAGGGCGACCACGACGTAGCGGCGCCGCGGGTGGCGGGCGTGCAGGTCGCGGATGGTGTTCAGCACCGTGTTCCCGGTGGAGAACTCGTCGTCGACCAGGACCAGCGGGCCGTCCCCGGCCAGCAGCTCCGGGTCCTCCGGGAGCAGCAGGTGGGAGGTCGCGTGGGAGTGGGACTCCTCGAAGCCGCCGGCGGTGGCGACCCCGGGGACCGGGCGGCGGGTGGAGTGCAGGCAGGGGGCGAGGCCCAGGCCGTCGGCGACCGAGTGGCCGAGGCCGGTCGCGGTCTCCGCGTACCCGAGGACGACCGCCCGGCCCGCCTCGTCGCCCAGCAGCTCGCGCACCCGGCGGCCGAGCGCGAAGCCGTGGCCGTACACCACGGACGGCGACTGGGGGACGTGCTTGCCGAGGACGTGGGACACCAGCAGGTGCGCCCGCTTCGGGTTGCGGCGCAGCGCCAGTCCCAGCAGCTCGGTGAGCCGGTCGTCCCCGACCAGCTCGACGCCGAGCCGCTGGGCGACCCAGTTCCCGGACCAGACGTCGCCGCCGGTCCGCGGCGCCCCGTCGGGCACCGTTCGCCGCTCCCCCTCGTTCACTGCGTTCTCCATGGATTCCCTGTGCTCGGTTCGGCCGGCGTGGTCGTCGCGGCCGGTCGGGTCTGTGCGGCCTCCGGGGCCGGTGCGGTGCGCGCGGTCACTCCTCCAGGCACGCCGCGAGCAGCTCCACGAAGCCGATGTCCTCGTTCGCCACGCCGAAGGCCTCGGCGCGCAGCAGGACCCGCTCGGCCCAGGCGCGGTGCGGCTTCACCTCGTTCATCTTGTTCGTGTAGGCCGACCTCAGTACACCCCCACCGCCGCGTTCCGGCCGCAGGATGTCCTGGGCGTCGCTGAACTCCTCGTGACTGACCACGGACAGCGCGTGCACCGGCAGCACGTGCGAGGGGTGGATGCAGGTCTTGCCCAGCAGGCCGTTGGCCCGGTCGAGGGAGATCTCGCGCAGCAGGCCGTCCATGGCGTGCTCGATCAGCGTCTGGCGCAGCGCCGCGGCCTGCACCTCCAGGAAGGGGCTCTGCCGCAGCTGCGGCTTGAACATGCGCTCCTGGAGCCGGAAGTACTCCCAGACCGGCCCGGTCACGGTGAACCCGGTGCCGTCGGCCCGGCCCAGCATGTTCACCACGTCGGCGATCACGGAGGCGACGACCTGGATGTCGTACGCCGTCATGTCGGGGCCCCTGCGCAGCCCGTAGGAGGAGCAGAAGTCGGTCACGCCGAGCCGCAGCGCGAGGACCCGGTCGCGGTACTTGTCGACCGCGCGGTAGATGCCCTCCAGGGTCGCCACGCGCGACTCCCGGTAGAGCAGTTCGGGCGACTCCAGCACCGGCATGGCGAAGAGCCGGTGACCGTGAGCGGCCTCGGCGGCGGTCACCGCCTCCAGGAAGGGCAGGCCGCGCTCCGCGGTGAACTTCGGCAGGACGAATCCGGACAGCAGCCGGACGGCGGGGCCGAGGCGCCGGACCAGGTCGGGGATCTGCTCGGGGAAGCGGACCCGGATGAACAGCAGCGGCAGATCCGCTCCGGGCCGTCCGGCCAGGTCCGTGAACTGGCGTACGAGGTTCTCCTCGGCGGCGCTCACGTCCGCGTCGGCGATGGAGTCCTCCAGGCACAGCACCATCGAGACCACCCCGCGTCCGCCCTGCTTGACGACGTCGTCGGCGAGCCGGGGCCGGGTCGCCGGGCTGTAGAGGGTGGCGCCGAGCGCCGCGGAGAGCAGTCGGGCCGGGGAGTCCTGCGTGAACACGCTCGGCTCCCGGTAGAAGAGACGTTTCCGCACCGCAGGGGCGATGTGCCCGAAATGACGCATTGAACTCCCCCGTGGCTTCTGGACGGTCTGTGCAAGGTAGGAAGGTGGCCGGTAATAGTACGTAGAGATCGATGTCGGAGGTTCCCGCCCGCCGTGAACATCAGGTGACCCCGCCGTATCGCCCCACGCACCCCGCATTGTCGTGACCAGGACGGAGAAGGCAGGATGACCGCATGACGCACGCGATGCTGAAGGGGTCCAACATCCCTCTGGAAGCCACCACGGTACGCGCCGTGCTGCGCTGGTCGCCCGGGCAGGGGGTGCCGGACGTCGACGCCTCCGCGCTGCTCCTCGGCCCCGACGACCGCGTGCGCTCCGACGAGGACTTCGTCTTCTACAACCAGCCCCGGCACCCCTCCGGGACGGTCTGGCGGCTCGGCAAGAAGCGCGTCGCCGAGAGCCTGACCGATACGATCCAGACAGATCTCGCCGGTGTCGAGTCCGGCGTGGGCCGGATTCTCCTGGTCGCATCGGCGGACGGGGTCACGTTCGACCACGTACGGGAGCTGCGCATTCTGCTGTACGACGCCCAGGCGGCCGACGGGGACGCGCTGGCGTACTTCGACATCAAGCCGGAGACGGGCCAGGAGACGGCGCTGATCTGCGGTGAGCTGTACCGGCGGGGGGACGGCTGGAAGTTCCGGGCGCTCGGCGAGGGCTATTCGAACGGGCTGAAGGGCCTGGCGACCGACTTCGGCATCTCGGTGGACGAGTCGGAGGCCGCGCAGGACCCCGAGGCCGCCGACACCGTCCAGCAGGCGCCCGCGACGGCGCAGACGCAGGTCCCGGTCCCGGACCGGACCCCTCCGGAGGCGCCGACCCAGCCGCACGCCCCGGTGGTGCCGCCGGTCCCCGAGGTGTCCCGGCCGCTGCCGCCCGAGCAGCCGGCGGGGGTGCCCGCGCAGCCCTCGTACGGCTATCCGCCGCAGCAGCCCCCCGCGCCGGCCCGGCCCGCCTACGGCTACCCGCATCCGACCGCCCAGCCCGCCTACGGCTATCCGCAGGCGCCGGCCGCCACGGGGGCGCCGGCCGGCCACGCCTTCCCGCCGCCGGTCCCCTCCGCCCCGGACCCCGACTTCCGGCTCCCGCCCCAGGGTCCGCAGTTCATCGGACGGTAGCGGTCCGCCCCGGTGGGGGACCGGGGCGGACCCTTCACCGCCCGGCCTTGCTCTTGTAGCCCCTGCCCCACTGCAGCCCCCACCCGTACAACCGGTCCAGCTCCGCCTGGAACCCGTAGACGAACCGCACCTCGCGGCGGACGAGGATCTCGTTCTTGACGTTCTCGATCATCACCACCGCGCAGGAGCGGGCCTGCGGATGGCGTTCGTCGAGGCCGATCTCGATCCGCGGGCCGCTGCTGGGGTAGAGCGTGACCATGGCCTGGGTGCGGTCGAAGGCGGGCGTCTGGTCGTAGATGTAGGCGAAGACCAGCAGGCGCTTGATGTTCTCGCGGTGGTCCAGGTTGACGTACATGGTCTCGCCCGAGCCCGAGCCGAACCGGTCGTCGCCGCTGAGCTTGACGTACGGCGGCCCGTTGGCGTCGCCGAGGAGACCGCCGAGGGGCTGGACGACGCCCTTGGTGCCGTCCTGGAGCTCGTACAGGCAGCCGAGGTCCAGGTCGACGTTGACCATGCTCTGGCTGTGCCCGACGACCTCCGGCGGCTTGAGCGCCTTGAAGGGGTGGCGCAGCAGGCTCTCGCGCTGTGTTCCGCCCAGGTCGGAGGTGCGCATCCGCCAGCTCAGGTTGATCCGCAGATGGCCGGTGGCCGCGCCCTGCCTGGTCAGGGACACCTGCGACTGCCGTTTGGTCAGCTCGATGGCGTTGGTGGCCGCGTTGCCCGAGTCGAAGGCGCTCTCGCGTCCGCGCCACAGTCCGTCCAGGAAACCCATGTCCCGCCCCACTCCAGTCGTCGAACCCCGCACGCGCCCGCTCCGGCCGCCGGGGCCCACCGGTCCCGGACGGCCGACGGGGCGGCCTCGAGGAGTGGTCCTCGATGGCCGCCCCGCCCAGAGCGTTCCTCACCCGGAGGGCCGTCACACCCCGGAGGAGACCTCGGTCTTCGTGGCCGCGTCCCCCTCGGCCGCCGCCAGCCGCTTGTTGCGGCGCACGGAGGACCAGAAGGAGGCACCGATCAGGAAGACGCCGATGAAGCCGGTGATGAGCTCGTTGACCTCGTACCGGATGGTGATGAGCAGGAGCGCGGCGAGGGCGCCGATGGCGTAGTGGGCGCCGTGCTCGAGGTAGACGTAGTCGTCCAGGGTGCCCTGGCGGACCAGGTAGACGGTCAGCGACCGGACGTACATGGCGCCGATGCCCAGGCCCAGCGCCATCAGGACGATGTCGTTGGTGATGGCGAAGGCGCCGATCACGCCGTCGAAGGAGAAGGACGCGTCCAGCACCTCGAGGTAGAGGAACATGAAGAACGCGGCCTTGCCGGCCAGGGCCACCGCCGAACGGGGCTTTCCTTCCCGTGCGGCCTTCTCCTCCTCCTCGTGCTCGCGTTCCTCCTCCTCTTCGAGCTTGCCCTCGAAGAACCCGGACAGACCGCCCACGACCAGATAGGTGATCAGACCGGCGATGCCGGAGAGCAGGACCGTCTCCGCCTTGTCGACGTGGGTGCCGCCGTGCTGGTGGGCCTGGGTGGCGAAGGCCGTCGCGGAGATCAGCAGGACGATCAGCGCGATGCAGACCGACAGCATGTCGACCTTGCCGAGCTTGGCCAGCGGCCGCTCCAGCCAGGCCAGCCACTTGATCTCCCGGTCCTCGAAGATGAAGTCCAGGAAGATCATCAGCAGGAACATACCGCCGAACGCGGCGATCGCCGGGTGGGCGTCGGTGACGAGTTCCTGGTAACGGTCCTTGTCGCTGAGCGCGAGGTCGACCGCCTCGATCGGCCCCAGCTGGGCACTGACGGCGACGATGACGACGGGGAAGACCAGCCGCATGCCGAAAACGGCGATCAGAATGCCGATGGTGAGGAAGATCTTCTGCCAGAAGGCATTCATCTTCTTCAGGATGCCGGCGTTGACCACCGCGTTGTCGAAGGACAGCGAAATCTCGAGGATGGAAAGGATCGCCACGATGCCGAAGGCGGTCCACCCCCCGAAAAGGAACGCTGCGACCAGACCGAGCGCGGTGACCGCGAACGACCAGCCGAAGGTTTTCAGAACCACTGGCTACCCCATGGTGTGTGTACGGGTCTCCCCCGCCGCCGTGATCGGCTTTACGAAACGTTGACTCCGAAGTCTAGGGCGATGCCCCGCAGCCCCGACGCGTACCCCTGTCCCACTGCACGGAACTTCCACTCGCCCTGATAACGGTAGAGCTCACCGAAGATCATCGCGGTTTCGGTGGAGGCGTCCTCGCTGAGGTCGTAGCGAGCGAGTTCCTGGCCGTCCGCCTGGTTGACCACGCGGATGAAGGCATTGCTGACCTGGCCGAAGGTCTGACCGCGCTCGTCGGCCAGGTGGATGGAGACCGGAAAAACGATCTTGTCGCACCGGACCGGCACCTTGGAGAGGTCGACCAGCAGCGACTCGTCGTCGCCGTCGCCCTCGCCGGTGAGGTTGTCACCGGTGTGCTCCACCGAGCCGTCCGGGCTCTTGAGCTGGTTGTAGAAGACGAACCACTCGTCCCCGATGACCCGGCCGTCACTGCACATCAGTGCGCTGGCGTCGAGGTCGAAGGGGGCTCCGGTGGTGGAGCGCGCGTCCCAGCCGAGCCCGACCATCACCTGCCTGAGGTTCGGTGCGGCTTTGGACAGGGAGACATTGCCCCCCTTGGCGAGCGTGACGCCCATGATGCTGGTCCCTCCCCTTGAGGCCTGTCTTTGGTTCACCCCGGGGACACGGGGTCCGGCACGCGCCCCCCGAGCTCTCGACTCCGCTCGAGCAGGGGGACCCCAGCCGCGTCGTCGTCGGTCGCCGACCGCCCCGAGCTCTCCACGAGCCCGAGCAGGGGGGTGCTCCCCCTCGCGTCGACTCCCTCCTCCGCCTCGCGGCTGCGCGCACCGGGCCTCGTTCACCGGAGCTTCGCCGGGCGCCGCCCCTCGCGATCGGGCTGATCCGAAAGGCGGGCCAGGCGATGTTTCTCAGGTGCTCCTGCACGTCCGGCGCCGCACGTAAACCGTGCGGCGCCGGACAGTACGGGCCGTGCGGGCGGTCCGGTCCGGGCGTGCCCGCCCGGGCGCGGCCGTCTCAGACGTTCACCCCGAAGTCCTGCGCGATGCCGCGCAGGCCGGAGGCGTAGCCCTGGCCGATGGCGCGGAACTTCCACTCCGCGCCGTGCCGGTACAGCTCGCCGAAGACCATGGCGGTCTCGGTGGACGCGTCCTCCGAGAGGTCGTAGCGCGCGATCTCGGCGCCGCCGGCCTGGTTGACGACGCGGATGAACGCGTTGCGCACCTGGCCGAAGGACTGCTGGCGGTTCTCGGCGTCGTAGATGGAGACCGGGAAGACGATCTTCTCGATGTCCGCCGGGACGGTGGCGAGGTTGACCTTGATCTGCTCGTCGTCGCCCTCGCCCTCACCGGTGAGGTTGTCGCCGGTGTGCTCCACCGAGCCGTCGGGGCTCTTGAGGTTGTTGAAGAAGACGAAGTGCTGGTCGCTGCCGACCTTGCCCGAGTTGTTCAGGAGCAGCGCGCTGGCGTCCAGGTCGAAGTCGGTGCCGGTCGTGGTGCGGACGTCCCACCCCAGTCCGACGATGACCGCGGTCAGGCCCGGCGCCTCCTTGGTCAGCGATACGTTGCCGCCCTTGCTGAGGCTGACTCCCACGAGTCCTCCCTTGGTGTCCGGGGGCGGGTGCCCCGTGGTGCATTGGATGTCGGATCAACGAGTCGATCCTAGTGAGGGGTTCCCGGCCCTCGCAGGCCCCGGGGCCGAAGGGCCGCGGGGTGTCGGGCGGGATCACAGCATGTCGAGCGCCTTGACGTACTCGTCCAGGTCACGCGCGTCCGGCAGCCCGTTGACGATGGTCCACCGCACGAGGCCCTCCTTGTCGATGACGAAGGTGCCGCGCACGGCGCACCCCTTGCCCTCGTCGAAGACGCCGTAGGCGCGCGAGACGTCGCCGTGCGGCCAGAAGTCCGACAGCAGGGGGTACTCCAGCCCCTCCTGCTCGCCGAAGACGCGCAGCGTGTGGATGGAGTCGTTGGAGACGGCGAGCAGCTGGGTGTCGCGGTCGGCGAAGCGCGGCAGGTTGTCGCGCAGCTCGCACAGCTCGCCGGTGCACACGCCGGTGAAGGCGAAGGGGTAGAAGACGAGCACCACGTTCTTGTGGCCGCGGAAGTCGGACAGCCGCACGGTCGCCCCGTGGTTGTCCTTGAGTTCGAAGTCGGGGGCCTTGTCGCCGACCTGGATCGCCATCGTCGTGTCCGTCCCTTCCGGGGGTTCGTTCGCGAGTACTCGCGTCACCACCCTACGCAGGGAGCGGGACACGCCGACGGACGGGCTGACGCGTGACGTGGCGGTCAGCCCGTCCGGGACGGTGGCCGGCGGACGGGACGGCGTCCGGGGACGGACGGCCCGGCCGCGGGCCGGGTCTACCGCTTGGACTTGGCGGCCTTGGGCGTCGCCAGCCGGCTGCCGCTCCAGTCCTTGCCCACGCTGACGCTCTTGGACGCCGTCAGGCCTGCCGTGGTGGCGGCTTCCGAGATGTCACTCGGCTCCACATACCCCGCACGGCCGGTCTTCGGCGTGAGCAGCAGGATGGCGCCGCCCTCCTCGATGTACGTGGTGGCATCCACCAGCGCATCCGTCAGGTCGCCGTCGTCGTCACGGAACCACAGCACAACGGCGTCGGCCACGTCGTCGTAGTCCTCGTCGACCAAATCACTCTCGATGACGCCCTCGATGGCCTCGCGGAGCTCCTGGTCTACGTCGTCGTCGTAGCCGATCTCCTGGACCACCTGCCCGGGCTGGAACCCCAGCCTGGCGGCAGGGTTCGTCCGCTCCTCCGCGTGGTCCGCGGTCGCGCTCACGGGTTGCCTCCTGATCATGTCTTGGGAATATCTCAGCCACGCGCGTGCGCGAAGCATTGGCCGTAGTCCACACGGGCGGGACGGATCGCGCAAGTACCCGGCCGTCCAGACCGCCGAAACGGTGACGATCCGGGCCGGGTCACCGCAACTCCAGGCACACCATCATGGCCCACAGTGATGCACACCACACTCTTGTGCCCCTTTTGGGCGTTTGGGAACCGTTCACGGGAGCGAGAGTCGAATGTACGCCCACGGGTAGGAGATCCGAAGGCGTTCGCCCCACGCCGTCGCGCCGCTCCCGCGCCCGGGTTACCTCGGGGTAGAGATGACGTTTGCGGCCCCGAGGTGGACGATGGGGAGCGGCACGAACCCGGCCGCACCAGTGGCACAGCGACCCTCTGACCCTCTCACGGCCCTCTGACAGGTAAGGAACAGCGTGGCTTCCGCATCCGATCGCAACCCGATCATCATTGGCGGCCTTCCGAGTCAGGTTCCTGACTTCGACCCGGAGGAGACCCAGGAGTGGCTCGATTCCCTCGACGCCGCCGTCGACGAGCGCGGCAGGGAGCGGGCCCGTTACCTGATGCTGCGGCTGATCGAGCGGGCCCGCGCCAGGCGCGTGGCCGTGCCCGAGATGCGCAGCACGGACTACATCAACACGATCCCCACCCGTGCGGAGCCGTTCTTCCCCGGCAACGAGGAGATCGAGCGCAAGATCCTCAACGCGACCCGCTGGAACGCCGCGGTGATGGTCTCGCGCGCGCAGCGGCCCGGCATCGGGGTCGGCGGCCACATCGCCACCTTCGCGTCCTCCGCCTCGCTGTACGACGTGGGCTTCAACCACTTCTTCCGCGGCAAGGACGAGGGCGACGGCGGCGACCAGGTCTTCTTCCAGGGACACGCCTCCCCGGGCATCTACGCCCGCGCCTTCCTGCTGGACCGGCTGAGCGAGCAGCACCTGGACGGCTTCCGGCAGGAGAAGTCGAAGGCGCCGTACGCCCTGTCGTCGTACCCTCACCCGCGGTCGATGCCGGACTTCTGGGAGTTCCCGACGGTGTCGATGGGCCTGGGCCCGATCGGCGCGATCTACCAGGCGCGGATGAACCGCTACATGCACGCGCGCGGCATCGCGGACACCTCGAAGTCGCACGTGTGGGCGTTCCTCGGCGACGGCGAGATGGACGAGCCGGAGTCGCTGGGCCAGCTCTCCCTGGCCGCCCGCGAGGGCCTGGACAACCTCACCTTCGTCGTCAACTGCAACCTGCAGCGCCTCGACGGCCCGGTGCGCGGCAACGGCAAGATCATCCAGGAGCTGGAGTCGGTCTTCCGGGGCGCCGGCTGGAACGTGATCAAGCTGATCTGGGACCGCTCCTGGGACCCGCTGCTCGCGCAGGACCGGGACGGCGTGCTGGTCAACAAGATGAACACCACGCCGGACGGCCAGTTCCAGACCTACGCCACCGAGACCGGCGCCTACATCCGCGACCACTTCTTCGGCGACGACCACCGGCTGCGCGCGATGGTCGAGCACATGACCGACCACCAGATCCTCATGCTGGGCCGCGGCGGTCACGACCACCGCAAGATCTACGCGGCGTACAAGGCGGCCCTGGAGCACAAGGGCCAGCCGACGGTGATCCTCGCCAAGACCGTCAAGGGCTGGACGCTGGGCCCGAACTTCGAGGGCCGCAACGCCACGCACCAGATGAAGAAGCTCACGGTCGACGACCTCAAGCGCTTCCGGGACCGGCTGCACCTGCCGATCTCCGACAAGGACCTCGAGTCCGGCCTGCCGCCGTACTACCACCCGGGCCGCGACTCGGAGGAGATCCAGTACATGCACGACCGCCGCAAGTCGTGCGGCGGCTACGTGCCGACGCGCGTGGTGCGGTCGAAGCCGCTCGCCCTGCCGGACGACAAGACGTACGCGTCCGTGAAGAAGGGCTCGGGCCAGCAGTCCATCGCGACCACCATGGCCTTCGTCCGGCTCCTGAAGGACCTCATGCGGGACAAGGAGATCGGCAAGCGGTTCGTGCTGATCGCGCCGGACGAGTACCGCACCTTCGGCATGGACTCGTTCTTCCCGAGCGCGAAGATCTACAACCCGCTGGGCCAGCAGTACGAGGCGGTGGACCGGGACCTGCTGCTCGCCTACAAGGAGGCGCCGAACGGGCAGATGCTGCACGACGGCATCTCCGAGGCCGGCTGCACGGCCTCGCTCATCGCCGCGGGTTCGGCGTACGCCACGCACGGGGAGCCGCTCATCCCGGTGTACGTCTTCTACTCGATGTTCGGTTTCCAGCGCACCGGCGACCAGTTCTGGCAGATGGCCGACCAGCTGGCGCGCGGTTTCGTACTGGGCGCCACCGCGGGGCGTACGACGCTGACCGGTGAGGGCCTCCAGCACGCGGACGGCCACTCGCAGCTGCTGGCGTCCACCAACCCCGCCTGCGTCGCCTACGACCCGGCGTTCGGGTACGAGATCGCGCACATCGTGAAGGACGGCCTGCGCCGGATGTACGGCGGGGACGAGCAGCACCCGCACGGCGAGGACGTCTTCTACTACCTGACCGTCTACAACGAGCCCATCCAGCACCCGGCCGAGCCCGAGAACGTGGACGCCGAGGGCATCGTCAAGGGCCTCTACCGCTTCAGCGAGGGCGCGCAGGGCTCCTTCCCGGCGCAGATCCTGGCCTCCGGTGTCGCGCTGCCGTGGGCGATCGAGGCGCAGCGGATCCTCGCCGAGGAGTGGGACGTCAAGGCCGACGTGTGGTCGGCGACCTCCTGGAACGAGCTGCGGCGCGAGGCGGTGGCCTGCGAGGAGCACAACCTGCTGCACCCGGAGGAGGAGCAGCGCGTGCCGTACGTGACGCAGAAGCTCGCCGGGGCGCAGGGCCCGGTGGTGGCGGTGTCGGACTGGATGCGCTCGGTGCCGGACCAGATCGCGCGCTGGGTGCCGGGGACGTACCAGTCGCTGGGCGCCGACGGCTTCGGCTTCGCGGACACGCGCGGGGCGGCCCGGCGGTTCTTCCACATCGACGCGCAGTCGATCGTGGTGGCGGTGCTGACGGAGCTGGTCCGGGAGGGCCACCTCGACCGGCCCGTGCTGAAGCAGGCCATCGACCGCTACCAGTTGCTCGACGTCTCCGCGGCCGACCCGGGCGCGGCGGGCGGCGACGCCTGACGCCCCACGCGCACAGGGAGGAGGGCCTCCGGCACGGTGCCGGAGGCCCTCCTCCCGTTCGGTTCCGGGTCGCCCGTGCGGCCGGTCAGAACATCCCGTACCCCGGGCCGGTCGCCCCGGCCAGCCAGATGACGGCCAGGAGCGTGTCGATGGCGCCCAGGACGAGGGCGACCACGGCCGTCGCCGGGCGGGAACCCGCCCAGCTGCGGCCCATGGCGAGCCATCCGCAGACGATCGCCACGGGGCCGAGGATGATCCCCAGCACGAAGAATCCGGCGACCGCGCAGATGACTCCGATGATTCCGAGCGTCGCGCGATCCGGCCCGCTCCGTAGCCCCGTCCGGCCACGTGAGCGGGGGTGCCTGCGCGTTCCGTGTCCGAAGCTCGCCATCATCAACTCCCTGAACCCCTAGGTTGGTTGGGGTGTTTCGGGGTTCTTCGTCATGGCGGGTACCCCCGCTTCGGCCGTGAATTCACGCCGCGCGCACGGCAGGAGGGGCGCTGCCTGCGCGCTGCCCCCCTCCGGCAGCGCGCCGCAGCCGCTGTCCTCCATGCCCTGCGGAGGACCTGACCCACTGTGACCTGCGGTGCCCTCCGGAGGGGAGGGGTCACCACAGGGGTTCACCCTGATGGGTGAAATCGGTCCCGAATGCACCGGATCCGCGCCGGATTCGCACCGGATCCACGCCGGATCCGCGCCGAACGCACGTCGGACGTACGTCAGATGTGGCCGACGCCCGCGCCGGCCTCCGCGTTCTCCCCGCGCTTGGCGAGGAAGGCGACCAGCACCGCGACGGCGGCCACTCCGGCGGCGACCAGGGACGCCAGGCTCATGCCGGAGACGAAGGTGTCGTGCGCGACGTCGGTGATCTTCTCGGCGATCGGCGCCGGGGTGCCCTCGGCCACCGGAGCGACCCCCTGCTGCACGCCCTGTTCGGCCTGCTCGAGCTGGGCCGGGGTGAGCTTCGGCAGACCCGCGTCCGCCCAGTTGTCCGCGAGGTCGTGGTCGACCTTCGAGGCCATCACGGCGCCCAGCACGGCCGTGCCGAGGCTGCCGCCGACCTGCATGGCGGACTGCTGCAGACCGCCGGCGACACCGGACAGCTCCAGCGGCGCGTTGCCCACGATGACCTCGGTGGCGCCGACCATGACGGGGGCGAGACCGAGGCCGAGCAGCGCGAACCAGAGCGACATCGCACCGCTGCCGGTCTCCTTGTCCAGGGTCGACATGCCGTACATGGCGAGCGCGGTGAAGGCCATGCCGCCGGCCAGCGGGACGCGCGGGCCGACCTTGGTGATCATCGCGCCGGCCAGCGGGGAGGCGACGATCATCATGCCGGTGAGCGGCAGCAGGTGCAGACCGGCGTCGACCGGGCTCAGGCCGTGCACGTTCTGGAGGTAGAAGGTGACGAAGAACAGGCCGCCCATGAAGGCGATGGCCATCAGGACCATCAGCACCACGCCCGCGGACAGCGGGACGGAGCGGAACAGCGCCAGGGGGATCAGCGGCTCCCCGACCTTCTTCTCCCAGACCGCGAAGGCCCCGAAGCCGGCGATCGAGGCGAAGACGAACGCCCAGGTGTAGCCGTCGCCCCAGCCCCACTCCGGGGCCTTGATCAGGGCCCAGACGAGGCAGAACATGGCGGCGGACAGCAGGGCGATGCCGAGGACGTCGAAGGAGCGCGGGGCGTTCTCCGCGCGGTGGTCCAGCAGGATCCACACGCCGAGGACGACGGCGAGGACGCCGACCGGCACGTTGATGAAGAACACCGACTGCCAGTTGACGTGCTCGACGAGGACACCGCCGAGGATCGGGCCGCCCGCGGTGGAGGCGCCGATGACCATGCCCCAGATGCCGATGGCCATGTTGAGCTTCTCGGCCGGGAAGGTGGCCCGCAGCAGGCCGAGCGCGGCCGGCATCAGCAGGGCGCCGAACAGGCCCTGGAAGACGCGGAAGACGATGACCGCCGTGATGCCGTCGGACAGTCCGATGGCGGCCGAGGAGGCGGCGAAGCCCGCCACCCCGATGAGGAAGGTCTGCCGGTGGCCGAAGCGGTCACCGAGCTTGCCCGCGGTGATCAGGGAGACCGCGAGGGCGAGGAAGTAGGCGTTGGTGATCCACTGGAGATCGGACCAGGTGGCCCCCAGGTCCCTGCCGATGGCCGGGTTCGCGATGGCCACGATGGTGCCGTCGAGGGCCACCATCATGACCCCTACGGCGACGGTGAAGAGGGTGAACCAGGGGTGCCCGCGCAGCCCCCTGCCCGGCGTCGCGCCCGACGGGCCCCCCGGCGCCGATCCCCCCGGCTCCGCCTTGTCGATGGTGGTCTGACCAGTCATGCGTTCGAGGCTAATGACAGTGACTGCCAGTTGACAAACCATTTCACCCGGCAGTAACTGACACGACATTCCCCCTTGGCCCGAACCGGGGGAGCAGTTCGAGGAGGACCGATGGAGACGGCCGGGACCCCCGTCAGGACGGTGCCGCGACCCGGTCTGCGGGAGCGCAAGAAGCAGCGCACCCGGGACGCGCTGGTCCGGGCCGCACTGGAGCTGTTCGCCACCCGCGGGTACGACGGGACGACCGTCGACGACATCGCCGCGGCCGTCGACGTCTCGCAGCGCACCTTCTTCCGCTACTTCGCCGGCAAGGAGGAGGTGGCGTTCTTCGTCCCGCGGCTCGCGGAGTCGCACGTCGTCGAGGCCGTGCGCGGGCGCCCCCCGGGCGAGGCGCCGCTGGAGGCGCTGCGCCGGGCCGTGCTGGACGGCTGGGACGGCATCAACGGGGCCGTCGAACGGCTCGTCCCCCTCGACCTGCACCTGCGGGTCTGCCGGGTGATCGAGTCGACACCGGTGCTGTTCGCCGCCCGTCTGCGGCGCGCGACGGAACTGGAGGAGGAACTGGCCCGCGTCATCGCCGAGCGCGAGGGGCTCGACGTGGACGCCGACCCCCGGCCGCGGATCCTGGTGGCCGCCTTCGGCGGGGCGGTGCGGGTGACGGAACGGCGGTGGTCGGCCGGGGGCGACCTCACCGCCGCGGCCCTGCGCGACCTGATGGCGGCTCACCTGGACCTGCTGGGACCGGCGCTCGCGGAGAACTGGCGTACGGGCCGATCCCCGGATCG
Organism: Streptomyces viridosporus T7A; assembly: GCF_008704515.1. Taxonomy (NCBI): domain Bacteria; kingdom Bacillati; phylum Actinomycetota; class Actinomycetes; order Kitasatosporales; family Streptomycetaceae; genus Streptomyces; species Streptomyces viridosporus. The sequence continues at coordinate 2,783,599 of NZ_CP023700.1, forward strand.
ACGCACTGAAACGTGATCCCGGTCACTTGATTCACGCGAGACCCTCTCGTTCTCCTAGTGTGTCCTTTCAGTGACTTCCTTCGACACCTCCCCGCACCTGAACGCCTGGCGCGCGCTGCTCGCCCTCGCCGTCGTCTTCGTGATGCTGGCGACCACCGGCTGGACGGCGCTGCGCAACCAGCGGGAAGCACCCCCGCTCCAGGCCTCGCTCAACGCCTGGGGGAAGGGCCGCATGGCCGGTCACCGGCTGCCGGACCCGCAGTCGGCGCCCGCGCGGCTGGCCCGGTTCTTCGCCTCCCTCACCGAGGGGCAGCGGGCGGCTCTCGCCCGTCGTTATCCGCTCGCGGTCGGCAACATGAACGGCGCACCGGTCGCCCTGCGCTACCGCGCCAACCGCATCGCGCTGGAGCAGGCCCGCGAGGTCGAACGGAAACGCGTGCACGACAGCCGCCTCACGCCCGCGGGGCAGGCGCAGGCGGTCCGCCGGACGGAACGCCTCGCGGCGCTGATGCGCCCGGACCGGCACATCCTCGCCTTCGACCCGTCGGGCTCGGGCCGGGTGGCCGAGGTCTTCGGCGACCTGCGCACGGCCGACCGGGTCTCGGTGGTCGTCCCCGGCGTCGACACGGACCTGCTCACCTTCCAGCGCACGCACCGCGGGTACGCGGCGCCCGTCGGCATGGCCAGGTCCCTGTACGCGGCCGAGCGCGAGGCCGCCCCCGCGACCCGCACCGCCGTGATCGCCTGGGCCGACTACACCGCCCCCAGCGGACTCGGCATGGACGCGGCCACGGCGATGCGCGCCGAGGACGGCGCGGCGCGGCTGAACGCGATGCTGCGCGGACTGCCCGGGAAGGCCCCGGTCTCGCTGTTCTGCCACAGCTACGGCTCCGTGGTGTGCGGGCTCGCCGCGCCCGCGCTGCCGCGACGGGTGACCGACATAGCGGTGGCCGGCAGCCCCGGGATGCGGGTCGAGAAGGCCTCCCAGCTGGACACCTCCGCGCAGGTGTGGGCGATGCGGGACGCCGACGACTGGATCCAGGGCGTGCCGTACCTGGAGGTCGGCGGCCTGGGGCACGGCGCCGACCCGGTGGCCTCGGGGTTCGGGGCGCGGGTGCTGTCGGCGCGGGAGGCGAAGGGGCACAGCGGGTACTTCGAACCGGGCACGGACAGTCTGCGGAACTTCGCCGAGATCGGGGTTGGCGCATACCGTGCGGTGTCCTGTGCGCACGAGGGCGACGTCTGCCGCGCGGGTTTGTCCGGCGCGGTGGCCACCGGACGCGCGTAGCGGCGGAGGAACCGCGGTGTGCGCGGGGAGAGGACGGGAAAGCTCGTGCCGCATACGATGAGCCGCATGGGTGACGTACTGGCCGGATTTCATGCTGCCTGGGAGTTCGAGTCCGACTCCGTGCTCATCCGCTACGAACGGGGGATGCGAACACCCAAGTTGTTCCAGGCGCTCGGGGAACGGCGCGTGCCCTTCGAGGCGATCGAGGGGGTGACCCTGACCCCCGGCAGGCGCGGCACCGTGGTGCTGCGCGCCGAGCCGCGGCCCGGCGCCGATCCGCTCATGGAGGCGGCCGCCGGGCAGTTGAAGGAGAGCTGCGACCCGTACCGGCTGGTGCTGCCCGCCGAACGCGAGACGCTCGCCGAGTACTACGCCGACGAACTGCGCGCCCGGCTCACCGAGTCCGGACCGGCCGAACGCCACCTGGTGGCGGCGCCCGGGACACCGCGCCAGTTCAAGGCGTACGACGGGAAGGCGTCCTTCGACGGGACGTCGGTGTCCTTCCGCTGGTTCTGGACGGGAGCGTCGTCGGCCAAGTGGAAGGCCGGCGACCAGCGTTTCCCCGTCGGTGAGCTGAGCGGCGTGGAGTGGCGGTCGCCCGAGGTGTTCGAAGGGCACCTGCGGCTGCTGCACCGGGACGCGGCGGCGCCTCCCGCGCAGCCCGACCAGGACCCGGCGGCCGTGGTGTTCGGGCTCGGCTACGGGCCGGTGCACGAGTCGCTGCCGTTCGCCGCCGCCGTGCTGGCGGCGGTGCGCACCAGCGAGCCGGTGCCCGCGGTGGTCGCGGCCCCGCGCCGCGATCCCGCCGACATCGCCGACCGCATCCGCCACCTGGGGGAACTGCACCAGGCGGGGCTGGTGACGGACGAGGAGTTCTCCGTGAAGAAGGCGGAGTTGCTGGCGGAGCTGTGACGCTCCGCCGGGAAGCACCGGTTCGCGCCTGCCGGGTGCGGTTCCCGTGCGGGCGCGAGGCGAAGCTCATCCCCATGCGGCCGAGGCCCTGCACGCCCACCTCGGGGCCGCCCCGTCCAGTGCCGCCGTCGTGATCCGGTCGTCCGCCCTCATGTCCTCTCCGTCGCCAGGGCGCGCCCGGCGTCCGCGTAGAAGCTGATCTTCCGGTCGAGTACGGCGAGGGTGCCCTGGAGCTCGGCGATCCGGGCCAGCACGTCCTCGCGGGTCTCCTTGAGCAGTTCGAAGCGCTCGGTGTACGTGTGGTCGCCGGCGCGGACCAGTTCCGCGTACCGCACCATGTCCGCGACCGGCATCCCGGTCAGGCGGAGCTTGCCGACGAGGGCGAGCCAGTCGAGGTCGCGGTTGCGGTAGCGGCGCTGACCGGTGTGGGACCGGTCGATGTGCGGCATCAGCCCGATGCGCTCGTACCAGCGCAGGGTGTGCGCCGTCAGCCCGGTGAGGGCGACGACCTCGCTGATCGTGTACCGGTCCTCGCCGTCCGGCCGCCGATTCCCCTGCGGCGGTCCGGCGCAGGTCTCGGTGGTCGTGGTGTCCGTGGTCTCCGTCACCGTCATGGCCTCCACGCTAGAACCCTGGAGTGCGCTCCGGGCAAGCACACGCGGAAGGAATCGGCGGACGGGGACCCGCCCGGCTGATTACCGTGCCGTGCATGACTCTCGTACGCCGTGCGGTGCCCGAGGACGCGGAGGAAGTGCTGCGTCTGCGCCAGGTGATGATCGATTCGATGGCCCGGTCCGACCCCTCCACCGCCTGGCACGCCGACTCCCTGCCCGTGCTGCGCGGCAGGCTGGCCGAGCCGGACGGCACCTTCGCGGCGTTCGTCGTGGACCATCCGGAGCGGCCGGGCGCGCTGGCGGCGCTGGTGGCCGGCACGGTCGACTACCGCATCGGCGGGGCGCGCAACCCGCAGGGCGTCGACGGCTACGTGTTCAGCGTCGCCACCGACCCGGACGCGCGCCGCCGCGGCTACGCGCGCGCCTGCGTGGAGGCGCTGCTGGAGTGGTTCCGCGAGCGCGGCGCCCGACGGGTCCGCCTCACCGCGTCCGCGCAGGCCGAGCCGCTGTACGTCTCGCTGGGCTTCGAGCGCAGGCCGGACCCCTTGCTGGAGCTGAGACTGTGAGCGCTTAGGCTCGACGGCATGTCGTCGAAGAGCCTCGCACTGATCGAGAACTGGCCGGTCCCCACCGCCGCGGCGGGTGCCGTACGGGCGGACGGCACCGTCCTAGGCACCCACGGACCGACCGGCCACCGCTTCCCGCTGGCCTCGGTCACCAAGCCGCTCGCCGCCTACGCGGTGCTGGTGGCGTACGAGGAGGGCGCGATCGAGCTGGACGAGCCGGCCGGCCCCGAGGGTTCCACCGTCCGGCACCTGCTCGCGCACACCTCCGGGCTGCTCTTCGACGAGCACCGGGTCACCTCGGCGCCCGGGGAGCGGCGGCTGTACTCCAACGCCGGGTTCGAGCAGCTGGGGGACCACGTCGCGCGGGCGACGGAGATCCCGTTCGCGGAGTACCTGCGGCAGGCGGTGCTGGAGCCGCTGGGGATGACGTCGACGTCGCTGGAGAACACCGGCTCCCCCGCCAAGGACGCCGTGTCCACGGTGGACGACCTGCTGCGTTTCGCGGCCGAGGTCCAGGCCCCGCGGCTGCTGGACCCCCGCACGGTCGCCGAGGCGATGACGGTCCAGTACCCGGGCACCAAGGGCGTCCTGCCGGGCTACGGCCACCAGAACCCCAACGACTGGGGCCTCGGCTTCGAGATCCGCGACGCCAAGTCCCCGCACTGGACGGGCGCCTCCTCCTCGCCCCGCACCTTCGGCCATTTCGGGCAGTCGGGCACGTTCCTGTGGATCGACCCGGACGCGGGCGCGGCCTGCGTGGCGCTCACCGACCGCGCCTTCGGCCCCTGGGCGATCGAGGCGTGGCCGCCGTTCACGGACGCGGTGCTGGCGGAGCTGCGCGGCTGAACCCCGTCCGGCGTCCCGGTCGAGGCGCCCGGCGGACGGGGCCGGGACGGTCCGAGGGGCCGGCGCACGCGTGGAAGCGGCGGCTCCGGCGGTGGGGACGAACCGTCCGGTCACCGCACGGCCGAAAATCGCCGGTCCGGGCCGCGGTACGCCGAGGGGTGGACGTGACCGAGCCCGGCGGGTGAAGTCGTTGAACGGGTAAGGAAAATCGGGGGCTTGATCGCCACCCCTCACTCCGCGTGACCGGGAACGGGCGGGTGCAGGGCCGGGGCGGACGCGAACCGGACTGGCGCGAATGCGTCTTGACGCTCACCCAAGGAGCGGAGAACGGCAGGTCGCCAGGGCGAAGAGGGTGAACGGCGCGCGCCACGGAGGGGCGCCGGCGCACTCCCACGGAGCCACTGTGACGGTGATCTCGTTTACCCAGCGTGTCTGTGCCGGTTGGTGGCATTCTGTCACTTCGCTTTTGTGACGCGGAGGTTACCGCGAGGCAAGACCCCTTGTGCAATCCGCGTAGACCGTTCAATCTTTCGGCTGGCGACAGGGAAATGCAGACACGGTCGTGGCGTCCGTGTTTGGCATGCACCTGTCACATGTCCGTCCGGAAGGGCCGGTGCGGACGTTCGGTTCGTGCGTCTCACGCGGACGCACCTTCCCCCCACCCACGCACCACCTATTGAGGAGGAACCCTCAGATGGCAGTGATGCGAAACTCCGGACGCAGAACGCTCGCCGGAGTCAGTGCGGTCGTCGCGACCGCCCTCGCCGGCGGTCTCTTCACCGCCCTCCCCGCGAACGCCGCCGAGCCCGCGACCGGGACGATCGCCTACGCGGACGCGCCGAACGCCGTCAAGGACAGCTACATCGTCACCCTGAAGGCGGACACCAAGGCCGGCTCCGCCAAGGGCAAGGGAGTCGCGAAGAAGCACGGCGCCAAGGTCGAGCACACCTTCCGCCAGGCCGTCAACGGCTACACCGTCGAGGCCACCGAGGCGGAGGCCGCCAAGCTGGCCGCCGACCCCTCGGTCGCGCTGGTCGAGCAGAACCGCACCTTCACCACCCAGGCGACCCAGACCAACCCGCCGTCATGGGGCCTGGACCGCATCGACCAGACCGCGCTGCCCCTGAACAGCTCGTACACGTACGACGACACGGCCGGTCAGGGCGTCACCGCCTACATCATCGACACCGGTGTGCGCATCTCCCACAGCGACTTCGGCGGCCGCGCCCGCAACGGCTACGACGCCGTCGACGGCGACTACGTCGCCCAGGACGGCAACGGCCACGGCACCCACGTCGCCGGCACGGTGGCGGGCACCTCCCACGGCGTCGCCAAGAAGGCCTCCGTCGTGGGCGTCCGCGTCCTCGACAACAACGGCTCCGGCACCACCGCCGGCGTGATCGACGGCGTCGACTGGGTCGCCGACAACGCGGTCCTCCCGGCCGTCGCCAACATGTCGCTCGGTGGCGGCGCCAGCACCACCCTGGACAACGCGGTGCGCAACGCCATCTCCGCCGGCGTGACCTTCGCGGTCGCCGCGGGCAACGAGTACACCACCGCGACCGGCTCGCCTGCCCGGGTCTCCGAGGCGATCACCGTCGGCGCCACCACCAGCACGGACGCCCGCGCCAGTTACTCGAACTACGGCTCGAACCTGGACATCTTCGCCCCGGGCTCCTCCATCACCTCCGCCTGGCACACCGGCGACAGCGCCACCAACACCATCTCCGGCACCTCGATGGCCACCCCGCACGTCGCGGGCGCCGCGGCCCTGTACCTCGCGGACAACCCGTCGGCCACTCCCGCGCAGGTCGCCTCCGCGCTGATCGCGGGCTCCGTCTCCGGCGCGGTCACCAGCCCGGGCACGGGCTCCCCGAACCGTCTGCTGTACGTCGGCACCGGCGGCGGCAGCACCCCGCCGGCGGGCAAGACCTTCACCAACACCGCGGACTACCCGATCCGGGACAGGGCGACCGTCGAGTCCCCCCTCACCGTCACCGGCGTCTCCGGCAACGCGCCGTCGGCCCTGCAGGTGCCGGTCGACATCGTCCACACCTACATAGGTGACCTGACGGTCCAGCTCGTCGCCCCCGACGGCTCGGTCTACACCCTCAAGTCGTCCGGCACCGGCGGCTCCGCGGACAACATCAACACCACCTACACCGTGAACGCCTCCTCGGAGACGGCCAACGGCACGTGGAAGCTGCGGGTCACGGACAGCTACTCCGGCGACACCGGCTACATCAACAGCTGGGGCCTGACGTTCTGACCGTCTGACCCGGCGACGACCGGCGGCCGGTGAGGCCGGAGGTCGCCCCTTCCCCTCCCTGGTCCCGCCCCCGTCACGGTCCGCCGTGCCGGGGGCGGGACTTCCGTGCGGACGCCCCGGGGCAGCCCCGGCACCGCCGTACGCCTCAGGCACCGGCCAGGCACTCGAACCACACCGTCTTGCCCCGCCCGTCGGGACGGACGGCGACACCCCACCGGTCGGTGACCGCGTCCACGATCACCAGTCCGCGCCCGCCCTCGCCGAGCCCGTCGCCGGCGGCCCGCGTGGGCAACCGCGGACAGCCGTCGGCGACCTCCACCCGCACCCCGCCGGGCCGCAGCAGGAAGCAGATGCGGCAGCGACGGCCGGGCACGTGCCGCACGACGTTGGCGACCAGCTCCGTGAGTGCCAGCTCGGCGGCATCGGTCAGGCCGGCCAGCCCCGCCCCGGTGAGGTACAGCCGCAGGATGCGGCGCAGGTGCCGGGCCGAGTGCTCCCCCACGGCGAACTCGGCGCGGTACTCCCTCGCGATGTCCGCGGTACGCGGATCAGTTGCGTGATTCACGCCACAAGACTGCAACGCAGCGCTTACGCTCGACTACGCAAAGAAACGAACGACGCGAGGCGTTGCAGCCCGCCGTCCGCCCGTGAGGTGCCGCCGTGGTCAACGTCCACTCCCTCGACCCCACCGCCTCCCCGCTCGACTACTACGGCTGGGAACTGCGCCGCCAGCGCGAGGCGCACGGCCTCAAGCAGGGACAGCTCGGCGAGATCATCTTCTGCACGGGCTCGCTGATCGGCCAGATCGAGACCACGAAGAAGGTCCCCACCCGCGACTTCTCCGAACGCGTCGACGCGGCCCTCGGCACGGACGGCCTCTTCTCCCGCCTCATCGGCCTGGTCCTGCGCAGCCAACTGCCCACCTGGTTCCAGCCGTACGCGGAGATGGAGGCGAAGGCGGCGTACATCTCCACGTATCAGGCGCAGGTGGTGTACGGGCTGCTGCAGACGGAGGAGTACGCGCGGGCGGTGCTCGCCACCGGGCTGCCGGACGACCTCGAGGGTCTGGTGGCGGCACGGGTGGAGCGCCAGCGCATCCTGGAGCGCGAACAGCCGCCGCTGGCCTGGGTGGTACTGGACGAGGCCGTACTCCACCGGCCGATCGGCGGCGCTGAGGTCATGCGGCGTCAACTGGCCCACTTGTTGGAGTTCACGGGCCACCGCTGGGTGCACGTACAGGTCCTGCCGAACAGGACGGGTGAACACGCCAGCCTCGCCGGTTCGTTCAATCTCCTCCGCTTCGAGGACGACCCGGACGTGGTTTACACGGAGGACCTCATCTCCGGCCACATGACGGCCAATCCGGAGACCATCAAAGAAGCCGCACTCCGTTACGCTCGCTTGCAGGCTGCCGCACTCTCCGTGGAGGATTCGGCGGAGCTGATCACCCGCGTGATGGAGGAACGCTATGGACACCGCTCCCGATCCGAGGAACAGCCAGTGGCGTAAGTCCAGTTACAGCGGGAACACCGGCGGCGACTGTGTCGAGGTCGCCGACACCCGCCCCACCGGCACCGTCCCCGTCCGCGACAGCAAGAAGCCGTCCGGCCCGGTCGTCACCGTCGGCGCCGGTGCCTGGCAGGCGTTCGTCGACGGCCTGCGCTGAAGCGCGGCGCGGGACGGCTCAGCCCTGTGGCTCCTGCGGTTTGAGGTCGATCTCGCGCAGGTTCTGGTCCTTGAGCTCGGTGCGGGCCTCCGTGCGGTGACCACGGGCGATGTAGTCCCGCACCACCGCCTCGATCGCGTCCTGGGGTGAGCCGATCCCGGCCAGGACCATCACCTCCACCACGAGTTCGGCGTCGAGACTGATGCTGACTTTGGCCATGGTGCCCCCCTCATCGCGTCGCATCGGCACTCTAGCCGCTCGGGGGCCGGCGGCACCCGCTCAGGAACCGACGGCAAGCGGCGAGGGGAGGAGGCGGGAGCGGCTGCGACTCCCCGCCTCCTCAGGTTCGCCTCGTCCCCCGCATCTCCCACAGCAGCAGCTCCGCCGTCGGGCTCACGGCGGTCGCCGCCAGGTCCTTCGCGTCGGTGATGCGGGCCGCGTCCCCCGGACCCAGGGTCTCGCCGTCCAGGGCCACTTCGCCGCGCACCACGTGGGCGTACACGTACGCGGCGTCCGGGACGGCCGTCCGCCCGCCCGCCGTCAGGCGGCGGACGTGGAGCGTCGCGCCGGCCTCCGGGAGGGCGTAGGGGGCGGAGTCGGCCAGGCCGCGGACGACTTCGTAGGAGGGGTCTCCGTCCGGCTCCGTCGGGGTCAGCCACATCTGGAGGAAGACCAAGGGGACGTCGCCGTCGTTGCGTTCCACGTGCCGCACCCCGGACGCGGCGCTCAGGCGCTGGACGTCGCCGGGGCGGACCACCGTCTCCCGTCCCGTGGAGTCCCGGTGGGTCAGCTCGCCCTCCACCACCCAGGTCACGATCTCGGTGTGGCGGTGCGGATGCTCGTCGAAGCCGGCGCCGGGAGCCAGGTGCTCCTCGTTGCAGGCGATCACCGCGCCGAAGCGGAGGTTGTCGGGGTCGTAGTGGGGGCCGAAGGAGAAGGCGTGCCAGGTCTCGATCCCGGCCGCCGGCTCACCGCCCCGATAGCGCTCGTGCGCACGCCGTACGTCGATCACGGAGTCCACGGTAGACCCGGGGGGACGTGCTTCCGTCCGGATGAGGCAGGCTTGTCCCGTGCCCGAACCCGAAACCAGCACCACCGAATCCGCAGCACGTCCCGCCCACCCGCACGCCGCGACGCTGAAGCGGCTGGAGAAGTCGTCCGGCAGCCTGGCCGCGCAGGCCATCACGCGGATGGACGAGACGCTGCCCTGGTACCGGGCCATGCCCCCGGAGAACCGTTCCTGGATCGGGCTGGTCGCCCAGGCGGGCATCGCCGCCTTCACCGAGTGGTTCCGGCGCCCCGACGCCCCGCAGGCCATCTCCACCGACGTCTTCGGCACCGCGCCGCGCGAGCTGACCCGGGCCATCACGCTGCGGCAGACCGTGGAGATGGTGCGCACCACCATCGAGGTCATGGAGACGGCCATCGACGAGGTGGCGGCACCGGGCGACGAGTCCGTGCTGCGCGAGGCCCTCCTCGTCTACGCCCGGGAGATCGCCTTCGCCACCGCCCAGGTGTACGCGCAGGCGGCCGAGGCACGGGGTGCCTGGGACGCGCGCCTGGAGTCGCTGGTGGTGAACGCCGTGCTCAGCGGCGAGGCCGACGAGGGGGCCGTGTCCCGGGCCGCCGCCCTCGGGTGGAACTCGCCCGAGCACGTGTGCGTGGTGCTGGGCACCGCGCCCGACGGCGATTCGGAACTGACCGTGGAGGCGATCCGGCGGGCCGCCCGGCACGCCAAGCTCCAGGTGCTGACCGGGGTGCTCGGGGACCGGCTGGTGGTGATCGCGGGCGGCAGCGACAACCCGCTGAGCGTCGCGAAGTCGCTGATCGGGCCGTATGCGCCGGGTCCGGTGGTGGCCGGTCCGGTGGTGCCGGACCTGCTGGCCGCGACCCGGTCGGCGCAGGCCGCCGCGGCGGGGCTCAAGGCGTGTTCCGCCTGGCAGGACGCCCCGCGCCCGGTGCTGGCGGACGACCTGCTCCCGGAGCGGGCGATGGCCGGGGACCCCTCGGCCCGCGAGCAACTGGTGGAGGAGATCTACAGACCGCTGGAGGAGGCCGGGGCCGCGCTGCTGGAGACGCTCAGCGTCTATCTCGAGCAGGCGAGCAGTCTCGAGGGCGCGGCGCGGATGCTGTTCGTTCACCCCAACACCGTCCGTTACCGGCTCCGACGTGTGACAGACGTCACCGGATGGTCGCCCTCCGATGTACGCTCGGCCTTCACGCTGCGGATCGCCCTGATCCTGGGGCGTCTCGCCGATGGCGATCTTCAGCCCTAGTGTTTTGTCGGGGCTCCACAAAAGCCCCTCGTGTTCTTCGTCCCTGTCCTCACGGGCGGTCGCGACCGTCCCCAAGAGAGAGTGTGAGAGTGCTCGTACTCGTCGCTCCCGGCCAGGGCGCCCAGACGCCCGGCTTCCTGACTGAATGGCTCGACCTGCCCGGTGCCGCGGACCGCGTCGCCGCCTGGTCCGACGCCATCGGACTCGACCTGGTCCACTACGGCACCCGGGCCGACGCGGACGCGATCCGCGACACGGCCGTCGCCCAGCCGCTGCTGGTCGCGGCCGGACTGCTGTCCGCCTCGGCACTCGGTGCCATGGAGGACATCGCGCCCGGCGCGGTCGCCGGTCACAGCGTCGGTGAGATCACCGCCGCCGCCTTCGCGGGTGTCCTCGACGACACCGCCGCGCTGAGCCTGGTCCGTACCCGGGGCCTGGCCATGGCCGACGCCGCCGCGGTCACCGAGACCGGTATGGCGGCGCTGCTCGGCGGCGACCCCGAGGTGACCGTGAAGCACCTGGAGAAGCTGGGCCTGACCCCGGCGAACATCAACGGCGCGGGCCAGATCGTGGCGGCCGGCACCACGGAGCAGCTCGCCGCGCTCGAGGCGGACAAGCCCGAGGGCGTGCGCAAGGTCGTCGCGCTCAAGGTCGCCGGCGCCTTCCACACCCCCCACATGGCTCCCGCGGTCGACACGCTGGCGCGGGCCGCCGCGGACCTGACGCCGGGCGACCCGAAGGTCTCCTACGTGTCGAACAAGGACGGCGCGGCCGTGGCGACCGGTGCCGAGGTGCTCGAGCGCCTGGTCGGCCAGGTCGCGAACCCGGTCCGCTGGGACCTGTGCATGGAGACCTTCAAGGAGCTCGGCGTGACCGCCCTGCTGGAGGTCTGCCCCGGCGGCACCCTGACCGGACTCGCCAGGCGTGCGCTGCCCGGTGTGAAGACGCTGGCGCTGAAGACCCCCGCCGACCTCGACGCGGCCCGCGCGCTCATCGCCGAGCACGCCGCCTGACCGCCCTAAGGAGCCGACCCGCATGGCGAAGATCAAGCCCAGCAAGGGCGCCCCGTACGCGCGCATCCTCGGTGTGGGCGGCTACCGGCCCACCCGGGTCGTGCCGAACGAGGTGATCCTGGAGACGATCGACTCGTCCGACGAGTGGATCCGCTCGCGCTCCGGCATCGAGACGCGGCACTGGGCGTCGCCCGAGGAGACCGTCGCGGCGATGTCCGTCGAGGCCTCCGGCAAGGCGATCGCGGACGCCGGGATCGACGCCGCGCAGATCGGCGCCGTGGTCGTGTCGACCGTGTCGCACTTCGCCCAGACCCCGGCCATCGCCACCGAGATCGCCGACAGGCTGGGCACGGACAGGGCCGCCGCCTTCGACATCTCGGCCGGCTGCGCGGGCTTCGGCTACGGCCTCACGCTCGCCAAGGGCATGGTCGTCGAGGGGTCGGCGGAGTACGTCCTGGTCATCGGCGTGGAGCGGCTGAGCGACCTGACCGACCTGGAGGACCGGGCGACCGCCTTCCTGTTCGGCGACGGCGCCGGCGCGGTGGTCGTCGGTCCGTCCCAGGAGCCCGCGATCGGCCCGACCGTGTGGGGCTCGGAGGGCGACAAGTCCGAGACCATCAAGCAGACCGTGCCGTGGACGGACTACCGCGACGGGACGGTCGAGAAGTTCCCCGCGATCACCCAGGAAGGCCAGGCGGTGTTCCGCTGGGCCGTGTTCGAGATGGCGAAGGTCGCCCAGCAGGCGCTGGACGCGGCCGGGATCACCGCGGACGACCTGGACGTCTTCATCCCGCACCAGGCCAACGTGCGGATCATCGACTCGATGGTGAAGACCCTCAAACTGCCGGAGCACGTCACGGTCGCCCGTGACATCCGCACCACCGGCAACACCTCGGCCGCCTCGATCCCGCTCGCGATGGAGCGGCTCCTGGCGACCGGCGAGGCGAAGAGCGGCGACACCGCGCTCGTCATCGGCTTCGGGGCGGGTCTCGTCTACGCCGCATCGGTCGTTACCCTCCCCTAGGCACTCCGTGCCGGATCATGGGATCCGGCACGGGAACCGCACCACCTGCCGCTGACGCGGCGGGCGCCACACCCTCTGGAATCACAACGAAGGAGCGCCACCATGGCCGCCACTCAGGAAGAGATCGTCGCCGGTCTCGCGGAGATCGTGAACGAGATCGCCGGCATCCCGGTTGAGGACGTCCAGCTGGACAAGTCCTTCACCGACGACCTGGACGTCGACTCGCTGTCCATGGTCGAGGTCGTCGTCGCCGCCGAAGAGCGCTTCGACGTCAAGATCCCGGACGACGACGTCAAGAACCTCAAGACCGTCGGCGACGCGACCGAGTACATCCTCAAGCACCAGGCCTGAGCCCCGCTCGGGCGCTGAGCCCGGCCCCGCCACCCGGCGGTGGCGCCGTACGAATCCTCGTATCCGTTGGAGAAAGAATTCCCGTGAGCTCGACCAATCGCACCGTGGTCGTCACCGGTATCGGCGCAACCACACCGCTGGGTGGCGACGCGGCCTCTACCTGGGAGGGCCTGGTCGCCGGACGTTCCGGCGTCAAGCCCCTGCAGCAGGAGTGGGCCGCCGAGCAGGCGGTCCGCATCGCGGCCACCGTGGCCGTGGAACCCACCGAGGTCATCCCCCGGCCGCAGGCCCGCCGCCTGGACCGCTCGGCGCAGTTCGCGCTGGTCGCGGCCAAGGAGGCGTGGGCCGACGCCGGCTTCGAGGGCAAGGCCGGTGAGGACCCGAACGTCGACCCGGACCGGCTCGGCACGGTCATCGCCTCCGGCATCGGCGGCGTGACGACCCTGCTGGACCAGTACGACGTGCTGAAGGAGAAGGGCGTCCGCCGCGTCTCCCCGCACACCGTCCCCATGCTGATGCCGAACGGCCCCTCGGCCAACGTGGGCCTGGCCGTGGGCGCCCGCGCGGGCGTGCACACCCCGGTCTCGGCCTGCGCCTCGGGCGCGGAGGCCATCGGCTACGCCATCGAAATGATCCGCACCGGCCGCGCCGACGTCGTGGTCGCGGGCGGCACGGAGGCGGCGATCCACCCGCTGCCGATCGCCGCGTTCGGCAACATGATGGCGATGTCCAAGAACAACGACGACCCCGAGGGCGCCTCGCGCCCCTACGACGTCGCCCGTGACGGCTTCGTCCTCGGCGAGGGCGCGGGCGTGATCGTCCTGGAGTCCGCCGAGCACGCCGCCCGGCGCGGCGCCCGCGTCTACGCGGAGGCGGTCGGCCAGGGCATCTCCGCCGACTCCCACGACATCGTGCAGCCGGAGCCGGAGGGGCGCGGCATCTCGCACGCCCTGCAGAACCTGCTGGACCGCACCGACCTGGACCCGGCCGAGATCGTGCACGTCAACGCGCACGCCACCTCGACGCCGGCCGGTGACATCGCCGAGCTGAAGGCGCTGCGCAAGGTCTTCGGCGACGACGTCGACCACATGGCGGTCTCCGCCACCAAGTCGATGACCGGTCACCTGCTCGGCGGTGCCGGCGGCGTGGAGTCGGTGGCGACGGTGCTCGCGCTGTACCACCGGGTGGCCCCGCCGACCATCAACGTCGAGAACCTCGACCCCGAGGCCGAGGCGCACGCGGACGTGGTCCGCGGCGAGGCGCGCAAGCTGCCCGTCGAGGGCAGGATCGCCGCGCTGAACGACTCCTTCGGGTTCGGCGGACACAACGTGGTGCTGGCGTTCCGGACGGTGTGAGCCACGCCGTCACGCGCAGGAAGCCCCCACCCTCACGGGTGGGGGCTTCCGCGTGTCGGACGGCGGGGGAGCCCGGTCAGACCACCTGGTGCAGCCAGCGCACCGGGGCGCCCTCGCCGGCGTAGCGGAACGGCTCCAGCTCGTCGTCCCAGGGCTTGCCCAGGAGCTTGGCGATCTCCGCCTCCAGGTCGGTCTCACCGCCGCGGGAGCGGGCCAGGGCGGCGCGCAGCCGGTCCTCGGGGATCAGGATGTCGCCGTGCATGCCGGTGACGGCGTGGAAGATGCCCAGGTCGGGGGTGCAGCTGTAGCGCTCGCCCTCGGCGGTGGGGCAGGGCTCCGCGGTGACCTCGAAGCGCAGCATCTGCCAGCCGCGCAGCGCGGAGGCGAGCTTGGAGGCGGTGCCGGCCTGCCCCTGCCAGGAGAACTCCGAGCGCCAGGTGCCCGGGGCGGCCGGCTGGCGGATCCAGTCCAGGCTGACGCGCGTGCCGAGCACCCCGGCGACGGCCCACTCGACGTGCGGGCACAGCGCGCGCGGCGCGGAGTGCACGTACAGAACTCCACGAGTCGTCACCGGAACCTCCGGGCAGAGCGGGACATCTTGGAACGGACGGAACGGCAGCGACCCGGCGGGCCGCGTTGATGGCGAGGCTACCGTGCGACGGCGCAAGGAGTGTGACGTACCGTCGGTCCCGGTGTCGGGAAACGTCCACCATTCACCCGGCAGGACGCCTGTACGGGGCGAGACGTTGCCGTCCGCCGAGCGGGAACCCCCGGGCGTTGTTATGGGTGGGGGGACGGGTTGACACCACGATGTGCGGGGAGGCGACGGAATTGGATCGGGCGACGCTGAGGCGGCGCCGCCGCTCACGGACCGTTCTCGCCGTGGTGACGGCCGCCGTCCTGGGGACGGCCGGCTGTGACGCCGTCGGCGGTGCCGCCGCGCCCGGCACGGGCGTGCAGCAGGGCGAGCCGTCCCCGAGCCCCACGCCCGTGTGGGACACCAGTCCCTCCTCCGTCGCCGCCGTCGGTGACTCCATCACCACCGGCTTCGACGCCTGCGCGGTGCTGACGGACTGCCCCGAGGTGTCGTGGGCGACGGGCAGCAGCGACGAGGTCGACAGTCTCGCGGTGCGGCTGCTGGGCAAGGCGGGCGCGGCCGAGCGGAGCTGGAACCAC
The DNA here is from genome assembly GCF_008704515.1 of Streptomyces viridosporus T7A. Lineage (NCBI taxonomy): Bacteria > Bacillati > Actinomycetota > Actinomycetes > Kitasatosporales > Streptomycetaceae > Streptomyces > Streptomyces viridosporus. The sequence continues at coordinate 2,798,955 of NZ_CP023700.1, forward strand.
GCGGTGACCGGGGCCCGGATGGCGGATCTGCCGGGCCAGATGGCGCGGGCGGTGCGGCGTGCTCCGCAGCTGGTGACGGTGATGGTCGGGGCGAACGACGCCTGCCGGGACACGGTGGCGGCGATGACGCCGGTGGCCGACTTCCGCGCCGACTTCCAGGAGGCGATGAACACCCTGCGCAAGGCGTTGCCCAAGGCTCAGGTGTACGTGGCGAGCGTGCCGAACCTGAAGCGGCTGTGGTCGCAGGGGCGGACCAACGCGCTGGGCAAGCAGGTCTGGAAGCTGGGCATCTGCCCGTCGATGCTGGGCGACGCGGACGCGCTGGACGCGGCGGCGACGCTGCGGCGCGCGACGGTGCAGAAGCGGGTGGAGGACTACAACGAGGTGCTGAAGGAGGTCTGCGCCGCGGACCTGCGGTGCCGCCACGACGACGGCGCGGTGTACGAGTACCGCTTCGGCACCGGTCAGCTCAGCCGCTGGGACTGGTTCCACCCCAGTATCGACGGGCAGGCCAGGCTGGCGGAGATCGCCCACCGGAAGGTCACCGAGAAGCGGCCGTGACGCGGCGGAGCGACGGTGACGCGCCGGGAAGGCCGTGACGTGCCGGGGAGGCCGTGACCTATCGTTTCGCGCATGAACGAACTCTTCGGCACCCTTCCCGACGGCACCCCGGTGCACCGCTGGGCCCTGGAGCGGGCGGGCGTGCGGGTGCGGATCCTGTCCTACGGCGGGATCGTGCAGAGTGTGGAGGTGCCGGACCGGGAGGGACGGGCCGGGGACGTGGTGCTGGGCTTCCCCGACCTGGACGGCTACCTCGCCCATCCGGAGCCCTTCCTGGGCGCCCTGATCGGCCGGTACGCCAACCGGATCGCGGGCGCGCGCTTCCCCCTGGACGGGGTCACGTACGCGCTCGCCCCGAACAACGGGCCGAACTCGCTGCACGGCGGGGAGCGGGGCTTCGACAAGCGGGTGTGGGACGTGACGGCGGTCGGGCACGGTCTGCGCCTGACCCGGGTCAGTCCGCACGGCGAGGAGGGCTTCCCGGGCCGTCTGGAGGTCTCGGTGACGTACACGCTGGACGAGCGGGGCGCGCTGGGCATCGCCTACGAGGCGGTGACGGACGCGCCGACCCCGGTGAACCCGACGAACCACTCGTACTGGAACCTGGCCGGTTCCGGCAGCGCGGCCGGGCACGAGCTGCGGGTGGCGGCCTCCCGCTTCACCCCGGTCGACGCGGACCTGATCCCGACGGGCGAGCTCGCCGACGTGACCGGCACCCGCTTCGACTTCCGCCAGGGGCGCGAGGTCGGCACCGGGTACGACCACAACCTCGTGCTCGACAAGGGCGTGACGCCGGAGCCCGTGGAGGTCGCCGAGCTGTACGACCCGGAGTCGGGCCGGGTGCTGACGGTGGCGACCACCGAGCCCGGGATGCAGCTGTACACCGCGGACCACATCGGCGCGCCCTTCGCCCCCGGCGCCGGCGTCGCGCTGGAGACGCAGCACTTCCCCGACTCCCCGAACCGCCCGGAGTTCCCGGACACCGTCCTGCGGCCGGGCGAGGTGTTCCGCTCGGCGACGGTGTACGGGTTCGGCGTGCGCTGAACCCCTCCGCGCGGGGCGCCGGGTCCCCCGAGCCCCGGTCCGGGGTCAGGGTCCCGGACCGGAGCTGCTCGGGTGGGCATCGCCCGGGTCCGACGTTAACCGCCGCGCCGCTCTCGCGGTCCGTGATCGAGCACCCCGTCCGGATCCCGTACGAACCTTTCACAAACGGGCCGCCCCCCTCACCCCGCGCGCCGGCACCACGGCCCCCGGGGCGCTCCCCGGCGCGCCGCGCGGGACGGCGCGGACTCCCCCTCGGGCGACGGGGACGCCCCCGGGCTCCCCGCCCCGTGGCGCGGCCCCCTCCGCCCACGCGATACTGCGGCCTCCGGCATCCCGCGTACCCCACGACGAACGGAAGGCCCGACCCCCTTGAAACCGTTGCGCGTTCGCCTCGCCGTCCTCGGCCTCGCCCTGCTGACCGGGGGCCTCGCCGCCCCCGCGGCCCCGGCCGCCGCCGAGCCCGCGGCCCCCTCCCCCACCGTCGAGGAACGGCGCCTGGAGGGAGCGGTCCCGCAGGAGATACTGCGCCGCTCCGGATTCGACACCGTGGCACCGCGGTTCGCCCGCTCCCTCGACCGCGCACGCTCCTTCGCCCAGGCCCGCCGCACCGTCGTGCGCGAGGGGACGGCGCTGTGGCGCAGGGCCGTCGACCGGGCGCAGGGGCGCGGGCCCTCCGGCGGTGACCTGAGCCGGGACGACGACCGGCCGCTGTACTGGGCACGGCTCGGCATGGCCCGTGAACTGCGCACCTGGCAGCCGGGGTTCGGACTGACCGAGGCGCAGCGGGCGCGGTTGCTCGACGAGCTGGAGCGGACCTCGCGGGGGCAGACCGCGATCCGTCACCCGCGCGGCGAGGGCGTCCGGCGGATCCTGCTGACCGGGTTCGACCCGTTCACCCTGGACCGGGACATCCGCATCTCCAACCCGTCCGGCGCCACCGCGCTGGCCCTGGACGGCACGGTGATCGAGACGCCGGACGGTCCGGCACACGTCGAGACGGCCGTGTTCCCGGTGCGCTGGCGGGACTTCGCGGAAGGCGCGGTGGAGCGGGCGCTGCGACCGCACCTGCCCGGGGTCGACCTGTTCACCACGGTGAGCCAGGGCCGGGTCGGCCGCTTCGACCTCGAGCGGACCAACGGGGCCTGGCGGGGCGGCTTCCCGGACAACGAGAACGTCTCCCGCACCGGGACGGTCCCGGTCACCGATCCGGCCGCGCAGCCCCAGTGGACGACCACCACCCTGCCGTACGCGGCCGTCGTCGCCGCGGACACCGGGCCGTTCCCGGTGTACGACAACACCGCCGTGACGGAGATCCCGGCGGGGGGCACCGCACCCGTCGTACGGCCCGACGGGCCCACTCCCGGCTCGACGGCCCGCGCGGGCGGCGGCGGTGACTACCTCTCCAACGAGATCGCCTACCGGGCCACCCTGCTGCGCGACCGCCTCGGGCTGCACGACGGGCTGCCGGGCGGCCACGTCCACACCCCGGTCCTGCAGTTCGGCGCCGGGAACACCGACCCGGCGACGGGGACGGTCACGGACCCGGCGTTCGTGCGGAACCGGCTGGACATCATCGACCAGGTGCGGGAGATCGTGACCGTGGCGATCAGTGCGACGGAGCGAACGCGAGGCTGACGCCGAGGCCGGCCAGGGCGGCTCCGACGACCTTGTTGAGGACCTTCTGGCCGCGCAGCATCAGGGTGCGCATACGGTCCTGCGAGAAGAACACCGCGACGACGCCGAACCACAGCAGGTGGGCCAGCGACATGAACAGCCCGTAGCCCGCCTGCTGCGCGAACGGCGTGCCGGGGCCGACGACCTGGGCGAAGGTGGAGACGACGAAGAGGGTCGTCTTCGGGTTGAGGACGTTGGTCAGGAACCCGGCGCGCAGGGCCGCGAACGGGGTGAGCTCCGTCTTGTTCCCCAGGTCGACGGCGACCTCGCCGCGGGTGCGGAAGGTGCGGACGCCGATGTACACGAGGTAGGCCGCGCCGACCAGTTTGACGAGGGTGAAGAGGAAGGCGGAGGAGGCGATCAGCAGCCCGACGCCGAGCATGGTGTAGGCGACGTGCACCAGCACGCCGGCGGCCACCCCGGCCGCGCCGAGCAGTCCGGTGCGGCGGCCGTACAGGTAGCTGCCCCGCACCACCATGGCGAAGTCGGCGCCCGGGGCGATCACCGCCAGGACGGTGATGGTGGCGACGGCGAGGACCTCGGTCACGACCGGGCGTCCTGCGCCTCCGGCGCCTCGGCGCCGTCCCCGGCGGTCTCCTCACCGAGCAGGTCGCGCGCCATGAGGGTGGCGCCGGCCACCGCGCCCGGCATCAGGAACACCGCGACGAACGGGACGAGGAAGGCCAGTCCCAGGGGTGTGCCGAAGCCCCAGACGAGGGTCTTGCGGGACCGCAGCAGGCCGAGCCGCTCGCGCAGTTCGACCCCGCGCCGCTGGAGCGCGACGGCGGTGAGCTCCTCGGTGAGGAAGAACCCGGTGACGAAGAAGCCGATCACCGGTACGACGGTCTGCCCGAGGACCGGGACGAAACCGAGCGCGAAGAGCAGCACGGCCCAGACCAGTGCCCGCACGACGATGCGGAGGCTGTCCCGGCCGGAGATCCACAGCTCCCGCCAGAGCGGCAGGTTCGACTCGGGCGCGGTGCCGTCGGGGGACACGTCCCGGTCGACCTTCTCGGAGAGGCTCTCGTAGAAGGGCTGCCCGACGAGCAGCGTCACCGCGGTGAAGGTGAGCACGGACAGCAGCAGTCCGAGCGCGAACAGGACGACGGTGAGGAACCCGCGGAACAGGCCGGACCAGGGGCTGGACCAGTCGTCGGCGAACGGCGTCGCCCAGGCGACGAAGCCCTCCCCCCACACGGCGAGCGCGACGAGCGCCGCCGCGTACAGCACGAGGGTGATCAGCCCGGGCAGCAGCCCGAACCCGTACTGCTTGCCGTGCCGGGCCACCCACCGCTGGCCCTTCAGGAGATACCGAAAACCCGCCCCGAGATCGCGCATGGGGAAGACCTTATCGGGGCGCGGCCGGACGGCCTGACCCAGCGTCGGCCGAGCGGGCCGACCCCGCCGGACCGCCGCCACCGGTACCGGGCGCCGGGCGGTCCCGGGCGGTCCCCGGGCCTCTGCGCGTGCCCGCAGGCGAGGGCCGCACCCCACGTCCAGGAGTGCGGCCCTCGCCGTACGCAACGACCGTCGCCGCCGCGGCGTCACGGTGGGGGCTTCGCGGGGCCCGCGGAGCCGTCAGAGCTTGACGATCATCTTCCCGGTGTTGTCGCCGCGCAGGACCCCGAGGAACGCCTCGAGGTTGTTCTCGATGCCCTCGACGACGGTCTCCCGGTACTTGAGCTCGCCGGACCGCACCCAGGGGCCGACCTCCCGGACGAACTGCGGCTGGAGGTCGTAGTGGTCGCCGACCAGGAAGCCCTCGATGCGGCCGCGGGTCTGGATCAGGCGGGCGAGGTTCTTCGGGCCGGGCGCGGGCTCGGTGTTGTTGTAGACGGAGATCGCTCCGCAGATGGCGATGCGGCCGCCCCGGTTGAGGGAGCCGATGGCCGCCTCCAGGTGGTCGCCGCCCACGTTGTCGAAGTACACGTCGACGCCGTCCGGGGCGGCGGCGCGCAGCTGCTCGCTCACCGGGCCGTTCTTGTAGTTGAACGCGGCGTCGAAGCCGTACTCCTCGACGAGGAGCTCGACCTTCTCGTCGGAGCCGGCGGAACCGATCACCCGCGAGGCGCCCTTGAGCTTCGCGATCTGTCCGACCTGGCTGCCGACGGCGCCCGCGGCGCCGGACACGAAGACGGAGTCGCCCTCCTTGAAGGCGGCGGTGCGCAGCAGGCCCGCGTAGGCGGTGAGCCCGGTCATGCCCAACACGCCCAGGTACGCCGACAGCGGCGCGGCGTCGGGGTCCACCTTGACGGCGTTCTCGGCGGCCACGACGGCGTACTCGCGCCAGCCGAAGAAGTGCAGGACGTGGTCGCCGACGGCGATCCCCTCGGCGTTCGAGGCGATGACCTCGCCGACGGCACCGCCCTGCATGACCTTGCCGAGCTCGTACGGGGCGACGTAGGACTTGGCGGCACTCATCCGGCCGCGCATGTACGGGTCGACGGAGAGGTACGTGTTCCGTACCAGCACCTGGCCCTCACCGGGCGCGGGCACCTCGGCCTCGACGAGGGCGAAGTCCTCGGGCTTCGGCCAGCCGACGGGCCGGCTCAGCAGATGCCACTCGCGGCCGGTGGTGGGGGGCGTGGGGGCGTCGGGCATGACCGGGCACCTTTCCTCGAAATACTTCACTACCTGAAACAACCATGCGCCTGAATATTTCAGGATGTCAAGCAAGTGGGTACCCTGGACGGCATGGCCGCACCCCGCACCTCCCGCCGCCCCGACGCCCTGACCCTGGAGGTCGTCGAGCTCATCGGCGCCGTCGTGGCCCGCTACCACGAGGAGTACGAGGAGGCCGCCGCCGGTCACGCGCTGACGGGCGCGCAGGCGCGGCTGCTGAGTCTGCTGTCGCTGGAGCCGCTGCCCATGCGGCAACTGGCCCGGCGGTTGAAGTGCGAGCCGTCGAACGTCACCGGCATCGTCGACCGGCTGGAGGCCCGGGGCCTGGTGGAACGCCGCCCGGACCCGGCGGACCGCCGGGTGAAGCTGGCCGCGGCGACGGTCGAGGGGCGGCGGGTGGCCCGCAGCCTGCAGGACTCCCTGCGGTTCGCGCGCGAGCCGCTGGCGGGGCTGGCGGAGGAGGAGCGGGTGGCCCTGCGGGACGCCCTGCGGAGGATGCTGCGGGAGGACTGAGCGGGGTGCCGCGCCCGGACCGGGCGGGGCGCGGGGAAGCGGGGGCGAGCCGGTTCGCACCGGTCTCCCGCGTCAGGGGCTCAGGTGCACCACCACAGGAACCGTTCGCAGGTCTTGGAGGGTTCCGGCTCCGGCTCGGGCTCCTCCGTGGTCGGGTCGGGCTCGGGAGCCTCCGGTTCCGACGGGGGCGCCGACGGGGGAGCCTGCGTCGGCCCGGCCGACGGCGCGTCCGCGGGCGCGGACGACGCGTCCTCCTCGGCGCCGGCCTCGTCCTCGGCCCCCTCCGACTCCCCGTCCTCCGGGGACGCCGAGGCCGACGGGGAGTCGGAGGCCGCCGGGGAGGCGGACGTCGACGCGGACCCCGCCCCCGCGCCACCGCTCGGCGACCGCGTCGGCTCCAGCTCCAGCTCCACCGCACCGCCGTCGGCCGAGTCCTCGCCCGCCGTCACCGGCCCGGGCCGCGATCCCGGCGCCTCCATGCCGAGCTCCGCCAGGCTCAGTCCTCCCGCGGCCAGCACGAAACCCGCCGCGACCAGCAGCGTCCGGCGGCGCCGCCGCCGGTGCGCCGCGGCCTTGCGGTCGCGCCGACCGCCGGCCCGGCCCCGGGAGCCGGGCCCCGGACCCCCGCCGTCGCCTTCGTCGTCTTCGCCGCCTTCACCGTCCTCGTCGCCCTCGCCGTCGGTGACGGCCTTCGCCGCCGCCCCCTCGTACTCCGCGGGCACGACGGGTTCCTCCGTACGGGCGCGGAGCGTTTCGGCGGGGGTGCCGCACCCAGGGCAGGCGAGGGCGCCGTTGAGGTGCCGTCGGCACGGGTGGCAGTAATCCATGACGCGGGAAGACTAGGTTCCGCTCAAGTGGGGTTCCTAGACCTTGCTGTGAAGGTTTGGTAGGGACCCACTCCCCCAGGTTTCGAACCTGCCGAAACCGCTGCCGCGCGACCCATTGACACCTCCACCGCGCCCTCCTTACTGTCTCGCCAGCATTTCGAACGTGTGCCGAAATATCGAACGGGTCGAACCGAGCCGACAACACGAGGGGCAACTGCCGTGCGCATCACCGGAATCAGCACGCACGTGGTCGGGACGCCGTGGCGCAACCTGACCTACGTCCAGGTGCACACCGACGAGGGTCTCACCGGAGTCGGTGAGACCCGGATGCTGGGCCACACCGACGCACTCCTGGGTTATCTGAAGGAAGCCGAGGTCAACCACATTCTCGGTTCCGACCCGTTCGCTGTCGAGGACCTCGTCCGCCGGATGAAGTACGGCGACTACGGCCGCGCCGGCGAGATCGTGATGTCCGGCATCGCCGTCGTCGAGATGGCCTGCTGGGACATCAAGGGCAAGGCCCTGGGCGTCCCCGTCTGGCAGTTGCTCGGCGGCAGGGTCACCGACAAGGTCAAGGCGTACGCCAACGGCTGGTACACCACCGAGCGGACCCCGGAGGCGTACCACAAGGCCGCGCGGGAGGTGAGGGAGCGCGGCTACCGGGCGCTCAAGATCGACCCCTTCGGCACCGGCCACTTCGAACTCGACCACCGCCAGACCCTGTACGCCGTCTCCCTGATCGAGGCGGTCCGCGACGCCATCGGCCCCGAGGCCGAGCTGATGCTGGAGATGCACGGCCGCTTCTCCCCGGCCACCGCCGTCCGCCTGGCCCGGGAGCTCGCGCCCTTCGACCCGGCCTGGCTGGAGGAGCCGGTGCCGCCGGAGAACCTCAAGGCCCTGGAGAAGGTCGCCGCGAAGGTCGACATGCCCCTCGCCACCGGCGAACGCATCCACGACCGCATCGAGTTCCGCGAGCTGTTCGAGAGCCAGGCCGTGGACATCCTCCAGCCGGACGTCGGCCACATCGGCGGCATCTGGGAGACCCGCAAGCTCGCCGCGACCGCGGAGACCCACTACATGCTGGTCGCGCCGCACAACGTCGGCGGACCCGTCCTGACCGCCGCCTCCCTCCAGGTCGGCTTCACCTCCCCGAACTTCAAGGTCCTGGAGCACTTCAACGACTTCGCGGACGCGGAGATCAAGAAGGTCGTCAGGGGCGCGCCGCAGGTGAACCCGGAGGACGGCTGCTTCCACCTGTCCGACGCCCCCGGTCTCGGCGTGGAGCTGGACGTGGACGCGGCGGCCGAGTTCCCCCAGCAGCAGGCCCGGTTCGACCTGTGGGCCGAGGGCTGGGAGCAGCGCAAGCCGAAGGGGACGAAGTGACCGCGCCGAACCGCCCCCTTAGGGAGGCACGATGAGCACCGCCGTCGTCGTCGAGGGACCCGGCGAGCACCGCCTCGTCCCGCACGAGCCGCGCGAACCCGGCCCCGGAGAGGCCCTGGTCCGGGTCCACGCCGCCGGCATCTGCGGCAGCGACCGCGAGGTGTACCAGGGCAACCGGCCCAAGGGGTACGTGCGGTACCCGCTGATCCCGGGCCACGAGTGGTCCGGGACCGTGCGGGACGTGGGGGCGGGCGTGCCCGCCTCCCTGGTCGGCCGCAAGGTGGTCGGGGAGGGCTTCCGCAACTGCCAGGTCTGCGACCGCTGCCACGCCGGTGAGACGACGCTGTGCTCGGCGGGCTACGAGGAGACCGGGTTCACCCAGCCGGGCGCCATGGCCGCCACGCTGACCCTCCCGGCCCGTCTGCTGCACGTCCTCCCGGACGACGCCGACCTCGGCGCCGCCGCACTGCTGGAGCCGGCCGCCTGCATCGCCGCCGCCGCGCTCCGGGCGAACGCCCTGCCGGGCGAGCGGGTGGCCGTGGTCGGCACCGGCACCCTCGGCATGTTCGCCGTGCAGTTCCTGAGGGCGAACTCCCCCGCCGAGCTGCTGGTCGTCGGCACCCGGGACGACCGGGAGGCGCTGTCGCGGCAGTACGGCGCGACCGACTTCCGCACCAAGGACCGGCCGCTCCCGGACGACTTCGACGTCGTGATCGAGACCGCCGGGTCCGCCGGCGCCGCCCGTACGGCGGCCTCGCTGCTCCGGCGCGGCGGACGGCTGGTCCTGACCGGCATCCCGGCCCCGGGGGCCGACGGGCTCGACCCGACGGACCTGGTCGTACGGCAGTTGGAGGTGCACACCGTCTTCGGGGCACCGCCGGACGCCTGGGCGCACACGGTGCGGGTGTTCGCCGCCGGGCTCCTCGACCCGCTGCCGCTGGTGACGCACGAACTGCCGCTCGCCGAGTTCCCGCGCGCCATCGAGCTGGTGGGATCCGGCGACCCGAAGGTGGGCAAGGTCCTGCTGCGCCCCTAGGGCGCGCCCCGGCCGTACACCGGTACGGGGGCGACCTGGCGGTCCCCGTGCCGGCGTGCCCCGGTCCGCACCGTCCGACCGGTGCTGTCCGGCCGGCGCCACCCGCGCCCGGCCCATACTCGCCCCGCACCCCGATCCGCGAACTTCGTCCGACCCACCGAACACAAAGGACAGCTTGTGACCGACGCTTCCGCCACGGCACCCCGCAGGCCCGGTGAGCAGGCGCTCGCCGCCCTCGGCCTGGGCGCGCCCGCTCCCGAGCCCGCCGACGCCTCGCCGCACTCCTTCCCCGGCGGCGGCCGCTGGCGCACCGAGATCCCCTCCTGCGAGGGGCCGGAGGCGCTGGCGGTGGTCCTGAAGGAGGCCTCCCGCCTCGACGTGCCGATCCACCGGATCAGCCAGGGCAGCGGCGTGTGGATGCTGACCGACGCCGAGATCACCGAGATGGTCGAGGCCACCGCCGAACGGGACATCGAACTGTGCCTGTTCACCGGCCCGCGCGGCACGTGGGACATCGGCGGCTCGACCCGCACCGACTCGGGCGGCGCCGGACTGCGCGCCCGGGGCCACGACGCGGTCGCCGGGTGCGTCGAGGACGCCGTGCGCGCCACGGAGCTGGGCGTCAAGTGCCTGCTCGTCGCCGACGAGGGCGTGCTGTGGACGCTGCACCGGGCACGGGGGGCCGGCCTCCTCCCGGCCGACACCACGCTGAAGGTCTCGGCGCTCGTCGGACCGGTCAACCCGGCCTCGTACGCGGTGTACGAGCGGCTCGGCGCCGACTCGATCAACGTGCCGAGCGACCTGACACCGGCTCACCTCACCGAGATACGACGGGTTTCGGCCACTCCGATGGACCTGTACATCGAGGCGCCCGACGACCTCGGCGGCTACGTGCGGATGTACGAGGTGGCCGAGCTCATCCGGCGCGGCGCGCCGCTGTACCTGAAGTTCGGTCTGGCCAAGGCACCCGGGATCTACCCGTACGGGCACCACCTGCGGGAGCTCACCCTGGCGACCGCCAAGGAGCGGGTGCGGCGCGGCCGGCTGGTCCTCGATCTGCTGGCGCGCCACGGCGCGGACGGCGACATGGCACCGGTCGGTTCGCGGCTTCCGGGTGATCTGAGCCGGTTCGACGCCTCGTCATAACGTTCCGGAAACTCGACTTCACAGAAGTAGACACAGCCGCGCACAATCCCACACAACCGTTCTCGGTCCCTCCTGGCCCCCACTCCCGGAAGCGACTTCGCACCTCTCGAACCGACCCCGCACACACATCAAGGATGATGATCATGCGTAACCGCAGAGCCGCCCTCGCCGCAGCCGCCTCCCTCGCCCTCGCCCTGACCGCCTGCGGCCAGAACAGCGAAGGCGGCAGCGAGGAGGACGAGAAGGGCGCGAAGGGGGCCACCATCGGCATCGCGATGCCGACCAAGTCCTCCGAGCGCTGGATCGCCGACGGCAACAACGTCGTCAAGGACCTGGAGTCCAAGGGCTACAAGACCAAGCTGGTCTACGGCGAGGACGACCCCGACCAGCAGGTCTCCCAGGTCGAGAACCTGATCACGCAGGGCGTGAAGGCCCTGATCATCGCGGCCATCGACAACAAGTCGCTGAACAACGTCCTCCAGCAGGCCGAGGAAGCCGGCATCCCGGTGATCTCCTACGACCGCCTCATCCTCGGCACGGAGAACGTCGACTACTACGCCTCCTTCGACAACGAGAAGGTCGGCGAGCTCCAGGGCACCTACATCGTCGAGAAGCTCGGGCTGAAGGACGGCGGCGAGAAGGGCCCGTTCAACATCGAGCTGTTCGCCGGCTCCAACGACGACAACAACACCCGCTACTTCTTCCAGGGCGCGATGAACGTCCTCAAGCCCTACATCGACAAGAAGCAGCTCGTCGTCAGGTCCAAGCAGACCGAGCTGAACCAGGTCACCACCCTGCGCTGGGACGGCGGCACCGCGCAGAAGCGCATGGACGACATCCTGACCTCGGCCTACCGCAGCGAGCGGGTGGACGCCGTGCTCTCGCCGTACGACGGCATCTCCATCGGCATCCTGTCCTCCCTCAAGTCCGACGGCTACGGCGCCAAGAACAAGCCGCTGCCGGTCGTCACCGGCCAGGACGCCGAGGTCGCCTCGGTGAAGTCGATCGTCGCCGACGAGCAGTCGATGACCGTCTACAAGGACACCCGCGAACTCGCCAAGGTCGCCTCCAACATGGTCGACGCCCTGCTCAACGACAAGAAGCCCGAGGTCAACGACGAGAAGACCTACGACAACGGGGCGAAGGTCGTGCCGGCCTACCTGCTGGAGCCGGTCGCCGTGGACAAGGAGAACTACCGGGAGACCGTCGTCGACTCCGGCTACATCAAGGAGAGCGACCTCAAGTAACCGCCGCCCACCGAAGACCCACCACCGACCGGAAGGCACGACCATGGCGGGACCCGTCCTGGAAATGCGCTCGATCGTCAAGACCTTTCCCGGCGTCAAGGCGCTGTCGGACGTCAGCCTGACCGTCCGGCAGGGCGAGGTCCACGCCATCTGCGGCGAGAACGGCGCCGGCAAGTCGACCCTGATGAAGGTCCTCTCCGGTGTCCACCCGCACGGCACCTACGAGGGGGAGATCCTCTTCGAGGAGGAGGTCTGCCGGTTCAAGGACATCCGGGCCAGCGAGCAGCACGGCATCGTGATCATCCACCAGGAGCTGGCCCTGGTGCCGTACCTCTCCCTCGCGGAGAACATCTTCCTCGGCAACGAGCACGCCACCCGCGGGTTCATCAACTGGAACGAGACCCTGCGGCACGCCGCCGAACTGCTGCGCCGGGTGGGGCTCCACGAGCACCCCGAGACCCGGGTCGCCGACATCGGCGTGGGCAAGCAGCAGCTGGTGGAGATCGCCAAGGCGCTGTCGAAGAAGGTGAAGCTGCTCATCCTCGACGAGCCGACCGCGGCGCTCAACGACGAGGACAGCGGCAAACTGCTCGACCTGATCCTGCAGTTGAAGGAACAGGGCATCACCTCGATCATCATCTCCCACAAGCTGAACGAGATCCGCCGGGTCGCCGACTCGGTGACGATCCTGCGGGACGGGCAGACCATCGAGACGCTCGACGTGAAGGCCCCCGAGACCACCGAGGACCGGATCATCAGCGGGATGGTCGGCCGCGACCTGGAGCACCGCTTCCCGGAGCGGACCCCGCACCACCCCGAGGAGGGCACCGCCCCGGCGCTGGAGATCCGCAACTGGACCGTGCACCACCCGATCGACCAGCAGCGCAAGGTCGTCGACGACGTGTCGCTGACCGTGCGGCGCGGCGAGATCGTCGGCATCGCGGGCCTGATGGGCGCCGGCCGCACCGAGCTCGCGATGAGCCTCTTCGGCCGCACCTACGGACGGTACGCGGGCGGCACGGTCCTCAAGGACGGCCGGGAGATCCGCACGAAGACCGTCCCCGAGGCGGTCGCGCACGGGATCGCGTACGTCACCGAGGACCGCAAGCACTACGGCCTGAACCTCATCGACACCATCAACCGCAACATCTCCCTCAGCGCCCTCGGCAAGGTCGCCAGGCGGGGCGTGGTGGACGAGCACGAGGAGCGGCAGGTCGCCGAGGGCTTCCGGAAGTCCATGAACATCAAGGCGCCGACGGTCTTCGAGCCGGTGGGCAAGCTGTCCGGCGGCAACCAGCAGAAGGTCGTCCTCAGCAAGTGGATCTTCGCGGGTCCCGAGGTGCTGATCCTCGACGAGCCGACGCGCGGCATCGACGTCGGGGCCAAGTACGAGATCTACACGGTCATCGACCAGCTGGCCGCCCAGGGCAAGGCGGTCGTCTTCATCTCCTCCGAGCTGCCCGAGCTGCTGGGCATGTGCGACCGCATCTACACGATGGCCGCCGGGCGGCTGACCGGTGAGTTCTCGCGGGCCGAGGCCTCCCAGGAAGCGCTGATGCGTCAGATGACGAAGGACAAAGAGGTAACCCGATGAGCACGGAAGTCACCGACAAGAACCCGGCCGCCGCGCCGCCGGGCAGGAGCGGGGCGGGCACGGGTGACGGCCTGCTCCAACTGGTCCTGGACGGCATGCGCCGCAACATGCGGCAGTACGGCATGCTGATCGCCCTGGGCCTGATCGTGGCGCTGTTCGCGGTGTGGACCGACGGCGACCTGCTGCTGCCGCGCAACGTCTCCAACCTGGTGCTGCAGAACAGCTACATCCTGATCCTCGCGATCGGCATGATGCTGGTCATCATCTCGGGCCACATCGACCTGTCGGTCGGCTCGCTGACGGCGTTCGTCGGCTCCATGGCCGCCGTCTTCATGGTCCGCAACGACCTGCCGTGGCCGCTCGCGGTGGTGCTGTGCCTGGCCGTGGGCGCCATCGCGGGCGCGATCCAGGGGTTCTTCATCGCCTACGGCGGCATACCGTCGTTCATCGTGACCCTCGCGGGCATGCTGACCTTCCGCGGCCTGACCGAGATCTTCCTGGAGGGCCAGACCCTCGGCCCGTTCCCGAAGGGCCTGCAGAAGATCGCCAACGGCTTCATGCCCGAGGTCGGCCCGGAGACCAACTACCACAACCTCACCCTGCTCCTCGGCTTCGCGCTGATCGCGCTGGTGGTGCTCCAGGAGGTCCGCGACCGCCGGCGCCAGCAGGAGTTCGCCCTCGACGTCCTGCCCGCCAAGCTGTTCCTGCTGAAGCTGGTCGCGCTGGCCGCCGCCATCCTGGTGGTGACGCTGCTGCTGGCCAGCTACAAGGGCGCCCCGATCGTGCTGCTGATCCTCGGCGCGCTGCTCGTCGGCTTCGGCTACGTGATGCGCAACGCCGTCATCGGCCGCCACATCTACGCCATCGGCGGCAACCTGCCCGCGGCCAAGCTGTCCGGCGTGCGGGACAAGAAGGTCACCTTCCTGGTCTTCCTGAACATGGGCATGCTCGCGGCCCTGGCGGGTCTGGTCTTCGCCGCCCGCTTCAACGCGGCCTCTCCCAAGGCCGGTCTCAACTTCGAACTGGAGGCGATCGCGGCCGCGTTCATCGGCGGCGCGTCGATGAGCGGTGGTGTGGGCACCGTGCTCGGCGCGATCATCGGCGGTCTGGTCCTGGGCGTGCTGAACAACGGCATGAACCTCGTCGGCATCGGCACCGACTGGCAGCAGGTCATCAAGGGCCTGGTGCTGCTGGCGGCGGTCGGGTTCGACGTGTGGAACAAGCGCAAGGTCGGTTCGTAGGTCAGCTCGGGCCCCGCCGGACGGCGGGGCCCCCTCCATCACGGGAGCCGCACATGGAACTGAACAGACGCACGGTCATCGCGGGAGCCGCGGCCGCCGGGGTCGCGGCCGCCACCACGGTCGGCGGGACGGCGCACGCGTCGGGGTCGGGGGGCGGGGGGAAGCCCGTGAGGACGCTCTTCGGCAGGCTGGCGGACGGCACCCGGGTCCACAGCTGGTCGATGGAGAACGGCGGGACCCGGATGAGGGTCCTGTCCTACGGCGGCATCGTCCAGTCGCTGGAGGTCCCCGACCGCCGCGGCCGGTACGCCAACGTCTCCCTCGGCTTCGACGCCCTCGAGGACTACGTCGCCTCCAGCCCCTACTTCGGCGCCCTGATCGGCCGCTACGGCAACCGCATCGGCAAGGGCCGCTTCACCCTCGACGGCACGGTCCACCAGCTCTCCGTGAACGACGGCGAGAACAGCCTGCACGGCGGCGCGCGGGGCTTCGACAAGCGGGTCTGGGACGTCGAGCCGTTCACCCGGGGCTCCGACGTCGGCCTGCGCCTGCACCACACCAGCGTCGACGGCGAGATGGGCTACCCGGGCACGCTGCGGGCGACGGTGACGTACACCCTCACCCGCGACGGCGACTGGCGCATCGACTACGAGGCCACCACCGACAAGGCCACCGTCGTCAACCTCACCAGCCACGTCTACTGGAACCTCGCCGGCGAGAGCAGCGGCTCCGTCCACGACCACGAACTGTCCCTCGCCGCCTCCCGCTACACACCCGTCGACGCGGGGCTGATCCCCACGGGCGAGCTGGCGAAGGTCGCGGGCACCCCCTTCGACTTCCGCCGGGCCAAGCCGATCGGCCGGGACATCCGCACCCCCCACCAGCAGGTGCTGTACGGGCAGGGCTTCGACCACAACTGGGTGCTCGACAAGGGCGTCACCGCCCGCCCCGAGCACGCGGCGACCCTGCGCGACCCGTCCTCCGGCCGCACCCTGCGGATCGCCACCACCGAGCCGGGCCTGCAGTTCTACTCCGGCAACTTCCTCGACGGCACCCTCGTCGGCACCGGCGGCCGCGTCTACCGGCAGGGCGACGGACTGTGCCTGGAGACCCAGCACTTCCCGGACTCGCCGAACCGGCCGTCGTTCCCGTCGACCGTGCTGCGGCCGGGCCGGACGTACCGGACGACGACGATCCACTCGTTCGGCGCCTGAAGCCGGCGGCCGGGAGTCCGGTGACCCGGGGCGCGTGACGCGTGACACGCGCCCCGGGTTCCCGACGTCACACTTTTTTCACATCGGTTGAACAGCGTCACACCCCCCTTCGTATGTACGGGTGGCCCGTGCTCCCCCGCGCGGGCCACCCACGCATGACGGGCCCGGTACGTCCCCGGCGGGCCCGCCGCCCACGGAGGTTCCATGGCCGACAACGCCCTCTCGCTGTTCCGCAGCACCGCGGCGCACAGCCCGTCGATGGCGGCGCTGACGCGGGAGAGCGACGGGGCCGGCCCGGTGGACTTCTGCATCCCCTGCAACCCCTACTTCCCCACCCCCGCCATGTTCGAGGAGATGGCGGTCAGGCTGCGCGAGATCGTCACGTACTACCCGAGCAGCGCCGACACCATCACGGCCGAGCTGTGCGACCTGCTCCGACTGCCCCCGCAGTGCGTGGCGATGGGCAACGGATCGACCGAGCTGATCACCTGGATCGACCACCTCCTCGTCCGTGAGTCCCTCGCCGTCCCCGTCCCCACCTTCGGCCGCTGGACCGACCAGCCCATGGAGACCGGCAAGCGGGTCGACATGTTCCCGCTCCAGGAGTCCAGCGGCTTCGCCCTGGACCTCGCGCAGTACGCGGAGTTCATCCGCGCGCGGGGCACCCGGGTGGCCGTCGTCTGCAACCCCAACAACCCCGACGGCGGTTTCCAGCACAAGCACGCGATCGTGCAGTTCATGGACGCGATGGCCGACCTCGACCTGGTGGTGGTCGACGAGTCCTTCCTGGAGTTCGCCGACGCGGAGGCGGAACCGAGCGTGGTGCAGGAGGCGATGCTGCGGCCGAACGTCATCGTGCTGCGCAGCCTCGGCAAGAACTTCGGCCTGCACGGCATCCGCTTCGGCTACCTCGTCGCCAACCCGGCGCTCGCGGGGAAGGTGCGGTCGATGCTCCCCAAGTGGAACCTCAACTCCTTCGCCGAGCACGTGGTGTTCATGCTGAAGGAGCACGGGGCCGAGTACGCCCGGAGCCTGCACCAGGTCCGCCGCGACCGCATGGACATGTCCGGCCAGCTCTCCTCGTTGCCCGGCCTGACGGTCTACCCCTCCCAGGGCAACTTCCTCTTCGTGCGCCTCCCCGTGGGCGCCGAGGGCACCGTGGTCCGGGACCGGATGTTCACCGAGCACCGGATCCTGGTCCGCGAGTGCGGCAACAAGATCGGTTCCTCCAGCCGCTTCCTGCGCCTCGTGGTGCGCCCCCAGGTGGACGTGCGCCGCCTGGTGACCGGCCTGGAGCAGGTGCTCTACGGGGCGCCCAGGAGGGGTGCCCCGGTGCCCGAGCAGGCCACGGGAACCGGCTACAGCTCGGGCACGGCAGCGGTGGACCGCCTGGTGAGCCAGACCAACGGCGCGGGCACCCAGGGCCTGGCCGCCCAGGCCGTCGGCGCCGGAGCCGACGTCCCGGGGCTCCCCGCCGCACCGGCCGCCCACACCGGCGTGCCGCTCCCCGCCGCCGCGTCCGCCCCGGCGGTGGGCGCGGGCGGCGGGACGCCGGTGCCGGCGGCCGCCTCGATGGGGCCGCAGCCGGCGCCGGTCCCCCAGCCGGCGCCGACGCCGGTCCCCCAGCCGGCGCCGACGCCGGTTCCCCAACCGGTTCCGGAGCCGGTCCCCCAGCCGGTTCCGGAACCGGTCCCGCACCCCCTGGCGCCCGCGGCCCGGGCACCGGTCCCCGAGCCGGCGCCGGTCCCCGCACCGGTCTACCCGGCGCCGGCCCAGGTGCCCCCGCCCACCGGCCCCACCCCGCCCGGCGTCCCCGCCCGCGGCGGCCTGACGGCCGCCCAGGTCAGGGGCACCGACGGCCTCTCCGGCGTCCCGGCGACGGGCTGGCCGGGACCGCAGGCCTGGCCGAACGCGGCGGGAACGGGATAGGCGGGCCGAGGACGCGGACGTCCGCCCGGCGGGTGCCGGGCCTCACTCGGAGGCAGGGGCCGGGGCCGTCGGACAGGGCGAGGCGGTCGGGGAGGCGCTGGGGTCGGGGGACGGGGTCGCGGACTCCGCAGGGCAGTCGTCCGGGGCGGTGGGCGAGGGACTCGGATCGGTCGTCGGGTCCGGCGTCGGCGACGGGCTCTCGGTGGGGGACCCGCCGGGCGGCTGCGAGGGGCCCTGGCTCGTCGGGGGCGCCGTCGGGGAGGTGGGTTCCGGGGACGGGACGGAGGGCGCCGGGGTGGGCGACGGCGAAGGGGCGGAGGGGGACGGCCCGGGACCGGCCGTCGTGCCCGGGTCCGGGCCGATGACGATGCCGCCCCCTTCCTTCCCGTTCCCCCTGCCGCCGCTCCCGCCGTCGACGGGTTCGGTCGCCGGGGTGTCGCCGCCCGCGCCGGGGCTCCTCGGGACGACGCCCTTGCCGTCGGGGACGGGGCGGACCCCCTGGCGGTAGAACTCCAGCCAGTACCTGACCAGTTCCAGGTAGGAGCGCGAGTGGTTGTAGCTGAGGACCGCCCGGTCCAGGTCCGCGGCCCGGCCCAGGTCCCGGTCGCCGGCGCACAGGTAGTGGCCGGCCGCCAGGGCCGCGTCGAAGATGTTGTTCGGGTCGGCGCGGCCGTCGCCGTTGCCGTCCGTGCCCCAGCGGGCCCAGGTGGACGGCAGGAACTGCATCGGGCCCACCGCGCGGTCGTAGACCGTGTCGCCGTCGTGGGCGCCCCCGTCCGTGTCCCGGATCAGGGCGAAGCCCCGGCCGTTCAGCGGCGGCCCGGTGATCCGGCCCAGCGTCGTGCCGTTGCCGTCGACCGCGCCGCCGCGCGCCTGACCGGACTCGACCTTGCCGATCGCCGCGAGCAGTTCCCAGGGCAGCCGGCAGCCGGGGTCCGTCCTGCCGACGGAGGCCTCGGCGGCGCGGTAGGCGCGCAGCACGGTGGCCGGGATGCCGGACTGCGAACGGAGGTCCCGCACGAGCGCCGGGGCGGCCGAGGCGACCTCCGGGGTGGTCAGGGGCGGGAGTTCGGTGTGGTAGGAACCGTCGCCCGGAGGAGCGGGCTCGGCGTACGGGCCGCCCGCCGCCGGCCCGCGCGCGTCGTCGGCGGACGGGGCGGCGTGGGCGTCCCGTAAGTCCCCGACGAGTCCGGGCGCCCGGGAGGCGGTGAGCGCCGCCATGGCCGCCACGGTGAGGGCGGTCGTCCGCAGTCCCCTGCGGGTCCGGCCGGTGCGCGGACGTCGTGCGCGGCGTAGGGGCATGGCTGTCACTCCTGTCGGATGCGGGGGCGCGTGCGCCCGTGGGTTCCGTCGGTCGTGCGGCCCTCAGCGGCCGAAGGTGTCGATGCCGGAGACGAGCCACCGTCCGTCGCGGTGCACGACGTCGACGGCGAGCATGGCGCCCGCGTACACGCCCTCGTCCCCCGCGCTCTTCCGGCTCCCGCCCGTCCTGTCCGCCCCGCCCGCGGCGGTACCGTTCCCGGCGGTGCCGACGCTGCTCTGGTCGGCGTAGACGAGGACCCGGGCCCGGTCGCCGTCGATCCGTTCGACCCCGCTCTCGGTGACCGTCGTGGTGATCACCGCCTTCTGCGCGTCGGCCCGCTTCCGGACGTCGGCGAGCAGGGCGCGGTGCTGGTCGACGGCCTTTCCGGTGAGGAGGTCCCGCGCGGCTTCCTCGAGGGCGCCGGGATCGGTGTGGTCGTAGGAGAAGAGCCGGTCGACGGCCTGGGACGTCCGCCCCTTGAGCTCGCTGGTGCGGGCCAGGTCGGTCAGGGCGGTGTTGCGCAGCGCGGGGTCGTCCCGGAGCGCCTCGGCCTCCGCGTGCGCCCAGCCCGCGAAGCCGCCGAGGAGCACGGTCAGGACGCAGAGCGCCGCGAGACCCGCCGGGCGACGCGACCGGCCCCGGGCGCCCTCCCCGTCGAGCGCGGCCCCGGACGCCTTCCGGTCCGCCGTCCCGTTCCCGGGCCCCGGCACCTTCCCGGATCCGGGCGCCTTCCCGTCCGCGGTCGCCTTCCCGTCCGCGGCCGTCTCGGCCGTCCGCGCGGAGGGCGGGGGCGGGGAGCCGGGAGGGGGCAGGACGGCCGTGCCGCCCGTACGGGCCGGGCTTCCGGCGCTCTCCGGGGTCCCGGCCGAGGTGGCGGACCGGGTGGCGCGGGCCTGGCGGCGCCGCTGGCGGTTGATGTGGTGACGGGTCGTCGACATCGTGCTGTCCTCTCGGTGCGGCGGCCTGCGCGGTACGGAACCGGGTCAGCCGGTCGGTGCGCCGCCCACGGGGGCCTGTCCCAGGGCGCTCAGCTTCCACCGGCCCCCGGTGCGGGTGAGTTCGCCGAGCATGCGGCTGTCCTTGTCCGTCTTCGCGCCGTCGGACGCCCTGACGGTGACGCGCAGGGCGATCAGCACCCGGGCGCGGCCGGCGCGGTCGTCGAGTTCGGTGACGGCGCCCGACAGCACCCGGGCCGTGGTGACCGTCTTCGCCTCCTTCACCTGCTCGGCGAACTCCGCACGCCCTGAGGACAGTTGTTCGTGCAGTTCACCGGTGGTCGACGACTCCCACAGGTCGAGCCCCTGCTTCAGGTCCCGGTGGTCGAGCGTGTTGAGGTTCTGCACGGCCTGCTCCCCGGCGGCGAGCGCCTCGTCCCGTTGCGCGGCGTACGCGGCCCGGTCGTCGTGGGCCGCGCGGTACCAGTCCTGCCCCGTCCACGCCGCGAAGCCGCCCGCGACGAGGGTGAGGACGAGGACCAGGGACGGCAGCGGCCGGGGGCGGTGTGCGGTGAGGGCGCGGACCGCGCGTTTCATGGGGTGCTCCAGTCTCTCGCGCACGTGCTAGCGGGCCTTGAGGTCGACGATCCGCCACCGGTCGTTCTCGAGCCGGGCCGTGACGGTGAGTTGGGCCGCCGCGGTGGTGGCCTCGTCCTCGCCGCGACGGGAGGTCTGGTCGAGGAAGACCAGCAGGCGCGCCCTGTCGCCGTCGAGTTCGATCACCCCGGTGCGGACGGCTCGGGTGCTCAGGGTGACGCGCTGCCCGGTGAGGTCGTCGCGGACCCGGTCGAAGAGTTCCCGGTACTGCCGGGCGGCGCGGCCGCCGAGGGCGGTGCGTGCGGAGCGCTCGGTGGCCGCGGTGCCGTCCGGTGTGTAGGAGAAGACGCGGGCCAGGGCGTTGCCGACCTCGCCGGCGACGCGGGTGGTGGCCTCGGTGTCGGTGAGCGCGCGGTTGCGGGCGGACTCGGCCGACGTCAACTGGTGGGCGCCGTAGAGGAAGCCGCAGCCACCGAGGACGAGCACCGCGGCGGTCCCGGCGAGGGCGGCCCGCCGCAGACGACCGCCGGGCGGCCGGCGGGTGCGGGCACCGTCCGCCTCGTTCGCCGTGTCCGTCGTGTCCGTCGTGTCCGTCGTGTCCGTCGTGTCCGCGGAGAGTTCGTTCCCGGAACTCTCGTTCCTGGGACGCCCGCCCCCGCGCAGCAGCCGTGTCGGCGTCATCGGTCCCCGCCCTCCTGCTCCTGCGCGAGCGGTACCGCGCTCAGCGCCCGCACCTTCCACTCCCCCTCGTCCGTGCGGGCCAGGACCGCCTCCAGGCGTTTGCGGTCGGTGGCCGGCTTCTTCGACCCGGCGGGCGTGACCTCGACACGGACGGTGGTGATGAGCTTGGCCGTGCCGGTGCGCGTGTCGAGCGCGGTGACGGCGGCCTCGGTGACCGTGCCGCGCGCCGAGGCGCCCGCCTTCGCCTCGGTACGGCCCAGTTCCTCGCGCAGCGGCCCGGTGGAGGCGTCGCGCCAGGCCCGGATGCCCTGCTCCGCCCGCTGCCGGGTGGAGGCGTCCAGCGTGGTAAGCACGGCGACGCCCTCCCGTCCGTCGGCGAGCGCCTCGTCCCGCTCCCGGCCGTACGCGAGCGCGTCGTCGGTGCGCGCCTGCGCGTACGTCCACGCACCGGTGCCGCAGAAGCCGAGCGCCAGGGCGAGCCCCGCGCCGGTGAGGACCCGGGCCCGCCTCATCGCGTGCTCCCGCCGGCCGGGGCGAGGAGTCCCGCCATGTCCTGCGGCGCCTCGCCGTCCTGGCCGGGCAGGGCGAGGGCACCGGGGAGCGCGGCCGGTCCGCCGGTCCGTGCCCCGCCGCTGCCGGAGGGCAGGGAGCCGGGCCTGGCCGGGTCGGGCACCGCGCCGCCCTTCGGGGCGTTCGCCGAGCCGCGCACGTTGAACCCGTCCGCGGCGGAGGCGGTGCAGGCAGCGCCGGTGTTGAGGGCGGGCGTGGTACCGAGGTCGAGCCCGTTGCGGTAGCGCGTGGCGCCGTATCCGGCGGTGCAGGGCAGGGGCTTGAAGAAGGTGACGGCCATGCCGAGGTTCAGCTTCCCTCCGTCGACGGCGGTGGCGCCGACGGCGACGGCCGCCGGGTACTTCACGAGGAGTTCCTCCGTGCCGCGCTGCCGGGTGACGGCGATCTCGGAGGTGGTGAGGAGGTTGGCGAGGACGACGCCGAGGCTCGGGTCGAGGTCCCGCAGGACGCCGCTGACCTGGGTGGCGGCCTCAGGGGTGACGGTGAGGAGGCGGCGCAGGTCGGCGTCGGAGCCCTTGAGGGTGCGGGCCAGCTCCTTCGCCCCGACGGCGAAGTCGCGGATGGCCCGCTCCTCCTCGGCCTGGGTGCGCAGGACGGTCTCGCCGTCGGTGATGAGCCGGGTGGTGGAGGGCAGGGCGCGGTCGGCCGCCTCGACGAAGTCGCTGCCGCTGTCGAGCAGGACCTGGAGGTCGTCGCCGTGGCCCTCGAAGGCCTTGCCGAACTCGTCGACGACCGTGCGCAGGTCGTCGAGCGGGACGGAGCGGGCGAGGTCGTCGATGCTGCTGAGCACGTCGGTGACGGGTGCGGGCACCTGGGTGTCGGCCTGTTCGATGCGGGCGCCCTCGGCGAGGTAGGGGCCGCCGTCGCTCTCGGGCCGCAGGTCGATGTACTGCTCGCCCACGGCGGAGAGGCCGGCGACCACGGCACGGGTGTCGGCGGGGATGCGCGGGGCGGACTTCTTGATGCGCAGTTCGGCGACGACGCCGTCGGCGGTGAGGCCGATCGGTCCGACGCGCCCCACGGAGACGCCCCGGTAGGTGACGTCGGAGTGGGTGAACAGGCCACCGGTGCGCGGGAGGCGCACGTCGACGGTGTAGTGGTCGGCGACGCCGACGTACCGGCCGAGGTCGGCGTAGCGGAGGCCGAGGTAGGAGAGGGCGAGGACGGCGACGAGGAGGAAGGCGAGGTTCTTCAGCCGTACGGCGAGGGTGATCACCTGCCCTCACCCCCGTCCGGGGCCGCCGGTGTCGCGCCCGTCCCGGTGGCGGGCGCGGACACGGAGGGCAGCGGCAGGGGCGAGGAGTCCCGCGACGGGGCCCCCGACGGCGGAACGGACGACGACGGTGACGCGGCCCCCGGTGCGCCGCCGCCCTTCCCGGCGGACCGCTTCTCCCCCGCCGCGCCCGGTCCGCCGCCCGCCGGGGCGGACGGCGGGGCCGCGTCCCGGGGCACCAGGGGCGGGATCACCTGGGTCCCGGGCGCGGCGACCATGCTCAGGTACACGTTGAGGTAGTCGCCCTTCACCCCGCGCAGCACCTCGTCGGTGAACGGGTACGTCAGCAGCACCTGGAGCGAGTCGGGCAGGTCCGCGCCCGCGTCCGCGAGGGCCTTCAGGGTCGGCGCGATGGCCTCGAGGTCGGCGATCATGTCGTCCTTGCTCGCGTCGATGGTGGAGACGGCGACGCCGGAGAGCGTGTCGAGGGAGCGCAGCATGGTCAGCAGGGAGCCGCGCTGTTTCTCGAGCGTCTTCAGCCCGGGTGAGAGGTCGGTAAGGACGGTGCCGACGTCGTCCTTGCGGGTGGCGAGGGTCGCGGAGAGCCGGTTGACGGCGTCGAGGGCGTCGGTGATGTCGCCCCGGTGGTCGTCGAGGTCGGTCACCAGGGTGTCGACCCGTTTCAGCAGGGAGCGGACCTCGGGTTCGCGGCCGCCGAGCGCCGCGTTGAGTTCCCGGGTGATGGTCCTGAGCTGGTCGACGCCGCCGCCGTTGAGGAGCAGGGACAGCGCGCCGAACACCTCCTCGACCTCGGTGTTGCGGCTGGTGCGGGAGACCGGGATGACGCCCCCGTCCTCCAGCCTTCCGGCTCCGCCCTCCCGGTCGGGGGCGACGAGCTGGACGTACTTCTCGCCCAGCAGGCTGGACTGTTCGAGCCGGGCGGTGGCGTCGGCGGGCAGCCGCACGTCGCCGTTGATCCTCATGGTGACGCGGGCCGACCAGTCGTCGCGGCCGAGTTCGATGCGGGTGACCCGGCCGACGGCGACGTCGTTGACCTTCACCGCGGACTGCGGGACCAGGCTGAGCACGTCCTGGAGTTCGGCGGTGACGGTGTAGGGGTGGTCGCCGAGGTCGGCGCCGCCGGGCAGCGGCAGGTCCTCGATGCCGTCGAAGCGCGGCAGCTCGACGGTGACCGCGCCGAGGGCCAGGGTGAAGCCGAGGCCGAGGGCGAGGAGTCCGCCCAGGGTGAGGCCGGCGGCGCCGCCCGTGGTGAGCGCGCCGCGCCTCACCGCCGCGGCCCTGGGGCCGAAGTGCCGTCCGCCGCGCTTCATCGCTCCCCCTTCCCGGTGGCCGCGGGCCCGTCGCCGTGCGCGGACGAGCCGCCCGTCGCGGGCAGCGGCAGCAGCGGTCCGCCCATGCTGATCTCGTTGAGGTTGGCGCGGCCGTCGAGGGTGCGGGTGTCGGGGTTGTAGGCGTTCACCACGTTGCCCGCGGCCAGCGGCGCCACGTCCAGTGCCTCGGCGAGCGAGGCCCGTTGCTCGACGAGGGTCCGGGTGAGGGGGACCAGCCGGTCGACGTTCTTCTTCAGTTCGCCCCGGTTGTCCTCGATGAAGGTCTTGACCTGGCCGAGCGCGGTGCCGAGTTCCTCGAGCGCGCCGGCGAGGTCGTCCTTGTTGTCGGCGAAGAAGCCGACGACCTCGTCCAGGCGTTCCTGCGCGGTGCGCACGTCGGTGTCCTTCTCCTTCAGCATGGTGGTGAAGGTCTGGAGCCTGCGCAGCGTGTCGAACAGGTCGCCGCTGCTGCCGTCGAGGGTCCTGGCCGCCTTGCCGAACTCCTCGATGCCGTCGCCGATGGCCTCGCCGTTGCCCTCGAGGTTGGCGGCGCCGGTGCTCAGCAGTTCGGACAGGGCGCCGCCGGAGTTGGCACCGTCCGGGCCGAGCGCCCGGCCGAGTTCGGTGATCGAGTCGTAGAGCTGGTCGATCTCGACGGGGGTGCGGTTGCGCGCGGCGGGCAGGACGGCGCCGTCGGCGAGGGCGGGGCCCGTGCTGTGCGCGGGGGTGAGCTGCACGTAGCGGTCGGCGACGACGCTCGGCGCGACGACGACGGCCCGCGCGCCCTCGGGGACCTTCACGCCCTCGTCCAGCAGGAGGCCGACGCGCACCGTGGTGCCCTGCGGCCGCACCGACTCCACCTCGCCGACCCGCACCCCGAGGACGCGCAGGTCGGACCCGGCGTAGATGCCGACGGCGCGGTCGAAGTAGGCGGTGATGCGGGTGCCGTCGGAGTCGAGGACCCGGACGGCGGTCAGGCCGCTGGCGGCGAGCACCGCGAGGGCGAGCACGCCGGTGAGGACTCTTCTGCGTCTGCTCATCGCTCACCGCTCCCCTGGGCCGCCGCCTGTCGCGGCGGCATGCAGCCGGTCTCGGGCAGGGACGTCTCGGGCAGGTAGTCGCGGGGGACGACGCCGCACAGGTAGCTGTCGAACCAGCGGCCGTTGCCCAGGGTGTTGCCGACCAGGCGGTAGTACGGGCCGACCAGCGCGAGGGTCTTGCCGAGCTGGGTGTTGTTCTTCTCCAGGACGTCGGTGACCCGGCCGAGGGCCTTGAGGGTGGGGCCGAGCTGCTTCTCGTTGTCCTCGACGAGGCCGGCGAGTTCGATCCCGAGCTTCCTGCTGCCCTTGAGCAGGGCGCGGATGGCGTCGCGGCGGTCCTGGAGTTCGCCGAGCAGGGAGCCGCCGTCCTCGATGAGGGTCTCGAAGCTGGACTTCCTGTTCTGCAGCGTCTTGGTGAACCGGGCGCTTCCCTCGAGGAGTTCGGAGAGTTCCGCGTCGCGCTCGGAGACGGACCTCGACAGCGCGGACAGGCCGTCGGCGGCCTTGCGCACATGGGGCGGGGAGTTCTCGAAGGTCTCGGAGAGGGTCTCGAAGCTCTCCGCGAGCCGCCGGGTGTCGATCTCCTCGACGG
The DNA here is from genome assembly GCF_008704515.1 of Streptomyces viridosporus T7A. Lineage (NCBI taxonomy): Bacteria > Bacillati > Actinomycetota > Actinomycetes > Kitasatosporales > Streptomycetaceae > Streptomyces > Streptomyces viridosporus. The sequence goes on from NZ_CP023700.1 coordinate 2,825,248, forward strand.
TGGAGCCGAGGTCCTGGAACGCCTGCGTCACGTCGTAGGGGGAGGTGGTGCGGGACAGCGGGATGCGGCTGCCGGGGTCCTGCCGGCCGGAGCCGAGCGGGTCGAGCGCCAGGTACTTGTCGCCGAGGAGGGTCTTGATGGCGATGGCGGCGGTCGTCCGGTCGCCGAGCCAGGCGTCCTCGACCTCGAAGGTGACCTTCACCCTGGCGCCGTCCAGCGCGACGCCGGTGACCTCGCCGACCTTGACGCCGGCGATGCGCACCTCGTCGCCCTCGTCGAGGCCGGCGGCCTCGGAGAAGTCGGCGCTGTAGTGCGTACCGCCGCCGAACGGCAGCCGCTGCGCGTTGTGGACGAGGGCGGTGAGCAGGGTGAGGGCGAGCAGCCCGACGACGGCGACGGCGACGGGGTTGCGTTCCCTGACCGGTGTGATGCGCGGACGCCGGGACGCGGCCGGCCGGCCGGTCCGGTCGCGCCGTGCGAAGGGTCTCATCCGCGGCACCTCGATTCGGTGATCGCGATGCCGGTCGGCGCCTCGGAGCCGTCGGAGGTGGTCACTCCGCTCACGCGTGCCTCGCAGAGGTAGAGGTTGAACCACGATCCGTAGGAGGACAGGCGGGCCAGGGCGGTCATCTTGGCGGGGGACCGGTCGAGGAAGTCCTCGATCTGCCCGGTGTGTTCGCCCAGGCCCGTCGAGAGCCGGCCCAGTTCGCGGATGTCCCGTTCGAGGGGCGCGCGTCCGTCCTCGAGGAGACCGGCGGTGACGGTGGTCAGGTCGCCCATGGCCTCGACCGCCTCGCCGAGGGGCTTGCGGTCGTCGTTGAAGCCGGTGACGAGGTCCCGCAGGGTGACGACGAGGTCGTCGAAGCCGTCCTCGCGGTCGTTGAGGGTCTCCAGGACGGTGGTGAGGTTGTCGACGACCTCGCCGATCACCTCGTCCTTGGCGGCGACGGTCGTGCTGAGCGAGCCGATGTGGCGGATCAGGCTGTCGACGGTGGCGCCCTCGCCCTGGAGCACCTGCACGATCGATCCGGCGAGTTCGTTGACGTCCTTCGGGGAGAGCCCCTCGAACAGCGGCTTGAAGCCGTTGAAGAGCAGGGTCAGGTCGAGGGCGGGCGTGGTGCGGTCGAGCGGGATGGTGTCGCCCGCCTCGAGGGTGCCGGTGAGGTCGCCGCTGCCGCGGTCGAGGGCGATGTAGCGCTGGCCGACCATGTTGAGGTACTTCACGGCGGCGGTGGCCGACCGGGGCAGCCGGCGGTCCTCGCGGACGGTGAAGGTGACCTGTGCGGTGCGCCGTTGCACGACGCGGACATCGGTCACCTCGCCGACCTCCACCCCGGAGATCCGTACGCTGTCGCCGTCGACGAGTCCGGTGACGTCGGTGAACAGGGCCCGGTAGGTGCTGGTGCCGGTGCCGACGCCGGTGTCGGCGACGCTGAGGCCGAGCACGGTCGTGGCGAGGGCGGTGACCACCACGAAGGCGAGGGACTTGAGCAGCGGTCCGGTCAGCGGGCGGCGCCGGGTGTGCGCGTGGTCCGTGCTGGTCATCCGAGGGTCACCTCCGTGCCGCGGTAGGCCGGGCCGACGAGCAGGCTGCTCCAGTCGGGCAGGTCGCCGGGGTGCCGGCCGGCGGCGGGTGCGAGCAGTTCGTTGACGAGGTCGTTCTCCTGCGGGGAGTTGGCGGGCCCGAGGTCCTGGTCGGCCGCCGCGGCGGCCTGCGCGGCGGGCCGGGCGAGGGAGCCGAGGTAGGGCACGGAGGGGCAGCGGGGGCCGCCGCCGGCGCCGTACACCGGGGTGTCGCGGCCGGGGAGGTAGGCGCCGCGCGAGGGGACGGCGGTGACGTCGACGTGGATGCCGGGCCGGTCGGTGCCCTTGCCGAGCGCCTTGTCCATGGCGGGCACGAACTCGGCGAGGGTGCGCAGGGTGCAGGGGAAGGAGGGGGCGTACTCGGCGAGCAGTTCCAGGGTGGGCCGGCTGGTGGCGCTGAGCCGGATGATGTTCTTCTCGTTCTGCCGCAGGAAGGCCGTCATGTCCTCGGCCGTCCGGGTGGTGGCGCCGAGGGTGCCGGCGTACGCGGCCTCCTGCTCGGCGAGGGTGCCGCTGGTGGTGGTGAAGTCGGTGAGCGCCGTGATGATGTCGGGCGCGGCGTCCGCGTAGACATGGCTGACCTTCACGAGGTGCTTGAGGTCCCGGTTGAGGGTGGGCAGGTGGGGGTTGAACTCCCTGAGGTGCGCGTCCAGTCGGCCGAGCGTGTCGCCGAGCCGGTCCCCGCGCCCCTCCAGGGCCTGCGAGACGGCCGACAGGGTCGCGGAGAGCTTGTGCGGCTGGACGGCGGTGAGCATCGGCAGGACGTCGTCGAGGACCTGCTGGAGTTCGACGGCGTTCTCGGAGCGGTCCTGGGGGATGACGGCTCCGGGGGCCAGGGGTTCGGCCGAGGGGGCCTCGGGCGGCACCAGGGCCACGAACCGCTCGCCGAACAGGGTGGTCGGCAGCATCTGCGCGCGGACGTCGGAGGGCACGTCGTCGAGGGCGCCGGGTTTCATGGCGAGGGTGAGCCGGGCCCCGTCGCCGGTGGCCTCGACGGCGCGGACCTCGCCGACGACGACGCCGCGCAGTTTGACCTCGGCGCCCAGGTGCATCTCGTTGCCGACGCTGCCGGTCTCGACGACCACCGGGTCGGAGTCGGTGAACCTCTTGTCGTAGACGGCGACGGCCAGCCAGACCAGCAGGGCGGGGACCAGCAGGAACACCACCCCGGCACACCGGCGGCGCACCGCTTCGCCTCGTGCTCCGCTCATCTCACCCCGCCACCTTCACGGTCGTGGTCGCGCCCCACAGGGCGAGCGACAGGAAGAAGTCGGTGACGCTGATCAGCACGATGGCGTTGCGCACGGAGCGGCCGACGGCGACGCCGACGCCGGCGGGGCCGCCCGTGGCGCGGTAGCCGTAGTAGCAGTGGGCGAGGATCACCATCACGCTGAAGATCAGCACTTTCAGCACCGAGAGCAGGACGTCCGTCGGGGAGAGGAAGAGGGCGAAGTAGTGGTCGTACGTGCCCTGGGACTGGCCGTTGAACAGGACGGTCACGGAGCGGGACGCCAGGTAGGAGGAGAGCAGCCCGATCGCGTAGAGCGGGACGATGGCGACGACCCCGGCGATGATGCGGGTGGTGACCAGGTAGGGCATGGAGCGGATCCCCATCCCCTCGAGGGCGTCGACCTCCTCGTTGATGCGCATGGCGCCGAGCTGGGCGGTGAAGCCGGCGCCGACGGTCGCGGAGAGGGCGAGCCCGGCGACCAGGGGGGCGATCTCGCGGGTGTTGAAGTAGGCGGAGACGAATCCGGTGAACGCGGCCGTGCCGATCTGGTCGAGGGCCGCGTAGCCCTGGAGCCCGACGACGGTTCCGGTGAAGAGCGTCATCGCGATCATCACGCCGATGGTGCCGCCGATGACGCCGAGGCCGCCGGAGCCGAAGGCGACCTCGGCGAGGAGGCGCTGCACCTCCTTGAGGTAGCGGCGCAGGGTCCGCGGGATCCACAGCAGCGCCCGGGCGTAGAAGAGCAGGTGGTCGCCGGAGCGGTCGAGCCAGACGAGCGGGGAGGCCATCGGGCCTCAGCCTCCCTTCGGCGGGACGATCTGGAGGTAGAGGGCCGTCATCACCATGTTCACGAAGAAGAGCAGGAGGAAGGTGATGACGACGGACTGGTTGACGGCGTCGCCGACGCCCTTGGGGCCGCCGCGCGGGTTGAGGCCCCGGTAGGCGGCGACGATGCCCGCGATGAACCCGAAGACCAGCGCCTTGAGTTCGCTGATGTACAGGTCGGCCGGCTGGGCGAGGGCGGAGAAGCTGGACAGGTAGGCGCCGGGGGTGCCGTCCTGCAGGACGACGTTGAAGAAGTAGCCGCCGAGGGTGCCGACGACGGAGACCAGGCCGTTGAGCAGGACCGCCACGCCCATGGTGGCCAGGACCCGGGGCACGACCAGGCGTTGCACGGGCGAGACGCCCATGACCTCCATGGCGTCGAGCTCCTCGCGGATCTTGCGGGAGCCGAGGTCGGCGCAGATGGCGGAGCCGCCGGCGCCGGCGATCAGCAGGGCGACGATGAGCGGGCTCGCCTGCTGGACGACGGCGAGGACGCTGGCGCCCCCGGTGAACGACTGGGCCCCCAACTGCTGGGTCAGGGAACCGACCTGGAGCGCGATGACGGCGCCGAAGGGGATGGAGACGAGGGCGGCGGGCAGGATGGTGACGCCCGCGACGAACCAGAACTGCTCGACGAACTCGCGGAACTGGAAGGGTCTTCGGAAGATCGCGCGGCTCACTTCGGCGGCGAGCGCGAAGAGCCGGCCGGTCTGCCGCAGCGCGCCGGTGATCATGCGCCGCTCCCGGCGGCGGGCATCGGCAGGGTGGGCGCCCCGGCGTTCCTCGCGTCGGCCTCCCGGAGGGCGGAGCGCGCGGCGGGCGGCAACTGGTCGATCATGCTCATGACACGCTCGCGCCGCCGGGCGACGGCCCGGCGCGGCGGGAGGCCGGGCGACGGCTCCAGTTGCGGGACGATCCGCCGGGGCCGGGACGGGGTGGTGCCGGCGGCGCCCGCCTCGGCGGCGAGGGTGGCCGCGTCCTTCTCCTCGGACATCCCGATGGGGCCCTCGCGCCGGCCGTCGAGGAACTGGGCCACGACCGGCTCCTCGCTGGTGAGCAGCACCTCGCGCGGGCCGAAGGTGACGAGCTCGCGCCGGAAGAGCATCCCCATGTTGTCGGGCACGGTGGCGGCGATGTCGAGGTTGTGGGTGACGATCAGCATCGTCGCGTCGATCTGCGCGTTCAGGTCGATCAGCAGTTGGGAGAGGTAGGCGGTGCGGACCGGGTCGAGCCCGGAGTCCGGTTCGTCGCACAGGATGATCTGCGGGTCCAGCACGAGCGCGCGGGCCAGGCCGGCCCGTTTGCGCATGCCGCCGCTGATCTCCCCCGGGAGCTTGCCCTCCGCGCCCAGCAGCCCGACGACCTCGATCCGCTCCATGACGATGCGGCGGATCTCGGACTCCTTCTTGCGGGTGTGCTCGCGCAGCGGGAAGGCGATGTTGTCGAAGAGGGACATGGACCCGAAGAGGGCCCCGTCCTGGAACATGAGCCCGAACAATTTCCGGGTCTCGTAGATATCCCTCTCGGGACTGTTCACCATGTCCACCCCGTTGATGAGAACACGGCCCTTCTCGGGTTTGAGCAGCCCTATGAGCGACTTCAGGAAAACGGTCTTCCCGGTGCCGGACGGGCCCAGCATCACGCTCACCTCTCCGGCGGGAAGGGTGAGTGTCACGTCCTGCCAGATGCTCTGCTCACCGAAGGACTTGGTCAGGCCCTCGACCACCACTTCGATTCCCATGTCACCTCCAGCGGACGTGTGTCGGACGTGCACCGCGGGCGCACGTTAGGTCGGCGCGGGACGTACTGACAACGGGTGCGGCGCCGGTTCCCCGTTCTCCTCCCGGAGTTTGTCACCGTGCGGACAACACGCCGGACCCGCACTTGTCTCCGGGGAGACAGGGCGGGGTCCTGCGGCTCCGGAGGGTGTGGATCCGCGGGACCCCGCCGACGGACCCCCGGCCCGAGCGGGAGGGCGAGGCCGGAAAGCATCCGTCATGGCTCCGGTCGGCGGGGGCCACCGACCCGGAACCGAGCACCACACCGGCACGTTACGACCGAGTAACCTCGGCGGGCAATACCGGAATACGAGTTTTCCGGGACACCGACTTCAGCCATCCCGAACCTGTCAGGGCGCAGATAAAACACACCTCCGACATTGTCACCGGGTGAGCAGGACGGCCCGACGGCGAGCGGCGAGCAGGGAGACCCCGCAACACCGGCCGGGAACACCGACATTGACATGTGGTGACTAAGGCGATCCGCGAATCACTCACCCCGGAAACAGATGGTTCCACTTTTCAAAGAATCATGAACGGTGGCATTGTTCGGCCAAGTTTCCCGCAAGTAACGTCATTGCTCGCGGACAGGGAACACCGAGCCGCGGGCCGCACGGCCTCCCTCTCGATCACCTCGGTCACGGCCCATCTCTGCCGGTCAATCCACAAGGAGAGTCCCAGGCCATGAAGAAAACCCTCAGAAGGACCGCTGTCGTGGCGGGTGCGGCCGCGGCCGCGTTCGGCCTCACCGCCGGGACCGCCTCGGCGGTGCCCTCCACGGTGTGGACCGTCACCCCGTCGGGCAGCTACACGGCGACGAACAGCGGCAACATCGTGCTGACCGCCACCATCCCGATGACGTGCACGGTCTCGGGCGCGTCGGGCAGCATGGGGAGCGCCACCGGCAACCCCGCCACGGTCGCCACCATCAGCGCCATCAACTTCGGCACCTCCGCCTCGCCGTGCACCAGCGTCCTGGGCACCGTCACCACCGTGGCGGTCACCCCCTGGACCGTCGTCGCCCAGGACTACACCGCCTCGACCGGCGTCACCAAGGGCTACGTCGGCAACGTCACCGCCAACGTGACCGCCGGCGCCTGCAAGTTCACCGTGACGGGCAAGGCCTCGGCCACCTACACCAACTCCACCGGCATCCTGGCGGTCAACAGCGTCGCCGGTGACCTGGCCGTCAGCTCCAGCCCCGCCCCCGTCAACTGCGGCACGGTGGTCACGACCGCCACCAGGCCCATCTTCAAGGGCAACTACGCCATCAAGGCGTCGAACGGCACCATCCCGAAGATCGTCGGCTCCAACCCGTAAGGCACCGCCCGCCCGCGTCCGCCCGGCCGGCACGCCCGGCCGGGCGGACGCGGACCGTCCCTGCCGGACCTCAGGGAAGCCGGCCGCCGGCTTCCGACGCCAAGCGACCCGAGCGGAGCAGCAGTGAGAGGCAACCGTGTCGCCGCATCGCGGCCACCCCGTGTCCGTGCCAGGACGGCGACGATCGGCGCGTTCGTCGTCCTCGCCGCCATGGTCCCGGCGGCGGCCTCCGCGGCGGGCAGCCAGGAGGTCGACGCCGAACTCCCCTACATTTGCGCGTTCCCCTCGGGAGAGCTGCCGGCGACGGTGCGGGTCTCGGCGGCGTTCCCGGACCGGGCGGGGGCCGGCGAGGCGTTCTCGCCCACCGGCGTCACCACCACCGTGGAACTCCCGGCGGAGGCGGTCGCGGACCTCACCGCGCTCGGTGCCGCCACCGCGCGGGCCGCCACCCGCCTCACCGTCGGCGTCACCCAGAACGAGGCCGCCGCCGAGGCCACCTGGCGCGGCACGGCGGAGCCGGTCACCCTCCCCGGGTCCGGACCGCTGGCGCTGACCACGACGGGGGACGTCCCCTCGGTGACCGGGCGGAGCGACGGCGACCTCGTCTTCTCCGCCGGGGACCTCGCCGTCGACCTGGAACTCGGCGCGGCGGACGGGTCCGCCGCCGACCCCGGCCCGCTGACCGTCGACTGCTCCCTCGCCGAGGACGCGCCGGAGGAGGGGCTGCTGGCCGCCGTGCCGGTCGGCACGGACGCACCGCAACCGAGCGGCCCGCCGTCCCTCCCGGGTTCCCCTCCCGGGCCGTCCGGTCCCTCCTCCGGTCCGGAGGAGGAGCAGGGGGAGCGCGCGCCGAAGGTCACGGAGGGCACGCCCGGCGGCACCGCCGCGGACCGCGACGCCCCACCGTGCCGCTACGACGAGAACCGTCCGCCCACGTCGGCGTCGCTGAACGCCTACGTCACGGGCTACACCAACGTGAACAAGCTGAAGGGCGCCTCGCTCCTCCCGGTGTCCTGCATGCTGATCGAGCAGGGCATCCCCGGTGACGGCCCTCCCGACCCGGACCACCTCGTCTTCGACACCGTGTCGCAGGGCGACTTCCACTACGAGGGGCGCAAGCGGACGCCCCCCGTCGAGAGCACCTTCCTGGCCTTCGGCTTCACCCCGGTGAAGGCCACCATGGTGCTGGAGCAGACGGGCCCCATCAGGATCGACTCGCGCATCAAGATGCGCCTCTCCGACCTCCTGACGATCGGGGAGACCTACATCCGGGCCCCGCTGGTCCTCCGGGTGACCGCCCTCGAGATCAACGGCACCCCCCTGGACGTCGGCCCCGACTGCACGACCGAGAAGCCCCTCACCTCCCCCGAGCCGGACCCCGCGAACCACCCCGGTGACCACGTGGTGCTGTACGGCAGGGGCGAGCAGGTCTTCGGTGAGGACGCCACCGGTTACATGCTCCTCACCGGCGGCCCGCTGACCGGCGAGGTGACCATCCCCGCCTTCACCGGCTGCGGCACCGGCGGCGAGCGGATCGACCGCCTCCTCACCGCCTCCGTCTCCGGCTCCGGCAACTACGTCAAGCAGATCCAGGGCCAGACGTGCTCGATCGCCAACCCGGTGTTCGAGACCCCGTTCACCAGGGGCGAGTGCACCGAGGACCTGCAGCCCTACCAGATTCCCGTCCCCGAGCGCTGAGCCGGCCCCTCCCTCCCGTCCCTCCCACCTCCACGGAAGGCCATCCCCATGCCCCGGTTCTCCCCCCGCACCAAAGTCGCCACCGTCTCCGCCCTGACCGCGCTCGGCGCCCTGGCCTCCCTGGGCACCGCGACCGCCGCCGAGCCCGCGCTGAACGGCGAGTGGGCGCCCTTCACCCGCTGCCCCGTCGACGCCCCGGCGATGCTGGCCGCCGACGGCTTCGACAAGACCCCGCAGTGCGTGGTCTCCACCTCCGCCGGCGGCTCCATCAAGCTGGGCAGGACCACCGTGGTCACGGGCAGGACCAACCTCCAGATCGGCGTCGTCCAGAACACGGACGGCACCAGCAGTGTCGTCGCCCCGCCCTCCGGCGCGCTCGTCGCCGACTCCGCCACCGTGCCCGGCGGCCTGCTCGGCCTGATGTGCCCGAGCGACATACCGGTGATCACGGCCCTCTGCGAGACGCTCGAGAACTCCAGCCTCAACAAGATCACCGCCACCATGGAGTCCGTCGGCGCGCCCTACGCCTTCGACCAGACCGCGGGCGTCCTCACGGACCTGCCCATCGTCGCCCTGCCGGTCCGCATCCACCTGGAGAACCCGCTCCTGGGCGGCAAGTGCTACATCGGGTCGGCGTCCCACCCGATCGTGCTGCGCCCGAAGAACCTCGACTACCCCGAGTTCGGGATGAGCCTCTTCCAGGGCAACGGCACTCCCGACGAGAGCGGCGAGATGAGCCGGATCAACCTCACCGGCGCCACCCAGAGCGACAGCACCTTCGCCGTTCCCGCCGCCACCGGCTGCGGCCTGAACATCGGCCTGATCAACGCCGCGGTCAACGCGAAGACCGGCCTGCCCTCCGCCTCCGGGAACAACAACCTCACCCTCGACGACACGCAGACCCACCTCACCGGCCTCAACGCGCCCGGCACCGTCGCCCCCGACGCCGGCAGGGTCCTGGCGGAGAACTGGCACTCCGCCGTCAGGTGACGGCCGGGCGGGCCGGCGTTCCACCGCCGCACCGGAGACCGGTTCCCGTGTCGGTGAAGCGGTTTCCTCCCAAGAGGTGTACAGCACAACAAAGTTGATTTACCTTCAGCTTTTCGGACCGGTGTGCACCTGGTGGGCCGGCCCAGGTTCCGTCCGCCGTCCGGCGTGGCGGTGCCCGGCCGGCCGCCCTGCCGGACATGTCGGAGAGCAAGGGATCGCTCATGCCCTCAATCGCACGCCCTTCGGTGCTCGGTGAACCGCTCGATCCGCTCCCCAGGAAGTTCGCGGCCTTCATGCGGCCGGAACTACCGGGCCTGCTGAACGAGATACGGACCGAGGTCACCCGCGTCTACCCGGTGTACGGCCGGCTGCTCAACGGTCCGGACGGGGACGCGATCCGCCAAGGCGTCGAGCAGGCGCTGACCGCCTTCGTGGACCGCGTGGCCGACCCCGGCAAGAGCTCCGAGACACGGGACCAACTGCTGCGCAGGTTCGGCCGGGTGGAGGCCTACGAGGGCCGCGACCTGGAGATCCTGCAGGGCGCCTACCGGCTCGGCGCCCGCATCGCGCTGCGCCGGGCCAAGACGCTGGGCCGGCAGTACAGCCTCTCCCCCACGCTCGTCCTCGCCTTCGCCGACGCCCTCTTCGCGTACGTCGAGGAGCTGGAGGCGGTCACCCGCGAGGGGTACGCGGAAGTGCGGGAGCGGGCCGCGTCCGAGGTGTCCGCGTTACGAAGACAGTTACTGCACCTCCTCCTCGCCGCCTCGCCGCTGCCCCAGACGACCGTCTCCGAGCTGTGCAAGGCCGCCGCCTGGGAACTGCCCCGGACCTGCTTCCTCGTCGCCCTCCGCCCCCCGGTGCCGGAGCACATCCAGGCCGGACTCGACGGCGACGTCCTCGCCGACCTGGACATCCCGCAGCCGCACCTGCTCGTCCCCGGGGACCTCACCCCGCAACGCCTGGACATGCTCGGTACCGCCCTGGCCGGCACCCGTGCCGCGGTGGGCCTGCCCGTACCGGTCGCACAGGCCGCGGACTCCGTCCGCTGGGCGCGCCGCGTGCTCCAGCTCGTCGACGACGGCGTGGTGCCCGACGCCCCGCTGCTCCGCTGCGAGGACCACCTGATCACCCTGTGGCTGCTGTCCGACCCGGCCCTCGTCGACCATCTCGCGGCCCGCGAGCTGGCCCCGCTCGCGGGCCTGCCCGCCAGGCGGCGCGACCGGCTCGTGGAGACCCTCCGGGCCCACGTCTCCACCCGGGCGCCCGCCGAGCAGGTCGGCGAGATGCTGGGCGTGCACGCCCAGACCGTCCGCTACCGCCTGCGGACCCTGGACGGCTACCTGGGCGACCGGCTCGCCGACCCCGACCGCCGCTTCGCCCTCGAGGTGACCCTGCGCTCGCTCCACCTGCGGGAGCACGGCGACGCGGAGTGACCACCGCGGCCGGTGGGGTGCGGGGCCGGCGGGGTCAGTGGGCGACGGGCCATCCGCTGCTCCAGTCCAGGAGGTTGATGCCGAGCTTGGGGGTGCCGCCGTCGTTGCCGTCGTAGTAGTGGTAGACGATCAGGTCCCCGTCGACGTCCTTCAGGATCGACTGCCCGCCGGGGCCGATGACGCTGCCGTGCGACTCGAGCACGGGCGTGCCCCCGTTGCTCATCATCGCGACGCCGTTCCTGTCGCGGTACGGCCCGGTGACGGCGGTGGCGCGGCCGACCTTGACCTTGTAGGTCGAGCCGGTGCCGGCGCAGCAGGTGTCGTAGGAGGCGAAGAGGTAGTAGGAGCCGCCCCGCTTGACGATGAACGGCGCCTCGACGGCCTTGGTCCCGGTGGGGCGGGAGGCCAGGGAGTAGCGGGTGGTGTTCGAGGAGAGCTGCTTCCCGGTGGAGGGGTTGATCTGGATCATCTTGATCCCGGTCCACCAACTGCCGAAGGAGAGCCACCACTTGCCGTCGTCGTCGACGAAGAGGTTGGGGTCGATGGCGTTGTAGTCGCTGGAGGAGGTGGAGGTGTGGACGGTGCCCTGGTCCGTCCAGCTGCCCGGCTGCCCGGTGGTGGAGGTGGCCAGCCCGATGGCGGAGGTGTTCGAGCCGAACGACGAGACGGAGTAGTACATCAGGTACTTGCCGCCCTGGTACGAGATGTCCGGCGCCCACGCCTCCGGCACGGAGGAGTAGGTCCGCCACCAGCTCGGGCGCGAGGAGAACGCGTCCGCGCCGGCGGAGAAGGCGGTGCGGTCGGCGGAGGTCTTGTTGCTGATCCCGCCGCCGGTGGCGTAGAGCAGGTACTGCCCGGAGGACGTCCGGACCATCGACGGGTCGTGCGTGACGACGGAGCCGGTGACGCGGCCGGGGTCGGGGTACGCCGAGGCGGTGGTCGGCACGAGCGCCAGGAGGGCGGCGGCGGGGAGGGCGAGCAGGGCGGTGCGCATTCGGGTGAGACGGAGGGTGCGGTTCATACGGGTTCTCCTTGCGGTGGGGGTCACGGCCTGATGGCGTGTTCGCCATCTCGAACAGCGATCGCAAGTTCGAACGGACCGTAGAATCGAACCCCTTGCGCGTCAATGACCCGCGCAGCCCCGATCCGCAGCGGACCCGGCGACCTGGGGCCCGGCGGACGGCAGAAGGTCGAGATCGATCGGTACCGCGAGAGCGAGCGAGCCGGTGACGCACCCCGGCCACGGGCGCGCCACCGACCCGCCGACCCGCCACCGGCCCGCCGGCGACGCGTCAGCGACCGGTCAGCGGCAGGTCGGCCGCAGGTCACCGCCCCGGACACTCCTTCCACGCCAGGTGGCACACCGTGCTGATGTCCCCGTCCGCGGAGTCCATCGTCAGGAAGCTGACCTCACCGGGGGACGTGGCCCCCGCGCTGACCCTCAACTCCGTGTTGATGTTGAAGTTGTGCTGGACCCCGCAGGGCGCCCAGACCACCTGGGCCCGGTCGGTCGTGTCCGTGGCCTGCCAGTTGCCGTCGAGGGGGCCGGTGAAGGGGTGGGTGCGGTACTCCGTGTTCGAGGAGCCCTGGAAGTAGTACGAGGCCCGCTGCGTGCCCTGCGTGCCCTGCGCGCCGGGCCGCAAGGAGGCACGGAGGTGGGTGAAGACCGGGAGCGCTGGAATCGTAGGGAGCGCGGCGATCCGCGGACAGGGTGAACTCCGGCCATTCACATCCGGTCGCGCCCGACCGCACCCGACCGCGCCCGGTCACGTCCGACGCGCCACAACAGGGCGAACCGGGACGTAACGGAACCCCGCGTGAACGGGAGGGGGCCGGTCCGTGGACAATGGCCCACCGGGGCCGCCCCGGCGCACTCACGCAGCCCCGCACAGCACAGCAGGCACAACAGGAGGCGCTCCCTTGGAGCTCAGCAGGCGTACCTTCACCGCCCTGGCCGGCACGGCGGCGCTCGGCCTCGCGCTGGCCGGCAGCAGCGGGGCGGTGCCCGGACCGCGCGGGGCGCGCACCGTGCCGACGGGACCGCCGCCCCCCGCGCCGAGCGCGGACGGCAAGCGGCACCGGGTCGGTTTCGACCGGTACTCGCTGCTGGTCGACGGCCGGCGCCTGGTGCTCTGGTCCGGTGAGGTGCACCCCTTCCGGCTGCCGAGCCCGTCCCTGTGGCGGGACGTGCTGCAGAAGCTGCGCGCCCACGGGCACAACGCGGTCACCGTCCACGTCCCGTGGAACCACCACTCCCCCGCGCCCGGACGGTACGACTTCACCGGGGTGCGGGATCTGGACCTGTTCCTGCGGACGGCCGCCGAGGAGCGGCTGTACGTCGTCCTGCGTCCGGGGCCGGGCGGTGCCGCCGACGTGGACGCCGGCGGCCTCCCGGGGTGGCTGACGGTCGCCGAGGGCACGGCGCGGACCGCCGACCCGGCGTACCTGCGGCACGTCGACGCGTGGCTGAGCGCGGTCGACACCATCGCCGTCCGGCACCTGTTCACCCGGGGCGGCGGCACCGTGCTGCTGTACCAGCTCGAGGACGGGTCCGGCGTCCGCGCCGACGATCCGGCCGGGCGCGCCCACCTGACCCACCTGTACGAGAAGGTGCGCGCCGACCGCATCGACGTACCGCTGTTCCACACGGGCGGCGGGCCGGACGGGAGCGGGGCGCCGGAACTCCTCGGCACCGGCCGGGAGAAGGGGCGCCTGCTGCACGGGATCGACGTGGCCACCCCGCCCGGTGAGGTGCCGCCGGACCTCGGGCACTTCGGGGAGCACGGGACCGGCGCCGGTACGCGCACGCCCGGCTTCCTGGCCGGGGCGGCCGGCGGGGCGGCCGACCCGTGGGGCGGGGCGCCGTCCGGCGGCAAGGGGTACGCGCAGGTGCGCCGGACCCACGACGCGGCGTACGAGCGGCGCAACCGCCTCACCCACCTCGCCAACGGGATCACGGCGCACACCGTCCGCATGGCGTTCGGCGGGACCTCGTGGGGCTGGCTGCCCTCGCCGGGCGTCTACACCTCGTACGACTACGGGGCGGCGATCGACGAGGGGCGCCGGCCGACGCCGAAGCTGGCCCCGCTGCACCAGCTCGGGCACCTGGTGCGGACGGTGCCCGACCTCGCGCGGCTGGACCCGGCCGAGGAGGTGCGGGCGGCGGACGAGCGGATCACGGTGTACCACCTGGCCAACCCCGACACCGACGCCCAGGTGTACGTCCTGCGCAACGACTCCGCCGAGCAGGTCACCTCGATGCTGCCGGGGACCGACGTCGACGTGCCCGTCACCGTGGGGGCGCGGGACGCCAAGCTGCTCGTCACCGGGCTGGAGCTGGGGCGGCGGAAACTGGCGTACTCCACCGCGCAGCCCATGCTGAACACGACCGTCGGGCGGCTGGACATCGCGGTGTTCACCGGCCGGCACCGCGAGGTGGCGCAGGTCGCGCTGGACTGCGACACCCAGCCGGTCACCAACCGGCTGGACGACGAGCCCGCGTGGGCCTACGACCGGGGCAGGCTCAACGTGGTGGTGCCGCTCGGGGTGGGCGGGCTGAGCCGCGTGCTGGTCGAGGGCGGGGACTCCGAGACGCCCATGCTGCTGCTGTTCACCGACGACGCGACCGCCCTGCGGCTGTGGCCGTACGAGACCCCGTCCGGCCCGCTGCTGGTCTACGGTCCGGCGCTGCTGCGCTCGGCCGCCCTGCGCGGCTCCACCGTCCACCTCACCGGCGACGTCGTCGGCGCGACCGGCCTCGAGGTGTGGGCGCCGCGCGGGATCACCACCGTGACCTGGAACGGGCGGCCGGTGCGCACGCACCTCAGCCGGGCCGGGAGCCTGCTGATGGAGGGGCTGTTGCCGGCGGCGCCCCGGGTGCGGCTGCCCGCGCTCGGCGGCTGGCGGAGGCGGGACGGGAACCCGGAGTCCGAGCCGGACTTCGACGACTCGGCGTGGACGGCCGCCGACCGCACGTCGTCCCGCAGCACCACGCCCGTGCCCGAGGGCCGGCCGGTCCTCTTCGCGGACGACTACGGCTTCCACTACGGCGACGTCTGGTACCGGGGACGGTTCGAGGACGCTCGCGGCCTCGAGGCGGTGTCGCTGTCCTACAGCACCGGTACGCAGGGGCTGCTGATGGCCTGGCTGGACGGGCGGCCGCTCGGCACGCACCGCATGCCGGTGCCGGACGAGGACACGGCGGAGCGGGGCACCTGGACGGCCACGGCCACCTTCGAGGTGCCCGGGAAGCTGCGCCGGCGGGGCCGGCGGGTGCTGTCGGTGCTCGTACGGCGGATGCAGCACGACGGGGGCCGGGCGGACGGCGGGGCCGGGGACGCCCGCCCGGACGCGTACCGGGCCGCGCGCGGACTGCTGTCGGCGGACTTCGAGGGCGGCTCCCGGGACGTGGACTGGCGGATCCGGGGCGCCGTGGAGCCGGACCGGGTGCGCGGGCCGCTGAACAACGGCGGGCTGCACGGGGAGCGGGAGGGCTGGCACCTGCCGGGGTACGACGACCGGGACTGGGAGGCCGTGGAGTTCCCGCGCGAGGACCGGCGGCAGGGGGTGGCCTGGTACCGGACGGACTTCCGGCTGGACGTCGACCCCGGCGTGGACGCCTCGATCGGGCTCACCCTCGAGGACGATCCGGAGCGCGCCTACCGCGTCCAGATCTTCCTGAACGGCTGGAACATGGGCCAGTACATCAACGACGTGGGCCCGCAGCACACCTTCGTCCTGCCGAACGGGATCCTCCGCACGCGTGGGTCCAACACCCTGGCCCTGGCCGTGCTGTCCGACGGCACCACACCCGCGGGTCCGCGCGACGTCCGGCTGACGCTGCTGGGCGCGGCGGAGGGCGGGGTGCCGGTGGAGGCGGTGGACTCACCGGGGCGGTGAGTCCACCGCCCCGGCGGGTCCGTCACGGAGCCGTCGCGAGCCCCTCGGGCCCGTCGGGCCCGTTCCGGGCCGCGGTGCTCCCCCTACGCCAGCCGGATCACGTTCCAGGACAGCGGCTCCAGGACGGTGGTCAGCCGGCCGTCGGCCAGGGCCGTGCCCCCGGCCGTGCGCGGGGTGACCCGCTCGGGGTCGTCGAGGGTGTTGCGGGCGTCGGGGTCGGCGTCCGCGAGGACGCTGTGCTCGATCACCGAGGTGAGGCCGAGCCCGCCCAGCGCGACCTCCAGCGGCAGCGCCGCGGTGCGGCCGCGGTTGACCGCGAAGACGGTGACCGTGCCGTCCTCGGCGCGCACGGCGGTGGCGTGCAGCAGGTCGGTCTCGCCGTACCGGGCGGTCTCGTACGTCGGCGAGTCCACGCGGACGTCGAGGACCTCGCCGCGGCCGTACTTCGAGGCCTGGGCGAACGGGAAGAACGTCGTCTGCCGCCAGGCCGGGCCGCCCGGCTCGGTCATGATCGGGGCGATCACGTTGACGAGCTGGGCCAGGCAGGCGACGGTGACGCGGTCGGCGTGCCGGAGCAGGGCGATGAGCAGCGAGCCGAAGACGACCGCGTCGGTGACGCTGTAGTTGTCCTCCAGCAGGCGCGGGGCCTCGGGCCAGTCGTCCTGCTCGAAGGTCCGGGCCTGTTCCTGCCAGCGGGACATGTACCAGACGTTCCACTCGTCGAAGGAGAGGTTGATCCTCTTCCTCGACTTCAGCCGCGCGCCCACGTGGTCGCAGGTGGCGACCACGTTCTCGATGAAGGACTCCATGTCGACGGCCGAGGCGAGGAAGGAGTCGACGTCGCCGTCCACCGGCTCGTAGTAGGCGTGCAGGGAGATGTAGTCGACCAGGTCGTACGTCTCGGCCAGGACCTTGGCCTCCCACTCGGCGAAGGTGGGCATGGACTGGCCGGAGGAGCCGCAGGCGACCAGTTCGACACCGGGGTCCTGCTGGCGCATGGCGCGGGCGGTCTCGGCGGCGATCCGGCCGTACTCCTCGGCGGTCTTGTGGCCGGTCTGCCAGGGGCCGTCCATCTCGTTGCCCAGGCACCACAGGCGGATGCCGTAGGGGTCCTGGTCCCCGTGGGAGGCGCGCAGGTCCGACAGCGCGGTGCCGGAGGGGTGGTTGGCGTACTCCTGGAGTTCCAGGGCCTCGGCGACGCCGCGGGTGCCGAGGTTGACGGCCATCATGGGCTCGGCCTGCGGCCCGAGCTTCCGCAGGAAGTCCATGTACTCGGACAGGCCGAAGCGGTTGGTCTCGGTGGAGTGCCAGGCGAGGTCGAGGCGGCGCGGGCGGTCCTCGACGGGACCGACCGAGTCCTCCCACTTGTAGCCGGAGACGAAGTTGCCGCCGGGGTAGCGGACGGCGGTGACGCCGAGTTCGCGGACGAGTTCCAGGACGTCCCCGCGCAGGCCGGCGGCGTCGGCGGTGGGGTGGCCGGGTTCGTGGATGCCGGTGTAGACGCAGCGGCCGAGGTGTTCGACGAAGGAGCCGAAGAGGCGGGGGTCGACCCGGCCGACGGTGAAGGCGGGGTCGAGGGTGAAGCGGGCGGTGCGCATGGGGTCCTTTCGGGAGGTCGGTTCCGTTCGCGGGTGGTGGGCGGGGAGGGGAGGGCGGCCGGTTCTGGCCCCGGTCGCGGAGGACTCACTGACCCGCCAGACCGGTGTGGGCGACACCCGCCACGATCTGGCGCTGGAAGAAGACGAAGACGATGATCAGCGGCAGGCCCGCCATGAGGCCGCCGGCCATGAGCTGGGCCCACTGGATGCCGTAGGAGTTCATGACGGTCGCGATGCCGTTCGGCATGGTCATCAGGTCGGGGTCGTTGGTGACCATGTACGGCCACAGGAAGTTGTTCCACGAGCTGATGAAGGTGAAGATGCCGACCGCCGCGAGCGAGGGGCGCGACAGCGGCAGGACGATCGTGAAGAAGACGCGCCAGCGGCCCGCGCCGTCGATGAAGGCGGCCTCCTCCAGCTCGCGCGGGACGCCCTGGAAGAACTTGTAGAGGATGTAGACCATCGCGGCGGGCGCGCACTGCGGCAGGATCATGCCCCAGTAGGTGTCCACCATCCCCAGCTGCTGGACGGTGGTGAAGAGGGGGACGCCGAGCACGGCCGGGGAGACCATGAGCCCCGCCATCACCACGCCCAGCAGGACGCCCCTGCCCCGGAACTCGGTGCGGGCGAAGCCGTATCCGGCCAGCGCGCTCACCAGCAGCACGACGGCGGTGACGCAGACGGAGACGACGAGGGAGTTCACGAACCAGTTGGTGAGGTTGCCGGTCTCGAGGAGGGTCGTCCACGCCTGGCCGGTCCAGTCCTCGGGCAGCCAGTGCGGCGGCACCTCGACGGCCTCGGTCTCCGACTTCCACGAGGTGGACAGCGCCCAGGCCAGCGGGGCCAGGAAGACCGCGGAGACGGTCGTGCCGAGGAGGGTGAGCACGATCTGGCCGGTCGTCCACGCCTTGCGGGGCCCGACCCGGGTCCGTGGTGCGGCGGTGGTCATCGGCCGCCCTCCTCACGGTTGCGCAGCAGCCACATCCGGGCGAGGGCGACGGCCGCGATGATCACGAAGAAGATGACGGAGATCGCGGAGGCGTAGCCCACGCGGTAACTCGTGAAGCCCTGTTCGAGGGTGTACTGCACGAAGGTGCGGGTCGACTCCTCCGGCCCCGGCCCGAAGTCCTGCATCACGACGGCCTGGTCGAAGACCTGGAGCGAGGCGAGGACCTGCAGGGCGACGACCAGCCCGGTGATGTGGCGCAGCATCGGCAGCGTGATGCGGACCATGCGGTGCCAGGCGTTCGCGCCGTCCAGCTCGGCGGCCTCGTAGAGGTGTCGCGGGATGCCCTGGAGCGCGGCGAGGTAGAGCAGGAAGCTGAAGCCGACCGTCCACCACAGGGTGGTGATGACGATCGCGAGCATCGCGTACGACTTGTCGGTCAGCCACGGCGTCTCGATGCCGAGGACGTGGTTGACCATGCCCGTGCCGGGGTTGAACAGCCACTGCCACAGGTTGGCGGCGACGGTGGACGGCAGCAGGAACGGCGTGAAGAAGCACAGCCGCCACAGCCACTTCCCGCGCTCGATGTGGTGGGCCAGCATCGCGAGCAGGAAGGCGAGGACCGTGATGCAGGGCACCACGAGCAGCGTGAAGGAGGCGCTGTGGCCGAGCGCGTCCCACATCAGCGGGTCGTCCAGGGCCTCGCGGTAGTTGTCGAGGCCGACGAAGCTCGTGCCCTCGCCGGAGATGTTGGCGTCCGTGAGGCTCAGGTGGAGGCCGCGCACCAGCGGCCAGATCACGAAGAGCGCGAACAGCACGAGGAACGGGGCCACGAACCAGCCGCCGTGCTGGAAGCCCGGTCCGCGGCGGACGCCGGCCCCGGCGGCGGTCCTCACGCGGGCCGGGCGGACGACGGTCTCGGCACCGGTCGTCGTCATGCGGCCGCACCCCCCTGCGCGGCGGTGCGGCCGTCCATGGGGTTCTTCGCGGCGAGGAGCCGGCCGAGCGTGTTCTTCATCCGGCGGGCGGCGGCCCGGGGATCGGCGGAGCCCGTCGTGGAGGAGACGACGATCGGGCCGACGCGCTGGGCGAGGATGCCGGTGGAGCCGGCGAACCACACCTTCGGTTCGGTGGCCTGGTGGTCCATCGCCGAGACGTACTCGCTCTGCGGGTCCAGCTTCCGGTACGCGGCCGAGGACAGGGTCGGCGTGTACGCGGGGATGTGCCCGCCGGCGGCCCACTGCCGGGCGTGCCGGACGACGTGGGCGGCGAGCCGGTGGGCGGCTTCGTTGGTGGCGCCGCCGCGGTCGGACTGGTGCGGCAGGACGAAGGCGTGCGACTCGGCGTGGGTGGCCGGCCGGCCGAAGACGGGCGGCAGCGGGGTCGCGCCGTAGTCGACCTCCGCGCCGTCGAAGACCGGCACCGACCAGTTGCCCTCCCAGACGAAGGGGGCGCCGTTGATGAACTGTTCGGCGCCCGCGCCGCCCCCGAAGCCCGGGTCGGCGTACCCGTCGGTGACGTGCCGGCGCAGGAACCGCAGGACCTGGACGGCCTTGTCGGTGTCGAAGGTGACCTCGGTGCGGGTATCGTCGAACCAGGTGCCGCCGAGCTGGGTGTAGAAGGCGACGAAGAACCACCACTGGAAGTTCTGGTCGTTGTGCCACAGGCCGATGGTCTGCAGCCCCTTCCCGGTGGCCCGCCTGGCTTCCTCCAGCAGGGCGAACCACTCGTCGGTCGACGTCACGGGCACCATCCGCCCGTCGGCGCCGAGCAGGCCCGCCTTCTTCAGCACGTCCCTGCGGTAGAAGCAGAGCTGGACGTGGATGTCGAGCGGGAGGGCGTAGAGCCTGCCGTCGACGACGGCGCGCTTCCACAGGTCGGGGTTGAAGTCCGCTTCCTGCACGCCGTACTCGGCGAGCAGGCCGACGTCCCAGGGGTCCAGGAGGCGGCCGGGTGAGAAGCCGGTGACGCGGCCCAGGTGCATGACGCCGAGGTCCGGGGCGCGGTTGCCCGCCGCCGCCATGGCGAGCTTGGTGTAGAAGGGGCTGCCCCACTGGAGGGTGGAGTCCTTCACCTCGATGCCGGGGTTGGCCTCGCGGAAGGAGTCCAGCATCGCGATCATGTTGGAGCCGTCGCCGCCGCTGAAGAGGTTCCAGTAGCGCACACGGGTGTCCGCTCCGGAGGCGAGTGCGTCGGCCCCGGTCCCGAGCGCCGCGAAGCCGAAACTCCCGGCGACCGTCAACCCGCCTAATCCGGCGAGGAGTTGCCTGCGATCCAGGTCAGGTCGTCCCATGCCTGCCCCATCTGCTCGTATGGATGCCCATCAAGGAGTTGTTCGACATATCGAATGGTGCCCGTAACTTCGAACGGGACCGTAGGTGTCGGGCGCGGCCGCGTCAATGCCTCGGACAAGAACCCGGGGCAGGGCTTTCCCCGCGTCCCCGCGTCCCCGCGTCCCCGCGTCCCCGCGAGGCGACCACCCCGGAACGCCCCCGGCGGTACGCCCCGGAAGGCGTCCGCCCGCTCCGGTCCGCACGGTCACGCACGGTCAGGTGTGACCGGAGAACGGTCACCGGTTCGCATGACGCGGACACGTGTGGCCGCGTAGGCTCGAACGGCCTTGAGTGGGACGGCTGATGAGCGGTGACGAGAGCGAGGGGACGCGATGGACGTCGCGGACGCGGCCAGGGGTCCGGCCTCGTTCCTCAGCGAGTTCTACACGTCCTTCTGGTGGATCCCGGCCGCCGTCCTGGCCGCCGCCCTGGCGATCAAACTGCCCACGATCATCCGGCTCTGGACGGATCCGCTGCTGCGCGCGGTCGGCGGACTGCTGCTGCTCGCCTGCGCGGTCTTCGTGTTCGTCGCGCCCTCGACCATCGCCTGGGTCAACCGGGTCACCGGCGTGCCGAACATCTCGGCCCCCTGGGTGTACTCGCTGCTCACCGCGTTCTGCGGCTCCTGCCTGGTGCTGATCATCGCCTGGCGCGACGGCCTGTCCGAACGCTCCGCCGCCAGCCGCCGGGCCACCCGCCGGGTCCTCTCCGCCTACGGCGGTGTGATCGTCCTGCTGTGGGTGCTGTTCGCCCTCGCGGACGTGCCCGTGGAGCGGACCCGGGACCTGGACACCTACTACGCCAACACGCCGTTCATGCGCGAGGAGATCCTGCTGTACCTCCTCGCGCACACCACCGCCGTCCTCATCACCTCGAAGCTGATCTGGAACTGGATCCGCACCGACGGACTCGACGCCTGGCTGCGCTGGGGACTGAAGTTCCTGGGCGTCGGCTACGCGCTGAACCTGGCCTTCGACGCCGCCAAGCTCACCGCCGTGGCGGCCCGTTGGACCGGCAACGACCTGGACTGGCTCAGTCTGAACGTGGCCCCCGCCCTGGCCTGCCTGTCCGCCGTGTCGATCGCGGTCGGCTTCATCCTGCCGCACGCCGGCCAGTACCTGCACGAGCGCTGGCGGCTCCGCCTCGCCCACCACCGGCTGCGGCCCCTGTACCTGCTGATGAGGAGCGTGCACGGCTCCGGCGTGCCGTTCGTGCTGCGCGCCAGTCCCGAGCTGCGCCTGACCCGCCGCGAGACCTTCATCCGGGACGTGCTGCTGCCGCTGGCCCGGCGCACCGACGAGCGGCTGCGCGAGCGGGCGTACGACGCCGCCCTCGGCCTCGGCTTCCCGCCGGAGCGGGCGAAGGCGCTGGCCGCGGCCGTGGCGATCCTCGACGCCGTCGACGCCGGGCCCGGCGCGGACGGGGGCGACGGCGCCCACGACCCCGACACCACGGACCTGCTCCGCGAGATCGGGGCCCTCTCGCGCGCCCTGCGCCACCCCGAGGACGTCCGGGAGGTCCGCGTCCGCGCCCTGGCACCCGGGGACACCGTGGCGGTCACCGAGTGACCGTGCCGCACGCGGAACTGGCCGGGACGACCACCGTCTTGGCATATTGCACAGGTGACCGAGCCACGACCGGGGGAACAGGGAGACAGCGGTGCGTACCAGGAAGGAGATGCGTCGTCTCGCTGACGCCCTCATCGACCCCATCCGGGTGGCGGTCCCGGCGGACCCCGAGGTCCTGTTCGAGGCGCTGGTCGCCTCCGTCAGCGCCTGGCGGGGACGGGAAGTCGTCGTCCACCGCGCGGCGTTCCCGCCGCACACCGCCAGCGGGCTGTGGCTGGAGCGCGAGCACCACGACGACGTGGTGGTGGACGAGCGGGCCGCCGCGTGGCACCAGATCGTGATCTTCTGCCACGAGGTGTGGCACATGAACCGCCGGCGGGCGGAGGCGGCGCCCGGCGACGGGCGGCCCCGGCCGATCGCCGCGCGCACCGACTTCAGCCTGGCCGAGGAGCAGGAGGCGGACCGCTTCGGCATGCTGATGGGGCGCCGGCTCCGCACCTGGCTGGAGGCCTCCACCGACTCGGTGTTCGCCGCGGAGGGCGGTGACCCCGAGGACCCCCAGGACCTCGCCGGACGCATCGGGGCCGCGCTCAACTACCGCGGGACGAAGAAATGAGCGGCCTGATCAACTACACCAGTTGCGGGGTGCTGTGGCTCGGTCTGGTGGTCAAGTCCCCCGACCTGCTGCGCCACCGCCGCGATCCGTACCTGTGGTCCATCTGCGCGGTGCTGGGGCTGGCCGGGCTCTGCTTCTTCCTCGGGGCGCCGCCGACGGTCGGCGCGATCAACCGGCTCGGCGGGGTGCCGAACCTCGCCGCGCCGCTGACGTACGCGGCGATCACCGGGTACTGCGCCGCCTCCCAGGTCCTCGTCGTCCACTGGCGCGGCGGACCCCGGGTGCACCGCACCGCCCGGCGCTGGATCCTCGCCTACGCCGGTGTCGTCCTCGGCATCGCGGTGACCTTCGCCCTCGGTGACGCGCCGGTGGAGCGCCGCACCGACCTGGACACCTACTACGCGACGACCCCGTTCATCGCCCAGATGATCGTGCTGTACCTGGTCGCGCACCTCACCGCGGTGACCGTCACCACGGCGTCGTCGCTGCGCTGGGCGCGCCGGGTGCGGGGCGGGCTGCGGGTGGGGCTGGTGCTGCTCGGGACCGGCTCGCTGTGCGGCGCCGGGTACAGCGTGGCCAAGCTCGTCGCGGTGGGCGCCCGCTGGACCGGGCGGGACTGGTCGGTGCTCGGCACCACCGTCTCCCCGGTCACCGCCGGTATCGGCGCCCTGCTGACGGTCGTCGGGGTGCTCGTCCCGCTGGTGGCGCCCCGGGCGGCGGAACGGCGGCGGGCCCGGCGGACGTACGCCCGCCTCGAACCGCTGGAGCGGGCGCTCGAGGACCTGCTCACCCGCCGGACGCTGCGGCTGCCCCGGCCCCGGTTCGCCTCCCCCGCCACCCGGCTGGTGTGGCGCCAGACCAGCATCCACAACGCGCTGAGCCACCTGGACGCCTACTTCGACCGGGAGCTGTACGACCGGACCCGCGACGGTGTGCTGGGCGCGACGGGCGACCCGGAGCGGGCCGAGGCCGCCGCCTGGGCCGCGGTGATCACCGCCGCGGTACGGCGCGAGGCGGCCCCGGGGCACGGGGCCCCGCCGCCCGGCGGCACCGGCCGGCTCCTCGACCGGGTCCCGGGGCCGGCCGGCCTGGCCCGGATCGCCGACGCGCTGGCCGGTGCCGCCCCGGTGCCGCCGGCCGCCGCCGTGCCCGGCGGCCGGACCACGGCGGGGGCCGTGTGAACCGGGAGGACCGCGGCCACCGGGTGCCGGACGAGGGGAGCCGTCCGGTATGAGCCTCGTCGTGTACCTGGGGGCCCTGGTCTTCGGGATGTCCTCGGTGCTGCTGCTGCGCCGCCCGCGCACGGCCGTGCGGAACCCGCTGACCCTGTCCACCTGCGTGGCGATCGCCCTCGGCGCCCTGGTCTTCGTCTGCGCCGCGCCGGCCACCCTGGCCGCCGTCAACGACCTCACCGGCATCCCCAACTTCGGTGCGCCGCTGACCTACGGCATGCTCTCCGCGTACAGCTGCGCGGTGCTCGTGCTGCTGATCAACTGGCGGGGCGGTCCCCGCGAGCGGGTGCGGCGCATGGTGCTGCGCAGCATCGCCGCCTACGGGGGGCTGGTGGCCGCCATCGTCGTGCTGTTCGCGCTCGCCGAGGCGGACACCGAGCGGCTGACGGACCTGGACACGTACTACGCCAACACCCCGTTCATGCGGGAGATGATCCTGCTGTACCTGGTCGGGCACAGCGCGGCGATGCTGGTGATGTGCGTGGTGTGCGTCAAGTGGGGCCGTGAGGTCACCGGGCTGCTGCGGACCGGGCTGCGGCTGATCCTGTGCGGGGCGCTGCTGGACGTGCTGGGCTTCCAGCTGGCCAAGTACACGGCGGTCGTGGCGCGTTGGTCGGGCCACGACCTCGACTTCCTGTCCACCACGCTCGCCCCGCCGATGGCCTCGCTGGCCGCGCTGCTGTGTGCGGCGGGGTTCGTGCTGCCGAGGCTGCTGCCGCCGGCCCTCGCGCAGTGGCGGGGGCTGGGCGACTACCGGCGGCTGGATCCGCTGTGGTCCCTGGTGAAGTCGGTGTCCACCGCGCCCAAACCCTCCGTCGCCTGGTGGCAGCTTCCCCAGGACCGGCTCCAGTGGCGCGAGGTGTCCATCCACGACGCCCTGCTCACCCTGGCGCCGTACTTCGACCACCGGGTCCGCGAGCGGGTGCGGGACACCGCCCTGAGCGCGGGCCGCTCCCCCCACGAGGCCCGTCTCGCGGCGGAGGCCGCCATGCTCACCGACGCGGCGCGCCGGGCCGCCGCCCGCGAGGAACCCCCCGAGACCGCAGGCACCTACCGTCTGCACGCCACCGAAGTGTCCGGCACCGGCGGGCTGGTGGAGCTGGCCCAGGCGCTGCACCGACAGCCCGCCGCGGCGCCGCCGACCGCGGCCGGACCCACGACCGAACCCGAGGAGCCCCATGTCGCGTAGAGCTGTCGTCATCGGTGCCGGCCTGGCCGGCATGCTGGCCGCGGCCGTCCTGTCCACCGCGGGAGCGGACGAGGTGGTCGTGCTGGACCGCGACGACCTGCCCGAGGGGCCCGAGCACCGCAAGGGGCTGCCGCAGGGGCGCCACGCGCACCTGCTCATGGCCGGGGGGATGGCCGCCATGGAGGACCTCCTGCCGGGCGCGGGTCTGCGCAAACGGCTGCTCGCCGCCGGGGCCCACGAGGTGTCCCTCAGTTCGGGCATGCTGGCCCGCACTCCCGAGGGCTGGCTCAGACGGTGGCGCCGCGAAGGCCCGGCCATGCTCACCTGCAGCCGGGCCCTGCTGGACTGGGAGGTGCGGGCCGCGGTGCTGGAGCACTGCCGGGTCGAGGTCCGCAAGGCCGCCGTGGTGGGGCTGACGGGCTCCCCGGCGCGGGTGCGAGGGGTGCGCGTCGCCGCCCCCGGAGAGGACACGGAGCTCGAGGCGGACTTCGTCGTCGACGCGAGCGGACGCGGCACCCGGGTCGTCACCTGGCTGGCCGGGCTCGGGCTGACCGGCATCGAGGAGCGGACCGTGGACTCCGGGCTGGTGAACGCGACGCGCGTCTACCGGATGCCCGAGGGGGCGGAGCGTTTCCCGCTGACGGTCGTGCAGCCCGACCCGTACGGGTCCGGGCCGGGGCGCAGCGGGATGATGCTGCCGATCGAGGGCGGCCGCTGGATGGTGAGCCTCGGCGGCACCCGGGGCGGTGAACCGCCGGCGGACCCGGAGGGCTTCCTGCGGTACACGCTCGCGCTGCCGGACCCCCTCGTGGGACGGCTGATCTCCGGGGCCGAACCGCTCACCGACATCCACCTGAGCCGGTCCACCAGCAATGTGCGGCGGTACCTGGAGAGGTCCGCGCGGTGGCCCGAGGGCTTCGTCGTCCTCGGGGACGCACTGGGCACGTTCAACCCGGTGTACGGGCAGGGCATGTCGGTGGCCGCGTTCGGCGCGCGGGTGCTGGACCGGGAGGTGAGCCGCTCCGGCCTGGCCTCGCCCGGTCTCGCCCGGCGGGTGCTGCGCGGGGCGGCGCGGTCGGTGGACGCCGCGTGGTCCATGGCCGTCGGCCAGGACCTGTTCTACCCGGAGGTGCGCGGCGGCCGGCCGGGCGTCGCCGACCGCGTCGCCACGGCGTACTCGCGGCGCATGACGCGGGCGGCCACCGGCTCCCCCGCGGCGGCCTCCGCGCTCTGGGACGTCACCAGCATGCGCACGCCCCCGACCCGCATGTTCCGCCCGGCGGCGGTCCTGGCCGCCCTCACCGGCCCTGCGCTGCCGCCGTTGACGGCGCCCCCGATGACTCCCGGCGAACGCAGGATCCTGCGGGACATCGACCGCACCGGCCTCTGAGCGGGGCGCCGGAGCCGGGGACGGGCCCCCGGCTCAGCCCTCGAACGCCGGTGGCGCGAGACCCCGGCCCGCGTCGGGGACCACCAGGAGCGAGCCCGCCAGGGGGTGCGGGGCGGGCAGGCCCACCCGGGCCGTGGTGACGTACAGGTCGGTCAGGCCGGCGCCGCCGAAGGCGCAGGCCGTGACGCGGGGGACCGGGAGCGGGATCACCCGGTCCAGGTCGCCGGCCGGGGTGTAGCGGCGTACCGCGGCGCCGTCCCACAGGGCGACCCAGACGCAGCCGTCGGCGTCGACGGTGAGGCCGTCGGGGAAGCCGGCGCCCTCCTCGATCTCGGCCAGGGGGCGGCGGCCGGTGACGCGGCCGGTGGCGGGGTCGTGGTCGAGGACGTCGATGCGGCGGGTGGGGGTGTCGACGTAGTACATCAGGCGGCCGTCGGGGCTCCAGCCGGTGCCGTTGCTCACCGTCACGTCGTCGAGGACGGTGCGGGCCGTGCCGTCCCCGGTGATCCGGGAGAGGGTGCCGCCGCCGGTGGCCTCGTCGTAGCGCATGGTGCCGGCCCACAGCGTGCCGTCGGGGGCGACGGCGGCGTCGTTGCCGCGGCGGCCGGGGACGGCGTCCCGGTGCAGCCAGCGGAAGGTGTCGTCGGGGTCGAGCAGGCCGACGCCGTCGCGCAGGTTGAGGACCAGGCCGCCGCCCGCGCGGGGCTTGACGGCGCCCACGTGCTGGTCGGTGCGGCGCAACGTGCGCCGGCCGGTGGCCGGGTCGTAGGTGTGGACGCGGGAGGCGAGGATGTCGATCCACAGGAGGCGGCCGGCGGCCGGGTCCCAGGTGGGGCCCTCGCCCAGGGTCGCCTCCGCGCGGACGGCCACCTCGTACGCGGTGCGGCGCGTCATGCCGCGCTCCGGTGGCCCAGGCGCTCGGACAGGTCGGCGGCGCCCTTGACGGCCAATTGCTCCAGCTCGCCCAGGCGCTCGTCGCTCCAGCGGATCATCGGCACGGAGATGGACAGCGCGGCCACCACCTGCCCCGTGCGGTCGCGCACCGGCGCGGCGACGCAGGAGACGTCCGGGTTGGACTCGCGGCTCTCCACGGCCACGCCCCGCGCCCGGATCTCCGCCAGGGCCTCGCGCAGGGCGGCCGGGTCGGTGATGCTGTTGGGGGTCATCGCGACCAGTTCGGCGTCGTCGGGGAGGCGCGCGGCGAGCTCCTGCTCGGGGAGGGAGGCCAGCAGCATCTTGCCGACGGAGGTGCAGTGGGCGGGCAGCCTGCGGCCGGCCGCCGACACCATCCGCACCGCGTGCGTGGAGTCCACCTTGGCGATGTAGATGACGTCCGTGTCCTCCAGGATCGCCACGTGCACCGTCTCGTCGCAGGTCTCGGCGACGGACCGGGCGACCTGCTGGCCCTCGGCGGCCAGGTCGAGGTGTTCGGCGTAGCGGGCGCCGAGCTGGTACGGGCGGACGCCGAGCCGGTAGCGTCCGGGCTGGCCGGCCACCGGGACGATGTACTTACGGGCGGCGAGCGTGGTCACCAGCTCGTGGACGGTGGTGCGCGGCAGCTGGAGCCTGCGCACGATGTCCGGGGCGGAGAGCGTCCCGTCCCCGTCGAGGAAGAGCTCGAGAATGTCGAGAGCCCGGGTCACGGCTGGTACGAGGCGTCCCACGACCGGCCCCCTCCCTATGTGTCTCAGGCGCCTGCGTTCGAGATTTCAACAGGCGATCGGCATGACGAACACACAGGCTAGCCACCCGGGCCGACCCGGGCAATGGCGCGGACCCGGGCCGGGCCCGCGCGGGCGGTGACCGGGGCACGGTGGTCGCGCCGCGGTGACCCGCGGCGGGCGTACTGCGCCGGCCCGCGGTGATCGGGCCCCGGTGGCCGTGTCCCGGTGGCCGTGCCGCCCCGTCGGTCACCGCGGGCGGGGGTCCCCCAGCGCACCGCGGAGCCGCTGGGCCCTGAGGACCAGTTCCAGTTCGAAGCGGCGGTCCGGGTGGTCGATCTCGTCGCCCCACAACTCGCGGATCTGCCGCAGCCGGTAGCGGACGGTCTGGGGGTGGACCCCGAGCCGCGCCGCCACCTCCGGCGCTCCGCCCCGGGTCTCCAGCCACGCCAGCAGCGTTTCCGCGAGCCGCCGCCCGTGCGTGGGACCGCAGTGCGCCAGCGGGGCCAGGCAGCGCAGCGCGAGGTCGTCGACCAGTTCCTCCGGCTGGAGCAGCACCAGTGCCTCGGTGTGCTCGGTGCAGTACAGCACCTCGCCGGCCGGCAGCAGCTTCCGCTCCATCAGGTCCAGCGCGGCCTCCGCCCAGCGCAGCGACTTCGCCGCGTCGGCGAGCGCCACCGGCGGCCCGATCGCCCCGGACCAGCCGGCCAGCGCGCGGTGCAGCAGGTCGGAGCGGCCGGCTCGGGGATGACCATGCGGGGCTGCTCGTACTCCATGTCGAGCAGCACGCCCTGCCCCACCGCGGGCGCCACCGCCTCCCGCGCCGGGCGCAGCAGCACGCCGACGGCGACCTTCTCGGGCAGCGGCCAGCCGATCCGCGCGGCGCGCTCGGCCAGCGCTTCGGCGGGATCGCCCCGGTGCTGTTCGGTGAACAGCAGCTCCATCAGCCGGCGTTGCAGCCGCAGCAGCTCCCCCGCCTGGCGGGCGGCGGCCTCGGCGTACCCGCGCACGGACTGGTCGACCAGGCCGTCGAGGTACTCGTAGCCCGCGTCGACCAGTTCGTACATGGCGGGCGGGGGGATGTCGACGCGCTGGCCGATGTCGGCGAAGCAGCGCCAGGCCAGGCGGACGCCCAGGCGGTAGATCGCCTGGAGGGAGTCCAGCGACCGTCCGTGCAGGCCCTCACCGCGGCCGAACTCCTGGAAGACTCCGGGCGGTACGGTCGGCCGCCCCTGCGGGTAGTCCGCGTGCGCCAGGTGCTGGACGAAGACCTCGATGGCGCGGCGGACGCCGACGAGGCCCTTGGGGGCGCCGGAGTCGTCGAAGAAGACGGGCAGGTGGGGGTACTCGCGCCGGATCTCGCTCATGATGTGCTCGGCGAGCGCGGGCGCCTCGGCCATGGCGATCTCGGTGAACCGGAGCACCTGGTGGCGCGGTACGTCCCGCCACGCGGAGCGGGCCGTGACGGTCCTGGAGGCGGTCACGGCCCGGCGCTCCCGGCCTGTTCATAAGTGATCATGGGAGTGTTCGGCTGGTCGGGCCCGGCTTCGAGCAGGGCGACCACACCGAGTGCGGCGCTGACGGCGAGGGCCGCGGCGAGCGCGACCGTCAGTGCGGCGGCGAGCAATCTGGACATCGCAGGGTCAGCCTCTCTGTCGGGAGGTTCCCCACCCCCGCACCGTGACCGACCACCCCTGCCCGTCGTGTCCCAGTGTCGGCATGCCGTTGACACCCCGTCAAGAGGGGGCCTACGGTTCCCCGCCCATACGCCACGCGCACATTCCTCCGCGGCTCCGGCCTTTCCGCGCCGAGCCGTCCCGAGCCCCTGGAGCGCCCGGATGCGCCGTAGAACTTCCCCGTTTTCCCTGGTCCTGCTGGGTCTCGGCACCTTCCTGCTGGTGCTGGCACCGCTGCTGGTGTGGTACGTGCACCCACGCGCCGCGGTGAACCCGATCGACATCGACACCACTGCCGTCTACACCGGCCGGGGCAGCGTTTTCGACACCGACCGGGTCGAGACGGTGCCCGACCAGAAGATCACCATCACCCAGCGGGTGCGCGGTGACGTCGCGGACAGCGAGCGCAGCGGGAACGCCGTGTGGGACGTGATCACCACGGTCGACACGGACGAGTCCCTGCCGGCCGCCGACCCGCACGACGCGCTGGCCTTCACCCCGCACCGCTGGGTGCTGGACCGGAGGACCACCAAGCCCGTGCACTGCTGCGAGGAGACCTCCCGCATCGAGGGCGAGGCGTATCTGAAGTTCCCCTTCGACGTGCAGAAACGCTCCTACCAGTGGTGGGACAACACCCTCGGCGACACGGTCGTCCTGCGCTACCGGGGCACCGCGAAGGTCCAGGGCTACACGGGGTACCGGTTCACCGCCTCGGTGCCGCCGACGAAGTCCGGCACCCGGCTGGTGCCGGGCAGCATCGTCGACCTGCCGGACCGTCCGCAGGTGCTGGCCGAGGAGTGGTACGCCAACCACGGCATCGAGCTGATCGTGGACCAGCGCACGGGCCGGGTGCTGCGCGCGCAGACCGGCCCGAAGCAGACCCTGCGGGCGCCGGGCGCGGACGAGGACGCGGCCGTCCTGCTGGACGCCGAGAAGATCGTGTTCACCGACCGGACCCAGAAGGAGGCCGTCCGCCAGGCCGAGCGCGACAGCGGCCAACTGCGCCTGCTGGGCGAGACGCTGCCGGTCGGTGCGGCCGTGGCGGGGGGACTCCTCGCGGTGGCCGGAGGAGTCCTGTTGGCGCGCGGACGCACGGAGGAAGAAGACACCGAAACGCCCGGTATGCCGCATTCCGTGCTCACGAAATGACAGGGCGCCGGCTTCAACAAAGCCGGAAATTGTCACGCGCGTGAGTAGCCGTGGGCAACGGCTGGGCGAAAACTGTGCATCCCCACCCCACCCCGGTCCGGCCACGCCCCGTCCGCAACCCCACGGCGCCCCACCGCCTCCGACTTCCCCACTCTCCGAGACGAGTTGGAGCAACGATGCCCCAGCACGTACCGTCCCCTCCTCCCCTCTCGGCCTCGCCCGAGCGGGGGGACTCCCACGAGCGAGGGGACTCCCACCGCGCCGCGTCCCCCAGCGCGTCGCAGCGCCCGGTGGCGCTCCCCGCCCCTCCCCGCCGGATCGTCTTCCTCGCCCACCGCGACCTGGGCAACCCGTCCGCCGGCGGCTCCGAGCTGCTGGTCGACCGGCTCGCCGACGGCCTGACCCGTCTGGGCCACCAGGTCACCCTGCTGTGCGGGGGACCCGCGTCCTTCCGTGACTACCGGGTGGTGTCGGCGGGCGGCACGTACGGTCACTACCTCCGTGCCCCGTCCGCCTTCGCCCGTCAGGTCGGCGACTGCGACCTGCTGGTCGAGGTGTGCAACGGCGTGCCGTACCTGGCGCCGCTGTGGCACCACGGGCCCACCCTGTGCCTGGTCAACCACGTGCACACCGACCTGTGGCCGATGCGCTTCGGCGGCCCGCTGGCCCCGGCCGCGCGGATCGGGCGAAAACTCGAGCACTGGGCGCTGACCGGTGCGCGCCGGCGCGGGCTGCTGGTCGCCGTCTCCCCGTCGACCGCGCACGCGCTGCAGGGACTCGGCGTACCGCGGGAGCGGATCCGGATCGTGCACAACGGTGTGGAGGAGCCGGGCCCGCGCACCCCGCGCTCCCCGGAACCGCTGTTCGTGGCCGTGGGCCGGCTCGTCGAGTACAAGCGCATCGATCTGCTCCTGAGGCTGTGGGAGCGGGTACGGCCGGTCACCGGCGGCCGGCTGGTGATCGTCGGTGACGGCCCCGAGCGGGACCGGCTGGAGCGCCTGGCCGGTCCGGACGTCGCGTTCGCCGGGCACGTGTCCGAGGCGGAGAAGCACCGCCTGCTGTGCGCGGCCTGGCTGCTGCTGCACCCGTCCGCGGTCGAGGGGTGGGGCCTGGTCGTCACCGAGGCCGCCGCCCGCGGCACGCCGGCGATCACGTTCGACGTCCCCGGTCTGCGGGACTCCGTGGTGGACGGCGTGACCGGTGTGCTGGCCCGGGGCGAGTCCTCGTTCGCGGCGGCCTGGTGCACCCTCGCGCTGTCCGCGCACCGCCGGGAGCTGATGGGCGAGGCGGCCCGCGACCGCGCCGCCCGCTTCCGCTGGGACCGCACCGTGCGGCAGTTCCGGGCGGTGGCGGCCGAGGCCGTGGGGGGCCGGCAGCAGTGAGCACCGGCGGACTCCCCGGCCGGACGGGGCCGAGAACCGGGCGGGGGCCGAAGGACCCGTCGCTGCGCAGGTCCCTCGCCCTCTTCCGGGCCTTCCTGCACGAGCAGGAGGACCCCGACGCCTGTTACGCGCTGCTCGCCCGGGACGCCGCCGACCAGGTCGAGGCGTACGACGGCCCGGTGGCCGGCCGGGTGGTGGTGGACGTCGGCGGCGGCAGCGGCCACTTCACCGAGGAGTTCCGCGCCCGCGGCGCGTACGCCTACCTGTTCGAGCCCGACGTGCGGGAGCTCGCCGAGAAGCCGCCCGAGGGGACGGTGGTCGCGGACGGTTACCTGCTGCCGCTGGCCGACGGGTGCGCGGACGTCACGTTCTCCTCCAACGTCC
This sequence comes from Streptomyces viridosporus T7A, assembly GCF_008704515.1. NCBI lineage: Bacteria > Bacillati > Actinomycetota > Actinomycetes > Kitasatosporales > Streptomycetaceae > Streptomyces > Streptomyces viridosporus. The sequence goes on from NZ_CP023700.1 coordinate 2,858,130, forward strand.
TGGAGCACGTGGCCGATCCGCAGACCTTCCTCAGCGAGCTGGTCCGGGTGACCCGGCCGGGCGGGCTGGTCTACGTGTCGTTCACCAACTGGCTGTCCCCCTGGGGCGGTCACGAGTGGGCCCCCTGGCACTACCTCGGGGCCGAGCGGGCCCGGGCCCGCTACCGGCGCCGCACCGGCAGGCCGGCCAAGCACACGCTCGGCGAGAACCTCTTCCCCGTGCACATCGGCACCACCCTGCGGCACGTGCGCGCCCGTGACGACGTACGGATCGTCTCGGCGCGCTCCCGCTACTGGCCGTTCCTCACCGAGACCGTGGTCAAGGTGCCCGGCCTGCGCGAGTTCGCCACCTGGAACCTCCTCCTCATCCTCCGGCGGTGTCCCGTATGACGACCATGGTCCAGGCTCCTCCTCCGGCAGCCGTCCCCCGCTCCCCGAACGCCGCGGGCCCCTCCCCGGGCCCGCGGTCGCGGCGCTGGCTGCTGGGTTTCTGGGCCGTGGTGTTCGTGCTGTTCCTCGCGGTGCAGCCCGGCCGGCAGACCTTCGACACCAAGCTCGGCGTCACCGTCGACCCCGGGCAGTTCCTCGCCGACCTGGGCCAGTTGTGGCACGACCGGGGGTCGTTCGGCGGGATCTCCGACCAGTACGTCGGCTACCTCTGGCCGATGCTGCCGTACTACTGGGTGTGCGACCTCCTGCACCTTCCCGTGTGGCTGGCGGAGCGGCTGTGGATGTCGCTGATCGTGTCGGTCGCGTTCTGGGGCGCGCTGCGCCTGGCGGAGCGGCTGCGCGTGGGCGGCGGGGCGTCCCGGCTGCTCGCGGCGGCGGCGTACGCGCTGTGGCCGGTGTTCACCGCGGTCGTCGGTTCCACGTCGGCCGCCGCGCTGCCGGGCGCCTTCCTGCCCTGGGTGCTGCTGCCGCTGACGAACGAGCGGTACACGGCCCGGGTCGCGGCGCTGCGCTCGGCGCTGCTCGTGCCGTTCATGGGCGGGGTCAACGCGGCCTCGACGCTGGCCTCCCTGCTGCCCGTCGGCCTGTACCTGCTCTCCCGCCCGCCGCGGCAGCGGAGACTGATCGCCTGGTGGGCGCCCGCGGTGGCCGTGGCGACGGCCTGGTGGTGGATCCCGCTGCTGCTGCTCGGGATCCACGGCGAGAACTTCCTCCCCTACATCGAGACCGCGCGGACCACGACCGACACCATGGCGGCGACGGAGGCGCTGCGCGGCGCCGGGAACTGGGTGGCCTACCTCCACTTCGGTGAGGCGTGGCTGCCGGCCGGCTGGACCGTGGCCTCCTCGGCGCTCGTGGTCGTCTGCTCGGCGCTCGCGGCGGGGCTGGGCCTCGCCGGGATCGCCCGGCGGGACGTGCCGGAGCGGCGCTGGCTGGTGCTGACCGTGCTGGTGACGGCGCTGGTGCTGCTCGCCGGGTACGGCGGCGCGTTCGGCGCCCCCTTCCACGCGGTGGTGCAGGACTGGCTGGACGGCTGGGCGGCGCCGTTCCGCAACATCTACAAGTTCCAGACGGGACTGGCGCTGGCGCTCGTGCTGGGCCTGGCGCACCTGGTGGGCACGGCCGCCGAGTCGCGCGGGACCCACCGGGTGCGCGGGCGGCGGTTCGCCCCGCTGGTCGCCGCGGTCCTGGTGCTGCCGGGGCTGCTGTGGCCGTACCTCAACGGCTCGATCCTCGCGCCGGGTTCGTTCCAGGAGATCCCCAAGTACTGGCGGGCCACGGCCGACTGGCTGGAGAAGTACTCCCCCGACGCCCGCGCCCTGGTGGTCCCGGCCACCGCGCACGGCATCCACACCTGGGGGTCGACCATCGACCAGCCGCTGGACGTGGTCGCCGAGTCCCGCTGGGCGCAGCGCGACTACGTGCCCTTCGGCACCCCCGGCAACCGGCGCGCGATGGACGCGGTCGAGCAGGCCCTGCTGACCGGCGCCGCGGTGCCGGGACTGGCCGACTACCTGAGCCGGGCCGGCGTCTTCTACGTCGTCGTCCGGGGCGACCTCGACCCGGACCAGATCGGCTCCGTGCCCACCGCGACGGTCAGGCGCACCCTGGAGCAGTCCGGGTACGAGCGGGTCACCGGCCTCGGCCCGGTCATGACCGGCGGCGTGATCGCGGACGGCACCCCGCTCCAGGTCGAGGGCCTGTACCCGCGGCAGCGGGCGGTGGAGATCTACCGTCCGGCCGGCGGGGACGTCCCGCGGCCCGGACAGGCCGGACTGCTGCCGATCGCCGACACCGCCGTGGTCTCCGGCGGCCCCGAGGCGCTGCTGCCGCTCGCGGACGGGCTGCGCGGCCGGCCGGCCGTGCTGACCGGTGACGGGCACCCCGGGCTCGGCACCCCGCCGGTGCAGGTGGTCGGCGACGGACTGCGGCGCGCGGACACCCGGTTCGGCCTGGTCAACGCCAACACGTCGTACACGTACACCAGCGACGAGCGCAACGCGCCGGACGCCGAGCAGAACGCGGGCGAGCCGCCGCACCAGATCCTGCCGGTCGAGGGACGGGACCACCAGACGGTGGCCGAACTGCGCGGCGCCCGCTCGGTGACGGCCTCCTCCTACGGCAACTGGCTGTTCCACCTGCCGCAGTTCGACCCGGTGAACGCCTTCGACGGCAACCCCGACACCGCGTGGGCGGAGGGTTCGGCCGACTCGCCGGACGGGCAGTGGCTGCGCATCGCCTTCGACGGCACCTACGACATGCCGGACTCCCTCGGCATCACCCCGCTGCCGCAGGACGGTGTGCGGGCGGCGGCGACCCGGGTGCGGGTGGAGACGGAGAAGGGGTCGGCGACCAGCTTCCTCCGGGCCAACGGCACCCGGCAGGAGATCGAGGCGCCCGCGGGCGCGACGGGCTGGATGAAGCTGACGATCGTCGACTCGACGGCCGAGCGCGCCGGTCTGACCGGCGCGGGCTTCTCCGAGATCGACCTGCCCGACGTGCAGGTGACCCGGCTGCTGCGGCTGCCCACCGACGCGGAGAAGTCCACCGCCACCGCCGAGGTGATCTCCCTGCACCGCGCCGCCGACCCCACGGGGTTGTCCGCCGTGGGCACCGAGGCGGGACTGCACCGCCGGTTCACCACCGGCGCGGCGGGGACGTACGAGGTGACGGCGCGCGCGGTGGCGGTGCCGGGCGAGGCGCTGGACCGGCTGCTGTACGAGGTGGCGCCCGAGCAGCGAAGCCGGATCGTCGCCACCGCCGACTCCACCGCCCGCCTCGGCGCCGGCCTGTCGGCGCGCAACCTCACCGACGGCGACCTGACCACGGCGTGGGTCGCGGGCGAGCGGCCGACCTTCCACCTGAGCTGGGAGGGCGAACAGCCGGTCGGCGAGCTGGTGCTGGCTCCCGCCGGGGGCCTGTCCGCCCGGGCCGCCGAGGTGCACATCAGCTCCCCGGACGGCGCGGCGGTCGCCGAGGTGGACGAGAACGGCTGGGTCCGCTTCCCGCCGATCACCACCGACCGGCTCGACGTCACGGTCACCCGGACCGCCCCGCTCACCCTGCACAACCCGGTCGTCGGCGAGGACCTGCAGCTTCCGGTGGGCCTGACGGAAGCGTACGTCCCGGCCCTCGACCAGTACCGCACCCCGCAGCCGTCCGGCACCCGGGAGGTCTCGCTGGCCTGCGGGAAGGGACCGGTGCTGGCGGTGGACGACGAGCTGTACGAGACGAGCGTGCGGGGGACGGTACGGGACCTGGTGGAGCGGCGCCCGATGGAGGTGACCCTCTGCCGGGGCGGCGGTGACGACCGGGGACTGGAGCTTCCCGCGGGCGACCACCGGGTCGAGGCCGGTGACGCGGGTCCGCTGGCGCTGACCGAGGTGACCCTGACCCGCGGGACCGTGCCCCGGGCCGCCGGCTCCGGGCGCCAGTTGAAGATCCAGGACTGGCTCGGCGACCACCGCGAGGTCACCGTCGGCTCGGGCGCGGCCTCGTACCTGACGACGTACGAGAACCACAACGACGGCTGGAAGGCCACCCTGAACGGCGAGGAGCTCACGCCGCTGCGGCTGGACGGCTGGCAGCAGGGCTGGCGGATCCCGGCGGGCGCGGGCGGCACGGTGAAGCTGTCCTACGAGCCGGCCACGACCTACGACGCCGGGCTGATCGGCAGCGGGATCGGGATCGCGGTGCTGATCGGGCTGGCGCTGTGGCGCCGCAACGCCGAGAACCCCGACGAGCCGCAGCCGGCTCCCGCACCGCCCGGCCCGTGGCTCGGCGTGGTGGCGCTGACGCTGGTCGGCGTGGTGATCGCGGGCTGGTGGGCGCTGCTGGTCCCGGCGCTGGCGCTGCTGGCACGGCGGCGGCACACGCTGCTGGTGCCGGTCGCGTTCGCGGCCCTCGCGGGGGCGGGCGTCGCGGCGGCGCTCGGGGCCGGGGAGCCGGTGGGCGCCGGCACCGGAGCGTACGGGCACGTGGCCCAACTGCTCGCACTGGTCGGCCTGTTCGCCGCTCTGGTGAGCCTCGGGGAGACGCGCGGGCGGAAGGGCCCGGCCCGGGGGCCGGGCGGGCGCGGGGACGGTCCGGGGTCGACGGCGGTGCTGCCGCCGGTGCCCGCGGCCGGCCCCCACGTGTCGGGGATGTCGCCCGCTCCCCACACGCACCCCGCGCCGCCCCTGCCCACCGCGGTGCCTCCTCCCGCCCCGCAACCGCCCCCCGCCTCCGGCCCGTCCGCGCGGCGGCTGCCCGGGGTGCCGGGCGACCCGGGGAAGGGCGGCACCGTATGACCGCTCCCCCGCGCATCCCCTTCCCCGTGGTCGACGAGGTCTCCCGGCACTGCCTGCAGGAGGCGGAGCCGGAGACCGTCCACATCGAGGTACACCTCCCCGGGCACCTGGACCACGGCCGTCTGCGCAAGGCGTTCACGGAGGCCCTGCGCCGGCACCCGCGCATCCTCATGCGCGAGGCGCCGGGCCCCTGGTACCGGCGCCGCTACGAGTGGGAGCTGACCGACGAGCCGGACGTGGAGGCGGTGCGCTTCCCGCCCCCGGGGAGGGACTCCCTGGAGGGCGCCCGCGGCCGGTCCCTGTCCCAGGCGCCCCCGCTCACCGCGTCCCCGCCGGTCCGCCTGGAGGTGGTGGACGACGCGGTGACGGACACGGCGGTGACGGACACGGCGGTGGCGGACGGCGGGCGGGGCACGGCCCTCGTCCTGACCGTCAACCACACCGCCCTCGACGGCCCCGCCTGCCTCCGGGTCCTGGCCACCGCCGCCGAGGTGTACGGCGGGCGGGACAACGCCCCCACCGCCCCGCCCGTGCGCCCCGCGGAGCCACCGCAGGGCCCGCCGGACGTCCCCTCCCCCTGGGCACCGCCCGCCCGGGTGGCCCCCGGCACCCCCGGGCGGACCCCCGGCAACGGCCAGCTCCTCACCGAACTGCCGCTCCCGCACCGGCCGAAGGGCTCCCCGTACACCGTGAACGACCAGCTCATGGTCGCCACGGCCCTGACGGTCGCCCACTGGAACCGGGAGCGCGGGGCCGCCCGCCGCCCCCTGCGCATCACCATGCCGGTGGACGACCGGCCCCGGGACGCGGCCATGCCGATCGGCAACGGCACCCGGCTCGTGGACGTGTCCTTCGCACCGGACGAGCTGGACTCCGTCCCGATGCCCGAGCTGCTGCGCCGCACCGCCCTGCGCACCCGCGCGCTGAAGTCCCTCCCCCGGCCCCAGCTCGGCCACGGCGCCGCCCTGCTCACCGCGCCCTGGGCGCCGGTCGCCTGCCGTGCCGCCCTCACCCGCGCCCTGCGCCGGGCGGCGGCGCCCTGGACGTCGACCACGCTGCTCAGCAACATCGGGCGGATCCCGTACCCGCTGGACTTCGGCGAGGAGGCGGGGCGGGCGCACGCCGTGTGGTTCTCGGCGCCGGCCCGGATGCCCCGCGGGCTCACCTTCACCACCGCCTCCACCGCGGGCCGGCTCCATCTGGCCCTGCGCTGGTCCCGCACGCTGCTCGGCCCCGGCGACGGCGCACAGCTGCGCGATCTCTTCGCGCACCACCTGCACACCACGGAGGCGACCCCGTGACGACCACGCCGACCACCCCGACCGCACCGGCCACCACGCCCCCGCCCCGCGACCTGCGCGACTTCTACGAGAACCCCGCCGTCCCCGTGGCCTCCGGCCCCGCCCGCAGCCGCCGCCAGGCCCGCATGCTGGCCCGGGCGCTCGGCCCGGCCGGCCACGGGGGCCCGCGGACGGTCCTCGACATCGGCTGCGGCGACGGATCCGCCGCGGCCACCGCCGCCCCCTTCCTGCGCGGCCACCGCCTCGTCGGCGTCGACTGGTCCCAGGACGCCCTCGCCCGCGCCCGCACCCGGCTGCCGTACGCGGTGCGCGGCGAACTCACCGGTGGCGGACTGCCGTTCGCCTCCGCCTCGGCCGACGCGGTCCTCTTCAGCGAGGTGCTCGAGCACCTCGTCGACCCGGACGCGGCGCTCGACGAGATCCGCCGCGTGCTGCGCCCCGGCGGCCATCTGATGCTCTCCACCCCGAACCTGGCCGCCTGGTACAACCGGGTGCTGCTGCTGGCCGGGGTGCAGCCGGTGTTCTCCGAGGTCAGCCTGCGCGGCATCCACGGCCGGCCGGGCACCGAGGTGGTCGGGCACCTGCGGCTCTACACGGCCCGCGCGCTGCGGGAGTTCGTCGCCGCGTCCGGTTTCACCGTGGTGCGCCTCGAGGGCGCCCCCTTCCACGGGGTCCCGCGTGCGCTGCGGCCGCTGGACCGGCTGGCCTGCGCCGGCCCCTCGCTCGCCTCGATCCTGCTGCTGCACGCGCGGAAGACGTGAGGGGGCCGGGGGGTCATGTGGTGGGGAGTGGCCGCCGCCCTGCTGGCGAACGTCCTCTACAGCGGCGGGTTCGTCCTGGAGAAGCGGGCGCTGGCCACCCTGCCCGAAGTGACGGTCCGCCGGCCCGCGCGGCTGCTGCGGCTGGTGCTCGGCAGCCCGCTGTGGATCGGCGGCGCGCTGGCCCTCGCGGCCGGTTTCGCCGCCCAGCTGGTGGTGTACCGCACGCTGCCGATCGCCGCCGCGCAGGGCCTCTTCGTCTCCGGCCTGGTGCTGCTCGTGCTGCTGTCGGCCCAGGTGCTGGGCGAGGAGACCAGCGGCCGGGAGCGGTACGCGCTGGGCGCCATCCTGCTCGCGCTGCTGATGGTGGTGCTGTCGCTGCGCGAGGGCGGTCCGGGCGCCGACGCCGTGGGCCACGCGGCGCCGTACCCGCTGATCCTGCTGGTGTGCGTGCCGTCGCTGGCGGCCGGGGTGTGGCTGTACGCCTCCGCCGAGCGCCGTGCCCGCCGCCGCCACCGGATGCCGACCACGGGCGTCGAGTACGGCGTGGCCGTCGGCCTGCTCTACGGCGTCAGCTCACTGGCCATCAAGGGGGTGTCGGGCCGGCTGACGACCGACGGCGTCGGCGGCGCGGTGCCCGCCCTGCTGCTCTCCCCGTACCCGTACCTGCTGCTGTTCACCGGCGCGTTCGGTCTGGTGATGTCGCAGGCGGCGCTCCAGCGCTGCCGGGCCTCGCTGATCGTGCCGGTGTGCACGACCGTCTCCTGTCTGTACTCGGCGGTGCTCGGCACGCTGTCGTTCGGCGAGGAACTCCCCGACGAGCCGCTGCGGCTGGCGTTGCGCGTCGCGGGCACGGTGCTCGCGGTCGCCGTGCTGCTGGTCATGCCGAAGCACGACACCGCCCGCCGACCGACCCCCACGCCCGAGGAGCTGACATCCGGTGAACCCCGACGACCCGCTGCTGCGGATCCTGGCCTGCCCGCTCGACAAGGGCCCGCTGCACCTGCTGCCCCCCGCCCCCGGCGCGGACCGTGAGGAGGGGACGGGCGGACGGGCGGCGCGGGAGGCGTCCCTGTACAACCCGCGCCTGCGCCGCCGCTATCCGATCGTCGACGGCATCCCGCAGTTGCTGCCCTCGTCCGGGGAGCAGGTCCCGGACGAGGAGCACGAGAAGCTGCTGACCCGCATGTCCCCCGCGCCCCCCTCCCCCGCGCACCGCCCCGGCACCCCCGGGACGGCGCCGTGACACCGCCCGCGCACCGGACCCCGGCCGCCCGCGCGGCGGCCTTCCTGCCCACCCGTGCCGTGGCCCTCGCGGCCCGGACGGTCTACCCCCGCTTCGAGCCCGAACTGGCCCGGCTCGCCGACCTGTGCCCGCCGGAGTGCGACACGGCGGTGGACGTCGGCGGCTGGTACGGCCCGTGGACGCACCGGCTGGCCCGGCACGTCCGGCGCGTGGTGACCGTCGAACCGGTCCCCCACCTGGCACGGCTGCTCGCCGCCACCGCCCCGCCGAACGTACGGGTGATCCGCGCGGCGGCCTCGGACCGCTCCGGCACGGCCCGGTTGTGGCTGCCGCCGGACGACGACGGCGACCGGGGCGTGTCGTCCCTGGTCCGCCGGGACATCCACGGCCACTGCCTGGACGTCACCTGCGTCACCCTGGACGAACTGGGCCTGCGCGACGTCGGCTTCATGAAGATCGACGTGGACGGCAGCGAGTCGGCGGTGCTGCGCGGGGCGGCCGGCATCCTGGCCCGCGACCGCCCGGCCCTCTTCGTGGAGCTGGAGTCCCGCATCCAGCCCGTCGCCCCCGTGGTGACGTACCTGTCCCGCCTCGGCTACGACGGCTGGGTCCTGCCCGCCGACACCTGGATCCCGCTGTCCCGCTTCCCCCTGGAGGCCCACCAGGCCCGCACCTCGTACGTCGTCTCGCACGGCCTGCTCCGCCGGGTCCTGCCCCACGGCCCGCTGAGGGGCCCGCGCTACGTCAACTCGGTGCTGTTCCTCCCGGACGGCCGCCGCCCCGGAGGGGCGCGCAGGGGCGACGATGGTTCCCATGCCCTCCGCGAAGCCCCCCGCTAGCCCCTTCACCGCGCTCGACTTCCAGCTGGTGCTGCTGCGCCGCATGGCCGACTTCAACCCCGACCTGGTGGAGGACGCCCGGCGCACGCTGGGCGCCCCCCTCGCGCGGATGCGCGAGGCCCACAGGCGCTGGCAGGCGATGGTCCGCTCCCCGCGCTCCCGCCCTCCCCTGTCCCGGTACCGCTCCGTCCTCGGCGAGCCGGAGTCCCGGACCCCGCGCCGGGTCGGCGACCTCGACGGCGAGGCGTGGCAGTGGCCGGTCCCGCTCTGGCCCGACCTGCGCTTCGAGGTCCTGACCGGCTCCGGGGGCGCCGTCTGGAACGAGTGGCTGGTCCGCGCGCCGGACGCCGCACCTCCCGCCCCGCGCACGCTGGAGGACCTGACGCCCTGGTCCTGCACGGTGGACGAGGCCGCCCGCGCCTTCCCCCCGGCCCGCCCCCTGGAGGGCACGGCACCGGCCCGGTGGGGCCTGGCCCTCACCGCCCCGGACGTCCGGGGCGAACGCCACGAGGTGGTCGCGGAGTTCACCTGGGGCCTGCTGCAGCGGACGGCGGTCAGCGGCCCCCCGCGGCCTTGAGGACCTCCTCCACCACGCGCTCCACGGACCCCGGGTGCAGCGACAGGAACAGGTTCGGCTCGACCAGCTCCAGCTCCATCACGCACGGCTCCCCGTCCGGCCCGTCCACGAGGTCGACCCGGGCGTACAGCAGCTCGGGCGCCCCGGGCACGGCGGCCAGGGCCCGCTCGGCGACGGCGCGTTCGGCCGGGGCGGGCGTCCAGGCGGTCAGTCCGGGATGGGCGACCTTGCGCTCGTCGTAGGGCGTCCCGGGCGCGAGCACCGCCTGCTTGCGGCTGGCGTGCAGCAGACGTCCGCCGAAGAACTGCAGCGCCCGCTCACCGGCGGTGTCGATGCCCCGCACGTACGGCTGCACCATCGCGGTGAGCCCGTCGGCGTGCATCCGCCGCAGGTGCCGTACGGCCGTGTCGTGCTCCTCGGGCGCGTAGCGGGCGGCGAACCGGGCGCCGGCGCCGGAGGCGGGCTTGACGACGTACTCGTGGTCGGCCGGGAGGTCGGCCGGGTCCCCCGGGGCCAGGTAGCGGGTGGGGACGACCGGCACGCCGGCCGCGGCGAGGTCGCCGAGGTACCGCTTGTCGGTGTTCCACCGCACCACGTCCGCCGGATTGGCCAGCCGGGTGGCCCTGCCGCACCGCTCGGCCCAGGCGGTGAACTCGGCGGCCCGCCAGCTGTAGTCCCAGGTCGAGCGGATCACGGCGAGGTCGAAGCCGCTCCAGTCGGCCTCCTCGTCGTCCCACACCACGGCGGACGCCTCGGCCCCGGCCTCCCGGAGCGCCCGCACCAGCCCCGGCAGGTCACGGTCCTCGGCCACCGAGGGCCCGGGCCGGCAGGTCACGAGCGCGATGCGGGGCACGGCGGGCTCCCCCCTCGTACGAACGGTCGATCGGACCGGCAGGCTAGCAATCCGGGATGTCCGGTGCCTGCCCCGCCCGCCTCCGCAACCGGAAACAGGAACCGGATCGCGCGCTTGACCTTCCCCTTCGGTGAAGCCCCAGCATCGGTGGCGGAACGCGGGACGACGCGGGACGCGGCAGGACGGCCACGAGAGGTACGGGGGACCCATGGGGATGCTGACGATCGGCGCGTTCGCGAAGGCGTGCCGGCTGTCCTCGAAGGCACTGCGCCTGTACGACGAGCTGGACCTGCTGCGGCCCGCCCGGGTGGACCCGGACACCGGCTACCGCTACTACGCGACCGGGCAGTTGGAGCGGGCCCGGCTGGTGGCGTGGCTGCGGCGGCTGGGCATGCCGCTGGCGGAGATACGCCACGTCTGCTCGCTGGACACCGCGGCCGCCGCCGGGGAGATCCGGGCGTACTGGGCCCGCGTCGAGGCGGAGACGGCCGTACGGCGGGACCTCGCCGCGTTCCTGGTCGATCACCTGACGGAAGAGTCGAGAAGGGACACCACCATGAACGCCACCACCCTGGAACTGCGCCACCACGCCCACTCCGACCGGGGCCGCGTCCGCCCCGCCAACCAGGACACCGCGTACGCGGGCGGCCGGCTGCTGGCCGTGGCCGACGGCTTCGGTCCGGCGGGCGCGCCGGCGAGCGGTGCGGCGGTGGAGGCGCTGCGGTTCCTGGACGCGGGGGAGATACCGGCGGGCGGTGTCCTCAACCTCCTGGAGGACGCGGTCCAGGGCGCGGCGCAGGCGGTGCGCGACGCGGCCGCCGGCGCGGAGGAGGCGGGCACCACGCTGACCGCCCTGCTGTGGACGGGCTCCCGGCTGGCCCTGGTCCACCTGGGCGACTCGCGGGTGTACCTCCTGCGCGACGGCACGCTGTTCCGCATCACCCACGACCACACGGTGGTCCAGTCGATGCTCGACGAGGGCCGCCTGACTCCGGAGGAGGCCGCCTCCCACCCCCAGCGCTCCCTCCTGCTGAAGGCCCTCACCGGTGCCGGGACGACCGCGTCCCCGGACCTCCGTCTCCACGACGCCCACCCCGGCGACCGCTACCTCCTCTGCTCCGACGGCCTCCCGGCCGTCGTCCCCGACGACACGATCCAGCGCCTCCTCGCCGCCGCCCCGGCCCCGGACGACGCGGTCCACGCCCTGATCACCGAGGCCAACGGGGCAGGGGGCCCGGACAACGTCAGCTGCGTGGTGGCGGACGTGGTGGAGACGGCGGCCTGATCCACGGCGAGGGCGGCGCCGAGACCGACGGGTACGGGGAGACCACGGTCGCGGCGCTCCCTGGGTCTGTACGAGGCGCTGCGTGGTTCGTAGCGGCGTGCGGGCCTGCGCTTCAGGGAACTGAGTCCTTTCCCCCTTGAGGGTGGCGAGTTCGAGTGCGATGACGGCTCGGGCGACGGCGGTGATCCGCATGGTGCCGCGACGGAGCTCTCGCAGGAGCCGTCAGCACGCGAGGGTGGCCATGGCTCGCTCGACGAAGGCGCGGATCTTCGCGTGGGACCGGTCGTGACGTCGGCGCCGGCCGCGCAGGTCCTTGCCCCGGAACGGGACGCGGACGACCGCGCCCGCACCCTGGTAAGTCTTGTTCGCCCGTGGGTGCCGAAGCGGCCAGAAGGCCGACGGCCTCGCGTGTGTACCGGTGGACCGCCGCGATCCCGACCCGGAAGCCCGCTGTGGGGGGACCGGAGAGGCGTTGCAGGGCGCGGCGGGACAGATCGGTACCGGACGGGTGGGCAAGCACGCGAAAGCTCCTGGCGGACCGGTGATCCCGGTCGTGGACCCGTCCACCAGGAGCTTTCCTCATGCTCACCGCCGGGGCCACCGACCCCCATCATCCGTCGGGTTGGAAACGGCTCACTGCCGGCCGCAGTGAGGAAGCATTCCGAGCCATCAGAATTTTCGTCCGCAGAGCCTCAAAATCCCTTACGGAGCTGTTCATCAATTCGGCCACCCTTTAAGCACCTCCACTCGAGCATTGAAAAACATAAGGTGAAAATTGCACATAAAGATTACATTCCTTGGGCGGCACGGGCGTCTTTTCGGCCAATGTTGATCTTGAGGCTGCGCGGAGATCTCTGTGTGGCATACAGTCTTCACAACCGGGATATGCCTGGCGCATGACCCTCGTATGGGGGCCATGAAAGCACGGGAAGGATTTCCATATGCGCAAGAGAGCTGCTGCTGTCATAAGCGCCGCCTTCATGACCGTCGGCGCGCTGGCCGCTTCGCCCGCCTCGGCCGGTGAAGTCGGCGCGCAGGCGCTGAGCTGCAAGACGAGCGCGGGAAGCACGGGCGGGTGGGCCGAGTGCACCGGTTCCGGTAAGTGGAGGGCGAAGGCCGTCTGCAACTTCGAGGCCGACCTCTACTCGGAGCGAGTGGACCAGAAGAGCGGTACGGTGCGCGTCTACGTCCCCGACTGCACCTTCAGCATCGAGAAGGTTGTTGTCGAGCTGCTGTAAGCAGCTCAGTGAGCGCGTTGGGGGGCGTAGTGCAAGTACGCCCCCCAACGCTGTCAATAGGATTGCACATGCTGTTGGTTGAAGTGAACGATCTGCACCAGGGATACCGGGGGAAGCCGGTGATCCAAGGCGTCAGCCTCACGCTTGAGGCCGGCGCCTTTGGCCTGCTTGGCCCCAACGGGGCCGGAAAAAGCACACTTCTGCGCAGTTTGGCCACCGCGAGCCGGCCGACTTCAGGGGCTCTCAGGCTGTTCGGGCGCGACGTTCGAACGCTCAAGGAACTACGCGCGGCGCGACGTGAAATCGGGTACCTTCCTCAGAGCTTCGCCTATCCTGCCGACTTCACCGTCACAGACTTCGTGCGGCATTGTGCGTGGCTGCGTGAAGTACCGCGAAGCGACATCACGAAGGCGGCGGCGGAGGCCATCGAGCGGGTGGAACTCCAGGGCCAGGCGAGCACTCCGCTGCGTAAGCTCTCCGGAGGCATGCTTCGCCGAGCCGGCATCGCCCAGGCCATCGCCGGCCGCCCCACACTGATCATCCTTGACGAGCCCACCACAGGACTGGACCCGCATCAGCGCGTTCGATTTCGCGAACTCGTGCGCGACTTGGCTCAGGACAGCTGTGTCCTGCTGAGCACGCACCTCGTCGAAGACGTGGCGCACACGTGTGCCCGTATGGGTGTGCTGTATGAGGGCACATTGCGTTTCGTGGGACCGCCGGCAGAGTTGCAAGCGCTCAGTACCGCTGATGCGCCGGGAGACACCCCCTTGGAGCGCGGATACGCAACGGCTCTCGGCGCGCCTTCCCTTCAGGACCGGGCAGGCGCCAAGTGACCGGCTTCCTCGTCGAATTCCGACGCACCCCGTTGCGCTGGGCAGCGCTTCCTTTGTTCGCCGCCGCTGCGGCGATGATTTTCTTCGTCGGCGATCCCTGGCAGGGTTCTTGGCCGGAAACATCAGCGGCGTCTACACGGGCGGCAGTGCCTTTGATGATCGCCGGTGTCGGTCTTGCCGCTCAGCAGTCGTCCCGGCTGCGCCGCAGCGGCTCAGACCTGCTTCTGACCGCTCGGCCCTTGCCGCAGGTGGAACTGGCCCGGCTGGCTGCTGACGCTGCGTGGCTCTGCCTTGTATACGTGCTCTGTACGGCCTGTGCCTGGATCACGGCGGCAGGGGCCCCCGGAGGGCCTTGGCTCGATTACCCGCTGTTCGGTCTCAGTGGAATCATTTTCGCGCTCGCTTTGGGGCATTTTATCGGCCGTATCGCACCCACCCGATTCACCGGGGCGATTGCGGCGATCGGCGGCTTCCTGCTTTTCAGCCTCGTCTTCAGCTCCAACTCGTCACCACTTGCGTACATCGCTTTCTACCATTCAATCGATGTGCGCATTTCGTCCGCGCACCTCGCCTGGCGCCTTGCCATTACGGTCCTGGCTCTGGCGGCGGCTTGCACGGTGGGCTGGGTTCTGGAATCAAGCGGGCGCAGGAAATCAACTTCAATCACAGGTGTCTTCTTTTCTGCCGCAACGTTGATCGCCATCGGAGCCATGCCGGGGAACGGGAGCCTCCTCCTGGAGGGCAGGCAGGCCGAAGAACCGGTATGCGCTCCGAGCGGTGAAAGTTCCGTCTGCGTGTGGCCCGAGCACGCGGACCGTCTTCCGGAAGCAGTCGAAGCGGCACGGAAGGTCGCGCAGGCCGCCGAAGGAGTCCTTTCCCCTCCTGCGCGGTACATGGAGCAGGGACTGGGAGAGGGCGGCACCGGTGGCTTCACCCTGGACCACGGTCCCCGGGACCTGCTTCATACCGTCCTCATCGAGATGACCGACTCTCACAAGAATTGGTGCGAAGAGGAGTCCGAGAAAAAGATGCAGATTCGGGTGGACGCGGGGCTACGGCTCGAAGCGTGGCTCGAGGCGCGGGCAACGAGATCCACCCAGCTGCCCTCCTATGAGTACTCGGGGGATACTTCATGGCAGCAAGATGTCCTCAAAGTCATGAAACTTCCCGACTCCCAGCAGGTAGAATTCGCCACACAGTGGGCCAAGGAGATGCGGACACCGTGCTAACAGCCGATCGGGGGTTTTCGCCACTTCGAAGCCATCTCAGGTCCCATCACAGCGTACGCTCCTTCGTTTTCATGGCCGGATGCGCAGTCGCTCTGACATGGTGGGGCGGTCAAGCCGTCCTGTTCCCCAACGTCAGTGGTGACGAGCCCATCCCCGCCACCGGAGCAGGATTCATCCCCCTCCTCCTGAGCGTAGGCGTGCTGATGTCGACCATCGACAACATGGCGGACTTCTCACATACCGCCGCCCTGCCCAGACGTCATGTTCTCAGCCTGCACCTCGCCGTCGCCTTCGCCATTTCGGCAATTCTCACCTGTCTGGCTCTGCTCCTGTCCCAGGACGCCGCCGCCCTCCCCCTGGCGCTACGGAACCTGCTCGGTTTTACCGGGCTTTCGGCGCTCTCCGCGGCAGTGCTCGGTTCCCGACTCTCCTGGCTCTTCCCCGTGACCCAGGCCGTGCCCGCTTTTTTGATCGGTTCACCAGGAGCACGGGGCACCGATGCCCAGTGGTGGGAATGGCCACGTGCAGCGGTTGAGAACGGGACGGCGTGGACCGTGAGCACGGTGCTCTTCGTCACAGGCGCCGGCCTTTTCATTCTGCGCACCAACCGGCAGTCCTGAAAATTTTCCGACCACCAAACGAAGCATCGAGCCCTTCCCACCCTGATGGCGCAGCTTGGAAGTTGGGCTGACAACGCGGTGAGGCCCCTGGCAGATGGGATCTCGACCGAGGGAACCGTCTCCACCGGAGGCTTCACGTACTTGTTCACCCTTCCGGCACCGACGTGTTCCGCTGACATCCGACGTTGACATCGACAACCGCGGACGGCGGCGACACACGGCAACCTCGTCTGGTGTCAGCGCACGAGGTGGGCCCTGACCAGGCCGAGAGCGGATCGGACTCCTGAGGTGGTGGGCAGATCCGCCTGTTGCTCTCCCGTCGGTGTCCGGGACGTGTGCCCCGGTCGGTCCTTCTGCCTGCCGCGTTTCCGCGGGGGGAAACCGGCTGTGAAGGTGTGCGACATCCCGTGAGTTCCCCTGAGCTCTGCTGACTCCCTGGGCCCGTGGCCGGGGGGTTCTTCCTCCTTCGTGCGAGCACTCGGCATCACCCTCAGGAAAAGAACTTGGCCCGGATTGACGCGACTTGGAGTCGGCGTCAGCAGATCCTTGGGAGAGGCGCAGGCACTCATCCCAGGCTTCAAGAAAGCTCTCGTAGGTGTTGAGGCGTTCTTGGCGCATCCAGTGACCGTGCTCGACGGCACCTTGGTCCTGTACTTGCCGCCGGACGGCTTCGGCGTTCTTTTCCGCGCCGAACTTAGCTGCCCGCGCCCCAACAACCGCTCCCAAGCCGGTTGCCACTAACCCGATCACTGCGATGGCGAGAGGAACCACGAAATCCGTCACGGCGGCACATCATGGCTGCTCAATCAGTTCAAGGGAACACCGCGTCGTGCGGCCTGACAGCAGGACCAACGGCATCACAGCTCGTCAATCAACCGCGAATACATGAACCTGTCCCGGCGTTCGTCCCCCACCTGTTGCCATCCACGCAGCACCGAGCGCAACCCGCGCGGAGCAACCTCACCGCTGCTTCATCAATGACGACAGAGGGTGTCGGGTTTACGGCCGACGATGGACGTATGCGCGAAACCCCAGAAGAACTCGACAAGCTCCAGTCCCTCCTCGACTCCTCCCTCTCCGGGGCGACCGCACACCTCCGCTCGATCGTCGAGGGCCGCACCATCACGGCGGCGCAGCTCACCGGGGTCCTCACCGGCATGTGCACGCTCGCCCTCTCCACGGTGACCGCAAAGGGCGAACCGCGGATCAGCGGCGCCGACGGGCACTTCCTGCACGGCCGGTGGCACTTCGGCACGGCGCGCAACGCCGCCAAGGCCCGTCATCTCGCGGCCCGTCCGGCCGCCAGCGTCGCGCACATGCGCGGCGAGGACCTCGGCGTGTTCACCCACGGCACGGTGGAGGAGCTGAACCCCGAGGACGCCGAGACCACGGCCGACTGGCAGGAACTCCTCGCCTACTTGAAGGACTTCTACGGCGACGACGACGCCTTCGACTGGAACCGCGAGGTCGTCTACTACCGGCTGAACCCGCACTGGATGACCGTCTACGCCCCCGACCTCGACAAGCTCACCGGCAGGTGACGCCGGGCCCGTCGACGAGGGCCTGCACCTGCGCGTACGTGGGTGCGGGGCCGGTCGACGGCACGCCGTCGCGTACCGCCAGCGCCGTGGCGACGGCCTCACCCAGCGCCCGCCGGTACAGCAGCGACCCGAGGCTGCCCCGCCCCCAAGCTCTCAACTCCTTCCCCAAGCTCTCAACTCCGCTTCGCTGCGTTCGAGCAGGGGGCCGCTCGGCGTCTTGCCGGTCCAGGGGACCAGGAACGGCAAGGTCGCGAGTTGGCCCCGAACCCACGGAAGCAACCCCGCAGAGCACGACGACGGACCTTTGAGTTCCCACCGAGAACCCTTCAGTTTGCGTGAACTTACGGGACTCAAGGGGGGCCCGGAAGAGGATGTCCGTATGCGGACAGGAGTGGTCGGACTCAGGAGGGGGCTTCACCTCGCGGACTGGTGCCGCAAGGTGGGCTTGGAGGTCGTGGCGGCATGTGACCGCGACCCCGAACGCCGCGCCGCGGCGCGGGCGCGGCTGCCCGGTGCGGTGCTGGTGGAACGGTGGCAGGAGTTGCTGGGGCACCGTCTTGACGGGGTCGTCCTGGCCAACGACTTCGACGAGCACGCGCCGCTGGCCATCGCGTTCCTGGACCGTGGGGTGCATGTGCTGTCCGAGTCGGCGGCGTGCGTGGACGCCGCGGAGGGTGAGCGGCTCATCGCGGCGGCGGACAGGTCGTCCGCGACCTACTCCTTCGCCGAGAACTACGTGGCCCATCCGCACGTCCGTCTCATCCGCCGGGCGATCGAGGCCGGGGAGCTGGGCCGGGTCAGCCTGATCGAAGCGGACTACCTGCACGGCATGTCCCCGGCCGATGTCACGGGCCTGATCGGTGACCCGGCGCACTGGCGCGGGCGCATCGCTCCCACGGCGTACTGCACGCACACCCTCTCCCCGGTGCTGGCCCTCACGGACGCCTGGCCGGTGGAGGTGTCGGCGTTCCCGGTGGACGAGGCGGACCCGCGCGCCGCGGTCGTCATGGCGGTACGGCTGTCCACCGGGGCGCTGGCCCTCACCCGGCACGGCTTCCTCCAGGGGGAACCCGACAGCCACTGGAGCTGGATCTCCGTACGCGGTACCAAGGCGCTGGCCGAGTCCGTCCGGGCCGCCGGCGAACGGTCCTGGTCGGTCCGTGTCAGGACGGAGGGCTGGGCGACCCCGGAGGGCCACGCCCGCGAGGAGGAACGCACCCCCGTGCCGCTCACCCTCGCCGGGGAGCCCGTGGCACGCGAGGCCGAGGGCACCGTGGCGGTCCTGCGCGCCTTCCGGGCCACGATGGAGCGCGGAGAGCCACCGCTGGTACCGGTACGGCCCGCCGTGGCCGCGTCACTGGTCGGCGTGGCCGGCGCGGAGTCACTGGCCGACGGTTCCCGCCCGGTTCCGGTACCCGTGATGGCGAACTCCCGGCGGGAGACGGACCGGCGGCGCCGCAGGGGGACGAGCTGACCGATCGGGTGTCGGTCACGGGTGACGGTGAACGACCGGCCGCCCTGTACGGCGTCCATGATCTCGCGGGACCGGTCGCGCCGATCCCGCCGGATGTTTTCGGGCTGAACGCTCACACCGGCCATGCCGGTGCCTCGTGCCACGGCGCGCCCCCCAATGGCACCCCTGCCGAAGGCCTGCCCCGACCGCCTTCGACCGCGGGCGTCGCGAGCGACCGGGGCGGGGTCGCGGTCGGGGCCGGCTGCCCCGGGGCCCGGCGGTGGTGTGGACGGTGACGGTCGTGACCGGCTTGGGTAGGACGTCCAGGCAGCGACCGCGCCGCCCCCACCGGCAACGAGACCCAAGGAGTACGCCGCGTGTCCTCTCTCTTCCCGGCCCTGACCGACGCCTCGGCCGCCGACCGGCCCGCCCTGCGGTTCGGCGAGCGCTCACTGACGTACGGGGAACTCGCCGCGGCGGCCGGCGCGGTGGCCGCGGGACTCGGGGCGGCGCGCCGGGTCGCCGTCTGGGCCACGCCGGCGCCGGAGACCGCGGTGGCCGTGACCGCCGCGCTGGCCGCCGGGGTGCCCGTGGTGCCGCTCAACCCCAGGTCGGGCGAGAAGGAGCTGGCGCACATCCTGGCCGACAGCGCCCCGGACCTGGTGCTCACCGCACCGGACGTGGACCTCCCGCCCCCGCTGCGGGAGGTGCCCCGCCTCGACGTCGGCCCGGGCGGCGGGGCGCCGGGCGGGCTCCCCGAGGAGCGGGCGGGCGACGAGGATCCGGCCCTGATCGTCTACACCTCCGGCACCACCGGCCCGCCCAAGGGCGCCGTCCTCCCCCGCCGCGCGGTCGCCGCCACCCTGGACGCGCTCGCCGACGCCTGGCGGTGGACCGGCGACGACGTCCTGGTGCACGGGCTCCCGCTGTTCCACGTGCACGGGCTCGTCCTCGGCACGCTCGGCCCGCTGCGCCGCGGCGGATCCGTGCGCCACCTCGGCCGGTTCACCACCGAGGGCGTGGCGCGCGAGCTGAACGGCGGCGCGACCATGCTGTTCGGCGTGCCGACGATGTACCACCGGATCGCGGAGGCGCTGCCCGGCTCCCCGGAGCTGGTCGAGGCGCTGGCCGGGGCGCGGCTGCTGGTGTCGGGCTCCGCCGCGCTGCCGGTGCACGACCACGAGCGGATCGCGGCGGCGACCGGACGCCGCGTCGTCGAGCGGTACGGCATGACGGAGACCCTGATGAACACCAGTGTCCGCGCGGACGGCGAGGCCCGCCCCGGCACGGTGGGCGTGCCGCTGCCGGGCGTTCGGCTGCGGCTGGTGGAGGAGGACGGGGCACCGGTGGCGGCACACGACGGCGAGACCGTCGGCGAGATCCAGGTGCGCGGGCCGAACCTGTTCACCGAGTACCTCAACCGGCCGGACGCCACGGCCGCCGCCTTCACCGCCGACGGCTGGTTCCGCACCGGCGACATGGCGGTGCGCGACCCCGACGGCTCCGTCCGGATCGTCGGCCGCAAGGCCACCGACCTGATCAAGAGCGGGGGTTACAAGATCGGTGCGGGGGAGATCGAGAACGCGCTGCTGGAGCACCCGGGCGTGCGGGAGGCCGCGGTCACCGGGGAACCGGACGCCGACCTGGGCGAGCGGATCGTGGCGTGGGTCGTCCCGGCGGATCCGCAGTCCCCGCCCGTCACGGAGGAGTTGGCCGAGCACGTCGCCCGTCGTCTCGCCCCGCACAAGCGCCCGCGCGTCGTCCACCACCTCGACGCCCTCCCCCGCAACGACATGGGCAAGATCATGAAGCGGGCGCTGCGCCATGGCTGACCCGGCCGGCCGTCTCTCCGCCCGCGAGGCCGTCGCCCTGGTCACCGACGACTTCTCCGAACTGCCCGCCCCCACCCGGGCCTCCGCCCCCGACGGCCCCCTCGCCTGGCCCGGTTACGACGCCGCCCGTGCCCGCGCCGCCGAACGCACCGGTGAACAGGAGTCCGTGATCTGCGGCGACGCCCGCGTCGAGGGCACCCGGGCGGTGCTGATCGCGTTCGAGTTCGGCTTCCTCGGCGGCTCGCTCGGCGTGCGCACCGGCGACCGCCTGGAGGCGGCGTACACCCATGCCCGCGAGCACCGGCTGCCGGTCGTCCCGCTGATCGCCACCGGCGGCAGCCGGATGCAGGAGGGCATGCTCGCCCTCACCCAGCTCCAGCGCGTGGCCCGCGCGTCGGCGCTCCTGAGGGAGGCGGGGCTGCCGCAGATCGCGGTGGTGCGGGACCCGACGACCGGCGGCGGCTGGGCCACCCTGGGCGCGGGCGCCGACGTGGTCCTCGCCCTGCCCGGGGCCCAGGTCGGCTTCGCCGGCTCGCGGGTGCGGCCGGCGGACGCGGACCCGGCGGCGTACACGGCCGAGGCGCAGGTGGCGGCGGGGGCGGCGGACGCGGTGGTACGGCCCGGGGAACTGCGGGAGACGCTGGGGCGCTGGCTGCGGCTGCTGACCCGCCCGTCGGCCGCGCCGGCCCCGCCGCCCGCGGCCCTGGGCGCACCGGACCTGCCGGCCACCGGCTGGGACGCCGTCCGGCGTGCCCGCGCGCCGCGCCGCCCGCGCGCCACCGCCTACCTGGACGCCTACTTCGCCCACCGCGTCGCGATCGGCGGCGACCGCTGCGGCGGCGCGGACCCCGACGGCGTGCTCTGCGGTTTCGGCGAGCGCGAGGGTCGTACGGTCGCCTACGCGGCGCAGACCGGGGCGGCGACCCGTCCCGCCGGGTACCGCACCGCCGCCCGGCTGGTCCGGCTCGCGGACCGGCTCGGCATCCCGGTGCTGACGCTGGTGGACACCCCGGGCGCGGCCAACGACGCGGAGGCGGAACGGCAGGGGGCGGGAGCGGCGATCGCCGACCTGTTCGGCGCGGTGGCCGCCGCCCGTACCCCGGTCACCACGCTCGTCGTCGGCGAGGGCGGTTCGGGCGGCGCGCTGGCCCTGGCCGCCCCCGGCAACACCTGGGCCACCCCGGACAGTTACTTCTCGGTGATCGCCCCGGAGCTCGCGGCGGCGATCCTCAAGCGCTCCCCGGCGGAGGTCGAGGCCACGGCCGACCGGCTCCGCATCCGGCCGCAGGACCTGGTGGAGCTGGGGGTCGTCCGGGGCATCGTCGAATCCGGATCCGAACAGGGGAGCACGCGTTCCCCGGAACAGGTGATCGTCACCCGTGAGGGCGGACGCGACCCAAGAGGTTGACGATACTCACGGTGTGCGAGCGACGGGCTGCAGACCGTGATCGCACGGGTCCCAACTGACGCATCACCGCAAGGAGAACGCACGATCATGAACCTTCTCACCGACGTCCTCGCCGGCCTCGTCCACTTCATCGGCTGGCTGGTCTGACGTCCGAGGAAGAAGCGACCGCGGCGCCGTCTCCCCGTCCCAGGGAGGCGGCGCCGTTCGCGTGCCCGGTGTCCGTAACCCGTGTGCCGGACCAAGCACCTTGCGTAGCATGGGAGTTCGTCTGCGTCACACACGGCGGGGGAGCGCGCGGCACCATGGACGGGTTGATGCGGTTCAGGACCGAGGACGGCACCGCGGTGGTCGTGGAGGGCGTCGAGGACGGGTCCGGCACCCGGCTCGTCTCGCGCGGCGACGGCCCCGCCCGGGCGGCGCGCACCTTCGAGGGCTCCCTGGAGGGCGTGCGCGCGGCGGCCGCGTCCGCGCTGCGGGTCTTCCGGGACGGCTCGCTCAAACCGGACACGGTGGAGCTGGAGTTCGGGGTGAAGCTGACCGCGGAGGCCGGGGCGATCATCGCCAAGGGCTCGGCGGAGGGACACCTGGTCGTCAAGCTCAGCTGGTCGCCGGGGCAGGGCGGGACGGACACGGGCCCCGGGACGGACTCGAGCGCCGGAGCGGCCGGGGGCGCCGGGACGGACGCGGTCCCCGGGACGGACGGGCGGGCCGCCGGCCGGTCATGAGCGGGGCTGCCGCCCGGCAGCCCCGGACCGGGTGCGGGAGCGAGGCCGGCGCGGGCCTCCCGGTCTCCGTGCCTCCGCGCGCCGGGTGCTCATCTGCGTCGTCCACGTCGTCCGGTGCGGCGCCTCCCCGGGGGTCCGGGTGAGCCCCCCGGAGGACCGAGTGGGACCCCCGGAGGACCGAGTGGGACCCCGGAGGTCCGGGTGAGCTCCCCGGACCGCGGCGCCCCGGATGCGGCGGAGGAAGGGCACACCGGCGGCACCGGCCCCGGCGGCGTCGCCGTACGGGAGCGGGACGTGCGGGCGGGCCGGACACCGCCCGCGCCGGCACGCACCCGC
This sequence comes from Streptomyces viridosporus T7A, assembly GCF_008704515.1. NCBI lineage: Bacteria > Bacillati > Actinomycetota > Actinomycetes > Kitasatosporales > Streptomycetaceae > Streptomyces > Streptomyces viridosporus. Next base: position 2,880,945 of record NZ_CP023700.1, read on the forward strand.
CCCCTGCACGGTGACCGGATCGGTCGCCCGCCGCCGGAAGCGCCGTCGGAAGCGCCGCCGTCGCGCCGCCGGTGTGCCCTTCCTCCGCCGCCGGGTCGGGACGGCTCCTGACCCCCGTTCAGCGGCCCCCCGCCCGGCCCCCCAGGAAAGGCGCCCGCCCCCGGGCCCGCGCACGATGTCGGAGAGGTCCGTCGTCCGGCGGGCCGCTGGGTCCGCACTCGGGAGGATCTGCCGTGACCGCCACTTTGGAGCAGTTGCGCCGCTGCCACTTCGCCGTCGACCTCGGGGCGGCCCGCACCCGGGTGTACGTCAAGGGCTCCGGTCTCGTCGTCGACCAGCCGTCCGTCGCCGCCGTGAACACCCGCACCGGCGCCCTGATCGCGGTCGGCGAGTTCGCGGAGAAGATGACGGGCCGCACGCCGGGCTACATCCGCGTCGTGCGGCCCGTCTCCGGCGGCACCGTCGTCGACATCGAGATGGCGCAGCGCATGTTGCGGCAGTTGCTGAGCGACCGGGTCCGCCGCACACTGCGCCGCAAGCCCCGGCTGCGCGCCGCGGCCTGCACCCCGCACGACGCCGACCCGCTCGCCCAGCGCGCCGCGATCGAGACCCTGGTCGGCCTCGGCGCCCGCCGGGTGGAACTGGTCGACACGCTGATCGCCGCCGCCGTCGGCTGCGGTCTGCCCGTGGAGCGCCCCGAGGCGACCATGGTCATGGTGTGCGGGGCGGCGGCCACGCAGGTGGCGGTGCTCTCCCTGGGGTCGATCGTGACGGCGGAGCGCGTCCCCGTCGGCGGCGAGGCCGTGGACCACGCGATCGTGCAGCATCTGCGCCACCGGCACCAGCTGGTGCTGCCGAGCCAGTCCGTCCGGCCGCTGCAGCTCGCGCTGTCCGGCACCGGGCTCACGCCCGAGGGACCGAGGTCGACGGAGATCCACGGGCGGGACGTCGCCACCGGCCTGGCCCGTTCCGTGAGGGTCGACACGGCCGCCATCCGGGAGGCCATCCAGACACCGCTCACCGCCGTCCTCGACGGCATCGGCAAGGTGCTGCGGGAGTGCCCGCCCGATCTGGTCGCCGACCTCGCCGACCGCGGGATCGTGATGGTCGGCGGGAGCGCCCTGCTGCCGGGCCTGGACCAGATGCTGCGTCAGGCGACGGGCATGCCCGTGCACATCGCCGAGCGGCCGGACGTGTGCGCCGTGGAGGGGCTGGGCGCCATGCTGGAGGGCAGGATCGCACCGATGGTGCTGGATCCGCTGAGGGCCTGAGTCCGGCCGGACCCGGCCGGCCGCGAAGCGGTCACCGGGCGAACCAGCACCGCACCGTCGTGCCCTCGTCGCCGGTGTGCATCCGCACCAGGTCGGCGATCAGGTTGACCAGCAGCAGCCCGCGCCCGCCGCTCCGGCCGCGGACCGGGGGCCGGCGTCCGGCGAGCGGATCGGTGAGCCGTCCCCGGTCGCGCACCTCGCACAGCACGTGGCCGCCCTCGCCCCAGACCCGCAGCACGCCCGCACCGCCGCCGTGCACCACACTGTTCGTGGTCAGCTCGGCCGCGGCGAGGGCCAGGTCCTCCAGGGTGACGCCGGTGAGGCCGAGCCGCCGCCCCTCGTCGGTGGTGAGGTGCCGGACCCGGGTCAGCGACTCGGCGGCGAAGGGGAGGGTCAGCGCGTCCGGCACGAGCGGCAGCGGCTCGTTGTAGCGGGCGACGACGGCGTCGGGGGCGTAGGCGGCGCTGTCCCGCGCCGGGCCGGAGCCGGCCGGGAGGACGACGGGGTGGGTCGCGCGGGCGTCGGCGAGGACCGGTTCGGGCAGGTTCCCGGCGTCGTAGGGGCACAGGATGGTCACCGTGCGGCCCCGGAAGGCGGCGTTGATCAGCGCCTCGTGCTGGGCGCAGGCGGGGTACTCGGCCGCGGAGCGGCCGGCCCAGATCGGCTCGCCGATGATCCGCACCCGGCGCCCGTCCGGCTGGGCGTCGGCGAAGGAGCGCAGCACGCCGGGGATGATCCGGCCGGGGTTGCGTCCGGCCTCCCGCATGTCCAGCAGCCGGACGGCCCGCGCGTCGTCGCCGAGCGCGTCCCGGATCAGCCGCAGCCGGTCACCGGGCACGGCGACCGCCACGGGATCGCCGGCCGCCAGTGCCTCGCGCACGAACGGGACGGTGCCGTCCAGGTACTCCCGCTCGTCCCGGTAGAAGAGGGCGGGGTGGGCGAAGGGTTCGGGGGCGGCCTCCGCCTGTTCGGCCGCGGCTCTCATGACATCGACACCTCGATCGTCGGAAGGTCGGGCCAGAACATCTCCAGCACCCGTCGCAGGGCCGGCGGCGGACGGCGCACCACGAACCGCCGGCCGTCCCCGAGCCGCTCGGCGGCGGCCACCAGGGCATCGGCGCCCGCGACGTCGACGAACGTCACCTCGGACAGCTCCAGGTGGTACACGTCCTCTCCCTCGCGCACCGCCCGCTCCAGCGCGCGTTCCCAGACCGTGTGCGTGGCCAGGCCGACCTCTCCGGCCGCACGGACACCACGGCACCCGTCCAGTGGGCGCACCGTCAGGAACGGCACCGAGGTCCCGGATCCGTGCGGCGCCTGACGCCCAGTGCCCAACACCGCCTCCCCGTGTTCAGGACCAGCAGGTACCCCGGTGATTCCCGGTCATTCCCCGGTCCGGCGTGTAGGGAGGCGCAGGTGGGGCAGGCGCACCCGCAGTACGGCCGGGACCGTGCGCAGCCTACCGCCCCGGTTCCGGCGGTGGCCGAACTCACCCGGACGTCCGGCGACCACCCACGAGGACCGACAAGGCGGTGACATGACTTCCTCGGCACCCCTCCCCCTCCCGGGCAGGACGAACACCTTGGTCATCGGCGGGCGCATGGAGGCGGACCGGGCACTGCTCGTCCCGCGTGGCGAACTCGTCCGCGGGTGCGCGCACGCCCTGGCCGAGAAGCTGGCCCGGCTGCCCGCCGACACGGCGCGGGTGGATCTGGACATGAGCGGCGTGCACTTCATGGACACCGCCGGACTGGAGTTCCTCGACGTCCTGCGCGACCACGGCCGCCGGCGGTCGGTGCCGGTCACGGCCACCCGCTGGAACGGCCAGCCGCGCCGCATCCTGGAGCTCGCCGGCCTCGACACCGCGGACCCGCTGCGCCGCCCGGCCCCGGAAGGCGCATCGGCGCGGGCCGCCTCGGCGGTGTCCCTGGAACGGGCGGAACGGCTGCACACGCTCCAGGCCGAGGTCGAGCAGCTCCGGCAGGCGATCGCCTCCCGCCCGGTCATCGACCAGGCCCGCGGCGTCCTGATGGCCACGTACGGCTGCACCTCGGACGAGGCCTGGCACATTCTCCGGGAGGCCTCCCAGCTGTCCAACACCAAGCTCCGCACGGTCGCCGCGGCCCTGACGGCCTGCGCGGCGGCGGAGGGCACTCCCCCGCCACCGGAGGTCCGCACGGCCCTGACCAGGGCCCTCGCACGCCGACGGTCCTGAGGAACGGCCCAAGGGCCGCGGGCCTTCCGTGAGCTGATGCGCCGTCATCGCCGCCACCGCCGCGATTTCCGTGCTTTTCGCGCCATCTGCGCTTATCGTACTTTTCGCGCTTTCCGTCCTGTCCGCGCCCGTCGTGCCCGTCATGCCCGTTATGCCCGTCGCGTCTGCCGCGCCCGCCGTACCTGCCGCGCCTGCCCCGTGCACACCAGTGCCGCTGGTGAGGACGGCCCTGCGGGGGTACTCGGCTCGCGCGCCGCCGGAGCACCCCTCCCGGCCGCCCGGCGGCGGACGGCCACCTGTTCCACGACGAGGAGGCACCCACGATGACCGAGCACCACACCCCGTCCCAGGCCGAGGGCGACCGCGACGACGAGGAGCCCACCACGAGCTCCGAGCCGCGCCCCACTCCCTCCCAGGCGGAGGGCGACCGCGACGACACGGAGGAGTCCACCGGGACCGACAGCGACACCGGCCCGCCCGGCGCCGGAACCTGAGGAGCCGGGTCCGCGCACGCACGGCGCTGGTTCCTGCGCGTGCAGCGAGTGGTGGGGCGGGTGGGACTCGAACCCACGGCCGACGGATTATGAGTCCGCTGCTCTAACCGGCTGAGCTACCGCCCCATGGCGGCGTGTCGCGTACATGTGTGCGCGCCGTCTGCCGCAGCATAGCCGCTCATACGATCTCCTGCCTCGGCTGGGCGGCTGCGCACGGCCTTCGTGACCATGGAGACCGCACCCGGCCCCGTACGGTTCCGGCGCACATGAAAAAGGACCCCCAAGGGGGTCCTCGTTCATCATGCTCCCCCGACTGGACTCGAACCAGTAACCTGCCGGTTAACAGCCGGCTGCTCTGCCAATTGAGCTACGGAGGACCGAGCTCCCCCGACTGGACTCGAACCAGTAACCTGCCGGTTAACAGCCGGCTGCTCTGCCAATTGAGCTACGGAGGAATGCCTCGTTGCATCGAACGTACCTCCCTGGGTATCCGCCAGGGGGCGCGCGCTCGCTGCGACACATACATTAGCGCAAGCAGGGGGGTGCTCCGCCAATCGGTACTCCCTGCGCGAGCCGCGCCGGAGACCTACGCAGACTTGAGCAGAGGGAAGGGTGTGCCGCCATGCGTTACCGGCTCACGTTCGTCACCGGAGTCGTCCTGGGTTACGTGCTGGGCACGAGGGCCGGACGCGAACGCTACGAGCAGTTGAAGAAGTCCGCGCAGCAGTTCACGCGGAACCCCGCCGTGCGCAACACCGCGGAGACCGCGGCGCAGCAGGGCCGTGAGTTCGCGGGCAAGGCGTACCACGCGGTGAGCGACAAGGTCGGGGACCGCATGCCCGACTCGGTGGCCCACCGGGTGCGCACCCTGCGCGAACGCACCGCGCAGGGGGCCGGTGAGGACGACTGGGGCACGAGCAACACCTAGGGCCGACGGCCCGGCGCGGCGAGGTTCCGGGGTGCGGCAGAATTTCGGGCATGGGGATAGTTGCCGGGTTGGACAGTGCGCCCGATTTCACTCGTATCGTCGTCTGTGACACGGACACCGGGGCCGTGATCAGGCAGGGATATGCGCCACACCCGGTGGAGAGCCCCGTGGGCGGAGGCCGTCCCTCCGACGTCGATCCGCAGGCCTGGCTGCTGTCGCTGGGCGAGGCCGCGGGCGGCGGGCTGCTGGAGGGGGTGCAGGCCATCGGGGTCTCCGCGCAGCAGAACGCGCTGGTGCCGCTGGACGCGCAGGGCAACACGGTGCGGCCCGCCCTGGTCGGCGGCGACAAGCGGGCGCAGGTCGCGGCGGCCGACCTGATCGAGGCGCTCGGCGGGCGCGAGGCGTGGGCGCAGGCGGTGGGGAGCGTGCCGCAGGCCGCACAGCCGGTGACCAAGCTGCGCTGGATGGCCCGCAGCGAGCCCGAGAACGCCGCGCGCACGGCGATGCTGCTGCAGGCGCACGACTGGCTGGTGTGGCAGTTGCTGGGCCGGCCGGTGCGCCGGACCACCGACCGGGGCGGCGCCTCCGGCACCGGCTACTGGGCGGCGGCCACCGGTGGTTACCGCCCCGACCTGATCGAGCTGGCGCTCGGGCACCAGGCCGTGGTGCCCGAGGTGATCGGCCCGGCGGAGGCGGCCGGGACGACGCCGGAGGGGCTGCTGATCTCCGCCGGGACCGGCGAGACGATGGCGGCGGCCTTCGGGCTGGGGATCGGGCTGGGCGACGCGGTGGTGTCGCTGGGGGCGTCCGGGTCGGCCATGGCCGTGCACCCCGAGGCGCTGTACGACCCGAGCGGGACGATCACCTCCCTCGCCGACGCGACCGGTATGCACCTGCCCGTCGTCACCACGCTGAACGCCGTGCGGACCCTGCGCGGCACGGCGGAGCTGCTCGGGGTGCCCGACCTGGAGACCCTGTCCGACCTGGCGATGAAGTCGACGCCGGGGGCGCACGGGCTGGTGCTGCTGCCCTACCTGGAGGGCGAGCGGACGCCGAACCTGCCGCACACCGCCGGGACCCTGGCGGGGCTGCGGCGCGAGTCGATGAAGCCGGAGCACCTGGCGCGGGCCGCGTTCGAGGGGATGCTGTGCGGGCTGGCGGACGCGCTGGACGTGCTGCGCGGCCGGGGCGTGGAGGTGCGGCGGGTCTTCCTGCTGGGGCCGGTCGCGGAGCTGCCCGCCGTGCAGGCGGCGGCGCCGCCGCTGTTCGGGGTGCAGGTGATGGTGCCGCAGCCCGCGGACTACGCCGCGGTCGGCGCGGCCCGGCAGGCGGCCTGGGCGCTCGGCGTCTCCCAGGGCACCCTGGACCCGCGCACCCCACCGGTCTGGCAGGGCGCGGCGGCGCAGGTGCTGGACCCGGGTGAGGAACTGGCGGTGGGCCAGGCGGTGCGCCAGCAGTTCGTGTCGGTGCGCGAGCAGACCCACCCGGGGGCGTTCCGGCTGTGACGCCGCGGCGCGGTCCGGCGCGTTAAATCGGTTGAGGTAACGCGGGTGGAGTGTTCGACGATGGGGGCCACGGGCAACCAACGCCCCCGTCGACCACTCCGAGAGAAGCAGCGTGCTCATCAGACTTCTGCGTGCCCATCTCAGGCCCTACAAGAGACCCATCGCCCTCCTGGTGCTGCTGCAGTTCCTGCAGACCTGCGCCTCGCTCTACCTGCCCACCTTGAACGCGGACATCATCGACGACGGTGTGGTCCAGGGGGACAGCGGCTACATCCTGACCCACGGCGCCGTGATGATCGGCGTCTCGCTGGTGCAGGTCGTGTGCAACGTGGGCGCCGTGTACTACGGCGCCCGGACCGCGGCGGCGCTGGGGCGGGACGTGCGCGCCGCCGTGTTCGACCGGGTGCAGTCGTTCTCCGCGCGTGAGGTCGGTCACTTCGGCGCGCCCTCGCTGATCACCCGGACGACGAACGACGTCCAGCAGGTGCAGATGCTGGTCCTGATGACGTTCACCCTGATGGTGTCGGCGCCGATCATGTGTGTGGGCGGCATCGTGATGGCGCTCGGGCTGGACGTCCCGCTGTCCGGGGTGCTGGTCGCGGTGGTGCCGGTGCTGGGGATCTGCGTGACGCTGATCGTGCGGCGGCTGCGGCCGCTGTTCCGGACCATGCAGGAGCGGCTGGACACGGTGAACCGGGTGCTGCGCGAGCAGATCACCGGCAACCGGGTGATCCGGGCGTTCGTGCGGGACGCCTACGAGCAGCGGCGGTTCCGGAAGGCCAACACCGAGCTGACCGAGGTGTCGCTGGGCACCGGCAACCTGCTGGCGCTGATGTTCCCGGTGGTCATGACGGTGGTGAACCTGTCGTCGATCGCGGTGGTGTGGTTCGGTGCGCACCGCATCGACAGCGGCGGGATGCAGATCGGCGACCTGACCGCGTTCCTCGCCTATCTGATGCAGATCGTCATGTCCGTGATGATGGCCACCTTCATGTTCATGATGGTGCCGCGCGCCGAGGTGTGCGCCGAGCGCATCCACGAGGTGCTGGACACCTCCTCGAGCGTCGTGCCGCCCGTCGCGCCCGTCACCGAGCTGCGCCGCCACGGCCATCTGGAACTGAGGGGCGCCGGCTTCGGCTATCCGGGCGCCGAGGAGCCGGTGCTGAAGGCCGTCGACCTGGTGGCGCGGCCGGGTGAGGTCACCGCCGTGATCGGCTCCACCGGCAGCGGCAAGTCCACGCTGCTCGGACTGGTCCCCCGGCTGTTCGACGCGACCGACGGCGAGGTGCTGGTGGACGGCGTGCCCGTGGCGGACATCGACCCGGCGCTGCTGGCACGGACGGTCTCCCTGGTGCCGCAGAAGCCGTACCTGTTCGCGGGGACGGTGGCGACCAACCTGCGGTACGGCAATCCGGACGCCACCGACGAGGAGCTGTGGCACGCGCTGGAGGTGGCGCAGGCCGAGGAGTTCGTGCGGCGGCTGGAGGGCGGGCTCGACGCGCCGATCGCGCAGGGCGGCACCAATGTCTCCGGCGGTCAGCGCCAACGGCTCGCGATCGCGCGGACGCTGGTGCAGCGCCCGGAGATCTACCTCTTCGACGACTCCTTCTCCGCGCTCGACTACGCCACCGACGCGGCCCTGCGCGCGGCGCTGGCCGAGGAGACCGCCGAGGCGACCGTGGTGATCGTCGCCCAGCGGGTGGCGACCATCCGGGACGCCGACCGGATCGTGGTGCTGGACGAGGGCCGGGTGGTCGGCACCGGCCGGCACCACGAGCTGATGGCGGACAACGAGACCTACCGGGAGATCGTGCTCTCCCAGCTGACGGAAGCGGAGGCTGCCTGATGGCGGGGCCTGCGGCGCGGATGATGGCCGGAGGCGGCCCCGACCAGCGCACGATGGACTTCAAGGGATCGGGCAAACGGCTGATCGCCCGGTTCGGACCGGAACGGCTGACGATCTACGGGCTGCTGGCCTGTGTGGTGCTGAGCGTGGGGCTCAGCGTGATCGGGCCGAAGATCCTCGGCCGGGCGACCGACCTGGTCTTCGCGGGCATCGTGGGGCGTGAGATGCCCGCGGGCGCCTCCAAGGAGCAGGTGCTGGACTCGATGCGCGAGCGCGGCGACGGCGACGTCGCCGACATGCTCCGCAGCACCGACTTCACCCCCGGCGAGGGCATCGACTTCACCGCCGTGGGACACGTCCTGCTGCTCGCGCTGACGGTGTTCGGGGCCGCCGGCCTGCTGATGGCGGTGGCGACGCGCCTGGTGAACCGGGCCGTGAACCGCACCATGTACCGGATGCGCGAGGACGTGCAGACGAAGCTGTCGCGGCTGCCGCTGTCGTACTTCGACCGGCGGCAGCGCGGGGAGGTGCTCAGCCGGGCCACCAACGACATCGACAACATCGGGCAGACGCTGCAGCAGTCGATGGGCCAGCTGATCAACTCGCTGCTCACCGTCATCGGCGTGCTGGCGATGATGTTCTACGTCTCCTGGATCCTCGCGCTGGTCGCGCTGGTGACCGTGCCGCTGTCGTTCGTGGTCGCCACGCGCGTGGGCAAGCGGTCGCAGCCGCACTTCGTGCAGCAGTGGCGCACGACCGGCACGCTCAACGCGCACATCGAGGAGATGTACACCGGGCACGCCCTGGTGAAGGTGTTCGGGCGGCAGGAGGAGTCGGCGAAGCGGTTCGCCGAGGAGAACGAGGCGCTGTACGAGGCCGGGTTCCGGGCGCAGTTCAACAGCGGCGTCATGCAGCCGCTGATGTTCTTCGTGTCGAACATCAACTACGTGCTGGTGGCGGTGGTCGGCGGTCTGCGGGTCGCGTCGGGCGCGCTGTCCATCGGTGACGTCCAGGCCTTCATCCAGTACTCGCGGCAGTTCTCGATGCCGCTGACGCAGCTCGCCTCGATGGCGAACCTGGTGCAGTCGGGCGTCGCGTCGGCCGAGCGGGTCTTCGAACTGCTGGACGCCGAGGAGCAGCAGGCCGACCCCGAGCCGGCCGAGAGGCCGGCCGCGCTGCGCGGGCGGGTGGCGCTGGAGCAGGTGTCGTTCCGCTACGACCCCGACAAGCCGCTGATCGAGAACCTGACGCTGAAGGTCGAGCCGGGGCAGACGGTGGCCGTCGTCGGCCCGACCGGCGCCGGCAAGACGACGCTGGTGAACCTGCTGATGCGGTTCTACGAGGTCTCCGGCGGGCGCATCACCCTCGACGGGGTGGACATCGCGCGGATGTCCCGGGACGAACTGCGCGCCGGCATCGGCATGGTGCTCCAGGACACCTGGCTGTTCGGCGGCACCATCGCGGAGAACATCGCCTACGGCGCCACCCGCGAGGTCACCCGGGCGGAGATCGAGGAGGCGGCCCGGGCGGCCCACGCCGACCGGTTCATCCGCACCCTGCCCGACGGCTACGACACGGTGATCGACGACGAGGGCAGCGGGGTCAGCGCCGGCGAGAAGCAGCTCATCACCATCGCGCGGGCGTTCCTGTCCGACCCGGTGATCCTGGTGCTGGACGAGGCGACGAGCTCCGTGGACACCCGCACCGAGGTGCTGATCCAGAAGGCGATGGCCGAACTGGCGCACGGACGCACCTCGTTCGTCATCGCGCACCGGCTCTCCACGATCCGGGACGCGGACACGATCCTCGTCATGGAGAACGGCTCGATCGTCGAACAGGGCTCGCACGAGAAGCTGCTGGCGGCCGGCGGGGCGTACGCGCGGCTGTACCGGGCGCAGTTCGCGCAGGCGGTGGCGGAGGTGGACTGAACCGACGCGGCGGGTCGCCCCGGTCGGGGCGGCCCGTCCCCGCGTCAGTCCAGGTAGCCGCGCAGCTGGTCGGCGAAGGCGTGGTCGCGGAGCTTGTTGAGGGTCTTGGACTCGATCTGCCGGATCCGCTCGCGGGTCACGCCGAAGATGCGGCCTATCTCCTCCAGGGTGCGGGGGCGGCCGTCGACGAGTCCGTAGCGGAGCTGGACGACCTTGCGCTCCCGCTCCCCCAGCGTCGACAGCACCGCCTCCAGGTGCTCCCTCAGCAGCAGGAACGCGGCCGACTCGACCGGGCTCGCGGCGTCACCGTCCTCGATGAGGTCGCCGAGGGCCACGTCGTCCTCCTCGCCCACCGGGGCGTGCAGGGAGACCGGTTCCTGGGCGAGCCGCAGGACCTCGCCGACCCGCTCGGGGGGCAGGTCGAGGTGGGCGGCGACCTCCTCCGGGGTCGGCTCGCGGCCGCGCTCCTGGAGCATGCGGCGCTGGACGCGGACGACGCGGTTGATGAGCTCGACGACGTGGACGGGGACGCGGATGGTGCGGGCCTGGTCCGCCAGCGCGCGGGACATGGCCTGGCGGATCCACCAGGTGGCGTAGGTGGAGAACTTGTAGCCGCGGGCGTAGTCGAACTTCTCCACCGCCCGGATCAGACCGAGGTTGCCCTCCTGGACCAGGTCGAGCATGGTCAGCCCGCGGCCCACGTACCGCTTGGCGACGGACACCACGAGCCGCAGGTTCGCCTCGATGAGGCGGCGCTTGGCCATCCGCCCCATGACGACGAGCCGGTCCAGGTCGTGGGCGAGCCGGCTGTCCAGGTCGGGCGTGAGCCGCAGCTTCTCCTCGGCGAACAGCCCGGCCTCGACGCGGCGGGCGAGTTCGACCTCCTCGGCCGCGGTGAGCAGGGGGATGCGGCCGATCTCCCGCAGGTACTGGCGGAACAGGTCCGAGGAGGGGCCGCCGGTCTCGGGGCGCGGGGGCGGGGTCTCGGCGGGCTCGGCGGGCTCCCTCGCGTCCGCGGGCGGTTCGGCCGGCTCGGGCGGGGCCCCGGGGTCCGTCCCGGCCCCGGGGTGGTGCACGACACGGCTCTGCGCGGGCACCGCCACCAGGACGTCCGCGGCCGGCGGCGCGCCGACCGTGCTCGTGTCGGTCTGGGCGAGGGTCTGGGTCTGCACGGGGGCGACCTCCAGGATGATCGCCGTCGCCGGGAGGGGCGGCAGCGGTACTTCGGGAGCGGAGTCGGCGGCCTCGCCGCTGTCCGTCCCGTACGCGATGGGCGGAACCGCGGGTGTCCGGGACCCGTCGTTGACGGATCGGCCGCGCTCCGAGGACTCAGGCACCGCACCCCAGTGTGGGGTACGACACATCGTCCCCACGAGGGGCGTGCGATGACTTTTTGCGTCCGGTCCGTGACCGGGCGGTTACACCGCACGGAAACCCGGATGCCGGGCGCGGCCCCGGTCTGGGACGATCCACCGGTGTCCGATCCTCTGTACGAAACCCATGTGACGGTCCGCTGCCGCGGCCCCGAGGAGCCGGAGCGGTTGCGCCGGTGGGCCGCCGCGGCCGGTCTCAAGCTGACGCACATCGTGCTGTCCCGGGGCCGGATGCGCGACCAGCCCATGCTCACCCTGTCCGGCTCCCGCACCCGGGCCGAGGAGGAGGCGCGGGCGCGGGAGGTCGTGGAGCGGCTGCGGGCGGACAGGTTCGAGCCCGTGCGCGTGAAGACCGAGACGTCGCCGTGGGCCCCGGAGGTGCCGGACGGACCGTGCCCGGACGGGCGGTACTTCGAGCACCACGTCAAGCTGCTGCTCACCGCCGGCGCGGATCTGGACGCCCTGGCGGCCCGGGTCGTGCCGCACGGCGCCCATCTGTCGTGGAACGCCCGGCGGGTGCGCGAGGAGGCGCGGCACGAGCGGTTCGTCACCCAGCGCCACCACGGGGACGCCGAGGGCGCCGCACGGGCCCTGGGAGGTCTGCTGGCGGACCTCGGCGGTTACGAAGTGCTGAGCGTGGAGCGGGAGTTCGTGCTCCACGACAGTGACGTGTCGGTGGACGAGGGATGGCTCACGGAGCCGGTGGGGGGACGACGATGAGCGGCACGGCCGGGTGGGGGTCCGGCGGGTGGATCGACGGGGTTCCCCGCGAGCCGCTGGACGAGGCCGCGCGCGGGGCGGACGACCTGCCGCGGACGCTGCGGTGGGTGCCGGGGGACGGCGTGGTGCAGCGCCCCGTCTTCGACCCCGCCCTGAAGCACCACCGCAACGCCTACCGCGCGACCGACCCCCGGTTCGCCGACCCGGCCCGGGACGACTCGTGGCGGGCGGCGCGGCGCCGGGCGCTGGACCTGGTGCTGGCCGCGGTCGCGGACTCGGAGTGGGTGGACGCGCTGGTGCTGCGGGGCAGCGTGCTGATGTCGGCGTGGTTCGGCGACGCCGCCCGCGAGCCGGGCGACCTGGACTTCGTCGTCGTGCCGCACACCTGGCGGATCGACGACGGGCGGACCGGGCGGATGCTGTCCGGGATCGCCGAGGCCGCGCAGGCGACGGCCGACGCGCGCGGACCGGGGGTCGGGATCTCGGCCCGGGGCGCGGTGGTGGAGGACATCTGGACCTACGACCGGGTGCCGGGGCGGCGCATGGTGCTGCCGTGGGGGGCGCCGGGGCTGCCGGGCGGTCATGTGCAGCTCGACTTCGTCTTCAACGAGAAGCTGCCCGAGGCCCCCGAGCCGGTGGAGCTGCCGGGCGGCGCGGTGGTGCAGGCGGCGACGCCGGGCCTGTCGCTGGCGTGGAAGCTGATGTGGCTGCTCACGGATGTGCACGGGCAGGGCAAGGACCTGTACGACGCCGTGCTCCTGGCGGAGCGGTACCCGCTGCGCCACGCGCTGCTGCACGAGGTGTTCCGGCTGTCGGGCGAGTGGCCGTACCCGTACCGCGAGCAGGTCCTGCTGGAGGACGTGGTGGAGGCGGTCCGGGAGGTCGAGTGGGAGCACTTCGTCACGGAGTACCCGCGGTTCAAGGACGCCGAGCAGGAGTTCGTCGACCGGCTGGTGCGGGCGGTGACGCCCGCGTTCACCCGGGACTGACCCGGTCCCCTACAGCGCCGCCGCGCCGTGTTCCCGCAGTGCCTGGTCGTACTGCTGCAGGACCCACAGCTCGTTCTGCACGGAGGCCAGTTCGGCCGGGTCGCCGTGGGTGGCGAGGCGGGTGAGGCGGCTGGTGACGTCGCGGATGCGGCGCTCGACGGCGCGGCGGCGGACGGTGACGAGCTGGGCGCCCGCGTAGGTCTCGTCGACCTCCTTGACGCCCCGGTGCAGCATGATCGCCTCCACGGCGAGTTCGGTGACCATGGCGCGGACGGTGTCGTCGGGAGCGGCGTCGCGGACCCGGATCAGGTACTCCTGCGGGTCCTGCACGCCGTACTCCGCGCCGCCCGCGTCCAGGATGGCCTGGCGCACGGCCGCGTAGGGCGGGGCGGTGAACTCGTCGACGCCGTACGCGTCGAAGGCCGGGGAGACCAGTTCCGGGCGCTGGAGGGCGAGCTTGAGCAGTTCGCGTTCGGTGGCGAAGACCGGGTTGCGCAGGGTGAGGGCGGGACCGCGCGGGGCGGCCGGGGCGGGGGCGTACTGCTGGGGGCCGCCGCCGCGCTGCCGGTCGGGGGCGGGGCCCTTGCCGCCGCGTTCGCGGGCCCAGCGGGCCAGTTGCGCGACCCGCTTGACGACGAACTGGGTGTCGAGGATGCCGAGCATCCCGGCGAGCTGGACGGCGACCTCGTGCTGGGCGCCGCTGTTCTTGATGCGGGCGACGACGGGCGCGGCCTCGTCGAGGGCGGCGGCACGGCCGGCCGGGGTGTCCAGGTCGTAGCGGCCGACGATCTGGCGCAGGGCGAACTCGAAGAGCGGGGTGCGGGGCTCGACCAGGTCGGCGACGGCCTCGTCGCCCTTGGCCAGGCGCAGGTCGCAGGGGTCCATGCCGTCGGGGGCGATGGCGATGTAGGTCTCGGCGGCGAACTTCTGGTCGTCCTCGAAGGCGCGCAGGGCCGCCTTCTGACCGGCCGCGTCGCCGTCGAAGGTGAAGATCACCCGCGCGCTGCCGTTGTCCATGAGCAGCCGGCGCAGGATCTTGATGTGGTCGCCGCCGAAGGCGGTGCCGCAGGTGGCGATGGCGGTGGTGACGCCGGCCAGGTGGCAGGCCATGACGTCGGTGTAGCCCTCGACGACGACCGCGCGGGAGGACTTGGCGATCTCCTTCTTCGCCAGGTCGATGCCGTAGAGGACCTGGGACTTCTTGTAGATCGCCGTCTCGGGGGTGTTGAGGTACTTGGGGCCGTTGTCCGCGTCGTGGAGCTTGCGGGCGCCGAAGCCGACGACCTCCCCGCCGATGTCGCGGATGGGCCACATCAGCCGGCCGCGGAAGCGGTCGATGGGACCGCGGCGGCCCTCCTGGGACAGGCCGGAGAGGACCAGTTCCTTGTCGCTGAAGCCCTTGCCGCGCAGGTAGCGGGTGAGGTGGTCCCAGCCCTGGGGGCTGTAGCCGACGCCGAAGTGCCGGGCCGCGGCCTGGTCGAAGCCGCGCTCGGCGAGGAAGACCCGGCCGGTCTCGGCCTCGGGGGAGGTCTCGAGCTGCTCCGCGTACCACTCCGCGGCGATCTTGTGGGCCTCGACCAGGCGGATGCGCTCGCCGCGCTGGTGGGCGGGGTTGTAGCCGCCCTCCTCGTAGCGCAGGGTGATGCCGGCCTGGGCGGCCAGCCGCTCGACCGCCTCGGAGAAGGAGAGGTGGTCGATCTTCATCACGAACGTGAGGGTGTCGCCGCCCTCCTGGCAGCCGAAGCAGTGGAAGAGTCCCTTGCTCGGGCTGACCTGGAAGGACGGCGACTTCTCGTCGTGGAAGGGGCACAGGCCCTTGAGGTTGCCGCCGCCCGCGTTCCGCAGCTGGAGGTACTCGGACACCACGGCGTCGATCGGGACCGCGTCCCGTACCGCCTTCACGTCCTCGTCGTTGATCCGTCCTGCCACGGGTGAAGTCTAAGCGGGCGGTCGGACACCCCCGGGACGGGGAGCACGGCACGGGGCGGGCGGCCGCTTCAGGGCACGAGGTTCTCGAGCGGGACGTGCGGGTCCGCCAGCGCCTCCGTGTCCACCGCGGTCCGGGAGCGGATCAGCCGCTGGATCGGGTCCGTGACGTCCCACACGTTGACGTTCATCCCGGCCAGCACCCGGCCCTCCCGCACCCAGAACGCGATGAACTCGCGCTTGCCCGCGTCGCCCCGGATCACCACCTGGTCGTAGGAGCCCGGGGGCGCCCAGCCGGAGTACTCCATGCCCAGGTCGTACTGGTCGGTGAAGAAGTACGGCACCCGGTCGTACACCTCCTCCCGGCCGAGCATCGCGCGGGCCGCCGCCGGGCCGCCGTTGAGGGCGTTGGCCCAGTGCTCCACGCGCAGCCGGGCGCCGAAGAGGGGGTTGGGGAAGGAGGCGACGTCGCCGGCCGCGTGGATGTCGGGGTCGGAGGTGCGCAGCCGTTCGTCGACGAGGACGCCGCCGCCGTCCGCGGGGGCGGCGAGCTCCAGGCCCGCCGCCTCGGCGAGGGAGGTGCGCGGGGCGGCGCCGATGGCGGCGAGGACCGCGTGCGCGGGGTGTTCCTCGCCGTCGTCGGTGCGGGCCGCGAGGACCATGCCGTCCTGCCCGGTGATCTCGGTGAGCGTGGCGCCGAAGTGGAAGCGCACGCCGCGCTCGATGTGCAGCTCGGCGAAGAGCTGGCCGAGCTCGGGCCCGAGGACCGAGTGCAGCGGGGTCTGGCCCCGGTGGACGACGGTGACCTCCGCGCCGTACTGGCGGGCCGCCGCCGCGACCTCCAGGCCGATCCAGCCGGCCCCGGCGATCACCAGGTGGCCGTTGTCGCGGCCGAGGGAGGTCAGGACGCCCTTGAGGCGGTCGGCGTGGGCGAGGCGGCGCAGGTGGTGGACGCCGGCCAGGTCCGTGCCCGGGATGTCGAGGCGGCGGGGCTCGGCACCGGTGGCCAGCAGCAGCTTGTCGTAGTGGACGGTGGTGCCGTCGTCGCCGAAGCGGACGGTCTTCGCGGCGCGGTCGACGGCGTCGACGGTCTGGCCGAGGTGCAGTTCGATGTCGTGGCGCGCGTACCAGGCGGGCTCGTGCACGAAGGCGCCGTCGCGTTCGTCCTTGCCGAGGAGGTAGCCCTTGGACAGGGGCGGCCGCTCGTAGGGGTGGTCGCGTTCGTCGCAGATCAGTATCACGCGGCCGGTGAAGCCCTCCGTCCGCAGCGTCTCGGCCGCCTTCGCGCCGGCCAGGCCGCCTCCGACGATGACGAATGTCTGATCCGCGTCGACCACTTGATGCCTCCTGCCGGGATCCGGGGGTGTCCCCCGGAGAACACTGTGGGTGCCGCCATCTGCGAGCGTCCCGCACGCAGTGGGGTGCGGGAAGGGGTGGTGACCCGATCAGGCCACGCGGGGTCACCTTCGGGCGTGCTCGCGCCCCTCCCGTCTCATCGGTCCCCTCTCATCCCTGCCCCGTGAGACGGGAGTGAAGCGAGCGGGCCGAGGCGTCGGTGAGGGACGCGATCTGGTCGACGATCACCCGTTTGCGGGCGCGGTCGTCGGGGGCCCGGTCGAACAGGGAGCGGAACTGCGGGTCCAGCCCCTCGGGGGCGCGGGCGGTGAGCGCCTCGGCCAGTTCGAGGACGACGATCCGCTGGTCGGCGCGGAGCCGCTCCTGTTCGGCGCGCTGCATGACGTACCGGTCGGCGACCGCCTTGAGGACGGCGCACTCCATGCGGGTGCTGCGCGGCACGACCAGCTCGGCCTCGTACCGGGTGAGCCGCCCGCTGCCCCACGCCTGCCGGGTGGCGCCCTCGGCGGCGAGGCAGAAGCGGCCGATGAGCTGGCTGGTGGCGTCCTTCAGGCGGGCCTGGGCGACGGCGGTGCCGTCGTAGCCGTGCGGCCACCACTCCTGGGCCAGGAGGCGGTCGAGGGCCTCGGCGAGCTCGGCGGGGTCGGTGCCGGCGTCGACGTACCGGCCGACGGCGACGGCGAAGACGGCCTCCCGCTCGGGGTCGGCGTGCAGGAGGTTGGGGTCGATGTGGCCGGCGTGCAGGCCGTCCTCCACGTCGTGCACCGAGTAGGCCACGTCGTCGGCCCAGTCCATGACCTGGGCCTCGAAGCAGGTGCGAGTGCCGGGGGCGTCCTCGCGGACCCAGTCGAAGACGGGGCGGTCGTCCTCGTAGACGCCGAATTTCGGGGAGGCCGGGTCGGTGGGGTGGGCGCCCCGGGGCCAGGGGTACTTGGTGGCGGCGTCAAGGGCGGCGCGGGTGAGGTTGAGGCCGACGCTGGTGAGGTCGCCGGTGGCCGGGTCGGCGACGAACCGCTTGGGTTCGATGCGGGTGAGCAGGCGCAGCGACTGGGCGTTGCCCTCGAAGCCGCCGCAGTCCTCGGCGAACTCGTTCAGCGCCTGCTCGCCGTTGTGCCCGAAGGGCGGGTGGCCCAGGTCGTGGGAGAGGCAGGCGGCCTCCACCAGGTCGGGGTCGCAGCCGAGGGCGGCACCGAGCTCGCGGCCGACCTGGGCGCATTCGAGGGAGTGGGTGAGGCGGGTGCGGGGGCTGGCGTCCCACACCTGGCTGGAGGTCCCCGGGGTCACGACCTGCGTCTTGCCGGCCAGGCGGCGCAGGGCCGCGGAGTGCAGGACGCGCGCGCGGTCGCGCTGGAAGGCGGTGCGGCCGGGGCGTTTGTCGGGCTCGACGGCCCACCGCTCGACGGCCGAGGGGTCGTACCCGGCGGGCGGGACGTGGTGCTCGGACGGCGGTGCCAGGGGGGTGTCGGATGCGATGCCTTCCATGTGCCGACAGTAGACGCAGCCACCGACATACGGGATGTCGGCGGCCGTTTCACGCCGGTGCGGGAGCCGTCCCCCGTGCCTGGTCGTAGCGGTGCAGGAGGAGGCGGGCCACCGCCGGGTGGGCGCCCAGGGGGGCGGAGGCGATCCACGGCGCGGCTTCGGCGCACTCCGTGGCGAAGCGGCCGGGGGCGGTGAAGCAGGAGGCGACGGCCACCCGGTGGCGGCCGCGGGCGGCGAGGGCGCGCAGGGCGTCGGGGACGGTGGGGGCGGCGGCGGAGGCGTAGGCGGGGACGACGGGGACGCCGAGGCGTTCGGCGAGCAGGCGCGCGGTGCGGCCGGTGTCGGCCTTCGCCTCGGGGTCGCGGGACCCGGCGGCGGCGAGCACGACCCCGCTCGCGCGGCGCGTCCCGTCGTCCGTACGGGTGGGCCAGCCGGCCTCGGTCAGGCGGGCGTGCAGGGCGTCCACGAGCAGCGGGTGCGGGCCGAGCGGGGCGGCCACGCGCGGGTGCGGCCGGGCCCGGGCGGCCATCTCGGGGATGTCCCGTTTGACGTGGAAGCCGCGGCCGAGCAGCAGCGGGACGAGGACGGCGGGCTCGGTGGCCCGCGCGCCGAGCTCGTCGAGCGTGTCGGGCAGCAGGGGCGCGTTCAGCTCGATGTGGCCGAGGTGCACCGGCAGGCCGGGGCGGAGGGCGCGGACGCGGTCGAGGAGCGCCCGTACGGTGCTCGGCGCGCGCGGGTCGCGGCTGCCGTGGGCCACGACGACGAGGGCGGGCGGCACCGGGCGGCGCCGCCCGTCCGGCGGGCCGGGCCGTCCCGCGGGCCCGGTGCCGGTCCGGTTCATGGGGCCCGCCGTGGTGTCGAGGTGCGTCGCCGTCATGCACCGAGGGTGGCCGCCGCGCGTTGCCCGGCCGTTGCGCGCCGGTGACGGGCGTTTTCCGGCGGCTCACGGTGCGGGCCGCGGGGGTGTGAGGCCGTTCGACCTGCGGGTTCGCTCCCTCCCGTGAAGCGGGTCACAGGGCGCCGCGTGAACCGGGGGGCGCGGTGGGGCGTCTCTCCCCGTCGAGGACCGACCGGGGAGGGCCGTCCGATGCGCCGTTTCGGAGTTCGCAGACCACGCCTGCCGCGCACCCGCGCGGGGCGGCGGCGGCTGACGCAGGCGGTGATGGCGGCGTGCGTGCTGGCCCTGCTGCCGGCGACGTGGCTGCACCTGGCGGCGGACGGCCGGCTGCGCACGACCGCCGACGTGCCGCGCACCGAGGTCGCCGTGGTCTTCGGGGCCGGGCTGTGGGACGGGGAGCCGTCGCCGTACCTCGCCCGCCGGCTGGACGCGGCGGTGGAGCTGTACCGGGCGGGGCGGATCGAGGTGGTGCTGGTCACCGGCGACAACAGCCGCGAGGAGTACGACGAGCCGGACGCGATGCGCGCCTACCTGACCCGGCACGGCGTGCCCGACGCGCGGATCGTCAGCGACTACGCGGGCTTCGACACCTGGGACTCGTGCGTCCGCGCGAAGAAGGTCTTCGGCGTGGACCGGGCGGTGCTCATCAGCCAGGGCTTCCACATCCGGCGGGCGGTGGCGCTGTGCGGGGCGGCCGGGGTCTCCTCGTACGGCGTCGGGGTCGACGACCGGCACGACCTCGTCTGGTACTACGGGGGCGTCCGGGAGATCCTCGCGGCGGGGAAGGCGGCGGCGGACCTGACGTTCCGCCCGGACCCGCGGTTCCTGGGGCCGAAGGAGCCGGGGGTGGAGCGGGCGTTGGCCGACGCGTCCGCACGGGCGGTTCGATGAGGGCGCCGGACGCCTCACCGCGCCCCGCGGCCGGCGGGGAGGGCGCCGTACCGGCCGTGTAACGGGGACCGGTGCGCGGCGTAACACCGGCGGCGCAGGCTGGACCGCATGCAGAACACCGTGACGCCCACGCACTGCCCCTACTGCGCCCTGCAGTGCGGGATGCATCTGACGCCCGCGCCGGACGGCACCGTCGAGGTGGGCGAGCGCGCGGACTTCCCGGTGAACCGGGGCGCGCTGTGCGGGAAGGGGCGCACCGCGCCCGCCGTGCTCTCCTCCCGGGTGCGGCTGACCTCCCCGCTGGTGCGTTCCGGGGGCGGCGCGCTGGTCCCGGCCTCCTGGGAGGAGGCGCTGGACCGGGTCGCGCAGGGGCTCGGCCGGACCCGCGCGGAGCACGGGGCGGACGCGGTCGGGGTGTTCGGCGGGGGCGGGCTGACCAACGAGAAGGCGTACGCCCTCGGCAAGTTCGCGCGGGTGGTGCTGGGCACCTCCCAGATCGACTACAACGGCCGTTTCTGCATGTCGTCGGCGGCCGCCGCGGGCATCCGGGCCTTCGGCCTGGACCGCGGGCTGCCCTTCCCGCTGGAGGACGTGTCCAGGACCGGCTGCGTGATCCTGGTGGGGGCCAACCCGGCGGAGACGATGCCGCCGGCGCTGCGCTGCTTCACCGGCCTCAGGGAGAACGGCGGCACGCTGGTCGTCGTCGACCCGCGCCGCACCAGGACCGCCGAGCAGGCCGACCTGCACCTGGCGCCCCGGCCCGGCACCGACCTCGCGCTGGCCCTCGGGCTGCTGCACCTGGTCGTCGCCGAGGGCCGCACCGACGAGGCGTACATCCGGGAGCGCACCACCGGCTGGGAGGAGGCCCGGGCCGCGGCGATGGCGCACTGGCCGGAGTACGTGGAGCGGGTCACGGGGGTGCCCGTCCCCCGGCTCCGGGAGGCCGTACGGCTGTTCTGCGAGCCGGAGGCGGCGATGGTGCTCACCGCCCGCGGCCCCGAGCAGCAGTCCAAGGGCACCGACACGGTGGGCGCGTGGATCAACCTGTGCCTGGCGACGGGGCGGGCGGGCCGGCCGCTGTCCGGGTACGGGTGCCTGACCGGGCAGGGCAACGGGCAGGGCGGGCGCGAGCACGGCCAGAAGGCCGACCAGTTGCCCGGCTACCGCAAGCTGACCGACCCGGTGGCGCGCGCCCGTGTGGCCGAGGTGTGGGGCGTGGATCCCGACAGCCTGCCCGGGCCGGGACGCAGCGCCTACGAGCTGCTGGACGCGCTGGGTACCGACATCCGCTCGCTGCTGGTGATGGGCTCCAACCCGGTGGTGTCGGCGCCCCGCGCGGCGCACGTCGAGGAGCGCCTTCGCGCGCTGGACTTCCTGGCGGTGTGCGACGTCGTGCTGTCGGAGACGGCCGCGCTCGCCGACGTCGTGCTGCCGGTGACGCAGTGGGCCGAGGAGACGGGCACGACGACGAACCTCGAGGGCCGGGTGCTGCTGCGCCGCCGGGCGATCACCCCGCCGGAGGGGGTCCGCGGCGATCTGGAGGTGCTGCACGGACTGGCCGCGCGGCTGGGCGGTGAACGGGGTGCGGAGAAGGGCTTCCCGACCGATCCCGAGGAGGTCTTCGAGGAACTGCGCCGGGCCAGCGCGGGCGGGCCCGCGGACTACTCGGGGATCACCTACCGCAGGCTGGCGGAGGGCGACGGCGTGTTCTGGCCGTGCCCGGCCCCGACGGACCCCGCACCGACCGCCGCCGGCACCTCCGGGAGCACCCCGCCGACCACCGCCGGCACCTCCGGGAACGGTGCGCCCGGCCCCGGCGTCCACCCCGGCACCCCCCGCCTCTTCCTCGACCGGTTCGCCACCGAGGACGGCCGGGCCCGGTTCGCGCCCGTGACGCACCGCGCGATCGCCGAGGAGCCCGACGAGGAGTACCCCGTGCTGCTGACCACGGGACGGGTCCTGGCGCAGTACCAGTCCGGTGCCCAGACCCGGCGCGTGGACGAGCTGAACGCCGCCGCGCCCGGCCCGTTCGTGGAACTGCACCCCCGGCTCGCACAGCGGCTCGGCGCGGCCGAGGGCGACCCGGTGGCCGTGGTGTCCCGGCGGGGCCGGGCGGTGGCGCCGGCCCGGATCACGACCGCGATCCGCGCCGACACGGTCTTCATGCCGTTCCACTGGGCGGGCGAGGGCCGGGCGAACACCCTCACCAACCCCGCCCTGGACCCGACGTCGGGGATGCCGGAGTTCAAGGCGTGCGCGGTGCGGGTGGAGGCGGTGCGTCCGTGACCCGGCCCCCCGGTGCCCGCGGGCGGGGGCGAGAATCGTTTCCGCAAGGCTTCCGCCGGCGCGTCCGCGCGGCGGAGCTCCGTCGACCGTCCGCAGGTGAACGAGTGACCCTCCCCTTCTTCGTCTACGGCACGCTCCGCCCCGGCGAGGTCAACCACGCCCTCTTCCTGCGCGGCCGCACGCTCCGGGAGGAGCCCGGCCGGCTCCCGGGCGCGGTGCTGTACGAGGGGCCCGGTTACCCGTACGCCGTGGAGGAGCCGGGCGGAGTGGTCGACGGGGAACTGGTCACCGCGCTGCCGGAGGCCTACCCGGGGCTGCTCGCCGAGCTGGACCGGCTGGAGGAGTACGTGCCGGGCGACCCGCGCAGCCTGTACGAGCGCGTGGCGCGGGAGGTGGTCCGGACCGCCGACGGCAGGGCGGTCCGGGCCTGGGTGTACGTCGCCGCACCCGCCGTCGCCGCCCGGCTGCGGGCCCGGGGGACGCCGATCAGGAGCGGGAACTGGCGGGGGTGAGGGCCCGGGGCGGCGGACCGGTTCAGCCCGCGTACGGGCTCCTCTCCCGCGCCTGCCGCAGCGCCGTCGCCCACCACACCAGTTGGTCCAGCATCGTCTTCGCCGCCGCGTCCGGCCGCGCCGGGTCCTTCAGGCGGCCCTCGTCGTCGAAGGACGCCCCCGCGTGGTGGAAGGAGACGGTGTCGCGGACGGTGACGGCGTGCAGCTCGGCGAAGACCTGGCGCAGGTGCTCGGCGGCGCGCAGGCCGCCGGCGAGTCCGCCGTAGGTGACCAGGGCGACGGGCTTGGCGCGCCACTCGGTGGAGTGCCAGTCGACGAGGTTCTTCAGGCCCGCCGGGAAGGAGTGGTTGTACTCCGGGGTGAGGACGACGAAGGCGTCCGCGCGGGCCAGCTTCGGGGTGACGTCGGCGAGCGCGGCGGTGGCCCGCGCGGTCGGCTCCAGGGTGGTGGGCAGGTCCACGTCGGCGACGTCCACGACGTCGACGTCGAGGTCGTCCCGGTCGCGGAGGCGGTCCAGGAGCCAGCCGGCGACGACGGGGCCGAAGCGGCCGTGCCGGTTGCTGCCGACGACGAGGGTGACCCGGAGGACATCGGTTGCTGTCTTCATGCGGCAGAGCCTGGTACCTCGACTTAACTGGAGGTCAAGCGACGCGCCCGAACGTCCCGGTCACCCGTTCACAGCCGCGCCGCGCACCCTTCGGGTGCTTTCCCGCGACCGGGGCGGCTATCCGGCCGTGACCTGCTGAAACACGATCGGTGCGGCATCCGCCGGGGTCCGTCCGACACCCGTTCGGACCGCTTCCTGACGCTTCCTCAGGGAGCGGTCCGGGCCCGGTGGCACTTACCTCGGAGGAGCAGGGACGCGTCCGACGGCGGCACATGGGGGTGCCGCGGGCCGCGACCCCTTCGTGAGCTCGAGGGAGCATCGATGCGACGCACCGCCCGGTTGCTGGCCGGTACCGCGCTCGCCGTGGCCGTCGCGGGAACGCTCGCCGCACCCGCGTACGCCGGGGGGACCCCCACCCCGGCGGGCCGCGGCCACGGCGCACCGGCCGGAAGCCTGCGGGTGCACCCGTCCTCGACCGTGCCGGGCACGCACGTCACGGTGAACACCTCGGCGTGCGGCGACGCGGGACCGGCGGACGGTGACGCCACCGCGGTGGGCGCCGGCCGGTTCGCGCTGGCCCCGAGCAGGCGCGCGCGGGAGGCGGTCGGGCAGTTCCGGGTGCCGTCGAGCGCGCAGCCGGGGACGTACGAGATCGTCGCGACGTGCGCCGAGAGCGGCCGGCGGGTGACCGGTGACCTGGTGGTCGCGCTGACGTCCGCTTCCTCGCAGGTGTCCCCCCGGGGAAGCGTGAAGACGGGGATCGGTGGCGCCCTGGGCCCCGATCCCGTGCAGACCGCGGCCGGTGTGGCGGCTCTCGCCGTCGCCGCCGCGGGCGGTACCTGGCTCCTGCATCGCCGGGCGAGAGGCGACGGGATCTGACGGGCACCCTCCGCTGCCCGTCGACCGGTACCGCAGGTCCCCTCCCCCTCCGGGTCCGATGCCCCTCGCGGCCCGGAGGGGGGCACGGGGCCGACTCGAGGAGAGGTCAGTCCACCATGTGCCGCAGGTTCCGCCGGGCCGGCAGTCCGGTCAACGCGGTCATAGCCGCCGTCACCGTGTGCGCCCTGTGCTCGGGACTGTGGCTGCTGCGCGACGGGGCCGGGAGGAACGCCCCGCCGCAGCCGTCCGCCGCCCAGGCGCACACCGGCGTCGACGACCACAGCGGCGGCCGGGCCGCGGCGCCCGCGCTGCCGCCCTCCCCGCCCGACCGCGTCCGCATCCCCGCGATCGGGGTGAACGCGCCCCTGACCGGCCTCGGCCTGACGCGGAACGGCGGCCTCGACGTCCCGCCCGCCGACCGGAAGAACCTCGCCGGCTGGTACGAGGCCGGCGTCACCCCCGGCGAGACCGGCACCGCGATCATCGCGGGCCACGTCGACAACACCGAGGGCCCCGCCGTCTTCTACTCCCTCGGCGCGCTGCGCAAGGGCAGCACCATCGAGGTGGACCGGCGCGACGGCGGCGCCGCCGTGTTCACGGTGGACGCCGTCGAGGTGTACGACGCGAAGGACTTCCCCGACGCGCAGGTGTACGGCGCGGCGACCCGCCCCGAACTGCGGGTCATCACCTGCGGCGGCGGCTACTCACGCACCACCGGCTACCGGGGGAACGTCGTCGTCTACGCGCACCTGACGGGCCGCCGCTGAGTCGTCCCGCGCCCCGCGTCAGCCCCGGAAGGGGCCCGTTCCCGGTGGTCCGGCCGGCGGGGCGGGCCCCGGCCGCCCCGGCCCCGGGCAGCCGCCCGGCCGCGTCCGGGCCGGGGGGCGCCTCAGGCCAGCCACTGCTCGTACGCCAGGTTCGCCACCAGCGCGAAGACGACCGTCAGCAGCACGAGGCGCACGAAGCGGCTGCCCTTCTTCAGGGCCGTGCGGGCGCCGAGCGTGCCGCCCGCCAGGTTGAAGACGGCCATCAGCGCCGCCAGCTGCCACAGCACCGCCCCCTGCCAGGCGAACATCGCCAGCGCGCCGGCGTTGGTGCAGCAGTTGACGATCTTGGCGGTGGCGGAGGCGGTGACGAGGTCGAGGTGGAGCAGGGCGGTGAGGGCCAGCACCAGGAAGGTGCCGGTGCCGGGGCCGATGAGGCCGTCGTAGAAGCCGATGCCGCCACCGGCCAGGCCGATCGCCGCGAGGATCTGCCGGCGGGTCGCCGGGCCGGTGGCGGGGGCGGTGCCGAAGGCGGGGCGCAGGATGACGAAGGCGGCCACACCGAGCAGCACCACCATGATCACCGGTTTGAGGACCTCCGTGCTCATCCCGGCCGCGAAGAAGGCCCCGCCCGACGATCCGGCGAGGGCGGCCAGTCCGATGCGCACGGCCGTGCGGACGTCCACGGGAGCCTTGCGGGCGTAGGTCACCGCCGCGCCCGTGGTGCCGACGATGGCGACCGCCTTGTTGGTGCCCAGGGCGTGCGCCGCCGGGGTGCCGGCGGGGAGCCCCAGCAGCAGGGCCGGCAGGAGCAGCAGCCCGCCGCCGCCGACCACGGCGTCGATCCAGCCGGCGGCGAGGGCCGCGAGACAGAGCAGAACGACCACGGTCAGCGAGATGTCGGGCATGATCGCGACCCTAGGGACGAGATAGTTGTGCCGTCCATCAAGATGAGCATTTCCTGAGGTTGACCCTCCTCACATCCGCCGCGGACCGGGCCCCCGAACCCTCACATCCGCCCCCCGCCCCCGCTGAGGGCAGCGTTCCGCACGGGAAACGGCGGGGATGCGGCCGGGTAACACCCGCACCGCACGCTCGAGGGCATGACCTCGAACGAGCGCGTGGTGGTGATCGGCTCCGGCCTCGCGGGCGTACGTCTCGCCCGGCGGCTCGACGAGCTCGGCACGCCCGTGACCCTGATCGGCGAGGAGGAGCACCCCCCGTACAACCGGGTGCTGCTCGCCGAGGTGCTGGCCGGACGCTACGGCCCCGAGGTGATCGCCCTGCCGGCGCCCGCGGGGCCAACCCGGGCCCGGGCCACCGGCATCGACCGTGCGGCACGGACCGTCGTCTGTGCCGACGGCACGGTGATCGGATACGACCGGCTGGTCCTGGCCACCGGCTCCCACCCGGTACTGCCGCCGCTGCGCGGCCTGTTCACCGCCGGCCACGAGCTGCCCGGGGGCGTGCACGCGTTCCGCACCCTGGACGACTGCCTGGGCCTGGACAGGGCGGTGCGGCCCGGGGTGCGGGCGGTCGTCGTCGGCGGCGGGCTGCTCGGGGTCTCCGCGGCCCGCGCGCTCGCCGTGCGCGGCGCCCGGGTCGTCCTCGCCCAGCGGTCCGAGCGGCTCGTGGAACGCCGGCTCGACCCGGTCGCCTCGCGGCTCGTCCGGCGGCACCTGACCGGCCTGGGCGTCGAGGTGCACACCGGGTGCCGGGTGCGGGACGTGTGCTGCGCCGCCGGCGCCGTCCGCTCGGTGGAGCTGGCCGACGGGTACGTCCTCGACACCGACCTCGTGGTCCTGGCCTGCGGGGTCCGTCCGCGCACCGGGCTCGCGCGGGCCGCCGGGCTGGAGGTCCGCGGGGGCGTCGTCGTCGACGACGAGCTGCGCACCTCCGACCCGTACGTCCACGCCGTCGGCGACTGCGTCGAGCACGCCGGCACGGTGTACGGGCTCGCCGCCCCGGCGCTGGAGCAGGCCGACGCGCTCGCCGCGCTGCTCGCCGGGGACACCCGCGCCCGCTACACCGGCACCCGCTCCCTGACCCGGCTCACCCTCACCGGGCCGGGCGGTCCCCTCGACCTCGCCGCGTTCGGCGAGGTGGAGGCGCTGCCGGGCGACGACGTCGTCCAGCTCACCGACGCCACCCGGGGCACCCACCGCAAGGTCGTCGTCCGCGACGAGCGCCTGGTCGGCGGGGTCCTCGTCGGCGAACTCGGCACCGTCGGCGCCCTCGCCCGCGCCTGGGAGGGAGCGGAGCCGCTCCCGTCCGGCGACGGCCCCCCGCTCCACCTGCTCACCCACGACGGAGGCTCCTGATGACCGCCACCCCGGAGGCGTCCCCCACGATCGTGCTCGTCGGCCACGGCATGGTCGGCCAGCGCTTCCTCGAAGCGCTCGCCGAGCGCGGCCTGACCGCCACGCACCGCGTGGTCGTGCTGTGCGAGGAGCCGCGCCCGGCCTACGACCGCGTCCGGCTCACCTCGTACTTCTCGGGCAGGACGGTCGAGGACCTGTCCCTGACGGACGCGGCGTTCCTCGCGGAGCACGGCATCGAACTGCACCTCGGCGACCCGGCGGAGCACGTCGACCGCGCGGCGCGGAAGGTGACGGCCCGCTCAGGACTCGTCGTCGGCTACGACGTCCTCGTCCTGGCCACCGGCTCCTCCCCCTTCGTGCCGCCCGTGCCGCACCGGGACGCCGAGGGCTGCTTCGTCTACCGCACCGTCGAGGACCTGCTCGCGATCGAGGAGTACGCGCGGACCGGGGCGGCCGTCGGCACGGTGGTCGGCGGCGGCCTGCTCGGCCTGGAGGCGGCGGGCGCCCTCAAGGACCTCGGACTCGCCCCGCACATCGTGGAGTTCGCGCCCCGGCTGATGCCCCTGCAGGTCGACGAGGGCGGTGGTGCGGCGCTGCTGCGCACCGTCGAGGGCATGGGCCTGACCGTCCACACCGGCGTGGGCACGCAGGAGGTCCTCGTCGGCGACGACGGCGCCGTCACCGGGATGCGGCTGTCCGACGGCTCCGAACTCGCCACCGACATGGTGGTGTTCTCCGCCGGTGTCCGCCCCCGCGACCAACTGGCCCGGGACTGCGGCCTCACCGTCGGCGAGCGCGGCGGCATCGCCGTCGACGAGCGGTGCCGCACGGTCGCCGACCCGCACGTCTTCGCGATCGGCGAGTGCGCGCTGGCCGCCGACGGCCGGGTGTACGGCCTGGTCGCCCCGGGTTACGCGCAGGCCGAGACGGCCGCCGCGGCGATCGCCGACGACGAGGGGAAGGCGTTCACCGGCGCCGACCCGTCCACCAGGCTGAAGCTGCTCGGCGTGGAGGTGGCGTCCTTCGGCGACGCGCACGGCGCCACCGCCGACTGCCTGGACGTCGTCTACTCCGACTCGCGCGCCGGCCTGTACAAGAAGCTGGTCGTCGGCCGCGACGGCACGCTGCTCGGCGGCGTCCTGGTCGGCGACGCGGAGGCGTACGGCACGCTGCGCGCCCTCACCGGCTCGGTGCCCCCGGTCCCGCCGGAGACCCTGGTCCTGCCCGCCGGCGCCGGGGCCCCGGCCCGGCTCGGCCCCTGCGCGCTCCCCGACGACGCGGTCGTCTGCTCCTGCCACAACGTCACCAAGGGCACGATCCGCGGCGCGGTCACCGAGCACCGGTGCACCACCGTGCCCGAGGTGAAGAAGTGCACCGGGGCCGGCACCGGCTGCGGAAGCTGCGTCAAGGTGCTGGGCCGGCTGGTCGAGGCCGAGCTGGCGGCGAGCGGCGTCGAGGCCGACAAGGGCCTGTGCGGCTGCTTCTCCCGGACCCGCGAGGAGCTGTACGAACTCGTCCTCGCCCTGCGCGTCACCTCCTACCGCGACCTGCTGGACCGGTACGGCCGCGAGGGGGCCCGGGGCGGCGACGGCTGCGAGGTCTGCAAGCCGGCGGTCGGCTCGATCATCGCCTCCCTCGCCCCGGCGATCGGCGCCGGCACCCACGTCCTGGACGGCGAGCAGGCGGCCCTGCAGGACACCAACGACCACTTCCTGGCCAACCTGCAGAGGAACGGCTCGTACTCGGTGGTGCCCCGCATCCCCGGCGGTGAGATCGCCCCGGAGAAACTGATCGTGATCGGCGAGATCGCCCGCGACTTCGGCCTCTACACGAAGATCACCGGCGGTCAGCGCATCGACATGTTCGGCGCGCGGGTCGAGCACCTGCCCCTGATCTGGGCCCGTCTGGTGGACGCCGGCTTCGAGTCCGGCCACGCCTACGGCAAGTCGCTGCGCACGGTGAAGTCCTGCGTGGGGCGGACCTGGTGCCGCTACGGCGTGCAGGACTCCGTGCGCATGGCGATCGACCTGGAGCTGCGCTACCGGGGGCTCAGGGCGCCGCACAAGCTGAAGTCGGCGGTCTCCGGCTGCCAGCGCGAGTGCGCGGAGGCCCGGTCCAAGGACTTCGGCGTGATCGCCACGGCGGGCGGCTGGAACCTCTACGTCGGCGGCAACGGCGGCGCCACCCCGCGCCACGCGGACCTGCTCGCCCAGGACCTCTCCGACGCCGAGCTGATCCGCCTCGTCGACCGGTTCCTGATGTTCTACATCCGCACCGCCGACCGCCTGGAGCGCACCTCGACCTGGCTGGAGCGGATCCCCGGCGGCCTGGACCACGTACGGGACGTCGTCGTCCACGACTCCCTCGGCATCTGCAAGGAGCTGGAGTCCCTGATGGCCGCCCATGTCTCCCACTACCGCGACGAGTGGGCCGAGGCCATCGCCGACCCCGAGAAGCTCGCCCGGTTCGTCTCCTTCGTGAACGCGCCCGGCACCCCCGACCCGGTCGTCGGCTTCGTGCCCGAGCGCGACCAGGTGAAGCCCGACCTGCCGCTGCTGCGCATCGGCCCGCGCCCCTCCGCCGAGACCCTGGAAGGAAGCACCCGGCGATGACCCCGGCACTCGAGACCACCGGCCCGAAGGTCCGGCTCCGCCTGGAGGGCGGCTGGTTCACGGTCTGCGACCTCAGCGCGCTGCTCCCGGGCCGCGGGGTGGCGGCCCTGCTCCCCGACGGCCGCCAGGCCGCCGTCTTCGCCGACCGCGCCGGCCGCCTGCACGCCATCGACAACCGCGACCCCTTCACCGGGGCGGCGGTGCTCTCCCGCGGCCTGACCGGCACCCACCGGGGCCGCCCCTTCGTCGCCTCCCCGCTGCTCAAGCAGCGCTTCGACCTGGAGTCGGGACAGTGCCTGGACGACGCGACGGTGCGGGTGACGGCGTACGAGGTGACCGCGGCCGAGGTGACCGCGGCCGAGTGACCCGCCGGGGGTCCGAGCGGTCCGAGCGGTCCGAGCGGTCCGGGTGGCCCGGTCGGCTCACGCGGCCTCGGGGAGGGCGTAGGTCACGCCCGTGAGGTCCTCGGAGGCGGCCCACAGCCGCTCCCCCATCGCGTCGTCGAGGGTCCAGGGCGCCCGCCAGGAGGGTGCGGGCGCCCCGCGCCACAGGGCGAAGGAGGGTCCGACGAACGCGTCGGGGCGTACGCCGGGCGCGGTCGCGGCGTACAGCACGGGCAGCGCGCCGACCTCGGCGGACTGGGCGAGGAACCGGTTGCCGAGCCGCATCAGCCGCTCGACGGTCCGGCGCCCCTCGGCGCGCGGTCCCGCGGTCTGGAGGTTGGTGGCGGCGTACCCGGGATGGGCGGCGGCCGCCACGACATCGCTCCCGTACCCCGTGAGCCTGCGGGCCAGCTCGTGCGTGAACAGCAGGTTCGCCGACTTGGAGCGGGCGTAGGCGGTCCAGCGCCGGTAGCGCCGCTCGCTGTTGAGGTCACGCGCGTCGATGTTGGCCATCGCGTGCACCATGCTGGACACGGTCACGACGCGCGCCCCCGGTGCCGCGAGCAGCGCCGGCAGCAGCAACCCGGTGAGGGCGAAGTGCCCCAGGTGGTTGACCCCGAACTGCGTCTCGAACCCGTCCGCGGTCGTCCCGTGGGGCAGCCCCATCACCCCGGCGTTGTTGAGGAGCAGATCGACCCGCTCGTACGGAAGGGCGGCCACGAACCCCCGCACGGAGGCCAGGTCCCCGAGATCCAGCCGCCGCACCTCCGCCTCGGCGCCCGGCACCTCGTCGCGCAGCAGGTCCAGGGCCACCCCGCCCCGCTCCTCGCTCCGGCAGGCGAGCACCACGCGCGCCCCCGCACGGGCCAGTTCACGCGCCGCCACGTACCCGAGCCCGCTGTTGGCCCCGGTGACGACGGCGAGCCGCCCGCCCTGACCGGGAATGTCGTTCGCGCTCCACCCGGACATGCCGCGCTCTCCCTCCGCCACCCCCGCCTTCGCCTGCCGACCGTCGGATTCAGCCTACGGGGGACGGGCACGCGCCGCCCCGCCGCCGGTCACCGTCCCGTACGGCCACAGCCATGGCATGTTCATTCCATACGCCTAGGTTCCCCACCGCAGCTCCCGCCGCCGACCGGCGGCGGGGCGGTCACGACACCTCTTGGAGCGAGAGTGGAACGTCGTACCTTCCTGCGTACCGCCGCCGTCGGCGGCTCGTCCGCCGTCCTCGGCGGAACCCTGTGGCGCGGCGCCGCGCACGCCGCCCCCGCCCAGCCCGGCACCGGCCCCTACGGACCGCTCGGCGCGGCGGACGCGAACGGGATCAGGCTTCCGGCCGGGTTCACCAGCCGGGTGATCGCCCGTTCCGGCCGGCAGGTCGCGGGCACCTCGTACACCTGGCACCCCGCCCCCGACGGCGGCGCCTGCTACGCGGACGGATCGGGCTGGATCTACGTCTCCAACTCGGAGATCAACCCCTCGGGCGGCGCGAGCGCGGTGAAGTTCTCGGCCACCGGCGCCGTCACGGGCGCGTACCGCGTCCTGTCCGGCACCCGGCAGAACTGCGCGGGCGGGAAGACCCCGTGGAACACTTGGCTGTCCTGCGAGGAGGTGGACCGGGGCTACGTCTACGAGACCGACCCCTGGGGCGTGAAGGCGGCGGTCCGCCGTGACGCGATGGGCCGCTTCAAGCACGAGGCGGCGGCCGCCGACCCGGTCCGCGGGGTGATCTACCTGACCGAGGACGTGTCGGACGGCTGCTTCTACCGGTTCCGTCCGACGACCTGGGGCGACCTGTCGTCGGGCACGCTGGAGGTGCTGGTCGGGGGCAGCGGCACGAGCGGCCCGGTGAGCTGGGCGCGGGTCCCGGACCCGTCCGGCGCCACCGCCACCCGCAACCAGGTCTCCGGCGCCAAGCGCTTCAACGGCGGCGAGGGCTGCCACTACGCGGACGGCACCTGCTGGTTCACCACGAAGGGCGACAACCGCGTCTGGCAGTACGACGCGTCCGCCCAGACCATCGAACTCGCCTACGACGACTCCCTGGTGACGGGCGGCACGGCCCCCCCTGACCGGCGTCGACAACATCACCGGCTCCTCCTCCGGCGACCTCTTCGTGGCCGAGGACGGCGGCACCATGGAGATCTGCGTCATCACCCCCGACGACGTGGTGGCCCCGTTCCTGCGGATCGACGGCCAGTCCGGCTCCGAGATCACCGGCCCGGCGTTCTCCCCGGACGGCACCCGCCTGTACTTCTCCAGCCAGCGCGGGACGAGCGGGAGTTCGTCGGGCGGCATCACCTACGAGGTGAGGGGGCCGTTCCGGTCGTAGCGGAACGGCGGCGGAAGTGCGGTAACGGAACGGTCACACCAGGGGACGGTAGCGGAGAGCCACCTTGCGATCACGTCACGTTTCCATCACAAGCTCTCCCCGCTGTCGCCACAACGCGAGCTCCTCAGTAGCTTCTTGATCTCAAACGAGCACCCGCACCCGCACCCGATCCGGGGGGCCTCTCCATGAACTCCACGACCCCGTTCCGCACGTCCGCCGCCACGGCCCTCGCCGCCCTCGCCCTGGCCGCACTGCCCGCCACCGCCGCCGTGGCCCACGACGGCGCCCACCCGTTCAAGAACTGCACCGAGGCGTACGCCAACGGGTACGAGAGCATCGCCCAGGGCGACGACCACTACGGCGAGCACCTGGACCGCGACGGCGACGGCATCGGCTGTGACCAGCCGCCCGCGGACTTCACCCCCCACGACAACGAGAACATCGGCACCGGCACCGGCACCGACACCGGCACGGGGACCGGGAACACCGGCTCCGGGAAGCAGGACGGCGCGGACCTCGCCGAGACCGGCGGCGACAACACCACCCTGTACCTCGCGGCGGGCGGCGCCGCCGTGCTCCTCGTGGGCGGCGTGACGCTCGCGGCGCGCCGGCGCCGCGGCACCCGCTGACCCCGCGCCGGGAAACGGACGGGGGCGGCACCCCCGCACGGGTGCCGCCCTCCGCTTTCCGCGATCCGGAGCCGTTGCCGATCGGTGAGGGTGGTCGGGTGACAGACAACGGCTCCGGGGCTGGTACGCCCCGAAGGGCTAGCGGTGGTCGCTTCCGGTGGAGGTGACCGCCGCGCGGCCGGCCTCCAACCGGGCTACCGGGATGCGGAACGGGGAGCAGGAGACGTAGTCCAGGCCGACCTCGTGGAAGAAGTGGACCGACTCCGGGTCGCCGCCGTGCTCGCCGCAGACGCCGAGCTTGAGGTCGGGCCGGGTGGTGCGGCCGGCCCGGGCGGCGAGCTCCACCAGGGAGCCCACGCCGTCCTTGTCGATCGTCTCGAACGGCGACACCCCGAAGATGCCCTTCTCCAGGTAGGCCGTGAAGAAGCTGGCCTCCACGTCGTCCCGGGAGAAGCCCCACACCGTCTGGGTGAGGTCGTTGGTTCCGAAGGAGAAGAACTCCGCCGCCTCCGCGATCTGTCCGGCGGTCAGCGCGGCGCGCGGCAGCTCGATCATCGTGCCGATGGCGAGCTTGAGCTCGGTGCCGGTGGCCTCCTGGACCTCGGCGATGACCCGGTCGGCCTCCTCCCGGACGATCTCCAGCTCCTGGACCGTGCCGACCAGCGGGATCATGACCTCCGCGCGCGGGTCGCCCTTGGCCGCCCTGCGCTCGGCCGCGGCCTCGGCGATGGCCCGTACCTGCATGGTGAACAGGCCGGGGATGACCAGGCCGAGGCGGACGCCGCGCAGACCCAGCATCGGGTTCTGCTCGTGCAGGCGGTGCACCGCCTGGAGCAGGCGCAGGTCGTTCTCGTGCGGCTCCTGCCGGGACTCGGCGAGCGCGACGCGGACCGACAGCTCGGTGATGTCGGGCAGGAACTCGTGCAGCGGCGGGTCGAGCAGGCGGATGGTGACCGGAAGGCCGTCCATCGCCTCGAACAGCTCGACGAAGTCCTGCTTCTGCTGCGGGAGCAGCGCCTTGAGGCACTCCTCGCGCTCGTTCTCGGTGTCGGCCAGGATCAGCCGCTCCACCAGCTCGCGCCGGTCGCCGAGGAACATGTGCTCGGTGCGGCACAGTCCGATGCCCTGGGCGCCGAACCGCCGCGCCCGCAGCGCGTCCTCGGCGTTGTCGGCGTTGGCGCGCACGCGCAGCCGGCGCTTGCGGTCGGCGAAGGCCATCATCCGGTGCACGGCCTCGACCAGCTCGTCGGCGTCGTCGGCGCCCGGGTGCATGCGGCCCTCGAAGTACTCCACGACCGGGGACGGGACGACCGGGACCTCACCGAGGTACACCTTGCCCGTCGAGCCGTCGATGGAGATCAGGTCGCCCTCCTCCACCACGCGCCCGCCGGGGACGGTCATCCGGCGGCGCTTGGTGTCGACCTCCAGCTCCTCCGCGCCGCACACACAGGTCTTGCCCATGCCGCGCGCGACCACGGCCGCGTGGGAGGTCTTGCCGCCGCGCGAGGTGAGGATGCCCTCGGCCGCGATCATGCCGTCGAGGTCGTCGGGGTTGGTCTCGCGGCGGATCAGGATGACCTTCTCGCCGGAGCGGGACCACTTGACGGCGGTGTAGGAGTCGAAGACCGCCTTGCCGACCGCCGCGCCCGGGGAGGCCGCGATGCCGCGGCCGACCTGCTCGACCTTCGCGTTCTCGTCGAAGCGCGGGAACATCAGCTGGGCGAGCTGGGCGCCGTTGACCCGGGTGAGCGCCTCGGCCTCGTCGATCAGGCCCTGGTCCACCAGCTGGGTGGCGATGCGGAAGGCCGCGCCCGCGGTGCGCTTGCCGACGCGGGTCTGCAGCATCCACAGCCGGCCGCGCTCGATGGTGAACTCGATGTCGCAGAGGTCCTTGTAGTGGTTCTCCAGGGTCTCCATGATCTGCATGAGCTGGTCGTACGAGTTCTTGTCGATCCGCTCCAGCTCCGCGAGCGGCACGGTGTTGCGGATGCCCGCGACCACGTCCTCGCCCTGGGCGTTCTGCAGGTAGTCGCCGTAGACGCCCTGGTGGCCGGAGGCGGGGTCGCGGGTGAAGGCGACGCCGGTGCCGGAGTCCGGGCCGAGGTTGCCGAAGACCATGGAGCAGACGTTGACGGCGGTGCCCAGGTCGTGCGGGATGCGCTCCTGACGGCGGTACAGCTTGGCGCGGTCGCCGTTCCAGGAGTCGAAGACCGCCTTGATGGCGAGGTCCATCTGCTCGCGCGGGTCCTGCGGGAAGTCCCGGCCGGCCTCGGTCTTGACGATCTTCTTGAACTTGGTGACGAGCTTCTTGAGGTCGGCGGCCTCCAGCTCGGTGTCGACCGTGACCTTCTTCGCCGCCTTCGCCGCCTCCAGCGCGTCCTCGAAGAGCTCGCCGTCGACGCCGAGGACGGTCTTGCCGAACATCTGGATGAGGCGCCGGTAGGAGTCCCACGCGAACCGGTCGTCGCCGGCCTGCTTGGCCAGGCCCTGGACGGACTTGTCGGAGAGGCCGATGTTGAGGACGGTGTCCATCATGCCCGGCATGGAGAACTTGGCTCCGGAACGGACCGATACGAGGAGGGGGTCGTCGGCCTGTCCGAGCTTCTTGCCCATCCTCTCCTCGAGGGCGGCGAGGTGCGCACTCACCTCGTCACGCAGTGCCGCCGGTTCCTCGCCGCTCTCCAGGTAGACCTTGCAGGCCTCCGTGGTGATGGTGAAGCCGGGCGGGACGGGAAGGCCCAGATTGGTCATCTCGGCGAGGTTCGCACCTTTTCCGCCGAGGAGGTCCTTGAGGTCCTTGTTGCCCTCGGTGAAGTCGTAGACGAACTTCACGCCCTCAACGCTCGTGCCCGACTGGGTTCCGTGGTGATCTTTGTTTTCCGACACGGGTCTCGACTCCTCGAGGACGCGGTGGCTGCCCTGACGGCGAGGAACATACCCAGATCAAAGGCGTATGGGTACGTCCACTTGTGCGTCATGGGCCCGTAACCGGTCGTCCGCCAGCGGATCGAAAGTCAAAGCTTGACCAAGCCGGCGCGATCGAGTGTTTTCACTTCTTGAACGCGAGAATCGTCGGCACACCCCTCCGCGTGCTCATATGAGCGGCAATCCGCACCTCTGATTTCGCTCGATGAACGATCAGAGGATGGCACTGAGTGCCAGACTTTGAGAAGTGCAGCCACCTATGATCCGCTCATCTGAGCGCAACCCTTATCAAGGGTGGCGAGAATCACGCCATGGCGGCGGACCGGATTTCACGATGCGGACGTGCACCGGGGCGGGCGGGGCCCACCGGAATCCCGGCGGACTGAACGCACCGGCCGGCGCACCCGTACGGAACTGCGGCGGACCCGGACCCCCACGCCGGGTCCGCCTCCTCGACCGAGTTCCGCACGGGTACGGAAGGACCTCCGGGTGCCTGTCTCCTCACGCTTGCGCCGACCGGCACGGAAGACCGAAGAGACCCGAGAGAACGGGGAGAACGGGGAGAACGGGGAGAAGGGGGAGAACAGGGGGAACGGGGAGAGCGAGAAGCCGAACGCGGACGGGCGGACGCGGCCCGAGCCCGGCACCGAGCCGTCCTCTCCCGATCCGGCCCCCCGTACCCCTCTCCCCCTTCGTCTCCTTCTCCGCGTCCCCTTCCGTCTCCCCCGTCTCCCCCGTCTCCTCCATCTCCCCCGGCTCCTCCGCCGTCTCCGCACCCGACTCGCGGACCTGCGGCGCGCGCACCCGACCGCCGCGCGCGCCGTCCGCCGGAGCGTGCACGTCCTCGCCGCCGTCCTCCTCGTCGGCGCCCTGCTGCTGCCCGACACCCTCGCCGGGCTCCGCCCGAGCCGGTTCGCGCGGATACCCGCCGAGGCCGTCGTCGGCGCCGCGCTGCTGCTCGCCCTGCCGCGCCGGCCGCGGAGCGTCGTGGCGGCGCTGTACGGGGCGGGCATCGGCGTCCTGACCGTGCTGAACCTGCTGGACATGGGGTTCACCGAGTACCTGGGCCGGCGCTTCGACGTCGTCCTCGACTGGGAGCTGCTCGACGACGCCCAGGCGTACATCGAGGACTCGATGAGCGGCACGGCCGCCACCGCCGCCGCGGTCGGTGCGGTCGTCCTCGCCCTGCTCCTGGTGGCCGGCCCGGCGCTGGCCGCCGTCCGCCTGGGCCATCTGCTGGCCCGGCACCGCTCCCGCGCCACCCGGGGCGTGCTCGTGGCGGGCACCGTGTGGATCACCTGCGCCGCCCTCGGCCTCCAGGTCTCCGGCGTGCCGGTCGCCTCCGACCGTGCCGCCGACGCCCTGCGGGCGCAGGCCCGGCGGGCGGTGGACACCCTGCGCGACGAGGCGGCGTTCGCGAAGGAGGCGCGGGCGGACGCCTTCGGGGCCACCCCGCCCGAGCAACTCGTCCCGGACCTGCGCGGCAAGGACGTCGTCTTCGCCTTCATCGAGAGCTACGGCCGCGCCGCCGTCGAGGACCCCCTCGTCGCCCCCGGCGTGATCCGCACCCTCGACACGCACACCGAGGCGCTCGCGCGGGCCGGTTACCACGCCCGCAGCGGCTGGCTCACCTCGGCGACCTTCGGCGGCAGCAGCTGGCTCGGCCACTCCACGGCGCTGTCCGGCCTGTGGATCGACAACCAGCAGCGCTACCGCACCGTCACCGGCGGCGACCGCCTCACCCTCACCAAGGCGTTCCAGAAGACCGGCGCCTGGGACACCGTCGGCGTCATGCCGGGAGTGCAGAAGGGCTGGCCGGAGGCGAAGTGGTACGGCCTGGACAAGGTCTACGACGCCTTCGACCTCGGCTACCGGGGTCCGAAGTTCAGCTGGTCGACGATGCCCGACCAGTACGCCCTGGAGGCCTTCGAGCGCCTGGAGCACGGCCGCGCGCGCGACCGGCCGCTGATGTCGGAGGTCATCCTGACCTCCAGCCACCAGCCCTGGGCGCCGCTCCCCGAGCTGGTCGGCTGGGACGAGCTCGGCGACGGCTCGGTCTTCGACGCCGTCCGGAAGGACGGGCGGAAGTCCGCCGACGTCATCGCCGACACCGCCGCCTCCCGGCGGGAGTACGGCCGGTCGATCCAGTACTCGGTCACCAGCCTCCTGCAGTGGCTGGAGCGCTACGGCACCGACGACACCGTCCTGGTCTTCCTCGGCGACCACCAGCCCATCGCCCGGGTCAGCGGCCACCGCGCGAGCCGCGACGTGCCGGTGTCGATCGTCGCCAAGGACCCCGCGGTGCTGGAGAAGATCGCCGACTGGAACTGGACGGAGGGCCTCAGGCCGTCCGAGGACGCGCCCGTGTGGCGGATGGACGCGTTCCGCGACCGTTTCCTGAGGGCCTACGGCTCCGTCCCGCACCCGACCGGCGGCTAGGACCGGTCCGGCGCGATCCGCCGGACAGACCCCGGTCCCCTCTCGCGGACGGCCGACGGGGACGGGACGGCACCGGTCCGATCAGCCGCGCAACCCGCCCGTGGCCTCGGCCGACACCGCGCGCCGGGCCCGGCGGCAACGAACGTGACCGTTATACGACGACCCCTGTTCGCCAGGCGTTCCTGTTGCTAGCGTGCCGCGCTACGCAAGAAAATGACCAAGGAACCGTGATCATGTCCAGTCCTTCCCGTGAGCAGTGGGGGAGCCGCGCAGGCTTCCTGTTCGCCGCGATCGGATCGGCGATCGGCCTCGGCAACATCTGGCGCTTCCCCGCCGTTGCCTACGAGAACGGCGGCGGGGCCTTCCTCCTGCCGTATCTCGTCGCGCTGCTGACCGCCGGTATCCCGTTGCTCGTCCTCGAGTACTCGATCGGCCACCGATTCCGGAAGTCGCCCCCGGCGGCCTTCCGCAAGCTGTCCCGGCCCGCTGAGGCGATCGGCTGGTGGCAGGTCGCGATCTGTTTCGTGGTCGCCGCCTACTACGCCGTCATCATCGCCTGGGCGGTGCGCTACGTCGGTTACTCCTTCGGCGAGCAGTGGGGCGACGACGCCAACGCCTTCTTCTTCGGCGACTTCCTCCAGGCCGCCGAGACGCCCGGCGTCATGTCGTCCTACGTGGGCGGTGTGTTCTGGCCCCTCATCGCGGTCTGGGTGGTCGTGCTCGTCATCCTGGCGCTCGGCATCCGCAACGGGATCGAGAAGGCCAACAAGTTCTTCATCCCGCTGCTGGTGCTCTTCTTCGTCGTCCTCGTCGGCCGCGCGCTCACGCTCGACGGCGCCGGCAAGGGACTGGACGGCCTGTTCCGGCCGGACTGGTCGGCGCTCGGCGACGGCAGCGTGTGGGTCGCCGCGTACGGTCAGATCTTCTTCTCGCTGTCCATCGGCTTCGGCATCATGATCACGTACGCCTCGTACCTGAAGAAGCGCTCGGACCTCACCGGCACCGCGATGGTCGCCGGCTTCGCCAACAGCGCCTTCGAGATCCTCGCGGGCATCGGCGTGTTCGCCACCCTCGGCTTCATGGCCGCGGCCCAGGGCGTCGGGGTGAACGAGGTCGCGAGTTCCGGCATCGGCCTGGCGTTCGTGGCGTTCCCGACGGTCATCTCCCAGATGCCGATGGGCGCGCTGTTCGGCGCGCTGTTCTTCGCCTCGCTGGTGATCGCCGGCCTCACCTCGCTGATCAGCATCGTGCAGGTCGTCATCGCCGCCGTGCAGGACCGCACCGGTATGCGCCGGGTCCCGGCGGTCCTGAGCGTCGGCGGCGCCGTCGCCCTGGTGTCGATCCTCGTCTTCCCGACCGACAGCGGCATCTACCTGCTGGACGCGGCGGACCACTTCATCAACCAGTACGGCATCGTGCTCGCCGCGCTGGCCTCGCTCGTCCTCGTGGGCTGGCTGCTGCGCCGGCTGCCCGCCTTCCAGAAGCACGCCAACGACGTCTCCACGATGCGGGTCGGCCGCTGGTGGCTGGTCTGCCTCGGCATCGTCACCCCGCTGGTGCTCGGCTGGATGATGGTCGACAGCCTGCGGGCGGAGTTCGCCGAGAACTACGAGGGCTACTCGACGGAGTTCCTGCTCTGGGCCGGCTGGGGCGTCGCCGCGGCGGCGCTGCTCGTCGGCGTGGTCCTCAGTCTGGTGCCCTGGCGCTCCGCCGACTCCGAAGCCGCCGAGGAGGCGGGCTCGGAGGCGAGCACGGCGGCCGGCGCGAAGGCC
This sequence comes from Streptomyces viridosporus T7A, assembly GCF_008704515.1. Lineage (NCBI taxonomy): Bacteria > Bacillati > Actinomycetota > Actinomycetes > Kitasatosporales > Streptomycetaceae > Streptomyces > Streptomyces viridosporus. The sequence continues at coordinate 2,921,228 of NZ_CP023700.1, forward strand.
GGTCCGGACTCCGCCGTGAAGGCGGGCTCCGGCTCCGACGCACCTGAAGGGGGGAAGAACTGATGTCGACGAGTGCGATCATCATGCTGATCGTGGCCATCGTGATCGTCTGGGGCGGTCTGGTGGGCGCCATCGTCCACCTGCGCCGCCACCCCGAGCGTCCCGAGGACGACGCGGCCCCGGCGCAGCCCGCGGCCTGAGCGGTCCGGACACACCGGGACGGCTCCGCTCCGCGGGGAGCGGAGCCGTCCGCATGCCCTCCGTACGGAGGGGAGCCGATCAGCCGCCGGAGGTGTCGAGTTCGGCGTCCTCGCCGACGCCCGCGCAGTCGTACGGGTCCTTCAGCCAGCCGTCCGGCAGCACCACCCGGTTGTTGCCGGACGTACGGCCGCGGGGGCCGTCGGCGCCGGTCGGCCAGGGCTGGTCGAGGTCGAGCCCGTCGAGGCCGGCCCGCAGTTCCTCCAGCGAGGAGGTGACCGCGAGCCGCTTGCGCATCTCGGAGCCGACCGCGAAGCCCTTCAGGTACCAGGCGACGTGCTTGCGGAAGTCGATCACGCCGCGGGACTCGTCGCCGATCCACTCGCCGAGCAGGGTCGCGTGCCGGACCATGATGTCGGCGACCTCGCGGAGGGTGGGCCGCGTACCGCGTCCACCGAGGTCTCCGGCACCGGCCCGGGTACCTCCCTCGAAGGCCGCCACCAGGTCCGCGAACAGCCACGGCCGCCCGAGGCAGCCGCGGCCCACGACCACGCCGTCGCAGCCCGTCTCGCGCACCATCCGCAGCGCGTCCTCGGCCGACCAGATGTCGCCGTTGCCGAGCACCGGGATCTCCGGGACGTGCTCCTTCAGCCGCGCGATGGCCTCCCAGTCGGCGGTGCCGCCGTAGTGCTGGGCGGTGGTGCGGCCGTGCAGCGCGATGGCCCGCACGCCCTCCTCGACCGCGATCCGCCCGGCGTCCAGGTAGGTCAGGTGGTCGTCGTCGATGCCCTTGCGCATCTTCATCGTCACCGGCAGGTCCCCGGCCCCGGCGACCGCCTCGCGCAGGATGGCGCGCAGCAGGTTCCGCTTGTAGGGGAGGGCCGAGCCGCCGCCCTTGCGGGTCACCTTGGGGACCGGGCAGCCGAAGTTGAGGTCGATGTGGTCGGCGAGGTCCTCCTCCACGATCATGCGGACGGCCTTGCCGACGGTCGCCGGGTCGACGCCGTAGAGCTGGAGCGAGCGCGGCCTCTCGCTCGCGTCGAACGTGATCAGCTGCATGGTCTTGTCGTTGCGTTCGACCAGCGCCCGGGTGGTGATCATCTCGCTGACGAACAGTCCCTTGCCCCCGCTGAACTCCCGGCACAGGGTGCGGAAGGGCGCGTTGGTGATCCCGGCCATGGGGGCGAGCACGACGGGCGGCTGGACCGTGTGCGGGCCGATCTGCAGGGTCGGGTTCGTCGTGGACGTGGGCGTGGGCATTCCCCCATTGTCCCGCATGCCGCTGGGTGTCCGTCACCCTGATCGTGTAGTGGTCATTAGTTAGCCGCACTATTGAAGTCCGCCTACGATGGGACCCATGTCCGAGCTCAGCCCCCGCCGACGCGTGCTGGTGCTCGCGATCTGCTGCATGAGCCTGCTGATCGTGAGCCTGGACAACACCGTCCTGAACGTCGCCCTGCCCTCCATGCAGCGGGAGTTCCACGCGAGCACCTCGGGTCTCCAGTGGTCCATCGACGCCTACACCCTCGTCCTTGCCTCGCTGCTGATGCTCGCGGGCTCCACCGCCGACCGGATCGGCCGCAAACGGGTCTTCATGACGGGCCTGGTGGTCTTCACCCTCGGCTCGCTGCTGTGCTCGCTCGCCCCGAGCCTCGAGGCGCTGGTGGTCTTCCGGATGGTGCAGGCGGTGGGCGGTTCGATGCTCAACCCGGTCGCCATGTCGATCATCACCAACACCTTCACCGACCCCCGCGAACGCGCCCGCGCGATCGGCGCGTGGGGCGCGGTCGTCGGCCTCTCGATGGCCGCCGGCCCGCTGGTGGGCGGTCTGCTGGTGCAGTCGGTCGGCTGGCGCTCGATCTTCTGGATCAACCTGCCGGTGGGCCTCGCCGCCCTGCTGCTCACCCTGCGCTTCGTCCCGGAGTCCCGCGCGCCCCGGGCCCGCCGCCCCGACCCGGTCGGCCAGCTCCTGGTCATCGCCCTGTTCGGCTCCCTGACGTACGCGATCATCGAGGCCCCGCACGCCACCCTGCCGGCGATCGCCCCCTTCGCCGTCCTCGCGCTCGCCTCCCTGGTCGCCCTCCTGCTCTACGAGCCCCGCCGCCGCGACCCCCTCATCGACCTCCGCTTCTTCCGCTCGGCACCCTTCAGCGGGGCCACGGTGATCGCGGTGAGCGCGTTCGCGGCGCTCGGCGGGTTCCTGTTCCTGACCACGCTCTACCTGCAGAACGTCCGGGGGCTGAGCGCCCTGGAAGCCGGTCTGTGGATGCTCCCGATGGCCGTCCCCACCTTCCTGTGCGCCCCGCTCTCCGGCCGTCTGGTCGGCAGCCGGGGCCCGCGCCTGCCGCTGCTGATCGCGGGCGGCGCGATGACGGTGAGCGGGTTGCTGTTCGCCCTCTTCGAGGCCGAGACCTCCGACGCCACCCTCTTCATCGGCTACGTCCTGTTCGGCGTCGGCTTCGGCTTCGTCAACGCCCCCATCACCAACACCGCCGTCTCCGGCATGCCGACCGCCCAGGCCGGGGTGGCCTCGGCGGTCGCGTCCACCAGCCGTCAGCTGGGCCAGGCGCTGGGGGTCGCGGTGGTCGGCGCGGTGCTGGCGGCCGGGGTGGGGTCGTCCCCGTATGCGGACGCCTTCGTACCGGCGGCACGGCCCGGCTGGTGGATCCTCGCCGGCTGCGGGCTCGCGGTCCTGGTGGTGGGCGCGGCGACCTCGGGCCGCTGGGCCCGCGGGACGGCGCGGCGGACGGCCGAGCGGCTGGCGCCGCCGGAGGTCCGCCGGACCGTCGGGACGGGCGCGTAGCGGGCCCGCGTCACCGCGTCCCGGCGACGGGTCCGCCGGGAGCAGGGTGACGAGTCCGGGCCACCGCTCGGGGCGCTCCCGCACCAGGTCGCGCAGGACCGGGCCGGCCGCGAGCAGGTGCCGGCGGCAAGCGGTCCACGGGACGGCGCTGTCGCTCCCGGGCACGTTCCGGCGCAGGGGGACGCCGTGGCCCAGCACGTCGGCCGGCAGCTCGGCGATCGTGACGACCCCGTCCCGCTCCCCCGGGTCCTCGGGCAACGGCCTGCCGCCGGAGAAGTGGCCGCGCGTGCCGGGGCGTTCGAGCCTCAGCAGGCGCACTTCGCGCACCGCGCAGGGCCGTGTCGTTCGCCGGGACGGCGGCCACCGCGTTGCCGATCCCGGTCCGCTCGGCGGCGGCTCCCGTCCGCCCGGCCGGGTACGCCATGGACCACGCCGACGTGTCCGGCGCGAGCACGGCCACGAGGACACCCACCGCCTCAGCCGACGTCCCGCCCCTCCCCCGCCCTCCGCAGCGGTGGCGAAACGGTGCCGTGCCGTGCTCCGCCGCGGCCCGGGACTCCGCGGATCGGCCCGTGCGAACGGAGCGCGCCGGAAGGCCGGTTGGCGTCGTGTTCCCGCCGCGCGCTGCTTGCGGTCGCCGAACGGGGAAGGAGTACGAGGACGGACGGCGCAAGACCGGAGGGGCCATGCCGCAGCTCGACACGGACAAGATCAGCCGCTGGGATCTCCACGGCCGCGAGCACGTCGTGCGCGTGCGACGCACCGGCGTGCAGCGCACGCTCAGCTGCGACACGTGCGGCTGGCGCAGAGGCGCCCGGTTCCTGCCCTGGGCCAGGGCGCAGGAGCACCTCGCCGACGCCCACCAGGCGACGGTGAACCCGGCGGCCGCGTAGGCCGGCGGGCGGCGGCCGCGCGCGGGGCCACCGGGAGGCGGCGCCTCAGGGCGCCCCGCCCCGGACACGTCCCCGGAAACGCGCCGGCCCCCGGCACGGGCACCACTGCGGTGCCGTGCCGGGGGCCGGTCGACGTCGGTCGTCGGGGGACGCCTCAGCAGCCGACCAGACGCGCCGCCAGGTAGCCCTCGATCTGGTCCAGCGAGATGCGCTCCTGCTTCATGGTGTCGCGCTCGCGCACGGTCACCGCGTTGTCGTCCAGCGTGTCGAAGTCGACGGTCACGCAGAACGGCGTACCGATCTCGTCCTGGCGGCGGTAGCGGCGGCCGATGGCGCCGGCGTCGTCGAACTCGATGTTCCAGTTCTGCCGCAGCGCCTGGGCCAGGCCCTTCGCCTTCGGCGACAGCTCGGGGTTGCGGGACAGCGGGAGCACCGCGACCTTCACCGGGGCCAGGCGGTGGTCGAGCCGCAGCACGGTCCGCTTCTCCAGCTTGCCCTTGGCGTTGGGCGCCTCGTCCTCGACGTAGGCGTCGAGCAGGAAGGCGAGCATCGCCCGGCCGACACCGGCCGCCGGCTCGATGACGTACGGCGTCCAGCGCTCGCCGGCCTCCTGGTCGAAGTAGGAGAGGTCCTGGCCGGAGGCCTTCGAGTGCGCGCCGAGGTCGAAGTCGGTGCGGTTGGCGACGCCCTCCAGCTCGCCCCACTCACTGCCGCCGAACTGGAAGCGGTACTCGATGTCGGCGGTGCGCTTGGAGTAGTGGGAGAGCTTCTCCTGCGGGTGCTCGTACCACCGCATGTTCTCCTCGCGCAGGCCGAGACCGGTGTACCAGTTCCAGCGCTGCTCCATCCAGTACTCCTGCCACTTCTCGTCCTCGCCCGGCTTGACGAAGAACTCCATCTCCATCTGCTCGAACTCGCGGGTGCGGAAGATGAAGTTGCCGGGCGTGATCTCGTTGCGGAAGGACTTGCCCATCTGGGCGATGCCGAACGGCGGCTTGCGGCGCGAAGTGGTCTGCACCTGGGCGAAGTTGGTGAAGATGCCCTGGGCGGTCTCGGGACGCAGGTAGGCGATGGAGCCGGAGTCCTGCGTCGGGCCGAGGTGGGTGGAGAGCAGGCCCGAGAACTGCTTGGGCTCGGTGAAGGTGCCCTTGTTGCCGCAGTTGGGGCAGTTGAGGTCGGCGAGGCCGTTCTCCGGGGCGTGGCCCTTCTTCTCCTCGTAGGCCTCCTCCAAGTGGTCCGCGCGGAACCGCTTGTGGCAGGAGGTGCACTCGGTCAGCGGGTCCGTGAAGGTGGCGACGTGGCCGGAGGCCACCCACACCTCGGGGGCCAGGATGACGGACGAGTCGATTCCGACCACGTCCTCGCGCGACGTCACCATGTAGCGCCACCACTGGCGCTTCAGGTTCTCCTTGAGCTCGACACCCAGCGGCCCGTAGTCCCAGGCGGCACGCTGGCCGCCGTAGATCTCACTGCAGGGGAATACGAAGCCACGGCGCTTGCTCAGGCTGACGATGGTGTCGATCTTGTCGGCGGCCACGGTGCTCTCTTCATTACGACGACGGGCGACGAAGCGAGATGCTTCCAGCGAATGACCCAGGTTACCGGCGAGGACCGCCCCTCAACCAATCGGTCTCCCTGTGCGGACTCCCACCCCCCTTGTTGACAACGGTTTCCATATTATTTGAAAATGAGTGTCATGAACGTACGACGACTCCCCCTCCCCACGGCCGTCGTGGCCGCGGCCGCCGCCCTCGGTCTGGGCGCCCTCTCCGCCTGCTCCTCCGGCGGTGCGGCCGCGGGCAGCACCGACAAGTTCGACGTCGTCGCGTCGTTCTACCCGATGGCGTTCCTCGCCGAGCAGATCGGCGGCGAACACGTCCACGTCACCAGTCTCACCCAGCCCGGCCAGGAGCCGCACGACCTGGAGCTCAGCACCCAGCAGATCGTGCAGCTCCAGGAGGCCGACGCGGCGCTCCACCTCAAGGGCCTGCAGCCCGCCGTCGACGAGGCCATCGCCCAGTCCGAGGTCGGCACGAAGATCGACGCGGCCACCCTGACCTCCCTCGAGGACCACGAGGACGAACACGGCCACGAGGACGAGCACGAGGACGAGCACGGCCACGAGCACGAGCACGAAGGCGGCAAGGACCCCCACGTCTGGCTCGACCCGGTCAAGTACGCCGAGGTCGCCGAGGGGGTCGGCAAGGCCTTCGAGAAGGCCGACCCGGACCACGCCGCCGACTACCGGAAGAACACCGAGGCCCTGGTCGGCAAGTTGAACGACCTCGACGCGGCGTTCGAGACCGGGCTGAGGAACAGGAAGACCGACGTCTTCATCACCACGCACGCCGCCTTCGGCTACCTCGCCGAGCGCTACGGCCTGATCGAGGAGGCCATCAGCGGCCTGTCCCCCGAGTCCGAGCCCAGCGGCGCACGCGTGAAGGAGCTCACGAGGACGGCCGAGGCCGACGGCGTCACCACCGTGTTCTACGAGACGCTCGTCAGCGACCGGACCGCGAAGACCCTCGCCGACGACGCCGGGCTGAAGACGGACGTCCTCGACCCGATCGAGGGCATCACCGACGGCTCCCGCGGCGACGACTACTTCCAGGTCATGGAGTCCAACCTCGAGTCCCTGCAGACCGCCCTGGGAGCCAAGTGACCGCCCCCGGACACCCCGCCCCCTCGGAGGACGGCATGAACGAGCCCGTCATATCCCTGCGCGGCGTCCGCGCCGAGCTGGGTGCACGCCCCGTCCTGCGCGGCATCGACCTCACCGTGCACCGCGGTGAGGTCGTCGCCCTGCTCGGCGCGAACGGCTCCGGCAAGTCGACGGCCGTGCGCAGCCTCATCGGTCAGGTGCCGGTCGGCGCCGGCGAGATCGAGCTGTTCGGCACCCCGCAGCGCCGGTTCCGCGACTGGGCGCGCGTGGGCTACGTCCCGCAGCGCACCACCGCCGCGGGCGGCGTACCGGCGACGGTGACCGAGGTGGTCTCCTCGGGCCGCCTGGCCCGCACCCGCTTCGGCGTCTTCCGCAAGGCCGACCGCGAGGCGGTGCGGCGCGCCCTGGACCTGGTCGGCATGGCGGACCGGGCCAAGGACTCCGTCGACGCGCTCTCCGGCGGCCAGCACCAGCGGGTGCTGATCGCCCGCGCGCTCGCCGCCGGACCCGAACTGCTGATCATGGACGAGCCGATGGCGGGCGTGGACCTGGCCAGCCAGAAGGTCCTCGCCGAGACCCTGAGGGCCCAGGTCTCCGAGGGCGCCACCGTCCTGCTCGTCCTGCACGAACTGGGCCCCCTGGAGCCCCTGATCGACCGGGCGGTCGTCCTCCGCGACGGCTGCGTCCTGCACGACGGCCCGCCCCCCGAGGCCGTCGGCCAGCACGCCCTGCCCGGCCACGACCACGTCCACCCGCACGCACCGGCGGGCGCCGAACCGATCCGCACGGGACTGCTGAGCTGACCCATGGAAATCCTGAACTACGCCTTCATGCAGCGGGCACTGCTCGCCGCCGTCCTGGTCGGCATCACCGCGCCCGCCGTCGGCATCTACCTCGTCCAGCGCCGCCAGGCCCTGATGGGCGACGGCATCGGCCACGTCGCCATGACCGGCGTCGGCCTCGGCTTCCTGCTCAGCTGGTCGCCGGTGTGGATGGCCGCGCTCGTCTCCGTCCTCGGCGCCGTCCTGATGGAGCTGATCCGCTGGTACGGCCGGACCCGCGGCGACATCGCCCTCGCGATGCTCTTCTACGGCGGCATGGCGGGCGGCGTCATGTTCATCAACCTCGCCCCGACCGGCTCCAACGCGAACCTCACGTCCTACCTGTTCGGCTCCCTGTCGACGGTCTCCGCGTCCGACGTGACGGCCATCTGCGTCCTGGCCGCGTTCGTCGTCCTGGTCACGGTCGGTCTGCGCCGGCAGCTGTTCGCGGTCAGCCAGGACGAGGAGTTCGCGCGGGTCACGGGCCTGCCGGTGCGCTTCCTGAACCTGCTGACGGCGGTCACGGCGGCGGTGACGGTCACGGTCGCGATGCGCGTGGTCGGCCTGCTGCTGGTGAGCGCGCTCATGGTGGTCCCCGTCGCGGCCGCCCAGCAGCTCAGCCGCAGCTTCGCCGCCACCTTCGCCCTCGCCGTCGCGATCGGCGTGAGCGTGACCCTCGGCGGCACGGTCACCTCCTACTACCAGGACGTGCCGCCCGGCGCGACGATCGTGCTGCTGACGATCGGCGCGTTCATCGTGCTGACCGCACTGGCGACCCCGCTGGCCCGCCGCCGCGCCCGGGCGCTGGCCGCCGCACATCCCGGCGGTGACCCCGTGGAGTGCGCGATCCCGGGCAGCCGCGTGACCGCCGACGGGGCGGACGTCTGACCCACCTCCGCCCGGACACTGGCACAATGGCCCCGGCAGAGGCAGACGTGAGGAGGCAACGGTGACCACCGCTGGACCGCCCGTGAAGGGCCGCGCCACTCGGCAGCGGGCCGCTGTGGCGGCTGCGCTTCAGGAGGTCGACGAGTTCCGCAGCGCGCAGGAGCTCCATGACATGCTCAAGCACAAGGGCGACTCGGTCGGACTCACCACGGTCTACCGCACGTTGCAGTCCCTCGCCGACGCCGGCGAGGTCGACGTCCTGCGCACCGCCGAGGGCGAGTCCGTCTACCGCCGCTGCTCCACCGACGACCATCACCACCACCTGGTCTGCCGCGGCTGCGGCAGGGCGGTCGAGGTGGAGGGCCCGGCCGTGGAGAAGTGGGCCGAGGCCATCGCCGCCGAACACGGCTACGTCAACGTGGCGCACACGGTCGAGATCTTCGGCACCTGCGCGGAGTGCGCGGCGACCCGCGACGCGTGAGGACCGGTGAGCCCCGGGCCCGGAGAACCCGGGTCCGGGGCTCAGGCATGTCCCACCCGCGCGGCGGACGACGGCCCGGGAGCACGGTCCCCGCCGGTACGACGCGCGGACCGTGCTCGCACCGCCGGGGCGCGCCGCCGGCGGCCTCGCATCACGCCTGCTCGCCCTCCATGGCCAGCAGCTCCTCGTTGGGGATCGCGCCGCCGAAACGGCGGTCCCGGGAGGCGAATTCGAGGCAGGCCCGCCACAGGTCACGGCGGTCGAAGTCCGGCCACAGGACGTCCTGGAAGACCATCTCGGCGTAGGCGCTCTGCCAGAGCAGGTAGTTGGACGTGCGCTGCTCGCCGCTCGGCCGCAGGAACAGGTCGACGTCCGGCATGTCCGGGTAGTAGAGGTACTTGGCGAAGGTCTTCTCGGTCACCTTCGACGGGTCGAGCCGCCCGGCCCGCACGTCCTCCGCGAGCGCCTGCGCGGCGTCGGCGATCTCCGCGCGCCCGCCGTAGTTCATGCAGAAGTACAGCGTCAGCCGGTCGTTGTCCTTCGTCTGCTCCTGGGCGATCTGGAGCTCCTTGGCCACCGACTTCCACAGCTTGGGCATCCGCCCCACCCAGCGCACCCGCACCCCGAGCTCGTCCAGCTGGTCCCTGCTCTTGCGGATGAAGTCCCGGTTGAAGTTCATCAGGAAGCGCACCTCGTCCGGCGAGCGCTTCCAGTTCTCGGTGGAGAAGGCGTACAGGGAGATGGCCCCCACGCCCATCTCGATCGCGCCCTGCAGCACGTCCAGCACCCGCTCGGCGCCGACCTTGTGCCCCTCGGTGCGCGGCAGCCCCCGCTCCTTGGCCCAGCGCCCGTTGCCGTCCATGACGATCGCCACGTGGTTCGGGACCAGCTCGCCCGGGAGCTTCGGGGGCCGCGCGCCGGAGGGGTGCGGTTCCGGCGTCCTGTACTCCCGGCGCTGGCGCCCCAGGAACCCGCGTACGACCATGTGTCTCTCGTCTCCTCGTGCCGACGTTCTGTGCTTGCCTGTCGCGACGTGCCGCTCGCGCTCACTTCTCGACGTACCGGAGCGAGCGCAGTCCGCGCTCCAGGTGCCAGTGCAGGTAGGCGGACACCAGCCCGCTCCCCTCCCGGACGTACCGCGCCTCGCACGCGTCCGCGGTCTCCCAGTCTCCCGTGAGCAGCGCGCCGAGCAGTTCCAGGGCCTGCGGCGAGGGTACGACGCTGCCGGGCACCCGGCAGTCGACGCAGAGGGAGCCGCCGGACGCGACCGAGAAGAACCGGTTCGGCCCGGGCATCCCGCACTTCGCGCAGTCGCCGAAGCTGGGCGCATAGCCGTTGACGGCGAGGGAGCGCAGCAGGAACGCGTCGAGGACGAGGTGCGGTGCGTGCTCGCCCCGGGCGAGCGTCCGCAGGGCCCCGACCAGCAGCAGGTACTGCTGCACCGCCGGCTCGCCCTCGTGGTCGGTGAACCGCTCGGCGGTCTCCAGCATCGCCGTGCCGGCGGTGTAGCGGGCGTAGTCGGTGACGATCCCGCCGCCGTACGGCGCGATGGTCTCGCTCTGCGTGCACAGCGGCAGACCGCGCCCGACCAGCTCGCTCCCCTTCGCGAAGAACTGCACGTCCACGTGCGAGAACGGTTCGAGGCGCGCGCCGAACTTCGACTTCGTCCGGCGCACCCCCCTCGCCACGGCGCGTACGCGCCCGTGACCGCGTGTGAGCAACGTGATGATCCGGTCCGCCTCACCCAGCTTCTGGGTGCGCAGCACGATGCCGTCGTCGCGGAACAGACTCATGACATCCATTGTCGCCCACCCCTCGGGGCACCTCACCGCGGCCGCGGGCACGGGCGTACGCGGTCGCCGCGCGCGGCCGCTCCGCCGGCCTCGCACGGCGGGCGGCCCCCGGACCGGCGTCCCCCTCCCGGCCGCCGCCGTACGGTCTCGGCTGGGCGTAGGGCCCCCCGCGCCCCGGGACGACGCCGATCCGCTCGGTGCGGGTGCCGACGACGCGGGCACCGACGGGGGGCTTCACCGCGCCACCGCCGTCACCGCCGCCGCGATCCGCCGGGCGGTCTCCGCGGAGCACCGCCCCAATTCGACGAGCGGACAGGGCGCCTCCCGCGCGAGACTCACCGGGTCCAGCCCCAGTGACGGCAGGGTGATTCCGGCCTTCGCGAGCGCCGCCCGCAATTCCTCCACCGCTTCCTCCGCCTCTTCGACGCAGAGCACCGAGCGCTGCACCTCCACCGCGATCCCCTTCCCTTCCGGTTTTCACTCTTCGTATCCTCACCGTCGCACTCCGTGTCTACCCTCGGGGAGGGTTTGCGCACCACAAGCACGGGGGTGTGCAAAGGGACGAAGAAGGGGGCAGCAAGGGCCAACGGATCGCGCCGGGCCGCGTGGGAGTTCTTCGGGGCGGAGCTGAAGCGGCGACGGGAGGAGGCGGGGTTCACGCAAGTGGAGCCGGGGGCGCGGGTGTTCCTCCCGGGCGGCCACGTCGGCCAGTTCGAACAGGCCATGGGGAAACCTCGATCGGACGCGGCACAGCGGATCGACGCGGTCCTGCGAACCGGCGGTGTTTTCGAGTAGTTGTGCAGGAAGCCGATCGACGACCGGCGGTGTGCGGATTGCTTCGCGGAGGTGGTGGAGTTCGAGAAGCTCGCCACCACGCTGTGCGAGTCCGCTCCCGCATTGGTTCCGGGACTTCTCCGGACGGCGGGGTGCGCCCGCGGTGACCGTGGCGCCCCTGGCCCTGACCGAGTCGGCGGCAGAGGACTCCGGACGATGCGCGCCTACGACCTGAGCGACGCACGCCGGCGCAGGAGCAGCTACAGCGACGGTGAAGGCGGCAGCTGCGTCGAGGTCGCCGGCGGAGTCCCCGGTATGAGGGTGAACGCCCCGACGGGGGCGTGTCCTGCCGTCAGGGGACGGTGGTTGCCGTCCTGGGGGCGGTGACCAGCCGCAAGCCGACCTCCACGAGGGTCCAGCCCAGGCGGCCCCGGAGGTCGTAAGGGGTTCGGCGGCCACGGGTCGCCCCGGCGAGGCGGTGGGCGTCGGCCTCGGCACGGAGGTCGGCGACGCGGACGCGGTGCAGGGCCAGACGGGTCTCGGGATGCATCGAGCGGCCTCTCATTCCGTGCGGACGGGCAGGACGTGGGTGTGGACGCGCACCTGTTCGACGTCCGGGGTGCCGTCTTCGGGGGCCTGCGCGCGGTAGCTCTCCACGAGGTCGTGCATCTTGTGGACGAGTTCGTCCGCGAGCTCCGGCGTGAGGCGCAGCGTCCAGTCGCTCATGTCCGAGGCGCGGCGCCAGGACTCGGACCAGTCGTCGTTGCCACCGAGCCAGGTCGCGACCTCCCGGGTGTGCTGGTTCGCGACCTCGTGCAGGAACAGGTCGGCGGCCCCACGGACCTCGGGGTCGCGGTCCTTGAGCAGGGCGTCGTCGAAGCGCACTCCCTTGTGGACCGCCTTCCACCAGCGCTCCCGCCCCTTGCCGTGCTCGGGCACGTCCTCCACGAAGCCGTGGGCGGCGAGCTGGCGCAGGTGGTAGCTGGTGGCTCCGCTGGACTCGCCCAGCTTCGCGGCCAGCTGTGACGCGGTGGCCGGTCCGTTGCGCCGCAGCACGTTCAGCAGCTGCATGCGCAGGGGGTGCGCGAGTCCGCGCAGCGAACGGGCGTCGAGACTGCGGATCCTCGAGTCCTGGGTGTCATCCATGACCCCAAAGGTAGCCATGCAAAGAAACCGTTGCAAGGCTTTCTTTGCAACGTACTCTTTGCACGGTTGGCGTCCTGGCCCACCGGGTCGGGGCATCCCCGGTGACGCACTCGGTCGAAGAGGTCCCGGTCGTCTCCCGCGGGCGGCCGTCGGTCCGCCGCACGACGGCCCGAGGAGGCACCGGCGGGGTCTTCCGGGCTGCTCGTCGGACCGGACGATGAGCTGTCGATGGCTCCGTTGGCGTGACGTTTCGCCGCGGTCGCAACCGGGGCGGGCGCGGGCGGGCTCCTGTCCTGCAGAACCGACACCCCTGGCGAGGAGACCGACATGACCGCCACCGCTTTCGAGTACGGCCCGAACCACGCCTCCGCCGAGGGCGACTACCTGCTGGCCCCGCCGAACCCGGCCGAGCGTCTCGACACCTCCATCGCCCCGCGCGACCGCCGGCGGCTGGAACTCCAGGCGGCCCTCACCGCGGCCGGCATCCCGCCCCGCCCCGAGGACCGCGAGGCCATCGACAGCCTCAGCGCGCTGTCCGGCAGCGTCAACACCACCATCCAGCGCTGGCTGCACCACACCCTCTGACGGACGCGCGGCGGACACGGCCCACCCACGGGTCATGGCCTCCCCGGTGCCACCAGTCCCGACTCGTGGGCCACGATCACCAGTTGGGCCCGGTCCCGCGCCCCGAGCTTGCCCGTGATCCGGCTGACGCGGGTCTTCGCGGTGAGCGGGCTCAGGCCCGACGACTCGGCGTTCTCCGTGTTGTTGGGGCCGCGCGCGACCAGGGCGAGCACCTCCCGCTCACGGTCCGACAGACAGTCGGGACCGGCGGCCACCGGCGGGGACGGGCTGCGCGGGAACCGCTCGGTCAACCGTGCCGTGGGGCCCGGTGAGAGCAGGGCCTCACCGGCCGCGGCCGTACGGACGGCGTCCAGGAGTTCGGCGGGCCCGGTGTCCTTGACCAGGAAGCCGGAGGCGCCGGCGCGCAGCGCGTCCACGGTGTTCTCGTCGGTGCTTAGGTGGTGAGGACGAGCGGCACGATCACCGGGCGGTCCCTCGACTCGGCGGCGGCGAGGTCGAGTAGCTGGGCGCCGGGGCCGCCGACGTGGGCGCCGTCGTCGAGTGCGTCGCGCGGGGCCTCGATGGTGCGGGTCCCGCCCGCCGACTCGGGGGCGGCGGTGGTGATCACGGAGATCTCGGTCCGGCCTCCCCCGCTCCCGGCCCCGCTCGAACGGGGAGCCCCCTCCGCTGCGTCCGGTGGTCGCCTCGGCGACCCCCTCGGTGGCGCGGACCTCCTCCAGCACGGCGTCGGCCCGGCCGGCGGGGGCCATGACGGTGAGCGGGCGGCTGCTGCGCTCGGGGTAGCCCTCGGCGAGCGTGCGCATCGCGGTGACGGACTCCGGGCGTTCGGTGAAGCAGCAGGGCGGCCGGCCAGAGGCCGACCACCACCCGGGGCACGGCGCGCCGTCACCGTGTACGTGTCCTCGCGGCCCCATGAGACGGGCCTCCCTCCAGTCGGATGTCCGGGTCGGTCTCCGGACTCCCGGCGCGAGGGGGGCGGTTCGTCGGGCGTGAGGGCGAGTTGCGGGGTACTGCGCGGGGCGGTGCGGCGCCGGGGGTGCTCCCGGGGGAGTACGGACGGTGTACGGGAGGTGAGGGGGGAAGCGGGGCCGTTCCCCGGGAGGGGGCCGGTCCGTGCCCGCTCAGCCCCGGTCGACCATCCAGGTGCCGTCCTCCTCGTCGTCGACCCGCACCTCCAGTTCGCGCAGGCTCATGCCGGCCTCCCAGAGGTCCCTGAAGCGCTTCATCCGGTCCTGGACGTGGTCCGGCCGCGCGATGAGCCGGGTCCTGATGTTGACGTCGCGCAGGTCCTGGTCGATCTCGAAGGAGACCGCCTCGTCGTAGACGATGAAGTCGTTGGTGGTGCCGCGCAGCAGGTGCGGCGGCAGTTCCGGCAGGACCGCCACGCGCACCTCGATGTGCAGCACTTCCTGCTCCTCGCACAGCCGCAGCAGCCGGTCGTCCAGTTCCCGCGCGCTCTCCAGCAGGAACAGCCGCCGTACCGGCACCCCGTGCTCGTCGATCGCCTCCTGCTGGGCGTGGAGGTAGCGGCTGGCGGGCTCGCTGTTCCAGAACTCCCGGTCGACGGAGGTGCTGGTGGCGCAGATGGACTCCTCCGCGGCGCGGGTGAGGGCGAGCATCCAGTCGTGGTTCTCGCCGGGGCACTCCACCGTCAGGGTGGTGAGGTCCGTCATGTACCCGATCACCCGCTGCATCTCCAGGCGGACGAAGGTGGACAGGATCGGAGGTCCGGGGGCCAGGACGTCGGCGAAGTTGGTGGCCAGGTCGGGCACCGCCTCGATGGGGATCCGGGCCGGCTGGGGCCCGGCGGAACGGTCCGTCGCGACGGGGAGGTTCTCGGCGAGCTGCTTCACGTCCTCGGTGTACCGGACCAGGTCGCTGCGCAGGTCGTCGTGGCGCCGCAGCCCGTCCCGTACGGTGGCGGCGGTCTCGGCCAGCAGGTTCTCCGCGCGCCTGGCCCGTTCCTCCGCCGTCCGGTCCGGGCCGAGGAGGTACTGGACGGCCACCGCGGCGGCGGCGCAGAGTCCGGCGGCGGCGAGCTGCCGCGGCAGTCCGGCCTCCGGGCTCAGCAGGGCGGCGAGGCCCCAGGCGAGGAGGCCGAGGACGAGGCCGATCTGCAGCCGGCGCGGCCACGGGGCCGGGGCGGCGTTCCGGTCCGGTCCCGTGAGGGGGGTCGGCGGGCGGTCCGGGGCGGACGACGTGCGGGGTGGGCCCTGCGGGCCGGGGACCGTCCGGTCGCCCGCGCGGTCGGACGTGCCCACCGTGCCGGGCGGGCCCGCCGTGTCGTCGGGCTGGGGTGTCTGTGCCGTGCTCATCTCGCTTCTCCCCCCGTTGGGATGTGCGTCGGATCGGGGTGCGGGGATGTGCGTGGGGTCGGGCCGGGCCCACCGGGGGCCGGTGGGCCCGGTGGGAAGTGTCAGGGGACCGGCTCCACCTCCCGGTGGGAGGAGGGGATCGCGTGCAGGGTGAGCTGGTCGCGGATGCGCTGCACCAGGGTCTGCCACTGCCGGGTGAACCCGGGCCGTTCCTCCAGCGCGTCCCACAGCGGGGCCAGTTCCCCGGCCACCCGGGCCCGCGGCATCCACAGGTGCAGCAGGTGGTCGACGGCGGGCCGCAGGGCCCTGACGACGGCGGGGAGGTCGTCGGGGCCCTGCGGCCGCGGCCGGGCGGGCGGCGGCGCGGAGCCCAGGCGGATGCCGTCCAGGATGCGGACCACGGTGGTGAGCAGCCAGTCGTGCAGGGCGAGGTCGTCGCAGAGTCCGGCGACCTCGGCGCTGCGGGTGCCCTCGGGGACCCGCAGCCGTACGGTGCGCAGCTCGTCCTCGGCGAGGGTGAACCGCTCGATCGACGGGCCGTCGCCGGGGTCCGCGGGCAGGGCCACCCAGCGGAGCCGGGTGGGCCGGGACCTGAGGGGCGGCCGCTGGTCGAGCAGGGGGTGGCGCAGCAGCCGCGTGAGCAGCCCGTCGGCGATCAGGCCGACGTCGAGTTCGCCGTGCCGTCCGCCGCCGAGCAGCCCTTGGGCGACCGCCTCGCGGGGCAGCTTCCCGAACGGCTCGACCACTCCGGGCCGCACCAGGTAGTGCCCCCAGGGGCGGCGGTGGTCGGGGCCGGCGGCGGGGACGCGGAAGTACGCGGAGCTCTGCAGGACGCGTCCCTCGGTGAGCGAGGCCCGTGCGGTGACCGTGCCGACCGCGCGGACCCTGGAGCCGTTGGAGCTGGGCAGGGGGCAGTCGACGCCGGTGAGGGTGTCGGGCGAACGCCCGTAGAGGTTGGGGCGCTCGGAGAGCAGGACCCGCTCGTCGGCGCGCAGTCCGAGGAGCTGGGCCGCGGACCGGCTGTCGAGGGCCTGCCGGGCGGGCAGCAGGCAGGTGCGGACCTCGCCGCAGGCGAGCACGGCACGCGGTGTGGTCTCCCCCGGCCGCATGTCACGACCCCGCGTAGAAGACGTAGGAGATGCGGTCGGCCACCGAGTCCGGGACGGCCACCGCCTCGCGGGCGGACCGCTCGGCGACCTGGCGCAGCGCCTCCGGGTCCACCTCGGTCTGGTCGAGGATCACCCGGACGGCGTGCTCGACGGGTAAGAACCGGTTGGGTAGCACCGAGCAGGTCCGGTAGGCGGCGAACGGGTCCGCCCGGGGGTTGAGCCGGATCAGCGGGGGCAGTTCGTCCCAGTCCTCCGGGAAGCCGGAGGCGGTGTGCGGGTGGGGCACCAGGACGGGGTCGCCCTGGTGGCGCAGCAGTCCGAGGCGGGCGAGCTGCCACACCGCGGCGAGGAAGGGGCAGGACCAGGTGCGGTGTCCGTCGGGGGCGTCGCTCCAGAGTTCGACGTCCAGGAAGACCGAGTGGCGGCGGGCCGCGGTCTCCCGGGGCGGCTGCCAGGCGGTGGCCTTCTTCATCGCCTGCGGGGTGCGTGCGACGGGGCTGCGCTCGCCGTTGGCCAGCCAGCCGGTCTGGGCGGCCGGCGGGCGGATGCCGTAGCTGCCGGGCGGCGGTTCCTCGACGAGGCGGCCGGCCACCGCCTCCGCGACCGGCACCTTGCCGGCGTCCGCGCAGCCGGACTCGCGGGCCAGGTAGTCGACGGTCACTCCGGCCCGGTCGGCCTCCGCCAGCAGCAGCGGGACGAGTTCGGCGGGGCTGGAGAAGCGGGTGAAGTAGTCGTCGATCAGGAAGCAGGTGCTGATCCGGGGGCGTTTGCCGCCGGCCTGGGCCGTCGCGAAGGCGCGGGCCGCCTCCGCCCAGGGGCGGACCCGCTCGAAGTGGCGCCGCAGGTGCTCGGGGCCCGCCTCGAGGTCCTCCATGTAGAAGTGGCCCAGCTCCAGGGAGAGATGGGCCAGGGGCACCGCCTGGGTCCGTGGTTCGGCGGTGGTCTCGCGGAACACCGCGTCCGTCATGGCCGCCCCCAGTGGGAATCGTCGGTCAGGCGCCGGGCGATCTCCTCCAGCGCTTCCAGGGTCTCCTTGTTGGCGATCTGGGTGGCGAGCACGTCCTCCTCGGTGATCAGCTGCTCGCGCCACTGGAGGATCGGCTCCAGCGGCACGATGCCGAGCACCACGCTGTCGCCGATGCGGTGCTCGGAGGCGAGCCGGCGCAGCGCCTCGTCGCAGGCCTGCATCCAGGCGGCCTGGGCGGGTGATCCCTGGGCCCACAGAGGCGATTCGGGGTCGGGTACGGCGGCCCGGACGAAGCGGATGTTGCCCTGCAGCGCCTCCTCGTCGTGTCCGCGGTCGACGCCGCCCTTGATGATGCCGTTCTCCCGGTGGACGAGTCCGGAGGCGGCGATCACGTGCTGCCGGGTCCAGCGGTGGAAGACGAGCCAGCGGAAGGGGACGTAGCGCATCCGGGGGTGGGCGGTCGCCGCCAGGACCATGTCCACGGCGTAGCTGCGGCCGGCGCTCAGGTCCACCAGGATGAGGTCGAACTCGCCGTTGAGCCGCAGCAGCAGGTCGACGCACCGCTCCAGGGCGTCCTCGTCGGTGGCGAACTCGCCGCCGCCGGCGTCGCCGGGGAAGAGGACCAGGCGGCCGGACTGGTTGGGCCGGGCGCGCAGCAGGGGGTGCTCGGTCTGCCGCCAGACGTCGATCCTGGCCGGCTCGGCGACGTCGCCCTCGAGGTAGGAGTGCAGGCCCCGTTCCTCGGTGCCGCGCATCGCGCCGGGCACGTCGAAGACGGCGGCGGCGGTCGGAGAGCCGAAGTCGAAGTCCACGTACGCCACGTGATCACCGGTGAGGGCCCGCTGGTAGGCCAGGTTGGCGCTGGTCACCGAACGGCCCGTGCCCCCCTTGTCGGAGGCGGCGAAGACGAGCACGGCTCACACCTCCTGGGTGGCGGCGCCCCGGGCCTGGGCCAGGGTGTCGAGTTCCTGGAGCACGGGCAGGGCCAGCGCGAACGCGGTGGCGGGCCGCTCGTCGACCAGGCTGCGGGCGTGGTCCAGGCGGCTTTCGATGCTCCGCATGGCCCGCCCCCGGTTCCCGTCGGCGGGGACGGAGGCCTCCATCTGCTCCTTGCCGAACAGGTGGGTGGCCTCGCTGAGCAGGTCCCGGGCCAGTTGGGCGAGTTCGGGGCTGCGGATGGGCTGCTGCTCGTACAGGTTGCGGGCGGCGACCAGGCACTCGGTGACGCGTTCGGTGATGCTCCAGGACAGGCGCCGGTTGAGGCCGCGCGCGTCCGGGTAGACGGCTCGCGCGTTGTCCCAGAGGCCGGCGCCCTCGCCCTCCTCCATCCGCCGGTCCCACAGGTGCTCGAACGTCTGCTCGGCGAGGCGCAGCAGGCGGTCCTGGGCGTCGATGTTCCGGGAGAGCGCCGCGAGCTGGACGGCCCGCTTGAGCAGTTGGGCCGAGAAGTCGGTCATCCGCCACTGCAGGAGCGTTCCGGAGCGTTCGGAGCCGGCGAGCGGCATGAGGACGCCCGGGTCGTGCAGGGCGACGGCGGGGTCGTCGCGTTTCATCCGGCTGGTGATCCGGCCGCGGTCGGCGAGGCGTTCCATGACGGCGACGGTGCGGGTGAGGTCGTCGTCGGTGGCCTTCCGGCGGATCAGGTCGTGGACGAGGATGGCCGCGACGGTCAGGGAGAAGTACTCCGACTCCAGCCGCAGACCGGTGGTCTGCCAGGGGAGGTCCTCCAGGGGCCAGCGCTCGCTGCCGAACCGGGCGATGGCCGACCAGTACTGCTGGCTGAGTTCCCAGCGCAGGCGCAGCGCCTCGGCGAGCTTCTGCTGGTCGGCGTCGAGCAGGCCCAGGGTGAGGGTGCGGTCGGAGAACAGGTCCTGGATGCCGTCCAGGGCGACCACGGTGAAGTACACGTAGGGCAGCCGGTCGGCGATGCCGTCGGGCTGGCCGGGGGCCTGGACGTCGAGGTCGGTGATCTTCGGCGCGTCCTTCACCACGCCCCAGGCCCAGCCGCACTCGAAGAGCTGGCTCTCGTCCCGGATGCTCTCGTCGACCTGGATGCCGCGGCTGAGGCTTTCGATGATGGTGGCGCGCAGCGGGCGGAACCGGCGGGAGAACTGCTGGAGCACCGCCCGGTCGGACTGCCTGTTCTGCCCGATGACCTGGATCAGCCGCCGGCCCTGTTCGGACTCGGCGTCGAAGACGTTGACGGTGAAGGAGCGCAGCAGGCTGATCATCGCGGCGGTCAGCCGTGTGTTGGTGGCCTCCCTCAACTCACCGATCGCCTTGCGCACTTCGGGGCGGGTGGTGCTGCTCTCGTAGACCTTGAGGAACCCGAGGGTGGCCAGGCAGAGCGTGACGGACATGGAGTAGGAGTCGACCACGCCCAGCTTGCCCTGCTCGTAGGTGAGCTCCTCGTGGGGGTCGGCCGGTTTGAAGTACGGTCCGCCGGCGAAGGTGGGGCTGTCGTCCGGTCCCGTGTAGGTGCGCATGAACTGGGACAGCGCGGTGATGAGGTTGGGGGGGATCTCCAGTCGGCTGCCGACCCGTTCCAGCGCGCGCAGGACGTCCCGTTCGGTGGTGTCCGGCTGGTCGAGGCGGAACGCGGGCACCTCGGTGGCGGGGTACAGCAGGCAGAGCAGCCGCTCGGCGTCCGCGACGCTGCTCAGGCCGTCGGTGTCCCCCCAGACGAGTTTCCCGTCGTCGAACGAATGGCGGGCCGCGGCCTGCCAGATGTCCAGCAGGTGCTGGCGCGGCTTGATCTGCATCCCCGTACCCCTCGTACAGATCCGGTTGCCCTGTGTTCAAACATGGTCCCCGTTCCTACGGGGCGGCAACCTCCGAGTTCCGCCGCCCCAGCGCGAGGATCATCCCCTCGTGTCCCGGCCGCACCATGTGGTGCAGATCGTGGATCTCCAGTTCCTCGGCGAACTTCTCCAGGCCGTCCTGGACCTGGTCCGCGTTCACCCGGTAGGCCGGGTACCGGTGGTCGCCGACCTGGTATCCGAGCGACTCCTTCATGAACGCGGCGGCGAACGGGGCCCCGTCGTTCAGCACGTCCATGAAGCACCGCACGCCCCGCTGGAACTCGTCGGGGCACTCGGACATGGAGTCGGCGACGAAGAACATCGTCCCGAGGTCCCAGCGCCGCTGCCCGTCGAGGTCGAGCAGGTTGGCCCGCTCCACGCGGACGATCTCGCCGAACCGGTTCCTGGGTTCGACCTCGCGGTAGGCGGGGGCCTCGCGCAGCACCTCCCAGAAGGCGTCCCACACCACGTCGTAGCCCTCGGGGCCCGTCACCTGCCGCTCCAGGTACTCGACGTTCGGCACCGCGTACTCGAGCAGCAGGATCTTCTCGCACCAGGGGAGCATGGACAGGGCGGGATAGAGGTTCGCGCCGGCCCCGACGTCGACACCGCGCACCGCGTCCGGGACGCCCCGGGCGAAGCAGCGGCCGAAATGGTCCCGCAGCAGTCGCACGATCAGCAGGTCGACCTCGAGCGGGGTCCGGTAGTTGAGGTCGACGTACACCTCTGGATCGAACTTCGACCACGGTGCGTCGGCGTTGCGATCCATCATCACCCTGCCGTGTTCCCTCGAGCGTTCGGACAAGACCGTGTGCCCTGTCTGCGCGTCCTGGGGGACGACGGCAGGTGAAGCAGCATCTCCGGTTCTCGCACGGTAAGCCGGTGAGGCCCGCGGAGACAGCCAGGAACACGCCAGTCCTCGGAGAACGGGCGCACGCCAGGCGCACGTCAGCATATCTCCGTACACCCGAACTCGCCCTTGCACGCGGTGAGTTGGGCGCTCACTCTAACCAGGGGGAGTCACCGGCCGCCACCAGGAGACGCTCATTCCTCCGGGTGACGGGGCCGGCGTCCGTCCCGTTGACGTCCGTACGTCCCGACTGGGGGTGGCATGACCGCCGAACCGCTGGAGCACGCCCTGGACCGCCACGAGCACCTCACGGGGACGGCACCGTTCCCGGGCCCTCGGCGCCTGGTCCTACGGACGGCACGGGAGTCCGACCTGCCCGAACTGCAGAGGCTCGACACGGAGGTCTTCCAGGAGGTCGCCTACCCGGCGTTCCTGCTGCGCCAGCTCTACGACGTGTACGCCGAGCACCTCCTGGTCCTCGACGACGGCGGGGGCCGTCTGCGCGGTTACGTCCTGGCCGCCACCACGGCGCTCAGCCGCGACAGCTGGATCCTCGGCCTGTGCGTGGCCGAGGACCGCCGCCGGCACGGACTGGGCCGGGAGCTGATGCTGGAGGTCCTGGCACGGCTGCGGCACTGCGGGATCGAACGGGTCCGGCTGACCGTGGAACCGGCCAACCGTGCCGCGATCCTGCTCTACCGCTCCCTGGGCTTCCGCCCCGAGCAGCCCGACGCGGGCCTGCGCCGGGACTACTTCGGCCCCGGCGAGGACCGCCAGGTCATGTGCCTCGCACTCCCCCGGCTCCCCTGAACCGCCGCGGCGGCGGGGCCTTCGCCGGGTGCGCGGTGCCGTCCGCTCCGGCCGCGGGCGGCCTCCCGTCCGTCAGGACGGCGTCCGTGCCGCCGCCAGCAGGCGGGAGACGTCGTCCGAGCAGATGGTGAGGGCCGCGCCCACGGTGGCCAGGGTGTCGCGCTCGGCGGGGGTGTAGGGGCCGTCGGCGAGGGCGATGCGGGCGCCCTGCAGGAGGATCGACTCGCGGCCGGGGGCGGCGAGGTGCGGGGCCAGCGGGTCCAGCGCCTCGTGCAGTTCGATGGCGAGGCCGGCCGCGCAGGGCCCCCCGGTGAACCGGCCGGTGTCCGCCTCCAGCGCCTCGACGAGGGCGGCCAGCTGTTCCTCCGTGCAGTCGTCGAAGCCGGCCGCGCGCACGGCGGCCACGGCCGTCTCCAGCGACGCGCGCGAGCCGGCGCCGCCCGCGGCCAGCACCGCGAGGGCGACGGTGTGCACGGCGTCGCGGAGCATCACGGAGAAGCGGGTGGTGGTGGGGTGGTCCAGGACGTCGGTGCCGAAGTGGTGGCGGCAGGCCGCGCATTCGACGACCGGCCCGGTCTCCCCGCGCGGCAGCACGGGCACGCCGAGCAGGGCGAAGCGGCGCTGCCCGGTCAGCCGCTGGTAGTTGCGGTCGCCGCCGCAGCCGGGGCAGAAGAACTCACCGTCGCCGGCGGGCGTCCAGGTGGTTCGGGTGCCCAGGAGGCGCGACAGTCTGGCGGCAGCGGCACGGCCGTTGGGTCCCCGTCCTGGCAGCACGTCGCACCTCCGTAACGCCGCAGCACCATCGCCGCGCACGCGTGATGTTAGCCACATCCGTGAGGCGGAGTCAGCACTCGGGACGACACCTTTCCGTGACCTCCACAGCATTTGGCCGATATGCGACGGGGCCCCGCCCGCCGGGAAAGGCGGACGGAGCCCTCGGGGTCCGTGGAACGGCTGCTCAGCGCGAAGCGCGGTTGACGGCCGAGACGACCGCCTTCAGCGAGGCGCGGGTGGTGTTCGCGTCGATTCCGATGCCCCACAGGACCTTGTCGCCGATGGCGCACTCGATGTAGGAGGCGGCCTGCGCGGAGGCGCCCTCGCTCATCGTGTGCTCCTGGTAGTCCAGCAGGCGCACGTCGACGCCGATGCCCTGCAGCGCCTCGAAGAACGCCGAGATCGGACCGTTGCCGGTGCCGACCAGGGTGGTCTCCACGCCGTCGACCGCGGCCTGGACGGTGAGGGTGTCGACGCCGTCGCGGTCGGTCGTGCTCTGACCGTTGGCGACCTGGATGCGGCCCCAGGGGTTGTCCGGGTTGGGCAGGTACTCGTCCTGGAAGATCGCCCAGATGTCGGCCGGGGTGACCTCGCCGCCCTCTGCGTCCGTCTTCGCCTGGATGATCCTCGAGAACTCGATCTGCATCCGGCGCGGCAGGTCCAGCTTGTGGTCGTTCTTCAGGACGTAGGCGATGCCGCCCTTGCCGGACTGCGAGTTGACGCGGATGACGGCCTCGTAGGAGCGGCCGACGTCCTTGGGGTCGATGGGCAGGTACGGAACGGCCCACTCGATGTCGTCGACGGTGACGCCCTTGGCCTTCGCGTCGGCCTCCATGGCGTCGAAGCCCTTCTTGATGGCGTCCTGGTGGGAGCCGGAGAAGGACGTGTAGACCAGGTCGCCCACGTACGGGTGGCGCGGGTGGACCTCCATCTGGTTGCAGTACTCCCACGTGCGACGGATCTCGTCGATGTCGGAGAAGTCGATCTGCGGGTCGACGCCCTGGGAGAACAGGTTCATGCCCAGGGTGACCAGGTCGACGTTGCCGGTGCGCTCGCCCTGCCCGAACAGGCAGCCCTCGACGCGGTCGGCGCCGGCCATCAGGGCCAGCTCGGCGGCGGCGACGGCCGTGCCGCGGTCGTTGTGCGGGTGGACCGACAGGCAGACGTACTCGCGGCGGGAGAGGTTGCGGCCCATCCACTCGAAGCGGTCGGCGTGCGTGGACGGGGTGGAGCGCTCGACCGTGGCGGGCAGGTTCAGGATGATCTCGCGGCCCGGGCCGGGCTGGTAGACGTCCATCACCGCCTCGCAGACCTCCAGCGCGAAGTCCAGCTCGGTGTCGGTGAAGATCTCCGGGCTGTACTGGTAGCCGAACTCCGTCTCCGGGCCCAGCAGCTTCTCCGCGTACTCCATGACCAGACGGGTGCCGTCGACCGCGATCTGCTTGATGTCGTCCCTGGAGCCGCGGAAGACGACCCGGCGGAAGACCGGGGCGGTGGCGTTGTACAGGTGGACGGTGGCGCGCCGGGCGCCCTTCAGGGACTCCACCGTCCGCTCGATCAGGTCCTCGCGGGCCTGGGTCAGGACGGAGATCGTGACGTCGTCCGGGATGGCGTCCGGGTCCTCGATGATCGAGCGCACGAAGTCGAAGTCGGTCTGGCCGGAGGCCGGGAAGCCGACCTCGATCTCCTTGTAGCCCATCTTGACCAGCAGGTCGAACATCGCGCGCTTGCGGACGGGCGACATGGGGTCGATCAGCGCCTGGTTGCCGTCGCGCAGGTCGGTGGAGAGCCAGCGGGGTGCGGTGGTGATCCGGTTGTTCGGCCAGGTGCGGTCGGGGATGTCGACCTGCTCGTAGCGGCCGTACTTGTGGATCGGCATGGGGCTGGGCTGCTGGCGGTTCGCCATGGTGCGTGGGCTCCTCGATGGTCCGCGGTGTGTCCTCGACGGGACGGCCGACGGCGCAACGCCAGACTCCGCGGGGAGGGGGTCGGCCTCTACTGCAGACCCTCGCCGCGGCAGCTAAGAAGAAGCAGCCCGAAACGCATGATGCTCCGCAGCTTAACCGAGGCGTGCCGCGTGCGGCGGCCTGTATCAGTATGCGGGACCACGGGGAGGAACGGGACAAAAAGTGCCGTATACCACTGCGGGAGGCGACGGGAGCCGGATTGGCGGCGGATTTCATCCATGGTGGTTGCGAGGGGTGACGTGACGGTCACACGGTGCGATGGTGCGGAGCATGACCACCAACGGGGGCTTCGAGCCCGTCTTCTGCACCATCGTTCCGCCCCACGTCCTCGACCGGCTGGCGCAGGCCGAGGACCCCGTGCTCGCCGGGCCCGCGCGCCGGACCCTCCAGCGCGACGCCTACGAGCGCACCCAGCGGCGCCTGACCACGGTCGTCGGCGCCTCCGCCGCCGCCCCGCGCGCCGCGGCCGAGCCCGGCAAGCCGCACCGCACCGTGTACGACGCCCGGCACGGCACCGACCTGCCGGGGAGCAAGGTGCGCGGCGAGGGCGACGAGCCCGGCGGGGACGCCACGGTCAACCGCGCCTACGCCGGCCTCGGCGCCACCTTCGAGCTGTTCCTGAAGGCGTACGCGCGCGACTCGATCGACGGGGACGGGCTGCCGCTGGACGCGACCGTGCACTACGACCGCGACTACAACAACGCCTTCTGGAACGGCGAGCAGATGGTCTTCGGCGACGGGGACGGGGAGATCTTCCTCGACTTCACCCTCCCCGTCGACGTCATCGGCCACGAGCTCGCCCACGGCGTCACCCAGTACACGGCCAACCTGACCTACTTCGGCCAGCCCGGGGCGCTCAACGAGTCCGTGTCGGACGTCTTCGGCTCCCTCGTCAAGCAGTACACGCTCGGCCAGACCGCCGAGGAGGCCGACTGGCTGATCGGCGCGGACCTGCTCGCCCCGCGCGTCACGGGCAAGGCGCTGCGCTCGATGAAGGAGCCGGGCTCGGCGTACGACGACGACGTCCTCGGCAAGGACCCGCAGCCCGCGACGATGGACGACTACGTCCGCACCGGCCGCGACAACGGCGGCGTCCACATCAACTCCGGCATCCCCAACCACGCCTTCTACCTGGCGGCCACCGCCCTCGGCGGGCACGCGTGGGAGCGGGCGGGACAGGTCTGGTACGACGTCCTCACGGGCGGCGAGCTCGCGCAGGACGCGATGTTCGCGGACTTCGCCGCGCTGACGGTGCAGGCGGCCCGCGCGCGGTACGGGGAGGGCGAGGAGCTGCGGGCGGTGGCGAAGGCCTGGGAGCGCGTCGGGGTGCAGACGCCGTAGTCCCCGGGGCGGGCGAGAGGTGGGCACCGCGTCCGTTCTCGTACTAGACAGGAACCCATGCGTATTCAGGTGTGGCGCACGGGCGGGTTCGCGGGGATCGAGCGGCGGGCCGAGGTGGACACCTCGGGCCGGGCCGACGCCCACGAGTGGCACGCCCTGGCCGAGCGGGCCCTGGCCACCGGCCGGAGCACCCCGGCGGCCGGGGTGCCGGACGGGTTCAGCTACCGGATCACCGTGGACGGGAGGTCCGTGTACTGCGCGGACCCCCGGCTGACGCAGGAGCAGCGCGCGCTGATCCGGAGAGTGCTGGAGGAAGGGGCCTGACGACCGTCAACGGCCTTATCCCGCAGGGGCGTTGACTTCGCCTGCCGCCGGTGCGGATGATCCGGCGCATGGCGACGACGAACCCGATCCCCCGTTTCCCGGCCGGTTTCCTGTGGGGCGTGTCGACCTCGGCGCACCAGATCGAGGGGGCGGCCGACGCGCGGGAGCCGTCCGTGTGGGACGCGTTCACGGCCGAGCCGGGGCGGGTGCGGGACGGCTCGACGGCGGCGGTGGCCTGCGACCACGTCCACCGCCACCGCGAGGACGTGGCGCTCCTGGCCGGCCTGGGCGTGGACGCGTACCGCTTCTCGGTCTCCTGGCCGAGGGTGCGGACACCGGGCGGTCTGGACTTCTACGACCGCCTGGTCGACGACCTGTGCGCGGCCGGGGTACGGCCGGTGCCGACGCTGTTCCACTGGGACCTGCCGGCCGGCCTGGACTGGCTGGAGAGGAGCACGGCGGAGCGGTTCGCGGAGTACGTGGGCGAGGTCGCCGGCCGGCTGGGCGACCGCGTGACGAAGTGGATCACGCTCAACGAGCCCGCCGAGCACACGTTGCTCGGCCACGCGCTGGGCGTGCACGCGCCCGGCCGGGAACTCCTCTTCGACGCGCTGCCGGCGGCGCACCACCAGCTCCTCGCCCACGGGCTGGCGGTCCGCGCCCTGCGGGCGTCCGGGGCGGGGGACATCGGCATCGCGAACAGCCACGGCCCGACCTGGCCGGCCTCGCCGGACCGGGCGGACGTGGAGGCGGCCGGCTTCTACGACCTCCTGCTGAACCGCCTCTTCGCCGACCCCCTGCTGCTCGGCCGCTACCCGGAGGGCGTCGACGAGCTGCTGCCGGGGGACGCCGGGGCGGACCTGGAGGTCATCGCCGAGCCGCTGGACTGGTACGGGGTCAACTACTACGCGCCGACGCGCGTGGGCGCCCCGCGGGGTACGGAGACCGACTTCGGCGGGGTGCGGATGCCGGCCGGACTGCCCTTCTCGGTGCGGGAGATCGAGGGGTACCCGGTGACGGACTTCGGCTGGCCGGTGGTCCCCGGGGCGCTGACGGAACTCCTCACGGACTTCCGCGCCCGCTACGGCGACCGCCTCCCCCCGGTCGTCATCACCGAGAACGGCTGCTCCTACGAGGGCCTGGACGACCAGGACCGCATCGCCTATCTCGACGGACACGTCCGCGCCCTGCACCGGGCGCTGGAGGCGGGTGTGGACGTGCGCGGCTACTTCGTGTGGTCCCTGCTGGACAACTTCGAGTGGGCCGAGGGCTACACCCGCCGCTTCGGCCTGGTCCACGTGGACTTCGAGACGCTGCGGCGGACCCCGAAGGCGTCGTACGGCTGGTTCCGGGAGGTGCTGCGGGCGCAGCGCGGCTGAGCGGCCGGGCCCGCGGGCTCAGAAGCCCAGTCGGCGCAGCTGCTTGGGGTCGCGCTGCCAGTCCTTGGCGACCTTCACGTGGAGGTCCAGGAACACCGGTGTGCCGAGCAGGGCCTCGATCTGCTTGCGGGACTTGACGCCGACCTCCTTCAGGCGCTTGCCCTTGGGGCCGATGACGATGCCCTTCTGGCTGGGGCGCTCGATGAACAGGTTGGCGTGGATGTCGAGGAGGGGCTTGTCGGCCGGGCGGTCCTCGCGCGGGAGCATCTCCTCGACGACCACGGCGATGGAGTGCGGGAGTTCGTCGCGGACGCCCTCCAGGGCCGCCTCGCGGATCAGCTCCGCGACCATGACCTGCTCGGGCTCGTCGGTGAGGTCGCCCTCGGGGTAGAGGGCCGGGCCCTCGGGCATCAGCGGGATCAGCAGGTCCGCCAGCAGGTCCACCTGCTTGTTCGCGGTCGCCGACACCGGGACGATCTCCGCCCAGGTGATGCCCAGCTCCTTGCCGAGCCGGTCCACGGCGATCAGCTGCTCGGCCAGCGCCTTGCTGTCCACCAGGTCGGTCTTGGTGACGATCGCGACCTTCGGGGTCTTCCTGATCCCGGCCAGCTCCTTGGCGATGAAGCGGTCGCCGGGGCCGATCTTCTGGTCCGCGGGGAGGCAGAAGCCGATCACGTCGACCTCCGCCCAGGTGGTGCGGACCACGTCGTTCAGCCGTTCGCCGAGCAGGGTGCGCGGCTTGTGCAGCCCGGGGGTGTCCACCAGGATCAGCTGCGCGTCCGGGCGGTGGACGATCCCGCGCACGGTGTGCCGGGTGGTCTGCGGCCGGTTGGAGGTGATCGCCACCTTCTGCCCGACCAGAGCGTTCGTGAGGGTGGACTTGCCCGCGTTGGGACGGCCCACGAAGCAGGCGAAACCGGCCCGGTGGACGGCTTCGGCCGACTGCTCGGATGACTGGGTGCGAACGCTCATGGCGACCATTCTCCCTGATGCCGGGAGCCCCGCCGTACCACCGCCCGCGCGGACCGCGCGGGGCCGGGTTCCGGGAGGCACCGGGCCGGCCGTCCCGTGGAGCCCTTCCCGTCAGCCCGCGGCGACCGTCCCCCGGACCGTCCCGTCGGGGCCGGCCAGCAGCACCGGGGTGCCGGGACCGCCGAGGTCCCGTACGGCCGCGCGGTCCTCGGCCGACGCCGACTCCGCCTCCGTCACCACCGCCGCCGCCTCCAGGGACTTCGCCCCCGACGCCACCGCCATCGCCACCGCCGTCTGCAGGGCGCTCAGCTTCAGGGAGTCCAGGGCCACGGTCCCCGCCGCGTAGGTCCGCCCGTTCTCGTCGCGCACGGCGGCCCCCTCGGGCACACCGTTGCGGGCCCGGACGGAGCGGGCCAGGGTGACGATCTTGCGGTCTTCTGGGTCGAGCGTGCTGTCGGTCATGACCCGAGCATACGAAGCCGCGGCGCGGCCTCTGCTCAGGGCCGGTCGAGGCGGAGGCGCTCGGCGCGCGGCAGACCGGCCACGACCAGGTCGTAGGAGTCCTCGACCAGCTCCCGGACCAGGCGGTCCGGGAGTCCGCCGTCCACCGTCACCGTGTTCCAGTGCCGCTTGTTCATGTGCCAGCCGGGGACGATCAGGTCCGGGTGGTCGGCGCGGAGCCTGAGCGCGTCCTCGGGGTCGCACTTGAGATTGACCTTCAGGGGCCGCGCGTCCAGGTCCGTCAGCGCGAAGAGCCGGCCCCCGACCTTGAAGACCGAGGTCCGGGGACCGAAGGGGAAGTCCTCCACCGCCGCCTCGAAGGAGAGGCAGAGGGCGCGCAGCTCCTGCGGTGTCACTCCGCCTCCTCCTCCCCGTCCACGGGCGGCTCCGCCGGCTCCACCAGCACGGTGACGATCTTGTTCCGGCGTCCGGCCGCGGACTCCGCCGTCAGGCGCAGGACACGGGCGTCCGGGAGTTCGACCAGGGACGACGCGCCGGCGATCGGCACCCGGCCGAGCCGCTTGGCGAGCAGTCCGCCGACGGTCTCCACGTCCTCGTCGTCGAACGCCTCCAGGTCGTACAGCTCGCCGAGGTCGCCGAGGTCGAGGCGGGCGGTGACCCGGTAGCGGCCCTCGCCGAGGTCCTCCACCGGCGGCACCTCGCGGTCGTACTCGTCGGTGATCTCGCCGACGATCTCCTCGAGGATGTCCTCGATGGTGACGATGCCCGCGGTGCCGCCGTACTCGTCGACGGCGACGGCGACGTGGTTGCGCTCCTTCTGCATCTCGCGCAGCAGGTCGTCGGCGTTCTTGGTGTCCGGTACGAAGACCGCGGGCCGCATCGCCGTCGACACCAGGTCGTTCTCCGCGTCCCGGCTGATGTGCGTCCTGCGGACCAGGTCCTTCAGGTAGACGATCCCGACGATGTCGTCCTCGCTCTCGCCGGTCACCGGGATCCGGGAGAAACCGGAGCGCAGGGCGAGGGTGAGGGCCTGGCGGATCGTCTTGTAGCGCTCGATCACCACCAGGTCGGTGCGCGGGACCATCACCTCCCGCACGAGGGTGTCGCCCAGCTCGAAGACCGAGTGCACCATGCGGCGCTCCTCGTCCTCGATCAGCGACTCCTTCTCCGCGAGGTCGACCAGCGCCCGCAGCTCCGCCTCGGAGGCGAAGGGGCCGTGCCGGAAGCCCTTGCCGGGGGTGAGCGCGTTGCCGATGAGGATCAGCAGGGACGGGATCGGCCCCATGATCCGCGCGAGCGGCACCAGCACGTACGCCGCCGCCGTCGCCGTGTTCAGCGGGTGCTGGCGGCCGATGGTGCGCGGCGAGACGCCGACGGCGACGTAGGAGACGAGCACCATGACCGCGATGGCGACCAGCAGCGCCTCGACGGTCCCGTCGAACTCCTGCAGGCAGGCGTAGGTGACCAGCGCGGCGGCGGCCATCTCGCAGGCCACGCGGACCAGCAGCGCCACGTTGAGGTAGCGGGTGGGGTCGACGGCGATCTGGGCGAGCCGGGCGCTGCCCCGGCGCCCGGACCGCACGGCTTCCTCGGCGCGGAAGCTGGAGACGCGGGCGATGCCCGTCTCCGCGCAGGCGAACAGCCAGGCGGCGACGACCAGGGCGACCGCGCCGAGGAGGAGTTGCGGGCTCATGAGACGGTCGGGGCCGGGGACGGGCCGGTCAGGCCCTTCTCCGCGCGCCAGCCGTCCACGATGGCGGCCTGCAGGCCGAACATCTCGGCCTTCTCGTCCGGCTCCTCGTGGTCGTAGCCCAGCAGGTGCAGCACACCGTGGACGGTGAGCAGCTGGAGCTCCTCGTCCATGGTGTGCTGCGTCGGTGCCTCCTTGCCCTGCCTGGCCGCGACCTCGGGGCAGAGCACGATGTCGCCGAGCAGCCCCTGCGGCGGTTCGTCGTCGTCCTTGGACGGCGGTCGCAGCTCGTCCATCGGGAACGACATGACGTCCGTCGGCCCGGGCAGGTCCATCCACTGGATGTGCAGTTGCTCCATGGCGTCGGCGTCCACGACGATCACCGAGAGCTCGGAGAGCGGGTGGATGCGCATCCGTGCGAGCGCGTAGCGGGCGATGTCGAGGATCGCCCGCTCGTCGACCTCGGTTCCGGACTCGTTGTTGACGTCGATCGACATCTGGTGCTCGGTCTACTTCCCCTTGTGCCCGGCCTTGCCCCGGCCGCCCTTGTGGGTGCCGTTCTGGGTGCCGTGCTTGCTGTCGTACTGCTCGTACGCGTCGACGATACGGCCCACCAGCTTGTGCCGGACGACGTCGTGGGAGGACAGCCGGGAGAAGTGGACGTCCTCGACTCCCTCGAGGATGTCCTGCACCTGCCGCAGGCCGCTCCTGGTGCCCTCGGGGAGGTCCACCTGGGTCACGTCACCGGTGATGACGATCTTCGAGTCGAAGCCGAGGCGGGTGAGGAACATCTTCATCTGCTCGGGGCTGGTGTTCTGGGCCTCGTCGAGGATGATGAAGGCGTCGTTCAGCGTGCGTCCGCGCATGTACGCGAGCGGGGCGACCTCGATCGTGCCCGCCGCCATCAGGCGGGGGATGGAGTCGGGGTCGAGCATGTCGTGCAGCGCGTCGTAGAGCGGGCGCAGGTACGGGTCGATCTTCTCGTAGAGCGTGCCGGGCAGGAAGCCGAGCCGCTCCCCGGCCTCGACCGCGGGGCGGGTCAGGATGATGCGGTTGACCTGCTTGGACTGCAGGGCCTGCACCGCCTTGGCCATGGCGAGGTACGTCTTGCCGGTGCCCGCCGGGCCGATGCCGAAGACGATGGTGTGCTTGTCGATCGCGTCCACGTAGCGCTTCTGGTTGAGCGTCTTGGGGCGGATCGTGCGGCCGCGCGAGGACAGGATGTTCTGCGTGAGCACCTGGGCCGGGGTCTCCTGGCCGTCGCTCTCCCCGTCCTCGCTCGCCTTGAGCATGGCGATCGAGCGTTCCACTGCGTCCTCCGTCATCGGCTGCCCGGTGCGGAGCACCAGCATCATCTCGTCGAACACGCGCGAGACGAGGGCGACCTCCGTGGCGTCGCCGACCGCGCTGATCTCATTGCCCCGGACGTGGATGTCGGCCCCCGGGAAGGCCTTCTCGATCACGCGCAGGAGGGAGTCGCCGGAACCCAGCACGGTCACCATGGGGTGCTGGGCGGGGACGGTGAACTGCACTCTCGCCTGCCCCTGCGCGGGGGTGTGAGCTGTGGGTGTCTGAGTCATGGGCCGGCGCTGAAGGCCTGCGATTCCTCCTCTTCACGGCCGCGCTGCTGAGGGCGGCCTCGCGATTCCCAGGGTACGACGCGGGGGTGAGAAGGTCGTAGGACTTTTCCCCGGCCGCCTCCCGGGCGGCCGGGGCGGGGCGGGCCCCTCTCAGGCCGACCGGCGGAAGCCGATCGTCGGGACCGCCCGCCGCAGCGGCCAGGGCCGCACCAGCTCGTCCGGGACCAGGTCCGCCAGGAACGCGTACCGCTGCAGGGCCGCCCGGTCCTGGCCCTCGACCGACTGCACCCGGCGCCACCACGCCGCCACCTCGGCCCATCCCGGAGCCGACAGCGAGCCGCCGAACTCCTGGACGGAGAGCGCGGCGGTGAGGCCGGCGAAGGCGAGGCGGTCGGCCAGCGGCCAGCCGGCCAGGCTCCCGGCGACGAACCCGGCGACGAACACGTCCCCGGCGCCGGTCGGGTCGAGCGCCTCGACGGCGATGGCCGGGACCTCGGCGGCCTCACCGGTGCGCCGGTCCACCGCGTACGCGCCCTGCGCGCCGAGGGTGACGACCGCGACCGGAACGTGCTCGGTGAGGGCGTGCGCGGCGGCGCGGGGGCAGTCGGTGCCGGTGTAGCGCATGGCCTCCTCGGCGTTCGGCAGGAACGCCTCGCAGTGGCGCAGGTCGGGCAGCGCGGCCAGGTCCCACGCTCCGGTGTCGTCCCAGCCGACGTCGCCGAAGACCCGGGTGCCCCCGCGCGCGGCCTCGGCGATCCAGGGCGCGCCGCGGCCCGGGGTGAGGGAGGCGACGGCGGCGCTCGCGCGCGGGGGGTGGGTGGGCGCCGGTTCCTCGGGGGGCGGTTCGTGGCCGTGGGAGACCATCGTGCGCTCGCCGTCGTAGGCCATGGAGACGGTGACCGGCGAGTGCCAGCCGGGCACGGTGCGCGAGGGGGAGAGGTCGATGCCCTCGCCCTGCTCCAGGGCGTCCCAGCAGTACTCGCCGTAGTGGTCGTCGCCGAAGGCCGCCGCGAGGGAGGTGCGCAGGCCGAGGCGGGCCAGGGCGGTGGCCATGTTGGCGACGCCGCCGGGGCTCGACCCCATCCCCCGGGCCCAGGACTCGGTCCCGCGCACCGGGGCGGAGTCGAGCCCGGTGAAGACGATGTCGAGGAAGACGGTCCCGGTGAGGTAGACGTCCCAGGGCGGGTCGTCCGGTGTGCGCAGCGCGGCGAGCGGATCGACCTGGGCCGGGCGGTGCGCCTTCTCGGTGTGTGCCTTGTGTGCCTTCTCGCTGGTGGCGGCGGAGGCGGTGGACGCGGTGGACGCCATCACGGTGCGCTCCCTGCATGGTGCGGTTCAGGCCAGTCTGCACCACACCGCCGTCGGCACGGCCGCGTCACGTCACGGCGGGCCCCCTCCGCGCCCCCCGCCGGACGGGTCACCAGCGCGGCACCGCCGGGGCGACCCAGTCCGGGTCGGCGATCCGCATGGCGGCCGCGTCGTCGCGGTCGCGGAGGCGGCCGTCGTCCGCCAGCCACCGCCGGTGCAGGGCCGCGAGCCGGTCGCGGTCGAGCTCGACGCCGAGTCCGGGTGCGTCGGGGACCCGTACGGCGCCGTGCTCGAAGGCGAGGCGTTCGGTGAGGACGTCCTCCGACTGCCAGGGGTAGTGGGAGTCGCAGGCGTGGTGCAGGTTCGGGACGGTGGCCGCCACGTGGGTCATCGCGGCGAGGCTGATCCCGAGGTGGGTGTTGGAGTGCATGGAGACGCCCACGCCGAAGGTGCGGCAGACGGCGGCGAGGTGCTGGGTGTTGCGCAGCCCGCCCCAGTAGTGGTGGTCGGAGAGGACGACCTGCACGGCGCCCCGGGTGAAGGCCTCCTCGATCTCGGCGAACGTCGTCACGCACATGTTGGTGGCGAGCGGCACGCCCGTCCGGCGCCCGCCACCGCCCTCGTCCGAGGCGCTTCGCGCCGCCCCCCGCGAGCGGGCGGCGACCTCGGCCATGGCGGGGGTGCCGAGCACGGGGTCCTCCAAGTACTCCAGGACGTCCCCGAGTTCCCCGGCCACCTTCAGCGCGGTCTCCACGGACCAGGCGCCGTTGGGGTCGAGGCGCAGGGGGTGGCCGGGGAACGCGTCGGCCAGGGCGCGGACGGCCGCGACCTCCTCGTCCGGGGGGAAGACTCCGCCCTTGAGCTTGAAGGACGTGAACCCGTACCGCTCCTTGAAGGTCCGGGCCTGCTCGACGACGCCGGCCGGATCGAGGGCGGCGCCCCAGTCGTCCTTCTCCGCCGCCACGTCCCGGGGGTGCTCGGCCCACTTGTAGAAGAGGTACGCGCTGTACTCGACGGCGTCGCGCACCTTGCCGCCGAGCAGCGCGTGCACGGGCAGGCCGAGGGACCTGCCGAGGGCGTCGAGGCAGGCGACCTCCAGGGCGGAGAGCACGGACAGGCGCAGCTTGTCGGCGGTCCGCACACCGCGCAGTCCGCCGACGTCGGCCTGGCCGGAGACCCGGGAGGCGTCGACGGCCACCTCGTCCGCATCCGTGAACAGGGCGTTCAGGTCGCTGACCCGGCGGCCGACCAGTCGGTCCGCGAGCGGCCGGGCCAGTTCCAGGTACGTGGTGTCACCGTAGGTCTCGCCCAGCCCGGTGGTCCCGTCGGCGGTCACCACCTCCACAATCAGGCGGGGGGTGTACGGCTGGTGGACGCCCTGCGTGTTGAGCAGGGGCGGGTCGGAGACGAGGATCGGCGTCAGCCGGACCTCCGTCACGGTCAGGTCGCGGGCCACAGGGCGACTCCTACGAGGTCGGGTCCGGCGGAGAGCGGGCCTGGGGGCGGCCGGGCCGCCGTGCCCGTCTCCCCATGGAGACGTCATCCATGTATGGGAATGGAGGTTAGGTACGCGAACATGAACCCGTCAACGGCGCCCCCGGACACCGGCGGTCCGGCCGGCGCCGGAGCGCGAGGAGCGGGTCGCCGCCACGACGCGGGAGGACCGGGCGAAGGTGAAGGCGGGGTTCCCGCGGACGGCGGGGCTGTTCACCGGGGCGGCGCCTTCTGTTACCCGGGTTCCGAAACCCCAAACGCAAGAGTGACGCAGATCACACCTTGCTCGCTCCCGTAGCCGTCCCCCCGCTTGATACAAATTGCCCGCGCGTTCCTGTCCGTCGACGGTCGTCGCCCCCCATCTCCTTTTTCGCACCGTCCCTTTCGCACGCCCCGGGAACGCCCGTGTTCGCCCCTCGCACCACTCCCTGGCCCCTCGTCGCCCTTTTCACGGCCGGGTACCTCGCCCCGTACCTGCTGCCGACCACCGTCGGCCGGCTGGAACGCGGCCTCGACCTCTCGGCGACCCAGGCCGGAGCCGTCGGCAGCGCGCTGCTGCTGAGCTCGGCGACCGCCGGGTTCCTGCTGGCCTCCCGCGTGCAGCGGACCGGGGCGCGGAACCTGGCCCGGTTCGGGCTCGTCCTGGCCGTCCTCGGCTACGGCACCGCCGCGCTCACCACCGCCGTGCCGGTCGTCGTCGCCTGCGCGGTGGTGGGCGGGTTCGGCTCGGGGACGGCCACCACCGTCGCCGCCACCCGGATCGCCGCCGAACCGGATCCGCACCGTGCCTCCACGCTCGGTCTGCTCAGCGTCTCCGCGCTGGCGGGCGTGGTGTACCTGACGGTCCCTCACCTGCCGGGACACGGCCTCACCCTGGCCGCCGTCGCCCTCACCGCGCTGGCCGTGTGGCCGCTGACCTCCCGTCTGCCCGCCGGCACGTCCGGGTCCCGGCACGCGGACCCCGGACCGGTCGGCGGCACCGGCCCGGCCCGCCTCCCGCACCGGCGTTCGGGGCTCGTGCTGGCCGGCGCCATGGTGTTCTGGTCGCTCGCCCAGAACGCGCTGTGGGGCATGAGCGGACGGATCGGTGTCACGCAGGCGCACCTCAGCGAGCCGACCGTCGGCGTCGTCTTCGCCGTGGCGCTGGGCGCCGGGCTGCTGGGCGTGATGGCGGCGGGCGCGCTGGGATCGCGGCTGGGGCGGGCGCTGCCCATCGGCGGCGGCACCGTCCTCATCGCCGGCTGCATCGCGCTGAGCGCCTCCGCCACCGGGCTGGGGAGCTTCGCGGCCGGGGAGATCGCCTGGAACACGGTCTACCCGGTGGTCCTGTCGTACCTGATCGGGCTCGCGGCCTCGCTGGATCCGCGCGGGCGCTGGGCCGTGCTGGTGGGGTCGGCGTCCTCGCTGGGCACCGCCGCCGGGCCGCTGACCGGCAGTGTGTTGTCCGCGCAGGCCGGTTTCCCCGTCATGGGCGCGGTGCTCGGCGCCGGCCTGCTGCTGGTCGCCCTGCCGATGACCGCCGTCGCCCTGCACACCGGCGGGCGTCCGCTGCTGCCGGGCGCGGTCCGGCGCCGTGGCGGCCACCCGGCCGCCGTGGTCGCCGCCGCCACGGGCACCCCCACGGGCGCGGTGCCCGAGGTCGGTGCCCCGGAGCAGCCGGTCGTGGAGATCCCGGTGGACGGCACCCCCTCCCCCGCCCGGGGCGCCTACGACACGGCGGCGGCTACCCGGGCGCCCGGGATCGGCTGAGGGCTACGGGGCGTCGCCCGCGAAGTCGTACGCCTCCACTTCGGCCAGGTACCGCGCCCGCCGCTCCTCGTCGTCCTCCAGGAAGGAGGCGAGGAAGGAGTTGCGGGCCAGCTCGCGCAGGCGTTCCGGGCCGAGGCCCAGCGCCTCGCGCACCGCGGTGAAGTTGTCGCCCGCGTAGCCGCCGAAGTAGGCCGGGTCGTCGGAGTTGACCGTGCACAGCAGGCCCGCGTCGAGCATCGCGGGCAGCGGGTGGTCGGCGAGGGTGTCCACCGTGCGCAGCCGGACGTTCGACAGGGGGCACAGGGTCAGCGGGACGCGCTCGCGCACCAGCCGCTCCACCAGCGCCGGGTCCTCCATGCAGCGCAGCCCGTGGTCGACCCGTTCGACGCCGAGGACGTCCAGGGCCTCGGTGATGTACTCCGGCGGCCCCTCCTCACCGGCGTGCGCCACGCGCCGCAGGCCCAGCGCGGCGGCGGCCTCGTACACCTCGCGGAACTTCGCCGGCGGGTGCCCGACCTCGGCGGAGTCGAGGCCGACGCCGGTGATGCGGTCCAGGTACGGCTTCGCGGCGTCCAGGGTGGCCATCGCCGACCCGGCGGACTCGTCGCGCAGGAAGCACATGATCAGCCGGGTGGAGACGCCGTGCGTCCGCGTGCTGCGGCCCAGGGCCCGCCACAGGCCCTCGACGACCGTGTCCATGGAGACGCCCCGGGACAGGTGCGCCTGCGGGTCGAAGAAGATCTCCGCGTGCCGCACGCCCTGCGCCGCGGCGCGGGCGAGGTAGGCGTCGGCGAGGTCCTCGAAGTCCCGTTCGGTGCGCAGCACCGCCATCAGCGCGTAGTACAGGTCCAGGAAGGACTGCAGGTCCTGGAACCGGTACGCCTCGCGGAGCGCGTCGGTGTCGGCCCAGGGCAGGTCGACGCCGTTGCGCGCGGCGAGGGCGAAGGCGAGCTCGGGTTCGAGGGTGCCTTCGATATGAAGGTGCAGTTCGGCTTTGGGTACGGGCATCGAGCTATCGTACGGGCGTTTCACCGACGCTTCGGAAGTGGTACGCGCAGCAGATCGTGCGCCACGGTCAGGTCCCCGTCGTATCCGGCGGCCCGTGCCTGCCGCTCGAACTCTGCGGGGTCGGTGTAGCGCTGGCTGAAGTGGGTGAGGACGAGGTGGCGCACGCCCGCGTCGCGCGCCACCCGGGCCGCCTGACCGGCGGTCAGATGGCCGTGCTCGACGGCGAGTTCCTCGTCCTCGTCGAGGAAGGTCGACTCGATGACCAGCATGTCGCAGCCCTCGGCGAGCGCGTACACGCCCTCGCAGAGCCGGGTGTCCATGACGAACGCGAACCGCTGCCCGCGCCGCACCTCGCTGACGTCCTCCAGCGACACCCCGCCGAGGACGCCCTCGCGCTGGAGGCGGCCGACGTCCGGGCCCTTGATGCCGTGCGCGGCCAGCCGGTCGGGCAGCATGCGCCGGCCGTCGGGTTCGAGCAGGCGGTAGCCGAACGACTCGACGGGGTGCGACAGCCGGCGCGCCTCCAGCGTGTAGCCGGGGGTGACGGCCAGCGGGCCGTCCACGTCGACCGGGGCCTCGGTGAGGGCGACGGTCTCGCGGTAGGCGGTGGCGTACCGCAGCCGGTCGAAGAAGCGCTGCCCGGAGCGCGGGTAGTGGGCGGTGACCTCGTGCGGCACCCGGTCGAGGTTGATGCGCTGGATCACCCCGGCGAGGCCGAGCGAGTGGTCGCCGTGGAAGTGGGTGACGCAGATGCGGTTCAGGTCGTGCGCGGCGACCCCGGCGCGCAGCATCTGGCGCTGCGTGCCCTCGCCGGGGTCGAACAGGAAGCCCTCACCGTCCCAGCGCAGCAGGTAGCCGTTGTGGTTGCGGTGCCGGGTGGGAACCTGGCTGGCGGTGCCGAGCACCACCAGTTCGCGTACGGACAAGGCTGCTTACCCGGGGGGCCACTCGAGGCCGCGACCGCCCAGGACGTGGGCGTGCGCGTGCCAGACGGTCTGGCCGGCGCCGGCGCCGGTGTTGAAGACGACGCGGTAGCTCTCCAGCTTCTCCTCGTCCGCGACGGCCTGCGTCTCGCGCAGCACGTCCGCCGCGACGTCGGGCGCGGCGGCGGCGAGGGCCGCCGCGTCCCGGTGGTGCGCCTTCGGGATCACCAGGACGTGGGTGGGCGCCTGGGGGTTTATGTCACGGAACGCCACGGTGGTGTCCGTCTCCCGGACGATCGTCGCCGGGACCTGCTTCGCGACGATCTTGCAGAACAGGCAGTCGTCCTGCGGTTCCCCTGCCATGCGGCCTCCTCACGCCCGGATGATCGCTTACCCGGGCATCGTATCCGGACCGGTCAGTCCAGCGCGGGCGGTGTCTTCGCGGGCGCCGTCTCCAGGGCCTCCAGGGCGATGCGGACCGCCTCGTCCAGTTGCACGTCCCGGCCCGCCGCGTGGTCCTGCGGCCGCTGCACCACCTCCACGTCGGGGTCGACGCCGTGGTTCTCCACGCCCCAGCCGTACCCCTCCAGCCAGAAGGCGTACTTGGGCTGGGTGACGAGGGTGCCGTCGACCAGGCGGTAGCGGCTGTCGATGCCGATCACACCGCCCCAGGTGCGGGTGCCGACCACCGGGCCGATACCGAGCGCCCGGATCGCCGCGTTGACGATGTCGCCGTCGGAGCCGGAGAACTCGTTGGCGACGGCGACCACCGGACCGCGGGGCGCGTCCCGGGGGTAGCTCTCCGCCCGCATGCCGCGCGGCAGGTCCCAGCCGACGATCCGCCGGGCCAGCTTCTCCACGACGAGCTGGGAGGTGTGGCCGCCGCGGTTCTCCCGCACGTCCACGACCAGGCCCTCGCGGAGCACCTCGACGCGCAGGTCGCGGTGGATCTGCGCCCAGCCGGGGGCCTGCATGTCGGGGACGTGAAGGTAGCCGAGGCGGCCGCCGGACCTCTCGTGGACGTAGGCGCGGCGGTCGGCGACCCAGGCGTGGTAGCGCAGCGGTTCCTCGTCGGCGACGGGGACGACGACCGCGTGGCGCAGCTCGCCGCCGCCGGCCGGGGAGACGGTCAGCTCGACCGGTCTGCCCGCCGTGCCGACCAGCAGCGGGGCGGGCCCGGTCACCGGGTCGACCGGCTGTCCGGCGACCGCGACGATCGCGTCGCCGGGGCGGACGGCGACGCCGGGCGCGGCGAGCGGGGAGCGGGCGTCGGGGTCGGAGGTCTCGGAGGGCAGGATGCGGTCGACGCGCCAGGCGCCGTCCTCGTGCCGGGAGATGTCCGCGCCGAGGAGCCCCTGCCGGGCGCCGTCGCCGTATCCGCCGCGCGGGGTGACGTAGGCGTGCGAGGTGCCGAGCTCGCCCTGCACCTCCCAGAGCAGGTCGACGAGGTCGTCGTGGGTGGCGAGGCGGTCGAGGACGGGGCGGTAGCGGTCGAGGACGCCGTCCCAGTCGACGCCGCTCATGTCCGGCCGCCAGAAGTTGTCCCGCATGATGCGGCCGGCCTCGTCGAACATCTGCCGCCACTCGGCGGCCGGGTCGACGAACTGGCGGACCCGGCCGAGGTCGACGGTGATGTTGGTGTCGCTGTCGTCGTCGTTCGACGCGCGCCGGTCGCTGGGCACGACCTTCAGCCGCCCGTCGGTCCACAGCAGCACCCGCTTGCCGTCGCCGCTGACCTCGAAGTGGTCGGCGTCCACGGCCAGGTGCTCGATGCGCTGCTGGGCGAGGTCGTAGCGCTCCAGGTCGGTCTTGGGGTCGGGGTCGTCGGGGGTGGCCCGGGAGGCGCCGAGCACCCCGCGCACCGGGTGCCGCAGCCACAGCACCCCGTCCTTGGCGGCGCGCAGGTTGGTGTAGCGGGCGGCCTCGACCGGGAACGGCACGATCCGGTCGGCGAGGCCCTCGAGGTCGATCCGGGTGGTGGGGGTGCCCTCGCTGTCGGGGGTCTCGTCCCGGTCCGGTGTCTCGAAGGGGCGGCCGTGCCGCTGCGGTCCGAACGGGGACGGGGTGGTCGCCGCGAGGGTGATCAGGTACGGGCGGACGCCCTCGACGAAGGCCAGGTCGAAGACGTGCTCGTCGTAGACCGGGTCGAAGGAGCGGGTCGACAGGAAGGCGAGGTGCTTGCCGTCGAGGGTGAAGGCGGGCGCGTAGTCCTGGAAGCGCAGCGGGGTCGCCTCGGTGACCGACAGGTCGGTGGTGTTGGCGAGGCGGAGCTGGCTGAGCGGGCGCGGGCCGGGGTGGGACCAGGCGAGCCAGGCGGAGTCGGGCGAGAACGCCAGCCCGGAGACGTCGCCGTCCTCGCTGCGGTCGACCTCGCGGACCTCGCCGGTCTCGCGCTCGACGAGCAGGACGCGGCCGTCGTGCGAGGCGATCGCGGCGCGGCTGCCGTCGGGGGCCATGGCGAGTTCCAGGACGCGGCCGAGCCGGCCGGCGGCGATGCGGCGCGGGGTCGCGCCCGGGGCGAGGCCGGTGGCGGGGGCGAACTCCAGGGCGTCGTCGCCCTCGGCGTCCGTCACCCACACCACCCACTCCTCGCCGTTCGCGCGGAAGGTGCGGGGCCGCCGGGCGCGGACGCCCGGGGTCGCGGCGAGCGCGCGGGCGGGGCCGGAGCGGTGGGTGACCCAGTGGACGGTGCCGCGGACGCAGACGGCGCTGCCGCGCGCGGTGTGGTCGGGGGAGGCGGAGCCGGACCAGCGGGCGGCGTTCACCGGGAACGGCTGGAGGTCGGCGCGCTGCCCGCCGAGCCGGACGTCGAGCCGGCGCGGCTCGGCCCCGTCCAGGTCGTCCAGGATCCAGAGTTCGCCGGCGGCGGAGTAGACGACGCGGGTGCCGTCGGTGGCCGCGTGGCGGGCGTAGAAGCCCCCGAGGGGGGTGTGCCGGCGCAGGTCGGAGCCGTCGGCGAGGGAGGAGTACAGGGCGCCGGTGCCCTCGTGGTCGGAGAGGAAGGCGATCCTGGCCCCGGCCCACAGCGGGTACTCGATGTTCCCGTCGAGGTCCTCGTGGAGGCGGACGAACTCGCCGTCGCCCTCGCGGTCGATCCACAGCTTGCCCGCCGTGCCGCCCCGGTACCGCTTCCACCAGGCGGCCTCGCGGCCCATCGGCGCGGACAGCAGCACGGTGTGCGGGCCGAGGACGACGTCGCCCACGGGGCCGTACGGGAGGGTGGTGGCCGGGCCGCCGTCGAGGGGGACGGCGCGGGCCCAGGTGCGGCGCAGACTCGGCTGGCCGTGGGCGCTGAGTGCCAGGACCCGTCCGTCCGGGGTCCAGCCGCGCACCTGGGTCTTCAGGTTCCCCCAGTACGTGAGGCGCTCGGCGGGTCCGCCGTCGACCGGCGCGACGTGCACCTCGGGGGCGCCGTCGCGGGTGGAGCTCCAGGCGACGGTGGTGCCGTCGGGTGAGATGCGGGGGTGGGTCACCGGCACGTTGTCGGCGCTGACCCGCCAGGCCCGGCCGCCGTCGAGCGGCGCGAGCCACACGTCGTCCTCGGCGGTGAAGGCGACCAACTCACCGTGCAGGTGCGGGAATCGGAGATACGCGGTGGATGCGACCGATGCAGGCTGTGTCACCCGATCACCCTACGCAAGCGCCCGCGGCCTGGACAGGGGTGGGGATCACTTGCCCTCGACCGGGCGACAGGAGGGGTACTGGTCGCACCACACCGTCGTCGTGACGGTCACGGTGACGGTGGGGGCCGGCCCGCCCCGGGTGGGCTCGCCCACCGGCGGCGGGCTGGTGGCGTCGCAGTCGCCGAGACCGTCGACCCGGAACAGCCGCTTGCCGCCCACCTCGACGGTGAGGTTCCCGCGCACGCAGGCCCCGTTCACGGCGTGGGTGACCTTCCCGGTGACGGTGATCTCCC
The DNA here is from genome assembly GCF_008704515.1 of Streptomyces viridosporus T7A. Lineage (NCBI taxonomy): Bacteria > Bacillati > Actinomycetota > Actinomycetes > Kitasatosporales > Streptomycetaceae > Streptomyces > Streptomyces viridosporus. Next base: position 2,964,011 of record NZ_CP023700.1, read on the forward strand.
TGCCGTCCTCGGTCTCCCCCTCGCAGTCGACCGAGGCGACGGTGTCCTCGCTCCCGGAGGAGGCCGAGGACGACGGGCCGTCCTCGTCGCCGAAGGACGCGGTGCAGTTGAGCCACCGCACCCCGGTCTTGCGCCGGTCGAGTTCCTCGGTCACGGTCTCGTCGGTGGTGTACGCGACCGCCGCGGAACTCAGCCCGCCCGGCTCGCACGCCACGCTCCCGCCCACCGCGGCCACCACGAACCCGGCGGCCACCACCGGCCGCCGCCACCGTGCCCCGCTCCGTGCCCTGTTCCGGGCCCTGTTCCTCAACGCCCCCATGGACGGCAGCCTGCCACCGTCACCGCCGGGGCGGTAGGGCGCATACGGCCACTCCGCACTACCCTGGGCCGATGAGCGAACGCCGGGTCAGGAGACTCGTCACGGAGGGAGCCACGGCGGGCGAAACGGTCACCTACCGGTGGTCGGTGCGCCATCGGCACAGCACCGAGGGGCCCTGCGCGGAAGTCCTCGTGCTGACCCGGGGCACCACGACGACCCACCTGGTGTTCCGGGGCGGCGAGGGACGCCTCGTCCCCGACGGCTTCCTGCACTCGGGGGCCGTGGCCCTCGGGGAGCACGCGGCGCTCAATCTGCACGAGCCCGGTGTCGTACGGGCCTTCGTCGACGAGGCGCTCCGGCGCGGACTGCTCGAGGGGCCCGCGGAACTGGACGGCTGGGAACTGTTCCCGGCGGTCGCCGACCGCCGCGCGACGGACGGCTGACCGGGGCCGTCAGGACCAGCGGCCCGTGCGGGCCAGCAGCACGGCCGCCGCCGCGGTGCCGGCGGTGGAGGTGCGCAGGACACTGCGGCCCAGGCGGTAGGGCCTGGCTCCGGCCTGCGCGAAGAGCTCCAACTCCTCCGGTGAAATGCCGCCTTCGGGCCCGACGACCAGCACGATGTCGCCGGAGGCGGGGAGTTCGGCGGTCGCGAGGGGCTCGGTGCCGCTCTCGTGCAGGACGGCGGCGAAGGCGGCACCGGCCAGGAGGGGGACGACCTGCTTGGTCGTCGCCACCTCCGCGACCTCGGGGAAGCGCACCCGGCGGGACTGCTTGCCGGCCTCGCGGGCCGTCGCCCGCCACTTGGCGAGGGACTTCAGTCCCCTCTCGCCCTTCCACTGCGTGATGCAGCGCGCCGCCGACCACGGCACGATCGCGTCGACGCCGACCTCGGTCATCGTCTCCACCGCCAGCTCGCCCCGGTCGCCCTTGGGCAGCGCCTGGACGACGGTCAGCCGGGGGGACTCCGCGGGCTCCTCGACGACGTCGCCGAGGGCCACGACCAGGCGGTCCTTGCCCTCGGTGCCCGCCACCTCGCCCTCGGCCCAGCGGCCCGCGCCGTCGGTGAGGACGACGCCCTCCCCGGCCCGCAGCCGCTTCACGGAGACGGCGTGCCGGCCCTCGGGGCCGTCGAGCACGTAACGGCCCGCGCCGTCCGTGCCGAAGTGGTCGACGACGAACACCGGCGCGGTCATCGGGCACCTCCCGCCGACAACGCCGCCCGGGCGGAGGCCAGTTCGGCGACCAGCACCTCCACCAGCCGCCCGGCGGGCAGCTCCCGGGCCATCCGGTGGCCCTGGCCCGCCCACAGCGCCATGCCCTGCGCGTCCCCGGCCCGGGCGGCGGCCTTGCGCAGCGGCGCGGTGAGGTGGTGGACGTCCGGGTAGGCGGCGGGCGCGTAGGGACCGTGCTCGCGCAGGAAGCGGTTGACCAGGCCGCGGGCGGGGCGGCCGGAGAAAGCCCGGGTCAGCTCGGTGCGGACGTACAGGGGGTTGGTCAATGCCTGCTTGTGCAGGGCGTGCGCGCCGGACTCGTGGGTGGCGAGGAAGGCCGTGCCCATCTGGGCCGCGGCGGCGCCGGCCGCGAGCACCGCGGCGATCTGACTGCCGCGCATGATGCCGCCGGCGGCGACGACCGGGATGCCCACGGCCTCCCGGACCTGGGCGACGAGGGCCAGCAGCCCGACGCCGGAGCCGTCCGCCTCCGGGACGTCCCGGTGGGTGCCCTGGTGGCCGCCGGCCTCGACGCCCTGCGCGATCACCGCGCCCGCGCCGGCCCGCTCGACGGCCCGGGCCTCCTCCGTGGTCGTGGCGGTGACCAGGGTGAAGGTGCCGACGCGGTGGAGGGAGTCCAGGGCCTCACGGGACGGCACGCCGAAGTGGAACGACACCACCGGCACCGGGTCGTCCAGGAGGACGGCGAGCTTGGCGTCGAAGCCGTCGTCGCGGCCGCTGTCGGGGTCGCCGAGTTCGGTCTCGTACCAGGCGGCCTCCCCGGCCAGCTGGTGGGCGTAGACGCCGACGGCGGCGGGGTCGGCCGTCTCCGGCTGGGGCAGGAAGAGGTTGACGCCGAAGGGCCTGCCGGTCAGTCCCCGCATCTGCTTGATGTCCCGGTACATCCCGTCCGCGGTCTTGTACCCGGCGGCGAGGAACCCGAGCCCGCCCGCCTCGGACACGGCGGCGGCCAGCTGCGGCACGGAGACACCGCCCGCCATGGGAGCCTGCACGATCGGGTGCGGGAAGAGCTCGGTCAGCACGGAGGACATGACCGCATGTTGTCACGTCCCCCGGACGAACCAGAACCGACCCGTCCCTCGGGCCGGGCCGCTTCCCGGAGCTCCGCGGGAGCCGGCCCCGGCCCTCGCGGAAAGCTCCGCTCAGCGTCCGTTGAACGCGTCCTTCAGCCGGGAGAACAGCCCCTGCTGCCCCGGCTGGAACTGACCCTGCGGGCGTTCCTCGCCGCGGAGCTTGGACAGTTCGCGCAGCAGCCGCTCCTGCTCGGGGTCGAGCTTGGTCGGGGTCTGGACCTCGACGTGGACGACGAGGTCGCCCCGGCCGCCGCCGCGCAGGTGCGTGACGCCCCGGCCGTGCAGCGGGATCGACTGGCCGGACTGGGTGCCGGGCCGGATGTCGACCTCCTCCATGCCGTCCAGCGTCTCCAGCGGCACCTTGGTGCCGAGGGCCGCCGCGGTCATCGGGATGGTGACCGTGCAGTGCAGGTCGTCGCCGCGCCGCTGGAAGGTGGGGTGCGGCAGCTCGTGGATCTCGACGTACAGGTCGCCGGCGGGACCGCCGCCCGGGCCGACCTCGCCCTCACCGGCGAGCTGGATCCGGGTGCCGTTGTCGACACCGGCCGGGATCTTGACGGTGAGCGTGCGCCGGGAGCGGATCCGGCCGTCACCCGCGCACTCCGGGCACGGGGTGGGGACGACGGTGCCGAAGCCCTGGCACTGCGGGCACGGGCGCGAGGTCATGACCTGGCCCAGGAAGGACCGCGTGACCTGCGAGACCTCACCGCGGCCGCGGCACATGTCACAGGTCTGCGCGCTGGTGCCCGGAGCCGCGCCCTCGCCGCTGCAGGTGGTGCAGACGACCGCCGTGTCGACCTGGATGTCCTTGGTCGTGCCGAACGCGGCCTCGTCGAGCTCGACCTCGATGCGGATCATCGCGTCCTGGCCGCGGCGGGTGCGCGAGCGCGGCCCGCGCTGCGACGCCGTGCCGAAGAACGCGTCCATGATGTCGGAGAAGTTCCCGAAGCCACCGGCCCCGAAGCCGCCCGCGCCGCCGCCGCCGGACTGCGAGAGCGGGTCGCCGCCGAGGTCGTAGACCTGCTTCTTCTGCGGGTCCGACAGCACCTCGTAGGCGGCGTTGATCTCTTTGAACCGCTCCTGGGTCTTCGGGTCCGGATTGACGTCCGGATGCAGCTCGCGGGCGAGCCGCCGGAAGGCTTTCTTGATCTCTTCCTGCGACGCGTCGCGGCGTACGCCGAGTACGGCGTAGTAGTCCGTGGCCACCTATGACTCCGCCAGGATTTGTCCGACGTACCGTGCCACTGCGCGTACCGCTCCCATCGTTCCGGGGTAGTCCATGCGGGTCGGTCCGACCACGCCGAGCTTGGCGACAGCCTCGCCGCCCGAACCGTAGCCGACCGACACGACGGACGTGGAGTTGAGTCCTTCGTGGGCGTTCTCGTGACCGATGCGGACGGTCACGCCCGGATCCTTCGCCTCGCCGAGCAGCTTGAGGAGCACGACCTGCTCCTCCAGCGCCTCCAGGACGGGCCGGATCGTGAGGGGGAAGTCGTGCCCGAAGCGGGTGAGGTTGGCGGTGCCGCCGATCATCAGCCGCTCCTCGTTCTCCTCGACGAGCGTCTCCAGGAGGGTGGAGAGGACCGTCGAGACGGTACCGCGGTCCTCGGCCTCGAAGGCCTCCGGGAGGTCCTCCACCAGGTTCGGCACGTCGGTGAACCGGCGGCCCGCGACCCGGCTGTTGAGCCGTGCGCGCAGATCCGCCAGGGACGTCTCCCCGAACGGGGCCGGGCAGTCGACCATGCGCTGCTCGACCCGGCCGGTGTCCGTGATCAGCACCAGCATCAGGCGCGCGGGCGCGAGGGACAGCAGTTCCACGTGCCGCACCGTCGAACGGGTCAGCGACGGGTACTGCACGACGGCGACCTGCCGGGTCAGCTGCGCGAGCAGCCGCACCGTACGGGCCACCACGTCGTCGAGGTCGACGGCGCCGTCGAGGAAGTTCTGGATGGCGCGCCGCTCGGGCGCGGTCATCGGCTTGACCCCGGCGAGCTTGTCGACGAACAGCCGGTAGCCCTTGTCGGTGGGGATGCGCCCGGCGCTGGTGTGCGGCTGGGCGATGTACCCCTCTTCCTCCAGGGCCGCCATGTCGTTGCGCACGGTGGCCGGGGAGACGCCGAGCCGGTGCCGCTCGGTGAGCGCCTTGGAGCCGACGGGCTCCTCGGTGCCGACGTAGTCCTGGACGATCGCGCGCAGCACCTGGAGCCTGCGTTCGCTGAGCATCGCGCACACCTCCAGTAGCTTCCGCCCGGTAACCTCACTGGCACTCTTCGCACGCGAGTGCCAGACTTCCCCGGCCCAGTGTACGGCCGGGGGGTACTGCCCCGGCAAGGCCGGTCCCACGCTGTCGCGCCGTGCGGCGTCGTCCCGGATAGCGTCCCGGTATGACCGTGACTTGGGAAGAGGTGGGGTGGGAGCGGGTGGCGCCCGGAGTGGGGCGGTGCCGGCTGCCGGGGTGGGACTGCACGGCGGGGCTCGTCGTCGGGGCGGACGCCGTGCTGCTCGTCGACGCGGGCTCGAGCCTGGCCGAGGGCGCACGGTTGCGGGCCGAGGCGCAGGCGCTCACCGGCCGCCGTGTGACGCATCTCGCGCTCACCCACCCCCACTTCGACCACGTCCTCGGGGCGGCGGCGTTCGCGGGCGCGGAGGTCTTCGGCGCGGAGGGAGCGGAGGGAGCGGACGCGGCGCCGGCGTACGGGCGGGAGGAGCTGCGCGCGGACGCGGTGCGCCACGGGCTGGACGCGCGGGCGGCGCAGGAGGCCGTGGACGTCCTGGTCCGGCCGCACCGCACGGTGCGCGGCGAGCTGGCGCTCGACCTCGGACCGGGTGGCGGACGGCGGGTGCTGCTGGCGGACGTGGGTCCGGGGCACACGGCCCACGACCTCGCGGTGCTGGTCCCCGGCGACCCGGGGGTGGTCTTCTGCGGCGACCTGGTGGAGGAGTCGGGCGAACCGCAGGCGGGCCCCGACGCCGTGCCGTCCCACTGGCCGGCCGCCCTGGACCGGCTGCTGAAGCTGGGCGGCGAGGAGGCGCGGTACGTCCCCGGCCACGGAGCGGTGGTGGACGCGGCGTTCGTCCGGGCCCAACGCGACGCCCTGGCGGCCCGTTTCGGCGTGTCGCACCGATCCTGACGAACGGGCTCCTCGTATCGTCATCCGAATGCGCCCGTACTCCGCCGATCTGACCCCTCCGTGGAAGAAGCCGCAGCCCGTGCCGGAGGTCGCGGCCGAGCCCGGCCTGGTGGTGGAGGAGCCCGGCACCGGTTTCTGCGGCGCGGTGATCCGCTGCGAGGCGGGCACGGTGACCCTGGAGGACCGCTTCGGCAAGCACCGCGTGTTCCCGCTCCGGCCGCGCGGCTTCCTGCTGGAGGGCCGCGCGGTGACCCTGGTGCGGCCCGCCGTCGGCCTGCCGCGGCCCACCCGTACGGCGTCCGGTTCGGTGGCCGTCCCCGGCGCACGCGCGCGGGTGGCCCGCGCGGGGCGCATCTACGTCGAGGGCCGGCACGACGCCGAGCTGGTCGAGAAGGTGTGGGGCGACGACCTGCGCGTCGAGGGCGTGGTCGTGGAGTACCTGGAGGGCGTCGACGACCTGCCCTCCGTCGTCGAGGACTTCTCCCCCGGCCCGGACGCCCGCCTCGGCGTCCTGGTGGACCACCTGGTCCCGGGCAGCAAGGAGTGGCGCATCGCCGAGTCGGTGACGAGCGAGCACGCCCTGGTGGTGGGCCATCCGTACGTCGACGTCTGGGAGGCGGTGAAACCGTCGTCCCTGGGCATCGACGCGTGGCCCCGGGTGCCGCGCGGCCAGGACTGGAAGACGGGTGTGTGCCGGGCGCTGGGGTGGCCGGAGAACACGGGGGCGGCCTGGCAGCACATCCTGTCCCGGGTGCGGTCGTACAAGGACCTGGAGCCGGCGTTGCTGGGCAGCGTGGAGAGGCTCATCGACCACGTGACCGCGTCCTGACGGCGCTCCCGTCGTCGACCCACTGCGCCTGGTGGGCTGTTCTCCGCCGCTGCGGAGCTGGTCCGTCGATCGGCTCTGCGACCCTGCCGAGCAGTTGTCGCTCCCCGCCCTCGCGGGGAGCGGCCCCTCAGTCCACCAGGTCCCGCACCACCGCGTCCGCCAGCAGCCGCCCGCGCAGGGTGAGGGCCGCGCGGCCCTCCTCGTACGGGCCCGGCCGGAGCAGGCCGTCCGCCAGGGCGCGGCGGGCCGCCCCGAGGCCCTCCGGGCGCAGGAGGGAGAGGGGGACGCCCTCCTCGAGGCGGAGTTCGAGCAGGATGCGCTCGACCCTGCGGTCCTCCTCGCTCAGCAGCTCGCGCCCCGCCCCCGGCGACCGTCCCTGCGCCAGCGCCGCCGCGTACGCCCCGGGGTGCTTCACGTTCCACCAGCGCACGCCGCCGACGTGGCTGTGGGCGCCGGGGCCCGCGCCCCACCAGTCGGCGCCGCGCCAGTACAGCTCGTTGTGCAGGCAGCGGGCCGCCTGGGAGGTGGCCCAGTTCGACACCTCGTACCACGCGAAGCCCGCCGCCGACAGGGTCTCCTCGGCGATCAGGTACCGGTCGGCGTGGACGTCGTCGTCGGTCGTCGGGACCTCGCCGCGCCGGATGCGGCGGGCGAGCTGCGTGCCCTCCTCGACGATCAGCGCGTACGCCGAGACGTGGTCCGGCCCGGCGCCGAGGGCCGCGTCCAGCGAGGCCCGCCAGTCGTCGTCGGACTCGCCGGGGGTGCCGTAGATCAGGTCGAGGTTGACGTGCTCGAAGCCGGCCGCGCGGGCCTCGGCGACGCACGCCTCGGGGCGGCCGGGGGTGTGGGTGCGGTCGAGGACCTTCAGCACGTGCTGCCGGGCGCTCTGCATGCCGAAGGAGATCCGGTTGAAGCCGCCGGCCCGCAGGGTCGCCAGATAGGCCGGGTCGACCGACTCCGGGTTGGCCTCGGTGGTCACCTCGGCGTCCGCCGCCAGCCCGAACTCCTCGCGGATCGCCCCCAGCATCCGGACCAGGTCGTCGGCGGCCAGCAGGGTGGGCGTGCCGCCGCCGACGAACACCGTGCGGACCTCGCGCGGGTCGTCGCCGAGGACCTTGCGGGCCAGGCGGATCTCGTCGGTCAGGGTCTCGGCGTAGTTGTCGCGGGAGGCCAGCACCCCGCCGGTGCCGCGCAGCTCGGTCGCGGTGTAGGTGTTGAAGTCGCAGTAGCCGCAGCGGGTCGCGCAGTACGGGACGTGCAGGTAGAACCCGAGGGGGCGGTCGGCGGCCCCGGCGAGCGCGGACGCGGGCAGCGCGCCGTCGGCGGGGACGGGCTCGCCGTCGGGGAGTGCGGAAGGCATGTGCTCCATTGTCCCGCACCCGTCCCCGTTGCCCGGCGTTCCCGTCGTTCCCCCCCGGCGTTCCCGGCGTCACTCGGCCTGGAGCACCAGCAGGGCGAGGTCGTCCGCGGGCGGGCGGGCGCCGAACTCGTGCACGAGCCGGGTGATCCGTTCCGCTATCCGGTCGGCGTCCAGGCCCGCGCAGCCCGCCAGGGCCGCGGCCAGCCCGTCGCCGTCGTCGAACTGGCGGGAGCCGGAGCGCCGCTCGGTGACGCCGTCGGTGACGCAGAGCAGGGTGTCGCCGGAGCGCAGCTCGAAGGTCTCGCTGGTGTAGGTGACGTCCTCGACGACCCCGAGCAGGGTCTGCGGCCGGGCGACGGCGCGGACCGTGCCGTCGGGGGCGAGCAGCAGCGGCAGGGGGTGTCCGGCGGAGGCGAGGGTGCAGCGGACGCCGCCGTCGACGGGGACGAGCTCACCGTAGAGGAGGGAGAGGAAGCGGGTCTGCGGGCCGTCGCCGGGGGCGGTCGGGCGGGCACCGGCGGCGACGAGCGCGCGGGCGGCGGCGTCGGCGGCCTCCGTGGCGTCGTCGAGGAGCAACTGGTTCAGGCGGTCGAGGACGTCGGCGACGCGGTAGCCCTCGCGGGCGAGCAGCCGCAGCCAGGGCCGGGCCAGCCCGATGACCACGGCGGCCTCCGGGCCCTTGCCCTGGACATCGCCGAGGACGAAGCACCAGCGGCCCCGGCCGGCCGGGAAGAGGTCGTAGAAGTCTCCGCTCGGCCCGCCCTTGTCGTAGGGCTCGTGGACGAGGGCGCTGCGCACGCCCGGGATCTCGGCGACGGCGTCGGGCAGCAGCCCGCGCTGGAGCACCGCGCTGATGGTGGCCTGGCGGGCGTACTGCCGTGCGGCGCCGATGGCCAGGGCGACCCGTCGGCCGAGGTCCTCCACGAGCCCGGTGATCTCGTCGGGGAACCGGTCGATGCCGGCCCGCCCGATCACCAGGGTGCCCAGGGTCCGCCCGCCGGCCACGAGGGGGTAGGCGAGGGCCGCGCCGGGGGCGGTGGCGGACGGGTCGTGGGCGTCCGGGGGCGCGCCGGTGCCGTCGGGAGGGGCGTCGGGGGTGCCGGACACCGTGTCCGGCCAGGGGTAGGGGGCGGGCCCCGGGCGCAGCGGGTCGCCGGGCTGCGGGGGACGGCCGTCCAGGGCCCGGCGCAGGTCCTCGACGCGGTCCTCGCCGGCGTGCCAGACCCGGGCCGGCCGGGCACCGCCGCCCCGCGCCCCGTCACCGCCCCAGCCGCCGGGGCCGGCGGCCGCGTCCTCCAGCCACATCGCGCACCAGTCCGCCAGCCGGGGGACGATCAGCTGCCCGGTGAGCGCGGTGACCAGGTCCTCGTCGAGCTGGCCGGCGAGCAGGTCGGAGGCCTCGGCGAGGAAGGACAGGGCCCCGCGCCCCAGCCAGGCCCCGTCCCGCCCGGGACGGCGGGCGAGCCAGTCGTCCCCGTACGAGCCGCCCCGCCCGATGTGCCGGGCGTCGGGCGCCTCCGGGCGACCGGGTGCGTCCCGCGCGCTCCGGGAGGACAGCGCCTCCCTGGGGGTGCGCGGGCCCGGTGGGGTGGCCGGGTCGAGCGGGGTCGTCGGATCGGGGGGAGTCGCCGGGGCGAGGGGGGCCGTCGGGGCGGGCGGGTGCGCGGGGCCCTGGGGAACGGGCGGGCCCTGGGCGTCCTGCTCCGGCCGCGGCGGCTCGGGGGCGGGGATCCGCGCCGCGCTCAGGTCCCGCGCCGGCGCGTGCTCCCCGGCGTACGCCTCGCTCCGATCCTCCTCCGTACGGCCCCCGGCGGGCAGCCGCGCCCACACCGTCTTGCTGCCCGGGCGGTACGTGACCCCCCAGGCCTCGCAGAGCGCGGCGACGAGCGGCAGGCCGCGCCCGTACTCCGGGGCCTCGTACGGCGGCGCCTCCTGTTCGGTGCCGCGCGGGGCGCGGGAGGGGTGCCGGTCGGAGACCTCGACGACGAGCGCGCCGGTCCCCTCCTCCAGCCGGCACGTCAGGTGCACGTCCGTCCCGGCGTGCACGACGGCGTTGGTGACGAGTTCACTGGCGATCAGCGTGGCGTCGTCACCGACGCGGCCGGTGAGGTGCTCGGCGCCGGGCAGTCCGAGGTCGGCCCACTCGGTGAGCGCCTTGCGCAGCAGGGCCCGCGCGGAGCCCGGCGCGAGGGGACTGCCGGGCAGAACCGTTTCCACCCGCGCGTCCTCCCGCGCCTCAAAGGCGCCCGAGACGGTCTCCCGTTGCGTCGGAATGGCCCCCATGGGCAGCTCCCGGACAGTTCGTACGCGTACACACCGATCGATGCCGACAGGGTGACAGACGGAGCCCGCCCATAAGCACCGAGTTACCGAAGTGGGCCACTGGAGAGGAGAACCGCGTCCCGTACGTGGTCAGGAACGGACAGAAAGGCGGCCCGTTCCGACCAGTGGGGCAACCGGAGGGCAGGGGAAGAGCGGGGACGGCAAAGGGGCGGCGGGGTGGCGGGGACGGCAAAGGGGGCGGGGCCCGGACCGAACCGGTCCGGGCCCCGCCCCCTCACGGGGTGGCGGTCACGCCTCGCGCGCCCCCTCGTACATCTCGTCGATGAGGTGCTTGTACGCGCGCTCCACCACCGGCCGCTTCAGCTTCAGGCTCGGGGTGATCTCGCCGTGCTCGACGTCGAGGTCGCGCGGCAGGAGGCGGAACTTCTTGATGGTCTGCCAGCGCTGCAGGCCCTCGTTGAGCTGCTGGACGTAGCCGTCGACCATCTCGACCGCGGCGGGCGTGGCGACGATCTCCGCGTACGACTTGCCCTCCAGGCCGTTCTCGGCCGCCCACGCCGTGAGCGCGGCCTCGTCGAGGGCGATGAGGGCGGTGCAGTAGTTGCGGTCGGCGCCGTGCACCAGGATGTTCGACACGTACGGGCAGATCGCCTTGAACCGGCCCTCGACCTCGGCGGGCGCGATGTACTTGCCGCCGGAGGTCTTGATCAGGTCCTTCTTGCGGTCGGTGATGCGCAGGTAGCCGTCGTCCGACAGTTCGCCGATGTCGCCGGTGTGGAACCAGCCGTCGGCCTCCAGCACCTCGGCGGTCTTCTCGGGCAGGTTGTGGTAGCCCTGCATGATGCCGGGGCCGCGCAGCAGGATCTCGCCGTCGTCGGCGATGCGCACCTCGGTGCCGGGCAGCGGCTTGCCGACCGTGCCGGTGCGGTAGGCCTCGCCGGGGTTGACGAAGGAGGCCGCGGAGGACTCGGTGAGGCCGTAGCCCTCGAGGATGTGGATGCCGGCGCCGGAGAAGAAGTAGCCGATGTCGGGGGCGAGGGCCGCGGAGCCGGAGACGCAGGCGCGCAGCCGGCCGCCGAAGGCCTCGCGGATCTTGGCGTAGACCAGCTTGTCGGCGATGCCGTGCTTGGTCCTCAGCCCGAACGGCGCGCTCGCGGTGCCGGTGCGGCGGAAGTTGTCCTGGGTGACCTTGGCGTACTCGCGGGCGACACCGGCGGCCCACTGGAAGATCTTGTACTTGGCCCCGCCGCCGGCCCGGGCCTTGGCGGCGACGCCGTTGTAGACCTTCTCGAAGATGCGCGGCACGGCCGCCATGTAGGTCGGCTGGACCACCGGGAGGTTCTCGATGATCTTGTCGACGCGGCCGTCGACGGCGGTGACGTGCCCGACCTCGATCTGGCCGGAGGTGAGCACCTTGCCGAAGACGTGCGCGAGCGGCAGCCACAGGTACTGCACGTCGTCGCCGGTGACCAGCCCGGTCGCGGCGATCGCCTTCGCCATGTACGACCAGCTGTCGTGCGGCAGGCGCACGCCCTTGGGGCGGCCGGTGGTGCCGGAGGTGTAGATGAGGGTGGCGAGCTGGTCCTTGGTGATCGCGGAGACCCGCTCCTTGATCAGCTCCGGGTCCTTCTCCAGCCGGGCCGCGCCGCGGCTCTCCAGCTCGGCGAGGCTGATCACGAAGTCGTCGGTCTCCACGCCGGTCGCGTCGACGGCCACCACCCGGGTGAGCTCGGGCAGCTCGGCGCGCTTCTCCACCGCCTTGGCCACCTGCTCGGCGTTCTCCGCGATGAGCACCCGGCTCTGCGAGTCCGACAGGATGTAGGCGGACTCGTCGGCGTTGGTCTGCGGGTAGATCGTGGTGGTGGCGGCGCCCGCGCACAGGATGCCGAGGTCGGCGAGGATCCACTCGACGCGGGTCGAGGACGCCAGCGCCACCCGCTCCTCGGGCCGCACGCCCAGCTCGATCAGGCCGGCCGCGATCGCGTTGACGCGCTCGGCGGTCTGCGCCCAGCTGAGCGACTTCCAGGCGTCCGGACCCTCCCCCGAGGTCCGCGGCACCGGGTAGCGGTAGGCCTCGGCATCCGGTGTGGCCGCCACACGCTCCAGGAAGAGGGCCGCCACGCTCGGCGGACGGTTCTCGATCAGTGTCTGTGTGTGGCTCACGACATCCTCCGGGGCCCGCGACGGTGCGGCTGGCTCAGTGGGGCTGGTTACACTCGCGCGCCGTTGTTTAACTCGCGAGTAACTATCGAGCACGGACAGAGTAAGGGGCGACCGGCGGCTGCGTAAGGGGGTGCGGCCTGCCATTTCACCCGGAGAACTACCCGCAGGACGCGCGGGGGCCCACCGCGCTCACACGCGGCAGGCCCCTTTTCCGCCCGGTTCGCGGAGTGACCCGCGGTAACATCGGTGACCCTCGGTCACCTCCCGGCTACTTCTTGCCCTTGCCCGCTCCCCCGCTCTCGTCGCTGGAGAGGACGGCGATGAAGGCCTCCTGCGGGACCTCCACGGAGCCCACCATCTTCATCCGCTTCTTGCCTTCCTTCTGCTTCTCCAGCAGCTTGCGCTTGCGGGAGATGTCGCCGCCGTAGCACTTGGCGAGGACGTCCTTGCGGATGGCGCGGATGGTCTCGCGGGCGATGACCCGCGAGCCGATGGCGGCCTGGACGGGCACCTCGAAGGCCTGGCGCGGGATGAGCTCCTTGAGCTTGGCGACGAGCCGCACGCCGTACGCGTACGCCTGGTCCTTGTGGGTGATCACCGAGAAGGCGTCCACCTTGTCGCCGTGCAGCAGGATGTCGACCTTGACCAGGCTGGAGGTCTGCTCGCCGGTGGGCTCGTAGTCGAGGGAGGCGTAGCCGCGGGTCTTGGACTTCAGCTGGTCGAAGAAGTCGAAGACGATCTCCGCGAGCGGAAGGGTGTAGCGGATCTCGACCCGGTCCTCGGAGAGGTAGTCCATGCCGAGCAGGGTGCCGCGCCGGGTCTGGCACAGCTCCATGATCGCGCCGATGAACTCGGTCGGCGCCAGGATGGTGGCGCGCACGACCGGTTCGTACACCTCGTTGATCTTGCCCTCGGGGAACTCGCTCGGGTTGGTGACGGTGTGCTCGGTGCCGTCCTCCATGAGCACGCGGTAGACCACGTTGGGCGCGGTGGCGATCAGGTCGAGCCCGAACTCGCGCTCGAGGCGCTCGCGGATCACGTCGAGGTGCAGCAGGCCGAGGAAGCCGACGCGGAAACCGAAGCCGAGGGCGGCGGAGGTCTCCGGCTCGTAGACCAGGGCGGCGTCGTTGAGCTGGAGCTTGTCGAGGGCGTCGCGCAGCAGGGGGTAGTCGGAGCCGTCCAGCGGGTACAGGCCCGAGAACACCATGGGCTTGGGGTCCTTGTAGCCGCCCAGCGGCTCCTCGGCGCCCTTGTGCTGGCTGGTGACGGTGTCACCGACCTTGGACTGGCGGACGTCCTTCACCCCGGTGATGAGGTAGCCCACCTCGCCGACGCCGAGGCCGTCGGAGGGCAGCATCTCCGGCGAGTTGGTGCCGATCTCCAGCAGCTCGTGGGTCGCGCCGGTGGACATCATCCGGATCCGCTCGCGCTTGTTGAGCTGGCCGTCGATGACACGGACGTACGTCACCACACCGCGGTACGAGTCGTAGACCGAGTCGAAGATCATCGCGCGGGCCGGGGCGTCCTTGACGCCGACCGGGGCGGGGATCTCGGCGACCACCTTGTCCAGCAGCGCCTCGACGCCCAGACCGGTCTTCGCGGAGACCTTCAGCACGTCGTCGGGCTCGCAGCCGACCAGGTTCGCGAGCTCCTCGGCGAACTTCTCCGGCTGCGCGGCCGGCAGGTCGATCTTGTTGAGCACCGGGATGATCGTGAGGTCGTTCTCCATCGCCAGGTACAGGTTGGCGAGGGTCTGCGCCTCGATGCCCTGGGCGGCGTCCACCAGCAGGATCGTGCCCTCGCAGGCGGCGAGCGACCGGGAGACCTCGTAGGTGAAGTCGACGTGTCCGGGGGTGTCGATCATGTTGAGGATGTGCGTGCTGCCCCGGTCGTGGGTGGGGGCCCACGGCAACCGCACCGCCTGGGACTTGATGGTGATGCCGCGCTCGCGCTCGATGTCCATGCGATCGAGGTACTGAGCGCGCATCTGCCGCTGCTCGACCACACCGGTCAGCTGGAGCATCCGGTCGGCGAGCGTGGACTTGCCGTGGTCGATGTGGGCGATGATGCAGAAATTGCGGATCAGCGCCGGGTCGGTACGGCTCGGCTCGGGCACATGGTTAGGGATCGCGGGCACGCAGGGTCCTGATTCTTGAGGCGTCCGCATACGTGTGCTTGTCCGTCTGCGGTCTCGGGTCGGATCGATACGTAGCTTCCATGGTCCCACGGGTGACGACCTGGGACGGGTTTGGGCCGCGGAACGGCCCGCTGCTAGTGTGAGGGGCTGTGTCTCATGCCCTCTCAGCGCGAGACACCTCTTCAAGAAATCAACGGTACGGATCCGTGCGGCACCCGTGCGGCCCCGTACCAGAACCTGAAAAGGCTCATTCGTGGCGAACATCAAGTCCCAGATCAAGCGGAACAAGACCAACGAGAAGGCGCGGCTGCGCAACAAGGCCGTCAAGTCCTCTCTGAAGACCGCGATCCGCAAGGCCCGCGAGGCCGTGGCCGCGGGTGACGTCGAGAAGGCCACCGAGTACCAGCGCGTTGCCGCGCGTCAGCTCGACAAGGCCGTCTCCAAGGGCGTCATCCACAAGAACCAGGCCGCCAACAAGAAGTCGGCGCTGGCTCAGAAGGTCGCGACCATCAAGGGCTGATCACTTCCCTGATCTGACCTGATCGCCGGAAGGACCCGGGCGGGCCCTCTCTCATCCGCCCCCGACCGGCACCCCCGAGCCCGTACGCGGCCTGCGTTCGCCACGCGGGTACGGGCTCACACGCTTCGACCGAAGGCCCCGCCCCTCACCCTTCCCCGGGGTGCGGGCGGGGCCTTCGGCTTTCGTCCCGTCCGGCGGTCAGCCCCGGCCTCGTGTCCGGGCCGGCGGTCAGCCCCGGCCTCGTGAGCGGGCCGCCCGGGCGATCGCGACGACGGCCTTCTCCAGGGCGTACTCCGGGTCGTCCCCGCCGCCCTTCACTCCCGCGTCGGCCTCGGCCACCGCGCGCAGCGCCACGGCCACGCCGTCCGGGGTCCAGCCGCGCATCTGCTGCCGCACCCGGTCGATCTTCCACGGCGGCATGCCCAGCTCACGGGCCAGGTCGCCCGGCCGGCCGCCGCGCGCCGACTGCAGCTTCCCGATGGCCCGCACGCCCTGGGCCAGCGCACTGGTGATCAGCACCGGCGCCACCCCGGTCGACAGGGACCAGCGCAGGGCCTCCAGCGCCTCCGCCGCGCGTCCCTCGACCGCCCGGTCGGCGACCGTGAAGCTCGACGCCTCGGCCCGCCCGGTGTAGTACCGCCCGACGACCGCCTCGTCGATCGTCCCCTCGACGTCCGCGACCAACTGGGACACCGCCGAGGCCAGCTCCCGCAGATCGCTGCCGATGGCGTCGACCAGCGCCTGGCACGCCTCCGGGGTGGCCGACCTCCCGGTGGTCCGGAACTCGCCCCGCACGAAGGCCAGCCGGTCCGCCGGCTTGGTCATCTTCGGGCACGCCACCTCCCGCGCCCCCGCCTTGCGCGCCGCGTCGAGCAGCCCCTTGCCCTTGGCCCCGCCCGCGTGCAGCAGGACCAGCGTGATCTCCTCGGCGGGCGCCCCGAGGTACGCCTTCACGTCCTTGACGGTGTCGGCCGACAGGTCCTGCGCGTCGCGCACGACCACGACCTTGCGCTCCGCGAAGAGCGACGGGCTCGTCAGCTCGGCGAGGGTGCCGGGCTGGAGCTGGTCCGGGGTCAGGTCGCGGACGTCCGTGTCGGCGTCGGCGGCCTTCGCGGCGGCCACCACCTCCCGCACGGCACGGTCGAGCAGCAGGTCCTCCTGGCCCACGGCGAGCGTCACGGGGGCGAGGGGGTCGTCGGATGCGTTCTTCCTGGCCATCGCGACAAGCATCCCACGCGCCACCGACAACCCCCGGACGGCTCCGGCGCCTGCCCGCCGGACCGGCTTCCGCTTCCGGCACCGTCTCGGGCCGGCTCCCGCTCCCGGCGCCCTCTCGGACGGGCTCCCGCTTGCGGCACTGCTTGAGACCCGCTTCCGCTTCCGGCGCCGCCTCGGGCCGGCTTCCGCTTCCGGTGGCCCTACGGCTCCTCCCGCCAGCCCTCCCACTCCGCCGCGAACTCGTCCAGCTCCCCGGGGTCCAGCCGCCCCGCCTCGTCCCGCAGGACGACGAGCCACTGCGCGTCCTCCGCGTCGTCCTCGCCGGCCAGCGCGTCCCGCACCAGCCGTGGCTCCTCCGCCACGCCGAACCGCTCCCCGAGGGCCTCAGCCACCTCCTCGGCGGCGTCCCGGTCGGGCAGCACCAGCACATGTCGCACATCACTCACGTGCGCCATTGTCCGGCACCGGGCTCAGGCCCCGTCCCCGGTGCCCCGCACGGCCGGCACCGCGTCCAACTCGATGCCGAACCGGTCCCGGTACACCGCGAGCACCTCCTCGTCCGGCCCCAGCTCCCGCACCTCGCGCGTCCCGTCCGGCGCCGTGACCGTGAACCGCCGGCCGCCGAGCGTGATCCTCCCCCCGTCCTCGGTGACCCGGGAGCAGACCAGTGACCGCGTGAAGTGCGAGGCCGGTGACGTGCTGTGCCACCACGCACCGGCCGTGAAGTCGCCGAGCGCCCGCGGCCGCAGCTCCAGGCGGTACACCGGCCGTCCGTTCCGGCTCACGTCCAGGTCCGCGGCCCCCTCCGGCCCGGGTCCGCCGCGCACCCCGGCCGCGTCGGTACCCGCCGCGGCGATCCGGAACGTACCCCCGGGGTCCTCCTGCTCCCCCCGCTCCCCGAACGCCAGCGGCAGATGGCAGTGCGCCCCGAAGCCGACGTCGGCCAGCCAGTCGCCCCCGTCCACCGTCCGCACCCGCAGTGCGAGATGGTCGTACGGGATGCCGAGCCGGCCCTCGTCCCCGTACACCCGTCCCGCGAGGCGCGTGACGCCGAAGCCGAGTGCGGTGAGCAACGCCCCGAAGGCGCCGTTGAGTTCGTAGCAGAACCCGCCCCGCCGCGCCCCCACCACCTTGTCCAGCAGCCGCTTCTCGTCCAGCACGATCTCCTCACCGAGGTGGAGGGAGAGGTTCTCGAACGGAACGGTCCGCAGGTGCCGCAGGTGCAGGTCGCGCAGCACGTCCGCGGTGGGCGAGGCGGGGTGTCCGGCACCCAGACGGCGCAGGTAGGCGTCTCTCCGCGTTGCATCCATGCCCTCAGTGTGGCGCGAGTCGCAGCTCCCCGCCGGTCACCGCCACCGCCCGTCCCGGTCCGTCCGGCCCGCCGGGGCCGGGTCGGCCGGTCAGCTCTTGGACACGAGTTGCACGTCGATGTCGACCTGGACGATGGGACCGACGGCGGCGACACCCCGCGCCAGCATCGTCTGCCAGCTCACCGCGAACTGGCCGCGGTGCAGTTTGGTGGTGGCCCGGCAGACCGCCCGGACCTCGCCCTCCAGGCCATGGGCGAGCCCGAGGTATTCCATGTCCAGCGTGACCGTACGCGCCACCCCGTGCAGCCACAGTTCACCGATGACGGCCCACCGATTGCCGCCCTGGGGCTCGAACCGGTCGCTGTAGAACTCGATGGTCGGGAACCGCTCCACGTCCAGGAAGTCCTCCGACCGCAGATGGTCGTCGCGCATCTTCATGTTGGTGTCGATGGTCGCCGCGTCGATCACCACGTGCATCGCCGTCTGCGTCGGGTCGTCGGTGATCCGCGCCGTCCCCGCGAAGGAGTTGAACCGGCCGTGCACCCGGGCCACCCCGATGTGCTGCGCGGTGCAGGTGACCGAGGAATGCGCCAGGTCGATCTCCCAGTCCCCCGGCGCGGGCATTTCCATCGGCTGCTCCACCTGCAGGGTCACATCACCGAGCGAGGCGAGGGAGTTCTCGGTGACCGTGCACGGCACCCGGTACGGCATGTACCCCTCGGCGAGCACCTCGAGCCGGTATTCCCCCGCCGGAACCGTGGCCACGAACGATCCGAAGGGGTCCGTCTCCCCTTCGACCACGGTGTGCCCCGAGGCGTCGCCGACCGCGAATCGGGCGTGCGGCACCGGCTCGTCGGCCGGGCTGAGGACCCGGCAGCTCAACACCCCGGCGTTCGAGGGAGTCTGCACAGCCGCCAGGGGACCCGTCTGCTGATCCCGTTTCGTTCGGCCTGCCAGCCAGCGGCCCATCATGTGCGACACCCTCTGCATAACGTCAAGAACACCGATTGCCGGACGGCTATTCGACCACCCCGAGGCTTTGGATGCAATGGGCAAATACCCTGGGGGAAACCGGCGCAAGTACACAGAATTCATCTGAGTGGCCCCTGCGGTCCGCTCGCCCGACACCGCGGAGATTCCTCCCGGTTGGCACACGGGCCGCGCGAACACCGAAGCGGTCCCGGTACGCCGCGGGCACCTGCCCGTCCGCTCCCGGAGCCTCAGTGCCGCGCCACCCGCAACCGTCCGCTCCCGTCGTCGCCGACCACCGCCAGGGCCCCGTCCCGGTCCGTCCGCAGCACCGCCGCTCCCCCGGCCCGCAGCGCGGCGAGCGTGTTCGGGGCGGGGTGTCCGTACGGGTTGCCCTCACCCGAGCTGATGAGCGCCAGCCGCGGGGCCGCCCGGCGCATCAGGTCCGGGTCCTGGTACGCCGAACCGTGGTGGGCGACCTTCAGCACGTCCACGTCCGCCAGGGCCCGACCCGCCGGCGACCTCGCCAGGGCCCGCTGGGCCGGGGGTTCCAGGTCGCCGAGCAGCAGCAGGCGCAGGCCCCCGGTCCGGACGAGCATGGCCACGCTGGCGTCGTTCGGACCCTCCGGCGGCGACGGGGGCGGGCGGGTGCCCGGCGCCACCGGTGGCGCCGCCGGCGGCGGCCACACCACCTCCCAGGTCAGCGTCCCCGTGCGTCGCCGCTCCCCGGCGGCGGCGCGCGTCACCGGAACGCCCCTGCCCGCCGCGATCCGCCGTACGAACGCGGCCTGGTCCGCGGGTTCCTCGTAGCCCGTGGTCTCGATCGCGCCCACCGGACGTCCGCGCAGCACCCCGGGCAGGCCCGCCACATGGTCGGCGTGGAAGTGGGTCAGGACGACGAGGGGGATCCTGGTGACCCCGAGGGAGCGCAGACAGCGGTCCACGAGGGCCGGGTCGGGGCCGGCGTCCACGACCACGCCGGTGCCCCCACCCGCCGCCAGCACCATCGCGTCGCCCTGGCCCACGTCGCACATCACCATCCGCCAGCCCGGCGGGGGCCAGCCCGTGATCACCCGGGCCAGCGGCGGCGGTTGCACCACGGCCACCACCAGCAGCAGCGCGCAGACACCGCACCACCAGGGGTGTCCCAGCAACCGTCGTCCGACGGGCAGCGCGGCCAGGGTGAGCGTGCCGAGCGCCGCCGCCCCGGCCCAGCCGCCGGGCCAGTCCACTCCCGCGCCGGGCAGCGCCGCCCCGGTCCGGGCGATCTGCGCGATCCACTCCGCCGGCCAACTCGCGCACCACGCCAGCGCCTTCGCGACCGGCATCGCGAACGGTGCCGTGGCCAGCGCCAGGAAGCCCAGCACCGTGGCCGGGGCGAGCGCGAACTCCGCGAGCAGATTGCACGGCACCGCCACCAGACTCACCCGCGCCGTGAGCACGGCGACCACCGGTGCGCACAACGCCTGGGCGGCGCCCGCGGCTGCCAGCGCCTCCGCGAGCCGGGGCGGCACCCCGCGCCTCCTCAGTCCCGTGCTCCAGCGCGGCGCGAGCGTGAGCAGGGCGCCGGTGGCCAGCACGGACAGCAGGAAGCCGTAGCTGCGGGCCAGCCACGGGTCGTACAGCACCAGGAGCAGGACGGCCGTCGCCAGGGCCGGGACCAGTGACCTGCGGCGCCCGGTGGCGAGCGCGAGCAGCGCGACGGATCCGCAGGCGGCGGCCCGCAGCACGCTGGGGTCCGGACGGCACACGACGACGAAGCCGAGGGAGAGCGCCCCGCCCAGCAGCGCCGTCGCGCGCAGGGAGATGCCGAGCCGGGGCGCGAGGCCGCGCCGCTCCACGCGCTGCGCCAGACCGGGCGGGCCGAGGAGGAGGGCGAGGAGGATGGTGAAGTTGGCTCCGGAGACGGCGAGCGTGTGCGTGAGGTCGGTCTCCCGGAACGCCTCGTCCAGCTCCGGTCCGACCCGGGAGGTGTCGCCCACCACCAGCCCCGGCAGCAGCGCCCGCGCGTCCGCGGACAGCCCGTCGGTCGCCTCCCGCAGTCCGGCCCGCAACCGCCCCGCCAGCCGTTGCGGTGCCGACGGCCGCGCCACGACCTTTGGCCCGTCCCGGTCCCTCACGCGCAGCACGGCCGCGAACCGGTCGCCGCCCGCCCGCGCGGGAGCGAGCCGCGCCTCGACCCGCAACCGGGTGGAGGGCAGGAGCCCGAGCCACGGGGAACGCTCCGCACCGCGCCCGTCCGGGGAAGTCCGCGGGGCCGGCCGCGCGTCGACGATCACCAGCACCGGCGTCCGGGTCGCCGCCGCCCCCGCACCGGGCCCTTCCACCCGCCGCACACGGGCCTCGATCAGTACGGCCCGCGGTGCCGGGCGAGGACCGCCGGCCCCGGGCCGGGAGAGCCGGGGGTCGGCGGTGACCTCGAACTCGGCGGTCACCGGGGCGTGCTCCCGGGCCAGTTCCGGCACGGGGCCGCGCCGCAGGTCCGCACCGTGCAGGCCCGCGGAGCCGGCGGCAGCGGCGATGCAGAGCAGCACGGCGGCTCCGGACATCAGGGACTGCGGGCGGGCGGCGGCCCGCCGCCCGCCCCGGCGGCGCCGCCCGCGCCCCACCGCGAGGAGGACGCCGGCCGCCGCCAGGGAGACGGTCGCCGCGCCCACCGCCCCGCCGGGCGGGGCGTGCAGCGCCACCGCCGCCGTGGCCCAGGCCGCCAGCGCGGGCGGCACGAGCCGGAGGTCCGTCGGTGCCTCCCGGCGCGGGTGCGCGGCTCCGAGCCGCGTCCCGGACGCCGCGTGGACGGGCTGCCGGGCAGCGGGCTCCGCGGGCCGGGAATCCGTCGGCGGCACCGGGTCCGTCCCCTGCGTCACGGCCGCACCAGATCACGCAGGTCCGCGAAGCGGCGGTCGCCGATGCCCTTGACCTCGCGCAGTTCCTCCACCGAGCGGAAGCCGCCGTGCCGGGTGCGGTGGTCGATGATGTGCTGGGCCAGCACGGGACCGACCCCCGGCAGGGCGTCGAGTTGCTCCGGCGTGGCGGTGTTGAGGGACACCGGTGCCGCGGGCCCGGTGCCCGTCGGCGCACCGGCCGTACCGCCGGAAGCCGCGGTGCCCGCGACCGGTGCCGGGCCTCCGACGACCACCTGCTCCCCGTCCACCAGGAACCGGGCGCGGTTGAGGCCGTCGGTCTTCGTGCCGGGCCGCACTCCGCCCGCCGCCCGCAGGGCGTCCTCGACCCGTGAACCGGCCGGCAGCCGGTGGATCCCCGGGTCGCGCACCTTGCCGCTGACGTCGACCACGATCTCGGGCCCCGCCGAGCCGCCGGACCCCACCGCCCCGGCCGGTGCGCCCGCCCCGCTCCCCTCCCGGCCGGCTGCGCCCTCGCCCCGCTCCTCGTGGGGTGCGGCCGCCCGCACCACCTCCGGTGCCCGCACCGGCTGGACCCGCCCGGTCCAGAAGTGCTGCACGGCGAACCCCACGGCGACCACGAGCAGCACCGACAGCGCGACCACGCTCCGCCGTTCCAGCCCGCACCGCGCCTGTACCCACAGCGGCAGCCGCTCCCGCAGCGCGAGCCCGAACCGCTCCCGGCGCCGCTCCTCCCCCTGTCCCGCGCCCACCGGCCCGGGCTCCCTCCCGGCCCCTTCCCTGGCCGTGGCGTCCGCCCCGTCCGCCGGCCCGGTCCCGCCCCGGCGGGGCCGGTCCGGCGGGAGGTCCGCCGCCGTCGCACGGTGCACGGCCCAGCTCGGGACGCGCCCTGCCCTTCGGCCGCTCCCGGCGCCGTCGCCGCCGTCACCGAACAGCGCCTCCGCCCGCCGCCGGAGTTCCTCCGCCGACGCGTGCCGGTGCTCCTGCCGTGCCCGCCCCCGGGGTGCGGCCGGCCGGCGATGACGTGCGCGCCCGTCGGATGCGGGGCCGCGGCCCGGACCGCTGGTCGCCGTCGCTGTGCGTGAACGTGATCGAAGTGCCATACGAGGAGGATCGGGCCATCCGCGGCACCTCGGTGATCTTGGTCAATTCCCGGGGACTACCGCCCGGTTGTGGACAACTCCGTCACCCGTACGGGCACCTCGCCCGCGCGGCCGGCCGCGCCGCCTCACCGCGCCGAGACCACGACCCCCAGCAACCCGGGCCCCGTGTGCGCCCCGATCACCGCCCCCACCTCGCTGACGTGCAGGTCGGCCAGTCCCGGCACCCGGGCCCGCAGCCGGTCCGCGAGCGCCGACGCGCGGTCCGGGGCGGCGAGGTGGTGGACGGCGATGTCGACCTCGGCGCCGCCCGCCCGTTCGGCCGCGATCTCCTCCAGGCGGGCGATCGCCTTGGAGGCGGTGCGGACCTTCTCCAGGGGCTCGATCCGGCCGCCCGCCAGCTGCAGCAGCGGCTTCACCGCGAGCGCCGAGCCCAGCAGGGCCTGTGCGGCACCGATGCGGCCGCCGCGGCGCAGGTAGTCCAGGGTGTCCACGTAGAAGTAGGCGGAGGTGCCCGCCGCCCGTTTCTCGGCGGCGGTGACCGCCTCGTCCACCGTGCCGCCCGCCTCCGCGGTCTCGGCCGCCGTCAGCGCGCAGAACCCGAGGGCCATCGCGATCATGCCGGTGTCCACCACCCGTACCGGCACCGGTGCCTGACGGGCCGCGACGACCGCCGCGTCGTGGGTGCCGGAGAGTTCGGCGGAGAGATGGAGGGAGACGATGCCGGTGGCACCCGACGCGGCGACCTTGCGGTAGGTCTCGGCGAAGACCTCGGGGCCGGGCCGCGAGGTCGTGACCGGGCGCCGCTTCTGCAGGGCCTGGGCGAGGGAGCGGGTGGAGATCTCGGTGCCCTCTTCGAGCGCGCGGTCGCCGAGGACCACGGTCAGCGGTACCGCCGTGATGCCGTGCCGCTCCATCGTCCGGGCCGGAAGGTAGGCCGTTGAATCGGTGACGATCGCGACATGGCGGGACATGAGCTGGAGGTTACCTGGCGTAGTGCCCGTGTGGCAGCCCGGCCCCGCGGGCCGGGTCCGGTCGTGGCCGGATCACACGGTGCTCACGCGCTGCTCATGGGCTGCTCATGTGGTGCTCTCGGGGCGGGTCTTCTTCTGCCAGGAGTAGGTGGGGCGGGGTGCGGGCGGGGTGATGGCGGGCCGCGCCGACTCGGGTGCCGGCTCCTGCGACGCGGACGGCTGCGGCGTCTCCGGCCAGGAGGAAGGGGCCGCCGGGGCGTCGGCCGCGGGCCGGGGCCCGGGGTGCTGCTCGGTGGTCGCCCAGTGCCGCAGGGCGCCGGCCTCCATGTCGATCTGCGCGCTCAGCGTGTCCAGGTCGTCGTCCGCGAAGCGGCGGGCACGGTCGCGGGCCGCCCAGCGCAGGGAGTCCGCCGACTGTGTGATGCGCTCGGTGCGCTCGCGCAGCTCGGGGAGCCGCTCGGCGAGCGTGGCGCGGTCCGGCTCGGACTCCAGGCGCCGGAGTTCGCCGTCCAGTTCGTGTCCGTGCGCGCTGAGACGCTGGAAGAGGCCGAGGGACTCCTTGATCGACTCGTCCTCGGCGACGGCCGCCTCCAGCGCGTCCTGGGTGGCGCGCATGGAGGTGCGCAGCTCGAGTCGGAGCTGGGCGACCTCGCCGGCCGGACCGGGCCGACCGAGGGCCTTGGCCTTCAGGGTGTGGTCCTCGACCGTGCGGCGGGCCTGGGTGAGGTGGCGGTCGGCACTGCGCTTGGCCGCGCCGACGACCTTCACCGTCGCGTAGGCGCCCAGGCCGAGAAAGAGCACGAAGAGCAGGGCGAACACTGCGATCACTGCTTCCACGAGACTCCTCCTCCGGGCCCTGCGGCCTGTCCCGACACGCTCCGCGCCGCTCTTCCACGGTAAACGAGACGGGCAGGTCCGGAGTTCCGGCAGAACCCCGAACCTGCCCGTAGGGGACCACCCCGACCTGGGAGGTCGCGCCCGGCGGAGCGTCCGGCGGAGATCACCCCCGGGCGCTCCGCCGGCCGCCGTGCCTCACGCCGGGACGATGTTCACCAGCTTGGGCGCCCGCACGATCACCTTGCGGATGCCGGCCCCGTCCAGCGCGGCGACGACCTTCTCGTCGGCCAGCGCGATCTTCTCCAGCTCGTCCTCGGAGATGCCCGGCGACACCTCCAGCCGCGCCTTGACCTTGCCCTTGATCTGCACGACGCAGGTCACGGTCTCGTCGACCACGTACGCCGGGTCGGCCACCGGGAAGTCCTGGTGGACGACCGAGCCGGTGTGGCCCAGCCTGCGCCACAGCTCCTCGGCGACGTGCGGGGCCAGCGGCGCGATCAGCAGCACCAGGGACTCGGCGACCGGGCGCGGTACCGCCCCTCCCCGCTTGGTCAGGTGGTTGTTCAGCTCGGTGACCTTGGCGATGGCGGTGTTGAAGCGCATGCCCTCCAGGTCGCCGCGCACGCCGTCGATCGCCTTGTGCAGGGCGCGCAGGGTGTCCTCGTCGATGTCACCGTCCCCGGTGTCGACGACGGTGACCTCGCCCGTCGTCTCGTCGACGATGTTGCGCCACAGCCGCTGCAGCAGCCGGAACTGGCCGACCACCGCGCGGGTGTCCCACGGCCGCGACACGTCCAGCGGGCCCATCGCCATCTCGTACAGCCGCAGCGTGTCGGCCCCGTACTCGGCGCAGATCTCGTCCGGGGTGACCGCGTTCTTCAGGGACTTGCCCATCTTGCCCAGCAGCCGGGAGACCTTCTCGCCCTGGTACCAGTAGGCGCCGTCGCGCTCCTCCACCTCGGCGGCCGGCACCGCGATGCCGCGGCTGTCGCGGTAGACGTAGGCCTGGATCATGCCCTGGTTGAACAGCTTGTGGAACGGCTCCGCCGACGAGATGTGCCCCAGGTCGTACAGCACCTTGGACCAGAAGCGGGCGTACAGCAGGTGCAGCACGGCGTGCTCGGCGCCGCCGACGTACAGGTCGACGCCGCCGTGCGGCATGCCCTCGCGCGGGCCCATCCAGTACTGCTCGATCCCGGGGTCGACCAGCTTCTCGGAGTTGTGCGGGTCCAGGTAGCGCAGCTCGTACCAGCAGGAACCGGCCCAGTTGGGCATGGTGTTGGTCTCGCGGCGGTACTTCTTCGGTCCGTCGCCCAGGTCCAGGGTGACGTTGACCCAGTCCTCGTTGCGCGACAGCGGCGTCTCGGGCTCGGTGTCGGCGTCGTCCGGGTCGAAGGTGCGCGGCGAGTAGTCCTCGACCTCGGGCAGCTCCAGCGGCAGCATCGACTCGGGCAGGGCGTGGGCGACGCCGTCCTCGTCGTAGACGATCGGGAAGGGCTCGCCCCAGTAGCGCTGGCGGCTGAACAGCCAGTCGCGCAGGCGGAAGTTGACGGTGCCCTCGCCCAGGCCCCGGCTCTCCAGCCACTCGATGATGCGGGTCTTGGCCTCGGCGACGCCCAGGCCGTCCAGGGAGACCTCGTCGTTCGACGAGTTGATGATCTTCGCGTCGTACGAGGAGAAGGCGCTCTCCCACGTCGCGGTGTCCGTGCCGCGGCCGTCGGTCGGCTCGACGATGCAGTGGATCGGCAGCTCGAAGGCGCGCGCGAACTCGAAGTCGCGCTGGTCGCCCGCCGGCACGGCCATGATCGCGCCGGTGCCGTAGCCCATCAGCACGTAGTCGGCGATGAAGACGGGGACCTGGTCGCCGTTGACCGGGTTGGTCGCGTACGCGCCGATGAAGACGCCGGTCTTGTCCTTGGCCTCGGCCTGCCGCTCGACGTCGGACTTCGAGGCGGCCTGCGCGCGGTACGCGGCGACGGCCTCGGCCGGGGTGGCGTGGCCGCCGGTCCACACCTCGTGGGTGCCCTCGGGCCAGGCGGCCGGGGTGAACTTCTCGACCAGCGGGTGCTCGGGCGCCAGCACCATGTAGGTCGCGCCGAACAGGGTGTCGGGGCGGGTGGTGAAGACGGTGATGCGCTCGCCGTCGATGGGGAAGTCGACCCGCGCGCCCTCGGAGCGGCCGATCCAGTTGCGCTGCTGCAGCTTGATGGCCTCGGGCCAGTCCAGCGCGTCCAGGTCCTCCAGCAGCCGGTCGGCGTAGGCGGTGATGCGCATGTTCCACTGGCGCAGCTTGGCCTTGAAGACGGGGAAGTTGCCGCGCTCGGAGCGGCCCTCGGCCGTGACCTCCTCGTTGGCCAGCACGGTGCCCAGGCCCGGGCACCAGTTGACCGGCGCGTCGGAGGCGTAGGCCAGGCGGAACCCGCTCAGGACGTCGGCGCGCTCGGTCGCGCTCAGCTCGCCCCAGGCGCGCGTGTGGCCCGGGACGGGGCGCTCACCGGACTCGAACCGCGCGACCAGCTCGTCGATCGGACGGGCCCTTCCCGCCTCCTCGTCGTACCAGGAGTTGAAGATCTGCAGGAAGATCCACTGGGTCCACTTGTAGTAGTCCGGGTCGATCGTGGCGAACGACCGGCGCTTGTCGTGGCCCAGGCCCAGCCGGCGCAGCTGGGACTTCATGTTCTCGATGTTGGCCTCGGTGGACACGCGCGGGTGCGTGCCGGTCTGCACGGCGTACTGCTCGGCGGGCAGGCCGAAGGCGTCGAAGCCCAGGGTGTGCAGGACGTTGTGGCCGGTCATGCGCTGGAAGCGGGCGTAGACGTCGGTGGCGATGTACCCCAGCGGGTGACCGACGTGCAGTCCCGCACCCGAGGGGTATGGGAACATGTCCATGATGAACTTCTTGGGCCTGGCGACCGTCTCCGGATCACCCGCCAGGTCCCCGCTCGGGTTGGGGGCGGCGTAGGTGCCCTCGGCGTCCCAGAAGTCCTGCCAGCGTGCCTCGATCTCGGCGGCCAGGGCGGCCGTGTAGCGGTGCGGTGCGGCCTCCGCGGCAGCGGGGTTCGTCTCGCTCATGATCCTCAAAGCTCCATCGATCGTCTCTGCCTGCGCCTGCGGCTTCCGAGAAATGAAAAATCCCCTCGCACAGGAGGGGACGCCGCGCCGATTCCGACCCTCCGGTCACCGGCGGTCGGGACTGATCAGCGCGGCTCGCTAAGCAGAAGGCGTACGGCACGCATGGCGCAAGGGTACCGCAGGCCCCGAGCACGCCGCGACGCTCTTTCCGGGGACACGCAGGGCCGCCGGGGCCCCTCCGCCGGATCGGCTCGACTGAATCCTGACCGAATCCCGACTGGATCCCGACTGAATCCCAGCCGAGGGTTACTTCGCGTAACGGCCACTAAGGGGCATCACAACGACCACATCGTCTTTTGATAACAGCGCAATAACTCAAACCTCGTACTCGTCGGTATGACCGGGGCTTAGAGTTCCGCCCGGGACCGCTTTACCGATACCTCGGAGTTGCCCCATGAACCGTCGCCCAGACAGCAGCCCACCCCCCGCACGGGGCCGGTCGGCTGCGGCTCCGCCGTGCCCGCTCCGAGTCATGACGCCGGGGGGTGCGTCGTGAGGCCGGACGACAGCACGGCGGACGACTGGCTCCTCGAGTTCCTCGACTTCGGCGCGGGCGTCCTGTCGCTCGTCTGCCTGAGCTGCTCGGTCATCTGGGGACTCGTCGCCCAGGACCGGATCCTGCTCGGCCCGCGCCAGCGGATCCTGGCCCAGGCGGTGCACCGGACGACCGCGGTCGCCTCGCTCGTCTTCCTGCTGGTGCACATCGTCATCAAGCTGGTGCTGGACCACACCACCTGGGTCGCCGCGGTGATCCCCTTCGGACTGGCCCTCACCGACGACGAGGCCGTCGCCGGCAGGTCCTTCCTGATCGGCCTGGGCACCAGCGCCGGCCTGCTGATGTTCTTCGTGGGCGTCACCGGGGTGCTGCGCAACCGCTTCGCCTCGCCGGCCCCCGTCGCGGCCCGCTGGCGGGCCATGCACATGCTGGCCTACCCGGCCTGGTGCGCCGCGCTGGTGCACGGGCTCTACGCGGGTCGAGCCGCGAAGCCGATCTTCCTGATCCTCTACGGCCTGTCCGTGCTCGGCGTCATGGCGGTCCTCGTCCTGCGCGCGTCCCCGCCCCCGGTCAGGCGCAAGGTCTCCGACCGGGTCACCGCCCTGCTCGGCTCCCTCGTGCAGTCGGACCGCGCGGGTCTGGAGGAGAGCAGGTCCAGAGCGGCCGAGCCGTCCCTGCCGGGCTTCGCGGAGCGGCGCGGCTCCCGGTCCCGCGGCGACGGACCGCGCGGGGACGCCTCCCGCGGCGCCCCCCGCGGCGAGCGGCCGCGCGCGGACGGACCGCTGTACGAGACCGCCGAGCGGCCCGTCGCCGCGGAACCGGCGAACGGCTTCGCGGCCGCCTACCGCGCGGTCTCGGCGCCCTCCGGGCCGCCGCGGCAGCAGCCCCTCTTCGCGGACCGGACGGCCCGCATGGAGCTGCCGCTGGACATGCAGCCCACGCAGAGCATGCCGAGCGCGGACGGCCCGTCGAGCACCTCGGGCAACTGGCCGGTCCCGTCCCCGCCACCGGTCGGCGAGGCCCCGCCGTCGGCGTACGACCCGCTCAACGACACCGGATACACCATCCCGGTCTATGACAATCCGACCGGCCCCGGGTACGGCTCGAGTGATGTGTACGACACCGGTGAGACGAACACCCGCTACGACACGTACAACCCGAACGACACGTACAACAGCGGTCCCGCCACTGAAACACTCCCCGGTGCGTCGCCCTCGTCGTCCTACGACTTCGACGCACCGGGCTCGGGCGAACCTTGGAACACGCCGTCCGGAGGCTACAAGTGAACGAGGCTCTGCCCGACGTACCCGAAGTCCGCGTGGTCGGGCTTCCCCAGCTCACGTCGGGCTTCGACCTTGTCGACCGGCTCGACCTGCCCATGCACCTGAAGGTGCACGGGCCGCTCGAGCCCCTGGGCGGCGAGCAGCTCGCGCAGCTCGCCGAACGCATCAACCTCAGGGGGCGCGGCGGCGCGGGGTTCCCCTTCCACAAGAAGCTGCGCTCGGTCGCCGAAACGGCGATCAAGCGCGGCGTCCGGCCGGTCGTCGTCGTCAACGGCAGTGAGGACGAACCGGCCTGCCGCAAGGACACGGTGCTCATCAACCGTGCCCCGCACCTCATCCTGGACGGCGCGCTGCTGTGCGCCGAGGCCATGGGTGCCCGCACGCTCGTGGTGGGGGTCACCCGGGAGTCCACCCAGCGCTCCATGGAGGCCGCGCTCGCCGAACGCGGCCTGAACAACGGGCGCCGCTCCGCGCTGCGCGCCCGGGTGCAGCGCAACCCGGTCCGCATGGTCACCGGTGCCGCCGCCTCCCTGATCCGCTCCATCGACGGCGGTCCGGCGGTCCCGCCGGGCCGCAAGACCAGCGCCTCGAAGAACGGCGTCGGCGGCGCGCCCACGCTGCTGTCCAACGCCGAGACCTTCGCCCAGCTCGCCATCGCCGCCCGCATCGGCCCGGAGCGCTACGGCAACACCGGCCTGTACGACGAGCCGGGCACCGTGATGCTCACGGTGTCCGGCGCGGTGACCCGCCCCATGGTGGTCGAGGTCCCGACGGGGGTGCCGCTGCGCTACGTGCTCCAGCTCGCCGGCGCCCCGCCGGTGCCGCAGGGCGTGCTGACGGGCGGTTACCACGGCAAGTGGATCGACGCGGCGACCGTCAACGAGGCGATCGTCTCCCGCAACTCCCTGGACGCGGTGGGCGGTTCACTGGGCGCGGGGGCCATCCTGCCGATCAGTCAGGACACCTGCCCGCTGGGCGAGTCGCTGATGGTGGCGAAGTGGCTCGCCGAGGAGAGCGCCGGCCAGTGCGGACCGTGCTACCTGGGCCTGCCGGCCGCCGCCCGCGGCTTGGAGGACATCCTCAACGGCGGCGGCCCGGCCGCCCTGGAGGCGGTCAAGCAGGTCGCCAAGAACGTGAAGCGGCGCGGCGCCTGCTCGCATCCGGACGGCTCCGCGATGTTCCTGGAGTCGACCGTCAAGGCGTTCACCGACGACCTCGCCGCGCACGTCCTCGGCAACGGCTGCGGACGGCCCGTGGCGGGCGTCCTGCCCCTCTTCGAGGGGGGCAGGGCCCCCACGGGCATCCCGGGCGGCGGCGGGGAGGAGAACGGCCCCAGCCGCCAGAAGATCTACGTCGACTGGACGCTGTGCCGGGGCCACGGCCTGTGCGCGGACATCCTCCCGGAGGTCTTCCAGCTCGGCGCGGACGGCTTCCCGACGGTGGCCCAGGCCCAGGTGCCGCGCTTCGCCGAGGCCAAGGCGCTGCGCGCGGTGCGCCGCTGCCCGGCGCTGGCCCTGCGCATCGAGGACGAGGCGCCGCAGGCCAAGGCGCCGTCCCGCAATCTGCCGGTGCTCTCCCCCGGCCGCGGCCGGCGCGCCCTGGGCCGCTGACGCGGTCCCCGCGGCCGGCCCGCCACCGGGTCGCAAACGCCGAGGGCGGACCATCCGTTCGGATGGTCCGCCCTCGACTTCTGTGGAGCTAAGGAGAATTGAACTCCTGACCTCCTGCATGCCATGCAGGCGCTCTACCAACTGAGCTATAGCCCCTCGTGCCATGCGGCGGTTCCGTGTTTCCGGCTCCGTCGCCCGGTTTCCCCGGCGGCGACGCCAACATTACACGGTCCCCCCGGCAGAACACCAAATCGTTTCCGGCCCCGTCGGGAATGCCCGGAATGACGGGGCCGTCGCGCGGGCGCGATCACGCCGTGACGAACGAATAGAAGCGCTTGAGCGTGCAGTGCTCCTCCAGGAGCCGGCCGTAGATCGGTTCGCCCTCGAGTTCCCGGTAGGTCTCGATGGGGTCGCCTTTTATGATCAGCGCCCGCGCGCACTCCTCGCACCAGTACTGGTACTCGGGGTTGAGCGGTTCCATGTCGCGGACGATCGGCGTCCCGCTGCCGCACCAGTCGCACTTCCGCCTGTGTGCCCCCATCGCTCAGCTCCGGCTGTGGCCGCAGGCCGTGCAGGCGTAGGGGACCCCGCCGTTGCCGCCGAGCACCTGGGCGATGCGCGCGGGACCGCGGGAAGGGCAGCCGAGTCGGGTCGAGGTCCGTCGGGTCGAGGTCCGTCGCGTCGACACCGCTCCGAGGAGATGATCGAGCTCCTCGAGGATGCTCGCAGGCATCACAACTCCCTCCCGTCGGGCCGCGCCCCCTTCCGGCCGTTTGATTCTGCCACGACCGGGCCGACACGGTCATCGACGCCGGATACCGGTCGGGACACGGCTCGGCGCCTCGCAGGGGTATACGCCCGCGGGAGCCGCGCTGTTCAAAGCGCGGACGACGAAAGATCCCGCCCCCTGAGGGAACGGGATCTTCACGATGTGGAGCTAAGGAGAATTGAACTCCTGACCTCCTGCATGCCATGCAGGCGCTCTACCAACTGAGCTATAGCCCCTTGCGCCACGCGGCGAAGCCGCCTGGTGTTCCGCTCCGCTCGGCGGGGCGAACAAGAAGAACTTTAGCCTGCGACCTGCCGGAAAGTGAAATCCGGGTCCCGGGGCCGGTCCGCGGCCGGTCCCGGGAGCCTCAGTCGTCGTCGCCGAGCACCGGTTCCGGCAGGGTGCCGGCGTTGTGCTCGAGCAGGCGCCAGCCGCGGACGCCCTCGCCGAGGACGGACCAGCAGCAGTTGGTGAGGCCGCCGAGGCTCTCCCAGCTGCGCGGCTCCAGGCCGATCAGCCGGCCGATGGTGGTGCGGATGGTGCCGCCGTGGCTGACCACGACGAGCGTGCCGTCCTCGGGGAGCTTCTCGGCGTGCCTCAGCACCACGGGGGCGGCGCGGTCGGCGACCTCGGTCTCCAGTTCGCCACCGCCCCGGCGCACCGGCTCGCCGCGCTTCCACGCGGCGTACTCCTCGCCGTACCGGGCGATGATCTCGTCGTGCGTCAGGCCCTGCCAGACGCCCGCGTAGGTCTCGCGCAGCCCCTCCTCGAGGACGACCTCCAGGCCGGTGAGCACGGCGAGTTCCGCGGCGGTGTTCGCGGCCCGCTTCAGGTCGGAGGCGACGATCGCGTCCGGCCCGAGGCCCGCGAGCAGCCGGGCGGCCCGGCGGGCCTGCGCGACACCGGCCCCGGTGAGCTCCACGTCCGTGGTGCCCTGGAAGCGGCGCTCCACGTTCCAGGAGGTCTGACCGTGCCGCCACAGGATGATGCGGCGGCCCCGGCGCGCGGACCCGGCCACCTCGCCCGTGGCGCTCACCGCCACTCGCCATCCGGCTCGGCCGCCGCCTCAGCCTCCTGCTGCTTGGCGTGCTCCGCGGCCTTGCCGCGGGAGGCCTGGGCGTCGGCGGGCAGTTCCAGCTCGGGGCAGTCCTTCCACAGCCGCTCCAGGGCGTAGAAGACGCGCTCCTCGCTGTGCTGGACGTGGACGACGATGTCGACGTAGTCGAGCAGCACCCAGCGGGCCTCGCGGTCGCCCTCGCGGCGGACCGGCTTGGCGCCGAGCTCCTTGTTCAGCCGCTCCTCGATCTCGTCGACGATCGACTTGACCTGACGGTCGTTGGGTGCGGACGCCAGCAGGAAGGCGTCGGTGATGGACAGCACGTCACTGACGTCGTAGGCGACGATGTCGTGCGCGAGCTTGTCGGCGGCCGCCTGGGCGGCGGTGGTGACGAGCTCGAGGGAACGGTCGGTTGCGGTCACTACAAGGCTTTCGGTCGGTGGTCACTTGCCCTCCAGGGTCTCACGGACCACCGGGCGCACCCCACGTGACAACGGTGGGGCGCCCCCGCCCTCCGGGGCGCGCCCCCGCCCCGCGGCTACGACCCGGGCTCGTAGTCCTGGCCGAGGACGACCGAGACGCGGGCGTTCGCCGAGACCTCCCCCTTGCCGACGGAGCCGGTGGGCAGCCCCAGGGTCTTGGCGACCTCGGTGGCGTTCTCCTTGTCGGCGGCGTTCGCGTAGACGACCTTCGAGGTGGCCTCCGGGGCGGCGGTGCCGGCCTCCAGGAAGGTGAAGCCGCCGTTGAGGAGGACCACGCGGGCCTGCTCGGTGTGGTCCTTCACCCCGGTGGCGTTGCGCACGGAGACGCTGACGGCGGCGTCCTTGTCGGGGCTCTTCGCGGTGCCGCCGAGGACGTCCTTCACCACGCTGTCGCTCGCCTGCGCGGTGAGCGTGCCGTCGTCCTGCACGGGCAGCAGCGTGGTCTTGTGGTCGCCGCCCTTGGCGAGGTCGGAGAGCCGGGCGAGGAAGGTGCCGAGGTCCTTGTCGGTCAGCGGCGGCTCGATGATCTGGCCGAGGGTCTGGATGGTGACCGTCGCGGCGTCCGGCTCGGAGGTCATCTTGCGCAGGACGCCGTGCATGACCTGCCCGAACCGCTCCAGCTGGGCGTTCTGCGACTCGCCGGGGGCGCGGTGGGTGGCGTAGGCGACGGCCATCTTGCCGCTGAGGGTCTGCTTCTCCCCCTTCTTGACCAGGGGCGCCTCGCCCTTCTTGGCGTCCGGGTCGGGCACGTCGGTGTCGGTGTCGATCTCGATGTTGCCGACGAGGTCGACGAGGGTGAGCAGGAACGGGGTGTCCAGCCGCCAGGTGCCCTCGATCCTGGTGCCGAGGACGGTGTCGAGCGCGGTCCGGGTGCCCTCGGAGCCGTCGTCCTCGACGGACTTGGCGAGCGTGGTGGTGCCGTCGTCGGCGGTGAGGGCGAGGGAGTTGGGCAGCAGGACGGTGGTGCCCTGCCGGGTGGTGGTGTTGTCGACGAGCAGCGCGGTCGCGGTGCCGCCCCGCTCGGTGTCGTGCAGGTGGACGACGATCACGTCGCGCTTCTGGGCGCCCGCCGCCGTGGCGGTGCCCGTGCCGGAGCCGGAGCCGGACAGGCCGGGCAGCTTCCCGGCGTACCAGAGGTAGCCGACGCCGCCGACGGCGACCAGGGCGAGGACCACGGCCAGGGCGATGATCCGGCTGCGCGCGCGGCGCCGGGCCTCCTCGCGGCGCTCGGTGCGGTTCTCGGTGAACTTCAGCCAGTCGATGACGTCCTCGGAGCCGTCGTCGGGCTCCTCGACGAACGCGAACTGCTCGGTGCGGTACTCCGGTGCGGGCCCGTCGGGGGCCGTCTCGTCGTCGACCGGGCCGGCCTGCTGCGGGATGTGCGCGGTCTGCTCGGCGACGCGGGGCTGCCGGCCGGTGTCGGGGGGCGCGGTCCGCCCCTGCCCGGTCGGGTCCCCGGCCGGGTCGTGCGCGCTCTGCCCGTAGGGGTCGTGGGGGGCTGCCGCCGGGCCGGCCTGGTGGGTGCCGCTCGCGTAGGGGTCGTAGTCGTAGGAGCCGTAGGAGTCGTAGGAGCCGTAGGAAGGGGCCGGCGGCTGCTGGGCGGTCCCGTAGGGGTCGTACGGCGGCGCGGGCTGCTGCGGCCCGGCCGCGGCGTACGGGTCGTAGGCGTAATCCTGCTGTCCCTGCTGCCCCTGCTGCTGGTACGGGTCGTACGCCTGCTGCTGGGCCTGCTGGTCCGTGGCCTGGCGGTAGACGGGGTGGCCGTACTCGTCGTAGCCGACGAACTCGTACGGGGCGGCCCCGTCGGCCCCGTATCCCGCGTCGTATCGGTCGTTCACCGGTGCCCCTCTCGGCTCACTCGCCGCGGTACAACTCACGCTTGGCGATGTAGCGCACGACGCCGTCCGGCACCAGGTACCAGACGGGTTCTCCCTTGGCGACTCTCGCACGGCAGTCCGTCGAGGAGATCGCCAGGGCGGGGACCTCGACGAGGGAGACGCCGCCCTCGGGGAGACCCGCGTCGGACAGGTGGTGACCGGGCCGGGTGACGCCGATGAAGTGCGCCAGGGAGAACAGCTCCTCACTGTCCCGCCAGGTGAGGATCTGGGCGAGGGCGTCGGCGCCGGTGATGAAGAACAGGTCCGTGTCGGGGTTGAGCGCGCGCAGGTCGCGCAGGGTGTCCACGGTGTAGGTGGGGCCGCCGCGGTCGATGTCGATGCGGCTCACGGAGAACTGCGGGTTCTCGGCGGTCGCGATGACCGTCATCAGGTACCGGTCCTCGGCCGCGGAGACCGCGCGGTGGCTCTTCTGCCACGGCTGGCCGGTGGGGACGAAGACCACCTCGTCGAGGTGGAACTGCGCGGCGACCTCGCTGGCCGCCACCAGGTGCCCGTGGTGGATCGGGTCGAAGGTGCCGCCCATGACGCCGAGGCGGCGCTTGCCCGCCTCCGACGGGCCCCCGCCGAGGTCGCCGGCCGTCCGGCGGGGCTCCGGGCGGCGCTCGGTGCCGCCCGCCGTCTCCTCGGCCGTGCCCTTCGCCGGACCGGTAGGCATGTCCTGCTCTCCCATGCGTGCAGACCCTACCGGCCCGGCCCGTGGGCTCCGGCCGCCGGATGGGTCCCGGCCGCCCGAACCCTCCGCGACGGGCTCAGCGGTCGCGGTTGAAGCGGGTGGTGATCCACAGCAGGAGCAGCAGGGCGAACAGGACGCAGCCGCCGACGAAGTAGGGGTTGAGGCTCTGGTGGTTGCCGCCGTGCTCTCCGCCCTCGGCGGCGAGGGTGACCAACTGGGCAGCGGCGCTGGGGAAGCTCATCTTCGACAGGACCTATCGCGTGTGGGCGGGATAAAGACGTCAGCTCATCGTAAGCGGGCGCGTTCGCGCCGCTCACGCCGACTCCGCCGTTACGGGCGGCGGGCAACCTTTCCGGTGCCTCCGGTCGTCCTTCTGCCCGGAGCCGCGCGGCGACGGGCCACGCGGTGCCGCGCCCTTCCGCACTGCCCGTCCGCGGTCTCTGCGCCTAGGCTGGGCCTCGCCCCGGAGGAACGAAGGGCCGCACAAGGGCCGCAAGGGCCACTCAGACGCACATGGGGGAAACATGTCCGACGGCCATCAGCACAACGGGCACGAGAGCGTGCCGGGCAGGCAGCGCAGGCGCTTCCCCGGAATCTCCTCGCGTGCGTACGAGCACCCGGCCGACCGCTCCGCGCTGGTGGCGCTGCGCAAGCTGAGCGGCTTCGACACGGTGTTCAAGACCCTGAGCGGGCTGCTGCCCGAGCGGAGCCTGAGACTGCTGTTCCTGTCCGACTCGGTGCGCGTCTCGGACCGGCAGTTCGCGCACCTCAACGACATGCTGCGGGACGCCTGCTACATCCTGGACCTGGAGAAGGTCCCGCCGATGTACGTCAACCAGGACCCGACGCCGAACGCGATGTGCATCGGCATGGACGAGCCGATCATCGTGGTCACCACGGGACTGGTCGAGCTGCTCGACGAGGAGGAGATGCGGGCGGTCATCGGGCACGAGGTCGGGCACGCGCTGTCCGGGCACGCGGTGTACCGGACGGTCCTGCTGTTCCTGACGTCCCTCGCGGTCCGGGTCGCCTGGATCCCGCTCGGCAATGTCGCGATCATGGCGATCGTGACGGCGCTGCGCGAGTGGTTCCGCAAGTCGGAGCTGTCCGCGGACCGCGCGGGGCTGCTGGTGGGCCAGGACCTCCAGGCCTCGATGCGCGGCCTGATGAAGATCGCGGGCGGCAACCACCTGCACGAGATGAACGTGGACGCGTTCCTGGAGCAGGCCGACGAGTACGAGGCCGGGGGCGACCTGCGCGACTCGGTGCTGAAGATCCTCAACGTGCTGCCCCGTTCCCACCCCTTCGCCGCCGTGCGGGCGGCCGAGCTGAAGAAGTGGGCGGCCACGCGGGACCACCAGCGGATCATGGACGGCCACTACCCGCGCCGCGACGAGGACAAGGACGCCTCGGTGCGGGACTCGTGGCGGGAGTCGGCGAGCAACTACGCCGGCGAGGTGAGGAACTCCAAGGATCCACTGATGAAGCTGGTCAGCGACATCGCGGGCGGCGCCGGAGACCTGGGCGACCGGGTCCGCCGCGGCTTCGGCGGCTTCACCTCCTCGGCTCCCCGGCCGCCGAAGGACCCGGGCACGGCGCCGGGCCCGGCGGACGACGGCCCGCCGCGCGACGGCGCCTGAGGCGCCGGGGCGGCCGTCTCACAGCTCCGGTTGCGCATCCGCCGCCAGGGTGCCGCACAGCGCCGGTGTGCCGCCCGGGGCGTAGGGGTCGGTGCCGGCGGGGCCGCCCTCCTCGGCCGTCCGGCCGGCGAGGAGGGGACGCAGCCGGGCCGCGGAGTCCTCGGCGCAGGACAGGGGGCCGGCCTGGACCTCGGAGAGGACCACCTGGGCCTGGTGCAGGCGCAGGTCGTCGCGGTCGAAGCGGAAGAGCAGCTCGCGCCGGACCGTGAACAGGGAGGCCTCGGCGTCCCGGTCCGCGCCGGCCGGCCGCACCGCGTACGCGAACGTGTGGTCCGTGGCGACCTCCAGGGTGGAGGAGTCGGCCTCGGAGGCCCGCATGGTGCCCCGGACCCGGACCTCGGGGGCGGCCAGCTCCGCGCGGGAGGGGTCGAGGCGGACCAGCCATCCGGTGGGCGCGTGCCGTCCGTCGGCGGCGGGCCGGGCGAAGCTCCGGTCGAACTGGTCCAGCTGGGCGGGGTCGAGCAGCACCCGCACGGAGCGCGTCTCGCCGCCGGTGAGCACCTCGGGGTCCAGGGAGGACCGCACGAGGTAGTCCTTCGTGATGGTCAGCGCGTTCATGACCTGGCTGTCCGAGAAGTGCGCGGTGCGCCGGGACGCCGGGAGCGTCACCCCCTCCGCGCCGACGCGGAACCCGGCCGCCGGACTGCTCGCGTAGAGCTGTTCGGGGTCGCTGGTGCCGGGCACCTCGTCGCGGGGGGCCAGCGGGACGACGGTCATCCGCAGGGGAGCGGCCTGCTCCCCGGCCTCGGGCGCCTGGTAGGGGTGGCGTACGCCCATGTAGATCGCGGTGCCGAAGGCCACGACGATCAGCAGGAACAGGATCAGCGCCGGCCGGGACAGGCCGTGGCGCAGTGGCGGGCGGCGGCGGACGGCGGGCGCGTGGTCGGTGATGCGCTCCCGGGCGGAGTACTCCTGGAGCCGGGCAGCACGGATGAAGGACTCGTCGAAGACGACGGACCCGTACTCGTCCTCTCCACCTCCGGGGGCTCCCTCGGGCGCCCCCTCGGGCGGGTCCGAAGGCCCTCCCATATCTTCAGGGTAGGTCCCGGGGGGCGCGGGTAAACGCCCTGCCGCGCGCCAAGTTCCGCCGGCTTCCCACCGGGTCGGCCGCCCGGTCTCAGGGGCTGCTCGGAATCACCGGGACGGCCGGCTGGGAGTGGTCGGCGGAGGCGGACGGGGCCGCCCCGCCGCCCTGCTCCAGGCCGGTGGAGGCGGGGGACGGGACCTGGTCCTGGCGGTGGGAGGAGGCGCCCCGGTAGACGGCCGAGAAGGCGAGCGCGACCATGCCGATGCCCATCACCAGGGCGAGTACCCAGGCGACGGGGCGGTGCCAGCGGACCTGCCTGCCGTACGGGCCCGGGGAGCCGTAGCCGTCCTCCGGGGCGTCGGGGTCGTCGTCCGGGTCCTCGAAGCCGGGGCCGCCCCGGTAGCGGCCGTATCCGTCGTCGTACCGCTCGCCGTGCGGGCGGGTCCGGCGGGCCTCGGCCTCGGCCCTGGCCTGCGCGGCGGCCAGGAGGCGTTCCACGGCGGTCGGCTCGTGCACCTCGGCCGCGCGGACGAAGGCCTCGTCGAAGACCACGGAGGCGAACTCTTCGTCCGACGCTCCGCGGTCGTGGTCGTCGTCGGGCTCCCAGCCGTCAGGGAACGGCGTACCCCCCACGTCCTCCGGCACGGATCCAGAGTAGACCTGGGGGGTCATTTTGGGCAGACGGTATGGAAATTCATCCGTCTGCCGGGACGGCCCCTCCTCCGCCGCCCCCGCCGCCGGCTCCCGCGCGGGCGCGGTTCAGCGCCGTACGTGGCCGTCGCCGGTGACGATGTACTTCGTGCTGGTCAGCTCGGGCAGGCCCATCGGCCCCCGGGCGTGCAGCTTCTGCGTGGAGATGCCGATCTCGGCGCCGAAGCCGAACTGGCCGCCGTCGGTGAAGCGGGTGGAGGCGTTCACCGCGACCGTGGTGGAGTCCACCAATTGGGTGAAGCGGCGGGCGGCCGCCTGCGAGGTGGTGACGATGGCCTCGGTGTGGCCGGAGGTCCACAGCCGGATGTGCTCGACGGCCTTGTCGAGGGAGTCGACGACGGCGGCGGCGATGTCGTACGAGAGGTACTCGGTCTCCCAGTCCTCCGCCGTGGCCTCCACGACGGTCGCGCGGGACTCCTTGGCGTGGGCCATCACGCGCTCGTCGGCGTGCACCGTGACCCCGGCGTCGGCCAGGGCGTCCAGGGCGCGCGGCAGGAACTCGGCGGCGATGTCCTGGTGGACCAGCAGGGTCTCCGCGGCGTTGCAGACGCCGACCCGCTGGGCCTTGGAGTTGACCAGGATCTCCACGGCCGTGTCGAGGTCGGCCTGCGCGTCGACGTAGACGTGGCAGTTGCCGGTGCCGGTCTCGATGACCGGGACGACCGACTCCTGGACGACCGTGTTGATCAGGGAGGCGCCGCCGCGCGGGATGAGCACGTCGACCAGGCCGCGGGCGCGCATCAGCTCGCGCACGCTGTCCCGGCTCTCGCCGGGCACCAGCTGCACCGCGTCGGCGGGCAGCCCGGCGCCGTGCACGGCGTCGCGCAGCACGCGCACCAGCGCGGTGTTCGACCGGTAGGCGGAGGACGAGCCGCGCAGCAGCACCGCGTTGCCGGACTTCAGGCACAGGGCGGCGGCGTCGACCGTCACGTTCGGCCGGCCCTCGTAGATGATCCCGACGACACCGAGCGGCACCCGGACCTGGCGCAGGTCGATGCCGTTGGGCAGCGTGGAGCCGCGGACGACCTCGCCGACCGGGTCGGGCAGCGCGGCCACGTCCCGCACGTCGGAGGCGATGGCGCGCACCCGCTCCGGGGTGAGCGTGAGCCGGTCGACCATGCCGTCGCTGGTGCCGGCCTCGCGCGCCTTGGCCACGTCCTGGGCGTTGGCCTCGACGATCTCGCTCGCCCGGACCTCCAGCGCGTCCGCGATGGCGAGCAGCGCGTCGTCCTTCGCGGCACGCGGCAGCGGCGCGAGGGTGGCGGCGGCGCCCTTGGCCCGGTAGGCGGCCTGGTGGACCGGGGACATCGAGTCGTACGGGGAGAGCATGGTCATAGGGGAAGGGTAGTGCGGGCGACGGGCGTCGGCGGCGGTCGTCCCGAACCCCGAGACATACGGTCGAGGACCCCGCGACCCGCGTTCGGCCCACGCCCCGCGGTCAGAACGGATGCACCCCGACGGGTGTCGCCGGGGCCGGTCCGTACCCCGCGGCGATGCGCTGGCGGTAGGTGGCCCGGTCGATGACCTCCAGGCCGACGATCTCCCAGGGCGGCAGCCCCGCGGTCCGCCGGTGCTCGCCCCACAGGCGCAGCGCCACGGCGGCCGCGTCGTGCAGGTCGCGGGCCTCCTCCCAGTAGCGGATCTCCGCGTGGTCGTCGGCGTACCGGCTGGTCAGCAGGAAGGGGTGGTCGTGGGCGAGCTGCTCCAGGGCCCGCCGGACCTCGGCGACCGGGGCCGGTTCACCGGAGACGCTGAGGGTGACGTGCCACAGGCGCGGGAGCTCGCGCGGCTCGCCGCCCGGGAAGCGGTCCCCGGGCGCGACGCCGGCCAGGGCGCGCCCGGCGCCGGGGGCGCGGGAGCCCGCACCGTCGCGAGACGCCGTCGTCCCAGGGCGCACTCGTCTCACGACGCCTCCTTCACGCGCGGACCGGCCGGGGTGCCGGGCGGATGTGTCCCTGGGACAAAGTTGAGCAGGCCGCCGGGGCTCGTGGGGCGGTTTTGCGGAACGTCCACCACCGGGGGCGGAGGATTCAGCACATTACGGATGCAGGACCACCAGATCGTCCCTGTGTACGACCTCGCGTTCGTACTCCGGTCCGAGGTCCCGGGCGAGTTCCCGGGTCGAGCGGCCGATCAGGAGGGGGATCTCCTTGGCGTCGAAGTTGACCAGTCCGCGCGCCACCGCCCGCCCCTCGCCGTCCCGCAGTTCGACCGGGTCGCCCGCGCTGAACTCGCCCTCGACGCCGGCGATGCCGGCCGGCAGCAGCGACTTGCGGCGTTGCACGACCGCGCGCACCGCCCCGTCGTCCAGGGTGAGCGAGCCCTGCGGGGTGGACGCGTGCTGGAGCCACAGCAACCGGTCGGCGAAGCGGCGGCCGGTGGGGTGGAAGTAGGTGCCGGTGTCACCGCCGGCCAGGGCGTCGGCCGCGTGGACCGCGCTGGTCAGCACCACCGGGATGCCGGCGGCGGCGGCGATCCGGGCGGCCTCGACCTTGGTGACCATGCCGCCCGTGCCGACGCCGGCCCGGCCGACGCTGCCGATCTCGACGTGGGCGAGGTCCTCGGGGCCGTGCACCTCGGCTATCCGCGAGGTGCCGGGCCGGGCCGGGTCGCCGTCGTACACGCCGTCGACGTCGGAGAGCAGCACCAGCAGGTCGGCGTGGACCAGATGGGCGACGAGGGCGGCGAGGCGGTCGTTGTCGCCGAAGCGGATCTCGTCGGTGGCGACGGTGTCGTTCTCGTTGACGATCGGGAAGGCGCCCATCGCCAGCAGCTTGTCGAGGGTGCGGGAGGCGTTGCGGTGGTGGGCGCGGCGGCTCATGTCGTCGGACGTCAGCAGCACCTGGCCGACCCGGACGCCGTAGCGGGCGAAGGAGGCGGTGTAGCGGGCGACCAGCAGGCCCTGGCCGACGCTGGCGGCGGCCTGCTGGCGGGCGAGGTCCCTGGGGCGGCGGCGCAGGCCCAGCGGGGCGAGGCCGGCGGCGATGGCACCGGAGGAGACGAGGACGAGCTCCCGCTCCCCGCCGCTGCGCACCTTCGCCAGCACGTCGACGAGGGCGTCCACGCGGTCGGCGTCCAGACCGCCCGCCGCGGTGGTCAGCGACGAGGACCCGACCTTGACGACGATCCTGCGGGCCTCGCCCACGGCCTGCCTTGCGCCTGACACCTTGCCGTCCGTCCCTCGCGTCGATCGGTCGCCCCGTCCAGCAATCTACGCGAAGCGGGGCGCGTCGCGCGTCGCCGGTCCACACTGCAGACGGCGCCGTGCGTCCGGTCCGGCCGTGCGACCGGGGCCGGCGGCGCACGCGGGGAGGGAGGCGGGGCCCGCCGTCCGCCGTCACGCGGGGCCGGGGCCGTCGGGGCTGGAGACCGGTGACGCCCTTGATCCAGTCGAGGCTGGTGGGAACGGTGGCGGACCGCATCGGACCGACACAGACGTTGTCGCTCAGCCGGTAGGTGACGCCGGAGGTCACGCCGACCTGGTAGCGCTTGCCGTGAGCCCCTCCTCCGCCGTCGCGGACGGCGCGCCCACACCGAAAAGGCTCGCGCCGACGATGGCGGCCACGGTCACGCAGGTACGGGCTCTCAAGGTTCGTCCTTCTGTTCGCGAGAGGGAGACAGAACACGAGCGGTGGCGAGCACACGCCTCACCCACCGGCCACCCGTTCGATCCGGTACGCGTGAACACCCTTGACGCGGCTGCTGAACGGCCGCTGAACGGGGCCGTGGTGTGCCGACATCTCCGGCACTGCGCCGACCAAGCAGAACAGGGGGGTGGTTCCGGATCGTCACGGACAGCCCTCCATCAGCCGCCCCCCCCGTCCAAGTGATGTGACGGACCGGCAGGTCGTCGTCGCCCGCGCCGCCCCCGCGGTGCCCCCCGCACGTCGCTTGCCGCCGCGCGACTCGACCGGGCCGGCCCGCCGCAACTCCGCATCCGGCCGGATCAGAGGAATTGACGAGCTGCCACGAAATGACCCCGTAGCACAATGCAAGCGCGACACGGGGAGTTACCGCGGCAAAGTCCGGATACTCGGATGGTTCACCGGAGGGGCAGCAATGAGCCAGGTCGAGTTTCGACTGCTTGCTCCTGTGAGTATGCGGTACGGGGAGATCCACTGGGACCTACGACTCCGCAACGACGCAGCATTCCGGCGATGTCGGTCCTCGACATGAACCGAGTTGTTCCGGTGGAGAGGATGCTGCGCACCCTGCGGGGAGAAAACCCCACCAGGATCGGCGGGTACATGGAGGAGGAGCGCCTCTCCACCGCCGCCCCGCCCGCGCGGGACGGACGGGATCCTCAGAACCCGTCAGGTGCCCTGGTCGCAGGCGTGGGGGTTGGTCCACAGAACCCGGAACTGCTCGATGTAGCGGTTGGTGACCCACCCGTCGATGACGCGCAGCATCACGTCGTTGGCCCGGTGGGCCGAGTTGTCGGTGAGGTTGTAGGAGCCCACGAACACGGCCTTGCGCCACTCGCCCGCGTACTTGGCGTCGATCAGGAGCAGCTTGTTGTGGCTCCACCCGTCACAACTGATGTCGGACGCGGCCACGCCGTACTTCCGCAGGATGTCGGAACCGGACTGCTCCTGGACGATCACCTTGACGTCGCAGCCGATGCCCACGAGTCGGTTCAGCTCGGCGATGATCTCCCTCGCGTAGGCTTCGTCCTCCATCAGGCTGGACTCCAGCCAGATCCGGTCGTTGCCCTCCGCGCACGCGCTGACGTTGCCGAGGACGTCGGCCACACGGTTGATTCCGGGCTGGGGAAAGAAGTACGCCTTCGACAGTTCGTTGCTGCCGTCGATCGTCCTCTCGGCGTTGGTGTCCCACTCATCGCCGCCGTACGTCCAACCACCCGCGTGGAGGCGGCGCCAGTAATTCACGTACGCGGAGAACAACAGGTCGTCGTTCCGGCTGATCAGAAGATTCTGTGCGTGCCTGGCCTGCCACTGGCTCAGATTGCTGGAGCTCTGCAGGACCAGCTTCGTGTCACCCTTCTTGATCACGAAGAACTTGTTGTGCATCGCACCGCGGTCCGCGTCCATGCAGGATTTCGGGCAGTACACCAGATCGATCCCGGCGTTCCGGAACTTGTCGGTGATCGAGGCGGCCGACGGGCCCACCACGATCCGTACGCTCACGCCGCTCTCGGCAGCGCGCACCAGTGAATCCGCCAGGGCGGTGCCGCCCCCGTCGGTGCCCCAGTTGTAGAGCGCGACGCGGATGTAGCTGCCGGTCTCGCCGGCAGCCGCCGCGTTCGCCGTCGCGTCGATCTTTGCCTTGATTTTCGCCGCTATCAGACGGTCCTCGACACCGGCCCCGTAAGTGAAGCAGACCTCATAGTTTCCGGATTCCGAACAGGTCCCGTCCAGAGCCGTCGCGGAAGGCGCCGACACCACCGCCGCCACCATTGACACGACGAGCAGCAATGCGCATGTGAACCCGCGCAATCCGCGGGTGGAGTTTTTCGTCGTCACCGAGGCATGCTATGGCATGTACACGCTCGACAAGGTCGTTTCCACAGTGCCCGTTACCCGCGGGTGACGCGGCATCAGGCGTGGGTACTTCCGTCCGCACGCGCCGACTCGGCGA
The DNA here is from genome assembly GCF_008704515.1 of Streptomyces viridosporus T7A. NCBI lineage: Bacteria > Bacillati > Actinomycetota > Actinomycetes > Kitasatosporales > Streptomycetaceae > Streptomyces > Streptomyces viridosporus. The sequence goes on from NZ_CP023700.1 coordinate 3,008,763, forward strand.
GCGGTGAACCGGTACCCGCCTCCCCAGCCGGCGCGACCCGGTCGCCGTGAATGCCCGCTCACGGACACCGCCGGGGAATCGAGTGGGAACCCGTCCGGCCGTCCAACCGGCTCCTCCCCGGCGTCACTTCGCGACAGCGGTGCCGCTGCGCCTCGTCGAGCGGGGGTACGGTGAGCACCGCGACCGAGGCCACGGCCGCACCGGGGCAGGGCGCACCGTACCGACCGGACCCGCCGCGGCCCCGCTCGGACGCTGCGGGAAGGGCGCTCCGGAGCCCGCCGGGCGGGGCTTGCGGGCCCCGCGGAACCACTAGCATCCTGTGGTCATTCCACACGTCAGGGACACTCGTGTGTCGTCCTGAGGTCGACACGCGTTAACTTGGGCGCCTGTCCCGCGACGATCCTGGAGTGACCGCAGTGCCCCTGCCCTTGTCCCGTAGGCGGTTCGCGGCGAGAACGCGTCCACACCGTCTCCCGTCCCGCCTGTCCGGCCACGCCGCCGTCACCAGGGTTCTGGTGACCGCCGTCCTGGTCGGCGCCTTCGCGGCACAGGCCGCCGCGGCCCTCCTGCCGCTGGCGCCGCTGCTGCTCGCCGCGACCGCCGTGTCCCTGGCCGTCGAGGCCGTGCTGCACCGCCGGCAGCCCGGTCTGCTGTCGCTCTTCGCCAAGGCGCACGCCGATGTCACCGTCCGCCACGTGGTGCGCGACCTGCTGCTGGTGGTGGGCCTGCTGCGGCTCGGCGAGGAGGACGGGGAGCCCGGGCTCGCGCCGCTCGTCGCCGGTCTGCTCGCCTTCTACGCCCTGCACAGCGCCATCCAGGCGGTGTCCGTGCTGGTGCACCGCACCCGGACGCTGCCCGTGGTGACCCGGAACATCGACGCCTCGGCCCTGCGGCTGTCCCCCGCCCCGGCCGGCCTGCTGCGCCGCCCCGGCCACCGCCTGCTGGTGTTCGGCCTGCCCGCCACGGCCGGCCTCGCGGTGGCCTCGGTCACCGACGAGACCCGGTGGGCGGCGGCCGGTGTCGCGCTGTCGCTGCTGCTCTCGCTGACGGGCCTGGTCGTGCTGGCGCTGCGGCTGCTGCCCGGCCGGCGTCCGGCGGGCGAGCAGGAGGTGCTCGAGTGGTTCGACGCATGGCTCGCCGACTACCGCCCCACGGTCGGCCTGTACTTCTCCGGCGGCGCCTCCTCCGCCTACCAGGCCAACATGTGGCTGGAGCCGCTGGCCAAGCTCGGCGGCCGGCCGGTGATCATCCTGCGCGAGCGGTTCATGGTGTCGAGGATCGCGCCGACCGACGTCCCGATCGTGTGCCTGCCGAAGGTGGCCACGCTGATGCGCCTGGAGCACTCCACGCTCGAGGTCCTCATCCACCCGTCGAACTCCGGCAAGACCTCCCAGGTGCTGCGCATCCCCACGATCAAGCACGCCTTCGTCAACCACGGCGAGAGCGACAAGCTGTCCTCCTGCAACCCGTACGCGAAGGCGTACGACGAGGTGTGGGTGGCCGGTCCCGCGGCGCGCGAGCGCTACGCGCTGGCCGAGGTCGGGGTCGAGGACAAGGACGTGGTGGAGATCGGCCGCCCGCAGCTGGACGCCGTGCGCCCGTACGCGGGGCCGCCGACCGGTGCGTACACCACCGTGCTGTACGCGCCGACCTGGGAGGGCTGGGACGGCAACCCGGGCAACACCTCGGTGATCGAGGCCGGCGAGAACCTCGTGCGGGCGCTGCTCGCGGACCCGGGGGTGCGGCTGCTGTACAAGCCGCACCCGCTGACCGGCTCGGTGGACCCGCGGGCGGGCGCCGCCGACCGGCGCATCCGCGAGCTGGTCCAGGAGGCGAACCGGGAGCGGTCCGGGCCGCGTCCGGCGCCCTCGGCGGAACTGGCCCGGCTCACCGCCGAACTGGACCGGCTCACCGAGGCCGGCTTCCGGGAGAGCGCCGACCAGGTCGAGCGCATGCTGGTGCAGTCCGCCCCCGAGCCCGGCCGGGCCCAGGCCGTGGCGCGGGCGACCGCGGCCTGGGAGGAGGCGTACTGGGCCTCCCTGCCCGAGGGGGAGCACCAGATCGTCACGGACGCCCGGCCCGCGCTGTACGCCTGCTTCGACATCTCCGACCTGCTGATCAGCGATGTGTCCAGCGTGGTCAGCGACTTCCTGGCGAGCGGCAAGCCGTACGCCGTGGCGAACACCAGCGGGCTGTCCGAGGAGGAGTTCCGCACGACGTTCCCGACCGTGGTGGCGGCGACCGTGCTCACCCCGGACGCGGCCGGGGTGCCGGCGCTGCTGGAGTCGGTCCGGCACCCGGAGAAGGACGCGTTGGCCGAGGCGCGGGCGGAGCTGAAGCTGCGGCTGCTGGGCCCCGCCGAGCCCTCGTCCCAGGAGCGCTTCGGCGCGGCTGTGGACGCCCTGTGCGCGGCCGCCGAGGAGCACAGGGCGCGCATGACGCGCCGGCTGGCCGCGGTGCCCTCTCCGCGCCGGGAGGCCTCCACCGCCCTCACGCCGCCGCAGCCGTCCCGCCCGGTGTGACCCCGCCGGAGGAGGCCAGCGCCCGCCGGGCCCTGCGGGCCGCGCGCCGCAGCAGGGACCCGGTGCCGCCCTCGCGGTAGCCGGGGACCGCACGGGCCTCGTGGGGGGAGGCCAGGTAGACGGAGTCAGGGATGCCCGCCGCGCGGTCACGGAAGTGCGGGTAGCCGAGGTAGACGCGCCGGCCCCGCTTCTCCAGCAGGGCCGGCGCCTGCTGCTTCGCCCGGACGAACTCCAGGACGTCCCCGAGGAGCTCGGGCCGCCGCTCGGCCACCAGGTGCAGCCGCAGCCGCTCCTCGACCTTCAGCAGCCCGGCCACGCCCTCGGTCCAGTGGGCGGCCATCAGCGGCTGTGCCAGCTCCAGCTTGTGCCGCCGGACGTCGTCGCCGTCCTTGAGGAACCGGGGGCCGAACTGCGGCAGCAGCGTGACGGTGAAGGGCCGCACCATGAGCCGGTCGCGCCGGGGGCCCTCGGGGACGAGGTCGGCGATCAGGCGCATCAGGGCGCGGGCGGAGTCGAAGCGCAGGGCGTAACCGCCGCTCCTGGTCACGTGCTTGCCGTCGTCGCGGCCCACCAGGTAGTAGCAGGTGTGGTCGGCGACCACGGAGACGCCGTCCGCCCGCAGGTACGCCTCCATGGTGAACAGCGCGTCCTCACCGGTGAACAGGGACTCGTCGAACCGCATGCCGTGCCGGTCCAGTAAGGAGCGGCGGAACAGCTTCTGCGCACTGAGCGTGAACTTGATGTTCGAGGAGAAGACGTCGGTGCGCTCCAGCGTCCTGCCCCACATGGACTTCGGCGCACCGCGGTTGACGCCCTCGACCCGGCCCAGGACGACATCGGTGCCGGCGCGGTCGGCCATGGCGACCATCCGCTCCAGGGCCTCGGGGCCCAGCCGGTCGTCGGCATCCAGGAAGAAGACGTAGCGCCCGGCGGCCTTGCCCAGACCCACGTTGCGCGGGCCGCTGGGGCCGCCCGAGTTCTCCTGCCGGATCACCGTGACCGGCATGGGCGCACGGTCCGCGAACTCCTCCAGGTACTCCCCCGTGCCATCGGTCGAACCGTCGTCGACCGCGATGACCTCGATGCGCCCCGGGTCGATGGTCTGTGCCTCCACGGAGGCGAGGCACTCGACCAGGTACGGCATCGCTTCGTACGCCCCGACGACCACGGTGACATCGGGCTGCGTCACGGTCATGTCTCCCCCTCGTTCCGTAACATTTCCCCCCGTACCGCCTCATTCACTACTTGCTAGACGGGTGTTCGAGGAAGGGGGTTGCCTCACCCCGCCGCTTCAGTGCTCCACGTCACAGAGCACGGCCGCGCCCGCTCGGGACGCGAAGCCGGGCGTGTGAAGCCGGGGACGCGACAGGGCCCGGCCCCCGGGGAGCGAGTCCTCGGGGGCCGGGCCCTGTCGGGTGGTGCGGAGCGGTCAGCCCGTGGGGGCGCCGTCCGTGTCGCCGGGCGCCGACGCGCGCTGGCCGGGCAGCGCGTCCGCCAGTTCCACGTCCGGACCGCCGACCGTGATCCGGGACTCCTGGCCGAGGTTGCGCGTCTCGGCCTTCAGCGCGAGCTGCGCGACCGCGGTGTTGAACTGGTCGATCGACTTCGGCTCGTCGGGGCCCAGCAGGTAGCGCTTGAGCTCCCTGCGGTCCTCCGCCAGCGGGTCGGCGTCCGGGACGCGGACCGCCTCGAGCAGCGCGTCCAGTTCGGCCGCGTCGTTGGACAGGATCACCGCGGCGCGCACCGCCGTGTTCTGCCGCTTGAACTCCTCCACGCCCAGCCCGGCGGAGTCCGTGACCGCGTACGGCTTGCCGCTGGCGATGAAGTCGGACACCACGCTGGAGATGTCGGAGACCATCGCGTCGGAGACGTTGAAGCAGTCGTACAGGCGCGGCTCGGCGCCCGTGATGACCCGGTGCTCCCAGTCGGGGAAGGAGCGCCAGTACGCGGTGTTCCACTCGGCGCGCAGCCGGGCGATCTCCTCGTGCCGGGCCACGTCCACCAGCCCGTCGCGGGTGGCCTCGGCCTCGTCGCCCCTCTCGGTGCCGCCGGTCAGCTCGGCCAGCCGGGCCTCGATCCGGGCCAGCTCCGCCCCGGCCTGCGTGCGGGCGGCGGTGTCGGCGGTGAAGCGCGCGTCGGCGGCGCGCTCCGCGGCGGCGGCCTCGATCAGCGCGGTGATCCGCTGGTGGGCGGCCTTGGCCTGCGGGCTGCGGGTGCCGGTGAAGGGGTGCGGCTTGTACAGGACGCGCACCGCCGGGTCGGCCTCGACCAGCCTCTTCACGATGTTCTCGCCGGCCAGCAGGATCGAGGTGTTGCCGGGGTTGTCGTCCCAGCCCTCCCAGGTGGGGGCGTACAGAATCGTCGGCATGCGGTCGCCCGGCACGCCCTGCCAGGTCCGGATGGGGGCCAGCTGCGGGCGGCCCACCTCGACGATGTCCTCGTCGCGGACCCCCACGTCGGCTATGGCGTAGCGGTCGCGGCCCGCGCGGCCGGCGGTCCACACCTCGTCGTAGACCTTGCTGAACGGGTTGACGCTGGCGAGCTTGTCGCTGTCGCCGTGGCCGATGAAGACGTGCCGCATGGTGGGCACGCGCAGCAGGTGGATGTTCTTGCCGACGTTGGCCGCGTACAGCGCGACCCGCACCGTGGACAGGTCCATGTTCATCAGGTGCACCCCTCCGGGCACGCAGACGACGGGGACCGTGGTGGGCGCCAGGTTCTGCAGGATGACCCGCTCGCGCAGGATGATCAGCGGACGGGTGTCCAGCTGCTCCATGGTCTCCAGCCACATGTTGACCTGGTAGGCGGAGTCCTTGGAGCCGGAGAAGTACAGCACGGTCTCCGGGCGGTACTCGCGCAGCCAGTCGTCGACGGCGGCCAGCACCTTCTCGGCCTTCGGCGGGGTCTTCCCGCCGCGCACGTAGGGCACCAGGGCGAGGACGTACAGGATGCTCAGGGCCAGCGTGACGCCGATGCCGGTGTAGCCGACGGCGGCCGACTCCAGGGCCGCGCCGGCGAGTATGCCGGTGACCGCCGCGAGGTCGAGGTGGAGCATCTTCTCCGCGGGGCGGTCCAGCAGCAGGCGCGGCGGGGCGTCCGGGATGCGGATGCGGGAGGCCAGGTCGACGTTGCGGGTGGCGACCGGCATGCGGCGGCGGTTGCGGATCAGGGTGGTCAGCGCGCCGTGCGGGGCCTGGAGGCCGTAGAAGGCGATGAAGCAGGCGATCGCCCCGTAGTAGATCAGGTTGTCCGCGAGGGAGAGGCGGGCCAGCAGCAGGATCAGCAGCAGCTGCCGGATCAGGAAACGGATCGACAGGCCCGCCCGCACCTTGCTGAGGCGGCTGACCAGGTAGCTGCCCTTGCGGTGCAGATAGTGGTCCGCCAGGTACGTCACGGCGGCCGCGGCCGCGAAGGCGGGGATGCTCGGGACGAGCGCGGCCAGCATGAGGCAGGGAAAGCCCAGCATCATGAGGACCGCCGCGGCCAGTTCGGCCGCGCTGCCCACCCTGGCGACGCGAATAGCGGTGGATATCACGGAGAAACCTGCTCTGGGAGGGGGAGTGCCGGTTTGTGCCTGCGAGTATTTCATCGGTTACGGACTCAGGCCCCCGCGAGAACCCGTTGCACGAACTTCGTTAACGAGCGACCGCAGAGGCCTGAATTACCTGAGTTTATTTGCCCTTGATTATTACACGCCGTCCTGACGGTCCAGCACCGAGGCCAGCGCCTGTTCGAAGCCGGAGGCCCGTGCCGCGCCCGCGGTCGGGTCCTGCTGGCGCACGTCGATGACGTGACCGGTGAGCTCCGACAGCAGCACGTCCAGCGAGGTGCGGGCCACCGCCTCGGAGGAGAGCAGGCTGCCCGCGGGCTCCTGGCCGAAGGCCTTGGTGCGCATCGGCGTGGCGGTGCGCTCCGGGTTGATGCAGTTGACGCGGACGCCGTCGCCGGCCCACTCGTCGGACAGGGCCTGGGTGAGGTTCACCATCGCGGCCTTGGTGGAGGAGTACAGGCTGTACTCGGCGCGCCCGCGGGTGTAGCTGCTGGAGGTGTACAGCAGCAACTGCCCCTTGGTCTCGGCCAGGTACTTGTAGGCGGAGCGGGCGATCTGCACGGGGGCCAGGTAGTTGACCTTCAGCGCCTCCTCGATGGTGGCGTTGTCGGTCTCGGCGAGCTTCCCGATGCGCAGCACGCCCGCGGTGTTGACGACGTAATCGATGCGGCCGGTCTCGGCGTACGCCTTGGACAGCGCGTCGTCGACCTCCTCCGGGTTCTCCACGTGGGTGCCGGTGGTGGAGCGGCCGAGCGCGTAGACGGTGGCGCCGTAGGACTCGGCGAGTTCGGCGATGTCCTTGCCGATGCCGTACGAACCGCCGAAGACCACCAGGGTCTTGCCGGTGAGCAGCTCGCGGTAGGCCTCCTCGCCGTTCTGCTCGGGCGCGGCGGTGGAGGCGAGCTGGAAGAGCTTGTCGGCGATGAAGACGTCGACGGGCTGGGTGACCTTCATGTTGTACTCGTCGCCCGCGACGACGTGGATCGGCACGTCCGGCAGGTACTTGAGCACGACCGAGCAGTCGTCGGTGGCCTGGAAGTTCGGGTCGCCGGCGGCGACCTCGTAGGCGCGGCGGATGGTGGACAGCTTGAAGGCCTGCGGCGTCTGGCCGCGGCGCAGCCGGGAGCGGTCCGGGATCTCGGTGATGAACTCGCCGTCCTCGCCGTGGGTGCGCGTGACGATGATGGTGTCCGCGGACGGGATGGCCACGTCGACGGCCTGGTAGCGCTCCAGCGCGCTCACGCAGTCGTCGATGACGCGCTGCGACAGCAGCGGGCGGACGGCGTCGTGGAAGAGGACGTTGAGGTCCTCGCCCTCGGCCAGGCCCTCGCCGAGCGCGGCGATGGCCCGCTCGGTGGTCTCGTTCCGGGTCGAGCCGCCCTCGATGACCTTGGTGACCTTGGTGAACCCGGCCTTGGCGACGATCTTCTCGATGTCGGGCACATACCCCTGCGCCATCAGCACGATGACCTCGTCGATCGAGTCGGCCTTCTCGAAGGTGGCCAGGGTGTGCTCGATGACTGCCTTGCCGGCGATCTTCAGCAGTTGCTTGGGAATCGACAGACCCACCCGCTGACCGGTACCACCGGCCAGGATCACTGCGGTGGTACGGGGCTTGGCTATGTGCTGGGACACAGGTGACCTACCTTGGGGCGACAGGGGACCTCGAAATGGTCCCACTTGTGGTTACCGCAGTGCAAGGTGAGCGACCTTGACAGCAAATGTGCGCGCAACCCGTCATTCACCTATGACTCCTGGGGCTCGGCGACGGTTCCCGGAACACCCCGGGAATTGCTGTGAGTAAGTCCACAGGAGTCGGGCGGTTGCCGTGCGCGACGCGAACGGCGTGCTCGGCGCGGGCGCGGTCACGACCGCGGTCGCAGTCGCTCCGGACAGCGGTGACCGGGGACCTTCGCGGTTCCTCCGGCGATGTCAGGTGCACCGTACGCCCCGTGCCGTACGGCGGTCACGGCGGGTCGGCCCGTGCGGGGCCGCGCCGGGAACACGGCCCGGATCTTCACGTCTTCGCGACGGGACCGCACGGGTTCTCCGTATTCCGGCACCGCCGGGAGGTATTACCGCGGAATTCCCGTCGGGATTCCGCCGCATTCCGGCTCCGGGGAGCCGGGAGAACGACGGTGAGAAGAGGGGGACGGCGCGCGGTCCCCGGGACGCGGGAGGGGCCCCGGCGCTCGCGCGAGCGCCGGGGCCCCTCCCGCCGGGCGGCGGTCTCAGACCAGGTGGACGCCGGGCCGGCCGGCCTCCACCCGCAGCGTGGCCAGCGTGCTCGGCGTGGCCCGCGGCTCCACGACGGTGTCGACGACCCGCACGCGCGCGTCGATGCGGTCGGGGCGGATGTCGAACAGGTGGTAGCCGCGGTGGGCGTCGAGCAGCTTCCAGTGCGGGTTGTCCGCACGCCGCGGGTCCCACTCCCGGGCGAAGGCGGCCTGGTCCTGGTCGCCGTTGCTGGAGATGGAGGTGCCGACGAACTCGGCGCCCACGACCGCCGAGTCCGGATCGGCGAAGTCCGCCTTGAGGTCGCCGACCATCGTCAGATGCCGGTCGCCGGTGAGCACCACGGGGTTGCGCACCCGCGCGAACTCCTCCAGCAGCGCGTTCCGTTCGGCCTGGTAGCCGTCCCAGGCGTCGTAGAACCAGAGCTTGCCCGGGCCGACCCGGAGGTCGGTCTCGGCCATCATGATCTGGGAGGCGATCAGGTTCCAGCGGGCGGGCGAGCGGCGCAGCCCGTCGACCAGCCACCGCCGCTGCGCGGCGCCGAGCATGGTCAGCGACGGGTCCTGGGCGCCCTCCTGGCTGGTGGCCTGGTCGCTGCGGTACTGCCGGGTGTCCAGCACGTTGAGCCGGGCGAGCCGGCCGAACTCCAGTCGGCGGTACATGCGGATGTGCGGGCCGTTCGGGACGGCGGTGGCGCGGACCGGCATGTGCTCGTAGTACGCCTGGTAGGCGGCGGTCAGCCGGGCGACGAACGCGTCGTGCGGCTGCTTGTCGGGGTCCTGCGGGATCTCGCCGGCGAAGTCGTTGTCGACCTCGTGGTCGTCGAAGGTGACCACGAAGGGGGCGTGGGCGTGCATCGCCGCGAGGTCGGGGTCGGAACGGTACTGGGCGTACCGGTTGCGGTACTGGGCCAGGCCGTACGGCTCCCCGGTGCCCTCGTGGCGCCGTACGCCGGTCGCCGACGGCGTCGACTCGTAGATGTAGTCGCCGACGAACACCACCACGTCCGGGTCCTGCTCCCGCATGTCGGCGTACGGGGTGAAGTAGCCGTGCTGCCAGTTCTGGCAGGAGGCGAGCGCGACGCGCAGACGGCCGCCGGCGCTGTGCGGGGCGGGCGCGGTGCGGGTGCGGCCGACGGGCGAGAGCTGCCCGCCGGCGCGGAAGCGGAACCAGTACGTGGTGCCGGGGCGCAGCCCGCGGACGTCGACGTGGACGCTGTGCCCGTACGCCGGCCGGGCCCGGGCGGTGCCCCGGCGGACGATCCCCTTGAACCCGGCGTCGGTGGCGAGCTGCCACTCCACCGGCACGGTGCGGTCGGGCATGCCGCCGCCGTTCAGCGGATCGGGGGCGAGCCGGGTCCACAGCACGATCCCGTCCGCCAGTGGGTCACCGGAGGCGACGCCCAGGCTGAACACCCCGTCGGGTAAAGGCTTTTCGACAGCCCGGGCGGTGGCGGGCAGCCACAACTGGCCGGCCGCCGCGGCGCCGAGCACGGCGGCACCGGCGGTCAGAACCCGGCGGCGGTTGGGCGGAACTGCTCCGGTCATCGGCGAACTCCCCTGCCTCGCGAACCTCTTGGACAGGGGGAAGGTCACCCTCGGGGCAGTCCGTGCGCTGAACCCAACAGCTCGCGTTCATGACAAGCAGGGAGACAACAGGAAACCCGCCGCGGCACGGGAACGTCCCGTGGCCGCGACGGGTCGAGGAAGTGAGCGCCGGACGACGCCCGGGGCCGGAACGGCTAGAACGGTTCGAAGCCGTCGTACTCCCGCTCGGCCTCGTCCCGTTCGGCCTGCCGGTCGCGTCGCCGCTGGGCGGCGGGGCGGGGCGCCTCGAAGCGGTGGTCCTCGCCGCGCCGGCCGAGCATCTCCGCGCCGGCCGTCACGGACGGCTCCCAGTCGAAGACGACCGCGTTCTCCTCGGGCCCGATGGCGACGCCGTCGCCGGACCGGGCACCGGCCTTCATCAACTCCTCCTCGACGCCGAGGCGGTTGAGCCGGTCGGCGAGGTAGCCGACGGCCTCGTCGTTGTTGAAGTCCGTCTGGCGGACCCAGCGTTCGGGCTTCTCGCCGCGCACCCGGAACAGCGGCTCGCCGCCGATCTCCTCGCGGGTGACGGTGAAGCCCGTGTCGTCCACGGCCTTGGGCCGGATGACGATCCGCGTCGCCTCTTCCTTCGGCTTGGCGGCCCGCGCCCGGGCCACCAGCTCCGCCAGGGCGAAGGAGAGCTCCCGCAGCCCGATGTGGGCGACGGCCGACACCTCGAAGACGCGGTAACCGCGCGCCTCCAGATCGGGCCGCACCATCTCGGCGAGGTCCTTGCCGTCAGGGACGTCGATCTTGTTGAGGACGACGATCCGCGGCCGGTCGTCGAGACCGCCGTACTGCCGCAGCTCCTCCTCGATGACGTCGAGGTCGGAGAGGGGGTCTCGGTCGGACTCCAGCGTGGCGGTGTCCAGCACGTGCACGAGCACGCTGCACCGCTCCACGTGGCGCAGGAACTCCAGCCCGAGCCCCTTGCCGCGGCTGGCCCCCGGGATCAGCCCGGGGACGTCGGCGATGGTGTAGACGGTGGACCCGGCGGTGACCACGCCCAGGTTCGGCACCAGCGTGGTGAACGGATAGTCGGCGATCTTGGGCTTGGCGGCGCTGAGCACGGAGATGAGGGACGACTTGCCGGCACTCGGGTACCCCACGAGCGCCACGTCGGCGACCGTCTTCAGCTCCAGGACGATGTCCTGGAGGTCCCCCGGCTCGCCGAGCAGCGCGAACCCGGGCGCCTTGCGCCGCGCCGAGGCCAGGGCCGCGTTCCCGAGTCCGCCGCGCCCGCCCTGGGCCGCGACGTACGAGGTCCCGTGTCCGACGAGGTCGGCGAGGACGTTGCCCGCCTTGTCGAGGACGACGGTCCCGTCCGGCACCGGCAGGACGAGGTCCTGGCCGTCCTTGCCGGACCGGTTGCCGCCCTCGCCGGGCTTGCCGTTGGTGGCCTTGCGGTGCGGGGAGTGGTGGTAGTCGAGCAGCGTGGTGACGGACTGGTCGACGGTGAGGATCACATCGCCGCCGCGTCCGCCGTTCCCGCCGTCCGGTCCGCCCAGCGGCTTGAACTTCTCGCGGTGGACGGAGGCACAGCCGTGGCCTCCGTTACCCGCGGCGACGTGCAGTTCGACGCGGTCCACGAAGGTGGTCATGGTGGGGTGCCTCCAGAAACGTACGGATCGGTTCTCGGTCTAACACGCGAAAGGCGGACCCGCCTTCCCGCCGGGGAAGTGAGGTCCGCCTCGCGAAAGCTTCCGGTCAGGCGACCGGAACGATGTTCACGACCTTGCGGCCGCGGCTGGTGCCGAACTCCACCGCACCGGCCTGCAGCGCGAACAGCGTGTCGTCGCCGCCGCGACCGACGCCGGCGCCGGGGTGGAAGTGGGTGCCGCGCTGGCGGACGAGGATCTCACCCGCGCTCACGACCTGACCGCCGAAGCGCTTCACGCCGAGCCGCTGGGCGTTCGAGTCGCGGCCGTTCCGGGTGGACGATGCGCCCTTCTTGTGTGCCATCTCTCCTCAGTCCCTTACTTCGCAGCCGCGGGGATCTCAGTGACCTTGATCGCCGTGTACTGCTGGCGGTGGCCCTGCCGACGGCGGTAGCCGGTCTTGTTCTTGTAGCGCAGAATGTCGATCTTCTGGCCCTTGTGGTGGTCCACGACCTCGGCCTGGACCTTGATGCCGGCCAGCACCCACGGGTCGCTGGTCACGGAGTCGCCGTCGACGACGAGCAGGGTCGAGAGCTCGACCGTGTCGCCGACCTTGGCGGTGGAAATCCTGTCAACCTCGACGATGTCGCCGACAGCAACCTTGTGCTGGCGACCACCGCTGCGCACGATGGCGTACACGCGGAACTCACTCTCTCGCTCGGGAACGGCACCCCCGCAGTCCAGCCGCCCGCGGCACGCGAGCGGCCTCTCCGGAACACCGTGCGCTCCGGAGGAAGAGGTTTACGGGGATGTGGCTTGTCACTGGACATGCCGACGGTCCAGGTTACGGGGCCGTGGCCGAACGGGTCAAACCGGCCCCGGGCGGGTCCGACCCGGGCGGTTCAGCCGCCGAGGCTCTCCCGGTAGGCCACGCACGCCTCGTAGGAGGGCAGCAGGCCCCGCTCCCGGGCCTCGGCCAGGGTGGGCGCCTGCTCGTCCTTGGCGGAGAGCAGCGGCGTGAGGTCCCCGGGCCAGTCGATGCCGAGCGCCGGGTCGAGCGGGTGTATGCCGTGCTCGCGCTCGGGGGCGTACCCCTCGGAGCAGAGGTAGACCACGGTGGCGTCCTCGGTGAGCGCCATGAAGCCGTGGCCGAGGCCCTCGGAGAGGTAGACCGCGTGGTGGTCCCGGTCGTCCAGGCGGACCGCCTCCCACCGGCCGAAGGTGGGCGAGCCGGTCCGGATGTCCACGATCACGTCGAGGACCGCGCCGCGCACGCACTTGACGTACTTGGCCTGGCCGGGCGGCACGTCGGCGAAGTGGATGCCGCGCAGGGTGCCCCGGCTGGAGACGGACATGTTGGCCTGGGCCAGCGTGAGCGGGTGGCCGACCGCCTCGTTGAAGACCGGGGCCTTGAACCACTCGTGGAAGCTGCCCCGGCCGTCGGGGAAGAGCTTCGGCTCGTGCACCCAGGCACCGGAGAGGGAAAGGGGTCGCATCGAAGGGGTCCTCAGTTCTTCTTCTGCTGGTTCGTCAGTGAGCGCTTGACCCGCCCGGCGGCCCGGCGCCACAGGGGGCGGGGCGGGGCGGGCTTCTTGGGGGCCGGCTCCTGCGCGGCGGGCGGGGTGTGCCGGTCGATCACCCGGGCGGCGCCGTCCGCGGCGACCACCACGTCGACCGGGAGCCGGGTCCACTTCGCCGCGCCGCGGCCGGCGGACGGCACGCCGATCCGGACGGCCCAGCGCTTGCCGGTGAGCTCCTCCAGCGGCAGCGTGGCGCTCACCGTGCGGCCGTCCACCACGGCGTCGGCCGGGAACTTGCCCACGTTCTTGCGCTCGAAGCGGAGCCGCACCGGGTCCCCGGTGGCCGCCGCGACGTGCAGCGGCAGCGGCAGCCGTACGGCGGATCCGTCGACCACGGCCTCGGCCGGGTCCATCAGGGCCACCGCCTCGCGCTCCAGCTTGTTGGTGTGCTGGTCGACGTCGAGGGAGAGGTTGCCCGGCCCGTCGGTCCAGTACGGCAGGACCAGCCGCCTCGGCTCACCGGTGAGCGCGGCCAGCCGCCCGGCCTCCACGTCCTCGCCGCGCACCGCGCCGAGCCGGGTCTCCTTGCTCCAGCCGCAGGACTTGATGCGCAGGTGCAGGTCCCAGATGCCCTTGTCCAGGGGCGCGCCCGCGGCCGCGGTCTCCGGGTCGAGGACGGCGCGCGCGGTGATCCGCTGGCGGAAGGAGCCGTCCCCCGCGTCCAGGCGGTGCCGTTCGCACGCGACCGGGAGGTAGTACTGCCTGGCGTCCTCGCGGTGGCGGACCACCAGGTCCACGTCGCTCTTGTCGACCGGGGCGTCCAGGGTGATGTCCTGTCCCGCCAGCGTCTCGAGCGCGCGGTCGGACAGCGGCAGGCCGAGCAGGTCGCGCCCGCCCTCCCGGCGGAAGGTCATCGGCTCGCCGTCGACCTGGTACTCGGCGGTGAAGCCGATGTTCAGGGCGCCGTCCTCCCAGGCCAGGGAGTCCAGGGTGCCGGTGGGCCTGATCCCGGCCTCCCACTGGGCGAGGGCGCGGACGTCCTGGTAGTGGTCGGCGGCGATCAGCCCGGCCACCACCCGCTGGGTGGGGGCGACCCGGGCGAACACGCCCGGACCGAAACGCTCGGTGATCACACCGCGGATCTCGCGGTACAGCTCCTCGGCGTAGTCCTCGGGGAGCTTGAGCAGCCGGTTGCCGCGCAGCCGCTCGACCATCTCGTTGCGCAGCCAGCGGCTGAACAGCTTGTCGCGCAGCGGGCCGGGCTCGGTGAGCTCCTCGACCACGTCGAGGGCCTCGCGGAGGTTCTTGAAGTAGCCGACCGGGTCGAAGCGCTGGAAGCCGGCGTTGGAGCCGTCGTCGCGGGTGATGTGGTAGTAGCACAGGTAGTCGCCGAGGACGGCGACGCTCCTGGCCCGCAGGTAGGCCTCGACGACGAAGACGTGGTCCTCCAGCCGGCGGCGGCCCTCCTTGAAGCGCATGCCGTGCTGCTCGAGGAACTCCCGCCGGAACATCTTGTGCGGGGTGAGGCTGTCGATCAGCGGCGCGTTCTCCACCGTCGCGCGCGGCCGGTTGACCCGGAACAGCTCCTGCGGGACCGGGCGGCCGATGCCCGCCATCTTTCCCACGACCACGTCGGCGTCGTTCGCCTTGCCGTAGTCGTACATCCGCTCCAGTGCCTCGTCGCCGAGCCAGTCGTCGTGGTCGACGAACATGACGTACTCGCCCCGGGCGGCGTCGATGCCGGTGTTGCGGGGCTTGCCGGACCAGCCGGAGGCCTCCTGGTGGATGACGTGGATGTGGGGGTGCTCGGCCGCCAGCCGGTCCAGCCGGGCGGGGGTCTCGTCGGTGGAGCCGTCGTCGACGAAGAAGACCTCGAACTCGTCGGGGGGAAGGCTCTGCCGCAGCAGTCCCCTGACGCAGTCCTCGACGTACTTGCCCGGGTTGTAGACCGCGATGACGACGCTGACCTTGACTGTCACGCCGGGTTCTCCTTCTCGTGGCTCCGGTGGATCTCCGGGAACGCCTCGGTGAGCGCCTCGCGCCAGTCGCGCAGCGGCTCGATGCCGGCCGCGGCGAAGCGCTGGTGGCCGAGCACGCTGTAGGCCGGGCGCGGGGCGGGGCGGACGAACGCTTCGCTGGTGGTGGGACGGACCCGGTCCGGGTCGGCGCCGAGCAGGCGGAAGATCTCCCGGGTGAAGCCGTACCAGGTGGTCTCGCCGGAGCTGGTGCCGTGGTAGACGCCCGCGGGGGCGGTACCGGCCAGGGCCGCGCGCCCCAGCGCGAGCAGCAGACCGGCCAGGTCGGCGCTCCAGGTGGGCTGGCCGCGCTGGTCGTCCACGACGTCCAGGGTCTCGCGCTGCCCCTCCAGGCGGATCATGGTGCGGACGAAGTTGGGGCCGCCCGCGCCGTACAGCCAGGCGGTGCGGACGACGTAGCCGCGGTCCGGGAGGGTGCTCAGGACGGCCTGCTCGCCGGCGAGCTTGGTGCGGCCGTAGGCGCTGCGCGGGGCGGTGGGGGCGTCCTCGGCGTACGGCGCGGTGGCGTCGCCGGCGAAGACGTAGTCGGTGGAGACGTGGAGCAGGACGGCGCCGGTGCGGGCGCAGGCGTCGGCCAGATGGGCCGGGCCGTCGCCGTTGATCGCGAGCGCCTCGGCCTCGCGGGTCTCGGCGTCGTCCACGGCGGTCCAGGCCGCGCAGTTGACGACCACGGCGGGCCGGTGGTTCTGGAGCGCCCGCCGTACGGCGTCCGCGTCCGTGAGGTCCAGCGCCGCCCGGTCCAGGGCGGTGGTCCGCTCGCCCGCCGCGGCCAGCCGGGCCAGCACGTCCTGGCCGAGCATGCCGCCCGCCCCGGTGACCAGCCAGCCGGCCGGGGCGTCTGCCTGTTCCTTGATCGGGTTCATTCCTCTTCTTGTCCTCTGTGCCGGATGGCGCGGGCCACCGCCGGGAGCCGGGCGCGCGGGAATGCCGGAACGGGCCCGGGACGGTCCCGGGCCCGCAGGGGCGGGGCGCGTCAGCGCAGCGCCGCGCGCTCCTTCAGCGGCTCCCACCAGTCGCGGTTGTCCCGGTACCACTGGACGGTCTCGGCGAGTCCCTCGCGGAAGTCCTTGCGCGGTGCGTAGCCCAGTTCCTCGCTGATCTTCGTGCAGTCGACGGAGTAGCGGCGGTCGTGGCCCTTGCGGTCCTCGACGTACTCGACGCTGGTCTCCCAGTCGGCGCCGCACGCCTCCAGCAGCAGCTCGGTGAGTTCCCGGTTGGAGAGTTCGGTGCCGCCGCCGATGTTGTAGACCTCGCCCGCGCGGCCCTTGGTGCGGACCAGCTCGATGCCCTGGACGTGGTCGTCGATGTGCAGCCAGTCGCGGACGTTGCCGCCGTCGCCGTACAGCGGGACCTTCTTGCCGTCGAGGAGGTTGGTGACGAAGAGCGGGATGACCTTCTCGGGGAAGTGGTGGTGCCCGTAGTTGTTGGAGCAGCGGGTGACGCGGACGTCCAGGCCGTGGGTGCGGTGGTAGGACAGCGCGATCAGGTCGCTGGATGCCTTCGCCGAGGAGTAGGGCGAGTTGGGCTGCAGCGGGTGGGTCTCGGGCCAGGAGCCCTCGTCGATCGAGCCGTAGACCTCGTCGGTGGAGATGTGCACGAAGGTCTCGATGCCGGCCCGGTGCGCCGCGTCGATGAGCGTGTGGGTGCCGACCACGTTCGTGCGGACGAACTCCGCGCCGCCGTCGATCGAGCGGTCGACGTGCGACTCGGCCGCGAAGTGCACGACCTGGTCGTGCTCGGCCATCAGCTTGCCGACCAGCTCCGGGTCGCAGATGTCGCCCTGCACGAAGGCGAACCCGGGGTGCGCGCGCACCTCGTCGAGGTTGGCCGGGTTGCCCGCGTACGTCAGCTTGTCCAGGACGGTGATCGCGACATCGCCGGGGCCCTGGGGGCCGAGCAGCGTACGGACGTAGTGCGAGCCGATGAAGCCGGCGCCGCCGGTCACCAGGATCCGGGTCGGGCGGGCGGGAGGTGCCTGGGTCGGGCGGGCGGGAGAGGCCTGGGTCGGGCGGGCGGGAGAGGAGGGGGCCGTCATGAGGAGATCTGCACCTTGCTGTGATCACCGAGCACGAGCCGGTGGGCCTTGGGGTTACGGGGAGCGGGCGTGACCTCGACGTTGCGCCCGATGAGCGAGGCCTCCACCCGGCGCACGCCGGTCACGGACGAGCCCCGCAGGACGATGGAGTACTCGATTTCGCTGTCCTCGATCCGGCAGCCCTCGGACACCGAGGTGAAGGGGCCGATGTACGCGTCGTTGACCACCGTACCCGCGCCGATGACCGCGGGTCCGACGATCCGGCTGCCGCTGATGCGAGCGCCTTCCTCGATGCGCACCCGGCCGATGATCTCGCTGGTCCCGTCCACCGCGCCCGCGTTGTGGGACTCCAGGGTCTCCAGGACGGACCGGTTGACCTCCAGCATGTCGGTGACGTTGCCGGTGTCCTTCCAGTACCCGGAGATCGTGGTGGAGCGGACGTCCCGCTTCTCGTCGATCAGCCACTGGATGGCGTGCGTGATCTCCAACTCGCCGCGCCAGGAGGGCTCGATGGAGCGGACCGCCTCGTGTATGGCCGGGGTGAACAGGTAGACGCCGACCAGCGCCAGGTCGCTCTTCGGCTGCTTCGGCTTCTCCTCCAGGCCCACCACCCGGCCGTCGCCGCCGAGTTCGGCGACGCCGAAGGAGGTGGGGTTGGGGACCTTGGTCAACAGGATCTGCGCGTCGGGCCGTTCGGTGCGGAACTCCTCCACCAGCCCGGTGATGCCACCGACGATGAAGTTGTCGCCGAGGTACATGACGAAGTCGTCGTCACCGAGGAAGTCCTGGGCGATGAGGACGGCGTGCGCGAGTCCCAGGGGCGCTTCCTGCGGGATGTAGGTGACCTCGATCCCGAAGCGGGAGCCGTCCCCCACCGCCTCCCGGATCTCGTCCGCGGTGTCGCCGACGATGATGCCGACCTCGTTGATCCCTGCTTCGGCGATCGCCTCCAGGCCGTAGAAGAGCACCGGCTTGTTGGCTACGGGCACCAGCTGTTTGGCCGAGGTGTGGGTGATGGGACGGAGGCGGGTCCCCGCTCCCCCCGAAAGCACGAGAGCTTTCACGTATTGCGCCCCAATACTCTGCTTGCGCAGGGAGGAAAGTCCCTGTTTGTCCGAAATTGGCGTTAATCTCAGACCACATCATAACCCTGACACAGGAACGTCGATTCACCCATCATTCACGTATTCGATTCTTGTGCGACAGTCGAATACCGACAAAACCGCGATCCGCCCCCGGCTCGGCCGGGGGCGGATCGCGGTTTCGTACGGTCCGACGTCAGTCCTCGTCGGCGGTGGTCGACACGGACGCAGGAGACTGCTGCTCGGCCGCCGCGGTCTTCTTCGCCGCCGCCTTCTTGGCCGTCGTCTTCTTCGCCGTGGTCTTCTTGGCCGTCGCCTTCTTCGCGGTCGCCTTCTTGGCGGTCGTCTTGGCGGCGGTCGCCTCGGTGGCGGTCGCCTCGGTGGCGGGCTCCTCGGCGGCGGTCGCCTCGGTGGCCTTCGCCGCCTTCTTGGCCGTCGTCTTCTTGGCGACGGTCTTCTTGGCCGCCGTCTTCTTCGTGGCGGCCTTCTTCGCCGTGGCCTTCTTGGCCGCCGTGCGGGCGGCCTTCTTGGCCGGAGCGGCCTCGGCGGCCGCTTCCTCGGCGACGGCCGGCGCGGGCTCCTCGGCAGGCGCCGCCCCGTCCACCGGGACCGTCTCCTCCGCCGGAGCCGACGGGACGACCACGACGGCCGCCTCCTCGGACGCGGTGGGCGTGGTGGGCTTGCGCACCGCGCGACGGCGCGGGCGGGCCGGGGCCGCGGCCTCGGCGGGAGCCTCGGCCGGGGCGGCCGGAGCCTCCTCCGCCTGCGGCTCGGGCGCCTCGGTGACCGTGGGCACGGGCTCGGTCACCGTCACCACCGCGGCCTCCGCTCCCTGCGGCGAACCGGTCGGCGCGGAGACCCTGCGGGTCGCGCGGCGGCGCGTGCGGCCCTGGGGGGCGGCCTCCTCGGCGGCCGGGGCCTCGGCTTCCCGGGCCTCGGTCACCGGCTCGGCGACCACCGCGTCCTCGACGGCGGCGGGCTCGGCCAGTGCCTCGGCGGCCGGCTCCGGAAGCACCGGACGCGCGGCCTCCTGCTCCGCCGTCACGTCCTGGGCGGTCGGCACCTCGGCCGCGGGCCGGTCGGCCCTGACCGTCTCGCGCTTCGGCGCACCGGCCGGGGCCGACACCCGCCGGCTCGCCCGGCGGCGCGTCCGTCCGCGTGCGGCCGCGGCCTCCGCCTCGGCGACGCTGCTGTACAGCTCCTCGTCCGGCGCGATGGGGGCGCCTCCCTGCTCGAGCGAAGCCGGGAGCTCGGAGGAGGACACCGGCAGGGCGACCGGTTCGGGGGCCTCGGTCTCCGCCTCCGCCTCCTGCTCGGCCGTCTCGGCGCTCGCGACGGCCTCGTGCTCGTGCGGCTGGTCCGCCGCACCGGCACGCGCCCGCTTGCGGCGCTTGCCGCCGCCACCGGCGGCCGCGGGCTGGTCCAGGTGGACGATGACACCGCGCCCGTTGCAGTGGACGCAGGTCTCCGAGAACGACTCCAGCAGGCCCTGGCCGACCCGCTTGCGGGTCATCTGGACCAGACCCAGCGACGTCACCTCGGCGACCTGGTGCTTCGTACGGTCGCGGCCCAGGCACTCCAGCAGGCGCCGCAGCACCAGGTCCCGGTTGGACTCCAGGACCATGTCGATGAAGTCGATGACGATGATGCCGCCGAGGTCGCGCAGCCGCAGCTGGCGCACGATCTCCTCGGCCGCCTCCAGGTTGTTCCTGGTGACCGTCTCCTCGAGGTTGCCGCCCTGACCGGTGAACTTGCCGGTGTTGACGTCGATGACGACCATCGCCTCGGTCCGGTCGATCACCAGCGAACCGCCGCTGGGCAGCCAGACCTTGCGGTCCAGCGCCTTGGCGAGCTGCTCGTCGATCCGGTACGTGGCGAAGACGTCGACCTCGCTGGTCCACTTCTGCAGCCGGTCGGCGAGGTCCGGCGCGACGTGGGAGACGTAGCCGTGGATGGTCTCCCAGGCGTCGGGACCGCTGACGACGACCTTGGAGAAGTCCTCGTTGAAGATGTCCCGCACGACCCGGACGGTCATGTCCGGCTCGCCGTACAGCAGCGTCGGCGCGTTGCCGTTCTTGGACTTCTTCTGGATGTCCTCCCACTGCCCCTGCAGCCGCTCGACGTCCCGGCGCAGCTCCTCCTCGCTCGCGCCCTCGGCGGCGGTGCGCACGATGACGCCCGCGTCCTCGGGGACGATCTTCTTGAGGATGGTCTTCAGCCGGGCCCGCTCGGTGTCGGGCAGCTTGCGGCTGATGCCGGTCATCGAGCCCTCGGGGACGTACACGAGGTAGCGGCCCGGGAGGGAGACCTGGCTGGTCAGGCGGGCGCCCTTGTGCCCGATCGGGTCCTTGGTGACCTGGACCAGGACCGACTGGCCCGACTTCAGCGCGGACTCGATGCGGCGCGGGCCGTTCGCCATGCCCAGCGCCTCGAAGTTGACCTCGCCCGCGTAGAGCACGGCGTTGCGGCCCTTGCCGATGTCGATGAAGGCGGCCTCCATCGACGGCAGCACGTTCTGCACCTTGCCGAGGTAGACGTTGCCGACGTACGAGGTCGCCTGCTCCTTGTTGACGTAGTGCTCGACGAGCACGCCGTCCTCCAGGACGCCGATCTGCGTGCGGTCGCCGTGCTGGCGGACCACCATCACGCGCTCGACGGCCTCGCGACGGGCCAGGAACTCGGCCTCGGTGATGATCGGCACCCGGCGGCGGCCCTGCTCGCGGCCCTCGCGGCGGCGCTGCTTCTTCGCCTCCAGGCGCGTGGAGCCCTTGATGGACTGCACCTCGTCGGACGGCTCGGCCGCCTTGCGCGGCTCGCGGACCTTGACGACGGTGCGCTCGGGGTCGTCGGAGGCGGGCTCGGCCTCGCCGGTGCTGTCACCGGCCCGGCGACGGCGGCGGCGACGACGCCGGCTGCTGCTGGAGCCCGTCCCGGCGTCCGGGCCCTCCTGGGACTGCTCGGCGGCTTCCTCCGCGTCCTCCGCGTCCTCCTCGGCCTGCTCCGCGGTGTCCTCGGCGTCCTGGGCGGCCTGCTCGGCGAAGACCCGGTCGCTCTCGGTGTCCGCGGACTCGCCGCCCTCGGCGTCGTTCTCGGCGGACTCGCCGCGCCTGCGGCGGCGGCCGCCCCGGCGACGGCGACGGCGCGAACCGGCGGTCTCGCCGTCCTCCTGGTCCTCGCCCTCGGCGTGGTCCTCGGCCGACTCGTCGGCCTCCTCGGCCTCGTCCTCGGTGCGGGTCGCGGGGACGGCCTCGGCGGCGGGCGCGGCCTCGGCCTCGTCGCCCGCACCCCGGCGCCGCCGGCGGCGCGAGGCGGCGGGCTGCTGCTCCTCGGCCCACTCCTCGGTCTCCTCGGGCTCCGCCGGTTCGGCCACCCCGGCGGCCGCCTCGGCGGCGGCCCGCTCCGGGGTCTGGAACCGGGGCTCGGTGAAGACGGGCGGCTGGAACACGGCGACGGCCGGACGTGCCGGACGCCGCGGAGCGGTCTCGGCCTCGGCCCGGGCGGGCTCGGCGGAGCGCGCCGGCTCGGCGAACCCGGCGGCGGCCTTGCGGGTCACCCGGCGGCGGCGCCGCGGAGCGGCGGCCTCGGCTTCCCCGGGCGCGGCCTGCACGGGCCCGGCCGGCTCGGCGGCGGGCGCTTCGGCGCTCTTCGCGGGGGTTTCGACGCTCTTCGCGGGCGTTTCGGCCACCGGGGCCTCCTCGGCGGCGCCGGGAGAGGCGGTGGTCCGCGCGGACTCGCCCGCGTCGCCCTCCGCCGCCCCGGCGGGCGCGGTGGCACGGCGCGAGACGCGACGCCGGGTACGGCGCGGCGCGGTGTCCTCGGTGGTCTCGGCGGGCTCGGTGGTCTCTGCGGCCACGGTGGCCTCGGCTGCCGCGGGCGCCTCGGAGACCTCGGCGGTGGCTTCCCCGGCTTCGGGGGCCTCCTCGGCCCCGGTGGCCCGCGCGGACGGCGCCGGCTCCGGTGCCTCGGCGCTCTCCGTCTTTCCGGCGGTGGCCGCCGTCGGTGAGGTCGCACTGCGCGTCGCGCGGCGGCGGGTGCGCCGGGGAGCGGCGTCCTCGGAGGAGGCGGCGGTCCGTGCGGGAGCCTCAGGGGTCCCGAGGGCCTCGGTGTCCTCGGGCGCGGCCGGAGCGCTCGCCGCTACGACGGTCTCGGCGGCCTCCGCCGCCACCGGCGCCCCGGCGGGCGCGGAGGCACGGCGAACGACGCGGCGACGACGCGGCGCGGCGGTCCCGGACGCCTCGGGAGCCGCTTCGCGGCTCTCCTTCCCGGCCTCGGCACTCTGCTGCGCCACGGGCTCGGCGGACTCGTCAGCCCCGGAAGGCACCGCAGTGCCGACGGGCTCCGCGGCCGGTATGGCCGGCGTGACGGTCTCGGCCGTGCCGGCCGTCACGGCGGGCGGGCCGGCCGGGCGGGACGCCGCACGGCGCCTCCGGCGCGGCGGCAGGGTGTCGCTGGGGGTGTTCGGTTCGGAGCCCTCGGTGGGCTCGATCGGTTCGAGCATGCGGGCGTTTCTCCCGTCAGGCTCCCGGGCGCCGCACCTGGTCCGGCGATGCCGGTGACGTCCGCGGCCCGCGCGATGCGCGGTGGCCGCCGTCCGGGGCGCGGGCGCCGCTCGGGAGCTCTCTGTGTCCTGTCTCACCGGTTCCGTACGCCGAATGCGCACGGCCTGGCGAAAGTCTTCTGGTCGGTGCGCTGCCCGACCCAGGTGGCTCCCGAGTTCGAGGGCGGCGCTACGACGTCCGTCCCTACGCGGAACCTTCCTTACACCGGCGCCGGCGCGGCGGCAGTGGCGGCGGCCGGATGCGGCTCGGTCGCTGCTGCCTCGCGGTCGGGCGCGAGCGGGTCGGTCACCGTGCCGGTCTCTTCATCGAACAGCCCCTGCGCCAGCCTGGTCACCGCTGCGGGGACCGGCGGCGCCAGGTCGGCCACGGCGGTGAGACCGGACAGGACGTCGTCGGGTCGTACGGCAGGCGTCACGTGCCGAACAACCAGCCGCAGTATCGCACAGGGCCGGTCGCTCGGCCTATCGGTCGACGAGGAGTGCGTTTCCACCGCGTCCAGGCCGGCGACCGCGGAGCGGGCGTCGAAGGTGCGGACGCCGTTCTTGGTCCGGCGCTGGACCTCGACGGCCTCGGCCGCGTTGAAGGTGTCCACCGCGCGGCGGGCGTCCTCGGGGGCGACACCGTCCAGCCGCAGCTCCCACACGGAGGCCGTGAGCCGGTCGGCGAGCCCCGACGTGCGGGCCTCGACCGCCTCGATGACGTCGAGCCCGGCGGGCAGCGACGTATCGAGGAGGGCCCGGAGCCGCTCGGGGTCGCGCGGCTCCGTGAGCGCGATCTCCAGGTACTCCGCCTCACTGCCCGTGCCGGTGGGTGCGGCATTGGCGTACGACACCTTCGGGTGCGGCGTGAACCCCGCCGAGTACGCCATCGGCACCTCGGCGCGGCGCAGCGCACGCTCGAAGGCGCGCTGGAAGTCACGGTGGCTGGTGAACCGGAGGCGGCCGCGCTTGGTGTAGCGCAGTCGGATGCGCTGCACCGCGGGTGCGGGCGGCGGGCCTTCGGGCTGTCGCTTGCCCAGTGGATCTTCTCCTCGTTGCAGGGGGGCGCGGGTGCGCCTCCCTTCCAGCGTACGGCCGTGCGGCGACGTCCCGGCGGTCCGGTCCCGGTGGGGCACCGCGCCGGAAGCGGTCGTCGTCCTACCCAGGGTACGTGCAAGGCGGGCCGCCGGTTCCCGGCGGCGGCCCGGGAAAGTGGCCGGACGGCGGTCGTCGCCCGGCCCGAGCGGCGTCGGTGGGCGTCGTGGCCGGTGGAGGTCCCCTCGACGCAGGAGCCCGTCACCGCGAGGGAGCCGAGGGAGCGCGGCGTCCGGCCGCCGGACACCGCTCCGGGTGCGAGCCGGCCCGGCTTCCGGGAGCGGCCGGCGCGCAGTGATCCGGTGGGGAACCGCAGACCCGGGGCACCGCCCGGACAGGCCGTGCGGCGGGCCGCGGCGGCGGAAAGCGGCGGTCAGCTCCTCGTGAGCGTGTCCGTCCCCTCGCCCGCGCGCCGCGTCCCGCGTGCTCGCACCGGCTTCCGCGTCCCTCCGGGCCGTGGCGGCTCCGCCTCGCCGAGGAACATCCGGCGGACGTCGGCGCGGACCTGCCGGGCCGTGGTGCGGGCGGCGGCGAGGGCCTCGCGTACGGCACGGCCCGCACGGCGGGCGGCCCCGGCGGCGGGCCGCAGCACGGTGTCGCGCACGACGTGCCCCACCGGTGTCAGCACGCTCCGGTACACCCACCGCACCGGCTCCACGAGGGTCCACCGCACGAGGGTCCCCAGGAACCGCCCGACGGCGAGCGAGACGCGTCCGGCGACGCGCCAGGCGTGCCCGAGAGCCTCCCCGACCTCCCGCGCCACGACGGCGAGGACACCGCCGACGGGCACGAGGACCCGGCGCCACACGAGGAGCGCGGGCAGCACGAGCAGGATCCGGACGATCCAGTACAGCACCGCGCCGACACCGGTGACGATCACCGTCACCAGCCGCACGAGCCCCCTCGCGCACCGCGCGACGGCGCGCCCGGCCGGCGCGAGGACCCAGGTGTACAGCCACACCGAGGGCACCACGACGAGGTACCGCGCCAGCAGGGCCAGGCCCGCGCACACCCCGGCCCCGATCGCGGCGAACACGGCGCCCACCGCCCCGAGCGCCCGCACCACCGCGTGCCCGACGGGCGTCAGGACCCGCGCGTACAACCACGTCAGGGCATGGCCGAGGGGAGTCAGCACCCAGCGGTACAGTCCCACGGCGGGGAGGACCACCAGCACCTTCCCGAGCCGGGCCGACACCCTGCCCAGCGGCACGAGGACATACCGCCACAGGCTCACGAACGGCCACACGAACACCGCCCGCCCGATCCACGACACCCCCCGTCCGAGCGGCCGGAACACGGTGTCGTTCAGGAACCGTCCGGCGACGACGAGCGCGTCCCACGCCATCCGCACCGGTACGACCAGGACGAGCGCCACGATCCGCACGGGCATGCGGACCGCCACGACCAGACACCCCTCGGCCCGGGGCGCGTCCCCCCGCGCCGCGGGAGCCGACTTCTCCAGATCCATACCGGCACAGACGCCGGGGCGGCCCGCACGGATCCCGCACCCCGGGAGTTATACGCCTCATATGCTGAACGCCGATCGGCGCCACGCATTTCGCGGACACCCGCCGAGAACCTTTGGCCGAGCCCCGCCCCCAAGGGAAAAATCCTTTTTTCAGAGGGCGAGGTCCACGGCCGACCAGGCTTATATAAAATAATTTTCCCCTACGACTGTTCACTCATTCGCCGCGCATCCAAGTGAAAAGGCCCACCGTTAGTCGCTGTATGACGAAGGCAAGCACGCCCGGGCCGCTCGTGCCCGACGGGGAGCCGAGCGGCCCGACCTCTGTCCGCGGGCCGTCCGTGGGCCCCTACCTCCGCACCCCGGCCTCGGCACACCCCCCACCCGAGGCCGGGGGCACGCCCGTGGAAAACGGCGCACCTTCCGTATTGCACGTCACCGAACCGATCCCGAACAGTTTTCCGCCACGCTTCAGCAGGTGGGGTCCGCCCCGGCCGGCCGCCGGGTCGAACCGGCCGACATCCTCTTTGCACACCGGCCCGATGAACCCCTCCTGACATGAACGACGAACGCTTCGACCACCTCTGGTACAACCCCGACTTCCCGATCCAGAACGAGGGACCGGGCACCGGCCGGCACCGGGCCTCGACCGTCTACGAAGAGCCCGTGGAACCACCGGTCCCACCCTGGGACCCGGCCGAAGAACTCGCCTACCTGCTCCAGGAAGCCCGCGGCAACGAATACGGCGGCACCATGCCGCCCCCTCACGACGAGGCGCCGGCCACCGCTCCCCCCACCGGCAGCCCCCTGGGCAACCTCCAGGAGATCACCGCCGAACTGCCGCCCCTGCGCACCGCCCCGCGCGGCCACCGCAGACTCACCCCGCGCAGACGCCCCGACGCCGTACGACTCGCCAGCTACGCCATCGCCGCCCTGGCCGCGATCACCGTGTCGATGGTGAGCGTCTTCAGCGGCGTGGTCGCCTACGAACCACTGCTCCTCGTCACCACGGCGCACAGCAGCGGCAGTTCATCGGCCTGGTGGCCCGTGCTCGTCTACGGCCCCTGGCTGGCGGGCTCCCTGTCCGTCCTCCGCGCGGCACTGCACCAACGACGCGCCCTGCACTCCTGGTTCGTCGTCCTGCTGTTCTCGTCCGTCGCGGTCCTGCTCTGCGTCGCCCAGGCGCCGCGCACCCTCACCGACACCGCCGCCGCCGCGCTGCCGGGAGTCGCCGCGCTGGCGTGCTTCCAGCAACTCGTCCGCCAGATCACCCTGACCCGACCGCCCCGCCGGGCCGCCCCGCGCCACCGGCAGCGGCCCTCCACCCCCCGCACCGCACCGCTCGCCGCCCCCGGCGGCCGGCAGCGGTTCGGGAACCCGGCCCCCTCCTACCGGCGCGACCTGCCCTCCGACCGACACTCCGGACAGCGCACCCCGTAGGCCCCGCGTCCGCCGCCGACGGCGGGGAACCTCCAGCGGCCCCCGTCGACGGCGGGGGCCGCTTCCTCATCCGCGCCCGCGGCGCCCCTCGCGCGTCACTCGGCCCGCGGCAAAGGCTCGGAGTCAGGCCGTCCGAGTTGCCGGGGAACGTTCCCCGGCGGATCGGCCCTCCCCAGGGAAGGCCCAGGAGTGGGACCCGGAAGGTCCGTGACGCCCTCGACAAGTGCGATAAGCGCCGACAAGGCGTTCACTATGTGCGCAGGGCGGTAGAGGACGGCGCTCTCGACGTTCATCAGCGCGGTCTCGAGGTCGGTGTCGCCCACCCTGTTCGCCGCCTCGATCAGGCGTTGCAGGTGCCGCTCGATCCGCTCGGTGTCCTGCGGCCGGTCAAGCGTGGCCTCCTCGGCTCGGAGCGCGGTCAAGATCCCCAGGAGTTGGTGAACGCCCTCGGTCCGCCCCTCCCGAATCTCGCCGTCCCGCCAAGTCACGTACTGCACGAGCCACAAGGACATCGTGGCAAGCCAGTCGCGGGCCTGACGGCGAGCGGCTTTCATGGGTTCCGTGAGGCCGCTGTACCCACCGCTCGTCGCCTCGACCACGGCCGTGGAGGCCAAGGTGAGCCCACCGATGCCGAGTGAGTTGACGAGGTCCTGGTTGAATCCGACATACGTCAGTACCGTCGAGGCCACACCGGCGGTCGCCGTGCGCGCCGTCGCAGCGATACGCCGATGCCTGGCCGAGGCGTCGGCCCACGTGGGACCGCGATGGACCTGGAAGGCCATCCTTTCACGAAACCGATTCAGCGAATCCGGCAGCGCATGGCTCAGCAGCAGGGCCGAAGTCTTCGCCACGAACCTCTTCGCGAAGAGGTGGGAACGGTCTTCCCTGACCGGAAAGTCGGCATAGTCGAGAGCCGCGCTTCCCTCCCGCGTCTCCGCCGCCTCCCTGGCCCACGCATAAAGACGATCCCAATAGGTGTAGCCCGCGGCGGCGTCGTGGAGCGGGTAACGAACGCCTTGCGTGACCTTCTCCCGTATCCAACGGCCGATCTTGTTGAACAGGCCGCCTCGAACTTCCATGGGAACGAAAAGGGCGTCGAGGATCTCACAGATCCGCAGAGCCGCTTCATTGATCTCCGGCGGCACCGGCTCATCGGTGTCGTCCCGTAACATCAGGGCACCGACGACCGCTTGGTAACGTAAATACCAGTACCAGCGGCGCTGGTTGAGGATTCGCCAGCCGAGCAGAGCGGCACGCACGGCACCGATTCCCCCTCGACCGACTCCGGTGATGTCAGTCACGTGGCGATGTTAGAGGCTCAACGAAGCCCGCGCAGGCTGCTTTCCCCTTCCGTGCGGGCGGCCCGGAACCGGCACAATCCCGGCGCGCCCGCCGGCCCCTCGCCGAGGTCGCAGCCTTCCACGCCTGGGGCCGGAGCCCGGCCGTGCAGGGGCGTCTCCACGCCGCGGACGCCGTGGAGCCCCCTCCGGTCCGGAGGGGGCTCCACGGTCGCCGGAGGGTCTCGGACCCGCTCCACCGCTGAGTGGATGTCCGAGGCTCCTCCGGATGCCGGCAGAGGGGTAGGGGTTCCGGGCCGACGGCCCGGAACCCCGACGGCAGCCGGCGCAGCGGCTATCTCGCCCTCACTCGCCCCGCCAGGGCACCCCTCACCCGACCGAGTGCCCCGCTCACGTCAGTGCGAGTGACCGCCCGGCGTCGGCGCCGCGTTCTTGACGGTCAGGAGGAGCAGCTTCTTGCCGGTCTGATCGATCCGGATGGAGGTGTCCATCTGCCGCCATATACCGACAAGCCCAAATCCGCGCTACCGTCCTCCACATGGGGAAACGAACCAGGAGCCGCCGGGCGACCGACCGGCGGCAGTACGAAGTCGAAGCCGAGTGGACCGAGGCCGACTTAGCTCTCCTGGAGGAGCTGAAGAAGGCGGAGACAGCCCTACCCGACGACGCACCACGGGCCCTGTTGTCCGTGCGGCTGTCCGTCCTCACCGACGACACGACGTCACCGGTCCGCCAGGAGCTCGACCTGCGCAGGCTGGCCCTGGACCGCGGCTGCCGAGTCGTCGGCGTGGCCAGCGACCTCAACGTGTCGGCCACGAAGGTCCCGCCGTGGAAGCGCAAGGAGCTCGGGGACTGGCTCAACAACCGGGCGCCGGAGTTCGACGAGATCCTCTTCTGGAAGCTGGACCGCTTCGTACGGCGGCTCACCGACCTCAGCACCATGATCGACTGGTGCCTGAAGTACGGGAAGAACCTCGTCTCCAAGAACGACTCGATCGACCTGACCACCACGGCCGGGAAGATCATGGTCACGATCATCGGTGGCATCGCCGAGATCGAGGCGGCCAACACGAGCACCCGCGTGGCGAGCCTCTGGAACTACACCAAGACACAGAGCGACTGGCTCGTGGGCAAGCCGACGTACGGGTACGAGACGGCAGAGGACGAGAACGGCAGGGTCGTACTCGTCATCAACGAGGACGCACACCGGGCACTGCACTGGTGCCGCACCGCGGCCATGAGGGACAAGCCCGCTTCCGCCCGGCGCATGGTCAAGGTCCTCGTGCGAGCCGGACTCTGCGGACCGGGCCTGACCGCATCGACGCTGCTCCGTCGGCTCAGGAACCCGGCGCTCATGGGGTACCGCGTGGAAGAGGACAAGAACGGGGGCGTGCGCCGCTCGAAGATCGTCCTCGGCAACGACGCGAAGCCCATACGCGTGGCGGACCCGATCTTCACCGAGGACGAGTTCCAGAGCCTCCAGGAGGCCCTGGACCGTCGTGGGAAGAAGCAGCCCACCCGGCGCCCCGACGGCGCGACGAAGTTCCTCGGCGTGCTGATCTGCCATGACTGCGGCTCGAACATGACCGTGCAGCAGAACCACGTCAACGGGCGGTTCTACAAGTACCTGCGGTGCGGCAAGTGCAAGGGCGGAGGCCACGGCGCGCCGAACCCCGATGAGATCTACAGCAAGCTCGTCGAGGACGTCCTGAGGGTTCTCGGGGACGAACCGGTCATGACGCGCGAGTACCGGCAGGGCGCCGAGGCCCGCAAGGAACTGCAGCGTCTCGAGCAGTCCATCAGCTACTACATGACCGGCCTCGAGCCCGGAGGCCGCTTCACGAAGACACGGTTCACCAAGGAGCAGGCCGAGAAGACGCTGGACGACCTCATCAAGCAGTTGGAGACCATCGATCCGGAGTCGACGAAGGATCGATGGGTGGCCGTGCACAACGGCAAGACCTTCCGCACCCACTGGGAAGAGGGCGGCATGGAGGCCATGGCCGCCGATCTGCTCCGGGTCGGCGTGCAGTGCGTGATCAAGCGGACCAAGGTGAAGGGCATCCGCGCCCCGCGTATCCACATGAAGCTGAGGATCCCCAAGGACGTACGGAACCGCCTGGTGCTCAAGCAGGACGACTTCGCGGAAGCGTTCTGACGCACCTCGGCCGACACACGAGGGCAGCCGCCTCCCGAGACGGACGGGCCTCACCGTGCTCGGCGGATCCGCCGCGGTGTGTGCGCTCACCTTCGCGGGTGCCCCCTGGTGGGTGGTCGCCATCGCCGTGGTGCGTGCGATTGTGACGCCCGGCATCATCCTCCTCGTCCACGCCGTCGTCCCCGACGACTCCGAACACAAGCGTGACCTCTGGCTGGCCTGGATCAGGTTCTGGAACCGCCGTGCCCAGCGGAAGCGCCGGCAAACCGACCGAAACCGGCAGTGACCGCAGGCGGTGCCATTAGCCGTACCGAAGGCCGCAGCACGCGGAAGGGCCCGACGGTCACGAAGACCAGCGGGCCCTTCCGGCTCGGTCAACGGCGATCCCGTTGGAGAGCCCTGATCCACTCGCCGGGCTCTGAGCCACAGGGGCACGAACTGCCGCCGGGGGCCATTGACCCCTCAGACCCACTCCACCTCTGAACGGACGTTCAAGGTTTCTCGTCGGCCCGGCAAAGGCGTGCGAGGACCGCTCTGCAGCGTGGGCTGCCTACGGCTCGAAGCTCCGGCAGCAGCCAACGCGGCCGCTGCCTCGTCCTCGCTCGCCCCTGCCAGTGCCTCAACCACCCGATCGAGTGCCCCGCCCACGTCAGTGCGCGTGCCCGCGCGGCGCCGGCCCACTGTTCTTGACCGTAAGAGGCAGCAGCTTCTTCCCGGTCGGTCCGATTTGTATGGCCGTGTCCATCTGCGGGCACACCCCGCAGTCGAAGCACGGCGTCCAGCGGCAGTCCTCGACCTCCGTCTCGTCGAGGGCGTCCTGCCAGTCCTCCCAGAGCCAGTCCTTGTCCAGGCCGGAGTCGAGGTGGTCCCAGGGCAGGACCTCCTCGTAGGTGCGCTCGCGGGTGGTGTACCAGTCGACGTCGACGCCGAAGGGGGCCAGCGCCTTGTCCGCGCAGTTCATCCAGCGGTCGTAGGAGAAGTGCTCGCGCCAGCCGTCGAAGCGGCCGCCGTCCTCGTAGACCGCGCGGATGACCGCGCCGACGCGGCGGTCGCCGCGGGAGAGCAGGCCCTCGACGATGCCGGGCTTGCCGTCGTGGTAGCGGAAGCCGATGGAGCGGCCGTACTTCTTGTCGCCGCGGATCTTGTCCCTCAGCTTGGCGAGGCGCTCGTCCGTGCCCTCGGCGGAGAGCTGCGGGGCCCACTGGAAGGGGGTGTGCGGCTTGGGGACGAAGCCGCCGATGGAGACCGTGCAGCGGATGTCGT
Source organism: Streptomyces viridosporus T7A (assembly GCF_008704515.1). Lineage (NCBI taxonomy): Bacteria > Bacillati > Actinomycetota > Actinomycetes > Kitasatosporales > Streptomycetaceae > Streptomyces > Streptomyces viridosporus. The sequence goes on from NZ_CP023700.1 coordinate 3,040,183, forward strand.
TGGAGCCGGAGACCTCGCGGCCCTTGGCGATCACCCGGGTGGCCATGTCGGCGATCTGGAGGACGTCGTCGTCGGTCTCGGTGGGCAGGCCGCACATGAAGTACAGCTTCACCTGGCGCCAGCCGTTGCCGTAGGCCGTGGCGACGGTCCGGATGAGGTCGTCCTCGGAGACCATCTTGTTGATGACCTTGCGGATGCGCTCCGAGCCGCCCTCCGGCGCGAAGGTCAGGCCCGAGCGGCGGCCGTTGCGGGTCAGCTCGTTGGCCAGGTCGATGTTGAAGGCGTCGACGCGGGTGGAGGGGAGGGAGAGGCCGATCTTGTCGTCCTCGTAGCGGTCGGCGAGGCCCTTGGCGATGTCGCCGATCTCCGAGTGGTCGGCGCTCGACAGCGACAGCAGGCCGACTTCCTCGAAGCCCGTGGCCTTCAGGCCCTTGTCGACCATCTCGCCGATGCCGGTGATGGAGCGCTCGCGGACCGGGCGGGTGATCATGCCGGCCTGGCAGAAGCGGCAGCCGCGGGTGCAGCCGCGGAAGATCTCCACCGACATGCGCTCGTGGACCGTCTCGGCGAGCGGGACGAGGGGCTGCTTGGGGTAGGGCCACTCGTCGAGGTCCATGACCGTGTGCTTGGAGACGCGCCACGGGACACCGGACCTGTTCGGTACGACGCGGGCGATCCGGCCGTCGGGGAGGTACTCGACGTCGTAGAAGCCGGGGACGTACACCCCGCCCGTCCTCGCCAGGCGGAAGAGGAGTTCCTCGCGGCCGCCGGGGCGGCCCTCCTCCTTCCAGGCGCGGATGATCCGGGTGACCTCGAGGACCGCCTGCTCGCCGTCGCCGATGACCGCGCAGTCGATGAAGTCGGCGATCGGCTCGGGGTTGAACGCCGCGTGGCCGCCGGCCATGACGATCGGGTCGTCGAGGCCGCGGTCCTTGGACTCCAGCGGGATGCCGGCCAGGTCCAGGGCGGTGAGCATGTTGGTGTAGCCGAGCTCGGTGGAGAAGCTCAGGCCGAACACGTCGAAGGCCTTCACCGGACGGTGGCTGTCGACCGTGAACTGCGGGACGCGGTGTTCCCGCATCAGCGCCTCGAGGTCCGGCCAGACGCTGTAGGTGCGCTCGGCGAGGACTCCGTCCTGTTCGTTGAGGACCTCGTAGAGGATCATGACGCCCTGGTTGGGCAGTCCGACCTCGTACGCGTCGGGGTACATGAGCGCCCAGCGGACGTCGCAGCTCTCCCACGGCTTGACCGTGGAGTTGAGCTCTCCGCCGACGTACTGGATCGGCTTCTGCACATGCGGGAGCAGAGCTTCGAGCTGCGGGAACACAGACTCGGCGGCTTCGGCAGGCATCTCGCGAACCTTCGTGTGCTGTCTGGGGGTCCCCCCGGCCGAAGGAGGCTGCGGGGACGGGTGACCATTCAGCGTAACGCGGCCGGGAGGGTCCCTCCTACGACGTCCAGTGCCGGAGGTCCTTGCCGATCGAGGTCCAGGTGTCCGGAAGTGCCGCTTCGGCGGTCCGCGCGCGGTGCTCCTCGCGGCCGTACAGGACGCCGTAGGTGAAGGTGTTCTCCCCCGCCGCGTGGGCGACGGCGGCCAGCTCGCGCAGGGCCTTGCGGGCCATGACGCCGTCCTGGTGGTCGCCGAGCAGCTCCTGCAGCGTCTTCATGGACGTGACCAGGTCGTCCGCGGGGCCGCCGAGTGCCGGGGCGGCGGCCTCGGCCGCGTAGCGGGTGCGCTTGGTCTTCTTGCGGGCCTCGTGCAGGGCGCGGTCGCGGTCGTCGCCGGGCGGGAGGTCGAGGGCGCGGGTGACGAGGCCGGAGAGCTTGTCGAGGTTCTTGCGCACGGCCTTGGCGAGCACCTTGTCCGGCTTGGCGGCGGCCTTCTTGCGCAGCGGCGGGTCGGCCAGCAGGGCGTCCAGGGCGTCGAGGAGTCCGAGGTGGCGGCGGGAGTCGAGGACGGCGGTGAGGCGGCCGTGGGCTCCGCTGTGGCGGGCCTCGGACCAGGCGGTCAGCCGGTCGCCGATCGGGCCGTGGACGAGGGCGCCGGGCAGGTCGTCCAGGGCGGTTCGCAGGCGCGCGGCGAGGACCTCCTGGTCGCGGTCCAGGCCCAGCTCGCCGGCGAGCCACTTCAGGTCGGCGGCGATCGGGTCGGTGGCCTCGCGGTCGAGGACGGTGCGGTAGGAGCGGAAGGTGCTGCGCAGGCGGCGGGTGGCGACCCTCATGCGGTGGACGGAGTCGGGTACGTCCTGGCGCACGGCGGGGTCGAGCTCGACCAGGGCGTCGCGCTGGGCGCGGACGTGGGCGAGGACGTGGTCGCCCGCGGTGACGGGGCTGCCCACCGCCCGGGTCCTGCGCTTCTGGCGGGGTGCGGCGGCCGGCGCGGTGGCCGGGGCGGGTGCCTCCTCGGGCCGGGGGGCCGCCTGCGCGGGGGCCGTCTCCGCCAGGGCCCGGGCCAGCTTCGACGCGGACTTCGAGGGGCGCACGCCCGCTGCGCGGAGCTTCTTCTCCACCGTGTCGAGGAAGGCGGGGTCGCCGTCAGGGCCGAGTTCGACCTCGATCTCGGTCCACCGGGCCGTGCCGCCGTCGCCGGTGAGGCGTTCGGCGTGCACGGTGTCGACGCTGACCTCGGCGAGGAGCCGGCCGGCGGGGTCGAGGAGGTGGCGTACGTCGCGGTCGGAGCGCAGTCGGACGACGGGGTGCAGGGCGCGTTCGCGGACGCGGGAGCGGACGAGGCGGGCGAGGCTCTCCGGGAGGTCGTCGGAGAGCGGGGCGCGGATCTCGTCCCGCACGCCGGGGGCGACGGGGAACTTGAGGTGCCAGCCGGCGTCGGAGCCGCCGGTGCGGCGGCGCAGGGTGAGGGAGGCGGCGGCCAGGCGTGTGTCGGTGGTGTCGTAGTAGGTGGCGTCGAGGTGGGCGACGCCCTTGTCCCGGACGGACCCGACACCGGGGATGCCGGTCAGGTCGGGCAGTGCGGTGTGCTCGGACTCGTACTTCCGCTCGATCTCGCGCTGGGTGTCCGCCATGACCCGAATCTAGCCGGTTCGGGTGCGGAGCGGCAGAGGGCCGCTCCGCACCGGTGAGGCGGGTGGTTACGCGGACATCGGCCGTTGCACCTTGATCGACTGCAGGAGGCCGACCGCCAGCCACACGGCGAACATCGACGAACCTCCGTAGGAGACGAACGGCAGGGGGAGGCCGGTGACGGGCATGATGCCGAGGGTCATGCCGATGTTCTCGAAGGACTGGAAGGCGAACCAGGCGACGATGCCGGCGGCGACGATGGTGCCGTAGAGGTCGCTGGTGTCGCGGGCGATGCGGCAGGCGCGCCAGAGGATGACGCCGAGCAGGCCGATGATCAGTGCGCCGCCGACGAAGCCGAGTTCCTCACCGGCGACGGTGAAGACGAAGTCGGTCTGCTGCTCGGGGACGAACTGGCCGGTGGTCTGGGAGCCCTGGAAGAGGCCGGAGCCGGTGAGGCCGCCGGAGCCGATGGCGATGCGGGCCTGGTTGGTGTTGTAGCCGACGCCGGCGGGGTCGAGCTCGGGGTTGGCGAAGGCGGCGAAGCGGTTGATCTGGTACTCGTCGAGCACGCCGAGCTGCCAGACGGTGATCGCGCCGATCGCGCCGGCGCCGAGGAGGCCGAAGACCCACCGGTTGGAGGCGCCGGAGGCGAGGAGCACGCCGAGCACGATGATGACCATGACCATGACCGAGCCGAGGTCGGGCATGAGCATCACGATCAGCATGGGGACGATGGCCAGGCCGAGTGCCTGGAGGACCGTGCGGTGGTCGGGGTAGGGCTTGTCGCCCGCGTCGACCCGGGCGGCGAGCAGCATCGCCATGCCCAGGATGATCGTGACCTTCACGAACTCCGAGGGCTGGAGCGAGAAGCCGCCGCCGAGCTTGATCCAGGAGTGGGCGCCGTTGATGGTGGAGCCCAGGGGGGTGAGCACCAGCAGGACCAGGAAGACCGAGGCGCCGTACAGCAGGGGCACGGCCGTGCGCAGGGCGCGGTGGCCGAGCCAGACCGTGCCGATCATCAGGGCCAGTCCGATGCCGGTGTTCAGCCAGTGCCGGATCAGGAAGTAGTACGGGTCGCCCTGGTTGAGTTCGGTGCGGTTGCGGGTGGCCGAGTAGACCAGGAGCGAGCCGAGCAGGGACAGCACGGTCGCCGACAGCAGTATCGGCCAGTCGAGGCGCCGGGCGAGGGAGTCGCGGGCGAAGACCCGGGTCCAGCCGGCCCGCTCGGGTCCGTAGCCGGAGACGTGGAAGCTGTTCACGCCGCCGCTCATGACGCCGCCCTCCGGGTTCCGGTGGCCCGCCGGTGGTGTCGGTGGCGGCCCGGGCGGCCGTCGCCCCGGCGTGGTCCGTCGCCCGGCCGCCGGCCGCCGCCCCGGCGCCGGTCGCGGCGGCGGGTGTCGCGGTTGCCGGCCTCCGGTGAGGGGACCGTGCCGGCCTGCTGGTCGGCGGGGTCGTCCTGGCCGTCCTGGCCGTCCTGGGGGGTGGTGGCCTGGGCGTCCGGTGAGGCGGTCGGCCGGTCCTTGGCCGGGTCCTTGGAGATCTTCGGGGACTTGATGGTGCCGTCCGTCCCGACCTTCGGGAGGGTCTTCTGGGGCTCGGGCAGCAGCGCCTTCTTCTTGTCGATCGTGCCGTCCTCGGCGACGCCGTACAGCGCGTTGTAGATGTTGCGCACGGCGGGGCCGGAGGCGCCGGAGCCGGTACCACCCTGGGAGATCGTCATGACGATCGAGTAGTCCTCGGTGTAGGTGGCGAACCAGGAGGTGGTCTGCTTGCCGTGGACCTCGGCGGTACCGGTCTTGGCGTGCATGGGGATCTCGTCCTGCGGCCAGCCGCCGAACCGCCAGGCGGCCGTGCCCCGGGTGGCGACACCCTCGAGGGCTTCGTCTATCTCGGCGAGGGTCTTCTTCGTGATCGGCAGCTTGCCGTACGCCTCGGGCTCGATCTCGGTGACGGTCTTGCCGTCGGGGCTGATGACGGCCTTGCCGACGGTGGGGCTGTGGAGCGTTCCGCCGTTGGCGAGGGCCGCGTAGACGGTGGCCATCTGGATGGGGGTGACGAGGGTGTCGCCCTGGCCGATGGAGTAGTTGACGGAGTCACCGGCGCGCAGCCGGTTGCCTTCGAGGCAGTTCTCGTAGGCGATCTTCTCGGCGTAGCTGCCGTCCTTGTCGCCGTACTTGCACCAGGCGTCCTTGTTGGCCTTCCAGTAGTCCAGCTTCCACTGGCGGTCGGGGACGCGGCCGGTGACCTCGTTGGGCAGGTCGATCCCGGTCTCCTTGCCGAGGCCGAACTGGTGGGCCGTCTTGTAGAACCAGTCCTTGGCGTTCTTCTTCGGCTTGTTGCCGCCGTCGCGCTTCCACTCCTCGTGGGAGAGCCGGTAGAAGACGGTGTCGCAGGAGACCTCCAGGGCGCGGCCGAGGCTGATCGCGCCGTGGTCCTGGGACTCGAAGTTCTTGAAGACCTGGCCGCCGATGGAGTACGAGCTGGTGCAGGCGTAGGGGCCTTCGAAGGAGTAGCCGGCGTTGACCGCGGCGGCCGTCGGGATGACCTTGAAGATGGAGCCGGGGGCCGACTGGCCCTGGATGGCGCGGTTGAGCAGCGGGTAGTTGGACTTCTTGCCGGTGAGCCGGGCGTAGTCCTTGGAGGAGATGCCGCCGACCCAGGCGTTGGGGTCGTAGGTCGGGTTGGAGGCCATGGCGACGACGCGGCCGGTCCTGGCCTCCATGACGACGACGGCTCCGGAGTCGGCCTCGTAGGTGCGGTTGGTGTTGCGGTCGTGTTCCTTGCGGGCGGCCTTCATGGCCTCGTTCAGCTCGTACTCGGCGATCCGCTGGACGCGGGCGTCGATGCTGGTGACGAGGTTGGCGCCGGGCTGGGCGGGGTCGGCCTCGGCCTGGCCGATGACGCGGCCGAGCTTGTCGACCTCGTAGCGGGTGACGCCGGCCTTGCCCCGCAGCTGCTTGTCGTACTGGCGTTCCAGGCCGGAGCGGCCGACCTGGTCGGAGCGCAGGTAGGGCGAGCTGGTGTCCTGCGCCTTCTGGATCTCCTCGTCGGTGACGGGCGAGAGGTAGCCGAGGACCTGGGCGGTGTTGGCCTTGCCGGGGCTCGGGTAGCGGCGCACGGCCTGCGGCTCGGCGGTGATGCCGGGGAAGTCCTCGGCGCGTTCGCGGATCTGCAGGGCCTGCTTGGGGGTGGTCTCGTCGGTGATGGGGATGGGCTGGTACGGCGAGCCGTTCCAGCAGGGCTGGGGGGTCTCGGCGTCGCAGAGCCGGACCTTCTCCATGACCTCCTTGGGGGTCATGCCGAGGACGCCGGCGAGTTTGGTGAGGACCGCCTCGCCGTCGTCCTTCATCTTCATGAGGTCGGTGCGGGAGGCGGAGACGACCAGGCGGGTCTCGTTGTCGGCGAGGGGGACTCCGCGCGCGTCCAGGATGGAGCCGCGGACCGCGGGCTGGACGACCTGCTGGACGTGGTTGCCGGAGGCCTCCTTGGCGTACTGGTCGCCCTCGCGGATCTGGAGGTACCACAGGCGTCCGCCGAGGGTGCCGAGGAGGGAGAGGACGAGGACCTGGATGACGACGAGCCGGATCTGGACCCGTGGACTGCGGCCGGTCTCGGGGATGTTGGTCACGCGGCTCGCTCCCCCTCTCCGTGCGTGTACGTGTGTGCGGGTACGAGTGGTGAACGGCCGTCCCGTGCGGCGGGGTTCCGCCGTCGTTCATCCGTTCGGGTGAAGTCCGGCGAGGTCACAGGCGCTTGACCCCCTTGATGCGTCCGGCGCGGGCCATGCGCGCCCGGGCCGCCTTCATCCGCAGGCCGCTCCGCTGTCCGCCGATGCGCAGCCCGGTGCCGCCGGAGATCCAGCCGGAGGAGACGTCGCCGGCCTTGGCGGTGGAACTCGTCTCGGCCAGCGGGTCGTTCTCGGCGCGCCGGGCCAGGGCCATGACGCCGGGGACGACGAACGGGGCGAGCAGCAGGTCGTACAGCGCGGCGGTGAACAGCAGTCCGCCGAGGCCGACGTGGCGGGCGGCGGTGTCGCCGACGAGGGCGCCGACACCGGCGTAGAGCAGGGTGGAGCCGAGCGCGGCGGCGACGACCACGACCATGGGGCCGGTGGCCGATTTGACCTGGCCGCTCTCGGGCTTGACGAGCCCGGCGAGGTAGCCGATGACGCACAGCACGAGGGCGTAGCGGCCGGCGGCGTGGTCGGCGGGCGGGGCGAGGTCGACGAGGAGCCCGGCGGCGAAGCCGACGAGGGCGCCGCCGACGTGGCCGTAGACCAGGGCGAGGCCGAGGACGGTGAGCAGCAGCAGGTCGGGGACGGCGCCCGGGAGGTGGAGGCGGGCGAGGACGCTCACCTGGATCACCAGGGCGACGACGATCAGTGAGCTGGAGAGCAGGATCCGGTTGACGCGCATGGGTGACAGCTCCTACTGCTCTTGCTGGTGCTGACCGTCGGCCGGGGCGGAGGGCGTGACGGTCACCGTCACGGTCGGCGTGGGGGTCGGCTCGGACTTCTTGGGCAGCACCGTGTCGCGCGGGTCCTTCTTGGGGGCCTGGACGACGACACCGACGACGTCGAGCTTGCTGAAGCCGACGAACGGGGTGACGTAGAGGGTGCGGGTGAGGTCGCCGCCGGAGGGGTCGACGCGGGAGACGACACCGACGGGGACGCCGGGCACGAACGGCTTGTCGGCCTGCGAGCCGAAGGTGACCAGGCGGTCGCCCTTCTTGACCTCGGCCTTGCCGTTGAGGAGTTCGACGCGCAGCGGGCGGTCGCCCTGGCCGGAGGCGAAGCCGAGCTCGTCGGTGGCCTCCATACGGGTGCCGACGGTGAAGTCGGGGTCGCTGGCGAGCAGCACGGTGGCCGTGTTCGGGCCCACGGTGGTGACGCGGCCGACGAGTCCGTCGCCGTTGAGGACGGTCATGTCGCGCTCGATGCCGTCGTCGGCGCCGACGTCGATGGTGATGGTCCAGGAGAAGCCCTGGGCGGCTCCTATGGCGATGACCTGGGCGCCCTTGATGCCGTACTGGCCCTGTCCGGCGATCTTCAGCATCTTGTCGAGCTGCTTCAGCCGGCTGCGGTTGCGGTCGTCGCTGCCGAGTTCGGCCTTGAGCGCGGTGTTCTCCCGCTCGAGTTCGGCGAGCCGGTCGTGGCGGTCGCCGGAGTCGCGGACCGCGGAGACCGCGTTGCCGACCGGGCCGACCACGCCCGACACCCCGTTCTCGATGGGGCCGAAGACCGTCGCCGCGGCCTGCCGGGCACCGTCGACCGGTGAATCCTCCCCACCGCGGATGTCCACCGTGATCAGTGCGAACGCGATGGCGATCAGCAGCACCAGGAGCAGCCGGCTCTCTCGTGTGTCCCTCACGTGCGGCGGCCGTGCCTTCCTCGTCGAGAACGGGTATGGGGGTGTCTGTCTGTTCAGGTGTAGTGGTGCGGATGTGTGGAGGCGTCAGGAGAACGACGCCTCCATATCAATGATCCGCCGCACGGAAAAAGGTTGTCCCGTACGGCGGAATCAAGGAGCCGGTTCATCTGCGGGGCTGGGCGTCCAGCACCTGCTGGAGCGCCTCGAACTCCTCGACGCACTTGCCGGAGCCGAGCGCCACGCTGTCCAGCGGGTCCTCGGCGATGTGGATCGGCATGCCCGTCTCCTGGCGCAGCCGCTCGTCCAGGCCGCGCAGCAGCGCTCCGCCACCGGTCAGGACGATGCCCCGGTCCATGATGTCGCCGGACAGCTCCGGCGGGCACTTGTCGAGGGTCGTCTTGACGGCGTCGACGATGGCGTTGACGGGTTCCTCGATCGCCTTGCGCACTTCCGCGGCGGAGATGACCACCGTCTTGGGCAGCCCGGAGACGAGGTCCCGGCCGCGGATTTCGGTGTGCTCGTCGGTGTCCAGGTCGTACGCCGAACCGATCGTGAGCTTGATCTGTTCGGCCGTCCGCTCACCCAGCAGGAGGGAGTACTCCTTCTTGACGTGCTGGATGATCGCGTTGTCCAGTTCGTCACCCGCCACGCGGATGGACTGGGCGGTGACGATACCGCCGAGGGAGATGACCGCGACCTCCGTGGTGCCGCCGCCGATGTCCACCACCATGTTGCCCGTGGCCTCGTGGACCGGCAGGCCGGAGCCGATGGCCGCGGCCATCGGCTCCTCGATGATGTGCACCTGGCGGGCGCCGGCCTGGGACGACGCCTCGATGACGGCACGGCGCTCGACGCCGGTGATGCCCGACGGCACACAGACGACGACTCGCGGCCGAGCCAGATACCGCCGCTTGTGGATCTTCAGGATGAAGTAGCGGAGCATCCGCTCGGTGATTTCGAAGTCGGCGATGACGCCGTCCTTCAGCGGGCGCACGGCGACGATGTTGCCGGGGGTGCGCCCGATCATCTTCTTCGCTTCGGCGCCGACCGCGAGGATCCCACCGGTGTTGGTGTTGATCGCGACGACGGACGGCTCGTTGAGTACGATCCCACGACCCCTGACGTACACCAGCGTGTTGGCGGTCCCGAGGTCGACAGCCATGTCACGGCCGATGAACGACATTGAGTTCCCCATCAGGATTCGTCTGGCCTCCCCACGAGCTTTGAGGGCTTTTCAGGTCGGCGAGGTGGGTGCTGTGACGTGAAGGCTTCCATGGTAGACGCGCCTTCGCGAACACTGCGCGAGGGTCTTCGCCATTGTCATCCGGTGGCGCGCCCCCCTGCTTGTGGAGACGGTCCATCGGGGGCATCCGTTCCCCCGAACGCCGTGCATATGCCGGAAAAGGGCCCGGGGGCAAAGCCCCCAGACCCCCCGACAGGCGGCCAAACGCAGCCCGGCGTCACCGGGGACGGCCGCGACGCGATCGTTATGCGCCGCCGTTACGCCCGGCTCGGGAAGAAGATCTTCACCTCGCGCTCGGCGGACTCCTCGGAGTCGGAGGCGTGGATCAGGTTCTCCCGGACGATCACGCCGAAGTCCCCGCGGATCGAGCCCGGGGCCGCGGCGATCGGGTCGGTGGGACCGGCCAGTTGGCGCACTCCCTCGATGACCCGCTCACCCTCGACGATCATCGACACGACCGGCCCGGAGGCCATGAACTCCACCAGCGGCTCGTAGAACGGCTTGCCCTTGTGCTCGCCGTAGTGCTGCTCCAGCGTGTCCTGGTCCAGGGTGCGCAGCTCCAGCGCGGTGATCCGCCAGCCGGCCTTGCGCTCGATGCGGCTGATGATCTCGCCGGTCAGGCCGCGACGGACCGCGTCCGGCTTGAGGAGGACGAGGGTGCGCTGGGTCACGACGGAACTCCTTGTGCGTCCAAAGATGCGGGATGGGATGAGGTTACCGGGCGTGTCGGGCCGTTCGTCACGCAGCGTCAGGCCGGTCGGCCTGGGCGGCGAAACGGGCCTTCGCCTCGTCCACCTTCCGCCCGAAATGCACCGATGCCCACCACAGCACCGCGAACACCGCGCCCAGGAAGAACATCGCCGGGACGAAGAAGCCGGAGGCGACGAGGGCGATCTGCAGCACCCAGCCGAGGGTCACGCCGCCGGGCCGGGTGATCACCCCGCACAGGGCCACGCAGAGGAACATGGCGATGCCGCACACGGTCCACACGGTGCCCGTGGACAGGTCCGGGTCCTTCATCGCGACCAGTCCGGCGAAGCCGACGATGAAGAACTCGCCGATCAGGGTCGAAGCGCAGAGGGTACGCACGTTTCTCAGCCCCTCCCCAGGAGCAGTCGGGCCTCGCCGACGGTGATGACGGAACCGGTGACGAGCACACCGCCGCCGGCGAACTCGCCCTCCTCCTCGGCCAGCGTGATCGCGGCCTCCAGGGCGTCGGGCAGCCTGGGCTCGACCTGGACGCGGTCCTCGCCGAACACCTCGACGGCGATGCCCGCCAGTTCGTCGGCGTCCATCGCGCGGTGGCTGGAGTTCTGCGTGACGACGACCTCGGCGAAGACCGGCTCGAACGCCTCGAGCAGTCCGCGCACGTTCTTGTCGCCGCTCGCGCCGACGACGCCGACGAGCCGGCTGAACTGGAACGCCTCCCCGATCGCCTCGGCCGCCGCCCGTGCGCCCGCCGGGTTGTGGGCGGCGTCCAGGACGACGGTCGGCGACCGGCGGACGACCTCGAGCCGGCCCGGTGAGGCGACGGCGGCGAAGGCCCTGCGCACGGTGTCGTGGTCGAGCGGTTCGGCGCGCTGGGCGCCGACGCCGAAGAACGCCTCCACGGCGGCGAGCGCCACGGCCGCGTTGTGCGCCTGGTGCGCGCCGTGCAGCGGCAGGTACACCTCGGTGTACTCGCCGCCGAGTCCGCGCAGGGTGACCAGCTGCCCGCCGACGGCGACCTGCCGGGCGACGACGCCGAACTCCAGCCCCTCCCGGGCCACGGTCGCGTCCGCCTCGACGGCCTTCTTCAGCAGCACCTGCGCCGCGTCCACCGGCTGCTGGGCCATGATCACCGTGGCGTTCCGCTTGATGACGCCGGCCTTCTCCCCCGCGATCTCGGCGGGGGTGGTGCCGAGCCGGTCGGTGTGGTCGAGGGCGATGGGCGTCACCACGGCGACGCTCGCGTCGATCACGTTGGTGGCGTCCCAGCTGCCGCCCATGCCGACCTCGACGACCGCCACGTCCACGGGCGCGTCGGCGAAGGCGGCGTACGCCATGCCGGTGAGCACCTCGAAGAAGGACAGCCGGTACTCCTGCCGCGCGTCGACCATCTCGACGTACGGCTGGACGTCCCGGTAGGTCTCGACGAACCGCTCGGCGGAGATCGGCGCGCCGTCCAGGCTGATCCGCTCGGTGATCGACTGGACGTGCGGCGAGGTGTACCGCCCGGTGCGCAGCTCGAAGGCGCCGAGCAGAGCCTCGATCATGCGGGCGGTGGAGGTCTTGCCGTTGGTGCCGGTGATGTGGATCGAGGGGTACGAGCGCTGCGGCTCGCCCAGCACGTCCATCAGCGCGGAGATCCGGTCGACCGACGGCTCCAGCTTGGTCTCGCCCCAGCGGGTCGCCAGCTCCCCCTCGACCTCCCTGAGGGCCTTGTCGACCTCGGGGTCCTCCGGCCGCGCGGGCACCTCGGCCTGCGGCGGCCCGCCCTGGGTGCGCAGGGTGCGGCTGCCGGCCTCGATCACCGCGAGGTCGGGGTCGCGGTCCGTCTCGGCCGCGATGATCTCCTCGAAGGAGTCGACGGGGTCACCGGGGTCGGACTGGTCGTGGTTGCCGTTCGGGGGGAGCTCGCTCACGGGGCCAGTCTACGGAGGCCCGGCGAGCGTCACGGCCGCGCACCCCGCGGCCACGGCGCACGGCCCCGGAACCCGTCGGGTTCCGGGGCCGTGCGCCGGCCGGCGCCTACGCCTGCGGCAGCCGCTCCAGCTGCGCCTGGATGCGGGTGATGTCCTCGTCCGCCTTGGCGAGCCGGGTGCGGATCTTCTCCACCACGTGGTCCGGTGCCTTCGCCAGGAACGCCTCGTTGCCGAGCTTGGCCGTGGCCTGGGACTTCTCCTTCTCCGCGGCGGCGAGGTCCTTGGCCAGCCGCTTGCGCTCGGCGGCCACGTCGATCACGCCGGACAGGTCCAGCGCGACCTCGACCCCGGCGACCGGCAGGGTCGCCGTCGCGGTGAAGGCCTCGCCCTCCGGCTGCAGGCGCAGCAGCTGGCGGATGGCCGCCTCGTGCCGTGCCAGCGCCGTGCCGTCCAGGCTCAGCCGGGCCGGGACCCGCTGGCCGGGCTGGAGGCCCTGGTCGGCGCGGAACCGGCGGACCTCGGTGACGACCGACTGGAGCGTGGCGATCTCCCGCTCGGCGTCGGCGTCCCGGAAGCCGCCCGGTGCGTCGGCGCCGGGGACGGACACGGCCGTGGGCCAGTCGGCGATGACGACCGACTCGCCGCCGGTCAGCGTCGTCCACAGCGTCTCGGTGACGAACGGGACGACCGGGTGGAGGAGCCGGAGCGTGACGTCGAGGACCTCGCCCAGGACCCGCTGGGAGACCTCGGCCGGCTCGCCGCCCGCCTGGAACGTCGTCTTGGACAGCTCGACGTACCAGTCGAAGACCTCGTCCCAGGCGAAGTGGAACAGCGCGTCCGACAGCTTGGCGAACTGGAAGTCGTCGTAGTACGCGTCGACCTCGGCCACGACCGAGTTCAGCCGGGACAGGATCCAGCGGTCGGTCGGCGACATCCGCGAGGCGTCCGGCAGCGGGCCCTCGACCGTGGCGCCGTTCATCAGCGCGAAGCGCGTGGCGTTCCAGATCTTGTTGGCGAAGTTGCGCGAACCCTGGACCCAGTCCTCGCCGATCGGCACGTCGACACCGGGGTTGGCGCCGCGCGCGAGCGTGAAGCGCAGGGCGTCGCTGCCGTACTTGTCCATCCAGTCCAGCGGGTTGACCGCGTTGCCGAAGGACTTCGACATCTTCTTGCCGAACTGGTCGCGGACCATGCCGTGCAGGGCGATGGTGTGGAACGGCGGGGTGCCGTCCATCGCGTACAGGCCGAACATCATCATCCGGGCGACCCAGAAGAAGAGGATGTCGTAGCCGGTGACCAGGACGGAGTTCGGGTAGAACTTCGCGAGGCTCTCGGTCCGTTCGGGCCAGCCGAGGGTGGAGAAGGGCCACAGGCCGGAGGAGAACCAGGTGTCGAGGACGTCGGTGTCCTGGTGCCAGCCCTCGCCGCCCGGCGGCTCCTCGTCCGGGCCGACGCAGACGACCTCGCCGTCCGGCCCGTACCAGACCGGGATGCGGTGGCCCCACCACAGCTGCCGCGAGATGCACCAGTCGTGGAGGTTGTCGACCCAGTCGAAGTACCGCTTCTCCATCTCCTGCGGATGGATCGTGACCCTGCCGTCGCGGACCGCGTCGCCCGCCGCCTTCGCCAGCGGGCCGACCTTGACCCACCACTGCATGGACAGCCGCGGCTCGATGGTGGTCTTGCAGCGCGAGCAGTGGCCGACGGAGTGGGTGTAGGGCCGCTTCTCGGCGACGATCCGGCCCTCGGCGCGCAGCGCGGCGACGATGGCGGACCGGGCCTCGAGGCGGTCCAGGCCCTGGAAGGGGCCGTGCGCGGTGATGACGGCGTGCTCGTCCATCACGGTGAGGGACGGCAGGCCGTGGCGCTGACCGATCTCGAAGTCGTTCGGGTCGTGCGCCGGGGTCACCTTGACGGCGCCGGTGCCGAACTCCGGGTCGACGTGCTCGTCGGCGACGACCGGGATGGAGCGGTCGGTCAGCGGCAGCTTGACGAGCCTGCCGATCAGGTGCTGGTACCGCTCGTCCTCGGGGTGGACGGCGACGGCCGTGTCACCGAGCATCGTCTCGGCGCGGGTGGTGGCGACGACGATGGTGTCGTCCCCGTCGCCGTACTTCATGGAGACGAGCTCGCCGTCGTCGTCCTGGTACTCGACCTCGATGTCGGAGATGGCGGTCAGGCACCGGGGGCACCAGTTGATGATGCGCTCGGCGCGGTAGATCAGCTCGTCGTCGTAGAGCCGCTTGAAGATGGTCTGGACGGCCTTCGACAGGCCCTCGTCCATGGTGAAGCGCTCACGCGACCAGGCGACGCCGTCGCCGAGGCGGCGCATCTGGCCGGAGATCTGACCGCCGGACTCGCCCTTCCACTGCCAGACCCGCTCGACGAAGGCCTCACGGCCGAGGTCGTGCCGGGACTTGCCCTCCTTGGCGAGTTCCCGCTCGACGACGTTCTGCGTGGCGATGCCGGCGTGGTCCATGCCCGGCTGCCACAGCGTCTCGTGGCCCTGCATGCGCTTGCGGCGGGTCAGGGCGTCGATGAGGGTGTGCTCGAAGGCGTGCCCCAGGTGCAGGCTGCCCGTGACGTTCGGCGGCGGGATGACGATGGTGTACGGCGGCTTGTCGCTCTTGGCGTCCGCCTCGAAGTACCCGCGCTCCACCCAGCGCTCGTACAGCGGCCCCTCTACGTCGGCCGGCACGTACTGGGTCGGCAGTTCGGTCGTGGGGGCTGGTTGCGGCTGCTGAGTGTTCTCGGTCACGGGGGCCAGTTTAGAGGTGTCACGACCCAGTCCCGAAACGCGATTCCTTTGTAACGGTGCACCCCCCCGGTGGCCTGAACGAGCCGCTCCTGAGTCAGGATGTCAGCGACACACAGGTATCTGGAGGGGAACCCAGAGATGAGCTACAACCAGCCGGGCCCGTACGGCGGGCAGCCCCAGCAGCCCGGACCGTACGGCCAGCCGGGTCCTTACGGCCAGCAGCCGCAGGCTCCGCAGCCCGGCTACGGCTACCCCCAGCAGGCTCCCCCGCCCGGCCAGCCCGGCTACGGCTACCCCCAGCAGCCCGGCCCGGGCGTCCCGCCCCAGCAGCCCCCGTACGGCCAGCAGCCGCCCTACGGCCAGGCCCCGCACGGCATGCCGCCCCAGCCCCCGGCGGCGGGCGGCGGCAAGAAGGCCGGGATCATCGTCGGCGCGGTGGCGGTCGTGGCGGCGATCGCCGTGGGCGCGTACTTCGTGATCGGCGGGGGCGGCGGCGGTTCGGACATCGCCGACGACGGCCCGCACAAGCTGACGACCCCGGCGACCGTGCTCGGCGGCGAGTACAAGAAGGGCGACGCCGCGGGCGGCGGCGGCTTCGACGAGAACGACATGAAGGAAGCCGAGAAGCACGGCGTCAAGAACGCCGAGGACGTCAACGCGGTCTACCAGGCCGGGGACGAGAACAATCCGTTCGCCATGAAGATGCTCCAGTTCATGGGCGTCCACGGCGAGATCGACGACCCGGAGAAGGTCGTCGACGCCATGTTCGCGGAGCTGAAGAAGAACGCCTCCGAGGACAAGGAGACCGAGGGCGAGGTCGTCGGCAGCCCGAAGGTCTTCGAGCCGAGCGCTCTGGAGAACGCCGTCCTGAAGTGCCAGGAAATCAAGATCAAGAACAGTGACGCCGTGGCGGGCGACGCGGCCACCGGTCCTGCGGAGGTCAGCATGCCGGTGTGCATCTGGGGCGACCACAGCACGCTGGCCGTCGTCATCCACACCGATCTGGCCGACACCATGGCCGGCAAGCCCGCCGACCTGGGCAAGGCGTCCGAGCTCACCGCCGAGTTCCGCAAGGACGTCCGCGTCAAGGCCTGACGCCGGCAGACGCACGAAGGGGCCCCGGTCGACGACCGGGGCCCCTTCCACGTCCGCTGCGGCTACGCCGTCTTCTGCTCGCCCGGCCCACGGCCGCGCGCGTCGCGCGGGATGAGGGTGGGGTTGACGTTGGAGAGGACCACGTCCGCCGTGATGACCACGCGGGCGACGTCCTTGCGGGACGGGACCTCGTACATCACGCCCTGCAGGACCTCCTCCATGATGGCCCGCAGGCCCCGCGCGCCGGTCTGGCGGAGGATGGCCTGGTCGGCGATGGCCTCCAGCGCCTCGCGCTCGAAGTCCAGCTCCACGCCGTCGAGTTCGAAGAGGCGCTGGTACTGCTTGACCAGGGCGTTGCGCGGCTCGACGAGGATCTTGAGCAGGGCCTCGCGGTCGAGGTTGTGGACCGAGGTGATGACCGGGAGGCGGCCGATGAACTCGGGGATCATGCCGAACTTGACCAGGTCCTCCGGCATGACCTCCTCGAACTGGTCCTTGGACTCCAACTCCCGCTTGGAGCGGATCGTCGCGCCGAAGCCGATGCCCTTGGCGCCGGCCCGGCCCTCGATGATCTTCTCCAGGCCCGCGAAGGCACCGCCCACGATGAACAGCACGTTCGTCGTGTCGATCTGGATGAACTCCTGGTGCGGGTGCTTGCGGCCGCCCTGCGGCGGTACCGAGGCCGTGGTGCCCTCGAGGATCTTCAGCAGGGCCTGCTGGACGCCCTCGCCGCTGACGTCACGCGTGATCGACGGGTTTTCACTCTTGCGGGCGACCTTGTCGATCTCGTCGATGTAGATGATCCCGGTCTCGGCCTTCTTGACGTCGTAGTCGGCCGCCTGGATCAGCTTCAGCAGGATGTTCTCGACGTCCTCGCCGACGTACCCCGCCTCCGTGAGCGCCGTCGCGTCGGCGATCGCGAAGGGGACGTTCAGCATGCGGGCCAGGGTCTGGGCCAGCAGCGTCTTGCCGGAGCCCGTGGGGCCCAGCAGGAGGATGTTGGACTTCGCCAGCTCGATGGCGTCCTCGCGGCCCTGGGCGCCGCCGTTCTCGCCGGCCTGGACGCGCTTGTAGTGGTTGTACACCGCGACGGAGAGGGCCTTCTTGGCCGCCTCCTGGCCGACCACGTACCCCTCGAGGAACTCGTAGATCTCGCGGGGCTTGGGCAGCTCCTCCCAGCGGACCTCGCTGGTCTCGGCGAGCTCTTCCTCGATGATCTCGTTGCAGAGATCGATGCACTCGTCGCAGATGTACACACCGGGCCCTGCGATGAGCTTCTTGACCTGCTTCTGGCTCTTGCCGCAGAACGAGCACTTGAGCAGATCGCCGCCGTCACCGATGCGTGCCACGGTGTGCTTCCCCTTCGCCTGGGAGTCGCCCGGACGTCGATGTCCGGTGGCTCCTGGTGCTGCCTTATGTCCGACGGTACCTTGCCGAGCCCTCCGTTCGGGCCCCCCTTGGCACGGTTCGCTTTGACGTGAACCGCACCAAACCGTGCCAAGGGGCGGCAGACGATACAGCCTCCCGAAGCCTCCCGCGTCAGCGCAGGCTGGCGTTGTCCATCTTCCGGGTGGTGATGATCTGGTCGATCAGGCCGTACTGCAGCGCGTCCTCGGCCGTGAGGATCTTGTCGCGCTCGATGTCCTCGCGGATCTTGTCGATCGGCCGGGTGGAGTGCTTGGCCAGCATCTCCTCCAGCTGCGTCCGCATCCGCAGGATCTCGTTCGCGGCGATCTCCAGGTCGGAGACCTGGCCGCGGCCGGTCTCGCTGTACGGCTGGTGGATCAGCACACGGGCGTTCGGCAGCGCCATGCGCTTGCCGGGCGTGCCGGCGGCCAGCAGGACGGCGGCGGCGGAGGCCGCCTGGCCCATGCAGACCGTCTGGATGTCCGGCTTCACGTACTGCATCGTGTCGTAGATCGCCGTGAGCGCCGTGAAGGAGCCGCCGGGGCTGTTGATGTAGACCGAGATGTCCCGGTCGGGGTCCATCGACTCCAGGCACAGCAGCTGCGCCATGACGTCGTTGGCGGAGGCGTCGTCGATCTGGACGCCGAGGAAGATCACGCGCTCCTCGAAGAGCTTCGCGTACGGGTCGTACTCGCGGATGCCCTGGGAGGTGCGCTCGACGAAGCGGGGGATGACGTAACGGGACTCGGCCGCGGGGCCGGTGTACTCGGCGCGCGTGCGGTCGTACAGGCCGCTGCCGGGGAAGTCGTTCACGGTGTCTCCTGAAAAGGGGCTGAGGCGGTCGGCTGGGGCTGCTGGGGCTGTTCTGCGGGCCCGGACGGGCCCGACGGGCTGCGCGGGGCCGCCGGGGGCTCCGCGAGGCCTCTCAGGCCCCGGTGCCGCCGCCGCCCGGCATGCCGGCGGCCGTGGCGATCACGTCGTCGATGAGGCCGTACTCCTTCGCCTCGAAGGCGTCGAACCAGCGGTCGCGGTCGGAGTCGCGGGTGATCTGCTCGACCGTCTGACCGGTGTGCTGGGACGTGAGCTCGGCCATGCGCCTCTTGGTGTGCAGCAGCCGCTCGGCGTGGATCTTGATGTCCGAGGCCGAGCCGGCCAGGCCGGCGGACGGCTGGTGGATCAGGATCTCGGCGTTGGGCAGCGCGAAGCGCTTGCCGGGGGTGCCGGCACTCAGCAGGAACTGACCCATGGAGGCCGCCAGGCCCATGGCGATCGTCACCACGTCGTTCTTGATGTACTGCATGGTGTCGTAGATCGCCATGCCGGCCGTGATGGAACCGCCGGGGCTGTTGATGTACAGGTAGATGTCCTTGTCCGGGTCGGAGGCAAGGAGCAGCAGCTGTGCGGTGATCTTGTTCGCGATGTCGTCGTCGACCGGCTGGCCGAGGAAGATGATCCGCTCGTTGAGCAGCCGGTTGTAGACCTGGTCGCCGAGGCCACCACCGATGGAGGGCTCGCCGGCGGCGGAGGGCATCAGATTCGTCACGTATCCACCTGCTCGTCTTACGACGGCGCCGGGCCGTCTCACGTGTTCTGCCGGGGCTGGGGCCGTCCGGCGGTGCTCGGGGACTCCCCTGCCCTCGTATTCATGGACCCTAACGCGCGGGTCCCTTCGGGGAATCCCGCAGCGGGGAGTGTTCGCCGGGGGCGTAGCGCGGTGCGCTCCGCGGGTGGGTTCCGCCGCCCGTTCGCCGCGGTCGTGCCGGTGAGCGGGCGACGGCCGGGTACCCGGGGCCGCCCGCACTCACGCAGCCGCACGGCGGCGCGTCCGCGCGCAAGCGCGACGGGCCCCGGGCACAGCGCGCCCGGGGCCCGTCGTCCGCACGTCTGAGGTGCCGCGGGGATCAGCCCTCGGTCTTCTCCTCGGCGGAGGCCTCGGTGGCCTCGGCGGCGTCGGCGGCCTCGGCCTTGTCGTCCTCGTCGTCTTCCTCGAGGTCGATGATCTCGCCGTTGGTGTCCTTGACCGTGGCCTTCTCGACCACGGCGGCCAGGGCCTTGCCGCGGGCGACCTCGCCGACCAGGAGCGGAACCTGGCCGCCCTCGACGACCGCCTGGGCGAACTGGTCGGGGGACATGCCGGAGGAGGCCGCGCGCCGCATGAGGTGCTCGGTGAGCTCCTCCTGGTTGACGTTGTGCTTCTCCTGCTTGACGAGCTCGTCGAGCACGAACTGGGTCTTGATGCCCTTGATCGCGGCCTCGCGGGTCTCGGTCTCGAACTCCTCGACGGTCTTGCCCTGGATCTCCAGGTACTTGTCGAGGGTGAGGCCCATCTGGCCGAGCTGGTGGTGCTCGAGGTTGTGCTTGCGGGTGTTGACCTCGTCCTCGAGCAGCTTCTCGGGGACCGGGACCTCGACCAGCTCGAGCAGCTTCTCCAGGACGCGCTCCTGGGCCTGCGTGGCCTGGTCGTACTCCTTCATGTCCCGCAGGCGCTTGCGGCTGTCCGCCCGCAGCTCCTCGAGCGTGTCGAACTCGGAGGCGAGCTGCGCGAACTCGTCGTCCAGCTCGGGCAGTTCGCGCTTGGCGACCTGGGTGACCTTGACGGTGACCTCGGCCTCCTTGCCGGCCGCGGAGCCGCCCTTCAGCTCGGAGGTGAAGGTGGCCTCCTCACCGGCGGACAGGCCCTTCACGGCGTCGTCGATGCCGTCCAGCAGCTCGCCGGAGCCGATGGTGTAGGAGACGTCGCTCGCGACGCCGTCCTCGAGGACCTCGCCGTCGACCTTGGCCTGGAGGTCGATGGTGACGACGTCGCCGTCCTCGGCGGCGCGCTCGACCGGGGAGGTGGAGGCGAAGCGCTCGCGGAGCTGCTCGACGGACTTCTCGACGTCCTCGTCGGTGACCTCGATGGCGTCGACCTCGACCTCGATGCCGGAGTAGTCCGGGATCTCGATGGTCGGGCGGATGTCGACCTCGGCGGTGAAGTTCAGCGTCTCGCCGTCCTTCAGCTCCGTGATGTCGACCTCGGGCTGGCCCAGCGGGCTCAGCTCGGCCTCGTTGACGGCGTCGGTGTAGAACTTCGGGAGAGCGTCGTTGACAGCCTCCTCCAGCACCGCACCCCGACCGAACCGCTGGTCGATGACCCGGGCCGGGACCTTGCCCTTGCGGAAGCCCTTCACCGTGACCTGCTGGTTGATCTTCTTGTACGCCGCGTCGAGGCTGTCCTTGAGCTCCTCGAAGGGCACCTCGACAGTGAGCCGAACCCGGGTCGGGTTCAGGGTCTCCACGGCGCTCTTCACGGTTCGGTCTCCTTGTGGCTGACTTCTCGGTTTCCGCCGGAACCAGAACGGTCCGGCCGATGCGCCGCCCGGAGGACTGCATCAGACGCTCGGAGAGCTGAGAGACACGGGCGTGCAGCTTGAATAGTAACGGCAGCGACTACGGCGCCCAAAGGCGATCATCGGAGACGATCGGGTGGTTGGTCGGGGTGGCGGGATTTGAACCCACGGCCTTCCGCTCCCAAAGCGGACGCGCTACCAAGCTGCGCCACACCCCGTCTGGTGCGACACGTAGGGTACATGCCGCCGGGCAGTCCTTCCGCCGCATTTCCCGGGCGCGGTGCGGCGTCGGCGGTGCGACGGGGACGGGGTGTGCGACAAAGGGGCACGACCCGCTACGATGCCTGTCAGTGCCGTGGCCACCCACCCGCGGCACACGCTGTGCGGGCGTAGCTCAATGGTAGAGCCCCAGTCTTCCAAACTGGCTACGCGGGTTCGATTCCCGTCGCCCGCTCTGACACGGCTCAGGCCCGGGTGAGAGGTGCGCACCTCTCACCCGGGCCTGAGCCGTTCCACGGGCCGGACCGGCCGCCCGCGCCCCTCCGCGCGCCCGCTCCGGCCGGCGCCGGGACGGAGGGAACGCCGTTCGCGCGTGCCGGTACTCCGTACGGATGTCGCGCGGGCGCCTTGCGGGCGTCCTGCGGGCGGGGAGGGGAGCGGATGCGACCCGGCACTGCGCGGGTCCTCGTCGTGGGCGCCGCGGCATCGTGAGCGTCGCGCCCTCGGCGAGGAGAGGGCCGAACGGGTGCTCGCACAGGTGATCGGACGCGCCGTCGCCGACTCCCCCGCCCGACGCCCGGAAATCCGAGCGGCGGGCCGCCGGCCGCCGCGGGAGGAGGGCCCCCCGGCGCCCGCGGTCGCCCTCCGCGCCGTCGGCGTGTCGATCGGCCGGGCGCGGCAGGACTCCCGCGGACGCACCGAGGCCGCCGGCGGAGAGCCGCACGGCGGCCCGGCCGCCGGGGAGGGGGTCGGCCTCGGCCGGTCCCGGGGCCGGACGGGAGGGCCGGGCGCGCGTCAGAAGCTGATGGAGTTGATCGTCTCGGCTATCGAGTTCAGGAACCGCTGGATGTCGTCGGCCATGCCGGTCGAGGCGAGGAAGAAACCGAAGAGGATCGCGACGATCGCGGGCCCGGGCTTGATGGATCCCCCTCTCAGCAGCACTACCAGGATGATCGCCAACAGCAGCACCACGGACAGTGAAATGGCCACAACTGATCACACCCTCGGTCGGTTCAGCTCTCCCGGCCCGGGCGACGCATCCCCGCGCACCCCGCCAGAACCATCGTGCCACCAACACGGCCCCCCTATGCGGCCGGTGACGCATCGTCCGGCCCGCGGTGGTCGGGCCCCGTGCGCGCGCCCGCCGCCCCCGGCCGACGGCGCCGTGTCGCACGGCAATTCGAGGGAACACCCGCACCGGGAATACGACCGGATCGTTTCCGCATCCACACAAAGCGTTCGCAGCCAATTCGAATTGCCGTCGAGACCGTCTCGATATCCCCGCGGGGAAGGCACGAAGGGGAGCGAAGCGGGCATTCCGTCGGAGTCACCTGCCGGCCTCATGCGCCCTTTATTCAGGAATAATCACGACAAGGCGGGCGTACGCCCCCACAAAGCCCTTACCCATGAGGTGTGTTGACCATCACGCCCGCAGCGCTGCCGACTTTCCTGATTCCGGGGTACCCGGACCGAATAACCAGTAACGACATCGGTCGTTTTACGAATACCCACGGACAACGCTAGGGTGCCTCAGATGTTCCACGCTGCCTCGTCCCCCGCAAGCGCAGCGAGTTCACCGATCTTCTCCTCCGGTTCCCGGCGGGAGGGTCCGTGACGAACTCGCAGCGACCGTACGGCAACCGCAGAACTCCGCTCCCCACCGCGCAGTCGCCGGCGTCCGAAGTGCCGGGCCGGCCCGCGGAGAACCGGCAGGGCGACCGGCCGGCCCCCTCCGGCAAGCAGCGCGACGCGTTCTTCGACAACGCCAAGTACCTGGCGATCGTGCTGGTGGCCGTCGGTCACGCCTGGGAGCCGCTCAAGGGCGACAGCCGGACCCTCGAAGCCGCGTACATGGTCGTGTACGCGTTCCACATGCCGGCCTTCATCATCATCTCCGGCTTCTTCTCGCGCAGTTTCGACATGCGCCCCGACCGGCTGCAGCGGCTGATCACCGGCGTCGCCGTCCCGTACATCGTCTTCGAGACCGCCTATCCCCTCTTCAAGCGGTTCGTCGACAACGATCCGCAGCAGGAGATCAGCCTCCTCGACCCCTGGTACCTCACCTGGTTCCTGGTCGCGCTGTTCGTGTGGCGGCTGACCACGCCGATCTGGAAGACGGTGCGGCACCCGCTGCCGCTGGCGCTCGGCATCGCCATGCTGGCCAGCGTCAGCCCGGACATCGGCGACGACCTGGACCTGCAGCGCGTCCTGCAGTTCCTGCCGTTCTTCGTGCTCGGTCTGTGCCTGCGGCCCGAGCACTTCCACCGGGTGCGCCGCCGGTCGGTACGGATCCTCTCGGTTCCGGTGTTCGCGGCGGCGCTGGCCGTCGGTTGGTGGGCGGCGCCGCGGATGAACACCGCGTGGTTCTACCACCGCGACGCCGCGCAGGAACTGGGCGAGCCGTGGTGGGTCGGCCCGGTCATGGTGCTCGTCCTGTTCGGCTGCTCGCTGCTGCTGACCGCCTGCTTCTTCGCCTGGGTGCCGCGCCGCCACCTGTGGTTCACCGCCCTCGGCGCGGGCACGCTCTACGGCTACCTGCTGCACGGCTTCGTGGTGAAGGCCGGCGACTACCGGGGCTGGTTCGACCACTCGGCGCTGCACGGTCCGCTCGGCTGGATCGCCGTGACCGTCCTCGCGGCCGCCATGGTGACGCTGCTGTGCACCAAGCCGGTGCGGCGGGTCTTCCGGTGCGTGATGGAGCCGAGGATGCGGTGGGCGTTCAAGCGGGACACCGCCGAACCGGCCCGCGGGGGCGAGCTGCGGGAGAAGCGGGAGACCCGCGAGAAGGTGTCCGCCTAGTCCCCCTGGCCTCTGGTTCCCTGGCCCCCAGGTCTCCCAGCCCCTCAGTCCCTCAGTTCTTCAGTCCCTCAGCCCCTTCGTTCCCCGCCACGAGACCGAGGAGTGTGCGCATCCGCGCGTACTTCTCGGTCAGTCGTGTGCGGGTCGCCCCGTCCAGTACGGCGAGACGGGCGGGGTCGGCGTTGTGCGCCAGGTCCGCCTCCTTCACCAGCAGTGCGCCGGGGGTGGCGAGGATGCGGGCCGCGTACGCCTCGGGCGGCTCCCCGGGCCGTTTGGTGACCGCGCGGACGATGTCCCTGGTCCGCCGGGTCAGCGCGGCCTCCTCGAGCCACCGGTCCGGCAGCCTGCCGTCCTCGACGGCGTCGTGCAGCCAGGCGGCCGCGATCTGCTCGTCGTCGCCGCCGCGCCGCCGTACGCCCTCGGCGACGGCTCGCAGGTGCTCGGCGTACGGCCGGCCCGCCTTGTCGGTCTGGCCGGCGTGCGCGGCGCGGGCCACGGCCTCGGCCGGGGTCAGCGGGGTGCGCGGTGTCTCGGTCGTCACGCGTCCAGTGTCCCCCGCCCGGCCGGAGAGGGGGCGCGGTTCAGCGGGACGCGGCCGCCGTGGGGCCCTCGCGGCAGATCAGCAGCAGGGCGCGGTCGTCGTTGACGTCCTTGGCCACCGCCTCGATGAGGTGCCAGGCGGCTCCGTGGAAGCCGCCGGCGACATAGCGGTCGGCCTCGCCGGTGAGCCGGTCGATGCCCTCGACGATGTCCCGGTCGGAGGTCTCCACCAGGCCGTCCGTGAACAGCATCAGCACGTCTCCGGGGCGCAACGTGCCCTTCACCGGGTCGAACTGGGCACCGTCGTACACGCCCAGCAGCGGGCCGTCGGCCGCCTTCTCCTCCCAGCGGCCGCTGCCCGCGCTGAGCTGGAGACCCGGCGGATGGCCCGCGGAGTACAGCTCGTAGTCGCCGGAGTCGAGGTCGAGGACCAGGTGGATGGAGGTGGCGAAGCCCTCGTCCCAGTCCTGGCGGAGCAGGTAGCCGTTGGCGGCCGGGAGGAAGGCGTGCGGGGGGAGGCTGCCGAGGAGGCCGCCGAAGGCGCCCGACAGCAGCAGGGCGCGCGAGCCGGCGTCCATGCCCTTGCCGGACACGTCCGTCAGCACGACCTCCAGGGTGCGCCCGCCGTTCGTCCGGGCCGCGACCACGAAGTCGCCCGAGAACGACTGCCCGCCCGCCGGGCGCAGGGCCATCTCCCGGTGCCAGCCGTCCGGCAGCTGCGGCAGCTTGCTCTGCACCCGGATGCGTTCGCGCAGGTCGAACAGCATGGTGCCGCCGCGCCGCCAGGGCACGCCCACCCGGCTGCGGAACTGGGCGACGAGCAGCCCGAAGAAACCGCAGGCCGCAACCGTGAGGACCACGCCCGGGGTGACCCGGGCCGCGCCCTCGGTGTAGGGGCCGAGCTTCACCGACTCCACGATCAGCGCGGTCGCCGCCGCCGCGTACAGGCCGAGCAGGCTCGCCGGGCGCAGCAGCAGGCCGCCCGCGACGATCGGGACGACCAGGGCGGCCGGCGCGCACCACACGGAGTTGGCGAGCGTCCCGGCCGTGATCAGCGGGATGGTCAGGAGCAGTCCGGCGAGCGCGACCCAGTCCGAGCCGTCCCCGCGGAAGTAGTCGACGGCGGCCCGGCGCATGCCGACGCGGGCCCGGTGCCACTGCTTCTTCCACCGGGCCGTGAACGTATCGGCCTCCGCGCGCCGCTCTCGTCCTGCTGCCATCAGTTCGGGACCCTATCCATCGGACCGGCCGCTTGGCACGGGAGGTCCTGGTTGTCCCCCGTCCGGGGACCGACTTCACAGTGAACTTCACCGGACGCCGTCATGGGGCCGCCCGGGAGAAATTCCTTCGCTCGCCCTGTCCTGCCCTGGTAGGCATGGATCATGGCGAACGAGCGCGCGCGTGAAACGATTGGGACGAGTGATGTGACCGACGGCTCAGCGTACTTCGAACCCGTGCTGCGGAACCTGGCTCCGGACGAGTGGGACCAGTGGTACGAGACGCTGCTCCGTGCCTTCGGCGGGGTCCAGGAGGCGCCCGAGGAGCGGGAGCTGTGGAACTCGCTGACCGAGTTCGGCCGGTTCCTGGCCGCCTGGGACGGCGACGCGTGCGTGGGGACGGCGGGCGCGTTCTCGTTCCGGCTGACCGTGCCCGGGGGCGCGTCCGTGCCCGCCGCGGGCGTCACGGGGGTGAGCGTGGCCGCCACGCACCGGCGGCGCGGGGTGCTGACGTCGCTGATGCGGCGGCAGTTGGACGACGTGCGGTCCTGGGGCGAGCCGCTGGCGGTGCTCACCGCGTCCGAGCCGGCGATCTACGGCCGGTTCGGGTACGGGACGGCCTCGTTCCAGACGGACGCCGAGATCGACACGGAGCGGGCGGGGCTGTCGGTCCCGGCCGGCACCGACGCCGTGCGGCTGCGGTACGCGACGCCGACCGACGTGCTCGACGCCTGCGAGGCGGTCTACGCCCGGCTGGTGGCCCGGCGGCCGGGGATGCTCGCCCGCCGGCCCGGCTGGGAGCGGCTGGGCGTGCTCGACCCGGAGAGCGAGCGGGACGGGGGGTCTCCGCTGCAGTGCGTCGTCGCCGAGCGGGACGGCGAGACGGTCGGGTACGCGCGGTTCCGCGTGAAGCCGGGCTGGGGACCGGCCGGGCCCGAGGGCACGGTGGTCCTGAGCTCCCTGGACGCGCTGGACCCGGCGGCGGACGCGGCGCTGTGGCGGTTCCTGTTCTCCATCGACCTGACGTCGACGCTGGTGGCGCGGGGGCGGCCGGTCGACGAGGGCTGGCAGCACATGGTGGCGGACCTCCGGCGGTGCCGGCCGGTCCTGCGGGACGCGCTGCACGTACGGCTGGTCGACGTCGGGGAGGCCCTCGAGGTGCGGACGTACCAGACACCGGTGGACGTGGTGTTCGAGGTGGAGGACGCGTTCTGCCCCTGGAACACGGGGCGTTGGCGGCTGAGCGGGGACGCGAAGGGGGCGTCCTGCGAGCGCACCGAGGACGCGGCGGACCTCACCCTGTCCATACGGGAGTTGGGCGCCGCGTACCTCGGCGGGGTGAGCCTCGCGGCGCTGGCCGCGGCCGGCCGGGTGCGCGAGGTGCGGCGGGGGGCGCTGGCGGAGGCGTCCCTGGCGTTCGGCAGCGGTGGCGCGGCGCCGTGGCTGCCGCACGGCTTCTGAGGGCCGTGCGGTGACCTGACCTCAGGTGTCCTGGCAGGTGGGGCACCAGAAGAGGTTGCGGGCGGCGAGATCGGCGGTGCGGATCTCGCCGCCGCAGACGTGGCAGGGCAGAGGGGCCCTGCGGTACACGTACACCTCGCCGCCGTGGTCGTCCACGCGCGGCGGGCGGCCCATCGCCTCGGGGGTGTGTTCCGGGCGGACGGTGTCGATGCGGTTGGTGCGGACGCCCTCGCGCATGAGGACGACCAGGTCGCTCCAGATCGCGTCCCACTCGGCCGGGGTGATGTCCCGGCCCGCCCGGTACGGGTCGATCCGGTGCCGGAAGAGGACCTCGGCGCGGTAGACGTTGCCCACGCCGGCGATGACCTTCTGGTCCATGAGGAGGGCGGCGATCGTCGTACGGCTGCGGCCGATCCTGCGGTACGCGGCGGCCGGGTCCGCGTCCGGGCGCAGGGGATCGGGGCCGAGGCGGTCGTGTATCGCCTGCTTCTCGGCGTCCGTGATCAGGGCGCAGGTGGTGGGACCGCGCAGGTCGACGTAGGACGTGTCGCCGGCGAGGCGCAGCCGGACGGTGTCGGTGGGCGGCGGCGCGGGGGCCGGGCCGAAGGTGACCTTGCCGAAGAGGCCGAGGTGGATGTGGACCCACTCGGTGTGTTCCGGGTGCTCCGGGTCCGGGTCGCCGAAGCCGAGGAAGAGGTGCTTGCCGTGGGCGTCGGTGGTGTGCAGGGGCGTGCGGTCGAGGAGGGTGGCGGCGTCGGCGAACTTGCCCTGGGGGCTGGTGACGCGCAGGGGCGCGCGGTGCGCGAAGGCGGCGGCGTAGTCCTCGGCCAGCCGGTGAATGGTGTGTCCCTCGGGCACGGGCTCCCCTCTCCTGCCTGATCCCCCTCCTCCGTCTCCCGCACGTCCCGCGCGTCTCGTACGTCCCGCGCACGGGCACGCCGGTCGCCGCCCCCGCCGCGGGGCCTTCCGGTTCTCGGCGGGGGCCGGTGTGCGTCCCGGTTACTGCTGGGGGTGGTGGGGCGGGATCGGGGGGAGGTCGCCGGTGGTCTCGTAGTCGGCGAGCATGTCGATGCGGCGGATGTGGCGCTCGTCCTGCGAGAACGGGGTGTTCAGGAAGGTCTCCACGAACGCGGTGGCCTCGTCCTGCGTGTGCATGCGCGCACCCACCGCGACCACGTTGGCGTTGTTGTGCTGACGGCCCAGGGCCGCCGTCTCCTCGCTCCACGCCAGGGCCGCCCGCACGCCCTTCACCTTGTTCGCGGCGATCTGCTCGCCGTTGCCGGAGCCGCCGATCACGATGCCGAGGGCGCCGGGGTCGGCGGCGGTCCGCTCGGCGGCGCGGAGGCAGAAGGGCGGGTAGTCGTCCTGGGCGTCGTAGATGTGGGGCCCGCAGTCGACGGGCTCGTGACCCGCGCCCTTGAGCCACTCGACGAGGTGGTTCTTGAGTTCGTAGCCGGCATGGTCGGAACCGAGGTACACGCGCATGGTCCGAGTGTGACACGCGGACTTCCGGGAAGGCGCGCGGGGTGCTGAGACCCAGAAGCGTGAGGAGAATCACTGAACCTCAGGGAAAGGTCGAGTAAAAATCCTCATTCACAGGTTCTCGAATCCGTTCACCTCAGTTTCACTGGACCGGCCCGTATACCCGCCGCATCGGACCCCCACGTCCGCATGTGCCGACACTCCCCCACGCTCACCGGATTCATCCGGGGAACGGCCCCCACGGCGCAAAGGAAATCCGCTCCATGACCTCGCAGCCGACCCTCAAAACGACCGGCAACAGTCCCGGAGACCCCACGGGAACCCCCTCTTCCGGCAGCACCGACGGCCCCGGAGGGGACGGGTCCGGTCTGCAGGCCGGACTCAAGAACCGCCACCTGTCGATGATCGCCATCGGCGGTGTCATCGGCGCCGGCCTGTTCGTCGGTTCCAGCTCGGGCATCGCGGCCGCCGGTCCCGGGATCCTCCTCTCCTACGCCCTCGTCGGCACGCTCGTGGTGCTGGTGATGCGGATGCTCGGTGAGATGTCGGCGGCCAACCCGACGTCCGGGTCCTTCTCCGCCCACGCCGACCGCGCGCTCGGGCCCTGGGCCGGGTTCTCGATCGGCTGGCTCTACTGGTTCTTCTGGGTCGTGGTGCTGGCGGTGGAGGCGACCGCCGGGGCCACCATCCTCGAAGGGTGGATACCGGCCGTTCCCCAGTGGGGCTGGGCCCTCATCGTGATGGTGGTGCTGACCGCCACCAACCTCGCGTCCGTCGGTTCCTACGGCGAGTTCGAGTTCTGGTTCGCCGGGATCAAGGTCGTCGCCATCGGCGCGTTCATCGTCATCGGCGGACTGGCCGTCTTCGGTGTGCTGCCCGGGGTGGACAGCGACTCCGCGGGGCTCGGCAACCTCACCGAGCACGGCGGCTTCCTGCCCCACGGCGCCGGCGCCATCCTCACCGGCATCCTGCTCGTCGTCTTCTCCTTCATGGGCAGCGAGATCGCGACCCTGGCGGCCGGTGAGTCGGAGGACCCGCAACGGGCCGTGACCAAGGCGACCAACAGCATCATCTGGCGCATCGGCGTCTTCTACCTCGGGTCGATCTTCGTCGTCGTCTGCCTGCTGCCGTGGAACAGCGAGTCGATCGCCGAGGACGGCTCGTACGTCGCCGCCCTGAACTCCCTCGGCATCGCGCACGCCGGTCAGATCATGAACTTCATCGTGCTGACGTCCGTGCTGTCCTGCCTCAACTCCGGTCTCTACACGGCCTCCCGGATGGCCTTCTCGCTCGGTCGGCGGGGGGACGCGCCGAAGGCGTTCGCCCGGACCACCCGCCGGGGCGTGCCGCGGAACGCGATCATCGCGTCGGTCGTGTTCGGCTTCGTCGCCGTCTTCTTCAACTACGAGTTCCCGGACTCGGTCTTCCTCTTCCTGGTCAACTCCTCCGGCGCGGTCGCGCTGTTCGTCTGGCTGGTGATCTGCTTCTCGCAGCTGCGCATGCGGCGGATCATCCAGGCCGAGGCACCTGAGAAGCTGGTCGTGCGGATGTGGCTGTACCCGTACCTGACCTGGGCCAGCGCGGCGCTGATCGTGTTCGTGCTCGGTTACATGCTGACCGACACCGAGCACAACGGGCGGACCACGGTGCTGTTGTCGCTGCTGGTCGCCGCCCTCGTGCTCGCCGTCGCCTTCGTGAAGCAGCACCTGGCCGGGCGCGGTGACGGCGGTGCCGCACGCGCCGGGGCGCGGGACGGGGTCCCGGCCGACGGGGACTCCCGGTGACGGGGCCGGGGCCCGCGGCGCGTGTGCCCGCGGGCCCCGGCCCCCTGCGCGCCAGAGCACCGCGAAGTCGTCCTCGGCCTTCCCGTACGCCTCCGGCGCCGCCGCTTCGGCCTCCGGCCGGTACCACGTGTTGATCCGGTACGTCGTTCCGTCCGCGGTGAAGCCCAGCAGGCGGGCGTGGCACGGGACGCCCTCAGCGTGAACGGGTACTCCCGGACCACGGCCGGGTGGCCGCGGAACCCGGTCTCCGCCAGGCGGATCTTCCGGTGGCCCTGCCCCCGGCGGGCGTTGCGTTCGAAGCTCCGCCAGGTCCGCAGCGGATCGTCGCGGGCCGGGGAGGACTCGGCGGCCGGCTCCTGCGCGCCGTCCGGGCAGGTGCAGTGGATCTCCGCCCCGCCTTCACGTTCCGCCGCCGTCCCTCGGGGGGTGTCCGGGCGAGCCTTCCCGCCTCCCGGCCGTCGGCCGGCGGGACCGGCACAACGGCGTAGCGCGACACGGGAAGAGGCCCGGCAGGGCGTCACAGGACGCCCTGCCGGGCCTCTTCCGCGGGTTGCCGGGCGGTCGTCACCGCCTGCCGACGAACTTCCAGGCGGTCGGCAGCACTCCCATGGCCAGGGCCGCCTTCAGGGCGTCGCCGACGAGGAAGGGGGTGAGGCCGGCCGCGATCGCGGCGGAGGCGGACATGCCGGTGGACAGGGCCAGGTAGGGCACGCCGACGGCGTAGATGACCGCCGAGCCGAGCGCCATGGTGCCCGCCGTCCGCCAGACGGAGCGGTCGGCGCCGCGGCGGGCCAGGGCGCCCACCGCGGCGGCGGCCAGCAGCATGCCGAGGATGTAGCCGAAGGACGCGCCGATCCCGTGCGAGCCGTTCGCGAACCAGGGCACCCCGGCGAGGCCCGCCAGCGCGTACACCGCGAGGGAGGCGAGGCCGCGGCCCGCGCCGAGGGCGGTGCCGACGAGCAGCGCGGCGAAGGTCTGGCCGGTCACCGGCACCGGCGAGCCGGGGACGGGCACCGCGATCTGGGCGGCGAGGCCGGTGAGGGCGGCACCGCCGAGCACGAGCGCGGTGTCGCGGACGCGGGAGGCCGGAAGCAGGTCGGCGAGGACCAGGCCGGTGCGGGTGGAGGGGGCGGCAGCGGTGCTCATGGGGACTCCGCGAGGGTGAGGGCAGTCGGGGACACGGTGACGCTATCCCGGCGCCCTCGTACCGATCACCGTCAGCGCTCGACAAAGGGGCCGACGGGGGCTTGGTGGGCTTCGGACAAAGGAGGGCGGTGACCAGCGGTACGGCGTGACACCGGTCACTGAGGTGGGGTGGTTTCGCCGACAGGGTCCGGCGGGAGGGCGTCTGTGAGGTCCCACCAAACGGGCCGTCCCCGCCCGTCGGACGCCGTCCCCGCGCGTCGGTCGCCGTCCGGGCAGCGCGCGGCCGTCCTGCCGGCTTCGGCGCGTGGTCGCCCAGGCCCGGAACCTCGCCTCGCGTCGCCCCGGCGATGTGCCACCGGTCCCACCGGTCCGTGCCGGCGCACGGGCCGGTGGCACGCGGCACCCCGCCGTCGACCACTGCGACGGCCTGCCGCGCCGGCTGCACCGGCTGCACCGGGTGACGGCCGCCGGTGACGTCCCGGTCGGCATCGAGGGGAAGGAGTCGTACGCGATCGAGGGGGTCGCCCCGCACCGCACCACGGCCGCCGCGTGACCGGAGTCTCACCCTCCGCACAGGGGGTGTCCGTATGCTGGGCGGCCCCTCCGGAAGGAGGAGGGGCCGCCCAGACTGGGTGCGTTTTACCCCCACACAGCGAACGGGCCGCGCCCCTATGTCCAGCACCTCCGTCGAGACGCCCCCCACCGCGGACGGCGCCTCCCTCTCGCACGGCCTGAAACAGCGCCACCTGTCGATGATCGCCCTCGGCGGGGTCATCGGCGCCGGCCTGTTCGTCGGGTCCGGCGCGGGGATCGCCGCCGCCGGACCCTCGATCGTCCTCGCCTACACCCTCTCCGGCCTCCTGGTGATGCTGGTGATGCGGATGCTGGGCGAGATGTCGGCCGCGTACCCCTCCTCGGGTTCCTTCTCGGCGCACGCCGAGCGGGCGATCGGCCCCTGGGCGGGCTTCACCGCCGGCTGGGCGTTCTGGGTCCTGCTGTGCACGGCGGTCGGCCTGGAGGCCATCGGCGCCGCGAAGATCGTCACCGGCTGGCTGCCGGGCACGCCCGAGTGGGCGTGGGTGGCGCTGTTCATGGTGGTGTTCTGCGGGACGAACCTCGCGGCGGTGAAGAACTTCGGCGAGTTCGAGTTCTGGTTCGCGGCCCTGAAGGTCGGCGCGATCGTCCTGTTCCTCGGCCTCGGCGTGCTGGCCATCGCGGGCGTGCTGCCCGGCACGGACTCCCCGGGCGCCTCCCACCTCACCGACTTCCTCCCCAACGGCGGCGAGGGCCTGGTGATCGGCCTGCTCGCGTCCGTCTTCGCCTACGGCGGCCTGGAGACCGTGACCATCGCGGCGGCCGAGTCGGAGAACCCGGTCAAGGGCGTGGCGAGCGCGGTCCGTACGGCGATGTGGCGGATCGCGCTGTTCTACATCGGCTCGATGGCGGTCGTCGTCACCCTGGTCCCGTGGGACTCCCCGGCGGTGGTCGAGGACGGCCCGTACGTCGCCGCCCTGGACCGCCTCGGCATCCCGGGCGCCGGCCAGCTGATGAACGTCGTGGTGCTGGTCGCGCTGCTGTCCGCGATGAACGCCAACATCTACGGCGCCTCGCGCATCGGCTACTCGCTGGTGGAGCGCGGGCAGGGGCCGAAGGTGCTGGGCCGGGTGTCGGGCGGGGTGCCGCGGATCGCCGTACTGGCCTCCTCCGCCTTCGGCTTCCTGTGCGTGCTGCTGAGCTACTGGCGGCCCGACGACGTCTTCTCCTGGCTGCTGAACATGATCGGCGCGGTGATCCTGATCGTCTGGATCTTCATCGCCGTCTCGCAGCTGCGGCTGCGCCGCCGGCTGGAGCGCGAGGCGCCGCAGAAGCTGGTCGTGCGGATGTGGGCGTTCCCGTGGCTGACCTGGGCGGCGCTGGCCGGCATGGCGGCGGTCTTCGTCCTCATGGCCCGGGAGCCGGACACGCGCGTGCAGCTGTACTCCTCGGGCGGGATGACGCTGGCCCTGGCGGCGGTGGGGTACGCCCGGCAGCTCAGGCGCGCCCGGAGCTGACCCCTCCTCCGCCCCGGCGACGGCCCCCGCGTGGACACGCGGGGGCCGTTTCGCGTGCTCCGGCCCTGCGCCCGCCCCTTTCTGCTGCTAGCGTGCAGTTGCAACTCTTTTGCAGCAAGAGTTCGGAGGGGACCCCGTCATGCCCGTCTGCACGCTGCCCGACCTGCCGTACGACCACTCCGCGCTCGCCCCCGTGCTCGGCCCCGGGATCATCGAGCTGCACCACGCCAAGCACCACGCGGCGTACGTGAAGGGCGGCGGCGAACCGCTCGAGCAGGTCTACGACCACCGGGGGAGCGTCGGCCGGGGCGCGACGCCGATCCTGGTCCTCGACGCCTGGCAGCACGCCTTCCACCTGCGGTACCGGAACCAGGAGGCGGACTTCGCCGAGGCGGTGGGGAAGGTCGTCGACCGGCAGGACGTGGCCCGGCGGTACGAGGCCGCCGCCACGTCCCGCACGGACGTGCCGCTGCCCGCCCCCTGAGCTCCGGGGTGCCCGGAGCTCCCGGCGCACCCCGTGAAGCGCCCTGCCCCGTGATCGCCTTCTCACCGTTCACCCGGCAGGCGGAAAAAGGGAGGCCCCCGCGAGGACGTGACTCGCGGGGGCTTCCGGTACACGGCACTCCGGGTCAGAGTGGCGCAATGGCGACACAGAGGACGATGAAGGACTACTGCTGGACCTGCGGCGCGGACCAGCAGCACCGTCAACTGGACAAGAAGGAGGAGGCCTGGCTCAAGGAACGGCTGGGACGGGCCGGCGTGGGCGAGTTCTGGATCTGCGTGAACGTGCTCGACCCGGACACCGGCAGGCAGTGCCGCAACCTGCGCACGGGCTTCAACAAGAAGCCCTTCGCCGAACCCCTCAAGATCCCCGTCCTGGAGTGACCGGGGCGACCCGTCACAGGTTGCTGAAGTCCGGGCCCTTCGTCCGCGTGCGCTTGAGCTCGTAGAAGCCGGGGACGGAGGCCACCGCGAGGGTGCCGTCCCACAGGCGGGCGGCCTCCTCGCCGCGGGGGGCGGGGGTGACGACCGGGCCGAAGAAGGCGATCTGCTCGCCGTCGGCGCCGGGGACCGCGATGACCGGGGTGCCGACGTCCTGGCCGACCTTGTCGATGCCCTCCTTGTGGGAGGCGCGCAGCTCGGGCTCGTACGGGGTGGAGTCCCAGTGCTCCATGAGGGACTCGGGCAGACCGACGTCCTTCAGCGCGGCGGCGACGGTCTCCTTCTCCGGGCCCTCGCCCTGGTTGTGGATACGGGTGCCGAGCGCGGTGTACAGGTCGCCGAGCACCTCGGCGCCGTGCTCCTGCTGGGCCGCGATGACCACCCGGACCGGACCCCAGGCCTTGGTCTCGAGCATCTCGCGGTACTCCTCGGGGAGCTCGTCGAGCTTGTCCTCGTTGAGGACGGCGAGGCTCATCAGACGCCAGCGGACCTTGACGTCCCGCACCTTCTCCACCTCCACCATCCAGCGGGAGGTCATCCAGGCCCAGGGGCACAGCGGGTCGAACCAGAAGTCGACGGGCGTGGCGGGGGTCTTGTCCGACATGTCGCTCCTCACGGGGGAAGGGGTCTCCCAGGGGGAACGCCGTGCCGCCTCCCGGTCATTCCCGGCTGCCCCGCGTCAGGGGCACATGGCAGGATCGGTCCTGATGATCCCCGTCGACGACGCCTGAGGAGTGCCGCCCGTGCCCGGTGAGAATCTGACCCGCGACGAGGCCCGGGAGCGGGCCGCCCTGCTGTCCGTCGACGGGTACGAGGTGTCCCTCGACCTGCGTTCGGCGATCGGCGACACCGCCGGTGACGGGCCCCGCACGTTCCGCTCCGTCACCACCCTCCGGTTCCGCTGCGCCGAGCCGGGGGCGAGCAGCTTCGCGGACCTGATCGCGCCGAGCGTGACGGCCGTCTCCCTCAACGGGCGGGACCTCGACCCCGGCGAGGTCTTCGACGGCACCCGGATCCTGCTGGAGGACCTCGCCGCCGACAACGAACTCGTCGTCGACGCCCGGTGCGCCTACTCCCGCACCGGCGAGGGCCTGCACCGCTTCGTCGACCCCGAGGACGGCGAGGTGTACCTGTACACCCAGTACGAGCCGGCCGACTCCCGCCGGGTCTTCGCGTGCTTCGAGCAGCCCGACCTCAAGGCCCCGTTCCGCTTCGAGGTGCGGGCGCCCGAGGGCTGGACGGTGTGGAGCAACGGCACGGGTGAACTCACCGACGGTGTCTGGCGGTTCGCGGAGACCAAGCCGATCTCGACGTACATCACCTGCGTGGTGGCGGGCCCGTACCACTACGTGACGGACACCTACGAGCGGGACTTCGAGGACGGCACGCGCCTGCGGATCCCGCTCGGCGCGATGTGCCGCAAGGCCCTCGCCCCGCACTTCGACGCCGACGACGTCTTCCTGGTGACCAAGCAGGGCCTGGACTTCTTCCACGACCACGTCGACTACCCGTACCCGTTCGGGAAGTACGACCAGGCGTTCGTGCCCGAGTACAACCTGGGCGCGATGGAGAACCCGGGCCTGGTGACCTTCCGGGAGGAGTTCATCTTCCGGGGCAAGGTCACGCAGGCATCCTACGAGGGCCGCGCCAACGTGATCCTGCACGAGATGGCGCACATGTGGTTCGGCGACCTGGTCACCATGGAGTGGTGGGACGACCTGTGGCTGAAGGAGTCCTTCGCCGACTTCATGGGCGCGTTCTCGCTGGTCGGCGCGACCCGCTTCACCGACGGCTGGATCACCTTCGCCAACCGCCGCAAGGCCTGGGCCTACCGCGCGGACCAGCTGCCCTCCACGCACCCGATCACCGCGGACATCCGCGACCTGCAGGACGCCAAGCTGAACTTCGACGGCATCACCTACGCCAAGGGCGCCTCGGTGCTCAAGCAACTGGTGGCCTACGTCGGCCAGGACGCGTTCCTGGAGGGCGCCCGGCGCTACTTCAAGCGCCACGCCTACGGCAACACCCGCCTCGGCGACCTGCTGTCGGTCCTGGAGGAGACCAGCGGCCGGGACATGACCGCCTGGTCGCGGGCGTGGCTGCAGACGGCCGGCGTCAACTCCCTCACCCCGCAGGTGCTGCTGG
This sequence comes from Streptomyces viridosporus T7A, assembly GCF_008704515.1. Lineage (NCBI taxonomy): Bacteria > Bacillati > Actinomycetota > Actinomycetes > Kitasatosporales > Streptomycetaceae > Streptomyces > Streptomyces viridosporus. Next base: position 3,076,815 of record NZ_CP023700.1, read on the forward strand.
CCGCCGACGGCCGCATCGACGAGCTGGCGGTGGTGCAGGAGGCCGCCGAGTCCCACCCCGAACTGCGCCCGCACCGGGTGGCAGTGGGCCTGTACCGGCGCACGGACACCGGCGCCCTGGAGCGGTACGCGCGCGCCGAGGCGGACGTCGAGGGCGCCCGTACGGTCGTGGCGGAGCTGGCCGGGGCCGAGGCGCCCGAGCTGGTGCTGGTCAACGACGACGACCTGACGTACTGCAAGATCCGCTTCGACGAGACCTCGCTGGCCACGCTGAAGGAGCACCTGGGCGCGCTGACCGACCCCCTCGCCCGCGCCCTGTGCTGGTCGGCGCTGTGGAACCTGACCCGGGACGCGCTGCTGCCCGCTCGGCACTTCGTGGACCTGGTGCTGCGGTTCGCCGGGCGCGAGTCCGACATCGGGGTGCTCCAGATGCTGCACGCCTGGGCCGAGTCGGCGCTGGAGCACTACGCCGCACCGGCCTGGCGGGAGACCGGCGGGGCCCTGCTCGCCGAAGGCGCCCGGCGGGAGCTGGAGGAGGCCGAGCCGGGCAGCGAGCAGCAGCTGGCCTGGGCGCGCTTCTTCGCCCGGACGGCCTCCGCGCCGGGCGACCTCCAGCTCCTCCAGGACCTGCTGTCCGGCACGGCGGTGGTCGAGGGGCTCGACGTCGACCAGGAGCTGCGCTGGGCGTTCCTGGAGCCGCTGGCCGCGCACGGGGCCGCGGACGAGAAGGCCCTGGCCGAGGAGCTGGCGCGGGACGACACCGCCTCCGGCAAGCGGCACCAGGTCCGCTGTCTGGCCGCCCGCCCGTCGGCGGAGGTCAAGGCGCGGTGCTGGGCGCAGGTCGTGGAGTCGGACGCGCTGTCCAACGCGCTGGTGGAGGCGACGATCTCGGGCTTCGTCCAGGCCTCGCAGCGGGAGCTGCTCGCGCCGTACGCGGAGAAGTACTTCGCGGCGATCGAGCGGGTGTGGACCGAGCGGTCGATCCAGATCGGCATGGACGTGGTGCGGGGCCTGTTCCCCGCGCTGCAGGACTCGCAGGCGACGCTGGACGCGACGGACGCGTGGCTCGCGGCCCACGAGGACGCCGCCCCGGCGCTGCGCCGGCTGGTCCTGGAGGCCCGGGACGACCTGGCGCGGGCACTGCGCGGGCAGGCGTGCGACGCGGCGGCGGGCTGAGCCGGCCCCGGCCGGTCCCCGGGGCTTTCCCGTGAGGGGGGCGGACCTCGGCCCGCCCCCCTGACGGACCCCGTCCGCAGCCGTTGCCGAACCCGGGCATCCCGGCCGTAACCCCTGGTCCCCGCCCGGAGGGACCAGGGGTTTTCGACATCCGAACACATGTCCTTTAGTGCGGGCTTGTCCTTGTTTGTCGACGGATGTGTAACAAGGGTTCGGAGGGGCTCCTGAGGCGGGAAGTTGCCGGACATGAACCACAACACCCCGCTCTCCCCCCGTCCCCTGCACCACCTCGCCGACGGCAGCCGCCGCGTGCTGACCACCGCGCAGCTGCGCGCGCACGGCGTGTCCGCCGCCCAGGCCGCCGAGCAGTGCCGCCCCGGCGGCCCCTGGCGGCAGCTCCTGCCCGGGGTCGTCCTGCTCCACCCCGGCCCGCCGAGCAGCGCGGAGCGGCTGCACGCGGTGCTGCTGTACACGACCCGGGAGCGGACGGCAGGCGTCCCCGTCCAGCCCGGCGCCGACGGGACGCCCGCGCCCTCCTACGGGGAGGCGATGATCACCGGACCGGCCGCGCTGACCCTGCACGGCTTCACCTCCACTCCCCCGCTGCCGTCGCTGGAGACCTTCGACGTCCTGGTCCCGCGCCTGCGCCGGCTGCGCTCGACGGGCTGCGCCCGCATCGTGCGCACCTCCGACCTGCCCACGCCGGTGCGGGTGACGGTCCCCCAGGCGCCCGACTCCGTCCGAGCGGGGGGCGCCCCCGTCCCGGTGGCGCCGGTGCCGCGCGCGCTGGCCGACGCGGTGGCGGGCCTCGAGGACGCGGACACGGTCCGCCGGATGCTGACCGAGGCGGTGCGCGGCGGCCACTGCGAACCGGCCGCGGTGGTGCGGGAGCTGACCCGGGCCCGGCTGCTGAACCGGCCGCACGTGGTGGACGCGGTGGACGCGCTGCTGGCCGAGGGCCGCTCGATGGCGGAGTCCCGGCTGTACCGGATGGTGCGCGAGCACGGTCTGCCGGAACCGGTGTGGAACGTCGATCTGCGCCTGCCGGGCGGCCCCCACCTCGGCGGCCTGGACGCGTTCTGGCCGGAGCAGGCGGTGGCGCTGGAGCTGGACACCCGGGCGCCGCGCCCGGGCGGGCGGGCGGAGGACGACGCCCAGTGGTCGGAGTACGCCCGCAAGCGCGAGCACCTGGAGCGCCTCGGCATCACGGTCGTCCACCTCACCCCGCGGGGGCTGAGGGACGCGATGGAGCAGCAGGCGGCGGTGGTCCGCACGGCCCTGACGGCCTCGGCCGACCGCGATCCGGCGGCGTACGTGGTGGTGCTGCCCCGTTAGGGCGGCACCACGGCGTCGCGCAGGAGGGGAGCGGAGGGACCGCCGGGAGCCGTGCCCGGTGGTCCCTCCGCGTGCGCCCGGGGCGCGGGCGTCAGCCGCCGCAGAACTCCGCCTCGACGACCGCCTCGGTGTCCCCCGCCCAGTCGCCGTTGAAGTTGAACGCCAGGGAGTGCCGGCCGTCCCCCGTCGTGCCGGCGACGGTCCTGGAGCCGGAGATCCCGCCGCTGTGGCCCCAGATGGTCACGCCGCAGCTCAGCGTCATCCTCATCAGGCCGAGGCCGTAGTCGTGGCCGGGACCCACGGGCACCGTGGTGGTCATCTCGTCCAGTTGCTCCGGAGGGAGCAGCCGGCCCGTCAGCAGGGCGCGGTGGAAGCGGTTCAGGTCCTCGGAGTCGGAGATCATCTCGCCCGCCGCGAAGGCGCGGGACGGGTTGAGGAGCGTGACGTCGTGGGTGGGGCCCGTGACGGCCGACGCCGGCTTGGAGTAGGCGCGGCTGCTGGGCCGGGGCAGGGAGACCCGGGTGCCGGGGACCGAGGTCGCGGTCAGGTGCAGGGGCTCGATGACGCGCCGGCGGACCTCCTCCCCGTAGGGGCGGCCGGTGGCCTGCTCGATCACCAGGGCGGCCAGGACGTAGTTGGTGTTGGAGTACTCCCACTCCCCGGGGGCGCCGGGCTCGAAGGACGGCTCGTGGGCCAGGGCGACCCGCACCAGGTCCTTTGGGGCCCAGGTGTCGTAGCGGTGCTCGAAGAAGCCCTCCTCCGTGGAGTACCTCCGCTGGTAGTCCTCGTCCGCCGTGTAGTTGAAGATGCCGCTGGTGTGGTTCAGCAGCTGCCGCAGGGTGATCCGGGTGCCGTCGTGGCCGTTGCCGGTCACCAGGCCGGGCAGCCAGGTGTCGACGGTGTCGTCCAGGGACAGCCTGCCCTCCGCCTCCAGTTGCAGCAGCACCGTCGCCACGAAGGTCTTGGTGACGCTGCCGATCCGGTAGCGGTCGTGCGGGGAGCGCTCCTGCCCCGTGCGGAGGTCGCCCACTCCGGCGGTCGCCGACCAGGTGCCCCGCCGGTCCCTCACCGTCGCCGTCACCCCGGGCACGCCGGCGTCGACCGCGGCCCGCATCGCCTGGCGGGTCGCCCGGTGGTCGCCGGTGGCGCTCGCGGCTCCGGGCCCCGGGGGCGCCGCCACGGCGGGGGCCGCCAGGACCGCCGAGAGGGCCGCCGCCACCACCGCCGCCGCCGCCCGCATCCTCGTCCGCACGCGCGTGCCTCCCTGTCCCTCGGGGTGTGGTCGCAGGGAGGGACCGCGGACGGAGCCCGCGGGGTTGCCCCGGCCACGGGGGTCGACCGGTTTCAGCCCTTCCTCAGCAGCAGCTCCGTGTTGCGGTCCCCCGGGTCGCCGGCCAGGTCGGTGCGGGCGCCCGGGGCGTTGTGGGACAGCTCGCGGTAGAGGGCGGCGAGGCCGGTCGGGGAGAGATCGTCGAAGTCGGTGCGGGAGGGGGCGGCGGACTCGACGAGGGTGGTGAAGAGGGAGAGCGTGCCGTCCCTGTTGTCCACCAGCTCGACGATCCGGGCCAGGTGCGGGAAGTCGATGTGGGAGGCGGTGGAGATCTCCCAGAAGGAGCCGCCGGGCCCGGTGTGCGGGGTGACGGCGTTGCGGTGGATGTGGCCGTTGACCCAGGCCACCACGTTGCGGTGGCGGCCGAGGAGCGCGAGGACCTCCTCGCCGCCGTGGCGCCGTTCGTCGGGGCGGGCCGGGTCGCGGTGGGTGTTGGTCATCGACGTGCTGGTGTGGTGGCTGAAGACGATCGCGTGGGAGTCCTCGTGGGTGCGCAGGGTGCGCTCCAGCCAGCGCAGTTGGGCCGTGTCGAGGGAGCCCGCGTAGTGGCCGCCCGGGTGGGTGGTGTCGAGGCTGACGCCGACCACGTCGTCGGCGATGCGGAAGGCGTAGTACTGGGTGCCGGCGTCGAGGTTGTCGGCGGTGTAGCCGTGCCCGACCGGGCCGGCGCCCCGGTGCGCCGGGTCGAGGTGGGCCCGCAGGTACTCGGCGGCGGTGAAGGGGGCGCGCCGGTCGTCGGGGGTGACGGGGCGCGCGGCGCGGGCGTGGGCCGCCAGGAACTCGCCGTACCGCACGCCCTTGGGGTCCGTGGCCTTCCGGATGGCCTGCTGGAGTCTGCGCGCCTCGGCCGCGGGGACGTCCATCAGCTTCCGTCCGCCCACCGCCAGGTCGGTGAGGCGGGGGTCGTCGTGCGAGGCGTAGCAGCCGAGCGGCATCGTGTCGTGGTTGCCGACGGTGGAGTACCAGGGGAGGCCGAGGCCGGGGCTGTCCACCGGGCGGAGGGCCGCCGCGAGGAAGCCGTCCAGGTGCGGGAAGCCGAGGCGCTTGTCGGCGTCGCGGACGGCGGCGTCCGGCTGCCAGTACTGCTTCAGGCCGCTGTTCTGGACGCCCTCGTAGTGGCGCGGGTCGCCCGTGTCGGGGGTGACGCGGCCCCCGCTCATCACCGTCAGGAACCATTCCAGCTCGGAGCGGGTGTTGTTGTCCGTGTTGTCGCCGGTGGTCATCGCGAAGTGCAGCGGTGAGCCGGTGGCCGGGGCGCCCCGCAGCGCGTTGATCCGTTCCACGAGGGCGACCGCGCCCTGCACGGTGAGCGCCTCCTGCGGCCGCCAGGCGTGCACGTCGGCCGAGCGCAGGTACTCCAGCCGCAGCGGGTGCTGGACGTCGGTCAGGTGCAGATCGGTGAGCTGCACGAACGCGGTGAGCGCGGTACGGCGGTCGGCCCGGCCGGTGCGGGGCGCGGCGAGCTCGCCGCGCACCACGCGGCGCCAGCCCGGCCCGTCACCGAGGCGGCGGTAGCCCGCGGCCCCGACCGGGACGGCCGTACCGGCGAGGGTGGTGCCGCGGGTGTAGGGGGCGAGCGGGGCGGGCGGTGCCGGCCGCGAGGAGGCGGGCACGCCCTCCCCGGCCGCGGCGGCGGCCCGGCCGTCCCCGGGCCACAGGGTGTGACCGGCCCCGGCGGTGACGGCCGCCGCCCCGGCGGCGGCGAGGAGGGAACGACGGTGGAGTCCAGTGGAACCGGTGACGGAACGTAGGCGCGACATGCGCGTGTCTCCCCGGGTGCGAACGCCTCGGCAGTGGTCGCGGGGTGCCCGTCGGACGGGCGCTCCGCTCGTACCGGATGCTCGGCACCGGGGATGACCTGCGTGTGAACGAGACGGCAACGCGCAACACCGATCGCCGTACGTGGATCTCGGACCCCTCCGGGTGTCGCCGACCGCTCCCGCGCCGGTCCGGCGGCGGTCACTGCGCGTTCATCTCGCGGGGCAGGGCGGCGCCGGCCCCGCGGACCCGGACCCGGACCCGCCCCGTGCCGGGTCCGGGTCCGGGCCCGAGTGCGGGACGTCACCCCGGCGGTGTCGGGTTGGCGGGTGAGTACGCGGGGGCGGACCAGCGCAGCGGCACGGCGCGCGGAGTGTCCACGGCCTCCGTGAGGGTGAAGCGGACCCGGCGCTCGCCGCCGGACGTGAACTCGGTGCGCGCCTCGCCGGTGAGCAGGAGGGTCGCCCCCGTCGTCCAGTCCAGGAAGAGCAGTCCCGCCCGGGGGTCCACGGCCAGGTTGCCGAGGGTGAGGAACATGGCGTTGCCCGGGTAGTCGCGCCAGGTCAGCTCGGTCGGTGAGACGGTCCGGACGAAACCGGGGTTGCCGCCCCGGTGGCCGGCCTCGGCGCCGTCCTCGTGGACGGTGGCGATGAAGAAAGTGTCGGCCGAGTCGACGAACGCCCGCTGCGCGTCGGTGAGGCGGTGGGTGCGGCGGGACTCGCCCGGCTCGCGGTCGGCGACCACCTCGTACGACTCCCGCTTCTGCAGGTACTTGGGGCAGTTGGCGAACACCCGGTCCGCCTCGACCGCGAAGCCCCGGGGGGTGGGGCGCGACCGGCCGTTGAGGCGCATGCGGCGGCGGGTGCACGGATCCAGGGCGAGGGTGCCGACGTGGGTTCCGCCGGTGGCGAGGGCGGTCGCCAGCGGGTCCGCCGGACGGAGCCCGCCGGTGACCGACAGCTGCCGCGGACCCGTGGCCCGCACGAAGCCGGGGGCGCCGGCGAGCGGGGAGGCCCACACCCTGCCGGTCTCCGGGGCGGCGGCGCCGACCACCAGCAGCGGCCGGCGTTCCAGGAAGGCCGCCGCCACCGGTTTGATGCCGGGCCCGATGGACCGGCCGACGTGATCGGCGGCCTCGCGGACGCCCACGCGGTCCTGCACGGCGCGCGAGCCCGCGTGGTACACGCGCGTGGTCGTCTCCATGACTAGAAGAAACCGCAGGTCGGGGCGGTCCCGTGAGGTGCGGGGGCGCCCTCGGCGCCGCTCGGCGCCGAGATCTCCAGGCGCGTTCCGTCCGGGTCGTGGAAGAAGATGCCGCCGGACGCCGCGCCCTCGCCGTGGGCGACGACGCCCTCGTGGGCGAACGCGGTGCCGTGGGCGCGCAGGGCCTCCTCGTACTCCCTGACCCGCTCGATCGAGTCCGCCTCGAAGGCGAGGTGGTGCAGTCCGGCGCGTTCGCCGTCATACGGCCGCTCCGCCTGCTGCCAGAGCGTGAGCAGGAGGCGCTCGCCGTCGCCCAGGAACGCGTAGCGCCTGCCGTCCTCCTTGCCCTCGCCGATCAGGGGCAGGCCGAGGACGTCGCGGTAGAAGGCGAGCGAGCGGTCGAGGTCGGTGACGTTCAGGCCGGTGTGGCCGGGGCGCAGGGTCATGACAGTCCCTTCTTCGGACCCGCGGAAGGAGCGGATCTAACCGTTGAAAGTGACGTTAACGGTTAGTCGTGGGCAGCGTCAACCGCTCACGTACCCTTGACCGGTTAGCACGGAAGGGAGTCCCCCATGTCCGACCGGGACCGCGTCGACCCGCGCCCGCTCACCGGCGAGCCGCTCTCGCTCGACCTGCTCAACACCCGGTGGACGGAGGAGGGGGCCGTGCGGGACCTGCTCACCGACACCGACGGACTCGCGGTGTGGCTCGGCGCCCACGGACTGGAGGACCGGTTCGCCGCCGACGCGGCGACCCTGCGGCACACCCTCCGGGCGCGGGACGCCCTGCAAAGGGCGGTCGACGGGGCACCGGGCGAGGGCGTGGAGGCGGTCGACGCCGTGCTCGCCCACGGGCGGATCCGGGCCACCCTCACACCGGACGGGCCGGGCGAGCGGCCCGAGTTCGACGACCCGTCCTGGGGTCCCGCCTGGCTCGCCGCCCGCGACTACCTCCGCCTGCTCGACACCGCGCCCGACCGGATCCGCGGCTGCGCCCACGAGGCGTGCGTCCTGCACTTCTTCGACACCTCGCGGAACGGGACCCGCCGTTGGTGCTCCATGGCGGCCTGCGGCAACCGGGCGAAGGCGTCCCGTCATTACGCGCGCACGAAGGACGCCTGAGGCGCAAAAGGCTCCTGAGGGACGGGCGGGCGGCGCCCGGCCCACCGCCGACACCGCCGCCCACCGGACGACTTGTCGGTTTCGGGCGCCATCTCCCCAAAAATGCACCGGGGGTTTTCCCCATACATCCATTTCGATTCGGTCAACCCTCCCCGAACACCAGTCCCTTGCGTAAGGCTCGGCGATCATCCGGGTTCACCTCCCGGACCGTCGCGGCCAGGGTCGATCGGCTCCGGTCGCGTCACGACCGTTCCTTACCTCCAAGGGATGCCGATGACCCACACCTCCCAGCGCGCCCCGATATCGGGCGCGAGACGCGTGGCCCGTGTCGCCGTGGCCGCCGGTCTCGTCGCCGCGCTCTCCGCGGCCGGCCCGATACCCCTGGCCCTCGCCGCCGACGCGCCGCCCGTCGCGCCCCTCGACGGTGACGTCAAGTCCGCGCACGACAAGCTCGGTTCGAAGGACGCGGACCTGCTCGCCGAGGCCAAGGCCGAGGGCGCCGAGCACATCACCATGATGATCGCCACCGCGCCCGGGAAGACCGAGCAGGTCGCCGCGCAACTGGACGCGGTCAAGGGCGGTTCGGTCGGCCGGACCCACGACGCGCTCGGCTACGTCCGCGCCACCGTCCCCACCGCCAAGGCGGACGCGGCCATCGCCGCCGCCGCCAAGCTCTCCTCCGTGCACGGCATCGACCTGCGCGAGGAGATCCCGCTGGACGACCCGACGCCGGGCGCGGACACCACCAAGGGCGCGAGCGGCAAGGCGGGCAAGGGCGGCGCCTCCTACCCGGCGCCCGACCGGCGGACCCCCGCGAAGAACCCGTACAACCCGTCCTTCGAGACCGGTGCGGTCGACTTCGTCCGGGACAACCCGAAGGCGGACGGCCGCGGCATCACCATCGGCATCCTCGACTCCGGTGTCGACCTCGGCCACCCGGCGCTGCAGAAGACCACCACCGGCGAGCGCAAGATCGTCGACTGGGTGACGGCGACCGACCCGATCGTGGACGGCGACCGGACCTGGCGCCCGATGGTCTCCTCCGTCTCCGGATCGACCTTCACCTACGACGGCAGGACCTGGAAGGCCCCGGCCGGCTCGTACCGGATCAGCACCTTCCTGGAGTCGTACACCACCGGCGGCGACGCGAACGGCGACGCCAACCGCGACGGCGACACCACCGACTCCTGGGGCGTGCTCTACGACCCGGCGGCCGGCACGGTCCGCGTGGACCTGAACAACAACTTCGACTTCTCCGACGACACCCCGATGAAGCCGTACAAGGACGGCTTCCAGGTCGGGTACTTCGGCACCGACGACCCGAAGACCGACGTCGTCGAGCGCCAGCCGTTCGTCGTGGAGATCCGCAAGGACGTCCCGATGGACCCCTACGGGGGCAACTGGGTCGGCAAGAAGGCCGACTTCGTCAACATCGGCGTCATCGAGGGCTCGCACGGCTCGCACGTCGCCGGCATCACCGCCGCCCACGGCCTGTTCGGCGGCAAGATGAACGGCGCCGCCCCCGGCGCGAAGATCGTCTCCTCCCGCGCCTGCACCTGGAGCGGCGGCTGCACCAGCGTCGCGCTCACCGAGGGCATGATCGACCTCGTCACCAACCGCGGCGTGGACATCGTCAACATGTCCATCGGCGGCCTGCCGGCGCTGAACGACGGCAACAACGCCCGCGCCGAGCTCTACACCCGTCTGATCGACACCTACGGCGTCCAGCTGGTGATCTCCGCGGGCAACTCCGGCCCCGGCGCCAACACCATCGGCGACCCGTCGCTCGCCGACAAGGTCATCTCGGTCGGCGCCACCATCTCCAAGGAGACCTGGGCCGCCAACTACGGCTCCGAGGTGAAGAAGAAGTACGCCATGATGCCCTTCTCCTCGCGCGGCCCGCGTGAGGACGGCGGCTTCACCCCGACGCTGGTCGCCCCCGGCGCCGCGATCAACACCATCCAGACCTGGTCGCCGGGCGCCCCGGTCGCCGAGGCGGGCTACGGCCTCCCGGCCGGCTACGGCATGCTCCAGGGCACCTCGATGGCCTCCCCGCAGGCCACCGGCGCCGCCGCGCTGCTGCTGTCGGCCGCGAAGCAGAAGGGCATCGACCTGACGCCCGCGAAGCTGCGCACCGCCCTCACCTCCACCGCCGAGCACATCAGCGGCGTGCAGGCCTACGAGGAGGGCGCCGGCCTCATCGACATCGAGGACGCCTGGAAGGCGATCCGCTCCGGTGCCGCCGCGCACACCTACACGGTCAAGGCCCCGGTCGACACCGCGATCGACCAGTTCCTGAAGACCCCGGGCTTCGGCACCGGCCTCTACGACCGCGAGGGCGGCCTCAAGGCCGGCCAGAAGAAGACGTACGACATCACCCTCACCCGTACGTCCGGTCCCGACCGCGCGGTCCGGCACAGGATCGGCCTCGAGAACAACGCCGGCAACACCTTCCGCATCGTCGGCGGCAAGACCGTCGCGCTGCCGCTGAACAAGCCGGTCACCGTCAAGGTCCAGGCCGCGCCCGGCTCGGCCGGCCTCAAGAGCGCCATCCTGGAGGTCGACGACCCGAGCACCAAGGGCGTGGACCGGCAGATCCTGACCACCGTGGTCGTCTCCGCCCCGCTCCAGCACACCTTCTCCGCCCAGGGCTCGGTGCAGCGCAACAGCACCACCTCCTACTTCGTCACCGTGCCCGAGGGCGCGAAGACGCTGGAGATCGCGCTGGGCGGGCTGAAGGGCACGAGCCAGACCCGGTTCATCGCCATCCACCCGTACGGCGTCCCGGCCGACCCGACGTCGACGGTCAACTGCTACCCGAACTACACCAACCCGGCCAACACCTGCCGCCCCGACCTGCGTTCGTACGCGAACCCGCAGCCGGGCGTCTGGGAGATCGAGGTCGAGTCGCGCCGCACCTCGCCGCTGCTCGACAACCCGTACCGGCTGGACGTCGCCGTCCTCGGCGCGGCCTTCGACCCGGAGACCGTGACCGTGCCCGAGGCGAAGGTCGACACCCCCGCCGCCGTCTCCTGGAAGGTGACGAACGCGTTCGCCGCCCTGGACGGCAAGCTGGTGGGCGGCCCGCTCGGCTCGTCCAAGACCGACCGGCCGGCCATCAGGACCGGTGAGACGCACACCACCACGGTGGAGGTGCCCGAGGGCGCCCAGTCGCTCGACGTGGCCATCGGCAACGTCACCGACGCCGCCGCCGACCTGGACCTGGCGGTCTACGACCAGAGCGGCAAGCGGGTCGCCCAGTCCGCCGACGGCGACTCGGAGGAGGCGGTGTCCATCGCCAAGCCGGCCGCCGGTACGTACACCGTCGAGGTCGTGGGCTACTCCGTCCCGGCCGGTTCCACGGACTACGACTACCGGGACGTGTTCTTCTCCGCCTCGCTCGGCACCGTCACCGTCGACGGCTCCGCGCCGGTGAAGCTCGGCACCGGTGCCTCGGCCACCGTCTCCGGCCAGGTCACCGCCGCCGCGGCGGCTCCCGAGGGCCGTGCGTTCTTCGGGCAGGTCCAGCTGGTCAACGCGCGCGGCACGGTCGCGGGCGTCGGCAGCGTGGCGATCGAGAAGGTCGTTCCGTAAGGGAACGACCGGCACACCGGGGGCGGGCGTCCGTACGGGCGCCCGCCCCTTCGCCGTGCGCCGTCGTTCAGCCGCAGTCCAGGGTCCGCGCCTCGGGGAGCGCGGCGGTGATCCGGGACCGCTCCGGGGCGATGTCCTCCTCCCCGACGACCACCGTGTCCGGCTGGTCGCCCACGGGGGGCAGGCCGATCATCACCCGGTCGCCCCCGTGCAGCCGGGGCCGCCCGGCCACGTCCAGCACGAAGGTGACCCGGTCCCCGCTCTCTCCCTTGTAGGAGCGGGTCACCTCGAGCGTGATCCGCTCCCGGCCGGAGTCCGGCACCGGCCGCACGGCCAGCACGGTGCCCTCGGCGACGAGGCGGGCGCAGGCGAGGTAGTGGGGGTCGCCGAAGGCGCCGCCGCCTCCCCGTTCGTCGGCCGCGGAGTCCGACGCCGCCTCCGCCTTGCCGGCCGCCGCGTCGGGCGCTCCCCCGCCCTGGGCCACGAGCCAGCCGCCCACGCCCACGACCAGGGTGGCGGCCGCCGCCGCGGCCAGCGCGCCGAGGGCCGCTTTCAGCGGGCGGCGGGCCCGGTGCGGGCCCCGGGAGCCCCGGGAGCCCCGAGGGCCCCGGGGACGGGGGGAACGGGGCCTCAGCGGCGCGTGGGGGGCCGGCCGGCCCCCTGCCCCGTCCCCCGCCGTCCCCTCCCCGGGATCCGCGCCGGCCGGGGACCGCGCCTCCGCGCCCGGCCGCCCCGCCCCGTCGCCGGGCTCCGGCCGCTTCCCGGGCCGGGCGGCCCCGCCTCGCCCCGCCGGCTCGCCGTCCTCCGTACCGGTGGGGACGGAGGACGGCGTCCCGACCGGGGCGGCGAGCGCGTCCCCGATCAGCGCCAGCTGCTCCCGCAGGACCGCCAGGTCGGCGGCGGCGGCACCGTGCGCGGCCAGGAACGCCGGGTCCCGCCGGGCCCCCACGGGCAGCGGCTCGTCCAGGATCGCGGCCATCAGGGCGTCCGTGCCGTCGTCCTCGGAGCCGCCGTACCCGATGCCGCCGTGCTCCGTGCCGTCGTGCCCGGTGCCGTCGTGCCCGGTGCCGTCCCGTGCGGTGCCGTCGTGCGCACTGCCGTCGTACGCGCCGTGTCCGGCGCCCGGCTGTCCGAGGTCCCGGAGGTCCCGGTCGTCGTCGTGGGCGGTCACGTCACACCACCTCGTCCTCGTGCAGCCGGGCGCGCAGGGCCCGTACCGCCGTGTGCAGCCTGCTCTTGACCGTGCCCTCCGGAACGCCGAGCTGCTCGGCGATGGAGCGCACCGGCAGGTCGGCGTAGAAGCGCAGCACCACGACCTGGCGCTGGGCGTCGGGCAGCTCGTCCAGGCCGCGGGCGACGGCGAGGGAGAGCAGGCTGGTCTCCTCGCCGGAGGGGTGGTCCGCCGGGCGCAGCGCGGCCAGGCGCTCACCCAGCCGCTCCTGGCGGCGCCTGGCCCGGTGCCAGTCCATGGCGAGGTTGGAGGCGACCACCGCCGCCCACGCCGAGACGTCCCGCGGCGCCTCGCGGCCGCTCGCGGCGCGCTCCAGCAGCCGCAGGCGGACCTGCTGCACCCCGTCCGGCAGGTCCGCCTGCGGTACCCCGCCCAGGGCGAGCACCGCCCGCACCCGGCGCTCCTGCGCCGCGTCCAGCGGGTCGTCGTCGGCGACGTACGGCCCCCGTCCGCGCCGGATCCTTCCGCGCAGCACCGGCCACCCCCTCACACTGTTTCCCCTACGACGCCACTGCCGCCCGGAACGTTCACCCGGGCCCTCCGGGCCCCGCCGAGGCGTACGTCACATCTCCGTGTGGCCGAGGGCCGACCGGGCAGGGGACCTTGCGGTCCGGGGGCCCCAGAGGCTGAATTTCTGCAGTTCAGGGTGGTTGCGGCCGAAGGTCCGCAACCGGCGGTCACGGCCGGTCCGTCCCACTTCGCGGGCAGAACGCGCAAAGGATTGGACAGGCGGGCCGTGGTCGGCCGCATGATGGAAGAGCCTCGGCCAGGCAATCAGGAACGTACAGAGACGCAGTAGGGAGTCGCCGTGAGGGTCGGAATCGTCGGAGCCACCGGTCAGGTGGGCACGGTCATGCGCAGGATCCTCAAGGAGCGGAACTTCCCGGTCACCGAGCTGCGCCTGTTCGCCTCGGCCCGCTCGGCGGGCACGGAGCTGGACGGCGTGACGGTGGAGGACGCGTCGACCGCCGACTACACCGGCCTGGACATCGTGCTGTTCTCCGCGGGCGGCGCCACCTCGAAGGCGCTGGCCGAGAAGGTCGCCGCGCAGGGCCCGGTCGTGATCGACAACTCCTCCGCCTGGCGCAAGGACCCCGAGGTCCCCCTCGTCGTCTCCGAGGTGAACCCGCACGCCATCGCCGACCGCCCCAAGGGCATCATCGCCAACCCGAACTGCACGACGATGGCCGCGATGCCGGTCCTGCGTCCGCTGCACGCCGAGGCGGGCCTCGAGGCCCTGGTCGTCGCCACCTACCAGGCGGTGTCCGGCTCCGGCCTCGCGGGCGTCGCGGAGCTGCACGACCAGACCCGGAAGGTGGTCGACGAGGCCGACAAGCTGGTCCACGACGGCGGGGCGGTCGACTTCCCCGAGCCCGGCGTCTACCAGCGTCCCATCGCCTTCAACGTGCTGCCCCTCGCCGGCAACCTCGTCGACGACGGTCTGAACGAGACCGACGAGGAGCAGAAGCTGCGCAACGAGTCCCGCAAGATCCTGGAGATCCCCGACCTCAAGGTCTCCGGCACCTGTGTGCGCGTCCCGGTCTTCTCCGGTCACTCCCTCCAGGTCAACGCCCGCTTCGCCCGCCCGATCAGCCCCGAGCGCGCGACCGAGCTGCTGGCCGAGGCCCCCGGGGTCGCCCTCGCCGACATCCCCACCCCGCTGCAGGCCGCCGGCCAGGACCCGTCCTACGTGGGCCGCGTCCGCCGCGACGAGACGGTGGACAACGGGCTCGCGCTGTTCATCTCCAACGACAACCTCCGCAAGGGCGCGGCGCTGAACGCCGTGCAGATCGCGGAGCTGGTGGCGCAGGAGCTCACCGCCGCGAAGTGAGCTGACCGACCTCCCGTACGCGTCCCCGGGGCGGCCGCCTGCACGCAGGTGGCCGCCCCGGCGTCCGTGTGCGGGCGTGTCCCGGCGTCCCCGCGGGCGCCCCGGTCAGACCCGCCGCACCTCGTACAGGAAGCAGCCGTACTCCACGGCCCGCACGTGCACCAGCGCCACCCCGGGGTCGGCGAAGGCCTCCGTGAGGGCGGGTGCGAAGTCCTCCGGCGCTTCGACCAGCCGTCCGCCCAGGATGCGGCCGTCGGCGGAGTAGCGGCGCAGGACGCGGTGGGCGCGGGTGAAGGGCAGGGCGTCGCCCTGCGGGCCCGCGCACTCCTCGGCGTGCAGGAAGACCGGCCCCTGCTCGTCGTACGCGCCCGGGTCGGCGCCCGTCTGTGCCGCCCAGCGGCGCAGGGGGGCGTAGGAGACGAGGGCGATGGGCTCACCGGGCTCGCTGCGGCGCAGACAGCAGCGGAGCGGGGCGCCGCCCTCCTCGTCGGTGCGGGAGACCATGGGCCGCCCCGCGTCGTCCAGGGCGCGCAGCTCCTTCAGGACGGGGGCGGTGATCGGACGTGCGGTGTACGTGGTCATCCCCCCAGGCTCGTACCCGGCGGGCCACGCCACCGGCGGAATACGGACATCGCGTCGGTGCAGGTCCCGTGGAAGGATGACGCAACCGACACATCACGAGGAGATGACCGCGTGCCTGGCACAAACCTGACTCGCGAAGAGGCGCAGCAGCGGGCGAAGCTGCTGACCGTTGACTCGTACGAGATCGATCTCGATCTCTCCGGCGCGCAGGAGGGCGGCACCTACCGGTCCGTGACCACGGTGCGCTTCGACGTCGCCGAGAACGGCGCGGAGTCCTTCATCGACCTGGTGGCTCCCACCGTGCACGAGGTGATCCTCAACGGGGACCCCCTCGACCCCGCCGAGGTCTTCGCGGACTCCCGCATCGCCCTGCCCGGCCTGCTGCAGGGCCGCAACGTCCTGCGGGTGAGCGCCGACTGCGCGTACACCAATACGGGTGAGGGTCTGCACCGGTTCGTCGACCCGGTCGACGACCAGGCGTACCTGTACACCCAGTTCGAGGTGCCGGACGCCCGGCGCGTCTTCGCGAGCTTCGAGCAGCCGGACCTCAAGGCGACGTTCCAGTTCACCGTGAAGGCGCCGGAGGGCTGGACCGTCATCTCCAACTCGCCGACGCCCGAGCCCCGGGAGAACGTCTGGGTGTTCGAGCCGACGCCGCGCATCTCGACGTACATCACGGCGCTGATCGTCGGCCCGTACCACAGCGTGCACAGCGTCTACGAGAAGGACGGCCGGTCCGTCCCGCTCGGCATCTACTGCCGTCCCTCGCTCGCCGAGTTCCTCGACGCGGACGCGATCTTCGAGGTCACCCGGCAGGGCTTCGACTGGTTCCAGGAGAAGTTCGACTACGCGTACCCCTTCGAGAAGTACGACCAGCTGTTCGTGCCGGAGTTCAACGCGGGCGCGATGGAGAACGCGGGCGCGGTCACCATCCGCGACCAGTACGTCTTCCGCTCGAAGGTGACCGACGCGGCGTACGAGGTGCGCGCGGAGACCATCCTGCACGAGCTGGCCCACATGTGGTTCGGCGACCTGGTCACCATGGAGTGGTGGAACGACCTGTGGCTGAACGAGTCGTTCGCCACCTACACCTCCATCGCCTGCCAGGCCGCGGCGCCCGGCTCGCGCTGGCCGCACTCGTGGACGACGTTCGCGAACTCCATGAAGACCTGGGCCTACCGCCAGGATCAGCTGCCGTCCACGCACCCGATCATGGCCGACATCCGCGACCTGGACGACGTGCTGGTCAACTTCGACGGCATCACGTACGCCAAGGGCGCCTCCGTCCTCAAGCAGCTCGTCGCCTACGTCGGCGAGGACGCGTTCTTCCGCGGCGTGCAGGCGTACTTCAAGCGCCACGCGTACGGCAACACGCGCCTGTCCGACCTGCTGGGCGCCCTGGAGGAGACCTCCGGCCGCGATCTGAAGACCTGGTCGAAGAAGTGGCTGGAGACGGCCGGCATCAACGTCCTGCGCCCGGAGATCGAGACGGACGCCGAGGGCGTCGTCACCTCCTTCGCCATCCGCCAGGAGGCCCCCGCGCTGCCCGCCGGCGCCCAGGGCGAGCCGACCCTGCGCCCGCACCGGATCGCCGTCGGCGCCTACGACCTCGACGCCGACGGCAGGCTGGTGCGCGGCGAGCGCGTCGAGCTGGACGTCGACGGCGAGCTGACGCAGGTCCCGCAGCTCGTCGGCAAGCGCCGCCCGGCGGTCGTCCTCCTCAACGACGACGACCTGTCCTACGCCAAGGTCCGCCTGGACGAGCAGTCCCTCGCCTTCGTCACCGAGCACCTCGGCGACTTCGCGGAGTCCCTGCCCCGCGCCCTGTGCTGGGCCTCGGCCTGGGACATGACCCGGGACGCGGAGCTGGCCACCCGCGACTACCTCTCCCTGGTCCTGTCGGGCATCGGCAAGGAGTCCGACATCGGCGTCGTGCAGTCGCTGCACCGCCAGGTGAAGCTGGCGGTCGACCTGTACGCCGACCCGGCCGCCCGCGAGGCGCTGCTGACCCGCTGGACCGACGCCACGCTGGCCCACCTGCGGTCCGCCGAACCCGCGAGCGACCACCAGCTCGCCTGGGCGCGGGCGTTCGCGGCGACGGCCCGCACCCCGGAGCAGCTCGACCTGCTGGAGGGTCTGCTGGCGGGGACGCAGACCGTCGAGGGCCTGGCCGTGGACACCGAGCTGCGCTGGGCGTTCGTGCAGCGCCTGGCGGCGGTGGGCCGGTACGACGAGGCGGAGATCGCCGGCGAGTACGAGCGGGACCGGACGGCGGCCGGCGAACGCCACGCCACCACCGCCCGCGCCGCCCGTCCGACCGAGGAGGCCAAGGCGGAGGCGTGGGCGTCGGTCATCGACTCCGACAAGCTGCCCAACGCCCTCCAGGAGGCGGTCATCGCCGGCTTCGTCCAGACCGACCAGCGCGAGCTGCTGGCGCCGTACACGGACCGGTACTTCGAGGTGCTGAAGGGCGTCTGGGAGTCCCGCTCGCACGAGATGGCCCAGCAGATCGCCGTCGGCCTCTACCCCGCGATCCAGATCTCCGGCGACACCCTCGACAAGACGGACGCCTGGCTGGCCTCCGCCGAGCCGAGCGCGGCCCTGCGCCGCCTGGTCTCGGAGTCCCGTGCGGGCGTGGAACGCGCCCTGCGCGCCCAGGCCGCGGACGCGGCGGCCTCCGCGTAACCGCCCGTACGGCGTGAGGGGCGCCCGGTGCTACACCGGGCGCCCTCCGCGTTCCCTCAGGGCACCGACGAAGGCGGCGAACGCGGGGGCGGGGACGGAGAGGGTGCCGTGGGAGGGGTTCTTGGAGTCGCGGATGGCTATGCGGGGGTGGCGGAGGGCTACTTCGACGCAGGCGTTGCCTTCGCCACCTCCGGAGTAGGACGACTTCTTCCAAATGCCAGGGGTAGCCATCGCGGACCTCACAGCTCTTTCGCCAGCCGGTGGATGAAATCACGGGAACGCCCAGGCCCGAGCGCCACCGATTCCAGCTTACGGAAGAGCGTTCGAAAGCGGTGGAGCTGAGCTTCGGCATCGATGAACACCGTCCCGTGAGGCCCGTCGCGCACGACTGTGTCCAGCGCGGGAACGGCACCGCCGGCATACACCATGGTGCTTCCCGCCCCACCGAAGCCGTCCACGTCGAAAGGAATGACGCGTACGCTGACGTGGCTCAGCTCGGACATCTCCAGGATTCGCCGCAGTTGAGCCCTCGCCTGGGCGCGGTCCCCGACCCTGATCCGCAGCGCAGCTTCATGGACCACCGCCTCGTATGGGACCGGCTCCGGTCCTTCGATGATGACTTGGCGCCGCAGGCGGTGCTCCACCCGGTGATCCACCTCCTCCTCCGGGAACTCGGGGTTCACGTACGAGAAGAGGGCGCGAGCGTAGGCCTCGGTCTGCAAGAGCCCCGGAACATGCAGGAAGTCCACGTCCCAACGGAAGCGGGCATGGTGCTCCAGTTCCGAGAGATCAAGGAAGGGGTGGGGCAGTGAGCCCCGGTACTCCTCCCACCAGCCACGCGTCCGATCGGCGGCCATGACCACCAGAGCTGAGATCAACTCCTCGTCGTCACAGGCGTAGTGGGCAACGAGCCGCCGCAGGCGCTCTTCACTCACTCCTGCGACGCCGGACTCGATCTGGCTCATCTGTACGGAGTTCACCCCGAGCAGGCTCGCCGCCTCGGTCGCTTTCAGCCCGGCGGCCTCTCGCAGTTTCCGCAGTTCGGCACCCAGCCGCTCCTGACGTGCCGTGGGCTGCCGTCTGGGCGGCATGGCCTCCTCCTCTCAACGGCCGCGACAGAGCGACTCGTTCGGGGTCAGATTACGCGACAGACTTGAGGAGTAATAAATTTATGCCCTACCGTCGGTGACAGGTCGCACACGCTGCACACCCAAAGGTGCCGGAAGTGCACCGCTCCGCCCTGCCGTGACGGAGTGGCAATGACACCGTCACCCACAACCGCAGCGCTCTCCCCCTCACTCGACAGGAGTCCGCATGCCCGAAACCGAACCCTGGGAGTACTCCCTGCACATGCGGACCCGTCACCGCCCGAGCCGCCGCAACCCTTCACCCCGGACTGGGAACGGGAGGACGGCCGGGGTCTGGCCCTGGTACGCGCCTGCGCCGACGTCTGGGGCTGGCAACCGCTGACCAGGGACGGCAACCGGGGCAAGTACGTGTGGTGCGAACTGGGCGCCGCTTAGGGCTTGTCCGGTCGCTCCCGCGCGGAGCCGGACGACGAGGGCTGCTGCGGTTGCGGTGCCGAGGAAGGCGCAGCAGCACTCGTCGTAGCGGGTGGCGAGCGCTCGGGCGCGACATGCCGCACGGCACCGGGGTGGCATCGGCGACCCGCACCTCGCAGGTCCGGAAGTCACTGTTCGTGGCGATCTCCGGTACCGCATCAGGCAACGTCCGCCCTGGTGACGGCTACCCTTCCGGTGTGACCGAGGAGAAGGACGGTGGGAGCGGCGCGATGCGGCGCGGACCGGCGGACCTGGTGTGGTCCACCGTTGCGCTGCAACTGGCCGGTCTCGCTTTCTGCGGGGTTGTCGCCTTGATTGCCTGGCCGTTCGGGTGGCTGCCCGACTCGCAGTACCTCGCCCTCATGAGCACCATGTTCGCGGCGCAGCCCGCGGGTGAGTTGTACCGCGCGGGTCCACCGCGTCGACTCGCCGCCGTCGCCGCCCTGTTCACGTTGATGACGGTGGCACTGCTCATTGCCGCAACAGCGGAGTGGGCTTTTCCGGTGATGGCCGAACACGACCTTGGCTTCCTCGCAGGTTTCCTTGTCGGGACACCCGTCGGCGTGGCCGTACTGGCCTGGTTCTACAACAGGGGGAACGTTGCCTGATACGTGTCCCGGCATGGCGCGCGGTGCGCGTCTGGCCGCCCATGGTGCCGTCTCCACCGCCCTGGCCCTGTGCAGTGATCGCGCCCTGCGCGAACTCGTGGACACGGCCGTGCCGATCGGGTCCGGCATCGGGGGGAAGTCGGCCCTGATGGAGGTCGCCGGCACACCGGTCTTCGTGAAGCGGGTGCCCCTCACCGATCCGGAGAGGCGACCCGAGCACGTCCGGTCCACGGCGAACCTGTTCGAGCTGCCCGTCTTCTGCCAGTACGGCGTCGGCGCCATCGGCGGACCGGGCTTCGGGGCCTGGCGGGAACTCGCCGTGCACATCATGACGACGAACTGGGTGCTCGCGGCGGAACACGAGGGCTTCCCCCTGATGTACCACTGGAGGGTGCTGCCCGATGCGACGCCCCTGCCCGAGGAGTTGGCCGACGTCGAACGGGCCGTCGCCTACTGGGGCGGAGGACCGCAGGTGCGCCGCCGGATCGAGGCCCTCCAACGGTCCTCGGCGAGCATCGCGCTGTTCCTGGAGTACATCCCGCAGAACCTGCACCAGTGGCTGGGCGCTCAGGTCCAAGCGGGCGACGAGGCCGCCGACCGGGCCTGCGCCCTGGTGGAGGAGAACCTGGAAGCCGGGATCTCGTTCATGAACGCGCGAGGGCTCCTGCACTTCGACGCGCACTTCGAGAACATCCTCACCGACGGCCGGCGCCTCTACTTCGCGGACTACGGCCTCGCGCTCTCCTCCCGCTTCGAACTGTCCCGGGACGAGGCCGACTTCTTCGACCGGCATCAGGTCTACGACCGCTGTTACACCGCCACCTACCTGGTGAACTGGCTGGTCACCGCTCTGGGCGGCTGCCGGAGGGAGGACCGGGACGGCCGCTACGCGCTGGTGCGCGCCTACGCGGAGGGCGAGCGCCCCACGGGAATCCCGCAGGGGGCCGCGGCGATCATCGCCCGGCACGCGCCGGTCGCCGCCGTGGTGTCGGACTTCCACCGCACGTTCCAGAGCCGGAGCAGGCAGGTCCCGTACCCGCTGGAGGAGATCCGCCGGCTCGGCGGGAGGGACAGCCCTTCCATGTGCTGACCGGACGACGCCGACCACGCACACACCGCCCCGTCGGGCCCCCTCCGCGGGCTCGACCGACCTCGGAACTACGTCCTTGGTGCCGGTCCACACGGGCCCGCGGTCCGATCCGGTGAGTACGGCCCCACCGCTAGCTTCACCGCATGCGTATTGGACTCCTAGGCACCGGCAACGTCTCCCGAGCACTGGCCCACGGCTGGAAGGGCGCGGGGCACGACGTCCTCCTCGGTTCGCGTCACCCCGAGGACCGGACGGACCTCGGGCTTCCCGTGGCGAGCCCGGACGACACGGCCGCCCACGCGGAGGTGCTCGTCAACGCGACCCCGGGCGCCGTCTCCCTGGCGTTACTGCACTCCATCGGGGCACCGGCGCTGGCCGGCACCCTGCTGATCGACGTGGGGGTCGGTCTCTCCGACGACTTCACCCAGCTCTCGCACCCCAACAGCAGCCTGGGCGAGCAGATCCAGCAGGCCTTCCCCCTGACCCCCGTCGTCAAGACGCTGTGCACCATGGACTCCACCGTGATGGTCGCCCCGGGCCGGCTCGGCAGGCCGGGCACCGTTTTCCTCTCCGGCGACGACGCCGAGGCCAAACGGGCCACCGGCCGCCTGCTCACCGACCTCGGCTGGCCCCCGTCGTCCCAGTTGGACATCGGCGGCATCACCACCTCCCGGGGCCAGGAGCACTTCGCCTTCCTCTTCATGGGCATCGCGGGCGGCCTGGGCACCCATGTCTTCAACATCGACGTGGTGGCCGAGCCGCGCTGAGCACAGGCGGACAGCGCCGGCACGGACGTCCCGACGAACCCACCTCCCCGCTACTCAAGTTTGACTAGAGTGGCGGGCATGGGTGAGAAGACCGTTCCGATCCTGCCGTGCCGGACCCTCCGGCCCGTCCTCGACTTCTACGCCGCCCTCGGCTTCGAGGTGACCTTCCAGCAGAAGAGCCCCCACCCCTACGCGGTCGTGGAGCGCGGCGGCATCCAGCTCCACTTCTTCGGGATGAAGCGGTACGAGCCGGCCGAGTCGTTCAGCACGTGCTGCATCCTGACCGACGACGTGGACGGGCTGTACGGGGCCTTCCGGGCCGGGCTCAGGGCGGCGTACGGGAGGATCCCGGTCCGGGGACTGCCGCGCATCGGGCCACTGAAGGACACCTCGCACGGGGTGCGGCAGTTCCTCGTGACCGATCCGGGCGGCAACTGCCTCCGCGTCGGGCAGCCGACGGGCCGGGGCCCGCACCACCGGCCCGCACCCGAGGAGACCTTCGCCCGGGCCCTCCACCACGCCTCCCTCTTCGCGGACTCGAAGGACGACCCGGCGGGCGCCGCGAAGATCATCGACCGGGCGCTGCTCGTCGAGGACGAGCAGCCCACGCCCGTGCAGTTGCTCCGCCTCCTCGTGCTGCGCGCGGACGTCGCCGGGCGCCTCGGCGACGAGGGGACCGCGGCGTCCGCGCTCGCCCGGGCCGCCGCGCTCCCCCTCACCGCCCAGGAGCGGGAGACGGTGCGCGACGACCTCGAACGCCTCGATGAGCTGGGGACTCCAGGAAGCGCCGACCCCCGGGGCCTTCGGGAGGAGTAAAAGAACGGTCGTTCTTGACCGACCGTTCTCTTACCCGTAGGGTCAGGGACATGGGACGACCACGCGCCTTCGACACCGACCGGGCGGTCGAGACCGCGGCCACCCTCTTCGCCACCCACGGCTACGAGGGCACCTCGGTGGACGATCTGGTCACCGCCACCGGCATCCACCGGGGCAGTCTCTACAAGGCCTTCGGATCCAAAAGGAGCCTGCACCTGACCGCCCTGCGCAACCACCTCGACCACGAGATCCGCCCGACCACCGCCGCCCTCGCCACCCTCACCGACCCCGAGCAGGCGCTGTCGACGGCCATCGCCTCGTACGACAACGGCCCGGCCGCCGGACTCCTCCTCCTCGCCGCCGCCGAGCGCGCGCCCCACGACCCGGAGGTCGCCGCGCTGGTCGCGGAGGGCATCGCCGCGCTGGAGGACGCCCTGCGCCCCTCCCACGGCGACGCCGCCCCCCGACTCACCTCCACCGTCCTCGGTGCCCGCCTGCGCCTGCGCGCCGGCCTGCCGACCGCTTCCAAGGAGCACTGACATGGCCCTGGTCTCCGTCGACCGCGCACGCGGCCTGCTGACCGTCGAGTTCCAGGGTCTCGACAAGCTCTGGACCCTCAAGAGCCGCCTGGAGATACCCCTCGCCCACGTGCGGGGCGCCACGCACGACCCCGGCATCGCCCGCGAGCCGAAGGGCCTCCGCGTCGGCGGCACCCACTTCCCCGGCCTCATCACCGCCGGCCGCTACCTCCACAAGGGCGAACGCCTCTTCTGGGACGTGAAGAACCCGGACAAGGCGGTCGTCATCGAACTCGCCGACGCCGAGACCTACGACCGCCTCGTCGTCGAGGTCGACGACCCCCGCGCCACCGTCGCCCTCGTCGAGCGGTCCCTCACCCGCGACTGAAGCACGGCTTCCGGACCGGGCACCCTTCCCTCGGCGCCGTACGCGCCCCTCGGCCGAAGTTCCTCACGCGCAGGCCCTCACACGCAGGCCCTCACGCGACGCACCCGACCGGCCCCGTCGGCCCCGCTCACCGAGGGCGGGACGCTTCCGCCGGTGACACGGCTCCGCCGGTCCGGGGGCGGCGGGGGCCGGGGGAAGCGTCCGACGCCGCCCGGCCGCGCGAAGCGGTCTGACCGGCCACCGTCGCGCCGAACGCCAGCGCCATGCCGACCAGTTGCACCGGCGTCAGCGCCTCGCCGAGCGCCGCCCAGCCGACGACGGCCGCGGTGAGCGGGGAGAGCGGGCCGAGGAAGGTGACCTGGGTGGCGGTGAGGCGGCCGATGCCGCGGAACCAGAGCCAGTACGCGACCGCCGTGTTCGCCAGGGCGAGGTAGAGGTAACCGCCGATCGCCGGGCCGTCCACCGCGGGCGGCGCGCCCTCGACCAGGAGGGCGAGCGGGGCGATGAGCAGACCGCCCGCGGTGAGCTGCCAGCCGGTGAGCGCGAGCGGGCCGACGCCCTCGGGCCGGCCCCACCGCTGGGTGAGCACGGTGCCGGTGGACATGGAGACGGTGGAGGCGAGCGCCGCGAGCACGCCGAGCGGGTCCAGCGCCCCGGCCGCCTTCAGGACCACCAGGCTGACGCCGAAGGCGGCCACGGTCCCGGTGAGGAGGGTGCGCGCGGTCGGCCGCTGTCCGAGCAGCAGCGCCGAGAGGCCGACCACGCACAGCGGTCCGACCGAGCCGACGACCGCGGCCGTACCGCCGGGCAGCCGGTAGGCGGAGAGGAACAGCAGGGGGAAGAAGGCGCCGATGTTGAGCGCGCCGAGCACGGTCGCCCTCCCCCACCAGGCGCCGCGCGGCAGCACCCGGGCGAGCGCGAGCAGCAGCAGTCCGGCGGGCAGGGCGCGCGCCAGGCCGGTGAACAGGGGGCGGTCGGGCGGGAGGAACTCGGTGGTGACGGCGTAGGTGGTGCCCCAGGAGACGGGGGCGAGGGCGGTGAGCGCGATCAGGGCGGCGCGGTTCGGGGCCACGGGGGCGCACCTCTTCCCGGGGACGGCTTCAGGTCGATAGGAGGTAGCTTAGCTCCAAGCTACTTTTCTACAAGCCACTTTCTTGCGGACGACCGGAGAGGAACGGATACTCCTGCCCATGAGTGCACGCCCCGAGCAGCGCAGGGACCCCGTCGACGCGATCATCGAGCAGTGGGCCCGGGAGCGGCCGGACCTCGACACCGCCGCCATGGAGGTCTTCGGCCGCATCCACCGGCTCTCGCGCGCCATGAGCGACCGGATCGACAAGGCGTACGCCAGGTACGGGATCTCGCGCGGGGAGTTCGACGTGCTCGCGACCCTGCGCCGCTCCGGCGAGCCCTACACCCTCTCCCCGCGCCAGCTCTCGGCCACGCTGATGCTCACCACCGGCGGGATGACCGGCCGCCTCGACAAACTGGAGCGGGCGGGGCTGCTGCGCCGCTCCCCCGACCCGTACGACCGCCGGGGGCTCCAGGTCACGCTCACCGAGCAGGGCCTGCGCCTGACCGACGAGGCGGTCGGCGCGGGCCTCGCCCTCCAGACCGAGGCGCTGTCCGCCCTGGACGGGGAGCGGGCGGGGCAGCTCGCCGACCTGCTGCGGGAGTTGCTGCTCGCGACCGAGCGGTAGGGCGCCGGGCCGCCCGCGCGCTGCGGGGCGGGGGCGTCCCCGTCCGGCGCCCGGCGGCGGCCCGGCGGCCGCGGCCTACCAGCGGTTGCGGTGCACGACCTCGTCGACCGGGCGGCGGCTCACCGGGCCGAACCTGCCGCGCGGCCACCCCACCGGGATGGCCGCGAAGGTGTTCATGTCCTCGGGGATGCCGAGGGCCGCCTTCCACTCCTCCTCCAGCATCAGGTGCCAGATGGTGATGTTGGCGGCCAGGCCCAGGCCCCGCGCGGCGAGCAGCAGGTTCTGCACGCCCGGGTAGACGCAGGAGCCCTCCGCGAGGGCGTTGAAGCGCTCCTGGATCTTCGCCATGCGTGCCGTCGCCTCGGCGCCGAGCGCCTCGGCGTAGAGCCGTACGCCCTCCTCCTCGATCCTCGGCTCCGGGAACCGGTAGCAGGGGATGATCAGCGCCGGGGTCTCGGCGAAGTGGTCGCGCTGGTACTCGATGGCGGCGACCATGCGTCCGTACGCGGCCTCGTCCATGCCGGCGGGGGCGTACTTGCCGGTCGTGGCCAGGTAGGCGTCCACGCACCGCTTCCACAGCGGGGCGAGGTCGGCCATGACCGCGGGGTCGGTGACGACGACGTACTCGTAGCGCTGCATGTTGCCGCCGCTGGGGCCCCAGACGGCCGCCTGTATCAGCCGGTCCAGGAGGGCGTCGGGCACCGGGTCGGGCTTGAGGCGCCGCATGGCCCGCATGGTGGACATGGTCGCGAAGAGGGCCGGTTCGGCGGTCTCGCCGGCCGGCGTCTCGGACAGGGTGTCTCGCGTAGTCATGATCGCGAGTGTAAGGACTGCGGGCCCCGCCCGGACCCCCTCGGACACGTCCGCGTCGCCGTGCCGGGAGAGGGCATCCGCCGTGGGTGCACCCGCTCTTGACGCTGCGTCACGCGGGGGCGCCGCGTCGCCGAGGCGGCCCGGGGGCCGGGTCCGCGGGCCCCGCACGCGCCGAGGGCGCCGCCCCGGTGCACGTACGGCGGTCTGTGCGTACGTGCACCGGGGCGGCGCCCCCGGGAAGGTGCGCGGGCGGCCCGTCGGGGCCCCGGACCGGTCAGGCCTTGGCGTCGGCCTTGATCTGGATGTTGGAGCTGGTCGTGTCCTTCTTCTTGTGCGTCTTGTCGGTGACCATCACCAGGGCGGTGATGATCCCGAACAGCGCGATCGGGGCCACGACGAAGAGGCCCAGCGTCTCGACGACGCTCAGGCCCGTGCCGGGGTCGTCACCGTCGTCACGGGTGAGCGCGAGCGCGGGGGACGTCATGAGCAGCATCATCAGCGTCGTACCGGCTGCCAGGGCGCCGGCGCGCAGGGCGTTCTTCTTGTCCACGGTGCAAAAGGTAGCGAACGCCGGTCGGGGGCGCGCGTCCGGGGTGCCGTACGAGAGTTTCGGCATGCTCACCTCATCCCTTCCTCATCCCTTCCTCGTGCCCCGTGCCCGGCGGTGTCCGTCCGCAGCACCTCGATCAGCGCCCGCAGCCTCGGGGACGCCGCCAGGTCCTCCAGGGTCACCGGGCGGCCCTCGGCGTCGGCGATCGGCAGGCGCCAGTTCGGGTACTGGTCCCAGGTGCCGGGGAGGTTCTGCGGGCGGCGGTCGCCCACGCCGTCGGGGAGCCAGACGCCGATCAGGCGGGCCGGGGTGCGCAGCAGGAAGCGGTGGACGGCCCGGATCCGCTCCTCCTCCGAGGTGGCGGCGTCCGGCAGCAGTCCGAGCCGGGTGAACAGCTCCAGCCACTCCGCCGTGTCGGCGGCGGCCTCGGCGCGTTCCTCGGCCGCGGGGCGGGTGAGCAGGCCCAGGCCGGCCCGGAGGTCGACGTGCTCGCCGGTGAGGCGGGCCGCGGTGGGCGGCAGGTCGTGGGTGGTGGCGGTGGCCAGGCAGTCGGCGCGCCAGCGCTCCGGCGGCAGCGGGCGGCCGTCGCCCTCCCAGTCCCGCTCGAACCAGAGCACCGAGGTGCCGTACACCCCGCGTTCGCGCAGTGTCTCGCGCACCCCGGGCTCGACCGTGCCCAGGTCCTCGCCGATCACCACCGCCCCGGCCCGGGAGGCCTCCAGGACGAGCACGGCGAGCATGGCCTCGGCGTCGTAGTGGACGTAGGTGCCCTCGGTGGGCGGGCGGCCCTCGGGCACCCACCAGAGCCGGAACAGGCCCATGACGTGGTCGATGCGCAGGGCGCCCGCGTACCGGAAGAGGGCCTGGAGCAGGGCGCGAAAGGGGGCGTAGCCGGATTCGGCGAGCCGGTCCGGGCGCCAGGGCGGCAGGCCCCAGTCCTGGCCGCGGGCGTTGAAGGCGTCCGGGGGCGCGCCGACGGACATGCCGGCCGCGAAGTACTCCTGCTGCGCCCAGGCGTCGGCCCCGCCGGGGTGCACGCCGACGGCGAGGTCGTGCACGATCCCGACCGGCATCCCGGCCTCGCGCGCGGTGCGCTGGGCGGCGGTGAGCTGGGCGTCGGTGAGCCAGGCGAGGCGGGAATGGAAGTCGACGCGGTCCGCCAGCTCGCGCCGGGCGCGGGCGGTCTCCGGTGAGCGGGGGTCGCGCAGGGCGGCGGGCCACCGGTGCCAGTCGGCGCCGTGGACCTCGGCGAGCGCGCACCAGGTGGCGTGGTCCTCCAGGGCCCGGCCCTGTGCGGCGAGGAAGTCGCGGTGGGCGGCGTGCCGGCCGGGCCCGAGGGGGACCGCGAGCACCAGTTCCAGCGCCTCGCGCTTGACCTCCCACACGGCGTCCCGGTCGATCAGCGCGCCCCGGTCCAGCACCGCCTCGCGCAGCCGCCCGGCCCGCTCCAGCAGGGCGCGCACGCGGTCGCGGTCCTCGACGTGACCGAACTCGGGGACGTCCTCGACCCGCAGGTGGACCGGGTCGGGGAAGCGGCGCGAGGAGGGGCGGTACGGGGAGGGGTCGGTCGGGGGGCCGGGGACGGCCGCGTGCAGGGGGTTGACCTGGATGAATCCGGCGCCGAGGACGCGGCCCGCCCAGCCGGCGAGCTCGCCGAGGTCACCGAGGTCGCCCATGCCCCAGGAGCGGTGGGAGAGGAGGGAGTAGAGCTGGACCAGGAGTCCGTGGGAGCGCCCCGGGGGCGCGGGCAGCCGGGGCGGGGCGACGATCAGGTGGGCGCGTGCGGTGCGGCCGTCGGGGGCGGTGGCGGTCACCTCGTGCACCCCGGGCGGGAGGTGCTCGGCCGACGCGCGGGTCTCGCCCTGTTCGGTGCGCACGCCCAGCCGGGTGCCCTCGGGGAGCGCGGCGAGCGCGGCCGGGGCGGCCGTGCCCCAGCCGACCACGGTGGGGGGCAGCAGCCGCTCGTCCCGTTCCCGTCGCGCGGCGGTGAGCGCGGCGCGGACGGCCCCGGGGGTGCTCGCGTCCACGCCGAGGGCGGCCAGCGCGCGCGTGACGGCGGTGGCCGAGGCCGCGACCGTGCGGTCCGGGGAGGGGCGGTAGGAGGTGGCGACGCCGTGCAGGGCGGCGAGCCGGGAGAGGTCCTCGGTGGGGGGCTCGGCCGGCCGGGGCGCGCTCACCCTAGGGCTCCGGGCGGTACTGGGTCGGGAGGAAGGCGAGTCCCGAGGGGTCCGTGGCGGCGTCGGACTCGCTGGTCAGGGGGGCGGCGTCGGCGAGCGGGGGCTCGCTGGTGAGGGGTTCGGCGTCGGGCAGCGGGGGCTCGCTGGTGAGCGGGGTCTCGGTGCAGGGGCCCTCGGCGCTGAAGACGCAGAGGTGGTGGCCTTCGGGCAGGTCCTCGGGCAGGGTGCCGGGCAGGTCCTCGGGCCGGAAGAAGGGCTCTGCCGCGGGTTTGGACAGGGCCGGGGACGGTACGCGGGCCGGTGCAGCCACAGGTTCTCCTCGTCGAGCGCGGTCCCGCGGGTCGCGCGGGCGCCGTACGGGTCGTCGGTGCGGGTCGTTCGTGCGTTCTCAAGGGCGGTGACGGGTCATCCCGCAGCCCTACCCAGCGGATGCGAGGCCAGACGCAGGAACGCGCACAACGTGCTCCTGGTCACACTCTCTCCTCGTCCCCTCACTCCACCGTGGGACAAATGCGCCACAACGGCCACTCTCATTGACACGTTCACCGCAGGAGTGGTGGGCTCTGGATTTCTCGGTAACGGATAGGACACGGCCTGGGCCCTCGGGTCCGGCGGCCGTCGGGGCTCGTCGGGCAATCGGGTTCGGGCGACGAGGAGGGGCTGTGCAGCTGGGGCGTGGGAGAAGGGCGGCCGCCCTCGCGTTCGCCGTCGTCGCCGGGACCCTGGGCGCCGCGCCCGTCTCCGTGGCGGCGCCGCCCGCGCCCGGCACGACCGCGTCGCCCGTCCCCGACACGGCCGGGGCGGACCTGTCCGTGTGGCCGCGCCCGCACTCCCTGCGCGCGAACGGCGCCCCGGTCGCGGTGACCGAGGAGGTCGCCCTGCGCGCGGAGGCCACGGCCGACGCGCACGCCCTCGACGCGCTGCGCGCGCTGCTGCGGCAGGCCGGAGCACGCCGGTTCACCGACCCCGGCGCACCGGCGCCCGAGGGGGCGCTCGTGGTGCGCGTGGCCACGGAACGCCCCACCGGCGACCCCCAGGACGCCCTTCCCGCCGGCGGCTACGCGCTCACCACCGGTCAGGACACCGTCTCCCTCACCGGGGCGGACGCGGCCGGCCTGTTCCACGCCGTGCAGACGTTGCGTCAGCTCCTGCGCCCGGACGGCCGCCTCACCGCGGCGGTCGTCCGGGACTGGCCGGGCACCGCCGTGCGCGGCATCACCGAGGGCTTCTACGGCACCCCGTGGACGCACCGGCAGCGGCTGGACCAGCTGGACTTCATGGGCCGCACCAAGCAGAACCGCTACCTCTACGCGCCCGGCGACGACCTCCACCGGCAGGCCCGCTGGCGCGAGCCGTACCCGGCCGAACGGCGCGCGCAGTTCCGGGAGCTGGCCGAGCGGGCCGGGCGCAACCACGTCACGCTCGGCTGGGCGGTGGCGCCGGGCCAGGCGATGTGCTTCGCCTCGGACGCCGACGTGCGCGCGCTGACCCGCAAGCTCGACGCGATGCGGGCGCTGGGCTTCCGCGCCTTCCAGCTCCAGTTCCAGGACGTCAGCTACAGCGAGTGGCACTGCGGGGCGGACGCCGACCGGTTCGGCTCCGGCCCCGGGGCCGCCGCCCGCGCCCAGGCGCACGTGGCGAACGCGGTGGCCCGGCACCTGGCGGAACGCCACCCGGACTCCCCCGCCCTGTCCCTGATGCCCACCGAGTACTACGAGGACGGCTCGACCGCCTACCGGCGCGCCCTCGCGAAGGAACTGGACGCGGGCATCGAGGTGGCGTGGACCGGCGTCGGGGTGGTGCCGCGCACCATCACGGGCGGCCAGCTCGCCGAGGCGCGGAAGGTGTTCGGGCACCCGCTGGTGACCATGGACAACTACCCGGTGAACGACTACGCCCCCGGCCGGATCTTCCTGGGCCCCTACCAGGGCCGCGAACCGGCCGTCGCCGCGGGCTCGGCCGCCCTGCTCGCCAACGCGATGGAGCAGCCCGAGGCGTCCCGCATACCGCTGTTCACCGCCGCCGACTTCGCCTGGAACCCGCGCGACTACCGGCCCCGGGAGTCCTGGCGGGCCGCGATCGCCGACCTCGCCGGCGGTGACGACGAGCGCCGCCGGGCCCTGACCGCGCTCGCGGGGAACGCCGCGTCCTCGGTCCTGGGCGGCGAGGAGTCGGCGTACCTGCGCCCGCTGCTGGAGGACTTCTGGCGGACCCGCGCCCGCGGCGAGGACGGAACCGGGGCGGCCGGCCGGCTGCGGGACGCCTTCACGCTGCTGCGCGAGACGCCCGGGCGGCTGTCCGGCACCGCGCTCGCGGTCGAGGTCGCCCCCTGGACCGGGCAACTGGCCCGCTACGGCGACGCCGGCCTCACGGCCCTGGACCTGCTGGACGCCCAGCGGGCCGGGGACGCGGGCGCCGCCTGGACGGCGTACCGGAAGCTGGGCGAGCAGCGGGCGCGGCTGGAGTCCACGCGGGTGACGGTCGGCGAGGGCGTGCTGGACCCGTTCCTGAGCCGGGCGCAGAAGGCGTACGAGAGCTGGGCCGGCATCGACCGCGAGCCGTCCGCGCCCTCCGGCGACCCGGCCGGCGGACGCACCCTGCGCCTCGATCGGGCCCGCTCCCTGAACTCCGTGACGGTGCTCGCCGAGCCCGGCACGCGGGGCACGGTGGAGATGCACGTACCGGGCGAGGGCTGGCGCGGCCTCGGCGCGCTGTCCGGCACGGGCGCCACCGAACTGCGGGCCGACGGGCCGGCCGACGCCGTCCGGGTCACCGGCGCCGACCCGGACCGGGTCCGGCACCTGATCCCCTGGTACGCGGACACGGCCGCCGCCTCCCTGGAGCTGTCCGAGAGCCGTGCGGACGCCGACATCGGCGGCACCCGGCGGCTGACGGCCACCCTCGGCTCGCTGCGCCCCGGCGAGGTGCGCGGCAGGCTGACCGTCGACGCCCCCGAGGGCCTGCGGGTCGAGGTCCCCGCCGGAGCGCTGACCGTGCCGCGCGGCACGCCGCTGGAGGTACCGGTCGAGGTGACCGTGGAACCGGGCGCGCCGGCCCGGTCGTACGAGGTCCGGTTCGGCTTCGGCGGGGTAAGCCGCACGCTGACCGTCCACGCCGTCCCGCGCATCGGGGGCCCCGACCTGGCCCGCACCGGCCGGGCGAGCTCCTCGGCCGACGAGACCCCCGACTTCCCGGCCCCGGCGGCGAACGACGGCGACCCGGCCACCCGCTGGTCCTCCCCGGCCGAGGACGACTCCTGGTGGCAGGTGGAGCTGGAACGTCCGGTGCGGCTCGGGAAGGTGGAGCTGCACTGGCAGGACGCGCACCCGTCGGCGTACCGCGTCGAGGTCTCGGCGGACGGCCGCACCTGGCGCACCGCGGCGACGGTGCGGGACGGGCGCGGCGGCCGGGAGACCGTCCGCATGGACGAGCCGGAGGTGCGCCACATCCGCGTCCAGGGCGAGAAGCGGGCCACCCGGTACGGGTACTCGCTGTGGTCGGTGGAGGCGTACGCGGTCGCGGACTGACCCGTCCCGGCCGCCGCCGTGAACCGGCGACCCCGGAGCCGCCGATAGACGGGGTGTGAGACTGTTCCGCCCCGTGGGGGGCCACCGGGAGAAGGACGGGGAGGACTCCGACGCGGCTCTGCTGAGGGCCGTCGCGGGCGGGGACCCGGCGGCGATGGCCGCGTTGTACGACCGGCACGCGGGATGGCTGTACGCCCGGCTGAGCCGGCGCTGCGCCGACCCCGAGACCGTGCGGGAGGTGCTCCAGGACACGTTCGTCACGGTGTGGCGGTCGGCGGGCGCGCACCGCGGCGAGCAGGCCGGCGGCTGGCTGTGGACCATCGCCGCGCGGCGCCTGGTCGACACCTACCGGGCGCAGGAGCGGGCCGCGCGGCTGCGCACGGCGCCGATGGAGGAGGCGTGGGACGGCCGTCCGGCGGCCGGGGCCGCGTCGCCGTCCGCCGAGGACCGGGTGCTGGCGGGCCTGGAGTACGGGGACGTGGGCACCGCCCTCGACCGGCTCTCGCCCGAGCTGCGCGAGGTGCTGCGCGCCACGGTCGTCGACGGGCTGAGCACCCGGGAGGCCGCGCGGCTGCTGGGCATCCCCGAGGGGACCGTCAAGTCCCGGGCGATGCGCGCCCGCGCCGAACTCCGCGCGGCGCTCGCGCAGCTGAGCCCGTCACCGATGGGAGGTCCGGCATGACCGGCTGGCACGCGTCCGACCACCTCGTCGCCCGTTACGCCGACGGCTGTCTGCCGGAGGCGGACGCGTGGTCGCTGGAGAAGCACCTGGAGTCCTGCGGCGGTTGCGCGCTGCGGGTCTCGCGGGCGGTGCGCGCGACGGCGGCGGGCCCGGTGCTGGACGGCATCCGCGAGAAGATCCTGGCCGACGTCCGCGGGGCGGTCCCGGCCCGGGTCCCCGAGGCGGCACCGGCGGGCGGGGCGGCGGTCCCGCCGGCGCACGGTCCGGTTCCCGGGGCGCCGGATCCCGCGCGCCCCGCCGGATCCCCGGTCCGGACCCGGCCGCGCGTGTACCGGTGGCCGTCCGCCGGCCCGGGCGCCGTGCGCCTGCTGTGGGCCCTGGGACCGGCCGTGCGCGGGGCCTGGCTGCCGGCCGTGCTGCTCGTCGCCGTCGGCGCCGTCGCGCTCGCCCACGGGGGCGGCATCGCGAACGCGCGGCCCTGGCTGCTGGCCCTCGCCCCGGTCGTACCGGTCGCCGGGGTCGCTCTGTCCTACGGACCGCACGCCGACCCGATGCACGAGATCACCGCGGCCACGCCGTCGGCCGGGCTGCGGCTGGTCCTGACGCGCACGGCCGCCGTGCTGGCGGTGAGCCTGCCGCTGCTGACCCTCGCCGGGGCGCTGCTGCCGTCCGCGGACGCCCCGAACGCGGCCGCCTGGCTGCTGCCCGGTCTCGCGCTGACCCTGGCCTCGCTGGCCCTCGCCGGATACGTCGGCCTGCGCACCGCCACGGCCGTGACCGGCGGCGGCTGGCTGTGCGCCGTCCTCGGCCCGGTGCTCACCGCACCGGGCGGGCTCACCGACGAGCTGGGCGAACGGCTGTCCCGGTACCTCGACGGCGCCCCGGCGCAGGGCGGCTGGGCGGCCGCGGCCGTCCTGTGCGCCGCCCTGCTGGCCGCGCGCCGCCCCGCCTTCCACTTCCTGGAGAAGAGTTGAACACGGCTCCGTACACCGCGCCCCGTCCCGCGCCCGGAACACCGGCCGCCGCGATCCGGATCACCGGCCTGCGCGTCCGGCACCGCAGAACCGTCGCCCTGGACTCGGTGGACCTGGACTTCGGCACCGGGGTGCACGGTCTGCTCGGCCCGAACGGCGCCGGCAAGACCTCGCTGATCCGCGTCCTCGCCACGGTCGCCGAACCGGCCGGCGGCCGGGTGGAGATCCTCGGCCACGACATCGGCGACCACCGGCGGCGCGGCGCGGTCCGCCGGCACCTCGGCTACCTGCCGCAGGACTTCGGCTACTACCCGGGCTTCACGGTGCGGGAGTTCGTCGCGTACGTGGCCTGGCTGAAGGAGATGCCCGCGGACCGCGTCCCGGCCGCGGTCGAGCGGGCCGTCGCCCGCGTCGGCCTGGCCGACCGCATCGACGCGAAGGTGCGCGGCCTGTCCGGCGGCATGGTCCGCCGGGTCGGCATCGCGCAGGCCGTGGTGAACGACCCGCGGGTACTGCTCCTCGACGAGCCGACCGCCGGCCTGGACCCGGAGCAGCGCGTGGAGTTCCGTGAACTGCTGCGCGAACTGGGCGCCTCGTCCACCGTCGTCGTCTCCACCCACCTGGTGGAGGACGTGGCGGCGGCCTGCACGGAGGTCACCCTGGTCGACGCGGGCCGGATCGCCTACCGGGGGACGCCCGCGTCGCTCGCCGCGCTCGGCGAGTCGGCGGGCGGCCCCGGCGACCACCCGATCGAGCGCGGCTACACGGCGGCGCTGCGGGCACACCGCGCGCCGGACGAACGGACGGAATCCACCACTCGGACGGAGCCCGCCGCTCGGACGGACCGGCCGTCGGCTTCCGGGGGGACGGCCCGATGACCCCCCTGACGGAACGGGCACCCCGGGAACACGGTGTGCCGCCGCGCCCGCCCCTCGCCCGGCACCCGCTGCGGGCGGAGGCCGTGCGCGGTT
The DNA here is from genome assembly GCF_008704515.1 of Streptomyces viridosporus T7A. NCBI lineage: Bacteria > Bacillati > Actinomycetota > Actinomycetes > Kitasatosporales > Streptomycetaceae > Streptomyces > Streptomyces viridosporus. Next base: position 3,111,803 of record NZ_CP023700.1, read on the forward strand.
TCGCCCCCTGGGCCGGAGCGGCGATGCTGCTCGTGCTCACGGCGGCGCTGGCGGCCGGGTCGGGGCAGTGGCAGGGCGGCTGGGCGGAGACCCGCGACGAAGTGCACGCGGTGGCGATCCTGCTCGGCGTTCCACTGGCCCTGGCGGCCGGCTGCTGGCAGGGCGGCCGGGAACGCCGGCGCGGGACGCAGGAGACGCTGGCGGTGGCCGTGCGCGGCCGGACGGCGGTGTTCCTCGCGTCGGCCCTGCCGGTCGCGCTGTGGCTGGTCGCCGGCTACGCCGTCGCGACCGCGCTGGCGTTCCTCGCCACCTGGTACTGCGCCACGGGGGACCGGCCCCACCTCGGCACACCGCTCGCGGACGCCCTCGTCCTGGCGTCCGCCGCACTGGCCGGCCAGGTCGTGGGCCGCCTGGTGGCCTGGCGGCCGGCGGCACCGCTGCTGGCGGCGACCGGGTACGTCGTCCTCGGCGTCACCGGGTACGGCGACCACGGATCCGTCCGACACCTGGCGCCCTTCACCACCGTCCCGTCCGCCTCCGCACCGGTGTGGTGGCAGCCCCCGACGATGGTGGTGTGGACGGGCGGTCTCGCGGCCGCCGCGGTCCTCGCGTACACCGCGCGCCGCCGTGCGGTCGCCCTGCTGCCGCTGGTGGCCGCGACCGCGGCCGGCACGCTGCTCGTCCAGACCGGCGACGGCCTGTGGCCCACCGCACCGCTCGCCCGGCGCCAGGTGTGCGACACCTCCACCACCCCGCAGATCTGCGTGAACGCCCGCTACCAGGGCCTGCTCCCCCAGGTCACCGACGCCCTGTCCGGGCTGACCGACCGCCTGGAGGGCGTGGAGAACCTGCCGGTGCGCTTCGAGGACCGGCCGGGCCCGCCGGGGCCGGACGAGGTGGAGCTGCCGATGATCACACCGATCGGCTGGACCGTCGTACGGGGACGGCTCACCGACCCCGAGGAGTACGCGTGGGCGGCGGGAGTGACGTTGCAGGGCCGCGGGGAGTGCGAGGAACTGGCGCCGCGGGTGGCCAGGACGGACGAGGCCGTGAGGCACTACCTGGCCCCCAGTCCGCTGCAGCGGCACTTCGACGAGGACGACGCCCGGCGGGCGCGGTCGAGTGCGACCGCGCGCGCCGAACTCGAGGCGGAGCTCGCGACGCGCGAGCGCCTGGCGTCGATGGGCGACGGGGAGCGCCGCGCGTGGCTGTCGGCGTACTTCGCGACGCGGGACGCGTGCGGCGCGGAAGGGGTGCCGGCCCTGTGACCCGCGGTCTCCTGCTGTACGCCCGCTCGCGCGCCCTGCCGCACACCGTGCTCGTGCTCGGCGCGACCGCCGTGCTCGCCGCCCTGGGCACCCGGAACCTGAACGCGTACCTGGACCCGTCCCGACAGGTCCCGGTCGTCGCGCTGGCCCCGTTGTTCGCGGCGGCGGTGATCGGCACGAGCCTGCACAGCGCGTCCGACGAACTGGACCGCACCGCCGTGCGCCCCTGGTGGCGCAGGCGCCTGGTCCACCTGACGGCGCTGACCGGCTGCGCCGCGGTGCTGCTGGCGGCGACCGTGTACGGGCACCCTTCCCCGTTCGGTCCCGCGGCCATGGTCCGCAACACCCTGGGGTGCGCGGGCCTCGGCGCCGGCGCGGCCGCCCTGCTGGGGGCCCGGCTGAGCTGGCTGCCGGTCTTCGGTTACGTCAGCGCCGTGTACGTGGGGTCCGCGAACGCGCGGGACCGGCTGGTCCCGGTCTGGGCGTGGCCGGTGCAGCCGGCCGGGCAGCACATCGCCTGGGTGACCGCCGCCGTGCTCCTGGCGGCGGGTGCGGCGCTGTACGTGGCACGCGGAGCGCGGCCCGAGGGACGGCACGCCTGACCCACGCGCCGCGCGGGCGCCCGCCACGGCCCGCCCGACCCCGGGGGGAACGGGGGTTCCCCCGGGGCCGGACGGGTGAGGGCCGGCGCGCCCCCGTGGACGTACGGAGGCCCGGATCCTCGTCAGGCGGAGATGCCGTCGATCCGGGCCAGGGCGTCGGCCGCGCCGTACGGCTGCAGGTACGGCAGCCAGCGCGGGTCCCTATGGCCGGTGCCGATGATGCGCCAGGCCAGACCGGTGGGCGGAGCGGGTTTGTGGCGCAGCCGCCAGCCCAGTTCGAACAGGTGCCGGTCGGCCTTCACGTGGTTGCAGCGGCGGCAGGAGGCCACCACGTTGTCCCAGACGTGCTTGCCCCCGCGGCTGCGCGGGATGACGTGGTCGACGCTGGTCGCGACGCCACCGCAGTACATGCACCGGCCCCCGTCGCGGGCGAACAGCGCCCGACGGGTCAGCGGTACGGGGCCCCGGTAGGGGACCCGCACGAAACGTTTGAGCCGGACCACGCTGGGTGCGGGGACGGTGACGGTGGCACTGTGCAGATAGGCGCCGGACTCCTCGAGGCAGACTGCCTTGTTCTCGAGGACGAGCACCAGCGCGCGGCGGAGCGGTACGACGCCGAGCGGCTCGTACGACGCGTTGAGGACCAGGACATGCGGCACGGACGGCCTCCTTGTACGCCGGCGGCGCGTGGCTCGCGCCGGGACGATCCGTAGTCAGTTTCCTCTCCTGCCTGGTGGACGCGCCACCATGTCCCGGTAACGGGCTGGGAGTGTTTTCGACCACATCCGGATTCCTCCCCAGGATCATGGCCTGTTCAAGCGCGGGTGAGGACCGTCTCTTCTTCACAGATCACGCGGATCCCCCCACAATGCCCCGTTAGTGTGGTGACCCTGTCCGTGCCGGTGACCTTCCCGTGACCTTGACCGCCGCACCGGGGGGCAGATCGTGCACTTGGAGGTACCTGTCGTGTCCTTGTCCGCCGTCCTGTCGGCCGACGGCCCGTCGCCCACCCCCTCGGATTCCCAGACACCGCGTGTGCCCTCGCTCCAGGACGCCCAGGAGAGCGCGAGCAACGCCGCCGGCTGGGTGGAGGAGAACTGGTCGACGTGGCTCGCGATAGGGCTCCGGGTCCTGCTGATCGTGGTGATCGCGGCGGTGCTGAGAGTGGTGGTGCGGCGGGCGATCACCAAGCTCGTCGACCGCATGTCGAGGACCGGCCAGGCCATGGACGGCGGCGGGCTCGGCGGGCTGCTGGTCAACGCCGAGCGGCGGCGCCAGCGCTCGCAGGCGATCGGCTCGGTGCTGCGCTCGGTGGCGTCCTTCCTGATCCTGGGCACGGCCGCGCTGATGGTGCTGGGCACCTTCCAGATCAACCTGGCCCCGCTGCTGGCCTCGGCCGGTGTCGCCGGCGTGGCGATCGGTTTCGGCGCGCGCAACCTGGTGACGGACTTCCTCTCCGGCGTCTTCATGATCCTGGAGGACCAGTACGGCGTCGGTGACACCATCGACGCGGGCGTGGCCTCCGGCGAGGTCATCGAGGTCGGGCTGCGGGTGACCAAGCTGCGCGGCGCCGACGGCGAGATCTGGTACGTCCGCAACGGCGAGGTCAAGCGCATAGGCAACCTCTCCCAGGGCTGGGCGACGGCCAACGTGGACGTCACGGTCCGCGCGGACGAGGACCTGGACGAGGTGAAGGCCGTCCTCGTCGAGGTCGCCGAGCGGACCAGCAAGGAGGAGCCCTGGAACGAGTTCCTGTGGAGCCCGGTCGAGGTCCTCGGCCTGGACTCGGTGCTGCTGGACTCGATGGTGGTCCGCGTCTCCGCGAAGACGATGCCCGGCAAGTCCCTGACCGTGGAGCGCGAGCTGCGCTGGCGCATCAAGCGCGCCCTCGACGCGGCCGGCATCCGCATCGTCGGCGGCGCCACCGCCGCGGAGGACGTGGAGGCGTCCGCCCCCGACCCGACGGCGGGTGTCGCTCCCCCCTCCGCCTACGCGAGCACGGTCTCCCCGCAGTCGATGGCCGCGTCCCCGCTGCCCCCGCCGAACATCACCAAGTGACCGCCCCGCGGGAGGGGCGGGACCCGGCAGCGCTTCCGGGTCCCGCCCCTCCCGCGTGCCACCCCCTTGACGCCTCCCCGGCACGGGCCTACGTTCCCCCGCGGGAAAGGAAACCTTCCTAACAGTCGCCGACGCGCGCAGGAGGCCGGGTGCCGCACCCCGTGGCAGGAACCGCTGGTACACCGGGCACCCCGCGCGTGCTGCGCGCCATGAACGACCGCGCCGCCCTGGACCTCCTGCTGGAGCACGGGCCGCTGTCGCGCACCCGGATCGGCCGGCTCACCGGACTGTCCAAACCGACCGCCTCCCAGCTCCTGGCCCGCCTGGAGGCCGCCGGACTGGTCCTGGCCACCGGCACCACCGAGGGCCGTCCCGGCCCGGGCGCCCGGTTGTACGGGATCAACCCGGCCGCCGCCCACGTCGCCGGGCTCGACGTCACCCGCGGGCGGATCCGCGCCGCCGTCGCCGACCTCACCGGCCGCACGGTCGGCCGCCACGAGCTGCCCGCCCCCGGCCGCCGCTGCGGCACCCCCGTCGTCCGGCAGGTCACCGACGCCCTGGACGGCGCGGTGCGGGCGGCGGGACTGTCCCGCGCCGACCTCCACCGCCTGGTCATCGGCACCCCGGGCGCCTTCGACCCGCACACCGGGCGCCTGCGCTACGCCTCCCACCTGCCCGGCTGGCACTCCCCGGCGCTGCTCGACGAACTCGCCGCCGCGCTGCCGGTGCCGTGCGCGTACGAGAACGACGTCAACCTGGTCGCCCTCGCCGAGCAGCGCCGGGGAGCGGCCCGGGACCACGCCGACTTCGTCCTGCTCTGGAACCAGGAGGGCCTGGGCGCCGCCCTGGTGCTCGGCGGGCGGCTGCACCGGGGCTCCACCGGCGGCGCGGGCGAGGTCGGCTTCCTGCCGGTGCCGGGCACGCCCCTGGCCCGCCGGGTCGCCCGGGCGGGCAGCGGCGGCTACCAGGAACTGGCCGGCTCCCGGGCCGTCCCGGCGCTGGCCCGGGACCTCGGCATGGCGGACGTCCCGCAGGGCCCGCCCGCCGAGGTGGCCGCCGCCCTCCTCGCACGCGCCGCCGCGGCCCCCGACGACGAGGTCCACCACCGGCTCCTGCGGACCTACGCCACCCGCCTGGCCACCGGCCTGGCCTCCCTCGTCTGCGTCCTCGACCCCGCACTCGTCGTCCTGAGCGGCACCGGCCTCACCTCCGGCGGCGAGGTGCTGCGCGCCCTGGTCCAGGCCGAACTGGCGGAGCTGGCCGCGCCCCGCCCGCGCCTGGTCCTGGGCGGCGTCCGCGAGGACCCCGTGCTGCGCGGCGCGCTGGAGAGCGCGCTGGCGGCCACCCGCGACGAGGTCTTCGACACCTCCCGCTGACCGGCCCGCCGCCGCGCCGGCCGCACGGCGGCGGGGACAGCACACCCATCCGAGGAGAGGGAAGGACATGAAACTCACCGTCGTCGGCGGAGGTTCGACCTACACGCCCGAACTGATCGACGGCTTCGCCCGCCTGAGCGACACGCTCCCCCTCACCGAGCTGGTCCTCACCGACCCGGCGACGGACCGCCTGGACCTGATCGCCCCCCTGTCCCGCCGCATCTTCGCCCGCCGGGGCCATCCCGGCCGGATCACCGCCACCGCCGACCTGGACGCGGCGGTGGACGGCGCCGACGCGGTCCTCCTCCAACTGCGCGTGGGCGGCCAGGCGGCCCGGCTGCAGGACGAGACCTGGCCCCTGGAGTGCGGCTGCGTGGGCCAGGAGACCACCGGGGCCGGCGGCCTGGCCAAGGCGCTGCGCACGGTCCCGGTCGTCCTGGACATCGCCGACCGCGTCCGCCGCGCCAACCCCGACGCCTGGATCATCGACTTCACCAACCCCGTGGGCATCGTCACCCGGGCCCTGCTCCGGGCCGGCCACAAGGCGGTGGGCCTGTGCAACGTGGCCATCGGCCTCCAGCGCAAGTTCGCCGCCCGCCTCGGCACGGACCCCGCCGGCCTCCACCTGGACCACGTGGGCCTGAACCACCTCACCTGGGAGACCGCGGTACGCCTCGGCGGCCCCGGGGGCGAGGACGTCCTCCCCCGCCTCCTCGCCGAGCACGGCGAGGAGATCGCCGCCGACCTGCGTCTGCCCCGCGCCCTCCTGGACCGCCTGGGCGTCGTCCCCTCCTACTACCTGCGCTACTACTACGCCCACGACGAGGTCGTACGGGAGCTGGGCGCCAAGCCCTCCCGGGCCGCCGAGGTCGCCGACATGGAACGCCGTCTGCTCGCCCTCTACGCCGACCCCGCCCTGGACGAGAAACCGGCCCTCCTGGCCCGACGCGGCGGCGCCTACTACTCGGAGGCGGCGGTGGACCTCGCCGCCGCCCTCCTGCGCGGCGCCGGGAGCCCCCACCAGGTGGTCAACACCCTCAACCGCGGCACCCTCCCCTTCCTCCCCGACGACGCGGTGATCGAGGTCCAGGCGGCCGTCGGCCCGAAGGGCGCGGTCCCGCTGCCGGTGGCCCCCCTCGACCCCCTCTTCGCGGGTCTGACGGCGAACGTCGCCGCGTACGAGGACCTCGCGCTGGAAGCCGCCCTGCACGGCTCCCGCACCCGCGTCCTGCGCGCCCTCCTCGCCCACCCCCTGATCGCCCAGTACGAGTACGCCGACCGCCTCGCCGACACCCTGATCGCACACAACCGGGAGTACCTCACGTGGGCCTGACCGCAGGCGTCCTGGCCATCGACGCCGGCAACAGCAAGACGGACGTGGCCGTGGTCGCCCCCGACGGCACGGTCCTCGCCACGGCCCGCGGCGAGGGCTTCCGCCCGCCCGCCGTGGGCCTGGACACCGCGATGGCCGCCCTGGCCGCCACCGTCGCCCGGGCCCTCGCCGCCGCCGGCGCGCCCGCCGTGGCCCACGTCTCGGCCTGCCTGGCCAACGCGGACCTCCCCGTCGAGGAACAGCAGCTCACCGAGGCCCTGGAGACCCGCGCCTGGGGCACCACCGTCGAGGTCCGCAACGACACCTTCGCCGTCCTGCGCGCCGGGGTCACCGAACCCCGCGGCGTGGCCGTGGTCTGCGGCGCGGGCATCAACTGCGTCGGCATGCACCCCGACGGCCGCACCGCCCGCTTCCCGGCCCTCGGCCGCATCTCCGGCGACTGGGGCGGCGGTTGGGCCCTGGCCGAGGAGGCCCTCTGGTACGCGGCCCGCGCCCAGGACGGCCGCGGCGCCCCCACCGCCCTGGCCCGCGCCCTCCCGGCCCACTTCGGCCTCCCCGACATGCCGGCCCTCATCGAGGCCCTGCACCTGCGCCGTGTCCCTTCGTCCCGCCGCCACGAACTGACCCCGGTGCTCTTCGCCACGGCGGCCGACGGCGACCCCGTCGCCCGCGCGATCGTCGACCGCCAGGCCGACGAGGTCGTCACCATGGCCACGGTCGCCCTGACCCGCCTCGGCCTCCTCGACGAGCGGACCCCCGTCCTCCTGGGCGGCAGCGTCCTGGCGGCCGGGCACCCCCGGCTCGTCGACCGCGTCCGCGCCCTCCTCGCCGACCGGGCGCCCCGGGCGGTCCCCCGGATCGTCACCGCCGCCCCGGTGCTGGGCGCGGCCCTGCTGGGCCTCGACCGCCTGGCGGCCCCGCCGGAGTCCCACCACCGCCTGCGCGCGCACTTCGGGACCTGACGGCCCCGCAAGCGGTGGGCCGGGGCGGGGCGGGGCGTCCGCCCCGTCCCCGGCCCACCGCGGGCGCCCCCGGGAACCGAACGGATTTTCCCGGCGTGTTCGTTGGCAGGAGGCGGTGCGGGCGGAACGAGGCACCATGCCGGAATTTCCGGCCATCACGCCGCAATCGGACCAAGATCGTGCCAAGCCCGGTGCGGATGCCGGTTCCGGCGGCGATACTTGCCGCGACGGATGACCACGGGGGAGGTCGAGTGACGCACACGCCGGACAGCAGCACGGCACCACCGGGCCCCGCCCTGCCGCCGCCCACCCTGCCGGCGGTGCCCCCGCAGCCCGCTCCCGCCCCGGCGCACGTACCCGGAGCCCCCCGCCCCGCGCCCCCGCCGCCGGAGCCGCGCCGCACCGCCTTCGCCGAGGGCGCGGACCGCCTGCGCAGAGCCGCCACCACCGAACCCGGCCGCCTCCGCATCATCGGCGCGGTCCTCGCCGCCCTCGTCCTCGCCTTCGGCGCCGTCACCGCCTGGCAGACGACCGACCGCGCGGCCGCCGCCGACGCCGTCCTCACCAGCAGCCAGCCGCTCACCTCGGACGCCGCCGACATCTACCGCTCCCTGGCCGACGCCAACACCGCGGCCTCCAGCGGCTTCCTGGCGGGCGGTCAGGAGACCGCCGCCTCCCGGGACCGCTACGAGAGGGGCATCCGCACCGCCGCCGCCAAACTCGTGGGCGCCGCGGCCAACTCCGAGCCCGGTTCCCCGTCCGCGCAGGCGATCGCCCGGCTCAACCGCCTGCTCCCCGAGTACAAGGGCCTGGTGGAACGCGCCCGCACCTACAACCGCCAGGGCTTCCCCGTGGGCGGCGCCTACCTGCGGTACGCGAACGAGAAGATGCAGAAGGAGATGCTCCCGGCGGCGGAGGACCTCTACAAGAAGGAGAACCAGCGCCTGAGCGCCGACTACGCGGACGCGACCCCGTACCCCTGGGCCGCCATCGCCCTCGGTCTCCTCGCGCTGGCCGCGCTCGCCCTGGTCCAGCGCCGCACCTATCTGCGCACCCACCGCGTGCTCAACCACGGCCTGGTCGCGGCCACCGCGACGACCGCGGTGACCCTCCTCTGGCTGACCGCCGGCCACGGCATCGCCCGTTCGGGGCTCGACGACTCCTACGACCACGGCGTCCGCTCGCTGAACGTGCTGCACGACGCCCGCATCGCCTCGCTGAAGGCCCGCGGCAACGAGAACCTCACCCTGGTGGCCCGCGGCGCCGAGACGAAGAAGGTCGGCGACGAGACCGTCGACGCCTACGACCACGACTTCGAGCGCGACATGGACGCCCTCGCCGAGGGCCTGGAGCGGGCGGAGCGGCTCGCGGACGACGACAGCGGCGCGCGGCCGGTCACCTCGGCGGTGGGCGACATGACCGAGTGGCGAAAGCGGCACGAGGCCGCCCGCGAACAGGACGAGAACGGCGACTACCAGCGGGCGCTGGCCATGGTGATCGGCGCCGAGGGCACGACCGGCGAGTGCTTCGACGGCGTCGACGAGAACCTGGCCGCGGCGCTCGCGCACGAGCAGGACGAGTTCCAGCGGGCGGCCGGCGACGGCCGGGACGCGCTGACGGGCCTGCCGGTGGGCGCGGCCGTCCTCGCGGTGGCGGGCGCGGGCGGTGCGGTGCTGGGCATCGGCCGCAGGCTGTCGGAGTACCGGTGAAAGGGGGCGTGAGGGTGGACGCACGACGCTTGCGGGCCGCTCTGAGGGGCTGGGGCGGCGTGGGCGCGATGGCCGCCGCCTGCGTCCTCGCCCTGGTCTTCGCGCTGGCGCTGACCTGCGTCGGGACCCCGGCCGGCGGCACCGCCGGGACCACCGGCCGGCCCGTGACCCACGCCGCCGCGGCGCGGGCGGACGAGGAGTGCACGGACCCGGAGAAGCAGACCCTGTCCCCCTCCCGCGCGGACGGCGAGACCATCGAGGCGATCAAGAACCGCCGGGGCGAGAAGCGCAAGCTGATCGTCGGGGTCGACCAGAACAGCTACCGCTGGGGCTACCGGAACCCCAACAGCGGGGAGAGCGGACGGCTCGAGGGGTTCGACATCGACCTGGTGCACCGCATCGCCGAGGACATCCTCGGCGATGCGGACGCCGTCCAGTTCAAGGCGATCCCCACCGACCAGCGCATCCCGGCGATCCAGGACGGCCGGGTCGACATGGTGGTCCGCACCATGACGATCAACTGCGCGCGCATGGAGGAAGTGGCCTTCTCCGCCCCGTACTTCAGGACGGGCCAGCAGGTCCTGGCCCCGAAGTCGTCACCGGTCGAGGGCTACGACGGGACGCTCGCGAACCGGAGGATCTGCACCGCGGCGGGCTCCACCGCGTACGCGAAGCTGGAGGAGGACAAGAAGGCGGGCGCCCTCCCGGAGTCCACCGACATCCGCACCACCGTCCCCAACCAGCTGGACTGCCTGGTGCGCCTGCAGCTCGGCGAGGTCGACGCGGTGGTCACCGACGCCGCGCTCGCGGCGAGCCAGGCCGCGCAGGACCCGACGGTCCGGCTCAAGGGCGAGGCCTTCACGACCGAGTACTACGGCGTGGCGATGAAGAAGGACGCGGACGACCTGGTCCGCCGGGTCAACCAGATCCTGGTGGACTTCCGGGAGGACACCGAGGACGGCTGGCAGTCCTCGTACGACACATGGTTGTCGGCCACGCTGGGCGGGGATTCATCGAAGTCGGAACCACCCGCACCCGTGTACGCGCGCAAGGACTGACGAGAACTGGCAAGGACTGATCCCGGCCCGGACCGACGAGGCACCGCAACCACCACCAACCCCCCGCAGCGAGAGGTGATCGATGGGCGACACGGATCCCACCGGGCCGGTGATGGACCGGGACGAGGTGGACCGTGCGCTGGCGCGGCTGGGCGCGGAGCACGAGGCGATCGAGACCTCGCTCCTCGCCCTGCAGGACCACGCGGGCCGAAGGCTCCTGGAGGGCGCCCGGCTCACCGGGCTCACCCAGGAGCGCTGGACGGCCGCGGAGGCGGCGATCACGCTGCTGTGGACGTACTTCGACGCGTACACGGACGCGTTGCGCACCGCCCGGAACATCCGGGCCCGCCGCCGCTGGTCCAGCCGTGAGGACCTGGTGGAGCTGACGGAACTGCTGCGCGGCGCGTGCGTCACGGTGGCGGGCTCGGCGGCCGCCACCGCGAACGCCCCGGCCCCGGACGGCTCGAAGGGCCGCCTCAGCGAGCGCTACTCCCTGGCCGCCCTCGTCGACCGGATGAACGAGCTGTACGCCTCCTCGCTCGACGTGGTCGTCGCCGCGGACGTGGTGTGGTCGGCGCTGCCCGCCCGGATCGACCTGCTGGCCGCCGAACTCCAGCGCACCCACAAGCTCGCGCACTCCGTCGGGGTCCGTCCCGGCGAGCACCCGGCGGGCGACGACCTGGAGCGGATCACCCGCACGCTGACCCGGCTGCGCGAGCGGGTGATCTCCGACCCGCTGGCGTTCTGGCAGCCGGCCCGGGGCAGTTCGGCGCCGGGCGGCGGCCGGCCGGACACCACGGTGTACGACCGCGAGGCGCGCGCCCTGGAGGACGTGCGCCGCGAGATCGACGCGGTGCTGACGGTCCGCCAGGACGCCGAGAAGCGCATCGTCAGGCTGCGGGACGTGCTCTCCCGCGCCGACCGCACCCTCGCCGAGGCCCGCACCGCCCGCGGCGAGGTGCTCGCGAAGATCGCCGCGACGGAGGTGCCGGTCGTCAGCGGGCCGCCGACCGCGCTGCAGGAGCAGTTGTCGACGGCCGCCGAGTACCGCCGGCACGCCCAGTGGCACCGTCTGTCGCCCCTGCTGGAGTCCCTGGAGCAGAAGGCGGAGGACGAACTGCTGCGCGCCCGCGAGTCGCTGACCGCGGTCACCGCGCCCCTGGCGGTCCGCGCCGAGCTGCGCGGCCGCCTGGACGCGTACAAGGCGAAGGCGGCCCGGCTCGGCCTCGCGGAGGACCCCGTCCTGGTGGAGCGGTACGAGAAGGCGCGCCGCATGCTGTGGAGCGCGCCCTGCGACCTGCGCGCCGCCGAACAGGCGGTGCTGCGCTACCAGCAGGCGGCCGCGGACCTGCTCGGCACCGCCCCGCGGGTGCCCGGTCAGGACGGACCGGGCCGGGGCGCGCCCGACGACCGGAGGGGGCCCGGCGCATGAGGGACGAGGGGGAGGCAGCCGCATGAGCCAGGCGGAGCACGAGGGGGAGAACCGGACCCACGTCCGGGACCCGCGCCGGCCGCAGGCCCCGGTCCCGGACCCGGGGCGGCCCCCGGGCACCTGCCAGCGTCCCGGCTGCGGCGGCGCCTACGAGGACGTCGGCGGCGGCGAACTGTACTGCGACACCTGCGGTCTGGCCCCGGTCGTGTCCGCGACGGGCATGGTCGGCTCGTCCCCGACCGGCATCACCGGCGGCGGCCGGGACTCGCGGGGCTCGTCCCGCGGCGGCGCCGGCGGTTCCCGCTCCAGCAGCCGCAGCGCGCGCACGTCGTCGCAGTCCTCGAAGTCCCGGCGCTCGGTCTCGGGACGGCTCTCCCGCTCGCTGTCGGGCCGGCCCACGGGCCGCTCGGTGTCGGTGCGCAGCTCCGGCTCCGCCGCCGGCTCCTCGGGCCGGGGCCGGCTCGGCGCCGGACTGGTCGAGGTGCCGCCGATCCCGCGGCCCGACCCGCGCGCGATGGTGCTGCAGAACCCCGAGGTGCCCGAGCGGAAGCGGTTCTGCTCGCGCTCGGACTGCGGGGCGCCGGTGGGCCGGGCCCGCAGCGGCCGGCCGGGACGCACCGAGGGCTTCTGCACCCAGTGCGGCCACCCGTACTCGTTCGTCCCGAAGCTGCGGACCGGGGACGTCGTGCACGGCCAGTACGAGGTGGTCGGCTGTCTGGCGCACGGCGGCCTGGGCTGGATCTACCTGGCCGTGGACCGGGCGGTCTCCGACCGCTGGGTGGTCCTCAAGGGCCTGCTGGACACGGGCGACCAGGACGCGATGGCGGCGGCGATCTCCGAGCGGCGCTTCCTCGCGGAGATCGAGCACGCCAACATCGTGCGTATCTACAACTTCGTGGAGCACCTCGACCAGCGCACCGGCTCCCTCGACGGCTACATCGTCATGGAGTACGTCGGCGGCAAGTCCCTGAAGGAGATCGCCAACGCCCGCCGCACCCCGGAGGGCAGGCGCGACCCGCTGCCGGTGGAGCAGGCGTGCGCGTACGGCATCGAGGCGCTCGAGGCGCTCGGCCACCTGCACAGCCGCAACCTGCTGTACTGCGACTTCAAGGTCGACAACGCGATCCAGACCGAGGACCAGCTGAAGCTGATCGACATGGGCGCGGTGCGCCGGATGGACGACGAGGAGTCGGCCATCTACGGCACGATCGGCTACCAGGCGCCCGAGGTCGCCGAGGTCGGCCCGTCGGTGGCGTCCGACCTGTACACGGTGGCCCGGACGCTCGCCGTCCTCGCGTTCGACTTCCAGGGCTACACGAACGTCTACGCGGACTGCCTGCCCGACCCGGACACCATCGAGGTCTTCCGGCAGTACGAGTCCTTCTACCGGCTCCTGGTCCGCGCCACCGATCCGGACCCGGCCCGCCGATTCGCCTCCGCGCAGGAGATGGCCGAGCAGCTCACGGGTGTCCTGCGCGAGGTCGTCTCCCTCCAGACGGGCCGCGCCCGCCCGGCCCTGTCCACCCTGTTCGGCCCGGAACTGCGCGTGACGGACACGGAGTTGTTCCCCGCGCAGGACGGGGACGTCTCCCGTCTGGGCGTCCGGGCGGTCCGCCCGCGCGGGTGGAGGCCCTTCGGGCGGCCGCTCCCCGCCCCCGCGGGCGGTCCCCCGGCCGCGCCGCCCGGCCTGGTCGGGCCGGTCGACTCCCCCGCCGCCGCGCTCGCCCTGCCGGTGCCGCACGTCGACCCCGCCGACCCCAACGCCGGTTTCCTCGCCGGGCTGCTGACGTCGGCGCCCGGGGAACTGGTGCACGCGCTCGCCGCCGTGCCCGCCCCGTCGACCGAGACCCGGCTGCGCCAGGTCCGCGCCCGGCTGGAGACCGGCGAGCCGGCCACCGCCCTGGAGGTGCTGCGCGCGCTGGAGGAACAGCACCCCGACGACTGGCGGGTGGTCTGGTACCGGGGCGTGGCGGCCCTCGTCACCGCCGACCACGAGGGCGCCGCGCTCGCCTTCGACGCGGTCTACGACGCCTTCCCCGGCGAGATCGCGCCCAAGCTGGCGCTGGCCCTGTGCGCGGAGGTCCTGGGCCAGCTCGACAACGCCGCCGAGTACTACCGCCTGGTGTGGTCGACCGATCCGAGCCATGTGAGCGCCGCCTTTGGGTTGGCCCGCGTCCGGCTCGCGGCCGGGGACCGGAGCGGCGCCGTGCGGGCGCTGGAGTCGGTGCCGGAGTCGTCCATCCACTACACCGCCGCCCGTGTGGCGGCCGTCCGCGCACGGCTGCGCGGGCGCACCACCGCCCCCGGCGACACGCCGTTCCTGGACGACCTGACCGCCGCCGCCGGGCAGGTCGAGGCCCTGGGGGCGTACGGTCTGGACCCGGCACGGCGCGAGCAGTTGTCGGCCGAGGTCCTCGGCTGCGGCCTGGACTGGGTACTCTCCGGGGGCCAGGGTTCCGCTCTCCCCGCCGGGGGGCGGACGCTGCTCGGCAGCGGCCTGGACGAGCGAGGGCTGCGCTTCGGACTGGAGCGTGCGTACCGCGCGCTGGCCCGGCTGGCGACGAGCGGCGAGGAGAGGATCGACCTGGTGGAACGTGCCAACCGTTACCGCCCCCGGACGTGGGTGTAGTTGATGTCCCAGATGTCTCAGCAGTCCGCTCTGTCGAAGTGCCCGAGCTGCGAGGAGCCCCTCGAGTCGGGTGATCGTTTCTGCGGTGCGTGCGGATACGACCTGTCCGCGGTTCCCGCACGGCCGACGGACGCGCCGACCATCGCCCTGAACGGCTCGGTGCCGCCCCAGGAGACGGCGGGCCGGGACCGCCCCCGGCCTCCGGCGCCGACCCCGCCGGCCGGGCCGGCCCGGCCGGCGGCCGGTCCGGACGGCTCCCCCGCCCAGGGCGCCCCCGTACCGCCGCCTCCGCCGCCCCCGCCGGCGGCACCGGCCGCTCCGTCCTCCGGTGTGCGCCTCGACCGCCCGGCACAGCCCTCCGCACAGCCGGATCCGCAGCCGGGCCCGCAGCCGGTCCCCCGGCAGTCCGGCGGCGGGCACCCGCCGGCCCAGCCCGACGAGTACCCGCTCCAGGCGCCGGACCCGCGGGTGGCCGCCGAGTCGGTGCGGTCCGCCGGCGGCCCGGTGTGCGTGGCCTGCCGCGCGGGCCGGGTGGACGACGACGGCTACTGCGAGAACTGCGGCCACGCCCAGCCGCGCGAACGGGACCACATGGAAAAGGAACACGGCCCCGTGGCCGCGGTCAGCGACCGCGGCCTGCGCCACCACCGCAACGAGGACGCCTTCGCCGTCGGCACCACCGCGCTGCCCGACGGCACCCCCGCCCACGTGGCGATCGTCTGCGACGGCGTCTCCTCGGCGACCCGCCCCGACGAGGCGTCACTGGCCGCCTCCCGCGCGGCGAACGAGTCGCTGCTCTCCGCCCTGCCGCGCGGCACGCACCCGCAGCAGGCGATGCACGACGCGATCGTCGCCGCCGCCGACGCGGTCAACGCGCTGGCCGACGAGCCCGCGACGGCCCGGGAGCACGCCCCGCACCAGAACGCCCCGGCCTGCACCCTCGTCGGCGCCGTGGTCACCGACGGCCTGCTGGTCGTCGGCTGGGTGGGCGACAGCCGCGTCTACTGGGTGCCGGTCGACCGCTCCGCCCCGGCGGCCCGGCTCACCGAGGACGACTCCTGGGCCGCGCAGATGGTCGCCGCGGGCCTGATGGGCGAGGCCGAGGCCTACGCCGACCAGCGCGCCCACGCGATCACCGGCTGGCTCGGCGCGGACGCCTACGAACTGGAGCCGCACACCGCGTCCTTCAAGCCGGACCGCCCCGGCGTGGTCGTGGTCTGCACGGACGGTCTGTGGAACTACGCGGAATCGGCCGAGGAGATGGCCCGGGTCGTCCCCGCCGACGCCGCCGTGCGCCCCCTGCACGGCGCCCGGGTGCTGGTCGGTCACGCCCTCGACGGCGGGGGCCACGACAACGTAACAGTGGCCCTCGTGCCGTTCCCGGCCGTCCCCCCGGGGGCAGGATCGGCCTGAGGCCGCGTACGGGGAACCTCTCGCGGGGAGCCTCGACGGACCGGAGGGGACCGGTCCGTCATCCGTCGTCGCCCCGCGCCGCCGGGGCACTGAGGGGGATCGAAGCAGGCATGGCCAATTTCTCGAAATCGAACGTGCCGCAGTTCTCGGTGGACGTCTACCAGAACGAGTACCTTCCGGAGGGCGCCGGCGAGGTCAACGCCATCGTCACGGTGACCGCGACCGGCGGCGGCACCATCGGCAGCGCGGTGGCGGCGCCCCACCTCTACTCGCCCGGCCGGGGGCCCTCGGCGGCGGTGGTCCTGATGGTCGACTGCTCGGGCTCGATGGACTACCCGCCGACCAAGATGCGCAACGCCCGCGACGCGACGGCCGCCGCGATCGACGCCCTGCGCGACGGCGTGCACTTCGCGGTGGTCGGCGGCACGCACGTGGCCAAGGAGGTCTACCCCGGCGCCGGCCGCCTCGCGGTCGCCGACGCCACCACCCGCGACCAGGCCAAGCAGGCGCTGCGCAGGCTGAGCGCGGGCGGGGGCACCGCCATCGGCACCTGGCTGCGGCTGGCCGACCAGCTGCTGGCGTCGGCGGACGTGGCGATCCGGCACGGCATCCTGCTCACCGACGGCCGCAACGAGCACGAGTCGCCCGAGGACTTGAGGGCGGCCCTGGACGCGTGCGCCGGGCGGTTCACCTGTGACGCCCGGGGAGTGGGCACCGACTGGGAAGTGAAAGAAGTCACAGCCGTCGCCTCCGCCCTCCTCGGCACCGCCGACATCGTCGCCGACCCGGCCGGACTCGCCGCCGACTTCACGCGGATGATGGAGACGGCGATGGGCAAGGAGGTCGCGGACGTCTCCCTGCGGCTGTGGAGTCCGGTCGGCTCGACTGTGAAGTTCGTCAAACAGGTCGCGCCCACGGTCGAGGAACTCACCGACCGGCGCACCGAGGCCGGCCCCCGCGCAGGCGACTACCCCCTGGGGTCCTGGGGGGACGAGTCCCGCGACTACCACGTCTGTGTCGAGGTCCCGCCCGCGCAGCTCGGCCAGGAGATGCTGGCGGCCCGTATTTCCCTGGTGATTCCCCAGCCCGACGGGGGTGCGCAGAGCCTCGGCGCGCAGGGTCTGGTGCGGGCCGTGTGGACGGACGACCTGGCCGCCTCGACGTCGATCAACCCCCAGGTCGCCCACTACACCGGGCAGGCCGAACTGGCGGAAGTCATCCAGGAAGGGCTCGATCTGCGCAAAGCGGGAGATGTCGGCGGGGCAACGGCCAAACTGGGCCGTGCCGTTCAGCTCGCGAGCGTCTCCGGCAACGCGGACACTGCGAAACTGCTTGCGAAGGTGGTGGACGTGGTCGACGCCGCGACCGGTACTGTGCGACTGAAGGCGAAGGTGGAGGAGGCCGACGAGATGACCCTCGAGACCCGGTCCACCAAGACCGTTCGTGTAAAGAAGTGATCCTGAAGCGATCGAGCCCGACCCCTCGGGGTCGGAGAACCCGGCCGGAACCGGCCGGACAAGGAGAGGAGGAAGCGCCGACATGCCGACCTGCCCGAACGGACACCAGTCGGGTTCCGACGACTGGTGCGAGGTGTGCGGTCACCGCATGGCGGGTGCCGTACCTCCGCCTCCTCCCCCGCCGCCCCCGGTCGGCGGCGGCTACGGATTCCCGCCGCCCGCCGGCTCCGGCGGCCCCGGCGGTCCCGGTGGTCCCGGTGGTGGGCCGGGCGGCCCCGGCGGCTTCGGCGGCGGTCCGGGCGGTCCCGGCGGCCGTCCTCCGGAGCTGTGCCCGCAGTGCCGCACGCCCCGCGAGGGCGCCGCGCCGTTCTGCGAGGAGTGCCGGTGGAACTTCCTGACGAACACGGCGACCTCGTACACCCCGGCCGCCCCGCGTCCGCCGGCCCCCGGCCCGGGCGGACCGTTCCAGCAGCCGCCCGGACCGTCGTACGGCGGTGGTGACTCCTACGAGTACCAGGGCTCGCGTCCCTCGCAGGTGAACCGGCCCGCCGAGCCGATCCCGCCGGGCCCGCCCGGCTTCGGCGGCGACCCCTCGCGCCCGGTACCGCCGCCGCCCGGACCGGGCGGACACGGCGGTCCCGGTGGCCCGGGAGGCCCCGGTGCCCCGCAGGCGTTCCGGTCCGGGCCGCCCGCGCCGCCCGGGTTCCCGCAGGAGACCGGCCGTCCGCAGCAGGGCGGACCGTCCTTCGGGGGCGGTGACGACGACTGGGTGATCTCCCCGCCGTCCGGTGGCCCCGGTGGCCCCGGTGGCCCCGGTGGCCCCGGTGGCCCCGGTGGCCCCGGTGGCCCGAACGGCGCCGGTCGGCACGGCGGTTACGGCTACCCGCAGCCCGGCGCGACCCAGGCGCCGCCCGGGCCCGGCGGTTTCCCGCAGCAGTCCCCGCCGCCCCGGGGCCCGGTGACGTGGACCGCGACCATCGGTCCGGACCGCGAGTACTTCATGGCGATGATGCAGCGCTCCGGCCCCGAGGCCGCGGGCCTGAACCTGCCCGCGTACTCGCCCGAGCAGCAGCGCACGCTCACCGGCAACCAGATCACCATCGGCCGCCGCCGGCACTCCACCGGCGACACCCCCGACATCGACCTGTCGACACCGCCGGAGGACCCGGGCGTCTCGCACCAGCACGCGGTGCTGGTGCAGCAGCCGGACGGCGGCTGGGCGGTCGTCGACCAGAACTCGACGAACGGCACGACGGTCAACGGCTCGGACGAGCCGATCCAGCCGTTCGTCCCGGTCCCGCTGCAGGACGGCGACCGGGTCCACGTGGGCGCCTGGACGACGATCACGATCCGCCGGGGCTGAGCCTCCTCCGGAGGGCGCCGCCCCGGCGGGCGCGCCCTCACCGCCCGGCCGGCGCGCTCCCCGGGAGGGCAGCGGCCAGGTGTGCGGCCCCCGGGGTCGTCCAGCCGCGCGCGGACGCCCTCGTCGTCGACCGGTGGGGCCGTGGCGTTCGCGCCGCGGCCCGTCCTCCTCGCGCCGCCACGGGACGTACGCCTCCCGCGGGCTGGCCAGGTCGTCCCGGGCGCCCCGCCCGCCGCGGTCACCGGCGTCCCGCCCGACAGCGTGCCCGCCCGTGCCTGCACGGTACGGCCGGGAGCGGGCGGTCCCGGGGCGGCGGGCGGTCCTAGGGCTTGAGTCCTATGCCGTGCCGTCTGAGACCATGGACGGCGTGACAGAGATTCGGCGCGGCACGCTTCAGGAGCAGACCTTCTACGAGCAGGTCGGCGGGGAGGAGACCTTCCGTCGGCTCGTCCACCGTTTCTACCAGGGGGTGGCCGAGGACCCGCTGCTGCGGCCCATGTATCCCGAGGAGGACCTGGGCCCGGCCGAGGAGCGGCTACGGCTGTTCCTGATCCAGTACTGGGGCGGTCCGACGACGTACGGCGAGCGGCGCGGCCACCCGCGGCTGCGGATGCGGCACGTCCCGTTCAGGGTCGACCGGGCGGCGCACGACGCCTGGCTGAAGCACATGCGGGACGCCCTCGACGAGCTCGGCCTGTCCGAGGAGCACGAGCAGACGCTGTGGAAGTACCTGACGTACGCGGCGGCCTCGATGGTCAACACCCCGGACTGACCTCCTGGGCCGATCTCCCCCGGACTGACCTCCCGGACCGGTCTCCCCCGTCCCGCCTCCACCCGGCACCCGGGCGCCCGGGCATCCGGAGGGAAAAGTTCCGCCCGGATTCCGGAGATCCCCCGCCGGAATCCGGTCACGATCCGGTCAAGTCCGTGGGGTGAACGCTTCTCCCCGCCCGGTCGCCTCTGACAGCATCACCCGCAGGTCTGGACAACCACGGGGGGTTGGGTGACTGCCGCAGGGGGGTCGGCGAGGTTCGTCCTCGCCCGTGCGCGGGCCCACCGGCCGCTCCTCGCGGCCGCCCTGCTCACGGTCCTGCTGACCACGGCGGTCCTGGCGACCCTCGCGGCCTACTCCGCGTCGATCGGCGACGCGGCCCTGCGCCACGCCCTGGGGGACCCCCGCAACAGCGCCGACACCGCGCTCGTCGTCAAGGCCGACGTCCCCGCGGACCGTCGCGCCGCGGCCGACGCCGCCGTGCGCGAGGGCGCCCGGGAGGCCTTCGACGGGCTGCCGGTGACGCTGCGCACCCTGACCCGCTCCGGCCCGTACGCCCTGCCCCGCTCGCCCCGCCCGCCGGACGGACGCGCCGGGACGGACGACCCCGATCTGACCCACTTCGCGGCGCTGGACCGCACCCGGGTGCGGATCACCGGGGGACGGATGCCCCGGGCGGTCTCCGGGACGACCGTCGAGGCCGCCCTTCCGGAGACCGCCGCCCGGCGCCTCGGCCTGGAGCCGGGCGCCCGCCTCACCCT
The DNA here is from genome assembly GCF_008704515.1 of Streptomyces viridosporus T7A. Taxonomy (NCBI): domain Bacteria; kingdom Bacillati; phylum Actinomycetota; class Actinomycetes; order Kitasatosporales; family Streptomycetaceae; genus Streptomyces; species Streptomyces viridosporus. The sequence continues at coordinate 3,131,996 of NZ_CP023700.1, forward strand.
GACCGACCGGCTGGACGGGCCGGCGGTGCGGGTGCGGATCACCGGCCTGTACCGGCCGGTCGACACCACCGCGCCCTACTGGCTGCTGGACGACCTGAAGGGCCGCGGGGTCGTCGAGGTCCACTTCACCACGTACGGCCCGCTGCTCGCCCACCCCTCCGTGCTCACCGGGGACCGGGTCAGCGCCGGGGCGTCGGGCTGGCTGGCGTCGGCCGACTTCTCGGCGGTGGGCACCGGGCGGATCGACGCGCTGCGCGAGGCGGTGCGGCGCGGCACCGCGGCCCTGCCCCGGGACGAGGCGCTGGACGGCACGGCGACGGCGAGCAGTGCGCTGCCCGCCGTGCTGGACCGGGTCGAGCGCTCCCTGCTCGTCTCCCGTTCGACCCTGCTGGTCGTCGTCCTCCAGCTCGTCCTCCTCGCCGGCTGCGTCCTGTTCCTGGTGGCCCGGCTGCTGAGCGCCGAACGCGCCGCCGAGACCCGGCTGCTGCGGGCGCGCGGCGGCTCCCGCGCCCAGGTGGCCCGGCTCGCCGCGCTGGAGGCGCTGCTGCTGGCCGTGCCCGCGGCGGCCTGCGCCCCGCTGCTGGCGGGCCCGCTCACCGGGCTGCTCGCCGGGCAGGGCCCGGTGGCCCGGATCGGGCTGGACCTGGACGCCTCCGTCGGTCCGGTCGCGGGACGCGGCACGGTGTGGCTGGTGGCGGCGGCGGTGGCCCTGGGCTGCGCCCTCGCCGTCACGGTTCCGGCGCTGACGTCGTCGTCCGCGGCCGGCCGTGCCCGGCCGCTGCCCGGCGCGGTGCGCGCGGGTGCGGACCTCGGACTGCTGGCGGTGGCCGCGGTCGCGTTCTGGCAGCTGAGCCGCCGGCCCTCCGGTGTCGTCGGCCGCGACCTCGGCGTCGATCCGCTGCTCGTCGCGGCCCCGGCGCTGGCGCTGCTCGCCGGCACGGTGCTGACGCTGCGGCTGCTGCCGCCGGTGGCGCGGCTGGCCGAGCGCGGGGCGGCCGCCGGCCGCGGGCTGCCGGGGGCGCTGGCGGGCTGGCGGTTCAGCCGCCGGCCGATGCGCGGCACGGGCCCGGTGCTGCTGCTGGTGCTCGCGGTGGCGCTGGGCATGCTGGCGATCGGCCAGGGCTCCTCGTGGGAGCGCTCGCAGGACGACCAGGCGGACTTCCGGGCCGGCGCCCGGGTGCGCGTCCTCGCCGCCGGGGAGGCGGAGTTCGGCCGCACCCAGACCTACGCGGCGGTGCCCGGCGTGCGCCGGGCCGCCCCCGCCGTCCGGACGACCGTGCCGCTGTCCGGCGGCCGGACGGCGACCGTGCTCGCGCTGGACACCGCCCACGCGGCGGACACCGTGCTGATGCGCTCCGACCTGGCCGGCGGACCGGTGCGCGCACTGCCGGCGGACCTGGCGCCGCGGGGCGCGACGGCGGGCGTGCGGATACCGGCGGGCACCGCGCGCCTGGCGGTGACGGCACGGATCCGGGGCGCGGGCGCCGAGCCGACGGTGGAGGTCGGTGCCACCCTGGAGGACTCCCACGGAACCCCGTACGAACTCCCCCTCGGCCCGCTGCGCACCGACGGACGGGCCCACCCGCTCACCCTCGACCTGGACGCGGCGGCCGAGACGCCCCTGGGGGCGCTGACCCTGACCGGTTTCCGGCTGGACCTGTACCAGCCGAGCGGACGCGCGGAGCAGCACCGCTTCACCGTGACCGCGCTGACCGCCACGGACACCGACGGCCGGGACCGGCGGCTGCCGCTGCCCGCCGACTGGAAGCCGTCCGCGCACGACGGCGGCGCGGCCCCGCCCGAGGGGGGCACCGGTCCGACCCGGCCCCGCGTCACCTCGGCCGACCCGCTGACCGTCGCCTACGGCACGGGGTACGTCCCGCCGGACCAGGCCTGGCGGGCCTCGCCGCTCACGGTCCGCCTGCGGGTCCCGCAGCGGGCGGTGCCCGAGGTCACCGCCGTGGCCACCGACCGCTACCTCGCCTCGGCCGGCGCCCGTCCCGGGCAGCGCGTGGACGTGCGGATCGGCGGCTTCACCGTCCCCGCGCGGATCGTGCGGGCGGTGCCGGAGCTGCCGTCCGCGCCGACCGGCGGGGCGGACGACGGCGGGGCCCTGCTGGTCGACCTGCGGTCCGTCAACCGGGTGCTCCAGGCGCGCCACGGCGCGGGCGTGCCGCCCACCGAGTGGTGGCTCGCGACCGCGCCGGGCGGATCGGCGCGGGTGGCCGAGGCGCTGCGCGGCCGGCCCGACGTCGATCCGTCCCGGGTGGTGGTGCGCGACGAGATCGCCGAGGAACTGCGCGACGACCCCTTCGGCGCCGGGACCGGGGCGGCCTTCGGCGCGGCGGCCCTCGCGGCGGCGGCGCTGGCGGCGGTCGGGTTCGCGGTGAGCGCGGCGGGGGCGCTGCGGGAGCGGTCCGCCGAGTTCGCGGTCCTGCGCGCCCTGGGCGCCTCCCGGCGCCGGCTGGCCCGGGTGGTGGTCGTCGAGCACGGCGTGCTGGTCGGCCTGGCGCTGGCGGTGGGGGTGCTGCTCGGCACGGTGCTGGCCCGTGCGGTGATCCCGCTGATCATGCTGACCGCGCAGGCCACCCGCCCGGTGCCCGAGGTGCTGGTGGAGCTGCCGACCGGGCGGGTGGCCGCGCTGCTGGCCGCCGTGTCCGCGGTGCCGCTGCTGGTCACGGCGGTACTGGCGCTGCGCCGCGCGGACTGCGTGGCGTCGCTGCGGGAACGGGGAGGTGAGTGAGGTGACCGTCCGGGCTCCGGGACAGCGGCGGGTGGCCGCCCCCTGGGTGCGCACCCGGCTGCGGACCGCTCCCGGCGCCGCGGCGGCCCTGGCGCTGCTGGTCGCGGTGACCGCGTTCCTGGCCGCCGCGCTGCCGCTCGCGGTCGACCGGTACGACGACGCGGGGCTGCGCCGGGCCCTGGACACGGCCGGGCCCGAACGCACCACCGTGAGCCTGTTCGCCTCGGTGACCGACCTCGCCGCGGAGTCGGAGGGATGGGACGGGCTGGAGGCGGCGCTGCGCCCGGAGGCGCTGCGCGACTCCCACGCCACGCTCCTCGCGTCGGCCGGCCGGTCCCTCCCCCTCGATCCGGAGCAGTCCTCCCACGGCGTGCGCACCACCGAGGAACTGGTGGTCCCCGACCCCGGACTGTCCCGGCCGGACGCCCTGCCCCCGCGCTTCTCGCTCGTCGCGCAGAACGGGCTCGCCGACCACGCCCGGCTGCGGGCGGGCCGCCTGCCCGAGGCGCCGGGCACCGTCACCGCGGCGACGAGGACGGTCGAGGCCGCCGTCAGCACCGAGACGGCCCGGAAACTGCGCATCGAGGTGGGATCGGTCCTCCACGTCCCCGGTCTGCGGGACGCCCCGCTCGCGGTGCGGGTCACCGGCGTCGTCGACCCGCTCGCCCCCCGGGAGGCGTACTGGTCGGCCGATCCCCTGCTGCGCAGTCCGCGCCTGGAGACCGTCCCCGACGACCCGCAGCGCAGCCAGTACTGGGTCGGCGCGCTGCTGCTGGCACCGGGCGCCGCCCCGGCGATGCTGGGCACGCCCGGCTTCCCGGAGCGGTACTGGCGGCTGGCCCCGGCCGCCTCCGGTCTGCACGGCCACGACCTGCCCCGGCTGACGTCGGCCGTCGCCTCCCTGGCGTCGGGCCCGCTCCTCCGGCAGGCGCGCACGGCCACCTCCCCGGCCACGGAGTCGGACACCGCCCTCGACGACGTGCTCGCCGAGCACGCGCGGCTGCGCTCCGCCATCGGCCCGCTGGTCGCCGTGGCCGTCTTCGGCACCGGCACGGTCGCCGCCGTGGTCCTGCTCATGGCCGGCGGCCTCGCCGCCGACCGGCGCCGCGCCGAACTCGCGCTGCTGCGGGCCCGCGGCGGCTCCCTGCGCGGTGTCGCCGGGCGGCTGCTGGGCGAGACGGCGGTGGTCGCCGTACCCGCGGCCGGCCTGGGGCTGGCCGCCGCCCTGCGCACGGTCGGCGGGACCCGGCCGTCCCACGCCGTGGCCGCCGCCGCTGCCGTCGCCCTCCTCGCCTGCGCGGCCCTGCCGCTGCGGGCCGTCGCCGCGCACCGTGCCGTACGCGTGCACACCCCCCGCGAGGACGTCGCCTCGGTCCGTCCCTCGAGGCGCCGCACGGTCGCCGAACTCACGCTGCTCGCGCTGGCGGTGGGCGCGGTCGTGGCGCTGCGCACGCGCGGCGTGTCGGACGGGCCGGAGGGGGCGGAGGGGTCGGGAACCGCGGGGGCTCCGGGGGTTTCCGGCGCTTCCGGGGACCACCTGGTGGCCCTGGCCCCGGTGCTGGTGGGGATGATCGCCGCCCTGGTGCTGGTGCGTCTGTACCCGCTGCCGCTGCGCGGGCTGGCCCGTCCGGCCGGGCGGCTGCGGGGCGTGGTCGGCCCGCTGTCCCTGGCCCGCGCGGGCCGGACGTCCGGCTCCGCGGTGCTGCCCCTGCTGGCGCTGCTGACCGCGCTGACCACCGCCGCCTTCGGCGGCTCCGTCCTCAGCGGCGTGGCCGACACCCGGGACCGCGCGGCCGTGCTCGCCGTCGGCGCCGACGCCCGCGTCACCTCGCCCCAGGCGCTGCCGTCCGGCCTGGCCGACCGGGTCCGGCGCGTGCCCGGCGTGCGCGAGGTCACCCCCGTCGGCATCACGCACTACGCCCAGCCCCTGGACGGCCGGACGACCCTCCAGCTGGCCGGCGTCGACCCGGCCGGTTACGCGGCCCTGGCCCGCCACACGGACCTCGGTCCCTTCGGCCGGGACGCGCTGAGGGCGACCGGGGCCTCCGGGTCGGACGCCCTGCCCGCCCTGGCCTCCCCCGCGGTCGCCGACCACTACGGCACCCGGCCGTTCGCGGTGCGCCTGGACGACGGCGCCCTGGTCACCGTGCGGATCGTGCTGGTGCGGGAGCGGACCCCGGCGGTCGCCGGCCAGGAGTTCCTGGTCGTGGACCGGTCGGGGCTTCCCGCCGGCGCCGCCCGCCCGACCTCGCTGCTGGTGACCGGCGACCACCCGGACGCGGCCGAGCTGCGCCGGGTCGCGGGCAGCGGAACGCAGGTCCGGGTGCGCGCCGAGGAGCTCGCCGGTCACGCCGACTCGCCCCTCCGGTCCGGCGCCGAGCGCGTCTACACCGCGGCGGTGGCGGCGGGCGCCGGGTACGCCGTCCTCGCCCTGCTGCTGACCCTGCTGCGCGCCGCCCCCGAACGCGCCGCGCTGCTGGCCCGTCTGCGCACCATGGGCCTCACCCGCGCCCAGGGGCGCCGTCTGCTCGTCCTGGAGTCCCTTCCGCAGGCCCTGCTCGCGGCGGTCGGCGGCATCCTCACGGCCTGGTCCGCCATCCGGCTGCTCTCCCCCGGGATCGACCTGACGGCCCTCGCCCTCGCCGCCTCCTCGTCCCCGGCGGGGCGGGCGACGCTGCGTACCGATCCGGTGTCCCTGCTGGTGCCGGCGCTGGCGGTGGTGGCCCTGACCGTCGGGATCGCGGCGGCGCAGGCGTGGTGGACGGGGCGACGGGGGTCGGTGCGGGAGCTGAGGGCGGGCGATGCCCGGTGAGGCGGACGGACGACGACGCGCGGTCCCCGGCGGCTCCCCCGCCTCCCGCACCCCTCCGGCCCCCGCCGATCGACCCCCGCCCAGGAGGCCCCCGATGACCTCGAAGCCCACGAAGCCCACGAACCCCTCGAAGCTCTCGAAGCTCTCGACGACCTCGAAGCCCACGTTGGCCGAGCTGGCCGGCCGCGTCGCGGCCGACCGCGACCGCCCGGTCTTCGGGCACGACGCGCTCATCACCTGCGACCGTCTGGTCCGGGTCTTCACCGCGGACGGCGTGGAGGTGCAGGCCCTGCAGGGGCTCGACCTGCTGGTGCGCGAGGGCGAGCTGATGGCCCTGGTGGGTGCCTCCGGCAGCGGCAAGTCCACCCTGATGAACATCCTGGCCGGCCTGGACACCCCCACGGCCGGCGCGGCCCGGGTGGCCGGCCGCGACCTGCTCACGATGAGCGCCGGGGACCGCCTCGCCTACCGCCGCGAGGTCGTCGGCTTCGTCTGGCAGCAGACCTCCCGCAACCTGCTGCCCTATCTGACGTCGGCGCAGAACGTCGCCCTGCCGATGCAGCTCGCCGGCCTCCGCGGCCGGTCCCGCGGGGCACGCCGCGCCCGCGCCGAACGCGCCCTGGAGCTGCTGGAGTTGCTGGAGGTCGCCGACTGCCGCGATCGCCGTCCGCACCAGATGTCCGGTGGCCAGCAGCAGCGCGTCGCCATCGCCGTGGCCCTCGCCAACGACCCGTCGGTGCTGCTCGCCGACGAGCCCACCGGCGAGCTCGACTCGCACACCGCGGAACAGATCTTCGCCGCGTTCCGCACCGCGAACGAACGGCTCGGCACGACCGTCGTGATCGTCACCCACGACCAGGCGGTGGCGGGCGAGGTCCGCCGCACGGTCGCCATCCGCGACGGCCGCACCTCCACCGAGGTCCTGCGCCGCAGCGAGGTCGACGCCACCACCGGTCACGAGACCGTGGTCGCCCGCGAGTACGCCATGCTCGACCGCGCCGGCCGCCTCCAGCTGCCCGCCGAGTACACCCGGGCCCTCGGCATGCGCGACCGCGTGGCGCTGGAACTGGAACCCGACCACATCGGGGTGTGGCCGGACGACAGCGCGGGCGACTGAGGGAACGGCACCGAGGAGACGGAACCGGGGCCGGAACTGGGACCGGGGCCGGAACTGGGACCGGAGCCGGGATTGGGATCGGGACCAGGGCCGGGATGGGGACCGGAACCGGTGCGCCGGGGCCGGGAGGAACCGGGAAGGGCCCTGCGGCGGTCTCAGCGCACGCTGAGGCCCAGCGCCCCGAGCCCGCCCTCGGGCCCGTCCCCGCGCACGGCGACCGACCCGTACGGCGTCCGCAGGCGCAGCCAGGCGCCCGAGGAGAACAGCCCCAGCTCCTCGCCGCGCAGGAACCCCAGGGACTGGGCCGCGTGCACCACCCGCACCGGGAGGCCGGTCTCCGCGACCGTGCGGGACCAGATCTCCCGCCCGATCCGGTCGAGCGCGGCGCGGGTGCGCCGCTCCGGCTCCAGTTCCTCCGTGCGGGAGCGGAACTCCGCGACCGAGGCGGCGACCAGCCCCCGCAGCGCCCGGGGCTCCGGCAGTCCCGGCTCGGCCCGCCAGCCGCCGCGCGGCGGCAGCACCCCCGCCCACGGCGGCCCGGTCACCGCACCCGGCACGGCGGCCGTGGCGGCGGTCTCGTCCACCGCCTCCAGCAGCTCACCGGCGGACACGGTCGCGTCCAGCGTGACGTCGAGCCCGTCCTCGAAGGGCTTGGCGAGCCGCACGGCGCGGATCGCGAGCACCTCGAAGGAGGGCGGCCGCCCGAAGACGGCCAGCGCGGTACCGGCCGCCTGCAGCCGCACCGCGGCCGAGCGGTCGTAGTGCAGCAGCCGGGAGAGGAAGGCGGCGAGATCCGCCGCCTCCCCCTCGTCGGCGAGGTGGAGCACCGTCATGCGGCGACGGCCTCCTCCTCGGCCGTGTCGTCCATGTACTCCTGGAGGAACTCCCGTTCCTCCGCGGTGATCCGGCGCGGACGCTGCGCCTCGAAGTCGAACGGCACGATGACCGTCGAGGCCCGGACGTAGACCTGGTCGCCGTCCTTCACCTCGTAGGTGAGGGTGAAGGACGCCGCCCTGATCTCCGTGACCCACAACTCGATGTCCACGGGCGCGTGCCGGTGGACGAGCTGCCGCTTGTAGTCGATCTCGTGGCGCGCCACCACCGACCCCTGCTGGAAGTCCTTGTCCGGGCGGAACAGGAAGTCGATACGGGCTTCCTCCAGGTACCGGAGGAACACCACGTTGTTGACGTGACCGTATGCGTCCATGTCCGCCCAGCGCAGCGGGCAGCGGTAGATGTGCCGCAAGAGATCAGCCCCGGGTCAGCTTCTTGTAGGTGGCGCGGTGCGGACGCGCGGCGTCCGGACCGAGCCGCTCGATCTTGTTCTTCTCGTACGACTCGAAGTTGCCCTCGAACCAGAACCACTTGGAGTCGCCCTCGTAGGCGAGGATGTGTGTGGCGACGCGGTCCAGGAACCACCGGTCGTGGGAGATGACCACGGCGCATCCCGGGAACTCCAGCAGGGCGTTCTCCAGGCTGGACAGCGTCTCGACGTCTAGGTCGTTGGTCGGCTCGTCGAGGAGCAGCAGGTTGCCGCCCTGCTTGAGGGTGAGCGCGAGATTCAGGCGGTTGCGCTCACCGCCGGAGAGGACGCCGGCCGGCTTCTGCTGGTCCGGTCCCTTGAACCCGAAGGCGGAGACGTAGGCGCGCGACGGCATCTCGACCTGGCCCACGTTGATGTAGTCCAGCTCGTCGGAGACGACGGCCCACAGCGTCTTCTTGGGATCGATGTTGGCGCGGTTCTGGTCGACGTAGGAGATCTTGACGGTCTCGCCGACCTTGATCGAGCCGGAGTCGGGCTCCTCGAGGCCCTGGATCATCTTGAACAGCGTGGTCTTGCCGGCGCCGTTCGGACCGATGACGCCGACGATGCCGTTGCGCGGCAGCGTGAAGCTGAGGTCGTCGATCAGCAGCTTGTCGCCGAAGCCCTTGCTGAGGTTGTTCACCTCGACGACGACGTTGCCCAGGCGCGGGCCCGGCGGGATCTGGATCTCCTCGAAGTCCAGCTTCCGCATCTTCTCGGCCTCGGCGGCCATCTCCTCGTAGCGCGCCAGACGCGCCTTGGACTTGGCCTGCCGCCCCTTGGCGTTCGACCGCACCCACTCGAGCTCGTCCTTCAGGCGCTTCTGCCGCTTGGCGTCCTTCGCGCCCTCGACCTTGAGGCGCGCTGCCTTGGTCTCGAGGTACTTGGAGTAGTTGCCCTCGTAGCCGTGCAGGCGCCCACGGTCGACCTCGCAGATCCACCCGGCGACGTTGTCCAGGAAGTACCGGTCGTGGGTGACGGCGACGACGGTGCCCTCGTACTTGGCGAGGTGCTGCTCGAGCCAGTTCACCGACTCGGCGTCGAGGTGGTTGGTGGGCTCGTCGAGGAGCAGCAGGTCGGGCGCCTCGAGCAGCAGCTTGCAGAGCGCCACGCGGCGCTTCTCGCCACCGGAGAGGTTGCTGACGGGCCAGTCGCCGGGCGGGCAGCCCAGGGCGTCCATGGCCTGCTCCAGCTGGGCGTCGAGGTCCCAGGCATTGGCGTGGTCGAGCTGCTCCTGCAGCTTGCCCATCTCGTCCATGAGCTCGTCGGTGTACTCGGTCGCCATCTGCTCGGCGATCTCGTTGAACCGGTCGAGCTTGCCCTTGATCTCGGCGACACCCTCCTGGACGTTCTCCAGGACGGTCTTCTCCTCGTTCAGCGGGGGCTCCTGCAGCAGGATGCCCACGGTGTAACCGGGGGTGAGGAAGGCGTCGCCGTTGGACGGCTGCTCCAGCCCCGCCATGATCTTCAGAACGGTCGACTTACCGGCACCGTTCGGGCCGACGACACCGATCTTCGCTCCGGGGTAGAAGCTCAGGGTGACGTCGTCGAGGATCACCTTGTCGCCGTGCGCTTTGCGCGCCTTGCGCATGGTGTAAATGAACTCAGCCAAGAGAAACCGTCCGGCAACTTGAAATCTGGCAGTGGGCAGATACACCCCATCTTGCCCGACCGCTACCCCCGGGGGGAAACCCATCTGGTTCAGGGCCCCCGACCTGGGGTTTCACGGACGGCGCCTGCACGTCGCCTGTCACTGTCGGTTGCCGTCGAGTGCCCTCGGGCGCCCTCGCACGGCCCAGAGACGGCCCAGCAGCGACCGTGATCAAGGGCGTCTCGATCTGGCCGTGCCGTTAACGGCTGATCGGAATCTCATAGACGATCTCGCAGAGCGCGGCGGGCACCACGATGTCCGCGGTCTCCACGGGCCGCCCCTGGTCGCTGTAGTACGTCCGTCGGATGTGGGTGACGAGCGCGCCCTTCTGGATGCCCAGGAGTGAGGCCTCCTCGGCGGTCGCCTGCCGCGGCTCCGGCTGCTCCACGGCGTGGCTGACGGTGATGCCGATCTCCGCCATGCGGTTCACGACCCCTGCCCCGGCGTGCGGGCCTCCCTCGGGGAGGACGACGAGCGTGCCGGCGGTGAGGTCGTACGGCTCCCAGCTCGTCGACAGCTGCACCGGCCTGCCGTCGGCGAGGAACTCGTACGCGGTGCGGACGCACAGCTCCCCCTCGGCGATGCCGAGACGCGTGGCGATCTCCACTGGTGCCGGGACCTTGGCCTCGGTCCGGCTCTCCCAGTCTCCTTGCCTGCCCACGGCCTTCATGTCCGCACGGAACGGGGAGCCGCTGGGCTGCTCGCGCGCCGATGAACGGACCACCCGTACCCGCTGGCGAGGCTCGGCGACGTAGGTGCCGGAACCGGCGCGGCCTTCCAGCACACCTTGGGAGATCAGCAACTCCTGCGCTCGGCGCACCACGTTCTCGCCGACGCCGTACTCCTGGCCGATCTGGGCGCGGGAGGGAAGCCGGTCCCCGGGTGCCCACTCGTGCTCCGCGATCCGCCGCCGTAAGTTCGTCGGCGATGCGGAGATAGGGCGGCTGCTCAGGCATATGGAAAATCTAGTCCACTAGCTCTAATCTAGTTAACTAGCTTTACTCAAAGTGATCGCCGGTGACGGAGGCTGCCCTGTGCCCGCTTCGGGAGTTCGCGCGGCAGCCATCGCTGCCCGGCTGTCCGACCTCGGGCTTCCCGCGCGCATGGAGGAGCACGACCGACACACGTCGGTCGAGGCGGAGGTACCGGAATCACTCACCGTCGACTTATGGCGGGAGGTCCTGGAAGCGGTGGCTGAGGCCGATCAATTCGGGCTTCTCGCCACCAGCCTGAACGGCCGCGCCCTCTGGGCGGTCGTACGCAAAACGGTCCCCACGACGGGCGATGTCGGGGGACCGAGCCATCAGCGATAGGAGCTGACCAGCATGCTCAACCGTATCCGCCGTGCCGCCTCGCTCACCAGAGCGCGGCACTTCCCCAGGGGCAGGCACCGCCGCACCTTAACGCCCTTCCAGCCGACGTCCGCCCCCGTTTCCTCTGCATCTGTTGACCAGCCGACGGTCGTCCTGGGCCACACCCTCGACAGAGCAAGTCACTGGCAGCCACTCAGAGGCGAGGACACCGCACTCGTCCGTCCGTACGTACTGGCGCACGAAGAACGCGCACGACGGCACCCGACAGTCGTCATCGCCTCCCAACCGCCGACCGACGCCTGGTCGGTTCTCCTGGGGGTCCACTGATGCCCTCGCAACGGCAGACTCTTGGCCCGGACGCCTCCGCCACCCCGTACCGCTCGACCGCCTGCCAGATCGGCACGCACCACGCCTGCGCGGAGTCCTCTCCGGAGTCGGCGCCGGTCGACCTGCCCTTGATCTACGAGGCCTGCGACTGTCTGTGCCACTCGGCATCCACTGGCACGCCGGCACTCCACGCCGAGATCACCGAGAGGAGCACGCGGGGATGACGGCACAGGACGAACTGAGGCTCCTCCCGTGGGTGGGGCCGGACGGCAAACCGTGCTACTTGAGCACCGACGACCAAGGCGGCTACGTCTCCCGCCTGGCAGACCACATCGAGGCATTTCAACTCGGCATGGCATCCCAACTGCTGGAACACTCGCGTCAGGTACTCGACGACGAGACCGAAGACCCGGAGGAGCTGAACCTCCTTGCGGCTCAGTTGACCAGCGCACTGCGAGACGTGTTACGTGTAGCGACCAGCCGCGGACGTGGTCCCGTCGCGCCTGGGCGCCCCTGAGACAACCTGTGCTGCTGTACAGCCACAACTGATCACCGGCGACCGTGACCTGCGGCCGTCTAACGGATCAACGCCCTGACCTGCTGCCGAGCTGTCGGCACCTGTCGACGTTGGCCACCATTGAGCGCCCTTCCACGGCCCGAGGACGGCCCGGGAGGGCGCTCGTTCGTGAGCACCGCATTAGGAGTTCGGTCCACTCCGGGCTAGTTTGGGTCCAACTGCACGCACGCGAGCCACCAGCGACCGCCCACTACTGCAACTGTCCGTGGTCGTTGATGTCAATCTTGGATGTCAGCGGAACAGTTCCGGCATTGGGCGGGCAGGCTTACAGCAGGCTGATTGCGCCCCCGTTGAGCAGGCCACTTCCCGTGCTGGGTACCTGCCGGGGGACGTCTGAGGGAGGCATTTCAGCGTCATTCCGGGCGGTAGTTGGTCAGTCCCTCGTTGAGGTTAGAGAACTGCCTCGAGACCGGGCCAGCGCGCGGCTTGCCCCTGAGAGTTCTACTGCTCGGCCACCTCTGGAAGGCTGGTCGTCTCGTGCATGGTGTCTGCCTCGACTTCACTGGGTGAGGCCCCTCGGCCGTACACGGCCCGGGCCCCTTCGGGAGCCCGGGGCTACCGTGTTGTCAGTCGAACTGGGTGCGTACCCCCGGGATGTCCAAGGTGGTGATGCTCGTACCATCGGGGGTTTGACAACTGGATAGAGTCACCAGTTCAAGGTTGTCGAGTTGTGTGAAGGCTTGACGGTCAAGGGGCACAATGCAGTTGTTCAGATGCAGTTCGGTCAACGAAGGCGGAACGCTCTTGAGCGCCGTGATCCAGGCGTTCACGTCCTGGTTGTAGAGCCACAGGTCTTTGAGACCGGTCATTCCTGCGAGCTCCTCGAAACCTAGCGTCGTGCAGTGGTCATCCCCGACCAGGTGCAGGCTCCGCAGGCCGGTGAGGGTGGTCAGCGGGCTCAGATCCTTCTCCGCGACGTGGGAGAGGCTGAGAACATCAAGCTTGAGAATCAGGCGCAAAGCGTTCAGGTCTAGGTCCCCAGTGAAGGGAAGTGCCAGACAGCTCAGTTCCGGGAGGTCCGCGAGAACGGAAGTTCCTCTCACCGGCTCTCTGCCCCACAGCATGACATGCTCCAGACCTGGATGGACCCGGAGGACGGACAGGTCGGCTTCTTCACGGAGCGTGAATACCCACAGTTGATGGAGGGACGGGAACTCGGCGAGAAACCCGAGCCCCCGTACGGGGTGACCTATTCGAACGCTTTCCAGCGAATGCAACCGGCTTGCTGCGTGTAGTTGGCCGGAGTGACTGAGGAACACATCGTGTCCTGCCAACGACAGCCGAGACAGAACATCGTCAACGTATGCGTCTGCGTCGAAGTAGTCCCATGCGCTGATAAGTTCATGGACGACGCCCTCACGATCATCCCTCACGTATCCCGCCAGCAGTTCCAGGGACTCCTCACCCCCGATCAGCGCCACGGTCCGCACCGTCTGTTTAGCGGCATTCTCACTCAACTGCTCCAATGACCGCGGCAACCAACGCAGCAGGCTGGGCCCCACTGCCGCCAGCGCGGGCGGATCCGTTTTCCTGCTTGCCGGAAGCAGCTTGGTCACGGCCTCGTCCAAGCGGTCCGCAAGTCCATCCGCCACGGAAGGCAGCGTCTCCTGGCACGCTGCCGCCAGCAGCCGCAGCGTGCGCGCGTGCCGGGGTTCTTCATCGGCGCGGCTGAGGATGCCACCAAGCAGTTCTTCCCGTTGGCGGGAGTTGGCATGGCCGGCCGTCATGATGATCGTCTCCCGCCACAGATCCAGATGCGCTCGGTCAACCAGGTTGCCGATGCGGTCCTCCTCCGCAGCCTCCTTCGCAGCGAGGTACTCCTGGAAGGTACGGTGCACGAAATCCACGCGCCCCTCAGCGGGAGACCGGAGGATGCCGGAGCGGTGCCGTAGCTGCTCCAAGACCTGGTCGCCGTCCAGAACGTCCAGGTGGCGCATCGCCCTCAGCTTCGCCGCGACGTATCCGGCTGCCTTCTCCAGGTCAATCTCAGTGCGGTTGTTGTCCGACAACCGCCACGCAAGATCTCTCAGTATGACAAGTTTGTCGCCGAGGCTGAGCTTGCTGTCCACCGCACTCGGCACATTCCGATCCGCGTCCCGGTCGTGGACCAAGGTGTGTAGGGCATTGCGATACAGCTCCATGCGATCCCGCGGCAGTTGACGGCCCCTGTTCAGGTGCATCGCACACAGCATGGCCGCCAGCAGCGGCGTACCCGCCAGCGATTGCAGATGCGCTCTGTCCTTAAGGCTGGCAAGCAGGGACTGCTCATACTGAGGAAGTTCATCTACGGCGCAGGGCAGTTCGCCGCCCAGCTCGCGTACGGCCTGGTGCCACTGCCGTATGAATGCCGCCAGGTCCGGTGGCGTCATCCGGTCCAAATGGAGGGCTGTGAATTCCTCACGGCGCAGCCAATCCGCGCCGGCAGCCGCAGGGCGCGAGGTGACGACCACCCGTACACCGTTGTACTGCCCAAGCAGCTTGTGCAGCCAGTCCCGCACTGCTCGGCGTTCCCGGTCGAGTAGTTCGTCCAAGCCGTCGATCAAGAGCAGTGCCGTACCGCTGTTGAGCTGCCGCTCCACCCATCCCCGGGGCATGATCCCAGTAATGGGCCCGGCGATTCCGTCGAGCATCGCCTCCGGGTTGGGCGGCGTGCGGCCGCTGTACTCACGAAGCTTAATAAAGATGGGGGTGAGTCCGTTCCAGTCGGCCAGTTCACCCGTGAAAGCTCCGCGCGCTGTCATGACGGCCAGCCAGCGCAGCAAGGTCGTCTTGCCCGAGCCGGCCTCGCCCCGTAGCAGTACCCGGGGCGCGCCGCTCAACGCAGCCTCGACCCGCATGCCAGAGCTCTCGACTACGGCTTCATCCCAGTTGCTCATATCGGGCCTGATTAGCGGTAAGGAGCGGGCGGTGCGTCGGCGCTTCCCGTCGTCTCCGGAGGTCCGCAGGCTCACATACGCGACGGACAGCCGTACACGTGGTGCGGTCGCTTGGTCAGAGGTACGGCGGAACAGCTCCACTTCGTCGAGGTCCCTACTGACCAGTTCCAGGTATGTACGGCGGAAGGCCGTGTCTTGGTCCATGCCGTCCGGCGCAAACAGCGAACGGTCCGGGAGGCGTTCCAAGATTCGCGCAACCTCGGCGCCCAACGTGGCTGTCCGCGCCAGCAACTCCCCAACTGCCCGCTCCTCGAAGACTGGCAGGCTGCGCACGATGCGTACGTAGTACTCGACGCACTCGGCGAAGAGCATCTCATACAGGTGGGTTTCCGCCTCGTTCAGGCCGACAGGCGCGCTCACGGAACCGGTGATGTAGCGGATGAGCTCGGCCGGGCGCGCGTTCGCGGCGAGGAGCGCCTCGTCTGAGAGGTCCGCCCGGGTAAACGTGTCGGACACGGCGTCGATCACCGCTTGACGGCTGCCCTCCTCCAACCGCTGGAACGCGTGCTTCAGGAACGGTTCTAGCCGGTCGAACACCGCGTTGGTGATCTGGTCAAACTGCTGCCTAACCTCGCGCTGAAGACGAATGCCGGGCACCCGTACCCGGACTAGTTCCTGCATCGGCAGCAAACGCTCCTGCTCCCGCTGCTTGCCTCCCAGCCAAAGCCGTCCCGCCGCGTTCGCCACCGTTGTCCCCAGCCGCAACGCTGCCGTCTCCGCGAGCATTGAAACCCCCTCCTTCACGTGACCCAGGCATTATGGCAGCAGACAACGACAAATGGTTTCCTTTCTATGTGAAGAGGACACCCTAGCCAGTCCTCACTACCGCAGTTGCCCTGCCTGGGCTTTGACGGAGCAGGGGCACCCTCCTGACCCGGCAGTCTTCCAGCGGGCTGGCTGTGCTCCCACCGACCTGGCCAAAGTCGGTGGTGCAATCACACCGAGGGACCGTGGGGGCAGACTTGCCTGGCTTGCCGGTCTACTGATCATCGGTTCCGCTGACCAGCGGACCTGAAGAAGCCCACGGCTCTGACCAGCTCAGATGCCGTGGGTTTCTGTCGTCGTTGGTCGGCGGCGGGTACTCTCGTACGGCCCAGAGACGGCCCAATGCGAGAGCCAGGTAGCCGCCCGCCTCCGCCATCAGATGAGGTAGGCGCCACAGGCTTCGAAAATCTGGTGGCACTCCTCCAAAGGCGCTGGTGATGATGTTGGGGTGACGTAACCGGTTCCCTCACAGTAGGCGGGGTGGAAAATGAATTACGAGTGGTACCGACCTCTGGGCAAATTTTCCGTACCTTGGCAGTTCAGAGGCGACGAGTGGATCTCACGGCTAGTTGCACACCTGAAGGAAATTTCCAGTATTTCCGGGCATGGAACACGGGCGGGCGGGGAAGTGGGGCCCTTCGTCGAAGTGCGTGTGTCAGCGGAGCATGAGGAATTTGATACTCGCCTACTTATCGTTCCCCTCCCTGAAGATGCCATCGAAGTATGGGTGTGTGGGAACGAAGCGGTAAACTTTAAACTTGAAGATAATTTTCGAGAGGCTGCGGAAAAGGCCACCGCTGGACTCAGGGAAAAAGATCGGACTCATAAATGGTCGGCGATAATTGGGGATTCCACGTCGATGTACAGCGAGGCTATACCTCGCCGCCTAGCTCAAGGATTCAAGCTGTCGGGAGTTGAGCTTTTTTCTACGGAGCGCTACTTCTGGAATGTGGAACGTGCACCCGTTCACACCATGAGCTCCTGGTCTTTCCGGCCGACGGTTCCTATCATCGTTCGTGGTTCTAGTCTCGGTTACGACTGGGGTGCTGCTCAACCTTTAGCGGCTGAACAGCTCGGCAAGCTGGCCGCATTCTTGTCGCTTGTCTGGGGGGTTCTAATTGACGTAATGGAGCCCCCTGCCCCCTTGGAGTGGGGGGAATGTCGCCTGCCTGATCATCCACCGTGGATCCGAATGGATCCAGATATGAAAACTGCACCAGCCATGGACGAACTTCCCGCGTTTGAAGCGGCAGAGTGGCTCGCTGACGCGTGGGTCCGGCTGAATAGGCGCACCAGGCTGCAAACTGCGGTTTCCATGTACATGGAGGGCCTTCGGATAGAAGATCGCCATCCTAGCTTAGCGCTGGTCTCTTACGTGTCGACTGTAGAGGCGATTTCACTGATGTTGTTCCATGAGCAGCGTTGTGAAGTTTGTCGAAATCACGTCAATATCGGAGATAAGTTCTTTGAGGCTCTAAGGCTGGCAGTCGGTCAAGAGGGTGCCGAATCCTTGCGTCGGGTTTACGGGAGTCGCTCCAAGACGGTGCACACTGGGCGCCTTCATGGAGCCGAGGTGGCACCTGGTGCTTTCAGGTTCAGCTCTTTCGTAATGCCGCCAGAGGCTTCTTTTCAGTGGCAGATTCTCCGGGGCATGAAAACCGCAGCCCAAAAATTGCTTATCATGGCTGTTAGGGGGCAGCTGCCCGGCAGGTCGCATTTCGTGAAGAGTGGCGAAGTGTCGGATTAAAGGTCGGTGGAGCGGCTTTGGGCTGGAGCTGCTTTGGGGCGAGTGATCATGGCCCCGTAAGCTTGCGGCGCGTCGGGCAGTCTGTGGACCTGCCCGTTAAAGCACGACGTTGGGGCCATGATCTGCGAGGCTCGCGCCAAAGTGGCTGCGTAACTGGCTGTTTTCTATCCGCTCGCGTGGTCGATCAGCTTCGAACAGGGTGCTGGATCGGGTGACTTGGTGGCTGGTGGGGCATGAAGAAAGGGCCTCTTGGTAGCTCGCGGTTGTCGAATCCAGCGAGTGGCAAGAGGCCCTGATGTCGAAGTGTTGCGTGGTGGTGGTCGGGGAGTCCAGCCGGGCCACCCGGGGGTGTGACTGTCTCGCTCACCGGTTCGGGAACGCGGGTGACCGGCCCGGCCGGGTGCGGCGGTACGGCTCGGACATGAGCGATGCGGAGTG
Organism: Streptomyces viridosporus T7A; assembly: GCF_008704515.1. NCBI lineage: Bacteria > Bacillati > Actinomycetota > Actinomycetes > Kitasatosporales > Streptomycetaceae > Streptomyces > Streptomyces viridosporus. Next base: position 3,149,725 of record NZ_CP023700.1, read on the forward strand.
GGCGCCGGTGCGGGACCTGCTGCCGGTGCCGGCCTGGATGGCGGGCCGGGGCGGCCGACCGGAGGGCTACTGCCACCGGCAGATGATCGACCAATGCCGCGAAGTTAAGGCCCCGATGGTGCTGTCAAGGGCTCGGCGAGCGGGATCTTGTAGGTGCACGGGGCTGTGCGGATCAGTCGGTTGTTGCGGGTCCAATAGCAGAGTTGTGCTGTGAGGCTTTTGATGGATGGTGCGGTGGTGAGGCCGAGGCGGCGTGCGATGTCTCGGGTGTGCATGGGTTGATTCGCGTTCGCTGCCAGGACCCGGCAGACCTGCTCCCAACGCCTGGAGGTCGTCTGGCTCGGAGCCTGTGTGCCGGGAAGGGCCGGCGGGTGGACGGTGATCTCGATAGTGCTGATCGGCGTGCTGTCGCGGGGGCGTCCGTCGCGATTCCAGGTGTGGTAGCGGGAGATTCCACTTTTGACGATGCGGGTGGAAAGCCGCATCCGGCGTCTGGGAAGGAGCGTGCGCAGAATGCGGGTGCCGACTTGTCCGACCAGGTCGGAGTAGTTGTTCGGTCCGGTTGTCGGAAGTGTTCCGGTGAGGCTGACGACGGTGTCGCGGGCTGCCTCCAGGGCGGCGGTGAAGCCAGCCCGGTCGGGGTCGCAGCCAGGTTCGGTCTCCACCGCGGTCACCATGATTGAGCGCAATGCCTGGTAGAGGGTGAGAAGTCCCCACACTTTCTGGCAGAGACCCACCGGGTCCTTCGACCGCAGCACCCGGCCTTGAAGGAGGGTATGGCGCAGTGCCAGGTAGGCGGTCTCGATCTCCCAGCGTTCGTGGTAGAGGCGCATCAAGCGGGCGGCGGGGTCTGTGCGATGGTCGGTGAGTGTGGTCAGCAGGCGGTAGGCGTCGCCAAAAGTGCTGCCGTCGACGGTGCGTGCTTCGACCTTGGCCTCGATCACTCGTAGCGAGAGGTTGCCGATGCGGGTGAGGTAGGAACCGTCGGGCAGCAGGGCCAGCACCGGTGGGCGTCGTGTGTTGGTGCAGCGCACCAGGAACTGGGCGCCCTGCCGTGCGATGGCGGCCAGGAGTTCGTTGCCGTCGAATGCGCGGTCGGCCAGAAGGAGCATGTCCGGGGTGAGGTGGCCGGTCAGTTCCCGGGCGTAATCGCTCTCGGCTTTGACGGCGGGGCCGAAGGCCGCCGCGATCAGGGCGCGGGTGCCTGTCTCGCACAGGGTCATCAGCATCAGCCGGGGGTATCCCGCCGGGCCGTGGCGTCGAACAGTACGGCCGAGCCAGGTCCTGTTGCGCTCGTGATCGGGGACCGAGAGGCTTCCGCATCCGTCGAAGGCGACCGTGCGCCAACGGCGGTAGCGCACTCCAGGGGTGGAGGGCTGGGCCAGCGGGCCCGCCAGCACGTCGAAGAGTCGCTGCAGAGGGGCAACGCCCACCCGCCGGCGCAGATCACGAAGTGCCTTCTCGGACGGCTGCGGCACGTTGACACTCAGTCCCGCTACGAGTTTGTCCCATACCAACTGGGCGCCCAGATGCTCGAACAGGCCGAGAGCCAGGACGAAGTAGACCCCGACTCGGGAAGGCAGACTCCGCAGTCGTTTCTCCCGGGCTCCGGTCTCCTCCACCACCGCATCCACCAGCTCCGGCGGGATGACTTGCGTTAACTCACCGATGTGACCGGGCGCGAACACGTCAGGGGTGCCGCCCGTGACAGACTGGGCCACAGGGCCTCTGCTTTCTCAGGAAGATCTTGGTCGATCCCCTGAATAGCAGAGGTCCTGCCACATCTCACGACCCCCTTGACATTGCCATCGGGGCCTTAACTTCGCGGCATTGGATGATCGACGCGGTGCGCTACCTCGTCGACAACGGCATCAAGTGGCGGGCGATGCCCGCCGACTTCCCGCCCTGGCCACGGGCGTACGCCTTCTTCGCCCGCTGGCGGGACACGGGCCTGGCGGCCGAGCTGCACGACCGGCTGCGGGACGCCGTCCGCCGGGCGGAGGGCCGCAGCCCGGAGCCGAGCGCGGGCGTGGTGGACTCGCAGTCGGTGAAGGCGGACGCCACCGTCACCCATTCCTCACGAGGCTTCGACGCCGGCAAGAAAATCAACGGCCGCAGGCGGCATCTGCTCACCGACACCCTCGGACTCGTCCTGGACGTCCTGGTCACGCCCGCGTCCACGACCGACCGGGACGCCGCCCGCCTCCTGCTGCCCGCAGGCAAAGAGCGGTTCCGGCGCCTCGCCCGCATCTGGGCCGACGGCGGCTACACCGGCCACCTCACCGACTGGGCGGCCCAGCATCTGGGGCTGGTGGTGGACATCGTCCGCCGCAGCGACGACGCCCGCGGCTTTGAGGTCCTGCCCCGTCGCTGGGTCGTCGAGCGGACCTTCGCCTGGTTCCTGCGCAGCCGACGCCTGGTCCGCGACTACGAAAGGCGTCCCGAGACCGGCGAAGCCGTCATCTGGTGGTCGATGACCATGCTCATGAGCCGCCGTCTGGCCGCCCGGCAGCGTCCTGCTCCGCTGCGGGCGGCGTGAAGCGGCCGGGCTTGTCCTCGACCAGCCAGCCCCGTTCCACCAGCCGCTTCAGCCGGGCCCTGGCTCCCTCGACGCGGGAGGCGGACGCGCTGTCCCAGCCCAGCACCACCGCCGCCCGCCGGGCACCGAACCCATCGGCTCCCGCATCGACCGCGGCGGCCATCAACGCCTGATAGTCCGGCGACAGCACCTCGGTTCCGGCCGCGCCCTGGCGGTGAGGCACGGCCCGGCGCGGCCCCACGGGCTTCTTCTGCGACACCCTGCCGGCCGCCACGGCGGGCGCATCCGCCTCGGCCAGCGCCTCCAGATACTGCTCCAGGCCGATCACCCGGCGCCGGAGCACCTCTTCCGCCTCCGCCAGAGCCGCCCGCACCCGCTCCAGCTCGGCTGCGAGGTCCTCCACCCACACCTCCGCGGCCTTCTGCCGTGCCTCCAGGACCGCCCGCATCGACGGCATCCGCCACCCCCTACGACATCTCGGCCAGTAATGACCCGAGACTTCCGCGACAGCTGCGATCTCATGTCTGACCAGCAGAAACCGCACATGAGGTTCGGAAAGAGAACGACCTCTAAAGCCGTGGAGCCGACCGCCCCAGCCACAGCGGGTTTTTCTTCTTCGCCCGCATGCACGCAGCGCGCCGCCGGGCGCGGCCAGCCGGGGCGAAGACAGGAGGCAGGCCGCGCCGCAGAGGCGGCGCGCGCCCGCGCCGCGCGCGGGCCTTGACCTCGAGGTGTCGGCGGCGCTCCGCGAGCACATGGCGGCCTTCCCGCCCGTCGACGTGACCTTGCCCTGGCTGACCCCGACCGGCCCCAAGGTCACGCACCGGCTCCTCTTCACGAGCGGGAGCGGCGCGGCCATCTGGAGCCAGGCGTTCAACGACCGGGCTTGGAAGCCTGCGCTCGCGTCCGCCGGCATCATCCCGGCCCCCGGAAAGGGTGAGCGCTACGCCTCCGCCCGTGAGCACGGCATGCACGCGCTCCGGCACTTCTACGCCTCGGTCCTCCTGGACGCCGGGGAGAGCATCAAAGCCCTGAGCCTCTACCTCGGCCACAGTGATCCGGGGTTCACCCTCCGGGTCTACACGCACCTGATGCCGTCCAGTGAGACGCGGACCCGGAAAGCCATCTCCGCGATGTACCGGGCCGCCGGTCACGCTCACGACGGCCCAGAGACGGCCCAGGTTGCCTGAGACAGCCCCTCATCGGCGGAGAAACTGCTGGTGAGGGGCTTTTTCATGCCTGCTCGCGGTAAGTAACACCCCATCTTGCCGCACCGCCCCCCAGGGACGAAACGCATACGGTCCGAGGCCTCCGACCTGCGCTTCCCCTCCGGAGCCGGGCGAGGACGCGCCGCGCGCTCTGCGGCTCCTCTCAGGGGGTCGCCCCCGGACCCGGTGACGTCGACGCGGACGCCACCGGGCCGTGCGGGTCCCTCGTGCGGATCCCCGCGCGGGACCCCCGCGGGCCCGGTCCGCAGAGGAGCGGGGCCGGAGCCGCGCAGGGCCGGGTCCTGCCCGCCCGCGGGCGCTCAGTCCCCGGCCGGGGACTGCCCGCGGCGGGTGATGACCAGGCCCGCTCCGCCGAGGACGACCAGGCCGATGGCGGTGCCGGCGATCCACGGGGTGGCGTCGGAGGCCCCGGTCGCGGCGAGGTTGGTGTCGGCGGGCGCGCCGGCGAGGGGGGTGGGGCTCGGCCCGCCGAGGGCGTGGGTGGTGGTGCCGATCTCGGCGGTCCGGGTCCGGCAGTCGAGCACGCCGGTGAACCGCTTCTCGAAGCCGCCCGACCCCTGGACCGTGAAGTCGTACCGCTGGTCCTCGTTCAGCGGAACCGTCACCGTGCGGGTCTCGCCCGGCGCGACGGTGTGCTCCAGGCCCGCCAGCTCGAAGGTGAAGGGCTCGTCGCCCTGGTTGGCGGCGGTGACGTCCACACCGCCCTCGGCGCAGTTCTCGCGGGCGGACAGGGCCGGTATCGGCCCCTCCTGCGCCCAGGTGACACTCGCCGTCGCCGAGACCGTCGACTCGCTGGAACCGGCCAGGATCTGGGTCTGGCTCCGGCTCTCGGAGGCGAACGCCCGGCCGACCGGCACCGTGGTCGCGGCCTGCGCGGTCAGCTGGGCCGTGCCCGCCGCCGCGTCCTCGGGCACGTCGAAGAACACCTGGCTGCCGTCGGTGGCGGTGATGACGGACCTGCCCTCCTCGTCGACGATCCGCACCCCGCTCGTGGCGGCGTCCGCCGGCGGGGAGATCGTCACGCTGCGCGCGTCCGTGTGCACCGTCACGGGTCCGATCCGCTGGCCCGGGCGACCGGAGACCGCCGGCGGGTCCAGGGACAGCGACGCCCTCGGCTCCGACTGGTTCCGGGCGTTCTCGTGCAGGTAGTCCGCGAGCTGCTCGGCCTGCGGGTCGACGGCGTCCACGTCCACGTCGTCGGAGTAGCGCCAGATGGCCACCTGCGTACCGGCCGCCGCGTCCTGCTCGGTGAGCTGGCCGCGCACGCCCGCCTTCTTGGCGAGCGCCGCGAGGTCGTTCACCTGGGGGTAGGAGTTCTGCAGGATCCAGCGGATCCGTCCGGCGTCCTTGTTGGTGCCCAGCGAGGTGCTGCTCCAGGGGGCCTCGTGGTACTTGGCGTCCTTCTGCGTGGGCGTCTGGACGTCGACGCAGTACGTCTGCAGCATGCCGCCGCCCTCGACGGACATCTCGAACAGGCCCGCCGAGATCTGCTGGTCCCCGGCGGCGCCGTGTATCACGGCCGCTCCGTACGTCTTCAGCCCACCTATGGTCGCGACCGCCCCGCCCTGCGCCGGCGCCGTCTCGTAGGCGACGGCCGTCCCGGCTCCGGTCAGCACGCCGGCGGCGGCGAGCCCGGACACCAGTGTCCCGGCGGCGAGGCGGGCCGCCCCACGTCCACGCGCGGACAACGCAGAGAACGAAGCAAACACCGAATTCCCTTCCAAGCAGGACCCGTTGTGACGTGGGGGGACGGTCCCACCAGCAGAATCACCGGCCCCGAGCCTCCCGGGAGCCATGCCCGGCATCCTAAGGACGCGGTGCACCACGCTTGTTCGATCATCCCGCCGCAGGAGTGATCCGAATCGGAATCGTTATCGCCGAAGCCGCCACCGGCTCGGTTTGTCGACAAAACCATCCGTGACCGTTCGACATGGATGCGTGGATAAGCCGCACTTCGGTCGGCACCGGCCCCGACGACGCCCGGCGTCCTCTGACGTCACGTCACCATGGCTGTTTCGAAGGGTTGTTGGGGCTCGTCCGCTCCGGCGTCCTCCGGTGCCTCACCGGGCCGGATCCGCCAACCGGGTTCGGACCGGTTCGGCGCCGCCGCCTGCTCCGGCCGGCCCGTGCGCTTGAAGGCGGAGGTGCCGCGGGCGAGGTCGTGGCCGATCGCCACCGCGTCGATGTCCGCCGACACCCGGCCCTGCTGTCCCTCGCGCAGCTCCGTACGCACCTTCAGGCGGCCCTGGACGACCACCGGTTCGCCCACCGACAGCGATGCGGCGGCGTTGGCGGCGAGCTGCCGGTTGGCCCACACCGTGAAGAAGTTGGTGTGCCCGTCCGTCCACGTGCTCTTCTCCCGGTCCCAGTACCGCGAGGTGACCGCGAGCCGGAACCTCGCCGACGGACCGGACGCCGTCTCCCGGTACACCGGCTGCGTCGCCACGTTGCCCACCGCGCAGACCATCGTCTCGTTCATCGCGCTTGCCTCCCCTCGGCCGGACGCCGCCACCGGCGCCGGCCGCATCCGCGTACGGGCCCGTCCCGCACGGCTGCGTCTGCCACGACGGCCACGCCACCACGGGGGCGCCACCGTCACCACGACGGCCGCACCACCACCGGGGGCGCCACCGTCACCACGACGACCGCGCCACCACCGGGGGCGCCACCGTCACCGCGACGGCCGCGGACCGGACCGCGATCGCCGCGAAGCCAGACTGCCTCCGCCGGGCCGGGCCCGCCGGGCACTGTGGACCACCGCCGCCCTGTGGACATCTCCGCCACCCGGACGAGTCACCCCGGACGACCGGAGCCGCGGCTGACCGGGCCGCAGCCGACCGGAGCCGCAGCCGACCGGGGGCCCGGCCGACCGGAACCCCGACTGGCCGGGGGCCCGGCCGGCCGGGCCCCCGGCCTCCGCTCAGCCTCCCCCGATCCGGGCCCCGGTCCCGACCCCGGTCACGGTCCCCGCCCCGGCCCCCACCCCCACGACCCGCCCGTACTGCTCCCGTACCTCCAGGTACCGCAGCAGCTCCGCCGCCACCGGATCCAGGACCCTGGCCCGGCCGCACCCGGCGGCCGCCTCCCGCAACCGTCTCTCCGCCTCCTGCCCGTATCTCCGGGCCGGCCCCCGGGCGGCCATGCGGCAGCTCCACTCGATGAGCGGTCCGCCGACGATGCCGATCACCATCAGCAGCACCGGCACCCCCAGGTTCGGCGGCACGACCCCGATGATCTGGCCCAGCAGCCACAGCCCGCCCACGAACTGGAGGAGCGTCATCGACGCCTGGACCAGCACGGCCACCGGCCACCACCCGGGCCTCGGCGGTCTGCCCGGCGGCAGCCCCGCCCGCACGGCCAGCGCGTCCAGCGCCTCCGGCAGCCCCTGCGCACCGCGCGCCGCCGCCTCCCGCACCGCCTGCGCCCACGGCGCCGGCAGCCCGGCCGAGGCCCGGTCGGCCACCGTGCGCACGGCCTGTTCCACGCGCTGCCGGGCCGTGATCTCCTCGTCGGGCTGCCCCCGCAGGAGCTGCCGTCCCGTGATCGGATCGCCCCGGTCCTGGCACCAGCGCCACAGCCGCAGCCAGGGCGTGCCGCACGCGCGGTTGGCGTTGCGCAGCCACGCCCGCTCGGCGGCCTCGCCCGCCGCGGTGGCGCCCACGGCGTCCGCGAGCCGGTCCGAGAACTCCTCGCGCGCCTCCTCGCTCAGCCCGGCGCGCCGGCGGGTGGCGTACACGGGCCACAGCCGGGCCGCGGCGACGTCCACGTCCGCGGAGATCCGGCGGGCCGGGGCCCCGCGTTCGACCACGAAACGGGCCAGCGCCTCCCGCAGGTCACCGACCCCGTCCCCGGTGAGCGCGGACAGCGCGAGCACGGTCGTCCCGGGTTCGCCGTACTCCCCGAGGGCGATGCCGTCCTCGTCGAGCAGCCGCCGCAGGTCGTCCAGGACCTGCTCGGCGGCCTCCCCCGGCAGCCGGTCGATCTGGTTGAGGACGACGAACATGACCTCCGCGTGGGCCGCCATGGGCCGCAGATAGCGCTCGTGCAGCATGGCGTCGGCGTACTTCTCGGGATCGACGACCCAGATGACCGCGTCGACCAGCGCCAGTACGCGGTCCACCTGCTCGCGGTGCTGCACGGCCGCCGAGTCGTGGTCGGGCAGGTCGACCAGGACGAGGCCGCGCAGCCGCTCGTCCGCGTCCACCGTCGCCTGCAGCGGGCGCCGCCTGAGCCGGGGCGGGATGCCCAGCCGTTCGATGAGGCTCGCCGCGCCGTCGCTCCAGCTGCACGCGATGGGCGCGGCGGTGGTCGGCCGCCGTACCCCGGTCTCCGAGATGGGCACTCCGGCCAGCGCGTTGAACAACTGGGACTTGCCGCTGCCGGTCGCGCCCGCGATGGCGACGACGGTGTGCTGCCCGGAGAGCCTGCGCCGCACGGCGGCCTCCTGCAGGACCCGGCCCGCCTCCGCGAGGGTCCGGTTGTCGAGCCGGGTGCGGGAGGACCCGACCAGCTCGCGCAGCGCCTCGAGCCGCAACCGCAGCGTCGTGTCGTACGCCAGGGGGGGCACCGCCTGCGGCCCGGGACCCCGGGACTCCGCCCCGGCGAACGGCCCCTCCCCTCCGTTCCCGGTCATCCGCCGTGCGATCAGCCCGTCGTCCCAGGGGCTCGCGTCGGTCCCCGTACGGCGGGCGGGACCCGCCGGGCCCGTACGGCCCTCACGGAGCGGGCCGCCGGCGGTGTCGTGGCCGCCCTCCCCGGACGGCCCGGCCGCCCCACGACCGTCCTCCCCGGGGTGACCGTGCTCACGGTCGTCGCGTTCCGGACGGTCGTCGTCGCACGAGGTGTCCCCCCGGCGATCGGGGCGCTCGGTGTGGTCCTGGTCAGTGACGGCGGTCACCGGTCACCTCTCCTTCTGCAGTACGGACAGCGCGGCGATGAGTTCGGCCTGGGGTTCCGCGTGCACCTCGAGCGCGTCGAGCGGGGCGAGCCGGCGCTCCCGTTCGGCGTGCAGGATCCGGTCCATGTGCGCGATGAGCAGCCGTCCGCCCCGGTCACGCAGCCGCAGCGCCCCGTGCGCGCCGATCCGCTCGGCGAGCCCCTCCCCCGCGGTGCGTGTCCGGCGGCCGCCCAGCAGCACCGTGGCGACCAGCGCGGCGACCGTCTCGGCGTCGGGGGCGACGCCGCGGTCCAGCTCGCGCACCTCCTCCTCGGCGTACTCCTCGAGCTCCCGTCGCCAGCGCCGCACGGCGAGCCCGATCCGGTGCTCGACGCTCTCCGGTGAGGAGTCCCGGGCGGCGAGTTCGGGGGCGCTCGCCGCGGGCTCGCGCCGCCAGGCGTCGTCGACGCGCTCGTCGGCGGCGGTGACGGCGCACAGCAGCAGCGCGCTCAGACTCTCCACCAGGGCGTCGAGGAGCTCGCCCGGGGTGCAGTCGAGCGGGAAGGCGCGCCACCGCTTGAGCGCGTCCCCGGAGAGCACGGCTCCGGCTTGCAGCCGGCCCCGTACGCGCGCGTGTTCGCTGTCGTAGGCCCCCTCGACGGCCGAGGTGAGCCGCAGCGCGGCCGCGTACTGCGCGGCGGCGGCCCCGGCCAGTTCGGGCATGCGGGCGTTGAGGGAGTCGAGGACGCCGTACGCGGTGCGGGCCAGGACCTGCTGCCGGGCGGCGGCATCGTGCGTCTGGTGCACGAGCCAGGTCCGCAGCGATGCCACGGCGGTGGCGGGCAGCAGCCCGCCGCCCCAGGCCGACTCGGGCAGCTCGGGCACGGTGAAGCGCGGTACGTGGCCGAGGCCGGCCTTGGTGAGCAGGGCACCGTACTGCCGTGACACCTCGGCCACCACCTGGTGGGGCACCCGGTCCAGGACGGTCACCAGGCTGACGTCGTACTCCTTGGCGGTGCGCAGCATGTACCAGGGCACGGCGTCCGCGTAGCGGGCGGCGGTGGTGACCATGATCCAGATGTCCGCGGCGCAGATGAGTTCGGCGGCGAGGACCCGGTTGTCGGACACCAGGGAGTCGATGTCGGGCGCGTCCAGGAGGGCCAGGCCGGGGGGCAGGGTCTCGGCGGTCTCGACGCGCAGCACGCGCGCGGGGTCCTCGCCGGGGAGCAGCAGGTCCTCCGACGGTTCCTGGTGGCGGGGCACCCACACCCGCGTGAGGTCGGGCAGCACCCTCATCCCGCTGAACCAGTGGTGGTCCTCCGGATGGCAGACGAGCACCGGCGTCCGTGTCGTCGGCCGCAGCACGCCCGCCTCGCTGACCCGCCGCCCCACCAGGGAGTTCACCAGGGTGGACTTCCCGGCCCCGGTGGATCCCCCGACGACGGCCAGCAAGGGCGCTTCGGGATCTCTCAGCCGGGGCACCAGATAGTCGTCGAGCTGCGCGAGCAGCTCGTCGCGGTTGGCACGCGCGCGTGGGGCCCCCGCCAGGGGCAGCGGGAAGCGTGCGGCGGCGACACGGTCGCGCAGGGCGGAGAGTGCGTCGAGCAGCTGAGGCCGTACGTCCAAGGTCACCACATGCGAAGAATGCCCAATTTCAGGGGAATTCTGAAACATATGAGCATGTCTGCGTGCCGATAGGACACAAGGGGCGGAGGGGACGTCTGCGACACGGGCGCAGTCCAGGCATAACGAGTGCACAACACCCGGTGCGCGAGACGCCAAAAGCGGTGCACGATTCGTACCTGCCTGCGATTATCAGGACCGCTTCACCGAACCTCCACACCGAGCCACGGAGGCGAGGCGACAGGGACAAGGATGCGGGAGCCCTATCCTTGTCCCCGGCGATGTCAGGGAACGGCCCGGGTCCGGGCACCACGACGACAGGCCGCCACACCCGGCCCCCGTAGCTCAGTGGATAGAGCAGGCGCCTTCTAAGCGCTTGGCCGCAGGTTCGAGTCCTGCCGGGGGCGCACGTCTCCGCCCTCCCCTCGGGGAGGGCTTTTCGCCGGTCGGAACCAGTGTCGTTCATCACGCCGAAGCCCCGGGCGCCCTCTTGACGATCAAGGGCGGCCCCCGGGGCTGTCCGGCCGTCACCGGGTTTTCGCGGGTGGCCGTGTCGACGGGTGGCCGCGTCGAACACGTGCCGACGTTCTCGGCCGGAGGAGGGCTCAGTCGGCGCCCGGCACCTCCGACGGCTCACCCGCGGCTCCGAGCCACCGCTTCAGAGCCGGCAGCCGCCCGTCGACGCACCGGGCGCGCGCGGCGAGCAGCACGACCACGCCGCTCCCGGCCCACTGCGCCACCCGGGCGCGGGCGGGATGCCGTCGTTGAGCCACTTGGTCGGACGCGTGCGCCGGTTGTCGTACACGCAAGGAGACCCGCGGTCGAGTTTCGTCTCACCAGGCTTCAAAACACCAGGTCAGCGGCGTGACCCGGTCGCTCCCGCCCGACTCTGTGCCGACGGCCACAGCGAACGGGACGCGCATGGGCTCATACTGAGCCATGACAAAGCCTGCGGCATCGAAGCGTCACCTGCCCACCAGCCCCTTCAAGGCCCCGGTCGAACCGGCTCCCAAGCACTTCGCCGTGGGCGACCAGGTCACCCACGACATGTACGGCCTCGGCCGGGTGATCGGCATCGAAGACGGCGTCGCGGCGCTCGTGGATTTCGGCTCGGCACAGATGCGGGTCTTGAGCCCGTACGCCAAGATGACCAAGCTGTAGGACCGCTGTGCCCGGTCACGGCACACCAGGCCCCGTCAGGGACCTGTGACGAAAGGCAGCCCCTCATCGACTCGACGTCGCTGTTCTCCGCCCCGGAAGGGCAACCCCGCCGTTCCGCTGCGGTGTCACCGCCTCCGACGACACAACCCTTCCAGCCCCCGGACTTCGGAGAAGGCGAGATCCCCTGGACCGAGGACGAACAGGTGCCCGCCCCGGACGCGCGTGCGACGCGGCCCGAGACCGCCTAGCGGTGGCCGGGAGTCGACCACGGCATGACGTGGGTGCAGGCGCTCATACGTACGGGAAGCCGAGCATGAGGGTGCCGAGCGTCGCGTCAGGGCGAAGGCCGTCCGTCGCCGGCAGCGCTCCCGTCCGGGTCAGTCGAGCAACCTCCTGCGGAGCCATCGGCTTCCCAAGCTGAGGGCTCTCGCGTTCTTGCCGCGGGCCCGGCGGTCGCGGGCTTGCTCTGGGCGACGGCACGGCAGCGTGGCTGAGACCGGACGGGGTACAGCAAGGCACACACGCGCCTGGCCGGACGGCTTGCCCACCCTCTGGGTCGACTGTCGTCGGCTGAGGTGGAAGCAGGAGAAGGTCAGTAAGGGATGACTCTCCAGCGTTCGACCCACCGATGCCGGTCGCCGCCCGCTCCCCGGATCAGGACGCGGTCATCCTCCAGCTGCCAGACGTCGCCGTACAGCGTCGCGTGGGGAAGGTCCGCCCGTACGGTGTCGTGGACCTCCAGGTCGGCTTCCACCTGCCGGGACCAGGCGTGTCCGCAGCGGTCGCAGGTGTAGCCGACGGCGTCGGGCTCGGCGGCGGAGGGCGGTGTGCCCAGGCGGACCGCTTCGTCGGAACAGCGGGGGCACGGGTCGGCAGTGTGCGGGCCTATCAGACGGGACACCGGGCGATCTTCCGGTACGGCAGCGAAGTGCCGCAACCTCCACGGTTCTCAGTGCCCAGCCCCGCCCCGCGCGGACCAGCTCGCCGCTTCCTTGCCGCCCAACGTCCGTTCCTCACAAAGCTACAGACCAGAAGGCAGCCGACATCCACGGTACTCAGACAGCAGGACTTGTCCTTCGGCCCCGACCGCGGGAGGAGCCGCGGTTCGCTCCGCGAGATCCCGGTCAACCGTCCACAGTGGTCGGTCAGTTCCCGAGAAGCAGGCCCGCGGGTGTCACACCTGCCTCCGGCGCCGGATGTACCAACCCGCCACCAGCACGATGAGAACGGCGACCACGAACGCCCACACGGTCGCCGCGCCGTGGTACGAGCGGTAGGCCACCAGAGCAAGCATGCTCGGGCGGGTACCCGGCGCGGGTGACTTCAGTCGGCACACGACACCTGCTCGTCTGTCGAACGCGTGTCGAAGTCACCGCACATCCGCAGCCGTTGGCCGGAGAACCCGAGGTCGGAGGGCGTGAGCCGATGATTCCACCCAGTGCCTTCCGAGTACTTGGCCGCGGGTTCGAGTCCTGTCGGGGGCTCAACGCCAGTGACGGGCAGAAACGTTGGTCCTTTTCGCTCCGGTGAGAAGGTTCCGCCGACGAGTTCAGGCCGGTGGGTGGATTTGACGGGATCGCCCACAAATGAGTGGTTCCGCCCCAAAAACGGTGTTGTCGGCAATCATGAACGGGTTCATCGACGTTCCCCCTGCCCCGGAGTCGTTCATGCGCACTACCGCCCCCATCCCCCGGTACGCACCGGACGCACACCGTCATGCCTCCGCCCCGCCTGCACCGGAGCAGGTCGAGGAGCGGAGCCTCACCTTCGAGGGCTTCACGTACACGTGCCGCATCGTCCACCAAAGCGCTCCGCAGACCGTCCCGCTGGTACTGCTCGGAGGCTCGTCCCAGAACAGGTTCTCCTGGCAGGGCCACGAGAAATGGCTGTCACCGCTGTGCACGCTGGTCACCGTGGATCTCCCCGGTTACGGCAGCTCGGACTTCCTGCCCGCCCGGTACGGCATGGACTTCCTCGCCGCCGCGGTCAGGCACATGCTGGTGAGCATCGACATGCCGCAGGTGAACCTGTTCGGGGGCTGCTTCGGTGAAGTCGTCGGTCTCCGCTTCGCGCAGCTCCACCCCGAATTCGTCCGGCGCCTCGTCTTCTGCGGCGCGGCGAAGCGGCTTCCCGAGATCTACACCGACGCGGTACCGCGCCTGTCGCAGGCGCTCGAACGGGGCGATGTCGAAGGGGCCGCCGGTGGACTGGTGCAGCTGTTCATGTCGAACCCGGGTGCCGGCCGGGTCCGCAAGCACGCAGTCGTCGCCCGTCTCCTCCATCACCAGTTCATGAGCCAGACGCCGGACGAGCTCAGGAAAGCGGTCGAGCACAACACGCGGCTGCTGGCGCACGGGTGCTACGAGCCCCTGCCCGTCCCCGAGGTGCCGACCCTGGTATTCACGGGGGAGTACGACACCCTGTGCACCCCGCAGATGGGTCGCGAGCTCGCCGCGACGATGCCCTCGGCCCGCTTCACGACGGTCAGGGAGGCGGACCATCTGGTCACCGTCGAGCGCAGGGAGGAGTCATCCGAGCTGATCGGCCGGTTCTGCGCCGACCTCCCCATCGACGACCTGCCGTACTGCACCGTCCTGGAGTCGCCGGGCGCCGAGCTCATCGGCGCGACGACGTGCCGGTGACGGACATACGGAGAGTGGCCGGACCCGGTACCGGGTCCGGCCACTCTCCGCTGTACAGGTGTTTCCGCGGTACGGGGCGTCAGGGCCTCTAGCCCGGGAGGGTGACGCTGCTCGTGCAGGAAACCTCGGGCCCACCGGAGCAGGTCTGCCTCGAGTCGTTGACGAAGCTAATCTTTCCGTGGTCTTTCGACCTGACCTCGTACTCGGTCACCTGCTCGCAGCGAACGGTGCCCCGGCTGTCCTTGACGCAGTTGCCCGGGTTCTCGGCGCCGACGGCCTGGACGGCACCGACGCCGATCAGGGCGAAGCCCCCCAGGACTCCCGTCACCGCTGCGATCTTCTTCGACTTGAACATCTGCCTGTTTCCTTGACGGTCGACTCGCCGCCGCTGGACGGCGGAGTCGCTCCGGATGACTGGACCGGCCACACCGGCCAACGAGTCGGGCAGGCCCGGGACTCGACCGCCTGGGTTCGAGTCCCGAGACCTGCCCGGATCACATGTTGGTGATCACTTGCCGCCGATGGTGAAGCTCGTGCCGCAGGCCACGGTGTTGGCGTCGTTGGCCTCCTGCTTGTTGAGGCCCAGGATGGCGATCCCGATGTTGACGTCCTCGATGTTGATGAGGCCCTCGGTGGAGTTGTCCTGGACGCAGGTGGTGGCCTGCTTGTTGTTCAGCTCGAACTCCGGCTCGTCACCGGCGTGGCTCACGCCGGCGCCGAGGAAACCGACACTGCCGAGCATGGCCATGACGACAGCGGCCTTCTGGTACTTGCGCATTGCTTCTCCATTTCTCGTCCGACACGTTCCGTACGGTTCGCGTCACTGACAGTCGCCAATCTAGGCGACATTTTGCGGCAGTTGGTAAGTGAAACGCCGAATCGCGCCTTTTAAAAGAGACTCGTCGCGTCTCGCCGACGTGACGTCAGGACTTCCCGCCATCAGCGGCGACACTGTTCGCGCACGAGAGCTCGGGAACCGAGCCGGAGCAGGTCATCGTCGACTCGTTGACGAAGCGGACCCTTCCCTCCCGGTCGGCCGGAAGCCGGTACTGCCTCGCCTGCTCGCAGCGAACGGTGCCCCGGCTGCCCTTGACGCAGTCGCCCGGGTCCTCGGCGCCGACGGCCTGGACGGCACCGACGCCGATCAGGGCGAAGCCCCCCAGGACTCCCGCCACCGCTGCGATCTTCTTCGACTTGAACATCTGCCTGTTTCCTTGACGGTCGACTCGCCGCCGCTGGACGGCGGAGTCGCTCCGGATGACTGGACCGGCCACACCGGCCGATCAGCCGGGCGGGCGGCCCCGGGGCTCGCGCACGTGGCTTCGAGCCCCGGGGTCCACCCAGATCACCTGTCAGTGATCACCTGTGCTTGCCACCGATGCTGAAGCCGGTGGCGCAGGCCACGGTGTTGGCGTCGTTGGCCTCCTGCTTGTTGAGACCCAGGAGAGCGGCGACGCCCACGTTGACGTCATCGACGTTGACGAGACCCTTGGTCGAGTTGTCCTGGACGCAGGTGGTGGCCTGCTTGTTGTTCAGCTCGATCTCCGGCTTGTCACCGGCGTGGCTCACGCCGGCGCCGAGGAAGCCAACGCTGCCGAGCATGGCCATGACGACAGCGGCCTTCTGGTACTTGCGCATTACCTCTCCGTTTCTCGAGTGGACACAGTCCGTGTTGGACCGGTCACTGCCAGCATTTAACGTAAGGGAGGTTTGCGGCTTTGAGTAGGAGAAACGCCCATATACGTGAGTTTCTTGTGAAGCCGCAGGTCGCGAGGCTGACACGCGGGCATCAGGCGGGCGAGTCGGGCGAGCCGATCCCCCCTTCCGAGCCGGACCGGGATGCACAGCTTCGCGTTCCCCTGGGCGAAAACCGTGAGTTGTTCCGTGACACCCCTTTTCCGAAGAGTGATCGCGAGCCGTGGCCCGTGACCGGTGCGTCGTCCCGGCGTTGAGCGGGGCGTGCGGTCGCGCGTCACGCCGCCGCGGTTACCAGATCAGTTAGGGGAACGTGATGTCTCGCATCGCGAAGGTCGGCACTGTCGCTCTCGGCACGGGCGCCATGGTGCTCAGCGGGGCCGGGATGGCCACGGCGGACGCCGGCGCCAAGGCTGTGGCGAGCCACTCACCCGGTCTCGCGTCCGGCAACGTGGTCCAGGTCCCGATCCACGCGCCGTTCAACGTGTGCGGAAACACCGTCAATGTGGTCGGCTCCCTCAACACGGCCGCCGGCCACCGCTGCGTGAACGTCGATCACTAGACGCGCCACGGCAAGCACGACAAGAAGCAGGACGGCAAAAACCACAAGGGTTACGACCACTGACGTCCCGCGTGATGACCGGCCCGAGAGCCCCGGCGCATTCGAGCGCCGGGGCTCTCCCCGTGGGCCCTGAGCCACGTCCCCTCACGCGTACCGGTAGACGTGGCCGACGTCCTCCAGTTCGTCCGGTGTCACGTCCCACGGCGGCAGCTTCTCGTGCCGTGCCACGACCCGGCCGTGCTGTTGGTTGCCTCGGCCCGGCGGTGTCGCGGGGAGGTAGCGGGCGTTGCCGTGCCGGCGCTGCCAGCGGTACCACTGCAGGTCGACGAAGGCGTGGTGCAGCCAGAAGACGGGGTCGTTGACCGAGGCGGCGCCGAGCATGACTCCACCGATCCAGCGGTGAACGCGGTTGTGGTTGCGCCACGAGGCGCTGCCCCGGCCGGTGCCCCAGCCCTCCAGCTTGTTGCGGAAGCCGTCCGTGACCGTCGAGTCCCAGGGCGCCACGTCGTAGACGGGGTCCCTCAGCGCCCACTCCAGGTCGCGCTCGGTCGGCAGGTCGAACGGGTCGCTCCGGCGGCCGAGGTCCCGGGTGAGGAACTCCTCGTCGGTCACACTCACCCTGATGGCCCAGTTGCCCTGCTGATGGGCGAACGGGCCGGTCATCACCCGGTTGTCGGAGCGGCGCCCGTTGCCGCCGAGGAGGTCTGCCGTCCACGGGACGGAGGTGGTCGTGCGGTCGCGGGTCCAGTCCCAGTAGGGAAGGGTCACCGAGTCGTCCACCCGGCGCAGGGCGCTCTCCAGGTCGAGCAGGAGCCGGCGGTGCCAGGGCAGGAAGGAGGGCGCCATGTGCGCGGTGCGCAGTCCGCGCTCGCCGTCGGGGGCGTAGTACGCGAGGTGCATCCGCACGAATTCGTCGTACTCGCCCCGCCGTTTGACCTCCAGCAGCGCGTTGACGAACCGGCGCTTCTCACCGCTCGTGAGCGTGGCGGCGTCCTTACGCACGTACGCCATGCGGACCTCCCTGGTGGTCGCGCAGCCGCTGGCCGGGGGCGAGGGCGTCGACGGCGGCGCGGGTGGCCTCGAGCGGTGTCCGGTGCGAGCTGTAGTGGTCGACCGTGCTCAGCCAGGTGCCGTCGGCACGGCGCATCAGGTGCAGGGGGCGGCCGTCGACGGTGACGTGCCACCGCTCGCCCTCGAACGCGTCCCGGGCGGGCATCCGGACGCCCCGGATGCAGCGGCCGCGATAGGTCGTGTCGAAGCCGGTGTCGCGCGGGGCGCCCCCGGCCGGGAAGCGGAAGGCGGTGAGCACCGGGGTCAGGACGGCGGCGAGCACACCGGCGCGCAGACCGCGTGCCACCTCCCGTCGTGTTCTGCCCTCCGGTCCGGGCAGTGCCCGGACCGGCGTCGTCTCCTCGGCACCCACCGGTGCCCCGCCCATGGTGACATTCATGATCCACTCCTTGTCCGTGCGGTTGTCGGTAGCGGTAACCGGTGCACACATCACGCGGGCACCGCCGTATGGCAAGAACGGTGAAGGCCGGCGAGCGGCACCGGACGAGCACGCGGAGCCCTTCCGCGGAGGGGCGTCACCGGTCACGCAGACGTAAGTCGGCCCCCGGAGGATCCGGGGGCCGACTTCGGTGCGCCGTGGCGTCAGGCGTGCAGCCCCAGGTCGCCGTGCACCGGCTTGGCCTCGTTCGCCACGGCCACCGCTTCCTTCGTCGTCTGCAGCAGCGAGCCCTCGGTGCCGAGTGCGTTCGACTCCTCCTGCAACGGCGACATCAGCTCGAAGGGGACCGCGGTGCGCAGGCCGCTGTCGAGGCCGGTGGACACCAGCTCGGTCTCCTGGGCAGAGGCGGGGGCGGCGAAACCCGCGGCGATCAGGGACCCGGCAATCACAGCGGCAGCCTTCAGGGACTTCATCGTGTTCCTTTCTTCGGCAACGCAGGTCGCCGGAGAGAAATCTGTCACCGTGCCTAACGACCTCCGGTCGCAGCGGAAACTGGGGATCCGGAGATTGACGAGTCCTCATATGAGATCTCCGAACGGCCGGAGAACAACGGTGGTGCCGCGCCCGGGGCCGAACGGAAGCCGTGCCGTGCGGCGCTCAGGAGGTCGGCAGGAACAACAACGTCAGCGGTGCGGACACGGGGAGCAGCGGCACCTGTGTCACCGGCGTCGTGCCGACCGGAGCGGGCAGGGTCGACACCTGAGGGTCGGCGGTGCCGAGCAGCTCGTCGACCAGAGCCTCCACCTCGGCCAGCAGGTCCTCGATGACGACGTCCTCTTCGCCGGAGAGCAGCAGGTCCTGGAGGTCGTCGACGACCTCGCGCACGGCGTCCAGCAGGTCGTCGGCGAGGACGGTCTCGTCGACGACGAGCGGCGTGTCCTCCGCCGGGACCGATGCTTCCGGCGTCGCGGTCGGGGACGAAGTCGTGATCGTGGTCGTGGTCCCCGGGTCCGACGCGTCCGGCGTGTCCGTGGTCACCGGAGCCGTCGTCGCGGGTGCGGCCGTGGCCGCCCGGGCCTTCGCGGCCGCCTTCTCCAGGGCGTCCTCGGCGGCCCCGCCCAGCTTCCTGGCCTCGGCGGGGGGCAGGTGGCCGCCGTCCGCCTCGAGCACGGCCTCCAGCAGGTCGACCACTGGGGCGAGTTCACCCCTTTGCGCGTCGAGGCTCCTGACCTGAACGAGCAGCGCGTCGGACGACGCGGGGGTGCGCTCGCGGACCGGGTCGGCGGCCGTGGCGACGGGGCCGGTGATCCCGACCAGGAGGGCGGCGCAGCACGCGCCGAGCGCGATGCGCCGTACAGGGAGAGCACGCATGGGTGTTCCTTTCGTTGGACGTCGGATCCTGTGCCCACCGTGAAAGCGCCCGTAACTCCCCGCAACCGATCATGCGCCGTTCGCGATCTTCCGTTCACCCTGCTGCCCGCCCGACTCGACGGAACCGCCTGCCGGTCCAGTGGAAGCCCGGCCCCGTTCCACGACACGGCAGCGGCCCGGCGACGGCTGGCTTCACACTTTCAACACACATGTCGCTATTCACTGAATTTCGGTGAATTTGTCCGTTTGGTGACTAGAGTTGCGAACCTCTTCACGCACTCCTCCGGGCGGACGCAGCGCATTCTTCGTCCCGCTGTCCGCCGTCCCTCACCCGTTCGAAAGGCTCCGACGGTCATGCGCCAATCCCCGGGTCAGATGCTTCGCCATACGACGGTGGGCGTCCTCACCCTTGCCGCGGTGTGGGCGCCCTGCGGCGCCCCGGTCGCCGCACCGGCCGCGCCCGCGCCCGAGGCCGCCGTCCTCGCGTTCGACCAGCGGTACCGCGCGCTCCAGCACGGCGGCATGGTGCGCGCCGCCAACACCTCCATCACCTGCCGCGCACAGGCGTCCTCCTGCCGGAACGTGCAGACCGGCGGTTCCGGGGTGAACGGCGACTTCGACATGTTCTACGTCGACGTCGACAACGACCCGAACACCTACAACTCCTCCCGCTCGGAGGTCCGTCTGCCCGCCGGCTCCCGGGTGACGTACGCGCGCCTGTACTGGGGCGGCAACCTGCGCGTGGGCGAGCAGAAGCCGCTCGAGGACAACGGGCGGGTGCTGATCGCCGAACCGGGCGGGGAGTACAAGGAGCTCCTCGCGGACACGGTCGTCGGACACCGCGTGGCGGACGGCGCGGACGCCTTCCAGGCCTCGGCCGACGTGACGGGGCTGGTGCGGGACAGCGGACCGGGCCTGTACACCGTGGCGCAGGTCAACGTGGCCATGGGCCGGTCGGCGGCCGGGGCGTGGGGCGGCTGGACGCTGGTCGTGGCGTACGAGAACCCGGCGGAGCCGCTGCGGCACCTCACGCTCTGGGACGGCTTCCTGCCGCTGATGGGCCGCGGGGAGGTCCAGATCCCGCTGCGCGCCCTGGACTTCTCCGCGGGCGCGGGGGGCCGGGTGGGCCTGGTGGCGTACAACGGCGACCGCGGGACCAGCGGCGACTCGCTCGTCCTGACCACCGGCGGGTCCGCGCCCGTGTCCACCGTGCTCGCCGACGCCGCCAACCCCGGCGACGACGTCCTGAACTCCACCATCAGCGACCCCGGAACGGCTCCGGCGCGGGTACCGGCGTACGCCAACACCCTCGGCTACGACTCCGACGTGTTCGACCTCTCGGGTGCTCTGCCGCACTCCGGTGACGAGGCGACCCTGCGGCTGACGTCCCAGCAGGACGCGGCATGGGCCGGCGCGCTCTTCGCCGCCGTCGACGCCCGGTGGTGAGCGCGCCGCAGCCCGCCCCGAGTCCCCTCACGGACTCCACGCGCGGGGAAACCCTGCCCACGGACCTGCCCCCCGTCGGCCACCGGCCGCGGATCCTGCACCTCACCCAGCCGGTGGACGGCGGGGTCGCGCGCGTCGTGACGGACCTGGTCCGGTCCCAGCTCGCGGACGGCCTGGACGTCACCGTGATCTGCCCCGACAGCCCGCTCGCCGACCGGCTGCGGGCGCTCGGCGCACACGTGCGGCGCTGGCGGGCGACGCGGTCGCCGGGTGCGTCGCTCGCACGGGAGGTGCGGCACCTCGCCCGGCTGATCGACGAGGTGCGCCCCGATCTGGTGCACGCGCACAGCGCGAAGGCCGGACTCGCCGGACGCCTCGCGGTGCGCGGGCGGATCCCCACCGTCTTCCAGCCGCACGCCTGGTCGTTCGAGGCGGTGGGCGGGGGCACCGCGGCCCTGGCGCTGCTGTGGGAGCGGTGGGGCGCGCGGTGGGCCGGGCGGATGATCTGCGTGAGCGAGGCGGAACGCGTGACGGGCGTGCGCTCCGGGATCACCGGCCGGTGGGCCGTCGTGCCCAACGGCATCGATCCCGAGCGCTTCCACCCGGCCTCCGCCGACACCGCACGGGCCGGGCTCGCGCCGCTCGCCGGCCTCCCGCCGCGGACACCGCTCGCCGTGTGCGTGGGCCGGCTGTGCCGGCAGAAGGGACAGGACGTCCTGCTGCGCGCCTGGGACACCGTCGTGCGCCGGGTGCCCGACGCCCGCCTCGTCCTGGTCGGCGACGGACCGGACCGGGACCGATTGCGCGCGCACGCTCCCGCGTCCGTGCTGTTCGCGGGAGCCGTGGGCGACCCCGCCCCCTGGTACCAGGCCGCCGATCTCGTCGTCCTGCCGTCCCGCTGGGAGGGCATGGCGCTGGCCCCGCTGGAGGCGATGGCCTGCGGGCGGCCCGTGGTCGTCACGGACGTCGACGGGGCCCGCGAGAGCCTGCCGCCCTCCTTCACCGCCCGCTGCCTGGTTCCGCCGGAGGACCCCGGGGCGCTGGCCGGTGCCGTCGGCGAGCTGCTGCTCGACCCGCCGCTGTGCGCCTCGCTCGGCGACCAGGGCCGCCGGCACGTGCTGTCCCTCCACGACGTGCGGCACACCGCCAGGGCGGTCGCGGACGTCTACCACGAGCTGCTCGGCACCCGGTCCGCTCCCGCGTGCGCGTGTCCGCCCCGGGCGGCCGGGCGCGCCGGGGCCCACCGGACGACACAGCACGCCGAGCCATCCGAGTACAGGGAGTCCATCCACTCGTGACCGCTGAACGTACCGTTCCCTCCCCCGGCGCGACGCCGCGGGAGCACGGTTCCTCACCCGTGTCCGTCATGCCGCCGCGCGGCACCGACACCGGCAGCCCCGACACCGGTTTCCGGCCGCCCGCCGCGCGGCCCCCCGAACGGCCGGCCTCGCCGGTTCCCCTGCGCGTCGCCGACGGTGCCGCCGCCCTGCTGGGCGCACTGGCGCTCACCGACGCCCAGCGCCATCCCCTGCTCGTCGCCCTGCTGGTCGGCGCGGCGCTGCTGTGGCGCCCGCGCGCCGCCGGCTCGCCGGTACCGGGGCTGCTGGAGGAACTGCCCGCCGTGTGCGGCCGCATCCTGGTGGCCTGGTCGGCGGCGGCGGCGCTCTGGGCGGTGCACCGGCCGGAGCAGGCGCTGTCCGCCCGCACCGTGCTGACCGGCCTCGCCCTGCAGGCGGTCGTGGGCTGCACGCTGCGCGCGGCCGTGCACGGGCGGCGGCGCGCCGCGCTGCTGCGCCACCCGCACGCCGCGCTCGTCGTCGGACCGCTGGTGCCCGCGCAGCGCGTGGCCGGCGCCGTGCTGCGCCACCCGCGGTGCGGCGTGCGGCCGGTGGGGATCGTCGCCGACGCGCAGCCGGACGGCACCGAGGGCGTCCCGGTGCTGCGCACGGACGAGGAGGCCCAGCGGGCGGTCATCCAGAACGGGGTGCGGGCGGTGCTCGCCGTGCACCCCTCGGTGCGCACCGAACAGGAGCCGCTGCTGCGGGCCCTGGCCGAGTCGGGCTGCGTGGTCTGGGAGGTCGACGCCGACTCCCCGTCGTACGGGGCGCGGGAACGGCTCGCCGGGTTCCCCTGCCGGCGGCTGGACCTCTTCCCGGCGCACTCCGGTGCCGCCGGCAAGCGGATGCTCGACGTCCTGGTCTCGGGAGCGCTGCTGCTGCTGGTCAGCCCGTGGCTGCTGGTGTGCGCGGTGACGCTGCGGCTCCTCGACGGGCCGGGCGTGGTGTTCCGGCAGGAGCGCATCGGCCGGAACGGGGAGCCGTTCACGCTGCTGAAGTTCCGCACCCACCGCCCGGTCGACGCGCACGAGTCGGCGACCCGGTGGAGCGTGGCCAACGAGCACGAGATGCGCTGGTTCTGCCGCATGCTGCGGCGCACCTCCCTGGACGAGCTGCTGCAGTTGTGGAACGTGCTCCGCGGCGACATGAGCCTGGTCGGGCCGCGCCCCGAACGCCCCTACTTCGTCGCGCAGTTCAGCCGGACCTACCCCGGCTACGCGGCCCGCCACCGGGTGCGCACCGGCATCACCGGACTGGCCCAGGTCCACGGGCTGCGCGGCGACACCTCGATCGAGGACCGCTGCCGGTTCGACAACGCCTACATCGACGACTGGTCGCTGTGGCAGGACGTCTGCATCCTGCTGCGCACCGCGGCCACACTGGTCCGTCCGACGGGGAGCTGACCGACCGTGAGCCACGCCCTCGCACCGCTCCCGCGCCGGACCGCCGCACTGGCGCCGGTCCTGCCGCTGGTGGCGGTGGTCGCCCTGCCGGCCCTGCCGTCGGCGGGGGACGGCGCGGGACCCGCCGACGCGGTGTCCGCCCTGGTGGTGGTGTACTGCGTGATCCGTCTGCTGCGGGAGCGGCGGCGCCCGCTGTCGCCGGCCGCGGCGGTGGTGCTGGGCCTGCCGGTCGTGGGGCTGGCGTTCGCCGTCATGGGGACGTCCTCGACGGCGGGCGGGCTCACCGGTCCGGGCCGCTATCTGCAGGTCTTCGTGCTGGTCCCGGCGGCCGTGCTGGTGCTGCTGCGGCACCGGGCCGACCTGCGCGTGCTGGCCTGGTCGTTCGTGGGGCTCGCCCTGTGGCAGGGGGCGGTCGGCGTGCACCAGTACGTCACCCGGACCGGTGCCTCCTACCAGGGCGAGACCATCCGCGCGGTCGGCACCTTCGGGGCCCAGGACGTGATGGGCATGGCGGCGGCGGTCTCGCTGGGCCTGGTGTGCGCGGTCGGGATCGCGCTGGGCCGGACTCCGGTGCGGCAGCGGGCGGTCGCCGCCGGGTGCGCCCTGGCGCTGCTGCTGCCGCTCGCGGTCTCCTTCAGCCGGGGCGCCTGGATCGCGACCGTCCTGACGTGCTCCGTGCAGCTGGTGCTGGCCGGGCTGCGGCGGGCGCTGTGGACGGCCGCGGCCGTGGTCGCCGCGGGCGCGGTCCTGGTGGGCGGCCTCGGCGTCGGCACGGCGCAGTTGCAGGAGCGGCTCGACAGCATCACGCAGGTCGCCGACACCCCCGACCAGTCGGTCGTGGACCGGTACACCCTGTGGGCGTCCGCCACCGGCATGTGGCGCGCGCACCCGCTGACCGGCGTGGGCCTGAAGAACTTCCCCGAGCACCGCGACGCGCACGCCGGCCTCGCGCTGTCGTCGGGCAGCGACATCGAGGGCGCGGGAGAGGCGTTCCACAAGCAGGCGCTGCTGTCCCCGCACAACATGTACCTGCTGGTGCTGAGCGAGCAGGGTCTGATCGGGCTGCTCGCGCTCGCCGGGAGCTGGCTGGCGCTGCTGGTGTGCGGGCTGCGCAGGCTGCTGCGGGCGCGCCGCCACGGACGGGGGCTCGACTGCGGGCTCGTCGCCTGCGGGCTGCTGATCTGGTCGCTGACCGACTTCGTGTACGGCGACATCGGCGGCCCCTCCACCGTGCTGACCGCCATGGGCCTGGGCCTCGCCGCGTGGTGGGCGCTGGCCGACGACGAGCGGGTGGAGGCCGCGTGCCGCGAGGAGGCGGCCGTGCGGGTCGAGGAGGCGGTGGCGCGATGACCGTGGTGCCCTCACGGGCCCCCGGGGCCCCGGCCGACGAGACGGCGGCCGTCCCCGCGGCGCGGACCGCCGGCCCGGCCGGGGACGGCGGCGACCACGCCTCCCCGTCCGGGAGGTTCCTCGCCCGGGCCGCGCTCGTCACGGCGGCGCTGTCCGTCGCCGGCTCCCTGCTGGGTCTGGTGCGCGACCAGTCACTGGCCCGGCTGTTCGGTGCCGGGAGCGACACGGACGCCTTCCTGGTCGCGTGGACCGTGCCGGAGATCGCCGCGACGCTGCTGATCGAGGACGGGCTGGCGATCGCGCTGATCCCGGCGTTCAGCATGGCGCTGGCCCGCCGCGCCCGGGGCGCCGCGGGCGACCCGGTCCGCGCCCTGGTCGCCGCCACCCTGCCCCGGCTGTGCCTGGCCTTCGCCGCCGTGGCCGCGCTGGTCGCCGGTACGGCCCCCCACCTGGTCCGGGCCCTGGCGCCGGGTCTGCCCGACCCGGGCCTGGCCGTCGACTGCACCCGGCTCACGGCGATCAGCGTGCTGGCCTTCGGGCTCGCCGGGTACTGCAGCGCCGCCCTGCGGGCCCACCGCCGCTTCGTCGCGCCCGCGGCGATCTACGTCGCCTACAACACCGGCATCGTCGCCGCGATGTTCCTGCTCGGCGGCGCGTGGGGGGTGCGCTCCGCGGCGGTCGGGGTCGCGGTGGGCGGCTGCCTGATGGTGGCGGTGCAGCTCCCCTCGCTGCTGCGGCAGCTGACGTCGCGCGCCCCCGCGCCCGGCGGGTCCGGGGACGGGGCGGGGGACGGGGAGCGGCCGGTGCGCCTCGCCCTGATCGCCGCCGTGCTCCTGTTCGCGCTGTGCCGCCAGTCCCAGGTCCTCGTCGAACGCTTCCTGGCCTCCTCGCTGCCCGCCGGGGCCATCTCGCACCTCAACTACGCGCAGAAGGTCGCGCAGATCCCGATGACGCTGTCGTTGATGCTGTGCACCGTCACCTTCCCCGTGGTGGCGCGGGCGCTCGCGGACGGCGACACCGAGCGGGCCCGCGCCCGCGTGGAGCGGGACCTGGTGCTGGCCTCCTGCGTGGTGCTGCTGGGCATGTGCGCGGTGCTCGCCTGCGCCCCGCAGATGATCGAACTGCTCTTCCAGCGGGGCGAGTTCACCGCGGGAGACACCACCGCGACGGCGGACGTCATGCGGGTGTACGCGCTCGGGCTGCTGGGCCAGACCCTGGTGGGCGCCCTGATCCGCTCGTACTTCTCGACGGGCCTGCCGAGTTGGTACCCCTTCGGCGTGATGGCCGTGGGCGTCGTCGCCACCTCCCTGATCGGCGCCGTGACCGTGGGCCACTGGGGGGTGGCGGGGATCGCCGCCGCCAACGCCTTCGGCATCACCGTCACCGCCGCCCTGCTGCTGGTCGGGCTGCGCACCGCCCGGCGCGCCGGCTCCCCCGGTGTCTCGGTCCGCGTCCGGCGGGTCCTGGCGGGGCTGGGCGGGCCCGTGCTCGCCGCGGCCGCCGCCACCGCCGCCGGGGTGTTCGCCGCGGGCCGGCCCTCCTCGCCGGCGGCGGGCCTCGCGGCGGGCTGCCTGACCGTGACCGTCGTCTTCGCCGCCCTCTGTCTGGCCCTGGGGGTCCAGGGCTCCGCATCCGCACTGCGTTCCGTCCGCACCGTCACACGAAGGCTCGCACATGGCCGCTTCCGTTGAATCCGCCGCCCACGGCGCCCTCCCCGCCCCGCGCCGTCCGGGCCCCGTCCCGTGGGTGGCGATGTACCACTCGGTGGGCGACTGCTCGGACGATCCGTACCGCATCACCGTCACCCCCGAACGGCTCGCGGGGCAGCTGGCCTGGCTGCGCCGGCGCGGGCTGCGGGGCGTGTCCGTGGCCGAGCTGCTCGCCGCCCGCGCCCGGGGCGGGGGGCGGGACCTGGTCGGGCTCACCTTCGACGACGGGTACGCCGACTTCGTCACCGACGCCCTGCCGCTGCTGCACCGCTGGGGCTGCGGCGCCACCCTCTTCGTGCTGCCCGGGCGGCTCGGCGGCGACAACGCCTGGGACCCGCTCGGCCCGCGCAAGCCGCTGCTGACCGCGGACGGCATCCGGCACGCGGCCGCCGAGGGCGTGGAGATCGGCTCGCACGGGCTGACGCACGTCGACCTCACCCGGGCGGACGACGTGACCCTGAAGACCGAGGTCACCGAAAGCCGCGCCAGGATCGCGGAGTTGACCGGCACCCGGGTCGACGGTTTCTGCTACCCGTACGGCACGATCGACGCCCGCGCCGTCGAGGCCGTGCGGGAGGCGGGCTACGCCTACGCCTGCGCCATCGACCCCGGCCCGCTGACCGGCCCGCACGCCCTGCCGCGCGCACACGTCGGCCAGAACGACACGGCGTGGCGCCTGCACCTCAAGTACCGGCTGCACCGGCTGCGCCGGCGCCCGGTGGAGGGGGTGTGAGATGGGGGCGTCCGACCTGAGGGTGCTGCACGTCATCACCGGTCTCGGCGTCGGCGGGGCCGAGCAGCAGCTGCGGCTGCTGCTGCGTCACCTGCCCGCCGACTGCGACGTGGTGACGCTCACCAACCCCGGCGCGGTCGCCGACGGCCTCACCGCCGACGGCGTCCGCGTCGTGCACCTCGGCATGGGCGGCAACCGCGACCTGGCCGCGTTGCCGCGCCTGGTCCGGCTGATCCGCGCCGGCGGCTACGACCTGGTGCACACG
Organism: Streptomyces viridosporus T7A; assembly: GCF_008704515.1. NCBI lineage: Bacteria > Bacillati > Actinomycetota > Actinomycetes > Kitasatosporales > Streptomycetaceae > Streptomyces > Streptomyces viridosporus. Next base: position 3,177,116 of record NZ_CP023700.1, read on the forward strand.
CACCTGTACCGGGCCTGCGTCTACGGCCGGCTCGCCGCGCGCGTCGCCGGGGTCCGCGCGGTCGTCGCCACCGAGCACTCCCTGGGCGACTCGCAGATGGAGGGCCGCAGGCTGACGGCGGGGGTGCGCGCGCTGTACCTCGCCAGCGAGCGGCTCGGCTCGGCGACGGTCGCCGTCTCCGAGGCGGTGGCCGAGCGCCTGAAGCGCTGGGGCGTGCCCGCGCCGCGCATCGAGGTCGTGCCCAACGGCATCGACCTGGAGCGTTTCCGCTTCGACCCCGAACGGCGGGAGCTCACCCGCCGTCGCCTCGGTCTGCCCGAGGGGGCGTTCGTCGTCGGCGGTGTGGGCCGGCTCGTCCGGGGCAAGCGGTTCGACGTCCTCGTGCACGCGCTGGCCCGGCTCCCGGAGGACCACTGGCTGCTGCTGGTGGGCGGCGGCCCCGAGGAACACGTGCTGCGCCGCACGGCCCACGAGGCCGGTGTGTCCGGCCGGGTCCTGTTCACCGGCGAACGCCCCTGCGTCCCCGACGGCTCCCCGGGCCCCGACCTGCCCTCGCTCACCTCGGCGATGGACCTGCTCGCCTCCCCGTCCGCGGAGGAGGCCTTCGGCCTGGCGGCCGTGGAGGCGCTGGCGTCGGGCCTGCCCGTGCTCTACGCCTCCTGCCCGGCGATCGAGGACCTGCCCGCGGCGGCCACCGTCGGCGCCCGGCGGGTGCACGGCGGCCCCGAGGCGTACGCCCGTGCGATCGCCGAGGTCCGCGCGGCGGGCCCCGGGCCGCGCACGGCGCCCGGCGTCGCGCACCACTACAGCATCACCCGCAGCACAGCCCGTCTCATGGACGTGTACGCCGCAGCCGTCTCCGGCACGTCGCCGTCCCTCGCACCTCGACAGGAAGCACATCCTTCATGACCGACACACCGATCCGTCGGCGCCGTCCGTCCCTGGCTTCTTCCCTGGCCCGGGTCAGGAGACTGCCGGCCTGGTCCGCGCTCGCGGCGGGCCTTCTCGCCGGCGGTCTGTGCGGAGGCGCGTACGGGCTGCTCACGCCCCCGGTGTACACGGCCACCAGCTACGTCGTCGCCGTGCCGACGGACAAGGCGCCCTCGGAGGCCGCCCGCGGTTTCGCGCAGGCGTACGGCCGGGTGGCCACCCAGCTCGCGGTGCTCGGCGACGCACAGGTGTGGGCCGGCGTGCCGGTGCGGACGCTGCGGGACAGTGTCCGCGCGTCGACCTCGCCGGACGCGCCGATGGTCGCCGTCACGGCCACCTCCGCGCGGCCCGACCTCGCCGTCGACATGGCCAACGCGGTCTCCCGCGCGCTGACCCGGCACGCGGAGGACACCAAGGGCAGCACCCAGGTCCGGCTCGTGCAGTTCTCGCGCGCGGTGAAGCCGGGCGGGCCGTCGTCCGCGTCGGCGGCGGTGACCACGCTGGTCGGTGCGAGCGCCGGCGGACTGCTGGGCGGTCTGGCCCTGCTGGTCCGGCCGAGGCGGCCCGGCCGGGACGAGGACGCCGTGCCGGCCGCCTCGGTGCCGGGCCCGGCCACCGCCGCCGACGCGCACGGGCAGCGGTGACGGCGGTGCACCCGGCCGGTCCGGCGTCAGGGCGTGCCGCTCGACCACCAGTTGTAGCGGAGGCAGAGCTTCCCGCCGAGCCAGTACTCCACCCAGTTGCCCAGCTCCAGCGGCGAGCAGTTCTCCGGGGACAGCGGAACGGTGGGCACGGGCGGTGTGGGAGTGGGAGTGGGGGTGGGAGTGGGCTCCGGGGCCGGCCCGGTCGAGCGGCCGGAGAGGACGGACCGGTAGACGCGGGACGACTCGGGGTTGTCGCCGCACTGCCACACGCCGTGCGGGCAGTAGTCGGTCACCGTGTTGTACAGCGGCCGCTGCTCGTCCATCCACTCGAGCATGCGCCGCATGTACTCGGGATTGTCACCGTTGCGGAAGAGCCCCCATTCGGGATAAGAGATCGGCTTTCCGTGGGCTTTCGCGAAATCCACGTGCGCCCGGAGTCCGTAGGGCTCCTCCACCTGTTCGTCGAACGACATTCCGGACGGCTGGTCGTAGGAATCCATGCCGATGACGTCGACCGTGCCGTCCCCCGGATAGCACTGCGTCCAGGGAACGGCGTCCCGGCCGCGGCTCGGCGCGAAGTCGAACCGGAATTCCTGGCCCGGCACCGCGCGCATCGTGGCGACGATCCGGTTCCAGTACTTCTTCCAGGACTCCGGGTCGGGCCCGCACCGGTGGGTGTAGGTGGCGCCGTTCATCTCCCAGCCGAGCACCAGGATCGTGTCCGGCACCTTCAGCTCGACCAGCCGCTCGGCGAGCGCGCGGAAGTGGTGGTCGAACTCCCCGGCGGCGCCCCGCCGCAGCAGCTGCCGCACCTCGGCGTCGGGGACGCCCTCCTCGTTGCGCTCCTGCAGGGGGACGTTGAGGACGAGCATCCGGTCGTCCTTCTCGTTGCGCCAGCGTGCCCAGTCCTCGAGGAAGCGGACGCGGCCCTCGATGTCGCTCCAGTGGTTGCCGGGCAGGTAGGTGTGTCCGACGCGCAGCTCGGCGCCGCCCAGCCAGCGGCTCAGCTCCTCCATGCGGGCCACGCCACGGGCGTCCGAGGCGAGGAACGCCCCGAACGGGGGGAACTCCTGACGGGGCGCCCGGAGGTCGGGGAGGGTGAGCGGCGGCAGGGGGAGGGCCGGTGCCAGGGGCACCGGAGGCGTGACGTCGGGCATCGTCGGGGCCGGAACCGGGGGGCGGGCGTCGTCGGTTCGCGCCGTCCCCGTCCCCACCCCCGCCACGGGGCCGGCCGCCAGGGCGGCCGACACGGCGACCGCCGCCGCGCCCAGGGCCAGCCCGCGAACCCGGACCCGCTGGTGCTGTGGGGCCATGGCTGCTCCTCTTCTCGCTCTCGTCCGCCTTCTGCCGCTGTCCTCTTTGCTGACGAACAGTCATACGAAGTAAAGGCACAGGAAAACCGACGACGCCAGCGTCATACGGCTTTCGAGTGCCGGGCTCGCCCGTGTGGGTGAGTCGACCCAAAAGAAAGCCAAGAAAGCCAAGAGAAAGTGAGATCGCGTGTCGTTGTTCGACATCCGCGTCCCCGCCGTGCTGCTGCGGATCGACCGGAATCCCTTTCACCACGGAACGCTGGGGGCGGTGCGCTCGCTCGGCCGGGCGGGTGTGGAGGTGCACGTCGTCGCCGATGCGGCGGGAAGTCCCGTCCACCGGTCGCGTTACGCGCACCGGATGCACCCCCCGCCTCCCCCGGGGGCGTCGGAGCGGGAGATCCTCGCCGCGCTGCGCCGCGTGGCCGACCGGGTCGCGCGCCCCGCCGTGCTGGTCCCGCTGGACGACGCGAGCGCCATCGCCGTCAGCCGCGCACGGGACGACCTCGCCCCCCACTACCTGCTGCCGGAGATGCCGGACAACCTGGCCGAACGCGTCGCCGACAAGGCGGAACTGGCCGCCGTGTGCGCGTCCGCGGACGTCCCGCACCCGGTGACACTGGTCCCGGACGGCCCGGAGCGGGCCGCCGACGACGCGCGACGGCTCGGGCTGCCGCTGGTGGCGAAATGGAGCCGGCCCTGGCTGCTGCCGGCCGGGAGCGGGCTGCGCAGCACCCGACTGGTGCACTCCGCGCAGCAGGCCCGGGAGCTGTACCTGCGCACCGAGGAGGCCGGCAGCCGGCTGCTGCTGCAGGCGTACCTGCCGCCGGGACCGGACCGGGACTGGTTCTTCCACGGTTACGCCGACCGCTCGGGCGCCGTCCGCGCGGGCGGACCGGGCCGCAAGCAGCTGTCCTGGCCGCGCGGGGCGGGCCTGACCGCCGTGGGCCGCTGGACACCCAACCCCGAGGTGCGGGCGCTGGCCGAGCGGCTCACCGGCGCACTCGGCTACCGCGGCGTCTTCGACCTCGACTTCCGCCGCTGCGGCACGACGGGCCGCTACCACCTGCTCGACTTCAACCCGCGCCCCGGCGCCCAGTTCCGGCTCTTCGCGGACAGCGCGGGACTGGACGTCGTCCGCGCCCTGCACTTGGACCTGACCGGCCGTGAGCTGCCGGACGGGGACCCGGTGGCCGGGCGGGCGTTCGTGGTGGAGAACTACGCGCCGTTCGCCGCGCTGCGCACGGCGCCGGGCAGCCGCGAACTGGCCTGGTACGCCCGGGACGACCGCGGCCCCGGACGGGCGATGTGGGCCCTGTGGTGCCGCCATGTGACCGGCCGGCTGCGCGAGCGGCTGACCGCGACGGCTCCGGTGCCGGCCCCGCGCCCCGTTCCCCGGGCGGTCTCGCCCTCCCTGACCGACAACGAGAAAGCGAGCAGTTGATGATGTACGACCTTCTGGTGGTGGGCGCGGGTCCGTACGGTCTGTCGATCGCGTCCCACGCCGCGGCCGCCGGGCTGGAGCTGCGCGTGTTCGGCCGACCCATGGCGTCCTGGCGGGACCACATGCCCCGCGGCATGTTCCTGAAGTCCGAGCCGTGGGCGTCCAACCTCTCCGATCCGGGCGGCCGCTGGCGGCTGGACGCCTACTGCGCCGAGCGGGGGCTGACGGCGCGTCACGCCGAGCCGATCCCGGTGGAGGAGTTCGCGTCGTACGGCCTGTGGTTCGCCCGGCACGCCGCGCCGCCGGTGGACGAGCGCACGGTGACCCGGGTGACGCCCGGCCCGGACGGCTTCACGGTGGTCACCGAGGACGGGGAGGCGCTGCGCGCGCGCAGCGTGGCGCTGGCGGTCGGGGTGATGCCGTTCATCGAGGTGCCGCAGGCCCTGCGCGGGCTGCACCCCGCGCTGGTCACGCACAGCAGCCACCACAGCGACCTCGGCCGCTTCCAGGGCAAGGACGTCACGGTGATCGGCGGTGGCCAGGCGGCGCTGGAGACCGCGGCGCTGCTCGCCGAACAGGGCACGCGGGTGCGGGTGCTGGCGCGGGCGGAGCGGCTGCGGTGGAACGACGTGCCGCCGCCCTGGGAGCGTCCCTGGTGGCAGTCGGTCCGCTCCCCGCACAGCGGACTGGGTCCCGGCTGGCGGAACTGGTTCTACTCCGAGCGCCCCGGCCTCTACCGCCGGCTGCCGGAGGCGACCCGGTCGCGCATCGCGGCCACGGCGCTGGGACCGGCGGGTGCCTGGTGGGTGCGGGACCGGGTGGAGCGGGCGGTGGACCTGCTGCCGGGCCACGAGGTCACCCGGGCGAGCGCGGTGCCGGGCGGGGTGCTGCTGGAGACGGTCAACCTCGAGGGCGGCCGGCGCAGCCTGGAGACCGAACACGTCATCGCCGCCACCGGGTTCCGGGCGCGCTGCGACCGGCTCGGGCTGCTCTCCGCCGAACTGCGCGGCACGCTGGCCACCCTGCCCGACGGTTCCCCGGCCCTGGGACACACCTTCGAGTCGTCCCACCCCGGGCTGTTCTTCGCGGGCCTGGTGACCGCGTCCGGCTTCGGCCCGGCCATGCGCTTCGTCCACGGTGCGACGTTCACGGCGGGGACCCTGGTGCAGGGGGTGCGCCGCCGGCTCAGGGCGACCCCGCCGCGCGGGACGGTTCCCGTTCCGGCCGGCAGCCGGAGCGCGTCGCCGTCACCGGTGGGTCCCTGACGCCGGGGCGGGCGGCGGGCGGCGTACGTCGCCCGCGCACATGGTTCGTCCCCCGGACCGGTTCGGCCACCTCGCGGGTGGCCCGGGTCGGTCCGGGGGACGTGCCGGGGTTCGGTGGTGCCGGGTGGGGTGTGCCCGGCACCGGGAGCGGCTAGCGGTGGCCGCCGGCGCGCCGGCGGCGGTACAGCATCGCCCCGCCCGTGATCAGTGCGGCACTGGCGGCCGAGGCGACGATCAGGCCCTCGGCGCCGGTCTCGGCCAGCTGGGGACCGGGTCCGGGCCGCTCCTCGTCGACGGACGGAGGCGCGGGCGGCGTCCGCTTGCCGGGCTCGGGCGTCGGGGTGACGGTGCGCGGAGGCGTGACGTCCTCGGTGCCGTAGCCGGGCTGCGTGGTGTTGGCGCAGGAGGTGCCGTACGAGGAGTCGAACAGGCCGATCAGGTCGAGGGTGTTGCCGCACACGTTCAGCGGCACGTGCACCGGCACCTGCACGTTGTTCCCGGACAGCACACCGGGGGATCCCTCGGTGTCGCTCACCGCGCGCGCACCGCCACCGGAGTTCCCGTACGAGGAGTCACCGCGCGAGGAGGCCGACGACCGGGCCCCGGACTCCCGCGCCTGCGAGTCGTTGGCGCAGGAGCTGTCGGCCGCCGTGTTGAACGCCCCGACCGCGGTGACGTCGTTGCCGCACGCGTTCACCGGCACGTGCACCGGTGCCTGCACGTTGTTGCCAGACAGCACACCGGGGGATCCCTCGGTGCCGCCCACCGCCTGCGCACCGCCGCCGGAGTCACCGTACGAGGAGTCACCGTACGAGGAGTCACCGTACGAGGAGGCGCCGCGCGGGGAGGCGCTGCGCGAGGAGTCCGACGACCGGGCCCCGGACTCCTGCGTCTGCGAGTCGTTGGCGCAGAAGCTGTCGGCCGCCGTGTTGAACGCCGAGACCGCACCGACGGTGTTGCCGCACGCGTTCACCGGCACGTGCACCGGCGCCTGCACGTTGTTCCCGGACAGCACACCGGGAGAATCCTCGACCCCACCCACCGCGTACGAGTCGGCGAGGGCGGGGGTTCCGTACAGGGACAGAATGCCCGTGGCGGCGGCCGCCGCGAACACTCCCCTGCTCAGGGTCTGTCGCAATGTGATTGTCTTCCTGCTTGAAGAATCGGAGTGGCCGGCCCCGGCATGGAGGCCGGCAACCGAGGACACGTGTCCCGGCCCTCGGTTGCCGCATGGCCTACTCCCTCCTCAACCCGCCTCACGCCGATCGGTTGCGCAGGTTCACCCGGTTGGACCGCACGGGGTGCGTGCGGTCCGGCGTCAGGAGACCACGTCCTTGCGGGCGAACCCGCGGAAGGCCAGCGCGAACAGCACGAGGGCGTACGTCACGGAGACGGCGGTGCCCTGGATCATCCCGGACCACTGGGGGGTCGGCTGGACGGCGTCCGCCCAGGCGAACTGCCAGTGCGCGGGCAGGAAGTGGCGCCAGTCGCCGAGGGCGGTCACGGCGTCCAGGACGTTGCCGACGATGGTCAGGCCGACGGCGCCGCCGACCGCGCCCAGCGGGGCGTCGGTCCGGGTGGACAGCCAGAACGCGAGCCCGGCGGTGACCAGTTGCGACACGAAGAGGTACGCCACGACCACCACGAGCCGCCCGACCGCCGTGCCGGGGTCGAGCGCGCCGCCGGTGGGGATCTGCAGCGGGCCCCAGCCGTAGGCCGCCGTGCCGACGGCGAGCGCCACCAGCGGCAGCAGCACCATCGCGGCGAGGCTCAGCCCCAGTCCGACGATCAGCTTGGACCACAGCAGCCGCATGCGGGGCACGGGCGCGGCGAGCAGATAGCGCAGGGAGGACCAGCCGGCCTCCGAGGCGACCGTGTCCCCGCAGAACAGGGCGACGGGGATGACCAGCAGGAAGCCCGCCGACACGAACAGGTTCACGGCGGCGAAGTTGGCGCCGGACGCGGTGGCCGTGTCCATCAGGTTCACGCGGTTGCCCCGGCCCTCCGGTTCGCCGCCGATCGCGAAGGCGACCACCAGGACGAAGGGCAGGGCGGCCAGGATCGCGCCCATGACGAAGGTGCGGCGGCGCTTGAGCTGTCGCGCCAGTTCGACGCGCAGCGGCAGCGTGCGGCCCGCGCGGTAGCCGGCGGCGGTCTCCACGGGCCCGGGGTGCCCGGCCGGGCCGGCGGGTTCGTTCCGCTCGGTGAGCGCGCTCATGCGGAACCTCCGATCAGGGTGAGGAAGGCGTCTTCGAGGCGGCGGTGCGGGCCCACCGACGCCACCGGCACCTCCAGCCGGACCAGTTCCGCCACCAGGCGCGGGGCGGTGCCGCCGGCGTCCAGCCGGACCAGCAGCCCCTCGTCGGTGCGGACGGCGGAGGCGACGCCGGGCAGGGCCGCGACCTTCTCGGCGAGCGGCTCGTCCACGGGCTCCTCCGTGCCGACCAGCAGGGTGTCGCCGGAGCCGACGATCTCGTGGACCGGACCGGCCTGGACGAGCCGGCCGCGGTCCATGACCACGAGGTGGGTGCAGGACTGCTCCACCTCCGCCAGCAGATGGCTGGAGACGATCACCGTGCGCCCGGCGGCGGCGTAGCGGATCATCACCTCGCGCATCTCGCGGATCTGGGGCGGGTCGAGTCCGTTGGTCGGCTCGTCGAGGATGAGCAGGTCCGGCAGGCCGAGCATGGCCTGGGCTATCGCGAGGCGCTGGCGCATGCCCTGGGAGTAGGTGCGCACCGCGCGGGCGAGGGCGCCGCCGAGGCCGGCGATCCGGAGGGCCTCGTCCAGGTGGGCGTCCTCGGGCGGGCGGCCGGTGGCCCGCCAGTACAGCTCGAGGTTCTCCCGGCCGGACAGGTGCGGCAGGAAGCCCGCGCCCTCGACGAAGGCGCCGACCCGGGACAGCACGGGGGCGCCGGGGCGGACGGCGTGGCCGAAGACCCGGATCTCGCCGGCGTCGGGCTTGATCAGGCCCATCAGCATGCGCAGGGTGGTGGTCTTGCCCGCGCCGTTCGGGCCGAGCAGGCCGAGGACCTGGCCCTTCTCGACGCGGAAGGACAGGTCCTGCACGGCGTACCGGTCGGCGGAGCGGGCGTAGCGCTTGCTCAGGCCGGTGATCTGCAGCGGCACGTCGGCCAGTGCGGGGTCGGGGGGCGTGGCCGCCGTCCGGCGGCGGCCGGTCAGCAGCAGGGCGAGGGCGGTCACGGCGCCGGCGGCCGGCAGCCACCACACCCACGCGGGCAGCGGGGCCGCCGCGGTGGTCACGCCGGGGGCGGCGGGCACCGTGAGGCCGCTCTTCAGGGAGACGGTGTACGTCGCCGGGGCGGCCGGCGAGGCGTAGCCGAGGTCGGTGGAGGCGAGGACGAGGCGCAGGCGGTGGCCCTTGCGGACCTCGTGGTCGACGGCCGGGAGGGTGAGGGTCACGTCCTTGCCGGCCTCGGCGCCCTCGACGCGGACCGGCGCGACCAGCTGGGAGGGCAGCACCTGCTGCCGGCCGTCCGGGCCGACGTCGTACACCTTGCCGAACAGCACGGCGTCCTTGCCGGTGGACTTCACGCGGACGGTGACCGTCGGCGATCCGGTGATCCGCAGGTCGCCGGGGAGCGGGGCGGACTCGAAGCGGGCGTGCTGGCCGGGGAAGTCGAGGGACACCCCGACGCCGAGGGAGGACAGCTGGGCCAGGCCGCCGGAGCCGCCGAGGCCGGGGAGCGCGGAGACGGCGGGCGGGTTGGCGCCGGCCGGGTTGGCGAAGCTCTGCTCGCGGCCGGTGAGGGGGAGGGAGGTGCCGCCGCCGTCCAGGCCCGGGTAGCGGTCCGCGCTCGCGCCGCGCAGCTGGGCCCGGCCGTCGGTGGAGTCGACGCCTCCGGTGCGGGTGACGCGGAAGGCGGGGCCGGTGTCGGCGCCCTCGTCCTCCTTCAGGTACCGGTCGAACCACGCCCGGACGCGCGCCTGGACGCGGCTCGTCTCCGGGTCGCCGCCGTCGTGCCCGCCCGCGATCCAGTCGACGGCGACGGGGGCGCCGTTCGCGCGGATCGCCCGCGCGGCCGCGTCGGCCTGGCCGAGCGGGAAGAGGGAGTCGGACTGGCCCTGCAGCAGGAGGGCGGGCACGTCGATGCGGTCGGCGACGGCGGACGGCGAGCGCGCCCGCAGCAGCGCGCGGGCGTCCTCGTCCGGGGTGCCGGACTCGGCGACCCGCTCGTACATCTCGCACAGCGCGGGCTCGAACCGCGCGCAGCCGCCGCCGGTGTTGACGAAGATCCCGGCCCACAGCTTCTTGAAGACGCCGTCGGGGAAGAGCGCGTCGGCCAGGTCGAAGTAGGTGATCGCCGGGGCGACGGCGTCGACGCGGTCGTCGTGCCCGGCGGTGAGCAGGGCGATGGCGCCGCCGTAGGAGGCACCGGCCATGCCGACGCGCGGGTCGCCGGCCCGGTCGAGCTCGACCTCGGGCCGGTCGGCCAGCCAGTCGATGAGCCGGGAGACGTCGGCGACCTCGCCCTCCGGATCGTTCAGCCCGATCCTCCCGGTCGACTTGCCGAAGCCGCGCGCGGACCAGGTGAGGACGGCGTACCCGTCGCGCGCGAGGTCCTCGGCCTGCCGGCGCACGTCGTTCTTGCTGCCGCCGAAGCCGTGCCCGAGCAGGACGGCGGGGCGGCGGCCGTCCGGGCCGGCGGTGAAGTACGAGGTGTCGATGCGCACCCCGTCGCCCACGTCCATGACCCGGTCGGCGCGGCGGACCGCGGGCGCGTCGTCCGAGGCGACGGCGGTCCAGGTGCCGGCACCGGCGAGCACGACGACGGCGGCCGCGACGGCGGCCAGGGTCCGTCGCGGCCGCCGCGACCGCAGCCACCGCACTCCGGGCAGTCGAAGATCCATGCGTCAACGGTACGGGGTGCGTCCGGCGCCCCGACGCCGCCCGTGGACCGAACCCGGGGCCCTACCGGCGGCGTACGCGGGGGCTCGCGCGTACTGCGTCCGCGGTAGCGGCGGGACCGGGGTCCGGCCGGGGGAGCGGTGGGCGGCGGGCCGGGACCGTGGAGGTGGGCACGGTCCCGGTCCCGCCGGGGTGGGGGGCGGTGGCCGTCAGTGGTTGCGCGGGAAGCCCAGGTCGACGCCGGTGGGGGCGTCGGCCGGGTCGGGCCAGCGGGTGGTGACGACCTTGCCGCGGGTGTAGAAGTGCGTGCCGTCGTTGCCGTAGATGTGGTGGTCGCCGAAGAGCGAGTCCTTCCAGCCGCCGAAGGAGTGGTAGCCCACGGGGACCGGGATCGGCACGTTCACGCCGACCATGCCGGCCTCGACCTCGAGCTGGAAGCGGCGGGCGGCGCCGCCGTCCCGGGTGAAGATCGCGGTGCCGTTGCCGAACGGCGAGGCGTTGACGATCTCCAGGGCCTCCTCGTACGTCTCGGTGCGCAGCACGCACAGGACCGGGCCGAAGATCTCGTCCTGGTAGGCCTTGGCGGACGTCGGCACCCTGTCGAGCAGGGAGATGCCGATCCAGTGGCCGTCCTCGTACCCCTCGACGGTGTGGCCGGTGCCGTCGAGGACGACCTCGGCGCCCTCGTCCGCCGCGCCCGCCACGTACGAGGCCACCTTGTCGCGGTGCGCCTTGGTGATCAGCGGGCCCATCTCGGAGGCCGGGTCGTCGCCGGGGCCGATCTTGATCTTCTCGGCGCGCTCGCGGATCTTCTCCACCAGCTCGTCGCCGATCGCGCCGACGGCGACCACCGCGGAGATCGCCATGCAGCGCTCGCCCGCCGAGCCGTAGGCCGCGCTCACCGCGGCGTCGGCCGCCGCGTCGAGGTCGGCGTCGGGCAGCACCAGCATGTGGTTCTTGGCGCCGCCGAGGGCCTGGACGCGCTTGCCGTTGGCCGAGGCGGTGGTGTGGATGTAGCGGGCGATCGGGGTGGAGCCGACGAAGGAGACCGCCTTGACGTCGGGGTGGGCGAGGAGGCGGTCGACGGCCACCTTGTCGCCATGGACGACGTTGAACACGCCGTCGGGCAGCCCGGCCTCGGCCAGCAGCTCGGCGAGGCGGATCGAGGCGGACGGGTCCTTCTCGCTCGGCTTCAGCACGAAGGTGTTGCCGCAGGCGATGGCGAGGGGGAACATCCACATCGGCACCATGGCCGGGAAGTTGAACGGCGTGATGCCGGCGACGACGCCCAGCGGCTGGCGGATCGAGGCCACGTCGACGCGGCTGGCGACCTGCGTGGACAGCTCGCCCTTGAGCTGGACGTTGATCCCGCAGGCCAGGTCGACGATCTCCAGGCCGCGGGCCACCTCGCCGAGGGCGTCGGAGTGCACCTTGCCGTGCTCGGCGGTGATCAGCTCGGCGATCTCGTCGCGGTGGGCGTCCAGCAGCGCGCGGAACCTGAAGAGGACGGCGGTCCGCTGGGCCAGCGAGGACTGGCCCCAGCTCAGGAACGCCTCCTTGGCGGCGGCGACCGCGGCGTCCACCTCCTCGACGGAGGCGAACGCGACCTTCGTGGTGACCTCACCGGTCGCCGGGTTCGTCACCGGGCCGTAGGTACCCGAGGCGCCTTCGGCGGTCTTGCCGCCGATCCAGTGGTTGACGATCTTCGTCATGACCGAGAGCTCCTTCTGAAGATGGCGGCGACGGGTGGAGACGTGCCGTTCGTACAGCTCGTGCGCCGTGACCGCGGACGGCCGTGTCGCGGTTCCGGCCACGGGTCCATCCCAACAGGCCCGGGCCTTCGGATGCGCCCGACACAGTGTCGGCCGTTTCGGTCCCCGCGTAGACACATGCGGGGGCGGCGGACACGTGCGGGAGCGGCGGGGGCGCGGAACCGGCCCGCGCCCCGGCGGACGCCGTCGTCCAGGGCCTGCACCTCCGGCGCGGGGCCATAGCGGGCGGGGAGTCGTCGCTCGCACTTCGCTCCTGCCAAAGCAAAGCGGCTTCCCGCGCCGGAGGCGATCCGGGGCCGGGCGCCCCGGGACGCGTACACACCATCGGTGACCAACGTGCACACACCCCTCACACCCGGGAGCCGACACACTCTTCTTCCTCCGTGCGGACCATACGGCTCTCCCCGGTTCTAGCCCGGGCGGGAAACCCTGTCAACATTTTGTCCGGACATTCGGACGAGATCTTGACGGTGCCGCTCCGGCCGCGGGCCGGCCCGGGGCGCTCCGCCCGGCGGACCGGGCAGGTGGCGGAGGCGGGCCGCACGGCGCGGTGGGCGTCCACGACGTCCACCGACCGGCCCTCGAGCCGGCCCTCGAACCGGCGCGTGAACCGGGTGGCCCCGTACGGGAGCCCGGTGCGTCCGCCGCGGCACGAGGAGGTCCGGAGCGCCCCCGCCGTACGACCGGCGTACGCCTTTGCGTCATTCGTGTCACAAAGACCTCCGTTCGGTCACACCCGTCACGGGTGTGCGGGCTTTCCGTCACATCCGCGCACGCCCCCTGACCCGCTCCCGCCCGGTGTCGTTCACCGGGCGCGAGGCTGGTGATCGTCAGCGCGGCACCCGGCTCCCCCACGGACGGCCACCCCGGCCGCCGCCGCGGTGCGCGCGGGGAGGTACGACACATGACCGACCGACGGCTGTGGTCCTACAAGGACATCGCGGCGCACATCAAGGTGCAGCCGGACACCGTGCGCTCCTACCGCAAGCACGGCCTGCTGCCCCCGCCGGACCACGTCGAGGGCGGCAAGCCCTACTGGTACGCGGACACGGTCCGGACCTGGGTGGCCTCCCGGCCGGGCAACCGGGGCCGGGGCTGACCCCGGGAGGACCTCCGGGAAAAGCGGCTGTGCCCCACCGCCCGGGTGGGGCACAGTTCCGCCATGGACTTCACCGACAAACCCACCCTCACCGGGGAGCGGACCGTGCTGCGCCCCTTCACGGAGGCCGACGCCGAGGCGATGGGGGAGATCATCCAGGACCCGGAGGTCGTCCGCTTCACCTTCGACCCCTCCGTCGAACTCACCCCGGAGCGGCTGCGCTCCTGGTACGGCTCCCGGTCCGCGCAGCCCGACCGGCTCGACCTCGCCGTCACCGACCGCGCCACCGGGGAGCTCGTCGGCGAGGTGGTGCTCAACGCGTGGGACCCGGACGCGCGCAGCTGCACCTTCCGCACCCTCATCGGGCCGCGCGGCCGCGGCCGGGGGCTGGGCACCGAGGCCACCCGGCTCATCGTCGGCCACGGCTTCGAGCGCCTCGGGCTGCGCCGCATCCAGCTGGAGGCCTACGGCAACAACCCGCGCGCCCTGCGCGTGTACGAGAAGGTCGGCTTCGTGGTCGAGGGCGTGCGGCGGGAGGTCACCTTCCGGGACGGGGAGTGGGTGGACGAGGTGATCATGGCGATCCTCGACCGGGAGTGGGCCACGCTCAACGCCACGGTTCGATGACCGTCACGCCCGCGCCCGGGGCCGTGCCCATCGCCGCCAGGGCCGACGGGGCCGCGTCCAGGCCGATGGTCCGCGTCACCAGGAGGTCGGGGCGGACCGCGCCCGCGCGGACCAGTTCCAGCATCGGCGGGTAGGCGTGCGCGGCCATGCCGTGGCTGCCGAGGAGTTCGAGCTCCAGGGCGATGGCGCGGGCCATCGGGACCGGGGTGGTACCCGTGGGCGAGGGCAGCAGGCCGACCTGGACGTGACGGCCCCGGCGGCGCAGGCCGCCCACCGAGGCGGCGCAGGTGGCGGGTGAGCCGAGGGCGTCCAGGGAGAGGTGGGCGCCGCCGCCGGTGAGGTCGCGGACCGCCTCCGCCGTGTCCTTCGTCCCCGTCGCGTCCACGCATTCCGCCGCGCCGAACGTCCGTGCCAGGTCGAGGGCGTGCGGGGAGACGTCCACCGCGACGACCCGCGCGCCGGCCGCCGCCGCGATCATCACCGCGGACAGGCCCACCCCGCCGCAGCCGTGCACGGCGACCCACTCCCCCGCCGCCACCCGCCCCTGCTGCACCACCGCGCGGTAGGCGGTGGCGAAGCGGCAGCCGAGGGAGGCGGCCGTCGCGAAGGTCATGTCCTCCGGGACGGCGACCAGGTTCACCTCGGCGTGGTCCAGCGCCACGTACTGGGCGAAGGAGCCCCAGTGGGTGAAGCCGGGCTGGGTCTGCCGCTCGCACACCTGCTGGTCGCCGGCCGCGCAGGCCGGGCAGCTTCCGCAGGCGCAGACGAACGGGACGGTGACCCGGTCCCCGGGGTGCCACCGGGTCACCCGCGCGCCGACCGCCTCGACGGTCCCGGCGAGTTCGTGGCCGGGGACGTGCGGCAGCGCGATGTCCGGATCGTGGCCCTGCCAGCCGTGCCAGTCGCTGCGGCACAGGCCGGTGGCCTCCACGCGGACCACGACCCCGTGCTCCGCGGGTTCCGGGTCCGCGACCTCCCGCACCTCGGCCGGTTCCCCGTACCGCTCGAACACCACCGCCCGCATGGCCGGTCCCTCCCCACGCTCGCCGTTGTCGGCGGAACGCTATCCCCGGCCTCCCGCTTTGTCGCGGGCGGCCCCTCCGCCGACGGCTCCCTCCCCCGCGCCCACCGGTGCCGCCGCGGCCTCCGGGAGGCGCAGTACGTTCGGGAACGCGGGGCGTCCGGGCGGGGCGTCCGGGCGGGGCGTCCGGGCGCGGAAACGTCCGGGAACGGGGAACACTTTCGTCCGCCGCTCCGGCCCGCCGGTCCTGGATTCATACCCCCTAGGGGTATAGTCTTGGTGGAGGGCCCCCGAGGACCCTCCCATCCCCTACCCCCCGACGAGGAGCAACGCCATGACTTCCCCGACCGACACCCAGGGTTCCGTCACCGCCGTCTACAAGGTGAGCGGGATGAGCTGCGGCCACTGCGAGGGCGCCGTCTCCGGCGAGATCTCCGAGATCCCCGGTGTCAGCTCGGTGAAGGCGATCGCCTCCACCGGCGAGGTGACCGTGGTCTCCGCGGCCCCGCTCGACGAGGCGGCGGTGCGCGCCGCCGTCGACGAGGCCGGCTTCGAACTCGTCGGCAAGGCCTGAGCCGGGACCGGGGCACCGCGCGGCGCGCACCGGGCCGTACCGGCCATCAGCTCCCACGGCCCGGCACGCCGTCGGCCCCGGGTCCCGGACACCACCCCTTCCGGCTTTCCTGGAGTGAGGACGTGACCAGCAGCACCACCACCGCCGGGGCCCCGGCCGACGGACAGCCGGCGACCTCGGAGGTCGAGCTGCTCATCGGCGGGATGACCTGCGCCTCCTGCGCGGCCCGCGTCGAGAAGAAGCTCAACCGCATGGACGGTGTCACCGCCACGGTGAACTACGCGACGGAGAAGGCCCGGATCACCTGCCCGCCGGGCGTCGAGGTCGCCGACCTGATCGCCACCGTGGTGAAGACCGGCTACACCGCCGAGGAGCCCGCGCCCCCGGCGGACGAGCCGTCCGCCCCGCACGACGGGCCGCCCGGTGGGCAGGAGGACGTCGAGTCGGCCGCCCTGCGCCGGCGCCTGACCGTCTCCGCGCTCCTCGCCCTCCCCGTCGTCCTGCTGGCGATGGTCCCGCCCCTGCAGTTCGACCACTGGCAGTGGCTCTCCCTCACCCTCGCCGCGCCCGTCGTGGTCTGGGGCGCGCTGCCCTTCCACCGGGCCGCCTGGACCAACCTCCGGCACGGCGCGGCCACCATGGACACCCTGGTCTCCGTCGGCACGCTCGCCGCGTTCGGCTGGTCCCTGTGGGCACTGTTCCTCGGCGACGCGGGCATGCCCGGGATGCGGCACCCCTTCGAGCTCACCGTCTCCCGCACCGACGGCGCCGCCACGATCTACCTGGAGGTCGCCGCCGGCGTCACCGCCTTCCTCCTGCTCGGCCGCTACCTGGAGGCCCGCTCCAAGCGCCGCGCGGGAGCGGCCCTGCGGGCGCTGATGGAGCTGGGCGCCAAGGACGTGGCCGTCCTGCGGGCCGGGCGCGAGGTGCGCATACCGGCGCAGCAACTGGCCGTCGGCGACCGGTTCGTCGTACGTCCCGGGGAGAAGATCGCCACCGACGGCACGGTGGTGGAGGGCTCCTCCGCCGTGGACGCGTCCATGCTGACCGGCGAGTCCGTCCCCGTGGACGTCGCCGTCGGCGACACCGTCACCGGCGCCACGGTCAACGCGGGCGGCCGGCTCGTCGTCGAGGCCACCCGGGTCGGCGCCGACACCCGGCTCGCCCGGATGGCGAAGCTGGTCGAGGACGCGCAGAACGGCAAGGCCCGGGTGCAGCGGCTGGCCGACCGGATCTCCGCCGTCTTCGTCCCCGTGGTGCTGCTGATCGCGGCCGGCACCTTCGGGGGCTGGCTGGCCACCACGGGCGACACGGTGGCGGCGTTCACCGCGGCCGTCGCCGTGCTGATCATCGCCTGCCCGTGCGCCCTCGGGCTCGCCACGCCCACCGCGCTGATGGTCGGCACCGGGCGCGGCGCGCAGCTCGGCATCCTGATCAAGGGACCGGAGGTGCTGGAGTCCACCCGCCGCGTCGACACCGTGGTCCTGGACAAGACCGGCACCGTCACCACCGGACGGATGTCCCTGCAGGAGGTGTACGTCGCCGAGGGCACCGACGAGAAGCAGGTGCTGCGGCTCGCCGGCGCCCTGGAGCACGCCTCCGAGCACCCCGTCGCCCGGGCGGTCGCCGCGGGGGCCGAGGAACGCGCGGGCGCGCTGCCGGAGGCCGAGTCCTTCGAGAACGTCCCCGGCCGGGGCGTACGCGGGCGCGTGGAGGGCCACGAGGTGGCCGTGGGGCGGCTCTTCGAGGAACTGCCGCCGGAGCTGGCCCGGGCCGCGCGGGAGGCCGAGAACGGCGGGCGCACGGCCGTCGTGGTCGGCTGGGACGGGACGGCACGCGGGGTCCTCGCCGTCGCCGACACGATCAAGGAGACCAGCGCCGAGGCGGTGCGCGAACTGCGCGCCCTGGGACTCGCCCCGGTGCTGCTGACCGGTGACAACCGGACGGTGGCCCGGGCGGTGGCCGAGGCCGTGGGCATCGACGAGGTGATCGCCGAGGTGCTGCCCGAGGACAAGGTCGACGTCGTGCGGCGGCTGCAGGCCGAGGGGCGCGTCGTCGCCATGGTGGGTGACGGCGTCAACGACGCGGCCGCGCTCGCCGTCGCCGATCTGGGTCTCGCCCTGGGCACCGGCACGGACGCGGCGATCGAGGCGGGCGACCTGACCCTGGTCCGCGGCGACCTGCGGGTGGCCGCCGACGCGATCCGGCTCTCCCGCAGGACCCTCGCCACGATCAAGGGCAACCTCGTGTGGGCCTTCGGCTACAACGTCGCCGCGCTGCCGCTGGCCGCGGCCGGGCTGCTGAACCCGATGATCGCCGGAGCGGCGATGGCCTTCTCCTCGGTCTTCGTGGTGACGAACAGCCTGCGGCTGCGGTCATTTCATTGAGGTCTCACATTGGGGTGCACCCCTGGAGTCCGGTACGACCCTCACATAAGCTCTTCACAAGGCTCGCGCATCACCCTTACGCTCGGGCCCCATGAGCGACATTCCGTCTCTTGCGCACCTAACGGACATACGCAAGAGACGCAGATCACAGTGATCTGAACGTAACCATCGAAGGGGTTCGAAGGTCTAAGTTGGCGATGTCGGGCAGCGTCTTGGGGGGCGCTTCCTGGCATCTGGGGATGTCTTGGGGGACTTTCCCAGAATGGAGTACCTCCCTGCTCGAACGTAGGTGAGAGCTCGGGGGAGCGTTGCCGGGGCACGTATCCGCCGGGGAGCTTTGAGCGGCCCTCCCGAACGTGCGTTGTCCCGGCAGACCGCACAACTGTACGAGTGCACGGCGGAAGCGTTCCGTCCGCGCTCACACAGCGATTCAGGCGCTGTCCTCACAGACGCCCGGCCGGATCCCGTGGGGGGAATCCGCACCGGGACATGGGAAGGCGCCCTGCTCGTCGGCCCGTGGGGGGACCGGCGCCAGGGCGCCTTCCGCTTCTGTCCGCGCGGACGTCCTCGTCCCCCGGAGATCCCTGCCCGCACGGACCTTCCTGTCCGCACGGACGCCTTCCTCCGCACGGACAGGAATCCCGCGCCGGCGGGAAGCGGAAGGCCCCGCACACGACCTGCGTGCGCGGGGCCCGGTGACGCGACGTGCGCCGCCCGTGTCAGCGCTCCTCGACCGGGACGAAGTCGCGCTCGACCACGCCCGTGTAGATCTGGCGCGGGCGGCCGATGCGGGAGCCCGGCTCCTTGATCATCTCGTGCCACTGGGCGATCCAGCCCGGAAGACGGCCGAGGGCGAACAGGACCGTGAACATCTCGGTCGGGAAGCCCATGGCCCGGTAGATCAGACCGGTGTAGAAGTCGACGTTCGGGTAGAGGCTGCGCGAGACGAAGTAGTCGTCGGAGAGCGCGTGCTCCTCCAGCTTCAGCGCGATGTCCAGCAGCTCGTCGGACTTGCCGAGGGCGGACAGCACCTCGTGCGCGGCGGCCTTGATGATCTTGGCGCGCGGGTCGAAGTTCTTGTAGACCCGGTGGCCGAAGCCCATCAGGCGGACGCCGTCCTCCTTGTTCTTCACCTTGCGGATGAAGGAGTCGACGTCGCCGCCGGAGTCGCGGATGCCCTCCAGCATCTCCAGCACCGACTGGTTGGCGCCGCCGTGCAGCGGGCCCCACAGGGCACTGATGCCGGCGGAGATCGAGGCGAACATGTTCGCCTGCGAGGAGCCGACCAGGCGGACCGTGGAGGTCGAGCAGTTCTGCTCGTGGTCCGCGTGCAGGATGAGCAGCTTGTCCAGCGCGGAGACCACGACCGGGTCGAGGTCGTACTCCTGCGCGGGCACCGAGAAGGTCATGCGCAGGAAGTTCTCGACGTAGCCGAGGTCGTTGCGCGGGTAGACGAACGGGTGGCCGACCGACTTCTTGTACGCGTACGCCGCGATCGTCGGGAGCTTGGCCAGCAGGCGGATGGTGGAGAGGTGACGCTGCTGCTCGTCGAACGGGTTGTGGCTGTCCTGGTAGAAGGTGGACAGCGCCGAGACGACCGACGACAGCATGGCCATCGGGTGGGCGTCGCGCGGGAAACCCTTGTAGAAGTTCTTGACGTCCTCGTGCAGCAGGGTGTGCTGCGTGACCTCGTTCTTGAACGCGGAGAGCTGGTCGACCGTCGGCAGCTCGCCGTTGATCAGCAGGTAGGCGACCTCCAGGAAGGTGGAGCGCTCGGCCAGCTGCTCGATGGGGTAGCCGCGGTACCGGAGGATGCCGGCCTCGCCGTCCAGGTAGGTGATCGCGGATTTGTAGGCGGCGGTGTTGCCGTAGCCGCTGTCCAGCGTCACCAGACCGGTCTGGGCGCGGAGCTTTCCGATGTCGAAGCCCTTGTCACCGACGGTGCTGTCGACCACCGGGTAGGTGTACTCGCCGCCGTCGTACCGCAGTACTACAGAGTTGTCGCTCACGTCTTCCCTCACCGACGTTGTGCCTCATCTTCGAGGTGCCCTGACTGTCTCTACCATCCCCCACTTGGCTCAGGAGAGTGCACTCGGGGTCGACCATCGGGCCTATTGGCGGCACTGAGTGCCGCCAACTTGCCCATCCTGCCCCCTCGGTCCACCAACCGGAAGGGTTCTGTGACCTTCACGACTCGTTTGATCGATCATTTTTTGGTGACGGGCCGCTCACCGCGGCGCCCCGCCCTCCGGGAGGCGCGCGTCCGCGAGGCGTGCGTCCGGTGAGCGGGAACCCGCCAGACGGAAGTCCAGGGCCGTGCACCGGCGGCCCGCCGAGACCGTGCGCACCGCCTGCCCGATCGCCCTGCGGGAACCGACCAGGACGACCAGCCGCTTGGCCCGCGTGACCGCCGTGTAGAGCAGGTTGCGCTGCAGCATCATCCAGGCGCCCGTGGTCACCGGGATGACGACCGCCGGGTACTCGCTGCCCTGGGAACGGTGGATGGTCACGGCGTAGGCGTGCGCCAGCTCGTCCAGCTCGTCGAACTCGTACCCCACCTCCTCGTCCTCGTCGGTCAGCACCGTCAGGCGTTGTTCGACCGGGTCGAGCGAGGTGACCACACCCACGGTGCCGTTGAAGACGCCGTTCTCCCCCTTCTCGTAATTGTTGCGGATCTGGGTGACCTTGTCGCCGACACGGAAGACCCGGCCGCCGAACCGCTTCTCGGCGAGGTCCGGGCGGCCGGGGGTGATGGCCTGCTGGAGCAGCCCGTTCAGGGTGCCGGCGCCGGCCGGCCCCCGGTGCATGGGGGCGAGGACCTGCACGTCGCGGCGCGGGTCCAGGCCGAACTTCGCCGGGATGCGGCGGGCCGCGACGTCCACCGTGAGCCGGCCGGCCTCCTCGGTGTCGTCCTCGACGAAGAGGAAGAAGTCCTTCATGCCGTCGGTGACCGGGGGACGCCCCGCGTTGATCCGGTGCGCGTTGGTCACCACGCCCGACTGCTGGGCCTGGCGGAAGACCCGGGTGAGCCGCACGGCGGGCATCGGGCTGCCGTCCGCCAGCAGATCCCGCAGGACCTCGCCCGCGCCGACGCTGGGCAACTGGTCGACGTCCCCGACGAAGAGCAGGTGGGCGCCCGGGGGGACCGCCTTGACCAGCTTGTTGGCGAGCAGGAGGTCCAGCATGGAGGCCTCGTCGACCACCACCAGGTCGGCGTCCAGCGGGCGGTCCCGGTCGTAGGCGGCGTCGCCGCCGGGCTTGAGCTCCAGCAGCCGGTGGACGGTGGAGGCCTCGGCGCCGGTCAGCTCGGCCAGGCGCTTGGCGGCGCGGCCGGTCGGGGCGGCCAGCACCACCTTGGCCCTCTTCGCGCGGGCCAGCTCCACGATCGAGCGGACCGTGAAGGACTTGCCGCAGCCGGGGCCACCGGTGAGGACGGCGACCTTCTCGGTGAGCGCGAGCTTCACGGCCGCCTCCTGCTCGGGGGCGAGGTCGGCTCCCGTCCGCCCCTTCAGCCAGGACAGCGCCCGGTCCCAGGCCACGTCACGGAAGCCCGGCATCCGGTCCTCCTCGGTGCGCAGCAGCCGCAGCAGCTGGGCGGAGAGGGACAGCTCGGCGCGGTGGAAGGGGACCAGGTAGACCGCCGTGACCGGATCGCCGCCGTCCGGGCCCGGCACCTTCTCGCGCACGACACCGGGGTCGGCGCCGTCCTCCGGCGGTTCGGACAGCTCCGCGAGGCACTCGATGACCAGGCCGGTGTCGACCTGGAGGAGCTTGACCGCGTCCGCGATGAGCCGTTCCTCGGGGAGGAAGCAGTGCCCCTGGTCGGCGGACTGGGACAGGGCGTACTGCAGGCCCGCCTTCACCCGCTCCGGGCTGTCGTGCGGGATGCCGACGGACTGGGCGATCTTGTCGGCGGTGAGGAAGCCGATGCCCCAGACGTCGGCGGCCAGCCGGTAGGGCTGGTTCTTCACGACGGAGATGGAGGCGTCGCCGTACTTCTTGTAGATGCGCACCGCGATCGACGTGGAGACCTCGACGGTCTGGAGGAAGAGCATGACCTCCTTGATCGCCTTCTGCTCCTCCCAGGCGTCGGCGATCCTCTTCGTGCGCTTGGGGCCGAGACCGGGGACCTCGACGAGCCGCTCGGGCTCCTCCTCGATGATCTTCAGCGTGTCCAGGCCGAAGTGCTGGGTGATGCGGTCGGCGAAGACCGGGCCGATGCCCTTGACCAGGCCCGAGCCGAGGTAGCGGCGGATGCCCTGGACCGTGGCCGGCAGGACGGTCGTGTAGTTCTCCACGTGGAACTGCTTGCCGTACTGCGGGTGGGAGCCCCAGCGGCCCTCCATCCGCAGGGACTCGCCGACCTGGGCACCGAGCAGCGCGCCGACGACCGTGAGGAGGTCGCCGGCACCCCGGCCGGTGTCGACGCGCGCCACCGTGTAGCCGTTCTCCTCATTGGCGTACGTGATCCGCTCCAGGACGCCTTCGAGGACGGCGAGTCGGCGTTCGCCGGAGGCTGCTGCGGACTGGTTGGACATGGTCCGACGGTACCTGTGGGCGGTGACAGCCACCGAAGTACGGGGGTGCGGCCGGTACGGGGGTGCGGGGCCCCGCCGTGGCCTCACCGCCCGCTGGGGGCAGCAGGTGTTCGTCGAGGCCGGGGGCCGGACCCGCTTGAGGTTCTGCCCCGCCGGGTAGGAGGCGTCACCGAAGACGTCGAGCCGGAACTTCGAGGGGGCCCGGTCCGTCGACCGGGCCCCCTCGGTCCCTCCCCCGTCAGAACCCCTCAAGCCCCCCCCGGGTCCCCCTCCAGAAGTCCTGACGCAGAGTACGACCGGCGAAGGGCGGGGAGGGTTGCACGGTCTCCCGGATTTTTTTCCCGCCCGGTTCCTACGATGTCCTCCGGGCAGGAAGCAGCCGTCCGGTACACGTGGGGAGCCGTGTGGCGATGCTGGTGCAGGAGTTCCGGACCGAGGTCGTGCCGCCCGCCGAGCGGTGGGACCTGTGGCAGGACGTCGCCACGCGGACGCACGTGCCCAACCTGCTGCGCAGTGAGCGCAGCGACGACTTCCGGGCCACGATGCGGGTCCTGCCGCTCGGCGAGCTGCAGATCGCCGAGCTGGACCTGCCGCAGCTGGACACCGTGCGCACCCCGCGGACCATCCGGCGGTTCGACCCCGAGGTCTACCAGGTCAACTGCCAGCTCGCCGGGGACGGCGGGATGGCCCAGGACGGCAACGAGTCGGTGTTCGGGGCGGGGCACCTCGTCGTGGCCGACAGCAGCCTCCCCTACGACGTGCGGATCAACAGGACGTCCGAGCGGACCACGACGGTCGTCGTCAGCGTGCCGCGGGCCCGGCTGCCGCTGCCGCCCCGCGCGGTCCGGCGGCTGCTGGCCGTGCCGGTCCCGGTGGACCGGGGCATGGGCGGCACGCTGTACCGCTGGCTGGCCGACGTCGCCCGGCGGGCCGAGGAGTTCACCGAGGCCGACGCACCGACGCTGGCCTCGGTGACCACGGACCTGCTCGCCTGCGTGCTCGGCGGCTGCCTGGACTCCGAGGACGCGCTGCCCCCGGAGTCCCGCCGGCGGGCCCTGCACACCCGGATCCGGGACTTCATCGACCAGAACCTCGGCGACCCGTCGCTGTCCCCGGCCACCGTCGCGGCGGCGCACGGCATCTCGGTGCGCCACCTGCACCAGCTGTTCGCGGCGGAGGGGGAGGCCCCGGCCGCCTGGGTCCGCCACCGCCGCCTGGAGCGCTGCCGCCGTGACCTGGCCGACCCCCGGCTGCGGGGCCACTCCGTGCGGTCCATCGCCGCGCGGTGGGGCTTCACCGACCCGGCCACCTTCAGCCGCGTCTTCCGCCGCGCGTACGGGATGACCCCGACGGACCACCGCCACCACCACACGGGCCGGAGCGCGTAGGGAGGGCTCCCTCCGCGCCGGCCGGTTCCTGCGGGAATCGACAAGGCCCCTGCACGGACCGTCAAGGTTTCGTGCGCCCGGCCGGGGCATGCTGGTGCGCGTGCGCAGTGGGGGCTGCGCACAGGGGGAACGGGGGGAACGGGGGGAAACAGCGTGCGGTGCCGGCGAACGTCGGCGTCCTGTCCGGCACCGCACGGCTCGCGCTCCGTGCCCCTGTCCTCCCCCGCCCCGGCTCCCTCCGTGCGCGGGAGGGCCCCGCGCGGCCGCTACCCGGCGTGCTCCGCGAACCGTGCCGCCGTCTCGGCCAGCACCTCGCGCCCGTCCCGGGCCCACAGCGCCTCGTTGAACAGCTCGACCTCGATGGCGCCGGTGTAACCGGCCGCCTCCACGTACCCCTTCCACTCCCGCATGTCGATCGAGCCGTCGCCGATCTGGCCGCGGCCGTTGAGGACGCCCTCGGGCAGCGGGGTGGTCCAGTCGGCGAGCTGGAAGGTGTGGATGCGGCCCTGGGCGCCCGCGCGGGCGATCTGTGCGGGCGCGGTGTCGTCCCACCAGATGTGGTACGTGTCGACGGTGACGCCGACCTGGTGGGCGGGGAAGCGCTCGGCGAGGTCGAGGGCCTGGGCGAGCGTGGAGACCACGCAGCGGTCGGAGGCGAACATGGGGTGCAGCGGCTCGATGGCCAGCCTCACCCCCTGCCGCTCGGCGTACGGGGCCAGCTCCGCCAGGGCGTCCGCGATGCGTTCCCGGGCGGCGCGCAGGTCCTTGGAGCCGGCCGGCAGACCGCCCGAGACCAGGACCAGGGTGTCGGTGCCGAGCGTCGCCGCCTCGTCGACGGCGCGGCGGTTGTCGGCCAGGGCGACCGCCCGCTCGCCGGGGTCGACGGCGGTGAGGAAGCCGCCCCGGCACAGCGTGGTCACCGCCAGGCCCGCGTCGCGCACGAGCCCGGCCGCCGCCTCCACCCCGTAGGCCCGGACGGGTTCGCGCCACAGTCCCACGCCCGGCACGCCCAGGTCCCGGCAGGCGGCGACGAGGTCCGGCAGCGGCAGCTGCTTGACCGTCATCTGGTTGATGCTGAAGCGCGCGAGGTCGGTCACGGGGTCACTCCGTACAGGTGCAGCAGGGTCCTCATCCGTTCCTCGGCGAGCTTCGGGTCGGGGAACAGGCCGAGGCCGTCGGCGAGTTCGTAGGCGCGGGCGAAGTGCGGCAGGGAACGGGCCGACTGCAGGCCGCCGACCATCGCGAAGTGGTTCTGGTGGCCCGCCAGCCAGGCCAGGAAGACCACGCCCGTCTTGTAGAAGCGGGTGGGGGCCTGGAAGAGGTGGCGAGAGAGTTCGACGGTGGGGTCGAGGAGGGCGCGGAAGCCCTCCGTGTTCCCCGTGTCCAGCACGCGGACCGCCTCGGCCGCCAGTGGGCCGAGCGGGTCGAAGATGCCGAGCAGGGCGTGGCTGAAGCCCTGCTCGTCCCCGGCGATCAGCTCGGGGTAGTGGAAGTCGTCGCCGGTGTAGCAGCGCACGCCGTGCGGGAGGCGGCGGCGCAGGTCGACCTCCCGCCGGGCGTCGAGGAGCGAGATCTTGACGCCGTCGACCTTGTCGGGGTGGGCGGCGACGACCTCCAGGAAGGTCCCGGTGGCCGCGTCCAGGTCGGTGGAGCCCCAGTAGCCCTCCAGCGCCGGGTCGAACATCGGGCCGAGCCAGTGCAGGATCACCGGCTCGGCGGCCTGGCGCAGGAGGTGGCCGTACACCTCCAGGTAGTCGTCGGGGGACTGTGCGGCGGCGGCCAGCGCGCGGGAGGCCATCAGGATGGCCTGCGCGCCCGACTCCTCGACGAGCGCGAGCTGTTCCTCGTACGCCGCCCGCACCTCGGCGAGCGTGCCGGAGGCGATCTGGTCGGTGCCGACGCCGCAGGCGATCCGGCCGCCCACCGCCTTCGCCTCGGCGGCGGAGCGGCGGATCAGCTCGGCCGCGCCCGCCCAGTCCAGGCCCATGCCGCGCTGGGCGGTGTCCATGGCCTCGGCGACGCCCAGCCCGTGCGACCACAGGTGGCGGCGGAAGGCGAGGGTGGCGTCCCAGTCGACGGCCGCCGGCGCGTCGGGGGTGGTGTCGGCGTACGGGTCGGCGACGACGTGCGCGGCCGAGAAGACCGTGCGGGAGACGAGGGGGGCGCCGGGCGTGGGGGCGAGGGGCTCGGTGCGGGGTTCGTAGGTCCGCAGCCGGCCGTGTTCGTCGGGCAGTCGGACGGTCACAGCGCGATCTCCGGTACGTCGAGGCGGCGGCCCTCGGCCGAGGACCTCAGGCCCAGTTCGGCGAGCTGGACGCCACGGGCGCCGGCCAGCAGGTCCCAGTGGTAGGGGGCGTCGGCGTAGACGTGCTTGAGGAACAGCTCCCACTGGGCCTTGAAGCCGTTGTCGAACTCCCCGTTGTCGGGGACCTCCTGCCACTGGTCGCGGAAGACCTCGGTGGCGGGGATGTCCGGGTTCCAGACCGGCTTGGGGGTGGCGGAGCGGTGCTGGACGCGGCAGCCCCGCAGCCCGGCGACCGCCGAGCCCTCGGTGCCGTCCACCTGGAACTCGACCAGTTCGTCGCGGTGGACGCGGACCGCCCAGGAGGAGTTGATCTGGGCGATCGCGCCGCCCTCCAGCTCGAAGACGCCGTAGGCGGCGTCGTCGGCGGTGGCGTCGTAGGGCTTGCCGTGCTCGTCCCAGCGCTGCGGGACGTGGGTGGCGGCGAGGGCCTGGACGGACTTCACCCGGCCGAACAGCTCGTGCAGGACGTACTCCCAGTGCGGGAACATGTCGACGACGATGCCGCCGCCGTCCTCGGCGCGGTAGTTCCAGGACGGGCGCTGGGCGGGCTGCCAGTCGCCCTCGAAGACCCAGTAGCCGAACTCGCCGCGCACGGACAGGATGCGGCCGAAGAAGCCGCCGTCGATGAGCCGCTTCAGCTTGAGCAGGCCGGGCAGGAACAGCTTGTCCTGGACGACGCCGTGCTTGACGCCGGCCCCGTGCGCGAGGCGGGCGAGTTCCAGGGCGCCGTCGAGGCCGGTGGCGGTCGGCTTCTCGGTGTAGACGTGCTTGCCCGCCGCGATGGCCTTCTTGAGGGCCTCCTCGCGGGCGGAGGTGACCTGGGCGTCGAAGTAGACGTCCACCGTCTCGTCGGCGAGGACCGCGTCCAGGTCGGTGGAGAGGTGCTCCAGGCCGTGCCGCTCGGCCAGCGCGCGCAGCGCGGGCTCGCGGCGGCCGACCAGGATCGGCTCCGGCCACAGCACGGTGCCGTCGCCGAGGTCGAGGCCGCCCTGTTCGCGCAGGGCCAGGATGGAGCGGACGAGGTGCTGGCGGTAGCCCATGCGCCCGGTCACACCGTTCATGGCGATACGCACCGTTCTACGTGTCACGTCGTTCCCTTCGTACGCGGTCCGCGCGCCGCGTACGTCCAGCCCGTCGCCCGTCGGCCGCCGAGGGTGCGCGGTGACTGGTGAACGTGACAGCAAGCGCTTTCTATGTAGACAGAAGCTAGCCTCTGGACGAGGGTCCGGACAAGACCGCGGCGGGCCGGACTTGTTCGAGGGGGCGAACAATCGGGCGTGGGGCCGTAGGGTCTGCTCGGAACCACGGCCACGGGTGTGGGTGTGTACGACGGCGTACGGCGGGACGCGCGAGGCGGAGGACGAGGCATGACGGTGACCCTGGCGGACGTGGCGGCTCGCGCGCAGGTCTCCCCCGCGACGGTGTCGCGCGTGCTCAACGGGAACTATCCCGTCGCCGCTTCCACCCGTGAGCGGGTGCTGAAGGCCGTGGACGAGCTGGACTACGTGCTCAACGGCCCCGCGAGCGCCCTGGCCGCCGCCACCTCCGACCTGGTGGGCATCCTGGTGAACGACATCGCCGACCCGTTCTTCGGGATCATGGCGAGCGCGATCCAGGCCGAGATCGGGGGGCCCGGCGGACGCGCGGGCGGGGAGAGACTCGCGGTCGTCTGCAACACGGGCGGCTCCCCGGAGCGCGAACTGACCTACCTCACCCTGCTCCAGCGGCAGCGGGCGGCGGCGGTCGTGCTGACCGGCGGGGCGATCGAGGGCGCGGCGCACCGGGCGGCCATGGACGCGAAGCTGCGCAAGCTGACGGACGCCGGGACCCGGGTGGTGCTGTGCGGCCGGCCGCCGGCGCCGGAGGCCGGGGCGATCGCGCTGACCTTCGACAACCGCGGCGGCGGCCGGGAACTCACCGAGCACCTGATCGGCCTCGGCCACCGCCGTCTCGGCTACATCGCGGGCCCCGAGGAGCGCACGACCACCCGCCACCGCCTCGAGGGGCACCGGGCCGCGCTCGCCGCGCACGGCATCGAGGAGGACCCGCGCTGGACCGTCCACGGCCGCTACGACCGCCGGTCCGGTTACGAGGCCACCCTGGAACTCCTGCGCCGGGACCCGACGTTGACGGCCTTCGTCGCCGCGAACGACACCGTCGCCCTCGGCGCGTGCGCCGCCCTGCGGGACTCCGGGCTGCGCATCCCCCAGGACGTCTCGGTCGCCGGCTTCGACGACCTGCCGTTCAGCATCGACGCGGTGCCGGCGCTGACGACGGTGCGGCTGCCGCTGGCGGAGGCGGGGGCCCGGGCCGGGCGCATCGCCATGGGCCGCGAGGAGCCGCCGCCGGGCGGGATCGCCTCGGTGCGGGGGGAGTTGATGGTGCGGGGGTCCAGCGGGGTGCCGCGCGCGTAGCCGGTCCGGTGCTCCGGTGGCCCGGCGCTTCGGTGCCTCTGCGCTCCGGCGCTCCGGCGCTCCGGGAGACGTACCGTCCTCGGCGCTTCTTTGACGGCCGTAGGCCGGACGGGACGACGAGGGCGTGGGGACGGGGCGACAGGACGCGGGACGCGGAGGGCGCGGCTCGGTGGCGGTGGGCCGGCGCCTTGCCCCTCGGGATCTTCCGCCCGGCGGCCCCGCAGGCACCCGCCGAAGCCTGAACCGGGCCTCCCCCGGAGGGCCGCCCCCGCCCGACCTCGCTCGTGACACCCGCGTGACGAGGGGGATTCGCCCCGGGGGTCGCGGGTACGTTCCCTTCTCATGAAGCTGGCGTTCTCCACCCTCGGTGTCCCCGGCCTGCCCCTGCCCGACGTGCTGCGTCTCGCGACCGAGCACGGCTACCACGGTGTCGAACTGCGCGCCCACCCCGAGGAACCGGTCCACCCCCGTCTCACCCCCGCCGAACGCGCCGACGTCGCCGCCGGGTTCGAGGCGGCCGGTGTCGAGGTCCTGGGCCTCGCCGGGTACTCCCGGGTCGCCGCGCCGGGCGACGACGAACCGGTCCTCGCCGAGATCCGCGCCCTGCTCGACCTCGCCCGCGACCTCGGCGCCCCCTCCGTCCGCGTCTTCCCCGGCGGCGCCCCCGAGCAGGGTCCCGAGGAGGCGGACGCGACGGCCGCCCGCCGGCTGGGCACGGCCGCCGAGTACGCCGCCGACCTCGGCGTCCGCATCCTGCTGGAGACCCACGACTCGCACCGCACCGCCGCCGACGCGATGCGGATCCTCGGCCTGGTCGGCCACCGTCAGGTGGGCGCGCTGTGGGACGTGATGCACACCTGGCTGGGCGGCGAGCAGCCCGTGGAGAGCTTCGCGGCGCTCTCCCCCCACCTCGGCTACGTCCAGGTCAAGGACATCGCCTCCGCCGACGACACGGCCCCGCTCCCCCTCGGCGCCGGCGTCCTGCCCCTGGCCGACTGCGTGGAGGTCCTCTCCCGCCACGGCTGGGACGGCTGGCTGTGCTGGGAGTACGAGAAACGCTGGTACGCCGACGCCGCCCCGCTCCCCGCCCTCCTCTCCGCCGGCCGTGCGCACCTGACCCGGCTCCTCGGCGAATCGGCCTGACGCACCACGGCGGCCCGACGGCCGACCCCGCGGAGGCCGGCCCCCGGGCGGGGGCGCGGGAACCGGCCGCCGGGCGGGGCCGCGCCGAAATGACTGGCCCCGCACGCGCACGGCCGGGTAGCGTCCGCGCGTGCCTCAGCCCGCGCCCCTCCCCGCCGTTCCGTCATGAGTCCCGCCCGCGTCCTGATCGACGTGCGTCCCCTGCGCACGTCCCCGGTTTTCCGGCGCCTGCTGATCGGACGGACGGTGTCCGTGCTCGGCAGCTTCATGACCATGGTCACCGTCATGTACCAGGTCTGGGAGATGACGCACAGCGCGGTCTGGAGCGGCGCGGTGGGTCTCGCGCAGGCGCTGCCGATGGTCTGCTTCGGGCTGTTCGCCGGGGCCTGGGCCGACCGGGGCGACCGGCGCCGGATCTACCTGGCCTCGACGACCGGCCAGGCGGTCTGCTCGCTGCTGCTCGCGGTCCAGGGTTTCACCGGGCACGTACCGGTGGCCGGGGTGCTCGCGCTGGTCGCGGCGCAGTCCGCCTGCGCGGCGGTCGGCGCTCCCGCGGCCGGGGTGTTCGTCCCGCGCCTGCTGCCCAAGGACCAGGTGGCCGCCGGGCTGGCGCTCCACCAGGTCACCGGCCAGGCGATGATGCTCGTCGGTCCCGCGCTCGGGGGCCTGCTGCTCGGCTGGTTCGGCATCGGCGTCTGCTACCTGCTCGACGCGCTGAGCTTCCTCCTCTCCTTCTACGGCGCGTTCGGTCTGCCCGCGCTGCCGCCCGAGGGGGAGCCGTCACGGGCCGGTCTGCACGGGGTGCTGGACGGGCTGCGCTTCCTGGCCGGCCACCGGGCGGTGCGCGGCGCGCTCGTCACCGATCTCGCCGCCACCGTCCTGTCGATGCCGGTCAGCCTCTTCCCGCTGGTCAACGACGAGCGCTTCGGCGGTGATCCGCGCACGCTCGGCCTGTTCCTGTCGGCCCTCGCGATCGGCGGCGTCCTGGCGTCCGCGCTGTCCGGTGCGGTGACCCACCGGGGCCGCCCCGGTTTCGTCATGCTCTTCGGCGCGGGCGTCTGGGGCGCCGCGCTGGCCGCGTTCGGCCTCATGACCGATCCGTGGGTGGGCCTGGGGCTGCTGGTCCTGGCCGGTGCGGCCGACGCCCTGTCGGTGCTCTCCCGCACCACGCTCGTGCAGACCCGTACGCCCGACGCCCTGCTGGGCCGGGTCACGGCCGCCGAGACGATCGTCGGGCAGGCCGGTCCGCACCTCGGCAACATGCGCGCGGGGCTGGTGGCCGGCGCGACCTCGGGCGCGACGGCCCTGGTGACGGGCGGCCTGCTGTGCCTGCTCGCGGTGGTCTACGTCGCCACGAGCACACCGGAGTTGCGCGTCGGCGCCCCCGCGCCGGAGGCGCGCTGACCGACCGGCCGGACCGCCGCCCCCCCCCGGGGGACCGGGCGGTGCGCGACGGGCCGGGCGGTGCCCGGCGCCGCGTGGGTCATGCGGTTCCGCGTCGTGATCGAGTGGCCCGCGCGCCGGTCGCTCGCTCACCGCCGGTCGGCGGCCGCCTCCGGCGCCGGGGCGTCCGCGGGAGGGGCGGCCGGGACCGCGGGCCGTCGCCGGGTGAGGGACGCCATCGCCACCCCGCCCACCAGCAGCGCCGCCGCGCACCACCTGAGCGGGGTCACCGTCTCGCCCAGGAACAGCGCGGCCGACGACATCCCGAAGACCGGGACGAGCAGGGAGAAGGGCGCGACCGTGGAGGCGGGGTGGCGGCGCAGCAGCCAGCCCCAGGCGCCGAAGCCGAACACCGTGGCGCCCCAGGCGACGAAGAGCACCGTGCCCGCGCCCCGCCAGTCCAGGCCGGCCAGCGCCTCGAGGTCCCGTTCGGGGCCCTCCAGCAGGAACGACAGGGCCAGCAGCGGGAGCACCGGCACCGTGCTCACCCAGATCATGAAGTTCAGGGCGTCCGGGGGCGCCGCCTTGCGGGTCAGGATGTTCGAGACGCCCCAGCAGGCCGCCGCCGCGACGATCAGGACGAAGCCGGTCAGCGAGCCCGAGGTGCCCTCGTCGACCGCCGCGACCCCGATGCCCGCCAGCGCCACCACCATGCCCACGAGACGGACGCGGGAGGGGCGCTCACCGAGCAGCGCGAAGGCGAACAGGGCCGTGAACACCGCCTGGATCTGGAGCACCAGGGAGGAGAGCCCGCCCGGCATCCCCGCGTCCATGCCGACGAACAGCAGCCCGAACTTGGCCACCCCCAGCGCCAGCCCCACCCCGACGATCCACTTCCACGCCACCTTGGGCCGCCCCACGAGGAACACCGCGGGAAGCGCCGCCACGAGGAAGCGCAGGGCGGAGAAGAACAGCGGCGGGAAGTGGTCGAGCCCGATCTCGATGACGGTGAAGTTCACGCCCCAGACGGCGGCGACGAGGACGGCGAGCAACAGGTGGGAGGGTCGCATGGGTCGAGGATCACCGCCCGCGACGCTTCAGCACCAGCGACGGTTCCTGCATGATTGGATGAAGCATCGCTTACTGATCGGGGCCCGCCATGCTCGACCTCCAGCGTCTGCGCGCCCTGCACGCCGTCTCCGTCCACGGCACCGTCGGTGCCGCCGCCGTGGCGCTCGGGTACACCTCCTCCGCCGTCTCCCAGCAGATCGCCAAGCTGGAGCGGGAGACCCGGACCGTCCTGCTGGAGCGGGAGGGCCGGAGCGTGCGGCTGACCGACGAGGCCCACCGGCTGGTGTCCGCCGCCCAGGAGCTGCTCGCCATCGTGGAACGGGCGGAGACCGAGCTGGAGGAGCGGCGCGGGGTGCCGGCCGGGCGGCTGACCGTCGCCGCCTTCGCGTCGGCGGCGCGCGGGCTGATGCCGTCCGTCCTGGCCGACCTGGCCCGGCGGCACCCCGCGCTCGACGCCCGGCTCACCGAGATCGACCCGCACCTGTCCGTGGACCTGGTGGCCAAGGGCGCGGTCGACCTCGCCGTCGCGCACGACTGGGACATCGCGCCGCTGCCCGCCCCCGCGGGCGTGGAGCAGGCGGTCATCGGGGACGACCTGTGCGATCTGCTGGTGCCCGAGGGCCATCCGTTCGCGGGGCGCACGGCGGTGCGGCGGGAGGAGCTGGGCGGCGAGCGGTGGATCAGTCCGCCGCCGGGTCGGGTCTGTCACGAATGGCTGGTGCGCACCCTGCGCGCCGCCGGGCACCAGCCGGAGATCGTCCACCGGGCCGACGAGAACCCGACCCTGGTCGCCCTGGTCGCGGCCGGGCTCGGCATCGCGCTGATCCCCCGGCTGGGGCGCGGCCCGCTGCCCGACGGGGTGGTGGAGGTGCCGCTCGACCCGATGCCCGTCCGGCGGGTGTACGCGCTGTGGCGCACGGGCGCGGCCCGCCGTCCGGCGATCGCGGAGACGGTCCGGGCCCTGCGCGGGCACTGGCCCGGGGTCCGCGCGCACACGCCCCGCTGACCCCGTCCGGACCACCGGTCCCGACTTCGGGGAATTCGCCGCGACCGGGGAACCCGTCCGCACCCCCGTCCGTCCCATACGCAGGCTGCCGGACGAGTCTCCGCGGCGCGGTGTCGGCCCTCGCTGCCGGCAGCGATCGCTGACCCACCCTCTCCGCCGTGCCGCGGCCGGCAGCACGCCGTCATCGGCGCGCCCCCCTCCGACTGCGCCGATGACGGCCCCTCCCCGGTTGCTGTGCGTTCCCTTGACTGGCAGAAACTTCCCGGATATTGGTGACCTCCTGGCAGTTTCCTTCAGTGGATCCCCGGTCCCCCGCGGATCACCTCCCAAAGGAGCGCACGTGCCCGACAGCAGCACGGGAAGCACGGGAAGCACCGCACGTCCGTCCAGACGCACCGTCCTCGCCGCGACGGCGGGCGTCACCACCGCCCTGGCGGCCGCCGGCACGGTGCACGCCGCCGCCGGCCCCTCCGCCCCCGACGACAGGAAGCTGCGCGCCCTCATCTCCCGGATGACGCTCGAGGAGAAGGTCGGCCAGCTCTTCGTGATGCGGGTCTACGGCCACTCCGCCACCGACCCGGACCAGGCCGACGTCGACGCCAACCTCAAGGAGATCGGTGTCCGCACGGCCGCCGAACTGCTCGCGAAGTACCGGGTCGGCGGCATCATCTACTTCGCCTGGGCGCACAACACCCGCGAGCCGCACCAGATCGCCGACCTGTCCAACGGCATCCAGAAGGCGTCCCTCGGCCTGCCGCGCGGCCTGCCGGTGCTCATCTCCACCGACCAGGAGCACGGCATCGTGGCCCGCGTGGGCGAGCCCGCCACCCTGTTCCCCGGCGCGATGGCCGTCGGCGCGGGCGGCTCCCGCTCCGACGCCCGCACCCTCGGCCGGATCGCCGGGCGCGAACTGCGCGCGATGGGCATCCGCCAGGACTACGCCCCGGTGGCCGACGTGAACGTCGATCCGGCCAACCCGGTCATCGGGGTGCGGTCCTTCGGCTCCGAACCGGAGGCCGTGGCACGGCTGGTGGCCGCCGAGGTCGCCGGGTACCAGGGGTCGGGGGTCGCGGCGACCGCCAAGCACTTCCCCGGGCACGGCGACACGGTCGACGACAGCCACGCCAAGCTCCCGTACATCCACCACACCCGCGAGCAGTGGGAGCGGCTCGACGCGCCGCCGTTCCGGGCCGCGATCGCCGCGGGCATCGACTCGATCATGACGGCCCACATCGTCGTCCCCGCGCTCGACGGCGCCGAGGACCCGGCCACCCTGTCCCGCCCGATCCTCACCGGCATCCTGCGCGAGGAACTGGGCTACGACGGGGTCGTGGTCACCGACTCCCTCGGCATGGAGGGCGTCCGCACCAAGTACGGCGACGACCGGGTGCCGGTGCTGGCCCTGAAGGCGGGCGTGGACCAGCTCCTCAACCCGCCCTCCCTGGACGTGGCCTGGAACGCGGTCCTGCGGGCCGTCCGGGACGGCGAGCTCACCGAGGACCGGCTCGATGCGTCGATCCTGCGCATCCTGCGGCTGAAGACGAAGCTGGGCCTGTTCAAGGACCCGTTCGTCAGCCACGCCGGCGTCGACCGCACCGTCGGCACCCGCCCGCACCTGGCCGCGGCCGACCGGATCGCCGAACGCACCACCACCCTGCTGGTCAACGAGCGCGGCCTGCTGCCGCTGTCGCGGCGCAGACGGCCGAAGCTGCTCGTCGTCGGCGCCGACCCGGCCTCCCCGTCCGGTACGACCGGTCCGCCGACCGGTGTGCTCGCGGGCGCGCTGACCGAGCTGGGCTTCACGGCCACCGCCCTGTCGACCGGCACGGCACCGTCCGCGGCGACCATCGCCACGGCGGTGGCGGCGGCCCGGGAGGCGGACGCGGTGGTCGTCGGGACGTACAACGTCACGGCGGGCAGCAGCCAGAAGAGGCTGGTCGAGCAGCTCCTGGCGACCGGCACGCCGGTGGTGGCGGTGGCGATCCGCAATCCGTACGACGTGGCCCACCTGCCCGGCGTCCCGGCGTACCTGGCGACGTACTCCTGGACCGACGTCGAACTGCGGGCGGCGGCCCGGGTCATCGCGGGCAGGGTGGATCCGCGCGGGACGCTGCCGGTGCCGGTGCAGCGGGCGGACGATCCGGCCACGGTGCTGTACCCCGTGGGGCACGGGCTGGGGTACTAACGACGGCACACGGGCGCCGCGCACCCGGTGTAGTCCGTCGGACGTAGCGCCCGTACGCCACACACCCGGCGCACCACCCCCAAGGTACGCAAAGCACCCTGTTCGCCTGGCGTGTCCCGGCACACGCGGTCACGCTGGGCGGGAGGGTCCGGGGGATGACGATGCACGTGAGAAGTTCCTGGAGGGCGGTCTGCGCACCGGTGGCACTGGCCGCCGTCCTGCTGACGGGGTGCCAGAGCGCGTCGGGCGGGGGCGCCGAGGAGGACGACCGCCTCGGCGAGCGGCGACCGGCGTCGGTGTCGCCCGCGCCGCCCCGGCCGTCCGGGTACGGGGCGGTGTTCCTCGCGGTGGACGAGTGCAGCTCGTTCGGCCGGACCAGCTTCACCGAGGTGCCCTGCACGAGCGAACGGGCGGCGGCCCGGGTGGTCGCCCGTCACGACGGCACCGTGCGCGAAGGGCCGCGCTGCCCCGCCACCACGGACTTCGTGCTGCACATCAGCGAACAGCGCCCCTCCCTGGACGAGGACGGCGACGGCGCGGTGCCGCAGGGCTACGCCTGCATGCGCAACCTCCAGCCGCCGCACCCCGGCGATCCGGGCGGCGGGGGCGGCCCGCGCACCATCGTCGGCGACTGCGTCTACGGGCTGGGCGACGGCAAGGTCCGCGAGACGGCCTGCGACGGGAAGGGCAAGCGGAAGCCGGAGTACAAGGTGACGAAGGCCGTGGGCGCCCGGTCCGCGTGCCCGGCGTCCACGGCCCTCTACGTCCGGCTGGGCGGCACCTCGCCGGTGGGCTGCGCCCTCCCGGTGTAGTCCCGCCCCGGCGGCGTTCCTACGGGCGCAGGGTGCGCTCCCGCTCGACGCCGCGCCGGTCGAGCTTGGCGTCGAACTTCGCCAGCGGCTTCGCCGCCGCCGGGTTCTCCCGGACCGCGCTCGGGGCGACGCCCGCCCAGTCGAGGATGCGGGCCGTGGCGAACGCCTTCTCCTTCTCGACCAGTCCGGCCACGTTGGCACCGTGGTTCATGCCGGGGGCGGTGAAGACGTGGGAGTCGCGCGCCCCGTGTCCCAGGCGGAACGGCTCGGCGCCCCACGGGTCGTTCTCGCCGTAGACGAACAGCATCTGCCGCGCGTTGTGGCGGACCCAGGTGTCGATGTCCCGCATGGCCGAGGGCTCGAACCTCATCGGGATCGAGCGGGGGACGAAGTTGCGCGGCGGCTGGTAGCCGTAGCGGATGTACTTCTTCTCGATGTGCGGGAAGTGGATCGTCGGCGCGCCCAGCTGCGTACCGGCCTGGTAGTAGTACGGCGTGTACGGGCTCAGGCCCTGGTCGGTGTAGAACGAGAAACCGGAGATCGTGTCGATCGAGGTCCAGATCTCGTCGTCGGTGGCGTTCTTCGCGTCCGCCGGGATCTGCTCGCAGTCCGCCAGCGTGCTGTACTGCCAGAAGCCCCACACGTAGTCGAGGACGACGGCCTCGTACGCCCGGTCCAGGCTGCCGATGGTGTCGAAGGTGTAGCCGTTCTCGGCGGCGTACGCCTCGTACCGCTTCTCCAGCGGCGCGCGGCGCACCAGCGCCTCGCGCTGCACCGCGTTCAGCCGGTCGCGGCACTCCTTGGTGCCGACGGTGCGGAAGAAGCGGTCGTAGGCCGAGTCCTCCTTGTTCACCACGTCGTTGGGGGCGACGTAGGCGACCACGCCGTCCATGTCGCGCGGGTAGAAGCGCTCGTAGTAGGTGGCGGTCATCCCGCCCTTGGAGCCGCCGGTGGAGATCCAGTTCTCGGGATAGATCTTCTTCAGCGCCGTGAAGATGCGGTGCTGGTCGCTGGCGGCCTGCCAGATGTCCAGCTTGGACCAGTCGGCCGGGTCGGGCCGGGACGGGGTGAAGAAGCGGTACTCCATGGAGACCTGGTTGCCGTCCACGATCTGGGTCGGCTCGCTGCGGCGGGGCGTCGTGGAGACGCTGTAGCCGCCGGTGTGGAAGACCGTCGGCCGTGCGACGTCCTTGTGCAGCACGGTGATCCGCTGCTGGAACGTGCCCTTGGCGGGCCTGCGGTGGTCGACCGGCTGGGTGTAGTTCAGGACGAAGAAGCGGTAGCCGGTGTACGGCTTCTCCTCGATCAGGCTCATGCCCGGAACGGAGAGCAGTCTCTCCTTGATGTCGATGGTGCCGGTGGCCTCCGGCTCGGCGGCGGTGGCCGCCCCGGCCGTGCTCATGGTGCCTATGAGCACCGTGAGCGCCAGCAGCCATCTGAGCGCCTTGCGCATGCGCACTCCCCTGTGAAGACAGATGTGCGCCGGAAGCTAGCGGACCAACTCACCGCAGCACCAGGGGACATAGGGAAAACCCCGTGTCAGCACAGGATCCAGCCGGAGCTGACGGACCCGCCGCCGACCCTGCCCTTCACCCAGACGCAGCGGCGTCCGGCGTGCACGGTCACCGGGCCCGCGTGGTACTTGTAGCGGCCCTCGTCGACGACCGGCCGGCCGCCGCGCGCCCGCACGCTCACCGACATCGTGCGGGCGGTGCCGGGCTTCCTGGCGAGGGTGGCGGCGCAGACGTAGCCGCCGCGCTTGTGGACGACCACGGAGCCGGTGGAGAAGGACAGGGTGCGCACCTTGCGGCCGGGGCACGGTGCGGCGGCGTGCGCGTCACCCGGTGCGGCGACGGTGAGCAGCCCCGAGGCGGTCAGCACGGCCAGGACGGGCGCGAGGCGCCGTCGTATCGCTCCACTGCCCACGTGTCGTTCCTCCCGTACCGCGTCTGCCGCGACCAACGACGTACGGAGGTACGGACGCACGGCGTATGTCGGACGGTTGCGCGGTCGTCACGGGAGCGGGTGCACGGGAACGGGTCCGCGGGAGCCGGTCCACGGGGGCCGGCCCGCGGGAGCGGGTGCACGGGAACAGGCCCCCCCGAGAGCCGGCCCGCGAGAGCCGGCCCGCGAGAGCCGGCCCGCGAGAGCCGGCCCGCGGGAGCGGGTTCAGCGGGCCGCCCCGACCGGCTCCTCCGGCTCGGCCTGGCCGATGAAGGTCCGCCACAGTTCGGCGTACCGGCCGTCGCGGGCCAGCAGCTCCTCGTGCGTGCCGTCCTCCACGACCCGCCCGTGGTCCATGACGACCACCCGGTCGGCGCGGGCCGCGGTGGTCAGGCGGTGGGCGACGACCAGCGTCGTGCGGCGGCCCGCCAGCCGGTCGGTGGCCTGGTTGACCTGGGCCTCGGTGGCCAGGTCGAGCGCGGCCGTGGCCTCGTCGAGCAGCAGGACGTCCGGGTCGACGAGTTCGGCGCGGGCCAGCGCGATCAGCTGGCGCTGCCCGGCGGAGAGGTTGCGTCCGCGCTCGGCGACCTCGTGCAGGTAGCCGCCCTCCAGGGTGGCGATCATCTCGTGCGCGCCGACCGCGCGGGCGGCCGCCTCCACCTCGGCGTCGGTGGCGTCCGGGCGGCCGTAGGCGATGGCGTCGCGGACGGTGCCGGGGAAGAGGTACGCCTCCTGCGGGACGACGCCGAGCCGGTGCCGGTACGCCGTGATGTCCAGGTCCCTGATGTCCGTGCCGTCGACGGTGACCCTGCCGCCGGTGGGGTCGTAGAACCGGGCCACCAGCTTGACCAGGGTGGACTTGCCGGCGCCGGTCTCGCCGACGAAGGCGACGGTCTGCCCGGCGGGGATGCGCAGGTCGATCCCGCCGAGCGCCTCCTCCGCCCGCTCCGCCCCGTCACCGGAGGCGTAGGCGAAGCGCACGCCCTCGAAGGCGATCTCCCCGCGCAGGGACGGCACGTCGACCGGCTCGTCGGCGGGCTCGGTGGAGGCCGGTTCGCGCAGCAGCTCCTGGATGCGGCCGAGCGAGACGGACGCCTGCTGGTAGCCGTCGAAGACCTGGGAGAGCTGCTGCACGGGGGCGAAGAACAGGTCGATGTAGAGCAGGTACGCCACCAGCGCACCGGTCGTCAGCGTCCCGTCGTCGACCCGGGCGCCGCCCACGACCAGGACCGCCGCCGCCGCGATCGCGGACAGGAACTGCACGAACGGGAAGTACACCGAGATCAGCCACTGGCCCCGGACCCGGGCGCTGCGGTAGTCGGCGCTGCGCTCGCCGAACCGGCGGACTCCGTCCCGCTCCCGGCGGAAGGCCTGCACGATCCGCAGCCCGGACACCGACTCCTGCAGGTCGGCGTTGACCGTGGACACGCGTTCGCGGGCCAGCTCGTACGCCTTCACACTGGCCCGGCGGAAGAACCAGGTGGCGACGATCAGCGGGGGCAGGGTGGCGAAGACGACCAGGGCGAGCTGCACGTCGATCACCAGCAGGGCGACCATGATGCCGAAGAAGGTGACCACCGAGACGAACGCCGTCACCAGGCCCGTCTGCAGGAACGTCGACAGGGCGTCGACGTCGGTGGTCATCCGGGTCATGATCCGGCCGGTCAGCTCGCGCTCGTAGTAGTCGAGGCCGAGCCGCTGGAGCTGGGCGAAGATCTTCAGCCTGAGCGAGTACAGCACGCGTTCGCCGGTGCGTCCGGTCATCCGCATCTCGCCGATCTGCGCGGCCCACTGGAGGGTCACGGTGAGCAGGGCGAGCAGCGAGGCGGCCCAGACCGCGCCGAGGGCGACCTGGGTGACGCCCTGGTCGATGCCGTGCCGGATCAGCACCGGCAGCAGCAGGCCCATGCCGGCGTCCACGGCGACGAGGCCGAGGCTGACCAGGAGCGGCAGGCCGAAACCGCGCAGCAGGCGGCGCAGGCCGTAGGAGTCCTCCGGCCGGACCGCGCGGGCCTCGTCGACGTCGGGGACGTCGGTCGCCGGGGGCAGTGCCGCGACCTGGGCGAGGAGCTCCGGGGTGGCCGGGCTGCCGGACAGGGCGGTGTCCTTGGGCTCGCGGTCGCCGGTCCACAGCCGGGGCGTGACGCCGCGCTCGGCGTCGAACTCGGCGTCCAGCTCCGCGCGGACGGAGGTGTCCCCCTCCTCGGGCTCCTGGGGCCCGGCGGTCGGGGTGTGGCCCGGGGAGACGGCGCCGAGCTCGTCGGGGTCGGTGAGCAGCCGGCGGTAGAGGGCGCAGCGCCGCTGGAGCTCGTCGTGGGTGCCGATGTCGACGAGCCGGCCGGCGTCGAGGACGGCGATGCGGTCGGCGAGGCCCAGGGTGGAGCGGCGGTGGGCGATCAGCAGGGTGGTGCGGCCCCGCATGACCTCCCGGAGCGCCTCGTGGATCTCGTGCTCGACGCGTGCGTCCACGGCGGAGGTGGCGTCGTCCAGGACCAGCAGGCGCGGGTCGGTGAGGATCGCGCGGGCGAGGGCGATGCGCTGGCGCTGGCCGCCGGAGAGGGTCAGGCCGTGCTCGCCGACCGCGGTGTCGTAGCCGTCGGGCAGCTCGGTGATGAACCGGTCGGCCTGGGCCGCGCGGGCGGCGGCGGTGATCTGCTCGTCGGTGGCGTCCGGGCGGCCGTAGGCGATGTTGCCGCGCACGGTGTCGGAGAAGAGGAAGGAGTCCTCGGGGACCAGCCCGATCGCGGCCCGCAGCGACTCGGTGGTCAGCTCGCGCACGTCGTGGCCGCCGACGAGGACCGCGCCGTGCGTGACGTCGTAGAAGCGCGGCAGGAGCAGGGAGACGGTGGACTTGCCGGAGCCGGAGGAGCCGACGACGGCGAGGGTCTCGCCCGGGCGGATCTCGAAGGAGAGGCCGTCCAGGACCGGGTGCTCCGGGTCGTAGCCGAAGGAGACGTCGTCGAACTCGACGGTCGCGGGGGCGTCGGCGGGCAGTTCCACGGTGCCGTCGGTCAGGGACGGCTCGGTGTCGATCAGCTCCAGGACGCGTTCGGTGCCCGCGCGGGCCTGCTGGCCGACGGTGAGCACCACGGCGAGCATCCGGACCGGGCCGACGAGCTGGGCGAGGTAGGT
This sequence comes from Streptomyces viridosporus T7A, assembly GCF_008704515.1. NCBI lineage: Bacteria > Bacillati > Actinomycetota > Actinomycetes > Kitasatosporales > Streptomycetaceae > Streptomyces > Streptomyces viridosporus. Next base: position 3,218,380 of record NZ_CP023700.1, read on the forward strand.
GGAGAAGGCGACGAACGTGCCCAGCGTGATGTTCCCGCGGACGGCGAGCCATCCGCCGAGCGCCAGCATCGCCACCTGGCCGAGGGCGGGGACGGCCTGGAGGGCGGGGGTGTACTTCGCGTTCAGCCGGATGGTGCGCAGCCGCCCGGCGTACAGCCGACGGCCGACCTCGCGCAGCTTGCCGGTCTCCTGGTCCTCCTGCCCGAAGCCCTTCACCACGCGGACGCCGCTGACCGCGCCGTCGACCACGCCGGCCACGGCGGCCGCCTGGGCCTGGGCGTACCAGGTGGAGGGGTGCAGCCGGGTGCGGCTGCGCTTGGCGATCCACCACAGGGCGGGGGCGACGGCGAGGGCGACGAAGGTGAGCGGCAGCGACAGCCACGCCATGATCACCAGTGAGAGCAGGAACAGCAGGAGGTTGCCGATGGTCATCGGCAGCATGAAGAGCAGGCCCTGGATCAGCTGGAGGTCGCTGGTGGCGCGGCCGACGACCTGCCCGGTGTTCAGCTCGTCCTGGCGGCGGCCGTCGAGCCGGGTGATCGTCCCGTACATCTCGGTCCGCAGGTCGTGCTGGACGTCGAGGGCGAGCCGGCCGCCGTAGTAGCGGCGGATGTAGGTGAGGACGTAGACGACGAGCGCGGCACCGATCAGGGCGCCCGCCCAGGGGGCCATGGCGCGGCTGTGGTCGCCTATCACGTCGTCGATGATCACCTTGGTGATCAGCGGGACCAGTGCCATCACGGCCATCCCGCCGAGGGAGGAGCCGAGAGCGAGGACGACGTCCTTGGGATGACGCCACGCGTATCCGGCCAGTCGCCGTGCCCATCCCCGTTGCGGTGTCACGCGGTGCCCTCCGTTCGACCTGATCTGCCGCAAGGCACCAACGCCGCCGGAAGCGGATTTCATCCCTCCGCACCCTGCGGCCCGGTCCGCCCGGAGCGCGCCGCGCCCCCGGACACGGGGGCGACGGCGAGGAGGGCGTGCGGGCGCACGGGCGTCACCGCGCGGGGCGCCCCGCGACGACCGGCTCCTCCTACCGTCACACGACCGCCACCTCGTCTTCACCCCCGTGCACGCATGTCCATGTCACGCTTCTGTCGGCCGCGCTTTCAACCCGCGTAGAACGGACGCCCCCATGCCCGTGACCCCCGTACGCCGCCGCTGGAGGACCGTCGCCCTGGCCGCGTCCGCCGCCCTGGTCGGTCTCACCGTCCCCGCCCTGACCGCGCCCTCCGCCGGCGCCGCGAGCGCCCCGCCCGCCGGCGTCGCGAGCGCCGCGTACGACGACACCTACTACGCCGACGCGATCGGCAGGACCGGCCCCGCGCTGAAGGACTCCCTGCACACGATCATCAGCGACCAGAGGAAGCTGTCCTACTCGGCCGTCTGGGACGCGCTGAAGGTCACCGACCAGGACCCGAACAACAGCGGCAACGTGATCCTGCTGTACTCGGGCATCTCCCGCAGCAAGTCCCGCAACGGCGGGAACACGGGCGACTGGAACCGCGAGCACGTGTGGGCCAAGTCCCACGGCGACTTCGGCACCTCCACCGGCCCCGGCACCGACCTGCACCACCTGCGCCCCGAGGACGTCCAGGTCAACTCGATCCGCGGCAACAAGGACTTCGACAACGGCGGCAGCGCGTTCGGCAACAGCGGCGGCAGCCTGACCGACTCGAACTCCTTCGAGCCCCGGGACGCGGTCAAGGGCGACGTGGCCCGCATGGTCCTCTACATGGCGGTGCGCTACGAGGGCACGGACGGCTGGCCCGACCTGGAGCCCAACGACTCCGTCACCAACGGCAGCGCCCCGTACCACGGCCGCCTCTCGGTGCTGAAGCAGTGGCACCAGCAGGACCCGCCGGACGCCTTCGAGAAGCGCCGCAACGACGTCATACACGCCTCCTACCAGCACAACCGAAACCCGTTCATCGACCACCCGGAGTGGGTCGAGGCGATCTGGTAGGCAGGCGGGCGCCCCGGCTCTCGGCGATCCGGCGCACGTCGGTCAGCGACTCGGGCATCCGGGCGAGCAGGAACCGGAGCTGGTCCGCGGTCGCACGGCGGTCGGCCGGCAGGTCCGCCGTGCGGCCGAAGAGATCGTCGGCCACGGCGAGCCGCACCTGTTCGACGGCGTCGGCGCGGCGGGAGAGGTGACCGGTCCCGTCCGTGACGAGGTGACGGGGCTTTCCCCCGGTCCCGTCCAGGGCAGGAGCCGCACGTCGTCGTCCCCGTCCTCCACGCCGTCACCTCCGCCCCGCGGATAACGCGCGGCCCGGCGCCGATCCCGTGCGCGGCGAGCCGCGGCGCCCGGCGCCGGACCGGCCGGCGCCGGGGGGCGGCGGCCCCGGCAGCGGTGCGAAGAGACGGCCGATGCCGTCGCCCATGTCGTCGACTCCCTGAAGACGTCGGTGGCCATGCCGGTGACCACGCCCCGGGCCGGTCGCACGGCCGCGAGGGCATCACTCTGCGTAGCACCTCATTCACGGGGTGAGAGGGTTGCCGCCAGGCTCGCCAGGGTGACGTTCGTCCCGGGAGTCCTCCAGACGGAGAGGTACGCGCGCGCCGTCCTGGGGACGACGCTCCCTCCCCTGGGCGACGAGGAGCGTGACAAGCGCCTCGTCACGCGCTTGGAACGTGCGAGGATCCTCGACGATCCCACGACGCCCGTCTTCTGGGCCCTGCTGAGCGACGCGCTTCCGCTGCGCGAGTCGCTTGCCGTCATGAAGGCCACAGTGAAGGACCACGGACACGATGGCTGACCGGACCACAGCGGACGCCACGGCGCTGAGCGGTTGGCGCAGGTCGTCCCGCAGCGGAAACGAAGCGGGCAGTTGCCTCGAAGTGGTCGACGGCTGTCCTTTCGGCGTCCCCGTGCGGGACTCCAAGGTGCCGGACGGTCCGGCGGTGGTCTTCTCGACGACCGGCTGGACCTCCTTCGTCACCGCCCTCAAGGACCGACGCCCTCGCCGAGAAGCGTGAACACTTCGGCCACCACTGTTCATACATCGCTCATCTGAGTGCTCAAGTGGCATTCCGCTGCCCACTGCTCACGCCTTTCAGCACAGTGGCCGCCATGAGCTCGCGATTCGCCCCCGGCCCCGACCCCCACAGCACGGGGCACGTGATCAGCACGGTGCGCGCCCTCATGCGCACCGACGGGCTGGACGTGTCCCTGACCTCCATCGCCCGCAGGTGCGGAACCACGCGCACCTTCCTCTACGCGAACTGGAAGACCGTCTCCGCACTGCACCTGCGCGCGCTGCAGACGGAGCTGGCGCAGGCCTTCGACACGGCGCACCGCGCCTGCCCGAGCGACGGCACCGTCCCGGGGATCACCGGGCACCTGACGGAAGTCGTACGGGTCGTCCGCCGCCATCCGACCACGGCTGCCGTCGCGCGGTCCTCCCCCGAGGCCTTCTGCGCGGCGTACACGGCGACCGAGGGGCCCCTGATGCGGGTCGCGGTGGAACGCATCGACGACCTGCTCCATCCCCTCTGCCCGCACGGCGGCGTCTGGGGCGATCCCGAACTGGGGTCCAGGTCCTGGAAGATCCTGTGGATCGCCCGGCCCGCCGCCCTGTGCCCCGCAGCCGCCGGCGACCGGCTCCGGGAGGACACCCTGGACAACGCCTTCGCCGAACTGCTGCGCGACCTGCTCGCCCCCTGGGCCGCCGCCGCACGGTGACAGGCGACGGACAGCCGGCGAAACGGCCCGGGGCAGGGGATGCCCCGCCCCGTACGACCGTGCCACGGCCGTACGCGGGCGGTCACCGACGCTCGTTCGGCACCTGCTCCCGGAAGAGGAGCAGCGCGCGCCGCTGCCGGTCGATGCCGGTGACGACGGCCGTGGCCTCGTCACCGGCCCGGACGGCGGAGCGGTGCAGCGCGTGCGGGCTCAGTCCAGGTGGGTCGGTGCGAACATCCGCAGGACCGCCGGGAGGACGACCACGGACGGGCCCGGTGTCCTCAGGGCCTCGGCGAGGTCCCGCTCCAGGGTCTCGGGGGTGGTCCACGCGCCCGGGACCCCGAAGGACCGCGCCAGGGTCACGTAGTCCGGGCGGGTCAGTTCCGTCGCCGTGGGCTCGCCGAAGGCGTCGGTCATGTACTCGCGCAGGATGCCGTAGCCGCCGTCGTCGACGATGAGCCAGGTGACGTCCAGGTCGTACTGCCGTGCCGTGGCCAGCTCGGCGATGGAGTACAGGGCGCCGCCGTCCCCGGAGACCGCGAGCACCGGGCGGGTGGGGTCGGCGACCGCCGCGCCGAGGGCGGCCGGGAAGCCGTAGCCCAGGCCGCCGGCTCCCTGGGCGGAGTGCAGGTGGTTGGGGCCCTTGGCGTCGAAGGCGGACCAGGCCCAGTAGGCCAGGATCGTCATGTCCCAGAACGAGGGCGAGTCGGCGGGCAGGGCCCGGCGGACCGCCGTCAGCACCTGCTGCTCCAGGGTGAGTTCCTGGGCGGCGATGCGCGCGGCGACCTTCGCCAGCAGCGCGCGCACCCGCTCCGGGGCGGTGGCGTCCTCGCGCGGTTCCACCGTCTCCAGCAGCGCCTGGAGCGCGAGGCGCGCGTCGGCGTGGATGCCCAGGCCCGGGTGGTTGGACTCCAGCTTGCCGAGGTCGGCCTCGATCTGGATCACCCGGCCACGCGGCTCGAACGTGTGGTAGTTCGAGGAGAGTTCGCCCAGGCCCGACCCCACCACCAGGAGCACGTCGGCGTCCTCCAGGAAGTCCGTCGTGTGGCGGTCCTCCAGCCAGGACTGCAGCGACAGCGGGTGGGTCCAGGGGAACGCCCCCTTGCCGCCGGGGGTGGTGACCACCGGCGCCTGGATGCGCTCGGCGAGCTGCCTCAGCTTGCCGGAGGCGTCCGCGCGGACCACTCCCCCGCCCGCGATGATCGCCGGGCGGGCGGCGTTCGCCAGCAGGTGGGCGGCGAGCGCGGTCAGTTCGGGGCGCGGGGGCAGCTCGTCCGGGGTGGCGTCCACCGCCGTCACCACCGGCAGGAGCGTCTCGGCGAGCAGCACGTCCTGCGGGATCTCCACCCACACGGGACCGTGCGGCACGGTGAGCGCCGACTTCCAGGCCGCGGCGATCGCGGACGGGATCTGGGACTGCGTGCGGACCGTGTGCACGGACTTCACCACGCCCCGGAACGACGCCGCCTGGTCGGGCAGTTCGTGCAGGTAGCCGTGGCGGCCCCCGCCCAGTCCCGCCGTCGGGACCTGGCTGCTGATCGCCAGTACGGGGGCGGAGGCCGCCGCCGCCTCCTGGAGCGCGGCCAGGGAGGTGAGGGCTCCCGGACCGGTCGACAGCAGCAACGGGGCCGCCTCACCGGTGATGCGGCCGTACGCGTCCGCCGCGAACCCCGCGTTGTTCTCCACGCGCAGGCCGACGTACCTGAGGTCGGAGCGGCGCAGGGCGTCGAACATGCCGAGGGCGTGCTGGCCGGGCAGGCCGAAGACGGTGGTCGCGCCGAGCCCGGCCAGGGTCTCCACGACCAGGTCTCCGCCGTTGCGGCCGGGGGGAGGGTCGAGTGCGGCCTCCGTCTGCGCGGCGGTCGGACGGAGCACCAGGTCGTGGTCGTGGGTCACTTGCCCTCGTTCTCCTCACGGGCGGCGGCGATCTGGCGGGACATGATCGTGGTCAGCTCGTACGCCGTGTGGGACGCGGCCACCGAGGTGATCTCCGCGTGGTCGTACGCGGGGGCCACCTCGACGACGTCCGCGGAGACCAGGTTGCAGGAGGCCAGTCCGCGCAGGATCTCCAGCAGTTCGCGGGAGGTCATGCCGCCGGCCTCGGGGGTACCGGTGCCGGGGGCGTGGGCCGGGTCCAGGCAGTCGATGTCGATGGAGATGTACAGCGGGCGGTCGCCGATGCGCTGGCGGAGCTGGTCGGCGACCTCGTCGGCGCCGCGGCGGTAGACGTCCGCGGAGGTGACGATGCCGAAGCCCATCTTCTCGTCGTCGGTGAGGTCCTGCTTGCCGTACAGCGGGCCGCGCGTGCCGACGTGCGAGAGGGCGGAGGTGTCGAGGATGCCCTCCTCGACGGCCCGGCGGAACGGGGTGCCGTGGGTGTACTCGGCGCCGAAGTAGGTGTCCCAGGTGTCGAGGTGGGCGTCGAAGTGGAGCAGGGCCACGGGGCCGTGCTTCTTGGCGACCGAGCGGAGCAGCGGCAGGGCGATGGTGTGGTCGCCGCCGAGGGTCATCAGCCGCGCGCCGGTGTCGAGCAGGTCGTCGGCGGCGGCCTCGATCGTCTCCACGGCCTCGTGGATGTTGAACGGGTTCACGGCGATGTCGCCGCCGTCCGCGACCTGGGCGAGGGCGAAGGGGGAGGCGTCCTGGGCCGGGTTGTAGGGGCGCAGCAGCCGGGACGCCTCGCGGATGGCGTTGCCGCCGAAGCGGGCGCCCGGCCGGTAGGAGACTCCCGAGTCGAACGGCACGCCCACCACGGCGACGTCGGCGCGGCCGACCTCGTCGAGGCGGGGCAGCCGGGCGAAGGTGGCGGGACCGGCGTACCGCGGGATGCGGGAGGAGTCGACGGGGCCTCGGGGCGTCTCGTTGCTCATGGGGGACTGCTCTCTTTCCTACGCTTCGTCGCGTATGTACTGCCTGCTCCGACGACTCTACTGGGCGGCGGAGGCCGGTTCGGACACGGATTCGGACGCGGGTGCGCGTCCGGCGACGCGTTCGCGCCAGGCGGCCAGCACGGCCTCGTCGGTGGGCCGGGTCGCCAGGGAGACGACGACGTAGGCGGCGAGGGAGGCCAGAAGGCCGTAGAAGATGGGCTCGTTGGCGAGGATGCCGTAGCCGGCCATCAGAGCGACGACGGCCAGGCCGCCGACGGCGACGGCGGCGAGGGCGCCCTGCGCGGTGCCGCGCTTCCACAGCAGTCCGCCGAGGATCGGCACGAGCAGCCCGCCGACGAGCAGGTTGTAGGCCACGGTCAGCGCCTGGACGACGTCGTTCAGCGCGATCGCCGTGCCGATCACGGCGAGGCCCATGAGGAGGATGAAGGCGCGGTTGCCCTTGACCTCGTCGTGCTGTTCGCCGGACGGGCGCACGGCGCCCCGCAGCCGTGACCAGATGTCGTTGTTGGCGACGGTGGCGCAGGCGATCAGCGCGCCGGAGGAGGTCGACATCACGGCGGCGAGCGCGGCGGCCAGCACCAGTCCGCGCACGCCCATGGGCAGTTCGTCCTTGACCACGGTGGCGAAGGCGTCGTCGGCGTTGGCGAGGTCGGGGTAGAGCACCTTGGCGGCGGTGCCGATGACGGCGCCGGCGACGGCGTAGGCGAGGCAGTAGGTGCCGGCGACGGTGCCGCCCCACCGGGCGGTGCGGTCGCTGCGGGCGGTGAACACGCGCTGCCAGATGTCCTGGCCGATCAGCATGCCGAAGGTGTAGATCAGCACATAGGTGAAGATCGTCTCGCCGCCGATGCCCAGCGGGTCGAAGTACTCGGTGGGCAGCTGCGCCCTCATCTCGCTGAAGCCGCCCGCCTTGACGACCGCGATCGGCAGCAGCAGGAGCAGCACGCCGATCGTCTTGACGACGAACTGCACCATGTCGGTCAGCGTGATGGACCACATGCCGCCGAGTGTGGAGTACGCGACGACGATGGAGCCGCCGAGGACGATCGCGAAGGTGCGGTTGACGTCGAACAGGACGTCGAAGATCGTGGCGTAGGCGATGGTCGAGGTGACCGCGAGCATGAGGGTGTACGCCCACATGACCACGCCGGAGATGACGCCCGCCCGGCCGCCGTAGCGCAGGTCGAGCATCTCGGAGACGGTGTAGACCTTCAGCCGGGCGATGCGGGCGGAGAAGAAGATGCTCAGGGCCAGCAGTCCGAGGCCGATGGTGAAGACCATCCAGGCGCCGGAGAGGCCGTACTGGTAGCCGAGGCCCACGCCGCCGATGGTGGAGGCGCCGCCGAGGACGATGGCGGCCATGGTGCCGGAGTACATGGCGGGACCCAGGCGGCGGCCGGCCACCAGGAACTCGCTCTTGGACTTGGCGCGGCGCATGCCCCACCAGCCCATGGCCAGCATGCCGACCAGATAGACGACGATGACCAGGTAATCGACGGCCATGCGGGCCTCCTTCGCGCGCTGTCAGCGGCGTGCCGTACAGGGGGGAAGACGTCCGGGGGCTCGTCACGGGGGCGTCCGCCCGTGCCCGTGGGCCTCCGGTCTGATGCGACCCTAGGTGGCCGGAAAGCGACTGCGAAGTGTACGTTTCCTCCATTCTCACCGAACGGGACGGAGGAAACGTCCACCATGCCGGACCCCGCGGTCCCGCCCACACCGCCCGTGCCCCTGGACGCGCTCCTGGCACGCGAGGACCTCGGCCTGCGCCGGATCGCCGGGCCGGGCGGTCCCGGCATCGTCGTCCACGGGGCGCACACCTCGGAGATGGCGGACCCGTACCCGTACCTGCTGGGCGGGGAGCTGCTGCTGTCGGCGGGTGTGCACATCCCCGAGGACGCGGGCGCGGAGTACTTCGACGCCTATGTCTCCCGGATCGTGGCGGCGGGCGGCGCGGCGCTCGGTTTCGGTCTGGCGCCGGTGCACGACACGGTGCCGGCGGCGCTGGTCAAGGCCTGCGGGAGGCACGGGCTGCCGTTGCTGGAGGTGCCGCCGCGGACCACCTTCTCGGGCGTGGCCCGCGCGGTCTGGCAGCTGATGGCCCGGGCCCGGCTGGCCGAGCTGCGGCGCGTGACGGAGGCCCAGCAGAGTCTCGCCACCGCCGCCGCCCGCCCGGACCCGGTCCCGTCCGTCCTGCACCAGCTGGCCCGCCGGCTGGGCGGCCGGGCGGTGCTCTACGGCCCGCAGGGCACGGAACTCGCGGCGGCGGGGCGGGACCAGGGGGAGGGGGCGCGGACGGCGCTGGCGGAACTGGCCCGGGTCGTGCGCCCCGACGCCGGGCGCCCCGCCTCCGCCACCGACACCGCCGCCGGCACCCGTCTGGCCGCCTACGCGCTCGGTACCGGTCAGGGCTTCGTGCTCGGGGTCGCCGCCCCGCGGCAGCACCCGGGCGACCACACCATCGCGTCCGTGGCCGCCGTGCTGCTCTCGCTGCTCACCGGCGAGCACCAGAGCGGCACCGGCGCGGCGCGCTCCTCCGCGCTGGTGCGGCTGCTGCTGGGCAGTCCGCCCGAGGAGGTGGCCCCGTTGCTCGGCGGGGAGCGGTGGCGGGTGGTGCACGCCCGGCCGGACGCCCGGGCACCGGACTCCCTGGCCGCCTCCGCGCTGGGCGCCGCGCTCGGATCGGCGCTGGTGGATCCGGCCGGCGAGACCGTTCGGGTCCTGGTGCCCGCGGACCGGGCCCTCCAGGCGCTGCCCGGCTGGACCCTGGGGGTCAGCGCGGCCGTCGCCCCGCCCGACTGGCCGGCCGCCGACACCCAGGCGGCCCGCGCCCTGGCCCGGGCCCGCGCCACCCGCGTCCCGCTGGTCCGGCACGGCTCCCGCGCCGCCCTCGCCGACCTCGTCGCCCCGCACGACGCGGACGCGCACGCCCGCGCGCTCCTCGCGCCGCTGGCGGCCGCCCCCGCGCTCACGGAGACACTGCGCACCTGGCTCTCCCTGCACGGCAGTTGGGACCGCACGGCGGTGGCCCTGTCCGTGCACCGCAACACCGTGCGGCAGCGGATCGCGCGGTGCGCGGCCCTGCTGGAGAGCGACCTGGACGACCCGGACACACGGATGGAGCTGTGGTTCGCGCTGCGGCGGACCTGAGCGGCCGAAGGCGCTCCGAGCGCCCCGCTCCACCCGTGCTCTGAGTACCCGTGCTCTGAGTACCCGTACGCAGTCGTCCGAGTACGTGACGCACATCCCAGCGCGCGATACGCCGGGGACGGCCACAGGCCGCTGCACCACAATGGGGGGCATGCCGATACCCGGGACGCCCAGCCGCGCCGAACTCCTCGCCCACCTCGTCGCCACCCGCATCGCGGGCGACGTCGCCACGCCGCGCGAGAACAACCTCTCCCACTACCGCAAACTGGCGAACGGCGACCGCCACTACTGGCTGGGCCTGGAACTCGGCGACCGCTGGAGCGACGAGCAGGACGTGCTCGCGGTGATGGCGGAGCGGGTCGGCGTCAACGACGATCCCGAGCACCGGCACGGCCAGGACACCATCGACCCCGAGCTGACCGTCTCCGGGCTGGAGCGCATGGCGGGACGGCTGCGCAAGGCGGCGGAAGGGCGGCAGCGGGTGCTGTTCGCCACCGGCCACCCCGGCGGCCTGCTCGACGTGCACCGCGCCACGGCCGCCGCGCTGCGGGCCGCCGGCTGCGAGATCGTCGTCATCCCGGACGGGCTGACCACGGACGAGGGCTATGTGATGCAGTTCGCGGACGTGGCGGTGCTGGAGCACGGCGCCACCCTGTGGCACACGCACTCCGGTGAGCCGATGAGGGCCATCCTCACCGCCCTGGAGCGCGGGGGCCGCCCGCTGCCCGAGCTGGTCGTCGCCGACCACGGCTGGGCGGGGGCCGCGGGGCAGTACGGCGTCGACTCCGTCGGCTACGCCGACTGCAACGACCCGGCCCTGTTCCTCGCCGAGGCGGAGGGCACCGTCCAGGTGACGGTCCCCCTCGACGACCACGTGGTCAGCCCCCGCCACTACGACCCGATGACGGCGTACCTGCTGGCGGAGGCGGGGCTTTCGCAGTAAACGCTAGCTCCGCGGGACGCGGACCACGCCCTCCTGGATGACCGAGACCGCGAGGCGGCCGTCCTGGGTGTAGATGCGGGCCTGGCCGAGGCCCCGGCCGCCGTGGGCCGACGGGGACTGCTGGTCGTAGAGCAGCCACTCGTCGGCCCGGAACGGGCGGTGGAACCACATGGCGTGGTCCAGGGAGGCGCCCACGACGTCGCCGACGGCCCAGCCGCCGCGCCCGTGGGCGAGGAGGACCGAGTCCAGGAGCGTCATGTCGGAGACGTACGTGGCGAGCACGACGTGCAGCAGGGGGTCGTCGACGTCGCTGTCCAGCTTGCCGTTGGTGCGGAACCACACCTGGGAGTGGGGTTCGCGCGGCTCGCCGAAGCGGCCGTAGGGCGGCTCGTCGACGTAGCGCAGGTCGACCGCGGCGCGGGCCTCCAGGAAGCGGTCCACGACCTCGGGGGCGAGGTGGGGGTAGCCGCGCAGCCGCTCCTCGGAGGTGGGCAGTGCGGCGGGGTCCGGTGCGGGCGGCATCGGCTCCTGGTGGTCCAGGCCCTCCTCGTGCGTCTGGAAGGACGCCGAGAGGTGGAAGATCGGCTTGCCGTGCTGGACCGCGACCACCCGGCGGGTGGTGAAGGAGCGGCCGTCGCGGATCCGGTCGACGGTGTAGACGATGGGCGCGCCGGGGTCGCCGGGGCGCAGGAAGTACGCGTGCAGGGAGTGGGCGGGCCGGTCCTCGGGGACGGTCCGCCCGGCGGCGACCAGCGCCTGCGCCGCGACCTGCCCGCCGAAGACGCGGGGGACGACGGCGGAGCGGGACCGTCCGCGGAAGATGTTCTCCTCGATCTGCTCGAGGTCGAGCAGATCGAGGAGATCCCGTAGTGCCTGACTCATGGGGTCAGTTGTATACGCCAGGGATTTCGCGGACCTTACAGGCCCATGTCCTTGGCGATGATCGACTTCATGATCTCGCTGGTGCCGCCGTAGATGCGGTTGACGCGGTTGTCCGCGTACAGGCGGGCGATCGGGTACTCGTTCATGTAGCCGTAGCCGCCGTGCAGCTGGAGGCAGCGGTCGATGACGCGGTGCGCGACCTCGGTGCAGAACAGCTTGGCGCTGGCGGCCTCGGCGGGGGTGAGTTCACCCGCGTCCAGGGCCTCCGTGGCGCGGTCGGCGACGGCCTCGGCCGCGTCCACCTCGGCCTGGCAGGCGGCCAGCTCGAACTTGGTGTTCTGGAAGTGGGCGACCGGCTTGCCGAAGACGGTACGCTCCTGCACGTACTGCTTGGCGAACCGGACGGCGGCCTTGGCCTGCGCGTAGGCGCCGAAGGCGATGCCCCAGCGCTCGGAGGCCAGGTTGTGGCCGAGGTAGGAGAAGCCCTTGTTCTCCTCGCCGAGCAGGTCCTCGACGGGGACCTTGACGTCGACGAACGCCAGCTCGGCGGTGTCGGAGGTGCGCAGGCCCAGCTTGTCGAGCTTGCGGCCGACGGAGTAGCCCTCGGACTTGGTGTCGACGGCGAACAGGGAGATGCCGTGCCGGCGGTCCTCCGCGGTCGGGGCGGCGGTGCGGGCGCAGACGATCACCTTGTCGGCGTGGACGCCGCCGGTGATGAAGGTCTTGGCGCCGTTGAGGACGTAGTGCGTGCCGTCCTCGCTCAGCTTGGCCGTGGTCTTCATGCCCGCGAGGTCGGAGCCGGTGCCCGGCTCGGTCATCGCGATGGCCCACATCTCCTCGCCGGTGACGAACTTCGGCAGGTAGCGCTTCTTCTGCTCGTCGGTGGCGAGCATCTTGATGTAGGGCAGGGCGAGCAGCACGTGCACGCCGGAGCCGCCGAACTGGACGCCCGCGCGAGCGGTCTCCTCGTAGAGGACGGCCTCGAACTTGTGGGTGTCCAGGCCCGCGCCGCCGAACTCCTCGGGCACGCTGATCCCGAAGATGCCCAGCTCACCGAGCTTGTAGTAGAAGTCGCGGGGCGCCTGTCCCGCCGCGAACCACTCGTCGTAGACGGGGACGACCTCGGCCTCGATGAAGGCGCGGATGGTCTCCCGGAACGCCTCGTAATCCTCGTTGAAAATCGTACGGCGCACTCCGCCACCTCCGCTTGCCTCGGGCATGTCTAAGCGCTTGCTCAGATCCAAAGATACCGGCGAGTACGGACAGGCGTCCAGAGAGGGGGTGCCGTAACGCTCGTCACGCTCCGGGAGTCACTCCGGGACCGTCACCGCGGACGCTCCGGGAGTCACTCCGGCGCCGCCGCCGCGAACGCCCCCCGCGCCATCCGGTGCAGCAGTCCGGCCGTCGCCTCGCGTCCGGGGAGGGATCCCGGGCGGGCCAGGTGCGGGGTGGAGTTGAGCAGGCCGAACACCGAGTGGACCGCCGAACGGGCGGCCGGTTCGGCCAGCTCCGGGTACACCTCGCGGACCACCCCCACCCACAGCTCGACGTACTGCCGCTGCAACTGGCGGACCAGCTTCCGGTCGGCGTCCCGGAGGCGGTCCAGCTCCCGGTCGTGCAGGGTGATGAGGGGGCGGTCGTCGAGCGCGAAGTCGATGTGCCCCTCGATCAGCGAGTCGAGGACCGCCCCGGGGGCCACGCCCCCGGCCTCCCCCAGGCGCCGTTTCGCACCGGTCAGCAGCGACTCGCTGATCCCGACCAGCAGCTCCGCGAGCATCGCGTCCTTGCCCGCGAAGTGCCGGTAGAGCCCGGGTCCGCTGATGCCGACCGCGGCGCCTATCTCGTCGACCCCGACGCCGTGGAAGCCGCGCTCGGCGAACAGCCGGGCGGCCTCCTTGAGGATCTGCTCGCGACGGGTGGGGGCGTCGGTTCTGGTGGCCATGGGAACGATTCTAGACAGCGCGGTTAGCGGTCGTTAACCTGAAGGAACATGCGTTAACGCTCATTAACAAGGTGAGGGGACCCGCAGGATGCAACAGGCACCGGAGCTTCACAGCGCGGCCGATCCCGCGTCGGAGGCCTTTCGGGCCAACGAGGAGGCGCACCGCGCGCTCGTCGAGGAGCTGCGCGGCAAGCTGGCCGCGGCCCGCCTCGGCGGCGGCGAGAAGGCGCGGGCGCGGCACACCGCACGCGGGAAGCTGCTCCCGCGCGACCGGGTGGACACCCTCCTCGACCCCGGCTCGCCCTTCCTGGAGCTGGCCCCGCTGGCGGCCGACGGGATGTACGACGGCCAGGCCCCGGCGGCCGGCGTGATCGCCGGGATCGGCCGGATCAGCGGCCGGGAGTGCGTGGTCGTCGCCAACGACGCCACCGTCAAGGGCGGCACGTACTACCCGATGACGGTGAAGAAGCACCTGCGCGCCCAGGAGGTGGCCCTGGACAACCGGCTCCCCTGCGTCTACCTGGTGGACTCCGGGGGCGCCTTCCTGCCGATGCAGGACGAGGTGTTCCCGGACCGGGACCACTTCGGGCGGATCTTCTACAACCAGGCCCGGATGTCCGGCGCCGGCATCCCGCAGATCGCGGCGGTCCTCGGCTCCTGCACGGCCGGCGGGGCGTACGTCCCGGCGATGAGCGACGAGGCGGTGATCGTCCGGGGCCAGGGCACGATCTTCCTCGGCGGCCCGCCCCTGGTGAAGGCGGCCACCGGTGAGGTGGTCACGGCGGAGGAGCTGGGCGGCGGCGAGGTGCACTCACGGGTGTCCGGCGTCACCGACCACCTCGCGGAGGACGACGCGCACGCGCTGCGGATCGTGCGGACCGTCGTCTCCACGCTCCCCGCCCGCGGCCCCCTGCCCTGGCAGGTCGAGCCGGCCGTCGAGCCGAAGGTCGACCCCGCCGGGCTGTACGGGGCGGTGCCGGTCGACTCCCGCACCCCCTACGACGTGCGGGAGGTCATCGCGCGGATCACCGACGGGTCCCGGTTCGCGGAGTTCAAGGCGGAGTTCGGGCAGACCCTGGTCACCGGCTTCGCCCGGATCCACGGCCACCCGGTGGGGATCGTCGCCAACAACGGCATCCTGTTCTCGGAGTCCGCCCAGAAGGGCGCCCACTTCATCGAACTGTGCGACCAGCGCGGGATCCCGCTGCTGTTCCTGCAGAACATCTCCGGCTTCATGGTCGGCCGGGACTACGAGGCGGGCGGCATCGCCAAGCACGGCGCCAAGATGGTCACGGCGGTCGCCTGCACCCGCGTGCCGAAGCTGACGGTCGTGGTCGGCGGCTCCTACGGCGCGGGCAACTACTCCATGTGCGGCAGGGCCTACTCCCCCCGCTTCCTGTGGATGTGGCCCAACGCCAAGATCTCGGTGATGGGCGGCGAGCAGGCCGCCTCCGTCCTCGCGACGGTCAAGCGGGACCAGTTGGAGGCGCGCGGCGAACAGTGGCCGGCCGAGGACGAGGACGCCTTCAAGGCCCCGATCCGTGCCCAGTACGAGCGCCAGGGGAACGCCTACTACGCGACGGCCCGCCTCTGGGACGACGGCGTGATCGACCCGATGGAGACCCGGCAGGTCCTGGGCCTGGCCCTGACCGCGTGCGCCAACGCGCCCCTGGGTGACCCCCAGTTCGGCGTCTTCCGGATGTGAGGGGACCCCTGACGATGACAGCTCAGATGTTCGAGACGGTGCTGGTGGCCAACCGGGGCGAGATCGCGGTCCGCGTCATCCGCACGCTGCGGTCGATGGGCGTGCGCTCGGTGGCGGTGTACTCCGACGCGGACGCCGACGCCCGGCACGTCCGGGAGGCCGACACGGCGGTGCGGATCGGACCGGCACCGGCCGCGGAGAGCTACCTGTCGGTGGAGCGGCTGCTCGAGGCCGCCGCCCGCACCGGTGCCCAGGCGGTCCACCCCGGGTACGGCTTCCTCGCCGAGAACGCCGGCTTCGCGCGGGCGTGCGCGGAGGCGGGACTGGTGTTCATCGGGCCCCCGGCGGACGCGATCGCCCTGATGGGCGACAAGATCCGCGCCAAGGAGACGGTGAGGGCGGCCGGTGTCCCGGTCGTCCCCGGCTCCAGCGGCAGCGGGCTGTCGGACGCGCAGCTCGCCGACGCGGCCCGCGGGATCGGCATGCCGGTGCTGCTGAAGCCGTCCGCGGGCGGCGGCGGCAAGGGCATGCGCCTGGTGCGGGACGCCTCGGCGCTGGCCGACGAGATCGCCGCCGCCCGCCGCGAGGCCCGCGCCTCCTTCGGCGACGACACGCTGCTGGTCGAGCGGTGGATCGACCGCCCCCGGCACATCGAGATCCAGGTGCTGGCCGACGGCCACGGGGGCGTCGTCCACCTGGGCGAGCGCGAGTGCTCCCTCCAGCGGCGCCACCAGAAGATCATCGAGGAGGCGCCCAGTGTGCTCCTCGACGAGGAGACCCGGGCCGCGATGGGCGAGGCGGCGGTCCAGGCGGCCCGCTCCTGCGGCTACCGGGGCGCGGGCACGGTGGAGTTCATCGTCCCCGGCGGCGACCCGTCCTCCTACTACTTCATGGAGATGAACACCCGCCTCCAGGTGGAGCACCCGGTCACCGAGCTGATCACGGGTCTCGACCTGGTGGAGTGGCAGCTGCGGGTGGCGGCGGGCGAGCCGCTGCCCTTCGGCCAGGACGACGTCCGGCTCACCGGTCACGCGGTGGAGGCCCGCATCTGCGCCGAGGACCCCACCCGCGGCTTCCTCCCCTCCGGCGGCACGGTGCTGAAGCTGCGCGAACCGCGGGGCGAGGGCGTGCGTACCGACTCCGGCCTCACCGAGGGCACGGAGGTCGGCAGCCTCTACGACCCGATGCTGTCCAAGGTGATCGCGTACGGCCCCGACCGCGCGAGCGCGCTGCGCAGGCTCCGGGCGGCCCTGGCGGAGACGGTCACGCTGGGCGTGCCGACCAACGCCGGGTTCCTGCGGCGGCTGCTGGCGCACCCGGCGGTGGTCTCCGGCGACCTGGACACCGGGCTGGTGGAGCGGGAGGCGGAGGGCCTGGTCCCGACCGACGTGCCCGAGGAGGTGTACGAGGCGGCGGCGGCCGTACGCCTGGAGGCGCTGCGCCCGCGCGGTGACGGCTGGACCGACCCGTTCTCGGTGCCGGACGGCTGGCGCATGGGCGGCACGGCGCGACCGGCCGCCTTCCACCTGCGGGTCACCGACCCGGTGGAGCACACCCCGCGCGGCTCCCACACCGTCACCGAGGACGAGATGTCGGTGACGCTGGACGGCGTCCGGCACACCTTCCACCGGGCCGCCGACTGGCTCGGCCGGGACGGCGACGCCTGGCACGTGCGCGACCACGACCCGGTCACCGCGTCCCTCACCCGCGCCGGCCGGGCGGGCGCCGACTCGCTGACCGCGCCGATGCCGGGCACGGTGACGGTGGTGAAGGTCGCCGTCGGCGACGAGGTGGCCGCGGGCCAGAGCCTGCTGGTGGTGGAGGCGATGAAGATGGAGCACGTCATCTCCGCCCCGCACGCCGGCACGGTCACCGAACTGGACGTGGCGCCGGGCACCACGGTCGCCATGGACCAGGTGCTGGCGGTCATCGCCCCCGTGGAGGACGTGGAGGAGGAGACGGCATGAGCATCCCGGACGCCCCGGACCTGGGCCTGCCCATGGCCGTACCGGCCGAGGGCCTGCCCGCGCGGGTACGCATCCACGAGGTCGGCGCGCGCGACGGCCTGCAGAACGAGAAGGCGACCGTCCCGACGGCCGTCAAGGCGGAGTTCGTCCGCCGCCTGGCCGGCACCGGCCTGACCACCATCGAGGCGACGAGCTTCGTCCACCCCCGGTGGGTGCCCCAGCTCGCGGACGCCGAGGAGCTGTACCCGGCGGTGTCCGACCTGCCGGTGTCCCTGCCGGTCCTGGTGCCGAACGAGCGCGGCCTGGACCGCGCGCTGGCGCTGGGCGCCCGGCGGGTGGCGGTGTTCGCCAGCGCCACGGAGTCCTTCGCCAAGGCCAACCTCAACCGCACGGTGGACGAGGCGCTGGCGATGTTCGAGCCGGTGGTGGCCCGGGCGAAGGCGGAGGGCGTCCACGTCCGCGGCTACCTCTCGATGTGCTTCGGGGACCCGTGGGAAGGCGCGGTCCCGGTCGCCCGAGTGGTGGAGGTCTGCAAGGCCCTGCTGGACATGGGCTGCGACGAACTGAGCCTGGGCGACACCATCGGGGTGGCGACGCCGGGCCATGTGACGGCGCTCCTCTCCGCGCTGACCGGGGCGGACGTACCCGTGTCCGCGCTGGGCGTGCACTTCCACGACACCTACGGCCAGGCCCTGTCCAACACGCTGGCCGCACTCCAGCAGGGCGTCACCACGGTCGACGCCTCCGCCGGCGGACTGGGCGGCTGCCCGTACGCGAAGTCCGCCACCGGCAACCTCGCCACCGAAGACCTCGTGTGGATGCTGCGCGGACTCGGCATCGACACCGGGGTCGACCTCGGCCGTCTCGTCGCCACCAGCGTCTGGATGGCCGCCCACCTGGGCCGACCCAGCCCGTCCCGCACCGTACGAGCCCTCTCCCACCAGGAGCAGTGAACGCCATGGACCACAAGCTCTCCCCCGAACTGGAAGAACTCCGCCGGACGGTCGAGGAGTTCGCACACGACGTCGTGGCGCCGAAGATCGGTGACTTCTACGAGCGGCACGAGTTCCCGTACGAGATCGTCCGGGAGATGGGCCGCATGGGGCTGTTCGGTCTGCCGTTCCCGGAGGAGTACGGCGGCATGGGCGGCGACTACTTCGCGCTGGGCGTGGCCCTGGAGGAACTGGCCCGGGTGGACTCGTCGGTGGCCATCACCCTGGAGGCCGGGGTCTCCCTGGGCGCGATGCCGCTGCACCTGTTCGGCACCGAGGAGCAGAAGCGCGCGTGGCTGCCCCGCCTGTGTTCGGGCGAGGTCCTGGGCGCGTTCGGGCTGACGGAGCCGGACGGCGGCAGCGACGCGGGGGCGACCCGTACGACGGCCCGTCTGGACGAGGCGACGAACGAGTGGGTGATCAACGGCACCAAGTGCTTCATCACCAACTCGGGCACGGACATCACGGGCCTGGTCACGGTCACCGCGGTCACCGGGCGGGGGCCCGGCGGCAAGCCGCTGATCTCGGCGATCATCGTCCCGTCGGGCACGCCGGGCTTCACGGTGGCGGCCCCGTACTCGAAGGTCGGCTGGAACGCCTCGGACACGCGGGAGCTGTCCTTCCAGGACGTCCGCGTCCCCGCGTCGAACCTGCTGGGCGAGGAGGGCCGGGGCTACGCGCAGTTCCTGCGCATCCTGGACGAGGGCCGCATCGCCATCGCGGCGCTGGCGACGGGCCTGGCGCAGGGCTGTGTGGACGAGTCGGTGAAGTACGCCAAGGAACGCCACGCGTTCGGCCGCCCGATCGGCGCCAACCAGGCCATCCAGTTCAAGATCGCGGACATGGAGATGAAGGCCCACACCGCCCGCCTCGCCTGGCGCGACGCGGCGAGCCGCCTGGTGGCCGGGGAGCCCTTCAAGAAGGAGGCGGCGCTGGCGAAGCTGTACTCCTCCACGGTCGCCGTGGACAACGCCCGCGACGCGACCCAGATCCACGGCGGCTACGGCTTCATGAACGAGTACCCGGTGGCCCGGATGTGGCGCGACTCCAAGATCCTGGAGATCGGCGAGGGCACCAGCGAGGTCCAGCGGATGCTGATCGCCCGGGAGTTGGGGCTGGCGGGCTGAGCCGTCCGTGACCGGTCCGCGCCCGGAAGGGCGCGGACCGGTCACCGCGTCGCGGGCCCGGGGAGGGGTTCCGTCGCCGGGCGGGCCCGGTGACGGAACCCCTCCCGCGTGACGGGGATCACGGTGCGGGCGCGCATTCCGACGGTCCGTGAAGGGATGCATACGGGGCACCCTCTGGACAGATCATGAGGTTAGGCTAACCTAAGCCTGTTTACAGCCACAGGGCCGTGAGCGCGCACCCTTCGGCTCCGTACGCACGAAAGCAGACCCCGCCATGTCGAACGCCAGAACCGCCCGCCTCTCCCGTCGCGGACTGCTCGCCGCCGGTGGCGCCCTCGGACTCGGCGCCGTGCTCGCCGCCTGCGGGAACGACGACGCGAAGAGCGGCGGCTCGGACGCGACGGGGGCCGCCGGGTCCGGCCCCTGGTCCTTCAAGGACGACCGCGGCACCACCGTGAAGCTCGACGAGGTCCCCGCGAACATCGTCGCGTTCACCGGTGTCGCCGCCGCCCTGTACGACTACGGCATCGAGGTCAAGGGCGTCTTCGGCCCGACCGAGACCAAGGACGGCAAGGCCGACGTCCAGGCCGGGGACATGGACATCAGCAAGGTGACCATCCTCGGCAACGTCTGGGACCAGTTCAACGTCGAGAAGTACGCGGCCCTCGCGCCCGACGTCCTCATCTCCACCATGTTCGACGACGCCGGCACCCTCTGGTACGTCCCCGAGTCCTCGAAGGACAAGATCGCCAAGCTCGCCCCGAGCGTCGGCATCTCCGTCTACGACCGCCAGTTGACCGCCTCGCTGCAGCGCATGTGGGAGCTCGCCGAGTCGCTCGGCGGCGACATGAAGGCGGCGAAGGCCGCCGACGCCAAGAAGCGCTTCGAGGAGGCCTCGGAGCGGCTACGCAAGGCCGTCAAGGCCAACCCCGGCATCAAGGTGATGGCCGGTTCCGCGAGCCAGGAGATCTTCTACGTCTCCGGCACCGACCTCTCCGTCGACCTGGAGTACTTCAAGGCCCTCGGCGTGGACTTCGTCGAGCCGCCGGCGAAGGCCAAGGCCGAGGGCGGCGGCTGGTTCGAGAGCCTCAGCTGGGAGAACGTCGACAAGTACCCGGCCGACATCATCATGATGGACGACCGCACCTCGACCATCCAGCCCGCCGATATCACCGAGGCGACCTGGAAGAAGCTGCCCGCGGTCAAGGCCGGCCAGGTCATCCCGCGCTCCGCCGAGCCGATCCTGTCCTACGACAAGTGCGTCCCGCTGGTCGAGAACCTCGCCGAGGCCATCGAGAAGGCCAAGAAGGTCAGCTGACCGTTCCCCGCCCTCTCCCCCGGGAGCCGTACGTGACCACCGCCGCGGCCGCCCCGTTCCGTTCCTCCGCCCTCGGGGCCGTACGGACGAGGCGGCCCGGCCCGTCCCCGGCCCGGGTCGCCCTCACCGGCCCCGGGCCGCGGGGCTTCCGCTCCGGGGGACCCGGCCGGCCCCTGCCGCCGTTCCTGCCGCATCCGGGCCGGAGCGGGCCGGTCGCACCGCTCGGGCGCGACGCCCACCGGTGGCGGGGACGTCGGCCCCCCCGACCGGCGACCGGGTGCCGCCCTCCCCCGGCCCGCTCGCGCCGACGACCGGGCGATCCGCTTCCGGGCCGCCCGGGGACACCGGCCCGCTCCTGCCGTGGGCTGACGGGAGCGCCCCGTCCGAAACCGCCGCCGCCCTCGAGTCGCCGCCACCCGCATCCCGTCCGCGGGCCGTACGACCGTACGTGCGGCCCGCGGGCGGGCCCGGCTGCCGCGCGCCCTCGTGAGGAGTGTGGGACCGGTCGCCCTCGCGTGACGCCCGCGGGCTGCCGGCGCCGCGGGACGACCGAGGAGAGGACGCGCCAACTGGGCTGATTACGACGGGAGTTGAGCCACCCCACCCGGCTCCGGAGTGATCGCGGTCACGATCGGGGCCAACAGGGTACCGAGTCATGGAGGTTAGGCTAACCTAACCGAGGTCGCAGACCGCTCCGCGGCCCGGCCCGCTCCCTGCCCCGCACCGGACCGTCCCCACCGGGAGGACCCCCACATGCGCTCGCACCTGCTCAACGACACCACCACGGAGCATTACCGCCGCTCCGTGACCGAAGGAGTCGAGCGGGTGGCCGCCAAAGTCGCCACCACCGACCGGCCGTTCACCGGCGTCGCGGTCGACGCACTCTCCCCCCGCATCGAGCAGATCGACCTCGACCGGCCGCTGTACGACACCACCGCGGTGCTGGACGAGTTGGAGGAGGTCTACCTCCGGGACGCGGTCTACTTCCACCACCCCCGCTACCTCGCCCACCTCAACTGCCCGGTCGTCATCCCGGCCCTGCTCGGCGAGGCCGTGCTCTCCGCCGTCAACTCCTCCCTGGACACCTGGGACCAGTCGGCCGGCGGCACCCTCATCGAACGCAAGCTCATCGACTGGACCGCCCGGCGCATCGGCCTCGGCCCGGGTGCCGACGGCGTGTTCACCTCCGGCGGCACCCAGTCCAACCTCCAGGCGCTGCTGCTGGCGCGGGAGGAGGCCAAGAGCGAGGACCTCGCGAAACTGCGCCTCTTCGCCTCCGAGGCCGGCCACTTCAGCGTGCAGAAGTCCGCGAAACTGCTGGGTCTCGGGCCGGACGCCGTGGTGCCGATCCCCGTCGACCACGACAAGCGGCTCCAGACGGTCGCCCTCGCCCACGAGTTGGCGCGCTGCGTCGAGGCGGGCCTGGTCCCCATGGCCGTCGTCGCCACCGCCGGCACCACCGACTTCGGCTCCATCGACCCGCTGCCCGAGATCGCCGAGCTGTGCGCGCAGTACGGCGTCTGGATGCACGTGGACGCCGCCTACGGCTGCGGCCTGCTCGCCTCGCTGAAGTACCGGGACCGCGTCGACGGCATCGAGCGCGCCGACTCCGTCACCGTCGACTACCACAAGTCCTTCTTCCAGCCGGTCAGTTCGTCCGCCGTGCTGGTCCGCGACGCGGCCACGCTGCGGCACGCCACCTACCACGCGGAGTACCTCAACCCGCGCCGCATGGTGACCGAGCGCATCCCCAACCAGGTCGACAAGTCCCTGCAGACCACCCGCCGGTTCGACGCGCTCAAGCTGTGGATGACGCTGCGCGTGATGGGCGCCGACGGCATCGGCCGGCTCTTCGACGAGGTGTGCGACCTGGCCGCCGAGGGCTGGAAACTGCTCGCCGCCGACCCGCGCTTCGACGTGGTCGTCGAGCCCTCGCTGTCCACGCTCGTCTTCCGCTACGTCCCGGCGGCGGTCACCGACCCCGCCGAGATCGACCGGGCCAACCTCTACGCCCGCAAGGCCCTGTTCGCCTCCGGCGACGCGGTGGTCGCGGGCACCAAGGTCGCCGGGCGCCACTACCTGAAGTTCACCCTGCTCAACCCCGAGACCACGACGGCCGACATCACCGCCGTCCTCGACCTGATCGCCGGCCACGCCGAGCAGTACCTGGGAGAGTCCCTTGACCGCGCTTCCTGAAGCCCCGGAAACCACCCACGACTTCGTCGGCATCGGACTGGGCCCCTTCAACCTCGGCCTCGCCTGCCTGACCGAGCCCATCGACGAGCTCAACGGCGTCTTCCTGGAGTCCAAGCCGGACTTCGAGTGGCACGCCGGGATGTTCCTCGACGGCGCCCACCTGCAGACGCCGTTCATGTCGGACCTGGTCACCCTCGCCGACCCGACGTCCCCGTACTCCTTCCTCAACTACCTGAAGGAGAAGGGCCGGCTCTACTCGTTCTACATCCGCGAGAACTTCTACCCGCTGCGCCTGGAGTACGACGACTACTGCCGCTGGGCGGCCGGGCAGCTCTCCTGCATCCGCTTCGGCACGACGGTCACCGAGGTGACGTACGACGAGGCCGCCGAGCTGTACGCCGTGCGGACGGAGGCCGGGGAGACCTACCGCGCCCGGCACCTGGTCCTCGGCACCGGCACCGTGCCGTTCGTCCCCGAGGCCTGCCGCGGCCTGGAGGGCGACGCCTTCCACACCGCGCAGTACATGCACCGCAAGGCGGAACTGCGCGGGAAGAAGTCGATCACGGTCGTCGGCAGCGGGCAGAGCGCCGCCGAGATCTACCACGAGCTGCTCTCCGGGATCGACGCGCACGGCTACCAGCTCAACTGGGTCACCCGCTCCCCGCGGTTCTTCCCGCTGGAGTACACCAAGCTGACCCTGGAGATGACCTCCCCGGACTACATCGACTACTTCCGCGCGCTGCCCGAGGAGACCCGCTACCGGCTGGAGAAGCAGCAGAAGGGCCTGTTCAAGGGCATCAACTCGGAACTGATCGACGCGATCTTCGACCTGCTGTACCAGAAGAACGTCGAGAGCGGCGACCGGCCGGTCCCCACCCGGCTGATCACCAACTCCTCGCTGACCTCCGCGCGGTACGAGGACGGCGGCTACACGCTCGGCTTCCACCAGGACGAGCAGGGCAAGGACTTCGAGCTCCGCACCGAGGGCCTGGTGCTGGCCACCGGCTACCACTACGAGCCGCCGGACTTCCTCGACCCGATCCGCGACCGGCTCCGCTTCGACGGGCACGGCCGTTTCGACGTGACCCGTGACTACGCCGTCGACGTGACCGGGCGGGGCGTCTTCCTGCAGAACGCCGGTGTCCACACGCACAGCGTCACCAGCCCCGACCTGGGCATGGGCCCGTACCGCAACAGCTGCATCATCCGCGAAATGCTCGGCACCGAGTACTACCCCGTCGAGAAGTCCATCGCGTTCCAGGAGTTCGCCGTATGAGCACCGACGACACCGGCTTCACCGGCTTCAAGAACGAGCTCGGCACCTTCACCGTCCGGCCGCTCGACCCGCTGCGGGACGCCGAGCTGCTGCACCGCTGGGTCACCCACCCCAAGGCCGCTTTCTGGATGATGCAGGACGCGAAGCTCCAGGACGTCGAGCGCGAGTACATGAGGATCGCCGCCGACGAGCACCACCACGCCCACCTGGGCCTGCACGACGGCCGGCCCGCCTTCCTGATGGAGACGTACGACCCCGCCCACCGCGAGCTGGTCGGCCTGTACGAGCCGGAGCCCGGGGACGTCGGCATGCACTTCCTGGTCGCGCCCACCGACACCCCGCTGCACGGCTTCACCCGGTCCGTCATCACCGCCGTGATGGCGCACCTGTTCGCCGACCCGGCGACCCGGCGCGTCGTCGTGGAGCCGGACGTGTCCAACAAGGCGGTGCACGCCCTGAACGAGGCCGTGGGCTTCGTCCCCGTGCGCGAGGTGGAGAAGCCGGAGAAGAGGGCCTTGCTGAGCTTCTGCACCCGTGAACGGTTCACCGCGGCCACGGGGGTGGACGCATGAACCCGGCCGACGCCGTCTCCCACCTGACCCCCGAGCACTGGGAGCGGGCCAACCGCCTGCTGATCCGCAAGGCGCTCGCCGAGTTCGCGCACGAGCGGCTGATCACCCCCGAGGAGACGGGCCGGGGCCGCTACGCCGTGCGCAGCGACGACGGCCTGACCGAGTACCGCTTCACCGCCGTGCGCCGGGCCCTGGACCACTGGCAGGTGGACGCCGACTCCATCGTCCGCCACCGCGGGGAGGGCGAACTCCCGCTCGCCGCACTGGACTTCTTCATCGAGCTGCAGAAGTCGCTGGGGCTGAGCGAGGAGATCCTGCCGGTGTACCTGGAGGAGGTCTCCTCCACCCTCTCCGGCACCTGCTACAAGCTCACCAAGCCGCCGGTCACCTCCGCCGAGCTGGCCCGGAGCGACTTCCAGGCCGTCGAGACCGGCATGACCGAGGGCCACCCCTGCTTCGTCGCCAACAACGGGCGGCTCGGCTTCGGCGTCCACGAGTACCTGGCGTACGCGCCGGAGACGGCGCACCCCGTGAAGCTGGTGTGGCTGGCCGCGCACCGCTCGCGGGCCGTGTTCACGGCCGGCGCCGGCGTCGAGTACGAGTCGTTCCTCCGGGACGAGCTGGGCGGGGAGACCGTCGAGCGGTTCCACGGCGTCCTGCGCGAGCAGGGCCTCGACCCCGCCGACTACCTCCTCGTCCCCGTCCACCCCTGGCAGTGGTGGAACAAGCTCTCCGTCACCTTCGCCGCCGAGGTCGCGCGCAGGCACCTGGTCTGCCTGGGCGAGGGCGACGACGCGTACCTGGCGCAGCAGTCCATCCGGACCTTCTTCAACACCACCCACCCCGAGAAGCACTACGTGAAGACGGCCCTGTCCGTCCTCAACATGGGCTTCATGCGCGGGCTGTCGGCCGCCTACATGGAGGCGACCCCGGCGATCAACGACTGGCTGGCCCGGCTGATCGAGAGCGACCCGGTGCTGCGGGCGACGGGCCTGTCGATCATCCGGGAGCGGGCGGCGGTCGGCTACCGGCACCTGGAGTACGAGCGGGCGACCGACCGCCACTCGCCGTACCGGAAGATGCTGGCGGCGCTGTGGCGGGAGAGCCCGGTGCCCTCGCTGGAGGACGGCGAGACCCTGGCCACCATGGCGTCGCTGGTCCACGTCGACCACGAGGGGAAGTCCGTCGCGGGCGCGCTGATCGAGCGGTCGGGGCTGGCGCCGGCCGAGTGGCTGCGGCACTACCTGCGCGCCTACTACACCCCGCTGCTGCACAGCTTCTACGCCTACGACCTGGCGTACATGCCGCACGGCGAGAACGTCATCCTGGTCCTCGGGGACGGGGTGGTGCGGCGGGCCGTCTACAAGGACATCGCCGAGGAGATCGCGGTGATGGACCCGGACGCGGTGCTGCCGCCGGAGGTCTCCCGGATCCGCGTGGAGGTCCCCGACGACCAGAAGCTGCTGTCGATCTTCACGGACGTCTTCGACTGCTTCTTCCGCTTCCTGGCCGCGAACCTCGCCACCGAGGGGATCCTGGACGAGGACGGCTTCTGGCGCACGGTCGCGGAGGTCACCCGCGAGTACCAGGCGTCGGTGCCCGAACTCGCCGACAAGTTCGCCCGGTACGACATGTTCGCCCCCGAGTTCGCGCTGTCCTGCCTCAACCGGCTCCAACTGCGCAACAACCGGCAGATGGTGGACCTCGCGGACCCGTCCGGCGCGCTCCAGCTGGTCGGCACCCTGCGCAACCCCCTCGCGGGGTTCTGACCCACGAACGGGCGGGCACCCCGGAGTACGGTCCTCCGGGGTGCCCGCCCGCCGTTTCCGCCCCCTCGTTCCGTCCCCGGGACGGCCCGGGCACCTGCGGGGACCTGGGGCACCCGATCCCCGGCGCGTCCCGCACGTTCCGGCGCGGCCCCCGCGCCGCGGGCCGCACCCGGTGGCCCTCCCGGTCGTGCGCGGCCGCGGGGGGACCGGCCCAACTCGGGCCACGCCCGGCAGCCGTCCGCAAGGGAGACCGAAAAAGGTCTAGGCCACTGTCCCGCGGAACCGGTGAAACAATCCCCCCATGGCGGAAATCATCCAGAAGGACGGCACCTGGGTCTTCGACGGAGAGGCCCTGCGACTGACCCCCGGGCGGGACAAGAACGTCGGCCTGCTGCGCAGGACCCTGGGTGAACTGGTGGTGCCCCTGCGGGCGTTGGCGGGGATCTCGTTCGAGCAGGGCAAGAAGGCGGGGCGGCTGAGGCTGCGGCTGCGCGACGGCGCCGACCCGCTGCTGCACGTGGCCCGCGGCCGGCTCACCGAGCCGCACGACCCCTACCAGCTGATCGTCGAGTCCGACCGCTACGGGGTCGCCGAGTACGTCGCGGAGGAGGTCCGCAGCGCCCTGCTGCTGGAGCAGGTCCCCTCCACCCCGGTCGCCGAGTACCTGCTGCCCGGCCCGTCCGTGCCGCTGTCGGTGTCCGCCGGGGACGGCACGGCGAGCTTCGACGGCGAGCGCGTCCGCCTGGAGTGGAACTGGAAGACGGAGGAGGCCAAGTCCGCCGCCGGCACCCGCACGCTCGCACTGGCCGACATAGCCGCCGTGGAGTGGCAGCCGTCGGCCGGGCTGGAGAACGGCCACCTCCGCTTCCTCGTGCGGAACGCCCCCACCAAGGCCCCGGCCAAGTACGACCCCAACGCGGTGGAGCTGTGGGGCTTCAAGAAGGACCCGCTGATGGCGCTCGTCGCCGCCGCCGTCCAGGCCCGCCTGCCCCACCCGGCCGCCCGGGACGCCGCCGAGGACGAACGGCCCGCGGCGCCCGGGACCGCGAGCGCGCCCGCCGCGACTCCCGCCCTCGTTCCCACCCCCGCTCCCGCCCCCGCCGCCGAGCACGATCACGACGCCCTGCTGCGCCGGCTGCGGGAACTGGGCGAGCTGCACCGCTCCGGGGTGCTGACGGACGAGGAGTTCGCCCTGGCCAAGCAGGCGGTCCTCAAGCGCATGTAGCGGCCCACCCCGGGCCTCGGGACATCGCGGCAGCCCCCGAGAGACATTTTCCTGCCCGAAATCGGGCACGTTTCTTGCGAAACCGACTCCGGTACCTCAGGATCATCGGGTGCACGACGAACTTGTTGATCATCTGACGCGGTCCACCCCCCTCAGCCGGGGCGAGGCGCTGCGCGTGGTCCAGGACGTGCTCGCCTACTTCGACGAGACGACCGAGGAGTACGTCCGTCGCCGCCACCGCGAGCTGCAGGCCCAGGGTCTGGTGAACGCGACGATCTTCGAACGGATCGAGGCGGACCTCAAATACCGCGCGGTGGCCCCGCCCGAGCTCTCGCTCCGGCAGCTGCGCCGCATCGTCTACGGCTAGGAACTACCCATATGTGCGGAATCGTCGGATACATCGGCAGGCGTGAGGCCGCTCCCCTGCTGCTCGAGGGCCTGCAGCGCCTGGAGTACCGCGGCTACGACTCGGCGGGCGTCGCCGTCACCTCCCCGAAGGCGACCGGCCTGAAGACGGTCAAGGCCAAGGGCCGGGTGCGCGACCTGGAGGCCAAGGTCCCCGCGCGCTTCAAGGGCACCACCGGCATCGCCCACACCCGCTGGGCCACCCACGGCGCCCCGTCCGACGTGAACGCCCACCCGCACCTGGACGCCGAGGGCAAGGTCGCCGTCGTCCACAACGGCATCATCGACAACGCCTCCGACCTGCGCCGCAAGCTGGAGGCGGACGGGGTCGAGTTCCTCTCCGAGACGGACACCGAGGTCCTCACCCACCTGATCGCCCGCTCGGGGGCCGAGAAGCTGGAGGACAAGGTCCGCGAGACCGTGCGCCTCATCGAGGGCACCTACGGCATCGCCGTGCTGCACGCCGACTTCCCGGACCGCATCGTGGTGGCCCGCAACGGCTCGCCCGTCGTGCTCGGCATCGGCGAGAAGGAGATGTTCGTCGCCTCCGACATAGCCGCCCTGGTCGCCCACACCCGGCAGATCGTCACCCTCGACGACGGCGAGATGGCCACCCTCAAGGCCGACGACTTCCGCACGTACACCACCGAGGGCACCCGGACCACCGCCGAGCCGACCACCGTGGAGTGGGAGGCGGCCTCCTACGACATGGGTGGCCACGACACCTACATGCACAAGGAGATCCACGAGCAGGCCGAGGCCGTGGACCGCGTGCTGCGCGGCCGGATCGACGACCGCTTCTCCACCGTGCGCCTGGGCGGCCTGAACCTGGACGCCCGCGAGGCGCGCCGGATCCGCCGCGTGAAGATCCTCGGCTGCGGCACCTCGTACCACGCCGGCATGATCGGCGCGCAGATGATCGAGGAGCTGGCCCGCATCCCCGCCGACGCCGAGCCGGCCTCCGAGTTCCGCTACCGCAACGCGGTCGTCGACCCCGACACCCTGTACGTCGCGGTCTCCCAGTCCGGTGAGACCTACGACGTGCTGGCGGCCGTGCAGGAGCTGAAGCGCAAGGGCGCCCGGGTGCTGGGCGTGGTGAACGTCGTCGGCTCCGCGATCGCCCGCGAGGCGGACGGCGGCATCTACGTGCACGCCGGTCCCGAGGTGTGCGTGGTGTCCACCAAGTGCTTCACCAACACCACGGTCGCCTTCGCCCTGCTCGCCCTGCACCTGGGCCGCACCCGCGACCTGTCCGTGAGCGACGGCAAGCGGATCATCGAGGGGCTGCGCCGACTGCCGGGGCAGATCGCCGAGATCCTGGAGCAGGAGGAGGACGTCAAGAAGCTGGCCCTGCAGTACGCCGAGGCCCGCTCGATGCTCTTCATCGGCCGCGTGCGGGGCTACCCGGTGGCCCGCGAGGCCTCCCTGAAGCTCAAGGAGGTCTCCTACATCCACGCCGAGGCCTATCCGGCCTCCGAGCTCAAGCACGGCCCGCTGGCCCTGATCGAGCCCGCGCTGCCCACGGTCGCGATCGTGCCCGACGACGACCTGCTGGAGAAGAACCGCGCCGCGCTGGAGGAGATCAAGGCCCGCAGCGGCCGGATCCTCGCCGTGGCCCACCGGGAGCAGGAGAAGGCCGACCACACCGTCGTCGTCCCGAAGAACGAGAACGAGCTGGACCCGATCCTCATGGGCATCCCGCTCCAACTCCTCGCCTACCACACGGCGCTGGCCCTGGGCCGGGACATCGACAAGCCGCGCAACCTCGCCAAGTCGGTGACGGTGGAGTAGCACCCCCAGGGGGGCGCGGGGAACCGCGTGAACGCCCCCCGTGCCCACAGGGGCGGAACGACGGAACGGACCCCCGCGCGGCGCGCTCCCGCACGCGGGGGTCCGTCAGCGACTCACGGGACGACGACCACCGGCCGCTTCGCCCGCTTGGCGAGCCGGCCGGCCACCGAGCCGAAGATCCGGCCCGCGATGCCGTGGGTGGAGCCGACCACGATCGCGTCGGCCTCGTACTCCCGGCCCACTTCCTCGAGTTCGTGGCAGATGTCGCCCCCGCGCTCGACCAGGATCCAGGGCACCTCGGTGAGGTGGTCCGCGCAGGCGAGTTCGAGGCCGAGGACCTCGGTGCGGTGGTCCGGGACGTCCACGAAGACCGGGGGCTCGCAGCCCGCCCACACCGTGGTGGGCAACCGGTTGGCGACATGGACGATGATCAGGCCCGAGCCGAGCCGCTGCGCCATGCCGATCGCGTAGGCGAGGGCCCGCTCGCTGGAGGTCGAGCCGTCGAAGCCGACGACCACACCGTGCCGGAACGCGGGATCGCACGCGTGGCGCGACTCCTCCGCCGCCCTGGGATCGGCCGCCGTGGGATCGGCGACCGGCCGCTTGCGGTCCGCGGGTTCGAAGAATTCGTGACCGGCCATGGCTGTCTCGGAGTGGTGATCCTTTGATGGGGACGACAGTGTGCGGCGGAGCTGTGTCCGGGAATCATCTTCCCAACCCCATACCCCCAAGGGTACGGCGGCACGCCTCCTGAGCCCAGATCCCGCGCGCATCGGCCGACGGGCCCCCCGGAGCATGCACGAGGAGGCGCCCGTAACGCAATGGTCGCTGCGCCGTACAGGCGGTTTGCGCGGGGCCCGCCCGGCCGCGAGAGTGGGGCGCCGCGGGCCGCCCGCCCCGGACGCCCGGGCTCCGGCGGGCCGGCCGCGCGGCGGACCGTGACCCGCACCGCGGGGAAGCGGACCGCGTCCGGGTCCGGCCCCCCTTCCCGGGCGACACCGGGTGCCACCGGACGGAGCGGGGGCGCACCGGTCGGCTGACCGGTTTCCGTGCACGCCCCCGTATCTTTTCAGCCAACTTCTGCTCCTCGTGCATCTCCTGCCGTAACCACCCCCCAACCCCCGTTCGACCTGCACGGAAAGGGTCACGGGGGTCCCGTGCACCCTATGGGGATTGGCCACTGCGACGAGGCGCACTTCCCTGCACGGCCCGCGAGTGCAACGCTTCGTGATCGAATGCTTCACGCCAAGTTGCCAAGTCGACAATGTGCCGGATGCCGAACTGGCCACCGGGGCACGGCGGGACGCAGTAGATTCGATCTTGACTGTCTTACGGCGGGGGACTCGTGCAGGACCGAGGGGAAACGTGCAGGAGCGACACAACCGAGGAGCCGCGACCACCGAGGGGGGCTTAGCAGGATGAGCCACGACTCCACTGCCGCGCCGGACATCGCGGCCCGGAAACTCGCCGGGCGACGCCGCAAGGAGATCGTCGCGGTGCTGCTGTTCAGCGGCGGCCCCATTTTCGAGAGTTCCATACCGCTGTCGGTGTTCGGGGTTGACCGCCAGGACGCCGGCGTGCCGCGCTACCGCCTGCTGGTGTGCGGCGGCGAAGAAGGCCCGCTGCGGACCACGGGGGGCCTGGAACTCACCGCACCACACGGGCTGGAGGCGATAGCGAGGGCGGGCACCGTCGTGGTGCCGGCCTGGCGCTCGATCACCTCACCACCGCCCCAGGAGGCGCTCGACGCGCTGCGCCGGGCCCATGAGGAGGGTGCCCGCATCGTCGGGCTGTGCACCGGCGCCTTCGTCCTCGCGGCGGCGGGCCTGCTGGACGGCCGGCCCGCGACCACCCACTGGATGTACGCGCCGACGCTGGCCAAGCGCTATCCGTCGGTGCACGTCGATCCACGGGAGCTGTTCGTGGACGACGGTGACGTGCTGACCTCCGCGGGCACGGCGGCCGGAATCGATCTGTGCCTGCACATCGTGCGCACGGACCACGGCCACGAGGCGGCCGGGGCACTCGCCCGGCGCCTGGTCGTCCCACCGCGCCGCAGCGGCGGCCAGGAGCGCTACCTCGACCGGTCTTTACCGGAGGAGATCGGCGCCGACCCGCTCGCCGAGGTCGTCGCCTGGGCGCTGGAGCACCTCCACGAGCAGTTCGACGTGGAGACGCTGGCGGCCCGCGCGTACATGAGCCGCCGTACGTTCGACCGCCGGTTCCGCTCGCTGACCGGCAGCGCGCCGCTGCAGTGGCTGATCACCCAGCGGGTGCTGCAGGCGCAGCGTCTGCTGGAGACGTCGGACTACTCGGTGGACGAGGTCGCCGGCCGCTGCGGCTTCCGCTCGCCGGTCGCCCTGCGCGGCCACTTCCGGCGCCAGCTCGGCTCGTCCCCGGCCGCCTACCGGGCCGCGTACCGCGCGCG
Source organism: Streptomyces viridosporus T7A (assembly GCF_008704515.1). Taxonomy (NCBI): domain Bacteria; kingdom Bacillati; phylum Actinomycetota; class Actinomycetes; order Kitasatosporales; family Streptomycetaceae; genus Streptomyces; species Streptomyces viridosporus. Next base: position 3,250,644 of record NZ_CP023700.1, read on the forward strand.
GCGCCCGCAGGCCGACCGGAACCAGGACACCGACGGCACCGCGAACGCCCCGGGAGGCGTCCCGTCCGGCCAGCAGGGGCATCCGGGACTGCCCGGTCATCCGGGGCAGTCCGCCGCCCTGCACCCGGAGCAGCCCCTGCCGCACCAGTCCCGCCGCACCGCGGCGGCGAGCTCCCTGGGCCCGTCCCTGACGGCCTCCGCCTCCCCGGCGGACTCCGGCCGCGAGGCCTACGTCCCGACGCGGGCCGGCGTCCCGGGACAGCGCAGCGCGCCGTGACGTAGACGGCACCGGCGCACACCGGACGGGGCCGGAGGCACCGGCCTCCGGCCCCGTCCGTCCGCGGGACACCGCGCGGACCGCTCGTGTCCACCGGCCCGTGAAACCGCTCCCGCCGCGCCCGGGCACCACCGCCGCCGGGCGCCTCACCACCCGGTTCGATCCGCCCCGGTGCGCCGTAAGGTGAGACACATGAACGATCGCATGGTGTGGATCGACTGCGAGATGACCGGCCTCTCGCTGTCGGACGACGCGCTCATCGAGGTGGCCGCCCTCGTCACCGACTCCGAGCTGAACGTCCTCGGTGAGGGCGTGGACATCGTCATCCGCCCGCCGGAGCGGGCCCTGGAGACGATGCCGGAGGTGGTGCGTCAGATGCACACCGCGTCCGGGCTGCTCGCCGAGCTGCCGGACGGCACGACGCTCGAGGACGCCGAGCAGCAGGTCCTCGCCTATGTGCAAGAGCACGTCAAGGAGCCCGGCAAGGCTCCCCTGTGCGGCAACTCCGTCGGCACGGACCGCGGCTTCCTGCTGCGGGACATGCCGACGCTGGAGGACTACCTGCACTACCGCATCGTGGACGTGTCCAGCGTCAAGGAGCTGGCCCGCCGCTGGTACCCGAAGGCGTACTTCAACAGTCCCGAGAAGAACGGCAACCACCGCGCCCTCGCCGACATCCGCGAGTCCATCGCGGAGCTGCGCTACTACCGGGAGGCCGTCTTCGTCCCGCAGCCGGGGCCCGACTCCGACACCGCGAAGAAGATCGCCGCGAAGCACGTCGTGCCTGCCCAGTAGGCGGATCGGGGGAGATCAGGGGAAGATCGGGGGCGCCGCGCGAAGCCGTGCACGAGCACCCCTTCGGACCCTGTACACTTTTTCTCGGCCGGTCGGGGAAGGAACTCCTCCCGATCGACCGGGCCGTGGTGGGTGTAGCTCAGATGGTAGAGCACCTGGTTGTGGTCCAGGATGTCGCGGGTTCGAGTCCCGTCACTCACCCTCACCGTTCAGCCGGTGATCTCGTATCGAGGTCACCGGCTGAACACGTTTCCGGGCCGTCCGACGGATCCGGGCGGGCCCCGGGGCTCGCCGGAGCCCCGGGATCTCGGGACCCGGAGCCCCGGGACCTCAGGACGAGGCCCGCTCCACCAGTTCCGTGGCCAGCACCACCTGGCTCCGGCCCAGTTCCCGGGAGGCGGGCGGGCGGCGGTCGGCGACCTCGGCGAGCAGCAGGTCGATCATCCTGCGGCCCATCTCCTCTATGGGCTGGCGCACGCTGGTCAGCGGCGGGTCCATGTGCCGGGCGATGGCGGAGTCGTCGTACCCGACCAGGGCCACGTCGTCCGGGATGCGGCGGCCCGCCTCGCGCAGGGCGTGGCGGGCACCGGCCGCGGTGACGTCCGAGGCGGCGAAGACCGCGTCCAGGTCGGGGCGGCGCTCCAGCAGGGCCTCCATCGCGCGCCGGCCCTCGCCCTCGGAGAAGTCGCCGGGCTCGATCAGCAGCTCGTCCACCTCGTGGCCCGCCTCCCGCAGGGCGTCCCGGTAGCCGTCGACGCGCCGCTGGGCGCCGTACACGTCGAGGCGGCCGGTGATGTGGGCGATGGTGCGGCGGCCCCGGCCGATCAGGTGCTCGACGGCCTGGCGGGCACCGCCGTAGTTGTCCGAGTCCACCGAGGTGAGCGTCTCCGCGGCCGACCGGGGACCGCTGATCACCGCCGGGATCTCCAGCTGGGACAGCATGTCGGGCAGCGGGTCGTCGGCGTGCACCGAGACCAGCAGCACCCCGTCCACGCGGTGGGCGGCCAGGTACTGGGCGAGCCGCTGCCGCTCCCGGTCGCTGCCCGCGAAGATCAGCAGCAGCTGCATCTCGGTGTCGGACAGCGCGGCCCCGACGCCCCGGAGCATGTCCGAGAAGTACGGCTCGGCGAAGAACCGGGTCTCCGGCTCGGGGACGACCAGGGCGATGGCGTCCGTGCGGTTGGCGGCCAGGGCGCGGGCGGCGGTGTTCGGGACGTAGCCGAGCTCCGCGACCGCGGCCTCCACGGCGGCCCGGGTGGCGTCGCTCACCCGGGGTGAGCCGTTGATCACCCGGGAGACCGTGCCGCGGCCCACGCCCGCGCGCGCCGCCACCTCTTCAAGGGTGGGCCGGCCGCCGCTCCGGCCCCGCACTCCGTGGCTCGCCATCGGCCCCGCCTTCCCTCGTGTGTCACGCTGGCCTGGAATCTAACAGCCTCGTGGCCGCTCGTGACCGCCGCCGGGAGGGCGGCACACGGACCCCAGGCTTCCGGGGGCGGCCCGGGGGCGTCCAGTTAACAGCCCGATAACTGAACGCACTTTGCCGTGTCTGCTCCCTTGACACCCCCGCCCGGACCCGGGACTCTTCAACACATCACTTGTGGGAGCGCTCCCACAGTACCTGACACATACACAACCCGCACGTTCCCCGCCCGAGCCGCAGCGAGCAAGTCACGGGCCCAACAGAGCCGTTGGCCGGGGGGTCGGCACGTCAGGGCAACAGGAGGACGCAATGCGAGCACGTACCCTCCCCCTCTCTCGGCAGCGCTCGGGCGGGGGGAAGCCCATCGTCCGCAAGGCACTGGCCGTCGCGGCCGTGGTGTCGCTGGGCACCGGGCTGCTGGCCGGCTGCGCCGACGACGGCGGAGACGACTCCGACTCCTCGTCGGGCGGTGAGGGCAGGACGACGGTCACGCTGGGCCTGTTCGGCACCTTCGGCTTCAAGGAGGCCGGCCTGTACGCCGAGTACGAGAAGCTGAACCCCGATATCAAGATCGCTGAGAACGTCATCGAGCGGAACGAGAACTACTACCCCGCCCTCCTCAACCACCTGACCACCAACAGCGGCCTGCAGGACGTCCAGGCCGTCGAGGTCGGCAACATCGCCGAGATCGTCGCCACCCAGGCCGGCAAGCTCGAGGACCTCTCCAAGGCCCCGGGCGTGAAGAAGGACAACTGGCTGGGCTGGAAGTGGCAGCAGGGCACCACCAAGGACGGCCAGACCGTCGGCCTGGGCACCGACATCGGCCCGATGGCGATCTGCTACCGCAAGGACATGTTCGAGAAGGCGGGGCTGCCCACCGACCGCGCGAAGGTCGCCGAGCTGTGGGCCGGCGACTGGGGCAAGTTCGTCGATGCCGGTGAGCAGTACAAGAAGAACGGCCCCAAGGGCACCACCTTCCTGGACTCCCCCGGCGGTCTGATCAACGCCATCCTGAGCAGTGAGGAGGAGAAGTTCTACAACTCCTCCGGCGAGGTGACCTACAAGAGCAACCCGGCCGTCAAGAAGGCCTTCGACCTGACCGCGGAGGCCGCCGAGAAGGGCCTGGTCGGCGCGCAGACGCAGTTCCAGCCGGCCTGGGACCAGACGATCGCCAACAACAAGTTCGCCGCGATCGCCTGCCCGCCGTGGATGCTCGGCTACATCAAGGGCAAGTCGCAGCCGGACGCCGCCGGCAAGTGGGACGTGGCCGTGGCGCCCAGGTCCGGCAACTGGGGCGGCTCCTTCCTGACCGTGCCCAAGAGCGGCAAGAACGTCGAGGAGGCCAAGAAGCTGGTCGCCTGGCTGACCGCGCCCGAGCAGCAGGCGAAGCTGTTCAAGGTGCAGGGCAGCTTCCCGAGCGCCCAGGCCGCCTTCGACAGCCCCGAGGTGACCGGCGCGAAGAACGACATGACCGGGGACTCCCCGATCGGTGAGATCTTCTCCGAGGCCGCCCAGCAGATCCCCGTCCAGCCGATCGGCCCGAAGGACCAGATCATCCAGCAGGGCCTGACGGACAACGGCGTCATCCTGGTGACCAAGGGCAAGTCCCCGGAGGAGGCCTGGGAGACGGCCACCAAGACCATCGACAACAACCTGGACAAGTGACCCGCATGGCCACCCGCTCCGACACCGCCGCGTCCCCCGTCGAGGGGGGCGCGGCCCCGGGCCGTCCGCCCAAGGGCCCCCTGCCCGCGGACAAGGAACGACGACGCCGGGCCAAGCTGTCCCGGCGCTGGCAGCGCGACGTGCGCTGGAGCCCGTACGCGTTCGTCTCCCCCTTCTTCCTGCTGTTCCTCGCCTTCGGCCTGTTCCCGCTGATCTACACCGGCTGGGCCTCGCTGCACCAGGTGGAGCTGACCGCCCCGACCGACATGAACTGGGTGGGGCTGCGCAACTACACCCGGATCTTCGACGACGACTTCTTCTGGAACGCGGCGCAGAACACCCTGACCATCGGCATCATCTCGACCGTTCCGCAGCTGCTGATGGCCATGGGCATCGCCCACATCCTCAACTACAAGCTGCGCGCCTCGACCTTCTACCGGGTCGCGATGCTCGCGCCGTACGCCACCTCGATCGCCGCCGCCTCCCTGGTGTTCGTGCTGCTCTTCGGGCGCGACTACGGCATGATCAACTGGGCGCTGGACTTCGTCGGGATCGACCCGGTCGACTGGCAGGGCGACAAGTGGCCCTCGCAGTTCGCCGTCTCGACGATCATCATCTGGCGCTGGACCGGCTACAACGCGCTGATCTACCTGGCCGCGATGCAGGCGATCCCGCAGGACCTGTACGAGTCGGCGGCGCTGGACGGTGCCAGCCGCTGGCAGCAGTTCCTCCACGTGACGCTGCCCTCGCTGCGCCCGACGATCCTGTTCACCGTGGTGGTCTCCACGATCGGGGCCAGCCAGGTCTTCGGCGAGCCGCTGCTGTTCGACGCCAACAAGGGCGCGTCCGGCGGCGCGGAGCACCAGTTCCAGACCCTCGGCCTGTACCTGTACGAGCAGGGCTGGGTGAACCAGCACCTGGGCCGGGCCTCGGCGATCGCCTGGACGATGTTCCTGATCCTGATCGTCATCGGCATCATCAACCACGTCATCTCGCGCCGGCTGCGCGCCAGCAGTTAAGGAGTGGTGGCCGTGACGACGACTGTGACGCCCCCCGAGACCCCGCCCGTCAAGGAGTCCAAGCGCTCGCGCCTGCCGAAGTCGGCACGGGCCGGCGGAACGCTGCACGGCGGTCCGATCGCGTACGCGATCCTGATCGTGTTCACCCTCGTGTCGCTGTTCCCGCTGGTGTGGACCGCGATCGCCGCCTCCCGGGACAACCAGCGCCTGGCGCAGACCCCGCCGCCGTTCTGGTTCGGTTCCAACCTGTTCAAGAACCTGGAGATCGCCTGGAAGGACGCCAACCTCGGTGAGGCGTTCCTCAACACCACCATCGTGGCGGGTGTCTCGGCGGCGACCATCGTCGTGCTGTCGACGATCGCCGGGTTCGCCTTCGCCAAGCTGCGCTTCAAGGGCCGCAACGCGCTGATGCTGATCGTCATCGGCACGATGATGGTGCCGCCGCAGCTCAGCATCATCCCGCTGTACATGATGGTCGCCAAGCTCGACTGGACCGACCAGCTGCAGGCGGTCATCTTCCCGTCGCTGGTGAGCGCGTTCGGTGTGTTCTTCATGCGGCAGTACCTGCTCCAGGCGCTGCCGGACGAGGTCATCGAGGCCGCCCGGGTCGACGGCGCGAGCAGCTGGCGCGTGGTGTGGCACGTGGTGTTCCCGGCCGCGCGGCCGGCGATGGCCGTGCTCGGCATGCTGATGTTCGTGCAGACCTGGAACGACTTCCTGTGGCCGTTCCTGGTGCTGACCCAGAACGGCAACCCGACCGTGCAGGTCGCCGTCGCGGCCCTCGGCCGCGGCTACACCCCGGACCAGTCCCTGATCATGGCGGGCGCGCTGCTGGGCACGCTGCCCCTGCTGCTGGTCTTCGCGATCTTCGGCAAGCAGATCGTGGGCGGCATCATGCAGGGCGCCGTCAAGGGCTGACGCCCACTCACCTCCGTACCCTCGGGGCCGGGTGACCGCCGTCCCGGCCCCCCTCATCCCCCTTCCGTCATCCGTCGGTCTTCCACGACCTGCTATGGGAGCGCTTCCATGTCTGACTCCGCCACGCCGGCGACCCCGGCGACCTTTCCTCCCGCCTTCCTCTGGGGCGCCGCGACCTCCGCGTACCAGATCGAGGGGGCGGTGCGGGAGGACGGACGTACCCCTTCCATCTGGGACACCTTCAGCCACACGCCGGGCAAGACGGCCGGCGGCGAGACCGGTGACATCGCTGTCGACCACTACCACCGCTACCGCGACGACGTGGCGCTGATGGCGGAGCTGAACCTGAACGCCTACCGCTTCTCCGTCTCCTGGCCCCGGGTGCAGCCCACCGGCCGCGGCCCCGCCGTGCAGCGCGGCCTCGACTTCTACCGCCGTCTGGTGGACGAGCTGCTGGCGCGCGGCATCCAGCCCTCCGTCACCCTCTACCACTGGGACCTGCCGCAGGAGCTGGAGGACGCGGGCGGCTGGCCGGAGCGCGACACCGCGTACCGCTTCGCCGAGTACGCGCAGATCGTCGGCGAGGCGCTCGGCGACCGGGTGGAGAACTGGATCACGCTCAACGAGCCGTGGTGCAGCGCCTTCCTGGGCTACGCCTCCGGGGTGCACGCCCCCGGCCGCACCGACCCGGCGGCCGCGCTGCGGGCCGCCCACCACCTCAACCTGGCGCACGGCCTGGGCACCAAGGCGCTGCGCTCGGTGATGCCGGCCCGCAACTCGGTCGCGCTCAGCCTCAACACCTCGGTGGTGCGGCCCCTCTCGCCCGGCGACCCGGCGGACCGGGCGGCGGCGCGCAAGATCGACGACCTGTCCGGCGGCATCTTCCACGGCCCGGTCCTGCACGGCGCCTACCCGGAGACGCTGCTGGAGGCGACCTCGTCGGTCACCGACTGGTCGTGCATCCAGGACGGCGACCTGGACCTGATCCACCAGCCGCTGGACGCGCTGGGCCTCAACTACTACACGCCCACCCTGGTGTCGGCGGCGGACCCGGACGCGAAGGGCCCGCGCGTCGACGGCCACGGGGCGAGCGACCACTCGCCGTGGCCCGCCGCGGACGACGTCGCCTTCCACCAGGCGCCGGGCGAGCAGACCGAGATGGGCTGGTCCGTCGACCCGACGGGGCTGCACGAGCTGATCATGCGCTACACCCGCGAGGCCCCCGGCCTGCCGCTGCACATCACCGAGAACGGCGCGGCCTACGACGACAAGCCCGGTGCCGACGGCACGGTGCACGACCCGGAGCGCGTCGCCTACCTGCACGGCCACCTCGCGGCGGTCCACCGGGCCATCGCCGACGGCGCGGACGTGCGCGGCTACTTCCTGTGGTCCCTGCTGGACAACTTCGAGTGGGCGTACGGCTACGACAAGCGCTTCGGCGCGGTGTACGTCGACTACGCGACCCAGCAGCGGATCCCGAAGTCCAGTGCCCTGTGGTACGCGCGGGCGGCCGGGTCGGGGACCCTGCCGGAGCCCGAGCGCTTCTGACCCTCCCCGGGAGGGGGCGGGGCGCGGTGCCGCAGGGGGGTGCCGCGCCCCGTACGGGGTCCGGACCTGCCACCGGACCCGCGGGTGCCCCGGCCGGACGGGGAACCGGCCGGGGCACCCGCTCGCCCCGTCGGCGGTGGACCGCGGTGCGGCAGCAGGCCGGCGGTCCGCAAGTCGGACGAAGTTCCCGGTCCGAGGGCCGCCGGTGCTCCCGGGGCCCGTTCGCGGGACGTGTTCAAGGCAGCGAGCGGGAGCGGTGGAAGGCCGGGACCAGCCGGCCGGGCCCGCGCCGGCGCACGGTCCCCCGGTGCCCGCGCCGCCGGGGTGCCCGCTCACGTCCGTCGAGCTGGATCCAGATCCGCACCTCGGTCCCGCCGAGCACCGACGAGCCGATCCGCACGTCCCCGCCGGTCGACTCCGCGAGCCGGCGCACGATGTCCAGGCCGAGCCCGGTCGAGCCGTCGCTGCCCGAGCCCCGGCCGCGGGCCATCGCCGCCTCGGGGTCGGGTATGCCGGGCCCCGCGTCGGAGACGAGCACGATCACCGCGTCGTCGCCGTTGTGCACGTCGACCGCGAAGGCGGTGCCCTCGGGGGTGTGCCGGAAGACGTTGCCCAGCAGGGCGTCGAGGGCGGCGGCCAGATCGGCGCGGGCCACGGGGATGCGCACCGGCCGGTCCGCACCGGCCACCCGCCACTTGCGGCCCTCGTCCTCGGCGAGCGCCGACCAGAACGCCATCCGCTCCCGGACCACCTCGGCCGCGTCGCACCCGGCGCCGGGGCCGGCGGCGGCCGTCTGCGGCTTGGCCTCCCGGGCGGTGCGGATGATGGTGTCCACCTCGCGCTCCAGCTGCTCGACCGCCGCCCGGGTCTGCTCGGCGGCCGGACCGTCGCCGAGGGAGGCGGCGTTCAGCCGCAGCACGGTCAGCGGCGTCCGCAGCCGGTGGGACAGGTCGGCGGCCAGCTCCCGCTCGTTGGCGAGCAGTTGGACGACCTGGTCGGCCATGGAGTTGAACGCCACCGCCGCCAGCCGCAGTTCGGTCGGCCCCTCCTCGGGAACCCGGGCCCCCAGCTTCCCCTCCCCCAGTTCGTGCGCCCCCTCCACCAGCCGCCGGGCGGGCCGCACCATCCGCACGCCCAGCCGGTCGGCGACCGCGACCGAGCCGAGGATCAGCGCGGTCCCGACCGCCGCGAGCACCGCCCAGGCCGTGCCGACGCCGTTGGTGACCTCGGACTCGGGGACGAACACCTCGACCACGGCGATCTCGCCGGTGCTGAGCGCGACCGGCTGGAGCAGGGCCGAGCCGCCGGGGACCGCGGAGGTGGAGGCGCGCCCCAGTTCCCGCACCGCCGCGATGTCCTCGGCGGCGGTCCGCCGGCGTCCTATCTCGAGGGCCTCGCTCCCGTCGCCGGCCGGGATGTGCACGGCCACGGCGGTGTCGGAGCCGGTGGAGGCGACGACCCGCTCGAGCTGGTCGCGGTCGGTGGTGATGGACAGCGCGGGGGCGAGGGCCGCCGCCTCCCGTTCGGCGTTGGAGAAGGCGCGGTCGCGGGCCATCTCCCGGATGACCAGCCCGAGCGGTACCGCGAACGCGATCACGACCATCGCGGTCACCGCCAGCGACACCTTCACCAACGCCCATCTCATCGCGGCGGCTCCCCTCCGGGCGCGGGGGCGGCGGGCGGCTCCAGCTTCACGCCGACGCCCCGCAGGGTGTGCAGATAGCGGGGCCGGGCGGCGGTCTCCCCCAACTTCCGCCGCAGCCAGGACAGGTGGACGTCGATGGTCTGGTCGTCGCCGTAGGACTGCTGCCACACCTCGGCGAGCAGTTCCCTGCGGGACACCACCACGCCGGGCCGCCCGGCCAGGAAGGCGAGCAGGTCGAACTCACGCCGGGTCAGGTCGAGCCGCGAGCCGTCCAGTTCGGCCTGGCGGCGCAGCGGGTCGACGGTCAGTCCGCCGACCCGGAGCACGGGGGACGGCGCGCTCTCCCCGCCGCCGGACCGGGCCCGGCGCAGCACGGCGGCCATCCGTGCCGAGAGGTGTTCCACCGAGAAGGGCTTGGTCAGGTAGTCGTCCGCACCGGCGTTCAGCAGCCGCACGATCTCCGTCTCGTCGTCCCGGGCGGTGGCGACGATCACCGGCACGTCCGTGATCCCGCGCAGCATCTTCAGGGCCTCGGACCCGTCCAGATCGGGCAGTCCGAGGTCCAGGACCACCACGTCGAAGCGGAAGTGGGCGACCTCGCGCAGCGCCTCCAGCGCCGTGCCGACGCTGCGCACGGTGTGCGAGGCGTCGGTCAGCTGCCGGATCAGCGCCGAGCGGACGAACTGGTCGTCCTCGACCACGAGAACACTTGCCATGGGCGGCACCGTACGCCATGCCGGGCGGGCCTCGTGCGGGCCTGTGGACAACTCCGGACGCCCCCGCGGGCGCGACACCGGTGGGGCGGGTGGGGCAAGATGGGCCGACGATGCGCAGAGGACTCGTACACGTGCTGGCCTGGCTGCTCGCCACGGGCGCGGCGGTCACCCTGTCGTGGTGGGGCGTCCACACGGTGATGGCGGGCACCGCCTACGACCCGCCCCGCGCCCTGCCCGTCGCGGCGGCCGACGCGACCGCCCGGGAGTCGGATCCGGTGTCGTCCTCGACGCGGCGGCCGTCGGACACCCCGGCCTCCGAGGTCCCGGGGAAGCCGTCCCCGACGCCGAGCGGGACGGCCGGCGAACCGGCCCCCGAGCCCTCGCGGACCACCCCCACGCACTCCCCCGCCTCCTCCCCCGCCCCTGCCCCCGCCACCACCGCCCCCGGCCGGGTGAGGAGTTACGACACCGACGGCGGGCGGGCGGTCTTCGACCTCGGCGAGACCTCCGCGTCCCTGGTGTCGGCGACGCCGGCGGCGGACTGGTCGATGCAGGTGTGGAAGACGGAGTCGTGGATCCGGGTGGAGTTCGCCTCGGGCGCGGACCGGGTGTCGGTCTTCTGCACCTGGCACGACGGCCCGCCGCGCGTGGAGATCGGGAACTACTGACCGGGACCGGCGCCGCTCACCGGAACACCGAGGGGGGCGGCGCGGGCGAGGCCACCGCCGCCAGGTCGGTCACCGGGGCCGCCCCGCCGGTGAAGTCCGCGAGTTCCCTGCCGTGCTGGACCCGGCCCGGGTGCGGGTCGCAGGCGGCGCGGCGGGTCAGCTCGGCGATCGGCAGGGGCGCGTCGGAGGCGACCAGGACGGCGTTGCCGAAGCGCTTGCCGCGCAGCACCGCGGGGTCGGCGATCAGCGCGAGTTCGGCGAACCGGGCGGCCGCGGTGGCGATCTGGCCGCGCAGATGCGCGAGCGGCGGCCCGTCGGCGAGGTTGGCGGCGTAGACCCCGCCGGGTCCGAGCACCCGGCGGACGTCGTCGAGGAACTCGGTCGAGGTCAGGTGGGCCGGTGTCCGGGCCCCGCTGAAGACGTCGGCGACGACGAGGCCGGCCCATCCGTCCGGCACCTTGGCGAGCCCTTCCCGGGCGTCCGCCGAGCGCACCCGGATCCGTGCCCCGGGGTCCAGCGGCAGCTCGCGGCGGACCAGGCGCACCAGCGCCGCGTCCCGCTCGACGACCTGCTGGGTGGAGCGGGGGCGGGTGGCGGCGACGTACCGGGCGAGGGTGAACGCGCCGCCGCCGAGGTGCACGGCGTGCACCGGCTTGCCGGGCGGGGCGAAGAGGTCGACGACGTGGCCGAACCGGCGCTGGTACTCGAAGGAGAGGTGGGCGGGGTCGTCCAGGTCGACGTGCGACTGCGGGGCCCCGTCGACCAGCAGCGTCCAGGCCCGCGACCGCTCCCGGTCGGGGACGAGCTGGGCGAGTCCCCCGTCGACGCTCTCGGTGACGGCTTCGGCGGCGGCCCGCCGGCGCCCGGGGTTCCTGGACCTTCCCATGGGGACATTGTCCCAGGCGTCCACCGTCGGCCGGACGGGGTCCGTCAGCAGCAGCGGTCCGCCGCCTCGATCAGTCGCTGGGCCTCGTCCAGGGCCGCCCGCAGTACCGCGGGGTCCGTCGCCGGGTCCGCCTCCCCGGGGGGCACCAGCCAGTACGAGCCCTCCACCGGCGGCCCGGGGGAGGGCCGCAGCCCGCGGCCGTCGGTCTCCGTACAGGTGCTGCCCGGCACGTCCCACGCGGCGGCCGTCCCCGGCGGGACCAGGAAGCCGAGCGTGTCGCCACCGTCGTCGTGCAGGACGGGCCCCACCGCTTCACCGGCACCGCGCCGCAGGATGTCGACCGCCTCCAGACCCTGCCGCGCGGGAACCGTGACCACGTCGCACCCGGGGGCTTCGAAGGGCGGTGCGCCGCCTGCCGCGGCCGCCCCGCGTCCGGTCGCCGGCGCGCCCGGCGGTGCGCTCGACGCCGCACCCGGCGGCGTCAGAGGATCGCTGCTCTGGCTGGTCACCATCCCGGCCTCCACCACACACATTCCTGCCTGAACACGAGCGGGTCGGGAGTCGGGGGCCTCCCGGTCCACGGGGTTCAACGCGCCGGGCCGTCAACGGCAACGGTGAAAGTGCGCCGCAAAGGATGGCAGATCATGGCGGATCGCGGATGAGATATCCGGTTTGTGGCCAAACTCCGCGTGGCGGATCCGTCACAGCCGGTACGTTCTTGCCCGCCGGAAACAGGGCGACACTTCGACAACCGGACAACTCGCCTCGAAACCGGCATGGTTCGACGGTTCGCAGAGAGGACCCGGCCATGGCGTCGTCAACGGTGCCCTCGTCCCAGCCCGACCGGCCACCCCGGCCCAACCTCGTCTTCCGGCAACTGCGCGGACCGCGCTCGCCGGCCGAGTTCGCCGCGGCGGTCCGCCGGGCCGCCCGCGAGATCGGTGAGCGGGTCAGCTGTGACGCGCGGTACGTGCACCGGGTGGAGGCGGGCGAGATCCGCTGTCCCAACTACGCCTATGAACGGGTGTTCCTGCACATGTTCCCCGGCCGCACGCTGACCGACCTGGGCTTCGCGCCCCGTTCGTCGGTCCGCGGACGCCGGGCCCGGGAGACCGGGAACACGCCTTCGGCGCGCCCCGGACGCCCGGCGGACGCCACGGGTGAGACACGCGTGGCGGACGAGCCGTATGACACACAGGACCGGTACGACACGTACACCACGTACGACACGCACGACCAAGAGGAGAGCGACGTGCTGCGTCGCGCATTCATGACCGGCGGAGGCGCCACGGTGGCCGCCGCCTCACTGGGCCCTCTCGGGTTCGCCCCGGACGCCTCGACGGCACAGCGCGCCGTGCGCCGCGCCGGGGAGAGCGACGCGGGCGCGCTGGAGGAGGCCGTCCGCCGGATCCGGCTGCTGGACGACCGGCACGGGGCGGACGGCCTCTACCGGCGCGCGGCGGCCCCCCTGCGCGCCGCCTACGCGTTGCTGGACGCCGGCGCGACCCGGCAGCGGACGGCGGACCGGCTCTACGCGGGCGCCGGTGAACTGGCCATCTCGGTGGGCTGGCTGGCCCACGACTCGGGCCGCTTCGACGACGCGCGCTCGCACTACGCGGAGGCGCTGGCGACCGCGCGGGTGACCGGGGATCCGGGCCTGGAGGCGCACGCCTTCTGCAACACGGCGTTCCTCGCGCGGGACGCGGGCCGGCCCCGGGAGGCGGTGCGGGCGGCGCAGGCCGCACAGCGGGTGGCGCGGCCGCTCGGCTCGCCGCGGCTGATGTCGCTGCTGGCGCTGCGCGAGGCGGGCGGCTGGGCCGGGCTCGCCGACCGGGCGGGCTGCGAGCAGGCCCTGGCTCGGGCCCAGGCCTACTTCGACCGCGGGCCCTCGGAGGCGGACCCGGAGTGGATGAGCTTCTATGGGGAGGCCGAGCTGGAGGGCCTGGAGGCGCAGTGCTGGTCGACCCTGGGCGACTGGCCGCGCGCCGCCCGGCACGCGCGGCGGGCGGCGGAGCTCCAGGACCCGCACTTCACCCGCAACATCGCCCTGTACACGGCCGAGCTGGCGGACGACCTGGCCCGCGGCGGACGCCCCGACGAGGCGGCCCGGGCCGGGATGCGGGTGCTGGACCTGCTGACCGAGGTCCAGTCGTCCCGGGTCCAGACGATGCTGGCGGGCACGTCCCGCGTCCTGCTCCCGCACCGCCGCGCCTCGGACGTGTCGGCGTTCCTGGACCGCCACGCCTCGTTCCCCCGCGCGGTCTGAGCGTCCGCGCGGTGTGAACGGCCGCGCGGTGTGAGCGGTCACACGCGGTCCGAGCGGCCACGAGCGGTGCAGGGAACCGCGCGGTGCGGGGGGGCCGCGCGGTGCCGAGCCCCCGGCCCGGCGCCGGCGGCCGCCGCTCAGGCCGCCAGGTGCCCCAGGTCGTTCCAGCTCTCGATGGCCGGCTCCCCGTACGCCCAGCCCAGGACCGACAGGGACGTCGGGTTGAGGCGGATGCGGGCCGCGAAGTCGAGGGGCAGGCCCAGCCAGCGGGCGCCGATGGAGCGCAGGACGTGTCCGTGGGCGAAGACCAGCACGTCCCGGTCGGCCGAGCGCGCCCAGGCCACCACCTCGTCCGCGCGGGCCGTCATCCCGGCGAGGGTCTCCCCCTCGGGGACGCCGTCGCGCCAGATGAGCCAGTCCGGCCGGGCGGCCCGTATCTCGGCCGGGGTCATGCCCTCGTACGCCCCGTAGTCCCACTCCATGAGGGTGTCCCAGGTCTGCGCGCGCTCGCCGAAGCCGGCGAGTTCGCAGGTCTCCCGCGCGCGGACCAGCGGGCTGGTGCGCACCTCGGCCTCCGGCAGCCCGTCGTACGGCGCCCGGTGCAGACGCTCGCCGAGGAGCTTGGCGCCCCGCCGGCCCTCCTCCAGGAGCGGTACGTCGGTCCTGCCGGTGTGTTTGCCGGACAGCGACCAGGCGGTCTGTCCGTGCCGGGCCAGCAGGATGCGCGGTGCCATGGGAGACCTTTCGGGAAATTCGCGGACGGAACTCCTCCATCATCGCCCACTCCGGTCACGGGCAACCCGGCGGGCGGTACCGACGTCTATCAGGGCCGAGGGTGTCTCACCGGGGACGCGCACACCGTAGAGTGACTGGCCGCCGACGGGCGTGAGAACGAAGGGGGAGGGCGATCGGATGCCGCACACCGAGAAACCGGGCATCGAGGCGGCCCCGGCGACCCGGCTGCGCTGGTGGACCGAGCTACCGCTGATCGTCCTGGTGTACGCCTGCTACTCGGCGGGGCGGCTGATCGTCCGGGGCGACGTCTCCGACGCCGTGGACCACGGTCTGGCGATCCTGCGCATCGAGAAGGCCCTGCACCTCAACGCCGAGCACCCGCTCAACCGCCTTTTCACCCGCGAACCGTGGCTGGGCATACCGGCCGACTTCTGGTACGCGTCGCTGCACTACCTGGTGACGCCCGCGGTCCTCGTCTGGCTGTTCCGGTCCCGCACGGTGCGCTACCGCGCCGCCCGCACCTGGCTGATGACGTCCACCTTCATCGGTCTGATCGGCTTCACCCTGCTGCCCACCTGTCCGCCCCGGCTGCTCGACGCGAGCCACGGCTTCGTGGACACCATGGCCCACTACAGCTCCTGGGGGTGGTGGGGCGGCGAGGCGAGCGCCCCGCGGGGCCTGGGCGGGATGACCAACCAGTACGCGGCGATGCCGAGTCTGCACGTGGGCTGGGCGCTGTGGTGCGGGGTGATCCTGTGGCAGTGCGGGCGGACGCGCCTGACGCGGACGGCCGCCGTGGTCTATCCGCTGGTGACCACGATCGTGGTGATGGGCACCGCGAACCACTACTTCCTCGACGCGCTCGCGGGGGCGGCCGTCATGGGCGTCGGACTGCTGCTGACCCCGGCCGTGATGCGGTACGCGGACCGGGTCAAGTCCCGGTTCCTGCCCCGTCCCACACCGGTCGCGGCGGACTCCTCCGGCACCCGTTCCCCGATTGTCAGTGCAGGATGCCAGACTTCCGCGGGTGAGCGATTTCCACGGCAGTGGCAGCACCAGTCGCGGTACGGACCGGAATCCGAGCCGGATGCCTCCCCCTCGGACGCCGGAGAGGAAGCTCCGGCACCGGCTCGCTGAGCTGCGCGGCCCCGAGGTCCAGGCCAAGGCGCTGGACGCGCGTGCCCTGGCCGCCCTCGCCGCCAACCCGGGCTGCAGACGGCGCGCGATCCTCGACGGCGCCGGGGTGAACAAGGCGGCGCTGGCGAGTGCGTTGGGCTCGCCGTCGGTCTTCGGGCAGTCCCAGTTCGCGTTCGTGCGGGGCAACGCGTTCGAGGCGAAGGTCAAGGCCGACGGCGGCACCGAACTGCTGCGGCTGGCCCACGAGAAGCTGGACCGCTCGGCCGAACCGCCCACCGCCGCGCGCGTGCCCGACCTGACCGCTCCCGGCCCCGCGGGGCGCCTGGAGCGTACGCGACTGGCACTGCGCGAGGCCGCGGAGGCCGCCGCCGCGGCCCCGGGCACCTGGACGCTGCTCGACCACCCGATGCTCGCGCTCGACGTCGCCGGCTCCCCCGCCTTCCTGGAGCCGGACGCGGTGGTGGTGCACCCGGACGGCAGTTGGACGGTCGTGGAGATCAAGTCCTTCCCCATGCTGGACGGCGCCGCGGACCCGTCGAGGGTCGGCGCGGCGGCCCGCCAGGCGGCGGTGTACGTGCTGGCGCTCGAGGAGGTGGCCGGCCGGCTCGACCCTCCCCCGCGGGTGCGGCACCGGATCCTGCTCGTGTGCCCCAAGGACTTCTCCAACCTGCCCACCGCGTCGGCCGTGGACGTGCGCAAGCAGCGCGCGGTGACCGCCCGTCAGCTGGCCCGGCTCACCCGGATCGAGGAGATCGCCGACACGCTCCCGGAGGGCACGTGCTTCTCGCCGGAACTGCCCGCCGAGCAGTTGACGGCGGCCGTGGAGTCGGTCCCGGCGACCTACGCGCCGGAGTGCCTGTCGGCGTGCGAGCTGGCCTTCCACTGCCGGGACCGCTCCCGCGCGGCCGGCGCGGTGACCTCCCTGGGCCGTCCGGTCCGCGCGGAACTGGGGGGCCTGACGACCGTCCGGGACGTGCTGGCGGCGGCCCACGGCCAGGCCGGCGACCCCGACGACCCGGTGGTGGCGGCACTGCGGCGCGCGGCGGCCCTGCGCGCGGAGGCGCTGGGCACCGCCGCCGCGGCCGCTCCCGCCGCCGTCCGGGAGGTGGCCCCTTGTCGCTGATCTCCACCCTCGCCCGCCTCGAGGCCGTCAGCACCGGCCGCGCCCGGCCCGCCGCCACCGTCCGGCACCGGCACCTGTCGACGCGGCCCCTGGTGTTCGTGCCGCTCACCACCGCCGGCG
Source organism: Streptomyces viridosporus T7A (assembly GCF_008704515.1). Lineage (NCBI taxonomy): Bacteria > Bacillati > Actinomycetota > Actinomycetes > Kitasatosporales > Streptomycetaceae > Streptomyces > Streptomyces viridosporus. The sequence goes on from NZ_CP023700.1 coordinate 3,267,582, forward strand.
AGGCGGGCGCCCCGCTCGGCGCGCTGGTGGGCACCGACCGGGACGCGCCGCGGCTGCTGGTCGTCCCGCAGCCGCGCGACCGCGACCTCAGGTTCGCGTTCCTCGCCGAACTGGCCGACGTGGTCCTTCCCTACGTCGACGGATTCGCCGGCGCCGTGGAGGCGGCCGAGCGCACCGAGACCGACCCGGAGACCGGCAAGCGGGTCAAGGTCGAGGTCGAACTGTGCGCGGACGCGCCCCAGCTGATCGTGCCGAGCCGGGCGGGCATCGACCTCGTACGGCTCCTCGGCCGGTCCATGCGCTTCAGGCGCACGGCGGAGCAGGATCCCGAGACCCCGTTCCCGGCGCCGCCCCGGGTGCCGCTGCTGGGACGGTGGCTGACGCACTTCGGGGAGCGGGCCCGGGTGCCCGGCTCGTCGCTGCTGCTGGCCATGACCGACGTCCTGGCCCGGCACTGGGCGACCGGGCAGTCCACCCTGGAGGACCAGCACCTGGGGGCGCTGCTCGCCTGGATCGCCCCGCCCGAGGGACGCTCCGGCGCCGAGGCCGCGCAGGAGGCCGAGCTGGCGCGGGACGCCGACGGCCAGTTGGTGTGCCCGCCCGCGGGCCCGGCGACCGACCCGGCGTTCGACAACAAACTGCTCGCCCCGGCCATCGAGCGCTACGACCGCGCCCGCACCGCGCTCGCCGCCGCGGAGGACGGGCTGGAGGCCGACGCCCGCCTCGGCGCCCTGACCGCCGCCGAGCGGGACATCCGCGCGCTGGTGGAGAGCCGCACACGTCCCACCTGGGACGCGGTGTGGCGCGGCCTGGACCTGTTGCGGGAACTGCCCCAGGGCGCGCGCGTCGAGGAGCGGTGGACGCGCGACCGCTGGTCGTTCACCGGTCACCGGGACCGCGTCCTGGCCGGCGAGCCGCCGCAGCCGCGCCGCGACGACGCCGTCACCGCGGCCAACAAGCTCGCCGTGCGCGAGCGGGAGCAGGCCCGCCTGGAGGCCCAGGAGGCCCTGGACGATCCGCTGGTGATGGCGGGCCGGCGGCTGGCCGGGGAGGCCTTCGCGGGCGAGGTCGTCGACGTGGTGATGGCGTACAGCGAGAGCAAACGGCCCAGCCCCCGTCCGCTGGTCACCGTCCGCACGGACGACCGCCCGCACCTGGGCGAGCGGACCCGGGTGTACCGCACGCTGGGCGGCAAGCCGCAGACGGCGGAGTTCGCCGGGTACGAGGACGGCGGACCGGACGACGGCGGCGGTGACGACGGCCTCCTGATCGTCCTGCGGATCATGGACAAGATGGGCCGCGGCAAGGAGCCCGAGGAGGGGTCCGTGCCGGAGAAGGGCGACCGCGTGTGCTTCACGCTGTTCGAACACGAACCGCGCGGCGGGGCGAAGCTGCCCGATCCGGAGGAGACGCCGTGGACGCACGGCGGCCCGCCGGGCGAGGAGGCCGCCGTGCCGGAGACCGCCGACCCCGTGACCGAGGAGGACCTTCTTTGATCACCGAGGCCGTGGCCTCCCCGGCCGGTTCCGACCCCGGTGCGGCGGCCGCCCGCGCCACCGACGCGATCCTGGACGACACCCTGCACGGCACCGCGCGCGGTGTCGTCGTGGACTCCCCGCCCGGCGCCGGCAAGTCCACCCTGGTGGTCCGCGCGGCCCTGGAACTGGCCGCGGCGGGCCGCCCGCTGATGGTCGTGGCGCAGACCAACGCGCAGGTCGACGACCTGGTGCTGCGACTCGCCGAGAAGAACCCCGACCTGCCGGTCGGCCGGCTGCACAGCAGCGACACCGACCCGTACGACAAGGCGCTCGACGCGCTGGAGAACGTCCGCACGTCGGCGAAGGCGGCCGATCTCGCCGGGCTGGACGTGGTCCTGTCGACGGCGGCGAAGTGGGCGCACGTCAAGGGCGTCGAGCCGTGGCGGCACGCCATCGTCGACGAGGCGTACCAGATGCGCTCGGACGCGCTGCTCGCCGTGGCCAACCTGTTCGAGCGGGCGCTGTTCGTGGGCGACCCGGGGCAACTCGACCCGTTCGCGATCGTGGGCAGCGAGCAGTGGGCGGGCCTGTCGTACGACCCGTCCGCGTCGGCCGTGACCACCCTGCTCGCCCACAACCCCGGCCTGCCGCAGCACCGGCTGCCGGTGTCGTGGCGGCTGCCGGCCTCGGCGGCGCCCCTGGTGTCGGACGCCTTCTACCCGTACACGCCGTTCCGCAGCGGCACCGGCCACGGCGACCGCGGGCTCACCCTCGCCGTCCCGCCGGACGGTTCGGGCCCGGACCGGGTGATCGACGAGGCGGCCGAGTCCGGCTGGGGCCTGCTGGAGCTGCCCGCCCGGCACACCCCGCGCACGGACCCGGAGGCGGTGCGGGCGGTGGCGACGGTCGTGCGCAGACTGCTGGACCGCGGCGGCGCGACCACCTCCGAGCGGTCACCGGACCCCGTCGCGCTGACCGCCGGCCGGATCGCCGTCGGCACCGCGCACCGGGACCAGGCGGCGGCGGTGCGGGCGGCGCTCGCGGAGCTGGGCGTGACGGACGTCACGGTCGACACGGCGAACCGTCTGCAGGGCCGGGAGTACGACGTCACGGTGGTCCTGCACCCGCTCTCCGGCCGCCCCGACGCCACCGCCTTCCACCTGGAGACGGGCCGGCTGTGCGTGCTCGCCTCCCGGCACCGGCACGCGTGCATCGTGGTGTGCCGGGCGGGGGTGGACGACCTGCTGGACGACTACCCGTCCACGGAGCCGGTCCAGCTGGGCACGCTCGTGAAGTTCCCGGACGGCTGGGAGGCCAACCACGCGGTCCTCGCCCACCTCGCCGAACACCGCGTGCGGTGGCGGCCCTGACCCGGCCTCCGCCCACCGGACGGCGCACACCGGCCCCACCCCTCGCCGGACGGAGCCCGGCACGCCGCCGCAGGCGGCCGGTGAACACGGCCCGGACGGTTGGGGGGCCACCGCACGCGGTCCTTCGCCCACCTCACCGAGCACCGCGTGCGGTGGCGGCCCCGGCGGCGGGGCGAGGCCCTCTTGCGAAGGCGCGGGACAATGGACGGTGGCCCGCTTCCCCGAAGGCGCATCCCGGTGGATCGCCCCGGCGGGTCGACCACGACGTACGAGAAGGAGAGATCATGGCGGAGCCCACGCCGCGCCGGGACGAACCGCGGCTACGCCCCGCGCCCCTGCTGTTCGAGCCCGCGGCGTCGGCCGCCGATCCCGAGCACTTCTTCGACCTGGAGTCGATCGACGATCCGCGCGCGCTGCTGGAGCGGGCGACGGAGCTGACGCTCGCGTTCCGTGCCGCGGCGGACCGGGCGATGGAGTTCCAGGCGGTGGCGGCGGCCCAGCTGGCCGATCCCCGGCGCTTCGACCGGCTGACGACGGCCGACATCGCGGAGCGCGCCGAGTGGACCGAGGACTACGCGAAGAAGATGGTCGAGTTCGGGCGGGGCCTGATGCGCGGCGGCGAAGGCCCGGAGGACACCGACCCGGTGTGAGCCCGGTGGGTCCTGGGATTCCTGTGGGTCCTGTGGGCCCGGTGGACCCACCGCCCCGGGCTTGAACAGACGTGGCATATGCCGGGCGGGCACCCTACCCCCTCTCCCGGCACCGCGTCCCGGATTCCGGCAACCCTGGGAAACCGTTCCCTCACGGCGGGTAGATCTGTGCGGCATGAGCAGTCCACGGAATGCCTCCGACGCCGGTGGCGTCACCCCGGACGGTGCCGCCTGGCTCGCCTCGGCGGGAACGTCTCCGCGCAGCACCCTCTCGCACTGGGCGGAGCGGGCGACCGCTCCGGTCGTCCTGCCCTGCGGCGTGGCCTTCGACGTGGTGAGCGCGCCCGCGATCTTCGGGCGCCGGATGCTGGACCGGATGTGGGAGGAGGGGCCGGGTTCCGGGCCGGTGGCGGAGTTCCGGGGCCGGATGCTGCTGTTCGCGGCGCCGGGTACGGCCCAGCGGCTGCCGGTCCTGCTGGAGTGGGAGGAGTGGGGCGCGCACGACCGCGGGCACGGCCGCGCCGGCGGTGTTCCACCGCTGCTGTGCCACGGCACCGGCGACGCGGTGACGGTCCCGGCCCTCCTCGACACCACGGCCGCCGCGGTCCGCTCCGACTCGCGCTGGCTGGTCGCCCCGGACACGCGTCATCCCTGGTTACCGGGCCCGGAGGTGCTGCTCTGGGCGGCCGTACGGGCGGCTCGCGCGGCCGTGCGGATATCGATTTTTCCTCCCGCCGACCGGGATGCTAATGTCTACGACGTCAGCAGGCGCCGCTAGCTCAGTTGGTTAGAGCAGCTGACTCTTAATCAGCGGGTCCGGGGTTCGAGTCCCTGGCGGCGCACGACACGGAGAAGGCCCCCCGCGAGAGCGGGGGGCCTTCTCCGCATGCGTCCCCGTCGGTGATCACCCCGTGGTGATCTTCACCGTCCACGCCCCCGAGGCCGTGCGCCCCTCCACCTCCACCCGTACGGACTCCCCCGGCACCGTGAAGGTCTCGCCGAGGGCGACCGGGGCGTCGGCGAGGGGCGGGTAGACCGAGTCCGCCCGGCAGGCCTCGGTGTGCGGGTGGGCGTCGATGACCTCGACGGGGCCGCCGCCGGACTGGGTGGCGCTGCGCACCCGGTAGACCAGCACCCCCTGCCGGCAGGTCGCCGCGTCGTTGCCGACCGGGCCGCGGACCTCGAAGGCGAGCACGCTGTCGGCGCCGGTGCGCACGACCGCGAGCTTGACGCCCCCGCCGAGCCCGAAGGACGGCGCCCCGGCCGCGCCCGTCACCGGCACCCCCGGCCCCGCCCCCAGCGGCTCCAGCGTCAGCCGCACCGGATCGGCGCCCCGCACGCACCGCACCTGCCGGGGGTCCAGCCAGCCCAGCTTCCACTTGTGCCAGCCGAACAGGTCGGGTGCCAGCGCGAACTGGCTGCCCATCAGGTCCCAGTCGCCGACGTGGGTGTCCCAGTCGCCCTTGCCGTCCACGGGCCGGTGGTAGAGGTCGGGCAGGTCGAAGACGTGCCCGGTCTCGTGGGCGAGGACCAGCCGGTCCGGGGGGTGGTTCTCGAAGACGGTGACGATCCGGCGGATGTCGGTGCCGTCGGCCCGCAGCGGGGTGTCGAGGTTGACGACCTTCGTGGCGTCGGAGTCCACGCCCGGCGCGTCCGGGTCTGCGACCAGGTACACGATGTCGTACTTCGAGAAGTCGACCTGTCCGTCGGCCACGGCGAGCGCGTCGTGCAGATAGGCCGCCCGGTGGGGGACGGACCAGTCACGCCGTATGGCGTACGCGGTGGAGGGGAGCGGCATCCGGATCCAGTGCCGCAGGGCGTGCGGGCGCAGCGTGAACCTGCCGTAGGAGGCCCGCCGGAAGAAGTCGCTCGTGGCCGGGAAGTGGTCGGCGGCGAGTTCCTCGGGCGTGGTCAGGGGGTGCGAGTCCGGGAAGGACAGGAACACCATCACCGCGTCCAGCCGGCGGGACGGACGGGGATAGGCGGCGTTCCAGGTGTCCAGGCCCTCGGAGTGGTGCGCGTCGGTGCGGGTCAGGACGCAGGGCTCCGCGGAGAAGGGTCCGGCGGAGGAGGGGACGGACACCATCGAGGTCGCCGCGAGCGCCGACATGGTGGTGCACATCGCCGCCGTGCTGCGCAGCCGGGGCCGTACACCCGGACGGCGCAGTGCCCGGAGGGCTTCCCGGCCGAGTGCTCGTCCTCTCAGGGGGAGCTGACGCGGCACGGGGACCTCCGGGAGACGGTTCACGGGACACCGCACCCAGAGTGTGTGTGTTTGTCGTATTACGCCCTGTTCAGCTGCACCGGACGGGTGAGAATGCCGGGTCTTCCCCCGGGGGACGGCACCTGGGACGCCCCGGGCCCGTCGCACCACGCACGGAACGTCATAACTGGTCGGAGGCCTGTCGAAGCCGCCCATCGGACGGACGGAAACGGTCGGGAAGAGATGCGGGACCGCCCCGGAGACCGGACAGTATCGAAAAGGGCCCGATGTCGGCCTCTATGATCGGCAGACTTTCCTGCACGGACAGCGATCGAGTGCACTGCGGGAGCGAGAGGTGAGCGGAACGTCCGAAGGGCCGGCGCCCACAACGGAGCTCGACCGACCAGACGTCACAGAGAGTGAGATCGCTACGTCTTCCCGTACCGAATCCCTGTCGTCCCCGACCTCCCCGGCCTCCCCGGCGTCTCCGGTCTCCTCGCCGTCCCCGGCGTCCTCACCGTCTCCGACGTCCTCCCCGTCCCCCCTGTCCGTCGCGTCCCCTCCGTCCCCGGCGTCTCCGTCGTACCGCGCCGCCTTCGCGGTCGCGCCGCTCGCCATGGCCGTGGTCGACCGCGAGGGCATGGTGGTCAGCGCCAACGGCAGCCTCGCCACCCTGCTGGGCAGCGACCAGGACACCCTGACCGGTGCCGTCGCCGCCGATCTGGTGGACCTCTCCTCCGACGCCCGCATCTGGCACGCCTACCGCGAGGTGCTGCGCGGACGGCAGGCGAAGCTGCGCTGCACGCGCCGGCTGAAGCACCCCGAGGGGCACGCGCCGTGGGTGCGGGTGACGGTCGCCCCGCTGCCCGCCGACGACGAGGGCGTCCTGCTCTCGGTCACCGACCTCAGCACCCGCCGGGAGCTCCAGGCCCGGCTGCGGCACGCGCGGCTGCACGACCCGGTGACCCGGCTGCCCAACCGCACCCTGTTCCTCGAACGGCTGACGGCCGCCCTGGAGGCGGAGTCGTACGAGCGGAGCGGCACCGGCCGGATCGGGCTGTGCCACGTGGACCTGGACGGGTTCAAGGCCATCAACGACACCCTCGGCCACCGCATGGGCGACCGGCTGCTGGCCGCCGTCGCCGAGCGCCTGACGCGCTGCGCGCGGGAGACCGGCCGGAGCAGGACCGGCGCCCCGCTGGTCGCCCGGCTCGGCGGGGACGAGTTCGCCCTGCTGGTGGAGGACTCCACCGGCACCGAACAGCTCGCCGACCTCGCCGAGTCGGTGCTCGGGGCGATCCAGGTCCCCTTCGACCTCTGCGGCCAGCGGCTGTCGGTCTCCGCGTCCATCGGGGTGGTCGAGCGGCACACCGCCGGGACCACGCCCACCGCGCTGATGCAGGCCGCCGACACCACGCTGTACTGGGCGAAGGCCGACGGCAGGGCCCGCTGGACGCTGTTCGACCCGGAGCGCAACGCCCACCGGGTGACCCGCCAGGCCCTCGCCTCCGCCCTCCGCCCGGCCATCGAGCGGGGCGAGTTCGCGCTGGAGTACCAGCCGCTGGTCGGCATGGAGGACGACCGGGTGCACGGCGTGGAGGCCCTGGTCCGCTGGAACCACCCCCGGTTCGGCACCCTGACGCCGAATCGGTTCATCGGGCTCGCGGAGGAGGACGGCTCGATTGTGCCGCTCGGCCGCTGGGTGCTGCGCACCGCCTGCCGGCAGGCCCGCCGCTGGCAGGAGGAGCACCCGGAGGAGCCGCCGATCTTCGTCAGCGTGAACGTGGCGGTCCGCCAGATCCGGGACTCCGACCTGGTGGCGGACGTCGCCGGCATCCTGGCGGACACCGGTCTCGCGCCGCGGCTGCTCCAGCTGGAGCTGACGGAATCGGCGGTGATGGGCTCGTCCGGCCGGCCGCTGCAGGTCCTGCGGGAGCTCAGCGACATGGGCGTGCGCATCGCCATCGACGACTTCGGCACCGGCTACTCGAACCTGGCGAACCTCAGCCGGCTGCCGGTGTCCGTCCTCAAGCTGGACGGCGCCTTCGTCCGGGGCTTCCCCTACGAGGAGCGCTCCGCCGCCCCGCCGAACCCGGCCGACGAGGTGATCGTCGAGGCGATGGTCCAGCTCGCCCACCGGCTCGGCCTCACGGTCACCGCGGAGTGCGTGGAGACCTCGGCGCAGGCCACCCGGCTGCGCCGGATCGGGTGCGACACCGGTCAGGGCTGGCTGTACTCCCGCCCGGTGCCGCCGGACCGCATCTCCGAGCTGCTGGGCGCGTCCGGGGTTCAGGCGGGGGCCGGCAACCCGTAGGAGTCGGCGATGAGTTCGTAGGAACGCAGCCGCACCTCACCGCTGTGCGCGTTGGCCGTGAGCATCAGCTCGTCGGCACCGGTGCGCTTCTGCAGCTCGTCCAGTCCGGCGCGGACCTCGTCCGGGGTGCCGTGGACGACGTTGGCGTTCCAGGAGTCGACGAACTCCCGCTCCATGGGGGTGAAGGGGTACGCCTCCGCCTCCTCCGGGGTGGGCACCAGGCCCGGGCGGCCGCTGCGCAGCCGGACCATGTTCAGTGCGGCGGCCAGCACCTGGCGGCGGGCCTCCTTCTCGTCGTCGGCCGCGAGCGCGGAGACGCCGATCAGGGCGTAGGGCGCGTCGAGGACCTCGCTGGGCCGGAAGGCCTCCCGGTACAGGTCCAGCGCGGGGAGGGTGTTCTGCGCCGAGAAGTGGTGGGCGAAGGCGAACGGCAGGCCGAGCAGGCCGGCCAGCCGGGCGCTGAAGCCGGAGGAGCCGAGCAGCCAGACCGGCGGGCGGTGCGGGGACTGCACCCCGCCGGGCGAGGTGCCCTGCACCGGGCCGGGCACGGCGTGGATCCTGCGGTACGGGTGCCCGTCGGGGAAGTCGTCGTCCAGGAAGCGGACGAGCTCGGCGAGCTGCTGGGGGAAGTCGTCGGCGCCCTCGTTCAGCCTGTCGGTGCGGCGCAGGGCCGCCGCCGTGGCGCCGTCGGTGCCGGGGGCGCGGCCGAGGCCGAGGTCGATCCGCCCGGGGGCCATGGCCTCCAGGGTGCCGAACTGCTCGGCGATGACGAGCGGCGCGTGGTTGGGGAGCATGACGCCGCCGGAGCCCAGCCGTATGCGGTCGGTGTGGGCGGCGAGGTGCGCCAGGATCACCGCGGGGGACGAGGAGGCCACCCCCGGCATCGAGTGGTGCTCGGCGACCCAGTAGCGGTGGTAGCCGCGCGCCTCCGCGAGGCGGGCGAGGGCGGCACTGGTGCGCAGGGCGTCGCCCGCGGTGCTGCCGGCGCCCACGGTGACCAGGTCGAGCACCGACAGCGGAACGGGTGCGGTCCCCCGGGCCGTGCCTCGGATCTCGTCGGCTGCGGTGTCGTCTGCGGCCACGGTGCGGTGCCTCCTGTGTGTCGCCTGCGCGGTCGGCGCGCCGTCCGCGCGTCCTCCTCCGGCCGGCAACAGGGGACGGCCCCCGCTTATTCCGCCCGCGCCGCGGCCCCGCGGCGCGCTCACACCTGCACGATCGGCTCCCTGGTGAACAGCGCGCCCAGTTCCGGGGCGTTCACCCGGCGGTCGGCCAGGCGCAGCCCCTCCCAGACCGTGACCTGGTTGGCGGTGAGGACCGGCTTGCCCAGCTCCTTCTCCAGGGCCGGGATGTGGGCGATCGTGTGCAGGGCCGTGTCCGGCAGGAGCAGCGCCTGGGCGTCCGGGGTGTCGGCCCCGCGGGCCAGGGCGAACAGCTCGGCCTCGCCCCAGGCGCCGACCTCCGCCGCCGCGGTGATCCCGGAGCTGCGCACCCCGGTCACCTCCGCCCCGCCGGTCCGCAGGAAGTCGACGAAGAGCGCGGTCACGTCGTCCGGGTAGGTGGCCCCGACGGCGATCCGCCGCACCTCGATCTCCTGCAGCGCGTGCACGAAGGCGAAGGAGGTGGACGACGCGGGCATCCCCGCCGCCCGGGCCAGGGAGCGCACCTGCTCGTGGGCGCCCTCCCAGCCGTGCACGAAGCTGCCGCTGGTGCAGGCCCACACCACGGCCTCGGCACCCGAGAGCCGCAGGTCCCTCAGCCCGGCCCCCAGCCGCTCGGGCGAGCCCATCTCCCGCAGCACGTCCGCCCGCAGCGCGTCCGCCCGGTGCGCGTCCACGCCGACGTCGGTGTGCACCAGGTCCACCCGGATGTCGCTGCCCAGCAGCTGCTCGATGCGCGGATAGTCGTCCTCTGCGGAGTGGCCCGGGTAGAGGAATCCCAGTGCGGTCATGACCAGCCTTCCTGCTGCTTCTCCTTCTCCGGCCCCACGGCGCCGGACACCTGGCCCGGCAGCGCGGTCCCGGAGCGCGCCGTCACGTCGACCAGCGCCCGATACGGTCCTACCGCTCGGGTACCCAATCGGCGCAATGCCGCCCACCCGGTCACCTGGTTGGCCGAGATGACCGGTATGCGAAACTCTGCCTCCGGCCGCGGGATCAGGTCAGGGGCCGGCAGGTCGGCGCACGACGGGGACCGCACGTCCGCCGCGCCGTGCCGGCCGCGCACCGCCGTCCGCCGGCCCCGGTCCACCACCTCCCGGTGGGTTCCCACGCCCCGCACGCGACGGACCGCGGGAACGGCCGTGTTGACGACGGTGCGTTCGGGTGCGAGCGTGGTCAATCCGTGCGTCCCGGAGCATCCCGGACCCACAAGGACTCCTGGCCCCACGGAGACTCCCGGACCCACGGAGACTCCCGGCCATCCCGGAGGAACGGCGGCCCATGACCACTCCCACGCTGCTCGTCCTGGGCACCGATCCGCTCCCCCGTCTCGGCCGGCTCACCGGTCGGGTCCGGATCGAGCACGCCGACGCCTCGACGCTCGCCGAGCGCCTTCCGCACGCGGACGTGCTGCTGGTGTGGGACTTCACCTCCCACGCGGTCCGCGAGGCGTGGCCCGGCGAGGGCCCCCGCCCGCGCTGGGTGCACACGGCGAGCGCGGGCGTGGACCATCTGCTCGGTCCGGAGCTGGCCGCCTCCGACACGGTGGTCACCAACGCGCGCGGCGTCTTCGACCGGCCGATCGCCGAGTACGTCGCGGCCCTCGTCCTCGCCTTCGCCAAGGACCTGCCGCGGACGCTGGAGTTCCAGCGGGAGCGGACCTGGCGGCACCGGGAGACGCGCAGGGTGGCCGGAACGCGGGCCGTCGTGGTCGGCTCCGGGCCGATCGGCCGGGCGATCGCCGGTACGCTCACGGCGCTCGGCGTCACCACCGCCCTGGTCGGCCGCGCCCCGCGCGCCGGCGTGCACGGCCCGGACGACCTGGACCGGCTGATCGCCGGCGCGGACTGGGTGATCGCCGCCGCGCCCCTCACCGACCGGACGCGGGGCATGTTCGACGCCCGCCGCTTCGGCGTGATGCAGCCCTCCGCCCACTTCGTCAACGTCGGCCGCGGGCAGCTGGTCGTCGAGGAGGCGCTCGCCGAGGCGCTGCGGCGGCGCTGGATCGCGGGCGCGGCGCTGGACGTGTTCGCGTCCGAGCCGCTCACCCCCGACGACCCGCTGTGGCGGGTGCCGGGGCTGGTCGTGTCGCCGCACATGAGCGGGGACACGGTGGGCTGGCGGGACGAGCTCGCCGCCCAGTTCGTGGAGTTGTACGAGCTGTGGGCGGCGGGCAGGCCGCTGGTGAACGTGGTCGACAAGCGACGCGGGTACGTACCCGGCCCCTGACGTCCCCGGGAGGGTGGATGACCGAGCTCGCCGATGATCTCACCGCACTGAGCGCCGTACGGCTCCTCGACGGCTACCGCGGGGGCGGGTTCAGCCCGGTGGAGGTCACCCGCGCGGCGCTGCGGCGGGCCGAGGAGATCCAGCCGGAGCTGAACGCGTTCGTCCGCCTGTTCGCCGAGGACGCGCTGGAGCGGGCCCGGGCGTCCGAGCGGCGGTGGCGGCGCGGGGAGCCGTGCGGGCTGCTGGACGGGGTGCCGGTCACGGTGAAGGACCTCCTGCTGCTGCGCGGCGCCCCCACCCTGCGCGGATCGCGGGCGATCGACCCGGCGGGCGGCCGCTGGGACGAGGACGCCCCCGCGGTGGCCCGGCTGCGGGAGCACGGCGCCGTGTTCCTCGGCAAGACGACGACCCCCGAGTTCGGCTGGAAGGGCGTGACGGACTCCCCGCTCAGCGGCGTCACCCGCAACCCGCACGATCCGGCGCGCACCGCCGGCGGCTCCAGCGGGGGCGCGGCGGCGGCCGTGGCGCGGGGCGCGGGGCCGCTGGCACTGGGGACGGACGGCGGCGGCAGCGTCCGCATCCCGGCGGCGTTCTGCGGGATCTTCGCGCTGAAGCCGACGTACGGGCGGGTGCCGCTCCACCCGGCGAGCCCCTTCGGGACGCTGGCGCACGTCGGCCCGATGACCCGGGACGCGGCGGACGCGGCGCTGCTGATGGACGTGATCGCCGCGCCCGACTCCCGCGACTGGTCGGCGCTCGGACCGGCGCCGGAGTCCTTCGCGGCGGGGCTGACGGGCGGGGTGCGCGGGCTGCGGGTGGCGTACTCGCCGTCGCTGGGCGGGCAGGTGGCGGTGCGGCCGGTGGTCGCGGCGGCGGTCCGGCGGGCGGTGGAGCGGCTGGCCGGACTCGGCGCGTACGTGGAGGAGACCGACCCCGATCTCACCGAGCCGGTGGACGCCTTCCACACCCTGTGGTTCACCGGGGCCGCCCGCGCGGTCCAGCGCCTCTCCCGCAAGCAGCGGGAGGTGCTCGACCCCGGGCTGCGGGAGATCTGCGCCGCCGGGGCCCGGTGCTCGGCGCTGGACTACCTGGCCGCGGTGGACGTCCGCACGGACCTGGGGCACCGCATGGGCCGTTTCCACGACCGCTACGACCTGCTGGTCACCCCCACCCTCCCGATCACGGCGTTCGAGGCGGGCGCGGAGGTGCCGAAGGGGTCGGGCCACCACCGCTGGACGGGCTGGACCCCGTTCACCTACCCCTTCAACATGACCCAGCAGCCCGCCGCGACCGTCCCCGTCGGCACCGACGCCGACGGGCTGCCGATCGGCCTCCAGCTCGTGGCCGCCCGCCACCGGGACGCCCTGGTGCTGCGCGCGGCCCACGCGCTGTACGAGGCCGGGGTGGCGACCGGGGGTTAGGCCCGCCGGGAGCCGGGCGTCTCCCCCGCCGCGCCGGTGTGCCACGGGTCGTTGCGCTCGTGGAACGGGGCCGGGTCCACGACCGTGCCCCCGGGGCGGACCTCGCGGCCGTAGCCGTGGGACCGCGTGCCCGGTGCGGTGCCCACGCGGGAGAAAGAGCGGAGATCCCCCGGAAAGGGGAGGGACGGCCGGATTCTCCGGCGGTGGCCCGGATTCCGCGAAGGGCGGGAAAAGGGCTTGGGTCTCGTTGTGCGCTCATGTGGCGTGATGTGCGCCACCGGTCGGCGGGAGGGAATTCCAGACGGCGGCGCGGGTGCCGGGCACCCGGTCGCCGAGCAGCCGGGCCGTGCCCGCGACATCGCGTCTGACCAGCGCAATCCCGCGGCAGCGGTCAGCCGTGCGTCCCAGGGTCCCGCGCCGGTCAGGACCGCCCGGCCGCCGAACGGGGCCGGAACTGGCCGGAATAACCCGCATCGCATCGGGTAGCCGCGCCGCCATGGCTCCACCACTGCACCCATTCAGACGACACCGGAAACCCTCCGGGCCCTCACGCCGGTCGCTGCTCGCGGGGGTCGCGGCGCTCGGCGCGCTGGGTGCCGCGGGCTGTTCCCGCGTCCCCACCGAGGCCGGCACGAACGGCGGCGACCTGCTGGACCGCCTCAGGGCGACGGGCGTCGTCCGCCTGGGCATCGCCGGGGAAATACCCTTCGGCTACATCAACAAGGACGGTGAACTCACCGGCGAGGCACCGGAGCTGGCCAGGGTCATCTTCAAGCGGCTGGGCGTGGACCGGGTCCAGCCCGTGCCGACCGAGTTCGGCTCGCTGATCCCGGGGCTGAACTCCCAGCAGTTCGACGTCGTGGCCGCGGGGATGTACATCAACCCCGACCGCTGCGAACAGGTCATCTTCTCCGACCCCGACTACCAGATGCTCGACTCGTTCATCGTGCGCAAGGGCAACCCCAAGGGGCTGCACAACTATCAGGACGTCGTCGAGAAGAAGGCGAAGTTCGCCACCGGCACCGGGTACGCGGAGATCGCGTACGCGGTCGAGGCCGGGTACCCGGAGAGCGACATCCTGATCGTCCCCGACCAGGTCGCCGGGCTGAACGCGGTGGAGGCCGGGCGCGTGGACGTCTTCGCCGGCACCGCGCTCACCACCCGCGAGGTGGTGAAGAAGTCGAGCAAGGCCGAGGTCACGGAGCCGTTCCGGCCGATCGTCGGCGGTGAACCGCACGTCGACGGCGGCGGCTTCGCCTTCCGGCCCACCGAGACGAAGCTGCGGGACGCCTTCAACGTCGAACTGCGCAAGCTCAAGGAGAGCGGCGAACTGCTGCGCATCCTCAAGCCGTTCGGGTTCACCGAGGACGAGATGACGGATCTGACCGCGAAGGAGCTGTGCGGCGGATGACCTCGGGACTCTGGGAACTCGTACTCGAAGGCGTCTGGGTCACGATCCAGCTGCTCGTCCTCAGCGCGCTGCTGGCGACGGCGGTGTCCTTCGTGGTCGGTGTCGCGCGCACCCACCGGCTGTGGATCGTCCGCTTCCTCGCGGGCTTCTACACCGAGGTGTTCCGCGGGACCTCGGCCCTGGTGATGATCTTCTGGGTGTTCTTCGTGCTGCCCCCGGCCTTCGGCTGGCAGCTGGTGCCGCTGTGGGCGGGCACGCTGGCGCTCGGTCTGACCTACGGGGCGTACGGCTCGGAGATCGTGCGCGGCGCGCTCGCCGCGGTCGACCCGGCCCAGCGCGAGGGCGGCATCGCGCTGAGCTTCACGCCCTGGCAGCGGATGAGGCTGATCCTGCTGCCGCAGGCGGTGCCGGAGATGATCCCGCCGTTCTCCAACCTGCTGGTCGAGCTGCTCAAGGGCACCGCCCTGGTGTCGATCATGGGCATGGGCGACCTGGCGTTCAGCGGCAACCTGGTGCGTCTCGCGCTGCAGGAGAGCGCGGAGATCTACACCTACATCCTGCTGATCTACTTCGTGATCGCCTTCCTGCTGACCCGTCTGATGCGCGGCCTGGAGAAGAAGCTGAAGGCCGGGGTCGGCAAGGCGCCGGCCCGTGGGGCCGACGTGGAGCCGAAGCGGCCCGAGGCCAGCGGCGTGGGAGGTGCGGTCCGATGAAGTGGGACTGGAGCGCGGTCGTCGATTTCATGCCGTACTTCTGGGACGGTCTGCTGGTCACCCTGCAGATCCTGGTCCTCGGCTCGCTGATCTCGTTCGTGCTGGGTCTGGTGTGGGCGCTGCTGATGCGGGTGCCGACGCGCTGGGTGACCTGGCCGGTCGGGGCGGTGACGGAGTTCGTCCGCAACACCCCGCTGCTGGTGCAGCTCTTCTTCCTGTTCTACGTGCTGCCCGAGTGGGGGATCACCTTCTCGGCGCTGACCACCGGCGTCTTCGCCATCGGGCTGCACTACTCGACGTACACGATGCAGGTCTACCGGGCCGGCATCGAGGCCGTGCCGGTGGGCCAGTGGGAGGCGGCAACGGCGCTGAACCTGCCGCCGCACCGGACGTGGACCGTGGTGATCCTGCCGCAGGCCGTGCGCAGGGTGGTGCCCGCGCTCGGCAACTACGTCATCTCGATGCTGAAGGACACGCCCCTGCTGATGGCGATCACCGTGCTGGAGATGCTCGGTGAGGCGCGGCTGTTCTCCCAGCAGAACTTCCAGTTCACCGAACCCCTGACGGTGATCGGCGTGGCCTTCATCGTCATCTCCTACCTGGCCTCCCTTGCCCTGCGAGCCCTGGAGCGACGCCTTGTCCACTGACACCCGCACCCCGTTCGAGAAGAAGCCCGACAGCCCGCGGAGCACCGGCGAACTGATCCGCCTGGAGCAGGTCACCAAGCGGTTCGGGGACCACACGGTCCTGGACCACCTGGACTTCTCCGTGGACGCCGGCAAGCACGTCACCCTGATCGGTCCGTCCGGGTCGGGCAAGACGACGATCCTGCGGCTGCTGATGACGCTGCTGAAGCCGGACGAGGGCACCGTCACCGTCGACGGGGAGCAGCTGTTCCCCGCGCCCGAGAAGCAGGTCCGCGAGATCCGCAAGAAGATCGGGATGGTGTTCCAGCAGTTCAACCTGTTCCCGAACATGACGGTGCTCAGGAACATCACCGAGGCCCCGGTCACCGTGCTCGGCCTGTCCAAGGACGAGGCCGAGGAGCGGGCGCGGGAGCTGCTGGAGATGGTCGGCCTGACCGACCACCTGGACAAGCACCCCGGCCAGCTCTCCGGCGGCCAGCAGCAGCGGGTGGCGATCGCGCGGGCGCTGGCGATGCGGCCGCAGGTGCTGCTGCTGGACGAGGTGACCTCGGCGCTGGACCCGGAGCTGGTCGCGGGCGTCCTGGACGTGCTGCGGGACATCGCCCGCTCCACCGACATCACCATGCTCTGCGTGACCCACGAGATGAACTTCGCCCGGGACATCTCGGACCAGGTGCTGATGTTCGACTCGGGCCGGATCATCGAGGCGGGCGCGCCGGAGAAGATCTTCAGCGAGCCGGAGCACGACCGGACCCGGGAGTTCCTCAGCGCGGTCCTGTGACCACGGGGCGTACCCGGGCCGCCGTCCCGGCTCTCCGCTCCGGCGCATACCCCTGGCATATGCCAGGGGTTCTGCCGTGCAGTTGGGAGGGCCGCGTTCTTGTCAACCCCCGCTTCCGTGAAGCCGTTTGACGGCTATCGTGGAGGGGATTCGCTGACCGGATTGCGGCCCCGAGAGCGCACAGGGGGAACCGTGGCGCTGAAGCACGAGCCGACCGCCCCGCACCACTCGGTCCAGGACGCCCTGCGCGTCCTGGAGACGGTGGCGCGGCGCACCACAGGAGTCACCGACACCGAACTCGCCCGCGGGACCGGCCTCGGCACGGAGCGGTTGACCGCGCTCCTGCGGATGCTGCGCCGCGAGGCCTACGTCACGCAGACCGCCGACGGCACGTACGCCACCGGGCCGGCCTTCGCCCGCCTCGGCTCGGCCCAGGGACACGAGGAGGCCCTGCGCGACACGCTCCAGCACACCCTGGACCGGCTGCGCGACTCCGTGGGCGCCGCCGTCTACATGAGCCGGTACGTGGACGGCGAGGTCAAGGTCACGCAGTACGCCGACGGCCCGGCCACCCCGAAGGTGAACGAGTGGGTGGACTTCCGCTGCTCGGCGCACGCCACCGCGCTCGGCAAGAGCCTGCTCACCCAGCTCGACCACAACGGCCGCCGCGACCACCTCGCCCGGTACCGGATGGCCCGGCTCACCTCGCGCACCATCACCAGCGACAAGCTGCTGCTCTCCCGGCTGGAGGCGCAGCCGCCCACCGTTCCGGTCCTGGACCTCCAGGAGTACGCGGTCGGCACGGTCTGCGCGGCCGTCCCGATCACGGCCGGCTCCTCGGTGGGCTGCCTGGCCCTGTCCCTGCCGGTCCAGCACGCCCACCGGCTGCGCCGGGCCGCGGACACCCTCAACCGCAACGCGGCCCCGGTGCTGCTCTCGCTGGCGATCTAGGGGGGTGTCGTTCGGATCGTGCCGCGGGGCGCGGGACCCGCCCGTGGCGGCGTGGTCGGGAGCACCCCCGGAGCCGGGTATTATTTACTCCGTCGCCGACCGCGGGAAGCGGACGGCGGGAGTCATGCGCCGCTAGCTCAGTTGGTTAGAGCAGCTGACTCTTAATCAGCGGGTCCGGGGTTCGAGTCCCTGGCGGCGCACACCGAAGGGCCTCTCGTGGAAGCGAGAGGCCCTTGTGCGTTGCCCTCCGGCGCACGCACCGGCGCCGGAGGACCCCCTCAGAACGTGACGTCCGAGCAGGCGTAGAACGCGTTGCCCGTGTCGTGGACCGTCCACACCGCGAGGATGACGTGGTGCCCGCTCAGCCCGGACGGCAGTCGGCCGCTGTGCGAGAGCGTCTGCGGCGGCTGCTGGCCGTTGTAGGGCACCGTCAGGAACGGGGTGAGGTTGAGGTCGGACCGGGACAGCTTGTGGTTCTGGTTCCAGCCCGGCTTGGTGACGTAGTACCTGAAGTCGGTGGTGGCGTGCCTGGCCGTGAACTGCCACCGGAAGGTGTAGCTCTGACCGCCGGTCACCCGGGTGGTGGGCCAGGCCCCGCCCGAGGGCGTCGTCGGGTTGTCGAGCTGGGCGAACCGCGTGTTGTTGGCCGAACAGAGCTGTCCGTCGGCGGGTCCGGAGGCGGGGAAGCCCTTCGGCCCCTCGACGCTCTGCGGCTCCCACTGGATGGCGCCGCAGTTGCTCACTGAGCCGTTCTGGCAGAGCTTCTGCCGGCTGACCGGCAGATCGGTGTAGCCGTGGCCGCTGGCACCGCCGGAGGAGAGCACGAGCGCTCCGGTCGTGGCCAGTCCCACCGCGGCTGCGTACAACTTGGTCCGTGTGCGCATGCTGCCGCTCCTGGAGGACGTGGGGGAAGGTGAGGCGTGCAGGTAGGTCTAGACCAAGTCACAGAGTAGGGTCGTGAGCTGAGCATGTCCATACCAATCACGGGGTCCGTTCCCCGGCCGTTCACGGCCCCGTCTCCCCCCGTCCCGCGCAGAACGCCACCGTCAGGTCCTTCACCAGCACCTTGCGTTCGTAGTCGTCCAGCTCCACCAGCCCCCGCATGGTCAGCCGGGTCACCGTGTCCTCCACCGAATCCACGACCGAGGTCAGCATGCTCGCCCGGTGCTGGGCGTCCAGCGCGGCGATCCGGCGCCGGTGCATCGCGGCGGCCACCTCGGGCGCGTACTCCACCCGCACCGGCCGCACCGCGAACACCTCGAGTCCCACCGGCGCGGTGTCCTGAGCCACCAGCCGGGTCAGCGCGTCCTCCGTCACGTCCGCCGCGCCCTGTCCCGCTCCGGGCGCCGCCACCGGCACCCGGAGCAGCGCCGCCTCCACGCACTCGCGCAGGTACGTCTCGTGGTCCTCGACCACCAGCGTCGCCCGCGCGGTGTCCCGCACCCGCCACACCACCAGGACGACCACCCGCAGCGCCACCCCGCTGCGGTCGGCCGCCCGCACCGGCTCGCTGCGCCAGTGCCGCAGCCGCACGTCGGCCCGGCGGCGCAGCAGCAGCGGGTTGACCCACAGCAGCCCGGTCCGCCGGACCGTCCCCCGGTAGCGGCCGAACAGGCCGAGCACCCAGGCCTGCCCGGTCCGCCCGCGGGCCAGCCCGCCGAACCCGAACAGCCCGAGGGTCCCGGCCGCCGCGTACGCCGCCCACTGCGCGGGACCGAGCCCGGCCGCGCCGCCGTGCGCCGTGCCCCCGAGCGCCTCGGCGGCGAACGGCGGCAGCACCCCCGCCCACCGGGAGGTGGCCACGCAGCCCGCCGCCCCGCACACCCCGGCGAGCACCCCGGCGAGGCCGGGCAGCACCCGGGCGGGCCGCTCCACCAGCTCGGGGTCCACCCGGGGCACGGACCGCCGGGGCCGCAGGGCGGCCGGGCGCCGCAGGTGCGGCCGGTCGCCCGGCCGTTCCTCCGGCCGTTCCCACGGTTGCGCTCCCCCCTGCTCCGCCGCGCCCGGCCGGCGGCCGGGCATCGCGGGCCGCAGCCGCACCGGCTCCGGGCCGGAGTCGTCGCGGAACAGCAGGTGGACGGGGATCTCGGTGGTGGACTCGGTGTGGATGAGCCGGACCGGCCGGGGTGCCGCGGCACCGCCCGCGGGCTGCCCGGACTCGGGGATGTGGGAAGTGGTCGTGGTCACGCGTGCCTCCAGCCTCCGCGCCAGATGCGTCACATCGGGGATGCTCCGGGCCCGGGCCCGTGGGGTCGTGAGCCCGAGGGCCCGGTGGGTCGCGGGCCCGGAGGCCCGGTGGGCCGTGGCCCCGAGGATCCGTGGGTCATGAGAAGGGCCGCCGCCAGGTCTCCGGGCCCGGGTGGCCGTCCGCCGCGCCACCGCGCCGGCCCCGGGCGCGCTGGAAGGCCTCCGCGTCGCGGCGGTGCTCCTCGCTCCGGCGCGGCCCCGGCCCCTCGGTGGAGTACCGGCCGCACCCCTTCTCCGCCCGTCGCCTCCCCAGCCGGGCGACCCGGGCGTGGTCGGCGCCGGGCCGGAACGACGCCCGGCCCGGACAGCCCCGCACCCCGTGCGAGGAGGGCGCGAAGGGCGGTTCGGGCGCGGGGGGCACGGGTCCGGGTGGGACGGGCGGCACGGGCGCGGGCGGTACGGGCGCGGGCGGTACGGACCCGGGGGGTGCGGGCGCAGGTGGCACGGAGCCGGGCGGTACGGGCGGCACGGACCCGGGGGGCGCGGGCGGCACGGGCACGGACGCTCCGGCCGGGACGTCCCGGCCCCCGCCCGTCGCCCTGCGGTCCGCGTCCGTCCGGCGCGGTCCGGGACCGACCGCGCAGGAGCGGTCACCGCCGCGGCCGGCGAACACGCGGCCGAGCCCGGTGACGTACGCGTCGGGGGCGCCGGGGCCGAAAAGCGACGCTCCGGGGGACGGGGTCCGGCCCGGCACGGTGGGCGGTCCCGCCGTCCGCGGCGCGGTGTCCGCCGTCCCCTCGGTCACGTCCCTGCAGCGGTACGGGACGCAGCGCGCGGAGTCGTTCCGGTAGGCGTACGAAGTGGTCGCGCGGCGGGTGTGCGGGCGGGTCCGCTCGTGTGCCACGCAGGAGGTGCGCCCGGTGTCCGCCCGGCCGCCGAAAAAGACGACAGGGGATTTTCCGTAGGGGTCGGCCGCAGGGGGGAACAGCAGGATGTCACCCGGTCGGAGTTCGTCCTCGGTGTTTTTCTCCGCGCATTTCCCGAGACCGCCGTTCCATTCGTTCCCGGGCAGGCCCCACGCCATCGGAACATGACCCGAACCGTTCTGCCGACAACCGTCGGACCCGTAGGCGGACATGCCGCAGGGAACCTTCTCGGTGACCCCTTTCCGGGCCCGCTCGACCATGGCCGCGCGGGTGGTCAGGGGCATCCGCCCGAGGTTCGCGCGCGGGGCCGCACGGCCACCGGGACCGTGCAGCGGGACCCTCCGACCCTGTGGAGTGTCACACCGGTCACCTGCAAAAACGTGGGGAACGGTCGGATCGGCCGGTTGTCCGGCGGTCCGCGGGGCGGCGGACGCGGGCGCCGCGCGCACGCCGCTCACCGCGGACGCGGCGGCGGCCACCGCCGGGGTCCGGTTCGCCGCCGGACGATCCGGGGGCCGGCCGCCCGGGGAATGCGGCAGGACCCGCCGCCGGGGAACACAGCCGGGGCAGCCGCAGTCGCCCGCCGGCTCGAATTCCTCGAATACCGGTGACCCCATGCGTCGGCCCTCACACTGTTGTCGAAAAACTCCGCGCCTGTGCACGTCGGCAGTTTCGCAACCGTCTTCGTCACGCGCATGTTGACGGCCCGAATGATGTACACCCGATGGGCCGATCGGGGGGCGGCCGCCGTTCCCGGGGAGGCGCCGGCGGCCGGTGGTCGGGAGCACCCCCCGGGGTCCTGTAGAGTTGCTCCGTCAGCGCGCGCCGCTAGCTCAGTTGGTTAGAGCAGCTGACTCTTAATCAGCGGGTCCGGGGTTCGAGTCCCTGGCGGCGCACCGAACGGACGGGCTCCTCGTGCAGACGAGGGGCCCGTCGGTTTTTGGCCGGATCTCCTCTCGCGCCCGCTGAACGGGATCCTCTTGTCACACGTATGGAACAGAGGCCCCACGGGCCTCCCCCAGGGGTCACAATGGACGCCTATGACCGGTGAACGCCGTGTTTCGCACCTTGCGATCATGATGAGCACCGTAGAACCTGGGTTCTTCACTTTGCCGCGAATGTGCGGCTGGTGGGGGGCAGGGAACCGGTTGTCCCGGTTCGGGGCGAGGGACTCCGTCCAAGGGGTGGTGCCGAGGGGGGCACCGTGCAACCGGAAGACCGCCGTGCCATGTCTATAAGGTGTGGACGACGTGGAGGCGGCGGTCTACCACTGATGACGTCCGTGGAGGTCGAGGGGGACCGAGCGGACGGAAGGAAGCGACGAAACACACGGCGTCGCCGTGTGTGGGGGGATGACTCATGACGTCGACACCGACGGGCGCCCGGAGGGACGACGACCCGTCCCGGACCACCCAACTCAGGGTGCCTTCGCACCGGAACTGGAACACGGGCGCGTTCCGCCGGATCAAGAAGACGCTGCCGAGATACGACTACGAGCACTACAGCCGGCTCGCGGGTCCCCTCACCCAGCCCGATCCGAACAAGCCGTACAAGGTCCAGTACCGCTCGCTGATCGCGCAGGAGCCGCACCGCATCCGCATCGCGCTGATGCTGGCCGCGGCCCCGGTGCTGTCGCTGGTGCTGCTGGTGTGGCTGCTGCAGCCCTCGCACTGGACCGAGCGCGACTACCCGGCGTTCGAGTGGCTGCCCGCCCTCGACGTCGTCATGCTCGTCTCGATCGGTCTGATCGAGTTCTTCCGCTGCATGAACGTGCTGTCGAACGCGCACGCCACGCTGGTCGCCCGCGACCCGGTCCCGGTGGTGCCCGAGACCGGCACCCGCGTGGCCTTCCTCACCTCCTTCGTGCCCGGCAAGGAGCCGCTGGAGATGGTGACGAAGACCCTGGAGGCGGCGGTGAAGATCCGCCACCGGGGCGTCATGCACGTCTGGCTGCTCGACGAGGGCGACGACCCCGAGGTGAAAGAGGTCTGCGCGCGCCTCGGCGTGCACCACTTCTCCCGCAAGGGCATCGCGAAGTGGAACCAGCAGAAGGGCCCGCACCGCGCCAAGACCAAGCACGGCAACTACAACGCCTGGCTGGACGCGCACGGCGACGACTACGACTTCTTCGCCTCCGTCGACACCGACCACGTGCCGCTGCCGAACTACCTGGAGCGGATGCTCGGCTTCTTCCGCGACCCGGACGTCGGCTTCGTCATCGGCCCGCAGGTGTACGGCAACTACGACAACTTCGTCACCAAGGCCGCCGAGTCGCAGCAGTTCCTCTTCCACGCGCTGATCCAGCGGGCCGGCAACCGCTACGGCTCGCCCATGTTCGTGGGCACCTCCAACGCCGTGCGCATCAAGGCGCTCAAGCAGATCGGCGGGCTGTACGACTCGATCACCGAGGACATGGCCACCGGGTTCGAGATGCACCGCGCCAAGAACCCGGAGACGGGGAAGAAGTGGCGCTCGGTCTACACCCCGGACGTCCTCGCGGTCGGTGAGGGCCCCAACGCCTGGACCGACTTCTTCACCCAGCAGATGCGCTGGTCGCGGGGTACGTACGAGACGATCCTCAAGCAGTACTGGAAGGGCTGGTACTCGCTGCCGCCGAGCAAGCTCTTCAACTACACCATGATGATCATCTTCTACCCGATGTCCGCCCTGAACTGGATCCTCGCGGCGCTGAGCTGTGCGCTGTTCCTGGGCCTGGGCGCCTCGGGTGTGAACATCGACCCGACCATCTGGCTGATGCTCTACGGCAACGCCTCCGCGCTGCAGATCGGCCTGTACGTCTGGAACCGCCGCCACAACGTCTCGCCGCACGAGCCGGAGGGCTCCGGCGGTGTGGCCGGCATGGTGATGTCCGCGCTGTCGGCACCGCTCTACGCGAAGGCGCTGATCGACTCCGTCCTGCGCAAGAAGAGCAAGTTCGTGGTCACCCCCAAGGGCGACTCGGCCAGCCCGGACACCTGGTTCGGCACCTTCCGGTACCACTGGTACTTCATCCTGATCTTCGGCGGCTCCCTCGTCGCCGGCTTCGTCTACGGCAACTCGCACCCGGCGATGGTCATCTGGGCCGTGTTCGCCCTGCTGATCACGGCGGCGCCGATGTTCGCCTGGCGCCACGGCATGCGCCAGGACAAGAAGAAGCCACCGGGTGACCCTGCCGCGGACCAGCGGCAGGACGCCGAAGCGCCCCGGACGCAGCCGCTGCCGCAGATGCCGCAGCAGCACGCGCACGCCCCGCAGAACCGGCCCAGCTGGGCCGGCCCGCACGGCGGACCGGGCGGACCGGGAGGAACCGGGCACGCCCCGGGCAACGACCAGACCATGCAGATCGCCCTTGGTGGACTTGGGGGACGTAAGGAATGACTGACCGTGCAGGCCGCCGTCGAGCCCGTCGGTTCGCGATCGGCACGGCGGTGGTACTCGCGCTGGCCGGAATGAACGGGCCGTGGCTGTACCGCTTCGGGACCGAGCAGTACCACCAGTACAAGATCAACAAGCCCGAGTACAAGGCCGCCAACGGCAAGTGGGAGATCGTCGAGTTTCCCGAGGAGTACCGGCAGAACACCATCCACGCGGCGCTGCTGCGCACCGGCAAGGTGCTGCTCGTCGCGGGCTCGGGCAACAACAAGGACAACTTCGACGCGAAGAAGTACGACACCCGGATCTGGGACCCGGTCGAGGGGACCATCAAGAAGGTCCCGACCCCGAGCGACCTGTTCTGCACGGGCCACACCCAGCTCGCCAACGGCAACCTGCTGATCGCGGGCGGCACCAAGCGGTACGAGAAACTCAAGGGGGACGTGAAGAAGGCCGGCGGCCTGATGATCGTCCACAACGAGAACCCGGACAAGCCGATGACCCTGCCCGCGGGGACGAAGTTCACGGGCAAGGAGAACGGCAAGACCTTCGTCTCGAAGGACCCGGTGCTCGTCCCGCGCGCCGAGAAGAACTTCGACGAGGAGACCGGCAGGTTCCTGGGCAACACCCCGGGGTACGGCCGCGTCTACGTCGAGGCGCAGAAGGAGGGCGCCAAGTACGAGACCGGCACGCAGGACAACTACACCGTGCAGGGCCTCACCGGCGACGACGCGCGCAACACGTACGGCATCGCCGAGAAGCTCGCCCTGGACAAGAAGGACTTCCAGGGCATCGACGACGCCTTCGAGTTCGACCCGATCGCCGAGAAGTACATCAAGGTCGACCCGATGAAGGAGTCCCGCTGGTACCCGACGCTCACCACCCTGAGCGACGGCAAGATCCTCAGCGTCTCCGGCCTCGACGACATCGGCCAGCTCGTCCCGGGCAAGAACGAGGTCTACGACCCGAAGACCAAGAAGTGGACCTACACCGACAAGGTCCGCCAGTTCCCGACCTACCCGGCGCTGTTCCTGATGCAGGACGGCAAGATCTTCTACTCGGGTTCGAACGCGGGCTACGGACCGGCCGACGAGGGCCGCGAGCCGGGCGTCTGGGACGTGGAGAGCAACGAGTTCACCAAGGTCCCCGGGCTGAGCGACCCCGACCTGATGGAGACGTCCGCCACGGTGCTGCTGCCCCCGGCGCAGGACGAGAAGTACATGGTGATCGGCGGCGGCGGGGTCGGCGAGTCCAGGAAGGCCAGCGAGAAGACCCGGATCGTCGACCTCAAGGCCGACGACCCGAAGTTCGTCGACGGCCCCTCGCTGGACAAGGGCACCCGCTACCCGCAGGCGTCGATCCTGCCGAACGACGACATCCTGGTCTCCGGCGGTTCGGAGGACTACCGCGGCCGCAGCGACTCCAACATCCTCGAGGCGCGGATCTACGACACGGAGAAGAACGCGTTCCAGCGGGTCGCCGACCCGCTGGTGGGCCGCAACTACCACGCGGGCTCGATCCTGCTGCCCGACGGCCGCGTGATGTTCTTCGGCTCGGACTCGCTCTACGGCGACAAGGCCAACACCAAGCCGGGCGAGTTCGAGCAGCGCATCGAGATCTACACGCCGCCGTACCTGCACGGCGACCGTGAGCAGCCCGAGCTGTCCGACGGCCCGGAGACCATCGAGCGCGGTGAGTCGGGCACCTTCACCTCGAAGGACGCCGCGCGCGTCGAGAACGTCCGCCTGATCCGGCCGAGCGCCTCGACCCACGTCACCGACGTGGACCAGCGGTCGATCGCGCTGGACTTCGAGGCCGACGGCGACAAGCTGACCGTGACCATGCCGGAGAACCGGAACCTGGTCCAGGCCGGCTGGTACATGCTGTTCGTCACCGACGCCGACGGCACGCCGAGCAAGGCCCAGTGGGTCCAGGTGCCGTAACCGCCGTACGGCACGGCAGAGAAGCAGGAGAAAAGGGAGAGGGCGCCCTCTCCCTTTTCTCCTGCTGCGTGTTGGCCCGAAACAATCTTGCTCGTGCGCGGCACCTGGTGTGACCTCTGGGGGACGTTGCTGACGCGTGGGGTCAACGGTGGCGGGGGATACCGAAGATGACCGAGCCGACCGCATCGGACCGGACAGCCGAGGAGGTCCTCGCGGCCGCGACCGTCCAGGTCGCGTCCGCCGACGGCCACATCGGGGGCCTGGGCGTGCTGATCGCGCCCACCTTGGTGCTGACGTGCGCCCATGTCGTCCTGGGCGCCGCGCGCCTACCCCTCACCCGTGCCGAGCCGCCCGACGCGCCCCTGCGGGTCCGCCTGGTCCTGGCGGCGACCGGGGAGGAGACCGGGGCCGTCGTCCGGCACTGGGTGCCGGTGCGCGGGGACGGCGGCGGGGACGTCGCCGTCCTGGCGCTGGACCGCCCGCCGGCGGGCGCCCGGCCGGTGCTCATGGTGGCGCCCCACACCGTGTGGGACCACCGGGCGATGGTTTTCGGACTGCCGGACGACGGCACCGGGGGCGGCTGGCACACCGCGGTGCTGCGCGGCCGCACCGGCACCGGGCGGCTGCAGATGTCGCCGCTCGACGCGCAGGCGGACCCGGTCCAGCCCGGGTTCAGCGGCTCCGCCGTCTGGGACCTGGAACTGGGCGCCGCGGTGGGCATCGTGGTGTCCGTCTCGTCCTCGCGCCGCGGGCAGAGCTTCTGCATCCCGACCCGCACGGTGCTCGACGAGGTGCCGGAACTGGCCGAGTTGCTCGCCCCGGCGTCCCCGTTCCCGGGACTGCGCCCGTTCACCGAGGAGAACAGCGCGCACTTCTTCGGCCGGGACGAGGACGTCGACGCCGTCACCGCCCTGTTGTGCCCGCAGGGGCCGCCCGAAGGCTGCGTGACGCTGACCGGGCCCTCCGGGTCCGGCAAGTCCTCCCTCCTCATGGCCGGGGTGCTGCCCCGCCTGGGGGAACGGGGGACGGAGGCCGTCACCCTGCGCGCCGAGGGCCGTCTGCCGGACGTCGGCGCGGTTCGCGACGCCCTGGAACGCCACAGGTCGGCACCCGGCCTCGTGCTGGCCCTGGACCAGGCGGAAGCCCTGCTCCTGCGCCCCGAGGAGGACCTGCGCGCGCTGGTGGACCGCCTCCTGGACGCCTGCGCCCACCCCGGGGTCGGCGTCCTGGTGGTCCTGCGGACCGACTTCCAGGACGCGGCTCTGCGGCACCCGCAGTTGAGCAGACTGGTCGGCGGCGCGCCCGCCCACCAACTGGGTCTCATGACCCGCGAGCAGCTCACCGAAGTGGTCCGGCTGCCGCTGCGCGCCTTCCCCGGCGTGGAGTACGACAACGGCCTGGCCGACCGCCTCGTCGAGGACGCGGCCGGCCGTCCGGGAGCCCTGCCCCTGCTGGGGTTCGTGCTGAACACCCTGTGGGAACGGCAGACCGGTGGCCGGCTCCGCCTGGACACCTACCGCGAACTGGGCGGCCTCGGCGGCGTGCTGAGCAGCCGGGCGGACTCGGCCTGGCAGCGCGCGCTGCGCGGTGCGCCGCCCGGGGCCGCGGCCGGACTCCTGCGCGCGCTGATCCAGGTCCCGCCGGGCAGCACGACCGCGCTGCGCGCCCGGCTCTCCCGCCGCGACGCGGGCGAGGAGCAGTGGGCCATCGCCCGGAACCTGGCCGAGGCCCGCGTCCTCGTGCTCGGCGCGGACCCCGAGCAGGGCGAGACGGTCGAGCTGGCCCACGAGGCCCTGATCGAGCACTGGCAACCGCTGGCGGAGCAGTTGGAGGCTGACCGTTCGTTCCTCACCTGGCGCGGGGAACTGCGCTACGACCGGGCCCGCTGGTGGCGGGAGGGACGGCCGGACGGGGCCCTGCTGGAGGATCCCGCGCTCGGCACGGCGGAGCAGTGGCTCGCCGAGCGCGGTGACGAACTGACGGACGAGGACCGGGAGTTCATTACCGCGAGCGTCGCCCTGCGGGAACGCCAGCAGCGTGAGGCCGCGCGGTCCGAGCGCATCCGGCGGTACCTGCGGTTCCTGGGTGTGGGGGTCACCGTGCTGGCCGTGGTGGCGGCGTCGGTGGTCTCGGTCCTGTACCTGAACATGCTGGAGGAGCAGCGCCGACTGGCGTCCGACCGGCTGGCCCGGCAGGCCGCCGCCTACGACGACGTGTCGCTGGTGACCTCCTCCCTGTACGCCGCCGCCGCGTACCGCACCGCCGACCGCCCGGACGCCCGCTCCGCGCTACTGGCTCAGTACCTGCGCTTCCGGGACGTGGAGCGGATCCCGCTGGAGAACCGTGCCGAGGTCGACAGCGTGGCGCTCACCGAGGACGGCGAGCGGCTGTACGCGCTGCTGAAGGACGGCGACTTCATCGACCTGGACCTGCGGGGGAAGGAGCGGCCCAAGCCGCTCCAGCGCACCAAGAACGGCGACAGCGACCACATCGCCGTCTCGCCCGACGGGCGGAGCGTGGCCCGCGCGACCGGCTGGGGCGTGATCTCCCTCGGAGTGCGGGACACCTCCGATCCCAACCCGCGCGCCCTTCGCTTCGTCCCGCTGCGCAGGGCCGCGGTCGCCCGCGACAACCCGCGCGGCGTCCACGATCTGCGCTTCGACGGCGAGGGGAAGCGCATCCTCGCCACGATTCCCCGCGAGGGGGTCCTCGTGTGGCGCACCGAGGACGGCCGGCGCACGGGCCGCACCCTCGCCCCGCCGCGCGGCTGGGACGCGGCGCAGGCCTGGTTCGGTGCGGACGGCACGGTGGTGGCGCGGATCGTGCCCTCCGGTGCCGGCGCCGAGGACGGGCGCGGCCGGCTGGTCTCCTGGGACCTGGACCGGGGCACGCTCCACCGCCCCTGGGGCGAGCGGGCCACGGCCTCCGCGACGGTCAGCGGCAACGGACGCGTCCTGGCCACCTGTACCGAACAGGGCGT
The DNA here is from genome assembly GCF_008704515.1 of Streptomyces viridosporus T7A. Classification (NCBI taxonomy): domain Bacteria; kingdom Bacillati; phylum Actinomycetota; class Actinomycetes; order Kitasatosporales; family Streptomycetaceae; genus Streptomyces; species Streptomyces viridosporus. Next base: position 3,296,315 of record NZ_CP023700.1, read on the forward strand.
CCTCGAGGCCTGGCGGCTGGGCACGGAACCCCGCCGTTTCCGGAACTGGGAGAACAGTGCCTTCCAGGGACTGTGCCCGCTGTACGCGCCCCGCCTCGACGCGTCGGGCCGCTACCTGATCAACCCCACCGGCCGCATCGGCACCGATCTCGGCCGGGTGCGCTTCCTCGTCGTCGATCTGGAGAAGGGCTGGCCCGCCACCTTCGACACCCCCGCCGCCGCAGCCGAGGACCAAAACGTCACCGGCCGCACGTTCGCGCCGCCGGTCGCCCTCGCCGGCCCCCCGGGGAACCTGCGGGCAGCGGTCGCCGTCGGCGGGAGCGTCGTGACCGTGCGGGTCCGGCCGCCCACGGAGTTCGACACCAACGCCCTGGTCCACCGCGTCCGCACACCGGACGCACCGCACGACCGGCTGGCGGTCGTCGGGAGCGACGGCACCGTCCTGCAGCTCTGGGACCTGACCGGGCGGAAGTTCCTCGCGTCGGCGCGGGCGTCACGGCCGCTGGCCGACCTGTACGCCGCCTTCACCCCGGACGGACGGCGGCTGCTGACCGTCGCCGAGGACCGGCGCACGGTCCTCGTCTGGCGGATCTCCGGGGAGGCGGGCGGGACCGTGCTCACCGAGGAGCACGTGCTGCGGCTGCCCCTTCCGCCCGACCTCGACGCCGTCGGCCCGGATCCGCTCACGGGACTCTCTCCGGCCTGGATCAACATCGGCTTCTCCGACGACGACCACGCCGTGATCTCGGGCCTGTCGTACGTCTCCTACTGGCGACTCGACACCGGCGAAGAGACCGGAAGGAGGTTCCAGCCCCCGTTCCAGGAGAAGTACCAGATCGCCAACGAGGCGGCGGGGACCTTCGCCGGTGCCGTCCCGGGAAAACCGCAGGCGGTGGTGCGGACGGTGGACGCGATCGGGGTCTGGGACTTCGACTCCGGTGACTTCACACCGTGGTTCGAAAGAAAGGACAAGCATCGGCCGGTCCGGTCGATGCTCCTCTCCCCCGACGGCGGACATCTGGTCGTGCAGTACGCGGGGGGCGCAGTGCACCTGTGGGACGTCCGGCGGAAGAAGGAGGAAGACCCCCTCACCTACGACCGGGTGCACTGGCTCGGCCGCTTCCTGGACGATCGTGCCCTGCACACCACCACCGAGGCCGGTGAGCAGCTGGTGTGGGACGTCACGGAACGTCAGGAGCTGTACCGCTACCACGTGGGATACGGCTCGGTGGCCTCGCCGGACGCCGACGGGACGTCCCTCACGATCCTCGACGGATCGCGTACCACCGTCGTCCCGCTCGATCCCGAGCGGTGGATCGAGCGGGTGTGCACCCTGGCTCAGCGCGAACTGAACGCGGGAGAACGGCGGTTGGCGGCCGACCGCGGCGAGGTCGAGGACGTGTGCCCCCGCCGGTGACCCGGCGGGGTCAGCCGCCGGCCCGGGCGAGCTTCAGCGCGTACTCCGGCCACCACTGGCCCGCCTTGGGGCCGCCCTTGCACTCGCCGTCCGACTCGCCGGGCCGCTTCACCCACAGGTAGGCGTCGACCAGCGGGTCCGCGGTCTTCACCGTCGGGGTCTCGCCGAGCGCGCGGCCGGGCGGGTTGCACCAGCGCTCGTCCGCGGCGCCCCCGGTGTACGGGCCGTTGCCGTTGCGGCTGGTGTCGATGACGAAGGGCTTGCCGCCGATCTTGGCGGAGAGCTTCTTGCCGTAGGCGATGGAGTCCTCGGTGGAGTAGAAGTTGGAGACGTTCACCGAGAAGCCGTCGGCCCGGTCGACGCCCGCCCACCGGAGCGGCTCGAAGATCTGGTCGGGGTCGCCCCAGCCGGCGTTGCCGGCGTCCAGGTAGACCTTGGTGTTCTTCAGGGCCTTCAGCTTGGTGACGGCGCCCTTGAGGAGGTCGTAGCGCTCCTCGTGGTACTCCTCCGGGGTGCAGCCGTCCACCAGGTGCAGCACCGCGTCGGGCTCGAGGATCACGGTCGCCGGCCGGTCCCCGATGCCCTGGGCGACGTCGTCGACGAAGGCGCGGTAGGCGTCGCCGTCGGCGGCACCGCCCTGGGAGTACTGGCCGCAGTCGCGGTGCGGGATGTTGTAGAGGACCAGCAGTGCGGTGCGGCCCGCCCTGTCGGCGGCCTCGGTGAAGCCGCGGGTCTGCTCCCGCGGGTTCTCCGGGCTGATCCATTCGGCGACGGGCTGTTCGGCGATCTTGCGGATCTGCCGGGCCTCCGTCTCCTTGCCGGCCTTCTCCAGTGCGGCGACCTGCTGCGCGGCGGTGCCGTCCGGGTTGACCCAGAAGGGGTCGGCCTCCTTCGGCTGCTGCGTGATCCCCGCGCCGGCCTCCGGCTCCTCCCCCTTGCCGTCGGAGGAGGAACACCCCGTGATCAGCAGCGCCGCCCCCAGCGCCACTGCGGACGCCCACCTCCCGGCGAACGCCCCGACCCCCCTGCTGTCGTACATCCAACCCCCCTTGGGTGCACTTGTTCCAAGTGTCCGAGCCCCAATCCTGACACACGCCCGGCGGCGCCCACGAGGTCGAGCCCTCGTTGTCCGCGGGCTGTTACAGCCCGGTTCCCCGGGGCGGGGCCGGGCGCCGCCGTGAACGCCCGGACGGCGGGGCCACCTGCGGTCATCACGGAAAGCGACCGGGCTGGGACCTGGGGCGCACCGCCCCCTGGGCCCGGGCACGCCGTTCGTTCCGGAGCCGTGCCCGCCGACCCCGGCGGGGCGCGTCCGCCGACCCCGGCGGGGCGCGTCCGCCGACCCCGGCGGGGCGCGTCCGGCCGGTGCTCCGCCCGGCCAGGTGACGAGCGGGCCGTCGTGCGGGGGATGCGGGCGGGCCGTCGTGCGGATCGGTACGGGCGGGAACCCGGTCAGGCCCGGGTCGGGGTTCCGGTCGCCGGTCGGGGGACGGTTCCCGTCGGCTTTCCGGCGCGCGTCCCGGTCAGGTACGCCGAGACGATCACGTCGGCCGTGCAGCCGCCGCTCGCCCGGTCGAAGCCGCCGCCGCAGGCGACCAGCCGGAGTTCCGCCCGGCCGGCGCGGTGCGGCCCGTAGGCCTGGTGGGCGTCGAAGCGGGCCCGGTCGACGACCCGGACGTCCTCGACGGTGAACTCGGCGAGTGCGCCGTCCGCGCGCACCACCCCGATCCGCCGACCGGGCCGCAACGTGTCCACCCGGTGGAAGACGGCGGGCCGGGTCCCGGTGCCGACGTGCCCCACCAGCAGCGCGGTGTCGGCCGCCCCCGGCGCCACCCCGCCCGCGTGCCAGCCGACCACGCCCGGCTGGTCGAACGGCGGCGGATCGGGCGCCCCGCGCTCGTCCGGGCCGCGGGCGACCACCGGCGCCCGGACGCCGAGAGCGGGGATGTCGAGGCGCTGCGGCGGCGCGGTGCCCAAGGGGTGGTGCGCCGGGGGCGGGTCGCCCCGCGGCGGACGGCCGGCCGCCGCCATGTCGCCCGTGGCCGGCCCGGAGGCGCCGGCCGGGACGTCGGTCGCCTCGCGGCCCCACAGCCACAGCCCCAGCAGCAGCACCAGCCAGGCCACGCCGGCGAGCAGCCGTCCGGTGCCGGACGGGGAACGTTCCCGCTCCGCCATGGTCAGCCCGCTCCGCCGCTCCGCCGGACGCGGTCGCGCACGACGGCCACCGTCGCGGTGCCCACGAGTGCCAGGCCGACCACCGTCTGGGCCGTGCCGGGGCCGTCCTCGCGGGTGGTGTCGGCGGCCAGGCGCGCGGTGGCGCCGCCCCCGGCGTCGCCGGGGGCGGCGGGCGAGGCCGGAGCGCCCGGAGTGGCCGAAGCGCCTGCCGCGGCGGGGGGTGCGCCGGGGGCGCCCGCCGCCCCACCGGGCCGTTCCTTCCGCGCGGGGGCGACCACGAGGGTGCCCTTGCGTTCGGTCCCGTCGCAGTCCACCCGCACGTCGTACGTCCCCTCGGTGAGCGAGGGCCGGACGCGGCTCTCGCCGACGAGCACGCCGTCGGCGGCGGTGAGCCGCGCGCCCGAGACGAACGCCGGGGACACGGCGACCGCCGTCCGCTCGGCGCACCCGGCCACCGCCAGGGCGACGTGGGTGCCGGGTGCGGAAGCCGCCGGGATCACCGAGACGCCCCCGCCGTCCGCCGCGTACGCCGCCGGCGCGAGCGCCGCGGCCAGGGCGCCGGCACAGAGAGTCAACAGCAGGGAACCCATCGTGAACCTCCAGACACCTGGAGCGTCCCCCGCGGGCCACGGCACCGCACCCTCGTGGTGCCGTGATTGCTCCGTCCGGGTGGCGCCCCGGACGGCGGGGGTCCGGGCCCGGGGCCGGGCGGTGCGCGGTGCGGCTACACGAGGTCGACGAGGTCCGCGATGGAGTCCACGACCTTGGACGGCCGGTAGGGGAAGTCCTCCACCTGCTCCGGCCGGGTCAGGCCGGTGAGCACCAGGAACGTCTGCATCCCGGCCTCCATGCCGGCCAGGACGTCGGTGTCCATGCGGTCGCCGATCATCGCGCTGCTCTCGGAGTGGGCCCCGAGGGTGTTGAGTCCGGTGCGCATCATCAGCGGGTTGGGCTTGCCCGCGAAGTACGGCTGCCTGCCGGTCGCCTTGGTGATCAGCGCGGCCACCGCGCCGGTCGCCGGCAGCGGTCCCTCGGTGGAGGGGCCGGTCTCGTCGGGGTTGGTGCAGATGAAGCGGGCGCCGGCGTTGATGAGCCGTACGGCCTTGGTCATGGCCTCGAAGGAGTAGGTGCGGGTCTCCCCGAGGACGACGTAGTCCGGCTCGTGGTCGGTGAGGACGTAGCCGATGTCGTGCAGCGCGGTGGTCAGGCCGGCCTCGCCGATGACGTACGCGGAGCCGTTCGGGCGCTGGTCGTCGAGGAACTGGGCGGTGGCGAGGGCGGAGGTCCAGATGTTCTCGATCGGCACGTCCAGGCCCATGCGGCGCAGCCGGGCGTGCAGGTCGCGCGGGGTGTAGATCGAGTTGTTGGTGAGGACCAGGAAGGGCCTGCCGGACTCGCGGAGCTTCTTGATGAAGGCGTCGGCGCCGGGAATCGGCACCCCTTCGTGGATGAGCACCCCGTCCATGTCGGTGAGCCACGACTTGATGGGCTTGCGGTCTGCCATGTGCGGGATCTCCTGCCGTACGCGGTTCTCCGTGCGTCCCAGCCTAGACAGACCCGGATCTTGGGTGAACGGGTGGTCCTCGGCTCACGGCGGGGCCCGCCCCGGGATCAGCGGCGCCGGCGGGTGAGCAGCAGGGCGGCCGTGCCGCCGGTGAGCAGCGCCGCCACGGCGGCGGCGAGGAGCCGCCCGCCGCTTCCGGTACGGGCGAGCTCGTCGACGAAGGGGAAACCCGTGCCCTCGCCGGGGACCGGGGAGGCGCTGCCGGTGTCGCTCCCCGGAACGGGTCCGGCGTCGATGCGGAACCGGTAGTCGTTCGACTGCCCGACCCAGTCGCCGTCGTCCTCGTGGCGCTGCACCACGGCGGCGTTGGCGGTGACCTCGCCCGGCACGGCGTCCGGGGCGACCGCGAGGCGGACCTTCACGGTGAGGGTCCCGCCGGGCCCGACGGTGAACCCGGGGAAGCCCGCCTCCTCGTCGGCGAAGGCACCGACGAACTCGTCCCGGTCGGTGGTCTCGAAGCGGACGGGGCGGAACCGCTCGCCGTCGTGGAACTCCAGACGGAACTGCGAGGGCTTCAGCGCCCGCTCCTCGTCGACGAGCACGACGACGGGGTGGACGCCGGCGCAGGGGCGGTCGGTGGTGTTGGCCAGCTCCAGGTACCAGGTCCCGAAGCCGCCCCCGGCCGGGTAGGCGGCGGGGCCGCCGCGGAGGCGGGCGGTGAGCGGGAAGGCGCGGTCCCCGGCGGAGGCGCAGGCGGGCAGCGGGGCCTCCTCCTGCGCCGGGGCCGGTGCGTGTGCCGGGACCTGCGCACGCACCGGAGCCTGCGCGTGCGCCGGGGGGCGCGCGTGCGCCGGGGCCGCGGCGGGGAGGACGGCGGCCATCGCCGCCAGGCAGAGGGACGCGGGCGTGCAGGGTCGCATGAACACATGACTCTGCCGCACCGCCGCCGACTCCGCTCGCCGGAACCCGGCCGCCCCCGCCCGGCCGGGGCACGGCTGCGCCCGTCCGGCCGAGGGCGGACCTGACCGCGGCCCCGGGGAGGGCCCCGCTACCCGTCCCCCCGTCCGAACACCGGCGCCAGCACCAGGTGGGCCGCGCCCTCGGCGACCCCGCGGCCGTCGCCGGAGGCGAGGCGGACGGGGACGGGCGCGTCCCCCGTGCGCCGGGCCCGGGCGTCCAGGACGGCCCGCACGCCGTGCACGAACGGCTCCGGGGCCGCCTCGATCGTGCGGCCGCCGAGCAGGACGCGGTCGATGTCCAGCAGGCCCACGAGGTTCGCGGCGCCGGTGCCCAGCACCCGTGCCGCCTCCGCCGCCTCGCCCCGCGCCACGGCGGCCAGGCACAGGGCCTCCACGCAGCCGCGGTCACCGCATCCGCAGGGCGGCCCGTCCAGCTGCACCACCTGGTGCCCGAACTCCCCCGCCCCGGTCCGCGGCCCCCGGTGCACACTGCCCCCGATCACCAGCCCGGCCCCGAGCCCGGTGCCGAGGTGCAGATAGGCGAAGGACCCGCCCTCGCCCCCGACCGCCAGCCCGAGCGCCACCGCGTTGGTGTCCTTGTCGACGACCACGGGCACCGTCCCCAGCCGCTCGGCCAGCGCGTCGCGCAGCGGGAAGCCGTCCCACTCGGGGAACCCGGTCACCCGGTGCAGCACGCCCCGCTCGTGGTCGAGCGGCCCGGGCAGCGCGACCCCGACGCCGAGCAGGGAGCGTGCCCGCGGGCTCGTCCCGTCCCCCGCCCGCAGCGCCTCGACCACCGCGGCCACCCGCGCCAGCACCGCCTCCGCCCCGGCGCCCAGGTCCAGCGGGACCCGCCGCCGGGCCACCACCGTCCCGTCGAGGTCGGCCAGCACGGCCCGCAGCTCGTCCCGGTCCAGGTGCACGCCCACCGCGTGGCCCGCCTCCGGCACCAGGCGCAGGACCGTCCGCGGCTTGCCGCCCGTGGACGCCCGGCGCCCCGCCTCCGCCGCGAGGCCGTCCTCGCGCAGCCGGGCCGTTATCTTGCTGACCGCCTGCGGGGTGAGCCCGGTGCGCTCGGCGAGCTCCAGCCGGCTGATGCCCTCCGGGCCCGCCGTCCGCAGCAGGTCGAGCACGAGCGCGGTGTTGTGGCTGCGCAGGGCGAGCAGGTTGACCCCACCGGTCGCTCCGCGCATCCCTCCGCCGTTCGTCCTGTTCACCAGCCCATTGTCCCCAGCGCTTGCACTTTGGCAACAGCGTTGCGAAAGTAGGACCATGACTGGCACTCCCCTTCGCGTCGGCCTCGTCGGCTACGGCCTCGCGGGCTCCGTGTTCCACGCCCCGCTGATCGCCGCGACCGAGGGCCTCGCGCTCGACACGGTGGTCACCTCGAACCCCGAGCGGCAGCGGCAGGCCCGCGCCGAGTTCCCGGACGTCCGCGTCGCCGCGACCCCGGACGAGCTGTTCGGCCGCGCCGACGAGCTCGACCTGATCGTCGTCGCGTCGCCGAACAGGACGCACGTCCCGCTCGCCACCACCGCCCTCAAGGCCGGTCTGCCGGTCGTCGTCGACAAGCCGATCGCCGGCGCGGCGGCCGAGGCGCGCGGGCTGGCGGCGCTCGCCGAGGAGAGCGGCCTGCTCCTGTCCGTCTTCCAGAACCGCCGCTGGGACAACGACTTCCTCACCCTGCGCAAGCTGCTCGCCGAGGACGCGCTCGGCGACGTGTACCGCTTCGAGTCCCGCTTCGAGCGCTGGCGGCCGCAGCTCAAGGGCGGCTGGCGGGAGTCCGGCGACCCCGCGGAGATCGGGGGCCTGCTCTACGACCTCGGCAGCCACGTCGTCGACCAGGCGCTCGTCCTGTTCGGCCCGGTGACCGCCGTCTACGCCGAGGTGGACGTCCGCCGCGACGGAGCGCTGACCGACGACGACACCTTCCTCGCGCTCACCCACGCGAACGGCGTCCGCTCCCACCTCTACGTCTCCGCGACCACGGCCCAGCTCGGTCCGCGGTTCCGCGTCCTGGGCTCGAAGGCCGGCTACGTCAAGCACGGCCTCGACCCGCAGGAGGCCGCCCTGCGCGACGGCCTGCGGCCCGGCGCGGCGGGCGCCGACTGGGGCACGGAGCCCGAGGAGCTGTGGGGCCGCGTCGGCTCCGGGGAGTCCCCGGTGACCGGCGGCGGACGCCCCGAGCCGACCCTGCCGGGCGACTACCCCGCCTACTACGCGGCCGTGGCGAAGGCCCTGCTGGAGGGCGGCCCCAATCCGGTGACCGCGCCGGAGGCCGCCGCCGTCCTGGACGTGCTGGAGGCGGCCCGCCGTTCGGCCCTCGAGAAGGCGACGGTGACGCTGTGACCACCGACCCCACCCGCAAGCCGGAACCCACCCCGAGCGTGGAGGAGCTGGAGGCGCAGGAACGCCGCCTGGTCTTCCGTCGGTTCTCCTACGAGGAGGCCTGGGAGCTGGGCTCGCTCCTCGTCGAGATGGCCTGGGAGCGGCAGGCGCCGATCGCCATCGACATCCACCGCGCGGGCCAGCAGCTCTTCCACGCCGCGCTGCCCGGCTCCACCCCCGACAACGACGCCTGGATCGCCCGCAAGCGCCGGGTCGTGGAGCGCTACGGCCACGCGTCCTACCTGGTGGGCGCCCGCTACCGGGCCAAGGGCACCACGTTCGAGGAGTCCTCGCGCCTCGACCCGGACACCTACGCGGCGCACGGCGGTTCGTTCCCGATCACCGTCGAGGGCGTGGGGGTGATCGGCGCGGTGACGGTCTCCGGCCTCCCCCAGCTCCAGGACCACCTCATGGTGGTGGAGGCCCTGGAGCAGTTCCTGGCCGGCCGTTAGCCCCCGGTTCCCCCGTTCGGCCGTACCGGGATTACCGGCACCCCTCGCGCGGTTGGTGCCTGCCGTAGGCGTGATCAGCCACGGCAGGCACCGCACCCCGTCACGGAGGGATTCGGAGACCCATGAGCGACACCGCGGACATCCCGAAGCAGGACATCGGCCGGTACGGCATCTGGAGCATCGGGCTGCGCTCGGAGGATCCCTCCCGGCGCGGCGAGATCGCCGAGGCCGCCGCCGAGTTGGAGGAACTCGGCTTCGGCGCGGCCTGGCTGGGCGGCAGCAGCGCCGTCCGCCACGCGGTGCCGCTCGTCGAGGCGACCTCGACGCTCACCGTCGGCACCAGCATCCAGAGCATCTGGCAGTACACGGCGCAGGAGGCCGCCGCGGCCTTCGCCGAGCTGGAGGCGGCCCGTCCCGGCCGGTTCCTGCTCGGCATCGGCGTCAGCCACGCCAAGCTCGCCGACCAGTACCGCCGCCCCTACTCGGCCCTCGTCGCCTACCTCGACGCCCTGGACGCGGCCGGGGTCCCGGCCGGCCGCCGGGTCGTCGCCGCCCTCGGCCCGAGGAGCCTGGAGCTCTCCCGCGACCGGGCGCTCGGCGTGGTCCCGTACCTGGTCACCCCGGAGCACACGGCGCGGGCGCGCGGCATCCTCGGCGAGGCCCCGCTGCTGGCGCCCGAGTTGAAGGTGATCCTCGAACCGGAGCCGGCCCGGGCCCGCGCGCTGGCCCGCACGAGCCTGGCGCCGTACCTCGCGCTGCCCAACTACACGGACAACTTCCTCCGTCTGGGCTTCACCGAGGACGACCTGGCGGACGGCGGCAGCGACCGCCTGGTCGACGCGGTGTTCGCGTGGGGCGAGGAGTCCAGGATCCGCGACCGCGTCGACACCTTCCTCTCGGCGGGCGCGGACCACGTGGCGCTCCAGATCGTCGACGACGAACCCCGCGACTCCCTGCCGAGGCAGGCCTGGCGCACCCTGGCCTCGCTGCTGGCCTGAGGACGGAGGGGCGCGGGACCGTATCCCCCCGCGCGGCGGGGCCGTGTCCCCGTGCGGCCCCGCCGCGCGGGCGCGACCGGCCGCGACGGACCCGCGGCCGGCGACGCACCGCGCTCCCCCGCCCCGTGGTCCCCCGGCTCCCCCGCCCCTTGGTCCCCCGGCTCTCCGGCTCTCCGGCTCTCCGGCTCTCCGGCTCTCCGGCTCTCCGGTGGAGCGTTACGCGTCCTTGAGCTCCTGCCGCTGCCGCCCGAGCCCCTCGATCTCCAGCTCCACCACGTCCCCGGCGCGCAGGAACGGCTTCGGCTCCGGCCGCCCCAGCGCCACCCCCGCCGGCGTACCGGTGTTGATGACGTCCCCCGGGTACAGCGTCATGAACCGGCTGACGTAGCGCACGACCTCGCCCACCGGGAAGATCTGCTCGGCGGTGGTGCCGTCCTGCTTCAACTCCCCGTTGACCCAGAGCCGCAGGGACAGGTCCTGCGGGTCGGCGACCTCGTCGGCGGTCACCAGCCACGGCCCGAGCGGGTTGAAGGTCTCGCAGTTCTTGCCCTTGTCCCAGGTCCCGCCCCGCTCGATCTGGAACTCCCGCTCGGAGACGTCGTGCGCGACGGCGTACCCGGCGACGTGCGCGAGCCCCTCCCGCGCCGACTCCAGGTACCGCGCCGTGCGCCCGATGACGACGGCCAGCTCGACCTCCCAGTCGGTCTTGGCCGACCCGCGCGGCACCAGCACCGTGTCGTTCGGGCCGACGACCGTGTCCGGCGCCTTGAGGAAGACCACCGGCTCGGCGGGCGGCTCGGCGCCCGTCTCGCGTGCGTGGTCGTGGTAGTTGAGGCCGATGCAGACGATCTTGCCGATCCGTGCCAGCGGCGGTCCGATCCGCAGCCCCGCCCCGTCCAGCGCGAGCAGCTCACCGGTGTCGGCGGCGGACCGGATCCGGTCGAGCGCCGCCTCGTCGGCGAGCAGCTCGCCGTCGATGTCCGCGACGAGCCCCGAGAGATCCCGCAGGATCCCGTCGGCGTCGAGCAGCGCGGGCCGCTCCCGGCCCGCCGTGCCGACTCGCAGCAGCTTCATGGTCACGTCTCCCTCGGTCGCGGGTCCGCCGAGGCACGCGGCCCGGGTGCGGCGGGCGCCCGCGGTCCTCGGAGGACCGGTCGATCCTCCAGGGCGAACGCCCGGCCCGCAATACCCCGTTCACGTGCTGGACCCGCACCGCGGGCACGGGCCCGGGCCGCCCCCGGGCCCGTGCCCGCGGCCGCCAGGGGTCTTCATCGGCTGTCACCGGCCGTCATCGGTACAGGACGGCCCGCTCCACCACGCTCCACGTCGTGCTGGTGACCACGTACAGCGCGGCGGCCAACGGCACCACGGCCACGGTGACCAGGGTCAGGAAGGACATGAAGGGCAGCGCCCTGGTCATCGCGGCCATCCCCGGCACCTGCTGCTCCCCACTACCGCCCCCGGCCGCCGCCGCGTTCGCGGCCATCGACCGCTTCGTCAGCCGGTAGCCGAAGGCGGCGACGACGGCGACCAGCGCGAACAGTCCGGCGTAGACGAGCCCCGGACCGCCGAACGGGCCGCCCGCGCCCAGCGCGTCGGTCCACCGCCCGCCGAGCGGCGCGGCGAACAGCTCGTGCCCGAGCAGTTCGTTGTCCCGTCCGCCGATCGTCCCGCTGGAGAAGAGGTGGTACAGCAGGAAGAACGCCGGGAGTTGGAACAGGCTCGGCAGGCACCCGGACAGCGGCGACACCTTCTCCCGGGCGTGCAGGTCCAGCACGGCCCGCTGGAGCTTCTCGGGGTTCCCGCCGTGCCTGCGGCGCAGCTCGGCGATCTTCGGCTGGAGCGCGGCCCGGGCCTTCTGCCCGCGTGCGGCGGCCCGGGACAGGGGGTGGACGAGGAGGCGTACGAGCGCGGTGAACAGGACGATCGCGGCGGCCGCCGCCGAGGCGCCGAACAGGGGATGGAGCAGGTCGGCCAGGCGCTCGACCAGGCTGGCGAAGACGGACATGGGTGAGCCCTCCGGGGGTCTCGTCGTGCCGGAGGTCCCGGGCGCACCGGGACCGGAAGACGGGATGACGGCATGACGACCCGCGCGGGGCGTGGTGGACGGACGGAACAGGTGCCCTGTGCGCCTACGTGCCCTGCGCGGCGGTCGCCGGCAGGGCGTGTCCGGGTGCCCGGGGCCGGGTGCGCCCCCGGGCGTCGGGGTCGCGTTGCGGCAGGAAGGCGGTGCGCCGGTCGCGGTCGCGCAGGGCCGTGCGCACCCGGGTGGGCGGCACGGCGGGCACGCAGCGCGCGGCGACGAGGGCGCAGACGACGAGCGCGGCACCGGCCGCGGTGGTCGCGGCGAGCGTGACGCCGGCGGCCAGGCCGCCGGCCTCCGGCAGGGCGAGCAGGACGACCGGCAGCAGCGGGAGGAGCACGGTGAGGACGGTGAGGGCCGCGGGAACGGCGGAACGCGGCTTCGTCCGGCTGCGGATCACTCGCCCTCCCTCTCCTCCACGACGGCCCGGCATCCTCTCGAACGCCCGGGAGCGCACGGTGGTTCCCGGGTCGGAACGTCCGCCGCGGGGACCGGGTCCGCACCGGGACGGCGGCGGAGACGGACGGCCTCCGCCCGCCGGTTCAGCAGGCGGCCACGGGCACGGCGGTGACCGACTCCCCGGTGCCGCCCCCGGGATCGTCGGCAGCGTACGGGTCGCCGGGCACGAGGACCCGGGTGAGGCGGTAGCACTGCTCGGCCTCCGCCTCCTCGTCGTCCGGGGTCCAGTACCGCTCCCGGAAGAGGACGAGGGCGACGACCGTGCGCCCCTTCCGCACGACGTCGCGCACCTCGGAGCGGCTCTCCTCGCTCGGGAGGTGGTCGGCGTCGAGAGCCTCCTGCAGGCCGTCCCGCGTCAACCGCCCCGCGGCCAGGCCCTCCAGCTCCCTCCGGGCGGACCACACCCGGCCGCCGACCCGCTCGCTCCCCTCGCACACCGAGCGGTCCCGCTCGGCGACCTCCCCGGTCCACCCCGGACCGGGACGGCGCGCGTAGGTGTGGGCGAAGCAGCGCTCGAACTCCCCCGTGACGCCGAACGGCATGGGCTCCGGGTCGTACCTGCCCGCCCGGGAGACGACGGCGGTGAACACGCGCCGGTCCTCGTCATGGGCGATGACGGGGCTCCCGGTGTGCTTCCGGATCACGTCCAGCAGCGCGTCGGTGCCGGTGTCCCGACTCGCGGTCAGCGCGCCGGCGGTCCGGTCCGCCGTGTCCCGGTCCCGTTCCAGGAGCGAGTCGGCCGCGGCCTCCTGGCGCCGCTCGTTCTCCCGCTCGGCCCGCTCGAAGGAGATCCAGAGGTAGGCCGCCACCACGAAGGGGACGAGCAGCACCACGTTCAGCAGCACCAGGCATCCGACGGTCACCCGTTCCCGCATGCGCGCCCCCTCACCGCCCCTGCGGTCCCTGCGGTCCCTACCGATCCTCCCGCGATCCGCCCCCGAAACGTAGGGTCCGGGACGGCTGTTCGTCCTCCGGACGACACCGGAACGTGCCCTCCCGCCCCCGGGCGCCCTCCGGCCCGCGGTCGTCTCACCTTTGTCGGCCGTCGGCAGTACGGTGTCCCCCATGCGCCCCGACACGCCTGCCGAAAACGTCGACCATGCCTCCGAAGCGGCACGCCTGGAGCGGATCGCCGAGCTGTATCCCGAGGACGCCGAGGCCCTGCTGCTGCGCGCCGCCGCCCACCGGGAGCTCGCCGGCGACCGCCCCGCCGCGACCGCCCTCTACGACCGCCTGCTGGTCTCCGGCACCGGGCTGGACAACCCCGCCCTGGTCCGCGCCCTGAAGGCCTCGAACCTCTGGGAGTACGGCCACGAGGCGGAGGCCCGCGCGATCATCGACGGCATCCGCACGGCGTCCCCGCGCGACCCGGCCCCCTGGGTGATCGTGGCGGAGTCCCTGGAGTCCCACGACGAGCTGGAGCAGGCGCACGAGACGTTCACGCAGGCGGTCCGCCTGCTCCTGACCGGTGTGACGGAGCCCCCGCGCGCCACCCACCCCCTCCTCTTCGGCCGCCACCGCGTCCGCAGGATGCTGGGCGCGGTCCACGACGAGTGGGACGCGCTGGCCGACTCCGTCCACACCCTCCCGATCACCCTGGACGAGCTCCACGACCCCAAGCGCGTGTGGTCCCTGGGCTCGGAGAACCCGGCGGAGCTGGAGGCGGAGATCTCGCGGCTGCGGGCGGAGCTGGGCGCGTACCGTCAGGCCCTGTCCCGCCCCTTCCCGGTGGCGATCCTCCACTGGCCGGCGGACGAACTGGCGGAACTGAGGGAGGCCTACCCGGCGCTGGCGCAGGAGTACCCGTCCTACGAGGAGCACCTCGCGACCACGGAGGCGGCCCTGCGGGAGCTGGCGTCGTCGGGCACGCCGAACCTGGGCGTCGTCACGGGCACGGTCCCCTCGTACGAGGCCTTCGCGGCGTCGGAGGGCACCGCGCCCGGGGACGCGACGCTGCTGCCGCAGTACGCGACGACGCTGGCGGCCCGGGGCCGGGCGGTCGCCTGGCCGCCGGAGCGGGGCGCGGCGTGCTGGTGCGGCTCGGGACGGGCGTACGGGGAGTGCCACGGCGCCTGAGCGGTGAACGGCCGGGGCGGCCGACCACCCCGCCCCGGCCGGATGGGAAGCAGGGGAACAGCAGCCCCGCCCCTGCCGGGCGGGGAGCAACGGCCCTGCCCGGCGGGGAACCCGGCGGCCCCCGTGAGGGGCCGGTCGGGCTAGTGCTGCAGTTTCGAGGTGAGTTTCGCCTGCATCTTCTGCGTCGCCTGGCGCAGGGCTCGGGTGAGTGCCGTCTCCGACGGGGTGCGGGGGTCCTCGCGGGTGAAGCGGAGACGTGCCTGCGGCCCCGAGATGGTGATGGCGATGGGCGGGTACCCCTGCGGGGTGGGGAGGGTCTGCGCGAGGGCCGCGATGCCGGGCTGGGTCTCCTCGATGTTGCGCGCGTAGCCGCGCTGCCTGACGTTCTCCAGTTCGGCCTCGAGGGCCGTGCGGGTCGGGGTGGTGGTCCCCGTCGCGTGCGGGAGGGGTTCGTTCGGGTAGATCCGGCGGAGCTGGTCGGTCGTGAGGGTGGCGAGGAGGGCCCGTCCGCAGGCCGCGATGTGCGCGGGAAGGATCGTTCCCGCCCTGGCCTCGATGCGCATCTGGTGCTGTGAGGCGATGCCGTAGATGTAGCGGACCGCCTGCCCCTCCAGGACCGCGAACTCCACGGTCTCGCCGGTGGCCGCCTGCAGTTCGAGCAGGTCGTCCTGGATGAGGTGGGTGAAGTCCGTGTCGGCGTGGGCGGGACGGGCGCTGGTCATGGCCGGGCCGAGGCGGTAGCCGGGGCCGTCGAGCGAGCGGCGCATGAAGCCGTTCGCCTCGAGGGTGGCCAGGAGCCGATGGGCGACGGAGGTCCCCACGCCCAGTTCGCCGGCGGCACGGGCGAGGGTGACGACCGGCTCCCGCTGGGCCAGTACGAGCAGACGAAGAGCCCTGTCCACGGTTTGAAGAGTGTTCACGGCTACACAATCCCACATACAGGGAATGATTGACTAGCCAATCCCTGATAGTGGATGCTCTCGCCATCCGCAGGCGAACGCACACTCGAACGGGTGTCTTGCGTGGCGCGGACCTACTGGGCGCGAGACCACCCCTGTGCGTGCCCAGGGCGTAAGTGGCCGTTGAGGCGTGAACCGCCGGTGAGTTCGTGTGACGTGCCGCGCAGTGAGGACACCGAGGAGGGTGAAGCGATGAGAGTCAGTGGACTCGACGGGCAGGTCGGAGCAAGCCGGTCGGATGCGGCACCGGGCGGCGGCGCGGAGGCCGGGAGCGGGACACCCGCCGCCCGGCGGGCGGTCGTCAGCGGCGCGCTGGGCTCCGCGCTGGAGTGGTTCGACTTCTCCGTGTACGGCGCGCTGTCGGCCACGGTCTTCCCGCAGCTGTTCTTCCCCGACCTGACGCCGGGTGTCGCGCTGCTGGCGTCGTTCGCGACCTTCGGGGTCGGGCTGGTGGCACGGCCCCTGGGCGGCCTCGTGTTCGGCGTGCTGGGCGACCGGCTCGGCCGCCGCAACGTCCTCATGGCCACGCTGCTGCTCATGGGCGCGGCGTCGGTGCTGATCGGCCTGCTGCCGACCTACGCCAGTGTGGGCATCGTCGCTCCGACCGCGCTGGTGGTCCTGCGGTTCCTGCAGGGCTTCGCCCTGGGAGGCGAACTGACCGGGTCGCAGCTGATGGTGATGGAGCACTCGCCGGACCGGCGTCGCGGTATCGCGGGTGCCCTGATGTCGGTGGGATCGCCGATCAGCCAGGTGCTCGCCACCCTCTCGCTGACCGGCCTCGCCGCGTGGCTCACCGAGGAGCAGTTCACCGGCTGGGGCTGGCGGGTGCCCTTCCTGATGAGCGTGGCGCTCATCGTCGTCGGCTACTACATCCGGCACCGCGTCGAGGAGACCCCGGCCTTCCTCGCCAGCGAGGCCAAGAACGAGCGCGCACAGCCGGCCCGCGGGCTGCTGCGGCAGCACTGGAGGACGGTGACGCTGCTGGTGCTCGCGTGGGCCGCGCCGGGGGCGCTCTACTACATCACGGTCACCTTCGCCACCAGCTACCTCACGGGCCGGGTCGGATTCGACAACAGCGCCACGTTCGGGCTGATGGTCGTCGCGAACACGGTCTCCATCGGGGCGAGCCTGCTCGGCGGCTGGTCCAGCGACCGGATCGGCCGCAAGCGCGTCCTGTTCATCGGCCTCACCGTCCTGCTGGCCTTCCTCCTCCCCTTCTTCCTGATCCTGGACACGGGCAACTGGTGGCTGGCCGCGTCCGCCATCACGGGCGCGCTGATCGGTGTGCAGTTCATGACGGGCTGCCAGGGCGCCTTCTACGCCGAGGCCCTGCCGACCCCGATCCGCTACACCGGCTCGGCCCTCGGCCTCACCTGCGGAAACATGGTGTTCGCCGCGCCGGCCCCCTTCCTCGCGACCTGGCTGATGCAGATCTCGGACAACGGGACGGCCCTGGTCACCGGCTACGGGCTCCTCACCATCCTGGTCTCCGCCGTCGCCATCCGCCTGCTCCCGGACCGCACCGGCCGGCAGCTCGAGGCCTGACGGGGACCGCGCCCCGCCGCCCCCGTCCCGGCTCACCCGCCGCCCCGCCGCACCCTTCCCGCCGTACTGCCCCTCCGTCCCCCTACGGGCCCGAACCCCCACCCGAGAGAGAGAAGCGATGACTGACGATGCGGCTCGCGCCGCCAGCGTGGTGACCGAGGAGGACCTCCGCCTCCTGAGGGAACTGAAGGTCAAGGACCGGCTGCACGACCTCGAGGTCGCCTACTGCCGCGGGATCGACCGGCGCGACCCCCAGCTACTGAAGTCGATCTTCTTCGAGGACGCCTTCGTCCGCCTGGGCGACATGAAGGAAGGCGGCGTGGACGAGTGGGTGGACTGGATCATCGACGAGTTCAAGCCCCGGTTCGAGAACACCACCCACTACCTGCTGAACGAGTGGTACAAGGTGGACGGGAAGTCCGCCGAGGGGGAGACCCACCGCCTCTCGTACCACCGGTTCGGGGACCCGGCACGCGAACTGATCGCCGCCAGCCGCACGTTCAACCGGTACGAGGAACGCGACGGCGTGTGGAGGATCACCTTCCGCGAGGTGATCCGGGACTGGATCCACGAACGCCCCGTGGACCGGGACCTGTTCACCGGCGGATTCGCGATGGAGATGAGCGAGCCCGGCCCCGCGGACAAGAGCTACCAGGTGCTCTCGATGTTCGGCCGCGGTCCGCTGCGGCCCGAGTGACCCCTCATTCCACGTCCGGCCCCGGTCCCGGTCCCGCCGTCCGCCGGAGAGGCCCCGCGGGGAGACCCGCACCCCTGTGAACCCCGATGACCTCGCCCTTTCCCCTGGGGGCGAGGTCATCGGCTTCCCGGCCGCACGCTGCGCCCTCATTCCCCGCCCCGCCGCATCCCCCCTGCGGGGGAGACGGCTCCCCCGCGCACGGGATCCCTCCGCACCGTCCGGCGGCTGTACTGCAGACAGCCGACGTCAAGGGAAGGACACCCGATGCGCCTCTGGACGAGACGACGCCTGCTGCTCTCGACCGCTTCGGCGGCCTCGACGGCCGCTCTCGCCGCGACGGCGTCCGCACCGGCCCACGCCCTGACCGGGAAGCCTCCCGCCCCCGACGACGCCATCGTGCGGCGTCTGGGCTCCCTGCCGGGTGTGCGGATCGTGGAGGAACGGCCGAGCACCGAGCCGGGATACCGCCTCTTCGTGCTCGGGCTGCGCCAGCCGGTCGACCACACCGACCCCTCGGCCGGCACGTTCGAGCAGCGCCTCACCCTGCTCCACACGTCCACCGAGCGCCCCACCGTCCTGTTCACGACCGGGTACGGGGCCGTGCTCACGTCCCGGTTCACCGAACCGACCGTCCTCCTGGGCGGCAACCAGCTCCAGGTCGAGCACCGCTACTTCGGCACTTCACTCCCCAGCGTCCACGACTACTCCCACCTGACCGTCCGCCAGGCCGCCGACGACCACCACCGCGTCGTCCGCACCTTCCGCCGGCTCTACCCCGGCGCGTGGATCTCCACCGGCGGCAGCAAGGGCGGCATGGCGAGCGTGTACCACCGCCGCTTCCACCCCCACGACGTGGACGGCACCGTGGCCTACGCGGCCCCGAACAACGTCGACGACCGCGACGACTCCGCCTACCTCCGCTTCTTGGAGACCGTGGGCACGGCCGCCGACCGCGAGGCGATCAGGACCGCCCAGCGCCGGCTCCTGCTGCACCGCGCGGAACTGGTCGCCCGCTACGAGGCCGCGACGACCGCCGCCGGGGACACCTTCCGCATCGTCGGCAGCGCCGACAAGGCGTTCGAGATCGCCGTGCTGCGCGCCCCCTTCATGTTCTGGCAGAACGGCGGCAGCGCGGCGGACCGCGCCGCCCTCCCCGGACCGGACGCCACCGCCGACCGGCTGTACACCTGGCTGGACGACACCGCGGGCCTGTCCCTCTACGCCGACACGGTCGCCCGCGCGTACATCCCGTACTGGTACCAGCTCGCCACCGAGATGGGCTACCTCGACGTCCCCACCGCCCACCTGTCCGACCTGCTGCGCCACCCGGGCGCCGTCGAACCGCGCACCTTCGTCCCCCGCGACATCCCCGTGCGCTTCGACCCGGACGCGATGCCGGACATCGACCGCTGGGTCCGCCGCAGCGGCACCCGCCTGCTGTTCGTCAACGGGACGCGGGACCCCTCGACCGCCGAGTCCTTCCCGCCCGGACGCCACGACTCCCGCGTCCTGTGGGTGCCCGATGCCAACCACCACACCACCCTCGCCGACCTCCCCGCCGCGGACCGCGCCGAGGCCACCGCGATGCTCACCCGCTGGGCCGCCCGCACCTGAGCAGCGGTCCCCGGCCCGGTCGCGCAGCCCTCACGGAACCGCGCGACCGGGCCGGGGCCGCGGGGCCGGTCACTCGGCCAGGAAGCGGCGACGTTCCAGCTGTTGCGCAGGGCCTCCTCGCCGATCCGGGTGCCGAGGCTCTCGTCCAGGTTGTGGAAGTCCTCGTGGAACGAGGTGAAGCAGGCGTACCGGTCGGCGGTGACGGCCTGCCCGATGCCCTCGAAGACGCTCCCGTCGACACCGTCCGGGTTGTCGTCGGTCCTGAGCAGGAACGGCTCCAGGGAGGCGAGGAAGGCGGCCTTCCGTGCGACGCGGCCGAGAACCGCTCCGGCCGGCTGCACCCACGGAGACTCGTACGCACGACCGCGGCAGCGGGACGACGGGAGCACTCCGTCGGTCGCACGCCCGGGCTCCGAGGGACCTCGTGCCCGGGGACAGGGAGCGCCCAGGAACCGACGCACGACGGCTTTCGTCTCCACGGGCAGGTGACGTCGGCTCCGGGGGGAGGCCACGTGGATCAGCCGTGGCTCACGATCACGCTCGTCACGGCCGCGGGCGCAATGGCCCTGGGCGTCAAGGTCCTGCGCCTCGCCCGACACCAGCGCCGGGCCCTGGGCCGCCTCGGCGTCCGGGGCGTGCGCACCCGGGGGGAGGTGGCCCGCGGCGCCCGCCGCGAGGGGGCCACGATCCATCCCCCGCAGGTCCGCTACCAGGCCCCACCCGTCGACCGCCCCGACGCCCCTCCCACCCAGACCTACCGCCGCACCCCCCTCAACCACGAGTCCCACCCACTGCACCGGGGCGTCCCGGTCGTCCTGCGCTACGACCCGGGGGACCCGCGCCGGGTGGTGGTCGTCCACACGAAGGACGGGCGCCCGGGAAACGTCTCGTACTCGGCCACGGCCAACACGACCTGGGGGATCTTCTTCGTGCTGTTCGGGGTGGGGATGGGGGTGGGGGCGTTCCTGTGAGTCGGCCGAACCGGCCGAGCAGCCACGAGGGGAGTGGCGGGATCAGCGGTGGCAGACCGGCCCCACATCATCACCGAGGCCTGGAGTCCGAGTGCCGCCGCAACCGTCACGCCCCGTCGTGCGCCCCGCCCGCGCCGAGGACCTCGCGACAGTTCAGGAGCTCGCCCGTCGCACGATCGACGCGCGCTACCGCTCCTTCCTGGGCGACGAGGGCGTGGACCGGTTCCTCGACTCCGGCGCCTCGGACGACCACGTCGAGAGCCACCTGCGCAAGGGGCACGTCCAGTGCATGGAGGTGGACGGCCGGCTCGTGACGATCCTCGACGGCCCGACCGCCGACCTGATGAGGATCGACGCCTCGCGTCACCGCCGGGGCCTGGGCAGAGCGCTCCTCTCCCACGCCGAGGAGACCCTCTTCGCGCGGTACGAGGCGATCCGCCTGGAGAGCTTCGCCGACAACACCGCGGCCAACGCCTTCTACGCGACGTGCGGCTGGTCGGTGGCGGGACCGCTGGACGCGGAGGGGCCCGCCAAGGTCGAGTTGGTCAAGCACCGCTCGGCGGCGGACGCGGTGTAGCGCGGCGGCTCCGCCCGCGGTCAGCAGACCTCGCCCGGCGCGGCCACGGTGGCCCTCAGCAGGCCCCGCACCAGCTCGAAGTCGACGCTGTCCGGCTTACGGAAGCGCAGACACCCCTTGCCCATGTCCTGTCCGGCCAGCCGTTCCTCGAACGCGTCCCGGACGTCGCCGCGCATCAGATAGAACGAGATGTACTGCTTCTGGCTCGCGAAGGCGATTTCCGCGACCCCGTCCCGCTCGTACGCCGGCATCCCGTACGCCATGACTTCGTCGAACCCCTTGAGCTCGGCCCGACACAGCTGCCGCAGCCTGACGAGGACGTCCTTGCGCTCCTCGGGAACTTCGGCGAGGTAGGCGTCCACGTCTGCTGCGCTGCTCTGCACCATGCGGTGAGTCTATGGCGGCACTGCGATGTCGCCGTCCGCAAGCCGCCCCACAGCGCGTGAAGAGGAACCCGCACCGTCCAGCCGGGACGATCACCGCACCGAAGCCGGTCACAGGCACTCCACCATGGGACGTGGTCGACGACGCCGATCGATGGTGACCGGGGAAACCGTCGGACAGCCGAAGGACCCGAGCCGCCCCTCACCCCTTGGGGCGCCGGCAGAATACTGGTGTGCCTGCTGTTGTCCCGTCCTCCCCCGGCGTCTCCGCCCGAATGAGTCGCCAGAACTCCCGCGACACGGCCCCGGAGGTCGCGGTCCGCAGGATCCTGCACGCCGCGGGACTCCGGTACCGAGTGAACGTGCCGGTGCCCGGCATGTCTCGGCGGACGATCGACATCGTCTTTCCCAAGGCCAAGATCGCGGTGTTCCTCGACGGCTGTTTCTGGCACGGGTGCCCCCAACACGCGACCAGCCCGAAGGCCAACGCGGAGTGGTGGCGGACGAAGCTCGACAAGAACATGGCCCGGGACCGGGAGACCACGGGTCATCTCGCGTCTGCGGGCTGGACCGTTCTGCGGTTCTGGGAGCATGTCCCGCCCGACGAGGTGGCAGCGGCAGTGCGGGCCACGGTGACGCTGAAGAAGCGGGGCAGGGGGAGCTCCGAGGAGAGTGCGGGATCGTCGAACCGTTTGTGACGCCCATGGGAAGAGGGGGGACCCATGACTGACCAGTTGGTGTTTGTGGACGTCTGCGCGGGTGCGGGCGGCCTGGCTTCGGGACTGGAGAGCGCCGGCTTCTCACCGGCGCTGTTGCTCGACAACAAACCTCAGGCTTGCGAGACGTTGCTGGCCAATCGTCCGCAGTGGAACGTGGTCTGCGAGGACTTGATCGACTTCCTTCCGGAGGAGCACCCCGAGGTCCTGGATGTCGATCTCCTCTCGGCGGGACTCCCCCGGGTGAAGGCGTCTGCCGCGGTGGGACGGGGGGACAGCGAGCCCGAGTTGCGGTTGCTCAAGGCCGCTGTCTACCTGGTTCACGCCGTCCAACCGCGCGCCCTGCTTCTGGAGAACATGCCTGCCCTCGTCGACTCGCCCCTGTACGCGGACATCCGGTCGTTCATCGAGGCGGAACTGACGCATCTCGGCTACGACTTCCACTGGTTCGTACTGAACGCGGCCGATTTCGGCGTCCCGCAGGAACGACTGCAAGGCGTGCTGGTGGCCCTCAAGAAGCCGTGGGGCCGTACCTTCACCCCTCCGACACCGACGGTGAGCGAACACATCTCGGCCGGTCGGGCACTGCGTCGCTCGATGGGTGCCCGGGGCTGGCCCGAGGCGGACGCCTGGGCGGATCAGGCGCGGGCCGTGGCGCCGACGCTCGTCGGCGGCTCTGACAACAGAGGCGGGCCGGATCTCGGTCCGACCGGCACGAAGCGTGCCTGGGCGCGGATGGGAGTGAACGCCTCGGCGTTCGCCGACGAGGTGCCGGGGCCGGACTACGTATGGCCGCGTTCGAACGACGTATCCGAGATGCTGAAGATCACGGTGGACCAGGCAGCCGTACTCCAGTCGTTCCCACCGGAGTGGCGGATCACAGGACGGAAGACGGCTCGCTACCGACAGATCGGACACGCGACTCCTCCGCCCGTGGGCAGAGCGCTCGGCGGAGCCCTCTCGGCCGCGCTGCGGTCGCCCGCGGGAGCACAGCCAAAGGGGGGAACGACATCCTCGATCGCCGGCTACACTTCAGGCCCATGAGTCACATCGAGAACGCACCGCCCCCACCTGCGGGTTTCCGCATCTTGGACCTGTTCGCGGGGCCGGGCGGACTGGATGTGGCAGCGGATGTCCTGGGGTACCAGGTCACCGGCATCGAGTGGGACGACGACGCATGCGCCACCCGCGAGGCCGCGGGGATGGACACCTTCCACGGCGACGTGAGGAATTACAGCGCATCGCTCTTCCCTCATGCGCAGGTGTTGACAGGGGGACCTCCCTGCCAGACCTTCACCGTGGCCGGCCACGGCGCAGGTCGCAGAGCCCTGGACGATGTCCTCGGGTACATCGAGCGCCTGCACGCCGTCGTGCGCGAGGACGGAGCGAAGTGGGAGGACATCTCCCGCACCTGGCGGGAGATCACCGAGGAGCTCGGGGAAAAGGCCGCCGAGGCCGAGCGGATCAAGGCCGAGAAACGCAAGGTCGACGCTCTCCGTGCCGTGGAACGCAAGGCCATCAGGAAGAGCCTCCAGGAGGACGGCAGTTCCCAGGAGAGGATCGATCGGGTCCTGAAGGCACTCAGGGCATCAAGGGATCTCGCTCCCGAGGACTCCGACCTCAACGACCTCATCGCGCAGTACAGCACTCTGGGAGCCGTGCTGAAGAGCCTGAAGGCCGAACTCGAAAAACTGGGCGATGAACGGACGGGACTGGTCCTCCAACCGCTGTGGTGGGTGATCGAGCGGTGCCGACGCCCAGGGCTGGAGCCCTTCGAGGCCGTGATCCTGGAGCAGGTCCCGGCTGTTATGCCGGTGTGGGAGAAGTACACCGAAGTGCTCGCCACTCTCGGCTACCGCACGAGGACGCAGCTTATGTTCACCGAGGCGTTCGGGGTACCGCAGACCCGCAAGCGCGCGGTGCTCATGGCCCGGCTCGGTGGGACCGAGATCCCCGAGGTGGAAGAGACCCATGAGCGCTACCGTCCTCGCCCGGTTCCCACCCGGGCGTCGAAGGAGGAGGGCGCCCGCCTCTGGGACCTGGAGGAGACGGCCGTCGACCGGACGCCGAAGAAGTCATGGGTGTCCATGGAGACGGCTCTCAAGAAGGCACGGAGTATCGCGCCCGATCTGCCGGACCGCCCCGCTTTCACCGTCGTCTCGAACTACGGGACCGGCGGCGACCCCGGCGCGCGCGGCGAACGCGACCACGACGCGCCGTCCGCGACGATCACCGGAAAGGTGTCCCGGAACCGGCTGGTCCACAAGGATACGAAAGAGGACCTCCCGGAAGCGTGCGCCCGGTTCACCTTCGCGGAGGCCGGAGTGCTCCAGACTTTCCCCGTCGCATACCCCTGGAGCGGCAAGGACCAGCCCCAGCAGATCGGCAACGCCGTACCGCCCCTGCTCGCCCTGCACGTGCTGCGGCACGTCCTCGAGCCCGAACTGTCGGACGAACAGGCGCGCGCCAGGCTGGAGCAGGCCGTCGCGGATCTGGAGTCCTGGCGGCCCGGCGAGCCGGCGAAGATACGCGAGCACGGTGAGTGGGAGGGTCACCCGCTCACCGGCAGATGATCCCTCTTCTCAGCCCTGCGGTGCCCGTCCCCTGACCGGTGCCGTCTCGAAGAGGTCGGCGAAGTACTCGGCGAGCTTCGCCACCGAATCCTCCGGGACGGGTTCCTCGTCGGGCCCGGTGGGCAGAGCGTGCCGGGGCACGGGCGGCGCGGACTCGGCATCAGCGATCCACTGGCGCAGTGCCCCGGGTTCGCGTGGCTCGTCCTCGGCGAACGCGTCGTAGATCACGGTGGCGCCGGCGGTGTTGATCGCCGTGATCAGCCCGTTGATCTCCCGCCCGGTGGCGGCGATCCCTCGTTCCAGGATCCGCACCAGAGCCTGAGCCGTGGGCCTGTGGTCCACCAGGCTCACGCGCAGGGAGTTGTGAATGAGGTCCTGGTTGGAGCAGGCCTTCACCACCGGCGTGTAGTCGGCGCCGTTGCGGAACATCTCCGCCGCCCACCACAACCGGGAGAAGCACTGGCGGTCCGGAGCGCCTTTGAACCGGGCCGGGTTGATGCGGGGAACCTTCCCCTCCGAAGCCGTCGGGGAGTGCCTCCACGCCACGTAGTCCGGCGCGACGGCCAGCGCGATGTGGTTCCAGATCCTTTTGTCCGCGGCTTCCCGCCGTGAGAGACGGAGCGTCGCGTGCAACCGGGGTGCCAACCAACCGTCGGCGTCCGTCCGGTTGTCCTTGAACTTGAACATCGCGTCGTCCACCAGGTCCCTCAGGGGCTCCACCGCCCACCTGGCGTCGTCCTCCGGCAGGGGCTCGACGACCTTGGCCAGGTCGACACCGCCGTGTCCCTGCACTCCCCTGAGGAGATCCTCGGTGAGGAAGGGGTCGGCGGCGGCTCCGGACAGCAGGCCGAGCCGCTCGGGAACGTGATGGGGCTTCTCGATCACTCGCTGTCCTCTCGGTTTATCTGCTGCAACGCGCGCAGGGCGTTGGCGACCGCCTTGCCCGCACCGGCGCGACGTACGGCGGCGTAGTGGATTCGCGTCTGCAGTTCCACCCAGCCCGCGTCGTCGGTCCGCCGTCGATGGACCCGGCGCAGAGCCTCCTCGACGTGCAGCCCCGGGGCCACGTCGGGGAGCATCTCCCGCAGGACCTCGCCCCTCCAGTCGGTGGGGAAGACCGGCGAGCCGTCCGGTTCGACCTCCAGATCGCCCACGGCACTGTGGAACACCGCAGTCCAGACATCCGTGGCCATCTGGGACAGCAGGAGTTCGTGAATCTTGTTCTCGATCCCCCCACCGTTGCCGCCCAGGAGATCCGAGAACCCCTCGACGTCCGTATTGATCATCACCAGTGGCAGTCGACCCGAGGTGTCGATCACCCATGGCACGTCGGCGTAGGGACGCAGCCACTCCCTTGCGCTCTTTGAGAAGCCGGCCTGCTTCACGTCGAGCCGCAGGCCGCCCAGCGGCTCTTCGGCGACCACGTCGACGGTCCAGTCCGCGTCGGTCTCGGTGATCGACCGCCCCTCCACGCCGTCGACGGTGGCGACGGCGTGGGCGGCGAGACTCGCACGTCCCGCGTGGTCGTCGCGGAGCACCTCGATCTGGCCCGACCACTCCTTGCTGTCCGGAGCGTCCTGCCGCAGCTCAACGGTGGTGCGAAGATTGGTGTCCCCGTCGGTGAGTACCGCCAGGACTCGCAGACCGCTCCACGGGGCGTCCGGGTCGGTGGCGCCGGGGGGCAGGGTGGCGGAGAGTCCGATCCTGGCCGAGATCCAGTCCTCGTGCTGGGCCACGCCCAGAGCCACGGTCCGCTGCGGAACGGAGTAGGCGGAGGTGTCCAGAGGGTCGAAGGTGCCATCGGGCAGCTTGAGAGTCGCCGAGGTCACCCGGAGGGTGATCGGACGGTTGAGTCGCTTGTACGGGTAGAACTTCATGCCTCACTCCCCTGCGCACCGGCACGGAGTTCCAGAACGAGCCGCGTGAATTCGCTGCGTACCGGATGGCTGGTGACGTCGGTGAAGCCCCTGAAGACGGCTCGGCGGGCATGCGGCGCGAAGCGGAGTGCTCCGCCGTCGACCTCGCATCCGTCCACGGCGACCAGCTCGGCCCAGTCGAGCTTCGGTCGGCTGCCGGATCGGACGTCCAGCAGGACCACGGGGCTCATCGCGGGCAGTTCGTCGGCGCGCGGCAGTTTCACCTCTGCGGTGATCCTCCACTCCCCGGCGGCCCCGATCTCGGCGGTGAGTCCGTCCAGCTCCGGCAACGTCGGGCCGGAGGCGCGCTTGGGAGCAGAGGTCTTGCGTTGCACGGTGAGCTTCTTGCGCAGCTTGGCGTTCTCCTGCGACCCGGCGCTCTTCGGCCGGACCACCAACTCCTTCACCGCCGCGTTTACCTCGGTGGTCAACCTGGAGATCCGATAGTGCGCGCTGTGCGACCACCGCAGGGTCAGTTCCTCGGTCTGGCCCCAGCGGTCGTGCTCGGGTGGTTCGGCGGCGCGCAGGAACTCCTCCGCCTCCACCGCGAAGGGTGCCGACTCGCCTGCGGCCTGTCCGACCAGGAGAACCGCTTGGAAGGTGTTGACCCCCAGGGGCAACCCACTGACGCCGGCCTTCCTGACGGTCATGCGGTTGCCGCGCAACGAGTGCACCTGATTGGGCACGCCGTCCCTGTCCTCCGCCTCCGTGACCAGCAGCACCCCCTGGTGGATGCCCAGCGTTCCCCGACGTCCTCCGGCGAGGGGCAGACGAAGCGGAACGTTGCGGAGCGCCACCTGGCCAGCCTGGGTGAGCCGGTCCACGGTCGTGCCCTCGTAGAAGGCCCGCAACGCCCGAGTACGTGAGGGCTGCGTGACGCCAGGGTCGACCTGTTCCTCCGGGATGACGACCTCGCCGTTCCGCAGTGTCCGTACGGACGTCTCCAGCAAGGGGAGTCTGCTGCCCCCGCCGGTCATCGCCGCCCAGAAGTCCCGGCCCAGCGCCTCGACGAGGCGACGGTGCATGACGGTGATGTCACGGGTCCCGTCGTCCTCGCTGCCACCGTTGTCGTCCTCGTCGATGACCGAGTCGGCCTTGTCCGACGCGAGACTCGCCACGTCGTGGGCGCCGACAATGAGGAAGGACGTTCCCGGCTCGTCGCTGTCGCGGGCGAGGTGCAGTCGCTCGACCGTCTCCGTGTCCGCCCACCAAGAGCGAACCACCTCCGCGCCGGGCGTCTCGGGGTCCGGGCGCCCCAACCAGGCGGGACCCGCGCACTCGCGGCCTTCGACGGAGCGCCACGGAAGTTCCAGTCGTCCGATGACACGGCGTTCGGTGCGGCCCTCATGGGGAACGGAGAGCGTGGAATTGATCAGGACCATGCCGAGCGCGCTGGTCGCCCAGAGGGTCGCCTTGCCAAGGCCGTACGAACCACCCGCGCTACTACTCGACTTGAGACTCTCCAACTGCCGGCGGACGACGGCCGCGAACTTGCCGTCGTCGTAGTCGTCACCGGTGAGCCCCGAGGCGTTGTAGTCGTCAACGCGCAGAAGGATCAGGCGGCCCTTCTCGAACATGTCGCGCACTCCGGCGTCCACGACCCGTCCGACCTTCTGATCGGCGGCTGTCTCCGAGACCGCCAGGTAGTGGGGTTGGAGTTCGTCCCAGAGGATCGCGGCGCGGAACGCCTCCAATGCCTCGCCGGTCAGTTCGTGGATCGTGTAGCGCACGCGGACCGGGCGCCCGTTCTCCACGAGGCGCTCGTCGAGACTGTTCTGGCAGGTCTCCCGCGCGAGCACCTGGACGTCCGCGTCGAAGGCGAACGCAGCGGCGTTCCCGCCGTCCCGCCCGCCGTCCTGGTAGCCGGGGCGGTGGTACCAGGTGATGGGCAGACCAGCCTGCGTGTCGGTGGTGCGGGTGTGAACGGTGCCCAGGTCCGTGCCCAGCGCCCTGGCGATCTCGCTCATGACGGTCGGACGCGGGACCGAACGCTTGGTGATCCACGCCGAGACGGCGGCTCGAGTCAGCCCCAGCTCCTCCGCCAGCTCAGCCTGCGTCATTCCCGCGATCTTGAGCTGACGGGCCAACCAGGGCCCGAACTCCTCGCCGGCCTCCATCTGGCCTCCCACTCTTCGCCATTGTCGTTGTGCCCGGGGTCCGGGACAGGCTAATTTGACGCGGCGACGAGCGTCAACTGTTGCTTGACGAGGCGCCAACCACCCTTGCCGCCAGTCAACCTGTCCACTTCATCCGATAGGTCCAGAAGAGGTAGTGAATCTCACGCGTTGCCCAACAGCGAGGGATTCACAAACGGAAACGTTCAGCGAACGGAATCTTCAACTCCCCTTAATCAGCGGAGTATTGGGGGTGACACGAACGAGTGAAACCTCTAGGATCATCATTGGCGGCGGCACTGTCGCCTCGCTCGGAAACAACGCCCCTGCGACAGGGGTGAGGTGTATCCATTTCCGCTCGCTCACCCCGAACACGCTCATGGTGCGGGGAGCCCCAACACTGACCGGAGGAACCAAAACACTCATGGAAGACCCTCCTGGGGAGACGGAACCCCCGTGTGACGTTCCTCCGTACTCGATGCGTGAAATCAACTCCATTTACTTGGCGCTCTCCATGGCCAGCTCGGCCATCGAGAAAAAGCAGATCCTGTCCTGGTACGGGTTAGCGATCGAGGACGCCCGCGAGCTCTTCCGCAGCTGTCCCGGCTTCATCGGTCCGACCGACGCCCAGGACGACTGACCCGCTGGCCGCGTGTCATCGCAGGTCGTAACGGCCTGGAACGTCTCCGCCCCATCCACTCGTCCACCTTCTCAGGCCATTGACCTCGCACGAGAATCGAGATAGAAATGTCCGCTCACCCTTCGCCGGTTATCCGTACTGTTCTCGAACAGTCCTCTCGTGTCCTGCAGACGTACGAGGTCGATCCCGGTCTCATTCCGGAGCATGCCAACGGCGAACGTCGTATTACGCAGGGCGGTTACGGGGATCGTCAACTCTTCGAACTCGTACAGAACGCCGCGGACGAAATCGCCGCTCAGCCCGGAGGCCGTGTCCAGGTCGTCCTCACCGACGCGCACCTCTACTGCGCCAACGAGGGCACCCCGGTGACCCCCGAGGGCGCGGAGACCATTCTGCGAATGAGCATGTCGCGCAAGAGAGGCGGCCAGATCGGCCGTTTCGGCGTGGGTGTGAAATCCGTGCTGGTGGTCACCAACGCCCCGCAGTTCTTCAGCAGTTCCGGCTCCTTCGGTTTCGATCGCGAATGGGCACGTGAGAAGATCCGGTCCGTCCCCGGCGTGCGAGAGCGGCTGGGTGACAAGTTCGAGGCGCCGGTCCTGCGCCTGGCGCGTCCTCTCGACGCCGATGCCGAGCGTGCCCAGGATCCCGTTCTCGATGAGTTGTTGCGCTGGGCCACCACGGTCGTCCGTCTGCCGTTGCTGAAGGACGCCGCCGGCAAGTTGGCGCTCGACATGCACGGCGGGCGGGCCGGCGGCTCGGCTCGGGAGGAGTTTCCGCTCGGCTTCCAGCTCCTGTCGCCTCATGTCGCGAAGGTGGTCCTCGAGGACCGCCGGCCTCGTCCGGCCGTTCGCCGGGTGCTGACCACCGAGCAGTCCGGCGATCTGCACACCGTGTTCGAGGAGCGGACGGGGCGGACGCCCACGAGCGCCCGGTGGCGTGTCTTCTCCACCACGCACGAACCCGGTACGGCCGCACGGGCCGACGCCGGCGAGCTGCACGACCGGCTCACCCTCGACCTGGCGTGGGCCGTCCCGGACCTGGAGCGGGACCCGAAGAGCGGGCTCCGGGTGAGCCCTCAGGCACGGGGGCGGGGCCGCTTCTGGTCCTTCTTCCCCACCAAGTACGAGATGTCCTTGAGCGGCATCCTCAACGGCGCCTGGAAGACCAACGAGGACCGGCAGAATCTGCTCGACTCCTCGGCGTTCAACGAGGAGATGATCCGGGTCTCGGCCACGTTGGTCGTCGACTCCCTCCCGCGACTCGCCCCTGCCGAGGATCCCGCCGCCTACCTTCCGTTGCTTCCCGGTCGTGTGAAGGAGGCGATCAGTTGGGCCGACGCGTTCCTCACCGAGGAGATCTGGAAGCAGACGGCGGTCCGTCCCTCGCTGCCCGATCAGGAGGGCGTACTGCGCGTACCGACCCAGCTGCGGATTCCTCCGCGCCTCGACAAGGAGCGGAGCGGCGATTGGTTGCAGATGTGGCACGAGTGCCCCGGCCGCCCGTCGGACTGGCTCCATCCGAACGCCGAGGTCGACACGCTGCGCGCCGGGAAGGTGGAGCACATCCTCGGCGCGGCCGGACACAAGCGTGCCGATGTGCGTGCCTGGCTGGAGGCACTGGTCGGGTGCGGCACCGCGCAGGCGTCGGCGACGGCGATCCGCATCGTCGCCGACATGGTCGAGGCGAGGTCTCCGTACGCCGAGGAGGCCTGCAAGGCGAAGATCGTCCTCACCGAGGAGCACGGTTTCGTCGCTCCCGTGCGCGGCCAGGTGTTCCGCCGTTCCGACGAGGACGGGCTGCGGGAGTCCCTGCAGTACGTGGTCGGCGAGATCGGTCAGGACCTTGAGCTCGCCTCCGCGCTCAACGTCCTGGGCATCCGTGAGGCGGACGCCGAGGGCCGGTTCATCAGCGTCCTCGACCAGGGCTTCACGAGCTGGACGGATGCCAAGTGGGAGCGCTTCTGGGATCTCTTCCGTCAGGCCGGTGGCCGTCGTCTGACCCACACGGTCCTCCAGCACGTACCCGACGCCCGGGAGACGCTCCGCGTCCGTACGGCGGACGGCAGGTTCCGCCCGGTGCGCGACTGCATGCTGCCGGGTGTCGTGGTCGACGCGGGACGCGAACCAAACATCGCCGTCGACACAAAGTTCCACTCCGACGACCTCGCCTTCTTCCGGGACATCGGCCTGCGGGAGCGGCCTTCGACCTCGATGCGTCCGGAGGGGGAGGCCTGGTTCCAGGAGTACCGGGAGGCCGTCCACGCGGCCTACCTGCGCGACCTGAGCCCCGGCATCCCCCGCCCCGGCATCAACCGGATGAAGGTGGAGGGGTCACCTATCGGTGGTCCGCTGCACTTCTTCCGGTCGCTTTCCCGGGAGTCCCGGGCGGCCTTCCTGAAGGCGCTTCCGGACGAGGCCGTGGTGGACAACTGGACACGACAGATCGGCGGCCAGACGAGCACCCGTCGGGCCGTCACGTCGCCGATCCGCTGGATGCTCCGGAAGTACGGGACCGTCTCCACGTCCAAGGGGATCAAGCCGCTGACGGAAGCCGTCGGGCCTCAGCTCGCCGCTTACCGGGACGTACTGCCGGTCGCCGACATCTCACCAGAGAAAGCTCGCAAACTGCGTCTGCCCACCTCGGTCGACGAGGTCCCGGCGGACCACTGGGAGGCGCTTCTCTCGGAGGTGCTCCGAAGCGAGGACGACGCCTTCGTCGGCAACACTTACGTGATGCTGACCCGCTTCGAGGCGGCATTCCCCGAGGACTCGCTGACCCGCTGCCGGATCGGAGACGTCTGGGGCACCCGCCCCGACGACGAGATCACCGTGGCGGTCGGCATGACCGAGTACCGAGCATTGCGTGCGGAGCAGCTTCCCGCTCTGCTTGTCGCGAGCGCCGAGGACGCCGAGCTGATGGTCAAGACGTGGCAGATGCAGCGCTACACCGACGCCATCACCAAGGAGACCCGCGAGGTCACGGACGGCGATCCGGTCGCTCTCACGGATCTGTTCCCCGCTCTACGCCAACGGCTGCGCATCGACCAGCGGAACACCACGATTCAGCGTTGCACCGAGTTGGAGGAGGTGACCCGGACCGAGAAGGGTACGAAGGGCCGCCCCCTGGACGCGGTACTCCAAGGCGGCACGATCAAGGTCCGCGTCCCCCTGGACCCCGAGCCCATGCTGCGGCTGATCGACCGCGAACTGGCCCTGGGGCTGGGCCCCGCCGGTTGTCGAGCAGTTCTGGAGCACCAGGAACGCATGGCGCGTGACAACGAGATGAAGGCCGCCCGGAAGGCCGTTCGCGACGCCGAGGACGTCGTCACCAAGATCGAGCTGTTGATCGGCGCGGAGGCCCTGCGGGCCGGTCTGCCCGACGGGCTGATGGACGCCGAACTGCAGGAAACCGGCGGCACGGAACCCTCAGGGCACCGGATCGCGCAGATGGCCTTCAACGCGCACGGCGACGGTGTCCTTCAGCATCACACCCGCGACATTCAGGCCAGGTTCCCGAACGCCCCTGTTTCCTACGGCGGTTCGCCGGCCGCTGTCACCTTCGTCTCGGACCTGGGGCTGCCCGTGGCCTTCGCCGGTTCCAGGACTCCGGCACTCCCGGCCTTCGAGACGGTGGACGGTCCTCGGGACTTCCCCCGGCTCCACGACTACCAGGAGGACCTGGTCCGCAACATCACCACTCTCCTCGACCGGCTGGCACCGCAGCGCGCCATGCTGTCGTTGCCGACTGGAGCGGGCAAAACCCGGGTCACGGCCGAGGCCGTGATCCGCTGGGTGAAGCGGGTCGGCGATCTGGGCGGCCCGCTGCTGTGGATCGCCCAGACCGAGGAGCTGTGCGAACAGGCCGTCCAGAGCTGGAAGTTCGTCTGGAGCAAGGTCGGCGCCGAGCGACCGCTCACCATCAGCCGGCTGTGGAGCAGCCGCGAAGTGGGGAACGTCGTCGAGAACCCGCATCTGGTGGTCGCCACGGACGCCAAGCTGGAGCGGTGTCTCGGCACGGACCAGTACGCCTGGTTGCGGCAGGCGACGCTGGTGATCGTGGACGAGGCCCACACCGCCCTTCCGAAGCGATACACCGGGATTTTGAACCAGTTGGGGCTCACCCAGTACGAGACCGCTCGGCACCTGATCGGCCTCACCGCCACCCCGTTCCGCAACAGGAACGAGGACGAGACCAGCCGCCTGATCACCCGTTTCGGCAACCGGCGGCTCGACGAGGGTGTCTTCCCGTCCGGTGATCCCTATCGGGACCTCCAGGAGTGGGGGATGCTCGCCCAGGTCGAGCACCGCACTCTGACGGGTGGCGAGATCAAACTGACCCAGGACGAGAGGACGTACTCCCAGCGTATGGCCATGCTCTCCCGCTCCGCCGAGCAGCGGCTCGTCGAGGACCATGCGCGCAGTCGGCGCATCGTCGACGCGGTGGCGGATCTTCCGGACGACTGGCCGACCCTGCTGTTCGCCACCTCCGTGGACCACGCCAAGTATCTGGCGGCCATGCTCAACGACCGTGATGTCACCGCCGCGGCGGTGGACTCGACCACCAGCGACCAGGATCGCCGGCGGCGGATCGAGGACTTCCGTGCGGGCCGCATCCGGGTGCTCACCAACTACGGTGTCCTGACCCAGGGTTTCGACGCTCCCGCCACCAGGGTGGTGGTAGTGGCCCGCCCGGTGTACAGCACCAACGTGTACCAGCAGATGATCGGGCGTGGCCTGCGCGGTCCCAGGAACGGCGGCAAGCCCACCTGCCTGATCCTCAACATCGACGACAACATCGCCAACTTCGACACCCAGCTCGCCTTCACCGAATTCGAGCACCTCTGGAGCAGAAAGTGACCGACGCCTATCTCGACAGCCCTCCGCTCACGGACGAGCAGCGGGCCGTGGTCGAGCAGCCCTGGGACGCGCGCGTCCTGGTCACCGCCGGAGCAGGCGCCGGTAAGACGCACACCCTGGTGCGCCGGCTCGACGCGCTGTGCGGGCACGAGGACCCCGACGAGGTACTGGAGGCCGCCGAGATCCTGGTGCTCACGTTCTCCCGGGCCGCCGCCCGTGAGCTGCGCGAGCGGATCACGCGACACGGGGAGCGCGCCCAAAGGGTACGGGCCCGCACCTTCGACGCGTGGGCCTACGAGGTGCTTCTCCAGGCGCACCCGGACGGCGAGTGGGGCACGGTCGGCTTCGACGAGCGGATCGCGGCCGCCACCCGCGCGATCGAGAAGGGGGCGCTCGAGGTCGGAGACGCCGTCCCACCCGCACACATCGTGATCGACGAGGTGCAGGACCTCCTGGGCGGGCGACGCGAGTTGGTCGAGACGCTCCTCGACCGGTACCAGGAGAGCTGTGGTTTCACCGTCGTCGGAGACGCCGCTCAGTCCGTCTACGGCTTCCAGATCGCGGACCCGGGCGAGCGCGCCGACGAGACCGGCAGGTTCTTCGACTGGCTGCGCTGCTCGTACCCCGACGATCTCGTGGAGCTGAGCCTCACTCGGAACTTCAGGGCCGGCACCGAGGAAGCCCAGGTCGCGCTTGCGCATGGGCCCCGTCTCCAGCAGCTCACCGACCCGGACCAGGCCGCGACGCTCTACGAAGAGCTGCGCGACCTCCTCATGGACCCGAATAACGCGACGGGCGAGCTCTTCAACGAGTTGGCCCTGAACGGTCTGCGGGACCTCACCGACACCTGCGCGATACTCACCCGCGACAACCAGGAGGCCCTTGTCGTCTCCGGCCTGCTGCACGCACACGGCGTGGAGCACCGGCTGCGGCGCCCGCTCGAAGAGCGTCCCGTGCCGTACTGGGTGGCCGAGCTGCTGCGCGGCACGGAAGCGTCCGGTCTCTCGGAGGACCGGTTCCGCTCCCTCCTCGCAGCCGTCCCGCTGCCCCACGAGCCGAACGTCGACACCCTGTGGATGGTGCTGCGCCGGGTCGCGCGGGGGCCCGGCCGCGGGGTGCTCGACCTGGACCGGCTGCGACGCGCGGTCGCCGACGGCCGGTTCCCCGACGAGGCGGCCGACCCGGAGACCGCACGGATCGTCGTCTCGACCGTGCACCGGGCCAAAGGCCTGGAGTTCGACCGGGTGATCGTTCTGGCTCCACCGACCGTCGCGGAGTTGCACAAGCGGTACGGGGACGCACTCGACCTGCCCGCAGAGGCTCGGGCCCTGTACGTGGCGATGACGCGTGTCCGCCAGGACCTGTACCACGCGCCCCGTCCCGAGCTTCCCCTCTTCAGGAGGGCAGGAAACCGACGCGACGGCCGTCGCTACATCGGA
Organism: Streptomyces viridosporus T7A; assembly: GCF_008704515.1. Classification (NCBI taxonomy): domain Bacteria; kingdom Bacillati; phylum Actinomycetota; class Actinomycetes; order Kitasatosporales; family Streptomycetaceae; genus Streptomyces; species Streptomyces viridosporus. Next base: position 3,331,826 of record NZ_CP023700.1, read on the forward strand.
TCGTGGCGGTCCTACGACAGGTACGGGATCGTCGCCGAAGCGGGCGACGTGTGCCGGGACAACCCTCCCGGTCACGAGACGGACGCCGTCGCCACCCAGGCGTACCTCCTGGCCCACGTCCGCCCCGGCCAGAAGGTGGTGCTGCGCCGACGCCACGATCTGCCGATGGGAGAGACACAGAGCCCGCCGTACGCCCTGCTGCACGACGGGCGTGAGATCGGCGAGGCCTCCCAAAGGTTCCGCGAGGCCCTCTTCCAGGTGCAGAAGGTGAACCGTACCTGGGACCCCTGGTGGCCCGACGAGATCCACGACCTGTGGATCGACACCCTGGAGACCGTGACGGGCAGCACGGCAGCCGGCGCCAACGCCGGACTCGGTGAGCGCGGTGTCTGGACCGTCCCGCGGATCACCGGCGTCGGCCGGTTCCGCAGAGCCGACGACAACGAGGAGCAGCGAGCATGACGCACGTGGCAGGCCGGCACTCCGAGCACTACCGGGTGCGGGACGAGGAACTGCTCGTGGGGCTCCGCCGCGAACTCTTCGGCCCCGCCGAGGACGCCGCGCCGGAGGACCGGGACGAGGTCCTCACTCAGGACGCGCCGATCGACCGCTATCTGACCGGCGTGCTGTATCCAAGGGCATCCAAGGAGCGGAAGGTCGAGATCGCCGCGGAACAGGACGGCCTGGACGTCCCGCCCGTGCTCCCGCGTGAGGATGTCGAGGAGCCCGGATCGGCGCAGGAGATCACGGCATCCGGAGACAGGCGCCCCTCGACCATGGGGCTCACCTTCGCGGTCGATCCGACCATAAGCGACACGATCGTGGTCTCGGCCAGTGCGGCGGTCTACGAGCCCACCGACGCCGAGGGCAAGCCCGTCGAGGCCCGCCGGGCCGAGGCCCGTACCACCTCCGAACAGCGGGAACGGTGGCGGCGCAGGGTGCTGGAGATCCCGGACCGGTCCATCGCCGTAAAGGCGCCCGCTCCCGTCGCGCTGATCGAACTCGTCCCCGGCAAGGTCGCGTTGCACGTCATCGTCCGACGTCCCGACCGGGCCACTGGCACGGTCACGATCACCGTCACGCTGATCAATATCCAGAAGGTCGGTGAGTGGGATCTTCAGGACGCCTTCTCGCTGTTCCAGTGCGGCCTCACGGTACGGGCCGCCAACGGCTCCACCGCGTTCGTCGAACGCCCCGCCCCGTCCGCCGCCCACGACCCGGAGATCGCCACCAGTCGGCTGCTGCACCGGCACGCCCCGACCTTCGCCGTCGGGCACGGCTGCGCCGCCACGTGGGACTGGCGTCCCTCACCGATCGGCGTGACCGACACGGAAAAGGCCGGCGTCCCCGAAGTGCGCAGCGACTTCATGCCCAGCGTGGAGGTACTGCTCACCGACTCCAATCCGGATATCGACGACTCGACGCTGTCCATGCTGGGGCTGGCCGAGAAGCCCGACGCGGAGGTGCTGGCCGCCCTGGACGGGCTCGCCACGGGATACGAGCACTGGATCGCCCGGAAGCAGAACGAGGCGAACGCTCTGGCCGGTGGCGCCCACGGGGACCCCGCACGGATCCAGGTGAAAGCCTGTCGCGAGGCGCTCGGCCGGATCCGCGAGGGCATCAAGTTGCTGCGCGAGAAGCCGGACCTGATGCAGGCGTTCCGGCTCGCCAACCGTGCCATGGCCGACCAGCGCGCCCGCAGCGCCTGGGTGAAGGGCGGGCGCGTCGGCACCCCCGATCCGGCCGCCGGCAAGTGGCGCCCCTTCCAGATCGCCTTCGTGCTGCTCTGCCTGGCGGGCATCGACGACCCCGAGCACGACGACCGGAAGATCTCCGACCTGCTCTGGTTCCCCACCGGTGGTGGCAAGACGGAGGCCTACCTGGGACTGATCGCCCTCACCTCCTTCCTGCGCCGCATCCGCAACGGCGTGGACGGCGGCGGGGTCACCGTGATCATGCGCTACACGCTGCGGCTGCTCACGCTTCAGCAGTTCGAACGCGCGGCGATCCTGCTCTGCGCCATGGAGAACATGCGGCGTCGGACGCCCGAGCTGGGTCGGGAGGAGTTCTCCGTCGGCATGTGGGTGGGCCGCTCGGCCACCCCCAACACGCTCGCCGAGGCGGGCGTTAAGCTCGACGAACTGCGCGCGAACCTGGACAAGCGGCTCGCCACCGAGAACCCCGTCCAGTTGCACGCCTGCCCCTGGTGCGGAACGCGCCTCGACGCCCGGGACTACGAGGCCGACGAGGACGCCAAGCGGATGTACGTCCGCTGCCCCGGCAGGGACTGCGACTTCGCCGACGGCCTCCCCGTCCACCTGATCGACGAGGCGGTGTACGACGCGCGCCCGACGCTGGTGATCGCCACTGTCGACAAGTTCGCCTCGATGCCGTGGCGTCCTGCGACCTCCGCACTCTTCAACCTCGACGACCCCGACGACGGCACGCCTCCTCCCGAGCTCATCGTCCAGGACGAGCTCCATCTGATCTCGGGTCCGTTGGGGACTCTCACCGGCCTGTACGAGACCGCCGTGGACGCGCTCGCCGGCCATCCCAAGGTGATCGCCTCCACGGCGACCATCCGTCGCGCCGCCGACCAGGGCCGCCACCTCTTCGCGCGCGGGGTCCGGCAGTTCCCGCCCGCCGGTCTGGACTCCCGCGACTCGTGGTTCGCGGTGGAGACGCCGCGCGAGGACAAGGCGAGCCGCCGCTATGTGGGCCTTCTGGCCCCCGGCACCAGTCAGTCCACCCTGCTCATTCGCACGTACGCCACCTTGCTGCACCGGGCCATGCAGGCTGAGACCAAGGACGAGGTACGCGACGCCTACTGGAGCCTCGTCGGCTACTTCAACAGCCTGCGACTGCTCTCGGCGGCCGAACTCCAGGTCCACGACGACGTGGTGGCCTACCTGGAGCTGCTGGCGGAGCGTGAGGGCGTCCCCGTACGCTCCGTCGCCAACTACTCGGAGCTGACGAGCCGGATCGACGCGAGCGAGATCCCCACCCGGCTCAAGGGCATCGAGAAGAGGCTCCCCGACCAGGACACCGTGGACGTGCTGCTCGCCACCAACATGATCGCGGTGGGCGTCGACGTGGACCGGTTGGGCCTGATGGCCGTGATGGGGCAGCCGCAGACGACCGCCGAGTACATCCAGGCCACGAGCCGGGTCGGCCGTGCCCACCCCGGTCTGGTCGCGGTCATGCTCAACTCCACGCGCGCCCGGGACCGCTCCCACTACGAGAACTTCCAGCACTTCCACTCCGCCCTCTACCGCGAGGTCGAGTCCACCTCCGTAACACCGTTCTCCGCCCGCGCCCGCGAGCGGGGCCTGCACGCGGTGATCGTCGCCCTCGCACGCATCCTGATCCCGGCCGCACGGCCCAACGAGGGCGCCGGCAAGGTCGAGTCCTATGTGGACGTCCTTCAGAGCCGCGTCAAGCCCCTGCTGATGGATCGGGTACGCGCCGTCACCGAGGCCGAGGCCGAGGCCGTCTCGAGCGATTTCGAGAAGTTCGTCGAATGGTGGCGTAAGGAGGCCAGCAACTCCAATCGTCTGCTCTTCGAACCGCAACGGGGTAATCGCGCCCCTTCACTCTTGAAGGCGTTCGACGACGAGTCCGAGGGCGCCGAGGCATGGCCCACGCTGTGGAGTCTGCGCGATGTCGACGCCGAGTCCGCCCTGTTCATGGAGGGAACACGATGACCCCGCCCCCTCGTCGCCGCCGGTCCGGAGCGAGCGGCGCCACGCCTTCCCACTCCTTTGCGCGACGCGGTGAGATCCGCCGCGCCCAGGCGATCACCACGTACGGCGTCGGATCACTCATCGCAGTCGACCACGAGTCCTTCGTCGTCTCGGGCCTGGACGAGGCCGATCGGAGCTGGCGCCCCGACGAGTCCCCTCGGACCTACGAACGACGGCTGGCCAGACTTCTCGATGTCGACCATTTCCGGCTGCCTCCGGCCTCCGACGACACCAGCAAGGACGGCCTCCGGGTCCGCCGGTTCCCCTTGATGCACTCGTGTCCCGAGTGCAACGAGCTGCAGCACCATCGAGACTTCAACCCGCCCGCCGGTCGCAGTGTCTGCGGCACCTGCGAGGTGGACCTCGTTCCCTCCCGCTTCGTCGTCGCCTGCGAGGCCGGGCACCTCGGCGAATTCCCGTACCGGCAGTGGGTGCACCGCTCGCCCGACCGCGGTTCCACGACCGTCGGCAAGTGCGGGGGGAAACTCAGACTGCGCACCTCCGGACGTACCTCCTCGCTCCGCTCCATCCTCGTCTCCTGCACCTGCGGGCGGGCGCCCGAGGTATCGATGGAGGGCTCCTTCCGCAGGAACGCGCTCAAGGACCTGGGACTGAAGTGCCGGGGCCACCGACCGTGGCTCGGCACCTCCGCTCCGGAGCAGGAGTGCGGACTCCCCCTGCGGACGCTCCAGCGCGGTTCCTCGTCGGTGTGGCAACCGGTATTGAAGTCGGCGCTCTCCATCCCGCCGTGGAGCAACAGACGTGAGGATCCGCTGGCTGGCCACTGGGAGAAGCTCAGGAAGTACGAGACCCGCGAGGCCGTCGAGATCTACCTCGATGCCGTCTTCACGGAGGGAGCGTGGCCCCTCTCCCTGGACGATGTGATGACGCTGCTCGCCGCGGAACGCGAGGAGGACCCCGCGGACGGCGAATCCGCTGCCTTCGACCATCGCTACCGTGCCCTGCGCAATAAGGAGTACGAGCGTCTGCGCTCCGGCAACGACGAGAGCGAGCACTCCCGCGACGAGCAGTTCATCTGCGAGACCCCGCTGGGCGACCAAAGCGTGCTCGACCCGCTTGGCGTCACCGGTCCGATGCTGGTCAAGAAGCTCCGCGAGGTGCGTGCGCTGAAGGCGTTCACCCGGCTCGTCGACGCCGAGTCGACGACCGACGCGAAGGAGATGCCGCTCTCCGACAAGCCCCTGCGTTGGCTTCCGGCCATGGAAGTGCGCGGAGAGGGAGTCTTCCTCCGGCTGGACGAGGAACGGCTGGGCACCTGGGAGAAGACGATCGCGGTGGCGGCCCGGGTCGAACGGATGCGAACCGCCCACCAGCGGGTGCTGGATCAGCGGGCCGACGATCCGAGCCGGGCCGTCCCGTCTCCGGCCACCCCCCGGATGGTGCTGCTGCACACCTTGGCCCACGTCCTCATCACCGAGTGGAGCCTAGAGGCGGGGTATCCGGCAGCGTCCCTGCGCGAGCGCCTGTACGCCGCCGCCGACATGGCCGGAGTGCTCATCTACACGGCGACGAGTGACTCGGCGGGCAGCCTCGGCGGTCTCGTCGCCCAGGGCGAACCGGATCTTCTCGACCGCACGGTGCGCTCGGCCGTCCGCCGCGCCGAGTGGTGTTCCTCCGACCCGCTCTGCATGGAGACCGAGGTGTCCGCGACCGGCACCAATCTCGCCGCCTGCCACGCCTGCGTGATGCTGCCGGAGACGAGCTGCGAGCACAACAACATACTGCTCGATCGGGCACTGCTGATCGGCACTCCGGACGACTCGTCCGTGGGGTTCTTCCCTCACGTATTGGCGAGCTGAAGCGAGCCTCACCTCTCGCTACCGGTCAGAGTAGCCTCGCAGCGGCTCTGCGCGCGGTCGAGGACCTCGTCCGCATCGCAGCCGTGCGCCTGGAGCCAGCGGAGGAAGTCCGTGATGACGTAGATCACGGACTCCTCCGCCACCAGTCGGCTCACCTTGCCGGACTCGCGGTCGTAGGAGCAGACCGGCGCCCTCAGGGTCGCGTACATGTCCAGCAGCGCCTCGGCCCGCGTCACCGACGGATCGTCCTCGCGACCGACCGATGACGCGGGCCCAGTGGTCAGCTCGCACCACGTCACTTTGCGGTCCTCGAGGAGCTGGACGCCCCAGCGGTCGGCGAGGGCCTCGACCAGTGCCATACCCCGCCCGCCCTCGGCATCGACGTCCGCGGCGACGAGTGTGGGCAGAGCTCGCGCGTCGGGGTCGTGGACCTCGATGCGCAGAAGCGTGCCGCTCAGGGAGACCGCGAGCGAGCCCGGCGTGCCGGAGCCAACGTGGGTGACGACATTGGACACGAGCTCACTGACGCACAGTTGGGCCGTGTCGACGAGCTCGTGAAGACCCCAGTGCACCAGACGATGCCTCACGAGGCGCCTCAGTACACCCACCTCTTCCGGATGGGCGGTGAACTCCACATTCCACGGCTCTCGCAGCCTGCAGGCCGGTCGATTCACGGGCTCTCCCCTCGTCACCTCTTGAGCACTGTGTGTCGCTCCCTCCTCACAGCATGAAGCCGGCACATCCCGTCGTGCAATGTGCACAAAGGGATTCCCACTTCCGTGTGATTGGCAAGCGGCGCTCTTGGCATGAGACTGAACTTTCGTTACACGCCCGGTGATTGAGGAGATCGAAATGGCCGGTTCACCGACAGCGCGCCGACGGCGTCTGTCGATCGAGCTGAAGAAGCTCAGGGAGCAGAGCACGTTGACCTGCGCCCAGGTCGGCCAAGCTCTGGACTGGAGCGGCTCCAAGGTCAATCGCATGGAGACAGGTGGCGGCAGAGTTCAACCGTCGGACATCGACGCGCTCTGCCGGTTCTACGGAACCAGCGACGAGCTGCGCGAGTTCTTGAAGTCATTGGCGCGGGACGCGAAGACGCGCGGTTGGTGGCAGGTGCACGGTGCGGGCGTGCCCGAGTGGTTCAACATCTACATCGGTCTGGAGCAGGACGCCTCCACGCTCCGCCAGTACCAGTGCGAGTTACTGCCCGGTCTCATGCAGATCGAGGCGTATGCCCGCGAGTTGCACACCACGGGCTCGCACATGTCGGCCGAGGAGATCGACCGGGCCGTACGAGTGCGGTTGGAGCGTCAGGAGATGCTGACCCGACCGGACTCCCCCGAGGCCTGGTTCATCGTGAACGAGGGTGCCGTGCGCAACGTCATCGGCGACCGGGAGCTGATGCGGGAGCAGCTCGAACGGGCCCTCGACTCGGCAGCGTTGCCGAACGTGACCCTCCAGGTCCTCCCCTTCGACTCGGGCACCTACCCGGCCACGGGATCCTTCACCATGCTCGGCTTCCCGGCCCCGGAAGACCCGGACCTGGTGTACCGGGACGGCATCACGGACGCCGTCTACCTGGAGGGTGAGCACCATGTCCGGGAGTACACGAGGGCCTTCGACGGCCTGCGCGCCGCGGCACTCAGCCCTCAGCGCTCCGCCCAGCTCATCAAGTCCGTCGTGAAGGAGTACTCGAAGTGAATGCCGTAGAGCCCATGGGGGCTCCTCTGATGTGGTTCACGTCGTCGTACAGCAACGGCGCGGGAGGCGAGTGCGTCGAGTGCGCGCTCACCGAGGAGCGCATCCACGTACGCGACTCCAAGAACACAGGAGTGCCTGAAGTCACCGTGAGGCACCGCGCCTGGAAGTCCTTCGTCCAAGCCCTCAAGGGCGATCACTGGTCACCCTGACGTGCCGGGCCACGCCCTCGGCGCCGCCCCCTACTCCGACATCCGCTCCGCGTCTTCCGGAATCCACGGGAAAGGCACGTCGGGCCATCGCACGGAGGCCCACGCGTCGAGGTCGACGGTGAGGACGGCGTCGATGAAGGCCTGCGGTGGGCGGTAGCCGTGAGCGGTGATGTAGTGCGTGATGAGGAACGGGGCGGCATAGGCGATCCCGGGCTCGCCCGGGATCCGCACCTCCCCGTTTCCCTCCGGGGCCTCGCCCTCAGGGCACAGGTCGCACTCGTGCACCCCCAGACAGACGTTCATCCACTGGACCCGCTGGACAGCCTTCAGCTTCTCCACGAACGCCGCGGGCACCGTCCCCGTCGCGTACGGCTTGCCGGCCTCCAGCCACCCGACGTTCAGACGGGTGTACGCCGGGCGGTACCAGAGCCCGTAGAAGCCCGACGCGCTGTCCGTGAACGTGTCGTCGTCCTGGTAGTCGTACTCGCTGAGATCCTCGTAGAACACCCGCGCATTGTCGCCCCACCGCCCGGCCTCACGGGCCCGGTGGCGTCCGACGGGCCCGTGAGGCCGGGCGGTGGAAGAAGACGCCTCAGCAGTGGTCGCCGTGCCGGCCGAGGGTCTCCACGGGGGTCACGCCAGGGCGGGTCCACTGCGGGACGGGGCGGCTGGTCGGGCCCCAGGTGGCGTTCCCGTCCGCGTCCGAGCGCCAGGACCAGCACGCGTGGCGCCCCTCGGGCCAGCCGTCGGGGTTGTCCTCCCACGCCTCGCCGCGGCCGTAGGGCGTCATGTCGAGCAGACCGAGAGACCCGTTGACCCGCTCGTTGCCACGGCCCGTCGTGGAGTAGGTGAGGAACGAGCGGTCGCCGTCGCGCAGGAAACAGGCGAGGTACCCCATGGCGCCGCCGACCGGCTCGTCCAGGTCGCGCACCGAGTACCAGGGCTGGGTGTAGCCCATGAACGCGACGTAGGAGGCCACCTCGTCCCACCGGCCCGTGGTCAGGACAGCGAAGGAGACGCCGCGGGCGTTGAGGTAGACGGCGTCCTTCAGGTGCCAGGCCGTGGTGGTGCAGCCCTCGCACTGCCCCTGGTGCGGCGCGCCGTCGTACCACATGTGCTTGTAGACCACGAGCTCGTCGCGGCCCTGGAACAGGTCCAGGAACGGGACCGAGCCGTCGGGTCCGACGACCTCGACCGTCCCGTCGAACTCCACCATCGGCAGCCGGCGGCGGGCCGCGGCGAGGGCGTCGCCCTCGCGGGTGTGGGCCTTCTCCCGGACCAGGAGCTCGTCCCGGGCGGCCTGCCAGGTGGCCGGGGCGACGACAGGCGGGCGGCCGGGCAGCGCGGTGGCCGGGTCACTCGGTGTGGTCTTCATGGTGTCCTCCGTGGTGCCTCGTGCCGGACGGCGTCACACGACGTCCCGCGGCGGTCACCAGGGCAGACTCCTGACGCGGTCGGAACTCATCGTGGCAGGCAGTGCCCTCGGCCGAGCCGCACGGACCACGTCGGGCTGGAAGCTGCAGGAAGCGCACCCGCCCGGGCTCTCCGTGGGGCGGGTGCGCGTCCGGACGGTTCCGGGGCGGGCCGGCGCGGCGGCCCGCCCCGGAGGGGTGGGGTCAGGCGATGGCCAGGCGCACGTCGGCCCGGTTCGTCCCGGCGAAGGTGAAGTCGAACTGCTCGCGGACCCCGGAGCCGCAGGCCTGCTTGGTGCGGTAGTCGCCGTTGCCGCCGTGGACGCGGACCACGGCGCACTTGCCGTCCATGCGGGTGTCCTCGAGCCAGCCGGACACCCGCACGGAGCCGCCCGAGCAGCTCAGGGACCAGCCGGCGATCGCGCCGTCGATCTTCGGGGAGGCCGAGGAGGGGCAGGTGGCGGCGTTCGCCGTGCCGGCGGTGCCGACGGCCAGCCCACCGGCGAGGACGATCGCCGACAGCGCGGACAGGAGGGTCTTGCGGGCAGCGGACAGAGAGGACATGGGGGTACCCCTTCGGATGAGAACGGATGGGAAGCGCACCGGCGCCGCACCCCGGGACGCGTCGTCCGCCGACGAGGGCGGGCCGTCCGGGAGCGCCGGGCACGGCACCCAGACTGGCCGCGGGGGCGGGATGCGGGAAGCCGTTCCCCGGGGTCTGCATAGGGGCATCCATGCAGCCTCCGTGCACCGCGTGCGAAGCGGCCACGACCTGCGGTCATGCACGTCGGGTCCCGTCAGGGCGGGAGTTGCGCGCCCTGCGGGCCGGGGACGGGCGGTGTGCATGCGGACGATGTGCGGGCGGGCAGCGTGCGGGCGGGTGGTGTGCGGGCGGGTCGTCCGTGTGCGGACGGCCCGCCCTGACGGCTCACGTGGACGGCCGGTCGCCCGGGTCGCCCGGTCCGCTCACGCCGGTGCGGAGGGAAGCGGGCTCGCGGACCTCTGGTACGCGGGGGCGTCGGCCGGCGGGCGCTGGAACACCAGCAGGGCCAGCCAGGTGTCCACGTCCGCCCTGCCGGTGGGCGGCAGGTCGTGGCCGCGCTGGAAGAACCTCAGGTCCTCGGCGGTCGCCGCGGTGAACTCCCCCGAGACCTCCGTGCCGCCCTGGCCCGTGTTGTGCAGGAGTTCCTGGAGGGCGAGGACCGTGTGCTCGTCGGCTCCGGGTCCGACGGGCTTCACCAGGGCGGGCCAGGTGTCCTTGCCCACCTTGCCGTCGGACGGCAGGTGGTTCCTGCGCTGGAAGTCCATGACGGCGTCCTGGGTCTCGTCCCCGAAGAACCCGTCCGCCTTCACCTCGTAGCCGTGCGCCATCAGCAGGTGCTGCAGGGCGCGGCCCCGGGTGTACTGGTCCTCCGTCCGCTTCCTCAGCAGCGGCCACTCGAGCGGTGTGCCGCTGGCCGGGACCGCACCGGCCGCCACGTCGTCGGCCGCGGTCCGGGGGTGGTAGGCGTACTGGTCGCGCACCACCGCCCCGGCGACGAAGGCCAGTACCACCGCCGCGGCCACCAGCACCGGCACCGCCCACCGGGACCGGGACCGGGTCGGGGCCTCGCGCCCGTCCGTGTCCCGCATGCCGTCCGTGTCCTCCGTGCCGTCCATGCCGTCCATGCCGTTCACGGCGTTCACGGCGTTCACGGTGTCGGTTCCGCCGGTGGGCTCTGGCCCGTGGTCGGCGGTTCCCTGGCGGTTGTTCTCCTCCAGCACCGCCCGGCACAGCTCCCGTGCCCGTTCCAGTTCCCCCGCCGGGGCGCGCAGGTGGGCGTGCAGCGCCTCCACCACCCGCGGTGGAGCGGTCGAGGCGTGCCTCGGGTTCAGGTAGCGCGAGAGCGTCGTCTGGTCGATGCCCAGTCTCGAGGCCAGTGCCTGCTGGGTGGGCCGGGTGCCGCCGGGCACCCTCCCGGCCTCCTCCCACCAGCGCCGCAGCAACCGCGCCAGCCGCTCCCCCGGCCGCTGCTCCCGGTCCTGGCCCTCCGGCTCGTACGCCATGCGTCTCTCCCCGTCGTCATGCGGAACGGCCGGGCATCCACGCCGCCCGCATCGCTGCATGACAGCAGGTCAGCCGCATGCACGGCGGCAAGCTCGGATGCATCGGCCCACAGCAGCGCAGAGCGTAGCGAGGGCGGACGAAAGGTCCGGCGCCCTCGCCCCGGGCCGTCCGGGTCCCCGCGCGCCGCCGGGCGGCCCGCGTTCCCGCGCCGAAGCCGTCCCGGGCCTTCGGCGGAGCCGCTCCGGGAACCCGTGCGGGAATCGGTGCGGGCGCGGCGCGCCTTCACCTGGAAGAGTGCCGGTGCGGCGCGCCCTCGGGGCGCGTCACTCACTCGGAGGAAGGACCCGGGAGGTTACGGGGCCGCGGTGATGCGGGCCACCGCCTCGCGGGTCAGTGCGCGGTCGGGCGGGGCGTCGTCCAGGGACCGGTGCAGGGTCAGGCCCTCGATCAGGGCGTCCAGTTGGCGGGCCGTGGCCGGGTCGAAGTGGTGTTCCAGGAGGTCGCGGCTGCGTCGCATCCACCTCTGGCAGAGCTGCCGGTAGGCCGTGTGGCGGGCGGCCAGGGTGTAGAGCTCCTGGGTGAGGACCAGGTCGCGGCGGGGACCCTCGGAGAGGGTGTGGATGAGGTCGGTGACCGCTTCGCGGGCCTGGTCGGCGGTGCCGGCGCCGCTGAGGTGCCGCTCGAAGACGGCCACGATGTGGTCGGCGTAGCCGGTGAACGCCTCGCGCAGCAACTCGTCGATGCCGGTGAAGTGGTACGTCATCGAGCCCAGGGGCACCTTCGCGCGGGTGGCGATCTTGCGGTGGGAGACGCCGGCGACGCCCTCCTCGGCGATCAGGTCGAGCGTGGCGGCGAGGATGCGCTCGCGGCGCTGCGGGTCGGTGTGTCCGGTGGCCATACCGGAGGATTTCAGAGGGTGCGGACCGGGCGGGCCGGATTTCCGACGGCGACGACGCCCGCGGGGATGTCCTTGGTGACGACGGCTCCGGCGCCGATGACGGAGTCGTCGCCGATGGTCACTCCGGGGCAGACGATCACTCCGCCGCCGAGCCAGACGTTGTCGCCGATGGTGATGGGGAGGGCGGCCTCGAGCTTGTCTCGGCGGGGCTGCGGCTCCACGGGGTGGGTGGGGGTGAGGAGTTGGACGTTCGGGCCGAACTGGCAGTCCTCGCCGATGGTGATCCGCGCGACGTCCAGGGCGGTCAGGTTGTAGTTGACGAAGGTGCGGGCCCCGATGGAGATGTTGCTGCCGTAGTCGACGTACAGCGGCGGCCGTACCTCGACGTCCTCGCCGAGGGAGGCGAGGAGTTCGGTGAGGACGGTCCTGGCCTCGGCGGGGTCCTCGAGGTAGGCGGCCTGGTAACGGGCCGCCAGCCGCATGGCGTTGCGCTGCCGGCGGGCGATCTCCGGGTCGTCGGCGATGTAGAGGTCGCCCGCGAGCATGCGCTCCAGGTGGGTGCGCGGATCGTCCGCGAAGTGGTCCGTCGACATGCGTACGAGCGTACGCTCCTAAGGCGTGCGCGGGGGTGCACATCGGTCAGCGAGTCAGCCCGGTCGACGAGTTCACCGGGCCGACGGGTCCGCCGGGACCGGTGGACCCGGTGGGCCCGGTGAACTCGGCGGACTCGGCGGGGGTGGCGGGCCCGGCGGGGGTGACGGGGGTGACGGACTCGGCGGGGGTGGCGTCAGCCCCGTTCGCCCCGTTCCACGCAGAACTCGTTCCCCTCCGGGTCGGCCAGGACGACCCAGCCCGTGCCGTCGGGTCGGGTGCGGTCCGCGAGTTGGCGGGCGCCGAGGGCGAGGGCGCGGGCCACTTCCTCCGCGCGGGTGCGGTCCGTCGGTCTCAGGTCGAAGTGCAGGCGGTTCTTGGCGGTCTTGCCCTCCTCCACCCGGACGAAGAGCAGGCCCGGACCACCGTCCGGGTCCTCGACCAGGGCCTCCGGGTCACCCGGCTTGTCCTCGTCGGAGAGCGGTTTGCCCAGCAGCGCGCTCCAGAACGAGGCGAGGTCGTACGGGTCTCCGGTGCAGTCGAAGGTGATGTGGCGGATGGTGGGGTTCCTCAACGGCCCTCCCCGGGCGGTCGGCCGGTGTGGAGGTGCAGTTCGCAGGATGTCCTGCGGGGAGGGCTGCGTCGAGTCGTTTACCGGGGACGGCGCGGCGGACGGGTGGGGCGGTGACCGGTCGCGGTCCGCGCGGGCCCGCCGTGGCGACTGTGACGACGCTGTTGCCGGAACTGTGGCTTCCGCCACAGGCCGGGGAAGGCCGGGCTGGTGGACTCGGCGGATTCGCTCTTCTCGACCGGGAGGCCGTCGTGTGGCTGGTGGCTCTGCTGTTCGCCGTGATGATGGTGGTCTGCTGTTTCGGCCTCGTGGGGTACGGCTTCGGTTCCGTGGCCGACGGGCTGGCCGGGCGCAAGGAGCGGCGTCCCGCCGTGCTGCGCGGGACCGCCGCGCTGGCCGGGGCGTGCGCCCTCGCCGTCTACACGTGGGGGCTGCTGGGCATCGCCGGGGCGTGGATGGAGGCGGAGGACGGCGGTACGGACTCGGCACCGGTCCGGTCCTGTCGTACACCGGGGTGGCTGGAGAGGTCCGCGGCGGGGGTGGAGATCACCGGCTACCGGGTGAGCGTCGTGCCGCTCGGGTTCGTGTGCGAGACGAGTGACGGCGGGAGCTACGACAACGGGGACGTGCCCGGGTACGTCAACCCCGCCGCGCTGGGTCTCGCCCTCGCCGCCGCGGTCTGCGCGGTCTCGGCGGGATACGCCTCCGAACGGGGGGCGCGGGCCGCGACGGGTGCGGGCGGGAGCGAGGGCACCGGTGCCGGGCCCGGCACGGGCGGGGGCCCCGCACCGCGCCCGGCGTCCCCCGGCACGGGCGAGGCCCGGCCGGGGGACGCCGGCGGGTGAGGAGGGGAACCCGGGACGGTCAGGTCACTCCGCCGGGGCCAGCTCCGCCCGGCCGAAGAGCAGGGCGTAGCCCGGCGGCAGCTGGTCCAGGATGCGGGTCACCAGGCCGTCGCCGACCCGCTCGGCCAGAACGCTCAGGACCGAGCTGACGTCCCAGCGGGCCGTGGCCGGGGTCGCGCCCTCGATGCGGGTCGCCACCGAGTCGACGAACTCCGCGGCCGTCAGCCGGCGGGTCGCCGGGATCTGGGACGCGACCACTCTCGCCGCCTCCTCCGGCAGGGCGCGGGCCAGGTCGACGCGTTCGTCGCCGACGACGTGGCCGCCGAGGGCGGAGAGGACGACGCGGGTGACGCTCTCCGCCTCCGACCGGGTCGTGTACTGGCCCGACTCCCTGACGGCGTCGACCAGTTCACGCCAGTCGTGGCGGCCGCCGCTGTCGTCACGACGGGCGCGGAGATCGTGGACCGAGGACGGGGGCACCTCTCCCGGGGTCCCCCCTCCCTGGTTCAGGAGTGCGGGCTTCTGCGGCGTCAGCGTGGTCATACGGACTCGCTCCTCTCCTTCTCCTGGTCCTCCCGTCGCCCTCCGGACCGGACGGACACGGGGGCGCGCCCCGCGGACGGCCGGTGTCCGCGGGACGCGTGGTGTGCTTGATGTGTGCGGGGTGTCAGTTACCGATCTGCTTGCGGGTGTCGCCGCCGGTGATCTGGATGCGGCGCGGCTTGGCCTGTTCGGCCACCGGGATGCGCAGGGTCAGGACGCCGGCCTCGTACGACGCGTCGATGCGGTCCGTGTCCAGGGTCTCGCCGAGGAACAGCTGGCGGGTGAAGGTGCCGGTGGGGCGTTCGGCGACCACCGGCTCCGCGCCCTCGGGGGCCGGGGAGCGGCGTTCGGCGCGCACGTTGAGGACGTTGCGCTCGACGTCCAGCTCGATCGTCTCGGGGTCGATGCCGGGGAGGTCGAAGTGGACGATGAAGTCGTCCCCCGCCCGGTAGGCGTCCATCGGCATCGCGGACGGACGGGCGGCCGTGCCGAGCACCTGCTGCGCGAGCCGGTCGAACTCACGGAAGGGATCGGTACGCATGAGCATCACGGTTCCACTCCTTTCATCTGGTCGTACCTGCGATGCCCTACGGTCAATTTCTTATATAGCTCGGAAGAGGAAAGTTGACAAGCCCTGACTCAGTTCCGTGTCGCGGCCGGCTCGGGCCCTGGTCACCGGGGTCGCCGCCGGGCGCGTTAACCTCGAAGTTCGTGAGACCCCGCCCCCGTGGGCGCAGTGGCGGAAGGCAGCAGACATGGCGAAGGTTCCGAGTTCCGTGGTGGCCGCGAGTGGGCTCGTCGGCGGGTACGGCGTGGCCCGCTGGACGCGGAAGCGGCCGTTGGGCGGGGTCGTCCTCGCCGCCGCCGGGGTCGCCGCCGCGCAGCA
This sequence comes from Streptomyces viridosporus T7A, assembly GCF_008704515.1. Taxonomy (NCBI): domain Bacteria; kingdom Bacillati; phylum Actinomycetota; class Actinomycetes; order Kitasatosporales; family Streptomycetaceae; genus Streptomyces; species Streptomyces viridosporus. The sequence continues at coordinate 3,347,092 of NZ_CP023700.1, forward strand.
GTGGCGTCAGCAGGCCGGCGGGAAGGCGGCGGGGGCGCTGTCGGCCGCGTATGTCGCCGCCTTCGCCGGGTCGCATCCGCTGGCCAAGAAGGTGGGCGCCTGGCCCGCCGTGTTCGGGGTGGCGGGAGCCATGGCGCTCGCCTCGTGGGCGGTCGCCGACCGGCGCGGCTGAGAACGACCGGCCGGGACCGGCGGGTGCGGACGGCACAGCCGGGACCGGGACCGGCGGACACGGCCGGAACCGGAAGCGGCGGTATCGGACCGGGCCCGGCGGGCTCGGCCCGTACGGCTGAGACGGCCCGCGGCCCGCTTCGGTCGGATGCCCGCCGCCCGCCCCCGTCAGGTGCTCGCCACCCGCCCCGTCAGGTGCTCGCGGTCTTCCCCTCCGGGTCCGTGACGGAGAGCGGCGCGGCGATGTCCTCCAGGGAGCGGCGTTCGGCGTTCACCGCGAGGAAGGCGGCCACGATGCCCGCCGCGCACATCAATCCGGCGCCGATCTGGAAGGCGAGGACCGTGTCGCCGACCACGCCCGTGTTCGTGAGCTCGGCGAACAGCAGGGGGCCGCTGATGCCGCCGGCGGCGGTGCCGATGGCGTAGAAGAAGGCGATGGACATGGCCCGGGTCTCCATCGGGAAGATCTCGGAGACCGTGAGGTAGGCGCTGGACGCGCCGGCCGAGGCGAAGAACAGCACCGCGCACCAGCAGGCCGTGAGGGTGGTCGCGCTCAGCGAGCCCTGGTCGAACAGCCAGGCCGTGCCGAACAGCAGCAGGCCGGAGAGCAGGTACGTCCCGGAGATCATCACCCGGCGGCCGACCGTGTCGAACAGCTTGCCGAGCAGCAGCGGGCCCAGGAAGTTGCCGAGCGCGATGACGGCGAAGTAGTAGCCGGTGTGGCCCGACGGGACGTCGAAGAACCGGGTGAGGATCGCGCCGAAGCCGAAGGTGATGGCGTTGTAGAGGAACGCCTGGCCGATGAAGAGGGCGAAGCCGAGCGTCGACCGCTTGCGGTACCGGGCGAAGACCGCCCGGCCGATCTCGGTGAAGGTGGTCCGCTTGCGCTGGCGGATGGTCATCTCGCCCTCGGCGCGGGGCAGCGGCTCGCCCCTCTCGGCCGCGATCCGTTCCTCGATGGAGGAGACGAGCCGTTCGGCCTCCTCGTCCCGGCCGTGGATCAGCAGCCAGCGCGGGCTCTCCGGGACGTGGCGGCGGACGAGGAGGATCACCAGGGCGAGGACGGCGCCCAGGGCGAAGGTCAGCCGCCAGCCGACGTTCGCCGGGAAGATCGACGTGTTCAGCGCGACGACCGACAGCAGCGCGCCGCCGACCGCGCCCAGCCAGTAGCTGCCGTTGATCGCCAGGTCGACGCGTCCGCGGTACTGGGCCGGGATCAGTTCGTCGATCGCGGAGTTGATGGCCGCGTACTCGCCGCCGATGCCGAAGCCGGTGAGGAAGCGGAAGAGGAAGAACCACCAGGTGTCGAAGGCCACCGCGGTCAGGGCGGTGGCGCCGAGGTAGACCCCGAGGGTGATCATGAACAGCTTCTTGCGGCCCCAGATGTCGGTCAGGCGGCCCCAGAACAGGGCGCCCAGGCAGGCGCCGGCCACGTAGAGGGCGGCGGCGAGGCCGGTGACCTCGCCGGAGGTGATGGGCAGTCCGCTGCCGGGCTCCGCCAGACGGCTGGCGATGTTGCCGACGAGCGTGACCTCCAGACCGTCCAGGATCCACACGGTGCCCAGACCGATGACGATCGACCAGTGCCAGCGCGACCAGGGCAGGCGGTCGAGCCGGGCCGGGATGCTGGTGGTGATGGTGGCGGTGCGGCCGGTCCCGGCCTGCGCGGTGGTCATGGACCCCCTCCTCGACGAAGCGGATTTCCGTCGAATGCCCGGGAGCGGGCCCTTCACGCCCGCCCGCCTGCCCGCCCGCGCCCCGCTACGCCCCCAGCGCCTGCGACACCGTGTGGATCAGCAGCCCGGCCAGGGAGCCGACGACCGTGCCGTTGATGCGGATGAACTGCAGGTCGCGGCCGATGTTGGCCTCGATCTTCTTGGTGGTGTGCTCGGCGTCCCAGCTCGCCACCGTGTCGGTGATCAGGGAGGTGATCTCCTTGCGGTAGGTGGTGACGACGTACACCGCGGCGCTCTCCAGCCAGCCGTCGACCTTGCCCTGCACCTTGGGGTCGGCCGCCATCCGGGCCCCCAGCGAGAGCAGCGAGGCGCGCACCCGTAGCCGCAGTTCGCTGCGCTCGTCCTCCGCCGCGGAGACGATCATGGACCGTACGGCGGTCCAGGCGGAGGCGATCAGGTCCTGCACCTCGTCCCGGCCGAGGATCTCGCCCTTGAGGCGCTCGATCCGGGCGCGGGTGTCGGTGTCGGACTGGAGGTCGGAGGCGAAGTCGGTGAGGAAGCGGTCGAGGGCGCCGCGCGCGGGGTGGGTGGGCATGTCGCGCATCTCGGTGGTGAAGCGCAGCAGTTCCTTGTAGACGCGCTCGCCGACCTTGCGGTCCACGAACCGGGGGGTCCAGCCGGGCGCGCCGCCCTGCACGGCGTCCATCACGGAGTCGCCGTGCAGCACCAGCCAGTCGTGCGCCCGGGAGACGATCAGGTCGACGGCCCGTCGGTGGCCGCCGTCGGCGACGACCTTCTCCAGCATCTTGCCCATGCCGGGCGCGATCTCCTGGGCGTCGGCGCGGCGCGTGATGGCCTCGCCGACCACCGCCTGGACGTCGGAGTCGCGCAGGACGGTCAGCGCGCCGCGCAGGGCCGCGGACAGTTCGGCGGTGACCCGGTCGGCGTGTTCGGGGACGGAGAGCCAGGCGCCGAGCCGGCCGCCGATGCCGACGGCGCGCAGACGCCCGCGCACGACGTCCTCGGAGAGGAAGTTCTCCCCGACGAACTCGCCCAGGGAGACGCCGAGCTGGTCCTTCTTGGTGGGGATGATCGCGGTGTGCGGGATGGGCAGGCCGAGGGGGTGGCGGAAGAGGGCGGTGACCGCGAACCAGTCGGCGAGCGCGCCGACCATGCCGGCCTCGGCGGCGGCGGCGACATAGCCCACCCAGGCGCCGGCGCCCTGGTGGGAGGCCCACGTGGCGAGGACGTAGACCAGGGAGACGAACAGCAGCAGTCCGGTGGCGGTGAGCTTCATCCGGCGCACTCCGCGCCGCTTCTCCTCGTCCGCGGGGCTGAACGTCGTCATCGCGCGGTTCGTGACGGCGCCGGGGCGGGCATGCTGCCCGGCGGCGCCCCGCTCCCCGGCCTCCGCCGGCTTCGTCCGTTCCATCCGCCGTCCCATCCGCTCCGCCCGTTCGGTGATCCCTCACACATTGTCCCTTCCTGACCGACTCCTGGAACGGAACAGGAGTTCCCGGCGTCTGTCCGGAAGGGGAACCGGACCGGGGTCCCGCCGGCCCTCCCCCGCCCATGACGCATCATGGGGCCGATCGGATGGAGCCTCGGGCTCCCGTCTCCCGAGGAGAACAGAACAGCATGACCCGGGGTCATGACGGGGGCGCGAGAACGCCTCCCGCCAAGCACCGCGCCCTGCTCGCCGCGGTCGTCGCCGCGATCCTGGCCCTGTCCGCCGCCATCTACGTCGGGGCGGCCTCCGACGACGGCACGGGCGACCGCGCCACCGCCGGCGACGGCCGCGCCCGGCACAACCCGGCCGCGCCCGCCTCCACCGGCACCTGGGTCGGCACCTGGGCCACGTCCCCGGTCGGGGGCGAGCCCGGCACCGAGACGACCGGGATGGCCGGCCGCTCGGTGCGCAACGTCGTCCACACCAGCGTCGGCGGTACGAGTGCCCGCGTCACGCTGTCCAATCTCTACGGCCAGTCGCCGCTGACCGTCACCCACGCCTCGATCGCCCTCTCCGCGGGCCCCGGCACGGCCGCGGCGCTCCCCGGGACGCTGCGGCCGCTCACCTTCACCGGCGCCCCGACGGTCGTCGTCCCGGCCGGCGGGCAGGTGGTGAGCGACGCCGTGCGCCTCGCCGTGCCGGCGGACGGGGACGTCCTGGTCACCACGTACTCCCCCGTCGAGTCCGGTCCGGTCACCTACCACCCGCACGCGCGCCAGGTCTCCTACGTCGCCGACGGCGAACACACCCGGGACACCACCGGGGCGCCGTACACCGGGCGGAGCACCGTCTGGCGGTACCTGACGGCGCTGGACGTGCTGAGCAGCGAGGCGGACGGCACGGTCGTCGTCCTCGGCGACTCGCTCACCGACGGCGTCACCTCCACCACCGGCGCCGACAACCGCTGGCCGGACGTCCTGTCCGACCGGCTGCGCGAGGCGCTCGCGACCGGGCGCGACCTGCCCCGGTACGGCGTCGTCAACGAGGGCATCAGCGGCAACCGGATCCTCGCCGACGGCCTCGGCCGCCCCGCGGAGAACCCCAGCGGCCTGAACCGCTTCGGCCGCGACGTGCTGGGCCGCCCCCACGTCCGGGTGGTCGTCGTCGCCCTCGGCGTCAACGACATCCTGCGCCATCCCGGCACCGCCGACCCGGACCGGATCGTCGCGGGGATGAACGCCCTCGTCGCGCAGGCCCACGCGCACGGGCTGAAGGTCGTCGGCGCGACGCTGATGCCGTTCGGCGGCCACCGCGGCCACACCGACGCGCGCGAGGCGGTGCGCCAGCGGATCAACGCGGAGATCCGCGCGGGGCGCGTCTTCGACGCGGTCGTCGACTTCGACCGGGCGCTGCGCGACCCGTACGACCCGCGCCGCCTGCGCTCCGACTACGACTCCGGCGACCACCTCCACCCGAGCGACAAGGGGTACACGAGGATGGCCGAGGTCTTCGACCTGGACGACCTGAAGGGCGGGGCGCCGGCGCGGCTGTAGACCGGACCGCCGGAGCGGGCCGTCGGGGGACGGGTGCCGGGCCGTCAGGGTCGGGGGCGGGGCCCGCCGCCGGGCCCGCTCAGCGCTCGCCCCGCTCCTCGCGGTACCTCTCGGACGACCGGCCGTGCAGGTTCAGCGGGTCGTGGTACCCGGAGGCGCCGCCCAACTGCTTGCGGGCCTCCTTGCGCTCCAGCTTCTGGCGGCGGCGTTCCTCGCGCAGGCGCTGCTTCTCCGCACGGGGCAGCTTGCGCTGGACACCGACGCCGCCCCAGAAGGCGAAGCCCGTGACGACCACGCGCGGGGCGCCCGGGTCACCCGGCTCGCCCTCCTCCCGGTGGTCGAAGCCACCCATGACGCCGATGCCGCGCACGACGACCTCGATGCCGGGCGGCACGATGACGTCCACCCCGCCCATGATCGCCACGGCGTTGATCACGACCTCGCGGTCCACGAAGTTCGCCTCGCGCAGGTCGATCTCCCCGCCGCCCCAGAACGCGAAGCAGTTGAAGCGGCGCGGCGCCGTCCAGCGCCCCTTGCGCTGGAAGCCCCCCATGACGGCCACGGCCCACGTCGACGTCCCCCCGTCGTCGCCGCCGACGATCCGGTCCGCCCAACCCCCCTCCGGGGCGGGGTCCTTGGTGAGGGAGACCGCGGGGGCGGCCACGCCCCGGGCGGCCGGCAGGTCGCGGGTGATCGGCGCCAGTTCCCCGTACGTCCGCGCCCGGTACGTCGCGTCCAGCCGCTCCTCGAACTCCTCCATGTCCAGACGCCCCTCCGCCAGGGCGTCCCGCAGGATCTCGGCGACCCGTTCACGGTCGGCGTCGGAGGCGCGGAGGTCCGGGGCTGCGTCGTCGGTCATACCCAGCAGCCTACGAGTTACCTCCTGCGCACGGCTACGAGGACTCCCCGGGCCCGGCGCACGACCGCCCGGCCCAGGACCCCCCGGGCCCGGCGCACCGCTACCGGACCGCCCGCCCGGCCCGCTCCGCGTACATCCTCGCGATCACCGCCTCGATGTCCGGCTCCCGCACCGACAGGTCGGCCAGCGGGTACCGTTCCGCGATCCACGCCACGAGCGGGGCCGCCGACCGGGACGCCGGGAACGCCAGCCACTGCCGCGGTCCCTCCACCCGCACCACCCGGGCCGGTGCGGGCGCGTCGATCGGCGGCGCCTCCCGTTCCAGGTCCACCACCAGCGTCCGTTCGCTCTCCCCCGCCTCGTGCAGCCCGGCGAGCGGGCCGTCGTACATCAGCCGGCCGTGGTCGATGACCATCACCCGCGAGCACAACTGCTCGATGTCCTGCAGGTCGTGCGTGGTCAGCAGCACGGTCGTGCCGCGTTCGGCGTTCAGCTCCCGCAGGAACCGCCGCACCCTGGTCTTCGACACGACGTCCAGGCCGATCGTCGGCTCGTCCAGGTAGAGCACCTGGGGATCGTGCAGCAGCGCCGCCGCGATGTCGCCGCGCATCCGCTGGCCGAGGGAGAGTTGGCGCACGGGCACGTCCAGCAGGTCGCCGAGGTCGAGGAGGGCGACCAGCCGGTCGAGGTTCTCCCGGTACCGGGCGTCGGGGATCCGGTACATGCGGTGCATCAGCCGGTACGAGTCGATCAGCGGCAGGTCCCACCACAGCGTCGTCCGCTGCCCGAACACCACCCCGATGCGGTGCGCCAGCCGCGTCCGTTCCCGGGCGGGATCGATCCCCGCCACCCGGAGCCGGCCACCGCTCGGGGTCAGGATGCCGGTGAGCATCTTGATGGTGGTCGACTTGCCCGCGCCGTTGGGGCCGATGTAGCCGACCATCTCGCCGCGCGCCACCGTGAAGGAGAGCGCGTCGACGGCCCGCACCCGCCGCCGCTCCCGCTTCAGGAAACCGGTCCTCCTGCGCACGTCGAAGACCTTCTCGACGTGGTCCAGCTCGATGAACGCGTCCGCCATGGCCGTCCTAACTCCCCGTGCTCCGATACGACCGCAGGCCGGCCCGCCACACCGTCCCGGCCAGCGCGCCGCACACCGCCGCCACCAGCGGCGCCGCGAAGGCCGCCCCCGCCGGCAGCCCCAGCGGGTACGGGCGCCCCAGCACGTGGGCCGCCGGCACCCAGTTGACGAAGGCGAGCGGCAGCACGAACGTCACCCCGCGCACCAGGTCCCGGCCGAACACGGTCGGCGGGTACTGCAGCAGCGTGGTGCCGCCGTAGGTGAACGCGTTCTGCACCTCGGCGGCGTCCTGCGCCAGGAACTGGAAGGCCCCGCCCGCCACGAACAGCGAACCGAAGATCACCGCGCCGCTGACCAGCGTCACCGGTATCAGCAGCGCCTTCGCCACGGTCCAGTCGACGTCGACCGCCACCAGCGCCCAGCCCAGCACCGCCGCCCCCTGGACGCCCCGGCCCAGACGGCGCAGCGCGAAGCGGTCCGCGGCGACCTGGGCGAGCACCGGCGCGGGCCGGACCAGCAGCGTGTCGAACGAGCCGTCGCGCACCCGGCCGCCCAGGGAGGCCATCGAGCCGAGCGCCAGCTGGGCGGTCCCGAACGCCGTCACGGACAGGCCGTACAGGAAGGCGACCTCGGGCAGCGTCCAGCCGCCGAGCGCGTCGACCTGCGAGAACATCAGCAGGATCGCGACGAAGTCCAGCCCCGTCAGCAGCAGGTTGCCGCACACCGTGAGGACGAAGGAGGCGCGGTAGGCCAGGGTGGAGCGGATCCACATCCCGGCGATCAGCCGGTAGGCCCGCAGCCCCTCCGCCACCCTGGAGGGTCCCCGCGTCCCGAAGACCTCCCGCACCGGGGCCTCAGCCACCCTGCACCACCACCCGCCGCGTCGCCGCCGCCTGCACCAGCCGGCCCGCCGCCAGCAGCGCCACCGCCCACGCCCCCTGGAAGGCGTACGCCCCCAGGGGAGCGGCCTCCCCCATCAGCACGTCCGCCGGAAGCTGGAGCTGCGCCGCCCACGGCAGCACCCGGACGACCTCGCCGAGCGCGCCCGGGAAGGCGTTCAGCGGCAGGGTCATGCCCGAGCAGAAGAGTCCCGTGACCGTCAGGGCCTGCGCCACCCCCTGGCCGTCCAGCAGCCAGAACACGCTCAGCGCGAACAGGTAGCGGATCGCGAAGCTGACGACCACCGCCAGCAGGAGCGCCACCAGGAACGCCCCCCACGTGGCGACGTCCCCGGGCAGCGCCGTCGGGAAGACCAGCGCGCCGAAGACGAACGGGACCACGCCCCGCCCCAGCAACTGGAACACCGACCGCCCCACGTCGTTCGCCAGCCACCACAGCTGCAGATCCACCGGCCGGTACAGGTCGACCGCGATCTCACCCGTACGGATGCGTTCCATCAGTTCGACTTCGAAGCCGCCGCCCTGGATCGCCAGCGTCGCGAACAGCGCCTGCCCCAGCCACACGTAGGTGACGGCCTGCGCCTGCTCGTACCCGCCGAGTCCGGGCCTGGCCTCCCACAGCGCCAGGTACGTGTAGACCAGGATCAGCCCGAAGGCGGTGTTGGTGAACACCCCGGCCGCGGTGGCCGCCCGGTACGTGGCGTACCGACGGAAACCCCCCACCGCGACGGCCAGGTACAACCGCCCCGAGCCCACGCCCGCCCGCCTCCTCCCGCACCCGCGGCCAAAGACGCAGGAGCCTACTGAGCACGGCGGACCGCCCGCCACGCATTTTCCGTCACTCCCGGGGCAGGCGGGACACGGCCGACAGGGCCATACGTGTGACAAGGCGCATGCATGCGCGGCGCGCGCCGTCGGTGGGGAACTGCTCGCCGGATGCGACAGTCTTCAATAAGAGGAGCGCATCAGGCGTATACACACGAACGAGGCGAAACAGGAGTCCCAGCACGACATGAGCGACGAGCCGCAGCCGCAGCAGCCCGGGGAGGGCCGGACACCGGGAGAGCCTCAGGCGGCCGACGCCCCGCAGCGCCCGACGGAGGGCACGGAAACAGAGCCGGACACGGACACGGACGGGGACACGGACGGGGCCACGCAGACGGGCACGCGCACCGGGTGGCGCCGGCTGGTCCCCACCTGGCGCATGGTGCTCGGCACCTCCCTCGTCGGCGCCCTGCTGATCCTCGGCGGCTTCGTCCTCGGCTACACCCTGGTGCAGATCCCGTCCGCCAACGCGCTCGCCGTCCAGCAGGCCAACGTCTACCTGTACGCCGACGGCACCGTCCTCGCCCGCGACGGCGAGGTCAACCGGGAGAACGTCGGCCTCGACCGGATCTCCGAGGACGCCCGGTACGCCGTCCTGGCCGCCGAGGACCGCGACTTCTACACCGAATCCGCGGTCGACCCCTCGGCCATGGTCCGCGCCGCCTGGAACACCGCCACCGGCAAGGGCAAGCAGTCCGGCTCCACGATCACCCAGCAGTACGTGAAGAACTACTACCTGCGCCAGGAGCAGACCCTCACCCGCAAGGTGAAGGAGTTCTTCATCGCCATCAAGCTGGACCGCGAGCAGACCAAGGACGAGATCCTCGAGGGCTACCTCAACACCAGCTACTTCGGCCGCAACGCCTACGGCATCCAGGCCGCCGCCCACGCCTACTACGGCATCGACGCCGAGGACCTCGACGCCGGCCGCGCCGCCTACCTCGCCGCGCTCGTCAACGCCCCCAGCCAGTACGACGTCGTCGCCCACCCGGAGAACCGCAAAGCCGCCGAGGACCGCTGGAACTACGTCCTGGACGGCATGGTCGAGGAGGGCTGGCTCAGCCCCTCCGAGCGCACCGGCATGACGTTCCCGCCGCCCAAGGCGTCCACCCAGTCCACCGGCCTGTCCGGTCAGCGCGGCTACATCGTGAACATCGTGAAGGACCACCTGATCAAGAACGACCTCGTGGACGAGGAATCGCTCGACGCGGGCGGCTACCGCATCACCACCACCCTCCACAAGGACAAGCAGGACGCCTTCGTCGACGCCGTCAACGACAAGCTGATGGACCGGCTCGACAAGGAGAACCGCGAGGTCGACACCTACGTCCGCGCGGGCGGCGCCTCCATCGACCCGAAGACCGGCAAGGTCGTCGCGATGTACAACGGCATCGACTACGTCCAGCAGTACACCCCCAACGCCACCCGCCGGGACTACCAGGTCGGCTCCGCCTTCAAGCCGTTCGTGTTCGCCGCCGCCGTCCACCACGGGTCCCGCACCCAGGACGGCCGCCCCATCACCCCGAACACCGTCTACGACGGCACCGACCAGCGCCCCGTCCAGGGCTGGAGCGGCAGCCGCTACGCCCCCGAGAACGAGGACAACGTCGACTACGGCGACATCACCGTCCGCGAGGCCACCGACAAGTCGGTGAACGCCGTGTACGCGCAGATGGCCGTGGACGTCGGCTCCGACAAGGTCAAGCAGACCGCCGTCGACCTCGGACTGCCCTCCACCACCCCCGAGCTGCACCCCACCCCGTCCATCGCGCTCGGCGTGGCCACCGCCAGCGTCCTGGACATGGCCCGGGCGTACGCGACCCTCGCCAACCACGGCGAGCACGGCACGTACACCATGATCGAGAAGATCACCCGGAACGGGAAGGCGGTGGTGGACCTGCCCGCGCGCAAGACCCGCCAGGCCGTCAGCCGCCAGGCCGCCGACACCACCACCCACGTCCTGCGCGGCGTCGTCCAGAACGGCACCGCCACCGCCGCCCTCGCCGCGGGCCGCCCCGCCGCCGGGAAGACCGGCACCGCGGAGGAGGACAAGGCCGCCTGGTTCGCCGGCTACACCCCCGAACTGGCCACCGTCGTCGCCGTCATGGGCCAGGACCCCGAGACCGCCGCGCAGAAGCCGCTCTACGGCGCCATGGGCCTGTCCCGCATCAACGGCGGCGGCGCCCCCGCCGAGATCTGGGGCCAGTACACCCGCGAAGCCCTCGAGGGCGAGCCGGTCAGGAACTTCGACCTGCGGATCCAGCCCGGCGCCGACCGGACCCAGCCGCCCGCCGACCCCACCGGCACCAGCCCCGCCACCGGCAACCCGACCGGCGACACCGACGGCGCACCGGACGAGGAGACGCGGGAGCGGACCCCCGGCACCGCCCCGGGGCAGACCCAGGGGCAGAGCGACGGCCGCGCCCGGGGGCGGACCGACGGCGGCACCGCGGACGACGCCGGAACCACCGACGGCGCCGCCGCCGGTGGCGACACCCCCGGCGACGACACCCCGGACGGGGGGACCGACGGCGACGACGACAACGGCGACGGCGGCGTCGGCGGTCTGACCGGCGCCCTCACCGGCGGCCGGGGACGGGACTAGGACGAGACCAGGGCGGGATCAGGGCGGGGCCAGGGGGCGGGGCCGGGAGTCCCGCCCGGCCGGTGACCGGGCGGACCCGTCAGTGGCCGGAGGTCGCCTTCAGCCCCACCACGGCGACCACCAGCAGGGAGATGAAGAAGATCCGGGCGGCGGTCACCGGCTCCCCCAGCACCGCCATGCCCATCACCGCCGCCCCGGCCGCACCGATCCCCACCCACACGCCGTAGGCCGTGCCGATGGGCAGCGTGCGCGCGGCGTACGACAGCAGCACCATGCTCCCGACGATGCCCGCGCCCGTGAGAACACTGGGGACGAGCCGGGTGAAGCCGTCGGTGTACTTCAGACCGATCGCCCAGCCGACTTCCAGCAGACCGGCGACGACGAGCAGAACCCAGGCCATGGCAGGCACCTCCGGGACACGAAAGGAAACGGGGGTGCGTCGTCTTTTCCTTCCCCCGGTACGGCGCGTCTCGTCGGGGCCCGGGAAGCCGCGGGGCTTCCGCACGGGTCCCCTCCACTCTAGCCAGAACGACCGGGAAGGGGCTGGTGACCATGGTCACCAGCCCCTTCCCGGCTCTTTCGCAGAACCACAGGTGGCGGATCTACAGGTACAGGCCGGTCGAATCCTCGGAACCCTCGAACCGGTCCGCGGCCACGGCGTGCAGATCGCGTTCCCGCATCAGCACGTACCCGACGCCCCGCACCTCGACCTCCGCCCGATCCTCCGGATCGAACAGCACCCGGTCACCCGGCTCCACGGTCCGTACGTTCTGTCCCACCGCGACGACCTCGGCCCAGGCCAGCCGACGGCCCACCGCCGCCGTCGCGGGAATCAGAATGCCGCCCCCGGAACGCCGCTCGCCCTCACTCGCGTCCTGCCGCACGAGTACGCGGTCGTGCAGCATCCGGATGGGCAGCTTGTCGTGCTGGGAGCTGTGCTCGTGTCTGTTGGCGCTCACGTTCTGAAACCTACCTGCCTTCGCCGCGATCACACGTGGGTGGGTCAGCCCTTGCGCCGACGGGTGGTCGCCGTGAGCAGCCCCACGACCCCCACCACCAGCAGCGCCGCGGGCACCACCCGCTCCAGCCGGGGCGCGCCCTGCTCGTCCACGAACTGCGCCTTCACCTCGCTCACCACACGGTTGACGCGGACGTAGGTCCGCCCGAGCGTGTGGTCGACGTTGGCGACGACCCTGGCCTTCGCGTCCCCCACGATCGTCTTCGGGTGCACCCGCACGCCGATCTCGTCCAGGGTCTCGGCCAGCACCGCACGACGGCGCTTGATGTCCGCCTCGATCTGCGCCGGGGTTCTGGTGTCCGCCGTGTCCGCCACCGTGTCGCCTCCGAAATCCGCTGATGCCTGTGCCGGACAGTCTGTCAGCTCCATGCCGCGCCGCACTGTCAGGACCCCCGGTTACCCTCGATCCCGGTACCCGATCCACGCAGCGCGCACGTACGAGGAGACCCGACCGATGAGCGAACGCCTCCAGCCCGGGGACGAGGCCCCCGCCTTCACCCTGCCCGACGCCGACGGCAACGAGGTGTCCCTGGCCGACCACAAGGGCCGCAAGGTCATCGTCTACTTCTACCCGGCCGCGCTCACCCCCGGCTGCACCAAGCAGGCCTGCGACTTCACCGACAACCTCGACCTGCTCGCCGGCGCGGGCTACGACGTGATCGGCATCTCCCCCGACAAGCCGGAGAAGCTGGCGAAGTTCCGCGAGAAGGAGTCCCTGAAGGTCACCCTCCTCGCCGACCCCGACAAGCGGGTCCTGGAGGCCTACGGCGCCCACGGCGAGAAGAAGCTCTACGGCAAGACGGTGGTCGGCGTCATCCGCTCCACGGTCGTCGTGGACGAGGAGGGCAAGGTCGAACGCGCCCTGTACAACGTCAAGGCGACCGGCCACGTAGCCAAGATCATCAAGGACCTGGGCGTCTGAGTGCGCTGCCCGGCCGCTAGCATGGCCGGGCAGCATCAGGCGGCCGTGGTGGAATTGGCAGTCACGCTGGGTTTAGGTCCCAGTGGGGTAACTCCCGTGAGGGTTCGAGTCCCTCCGGCCGCACCGGTTCTCACCCCAGCAGCTCCCGCACCACCGGTACCAGCTCGCGGAACGCCTTGCCCCGGTGGCTGATGGCGTTCTTCTCCGCCGGGGAGAGCTCCGCGCACGTCCTCGTCTCGCCCTCCGGCTGGAGGATCGGGTCGTAGCCGAAGCCGCCCGTGCCGGAGGGGGCGTGGCGGAGGGTTCCCCGCAGCCGTCCCTCGACCACGCGTTCCGTGCCGTCCGGCAGCGCGAGCGCCGCCGCGCAGGCGAAGTGGGCTCCCCGGTGTTCGTCCGCGATGTCCGCGAGCTGGGCCAGGAGGAGGTCCAGGTTGGCCCGGTCGTCGCCGTGGCGGCCGGACCAGCGGGCGGAGAAGATGCCGGGGGCGCCGCCCAGGACGTCGACGCAGAGGCCGGAGTCGTCGGCGACCGCGGGCAGGCCGGTGGCCCGGGCGAGGGTGTGGGCCTTGAGGAGGGCGTTCTCGGCGAAGGTGGTGCCGGTCTCCTTGACGTCGGGGACCTCGGGGTGGGCGTCGGCGCCGATGAGGTCGTGGGGCAGGCCGGCCTCGGCGAGGATGGCCCTCAGTTCGGTGATCTTTCCGGCGTTGCGGGTGGCGAGGATCAGGCGGGTCATGGGGTCCAGTATTCCGGGCCCCGCCGACCGCTCCGCCGCCGCGGTGTCCCGGGGCGCGGTGTCCTAGGGGGTGCAGACCTTCGTCAGCTCGCCGGCCGCGTCGGTGACGGGGCCGAGGTCGGGGGTGGCGTCGCCGTTCTCGATCGACGTGCGGACGTTGTCGACGGCCTTGTCGAGGTCGTCGACGGCCTGGGAGACGTCGGCGTTGTCGGTCTTGTCGCCGATCTCGCCGAGGTTCCTGTCTATGGACTCGAGGGACTCCTCGAGCTGGGTGACGTCGTCGGAGGCGTTCTCCACGGCCTGCTGCATGTCGGTGACGCTGTCGGCGATGGCGTCGGCGGTCTGGATGCAGTCCAGTGCCTTGTCGACGGCGGCGCAGCCGGTGGTGAGTCCGGCGGTCAGCGCGACGGCCGCCAGGGTGGCGGTGACGGCTATGGTGCGGCGTCGGCGGCTCGCGGCCATGGAACGGTCCCTCCCTCGTCGGGCCGTGGGCCCGGGTCGCTGGCCGGGCGCGCGGGGTGGAGCCGTGCGCCCTCATGTGTTCGGACGCGGGAGCGGCCGGCGCGGTTGCCCGCGTCGGCCGTCCTTCTTGGTGCGTCCTTTACCTTTCGACGACGGTACCAAGTGCGGCGCGCTGCGCGTCGGCGAGTCGGGCGCAGCCGGCGACCGCGAGGTCGAGGAGGGCGTCGAGTTCGGCGCGGGCGAAGGGCTCGGCCTCGGCGGTGCCCTGGACCTCGACGAAGCGTCCGTCGCCGGTGCAGACGACGTTCATGTCGGTGTCGGCCTTGACGTCCTCCTCGTAGCAGAGGTCGAGGAGGGGGACGCCGCCGACGATGCCGACGGAGACGGCGCTGACGGAGCCGGTGAGGGGACGGCGGCCTGCCTTGATGAGCTTCTTGCCCTGGGCCCAGGAGATGGCGTCGGCGAGGGCGACGTAGGAGCCGGTGATGGCGGCGGTGCGGGTGCCGCCGTCGGCCTGGAGGACGTCGCAGTCGAGGACGACGGTGTTCTCGCCGAGGGCCTTGTAGTCGATGACGGCGCGCAGGGAGCGGCCGACGAGGCGGCTGATCTCGTGGGTGCGGCCGCCGATGCGGCCCTTGACGGACTCGCGGTCGCCGCGGGTGTGGGTGGCGCGGGGGAGCATCGCGTACTCGGCGGTGACCCAGCCCTCGCCGCTGCCCTTGCGCCAGCGGGGGACGCCTTCGGTGACGGAGGCGGTGCAGAGGACCTTGGTGTCGCCGAAGGAGACGAGGACGGAGCCTTCGGCGTGCTTGCTCCAGCCGCGTTCGATGGTGATCGGGCGGAGTTGTTCGGGGGTGCGGCCGTCGATTCGAGACATGGCGCCGAGCCTAGCCGTACCCGCGGAAGGGCCCCTTCCCGCGGTGGGAAGGGGCCCTCGAGGAGTGAAGCCGGGGACGACGCCGGGGCGGTTCACATCATGTCTTCGATCTCCGCCGCGATGGGGTCGGCGTCGGTGCCGATGACGACCTGGATGGCGCTGCCCATCTTGACGACACCGTGGGCTCCGGCGGCCTTCAGGGCGGCGTCGTCGACCTTGGCCGGGTCGAGGACCTCGGTGCGCAGGCGGGTGATGCAGCCTTCGACCTCTTCGATGTTGTCGATGCCGCCGAGCCCGGCAACGATCTTCTCAGCCTTGGTGGCCATGTTCGTTCTCCCTGATCCGAACCGCTTTGTCGTAGTAACCCACAGTTGGCCCATCTTTGCGAGCGGTCCTGTCGTGGGTGCCGAAGGATGGCGTCACGACAGCGGAACCGTCCTCCGACTGGTCTACACCACCGGGTGGAGTGTCGCCAAACCCGTCGAGCGAAGGGGACCGGATGAGTGCCGCCAGCCCCGCCGGCGCCGAGCATACGGTCCGTTCCGGGCGGGAGCGCTGGAACAAGGTGTTCCAGGGGCTGCAGAAGATGGGCCGGAGCCTGCAGCTGCCGATCGCGGTGCTGCCGGCGGCGGGCATCCTCAACCGGCTGGGGCAGCCGGACGTGTTCGGGGACGAGGGGCTCGGCTGGACGGACGTCTCCAGGGTGATGGTGGGCGCGGGCGGCGCGCTGCTGGACGGTGCGCTGGGGCTGCCGATGCTGTTCTGCGTCGGTGTGGCCATCGGCATGGCGAAGAAGGCGGACGGTTCGACGGCGCTGGCGGCGGTGACCGGGTTCCTCGTCTACTACAACGTGCTGCGCCAGTTCCCGGAGGACTGCCCCGAGGGGTCGCAGGCGGTGCCGATGGTCGGCTGCCGGCTGACGGACGGGACGGTGACCGCGTTCACGTACCAGAACCCGGGGGTGTTCGGCGGGATCGTGGTGGGGCTGATGGCGGCGTACCTGTGGCAGCGGTTCCACCGGACGAGGCTGGTGGACTGGCTGGGCTTCTTCAACGGCCGTCGCCTGGTGCCGATCATCATGGCGTTCGCGGCGATCGTGTTCGCGGCGCTGTGCCTGTGGATCTGGCCGCCGATCGGCGGCGCGCTGGAGGGTTTCAGCGACTGGATGAGCGGCCTGGGCGCGGGGGGCGCGGGGGTGTTCGGGGTGGCGAACCGGGCGCTGCTGGTGGTGGGGCTGCACCAGTTCCTGAACGTGCCGATCTGGTTCCAGTTCGGCAGTTACACCAAGCCGGACGGCTCGGTGGTGCACGGCGACATCAACATGTTCCTGGCGGGCGACCCGGAGGCCGGGCAGTTCCTGTCGGGCTTCTTCCCGATCATGATGTTCGCGCTGCCGGCGGCGGCACTGGCGATCACCCACTGCGCGCGGCCGGACCGGCGCAAGGAGGTCGGCGGCCTGATGCTGTCGGTGGCGCTGACGTCGTTCGTCACCGGCATCACGGAGCCGCTCGAGTACGCGTTCCTGTTCGTCGCGCCGGCGCTGTACGTGGTGCACGCGCTGCTGACGGGTGCGTCGATGGCGGTGACGTGGGGGCTGGGGGTGCACGACGGGTTCAGCTTCTCGGCGGGGCTGATCGACTACGTCATCAACTGGAACCTGGCGACCCGGCCGTGGGCGATCGTCCCGATCGGCCTGTGCTTCGCGGTGGTGTACTACGCGGTCTTCCGCTTCGCGATCACGAGGTTCGACCTGAAGACCCCGGGGCGGGAGGCCGAGGAGGAGGTCGAGGACACCACCAAGGCGTGACCGCGGCGTGATCTCCTAGGCTGGACCCGGCTGTCGGGGCCCTCGGACCTACTCGGTCCGGGGGCTTTTCGACGTGCCCGGAGGACGGCCGTCGGGCGGTTCCGCGCCGGCCGCGGCCGGCGTCCGGGGCAGGCACGCCGCGTAGCCCGCCGGTAGCGGGGACAACGGGTTCCTCGCACCCCCTCCATCGTGCTACAACAGGTCTACACCACCGAGTGGTGTAGACCACCGGACGCCGCCGTCCCCTTCCTTTGTCCCCGGGCGGCGCCATGCCCACTGGAGGAAGTTGTGTCCACGGCCAGCGCCGCTCCCGCGGCCGAGAAGAAGAAGGGCTCCGGCGCGATGGCTGTGCTGCAGCGCATCGGCCGCAGCCTGATGCTGCCGGTGGCCGTCCTGCCCGCCGCCGCGCTGCTGGTGCGCCTCGGCAACACCGACATGCTCGGGCGCCCGGAGTTCCCGGCCTTCCTGACGAAGATCGCGTCCTTCATGAGCGCCGGCGGCAACGCGATCCTCGACAACATGGCCCTGCTCTTCGCGGTGGGCATCGCCATCGGCTTCGCGAAGAAGTCGGACGGCTCGACCGCGCTCGCCGCCGTCGTCGGCTACCTGGTCTTCAAGAACGTCCTCGGCACGTTCACCGACGGCAGCCTGCCCAAGAAGGAAGCCATCGTCGACGGCAAGATCGTGATGGTCGAGCAGGCGGTGGACGCCAAGGTGCTCGGCGGTGTGGTCATGGGCCTCGTCGTCGCCCTGCTCTACCAGCGCTTCTACCGCACCAAGCTGCCCGACTGGGCGGGTTTCTTCGGCGGCCGCCGCCTGGTCCCGATCCTGTCGGCGTTCGCCGGTCTGCTCATCGGCATCGTCTTCGGCTACATCTGGCCGATCCTCGGCACGGGTCTGCACAACTTCGGTGAGTGGCTGGTCGGCTCCGGTGCCGTCGGCGCGGGCATCTTCGGTGTCGCCAACCGTGCCCTGATCCCGGTCGGCATGCACCACCTGCTGAACTCCTTCCCCTGGTTCCAGGCGGGCGAGTACGAGGGCAAGAGCGGTGACATCGCCCGCTTCCTCGCCGGTGACCCGACCGCCGGCCAGTTCATGACCGGCTTCTTCCCGATCATGATGTTCGCGCTGCCCGCCGCCTGCCTGGCCATCGTGCACTGCGCCCGCCCCGAGCGCCGCAAGGTCGTCGGCGGCATGATGTTCTCCCTGGCACTGACCTCGTTCGTCACCGGCGTGACCGAGCCGATCGAGTTCACGTTCATGTTCATCGCGCCGGTCCTGTACGCGATCCACGCGGTCCTCACCGGTGTCTCGATGGCACTGACCTGGGCGCTGGGGATGAAGGACGGCTTCGGGTTCTCGGCCGGCGCGGTCGACTTCTTCCTGAACCTGGGCATCGCGACCAACCCGTGGGGCCTGGCCCTGGTCGGCCTCTGCTTCGCGGCGGTCTACTACGTGGTCTTCCGCTTCGCGATCACCAAGTTCAACCTGCCGACGCCGGGCCGCGAGTCCGACGAGGAACTGGCGGAGCTGCAGAAGGCCGAGGCCAAGTAGCCGCCCCGACCGCACGGCCGAGGCCCCCGGCGCCAGGACGGCGCCGGGGGCCTCGGCCGTGCGGGGACTCAGATCTCGTACGTCGCGCCCCGCGTCGCCAGCCCCACCGGGCCGTCGTACACCGCGCGGGCGTCGATGAGGTTGATCTGCGGGTCGGTCCACGGGGGGATGTGGGTGAGGATCAGGCGGCGGACGCGGGCGCGGGCCGCGGTCTCACCCGCCTCGCGGCCGTTGAGGTGCAGGTCGGGGATGTTCTCCTTGCCGTGCGTGAAGGCGGCCTCGCACAGGAACAGGTCGGCGTCGCGGGCGAGTTCGTCCAGTGCCGGGCTCACTCCCGTGTCGCCGGAGTAGGTCAGGGTCCGCCCGCCGTGCTCGATGCGGATGCCGTACGCCTCCACCGGGTGCGCGACCCGCTCGGTGTGGACGGTGAACGGGCCGATCTCGAAGGTGGACGGTTTGACCGTGTGGAAGTCGAAGACCTCGCTCATGGAGGAGGCCGAGGGGGTGTCGGCGTAGGCGGTGGTCAGCCGGTGCTCCGTGCCCTCGGGTCCGTAGACCGGGAGGGGCTCGCAGCGGCCGCCGTCGTGCCGGTAGTAGCGCGCCACGAAGTACGCGCACATGTCGATGCAGTGATCGGCGTGCAGATGGCTGAGGAAGATCGCGTCGAGGTCGTAGAGACCGCAGTGGCGCTGCAGCTCTCCCAGGGCGCCGTTGCCCAGGTCGAGGAGCAACCGGAAGCCGTCGGCCTCGACGAGGTAGCTCGAGCAGGCCGATTCCGCGGACGGGAACGACCCCGAGCAGCCGACGACGGTGAGCTTCATGAAGCAGAAACCTCCGCTGGCGGGATGTGAAGACGGGGGTCGTGCGGTTCGTCGAGCGTAAGGCGCGAAACCTTCGGTCGCTCCTCCGCCAGGGTCCGTTGTGGGCGAACTCACCTGTGCTGTCACCGGTTCGGCTGGAAGCGGGGCTTCCGGGTGCCCCGTGGGGGCGCGCGCAAGCGGCTCGCGCCGGTACGGTCAGGGCATGGACACGTCCTGGTGGCTCGCCTTCGCCGCGGTGGTGCTGCTCGCCCTGGTCACCGCGCTCGTCGACGGATGGGGCCGCGGGGCGCGGCCGCCCCGGGAGCGCCGGGTCGGGTTCCCGCGGCCGAGGGGGCGGGCCGGTGCGGACGCGGGCCGGCCGCGGCCGGCGGAGATCTGGTGGGCCGGGGTGCCCTACGAGGACGGGCCCGGGAGCAAGGACCGGCCGTGTCTGGTGCTGTCGGTGCGCGGGCGGCGGGCGACCGTCGCGAAGATCACCACGAGGTTCCGGGACGAGCGGGCGGGGGTGATCGCGCTGCCCCCGGGCTCCGTCGGGGACGCGCAGGGGCGGGCGAGTTTC
This sequence comes from Streptomyces viridosporus T7A, assembly GCF_008704515.1. Lineage (NCBI taxonomy): Bacteria > Bacillati > Actinomycetota > Actinomycetes > Kitasatosporales > Streptomycetaceae > Streptomyces > Streptomyces viridosporus. The sequence goes on from NZ_CP023700.1 coordinate 3,366,961, forward strand.
CTGGAGACGGACGAGCTGCGCGAGGTCCCGGTGGAGGACTTCCGGCGCCGGGTGGGCGTGGTGGATCCGGTGCTGTGGGACCAGGTGCGGTATCTCGCGAGGTGACGCACCGGGGCCACGGGAAGGTGGCGCCCCGGGGACGCGAAAAAGGGGCCGGAGGTGTGTGCCTCCGGCCCCTTCTCGCGTGTGCGGTGAGGTGCCTTCGCGGGACGGGCGGGGGCCGTCCTACGCCCAGAGCTGGCCCTGGAGCGTCTCGATGGCCTCCTCGGTCGTGGCGGCCGTGTACACGCCGGTCGACAGGTACTTCCAGCCGCCGTCGGCGACGACGAAGACGACGTCGGCGGACTCCCCCGCCTTCAGCGCCTTCCGCGCGACGCCGATCGCCGCGTGCAGGGCCGCGCCGGTGGAGACCCCGGCGAAGATGCCCTCCTGCTGGAGCAGTTCACGGGTGCGGGTGACCGCGTCGGCGGAGCCGACCGAGAAGCGGGTGGTGAGGACGGAGGCGTCGTACAGCTCGGGGACGAAGCCCTCGTCGAGGTTGCGCAGGCCGTAGACCAGGTCGTCGTAGCGGGGCTCGGCGGCGACGATCCGCACGTCGGGCTTGTGCTCGCGCAGGTAGCGGCCGACGCCCATCAGGGTGCCGGTGGTGCCGAGGCCGGCCACGAAGTGCGTGATCGAGGGCAGGTCGGCGAGGATCTCGGGGCCGGTGGTGGCGTAGTGCGCGCCGGCGTTGTCGGGATTGCCGTACTGGTACAGCATCACCCAGTCCGGGTGTTCGGCGGAGAGCTCCTTGGCGACCCGCACGGCGGTGTTGGAGCCGCCCGCGGCCGGGGAGGAGATGATCTCCGCGCCCCACATGGCGAGCAGGTCGCGGCGCTCCTGCGAGGTGTTCTCGGGCATCACGCACACCATGCGGTAGCCCTTGAGCTTGGCGGCCATGGCGAGCGAGATGCCGGTGTTGCCGCTGGTCGGCTCGAGGATGGTGCAGCCCGGGGTCAGGCGGCCGTCCTTCTCCGCCTGCTCGATCATGAACAGGGCCGGGCGGTCCTTGATCGAGCCGGTGGGGTTGCGGTCCTCCAGCTTGGCCCAGATCCGGACGTCGGCGGACGGCGAGAGCCGCGGCAGGCGCACCAGAGGGGTGTTGCCCACCGCGGCCAGCGGGGAGTCGTAGCGCATCGCCGGTCAGGCCATGCCGCCGGCCACGGCCGGCAGGATCGTGACGTTGTCGCCGTCGGACAGCTTGGTGTTGATGCCGTCGAGGAAGCGGACGTCCTCGTCGTTCAGGTAGACGTTGACGAAGCGGCGCAGCTGGTCACCGTCCACGATGCGGGCCCGGATGCCCGCATGCCGGGTGTCGAGGTCGGCGAAGAGCTCGGCGAGGGTGTTCCCGGTGCCCTCCACCGCCTTCTGACCGTCGGTGTACTGGCGGAGGATGGTCGGGATGCGGACCTCGATGGCCATGGCTGCGGGCTCCTGTCGGAAAGGGGTGTGATCTGGTCGGTGGGCGCGCGTGGGGGTCCCCCGGGCTCTCGCTCCGGGGAGCGCCGCGGCTCACGGCCGTACGGCGGCTGCGGGAATCAACAGAGGGCGCTGTTCAGCCTGCACAGGTCGACGTGCAGCCGCGCCACGAGCAGTGTGCCCGGCGTCGTTTCGCTCACGTCGAGTAGAACCATGGGCCCATCGTATCGATTCCCGGTCCGCACCCCGGAATGCGGTCTCATCCCTCGGACGTCTCGCATCCGCAGTCCGAGACCGGCGCGCTCGGCATCCGGGGTGTCTCGGGATCGGCAGGCGATCGGCGGGCGGTCAGTACGCCTCGACGACCTTGACCTCCTCCTCGGTGACCTCGCCCTCCACGATCCGGAAGGAGCGGAACTGGAACTCGCCGAGGCCGTCGGTGTCGGCGGTGGAGACCAGGACGTAGTGGGCGCCGGGCTCACTGGCGAGGTCGATGTCGGTGCGGGAGGGGTGGGCCTCGGTCGCGGTGTGGGAGTGGTAGATGACCACCGGTTCCTCGTCGTTGTCGTCCATCTCCCGGTACAGCTTCAGCAGGTCCTGGGAGTCGAACTCGTAGAACGTGGGCGAGCGGGCCGCGTTCACCATGGGGATGAAGCGCTCGGGACGGCCGGAGCCCACCGGGCCCGCCACCACGCCGCACGCCTCGTCGGGGTGGTCCTCACGGGCGTGGGCGACGATCTTGTCGTACAGGGCCTGGGTGATGGTCAGCATGGGGCCCAGGATAAGCAGACGGGCCGACGCGTACCGAAGGGTGGTACGCGACGGCCCGCATGCCGGACGCCCTGAGCGGCCGCCGCGGGGAGGACCACGTGTGCTCCCCGCGGACGGGCGTCCTGGGGGGAGGTCAGAGGACCTTCTGGAGGTCCGGTTCGCGGCGCTCGGCGACCCCCGGGTTGCGCTGCTTGAGCAGGAACCAGCCGACGCCCAGGGCGGCGGCCCAGCCGGCCATCACGTACAGGCAGATCCGGGCGTCCGCGTCGATCGCGATCAGCGCGGTGACGAAGAGCAGGAACACGATGGCGATGTAGGAGCAGACCGAGCCGCCGGGCGCCGGGAAGGAGGAGGAGGGCAGCCGGCCCGCGACGACCTTGCGGCGGTAGAGGACGTGGCTGACCAGGATCATCAGCCAGGTCCAGATGCCGGCCGCGGTGGCGATGGAGGTGACGTAGCCGAAGGCCTTCTCCGGGACCACGTAGTTCAGGACCACGCCGATGCCCATGAAGACCACCGAGGTGGCGATGCCGAGCGCCGGGGTCTTGCGGGACGACAGCCGCTTGAAGAGCCGCGGGGCCTCGCCGTTGTCGGCGAGGTTGCGCAGCATGCGGCCGGTTGAGTACATGCCGGAGTTGCAGGACGACAGGGCGGCGGTCAGCACGACGAAGTTGACGATGCCGGCGCCGGCCGGGATGCCGATGACCGCGAACGCCTTCACGAAGGGGCTGACCCCGTCGGAGAACTCGGTCCACTCCACCACGCACAGGATGACGGTGAGCGCGCCGACGTAGAACAGGGCGATGCGCCAGGGCAGGGTGTTGATCGCCTTGGGGAGGGTCTTCTCCGGGTTCTCGGACTCGCCGGCGGTGACGCCGACGAGCTCGACGGCGAGGTAGGCGAACATGACGCCCTGGAGGGTCATCAGGGACGAGCCGATGCCCTTGGGGAAGAAACCGTCGAAGGCCCACAGGTTGGAGACGGCCGCGGTGTCGCCGGCCTGGCTGAAGCCGAGGGTGAGCACGCCCAGGCCGATGACGATCATGCCGATGATCGCGGTGACCTTGACCATCGAGAACCAGAACTCGATCTCGCCGAAGAGCTTGACCGAGATCAGGTTGGCCGCGAACAGGACGACCAGGAAGACCAGGGCCGACACCCACTGCGGGATCACCGGGAACCAGTAGTTGATGTAGATGGCGGCGGCGGTCAGCTCGGCCATGCCGGTGACCACCCACATCAGCCAGTACGTCCAGCCGGTGAAGTAGCCGAAGAACGGGCCGAGGAACTCGCGCGAGTACTCGGCGAAGGAGCCCGAGACGGGGCGGTAGAGCAGGAGCTCGCCGAGCGCCCGCATGATGAAGAAGATGATCACGCCGGCCAGGGCGTACATGACGATCAGGCTGGGGCCGGCCTTGGCGATGTTCGCCCCGGCCCCCAGGAAGAGGCCGACGCCGATGGCGCCGCCGATCGCGATCATCTGGACCTGGCGGCTGCCCAGTCCGCGCTCGTACCCCTCCTCGGGTACGGCCTCTTTGTCGACCTGCGGTGAGGTCATGTGTGCGCCTTTCTCCATTCCGACCCGGGCCGTCGGTCGGCCGCGGATCGGGTCGCGATCCCCCCGGACTGATGGAGCTGAGCTGTCCGCTCGTGCCTGGCCGGCGGTGGCCGGCTCGGTGGCGCACCCGGCCGAACATTCGGGTGGTGTTCACCGGGCGATCGTGAAGATGTACCACGGTCGCCCCGTCGATCACCTGAGCGGAGTGTGACGCACCCCACAGGGAGAAGCGGACAAAGCGCACCCGGAAAACCCATAGGCGGCGGGCTCGGTAATGCGATCGTTACCCGGATTTGAGCGTCCGCTGAGCGAACGGATCGGGCGACTTGTCCGGACATGCGGCGTGGATCTACGGCATGAGGGGGTGATCCGCGGCACGCGCCGCGGGAACCACGGCACCGGCACGGGGACCACGACACGAGGTGCGGGAGCCACGACGCCGGGCGCGGGAGCTGCGGCGTGAGGCGCGGGGACTGCGACGCCGGGCGCGGGGGCTACGGCATGAGCGTCGAGACGAGCGTCTCCTGGAGGGCGCCGAGCCACAGGTACGCCATCACCATCGGCTTGCGCGGGTCCTCGTCGGAGAGGTGGAGGAGGAGGTCGCTGTCCTCCTCGTCGCTGATCTCCAGGCGGGAGCCGATCGCCAGGCGCAGGTCGTTCAGGGCGCCGAGCCACCGCCGCGACTCCTCGGGCGCCAGCTCGAGCACCGCCCCGTCCTCGCCGGCCGGGACGAGCTCGTCCAGGGAGCGGATCACCGCGAGGGCGTTCTCGCGCTTGCCCGCGCGCAGGTCGTTCTCGGTGTAGCGGCGGAACTCGGCGGAGTACGCCCGCTGCTCCTCGGCCTCCTTCCCGGACGCGGGCTGCCCGGGGCCGCCGTAGGCGTCCGGGAAGAGGCGGCGCAGCACCGGGTCGGAGGGCGGCTCGCTCGGCCCCTCGGCGAACAGTTCGGCGAGCGGGTCGCCGGAGGCATCCTCGGCCGGGCCGGGGCCGATGAGCTCCATCAGCTGCACGGCCAGGGAACGGATGATGGAGATCTCGACGTCGTCGAGGGCGACGGCCGCGCCGCCGCCGGGGAGCGGTTCGAAGTGTCCTGGCATGGAGGCGATTCGCTACTTCCGGTCCTGCGGGCGGGGTCGGGTCATGTCCGGCTCGGTCACTTCCGGTCCTGCTGGAGGGTGGCCCACAGTCCGTAGCCGTGCATGGCCTGGACGTCGCGTTCCATCTCCTCGCGGGTGCCGCTGGAGACGATCGCCCGGCCCTTGTGGTGGACGTCGAGCATGAGCTTGGTGGCCTTGTCCTTGGAGTAGCCGAAGTACGTCTGGAAGACGTACGTCACGTAGCTCATGAGGTTGACCGGGTCGTTGTGGACGATCGTGACCCACGGGACGTCGGGCTCGGGTACGGCGAAGACCTCCTCCGCCGACTCGGTGCGTTCGATCTCCAGGGGCGCGGGTGACGTCACACTGCCCATGCTGCCACCGCAGGGGGGTGGTCGCACAAACCGGCCCGCTGTTCCGGTGCTTGGACCCTAAATCGTCAGACTGACGAAATGGGGGTAGCATCCGTCGTATGAACACAGCGGACCTTGGGCTGCCGGTGGATGTCCCCTCGACGGCGCTCTTCACGGACCAGTACGAGCTGACGATGCTGCAGGCCGCCCTGAAGGCCGGTACGGCCGGGCGGCGCAGTGTGTTCGAGGTCTTCACCCGGCGGCTGCCGGACGGGCGCCGCTACGGCGTGGTGGCCGGCACCGGGCGGGTGCTGGACGCGGTGGAGAACTTCCGCTTCGACCCGGGCGTCCTGCGCTTCCTGCGGGAGAAGGGGATCGTCGACGACCCGACCCTGGAGTGGCTGGCCGACTACCGCTTCTCCGGCGACATCCTGGGCTACCCCGAGGGCGAGGTGTACTTCCCGGGCTCGCCGATCATGCGGGTCGAGGGCAGCTTCGCCGAGTGCGTGCTGCTGGAGACCGTGATCCTGTCGATCCTCAACCACGACTCGGCGATCGCCGCGGCGGCCTCCCGGATGTCGTCCGCCGCCGGTGACCGGCCGCTGATCGAGATGGGCGCCCGGCGCACCCACGAGCTGGCCGCGGTGGCCGCCTCGCGGGCCGCGTACATCGGCGGCTTCGCCTCCACCTCCGACCTCGCGGCCGGTTTCCGCTACAACATCCCGACCGTGGGCACCTCCGCCCACGCCTTCACCCTGCTGCACGACACCGAGCGGGACGCGTTCCGCGCCCAGGTGGACTCGCTCGGCGGCGGGACGACGCTGCTGGTGGACACCTACGACGTGGCCGAGGCGGTCCGCACGGCCGTCGAGGTCGCCGGACCGGAGCTGGGCGCCGTGCGCATCGACTCCGGCGACCTGCTGCTGGTGGCGCACCGGGTGCGGCAGCAGCTCGACGCGCTGGGCGCGACCGGCACGAGGATCCTGGTGACCTCGGACCTGGACGAGTACGCCATCGCCTCGCTGGCGGCGGCGCCCGTGGACGCGTACGGGGTGGGCACCCAGCTGGTGACCGGCTCCGGGCACCCGACGGCCTCCATGGTCTACAAGTTGGTCGCCCGCGCCGTCTCCGACGACCCCGGGGCGCCGCTGGTGCCGGTGGCGAAGAAGTCCTCCGGCGGCAAGACCTCCCTCGGCGGCCGGAAGTGGGCCGCGCGGCGGCTGGACGCGTACGGCGTCGCCGAGGCCGAGGTGGTCGGCACCGGCGAGGTGCCCGACGCGCTGGCCGACCGGCAGCTCCTGGTGTCCCTGGTCGAGGGCGGCGAGGTGGTCGCGCGCGAGCCGCTGGACGTGGTCCGCGACCGGCACGCGGCGGCCCGCGCGGGCCTTCCCCTGTCGGCTACACAGCTCTCCCGGGGGGAACCCGTCATTCCGACGGAGTACCTGCACGGGGGCTCGGGTAGCTAAAGCGGCATGTGCCGTCACCGGCGGGTCGGGGCTCCTGCCCGCCCCGCCCAGTCCCTGTCCGCATCGACCGTCATTCCCTAGGCTCGGAGGTTCACGGCCGGGCCGCTCCCCACCCGACCCCAGAACCGAAGGACACCGACCATGCGCCGCGCCTTGATCGTCGTTGACGTGCAGAACGACTTCTGCGAGGGAGGCAGCCTCGCGGTGACCGGCGGCGCCGACGTGGCCGCCGCCATCACCGAGCTGATCGGGCAGGCCCCGGCCGGCTACCGGCACGTGGTGGCCACCCGCGACCACCACATCGCCCCCGGCGGGCACTTCGCCGACAACCCCGACTACGTCCGCTCCTGGCCCGCGCACTGCGTCGCCGGGACCGAGGGCGTCGGCTTCCACCCGAACTTCGCCCCCGCGGTCGCCTCCGGCGCGATCGACGCCGTCTTCGACAAGGGGGCGTACTCGGCGGCCTACAGCGGGTTCGAGGGGACCGACGAGAACGGCGTGGGCCTGGCCGACTGGCTGCGGGACCGGGAGGTCGACGAGGTGGACGTGGTGGGCATCGCCACCGACCACTGCGTGCGCGCCACCGCCCTGGACGCCGCCCGCGAGGGTTTCCGCACCCAGGTCCTGCTCGACCTCACCGCCGGGGTGGCCCAGGCGACCACCGAGCGGGCGATCGAGGAGCTGCGGGAGGCGGGCGTGGAGCTCTCGGGCAAGCCGGTCGTCCAGTGACGACCGCCACACGGCTCCCGCGGTGAGCGTCACGCGGGCCCCGTGGCGCCCGCGGTGGGCGTCCCGCGGGCCCCGTGGCGCCCGCGGTGGGCGTCCCGCGGATCCCGTGGCGTCCGCGGGTGGGCCTCACACGGCGCCCGCGGCGCCCGCGGCGGGCGTCACGCGGGTGTCGCGGGGCGTCCGAGCAGGGCCCTGATGGGACGCCACAGCTCCACGACCGGCGCGCGGCCGGCCGGCACGCCGCCGTCGGGCGCGGTGCGCCATATCAGGCCGTCGGGGTGGTGCAGCACCGCCGTGACCTCGTCGGGGGTCGGCGGGGCGGCGTTGCCCCGCAGGTAGACCGCCCGCAGCCCCAGGTTGCGCAGCCTGGTCAGGGCGCGCGCCCGGTTCTGCGCGTGGACGAGCACGCGGACCCCGGCCGGTCCGTCGGCGGCGGGGCTGGGCAGGTTCAGCGCCACCACCACGGTGCCGTTCGGCAGCTTGCAGAAACCTCCTGCGGCCATGTGGTCATACCCCCGTGTCATCCGGTGTCAATAAGAAAGCCACAGGACGCACCTAAACACGGATCGGCGGCGACCCGCCAGGGGGTCACCGCCGATCACGCTCTGACCTGCGAAAACGCTATTTACTTGCTCGCCCGACCGACCTCGAGGTGGATCGTCGAGCCGTCGCGGGCCTCCTTGACGATCTTGATCGTGGTGTTGGTGTCAGTGATCTTGACACCACCGGTCGGGTTCGCCTCGTCGTAGTAGGTGTTCTTGCGGTCGTTGAAGACCGAGACGCCCTTCGAGGAGGGGATCCGGGTCGCCACGTCGGCCTTGTGCAGCGTGAGGCCGTCGGTGCGGTGCGTGCTGAACGTCGCGTCGTAGGTCTGGATGCGGTTGCGCATCAGCGTGCCGTCGGACCACTTCAGCGCGGTCGGGTGCGAGTCGACCGGGAGGATCAGACCGGTGCCCGGGTGCCGGCTGGTGTTGTTGTCCTGCTGCGAGGTGTCCCACTTCCAGATCAGCAGGCCGTTCTGGTACGGGAAGTGCTCCACCCAGTCCGGGCGGCTGTTGGCGAAGCCGAAGTTGTACGGGCCGACCCGCAGGGTCTTGTCGTACGAGACGTACTGCCGGTTCTCCGCGATGTAGTACTGCGCGTAGTCCTTGGTGAAGGAGGCGCCGATGCGGGAGAAGCCCTTCGCCGTCCAGGCCGCGTCCTCGGTCTCGGCGTCGTCCGTGAAGAGCGCCGCGCCGTCCGCCGTCACCGTGATCCGGTCGGCCGCGAAGCCCTTCATCGCCAGGCCGCCGTCGGTCTGGTAGCGGAAGCGCAGGTCGATCTTCTGGCCCGCGTAGGCGTCCAGCGGGTACACCAGCGGCTTGTAGCCGTCGACCGTGCCGTGCAGGGCCGGCTTGTCGCTGCCGTCGCGCGGGATCGGCCGGCCGTCCACCGTGCCGTCGACGGCGGTCCAGTTGGCGCCGCCGTCGGTCGACACCTCGGTGTAGAGGAAGTCGTAGTCGGACTCGATCTCGTACCAGCCGTCGAGGGTCAGCTCGGCCGAGGTCTTGCCGGTGAGGTCCACGGAACGCGTCAGGGTGTTCCTGAGGTCGTCACCGCTGCCGCTCCACCACTGGGTCCGCCCCTCGGCCGGGACGACGACCTCGGTGGTGACCGCCTTCTCCGGGAGCTCGACCACGAGGGCCTGCTTGTTCTTGGTCTGGTACTCCGCGAGGCCCAGCTTGTGCTTCGACTTCGTCGCGGCCTTGGCCGTGTCGAAGTCGAGCCAGCCCAGCTGGAGCTTGTCCCAGGCGGTCATGTCGCCGGGCAGGTCGCCGATCTCGTTCTTGCCGGTGCCCAGCCAGGAGCCGGAGGACATCAGGGTCCAGAAGCCGGTGGAGTTCTCGCCGCCGGCGGTGTCGTAGAGGTCCGGCAGACCGAGGTCGTGGCCGTACTCGTGGGCGAAGACGCCGAGTCCGCCGTTCTCCGGCTGGATGGTGTAGTCGCCGACCCAGATGCCGGTGTCACCGACCTGGGTGCCGCCGAGCTTGTTCTGCTCGGGGCCGGTGGCGCCGGCGTCGGTGCCGAAGGCGTACCAGCGGTGGGCCCAGATCGCGTCCTCGCCCTGGGCGCCGCCGCCGGCGGACTCGTCCTCACCGGCGTGCACGATCTGGAAGTGGTCGATGTAGCCGTCGGGCTCGTTGAAGTCGCCGTCGCCGTCGTGGTCGTAGCGGTCCCACTGGTCGTACTCGGCCATCTTGGCCGCGATCTCGGCGTCGGTCTTCCCGGCCGCCTTCTGCTGCTCCACCCAGGCGTTGACGCCGTCCCGCACCGCGAACCAGGCGCAGTTGTCGGGCTCGCACTTGTTGGAGCCGTAACGGGCCTCGTTGTAGGGGACCTTCACCCAGTCGGTGACCTCGCCCTCGACCGAGTAGCGGCCGGAGGACTGCTTCTCGAAGTAGGTCTTGACCGAGTCGACGCCCTTGCCGGAGCCGAAGTACAGCTCCTGGAAGTGCTCCCGGTTGTAATCGGCCTGCCAGGCGGTGGAGTTGTCCTTCTTGCGGTCCGGCTCGGCTATCTGGTTGTGCAGCGGACCCGGGGTGCCGCCGTAGCGGCTGTCTATCTGGTCGCCGAACTCGACCAGGATCGTGAAGATCTTGTCGGTCTTCTCACGGCCGAGCTCGACGTACTTGGCGTCGCCCTTCTTGCTCTTGAGCTGGACGACCTTGGAGCCCTTGCGGTCCTTCACCGTGGCCTTGCCGGCGATGACCTGCTTCAGTGCCTCCTCGCGCTGGGCCGCTCGGGTCTTGGAGAGCGGGCCCTCGAGGTCGTGCTCCACGTGGGCGCGCGCCGCCGGATCCTTTCGATCCACGGCGGCGGGCCGGTCGGCCGCGTCGGCCGTGTCGGCCTGGGCCACGGTGAACGCCGAGCAGGTGGCGGTGGCCGCCGCGAGGGCCACGCCTATCGCGGCTGCTCTGAACGTCCAGGGTCTACTGGTCACTTGAGATCCCCTCCCGCGTGCGTGCGCGCGGACAGGGCGTCCGTCGTTGGAGGGCCCGCGTCGCACGTGATCAACGCGTGTAGTCAAGTGACCACATTCGACTAGAGGTTCGGCAGAAAATACAGACCTTGACTTGAACAGCTCAAGTGCATTATGCGGAGCCGACGTTCGCGTATCGGACACTTCGGCGCGAAACCGAACGGGCGCGCACATCCGTCCACTGGCTGGACGCCATGAATCCGTGCGCCCCCCGTGCACCGGCCCTGTCGGTCGGGTCGTGGTTACTGCCGGTTCCCCTCGGGCACCCTCGCGGTAAAGTCGCTTGGCGGAACGCCCCTGACCCGGTGGAAAGCCAGGCCGACGGCCCCCGACTTCCTAGGACACGATGGCCATGCCCCGTCCGACTGTCGCTCAGCTCGCCTACGGTACGTGCACCGTGGTCCTCTCGACCTTCGCCCTGCTGCTGTTGTCACGGACGGGTTCGGCCGTGGGGATCACCTTCGTCGCCGTCGCGGCACTCGCCCTCGGTGTGCTGGTGGCCATGGCGCCTCCGCTGGCCAGGCCCCGTTCCGCCGCGGCGCGGCAGCCCGCTCCCCTCCGGTCGGTGCGGACCGCCGTCCCCGCTCCGGTCCGCACGTCGGTGCGGGAGCCGGTCCGCGAGCCGGTGCGGGAGCGGGCGGCGTCCTGACGCCTCGTCCGGTCCTCCCGCCACCCGGCCCGGTCCTCCCGGCGCCCGCCCCGGTCCCGGTCAGCCGGTACTGACCACGACCGTCCTGGCGGCCTTGTCGTGCAGCCCCTGCTTGTAGGGCCGGTCGAAGAAGCTCCAGCCGCCCGCGATCACGGTCCAGACGCAGGCGCAGCAGAACGCGAACGGCAGCCACAGCACGGCCGCGCGGGTCAGTGAGGTCTGCACGGAGGGGGTGGCGCCGTCGGAGAGGTTGGCCACCCTCAGCTTCAGCCACTTCTTGCCCAGGGTCTGACCGAAGCGTGCCGTCATGAACGTGTCGTAGGCGATGTAGAGCACGGCGGCGACGAAGGACTGCCAGAGGGAATTGCCGACGTTGACGTCATTGCCGTCGACGTTGTACTCGCCGATCCCGAACGGCCAGGTGAGCAGCCAGACGACGAGGCCCACCAGGACCATGTCGATGATGCGGGCGAGGGTGCGCCTGGCGCTGTCGGCGAGCGGGGGCATGCCGGCGAGGGGGTCGGTGGGGCCCTGGCCGCCGCCGTAGGGGCCGCCTCCTCCGCCGTAGGGACCACCGCCGCCCGGGCCGCCCCAGCCCGGACCACCGCCTTCACCCGGGCCGCCGCCTTCACCCGTACCGCCGCCGCCCGGGTACGGCGGGGGCTGGCTGCCGTACGGGGTGTCGTACGGGGAGCCCTGCCCCGGCGCTCCGGGCCCGCCGGGGCCCGACGGGCCGTCCGGTGGAGGCTGCTTCCGGAACGGGTCGTCGTCCGGTGGGGGCTGCTTCCGGAACGGGTCGTCGTCCGGCGGCTGCTGACCGGAGCCGGAGGGCGGTTCGGTGCTCATGGCCCGAGTCGACCGCGAACCCCCCGGCCTCGCATCCGGCGAGCGGCCGTCCGGAGTAGCGCTCCCCGGGCGGCGCGCGGGCCGGGCGTCCGCGCCGTCAGCCCGCCACGAAGGTGTGCGCGGCCTTGTCGTGCCAGCACTGGCGCCAGGGCTTGTCGAACAGGCACCACAGAACCCCGACGACACCGACGACGAGGATCCCGGGGACGCTGTAGACCAGCCAGCGGCGCAGGGCCGCGCCGAACTCCGGTGCCTCGTGCCCCTCGATGTCGCGCACCTCGAGGCCCATCAGCTTCTTGCCCAGGGTGCGGCCCCACTTGACGGTGGGCAGCACCTCGTAGAGGACACCGGTGAGGAGGAGAACGGCGAGGACGACGCCGAGGTACACCGAGGTCGTGCCGTCGAGCAGCCAGACCGTGACGGTCTCGCCGGACAGCTTGGCCGCGTCGATCTTCGCGTTGACGTGGTCCACCGCCTTGATGCCCAGCGGTACGGCCGCCGCGGCCGTGACGCCCCCGAGCACGACGGTGTCCAGCAGCCGCGCGGCCAGCCGCTTGCCGAGCGCCGCGGGCCGGGCCGCGGCCTGTCTCCGGGCGGCCGCCTGGAACGGGTCCTCGACCGGCGGCTTCCACGGCGCGACCGGCGGCTCCTCGCCGCCCGCGAGCCGGTGCACCTGCTGCGCCCAGGAGGACTGACCGCCGCCGGGACCGCTCGTCAGCGGCGCACCGCCGGGAGCGGCCGACGGGGCGGGGACGGCCGGAGCGGCCGCGGCCGCCGGGGCGGGACGGGCCGGGCCGGTCTGCGGGGGGACGGTCGGAGTGACCTGCTGCGGACCGGACGGCGCCGGGGGGACGGCCGCGCCGGCGCCTCCCGCCCGCTCGGCGGCGGCACGGGCGGCGGCCGCCTTCCCGGCCCCGAACCCCGGTCCCCGGGAGGCGGCGGCGCCCGCCGGTCCCCCGCCCGGCGCGCCCGCGTGCGGGGGGACGGCGCGGAAGGTCATGGTGCCCTCGTCCCCGGGGGCTCCGCCGGAGGCGTCGGCCGCCGCCTGCCGGGGCTCCGTCGCCGGCCTGCGGAAGACGAAGGTGCCGTCCTGGGCGGCCGCGTCCGTCTCCGGCCGGTCCGGGTCCGTTCCCCCGGGTGCCTCGGGCGCCGTCTCCGGTGCGGAGGTGTGCGGGACCCTCGGGTCGGCGCCCCAGGAGATCCTGCGGTCCCGGTCGCCGCCGAAGCCGGACTGGCGGGAGCGGTCGGCGCCCCAGGCCGAGGCGGGCTCGGGCCGGCTGCCGTGCTGGGACTCGGCCGGGGACGGGGCGGGGAACGGGGCCGGTTCGTCGATCGGGTCCTCGTCGAAGAAGTGCGGACCGGTCTCCTCGACGGAGGGCTGCGCCGGGCGCACCCCGGGCGGCGGGGCGAGCGGCTCGCCGTCCCGGGGCGCCGGACGGCTCGTGCCCGGCACCCAGGCGGCACCGTTCCAGTACCGGACGTATCCAGGGATGGACGGGTCCGGGTAATACCCTTCGCGGGGCGTGTCGTCGCCGGGGGCCGGGGTTGGGGCGCTCATGTCCGTCGTCCCGTATCTGCTCGAGGGATGGGTCGGGGGAACCCACATCTATCAGACGGGCGCGGGCCTGACCGCCCGTCCTGCCGGACCCACCCCTTTCGGGCACTGATGGGGTATCCGGCGAAAGATTTTCCGGAGATCCGAGCACGGTTCGGAGAATTCAGAACAGCTTGCCCGGGTTGAGGAGGTTCAGCGGGTCGAAGACCTGTTTGACGGCCTGGTGCAGCTCCACGCCCACCGGGCCGATCTCGCGCGCCAGCCACTCCTTCTTCAGGACGCCCACGCCGTGCTCGCCGGTGATGGTGCCGCCGAGTTCCAGGCCGAGCGCCATGATCTCGTCGAAGGACTCGCGGGCCCGCCGGGACTCCTCGGGGTCCGCCGCGTCGAAGCAGACCGTGGGGTGGGTGTTGCCGTCGCCCGCGTGGGCGACGACGCCGATGGTGAGCCGGTGCTTCTCGGCGATCCGCTCGACGCCCTCGATGAGCTCGCCGAGCCGGGAGCGGGGCACGCACACGTCGTCGATCATCGTCGTGCCCGTGACCGCCTCGAGCGCGACCAGGGACATCCGCCGTGCCTGGAGCAGCAGTTCGGACTCGGCGGCGTCCTCGGCCGGCACCACCCGGGTGGCGCCCGCCGCCTCGCACAGCGCGCCGACGGCGGCGAGGTCGGCGGCCGGGTCGGTGGTGTCGAAGGCGGCCAGCAGCAGGGCCTCGGTGGACTCGGGGAGGCCCATGCGGGTCATGGCGTTGACGGCCCGGACCGTCGTGCGGTCCATGAGTTCGAGGAGTGAGGGGACGTGCCCGCCGGCCATGATGCGGCACACCGCGTCGCAGGCGGCGGTGCCGGAGGCGAACTCGGCGGCCAGCACCAGTTGCCCGGGCGGTTTGGGCCTGAGGGCGAGGACCGCGCGGACGACGATGCCGAGGGAGCCCTCGGAGCCGACGAACAGGCGGGTCAGGTCGTACCCGGCGACGCCCTTGGCGGTGCGGCGGCCGGTGGACAGCAGCCGGCCGTCGGCCAGCACCACGTCCAGTCCGAGCACGTACTCGGCCGTGACCCCGTACTTCACGCAGCACAGCCCGCCCGAGGCGGTGCCGATGTTGCCGCCGATGGTGCACGTCTCCCAGCTGGAGGGGTCGGGCGGGTAGTACAGGCCGTGTTCGCCGACGGCGCGGGAGAGCGTGGCGTTGACGACGCCGGGCTCGACGACGGCGATCCGGTCGACCGGGCTGATCTCCAGGATGCGGTCCATCTTCGTCAGGGAGAGCACGATGCAGCCGTCGGTCGCGTTGGCCGCCCCGGACAGGCCGGTACGGGCGCCCTGGGGGACGACCGGGACGCGCAGCGCGGTGGCGGTGCGCATGACGTGCTGCACCTGTTCGACCGTGCGGGGCAGGACGACCACGGCGGGGCTGCCGGCCGGGCAGAAGCTCGCCATGTCGTGGGCGTAGGAGGCCGTGACGTCGGGGTCGGTCAGGACGGCCTCGGGGGGCAGACCGCCGAGCAGCCGGTCGACGAGGGAGCCGGCCGCCACCGTGTCTTCATCGCGTCGCGCTTCGATACGGCTCATGATCACAGCGTGACACCCGGGGCCATCGGTGTGAACCCCACGTACGGCAGCAGCGTCACATCGGGGTGTGTTCATCGTATGAACGCCAGGTGTGGCGCACAGTGGGCGCCATGGACGACAAGCCACACGAGCCCGGCCGGCGGATCCGCCGCCGGGTGCTGCTCTCCTCGGTCGCCGGGTGCGCGGTGCTCGGCGGGGTGCTGGTGCTGGTGCCGCTGCCGCGGGAGCACGGGGTGGACTCACCGGAGCGGGTGGAGCGGGCGCTCGCGGCGGTCACCAGCGGGGTCCCGCCCTCGCTGCCCGACCTGGCGGCGCTGGTCGAGGAGCGCGGGCGGCACCTGGAGGAGCATCCGAAGGACGCGGAGTCCTGGGCGGTCCTCGGAGCGGCCCGGGTGGAGCAGGGGCGGCGGCTGGCGGACCCGGCGCACTGGTCGCGGGCCGAGAAGGCGCTGCGCACCTCGCTGAAGGTGCGGCCGAAGGGGAACGCCCGCGCGCTGCGGGGCCTCGCGGCACTGGCGAACGCGCGCCGGGACTACGCCGGGGCGCGCAGGTGGGGCGAAGAGGCACGGAAGCTGGAGCCGAAGCGGTGGACGACGTATCCGCTGCTGATCGAGGCGTGCACCGGACTGGGCGACCACAAGGCGGCGGGGGACATGCTGGACCGGCTGGCCGCACTGCGCTCCGGGCCCGAGGTGATGGCGCGGGCGGCGGCCGTGTACCGGGACCGGGGCTGGCGGGAGGACGCGGCGGTGCAGCTGGCCGACGCGGTGTCGGCCGCCGGGGAGCCGGCCGAGCGGGCGGCGTATCTGGAGCAGGCCGGGCAGCTGGCCTGGGAGCGCGGCGACCGCCAGGACGCGCTGCGGCAGTTCCGGGAGGCGGTGCGGATCGACCCCGACCAGCGGGCGGCGCAGGCCGGGCAGGGCAGGGCGCTCGCGGCACTGGGCCGGACGACGGAGGCGCTGACCGCGTACCGGGCGGCGCTGGACGGGCAGCCCCGGCCCGAGTACGCGCTGGAACTGGGCGAGCTGTACGAGTCGCTGGGGCGGCGGAAGGAGGCCCGGGCGCAGTACGGCCTGCTGCGCGACCGGGTCCGGCTGGCCGCGGCGCACGGGGCCGACGAGGATCTGGTGCTGGGCCGGTTCGAGGCGGACCACGGGGACGCGGAGGCCGCGGTGCGGCGGCTGCGGGCCGAGTGGGAGCGGCAGCCGTCGACGGAGGTGGCGGACGCGCTGGGCTGGGCGCTGCACCGGGCGGGCCGGTCCGAGGAGGCGCTGCCGTTCGCGCTGCGGGCGACGGACGAGGGCCGGGGCGGCGGGGTGCGCAGCGCGCTGTACGTGTTCCACCGGGGCATGATCGAGCGGGAGGTGGGGCGGGACGGGGCGGCCCGGCGGCATCTGCGGCAGGCGCTGCAGATCAACCCGTACTTCTCGCCGCTGCGGGTGCCGCTGGCGAAGGCGGCGCTGGAGCGGCTGGGCGAGCCGTCCGTGCTGGCCGGTCCGGAGGTGTCCTGAGACGCCTCCCCCGCGTGCGGGGGCGGGCACCGGTCGCCGGTGCCCGCCCGGGTCCGCCGGCGGATTACAGGTTGCCGCGCTTGGCCTGCTCGCGCTCGATCGCCTCGAACAGGGCCTTGAAGTTGCCCTTGCCGAAGCCCATCGAGCCGTGCCGCTCGATGAGCTCGAAGAAGACGGTCGGGCGGTCCTGGACCGGCTTGGTGAAGATCTGCAGCAGGTAGCCGTCCTCGTCGCGGTCGGCGAGGATCTTCAGCTCGCGCAGCGTCTCGATCGGCACCCGGGTGTCGCCGACCCACTCGCCGAGGGTGTCGTAGTACGAGTCCGGGGTGTCCAGGAACTGCACGCCGGCCGCGCGCATCTGACGCACCGTGTGCACGATGTCGTTGGTGTTGAGCGCGATGTGCTGGACGCCGGCGCCGCCGTAGAACTCCAGGTACTCGTCGATCTGGGACTTCTTCTTGGCGATGGCGGGCTCGTTGATCGGGAACTTGACCTTGAGCGTGCCGTCGGCGACCACCTTCGACATCAGCGCGCTGTACTCGGTGGCGATGTCGTCGCCCACGAACTCCTTCATGTTCGTGAAGCCCATGACCTTGTTGTAGAACCCGACCCACTCGTTCATCCGGCCGAGCTCGACGTTGCCGACGCAGTGGTCGATGGCCTGGAAGGAGCGCTGGGCGGGCGGTGCGACGATCGGGTCGGCCGCGACGTAGCCGGGCAGGTAGGGGCCGTCGTAGCCGGAGCGGTCGACCAGGGTGTGGCGGGTCCTGCCGTAGGTGGCGATCGCGGCCAGCACGACCGTGCCGTGCTCGTCCTTGAGCTCGTACGGCTCGGCGACCGGGCGGGCGCCGTGCTCGACGGCGTAGGCGTACGCGGCGCGTGCGTCCGGCACCTCGAGGGCGAGGTCGATGACGCCGTCGCCGTGCGCGGCCACGTGGTCGGCGAGGAAGGCGCCCCACTCGGTGTACTGCTTGACCACCGAGGTGAACACGAAGCGGGCCGAGCCGCTCTCCAGGACGTACGCGGCGGTCTCGCGGTTGCCGTTCTCCGGTCCGGAGTAGGCGACCAGCTTCATGCCGAAGGCGGTGGAGTAGTAGTGCGCCGCCTGCTTGGCGTTGCCCACGGCGAAGACGACCGCGTCCATCCCCTTGACCGGGAAGGGATCGGCCTGCCGGGCGTCGGTCGCGGGAGTGTGGTCTGTGGTCTGCGTCATAGGGGCAGGGTGGTGCAGCCCTGCAAGGTGCGCAATAGTTCGCGTATTCACTGGACAAAATGTCCAGTCGTCCGCCCGCATCGGCGGGCTTTCTGTACATGATGACCATCGGGAGGGGCGGGATGGCGATCGATCATCTGGACGGCCGGATCATCGTGCTGCTGGCACGCGAGCCGCGCGTCGGCGTGCTGGAGATGTCCCGCCGGCTCGGGGTGGCGCGCGGGACCGTGCAGGCCCGGCTGGACCGGCTTCAGTCGAACGGAGTCATCCGCGGTTTCGGTCCCGAGGTGGACCCGGCGGCGCTCGGCTACCCGGTCACGGCGTTCGCCACCCTGCAGATCCGGCAAGGGCAAGGAGCCGACGTGCGGGCCCACTTGGCGACCGTGCCGGAGGTGCTGGAGCTGCACACCACCACCGGCACCGGGGACATGCTGTGCCGGCTGGTGGCCCGCTCCAACGCCGATCTCCAACGGGTGATCGACCTCGTCGTCGGTTTTGATGGCATCGTCCGGGCCTCCACGGCGATCGTCATGGAGAACCCCGTTCCGCTGCGGATCATCCCGCTGGTGGAGCAGGCGGCGCTCGGCGAGTGATCCGACCCGGCCGAGCGGAGGTGAGCGGACGTGACCTTCTGGGAGTACCTGGGCGACCACCGTCAGCACCTGCTCACCGACGCCTGCCGGCACGCCGCGGCCGTCTTCACGTGCACGGTGGCGGCGGCCGTGCTCGGCGTGCTGGTCGCGGTGGCCGTCCACCGCAGCGCGCGGGCGGGCGGCCTCGCCGCGGCCGCCGGCCCGTCCCTGTCGGCCGTTCCGGCCCTGGCCGTGTTCGGTCTGCTGGTCCCGGTCGTGGGGCTCGGACTGCCGCCGACGGTGCTCGCGCTGACCCTGTGCGGGCTGCTGCCCATCGCGCGGAGCGCGGTCGTGGGCCTGCGCGGGATCGATCCGGCGCTGGTGGACGCGGCCGGGGGCGTCGGCCTGTCGCGGCCTGCCCGGCTGGTGCGGGTGGAGCTGCCGCTGGCCTGGCCGTCGGTGCTGGCCGGGATGCGGGCCGCCACGCGGCTGCTGACGGGCGTCGCGGCCGTGGCCGCCTGCGTCTCCGGCCCCGGCCTCGGCAATCCGATCCTGCGCGGGATCACCTCGCCGGACAGCGGTGACGCGCTCCCCCAGGTGCTCGCCGGCACGCTCGGGATCGTCGTCCTCGCGCTGCTCTTCGACGCCGCGTACGTCCTGGTCGGGCGGTTGACCGTGCCCGGGGGGACCCGTGCCTGAGCCACCCGGGAGGACGTCGCGGTCGTCCCGGCCCCCCGCCGTCGGGACGACCGTCGGGCCGGAGGACGGCGGAGGGGAGGCGCGGGCGTGAGGTCCTCTTCCGGGCGGCGGCCCGAGGACGAGCGGGGGGTGCGGGGGCCCTCCTCCCGGGACGGGGGCGGCGGACCGTCGGACGAGGCGGAGCCCGCTCCCCCGCCGCCGGTGGCGGAGCCGCCCCGGGTGACCTGGCGGAAGCTGACGCTCCGGCCGATGGTGCTGGTCGTCGTGCTGCTGGCGACCTGGCTGTGGTTCGCGCGGGCCGACCTCGACGCGCCCTCCCGTCAGGCGCTGTCGGACGGCCGGGTGTCCGAGGCGCTGTGGCAGCACATCGAGCTCACCGCGCTCTCGGCGTTCCTCGTGCTGGTCATCGCGGTCCCGCTGGGCGCCCTGCCGGCCCGCCGGGTACCGCGCGGGGTCGCCCGGGCCGGACCGGCGCTCGCCGCCCTGACCCGGGCGACCCCGGCGCTCGGTCTGCTCGCACTGCCGGTGGTCTGGCTGGGCGCCGGCCGCGGGGCCGCCCTGATCGGCATCGTCGCCTGCGCCGTGCCGCCGGTGCTCTCCCGCACCGCCGCCGCTTCGCGGGCCGGCGGCCCGACGCCGCCGGACGGGGCGCGCGGCATCGGCAGGTCCCCGCTGGGCGTGCCGCCCCGGGTGGAGCCGCCCCCGGTCGTGCCGCTCGTCCTCGCCGGGGCGCGCACGGCGCTCGTCCTGTGCGTCGGCACGGCGACGCTGGCGGCCTTCGGCGGGGGCGGCGGTCTGGGCGTGCTGATCATCGCCGGGATCACCGGCCCGCGGACGCCGGTGCTGCTGCTGGGCTCGATCCTCACCGTCGCGCTCGCCCTGCTGGTGGACTGGCTGGCCTCCCTGGCCGAACTGCTGGTGCGGCCGAGGGGCGCGGGCCGCTAGCAGCCGGGGACCTTGCCGGTGCCCTTCTCCAGGGAGACCAGGGCGTCGACCGCGCCCTTGAGCGTGGTGACCGGGACGAGGCGCAGGCCCTCGGGGAGTTCGGCCCGGGCGGCGGAGCACTCGGCCGCGGGGACCAGGAAGACGGTGGCGCCGTCCCGCCGGGCGGCCTGGGTCTTCAGGGGCACGCCGCCCACCGCGCCGACCCTGCCGGCCGCGTCGATCGTGCCGGTACCGGCGATGATCCGGCCGCCGGTGAGATCGCCGCCGCTGCCGTCGCCGTCCAGCTTGTCGATGATGCCGAGGGAGAACAGCAGGCCGGCGCTGGGGCCGCCGACGTCCGCGAGCCGCAGGGTGACCTCGATGCCCTCGTCCTCGCGGCCCAGGTGGTTCAGCGCGGCGGCGGTCGCCTCGTCCTGGGACTCCTTCATCTGCCGCTGGTTGTACCGCTCGATCTCCTCGGTGCTGTCCCCGCTGGGGTAGACCGAGTCACGGGGCATGACCGCCCGGTCGGTGTCGAACCAGCCGCCGACGACGTCGGGCAGGTCCACGCGGGTGTCCGGCGAGGTCGCCTCGATGGTCGTCATCCGCAGTTGCCCGGTGGTCTCCCGGACCGGCGCACCGGAGATCGTGATCACCTCGGTGCCCCTGTTCTCGCCGAGCACGTTCGCCGTCAGTCCCGGCTGCGCCACCGAGAACGGCAGCGGCGCGAACACCGCCGTGGCCAGCAGGGCGACGACGGGGGCGGCGCAGACGGCCAGGGCCTGGGGGCGCGTGAGGCGAGAGAGCACGGGATCAATCTAACGCGACGGCGGGGTCCGGCCGGGTGGCGGTGGGCGGGACCGGGGCCCGCCCGTACCGGCGACGCCTCAGCGCAGCGCCTCCGCGACCTCCCGGGCCGCGTCCATGACCCGGGGGCCGACCCGTTCCGGGACGACCTCCGCCAGCATGACGACGCCGACGCTGCCCTCGATGCCCGTGACGCCCAGCAGCGGTGCCGCCGCCCCGCAGGCCCCGGCCTCCAGTTCGCCGTGGGTGAGGGTGTAGCCGGGGTCGTCCGCCCGCTGCTGCCGGGCCGAGAGGATCGCCTTGCCGGCGGCCCCCCGCTCCAGCGGGTGCCGGAACCCCGCCCGGTACGCCACGTGGTAGTCCGTCCAGGACGGCTCCACCACGGCCACCGCCAGCGCCTCCGCCCCGTCCACCAGCGTCAGGTGCGCCGTCGCGCCGATGTCCTCCGCCAGCGACCGCAGGGCCGGCATCGCCGCCTCGCGCACCAGCGGGTGCACCTGCCGGCCCAGTCGCAGCACGCCGAGCCCGACGCGGGCCCGCCCGCCCAGGTCACGGCGTACCAGGGCGTGCTGCTCCAGCGTGGCGAGCAACCGGTATATGACGGTCCGGTTCACGCCCAGCTTGTGGGAAAGCTCGGTGACGGTCAGCCCGTGGTCCGTGTCGGCGAGCAGCTTGAGGACCCGCAGTCCCCTGTCGAGCGTCTGAGAGGTCTCCGCGGTCACGACGCCCACTCCTTCAGTGGTGAGGTCGGCAGCCCCTCGCGGAAGGCCCGTCACCGAGTCCCGTCGGTCACGCGCTTCAGAGGCCGCCGATCGGCCGGCGGCCCGGCCTGGTTCCGGGCACAGTCGCTTCACGGCTGCGCTCCGCGGCGGCGCTGCCACGGGGCGTGTGCGTAGCGGGACAGTAGCGAGCCGGTCCGCTCAGCGGAAGGCTCCGTCCAGAATCCGGGCACCTTCACCGGCAAAGTGGTTCCGTTTGTCCGGGTACATGCCCTCGCTCCCCCGGCGCCGACGTGCGGCACCCGGGGTCACCGCATGCGGGTGGCCCACTCCCGCACCTTGGCGATCCGCTGGCGCAACTGCCCCGCCGTGGCCTCCGCCGCGGGCGGGCCGCCGCACACCCGGCGCAGCTCGGTGTGGATGACGCCGTGCGGCTTGCCGCTCTGGTGGACGTACGCGCCGACCAGGTTGTTGAGCTGCCGGCGCAGCTCCATCATCTCCTTGTGGGAGACCACCGGTCGCCGCTCGGCGGGCAGTTCGAGCAGGTCGGCCTCGGCGTCCGGTTTCTTCCGACTGTGGGCGATCTGCCGGGCCTGCCGCTTCTGCAGCAGCAACTGCACCTGGTCGGGCTCGAGGAGTCCGGGGATGCCGAGGTAGTCCTGCTCCTCCTCGCTGCCGGGGTGCGCCTGCATGCCGAACTCGGCGCCGTTGTACATGACCCGGTCGAAGACGGCGTCGGACTCCAGCGCCTCGAAGGGCAGCATGTCCTGCTCGCCGGTGTCCTCGTCCTGCTGCTTGTTCGCCTCCTCCATCTCCTTCTCGGACTCGGCGTACGGGTCCTCCTCGCCGCCCTTCTTCGGCCGGTCGAGGACGTGGTCGCGCTCGCGCTCCATCTCGTTGGCGAAGCCGAGCAGGTCCGGGACGGTCGGCAGGAACACGGACGCGGTCTCGCCGCGCCGCCGGGACCGCACGAAACGGCCGACGGCCTGGGCGAAGAACAGCGGGGTGGAGATGGTGGTGGCGTACACGCCGACCGCGAGGCGGGGCACGTCGACGCCCTCGGACACCATGCGCACGGCGACCATCCAGCGGTCGTCGCTGCTGCTGAACTCGTCGATCCGCTTCGACGCGCCGGTGTCGTCGGACAGCACCAGGGTGGCCTTGTGGCCGGTGATGTCGCGGATGAGCTTGGCGTAGGCCCGGGCGGACTCCTGGTCGGAGGCGATGACGAGGGCGCCGGCGTCCGGTATGGCCTTCCTGACCTCGGTCAGGCGCTGGTCGGCGGCGCGCAGCACGGCCGGCATCCACTCGCCGCGCGGGTCGAGGGCGGTGCGCCAGGCCTGGCTGATCGCGTCCTTGGTCATGGGCTCGCCGAGGCGGGCCTCGATCTCGTCGCCGGCCTTGGTGCGCCAGCGCATGTTGCCGCTGTAGGACAGGAAGATGACGGGACGCACGACGTTGTCGGCGAGCGCGGAGCCGTACCCGTAGGTGTAGTCGGCGGCCGACCGCCGGATCCCGTCGTCGCCCTCCTCGTAGGCGACGAAGGGGATGGGGTTGGTGTCGGACCGGAACGGCGTACCGGTCAGCGCGAGCCTGCGGGTGGCCGGTTCGAACGCCTCCAGGCAGGCCTCGCCCCAGGTCTTGGTGTCACCGGCGTGGTGGATCTCGTCGAGGATGACGAGGGTCTTGCGCTGCTCGACGCGGTTGCGGTGCAGCATGGGGCGCACGCCCACACCGGCGTAGGTCACGGCGACGCCGTGGTACTCCTTGCCGAGCGGGCCCGCGCTGTACTCGGGGTCCAGCTTGATGCCTATCCGCGCGGCGGCCTCGGCCCACTGCTTCTTCAGGTGCTCGGTGGGCGCGACGACGGTCACCTGCTGCACGACGTGGTGGTGCAGCAGCCAGGAGGCCAGCGTCAGCGCGAAGGTCGTCTTGCCGGCCCCGGGGGTGGCGACCGCCAGGAAGTCGCGCGGCTGCTCCTGGATGTACTTCTCCATCGCCCCCTGCTGCCAGGCGCGCAGCTTGCTGGCGGTGCCCCAGGGGGCGCGGCCGGGGAAGGCGGGCGACAGGTGGTGCGAGTGGGGGGCGGCGCTGGAACTGGCGGTGGTAGTCACGGTCTCCGTCGTGGGGGTCGAGCGGCTCGGATGCGTATGACGACCGGGCCACCCTACCCACGGGCCGATGCGGCCGAGACTCTGACCGTGCCGGGTCCCCCGGGGGTGGGACCGACGTCACATCGACGGTTCGGACAGTTCCCGCAGGGTCTCGGAGATGGCCTTGACCTCGTCCACGGCGCCGGTGGCCACCGCGATCACCAGGCGCTCGGCGGCGTCGATGTCCGGGCGCAGCTGCACGTCGTTCATCGCCAGGAAGACGACGCAGGAAGTCCACGCCGTTCGCTTGTTCCCGTCAACGAAGGGGTGGTTGATCGCGAGGGACTGCAGGAGTGCCGCGGCCTTGTCGAACAGGTCCGGGTACGCCTCCTGGCCGAACATCGCGGCCGCCGGACGGTGGACGGCCGACTCCAGCAGGCCCGCGTCACGGACGACGACGTCCTGGTCGTCGACCGCGAGATCCGCGATGGCCAGGACGTCCTCGGCCGTCAGGTAGACATGGGTCACTTGAGCCTCTCCAGCAGCTCGGCCCACTTGGCGGTCTGCTCCTTGGCCGCCTTGCGCACGAGCGCCTCGTGAGCCGTCCGGGCCAGGTAGTCGTCCACGGCCCTGAGCAGTATCGCGTGCATACTGACTCCCTCCTCCTCGGCGCGCAACTTCAGGGCTTCCGTCTGGTCGTCACGAAGACGCAGGTTCATGGCCATACCAAAACGGTACCACCGAATGGGGCCAGACTGGTACCACTTAGGAGGCGGCCCGCAGCCGCGTCGTCACCCACGCCCCCACCAGCGCCACCGCCGCCATCGGCAGGAACACCGCGGCGAAGGCGGCCGGGTGGGAGCCGGTGCCGGCGGTCTCCACGGCCGCGTGGCCGGCCATGCCGCCGCCGAGGGCGGCGAAGGCGGCGCCGCCCATGGCCAGGAGGAGGACGTTGGAGAGGCCGTCGGAGATCTGGAGGGCGGCGGAGTTGGTGCCGGCCTCCTCGGGGGCGGAGAGCTGGAGCAGCAGCACGCTGGTGGAGGAGATCACCAGGCCCATCCCGAGGCAGCCGAAGGCCCAGGCGACGGCCGTCGCCCAGGCGGGCACCGCGGGGATCAGCACGCTCGGGGCCCCCGCGATGGCCCCCGCCACCAGCACCATCCCGAAGGTCATCAGCCGCTCCCGGTACGGCTCCAGCCGCGGCCGCGACTGCAGCCAGGAGCCCAGCGCCCAGGTCACGCCGCCCGCCGCGAGCGAGAACCCGGCGAGCGTCGGGCTGAGCCCCCGCTGGGTGACCAGCATCAACGGCACGAAGGACTCCGCGGCGATGAAGGACCCGGCGGCGACACCGCGCAGCAGCACCACCGAGGGCAGCCCGCGGGCCGCCCGGTACGTGCCGCGCGGGAGCAGCCCCAGCACCGCGGGAACGAGCAGCGCCACGCCCAGCGCGCCCGGCAGCAGGGAGATCCAGCGCAGGTCCTGGGCGGCGTACTGGAGCAGTCCGGCGCCGAAGGAGATCGCCAGGGCGAGCCGGATGCGGCGGCGGTCGAAGGAGGCCGGCGCGTCCGCGCCGTCGCCCACCGGACCGGACGCCAGGCGGCGTATCTGCGGCAGCGCCAGGGCCAGCGGGAACACCACCAGCGCCGGGATGCCGAGGAACACCCACCGCCAGCCGAGGTGCTCGGTCACCGTGCCGGAGGCCAGCGGGCCGACGATCGACGGCACCACCCAGCTCGCCGCGAACGCGGCCATGATCGCCGGCCGCAGCCGCTCCGGGTAGGCCCGCCCGACCACGACGTACAACGCGACGATCACCAGCCCGCCGCCGAGCCCCTGCACGGCCCGCCCGAGGATGAACGGCCACATCGCGCCCGCCGTCCCGGAGAGCAGCAGGCCGACGGCGAAGGAGGCGATGCCCCAGGTCAGCGGCGCGAGCGGGCCGCGCCGGTCCGACCACTGGCCGGAGAGCACCATCCCGAACAGGCTCGTCGTGAAGTACCCCGAGAACGCGAACGCGTACAGGGACACCCCGTTCAGCTCCCGTGCCGCCACCGGCATCGCCGTACCGACCGCGGTCGCCTCGAAGGCGATCAGCAGCACCACGGAGACGATCCCGATGCTCAGCGCCCGGTAGGGGCGGCTCAGTACGGTCGCGTCGGGTGCGGGGTCGAGGGCCGGGGCGGGGCCGGTGGTCCCGGCGGGGTCGGCGGGCGGGGCGACATCGGTGTCGCGCGGGTTCGGGGCGGTCATGACCGCCAGAGTAAGGGCCACGGACTGCTTTGACCCCTGTCGGGGGTCGGGTCCGCACCGGGACCTCGGACGTACGACCCCACCGCCCCCGCGTGAACGGCGCGTGGCAGTCCCGTTGCGGCGCCCGCCGTTCCCTTGAGCACCGCTCCCTCCGCGGCCTACGGTCGGTGCACCGGTTCCGAGGAACTCCGACGAACACGGCCGTGTGCCCGAGTGGTTGAGGGACTCGCCTGCAAAGCGAGTTACACGGGTTCGAATCCCGTCACGGCCTCCACTGCCCTGACCAGGAAAAACGAAAGGGCGGCACCTCCTCGGAGGTGCCGCCCTTTCCGCTGTCCGTCTCAGTTGCCGTCTCAGATGCTTGCGCTAGACCGGACCGTGCTGCCGTCGGGGAGTCCACCGAGGTGCGGCCCCGCGACCCCGCCTAGCCTGATGCAGCGCAGGCGCATCCGCACGCCGCCAGCCAGCTACAGAGCTCGGCAGGAAGTCGCCTCTGAAGCCGACCAGGACGTACCAGGGAGTCTGTGCCCTACGCAGCGGCGACCTTCACCTTCTTCTTACGCTTTGGCACGCCGAAGATATGGCCATACCGCTCACCGAACAGGCCGGAGTACTCGTAGGCGATGTTGTTCGCGAGGGGGATCGACCGGGACTGCGAGCCCCCACCGGTGATCGTGTCGTTCATCGCCGTGTCCTTCCACTTCCCGACCGGCTCTTGCTTGAGTGTCAGCGCGAGGGCGTCCAGGTCGATGGTGTCCCAGTTCTTGTCAATGATGATGGCGACCGCGCGGAGCATCATTCCGTCCCACGAAGTCGGATCGTGTCCCCATGCGTTGAGGACCGTCGTCAGAGTCTTGGGAAGGAGCCCCTCCTGCGGGTCGCGCATCCCGTGAATGACCTTGAGTGCCTGGATGGCCGCGATGCCCTCCTTCGAGGTGCCGCCCGACACATGGAGACCGCAGCTCCTCACGTCCGCATCAATTTTCACCGCCTCAAGCTCTCCGGCAGTCACCGCCACCTTGAAGTTCTCGAACGGCTTCACAGCGCGGCGGTCACGGTTGGCCGCGAGAAACAGCTTGGCCTCCTGCTGCCTGGTGAGCCCTTCATAGACCATGCAGTCGCGGAGGAACTCCGGCCCCTCCATGCGCCGGGCGACCTCATTGGAGTGCTGGCCGTCGAGGACGTAGTCACCGTCAGGGCGCCGGGAGACGATCGCTGGGAGCAGCACCTCACGGTCCCAAATTTTCTGCAGCTTGTTCGCCCACTTGGAGAGGAACTGCCTCTGGGAGTCCATCTTGGGATCGACCTTCATCTGGCCGACGGCGATTGCTTCGTAGTACTTACGGACCATGGACATGCGTGTTTCCCCCTGCAGGCGAAGACGGCTGAGTGGTCATCACCCTACGCGGAGATTTTTCCGCGTGTTTGAGATTTACGCGAGTTGCATATTCTCGCCGGTCACGAATCCTCGCGTGCCACTCACTGACGTGCACTCGTGCACCTCAGTTGAACTGCACACGAGAGCCATCCGCTCCGCTGTCGTCGCTGTTCGACCGGCCCGTCTCAGCCCTCCAGATCAGACCATCGACCTGCCGTGCGACGTCGGCCCGCACGGCGTCCACCATGTGCTGGTATCGCGCGGCCATGGCGGTGGTCGACCATCCCATGAGACCCATGACGGCCCGCTCGGGGACGCCGAGGATCAGCAGAACCGTCGCGGCCGTGTGGCGGGCGTCGTGAAGGCGCCCGTCGCGAACGCTCGCCTCCGCGAGGAGGGCCTTCCACTCGGCCCAGTCCCGGCGATGGGACGGGCTACGACCGTGTTCGTCTGGGAAGACCAACCCGTTCTCCTCCCAGCGCTTCCCGGCCGCTGCCCGTTCTCCTTCCTGTGCCTTGAGGTGGGCGCGGAGTAGATCAACGAGTTGCTCAGGGAGACCGACGGCACGGCGGCCAGCGCGGGACTTGGTGGTGGCCAACTCCGGGTTCGTGCGACGCCTCTGCGGGCAGTACCCGGCGGCCTTGCGCCCACAGGGGTCTACGCACCCATGGGCGTACTGCGGCCGGTGGCGACTACGCCGGACCACAAGGAACCCACCGTCAAGGTCCACGTCCTCCCACCTGAGACCGAGCACCTCACCTTGGCGTAGTCCAAGGGCGAGGGCGACGGCCCAGCGGGCGGAATTACGGTGCTGCTCGGCGGCTTTGAGCAACCGCTGCACCTCTTGGATGGTGTAGGGCTCCACCTCGTACTCCCCCGTCTTCGGCGCCTTGGCCAACGGAACGGGGTTCCTACCGAGATGACCGCGCCGCACGGCCTCATTGAGCGCCGTGCGCAAGGTTCGGTGCACCTGGTGAGCGGTCGCAGGCTTGCTGCCGTTCGCCTGCATCTTGGCGTAGAACGCCTCGAGGTGCTCGGGCTTGAGCCTGTCGAGACGGTGAGCCCCCAAACCAGGGATCAGGTGCTTCCGCACTGCGACGCCGTACCCGACCATTGTGTTGTCGTTGACGGCGAGGGGTGCAACGTTCTCGATCCAGTGCGTCAGCCAAGCCTTGACCGTCCATGCCTTACCCGGCTTCTTCACTGTCTTGGCGTCGCGCTGCTTCTCCAGCTCACGGACGGCGGCCGTCACCTCGGCGCGGGTCTTGCGTTCGACGTGGCGGCGGTCGGGCCGGCCGTCATCACGGATGCCGACGCTCACGCGGCCGTGCCACTTGCCGTCTTTGCCCAGGTAGATAGATGAGCGGCCGTTGGGCTGTCGGGTGCGCTTCTTGTCTTCCGTCACGGGCGGACTCCTTCAGTCGGGGTGTGGAAGCAGCCCGGGATGCCACCTCGTGGTGAGGTGGCATCCCGGTATGAGGTGATCAGACAGCGCCCTGCTCAGCGCGGCGGCGGGCGAGGTAGGCGGCCGGGGCGTCGGCGGGGACGCGTCGGAGTCCGCCGATGGTCAGGGACTCCAGTTCCCCGGTGCGGATGAGGGCGTAGCAAGTTGTGCGGCCGATGCGGAGGCAGCGGGCCGCCTCTTCGACGGTCAGGAGAACGGGG
Organism: Streptomyces viridosporus T7A; assembly: GCF_008704515.1. Classification (NCBI taxonomy): domain Bacteria; kingdom Bacillati; phylum Actinomycetota; class Actinomycetes; order Kitasatosporales; family Streptomycetaceae; genus Streptomyces; species Streptomyces viridosporus. Next base: position 3,395,866 of record NZ_CP023700.1, read on the forward strand.
GCCAGGTCGCCGGCCTCGGCGAGTGGTGCGGTGTCCACGGTGGCGATGCGCAAGGAACGGTCTCCTCTCGGGCTGTCCGTCGTGGTCGTGGTGGTGTCTGGATCGGGAGTTCGCGTGTGTCCGAGGTGCGGATTTCTGCGTCACCTGCGTCATCTGCGTCATTCACCGCTCTGACCTGCTGTTTCGCGGTGACGCAGCACGGCGGGGATGCGTCACCGGTGACGCGGGTGACGCGGGGTGACGCAGGAATCGGCCGTCTGCGTCACCGCTGTTTCGGCAGGTCACCGGCCGTTTTCGAGGTGCGGGTGACGCAGGTGACGCAGCGTCTCTCTCCTTCGGACAAAGAGGGGGTGGTGTCTGTTGTGGTGCGCGGCTCCGAGCGTGAAAGAAGGAGCCGCTGCGCGGCGCGACCCTCGCAGGGCGGCGCCGCCGCCGAACAGCAAGAGGAGCACGCGCAGCCGGGTGCTCCTCTTGCTTGTCCGGACCGGTCGCGGGGCCGCGCGGTCAGAACGCCGCTTCCTGCTCCGGCGGGGGCGCCGCGGCGGCCGGCCGGGCGATCTCGATATAGCGGGAGGTCTTGGTGCGCCCCCAGTCGATGAGGACGCCCCGGGCCGCCAGGGTGGGCTGCAGGCGCTTGAGCCGGTCGGAGAGCACCTTGCCGGTGGTCGGCCACCCCTTGGGCAGGGGGCGGCATTCCTCGCCCGCGTAGAGGCCGGTGAGGCAGTGCAGCCATTCGGCGGACGTCATCCGCTGCTCGGCCCCCGGCTCGATGCCGGCGGCGTGCCTGAGCACGGTCTGCGCCAGCAGGTCGCCCTCGATGACGTCGTCGTTGAGGTCGTCCAGGCTGGCCCGGTAGGCGGCCAGCGCGCCCAGGCCGGTGGCGGCGTCGAGCTGCGCGCACAGGTGCGCGAAGTCGGCCATCCGCAGGTCGGTGGGGATGTCCGCCTGCGCCGCCCGGACCTGCACGGTGAGGTCCAGGAGCGAGCCGAGGATGACGGGCAGCACCTGGGCGAAGTCGGACCACAGTTCCGCCTCGGTGCGCCGCACCCGGGGGCGTTCCAGGCGGAGCGGCAGGAGCCGTTCGGCGAGGTCGGGCCGGATGACGCCGACGTCGATGCCGGTCAGCAGCAGGGGGCGGCGGTAGCCGATGCGGAAGACGTCCCCGTCGGTGAACAGGGCGCGCTTGACGTTCTCGGCGCCGGTGACGATGCAGCACATCGCGTCGGACAGTTCCGGGGTCATGTGGGAGAGGTTGTCCAGGGCGGTGACCCAGCCGGCCGCCACCGCCGTGATCAGGTTCTCCTCGTCCTTCGGGGCCCGGCGCAGGTCGCCGGTCATGCCCTCGATGATCCGCACCAGCATCCGCCCCCCGGTGGACTTGCCCGCGCCCTGCGGGCCGGTGAGGAACGGCGCCGGGACGGGCACGTCCGGCCCCAGGCAGCCGATGAGCCAGGCGATGGCCAGGCACTCGGTCTCCGCGGTGGCGAAGTTGCACAACCGCAGCAGCAGGTCGATGCCCTTGCCGTCGGTGTCCCGGGCCGGCAGCGGCAGTTCCCCGGTGAGCTGGGTGCGGCGCCAGCAGACTTCCCGCGGGTCGGGGGTGCGGATGTCCCAGCCGGTGGGGTGGATGCGCACGGACTGCCCGTCGGCCCGGCCCAGGTCCAGCCAGGTCGCGCCGTCGAATCCGGGGGCGACGCGGATGTGGACCGGCTGCACGTCCTCGGTCAGCGCCAGTGCTTCGATCAGGTCCAGCGCCTCCTTCATGGCGGTGCCGTTGAACACGCCGATGCCGTCCCGGAACAGTCCGACCATGAGTTCCTGGCGGTGGCTGCCCGTGGTGCCCTGGGAGCGGATCGGGCGGGCCACGGGGTGGCCGTTGCGCTGCGCGTACACGGTCCCGTCCGCGGTGCGGAAGTACCGGAAGTGCGCCTGCGCGTAGTCGGTGATGATCTCGCGAGCGGGGGTCTTCTCGTCGTCGGACATGGTCACAGTCCCAACCGGGTGCGGGCGTTGGTCCACGCGTCCGTGCAGTGCCGGACGGTCTCGCCCTTGGCCTGCGCGGCGGTGAACAGGCGGGCGACGTGGGCGTCGGTGAGGCAGCCGCACCGGCCGTGCTTCGACAGCACCGCGAGGAACGTCCCGTAGACCGTGGCGTGGATCGCGCTGGACGCCTCGGTGATCCGCTGCTCCGCCATCGCGATGCCACGCTCCAGGTAGGCGGGCGTGCGGTGCGGGCACCCCCCGCCACCCGGCCCTGCGGGCACGGTGACGGCCTGCGGCGCCGGCCGGACCGGGGCGGGCTCCTTCACCGCAAGGGCGCGCACGGCATCCGGCAGATCGGCCATCGGGCCGGTGCCGGGCCCGAGGTAGCGGGCGTAGGCCATGGTCGACTTGATGTCCACGCCGGGCCGCACCGCGTTCACGGACCGCATGGCGCCCCGGTAGATCCAGTGCTCCCCGCGCGTCGTCTCCACGGTCCGGGTGGCGGGCAGGGCGGTACGGGCCCACGCGATGGCGTCCGCGTCGTCCAGGTCCACCACGGTCAGGCCGGCGCCGCCGGGGTGGTAGCCGACGCACACCGCGCGCCGCCACGCCGCCGCCCACCGGGGCGAGGCGATGACGGCCGGGTCGGTGGTGGCCGCGGCCCACGCGTGGCAGACGCCGGGGCAGCGGCACGGGCCCGGGGTCTTCATGTTCGGCCGGCCGCCGCACGCGTTGTCCGCGCACGTCGTGCAGTTGCCGAACGGGACCTTGCCCCGACGCAGGGGCAGCACCGGCAGGCCGGACGTGGCGAGGCTCAGCGCGGTGTGCTGGGGGTGCAGCGTCTCGCTCATGCCGCCACCCCCAGCGCGACCGTGGCGAGGAACGCGGCGCCGATGTGCTCGGTGTAGGCGGGCGGGATGGCCTCGGTCAGTTCCTCGCGCACGTCGGTCCAGTCGATGCCCATCGCCGCCTGCAGTTCGGGGACGCTGGGCTTGCCGCCGCCGTTGCCGTAGGCGGCCACGTACGGGCCGTCGTAGAAGCGGCCGTGCCGGTAGCCACGCACGCGACCCCGATGCGGCACGTGGGCGGGCCGCTCGATGGTCCAGCCGCCCAACTCGAAGTTGCGGTGCCGGATGACCCCAAGGCCGAACATCTCGCCGCACAGGGTGAGGTCCTTGCGGATCTGCGCGCGGCCGTTGGGCTGCTCGATCACGTAGGGCAGGCCCGACGCGTCCAGCAGCTCCCGGGTCGGGGCCACGAGGTCGACGTGCGTACGTCCCCAGCCCTGCGAGGCGTTCGTGCCCACAGTCAGCGCACACCCGTGCTGGCAGGGCGGGGAGGCGTGCACGAACGCGTACCGGCGGATCTCCCCCGTTTCGATCAGGTGGGCGAGGTGGGCGAGCGCGTCGCCCCGGTGGCGGGGGAAGGGGTAGTTGGGTCGGTCGGCGATGTCGCAGCCGTCGACCGCGAAGCCGGCGCGGGCGTAGCCCACGGCGGCGCCGCCGGCGCAGCAGAACAGGTCCAGCAGGCGCGGCCGTGGGGCGCGCACTCGCCGGATGGTGGTGGGTTGCGTCATGCTGGGAGACCTCCACAGGTCAGTTGGTTGGCAGGTGGACAAGGGCGGCCCCGGACTCATTGGCGTGAAGCGGGGGCCGCCCTTGGCGTAGCTAGCCGTAGAACTTGTTGCGCTTGATCACGGCCTTGCGGATGTTCACGGTGGTGCCGCCCGGGTGGCCGCTCGCGCTGAAGACCTGCACGGCGATCCATCCGCCGAAGATCACGGCGGCCAGGGTGACGAGCTGACCGATGAACGCGGTGAGCGCGGCGATGAACGAGGTGAGCAGCAGCAGTCCGCCGCACACCGCGAGGAAGCCGACGCCTCCGAGGGCGACGTTCACCGCCGTGCGGGACACGGTCGGCTTGGCCGCGACCGGTTCGGGCTGGGTGGGGTTGATGGCGTAGCCGGTGACGACGCGGCCGTCGGGCAGGACGATGCTCGCCATTGCCGGGACGGCGCCCGGCTGGACCGGCACGACCGGCGCCGACACAGCCGCGGCGGGCGGGAGCGGGGTCGGGCGGTGGACCTCCACGGCCCGCTGTGCGGGCGGCCGGTGGGTGTGGTCGGGGTACATGCGGAATCCCTTCCGGTGCTCGGTGGGGGAGGCAGCGGCACACCCTGCGGAGTGCCGTGTGGAGGGGGTTTCGGGAGTCTGAGCAGGTAGGCTCCCCGCCTCCCCGAGACGGTGTTTTCGCTGATCAACGTGGGTGAGGCGGCCCGGGGAGGGGGTTGGGGAGTTCTCCCCGCCTCCCCGGGCCGGAGGAGCGTGCCTCCCCGCTACTCGGCGGCGGAAGCGGAACCGTTCGTGTCGCGGTTGGCGAGCGCGCGCAGGACGTGATCGCGGTGGACGACCATGACGCCGTGCGACTTCTTCGGCTCCTCGCCGTGTTCCTCCAGCAGGCTCTTGAGCCGGTCGTTGGTCCACTGGTCGCCGTAGACCTTCGGGGCCAGGGCGTGCAGCCGCTTGAGGACCTCGTTGGTCCGCAGCCGGGGCGCGTCGCCGATGACGGCGGCGACGTCGGCGAGCGCGTCGCGCTCCTCGGCCTGGTCGACCACGCGCAGGGTGGTGACGCCGTCGCGCAGGGCCTTGGCCCGCTCCGCGATCTCGGCGGCCGGCTCGTCGTCGATGAAGTGGGTGCGGACCGTGATGGAGGACTGGCCCGCGGGCATCTCGATGCCGTCGGAGGCGACGACGAGGGTGCCCTTGTCCAGGCCCTGGCGCAGCAGGTGCGGGGCGGCGCCGTCGTCCACGGCCTTGTCGCCCAGCGCCATCCGGGACTGGGTCTCGGTGCCCAGGACGAGGGAGGCGCGGGTGTGGGCGCCCTCGCGGACCAGCTTGGGCAGGTTCTGGTCGGTGGGGTCCTGCGTGCCCTGCCACATCAGCACGTCGACCGCACGCCCCTGGTTGTGGATCTTGCGCACCGCCATGAAGTAGCGGGAGGTGGCCTTGGCGCCGCCGTAGGGGCGTCCGTCGTCGCCCTTGACCGGGCACATGAACGCCACCTGCGCCTCGTCCACCAGGACGATGAGCGGCGGGAACGTCGCGGCCGGGTCGGTGCGGCGCACCTCGATCCGCCGGTTCATCTCCTCCACCGCGTCCTCGACCATCTCGGTGGCCTGGACGACGTGCTCGTCGGACGGGCCCTCGATGAGGACGTCCGCGATGCCGTCGTACATGCTCCAGTCGCCCACGCCCTTGAGGTCGGCGATCCAGAACTGCACCGTGCGGTCCAGCGACAGCCACAGGGCCAGGGAGCGCAGGGCGGCGGTCTTGCCCTGGTTGGAGCGGCCGGTGATGAGCAGGTGCCGCTGATACACGCTCAGCTCTGCGGCGTCCCCGCGCAGGTTCCGGCCCCACGGGGCCTTGCCCTTCTTGTAGTCGGCGGTGATCGTCTCGTCGGTGACCAGCGGAGAGGGGCCGATCGGCTCGTCCAGCGCCCCGGAGTCGGCGATCCACAGCCGCACCGTGCGTGCCGCCTGCGGGATGGTGATGAACACCTCGTGCTCGTGCCGGGTCAGGTTCTCGGCGAGCTTGCGGCGCTTGCTCTGCACCTCGTTGGTGGCCACCCCGGACGGCAGGGTGACGTCGACCTCGACACCGCACCCGGCGATGGTGATCGGTCCGAGCATGGACGCGCCGGCGTCGCCCATCTCCTTGATGGCGTTGCGCAGGGCCGGGACGCCGAGGTCGCGCAGGGCCTTGACCACGATGGACGGCGTGATCGGCTCCCCCTCGCCGCCCCGGACGTTCGCGGGCAGGGCCCAGGCGGGGGCGGCGTGCTGGTTGCGGCCGACCGACCACAGGGCCAGCAGGGCCAGGAGCGGGCCGATGGTGAGCGCCGGGCCCCACACGATCTGCACGATGCGGATCAGCAGGGCGATGAAGTCGATGGTCGCCGTGAGCGGGGTGACGACGTGCCCGACGTTCTCCGTGCTGATCGCCAGGACGATGCCGAGGGAGACCAGCACCCCGATGCTCATGCCGGCGCCGACGGCCACGCCCTTGGCGGCCTCCACCGGGGAGTGCAGCAGGTCCATGCGGCGGTGGTGGCGGGCGGCCCGGAAGCGCTGCAACCGCTCCTCCCACTCCTCGGCCGCTTCCAGGTTCCCCGCGGCTTCCGCCGCCCGGATCATCCGCTCATAGCGGGCCCCGGTGCGGCCATCCCAGGTACGGCGGGCCACGATCCGGCCGCCGTTGACCGTGTACAGGCCGTGCCGCGCCACCGCGCGGATCATGGTCTTGGTCGTCTCGTGCGTGACGGCGGTCTTCACCGCGCGGCCGGAGCGCACCCACAGCGGCACCGACCGCGCCGGCGGCGCGTCGGGGACGACGGTCAGGGTGGTCACGGTCGCCGGATCGGCGGCCGGGGTGTCGGTGTGCTTGTGGAGGTGGACGACGTTCTCAGACATGCTGGAACTGCTCCTGACTGCCCCCTATGGGGGCGGAAGTAAGGGAGAGCAGGGGTGGCCGTGTCCGTGGAAAGAAGCGGCCACCCCGGCGTGCGGGGGTGGGCTGGTCACCACCAGCCGGACGACTTCTTGGCGGCCCTTTCGCGGGCGGCCTCGGTGATGAGCCGCTGCCGCTCGCCGTGCAGCGCGGACAGCTCCGCGGTCAGCCGCATCTCCGCGGCCGACCCGGTGGACTCGATCTGCTGCTCCGCGCGGCCGGCGCTGCGGCCCCGCAGAGTGCGGTAGGCGCCGCCGGTGACGGCGCGGGCCATGGCACGGCGCTCGCGGCCGTTGAGCGGCCACAACTCGCCCCGGCGCACGGCCTCCAGCTTCTTGGTGGTCTGCCGGATCTCGCGGTCCAGGCGGCGCAGGTCGGCGTTGCTCATGGTCGGGTGCTCCTCGGGTCGGTTGCGAGGGGTGCGCCGCTACGGTGTGCGGCATGGGTGGGGGATCCGCGGGCCGTGTGCGGCCGTGCAAGTGGTGCCATGCGCCGGTGCGGCAGCCCCGCAGTTGGTGGCGCAGGCGGCGGTACTGCAGCAAGCGGCACCGCCGCTGGTACCGCTGCTGGCAGGCTGTCTGGACCTTCCTGGACAGCCTGTAGCGGTCACACGTCAGAGCCCTCGGCACCGGGGTGGGCGCAGGACCCGCCGGTACCGAGCGAGGCGGGGCGCCACCGGGAATACCGGCAGCGCCCCGTCACGCGGCCACGCGCTTCCACGCGGCCCGCAGGCGCACCTCGGAGGCGGAGTGGCCGGCCGCGCGGAAGCGGGCGGCCATCTCCCGGTAGGACAGGGCCGGGGTCTCGCTGGTGCGGATCTCGTCCACGAGCACGTCCAGCGCCTCATCGGTGAGCGCCGGCGCGGCCTCCAGCGACCGGGACGCGACCGGCTCCGTGGGCCCCCAGACGGGAAGCTCCCAGCGGGGCGTGACGCCGGGTGTGACGCGGGCCGTCACGCTGGTGAGCGCCCTGCCGGTGTCCTCGCCGCCGCGGGCCGTCTCCAGCGTCGCCCACGCCGCGGACAGGGTCTGGGCGGTCCTGGCCTGCACCCGGGCGACGCGGGCCCCGGCTGCCGTGACGGCCGTCAGCCGCGTCTCCTCGGTGGCCGCTTCCGCCCGCAGGCGGGCGCGGGCCACGGCCGCCTCGTCGCGCGCCTCCTGCTGAATACCCCGGATCGCGTCCAGTGCCACCGGGGTGAGGGCGGTGCGCTCCCACAGCCCGTGCACCAGCCACAGCACCTTCGCGGCGAGCGGCAGCCAGGCCACGGCCAGCCACGCCCCGGCCGACTCCTCGGCGGTCAGCGCGTGCGCGGCCAGGACGCCGGTGGCGAGCAGCCCGAAGGACCAGCCGACGGCGGTCACCGCCCGATTGTGGTCGCCCTGCGCGGCCAGCCGGCGCTCGTAGGCGAGGGTGGCCAGCCAGCCGCCGTCGATGCCCAGACCGACCACCAGGGCGACCGGCCAGGGCACGGCGGTGCCCAGCCACATCACCACCACGGCCAGGGTGAGCACCATGGACACGGCCGTCATCGCCACGGCCGGCAGCACGGTCTTCGCGCTCATGCCGCGCCTCCTTCGCGCTCGCGCAGGTCCAGCAGCATGTTGATCTCGTGGTGCCTCAGCGCCTCGTTCACGCGGTCGCCGGCCAGCGCGCACGCCCGGGCCATGACCACGTTCGCCTCCAGCGCCCGGTCCAGGACGGCCAGCAGGCCGGCGCCCGCGGCGGCGCGGGGGCCGTAGACGATCTCGTGCAGCGTCACCGCGCACCCCCTGCGGTGAGCAGGGCGGCGAGGAGGAGCAGGGCGCCGCCGGTCATGGTCAGGTCGACCGCGCGGCGCAGGTGGGTGAACTTGGCGACCGCGAGCCGGGACAGGCCGGCGATGTCGGCGGCCAGGTCGGAGGAGAGGGCGGCGGGGATCTCGTCGGCGGGGAGGGTGGCCCACAGCGGGAAGCCGTGCCGGCCGCCCGGGTGCGGCCCACCCAGGTTCGGGCGGACCGACCGCAGCAGCAGCCCGGCCGCGCCAACCAGCAGCACCAGACCGACCCCGCCCGTGACGACGGCGGGCCGGTTCAGCGGCAGGTCGCGGGCGAGCGTCCAGGCGCCGGCCAGGACCGCGCCGACGAACGCCAGCAGCAGCGCCGTCTTGCTGTCCGTGCGGGCGATCTCCGCCCTCACCTCGGCGTGCGCAGCGGTCAGGGTGCGGTCGGGGGCGCTCACGCGGCACCCCCGGGCAGGCTCGCGCCGGCCGTGCGGTTGACCAGTGCGACCCGGGCGGCGAGCGCGCGGCGGCGGGCCCGACGGATGCGCCGGGCGTCCAGCTCGGTCGGCGTGCGGTCCAGCGTGGTGATGTGCGCGTCCAGAAGGTCGACGTCCGCCAGGATGACGGGCATCTCGGTCTCGATCGCGTCCAGCTCCGCATCCGTCGGCTCCATGAAGTCGGCGAACGCGGTAACAACGTCCTGAACAGTGACGATGTGGCTCATGGGTCGTGGTCTCCCTAGCAGGTGAAACGGCCCGAACAGCGCCCCCGGAGCTGCAACTCCGGGGGCGCGCGCCGTTGAAGTCGGGGTCCCGGCTCCCCTCTGCGCTGCACGTGCGAGACGTGCAGCGGAGGCAACCGGCCGCAGCAGGGCTGCGGAGGTGTCGAATCGCGCTGTACAGCACACGGAGATCCCGTGTGGCCGCCTACTTGGCCGAGGAGAGGCGGCGTGATCCCCATGCAGTTGTCAAGGAACCTGCGCTTCCTTCGTACTCACCCCCGCGGGCTTTCCTCCGGGCGCCATTCGTGCAGGTCAAGTAGGTTTCGCAAGCACTCCTCAGGCGGCATCGACCGAGACCCACGAGAGGAACATGTATTACTTGTTCTCCATCTTGCAGAGGGAGGTTCGCTCCGTCAAGCCCTTCGGCTGTTCGGGTCCCGTGAGCCCCCTCGCTCGATCCATCTACAGACTGGCGCCGGCGACGGCGACGCTCGACTCCGCACCTGTACGACTTGGGTTCTTCTTGGCTAGCGTGAAGTCGTACCAAGTCGTCCCGGACGGGCGGAGGTTGACAACGTGGCGAACGAGCGGCTGCGCGGCGCAATCGTGGACTTAGGGTTCACACTCGATGAGGTAGCCGCGAGACTCGGGGTCGCCCCGAAGACGGTTGAGCGATGGATCAACGATCCGGAGCGAAAGCCATACCGGCGCTTCCAGTACGCGACGGCTTCACTCCTGAAGTGCGAAGTGTCGTATCTCTGGCCCGACGAACGCACCTCTGCAGAGGTCACAGCCTCCGGCAACGCGGAGTTGGTCAGGCTCTACCCGCACCGCTCCGTGGTGATGCAGAGCCTTTGGACGGACCTCTATTCCAAGGCGCGGTGTCAGTTCGATGTGCTGGTGTACTCCGGCTTCTGGCTGACCGAAGATGCGACGTTCCACCGCATCGTGAAGGAGAAGTCAGCCGAGGGAGTGCCCATCCGTTTCCTACTGGGAGAACCCACCTCCCAAGCGGTGGCCATGCGCGGGGACGACGAGGGCATCGGCGCGGCGATGGCAGCCAAGATCCGGAATGCTCTCATCAACTACGGACCGCTCTTCGGCCTACCCGGTGTTGAGTTCCGCCTGCACAACACCACCCTTTACAACTCGATCTATCGAGCCGATGACGAAATGCTGGCGAACGGTCATATCTACGGCGTCGGTGCCTACATGGCCCCTGTACTGCACCTCCAGCGCGTGCCCGGTGGCGAGCTGTTCGACGCCTACGCTGAGAGCGTGGAACGTGTCTGGGAGTCCGCCCGGCCGATCTCCTCGCCCGCCGACTGGGAAGGCACACACTAATGAGCCGTATCGACTACTTCCGCGACCCAAACGCACCGAAGGCCAACTCTGTTGTCCCCTCGGTCACGGCCGTGGTGCGAGACGACTTTGGACGACTACTGCTCATCCACAAGACCGACAACGACCTGTGGGCACTACCCGGAGGCGGCCACGACATTGGCGAGCGCATTGGCGACACGGTCGTTCGAGAAGTCTTGGAGGAAACGGGGATTCAGGTGGAGGTCGACAACATCGTCGGGCTCTACACCGATCCGGAGCACGTGCTTGCGTACGACGACGGAGAGGTCCGGCAACAGTTCTCCATCTGCTTTCGGGCCCACCCCGTGGGCGGGTCCCTGCGCACGAGCAGCGAATCGAAAGAGGTCCGCTGGGTTGAACCAGCGGACCTAGACAGACTGGACATCCATCCGTCGATGATGCTCCGCATCCGGCACGGCCTGGACACGACGCGGAAAGAGCCCTACATCGGCTGACGGCGGGCAGAAGCTTGCGCCAACCGCTTCTCAACGCGTCCGGCCGCTGCATGGATGTCCGGAGCTGCACGCTGGATGAACCGCCCCACGATCGTGTCCGGGCCGTACCGCTGCACGATCTCGTCCAGCCGTTCCACCGGCGTCGTTTGCGTCCCATCCGGCGTCGTCGTCATGTCGCAGTAGAGGAGTGCGTCCGCCAGGTCCGAACGCTCTAGCTCGAACTCGCCCTCTAGCTCCTGTCGCAGTCCACGTTCCTCGGCTTCCAGGAGAGCGCAAGAGTGGTGTGCGACGAGACGCACAACCCGCTCGTCTGCTCCTTCCTGGTCTCGGAGGAAGCGCGCGCCGTCCAACGGGTGAAAACCCGTAGCAGCGATGGCCGGCGAATAGCCGATGTCATGCAGCACGGCCGCCGCTTCCAACAGCTCCGCGTTGTCCCCCAGAATTGGGCTCAGGGAGCGAGCGCGCTTGGCGACTCCGAGTGAGTGCGCCCACCGGCGCGGCAGCGGATCGGAAAGCAGCGATTCAGAGAGCGTGTACGCCCACTCAGTCAGTCCCATGACGGCCAAGACTACGGGCGGGCGGTGGAAGCCGGGAGGGCACGCACGGTCCGTCCCTTGCCGTGCACGGTGGCGAGCAGGCCGTTTCCCTCCATCTGGGCAAGAACACGGCGCACAGCGGTCCGGGACGCTCCGAATCGCTCGCACAGCTTCGCTTCAGACGGGTACGTGTCCCCTACTGAGAGTGAGTCCTCTTGGATCACGTCCGTCATGCGCTCCGCAAGCGACCGCCGGTCACCTCCCCGGATCACGCGCCACCCGATCCCGGGGGCGGACTCGACAACCCCGTCAGCTTCGAGAACCTTGAGCGCGCGGCGGATCGTGTTCCGGGAGACGCCGTGCGAGTCCATCAGGTCGGCCTCTGACGGCAAGGTGTCGCCACCCTGCTTCGCCTGAATCTCGCTTCGCAGCGTCTCCGCAATGATCAGGTAGGTTCCGCGCGGACTGGCCTCCGGCACCTCTGCTCCTCTCGCATCGCTCCATTGCTCGCTGCCAAGGGTCGCATGGCCGCGCCACACGCGGACCGGAGGCGTAACCGGACGCTCAACGACAGCAACCATTGATCAGGGGCATACCCAAAGAGAAGTCATCCAGGTCGCCGGGCGGGGCCTATTTCTTCTTCTCTCGCTTGAATGTCATTTGTATACGGGCAAGAGTCGGCACCGAACCGAGCATCTTTACGCGCTTACTGAAGCTACGCAGGTTCACTTTACTGAAGGTTGGCAAATCTTCCGGTATGCGCTGACTACCGTCAAAGGCAACGGCATATGTGACGAACTTGGGCGGCACTTGAGATGCAGCCTCAACAAGATCAGGATTGATTGATCTTACGGCCTCGATGAAATCACTTCGGTATTTCGCATCAACGATTATAGTTTGCGCCGACACGAACCCCTGAGAGAAAAGATGACTTAGCGTCTGACTCCCCGAGTACGGCTTGACATGCACAAAATACCCGTCCACATGTAGCAAGTCGCACGCCTCGATCTCGTCACCGTCTTCGCTGTACAGCTTCTCCCTGTCGAGGCAGATTAGATCTGTACGACCTTTTACCGCATTGCGGTTGTAGTGCTTCTCCCAATTATTTTGCGCACCCCAGTCGTCCCAAGATATCAGCTGTAGAGCATCTGTGACATCCTCAAGGAGAGACAGGTCCTGATCGAGCTTTTCCGTGTACTTCTCCGCAAGCGCATACCATTTGCCTAGCGTCAGAAGGTAGCGCCTGTGTTGATCGCCCGCCTCGAACACAAGCCAATATTTCAGCGGCTTAGCGGGACTCGCCGAATCACCATTCGCGTCACGAGCCAATATTTTGATGTCACTCAAGCAAGAGACACCAAACTTACCAGGGAATGAGAACAGAGCAGTCCGTAGCGCGTCGAGGCTCATCACCTCGAATGTTTCTTCCAGGTCGCCCCTGTAGATGAGGAAGTCGTGCACGTTCTCCACGGAAACATCGTCCGGTGGAGCGAACGAGAGTACGTGAACGTTCAGCGCACTAACGGCGAGCTGCGCCAGTGGTTGACCTCGCGGCTTCCGGGCACGCTCGCCGAAAAGCTCATCCACTAAAAGCTTCTCCAGGTCCTTTACGATCTCACTCTTGACTCGCAGTGGTTCAAGGGAGTCGATGAAGGCCAGATCCTTATGAGCCGTACCACTTTCCGCAGTTTCCAGCATTTTACCCAAAATTTCGCGAACCTTATTCAAGTCCGTGTCAACTTTGAACGAGACTGAATCTGTCGCTACTACGGCTCCTAGGTCAGGGAAGTCCAAGCCCGCATCAAGCTTGCCAACAAGTTTTTTCGTGAACTCGCCGTCCAGCTCAATCTCGAAGTCACTGATTCGCGTGTTAGCCGGTATCTGCACCCATTGCGAACGGGAGGAAGCATCGATTCTGCGGCTACCAACCGCATTCATCGCCTGACTGTCGAACCGGCGAGCCGCGAACTTCAAACCAAAATTCGCTTCGACCCATGACCATTCTAGTGTGCTACTTCCATAACCGAAGCAGACAGCAAACACCCGGTCGGCAACCGGGAGAAAAATGACCAACCGATTCGAATAGTTTAGAACCGCCTCAAGTTCCTGGAAAACAGGAGCGAGAAGCTTGGCCCACGCTGGCTGCTTCTCCGACATATCTCTCAGGTAAGCCGCGCACCCTTTCGGGGCCAAAGGTGCGTCAGCAAGCTTCCTCATACCGTTCGACTTTCCCGGCCGGTATTGCGGCCGAAAAGCCTCCTCGTATGAATCGAGCCCCTCCCGCAAAAGGAAACAGTTGAAACGGAGCGTCGAAGCGTTACCAGCCATGACTCACACCACCCCCCAGCGACGTAAGGGGATTTTTGTATCACACAGTGTCCAACAAGGGAATAGTTTCCGTCACCATACGCTCGCATGCGAACAAAAGTTCGCAGCGTGCTGCTCGGAGTGGAGTCACATGCTCGCGTCGCGATTACTGGGTGCTGTAGGCCTGTCCACTCGTGCTCCGCCTACTCGTCAGCAGGTGCCGGCCAGGCAAGCGCTTGACTCCAGTGAGCCGTGTCCGTCTCAGTTTCCGTCTCGTTCACGGTCATCCGAGGCCGTTCACCGTGCCCCCTCGAACGGAGCGCCCGTACGGGATTGAACGGTCGTGAACGCGTCCACATGACGCCCTGACCAGCCAGGACAAACCTGCAAAGCGAGTTACACGGGTTCGAATCCCGTCACGGCCTCCACCGCCTCGACCAGGCGAGCGGGATCACCGCGGCCCGGTCGTCCCGTGGCGCCCAGCACCACTCCACCGTCTTGGTCGGGGCGGTGTGGGACGCGCTCCCTGCCCCCCACCACCCCTCGTCACTCGTCGCCCTTCACGAACGAGCCTTGGCCCAGCACGGTGTAGAGCCGTCCCTCCGCCCGGAGAGCGGCCACGGCTTTCTGCACCGTCGAGGGGGCCACGTCCAGCTCGGCCGCCAGCTCGTTCACGGCAGGGAAACGCCCGCCTGCGGGGTACTGCCCGGCATCGAGGCGCCGCCGCAGTTCCTCTGCCACCTGGGGCCAGACGGGCACTGAACGGTCAAGATCCATGCAGCCGAGAATCCGCGAATCTGCACAATCACGCGACCGCGAATACTCGTATACGCGTATGCTCAGCAACGCAGGACGTAACAGCAGAAACCCCCGCGACAGGGCGAACTGTCCGGGGGCATGGCCCGCACTGCGAAGGAGTGCCGACATGCGGAGCCTACTGGCCGCGCTTCTCTCCTGGCTCTTGCCGTCCACCGGCAGGCGCCGACGCCCCACCGGACACACGGCGTACCCACCGGCACGGCGGCTGATCATCACGCACCACGCGGTGAGTGCGGGACGTCCCGCCCACCGCCCTCCCTGCCCCGCCGCGTTCGTCGAGGCCGACGGCCTGCCGCTCGTACGGCCCTACCTCGTCGCCCACGAGCGGGAGCAGGAGCGCCTGTGGCAGCGGGACACGCGCATCGCCCTCACCCCCGCTGCCTTCGGCGTCTACTTCCACGGAGCGTCGGCATGACCCTCTCCCCCACCCACCTGCGTCTGCTGCCGTGGAGCAACGACGGCAAGCCGGCCCTCCTGTCGACCGACGGCACCGCCACTCCCCTGTCCCTCCTCGCCGACCGGATCGAGGAGCAGCAGATCGAGACGGCCACCGTGGTGCTGGATCTGTCCAGGGCCCTCCTCGGCTCCGAGACGCCCGCCACGGCCGACGAGTACCACTTCGTCACCCAGCGCCTGGCCGAGTGCCTGACCGATGTCCTGACCATCTGCGAGAGCCGGGGGCAGCGCATCCCGCCGTACAAGGACGACGAGTAGACACCCGAGGCGGGGGCCGGGCCGAAGGGCCGGTTCGGAGCACCCCGCCCGCTCCGTCCCGGAAGAGCTATGCCCGGCAGTGCCCGCGCGGGACGGCCGTCGTGCCCGCCGGGTCGATCGACGACAGGGCCTGGATCATCGTCATCACCAGCCGGTCGTACGCCTCGCCGGTCAGCGCGTGGCCCGACGCCTCGTCGAGGTCGTGCTCGCGGTGGAGCAGCCAGAGGGTGAAGGCGAGGGTGGAGACGTCCGTGTTCAGCGGGCGGAGGGCGGCGTCCGGCTCGCTCCAGTGCAGCACCGCGCCCGTGGCTCCGTCGACGAGCAGGCCGTCGCCCTCGGTCAGGTGCCCGAGGCGTACGAGGCGGTCGGCGTGGGCGGGGAGGCGGTCGGACGGGAAGGCGCCCTCGCCGTCGGCGTGGTACTCCGTGAGGGTCCGCAGCGGCGGGTCGGTGTCCAGCCGGAAGAGGAAGGCGTCCTCCGGCAGGCCCGTCCCGCGCAGGAAGCGGCGGGTCGGCTCGTGCGTGAGCGTGGCGGGGAAGTCGACCTCCTCGAAGCGGACCACACCGCCTCGGCCGAACTCCCGGTCCAGCAGGCGCACCGGGAGGTCGAGGGCCAGCCCCGAGGCCGTGCCCGGGCCCGCCGCCAGGGACAGGGGCCGGATCAGCGCCGCCATCCGCCGGAGCGGCGCCGGCTCGCCGTCCGCGCCCTCCTCGAGCATCGCCAGCAGCCGCCGCGTCGCGTCCGCGACCGCCCGGGTGCCGCAGCGGCCCGCGCGGGCGGCGAACTGGCCGCGCAGTCCCGCCAGTTCGTCCGTCGCCGCGGCGAACCGCACCAGGGTCGGCAGGGACGGGGCGAGCGGCCGGCGGTCCATCAGGTCCGGACGGTCGTGGAAGAAGTACGGGGCCGAGACCTCGCCGGTCGCCCCGTCGAGCAGCTCCGGCTCCGGGCCGGCCGGGCCCGGCAGCCCGCCGATGACCAGCCGGGGGAACCGGCCGCCGGGGCCGCCGGTCGGGTCCGTCGCGATCCGCAGGCCCTCGCCGCACAGCCGCGCGAAGGCGAACGGGCCGCCGTCCCCGGGCAGTCCGGGGCCGGCCGGCCGGCGGTGCGTGAAGGCGTGCGTGGCGTACGGGCCGAGGTACGCCCCGGTGCGTGTGATCGCCGCCGTGGCGACGGTGTCGGTCGTGCTCATGGTTCCCCCGCGATACGTCTGCTCGGTCCCGGGTCCCTGAACGTCCCACCCGGGCGGACGGACCCCGTCCGTCCGGACCCGGCGGCCGTCCCCCACCACTCGGCACCCTACGCGCCGGCACTGACAACGCCCCCGGACCAAGGGGCCCGCACGGCGCCCCGTTCTCACAGACGCCCGAAAGGCCCCCGTACGTTGCCTCTCCGCCGGAACTCGTCCCCGGAACGCGTCCCCGGGACGCGCCCTCCGGACGTCAGCCGCCGGTCACCACCGCGGCCTGCGGGCGGATCGGCAGCCGGTTCACCGGGCGGCCCGTGGCGGCCCGGACGGCGGAGGCGATGGCCGCCGGGGAGGTCACCACCGGCACCGCGCTGACCGCCTTCGCGCCGAAGGGGGCGACCACGTCCCGCTCCTCGACCAGGCGCACGATCCGGATGTCCGGGGCGTCCAGGGCGGTCGGGAGGGCGTAGCCGGTGAGGTCGGGGTGGCGGACCAGGCCGCGCGGGGTGCGCAGGTTCTCGGTGAGCGCGATGCCCACGCCCTGGGTCACGCCCGCCTCGATCCGGGCGGCCAGCTGGGCCGGGTTCAGCACCCGGCCCACGTCCTGGGCGACCGCCAGTTCGACGACCCGTACCGAGCCGATCTCGATGTCGACGTCGACCACCGCGCGGATCGCGCAGAAGGCCAGGCCGACGAACGCGTCGCCCTGGCCGGACCCGTCCAGGGGCTCGGTCGGGTGCGGGCGGCACTGGGCCGTGGCCCACAGCTCCTTGCCCGCCAGCTCCTCGGTGACGGTCGTGGACAGCACCCCGTCGTAGGAGGTGATCTTGCCGTCGGTGATCTGCAGCAGCTCGGTGGACATGCCGAACTTGTGGGCAAGGGGCTGCAGGAGCTGGGTGCGGACCATCTTGGCCGCGCGTTCCACCGCGCCGCCGGACACCCAGGTGTGCCGGCCGCGGCAGCCCGCGCCCGACGGCGGCTGGTCGGTGTCCACGGGAGCCACGTGCACCTCGTCGACGCCGAGGGTCTCCTGGACGATCTGCCGGGCCAGCGTGGCGAACCCCTGGCCGGTCTCCACGGCCGCGCACAGCACCGTGGCCACGCCGTCCTGGACCTTCACGGTGGCCGTGGACACCTCGTCGGCGCCCTCCGCGCCGAGCACGTGCACCATGCCGACGCCGTAGCCCACGCCCCGGCGCACCGCGCCCGGTTCACCCGCGCCCTCGGGGCCGCCGGGCAGCAGCCACTCGTCCTCGGGGGTGTCCTTGGGCAGCGGCGGCAGCGGGAAGTCCCGCACCGCCTGGAGGAGTTCGGCGACCGGGGCCGGGCAGGTCACGGTCTGGCCGGTGGGCAGGACGTCGCCGGTGGCCATGACGTTGCGCATCCGCACGTCCGCCGGGTCGATGCCGAGCTTCTTGGCCAGCTTGTCCATCTGCGCCTCGTAGGCGGCGCACACCTGCATGGCGCCCTCGCCCCGCACGTGGCCGGAGGGCGGGTTGTTGGTGCGCACGGCCCAGCCCTCGATGAAGGCGTTCGGGACGACGTACGGGCCGCAGGCGAAGGCGACGGCGGCGGCCAGGGCGTCGGAGGAGGTGTCGGCGTAGGCGCCCGCGTCGAGCAGGATCTGCGCCTCGACCTTGACCAGCCGGCCCTCGGCGTCGGCGTGGTGGCGGTAGCGCAGCAGGGTGGGGTGGCGGTGGGTGTGGCCGAGGAAGGACTCCTCGCGCGTGGCGGCGAGCTTCACCGGGCAGCCGGTCCGCAGGGCCAGCAGGCCGAGCGGGAGCTGGAAGCTGCGGTCCTCGCGGTCGGCGGTGGCGCCGGGGACGCCGGTGACGACGACCTTCACCCGTTCGGGTGCCAGGCCGAAGGCGGCGGCGGCCGTGTCCCGGTCGCCGTGCGGGTCGGTGGACGCCAGGTACAGCTCGACGCCGCCGTCCGGGCGGGGCACGGCGAGACCGGCCTCGGCGCCGATGGGGGCGGGGTCCTGGCGGCCGATGCGGTACAGGCCCTCGACGACGACGTCGCCGGCCGCCCCGGGGTCGCCGTGGCGCAGCGGGATGTGCCGGATCAGGTTGCCGTCGGGGTGCAGCGGTTCGGCCTCGAACGCCTGCTCCGGGTCGGTCACCGGGTCGAGCACCTCGTACTCGACGATGACGGCCGCGGCGGCCAGCCGCGCGGTGTCCGGGTGGTCGGCGGCGACGGCGGCGATGGGCTCGCCGTGGTGGCGCACGACCTCGGCGGCGAAGACCGGGCGGTCGGCCTTGCCACGGCCGTGCAGCGGGGCGCCGGGGACGTCCTCGTGGGTGACGACCGCGCGGACGCCGGGCATCTCGCGCGCGTGGGTGGTGTCGATGGACACGATGCGCGCGTGCGGGTGCGGGGAGCGCAGCACGGCCGCCCACAGCAGGCCCTCGGCCCACAGGTCGGCGGCGTACGGGAAGGTGCCCTCGGTCTTGGCGCGGGTGTCGGCGGCCGGGAGGGAGGTGCCGAGCCCGTGCGGAACCGGTTCCGGCTCGGTGGTGGCCTCGGCGGCCCGTGCGGCCTGCGCGGTGCCTGCTTCGTTGCTCACGCCTGGCCTCCGTCCTGGCCGTGGGACTGGTCGTGCGGTCCGGTGGACCCGAACACCGAGGGGTTGACGCCGCCGGCGCCGGGGCCCGCCTGGTGCGGGATGCGGGGCACGTCCGGGTCGGTGTCCGCGTCCGGATCGGCCTCGGGGACCGCGGCGTGCGCCTCGCGTTCGGCGACGACCTCCTTGACGGCGTCCACGACGCCCCGGTAGCCGGAGCACCGGCACAGGTTGCCGCACAGGGCCTGGCGGGTCTCCAGCTCGGTGGGCGCCGGGTTGCCCTCCAGCAGGTCGTGCACGGTCATCGCCATGCCCGGAATGCAGAAGCCGCACTGCACCGCGCCGCACCGCGCGAGCGCCCGCTGCACGTCGGACGGCCGGCCGTCCTGGGCCAGCCCCTCGACGGTACGGACCTCGCTGCCGGCCGCGGTGACGGCCGGGACCAGGCAGGAGGCGACGAGCCGCCCGTCCACCTGCACGTTGCAGGCCCCGCACTCGCCCTGCGAGCAGCCGTCCTTGGCGCCGGCGAGGCCGAGCCGCTCGCGCAGCACGTAGAGCAGCGACTCGCCGATCCAGGCGTCCGTGACCGGCCGGTCGGAGCCGTTGACGCGGAGCACGTAGGAGGCCAGGGGGTGGTCCTCGTGCGGGGCGTCGGGCGGCGGGTCGTGCGGCGGCGCCGAGCCGTCCGGCGCGGGGGCCGCCGGCGGGGCGGGATCGCCCGGGGCGCTCGGAGCCCCCGGAGGACCCGAGGCGTCCGGGGTGTTCACGGCGTCCGGGGAGCCGGCGGGGTCGGGGGCGGCCTGCGCGGTCGCGGCGCCCGGGGCGGCGGCGTCGGCCGCCGGTGCGTCCGCGGCGGCGGGTTCCGGTGCTCCGCCCGCCTCCGGGCCGGGCCGGGCGGCGGCGGAGGGCTCCGTCCGCTCCTGGGCGGCCCCGTCCGCGGCCTCCGGGGCCCCGTGCGCGGCCTCCTGGGCCTCGTGCGCGGCCTCCTGGGCCTCGTGCGCGGCCTGAGTGGCCTCGGCGGCCTCGGGAGTGCCCTCGGGCCCGGAAGCGGGCCGTGGGTCGTCCTGGGCGCCGGGGTACGCCTCCGCGCCGGGCCGCCACTGCGGCTCCGCCGCGGGTTCCGCGTACCCCTCGGTGGCGAACGGCTGGGGCGCGCCGGACGACCGGGGCCCGGCGTGCGCGGGCTGCCCGGGCGCGTGACCCGCTTCGGGCTGCCCGGGCGCGTGCTCGCCGGCCGGCCGCTCGGACGCGAACGCGTCCCGGCCGGGGTCGTCGTGGGGCCGCGGTCCGCCCTCCTGCCGTTCCCGCGGGGCCCGGTGCCGCTCGGGGCCGGCTTCCCGGCCCTCGCTCCCGGGACCCGCGTCCGCCTGCCCGGCGGTGTCCTGCCGGGCCGGCCCGGGTTCACCGCCCTGCGGCTCCTGCGGGACCCCGGGCACGCCGGGTCCCCACGGCTGCCCGATGGCCTGGTCGGCCCAGGGGGCGGAGGCACCGCCCGGGAGGGTGGCCGGAGGGGTGCCGCCCCACTGCTCGGCCAGGGCGGACGTGGTGAACTCGCCCGACTCGTCCGGGAGGTCGCCGCCGGCGACGGGGATCGACCACTGGCCGGTGACGTCCTGGCCCGGTGCGGGGTGGTTCGGCGCGGGGTGGTTCGGCGCGGGGTGCCCCTGCGCGGCGGGCGTCCCCTCGAAGCCCCACTGGCCGGCGGTCCCGGGGGCCCCGGGGGAACCTGAGGGGCCGGAAGGGCCGGGGGGGTAAGTGAACCGGTCGTCCTGTCCCGCGTGTTGCGGGGCCGCGTCCGCCCCGGGCTCCTGCCGCGGGGGCCCGGCCTGCGGGTCGTGCCACTGGGCCCCGGCGCCGGGCGCGCCCGGCGCCGGCCAGGTGCCCATGGCCGCGGGGTCGGTGCCCGCGCCGGTCGCGGGGGCCACCGTGATCTGCGGCGGCACGTAACCGTGGCCGGGCGCGGCGAGCGGACTCTCCAGGGAGTCCAGCAGGGCGTCGACGCCCCCCTCGGGAAGCTCGACGAAGGCGGTGGCGCCGTCGTCGTAGTCGCCCTGGGGCAGCGGGTCCCAGCGGCCGCCGCCCCGGGGCGTGCCCTCTCCGTGCTGGTCGTCGGTCACGACAGCGCCCTCCCCAGTGCTCGTCGGGCCAGCGCGGCGACGGTGCGCCGCAGGTGCAGTACCGCGGGCGGAAGCGGTGGGACGGCGCCGTCCTCTCCGGGGGCGGCGTCGGGGATGCAGGCCGCGGCGACGTACTCCCCGAACGCGTGCAGCGCCTCCGGCACGATCGCCCGGTTGTTGTCCCAGTCGATGAGCTGCGCGACCCACTGCTCGGCCTCCAGGGGCCTGAGCGGCATCGGCGCTATGGCGCCCACCGCGCAGCGGACCCCGCGGCGGGCGGGATCGAGCACGAGGGCGACGGAGGCGGCCGCGCGGCCGGGACCGGTGCGGCCGGTCGCCTTCAGGAAGACCTGGGGGGCGTGCAGCAGCGGCACGCGCACGTAGCCGATGAGTTCACCGGCGCGCAGCATGTCCACCCCGGCCAGCAGGTGCGACACCGGGATCTCGCGGCGGGCGCCGCCCGGGCCCGCGATGATCAGCGTCGCCTCCAGCGCGGCCAGCACGGGCAGCGCGTCCCCGGTGGGGGCGGCGGAGGCGATGTTGCCGCCCAGGGTGCCGGCGTTGCGGATGTGCGGCGGTCCGGCGGCCCGCGCGGAGGCGGCGAGCGCCGGGATGAGGGCGGCGAAGTCGGGGCGGCCCATGCGCGCGTGGGTGAGGCCGGCGCCGAGCAGCGCGTGGCCGTCCAGGTACTGCCAGCCGCGGATCTCGCTGATCCGGCCGAGGCCGACCAGCGCGGCGGGCCTGAGCTGCCCGGAGTTGACGGCGGCCATCAGGTCGGTGCCGCCCGCGACGGGCACGGCGGCGGGCACGGCCGCGAGCGCCGCCACGGCCTCGTCCAGGGTCGTGGGCAGTGTGACGGCCCGCGCCGCCTGCGGTGCGTGCGTGCTCAAAACCGGCTGCCCCTTCCCGCTGCCCCACCTGGTCCGACCCGTGTTGCCGTACGGTACGTGCTCACGGGGCGGACGTGGCAACTCTGGCACATCTTGGCGAGCGCCGAAGACAGGGGTCCACTAGGAGTCGTTCGCCCACTTCACCCCGGTCCCGGACGTTTTCCGCACGACATCACCGGTGTGCTCCGATTGACACTCTTCGGTGACTCTTGTGTCCGTTTTTTGCTGCCTGTTCGAGACGGGCGGAGGCTCGCGCGACCGGGCCGGGGGCGGGGCGTGCGGGTGCGGGGGTCCCGTCCGCGGCCGGGTCCGGTCCGGGACGGACCGGACCCCCACCGGCGGGTCCCCCGCCGACGAGTCCCTACAGGTTCGGGGGCGCGCCCTCGATCGGGCGCCCCAGCAGGCCCGGACGCTTCTGCCAGGGCAGGGGGCCGGTGGGCGGCCGGTAGGCGACGCCCAGGGCGTCGAGGCGCCGGTAGTGGGCGGTCATCCGCCGCTCGAAGTCGGCGACGTCGCGTTCGGCGGGGGCGGGCAGGGAGCTCCAGGCGACCTCGGCGAAGGCGGCGAGCCGGGGGAAGACCTGGTAGTCCACGCGTCCCTGGTCCTCCATCACCTCGGTCCACACGTTGGCCTGGGTGCCCAGCACCCGCCCGGCCTCCTCGGCCGTCAGCTCCGGGGGCACGGGCTCGAACCGGTAGACGTCCTCCAGGGTGCGCACGTACCCGATCGGCACCGGTTCGTCGGGGCCCGCGTCCTGCCGGTGGTCCAGGTACACCTGCTGCTCGGGGCACATGACCACGTCGTGTCCGGCGCGGGCGGCGGCGATGCCGCCCGCGTACCCGCGCCAGGAGGACACCGCGGCGCCCGGGGCGAGCCCGCCCTCGAGGATCTCGTCCCAGCCGATCAGCCGCCGTCCCCGCGCGGCGAGCCAGTCGGCGAAGTGCCCGATGAACCAGGCCTGGAGCGCGTCCTCGTCCTTCAGCCCGAGTTCGCCGATCCGCCGCTGCGCGGTGGCCGACGCGCGCCACTGGTCCTTGGGGCATTCGTCGCCGCCGAGGTGGACGAAGCCCGAAAAGGGGGTGGAGGGGACGGCCGGAGAGGACGCGCCGGTGTCCGCGGGGAACAGTTCGAGGACTTCCTCGAGCACCCCTTCGTAGAAGCGCAGGGTCTCGTCGGTGGGGGCGAGCACGTTCGGATTGATCCCCCAGGTGTCCCAGACGGTGAGGGAGGCGGTGTCGACGACATCGGTGTTGCCGAGTTCCGGATATGCGGCGATGGCGGCCTGCGAGTGGCCGGGTACGTCGATTTCCGGGACGACGCCGATGTGCCGTTCGGCGGCGTAGGCGACGATCTCGCGGATGTCGTCCTGGGTGTAGTAACCGCCGTGCGGCTTGTCCTCCCACAGCGGTGACGCGCGGTGGCCGATTTTCGTCCGGGCGCGCCAGGCGCCGACCTCCGTCAGTCTCGGGTACCGCCGGATCTCGATCCGCCAGCCCTGGTCGTCCGTCAGGTGCAGGTGCAGGACGTTGAGTTTGTGCGCCGCCATCAGGTCGATCTGGCGCAGCACGCCTTCCTTGGGCATGAAGTGCCGGGCGACGTCCAGCATGAGGCCGCGCCAGCGGAACCGGGGGGCGTCCTCGATGATCCGGTGCGGGACGCCGAGCGTGCGGCCCGGCCGCACGGGCGCCCTGCGGAAGGCGTCCGGCCCGAGCAGCTGGCGCAGGGTCTGGGCGCCCCAGAAGACACCGGCGGCGCTTCCGCCGGTGATCTCGATGCCCCGGTCGGGCACGGCGGCCAGCCGGTACGCCTCGGGCGCGAGGGTGTCGTCGAGGCGCAGCCGCAGGCCGTCGGGGGCGTCCTCGGGGCCCGGCCGGAGCGGCAGGCCGAGGGCCGCGCCGAGCGTGGAGCGCAGCCAGCGCTCGGTGGTGCCCGTGCCGGGTGCGGCCCACAGGGTGGTGTCCCCGGTCAGCGGGACCGTGCGGCGCGTCGGCCCCTCGACGGTCCGCGGCGCGGGAACGAGATCCGTCGCCGGTGAGGTCGTGTCGGTGGTTTCGGTCACGTCAGTCCTTTACCGCGCCGCCCAGTCCGGAGACCAGACGCCGCTGTACGAGTACGAAGAAGACCAGGACCGGGATCGTCATCACGGTGGAGGCCGCCATGACCCCGCCCCAGTCCGGTTCATCGGGTTTGTAGAAGACGAGCAGCGCCATCGGCAGGGTCGACTGGGAGATGTCGCTGATGATGAAGGATTTGGCGAACAGGAAGTCGTTCCAGGTGGAGATGAAGGAAAAGACGCTCGTGGCCACCAGCCCCGGCAGGACGAGCGGGAAAAGGATCTGCCACAGAAAGCGCGTCCGGCTCGCTCCGTCGATGTACGCGGCCTCCTCCAGTGCCTCCGGAACGGCCTTCACGAATCCCCTGAGCATCCAGATCGCGAACGGCAGCGAGAACGCGATGTGCGGCAGGATCAGCGACCACAGCGTGTTGAGCTGACCGAAGTCCCGCATGAGGAAGAACAGCGGAATGGTCAGCGCCTCCACGGGCACCATCTGGGCCACCAGGAACATGATCAGCAGGGTGGTCCGCAGGCGGAACCGGAAACGCGTCACGGCGGTCGCGGCGAGAAACGCGATCAGCGCCGAGGCGATCACCACGACGACCGCGACGACGACGCTGTTGAGGAAGTACCGGCCGAATTCATGCTGTCCGAACACCCGCCGGAAGGAGTCGAGCGTGGGCGCCAGCGTCCACGGCCGCGGCTCGGTCGACTCGATCTCCCCGGCCGGTTTGAAGGCGCTCAGCACCATCCAGTACAGCGGGAAGGCCACCACGGCGGCGATCAGCAGCGCCGCCGCCTCGGCCGCCGCCCGCCCCGGCCGCCGGACGGACCGGCGCACAGGATTCACCCGGCGCCCCCGGTCCCTGCTCACGAGCGTCACCATTCCTCCCCCTGGCGGCGCAGCAGCCGCAGGTACACCAGCGTCACGGCGAGCAGGATCAGCAGCATCACCACGCCGATCGCCGCGCCGAGGCTGTACTGCGAGGACGCGAACGCCTGCTGGTAGGCGTAGACGTTGAGGACCAGGTTCTGGCCCGCGATGCCGCCGCCGCCCGTCATGACGTAGATCTGGGTGAAGACCTTGAAGTCCCAGATCACCGACTGGATCGTGACGACGACCAGGATCGGCCGGAGCATCGGCGCGAGCACCGAGCGCCAGATCCGCCACTGCGAGGCGCCGTCCAGGGCGGCGGCCTCCAGCACCTCCGACGGTACGGCGCGGATGCCGGCGTAGACCGTCACCATCACGAACGGGAAGGAGCACCACACCACTTCGAGCAGGACGAGGAAGAAGGCGCTCAGCCGCCCGTACGTCCACGCGTGATCGCCGAGCCCGAGCACCCGGTTGACCGGGCCGAAGTCGGCGTCGAAGAGGAGCAGCCAGACCGTGGAACCGGTGACGGCCGGGGTCGCCCAGGCGCCCAGCGCGGCCAGCATCAGCGCGAGCCGGGGCACGGCCCGCACCCGGGTGAGCAGCACGGCGAGCGCGCAGCCCACGGCCAGGGTGCAGACCACACAGGCCGCCGCGAACAGCACGGTGTCCCGCAGCACCTGCCAGAACCGGTCGTCGCCGAACAGTTCGGCGTAGTTGCCCAGGCCCTCGAAGGTGGTCGGTTCGCCGCCGCTGACCTGGGCCTGGGTGTAGTGGAAGAGCGAGATCAGGCCGAGTTGGTAGACGGGGTAGGCGAGCAGTCCGCCGAGGACCACGAGCGCGGGGGCGAGGAGGAGCCAGGGGGCGGGTCCCGGCCGGCGGCCTCGCGGGGTGCGGGGTGCGGGGGCCGTGGAACGCGCCGTGCGGGTGCGCTCCACGACCGCCGTGTCCTGTGCGACCACGGGTTCAGCCCACCGAGCCGAACGCCTCGTTCATCTTCTTCGCGGCGTCCGCCGAGGCGGTCGCCACGTCCTTCCTGCCGCTAACGACCTCCTGGAACATGGTCGGCAGCACCAGCGAGGAGTCGATCCGCGCCCAGGCGGGCGAGGCCGGCACGAACTTGGTGCCGGCGGCGAGCGTCTCGACGAACGGCTTCACGAACGGTTCCTCCTCGGCCGCCCGGCGGCGCACGTCCGAGAAGGTCGGCAGGAAGCCCATGCCCTCGAACAGCTCGCCCTGGGCCTCCTTGGAGGCCAGCCGCTTCATCAGGTCGACGGCGAGGGTGCGGTGCGAGGTGGACTTCAGCACGCCGAGGTTGTTCCCGCCGGCGAACGCGGGGGCGATGGAGCCGGGCTCGACGCCCGGCAGCGGGACGACGGCGTACTTGCCCTTGACCTTCCCGGCCTCGACGGCCGCGTGGCTGAAGTCGCCGCCGATCGCCATGGCCGCCTTGCCCGAGGCGAAGGCGGTCACCGTGTCGTTGCCGCCCATCCCGGCGCACTTGGCCGCCGGGCAGTTGTCGTCGCCGAAGAGGGAGGTGTAGGCCTCGATGCCCTTGCGCGCGTCGGCGCCGTCGATGGCGGAGGCGTACGAGCCGCCCTTGCCGGTGGCGAGTTCACCGCCGTGGGCCCAGATGAAGGGCATCGCGCCGTAGGTGTAGGCGCCGCCGACGGCGATACCGTACATCCCCGGTTTCGCGGCGCGGACCTTCTTGGCGGTGGAGATCAGCTCGGCCTGGGTCCTCGGGACGTCGAGGCCGAGTTCCTCGAAGACGTCCGTGCGGTAGTACAGCGCGCGGACGCCGACGAAGTACGGGGCCCCGTAGACCTTGCCGTCGACGGTGACCGACTGCCGGGCGGTCGGATCGGTGTCCTCGGTCTCCTCCCAGGCCTCGAACTCCTCGGTGACGTCGGCGAGTCCGCCGTCCCGCACGTAGCCCGCGGTGTCGGTGTTGCCGTACTCGATGAGGTCGGGCGCGGACTTCGGGTCGTTGAAGGCCGCCTTGATGCGCTGGGCGCGGGTCTCGACGGGGATGTACTCGACGGTGACCTCGGTGCCCTCGTGCGCCTTCTCGAACGCGGCGAGGACGGAGTCGACGGCCTGTTCCTTGGGCTTGTTGTTGACCTCCTGGAAGAGCCAGACGCGCAGGGTCCCGGTCTTCTCGTCCTTGTCGGAGGAGGAGGTGCCGGAGGTCTGGGGCGCGCAGGCGGCGGTGGCGAGGACGGCCGCGAGGGCGACCATGCGGACGGACAACTTCATGGAGTGCTCCTCCGATGGTGCGTTGCAACATGCGCAATGTTTGTTTCGCTGTGCACAACAACACACCGGAGGCTAGGGACTGGGTGAACCGCACCACAAGAGGTCTCAACCACTCTGTGACCGGTCGGCGCACCCCGTGCAACGCGCGGACAGCACAAAGGCCCCCGGGGCACGCAAAACGCGCCCGGGGGCCTTCGGACGAGACCCGCGGCAGGAGGGGGAGGACCTACTTGTCGCCCTTGCCCTTGTCGTCACCGCCGGAGCCCATGGACTCGTAGATCTCTTTGCACAGGGGACACACCGGGTACTTCTTCGGATCGCGGCCGGGCACCCAGACCTTGCCGCACAGCGCCACGACGGGAGTGCCGTCGAGGGCACTCGCCATGATCTTGTCCTTCTGGACGTAATGGGCGAAGCGCTCGTGG
Source organism: Streptomyces viridosporus T7A (assembly GCF_008704515.1). Classification (NCBI taxonomy): domain Bacteria; kingdom Bacillati; phylum Actinomycetota; class Actinomycetes; order Kitasatosporales; family Streptomycetaceae; genus Streptomyces; species Streptomyces viridosporus. Next base: position 3,423,400 of record NZ_CP023700.1, read on the forward strand.
TCACCGTCGCCGTGGGAGGTCTGCGGCGTCGGCTCGACGAGGGTCCCCGTACCAGTCCCGCGCTCGGGCTCAAGAGTGCTCATAACAGCCAAGGGTACTGAAGCCCGCACGCGTCAGTTGAGCGACGGGTCGTCCGGATACGTGGCGACCATCGCCAGCTCGTTGCGCTGGCGGCGCAGCACCTCGCGCCAGAGCCGCTCCGGGGCCGGGGACGAGACGTCGCCGGGCTCCGATTCCACGACGTACCAGGCGCCGTCCACCAGTTCGTCCTCCAGCTGGCCGGGGCCCCAGCCGGCGTATCCGGCGAAGATGCGCAGGGAGCCGAGGGCGGAGGCGAGCAGTTCCGGCGGGGCCTCCAGGTCGACCAGCCCGATCGCGCCGTGCACCTGGCGCCAGCCCAGCGGGGCCGCCTCCCCGGCCGCCCCGCCGGGGACGACCGCGACGCCGAGGGCCGAGTCCAGCGACACCGGGCCGCCCTGGAAGACGACGCCGGGTTCGCCCGCGAGGTCGGCCCAGCCCTCCAGGATGTCGCCCACGTCCACCGGGGTCGGACGGTTGAGGACGACGCCGAGCGAGCCCTCCTCGTCGTGGTCGAGGAGGAGCACCACCGCACGGTCGAAGTTCGGGTCCGCCAGGGCGGGCGTGGCCACGAGCAGCCGCCCTGTGAGCGAGGACACCTCGGTCATGCCAGACATGATCCCGCATCTTCCCCCCGCGTGGGGAGGCAACCGGGGTGTGGGAGTGAACACGGCCGTGATCGAAAGGAGCGGCCTGGTGGGGGGCCCGGTCGAGGGGGACGGCGGGAGACGGGCGGACGGCCGGGGGGCGTCCCCGGCGCACGACCGCGGCGGTGACCCCATGTGCCCGCTCTGGAACGGTTCGTGTTGTGACAGACCCATGACGTTGCCGGGCCCCCCGCGGGCTTACGGAAGGGGGGTGAGGGACGATTACTCTTTCCCTTCTGGCCCCTGCCCCACTCCCCACGGAACGCGAGATTCATGACCGTCAACGACGATGTCCTGCTGGTCCACGGCGGAACCCCGCTGGAGGGCGAGATCCGTGTCCGCGGTGCGAAGAACCTCGTACCGAAGGCCATGGTCGCCGCGCTGCTGGGCAGCGCTCCGAGCCGCCTGCGCAACGTTCCGGACATCCGTGACGTCCGCGTCGTACGAGGGCTGCTGCAACTGCACGGTGTGACGGTCCGTCCGGGCGAGGAGCCCGGCGAACTGGTCCTCGACCCCACGCACGTGGAGAGCGCCAACGTCGCCGACATCGACGCCCACGCGGGCTCCTCGCGGATCCCGATCCTGTTCTGCGGTCCGCTGCTGCACCGGCTCGGGCACGCGTTCATCCCCGGCCTGGGCGGCTGCGACATCGGCGGCCGGCCCATCGACTTCCACTTCGACGTGCTGCGCCAGTTCGGCGCGACGATCGAGAAGCGGGCGGACGGCCAGTACCTGGAGGCCCCGCAGCGGCTGCGCGGCACGAAGATCCGGCTGCCGTACCCGTCCGTCGGCACCACCGAGCAGGTGCTGCTGACGGCGGTGCTCGCCGAGGGCGTCACCGAGCTGTCCAACGCGGCGGTGGAGCCGGAGATCGAGGACCTGATCTGCGTCCTGCAGAAGATGGGCGCCATCATCGCGATGGACACCGACCGGACCATCCGCATCACCGGTGTGGACAAGCTCGGCGGCTACACCCACCGCGCCCTGCCCGACCGCCTGGAGGCCGCCTCCTGGGCGTCCGCGGCGCTGGCGACCGAGGGCAACATCTACGTGCACGGCGCCCAGCAGCGCTCGATGATGACGTTCCTGAACACCTACCGGAAGGTCGGCGGCGCCTTCGAGATCGACGACGAGGGCATCCGCTTCTGGCACCCCGGCGGGCAGCTGAAGTCCATCGCGCTGGAGACGGACGTCCACCCCGGCTTCCAGACCGACTGGCAGCAGCCGCTGGTGGTCGCCCTGACCCAGGCGACCGGCCTGTCGATCATCCACGAGACGGTCTACGAGTCCCGCCTCGGCTTCACCTCCGCGCTCAACCAGATGGGCGCCCACATCCAGCTCTACCGCGAGTGCCTGGGCGGCTCCGACTGCCGCTTCGGCCAGCGCAACTTCCTGCACTCGGCGGTCGTCTCCGGCCCCACCCGGCTGCAGGGCGCCGACCTGGTCATCCCCGACCTGCGCGGCGGCTTCTCCTACCTCATCGCCGCGCTCGCGGCGCAGGGCACGTCCCGCGTCCACGGCATCGACCTGATCAACCGGGGCTACGAGAACTTCATGGAGAAGCTGGCGGACCTGGGGGCCAAGGCCGAGCTGCCGGGCAAGGCACTCATCTGACCCCCCGTCCCCGCGCCCCGGCCGGGGCGCGGGGGTGGCCCCGGGCGGACAGAAACGGCCCGGAGAAGCCGGCGAGCCCGGGTGTCGAGGCCGAGCCGCCGGACCAGGTACTCCTCCGGCCCCGGACCCGGCCGAAGCGCTCACACGCACGTCGAAAAGGGCGGCCCCTCTGCGGGGGCCGCCCTTTTCGGTGTCACCGTGTCTCGTACGCCGTCCCGGGACGCACGAGCGTCAGGGTCACTTGCCCTTGGCGGCTTCCTTCAGCTTGGAGCCCGCGGAGACCTTCACGCTGTAGCCGGCCGGGATCTGGATCGGCTCACCGGTCTGCGGGTTGCGCGCGGTGCGAGCGGCACGGTGGGTGCGCTCGAAGGTCAGGAAGCCGGGGACGGTGACCTTCTCGTCGCCCTTGGAGACGATGTCGCCGACGACCTCGGCGAACGCGGCCAGCACGGCGTCGGCGTCCTTGCGGGTCACCTCGGCGCGGTCGGCCAGCGCGGCCACCAGCTCACTGCGGTTCATGTTGTTACTCCCGTGTTCTTCTTGCCGTTGAGGCGTGCCACGCGGCGGAGCCGCATGTCGGGCACGGCGAAGCCGATGCTGCCAGGTTCCTCGGTGAGTCCCCGGACCCGGGTCCGTCGTCAGACCCTCGCGCCCAGAGACGCATCCTGCCTCTACCAGCGGCGGTAATGCCAATCCGGCACCCGCGGGAGCCGTGAGAACACCCGAGGGAGTCACACGAAGAACACCACGGCCCCCGATGCGGTGACGTTCGGTCCGCTTCCGGCGACGGACCGCAGGGATCTGCGCCCGAGCCCGGCCGCCACCCTAGAGGGCGGTCAGGACCTACGCGTTCCACGACGCGCCGATGTGAAACCGGCCGTGGCGATCCTCACAGCCCCGGGAGCGGCCGGCCGGCCCCGCGCGTCCGGGGGCTCACGCCCCGGCCGCCCTGGCCGCGTCCCGCACCGCACCGGCCACCGCGCCCGCGACCTTGTCGTTGAACACGCTCGGGATGATGTAGTTCGGGTTCAGCTCGTCCTCGGTCACCACGTCGGCCAGCGCCTGCGCGGCGGCCAGCATCATCTCGGTGTTGACGGTGCGGGACTGGGCGTCCAGCAGGCCGCGGAACACACCGGGGAACACCAGCACGTTGTTGATCTGGTTGGGGAAGTCGGAGCGCCCGGTGGCCACGACCGCCGCCGTCTGGCGGGCGATCGCCGGGTCCACCTCGGGGTCGGGGTTCGCGAGCGCGAACACGATCGCCCCCTCGGCCATCGCGGCCACGTCCGCGCCGTCGAGGACGTTCGGGGCGGAGACGCCGATGAAGACGTCCGCGCCGCGCACCGCGTCCTTCAGCGTGCCGGTGAGGTTCTCGGGGTTGGTGTGGTCGGCGATCCAGTGCAGGGCCGAGGCCGGGTCGACGTCGGCCAGGTCCTCGCGGCCCGCGTGGACGACCCCGTGGATGTCGGCCACGACGGCGTTCTTCACCCCCGCGGCGAGCAGCAGCTTCAGGATGGCCGTGCCGGCCGCGCCGGCGCCGGACATGACGACGCGGATGTTCTCGATCCCCTTGCCGGTGACCCGCAGGGCGTTGGTGAGGGCCGCCAGGACGACGATCGCGGTGCCGTGCTGGTCGTCGTGGAAGACGGGGATGTCCAGCGCCTCGCGCAGCCGGGCCTCGATCTCGAAGCAGCGGGGGGCGGAGATGTCCTCCAGGTTGATGCCGGCGAAGCCCGGGGCGATGGCCTTGACGATCTCGACGATCGCGTCGGTGTCCTGGGTGTCGAGGCAGAGCGGCCAGGCGTCGATGCCGGCGAACCGCTTGAACAGGGCCGCCTTGCCCTCCATGACCGGCAGCGCGGCCTTGGGGCCGATGTTGCCCAGGCCCAGCACGGCGGAGCCGTCCGTCACGACCGCGACGGAGTTGCGCTTGATGGTGAGGCGGCGGGCGTCCTCGGGGTTCTCGGCGATCGCCATGCAGACGCGGGCCACGCCCGGCGTGTAGACCATGGACAGGTCGTCACGGTTGCGGATGGGGTGCTTCGACGCCATCTCGATCTTGCCGCCGAGGTGCATGAGGAACGTACGGTCCGAGACCTTGCCCAGGGTGACGCCCTCGATGCCGCGCAGCTGCTCGACGATCTCGTCGGCGTGGGCGGTGGAGGTGGCCGCGATGGTGACGTCGATGCGGAGCTTCTCATGGCCGGACGCCGTGACGTCGAGGCCGGTCACCGAGCCTCCGTGGGACTCGACAGCCCCGGTGAGCTGGGATACCGCGGTTCCGCTCGCGGGCACCTCCAGCCGGATGGTCATCGAGTAGGAGACGCTGGGCGCCGTTGCCATGGCGGGCTTCCTCTTTCACCGTTTCGCTGCTGTCGCTGCGTGTCACAGCACTGTGCCGTCCGATCGTCGCACCTACCGCCGAGTACGCGGTAGCCGCTGCGCATTGCGAACGTTTTGTTCGCGGCCGGAGTGGGTACCTCCGGCACATTTCGGAAAACGTGTTCCACTCTACGAGGGAAGATCCACCCCGGTGAAGGGGCCCCGGGCACGGAAGAGGCCCACGTCACCCGGGTGACGTGGGCCTCTCGCACGTTTGATGACACCGACCCGCCATGCTCGCCTCGCGGCAAGTGGTCGCTCGAAGCGACTAAGGTTGGGCCCGGGGGCTTGGATCGGGCCGGTGCCACGTCCAGGCTAACAAAAGGATCCCGGTGAGCCATTCCCGTCGCGCAAGCGGTTTTTCCGCGCGCCCGGATCAGTCCCTCAGCAGATCCGGCACCCCGGCCGCGTCCGGCTCGTCGCGCTCCTGCGCGACCACCGTCAGCTGCTGGGTGGCCCGGGTGAGCGCCACGTAGAGGACGCGCAGGCCGGCCGGGGACTCGTCGGCGATCTCGGCCGGGGAGACGACGACGGTGGCGTCGTACTCCAGCCCCTTGGCCTCCAGGCTGCCGAGCGCCACCACGCGGTCGCCCAGCCCGTCGAGCCAGCGCCGGGCCTCCTCGCGGCGCTGCATGGCGACGACCACGCCGACCGTGCCGTCGACCCGCTCCAGCAGCCGTGCCGCCTCCTGCCGCACCGTCGCGCCCAGCGCGTCGCGCACGACGGCGAAGCGCGGCTCGACGCCGGTGGAGCGCACCGCCCGCGGCGGCGCGGAGCCGGGCATGGCGAGGGCCAGCACCTTCGACGCCAGGTCGGCGATCTCCGCCGGGTTGCGGTAGTTCACGGTGAGCCGGAACCGGCGGCGCGGCCGGGTGCCGAGGGCCTCGTCGCGGGCCCGGGCGGCCTCGTCGGGGTCGGACCAGGAGGACTGGGCCGGGTCGCCGACGACCGTCCAGGTGGCGTGCCGTCCGCGCCGGCCGACCATGCGCCACTGCATCGGGGTGAGGTCCTGGGCCTCGTCGACGATCACGTGGGCGTACTCGACGCGCTCCTGGGCGAGCCGCTCGGCCCGCTCGCGCTGCGACTCCTCGCGCACCGGCATCAGCTCCTCCAGACCGGTGAGCTGGTCCAGCGGGTCGATCTCGCGCTTCCTCCGGGGCCGGGCCGGGGCGCCGAGGACGGCCTGGAGCTCGTCGAGCAGCGCGATGTCGTGCACGGAGTACCCGGCCCGCTGCAGGGAGCGGGCGACCCTGCGGACCTCGCCGGGGTTGAGGACGCGGCGGGCCCAGCGGCCCAGGCGCTTCTCGTCCGCCATGGCGTCGAGGACGGCGGCCGGGGTCAGCTCGGGCCACCAGGCGTCGAGGAAGGCGATGAAGTCGTCCTCGGAGGTGACGTCCTCGTCGAAGGAGGAGCGCAGCTCGGCGGCGAGCTCCGGGTCGGTGTGCCGGCCCGCCGCGCCGGAGCGCTCCCACAGGGCGTCGAGCAGCAGCTTGCGGGCGCGGGGGCGCAGCAGGTTGACCGGCGCGGTGCCGCCGAGGGCGGCGCGGCGGACGTCCGCCAGCTCCCCGGCCTCGAGCTCCAGCCGCCGGCCGAAGGCGACGACCCGCAGCCGCTCGGGCGAATCGTTCCCCTCCAGCGCTCCGCGCGCGGCCTTCCGCAGCACCTTGAGCATGCGGGACGAGCCCTTGACGCGGGCCACCGACGGGGAGTCGTACAGCGTGGCCTCGGCGCCCTCGACCAGCGAGCCGATGGCGCGGATGGCGACCTGGCCCTCCTCGCCGAGGGAGGGCAGCACGCCCTCGGTGTAGGCGACCAGCAGGGGGGTGGGCGAGACGATCAGGATGCCGCCCGCGTACCGGCGCCGGTCCTGGTAGAGCAGGTAGGCCGCCCGGTGCAGGGCGACGGCGGTCTTGCCGGTGCCGGGGCCGCCCTCGACCTGGGTCACGGAGGCGGCGGGGGCGCGGATCACCAGGTCCTGCTCGGCCTGGATGGAGGCCACGATGTCCCGCATGGTGTGGGTACGGGCCCGGCCGAGCGCGGCCATCAGGGCGCCGTCGCCGATCACGGGCAGCTCGTGGCCGTCGAGGGACGCCGTCAGCTCCGGGCGCATCAGGTCGTCCTCGACGCCGAGGACGCGGCGGCCCTTGGAGCGGATCACCCGGCGGCGCACGACCCGGCCGGGATCGACCGGGGTGGAGCGGTAGAAGGGCGCGGCGGCGGGCGCCCGCCAGTCGATGACCAGCGGGGCGTAGTCCTCGTCGAGGACGCCGATCCGGCCGATGTGCAGGGTCTCGGCGATGTCGGCGGTGTTGTCGGGGCGCACGGCGCCCTCGGCGGGCTCGACGGCGGTGTAGGCGCCGTCGGGCCCCTTCTTGCCGTCCTTGCCGAGCAGCAGGTCGATGCGGCCGAAGAGGAAGTCCTCGAACTCGTTGTTCAGCCGGTTGAGGTGGACGCCGGCCCGGAAGACCTGGGCGTCCCGTTCGGCGAGGGCGCCGGGCGTGCCGACCTGGCCGCGCCGGGCGGCGTCGCGCATGAGGAACTCGGCCTCGTGGATCTTCTCCTCGAGACGCCGGTACACCCGGTCCAGGTGTTCCTGTTCGACGCGGATCTCCCGGTCGCGAACGGAGTCGTGAACCGGACCGACCGCGGTTTCCTGTTGAGCCTGAGCGGCCACCGGGCCCCCTTCTGACGTGCTGGGCAGCCGTCAACCGTACGCGAAGGGGGCCCCGGGAGGCTACGCGTCCACTTCGACCAGCAGCTTGCCGTCGAAGGTCATCACCTGGAAGTGGTCGATCTCGTTCGGGTCGAACGAGGAGCCGCCCTGGACGTACAGCGGCTGCCTGGCCTTCTCCGTCTTGGCGTCCGGCAGGCCGTAGCCCGACTCCGGGACGGACCAGGAGGTGACGGTCTCCCGCTCGCCGTTCTTGCCGACGGCGATCAGCGCGCACCTCTGCGCACCCGTGACGTTCTTCAGCTCCAGGACCGTCTCGGTGCCCCAGAGCTTCTCCTCCACCGCCACGGTCGCGGAGACCTTGGTGCCGGGGTCGGTGGCCGAGACCTTGTCGGAGGCCTTGTCGAAGGCGTCCTTGACCGGGTCTGCCGCGAGCGTCCGGTTGGTGCCGCCACCGCCGCCACCGCCACCGCCGTCCCCGCCGGTGGTCGCCACGGCCACGAACGGTCCGCTGACGATCAGCGCGCCCGCCGCGGCCACCATGTAGAAGTTGCGGCGGCGCTTCCTCGCGCGGCGCTCGGCGACCTCGTCGACCAGCTTCTCCACCACGCGCGGGTTCGGCTTGGCCGACAGCGACTCGCCGATGGCGGGCGTCCCGGCGCCGGGCAGGTCCGCGAGCGCGGCCAGCATCGGCTCCATGCCCGCGAGTTCGTCGAGCTGCTGGGCGCACCACTCGCAGCTCGCGAGGTGCGCCTCGAACGCGGTGGCCTCGGCATCGTCGAGGATGCCCAGGGCGTAGGCACCGACGGTCTCGTGCTCATTCGGCACCGGTGATCCCTGCATGGCCCCAGACATACCCGCGCCACCCGTGCCGAATCCCTGATTTCCCCCGTACACACCCATCACGCCGTCACCCCCCGCTCCTCCAGTGCCAGCTTCATCGAACGCAGGGCGTAGAACACCCTGGAGCGGACGGTACCGCTGGGTATACCGAGCGTCTCCGCCGCCTCATTGACCGTACGCCCCTTGAAGTACGTCTCGACGAGCACCTCCCGGTGAGCAGGGGTCAGGTCGTCGAGTGCGTCCGACAGCGTCATCAGCCACAGCGCCTTGTCGATCTCGTCCTCCGCGGGGATGACCTCCAGCGGCGACGGATCGACCTCCTGCGGCCGGGCCTGCCGGCTGCGGTGGCCGTCGATGACGATGCGTCGGGCGACCGTCACCAGCCAGGGGCGTACCGAACCGGTCGCCCGATTGAGCTGACCGGCGTTCTTCCAGGCACGGATGAGCGTTTCCTGCACGACGTCCTCGGCGCGCTGCCGGTCTCCGGCGACCAGCCGCAGGACGTAGGCCAGCAAGGGGCCGGCGTGCTCTCGGTACAGCGCACGCATCAGCTCCTCATCGGGTTCCGAGGATGGGGGCATGCGATGTCGGGCCCTCGATGCACGTTCATTGGCCACGACGGAATCCTTGCGCACGCCCACCTCCGATGTCCGGGGGATCCCCCAGCCGGTCGCTCCACCACCGGTACGGACGCGAGGTGGTGGGTGTTCAAAGGGAGGCGGCAGTTTTCTGCGGGACGGCGCGCGGACCGGGACATGGAGCCACATTCCCCGCACTTCTCCTTCACTTTTCCGACACGCCGAAGGAGCGGGCGCGCTTTCCACGGAACGGGGGCGGCGAACGGGGCGTGACCGATGTCACTTCACTCGCTCGACGAGGCGTGCGGCACAGAAGTCGCATCGGGGGCGAAGGCGTTGGGCCCGGATGCCTCAAGTGCGGGCGCCCCAGGCCCGGGTGTCTCGGGCTCAGACGTCTCAGGCCCGGGTGTCTCAGGCGCGGGTGTCTCAGGCCCAGGTGTCTCAGGCGCGGGTGTCTCAGGCGCGGGTGAGGGCGGCGCGGCGGCGGTGGCGGGCCACCCGTTCGCGGTTCCCGCAGACCTCGCTGGAGCACCAGCGCCTCCTGCGGCCCCGGGAGGTGTCGAGGTACACGATCGGGCAGTTGTCGCCCTCGCACTGCCGCAGACCCGCGCGCGCCACCGGATCGGTGAGCAGGTCCACGGCGTCCCGCGCGACCGCCGCGAGCAGCGCGGCGCGGCCGGGCGGGCCGTCGAGACGGCGCACCAGCAGGCCGTCGTCACCGGGCACCGCGCACGGGGCCGGGGGCGCCACCCGGGCGAGGTCGTTGACCCGCGCGAGCGCGAGGTCGTACGAGGGGGTGCCGGGAGCCGCACCGGACGGCCGTCCCACCCGGCCGCGCACCAACAGGGCGATGCACCCGCGCAGTTCGCGGAAGGCCACCGGCCACGAGGGGTCGGCGTGGACCAGCGAGGTGCCCGGCGGGACGAGTCCCGAGCCGGTGATCCAGGCGCGCAGCACCTCGACGGAGTCGAGCCGTTCCACGGGATGCGTGGTCGCGAGCAGGTCCAGGCAGACCCGCCCGGTGTCGAACCGCAGCTCGTGGGGCGCCGTGGCCGTACCCAGTGCCATGTGCCTGTCACCGCCTAGGGTTCCGCCCCGGTCGGGTGGGGACCGGTGCGACGCGAGGGAGGGACCGGGACATCCCCTCCCTACAGTGCCTGCCCGCTCCCGCACCCGTAACCCCTCGCACGGCGCCCTCGTCCGCCGGGCCGGTCACCCCGCTCAGGCGTCCGCGTACTTCGACTCCGCCCGGGGGTCCAGGGCGAGCCGGTAACCGCGCTTGACGACCGTCTGGATCAGCCCGGGAGCGCCGAGGGCGCCGCGCAGGCGGGCCATGGCGGTCTCCACCGCGTGCTCGTCGCGGCCCGCTCCCGGCAGGGCGCGCAGCAGGTCCGCGCGGGCGACGACCCAGCCGGGCCGCCGGGCCAGCGCCCGCAGCAGGGACATCCCGGCCGGCGGTACGGGCCTGAGCTCGTCGTCCACCAGGACCGCGTGCCCGCGGATCTCCACCCGGTGCCCGGCGACGGGCAGCACGCGGGCCCGGGCGGGCAGTTCCCGGCAGAGCACCTGGACGAGGGGGCCGAGCCGGAAGCGTTCGGGCTGGACGGTGTCGACGCCGTGGCCCTGCAGCGGCAGCGCGGTGACCGGGCCGACGCAGGCGGGCAGGACGTCGTGGCCGAGGGCGGCGACCAGGTCGTCGAGCAGGCCGCGCTCCCCGGCCCGGGACAGCAGGGACGCGGCGGCGGGCGCGCTGGTGAAGGTGACCGCGTCCAGGGTCCGGGAGACCGTGGCGTCCAGCAGCCGGTCGACGGGGCCGAGGTCCTCCGGCGGCAGCCACCGGTAGACCGGCACCCCCACCACCTCCGCTCCCCCGGCCCGCAGCGACTCCACGAACCCGGGCAGCGGCTCGCCGTGGAGCTGCACGGCGATGCGCAGACCGTCGACGCCCTCCGCGAGCAGGCGGTCGAGCACCTCGGCCAGGGACTCCGACGCCGGCGACCACTCCTCGGCCAGTCCGGCGGCCCGGATCGCGCCCTTCACCTTGGGGCCGCGCGCCAGGATCCGCACCCCGCCCAGCCTCGCCAGCAGGCGCTCGCCCAGCCCCCAGCCGTCGGCGGCCTCCACCCAGCCCCGGAAGCCGATGGCGGTGGTGGCGACCGCGATGTCCGGGGCCCGCTCGATGATCTCCTCGGTGGCGGCCAGCAGCTCGCCGTCGTCGGCCAGCGGCACGATCCGCAGGGCCGGGGCGTGCAGCACGGCGGCTCCGCGCCGCTCGAGCAGCGCGCCCAGCTCGTCGGCCCGGCGCGCCGCGGTCACCCCCACGGTGAACCCCGCGAGGGGCCCGTGGTCCGGTCGCTGTCGTTCGTCGTCCATGGCTCTCGTCCCGCTCGGGTCGGCGTCCTGCGTGAAGGGCGGCTCCGCCCCCACGCCGAGCGAGCCTGCCAACGATCCGTGACGGGCCCGGTTCGGCTTCGTGTCACCAGTGTTACGTCACACCTCGGCGTGGCCGAGCCGCGGCTCCCCCTCCGCCGCGACGCCCGCGGCGGCCGGCCGGGCCGCCGGGCGGCGAAGGTATACGGCCCAGGTGACCGCGGAGCAGACCGCGTAGCAGGCGAGGAAGGCGACGAACGCGCCGGTGCCGGAGCCGTGGGAGAGGAAGGACTGGCGGAAGGCCAGGTTGATGCCGACCCCGCCGAGCGCGCCCACCGCGCCGATCAGCCCCATGGCCGCCCCGGACAGCCGGCGTCCGTGCGCGGCGGCCTCCTCGCCGTGCAGCCCCCGGGCCAGGGCCTCGGCCTGGAAGATGCCGGGGATCATCTTGTACGTCGAGCCGTTGCCGACGCCGGTCAGCACGAACAGCACCACGAAGGCGGCGGTGAACAGCGCCGGCGACTCCCGCAGGGAGGCGGCGACCAGCACGGCGGTCGCCGCGCCCATGGCGAGGAAGGTCCCCAGGGTGATCCGCGCGCCGCCGTACCGGTCGGCGAGCCGCCCGCCCACCGGGCGGACCAGGGAGCCCAGCAGCGGGCCGAGGAAGGTGACGTACGCGGCCTGCAGCGGGGTGCGGCCGAACTGGCTCTGCAGCACCTGCCCGAAGGCGAAGCTGTAGCCGATGAAGGAGCCGAAGGTGCCGACGTAGAGGAAGGACATGACCCAGGTGTGCGCCTCCCGCACGGCGTCCCTGGCGGCACCGGTGTCGTTGCGCACCGGGGCGAGGTTGTCCATGTACCGCGCGGCCAGCACGGCGGCGGCGACGATCAGCGGGACGTAGAGGCCGAGCAGCACCCGCGGCCCGCCGCCCGCCCCGATGACCGCGAGGGCGGCGAGCTGGATCACGGGCACCCCGATGTTGCCGCCGCCGGCGTTCAGGCCGAGCGCCCACCCCTTCTTCCGCAGCGGGAAGAAGGCGTTGATGTTGGTCATGGAGGAGGCGAAGTTGCCGCCGCCGATACCGGCCAGCAGGCCGACCAGCAGGAAGGTGGGGAAGGAGGTCCCCGGCTCCATCACCGCGAACGCGGCGACGGTGGGCACGAGCAGCAGCCCGGCGGAGACGACCGTCCAGTTCCGTCCGCCGAAGACCGCGACGGCGAAGGTGTACGGGACGCGGACCACGGCACCGACCAGCGTGACCACGGACGTCAGCAGGAACTTGTCGGCCGGGGTGAGCCCGTACTCCGGTCCCATGAAGAGCACCAGCACGGACCACATCGTCCACACCGAGAAGCCGATGTGCTCGGACAGCACGGAGAAGAGGAGGTTGCGGCGGGCGACCTTCTCCCCGGTCGCGTTCCAGAAGGCCTCGTCCTCCGGATCCCAGTGCCGGATCCAGCGGCCGCCCCCGCTCGGGGGTGCGGGGTCCGGGCTGAGCCGGGCCCGGGGAGCTGTCATGACGCCTCCACTGTTCTCCGGGGTGCGGGCGGTGCCGCGAGGGGCTGGCCCCGAAGGTAGGGAGGAAGCGTTTCCGGTCCGTGGTCCCCGGTGACCGGTGGGGAACGTTGCTCTCACCGCCGGCGGGGGCGGGGTGAGAGGTCTCCGGCACCGGCGGGGCACGGTGCCGTGAGGCGCGGCGGCGTCAGCGCTGCCGCGGGGGCTGCCAGTAGGGGTTCTGCTGCGGGTACGGCGGCTGCGGCTGGGCGTGGGGACCGCCGGGCGCCGGGGCCGGGGGCTGCTGCGGGGCGCCGTACGGGGTGGGCGCGGGCGGGGTGCCGTGGGCGGCGGGGGGCTGCTGGGCGTAGGGGCCCGGAGCCGGCTGGGCGTACGGGCCCGGAGCCGGCTGGGCGTACGGCGTCGGGGCCGTGCCCGGGGCGCCGTACGGGTCGCCGCCGAAGGGGTTGCCGTGTCCCGGTGTCCATCCGCCCGGCGGCAGGTAGCGCACCCGGCCCGTCTCGTCCGTCGTCGGGGCGAACCCGGCCGCCCGGAGACGGGCGGCGAACTTGGCGTTGCGCCTGCGGGTGACGACGAGGCCGATGCCGAAGACGGCCATGAGGAGCAGCCAGATGATGCCCGCCACGACGAAGTGGGAGGGCTCGCCCCCGGCCCGGTAGGCCAGGACCACGCAGCCGACGGAGACACCGAGGGCGCCGTAGCCCATCCGCTTCTCGGCGCTCTTGCCGGTGAGGTCGAAGTTGATGCGGGCCTTGAGCAGTTCGACGGCGTCCGGCACGAGCGGCGGCAGCGACACCCCGTCGCCGGCGTTCGGGTACTGCGCCCAGTTCTGCGCGGCCCGGGCCCGCGCCTGCGGGCCGGGGTCGGGCACGATCAGCATCCTGAGCGCGCCGTTCTGCCCGCCGCCCTGGCGCACGTCGGCGTACTCGTACCCGAACTGCTGGGCGATGAAGGCGAGTCGGGCGAGCTTCTTCACGGACGCCATCGGGCTGGTGAGCTCCACCGGTTCCCCGCTCGCCATCAACCGCAGCATCTTCCGCGTCTGCCGCTTGCTCATCGGTGTCCCCCCTGGCCGTCCTGTTGGCTTCCGCAGCACGAGCAGTTTTTCACGGGGCACGCCGACGCGGCGGTGCGGCCGGGGGCCGCACCGGCGGCGGCCCCCGGCGTCAGCCCCGGCGCGCCGCTCCGGTCCCGCTCCGCCGGCCGGCGGAGCGCTTCGCCCCGTTCGGCCACAGACGGGGCTTCCGCTTCGCCGCGAGGTCCTCGACCCAGCCGACCGCGAGGACCGCCAGGCCGATGAGCGGCCAGACGAAGGCGAACATCCAGAGCGTGTACGTGCTGCTGAGGGCCTCCACCCCGCGCTCGCTCTGCATGAACGGAATCCGGTACAGCAGGTCGACGAGCGGGACCGTCAGCATGATCAGCAGGTTGTGCCACAGGTAGATGGTGACCGCCCGGTTGTTGGAGAGGGTCACCAGCCTGTCCCACTTCGCCAGGCGTCCCGGGAGTTCCCGCCACGACGGGGAGTACTGGAGCAGGATCACCACGAAGCCGAACGACCAGGTGGCCTGGGCCAGCGGGATGTCGTTGAGGTTCCAGCCGTCGGCGGCGGGGTGGTTCGAGGCCCACCACAGGCCGAAGGCCATCACCAGGGACGCGCAGGAGACGGAGAGGTACCGCGGGACCTGCTTCAGCATCCCTTCCTGGTGGGCGAAGCCCAGCACCCAGCAGCTTCCGTAGACCGCGAAGTCGGTGACGGCGTTGCCCGTCTCGCCGGGGATGGTCACCAGGCCCGTGCCGACGATCGCCGTCAGGCCCAGCGGGGCGAGCAGCGTCGGCCAGGGGGCCCGGCGGAACAGCCGGAGCAGCAGCGGGGAGGCGAGGACGAACCACAGGTAGGCGCGCAGGTACCACAGCGGTCCCGCCGCCTGGGTCGCCCAGGAACTCTCGAACGGGCCCAGGGCGCCGGCGTCCCACGGGTAGGGCGGGGCGCCGATCGGGACGAGGTAGTTGACCAGCTTGACCAGGCCCCAGACGCCCTGGCCCGGGTCCTTCGCCGGGTCCCAGCCGCTCGCGAACAGCAGCGTCAGCACGACCGCGGCGAACGCCCACAGCGGCGGCAGGAGACGGCGGACCCGGCTGCGGATCACGCTCGTCGCCGGACGCTTCAGCGAACGCGCCATCAGCGAGCCGGCCAGCGCGAACATCACGCCCATCGACGGGAACAGCACCGTCAGCCAGGCCCAGCCGAAGAGGTGGTAGACCACGACGCGGACCAGGGCGACGGAGCGCAGCAGGTCGAGGTACCGGTCGCGGCCCGGCTTCCCGGGTGCGGTCGGGGCGGCGGACGGATCCGGTGCGGGCTCGGTCGCGCGCTGCTGCGGGAGGACGTGGGGCGCGCCCGGGGTGCCGTGCGCGCTCCCCGGGTACGGCCCGCCCGGGGTTCCGTGCGCGTCCCCCGGGTACGGCCCGCCCGGGGTCCCGTGCGCGTCCCCCGGGTACGGCGCGCCCGGGGTTCCGGTCGCGTCCCCCGCGTACGGGGTTCCGTACGGGCCGGCCGGCTCCGGGCTCGTTCCCGTACCGGTGGTGTGTCCGTGGGTCATGCCACGGGCCTCCGATCGTCACTGCTCCGCGTGCGCTGGCGCGGCACCCCGTCGACGGGCGCCTCGACGACGCCGGTGCGCCGCAGCTTCTGCCAGCGCAGGCGGCCGCCGGTGAGGGCGGTGATCCAGGACTGGAGCAGCACGACGTACATGAGCTGGCGGTAGAGGATCTGCTGCAGCGGCAGCGAGATGAGGTGGGTCATGCGTTCGCGGTCGAGGTGGAAGGCGTAGGCCGCGCAGACCGCCTGGATGGCCAGGACGCCCAGCCACGCCACGATCGTCTTCTCGGTCGGGCCGAAGACGATGCCGTAGAGCAGGAAGACGTCGATCAGCGGGGCCAGCAGCGGGGCCAGGATCATGAACAGGGAGACGAAGGGCAGGCCCACGCGGCCGAAGCGGCCCGAGGGGCCCTTCTCGATCACGGCGCGGCGGTGCTTCCAGATGGCCTGCATGGTGCCGTACGACCAGCGGTAGCGCTGGGACCACAGCTGCTGGACCGTCTCCGGCGCCTCGGTCCAGGCGCGGGCGTTCTCGGCGTAGACCACGCGCCAGCCGGCGCGGTGCAGCGCCATGGTGACGTCGGTGTCCTCGGCGAGCGTGTCGTCGCTCATGCCGCCGATCGGCTCCAGCGCCGAGCGCCGGAAGGCGCCCACGGCGCCCGGGATGGTCGGCATGCAGCGCAGGATGTCGTACATGCGGCGGTCCAGGTTGAAGCCCATCACGTACTCGATGTGCTGCCAGGCGCCGATGAGGCTGTCCTTGTTGCCGACCTTCGCGTTGCCCGCCACGGCGCCGACCCTCGGGTCGCCGAAGGGCTGGACGAGTTCGCGGACGGTGGACGGTTCGAAGACCGTGTCGCCGTCCATCATGACCACGATGCCGTGGCGGGCGTTGGCCAGACCGCGGTTGAGCGCCGCCGGTTTGCCCGCGTTGAGCTGGCGGATCACCCGTACGTTGGGCAGGCCCATGGCCTCGACGATGCGGGCGGTGCCGTCGGTGGACCCGTCGTCGATGACGAGGACCTCGATCGGGTGGTCGGAGGCCATCAGCGACCGGACGGTGTTCTCGATGCACTTGGCCTCGTTGTACGCCGGGACCAGCACCGTCACCGGTTCGGTGACCGGCGGGCCCCAGCTGAAGTCCTTGCGGCGGACCCGGCGGGCGTGGGCGCCGGAGAGCAGGAGCATCAGCGCGAAGCGGCCGATGACCAGGGTGCCGATGACCGCCAGGCCCACCACCAGGACGCCGGTGATCTTCCCCGAGGCCTGGACCAGGAAGATCCACGCCTTGCCCTTCCACAGGTCGACGCCGGTGACCGCGCTGTGCGCGCTGGGCGAGCCCAGGGCCTCGGTGAGGTTGTCGAACTCGTAGCCCTGCTTCTTCAGGTCGGGCAGGAACCGGTCCAGCGCCGCGACGGTCTGGCTGCGGTCGCCGCCGGAGTCGTGCATCAGGACGATGGCGCCCTTGCCGTCCTCGGGCGTGGCACGGCGGATGATCTCGTCGACGCCGGGCCGCTTCCAGTCCTCGCTGTCGGTGTCGTTGACGACGGTGAGGTAGCCGCGGCTGCCGATGTACTGGGCGACCGGCCAGGTCTTGTTGTCCATGGCGGCGGCGTAGGAGGAGTACGGCGGGCGGAAGAGCGAGGTGCGGATGCCGGCCGCGCCGGTGATCGCGAGCTGGTTCTGCGACAGCTCCCAGTCGATGCGCTTGGTGGACTGAAGGGCGAGGTCGGGGTGGTTGAAGGTGTGCAGGCCGATCTCGTGGCCCTCGTCGACCATGCGCTTGACGAGGTCCGGGTAGCGGGAGGCCATGGTGCCGGTGACGAAGAAGACCGCGTGCGCGTCGTGCTCCTTCAGCACGTCCAGCACCTTCGGCGTCCAGACCGGGTCCGGACCGTCGTCGAAGGTGAGGACCAGACGGCGGTCGGGCACGCTCAGGCCCTCGGCGCGGCCGGCGCGGGCGTCGATGACCGGGCCGCCCTCGAGTATGTCCCTGGGCACCTGGTCGGTGGGGGCGGGCGGCTGGACGCGGTGGTCGGCGAGGATCTCGCTGTGCACGTATCCGCGCAGCATGAGCATCGCCGCCAGGACGACGAGGACGAGCAGCGGAAGCAGCAGCCGCAAGGGCACGCGGCGGCGCGGGGAACCGCCGCGGGCCGGACGTGCGGCCCTGCGGCGGGAGGTGCGGGATGCCATCAGAGGACGTTCTCCGGGGATGGTGCGGCATGGGCGACGGACGGCTCCGTGTGCCCGACGGACCCCTCGGCGGGAGCGCCGGCGAGGTTGTCGGTGTCACCGCCGTCGTCCGCGGGGGCGGTCGTCCCGGGAGTGGGACCGTCCGTCGTGGTCGGGTCGGGTACCGGCGTGGTCGGGGTCTCGGCCGGGGGCGCGGGGGTGTCGTCGCCGCCGGTGCCCGGTCTCGTGGTGTCCCTCCGGGTCGGCGTCGGTGTCGGACCGGAGGTCGTGCCCGGCTCGTCCGTGGTGCCGGTCGCGCCGGAAGTGCCGGACGCGGGGGCGGTGGCCCCGGGTTCGGGCAGTGCGGGGACGCCGGTGGTCGGCGTGTCGTCCGGGAGGGGGCTGGAGCCGGAGCCGGGGGTGCCGTCCGTCTCCTCGGGCCGCTGCGAGGTCTCGACCTGCCCCGCGGGGTGCTCCTGCTGACCGGGGACGGGCATCCAGGGGGCGTCGGAGTTGCCGGACAGCAGCGTGGCGACCATCACGACGGCGTACCCCGCGCAGGCGAGGCCGACGGCCAGGCCCATGCGGCGGTAGAGGCGGCTGCGGCGGCCGGACTCGTCGACGAACACGGGACCGGCGTCCTGCTCCCCGCCCGCCCGGCCCGGCGTCCGCTGCAGCAGACCGCCGTCCCCGAACTGCACGGCGTCGAGCTGGACCGTCACCTCGTGCGGGTCGTGGGTGGCCGCCTCGGGCTCGGCGGCCTCCTCCTGCCAGGGGTCGCGGGTGGGAGGGCGGACTCCCGGCGGGGAGGGGAGCCGGGTCGTCCCCGTGCCGGGGCCGCCGGCGCGGGGGACCCGCAGGGTCGTGGTGCGCTCGGTGTCCCACGGACCGCCCGCACGCTCACCGCCCGGGGCCGCTGCCTTCGTCCACCGCGCCCCCTCGGTCGGTTCCGTCCCGTCCGGGGCCGCGGGGACACCGGTGTCACCGGGCCGGGCGGCGGGGTCCGCACGGTGGGGGGCGCCGCTCAGGACCTGGGTCCTGTCGTTCCCGGCGGAGAAGAAATCGATGCGGGTCCCGCGGTCGTCGAGGGAGCCGTCGCCGGCTCCGGAAGCCGGAGTGGTGCCTCTCACGGCGGGGCCGGCCGTCTCGGGGAGGATCCGCGTGTCACCCCGGTCCCGGTGCTCGTCGTCCTCCGGGAACCCCTCGCTCGTGCCCGCGGCCACAGGCCGGTCCGGTTGAGCGTCTTCTCGCCATTTATCCACGCGCACGCACTACCCCCACGGGACGGTTGCGGGTGCGCACACGACCCGAGCACTCGCCGCCGGACCGGGCCCCCCACCCGTTCCGAGCGCCCCGTTTTACCACACCTTGCTCGGGCCACGAATGTAGCGCACGTGGAGGTCGTGTGTTTGCCGCACGTCCTTCCGAAGCGACGGTGAGACCTCACACAGCCGTCATCACGGCCGAGTCCCCGGCCGGAATCCATCCCCCCGCGGGCCGCTCCAACCAGCCCTCCTGCGCGGCGAGTACGGCCGCGGCACGCCGAAGTCCACCCAGTGCGGGATGGACCAGTCCTTTTCGCCACACCAGTGACACAGGCGACAGCGGAACCGGGTCGACGAGGGGGCGCAGCACGGTCGAGGGCAGCGGGGGGAAGTCCACCACGGCGAGGACTGGGTTGCCCGTCCTGGCGATGATCCGCTGGAACTCCTCGTCCCCGACGGCCAGCGGCGCGGGCGGCGCGAGCACGATGCCCCGGCCCTCGAACAGCAGGCGGGCGAGATCCGTCCACTCCGGTGTCCGCGGGTTCCCGGCCCCGGCGTACACCGTCTCGCCGGCCAGCGCGGCGAGCGGCACCTCGGGCAGGGGGGCCAGCCGGTGGTCCTCGGGCAGGACGATCGCCATCGGCTCGTAGCGCACGGGCTGCTGGTGGAGCCCGGCCCGCAGCGCCGGGGGGAGCCCCGCGAACCGCCCGAACGCCGCGTCGAGCCGCCCGGCGAGCACCTCCCCCGCGGCCCAGGTCAGCCCGCTCTCGTAGCGGGCCATCAGCTCGTGGCCGGGGGTGAGCTCGCGGGCCCGGTGCAGCACCCGGCGCGGGGTCTTCAGGCCCGGGGAGTTGAGGTCCACGAGCAGGGGGCGGGCCTGCCCGGCGGCGGCGAGCAGGTCGTCCTGCGCCTGGAGCGCCCGGCGCGCGTACGGCAGCAGCCGCTCGCCGTCGGCGGTGAGCGTCACCTGACGCGTGGTCCGCACGAACAGCTCGCAGCCCAGCTCCCGTTCCAGTCGCCGCACGTCCCGGCTGAGCGCCTGCTGGGCGACGTAGAGGCGGGTGGCGGCGCGGGTGAAGTGCAGTTCCTCGGCGACGGTGACGAAGGCGCGCAGGAGGCGGGGGTCGAGGTGGGCGGGTGCGGACACCCCGCGAACCTACAACACAGGTGCGTGAATCGGCGCCGGGAAGGTGTTGGACCGTCCGCGCACCCCGGGGCGACGGTGGGGGGCATGCCTCAGCAGAGCCCCCGGGACACCGTCCTGTTCACGGTCACCTCCGACACCCTCGTCGCCGTCGACTTCGGCCCGCGCCGCCGGAGCGACGGCCGGACGCGCACCCGGGGGAAGGGCCCGTACCGCCGTCTCCTCGCACGGCCCGGTGCCCGTGCGTTCACGGCCGGCGGCCTCCTCGCCCGGCTGCCGATGGGGATGTTCGGCGTGAGCGCGGTCGTGATGATCGCCGGGACGCGCGGCTCGTACGCCCTCGCCGGCGCCGTCACCGCGACGGGCCTGGCGACGACCGCGGTGGTCGCCCCGTGGACCGCGCGCCTGATCGACCGGTACGGGCAGGCCCGCGTCGCCCTGCCCGCCACGGTGTTCGCCGCGCTGGGCTTCCTCGCGCTGCTGCTCTGCGTGCGCCACGGCGCCCCCGACTGGACCCTGTTCGCCTGCTACGCCGCCACCGCCACGACGCCCAACACCGGCGGGATGTCCCGGGCCCGCTGGGCCCACCTGCTGAAGGGGGACGCCGGAGCCCTGCACACCGCGAACTCCTTCGAACAGGCCGCGGACGAGCTGTGCTTCATGCTCGGCCCGGTGGTCGCGGCCTTCCTGTGCGGAACCCTCTTCCCGGAGGCGGGCACCCTCGTGGGGGTCGTGCTGCTGCTGGCGGGCGTGCTGCTGTTCACCGCCCAGCGGTCCACCGAGCCGCCGGTCGAGCGGCGCGCGCCCGCCCGCGCCCCCTTCCGGGCCCCCGGCATGCGGCCGCTGCTCGCCGTCTGCCTGGCGACGGGTGCGGTGTTCGGCGCGATGGAGGTCGTCACCATCGCGTTCGCGGACGAGCGGGGGCACCGCACGGCGGCCGGTGCGGTGCTCGCGTTCCAGGCGGCCGGTTCCTGCGCGGCGGGCCTGCTGTACGGCGCGGTGCGCCCCGCCGGATCCGCGCGGGCCCGGCTGCCGTGGTGCCTGGCCGCGATGACCGCGCTGATGGCCCTGCCGCTGCTCGCGGCCGGCCTGACCGGTTCGCTCCCGGTGCTGGCGGGGGCCCTGCTGCTGGCCGGCATGGCCACGGCCCCGACGATGGTGACCACCATGACCCTGGTCCAGCGGTGCACCCCCGCGGGCCGGCTGAACGAGGGCATGACACTGGCGGTGACCGGTCTGCTCGGCGGGATCGCGTGCGGCAGCGCGGCCGGCGGCTGGACGGTGGAGCACGTCTCGGCGACGGCCGGGTACGGCGTCCCGGTGGCGGCGGCCGCGCTCGCCCTCCTCGTCTCCGCGGCCCTGTTCGGGCGGTCGGACCGCTTCCCGGCCGAGCCGTCGAACCGCTCCACGGATTCCCGCACGCCCCATTGACGGCCCCGGTCCCCGCACATACCTTCACCCGTCGAAGCGCTTCGACGCCGCTGCGGATCCGCCCGGCCGCACCTCGGCCGCGCCCCCGCTCCGCGCCGGCCGCGCTTCTGCGGGTGCTTCGGCACCGCTTCGGCATCCCCCACGGACAGTGCCAGGTGAGGACCCCCGATGGTGAAGATCACGGACGTGGCCCGGCGCGCCGGGGTCTCCCCGAGCACGGTCTCGTACGCGCTCAGCGGCAAGCGTCCGATCTCCGACGCCACCCGGCGGCGCGTCCAGGACGCCGTCCGCGAGCTGGGCTACCGCCCGCACGCCGGGGCCCGTCCCCCGGCCGGGCGCCGGTCGAAGGTGCTGGCCCTCGCGGTCCCGCTGCGCTCCGGTGTCCACGTGCCGGTGGTCACGCGGTTCGCGGTGTCGGTGGCCACCGCCGCCCGCGCCCACGACCACGACGTGCTGCTGCTCACCCAGGGCGAGGGCGAGGAGGGGATCAGGCGGGTCGCGGACGCGGGGCTGGCGGACGCGGTGGTGGTGATGGACGTGCAGCTCCAGGACCCCCGGCTGCCGCTGCTGCGTTCGCTGTCCCTGCCGTCCGTGCTGATCGGCGTGCCCGCCGAGCCGGACGGGCTGACCTGTGTCGACCTGGACTTCCGGGCGGCCGGGGAGCTGTGCGTGGACCACCTGGCGGGGCTCGGCCACCGGGTGGTGGCGCTGGTCGGCTCGCCGCCGGAGGTGTACGTGCGGCGGACCGCGTTCGCGCGGCGGCTCGTGCAGGGCTTCACGTCCGCCGCCGACCGGCACCGGATCGCCTCCACGGTGCACCCGTGCGGAACCGGCCGGGACGCCGCCCGCGCGGTCGCCGAGCGGCTGCTGCGCGAGCAGCCGGCGCTGACCGGGGTGGTCGTGCACAACGAACCGCTCCTCGACCCGCTGATCGACGCCTTCGAGCGGCTCGGCCTGCGCGTCCCCGGCGACCTCTCCCTCACCGCCGTCTGCCCCGCCCCCGTCGCGGCCTCGGCCCGCGTCCCGGTCACCTCGGTCGCCGTGCCGTCGGCGGAGCTGGGCACGCGCGCGGTGCACCTGCTGGTGCAAAAGCTGTCCGGCACTCCCGTACCGCAGCGCACCCTGCTGCCGCCCCGCCTGACGGAACGGGCGAGCACGGCGGCGCGGGCGGCCGCCTGACCCGCGCCGGCATGACGAGGACCCCGGCATGACAAAGGCCCCGGCGCTCGAGGCGACGGGGCCTTTGCCCACATGGGGTCGAGTGGAGATGGCGGGAATCGAACCCGCGTCCAACGGTGCGGAACCAGGGCTTCTCCGTGTGCAGTCGGCTGTGCTTTTCTCGGCCCCGGAGATCACGCCGACAAGTCTCCGACGGGCCCAGTCACTGTGTGGTTTCCCTCTTCACCCCGTGACCGGGATCAAGGTTTAGTTCCCTGCATGATGCCAGGATCCGGGTCGGGAACACCCCCGGGCTGACACTCCCTTTAAGTAGGGGAGCCGCTGCTCGCTACCTGAAGATCAGGCAGCGAGGGCGAGCTCGCCCTGGGAGATGGATCGCTTGGAATTGGCGATTATTTTTTTCGGCCTGTGGTTTACGAGATCATGGCCGCTTCCTCGACACGCTTCCCCTGCTTCGACAGCCGCTGTCGAAACCGATCATCCCCATGTTGATTTCTCAAGGTGCGCACCCGCTGTGAGGTGCTGGCGCCATCGTACGTGACCAACGCCCGACGATGCCACCGCATTCCCGGCGGTTCTCCCGCCGCCCCGGCGGGTCGCCCCGCCGCGGTACCCGGTTCAACGCCGTCCGGCGCCGGTGTGTTCCCGCTCAGGCGCGCTGCTTCCTGCGGACCGCCGACATCGCCCGCTCGGCCTCGCGCCGGTCCTGCTTCTCCCGTAGCGTCTGGCGCTTGTCGTACTCCTTCTTCCCCTTGGCCAGCGCGATCTCGACCTTCGCGCGGCCGTCCTTGAAGTACAGGGCGAGCGGCACGATGGTGTGTCCCGTCTCCTGGGACTTGGCCTCCAGCTTGTCGATCTCCTCCCGGTGCAGCAGCAGCTTGCGCTTGCGCCGGGCGCTGTGGTTGGTCCAGGTGCCCTGGCTGTACTCCGGGACGTGCACGTTGTGCAGCCACGCCTCGTGGTCGGTCAGCTGGACGAAGCCGTCCACCAGCGACGCCCTGCCCTGACGCAGCGACTTCACCTCGGTCCCGGTGAGGACCAGGCCGGCCTCGTAGGTGTCGATGATGAGGTAGTCGTGCCGCGCCTTCTTGTTCTGCGCGATCAGCTTGCGCCCTTTTTCCTTAGCCATAGTGCGGCCCATTTTCGCACTACGCAGGGGGTTTCGGGGAAGCCGATCACCGACCCGCCCGCGGCGCGCTACCGGCCCAGTCCGCTCAGGACCGTCTCGGCCCGCCGGAGCTCCTCCTCGTCGGCCTCGACGTCGGGGGTGAGGCCGCGGCCGTCGACGCTCCGGCCGGAGGGGGTGCGGTAGTGGCCGACGGTCAGCTCGGCGACGGAGCCGTCGGGCAGCGGGGTCGGCATCTGGACCGATCCCTTGCCGAAGGTGCGGGAGCCCACCACCACCGCACGCCCGCGGTCCTGCAGGGCTCCGGTGAGCAGCTCGGCCGCGCTCATCGTCCCGCCGTCGACGAGCGCGACCAGGGGCCTGGTGGTGTCGCCGCCGGGCTCGGCGTGCAGGGCGCGCTGCTCGCCCTCGACGTCGTAGGTGGCGACCAGGCCGCCGTCGAGGAAGGCGGAGGCGGCGGTGACGGCCTCGGTGACCAGGCCGCCGGAGTTGCCGCGCAGGTCGAGGACGATCCCGGCGTCGGCCGGGGCCCGCCGTACGGCGGTGCGGACCTCGTCGCCGGAGCCCTTGGTGAAGGCGGCGACCTCGACGACGGTGATCCGGTCGGCGTACGCGCGGACGGTCACCGTGTCGCGGGACAGCCGGGCCCGGCGCAGGGTCTCGCTCCACGCGCGCCCGCCGCGTTCCAGACCGAGGCGGACGGTGGTGCCGGCGGACTCGTCGGTGCCGTCCCCGCGCAGCAGGGAGACGACCTCGGTGACGGGGCGCCCGTCGACCTCCTCGCCGTCGACGCTGCGCAGCCGGTCGCCCGCGCGGATCCCGGCGTCGGCGGCGGGGGTGCCGCTGCCGACCCTCGCCACCTCGATCCGGCCGTCCCGCTCACGGGCCCACAGGCCGACACCGGTGTAGCGGCCGTCCAGGGCGTCCTCGAACTCCTCGTACTCGCCCGGGGAGTAGACGGCGGCCCAGCGGTCCCCGCTGCGGCTGACGGCGTGCTCGGCGGCCTCCATGGGGGAGGTGCCGTCGCGCACGGCCTCCTCGGCCGCCCTGGTGACGTCCGCGTGGTGTCCTGCGGGCGCGGCGGGACGGACCTCTCCGGCCCCGGTCCTCCGGTCGGACGCGGGCAGGTTGCCGGTGGCGGCACCGGCGACGAGCACGCTCGCGAACACCAAGGTCAGGGCGGCACCGCGGCGGATGCGGCGGGGCTGACAGAACAGGTCACGACCTGACATGCCGGTGAGTCTAGGACAACGCCGAGGGGCGTACGGCCGGTTGACCGTACGCCCCCTCTGGACAAGAGTCACACCTTCAGATACTTGCGCAGCGCGAAGAACGCCGCCAACGCCGGCATCAGCAGACTCGTGGCGAGGATGAGCGGCAGCTTCGTCAGCACCGCGTCCCAGCCGATGAAGTTGATCAGGTTCAGCTTCTCCGACAGCGCCAGTCCGTGGTCGATGATGAAGTACCGCGCGACCACCAGGAATCCGCACGCGAGCGTGCCGCCGATGAGTCCGGCGACCGCGGCCTCCATGATGAACGGCGCCTGGATGTAGAAGCCGGAGGCGCCGACCAGGCGCATGATCCCGGTCTCGCGGCGACGGCTGAACGCCGAGACGCGCACCGTGTTCACGATCAGCATCAGGGCGACCACCAGCATGAGCGCCATCACCGCGCGGGCGGCCCAGTTCATGCCGTTCAGCAGCCCGAAGAGGTTGTCCAGGATGCCCTTCTGGTCCTGCACCGACTGCACACCGTCACGCCCGTCGAAGGCGGTCGCGATGACCTGGTACTTCTCCGGGTCCGTCAGCTTGATGCGGTACGACTCCTGCATCTGGTCCGGCGTGAGGGAGCTGGCCAGCGGGGAGTCGCCGAACTGCTCCTTGTAGTGCTTGTACGCCTCGTCCTGCGACTCGTGGGTGACCGTGTCGACGACCGACATCTTCTCCAGGTCGGTCTTGATCTGGCTCTTCTGGTCCTCGGTCACCGCGCCCTTGGCGCAGTTGGGGTCGGACGCGGCGTCGCTCTTGTTGCACAGGAAGATGGAGACGTTGACCTTGTCGTACCAGTAGCCCTTCATGGTGTTGACCTGGTCGCTCATCAGGAGCGACCCGCCGAACAGGGCGAGCGACAGGG
This sequence comes from Streptomyces viridosporus T7A, assembly GCF_008704515.1. Taxonomy (NCBI): domain Bacteria; kingdom Bacillati; phylum Actinomycetota; class Actinomycetes; order Kitasatosporales; family Streptomycetaceae; genus Streptomyces; species Streptomyces viridosporus. The sequence continues at coordinate 3,449,153 of NZ_CP023700.1, forward strand.
CGACGGAGACGACGACCGCGAAGGTCATCGTCAGATTGCGGCGGAGACCGACACCGATCTCCGACAGGACGAACTGGGCGCGCATGGCGGGTCCTTCAGGCCTTTCCGTGGGCGCGATCGGGCGCGATCGGGGAGGGTCAGTGCTGGTAGCCGTAGACGCCGCGCGCCTGGTCGCGGACGAGGCGGCCCTTCTCCAGCTCGATGACGCGCTTGCGCATCTGGTCCACGATGTTCTGGTCGTGCGTCGCCATCACCACGGTGGTGCCCGTCCGGTTGATGCGGTCGAGCAGCTTCATGATGCCGACGGAGGTCTGCGGGTCGAGGTTGCCGGTGGGCTCGTCGCAGATGAGCAGCTTGGGCCGGTTGACGAAGGCCCGCGCGATGGCGACGCGCTGCTGCTCACCGCCGGAGAGCTCACCGGGCATCCGGTCCTCCTTGCCGCCGAGGCCGACGAGGTCGAGCACCTGCGGCACGGACTTGCGGATCTCGCCGCGCGACTTGCCGATGACCTCCTGCGCGAAGGCGACGTTCTCGGCGACCGTCTTGTTCGGCAGCAGGCGGAAGTCCTGGAACACCGTCCCCAGCTGGCGCCGGATCTGCGGCACCTTCCAGTTGGAGACGCGGGCGAGGTCCTTGCCCAGGACGTGCACCTGCCCGTGGCTGGCCCGCTCCTCGCGGAGGATCAGCCGCAGGAAGGTGGACTTTCCGGAGCCGGAGGACCCCACGAGGAACACGAACTCGCCCTTCTCGACCTCCAGGGAGACATCCCTGAGGGCGGGGCGGTTCTGCTTGGGGTAGACCTTGGACACATTGTCGAATCGGATCACGGATGCACCACGGGTAGCCGGGGGTAGATGAGCGTGACCTTACGCGAAGCGGAAGGATGACCGCAGTCACCGCCCGGGGTTGCGCGCCACTTGTGTCCTTTGTGACGGATGTACGGCGGCCCGGCGGGCCCGCGCGGCCCCACCGTCGGGGGCAGGATGACGGGGGCCCCGCGCCGTTCACCGCGGAACCTGGCACAGTGGAAGGGGAACGTTCACGTGACCGTGGGCGTTGTGTCGATGGAACCGGTGGGAGGAGGGCGAGCGCATGACGTACGACCGGCTGGTGTGCGCGAACTGCGCCGCGCCCGTGAGCGAGGGCCGGTGCCCCGTGTGCCGTGCGAACCGCGAGCGGCTGCAGCAGGAGAACTTCTTCGCGGGACTGAACCCCATGGCACTGATCGCGCTGCTGGCGGTGCTGGTCGCGGCGGTGGCGCTGCTCGCCCACCAGACCGTCTGACGTCGGCCCGACGCCGGGGCGGGACACACGAGGGGCCCGGAGCGCGATCGCGCTCCGGGCCCCTCGGTCTACGTCATGCGTACGCCGTGTACGCGCACGGCCACCGTCAGGCGGCAGCGCCGCCGCGGCCGGTCATGAGGCGCGGCAGCACCCGGAAGCCGATGCCTCCGGCAATCATCGTGGCGGCGCCGACCACCAGGAAGGTCATCTCGGCGGCACCGGTCTCGGCGAGCTCCTTGCCGTCGCTCTGGGCGGAGGGGGCCGGGGCCTCGTCGCCGGTGTCGGTGAGCGCCGAGGAGCCCTCCTCCTGGGCGGAGGGGCCACCATTGGGGTCGGCCGCGTTGCCGCCGCCGGTGCCGCCACCGTTGCCACCGCCGCCACCGTTGCCGCCGCCGGTGCCGCCGCCCGGGGCGGTCTCGGAGGGCTGCTCGGTGGGCTGCTCGGTGGGCTCGGTCGTGGGCTCCTCCGGAAGGGTCGGCTCCGCGGTGGGCTCCTCGGTCGGGTCCGGTTCCCCGGGGATGGTGGTCGGCGGGGTCTCCGTCGGAGTTCCGCCCTCGCCGGGCTCGTCGTCGTCCGCGTCCTCGCCGCCGGGGCCCACCTCGGCGTCGAGGCTGGCGGTCCCGTCGTTCGCACCGGCGCTCACGCCGATCTCGAAGGCGGAGGCCGCGCCGGCCGCGGTCAGCGAGGCACCGGCCGCGATCACGGCGCCGGCCGCGATCCGAGCGACACGGATCCGCGTCTTCTTGGTCATGTGGTTGCTACCCCCAGTAGCTCATCGTCGATGAGGCAGCGCCCAGGGCTGTGATCAACGGGGGTGACTACGATGAAACGCCCCCCGGTTCACATGCGCCCCGGAGATGCGCATGCCACGCGTCACCCTTCCGAGTTTTCAAAAGAACGTCAAGGCCGTTGCGTACGCGATGTCCCCCTACGCACGCTTTGCCGAACAACGAGGCCGTGAGTGTGATGTAAAACCCAGACGTCCCGACATGAGAAAGGCAACTGCCGCCGGAGAGGCGGCAGTTGCCTTGTCGACAAAGCGCTGTTCGCGCGGGGGTTACTTCTCCTGCTGCTTGCGCCAGCGAATGCCGGCCTCCAGGAATCCGTCGATCTCACCGTTGAACACGGACTCGGGGTTGCCGACTTCGTGCTCCGTGCGCAGGTCCTTGACCATCTGGTACGGGTGCAGCACGTACGAACGCATCTGGTTGCCCCAGGAGTTGCCGCCGTCGCCTTTGAGGGCGTCCATCTTGGCCTGCTCCTCCTGACGGCGCCGCTCCAGCAGCTTGGCCTGGAGGACGTTCATCGCGGTGGCGCGGTTCTGGATCTGGGAGCGCTCGTTCTGGCAGGAGACCACGATGCCGGTGGGGATGTGCGTGATGCGCACCGCGGAGTCGGTGGTGTTCACGCCCTGGCCGCCGGGGCCGGAGGAGCGGTAGACGTCGACGCGCAGGTCGGACTCGTCGATGTCGACGTGGTCGGACTGCTCGACGACGGGCAGCACCTCGACGCCGGCGAAGGAGGTCTGGCGCCGGCCCTGGTTGTCGAAGGGCGAGATGCGCACCAGGCGGTGGGTGCCCTGCTCGACCGAGAGGGTGCCGTAGGCGTAGGGCACCTGGACGGCGAAGGTGGTCGACTTGATGCCGGCCTCCTCCGCGTAGGACGTCTCGTAGATCTCGGTCTTGTAGCCGTGCTGCTCGGCCCAGCGCAGGTACATGCGCTGGAGCTTCTCGGCGAAGTCCGCGGCGTCGACGCCGCCGGCCTCGGCGCGGATGTTGACGAGCGCCTCACGGGCGTCGTACTCGCCGCTGAGCAGCGTCCGGACCTCCATCTCGTCCAGCGCCTTCCGGACGTCGGCGAGCTCGGCCTCGGCCTCCGCGCGGGTGTCCGGGTCGTCCTCCTCCTCGGCCATCTCGAAGAGCACGGCGAGATCGTCGATCCGGCCGCGCAGCGCCTCGGCCTTGCGCACCTCGGCCTGGAGGTGGGAGAGCCTGCTGGTGATCTTCTGCGCCTCGTCCGGGTTGTCCCACAGGGACGGCGCTGCCGCCTGCTCCTCGAGCACGGCGATGTCTGCCCTCATCCTGTCGAGGTCCAGAACGGCCTCGATCGACTCCATGGTCGAGGAGAGGGACTTGAGCTCTTCGGATACATCGACGACTGCCACGCCCTCCAGCGTAACGGCTCCACCGGGCGTCCCACGCCGGACGCGGCTCCCGAAAGCCGCTCACCGGGTCACGGAACCGCCGGGGCGGAGTCCCCCGTGTCCCGGGGAGGCGCCGTGCCGTCGTCCGCGGCGGCCAGCCAGGTGCCGACGCCCGCCGCTGTCGCCAGGACCACCGCCGCCACGGTCAGGACCAGGCGGCGCCGGCGGGCGACCGCGCGGTTGCGGGCCGAGCCGGGGCGGGGGGCACCGGCCGCGCGGGGGGCCCGGGCCGTGCCGCGGGCCCCGCCGGCGAGCTCGTCGGGGGCGGGCACCCTCATCGACGTGTGGGTGTCGCGGTTGGAGTCGGCCGGCCGCGCGCCCGGCACCAGCGGGACCGCGCCGCGCCGCCGCACCGGCTCCCCGGCGGCCGGGACCCGGCCGGGCGCCCGGGCCTCCTCCGCCTCCTCCTGCGCCGGCCCGGTGTCCGGCTCGTCCACGTCCAGCGGCGGCATCCCCGCCAGCATCGGCAGCAGCTCCCGCAGCCGCGCGCCCAGCTCGGAGGCGCGCAGCCGCGACGCCGGGGCCTTGGCCAGGCACTGCACCAGCAGCTGCCACAGCTCGTCGGGGATGCCGGGGAGCGGGACCACCGTCTCGGTGACGTGGCGGCGCAGGACCGCCCCGGGGTGCCCGCCGCCGAACGGCGTGAAGCCCGCGAGCAGCTCGTACAGGACCGTGGCCAGCGCGTAGATGTCGACCGACGCGCGCGGCGGCAGGCCCTCCACGATCTCCGGGGCCAGGTAGTCCGGCGTCCCGATGATCTTCGTGGCCCGGGTCCGGCGCGGGGTGTCGATGAGTTTGGCCACACCGAAGTCCGTCAGCAGCGCGCGGTGCGAGCCGCCCGGCCCCAGCGGGCCCTGCATGTCCAGCAGCACGTTCTCCGGTTTGACGTCCCGGTGCACGACCCCCGCCGCGTGCGCCGCGGCCAGCCCGTCCGCGACGTCGGCGACGATCGCCACCGCCGCCTCGGGCGCGAGGCGCCGCTCCCGGTCGAGGCGGGTGCGCAGGTCCGTGCCGCGGACCAGGTCCATGACCAGGGCGAGGTCGTTGCCGTCGACCACCAGGTCGCGCACGGAGACGACGTGCGGATGCTCCAGGCCGAGCAGCGCCGTCCGCTCCTGCACGAAGCGGCCGACGAGCTCCTGGTCGGAGGCGAGGTCCTCGCGCAGCAGCTTGATGGCGACGGGCCCCTCGGGGCCCTCGCCCAGCCACACCGTGCCGGCGCTGCCCCGTCCGAGGATCTGGTGGGCGGTGTACCGGCTGCCGATCTTCCGTGCCAAGACTGCTCCTACCGACGCGTGTTGTCGTCAAAGCTACGCGTCCGGGGAGCCTGCCTTCACAACGGATCCGGAAATCGGCCCCCAGGTGTCGACAAATCAGCAAAAACGCCGGGGAGGGTCGGCCCGGCCCCGGCCCGCCCCGGAGGACTCCCGGGGCTCCTAGGCGGTGTCTTCAAATGTCACGCCCACATCAGGAGCGATGCGAGGGTGACGGCTGCTTGGTAGGACTCGGCGGTCTTGTCGTAGCGGGTGGCGATGCCGCGCCACTGCTTCAGGCGGCTAAAGCAGCGTTCGACCACGTTGCGCCGTTTGTAGAGCTGCCTGTCGAAGGCCGGCGGCCGCCCGCCGCGGCGGCCGCGGCGGAGCCGGTTGCGGATCTGGTCGGCCCGCTCCGGGATGGTGTGGCCGATGCCCCGTCGCCTGAGCCAGGCCCGGATCGCCTTGGAGCTGTAGCCCTTGTCGCCGAGCACGTGATCGGGCCGGACGCGGGGCCGTCCCGGTCCGAGGCGGGGCACCCGGATCGCCTCCATCACGGCGGTGAACTGGGTGCAGTCGTTGGTGTTGCCGCCGGTGACGGTGAAGGCGAGCGGGCGCCCCAGGGCATCGCAGGCGAGGTGGATTTTGCTGGTCAGGCCGCCTCGGGAGCGTCCGAGGGCGGGGTTGTGGATCCCCCTTTTCGGGCGCCGGCGGCGTGCTGGTGGGCGCGGACAACGGTGGAGTCGACCGACACCAGCCAGTCGATGTCCCCGGCCGCGTCCGCCTGCGCCTGGGCGGCCCGGAGCATCCGCTCGAAGGTGCCGTCCAGGGCCCACCGGCGAAAACGGGTGTGCAGCGTGGCCCACGGGCCGTACCGCTCGGGCACGTCCCGCCAGGCGGTTCCGGTGCGGAACTTCCACACGATCCCGTTGAGGACCGTGCGGTCGTCCAGCCGCTTCCTGCCCCGCAACGAGGCGGGCAGCAATGGCCGGACGAACTCCCACTCGGTATCCGACAGTTCATGGCGACGTATCACCCGACCATGATCCACCACTCAAGATCATTTGAAGACACCGCCTAGGGCCCCGAGGAGCCGCCCAGGTTCTCGAACCAGCCCGTCACCGTGCCGAACCAGTCGGTGAGCTGCTCCCAGTAGCCCTTGCCGGTGCCGATCCAGTCCTGGAGCGGGCTCAGCTCCCAGACCAGCCATCCGACGACGAACAGGACGACGATCGTGAACAGGCACCCCTTCAGACAGCCCAGCCCGGGGATCCGCATCGGGTTGGCGCTGCGCTGGCGCGGCGGGCGGGGTTCGCGCCGGGGCCGCCGGGGCTCCGGCGGGGCGGGGGGCGCGTACCGCTGCGGCGGCTGGGGCTGCTGGGGCTGCGGTGTGGCGTACCGCTGCGGCTGCTGCTGCGGGTAGCCGTAACCGGGGCCCGGCTGGGCCTGCGGGCGCCGCTGCGGCTGCTGCGGCTGCTGTGGCTGCTGTGGCTGCTGCTGCGGTCGGGCGACCTGCCGCTGGGGGCGGCGGCGCAGCGGGTCCTGGTCGGGGTCGAGGTACTGGACCTGGGTCTGCTCGTTGCGGTCGCGGGCCGCGCGCAGCTGGTTCTGCCAGGGGTGCGGGTCCTCCGGGCCGGGCTGTCCGGGCCGCCCCTGACCGGGCGGGCCGGGCGGCACCGGCGGCATGACGGCGGTGGGGTCGGCCGCGCCGTGCTGGGGGAGCACGGCGGTCGGGTCGGCGGCACCGGCCGGTCCGCCGGTGTGCGGCAGGACGCTGGTCTCGCCGTTGGGGTCGTGGGAGCCCGCGCCGTGCTGCAGCACCTGCGTCGGGTCGGCGGCGCCGGGCACGCCGGGCACCGGCGCGGGCGCCGGGTCGGGCGCGAGGAGCGCGCCGACGTTCTCCGCGGCGGCGATCTGCGCGGAGTTCGCGCGCACGCCGACGCCCTCGGCGACGACCCGCAGGCCGCGCGCGAGGTTCTCGGCGCTGGGTCGTTCGTCGGGGTTCTTGCGCAGGCAGCGCTCGATGACCGTCCACAGCGGGTCGGGGACGGTGGAGGGGCGGCGCGGTTCGGCGCTCAGGTGCTGGTGCAGCACCTCCAGGGCGGAGGCCCCGGAGAACGGCGGACGGCCGGTGACCAGCTCGTACAGCAGGATGCCGGCGCCGTAGACGTCGACGGCGGAGGTCTGCGGGCGGCCCTCGGCGGACTCGGGCGCGATGTATGCGGGCGTGCCGACGAACTCGTGGGTGCGGGTCAGGCCCGGGGAGTCGGCGAGGCGGGCGATGCCGAAGTCGGTCAGCATCGGGTGCATCGCGCCGTTCTCCTGCTTGAGCAGGACGTTGGCCGGCTTCAGGTCGCGGTGCACCACGCCGTCGGCATGGCTGGCGGCGAGCGCGTCGGAGATCTGGGCGGTCAGCAGCGCGGCGGCCACCGGGGTGAAGGGGCCGTTCTCGCGCAGGTGGCGGTGCAGGTCGGGACCGTCGATGAGGTCCATGACCAGGGCCAGCAGATCGCCCTCGACCACCAGGTCGCGGACCCGGACGATGTTGGGGTGGGTCAGCCGCAGCAGGACGGAGCGCTCGCGCAGGAACCGCATCACGACGTCGGCGTCGTTCGCGAGCTCCTCCTTGAGGACCTTGATCGCCACGGTCTCGCCGGGCTGTCCGGGCACGGCCGCCTCGGCGCCCGCGGTCTCCCGCTGGCGGGCTCGCCAGACGGTGCCCGTGGCGCCGCGTCCGAGCGGCTCCTCGAGCAGGTATTTACTGCCTACCGGCCGCACGTCATGCGCTCCCTGCTGATTGCTTGGCGTACACCGTGGTCCACCGTGCTGCGGAATGTTCCGACCCACTGTAGTGCCGCCGCCCGGGATACCGGCCTGCCGAATTCGGCGTCGTCCCCCCGTGGGTCCTGCCCGCCGGTGCCCGTCCGTGCCGCCCGTCCGCGCTGCTCGTCCGTGTGGTCCACCCGTGTCGCCCGTCCGTGTCGCAGGAAAGACGCGCGACCCGGTCCGTTGGTTGCCGAATGCCGGACGTGACCGATCTCAAGTGATCCCGGAACGGTCATCGGCTCCGCACCGGTCAGGCATTTTTACGGGCAGAGCCGACCAATCAAGATCATTTGATGCCGGGCGGCGGGCATGTTGTCGGCGGCAGGTGCGAGGATGCCCCCAGTACTGGCCGTACGTGCGCGTGTGGCGGTGGGGGAAGTCCGCGGAGGGGGACCGCGGGGCGGCTTCGTCCCCCTTGTCGCGAGCGCCCGCGCAGAAGGGACCGCTGACGGCGATGCAGATCCGGCTGACCGTCGTTGACCCGCTGGGTTCGTCCTCCCCCGCGCGGGACCGGGCCGCGCGCCGCGACGTGCTGGTCACGGCACCCGCCGGCACGGCCCTGGCCGCGGTCGCCTCCGCCCTGGCCGCGGCGGTCTCCGGCGGCGACGGCGCGTCCGGCTCCTCGGGCACCCCGGTGCTGTACGCCGGTGACCGGCGGCTGGACACCCAGCGCTGCACGCTCGGCGAGCCGCCGCTGATCGACGGTGCGGTGCTGGCCGTGGGCGCCCCGGGCGAACCGGAGCCGCACCCCGAACTGGACGACGCCCCGACCCGTCTCCACGTCGTCACCGGCCCCGACGCGGGCGGGGTGCACCTGCTGCACGGCGGCGAGATCCGCATAGGCCGCTCCGCCGACGCCGACGTGCCGCTCGACGACCCGGACGTCTCCCGGCTGCACTGCGCGGTGACGGTCGGCCCGGACGGCCGGGTCTCGGTGGCCGACCTCGGCTCCACCAACGGCACGACGCTGGACGGCAGGCGCGTGGGCCCCCGCCCGGTCCGTTTCCCCCCGGGCGCGCTGCTGCGGATCGGGGAGTCCGCCCTGCGGCTCACCCCGTCCGCGGGGCCGGCGGCGCGGACGGGGACGACACCGGACGGCGAGGGGCACGTGCGCGTGCCGGCGCCCCCGCACGGGCGGGCCGAGGACGCGGACGTCCCCGCCCGCGTGCCGGAGCCGACGGCGCCCACCCACCACGCCCACGGCTCGGCCGACTGGGCCGTGCCCGCCCGGGGCGGACCGGAGGACGACGCGGGCGGGGCGCCGTGGGTGCCGGTGCAGGGCGGGGCACCGGGCATCGAGAGCCGTGGGGCGGACCCGGGTCCCGGCGGGCGCACGGTGCACACGGCCGCCCGGGGCGACGTGCCGCACATGCCCCGGGGACACCGCGTGTCGCAGCCCCCGCCCGCGGACGGCGCCCCGCACGCGCACCGGAGCCCGGAGGAGCCCGGCGCTCCCGGCCCCCTCACCGGCCCGACCACCGGACCCGCCACCGGCCGCATGCCCGGCGCCGAGCGGGCCCGGCCGCGGGGCGAGACGCCCGGGGCCGCGCCCACCGCCCCGGCGGCGTTCGCCCCCACGGCCGACACCACCACCCGCAAGGGCACCCCCGTACGCGGTACCGACCTCCCCCAGCCGCAACCCCAGGCCCAACCCCAGCCCCCGCCTTCGGGGGGACGCAGGCGGGGCGGGCTCACCGCCTGGGCGCGGCGGCTGACCGGCGGGCGGCAGGAACAGGCGGCGAACGCGCGGGACACCCCCGGCGAGGAGGCGGCCGGCGCCGTGCCCGAGCCCGGCGCGGTCGCTCCCGTCCTCCCCGAGACCTGGCCGGACCCCGCCACCCTGCTGCTGACCGCGCTGGGCCCCGGGCCCCGGCTGTGGGAGCGCGGGCCGGGCCACCCCGAGGCGCTCGCGGTGCGGCTCGGTACGACCGACCGGGCGGCGCCGGACGGCTCCGGTCTGCTGCCCGCCGTACCGGTGACCTCGGGGCTGCGCGAGGTCGGCGCGCTGGGACTGGCCGGCCCGCGCGAGCGGCTCGCCGGGCTGGCCCGCGCGGTGCTGGCCCAGCTCGCCGCGCTGCACTCCCCCGACTGCCTGGAGATCGTCCTGATCGCCGCGGACCGCCGCCGTCCGCTCGAGGAGCGCACCGCCGAGTGGGCGTGGCTGGGCTGGCTGCCGCACGTACGGCCGGGGCACGGCCAGGCCTGCCGCCTGCTGCTCGCGCACGACCGCGAACAGGCCGCCGCCCGCACCGAGGAACTGCTGCGCCGGCTGGAGGACCACGACCACACGCCCGAAACGACCCCGGCCCTCATACCGGAGCAGCCCGCTCCGGCCGACCGGCGCCCCTCCTGGGCCCGGGGCGCCGGCCCGGCGGGCGGCTCCGCCGGGCCGTACACCGTGGTCGTCGTGGACGGCGACCCGGGGAGCGCCGAGGCGCGCGAGGCGTTGACGCGGCTGGCCGTGGAGGGGCCGCGGGCCGGGATCCACCTGGTGTGCCTCGCCGAGACGGCCGCCGCCTCCCCCGCCTCCCCGCTGTCGCAGACGTACGAGGCGGCCTGCGCGGCGGCACCGGCGTTCCGGGAGTGCGGTGCCGTCGCCCTGCTCAGCGGGGACGTGGCGACCGCCCTGCGGCTGCTGCGGGTGGCCCGGACCGGCTCCGGGGCCGCTCCCGGCCCGGTCGGGCACGGCACCCTCGCCACGGTCGACGCGGTCTCCCCCGCCTGGGCCGAGCGGTTCGCGCGGGCCCTCGCGCCGCTGCGCACGGACGGCGCCGCCGGGGAGCGGCACGCGCGCGTGTCGGCGCCGCTGCCCCGGTCGGCGCGGCTGCTGGACGAACTGGGCCTGGCCCGGGCCACCCCCGCCTCGCTGATGGCCCGCTGGGCGGACGCGGCCGACGACACCCTGGCGCTCGGCGGACGCGTCACCGCCGTGCTGGGCGCCGGACCGCGCGGCCCGGTCGCCGTCGATCTCGTCTCCGACGGTCCGCACCTGCTGGTCGAGGGGGTGCCCGGCAGCGGCCGCACCGAGCTGCTGCGTGCGGTCGTCGCCTCGCTGGCCGCCGCCGAGCGGCCCGACCGGCTGGGCGTCGTGCTGGTCGACGGCAGGGGCGGCCCCGTGACGGACGAGGGGCCCGGCGAGGGCCTGCGCGTGTGCACGGACGTCCCGCACGTCACCACCCACCTCACCGCCAACGACCCGGTGCGGATGCGGGAGTTCGCCCAGTCGCTGAGCGCCGAGCTGAAGCGGCGCGCCGAACTGCTCGGCCGGTCCGACTTCGTGGAGTGGCACACCGGGCGCGCGCTGTCGGACCGGATGGTCGCGCAGCGCACGGCCGCGCGGCGCGGCCCGGCGGGCACCGGCGGCGAGCACGACGGGGACCTGGACGCCCCGCCCAGTACGACGCTGCGGCTGCGGCCGGGAGCGGCCCGGCGCCGGGCGGAGGCCGTGCCTCCGCCGCTGCCCCGGCTGGTGGTCGTCGTGGACGACCTGGACGCGCTGGTCTCCCCCGCGCTCGGCGCGCCGGGGCGGCCCGCCGCCGGATCGGTGCTGCGGGCGCTGGAGGCCGTGGCGCGGGACGGGGAGCGGCTGGGCGTGCACCTGGTCGCGGCCACCGGCCCGTGCGCCCGTACGGCCCGGACCGAGCCGGTGCGGCAGGCGACCGTGCGGATCGCGCTCGACGCGCCCGAGCCCCCGGGTCCGGACGCAGCGGCGCCGGGGCGCGGCCGGCTGGCCCGCCCGGACGGCCGGGTGACCGCGTTCCAGGGCGGGCGGGTGACCGGCCGCATCCCGCGGACGGCGACCCTGCGCCCCACGGTCGTGCCGCTGGAGTGGCACCGCATGGGCGACCCCCCGGCCCGGCGCCCGGTGCGGGAACTGGGCAACGGTCCGACCGACCTCGCCCTGCTCGCCAGCGCGCTGGAGCGGGCCGCCCGGCAGGTCTCCGCGGCCGAGGTGCCGTCACTCCTCTAACGCGCGCACCAGCCGGCTGATGCACCGTCACGACGCGGTCACGATCCCGGACTTGACACCGGACGCACTCTTGCCGACCCGACTCCCCGGGCGTAGACCAGAGCGCACGGGGCAAGCTCGACGTTCGACGAGGTACGACGGAGTACACAGAACGGGGCAGTGATGCGCAGGACGAGCAGGATCATCCGGATACGCAGGTCGCCCGACAACCGCACGCCGGTCCCCCGCACCCGCGGGGCCGCGAGAGCCGCGGCCGCCGTCGTCGCGGGCGTGCTCGCGGTCTCGCTCACCGCCTGCGGAGGCGGTGACGACGACGGCGACGAGGACGCCAAGGGCGGTGGCACCGGGGACACCGGCACCACCGTCACCCTTCCGAAGCTGGACGGCGCGAACCTCTCGGTGGCCGCCGTGTGGACCGGTGCCGAACAGGCCAACTTCAAGAAGGTCCTCGCGGAGTTCGAGAAGCGCACCGGCGCGAAGGTGACCTTCGTCCCCGCCCAGGACCCGATCATCAACTTCCTCGGCTCGAAGATCGCGGGCGGCGCCCCGCCGGACGTGGCGCTGCTGCCGCAGCCCGGCGCCATCAAGCAGGCGGTGGACAAGAAGTGGGCCAAGCCGCTGGGCGCCGAGGCGCAGGCGGAGCTGGCGAAGAACTACTCGCAGGGCTGGCAGGACATCGGCACGGTCGACGGCAAACCGTACGGCGTCTACTACAAGGCCGCCAACAAGTCGCTGATCTGGTACAACGCCCAGGTCTTCGAGAACGCGGGCGCCAGTGAGCCGAAGACCTGGGACGAGCTGCTCACCACCGCGCAGACGGTGTACGACTCCGGCGTGACCCCGTTCTCGGTCGGCGGCGCCGACGGCTGGACGCTGACCGACTGGTTCGAGAACATCTACCTCTCCCAGGCCGGCCCGGAGAAGTACGACCAGCTGGCCGCGCACGAGATCAAGTGGACGGACCCCTCCGTCAAGGAGGCGCTGACCACGCTGGCGGAGATCTGGGGCAAGAAGGACTACGTCGCGGGCGGCGCGCGCGGCGCGCTGCAGACGGAGTTCCCGGAGTCGGTGACGCAGACCTTCACCGGCGGCGACCAGCCCAAGGCCGCCATGGTCTACGAGGGTGACTTCGTGCAGGTCAACATCGGCGAGACCAAGGCGAAGGTCGGCACGGACGCGAAGGTGTTCCCGTTCCCGGCGGTCGGCGACACGGCGCCCGTGGTGTCCGGCGGCGACGCGGCCGTGATCCTGAAGGACTCGAAGGCGGCGCAGGCGCTGGTGACCTTCCTCGCCTCCCCGGACGCGGCGGGCATCCAGGCGAAGCTGGGCGGTTACCTGTCGCCGAACAAGAACGTGCCGAACTCGGCGTATCCGAACGCGGTGCAGCAGAAGATGGCCGAGGCGCTCATCGGTGCCGGTGACGACTTCCGCTTCGACATGTCCGACCAGGCCCCGCAGGCCTTCGGCGGCACGCCCGGCAAGGGCGAGTGGAAGGCGCTGCAGGACTTCCTGAAGGATCCGAAGGACGTCGCGGGGACCCAGCAGAGGCTGGAGGCCGACGCGGCCGCGGCGTACGGGAACTGAACCGGCGATGGCGTCGGACACGGCGGCAGGGGCGTCGAAGACGGCCCCTGCCGCTCCCAAGTCGCGCAAGAGCGTCACCGGCACCCGCACCACCGTCGCGGCGCTGTTCCTGCTGCCCGCGCTCGTCCTGCTCGGTGCGCTCGTGGTCTACCCGATCGGGTACTCCGTCGTCCGCAGCTTCTACGACCAGTCCGGCGACGGGTTCGCCGGGTTCGACAACTACCGGGCGCTGTTCACGGACGACGGCATCCGCACGGCCCTGAAGAACAACGTCATCTGGGTGGTGTTCGCGCCGACGGTGGCGACCGCGCTCGGTCTGGTCTTCGCGGTGCTGACCGAACGGGTGCGCTGGGGAACGGCGTTCAAACTGGTCGTCTTCATGCCGATGGCGATCTCGATGCTCGCGGCGGGCATCATCTTCCGCCTGGTGTACGACCAGGACCCGGACAAGGGCGTGGCGAACGCGGTGTGGGTGGGGGTGCACGACACCTTCGCCCAGTCCTCGGCGTTCCCGAAGGCGCACCCGGGCCGCGAGTCGCCGCTGGAGCCGGCCGGCGGGGGCGCCTTCGTCACCAAGGAGGCGGTGGGCGTGGGCGACACGGTCACGCTGCCGCTGGTCGGGGTCGCCCCGGACCTGATGCCGGACGACGCGGAGCGGGCCGCGGCGCCGAAGCCGCAGGACGACCGGATCACCGGCACCACCTGGCAGGACTTCACCCGCGGCAAGGGCGTCGGCACGCTGAACGGCGTCGACGCCGGCGAACTGGGCTACGCGGGGATGAGGATCGAGGCCGTCAGGGACGGCACGGTGGTGGAGACGGCCACGGCGGGCGCCGACGGCACCTTCTCCCTGTCGTCGAAGGCCGACGGCGCCCGTCTGCGGCTCCCGGCGAGCAACTTCGCGGAGCCGTACAACGGCGTGGACTGGCTGGGACCGGCGCTGGTCACGCCCGCCATCATCGGCTCGTACATCTGGATGTGGGCGGGCTTCGCGATGGTGCTGATCGCGGCCGGCCTCGCGGGCATGCCCCGGGAGCTGCTGGAGGCCGCCCGGGTGGACGGCGCCAACGAGTGGCAGGTCTTCAGACGGATCACGGTGCCCCTGCTGGCACCGGTCCTGGCGGTCGTCACCGTCACCCTGATGATCAACGTGCTGAAGGTGTTCGACCTGGTCTTCATCATCGCCCCGGGCTCCTCCCAGGACGACGCGAACGTCCTCGCGCTGGAGCTGTACCGCAAGGGCTTCGCCGCGGACCAGCCGGGCATCGCCAGCGCGATCGCGGTGTTCCTGCTGCTCCTGGTGATCCCGGTGATGTGGTTCAACATCCGCAGGCTGAGGCGGGAGGTGCGGCGATGAGCACGGACGCCGGGAGGGTCACCGGGGCGGCCCCGCCGCCGGTCGGCACCGTCGAGGCCGAGCGGTCACTGGGGTCGCGGCTCGGCGCGTGGGTGAGCGGCGGACTGGTCCGCGTCTTCCTGATCGTCGTCGGCCTGTTCTGGCTGGTGCCGACGGTCGGGCTGCTGCTGGCCAGTCTGCGCACTCCGCAGGACATGGCCGCCGACGGCTGGTGGAAGGTGCTCACCGAGCCCTCGCAACTCACCTTCGGCGCCTACGAGAGGCTGCTGGAGAACGGCGACATCACGGGCTCCCTGCTGAACACGGTCCTCATCACCGTGCCGGCGACCGTGCTGGTGGTGGTGATCGGCTCGCTGGCCGGATACGCCTTCGCCTGGATGGAGTTCCCCGGCCGGGACTGGTGGTTCCTCGGTGTGGTGGGGCTGTTGGTGGTGCCGGTGCAGGTGGCGCTGATCCCGATCGCCGAACTCTTCGGTGCCCTGGGCATCTTCGGCTCCCTGGTCGGTGTGGTCCTCTTCCACGTCGGCTTCGGCCTGCCGTTCGCGGTGTTCCTCCTGCGGAACTTCTTCGCGGAGATCCCGAAGGAGCTGCTGGAGGCGGCCCGGCTGGACGGCGCGGGTGAACTGCGCCTGTTCGTCCGGGTCGTGATGCCGCTCGCCGGGCCGGCGATCGCCGCGCTGGGCATCTTCCAGTTCCTGTGGGTGTGGAACGACCTGCTGGTCGCGCTGATCTTCTCGGACGCCGGGAGCCAGCCGATCACGGTCGCCCTGCAGACGCAGGTACGGCAGTTCGGCAACAACATCGACGTGCTGGCGCCGGGCGCGTTCCTCTCCATGGTGATCCCGCTGGTCGTGTTCTTCGCGTTCCAGCGGCAGTTCGTCTCCGGTGTGATGGCGGGCGCGGTGAAATAGCCCGGGCACGGGGCCGGAAGGGGGCGGGCCGGTGCAGGTCCGCCCCTTCGGGTGACCGGATTCCCCCGGATGCCGCAGGCGGCGTAACCAAGTCGGCCCAGCGGCCGTTGCCGGGCCGAACGCCCGCACCGACCGATGGATGCCCCTTGCCCAGGTTCAGTGTCATTGTCCCCGCGTACCAGGTCCAGGCGTACCTGCACGAGTGCCTGGAATCGGTGCTGTCCCAGTCGTACACCGATCTCGAACTGATCGCCGTCGACGACTGCTCGCCGGACGCGTGCGGCGCGGTGATCGACGAGTTCGCCGCCCGCGACCCGCGCGTGCGGGCCGTGCACCTGCCCCGGAACACGGGCCTCGGCCGGGCCCGCAACGCCGGGACGGAGCGGGCGACGGGCGACTACCTGGTGTTCCTGGACGGCGACGACACCCTCGCCCCCGGCGCGCTCCTGGCGATCGCCGACCGGCTGGAGGAGACCGGCGACCCGGACGTCCTGGTCTACGACTACGCGCGCACGTACTGGTCGGGCGAGGCCGTGCGCAACCGGATCGCCGCGCAGCTCGCCGAACGGGGACCGGCGCCGTTCCGGCTGGTGGACCGGCCGGGGCTGCTCGACCTGCTGATGGTGGCCTGGAACAAGGCGTACCGGCGGGAGTTCGTGGAGCGGGCGGGCTTCGCCTTCCCGCCCGGCTACTACGAGGACACCCCGTGGACGTACCCGGTCCTGATGACGGCGGAGTCGATCGCGACCCTGGACCGGGTGTGCGTGCACTACCGGCAGCGGCGGGCCGGCGGCATCCTGCGCACCGTCAGCGAACGGCACTTCGACGTCTTCGACCAGTACGACCGGGTGTTCGCGTACCTCGACGAGCACCCCGGCCTGGAGCACTGGCGGCCGGTGCTGTTCCGCCGCATGGTCGACCACCTCGTGACCGTCTACACCCGGCGGGACCGGCTGCCGCGCGGGACGCACGCCGCCTTCCTGCGCCGGGCCCGCTCCCACTGCCGGCGCCATTACGCGCCCGGCGCGCCCGTCCCCGCGCGCGCCCGGGTCCACCACACGCTGGTCCGGTTCGGCCTGCACCGCACCTACCGGGCCCTCCGGCTGGCGTCGGCCCTGCGCCGCGGGGCGGCCCGGCTCATCGGCAGGACGGCGTCGGCCCTGCGTTCCGCCGCCCTGCTCCTGCACTACCGCCTCCAGCGGCTGCTCCCGCTGCGCGCCGACCGCGCCGTCTTCACCGCCCGCGCCGACGGCGGCGGCCCGGCCGCCCTGGAGTCCGCGTTCCACGCCGTCGCCCCGCACATCCGCACCACCTGGGCGGCGCCCCCCGATCACCCCGGCCGTGCCGAACGCCCCCGCACCGCCCCGCCGGGCCCGCCCCGCCTCGTCCCCGGCACGGCCGCCTACTGGACCGCCCTCGCCCGCTCCGCCTACCTGGTGAGCGACACCGGCCTGGACCCCCGCCTGGTCAAGCGCGAGGGCCAGGTCGTCGTCCGGACGCAGCGCGGCACCCCCCTCGGGCACACCGGCCTGGACCTCCTGGAGCGCCCGGCCGCGGCCCGGGACACCGACTTCGCGCGGCTCCTGGAGGACGTCGACCGGTGGGACTACGTCGTCACCGCCAACCGCCACTCCACCCTGGCCTGGGAGCGGGCGTACCCCGGCCGGTACACCACCCTGGAGTACGGCCAGCCGCGCACCGACCCGCTCCACACGGCGACCGCGGCCGACGTGGCCGGGCTGCGGGAGGCGCTCGGCGTCCCCGAGGGCGCGGTGGCGATCCTGTACGCGCCGGCCCACCGCGACTACCGCCGCACCCAGCGCCCCCCGCTCGACCCGGAGCGCGTGGTGCGCCGCCTGGGCCCGCGGTTCGTCGTCCTGGCCCGCACCCGGCCGCCGCACGGCACACCGCCCGCGGGCGGCTCCGGCCGGGTCCTGGACGTCTCCGCCCACCCGGACGTCGCGTCCCTGTGCCTGGCCTCGGACGTCCTGGTCACCGACTACTCCCCGCTGATGTTCGACTACGCGGGCCTGGACCGGCCGATCGTCCTGTGCGCCGACGACTGGGAGGCGTACGAGGCGGCCCGCGGCACCTACGTCGACGTGCGGGCGTTCCCGCCGGGCGCGGTGGCGGACGGCGAGGAGGAGCTGATCGACCTCTTCGCCACCGGCCACTGGCGCGGCTCCCACTCCGCCCGGCGGCGCGCGGCGTTCCGCGCCCGCTTCTGCCCGTACGACGACGGCCGTGCCGCCGAGCGGGTCGTCCGCCGGGTCGTGCTCGGTCAGGCCGGCCTCCCCCCGGTCGTCCCCCCGCACGAGCGCCGTCCGGTGCCGGCGGCCGGCGCCGCGTCCGGCCCGCCGCCGCTCGCGACCGTGCCGGCGCAGCAGCGGCCCGGCGGCCCGCTGACCGTCACCGACCGCTTCTGACCGCCGTTCTCCCCTCGGGAGTGCCCCTGTCCCCCGGTTCGTCGCGGCCCGCTCCGACCCGGCCGCCCGCCCGGCGTCCGGCGGGGCGGCCCGGACGGCGCCCCGCCCGCTGAGGCGACGGGCGCCACGAGAACCCCAACGGAAAGAGCAGCATGCCCCGCTTCAGCATCATCGTCCCGTCCCACGGGGTCGCAGGCCGGCTGGCCCAGGCGCTGGACTCGGTGCTCGCCCAGTCCTTCGGTGACTTCGAGCTGATCCCCGTCTGCGACGCCCCCGGGTCCCCCGCGTCCGACGTCGCCGCCCGGTACGCCGAGCGGGACTCCCGGGTGGCCCCGGTGCACGCGCCGCCGTCGGCCGGGCTGGCGGGGGCGCGCAACACCGGGATGCGGCGGGCGACCGGGACGTACCTGCTGTTCCTCGACGGCGACGACACCCTCGTACCGGGCGCGCTGGCGGCCCTGGACGCGCGCCTGGAGCGGACCGGGCCGGTGGACGTGCTCTGCTTCGAGCACGAGCGCACGCCCTGGTGGGAGGGCGAACCGGGCAACCCGGCCGCCCCCCTGCTGGCGAAGGCACCGGACGGCGCCTTCGCCCCCGGCCGCGCCCCGCACCTCACCGGCGTGCAGCTCCCGGCGTGGAGCGCGGCCTGGCGCCGTGCCTTCGTCACCGAACGGGAACTGGCCTTCCCCGACGGCCACTTCACGGACATCGGCTGGGGCGGCCTGGCGATGCTGAGCGCCGAGCGCGTGGCGGTGCTGCGCTCGGTCGTCGTCCGGCACCTGCTGCGCCGGCAGGGCAGCCGGCTGAACCTCCCCGGCCCGCACCACGCCGACCTGCTGGACCAGGCCGAGCTGGTGCTCGTCCGCGCCGCCGAACTGGGGCTGCCCGCCGAACGGTCGGGGCCGCTGTTCGAGCAGCTCTTCGCCGCCGTGCTGAAGACGGCCGCCCGTCCCCGGCGGCTCCCGGCGGGGCACCGCGCGTTCTTCCGCCGGGCGAGCCTGCTCCACCGCCGCCACCGCCCCGCCGGGTACCGGCCCCCGGGCGGCAGCCTCGGCGTGCAGCACCGGCTGCTGGCGGCCGGCTCCTACACGGCGTTCGCCGCCCTGCGCGACGCCCGCCGCGCGGTGGCGCGGGCGGTGGCGGCGGTGCCGCGCCCCCGGGGCCTGCGCACCCGGCTGCTGTACCGGATGCACCGGTGGCGCCCGCTGGACCCGAACCTCGCCGTGTACTGCGCGTACTGGGGCCGCGGCTACGCCTGCAACCCGGCCGCGATCCACGCCAAGGCCCGCGAACTCGCCCCGCACATCCGGGGGGTGTTCCTGGTGGAGGCCGACCGGGTGCACACCGTGCCGGAGGGCGTCGAGTACGCCGTCCTCGGCAGCCACCGCGCCTGGGAGGTCCTGGCCCGCGCCACGTACCTGATCAACAACGCCAACTTCGCGGAGGGCGTGGTCAAGCGCCCCGGCAGCGTCCACCTGCAGACCCAGCACGGCACCCCGCTGAAGACCATGGGCGTCGACCAGTCGACGTACCCGGTGGTGGCCGCCGCGACCGGCAGCTTCACCAAGCTGCTGGGCCGGGTGGACCGCTGGGACTACAACCTCTCCTCCAACCCCCACTCCACCCGCACCTGGGAGCGCGCCTTCCCCGGCTCCTACGAGCACCTCGAGTACGGCTATCCGCGCAACGACGTGTACTGCACGGCCACCGCCGAGGACGTGGCCCGCGTCCGCGCGGAGCTCGGCGTGCCGGAGGGGAGGACCGCCGTCCTGTACGCCCCCACCCACCGCGACCACCGCACCGGCTTCGAGACCGGCCTGGACCTGGAGGCGTTCTGCGAGGCGGCCGGCGAGGACGTGGTCGTCCTGCTGCGCGCCCACTACTTCTACGACCGGGGCGGCCGCGGGAGCGGCGGACGGGTCAGCCGGATCATCGACGTGACCGCGCACCGCTCCTCGGAGGACGTGTGCCTGGCCGCCGACGCGCTGGTCACCGACTACTCGTCGATCATGTTCGACTACGCCAACCTGGACCGCCCGATCGTGGTGTACGCCGACGACTGGGACGTCTACCGGGAGATCCGGGGCGTCTGCTTCGACCTGATGGCCGAGCCGCCCGGACCGGTGGCCCGCACGCCCGACGAACTGGCCCGGGTGTTCCGGGACGGCACCTGGGCGGGCGCGGAGTCGGCCGCGCTGCGGGCCCGGTTCCGGGAGCGGTTCTGCCCGTTCGACGACGGGCGGGCCGCCGAACGGGTGGTGCGCCGGGTGCTGCTCGGCGAGCCGCCGCAGGCGCTCCCGCCCGTGACCCCGCTCGCGGAACGTGTCCCGGCCCCCGCGGCCGCCGCCCTGGTGAGGAGCTGACGTGCCCCGCTTCAGCATCATCGTCCCCGTCTTCAAGGTGCGGGGATACCTGCAGGAGTGCCTCGACTCGGTGCTCGGGCAGTCGTACCTGGACCTCGAGGTGATCGCCGTCGACGACCGCTCGCCCGACGACTGCGGAGCGGTCCTCGACGCGTACGCGGCCCGCGACGAGCGCGTCCGGGTGCTGCACCTGCCCGAGAACGTGGGCCTGGGCCGCGCCCGCAACGCCGGAATGCCGCACGCGCGCGGCGACTACCTGTTCTTCCTCGACAGCGACGACACCCTCACCCCGGGCGCGCTGCGCGCGCTGGCCGACCGCCTCGACGAGACGGGCGACCCGGACGTGCTGGTCTTCGACTACGCCCGCGCCCACTGGTGGGGCGGCACCCGCCGCAACGTGCTGGCGCACCTGCTCGCCCCCGAGGACGTCTTCACGGCCGCCGAACGGCCCGAGATCCTCGACCTGCTGATGGTGGTGTGGAACAAGGTCTACCGCCGCGACTTCGTCGAGCGGGAGGGCTTCGCCTTCCCGCCCGGCTACTACGAGGACACGCCCTGGACCTTCCCGGTGATGCTCAGCGCGGAGCGCATCGCGACCCTGGACCGGATCTGCCTGTACTACCGCCAGCGCCGCCGGGGCAGCATCCTGTCCACCACCAGCCGCAAGCACTTCGACGTCCACGAGCAGTACGCGCGGGTCTTCCGGTTCGTCGACGCCCGTCCGGCGCTGGCGCACTGGCGGCCCTTCCTGCACGCCAAGATGGGCGAGCACTGTCTGGACATCCTGTCCAAGCCGGACCGCCTGCCCCCGTCCGACCGGGGCGAGTTCTTCCGCCGTACGGCCGAGATGTTCCGGGCGCACCGGCCCCGGGGCACCCGGGTCCCGGCCGAACTGCGGGTGCTGGAGGGGAGTTACGCCGGGTACGTCCTGCGCCGGCAGGCCGGGCGGGCGGGCCGGGAGCTGGGACGGCGGGCCCGGCGGGCGGGCACCGCCGCGGCGGCACGGGCCGCCCGGACCCGGTCCGCGCTGCCGCCGCGCCGTCCGCTGGATCCGGACCTCGCCGTGTACTCGGCGTTCTCGCACCGGGGCGTGCTCGGCGACCCGGCGGCCGTCTTCCACGCGGCGCGCGAACTCGCCCCGCACATCCGGGGCGTGTGGGTGCTGGCCGACGGGGAGCAGGCGGCCGGACTGCCGCCGGACGTGGAGTACGTGCTCCCGGACTCCGCCGGCTACCGCCGGGTGACCGAGCGGGCCACCTACTTCGTCAACAACGTCAACTGGTCCGGCGCGCTGGTCAAGCGCCCGGGGAGCGTGCACATCCACACCCACCAGGGCACCCCGCTGCTGTACGCGGGCGCCGATCTGCTGGACAGACCCGGCGCCCGGCTCGGCTTCGACGTGCCGCAGATGCTGCGCCGGGCGGACCGCTGGGACCACAGCCTGGTCGCCAACCGCCACTCCGAGCTGGTGTGGGAGCGGGCCTTCCCCTGCCACTTCACCTCCCTGCGCAGCGGCAGCCCACGCAACGACGTGCTGGTCGGCGCCGGCCCGGAGCAGGGGCGCGCGGTCCGCGCCCGGCTCGGCATCCCGGACGGCGACACGGTGGTGCTGTACGCTCCGGCCCGCCGCGACTACCGCAGGGACGGGCTGGTGGAGCGGTTCGACCCGGCCCGGTTCGCCGCGGACCTGGGCCCCGGCCACACCCTCGTCGTGCGCCTGCACCCGTCCCTCGCCCGGGGTCCGGCGCGCGGGCTGGGCCTCGCGGAGCTGCACCGGCGGGGCGTGCTGGTCGACGCCACGGACGAGCCGCGGGTGCAGGACGTGATGCTCGCCTCCGACGTGCTGGTCACCGACTACTCGTCGATCATGTTCGACTACGCCCACCTGGACCGGCCGATCGTGATCCACGCCGACGACCGGGACGCCGTCGCGGCGAGCCGGGGGTTCTACTTCGACATCACGGCCGAGGCGCCGGGGCACGTCTCGCGCTCCTCCCTCGAACTGGCGTGGCTGTTCTCCTCCGGGACGTGGCGGGACGAGGAGGCGGCACGGCTGCGGTCCGCCTTCCGGGACCGGTTCTGCGAGTTCGACGACGGCCGGGCCGCCGAGCGGGTGGTGCGCACGCTGATGCTGGGCGAGCCGCTGCCGGAACGGACCGCGGACCCGGTCCCGGTGCCTTCCCAGGTCACCGGCCGTGCCGTGCTGCCCGCGCCGTCGTGAGGCCGCGCACCCGGGTCCTGCTCCTGGCCGCGGTCTTCGCGCTGCTGCAACTGGCGAACGTCACCGGCCGGGACACCCCCGACACCAAGAACTACCTGTCGTACGCGCTGAGCCTGGGCGGCGCGGACAAGCGGGAGGCGGCGGCCGCCGCCATCGACTACGTCTGCGCGGGCCGGGCGTCGATCGCGCACCGCGCGCAGAACGTGGACGTGGTGCGCTTCCACGCCCCGGACCCCGCCCCGCGCGTCCTCGAGGAGTGCCGGGAGCGGGAGTGGCGGCAGGTGGAGACCCGGCTGGCGGCCGGGCAGACCGGCGGGCACACCGTGCCGTTCATGCCGGAGCGCTTCATGCGGATCTTCGAGGCGCGGCCCGGCTACCCGGTGTTCCTGGTGCCGTTCGTGACGCTGCTCGGCGTGACCTGGGGCGTGTGGACGGCGGGCGTGGTCGTCGCGTGCGCGGGCGGGGTGCTCGCCTTCCTGGTCCTGCGCACCCTGTCGGTGCCCGTGCCGCTCGCGCTCACCGGACAGGCGCTGTTCTACGTCCTGCCGTGCGGGACGACCGCCCTGCGCCCGATGACCGAGGGGCTGCAGCTGGCCCTCACCCTGGCCGTGCTGTGGGGCTGCGCGCTGGTGCTCACGGGGCGCGGGACCCGGGCGGGCACCGCGCTCGTGGGCGCCGCGCTGCTCGCGCTGTTCACCGTCAAGCACTCGCAGGCGCTGTTCCTCGGGCTGTGCCTGGCGGGTGCGGGCGCGGCGATCGCCGTACGGGGGCGGCGGCGGGGCGCGCCGCCGGAACGCGCGGTGCGGGCGCTCACCGGGGTGGGGTGCGCGGGCGCGTTCGGCACGGTGCTGCTGGCCCGGGTCCTGCACCACCCGTCGATGGCGGAGAGCGTGCAGGACCTGCTCACCGATCACTTCGCCCGGCCCGACCGGGAACGTCCGTGGGCGGAGTTCTTCCAGCTCCAGGGGAACTTCTGGACGGAGTGGCTGCGGCGGCGGCTCTGGGAGCCGGTGTTCCTGGCGTGCGTGGCGGCCGGTGCCTGGGGCGCGCGGCGACGGCCGGTGTTCGGGGCCTTCCTGGTCGCCGCCGCCGGCACGGGGTTCCTCAACCAGGCCGGGCACCCGGACATCAACATCTGGGGCGACCGGCTGATCGTGCTGGCCTGGCTGCTGCCGGTGCTGGGCGTGCCCCAGCTCCTGGAGCCGGTGCTCCGGGAACGGGTGGCGCTGCCGGAGCAGAAGCTCCGGCGGAACCGGCGCGCCGAGGCCCGCTGAGGGGCCGGACCCCCCCCCGCGTCACCCGATGAGGTGACGCCGGGTCATGTCGCCGGTCCGATCGGGAACATTGGGCAGATGCCTCGGACGCTCCTCTCCCCCGCCCTCCGGTGAGCGCCGGAGTCGTCGTCCGGCGCACCCTGCGCGGTGCCACGGCACTGCGCGGCGGCGTCGCCTGGCGCCCCACGCCGTACCAGCTCTTCGGCTTCCTCTTCTGGCTCGTGATGTCGCTGGCGTACTGGCGCGTGCCGCTGTGCTGCGACGCCGGGCAGCACGCGGCGGTCGTCGAACGCCTCCGGGCCGACCTGCTGCGTCCCCGGCATCCGACGGCGGACCTGCCGGGCGCGGGCAGCGCCTACTACTCGCCGTTCGCCTTGGCCCAGGGCGTGTTCGCCCGGCTGACCGGGCTGGGCGGCTGGGAGGTGGTCCGGCTCACCGGGCCGCTGAACCTGCTGGTGCTGCTGACCGGGATCGGCCGCTTCGTCCGCGTGCTGACCCCGCGTCCCTGGGCGCCGGTGCTGGCGCTCGCCGCGATGACGCTGCTGTGGGGCACGGAGCGGGCCTGGTGGAGCGGCTACCTGGGCCTGATGTCGATGACGGGCACCCTGCCGTACCCGTCGGCGTTCGCGATCGGGCTCACCTTCTGGGCGTGGGCGCTGACGGGGGCGCGGGCCCGGGACGCGGCGGCCGTGCGGTACGTCGGTCCGGGCGGGCTGCGCCCGCTGTCCGGGTACGCGGCGCTGGGCGTGCTGTACGGGCTGGTCCTGCTGGTGCACCCGATCACCGCGGTGGCGGCGGCGCTGGGCGCGGTGGCGCTGGTCGCCGGGGGGCAGCGGAACTGGGAGCGGGCGCTCGTGGGGCGGTGGGCGCTCACGGCTGCGGTGGCGGTGGCGGTCGCCGCGTGCTGGCCGTACTCCGACGTGTTCGCGCTGGCCGGGGACGACAGCGTGGACGCGATGCACCGGCGGCTGTACCTGGACCTCGGGGGGCAGTTCTGGCTGGCGCTGCTCGGGCTTCCGGCGCTGTGGCTGCGGGCGCGGCGCACCGCGGGGCGCGATCCGCTGGTGCTGATGTTCGCGCTGGACTGCCTGGTGGTGGCGTACGGCTGGGTGAGCGGTCACTACACCTACGGCAGGATCCTCGGGCTGACGCTGGTGCCGTTGCAGTTCGCGCTCGCGGTGGAGCTGGCGGCGGCCCGGCCGTGGCCGGTGTGGCGGCGGGTGCTGGGCGGGGCCGCGGCGGCGGGGGCCTGCGCCGGGTTCCTGACCGTGCAGGCCGGGGCGGTGGTGCCGGCCGGCTTCGCGCAGCCGCCCGACTGGCCGGAGTACGCGTGGGCCGCACGGCACATCGGGCCGGGCGAGGTGGTCATCACCGACGGCTACCACGCCGTCCACGCGATCGCGGGGTACGGCCCGAACCTCGCCGCGCCCGCCTGGCCGGACGCGTCCCTGGACGAACGGGAGCGCGAGCGGCGGGCGGCCGACGTGCGCGCGTACCTCGACCCCGGCTCGACCCGCGCCGACCGCGCCGCGATCGTCCGCCGGTACCACGCGCGCTGGCTGCTGCTGACGCCCCGGCAGCGGGTGCCCGAGGAGGCGGTGGTGGTGACGTGGAGCCGGCGGACGGGGGAGGTGCTGGCGCGGATCGGGGAATGAGCGGCGGGCGGCCGGCGCCGCCCGGCGGTCACTCGATGACGAGGTCGACCGGGATGTTGCCGCGGGTGGCGTTGGAGTAGGGGCAGACCTGGTGGGCCTGCTCGACCAGCTTGCGGCCGGTCTCCTCGTCCACGCCCTCGGGCAGCTCGACGCGCAGCGTCACCGCGAGCGCGAAGCCCTCGCCCTGCTTGCCGATGCCGACCTCGGCGGTCACCGAGGCGTCCTTCACGTCGACCTTCGCGGCGCGGCCGACCGCGCCGAGGGCGCTGCCGAAGCAGGCCGCGTAACCGGCGGCGAAGAGCTGCTCCGGGTTGGTTCCCCGGCCGTCGCCGCCCAGCTCCACGGGAGCGCTCAGACCGACGTCGATCTTGCCGTCGGAGGTGACGGCGCGGCCCTCGCGGCCGTGGGTGGCGGTGGCGACAGCGGTGTAGAGCGCGTCCATGGGGAGACCCTTCCCTCTCGATGACCGGTGGGCGGGGCGGCCTGCTCGGCCCCCTCCGCGGCCACAAGTAGAGCACACAATTCAATTGCACACAACTGAATGGCCCCCAAGAGCTACCCTGGAGCCATGACACCGACCCCGGCCCCCACGCCCCCGGCGGCCCCCGCCGACGACTGGCTCCGCCTCGACCAGCAGATCTGCTTCTCCCTGCACGCCGCGTCCCGCGCCTTCAACGGCGTCTACCGGGGGATCCTCAAGGACCTCGGACTCACCTATCCGCAGTACCTGGTGATGCTGGTGCTGTGGGAGCACGGCGCCCTGCCCGTGAAGAAGCTCGGCGAACACCTGCGACTCGACTCCGGCACGCTGTCCCCGCTGCTCAAGCGGCTGGAGGCGGCCGGCCTGGTGCGCCGGGAGCGCAGTGCGCGCGACGAGCGCTCGGTGGAGGTGCGGCCGACCGAGGAGGGCGCCGCGCTGCGCGAGCGGGCCCTGGAGGTGCCGCGGCGGATCACCGCCGCGACCGGCTTCGGGATCGACGAGGTCCACGCCCTGCGGGCCCACCTCGACCGGCTCACCGCGGCCCTGGACGCGGCGGCGGAGAACGCGTAGGGGCACCGGCCGGCGCGAAGGCGTCCGCCGTCCGCCGCCCGCCCCCCTCGTCCACCGCCGCGACGACGTGTACGGAACGTCCCCGAACGGGCAAAAGGCCAACGAACCGCCCATACGCCCCGAGGACGCCATGCACCCCCACCACTCCCAGGTCTCCGTCGTGGTCATCGGCCACGACGACGCCGCCCACGTGACCGACGCCGTGCGCTCGGCCCTCGGACAGGGGCCCGCCGTGCGCGAGGTCGTCGCCGTCGACGACTGCTCGACGGACGGCAGCGCCGATCTGCTGGACCGGCTGGCCGCCGACGAGCCGCGCCTGCGGGTGATCCGCCTCCCCGTCAACAGCGGCGGCTGCGGCACCCCGCGCAACACCGGGCTCGACGCGGTGACCTCGCCCCACGTGATGTTCCTGGACAGCGACGACGTCCTCCCGCCCGGCGCGGTGGACGCCCTGCTCACCGCGGCGACCGGGGCGGGCGCCCAGGTCGCGGGCGGTCTGTGCGTACGGCGGGAGCTGCCCTCGGGGCGCGAGGTGCCGTGGGAGCCGGACCTGTACGCCGCGCCCGCCGTGCTCGCGCGCCCGGCGCGCCGCCCGCGCCTGGTCCACGACACCCTCTGCGTCAACAAGCTCTACGCCACGGCCTTCCTGCGCGAGCACGGCATCCGCTTCCCCGACGGCCGCTTCCCCTACGAGGACTTCGTCTTCACCGCGCGCGTGTGGGCCGCCGCCCCGCGCGTCGCCCTGGTCCCGGACCGGGTGTACGTCTGGCACGTCCGCCGGTCCGCCCGGCGGCTGTCGATCTCGCTGGACCGCGCGGGCATCGACAACTGGCAGGCCCGCACGCGCGCCTGCCGCACGGCCCACGCCGTCCTGCTGGACGCCGGGCAGAAACGGCTGGCGCGCGGGGCGCGGGCCAAGTTCCTCGACCGCGAGCTGCGCATGTACGCGCGCGAGCTGCCGCTGCGCGACGAGGACTACCGGCGCCGGTGGTGGGCGCACACCCGGGCCTTCCTCGCGGACTACGACGCGGACGACTGGGCGCGCGACCCGGCCGCACCGGGCCGGCTGATCGGACGGGTGGTGCTGGCCTCCCCGGAGCCGCGCGACCTGCCCCGCCTGCGGGAACTGGCCGCCCGCCCGGCCCGGCTGTGCCCGCCCTACGCCCGTACGCAGGACGGCACCCCCTGCTGGTCGGCCGACCTGCCCGGACTCACCCTGGAGCCGCTGCTGACCCGTCCCGTGCCCCGGTTGCCGCTCGCCGTGGACGCGGAACTGCGCCCCCGCGCGGGGAGCGGCTTCCGGCTGCGGCTGCGCCTGCACGAGCTGTACGGGCGGGTGGCCGCGGCGGGGCCGGAGTCGGTGGAGGTGGAGTGGCGGCACCGCGAGCGGGACGGCGTGGCCGTCCGCCGCACGGTCCCCCTGCGGGCGTCCGCCGGGGGCGTCTGGTCCGCGGAGACGGCCGTACCGCCGAACCGGCTGGCCGCGATCGGCACGGGCGCCTGGGACCTGCGGCTGTGCGTGCGCTTCCGGGACGGGTCGGGCCGCCGCGTCACCGCGCACGCGCTCGCCGGGCCCGGGCTGCTGCGCCGCCGCGCGGTGCCGAGCCCCCGGCACGGCGTGGTGCTGGTGCGGCCGTACGCCACGCACTCGGGCGCGCTGGCCCTGCGGGTGGCGACCGGCGTACGCGGTGTCGTCTCGGTCCTGCGCGGCAGGCTGTGGCGCCTGCTTCACTGAGAGCCGGTGCACCGGTACAAAGGGGACCGATGACGAGGGGACGGCCATCCATGACCTGGTTGATCACCGGCGGCGCCGGCTACATCGGGGCGCACGTCGTACGGGCGATGACCGAGGCGGGAGAACGGGTGGTGGTGTACGACGACCTGTCCACCGGTCTCGCCGACCGGGTGCCGGACGGGGTGCCGCTGGTGGTCGGCTCGACCCTGGACGGCGAGCGGGTGGCGCGCGCCCTCGCCGGGCACGGGGTCACCGGCGTCGTCCACCTGGCGGCGAAGAAGCAGGTGGGCGAGTCGGTGGAGAGGCCCCTGCACTACTACCGGGAGAACGTCGAGGGCCTGCGCGTCCTGCTGGAGGCGGCGGGGGCGGCCGGGGTGACGTCCTTCGTGTTCTCGTCCTCGGCGGCGGTGTACGGCATGCCGGACGTGGAGGTGGTCACGGAGGAGACCCCCTGCGTGCCCCTGTCGCCCTACGGCGAGACCAAGCTGGCCGGCGAGTGGCTGGTCCGCGCGACCGGCAGGGCGGCCGGGCT
Organism: Streptomyces viridosporus T7A; assembly: GCF_008704515.1. NCBI lineage: Bacteria > Bacillati > Actinomycetota > Actinomycetes > Kitasatosporales > Streptomycetaceae > Streptomyces > Streptomyces viridosporus. The sequence goes on from NZ_CP023700.1 coordinate 3,477,798, forward strand.
GTCCACGGCCTGCCTGCGCTACTTCAACGTGGCCGGCGCGGCGAGCCCCGGCCTCGCCGACGCGGGCGCGTTCAACCTGATCCCCCTGGTCTTCGAGAAGCTGACCGGGAACGCCTCCCCGCGCATCCTCGGCGACGACTACCCGACCCCGGACGGCACCTGCGTCCGTGACTACATCCACGTCGTCGACCTGGCCGAGGCCCATGTGGCGGCGGCCCGCGCGCTGCGCTCCTCCCCCGGCCGGGACCTCACCCTCAACATCGGCCGCGGTGAGGGCGTCTCGGTCCGCGGGATGATCGACCGCATCAACGTGCTCACCGGTCACGACCGCCCGCCGGTGATCACCGCCCGCCGCCCCGGCGACCCGGCGCGCGTCGTCGCCTCCGCCGACCGCGCGGCCGCCGAGCTCGGCTGGAAGCCCCGCCACGGCGTCGACGACATGATCACCTCGGCCTGGGCCGGCTGGCTCCACCACCACCCGGAGGCGGCGCGCGGATAATCCGCGCGGACCCCCTCCGCCCCGGCCTCCTCCGAGCGCGCCCTGCGCACCACCGCCGGCCGGGAGGACGCCGTGCGCGCCGCGCTCGACCCGGCGGGCGGGAGACCCGCCCGGACGAGGGGCCGTCACCCTCTCACAGTGCCTTCAGCGCCTGGGTCGTCGCCCTCGCCAGCGCGGCCAGGTACCCCTTCGGCGGCTTCGGGGCGCGGATCACCACCGAGCGCCAGTACAGCGGGCCCGAGATCAGGTCCAGGGCCAGGGCGTGGTCGGCGCCGGGGCGCAGTTCGCCGCGCTCCTCCGCCGCCGTGACGATGGACCTGGCGACCGAGTCCTGGCCCTCCCGCAGCGCCTTCTGCAGGGCCTCGGCGATGTCGGGGTTGCGGGCGGCCTCGGCCTGGAGGTCGGGGAGGATCTGCGAGGCGACGGGGTGGCGCAGGGCGCGGGAGGTGACCTCGTACAGCAGCCGCAGGTCGTTCTCGAGGGAGCCGGTGTCCGGCGCGGGCAGGCCCTGGACGGCGAGCGCGGACATCAGGTCGAGGACCAGGTGCAGTTTGGAGCGCCAGCGGCGGTACACCGCGGTCTTGCCGACGCCCGCGCGGCGCGCGATGCCCTCGATCGACATCCGCGCGTAGCCGACGGCCGCGAGTTCCTCGAAGACGGCCGCCCGGATGGCCTCCGTCACGTCCTCCCGCAGTACGGCGGCCCCGGCGGGGGCCCTGCGCCGCGGGCGCGGCCGGGGCTCGTCGGCGTTCGTCGTCATGCGGACCAGCATAGGACGAGACGACGAAACGGTTGCGTTCCGACGTACATTCGACCTACGCTCCCGTTGCGACGATACGGTGCCGTCCCGACGTACGAGAACGCCAGGAGGCGTACGGGAGAACGACGGGCGAGCACCGCGCGCCCCCTGCCACCCCCTCCCCCTACCGAAAGCAGCGGATGTGAGTCAGGCCCTCCACACACCGCCCCCCGCCCCGGTCCCCCCGCCCGAGGAGGACCTCGCGGCCCTCGCCGCCCGCCACGGCCTCACGGTCAGTGGTGCCCGGCCGTCCCTCCCGGGGTACGTCCGTCAGCTGTGGGGGCGGCGGCACTTCATCCTCGCCTTCTCGCAGGCGAAGCTGACCGCCCAGTACAGCCAGGCGCGGCTGGGGCAGCTGTGGCAGGTGGCCACGCCGCTGCTGAACGCGGCCGTGTACTTCTTCGTCTTCGGGCTGCTGCTGGGCGCCCGCCGGGGCATCCCGCACGACATCTGCGTGCCGTTTTTGGTCACGGGCGTGTTCGTGTTCACCTTCACCCAGAGCACGGTGCTGGCCGGGGTGCGGGCGATCTCCGGGAACCTGGGGCTGGTGCGGGCGCTGCACTTCCCGCGGGCCGCGCTGCCGCTCTCGTTCGCGCTGCAGCAGCTGCAGCAGCTGCTGTTCTCGCTGGTCGTGCTGGTGGCGGTGGTGCTGGCGTTCGGCAGCGTGCCCGGCCCGTCCTGGCTGCTGGTGGTGCCCGCGCTGGCGCTGCAGTTCGTCTTCAACGCCGGGCTGGCGCTGATCTTCGCGCGGCTGGGCAGCCGGACGCCGGACCTGGCGCAGCTGATGCCGTTCGTGCTGCGCACCTGGATGTACGCCTCCGGGGTGATGTTCAGCATCCCGGCGATGCTGGCGGGCCGGGACGTGCCGGGGTGGCTGGCGGACGTGCTGCAGTGGAACCCGGCGGCCATCTACATGGACCTGGTGCGGTTCGCGCTGATCGACGGCTACGGCGCGGGGTACCTGCCGCCGCACGTGTGGGCGTTCGCGGCGGGCTGGGCGCTGCTGGCCGGCGCGGCCGGCTTCGTGTACTTCTGGAAGGCTGAGGAGAGGTACGGCCGTGGCTGAGCACACCGACCGGGCCGGCGCGGCGGGGGCGCGGGTGCCCACGGTCATCGCCGACGACCTGCACATCGTCTACCGGGTCAACGGCGCCCGGGGCGGGCGGGGCAGCGCCACCGCGGCGCTCAGCCGCATCCTGGCCCGGGGCCGGGACGAGGCGCGGCGCGGGGTGCGCACGGTGCACGCGGTGCGCGGGGTGTCCTTCGTGGCCTACCGGGGCGAGGCGATCGGGCTGATCGGCTCCAACGGGTCGGGCAAGTCGACCCTGCTGCGGGCCATCGCCGGGCTGCTGCCCGCGGAGCGGGGCCGGGTCTACACCGACGGCCAGCCCTCGCTGCTCGGGGTGAACGCCGCGCTGATGAACGACCTGACCGGGGAGCGCAACGTGGTCCTGGGCGGGCTGGCCATGGGGATGTCCCGCGCGGAGGTCCGGGCCCGCTACCAGCAGATCGTCGACTTCTCCGGGATCAACGACAAGGGCGACTTCATCACCCTGCCGATGCGCACCTACTCCTCCGGCATGGCGGCCCGGCTGCGGTTCTCCATCGCCGCCGCCAAGGACCACGACGTGCTGATGATCGACGAGGCGCTGGCCACCGGGGACCGCAAGTTCCAGAAGCGCTCCGAGGCGCGGATCCGGGAGCTGCGCAAGGAGGCCGGCACGGTGTTCCTGGTCAGCCACAACAACAAGTCGATCCGCGACACCTGCGACCGGGTGCTGTGGCTGGAGCGCGGCGAGCTGCGCATGGACGGGCCGACCGACGAGGTGCTCGGGGAGTACGAGAAGTTCACCGGCAAGTGACCCCGGCCCCGCCGGCACGAGGCCGGGCGGCGCGCGCCCGCGCGTCCCGGCGCCGCCTTCCGCCGCATTAATGCCAATATGACTGAAACGGAGTGACCGCAGCGGAACGACCGGAGCGACGACGAGCAGCCGAAGGAGCCCCGCGATGCCCGAGCTCAGTGTCATCGTCCACGGGCCGAACACCCAGGACCACCTGACCGGCCTCCTCGACTCCCTCGCCGCCCACCCCCACCCGGGCACCGAGGTCGTCGTCGCCGCCGTCGGCGACTGGGCCCAGGAGACGGCCGAGCGGCACGCCCCCGGGATCCAGGTGCTGCCCCTGCCCGACGGCACGTCCGACGCGGCGGCCCGGGCGGCGGGGGCGGCCCGGGCCACCGGCCGCTGGCTGCACTTCGTCCACGCCAAGGACGGTCTGCCGCCCGGCGGCCCGCGCACGATCGCCGAACGCGTCGCCGAGCTTCCCCCCACCGTGGACGTCCTGCTGATCGACCACGTCCGCAGCACCTGGCGCACCCTCGGGCTGCCCTCCGCGGACGGCCCCCTGCTCGCCCGCGCGGGCCGCACCGACCTCGTCCTCGACGACAGCGCCTACCTGCTGCGCCTGACCCCGCTGCTCGGCACCCGCGTCCTGCGCGCCGGTTTCTGGCGGGCCCACCGGGACCGCCTCACCACCGACGACGAACCCCACGCGGCCCTCGCCGCCCTCCTGCTCGCCGACCGCGTCGCCTGCCTGCCGCACGTCGCCCACGAGGACCGCCGGCTGCGGCCCGCCAGCCTCCCCCCGGTCACCGCCGAGCAGCACTACGCCCTCGTCGACCGCTACGAGAGCCTCCTCGACCTCACCCGCGACCGCCCCGCCGCCTACACCGTGCTCTACGAGATCATGGTCCGGGACTGCCTGCGCGCCTTCGCCCGCGGCGGCATGCCCGAGGACGTGGCCCGGGAGTTCTTCCGCCGGGCCTCGCTCGCCGCCCTGCGCCGCCGTCCCGAGGGCCACCGGCGCCCCGCCGGCCTCGACGGCGTCCGCCGCTCGCTGCTCGAGGAGGGCGCCTACACCCGGTACCGCGCCTTCCAGGCCGCCAACCGCACCCGCCGCGCCGTGCGGTCCACGGTGCGCGCCGGCAGGCGGCAGCTCGGCACCCGGGTCCGCGACCACCAGTACCGCAGGGCCCTGCGCCGGCCGGTCGATCCCCGTCTGGCCGTGTTCGCCGCCTACTGGAACCGCGGCGTCGCCTGCAACCCGGCCGCGATCGCCGCCAAGCTGGCCGAACTCGCCCCGCACATCCACCCGGTGTGGGTGGTGACCGCCGAGAACGCGGCCCTGCTCCCGCCCGGCACCGACCACGTCGTCCCCGGCACGCGCCGCTACGGGGAGGTGCTCGCCACCGCGAAGTACCTCGTCAACAACGTCAACTTCCCCAACGCGGTGGTCAAACGTCCCGACGCCGTCCACCTCCAGACCCACCACGGCACCCCGCTCAAGCGCATGGGCCTGGACCAGATGTCGTTCCCGGCCGCCGCCCAGGGACTGGACTTCGCCGCCCTGCTGGAGCGTGTCGACAAATGGGACTACAGCCTCTCCAGCAACAGCCACACCACCCGGATGTGGGAGCGGGCGTACCCCTCCCGGTTCGTCTCGCTCGACCACGGCTATCCGCGCAACGACGTCTACTACACGGCCGGTGCCGACGACGTCCGCGCGGTCCGCGAGCGCCTCGGCATCGCCCCGGGGCGCCGGGCCGTGCTGTACGCGCCCACCCACCGCGACTACGAGGCCGGCTGGACCCCGCGCCTGGACCTGGCCGCGCTCGCCGACCGCCTCGGCGAGGACACCGTCCTGCTGGTGCGCGGCCACTACTTCTACGACGGCACCGCCTCCCCGCCGGCCGGTCCGCGCCGTTCGGGCCGCATCGTGGACGTCTCGTCCTACGACCCGGTCGAGGAGCTGTGCCTGGCCGCCGACGTCCTGGTCACGGACTACTCGTCGATCATGTTCGACTACGCCAACCTCGACCGCCCCCTGGTGATCCACGCCGACGACTGGGAGACGTACCGCACCACCCGCGGCGTCTACTTCGACCTGATGACCGAGGCGCCCGGACCGGTGGCCCGCACCCAGGAGGAACTCACCGAGATCCTCACCACGGACGCCTGGCGCGACGAGGGCGCGGCGAAGGCGCGGGCCGCCTTCCGGCGCCGGTTCTGCGAGTACGACGACGGCCGCGCCGCCGAACGCGTCGTGCGCCGGGTCTTCCTCGGCCAGGACGAGGCGTCCCTGCCGCCGGTGCTGCCGCTCGAGGAGCGCACCCCGGCGCCCAGTCCCGAGGAGGCATGCCCGCCGTGACCACCCCCGGCACCCCCGACGTCACCGTGACGGTGATCGTGCACAACGACGCCGAGCGGCTTCCCCGCGCGGTCGCGTCCGTCCGCCGCCAGACCCACCGCGCCCTCGAGATCGTCATCAGCGACGACCACTCGACGGACGACACCCCCCGGGTGGCGCGGGAGCTCGCGGCCCGCGACCCCCGGATCCGGTACCTGCGCCTGCCGCACAACAGCGGCGGGTGCAGCGCCCCGCGCAACCGGGCCCTGGAGATCGCGCGGGCGCCGTACCTGATGTTCCTCGACAGCGACGACGAACTCCCCGAGGACGCGGTCGCCCTGCTGCTGGCCGCCCACCGCGAACGGGAGATCGACTTCGCGATGGGCGCGGTGCGGCGGATCCGGACGGACACCGGCCGCCGCTCCACCTGGATGCCGCACCTCGTGCGCGAGCGCCGCACCCTGGACGGCATCGAGGCCGACCCCCGGCTGTTCTTCGAGCACCTGTCGACCAGCAAGATGTACGCCCGCGCCTTCCTCGACCGGCACGCCCTGCGCTTCCCCGAGGGCATCCACTACGAGGACCAGCTCTTCTCCGCCCAGGCGTACTGCCTGGCGAAGCGGTTCACGATCGTCCCGGAGCCGGTGTACCTCTGGTACATCGCCCCGTACGCCGCCGCCGACGCGGCGTCCATCTCCAACCAGCGGCACCGGCTCGGCAACGTCCGCGACCGCATCCACGTCCAGCGCCTCATCGACGCCTTCCTGACCGAGAGCGGGCACGAGGCGCTGCGCGAGGACAAGGACCACAAGTTCCTCAAGCACGACTTCCGGATGTACGCGGGCGACCTGCCGCACCGGGACGAGGAGTGGCTGGCGGCCTTCGCGGACCTGGTGAACCCCTACCTGGACACGCTGTCCCCGGGCGCGTACGCCCGCCTGCCGCGCGCCGAACGGGTGGTGCTGCGGCTGATCCGCGACCGGCGCCTGGACGAGGCCCGGCTGGCGGCCCGCGGCCTCGGCCACGGCGTCGCCCCGCGGCAGGTGACCAGGGACGCGGACGGCCGCACCTACTGGGGCGGGCGGGTCCCCGACTCCGCCGACGCCCGCCGCGAACTGGACCTGACCGAGCTGGAGCTGGACACCCGCCCGTTCTTCGGCGCCCAGTTCCGCCACGAGATCACGGAGATCACCCGGGGTCCCGGGGCCGGTGTCGAGCTGGCCGTACGGACGTACGACCCGGCCCTGCGGCTGCCGGTCGGCCCCCAGCGCGCGGCCCTCCTCCTCACTCCCGGCCGGCGCCGCCTCACGGTCCCCTTCCGCCTCTCCCCCGTCCGTCCCGGCGTCTTCGAGGGCCGCGTCCGCGTCGACCTCGCGGCCGCGTCCCTCCCGCTGAGCGGCTTCGCCGGGGTGCGCCACCCGATGGTCCGCCTCACCCACCGGGGGCAGGGCAACACGGGGCTGCTGCTGGCGCCGCTCGGCTTCCCGGCCCTGACCGCCCGCGTCCCCTACCGCTCCGGCACGGCCCCGCACCGGGTCACGGTCGAGCCGGAGGGGCACGGTCCGGGCCGGCTCCAGGTGAGCTGGGAACCGGTCGGGATCACGGCGGGCGTGCTGCGCCCGGTGGCCCGCCGGGTGGCCCGCCCGAGCGTGCGCCGGGCGGCCCGCCTGGTGGCGAGCGCGCTGCGGTGAGGACGGCGGGGTGCGGGCGAAAGTGGTGCGGGCGAAGGCGGTGCGGGCGAAGGCGGTGTGAGGCCGCGGCTCACGGCACCGCGTAGAGCACCTGCCCCTCCGGTCCCCGCGCCACCGCCCGCAGCCCGGCGTCGTCCAGGGTCCCGGCCTCGTCCACCACCCAGCGCACCCCGTACTCCCGCTCGATGGCCCGCCGTGCCCCCCGCGGGGTCCCCGCCGCGAAGTACTCCTCGGTGGCCGCCGCCCGGCGCCCCTCGTCCGGCAGGAAGAAGTCGGGGTAGCCGGGAGCGACCGTGTACGGCCCGTACGCCGGGATCCGGCGGGCCGGAGCGGTCCTGGCCATGACCACGTCCCCGTACCCCACCCACGGCGTGATCCAGCCGTACCCCGTCCACGGCGGCCGGTACCCGTCCCGGACGGCCTGCGGCAGGGCACCGTGCGGTACCACGTACCCGAGCGTCCCCGCCTGGGCCCACGCCCCGACGGCGAGCGTCCCGGCGAGCAGGGCCGCCCAGCCGGCGCGCACCCCCCGCCGTCCCGCCCGGACCGCCTCCAGCGCCACCGCGAGCTGCGCCGGGATCACCACGGCGGGCAGCGCGCGCCCCCACGAGTAGTGGCCGCTCAGCCACCCGGCCGCCACGACCCCCGCGCCCAGCAGGAAGAACAGCACCAGCGGATCGCGCCGGTCCCGCCGCCCCCGCGCGGCCAGCGCCGCCACCCCGAGCAGCACCAGCCCGAACCGCGCGGCCAGGTCCGCGTACAGCACCCGGTGCACCGGCTCCAGGCCGGATCCGGCGCCGAACAGCGCGAAGAAGTCGTAGTACGGCCACGCCCACAGCACCGCCACCCCCAGCAGCAGCCCGGCGGCCGGCCGCGGCCACGTCGCGCGCCCCGACCGCGTCCCGAGCACGACGGCGCACGCGCCCAGCGTGGCCACCACCCCGGAGAACTGGTGGCAGAGCAGGATCACCGCCCACAGCGCCCCCAGCCCGAGCCACGTCCCCCACCCGGCCCCGCGGCGCAGCGCCCCCGTCAGCCACGCCCAGAAGTGGAAGGCGAGGCCGAGGGTGAAGGTGCTCGGGTACGACACCGTCAGCGCGAGCGAGGTGAGTCCGGGAAAGCCGCTCCACAGGAACGGGGTCGTGCCCCACAGGAGCAGCAGGCTCAGCAGGGCGAGCACGGGCGCGTCCCGGTGCGTGCTCCACGTCCGTGCGTACCGCCACACCCCGGTCACCAGCAGCGCCAGTCCGACGACGGCGGCCAGGCGCAGGACGACGAACACGGACAGCCCCGTCACCCGGGCGACCGTGCCGAGCAGCAGCATCCACGGCGAGTAGTACGGGCTCGGCGTGTCCGCGTCGACCAGCGGGTTGCCGGGGTCGAGCGGGCTGTGCCGCAGGCGCTGCAGGGTCGCCGCGTGCATGCCCAGGTCGCCGATCCACGGGAGCCGCACGATCACCAGGACCATCAGGACGAGGAGGAGCCCGAGGGCGGTCCGGGCCACGGCGCGGCCGACGGCCGCCGGACGGATCGCGGCGGGCCGCCTGCCGGCCCTCTCGGGTGCGGCGGACGCTGCGGCGGACGATGAGGAGCGGACGGTCACGTAGGACCCTTGCCCGAAACGGCGGGTTCTCCACGGAATCGCTCCCGACACCCACCCAAGGCACCACAACGCACGCGGGGGCGCCCCGGGCCGGGCGGGCCCGGGGCGCCCCCGCGTCGTGTTCGTCGGCGTACGGCCCCGTCCGCGCGGGCGGGGCCGTACGGCCTAGGAGTGGCTGCGCAGCAGCGTCCGCATCGTCCGCATCGCCACCGACAGGTTGGCGAGGTCGAAGGAGTCGGAACCGTGGATCTCGTCCAGCGTGGCGCGGGCCCGGCCGAGCAGCGCCGCGTTCTTCTGCTCCCAGAGCTGGAAGCGCTGCTCCGGGGTCGCGGAGCCGTTGCCCACCGCCAGGACCTCCGCGGTCACCGCCGCGTGCGCCGCGTACAGGTCCTCGCGGATCGCCGCGCGGGCCATGGACTGCCAGCGGTCGGCACGGGGCAGCTCGATGATGCGGTCCATCAGCTGGGTGATGTTCAGCCGGTCGGCGAGGTCGTAGTAGACCTCGGCGACGTCCAGCGGGTCCTTGCCCATCCGATCGGCCACCGACACGATGTCGAGCGTCGGGAAGGCGGAGGAGAACCCGGCGACCCGGGTGGCCAGCTCGTCGGGGACGCCGGCGCCGGACAGCTCGTCGTGGATCTGCTGGTACCAGTCCAGGTCCGCGCCGCGCAGCAGCTTCGGCAGCTGCGCCCAGACCTGCTCGACGCGCTCGGCGAAGAACTCCACCGTCTCCGCCAGCTCCAGCGGCTGCGGCCGGTTGTTGAGCAGCCAGCGCGTGCCGCGCTCCACCAGCCGGCGCGAGTGCAGCCGGATCCGGGTCTGGGTCTCCGCGTCGACCTTGTTGTCGAGGGCCTCGACCCCGTCCCACACCACCGCGGAGCGGAAGATCGCGCGGGCCGCGGTCTGCGCCCGGACGATCTCCTCCAGCGACGCGCCGGTCTCCTCGCGCATCCGGTGCAGATACGTCGTACCGCCCGTGTTGACCGTGTCGTTGACCAGCACGGTCGTGGTGATCTCGCGGCGCAGCGGGTGGCTGTCGATGTGCTCCTGGAACCGCTCGCGCAGCGCGCTCGGGAAGTAGGCGTACAGCAGCCCCTTCAGGTAGGGGTCGTCGGGCAGCGAGGTGTGCAGCAGTTCCTCGGCGACCGTGATCTTCGTGTACGCCAGCAGGACGGCCGTCTCCGGTCCGGTCAGGCCCTGGCCGGCGGCGAGCCGCTCGCGGATCTGGCGGTCGGTGGGCAGGAACTCCAGGGCCCGGTCGAGCAGGCCCTCGCGCACCAGGTGCTTCAGGAAGCGCTGCTGGGCGTGGAGCATGTCCCTGGACTGGGCCAGGGCGTTGGCGATGGCGGTGTTCTGCGCGTAGTTGGTGCGCAGCACCATGCGGCCGACCTCGTCGGTCATCTCGGCGAGCAGCTTGTTGCGCTGCTTGACGGTCATGTCGCCGTCCGTGACCAGGCCGTTGAGCAGGATCTTGATGTTCACCTCGTGGTCGGAGGTGTCCACGCCCGCGCTGTTGTCGATGGCGTCGGTGTTGATCCGGCCGCCGTGCAACGCGAACTCGATCCGGCCGAGCTGGGTGAAGCCCAGGTTGCCGCCCTCGCCGACGACGGCGGCCCGCAGGTCCTTGCCGTCGACCCGGATGGGGTCGTTGCCCTTGTCGCCGACGTCGGCGTTGGACTCGGTGGACGCCTTGACGTACGTACCGATGCCGCCGTTCCACAGCAGGTCCACCGGCGCCTTCAGGACCGCCTGCATCAGCTCGACCGGGGTCATCTTGGTGACGCCGGGCTCGATGCCGAGGACCTCGCGGATCTGGGAGTTGAGCGGGATGGACTTGGCGGTGCGCGGGAACACGCCGCCGCCCGCCGACAGCAGCTCGGTGTCGTAGTCGGCCCAGGAGCTGCGGGGCAGCTCGAACAGGCGGCGGCGCTCGGCGTAGGAGGCGGCCGCGTCCGGGTTCGGGTCGATGAAGATGTGCCGGTGGTCGAAGGCGGCGACCAGGCGGATGTGCTCGCTGAGCAGCATGCCGTTGCCGAACACGTCACCGGACATGTCGCCGATGCCGACGACGGTGAAGTCCTGGGTCTGGGTGTCCACGCCCAGCTCCCGGAAGTGCCGCTTGACGGACTCCCAGGCGCCGCGGGCGGTGATGCCCATGCCCTTGTGGTCGTATCCGGCGGAGCCGCCGGAGGCGAAGGCGTCGCCGAGCCAGAAGTCGTAGGACGCGGCGACCTCGTTGGCGATGTCCGAGAACTTCGCGGTGCCCTTGTCGGCGGCGACGACGAGGTAGGTGTCGTCCTCGTCGTGCCGGACGACGTCCGCCGGGGGCACGACCTCGCCGGCCACCATGTTGTCGGTGACGTCGAGCAGTGCCGAGATGAACGTCCGGTAGCAGGCGACGCCCTCGGCCAGCCAGGCGTCGCGGTCGACGCTCGGGTCGGGCAGGTGCTTGGCGACGAAGCCGCCCTTGGCGCCCACCGGCACGATGACGGTGTTCTTCACCATCTGCGCCTTGACCAGGCCGAGGATCTCGGTGCGGAAGTCCTCCCGGCGGTCCGACCAGCGCAGGCCGCCGCGGGCGACCTTGCCGAAGCGCAGGTGCACGCCCTCCACGCGCGGCGAGTACACCCAGATCTCGAACGCCGGGCGCGGCGCCGGCAGGTCGGGGATGGCCTGCGGGTCGAACTTCATGGAGACGTAGTCGTGCGGCGTGCCGTCGTCCGTCTTCTGGAAGAAGTTGGTGCGCAGCGTCGCCTTGATGACGGTGAGGAAGGCGCGCAGGATGCGGTCCTCGTCGAGCGAGGCCACCTGGTCGAGGGCGGCGTCGAGCTCCTCGAGCAGGGCGTCCACCAGTTCGTGTCCGGCGCGCTGACGCTCCGGCGACATCCGGGCCTCGAACAGGGAGACGAGCAGCCGGGTGGTGTGGACGTTGTTGCGGAGGGTGTCCTCCATGTAGTCCTGGCTGAAGGTGGAGCCCGCCTGGCGCAGGTACTTGGCGTACGCCCGCAGCACCACGGCCTCGCGCCAGGTCAGTCCGGCGCCCAGCACGAGGGCGTTGAAGCCGTCGTTCTCCGCCTTGCCGGTCCAGGTCGCGGCGAAGGCGTCCTGGAACCGCTCGCGCGCGTCGTCGCCGAGGTGGTCGGCGGCGGCGCCGGTCAGCTTGGGCATGCGCAGGCCGAAGTCGTAGATCCAGGCCACGCTGCGGTCGGCGCACCGCAGTTCGTACGGCCGCTCGTCGACGACCTCGACGCCGAGCCGCTGGAGCACCGGCAGCACCGCGGAGAGGGAGATCGCCTCGCCCTTGCGGTAGATCTTGAAGCGGCGCTCCTCGGGGCCCGCGCCCACCGGCTCGTACAGGCTGAGCTCGAAGTTCCGCTCGTCGTCGAGCTGCTCGATGCGGGCGAGGTCGGCGACCGCGCCGCGCGGGGAGTGGTCGGCCTTGTAGCCCTCGGTGAAGGCGCCCGCGTAGCGGCGCAGCAGCTCGGCGGCGCGCTCCTCGCCGAACTCGGCGTTCAGCGCCTCGGCGAAGCCGTCGGCCCAGGAGCGGGCGGCCTCGACGAGCCGGGCCTCGATGCGCTCCTTGTCGGCGTCGGAGAGCTGCGGCAGCTCGGTGCCCTGCGGGACCCGGACCACGAAGTGCAGCCGGGAGAGGACGGACTCGGTGTTCCAGGCGGTGAAGTCGACGCTGGTGCCGCCGAGCTCCTCCTTGAGGATGTCGATGATCCGCAGCCGGACGCCGGTGGTGTAGCGGTCGCGGGGCAGGTAGACGAGGGCGGAGTAGTAGCGCCCGTACTCGTCCTGGCGCAGGTAGAGCCGCAGCCGGCGGCGCTCCTGGAGGTAGAGGACGGAGGTGACGATGGCCTGGAGCTCGTCGACCGGGGTCTGGAAGAGCTCGTCGCGCGGGTAGGTCTCCAGGATCTGGAGCAGGTCGCGCCCGTCGTGGCTGTTCGGCGAGAACCCGGCGCGCTCCAGCACCTCCTCGACCTTGCGCCGGATCACCGGCACCCGGCGGACGGACTCGGTGTAGGCGGCGGACGAGAACAGTCCGAGGAAGCGCCGCTCGCCGACGACGTTGCCGTCCGCGTCGAACTTCTTGACGCCGATGTAGTCCAGGTACGACGGCCGGTGCACGGTGGCCCGGCTGTTCGCCTTGGTCAGCACCAGCAGCTTGTGCTCGCGCGCCTTGGCGCGGGCGTCGGCGGGCAGCCGCTCGAAGGACGGGCTGACCGGGTGGCCCTCGGCGGAGGCGTGGTGCGGGTCGGAGCGCAGGATGCCGAGGCCGGTGCCGGGAATGGCGCCCAGCGAGTCGTCCTCGCGCAGCTCGTACTCGCGGTAGCCGAGGAAGGTGAAGTGGTCGTCGGCCAGCCAGTGCAGCAGCTCGCGGGCCTCCTCGACCTGCTGCTGGGGCAGGTCGCCGGGGACGGGCTCGTCGGACAGGCCCTCGGCCAGCCCGGTCGCCGCCCGGCGCATCTTGCCCCAGTCCTCGACGGCCTCACGGACGTCGGACAGGACGCGCAGCAGGTCGGCGGTGATCTGCTTGAGGTCACCGCGGTCGCTCTCGCGGTCGATCTCGACGTGGATCCAGGACTCGACGTGCGCGTCGTGCGGGAGGTCGTCGCCGGGCGGGGTGGGGAGCACCTCGATCAGCTTGCCGGTGACGTCCCGGCGGACCACGAACTGCGGGTGGATCACCACGTGGATGCCGCGGCCCTGGCGGGTCAGCTCGTTGGTGACGGAGTCGACCAGGAAGGGCATGTCGTCGGTGACCACCTCGACGACGGAGTGGCTGCAGGTCCAGCCGTTCTCCTCGACGGTCGGGGTGTGGACCCGGACGCTGGCCGTGCCCTGCGGGCGGTTCTCGGCCAGCCGGTGGTGCGAGGCAGCGGCCCCGAAGACGTCGACCGGGTCGCGGTCGGTGAGGTCCTCCGGTGCGGTGTGCAGGTAGAAGCGCTGGAGGAACGCGAGCACGGATTCCCGGTCGGGAGCACCCCCGTCCGCCGTCCCGGTCGGTAGTTTCCCCCCGGCCGGGCTGTTCTCAGCTACCCGGGCGGCCCTCTCGAGCAGCTCGGCCTTGGCTTCGTCCAGCTTGGTCTGCATGATCCTCTGGCTCCTGTCGCGCGCCGTTGCGTGACGTAGAAGGAAGTACGGTCTCCGACCCTGTGGTGCGGTGGTACGACACGGGGTGTCCAGTCTGTGTCGACGCTATGCCGCAAGGGGAGACGAGCGGGGGCCGTTCGGCCGATCCCGAGGTGTCCGACGGGTGTGACGCTGCTCTCCGCGCCCTCCGTCCCCGGGGGACGCACCGCGTCCCGGGTGCCCGTCGGGTCCCGTCCCGCCCGTGAGGACCAGCGGCCGCCGCCCGGTCACGGTTGTCGTCCGTGCTCTCCGGGCGCACAGCGGAGACGTCCATGTCCCCGCGAGGTATCGCGCTGATCACGGCACCAAGGCTATCGCTCCTCGCCGGGGGCCCGTCATGAGCCGTATGTGTACAAAACCATGGGGCGAAGTTTGACGTTCTGCACAGTGCACATTCGGTGACGACCGGGCAGGAGGGCGCCCGGCGGGCCCGCGAGGTCACCGGAATCCTCACGCCGCGAGGCGTTCCGCCTCCGCCACGGCCTCGGCCAGGGTGTCCACCACCGGCACGCCCACCGCCTCCAGGCCGGCCCGACCGTGGGAGCCGCCGGTGTAGAGGACCGCCTGCGCCCCGGCGTGCCGTGCGGCCAGCGCGTCGTCGACCGCGTCGCCGATCACCACCGTGCGCGCCGGATCCACACCGGTCAGCGCGCCGAGGTGGCGCACCATGTGCTCCGCCTTGCTGCCCCCGGACGGCCCGGTCCGCCCGTCGACCCGCAGGAAGTGCGACTCGATGCCGAAGTCCCGGACCAGCGGCACCAGGTCCTCGTGCCCGTACATGCTGAGGAGCGACTGGCTGCGTCCCGCCGACGACCACCCCGACAGCAGCTCCACCACGCCCTCGGCCAGCCCGCACCGCACCCGGTGCTCCGTGTAGTGCCGGTGGAAGGTCGCGTCCATCAGCTCCCACTCGGCCCCGCTCGGCAGCCGCCCCATCAGCCGCTCGTAGAACTTCGGCACCGGCACGCAGTACAGCTCCCGGTACCGCTCCAGCGTGATCGGCTCCAGTCCCAGCTCGGCGAAGGCCGTGTTGGTCGCCCCGATGACCGCGTCGACATCGTGGAACAGCGTCCCGTTCCAGTCCCAGACGATGTGCGCGTCCCTCTGCATCCCCATGCCCAAGAACGTACCCGCCGGCGCCGACATCCAGGAGAACAGCAGGTCGGCGCCCCGGCCGGACCGCCCGGACGGCGCTCAGTCCGCCGGGGCCACCAGGTCGGGGATCTCCTGCGTGGCGTACCACAGCAGCTCGTGGTCCTCCGCGCCGTCCACCGTGAACCGCGCGTCGTCGTCCCCGGCGTCCGCCGCGGGCAGCGCCCGGGCGGCGGCCGCCACGTCCGCCTCCGCGTCCGCCGCGTCCAGGTGCACCGCGGCCGCCTCGGACAGCGGCACGGGCCCGGCGACCCGCACCTCCCCGAGCGCGGCCGGGTCGAGCCCCCGGTCGGGGTCGACCGCGGCCGCCCGGTCGGGTACGTCGACGGCGACCACCACCCGGCGCCGGGGCGCGTCGGGGTCCGCCGCCAGCAGCCGCAGGGAGGCCAGCGCGGCGCGGCTCAGCGCGGCGTACTCCAGCTCCTCGATGTCGTCGGAGAGGTACCACTCGCGCAGCGCGGGCGTCACGGCGTACGCGAGGAGCGGTCCGTCGCCCAGCTCGCCCGTCCGGTGCGCCTCGGCGAGGCCGGGGAGGGTCAGGGGGACGTAGACGCGCATGTCGGCCGCTTTCGTGGTCGGAGGGTCCGCCGGGCACCCGGTGCGGGCGGTCGTGCCCGGTCCGGAGAGCCTTCAGGATACGTGCGGCGTCCCCCATCGAGTCCCCGCCCGCCCCCTCGACCGCGTCCACTCCGGGCCCGGACGTCACCCGGTGCGCCCGCTCCGGTAGGGGGCCGGCGCCCCGTCGATCACTCGGATAGGTGAACTTCCCGGCCGCTCCGACCCGTGTCCCGGTTCCTTGCCGCCGTACCGTCCCGCCCCGTACAAGATCCCCAACCACGAAGTTACCGCCCGGTATCGCCCGGCCCCGAGCCGGCGGCGACGCCCGGGCCCGTTCGAACGGGGTCCCCGTGAACAAGGTCATGACCAGGGCTCAGCACCGCCCCGGCACCCGCCCGGCCCACCGCCGCGACTCCCGCCGCCCCGCCGGCGCCGTCCCGCCCCGCACTCCCGCGGGAACCGCCGCCCGCGCCCCCTCCCCCGACGAGGGACGCCCCTCCCCCGGCGCCCGGCTCCGGCGCCCCGCGGACAACCGCCCGCCGTCCACCACCGCGCGGGCGGCCTCCGTCCGGGCCTCCCGGGCGCTCTCCGGCCGGGAGACCGCGCCCGGCGTCCCCGCCCAGGTACCGCACCGGCCCGCCGTCCCCCAGCCCCGCCCCACCGACCGCTTCGCCGAACTGCTCCTCGCCGTGCTGAGCGGGCAGCGGCCCGTCCACGCCATGCTGCGGCACACGGCGGGCCGCGCCTACGACGAGCTGGCCCGGCTCGCCGAGCACGGCCCGCTGCGCACCCGCGGCGTCCGGCCCGTCGTACGGGACATCGGCTACTTCGTTCCCCGCGAGGGCGCCCTCGAGGTCTTCGCCCGGATCGGCGCCGGCGACCGGCTGCGCGCCCTGGCGTTCCGGTTGGAGCGGGGCCGGGACCTGCGCTGGCGCTGCACCGCCGTGGAGCTGGGCGGCCCCCGCCCGCACCGCGCGGAGGACCGCTGACCGCGCGGAGGACGCCCGAGGGCCGGGCACCCCGGGGTGCCCGGCCCTCGGCCCGCCCGGAACCGCTCCGCACGGAGCGGCCCCGCTCACTTCTTGCGGCGACGCCCGCCCCGCGCCTGCTTGCGGCGCTCCGCGCGGGTGAGGCCGTCGGCCTCGGAGCGCACCGGCTCGTCGTCGGTGGCGAACTCGCCCTCGACGGTGCCGCCCTCGCCGTCCACCGTCGGCGCGGAGAAGTGCAGGTTCCGCCGCTGCGGGGCGTCGAGCCCCTTCGCGCGGATCTCCGGGCGCGCACCCGCCTGCGCGGGCACCGCGTCGTGCTTCTCCAGGTCGGCCACCGGCTTGACGTCCTCGACCGGGACCTCCTCGACCTGCTGCTCGACCTGGACCTCCAGGTTGAACAGGTAGCCGACCGACTCCTCCTTGATGCCCTCCATCATGGCCTGGAACATGTCGAAGCCCTCGCGCTGGTACTCGACCAGCGGGTCCTTCTGCGCCATCGCGCGCAGGCCGATGCCCTCCTGGAGGTAGTCCATCTCGTAGAGGTGCTCGCGCCACTTGCGGTCCAGGACCGACAGCACGACCCGGCGCTCCAGCTCACGCATGATCTCGGAGCCGAGCTGCGCCTCGCGGGCCTCGTACTGGGCGCGGATGTCGTCCTTGATGGACTCGGAGATGAACTCGGCGGTCAGTCCGGCCCGGTCGCCGGCCTCCTCCTCGAGCTCCTCGACGCTGATGCTCACCGGGTAGAGCTGCTTGAACGCGCCCCACAGCCGGTCCAGGTCCCAGTCCTCGGGGAAGCCCTCGGCGGTCTCGGCCTGGACGTAGGCGTCGATGGTGTCGTCCATGAAGTGCTGGATCTGCTCGTGCAGGTCCTCGCCCTCCAGGACGCGGCGCCGCTCGCCGTAGATGACCTCGCGCTGCCGGTTCATGACTTCGTCGTACTTCAGGACGTTCTTGCGGGTCTCGAAGTTCTGCGTCTCGACCTGCGACTGGGCGGAGGCGATGGCCCGCGTGACCATCTTGTTCTCGATGGGCACGTCGTCCGGCACGTTCGCCATCGACATCACGCGCTCGACCATCTGGGCCTTGAACAGACGCATCAGGTCGTCGCCGAGCGAGAGGTAGAAGCGGGACTCGCCGGGGTCGCCCTGACGGCCGGAACGGCCGCGGAGCTGGTTGTCGATGCGCCGCGACTCGTGCCGCTCGGTGCCCAGGACGTAGAGGCCGCCGAGCTTCTCGACCTCCTCCTTCTCCGCCTTGACCGCCTGCTCGGCCCGGGCGAGCGCCTCGGGCAGGGCCTGCGCCCACTCCTCGATGTGCTCCTCGGGGTCGAGGCCGCGCTGGCGCAGCTCCGCCTCCGCGAGGTCCTCGGGGTTGCCGCCGAGCTTGATGTCCGTACCGCGGCCCGCCATGTTCGTGGCCACGGTGACGGCGCCCCTGCGGCCGGCCTGGGCGACGATCGACGCCTCGCGCTCGTGGTGCTTGGCGTTCAGCACCTCGTGCTGGATGCCGCGCTTGCTGAGCTGCTGCGAGAGGTACTCGGACTTCTCCACCGAGGTGGTGCCGACGAGGATCGGCTGCCCCTTGCGGTGCTTCTCCTCGATGTCGTCGACGACCGCCTCGAACTTGGCGACCTCGGTGCGGTAGATGAGGTCGGACTGGTCCTTGCGGACCATCGGCCGGTTGGTCGGGATGGGCACCACGCCGAGCTTGTAGATCTGGTGGAACTCGGCGGCCTCGGTCATCGCCGTACCGGTCATGCCGGACAGGCCGGGGATCTCCTTGCCGTTGTGGTCGCGGCGCTTGTAGAGGCGGAAGAAGTTCTGGAGCGTGATCGTGGCGAGCGTCTGGTTCTCGTCCTTGATCGGCACGCCCTCCTTCGCCTCGATCGCCTGGTGCATGCCCTCGTTGTAGCGGCGGCCGGCGAGGATGCGGCCGGTGTGCTCGTCGACGATCATGACCTCGTCGTCGATGATGACGTAGTCCTTGTCGCGCTTGAAGAGCTCCTTGGCCTTGATGGCGTTGTTCAGGTAGCCCACGAGCGGGGTGTTCACCGACTCGTACAGGTTGTCGATGCCCAGCCAGTCCTCGACCTTGGCGACGCCGGACTCGTGGATGGCGACGGTGCGCTTCTTCTCGTCGACGTCGTAGTCGCCGGTCTCCTCGATGCCCTTGAGCGGCTGGCCGGCCTCGCCGCGCTTGAGGCGCTTGACCAGCTTGGCGAAGTCGCCGTACCACTTGGTGGCCTGGTCGGCCGGGCCGGAGATGATCAGCGGCGTACGGGCCTCGTCGATGAGGATGGAGTCGACCTCGTCGACGATGGCGAAGTTGTGGCCGCGCTGGACGAGTTCGTCCTTGGACCACGCCATGTTGTCGCGCAGGTAGTCGAAGCCGAACTCGTTGTTCGTGCCGTAGGTGATGTCGCAGGCGTACTGCTCGCGGCGCTGGGCCGGCGTCATGTTGGCGAGGATGCAGCCGACGCTCAGACCCAGGAACTTGTGGACGCGGCCCATCATCTCGGAGTCGCGCTCGGCCAGGTAGTCGTTGACCGTGATGATGTGGACGCCCTTGCCCGCCAGGGCGTTCAGGTACGCCGGCAGGGTGCCGACGAGGGTCTTGCCCTCACCGGTCTTCATCTCGGCCACGTAGCCCATGTGCAGGGCGGCGCCGCCCATGATCTGGACGTCGTAGTGCCGCTGGCCCAGGACGCGCTTGGCGGCCTCGCGGACGGTGGCGTACGCCTCGGGCAGCAGGTCGTCCAGGCTCTCACCGTCGGCGTAGCGCTCCCGGTACTCGTCGGTGAGGGCCCGCAGCTCGGCGTCGGAGAGGTCGACGAAGTCCTCTTCGATGGAGTTGACCTGGTCCGCGATGCGGTGCAGCTTGCGCAGGATCTTGCCTTCGCCTGCACGCATGATCTTCGAGAGGACGGACACGGGGGTTGGTCTCCTTGCCGGTCGGGCCTGGGACGGTCGGTTTCCGTTTCACTGATTGGGCAACGGCCATCGTATGCGAGGACCCCACCGCGCCGGGAGGCCCGCAGTGACGGCGGCCGTGTGCCGCTTCCCATCTGTTGCACGGCTGCGTCGAAAAACACAACGTCCGGGGCGCCCGGATGGTGCCGTGTCGCCCCGGGGAATTGCACGAAGAGTGATCGTCTTCTCACTCGGGGCCACGTGCCTGGCGCCGTTCCCGGCCCACCCCCCAGAATCGCCCGATGGAACCCGTCACGCTCACCACCGACCGCCTCCTGCTGCGCACGGTCGGTCCGCAGGACACCGACGCGGTGTACACCGCCTGCCAGGACCCCGACATCCAGCGCTGGACCACCGTCCCCTCCCCGTACCTGCCGGAGCACGCGCGGGGCTTCACCGAGCAGATGGCCCCGGACGGCTGGGCGAACGGTTCGATGTTCACCTTCGGCGTCTTCCTCCCCACCGGGGACCTCGCGGGCATGCTCGGCATCACCATGCGCTCCCTCGGCGTGGGCGAGATCGGCTTCTGGGGGACGAAGGAGCACCGCGGCAACGGCTACGTCACCGAGGCCGCCGTCGCCGTCGCGCGCTGGGCGTTCACCCGGTTGTCGATCGACCGCGTGGAGTGGCGCGCGGAGGTGGGCAACCGGTCCTCCCGCGCGGTGGCCGAACGCGCGGGCTTCACCGTCGAGGGCACCCTGCGCTCGGCGGTCAACAACAAGGGAGTGCTGCGGGACTGCTGGGTGGGCTCCCTCCTCCCCTCCGACCTGGGGCTGCCGTCGACGGTGCCGTACCTGCCGGGCCGGGGGTGAGGCCGGTCCGGTCCCGGTTGTCAGTGCCACCCCCTATCGTGCGGACCCATGACGACCCACCCGCGTCCGATCACGGAACTCTCGGCGGACGAGGCCCGCCGCATCGCCTTGCGGGCCCAGGGCCTCCTCGGTGCCCCCGACCGCCGCTCCGGTGTCCGGGGCGTCCTTCGCCACCTGGGCGCGGTGCAGCTCGACACGATCTCCGTCCTGGCCCGCTCCCACGAGCTCGTCCCCTACGCCCGTCTGGGCGCCGTGGGCCGCAGGGCCGTCGAGGAGGCGTACTGGAGGACGGACTCCCGGCCGCCGCACGCCTTCGAGTACTGGTCGCACGCCGCGTGCGTCCTCCCCATCGAGGAGTGGCCCCACTTCGCCTTCCGCCGCCGCGCCTACCGCGACCGCCCGCACTGGAACCACGAACTCCCCGACGGCGTCTACGAACAGGTCGTCAAGCAGCTGCGCGCGGAGGGCCCCCTGACGGCCACGGAGCTGGGCGGCGCCAAGCGCACCAGCGAGTGGTGGGACTGGTCCGGCACCAAGGTCGCCGTCGAACGCGCCCTGATGTACGGCGAGGTGGTGTGCGTCGAGCGCCGCGGCTGGAAGCGGGTCTACGACCTCGCCGAGCGCGCGATCCCGCCGGCGCTGCTGCACGACGAGCCGGACGACACCGAGTGCCTGCGCCGCCTGGTCGGCCTGGCGGGCCGGTCCCTGGGCGTCGGGACGCGTGCGGACCTCGCCGACTACCACCGCCTCAGGACCGAGCAGGTCGACGCGGTGATCGCCGACTCGGGCCTGGTCCCGGTCGCGGTGGAGGGCTGGACCAAGCCGGCCTGGGCCGATCCGGCGGCCCTCGCGGCACCGCCGCGCGGGCGGCACCGCACGACGCTGCTGTCCCCGTTCGACTCCCTGATCTGGGAGCGGGCGCGCACGGAGCGGATCTTCGGCTTCACCCACCGCCTGGAGGCCTACGTCCCGAAGCAGAAGCGGGTGCACGGCTACTTCGCGATGCCCGTGCTCGCCGGCGGCCGGCTCGTCGGCCGCGTCGACCCGGCCCGCGCGGGCCGCACCCTGGTGGCCAAGCAGGTCACCCTGGAGGGGCCCAAGGCGGTCCCGGAGGTGGCTCGGGCCCTGGTGGAGGCGGCGGGCTGGGTGGAGTGCACGGATGTGCGCGTGGAGCGGGTCGAGGCGCCGGAGCTGCGCGAACCGCTCGTCCTGGAACTCGCCCGCGCCTTCGCCTGACGCCCGCGGCGGTCCGCGCGGCACCGCTCACCGGGCCGCCACCGGGCCGCTCACCGGATCTCGAGGATCTTCTCCCGCATCGCGTAGACCACGGCCTCCATCCTGGAGTGCAGCTGCAACTTCTCCAGGATGTTGCGCACGTGGTTCTTCACGGTGTTCTCGGAGATGAACAACTCCTTGGCGATGTCACGGTTGTTCATCCCCGTGGCCACGAGCTTGAGGACCTCGAGCTCACGGTCCGTCAGCCGGGGCGCGGGCACGAGCCGGCGCTCGTCGGTCCGCTGGATCATCGACTTGAACTCGGTGAGCAGTTTCGACGCCATGGAGGGGCTGATCTGCGACTGCCCGTCGGCCACCGCGCGGATGGCGGTGGCCACCTCGTCCGTGGAGATCTCCTTGAGGAGGTAGCCGGTCGCGCCCGCCTTGATGGCGTCGTAGAGGTCGGCTTCCTCGTCGCTGATCGTCAGCATGATGATCTTCGCGCTGGGGGCCACCTCCTTGATGGAGGTGCACGCCTCGATCCCGCCCCGCTTGGGCATCCGCACGTCCATCAGGATGATGTCGGGCAGCAGGTCGGCGGCCTTCTCCACGGCTTCGGCGCCGTCCCCCGCCTCCCCGACGACCTGGATGTCCTCCTCGGCGGCGAGCACGATCTCCAGCCCGCGGCGGAACAGCGCGTGGTCGTCCACCACCAGGACCCTGATCGGCTCCTTGCGTGGAGAGCCCGCCTCCGGGCCCGTGCCGCCGACGCCGTCGCCGGCGCCCTCGGCACGCATCGGTCCGAAGCTGTCCGCCATCGTTCCTCCCCCTGAAGGCTGTGGTCCGTGGTCCGGAGCCATCGCCAACCCAAGGCAACGGCCCACCCGTTGAGCCGTTTCCGCCATGATTCCATGCCCGGACGGCACCGGGGCGACAGCATGCGGTGCGAGGGGTCGCACACCGGTGCCCCTGGGGGCGCACACGCGCACCAGGGGCACCGGTCCCGCTGTTGCCCGGCGGATCAGCCGCCGAGTGTTCCGCCCGCCTCGGGGGAATTCGCCTCGGTGACCATCGTGTCGGTGCGGAGGTGGATCACGCCGTAGTCGTAGGCGTGTCGTCGGTAGACGACGCTGGGTTCCTTGGTCTCGGAATCGACGAACAGATAGAAGTCGTGCCCGACCAGCTCCATCTCGTAGAGAGCCTGATCGAGGGTCATGGGTGCGGCCACATGGGTCTTCTCGCGGACGACGAGAGGGCCTTCACCCTGTACTTCCAGGGAACCGATCTTCTTGGTGGGGACGGCCTCCTGCTCCTCCTCGGCGGAGAGCGCGCCGTTCCCGTTGAATGTCGCCGCGCCCGGGACGTGGTCGGGGACCTCCGCGGCCGAGATCCTGCGCACACCACGCCGCGAGAAGCGCTTGTCGTGCTGCTTGCGCAGCCGTGCGTCCAGTTTTTCCGCTGCCAGGTCGAGCGCCGCGTACGGGTCGCTCGCCGCCGCCTCCGCCCGGATCACCGGACCGCGGGAGCGGAGCGTGATCTCCACTCGGTCGCAGCGGTCGGCCTGTCGGGGGTTGGGCTCCTTGGACACCTCGACGTCGAGGCTGATCACCTTGCCATCGAGCTTCTGGATCTTCTCCAGCTTCAGCTTCTCGGCCACGTGCTTCCGGAACCGCTCGGGCACCTCGGTCTTGCGGCCCTTGACGACGATGTCCACGCAGAACTCCGTTCCCGGATCACTCCGCTTCGGTGCGGAGCATCTCCCTTTTGCACCAGGTTCCGGTCATTCCCGGAACCTCGGACTCGGTGACGTCCACCTCCTCCCCCATGGGCGGGATCTCCAGTCCACCGGCGCGGGTGATAACGAAAAACCCGCAGCACGGCAATCGGATTCGAGAGGTCTGGCCTGCGGCTTTCCCTCACCACCGAACATATCTCGCCCGGAGGGATGTCGTCACCCTTTACCGTGCCGTACCTCCGTTCAGGTGAATTGCCCCTCTCATTACTCTGCAACGAAGCAAGATCCCCATCAGTTCCGATTCATTTCGAAAGCATCCGGCGACGCCGCGACGACGGCCGCGCACACCACGTCGACGATCCCGTCGGCGCCGCCCGCGCACGCCCTCCGCCGAGCCGCTCCGTTCCGCTGTTCTCCTCTGCCTTCCCCTGTCTCACCCCTGTACACGGACGCGGGACCCGAAATGCTCGAAACAGCCCCCGCACCGGGCTCCGCCCGCACCGCGCGTGCGGCCTCCGCCAGTGACGCGCCGGTCGTCATCAGGTCGTCGACGAGCACGACCGGGCCGCCGGAGAGCAGCCGGCCGCACCCGGGGGCCACCACCAGCGCGCCGGCGAGATTGACCAGCCGCTGCCGGGAGTCCAGCCCCGACTGGTCGGCCACGTACCGCCGCTGCCGCAGCGCGGGAAGCACCCGGGCGGGCACCCCCGTCCGCCGCAGCGCACCCGCCGCCGCGAACGCGATCCGCCGGGCGGGATCATGCCCGCGCGCCCGCACGGTCCGCCGCGCGGACGGCACGGGGACGAGCAGCACCGCACCGGGAACCCGGTGGGCCCCTGCGGCGGCGCCCCCGTACGGCACCGCTCCCCGTGCCCCCGCCGTGCGCCCCCCTGCCGCGCGCAGCCCTGCCCGCACCGCTCCCGCCAGGGCCTCGCCCAGCGGTCCGGCGAGGGCCAGGGCGCCCCGTTCCTTGTGCGCCAGCAGCGCGGCACGCACCTCGTCCGCGTACCGGGCCGCCGCGTGCACCGGTGGCAGCCCGGCCGGCTCCGGGGCCGGCCGGACCCGGCGCGGCCCGGCCCCGCCCAGCGCCGTACGGCACCGGGCGCAGAGCACCGTACGAGGCCTGCCGCACCCCCCGCACTCGGCCGGGAGCACCAGGTCGGTGAGGTCCTGCCACCATCCCCGCATGGCGCCACCATGCCCTCGCCCCTCCCGGCCCGGCCACCCCTGTGGACAACCGCACGCGGAACGGGCCCGCCCGCGACGGACCGGGAACGCCCGCCCCGTGCTCCGTTCACCCCGTGGTCCGCTCACCCCGGATAGACGGGCGCCGTCCCCTCCGTCACCTTCTGCCACTGCGCCCCCGAGGGCAGCCGGACGATCCCGTCCACGGAGTACGCCACCAGGGGCGTCTGCTCGTCCGCCGCGGCGGTGACGTCCTTGACCCCGGTCAGCGCGGCGGGCGGCGGCACGTCCGGTATGGAGCCGTCGACCTCGACGTACTTCATCTGCTCCACACCCCCCTGCTCGCGTCCGACCACCACGAGCCGGCTCTCCCCGGTCCAGGACATGGCGGTGACCTGCTCCAGCTCGGGCGTCGCGGAGCGCAGTTCCCGCACGGTGACCGCCGGCCGCCCGTCGGTCCCCCCGCCCGGTCCGCTCCGCTCGATCCGCCCGATCATCAGGGACCGCCGGTCGTCCTCCTCCACGACGAGCGCGATCCGCACCCCGTCGGCGGCCACCCGGACCGCCTGCACCCGGCCGTCCAGACCCGGTGTCCGTACCGGCAGCGGCTCTTCCGCGCCCCCCACCAGCAGGTACAGCCGCGGGTTCCCGGGGTCCCGGTCGGCCACCCACAGGTCGCCCTGGGCGTCCCAGCTCGGCGCGCTCAGCCGGTCCTGCTCGCGCTTGCCCCGGCTGCGCAGCACGGGCTCGCCGAGCGAACCGCTCGCCACCAGCGCGGAGACGTACAGCGACGTGCCGTCGGCGGAGACCCCGGCCGCGGTGCGCTCGTCCCGCGCGACCGCCACCGAGCGCAGCGTCCTTCCGCCCTCGCCCAGCGCTCCCGGCACCGGTTCCGGCTCCGTGTCGCTGCTGTCCGCGGCGATCCGCACCAGCCGCTGCTCCTCGTCGACGAAGTACAGGTGCTCCGGCCGGTCCAGCGTGCTCCGGACGGCCACGGTCTCGGCCTCGTCCTGGGCGAGCGCGCACAGCTGCTCACCACCGGCCCGCAACTCGACCTCCTCCACCACCGGGCTGAGGTTGCGCAACGTGAACAGCAGCTGGGCCGCCATCTCCTCGCACTGTTCGGCGCCGGCCTCGGCCGCCCCGCCGTTGAGCGGCACGCTCAGCCTGCCCCGGTCGTCCACCGTCAGCGAGCCGGTTCCCTTCCGCAGCTCCGTGCCCGCGGGGAAGCTCGACCTGACGACCGGGTCCAGCCAGGCCGTGGGTCCGGCGAGGAGGGAGCGCACCATCTGGGTCGTGGGATCCACATGGCTGCGCACGTAGACGGGATCGGCGACCGCCGACGGCGGCGCGCCCGCGTCGGCCCCCTCGGTGTTCGAGGCGAAGTAGTACTTGTTGACGGACATGTAGTTGCGCTGGAAGTCCGACTTGCCCATGACGACGCCCTGCGGCACCGCGTCGATGCGCCACTGGTCGTTCTTCGGGTCCTTCGTGAGGCGCACGGGCTTGTCGTAGGACCCGGTGGCGGGCGCGTACGACTGCTGCGCGTCCACCGTGGCGACCTTGGTGCCGGTCAGCGTGTAGGTGAGGGAGTCGGCGTCCTCCCGGACCGGGGAGTCGGCGTAGGCGCCCGGTCCCTCCGACAGCACCGTGGTGGACAGCTCCGGCCGCCAGCTCTTCGCCGCCTTCGGGGTCAGGTACTGGCGCGCGGTCCTGTAGTCGGGGTCGTCGCTGGTCAGCGCCTCCAGGAAGCCCTGCACGATCTGCGGGGGCGTGGCGTCCTCACTCGGCGGCATGGCGAACACCCGCACCTGCGGGTCCTTCCGGGGCGTGGACTCGACGCCCCGCAGGTCCCCGCTGTCGGGCATCGAGGCGCACCCGGCCAGCAGGACGACCCCGCCGACGGCGCACGCCACCGTCCGCACCGGCGCCCCCCGGCCGTGCCCGACGCGCTCACCGCCCACGCGAAGCCTCCCCATCCCTGTACGCGCCCTGCGCCACCCTCCGGCCGCCGAGACCTTCGGCGCCGCTGCCGTCCCCGGAGACCCGCTCCGGCTCTCCGCCCGTGACGGCCCCCGGGGCCCCGTCACGGGCGCCGTCCGGCCGTCCCGCGGTCCCGCCGTCGTCCGGCCGCCGCGCGGGGCCGCCGTCGTCCGCCGGCGTCGCCCCCTCGTCCTGCCGCCGCGCCTGCGGGGCCGGCCGGGCCACCACACGCGCGCCGTTGCCGGGCAGTGCCGTGGGGTCGGCCGTGGGCGCCGCGGCCGCCGGCCTCGGGGCGAACGGGTTCCCGGCGGCCCGCGCCGCACCGTCGGGGCCCGGCTGCTGCACCGGCACCGTGGCCCGCTTCTCGCCGTCCCCGCCGCCGCGCGGCGGACCGGTGTCGTCCGATCCGCGGTTGCGTCGCGAGTCCCTGGGTTCCAGGGGGATCGGTGACCCCCTCAACGGCTCGTCCGCCGTCCTCGGCAGCGTCAGCCGGAACTGCGAACCGCCGCCCGGCTCGCCCCACGCCTGGAGCCAGCCGCCGTGCAGCCGCGCGTCCTCCAGGGCGATGGACAGCCCCAGCCCCGTGCCTCCGGTGGTCCGCGCGCGTGCCGGGTCGGCCCGCCAGAAGCGGCTGAAGACCCGGGTCGCCTCGCCCGGCTTGAGCCCCACGCCGTAGTCGCGCACCGCGACCGCGACCGCCCCGCCCGCCGCGGCGAGCCGGACGACGACGTCCTTGCCCTCCCCGTGCTCCACGGCGTTGACGACGAGGTTGCGCAGGATCCGCTCCACGCGCCGCGCGTCGGTCTCGGCGACGACGGGCTGCTGGTCGCCGACGACCTTGATCCGCGTGCCCTTGCGCTCGGCGAGCGGCTCGGCCCCGGTGACCACGCGCCGCACCACCTCGCGCAGGTCTATCGGCTCCGCCTCCAGCGCCGCCGCGCCCGCGTCGAAGCGGCTGATCTCCAGCAGGTCCGCGAGCAGCGACTCGAACCGGTCCAGCTGGTCGGCGAGCAGCTCGGCCGACCGCGCGGTCACCGGGTCGAAGTCCTCGCGCGCCTCGTGGATGACGTCCGCGGCCATCCGCACGGTCGTCAGCGGCGTCCGCAGCTCGTGGGACACGTCCGAGACGAACCGGCGCTGCATCCGTGACAGGTCCTCCAGCTGGTTGATCTTCAGCTGCAGGTTCTGGGCCATCTTGTTGAAGGCCTCGCCGAGCCGCGCGATGTCGTCCTCGCCGGTGACCTTCATGCGTTCCTGGAGCCGTCCGGCGGACAGCCGCTCGGCGATCCCGGCCGCCATACGGACCGGTGTGACGACCTGCCGCACCACGAGCCAGGCGATCGCCCCGAGCAGCACGACGACGAACAGCCCGGCGGTCGTCAGCGTGCCCTTGACCAGGCTCAGCGACTTCTCCTCCTGCGTGAGCGGGAAGAGGTAGTACAGCTGGTACGGGTCGCCGTTGGGGTCGTTGACCTGCTTGCCGATGACCAGTCCGGGCTGGGAGTCCGCACCGCTGTCGTAGATGATGCGGGTGTAGCTCTGGGCCGCGGTGGGGTTGGTGTTGATCCGCTCCCGCAGGTCCTCCGGCACGCTGGCCGTCGCGATGACCTGACCGGAGGCGCGCGGGCCGCGCCCGCCGCCGCTGTCATGGCCCGCGGGCAGGGTCACCACGTCGAAGGCGCCCTGGCCGCCGCTGGAGAGCGACTCGACGAGATCGCTCATCCACTGGATGACGCTCGTCGAGGCCTCCCCGTCCGCGGTGGTGCCGTCGTCACGGGTGACGCTCGCCGCCTCGTCGGCCTTCTGCTTGGCCACGGCGAACCCACCGGTGGCCTGGCTCTGGGAGGCCTTCACCTTGGCGTCCAGCAGGCCGTTGCGCACCTGTCCGATGACGACGAAGCCCAGCAGCAGGACCACGCCCAGCGACATCAGCAGGGTCGTGACGACGATCTTGAGCTGGATGTTGCGCCGCCACAGCCGCATGACGGGCAGCAGCGGCCGGCGCACCCAGCGCACGAACAGGCGGATGACCGGGCTGCCGTGGACCCCGCCCTGCAGCAGCCCGTCCCCCAGCAGCCGTCCCCAGCGGGAGCCCGCCGTCCTCCGGTCGACAGGCCGCTCCGGACCGCGCCCGGACCGGCCGGACGGCGAAGCGGCGCTGTCGTCCCCGGACATGTCAGCTCGGCCCCGCCTTGTACCCGACGCCACGGACGGTCACCACGATCTCCGGCTTCTCCGGGTCCTTCTCGACCTTGGAGCGCAGCCGCTGGACGTGCACGTTCACCAGGCGGGTGTCGGCCGCGTGCCGGTAGCCCCAGACCTGCTCGAGCAGCACCTCACGCGTGAACACCTGCCACGGCTTGCGGGCCAGCGCGACCAGCAGGTCGAACTCCAGCGGCGTCAGCGCGATCGACTGCCCGTCCCGCTTCACGGAGTGCCCGGCCACGTCGATCACCAGGTCGCCGATGGCGAGCTGCTCCGGCGCCGGCTCCTCCGATCTGCGCAGCCGCGCCCGGATGCGGGCGACCAGCTCCTTCGGCTTGAACGGCTTCACGATGTAGTCGTCGGCCCCGGACTCCAGGCCCACCACCACGTCGACGGTGTCGCTCTTCGCCGTGAGCATCACGATCGGCACCCCGGACTCCGCCCTGATCAGGCGGCACACCTCGATGCCGTCCCGGCCGGGCAGCATCAGATCCAGCAGCACCAGGTCGGGCTTGGTCTCACGGAAGGCGGCCAGCGCCTTGTCGCCGTCGGCCACGAAAGACGGTTCAAAACCCTCACCTCGCAGCACGATGCCGAGCATCTCGGCCAGTGCGCTGTCGTCGTCGACGACAAGGACTCGTCCCTTCATAAACGACATCATCCCATTAGCTAATCGTGACCTGGCGTGACCTGGCACACAGCTCGGCCAGAGCCTCGGTCGTCACGGGCGAAACGGTCCCTTCTTCGGTGACGATCGCCGTCACCAGCTCCGGTGGTGTCACGTCGAACGCCGGGTTGTACGCCTGGGTCCCCAGGGGTGCCACCGGAATCCCGCCTCCCGCTTCCGCTCCGGCCACCGGCGCCTGCGGTGCCGTGACCTCGGTCACCTCGTGTCCGGGACGCTGCTCGACCTCGATGGACGCCCCGTCCGGCGTCCGGAGGTCCACCGTCGTCACCGGTGCCACCACGATGAACGGCACGTGGTGGTACCGCGCGAGCACCGCGAGCGGATAGCTCCCCACCTTGTTCGCCACCGAACCGTCGGCCGCGATGCGGTCCGCCCCGACGAGCACCGCGTCCACCTCGCCCGCCGCGAACAGCGATCCCGCCGCGTTGTCGGTGAGCAGGGTGTACGCCATGCCGCTGCGGGCCGCCTCGTACGCCGTCAGGCGAGCACCTTGCAACAACGGACGCGTTTCGTCCACCCACAGGCGCCTGAGCCGGCCCGTCCGGTGCGCCGCCAGCGCCACCGCGAACGCCGTCCCCTCGCCGCCCGACACCAGCGAACCGGTGTTGCAGTGGGTGAGGATCCGGTGTCCGCCGCCGGGCAGCAGTTCCTCCAGCAGCGCCAGCCCGTGCTCGGCCATCCGGACGCTGGCCTCGGCGTCCTCCCGGTGGAGCTGCCGTGCCGCCGCCAGCGCGGCCCCGGCCGCCTGCCGGGGATCGCCGGTGCGGGCGAGCACGGCCTGGTGGGCCGAGTGCGCCCGGTGCACCCCGACGGCGAGGTTCACCGCCGTGGGCCGGGCGCTCCGGAGCTCCGCCGCCGCGCCGTCCACGTCGTAGCCCCGTACCGCGGCCAGCGCGACGCCGTACGCCCCCGCGATGCCCAGCAGGGGAGCCCCGCGCACGGAGAGCGAGCGGATCGCCTCCACCAGCGCGGGCGCGTCCGTACAGACGAGTTCCACCTCCTCGGCCGGCAGCCTCGTCTGGTCCAGCAGGACCAGGACGGGGCCTTCCGGCGGCTCTTCCCAACGGAGTGCCGGGACCTCGGTCGGCCGCTTGTCGCCGCCGCTGTGTGCGTGCTGATCAGCCATGCGGTCAGTCTGCCCCCTGTCGCACGGACAATTGAAGGTATGCGGCCCTCACCTCGGCAGCTCCCCGCAGGACCACCCCATGGCACGATGGCTGCCAACCCTGCCGCCGCGACCGCGGACGGGCACCGTGAAGGAGCGACGATGAACGACACTCCGGGCTGGGCATCGCCCGGATCCGCCCCGTCCGACGGGCAGGAACCGGCTTCGCCCGGACCTGCCGGGCCCGCCGACCGCCCGGCCCCCGAACAGCCCGCCGACCGGCCGCAGCCGCCGGAGCAGGCGCCGCAGGACCCGGGTGCGAAGTGGTCGAAGGAACAGCCGCCGCCCAGCGGGTGGTCCGCGCCCACCGGACCGGGCCAGGCTCCCCCGCCGCCGGGCCAGGGCTGGGGCACCCCGCCCCCCGGCGCTCCGGGGGGCCACGGCGGACCCGGCGGCTACGGCGGCGGCCACTACGGCGGGCACGGTTCCTGGGGCGGCGGCTGGGGCGGTCCGCCGCCCGCGGCCAAGCCCGGGGTGATCCCGCTCCGCCCGCTCGGCGTCGGCGAGATCCTCGACGGCGCGGTCTCCACCATGCGCACCTACTGGCGCACGGTGCTCGGCATCTCCCTGACCGTCGCCGTCCTCACCGAGATCGTCGTGGTCCTGCTCCAGGGGCTCGTCCTGGACAACACCGGCACCGAGGTCCTCAACGACCCCAGCGCCACCCTCAGTGAGCTGACCGGTGCCCTGGGCGACGCCCTGCTCAACTCCGGGGTGGTCTTCCTGGTCACCCTGGTCGGTACCGTCGCCGCCACCGCCCTGCTCACCACCGTCACCAGCCGCGCGGTGCTCGGCAAGCCGGTCACCACCGGCGAGGCCTGGCGCGACGCCCGCCCCCAGGTCGTGAAGCTGTTCGGCCTGATCTGCCTGCTGCTGCTCATCACGGCCGGCATCGTCACCGTGGGAGCCCTGCCCGGTCTCCTCGTGACCGTGGCGGGAGCCCCCGAAGCCGGCGTCGCGCTCACCGCCCTGGGGATCATCGGCGCCGTCGTGGTCACCCTGTGGCTGATGATCCGCTTCTCCCTCTCCTCCCCCGCGCTGATGCTGGAGAAGCAGGGCATCGTGAAGGCGATGAGCCGCTCCGCGAAGCTGGTGCGCGGCTCCTGGTGGCGGATCTTCGGCATCCAGCTGCTCGCGACGATCATCGCGAACGTCGTCGCGTCGATCATCGTCCTCCCGTTCGTCTTCCTCGCCGCGACCTTCAGCGGCGGCTTCACCGGCTTCCTCGACAGCACCGGCGGTGACATCGGCTGGACGTTCCTCGTCATCAGCGGAATCGGCTCGGTCATCGGCGCCATGGTCACGTTCCCGATCACGGCCGGCGTGACCGCGCTCCTCTACGTCGACCAGCGCATCCGCCGCGAGGCCCTCGACCTCGAGCTGGCCCGCGCCGCGGGCACCCCGGGCCACGCTCCCGGCACCACCCCGGGGAGCTGACGGGATGATCGCCACGGGGGGAGTTCTCACATCGGCCCGGGCGCTGCCGGCCGCCGCCGACACCGCCGTGCGCGCGCTGCTGCGCGGCGACGACGAGCCGCCCGTCACCCTCCCGCGCGATCCCGCGCGGGAGGCGGCCCGGCGCGAGCTGTCCAAGCGCATGTACCACGAGAACGACCCCGGCTGGTTCCAGCGGGCCCTGGACGCCTTCTGGGAGTGGGTCGGCGATCTGTTCGCCACCGCCTCCACCGCGACCCCCGGCGGCACGCTCGGCCTGATCGTCGTCATCGCGGCCGTGGTCGCCGTCCTGGGCGCCCTGTGGTGGCGCCTGGGCACCCCGCGGCGACAGCCGGCCTCGGCCCCCGCACTGTTCGACGACCGCCCCCGCAGCGCCGCCGAACACCGCGCGGCGGCCGAGGCGCACGCCGCCCAGGGCCACTGGAACCAGGCCGTACGGGAACGCATGCGGGCCATCGTCCGCTCCCTGGAGGAACGCGCCCTGCTCGACGTCCGCCCCGGCCGCACCGCCGACGAGGCCGCCGCGGAGGCCGGCCGCGCCCTGCCCGCCCACGCCGATCCCCTGCACACCGCCGCCCGCTCCTTCGACGACGTGACCTACGGCGGCCGGGCCGCGACGGAACAGTCGTACCGGCACCTCGCCGACCTCGACCGCGCTCTGGAACGCGCCACACCACAGCTCACGAGCAGCGGCGCGACGCAGGACGCCGACCACCACGCCCGCCGGGGAGCCGCCGGATGACGACCGAGGCCACGCTCCCGTCCACCTCGGCCTCGCCCACCGCGCGCCAGGTGTGGACCCGCGCGCGGGGCATCGCCCTCGCGCTGGTGCTGCTGATCGCGGCGGCCGTGGCGATCGCCGTGGTCCGCTCCGACGCCCACCACGGCGAACTCGACCCGCGCTCGGCCGACCCCTACGGAAGCCGCGCCGTCGCCGAACTCCTGGCCGACCGCGGCGTGGACACGCGCGTGGTCACCACCCTCGACGAGGCGGTCGACGCGGTCTCCCCCGACACCACCCTCCTGGTGGCCGTCCCCGACCTCCTGACCGGGACTCAGCAGACCCGGCTGCACTCCGCGACCGCCGACGCCGGCGGCCGCACCGTCCTCGTCGCCTCCGGCAGCGCCTCCGTGGAACGGCTCGTCCCCGGCGTCACCGCCGACCCGGCGACCAGCCTCGACTCCACCCTCTCCCCCGCCTGCGACCTGCCCACCGCCCGCCGCGCCGGCACCGCCGACACCGGCGGCATCCGCTACATCACCCACCTCACCGCCGACACGTGCTATCCCAGCGAGCGCCTGGCCACCCTGCTGCGCGTCCCCGCACCCTCCGGCAACGGCGACACCGTCCTCCTCGGCGCGCCCGACATCCTCCTCAACGACCGCCTCGACGAGCACGGCAACGCCTCGCTCGCCCTCCAGCTCCTCGGCTCCCGCCCCCACCTGGTCTGGTACCTCCCCTCGCTCGCCGACGCCTCCGCCGTCCCGGAGGACGAGCGCAGCTTCTTCGACCTGCTCCCCTCCGGCTGGCTCTGGGGCACCCTGCAGCTCTTCATCGCGGCGGCCCTGGCCGCCCTGTGGCGGGCACGTCGGCTCGGCCCCCTGGTGCCCGAAAGACTCCCCGTGGCGATCCGCGCCTCCGAAACCGTCGAGGGCCGCGCCCGCCTCTACCGCAAGGCGAACGCCCGCGACCGCGCGGCCGCCGCTCTGCGCTCCACCACCCGCACCCGCCTCGCCCCCCTCGTGGGCATCCCCGTGACCCGGGCGCACACGCCCGAGGCCCTGCTCCCCGCGCTGTCCGCGCACCTCCAGGGCGACGGACAGTCCCTGCACGCTCTCCTGTTCGGCCCGCCGCCGGACGACGACGCAGCCCTCGTCTCCCTCGCCGACCGACTCGACGCCCTCGAAAGAGAGGTACGCCGTCCATGATGGACCCGACCACTGACAACGCCGCGCACACCGGGGACCCGGCCGCCGCCCGGGCCTCCCTGGAGGCCCTGCGCGCCGAGATCGCCAAAGCCGTGGTCGGCCAGGACCCCGCCGTCACCGGTCTCGTCGTCGCCCTGCTCTGCCGCGGCCACGTCCTCCTCGAAGGCGTCCCCGGTGTCGCCAAGACCCTTCTCGTCCGCGCCCTCGCCGCCGCCCTCCGGGTCGACACCAAGCGCGTCCAGTTCACTCCCGACCTGATGCCGAGCGACATCACCGGCTCCCTGGTCTACGACGCCCGCACCGCCGAGTTCTCCTTCCAGCCCGGCCCGGTCTTCACCAACCTGCTGCTCGCGGACGAGATCAACCGCACGCCCCCGAAGACCCAGTCGTCCCTGCTCGAGGCCATGGAGGAGCGCCAGGTCACGGTCGACGGCGCCCCCCGCCCCCTCCCGGACCCCTTCCTGGTCGTCGCGACCCAGAACCCCGTCGAGTACGAGGGCACCTACCCCCTTCCCGAAGCTCAGCTGGACCGCTTCCTCCTCAAACTCACCATCCCCCTCCCCTCCCGCCAGGACGAGATCGACGTCCTCACCCGCCACGCCGAGGGCTTCAACCCGCGCGACCTGCGCGCCGCCGGCGTACGCCCCGTCGCAAGCGCCGCCGACCTGGAAGCCGCGCGCCTCGCGGTCGCCGGGACGACGGTCTCCCCCGAGATCACCGCCTACGTGGTGGACATCTGCCGCGCCACCCGCGAGTCGCCCTCCCTCACCCTCGGCGTCTCGCCCCGGGGCGCCACCGCCCTGCTCGCCACCGCACGCGCCTGGGCCTGGCTGACGGGCCGCGACTACGTCATCCCCGACGACGTGAAGGCCCTCGCCCTGCCCACCCTCCGCCACCGCGTCCAGCTCCGCCCGGAGGCCGAGATGGAGGGCGTCACGACCGACTCGGTCATCACCGCGATCCTCTCCCACGTCCCGGTCCCCCGCTGATGGCGCTCACCGGACGCGCCGCCCTCCTCGCGGCACTCGGCTCCCTCCCCGTCGGCATCTGGGAACCCGGCTGGACGGGCATCCTCGCCGTCAACGCCCCCCTCGCGGTGGCTTGCGCCTGCGACTTCGCCCTGGCCGCCCCCGTACGCCGCCTCGGTCTGACCCGCTCCGGCGACACCTCCGTGCGCCTGGGCGACGGCGCCGAGGTCACCCTGACCGTCACCAACCCGTCCCGCCGCCCCCTGCGCGCCCGTCTCCGCGACGCCTGGCCCCCCAGCAGCTGGCAGCCCGGGACGGAGACGGCGGCCTCCCGTCACCACCTGGTGATCCCCCCGGGGGAACGCCGCCGCGTCACCACCCGCCTGCGTCCCACCCGCCGGGGCGACCGCCGGGCCGACCGCGTCACCATCCGCTCCTACGGCCCCCTCGGTCTCTTCACCCGCCAGGGCACCCACCAGGTCCCCTGGACGGTGCGTGTCCTCCCCCCGTTCACCAGCCGCAAGCACCTGCCGTCCAAACTGGCCCGGCTGCGCGAACTGGACGGTCGCACCAGCGTGCTGACCCGCGGCGAGGGCACGGAGTTCGACAGCCTGCGCGAGTACGTCCCCGGCGACGACACCCGCTCCATCGACTGGCGCGCCACAGCCCGCCAGTCCACCGTCGCCGTACGCACCTGGCGTCCCGAACGCGACCGCCACATCCTGCTGGTCCTCGACACCGGCCGCACCTCCGCGGGCCGTGTCGGCGACGCGCCCCGCCTGGACGCCTCCATGGACGCGGCCCTGCTCCTGGCGGCCCTCGCCTCCCGCGCCGGCGACCGCGTCGACCTCCTCGCCTATGACCGCCGTCTGCGTGCCCTGGTCCAGGGCCGCACCGCGGGCGATGTCCTCCCGTCCCTGGTCAACGCCATGGCCACGCTCGAGCCCGAGCTCGTCGAGACCGACGCCCGGGGCCTGACGGCCACCGCCCTCCGTACGGCACCCCGCCGCTCCCTGATCGTGCTGCTCACGACACTCGACGCGGCCCCCATCGAGGAGGGCCTGCTACCC
This sequence comes from Streptomyces viridosporus T7A, assembly GCF_008704515.1. Lineage (NCBI taxonomy): Bacteria > Bacillati > Actinomycetota > Actinomycetes > Kitasatosporales > Streptomycetaceae > Streptomyces > Streptomyces viridosporus. Next base: position 3,513,792 of record NZ_CP023700.1, read on the forward strand.
GTTCTGCCACGACTGACCCGGCGCCACACGGTGCTCCTGGCGTCCGTGGCGGACCCGCATGTCGCGCGAATGGCAAAGGCCCGCGGAAACACCGACGCGGTGTACGAAGCGGCCGCCGCCGCCCAGGCCCACTCCGAGCGCGACCGCACGGCGGAGCAACTCCGCCGCCACGGCGTCACGGTGGTGGACGCGACCCCCGACGAATTGGCGCCGGCACTCGCCGACGCATACCTGGCCCTGAAAACAGCCGGACGACTGTAACGCGCACAAACGCGCACATGTGGTGGAGGGAGGGTGGTGAGGGAAGGGCGGAAAGGCCCCACAAACGCAGGAAACCCCGCACCATCCGGTGCGGGGTTTCCCTTTTTCTCAAGAATTGTTCGGCGGCGTCCTACTCTCCCACAGGGTCCCCCCTGCAGTACCATCGGCGCGGTAGGGCTTAGCTTCCGGGTTCGGAATGTAACCGGGCGTTTCCCCTACGCTATGACCACCGAAACACTATGAAACAATCAACAACCGTTGGCTGTTCGTGGTTTCAGAACCAACACAGTGGACGCGAGCAGCTGAGGACAAGCCCTCGGCCTATTAGTACCGGTCACCTCCACACGTTACCGTGCTTCCAGATCCGGCCTATCAACCCAGTCGTCTGCTGGGAGCCTTACCCCATCAAGTGGGTGGGAGTCCTCATCTCGAAGCAGGCTTCCCGCTTAGATGCTTTCAGCGGTTATCCCTCCCGAACGTAGCCAACCAGCCATGCCCTTGGCAGGACAACTGGCACACCAGAGGTTCGTCCGTCCCGGTCCTCTCGTACTAGGGACAGCCCTTCTCAAGACTCCTGCGCGCACAGCGGATAGGGACCGAACTGTCTCACGACGTTCTAAACCCAGCTCGCGTACCGCTTTAATGGGCGAACAGCCCAACCCTTGGGACCGACTCCAGCCCCAGGATGCGACGAGCCGACATCGAGGTGCCAAACCATCCCGTCGATATGGACTCTTGGGGAAGATCAGCCTGTTATCCCCGGGGTACCTTTTATCCGTTGAGCGACGGCGCTTCCACAAGCCACCGCCGGATCACTAGTCCCGACTTTCGTCCCTGCTCGACCCGTCGGTCTCACAGTCAAGCTCCCTTGTGCACTTACACTCACCACCTGATTGCCAACCAGGCTGAGGGAACCTTTGGGCGCCTCCGTTACCCTTTAGGAGGCAACCGCCCCAGTTAAACTACCCATCAGACACTGTCCCTGATCCGGATCACGGACCCAGGTTAGACATCCAGCACGACCAGACTGGTATTTCAACGACGACTCCACGACCACTGGCGTGGCCGCTTCACAGTCTCCCAGCTATCCTACACAAGCCGAACCGAACACCAATATCAAACTGTAGTAAAGGTCCCGGGGTCTTTCCGTCCTGCTGCGCGAAACGAGCATCTTTACTCGTAGTGCAATTTCACCGGGCCTATGGTTGAGACAGTCGAGAAGTCGTTACGCCATTCGTGCAGGTCGGAACTTACCCGACAAGGAATTTCGCTACCTTAGGATGGTTATAGTTACCACCGCCGTTTACTGGCGCTTAAGTTCTCAGCTTCGCCTGGACGAATCCAAGCTGACCGGTCCCCTTAACGTTCCAGCACCGGGCAGGCGTCAGTCCGTATACCTCGCCTTACGGCTTCGCACGGACCTGTGTTTTTAGTAAACAGTCGCTTCTCGCTGGTCTCTGCGGCCACCCCCAGCTCACCGGGCAAAGCCGGATCACCAGTGATGGCCCCCCTTCTCCCGAAGTTACGGGGGCATTTTGCCGAGTTCCTTAACCATAGTTCACCCGAACGCCTCGGTATTCTCTACCTGACCACCTGAGTCGGTTTCGGGTACGGGCCGCCGTGCAACTCGCTAGAGGCTTTTCTCGACAGCATAGGATCATCCACTTCGCCGCAATCGGCTCGGCATCGGGTCTCAGACGATGTGCCAGGCGGATTTGCCTACCTGACGTCCTACACCCTTACCCCGGGACAACCACCGCCCGGGCTGGACTGCCTTCCTGCGTCACCCCATCACTCACCTACTACCAGCTCGGGTCACCGGCTCCACCACTCCGGCCTCGTCCGAAGACTCGGCCGGCGGCTTCACGGGCTTAGCATCACTGGATTCGGTGTCTGGCGCTGCACCGCGGGTACCGGAATATCAACCGGTTGTCCATCGACTACGCCTGTCGGCCTCGCCTTAGGTCCCGACTTACCCTGGGCAGATCAGCTTGACCCAGGAACCCTTAGTCAATCGGCGCACACGTTTCTCACGTGTGAATCGCTACTCATGCCTGCATTCTCACTCGTGAACCGTCCACAACTCGCTTCCGCGGCTGCTTCACCCGGCACACGACGCTCCCCTACCCATCACGATCCCCGTTGGGGGTACATATCGCAATGACACGACTTCGGCGGTACGCTTGAGCCCCGCTACATTGTCGGCGCGGAATCACTAGACCAGTGAGCTATTACGCACTCTTTCAAGGGTGGCTGCTTCTAAGCCAACCTCCTGGTTGTCTCTGCGACTCCACATCCTTTCCCACTTAGCGTACGCTTGGGGGCCTTAGTCGATGCTCTGGGCTGTTTCCCTCTCGACCATGGAGCTTATCCCCCACGGTCTCACTGCCGCGCTCTCACTTGCCGGCATTCGGAGTTTGGCTAAGGTCAGTAACCCGGTAGGGCCCATCGCCTATCCAGTGCTCTACCTCCGGCAAGAAACACACGACGCTGCACCTAAATGCATTTCGGGGAGAACCAGCTATCACGGAGTTTGATTGGCCTTTCACCCCTAACCACAGGTCATCCCCCAGGTTTTCAACCCTGGTGGGTTCGGTCCTCCACGAAGTCTTACCTCCGCTTCAACCTGCCCATGGCTAGATCACTCCGCTTCGGGTCTTGAGCGTGCTACTGAAACCGCCCTGTTCGGACTCGCTTTCGCTACGGCTTCCCCACCCGGGTTAACCTCGCAACACACCGCAAACTCGCAGGCTCATTCTTCAAAAGGCACGCAGTCACGAGAACGAGGCAAGCCTCGTTCCGACGCTCCCACGGCTTGTAGGCACACGGTTTCAGGTACTATTTCACTCCCCTCCCGGGGTACTTTTCACCATTCCCTCACGGTACTCTCCGCTATCGGTCACCAGGGAATATTTAGGCTTGGCGGGTGGTCCCGCCGGATTCACACGGGATTTCTCGGGCCCCGTGCTACTTGGGTGTCTCTCCAACGAGCCGCTGACGTTTCGGCTACGGGGGTCTTACCCTCTGCGCCGGACCTTTCGCATGTCCTTCGCCTACGCCAACGGTTTCTGACTCGTCCCACGGCCGGCAGACCGTGGAAGAGAGATCCCACAACCCCGCATGCGCAACCCCTGCCGGGTCTCACACGCCTGCGGTTTGGCCTCGTCCGGTTTCGCTCGCCACTACTCCCGGAATCACGGTTGTTTTCTCTTCCTGCGGGTACTGAGATGTTTCACTTCCCCGCGTTCCCTCCGCACTGCCTATGTGTTCAGCAGCGGGTGACAGCCCATGACGACTGCCGGGTTTCCCCATTCGGACACCCCCGGATCACAGCCTGGTTGACGGCTCCCCGGGGCCTATCGTGGCCTCCCACGTCCTTCATCGGTTCCTGGTGCCAAGGCATCCACCGTGCGCCCTTAAAAACTTGGCCACAGATGCTCGCGTCCACTGTGCAGTTCTCAAACAACGACCAGCCACCCGTCACACACCGCTCACGCGGCGCTGCACCGGGGCCGGCGACCGAAGACCCGGCCTGGCGGCCGTGCCCTCAGACACCCAACAGCGTGCCCGACACCCCCGCCCCCGTCGTTCCGTTCCACGCCGAAGCAGTACTGGGAAGACAAGCGGTCGAGTGTGCCGAGTAGTCAACGTTCCACCCATGAGCCACCAGCATCGGACGTGCGCCGATGGACTGGCCTCTGACCGCGATCCCGCAGGGACGCGGTGAGAAGTGCTCCTTAGAAAGGAGGTGATCCAGCCGCACCTTCCGGTACGGCTACCTTGTTACGACTTCGTCCCAATCGCCAGTCCCACCTTCGACGGCTCCCTCCCCAGGGGGGTTGGGCCACCGGCTTCGGGTGTTACCGACTTTCGTGACGTGACGGGCGGTGTGTACAAGGCCCGGGAACGTATTCACCGCAGCAGTGCTGATCTGCGATTACTAGCGACTCCGACTTCATGGGGTCGAGTTGCAGACCCCAATCCGAACTGAGACCGGCTTTTTGAGATTCGCTCCACCTCGCGGTATCGCAGCTCATTGTACCGGCCATTGTAGCACGTGTGCAGCCCAAGACATAAGGGGCATGATGACTTGACGTCGTCCCCACCTTCCTCCGAGTTGACCCCGGCGGTCTCCCGTGAGTCCCCAGCACCCCCGGAGGGGCCTGCTGGCAACACGGGACAAGGGTTGCGCTCGTTGCGGGACTTAACCCAACATCTCACGACACGAGCTGACGACAGCCATGCACCACCTGTACACCGGCCACAAGGGGGACCGTGTCTCCACGGTTTTCCGGCGTATGTCAAGCCTTGGTAAGGTTCTTCGCGTTGCGTCGAATTAAGCCACATGCTCCGCCGCTTGTGCGGGCCCCCGTCAATTCCTTTGAGTTTTAGCCTTGCGGCCGTACTCCCCAGGCGGGGCACTTAATGCGTTAGCTGCGGCACGGACGACGTGGAATGTCGCCCACACCTAGTGCCCACCGTTTACGGCGTGGACTACCAGGGTATCTAATCCTGTTCGCTCCCCACGCTTTCGCTCCTCAGCGTCAGTGTCGGCCCAGAGATCCGCCTTCGCCACCGGTGTTCCTCCTGATATCTGCGCATTTCACCGCTACACCAGGAATTCCGATCTCCCCTACCGAACTCTAGCCTGCCCGTATCGACTGCAGACCCGGGGTTGAGCCCCGGGCTTTCACAACCGACGCGACAGGCCGCCTACGAGCTCTTTACGCCCAATAATTCCGGACAACGCTCGCGCCCTACGTATTACCGCGGCTGCTGGCACGTAGTTAGCCGGCGCTTCTTCTGCAGGTACCGTCACTTGCGCTTCTTCCCTGCTGAAAGAGGTTTACAACCCGAAGGCCGTCATCCCTCACGCGGCGTCGCTGCATCAGGCTTGCGCCCATTGTGCAATATTCCCCACTGCTGCCTCCCGTAGGAGTCTGGGCCGTGTCTCAGTCCCAGTGTGGCCGGTCGCCCTCTCAGGCCGGCTACCCGTCGTCGCCTTGGTGAGCCGTTACCTCACCAACCAGCTGATAGGCCGCGGGCCCATCCTGCACCGCCGGAGCTTTCCACGCGCATCGGATGCCCGAGCGCGTCGTATCCGGTATTAGACCCCGTTTCCAGGGCTTGTCCCGAAGTGCAGGGCAGATTGCCCACGTGTTACTCACCCGTTCGCCACTAATCCCCACCCGAAGGTGGTTCATCGTTCGACTTGCATGTGTTAAGCACGCCGCCAGCGTTCGTCCTGAGCCAGGATCAAACTCTCCGTGAATGTCTCCCCGTGAATCGGGGCGCACACAACACGGGAGCGGAACGCCGGGAGGAATAGTCCCGGCGTTCACAGCGTCCTCGCTGTGTTTCTTCAAAGGAACCTCGACCATCCGAAGACCGGATGGACGGGGTATCAACATATCTGGCGTTGACTTTTGGCACGCTGTTGAGTTCTCAAGGAACGGACGCTTCCTTCGTACTCACCCCTCCGGGCTTTCCTCCGGGCGCTTCCCTTCGGTCTTGCGCTTCCGACTCTATCAGATCTTTCCGATCCGATTTCCTCGGTGCTTTCCGGGGTCCCGCTTCCGCGTTTCCCTTTCCGGCGAACCCGACTTTATCAGAAGTTTCAGGGCGGATTGACCGGCCTTCGTTTCCGATTCATCGGGAGGGTGCTTCTTCGAAATCGGTGTCTCGAGAAGCGGATAGATGTCACTGTCGCCTTCAGGGTCAGACCCCATCTCCAGGCAACTGTTCGAATCTACCTCCCCACAGCTTCCGTGTCAACGGCTCCCGTGGGGCGAAGAGGAGACTAGCAGCTGAACGGACCGCCGTGCACATCAGGCCGCCGTCGGGACCGTGGCACTGCGCTCGGCTGCCTCCAGGTCGCCGGTCTCCCCGGCGCGCGCCGCACGTCCGCCCAGGACGTAGACGTAGGCCAGGAAGGCCAGCTCGGCAGCGACTCCGATGGTGATGCGTGCCCAGGTGGGCAGGCCCGAGGGCGTGACGAAGCCTTCGATCGCGCCGGAGACGAAGAGCACCACGGCGAGGCCGATCGCCATGGCCAGGGCTGCTCGCCCCTCTTCCGCGAGCGCCGTGCGGCGGGTGCGGGGGCCCGGGTCGATGACGGTCCAGCCGAGGCGGAGACCGGTTCCCGCGGCGACGAAGACCGCGGTCAGTTCGAGGAGGCCATGGGGCAGCACGAGGCCGAGGAAGGTGTCGAGGCGGCCGGCGGAGGACATCAGGCCGAAGCCGACACCCAGGTTGAGCATGTTCTGGAAGAGGATCCAGAGGACCGGTAGCCCCAGGAAGACGCCCAGGATCAGGCAGAGGGCGGCGGCCCACGCGTTGTTCGTCCAGACCTGGGCGGCGAAGGAGGTCGCGGGGTGGCTCGAGTAGTACGTCTCGTACTGGCCGCCGGGGCGGGTGAGCTCGCGCAGTTCGCCCGGTGCCGCGATGGACGCCTGTACTTCGGGGTGGGTGCTTATCCACCAGCCGAGCAGTGCCGCGACGGCTGTGGAGAGGAGGGCCGTGGGCACCCACCAGTGACGTGACTTGTAGACGGCCGCCGGGAAGCCGTGGGTGAAGAAGCGGGTGGCGTCCCGCCAGGATGCGCGCCGGGCGCCCGTGACCGCGCTCCGCGCACGGGCCACCAGCTGGCTGAGCCGGCCGGTCAGCTGGGGATCCGGCGCGGCCGACTGGATCAGGGAGAGGTGGGTGGCGGTGCGCTGGTAGAGGACGACGAGTTCGTCGGCCTCCGCGCCCGTGAGGCGGCGCTGCCGCCGGAGCAGGGCGTCGAGGCGGTCCCACTCCGCACGGTGGGCGGAGACGAAGACGTCGAGGTCCATCGGTGTGCCTGCTCCTCGGCTGCTGAATCGATGATCTGCTTGATCGGCTCGTCGTACTGCGGTGCGATGTGTCCTCAGCTTGGCAGACTGGCGGTGTTCGGGGCAGGCCAGGAAAGGGCGGCGGGTGTGAGTGAGCTGGTGACGGGCGAGGCGGTGGCGTTGGAACTGCGCCCCGCGAGGCTGCCCAGCAGGGCCCTGGCCGTGCTGCTCGACCTGGCGGCGGCCGTGGCGGTCTACATCGTCGTGACCATCGCCCTGGTGGCCTCCACGGCTTCCCTGGACCAGGCGGCGCAGACGGCGATAACGATCGCGGTGTTCGTCCTCGTGCTGGTGGGCGGGCCGATCGCGGTCGAGACGCTCAGTCACGGGCGGTCGCTCGGGAAGCTGGCGTGCGGGCTCCGGGTGGTGCGGGACGACGGGGGGCCGATCCGGTTCCGGCACGCGTTGGTGCGGGGTCTGATCGGTGTGATCGAGATCCTGATGACGTTCGGGGTCGTGGCCTGCATCGCCTCCCTGGTGTCGGCGCGTGGCCGGCGGCTCGGGGACGTGTTCGCGGGGACTCTGGTCGTGCGGGAACGGGTGCCGGTCGGACAGGACGGTTTTGTGCCGCCGCCGCCCCCGTGGCTGGCCGGGCGGTTCTCGGGGCTCGATCTGTCGGCGGTGCCCGACGGCCTGTGGCTCGCCGTCCGGCAGTACCTGACGCGGATGCGGCAGCTGGACCCGCAGGTCGGCTGGGCGATGGCGGAGCGGCTGGCAGCGGACCTGGCGGAGCGTACGGGGGCGCCGGTGCCCCCGGGGGTGCCGCCGGCCGCGTATCTGGCGGCGGTGCTGCAGGAGCGGCAGGCCCGGGAGGCCCGGCGGGCCTTCGGGAACGGGGCGGCCGCGGGCGGCGGTCACGCCGGCACCGCCGCTCCGGCGGAGAGCCGCCCCCTGCCCGCTCGTCCCCCCGCGGTCGTGCCGCCGGATGTACGACCGACCGTCCCGTCGGCGGATCCGTCGGCGGACCCGCGGGCCGTGCCGCCCGGGACGCCGTCGGTGCGTTCCGCCGCGGAGGACGGGGACGCGCCGGCCGGTGGGCAGCGGACCGGCACGCCGCGGGAGGCGGCGCCGGCCGATCGTCCCTCGACGGGGTTCGCACCGCCGTCGTAGGTCGCGCCGGGCACGCCGCTCAGTCGAAGACCGACGGGGGTGACGCGAGGTCCTCCAACTCGATGCCGGGGGCGGCCAGGACCACGTCCCCGGCGATGTGCACGGTGTGCTGTTCGCCTGTGTCCAGGGCTGTGACCTGGTATGCGTCCACGGTCAGGGGGCCGTTGTCAGTGGCGTGTGCTTCTCTTTCCACCAGTTGCCAGGACTGGTCCACGGTGCGCGGGGCGAGGACCGGGTCCGTGAAGGCGACGAGGCGTACGCGGGTGGCCGGTGCCGAGGGGGTGAGGCGCAGAAGACGGGTGGTGGCGACGAGGAACGCGGGGGACGAGCCGGTGAAGGCGTGGGCGCGCACATTGCCTTCGGTGGCGTGGGCCCCGGTGGGGTCCGTGCGGACCCAGGTGACGCCGTCGAGGGCGGCGCCGCGGACCTGCCAGCTCGCGGCGTGGAGTTCGAGGCGGAGGGGGCGGCCCAGTTCGTCGAGGGCGAGGTCGACCGAGCCCAGGTGATCGCCGGAGGGGGCGGTGAGCTGGGAGACGTAGCGCCAGCCGGAGGGGCCGAGGGCGCAGTGGAAGTGCTCTTCTGCGAGGGGGGTGTGATCGTGCGGATCGTGGAGCGCATATCGGCCGCGGGGCATGGGGGTCCTGGGTCGTGACGGGCTGGGCCGGCCGGTCGCCGGTCCGCCAACGGGGCAGGCCCCCGGCACGGGGGTGCGGGGGCCTGCTTCGGAGGACCTGCTGCCGGGGAGCGCGTCGGTGCACGGACGCGCTCGCTCGGTGGGAGCGTGGGCTCAGTAGCGGTAGTGGTCCGGCTTGAACGGGCCCTCGACCTTCACACCGATGTACTCGGCCTGCTCCGGGCGGAGCGTGGTCAGCTTCACGCCGAGCGCGTCGAGGTGGAGGCGGGCGACCTTCTCGTCGAGGTGCTTGGGCAGCACGTAGACACCGATCGGGTAGGCGTCGGGCTTGGTGAACAGCTCGATCTGGGCCAGGGTCTGGTCCGCGAAGGAGTTGGACATCACGAACGACGGGTGGCCGGTGGCGTTGCCCAGGTTCAGCAGGCGGCCCTCGGACAGGACGATGATCTTCTTGCCGTCGGGGAAGGTCCAGGTGTGGACCTGCGGCTTGACCTCGTCCTTGACGATGCCGGGGATCTTGGCGAGGCCGGCCATGTCGATCTCGTTGTCGAAGTGACCGATGTTCCCGACGATCGCCTGGTGCTTCATCCTGGCCATGTCGGAGGCCATGATGATGTCCTTGTTGCCGGTGGTGGTGATGAAGATGTCGGCCGTCTCGACGACCTCGTCCAGCGTCGTGACCTGGTAGCCGTCCATCGCCGCCTGCAGGGCGCAGATCGGGTCGATCTCGGTGACGATGACGCGGGCGCCCTGTCCGCGCAGGGACTCCGCGCAGCCCTTGCCCACGTCGCCGTAGCCGCACACGACCGCGGTCTTGCCGCCGATCAGCACGTCGGTGGCGCGGTTGATGCCGTCGATCAGGGAGTGCCGGCAGCCGTACTTGTTGTCGAACTTCGACTTGGTGACGGCGTCGTTGACGTTGATCGCCGGGAACAGGAGGGTGCCGTCGCGCTGCATCTCGTACAGGCGGTGGACACCGGTCGTGGTCTCCTCGGTGACACCGCGGATCTCGGAGGAGAGCTGGGTCCACTTCTGCGGGTTCTCGCCCAGGGTGCGGGTGAGCAGCTCGAGGATGACGCGGTGCTCGTCGGACTCGGCGGTGTCGGGCGAGGGGACCTTGCCGTCCTTCTCGTACTGGACGCCGTTGTGGACCAGCAGGGTGGCGTCACCGCCGTCGTCCAGGATCATGTTGGGGCCGCCGGTGGGGCTGTCCGGCCAGGTCAGCGCCTGCTCCGTGCACCACCAGTACTCCTCGAGGGTCTCGCCCTTCCAGGCGAAGACCGGGACGCCCTGCGGGTTGTCGGGCGTGCCGTTCGGGCCGACGGCGATGGCGGCCGCGGCGTGGTCCTGGGTGGAGAAGATGTTGCAGGACGCCCAGCGGACCCGCGCGCCCAGGGCGACCAGGGTCTCGATCAGGACGGCGGTCTGCACGGTCATGTGCAGGGAGCCGGTGATGCGGGCGCCGGCCAGGGGCTGGGCGTCGGCGTACTCCTTGCGGATCGCCATCAGGCCGGGCATCTCGTGCTCGGCGAGGGTGATCTCCTTGCGGCCGAACTCGGCCAGGGAGAGGTCGGCGACCTTGAAGTCCTGTCGGTTGTCGACAGTCGTCATTGCGAGCTGCTCCTCGGTGTCGGGGGCGAGGTGGGTACGGCTGGTCTGCGCGGCGGCGGACACAGGAGTGCCCGGAAGAGGACACGGTCATGCCCGCGTGCGCGCAGCGCAGTCCGTCGGAGGCCCTCTCTCCCTCGGCCGGTCCGCGGTGGGACCGCCCGACCGCCATCAGCAGCGACGTCTGGCTCCGTCCCAAGCTACACCGCCCGACCCGGCCTCCCCCAGTCCGCCCGCGAACACATCGGGCCGACCTGGCGGGCGCCGTGCCTCCGGTGACCGGTCCGGCGGCTTCGTTCGCGGGCGGGCGGTGCGTGCCGGGCTCAGTGTCCGGCGTCGTGCGGCGCGGGGCCGCCGGGGGTGGCTTCGGGGTCGGCTCCCTTGACGGCTTCGGTCTCGCTGTAGATGTCGGGCTCGAGGTAGATCACGCGGGCGATCGGGACGGCCTCGCGGATGCGGGACTCGGCGGCGTCGATGGCGGTGGCGATCTCCGCGGCCGTGTCCTCGTGCCGCACCGCGATCTTCGCGGCGACCAGCAGCTCCTCCGGGCCGAGGTGGAGGGTGCGCATGTGGATGATGCGGGTGACGGTGTCTCCGTCGACGACGGCGGCCTCGATCTTCCGGGTCTCCTCGGCGCCCGCTGCCTCACCGAGCAGCAGGGACTTCGTCTCGGCGGCGAGGACCAGGGCGATCAGGATGAGCAGGATGCCGATGCAGAGGGTGCCGATGCCGTCCCAGACGCTGTCACCGGTGAGCAGGGCGAGGCCGACACCGCCGAGGGCGAGGATCAGACCGACGAGCGCACCGAGGTCCTCCAGGAGGACGACCGGCAGTTCGGGGGCCTTGGAGTGGCGGACGAACTCCTTCCAGGAGCGGCGGCCGCGCAGGGCGTTGGACTCCTTGATGGCGGTGCGGAAGGAGAAGGACTCGGCGATGATCGCGAAGACCAGGACGCCGACCGGCCAGTACCAGTGCGTCAGCTCGTGCGGGTTCTTGATCTTCTCGTAGCCCTCGTAGAGGGCGAACATGCCGCCGAGCGAGAAGAGCACGATGGAGACGAGGAAGGCGTAGATGTAGCGCTCGCGGCCGTAGCCGAAGGGGTGCTGCGGGGTGGCCCGGCGCTGTGCCTTCTTGCCGCCGACCAGCAGCAGGGCCTGGTTGCCGGAGTCGGCGACCGAGTGCACGGACTCGGCGAGCATCGACGAGGAGCCGCTGAAGAGGAACGCCACGAACTTCGCTACCGCGATCGCGAGGTTGGCGACGAGTGCCGCCACGATCGCCTTGGTGCCGCCTGACGCGCTCATGTGTTCGCGTGGTCCCTTCGTACGCCGTTTCCGGGCCCGGACGTGCGCGTGCGTACGTCCGGGCCCGTGTCCGTCCTTTGACGGTGGGCCATTGTTGCAGCCCGGTCGGGCACGGCGTGCCGGGTTGTCGCATGCGACGGTCAGGCGACGACCGTGGCCCTGAACAGCGTTCCGGTACCCGCCACTTCGGCCTTTTCACCCGCGGGGACGAACACGGAGGTGCCCGGGGACAGCTCGTGCTCGCCCGCGCGGACCGAACCGGCCGTGCAGAGCAGGACCTGCGGGGTGGTCAGGGTCAGGTCGTGGGTGGCGCCGCCCGCGGGGAGGACGTAGCGGGAGAGGCGGAACTCGTCGGTGGGGGTCTCGTAGACCTCCTCGCCGTCCGGGTTGGCCTCCGGGCGCAGGACGCCGGGGTCGCCGGCCTCGAAGCGGACGATGCGCAGGAGTTCGGGGACGTCGACGTGCTTGGGGGTCAGCCCGCAGCGCAGGACGTTGTCGGAGTTGGCCATGATCTCGACACTGAGACCGTTGAGGTAGGCGTGCGGGACGCCGGCGCCGAGGAAGAGCGCCTCGCCGGGCTGGAGCCGGACGTGGTTGAGGAGCATCGCGGCGAGGACGCCGGGGTCGCCCGGGTAGTGGTGGGCTATGTCGGCGTAGGGGGCGTACGCGCCGCCGAGGCGGTCGCAGGCGGCGGCCACCTCCGTGACGGTGTGCGCCGTCTCCTCGGGGTCGGCGGTGAGGATCGCGGTGAGGACCTCGCGCAGGGCGGCGTCCTCGGGGCGGGCGTGCAGCAGGTCGACGTACGGCTTGAGGGAGTCCACGCCGAGGCCGTCGAGGAGTTCGGCGGTGCGCAGCGGGTCGCGGAAGCCGCACAGCCCGTCGAACTCGGTGAGGGCGCAGACCAGTTCCGGCTTGTGGTTGGCGTCCCGGTAGTTGCGGTGCGGGGCGTCGGCGGGGACGCCGCGGCGCTCCTCGTCCGCGTAGCCCTCCTTCGCCTGGTCCAGGTCGGGGTGGACCTGGAGGGAGAGCGGGGCTCCGGCGCCGAGGAGCTTGAGGAGGAAGGGCAGGTGCGGGCCGAACTTCGCGACCGACGCCGCGCCGAGCTCCTTCTCCGGGTCGGCGTCGATGACCTCGGCCAGCGTGCCGCGCGCGGTGCGCGAGGGAGCCCCGGGGTGGGCACCCATCCACATCTCCGCCTGCGGCTCGCCGGTCGGCTCGGTGCCGAGCAGCCGCGGGATGGCGGTGGTGGAACCCCAGGCGTAGGGGCGGATGGTGTTGTCGAGGCGGTCCATGGGGCTCTCTGTGTTCCTTCTGCCGTGTCTCGTGCGTACGCGCGCCAGGGAGGACAGTGCGTCCTGGGCATGATCAGGTTCTGGAAGCGAGCGCCAGGTAAACGGCGGCGAAATCCGTGACGGCGATCAGTTCCGCGAGGGTCTCCAGTTCGCCGCCCTCCTCCGGCTCCAGCTCGCTGATCGGCGTGTCGTGGCTGAGGGCCAGGTCACGGGCGGCCGGGGCGGCGGTGAGGCCGCCGATGGGGCGGTCGCGGAGCAGCACCACGCGCGCGTGCAGGGCGGGCGGTTCCTCGACCCGGTCGCGGAAGAAGTCGTCCGGGTCCGCGCTGGCGGCGAGCGGGCCGGCGAGCAGGGCGCTGTGCGCGGCGAGTGCCTCGGGGAGTTCGGCGACGACGGCGGGGATGCCGGACAGTTCGGCGAGCGCGGCGGCGAAGCGGCGGCCGGCCGGGCCGGCCGAGACGCCCTCGGTCCACACGATGGGCAGCGCGTCGGCGAGTTCCGCGGCCAGCGTCTTGGCCGGGTTGCTGTAGGTCGCGATGGCCGGGCCGCAGCGTTCGGCGATGCGGTCGAGGCGGTCGGCGACCTTGTCCAGGGCGTCCGGCGGGGCGGTGAGCAGGCCGGTGCGGTCCAGCAGCGCGAGCAACGGGGTGAGCAGCGACCACAGGACCCCGGGGGCGGCCGCGGCGAGGGGTTCGTCCTGGTCGTAGGGCGCGGTGGCCATGGGGACGAACAGGCCGTGGGAGCCGTTCACGGCCTCGGCGAGCGGGGTGCGGGCGGGCGCCACGGCGACGACGGTGCAGCCGCGGCGGTACGCCTGCTCGGAGAGCAGGGCCAGGCCCGGTTCGGTGCCGTCGGGGGTGGCGATCAGCAGCAGGTCCACGGAGCCGGCCCAGCCGGGCAGCTCCCAGCGCAGTGCTCCCGCGGCGGGCGCGACGCCGGTCGGCGCGAGCCGGGTGACGGGGCTGCCGGAGCCGGCCAGGGTGCCGAGGAGGTCGGCGGCCTGGGTGGCGGCGGCGCCGGGTCCCGCGATGAGGACGGCGCGGGGGCGGCCGTCCGGTACGAGGTCGTGGACGCCGGCCTCGGCGGCGTGTCGGACGGCCGTGCGGACGCGGGCGCCCGCTTCGGCGGCGCCGCGGAGCAGGGCGCGGTGGTCGGCCTCGGCGAGGCCCTCGGGTGAGTCGAGCAGCGGTTCGTCGAGCATGGGCGGCAGCCTCCGGTCGGCGTGGCGTCGGGTCGCGGCGCCGGGTCGCTGGTGCGCCGGGTCGCCGGATCGTCGGTTACGCGGGGCGGCGGGCCTCGTCGACGAGGAGGACGGGGATGCCGTCGCGGACCGGGTACGCCAGACCGCAGTCCTGGCCGGTGCAGACGAGCTCGGTGTCCTGCTCTTCGAGGGGGGAGTGGCAGGCCGGGCAGGCGAGGATCTCCAGGAGGCCGGCTTCGAGCGCCATGGGGGTTCCCTTCGGGGGCGGGCGTATGCGGATGTGCCTGGTCAGGGTACCGCCGGTGGGCGCGGGACGGGCGGGCTGTGGATGTTGAGCCCTGAACCGCTTCCGGGAGGGGGGACGGGTGCTCACGCCACCGCGGGGCGGCGGCCGGTACGCCGGGCCGGCCCGTGCGGGGCGGACCGCGCTCCCGCCCCGGACGGTCCCGGCCCCGCACGTTCTCAGTCCCGCCCGGTCTCAGCCCCGGATGATCGCCAGGGCCTCGTCGCGCACCCTGGCCATCGTCGCCTCGTCGCGGGCCTCCGCGTTCAGGCGGAGGAGCGGTTCGGTGTTGGAGGGGCGGACGTTGAACCACCAGTCGGCGGACGTGACGGTGAGGCCGTCCAGTTCGTCCAGGGTGACGCCCTCGCGGCCCTCGTACGCGGCCCGGATCGCGGCGAGGCGGGCGGTCTGGTCGTCGACGGTGGAGTTGATCTCGCCCGAGCCGGCGTAGCGGTCGTACTGGGCGACCAGGGCGGACAGGGTGCCCTGCTGGCCGCCGAGGGCGGCGAGGACGTGCAGGGCGGCCAGCATGCCCGTGTCGGCGTTCCAGAAGTCGCGGAAGTAGTAGTGCGCGGAGTGCTCGCCGCCGAAGAGGGCGCCGGTCCTCGCCATCTCGGCCTTGATGAAGGAGTGGCCCACGCGGGTGCGGGCGGGGGTGCCGCCGTTCTCCCGCACGACCTCGGGCACCGACCAGGAGGTGATCAGGTTGTGGATGACCGTGCCCCTGCCGCCGTTCCTGGCCAGCTCGCGGGAGGCCACCAGAGCGGTGATCGCGGACGGGGGGACCGGCTCGCCCCGCTCGTCGACGACGAAGCAGCGGTCGGCGTCGCCGTCGAAGGCGAGACCGAGGTCGGCGTCCTCCTCGCGGACCCGCTTCTGCAGGTCGACGAGGTTGGCCGGGTCGAGGGGGTTGGCCTCGTGGTGGGGGAAGGTGCCGTCGAGTTCGAAGTACATCGGGACGAGGGTGAGCGGCAGGCCGGCGAAGACCGTCGGGACGGTGTGCCCGCCCATGCCGTTGCCCGCGTCGACGACGACCTTCAGGGGGCGGACGGAGGTCAGGTCGACGAGCGAGCGCAGGTGTGCCGCGTAGTCGTCCAGCGTGTCGCGCCGGGTGACCGTCCCCGTCGTGGCCGCCGGCTCCGGGGCGCCCGACTCGCTCCACCGCTCGACGAGTTCGCGGATCTCGGCCAGACCGGTGTCCTGGCCGACCGGGGCGGCGCCCGCGCGGCACAGCTTGATGCCGTTGTACCGCGCCGGGTTGTGGGAGGCGGTGAACATCGCGCCCGGCAGGTCCAGCGCGCCCGAGGCGTAGTAGAGCTGGTCGGTGGAGCACAGGCCGATCTCGGTCACGTCGGCGCCCTGGGCCGCCGCACCGCGGGCGAAGGCGCCCGACAGGCCCGGGGAGGAGGGCCGCATGTCGTGCCCGGTGACGATCGCGTCCGCGCCGGTCACCCGGACGAAGGCGGCGCCGAAGAGCTCGGCCAGGGACTCGTCCCACTGGTCGGGAACGACCCCGCGCACGTCGTACGCCTTCACGATCTGAGACAGATCAGCAGCCACGGCCAACCCTTCCGGAAGTCCTGTCGGTCCCCACAAACTACCCGTAGCCCCCCGCAGGGGATGACGCTCCACCGGGACCACCGGACGGGGGCCCGGCGGAGGCATCGGGCCGGTCACGGGTCGGGGCTCACGGGGCACGGAACACGGGCTACGAAGCACGGGTCACGGCAGCATCCAGCCGAGCGCCGCCGTGCTCTGCCCCACCACGATCAGGCACATCACCAGCAGCAGGCCGAGGCTCCAGGGCAGCACCTTGCGCAGCAGGTCCCCCTCACGGCCCGCCAGTCCGACGGCCGCGCAGGCGATGGTGAGGTTCTGCGGCGAGATCATCTTGCCGAGGACACCGCCGGAGCTGTTCGCCGAGGCGAGCAGCTCCGGTGACAGCCCGGACTGCCGTGCGGCGGTCACCTGGAGGGCTCCGAAGAGGGCGTTGGCGGAGGTGTCCGATCCGGTCACCGCGACACCGAACCAGCCCAGCACCGGTGACAGGAACGCGAGTCCGGCCCCCGCCGCCGCCACGAAGTGGCCGATCGTGGCCGCCTGGCCGGAGAGGTTCATCACGTAGGCGAGCGCCAGCACGGAGGTCACCGTGAGGATCGCGAACCGCAGTTCGCGCACCGTCGCCAGCCACTCCCCGACCGCCACGCGCGCGTGCAGGCCGATCACGGCCGCCGTGCACACCCCGGCGAACAGGACGAGGGTGCCGCCGGTGGAGACGATCGGCCAGGTGAACACGTTGCCGCCGACGGGCTCCCCGCCCGGTCCGGCGACGTCCAGGAACGGCCAGTCGTAGGTCTGGGTGGCGTCGGCGAGCCGGTCCTTGACCGCCGGGACCTGCGCGACGGAGAAGACCGCCACGATCAGCGCGTAGGGGGCGTAGGCGCGCAGGACCTCCCCGCGCGGGTCCTCCTCGTCCAGTTCCCCGCTGCGCGCACCGGTCAGCACGCAGGCGCGCACGGCCTCGGGGGCGGACACGCGCGCGCGGGGCACCGCGACCAGGGCGCCCGCGCCGGCCAGGGCGGCGCCGATGTCGGCGAGTTGCGCGGAGACGTAGTTGGACGCGGCGAACTGGGCGACGGCGAAGGCGGCTCCGCAGACCAGCGCGGGCACCCAGGTGTCCCGCAGCCCGCGCCGGCCGTCCACCAGCCAGACCAGCGCCAGCGGCACCACGAGGGCCAGCAGCGGGGTCTGGCGGCCGACCACGGACGCCACGGAGTCCAGGGGCAGCCCGGTGACCTGTGCGAGCGTGACGACCGGCGTGCCCATGGCCCCGAAGGCCACCGGCGCGGTGTTGGCGACCAGCGCGACGACGGCGGCGCGCACCGGATCGAAGCCGAGTGCCACGAGCATCACGGCGGAGATCGCGACGGGCGCCCCGAAGCCGGCGAGCGCCTCCAGCAGCGCGCCGAAGCAGAAGGCGACGACCAGCGCCTGGATCCGCGGATCGTCGGAGAGCCGGCCGAAGGAGCGGCGCAGGATGTCGAAGTGCCGGGTGCGGACGGTCATCCGGTACACCCACAGGGCGTTCACGACGATCCACAGGATCGGGAAGAGGCCGAAGACGGCTCCCTGGGCGGCGCCGGAAACCGTCTGGCCCAGCGGCATGCCGTAGACGAGCCAGGCCACGAGGACGGCGCCCAGCAGGCCGATCAGGCCCGCCAGGTGCGCCTTCATGCGGACCCCGCCGAGCAGGGCCAGGACGACCACGAGGGGCAGGGCCGCCACGAGGGCGGAGAGGCCCAGTGAGCCGGCTACGGGTTCCAGTTGCTGGACGTACACGGACGCCTCCCGGATTCCGCCATGCGAAAGCGATTTCTCACAACCCTGGGAGGAATGGTCGTGTCCGCGACAAGTTCGCGTCAATGGGGATGCCGTGCCCGGTGTGCGGGCGGAGGAGAACGGAGAAGGCGGAGAAGGCGGAGAAGACAGAGAAGGCGGGGACGGCGGGGAAACCGGAGAGGGGAGAGGAGGCGGAGGAAAAGGGGGAAGGGAGGAGGGAGCGGCGCCGTCAGTTGTCCGGCGAGCGGAGCACCCTCAGGTGGCCGCGGCGTGCGACCTCCATGGGATCGGCGGCACGCCCTCCGCCGGCGGCTCCCGCCGCCCGCTCCTGGGGCCGGGCCGCCTCGCGCACGGCGTTCGCCAGCGCTTCCAGGTCGTCCCCGCTGGGCTGGGCCGGGGCCGAGCCGTCGAGGAGGCGGACGACCTCCCAGCCGCGCGGCGCGGTGAGGCGCTCGGAGTGCTCGGCGCACAGGTCGTAGCAGTGGGGTTCGGCGTAGGTGGCGAGCGGGCCGAGGACCGCGGTCGAGTCGGCGTAGACGTACGTCAGCGTCGCGACGGCGGGACGGCCGCAAGCGGTGCGCGAACAGCGACGTACAGGGCTCACGATGTTGGACGGTACCGCACTCTTGAGCGGGCCGCGACGACTCTCCCCCAGGTCACTCCACCGTGTCGTGGCGTGAAACGTCCCACATACCCTTTTGGGCCTACCTTGCCGACCTGCTCCGACGCCCCGTCCGGGACGCCGGACGATTCTGATTCCGGTCACCAGTTGGTACAAACACTGTCAAACGGCTTGAGATCACCGGTCCTGGAGAGATACGGAATCGAGCCCAACCTTGGCTGGAACGGTCAGGTACTGACACGCCGTGCGGTACGGCCCGAAGGCGCGTGGGGACCGGGCGGGTGGGGCCGGCGCCGACTACCCTGCACAGTGATGGACAGCCCCGTGACACCCCGTGCCGCCGCCCCCGGGCCCCGACGCCGTGATCGCCACGGTCGGGGCATGCGCGGCCCGATCGCACCGCCCCAGGTGCCGCTCGCCGCCAGCCGCGCGGAGACGTTCGCGGACCTGGTGCAGGACTCCGTGGAGCGGCTGGAGCGGCGGTGGCCGCAGCTCGCCGACATCGATTTCCTCGTGCTGGAGGTGCCGCGGCTGGACGGGGCCGGGCTGGGCTGGAGCGACGAGGCGGTGCCCCTGGGCGGGACGGCGCCCGCGCGCGAGGGGCGTCCCGCGCGGGTGGTGGTCTACCGCCGGCCGGTCGAGATCCGCACCAAGGGGCGCGACGAGCGGGCGGCGCTCGTCCACGAGGTCGTGGTCGAGCAGGTGGCGGACCTGCTCGGGCTGACGCCGGAGACCGTGGACCCCCGGTACGGGGAGGACTGACGGCGGGCGGGACGCGGCTGCCGTACGCACGCCTGCCGCGCCCCGCCCGCCGGTCACCTCTGCAGGACCGACAGGTCCTCCTCCGCCTTCGGCACCGCCACCGTGCCGCGGTCGTCCGGGAGGGTCTGGACGGTGAAGGCCGGGACGTCGTCCTGCGTCGCCGTGAGGGTCCGGGAGGCGTAGACGGGGGTGTCCGACTGGGGCTCGATCGTGAGGGCGTAGGTGCCCTTCAGGCCGTCCGGCACGGGGAGGTCGATGTTCTGCGTGGTGCCGGACTTGATCGTGTACGTCTTGGACGCCGGCGTGCCGCCCTCGGTGCCCGCCGAGGCGGTGACCTTGATCCGGGCGGTGCCCTCGGGGGCGGTCACCGAGAGGGTCGTCCCCTCGGCGGTGTTGCCGGCGGACGTCGCGCGGGTGCCGACCGGTCGCGCGGCCGGGATGAACGCCGACTCCCGGGCGTCGCCCTCGCCGCGCAGCACGCGCACGGCCGCCACGACCGGCACGGCGCCGTTCGTGGGCGTCAGGACCAGGGAGCCCGCCTCGCCGCGCGTGAGGTCGCCCAGGTCGACGGCCGCCGTCATGCCGCCCTTCACCCGGAGCGTCTCCTGACCGGCGGGGGTGATCAGGCCGGAGGGGGAGGCGAGGCGCACCTTAAGGTCGGCGTCGGCGTCGCCGGGGGCGAAGGCGACCAGGCGGACGGCGGTGGCGTCCTTCGGAATGCCGGGCAGGACCAGGCTGCCCGCGGGATCGGTCGACGCGGCCAGCCAGTCGCCGCCCAGCTCCGCGTCCAGGGCCTGTACGGCCGCGCCGACCCGGCCGCTGCGGACGACGACGTGCACGGTCACGTCGGTCTGCTCCTCCTCGGTGAGCGTGGACAGCAGGATCGGCTCGGTGGCGTGCGGCCCGACCGTGATGCCCTCCCCCACCGTCGTCTCGAGGGCACCGTCCTCGCCGTAGAGCTCGACGTCCACCACCGCGGCCGAGTCGCCGGGGTTGGTCAGGTGGACGTAGTCGGTGCGGTCGGCGTCGGTGCTGGCGCCCGGGAACCAGAACTCGGTGTCCGGCGCGGTGCAGGTGACGCCCTGCAGGCCCCGGCCCGTGCCCGCGGCGACCTCGGTCGTCTGCTGCACGGTCCAGCCGGGCGCGAAGCGGCCGTCGGCGGTGCCGACGAGCGCGGGCGCCTCGCCTCCGCTGGTGTCCCCGGTGGCCGGCTTGCCGGGCTCCCCGGGCGCGAGGACGGGGTCCTCGGGCTTGCCGCCCTTGCCCCCCTTGCCGCCCTCGTCGCTCTTGCCGTCCTCGCCGTCCTTGTCGCTCTCGGTGCCCTCGGTGCTCTCGTCGCCCTCGGCGTCCCCGGCGTCCTGCTCGTCGTCCGGCCCGGTCTCCGACCGCTCCGCCGCCCGGAGTTCGGCCCCGCCCTTGTTCTCCGTGCCCTTCGTGACCGGTGTGAAGGACGTGTACGTGGTCTCGGCGAGGTCGGAGGTGCTGGGCGGCGGGCACAGCAGGCTCGTGCGTTCCACGGGCAGGTGGGCCGCCGCCTCGGCGGTGTCGCCGGTGGCCGCGGGGTCCGGTGCGGACAGCGCGGCGAAGCCGGTGACGGCGGCGAGCGCGGTGGCCGCCGCGATCAGGGACAGGGTGGTGCGGTTCACTGCTGGCTCCCGTCGGGACGCTCACTGCCCGTGCCGTGGGGGTCGTACGGCGTGTCGTAACCCTGCGCGTAGGTCTGGTCGTAGCCCTGTCCGTACGTCTGGTCGTACGGCGTCTGCTGGGGCTGGGCGCCGTAGGCGTACGGGTCGTACGGGCCGTCCTGGTAGGGGGCGTCCTGGTACGGCGTGCCGTAGGCGTCCGTCGCGTACTGCTGGTACTGCTCGCCGGTGTGGGCGGTGCCGGGTCCGGCGTCCGCGTAGGCCGCGGTGTCCCACGCGCCGTAGTCGGGCTGGTGCGGAACCGGCGCCGGGTGCTGCTCCGGCAGGGCGGGGAACTCCTCGTCGCCGCCCGCCTCTTCGGCGGTGGCCTCGGTTTCGGCTTCGGCCTCGGCCTGGGCGCGCAGGCGGCGGGCGCGGCGTCCCTCGCCGGCGAGCGCCTCGGCGGGGACGGCGGGCTCCTCGGGGAGGTCGTCGTCGACGTCGCGGCGGCGGCCGGGCAGGGCCATGACGACGAGGACGACGGCGAGCAGGCCCTGGGCCCACAGCCAGGCGGTGTGGGTGACCGGGGTGTCGTAGGTGACGTCCAGCCTGCCGCCGGAGGCGGGGAGTTCGAAGCCCTGGGCCCAGCCGTCGACGGTGGTGCGGGACAGCGGCCTGCCGTCCAGGGTGGCGGTCCAGCCCTCCGCGGCGGAGTCGGCGAGGCGGAGGATCCGGCCCTCGCCGCCGGCCGGGATCTCGGTGTGGATCTCGACGGGACCGGCGGCGACGGGCCGCGGCTCGCCCCCGGCGCCCTGGGCGGGGACGATGCTCGCGCGGGCGACCTCCCGGTCGACCCGCCACAGCGCGCCGCCCGCCTGCTGGCTGAGCCGGGTCAGGCCGGGGGTGGCGTCCAGGACGCGGGAGACCTCACGGGGGGCGCCCTGGTGGACCAGGACGTAGCGCACGGCGAACCCGCCGAGCTGGTCGGCCTGGTCGGCGCCGGAGCCGGCGACGAGGTTGGCGACGACCTTGTCGAGCCGGGTGTTCCCGCCGTCCACCGCGGCGATCTCGGCGTCGCCCATGCGGGTGCCGGAGCCGCGGACCAGCATGTAGCGGACGCGGGCGGTGGAGTCGCTGTCGAGGACGAGGGTGCGGGCCTGGTCGCGGGTGGCGCTCTCCTCGGCGACGAACGCGGGCACCTGGGCGGGGTCGCGCCGCTCCACGGGCCCGTCGGCGCCGCGGATCACCCAGCCCGCGGCGGCCAGCAGCGGGCCGACGGCGCAGGCGAGGGCGATCAGCACGGCGACCGGCTGGCGCCAGCCGAAGCTCTGCTCGGCGACCCGCGCGCGTGCCCCGTCGGCACCGAGCGCGGCGGCGGCCAGGACGGCGATGCCGTAGACGAGGGTCGCGGGGCCGGCCCAGGCGGAGGCGTTGGACAGGACCGCGAAGACGAGGCCCACCAGGGCGGCCGTCCAGGCGGTGAGGATGGCCGTCCGCCGCTCGGCGCGGAGCAGGGCGGCGAGGGCGGCGAGCACCAGGCCGACGAGCAGCAGGCCGCCGACCGTGCCGGGGCCGCCCGGGCTCGCGCCGAGCAGGTCGAGGGCGGAGGCGGCGGAGGGGCCGTGCTCCAGGCCGGCTTCCCGGAAGAAGCCGAAGGGGAGGAGGGAGAACGACCAGGGGGCGAGGACGAGCATCGGCGCGCCCAGCTGGGCCAGGAAGCGCAGCGCGTACGCCGTGATGTCGGTCCGGCGCAGGGCCAGCACGCCGAGGCCGAGGACCAGGGCGACGGGCCACACGATCGGGGTGAACGCGGTGGTCACGGTGAGCAGCAGCGCGTACGCCCAGGTGGCGCGCCAGCTTCCGCGGGCGCCGTCGGGGTTCGCCAGGCCGCTCGCGGCGATGCCCGCGCGGGCGACGAGGGGCAGCAGCACGGCGAGGACGGCGGTGCCGACGCGGCCGCCGGCCAGGGCGCCGGTGGCGGCGGGCAGGAAGGCGTAGGCGACGGCCGCCCACGCGCGCAGCAGCCGGGACTCCACGAGCGGGCGGGAGGCGAAGTACGCGGTGATGCCGGCCAGCGGCACCGAGCAGACGAGCAGGATCGTGACGGCGAGGCCGGTCGAGCCGAGCAGCAGGGAGGCGAAGGCCGCCACGACGGCGAGGTAGGGCGGCGCGGATCCGGTGCCGCCGGCGCCCACCGTGTGCCAGGCGTCGGTGTAGCGCGCCCACAGCTCACCGGAGTCCGCGGGCACGGGCAGCAGGGCACCGCCGGCGAGCGCGCCGCCGCCGAGGAGGGCGCGGCAGGCCGCGAGGGAGGCGAGCAGCAGCACCAGGAAGAGCACCGGGCCGGGCCGGCGGGCGATGCGCTTGAGCCGGGCGAACTGCTCGACCTCCAGGAAGTCGGCGTCGTCGCCGCCGGGCCCGGACTCGATGGCGCCGCCGTGCCGCCCGGCGCCGGAGGCGGCCTCGGGGTCGGAGCGGCCCACGAGGTTGCTCGCGATCTGTTCGACGGTGACGCGGACGGTCGCGCCGGGCGGCGGGAGCAGGGCCCGCAGTTCGCCCTTGTCGATCCGCGGGCTGCCGCGGTGGCGCCGTCCGGCGAGGATCCGTTCGGGCCGCAGCAGGGTGCCCATGAGGCCGCGGATCTCGTCGACGGCCTGCCCGGGGACCTTGCCGACGAGGTAGGCGAGGGTGCGCAGCAGGGTGCCGAGGACCAGGCGCAGCAGCACCCAGGGCAGCGCGGCGGTACGGGTGTTGACGAGCAGGGTGTAGACGGCGCCCGCCTTGTCCACCTTGTGCGGGGAGGCGGAGGTGCGGCCCACGCAGTCGACGGTGCGGCGCTCGCGGGAGGCCGCCTCGGCGTGCCGGACGACCGCGTCGGGGGCGACGAGGACCCGGTAGCCGGCCGAGTGGGCGCGCCAGCACAGGTCGACGTCGTCGCGCATGAGGGGCAGGTGGCGGTCGAACCCGCCGAGCTCCTCGAAGACGTCGCGGCGGACGAGCATGCCGGCGGTGGACACCGACAGCACGGGCCGGACGTGGTCGTGCTGGCCCTGGTCCTGCTCGCGGCGGTCCAGACCGGTCCAGCGGCGCCCGGAGTTGGCGATGGAGACGCCGACCTCCAGCAGTTGCCGGCGGTCGTACCAGCCGCGGAGCTTGGGGCCGACGACGGCCACGTCGTCGCGGCCGAGCTCGTACTCGTTCTCCACGACGCGCAGCATCCGGGCCAGCGCGTCGGGTGCGGGGGCGCAGTCGTCGTGCAGCAGCCACAGCCACTGCACCGGCTCGCCGTGCGGGAGTTCGGGCAGGTCGTAGGCGTCGTCGCGCCAGCTGCGGGTGACCGGGTCCCAGCCGCTCGGCCGCTTCAGGTAGGGCAGTTCCTCGGGGGTGAGGAGGGGGGCGCCGCGGTGGCACTCCTCGACGGCCTGGCCGAAGCCGGTGCGCCGGGCGAGGTGCAGCACCCGGTCCTCGCCGAGCGCGTCGGTGACCAGCCGGGCGGAGTCGTCCGCACTGCCGGTGTCGGCGCCCATGGCGAACTGGACCGGGCGCTCCTGGCCGAGCAGCCCGGCGAGCGCGTCGGGCAGCCAGCGGGCGCCGTCGTGGGAGACGAGGACCGCGGTCACCACGTGACGCGGGAACTCGGGAGCGGCAGCGGCGGCGTCTTGGCGGGCTGCCGTGTGGGTGTGCACGGACATCGAGGTACGGGCCCCGGTTCGGTGGACTGCGGGGACGCCCGCGCCCGGAGGGGGCGGTGGGGCGTCGCGGACGAGCGACCACACTATCGGCTGGCCGAAGCGGCGGCCCGCCGCCTGTGGACAACCCACCTGCAACGGGCCGTAAGTGACGTACGTGCGGAAGTGATGTGCGTACGGCGGTGAGGTGTGCGGCGTCGACGTGCGTACGGCGGCGAGGTGCCGTACGTCAGACGGCGGCCTTCTTCAGCCGGCGGCGCTCGCGCTCGGACAGGCCGCCCCAGATGCCGAAGCGCTCGTCGTTGGCGAGGGCGTACTCGAGGCACTCGGAGCGGACCTCGCAGGCGAGGCAGACCTTCTTGGCCTCCCGGGTCGAACCGCCCTTCTCGGGAAAGAAGGACTCGGGGTCGGTCTGGGCGCACAGCGCGCGCTCCTGCCAGCCGAGTTCCTCGTCCGCGTCGTCGGCCAGCAGTTGCTGCACCAGCTCGGTCATGTGCGCCCCTCGTCCGTCTTTCGCGTCCCCGTGATGTAGCCGTTACCGATACCGGCTGAACGACACGAGTGAAATTACAAGTGTGCTGCTCCGGGCGAGTCAAGCCGAGATCTGCTATTGGGCCCCTTATTCACTCTGCGGAACCAAGGCCGAGCGGAAAGTGTTCAAATCACCCTAAACCTTGACACGCGGAGGGGGTCCCCCAGGGCCCCCCGACCCGCGCAGAGCCTCCGCGGGAAGGACGCCCGGGATTTCGATCCCGTTCCGACACCCGGGTCCGGGCGAACCGGATCACAGTCCGATCACGGGATCGCAACGGCGCCCGGTGCGCCCGGCCGTG
This sequence comes from Streptomyces viridosporus T7A, assembly GCF_008704515.1. Lineage (NCBI taxonomy): Bacteria > Bacillati > Actinomycetota > Actinomycetes > Kitasatosporales > Streptomycetaceae > Streptomyces > Streptomyces viridosporus. Next base: position 3,539,227 of record NZ_CP023700.1, read on the forward strand.
CGCACCATGTGTCCCGGGAACCGCCTGAGCAAACCTTTCACCCGGGAGATGAACCGGATGAGGTGAAACATGTCCCACATAACGGGCGTCAAGTTGACAGTGGAGGTGTGAGCCGGTGTCCTAATGGGCATGCTCGCGAACTTGGCGCTCACCTCGACCCGCCCCGCCGGGTCCCTCGGTGCTGCCCGCGCTCGCTGTAGCTGTTGCTGTTCCGGCTGTTGAGCCCTCTCCCCCTCGACCTTCCTCGAGCGGGAGACACCCCGCCGCTCCGGCCGCCGAGCCACCCCTCGCTCGGTCCCCGCTTCCCCGCTCCGACCGGGGCACCCCCGGCGCCGCCCGTGACCCGGGCGCCCGCGACGCGAGACACCGCCCCCACCCCTTCTCCGCCGAGGAACCACCGCACCCATGAACAGCGACAGCGACCTGCAGATCGCCGGCGACATCCTCGAAGTCCCCCACCTGCTCCAGGCCCCCCGCGAGCACCCGGCCACCGTCGCCGAGTTCGTCGGCCTGGCCCGCTCCATCGCCGCCGACCGCTCCCAGTGGGAGCACCTCGTGCGGTACGACGCGACCAGCCGCTGGTACCACCGGCTGCGCGCCGTCCCCCGGGCTCCCGGCTCCGCCCCGGCGGGGGAGACCCCCCTCGGCTACGAGGTCTGGCTGCTGTCCTGGGTGCCCGGGCAGGGCAGCGGACTCCACGACCACGGCCGCTCCTCCGGCGTGCTGACCGTGCTGGACGGCGCCCTGACCGAACGCACCGGGCGCGGCACGCGCACGTTGGCGGCGGGGGCGCAGCGCGTGTTCGCGCCGGGCTACGTCCACGAGGTCGTCAACGACACGCTGGAGCCCGCGGTCAGCCTGCACGTCTACTACCCGGGCCTGACGGAGATGCCCATGCTCACCCCGTCCCGGCTCCGTTCGACCGGGCAGACCCCCGCCGCCCCGCACTGCGAGGCGCGCACGGCACCCGGGTCCGTGACCGCCTGACACGCCGTCGCCCGCAGGACCGGCCCGCCCGCCCCCGGCCACCGCCCCTCAACGCGTCGGCCCGGCGGCTGACACACTGTTTCCATGCGCATTGTGGTTCTGGCAGGCGGCATCGGCGGTGCCCGTTTCCTGCGCGGTCTGAAGCGGGCCGTGCCGGACGCGGACATCACGGTCATCGGCAACACCGGGGACGACATCCACCTCTTCGGGCTGAAGGTCTGCCCGGACCTCGACACGGTGATGTACACGCTCGGCGGTGGCATCGACGAGGAGCAGGGCTGGGGGCGGGCCGAGGAGACCTTCCACCTCAAGGAGGAACTCGCGGCGTACGGCGTCGGCCCGGAGTGGTTCGGGCTCGGTGACCGGGACTTCGCCACGCACATCGTGCGGACGCAGATGCTCGGCGCCGGTTACCCGCTGAGCGCCGTGACCGAGGCGCTGTGCGACCGCTGGAAGCCGGGCGTCCGCCTGATCCCGATGACCGACGACCGCGTGGAGACGCACGTCGCCGTCGAACTGGACGGCGAGCGCAGGGCGATCCACTTCCAGGAGTACTGGGTGCGGCTGCGGGCCTCGGTGCCGGCCGAGGCGGTCGTGCCGGTCGGCGCGGAACAGGCGAAGCCGGCCCCGGGCGTCCTGGAGGCGATCGCCGAGGCCGACGTGATCCTCTTCCCGCCGTCCAACCCCGTCGTGTCCGTCGGCACGATCCTCGCCGTCCCCGGCGTCCGGGAGGCGATCGCCGACGCGGGCGTGCCGGTGATCGGGCTGTCGCCGATCGTCGGGGACGCGCCCGTGCGCGGCATGGCCGACAAGGTGCTCGCGGCGGTGGGCGTGGAGTCCACCGCCCCGGCGGTGGCCGAGCACTACGGCTCCGGTCTGCTGGACGGCTGGCTGGTCGACACGGTCGACGCGGCCTGTGTGGAGCGCGTCGAGGCGGCCGGGATCCGCTGCAGGGCCGTACCGCTGATGATGACCGACGTCGACGCGACCGCGCGGATGGCACGGGAGGCGCTGGCGCTGGCGGAGGAGGTGCGGGCGGTTTGAGCGGCGTGCGCACGGCGTCCGACGGCTACCGGGTGTGGGCCGTGGCCGGCCTGCCCGAGATCCGGCCCGGCGACGACCTGGTCAAGCTGATCGCGGCCGCCGAACCGGAACTGGCCGACGGCGACGTCCTGCTGGTCACCTCGAAGATCGTCTCCAAGGCCGAGGGCCGGATCGTCGAGGCGGCCGACCGGGAGGCCGCGATCGACGCGGAGACGGTGCGCGTGGTGGCCCGGCGCGGCCCCCTGCGCATCGTCGAGAACCGGCAGGGCCTGGTCATGGCCGCGGCCGGGGTCGACGCCTCCAACACCCCCTCCGGCACGGTCCTGCTGCTGCCCGAGGACCCGGACGCGTCCGCGCGGGCGCTGCGCGAAGGCCTGCGCGACGCCCTCGGCGTCACGGTCGGGGTGATCGTCACCGACACCTTCGGCCGCCCCTGGCGCGCCGGGCTGACGGACGTCGCGATCGGCGCGGCGGGCGTCCGCGTGCTGGACGACCTGCGCGGCGGCACGGACGCGCACGGCAATCCGCTCGGCGCCACGGTCGTCGCCACGGCCGACGAACTGGCCGCGGCGGGCGACCTCGTCAAGGGCAAGGCGGCCGGGCTCCCCGTGGCCGTCGTCCGGGGGCTGCCGCACCTGGTGGTCCGGGACGACGGCGAGGGCGCGCGCGCCATGGTCCGCGGCGCGCGCGACGACATGTTCCGCCTCGGCACGTCCGAAGCCGTGCGCCGGGCGGTGACCCAGCGGCGCACGGTGCGGGCCTTCACCGACGAGCCGGTCGACCCGGCAGCGGTGCGCCGCGCGGTGGCCGCGGCGGTGACGGCCCCGGCGCCGCACCACACCACGCCCTGGCGGTTCGTCCTGCTGGAGTCCCCCGGGTCCCGGGTCCGCCTCCTGGACGCCATGCGCGAGGCCTGGATCGCGGACCTGCGCCGGGACGGCAGGACGGAGGAGTCCATCGCCCGGCGGATCCGCCGCGGCGACGTCCTGCGCAACGCCCCCTACCTGGTCGTGCCCTGCCTGGTCATGGACGGCGCGCACACCTACGGGGACGCGCGGCGGGACGGGGCCGAGCGGGAGATGTTCGTGGTCGCCGCGGGCGCCGGCGTCCAGAACTTCCTGGTCGCCCTGGCCGGGGAGCGGCTGGGCTCGGCCTGGGTGTCGTCGACGATGTTCTGCCGGGACGTGGTCCGCGAGGTCCTGGACCTGCCCGCGGCCTGGGACCCGATGGGCGCGGTGGCGGTCGGCCACCCGGCCGAGGACCCCCGCCCGCGGCCGGAGCGGGACGCGGGCGCCTTCATCGAGGTGCGGTGAGCCGGAGCCACGGGCGCCTATCCTCTTAGGAGCCCACCGGCACCCTCCGTTTCCCCCTCAGCCCTCCGGGATCCCTCGTGGCAGGACGTTTCGCCCCCCGGCCCGCGCTCCCCCGCAGCCCCCAGGGCGGGGCAGGGGCCCCCGCCCCCGCGCGCGACGGGCACGTCGTCGTCCCCGTGGGGGCGCCCCGGCGGGCCCCGCATCCCGAACGGGTGCGGACCTGGGTGCCGGACGGGCCGCTGGACCTCGGCCTGGTGCTCGGACCGCTCCGGCGCGGGCCCGGGGACCCGACGTTCCGCGCCCTGCCGGACGGTTCGGTGTGGCGGGCCAGCCTGACGCCGGCCGGCCCCGGGACCCTGCGGGTGACGCAGCGGGCCGGTGAGGTGCGGGGGCAGGCGTGGGGCCCGGGCGCCGACTGGCTCCTGGACCGCCTGCCGGAACTGCTCGGGGCGGCCGACGACCCGTCGGCCTTCGTGCCCCGGCACAGACTGCTGGCGCTCACCCGGCACCGGCGTCCGGGACTGCGGCTGGCGCGGACCGGACTGGTGCTGGAGTCGCTGATCCCCTCGATCCTGGAGCAGAAGGTCACGACCGGTGAGGCGTACCGGGCGTGGCGGCTGCTGGTGCGGAAGTACGGGGAACCGGCGCCCGGGCCCGCGCCCGAGCGGATGTCGGTGATGCCGGCGCCGAGGACCTGGGCGCTGATCCCGTCCTGGGAGTGGCACCGCGCCGGGGTGGACGACAAGCGGGCGTCGACGGTCCTGCGGGCGGTCCGCGTCGCCGCGCGGCTGGAGGAGGCGGCGGGGATGCCTCCGGCGGAGGCGCGGGCGCGGTGGGAACTGGTGCCGGGGATCGGGCCGTGGACGTCGGCGGAGACCGCGCAGCGCACCCACGGGGCGCCGGACGCGGTCACCGTGGGGGACCTCCACCTGCCGGGGATCGTGGGCTGGGCCCTCGCCGGGGACCGGTACGCGGACGACTCCGTGATGCTGGAGCTGCTGGAGCCGTACGCGGGGCAGCGGCACCGCGCCGCGCGGCTGATCCTGCTGAGCGGGAAGGTGCCGGAGCGGCGGGCGCCGCGGATGCCGTACGGGGACATCGGGCGGCTCTGAGGCGGGGCGGGCCGGCCGGACGGGTCGCGTGACCCGGCGTCGCCCGGTGACCGGCGCGGGCGCGGGTCTGGCGACGGGTCGCCGGCGTGCCAGCCCTCCCCCGGGCCTTCGGCTTCGTCCGGGTCCGCGGCTTCGTCCGGGCAGGGGAGCCCCGTCGCCCCGGGCGGCACGCGGCTCGCGCTCGAACGGTCCGCGCCCCGCCCGTGCCCCTACTGGTCCGGGGAGAACCGCACCGCCCCCTCCGGGATCCTCGCGTCGCACCACACCCGGACGCCCTCCCGGAGCTCGTTGCGGGCGCCGATGACCGCGCCGTCCCCTATCACCGTCCCGGTGAGACCGACCGCTCGCCCACCCGCGCCCGCGTCCCGATGAGCGAGTCGGTGACGACCGCGCCGGGCTCGATGACCGCGCCCGGCAGGATCGTGCTGCCGAAGACGCGCGCGCCCTCCGCCACGAACGCGCCCTCGCCCACCACCGTCCCGCCCGCGAGCTTCGCGTCGGGCGCCACGGTCGCCGTCGGCAGGACCAGCCGGTCACCGCAGCGGCCGGGCACCGCCGGGGACGGGGCGCGTCCGAGCACCAGGTCCGCCGAGCCCCGCACGAACGCCGCCGGAGTGCCCAGGTCCAGCCAGTACGTGGAGTCGACCATGCCCTGGAGGTGGGCCCCGGCCGAGAGCAGTTCCGGGAACGTCTCGCGCTCCACCGACACCGGCCGGCCCGCCGGGATCGTGTCGATCACCGAGCGGCGGAAGACGTACGCCCCCGCGTTGATCTGGTCGGTGACGATCTCCTCCGGGGTCTGCGGCTTCTCCAGGAACGCCAGCACCCGCCCCGTCCCGTCCGTCGGGACCAGTCCGTACGCCCGCGGGTCCGTCACCTTCGTCAGGTGCAGCGAGACGTCCGCCCCCGTCGCCTCGTGCGTCCGCACCAGCGCCCGGATGTCCAGCCCCGTCAGGATGTCGCCGTTGAAGACCAGCACCGGCTCGTCCGGTCCCGAGTGCAGCCGGGAGGCGACGTTGCGGATCGCGCCGCCCGTGCCGAGCGGCTCCTCCTCCGTCACGTACTCGATGTGCAGCCCCAGCGACGAGCCGTCGCCGAAGTACGGTTCGAAGACCTCGGCCAGGTAGGACGTGGCCAGGACGATGTGCTCGACGCCCGCCGCTCTCGCTCTCGCCAGCTGGTGCGTCAGGAAGGGCACTCCGGCCGCCGGGACCATGGGCTTGGGCGTGTGCACCGTGAGCGGACGCAGCCGCGTGCCCTTGCCGCCGACCAGGAGGATCGCTTCTGTCACCTGTCGTCTCTGCTTCCTGCCGGGACCGGCCGAACTGTCTTTCGGCCGGCCAGTGTATGCAGACCGTTCCACAGCGCATGCGACGGCCGTGTCTCCGGCAGGAAGGGACGGCGGGGCGCCTCAGCGGCCCTGGTAACCGGCCGCCGTGGTGCGGGCGGAGCCGAGCTTGCTGTAGAGCTCCCCCCCTGGGCACGCGGTGTTGAACCCGTCCCGGTGACCGGAGATCACGTTCAGTCGTACCTTCATACCTTTTTGGTAGAGGTTGCCACCGCCGGACGTCAGGTATGTCTTCCCCTTCGGATTCATGCCGTGCAGCCCGAGCTTCCAGGCGGTGAGCCGGGCGACGCCCTCCACCGCGGCGGCCGACGGCTTCTTGGAGCTGTAGGAGCCGATGACCGCGACGCCCGTGGTGTTGCTGTTGAACCCGAGGGTGTGGGCGCCCAGGACGGACTCCGCCACTCCCCCGGCCCGGCCCTCGTAGATCTTCCCGCACTTGTCGACGAGGAAGTTGTAGCCGATGTCCCGCCACCCCATGCTTCCGACGTGGTAGCGGTAGATACCGCGGATGACCGAAGGCGCTTGTTCGCAGGTGTAGTTGTTGCCGGTGGCGGTGTGGTGCACGAAGGCCGCCTTGACCTTCCCGGTGTACTTGAACGTCTTCTCCCGCAGGCTCTCGTCCGCGCCCCAGCCGTGCCGCGTGACGATGGCGGGCCGCGCACCGATGTACGCCTGGGCCTGCTGCTCGGCCGGGTCGGCGGCTCCGGCCCGCCCGGTCGCCCCGGTCCCGCCCGGGGTGAGGAGTTCCCGCTGGGTCTGCTCACGGGTCAGCGCCGGGATCTCGGTGGCGCCGAGCGGCGCGAGGCCGTCGTTGGCGGCGGAGACGGCGGTGGCCTCGGCGCTCATGGCGCCGGTGCGGGTCCCGTCCGCGGCGCCGTCGGCCGTGCCCGGGTCGATGAGCTCGAGCCGCAGCCCGGACGGCAGGGAGCCGTCGTCACCGCCCCCGGCCCGCGCACCGGCGGCGCCGTCCCCCGCCTCCTGCGAGGACTCCGCCACGACCTGGACCTCCACGGCGTCCGACGGCCCGACCCACAGCGGCGCCGTGGCGCCCCGGACCCGGCCCGAGGTGTCCTCCGCGGTGCCCGGATCGGCCGCGTGGTCGGCGTTGTGCGTCTCGACGTCCTGCCAGCCGGACCAGGTTCCGGTGTCGGCCGACCGGGCGCGGACCTGGACGCGGCCGTGGAGTTCGGCGGCGGGGTCGTCCCAGACGACGCCGAGGAGGGAGAAGTTCCGTACGGCCCGGGGGGTGAGTCCGAGGACGGCGCCGGAGGCGCGCTCACGGGTGAGGGATCGAAGGGGCAGCGACTGGGTGCTGCCGGGGACGTCGGGTTCGGCCGCCACCGCTGCGCGCGTGGCCGCTTCTGCCGTCGGCGCCGGTCTCGCCGCCGCCGCGGTGGCGGGCGGGGCGAGGGAGAGGGCGAGAGCGGCGGCGCAGGTGGCACCGATCGAGGGAGCAAGAATTCCACGCATGCCCCTGATCTTGGACATGGTCAGACAAATCTGTCCATCGCGGAAGTGACGGGGCATCGGGGGCGCGTTCCCCCGAACCGGTGCTCCGGGCGCTCGGTGCGCGGCGGCGGGGCCGCGTACCCTTGCGCGGGTGAACGCCACCGATCGCACCCCCGCCGACCTGCTGAGTTCCGCACTCGCCGCGGACCCGGGACGCCCCCTGGTGACCTTCTACGACGACGCCACGGGCGAACGCGTCGAATTGTCCGTGGCCACCTTCGCCAATTGGGTGGCCAAGACCGCGAACCTGCTCCAGGACGAGCTGTCCGTCGAACCGGGCGACCGGGTGGCGCTGCTGCTGCCCGCGCACTGGCAGACGGCGGTCTGGCTGCTGGCGTGCGCGTCGGTGGGCGTGGTCGCGGACGTGGCCGGGGATCCGGCGGCGGCCGATGTCGCGGTGAGCGGCCCGGACGCGCTCGAGGCGGCGCGGGCGTGCTCGGGGGCGCGGATCGCGCTGGCGCTCAGGCCGCTCGGCGGACGCTTCCCGCAGCCTCCGGAGGGCTTCGCCGACTACGCCGTCGAGGTGCCGGGGCAGAGCGACCGGTTCGTGCCGTACGCGCCGGTCGACCCCGAGGAGCCGGCGCTGATCGTGGCGGGGCGGGAGTTCACCGGGGCGGAGGTGGTCGAGCGGGCCCGGGCGGAGGCGACGGAACTCGGCCTGACCGGGCCGGGTTCGCGCCTGCTGTCGGGGCTGCCGTACGACACCTGGGAGGGCCTCAACGCGGGCCTGTACGGGCCGCTGGCGACCGGCGGCTCCGTGGTGCTGTGCCGGAACCTGGACCGCCTCGGAAGCGACGCCCTGGACCAGCGGGTGGAGAGCGAACGGGTCACGGTCATCGCCCGGTAGCGGCACGCCCCGGACCGCCCTCCCCCGGCGGCCGGCCCCGCCCCGCCCGGACCGGACGCCTCCCGGCGCCACCCGCCCGCCCCGCCGCGTCCCCCGTCCGGCGCAGCACCGCCTGCCCCGCACCGCCCTCCCGGGCCATCGTCGTAGCAGCGGCGCACGCCATGCGCCGCGCGCACCGCGCGCCACACGCCGTACGCCGTCGCGGCCCCGTACGCAGTGAGCGGCCCCGTACGCAGTGAGGGGTGGACCCGGTCATGAGCGACACCGCAGGCGCGCCCTCCGGGCAGCCGGGGGGCCGGCGCGCCCTCGGCCCGGGGACGGGCGCCTCGGCGAGCGGACCGGGGCGGGCCCGGCGCCGGCGGCGGCGCTGGGCCCTCGGCACCGGGCTCACGGTCACCGCCGCGCTCGTCGTGGCCGCCGGGGTCGGGTGGGTGGTGTACCTGAAGCTGGACGGGAACATCACCCCGGACGAGGCGGCCGCCGCCGAGCTCGCGCGGTTCGAGGAGGAGCGGCCCACCGCGCTGGTGAAGGACGCCCTGAACATCCTGCTGATCGGCTCGGACTCGCGCTCCGGGGCGGAGAACCGCCGCTACGGACGGGACGTGGGGACCGAGCGGTCCGACACCGTGATCCTGCTGCACCTGCCGGCGGGCCGGCGCAGCGCCACCGCGGTGTCCGTGCCCCGGGACCTGATGGTGGACGTGCCCGGCTGCCTGCACCGGGACGGCAGCCGCACCGAGCCGGAGTTCGCGGCGTTCAACACCGCCTTCGAGCGCGGCGGTTCGGCCTGCGCCATCCGCACCGTCGAGAAGCTCACGGACATCCGCGTCGACCACCACGTCGTCGTCGACTTCCACGGCTTCACCAAGATGGTCGACGCGGTCGACGGCGTCGAGGTGTGCCTGCGCGAGCCCGTCGACGACGAGGCGGCCGGGCTCAGGCTGCCCGCGGGCCGGGTGACCCTGGACGGGGAGCAGGCCCTCGGTTACGTCCGGGCCCGGAAGTCCCTCGGCGACGGCAGCGACACCGAGCGGATGGAGCGTCAGCAACGCTTCCTGGGGGCACTCGTCAGCAAGGTGCGCAGCAATGGCGTCCTGCTGAATCCGGTGAAGCTGTATCCCCTTCTGGACGCGGCCACTTCGTCCCTCACGACCGATCCGGAACTGGCGAACTTGCGCGGTTTGTACGAACTCGTCCGCGGGCTGCGGAACATTCCCACAGAACGTGTGCAATTCCTGACCGTTCCCCGGGAGCCGTATGTCCGCGACGCCAATCGCGACCAACTCGCGGAGCCCGCGGCGGAGAAACTGTTCGACCGGCTGCGCAGGGACGCCCCGGTGACGGTCGCACAAAGCGGTGAAAGGGGTTCCGCCACGGAAAGCGGGGGCGGCACACCGCATGCGAAAGCGGACGGAGAGGGTACGGACAGTAACGGAAAGACCACGGAAAAGGACGGCTCGGAACCCTCCGGCGACACCTCTCCGACGCCGACGTTCTCCGGCAACACGGCCGCCGAGGACACCTGCGGGTAAGGCCGATCGCGAGACAACTCCGGCCCGGAGAACTCCAGTCCACAGAAATGGGTGAATTGCCCAGTTGTAGGGACGTGGAATATCTCACCGACGTCGCCCTAAGTCGATCCATGCCGTTAGTGTGAGCCGATCCGGTGCGTCCGTTCTCTCGGGAACCGTCCTGAGGCCGCGCACTGTGTGACTGAGACCCGTGCGCCTTGGGAGGGGAGAGGCGCCGCGTGGCCCCGACGGAGGATTCAGGCGACCGTGGACGCGCAAAGCCGTGGGCGGGCGGAGAACATCGACCCCGCAGACCAGTGGGTGCTCAACCCGGACACCGGTGATTACGAACTGCGACTGGCTCCTTCCGCACCGCAGTCACCGATGCCCGGTCCTCGCAGGTCCCGTTCCTCCGGTGCGGACGCGGCACGCGGCCGTACGGCGGCTCCGGGGCGCACGCCGGAACGTCCCGGCCGCGAGACGCCCAGTCGTGGAACACCGGACCGCGAGGTGCCGCCGCCGCGCAGGCGCCGGGGCACGCCGGAGGAGCCGCCGCCGGGGCGGCGCGGGCGCCGGCCGGTGAAGAAGAAGTCGAAGGCGAAGAAGGTCCTGCTGTGGACCGGCGGCACCATGGCGTTCGTGGTGCTCGCCACCGGCGCGGGCGGCTACCTGTACCTGAAGCACCTGAACGACAACATCACGTCCGTCTCCGACGACGGCGCGAGCACCGGTGGCTTCAGCAAGGACAAAGCCATCAACATCCTGATCATCGGCACCGACAAGCGCACCGGCGAGGGCAACGGCAGCTACGGCGACAAGGACAGCGCCGGGCACGCCGACACCACCATCCTGCTGCACGTCTCCAAGGACCGCAGCAACGCGACCGCGCTCAGCATCCCGCGCGACCTGATCGTCGACATCCCCGACTGCCCGACCCAGCAGGAGGACGGCACCGAGAAGATCATCCCGGGGACCACCGGTGCCCGCTTCAACGAGAGCCTCGGCCAGAACGACCGCACGCCGAGCTGCACCATGCGGACCGTGACCGAGCTGACGGGCATCACGCCGGACAACTTCATGGTGGCCGACTTCAACGCGGTCAAGACCCTGTCCACGGCGGTCGGCGGGGTCGACGTCTGCCTGGCCAAGGACATCGACGACCCGAAGTCGCACCTGAATCTGACCAAGGGCACGCACACCATCGAGGGCGAGGAGGCCCTGGCGTTCGTGCGCACCCGGTACTCGGTCGGCTCGGGCGGCGACCTGAGCCGGATCGGGCTGCAGCAGCAGTTCCTGAGCGCGCTGATGCGCAAGCTGAAGTCGAACGACACCCTCACCAGCCCCACCAAACTGGTGAAGCTGGCCGAGGCCGGCACCGAGGCGCTCACCGTCGACTCCCAGCTGGACAGCATCAACAAGCTCAAGGACCTCGGCCTGGAGCTGGGCAAGCTCAACGTCAAGAACCTCACCTTCACCACCGTGCCGGTGAAGGACAACCCGGCGGAGAAGGTGAAGGCGACCGTCGTCCTCGAGGAGTCCAAGGCCCCCCAGGTCTTCGAGGCCATCAGGAACGACGTGTCGTTCACCGAGGTCAAGCAGCAGAAGAAGAAGGAGAAGGACGCCGTCGCCGCCCGGCTGAAGGGCGAGAAGGCACCGGCCTCCGAGGTCCGGGTGCAGGTCCTCAACGGCGGCGCGCCGTCGGGCAGCGCCCAGCGGATGATCAACTGGCTCCAGGTCGAGGAAGGCGTCACCAAGTCCGAGAACGCCGGCAACGCGGACGAGGAGCTGAAGAAGACGACGCTCGAGTACGCCCCCGACCAGGCCGCCCAGGCACGGCGCCTCGCCGACATCCTGGGCCTGTCCGGATCGGCCATGAAACCCGGCGAGAGCGTCACCAACGCCCAGGGCCTGCCCGCGATGACGCTGATCCTGGGCGAGGACTTCAAGGGCGCGGGCATCCCCCTCACGCCGCTGGACAAGGCACCGGACGACATCGAGAAGTCCACGGCGGACAAGGTCGAGTGCGCCCAGTGACCCGGCGGGTCCGTGCCGCGTCCCACGAACGCGGAACGGACCGGTGCGGGGACGTGCCGGGCCCCGCCGCCGTCGGGACGGCGGGGCCGCGTCCCCTCGGCGCCGGCGGGTCGAACGGCGGGTGCCGTCCGGCCCGTGGAGGGGGAATTCCCCACTGACACCGTCCCGTCGGCGACGGGACGGATAATGTGAGCGTCGAAGTGCCCCGGCCGCGCGGGCCTCCCCCGGTGTCGCGCACGGTGGCGCCCGTACCCGCGGGCACCCTCCAACGGGGGCAGTGCCGCATGGCCCCGACGGAGGATTCGAGCGACCGTGGACGCACCAGGCCGTGGGCGATCGGAGGGCATGGATCCCGCAGACCAGTGGGTGCTCAACCCGGAAACCGGCGAGTACGAGCTGCGGTCGGGCCCTTCCGCACCCCGCTCGGCCGTCCCCGGCCCCCGCAGGTCCGCACCGCCCGGCACGGACGGCGCCGCGGGCGCCCGTACCCGGATACCCGGCCGTGCGGTGCCACCGCCGCGCGGGCGCCGGGGCGCCCCCGACGACGGACGGCGCGGGCGGCGGCCGGCGCAGCGGAAGCCGAAGGCGAAGCGGGCCCTGCTGTGGACCGGCGGCACCATGGCGTTCGTGGTGCTCGCCACCGGCGCGGGCGGCTGCCTGTACCTGGAGCACCTCGAGGGCAACGTCACCACGACCGACGTCGGTGGCGCGGGCAGGGGCGACTTCCGCAGGGACGAGGCCTTCAACATCCTGGTCATCGGCACCGACAAGCGCACCGGCGAGGGCAACGAGGGCTACGGCGACAAGAACAGCGCCGGGCACGCCGACACCACCGTCCTGCTGCACGTCTCCGAGGACCGCAGCAACGCGACCGCGCTCAGCATCCCGCGCGACCTGATCGTCGACATCCCCGACTGCCCGACCCGGCAGGAGGACGGCACCGAGAAGGTCGTCCCGGGCCTGCAGGGCGTCCGCTTCAACCGGAGCCTCGGGGAGGCCGGCCGGGACCCGGGCTGCACCATGCTCACGGTGGAGCAGGCCACCGGCATCCCGGTCGACCACTTCATGATGGCCGACTTCAACGCGGTCAAGACCCTCACCACCGCCGTGGACGGCATCCCGGTGTGCCTCGAACACCCCGTGGACGACGAGGAGTCGAAGCTGCGGCTGCCCGCCGGCGAGTCGACGGTCGAGGGCGAACAGGCCCTGGCCTTCGTCCGCACCCGGCACAGCTTCGGCAACCAGGGCGACCTCGACCGGATCAAGGTGCAGCAGCACTTCCTGGCCTCGCTGATGCGCAAGATGTCCTCCAGCGACACCCTCACCAGCCCCGCCAAACTGGTGAAGCTGGCCGAGGCCGCCACGAAGGCGCTGACCGTGGACACCGGCATCGGCAGGGTGAGCACGCTCAAGGATGTCGCCCTGGAACTGAAGAAGGTGCCGCCGAAGAACATCTCCTTCACCACCGTGCCGGTGAAGGACAACCCGGCGGAGAAGATCAAGGCGACCGTCGTCCTCGACGAGTCCAAGGCCCCCCGGCTCTTCGAGGCCATCAGGAACGACGTGTCGCTGACCGAGGTCAAGCGGCGGAAGAAGAAGGAGAAGGACGCCGTCGCCGCCCGGCTGAAGGGCGAGAAGGCACCGGCCTCCGAGGTCCGGGTGCAGGTCCTCAACGGCGGCGCGCCGTCCGGCAGCGCCCAGGAGACCCTCCGCTGGCTCCAGGTCGAGCAGGGCGTCACCAAGTCCGAGAACGCCGGCAACGCGGACGAGGACCTGAAGAAGACGACGCTCGAGTACGCCCCCGACCAGGCCGCCCAGGCACGGCGCCTCGCCGACATCCTGGGCCTGTCCGGATCGGCCATGAAACCCGGCGAGAGCGTCACCAACTTCCAAGGTCTGCCCGCGATGACGCTGATCCTGGGCGAGGACTTCAAGGGCGCGGGCGTCCCCCTCACGCCGCTGGACAAGGCACCGGACGACATCGAGAAGTCCACGGCGGACAAGGTCGAGTGCGCGAGCTGACGCCCGGACGAGCCGGTCGGTGCAGCCGGCCGAAACTTGTTGAAGCCGGTTTGATCTCGGAGGGCAACTGACGGGCTCGTCGTGCGTCTAACAGAGCGCGGGACGGGCCCGTTTGACGACACAAGGGGTTGCCCGGGTGGGAAGGACGTGGCAGTGACACAGAACGCCGTACGGGCGGCTCTCCCTGAAGACCGGCAGGAATCGGACCAGGACCCGCAGGAGGGCCCGTCCGACGGCGGCGACGTTCCCGTCCCCGAAGCGGACGGTGACCGCCGCCCGCGCCGGGGACGCCGGCTGCTCAAGTGGTCCGCGGCGGTGCTCGCGCTGCTCATAGCCGGTTCCGCCACGGCCGGTTACCTCTACTACCGGCAGCTGAACGACAACATCAAGAGGGACCCGCTGCACCTGGGCGAGAGCAAGGCCGCCGCGCCGACGCCGAACGCCGCCGGGCAGACCCCGCTGAACGTCCTCCTCATCGGCTCCGACGCGCGGGACAGCAAGGAGAACCAGCAACTCGGCGGCGCCCGCGAGACGTTCGGCTCGACCCCGCTGGCGGACGTGCAGATGCTGGTGCACCTCTCCGCCGACCGGACCAACATGTCCGTGATCAGCATGCCCCGCGACACGCTGGTGGAGATCCCCAAGTGCACCGACCCCGACGACGGGACGGTGTACCCGGCGAGCAACGGGCGGACGATGACCAACCAGAGCCTCGGTCACGGCGGCCCCGGTTGCACGGTGGCCACCTGGGAGAAGCTCACCGGCATCCACATCGACCACTTCGTCATGGTCGACTTCGCCGGAGTGGTGTCCATGGCGGACGCCGTCGGCGGCGTCCCCGTCTGCGTGGACGCCAACGTCCACTCCCGCGACAGCAAGGGCCACGGCTCCGGGCTGAAACTCCCCGAGGGCACCCACCCGGTCAAGGGCGAGCAGGCCCTGCAGTGGCTGCGCACCCGGTACGGCTTCGAGGACGGCAGCGACCTCGCCCGCGCCAAGGCCCAGCACATGTACATGAACTCGCTGGTCCGCCAGTTGCGCGAGAACGCCACCCTCAGCAACCCCAACAAGCTGCGCCGGCTGGCCGAGAAGGCCACCGAGGCGCTCACCGTCGACCCCGGGCTCGACACCGTCAAGAAGCTCTACGACCTGAGCACCGAGCTGCGCAAGGTGGAGCCGGAACGCATCACCATGACCACGATGCCCAACCGCTACGTGGGCGCCCGCGTGGAGCCGACCGAGGACGCCGAGAAGCTGTTCCGGCTGGTGCGCGAGGACATCGCCCTGGACGGCAGGGACGAGAAGCCCGAGAAGAAGCGGGAGACGGCCCCGGCGGACCCGGCCGCCGACGACGCCGAGATCGCGGTGCAGGTCCGCAACGGCACCCGCACCGACACCCTCGCCGCCGCCCCCGGACGCGCGAGCACGATCACCGGGCTGCTGAAGGACGAGGGCTTCACGAGCGCGTCCGCCGACATCGTCGGATCGTTCAGCGAGAAGCGGACGGTGGTGCGCTACCCGAGCGCCGACCTGGAGGGCGACGCCCGGCGCGTCGCCGAGGTGCTCGGCGTTCCGGCGAGCGCGGTGGAGCGGTCCACCGAGGTCTCCGGGGTCACGCTCGTGGTGGGCGCCGACTGGCGCGAGGGCACGTCCTACCGGGCGCCCGAGGAGGACGACAAGACCCCCGAGTCGGCCAACGCCCTCAACGGGGCGGACGACAAGGCCTGCATGCGCGTCGACCCGGCGTTCACCTGGTGACGCGTGGGGCCCCTCCCGACGGGGAGGGGCCCCACGGCTCAGGCCTCGCTGACGACCGCCGGCCGCCGCGAGGCGATGACCTTCTTCGCCAGCGAGCGCGGGCTGGTCAGGAAGCCCCAGCCCCACGACATGTGCATGGTGGCCAGCGCCACCGGAATCCGCAGCCGCGCCTTCAGCGGCAGCCCCTTGCCGGCCGGTATGGAGCCCAGCACGATCGCCGCGAGGTAACCGCCGGGCACCACGAAGCCCCACGGCGTGAGCACCGCGCCCACCACGGTCCCGGCCGCGATCGCGCACACCGCGGCCGGCGGGGCGAGGTAGCGCAGGTTGATGGAACCGGCGTGGTAGCGGGCCACGACGTGCCGCCAGCGGCCGTAGTCCTTGTACTGCTTGGCCAGCGCCCGCACGCTCGGCCGGGGCCGGTAGGACACCTTCAGCTCCGGCGAGAACCAGATCAGCCCGCCCGCCTCGCGGATGCGGAAGTTCAGCTCCCAGTCCTGGGCGCGGATGAACTCCACGTTGTAACCGCCCTGCCGCTCCAGCGCCTCGCGCCGGAAGACACCGAGGTAGACGGTCTCGGCGGGGCCGGCCTCGCCACCGGTGTGGAAGGCGGCGTTGCCCACGCCGATCCGCGACGTCATCGCGGCGGCGACCGCGTGCTCCCAGTCGGTCTCCCCCTCGGCGTGCATGATGCCGCCGACGTTCTGCGCGCCGGTCTCCTCCAGGAGCCGCACGGCGGTCGCGATGTAGTTCGGGGAGAGCATCCCGTGCCCGTCGACGCGGACCACGACCGGATGGCGCGAGGCCTTGATCGCCGCGTTGAGGGCGGCCGGGGTGCGACCGGTCGGGTTGGGCACGGTGTGCACGCGCGGGTCCTCGGCGACGAGCTCGGCGGCGATCTCGTCCGTGCGGTCCGTGGACGGACCGAGGGCGATCACGACCTCCATCTCGCCGGCGTACTCCTGGGCGAGGATCGCGCGGACCGCGCCGCGCAGATGCCGCTCCTCGTTGAGGACGGGCATGATCACGGAAACGGCGGGGAGCCGCACGTCGGGATTGGCGTTCATAGGGGGCTCACGTTACCGCGAACGGGGGATACCGGTGCGCGCGCCGGGGGCGATATGCCGGGCCGCAGATCGTATCGGCCTACGGTGCTCACGATCCTGCGCACGGTCGTCGTCCGGAGGTGTCCCCTTGCCCACGCCGCCGCGGTCCCCCCGGCCCCGCCCCGCTCCCCGACGTCCGTCCCGGCCTCCCCGCCGGGCCCCCGTGCCGCCCGCGCGCCGCAAGCCGCGGTGGGCCGTGCGGGCCGTGACCACGCTGTCGGTCGTGGTGCTCGCCTCCGCCGGGATCGGGCACGCGGTGCTCAGCGGCCTCGACGCCGACATCGACCGGGTCGACCCGTTCCGCGACATGAAGAACCGCCCGGAAGCCGGCCACGGCATGAACATCCTGCTCGTCGGCACCGACGGCCGCGACGGGATCGGCCAGGAGGAGCGGAAGAAGTACCGGCTCGGCGGGGCACCCTGCAACTGCACCGACACGATCATGATCGTGCACATCTCGGAGGACCGGGAACGGGCCAGCGTGGTCAGTCTGCCCCGCGACTCGTACGCCGAGACGCCCCCGCACCGCGACCACGTGAGCGGCGAGGAGCACGAAGGGCACCCCGTCAAGCTCAACGCGGCCTACGCGGAGGGCGGACCGCAACTCACCGTGCGGACGGTGGAGAAGATGACCCGGGTGAAGATCGACCACTACCTGGAGGTCGACTTCACCAGTTTCATGAAGACCGTGGACGTGGTCGGCGGCGTCGAGGTCTGCACCGACGCGCCGCTGAAGGACCGTCACACCGGCCTCGACCTGCCGGCCGGCCGGCACACCCTGGAGGGCGGACAGGCCCTGCAGTACGTCCGGGCCCGGCACGTCGACGGCGCCGCCGACCTCGGCCGGATGAAGCGCCAGCAGCACTTCATGGCCGCGCTGGTGGACCGGGTCACCTCCTCCGGGATCCTGCTGAACCCGATGAAGTTCCGGGACGTGACGCGGGCGGTGCTCGGCTCGGTCCGCGCGGACAAGGGCTTCGGCACCGGCGAACTGCTGGACCTCGGGCGGGCGATGCGCGACTTCTCGCCCTCCTCCTCCGAGTTCACCACGGTGCCGGTCGAGAGGAGGGGGCACGCCGTGAAGGGCGCCGGCTCCACGCTGAAGTGGGACGCCGAGAAGGCCGAGCTCATCTTCGAGGCGCTCCGCCGGGACCGGCCGCTCTCCGCGCACCGCTCGCGCGACGAGGCGCTCCTGGTGCCGGTGGACCCCCGGCAGATCCGCGTCCAGGTCGAGAACGGCACCCGGACCACGGGCCTGGGCCGGCGGGTGGACGCGGCCCTGGCCTCGACCGGTTTCGCCACCACCCGCGCCCCGGTCAACGCGGCGGAGCAGGACGTGCGGCGGACGGTGGTCGCCTACGACCCCCGCTGGGACCGTTCCGCGAAGTCCCTGGCGGCGGCCCTGCCGGGCAGCGAGCTGCGTGCGGTGAAGGGGCAGGGCGCCACGCTGAAGGTGATCGCGGGGGCCGACTTCGAGAAGGTCCGCAAGGTCCGGGCGGCGGACCCGGGCCGGGGCGAGTTCGGGGTGGTGCGGGGCGACGAGGTGCGCTGCTCCTGACGCCGCCGCCCCGCGCCCTCCCGTCCCGCGGGGCCCCGGGGACCGCTCAGTCCTCGTACCCCTCGGCCGCCCGCTTCTCCCGCAGTTCCATGATCGCCCGGCGCCGGGCCAGGCGGTGGGTGCGGCGGATCTGGGCCTCCTGGTAGCGGCGCCGGTCCTGCTCGGTCTCCGCCACCACCGGCGGCACCCGGCGCGGCCTGCCGTCCGCGTCGACGGCCGTGAAGACGAGGTAGGCCGAGCCGACGTGGGTGGGCGGGGTGGACTCGTTCCAGCGCTCGGCCAGCACCCGCACGCCCACCTCCATGGAGGTCCGGCCGGTCCAGTTGACCTGGGCCTTCACATGGACCAGATCACCGACGCGGACCGGCTCGAAGAAGGCCATCTCGTCCATGGACGCGGTGACGGCGGGTCCTCCGGAGTGCCGTCCGGCGACGGCGCCCGCCGCGTCGTCGACGAGTTTCATGATCACTCCACCGTGCACCGTGCCCAGGAGGTTGGTGTCGTTGTGGGTCATGATGTGGCTGAGGGTCGTACGGGAGGCCACGATGGACTTGCCCGGGATGTCCGGAGCGTCCGTCTGTGCGGCCGGGGCCTGATCTGTCATGACCTCTACCCTATGCCGAGCCGGCGACCGGGAATTTTGTGTCAGCTTCGCAACAGCGGCGCCCCTATTTCCGACGACCCGTATCTGGCGCGGGACTCGGGCCTGCACACTGTTGCCCATGAGCGATTGGCCCCAGGCACGGCCCGACGACGACCGCGGCAACCGCTACGGACGCGGAAGCGCGAGCGCACAGCCCGAGAGCGCCCGCGTCATGCGGCAGGTCCGCCGCGGTTCGGCGGCCCCGGCCGGGCAGGGCGCGTACGGCGGGGTCCCGCACCAGCCGTCGTACGTGGACGGCCGCGGCCACGGCGGCCCCGAGGGCTACGACAGCGGGTACAACACCGGCCAGGTCTACGGCGCCCCCGGCGGCGGGAGCGGCCGGCCGGTCGGCGGCGCCGGTCACCCCCCGCGCCCCGCGCCGGACTGGCGCCGCCGCATCAAGTGGACGGCGATCACCGTGGCGACGGCACTGGTCGTGACCACCGTCGGCACCTACTTCTGGGCCGATTCCCAGCTCAACCGCGACGTCGACCTCTCGACGGTCATCGACCGGCCGGAGAAGGGCGAGGGCACCAACTACCTCATCGTCGGCTCCGACAGCCGGGCCGGGATGTCGGACGAGGACAAGAAGCGGCTGCGCACCGGGTCCGCCGAGGGCAAGCGCACGGACTCGATGATGATCCTGCACACCGGCGACAACGGCCCGACGCTGATCTCCCTCCCCCGTGACTCCAACGTCACGATCCCGGAGTTCAAGGGCTCCGAGACCGGCAAGACCCTGCCCGCCATGGGCGCCAACAAGCTGAACGCCGCGTACTCCGTCGACGGCCCGACGCTGCTGGTGCGCACGGTGGAGTTCAACACCGGTCTGCACATCGACCACTACGTCGAGATCGGCTTCGCCGGCTTCGCGAGCATCGTGGACGCGGTCGGCGGCGTGGAGATGGACATCCCGCAGGACATCAAGGACACCAAGTCCGGCGCCGACCTCAAGAAGGGCAGGCAGACCCTGAACGGCGAGGAGGCCCTCGCCTTCGTCCGCACCCGGTACGCGCTGGCCGGCTCCGACCTGGACCGCACGAAGAACCAGCAGAAGTTCCTCTCCGCCCTCGCCAACCAGGTGGCCACCCCGAGCACGGTCCTGAACCCCTTCAAGCTCTACCCGACCATGGGCGCGGGCCTGGACGCCCTGGTCGTCGACGAGGACATGGGGCTGTTCGACCTGGCCGGGATGTTCTGGGCGATGAAGGGCGTCAGCGGCGGCGAGGGCACGTCGATGAACATGCCGATCGCGGGCAGCACCGGCAACGGCAACCTGCAGTGGGACATGCCGAAGGTGAAGAAGCTGGTCGAACAGCTGAGGAACGACGAGAAGGTCACCGTCTCCGGCAACTGACGCGCACACGGCCGGGGACGCCCCGCGGGGTGCCCCCGGCCGTGCCCGGCGTTCGTCGCCTCCGTCACATCGTGGCGCCCGCCATGGCACGGCAGGACTCGGCGCAACGGCGACAGGACTCGGCGCAGCGCATCATCTGGTCGTCGTCCGGCATGGACATGCACGCCTCGGCGCACAGGTCGCAGGCCCGCGCGCACATCGCGCACATCTCGCCCGCCAGCGGCGAACGGCGCATCATCATGTCGGCGCACATACGGGTCATCTCCGAGCAGTCCATGAGCGCCCGCATGATCTGCATCTGGGCCTGGCCGCCCTTCTGCAGACACGCGCTCATGGTCTCCTCGCACACACCGTGGCAGGACATGCAGGCCTGGATGCAGTCCTGCATCTCCTTGCTCATCGGGGTCGCGGCGGCAGACTGCTGGGTCATGGTTCCTCCCGGAGGCCGCGAGGGCCGCGGGTTCGACCCCCGCTCCTCCGTCCTACGCCTGTCCCTCCATGACCACCACAGGAGACCCCGCCCCACCCGTCCGGTGTGGGACACGACGCATCCGGCCCCTGCGTGAAAGCACCGACGGCGGCAAAAAGGTGTGCGGGCGCCCCGAGGCGCCCGGTGCCGCGCGGGCGGGAGCCGCGCGGGCACCGCACGGCAGCCGGGGAGGGGACGCGGATGGCACCGCAGACGGAGGACGCACGACGGACACCGCGGCCCAGCGGGCCGGAGACGGAGAAACAGCGGCTGCGCAGACGGCTGGAGCGGCTGCTCGGCATCGCCGCGACCGAGGGCAACGAGCTCCTGCCGCTGCGCAACGGCGACGAGATCTTCCCCGCCATGCTGGCGGCCGTCCGGGCCGCTCGGCACACCGTCGACATGATGACGTTCGTGTACTGGCGGGGCGACATCGCGCGGGAGTTCGCCGACGCCCTGGCCGACCGGGCCCGCGCGGGAGTGCGGGTGCGCCTGCTGCTGGACGGCTTCGGCGCCAAGGAGATCGAGCCGGACCTGCTGGACGCCATGGACGAGGCCGGCGTCCAGGTGGCCTGGTTCCGCAAGCCCGCGCACCTGTCGCCGATGCGGCAGAACCACCGCTGCCACCGCAAGGTCCTGGTCACCGACGAGCACACCGCCTTCACCGGAGGCGTCGGCATCGCCCAGGAATGGTGCGGCGACGCCCGCAACCCGGACGAGTGGCGGGACACCCACGTGCGGGTCCGCGGGCCCGCCGTGGACGGCATCGCCGCGGCCTTCGCCCAGAACTGGGCCGAGTGCCACGACGACCTGTACGACGAGCACGACCGCTTCACCGCGCAGGAGCAGCCGGGGCGGGCCACGGTCCAGGTCGTGCGGGGCTCGGCGAGCTTCGGCTGGCAGGACATGCAGACCCTGCTGCGCGTCGTGATCACCTCGGCGCAGGAGCGCTTCCGGCTGTCCACGGCCTACTTCGCCCCCGACCCCTACTTCGTCGGCCTGCTGGCCGACGCCGCCCGCCGCGGGGTCCGCGTCGAGATCCTGCTGCCCGGACCGCACACGGACCAGCGGGCCTGCCTGCTGGCCGGGCGGCAGCACTACCAGACCCTCGTCGACGCGGGCGTGGACGTGCGGGAGTACCAGCCGACCATGCTCCACACGAAGATCATCACCGTGGACGGGGTCTGCTCCCTCATCGGCTCCACCAACTTCAACCGCCGCTCCATGGAGCACGACGAGGAGGTCATGCTGGCCGTCCTCGACGAGGACTTCACCGCCGCGCTCGACACCGACTTCGACGCCGACCGGAAGCTGAGCGAGCCCGTCGACCCCGCCCGCTGGAAGCGGCGCCCCCTGACCCAGCGCCTCGTCGAGGCCGCGGTCACCCCGATCCGCCGCTTCCTGTGAGGAACCGCTTCCTGTGAGGGAAGGGTGCCCGGTGGCCGGGCACCCTTCGGTCGTCGGTCCGCCGCCCGTTACGGCAGGTTGCGGGCCATGACGATGCGCTGCACCTGGTTGGTGCCCTCGTAGATCTGCGTGATCTTCGCGTCCCGCATCATCCGCTCGACCGGGTAGTCGCGGGTGTAGCCGTAGCCGCCGAGGAGCTGGACGGCGTCCGTGGTGACCTCCATGGCGACGTCGGAGGCGAAGCACTTGGCGGCGGCGCCCTGGAAGGTGAGGTCCCCCTCTCCACCTCCGGCGGCGACGCGCTCGGACTTGGCGGCGGCCGCGTAGGTGAGCTGGCGGGCGGCCTCGATCTTCATGGCCATGTCGGCGAGCATGAACTGGACGCCCTGGAAGTCGGCGATCGGCTTGCCGAACTGCTTGCGCTCCCGGACGTAGCCCTTGGCGTAGTCGAGGGCGCCCTGGGCGATGCCGAGGGCCTGGGCGGCGATGGTGATGCGGGTGTGGTCCAGGGTCTTCATCGCCGTGGCGAAGCCGGTGCCCTCCTCGCCGATCATGCGGTCGGCGGGGATGCGGACGTTGTCCAGGTACACCTCGCGCGTGGGCGAGCCCTTGATGCCGAGCTTCTTCTCCGGGGCGCCGAAGGAGACGCCCTCGTCGGACTTCTCGACGACGAAGGCCGAGATGCCCTTGGAGCGCTTGGTGGGGTCGGTGACCGCCATGACCGTGTAGTACTCGCTGACGCCGGCGTTGGTGATCCAGCGCTTCACGCCGTTGAGGACGTAGGCGTCGCCGTCGCGGACCGCCCTGGTCTTCATGCCGGCCGCGTCGGAGCCGGCGTCCGGCTCGGAGAGGCAGTACGAGAACATCGCGTCGCCCTTGGCGAGCGGGGCCATGTACTTCTTCTTCAGCTCCTCGGAGCCGGAGAGGAGGACCGGCAGCGAGCCGAGCTTGTTCACGGCGGGGATGAGGGAGGAGGACGCGCAGGCGCGGGCCACCTCCTCGATGACGATGACCGTCGCGAGGGCGTCGGCGCCGGCGCCGCCGTACTCCTCGGGGACGTGGACGGCGTGCAGGTCGGCTCCGACGAGCGCGTCGAGCGCCTCCTGCGGGAAGCGGGCCTCTTCGTCCACCGCGGCGGCGTACGGCGCGATCTTCGCCTCCGCCAGCGAGCGGACGGCGTCGCGGAGCATGTCGTGCTCCTCGGACGGGCGGTACAGGTCGAAGTCAGCCGATCCGGCCAAGGTCTCTCACTCCAAAGACGAACGGGGGCGAACGAAGGGAACGGTCACGACGCTCGGACTGATGCTAATTACCGTTAAGTAACTCGAATTTTAGAGGGCCCACGGGTGCGGGTGTACGTGAGTTTGGTGACAACGGGCCGGATTGCCCCGTGCGGAGCGCTCCGGGCCCCCGGTTATGCTCGGGCCCGCACTACCTGCCGTATACCCCTGGAGCACCCATGGCCCTCAAGATCACCGTGATCGGCACCGGTTATCTCGGCGCGACGCACGCCGCGGCCATGGCCGAGCTCGGATTCGAGGTGCTGGGGCTCGACGTCGTACCGGAGAAGATCGACAAACTCCGGCGCGGCGAGGTCCCGATGTACGAGCCGGGCCTCGACGAGCTGCTGCGCCGGCACGTCGCCGGGATCGAGGGGTCCAGCGGGCGGCTGCGGTTCACGATGGACTGGGCGGAGGCCGGGGAGTTCGGCGACGTGCACTTCGTGTGCGTGAACACCCCGCAGCGGCACGGCGAGTACGCCTGCGACATGTCGTACGTCGACGCCGCGTTCGCCTCGCTCGCGCCGCACCTGAAGGGCCCGGCGCTGGTCGTCGGCAAGTCGACGGTGCCCGTCGGCTCGGCCGACCGGCTGGCCGCCTACCTGGCCGAGCACGCGCCGGCCGGCGAGGACGCGGAGCTGGCCTGGAACCCGGAGTTCCTGCGCGAGGGCTTCGCCGTGCAGGACACGCTGCACCCGGACCGGATCGTGGTGGGGGTCCGCAGCGAGCGGGCGGAGAAGCTGCTGCGGGAGGTGTACGCCACGCCGATCGCGGAGGGCTCCCCGTTCGTGGTGACCGACTTCCCGACCGCGGAGCTGGTGAAGACCTCCGCGAACTCCTTCCTGGCCACCAAGATCTCGTTCATCAACGCGATGGCCGAGGTGTGCGAGGCCGCGGGCGGCGACGTCGCCAAGCTGGCGGAGGCCATCGGGTACGACGACCGGATCGGCCGGAAGTTCCTGCGGGCCGGGATCGGCTTCGGCGGCGGCTGCCTGCCGAAGGACATCCGGGCGTTCATGGCGCGCGCGGGCGAGCTGGGCGCGGACCAGGCGCTGACGTTCCTGCGGGAGATCGACTCGATCAACATGCGCCAGCGCGGCCGCCTGGTGGAGCTGGCCCGGCAGGAGCTGGGCGGCGGACCGTTCCTGGGCCGGCGGGTGGCGGTGCTCGGCGCGACCTTCAAGCCGGACTCGGACGACGTGCGGGACTCGCCGGCGCTGAACGTGGCCGGGCAGATACACCTCCAGGGCGGCCAGGTCACGGTGTACGACCCGAAGGGCATGGACAACGCCCGCCGGGTCTTCCCGACGCTGGGGTACGCCGGATCGGCGCTCGAGGCGGTGCGGGGCGCGGACCTCGTGCTGCACCTGACGGAGTGGCAGGAGTTCCGCGAGCTGGACACGGAGGCGCTGGGCGAGGCGGCGGCGCAGCGGCTGATCCTCGACGGGCGCAACGCGCTCGACCCGGAGGCGTGGCGGCGGGCCGGATGGCGCTACCGCGCGATGGGGCGCCCCACCGCCTGAGACGGCGCAGGACGCCGGTTCGGCCGAGGCTCAGTCGGCCGAACCGGCGTCCGTTGCATTCTGCCCCACCGGATGTGCCGTTGGCCGGTGAAACCGGTGTGCGGTACGCCTCGTCACGCCCCCTTGGCCCGGTACCGGCGCATCTTCGCCCGTGCCCCGCACACCTGCATCGAGCACCAGCGGCCGCGCCCGGCGGGGCTGCGGTCGTAGTACGCCCAGTGGCAGTCGGCGGCCTCGCAGGCCTTCAGCCGGGCCCAGGTGCCCGCGGTGACCGCTTCCGCCACGGCCGCGGCGATCCGGGAGAGCAGGGGCCCGTCGTCGACGGGCGCGAGGGCGGCGGAGCCGTCCGCCGGGTCGACGGTGACCACCAGCGGGGCCCGCGCGAGCAGTTCGCCGAGCGGGGTGACCGCGCGGTGCGGGGGGTGGCCGGCGTGGGCGAGCAGGGTCGCGCGCAGGGACTCGCGCAGTGCGCGGGCGGACTCGGCGCCGTCCTCGGTGAGCCCGAAGGGAGCGCGGCCCTCCGGTGTGTCCAGCGCGTCGCGGCCCGTCTCGATGTCCAGCGTGTTGACCAGGGCCTGGACCAGGGCCAGCCCTCCGGGCGGGGACGCTCTCTCGCTCATGTCCGGACCGTACCTCTCGTCATCCCCTTGTCCCCTTGTCCCCTTGTCCCCTTGCGACGTTACCTCCAATACGGCAGCATGCAGTAACCGTTACTGGTTACTCGCCTTCACAGGTAACAAGGGGGCGACGACGAGGAGGAGGAAGCCATGTCCCTCGCCAAGGTGGGCGCGGTCGTCCTGGACTGTCCCGACCCGCACGCGCTGGCCGGCTTCTACGCCGGGCTGGTGGGCGGCACGGTGGAGGTGGAGGAGGACTGGCTGGAGCTGAAGGTGCCCGGCGGTCCGGTGCTGGCCTTCCAGGCGGCCCCGGGGTACGTGCCGCCGCGGTGGCCGTCGCCCGACCACTCGCAGCAGTTCCACCTGGACCTGACCGTCGAGGACCTGGACGCCGCGGAGAAGGAGGTGCTGGCGCTCGGCGCGAAGCCGCTGGACGCCGGGGACCGCTCGCGGACCTTCCGGGTTTACGCGGACCCGGCCGGGCACCCGTTCTGCCTGTGCGCCTGCTGACGCCCGAGCGCACCGGACACCCCCGGCCCACCGAAGACGCCCAGCACACCGACACCAGGAGGACCCATGGCCGCCGTGGCACGTCTGCGTTCCGTCGTCGTCGACTGCCCCGAGCCACGTGAGCTGGCCCGCTTCTACGCGGCCGTCGGGGGCGGCGTCCCCCGGGAGGAGGACGCGGACTGGGTGGTGCTCGAGATCCCCGCGGGACCGCGGCTGGCCTTCCAGCGGGTCGAGGGGCACACCCCGCCGGACTGGCCGCGGGCCGACCACGGCTCCCAGCAGTTCCACCTCGACTTCGACGCCGGGGGCACCTGGGAGGAGGTCGACGAGGCCGAGCAGAAGGTGCTGTCGCTGGGCGCGCGGGTGCTGGACCGGGAGGACTACGAGACGAAGGACTTCCGGGTGTACGCCGACCCGGCGGGGCATCCGTTCTGCCTGTGCCGGATCGAGCAGCCCTGACCGCCCTCCCCCGGCCCCGGCCGTCCGGGCCCGCGCGCGTGGCCGCCCGGGGGTACGGCGCCGTCCGGGACGCCGTGGGCGCCCCGGACGGCGGTGCTCAGCCGTCGAGCGATGCGATCGTGGCGTGGGAGGGGGCCCGGGTGGCCCGCAGGTCGCGGGCCACGTCCTCGGCGGCGCCCAGGACCCGTACCGCGTTCTGCCAGGTCAGCTTGGCCAGGTCGGACCTCGACCAGCCGCGGTCCAGCAGCTCCGCGATCAGGTTCGGGTAGCCGGAGACGTCGTCGAGGCCGTCCGGGGTGAAGGCCGTGCCGTCGTAGTCGCCGCCGATGCCGAGGTGGTCGACGCCCGCGACCTCGCGCATGTGGTCCAGGTGGTCCGCCACCGTGGCCACCGTCGCGACCGGGCGCGGGTGGGCCTCCTCGAAGGCGCGGTGCACCTTCATCGCCTCGGCGGTGGTGTCGAGGTGGTGGAAGCCGTGGGCGCGCAGGTTCTCGTCGGCCGCGGCCGTCCAGTCGACCGCCGCCTGGAGCACGAACTTCGGCACGAACGTCACCATCGCGATGCCGCCGTTGGCGGGCAGCCGCTCCAGCACGTCGTCCGGGATGTTGCGGGGGTGGTCGCAGACCGCGCGGGCGGAGGAGTGGGAGAAGACCACCGGCGCGGAGCTGGTGTCCAGCGCGTCCCGCATGGTCGTGGCGGCGACGTGGGAGAGGTCGACCAGCATGCCGAGCCGGTTCATCTCCCGCACCACCTCGCGGCCGAAGGCCGACAGGCCGCCCACGCCGGGCTCGTCGGTCGCCGAGTCCGCCCACGCCACGTTGAAGTTGTGGGTGAGGGTCAGGTAGCGGACCCCGAGGGCGTACAGCCCGCGCAGGGTGCCGAGGGAGTTCGCGATGGAGTGGCCGCCCTCCGCGCCCATGAGGGAGGCGATCCGGCCCTGTCCGCGCGCGGCCTCCATGTCCGCGGCGGTCAGCGCGAGCGCGAGGTCCCCGGGGTGGCGGTCCACCAGCTGCCGCACGCAGTCGATCTGCTCCAGCGTGGCGGGCACCGGGTCGGGCAGGTCCGCGCGGACGTACACCGACCAGAACTGCGCGCCGACGCCGCCCGCGCGCAGCCGGGGGAGGTCGGTGTGCAGGTGGGCGGACTGGTCGCCGGCGATGTCGCGGGCGTCGAGGTCGTAGCGGACCTGTTCGCGCAGCGCCCAGGGCAGGTCGTTGTGGCCGTCGACCACGGGGAACTCGGCCAGCAGCGCCCGGGCGTCGTCGAGGGACGTCATGGGGCTCACTTCCCGAAGCCGAAGCCGTTCGCGGCACCCTCGGCCTTGGCGCGCAGCCGCTTGCCCTTCTCGGTGGCCTGGTCGTTCAGGTCCTGCTGGAAGTCCCGCATCCGGCCGAGGAGTTCCTCGTCGTGGGCGGCGAGCATGCGGACCGCGAGCAGGCCCGCGTTGCGCGCGCCGGCCACGGAGACGGTGGCGACCGGGACACCGGCCGGCATCTGCACGATGGACAGCAGGCTGTCCATGCCGTCGAGGTGCTTCAGCGGCACGGGCACGCCGATGACCGGCAGCGGGGTGACCGAGGCCAGCATGCCGGGCAGGTGGGCGGCACCGCCCGCGCCCGCGATGATCACCTTGAGTCCCCGGTCGGCGGCCTGCTCGCCGTACGCGATCATCTCGCGGGGCATGCGGTGCGCGGAGACGACGTCGACCTCGTGGCCGATCTCGAACTCGTCGAGGGCCTTGGCGGCAGCCTCCATGACCGGCCAGTCGGAGTCCGATCCCATGACGATGCCGACCGATGGGACGGGGCGCGCGTCAGCGCTCGTTGAGGGGTGGTGGCCGGGCGACGGGTGGGCGCTCATTCGGTGATCGTGCCTCTCAGGTAGCCGGCTGCGTGACGGGCGCGCTCCAGCACGTCGTCCAGATCGTCGCCGTAGGTGTTGACGTGGCCGACCTTGCGGCCGGGCTTCACGTCCTTGCCGTACATGTGGATCTTCAGCTGGGGGTCGCGGGCCATGCAGTGCAGGTACGCCGAGTACATGTCCGGGTAGTCGCCGCCGAGGACGTTGACCATGACCGTCCAGGGCGCGCGCGGGCGCGGGTCGCCGAGCGGGAGGTCGAGGACGGCGCGGACGTGGTTGGCGAACTGCGAGGTGATCGCGCCGTCCATGGACCAGTGGCCGGAGTTGTGCGGGCGCATCGCGAGTTCGTTGACGAGGATGCGGCCGTCGCGGGTCTGGAACAGCTCCACGGCGAGGTGGCCGACGACGCCGAGCTCCTTGGCGATGTTCAGCGCCATCTCCTCGGCCCGCAGGGCGAGGTCCTCCTCGAGGCCGGGAGCGGGGGCGATCACCGTGTCGCAGACGCCGTTCACCTGCCGGGACTCCACGACCGGGTAGGCGACGGCCTGGCCGTGCGGGGAGCGGACCACGTTGGCGGCCAGCTCGCGCACGAAGTCGACCTTCTCCTCGGCGAGCACCGGCACCCCGGCCTTGAAGGGCTCGGCGGCCTCCTCGACGGAGTCGACGACCCACACGCCCTTGCCGTCGTAGCCGCCGCGGACGGTCTTGAGGACCACCGGAAAGCCGCCCGTCCGTCGCCCACCGCCGCCCTCGCCGGAGGGCACTTCGTGCCCGCCCCTTTCGAGCTCGGCGGCGAACGCGGCCACGTCCGCGGGGTCGGCGACGATGCGGTGCCGCGGGCAGGGCACGCCGATCGCGTCGAGCTTCGCGCGCATCACGCCCTTGTCCTGGGCGTGCACCAGCGCGTCGGGGCCGGGCCGGACGGGGATGCCGTCGGCCTCCAGGGCCCTGAGGTGCTCGGTGGGCACGTGCTCGTGGTCGAAGGTGATCACGTCGCAGCCGCGCGCGAACGCGCGCAGCGTGTCCAGGTCGCGGTAGTCGCCGACGACGACGTCGCCGACGACCTGCGCCGCGGAATCCTGCGGAGTGTCACTGAGGAGCTTGAACCTGATGCCGAGCGGGATGCCCGCCTCGTGTGTCATACGAGCGAGCTGACCCCCGCCGACCATGCCGACTACCGGAAACGTCACGCCCCCAGGGTATCGGCCTCGCCACGGTGGCCGGTTTCCCCTTCGTCGCGCGGAACACCCCGCGGTCCCCTGCTGCGTCCGCAGGAAGATCGCGCGGAAGGGTGGTTAGCATGGCTGGGTTGACGCAACCGACGGACGGGAGCCTTCAGGCGATGGAACGCGGTTCCCCGGGGCTCCGGCGGCTCTGCCGGGAAGTGGCCAAGTTCGGCGCGGTGGGCGGGGTCGGGGTGCTGGTCAACCTGGGCGTGTTCAACCTGGTCCGGCACGTCACCGACCTCCAGGTGGTGCGGGCGAGCGTCATCGCGACGGTCGTCGCCATCGTCTTCAACTACATCGGCTTCCGCTACTTCGCCTACCGCGACCGCGACAAGACCCGGCGGACCCGGGAGATGTCCCTGTTCCTGCTGTTCAGCGCGATCGGCCTGGTGATCGAGAACGGTGTGCTGTACACGGCGACGTACGGCTTCGGCTGGGACAGCCCGCTGCAGAGCAACGTCTTCAAGTTCCTCGGCATCGGCATCGCCACCCTGTTCCGCTTCTGGTCCTACCGCAGCTGGGTGTTCCGCGCGCTGCCGGTCCGGGAGCCGGCGGAGGAGACGGTCGCGCGGGGCGGCCGGTCCGAGTCCCGCCCCAGGCAGCAGGTGCCGTAGCCGTCCCGGTCCGGGCGTGCCGCCGCGGCCGCCCGTCGCCGGCGGCCCCTGCCTGGCCCCGGCACACCGGTGTCGCGTCCCCGGGACACGCCGATCCTGCCCGCCCCCGGACACACCGGTCCCATGGCTGCGGGCCCGCCGGGCGGACCGGCTACCGGATC
Organism: Streptomyces viridosporus T7A; assembly: GCF_008704515.1. Taxonomy (NCBI): domain Bacteria; kingdom Bacillati; phylum Actinomycetota; class Actinomycetes; order Kitasatosporales; family Streptomycetaceae; genus Streptomyces; species Streptomyces viridosporus. The sequence continues at coordinate 3,569,502 of NZ_CP023700.1, forward strand.
GTCTGCCGGCCCCCGTCGTCCCGGGACTTCTCCGGGGGCGTGCGGGAGAGGAACAGGCCGAAGACGGCCGGCTTCGCCTGCAGCATCTCCAGGCGGCCGCCGTCCGCTTCCGCCAGGTCCCGGGCGACCGCGAGGCCGATGCCGGTGGAGTTGTGGCCGCTGATCGCCCGTTCGAAGATCCGCGAGCCCAGCTCGGCGGGGACGCCGGGGCCCTCGTCGGTGACCTCGACGACGACCTGGTTGCCGGTGACCCTGGTGCGCAGGGCGACCGTGCCGCCCCCGTGCATGAGGGAGTTCTCGATCAGCGCCGCCAGCACCTGGGCGACGGCGCCCGGCGTCCCCACCGCCTGCAGGTTCCGCTTGCCCGAGCTGACGATCGCGCGGCCCGCGCTGCGGTAGGCGGGGCGCCACTCGGCGAGCTGCTGCTGGATGACGTCGTCGAGGTCGAAGGTGACCGCGGAGCCGGTGCGCGGGTCGCGGGCGTTGGTCAGCAGCCGCTCCACCACGTCCGTCAGCCGCTCCACCTGCGTCAGCGCGATGGTCGCCTCCTCCTTCACCGTGTCCGGGTCGTCGGTGAGGGTGATCTCCTCGAGGCGCATGGACAGGGCGGTGAGGGGGGTGCGCAGCTGGTGGGAGGCGTCGGCGGCCAGGCGCCGTTCGGCGGTCAGCATGCGGGCGATGCGCTCGGCGGAGGCGTCCAGCACGTCCGCGACCCGGTCCAGCTCGGGGACGCCGTAGCGGCGGCGCCGGGGGCGCGGATCGCCGGAGCCGAGGCGTTCGGCGGTCTCCGCGAGGTCGGTCAGCGGGGAGGCGAGCCGGTTGGCCTGGCGGATCGCCAGCAGCACCGCCGCGATCACCGCCAGCAGCGCCACCAGCCCGATGATCAGCAGTGTGCGGCCGACCTCCCGGGTCACCGAGGAGCGCGGCTCCTGGACGACGACCGTCTCGCCCTCCTTGCCCGGTGCCGTGGCGCTGATGACGTCGCCCTCCGGCTTGCTGCCGACCTCTATCGGCGGCTCGCCGGGGATGCGGATGACGGCGTACCGGTCCCCCTCGACCTGGTCGCTCAGGACCTCGGCGCTGACCTGTTCCTCCACGACCAGCCGGCTGTCGACGATGCTGGCCAGCCGCACGGCCTCGGACTCCACCCGCTCCCGGGCGCTGTCACTGATCGTGCGGGTCTCGACGATCACCAGGGACACGCCGAAGACGGCGATCACGACGAGCACCACGGCGAGCGTGGACTGGATCAGGCGGCGGCGCATGTCCTCTTACCCACTGGCGAGCCCCGGGCGGGGCTCAGCTCTTCTCGAAGCGGAAGCCCACGCCCCGCACGGTCGCGATGTAACGGGGATTGGCGGCGTCGTCGCCGAGCTTCTTGCGCAGCCAGGAGATGTGCATGTCGAGGGTCTTGGTGGACGACCACCAGGTGGTGTCCCAGACCTCGCGCATCAGCTGGTCACGGGTGACGACCCGGCCCGCGTCCCGGACCAGGACCCGCAGCAGGTCGAACTCCTTGGCGGTGAGCTGGAGCTCCTCGTCGCCCATCCACGCCCGGTGCGACTCGACGTCGATGCGCACCCCGTGGGTGGCCGGCGCCTGCTGCGGCTCGACGGCGCCGCGCCGCAGCAGGGCCCGCACCCGGGCGAGCAGCTCGGCGAGGCGGAACGGCTTGGTGACGTAGTCGTCGGCGCCCGCGTCGAGGCCGACGACCGTGTCCACCTCGTCGGCGCGGGCGGTCAGGATCAGCAGGGGAACCGTGTGACCCTCGGCACGGAGCCGTCGGGCGACCTCCAGGCCGTCCATGCCGGGCAGTCCGAGGTCCAGCACCACCAGGTCGACGCCGCCCTGCATGCCGGCCTCGAGCGCACCGGGACCGTCCTCACGGACCTCGACTTCGTAGCCCTCCCGACGCAGGGCGCGGGCCAGCGGCTCCGAGATGGACGCGTCGTCCTCGGCGAGCAGTACACGGGTCATGCCAGTGATGGTAGTCCCGCCGCACGGTGCGCCGGGGTGTGATCGCGCGCCTTGATTCTTACCTCCGGCACACCCGGCCCTCACCTTCGCGGTCCTGGTACGGACCTGCTTCTCTGAGGTGCGACCCGGGAAAGTACCTTCGAATGGGTGATTGCGGTTCCTTTGAAACCTGTGATCCTCGTCTCAAGCCCTTCCATATCCGACAGTGTCCTGCCGTATGGTGAATCAACGCCTGTTGCACCGTGAGGACCTTCGGCGGCAGTTGACGCTGAAGGTCTTTTTGCGTGTGCGGGACCGGTTCCGGCCGGCCCCTGAAGGAATGACCTGTGGCCGGGTCTCCCCGCGCACCGACGCGCCGGGAGGCGTGGATCCCGGTGGTCACCGTCCATCGCTCCGTGATCCGGGGCGGCATCCCTCGGGCGTGGGGCGGACGGCACGGCCCGCCGGTGCCGGCTGCCCCCCACCGGGCGCGTACACGCTCGCGCGACGCGTCCCGACCAGCAAGGAACGACCATGGCGTCCAGCCTGACGAAGGACTCGGCCTCTCCGGGCACCCCCGGTTCCGAGAAGACCTTCTTCGGCCACCCCCGCGGACTGGCCACTCTCTTCATGACCGAGATGTGGGAGCGTTTCTCCTACTACGGCATGAGGGCCCTGCTCCCGCTGTACCTCGTCGCGCCGGGCGGCCTGGCCCTGAGCGCGGGCACCGCGACCGCGATCTACTCGGTGTACCTGTCGCTGGTGTACCTGCTCACGATGCCGGGCGGCTGGTTCGGCGACCGGGTCTGGGGACCGCGCAAGACCGTCGCCGTCGCCGGTGCGGTCATCATGCTCGGCCACCTGACGCTGGCCCTGCCGTCCTCCGGCACCTTCTACGCGGGTCTCGGTCTGGTCGCCATCGGCTCCGGTCTGCTGAAGGCCAACATCTCCACGATGGTCGGCCAGCTCTACAAGGGCCCGGACGACCCGCGTCGCGACGGCGGCTTCACCATCTTCTACATGGGCATCAACCTCGGTGCCTTCTTCGCGCCGCTGATCATCGGCACCATCGGTGAGAGCGTCAACTGGCACCTGGGCTTCGCGCTCGCCGCGGTGGGGATGGGGCTGGGCGTGATCCAGTTCCTGCTGGGCAGCCGGCACCTGGCCGCCCACTCCAGCGTGGTGCCCAAGCCGCTGTCGGCCGAGGAGAAGTCCTCCACCCTGCGCAAGGCCGCGCTGTGGGCGGGCATCGCCGTCGTCGCCTACGCCATCGTCGGCTTCTCCGGCAACTACACGCTGAACTGGGTCCTGGTCCCGCTGACCCTGCTCGGCGTGATCATTCCGGTGCTGGTGCTGGTCCGGATCAAGCGCGACCGGGACCTCGACCAGGCCGAGCAGTCGAAGATGTCCGCCTACATCTGGTTCTTCGTCGCCGCGGCCGTCTTCTGGATGATCTACGACCAGGGCGGCTCGACCCTGTCGATCTTCGCCAACTCCTCGGCCGACAACAGCGTCTTCGGCTGGGACTTCCCGGTCTCCTGGTACCAGTCGGTCAACCCGGTCCTGATCATGGCGCTGGCCCCGGTCTTCGCCTGGTTCTGGCTGGCGCTGAACCGGCGCGGCAAGGAGCCGAGCACCATCGTGAAGTTCGGCTCCGGTCTGGTGCTGGTCGGCGCGTCCTTCTTCCTCTTCCTGGCCCCGCTGTCCATCGCCGAGGGCGGTCACAAGGCGGCGGCGATGTGGCTGGTGGCGATCTACTTCACCCAGACCGTCGGTGAGCTGCTGCTCTCCCCGGTCGGCCTGTCGGTCACCACGAAGATGGCGCCCGCGAAGTACGCCTCGCAGATGATGGGCGTCTGGTTCCTGGCCGTCACCGCCGGTGACGCCACGACCGGCCTGCTCTCCATCGCCGGCGTCGACCTGAACAAGACGGGCATCGTCGCGCTGGAGGCCTCCCTCGCCGTGATCGCCGGTGTCGCGGTGTGGATGTACCGCAACAAGGTCAAGAGCCTCATGGGCGACGTCCGCTGATTCCTGCCGGTGCGGCGGTGCCGCACCGTCGCCGAAGGGCCCGCGTCCGGCCGGACGCGGGCCCTTCGGACGTTCTTCGGACACGGGACGCCCGCGGAGGGGCCGTCCGCCGCCTGCGCAGGCCGCCCCGGGCCGTCGTCCGGCACGCGACGCCGAGGACCGGCCGGGCCGCTCCCGGCGCTCTTCCCGCGGGGCGCCGGACGGGAGCGCCGTACGGAGCGTCAGGACGCGCCCGGCGGCGGGAGGGAGTCGGGTGGAGGCGGGCGGAGTCGGGAGGACAGCACGACGCGCCGGACCCGAAGGATCCGGCGCGCACGAGGCCCACGAGGAGCCCGCGAGGCCCGCGAGGGAGCGCGCGGGGCTAGGCGGGGGCCCCGAGGTCCGCCCAGACCGTCTTGCCCGCGACGCCCGGGTCCCGTACGACCCCCCAGTCGAGGCAGAGCCGCTGCACGATGAACATGCCGTGGCCGCCGGGCCGGCCCGCCCGGTGCGGGGTGCGCGGAGCGGGCTGGCCCGCGCCCCGGTCGGTGACCTCTATCCGGATCACCTTGTTGTTGCGGGTGATGGCCAGTTGGTCCGGCCCCTCGGCGTGCAGGCAGGCGTTGGTGACCAGCTCGGAGACGACGAGCAGGACGTCCTCCGCGGCGGCCCGCTGGTCGGCGGTGGCCGCGGGCAGCCAGCCCCACGCGTACAGCGCCTGGCGGGTGAAGTCGCGGGCCAGCGGGACGACGCCGCTCTGGTCGTCGAAGCTCAGCCGGCGGACCCGATCGCCTCCCGTCGGCGCCGGTGGTCCGGACGGCGCGGTCACGCCCTCCTCGGGCGCGCTCGCCGTCGGCGCGCCGCCCCCGGACACCCCGGAAGCGCCGCTGGGCTCCGGACCACGGTCGCCCGGCGGGTAGGGCCGGGTGGTGCTCATCAGCGCTTCACCTCACCGATTCACCAGTTCACCATTCAAAAAAATTCGGTACTCAGTCAGTCACGCGTGCGCGACGCGTTCGGTTCTCGACGCCCTGGCGACCACCTCGACCGGTGCGCTCAGGATGTCTCCTGCCCGAGCGGACCGGCGGGACACCCCCGGGTTCGAACGAAAAGGCCCGAGGGAAGGGGACCGGCCGTCCACGGGGCCGACCGGGAGACCCCCGTCGGCCTGCCGGCGCGGGTCACCCGGAATCGTCGGCCAGGGCTTCCTCGAGCGTGTCGTGGACGGTGAACACCGCGTCCGCCCCCGTGATCTCGAACACGCGCGCGACCACGGGCTGCATCCCCACGAGGTGCACCCCGCCACCGGCGGCCTCGGCCTTCAGCCGGGCGCCGAGCAGCACGTTCAGCCCCGTGGAGTCACAGAACTCCAACCGGGAGCAGTCGATGACGAGCCGCTTGAATCCCTTGGCGAGGCATTCCTCCAGTGGCTCACGCAACAGGTCGGCGGTGTGGTGGTCCAACTCACCCGCCGGGGTCACGACGGCACTGGGGCCCTCTTCTCGCACCTCGACCAGAAGCCGGCCCGACTGTGCGCTGCCGACCGTCCCGCGGTCCATGCCGTCTCTCTCTCCCGACGTCGTGGCTGCTTGCTGACGCCCTCGAACATTACGCCCTCCCGCCGCGCTCCGACACCCGAACAATCGCGCGCAAACGGACATATGCGAACAGAACGCACTTGCGGTGGGCTTGGGGAAGCGGGTAGGCCTAGTAAGAACACGTACCCGACACGGCCGGCTTTGGAGGCGCCGCACACCGCAGTGCACGTATCGGCTTCGGCAGCCATATGCCGAGAACGATGGAGGACATCATGTCACCCCGGCTCGACGCCTCGCCTACCCCGAAAGCGACGTCGACACTCCCTCCGGAACATCTGGATCCCATCGAGCAGGACGACATGACCGTCGTCCCGGACGACCTACTCGCCGGACTTCCGGACATCCCCCCGTACGACGAGGTGGGCCCGGTCGACGCACGGGCCCTGTCCAAGACCCTCTTCGAGCGCCTGGAAGCGCTGGAGGAAGGCACCCTCGAGTACTCGTACGTACGCAATACGCTCGTCGAACTCAACCTCGCCCTGGTCAAGTTCGCCGCCTCCCGTTTCCGCTCGCGCAGCGAGCCGATGGAGGACATCATCCAGGTCGGCACCATCGGCCTGATCAAGGCGATCGACCGCTTCGAGATGTCGCGCGGTGTGGAGTTCCCCACATTCGCGATGCCGACCATCATCGGCGAGATCAAGCGCTTCTTCCGCGACACCTCCTGGTCCGTGCGCGTTCCGCGCCGGCTGCAGGAGCTCCGGCTCGACCTGGCCAAGGCCGGTGACGAGCTGGCGCAGCAACTCGACCGCGCGCCGACGGTGGCCGAACTGGCCGAGCGCCTGGGCATCACCAACGACGAGGTCGTCGAGGGCATGGCCGCGTCGAACGCCTACACCGCCTCCTCGCTGGACGCCCAGCCGGAGGAGGACGACGCCGAGGGCGCGCTGGCCGACCGGATCGGGTACGAGGACCACGGGCTCGAAGGCATCGAGTACATCGAGTCGTTGAAGCCGCTGATCGCCGAACTGCCGCCGCGGGACAGGAAGATCCTCTCCCTGCGCTTCGTCGCGGGCATGACGCAGTCGGAGATCGGCGAGGAACTCGGCATCTCCCAGATGCACGTCTCGCGCCTGCTGTCGCGGACGCTGGTGAAACTGCGCAGGGGGCTGACCGTCGAGGAGTGACGGGACCGCGTCCCGTGTCCGGCCGGCTCCGGACGTCCTTGCGGACACCGGGCTCCGGCCGGGCACGGGACGCGTCGCGTTACCCGCGGTCACCCCTTTTCCCCGGCATCTTCTTCCTCCACTATGAGCACGCCGAACTGGCTGGTAGGTCAGGAAGCCGGACCGGGCGCCCTGCGACGGCCCGGGTGCTAGGAGGCGGTGGATGGCTCGGGACGACGGAATCGTCGACGGTGGAGCGGTCGGTGACGGGTCCTCGGACGCGCACGCCGGCATGTCCGACCTCCGGCTGACGGAGGGGCTGCGCGCCGACACCCCGGCCGCGTACGCGGCGCTCCGGGAACTCCGCGCCCGGCACGGCCCCTCGGTGCTCGCCTACGCCCGCAGGTGCGCCACGAGCGAGTCCGCGGCGCGCCAACTCGCCGCGCAGGCCCTCACGCTCGCCGCCCGCCAGACCGCACGCGGCACCGACCCCGGCGGTCCCCTGCGCCACCACCTGCTGACGCTGACCGTCCGGGTGGCCGCGTCCTGGGCCGCGGACGGACGGGCCGGCGGGCTCGACCCCGCACTGCACCTCGTCCTCAGCTCCGCCGGGCCCGGCGGCCCGGTCCCGCCCCTGCTCGCCCCCTTCCGGACCCTGCCGTCCCGGGCGCAGGGGATCCTCTGGTACGGAACCGTGGAAGGCGAGCCCGCGGACCGGACGGCGACGTTCCTCGGCCTCACCCGCGAGGACGTGGCCCACGGCACGGAGTCCGCGCTGCAGACGCTGGCCCGGGCCTGCCTGCGGTCCCGGCTGGCCGCCTCGGACGACCCGCGGTGCGGTGACTTCCGCCGGCTCATCGAGGAGGCCGTACGTCCCGGCCGCCCCCGCAACAGCGCCGACCTGCACACGCACATGGCGCACTGCACGCACTGCACCGCGGCGTACGAGGAGCAGTGCGCGCTGCGGGACGATCCGCGCACCGCGCTCGCCGAGGGCCTGCTGCCGTGGGCGGGCACGGCGTACGCCGCCGCCCCGGAGCCGGTCGCGGCCGGGCCGGACGCCCGTTCCGCTCCCGCGCCCCGGCCCCGGTCGCGGCGCCTGGCGCTGGCCTCGACGGCACTCGGCGTGGCCGTGGTGCCGCTGCTGCTCCTCCTGCTGTCCCCGGCGGACACACCGTCCGAAGGGGTCGCCCGGCCGCCCGCTCCCCCGTCCGTCCCGCCGCCGGTGACGGTGACGGCCACGCCGTCCCCGCCGCCCGCCGCGTCGCCGACGCGGGAGTCCCCCGCGCCCTCGTCCTCGCCGACGAGGAGCGCCGGCCCGTCGCGCACCGCGCACCCGTCCCCCTCCCCCACCCGCACCGCACCGCCCCCTCGGCCACCGGGCGAGGCCTACGCACAGGTGGTGAACCTCGCCTCGGGCCTGTGCCTGAGCGTCGACGGCGCCCTGGAGAACCGGACGGACGTCGTCACCGCCCGCTGCACCTCCTCTCCCGCCCAGCGGTGGCGGTTCGACGCCGCGCGGGGCGTGCTGCAGTCGTCCGCCGACCCGGAGTACTGCCTGGACAGCCGCGGCGCGGTGGACCGGGGCGTCGGCATCTGGACGTGCGACTCGGTGGACGGACGCAACGGGCAGAACCTGCGGTTCGCCGTCGACGCGCACGGGGTGATCCGCCCGGCCATCGCGCCGGACCGCGCGGTGACGCCGGCCGGCGGCGACGCGCTCGCCCTGGCCGGGGAGACGGGACGGGCGGACCAGCGGTGGCGGGCGGGGGCGGCCTGAGGGGCCGGCTCAGACCACGCGGACGCCGTGCCGCCAGACCCCCGCGACCAGCGGGACGCCGGGGCGGTAGGCCAGGTGGACGTGGCTCGGGGCGTCGAGGAGGACCAGGTCGGCGCGCGCCCCGGGGGCGAGGCGGCCGATGTCGGTGCGGCGCAGGGCCGCCGCGCCGCCCGCGGTGGCCGACCAGACGGCCTCGTCCGGCGTCATGCCCATGTCCCGTACGGCCAGCGCGACGCAGAACGGCACCGAGGACGTGAAGGACGAGCCCGGATTGCAGTCCGTGGACAGCGCGACGGTGACCCCCGCGTCGAGCAGCCGGCGCGCGTCGGGCCACTCGGCCCGGGTGGAGAACTCGGCGCCGGGCAGCAGCGTGGCGACGGTGGTGCCGTTCGCCAGCGCGTCCACGTCGGCGTCGGTGAGGTGGGTGCAGTGGTCGGCGCTGGCGGCGTCGAGTTCCACGGCGAGCCGGACGCCGGGGCCGTGGGAGAGCTGGTTGGCGTGGACGCGCGGGTGCAGGCCCTTCGCCCTGCCCGCGGTCAGGATCGCGCGGGCCTGGTCGCCGTCGAAGGCGCCCTGCTCGCAGAAGACGTCGATCCAGCGGGCGTGCGGGGCGCAGGCGTCGAGCATCTCGCCGGTGACGAGGTCGACGTAGCCGGCCGGGTCATCGGCGTACTCGGGGGCGACGATGTGGGCGCCGAGGTAGGTGACCTCGTCGGTGTGGCGGGCGGCCAGGCGCAGGGCGCGGGCCTCGTGCTCGGTGGTCAGGCCGTAGCCGGACTTGGTCTCGAAGGTGGTGGTGCCCTGGCGGAGCGCCTCGGCGAGGAGGCGGGTGAGGTTCTCCTCCAGTTCCGTGTCGGTGGCGGCCCGGGTGGCGGCGACGGTGGTGCGGATGCCGCCCGCGCCGTAGGGGCGGCCGGACATGCGGGCGTTGAACTCCTCGGTGCGGTCGCCGGCGAAGACCAGGTGGGAGTGGGAGTCGACGAAGCCCGGGAGCACCGTCCGGCCCCCGGCGTCGACCCGGTCGTCGGTGGCGGGTGCCCTGCCCGCCTCACCGGTCCACACGATTCGGTCGCCGTCGATGACGACGGCCGCGTCCCGGACCAGGCCGAGGGGGGTCCCCCGTTCGAGGGTGGGGTCGTTGGTGACCAGCGTGGCGATGTTGGTGATGACGGTACTCATCTTGTCCTCGTGGGGGTCGTCAGGTTCGCAGGGCCTCGACGGCCCGCGCGAGGGCCCGGGGCACATCGGGGACGAGCGTGTGCGCCCCGTCGCGCACGACGTGCCGGCCGCCCACGACCGTGTGCCGCACGTCCGCCGCCGACGCCGCGAACACGGCCGTCTCGGCGCCGAGCCGGGGCGGCGGCCCCGCCGTTCTGACCGAGTCGAGGGCGATCGTGGCGAGGTCGGCGCGCGCCCCCTCCTCGATGCGGCCGGTGTCGTCCCAGCCGAGTGCGGCGTGTCCGTCGGCGGTGGCGGCCCGCAGCAGTGCGGCGGCCGTCCAGTGGCCGCGGGCACGGCTGCGCAGCCGCTCGTTCAGCTCCAGCGCGCGCGCCTCTTCGAGCAGGTCGATCACGGCGTGGCTGTCGGAGCCGAGGGAGAGCGGGGAGCCCTCGTTCTGCAGGGCGACGGCGGGGCCGATGCCGTCGGCGAGGTCCCGTTCGGTCGTCGGGCACATGCAGGTGCCGGTGCCGCTGCCGCCGACGAGGGAGACGTCCTCGGCGGTGAGGTGGGTGTTGTGGACGCCGGTGGTGCGCGGACCGAGGACGCCGTGCTCGGCCAGCAGCCGCGCCGGGGTGCATCCGTGGAGCTCCAGGCAGGCGTCGTTCTCGGCGGTCTGCTCGGACAGGTGCACATGGAGCGGGGCCCGCCGCTCCTCGGCCCACCGCGCCACGGTCTCCAACTGCTCCGCGGGCACGGCGCGGACGGAGTGGATCGCCGCCCCGATCCGTGCGTGGTCGCGTTCCCCGAGGGCCGAACAGCGACGGGCCCACGCGTCCGCGTCGCCGTCGGAGAAGCGGAGCTGGTGGGTGGTGGGCGGCTGTCCGAAGCCGGAGGAGAGGTAGGCGGTGTCGAGGAGGGTGATGCGGATCCCGGCTTCGGCGGCGGCCTCGATGAGCGCCTCGCCCATGGCGTTGGGGTCGGCGTAGGGCGTGCCGCCGGGGGCGTGGTGCACGTAGTGGAACTCGCCGACCGCCGTGATGCCCGCCAGCGCCATCTCGGCGTACACGGCCCGGGCGAGGGCGTGGTAGGTGTCCGGCGTGAGCCGGGCGGCCGTGGCGTACATGACCTCGCGCCAGGTCCAGAAGGTGCCGGAGCCCACCTGGACGGTGCCGCGCAGGGCGCGGTGGAAGGCGTGCGAGTGGGCGTTCGCCAGTCCCGGGAGGGTCAGTCCGCGCAGGATCTCGGCGCCGGGCGGCGGGGCGGGGGTGTCCGGGCGGACGGCGGTGATGCGACCGTCCCGGACGTCCACGGCGACGCCCGGCTCGATGGGGGTCCCCCCCGCTCGAGCGGAGCCGGGAGCTTGGGGGAAGGTGCCGAGCCAGGCGTGCTCCAGCCAGTACGTCCGCGAGGTGGCAGTCACGTGCAGGCCAGTCCTTCCAGTACGTCGGCGAGTGCGAGGACCCCGGCCGCGCAGTCGTCCTCGGTGGCGGACTCGGCCGGGGAGTGCGAGACGCCGGTGGGGTTGCGCACGAACAGCATGGCGGTCGGGACGCGTCCGGAGAGGATCCCGGCGTCGTGTCCGGCGCCGGTGTCCAGGACGGGCACCCGGAGGCCGGCGTCCCGGCCCAGGATGCGGGCGAGTTCGCCGCGCAGGGCGTGGTCGAACTCGACGACCGGGGTGAAGGACTCCCGGACCACGTCCAGGTCGACCCCGTGGGCGTCGGCGTACGCGCGGGCCGCCTTCTCCACCCCGGCGACCACGGCGTCCAGGCCCGCCTGGTCGGTGGCGCGGGAGTCGAGCCAGCCGCGCACCAGGGAGGGGATGGCGTTGACGCCGTTCGGCTCGACGGCGATCTTCCCGAAGGTGGCGACGGCACCGGCGAGTTCGGCCTCCCGGCGGGCGGCGAGCACGGTCTCGGCGTACGGGAGCATGGGGTCGCGGCGGTCGGTCGGGCGGGTGGTGCCGGCGTGGTTGGCCTCGCCGGCGAAGTCGAAGCGCCAGCGGCCGTGCGGCCAGATGGCGCTGGCGATGCCGACCCGGTCGCCGGACAGGTCCAGGGCCCGGCCCTGCTCGATGTGCAGTTCGACGAAGGCACCGATCCGGGCGAGCCGTTCGGGGTCGGGGCCGAGGGCGTCGGGGTCGTGCCCGGCGGCCTCCATCGCCCGGGGCAGGGTGATCCCGTCGCCGTCGGTGAGCCGGTGCGCCTGCTCGCGGGTGAGCAGGCCGGCGGTGAGGCGGGAGCCGACGCAGGCGAGTCCGAACCGGGCGCCCTCCTCGTCGCCGAAGTTGACGATGCCGAGGGGCCGGGTGAACCGCGCTCCCCTCCCGCGCAGTTCGTCGAGGGCGGCGAAGGCGGAGACCACCCCCAGGGGGCCGTCGAAGGCGCCGCCGTCCGGCACGGAGTCCAGGTGCGACCCGGTGACGACGGCGTCCCCGGCGGCCGGGTCCCCCAGCCAGGCCCACTGGTTGCCGTTCCGGTCCGTCTCGAGCCGCAGCCCGCGCCCCTCGGCCTGCGCCGCGAACCAGGCCCGGCAGTCGGCGTCGGCCTCGGTCCAGGCGAAGCGGCGGTAGCCGCCGGAGGCGGAGTCGCGGCCGACGGGCAGCAGTTCCGCCCACATGTCGTGGAAGGTCACGCCTGCTCACCCTCGCGCATCGGCACCCGCACGCCGCGCTCGGCGGCCACCGACTCCGCGGTGTCGTACCCGGCGTCCACGTGCCGGATGACGCCCATGCCGGGGTCGTTGGTCAGCACCCGGCGGATCTTCTCGCCGGCCAGCGCGGTGCCGTCGGCCACCGTCACCTGGCCGGCGTGCAGGGAGCGGCCCATGCCGACCCCGCCGCCGTGGTGGACGGACACCCAGGAGGCGCCGGAGGCCACGTTCACCATGGCGTTCAGCAGCGGCCAGTCGGCGATCGCGTCGGAGCCGTCGAGCATCGCCTCGGTCTCGCGGTAGGGGGAGGCGACGGAGCCGCAGTCGAGGTGGTCGCGGCCGATGACGACCGGCGCGGCCAGCTCCCCGCTCGCGACCATGTCGTTGAAGCGCTCACCGGCCCGGTCCCGCTCGCCGTAGCCGAGCCAGCAGATGCGCGCGGGCAGGCCCTGGAAGTGGACACGCTCCCCGGCCAGGCGGATCCAGCGGGCCAGGGACTCGTTCTCCGGGAAGAGGTCGAGGATCGCGCGGTCGGTCCTGGCGATGTCGGCGGGGTCGCCGGACAGGGCGGCCCAGCGGAAGGGGCCCTTGCCCTCGCAGAACAGCGGGCGGATGTAGGCGGGGACGAAGCCGGGGAAGGCGAAGGCGCGCTCGTACCCGGCGAGTTGCGCCTCGCCGCGGATCGAGTTGCCGTAGTCGAAGACCTCGGCACCGGCGTCCAGGAAGCCGACCATCGCCTCGACGTGCCGGGCCATGGACTCACGGGCGCGGGCGGTGAAGCCGGCCGGGTCCTTCGCGGCGGCCTCGGCCATGTCCTCGAAGGCGATCCCGACGGGCAGGTACGCCAGCGGGTCGTGGGCGGAGGTCTGGTCGGTGACGATGTCGACGGGCGCACCCCTCGCGAGCAGCTGGGGCACCAGTTCGGCCGCGTTGCCGAGGACGCCGACGGACAGCGGGCGGCGGGCGTCGCGGGCCTCGACGGCGAGCCGCAGGGCGTGGTCGAGGGAGTCGGCCCGCACGTCCAGGTAGCGGTGCTCGATGCGGCGGTCGAGGGCGCGCGGGTCGCAGTCGACGCAGAGCGCGACGCCGTCGTTCATGGTGACGGCGAGGGGCTGGGCGCCGCCCATGCCGCCGAGTCCGGCGGTCAGGGTGATGGTTCCGGCGAGGGTGCCGCCGAACCGCTTCGCGGCGACGGCGGCGAAGGTCTCGTAGGTGCCCTGGAGGATGCCCTGGGTGCCGATGTAGATCCAGGAGCCGGCGGTCATCTGCCCGTACATGGTCAGGCCGAGGGCCTCCAGACGGCGGAACTCCTCCCAGGTGGCCCAGTCGCCGACGAGGTTGGAGTTGGCGATGAGGACGCGCGGGGCCCACTCGTGGGTCTGCATGACGCCGACCGGGCGGCCGGACTGGACCAGCATCGTCTCGTCCTGCCGGAGGGTCCGCAGCGTGCGGACCATGGCGTCGAAGGAGCGCCAGTCGCGGGCCGCCTTGCCGGTGCCGCCGTAGACGACGAGCCGGTCGGGGTGCTCGGCGACCTCCGGGTCGAGGTTGTTCTGCAGCATCCGCAGGGCGGCCTCCTGCGGCCATCCCAGGGCGCTCGGTTCCGTGCCGCGCGGGGCTCGGACTGCGCGGGGTCCGGACATGGTCTGCCTCCTGGTGCTTGCTCCCGGATGTTTCCGCGGACCGGGCGGCCCCACGGTTACTGCAGATATTCACATCCTCGCCTCCTGAATAGAGCTAGTCAATACAGGGGGCGCGTCGGCGCGGGCCCCCGCCGGATGCTTGGCTGGACGCATGGGCTCGAACACCTCGAACATCTCTGACACGGAGAACACCGACGGAACTGGGGGCACGGTGGTGCACGACGACGGCCTGGCCGGCGAGGGGGACCCGCGGGGCGCGGAGCTCGCGACGCGGCGGGACAAGGCGGTGCGGGCCGCCGTGGAGCAGGGGCTGCTCGGCCCCGACATCGCTCTGGTGGCCCTGCTCGACGTCGCCGGCATACGCGAGTCGGCGGCCGAGCTGCGGGCGGCGTTCGAAGCGGTGACGCCGCCCGGCACGCCCGTGCTGCACGCCTTCGCCGTGAAGGCGTCCCCGCTGGTGGCGGTGTTGCGGCTGCTGCGCGAGGAGGGCATCGGCGCGGAGGTGGCGAGCCCGGGCGAGCTGGCGCTGGCGCGGGCGGCGGGCGTGGAGCCGGAGCGGACGGTCCTCGACTCGCCCGCCAAGACGCCGGACGAGCTCCGTCAGGCGCTGGCGCTGGGCATCGCCGTCAACGCGGACAACCCCCAGGAGCTGGCGCGCCTCGACGCCCTGATGCAGTCGACCGACACCCGCTCCCCCCTCGGCATCCGGGTGAACCCGCAGATCGGCAGCGGTTCCATCGAAGCGCTGTCCACGGCCACGGCGACCTCCAAGTTCGGGGTGGCGCTGCGCGACGAGGGAGCCCGGGAGTGGGTCGTGCGGGCGTACCTGGACCGGCCGTGGCTGACCCGGCTGCACACGCACACCGGCTCCCAGGGCATCGCGCTGTCCCTGATGGCGCGCGGAGTGGCCGAGGCGTACGCGCTGGCGGAGGAGGTCAACCGGCGTGCCGGACGGCAGCAGATCGACACCGTCGACATCGGCGGCGGGCTGCCGGTCAACTTCGCCTCCGACACGACCGACCCGACGTACACGCAGTACGCGCGGCTGCTGAGCGAGGAGGTGCCGGGGCTGTTCGACGGGCGGTACGGACTGGTCACCGAGTTCGGCCGGTCGTTGCTGGCCAAGCACGGCACGATGGTCGCGCGCGTGGAGTACGCCAAGAGCGCCGGCGGGCGTCCGGTCGCGGTGACGCACGCGGGCGTGCAGGTGGCGACGCGGACGGTGTACGCGCCGGGGGCGTGGCCGCTGCGGGTCGCCGCCTACGACGCCAAGGGGCGCCCGAAGGAGGGGCCGGCGGTCGTGCAGGACGTGGCGGGACCGGCCTGCTTCGCGGGCGACCTGCTCGCCCGGGGCCAGTCCCTGCCGCTGCTGGAGCAGGGGGACCACGCGGCGGTGCTGGACACGGGCGCGTACTACTTCGCCCACCACTACGCGTACAACTCGCTCCCCCGGCCGGGCGTGTACGGCTTCGTCCCGGACGGGGCGGGCGGGGTCTCCTTCGCGGTCGTCCGCCGCGCCCAGACGGTCGAGGAGATCGTGGCCGAGTCGGGCGGCGAGCACCCCGACGCGCTGACGTCGGGGTTCCCCTCCTGACCCTGCTGAGGAGCCCTTCAGGGACAAAGAGCCCCTGAGGGGCCGCCGAGGACCCGCGGTCCGAAGGCCCGGGAGCGGGCGCCGGCGGGGTGCGCACCCCACCGGCGCCCGCTCCCGGAACGCGGTCCGGAGCGCGAACCGGATCACGGACCGGAGCGCGAACCCGGAGCGCGGGAAGCCGGCCCCGGGGCCCTTCAGACCAGGGCCGGGGCCCGGCGCCGCGCGCCGCCCGGGGCCGCGTCGCCCGCCGCGATGCCGGTGGTGCGGTAGGCCTTGACCGTCTTGCCGGCCGGACGGCCCGCGCCCCCGCCCAGCCAGTCGACCCGCACCCACAGCAGCGCCTGGTCGGCCTGCTCCAGACGGCCGATCCAGGCGGCCTTCAGCCACAGGCCGGCACCGCACCCGGCGAGCAGCAGACCGGCGGCGGCCGGTGCCGCGAACGCGCTGCCCAGAGCGGCGAGGAAGGCGAGCAGCAGCCACCAGCGGTGCCCGCGCCGCCAGGCGCGCAGGGTCACGGCGCGGTCCTGGAGCACGTCGTGCCGTCCCGCCCGGACCGCCGCGCGGGCCAGGTCGCGGTACCGGCCCCGCCGCCCGCAGGCGACGACGGCCGCCGCCGCGAGGAACAGCGCGGCCCCGGCCAGGACGCCGATCCGGCGTCCGGTCAGCCCGGGCACCAGCAGCCCGATGCCCGCCGCGCACACTCCCAGCCACCACAGCGGCGCGGCCCCGGCCCGTACGACGACGGCCACCCGAGCCAGCCCCTGTCCTCCGCGTGTCACGTCCAGCCTCCCGTCTCATGTCGCCCGTGAAGCGTCCGAGCAAGGCCCGCCGCCCGGACGAAGCACCTCGGGGACACACGGTAGTGACGCAAGGTGAGACGAGTCTGAGAAAGCGCGGGCGGCACGGCGCGCCCGCGCCGCCCGGCCGCGCCGCCGCGTCACTCCACGAACAGCCCGCGCGCCGCCGCCTTCGCGTCGAACTCCTCCAGCCGCGCCTGGGCCTCGGGCAGGCCGTCGCACATCGCCTCCAGCAGCACCCGCCCCAGCAGCATCGGCGCGCACGCCGTGTCGAAGGCGAGCCCGGTACCGACGGCGGCGGGCAGCAGCAGGTCGGACACCTTGGCGACCGGCGCGAACGCGGAGTCGGCGACGGTGACGACGGTCAGCCCGCTCTCCTTGGCGTGGGTGAGGGCGTCGACGACCTCGCGGGGGTGCCGGGGCAGCGCGAAGCACAGCAGGGCGCTCGCCCCCGCGCGGACGGCGACGTCGACGCGGTCGTGGAGCATCGTGCCGCCCTCGTTGAGCAGCCGCACGTCGGGATGGACCTTGGCGGCGAAATAGGCGAAGCCGTGCGCCTGGGCCGCCGCCGCCCGCAGCCCGAGCACGGGGAGCGGGCGGCTGTCCGCGAGGACCGCTCCCGCCCGTCGCACGGGCTCGGGGTCGGCCAGCTCCTGGGCAAGGTGCCGCAGGTTCTCGATCTCGGCCTCGACGGCCTGCTGGTAGGCGTTGTACGCACCGGTCTCCGCGGCCGGCCCGGGGGGCACGACCTCGCGCAGGTGCCGGCGCAGGGCGGGGTAGCCGTCGAAGCCGAGGGCGACGGCGAACCGGGTCACCGAGGGCTGGCTGACCCCGGCCAGCTCGGCCAGCTCCACGCTGGACAGGAACGGCACGTCGGCGGCCCGCCGCACCATGCTGTGCGCGATGCGCCGCTGGGTCGGCGTCAGCCGGTGCCCCTCGAAGAGCGCCTGCAGGCGCGCCGCAGGGCTGTCGCTGACGCCCATGACGTGACTCCCCCTCGGTCTATTCACCCGTCGTCGTTCCTGCATGCCGTTATACAGGCGGACGCGGACGCGCACGACCTCGCCCGGTCACGGCGGACCCGCGGGACCGGGCGGGCGGGCGGGACGGCGGGCCCGGGCCCCGGCGAACCCGAGGAACGAGAGGGGGGCTAACCCCAGTGCCGTGGGCGCCCCGCCTGCCTACCGTGGACCGCATGAGCGGAATGGACGCGCGGGGCACCGACCTGAAGAAGGAACTCGACGCCACCCTGCAGGCCCGCAGGGAGCTGGGCGAGGAGTACGAGTCCGCGCTGGTCGACTCGTTCCTGGAGAAGGTCGACCAGCGCATCGACGGCTCGGTGGAGCGCCTGGTCCGCCGGCAGCTCGCCGAGCAGCAGATGACGGTGGCCCGGAACGCACGGACGCCGAAGGCCACGGACACCTGGGGCGAGCGCTTCGGCTTCGGGATCGTCTCGCTGGTCCTCGCGGTGCCGCTGTCCGCGATCGGCGGGGGCGTGGCCAAACTGCCCGGTCTGCTGGTCGTCTGGGCGGGCATCGTCGGCATCAACGTCGTCCAGGCCGCCCGCACCCACCCGGGCCTGTTCGGCCGCCGCGGGCCCGGGCGGGACGGCGGCTGGGACGACTGACCGGAAGAAGCGTGCGCGGGGACCGCCGCACCCCCGTCACCGGGGGGCGGGACGACGGCGGTCCCCGCGGGGGACGCGGGCCGGCCGGGCCGGGCTGCGCGTCCGGGGCGTCCATGGAGGTCCGGGAGCCGCTCCGGAGGTCCTTGACGCCGCTGGGTCGCCGGCCGGAGCGGGGAGGGAGCCCTCCCCCGGTGCCGAACACCTGGGAGGTGCCCCACCGTCCTGCCGACGTCCACCAATGTGCCGGACGCGTGTTAAGCGAGTGCTGCGCGGACGTGACACGCTCGTACCGCTTCCGCGAAGTCCGCCTCCGTCGAGTACGTCTCCGCCGAGTACGTCTTCGTCGAATCCGTCTCCGAGAAGTCCGTCTCCGTCGAGTCCGCCTCCGCGAAGCCCGCCTCCGTGAGCTCCACGGGGCTCATGGACGCTCCGGCCATCCCGCGTTCACGGCCGGAGGCCCGTGGTCCCCCGTGGCCCCGCCGCGGTCGCGTGCGAGGCGGCGGTCACTTGCCGCCCTTGGCGAGGAAGGACAGCAGGTCCTGGCGGCTGACCACACCGGTCGGCTTGCCCTCGACGAGGACGATCGCCGCGTCCGCCTCGCCCAGGACGGCCATCAGGTCGGCCACGGGCTCGCCGGAGCCGACCTGCGGCAGCGGCGCGGACATGTGCTTCTCCAGCGGGTCGTCGAGCGAGGCGCTCCTGCTGAACAGCGCGTCCAGCAGCTCGCGCTCCACCACCGAGCCGACGACCTCGGCGGCCATCACGTCCGGGTGGCCGGCGCCGGGCTTGACGACCGGCATCTGCGAGACGCCGTACTCGCGCAGCACCTCGATGGCCTGGCCGACCGTCTCGTCGGGGTGCATGTGGACGAGGGAGGGGATGGAGCCGCCCTCCTTGTCCTCGAGGACGTCGCCGACGCGGGCGCTGGGGCCCTCGTTGTCGAGGAAGCCGTAGTCGGCCATCCACTCGTCGTTGAAGATCTTGCTGAGGTAGCCGCGGCCGCTGTCCGGCAGCAGCACCACGACCACGTCGTCCTCGGTGAGCCGCTCCGCCACCCGCAGCGCCGCCACGACCGCCATGCCGCAGGAGCCGCCGACCAGCAGGCCCTCCTCCTTGGCGAGGCGCCGGGTCATCTGGAAGGAGTCCTTGTCGGACACGGCGACGATCTCGTCCGCGACGGTGCGGTCGTAGGCGGTCGGCCAGAAGTCCTCGCCGACGCCCTCCACCAGGTACGGCCGCCCGGAGCCGCCCGAGTACACCGACCCCTCGGGGTCGGCGCCGATGACCTTCACCCGGCCGTCGCTGGCCTCCTTCAGGTAACGCCCGGTCCCGGAGATGGTGCCGCCGGTGCCGACGCCGGCCACGAAGTGGGTGATCCTCCCCTCCGTCTGCTCCCACAGCTCGGGGCCGGTGGAGTGGTAGTGGGAGAGGGGGTTGTGGGGGTTGGAGTACTGGTCCGGCTTCCAGGCGCCCGGCGTCTCACGGACCAGCCGGTCGGAGACGTTGTAGTAGGAGTCGGGGTGCTCGGGCGCCACGGCGGTCGGGCAGACCACGACCTCGGCCCCGTAGGCCCGCAGCACGTTGATCTTGTCCATGGAGACCTTGTCGGGGCACACGAAGATGCACTTGTAGCCCTTCTGCTGGGCCACGATGGCGAGCCCGACGCCGGTGTTGCCGCTGGTCGGCTCGACGATGGTGCCGCCCGGCTTCAGCTCGCCGCTCTGCTCCGCCGCCTCGATCATGCGCAGGGCGATGCGGTCCTTCACGGAACCGCCGGGGTTGAAGTACTCGACCTTGGCCAGGACAGTCGCCCTGATGCCCTTGGTCACGTTGTTGAGCCGCACCAGCGGGGTGTTGCCGACGAGGCTGATCATCGAGTCGTGGAATTGCACCGTTGTCTCCGGATGCCGCAAAAGAGGTGGTCGTAGTGGTGACGCCAGCCTAGGCCCTCCCGGCACCGCCCCGGCCGGGTCGTTCACTCCCCGTCGAGATTGGACCACGGTCCGTACGGGGCAAGCACTGGGTGTACGGCTTCGAGGAGGTGGCGGCGAGGCATGACGAGCATGTCGAGGGCGAGGGTGGCCCGGCGGATCGCGGCCGGCGCGGCATACGGCGGCGGGGGCATCGGACTGGCCGGCGCGGCCACCGTGGGCCTGCTGGTCGCCCAGGCCCAGCTGGCGCGGCGTCGGGTGGGCAACGGCGCGACTCCTCACGTACCGAACGCGGACGGCCTGTACGGCGCCGCCCACACGGTGCCCGGCGAACCGGCGCTGCGGCTGACGATGCTGGGCGACTCCACGGCCGCGGGCCAGGGCGTGCACCGGGCCGGGCAGACGCCGGGCGCGCTGCTGGCGTCGGGCATCGCCGCGCTCGCGGAACGCCCCGTGGGACTGAGCACGGTCGCGACGCCCGGTGCGCGCTCCGACGACCTGGACCGCCAGGTGACCCTGGCCCTCGCGGACCCGTCCCGGGTGCCCGACATCTGCGTGATCATGGTCGGCGCCAACGACGTCACCCACCGCATGCCGCCCACCCGCTCGGTGCGCCACCTGGCCTCGGCGGTACGCCGGCTGCGCACCGCCGGTGCGGAGGTCGTCGTCGGCACCTGTCCCGACCTCGGCACGATCGAGCCCGTCCAGCAGCCGCTGCGCTGGCTGGCCCGCCGCGCCTCCCGCCAGTTGGCGGCGGCCCAGACGATCGGCGTGGTCGAGCAGGGCGGGCGCACGGTGTCGCTGGGCGATCTGCTGGGCCCGGAGTTCGCCGCCAACCCGCGCGAGCTCTTCGGCCCGGACAGCTACCACCCCTCCGCGGAGGGGTACGCCACGGCCGCGATGGCGGTGCTGCCGACCGTCTGCGCCGCCCTCGGCCTGTGGCCGGCCGAGGAGGAGCGCCCCGACGCCGCCCGCCGCGAGGGCTTCCTCCCGGTGGCGCGGGCGGCGGCCGAGGCCGCGTCGGAGGCCGGCACGGAGGTCACCGCCGCGACGCCCACCGGTCCGCGCGGCCCGTGGGCCCTGCTCAAGCGCCGCCGGCGCCGCAGGCTGCCGGAGGCGGAGCCGGAGCCCTCGACGCAGCACTCGTAGCGCGGAAGCCGCCGCGCCCGCGGACGACCCCGCGCCCGCGGACGGCCCCCGTGGGCGCGGAAGACCCCCGTAGGCACGGGTGGCCGTGCCTCCGGGAGGGCCCGCCCCACGCGAAAAGCAAGCGCTTAGAAAGTTGCGGTCCATGTCACACCCGCGGACCCGTGACCCCGTGCATACGTAGGGGTAACTTCCCAAGCAGCCCTGCCCGCCCACCCGGCGCGCCCTCCCGCCGCCCGACCACCCCCTCCCGACGAGGCGCTGTGCGCCGCCCCTTCCCCCAGGAGCCGTGATGCCCGAAGCCGTGATCGTCTCAGCCGCCCGCTCCCCCATCGGCCGCGCCTTCAAGGGCTCCCTGAAGGACCTGCGCCCCGACGACCTGACCGCCACGATCATCCAGGCCGCCCTCGCCAAGGTCCCCGAGCTGGACCCGAAGGACATCGACGACCTGATGCTCGGCTGCGGCCTGCCCGGCGGCGAGCAGGGCAACAACCTCGGCCGGATCGTCGCCGTGCAGATGGGCATGGACCACCTCCCGGGCTGCACCATCACCCGCTACTGCTCGTCCTCGCTGCAGACCTCCCGCATGGCCCTGCACGCCATCAAGGCCGGCGAGGGCGACGTCTTCATCTCGGCCGGCGTCGAGACGGTCTCCCGCTTCGCCAAGGGCAACTCCGACAGCCTCCCGGACACCCGCAACCCGCTGTTCGCCGACGCCGAGGCCCGCACCGCCGCCGTCGCCGGGTCGGAGGGCTCCACCTGGCACGACCCGCGCGAGGACGGCCTGCTGCCCGACCCGTACATCGCGATGGGCCAGACCGCCGAGAACCTGGCCCGCCTCAAGGGCGTCACCCGCCAGGAGATGGACGAGTTCGGCGTCCGTTCGCAGAACCTCGCCGAGGAGGCCATCAAGAACGGCTTCTGGGAGCGCGAGATCACCCCGGTGACGCTCCCCGACGGCACCGTGATCAGCAAGGACGACGGCCCCCGCCCCGGCGTGACCATGGAGGGCGTGGCCGCCCTGAAGCCCGTCTTCCGCCCCGACGGCCTGGTCACCGCCGGCAACTGCTGCCCGCTCAACGACGGCGCCGCCGCGCTCGTCATCATGAGCGACACCAAGGCCCGCGAGCTCGGCCTCACCCCGCTCGCCCGGATCGTCTCCACCGGCGTCTCGGGCCTCTCCCCCGAGATCATGGGCCTCGGCCCGGTCGAGGCGAGCAAGCAGGCCCTGGCCCGCGCCGGCCTGACCGTCGGCGACATCGACCTGGTCGAGATCAACGAGGCGTTCGCCGCCCAGGTGATCCCCTCCTACCGCGACCTCGGCATCCCGCTGGAGAAGCTGAACGTCAACGGCGGCGCCATCGCCGTCGGCCACCCCTTCGGGATGACCGGCGCCCGCATCACCGCCACGCTCATCAACTCCCTCCAGTTCCACGACAAGCAGTTCGGCCTGGAGACGATGTGCGTCGGCGGCGGTCAGGGCATGGCGATGGTCATCGAGCGCCTGAGCTGAGCCACCGTGGGCGCACGGTAGCCGTCACGGCACGGCCCGTGAGGCGTGGGCCCGGGCTCCCGGTCGTTCCGGGGGTCCGGGCCGTTCCGTGATCCAATCTCCCCCAGGATGTGACCTATCTCCCTCGCCGGGGAGGTTCACGCAGGTCAGCGACGTCCCCCTCCCTCATCCGGCACCACGCCCCTGTCCGTTTCGTGACGTTACGCACTGACAGATGGTTAGTCCGCCCTTCAAGCTGATGTAGGAAGTCGAGGGTCGACTTTGAACCGGGAGTACGTCAGTGAGCGCCATGCCGATCGCCCTGCTGATCACCACGGCCGCCACCGGCGCCGTGGGCGTCGCGGTCCTGCGCAGCATCATGGTGCTGCGCCGACAGGTCGCGGCCCTGCACACCGAGCTGACCGAGCACCGCGCGGCCGCGGCGCGCGGACTCGTCCCCTCCGCCCGCGCCGCCGACACCGACGAGATACGCGCGGCCGTGGCGGAGGCGCTCGCCGAGGAGCGGGAGCGGGAGCTCGCCGAGGCGCGGGCCTTCTGGGCCGCCCAGGAGACCCGGGAGGCGTCCGAGGCGCCCTCCTCCCTGCTGGGCCTGGCCGACAGTGAGCTGTTCCTGCCCCGCCAGGCCGACTTCGCGGGCCTGGAGCCGGTGGGCGAACCGGCCGCCGACCCCGACGAGCACCCCGGGGACTCCCCGGAGCTGGCCGCGGCACGCCGCCGCCACCCCTCGCACCCGGACTTCGTGCCGAACCCGTCGCCGGCCGTGGACGACCACGAGCGCACGGCGGTCACGCTGGAGGAGCTGGCCGCCTCCCGGGTGGAACTGGCCGACGTCCGCCCCGGTCCGCTGGGCACGCTGGACGTCTACGTGTTCGCCGACGGGACGACGCTGTGCATGACCCCGGGCCACCGCGAGACCGCCGAACGCCTGGCCGCGGCCCTGCGGGCGGGCGAGACCCCGTTCCTGCTGGGCGGCTCGGGTGTCTCGGGGGCGTACACGCTGACCTTCTCCTGCGGCGAGGAGAACGTCTACATCCTGGCGGACCGCGTCATCGCGTCCCTCTAGGACCCCGCCGGCGCCCCGCCGGCCGCCGCCGGACCGCCCACGCGCCGGACGTCGTCAGACGCCGGCGCGTTTCTGCGCCTCCTCCACCAGCCGCGTCGCCTCCTCGACCTCCTCCTCGGACGTCAGTACGAGGGCCAGGTCGTGGCCGGCGACGGTGATCTGGTCGGCGGAGGCGAACATCCCGGCGTCGGGCATCTCGCGGGGCTCGGTGCCCGGCTCCTCGACGTCCTGCGCCCGCCGTGCCAGCTCCCTGGCCAGGGCGAGCGCCTCGGCGGCCGCGCCCCGTTGCAACCGGCTCTGCGGCGCGGCCCGCAGGCGGTCGGCGAAATGATCCACGGCACGGGTGAGGGGCGTCGTATCAACCACGCGGCGAGCGTACGCGGACCGGCGGGACTGTTGCCAACACGCGAACGCTCAGGCACGGTGAGCTGAAGGACCGGCCTACATCCCCTGCGTCCGGAGGCGCCGATGTCCCAAGTCTTCTCCGAAGAGACCCATCGCAACCTGCTCGCCCGCATCCCGCACTGCACCGGTCGCGAGATCTCCGACTGGCTGCGCACCGTCGAGGAAGGCCCGGCTCTCCGCTTCGAGGAGAAGGTCAGCTGGCTCCGCCACGAGTACGACCTGGCGTACGGCCATGCCAAGGCGATCATCCACGAGTACGACCTGAGGAGGGCCGCGCGCAAACTGCTCTAGGCGCGCTTCCCGCACCCGTCGGGAACGACGAAGGGCCCCGGGTGAACCCGGGGCCCTTGCGCGTGTGCCGCGCCTGCCGTGGGGACGGCTAGTCGCTGCTGTTGAGGATCGAGATGAGCCTCAGGAACTCCAGGTAGATCCACACCAGCGTCAGCGTCAGGCCGAAGGCCGCGAACCAGGCCTCCTCGCGCGGGGCACCGTAGGTGATGCCGTCCTCGACCTGCTTGAAGTCCAGGGCGAGGAAGCAGGCACCGAGGATGATGCCGACGACACCGAAGATGATGCCGAGCGGGCCGCTGCGGAAGCCGAGGCCGTCACCGCCGCCGAACACCGCGAACAGCAGGTTCACCGCCATCAGCAGGATGAAGCCGAGCGCGGCCGCCATCACGAAGCCGTAGAAGCGGCGGTTGACGCGGATCCAGCCCGCCTTGTACGCCACCAGCACACCGGCGAAGACCGCCATGGTGCCGAGCACCGCCTGCATGGCCGCGCCGTTGGCGATGTGGCTGTCGACGACGTTGGAGACGACGCCGAGGAAGACTCCCTCGAACGCCGCGTACGTCAGGATCAGCGCCGGCGAGGCCTTGCTCTTGAAGGACTGGACGAGCGCCAGGACCATGCCGATCAGCGCGGCGCCGATGGCGATGCCGTAGGACCGGCCGATGTTGGCCTCGTCGACCGGCAGCAGCGCCCAGGAGAGCGCGGCGGCCAGGACGAGCAGCCCGAGCGTGCTCGCCGTGCGCATGATGACGTCGTCGATGGTCATCCGGCCGGTGGTGGCCGGGGCCTGCGGCGGCGCGCCGCCCTGCAGACCCTGCTGTGCGTAGGGGTTCTGCGCGTACGGGTTCTGCGCGTAGGGGGTGCCCGTCGGCTGCGCGTACGGGTTGCCCTGGGTGGCGACAGCGGGGCCCCCGGCCTGCGGCGCGGTGTTGAAGCCCGCGTAGCCGTTGTCGCGGCTGAACCCCCGTCGCGAGAAGACCGGGTTTCTGCTCCTCATTTCACTCCTCCATGGCCGCACAGTGCGGCCTTGGCTCAAGAGTAATAGGTAGGCAAAGGAATGACCCTAATGCTTGGGGAGGATCTTTCCCTCGTCGTGCTGCGCAACACGCTACGCGGCTTCGTGATTCCCCTCACCGGAGGGCACCGAACCATGACCCACCCGGTACCTGCCCGGAACCGGCCGGAGATCATCCGTCCGCCGCGGCCGCGTCCGCGCCCCCCTCCAGGGGGAAGCCGGTGTACGCCTCGGCGAGGTCGGTCCCGGCGGCGCGGGAGGAGGCGATCCGCTCCAGCCGGGCCAGTTGCAGGCGGTCCTCGAAGGCGGTGGCGTCCGGGGCGCGGTGCAGCAGGGCGGTCAGGTCGTTGGAGAACCGCTCGGCCTGCCAGACCCGGCGCAGGCAGGTCGCGGAGTAGGCGTCGAGGAGTTCGTCCGAGCCCGTCTCCTTCCGGTGCCCCAGCGCCCGCGCGAGGGTCACCGCGTCCCCGACGGCGAGGTTGAGCCCCTTGGCCCCGGTGGGCGGCACGATGTGCGCCGCGTCCCCGGCGAGGAAGAGGCGGCCGTACCGCATCGGCTCGTGGACGTAGGAGCGCAGGGGGGTGACCGACTTCTGGGTGACGGGGCCGCGGCGCAGCGTCCAGTCGTCGGCGGTCTCGAGGCGGCGCTCCAGCTCCCGCCAGACGTCCTCGTCGCTCCACTCCTTCGGCTGCGTCCCCCCGGGCACCTGGAGGTAGAGGCGGGAGACGGACGGGGACCGCATGGACAGCAGGGCGAAGCCGCGGTCGTGGCGGGCGTAGACCAGCTCGTCGTGGGAGGGCGGCACGTCGGCGAGGACGCCGAGCCAGCCGAAGGGGTACGTCCGCTCGAAGACCCGGGAGACCCCGGCGGGAACGGCCCTGCGGGAGACGCCCCGAAAGCCGTCGCAGCCGGCCACGTAGTCGCACTCCAGGACGTCCTCGCGGCCCCGGTGGCGGAAGCGGACGCGCGGGGCGTCGGTGCCGGCGCCCTCGACGGCCAGCGCCTCGGCCCCGAAGAGCAGCGGCCCGCCGTCGGCGAGCCGGAGGGCGACGAGGTCCTTGCAGACCTCGGTCTGCGCGTAGACCATGACCGACCGGCCGCCGGTGAGGGCGGAGAGGTCGACCCGGTGGCGGCGGCGGTCGAAGCGCAGCTCGATGCCGTCGTGCCGCAGTCCCTCGCGGTCCATCCGCGCCCCGGCCCCGGCCGCGCGCAGCACGTCCGCCGTCCCCTGCTCGAGGATCCCGGCCCGCTGCCGCTGCTCGACGTAGGCGCGGTCACGGGCCTCCAGGACGACCGAGTCGACACCGGCACCGTGCAGCAACCGGGCGAGCAGCAGACCGGCGGGTCCGGCGCCGATGATGCCGACGGTGGTGCGCATCCGGTCGTTCCCTTCGCGCGAGGAGGCGGTTCGTGGGGTGAAGTTTCCTCCGCCCGACGCCGGAGGCGAGTCTCCGACCGCGTCCGCCCGGTGTCAACCGCCGTACCCGGGGGACGGCGGAGGGGGACGGAGGACGGCGCAGAGAAACGCAGAGGGCGCGGAGAGGGCCGTCCGGAGCCGGGGCGGTCGACCCGCGAGGCGTCCGGCGCCCTCGGGGCGGAAGGACTCCGAAGAGGCGTCGGCCCTCCGTCAGGAGGGTTGCGACTGTGATGGGTGTGCGCCTCACCGTAGGCGCAGTGGTGCCCGGAGCCGGACTTGAACCGGCACGCCCTCTCAGGGGCAGCGAGGTTTAAGCTCGCCGTGTCTGCATTCCACCATCCGGGCAGGCCATGGGCTCCGCTTCGAGCTTCCGAGCCTATCGGGGCCCCTCTGCCGCGTGACGGCGGGATGGGCCGATCTTGTCTTATTTTATTGGCGCCTGAGGGAGCATCAGCACCTGGAACGCGCCGTCAGCACGTACCGACAGCCTTGCGCGTGACGGTCGGCCGCGCATGCGGATTGACGGAATTTCACCGTCTGAACGAGGACGCTCCACCCGTTCTCGTCACGGCGGCCCTCGGGGTCCGCCGTCATCCCCAGGTATGACACGGCCTCCCGGCGCTCCGCCGGAAGTCGCCCCCGGAACCGGAGCAGCGGTTGACTGCACGGCGGCAAACGGACGCAACGATGGTGCACGTCCCCGAGAACCTCTCCGAGAACCTCTCCGAGAACTTCTCCGAGAACCTCTCCGAGAACATGTCGTCCTGACAGGAGTGCCCATCCCGTGACCACCGCACCCACCGCCGACCGGACCACCGCCGTGGCCGCGCGCGCCACGGACCTGTCGAAGATCTACGGCCAGGGCGAGACCCAGGTGGTCGCCCTGGACCGGGTCTCCGTCGGCTTCCGGCAGGCCGAGTTCACCGCGATCATGGGTCCCTCCGGCTCCGGCAAGTCCACGCTGATGCACTGCGTGGCCGGCCTGGACACCTTCTCCTCCGGTTCCGTGCGCATCGGCGACACGGAGCTGGGCGCGCTGAAGGACAAGCAGCTCACCAAGCTGCGCCGGGACAAGATCGGCTTCATCTTCCAGGCGTTCAACCTGCTCCCGACGTTGACGGCGCTGGAGAACATCACCCTTCCGATGGACATCGCGGGCCGCAAGCCGGACCCGCAGTGGCTGGACACCGTGATCGGGATGATCGGTCTGTCGGGGCGGCTGGGCCACCGGCCCGCGCAGCTGTCCGGCGGTCAGCAGCAGCGGGTCGCCGTGGCCCGGGCGCTGGCCTCCAAGCCGGAGATCATCTTCGGCGACGAGCCCACCGGGAACCTCGACTCGCGCTCCGGCGCCGAGGTGCTGGGCTTCCTGCGCAACTCCGTGCGCGAGCTGGGGCAGACGGTGGTCATGGTGACCCACGACCCGGTGGCCGCCGCCTACGCGGACCGGGTGGTCTTCCTGGCGGACGGCCGCATCGTGGACGAGATGGACGGGCCGACGGCCGACTCGGTGCTCGACCGGATGAAGCAGTTCGACGCCAAGGGCCGCACCAGCTGACCCCTCCCCGGCCCCCTCCGCGGCCGTTTCCCCTCCTACGTCTGGACTCGAGAAGACACCCATGTTCCGTACCGCCTTGCGCAACGTGCTCGCGCACAAGGCCCGGCTCCTGATGACCGTGCTCGCCGTGATGCTCGGCGTGGCCTTCGTGTCGGGGACCCTGGTCTTCACCAACACACTCTCCGACGCCCTGCAGAAGCAGTCCGCCAAGGGCTTCGACCACGTCGACGTCGCCGTCACCCCCCAGTGGAAGGACGCCGAGGGCGACCGGGTCGGCGAGTACCGGGCGCTGACCCCCGCCCTGGTCGACGACAGCGCCCGGGTGCCGGGCGCCGCGCGGGCCATCGGGGTGGTCACCGGCTTCACCGCCCTGGCCGACAAGGACGGCAAGCTCGTCGGCGGCGGCTTCCAGTCGCAGGGCGGCAACTACTGGGGCGCCGAGGACCCCCGCTACCCGCTGGTCGAGGGGCGCGCGCCCAAGGGCGAGGGCGAGATCCTCATCGACTCCGAGACCGCGGAGCGCGCCGGCTACGCGGTCGGCGACACCGTACGGCTCTCGGTCGACGGTCCCGTCCTGGAGCCCGTCGTGACGGGCGTCTTCACCACGGACGACGGCAATGTCGCGGCCGGCGGCAGCCTCACGCTGTTCGACACCGCGACCGCGCAGAAGCTGTTCGGCAAGGCGGACACCTTCGACGAGATCGCCGTCGAGGCGAAGGACGGCGTCAGCCAGGCCGCCCTGCGGGCGCAGCTGGAGGAGGCGCTGCCCTCCGACGTCGTGGAGACCACCACCGGGCAGAAGCTCGCCGACGACCAGGCGGAGATGATCGCCTCCTCGATGAGCGGTCTGAAGCAGGGCCTGCTGGTGTTCGCCGGGATCGCGCTGTTCGTCGGCACCTTCATCATCGCCAACACCTTCACCATGCTGGTCGCCCAGCGCACCCGGGAACTGGCGCTGATGCGGGCGGTCGGCGCCTCCCGCCGGCAGGTGACGCGGTCGGTGCTGATCGAGGCGTTCGTGGTCGGCACGGTCGCCGCCGTGGCCGGGCTGGTCGCCGGCATCGGCATCGGCGCCGGACTGCGCTCGCTGATGGGGGCGCTGGAGGCGACCGTGCCCGACGGGCCGCTGGTCGTCTCGCCCGGCACCGTCGGCACCGCGTTCGCCGTCGGCATCCTGGTCACCATGCTCGCCGCGTGGCTGCCCGGCCGCCGGGCCGCGAAGATCCCGCCGGTGGCGGCGATGAGCTCCGTGCACGCCCAGGCGACCACCAAGTCGCTGGTGCTGCGCAACACGCTGGGCGCGCTGTTCTCGGCGGCCGGCGTCGCGGTGGTCCTCGCGGCCACGACGATGGACGGCTCCGACGGCCAGGCGCCCATGGGCATCGGCGCGGTGCTGCTGATCACCGGCGTGTTCATCCTGACCCCGCTGCTGTCCCGCCCGCTGATCGCGGCGGCGGCCCCGGTGCTGCGCGTCTTCGGGGTCTCCGGCAAGCTGGCCCGGCAGAACGCGGTGCGCAACCCGCGCCGCACCGCGGCGACCGCGTCCGCGCTGATGATCGGGCTCACCCTGATCACCGGGATGACGGTGATGGCGGGCAGCCTGCAGAAGGCCATCGACAAGATGGCGGCCGCCGCGATCGAGGCCGACTACGTGGTCTCCATGGCGAACGGCAACCAGCTCTCGCCGGACGTCGAGCGGAAGCTGAAGGAGGCCGGTGACGTCACCGCCAGCAGCCCGATGCGCAACGCGCCCTCCCGCATCGACGGCAAGACCGAGTTCCTGACCGGCGTCGACGGCGGCACGATCGGCGAGCTGACCGAGCTGGAGGTGGAGGACGGCGCCTTCGAGGTCGGCGGCACCCGGATCGTCGTGGACCGGGACACCGCGACGTCGTACGGCTGGAAGGCCGGCTCGGACCTCACCGTCGCCTACGAGGACGGCGAGAAGCAGAAGCTGACGGTCGCCGGTGTCTACGAGGCCAACGAGATGATCCGCGGCATCATGATCGACACCGCGACCCTGGCCCCGCACGACCCGGAACCGGCCGACATGCTGGTCATGGTGAAGACCTCCGGCGGCGCCTCCGACGCGGTCAAGGACCGGCTGGAGAAGGCCCTCGGCACCAACCCGGCGATCAAGGTCCAGGACAAGAAGGACCTCTCCAACGAGATCGCGCAGACGTTCACCCTGATCCTGAACATGGTCTACGGCCTGCTGGCGATGGCGGTGATCGTGGCGGTCCTCGGCGTCATCAACACCCTGGCCATGTCGGTGTTCGAGCGCTCGCAGGAGATCGGCATGCTGCGCGCGATCGGTCTGGACCGCAGGGGCGTCAAGCGGATGGTCCGCCTGGAGTCCCTGGTGATCTCCCTGTTCGGCGGGGTGCTCGGCATCGGCCTGGGCGTGTTCTTCGGCTGGGCCGCCGGTGAGCTGCTGGGCACCAGGATGGCGACCTACGAACTGGTCCTGCCGTGGGGCCGGATGGCGCTCTTCCTGCTGCTGGCCGCGCTGGTGGGCGTCCTGGCCGCGCTGTGGCCGGCCCGGCGGGCGGCACGGCTGAACATGCTGCAGGCGATCAAGACGGAGTAGCGGCGGCGACGGCACACGGCGTCGCCCGCGGGCGCCCGGGGGACGGCACGGGCCCCGTTCCGGTGGACGGAACGGGCCCCCGTCGGCGTGCGACGGGGGCCCGCGGCGCCGTGCCGTCAGTTCCAGGTGCGGGTGCGCAGGGGGAGGCCGCAGGCGCCGGACCGGGGGGTCTTCACGGCCAGGACCTGGTTGACGCCGATGCGGTTGCGCTCGAAGGCGAGCGCGGAGGCGGCCATGTACAGCAGCCAGACGCGGGCCCGGCCGGGGCCGGCGAGTCGCGCCGCACGGTCCCAGTCGGCCTCCAGGTTCGCCACCCAGCGGCGCAGGGTGAGCGCGTAGTGCTCGCGGAGCGACTCCACGTCGCGCACCTCGAACCCGGAGCGCTCCAGCAGGGACACCGTGGTGCCCAGCGGGGCGAGTTCGCCGTCGGGGAAGACGTAGGCGTCGATGAACGGGTCCAGGTGGTAGGTCGACTCGTCCCGCTGCGGGCGCCGGCCGATCTGGTGGTTCAGCAGCCGTCCGCCCGGCTCGAGGAGGCGGTGCAGGACGGTGGTGTACTCCAGGTAGCGCTCGGACCCGACGTGTTCGGCCATGCCGATGGAGGAGACGGCGTCGTACGGCCCGTCCGTGACGTCCCGGTAGTCCTGTACGCGGATCTCGACGCGGTCGGTCAGGCCTTCCTCGGCGACGCGCTTGCGGGCGTAGGCGGCCTGCTCCTGGGAGAGGGTGATGCCGACGACGTCCGCGCCGTGCTCGCGGGCGGCGTGCAGGGCCATGGAGCCCCAGCCGCAGCCGACGTCCAGCAGGCGCTGACCGGGCTTCAGGGCGAGTTTGCGGCTGACCAGTTCGAGTTTGTCGTGCTGGGCCCCTTCGAGGGTGCCCTGCGGGGGCGGGGCCGGCCAGTAGGCGCAGGAGTACACCATGGACGGGCCGAGGACGAGCTCGTAGAAGTCGTTGCCGACGTCGTAGTGGTGGCTGATGGCGCGGCGGTCGCTGCGCTTGGTGTGCAGCCCGCGGCGGGGCCGGCGGGCCTCCTCGCGGGGCGGGGCGGGCGGCAGCGGCGGGCCGGCGAGCACGAGGAGTCCGCGCACGGCGGAGCGGAAGTCGGGGTCGCGCAGGCTCTGGGCGAGGGTGCGGGCGTCGTCGCCGCGCTCCCAGATGAGGCCGGAGAGCAGGTCGAGGGTGGTGTACAGGTCGCCGTCGACGGCGAGGTCGCCGGCCACCCAGGCACGGGCGAGGCCGAGCTCGCCCGGCTTCCACAACAGGTGGCGCAGGGCGCGGCGGTTGTGTACGACCACGGTCGGTGCGCCCGGCGGACCGGCCTGCGATCCGTCCCAGGCGCGGATGCGCACCGGGAGGGGCGTGCCCAGCAACTGTTCGACGAGGCCCTTCAGCCGCGGCGCGGCGTCTGCCATGGTGTGCACCTCCGATAGCCTCCCCGGCTCGAACGGGGTCGAGGGCCCGGGGAAAGGGAATCCCGGAATGTCGTCACCACGTAAACACCTGCCGGGGCGGTTGGCAGTACCCGGCACGCGTCACGGCCGGGCAAAACGCCGCCACGGGGGGCCGGGGTTCACTCACCCGGCGTGCAGACGGCCCCCGGCCGCTTCGCCCCCGGCCCCGCCGGACGACGCCGAAGGGGCCGCCCGCACCACGGATGGCGGGCGGCCCCTTCGGGGCGTTCGACGACCGGGAGGGTCAGGAGGCCTTGGCCTTCTCCCCGGTCTTCTTCTGCTCGGCCGCCGCGGGCGCCGGCGCCGGCTTCGCGGCCTCGTAGAACTCCTCGCGCGGCGACTCGATCGCGCCGAGCGACACGACCTCGCGCTTGAGGAACATGGCGAGGGTCCAGTCGGCGAAGATGCGGATCTTGCGGTTCCAGGTCGGCATCGCCATACCGTGGTAGCCACGGTGCATGTACCAGGCGAGACGGCCCTTGAGCTTGATCTTCATCTTGCCGACGACGATCATCGCCACGCCCTTGTGCAGGCCGAGGCCCGCCACCGCGCCCTTGTTGGCGTGGCTGTACTCCTTCTGCGGGAAGCCCCGCATGCCGGAGATCACGTTGTCGCCGAGGACCTTGGCCTGGCGCAGCGCGTGCTGGGCGTTCGGCGGGCACCAGGCGTTCTCGTTGCCGGCCTTGCGGCCCACGAGGTCCGGGACCTGGGCGTTGTCGCCCGCGGACCAGATGTAGTCGGTGCCCTTGACCTGGAGCGTCGGCTCGGTGTCGACGTGACCGCGCGGGCCGAGCGGCAGGCCGAAGCGGGCCAGTGCCGGGTTCGGCTTGACGCCCGCGGTCCACACGATGGTGTTGGAGTCGACCTCGAGGCCGTTCTTCAGCACCACGTGGCCGTCGACGCAGGAGTCCATCGAGGTGGACAGGTAGACCTCGACGCCGCGGCTCTCGAGGTGCTCCTTGCCGTACTGGCCGAGCTTGGGACCGACCTCGGGGAGGATCTTGTCGGCGGCGTCGACCAGGATGAAGCGCATGTCCTCGCGGGACACGTTCCGGTAGTACTTGGCCGCGTCCCGGGCCATGTCCTCGACCTCACCGATGGTCTCCGCACCGGCGAAGCCACCGCCCACGAAGACGAAGGTGAGCGCCTTGCGCCGGATCTCCTCGTCCGTGGTGGAGTCGGCCTTGTCGAGCTGCTCGAGGACGTGGTTGCGCAGGCCGATGGCCTCCTCGATGCCCTTCATGCCGATGCCCTGCTCGGCGAGGCCGGGAATCGGGAAGGTGCGGGAGACCGCACCCATGGCGATCACCAGGTAGTCGAAGGGCAGCTCGTACGCCTCGCCGGTCAGCGGGGCGATCGTGGCGACCTTGCGGTCCTGGTCGATGGTGGTGACCCGGCCGGTGAGGACCTCCGCCTTGGGGAGCACGCGCCGCAGCGGGACGACGACGTGCCGGGGGGAGATGCTGCCGGCGGCGGCTTCGGGGAGGAAGGGCTGGTAGGTCATGTACGACCGGGGGTCGACGACGGTGACGGTCGCCTCTCCGTAACGCATCTTCTTCAGGATGCGCCGAGCTGCGTACAGGCCTACGTACCCACCGCCTACTACGAGGATCCTGGGACGCTCCGTGGTGCTCATGCCATCGAGTATCCACCCGTCTCAGGGGGGTGGATCGTGCGCCCCTTCACAAGCTTGAGCAGGGCCTGTGTTACACTCCCGCACTTTTGTGATCCACGCCATGACGGTCAACGGGAACTGGATCACCTCATGATCCGTTGTCAATGCCGCGCGAGCTGCTCTCTTGTCGATCGCGCGGGACACGAGGCCGGTTTCCGCCCTCTTCGAGCGGACGCCCGGAAGGGCGCTTACCACACCTTCTGAACACGTTCAAAGGGGCGTTGGGCCCCCGAAAGGGTCAATGCGGCCCTGTTTTTCGACCTCCCGGGGGCGATTCCTTGTGAAGAACTTCACGAACTTTCCCGGCCGCGCCCCGCCGAACCGCCCGGAACCACCCTCCGAACTGCCCGGAACGGCTCGTCGGACCCGCTCGTCCGCCGTCCCGGCCGCCCCGGTCGGGGGCTGTTCGCGGGCCACGGACCGGGCCGGCGACCGCGCCCGGCGGCACCTCTCCCGCGCACGTCGGCGCCGGGAGGTCCAGCGGCCCGCCGAGGCTCCACCGGCTCCGGACCGAAAGCCACCGGATCGCCCGTCGGATCGACGCCGCCGCCCTCGCCGCCGGGGCGGGCGACCCGCGACCGCAGCACTCCGCCGCCGCCCGCCGCCGTCTCCGGCGGACGGCTCCGCGTCCGCCGGTCAGCGCGGACCGGACACCAAGGACCAGGCGATGCCGTCGAGGATCGCGCGCGAAGGCGCCTCCTCGAAGGATGGCTCGTGTACACGCAGATGCGTACACTGGCGTCATGACCGAGAACACCGTGACCGTACGCGAAGCCCGCGCCCACCTCGCCGACCACATCAACCGGGCCGAGGAAGGCGTCCCGACCGTCATCACGCGCAATGGCGCTCCGGTGGCTGCCGTGGTGCCGATCTCGGACTTCGAAGCGCTGGAAGAAGCGGCCGACGTGATGCTGGCCCGTGAAGCCGAAGCGGTCCTGGCCGAGGGCGGGGCCACCGTGACGATGGCGGAGCTGCTGGCGGACCTGTTCACCGAGCGGGACGGCGAGGCGGCGTGAAGTACGCCTTCCGGTTCACCGCGGCGGCGCAGCGGCAACTGCGGGCCATCAGCCGCCCCGACGCCATGCGCATCCTGACCGCGCTGACCGCACTCGGTGACGACCCGTGCCGCCAGGATGCCGACGTCAAGAAGCTCACCGGCCCGTCGGGCCTCTACCGGCTCCGGGTCGGTGGCTACCGGGTCGCCTACCGGATCGACGACGGAGAACTCGTCGTCCTCGTGGTCAAGGTGGGCGACCGGCGGGACATCTACCGCAGTCTCTGACGCCCGCCGCCTGCCACCCCCTCAGCGCACCCGGCTCGCCGCGTGACGAGCGGTGCCGTCGAGGCTCGCACACGCGGGTCACTCAGCGGACGTGCAACTCCAGGCGATCCCGTCCAGGATGTCGTGCTCCGAGACCACGACCTCCCGCGCGCCGATCCGTTCCATGATCGCCAGGAGGACGAGGGCCCCGGCGCCGATCACGTCGACCCGGCCCGGGTGCATGGAGGGCACCGCCGCGCGCTCGGCGTGGGTGGCGCGCAGCAGCCGGTGGGTGATCTCGCGGACGCGGTCCTGGGAGATCCGGGAGTGGTGGATGGCCGCCGAGTCGTACGCGGGCAGGTCCTGCGCGATCGCCGACACGGTGGTGACCGAACCGGCCAGGCCCACCAGGGTGTGCGCCTCGCGCAGCGGGACCGTCTCCTCGGCGCGGTCGAGGGCGGCCTCGATGTCGGCGCGCATCGCCGCGATCTGCTCCTCGGTCGGCGGGTCCGTCACGGCCCCGTCCCGCACCAGGTGCCGCTCGGTCATCCGCACGCAGCCCACGTCGACGGAGCGGGCGGCGCGGACGTGGTCGTCCCCGACGACGAACTCGGTCGAGCCGCCGCCGATGTCCACGACCAGGAACGGGCGGCGCAGGTCCGCGCGCCCGGCCAGCTCCCTGGTGGCGCCGGTGAAGGAGAACTCGGCCTCCTGGTCGCCGGTGACGACCTCGGGCTCCACGCCCAGGATGTCCAGCACCCCGCGCACGAACACGTCGCGGTTCTCGGCGTCGCGGGAGGCGGAGGTGGCCACGAAGCGCACGCGTTCCGCGCCGTGCTCCTTGATGATCTCCGCGTAGGCGCGGCAGGCGGCGAAGGTGCGCTCCAGCGCCTCGGGCGCCAGCCGGCCCGTGCGGTCCACGTCCTGGCCGAGCCGCACGATCGTCATCCGCCGGTCCAGTTCGGTCAGCTCGCCGGTGACCGGATCGAGGTCGGCCACCAGGAGCCGGATGGAGTTCGTGCCGCAGTCGACGGCGGCGACCCGGGTCATCGCTCGTCCTCCTGCGCGGGGCCGTCCTCCGGCGGCGTCACGCACGGGCCCTTGCTCCACCACGGGGGCAGCATCGCCAGCGCCTCGTCGCCCAGCGGGTTGACCCCGGGGCCCGCGGCCAGCGAGTGGGCGACCAGGACGTGCAGGCACTTCACCCGGTCCGGCATGCCGCCGGCGCTCGGGAAGCCCTTCAGCTCCTCGATCTCGTCGCGGCGCCGGACGTAGTCCTCGTGCGCCGCGCGGTACGCGGCCGCCAGCTCCGGGTCGGTGCCCAGCCGCTCCGTCATCTCCTTCATCACGCCGTTCGCCTCCAGCGTCCCGATCGCCGAGGAGGCCCGGGGGCAGGTGAGGTAGTAGAGCGTCGGGAAGGGGGTGCCGTCGGGCAGCCTCGGCGCGGTCTCCACCACGTCCGGCTGCCCGCAGGGGCAGCGGTGCGCGATGGCCCGCAGCCCGCGCGGGGGCCGGCCGAGCTGCTGCTTGAAGGCCTCGACGTCCGCGGCCGTGGGCTCGGTGCGCGGGGTCGAGGGCGGGGGCGTGTCCATGACCTGTCTTTCTGCGTTGTCCGGGGCTTCCGGGGGCTTTCCGGGGGCCTGCGCGGGTGGGTTCACCGGGGGGCGGCGTCGGCCTTGTCGACCCCGTCCCAGACGTTGGAGTACCAGGGGCGGTCGGCCGCCCCGCGGTCGGTGCGCGACGACGCGGCCCGGCCCGGGTCGATCACGATGTAGCCGGTCTCGCCGGGCATGACGTAGTGCAGCCGCCGGCGGATCTCCTGCTCGGCGTAGGCGTCGTCCTGCCAGCGCGCCTTCATGTCGCGCAGCTGTTCGACGCGCCTGCGGGCCTCCTCCTGCTCCCGCTGGAGGTCGGCGATCTCGGCGCGCTGGGAGACGTACTGCCGCATGGGATAGGCGAGGGCCACGATCAGCGAGCAGACCACCAGGGCGAGCAGCGCCGCGCGGCCGGTCAGCCGGGAGCGGCGGGCCTGGCGTTTGGTCTGCGAGCGGTAGACCCGGGCCGCGGTCTGCTCACCGATCAGCCGGATCCTGGTCGCGGTGGAGAAACGGTCCCGGTCCTTCACGGCCATGTCCCCCGCCTCCCGTTCCCATGTCATACGCGCGTACGTCCCCGCACACGGTACGGGACCGGGTACGGGGACGTACGTACGACGCTCTTCCTACGGGTGAGGCGCTCAGCCCTTGAAGCGCGGGAAGGCGCTGCGACCGGCGTACACCGCGGCGTCGTCGAGGATCTCCTCGATGCGCAGCAGCTGGTTGTACTTGGCGACGCGCTCGGAGCGGGCCGGGGCGCCGGTCTTGATCTGGCCGCAGTTGGTGGCGACGGCCAGGTCGGCGATGGTGACGTCCTCGGTCTCGCCGGAGCGGTGGGACATCATGCACTTGAAGCCGTTGCGCTGGGCCAGCTCGACGGCGTCCAGGGTCTCGGTCAGCGAGCCGATCTGGTTGACCTTGACCAGCAGGGCGTTGGCGGCGTTCTCCTCGATGCCGCGGGCCAGACGCTCGGGGTTGGTGACGAACAGGTCGTCGCCGACGAGCTGGACCTTGTCGCCGAGCTTGGCGGTGATGGTCTTCCAGCCCTCCCAGTCGTCCTCGAACAGCGGGTCCTCGATGGAGACGAGCGGGTACGCCTCGACGAGCTCGGCGTAGTACTCGGTCATCTCGGCGGCGGAGCGCTCCTTGCCCTCGAAGACGTAGGAGCCGTCCTTGTAGAACTCGGAGGCGGCGACGTCGAGGGCGAGGGCGATCTGCTCGCCGGGGGTGTAGCCGGCCTCCCTGATCGCCTCGAGGATCAGGTCGAGGGCCTCGCGGTTGGAGCCGAGGTTCGGGGCGAAGCCGCCCTCGTCGCCGAGGCCGGTGGCCAGGCCCTTGCTCTTCAGGACCTTCTTGAGGGTGTGGTAGACCTCGGTGCCCCAGCGCAGGGCCTCGGAGAAGGTCTCCGCGCCGATCGGGGCGATCATGAACTCCTGGATGTCCACGTTGGAGTCGGCGTGCGAGCCGCCGTTCAGGATGTTCATCATCGGCACCGGCAGCAGGTGCGCGTTCGGGCCGCCCAGGTAGCGGAAGAGCGGCAGGTCGGAGGCCTCGGAGGCGGCGTGGGCGACGGCGAGCGAGACGCCGAGGATGGCGTTGGCGCCGAGCGAGCCCTTGTTGTCGGTGGCGTCCAGGTCGAACATCGCCTGGTCGATCAGGCGCTGCTCGGTGGCGTCGTAACCGACCAGCTCCGGGCCGATCTGCTCGATGACGGCCAGGACGGCCTTCTCGACACCCTTGCCGAGGTAACGGTTGGCATCGCCGTCACGGAGTTCGATGGCCTCGAAGGCGCCGGTGGAGGCGCCGGACGGGACGGCGGCACGACCCGTGCTGCCGTCGTCGAGGCCGACCTCGACCTCGACCGTGGGGTTGCCTCGGGAGTCCAGGATTTCCCGGGCTACGACGACGTCGATGGACGGCACGAGCATCTCCTTCATGGATGTGACGCGAGTGGGCAGGGCCGCGGTGGCTCTGCGAGACCGAGCCTAACCGGCTCCGGGCGATCGGCATCCGATCGCCCGTCCCGTGGACGGAACCGAGCTTAGATTGTTTCCGAACGGAACAAAGCACGTTCGGGGAACGTGACGGAAACCGTGACCTCGCGGACCCGTGAAAAACCCCGCCCCGGTGCGTACGGGGGAACACGCACCGGGGCGGGGAGCCCGTGGGGACGGGGAGGGGCCGGTGGCCGCCGCCCTTACTTCAGGTGCAGCTGCTGGCCCGGGTAGATGAGGTCGGCGTCCTCGACGATGTCGTCGTTGAGGTCGAACAGCTTGGCCCAGCCGCCCTTGACGCCGTGCTCCTCGGCGATCGAGCTGAGGGTGTCGCCCTTGACGACCTTGTACTCGCCGTCGCCCTTCTGGACCTTCTCACCGGTCGGGGTGGTGACGGTCTTCTTCGCCTCCGGGCGCTCGGTGGAGCGGGAGGCCTTCCGCTCGGTCTCACGGGTCTCGGCGGAACCGGCGCCCTGGGACTGGTTCTGACCCTGGCTCCGGTTCTGGCTCTGCCCCTGGCCCTGGTTCTGGCTCTGCCCCTGGCTCTGCGAGCCCTGCGAGGAGCCGCCGCCCTGGGACTGGGTGGAGCCGCCGCCGTAGGGGGCGCTCGACAGGTTCTTGCCGCAGACCGGCCAGGCACCCTTGCCCTGGCCCGCGAGGACCTTCTCGGCGATCTCGATCTGCTGGGCCTTGGTGGCCCGGTCGGCGGTGGCGGCGTACTTCGTGCCGCCGTACCCGGCCCAGGTGGAGGCGGAGAACTGCAGACCGCCGTAGTAACCGTTGCCGGTGTTGATGGACCAGTTGCCGCCGGACTCGCACTGGGCGACGGCGTCCCACTCGGAGGCGGTGGCGGCGGAGGCGTTGCCGGCCGCCATCAGCGGGGCGGCGACGGCCGCGCCGGTGACACCGGCGACGGCGATGGCGCGAGTGGCCTTGGACGGACGACGGTGCTTGCCCTTGCCGGAAAACAGCATGGATGATCCCCTCACCGACGCCTACGAGGTGAGCTGTCGGGTTCGGGCCGGTTGAGTTGCCCGGCCGCGCCCCTCACGGGACACGGCTTCACCCCGAGCCGGATCCGGCGTCAACTTCCGGATCCGGCGCCTACCTTGGGTCCCCCGCTCCTGCCTGTGGCGCATGACGCGACGACTGTTCCCGTACCGCCGCCGGCAGGATTCGGCGTGACGGCGATCGGGGCCCGCGGTGGCGAGCGGTCACGACCGTAAGCACGTGATCGACCGGATGACAAAGACGATCAGGACTTCTGAGATCTATCTCTCATCATCTTTAAAACGGACATTCAGCATGAAACGTGACGTCAACTAGCGCCGCCCGCCCGCCCCTTCGGGCGTCACTCCCCGCCCTGCCCGACTCCGACCTCGAGCTCCTGACCGGGCACGATGAGGTTCGGGTCGGCACCGATGGCCTGCTCGTTCTTCGCGTAGAGAGCGCGCCATCCCCCCTCGAGCTCAAGGGAGTCGGCGATGGACCAGAGGCTGTCGCCGGAGCGCACGGTGTAGGGGCCGCCGGCGGCGCCGCGGGAGGCGTCGGCGCCGCGCGAGGCGTGCCGGCCGGACGCCTCGTCCGCGCGACCCTCGGCCTCCTCGGCGCTGGCGCCGCGGTGACGGCCGGTGCCGGTGTCCTCGGTGAACGCCGAAGACCCCTCGGACTGTCCGGACTTGTCCGACTCGTCACGCTTCGGGGCGGTCGATGCGGAGGGGGACGCAGCGGCGTCCGGACCGGCGGACTCGCCCGGCACGCCGCCCCCGCCCCTCGCGTCCGCCGACGGGTCGGACGACGGGTCGGACGACGGCGAGGAGGAGGGGGAGGAGGGAGAGGCGGACGGCTCACCGGAGTCCGACGATCCGGACGAGTCCGGCGCATCGGACGCCCTCGGCGTGGAGTTCCCCGCCCCGCCCGTGTCGACCGGGGCGGAGCTCTGCTCCAGACCCGCCGTCAGTCCGCAGGTGCGCCACGCGCCGACCCCCCGGTCGGCGAGGATTCTCTCGGCCACGGCTATCTGCTGGCCGCGGCTGGCCTGGTCGGCGCTCGGCGCGTAGTCGAGTCCGCCGTACTTCTCCCAGTCGTCCTGCGTCAACTGCAGTCCGCCGTAGTAACCGTTGCCGGCGTTCTGGCTCCAGGAGCCACCGCTCTCGCACTCTGCGACCCGGTCCCAGGTCGCGCCGTCGGCCGCGCTGGCGCTGCCGGCTCCGAGGAGCGGGATCGCGATGGCGGAGCCGGTCACTCCGGCCGCGACGAGGAGTGCCGGAGCCTGGCGGGGGCGACGGTGCCGACCGTTCCCGGAAAGCATGCGGAGACCTTTCACACGACAGCAGTTACCGGCGCGGCGGACGGAGTCGAGGCGCCACGCTTGATGGGTGAACGTATCCGCAGACGATCACTTGTCACAAGTTCATGCCGCACAGATCACGTGAAGATCACAGAGATGAGCGCGTGTCATGTTTGCGCTGTTCCGCCCGGGGCGTGCGGAACCGGCGCGGAAACGGCGCCCCGGGCCCCTCCGGTCAGCCCCGCGGTGGGGTGAACTCCACCGGCAGGGTGCGCAGTCCGCGCATGATGAGCCCGCCGCGCCAGCGCAGCTCGGCGGGATCCACCGCGAGCCGGAGGTCCGGCAGGCGGGTCAGCAGGGTGGCGAGCGCGGTCTGGCCCTCCAGACGGGCCAGCGGCGCGCCCAGGCAGTAGTGGATGCCGTGTCCGTACCCCAGGTGCTGGTTGTCGCGCCGGCCGAGGTCGAGCACGTCCGGGTCGGCGAACCGGTCGGGGTCCCGGTCCGCGGCGGCCAGGACGACGAGGACCGGGTCGCCGGCCGCGATGCGCTGTCCGCCGATGGTGACCGGCTCGGTGGCGAACCGCCAGGTGGCGAGTTCCACCGGGCCGTCGTAGCGCAGCAGTTCCTCGACCCCCGTCTCCAGCAGTCCGCGCTCCCCCGCCGCCAGCGACCTCTGCAGGCGGTCGCGCTGCTCGGGGTGGGTGAGCAGGGCGTAGGTGCCGTTGCCGATGAGGTTGACGGTGGTCTCGAAGCCGGCGAACAGCAGGATGAACGCCATCGCGGCGGCCTCGTTCTCGGTGAGGTGCTCGCCGTGGTCGGAGGCGCGGATGAGACCGGAGATGAGGTCCTCGCCGGGAGCGGGTTCGGCGGGCAGGGCCGCGCGCTTGCGGTGGATGAGGTCGGCGAGGTAGCCGCGCATCTTCTTCACCGACCGGGCGACCCCGCCCCGCGGGCCGCCCTGGTGGCGGATCATCATGCCCGCCCAGTCGCGGAAGTCGTCCTGGTCCTCCCGGGGCACGCCGAGCAGGTCGCAGATGGCGTAGATGGGGAGAGGGAAGGCGAACTCGTGGATGAGGTCGGCGGAGCCGGTGGCCGCGAACCGGTCGATGAGCCCGTCGGTGAGCTGCTGCACCCGGGGCGCGAACTCGGCGACGCGGCGCGGTGTGAACGCCTTGCTGACCAGCCGGCGCAACCGGGTGTGGTCCGGCGGGTCGATGTTGAGCAGATGCGTCATCAGCTCCGCCTTGCGCTCACCGGGGATGCCGGTCCTGCCCTTGGCGTGCGCGGGCTCGTCGTGGTGCGCCGGGTTCTTGGAGAGCCGGTTGTCGGCGAGGGTCTGCCGGGCGTCGGCGTACCGGGTGACCAGCCAGGCCTCGACCCCGCTGGGCAGCCGCGTCCGGTGCACGGGCGCGTGCTCGCGCAGCCAGGCGTAGGCGGGGTACGGATCGCTCGCGAACTCCCAGGTGAAGAGTTCGGGCCGGTCGGGGGCGGTGCTGGGGAGCGGGGGCTGGTCGGTCACTCCTCGACGGTATCCGGGCCTTCGCGGGCCGTGCGCGCCGGTGCCGCACGGGCCCGGCGCCGCCGGCGCAGCGTCCGCGGCCCCTTGGTCATCGGCGTGCTGGGGACGCGGGCGTAGCCGCCCATCGCCGGGCGGGGAACGGCGAACCACCAGTCCCCCGCCATGCGAACACGACGCCGGGCACCGGGAGGCCGGGCGCGTGGAGGAGTGGAGGAACCGGGTCATGCCCCAGCGGTGCGGCACGCAGTCGACCGGCAGCCGGTCGCCGTGCGGCAGGAACGGCAGCGGGTCGCGGGGGACGCGCACGGGGAGACGGTCCTTCGGCCCGATGCGCGGGGCCTTCCCGGGACGGCCGGTCCGGGCGGCCGGGGTGCCCCGGACGGCGGTTCTCGGGAGGAGCCGGGCATGAGGGCCCCCGGGCAGCGGCGGCGTCAGCCGGCGGCTTCCTCGGCCCGGATGGCGTCCCGGTAGGCCCGGGCCGCCGCGCGCAGCGCCGCCTCCGGGTCGACGCCCTCCGCCTCGGCCCGCACCGCGAGGGCGAGCAGCTCGTAGCCGATGCCCTCCCCCCGGGGCAGGGGGACGTCCAGGCCCGCCGTGCGGACGCGGGAGGCGAGTTTGGCGGCGAGGGCCAGTCCC
Organism: Streptomyces viridosporus T7A; assembly: GCF_008704515.1. Classification (NCBI taxonomy): domain Bacteria; kingdom Bacillati; phylum Actinomycetota; class Actinomycetes; order Kitasatosporales; family Streptomycetaceae; genus Streptomyces; species Streptomyces viridosporus. The sequence goes on from NZ_CP023700.1 coordinate 3,612,776, forward strand.
GGCTGGCCGAGGGGGACGCCCTCGGTGACCGAGGCGCGCCGCTTCTCGACCGCCTTGGTGCGCAGCCAGTGCTCCTTGACCTCCTCGGGGGTGGTCGCCGTCGCGTCGCCGAAGACGTGGGGGTGGCGGTGGACGAGCTTGGCGACGATGCCGCCGGCCACGTCGTCGACGGAGAAGGGCTCCTCGGGGTGCTCCTCGGCGATCCGGGCGTGGAAGACGACCTGGAGGAGGACGTCCCCCAGTTCCTCGCGCAGTTCGTCCCGGTCGCCCTCCTCGATGGCCTCGACCAGCTCGTACGCCTCCTCGATGCCGTACTTCGCCAGGCCCCGGTGGGTCTGGCGGGAGGACCAGGGGCACTCGGCGCGGATGCGGTCCATGACCTGCACCAGGTCGAGCAGCCGGGCGCCCGGCAGGTCGTAGGAGGCGGGCAGCAGCTCCAGCTCGGGCATCCGGACCCTGCCGGTCCCGGCCAGGCGCGCCAGCCCGTCGGTCAGGGCGGGCTCGCCCTCGCCGGTGGCCACGACCACCACCGTCCGCCCGCCGGCGCAGGCGTCCACCAGCTCCTGGGCGGTCGAGGACGCCTCCTCGACCGGTATCCCCGCCTCGCGCAGGTACGGCAGCTGCGGGTGCGCGCCGTCCGCGCACAGCACCCGGTCGGCCGCGTGCAGGGTCTGCCAGGCGGGCCAGGACAGCAGGCCGGGCGCCACCCGGTGGCTGGTGGTGAGCAGGACGATGCGGCCGGGGCCGGCCTCGGGACGGGGTGCGCGGCTGGTTGCGTTCACGCTCCGAAACTAACGCACGCCGCCGGCCGGCCCGGACGTCGTCCGCGGGGCGGCCGGCGGGCCGGTCGGGGCGTCACATGGGCTGCTGGACCCCCTCCGAGGTGACGTCCCGCAGCCACGGGGGCCCGGCGTCGACGCGGCTGCTCTTCTCGACGTCCCAGGTGCCGTAGCGCGGGTTGAGGTCGACGCCGAGGTCCTTGCCCGCCTCGGACAGCGCCGCCCAGAACTCGGGCCGGCCGGTCTCGGTGCCGAGCCGCTGGGCGAGCTTCTGGGCCTCGAGCTGGAGCCGGAGGTTCTCGTCGAGGCGCTGCGGCGGCACGCCGTACTGCTGGAGCCAGGCCGCCTCGAGCGCCTCGGCGCCACCGGCCTGCTCCTCCAGCCCGGACCGCATCTGCTGGATCTCCCTGGGGGTGACGGTCACCCCGGCGTCCCGCGCGGCGTGCTGCAGCACCCGGTCCAGGACCATGCCGTGCAGGGTGTCGCGGGTGAGGCTGCCGGTGCGGGCGATGGCCTGCGCGTACTGGGCCTCGTCCGGTACGGCCGCCCGCTGGGCCGCGCGGACCTCGCTGACCCGGTCCTCCAGCTGCGACACGGTGATCCGCTGGTCGCCGACGACGGCCGCCGCGCCCGGATGCGCATCGTTTCCGCAGGCGGTGAGCAGGGGCGCCGCCGCGGCGATCGCGGCGGTGAGCAGGAGCGCGGTGCGACGGCGGCGGTGCAAGGAAACCTCCCGAGGAGAGCTTGTGCGGCAGTGCACAAAGTCTTGCGATGATCGATGGTAGGCATCGGCCGAGCTCTGGCCAACCCATTCGACCAACGATTCACGGGGAGTTCCGGCACCGCCGCGCCCCGACGGCCGGGCATGGCGATGCAGTGAGCGGTGATGGGGTGACACGGCGGGCGCTGTCAGCGCACCTGCCCCAGCCACTGCAGCGTCCGCCGGATCTCGGCGGCCATCGGGTGCCCGGGGCCCTGGACGCGTTCCACGTCGTGCAGCAACCGGACCAGCGTGTCGTGCGCGGCGGCGCGGTCGCCGAGGGCGAGCAGGAGGTGGCCGATGCGGCGGCGGACGTCGTGGGCGAGCTGCGGGTCGCCGGCGGCCACGTACCGGTTCTCGTAGTACCCCAGCAGCGTCCGGTACTCGGCGAGCGCCGCCGCCGGTTCGCCGAGCTGCTCCAGGCACTGGGCGGCCTCGTAGCGGTAGCGCAGGGACTGCGGGTCGGCCTGGCCGGCCTCGGCGGCGCGCTCGTCGGCGAGGCGGCGCAGTTCGGGCAGCGCGCGCCGGTACTGGCCGTCGTCCAGGAGGGTGGCCGCGTACTGCTTGCGCAGGGTGCGCACCACCGGCGAGTGCTCGCCGTGCTGTTCGGCGGCGACGGGCAGGATCGCGCCGAGGATGTCGACGGCCTGGGTGATCCGGCCCTCGCCGAGCAGCCGCTTGACCTCGTCGACGGCGGTGGCGACGTCGGCCTTCTCCGCCACCGGCGCGGGCGGCGCGGCGGGGGCGGGCCGGGGCGCGGGCGTGCGCGCGCGGTCCGGCCAGGGCGCGTGCGGGCGCAGGAAGGGGCGGGTGGGGTCGAGGGGCGCCCCGGTGGGCGTGCCCCGCGCGGGCAGCAGCGGCGCCAGGTGCTCGTAGACCTCCTGCGCGGAGTCCGGGCGGTGCTGCGGGTCCTTGGCGAGCAGGCGCAGCACCAGCGTCTCCAGGGCCTCGGGGACCTCGGGGCGGATCCGGCGCACGGGCAGCGGCGGCTCGTACAGGTGCCGGTGCAGCACGCCGAGCGCCGTCGAGCCGGCGAACGGCACGTCGCCGCTGAGCAGCTCGTGCAGGAGCACGCCGAGCGCGTACAGGTCCGTGTACGGGCCGACCGCGCCGCCCATCGCCTGCTCGGGGGCCATGTAGGCGGGCGAGCCGATGGGCGAGCCGGTGTGCGTCAGGCGCGTGGTGTCGCTGTCCATGACGGAGGCGACCCCGAGGTCCAGCACGGTGACCGTGCCGTCCTGGTTCACCATCACGTTGCGCGGCTTGAGGTCGCGGTGGACGATCGGCACGGCGTGCACCGCGCTCAGCACGGCGCACAGCTGCGCGGCCACCGCCACGGCCCACTGCCACGGGTACGGGTCGTGTTCGGCGAGGTGGTCGCCGAGGTCGGCGCCGTCGACGTACTGCATGACGAGGAACAGCTCCTCGCCCGCGCTGCCCGCGTCGTGCACGGTGACCAGGCCCGGGTGGTCGACCTGTGCGGTCACCCGGCACTCGCGCACGAAGCGGCGGCGCAGCTCGTCGGCCTCCTGCCCGGCCACCTTGTCGGGGCGCAGCAGCTTCACCGCCACCCGCCGGTCCAGCCGCTGGTCGTAGGCCGTCCAGACCTGTCCCATGCCGCCCTGGCCGATGAGCGTGGACAGTTCGTAGCGGCCGGCGACGACACGTCCCGCCGTCACGGTCACCTTCCGGTCTCGTGGTCGCCGTGCTGCCCGTGCTGTCCGTCCTGACGGCGCAGGTAGTCGCTGAGTTCGTCGAGTTCCGCCCGCACCTGGTCGATCCGGGCGGGCGCGGGACGCTGCGCCGGCGGCACGGGGCCGGACGGCGCGGCGTCGTGGGGCGCGGGCGCGGGGTGCGGGACGGGCGGCCGGGGCGCCGGGGTGTGGGGCGCCTGCGGCTGTGGCCGCGCCTGCGGTTGCGGCGGCACGGCGGCGGACGCGTACGGCGACGGGGGCTGCTGCGGGTAGCCGTACGGGGCGGAGTAGCCCGAGGCGGGCGTCGTCGCGACGTGGGGCGGGAACGGCGCGGGGCCCGGGTGACGGCGCAGCTGCTGGTGGAAGCGGATGTCCACGGTCAGGAAGTACGCGCTGGAGGCGGCCCCGAGGAGCAGGACCACCGCCAGGGCCACGTCGGTCCGGGGGTCCGTCTCCGGCAGCGCGCCGATCACGGACAGGCACGCGATCGACAGCGGAATGCTCACCCAGGCCAGCGCCCAGTCGCCCACGCGCCCCCGCAGAACCGCGATCCGGAACAGCGGCACGCACGCCAGCAGGCCGCAGCACAGCACGCCGACGGCGGTGAACAGCACGCGCAGGGTGATGACCGTTGCCTCGCTGCGAGGGGGCGGCGCGCCGTGGCCGTACATGACTGCTCCTGGACCGCTGTAGCCGATGGGACGGGGCGCGAGTGTGCGTGTGGCAGTACTCGGCTGAAGTCCGAGCGTATAGGCCCCTGGGGACAACCGGTCCGGGTTGTACCGAACCGTTGTCGTACCGATCGCCCCGGCCGGGTCGTCCCGGCCGGGCGCCTCGTCTGGGCGCCTCGTCCGGGGGTCTCGGCCGGAGGTCTCGGCCGGGCGCGGGGGCTCAGTCGGGTGCGACCGTGCCGTCGGTCAGGCCGTCGTACATCCCGCGGACGAGCTGCTCGCCGAGCCGTCCCGCCCGCCTGAGCGCCCGTTCGAACGCGTCGAGGTCCCGGAAGCGCGCGCCGTAGCGGCGCTGTTCGTCCATGGGGAGCCGGGGCAGTTGGAGGCGCCGTACGTCGAGCCGTGTGGCGGTGGACGCGTAGCTGCTGGCCTGGCGGTGGTTGGCGGTGCCGCGCAGGAACCCGGCGAGGAACCACGGGTCGAGCGCCGCCGGATCGGGCCGCAGCAGCACGAGGTTGCGGCCGAGCACGGCCCCGGCGGTCGCCCGGTCGACCACCCGGGCGACCGAGCCCCCGCCGAGCACGGGGACGACGACGTCCCCGGGCGCGGTGAGCACCGCCTCCTCGTCGCTCTCCGGAAGCGTCCCGGAGGGGTCGGTGCCGGAGAGGACGTCGTGGTCGGTGAGCACGGGCAGGCGCGCGTGCCCGCCGTTTCCGCCCGTGCGCATCACCAGGGCGCCGGTGCGCGCGAGTTCGCCGACGGTGGTGAGCGGCCGGCGGCCGGGGGCGGCGGACCGCGCGGGGTCCACGGGCGGCGGGGTGAGCTCGGCGGTCAGCCGCAGGGTCTCGCCGAGCCGCTCGTGCACGTCGGCGAGCCGGCCGGCGCCGTCCGCCGCGGTCAGGGGCGGCAGATGGCGGGCCGGGGCGAGGTCGACGTCGTCGTCCAGGAGCTCGACGACGGGCACGGAGCGGGCGAGGCCCGGGCGTTCGTCGAGGCGGCCGTCCCGGTCGTGGGCGCGCCAGGCGTCGAGGACCGCCTCTCGCACCCCCTGCCAGTCGGGCCCGCCGCGCCCCTCGCCGGCGAACCGCCCCGCGTCGGCGAGCAGTACCTCCGGGTGGGTGGGCGCCTGTTCGGGACGGCGCAGCACCCACAGGTGCAGCGGGATGTTGTACGGGGGCGCCGCGCCGGCCGGCAGCGCGACGACGGCGCGCAGTGCGCCCCGGCGCAGCAGGTCGGCCCGGATACGGCGGCCGGAGCGGCGGGACGCGGCGGCGGGCGGCATCAGCAGCACGGCGGTGCCGCCGTCCCTCACCCGGGCGAGCGCGTGCTGCACCCAGGCCAGTTCGGACTCGGTGCGGGCCGGGAAGCCGTACTCCCAGCGCGGGTCGTAGGCGAGTTCGTCGTGCCCCCAGTTGCGCTCGTTGAACGGCGGGTGGCACAGGACGGCGTCGGCCCGCAGCTCCGGGTGGGCGTCGGCGCGCAGGGTGTCGCCGGCGGCGGCGTGCACGGGGGCGCGGGTGTGCAGGGCGAGGCGGAGCGCGGCGAGCGCGGCGAGTTCGGGGGAGCTTTCCTGCGCGTACAGCCGCTGGCCGGGGCGGGGGGTGACGGCGCGCAGCAGGGCGCCGGTGCCGCAGGCCGGGTCGAGGACGGTGCGGGCGGGGCCGGCGAGGTCGGCCATGAGACCGGCGAGGTCGGCGGGGGTGAGCGTGTACTGGCGCGGATGGGCGTCGAGGTGCCGGCCGAGCAGGAACTCGAAGGTCTGCCGGGCGCCCAGGTCGGCGGCGAGTTCGGCGACGCCGCGCAGGAGGGGTACGGAGGGGAGCAGCCGGGGCGCGGCGGGGGGCCGGACGGCGGCGGCGCGGGGCTCCGGGGCGGCGGTGGGTGCGGTGTGACGGCCGTGCGGGGTGCTGTGAACCGCCGAGGGGGTGTTCACAGCACCCGAGGGGTTCACACGCGCGTCGCCCGTCCCGTCGTCCGGCCGGGGCGGGAGCACCTGCTCCAGTGCCTCGGGCAGCAGCGCGGCCAGCCGCTCGTCGGAGCCGGAACTCACCTCCAGCCAGACGGGGGAGCGCTCGTGGATCAGCAGCAGGACGCAGCCGGCGTGGGTGAGGGCGGTGACCGGCCCGTCGGGGTGGCCGGCGAGCTGCTGCCAGACGCGTTCCCGCAGGGGGACCTCGGCGAGCTTGCGGTGCAGGCGCAGCCAGTGCTCGACCTCGGCGAGGGCGAACGAGGGGCTGGCCTCGGTGCCGCCGACCGGCTTGGGGAAGTCGGCGTGCCGGCGGCGCCAGTTGCTGACGGCGGCGCGGCCGACCCCGGCCAGCCGCGCGATCCCCGCGGCGGTCACTTCTGTCGCGCTGTCCCGCTTCTCCGGCACCCCGCCCTACTTCCTTCTGGCTTCCCACTGGTCCGTCTGTGGCGTCGAGCATACCGACGTGCGCAAGATCCAAGGCTTCACGCGCGTGTACACGCATCACCCTGTGAACCGTGTTGACTCGATTCACACTCTCTGCTCTCATTGACCCAGCGAACGAGTGATCGCCGCGGGGCGGTCGCCCTGTCCGGGAGGGGACACAGCCATGGGCATGAAGAGCAAGATCGCGCTGGGCGCGGTCGTCGGGATCGTCGTCATCGGCGCCGTGTCGGCGAACTCCGGTGACACCGGCGGGGGATCCGGCGACAAGGGCTCCTCGGCGGCCGCGGAGCAGCAGTCCGGCGGCACGAAGCGGGACGGCGCGTCCGACGCGAAGCCCGCCGACGACAAGGGCGCCGACGACAAGGGCGCCGAGAAGGCCTCCCAGGCCGAGCGGTTCAAGGCGTTCGTGCAGAAGAACGGCACGGCCTCGGAGAAGGAGGCCGTCTCGCACGTCACCAAGGTCCAGGGCGCCGACGAGCAGAACGACATCCTCGACACCGCCGACGTCTACACCGACTTCACCGGCGGCCTCACGGGCGAGGGCACGGGCCCCGCCAAGCTCATCGCCTCCGCGTTCGCCGACTGGAAGCAGAGCGAGAACGGCCTGGTCACCGTCTACGACGCCGACGGCGAACTGCTCGGCAACGGCAAGTTCTGACCGGCCCCCCGTTCATCCACCGAAGAACACCGAGGTAACCCATCATGCGCCGCACCGCACTCGCCGCCCTCTGCCTGGCCGCCGTGGCCACCGCCGGTCTCACCGGCTGCGCCGGCGAGGACAGGGCGAACAGCACATCGAGCGACTCGGCCGGGCAGAGCGCGGCGGAGGACCGGAAGAACTCCCGGAAGCCGCAGGAGGAACCCTTCGCCGGACTGACCGGCGGCGAGATCGCGGACCGGGCCCGCGAGGCCACGACCGGTGCCCCGTCCCTGCGGATGAAGGGCGACGTCCCCGACGAGGAGAGCGGCGGCACCCTCCACCTCGACATGGCCCTGAACAAGCAGGGCGAGTGCGCCGGCACGCTGGGCAAGGACGGCGAGGGCGAGGCCGAACTGATCAAGACCGGCGACACCCTCTACATGAAGTACGACGAGGCGTTCCTGCGCGCCCAGGGCGAGGGCGGGCCCGAGGCGGACGCGGCCGTGGCCCTGCTGGCCGGGAAGTGGACCAAGATGTCCCTGAAGAGCGCGGACGCCGAGGAGATGGCGGGCTTCTGCGACCTCGACCAGGTGCTCGGGGACCTGGAGGAGGGCCGGTCGGAGGCGACCCGGGGGAAGACGACGACCGTCGACGGCACGCCCGCGATCACGCTGGAGGAGCGGGAGGGCGAGGACCGCTTCACCCTCTACGTCGCCACGGAGGGCGAACCGTATCTGCTGCGGGTCGACAGCACCTCCGCGGCGGACCCCGGTTCGCTCACCTTCACCGACTACGGCGAGCCGGTCCCGGCCCGCACGCCCACCGGCCACGTCCTGGACCTGGACTCCCTGGGCTGATCCGCCCCCGGTGGACGGCATGCGGCCGAACGGGCCGCGGGAGGACGGGCTCCCGCGGCCCGGCCGCCGCTCAGCCGCCGCACTGCTCCAGCATCATGCGCTTGTCGGCCGGCGTCACCGGCATCTCGTACTTGACGGCGACCTGGGCGAAGCGGACCGCGTACGCGCACCGCACGGACCTGTTCGGCGGGAGCCAGGTCGCCGGACCGGAGTCCCCCTTGGCCGAGTTGGCGGGGCCGTCGACCGGGAGCAGGTTGAGGGTGTCGTTCGCCAGCTGCTTCCGCTTGGCCTCGGCCCAGCGGGAGGCGCCCATCTGCCAGCTGTAGGAGAGCGGCACGACGTGGTCGATCTGCACCGCGGCGGCCTCCTGCTTGCGCCACTCGACGGTCTTGCCGGTGTAGGGGTCGGCCAGGGTCATGGCGACGACCACGCAGTTGGAGCCGGAGCGGAAGCGGAGGTCCCGGCCGTCGCGCTGGAGCACGTCGTTGCGGGTGTCGCAGCCGTTGCGGGCCAGCGGGACGCCGTCGGCCGTGTCCATCCACGCGTACCCGAACTCGTCCCGGTCGTAGCCCGTCTTCGGCCCGCGCCCCTTCGTCCGCACCGTCTCGATGAGTTCGCGCGCCTCGGCCCGGTCGTCCTCGCCCGTCACGGCCGCCAGGCCCGGCTTCGTCCCGTCCGGGTTGTCCAGCGGGCTGACGGCCCGCCCGTCCGCGGCCGCGCTCTCGCCGCCGGCCGGGGACCCCTCGCCCTGGATCCCCTCGCAGCCGGCGAGCAGCACGACGGCCGCGGCGCACACCGCCGGTCCGGTGCGCCGCATCCTCCGGCCCCGCTCCCTGTACCCCGCCACGCCGTCCTCCCTCGCTCCCCTGTTCCCTGCCCCGTACGGACCGCGCGATGCCCGGCGGTGCCCGGTCCACCGTAACGAGCGAGAGGTCCAGACCACACGGGGATCAAACGGGCGTTCCTCGCAGGTCGCGCGTATCGTCGGTTCTGAGTCACCTTCCGAAGGAGCTCTGCATGGGTATCTTCGACAAGCTCAAGAGCAACAGGATGGCGCGTGACAAGGCCAAGCAGGCCTCGGACACCGCGGAACGGAAGGCCAACGAGAGGACCGGCGGCAAGTACGAGGACCAGGTCGACACCGCGCAGCAGCAGGCCGAGCGGCGCCTCGGCATGGACCGCGACCGCCCCGACCAGCCGTAGGCCCCGCGTCGGCCCGAGGGCCGCGCGGAACCACTTCCACCGCGGAACACTTCCACCGCGGAAGCCGTCCGCGGGTTCCTCCCGTGGACGGCTTCGCACGCCGTGCCGCGCCGGTGCGCGGCGCCGCCTACGACCCCAGGACCGACGTCAGGAACTCCCCGACCCAGCCGAGCAGTTCGCGTCCGACCAGCGGCTTGCCGCCCACCTTCGCGGTCTTGGGGCGCGGCACCAGCACCTGGTGGGCGGCCGGCTTGACGACCGAGCCGGGGTAGAGGCGCTTGAGGCGCAGCTCCTGGGACTCGCGCAACTCCACCGGGGCGAAGCGGACGTTGTTGCCCTGCAGGACGACCTCGCCGACGCCGCACGCCCGGGCGAGCATCCGCAGACCCGCCACCAGCAGCAGGTTCTCCACCGGCTCGGGCAACTTGCCGTAGCGGTCGGCGAGTTCCTCGCGCACGGCCTTGACGTCCTCCTCCGTGTTGGCGGAGGCGATCGACCGGTACGCCTGGAGGCGGAGCCGTTCGCCGGGCGCGTAGTCGTGCGGGACGTGCGCGTCGACGGGCAGTTCGATCTTGACCTCGAGCGGCGGCTCCTCCTCGATCCCGCCGGTCTCCAGCTGCCGCCGGTAGTCCGCGACCGCCTCGCCCACCATCCGCACGTACAGGTCGAAGCCGACGCCCGCGATGTGGCCGGACTGCTCGCCGCCCAGGAGGTTCCCGGCGCCGCGGATCTCCAGGTCCTTCATCGCCACGTACATGCCCGCGCCCATCTCCGTGTGCTGGGCGATGGTCGCGAGCCGTTCGTGCGCGGTCTCGGTCAGCGGCTTCTCCGGCGGGTACAGGAAGTAGGCGTAGCCGCGCTCCCGCCCTCGTCCCACCCGGCCGCGCAGCTGGTGCAGCTGGGACAGGCCGAAGGTGTCGCCGCGTTCCACGATCAGGGTGTTGGCGTTGGAGATGTCGATGCCGGACTCGACGATCGTCGTCGACACCAGCACGTCGAACTTCTTCTCCCAGAAGTCGACGACGACCTGCTCCAGCGCCGACTCCGACATCTGGCCGTGGGCGGTGGCGATGCGCGCCTCGGGCACGATGTCGCGCAGCCGGGCCGCCGCGCGGTCGATCGACTCCACGCGGTTGTGGATGTAGAAGACCTGGCCCTCGCGCAGCAGTTCGCGGCGGATGGCGGCGCCGATCTGCTTCTCCTCGTAGGGGCCGACGAAGGTGAGCACCGGGTGGCGCTCCTCCGGCGGGGTGGTGATCGTCGACATCTCGCGGATGCCGGTGACCGCCATCTCCAGGGTGCGCGGGATCGGGGTGGCGGACATGGTGAGCACGTCGACGTTGGCGCGCAGCTTCTTCAGCTGCTCCTTGTGCTCGACGCCGAAGCGCTGCTCCTCGTCGACGATGACCAGACCCAGGTCCTTGAACTTGGTCTCCGAGGAGAACAGCCGGTGGGTGCCGATGACGACGTCCACCGAGCCTTCCCGCAGCCCCTCCAGGACCGCCTTGGCCTCGGTGTCGGTCTGGAAGCGGGACAGCGCCCGCACGGTGACCGGGAACTGCGCGTACCGGTCGCCGAACGTGCCGAAGTGCTGCTGCACCAGCAGCGTCGTGGGGACCAGGACGGCGACCTGCTTGCCGTCCTGGACGGCCTTGAAGGCGGCCCGCACCGCGATCTCGGTCTTGCCGTAGCCGACGTCGCCGCAGATCAGACGGTCCATGGGGACCGACTTCTCCATGTCCTCCTTGACCTCGGCGATGGTGGTGAGCTGGTCGGGCGTCTCCGCGTAGGGGAAGGCGTCCTCCAGCTCGCGCTGCCAGGGGGTGTCGGCGCCGAAGGCGTGGCCGGGCGCCGCCATCCGCGCGCTGTACAGCTTGATCAGGTCGGCGGCGATCTCCTTGACGGCCTTCTTCGCCCGCGCCTTGGTCTTGGTCCAGTCGGCGCCGCCCAGGCGGTGCAGGGTGGGGGCCTCGCCGCCGACGTACTTGGTGATCTGCTCCAGCTGGTCGGTGGGGATGTAGAGGCGGTCGCCGGGCTGGCCGCGCTTGGCGGGGGCGTACTCCACCACCAGGTACTCGCGGGTCGCGCCCTGCACGGTGCGCTGCACCATCTCGATGTAGCGGCCCACGCCGTGCTGCTCGTGGACGATGTGGTCGCCCGCCTCCAGGGTGAGCGGGTCGATGGTCTTGCGGCGCCGGGCCGGCATCCGGGCGCCCTCGCGGCCGGCCGCCTTCTGCCCGGTCAGGTCGGTCTCGGTGAGCACGGCGAGCCTGAGCACCGGATCGACGAAACCGTGGTCGATGCAGCCGCAGGCGACGTGCACGACGGACGGGGTGATCTCGCCGAGGTCGCCCGTCCTCCCGCCGTCGGCGGCCAGGCGGGCCGCGATGCCCTCGCCGCCCAGCACCTCCACCGTGCGCGAGGCCGGGCCGTGGCCCTCGGTGACGAACACCGTGCGCCAGCCGTCGGCGAGCCAGCCCTTGGTGTCGGCGAGGGCCCTGGCGGTGTCCCCGCGGTAGGTCTCGGGGGCGTGCATGCCGAGCTTGAGGGTGTCCGCGTCCAGTTCCTCGTCGGCGGCGAACGGCGACACCGACCACCACATCATGCCCAGCTCGCGGGCCCGCTCCCGGACGTCCGCGAGGGACCACAGGGAGGCCGCGCCGACGTCGATGGGCGCCTGGTCCGCGCCGGACATCGCGGTGGCCGCCCAGGACGCCTGCAGGAACTCCTGGCTCGTCGCCACCAGGTCGGCGGCCCGCGTCCGCACCCGCTCCGGGTCGCAGACGAGGGCCATGGCGCCCTCGGGCAGCACGTCGAGCAGCAGCTCCATCTCGTCCACCAGGACCGGTGCGAGGGACTCCATGCCCTCCACGGCGATCCCCTCGGCGATCCTGCCGAGCAGGTCGCCGAGCTCGGGGTGCTCCTCGGCGAGGGCACGCGCACGGGCGCGGACGTCCTCGGTGAGCAGCAGCTCGCGGCACGGCGGCGCCCACAGGCCGTGCTCGGCGACCTCCAGGGACCGCTGGTCGGCGACCTTGAAGTAGCGGATCTCCTCGACGTCGTCGCCCCAGAACTCGATGCGCAGCGGGTGTTCCTCGGTGGGCGGGAACACGTCGAGGATGCCGCCGCGCACCGCGAACTCGCCGCGCTTCTCGACCAGCTCCACCCGCGCGTACGCGGCGGCGGCGAGCGCCTCGACGACCTCCTCCAGGTCGGCGCTCTGCCCGGTCCGCAAGGAGACGGGCTCCAGGTCGCCCAGCCCCTTGACCTGCGGCTGGAGCACGGAACGCACGGGCGCCACGACGACGGAGACCGGGCCGGTCTCCGGGTCGTCCAAGCGGGGGTGGGCCAGGCGGCGCAGCACGGCCAGACGGCGGCCGACGGTGTCGCTGCGGGGGCTGAGCCGCTCGTGCGGCAGCGTCTCCCAGGACGGGTACTCCACGACCCCCTCCGGCGGGAGCAGGGAGCGCAGCGCCGCGGCCAGGTCCTCCGCCTCGCGTCCCGTCGCCGTCACCGCCAGGACGGGGCGGCCCGTCTCCCGGGCCAGGGCGGCGACCGCGAAGGGGCGGGCCGCGGGCGGGCCGACCAGGTCGACGTGCATGCGGTGGCCGTCGGAAGCCGCCGAGATCGCTTCCGCGAGGGCGGTGTCCTTGACGACGGCGTCGAGCAGACCGTGCAGGCTCATTCGGGGCGCTTTCCGTCCGGGGGTGTGCAACACGACGGGCCCGACGCGCACTGCGGGCCGGGGGTGTCCAGCGTACGACGCCGCGCCACCGGGGAACGGGCCCGTGCACCGCGCCCGGCCCGCGGACGGCGCCGCCACGGCCCCGTACCGGGGCCACCCGTGCGGGTACCCGGGCGGACGCGGACGTACCCGGCGCCGGGAGCCCTCCTGGGCTTCCGGCGCCGGGCGCTCCCCCGCACCCCCCGTGTGCGGTGGTTACTCGGTCGCGATGGCGTTCAGGACGTTCATCCGGCCCGCGCGGAACGCCGGGACCAGGGCCGCGAACAGGCCCACGAACGCCGAGCCGATGAACACACCGATGATCGTCGGCCACGGGACGTCGAGGACCTTCAGGCCCTCCAGGGCGAGCAGCTGCTGCGCGGTGGCGCCCCAGCCCATGCCCAGTCCGAGGCCCAGCAGGGCGCCGAAGAGGGCGATCACCACCGACTCCATGCGGATCATGCGGCGCAGCTGCCGGCGCGAGAGGCCGATGGCCCGCATCAGGCCGATCTCCCGGGTGCGTTCCACCACCGACAGGGCCAGGGTGTTCACCACGCCGAGGACCGCGACCACGATCGCCAGGGCCAGCAGACCGTAGATCATGTTCAGCAGCTGGCCGATCTGGTCCTTCAGCGCCTGCTTGTAGTCGGTCTGGTCGCGCACGGTGTACTGCGGGTAGTCGTGCAGCGCGTCCTTCAGCGCCCGGTACGCGCTCTCCTGCTGCCCGTCCTTCGCCGCGGCGAAGAGCAGCTGGGTCAACGGCATCCGGTCGGCCGGGACGTACGTGGCCAGGGTGTCGATGGACGTGTACATCGCGCCGGCGTCGACGACGGCCTCGCTGCTGGTGATCGCCCGGACCGTCAGCGCGCCCGTCGAGCCGTCCTTGAACGCGACCTCGACCTTCGAGCCGATCTCGATGCCGTGGTCCTTCGCGAAGTCCTCGTGGACGGACATCGAGTCGGGCCGGTAGGCGTCGGAGAGCTCCCCGGCGACCGTCTCGACCCGCAGGTCGGTCGCGTACGTCGGGTCGGCCGCCGTGATCGCGGTGTTCTTCAGCGTCCTGCCGTCGGGCGTGGTGAAGTCGGCCTCGGTCCACTTGTACTCGGTGACCCGCTCCAGCTCCCGCGTCGCCTTCACGGCCTCGACGGCCTGCGGGGTGATCGGCTGGCCCCCGTCGTTCTGGATGATGAAGTCGGTGCCGACCGTCTTGTCGAGCTCCTCGGTGGCCGAGGCGACCATGGAGGAGCCGACCACCGACAGGCACGCCACCAGCGCGAGCCCGATCATCAGCGCGGCGCCGGTCGCGCCGGTGCGGCGCGGGTTGCGCAGGGCGTTGCGCTCGGCCATCCGCCCCACCGGTCCGAAGGCCCGCAGCAGGACCGCGCCGAGGACCCGGACCACGCCGCTCGCCAGCACCGGGCCGACGACGACGAAGCCGATCAGGGACAGCACCACGCCCAGGCCCAGCCACAGGGAGCCTTCCGTGGCCTTGTCCGCGGTCCCCGCCAGGTACAGGGCGAAGCCACCGGTGCCGGTGAGGACCAGGCCGACGGCGCCCCGTATCCGGCCGGCCCTGCCGTCCGCCGGGGTCCCGGCGTCACGCAGCGCGGCCATCGGGGAGATCTTCCCGGCCCGCCGCGCCGGCAGGTAGGCGGCCAGCACGGTGACCACGACGCCCAGCACCAGACCGAGCGCCGGAGTCGTCCAGGCGACCGTGAGGTCGTCCGTGGACAGCTCCATGCCCATCAGGCCCATGAGCTTCATCAGCCCGACCGCGAGCCCGACGCCCGCGCCGGCGCCGAGCACCGAGCCGACCACGCCGAGCAGCAGCGCCTCGATCAGCACCGAGCGGTTGACCTGCCCGCGGGAGGAGCCGATGGCGCGCATCAGTCCGATCTCGCGGGTGCGCTGGGCGACCAGCATGGAGAAGGTGTTGATGATCAGGAAGATGCCGACGAGGAAGGCGATCCCGGCGAAGCCGAGCATCGCGTACTTCATGACGCTCATGAAGCTCTCGACGTCCTTCTGGTTGGCCTCCGCGGTCTCCGCGGCGGTCTGCACCTTGTAGTCGCCGCCGAGCTCGGCCAGGACGTTCTTCTTCACCTGCGCGTCGCTGACGCCGGCCGCGGCGGTGACGTGGATGTTGGTGTAGACGTCGCTCTCGCCGACCAGGGCCCGCTGCGCGGTCTTGGTGTCCAGGTAGAAGATCGCCGCACCGGGGTTGGTGACGGTGAAGTCGGCGATGCCGGAGATCTTCGCGAGGTGCGTGCCGACGGCGTTGATCACGCCGATCTCGTCACCGAGTCCCAGGCCGTGCCGGTCGGCGGTGTCGGCGTCCACCATGATCTGGTCCGGGCCCTCGGGCGCGGCACCGGAGGTGATCTCCATGGTGCGGGCGTCGAGGTCGTTCCAGTTGCCGACGATGGTCGGGGCGCCGCTGGTGGGCGAGAGGCTGTCCTTGTCGGCGTCGACGACGGTCACCGAGGTGGAGAACACCGAGCCCTCGGCCGACTCCACCCCCTCCACCTTCCGCACCTCGGCGAGCACGGAGGCCGGCATCACCGGCGGCTTGCCGTTGCCGGAGGTGGTCTCACCGCTGTCGGAGGCGCCCTCGGCGCTCACCGTGACGTCCGAGGAGGTGGCCGCGAACAGCTTGTCGAACGTCGTGTTCATGGTGTCCGTGAACACCAGGGTCCCGCACACGAACGCCACCGACAGCAGCACCGCCACCGCCGACAGCGCCATCCGCCCCTTGTGCGCGAGGAAGTTGCGCATCGAGGTCTTCAGGACGGTCATGACGTGCGCCCCCGGGCGTCGAAGTCCTTCATGCGGTCCAGCACCTGCTCGGCGGTCGGCTGGTGCATCTCGTCGACGATGCGGCCGTCGGCGAGGTACAGCACCCGGTCCGCGTAGGAGGCGGCGACCGGGTCGTGGGTGACCATCACGATGGTCTGGCCCAGCTCGTCCACCGAACGGCGCAGGAAGCCCAGCACCTCGGCGCCCGCGCGCGAGTCGAGGTTCCCGGTCGGCTCGTCACCGAAGATGATCTCCGGCCGGGCCGCCAGCGCCCGCGCCACCGCGACCCGCTGCTGCTGGCCGCCGGACAGCTGGGTCGGCCGGTGCTTCAGCCGCCCGGCGAGCCCGACGGTCTCCACCACCCGGTCCAGCCACGCCTTGTCCGGCCTGCGGCCGGCGATGTCCATGGGCAGCGTGATGTTCTCGAGCGCGTTCAGCGTCGGCAGCAGGTTGAACGCCTGGAAGATGAACCCGATCCGGTCCCGGCGCAGCTGGGTGAGCTTCTTGTCCTTCAGGCCGGTGATCTCGGTCTCGTCCAGGTGGATCTGACCGCTGGTCACGGTGTCGAGCCCGGCCAGGCAGTGCATCAGCGTGGACTTGCCGGACCCCGAGGGGCCCATGATCGCGGTGAACCGGCCGCGGTCGATGTCCACGTCGACGTGGTCGAGGGCGACGACCCGGGTCTCCCCGGACCCGTACGCCTTCACGACCTGCCGGGCCCGCGCGGCAACGGCCGTACGCCCTCCAGTACCCCCGTGCCTGGGAATGGTCACAGCCGATGTCACGGTAAGTCTCCTATGTCGGTCAGAAAATGAGAAGAAGAGGCTCCGGCGACCGCCGTCGTGCTCGACGGCCGCTTCGCGCACTGCGGTACGACGTGTTCAGTCTGGCGGCGGGGAAGGCGTCGCGCCCTGGTGCGCAGCGCAGTCTTTCCCTGAGGAAAACCCCACCCCCGCCGGTGTGCCCCACCGCCCCCCAGCGGCGTAAAACCAGGTTAAGGACGGCTCCCGCCCGCCTCGTCCTCCGCCGGTACGACCCCTCCCCGATCCGTAGTACGGAGGTACCCCTAGGGGCCCTCCTCCGGCGAGCGAAGCCCTTCTCAGGGTCGGTTCCGTCCACCGGCCCGCTTCGGGCTCCGTCCGCCGGCTCGCTCCAGGCTCCACCCTCCCGCCGCGTCAGGGTCAAGTGCGAAGCTGTCCGGCGCAGATGGTTGCAAGGGGCAGACGGTCGCGAGGAGGGGGTTCCGGGTGGACGGCGCCGGACCGGTGACACAGGACACCGCACGGGAGACCCGGACCGACCGCCGCGGGGCCGTCGCCGCCGCCCTGATGCTCGCGATGGCCCTGGCCGCCCTCGACTCCACCGTCGTCTCCACCGCCGTCCCGCAGATCGTCGGCGACCTCGGCGGCTTCTCCTACTTCTCCTGGCTGTTCTCCGGCTACCTGCTGGCCGTCACCGTCACCCTCCCCGTCTACGGCAAGCTGTCCGACACCTTCGGCCGCAAACCGGTCCTCGTCGTGGGCGCGGTGCTGTTCCTGCTGGGCTCGCTGCTGTGCGCGCTGGCCTGGAACATGGCCGCGCTCATCGCCTTCCGCGTCGTGCAGGGCCTGGGCGGCGGCGCCCTCCAGGGCACGGTGCAGACCCTCGCCGCCGACCTGTACCCGCTCGAGCAGCGCCCCAGGATCCAGGCCCGCCTCTCCACGGTCTGGGCGGTCTCCGCGGTCGCCGGCCCCGGCATCGGCGGCCTCCTCGCCTCCTACGCCGACTGGCGCTGGATCTTCCTGGTGAACCTGCCCGTCGGGGCGGTCGCGCTGTGGCTGATCGTCCGCCACCTCCACGAGCACCGGGGGGAGGCGCGTCCCCGCCCGCGGGTGGACTGGGCGGGCGCGTTCACCGTGTTCGCGTGCGGCGGCGCCCTCCTCACGGCGCTGGTGCAGGGCGGCGTGGCCTGGGACTGGCTGTCGGCGCCCTCGCTGGCCCTGCTCGGTACGGGGCTCGCGCTGCTGGGGGCCGCGGTCGTCGTGGAACGCCGGGCGGCGCAGCCCATCATCCCCGGCTGGGTGTGGCGGCGGCGCACCATCGCCGCGGTCAATCTCGCCCTGGGCGCACTGGGGTTGGTGATGGTGGCCCCGGCCGTGTTCCTGCCCACCTACGCCCAGACGGTCCTCGGCCTCGCCCCCGTGGCCGCCGGGTTCGTGCTCTCCGTGTGGACGCTGACCTGGCCCGTCTCGGCGGCCCTCAGCCAGCACGTCTACCGCCGCATCGGCTTCCGCAACACCGCGATGCTCGGCATCGGCACGGCCGCGCTGATCCTGTTCGCGTTCCCCCTCCTCCCCTATCCGGGCCGGGCTTGGCAGCCCACCCTGCTGATGCTGCTGCTCGGCGCGGCCCTCGGCCTCTTCCAACTCCCGCTGATCGTCGGCGTCCAGGCCACGGTGGGCTGGGAGGAACGGGGCACGGCGACGGCATCGATCCTGTTCTGCCGCCAGACCGGCCAGACCGTCGGCGCGGCACTGTTCGGCGCCGTCGCCAACGGCGTCCTGGCCGCCCGGCTCGGCGACGCGGGCGACCTGGACGCGGTGACCGGCGCCCTCGACGGCGGCGCCGTCCCGGAGGCGACCCGCCGGGCCGTCGCCGACGCCGTGCACGCGGTCTACCTGGGCGCGGGCTGCGCGGCGACCCTGGCGTTCCTGGTGCTGCTGGTGCTCGCGCCCCGCAGGTTCCCGGTGCTCAAGGACTGAGCGGACCCGGCGAGGGCGGACACCCCCGGCCACGGCGGACGCGAGCCGAACCCCGCCGCGCGCCCCCACGCCCCCGGGAGCGCCCGAAAGACCCCGGGGCCGTCAAAAGTCTGAGTTAACGCGGGTAACACCCCAGGTCAGCCGAGTAAACGCTTACCGACCAATCAGTTTGGCCAAAACGCAGCGCACCCCGATACGCGGGAGTAGCGTGCGGGGTCCGCTCCCCCACCCCCCTCCCTGCCGTCCCCGCACGGACCCGAGCCTGCAAGGAGCACGGGATGTCCTACGAGCCGTCCCCACCCCCGTGGAACCCGTCCCCGTGGAACCCGCCACCGCACCGGAACCCGCACCCCCGCACCTCCGCGCCGCCCGCCCGCGACGCGTTCCCCGCCCCCGCGCCCTCCCGCGCCCCCCACCCCTGGCACCCCCCGGCCCCGCCCGCACCGGCACCCCGGCGGGCCCCCCTCCACCCCTCGCTCGGCCACCACGGCGACCTCCGCCGCCTGCGCAGCGCCTACCGGTGGCAGCGCCGCACCGCCACCCTCACCGCACTCGGGTACTTCGTCCTCTTCCTGGTCCTGTCGGCGTTCGCACCCTCCTTCATGACCGGCACCGTCACCGACGGCGTCCCCACCGGCCTGCTGCTCGCCCTGCTCCAAGTACCCGTCACCTGGCTGGCGGTCGCACTGTACGAAGGCACCGCCCGCCGCCGCGTCGACCCCCTCGCGGCCCTCATCCGCCGGCAGGCCGCGCTGGACGCCCGACGGGAGGCCGCGCGATGACCCCGGAATTCAGCGGGAACGCGCAGGCCATGTCCCTCGTCGGCTTCTCCGCCGTCGCCACCGTCACGCTGCTGCTGTGCGTGATGACCGGCCCCGACCACGACGACCTCGACGAGTTCTACACCGGCTACGGCTCGCTGTCCCCCTTCCGCAACGGCCTGGCCATCGCCGGCGACTACATCTCCGCCGCCACCGTCCTCGGCACCGGCGGCGTCATCGCGCTGTTCGGGTACGACGGGATCGTCCTCGCCCTGAGCACCGCCCTGTCCCTGATGCTGCTGATGTTCCTGCTGGCCGAACCCCTGCGCAACGCGGGCCGGTTCACCATGGGCGACGCGCTGACCCGGCGCATGCCGCAGGGACGCGGGGCACGGATCGCCGCGTGCGCCGTCACCCTCGCCGCGCTGCTGCCGATGATGCTGGTGCAACTCGCCGGCACCGGACAGCTGATGGCGTTCATCCTGGGCTTCTCCGGGGAGACCCTGCAGACGGGCTGCATCGTCGGGGTGGGCGCGCTGATGATCAGTTACGCGGCGATCGGCGGCATGAAGGGCACCGCCCTCATCCAGATCCTGAAGATCGTGCTGCTGCTCGGCTCCGGCCTCGTCGTCGCCGCCCTCGTCCTGCACCGGTTCGACTGGAACCCGGGTGCCCTCTTCGACGCGGCCGCCGGCAACAGCGGGGTCGGCTCCGCCTTCCTCGCCTCCGGCCTGCAGTTCACCGGCGGCGCCAGCCCCGGCCTCGACATGATCAGCTCGCACCTCACGGTCGTCCTCGGCGGCGCCTGCCTCCCCCACGTCACCATGCGCATGTACACCGCTTCCAGCGCCCGCCAGGTGCGCCGCTCGATGTCCTGGGCGGTGTCCGGCGTGGCCCTGTTCGTCCTCGTCATCACCGTCGTCGGCTTCGGCGCGACCGCGCTCGTCGGGCGGGCCGCGATCGCCGAGGCCGATCCGCGCGGCAACACCGCCTACCTCCTCGGCTCCCTGGCCGCGTTCGGCCCGGAGGTGACCGCGGCCGAGACCCTCCTCTTCACCACCGTCACCACGGCGATCTTCCTCACCGTCCTGGCCTCGGTCGCCGGCATGATCCTGGCCTGCGCCAACTCCCTCGCCCACGACGTCTTCGCGGCCCGCGTCCAGGAGATGTCACCCCGCCGCGAGATGACCCTGGCCCGCCTCTCCGCACTCGCGGTGGGCGTCCCCGCGATCCTGCTCGCCACCCTGGTGCAGCACCACAGCCTGCAACCCCTGGTCACCCTGTCGTTCTGCCTCGGCGCCTCCGCCATCGCGCCCGCCCTCGTCTACAGCCTCTTCTGGCGCCGCTACACCCGGACCGGCCTGCTCGCCACCCTCATCGGCGGCTCCCTCGCCGTGCTGCTGCTGATGCCGGGCACCAACCTGGTCTCCGGCTCCCCCGTCTCCGCCTTCCCGGACGCCGACTTCAACTGGTTCCCCTTCACCACCACCGGGCTGCTCTCCATCCCCGCCGGCTTCGCCTGCGGCTGGCTCGGCACGGTGGCCTCCGGCCGGGCCGGGGCGGAGGAACAACGGCGGCAGTACGAGGCGGTGGAGGGCTGGATCCTCGCCGGGGCGGCACGAAGGAGGCCGTAAGGGCGCCGGGGCCTCCCCCCGGGAGCGCCCCGGCACCCCCACCCTCACTCCACCACCCGCCCCGTCAGCGCGCTGAGGCTGGCGCACACGTGGTCCATGTGCGCCTGGACCTCCTCCCGCCTCGCCTCGTGCTCGCGCAGCACCCGCTCGGTCTCCCGCACGATGCCCTCCTCGCGCACCCGCGCCCGGGCGAGCACCTGGGCCGCCTCCTCCTCCGCCTCCTCCTGGCGGCGCCGGGACGACTCCTCCGCCTCGGCGAAGACCTTCTTCGCCTCGGCCAGCACGCCCTCGGCCCGCTCCACCTCCTCCGCGTGCCGGGCCTCCAGGGCGGCCACCCGTTCGGCCTCCTCCCGCTCGACCTCGGCCAGCCGCTCCTGCTGCTCCCGGGTCCGCTCGGCCAGCATCCCCGAGGCACGCCCGCGCATCTCCCGCACCGCCTCCAGGGTCTCCGCGCGCCGCTCCTTCACCTCGGCACGGGCCGCGACCCGGATCCCGTCGGCCTCGGCACGGGCCTCGACCAGCCGCTGCCGGGCGGCCTCGTCGGCGTCGGCGCGCACCGTGTCGGCGTACGCCTGCGCGGCCTCCCGCACACCGGCCGCCTCCTCCCGCGCCAGGTCCCCGATCCGCTGCTCCTCCCGGCGGGCCTCCTCCCGCACGGCCGCCGCCTCCGCCTGGACCAGCTCGAACAGCCGCCGCGCGCTCTCCCCGAGCGACTCGTACGTCTGCGGGGCCAGCCCCGCCACCCGCTCCCGCAGCCGCTCCAGCTCCTCCTCCATCTCACGGGCCAGCACGGTGAGCCGCGCCGCCCGCTCCCAGGCGGCGTCGCGATCCGCGCAGAGGGCATCGACATACGCGATCACCTGCAGGGGACGGTAGCCACGCCCCCGCACGACCTCGAAGCCCTGCGACGACACCGATGCGCTGCTCATCCTGGAACCCCTCTTCACCGGACGGACGGACCCGAAGCCCAGCACGACGACCGAGCACGTAATGGGATGATTCGCGCACATCTTGATGGATCGCGCTGAACTGTTCATAACGCGACACTCCGCGAGGAGGGCACGCAAAAGCCGGGCCCGGTCGTCGTACGACCGGGCCCGGCTCCTTTCCACGCCGGACGTGGAGTCAGCGGCGGCTCACAGCAGGCCGTCCCACATCTGCTCCAGCAGCACCGACCACCAACTCTCCGGCGAACCCAGCGCCGCCGGGTCCAGCGCCGCCAACTGGGCCTGGAAGTCCACGGTCCAGCGGCCCGCCTGCTCCTGGTTCAGCCCGTACCGCAGCCGCCACATCCGGCCCAGCAGCGCCAGGCAGCGCGCGAACTCCGGCAGACCGGTGTTCACGAACTGCGGCGGAACGGGCGCCCCGCCCGGCCCCGCCTCCACCGGCACCGCCACGATGTGCGCCGTGCCGTACTGCACGCAGATCGCCTTGCCGAAGTCGCTGCCCATCACCAGGTACGAGCCCGCGTCCGAGGCCGGCTGCACGCCCCGCTCGACCGCCAGCTCCGCCAGCGTCGGCACCGGACGGCCCGGCTGGGCCTGCGCCCAGAAGAACGGACCCATGTCCAGCGGCAGTCCGGCCACCACCAGCGTGTGCGCCACGACCGGCGGCACCCCCTGCCGCGACACCGCCGCCTGCTCGAACCGGAACACCCCCGGCCCGAACGCCCCCGCCAGTTCCTGGGCGACGCCCTCCGGCGGGACCGGCGGCGCCGGCGACACCGGCGGCAACGGCGCGCGCACCGGGGCCGGACGCGCCGGACCGTCCGCCACCTGGTGCAACTCGCCCTGGTGGGCCAGCAGTTGCTGCATGCCCTGCTGCCGGCTCGCCTGGTCCGTGCCGTACGGCGCGATGCTCGTGATCCGCGCCTGCGGCCACTGCTCCCGGATCATCCGCGCGCAGTACGCCCCCGGCAGCTCGCACGACTCCAGCTCGGTGTGCAGCTCCAGCACCTGGTGCTGCGGCACGTTCATGGCCCGCAGCTCGTGGAAGATCTGCCACTCCGGGTGCGGCGTGCCCGGCGCCGAACGCCGGATCAGCTGCTGCTCGGAACCGTCCTGGGCCCGGTAGCGCAGCACGGCCTGGTAACCGGGGCCGACGGTCGGCAGACCGGCCGGCTGCGGCGGATACCCGTACGCCGGCGGCCGCCCGGGCACGGGCGCACCGGGCGGCATCCCGGGCACACCGGGAGGGGCCGGCGGCGGAGGCGGGCCCGGAACCCCCGGGGCCCGCGGCGGCGGAGGAGCACCGGGACCGCTCACCGGGGGCGCGGCCAGCACCGTCTCCGCGTGGTGCACCGGGCCGGACGCACCCCCCGGGGCACCGGGAGGCTGCGGGGCACCGGGAGGCCGCGGCCCCCGGGGAGCACCGGGAGCCCCGGGAGCAGCCGGGGCGCCGGGCGGACCCGGGGGCGGCGGCACGCCCGGCCCCGACCCACCGGGGTCGGCGAGCACCGTCGCGGCGTGCGGGGCACCACCGGGCGGCGTACCGCCGGGCGCGTTCGGGGCACCCGGGGGAGGCGGCGGCGTCGCGGCAGCCGGCGGCTGCGGGCCGTCGGGGCCGAGCGCCGACACCGCCTGCGTCGGTACGTACCCGCCACCCGCCGGAGCGCCCGGAGCACCGGGCGGCGGCGGGGGCGGAGGGGGCGTCGTCGGGCCCGAGCCACGGCGCGGCGGCGGTGTCGCCTTGCTGGTCACGGCGTCGGCGATGTCCCCGGCGTGCGCCGCGAGCGGCCGCTCGGGCGCGCCCGGAGCACCCGGAGCACCCGGAGCACCCGGAGGCGGCGTACTGCCCTGCGGCACACCGGCGGGCGGCGTGCCCGGCACCCCCGCCCCCCGCGAACCACCGGGCGGCACCGACGCGCCGGGATCCGGGAGCGCCGGCGCGACAGCGGTCGACGGAAGCCGGCTGCCGCCCGACATCAGCGCCGTCTTGGCGTCCGGCGTCGCCGCGGGCGGCGGGGTGTCGTCGCCGGACTCGCTCAGCGGCGGCGCGAACACGGTCTCCGGCAGCGGCACGGAGCGGTCCTCACCGGCGTCGGCGTTGGTGTCCGTACCGGTCCACGGCGTCGCCCCGGTGTCCGCCGAGGAGTCGCCTCCCCCGGCGGCGGGCCACGCCGCCCCGCTCCCCGGCCCCGCGGGCACACCCGGCGCCGGAGTCCCGGAACCGGCAGCGGAAGCAGGGACGGGAGGGGCGGAAGGGAGGGGCGGGGCGGTCGAACCGGACTCCGTCCCCGGGGCACCCGACGACCCGGAAGGACCGGACGAACCGGATGAACCAGAGGGACTGGACGAACCAGACGGGCCGGACGGGCCGGACGGGCCGGACGGGCCGGACGGTGCCGCCGTACCCGCGCCCTCCTCCCGCCGGTCCGGGATCCCCAGCCGGTCCGCCGCCTCCTGCAGCCACTCCGGCGGACTCAACAGGAACGACGTCTGGTTCAGGTCCACCCGCGCCGCGGGCGCCGGCACCGGCTCGGGCGCCGCGTCGTCACGGCCGTACTCCTCCTCGTACCGGCGGATCACCTCACCCACCGGCAGCGCCGGCCACAGCGTCGCCTCGCCACTGTCCCGGGCGATCACCAGCCGCTGGGCGCCCCCGTCCGACCGGGGCCCGTCCGCGCGGTCCTCCGCCCACACCACGAACCCGAGGTCGAACTCCCGTACCCGCACCTCACGGTGCTGGTACGACGGCACGTCCCCGTTGACCCACTCCTCCGCGCGCTCCTGCGCCTGCGCGAACGTCACCATCGCTACCGCTCACTCTCCCGCGGAAGAAACCGGAACGGCACGCGCGAACCCACCGTCCACCATCAGATTCGCCACCGTCTCCAACTCCGGCGGAGACCCCGCCAACCGCGCCAGGAACGCGTCGAAGTCGTCCCCGCACGGCAGCAGCAGCCGCTCCACCCGCTCAGCCGGCGGCCACGACGGATCCACGTCCCGCACGTCGTCGTACGCGCAGAACCACACCGACCCCACCCGGTCGCCCCTCACCTTCACGGCCAGCAACCCGCCCTGCACGAAACCGACGCACAGGTAGTCCTTGGTGAGGTGGTCCCGCAGACACTTGTTGACGTACACCAGGTCGTTGACCGCCGCCTCGTCCCGCACCGTGAAGAACGGCTGGTCGACCAGCAGCCCCAGCTCCGCGTCCAGCGCCGTCCCCACCGGAGCGCACCCGCCCGCCGCCTTCAGGAACGACCGGTACGCACCCGGCAGCCGGTACCCGAGGTCCTCCTCGACCCCCAGCACCTGCGCCTCCGTCACCGCCACACCCGACTTCGGCAGTCCGAAATGCGCCGGACGCGTCTCCTGCAACGGCCGCGTGCCCCGCTTGCCCTGGTCCACGGCGGCCGTCGCCACCCCGCCGTGATGCCGCAGCAGCGCCTTCACCTCGACCGGCACCAACTCCAGCCGCCGCGACCCCACCACGTGGTGCCACGTCCAGCCGTGCGGCGTCGCCACCGCCGGCACCGTGTCCCACAGCGCGTGACCGCTCGCCGCCAACGCCGCGTTCGCCGACACGTAGTCCGTCAGCCGCAGCTCGTCGACACCGAAACCCTCCGGCGGCTCCGCGACCTCCGCGGCAGCCCGCGCATAGGGCGAGAAGTCGGGGTAACCGCGCTCGTCCACCCGAACCCCTCTCGGATGACGAGCCGCCCGCACCGGATCCGGGAAGTGCACGACCTGCCCGGCGTAGGCCGCGTTCGGCGGCGCGGCTTGTTGCCCGAGCCGACCTGTCGTCATGGCGGTTGCCCCCTGCGGCACTCTGTACGACCCGCCGCCCACCTCCGGGCCGTCACGGAACGTATTCGGCTGTCACGTCTGTCTCGACTGCTTACCGCCACGACCCCCGCGGTGTCCCGCACGCACTACCGCACGGTCACCGCACGGATCGCGGTGCCGACAGCCTATGCGGTACGACGACACCGGTCACCGGCACCGGCCGCCCGCACCCCCACTTCCGTGACCAACCGTCACCCTCCCGTGACAGCCCGCCCAAACCCGGGCGTGTCGCCCGCCCCAGCTTCCGCATCCGCCACGCCATTTGGCACTCTGTGACCTCCGAGGGGATGCTCGGGAGGGAATGACGATCATGAACGTGACACCAACGGGGACGCACACCGGCCCGTCCGGCGACCCCCGATCCGGCGACCCCCGCATCGGTCATCCCCGCACCGGCGACCCCCGGCCCGGCGACCCCCGCATCGGCTGGAGCGCCACCGACGGCCTCCACGCGCCCCTCATGCTGCACCGCCGCGACGGCATCCTCCCCACCGTCGCCGCCGCACTCTCCGTACGCGGCACCACCCTCACCGGCACCGCCGCCCGCGGCGACACACCCCCCGCCCTGCACCCCCTCGTCCAGGACTTCCTCGACGCCCTCACCAGCACCCAGCGCGACCGCTTCACCGGCCGCTGCGCCGAAACCCTCCTCATCTCCCGGCACATCACCGCCGCCGACGCCGCACGCAGCAAACGCGCCGCACGCAAACCCATGACCAACGGCGAAGCGCGCAAAGCCCTCAAACAGGCCAAACTCACCACCCGCCGCATCCGCGAGGCCGGCGACCCCCTCCACGGCGACTTCGCCACCCCCTGCCGCGCCTGCACCGCACTCAGCGCCCACTTCGGCGTCCGCATCGTCGCCCCCGCCACCGACGGCTGACCGGCCCCACCCCCCGCCCACCGACGAAGCAAGGCCAGATGCACACCGACCGCACCTCCCCCCAGCGCTCGACACCGCTCGAACAGGCGGCAACCCCACCCCGCTTCGCCGTACCCGTCGACGCCGCCCTGCGCGCCGCCGGATGGCGCCCCGGACGCTGGGACATCAAACAAGCCGAGATCTGGGCCGACACCCTGCGCGACCACACCTCACCCGCCGGACACCGCCACACCGTCTTCCCCGCGGCCGTCGAAGCCTGGGCCGAATTCGGCGGACTCCACCTCGCCCCCACCGGCCCCGGCCGCCAGGTCGCCCCCGCCACCCTCGACCTCGACCCCCTGCACGGGCTCCACATGGCCCGCACCCTCGGCGACCTCGGCCGCGCCCTCGGCACCGAGGTCTGCCCCCTCGGCGCCGAAACCGACACCCAGGCCCTCCTCGCCATCGACGCCCAGGGCCGCGTCTACGCCCTCGACCACACCGGCGACTGGTACCTCGGCCCCGACATCGACCACGCCCTCGCCGCCCTCGTCTCCGGCATCCAGCCCGTACGCCTCACCGCGGGCTGACCACCCCGCGGCACCGCACCGCACCGGAACCCCGACGGGACCACGACGGGACCACGGCGGGACTACGACGCCGGAATCACCGCCGACACCCGGAAACCCCCCGCCTCCGTCGGCCCCGACACGAACACCCCGCCCAGCGCGGACACCCGCTCCTTCATCCCCACCAGACCGTTCCCCCCGGACGGCAACCGCGCCGACGACGCCGCCTCCTGCGGCGGCTCGTTCTCCACCTGCATCGCGATCTCCGACACCCGGTGCGCGAGCCGCACATACGTCTTCGCACCCGCCGCATGCTTGTGGACGTTCGTCAACGCCTCCTGCACCACCCGGTACGCCGTCGACTCCACCTCCCGCGCATACGAGCGGACCTCCCCCTCCACCGACAGCGCCACGACCATCCCCGCGGCCGCCGACTGCCCCACCAACTCGTCGATCTCCGACAGACACGGCCCCTCGACCGCACCCCCGGCCGCCCCCTCCGACCCGTCCACCGCCCGCGACGCGGCCGCCGCGGCAGCCGCCCCCACCGCCGCCAACGGCACCGACGCCCGCTCCCGCCGCCCGGCACCCTCCGCACCGGACCGCAGCACCCCGAGCATCTCCCGCAACTCCGTCAACGCCTGCCGGCCCATGTCCCCCACCAGCGCGGCGTTCTTCACCGCCTTCTCCGGATCCTTCCGCGCCACCGCCTGGAGCGCGGCCGCGTGCACCACCATCAGACTCACCCGGTGCGCGACCACGTCGTGCATCTCACGGGCGATCCGCGTCCGCTCCTCGTTCCGCGCCCACTCGGCCCGCTCCTCCGCCCGCTCCGCGAGCAACTGGAGCTCCCGCTCCAGACTGTCCGCCCGCTCCCGCAAGCTCTCCATCAACCGCCGCCGCGCCCCGACGTACAGGCCCAGCAGCAACGGAGGCGCCGTCAGCCCCAACGAGGTCGTGACGGCCGCGAACGGCACCATCCAGTCCCCGACGTCGAGATCCTCCCGCGCGACGTCCTGCCGCACCCGCACGAACATCACGATCAGCATCCCCACCAGCTGCATCCCGGCCAGCGAGGCGATGATCCGACGCGGCACCTCCGACGCGGCCAACGAGTACAGGCCGACGATGCCCAACAGGAAGCCCATCGCCGCCGGCGTCACCGCGATCGCCACCAGCACCACCGCGATCGGCCACCTCCGCCGCACCAGCAGCACGGAACCGGCCAGCAGACCGAACACGACCCCCACGGCCACCGGAAGCCCCGCCTCCCGCGCGAACGGGACCCCCTCCAGCCCGCACTCCACGGCGGACACCACCGCGAGACCCCCGTCGAGCACGGCACTGCGCCGCCTGGTCCACCACCACGGCCCGCCCCGGGCCGTCACGTGCTCTTCCCCCGTCGTGGTCATGCCTCCCAGCCTACGGGCGCCCGGCGCCGCTTTTCCGGCGAGTTTCCACCACCGGACCAGACCACACAGGGTGACCGTTCGGATGCGATACGGCCCGAAATCCCTCGAACTGATGGACCGATCACCGTTCGAGGGGGGAGGCCGCCATTCCGCCCGGACGGTATGCGTGTGACACACGCACCCGGCAAGTACGCCGACTTCGAAGGCCTGCGCGAACAGGCAGTGGCACTGCGACGCGCGGGCTACAGCCTCAGGCAGATCCGCAACGAGCTGAAGATCTACAACAACGACATCCTCAACCAGTTGGTGAAGGGAGAACCGCCGCCGGCCTGGACGAAACGCCCCAACGCGAAGGACGACCTGCGGGAGAAGGCACGAGAGCTGCGCCTCCAGGGCTGGACGTACGACCGGATCCAGATGGAGCTCGGCTGTTCCAAGAGCTCGATCTCGCTGTGGGTGCGGGACCTGCCGAAGCCCGAGCGACGCGACCCGACGGAGCAGGCGAAGCTGGCGGCTCGGAAGAGATGGGAACACGAGCTGGCGGTGCGGGACGAGGAGCGACAGCGAACCAAGGCCGCCGCCGCGAGTGAGATCGGCACCCTGACCGCCCGGGAGCTGTTCCTCGCCGGAGTCGCCCTCTACTGGGCCGAGGGCACCAAGGACAAACCTTACGCTCGGCGAGAACGCGTCACGTTCGTCAACAGCGACCCCGACGTGATCCGCCTTTTCCTCGCCTGGCTCGCCCTACTCGGAGTGGAGCGGGAACGCATCAGGTACCACGTGATGATTCACGAGTCGGCCGATGTCGAAGCCGCCGAGAGCTACTGGGCGGACCTGGTCCAAGCCGACGGGGGCACCTTCGGCAAGACGACACTGAAACGGCACAACCCGAAGACCGTGCGCAAGAACACGGGGAACGGCTACCGCGGGTGTCTCGTCCTCACCGTGCGACAGAGCAGTGACCTGTACCGTCGCATCGAAGGCTGGTGGTACGGCATAGTAGGTGCTGCCTCCGCGGCCGATCCAAAGAATCGGACATAGCGGTAATCCCGGGTCGTCTAAGGGCAAGACGTCAGATTTTGGTTCTGATCATGGGGGTTCGAGTCCTCCCCCGGGAGCACATTGCCGGGTTCGGGTCCTGACTGGTGACATCACCGTCAGGGCCCGCACTCATTCCCCCCTCCGAACCCCCCGGTATCCTGCGGTTGTCCACCCCCACCCAACACAGCCGAAGGGCATCCCGTGAGCGCCAACCGCCCGGCAGCCGTCGTCGTTCTCGCAGCGGGTGAGGGCACCCGTATGAAGTCGGCCACACCGAAGGTCCTGCACGACATCTGTGGCCGTTCCCTGGTGGGCCATGTACTCGCCGCCGCCGGTGAACTCGAGCCGGAGAACCTGGTCGTCGTCGTGGGGCACGCCCGCGAGCAGGTGACCGCCCACCTCGCCGAGGTCGCCCCCGAGGTCCGCACCGCCGTCCAGGCGCAGCAGAACGGCACCGGTCACGCCGTGCGGATGGGGTTGGAGGAGCTGGGCGGCGCGGTCGAGGGGACCGTGGTCGTGGTCTGCGGTGACACTCCGCTGCTGACCGGTGAGACGCTGCGGCGGTTGGCCGCCACGCATGTCGCCGACGGGAACGCGGTGACGGTGCTGACGGCGGAGGTGCCGGACGCGACCGGGTACGGGCGGATCGTGCGGGACGACGGCGGGGCCGTGACCGCGATCGTGGAGCACAAGGACGCGACCGACGAGCAGCGGGTGATCCGGGAGATCAACTCGGGTGTGTTCGCGTTCGACGGGGTGCTGCTGGCGGATGCGCTGAAGCAGGTGCGGACGGACAACAGTCAGGGTGAGGAGTACCTGACGGACGTGCTCGGCATCCTGCGGGAGGCGGGTCACCGGGTGGGTGCGTCGGTGGCGGGTGATCACCGGGAGATCGCGGGGATCAACAACCGGGTGCAGTTGGCGGAGGCGCGGCGGATCCTGAACGACCGGTTGCTGACCGCCGCCATGCTGTCCGGGGTGACGGTGGTGGATCCCGCGACGACGTGGGTGGATGTGACGGTGACGTTCGAGCAGGACGTGGTGGTGCATCCGGGGACGCAGTTGCACGGGTCGACGCATCTGGCCGAGGGGTGTGAGGTGGGTCCGAACTCGCGGTTGACGGACACGCGTGTGGGTGCCGGTGCCCGGGTGGACAACACGGTGTCCCTGGGTGCGGAGGTGGGTCCCGAGGCGACGGTGGGGCCGTACGCGTATCTGCGTCCGGGGACGCGTCTGGGCCGCAAGGGCAAGATCGGTACGTACGTGGAGACGAAGAACGCGTCGATCGGTGAGGGGACGAAGGTTCCGCACCTGTCGTACGTCGGTGACGCGACGATCGGTGACTTTTCGAACATCGGTGCGGCGAGTGTGTTCGTGAACTATGACGGGGAGCACAAGCACCACACGACCGTCGGCTCGCACTGCAAGACGGGTTCGGACAATATGTTTGTGGCGCCTGTCACGGTCGGGGACGGTGCTTACACGGCTGCCGGTTCGGTGATCACGAAGGACGTGCCGCCCGGTTCGCTGGCCGTGGCCCGTGGTCAGCAGCGGAATATCGAGGGTTGGGTGGCTCGTAAGCGTCCGGGGAGCGCTGCCGCGAAGGCGGCGGAGGAGGCGTCCCGGGGGGCGGTCGAGGAGGGGTGACCGGAAACCGGTGCCTCGTGCACGGCGTACCGTGATAAGTGCACACCTGCACCCCTACCAGCTGTGATGACCTCTCGCATTGCCGGCGACGAGGTTTCTCGAGACCCAGCTGCGAGACCTCTGAGGAGAAAGTGCTGTGACCGGGATCAAGACGACCGGCGAGAAGAAGATGATGTTCTTCTCCGGGCGCGCCCACCCCGAGCTTGCCGAGGAGGTCGCCCACCAGCTGGGTGTCGGGGTCGTCCCGACGAAGGCCTTCGACTTCGCCAATGGTGAGATCTATGTGCGGTACCAGGAGTCGGCTCGTGGTGCCGACTGTTTCCTGATCCAGAGCCACACTGCTCCGATCAACAAGTGGATCATGGAGCAGTTGATCATGATTGACGCGCTGAAGCGTGCGTCGGCGAGGTCCATCACGGTCATCGTGCCGTTCTACGGTTACGCGCGGCAGGACAAGAAGCACCGGGGTCGTGAACCGATCTCGGCGCGTCTGATCGCGGATCTGATGAAGACGGCGGGTGCCGACCGTCTCCTCACGGTGGATCTGCACACGGATCAGATCCAGGGGTTCTTCGACGGGCCCGTCGACCACCTCTTCGCGCTGCCGCTGCTCGCGGACTACGTGGGGGCGAAGGTGGACCGGGAGAAGCTGACGGTGGTGTCGCCGGACGCGGGTCGTGTGCGGGTGGCGGACCGTTGGTGCGACCGGCTGGGTGCGCCGCTGGCGATCGTGCACAAGCGCCGGGACAAGGACGTGGCGAACCAGGTCACCGTGCACGAGGTGGTCGGTGAGGTGAAGGGCCGCGTGTGCGTGCTGGTGGACGACATGATCGACACCGGTGGCACGATCTGCGCCGCGGCGGACGCGCTGTTCGCGCACGGTGCGGAGGACGTGATCGTGACGGCGACGCACGGTGTGCTGTCGGGTCCGGCGGCGGACCGGCTGAAGAACTCGCGGGTGAGCGAGTTCGTGTTCACGGACACGCTGCCGACGCCGAAGGAGCTGGGCGAGACCCTGGACAAGATCAAGGTGCTGTCGATCGCGCCGACGATCGCGCGTGCGGCGCGTGAGGTGTTCCAGGACGGTTCGGTGACGAGCCTGTTCGACGAGCAGTAAGGGGTCGCGCGGGGCGGTCGGTGCGCTCCGGTGATCGTTTTGGGTACGGCCTCCCGGTCCGAGTAGACTGCTGCAGTTGCTCGGCGAGGGAGGCCGTACCGCTTCTTGCGGGTGGTGCGGTGGTCCGTTATCGACGCGCTCTTCGTAGCAGGCCGTTCGTGGCCGGGTGACCTCCCCCGAGCTCCAAGGGGCAAGGGGTACCCCAGTCCGTCTTTCTGACTTCGAGGAGTGAACATGGCCGACGTGAAGATCAACGCCGAGACGCGTACCGAGTTCGGCAAGGGTGCCGCCCGCCGTATCCGCCGTGACGGCAAGGTTCCGGGTGTGGTGTACGAGCACGGTCTCGAGCCGCTGCACGTCACGCTGCCGGGTCACGAGCTGCTGCTGGCGCTGCGTACGCCGAACGTGCTGATCGAGCTGCTCATCGACGGCAAGGAGACCCAGCTGGCGATCCCGAAGGCGGTGCAGCGTGACCCGCTGAAGGGCTTCCTGGAGCACGTGGACCTGCTGAAGGTGAAGCGTGGCGAGATCGTCCAGGTGGAGATCCCGGTGCAGCCCGAGGGCGAGCTGGCCCCGGGTGGCAACCTGCTGGAGCACGTGCTGCCGGCGCTGCCGGTCGCGGCCGAGGCCACGCGCATTCCGGACTACCTGACGGTGTCCGTCGCGGGTCTGGAGGCCGGTGCCTCGGTCCTGGCGAAGGACATCACGCTTCCCGAGGGCGTGAAGCTGGCCGTGGACGAGGACGCCGTGGTGCTGCAGGTGCTGGCCGCGCAGGCGGAGGAGGCGCCCGAGGGCGAAGAGGGCGAAGAGGCCTGATCCTCTGCCAGTCGTCGTTTCGTCGGCCGCTGTTCCCGTGCGGGGCAGCGGCCGACGCGTATGAAGGAGACATGGACGTGACGACCGATGCGGCGGCTCCCTGGTTGATCGTGGGTCTGGGCAATCCGGGGCCGGAGTACGCGATGAACCGGCACAACGTGGGCTTCATGGTGGCGGATCTGCTGGCGGAGCGGATGGGGGGGCGGTTCAAGCGGGCCGGGAAGGCTCAGGCGCAGGTGGTGGAGGGGCGGATCGGGCCGCCGGGGCCGGCGAACCGGCGGGTGGTGCTGGCGAAGCCGATGTCGTACATGAACCTGTCGGGCGGGCCGGTGAACGCGCTGCGGGAGTTCTACAAGGTGCCGGTGGCCCATGTGGTGGCGATCCACGACGAGTTGGACATCGGGTACGGCGTGCTGCGGTTGAAGCTGGGGGGCGGGGACAACGGGCACAACGGGTTGAAGTCGATGACGAAGGCGTTCGGGGCGGACTACCACCGGGTGCGGTTCGGGATCGGTCGTCCGCCGGGGCGGATGCAGGTGGCGGATTTCGTGTTGCGGGACTTCTCGTCGGCGGAGCGCAAGGAGCTGGACTACTTCGTGGACCGGGCGGCGGACGCGGTGGAGTGTCTGGTGTCCGAGGGGCTGGAGCGGGCGCAGAGCGCGTACAACTCGTGACCCGCGGAGCGCGTGTGCCCGCGTCCTGCTGATCGCGTGCGTCCCGCGGTCTGCTGATGAGTACATCTGTCGACTTGTTCCCCACCGGAGTTGACCGGCCGCGAGGTCATGGCCAAGGATCGCCGCCATGCCTTCTGCGGTCCCCTCCTCCCGGGGCTCTTCCCCCGTGCTGCGGCTGTGCCGGTTCGCGGCGATGGGCACGGTCGCCGCGCTGATCCTGGTCGCCGGGGTGTGGGCGTCGTGGGGTACGGCGCAGTACGTGATGCTGACCAAGGGGCGCGAGCGCGGCACGGTCGAGGTGGGGCGGTGCGGTGCGCAGACGTGCTCGGGGCCGTACGCGCCGTCGTCGCGGGGGTCGCAGCCGCGGGCGGAGGTCGTGCTGGAGAAATCGGTGGCCGTGGAGGAGGGCGGGACCTATCCGGTGGTGCTGGAGCCGGACGGTGAGCGCGCGGTCCGTTCCGGTCCCGCCGGGATCCTGTACGCGTGGGTTCCGCTGGGCGGGGCGCTGCTGTTGGCGTCGGTGGTGGTGGCGGGCGGGCTGCTGCGGACGCGGGCCGCGTGGGTGCTGGCGTCGTCGGGGGCGGTGCTGCTCACGGCGGCCTTCCTGGCGATCTGAGGCGGCCGGTGTCCGACGGACGCGCCGGTCGCCCGGACGCGAGGGTGCCCCCGGGCCGGTAGGAGGCTCGGGGGCACCGTCGTGTCCGGAGGTTCCGGTGGTGCGGTCAGCCGGTGTTGCGCAGGCCGGCCGCGACGCCGTTGACGGTCAGCAGCAGGGCCCGGGAGAGCAGCGGGTCGGGCTGCTCTCCCGCGGCGGCGGCGTCGCGCTGGCGCTTGAGGAGGGCGACCTGGAGGTAGGAGATGGGG
Organism: Streptomyces viridosporus T7A; assembly: GCF_008704515.1. Taxonomy (NCBI): domain Bacteria; kingdom Bacillati; phylum Actinomycetota; class Actinomycetes; order Kitasatosporales; family Streptomycetaceae; genus Streptomyces; species Streptomyces viridosporus. Next base: position 3,647,241 of record NZ_CP023700.1, read on the forward strand.
TCCAGGTAGGCGTCGCGGATGGTGAAGGTCTGCTTCAGGACCGGGTCGGCGTCCAGGAGTTCCTGCTCGCCGGTGACGCGCAGCACCTCGGCGACGGTCAGTTCGTGCTCGGCCTCGATGGTGTCGAAGACGTGCTTGAGGTGGTCGGGGACGAGGGTGTCGACGTAGTGCCGGGCGATGCGCAGGTCGGTCTTGGCGAGGGTCATCTCGACGTTGGAGATGAAGTTGCGGAAGAAGTGCCACTGCTGGTGCATCTCGTCGAGCACGGTGTCCAGGCCGGCCTCGCGCAGGGCCTTCAGGCCGGAGCCGACGCCGAACCAGCCGGGCACGATCTGCCGGGACTGGGTCCAGCCGAACACCCAGGGGATGGCGCGCAGTCCGTCCAGGCCGGCGCCGGAGTCGGGGCGGCGTGAGGGGCGGGAGCCGAGGTGGAGGTCGGCGAGCTGGTCGACGGGGGTGGAGGCGAAGAAGTAGGCGGGCAGGTCGGGGTCCTCGACGAGGCGGCGGTAGGCGGCGTGGGCGGCGTCGGAGACGACGTCCATGGCGGCGTCCCAGCGGGCGAGGGCCTCGACGGACTGGCGGGGCGCGGTGTGCAGGGCGGAGGCCTGGAGGGTGGCGGCGACGGACAGTTCCAGGTTCTCCCGGGCGAGGGCGGGGATGAGGTACTTGTCGGAGATGACCTCGCCCTGTTCGGTGACCTTGATCTCGCCCTCGAGGGTGCCCCAGGGCTGGGCGAGGATGGCGTCGTGGGTGGGGCCGCCGCCGCGGCCGACGGTGCCGCCGCGGCCGTGGAAGAGGCGCAGCCGGACGCCGTAGCGGTGGGCGACGTCGCGCAGGCGGCGCTGGGCGCGGTGGATCTCCCACTGGCTGGTGGTGATGCCGCCGAACTTGGAGGAGTCGGAGTAGCCGAGCATGACCTCCTGGACGTCGCCGCGCAGGGCGACCAGGCGCCGGTAGGAGGGGTCGGCGAGCATGTCCTCGAGGATGGTGTCGGCGGCCTTGAGTTCGTCGGTGGTCTCCAGCAGGGGGACGATGCCGATCTTCGCCCAGCCGGCGTGCAGGTCGACGAGTCCGGCTTCCCTCGCCAGGACGGCGGCGGCGAAGACGTCGTCGGCGCCCTGGCACATGGAGATGATGTAGGACTCGATGACCTCGGGTCCGAAGACCTCCAGGGCGCGCTTGACGGTCTGGAAGACGCCGAGGGTCTTCTCGCCGGCCGCGTCCACGGGGGCCGGGGTGGGGGCCAGCGGCCTGCGGGACCTGAGTTCCTTGGCGAGGAGCTTGGTGCGGTAGTCGCGGGGCATGTCGGCGTAGCGCCAGGATTCCTCGCCGAGCCGGTCGAAGAGCTGGCCGAGGGCGTGGTGGTGGGCGTCGGCGTGTTCGCGGACGTCCATGGTGGCGAGTTGGAGGCCGAAGGCGGCGAGGGTGCGGATGGTGCGGGCGAGGCGGCCGTCGGCGAAGAGGCCGCCGCGGTGTTCGCGCAGGGAGGCCTGGACGATCCGCAGGTCGGTGAGGAGTTCGCCGGTGCCGAGGTAGTCGCGGCCGGGTTCGTGGGGGGTGCCCTTGGCGAGGCGGAGCTTGGTGTTCTCCAGCTTCTGCCGGATGCAGGTGGCCTTGAGCCGGTAGGGCTCCTCGGCGTTGAGGCGCTTGTAGCGGGGGCTGATCTCGGGGAGGTGGTCGAGGTCGGCCTGGAGGGAGGTGAGGAGTTCCTCGGTGGCGCCGGTGTAGCGGATGGAGTTGGAGAGGAAGCCGCGCAGTTCGTCGATCATCTCCAGGGCGTCGTTGATGCCGTGTTCGTGCTGGAGGATGAGGACGTCCCAGGTGACCTGGGGGGTGACGTTGGGGTTGCCGTCGCGGTCGCCGCCGATCCAGGTGCCGAAGGTGAGGGGGCGGGTGTCGTCGGGGAGGCGGATGCCGGCGCGTTCCAGTTCGGCGGTGAGGTCCTCGAGGACGTCGCCGACCGCGCCGGCGTGGAGTTCGTCGAGGTAGTAGATGGCGTTGCGGGCCTCGTCGGTGGGTTCGGGGCGGACCACGCGCAGTTCGTCGGTCTGCCAGACGAGGTCGATGTTCTCGGCGAGCCGGGTGTCGAGGCGGCGCCGGTCGGACTCGATGACGGGGGTGTCGAGGAGGGCGGCGATCCGGCGGAGCTTGTTGAGGACGGAGCGGCGGGCGGCCTCGGTGGGGTGGGCGGTGAAGACGGGGCGGACGTTGAGGTGCCGCACGGTCTCGCGCAGGTGGTCGGGGTCGGCGTCCTTGAGCCGGTCGGCGGTGCGGGCGAGCAGTCCGCCCTCGGCGGCGCGGCGGGCGCGCAGTTCGCGGCCGCGGTGGACCTGTTCGGTGACGTTGGCCAGGTGGAAGTAGGTGGAGAAGGCGCGGACCAGCTTGGCCGCGGTCTGCAGTTCGGTGCCGCGCAGCAGTTCGGCGGCGGCCTCGCCGTCCTCGCGGGTGAGGCGGCGGACCTTCTCGACGAGGTCCAGCAGTTCCGGGCCCTCCTGCCGGACGAGGGTCTCCCCGAGGAGGTCGCCCAGTCGGCGGATGTCGGCGCGCAGTTCGCTGCTCGTCGTCGTGGTCTGGTCGTCGGCACTGCTCACAGGTGCGGCTCCTTGCAGTGTTGAAGCTCGTCTGGGAGGGAACCCGAACGGCGTCTCGCGCGGCGGGAGCCGCTTACGGGCCGGACGTCCGGGAAGAAATCAGAGCGGACCGCGCTGTCCGACCGACTTCCAGGATAGGTGCCGACCCGGACGCGCAGGCCCACGGGCTCTTGCCGCCGGGCGACGCACTGCCATACTTACGTTGCCGTAGGTTACGGGACCGTAGGAAGGACGCACGGTCTCCGTGGCCGGGCACATCACCCTCATCCCACATACCCCACAGGGGACACGTATGACCTCGAGCTCCGATGTGATCGACGAAGAGACGAAGAAGGACCGGTCCGAGGGCGGGGCGCTGCCCTCCGCCACCCTGGGCGGGGAGAGCAAGCGTTCGATCGAGCAGATCACGCTGCTGCTCTTCATCGCCGTCCCGTTCCTGGCGCTGCTGGCGGCGGTTCCGCTGGCGTGGGGCTGGGGGGTGAGCTGGCTGGACCTCGGTCTGCTGGTCTTCTTCTACTTCCTCGGGTGCCACGGCATCACCATCGGTTTCCACCGCCACTTCACCCACGGCTCGTTCAAGGCCAAGCGGCCGTTGAAGATCGCGCTGGCCGTCGCCGGCTCCATGGCGGTCGAGGGTCCGCTGGTGCGCTGGGTGGCCGATCACCGCAAGCACCACAAGTTCTCCGACGCCGAGGGCGACCCGCATTCGCCGTGGCGGTACGGGGAGACGGTCCCGGCGCTGCTCAAGGGCCTGTGGTGGGCGCACATCGGGTGGATGTTCGACGAGGAGCAGACGCCGCAGGACAAGTACGCGCCGGATCTGATCAAGGACAGGACGCTGCGGGCGATCTCCCGCCAGTTCGTGCTGTGGACGGTCGTGTCGCTGGGGCTGCCGGCGCTGATCGGCGGTCTGGTCACGATGTCGTGGTGGGGCGCGTTCACCGCCTTCTTCTGGGGGTCACTCGTCCGGGTGGCGTTGCTGCACCACGTGACGTGGTCGATCAACTCGATCTGCCATGCGGTCGGCAAGCGCCCGTTCAAGTCGCGGGACCGTTCGGGCAACGTGTGGTGGCTGGCGATCCTGTCCTGCGGTGAGTCCTGGCACAACCTGCACCACGCCGATCCGACCTCGGCGCGGCACGGGGTGGAGCGCGGGCAGCTCGATTCGAGCGCCCGTCTGATCCGCTGGTTCGAGCGGTTGGGCTGGGCGTACGACGTGCGGTGGCCGTCACGCTCGCGTATCGATTCGCGCCGTCGTACGGCGGAAGGCGACGCCCGGCGGGGGAAGGAAACCGTGAAGGCGGCATGATGGTCGCCGTGGCGACCGACTCCAGCAGCACCCCGAGCAATGACAAGCCGCGGCGTGTGCGCCGTACCCGGATGACCGGTGCCGAACGCCGCCAGCAGTTGTTGGAGATCGGCCGCACCCTGTTCGCGGCCAAGGGCTTCGAGGGCACGTCGGTGGAGGAGATCGCGGCGAAGGCCGGGGTCTCCAAGCCGGTGGTGTACGAGCACTTCGGCGGCAAGGAGGGCCTGTACGCGGTGGTGGTGGACCGCGAGATGCGGCGGCTGCTGGACATGGTGACGAGTTCCCTGACGGCGGGGCATCCGCGGGAGCTGTGCGAGCAGGCGGCGTTCGCGCTGCTGGACTACATCGAGGAGTACACGGACGGTTTCCGCATCCTGGTCCGTGACTCCCCCATCCCCCAGTCGACGGGTTCCTTCGCCTCGCTGATCTCGGACATCGCCACCCAGGTGGAGGACATCCTGGGCCGCGAGTTCAAGAGCCGGGGCTTCGACCCCAAGCTGGCGCCGCTGTACGCGCAGGCGCTGGTCGGGATGGTCGCCCTGACCGGCCAGTGGTGGCTGGACGTGCGCAAGCCGAAGAAGGCGGAGGTGGCGGCCCACCTGGTGAACCTGGCCTGGCACGGCCTGGACGGGCTGGAGCAGAAGCCGCGGCTGATCGGGCACCGGAAGTCCTAGCGGGGCTCCAGGAACTCCAGCCGGTTGCCCACCGGGTCCTCGGAGTAGAAGCGTCGGTGGCCCGGAAGGTCGTCGTCCCAGGTGACGGGGGCTCCGTGGGCCTTCAGCCGGGCGGCGTACGCGTCGATCCCGGTGACCCTCAGGCCGGGGTGGGCCTTCCGCGCGGGCCGGAAGTCCGGCTCGATCCCCAGGTGGAGCTGCACGGCTTGGGCCCGGAACCAGCAGCCGCCGCGCGCGGCGAGGACCGGCGGCTTGGGGATCTCGGTCATGCCGAGGACGGCGGTGTAGTACCCGCGCAGCCGCTCCTCGGAGCCGGGCGGCGCGGCCAGCTGGACGTGGTCGACGGCGGTGATCACGGTCGTGTCTCCTTGACGGCCACGGCGAAGATCCGCCGGAACGGGAACGGGGTGCCGTGCGCCCCGGCCGGATAGGCGGCGCGCAGGGCGGTGCGGTACTCCGCCACGAACTCCTCCCGCGCCTCGGGGTCGTCGGCGAGGGCGGTCAGGACGGGGCGCAGGGCGGTGCCCCCGACCCAGTCCAGGACGGGGTCCTCTCCCGTCAGCAGGTGGACGTACGTCGTCTCCCACACGTCGGCCGTGCAGCCGAGGCCGGTCAGGCGTTCCAGGTACTCCTCCGGCCGGAGCACGGCTCCGGCGTGGCGCAGGACGCCGGCGAGGCGGGTGCGCCGGTGCGGGGCGGCGGCGAGTTCGCGCAGGAGGGTGTGGCTGGGGGCGTCGAAGTTGCCGGGCACCTGGAAGGCGAGGGTGCCGCCGGGGGCGAGCCCGGCGATCCAGTCGCCGAACCGCTCCGCGTGCCCGGGGACCCACTGGAGGGTGGCGTTGCTGACGATCAGGTCGTACGGCCGGTCCGGTGTCCAGGTGCGGACGTCGGCGTGGGCGAAGTCGAGCCGGCCGCCCCCGGGGGTGGGGCCCTCGTGGCCGGTGCGGGCCGCGTCGAGCATCTCGGGCGAGTTGTCGTAGCCGGTGACGCGGGCGGCGGGCCAGCGGCCGGCGAGCAGGGCGGTGACGTTGCCGGCGCCGCAGCCCAGGTCGGCGATGCGGGGCGGGTCGCCGGGCAGGTCGGGGATACGGGCGAGGAGGTCGGTGAAGGGCCGGGTGCGGTGGCCGGCGTGGCGCAGGTACTGGGCGGGGTCCCAGGTGGGACCGGTGGCCGCGGGCATGGAACCTCCCGGTGCTGACGGACTGCGTCCAGCCTCGCCCCCCAATTACCTCGACGTCAAGACACTTCACGTCAAGAGACTTCACGTCGACACAACCACTACACTGATCCGCATGGAGGACGAGGTCGATCGGCTGGTCGCAGCGTGGCGCCGGGAGCGCCCGGACCTCGACGTGGAACCGCTCGAGGTGCTCAGCCGGGTGAGCAGACTGGCCCGGCACCTGGACCGGGCGCGCCGGCTCGCCTTCGCCGAGCACCACCTGGAGTCCTGGGAGTTCGACGTCCTGACCGCGCTGCGCCGCGCGGGCACCCCGTACCAGCTCTCGCCCGGCCAGCTCCTCACCCAGACCCTGGTCACCTCGGGCACGATGACCAACCGCATCGACCGCCTCGCCAAGAAAGGGCTGGTGGCGCGGCTGCCCGATCCCAGCGACCGGCGCGGTGTGCTGGTCCGGCTCACGGACGAGGGCCGCGACCGCGCCGACCAGGCGCTGGCCGGGCTGCTGGCCCAGGAGCGGGCCATCCTCGCGGAGCTCTCCCCCGCGCAGCGCGGTGAACTGGCCGGGCTGCTACGCCAGTTGACCGCCCCGTTCGACAACATCCCCGGTTGACGGCCGGTCCAGGTCGACGGGCCCGACGCCCGCCCGGCGGGCGAGGGCGACGGCGGCGAGGGTGGAGTGCACCCCCAGTTTGCCGAGGACGTTCTGCATGTGGGTGCGCACGGTGTGCGGGGACAGGAACAGGCGCTCGGCGACCGCTTTGCGCCCCAGCCCCGCCACCATGCACCGCAGCACTTCCCGCTCCCTCGGGGTCAGGGACTCCACGAGCCGTTCGCTCTCGGTGCGGTGCCTGCGGGCGGCGGTCAGTTCGCGCAGGACGCCGGTGAGCAGCGCGGGCGGCAGGTGCGTCTCGTCCCGCAGCACCCCGCGGATGACGGTGAGCAGCCGGCTCAGCGAGCAGTCCTTGGCCACCCACCCGGAGGCTCCCGCCTGCAGGGCGAGCGCGGCCCGGCGCGGGTCGTCCTTCTCGGCGAGGACGACGATGCGCACCTGGGGCTGCGCCGAGCGCACCCCCGTGACCAGCGACATCCCGTCGACGAGTCCGTCCTCGTCGCCGTCCTGCACCGGCACGGCCGGCCGTCCGCCGGGCACCTTGCCGCCCAGGTCGGCGTCGACGAGCAGGACGTCGAACCGCCGCCCCTCGGCGGCCGCCCGCTCCAGGCAGCGCAGCGCGGCCGGGCCGCTGCCCGCCGCGGACACGTCGACGTCCGGCTCCGCGGCCAGGGCCGCCGCCAGTGACTCGGCGAAGATGCGATGGTCGTCGACGACCAGGACTCGGATGCGAACCACGAAACCCCCTTCCCCAAGCTCTCCGCAGAGCAGGGGATTACCCATCGTCGGAGGACGACACCGGCGCGGGTACGGCGCCGAAGCCCTCGTCACGGACTTTCCTGCTGGACACGGGACGGGTCGCCGCAACCGCACGGCCGCCGCCGCGGGTCGGCCGCCGCCCCGCCTCGGACGCCGTACCCGACTTCTCTCGCCCCCTGAACGACGCCGGCCCCCACCGGCGCTGTTCATCAGAGTACGGGCGAGGCCCGGGAGCGGAAGGTTATTTGCAGAACTGGCGGCCTTGCGCGTTTATGGTGAGCCGCATGTTCCGTCTTGAGACAGAAGTCGACAAGGCCCGACGTGATCTGCTCCGCAGGCGGCTGAGGGACACCAACACGGCGGCCTCCCCGGTCCTGCGCGCCCTGCGCGGAACGCCGGCCGAACGGGAGTCGGCTTTGCACGTGTGGGCGTCGGGCGCGAACGGCGATCTCGCGGGCGGCCTGGTCGGCCACACCTGGACGACCTGGCTGCACGTGACCTACCTCTGGGTCGACGGACGCCACCGGGGGGCGGGCCTGGGCTCCCTCCTGCTGGCGGAGGCGGAGCGCATCGCCTCCGCCGACCGCGGCTGCACCGCCGCCCGCGTGGAGACCTGGGACTTCCAGGCCCCGGAGTTCTACCGGAAGCAGGGCTACGAGGTGGTCTGCGTGATCCCCGACTACCCGCCGGGGATCACGGAGTACACGCTGACGAAGCGGCTGGGCTAGCGGGGCGGCCGGAGCCGGCCCCGTGCCCCGGAGGCGATGCCGACGCCGTACGGCACCCCGAAGCCGCGGGGGCCGGTGGACGTCCTCACGAGGAGGGACGCGCCGTCGCCGATCCCCGCGGCGGGCCGGGAGGGCTCAGCGCAGCCGCCGCGCCCCCGCCGACGGGACCGCCTCGAAGGTGCGGGGGGCCCGGAAGCCGGCCGCCGCGAAGGCCTCCTCCACCGCCTTGGTGATCACCGGGACGTCGGCCTCCTCGGCGAGCACGACGGCCGAGCCGCCGAAGCCGCCGCCGGTCATGCGGGCGCCCAGCGCACCCGCGCCCAGCGCCGTGTCGACGACCAGGTCGAGTTCGGGGCAGGAGACGCGGAAGTCGTCGCGCAGGGAGGCGTGGCCCTCGGCCAGGACGGGGCCGATGGCCCGGGCGTCGCCCGCCTGAAGGAACGCGACGACCCGTTCGACCCGCTCGTCCTCCGTGATCACGTGCCGGACCAGGCGGCGGACCTCCTCCTCGTCGCCCAGCCGCGCCAGCGCCGCCTCCAGCTCCGCGTACGGCACGTCCCTGAGCGCGTCGACGCCCAGCAGGGCCGCGCCCTTCTCGCAGCCGGCGCGGCGCTTGCCGTACTCGCCCTCGCTGTGGCTGTGCTCGACCCGGGTGTCGACGACCAGCAGGCGCATGCCCTCGGCGGCCAGGTCGAAGGGGATCTGCCGCTGGGAGAGGTCGCGGGTGTCGAGGAACAGGGCGTGGCCCTCTTCGCAGCAGGCCGAGGCCGTCTGGTCCATGATGCCGACGGGGGCGCCGACGTAGACGTTCTCCGCGCGCTGGCACAGCCGGGCCAGCTGCCAGCCGCGCAGGCCCAGGCCGAACAGGTCGTTCAGCGCGAGCGCCACGACCACCTCCAGGGCGGCCGACGACGACAGGCCCGCGCCCGCCGGGACCGTCGAGGCGAGGTGGACGTCCGCGCCGGTCACCGCGTGGCCGGCCTCGCGCAGGGCCCACACCACGCCCGCCGGGTAGGCGGTCCACCGCCGGTCGGATCCGGGCGCGAGGGCGTCCACCGCCAGCTCCGCCACCGGGTCGTCGACGTCGGCCGAGTGCAGGCGCAGGACGCCGTCGTCGCGGCGCGCGACCGCGGCGACCGCGGTGTGCGGCAGGGCGAACGGCATGACGAAGCCGTCGTTGTAGTCGGTGTGCTCGCCGATGAGGTTGACCCGGCCCGGTGCCGCCCACACCCCGTCCGGTGCGGCCCCGTACAGCCGCTCGAACCGTTCGGCGACGGACCGTGCGACGGCCTCGCTGGACTCGCTCATGCTCTGGCTCCCTGCCCCTTCGTCGTGCTCTCGGCGCGCTGCCGCGCGAACTGCCACGCGTCGGCGACGATCTCCGCGAGGTCCGTGCGCGACGGGTTCCAGCCCAGCTTCTCGTGGGCCGCGGCGGCCGACGCCACCAGGACCGCGGGGTCGCCGCCCCGGCGGGGGGCCACGACCTCGGGGATCGGGTGGCCGGTGACCTTGCGGACCGTCTCGATCACCTCGCGGACGGAGAAGCCGTTGCCGTTGCCGAGGTTGCAGATCAGGTGCTCGCCGGGCTCGGCGGCCCGCAGGGCCAGCAGATGGGCCTCGGCCAGGTCGGCGACGTGGATGTAGTCGCGTACGCAGGTGCCGTCCGGGGTCGGGTAGTCGTCGCCGTAGACGGAGATCGCCTCCCGCCTCCCCTGCGCCACCTGCAGCACGAGCGGGATCAGGTGCGACTCGGGGTCGTGGCGCTCGCCGTGCTGCCCGTACGCGCCGGCCACGTTGAAGTAGCGCAGGGAGACCGCGCCCAGCCCGTGCGCCGCCGCCTCACCGGTGATCATGTGGTCGACGGCGAGCTTCGAGGCCCCGTAGGGGTTCGTGGGCCGGGTCGGGGCGGACTCCGTGATCGGGACCTGCTCCGGTTCGCCGTAGGTCGCCGCCGTGGAGGAGAACACCAGTCGGCGCACGCCCGCCGCGCGCATGGCCGCCAGCAGCGCCATGGTGCCGCCGACGTTGTTGTCCCAGTACTTCTCCGGCTTCACGACCGACTCGCCGACCTGCGAGAACGCGGCGAAGTGCAGGACGCCGTCGTAGGAGGGGTCCAGCCACTCGGCGGCCTCGCGGAGGTCGCCCTCGACGAAGGAGGCTCCCGCGGGAACACCCTCGCGGAAGCCGGTGGAGAGGTTGTCGAGCACGACCACCTCGTGACCGGCCTCCAGCAGATGCTGGGCGACGACACCGCCGACGTAACCGGCACCGCCCGTCACCAGGTATTTCCCGCTCATGAGCTCGCTACCTCCCGCAGTCGCTCGGCCGCACGCTCCGGCGGCACGTCGTTGATGAACACATCCATACCGGACTCGGACCCCGCGAGGAACTTCAGCTTGCCGGTGGTGCGGCGAATGGTGAAAAGCTCGAGGTGGAGGGCGAAGTCGTCGCGCGTGACGCCGTCGAACTCCTCCAGCGGGCCGAACGGCGCCTGGTGCCAGGCCGCGATGTACGGCGTCGGCGGCTCCCCCGCGCCCTCCTTCCCCCCGTCCCGCCCGTCGAAGATCCGGTCGAAGCGCCTCAGCAGTTCCAGGTACACCTCGGGGAACTCCGCGCGCGCCGCCTCGTCGAGCCCGAGCAGGTCGGGCACCCGGCGCCTCGGGTACAGGTGGACCTCGTAGGGCCAGTGCGCCGCGTACGGCACGAAGGCGGCCCAGTGCTCCCCCTCCAGGACGACCCGCTCCCCGGAGAGTTCCCGCTCCAGCACGGCGTCGAAGAGGTTCTCCCCGCCGGTCGCCTCCTTGTGCGCGGCCACGTGACGCAGCATCAGGGCGGTCCGGGGGGTGGTGAAGGGGTAGGCGTAGATCTGCCCGTGCGGGTGCTGGAGGGTGACGCCGATCTCGGCGCCCCGGTTCTCGAAGCAGAACACCTGCTCGACGGAGGGCAGGTGGGACAGCTCGGACGTCCGGTCCGTCCACGCCTCCAGGACCAGCCGTGCCTGTCGTTCGCTCAGGTCGGCGAAGGAGGCGTCGTGGTCGGAGGTGAAGCAGACGACCTCGCACCGGCCCGAGTCCCCGGCCAGCGAGGGGAACCGGTTCTCGAAGACGACCACGTCGTACGACGCGTCGGGGATCTCGCTCAGCCGCTCCCCCCGGGAGGGGCACAGGGGGCACTGGTCGGCCGGCGGGTGGTAGGTGCGGCCCTGGCGGTGCGAGGCGACGGCGACCCGGTCGCCCCGCAGCGGGTCACGGCGGACCTCGGAGGAGGTGACGGTGGCGTCCAGCGGGCGGCGGTCGACCGCCTCACGCACGACGTCGTCACTCAGGTCGTAGTAGATGAGCTCGCGACCGTCGGCCAGTCGGGTCGAGGTCTTCTTCACGCCGGACGCTCCATTCGGGCCGCTCACCGCGGCACGTCACACACCGCTCCACACTCTTCCAACAGAACCCAACATACCAAAACACAACCCATCAGGACCATCACGCATCACCATCGAACAAAAAACATCAACAGAAGCGTTCGACGACTGAACGCGAAGGTGCGGTTTCCGTCAGGTGCCGGTTCACGCACCGAAGCGCGTCCACACACAGACCCCCACAAACCTCACGCCCCCCGCCCTCTCGGCGGCCGAACGACGAGGACGAGGGCGTCGGCATTCACCTGTGGGCCGGACTGGGGACGCCGATCCCGGGCCGGTTGTTCCTGCTGTGGCTGAGGACGGGGCCGACGGCCGCGCCGCCGGACGTCCTGCCGGACGAGAAGCCGAACGAGAAGCCGGACGAGCCGGACGAGAAGGGGGAAGAGCGAACCGGCGTCACCCGGTGGCCCAACGCCGACGCGGGCGGGGAGCGCGGCCCGGCGCCGGCGAGGCGCCGCCGTGCCCGTCCGTGCCGCTCCCGGGGGCTCCTCCCGGGAGCGGGCGGGGGGCTCCTCCCGGGCCCTCGGGGCACCGGGGAGGCCACACGTGCCCGCGGGGATGCGGCGTCCGCCCCGACTCCGCCCCCGACGCACCGCAGGCGTCACCCCCGCACCCGAGCCCGCACGGTCCCGCCGGGTCAGTCCTCCGCGGACATCACTCGCCGTACCGGCCCCGCCCGGTCCAGCAGCCCCGTCCGGGCCGCCAGTGCCGCCGCCTCCAGCCGCGACCCCACGCCCAGTTTCATCAGGACCCGCTGCACATGCGTCCGCGCCGTCGACGGGGCGATGCCCATGCCCGCCGCGATCAGCCGGGTGTCCTCACCGTCGGCCACCCGCACCAGCACCTCCACCTCCCTCGGCGTCAGCATCCGCAACAGCCGCTGCCCCTCGTCGTCCGGCTGCGCCACCGGGTTCAGCAGCTCGCCGAACGCCCCCTGCAGCAACTGCGGCGCCACCGCCGCCTCCCCCGCCCGCGCCTTCATGATCGCCCGCTCGACGCCCTCGATGCGCTCGTCGTGCCGCACGTATCCCGACGCCCCCGCCGCGAACGCCGCCGCGATCCCGCGCGGGCTCGGCACCGGCCCCAGCACCAGTACCGCCACCTGCGGCCGTTCCCGCTTGATCTTCACCACCGGGTCGAAGATCCCCGGCTCCGCCGGTGTCGCCGTCCCCAGCAGGCACACCTCCGGCGCCCGGCTGATCACCAGGTCCGCCGCCCCCGCCGCCGGCGCCGCCGCGGCCAGCACCCGGTGCCCCCGCAGCTTCAGCGCCGAGGCCAGCGCCTCCGCGAGCAATCGGTGGTCGTCGACCACCATCAGCCGCACTCCCATCGAACAACCAACCCCCCATACCGCGCACACCCCCGCGCGCCGTCACCCCGCCCGGACCCTCCGGTGGATCCCCGTGGATGCCCCCGGAAGCTACACGCTTGTTCGACGTTGCGCTCCCCCTACCGGCGAGAATCGCCCCGGATCGCCGAAATTCTCGCGTTCGGTGGCGATGAGCACGTGATGAGCGGTACGCGCACGGCTCCGCCCCCGAGCGGGGACGGAGCCGTGGAAGCGGACCGGACGGGCGAGCAGGGGATCAGCCCGTGCCGAAGGCGATCACCAGGTACCTCTTCTCCGAGGTCGAGAAGTCACTGGCGTACACGCCCGACATGTACAGCCTCCCCTGCGTGAACAGGATCTCGGCGCTGTCCGGCAGCATCCGCGTCTCCACGTCCCGCACGGACTCCGTGGCCGGGTTCTCCATCAGCGTCGTCTGCTCGAAGGAACTCCCGTCGATGCTGACGATCTGCCCGCCCTTGTCGTAGGGCGGACGCTTGTACGCCAGGATGTCGCCGCCGTCCATCCGCAGCGGGACGATCTCGTAGCCGTCCCCCGCGTCGGCGCGCTGACCGGTCTTCTTGCCGGTGCCCAGGTCGAAGGCCACGACCTCGTTGGTCCGGCTGTACTTGCCGGTGCTCTCGTGCTCCTCGGTCGCGATGTACAGCCGGTCGTTGCCGACCGCCAGTCCGCTGCACTTCTCGATCTTGGTGATGGTCTCGCAGCGGGCCCCGTACTCCTCGCCCGGCGCGGAGATGCGCGTGCGCAGCTCGCCGGTCTTGTTGTCGATGGAGAAGAAGTCGGAGATGCCGCTGCCGTCCCCCGCGGAGTCGCCGACGTCGGCCGCCACGACGAGCGGGTCGGTGGAGACGATGCCGGCGTAGTCGATGCCCTCGTCCATCTTGTACTCGCTGATCACCGTCCCGGACTTCGGGTCGATGGTCTGGATGTGCAGCTGGCGCTGCCCGTACGAACCGCACTTGCGCACCGCGACCAGCTTCTCGCCGCCGCCGTACCCGGCGTCGTAGCAGGTGTCGGACGTCTTGGGGGCCCACAGCTGCTTCCCGGAGCCGATCTCCCAGGCGGCGCCTCCGCTGGTGCTGCCCGCGGCGACGGTGCCCCCGCTGAGGGTGACGTTGTTGAAGCTGATCGGCATGGTGCCGGTCTTGGCGGTCTTGGACCACAGCTCCTTGCCCGCCGCCAGGTCGATCACCCCGACCTGCGTGCACCGCTGGGGGTCGGTCTTGGTCGGCATGGCCGGCTTGTAGACGATCGCCGTCCTGTTGTCCTCGGTGACATGACCGCTGGCCTCGCACACCGGCCCGGGCAGGTCGATCGTCCACTGCTCGGTGCCCTTGTCGCGGTCGTAGCCGACGATCTCGGCGATGCCGCTCTTGGCGTACACCGTGTCGGTCACCCAGGAGCCCGAGGTGGCGATGGTCGTGCTGCCCTTGGGGACCTCGGGCGCCGGCACCTGGAAGAGGACCTTGGAGCCGGGGTCGGCCGGGGCCTTCTCCGCGCCGCCGGCGGTGGTGCCGCCCTCGCCGCCGTTCTTGCTGTCCTTGCCGCCGGTGCCGCCGGAGTCCGCGGAGGTGTTCTTGTCGTCGTCCTTGCCGGAGGAGGCGTACCAGACGCCACCGCCGATGATCAGGGCGATGGCCACGACCGCGGCGACGATGATGGCCAGCTGCGCGTTGGGCTTCCGCCCGCCACCGCCCGGCTGCGGCTGCTGCGGCATCGGCACGGTCGCCTGCGGATAGCCGTACCCGGGCTGCCCGTACGGACCCGGCTGCTGCGGCTGCCCGTACGGTCCCGGCTGCTGCGGCTGTCCGTACGGTCCCGGCTGCTGCGGCTGTCCGTACGGTCCCGGCTGCTGCGGCTGTCCGTACGGTCCCGGCTGCTGCCCGGGGTAGCCGTACCCGGCCGGAGGCTGCTGCCCCGGGTAGCCGTATCCGGGCTGCGGGGCGCCGGACGGCGGGGGTGTCGGCGGGGCGGCCGGAGGCGACTGCGGGGTCTGCGGGTACCCGTATCCGGGCTCGGGAGCCTTGGTGAGATCGGGCCCGCCCGGAGCGGGTGGCTGCTGCGAGGGCTGGGCGGGTGGCTGCGGCGGGCCGAAGCCCGGCTGCTGCGGGGACCGGTCGGACGGCTGGGGCGGCTGGTCGGACGGCTGAGGCGGCTGGGTCATGGCGTGAGTACCTCGGGGAGGGGACGGGCTGCGACGGGGTGGGTGACCGGACGGGGCGAGGGCGCCGGCCGTCCGGGGCCGGCCCGCCTCGCCGCCGTCGTGCGCCTCACTTGCCGTAGGCGAGCATCAGCTTCTCCTTCGACTCGTCGTTGCCGGTCAGCCGGGTGGTCGAGAGGTAGAAGCGTCCGTCGACCCAGTCGATCGACCTGCTGTAGAAGCTGTCCTCGATCTTCGCGACGCTCTGCGGGTTCTGCATCAGCCCGACCGGCTCGTGGCTGCTGCCGGTGGTCGGGATGGACACGATCCGGCCGCCCGCGTCGTACGAGGGCTCCACGTAGGCGATGAGCTTGCCGCCCTCGACCTTCATGGGCACCATCGACTCCTCCGCCGGGGACTTGACCCGCCACTTCTCCTTGCCGTCGGCGAGGTTGACCGCGACGATCTCGTTGGCGCCGGTGGTCGCCTTGGTGGGCAGGTACAGGGTGTCGGCGTCGGCGGCGACGCCCTCGCAGCCCTGGAGGTCGCGCGCCAGGATGGCCCAGTCGCACGTGGGGGCGAAGTCCTCGTCGAAACCGACCTCGGAGCGGAACTGGCCGGTGGCGGTGAAGGTGGAGATGTTCCAGGCCTTCTTGTCCCTGTTGGTGCTGTAGATGACCAGCGGGTCGACGGAGTAGGCGCGCTCGACGCGCCATCCCTTGTCGAACTTCTGGGTCCACTTCACCTTGCCGGTCTTCGGGTCGAGCTCCCGGACCTCGTCGTGCGCGTTGTCGCCGCCGGCGCCGCAGGAGGCGACCTGGATCAGCCGCTCGCCGCCCGCGAACCCGGAGGGGAAGCAGGCGTCGCCGTACTTCTTCGACTCGAACAGCTTCTTGCCGCTCGTCACGTCGTACGCCGTGCCGGACTGCGAGCGGCCCACCATCAGCGTGTCGCCGACGAGGGTCATCTTGATGGAGAGCGCGGAGTCGAACAGCGCGCCGTCGGCGACCTCCTCGGTCCAGCCCTTCTCACCGGTGTCGAGGTCGACGAGCTGGAGCTGGTTGCACTTGGCGCGGTCGCTCTTGCCGCTCATGTGCGCGACGACGATCTTGTTGTCGGCCGTCTTCTCCGGGGTGACCGCGCAGATCTTGTGCGGGAGGACGAGGGGCTCCCAGGCGGGCTTGCCGTCCCCGACGCGGTAGGCGGACAGCTGCGTGTAGGCCGCCTTCACCGCCGTCCTGTCGGTGATCCACATGCCGGGGGCGTCGGCGCCGGACCCGGGCGCGTCGGGCGCCTCCTTGTACCAGAGCACCTTGGACTCGCCTGCCCGGCGGCCCTCGTTGAGGTTCTCCGGGTCCTCGCCGCCGTCGCCGCTGCCGTCGCCGGGGTTGACCGGGGCGCCGGAGGCGCCGGGCCCGGGCTTGGCGTCGTCGCTCTGCCGGGCGACCGGCTTCTTGTCCTCCCCGCCGTCACCGGAGACCGCCCACACGGTGCCGCCGATGACCAGCAGCGCCGCCGCGGCGGCGCCGACGACGAGGGCCGGCTTGCCCTTGAAGGGGTTGCGGGAGCCGGATCCGGGGGGCGGCGTGCCGGGAGCCCCGGGGAACTGCGGCTGCTGCGGGTAGCCGTACCCGGGCTGCCCGTACGGGCCCGGCTGCTGCGGCTGTCCGTAGGGCCCCGGCTGCTGCGGCTGCCCGTAGGGGCCGGAGGCGTACGGCCCCGAGGCGTACGGTCCCGGCTGCTGCGGGTAGCCGTACCCGGGCTGCGGGGCGCCGGACGGCGGGGTCGGGGGCGGGCCCTGCGGAGGAGGCGGCGTCTGCGGCGCCCCGAAGCCCCCGCCCGGCGGCGGATCCTGCGGCGCTCCGAAACCACCCTGCGGCGGCTGGTTGGGCGGCTGAGTCATCAGCGCGTTCCCCCTTACTCACTGATTTTTAGCCACGCCCTGAGGTACGTGATGAACCCAGAGTCGTCTTCAGACAGTTCTCAGACGGGCTCTTTCTATCACCCGGTACCGACGGCGCAGCGGGCCGCGTCAGCCCCTGTTCCCAAGGGAGAACCGCCCTGTGATGCCCCCGTTACGCGCCTTCACGCCCTCTCCACGCCGTGCGCGCCCCCGCACGTGGACGCGTGCGGGGGCGCGCGCGGGTCAGGCGTCCTCCGCGAGTTCCAGCCAGCGCAGCTCCAGCTCCTCCCGCTGACCGGCCAGTTCCCGCAGCTCGGCGTCGAGTTCGGCGACCTTCGCGAAGTCGGTGGCGTGCTCGGCGATGGCGGTGTGCAGCTTGGCCTCCTTCTCGGAGACCTTGTCCAGCTGCCGCTCGATCCGCTGCAGTTCCTTCTTGGCGGCGCGCAGGTCGGCGGCGCTCCTCTCGGGGGCGTCCGGCCCGGTGCGGGGAGCGGGTGCCGGGGCCTGGGCCGCGGCGGCCTCCTCCATCCGCCTGCGCCGCTCCAGGTACTCGTCGATGCCGCGCGGCAGCATCCGCAGGGTGCCGTCGCCGAGGAGGGCGAAGACCCGGTCGGTGGTGCGCTCGACGAAGAACCGGTCGTGGGAGATGACGATCATCGAGCCGGGCCAGCCGTCGAGGAGGTCCTCGAGCTGGGTGAGGGTCTCGATGTCGAGGTCGTTGGTGGGCTCGTCGAGGAAGAGGACGTTGGGCTCGTCCATGAGGAGGCGCAGCAACTGGAGCCTGCGCCGCTCACCGCCGGACAGGTCGCCGACCGGCGTCCACTGCTTCTCCTTGTTGAACCCGAACGTCTCGCACAGCTGCCCGGCGGTCATCTCGCGCCCCTTGCCGAGGTCGACGCGCTCGCGCACCTGCTGCACGGCCTGGAGCACCCGCCAGGCGGGGTCGAGTTCGGCGACCTCCTGGGAGAGGTAGGCGAGCCTGACCGTCTTCCCGACGCGGATGCGGCCGGCCGCGGGCTGGGCCTCGCCCTCGGTGCGGGCCGCCTCGGCCAGCGCGCGCAGCAGGGACGTCTTCCCGGCGCCGTTGACGCCGACCAGGCCGATGCGGTCGCCGGGGCCGAGCTGCCAGGTGACGTGCTCGAGCAGGACCTTGGGTCCGGCCTGGACGGTGACGTCCTCGAGGTCGAACACCGTCTTGCCGAGCCGGGTGGAGGCGAACTTCATCAGCTCGCTGCTGTCGCGGGGCGGCGGCACGTCCCTGATCAGCTCGTTGGCGGCCTCGACGCGGAAGCGCGGCTTGGAGGTCCGCGCGGGCGCCCCGCGGCGCAGCCAGGCCAGTTCCTTGCGGACCAGGTTCTGCCGCTTGGTCTCCTCGGTGGCGGCGATGCGCTCGCGCTCCGCGCGGGCGAAGACGTAGTCGGAGTAGCCGCCCTCGTACTCGTACACGGTGCCGCGCTGCACGTCCCACATGCGGGTGCAGACCTGGTCGAGGAACCAGCGGTCGTGGGTGACGCAGACCAGGGCCGAGCGCCGTTCGCGCAGGTGTCCGGCGAGCCAGGCGATGCCCTCCACGTCGAGGTGGTTGGTGGGCTCGTCGAGGACGATCAGGTCCTGTTCCTCGATGAGCAGCTTGGCGAGCGCGATCCGGCGCCGCTCGCCGCCGGACAGCGGTCCGATGACGGTGTCCAGTCCCTTGGGGAAGCCGGGCAGGTCGAGCCCGCCGAACAGCCCGGTCAGTACGTCGCGGACCTTGGCGTCGCCCGCCCACTCGTGGTCGGCCATGTCGCCGATGACCTCGTGCCGGACGGTGGCCGCGGGGTCGAGGGAGTCGTGCTGGGTGAGCACCCCGATGCGCAGCCCGCCGGAGTGCGTCACCCGTCCGGTGTCGGCCTCCTCCAGCCGGGCCAGCATCCGGATGAGCGTGGTCTTGCCGTCGCCGTTGCGTCCGACGACCCCGATCCGGTCCCCTTCGGACACGCCGAGCGAGACGCCGTCGAGGAGGGCACGGGTGCCGTACACCTTGCTGACGTTCTCGACATTGACCAGATTGACGGCCATTTCACTCCTGCCTGGGGGATCGATCGGCTATCCAGCGTAGGGCGTGCCCGACGGCGACCGGGATGCGAGGGAATCGTCACTCTTTGTGATGACGTGATCGGGAACGGGCGGCTACCGTAGGGGGCAGGCAGCAGGATCCCGTCCATGGGAGGCACCATGACCGCCGAGTCCGTAGAGCACCGCCACCCGTGGCCGGTGCCGCCCGTGGACGGCTACACCGTGGACGACCTGTTCACCCTGCCGGATCTCCCGCCGCACACCGAGCTGATCGACGGGAGTCTGGTCTTCGTGAGTCCGCAGCGCCGTTTCCACTTCCTTGTGATCGACCTTCTGGTCAACGGTCTACGAAGCTCCCTCGGCCCGGACTTCAGCGTCGAGCGGGAGATGACCGTCGTCCTCGACGAACGCAACGGCCCCGAACCCGATGTCAGCGTGGTCCGGGCCGATGCGGTCACCGGGTTGGACCAGACCAGCTTCAAAGCCGAGGACGTCCTCCTCGCCGTGGAAGTCGTCTCGCCCGACTCGGAGTCCCGTGACCGTACGACCAAGCCGCACAAGTACGCCCTCGCCGGAATCCCCCACTACTGGCGGGTCGAGCAGGACGGGACCACCGGCCGGCCCCTCGTCCACGTCTATGAACTCGACCCGATGACACGGTCCTACGTGCACATGGGCATGCACCACGACCGGCTCAAGGTCGACAAGCCCTCTGCCATCGCCATCGACCTGGGCACGGTCGAAACGCGGTCCTGAGCCCCTCAGACGACCGTCGCCCCCGGCACCGGCCCCGCCGCCGTGCGCACCGAACGGCACGTCCCGGAGGAACGCAGGGCGTCGGCGACCTCGTCCGCCGCTTCCGCGTCCCGGGCGAGGAACGCCGTGGTCGGCCCCGACCCCGAGACCAGCGAGGCCAGCGCCCCGGCCGCACGCCCGGCCGCGAGGGTGTCGGCGAGCTCGGGGAACAACGACAGCGCCGCCGGCTGGAGGTCGTTGGAGACGGCGGCGGCGAGCGCGTCGGGGTCGCCCTTGGCGAGGGCGTCGAGGAGTTCCTGCGAGGCCACCGGCTCGGGGACGTCCCGGCCCTCGGCCAGCCGGTCGAACTCGCGGAAGACCGCCGGGGTGGACAGTCCGCGCCCGGCCATCGCGAACACCCAGTGGAAGGTCCCCCCGACCTCCAGCTCCGTCAGCTTCTCGCCCCGCCCGGTGCCCAGCGCCGCCCCGCCGACCAGGCTGAACGGCACGTCGCTGCCCAGCTCGGCGCAGAGGTCGAGCAGTTCCTCCCGCGAGGCGCCCGTCCCCCACAGCGCGTCGCAGGCCAGCAGCGCGCCCGCGCCGTCCGCGCTGCCGCCCGCCATGCCGCCGGCGACCGGGATGTCCTTGGCGATGTGGAGGTGCACACCGGCGTCGCGGCCGTACCGCTCGGCGAGCAGGAGGGCGGCGCGGGCGGCCAGGTTGGTGCGGTCCAGGGGGACCTGGCCGGCGTCCGTCCCCTCGCAGGTGACCCGCGGTCCGTCCGGCGAGGGGGTCGCGGTGACCTCGTCGTACAGGCCGACCGCGAGGAAGACGTTGGCCAGGTCGTGGAAGCCGTCGGGGCGGGCGGCGCCGACCGCGAGCTGGACGTTGACCTTGGCGGGGACGCGGACGGTGACGCTCACGCGGCGGACTCCTTGTGCGGGGCGTGTTCGGCGATGCGCGCGAACTCCTCGACGGTCAGGGACTCCCCCCGGGCCTGCGGCGACACCCCGGCGGCGACCAGGGCGGCCTCCGCGGCGGCCGCCGAGCCCGCCCAGCCGGCGAGCGCGGCGCGCAGCGTCTTGCGGCGCTGGGCGAAGGCGGCGTCGACGACGGCGAAGACCTCGCGCCGGGAGGCGGTGGTCTTCGGCGGCTCGGCCCGGCGGACCAGGGAGACCAGCCCGCTGTCGACGTTGGGCGCCGGCCAGAAGACGTTCCGTCCGATGGCACCGGCCCGCTTGACCTCGGCGTACCAGTTGGCCTTGACCGAGGGCACGCCGTACACCTTCGAACCGGGCGCGGCGGCGAGCCGGTCGGCGACCTCCGACTGGACCATCACCAGGGTGCGCTCGATGCTCGGGAAGGTCTCGAGCATGTGCAGCAGCACCGGGACGGCCACGTTGTAGGGGAGGTTGGCGACCAGTGCGGTCGGGGCGGGGCCGGGCAGCTCGGTGACGTGCATCGCGTCGGAGTGGACCAGCGCGAACCGCTCGGCGCGCCCGGGCGCGCGGGCCGCGACGGTGGCGGGCAGCGCGGCGGCCAGGACGTCGTCGATCTCGACGGCGGTGACCCGGTCGGCCGCCTCCAGCAGCGCCAGCGTGAGCGAGCCGAGCCCCGGGCCGACCTCGACGACCACGTCGTCGGGGCGGACCTCGGCGGTGCGGACGATACGGCGGACCGTGTTCGCGTCGATGACGAAGTTCTGGCCGCGCTGCTTGGTGGGCCGCACGCCGAGGGCGGCCGCCAGTTCACGGACGTCGGCGGGGCCCAGGAGGGCGTCGGCGGGGGTGGGGCTGGTCACGGGACAAGGGTACGGGGCGGCCGGGCGCCCCGGTTCACCCGCGCGGCACGCCCGCCCCCGCGGGGACGCGCGTGCGGGTCAGTAGCCGAAGGCACGGGCCGTGTTCGCCCCGAGGGCCGCGGCGAGGGTGTCCTCGTCGACGCCCCGTACGGCGGCCATGGCGCGCACCGTGACCGGCACCAGGTACGGGGCGTTCGGCCGCCCGCGGTGGGGCACCGGCGTCAGGAAGGGCGCGTCGGTCTCCACCAGGAGCAGGTCCGGCGGGGCGACGGCGAGCGCGTCGCGCAGGTTCCGCGCGTTCTTGAAGGTGACGTTGCCGGCGAACGACATGAAGTGTCCGGCGGCGGCGCAGATCTCCGCCATCTCCGCGTCCCCCGAGTAGCAGTGGAAGACGGTCCGCTCGGGGGCGCCCTCCTCCTTCAGGATGCGCAGGACGTCGGCGTGGGCGTCGCGGTCGTGGATCACCAGGGCCTTGCCGTGCCGCTTGGCGATCTCGATGTGGGCGCGGAAGGACCGCTCCTGCGCCTCCTTGCCCTCCGGCCCGGTGCGGAAGTAGTCGAGACCGGTCTCGCCGACGCCCTTGACCTGGGGCAGCGCGGCCAGCCGGTCGATCTCGGCGAGCGCCTCGTCCAGCGCCGCGTCCCCGCCGGGCTCGCGGGCGCCCTGCCGGGACCAGCCGTCGGGGTCCCCGTGGACGATGCGCGGGGCCTCGTTGGGATGCAGCGCGACGGTCGCGTGGACGGCGTCGTGCGCCGCGGCCGTCTCGGCCGCCCAGCGCGAGCCCGCGAGGTCGCAGCCGACCTGCACGACCGTGGTCACGCCCACCGAGGCCGCCTTGGCGAGGGCCTCCTCCACCGTGCCGGACTGCATGTCGAGGTGGGTGTGCGAGTCCGCGACCGGCACCCGCAGGGGCTCCGGGAGCGGCGGGGCGGTGTCCTTGCCGGGCGTGCCGGGCTTGTCGGGGGCGTTCGCAGACATGTCCCCGATCCTACGGAAGGGCCGTTCCGCACCGTCCGGGCACGGGCGTCAGCCCTCCCGGCGGACTGCCCGGTGGGACTCCCGGCCGGTCTCCCGGTGGTCCTCCCGGCCGGTCTCCCGGTAGTCCTCCCGACTGGCCCCCCGGTGGTCCTCCCGGTGGAAGAGGTGCAGCAGGTCGGACAGGTGCCGGTGGCGGCGGTCCCCGGGGCGGCGCTCCTCGGCCGGCACCGTCCCCTCGGCGTCCCACGGCGCCTCGACCGGGCCGGCGGGCGGCACCAGGCGCTCGCGGTGGGCGGCGTCGCGGGCGGAGGCGACCCGGCCCGCCCGCATGATCCGCACCAGGTGACCGTCGCAGATCCGGCACGTCGGGCGGCTCAGCGGGGAGGGGATGATCCGGCCGTCCGCCACGCACACCACGAAGTCCTGGCCCTCGGCGTCGGTGTGGTGCTGTATCTCGTACGTCTGCTCCCAGCCGTACCCGCAGCGCATGCAGGCGAAGGCGTACGACTCGGTGACGACGTCGGTCGCGCCCGCGCGCAGCCCGGTCGGCCTTGCGATCTCGGTCATGCCGGCTCCTGTCGGTCCGCGGGCGGAACGGATCCGCCCTGTCCCCAGTGGACTCCCGGCTGCCCCCGGATGCACCGCCCCTGACGAACATTGAGCCCGATTTGACCGTTCTTTACGGTGCCGTCCCGGTTCCTTTGCCGAGGGGCCGACGGGCCGGCCGGCAGCGGGCCTACTCCCCGGAGCTCTTCGCCGCCACCACCGCGTCGAACACCTCCCGCTTCGGCACCCCCGCCGCCGCGGCCACCGCGGCGATCGCCTCCTTGCGCCGCTCCCCGGCCTCCTCGCGCACCCGCACCCGGCGCACCAGCTCGGCGGCGTCCACCTCCTCGGCCCCCTTCTCCGGCGCCCCTTCGACCACCACGGTGATCTCGCCGCGCACGCCCTCGGCCGCCCACGCGGCGAGCTCGGTCAGCGGGCCCCGCCTGACCTCCTCGTACGTCTTGGTCAGCTCCCGGCAGACGGCGGCCCGGCGGTCGCCGCCGAACGCCTCGGCCATGTCGGCGAGCGTGGGGGCGAGCCGGTGCGGGGCCTCGAAGTACACGAGGGTGCGCCGCTCCCCGGCCGCCTCCCGCAGCCGCGACCGCCGCTCGCCCTGCTTGCGGGGCAGGAACCCCTCGAAGCAGAACCGGTCCACGGGCAGCCCGGACAGGGCGAGCGCGGTGAGCACGGCGGACGGCCCGGGCACCGCGGTGACCCTGATGTCCCGCTCGACGGCCGCCGCGACCAGCCGGTACCCCGGGTCGGAGACCGAGGGCATCCCCGCGTCCGTCACCAGCAGCACCCGGGCACCCCCCACCAGCTCCTCGACCAGCTCGGGCGTACGGGCGGACTCGTTGCCCTCGAAGTACGACACGACCCGCCCCCCGGGCGTCACGCCGAGCGCCTGGGCCAGCCGCCGCAGCCGCCTGGTGTCCTCGGCGGCGACGACGTCGGCGCCGGCCAGCTCCTCGGCGAGCCGGGGCGGGGCGTCGGAGACGTCGCCGATGGGGGTGCCTGCGAGTACGAGGGTTCCGGTCACGCCCCCATCCTCCCAGGGCCGCGGACCCCGCATGCGACCGGAGCACGGGCGGACCACGGGCGGAACGCGCCCAGGAGCAGGACCGGGAGCAGGACCGGGAGAGCAGGGCCGGACCCCCTCGGAACCCGCACAGGCGGGGCATACCGCCCGGGCGCGGGACTCCCACAGCGCCTTTCCCTACGATGGCGCGGTGACCAGTACCGCGTCCTCCACGGACATCCGGCAGGACCAGGCGCCGCACGAGCAGCGGCCGTCGTGGCAGCAGCGGCTGCGCCGTTTCGGCTACTCGGCGAGGAGCCCCAGAGGCGACGTCCGCGACCGTCTGGTGCCGCCGTACACGGAGCCGTCGGAACGGCTGTGGTCGACGCTCGGGGCGCCGCCGGCGCTCGCCGACCGGATCACCCGCTGGTCGGCGTGGGGCGGCCCGCTGCTGGTCACCCTGCTGGCGGGGGTGCTGCGGTTCTGGAACCTGGGCAGCCCCAAGGCGGTGATATTCGACGAGACGTACTACGCCAAGGACGCGTGGGCGCTGATCCACCGCGGGTTCGAGGTCAACTGGGACAAGAACGCCAACAACCTGATCCTCTCCTCGGGCGGGGACATCCCCATCCCGACGGACGCGGCGTACGTCGTGCACCCGCCGGTCGGCAAGTACGTCATCGGACTGGGCGAGCTGATGTTCGGGTTCACCCCGTTCGGCTGGCGGTTCATGACGGCGCTGCTGGGCACGCTGTCGGTCCTGCTGCTGTGCCGCATCGGCCGGCGCCTGTTCCGCTCCACGTTCCTCGGCTGCCTCGCGGGCGCGCTGATGGCGGTGGACGGGCTGCACTTCGTGATGAGCCGGACCGCGCTGCTCGACGGCGTGCTGATGTTCTTCGTCCTCGCGGCCTTCGGCTGCCTGGTGGTCGACCGGGACCGGGCGCGGGAGAGACTCGCCGCCGCGCTGCCCGTGGGACCGGACGGCCGGGCCCGGCCGGACGCGCACGTCGCGGAGCACACCCGTATCGGCTTCCGCCCCTGGCGCCTGGCGGCGGGCCTGATGCTGGGCCTGGCGATCGGCACCAAGTGGAACGGCCTGTACATCATGGCCGCGTTCTGTGTGCTGACGGTGCTCTGGGACGTCGGCGCCCGCAGGGTCGCGGGCGCGCACCGGCCCCGGCTGGCGGTGCTGAAGCGCGACCTGGGCTGGGCGTTCCTGTCCACCGTGCCGGTGGCGGTGTTCACCTACTTCGCCTCGTGGATCGGCTGGATCCTGTCCCCGTCCGACGGCACCGGCGGCTACTACCGCGACTGGGCGACCAAGGACGGCAGGGACAGCGCCTGGTCCTGGCTCTTCCCCGACTGGTGGCGCAGCCTGTGGCACTACGAGAACCAGGTCTACGACTTCCACGTCGGCCTGTCCTCGCCGCACACCTACCAGTCCAACCCGTGGAGCTGGCTCGTCACCGGCCGCCCGGTCTCCTACTTCTACGAGTCCCCGGCCCCCGGCACGGACGGCTGCCCCGTCGACGCGGGCGAGAAGTGCGCCCGTGAGGTCCTGGCCATCGGCACCCCGCTGCTGTGGTGGGTGGCCTGCTTCGCCCTCCTCTACGTCCTGTGGCGCTGGTTCTTCCGCCGCGACTGGCGCGCGGGCGCCATCGCCTGCGGTGTCGCGGCCGGGTACCTGCCGTGGTTCCTGTACCAGGAGCGCACGATCTTCTTCTTCTACGCCATCGTCTTCCTGCCCTTCCTGTGCCTGGCGGTGGCGATGCTCCTGGGCGCCGTCGTCGGCCCGCCCCGCTCCTCCGACACCCGCCGGGTCGCGGGCGCGACGGCGGCCGGCGTCCTGACCCTGCTGATCGCCTGGAACTTCATCTACTTCTGGCCCCTGTACACCGGCACGTCGATCCCCATCGACGACTGGCGGGCGCGGATGTGGCTGGACACCTGGGTCTAGCCGGGCGGACCCACCACGACGACCGGCGACGACCACGACGGACACTCGGTCGTCGTGGTCGTCGCCGGTCGTCGACGGCCGTCACGGGCCGCCCTCGGACGGCCCGGAGACGACCCGGAAAGGAGCCGGGGAGGAGCCGGGGAGGAGCCGGAGACCGCGCCCCGGGCCCCTCGACGGGAACAGCGGCGCGGCGGGTTCGTCTCAGGAGGCGCCGCGGCTCTCGGCCTCGGCCCGGGCTATGGCTTCGGCTTCGCTCTCACCCAGGGCGAGCGTGACACCGAGCGCCCGCGTGATGTGGCCCGCCGCCGACATGACGCGTGCCGTCCCCACCACGGGGGCGATCGCGACGAGGAGGTCCTGCAGCTGCTCGACCGTGAAGTCGGCCTTGACCGCGGGGTTGATGTGGGCCAGGTAGGAGATCGCCGGTGCGTCCATGGCCACGAGGGCGGCGATGCGGGCGAGGATGAGCGTCCGCTCGTCCATGTGGCAGCGCTCGACGGAGTCGATCGTCATGGCGGCGATCGTGTCGAGTACGGGAGTCTCAGGTGCAGTAGCCATGGGTGGGCCGCCTTCTGGTTCCGTGGGAAGTCGAACCGCCGTCCGCTCAACGCGGGAATCCCCCCTGGCCAGCGGTTGCTACTCAAGCGTAGGCGCCCTCGGGTGAGGGCGCGCGTCGAGCCGGACGAGGGGCCGGACGCGCTGGTCCTGCGGTGACCGCAGGCGTGCACCGCTCGTCCGGCAGGCCGTCGGCCTGCTCCCGCACGCCGCCCTCCCGCACGTCACCGGGTGGGGCGTGCGAAACGTCCCCGGAGGAGGAACTTCCTTCCCTCTGCCCGGAATCGACCCCCCGGGCCGGGGCGGGCCGAATCGATCTCCTTTCGGACAACAAAGGGAAACGGCCACCCCGTCCGTCACCCCCCGCACATAGAGTGCTCACCGCCGAGTTGTCTGAACGCGTTCAGAAAGACGTGGGGTTCGGCGGTGAGGGGGAGGACCCGGTGCGCAAGGGAGGCAAGGCCGCCGTCGTCGGCGGGGTGTTCGCGTTGATGGTGGGCGGGGCCGCGTACGGCGTCCACGACTTCGTGTCGGCGATGAGCGGTGACGGGGGAGGCGGCACCGGTGCGTCGGTGCCGAAGTCCGGGCCGCCGGACCGGGACGAGGTGGCGGAGACGACCGGGAAGTTCTTCGCGGCCTGGGAGAAGGGGCAGGCGACGCGGGCGGCGTCGTACACGGACAACGCGCAGGACGCCGGGGCGCTGCTGGCGGCGTACGGCGACGAGGCGCACATCGGCGACGTGCGGATCACGCCCGGGACGGCCACCGGCACCACCGTCCCGTTCACCGTGAAGGCGACCGTCACCCACGCGGGCGAGTCCGCGCCGCTGACCTACCGGAGCGAGCTGACCGTCGTGCGCGGGAGGACCACCGGGCGGGCGCTGGTCGACTGGGAACCGTCCGTCGTGCACCCCGAACTCCGGGACGGCGACACCCTGGTCACCGGGGAGTCCGCGCAGCCACCCGTCGAGGCGGTGGGCCGCGAGGGCACCGTGCTGACGAGGGAGGAGTACCCCTCCCTCGGACCGATCCTGGACACCCTGCGCGAGAAGTACGGCGAGAAGGCGGGCGGCACCCCCGGTGTCGAGCTGGTGGTCCGGCACGCCGACGAGACCGCCGCCGACACCCCGCTGCTGACCCTCGCGAAGGGCAGGCCGGGCAAGCTGCGCACGACGCTCAGCGCCGGGGTGCAGGCCGCGGCCGAGAAGGCCGTGAAGCGGTTCGCCGAGTCGTCGGTGGTGGCGGTCAAGCCGAGCACCGGGGAGGTGCTGGCGGTGGCCAACCACCGCCGGGACGGGTTCAACGCGGCCTTCCAGGGCCGGGTCGCCCCCGGCTCCACCATGAAGATCATCACCGCCGCCATGCTCATCGACAACGGCGTGACCACGATGAACGGCCCGGCGCCCTGCCCGCCCACCGCCACCTGGCAGAGCCAGACCTTCAAGAACCTCACCGGCCTGCGGCCGAACGAGGGCGCCACCCTCGCCCACAGCTTCCTGCACTCCTGCAACACGGCCTTCGTCAAGCTCGTCGACGAGGAGCCGCTCACCGACGCCTCGCTCACCCGGGAGGCCCAGGAGCGCTTCGGGATCGGCCGGGACGACTGGAAGACCGGCATCGTCTCCTTCGACGGCAGCGTCCCCGCCTCCGGCGGCCCGGACCGCGCGGCGAACGCCCTCGGCCAGGGCCAGGTGCAGATGAACCCGCTGACCATGGCCTCGGTGACGGCCACCGCCGTCACCGGTGCCTTCCGCCAGCCGTACCTCGTCTCCCCGGAGCTCGACGGCCGGCGGCTGGCGCGGGCCGAGGGCCTGAGCGCGAGCACCGCCGCCCAGCTGAAGCAGATGATGCGGCTCACCGCCACCCAGGGCACCGCCGCCGAGGCCATGGCCGGGCTCGGCGGCGACATCGGCGCGAAGACCGGCTCCGCGGAGGTCGACGGCAACGACACCGCCGACAGCTGGTTCACCGGCTTCCGCAACGACGTCGCGGCGGCGGCCATGGCCCAGCAGGGCGGCCGCGGCGGCGACGCGGCCGGTCCGATTGTCGCAGCCGTGCTACGAGCGGACTCCTGAGCGCGCCGTACCCGGGCAGGGACTCTAGGGTGGTGGCCGTCGTGTGCACACATGAGCGCCACCGGCGCGACGGCACGGCGCGCGCGCCGTGAACGCCACGCACCATCAGCACCAGAGCGCCACCAGGGCCGCGGGAGCCCGGCGAGCAGCAAAGGAACGGAACACAGTGGGCAACAGAGGGCACATCGCCGAGCGACGGAAGACGAGACCCGCCGTGCTCGGCGGAGTGATCGCCGTGGTCGTCGGGGGCGCCGGGTTCGGTGCCTACGCGCTGTCCGGCGGTGGTGCCGCCGAGGACGGGACGCGCACGGCCTCCACCCAACAGCAGGCCGAGACCAGGACCGGCCCGCTGTCCGCCGCCGAGGTCACCACCACGGCCGAGCGCTTCCTCACCGCCTGGCAGTCGGGGAAGGTGAGCGAGGCCGCCGCCGCCACCGACGACCCGAAGGCCGCCGCCGCCCTGCTCACCGGCTACGCCAAGGACGCCCGCATCGAGGACCTCACCCTCACCGCCGGTACCCGCGCCGGCGACGAGGTCCCCTTCTCCGTGAAGGGCACGGTCGCGTACGAGGGCCTCGGCAAGCCGCTGGCGTACGACAGCACGCTGACCGTGATACGCCGCGCCGGGGACGGCGCTCCGCGGGTGGACTGGCGGGCCGCCGTCGTGCACCCCGACCTCAAGGACGGCGACCGGCTGGTCACCGGCGAGGCGGGCACACCGCCGGTCAAGGCACTGGACCGCAACGGCGGCGAGCTGACCACCGCGAAGTACCCGTCCCTGGGGACGGTGCTGGACAGCCTGCGCGAGAAGTACGGCGAGCAGGCGGGCGGCACGGCGGGCGTCGAGCTGCGGGTGGTGCGCGGCAAGGAGTCCGAGAAGGCGGAGCTGTCCGACAAGACCCTGCTGGAGCTGCGCGAGGGCACGCCCGGCACGGTGAGGACCACGCTGGACCCGTCCCTGCAGGCCGCCGCCGAGGCGCAGGTGGCCAAGAAGGCCCGGGCGTCACTGGTGGCGCTGCGCGCGTCGACCGGCGAGATCCTGGCGGTGGCGAACTCCTCGCACGGTTTCAACACCGCGTTCCAGGGCTCGCTGGCCCCGGGCTCCACCATGAAGGTGGTCACCGCCTCGCTGCTGCTCGACAAGGGCCTCGCCGCCATGGACGAGAAGCACCCGTGCCCGAAGTACTTCAGCTACGGCGGCTGGAAGTTCCAGAACCTGGACAAGTTCCAGATCGATGACGGCACCTTCCGGGCGAGCTTCGCCCGCTCCTGCAACACGGCCTTCATCAGCCAGGCGCCCGAGCTCGAGGACGACGACCTGACCGAGCAGAGCCAGCAGGTCTTCGGGCTGGCGAAGAACGACTGGCAGGTCGGCGTGCCGACCTTCGACGGCGCGGTGCCGGTGCAGTCGAAGGCCCCGATGGCGGCCTCGCTCATCGGCCAGGGCGGGGTGCGGATGAACCCGCTGAACATGGCGTCGGTGTCGGCGACGGTCCGGGCGGGCGTCTTCCGCCAGCCGTACCTGGTCTCGCCCGAGGTGGACGGGCGCAAGCTGGCGACGGCCGCGCGCACCATGTCGGCCGGCACGCTGGCGCAGTTGCGGGAGCTGATGTCGTACACCGCGACCGCCGGCACGGCGGCGGAGGCGATGGCCGGGGTGAGCGGCGAGATCGGCGCCAAGACCGGATCGGCCGAGGTCGACGGGCAGAAGAAGCCGAACGGCTGGTTCACCGCGTACCGCGGGGACCTGGCGGCCGCGGGCGTCGTCCAGCAGGGCGGTCACGGCGGCTCGACGGCCGGGCCGCTCGTGGCGGCGCTGCTGAAGAGCGGCGGCTGAGCCCCCGCGCCCGGCGCGTACCCGGCTCCTCAGTGCGGCACCGGTTCCGCGGCGGCGACGTACGTCCGCCGCAGGAACCGGGCCAGGGTCTTGGTGTCGAACTGCACCACCGACACCCCGTGCGCGGAGTGGAACTCGACCACGGTCTGCACCCGGCCGCACGGCCACACCCGCACCTCGCCGAGGCCCGCGGGGGTGCGCAGTCCCCGCTCGAGCAGTTCCCGCTCGACGGTCCACTCGCGCGCCCCGGTGCCCGGCAGCCTCATCAGGACGCGCCGGGGGTCCCGCCCGGGGTCGTACCGCAGCACCACGGGTACGGCCCCGTCGTCCTCTTCCAGGGTGTCCGTGACGATGTGGGCTCGTGCGTGCTGCTCGACTACGGACATCGGTGGGCCCCTTACGCTGTGTCGTCGGCAGGACAAGCCGTGTGTACCCACCCCTCGCCCCATGGTGCACACATTCCGGAATCCGCGCCTCCGCTTAGCGGACGTCACGGGCCGGGCGCAAGGGCGGCGGACGGCGGCACGGCCGACCTGCTCGCCGACGACGGCCTGATGCGCGCGCACCGCCTGGAGCTGCCCCACGGCTTCGACCCGCGCTCGGTCCCGGCGGCCCCGGGACGCTGAGCGGCCGGAGCTGAGCGGCCGGACAGGCGGCAGCACCGCCACGACGGTCGCGCCGCCCCGGCACGCCCCAGGAATCGCAGGCGAACGACGGCTGTTGCACCCACTGTCACAGGCAGCCGCCCCGAGCGGCCGCCACCTGTTCTTCAGCCGACCGGAAGGAACCGACGAACGTGGGTGCGGACGCGAGCACGCGGGCGGACGGGGACGTGGACGTGCACGGCACGGTGGCCGAGGGCTTCGAGCCGGTCCGGGCGGCGTTCGCACGGAACTTCCGGACGCTCGGCGACCGGGGCGCGGCGGTCGCCGTCTACCGGGACGGGCGCAGGGTCGTCGACCTGTGGGCCGGTGTGCGGGACGTCGACGGCACCGAGCCGTGGGAGCGGGGCACGGCCCAGGTCGTGCGCTCGGCGACCAAGGGCGTCGCCGCCGCCGTCCTGCTGCTGCTGCACCAGCGCGGCGAGCTGGACCTGGACGCGCCGGTCGGCCACCACTGGCCGGAGTTCAAGGCGCACGGCAAGGAGCGGGTGCTGGTCCGGCACGTGCTGAACCACCGCGCCGGGCTCCCGGCCCTGGACCACCCGCTCACCCTGCGGGAGGCGGCCGACCCGCTGCGCAGCGCCGAGGCGCTCGCCGCCCAGCCGCCCGCGTGGGAGCCGGGCACCGACCACGGCTACCACGCCCTCACCTACGGCTGGCTGCTCGACGCGCTGGTGCGGCGCGTGACCGGCCGGGGCTCCGGCGAGTGGATCGCGTCCGAGATCGCCGGCCCGCTGGGACTGGACCTGTGGGTGGGGCTGCCGGACGCGCGGGCGCACCGGGTGGGCCGGGTCGGCCCGGTCGAGCAGCCCGGCGTGCTCCGCGCCCGCCCCAAGCGCGCGGTCGCCGACGCCTACGCCGACCCGGCCTCCCTCACCCGCCGGGCCTTCGCCGCGATCACTCCCTTCCCGGACCAGAACGACCCGGCGTTCCGCGCGGCGGTCCTGCCCGCCGCGAACGGCATCGCGACGGCGGACGGGCTGGCCCGCTTCTACGCGTCACTGATCGGGCCGGTCGACGGCGTGCGTCTCCTCGATCCGGCCACCGTCCACCTCGCCCGCGCCGAGGAGTCGGCGGGCCCGGACCGCGTCCTGGTCGTCGGCACCCGCTTCGGCCTCGGCTACATGCTGCACGGAGGCGCCTCCCCCTTCCTCGGCCCGGGCTCCTTCGGCCATCCCGGCCGCGGCGGCTCCCTCGGCTTCGCCGATCCGGAGACGGGCGTCGCCTTCGGCTACGTCACCAACGGCCTGCGCCGCACCGTGACGGCGGACCCCCGGGCGCAGGCACTGATCCGGGCGGTGCGGCACGTGGTGGGCTGAGAAGTCCCCACCCCTACACGTGGATCGGGTGCGAGATGCGGCCCGACGCCGCGTCGATCTCGTCGTGCGCCTTGGTCAGCAGCTGCATGGCGAGTTCGTTCAAGGCCCGGGCGCCGGCGACCTCCTCACCGATCCTGGGCTGATTAGCGTCGGTGTGGTGCCGGGTCGCACGGCCGTGTGCCCGTACCTCGGTCCCGTCGGGCAGCCGGAGCAGCGCGGCCGCACGCGTGTGCTGGTCGTCCTCCTGGAACTCCAGTTCCACGTGCCATCCCACTGCGGTGTGCATCATGACGATCACCTCCGGAAGTTCTCATTCCAGGGTGCTCCTCCCCCCGCCCGGACGCACCCGGCCGACGGCGGCCCGCCCGGGACGACGCCCTCGCCTACCCCGCGCGCAGCATCAGCCCGATCCCGACGACCAGCAGCCCGGCCGCCGCGACGCGCGGGGCGCCGAAGCGCTCCTTGAAGAACAGGGCCCCGATCGCCGCGCCCACGATGATCGAGGACTCCCGCAGGGCCGCGACGGGGGCGAGTTCGGCGCGGGTCTGGGCCCACAGGACGAGCGCGTACGCCGCGACGGACAGCGCGGCGCCGAGCAGCCCGAGGCCGGCGTGCGGCCGCAGCAGGGCCGGCGCCCGCCGCCGCCAGCGCCACAGCGCGTACGCCGGGATCACCGTGCCCTGGACCGCCATCAGCCAGGCGATGTAGCCGAGGGGGGAACCGGAGGCACGGACGCCGAGCCCGTCGACGACCGTGTACACCGCGATGGTCAGGCCGGTCGCCAGCGCCGCGCCGATCGCCGCCCAGTCGGGCCGGCGCCCGCGCAGCCCCCACAGGGCGACGCCGCTCAGGCCCGCGCAGGACAGGACGATCCCGGCGGCGGCCCAGCCGTCCGGCACCTCGTGCGCGAAGACGGCGGCGAGGACCGTGACGATCAGGGGCGCGCTGCCCCGGGCGAGGGGGTACACCTGGCCGAAGTCGCCCAGCCGGAAGGACGTCATCAGCAGCGCGTAGTACGCGATGTGGAGGGCGGCCGAGCAGAGCAGGTACGGCCACGCCCCGGCCGCCGGGAACGGCACGAACGGCACCAGCGCCAGCCCGATCAGCAGTCCGCCGCCGGAGATCAGCGCGAACCCGACCAGCTTGTCGGTGATCCGGTGCGCGATGGCGTTCCAGCCGGCGTGGGTGACCGCGGCGAGCAGGACGGCCGTGGTGACCAGCGGGGTCACGAGGTGCGCTCGCGCACGTCCACCAGGGTGCCGCCGGCGTGGGAGACCAGCGTCTCGGGTTCCATCGGGAAGACGCTGTACGGAGTGCCGGCCGCCGCCCACACCACGTCGTGGTCGAGGAGGGAGCGGTCGGCGAGGACACGGGTCCGCGTCCGGTGGCCGAAGGGGGGCACGCCGCCGATGGCGTACCCGGTGGTCTCGCGCACGACGCCGGCCCCGGCCCGGGTCACCTTCGCGGCCCCGAGCTCCTGACGCACCCGCTCGACGTCCACCCGCGAGGCACCGTCCACCAGCACCAGCACCGGCACGCCCTCCCCGGGCTCCCCGCCCTGCTCGAGCAGGGGGGACCCCCATGCGGCGAAGACCAGCGACTTGCAGATCTGGCTCAGTTCGCACCCGATCGCGGCGGCGGCCTCGGCGGCGGTCCGGGTGGCCTCCGGGAAGCGGCGGACCTGCGCGGTCAGGTCGTCGAGCCCGAGCGCGCGCAAGGCCTCGGCGAAACGGGGGTGGGCGTCGGAACCGCCGTCGGTCGTCGTCATGAGCGGCACCGTAGCGGTGGCCGTACGGCGCGGGCGACCGGGTTCGCCGGTGACCGCGGGGCCACCCGCGCCCGCGCCCGCACGGCTTTCAAAACGGCCGGCGCGGGGCGGTGAAGGGGAGGCCGGTGAGGGCGCCCCGTCCCCACGGAGCCCTCACCGGCCGGTTCGGTGGTTCCGGACCGTCAGGCCCGTGCGAGTGCCCGGTCCTCGTCCTTCCTGTCGTCCTCCGTGCGCAGGCCCTCGCCCTCGACGTCCACGTTGGGCAGGACCCGGTCCAGCCACTTCGGCAGCCACCAGGCCTTCTTGCCGAGGAGGGCCAGGACCGCCGGGACGATGGCCATGCGGACGACGAACGCGTCGAAGAGGACGGCGATCGCGAGGCCGAAGCCGATCATCTTGACCATCGACTCGCTGGAGCCGATGAAGCCGGAGAAGACCGCGATCATGATCACCGCGGCGGCCGTGACCACCCGGGCGCCGTGCCGGAAGCCGGTCACCACGGCCTGGCTCGGCTGCTCGCCGTGGACGTAGGCCTCCCGCATCCGGGTCACGAGGAACACCTCGTAGTCCATGGCCAGTCCGAAGACCACGCCGACCATGAAGATCGGCATCATCGACATGACCGGGCCGGTCTGCTCCACGTTCATCAGGCCGGACAGCCAGCCCCACTGGAAGACCGCGACCACCGCGCCGAGGGCCGCCAGCACCGACAGCAGGAACCCGAGGGCCGCCTTCAGCGGGACCAGGATGGAGCGGAAGACCACGATCAGCAGGAGGAAGGCCAGGCCGACCACCAGGATCAGGTACGGGACCAGCGCGTCGTTGAGCTTCTGGGACACGTCGATGTTCATCGCCGTGGCGCCCGTCACCAGGACGTCGGCCCCGGTGTCGGCCGTGATGTCCCGGCCCGCGTCACGGATGCCGTGCACCAGGTCCTCGGTCGCCACCGACGAGGGCTTGGACTCGGGCACGACGGTGATCGTCGCCGTGTCGCCGGCCTTGTTGGGGGCCGCCGGGGCCACGGCCACCACGTCGTCGAGGGCCTTGATGTCGTCGCTCGTCCGCTGGAAGACGACCTGCGGGTCGTCGCTGCCCTCGGCGTCGACCACGACCACCAGGGGCCCGTTGAAGCCGGGGCCGAAGCCCTCCGACATGAGGTCGTAGGCGCGGCGCTGCGTGGTGGACGTCGGCTGCGAGCCGTCGTCGGGCAGGCCCAGTTCCAGGGAGGCCGCCGGGACGGCCGCGGCGCCCAGGCCGACGACGCCGAGCAGGAGGACCGCCACGGGACGGCGCACGACGAAGCTCGCCCAGCGGGTGCCCATGTTCGGGCGCTGCGGCTTCCGCTCGTTCCCGTCCTTCTCGGAGCGGCCGCCGAGCAGCCCGCTCTTCTCGCCGGTCGGGCGGACCCGGCGGCCCGCGTAGCCGAGCAGCGCCGGGACCAGGGTGAGGGCGATGACGACCGCGATGGCGACCGTGGCCGCGGCGGCGACACCCATCTTGGTCAGCAGCGGGATGTTGACCACCGCGAGGCCGACCAGGGCGATGACGACGGTGAGGCCGGCGAAGACCACCGCGGAGCCCGCGGTGCCGACGGCGCGGCCGGCCGCCTCCTCGCGCTCGCGGCCCTCGGCCAGTTCGGCACGGTAGCGGGAGACGACGAACAGCGCGTAGTCGATGCCGACCGCGAGGCCGATCATCGTGGCCAGGATGGGGGTGGTGGAGTCGAGTTCGAGGGTGCCGGCCAGCGCGGTGATGGTGCCGACGCCGATGCCGACGCCGATGATCGCGGTGAGCAGCGGCATGCCGGCCGCGAGCAGCGAGCCGAAGGTGATGACGAGGACGACCGCGGCCACGCCGATGCCGATGACCTCGGCGGCACCGGTGTGCGGGACGGCCTGCAGTGCGTCACCGCCGATCTCCACGGTCAGCCCGGCGTCGCGGGCGTCCTCGGCGGCGCCCTCCAGCGCGTCGCGGGAGGACTCCTCCAGCTCCAGGCCGGAGACCTTGTAGCTCACCGAGGTGTAGGCGATGGTGCCGTCCTGGCTGACGCCGCCGCCCTCGTAGGGGTCGGTGACGCGGGCGACCTCGGAGCCGCCGGAGAGTTCCTCGACGGTCTTCTGGACGATCGCCTTGTTCTCGGCGTCGGTCATCTTCTCGCCGGCGGGCGCCTTGAAGACGACGCGTCCGGTCGCTCCGTCGGCGCTGGCGCCGGGGAAACGCTCCTCCAGCAGGTCGAAGGCCTTCTGGGCCTCGGTGCCGGGGATGGAGAAGGAGGTGGGGCCGGCCGCCGGGGCGCCGGCCGCGCCGACGCCCGCGAGCGCCAGCAGCGCCACCCAGAACAGGGCTATGACATGCCGTCGCCGGAAGGAGAACCGGCCGAGTCGGTAGAGGAAAGTGGCCACGGGGGCGTACTCCCGATCAAGTCGTGGGTACTTCTGGGCAGGGGTGATCAGCCCGACGACGATGGGGGAACCACCCACGCCCTCGGGGCGGTGGGTGCGGTGGCGTCAGGTGGTGACGGGTGGTGTCAGGTGGTGACTGACCTGGTGTCAGGTGGTGACTGACCGGGCGGCGGTCAGCCGGTGGAGACGCCGAGGGCGGGGAGGACCACGGCGTCGATGTACGAGGCGAGGAATCTCTGGGTGGGCGGCAGGTCGTCGATCAGCGTCCGCGTGGCGAACGCGCCCACGAACATGTGCGTCACGTACTCCAGCGCCGGATTGTCGGGGCGGACCTCGCCCCGGTCGATCGCCTGCCGGATGATCCGCCGGAACTCCTCGATCTCCGGCTCCACCAGGAGTTCCTTGAACGCCTGGCGCAGGTCGTCGTTCATGTGCACGGCCATGGACAGCGCCCGCATCAGGGCGACGTTCTGCTCCATGGCGCAGTCGTCCTCACGCGCGATGATGGCGTGCAGGTCGCCGCGCAGGGAGCCGCTGTCGATGTCGGCGATGCTGCCCGGCTTCTGGCTCCGCAGCGCCTTCACCACCAGCTCGGCCTTGCCGCCCCACTGGCGGTAGAGGGTGGCCTTGCTGGACCGGGTGCGGGCGGCGACGGCGTCCATGGTGAGGGCGTCGTAGCCGACCTCACGGAGCAGGTCGAGCACGGCCCGGTACAGCTCGGCCTCGCGCTCGGGGGTGATCCGGCTGCGACGTGCCGTCGCGGCTTCGCCCATCCCCTCCACCTTCCCGTTCCACTCCGGTCCGACCCATCGCGCCGAACGAAACCGTTTCGTACAGGGCGAGAATACCCCACTCACTTAAGGGAACGAAACCGTTTCGTACGTGCTCCGGGTCACGTCCCCTCGCTCCCGTCTGCCCGAGTTGCTGCGGCCCATCCCCGGGAAAAGCATGGGAAGGGTGAGCTATCTGCGCCTGCCGCACCTCAACGGCGACCTGCTGTGCTTCGTGGCCGAGGACGACCTCTGGCTCGCCCCGCTCGACGGTCCGGGCCGGGCCTGGCGGCTCACCGTCGACCGCACCAAGCTCGGCCACCCCCGCTTCTCGCCCGACGGCCGCCACATCGCGTACACGAGCTGGTTCAGCCTCGACCCCGAGGTCCACCTCGTCCCGGTGGACGGCGGTCCGGCCCGCCGGCTGACCCACTGGGGCAGCTCCGACACCCGGGTCTGCGGCTGGGTGCCCCCCGAGGGGGAGAACGACGCCGAGATCCTCGCCGTCACCTCGCACGACGAGCCCTTCTCGTACTTCACCTGGGCCTACAAGATCGCCTGCGACGGCAGCCCGGGCCGCAAGCTGCCCTGGGGCCCGGTGACCGACATCCAGGTCGCCGACCTCGCCGGGGAGCGGAGGACACTGCTGCTCACCGGCACCCCGCCGCACGAACCGGCCTCCTGGAAGCGCTACCGGGGCGGGGCGACGGGCAGGCTGTGGCTGCACGGGCAGCGGCTGCTGGAGGGGCTCGACGGCCATCTGCACTCCCCCCTGTTCGTCGCCGGGCGGATCGCCTTCCTCTCCGACCACGAGGGCGTCGGCAACCTGTACTCGTGCGCGTACGACGGCTCCGACCTGCGCCGGCACACCGACCACGACGCCTTCTACGCCCGGCACGCCGCCAGTGACGGCACCCGGGTCGTCTACCAGTGCGCCGGCGACCTGTGGCTCGTGGACGACCTGTCCCCCGGCTCCGTCCCGCGCCGCCTCGACGTGCGGCTGAGCGGCCCGCGGACCGGGCGGCGCCGCTACCAGGTACCGGCCGCGCACCACCTGGACGGCCTCTCGGTCGACGAGACCGGCCGGGCGAGCGCCGTCGTCGTGCGCGGCAGCCTGTACTGGCTCACCCACCGCGACGGCCCCGCGCGCACCCTCACCGACACCCCGGGCGTGCGGGTGCGGCTGCCGGAGATGCTCGGCGAGAGCGGACAGGTCGCGTACGTGACCGACGCCGAGGGCGAGGACGCCGTCGAGATCGCCTCCCTGCCCCGGGCCAGCGGCCAACGCCCGCCCCGGCGGCTGGCCTCCGGGAAGCTGGGCCGGGTGCTGGAGATGGTGGCGGACCCGGACGGGGAGCGGCTGGCCGTCGCCGCGCACGACGGGCGGCTGCTGCTGGTGGACACGGACCCCTCCCAGGACGGCTCCGGCGGCGGGGTCACCGAGCTGATCCGCTCCGTCAACGGACCGGTGCGCGACCTCGCCTTCTCCCCCGACGGCGCGTGGCTGACGTGGTCGCACCCCTGGATCGGGCGGTCGCTGCGGCAGATCAAACTCGCCCGGATCGCCGGAACGACGGAGGGGGAGCGGACGGTCGTCGACGTCACCGACGGCCGCTTCGAGGACGAGAACCCGGTCTTCACCCGGGACGGCCGCTACCTCGCCTTCCTGTCCTGGCGCGGCTTCGACCCGGTGTACGACGTGCACACCGGCGACCTGTCCTTCCCGCTGGGCTGCCGCCCCTACCTCGTACCGCTGTCCTCGGCGACCCCCTCCCCGTTCGCCCTGAACCCCGAGGGCCGCCCGGCCGCCGGGGGCCTGGACCCGGCGGAGCGCGAGGAGGCCGCGGAGAGCGGGGAGAGCGGTGCGGTGACCGTCGAGGTCGAGGGACTGGAGAGCAGGGTCACCCCCTTCCCGGTCGCCGCCTCCAAGTACTCGGCGCTGCACCCGGTCGCGGGCTGCGGGCTGGTGTGGCTGCGCTGGCCGATCTCCGGCGCGCTCGGCGAGACCTTCGCCAACCCGGACGACACCAGCGGCCGGCCGACCCTGGAGCACTTCGGCATCACCAGGGCGAAGAGGTCCGAACTCGTCGACCACCTCGACTTCTTCGCGGTCAGCGGCGACGGCACCCGACTGGTCGTGGTCGACGAGGGCGAGCTGCGCGCGGTCCCCTCCACCGAGGCCGGCGACAGCGACTCCACGGTGTGGATCGACGCCCGCCGCATCCTGCACGAGGCCGACCCGGCGGCGGAGTGGCGCCAGGCGTACGCGGAGGCCGGACGGCTGATCCGCGCCTACTTCTGGGAGCCCGGCATGTGCGGCATCGACTGGGACGGGGTGCTGGAGCAGTACCGCCCCCTGGTCGAACGGGTCGCCTCCCCCGACGAGTTCGCGGACCTGCTGCGCGAGGTGCTCGGCGAGCTCGGCACCTCCCACGCCTACGTCACCGCCGCCCGCCGCAACGAGGGCCCGCCGCACTACCAGCGCCGCCAGGGCCTGCTCGGCGCCAACCTCGTGCCCCGCGAGGAGGGGTGGACGGTCAAGCGCATCCTGGCCGGTGACTCCTCCGACTCCCGGGCCCGCTCCCCGCTGGCCGGCACCGGCATCCGCGAGGGCGCGGTCCTCACCCATGTCGACGGCCGTCCGGTGGACCCGGTCGCCGGCCCCGATCCGCTGCTCGCCGGCGCGGGCGGGACCACGGTGGAGCTGACGTTCCGTCCGGCGGGGGGAAACGGCCCGCCCCGCCGGGTCGCCGTCGTCCCGCTGGTCGACGAGACGCCGCTGCGCTACCAGGACTGGGTGACCAAACGACGCGCGGTGGTACGGGAGTTGAGCGACGGCCGGTGCGGCTACCTGCACATCCCCGACATGGGCGGCTCGGGCTGGGCCCAGTTCAACCGCGATGTGCGCGGGGAGGTGTCCCGCCCGGCCCTGATCGTGGACGTGCGCGGCAACGCCGGCGGCCACATCAGCGAACTGGTCGTCGAGAAGCTGACCCGCACCATCCTGGGCTGGGACCTCACGCGCGACGCCCAGCCGGTGTCGTACGCCTCCAACGCCCCGCGCGGCCCGCTGGTGGCGCTCGCGGACGAGGCGACGAGCTCCGACGGCGACATGATCACCGCCGCGTTCAAACTGCTGGGGCTCGGCCCGGTGGTCGGCCAGCGCACCTGGGGCGGCGTGGTCGGCATGACCGGCCGGCACCAGCTCGGCGACGGCACGGTGATCACGGTGCCGATGAACGCGGCCTGGTTCGACGCCTACGGCTGGTCGGTGGAGAACAAGGGCGTCGAGCCCGACCTGGAGGCGCTGCGCACCCCGCTGGACTGGGCCGAGGGACGCCACGCCCAGCTCGATGACGCGGTCCGGCTGGCCGTCGACCTGCTGGAGACCAACCCCCCGGCCACTCCCCCGACTTACCGCGACGTCCCCGACCGCTCCCGCCCGAAGCTGCCGCCGCGCACCTGACGGGACGACCGTTTCGGACGGGGAAGGGTCGCGGGAACGCCGAAAGGGGCGCCCTTCGCCAGAGGCGCCCCTTCCGGACCAGCGCAGGACGTCAGGCGTCGTAGTCCTGGTCGAAGCGCTCCTCGGACTCCCGCCGACGCTGCGGGTGCTCCCGGTCCTCGTCCTGGCGGCGGCCGCGGTTCTGCATCTGCTCCTTGCCCTGCTGGGCACGCTGCTTGGCCTGCTGCTGGAACTGCTCGGTCTTCTCCTGGAACTGGTCCTTCATACCCATGTGGGTTCACTCCCGTGTGGGGTGGGGGGAACTTGCCCGACCAGATTCACACGGCCCATCACCCTGCGCATGTCGATCACTTACGCACCGTAGTGCGGTGCTGTTCGTCGGCGTTGCCGCCGGCTCCGACCAGCCCCGTGCGGATGCCGGAGAGCCGGTCCGCGAACCTCCGCATCTCCCGCTGCCCCACCGTCCCGATCAGCCCGGGCAGATGGCCGCGCACCCCCTGCATCCCGCGCAGCCACCACTGCCCGTACACGTGGGCGGCCCGCCGTTCGATCCCGTCCACGAGCCGGTCCACCGCGGGCCCCAACGGATAGGTCTTGTTGGTCGGCCACGGCAGCCGCTGCCTCAACTCCCGCATCACCTCGTC
The DNA here is from genome assembly GCF_008704515.1 of Streptomyces viridosporus T7A. Taxonomy (NCBI): domain Bacteria; kingdom Bacillati; phylum Actinomycetota; class Actinomycetes; order Kitasatosporales; family Streptomycetaceae; genus Streptomyces; species Streptomyces viridosporus. Next base: position 3,688,489 of record NZ_CP023700.1, read on the forward strand.
CTGGTCGGCCCCGCGCACCATGTCGGTGTCGGTCCACGACAGGTACCCGACGCCGACCCGCACGCCCCGGTGCCCGACCTCGGCCCGCAGACTGTGCGCGTACGCCTCCACACCGGACTTGGACGCGCAGTACGCGGTCATCATCGGCGCCGGGGTGAGGGCGGCGAGCGAGGCTATCTGGAGCAGGTAGCCCCGGCTCTCGACGAGCAGCGGCAGGAACGCCCGCCCGGTGACCGCCGATCCGATCAGGTTGACCTCGATCACCCGCCGCCAGGACTCCGGATCGGAGTCGACGAACGGACCGCCCGTCGCCACACCGGCGTTGGCGACCACGATGTCGACCCGGCCGAACCGCTCCCCGACCTCCCGCGCGACCCGGGCCATCGCCTCGTGGTCGGTGACGTCGGCGTGCCAGTGCTCGCTGTCGCCGTGCAGCCGCGCCGAGACCTGCTTCAGCGCGTCCGGCTCCAGCCCGACCAGCGCCACCTTCGCCCCGCGCGCGGAGAGCTTGCGGGCCAGCAACTCCCCCACGCCGCGCGCCGCTCCGGTGATGACGGCGACCTGTCCTTCGAGACTGACCCTGCTCATGATGCGCTCTCCTCGGCGGGAACGGCGGGAACGGCGGATTCGGCGGGAGCGAGGGCGGTCACGTGGGCGGCGACGAGCGCCCGGATCCTCCCGGTGACCTGCTCGGGCGCCTCGATCGGCGTCATGTGGCCGATGCCGGGAAGTTCCGTGACACCGGTGCAGTCGGGCAGCGCGGCGGCCAGCGACCGCGCGTGCACCGGTGGGGTGAACCGGTCCGCGGTGCCGACGACGACCTCGGTCGGCACCCTCAACTCCCGGACGCCGTGGTCGAGATCCAGCAGGTCGAGGACGCCCGACCAGGCGTGCCGCACCGTGCGCGGGCAGGCGTGCACGATGCGGGCGCACGCCTGGACCATCTCCGGGGTCGAAGCGGGGCCCATCGTCGCGTACTTGAGGATCCGGCGGGCGAGCGGCGTGACCGGTCCGAGCGGGGCCCGGGAGCCGAGCACCCGCCGGGTCAGCCGGGTCCGCACCCCGCCCGCGCGGATCGGCAGCACCGTCGACTCGGCCACCAGGCGCGAACTGCCCGTACTGCACAGCAGGACGGCCGCCGCGTGCTCGCGGAACACGGGCCGGGAGGAGGCGGCCATCACCGTCATCCCGCCCATCGAGTGCCCGGCGACCACCGCCCGCTCGCCCGGCGCGAGGGTGGCGCCCAGCACGGCCTCGAGGTCGTCGGCGAGCGCCTCGGTGCTGCACACGGGGCTCGCGGGGGTGCGCCCGTGGCCGCGCTGGTCGTAGGCGACGACCCGGTGGTCGGCGGCCAGGTCCCGGATCTGCGCCGCCCAGAAGGCGGTCGAGCAGGTCCAGCCGTGGGCGAGGACGACCGCGGGCGCCCGCTCGGGCCCGTGCACCTCGATGTGCAGCCGGGAGCCGTCGGCGGAGACGGCGGTCAGCTCACGGGCGGGGGCGGGCGGGACGTAGGGCCCCAAGGCGGCGGGGTCCGGCCGGCTCACGCGGTCACCTCCGCGCCGTCCCGGGTGACGGCGGCCCGCTTCGCGGGCGCCCGCAGGACGGCGTACTCGGACAGGTCCACGTGCCGGGTGGCGCGCCGGAACTCGGTGGTCGTGCCCGGCCAGACGGTGGTGTTGCGCCCGCTCGCGTCCAGGTACCAGCTGGTGCAGCCGCCGGTGTTCCACACCGTGCGCTTCATCCGCTGCTGCACCCGGTGGTTCCAGGCGCGCACCGCACTGGGCCGGGCGTCGAGGGCGACCCGGCCGCCGAGGACGTCGAGCTGGCGGAGGTAGTCGGCCAGGTAGTTCAGCTGGGACTCGATCATCAGGATCATGGAGGAGTTCCCGAGGCCGGTGTTGGGCCCGATGACCGTCATGAAGTTGGGGAACCCGGCGGCCGCGGCACCGCGCAGCGCCTGCATCCCGCCGGTCCAGGTCTCGGCGAGGGTCCTGCCCTCCGCGCCGACGACCCGCTCGGCGATGGGCATGTCGGTCACGTGGAACCCGGTGCCGAACACGATCGCGTCGACCTCGGCCTCGGTGCCGTCGGCGGCGACGACGGTCGACCCGCGCACCTCGCTCAGCCCGCTCGCGACGACGTCGACGTTGGGCTGGACGAGCGCCGGATAGTACGTGCTGGACAGCAGGATCCGCTTGCAGCCGATGCGGTAGTCCGGGGTGAGCTTGGCGCGCAGGGCCGGGTCCTTGACGACGCGGGCCATGTTGCGCTTGGCCAACTGCTCCACGAAACCCAGCTCGCCCGGGTGCTTGGTGAACGCCTGCACCTGCAACTCCCGCACGCCCCACAGCAGTCCGCGGCGCAGCTTCGTGGTGAGGGGCAGCGCCCGGTGCACGGCGCGCTCGGCGGCGCTGATGGCGCGGTCGGCGCGGGGCAGGACCCAGGCCGGGGTGCGCTGGAGGAGGGTGAGCCGGGAGACCAGCGGCTGGATGGACGGCACGATCTGGATCGCCGAGGCACCGGTGCCGACCACGGCGACCCGCTTGCCGCGCAGGTCGTAGTCGTGGTCCCAGCGGGCGGAGTGGAAGACCTTGCCGGGGAAGGTGTCGAGCCCCGGGATGTCCGGGGTCTTCGGCTCGGACAGCGGACCGGTGGCGGACACGACCACGTCCGCGCTGAGGTTCCCGCTGCTGGTCTCGATGTCCCAGCGCAGCCGCTCGGCGTCCCACACCATCCGCTTCACCTCCGAGTCGAAGCGGATGTGGGGCCGCAGTCCGAAGACGTCGGTGACGTGCTCGAGGTAGGCGCGGATGTGCTCCTGGCCGGAGAAGGAGCGCGGCCAGTCGGGGTTGGGCGCGAAGGAGAACGAGTACAGGTGGGACGGCACGTCGCACGCGCAGCCGGGATAACTGTTGTCCCGCCAGGTGCCGCCGACGCTGCCCGCCCGCTCCAGGACGACGAAGTCGGTGATCCCCTCGCGCCGCAGCCGCACGGCGGCCCCGAGCCCGCCGAACCCGGACCCGACCACCGCCACCCGTACATGCTCGTGTTCACGCTCGTGCTCGTGCTCGGCCATCCCTAAGCCTCCACGCCTCGCTCAGAACTCCGCCAGTGAACACTGGCGCAATGGGGAGCGTAGAGCAGCCCCGTACCGATGGGTAGGGGTCACGCGACGAAAGTTACCGCCGGTACACACCCGGGCCCGTCCGCCGGACAGGCCCTAGGCTGCTGACGTGGCAGAGGACAACGCAGGACCCGGCGAGCGGCGCGAGTACCGCATGGAGGAGCTGGCCCGGCTGGCCGGCATCACGGTGCGCACCCTGCGCTTCTACCGCGAGCGCAAGCTGATCCCGCCGCCCCGCCGCGAGGGCCGCATCGCCTGGTACGACGACCACCACCTGGCCCGCCTGCGCACCATCACGGCCCTGCTGGAGCGCGGCCACACCCTGAACGGCATAGCGGAGCTCGCCGAGGCCTTCGACCACGGCCGCGACGTCGGCGAACTCCTCGGCATGGAGACCCCCACCGAGGAGACCCCGGTCCGCCTCACCCCCGAGGAACTCGCCGACCACTTCGCCGGCCAGGTCACCCCCGAGAACCTGGCCGCCGCGCTGGACCTCGGCTACCTCGGTGTCGACGGTGAGGAGATCGTCCACATCAGCCGCCGTCTGCTGGACGTGTCGTCCGCCCTGGTCCGCGAGGGCATCCCGCTCGCGGAGGTGCTCCGCGCCGGCCGGGAGGCCCGCGCCCACGCCGACGCCCTGGCCGACCTCTTCGCCGGCCTGATCCTCCGCCACGCCCCCGAGGAGGCCCTCCACCGCCTGCGCCCCCTGGCCCGCAGCGTGGTGGACGCGGAACTGTCCCTGGCCCTGGACCGGCGGCTGCACAAGAAGGACTGACCGCCGCCGGGGACCGCGCAGCCGTTCCCGCACCGCCCACCCGCTCATCCCGCACCGCCCACCGGCGCGTCCCTCCACCGCCCGCCGACGCGCCCTCCCGGCGGTGCGGACGGCCCCCGTCCCGCGGCCGGTCAGTCGCCGGCGAGTTCGGCCTGCCGGAGGAGGGGGCTGGCGCTCGACGCCCTCTGCGGCATTCTGCCGCCACCGCCCGACGGGAGCTGACGGCTACGGCGTACCGGATCTGGAGCAGTTCGGCGAGTGCCGGGTCCAGGCCCTCGCGGGCCGCCGTGCCGAAGGAGACGAGTGCCGTGAACGCCTTCGGCACGGCCCGGGCGAAGCCGATGCGGGTGCTGTCGGCGGCGGTGCTCTCGTTCGTCAGGCCCACGACGCCACGGTCGCGCAAGACCCCCGACGGAGTTCGTTCCGGCGCGGATCACGGGCCGATCCGGCCGGCGCCCGCATCGGCCCGTCCGCCGTGAGCCGGCTACTCGAAGACCACCGTCACCGGCGCGTGGTCCGACCAGCGCTCGGCGTGCGTGGCCGCGCGCTCCACGTACGCCTCGACCGCACGCTCCGCGAGCCCCGGGGTCGCCATCTGGTAGTCGATGCGCCATCCGGTGTCGTTGTCGAAGGCCCGCCCCCGGTACGACCACCACGAGTACGGCCCGTCGACGTCCGGGTGCAGCTTCCGCACCACGTCGACGTATCCGCCGTCGGTCGGGGTGAGGACGCGGGAGAGCCACTCCCGCTCCTCCGGCAGGAAGCCCGAGTTCTTGGTGTTCCCGCGCCAGTTCTTCAGGTCGGCCTTCTCGTGGGCGATGTTCCAGTCACCGCACACCACGACCTCCCGCCCCTCCCCGGCGGCCCGCTCCCGCAGCTCCTTGAGGTACGCCAGGAACTCGCCCATGAAGCGGACCTTCTCCTCCTGCCGCTCCGTGCCGACCTCACCGGAGGGCAGGTAGAGCGAGGCGACGGTGACCCCGGGCAGGTCCGCCTCCACGTACCGCCCGCTGCCGTCGAACTCGGTCGAGCCGAAGCCGACCTGGACACGGTCGGGTTCCCGCCGGGTGTACAGCGAGACCCCCGCGCGCCCCTTCGCCGCGGCGGGCGCGTGCACCACGTGCCACCCCTCGGGCGCCCGCACCTGCTCGGGCAGCTGCTGCGGCTCCGCCCGCACCTCCTGCAGGCACAGCGCATCGGCGGGGGTCTGCGCCAGCCACTCCACGAAGCCCTTCTTCGCGGCGGCGCGCAGTCCGTTGACGTTGACGGAGGTCACAGTGAGCATCAGGGCACGATACCGGCACACTGGACAAGGTCCAATTCCGGACCGAGATCGCGCTCCCGTTCACCCCGGGGTTTGTTTTACCGTGCTCGGCATGAACATCCGCCGAGTCCCCTACGACCACCCCGACGCAGTGAAGCTGGACGCCGAGGTCCAGGCCGAGTACCACGCCCGCTACGGCGACGGCGGCGACGCCACCCCCATGGACCCGGCGGACTTCACACCCCCGAACGGCGTCTACCTGATCGCCTACGACGAGAACGACGTCCCCGTCGCCTCCGGCGGCTGGCGCGTCCAGGACGCCAACGGCGAGGGCAACCGCGACGGCGACGCCGAGCTGAAGCGCATGTACGTGATCGAGCAGATGCGCGGCCGGGGCCTGGCCCGCCGCATCCTGGCCGCCCTGGAGGAGGACGCCCGCGCGGCCGGCCGCGTCCGCGTGGTCCTGGAGACCGGCACCAAGCAGCCGGAGGCGATCGCCCTGTACACCTCCAGCGGCTACGAGCCGTGCGAGCCGTTCGGCTACTACCGCTTCCACGAGGAGAGCCGCTGCTACGCCAAAGCGCTGTAGGGGTCCGCCGGTGCGGACGAGCGGTTCCCGCGGAACGGTGCGGTCGACCCGGGGTCGGCCGGAAGCACACCCGCTCGCGGAAGACGCCGTCCGCCCCGGCCCTCAGATGCGCACCACCGCCTCGTCGGGGAGTTCGGGAAACAGGCGCACCCTCGACTCCGTGATGCATTCCACAACGGCCGGCTCGTCCCGCGCCGTCTCGGCCAACTCGGTGGCGTTCCTCTCGTCGCCCGATGCGGTCCTGCCCCGCCCCCGCAGGCACCGCACGACCGCGGACCTCAGGGTTTCCTCCATCACTTTCGGATGGGACTCGACATAGGTCGGCTCGACCATGGAGAGATGGGAGAGGTTGCAGCGCTGCACCGCCGCGTTGTACGAGGCAGGATCACCCGACGGTGTTATCTGATACAGCAGACTCAGCCCGTCGATCGGGCTGAGTACCGGGTCGGTCACTTCATATCCCGCGCCCCTGACGCAGGAAATGAACTCGTTCATCGCCCTGCCGTATTCCGCGGCGTCGACCCTGCCGTCCTCCAGCGCCCACCGCTGCCCCGGCAACGAGGTCTCTTCCGGGGCACCCCGGACGCTCCGGCCGGCGTCCGGGGCGCACCCTGCGGCCGCCGCGGCGAGAACCAGCCCGGCGACGAGCGAACCGGCGCGCACGCATCAGCTCCTGGTGACGTTGCAGGCGTCGCAGCCCCAGTGGAGTCCGTGCTTCGCCTTCGCCCCGAAGCGCGCCGTCGCGTAGGCGGACCCGTTCGATCCGTAGACGCGCGTGGACCAGTAGCCGTCGCTGCGCTCCAGGGCGGCGCTCAGCCTGCCCGCGCAGGTGCCGCTCTGCCGCGTCGTCTGGGCCCAGCTGTGCCCCTCGCCGGCGGTTCCGTTGTGCCCGCTCGACACGTAGTTCGTTCCGCAGCTGCGGTTCACGGCCCGATTGTTCCCGAGCGCGTGCGCGGGAGCCGCGAGAAGGGGCGCTGCCGCGACGGAGAGGAACACCGTCGCAACCAATGTCGATACGGACAGACGTCCCGTGGTTCCTGCCATCACTTCTCCCTTTTCGGAAAACGGTTCCCGCGGACTCACGATTCGGTGTGCCGACGGAGCGGAACCTGAGGAGCGGTTCGGCGATCGTGCAGAAAGCTTCTCCTCAACCGGGTTGCCCGACAAGAACATTGAGGGGGATGAAATGTGTTCGAGTTCGCCACGTTCACATGAAACGGCCGGTTTCGCGGACAAGGGGGTTGACCAAGCCCCCAGGAGTGACGGTGACGGGCCTGCCTTGTCGGCGACGCGGCGGGGCCGGGCGGGTTCGTCGGGGGCGGAGCGGACTCACCGGAGCCGCACTCCGGGACCGTGCGGCCCCGGACGGCCGTCACCTCCGCGTCGGCCCGCTCCGCCCCCACTCCCTTAAGTCGACCTTAAGCATGCATTAAGCGATCAGCCGAAGACCGTGCTGCGTCAAGTAACCGCAGCTCAGGGCCGGTTGGGAAACAAACCGGGCAGTTTGTTGCGCTGTGAACCGTCCGTAGCATCGGGGCTCCCCCCGGGTTCGGGTCTCCCCCCACTCTCTTCCCCACCCCCGGACCCGGGGTCCCCCCACTCCACCCCCCACGGAACTTCCCCACAGACGAGGTGTGTTCAGTCATGGCCGCTCATCGCGCGCGCCGGTGGTCACTCGGCGGGTCCGCCCTGCTGGTCGCCGCCGCCTTCACCTTCATCACCGCGGGACCGTCCGCCGACCGGGCCGACGCCGCCCCCGCCCCCGCCGCACTGACCTGGTCCGACGAGTTCGACGGCCCGGCCGGCAGGGCTCCGGATCCCAGCAAGTGGACGCTGGAGACCGGTGGCAGCGGCAACGGCAACCACGAGCTGCAGTACTACACCGACAGCACGGACAACGCCGCCCTCGACGGCAACGGCAACCTCGTCATCACCGCCCGCAAGAACACCGACCCCCACCTGAAGTGCTGGTACGGCACCTGCCAGTACACCTCCGCCCGCCTCAACACCGCCAGGACCTTCACCCAGGCCTACGGCCACTTCGAGGCGCGCATCAAGGTGCCTCGCGGTCAGGGCATGTGGCCCGCCTTCTGGATGCTCGGCAACGACCTGGGCACGGTCGGATGGCCCCACAGCGGTGAGATCGACATCATGGAGAACGTCGGTCACGAACCCCGCACCGTCCACGGCACCGTCCACGGCCCCGGCTACTCGGGCGGCGGCGGCATCGGCGCCTCGTACACGCTCCCGAACGGCGCCGCCTTCGCGGACGACTTCCACGTCTTCGCGGTCGACTGGACCCCCGAGTCGATCACCTGGTCCGTCGACGGCATCGCCTACCAGACCCGCACCCCGGCCGACCTGGGCGGCAACAGGTGGGTCTACGACCACCCGTTCTTCCTCATCCTCAACCTCGCCGTCGGCGGTGACTGGCCCGGCAGCCCGAACGCCGGCACCGCGTTCCCGCAGACGATGACCATCGACTACGTGCGCGCCTCCACCTCCGGCGGCTCCGCCGAGAACGGCGGCACCACCCGGACCGGCGCCGTCAAGGGCATCGGCGGCATGTGCGTCGACGTCGCCGGCGCCTCGACCGCGGACGGGACCCCGATCCAGCTGCACGACTGCACCGGCGTCGACGCGCAGAAGTGGACCCTGGGCAACGACGGCACCGTACGCGCCCTCGGCAAGTGCCTCGACGTACGCGGCGCCTCCACCGCGGACGGAACGCCCGTGCAGCTCTACACCTGCAACGGCACCAAGGCCCAGCAGTGGGCCCACACCTCCGGCCGCGACCTGACCAACATCGGTGCGGACAAGTGCCTGAGCACCAGGGGCAGTTCCTCCGCCGACGGCACCCCGCTGCAGATCCGGACGTGCACCGGCGCCGCCGACCAGAAGTGGACGGTCGGCTGACCCCACCGCCCACCGACGCCACGCCCTCCGGCTCCATCACGAGCCGGAGGGCGTTCGGCGTCCGGCGTCCGGTCGGCCGCCTGAACCGGGCGCCGGACGCAGTGGTCCCCGGCCCCCGCTGACGCGCTTGGCGTGCACAGCACATCGGTACCGCGTCGGTCCGCCGCGGCCGGGCGTCGGCGGGGAGACGCCGGCACGATCCGGAGCAGGTGCCGTACAACGTGCCGGAGCCCCGGTCGGTGACACCGACCGGGGCTCCGAGATGCGTGGGCCGTTCGCGGGTGGGTCTGACCTGCGCCGACGGAGGCATGGCGGCGGACCTCCCCACCGCCTGGAAGATCATTCCCCAGCTACCCGCACAGGGCGTCCACAGGCGCCCACCTGCTTGCCGGTACGGTCCCGCCCAGGATCCGCAGCGCCTTTGAGACCGTGTCCTGCATGGTGAGGCGGTCGTTGGGCCCATCATGGGGCGGGGTACGTGGAGTTGGATTGTTCCGGACGGGCTGTGGGAGATCGCGGAGCCGCTGATCCCGCCGTCGAGGGTGCGACCTCAGGGTGGCGGGACGCCGGACACACCGGATGAGACGCTGTTCGCCGCGATCCTCTACGTGCTGGTGTCCGGATGCGCCCGGCGGGCCCTGCCGCCGGGCTCCGGGATCTCGAAGTCGACCGCCCACCGCCGGTTCCTGATCCGGTCGCGGGCCGGTGTCTGGGGCCGGCTGCACGAGGGAATCCTGCACCGCCTGGACGACGCCGGCCTGCTCGACCTGTCCCGGGCCGTGCTCGGCTCCGCCCACGTCAGGGCTTAAAAGGGGCGAACACACCGGTCCGAGCCCCGTGGACCGGGGCAGGCCGGGCTCCAAGACGCACGTCCTGCCGGACGCGAACGGACTGCCCCTCGTTGTCGGCGTCTCCGCCGCCAACGTCCACGACAGCGAGGGCCTGAAGCCGATGGTGGCCGGTCACCAAACGGGACACGACCCGCATCGCGGCCGGTATTTCAAGCCCGAGCGCCTGCACGCCGACAAGGCCTATGACGTGCCTCACCTGCGGAAATGGCTGCGCGGCAAGCGGATCGGAGTGCGGATCGCCCGCAGGGGCATCGAGTCCGGTGAACGGTCGGGCCGCCGCAGGCGGGTGATCGAGCGGACGATGCCGTTGCAGCGCCGGCAACCACAGGGCCGGTGCTCGGACGCCGGTCACGGTGCCGGACGCCTCCGCTGCAGCAGCCAGGTCCCCCCTGTCACTGTCCCCGTCACCAATAAGCCCACTATCAGCGACTTCCTGAACTCCTCCGCCTTGCTGCCGTCGTCCGCGATGACCACCGACAGCGCCGTGATGACGACCGTGATCACCAGCCCGATGGCCAGGTTCTTCCTCACTCGCGATTTCAGCAACTGCTCCTCCTTCTCGATGGGTGCGGCGCCGCACCGGGTTGTCATCCGTTCGGGTCGGTCAGTACGGTCTTGCGCCGTGTCCGTTACGGACGTTGCCGTCCGCCCCCCTCGGACGGGGCGTCATGCTTCTCGTGCTTCTCATAGCCGGCCCGCGAGTTGCGCATTCAGGGTCTGGACGACGCACGGTTACTTCCGGATGTGAGCCAGAGCCGTTCTCTGCGCAGTCCCGTTCCGCCCATCAAACGCACACGCCACCACCGAGCGGGCGTGAACGTCCAACCCAACACTCGTACGCTCAAGATGCACCGGCGCCTCCCTGTGGATGAGGCCCTACCGACACCCATCGCCGGCAACCCGCGTCCATCTTCACGAGCGAGGCGTCGGGCCTGCAGACCGCCTAGCGCGTGGCGGACTGTGATCCGCCTACGGCGGACAGGGAAGGCGGCTCATAGTCGTACAGGTATCCCTGCGCCCGTTCGAAGAACGGGAGGAGTACGCGCATCTTCGCCGCGTTGATCTGTCGCTTCACGGCGCCGGGCCTCTTGCTCTCACGGGCGTCGTGCCCGTGCTTGAGCAGCTTGTCGATGCGCGGGCGACGTGTCGCGTCGTAGGCCCTGAGTGCCGCTGGGACGGTCGGGGCGCTGCTCAGCGCCGCCGCGAGCTCCAGTGCGTCCTCGATGCACATCGAGGCGCCGTGTCCGACGCCGACGGGGTGGGCGGCGTCGCCGACCAGGACCATGCGCCCACTGTGCCACTTCTGGACCGGGTCGCAGACGTTCAGGTAGCCGGACGCGACTATCGACGTCGCGGCTCCGACGATGGCCCTCGGCATTGCCTCCGGAAACAGCTCGGTGACGCGCCGCAACCATTGCGCTTCGTCGACGCCCCGCAGGTCGGGCTTGACCGGATCCCCGATCTGCGCCGTCCACCACTGGGTTCGTTCGTCGATGCCGGTGTATACAAAGGCACCGTTGCGCGCGTAGGTGAGGTTCCAGACGCCCGGCTCGACACCCGTCATGGTGGAGATTCCGGCGACCCCGTAGAGCCCCGCGTACTCCGCGCGCGGCGCGGACGAGTCGATCAGCCCGCGCACGGTTGACCAGACGCCGTCGGCGCCCACGAGCAGCTCCGCGGTGTCGCGCCGGCCGGAGGCGAATTCGGCCACCACGCTGTCCGCTGACTCCGTCGCGCCCACCAGGCGTTCGCCGGTGACGATCTGCGCGCCCGCGTCGAGCGCCGCGCGCCGCAGGACTGCCACGAGCCGTCCGCGCTGGAGCGAGATGCTGCGCATCGAGTCGGCCTCGCGCCGAAGGCGTGGCACGTCACCCAAGAGGTGGCCGCCCGCCGTGTGGAACCGCATCCGGTCGATGGGGAATCCGACCGCCTGTACGTCGCGTAAGCAGCCCAGCTTCTCCAGTGCGCGCAGGCCGTTGACCGCCAGGCTGAAGTGGGCGCCGACGTCCTCGACCGGAACCTCGTACGCCTCGTAGACGGTCACGTCGTGACCGATCTGCTGCAGTGCAAGGGCGATGGCGGGTCCGGCTATCCCGCCACCGATCACGATCGTCCGCACGATGCCTCCCTGAATTGACTTTCACTGAATATTGATTCAGTGAAAGTGTGCTCCGATACGCTGGCGTCTGTCAACAGCCGATGGAGGACGACATGCCGCAGGCGAGTACCGCCAGTCGAAAAGTCCGGGCGGCCCAGACCCGTGCCGCGCTGCTGGACGCGGCGCGGGGGCTGTTCAACGATCGCGGCTACCTCAATACGAAGATCACCGACATCACCGCCGCGGCCGGACGCTCGACCGGCTCGTTCTACGAACACTTCGCCGGCAAGGACGAGCTGCTCCAGGCGCTCCTCGCCGAGATGGAGGATGCGATCGACGAGCGCATGGTCGGCCTGGAGCACCCCCGCGACCACGACCTGACCGACCGCGACCAGCTGCGCGACCACGTCGGTGTCGCGTGGACGGTGATGCGGCAGAACCGCCCGGTCACGCTCGCACTGTTTCAGGCGATGGTGGCCGACGACCCCGGCACGGGCCGGGCCTGGCGCGACCTGCGCGAGCAGACGGGAACCATTCGGGAGCATCTGGAGTACCTGGTCGAGCGCGGACACCAGCTGCCCGGCGACCCCGAGTTCATCGCGGCGGCGATAGGCGCGATGCTCGTCACCCTCAACTACGCTGTGCTCACGCCTCCCGGCGGCGAAGACGACCAGCACGTCATCGACACCCTGACGGATCTGCTGTTGCACGGGCTGACCGGACCGGCGTCACGATCAGCGGATGGACCTTGAAAGACCGCGTGCGCGTCGATCCCGCGCTGGTCGAGGACGAGGCTTTGCTGACGCGGTCAGGCTCAACACTGCAGCCTCGTGCGTTCCGCGTCGCGGGATTGCGCTTCGCCGGTGCGTGAGTGAAGTGACCCTTGCCATGCGTTCCTTCCGGCATGGCCGGGCGGGAGGGTGAGTGAACGCAAGCCGTATCCGAGTGACTTGTCGGACGAGCAGTGGTCGTTGATCGAGCCGGTGATCACCGCGTGGAAGGACCGGCACCGCTCGGTCAGCGGCCACCAGGGCGCCTACGACATGCGGGAGATCGTGAACGCGATCCTCTGACTGGGCGATGACCCACGTCATGACCCGACGCCTCACCGGCGCGAACGCCCCCACCTGGCGCGAAGAACGGGCGGCGGCAGCGTGAACCTCCGGCCCCTGCTCGATGCCCTGGACCTCCAGGAAGACGCCGCCCAGACCCCGGCCGACGACCCTCCGCGCACAGATCGACGACCTGCAGACCCGGTTACGGGAGGCCGAGACACACCTGGAGCACCTCGCGATCACCCGCAAGACCGTCACCGGCCTCGCCGACCGGCTCCCGGCCGGCCCGCCGGGTCCGCCCGAGCACCCGAACTACCCCCGCATCTTCGACGCCTTCAACCACGCGACCGGACCGCTACGGGCCAAGGACGTCTGCGAAGCCCTCGGCCACGAACTGCTGCCGAAGAACGTCGAAGGCACCCGCGCCAAGCTGAAACGCCTGGCCAAGCTCGGCATCCTCGCCGAGATCGACACCGGCGGCTTCGCCAGGAAGCAGTAACCGAAAAGGCCATTGCCCAGTAGTCCTGTCCCAACCTCACCTGGAAACAGACATAAACCCACGAACCGCCCTCTTACAGTCTTGACCGTCGCACTCGTGCAGCGCAGTCCCGGCAATGAGGGCACGCAGGCCAGTCGGGGACGGGGGCAGCGGTGGGGGCGAGTCACTCTTCCAGCGTTTGGACGCAGAAGAAGGCGCGGCCCGAGAAGCACTCGATCGCCGACGGAGTGAGGTGGCGCGCCTGGAGGAGCACCTGGCGCACCTGGCCATCACCCGGCGAACGGTTCAGGCGCTGCTCGAAAACCCGACTGGCTCCTCTCGTTCGGAGGAGCAGCCCCCGGCCCAAGGAGAGCGCCCGCACGGTCCTCGACCTGGAGGCCGCCGAAGTCCTCATGCCTTACCCGGCGGTTCCGGGCGCAGCCAAGCCCGCCCGGGACGTCATGGGCCGCAGCCCGTGACCGGCCGCCCGGACCACATCTGAAGATCGACGGCCCACGAGACCGCAGGCACACGGCCCCACGCCCGCGGTCCCCGCGGCATGCCCGCATCTCCACCGCCGATCCCGACCCGCCGCCCGAAGGGCGTCGCCCCAGCGGGCAGGTGGAAAGACTTGCGTACTAACCACGCCTGAAACGGCGAGATCCCGACCCGACGGTGACCGTCTGATCGGGATCTCGCAAACCGTTCCCGGGCTAACCCGCGAACGGCCTGATGCGTGGACCTGAGGGGATTTGAACCCCTGGCCCCCTCGATGCGAACGAGGTGCGCTACCGGACTGCGCCACAGGCCCTTGCAACGAGTGAAACTTTAGCATCCCCATCGGCCTGCCCGGAAATCCGTTGCCGGTCGCAGGCCCGCCGCGGCCCGGAGGCTACTCGTTGGCGGCCCGGGGCCGGTCCCCGTCCTCGTACTGGTCGAAGAGCGGGGTGCGACCGCGCTCCCGGGACCGCCGGGCCGACACCGCCCGGCGGTCGGTGCGTCCCTCCTCGCCCACCTGCTCCCCCGCGCCGCCCGGAGCCGGCTCCGCCTCCCCGGCGGCGGCCGGTGCCTCCTCGGGCGGGACGGCGCTGGAGCGGGCCGAGCTCCAGGCGTCCGGTGCGCCGAGATCCACGTCACTGGTGGCGCGCGGCGCGACCGGGGCGGTCACGTACGTGGGCAGCGGCACCGGGACCGGGTCCCAGCTGTCGCCGCCCTGGCCGGGCCGCCGCTCCCGCTCGCGCTGCTGGTCGACCCACTCCGCGTGGTCGGTCTGCTCGACGAGCGCGCGCCGGTCCGCGGCGAGCGCGGAGAGGCCGAGGTCCGGGTCCGGGGCGACCCCGGCTTCCGGGCCCTCCGGTTCGTCGGCGTCGGCGTCCTCGAGCGCCGGACGGCGGCGCGGCCGGCGCTCGCGCAGGCGCTGGGCGGCCATCTCGGCCTGGCGGCGGTCCATCTGGTACGTGAAACGGCGGCGCTCCTGGGAGCGCAGATACGCGATGTACGCGCTGAGCAGCACCGCGGGCACGCCGGGCGCCCACAGGAAGGTGAGTCCGCCGACCGCCGCGACGATCGCGCCGAGCGTGAAGGCGAGGAAGAGAAGCGTGGTGGTGCGCCGGCGGCGGGCGAGCACCTTCGAGCGCCGGGCGCGTGCCGCGGCGGCCTGCGCCGCGCGGGCCTCCTGTGCCTCCTGGGTCCCCCGGGGCGCGGGTCCGCGCCGGGCGGCCGGGACACGCGCGAGGGCCGGGCCGGGTTCGGGTCCGTGCCGGTCCACCCGGTCCGTCCGTTCCACGTGCTCGGGCGAGGACCGGTCGGACCGCTGCTCGGGTACCGGATCCGGCCGCTCCTCGGGGAGGGACGGCACGGGCACCTGGGTCTGCGGGCGGGTCTGGGACACGGCGAAGGCCCGGACGTCCACCGAGTCGGTGATCGCGTCCGGGTCGTGGACGCTCGGCTCCTCCTCGTCGGCGGAGCGCGCCCGCAGGTCCTTGGCGTACCGGCGCTCCATGCCCGCCCGTCCGGACAGCAATCGGATGGCGGTGCTGAAGCGTTCCGTTGGACGGGCCTCGTTCAGCTCGTCCTGCCTACGGAGCCACATCGGCACCAAGTAGGCGGCCCAGGCCCCGACAATGACTGCGTAGATGAGGCCGCTGCTGCTCACGCCTCACACGGTAGAGGGGTTTGCGTGGGGCCATCTGCCAATTGGGCCGGTGTGTCGCACGATCTGGCTGATATTTCGAACTTTTTGTGCGACGCATGCGATCAGCGGACCACCAGACCCGGGAATTCCCGGCCGGAAGACGGTCGGCTCCGCTCAATTTCGAACATATATTCAATTTCCCGGGGCGTGCGGTATTCCGGGGTGGGGTCGCTCGTTCCCGGATCGATCACTTCCGGACAGCTCGCTCCCCGACCGCTCACGCCGGGAGCGTGCCCGGCGCCAGCGGTCGAGCAAACCGTCGGGGACTTCTTCCGCCGTGAGCGCGAAGACGAGATGGTCGCGCCAGGCTCCGTCGATGTGCAGATAGCGCGGGCGCAGCCCCTCCTCGCGGAATCCGAGTTTCTCCACGACCCTGCGGCTGGGCCTGTTCTCCGGGCGAATGCAGACCTCGATGCGGTGCAGTCCGACGGTGCGGAAACAGTGGTCCACGGTCATCGCGACGGCCGTCGGCACCACCCCGTGGCCGGCCACCGCCTCGTCCACCCAGTAGCCGATGTGCCCCGAGCACATCGAGCCCCAGGTGATCCCGGCGACGGTCAACTGGCCGACGAGGCGTCCCTGGTACTCGATGACGAACGGCAGCATCCGGCCCGCGTTCGCCTCGGACCTGAGGTGGCGGACCATCTGACGGTAGGTCGGCCGGTGGGTGACCGGACCCGCGGGCGTGGGCGGCGGGATGGTCGCCTCCCAGGGCCGCAGCCAGTCGCGGTTGCGCCGGTTGACCTCGCGCCAGGCCTTCTGGTCGCGCAGCTTTATCGGCCGGAGGACGATGTCGCCGTCCACCAGTTCGACGGGCCAGGAGAGGCGGTTCAGCTCGCACCCCCGCCACTGGCGTCCGGCCGGGGGTGGTCACCGCCGCGCAACTGGTCGACGGCGTGCCTCAGCAGCGGCTCCAGCACGGCCAGGCCGTCCTTCACCCCGCCGCTGGAGCCGGGCAGGTTGACGATCAGCGTCCGGCCCGCGACTCCCGCCAGCCCGCGGGAGAGGGCGGCCGTCGGCACCTTGTCCCGGCCGTACGCCCGGATGGCCTCCGCGATGCCGGGCACCTCGTGGTCGATCACCCGCCGGGTCGCCTCGGGGGTGCGGTCGGTGGGCGAGACGCCGGTGCCGCCGGTGGTGACGACGACGTCGTACCCGGCGTCGGCGCCCGCGCGCAGGGCGGCCTCCACGGGGTCGCCGTCCGGGACGACCCGGGGGCCGTCGACGGCGAACCCGAGGCGCCTCAGTCCCTCGGCGATCAGCGGGCCGCCCGTGTCCTCGTAGACACCGGCGGCGGCCCGGTTGGAGGCGGTGACCACGAGGGCGCGATAGCTCATGCCCGGCTCCAGTCGCCCGACTTGCCGCCCGTCTTCTCCTCCACCCGCACGTCCGTGATGACCGCCTCCTTGTCGACCGCCTTGACCATGTCGATCACGGTGAGCGCGGCGACGGACACCGCGGTGAGCGCCTCCATCTCGACGCCGGTGCGGTCCGTCGTCCGCACGGTCGCCGTGATCTCCACGGCGTCGTCCGCGACCGACAGGTCCAGTTTCACACCGGACAGCGCCAAGGGGTGGCACAGGGGGATCAGATCGGGGGTGCGCTTGGCGCCCATGATGCCCGCGATCCGCGCGGTGGCCAGGGCGTCGCCCTTGGGGACGCCCTCGCCGCGCAGCAGCTCGACCACGCGGGGGGAGACGAGGACCCGGCCGGTGGCGCGGGCGGTGCGCGCGGTCACGTCCTTGCCGGACACGTCGACCATGCGCGCGGCGCCCGCCTCGTCGAGGTGGGTCAGACGGCCTTGCGTACGGTCGTCCTGCTCAGGGGGTCCGGGGGTGTTCCCCGGGGACGGTACGGTCATGCTTGATCGGCGCTCCCGGTCCTGGCCCGCCGCGGTGCGGCGCACGGGCCTGCTGTGCGCGACACGGTACCGCCAACCCCTAGGGCTCAGCCGAGCAGGACCACCTCGACCTCGGTGCCCGGCGCGACGGACTCGACGTCCTCGGGGACGACGATCAGCGCGTTCGCCTGGGCGAGGGCCGCCACCAGGTGGGATCCGGCGCCGCCCACCGGGGTCACCGCGCCGTCCGCGTACCGGCCGCGCAGGAACTGGCGGCGGCCCTTCGGCGAGGTCAGCGCCCCGTCCGCGGTGAGCCTCGCGCGGGCCCTCGGCCGGTGGACGTCCGTCAGGCCCATCAGGGTGCGGATGGCGGGGCGGACGAACAGCTCGAAGGAGACGTAGGAGGAGACCGGGTTGCCGGGCAGGGCCAGCAGCGGGGTGTGGTCGGGGCCGATGGAGCCGAAGCCCTGGGGCTTGCCCGGCTGCATGGCGAGCCTGCGGAAGTCGATGCCGCTGCCCGGCTCGTCCTCGTCGTCCACGGACGACAGCGCCTCGCGGACGACGTCGTACGCCCCGACGCTCACGCCCCCGCTGGTGACCATCAGGTCGGCGCGCACCAGCTGGTCCTCGATGGTGTCCCGCAGGGTCTCGGGGTTGTCGGCGACGGCGCCCACCCGGTAGGCGATGGCGCCGGCGTCACGGGCGGCGGCGGTGAGGGCGAAGCTGTTGGAGTCGTGGATCTGGCCGGGGCGCAGCTCCTCGCCCGGCTGGACGAGTTCGCTGCCGGTGGAGAGCACGACCACGCGCGGGCGCGGGCGCACCCGGACCGTGCCGCGGCCGATCGCGGCCAGCAGGGAGATCTGCGGCGGGCCGAGGACGGTCCCGGCCGCCAGGGCGCGGTCGCCGGCCCGGACGTCGCTGCCCTGGGCGCGCACGTGCGCGCGGGCCGGTGCCGGACGGTGGACCCGCACCTGCCCGGTGGCGCCCTCCGGGGCGAGGCCGCGGGCGCGCATCTCGGTGACCGGGCCCGCGCCGAGGCCGCCGTCGGTCCACTCCACGGGGACGACGGCCTCAGCGCCCGGCGGGAGCGGGGCGCCGGTCATGATGCGGGCCGCCTGGCCGGGACCGACGTGGAGGAGGTCGGCCTGACCGGCCGCGACGTCCCCGA
The DNA here is from genome assembly GCF_008704515.1 of Streptomyces viridosporus T7A. Taxonomy (NCBI): domain Bacteria; kingdom Bacillati; phylum Actinomycetota; class Actinomycetes; order Kitasatosporales; family Streptomycetaceae; genus Streptomyces; species Streptomyces viridosporus. Next base: position 3,706,841 of record NZ_CP023700.1, read on the forward strand.
CGACGTCGAGGACCGCCGGGTGCTGCTCGCTCGCGCCCGCGACGTCCGCGACCCGCACCGCGTACCCGTCCATGGAGCTGTTGTCGAACGGCGGCAGGGACACCGGCACCGTGACGTCCTCGACCAGGACGCAGCCCTGGGCGTCGAGGAGGTTCAGCTCGATGGGCTCGAGGGGGCGGACGGTGGCGAGGATGTCGTCCAGGTGCTCGTCCACCGACCAGAGGTGGTCCGGACCTGCGGCACGGGGCGCGGCGGTGCTCAACGTTCCTGCATCTCCTCGGTGACGTAACGGCGGAGCCAGGCCCGGAACTCCGGACCCAGGTCCTCACGTTCGCACGCGAGACGGACAATGGCACGCAGGTAGTCGCCGCGGTCGCCGGTGTCATAGCGGCGGCCCTTGAAGACGACGCCGTGCACCGGGCCGCCGATCTTCTCGTCCGCCGCGAGCTGCTGGAGGGCGTCGGTGAGCTGGATCTCGCCGCCGCGGCCCGGCTCGGTCTGCCGCAGCACGCCGAAGACGGCCGGGTTCAGGACGTAGCGGCCGATGATGGCGTAGTTGGAGGGGGCGTCGGCCGCTTCGGGCTTCTCGACCAGGCCGGAGACCCGGACGACGTCGGAGTCCTCGGTGGTCTCGACGGCGGCGGACCCGTAGAGGTGGATCTGCTCGGGGGCCACCTCCATGAGCGCGACGACGCTGCCGCCGTGCTGCTCCTGGACCTCGATCATCCTCCGGAGCAGGGGGTCGCGCGGGTCGATCAGGTCGTCGCCGAGGAGGACGGCGAAGGGCTCGTCGCCGATGTGCGGCGCGGCGCACAGGACGGCGTGGCCGAGGCCCCTGGGGTCGCCCTGGCGGACGTAGTGAATGGTGGCCAGGTCGCTGGACTCCTGCACCTTGGCGAGCCGGTCGGCGTCGCCCTTCTTCTCGAGGGCGGACTCCAGCTCGTAATTGCGGTCGAAATGGTCCTCCAGGGGGCGCTTGTTGCGGCCCGTCACCATGAGGACGTCGTCGAGGCCCGCGGCGACCGCCTCTTCGACCACGTACTGGATCGCCGGCTTGTCGACGACCGGCAGCATTTCCTTGGGAGTGGCCTTGGTGGCCGGCAGGAACCGGGTGCCGAGACCCGCTGCTGGGATGACAGCCTTGCTGATCCGAGGGTGCGACTGAATCATGCCCGTCACCCTAGCCGGTGCCCTTGTACGGAATCTGTGGCTCCGGACTTTTAAAGCTCATATGAGCATATTGGAACGGTACGGGGACAATCTTGAAACACGACACACGCGCGAACGACCCTGACAAACGAGCATGGCGACGGGAAATCCTCAGGGTGAGGAATGAGTTGACGGCGGATGTCCTGCGGGAATCCGCGACCGCCCTGGCCCGGCAGGCGCTCGGGCTGCCCGAACTGGCGCACGCGCGCACGGTGGCGGCCTATGTCTCCGTGGGGAGCGAACCCGGCACGCTCGCGCTGCTGGACACGCTGCGCGCCCGGGGCGTACGCGTACTGCTGCCCGCCCTGCTGCCCGACGACGACCTGGACTGGGGTGCGTACACCGGCGAGGACTCCCTCGTCCGTGTCCGGCACGGCGGGAGGATGACGCTCTGCGAACCGGCCGGGGATCGCCTCGGACCGGACGCCGTGACCGGGGCGGACGTCGTCCTGCTGCCGGGCCTGGCCGTCGACGCGCGCGGGATGCGGCTGGGGCGCGGCGGAGGCTCCTACGACCGGGTCCTCGCCCGGCTGGAGCGCGCGGACGCGCACCCGGCGCTGGTGGTGCTGCTGTACGACTCCGAGGTCGTCGAGCGCGTCCCCGCGGAACCGCACGACCGGCCGGTGCACGCGGTGGTGACGCCGTCGGGGGTGCGGCGGTTCGGCTGAGCCCCCGTGGGCCGGTCCGGTTCAGGTGATGCGCCGGGACCGCTGATACGCGAAGGCGGCCGCCACGTGCGCGTGGCGGCCGCCTTCCTCCGTCGGACCGGTCCGGTCAGGGCTTGAGCTGCAGGGTGTCGCGGGTGCCCTTCTCGACCGCCTTCTCCGAGAACGGCCACTCCAGCAGCTCGCCCTCGGCCCACTTGTCCGTCTGGTCGACGTAGTGGGCGCTGTAGGCGTGCCCGGAGGCGCCGCTGAGGTTGATCCACCGCGACTTGTCGAGGTCGCCGAGGTTGACCACCATCCGCATGGACGGCACCCACACGACCCCGTAGCCGCCGGCGGCGTTCCAGCCGGTCGCGTTGACCGTCGCCTCGCCGCCGCCGAGCTTCCACGGACCGCGGTTGAGGACGTACTGCAGGAAGCCGGGGCCCTCGGTGCCGAGCGTCTGGTTCTCCAGGAACAGGCGGTGCAGCCGGCCCCAGCTCCAGCTGTCGATGTCCTTGCCGAGCTCGGCGGTCAGCTCCCAGCGGGCGTCGATCATGGCGCGCCGGAACAGCTCGTCACGGTTGTCCGCGGCCGGGCGGGTGCCCCTCTTGGGGGTCTTCCACCAGTCGCTGTCCTCCTCGTCCATCAGCCTGCGGACCACCTCGAACCAGCGGTCGCCGCCGTCGGGCTGCGCCTGGTCGGCGTCGCGCTGACCGCACTCGCGCACCTTGCCGGCCTCGTCCGCGGGCCCGGTGGTGTTGACCGGCTCGACCCACAGGCACTGGCCCTTGACCCGCAGCTCCTTGGGCAGCTTGTTGCCGAAGCCGAGCTTGAGGATGTTGCGCCAGACGGAGTTGAAGTAGGCGGCGGCCGCCGAGTCGGCGTCCTGGGTGTAGTCCCAGCCCTCCAGCAGCTTCTGCGCCTCGCGCACGTGCTGGTCGTCGATGTCGATCTTGAGCAGCTCGGGGACGATCAGCTTGGCGATGGAGCTGCTGTTGTCGAGCTGCATCTGCCGCATGTCGTCGGTGGAGATCTTGCCGCCGTCCTTGATCTTCGACTGGATCAGGTCGTTGATCCGCTGGCTGCGGGCGCCGTAACCCCAGTCGGTGGTGAGCGTGTAGGGGTAGTCCTTGCCGACGACGGCCTGGTTGGCGGTGACGATGTAGCCGCGCTCCGGGTTGTACTCGTAGGGCAGCGCGTCCTGGTCGACCCAGCCGGTCCAGCGGGAGTCGGGGTCCCAGCCGGGCGCGGGGACGGAGCCGTCGTGGTCCTCCGCGCGGGTCGGGATCTTCCCGGGCAGCGTGTAGCCGATGTTGCCCTCGGTGTCCGCGTAGACGAGGTTCTGCGAGGGCACCTCGAACAGGGTGGCCGCCTCGCGGAAGTCGTCCCAGTCCTTCGCGCGGTTGATCGCGAAGACGGAGTCCATGGTGCGGCCCGGGTCCAGCGCGGTCCAGCGCAGCGAGACGCCGTAGCCGTCGCCCCGGTCGGGGGCGGCGCTGTCGACGGTGGCCTTCTTGCCGGTCCTGACGAGGTCGTCGGAGCGGTCGGAGAGCAGGGGGCCGTTGCCGGTCTCCCGCACGACGATCTTCCGCGCGCTGCCGCCGGCGACCTCGATGGTCTCCTCGCGCGTCTTGAACGGCACCACCTTGTCGCCGTACTGGTAGCCCTCTCCGGTGATCTTCTCCAGGTAGAGGTCGGTGACGTCGACGCCGGAGTTGGTCAGGCCCCAGGCGATGTCCTGGTTGTGGCCGATGATGACGCCGGGCAGACCGGCGAAGGTGTAGCCGGTGACGTCGTACTGGCACTTGGCGGAAACGCTGCGGCAGTGCAGGCCCATCTGGTACCAGACGGACGGCAGCGAGGCCGACAGGTGCGGGTCGTTGGCGAGCAGCGGTTCGCCGGTGATGGTGTGCTCGCCGGCGACCACCCAGGAGTTGGAGCCGATGCCGTCGCCGTTGACGCCGACAGCGGTGGGCAGGTCCTGCAGGACCTGCTGGAGACCGGCCAGCTGGCTCTCCAGGCCGGACCCGTCGGTGCCGGTCCCCGCACCGGTGCCGGTGCCCGTGCCGACGCCGGTCCCGGCGCCCGTGCCCGTACCGGTCCCGGTGCCCGTGCCGACGCCCGTCCCCGCGCCCGTGCCGGTGCCGGTGCCGGTCCCGACGCCCGTGCCGGCGTCCGTACCGGTGCCGGTGCCGGTGCCGCCCGTGCCCTCACCCTGCTCGTAGGCCCCGGTGAACTCGTTGTACCGGCCCTCCTGGATCACCGGCTTGTTCCGGTCGTACGGGTACGCCGGGTACAGGTCGGCGATCTGCTCCGGGTCGAGGCGGCTGGTCAGCAGGGCGCGGTCGATCTCGTCCTGCATGTTGCCGCGCAGGTCCCAGGCCATCGCCTTCAGCCAGGCCACCGAGTCGACCGGGGTCCACGGCTCGGGCCGGTAGTCGTTGACGAAGCCCAGCGCCGCGTACTCCAGGGAGATCTCCTTGCCCTCCTTGCCCTCCAGGTAGGCGTTGACGCCCTTGGCGTACGCCTGGAGGTACTTCTTCGTGGCGGGGGAGAGCTTCTTGTCGTACTCCTGCTTCGCGACCCGGTCCCAGCCGAGGGTGCGCAGGAACTCGTCGTTGTCGACCTGGCCCTTGCCGAACATCTCCGACAGGCGCCCGGAGGTCATGTGCCGGCGCACGTCCATCTCGTAGAACCGGTCCTGCGCCTGGACGTAGCCCTGCGCCATGAACAGGTCCTCGTCGGAGGAGGCGTAGATCTGCGGGATGCCGTGGCCGTCGCGCTTGACGTCGACGGTTCCCGACAGGCCCTGCAGCGTGATCGAGCCCGTGGTCTGCGGGAAGGAGGCGCGCACCGTGCTGACGGACCAGTACGCCCCGTAGACGACGCCGCCGATCAGGGCCAACACCAGGACGAGCACGACCAGACGGGCTTTGCGCCCCTTCTTCTTGCCGGACTTGTTCTTCCCGCCGGACGTGCCGGCCTGCTGACCCGGGGAGACGGTGGTGTCGGTGGGCATCGCTGTCCTTGCTGTCCTAACGCGAGCGGCAGGTCGAGGCTGTGCTTTTAACTGAGCGCTGGAGCAACGATAGGCGCAGGGCCCCGCAGCCCTTGACGCGGAGTCGCGAACCAGCCCGGACGAGCGTTCGATCCCGCCTTCACCGGCGTCAAGAAAGCGTCAAGAATTAGGTAAGGTAACGAAGTAGTTTGCCGCGGCAGCGGTGGATCGCATGCGATGTACGTGCACCCCACGCGCGAGCGCGCCTGGGTCGGGGAAGGGAACGGCCGCTGACTGTCCACCACCTCAACCAGCTCCTGCTCATCTGCTCGATCGTCCTGCTCGTCGCCGTCGCGGCAGTCCGGATCTCCTCGCGCAGCGGGCTCCCCAGCCTGCTCGTCTACCTGGGCATCGGCATCGCCCTGGGCCAGGACGGCATCGCCCACGTCCACTTCGACAACGCCGAGCTGACCCAGGTCATCGGATACGCGGCCCTGGTCGTGATCCTGGCCGAGGGCGGCCTGGGCACCAAGTGGACCGAGGTCAGACCGGTCCTGTCCTCCGCCGCCGTGCTCGCGCTGGTCGGTGTCGCGGTCAGCGTCGGGGTCACGGCGTCGGCCGCGCACTTCCTGATCGGGCTGGAGTGGCGGCAGGCGCTCATCATCGGCGCGGTGGTGTCCTCGACCGACGCGGCGGCCGTCTTCTCGGTGCTGCGGAAGATCCCCCTCCCCAGGCGCGTGACGGGCACGCTGGAAGCCGAGTCCGGCTTCAACGACGCCCCCGTCGTCATCCTGGTCGTCGCCTTCTCCACGGCCGGTCCGGTCGAGCACTGGTACCTGCTGATCGGCGAGATAGCCCTGGAGCTGGCCATCGGTGCCGCCATCGGACTCGCGGTGGGCTGGCTCGGCTCCTGGGGGCTGCGGCACGTGGCGCTGCCCGCCTCCGGTCTCTACCCGATCGCCGTCATGGCCATCGCCGTCGCCGCCTACGCGGCCGGCGCCCTCGCCCACGGCAGCGGTTTCCTCGCCGTCTACCTCGCCTCGATGGTGCTGGGCAACGCCAAGCTGCCGCACTGGCCCGCCACGCGCGGCTTCGCCGACGGGCTCGGCTGGCTCGCCCAGATCGGCATGTTCGTCCTGCTCGGCCTGCTGGTCACCCCGCACGAGCTGGGCGACGACATCGTGCCGGCGCTGGTCATCGGGCTGGCGCTCACCATGGTGGCCCGCCCGCTGAGCGTCGTGCTGTGCCTGGTGCCGTTCCGGGTGCCCTGGCAGGAGCAGGCGCTGATGTCGTGGGCGGGGCTGCGCGGGGCCGTGCCCATCATCCTGGCGACGATCCCGATGGTGCAGGGCGTCGAGGGGAGCGAGCGGATCTTCAACATCGTCTTCGTCCTGGTCGTCGTCTACACCCTCGTCCAGGGCCCGACGCTGCCCTGGCTGGCCCGCAAGCTGCGCCTGGGCGAGGAGTCCGGGGCCGCCGACCTCGGCATCGAGTCGGCGCCCCTGGAGCATCTGCGCGGACACCTGCTGTCGATGGTCATCCCGGACACCTCGAGGATGCACGGCGTGGAGGTCGCCGAACTGCGGCTGCCCGCCGGGTCCGCCGTCACCCTCGTCGTGCGCGAGGGGGAGTCGTTCGTCCCGCTGCCCACGACGATGCTGCAGCACGGGGACGAACTGCTCGTTGTCGCCACCGACCCGGTGCGGGACGCCGCCGAACGGCGCCTGCTCGCGGTGGGCCGCGGCGGCAAGCTGGCCGGCTGGCTGGGCACCGACAGCGCGCCGGCGTAGCACCGGCACCACCGGCACCACGGACGCCCCGGGCCCGCCCCTCCCCCGTCCGCCGGCGCACGCGCCCCGGGGTGCCCGTTTTCACAGGCACACGGAGCACCGGTACCTGTACGATGCAGGCGACCCCCAGATGACCTGATCGAACCAACTCTGCCTGACGCAGAGCTGGCGCGACCGTATGGCGGCCGGAACGCCCTGAGCTGTGGCACCGGCATCTACCGCAGTCAGCGCAAGAGGACAGCTCTCGGCGCCCCGCCCGCCCCGCGCGGGCCGCGCTACCAGGCGGCAGAAAGGCACGGGCCGTGGCATCCACGGTCACCACGTCGAAGGACTCGGCGGCCACCTCCCGCCCGGGATACGGCCAGCTGCTGCGCACGCGCGGCGCCTGGACCTTCCTGCTCCCCGGCTTCGCGGCACGCCAGCCGTTCGCGATGCTCACCCTCTCCATCGTGCTGCTGGTGCAGCACACCACCGGCTCCTACGGCGCGGCCGGCGCCGTCGCGGCCGTCACCGGCGTCTCCATGGCGCTGTTCGCTCCCTACAGCGGCCGCCTGGCCGACCGTCACGGGCAGCGCGCGGTCCTCGTGCCCGGCGTCCTGGTGCACGCCCTGTCCGGGCTGACCCTGACCGCGCTGGCCCTGAACGACGCCCCCCTGTGGGCGCTGTTCGCCGCCGCCGTGCCCACCGGCGCCTCGGTGCCGCAGGTCGGGCCCATGGTGCGCGCCCGCTGGGGCGCGAAGCTCAAGGACTCCCCCCTGATGACCACGGCGGCGGCCTTCGAGTCCGTCACCGACGAGTTCACCTTCGTCGTCGGGCCGCTGCTGGCCACGGCCCTGTGCACGGCCGTCGACCCGGCCGCGGGTCTCGTCACCGAGGCCGCGCTGACCCTGGTCGGCGGTCTGCTGTTCGCCGCCCAGCGGGGCACCCAGCCGAAGACCTCCGCCGACGGCCGGGCGCGCGTGGAGCACGCCTCCGCGCTGCGCGTCCCCGGGGTGCGCGTGCTGATCGTGACCTTCCTGGGCATCGGCTCCGTCTTCGGCGGCATGCAGGTCTCGCTGGCCGCGTTCACCGAGTCGATCGGCGAACCCGGCCTGAACGGCGTCCTGTACGGGATCTTCGCCGCGGGCAACATGGTCTCCGGCATCGCCTGCGGGGCCATCGCCTGGAAGGCCGCCCCGCAGCGGCGCCTGGTCATCGGGTACGCGGCGCTCGCCGTGACCGCCTCGGCCCTGTGGACCTCCCAGTCGGCGCTGCTGCTGGCCGGCCTCGGCCTCCTGGTCGGCATGAGCATCGCGCCGTCCCTGATCACCGGTTACACGCTGGTGGAGGACCTGGTCCCGGCCGGTGCCCGCACCGAGGCCTTCACCTGGCTGACCGGCGCGGTCGCGCTCGGCCAGGCCGCCGCCGTCACCATCGCCGGACAGCTGGAGGACCGCCTCTGGGACGGCGCCGGTTTCCTGGTGCCGATGGGCGGCACGGTGCTCGCCCTCGCGACGCTGCTGGCGCTGCGGTCGCGGCTGGTGCCGCCCTCGCACGGGCGCACGGTCGCGCGTGGCATGGATCACCGCGCCCCCGCCGCAGTGGACTGAACGCAGGGAATAGGTCAGTATGGATCGTCGTTAGCACTCATCGAGTGAGAGTGCCAGGAGGAAGACAGTGCCCACCTACCAGTACCAGTGCACCGAGTGCGGCGAGGGCCTCGAGGCGGTGCAGAAGTTCACCGACGACGCCTTGACCGAGTGCCCCAGCTGCCAAGGTCGTCTGAAGAAGGTGTTCTCGGCGGTCGGCATCGTCTTCAAGGGCTCCGGCTTCTACCGCAACGACAGCCGCGGCTCCTCCTCGAGCAGCTCCCCGGCGTCGAAGTCGTCGGACTCCTCGTCCTCCTCGACTTCTTCCTCGACGTCCTCCTCGGGCTCCGGCTCGGGTTCGAGCACGTCGGCCGGCTCCAGCAGCTCCAGCGCCACCACCGCCGCGTAGGACCGCACTCCCGCGGAACCACCGCCGCGCAGGACCGCACTCCCGTGAACCCCGTCGCCGTACGACGACGGGGTCCTCGGCGCTTCCGTGTCCGGCTAGGGTGCGGAACATGGCGAACATGGCGACGGCCGAGATCGGCGTGATCGGCGGCTCCGGCTTCTACTCCTTCCTCGACGACGTGACCGAGGTCCGGGTGGACACCCCGTACGGGGCCCCCAGCGACTCCCTCTTCCTCGGCGAGGTGGCCGGCCGGCGGGTCGCCTTCCTCCCCCGGCACGGACGCGGCCACCACCTGCCGCCGCACCGGATCAACTACCGGGCCAACCTGTGGGCACTCAGGTCGGTCGGGGTGCGCCAGGTGCTCGGGCCGTGCGCGGTGGGCGGTCTGCGCCCCGAGTACGGACCGGGCACGCTGCTGGTGCCGGACCAGTTCGTGGACCGGACGAAGTCCCGGGTGACCACGTACTTCGACGGGCTGCCGCTGCCCGACGGCACGGTGCCGAACGTGGTCCACGTGTCCCTGGCCGACCCCTACTGCCCCACGGCACGCACGGCCGCGCTGAAGGCGGCGCGCGGCCGGGACTGGGAGCCGGTGGACGGCGGCACGCTGGTCGTGGTGGAGGGGCCGCGCTTCTCCACCCGTGCCGAATCGCTGTGGCACCGGGCGCAGGGCTGGTCGGTGGTGGGCATGACCGGACATCCCGAGGCGGCGCTCGCCCGTGAGCTGGAGCTCTGTTACGCCTCCCTGACCCTGGTCACCGACCTCGACGCCGGCGTCGAGACCGGGGAGGGCGTCTCCCACGACGAGGTGCTGCGGGTGTTCGCCGCCAACGTGGACCGGCTGCGGGGCGTGCTCTTCGACGCGGTGGCCGCGCTGCCGGCGACGGACGAGCGGGACTGCCCGTGCGCGTCGGCGCTGGGCGGGATGAACCCGGGGTTCACGCTGCCGTAGGGCGGAGGGTGTGCCCGCCGGGGCGGGCACGGCGGGCGGAGCCTCTCCTTCGGGTGAGGGGGATGTCCACAGACCGATGGCACGTCCACAGGGCCGGGCGGAGCGCGGCGCGGGGCCCCATCGTGGGGATCGCAAGCCGATCCCTCCCCGCAGGTGGTGGTCCCGTGTCCTTCCGTCCGTCGCCCTCCTCCCCCTCCCCTCGCTCCCCTTCCCCGCTCTCCTCCTCCCCCGTGGTGCCGCGCCCGCCCGGCGTCGACGTCCCTCCCCGCTGCGAGGTGCCGCACTTCGCCCCCGTGCGGGTGCGCGGGGGCCTGCTGCACCCGGGCCGGCTCACCCGGCACCGGAGGCGGGCCGTGGCGGTCGGCCTCGCGGTCACGGCGGCGGCGCTCGTGGCGGCGGGCCCACGGGACACCGACCGGTCCCGCGGGCATCCCGGCGGGTCCGCGTCCGCCCGCGCGGCCACGGCCGCCGCCGGAGACCGTCCGGTACGGTCCCGGCGGGCCGGGGAGACGGTCACCGCACCGGTGCGGATCGCCGACGCGGCCACGGTGCGGCTGCTGCGGCCGGGCGACCGGGTGGACGTGATCGCCGCCGAAGAGGCGGTGTCCGGCGGAACGGCCCGCGTGGTCGCGCGCGGGGCGCGGGTGACCGACGTGCCGGAACCGCTGGAGGGCGCGGGCGACGGCGGGGCCCTGGTGGTGCTGTCGGTGCCGCGCTCCACCGCGGCCGGGCTGGCCGGCGCGAGCGCCACGGCACGGCTGGCGGTGACCCTGTGGTGAACCGTGCCCCTTCGAGCCGCTTCCCCGGGTCCGGTGCCTTCTCCGGGCGACCCGGTGGGACAGGTCGGCCCGGCCCTGGCGTAGGTTGCGGAGCGTTTTGTTCCGCGCGTTGTGCGCACGAGAGGGGGCCCCGGGGTGAGCGAGAAGAAGGAATCCGGCGTCTGGCAGGGCTTCAAGGCCTTCCTGATGCGCGGGAACGTCGTCGACCTGGCCGTGGCGGTGGTGATCGGCGCGGCCTTCACCAACATCGTCAACTCGGTCGTGAAGGGCGTGATCAACCCGCTGGTCGGCGCGTTCGGCACCCAGAACCTGGACAGCTACAGCTCGTGCCTGAAGGGCCCCTGCGAGGGCACCGGCGACGCCGCGACGGGCGTGCGGATCCTGTGGGGGTCCGTCCTCGGGTCGACGCTGCAGTTCCTGATCACCGCGGCGGTCGTCTACTTCCTGATGGTGCTGCCGATGGCCAAGTACCTGGCCCGGCTGGAGGCCCGCAGGAAGGCGAAGGAGGGGACACAGGAGGTCATCGAGGTGTCCGAGCTGGAGGTGCTCAAGGAGATCCGCGACGCCCTCGTCTCGCAGCGCGGCTCCGACGTCTCGCAGCGCGGCTCCGGCCACGGCGAGCGTTAGGGCCCGCCCGGCGGGATCAGATGTGGTGGGGCGGCTTCTCGTCGAGGAAGCGCTTCAGGTCGGCCGCGCCGTCACCGGAGGGGCGCTCGCCCCACCCGCGGTCGGTGTCGTCCGAGGTCTGCTGGTCCAGCGGGTCGTCGAAGACCAGCGCGGGCTTCGGCTCGCGCGGCCGGGGGTCGGGGGCGGTGCTCATGCGTCCAGGGTACGGCTCCGCGCCGGCCGGGCGGTCCGGCGCGGATCGGCCGGCCGGCGCCCGGACGGCCCCGCGCGGCCCCGCGGGCGCGGACGTGCCGCGCCGGGGCGTACCTCGCCGACGCGGGGCGGGCGGCGCCGGGGCCGTCGTCAGCGGACGACGTCGAAGACGTTCTTCTGGATGCCGTTGGCGTACGCCTCGTGCTCGACGAGCCGCAGCTTCTGGGTGTCCTTGTCCGTGTCGCTGAACAGGCGCTTGCCCGCGCCGAGCAGGAGCGGGAAGACGAGCAGGTGGTAACGGTCGATCAGGCCGGCGTCCGAGAGGCTCCGGTTGAGGGTGGCGCTGCCGTGGACGATGATCGGGCCGCCCTCGGTCCCCTTCAGCGCGGCCACCTCGTCGAGCGAGCGCAGGATCGTGGTCTCGCCCCAGTCCGGGACCAGGGCGTCCTCGGTGAGGGTGGTCGACACCACGTACTTCGGCATCGCCTTGTAGTCGGCGAACTCCTCCATGCCCGGCCAGACCGGGCTGAACGCCTCGTAGCTGACGCGTCCCAGCAACAGCGCGCCGGCTTCCCGCTGTTCCCGGTCCTTGATGTCGTACGCCTCCGGGAGGAACTCCACGTCCTTGAACGTCCATCCGGAGTTCCGGTAGCCGGGCTCGCCGCCCGGAGCCTCCACCACGCCGTCGAGCGAGACGAAGGCGGTGCTGATCAGGGTGCGCATACGGGGTCTCCTCAGTGTTCCGTGGCCGGCGCCCGGCCGGTCGTCCGGTGCTTGCCGCGGCCGGTCTCGCGGCCGTGGCACACCGTCCACCACTGATCGACCGCAAAGCGCGGGAAAACTCATCGGTCCCCACCCGTTCCCCGGCGGCCGGGCCGTGCGGGACCGGCACGGCGGCCGGGCCACACTGACGCCATGACGAATGACGCTCTGACGGATGTGGCCGGCCTGCGGGTGGGGCATGCGACGCGTACCGGCGGCGGTTGGCTCACCGGCACCACGGTCGTGCTCGCGCCGGAGGGCGGGGCGGTGGCCGCGGTGGACGTGCGCGGCGGTGGTCCCGGCACGAAGGAGACCGACGCGCTGGATCCGCGCAACCTCGTGCGGAAGGTCGAGGCGATCGTGCTGACCGGGGGCAGCGCCTACGGGCTCGACGCGGCGTCCGGGGTGATGGCCTGGCTGGAGGAGCGGGGGCGCGGGGTGCGCGTCGGACCGGATCCCGCGCACGTGGTGCCGGTCGTACCGGCCGCCTGTGTCTTCGACCTGGGTCGGGGCGGCGACTTCCGGGCCCGGCCGGACGCGGCCACCGGCCGGGCCGCGGTCGAGGAGGCGGCGGCGAGCGGGCCCGGGGCGCGGGTGCCGCAGGGGTGCGTGGGCGCCGGTACGGGGGCCACGGTCGGGCCGGTGAAGGGCGGGATCGGCACCGCGAGCACGGTGCTGGAATCCGGGATCACCGTGGCCGCGCTGGTGGTGGCCAACGCGGCGGGGTCGGCGGTGGATCCGGAAACGGGGTCGCTGTACGGGGAGTTGTTCCAGGGCCGGGTGCGTCCCCCGGAGGCGCGGGTGCACGAGGCCGCGCTGCGGCGGCTCGCGGAGCTGTCCGAGCGGAACGCGCCGCCCCCACTCAACACCACGCTCGCGGTGGTCGCGACCGACGCGGACCTGTCCAAGGCGCAGGCGCAGAAGCTGGCCGGCACCGCGCACGACGGCATCGCACGGGCCGTGCGTCCGGTGCACCTGCTCAACGACGGCGACACGGTGTTCACCCTCGCCACGGGAGAGCGCCCGCTCGACGCGGCGGACCCCCTCGCCCTGAACGACGTCCTCGCGGCGGGCGCGGACCTGGTGACCCGCGCGATCGTACGGGCGGTACGCGCCGCCGAATCGGTGGACGGCCCGGGCGGAGCGTGGCCGTCGTACGGGGAGCTGTACGGCGAGTTGCACGGCGACGGGTGACGGGCCGGGGCGCGGTGGCGCGCCCACCGTCCCGCCCCGGCCGGGTGATTGTCCCGGTTCCGTCACGGTGGGCCGTTCACGGGAGGCGGAGGGAACCCCGGCGGGTCCCGGCCCCCTCTTCCTTCCCGTCATCGAGCGGATCACCCGACATCACACGAACCTGGAGCAGCCCGTGACAAGGCCGGACATCGCACCGCGGCGCGCACTGGCGGCCTGTGCCGCCCTGGTGGTCGGCGCCCTCGCCCTCACCGCGTGCGGCGGCAGCGCGGACACGGGCGGCGGCAACGACGGCAAGGGCGGCGCGGACTCCCCGAAGACGTCCGTCGCGAAGATAGCCATCTCGGCGAAGGACGGCTCGACCGGCGCGTCCATCAACACCACCGGGGTGAAGGTCAGCGAAGGCCGGCTGACACAGGTGCGGATGACGGTGGCGGAGACCGGGGAGGCGGTGGCCGGCGCGGTCTCCGCCGACGGGCGCGCCTGGAAGCCGAAGGAGCAACTGGAGCGCGGGACGAAGTACCGGATATCGGCGACCGCCGAGGACGGCGACGGCCGCACCGCGGCGGCCGACTCCGTCTTCACCACCGTCACCACGGCGAACAGCTTCATCGGCACCTACACGCCGGACGACGGCGCCACGGTCGGGGTGGGGATGCCGGTGTCGTTCACCTTCGACAAGGCCATCACCGACAGGAAGGCCGTGCAGTCGCGCATCACCGTCACCTCCAGCAGCGGACAGGAGGTGGTCGGGCACTGGTTCGACTCGCAGCGGCTGGACTTCCGGCCCCAGGAGTACTGGAAGGCCGGATCCAAGGTCACGATGAAGATCGACCTGGACGGCGTCGAGGGCGCGAACGGCATCCACGGGGTGCAGAAGAAGACGGTCACCTTCACCGTCGGGCGCTCCCAGGTCTCCACGGTCGACGCCGCCACCCAGACCATGACGGTGGTGCGGGACGGGGAGACGGTCAGGTCCGTCCCGATCTCGGCGGGTGACGCCCAGCACACCACGTACAACGGGCAGATGGTGATCTCCGAGAAGTTCACCCGGACCCGGATGAACAGCCAGACGGTCGGCCTGGGCTCCGAGTACGACATCCCGGACGTGCCGCACGCGATGCGGCTGACCCGGTCCGGCACCTTCATCCACGGCAACTACTGGTACAACAAGGCCAATCCGCCCTTCGGCCGGCAGGGCACCAGCCACGGCTGCGTGGGCCTGCAGGACGTACAGGGCACCCAGGGCGACACACCCGGCAAGTGGTTCTACGACAACTCCCTCGTCGGGGACGTGGTGATCGTGAAGAACTCCCCCGACACCACGGTCGCGCCGGACAACGGCCTCAACGGCTGGAACATGGGGTGGAGCCGGTGGACGGCGGGCAGCGCCGTCTGACCGAAGGGCGTCGACACACAGGCCGGGCAGGCTTTTTGGGGTCCGGAGCGGGCCGCGTGGGAATTTTTCGCGCGGCCCGCTCGTTTTCCCGCCGTACGTTTTCTCGGTTCCCGGACACGATGTCCGACCGAGGGGCTACGGTATGCACCCACAAGGTGACATGCAGCAACGCCGGGAGAAACCTTGAGCGTTCCGTACGAGACGGCAGCGTACGAACCACCCGAGTCGCCGGAGGAGCACCTCACGCGACTCCTCGGCCGCGCCCTGAACTCCTTCGAGCTGCCCGACGAGGTGATACGGCGGCTGGACTGCGCGCTGGCGTACGACGGTTCGCTGTACTCCGCGCACCACAGCGCGGGCCTGCACCGCGAGACCTACCGGCACACCTGGCTGCTGGCCGACGGCTCCGCGCTCACGCTCTGGGAGCTCGTCCACAACACCGCGCCGGGCAGCGAGCCGCAGCACGAGCTGTACGTGGACGAGGAGGAGCTGCGCACCGCCACCTCCCGGCTGCCGCTGCCGCCGGACGCCTCGGACTTCGAACTGCCGGTGGTGGTGCAGCTCCCCCCGGTGCCCGCGCCCCGGCACGTGTACGTCCCCGACGGCTCGGCGGACCACGCGCGCCGCTTACTGCGGCGCGCGGAGAACACCGACCGGCCGGGCTCGGAGACGGCCCGGCTGCTGGCGACGGCGTTCGCGTACCAGATCACACAGGCCTTCGGCCGCCCGTCCCGGGCGGGTCGTCCGGCGCTGTGCTTCTCGCTCTACGAGCACGCGTTCCTGCTGCGTGACGGCAGGGAGGTCTCCCTGTGGGAGGTCGAGCACACGGCCACGCCCGACGGGCGGCACATGTGCGAGGTGTACGTCACCGAGGACGCGGCCCGGGAGGCGATGGAGCGGCGGGCGACGCAGGTTCCCTGACACCCGCCGACGTCCCCCGGCACCCGCCGACGCCTCCTGACGCCCCCTCCGGTCCCAGCCCCACCCGCCGGCGGCGTTCAGCCGTCTTCGCCGAAGCGCCGTACCAGCCCCGCGAACGCGTCGCGCTCCGCCGGGGTGAGCCGTACCGCCTCCGCACACGGACCCGTCTGCCGCTGTCGCGGTATCACCGGGATCGCCGGGACCGGCATGCCTCCGTGACTCCCGTGCCGCCCGTGCCGTCGAACGGCCTCGGCGTGCTCGCGCTCCCGCGTCCTGCGCCCGCGTCCGCGCCGCAGCGCCTCCGCCAGGCCCGCCGTGCAGGCCACGGCCACCAGGGTGAGGGCGGCGGCACCCGTCACCCTCAAGATCGCGTCGTGCTCAGACATGCGCCCCAGTACACACCACGGTCCGGGGCCGTGGCCCCGGACCGTGAGAAGAGTGATCTATCTCGCACTACGCATGAACCGCTCACATCACCCAAAAGGAACAAGACGCCGATGCTGCGCGGGCGTCCCGCCCGGGTGCGTCACGCGGCCACCGGCTGCTCCTCCCGCGCCGACGGGGCCGGCGTGCCGTCGGGACCGGCCGTGTCCGCTCCCGTGACCGGCTTGCGCAGGCCCTTCAGGACGATCACCAGGGCCGCCGTGACACAGACGCCCGCGGCGATGGCGACCAGGTAGAGGAACGGGTTGCCGATCAGCGGGACCACGAAGATGCCGCCGTGCGGGGCGCGCAGCGTGGCGCTGAAGGACATGGACAGGGCTCCGGTGACCGCGCCGCCCACCATCGAGGCGGGGATCACGCGCAGCGGGTCGGCGGCGGCGAACGGGATCGCGCCCTCGGAGATGAAGGAGGCGCCCAGCACCCAGGCGGCCTTGCCGTTCTCCCGCTCGGTGCGGTTGAAGAGCTTGCCGCGGACCGTGGTGGCCAGGGCCATCGCCAGCGGCGGGACCATGCCGGCCGCCATCACCGCGGCCATGATCTTCATGGCGGAGTCGCTGGGGTTCGCGACCGCGATACCGGCGGTGGCGAAGGTGTACGCGACCTTGTTGACGGGGCCGCCGAGGTCGAAGCACATCATCAGGCCGAGCAGGGCGCCGAGCAGGATGGCGTTGGCGCCGGTGAGACCGTTCAGCCAGTCGGTCATGGCCTTCTGCGCCGAGGCGATGGGCTTGCCGATGACCACGAACATCAGGAAGCCGACGACCGCCGAGGAGATCAGCGGGATCACCACCACCGGCATGATGCCGCGCAGCGCCGCCGGGATCCGCACCTTCTGGATCGCGAGCACCACCCCACCGGCGATCAGACCGGCCGCGAGACCGCCGAGGAAGCCGGCGCTGATGGTGAGCGATATCGCGCCGCCGACGAAGCCGGGCACGAGGCCGGGCCGGTCGGCCATGCCGTAGGCGATGTAGCCGGCCAGGACCGGGACGAGGAAGCCGAAGGCGACGCCGCCGATCTGGAAGAGCAGGGCGCCCCAGCTCGCGGCCTGGGTCCACACGAAGTGGTCCATGACCGACGGCGCCTCGTTGATCTCGTACCCGCCGATCGCGAAGCCGAGGGCGATGAGGAGACCGCCCGCCGCGACGAACGGGACCATGTAGCTGACGCCGGACATGAGCCAGGTGCGCAGCTTGGTGCCGTAGCCCTCGCCGGGCCCGCCGGCGCGCTCCACGGGCGAGGTGCCGGACCCGTCGGTCGCGCCGGACCCGTCGGTCGCGGTGACCTCGCCGCGCTCGGCCTTGCCGCGGACCTCGGTGATCAGGTCGGCGGCCCGGTTGATGGCCGCCTTGACGCCGGTGTCGACGGTCGGCTTGCCCGCGAAGCGGTCCTTCTCCCGCACGGGCACGTCGTGGGCGAAGATCACGCCGTCCGCCGCCGCGATCACGGCCGGGTCGAGCCGGGTGAACCCGGCCGAGCCCTGCGTCTCGACGACGACCTCGACGCCCGCCTCCCGTCCGGCGTTCTCCAGTGACTCGGCCGCCATGTAGGTGTGGGCGATGCCGGTGGGGCAGGAGGTGACGGCGACGATCCGGAACGGGCGGTCCGCGCCGGTCCCGGCGTCGTCGATGCCCGTGGCGGCACCGGCGGAGGCCGCCGCCGGTGCCGTCACGGAGTCTGCCGAGCCGGAACCCGAACCGGAAGCAGGCCCGGAACCGGAACCGGAACCGGAAGCAGGCTCGGAACCGGACTCGGAGCCGGATGCGGAGCTACTGCCGGACGCCGCCGGTGCCTTCGCCGCGTCCGCGGCGGTGCTCCCGTCGGCCGTGGGCGGCTCGTCCCCGCGGATGAGCGCCGCCGCGGCCGACGCGTCGTCCACCGACCTGAGCGCGTCGGTGAACTCGGCGTTCATCAGCTGCCGGGCCAGCGACGACAGGATCGTCAGATGGGCGTCGTCCGCACCGGCCGGTGCGGCGATGAGGAAGATCAGGTCGGCGGGGCCGTCCGCCGCGCCGAAGTCGATCCCGGCGGCGCTGCGCCCGAAGGCGAGCGTCGGCTCGGTGACGTGCTCGCTGCGGCAGTGCGGGATGCCGATGCCTCCGTCGAGGCCGGTCGGCATCTGCGCCTCGCGGGCCGCGACGTCGGCGAGGAAGCCCTCCAGGTCGGTCACCCGACCCAGGGCCACCATGCGTTCGGCGAGGGCGCGCGCCGCCGCTTCCTTGGTGTCGGCGGACAGGTCGAGATCGACCAGGTCCGCGGTGATCATGTCACTCATCGCGGGCTCCTTCGCACGCGTACCGCCCGTGCGGTGGGGTGGGCGGAAAGGGGGACGGGGGTGCGGTGGGGGGCGGTGAAGAAAGGGGGAGGGCGGGGCCGGGGCGTGCCCGGTCCCGGGGCTGCCGCGCCGCGGCAGTGGTGCCCGGGGGACGGACACGGGCCTGCCGGCCGAGGGACGTACGGGGGTTCACGACACCGGCTCCTTCAGTACGCGGTCCAACGGGACGTCCGCCGTGACGGTCACCGCGGCCGGGTCCAGGTCGCCCGGTGCCGGCATCAGGCTGCCGGGCAGCTGCACGGCCGCCGCGCCGTGCGCGACCGCGGAGCCGAGCGCCTCCGGTCCGCGGCCACCGGCGACGAGGAAGCCGGCCAGCGAGGAGTCGCCGGCGCCCACGTTGCTGCGGACCGTGTCCACCCGTGCGGTGCCGAACCAGGCGCCGTCCTCGTTCACGAGCAGCTGGCCGTCGGCGCCCAGGCTGGCGAGCACGGCCGCCGCGCCCATGGCGCGCAGTTCCTCGGCGGCCTTCACCGCGTCGCCCACGGTGCTCAGCGGACGCCCGACGGCCCCGGCGAGCTCCGCGGCGTTCGGCTTCACCACGTCGGGCCGCTCCCGCAGGGCCGCGAGCAGCGCGGGTCCGGAGGTGTCCAGGGCGATGCGCACGCCAGTGGCGTGGGCCCGCGCGACCAGTTCGGCGTACCAGGAGGGCGCGAGGCCGCGCGGCAGGCTGCCGCAGCAGGCGATCCAGTCCGCGTCCCGCGACTGGTGCCGCACCGTCTCCAGGAGCAGTTCCTGCTCGGCCGCCGTCAGGTGCGGGCCGGGCGCGTTGATCTTCGTCAGGACGCCGTCCGCCTCGGCCAGCGCGATGTTGGAGCGGGTGGCGCCGGCGATCGGGACCGGTGCCACCTCGATGCCCTGCGCGTCGAGGAGTTCGGCGACCAGGGCGCCCGGTGCGCCGCCCAGGGGCAGTACGGCCACCGTGCGCCGGCCCGCCGCCGTGACGGCGCGCGAGACGTTGACCCCCTTGCCGCCCGGGTCCACGCGTTCGCCGGTGGCCCGGACGACCTCGCCGCGGTCCAGCGAGGGGACCTCGTAGGTGCGGTCCAGGGAGGGGTTGGGGGTGACGGTGAGGATCATGCGCGTACCACTTCCGTGCCGCCGCGTTCGATCGCGAGGGCGTCTTCCGGGCTCAGCCCGCTGTCGGTGATCAGCAGGTCCACGTCGCCCAGGCCGCCGAAGCGGGCGAAGTGCTCCTGCCCGTGCTTGGAGGAGTCGGCGAGCAGCACCACGCGGCGGGCGGCGGCCATCGCCGCCCGCTTCACCGCGGCCTCGGCGAGGTCGGGGGTGGTCAGGCCGTGCTCGAGGGAGAAGCCGTTGGCGGCCACGAACAGCACATCCGCGCGGATCTCGCCGTACGCGCGCAGTGCCCAGGCGTCCACGGCGGCGCGCGTGCGGTGCCGTACGCGGCCCCCGACGAGGTGCAGCTGGATGCCGGGGTGGTCGACGAGGCGAGCCGCGGTGGGCAGGCTGTGGGTGACGACGGTGAGGGAGAGTTCCACCGGGAACGAGCCGGCCAGCCGCGCCACCGTGGACCCGGCGTCGACGATCACCGTGCCGTCGTCGGGCACTTCGGCGAGGGCGGCCTTGGCGATGCGGTCCTTCTCGGCGGCCGCGGTCGTCTCGCGCTCGGCGAGGTCCGGCTCGAAGTCGAGGCGCCCGGCGGGGATGGCACCGCCGTGCACCCGGCGGACCAGGCCCGCGCGGTCAAGGGCCTTCAGGTCCCGGCGGATCGTCTCGGCCGTCACCTGGAACTGCTCGGCCAGCGAGACCACGTCCACCCGGCCGCCGTCGCGGGCGAGCCGCAGAATCTCCTGCTGGCGCTCCGGTGCGTACATGTCCGCTTGCCTCCGACCATGCCCGAACGTGTTGTTTCTCTCGAAGAGTACGGGTGAATGTCCGAAAAGTAAACAGCCGATGATTCATCCGGGCACGAATGGGCGTCCGTTTGTGTCCGTTCTTCGTGTCGCTCTTCGTGTCGGGGCTCCGTGTCCGGCCTCTGCGTCCGGTCTCCGTGTCCGGTCTCCGTGTCCGATCACGACGGATGGGCCCGGCGCCCCGTGCGCTCGCGGGGCGCCGGGCGCTTCGGCAGGGTGGGCGTCAGCGGGAAGGTCAGGCCCGACGCCGACCCGGCGTGCGGTCGATGCGGACGCAGTCGTCGGACGGCTTGCCGGCGGGGACCGGCCGGACCCGCGGAAACGGACGGGCCCGCGTCGGCAAGCGGCACGCAGGACAGCACCCGGGCGCTCTCCGCAGTGTCGAAGCCGGCGCCGAGCAGTCCCCGGACACGGGCGACCCGGCGATGCGGCCGGCGCCGCTCGGCCACGACTTCACCGTGCAGGAGCTCCCCGAACTCGCGGGAGTGGGCGAGGGACTTGAACGAACGGCTGAGCAAGGCGGCGGGAGACGCGGGACGGTGAGGCGCCGCGCTCCGCCGGCCGTGTCACGCGCCCGCCGTCAAGCCCTCCCAGGGGAAGTCCCGCAGCGCCGCGAGATGGGCCAGCGCCAACTCCGCCGGTCCCTGCGGCCCCTCGGCCGGACCGTCGCCCGCCGCCCAGGTCTCCAGGGCGGTGCGCACGGCGGAACCGGCGACGGCGGCGGCAAAGCGCGACCGGGCGAGAGCGGCAACGTTGTCGGCCCCGTCCGGAAGGTGACCGAACGCCACCTCCCCCTTCGGCGCCTGCTCGCCCCTCGCCCGTCCGTCCGGCACGCGGCCGGCCCCCGCCCGCTCCACCAGCACCTCCGCCAGGCTCCGCTCCGACGCCTGGCACACCTCGGCCCACACCCTGCGCAGGGACGGGTTCTCCTCGGCCAGCCGGATCAGGGCGCGCACCCACTCCCAGGAGGCCACCGACACTCCGCGGCCGGGCGTCAGCGTGTGGCGCACGGCGTCCTCCAGGGCCTGCGGCAGGGGGACCTCCGCGGGAGCGGTGCGCACCGCTTCCACCCAGCGCTGGGCACCGGTCGCGTAGAGCGGGCCGACGGCCTCCTCCTTGGCGGCGAAGTACCGGTAGAAGGTGCGCGGCGCGACACCGGCCGCCTGGGCGATGTCCTCGGCGCGGGTGGCCCGCAGGCCCTGCCGGACGAAGAGGCCGGCCGCCGCGCGGGCGATCTCCATACGGGTCTCGGCCTTGCGCCGCTCGGTCAGCGACGCGGCGGTACCGGCCGCGGGGTTCGCGGGAGGCGGCGTCGGGGTGGTGCTGCTCACGCCCGGCAGGCTATGCCCCTGTGGCACAATCTGCCATCTGGCGGGCCACCCCGGGGTTCAGGTCCGGGGTGCCCCGCCCCCCACCACGTCGTTCCGTCCCCGCCACATTGACACGTGTCCAGCCGCGCCGGTGCGTGCTCGGAAACGGAGCACCCGCGCCCGGACACGGAGCACACGCCCCCGGCCACGGAGCACACGTGCCCGGACACGAAGGGAGCCGGGCCCGGCGCCCGGGGGGAGGGCGCCGAGCCCGGCTCTGGGAAGTCCCGGCGCCGGGGGGGTTGTGCGTCGGGACGTGGTTCAGGGGCGGTGCGGCTCAGGCGGGCCGGGGACGAGACTCCGGGGCCCGGACTTCTGGGCTTGGAGTTCTTGTTCCCTGGGCCCGGTGGGTTGAAGCGACGCGGAACGGCCATGTTTTGCGCGGTCTTTCGCCACCCGGCGTACGCGGCCCGGGCGGGAGTGCGTCCCACCGCTCCCGCGTCGGCGGGCGGTGCGGCCACGTCCCCGCGGTCCGCGCGAGGGCGCCGTCCACCGCGCGGGCCGCGCGGCGGTGTCACGCCGCCGCGTCGAACCCGGTGTCGCGGGCCAGCTTCTTCAGCTCCAGCAGCGCGTGCTTCTCGATCTGGCGGATGCGCTCGCGGGTCAGACCGTGCTCCTTGCCCACCTCGGTCAGCGTGCGCTCCCGGCCGTCCTCGATGCCGTAGCGCATCTTGATGATGGAGGCCGTGCGCTGGTCGAGGCGGCCGATCAGGTCGTCCAGCTCCTCGCTGCGCAGCAGCGTCAGCACCGACTGCTCCGGCGACACCGCCGAGGTGTCCTCGAGGAGGTCGCCGAACTGGGTCTCGCCCTCGTCGTCCACCGACATGTTCAGCGAGACCGGGTCACGGGCCCAGTCGAGCACGTCGGTGACGCGCTCCGGCGTGGAACCGAGCTCGGCGGCGACCTCGGCGGGCTCCGGGTCACGGCCGTGCTCGCGGTTGAACTCGCGCTGCACGCGCCGGATCCGGCCGAGCTCCTCCACGAGGTGGACGGGCAGGCGGATGGTGCGCGACTGGTCGGCTATGGACCGCGTGATCGCCTGGCGGATCCACCAGGTGGCGTACGTCGAGAACTTGAAGCCCTTGCGGTAGTCGAACTTCTCGACCGCGCGCACCAGACCGGCGTTGCCCTCCTGGATCAGGTCGAGGAGCGGCAGACCGCTGCGGGGGTAGCGGCGCGCCACGGCGACGACCAGGCGGAGGTTGGAGCGGATGAAGACGTCCTTGGCCCGCTCGGCGTCGTCGACCAGGGCCTGGAGCTCCTCGGTGGTGGCTCCGACCTTGCTCTCCTCGTACCCGTCGAGGATCTGCCGCGCGAACACACCCGCCTCGATGATCTGGGACAGCTCGACTTCCTTGGCGGCGTCGAGCAGCGGCGTGCGCGCGATCTCGTCGAGGTACATGCCGACCAGGTCGCGATCGGCGATCTCGCCGCTGTGGGCGCGAACACTGCTTGCCGAGTCGACCGTCTCGCCTGCGGCGGACTGACGACGGGCGACGGCACGGGTTGCCATGCGTGCTCCCTTGCGATGGTGAGGTCAGCGGGTGGTCCTGCGGACGTCAGGCACGTTCGTCAGGCCCTTCCGGACTCTGGTCGGGTGCCCTGCATCCATGGGAAACAACGACTGGAATCCGGACAGAATTCCCACCCGTCCCGCAATTTTTCTGATCATGCAGTACCCTGTCCGCCCACACAGAGGAACGAGGCCGTGCCGGAGCGTACGAAGGGCCAGGTCAGGCCGGAGGCGGAGGGGCGCCCCGGGGCCCTCACCGCCCTGCGCCGCCCCTGCGCGGACGAGACCGCGCTCACACCCGGCACCGCGCTCGTCACCCCGATGGAGTACCACCCTCGACCGCTCTCGCACGTGTAGACGGCCCGTGCCGCCCGATGGTTGCCCTCGGGCGGCACGGGCCGTCTGCGGTACGGGCCGCCGTGGGGCGGGCCGTCTGCGGGGCGGGGTCCGGACGGGGAGGGGCCACGGCCGCCCGGGCCCCGTCCGCCCGGTACGGTCCGGCCGCTCAGCCGAACTGCACCGACCGCTTCGCCAGCCCCATCCAGAACCCGTCGATCACGGACTTCTGCTCCCCGAGCTCCCCGGCGGCGTCCGCGGCACCCATGGTGACGAAGAGCGGCGCGAAGTGCTCGGTGCGCGGGTGGGCGAGCAGGCCGGCCGGGGACTTCCGGGTGAAGTCGAGCAGCGCGTCCACGTCGCCGGAGTCCAGCGCCCGCCGGCCCCAGTCGTCGAACTCCGTCGACCAGGCCGGGATGCCGCCCTGCCGCAGCGCGGCCAGGTTGTGGGTGAAGAACCCGGAGCCGATGATCAGCACGCCCTCGTCGCGCAGCGGCGCGAGCCTGCGCCCGATCTCCATCAGCTTCACCGGGTCCAGGGTCGGCATGGACACCTGGAGCACCGGGATGTCGGCCTCGGGGAACATCTCGACCAGCGGGACGTAGGCGCCGTGGTCCAGACCCCGGTCGGGAACGTCCTGCACGGGCATGCCGGGCGCGCGCAGCAGCTTGCGCACCGAGTCGGCCAGCGCGGGGGCCCCGGGGGCGCCGTAGGTCACCCGGTAGTAGCGCTCGGGGAAGCCCCAGAAGTCGTAGACGAGGGGGACCGTCTCGGTGGCGCCGAGGGCGAGCGGCGCCTCCTCCCAGTGGGCGGAGACGACGAGGATCGCCTTCGGCCGGGGCAGTCCCGCGGACCAGGCGGCCAGCTCACCGGGCCAGATCGGGTCGTCGGCCAGGGGCGGGGCGCCGTGGCTGAGGTAGAGCGCGGGCATGCGCTCCTGAGTGGCTGCGGTCATGACGGCGACTCCCTCCGAGGATGCGGATCTCTCGATTTACTTGAAGTATCAACTTTCACGGCCGACTCTACGCCTCATTTGTTTAAATTTCAAGGAGACTGGACGTAGAGTGGGGTACATGAAGACGGCACCCGAATCGGCACGCGCCGACGCGCCCCGCTGGCTCACGGACGAGGAGCAGCGCGTCTGGCGCTCGTACATCGAGGCGACCACCCTCCTGGAAGACCACCTCGACCGCCAGCTCCAGCGTGACGCGGGGATGCCGCACGTCTACTACGGCCTGCTGGTCAAGCTCGCCGAGTCCCCGCGCCGGCGGCTGCGGATGACGGAGCTGGCGAAACTGGCGAAGATCACCCGGTCCCGCCTCTCGCACGCCGTCGCCCGCCTGGAGAAGAGCGGCTGGGTGCGCCGGGAGGACTGCCCCTCCGACAAGCGGGGCCAGTTCGCGGTGCTGACGGACGAGGGCTACGAGGTACTGAGCCGGCACGCGCCCGGTCACGTGGAGGCCGTGCGCCAGGCGGTCTTCGACCGGCTCACCCCGGAACAGCAGAAGTCCCTCGGCGAGATCATGCGGATCGTCGCCGAGGGACTCGAGCCGAGCGAAGCGGGTGCGGACCTGCCCTGGCTCCGCTGACGCGGCGGGAGCCGGGGCAGGTCCGGGGAAGCCGTGCGGACGAGGCGTCCCCTCCTCGTCCGCACGGCTGGTCCGCAGGGACCCGCAGGGATACGGGACGCGTACGGACCGGGACCGGGACCGTCAGTGGCCGACGGTCGGCACCGGCGCCGGTGCTGGCGCCGGCGCCGTCAGTGGGCGATCACCGGCACCGCCACCTCGTCCCGGTCGGTCCCGTCCGGGGACGAGACGGCCGCGGGGTGGGCCGGCCGGCCGGCGTTGACGAGGGTCAGGGCGATGACCGCGGCCACCACCAGGATCCCGACGGCGAACCAGATCGCGCTGGTGTAGCCCTCCACCTGCCCCTGGAGCTGGACCAGCTGCTGCTGGGACCGGCTCGCGGCGCCGCCGATGTGGTCGGCGACGTAGGCCGTGGTGGCCGAGGCCGCGATCGTGTTCAGCAGGGCCGTGCCGATCGCGCCGCCCACCTGCTGCGAGGTGTTGACCATCGCGGAGGCGACCCCGGAGTCCCGGGGCTCGACGCCCTGGGTGGCCAGGGACATGGCCGGCATGAACGCCGTCCCCATGCCGAGACCGAGCAGCAGCATCGCCGGCAGCAGCAGGGCCGCGTACGAGGAGCCGATCTCCATCCGGGTCAGCAGCAGCATGCCGACGGCGGCGACCAGGAAGCCGGGGCCCATCAGCAGCCGGGGCGCGACCCGGGTCATCAGGCGGGCACCGATCTGGGTGGAGCCCGTGATCATGCCCGCGACCATCGGTAGGAAGGCGAAGCCGGTCCTGACCGGCGAGTAGCCCTTCACGACCTGCAGGTAGTAGGTCAGGAAGAGGAACAGACCGAACATCGCGATGATCGCCAGGCCGAGCGAGAGGTAGACCCCGCCGCGGTTGCGCTCGGTGATCACGCGCAGCGGCAGCAGCGGCGCCCCGACCCTGGACTCGACCAGCACGAAGGCGGCGAGCAGCACGGCGGAGGCGACGAACATGCCGACGGTCACGGAGTCGCCCCAGCCGTCGGACTCGGCGCGGGTGAAGCCGTAGACGAGCGCGACCAGGCCCAGGGTGGACAGCACCACGCCGGGGATGTCCAGCGGCGAGCGGTTGCGGCCGCCGGCCGGCTCACGGATGACGAAGTACGCGCCGACCGCGGCGACGACGGCGAACGGGATGTTCACGAAGAACGTCCAGCGCCAGTCCAGGTACTCGGTGAGGAAACCACCGAGTATCAGGCCGACGGCGCCACCGCCACCGGCGATCGCGCCGTAGATGCCGAACGCCTTGGCGCGCTCCTTGCCGTCGGTGAACATCACCGCGAGCAGGGACAGCGCGGCGGGCGCGAGCAGCGCGCCGAACACGCCCTGCAGTGCACGGGCGCCGAACATCATGGCCTCGTTGGTGGCCGCGCCGCCGAGTGCGGAGGCCGCGGCGAAGCCGCCCAGACCGAGCACGAAGGCCCGCTTGCGCCCCCACAGGTCGGCCATCCGCCCGCCGAACAGCAGCAGCCCGCCGAAGGCGAGGGCGTAGGCGGTGACGACCCACTGGCGGTTGCC
The DNA here is from genome assembly GCF_008704515.1 of Streptomyces viridosporus T7A. Classification (NCBI taxonomy): domain Bacteria; kingdom Bacillati; phylum Actinomycetota; class Actinomycetes; order Kitasatosporales; family Streptomycetaceae; genus Streptomyces; species Streptomyces viridosporus. Next base: position 3,733,293 of record NZ_CP023700.1, read on the forward strand.
GTCCGAGATGCCCAGGTCCTGCTGGGCCGAGGGCAGGGCGATGTTCACGATGGTGGCGTCCAGGACGACCATGAGCTGGGCGATCGCGATGAACCCGAGCGCCTTCCAGCGGTTGGCGCCGGGAACACCGGACGAGCCGGGCGAACCGGGAGCACCGAGGGCCTTTCCGGACGCCGATGAGGCTGTTTCAGACATGGGGGTACCCACTTCGGGACTTCGTGACGGAAATCAGGACTGTGCGAAGGAGAAAAGATGCCGTCGTGACGGGAAGAAAAATGTCGTCGTGACGGGAAGAGAAGTGTCGTCGTGACGGGAAAAGGGGGTCGTCGGGGAACGGCGCGTCCTCGGGGACGGCCGTCGGCACGGGCGCCCGTCAACCGGACGGGCGGATGTCAGGGATCGCTATCGCTCTGGCTCAGCTGCGCAGACCCTCCACGGTCACGGCCGCGCCCGGCAGGACGGTCCGGGCCGGGGCCCGCATCCCGTCCAGGAACAGCTGCAGATGGCGGTGGACGAAGCGGTCGGCGCTCATGCAGCCGGTGCCCGCCGGGGGCCGGCTTAGCTGGGCGACCCCCATCATCAGGTCGCCGTACTCCACGTCGGCACGGAGCCGGCCGGCCGCCTTGGCGCGGTCCATGAGCCGCGCGACGAGGTTCTCGACACGCCGGCGCGCGTCCTCCAGGTCGGGATGGTTCCGGTCGAAGGTGCTGGAGATCATCGGGCACAGTGCGCTGATCCGCTCGTCGGCGGCGGTGTGCGCGAAACGCTCCAGCGCTTCGAAGGCGTCCCCGGTCTCGGCGAGTGCCAGCTCGGCCGCCCGCGCCGTACGGTCCATCACGGAGCAGACGACCTCGCGCACCAGCGCGTCGCGATCGGGGAAGTTGCGGTACACCGTGGCGTTGCCCACGCCGGCCCGGCGGGCGATCTCGTCGAACGGCACGTCGGGGCCGAACTCGACGAACATCTCCCGGGCGGCGGTGACGATCCGCTCCCGGTTACGCAGGGCGTCGGCGCGGGGCCGGGTCGCCTTGCGCGGTGCGGGGGTGGCGGTCTGCACGGTGCACTCCTCGGTTGCTGCTGCTGGTCGGTGGTACCTCCGCGGCGATCCGGGGAAGGAATCCCCGTTTCGCGCGAACACAGGTCCAAACGGGGAAACGGTCCCCGGTTATTTCCCGCACCGGAGACATTTCCTGTGACCCGCACCACAAAGGGTCGCTGCGGGTACCCACACCCGCCTCACGCGACCCTCCCGCCCCACCCCGCCCCTCGACCCACGATCGGCCCCTCCAGCGAGCGCCCGCGCACCCGGTGACGCAGGGTGATCGGGAGGGTGCAGCCGGAGACCGGCGGCTGCCGTGTGGAGCGGAGGTCCCCGCATGCAGCCGCAGCCGAGCGGGCGTCGGATATCCTCGCGTCGCCTGGCCGCTCTGGCCTCCATAACCGCCCTGACCCTCGCCGTCTCCACCTCGGCCGGCAACAGCCGCCTCTCCCCCGGCACCTCGGCCGCCGGCGCCGGACCGAGCCCGCTGTCCCACTCCTCCGCGCACGGTCCCTGCCTGATCAGCAGCAGCCGCGAGGTCCAGATGTCCGAGGGCGTTCCCACCCCTCCCGGATACACCCGCTCCATAGGCACCGTCCGCGCCCTGACCCTGATGATCGACTTCCCCGACGCACCCGGCGAGGGCGACGCCCTGGACCGCTACGGGGAGTTCTTCCCGCAGACCCGCGAGTGGTTCCGCACCAGCTCCTACGGCCGCCTCGACTACCGCCCCGAGATACCCCTGCCCGACTGGCTGCGCATGCCCCGCCCCTTCCGCGCCTACGGGATAGAACGCGGCGCCCCCTTCGACCCCGGCTACCGCGAACTGGTCCGCGACATAGTGGAGGCGGCCGACCCCGAGGTGGACTTCCAGGCGTACGACCTGCTGAACGTGCTGGTCACCCCCAACGCCGGCCCGTCCGCCCTCGACACGGTCCTGTCCGTCACCTTCGCCGGCAACCCCGAGGCCCCGAGCGCGGACGGCACCCCGGTGGCCAACGCGTCCTTCGTCTACTCCCGCCAGGACGACGGCTCCGGCTCCTACCACCGCACCGGCTACCGCGTCCTGCCGCACGAGAACGGCCACGTCTTCGGCCTGCCCGACCTGTACACGGCCGGGGGCGGCGGCGCGGTCGGCCACTGGGACATCATGAGCGAGGATTGGGGCGCCAACAACGACTTCCTCGGCTGGCACAAGTGGAAGCTGGGCTGGCTGGACGCGGCCCAGGTCGGCTGCGCGGCGGACCGGGGAACGAAGGAGTACTCCCTGACACCGCTGGCGGAGGCGGGCGGCCCGAAGCTCGTCTTCGTCCCCCTGGACGGCCGGTCCGGCTACGCCCTCGAACTGCGCACCCGCGCGGGCAACGACGAGGTGGTGTGCCGTCCGGGGATCCTCATCTACAAGGTCGACGCGGACGTGGACACGGGCATGGGCCCGATCACCGTCTACGACTCCCGCCGCGACAGCGGCGGCTGCACCCGCAGCCCGAACGTCCACGCGGAACTGTCGGACGCGACGTTCGTCCCGGGCGAGAGCTTCGTGGACCGGCGGGCGGGGATCCGGGTGGCGGTGGTGTCGGCGGACGAGGACGGGAGCACGTACCGGGTGCGGGTGACACGGGAGCCCCCGAGCACACAGGACTGAGACGGCGGCGCCGCGGGAGGGAGCGGACGGCCCGGCTGCTTCCTGGACGACCAGTTGATCGAGCCGGTCCTGGTCGCGGTCTCGGTCCCGGTGCGCGATCCCCGCACCGGACGGACCGCCTGCGCGGCCGACGTGGTGAGCCACACCAGCCGCCACACGGCGCGGGACCTGCGCGCCACCCCTCCCCCCGCCCCTGTCCCGCATCACCCTCCCGCGGATCACCGAACCCCACCTGATCGCACTGGTGCACCATGTCCACGAGTTGACGTCCCTGGCGGTCCTGGTGGACGGGAGCACGAAGATCCAGTACACGGCCAGGGCATCGACGCCCCGTGTGATGAGCGTCGACATCTCCGTGGGCACACGCCTCCCGGCGTACGCGACGTCCCCGGGCCGGGGCCTCCTGGCAGACCTCCCGAAACACGACCGCCCAGTGCCCGACCTCCGCCCCCTCACCCCGTACACGATCACGAACCCGACGACACTGGCCCGCGCCCTGGACGGGATCCGCACCGAGGGCTACGCCCTGGTCGACCGGGAGTGGGAGGAGGGCCTGCGCGCGCTCGCAGTTCCAGCGCGCGACCGCACGGGCAGGGCGGTGGCCGCGGTGAACGCGGCCACCCACGTGGCCCGCCGCACCGCGGGGGACTGCCTCGAGCACCTCCTGCCCGCCCTCCGGGAGACGGCCGCCCGCATCGCACCCGACCTCTACACCGCCACCCGCCTCACCAGCGTTCCCCGACCTGACGACCCCCACCCTCACGATCGCTCATCCGGTACCCTGACGCATGTGGTCCTCACGGCCCACGGGGGCTGCGCATGCGGCCCGGCTTGCCTTCGTAGCTCAGGGGATAGAGCACCGCTCTCCTAAAGCGGGTGTCGCAGGTTCGAATCCTGCCGGGGGCACAGCAAAACGCCTGGTCAGAGGCCCTTCCGTCCGTCGGACGGGAGGGCCTTCGTACTCGCAGCACACATATGGCACACATGCGGCTGCGGGCAGAGGTGGGGAGCTGTGCGAGATGCCCGCGAAGAACGAGCTGTCCCGGCGCCGGTACGAGAAGTTGGTCGACCGGCTGGAGTCGTTGATGCGGGCCGCTCTGAAGCCGCAGTACGAGGGGTATCTCGGGCAGCTGGTCCTGGGCAGCGACGACCTCGCGGAGATGGGCGACCTCAAGGACGTTCGGCAGGCGGCGCGGGAGGCCGGGCAGCGTCTGGGCTGGAAAACCGCCACTCGCCTCGTCGGTGGCCGGCTCTTCGTGCTCGACGAGCGGTCAGTGCCTGAGCACATCGAGGCGCTGGCCGAGGACGAGACCGCTGCCGCGATGGACCGGGCCTGGCGGGATGGCCGACGACCGAGGCTCCTCTGACCCGGAAAGACCGGAAAGCCGCCCCACCGGTTCAATACCAGTGACGGCGGCCCTCTCCGTTTGCCGTTTCTCGGCACGGATCAAACCCACATCACGCCAAGTCCTCCTCCAGGGCGGCCACCGCCTCGGCGGCCTGGCGGGCCTTCCGCTCGGCTTTCTCCAGCCTGGTCTTCGCCTTGGCCAACTGCTTGGCACGCCGCTTGTGCATCTTCTTCGAGACCTCGTCGAGACGGTCCGGGAAAAGGTGCCCGTACGTGTCCAGGGTCAGCGTCGCCGACTTGTGGCCCAGCATCGTCTGGACGACGTTGACGTCCGCACCGCTGGCGATGGCGAGCGAGGCGGCCGTGTGGCGCAGCTTGTGCGGGGTGACCTTGAGGTGCCCCAGTCCTGCTTTTACGACCGCCGGCGCGAAGAGCCGCTGCCGGAAGTTCCGGGCCCGCAGCGGTCCGCTCTGCGGAGCGGTGAACAGGAGCTCGTCCTCGTCCCGCCCCTCGACGTGGGGCTTCAGCTCCTCCGCCAGGAATCTCGGGATCGGTACGGACCGGCGTTCATGGTTCTTGGGGGTGTCGAGGTAGAGCTTGCCGTTGTCCTCGACGTACGCCTCGACGATGTGTGCCCGGCAGGCATCCAGGCCGACCCGGCCCACCTTCAGCGCGGATGCCTCACCCCAGCGCAGACCCGTGTAGGCCAGCAGCAGGATGAACACCCGGTAGGCGCCTGCCGCGTCGGCGAGTGCGTCCACCTGTAGGTCGTCGAGGTAGACGTGGTCGGCGGGGGCTGCCTTCGGGAGGGGCACTCCGACGGCCGGGTTGACGGCCAGACGACGGGACTGGACCGCGTAGCCGAGGACCCGGCTGAGGACGACGTATGCCTTCCGTACCGAGCGGGGGCTGAGCTTCCTGCCGCCCGTCGCCTGGCCGGACAGCATGTCGCCCAGCCACTCGGCGATGTCCTCGAAGTGGATGCGGTCCAAGGGCGTCGTTCCCCACCGCGGAATCACATGGACATCGAGGACCCCCCGATAGCGATTGCGCGTCGAGCGCTTGAGGTGGATCTGGGCGGCCAGCCAGGAGTCGGCGACCTCGGCGAACTTCACGCGCCCGGCGGCCGGGTCCCGATAGGAGCCGTCGGTGAGCCGGGACTCCAGCCTGGTCCGCTCGGCCTCGGCGTCGGCCTTGCGGGCCACGGTCTTCATCTTCGGCTTGCCGTCGGGGCCGTACCAGCGCACGCGGTAGCGGCCGGGCGGCGTACGGCCCGCCTTCCTGGCCGCTGCCACGGCTTGCGCGTACGCCGCGTGCCCGTTGCGGTCCTCTATCCAGACTCGCGCCATCAGGCTCCTTCCTCCACGTCGAGAAAGGGACGGCTTTCTGGCGATTCCATTTCCATGCGATCAGCAGCCATGACGCATAGCTGTAGCTTGGTTTGAGCGAGCTTGGCAAGAGTTGGTTCTTAAACTTTATAGAAGTCGCAAATCCACGTCTCCCATCAGTCCATGGGCGACTGTTTTGCGCGCTTCGATTTCCATGCTATGTTCCCCGCTCCTCCAGGCCAGGCTGAGCGACGATAGCGCTTGAACCCCCTCCCGCCTGCACGTTTGCCGATGTCACCGGGCCGCTGCGGCGGCGCCTTCGGAGGGGTCGGAAAACGACACATCTCTTTTGGTCAACCGCCAATCCACCTTTACAGTTATCGGGCCCTGACACCCACGTCGGAGGTCTGGGCGAATTCCACCACAGCCGCTCTGTGAAACCTGCTCGAATAGGAGACCTTTTTGCCCGACCGCCTGGATCGATCCCCTGCCGGTGAACGCGGCACGCTCGCATCTCCCGCCGATGTGGCGGCCTATCTCGGGGTGCCGGTGAAGACGCTGTACCAGTGGAAGTACCGGGGCACCGGCCCGGCGCCACTGAAGGTCGGCCGGCATCTGCGCTACCGCTGGCGTGATGTAGACGCCTGGCTCGACCGGCAGTCGCCGTACGGCCTGACGGCATGACCGCGCGGCGGCAGAACGGCCCTCGGCACGTCAACGCCGAGGGCCGCAGATCCCTCGACTGATCGCCTGTCCTTGAACGACGACTCGGTGGGGCAGGACCTTGCCCGTCCTGCCCCACCGGGAGAGGAATGCCTATGGAGGACTCTACGTCCCCCACCACGAACACCGGTTCCCAGATCGCCTGGCCCGCGGTCGCCGTCCCGGGGCAGGGAACGTCCCCGGCCCGTACGTCCCTGACGGAGACACCATCTCCGGAGGTGGGGACCGGCCGTTCTTCTGCCGCAGATCAACGTGGGGACCGTCGCACCGAGGACGCGGGGACGGAGCACGGTCCCCGAGGTGAGTTCGGCCCCCGGTCCTCCGACGGCGGGGACCGTCCCCGTCCATGGTCCCCGCGATCCGGGGACCGGAAAACACCAGACAGCGGAAACTCGCTGGTAGGCGGCCCGGGGACCGGGGACCGGGACGACGGTCCCCAGGGGACCGCCGCGGGGACCGGTCTCCGCAATGCTGAGGCGGCGGTCCCCGGTCCCCGGCCTTCGCCGGGGACCGCCGCCAGGCCGGGGGCCGGGGAACCCGAATCGGGGACCGAGCGGGCGGGGACCGTGCTCCCCGTCGACGGCTCGGGGACCGGGAATCGAGAGGGGACCGGTCCCTGCGCGTCGGGAGACGGGGCCGCGGTCCTGGACGAGTTGCGGACGGCGATCGGCCGGTATGTGGTGCTGCCGAGCGAGGAGGCGCTGACTGCCGTGGCCTTGTGGGTGGCGGCCACGCACATCCAGTCCGTTCTCCAGCACGCACCACGGCTCGCCGTAGTGGGACCGACGAAGGGGTGCGGCAAGTCCCGTCTGCTCGACGTGCTCCACGAGACGGTGCACAGGCCGATGATGACGGTGAACACCTCTCCTGCTGTGGTCTTCCGCGTCATCGGGAAGAACCCACCCACACTGCTGGTGGACGAGGCGGGCACCATCTTCGGCCCGAAGGCCGGCGACAAGGAGGACCTTCGCGGCCTGCTGAACGCCGGCCACCAGCGCAACCGTCCCGCCTGGCGGATCTCCGGACCGGAGCAGAAGCCGACCTCGTTCCCTACCTTCGCCATGGCTGCCCTGGCCGGCATCGGCGACCTGCCCGACACGATCATGGATCGTGCCGTGGTGCTGCGCATGCAGAAGCGCAAGCCCGGTGAGCGGATCACCCCGTTCCGCTCGCGCCACTCGGTCCCCGAACTGAACACCGTGCGCGACCGACTGGCTGCCTGGCTGACTCCGCTGCGGGCGACCGCAGCGGAGTTGGTGCCACAGATGCCGGTCGAGGACCGGGCCGCGGACACCTGGGAGCCCCTGGTGACCGTGGCCGACCTGGCTGGCAGCCACTGGCCGGACCAGGCCCGGGCAGCCTGCCTGGCCATGACCCGCAGCGAAGTCCTCCAGGACGAGCAGACCACCCTCAAGACACGACTGCTGCGGGACATCCGCCGCGTCTTCGACACGGAAGGCACAGAGGTCCTGCGCACCCAGGACGTGCTCGCCGCGCTCGTTCAGGACGCCGAAGGCCCTTGGGCCGAGTACGGCACCAACGGCCTCAACGCCTACCACCTCGGCAACCTACTGCGGGACTTCGGCATCAGCTCCGCCAACCACCGCTTCGACAACGGCCGTCAGGCCAAGGCGTACACGCGGAACAGATTCCTCGATGCCTGGGCCCGCTACTGTCCAGAACCCATCGAGCCCGCGCCTGAGCGCCAGCCACGACGCACGGCCTCCGCGACTCCCACGGGGAGCCTGCCCATCGGTCCGCCAGGCGGCCCTGCCCGGCCCACACGCGCCCGCTGACCCACCCGGCCGGGCATCCGTCCAGCTCCGTCGCGTCCGTCCCCGCACAGGTCAACGCGGGGACGGACGTCGTCGCCGGGACGGACCTCTCCGTACCAGCACCCGCGTCCGTACCGGGTGTGACCAGCCACGCGACGGATGCAACGGACGCACCACAGACCACTGCCGCACGCGATCGGAGGCACCACCGTGCCCGACAGCCACACCGATACGAGTCCCACCCACCGGGCAGCAAGGTATGCCACTGGACCGTCCAAGGGCCGGTCCAACGGCGATGCCTCCGCCCCGGGGGTGGCGGAGGATCTCGGGCACCAGGGGGTGCCCGAGAGAGAAGAATCCCTCGACACCGCCGCCGTAACGCTGCCGCGTGCCGCCGAAGCCGCCGCGCTGCACCGTGTCGCCCGCCGCCGCAAGCCCGACCCGAACGGCCAGCGCAAGGAGCGTGTCGACGCCCGCTACAGCATCGACGAGAAGAAGGACATCCTCCGCATGGCCCGGTCGCTGAACATCGCCGGGGCCCACTACGTCGGCGCCGTCGTCATGGCCCACGTCCACGGCGACCTCGCCCTTCCCGGCCAACGCACCCCGCTCGACGACTACATCGACGAGCTGACCGCCCTCCGTGGCGAGGTCGCCAAGATCGGCCACAACATCAACCAGATCGCCAAGAAGCTCAACTCCGGCGGCCATCCACACCCTGGGGACACCACTGTCCTGACCCAGGCCGAACGCACCCTGACAACGGTCGGCGCTACAGTCCGCCACATCGCCACAGCCGCGAACCAGGCCGTCGCCAAGAAGGCAGCCCGATGATCGCGAAGATCAGCAGCGGCAAGGACACCGCCGGACTGATCCGCTACCTGTTCGACACCAAGAAGGCCAAGGACCACACCGACCCGCACCTGGTCGCCTCCTGGGACGGCTTCGCCCCCGACCCCGGCCGCACCGACGACTTCGACGCCACGAAGAAGCTCCTCGTGGCCGATCTCGACCTGCACGTCAAGCAAACCAAGCGACTGGGCCGTGCCCCCGAGAAGCACGTGTGGCACTGCTCGATCCGGGCCGCCGAGACCGACCGCCACCTCAGCGACGAGGAGTGGGCCGACATCGCCCGCAGGGTGGTCGCGGCCACGGGCATCGCGCCGGACGGCGACCCGGACGGCTGCCGCTGGGTCGCCGTCCGCCACGCACCCGACCACATCCACATCGCCGCCACCAAGGTTCGGGCGGATCTGCGCACCGCACGCCACTGGAACGACTACCTCACCGCCGACCGCGAACTGGCAGCGATCGAGAAGGAATACGGCCTGTACCAAGTCGTCCGTGGGGACCGCACCGCCGCGAAGCGGCCCACTCGCGCCGAGCAGGAGAAGGCCCGCCGCAATGGACAGGAGACGACCGCCCGCGAACGCCTGCGCACCACAGTGCGCACCGCTGTGGCCGCTGCCTCCAGCATGGAAGAGTTCGTCCACCTGCTCAGCCACACCGACGGCGTCCTCGTCGAGGTCGTGTACTTCCCCTCCGGCGATATACGCGGCTACAAGGTCGCTGCCGAAGACACCACCACCGCCGACAAGAAGCCCGTCTGGTTCTCCGGCTCCGAACTCGCCCCAGACCTGTCCCTCCCCAAAATCCAGAAGCGCCTGGAGAGCATCGATCCGCACTCCGCTGGACAGCCGGGCCGACGCAGGTCCAACCCCTGGCACCAGGCCACCGCTTCCGCGGAACGCATCCCCCGCCACCTCGACCAGACCGACGACAAAGCCTCCCAGGCCCACCTCGCCGCCTTCGGTGAAGCCCTCGACGCCCTCCCCCTCCTCGCGCCACGAGCTCTCCGTCCCCAACTCCGAGAGGCAGCAACCGCGTTCGAACGCGCCACCCGCTCCCGCATCCGGGCCGAACACCATCACGCTCGCGCCCTGCGCAGCGCCGTCCGCGCGATGCTCCTCGAGCCCACCTCCGGAGACGGAGCCGTCCTGGCGATGTTCCTGGACACCGCGATCCTCGTCGTCATCGCCGCTGCCCACTGGCACCGGCTTCGCCAGCACGACCAGCAAGTCGCCGCCTCCCATCAGACCCTGATCCACCTCCAGGCCGCCTACGACCAAGCCGCAGCTGCACCCCTGGCCGCCCTCGCCAGCCGTCGGCCGCCCCAGCAGACCGTGCACCGGCACATTCGCCACCTACGCCAGGCTGTGCCCAAGCACGTGGAGCAGGTACTCGAAGACTTCGCCTTCGACTCCCTCACAGCTGCTCTCGCCGACGCCGAGGCCGCAGGCCACGACCCGGAGCGGCTCCTCCGGCAGGCCGCCGACCAGCGAGCCCTGGACGACGCCCGCCGCCCCGCACGGGTTCTGACCTGGCGCATCCAACGCCTCAGCGCAAGGCCGGCACCTAGCGCACGAGCCCGCGCAGTACAAGCCTGCAGCCCAGCACGAGTTGGCAGCGCAGCACAGCATCCCTACGCTCTCAGCCACACGGCTGCTGCCGCCCCGGCCCAGCAGCCGCCACAAGCACGGCCGCGCTGATCACGAACGCACGGACAGCCTGGGGGAGCAGTTCCAAAGCCTCTTCCCAGGCGCGGGGTCGTCAGCTGCGGTGAACCAAGGTGAGCCTGCCCTCCGCGCTCTTGGGCAGGGTGCGATGGAGCACCGGGACTGGTGAGGCGATCGAGGAGGCGAAGGCAGTGACCAGGCCGTGCAGGCGACGCCGAGACCTGGTGCACTACAGATAGATCGAGCTGGCTGAGCGAGGTCGCGGAATGCGATCAACGCCTTTCGGCGCCAAGATTCCGGGCGGCCATAGCGCCTCCGGCTGAGGGAATGCTATAGCGCTGAGACCCACCACGCCAGAATCTCTGTGAAAAGCCCGGGCGTAATACCCACGGTCCCGCTTGCCATCCGCGACGGGCAGTCTCGGGACTTCCTTGGCTCAGAGACGTGTCACTCTGAGCGATCACGGTGCACACAGCACGGCGCATGGTCAGAACCGAGGACGCCATCCTGCCGAGTACTTCTCGTACAGAGCTAGAGCGGCTGTCAGTTCCTCATTTGACTCGACCGTCCCGTCGTCGAGGGATTGGCGCAGGGATGCAACGGCTTCAGCCAGACCTGCCTCCCCACCAAAGACGTTCACCAACGAGTCCCAGAAGAGCCGCTTTTGGGTCCTCACCGCTACGCTGCCCATCGTCTGGCTGTGCACAGGCGACATTGCGCTCTCGAGCAGGCGCGTGACGACCCGGGCATCGGTAAGCGACTCAAGGGATGAAGGATCGTCTGTGTCGGCTGTCACCACGACGACCGTCCGCAGCAGCATCCTTTCGCCGGCAAGGTCCTCGGGGCGAGCCGCGCGAAGGTGAGAGCAGAGTTGCTGCCTCAGGGAGCGCGCGGTTTCCTCTGAGATCAACCCCTGTTCATTCGAACCGCCCGCGGTGATGTCGAGCAGAAGGACCCTTCCGTAGAGGCTCGCGATGCGGTGGAAGAGACTACTGACGGTACGGTCGACCGCGTCTCCGCTGAGCGTGCGGAGCAGAGCGTTCACCGGGCTCAGGACAGCCCACTCGCCGCCGGCGGAATACATCCCGGAGGACCCCAGCCGGACGCGCGGCAACTGACGCATCAGCGCCGTAGCCGTGGGCAGCACCTGATTCTCGGGCACGTCGCGAAGATAGGGGACAAGACGTTTGAGGACGTCGTCCAGCAAGGGTTCCGGCACCTGGTCCAGCGCCTCGGTGAGTGCGGTCTCGTCGCCGATCCTGTCCACAACATGATCGACGCACCAAATAGGTGCCCGTCCGGCGGGAAGCTGCCGGTGGAGGTAGAAGTCCAGCACCTTGCGACAGGCCACGCGTCGCTCCCGCTCCCAGGTCGAGACCCAATCAGAGCCGTAAGTGCTCCCGCCGAAGAGCCTTTCGGCAGCAGGGAACAGTATGCGGATAACCGACTTGGCGTGGCCGTCCAAGAGACGGGTGAAGTCCTCCACGAAGGCATTATCGTGCGGTGTCTGCTCCCTGTTTCGCTGGTAGACCGAGGTGGTACCTGTGAGCACGTCCACGGCGGCCGGCAGCAGGTCGTGCGCTGCGGGGTACCGGACACGAAGCGCCTCGAGCGCCAGGACATCGACCAGACTCACTTCCGCGCGCAGGCTGCGAACGGTCAGGGGCACGGACGCCAGGTACCGCTTCACATCCCGGATAGTGGAGAACATGGGGAGAATGAGCTGCACGAACACATCCGGCCACCGCGCTTCGTCGAGCGGTCCGGTGTTAATCCCATCGAGCGCCTCGACCAGTCCCCGGGCGATGACCGGTGAGAGCGCCTGAGTGGGGAGGGGAGGCACGTCCATCGAGATCTTCACGATCTTCTCGAGGTAGGCGGATCCCTCGACAGTCCCGTCCGTCAGCGCCGTCTCCACAACGCTGCGGTCGAAGCACAGGACGTAGACGATGTTCGGGAATGATCCTGTCAGGCGCACCAGCCGGAAGAGATCTCGGATCTCCTGCTGTGACAGGCGGTCAATGTCGTCGATGAATACCACAATCCGCCCCGGCAGGTCCGCGAGGAGCTTAGTAAGCTCCACCCTCTGCTGGTGGATGGTCTCCTGCTCCTCGCCCAAGAGCTTGGACGCGCCCTCAGCGACGGCACTTGCGCCTCCCAGGACGGCGCCAGCACCAGGGATAAACTTCAGCGGCGACAGGGCGGACGAGTACTTGCCCAGGCGCTCGGCGACTGTACGGCCCGCGCTCTTGAGCTTGTCCTTAAGCCCGCGTCCGTCCCGCAGTTGTCCGGCAAGTTCGTCGAAGAAGAACCGCATGAGCTGGTCGGTGCCGGAGAAGAACCACGGGTTGAACTTGACGACTTGGACGTCGTCGGCCGCTTCCAGAGCGCTAGAGGTGAGGTTCAGCAGGGAAGTCTTGCCCGAGCCCCATTTTCCCGTAAGCGCGACAACCGCGCCGTGCTTCGCGGAGGTCCTGCGGATCTCTGCCGCGAACGCGTCCGCGAGGCCGGCACGCTGCAGCAAGTCTTCGCTGGCGTCCTCAATAGGGTCGTCCCCATTGAGGAGACTGCTTACGTTGATCGAAGCGCCGTCGTCCATGCCCACCCGCCCTTGGTCACTGTGGAGAGCGAGCTTAGTGCCGCCCACTGACACCGAGACGGTTGTCGGACGGCGATAGGGGGTCATTCAACGCTGCCCGTTCGAGAGGGAGGATTGGGTGGCTCGGCTGGGGCCAGCGGCTCAGGGGCTTGCGAGGCTTTCCCGGATCACACTGTCGCTGGCGCGCAAAGCAGCCGTCAGCTCTCCTCGCTGCTCATCTGGAATGGCTCCGTTCCCGAGGGCGCAGGAACTCACCAGAGCGCGGCAGTCCTGTACTTGCCGGTCCGTGGCGGTCGCGGTGAACAAAGGGTGCGCCAGGTTCTCGCGGGCCGCATAGCCGTCTTCGGCATCCGTCGTCCTGCGGTGGAGCTCCTCGACGATGCGATGCGCGGCGGGCACCTCGGCGGAACCAATCACGTCGAGGGCGATAAGGCCGAGCCGGATGTCGAAGACGGTCATCCCAGGTTCGGCCTGCTGCTCAAGATAGGCGGCTGCCAGGTCCGCCAGGTGGTCGTCGACCGCCTGCCCGGCGCCGTGGCGGCACAGGGCGCTCAGGCATGCCGTGACGGCCTGTTCCCATGGATCGCCAGGCATCGTGTCGGCGAGGAGGACAGCGGCCCCTGTCGTGTCACCCGCGACGAGGGCGGCGAGTACGGCGACTTGGCGCCCGTCGAACATCCGTTTGCCTACGCCTCGGTGAGCTTCGATGTGTGCTTTGGCCTCGGCCCAGCGTCCCTCGGTGGTGAGCGTGCGCGTGCCGTCGGCGAGCAGCACGCGCCACAGCCACGCGCGGACCTCGTGGCGGTCCTCGTCGGTCACAGTGAGGTCCGCCGGTACCGCAATGCCGTCGAACCGAGCAGCCGTGCCCGACTCGACGGCCTCATACAGGTCGAGCAGTCGCTGACGGCCCTCATCTGCGCGGCCGGCGCGGATCTGGAGGCGGGCGAGGTTGACGACCGGTTCCAGCCCCCGGATCGCGCTCATGCCAGGCAGGGGGCAAGAGTGCAGGTAAGCGGCGGCGTGCTGGTGGCACATCTCGCGCGCAAGGTCGGGAAGGTCGAGATCGGAAGCGATGAGCGCGGCCTGGTTGTAGACGGCCGATGCGAGCCCTTGATCGCTCTTCTTCACCGCGGTGTCGGCCAGGTCGACGAGCGCACGCACACGCTGGGGCAGCGGCAGGCAGGCGGGCCGAAATCGGGCGACGAGCGGGAAGCGCTGGGCTGTGGGTCCGTGCGGGTCCATGGATCCCCCGGGCGTGAGTGAGAACTGCTGAGGTGACGGTGCCCGCCAGCCGTAGGTCGGCGGGCACCGTCCGCTACATGTGGTGCATCACTGCCAGTCGACGATGATGCGGTTCAGCGGGGTGTCGAGAGTGAAGAGGCCGGGGCGCTGCTCAGTCGCGGGGGCGTCGAGGGGCTGGATTTCGAACGTGGCCTCACGGCCGCGGTAGCCACGGTCCCAGGTGCGGATGACGTCGGCGACCTCCGCGGCCAGTTCGTCACTGCCTGGACCATGGCCGATGACTCCGAACTCCCAGAGCTTGTCGCCCTCCGGGGTTTTATCCTCTGACAGGCGCCGGGCGAGGTAGGTCACGGCGCCCTTGTCGACGACGGCGGTCGACGAGGGGTAGGGATCCTCGGTAAGCAGGCCGCCCTTGGCGCTCTGAGGGAACAGCATCCGCATGAGGCCGGAGGGAAGGGAGCAGGTGACGAACAGTTCCATCCACTCCGGCGACTCCATGGCGCGGACCGTCATGCCGGTCCACTCCTCGGCGCGCGGCTGCTCCAGAACACCGGCAAGGGCGTCGGCGTCGAAGTTCTGGTCAGCAGGAGCCTGGAGCCGGACGGTGCCGTCCGTGCTCAGCGGGATAGTTCGGCGGTCGTCGTCGGCGATGCCCCGCCTCAGCGGCATGAAGGTGTTCATCTCACTGCTGAGGGACATCCATCGGCCGTCGCGCTGTTCGTAGGCGATGGACCGGGACACCGTGCCCTTGAGACGCTGGGGGACGAGGAGCCGACCGCCGGGTGCGAGCTGCTGCAGCCAGGCGTGCGGTACGCCGTGAGCGCCGACGGTTGCGATGATCCGGTCGTACGGCACTCCTTCGGCGTAGCCGAGGGCCCCATCGCGGACCACGGCCTCGACATTGGTGATCCCGGCGGCGGCGAGGTGCGCGCGGGCGCCCTCCACGAGGTCGTCGTCGACGTCGAGGGTAGTCACGTGTCCGCTCTCACCAACGAGATGGGCGAGCAGGCCGGCGTTGTAGCCGGTGCCGGCGCCGAGTTCGAGGATGCGCTGGCCGGGCTGGGCGTCGAGCTGGTCCAGCATGAGGGCGACGACGCCCGGCTGGGACGCGCAGGAGATGGACGTGCCGTCGGTGTCGTACTTGATGTGCACCGGTGCGTTGGCGTAGGCATCTTCGAGTGACGCTTCGGGCACGAACACGTGGCGGGGCACGGTTCGCAGCGCGGCCTCGACGGCGCTCGTGCGGGCGTGTCCGTCCGCGCGGAGCTGGTCGACCAGGGCATTGCGGAGGCGCTCGGCGTCCGCCGTGGGGATGGCGATCGTGTCGGGGTTCACCACGTTGACGCTATCGGCGTCGGCCGTTGCCTCGACGGGCGACGCGGTGTGGTCACTCGTTCCCATGACTACCTCTCGTGCGATGTTGGACAGGACGCTCTGGTCGTCCCGAAGGAGACCGGCGCGGTTGGCGTGGAAGATCACGTGATGGGCGAGGACGGCTCGCAGGCCACGGGTGAGGGCGCCACGGGCAGCGAGGTCGGCGAGCGTGACTCCTGCCCGTTCGAAGGCGGTCACCCATTCCTCGTGTGCGTGGAGCGGGCCGTCTGGGCGGCAAAGGCCGTGGGCGTCGGCGGTCATGAGCTTCCGCGTCGCCGGGGCCAGTTCGGCGGCTCGTTCCGGTGGCAGAGGGTTGGTGGTCGGCCGGAAGGCGGCGACCTTCGCCCATATGTCGCCCTGTTCGAACCAGTCGAGTCCGGCACCGCGCATCATGGCGCTCGCCAGCAGGACGGCAGTCTCCTTGCGTCCCAGGTGCTCCGGGCTCGGCTGGTAGGTGAGCAGGTGGCGGGAGTCGCTGTGGAACAGCTCGTGGGCGGCGTCCATGGCTTGCGAACCGCCGAATGCTTCGGTCTCGGGCTCGTAGATGCAGGGCAGCCACGACACGACTATGCCGTCGTCGACGAGATCGCTCAGCAGCGACTCGACGAGCGGCGAAGGCTCTTCGGCGAGGTACCGCAGCGGCCAGGGCTGCTTGTTCATGAACCACCAGCCGGTGAGCTGCCCGTCGGCCTCGGCCGCGGTCAGGGCGGGGCCCAGGTGCTCGACGATGGCGTGCCGGGCACTCTCGCGGTCGGCGAAGGTGATGTTGTGCTGCTGCCAGCGATCGGGGAGCATAGGGGTCCTTCGGTCGGTGGATCAGGCGATGAGCAGGCAGGCGTCCCAGAAGGTCCGGGGCGGTACGGCGGTGCTGAACGCGAGGAGCGCCAGGGCTGTGCCGGCGGCGCCATCGAGCAGACCAGGGCCTCGTTTCGCGTCCTGAATGAGAGTCGTGGCGGTGAGTTCGGGGTCGGCGTCCGGCGGATGGACCGCAGTCAGAAGTGCCGGGATTGCGGCGCGGAGTCGGCCTACGGTCGAGGGGTGGGCGTCGTCGGCCGTACGGGCGGCGACGTGGGCAAGGCCGGCGAAGCCGTGGCACAGGCCGTTGTCCGTCGTGGCCTTGAGCTGGTCGGGATCGGTGAGGGCCGCCACGAGCGCGTTCTCGGCGTCGATCTGGCGGCCGGTGTCGCCGAGGGCGAGCGCGGCGAGTTGCTGGGCGCGGGCGAGGCCGGCGGTGCCGTAGCACCAAGACGGCCGCCGGGGCGCGGACGGGGTAAGGCGTCCGGTGCGCAGCTCGCCCCGGGTGACCCAGTACGGCCAGGCCGGTCCGCGGCCGGTCTCCTGCTGCCAGCGGTCCAGCCACGCCAGGATGGTGCGCAGTGCCGTGTGGTGTCCGTCGGTGACGGTGCCGTTCCGGGCGGCGAGGGCCAGGAGCGCGAGCACACCGCCGATGCCGTGGGCCATGCCGCTGTTGGCGTGCCCGCCGGGGAATCGGTCGTCGTCCGGGCTGCCCGAGGGGCCTGTCTCCGTCCACCAGCCCGGCAGGGTCTCGTCGTGGTGGGTGATCGGTTCGGTAAGGAGCACGCAGTAGTCGAGGACGGCGCGCATCGTGGGGCTGCCGGGGTCGCGGCGCAGGAGGTAGGCGCCGTATCCGGTGAGGCCCCGGATGGTGTCGAACTCGGCGAGCTTCGGCAGGCGTCCGGTGTCGATGCGGCGGTGTGCAGTGTCGAGACGGCGTCTGACGTCGGCCTTGACTTGCCGGTCCATCGTGTCGAGGGCGCGCTGGTAGGAGCCGGGTAGGTGGTCGGCGGCGCAGGCCAGGGCGTGGGCGAAGGCGGGCACCCCGTAGAAGGGATGGCTGGCGGGGCCGCTGGTGAACGACTGGCGGGAGGCGGCGGCGAGCCAGCTGTGGGCGCGCTGCCACGATCCGAGGCCGTTCGCGGCCCGCTCGATGTGAAGGAGCGCGATGCCGGGCGGGCCATAGGCAAGGTGTTGCCGGTGTTCCCGGGGGCTGGGAAGCGCAGTGTCAGGGTCGGCAAGCTGGGAGGCGATGGTGTCGGCCAGGTCGAGTGCGGGGTGGGCGGTCACGACGGCCTCCCGGTGGTGCGGGCGGCCCAGGCCAGAGCGGCAGCACGCGCCAGGTGGAGACACACCTCTTCCTCGGGGAAGTTCACCGCGACGTGCCGCACGAAGTGGACGTGCAGGAGGGAGGTCAGGATGTCGTCGACAGCGATGCCCTGGGTGTCCGGGCCCGGCAAGTGCGGCCGGTACGCGGCAAGCGCCGCATCCCGGTCTGCCCATCCCGACACGATGGCGTCTCCGCCCGGGGCCTCACGCAGTGCCGCCCAGTCGTCGCGGGGGTCGGCGAGCCGTACGGCCTCGGTGAACTGCGGGCGTGGCACGGGCACGGGTGCTGTCGGCGGGATGCGGTCGATCAGCCACCGCATCCCGGCTTCGGCGCTCCCGAGGAACGCGGAGGCGATGGCGACGGTATGGGCCGCCACTAATGTGCGCTGACCTGGACGCTGTGGTTGCGCAAGCTGGGCCAGGACGGCCCGCGAGTCCGCCCGGAACACCTCCTCGGCTGCCTCCCAGGCGGCGCTGGAACCCCAGCGGCCCATCTCCCGGTAGGAGGTGGGGTAGCGCAGATCAGCCAGCAGGCCGGCGCCTCGCAGCCCGTCAGCCCACGCACTCACCGTACGAGCCGTTCGGGCGAAGGCTCCCGGATCAGGGAGGGCAATGCGCACGCGAAGGTGCTGGTCCGGGTCGCGAAAGCGGATGAACCACCACGGTGGGTTGCCGAGCTGTTCGAGGAGGCCAGGGAGGTATTGGGAGAGCAGAAGGTCTTGGCGGCGGGGATTCCCGTACAGGGCGGCGAGCAGTACCGAGGAGGATGCGGGGGTCTGCGTCTGGGCCGGAGACAGGGCGCGAGCCCGGGTAGGGGTGGGCAGGGGCGGCCACGTCGGTGGCCGGGTCGCCTTGAGGGGTACCACGACCTCGTGGGCTCGCCCGTCGCACCAGCCGTACGCGTCCGGTTCCGGGGCCTCGACGAGCACGGCCGAGCGCGTACGGTCGAGGTGCCGGCGGAGGAGCGTCCGGTGGCCGGCCTCGTCGAGGTCGAGAAAGAGGCGCCGGTCGTCCTCAACGAGGTGGATGCGGCGCGGCAGCCGCCGACGGGTCCGCCAGTCGGTGAGAGCGGAGTCCCACTCGGCCCGAGGGCGAGCGCGGCCGGGCAGCTCGGTCGCCTCCAGCCGCCAACGTGCCGGGGCCAGTACGGTGCGCCCGTACCGCAGGCGCGGTAGGAACGGCATCGCCGCTGCGGCGCCCCAGTCGAACACGGTGACCTGTGCGCACTGGGCGCGGGACAACTCGATGAGGAACCGCGCCAACGGCGGGGTGTGCGTGTGCAGGTTCAGCGCGTTCACCCCGACGGCCTCGACGCGGCGGCCTCGTTCCGGAGCGGCCAGGTACATGCGGCGACCGTCGCACCCCACGGCCAGATCCCCCGGGGTGAGGATGTTCTCCTTCGGGGCGCGGTGTTCCTGGAGGCTGATCACGGTGGGCAGGACCTGCGGGACGCGGGTGACGTGAGCACTCTCCGGGAGGAACGGTGGGAAGGAGAGCTGCGCGGGCACAGTGTTGCCGTCCGCGGCCGGGAGATCGGCCAGCTCTGCGGCCAACACCTCGCGGTCGCCCGGGGACAGCACGCTGAGGAACCGGCCCGAGGAGACGCCGGCACCACGGGACACGCTCACGATCTCCAGCCGGAACCGCCCGCGTTGCAACTCCTCAAGGCTGGCCGCGTGCACCCGTACCCCCACCTCCAGGTGCGGCGTCATCCGGGGCTCCTCGGGCCCTACGTCCAGGGCCGCGATCAGCTCGTCCGTGAGGAGCACCTCGTCACAGCCGTCGAGTGCAGCGGCCTGCGCCAACCGTACGAGGGCGTCATCCCGAGCGGAGACACGAGGCCGACGCGCCTCGCCCGGAGTGCCCGGGTAGCCGTCGGGATAGCCGGTGCCGCTGTCCGCCACGGTCTCTACGAGCGGCACCATCGTGCCGATGCCGTACCGCTCGTAGAACCGCTGGTGGTAGTCGTTCCACGCGGCGGTTCCGTACGGTCGGGTACTCACCCGGGTGAGGATGAGGGCGGCGCGCTCGACCTCTCGGGCAACCGCTTCCGGCAGAACAATCTGCGTGTCCAAGCGCAGGTCGAGCGCGACGGGGTGGCGGCGCAGGCCAGGAACGAGGGCACGCATCCGTGCCGTGACGTTGTCCCGGCCGCCGCGCGTGGCGCACTCCTCCAGACCCGCCCGGACCGCGTGCAGCTCGCGCACCGTCTCCGCGACCGGGGCGAGGCTTTCGGCGTCGATCGCGTCAAGTTGGTCGAGCAGATACCCGAGGGCGTCGGTCTCGGTGCTCGGTGCGTGCAGGCTCGTGATCAGCACCCGCCGCCGGATCAGCTCCGCCAGCAGACGACGCGCCTTCTCCGGTTCGGCCTCGGGGAACTCCGCTCGGAGCTTGTCCACAAGCGTCTCGAACCGGACCGGCGCCCGGCTCGCGGCGAGGACCGCGCGCACCGGCTCGGTCAGGGCCAGGGACGCCTCGACCACACGAGTCCGGTCGTCCTGGACGTCGGGCTGGAACGGCACGATGAGCCGGTCTCCCCGGCTCGTCACGGTGTTGTTGACGGCGACGGGCAGCCGTTCGAGGAGGTCCGGGCACGACTCCAACCGTTCGACCACTGCGGTCAGCCACTCCGCCCCCGCGCGGCCGACGGCCACGTGCTCCTCACCCCAGTCTGCACGTGCCTGCGGGCCGAACTCCGCGGTGGCCACGCCGGCGAACAGACCGAAGGGCGTCGCCCGGTGCTGGGCCCGCAGCAGGTAGCGGGCTACGGACAGCGCCGCGCGCCGCACGTCCCGCAGGGGAGGATGCTCGGCCGCACACAGGGCCCTTACCTGCGCGGCCAGGACCGAACTGGAGTGTTGTAATGCCTCGGCGACGTCCTTGTTCGCCCAGACCGCGCGCAGCCACACCACACAGGAAGACGAACCACCGGGCGAGCGGTCATCGAGGTCAGGGCACGGAGGAACCGGCAGCGACGGCCGGGCCACGGCGCGCACGAGAGCAGTGGAGCCGGTTCGGAACGCTACAGGCGGAGCAACCACCGATTACCTCCGTAGGCGAGGGGACGGGCGGCTGGTGCCGCCGCACCGGGACGCGACGGCACCAGCCCGGGGTGACCTAGGGCCGGGTCATGCGACGTTGGTGGTGCAGGCGCCGCAGGTGGACCCGCAGTTGTCGTCGGTCAGGTTGACCAGGCCCGCCGGGTCGGCAATCTCCACGAGGGAGACGTCGAGGTCGAAGCCGTCCGATGCCCCCGGGATCTGCGGGCGAACTTCGGTACGGCTGGGAACTACTGTGCTGCGTGTCATGCTTCAACTCCTCGCAATTGTTGATGTGTTGCTGGGCTGGAACGCCCACCAGGCGCCGTCACGAGAGCAAGGCCAGACGGCCGGCTTCCGGACGGTTCCTGGCCGCCCGGCACGAGGGGGCGTGACCCACGTAGGAAGTCCTCGCGGGCCACTTGCCTCACACCGGGAAGTCGTGTGCCGGGAGGCTGATCAAGCGGACGCCGGTCGTCGCTCCATGAAGTAGGCGAGCGCCTGGGCCTTGAGGCGATCGAGGCACGGCTCGCACGCGTAGAAGGGAGCGTGCTGCCCGTCCCACTGCACCGGGCCGAGCCAGATCACCAGGACTTCCGTGCGCTCGCAGCCGAGCCAGCAATCACCGGTGATCCATGGCCGCTCCATGGGAGAACGTCCTCCTGCTGACGGGGCCGGAATCCAGCGACGACCGGAAGGGGCGAGGGTGCCGTGGCCGGGATACTCACTCACCGCCCTCTGTCCGGAGTTCGGCCCAGACCTCTTTGCCCCATGGGCGTCTGCCCGAACCTTGCAGGTCGTAGCCCCAGCGGTCGGCGACAGCATCGATGAGGAGCAGTCCGCGGCCGGACTCGTCGTCCTCATCAGCACGGCTGAGCGCCGGCAGCCGCGACGGTTCCCGGTCCACGACCCCGACATGTACCCGTATCGCGCTCGGTCGCCTGACGATGATGCGAATCTCGGAGCACCGGGTGTGCCTGGAGGCGTTCGCGATCAGCTCCGTGATGACCAGTGCGGCTCGGTCGGCAAGGTCATCGAGGTGCCATACGCCGAGGACGTCCCGGACGAGCTTCCGGCCGATCTCGGCCGTGGACGGCTCGCACGGAAAGGTCTGGCTGTACTTGGGGTGGCCGACGGGGGCGGTCTCAATTGGTGTTTTCAGACTCGTCATTGGGGTGGAGCCTTCGTGTTGTCTCGGTGCCCGGACCACCCCCTCGGGACACTTCAGGGGTAAGCCAGGCCGTCAACAGCCGCCCGCACCGTGGGAGGCGACGGGCGACCAGCACTCAGACAACTCCCTTTCTCAGCATGTCGGTTAGGGCGTTCAGGAGTTCATCCACCGGCCGAACCTAGGGCGTTTTGACTTCCCCTTTACCTGGCGGGCGAGGAGCGCACGGGCTACCGTGCCCGAATGGACACCACCCGCAACACCGTTCTTGAGGCGTGGATGACCGAACACGGCTACAGCTCCAACAGCCTGGCCGAGGCCGTGAACAAGGCCATTGAACGGTTGACCGGACACCCTGGCGGGCTCGACGGCTCATCGGTCCGGGCATGGAAAGCGGGCCGGGTCACGTGGCCCAAATCGGCCGCCCGCAAAGCACTTGAGGATGTCACCGGACTGCCCGCCATCGCTTTAGGGTTCGTGCCACGGGGCCGGCCTTCATCCACCCCAGCCTCACCGCAGCAGGAGGACCCCGACATGAAGCGCCGTACCCTCGTCGGCGGCATCGCGGCGGCTGCCGCCGCAGCTGCAGCCGCGCCCGCCACCGCATCACCACGCCGTATCGGCATGAGCGACGTCAACCGCCTGAACAAGCGCTTCGCCGAGATCATCGCCAGCGACCACCGCCACGGCGGACAACTCGGCATCGAGCAGCGGGCTGCCGCGCTCGCCGACGAGGCACTGAACCTCCAGAACGCCGGCAGCGCCACCCAGCGCGTACGCAGCAACCTCTACGCCTCCGCAGCGGCCTTCCGCTCCTCCGCAATGTGGGCCGCCATCGACGGCCGCCGCTACGACATCGCCAAAACGCACATGCGCGAGGCCCAAGCCCTCGCCGAGATGTCCGGCGACCAGTCGATCAAGTTCCGTATCTGGAGTCACGCGGGCACCATGTACCGCCACATGGGCCGCCCCGCCGATGCGCTCGCCGCCAACGACGTCGCCCGCAACCTCCATCTCACACGCCGAGACCCCCTGTTCGCGTCCCTCGGCCTGGCCCGGCAGGGAGCCATCCAGGGCGCGGCACAGGACCGCGCCGACACCCGCCGTGCATTCGAGCAGGCCCAGGACGCCATGCTGCGCGCCGACCCCGCCGACCACCGGCCGGTGTGGATGCTCGCCTTCTACGACCAGGCCGAGCTGGACTCCTTGGCCCTGACGGGGTACTTGGCGCTCGGCGACTACCCGACCGCCGAGTACCACGCCCACCGCTGCCTGTCCGCCCTCCGGCCCCACATGGTCAGGTCCCGGGCCATCACCATGACCCGGCTCGCACACGCCCAGCTCGCACAAGGCGAAGCCGACGCCGCCACGGCCACCGCGATGGAAGTGTCCGCCAACGCCGCCACCCGACACGCCCGCGTGTCGCGCATGCTCCAAGAGTTCGGGGCCGCGCTGCGCGCCACCGCGTCCGGCAGCACCACCATCCAGACCTGGACCGAGCACACCGCCACCTGGAGGATGGCCGCATGACCACCGCGCCCGCCATCGACCTGCGCACCTTCACCGCCCTCGACGCCGTCCGCGGCGACCTCCTCGACGTGTACGCCGACGTGCGCGCCCCACTGCTCCACCTGCCGAACTATGCGGTCACCGCGTTCGGCGAGCGCCTGGACCGGCATGGCGCAGAGCCGGGCTTCACGGCCGTCCTCGCGTACGCGGACAGGCATCCGGTCGGCTACGCCTACGGCAACACCATCGAGCACGGTGACCGGTACTGGCAGCGCACCAGCCCGGCGCCGGCGGACAAGTACACCGAGCGCCCGGCGATGGCCCTGAAGGAAATCGGCGTCCGGCCTGCCTGGCGGAAGACCGGCACCGCCCGCCGCATCCACGACGCCCTCCTCGCCACCCGGAACGAGCCGTACGTCACTCTCATGGTCAACCCGGCCGCCGGCGGCGGAAAGGTCCACGCGCTCTACAAGTCGTGGGGGTACGAGGACATCGGGCAGAGCCAGCCATCACCAGCCTCGCCCGTCCTCACGGTGATGATCCGTGGCATCCGCTGACCGGCACCCACGTCTCCATTTGGGGCGGGGCGGTTCAGTCCGCATCCGCGCGCTCAAGGACGGCGAGCTCCTCTACATGGCCGTGCCGAGGATGGCGAGCCTCCAGCCGTTCTTCCTGCTCGATCCGGAGACGCTGGAGCTGCCGGCTGAACAGGCCGCAGAGAAGAAGGGGGCTGCGCAGATTGCCCGCCGCGTGGGGGTCGAGGACATGCGGCCCATCGACGTCGTAATCTGCGGCAGCGTGGCCGTCAACCGATCCGGCGCGCGCATCGGCAAGGGGGCCGGGTACTCCGACCTGGAGGTGGAGCTCCTCACCGAGGAGATGGTCATCGTCGCGCCCGTCCACCAGCTGCAGGTGGTCGACGAGGAGATCCCCGAGACCGAGCACGACTTCAGCGTCGATCTGATCGTGACGTCTGACGAGGTGATCGAGTGCCCCAACCGGCGTCGGCCCCACGGGCTCGTCTGGAACGACCTCACGGCGGAGAAGATCGAAGCGATTCCTGCTCTCACGGCGAGGGCTCAGCGCGGTGAGTAGCACGTGGACGCAGAAAGACGTGCGGCCCTGGACACGAGACGAAGGAACACGTTGACCAGCTTGAAGAGATCCGCGGGCACTGCGGCCGTACTCGTCGGGGCCATTAGCCTCGCTGCTTGCAGCAGCGGCAACAGCACGGGCGCCAGCAGCAGCTCCCAAATAGCCACCTACGACGCTGGATATGACTACGGGAGCGATCTCCTCAAGGACACCTACGACGGCGAAGAGCCGGACGTCGACGAGGCCATAGGCGCCTGCGGCGACGGTGTCGATTACGAACGGGAGCGCCTCTATAGCTCCAACAGCCTCACTCCCATACAGGGGAGTGTCCCTATCACCAGCGAAGAGACCGAAGCGTACGACGCTCTCAAGGAGAAGATCGGGAAGGATCCCGGCGGCGCCCTCGACGCGTACGAGCAGGGCTGTAGTGACGCTCTCAACAGCGAGCCTGCTACCCCCTCGATTTGGGATAAGGCCGCGGCCATCGCCGGGGATCCGTACACCGAGGGATACAGCTTCGCCACGTATAAGCTGCCCATTCTTCAGGACGTAGCCGAAGAGGAAGGCATCGAGGATCCAGTAGAAGAGACTATCTCCGTCTGTCAGGTGAAGGTCCTCATCGCCCTCGACCAACTTCCCTTGGAGAGGTCCGAAAATCTCGACCCCTCAGAGTGGGAGAGCGCGAAGGGGATCGAGGACAGGCACCGAGAATTCATCGCAGGCTGCGAGGACGCCGCCATTGGCAAGGTTGAGCGCACGACCAGTTAGACCGTTCTATTCCTCGGCATCCTGCGACGGACGTTCTTCTTGGTGCAGCACCTCCTCCATAAAGACACGAATCGTGGTCTCGTACGGCTTATACGAGAAAGCTCCGCCGGGCGGGCGCAGCGAGATCAAGTCATGTGCCGCGACGAGAAGCGAAAGCAACAGTCGGTTCACGCCTGAGGATGAAACATCAGAGTGAAGGCCCTTGTTACTCAGACTGTCCAGCCTGTCGATACGCTTCCCCAAGTCCTCGACGTTCGCGATGAGCAGTTCTCGCGTGGTGTCAGAGGTGACGTTTTCCGCGATGTACGCCCACAGGCGGTTCCGGTACTCAGCCTGACCGACCTTTCGCCCGTTGACCTTCTCTTCACGCGGAGGATAGAGGCAGTCAGCAAGCTTTTCCGTGAATCGACGGCAGGACAGCGACACATGCGCCAGCTCTTCCGCTGTCTCGTGACTCTCGAACGCCTTGAGGGCAGCGTGCAGCCGTTGAGTGAGATTCGGGTCCAGGTCTGAGCAGCGCATCAGGGTTTCACCCAGCGCGGATGAGAACTGGCCATGAAGCAGTTCGTCCGCCTCACCGAGCCTGCGAAAGTGCTGCATGTTGTCGTACGGATCAAAGATGGTCTCCCGTGCCCCGGAGTCCTCCCAATGAACGGAGGAGGCGAGGCCAGAAACTTCCCACTCGCGGCATTCCACGTAATCTCGGTTATCCTCGACTTCCAACTCATACCCTCTATGAAACAAGTAGAGGGAGTCTTCGAAGATCCGAAACCGGCTCGGGATGCTCTTCAGGAACACCGCCCAGTGCTCCGGAATCTCCGGACGAACTTGCACTGCCCCCAAGTACCATTCGGCGCCTTTTAGCCGGATGTGCATGGCGCGAGCGTCCGACGGAGTCAGGGATTCCACGACCATACCCGCGACATCAAATGACGCGATGTGCTTGGCAAGGTCCGGCCCAAGGAAGGTGCTCCAGACTGCCCAGTGCTCGCCGAGAACGCTGTTTGCGGCAGCTTCGGTGCTGCCCACTTCTTGGGCAAGCCGGCGTAGTGGGAGAGTTCCCGTAGAAAAGCGGGCATGGCGCCTATGCCGTGGAACGGATTCCATGAACGCTCGCACCAGGGACTCCCTCATGGTGAGCCATCCCCTGGTTCCGACCTCCGGCGAGCTCCAACCTTCGTCGATCAGAAAGCAGACTCTCATTCGTCCCCCAACCGCTCTCGCTGAGTGCCCCCGGCCTGCCTGTAGCCGACCGTACTTCTGTCCTGCCCGACACCATGCAGCACGGCGGCACTGCCAGTCGGACGACTTCACTGTCGCCGTGTCCGCATACGACCAGCGCGTTCAGCAGGCCCGCGGAGCGACCTCGCGCCCGAGCTGCCACCGCGCTGTCAGCGCCGGTCGCCTCCCTGTCATGAACTGCACCAGCCTCTGAATCTGGGATGCGCCCCTGTTCAAGTGCGGGTCACTGGTCCCCCGCCCGGGCGGCGATGAGGAACAGAGGCCGGCGTTGGCCGTTGTGTGGAGGCGTTGGGGTTGCGGCCACGGCCTCGACCTGCGGGTGCCCGCGGAGAAGGCATGGCAGGGGGCTCTGCAGCCGTAGCGGCGAGATCGTTCAACGTGGCGTTCACCACCGGCCAGCACATGTCGAGGGTGTCGCGGTTCGGGCTGTGTCCGGTCCGCTTCTCCGCCAGGGGATGGACGAGATTCCTGTAGTGCCGGACAAGCTCCGAGGCCAGGTGGGCATCACGCTCAATCCACTTGTTCTCGTACGCGAAGTTCACGAAGTCATTGAGCCCCATTTTCTGCAACGGCTTCGGCATGCGTACGCCTGCGGCCCGAACCTGGGCGGCGTGTGCGAGCACACCCTCCAAGAGGCTACCGAGCATGATGACGGCCGAGGTGTAGGCGCCATGCTCGTAGCAGGTGCGTGCCTCATCCAGCCGGAGTTGCACTGTGGCGGCGAGTTCTGGGTCGCTCACCACCTCAGTCACCGAGACCTTCAGCTCGACACACGGCAGCTGCCGTACTTGGTCTTCGAATCCGGCTTCGCAGTGGATGAGGACCGCTTGGCCTTTTTCCTCACCAATCCGCCGTCCGTCGAGCACGAGTATCTCGTTGAGCCGCTTCAGCGTGGCGTGGTACTCCTGCTGCTGGTTGTAGTACTCAAGGCGGTTCGCCAGGCGCAGGATTGCACGCTCGACGTCGTCCGTGCCGTCCTCCTGCCGCTCCTTGAGGAGTTCCCGGGCCCACCTGTGCCTCGACGTTCCGTCGTACTCTGGGACGTCGTCCCAGCCAGCCCGCTGGAAGAAGGCAGCAATCTCGAACCCCTTCCGGTAGAGCAGCGGCGTCTCGTCCCCGCAGATCAGGTGGGCAATCTCCGTCAGCGTGCTGTCGTCGAAGATCTCGTTCACTTCAGGCTCCTTCGAGAGACGGACGCATCCTCATCGGGCATGGCGTCGAGGTCATCGGTGGTGAGGTCGGCATCGTCCATCTCGACTGGGGCCCACATGCTGCCCGAGTCGCTCTGGGCTTCCTCGGTGACGCCGGGACAGATGCCCAGAGCGTCAAGACGCTTCCACAACGGGGCCAGCGAGTCCTCCGGAGACAGGGCGAACTCGCTGCTGCGTACGCGCCAGAATTGCCATCCGGCCCGGCAAAGTTCTCGTTCTCGCTCGTAGTCGTCGCGGATCTGGTCAGGGGTGGAGTGATACGGGCTGCCGTCGCACTCCACGGCAAGGCGGCCAGCATCTCCAACGACAACCAGGTCAATGCGTTTGCCGCTGACCTTCCACTGGGGGACGACGTGATAGCCGCGTTCCTTGATCCTG
Organism: Streptomyces viridosporus T7A; assembly: GCF_008704515.1. Taxonomy (NCBI): domain Bacteria; kingdom Bacillati; phylum Actinomycetota; class Actinomycetes; order Kitasatosporales; family Streptomycetaceae; genus Streptomyces; species Streptomyces viridosporus. Next base: position 3,761,415 of record NZ_CP023700.1, read on the forward strand.
CGGAAGACCCGCTGCTCGAACAGGGAGTCAAACGGCTCGCACCGCTCGTCAGATGAAACGGAGAAAAGGGCAGGAGATGTGCCCTGAAGCTCCGGCGGCGCCTGCATGTAGGTGAGCAGTGAGTGGCGCAGGTCCCTGCTGCGCAGGTGGTCCGGTGTAACTGAGGTGAAAAGCCACATCTGATCCCGGGCGCGGCTGGCGGCCACGTTGAACCGCCTTCCGTCACCCTGGCCGGTCAAGGCTCGCGTGTTGTCAGCGTCGACCACCAGAGAGAGCAGGATGACGTCCCGTTCGTCTCCCTGGAACTGTTCGGCCGTGCCCACTCGTATGTTGTGCCGCTCCCGGATCGAGGCATCGATCCGCATGTCGATGAGATCCTCCAAGAGCCTTGTCTGATGTCCGGAACGAAGCACGATGACTCCGAAACTCCGTTTCGCGTATGCCTCGTCCTCCGCGAGTTCCTGCAGCTTGGCGACGATGCGCTCGGCCTCGGGCCTGTTCACAAGAGTCTCTCGTCGGCCCTCGCAGTGGCCTTCACGGACATGGACGACTTCGAGGGGCCGCAGCCGGTCCGCTCCGTACTGCCGCAGCGGCACCAGCTCGTTGTCGGGATAGAACTGGGCGGAGGACCACTTGATGATCTCCGGCATGCACCGGAAGTGCTCAGTAAGCCGGATCGTCTCGCTGAAGCGCGCGGACAAAAGGTCGTAAAGGTTGGACTTGGGACTCAGCCCGTCCCGCTGCCAATCGGTGAGGTGGGGCAGGAGAGAGTCGAGGAGCTCGTTGAACCGTTCGTGCTTGCCGCCCGTATAGAAGGGAACACACTGCTTGTCGTCACCAACGACGATGATCCTCGGAGCTAGCCACAGCAGCATCAGCCCGTCCAGTCCGACCTGACTCGCTTCGTCCACGATGACGACATCAAAGGCATCGGGGTCCGGATCAACCATTTCAGCTACCTGTTTGATCGGCATGACCCATGCCGGCACAGCGGCACGCGCGTCACGCATCGCTGAACGGGCAGCTTTCAGATGCCGCTTGCCGAGCGCCGTCATTCCCTTGCCGGCGTTCGCGGTGGCCGACGCGTAGGCGCTCAGCGCTTGCTTCTGCCCGGCTGTCATTCGGTCCAGGCAGTAGTACAGCGCTCTGTCGGCCGCCAGTTGCGTCACGGTGCGCCTCAATTGCGCTTCTACTGCGTCCAGTTCCCCTTCCAGCCTGGCCTCCTTGCCAGGGGTCAGCATCGATTCCTGGAAAGTACACGCTCGCCGCCATGCCCAGGCTGCGTCCAGGTTCACGAGCCGGGTCTCCCAAGTCGCATCAGTGGGGGACTGAGTAAAGCGCCGTGCCAGTTCGGGGTGATCCTCAGACAGTCTGTCCAGAAGTTTGCGGGCCTCCCGACGATCGGCCTCACGATGGAACGCCTTGGTAAGCAAGTTGATCGCGGACGTATACGCCTTCGGATCACGCGCGTTGACGGCCCGGTGCACCTCCGCCAGCTCGGCTACTCCGTGAACATCCGTGCGGGGTAGTTGTTCGGCGATGAACCGCAGCTTCTCCTCCGCCTCGCGGGCGCGGAGGAGTCGTTCCGCACCGTCCGCCGACTTGCGGACGTCGTCCCATTGCTGCGCCGTCCGCACCGTGGCTTTGATCCGGGCCTTGAGCAGAACGTTGTGCAGCGCACGCACGGACTGGGTGAACCCATCGACCGCGCGGAGCGTCGGCACCCGGTCCAACAACTCAGAAAGAGCCACCTCCGTGAAGCCCACGGCCGCGGGGGCACCGACGCTCTGCCAACGCTCGTTCAGCTGCCTGACGCACTGGCGTGCCGCCAGGTGAGCTACCAGTGCGGAGATCTCGTGCGGCGTATTGGGCGGCCGCCCGTCCACCAGGCAGTCCTGGAGAAGAACTTGGGCTTCCTTCTGCACCGCCTTCGGAACCAGCTTGCGCAGCTTGCCACCATCACGCAGGAACTGCTCGAGGTCCCTCCCAGCTGCGATGAGACGCGATTCCTCGGCAAGCGTCACTTCAGGAACGTCGAGCACCGCGAAGGGGATGTGCTGAAGCACGCTTTGAACTTCCTCGGCGCGGGCGGCTGCCCGGCGCACTCCGTCCCACAACTGCTGTCGTTGGCCGGCCATTCCGTCCCGCAGGGCACGAGTGGTCCATTCGTCCGGCGGCCAAGCGGCCGGCTCCCCTGCCAGTCCCTCGCTCTGAAGTGCATGTTCCGCCGCGTCCAGCAATTCCACCAACGTCGCGATCAGGTCGCGGCCCTGATTCGCGAGTTCCAGGGAGAGCGTGTCAGACGACACTTCGGCGCAGGCGCGCAGAGCGGTGTCCAGGGCATTGACCGCCTCTTCGAAGAGCACGGGTGCAACAAAGTCCGCGGGGTCCGGACAACGGGCAGCATGCTCGTCCAGTACTCCGGCCCCGTGCCGGGCCACCAGACCCAACAAGCGCTGGGCCTCGTCCTGGCTCAGCTTAGGTTCTCGCGGTGCCGAGGCGGGCAGGACGGGCATCCAGTCGTACTTCGGCGCGCCAGCAGTGACCTTCTCCACGATCGCCGTGAGCCGCCCCTCATAGCCTGGTGCCACGTCGAGGTGTTCATGCCACTCCGCCTCACGAACGGCGCGGAGTTCGTCACGGAGCCGCGCGCGGGTCTGTGACAGTTCTGAGCGCAGCGCCTCATGGCCCTTGATCCTTGCGCTGAGGCGCTCCGTCGACTGAGTGGCACTGAGCTGGGAGAGAGCGCGCACGGATCTTTCCAGCTCATCGCTGCCGCCCTGGCGCCGGTCACCCTGGAGGACGCACAGGCTACGAAGCTCGGCGGGCAGTTGCTGCCGCAGAACCTTCAGTGCCTGACCCTTCTCGCTCGTCACGAGCACCCGCTTGCCGTCCGCCAGTAAGGCGCACACGAGATTAGCGATGGTGTGCGTCTTTCCCGTGCCGGGAGGTCCCTGAACAACGACGCCGGTATCGGTCTGCAGGCGCCTCAGCACCTCCCGCTGAGCCTCGTTCGACAGCAGCGGGAACAGCGGGTCAGGGCCGAGGGCGGGCGGCACGTCGCGGCCCCCCGCCGCCGTACCCCACAGCCTGCGGTCCTCCGCTTCCAGCTGGTACAGCAACTGAGCCAGACCCAGTGGAGCCATGGCACCGGGCTGGGCGAGACGGTTCGCGATGCCATCGTAGAAGTTCACGAGGGCGCCCTTGCCCCGCTGACGGAGAATGATCGCCGGTGCGAACCCAAGCGTGGGCAGGGGCAGTGCAGGGTCAACGGGCGGGCGGCCCCAGCCACGGTGAAACGCCACCGCGCGATCGGTGCCGAACGCCCTCTCCGACCAGTCACCAAGCACGTCCTGGGAGTCGCGGGACAGCGGATGGAATCCTTCCGCGTCAACACGGTCCCGCAGCGGGCTCAGCAGACGGGTGCTGTAGCCCTCGTCCGCATCAAGGAACTCGCTGTCCTCCAGCCGCGAGGGATCGCCAGATGCGAGAGCGACGGTGATGGACATATCAGCGGAATTCACGGTGAGTATCAGCGGCGCTGTCAGAATGTGCCGGGCGATACGCGCTGACGGACGCGCTGCTCCGATAGTGAGGAATCCGGCACCCAGTACGACCTCGTATTCCTCGCCGTCCTGCTGAATCTTGGTCGCCATTCGGTACAGCTGTTGATGGAGCTCCCTGTACGGCTGGTCGACTCGCTCTCTTTCCGACCATTTGCGCCACGTGTCGAGCCATCGCGTGTAGGCGCGCAACACGTCGTGCGCTTCCTCCCTGCGGATCTCAGAGACCTCGAACAGGTCTCCATTCTCGTCTTCCTGCCAGCCCTGACCTGGCCCCGACTCGGCCAGCGGTGGCACTTCGAGCGTCGCGGTGGCGGCAGCCTCGGGGTTCACCCACCCCACCAGCACTTCGGGCAGGACAGGAGCCGGGCGCAGCGGGCGGTGTGCCACCTTGAGCAACATCCGATCGCCGTCCGGGTGCCGCCGGAGCCTGTCGTCCGGGAGGTCGGAGAGCCAAAGGACCTCCGGATACTTCTGGCAGTCCCGCACCGGCTTGTGCGAACCTCGAACAATTTCGCGCATGTATTCGATTAGCTGGCGCGTGTGATGGACCGCCTCCGGGTGATTCGCACGGAGTTCGAAGTGAAGAGACACCTATCCCCCAGGCCACGGCTCGACGAAAAGCCTTCCAGGATGATGGAGAGAAGCGACACCTTCAACAGAAACCAGCGAGTAATGGCGTAAACAAGCCATAACACGTGAAAGTTGGCCGTAACCGAGCGAGCGCTACGAGCAGGCCCACGTCTTCCGGTCACGTGCCCCCCCAGGGTGACGCCTTACCATGGGGCGGTGCTCCGCCGGAGGTCCGGGGCAAGCAGTGTGGGGCGGGGTGCGGTCGGGGTGAGCAGGGCGGGGCAGGCTGGAGAGGTCGGTAGTGTCTTCCGGTGCGAGCTGGCCGCGCACTTGGCGGTGCACGGGCTCCGTGGTCGGCCGGTGTCGGGGCTGGACGTGCCCGCAGGGGTGTGGCCCGTCCGGCTGGACTTCGAGACCAGCGACCCAACCGACGACATCCGTGTCACCTTCTCCGACGGGCGCCGCGCCTACGTGTCCGCGAAGCGGAAGATCGACCGAGGGCGTCCGCTGGAAGAGACGCTCACGGGGTGGGTGGGACAGGTTCCGACGCTCGGTCCCGACGATCTTCTGGTCATCGCCGGCGAGGAACTCGTCGGGCCGGTAAAGAACCTCGACCGGGCTCTGCGACGCCACCGTGCGGGCCTGCGCATGGAGACTGGTGACGAGTCCAGGGCCCTCGCCCTCCTCACCGACCGGCTTCCGTCGCGGGTCCGCGGGCTCATCCTCGACCGGGCGCGTGTCCTCCACCTACCCGGCTCGACCGGACCGGCACCGCACCGTGATCTCCTGGCTGCCCTGATGGACCTCGTCGTGGCGGACGCGCAGGGACACCGTGCCGTGAGCGCCCTGGCCGACTTCTTCCATCGGCAGGCGGGCGAGGCGCTCGGGAGTTCCGCCGAGGACTGGGTCGCCGCCCTGACCGCCTCGGGGGTGACCGTGATCCCGGACCAGGGGGGTCCGGTGGCGATGCGTCTGGCCTCCCGTCGGAACGTCGTCGACGCGTACCGCAGTCGGCTCACAGCGGAGGCCGGACGGATCGACCTCAGCCTGCTCGCCGATGACCTCCCGCCCCTCGCCGTCGACGACCTCGTCGGTGGCCTCCGGATCGACATGGAGGGTGAGCGCACCTCCCTCCCTCTCCTCCGCCGCCTGAGGCGCTGGCGCCGCATGCTCATCGTGGGGCAGCCGGGCTCAGGGAAGTCGGTGGCGGTGCGAGAGATCGCGGCTCACTGCGCCAGCCACGCCGACGCCCCCGTCCCGATCCCCGTCTCGCTGCCGCGTCTGCTGAAAGGGCAGCCGGGACGCCTGACCATCGATGGCCTGGTCGACGACGCCGTGGCGGGCACAGTGCCGGACACTGACCGGGCGCCGCTCGCCGCGTACCTCAAGGAGGAGATCGGCCGGGGGTGCGCGCTTGTCCTCTGCGACGGGCTCGACGAATGCGAGGCACGCGCCCCTTGGGTCGCGCAGCAGCTCGAAGAGATCCTCACGTCCCTGCACCCCTCCTGCGGGTTCGTGGTGACGACCCGGGCGAACGCGCAAGAGGCCGCAGCCCGGCTCGGCCTGCCCCGCGTGGAGCTCGCGCCTCCTCGAGATCTAGGCCCGACGGTCGACAGCGTCCTCGTCGCCTGTGCCGAGGCACGGATTCCCGAGCCTGACCGAGCGGCCTTCCTGGCAACGCGACGCGCCTGGATCGAGGATGCGAAGGAGGAGCACGCGCACCTGCTCGCGGTGCCGCTGCTCGCCACTCTGCTCGCTCTCGTCTGCGCAAATGCGCCGGACGCTGATCTCCCCAAGGGGCGTGCAGCGCTGTTGCACCGCGCGGTGGAACAGTCCGTGCACCGGTGGGAGCAGGAGCGGCTGCGGGGGACGCTCGCCCCGGCCCGGCCCTGGGCGCCCACGCTGACGACGGGCATGCTCCTCGACGGGTTCGTCACACTCGGACGGCTCCTCGACGGCGAAGCGACCCCTCCGGCGGGACGCGCCCTCGAGTCACTGACCGGCATGCTGATGGACCCCCTGCGATGGGCCATGCCGCCCGCCGCGGCCGGCGAGGTGGCGGAACACGTGCTCCGGTTCTGGGACGAGCACGTCGCCGTGTTCGTGGTGAACAGCGCGGGCGAACTCACCGCTCGTAGCAAGGTCTTCACCGAGATCGCAACGGCCATGTGGGCACGGTCGTGCGGTGCCGAGGAACTGCGGGACTGGCTGCACCACGCCCTCGCCCACACGGACTCCGACGGGGCGATCGCACTCGCCGCCGGACTCGATCCCCGTACGACCGAGGCACTGCTCGATGTCGGTGAGACACGGCGGGAGGCCACCCTGATGGTGGCTGATCTCGCGGCGCGCGGTGTCGTGACTCTTTCTGACAACGTGATGGAACGGGTCCTGGGCCAGTTGACGGACGGAGCCCTCGGCGCGCTAGCGGGCGAGCCGGTACTCCCGCGCGGCCCCGGCAAGCCCCCGAAGTTCTTCCCGGCGTTGTGGGACAAGACACGCAACACAGGCCCCTGGCCCTTCGTGGAGGCCGCGTGTCTGCTAGCCCTGCCGTCGGCGTCTCGGCGACAGCGAGCGGATCTCGTGGAACTGTCCGAGCTTGACGGCACCGCCGAGTCGATCGCCCGGACCCTGTGCGCGCTGACGGACGCACGCACGGACGCGTCCCCCTTGAGCGGGGCGGAGATCGACGCGCTCCGCGCGGTGCTGGCGCTTCCCCTGCCACAGGGCCCCGAGATGGTGCAGAAAGGGCGGCGCAGATGGGAGATGGTCCGTGGAGGCCCTCTCACACCGGGACTGGAGCAGGTCGCCCTAGGCGCAGCCGAACATCTCGGTGAGCTTCCCGACGACGCGGGTGAGCGCGTGTTCGTCCTTGCGAGGCACACGCCGGGGCGCGTCGCAGAGAGGATCTACGCCGCACTCGCGCGCGCGGGATTCGATACGCGTCGGCGTTGGGGGAACGTCGCCGCCGGGCTGCGGGACTGGGCATCCAGCTCACTGGACGACAGGACGGCCCTCCTCTCCGACCTCGCGTCGCTCTACGGCCCGTGCCCGGAGTCCATGGACGGCGGCTTCTGGTCGCTAACCGCTCTCGGCGACCTTCTCTCAGCGACCGGATACTCCGATTCTCCGGCGAGCGAGATCGGCCGCGCCTTCGCCCACGACAGCGCCGACGAGCGCCGGGCATGGCTCGACGCGACGGCAGACGCGTACGGCATCGACAAGGCGGCTGTGGCCGCCCAGGCGCGTCACCTCCAGCGGATCACCGTGCCCGATTCCCTGCTGGGCGAATGGCTCGTCGCGAGCACACCGCCCCTGGTCGAGCTGTCGCCGCTCCCCGATCTCGGGCAGGTCCTCACGGACGCCCAGCACACGGCGTTGCTGGCGTGCCTGGAAGCGGACTCCTCATGGATAGCATGGTCGGCGGCGAACGTGCTGATCAACCTGGAGAGAGGTCGCGTTCCGTGGGACGGCCAGGAGCTGTTCGACAGGGACATGACCCATTGGCCTCGCCACCGGGCAGCCCTCTTCTACGCCGTCGCCGTCATGACCTCAAGCGATCGGCGCCCTTCGCTCCTGGCACGGGCCGCTTCCTCGGAGTCGGCGGACTACCGATTGGCGGCGAGAATGTTGATCTCTGCCGTACCTAGTCTCGACCCCAACGGTTCGATCGTGGAGGCTCTGCGCCGGGACGCCGACCTATCGGTCCGTCCGGAGGACGCGCATCAGGCCACGCCCGCTCCAACGCACTGGAGTTGCAACCACTGCCGAACGGTCCAGGCCCTCGACACCGAGGACTGTCCGGGGTGTGACGATGGTGTGCGCCCTCGGCCTGATGGGTGAGTCAGGAGCAATACCACGCGCGACGCGCCGGGAGAGGCAACCACCGCCGGAAATGGAACGGGCGGTCGCGCAGACTCCACCAATGGGCCCTGTGCATCATGAAAAATGCACGTCAGATGGCCTGGTGTGCGTAGGCGTCGGGAGGCTCGGGTAGGTCCGGGGCGGTAGTCCACCGACAAGGTCATCCGTCCGCGATGCCCCCTGTGAGCTGACCGCGCGCGGTGAAGGGATCGCTGAGAGGTGAGGATGGCTCCCCCGGCCCGTTGTCAGTGCCCGCCCGTAGCCTCGTAGAGGCAATCGTGCTGAAGGGGGCCCCATGGCAGTCCGACCCTGTTCCAGGTGTGGCAAGAATGAGAGTGCCAATCGCAAAGGCAAGCCAGGACGCTGTGTTGAGTGTATCGATGCGATCTACCGTGCACTCAAGGTAGATCCAGAGGGGACGTTTGTATCTCCTGGGGCCCCGAGGAACTACCGGTGCCAGACCTGTGGCAGGCCCGGGGCGATTCCGTACAAGGAGATCCAGTCGCGAAGTATTGAACTCTGCAACTGGTGCGTCGGTCGCCGCATGTATGAGGACGGTCTGGCGCGGGACCCAGAGCACTGGCTGATGGACCAGAGCGACGTGGCCCGAATGGTCCGCGAAGCAGGTTTTGAGATGGTGGATGGGTCTGGGAGGACGCTTCCCGAGAGTCAAATGGTCAGCCGTATCGGGGAAGTTTGGGAGCCGATCGATGTCGTGTGCGTACTCTGTGCTGCCCCGAACACCTTCAACGCCGTCCACATACTTTCGAGTTCGAGTAAGCCATGGACGCATTGCTATGCATGCTTCACGTCAAAGTTCGCTGGTTGGCAAAAAGAGTTCTATGGCAAGTTCGGATTGATTCGAGAGCACGACGGGTATGCGAAGCTAGCGGATCCAGTCTCTGCGCACTGTGCTGAGCCCGACTGTGGTGCGAGCAGGAAGGTCTCCATCTGCGCGCTCGCTGCTGGCGCCCCTCCTTGCTTGCGGTGCGCAGAGGGGATCGACCCGGATCTCCCTCACTGGGTATATCTGATCCACTTTCTACCCCTTGGGCTGATCAAGGTCGGAATCACGCATAGCGAGCCGAGGGTGTATGACCGCGTCGCTGCCCACATCTCTCGGGGCGGTGTCCTGATTGATCGGTGCCTCGTTCCGAATCGGGAGGCTGCTCGCACTGTCGAGGATTGTGTATTGGAGTTGATGCGCCAGCATCTACGCTCTGGAGATCCGAGAGACTTCCCTCAAGGAGGGTGGACTGAGACCTGGGTCGACAGTGCTCCCTCCTTGGACCTCGGCGCGGTGATTGATGAAATTGCTACCCAGAAGGCTCCTGGATTCGATCGAGGGTCAAGGGTGGAAGACTCCCCTTCTTCGCCGGCAGTGGACGGCAGCATGCACGGTAGGTTCGTGTTCTCTGAGGAGGTTTCGGAGAGTGGAGAGGTCACTCATACCGTGACCTTTTTTCACCCACTGCTTGAGTGATCAATTTCTGTCTTAGCTTCGCTGTATTGGAGTTGGACAGGTGGGGTGGAGTGGTACGAAGTAAGGCGCCAGCATGGGCGTATGACTGATCTTGATCACCAATGAGCGACTCTGTCGGCGATCTTGAGGTTCCCCGGCGGATGAGCATGATCAACCGGCATGCTCGACTCGGTTTCCAAGGTGAACGACCGTCGTCGAGGTGTCTGTTGTCTGTTCGTCCCCGCTCTGGTGTGCAGGTTCCCGCTCTGACCGCGCAGGTTGCCCGTGCAAGCAACCCTCGTGGGACGACGGCGATGTGGGTGCGCGACCGGCTGGACGGCCTGTGGCGGGACGAGGACTTCGAAGCCTGGTACCCGCGTGACGGACGTCCCGGGTTATCGCCTGCCCAGCTCGCCACCGTCTGTGTCCTGCAGTTTCTGCTGAATCTGTCGGACCGGCAGGCGGCGGAAGCGGTGCGCTGTCGCATCGACTTCAAATACGCCCTCGCCCTGGAGCTGGATGATCCCGGCTTTCGCCACAGCGTGTTGGGCGACTTCCGCGACCGGCTGGCCAAGGAGGACCGCGCCGATCAGCTTCTCGACCTCGCCCTGGAGCGGTTGAAGGCCGCCGACCTGGTCAAGGCCCGGGGACGGCAGCGCACCGACTCCACCCACATCCTCGCCGCCGCCCGCGAGCTGACCCGTCTGGAGCTGGTCCTCGAAGCGGTCCGCGCCGCCGTGGAAGAACTCGCCCGCACCGCTCCCGAGCTCCTCGACGGACTGGTCACCGCCGAGTGGGGCGAACGCTACGGACGCCCGGTTCGCATGTGCAGCCAGCCCAGCCACCCGGCCACCCGCCTCACCCAAGCCGGCACCGACGCGGCCGACCTACTCACCCGTTTCCAGCAGCTGCGCCCCGGCCGTGTGCCGGGGCCGCAGCTTCAGGCCCTGCGCCAGATCATGGTGCAGCAGTTCGTCGTCGATGCCCGCGGCCGACTGCGGCCGCGCCGCGAGAAGGACGGACAGCCGCCGGCCGGACTGCAGATCCGCAGCCCCTACGACCTCCAGGCGCGCTTCGTGCTGCGCGGCAACACCCGCTGGACCGGCTACCTCGCACACGTCACCGAGACCTGCGACGACAACAGCGTGAACGTGATCACGGATGTCGCCACCCTGGTCTCCAGCGGTGACAGCCGGGCCCTGCCCGGTATCCACGCCCGCCTCAAGCAGCGCCGACTGCTGCCCGCCGAGCACCTGGTCGACGGCGGCTACACCTCGACCGCCGGGTTCGACGCGGCCTCCCGCGCCCACAAGGTCACTCTCGTCGGGCCGCTGCCCGCGAACAGCTCCCGACAGCGCGAGACGGACAACGGGTTCGCCCGCGAGAATTTCATCATCGACTTCGATCGCCGCGAGGTCACCTGCCCGAACGGCAAGGTCAGCGGGAACTGGAACGAGCTTCCGGCCATGGCCCCGTACACGGTGGTCCGGTTCGACAAGCGGCAGTGCCAACCGTGTCCCGAGCGGTCCTCGTGCACCCGCGGTGCGGCCCGGACGGTCAACTTCCTGCCCCGGCACCTGCACGAGATCCAGGCCCGCAACCGCACCGACCAGCAGGATCTGCAGTGGAAGCGGCTGTATGCCTCCCGTTCCGGTGTCGAGGGCACGGTGCACGAACTCGTCAGCGGCCACCGAGCTCGCCGCTGCCGCTACCACGGCACGGCCAAGACGCATGTGCAGCACGTCCTGACCGCGATCGCCATCAACATCGAGCGCCTCAGCGGACAAGAACCCGAGGGCTCCACCTACCGCCCGCGACAGCCCACAGCCTTCCAGCAGTACCTCGACGCCCACGGGCTACCCCGCCCCCTGTGGTGGCGTCAAGGAAAATGACCTTGGAACCTCAAGATCGCCGACAGAGTCACTCAATCGTGGTCCTCGCCGTCGACGCGGTGAGGAATCCGACGTGTGCGTCACGATGGGCTGCGGCCACACCTGCCCGTCTTCCCCGGCAAGCGTTACCTCGACTGGAAGTTGGACGGCCCCTGCCGGCCAGGGCGTCGAGGCCGCATGTCCCATCCGCGACCAGATCAAGACGATGGTCGTAGACCTGATCACCGGGATCGCGCTGGCGAAACCGGAGGCCACCGCGTAGGCGCCTTACACGCGGCACTGACCGGATCGGTTGGGCAAGTGCAAGCCAGCAACGTCGGCTCTTGCCAGTGTGGTTCGGGATGCAGACCCACGATGCCTTCCGGAACACATACAGCACACATGAGGCCGGGAAGCGCTGCGAACATGCGAGAACTGGCGAGGTGTGTTTCCGCAGGTCAACCGCGCTTCTTTGATAATTTACGCAGGTCACAGCCTCGCCCAAAGAAAACTCCTAAAGCGGGTGTCGCAGGTTCGAATCCTGCCGGGGGCACAGAGCAAAGGGTCGGCTCGGGAGGAGGTTCCTCCCGAGCCGACCCTTCGTCGTGTCCGGGGTCGTGCCACGTCGGCTTCGCTGTCAGTCCCGGCACGTACGGTCCCGCCCATGGCTGAGAGACCGACTACAGGCTGGCGTCACGGCATAGCGGAGGAAGCCGCGGAGATCGCCGCCGGCACCCTGGACCCCGAGTGCGCCTGCATGGCTGGGCTGTTCCCCGAGAAACTACTCAGGGCCACCGATGCAGTCCTCGACACCTTCGAGGACCGGCTTGCCGAACTTGGCAATGCCGGTGACGAGCAGGTCTTTGCTGTGGTGGAGCGCGTCGTCCTGGCCCTCAACGCAGTGGACGAAGCCCACAACGGAAGCGCCTTCGAAACCGACGAGCGCGAGGAGCTGTGCGACTACATCGACCAGTCGCTCACCGAGCACGGCGTCGACGTCGTCGCACTGACCGCCCGCCACGGACTGGGCCGCTACCAGCTCACAGACAAGTGGCGGAAGTGGTAGGGACGCACACCCTGCTGGGCGTCGTACTACCACCCCACCACAAACGCACCAGGTCGAGCGGGAAACAGCGGGCACCCACGGTCAAAAGCAGTCGGCCGCGAGGACGCCTCACCGCTGCTGTACACCCAGGTAAGCGACCGAACCGTCCGTGTGGGATCGCAGGCTCCCCAGCTGAGGTTCCCGGTATGCCGGCGCAGACGGAGCCGTAAGGTTCCACTCATGGTGACTGCGACTGTCCGCGAGTGGCACGACGAGGAAGGGTGGGGCGTGCTCGACTCCCCCGAGACTCCCGGCGGATGTTGGGGCCACTTCTCCCACATCCAGATGAAGGGCTTCCGAACGCTGTCGCCGGGACAGCAAGTGGACCTCCAGTGGGAAGCCCCTGGCTTCGAGCAGGACGGGTACAGCTACCGGGCCGTGAACATCGTTCCTCGACCCGCCTGACCTCCACGGCTGACATCAACGAGCGCGGTCACTGACGACCGGGGCGCCTCTTCCCGCGCAGCCGGTCCATGTGGCTCATGGCCTCGCGCTGGGTGTCCTGCACGACGTGCGTGTACACGTCCATGGTGATGCTGATCCGGGAGTGCCCCAAGATCTCCCTCACGACGCGGGTGAAGGACCGGTGGAGGTTCCGCGGCTCGACCGGGCGCCCGGTGCGGGTGGTGAAGACGTGGTCCGACTCCCGTCAGGTCTCCCCCGCTCTCCCCCGCTCTCGCCCGAGCCGCCACCTGCCGCATCCGGTGCCGACGCCGTTGGGGTTCCGTTTGCGCTGATGGGCCATTAGGTCACCGCCTCCGGTTCGTCGGCGGGGGGCCTGGACGTAGGCCTCGTCGTCGGTCACCCCTGGTCGTGCTTCTGGACGGGGACGGCGTACACCAGCAAGTTCCGCTGGTATCCGCCGCGTTCGCGGTCGTACGGGGGTGCGCAGGTGACCAGGGTCAGGACCGGCCGTCCGTGGCGCCGGAACACCTCGTCGGGGAGCCTGTCCTTGTCGACCACCTCGCGGGCCGTCACCTTGTACCTGACGGGGGGCGCGCCCTCGCGGGCTACGGTGGCGTCGTCGCCCTTGCGGACCTCGTACAGCTTGGCGAAAGCGCCCAGGTCGCCGGTGCGGTCGTCCACATGGCCGACGAGGACGGCGGATCCGGCGGGGGCGCCCGGCGCGGGGCCGTAGCGGTACCAGCCGGCCTGCCCCACGCTGTCGGGGATCTCCGCCGTTCCGTCGTCCTTGACGCCGACGTCCTGGAGCCGGGCGTCCAGAGAGACCCGTGGGATGCGCAGCGCCGTCGGCTCGGGTGCGGGGCCGGACGCGTTCTCCCTCTCGCCCGGTCCCCTGTCATGGCCCCCGAACGAGGGCCCGGCCGTGGGCTCCTGGGCCTGCGGCCGGATGCCGAAGTCCGACGGCACCGAGGCTCCGGACGGCCACAGCGACCGGAGCAGCAGCACCGCCAGGACGACGGCGACCACCGCGGCGGCCCCGACGGCCGCCGCGGAGGGCCGCCCGCCCCTGGGGGAGGAAGGCATGGCCGTCAGTCGCTCCGGGTGTGCCGGCGGCGGGCGGCCAGCAGACCGGCGACCGCGACGGCACCCGTGGTGCCCCAGGCGAGCCAGACGGTGGCGGACTCGTTGTCGGTGGCCATCGCGCCGCTCTCACCGGCGTCCACACCGCGCGGCGCGGAGTCCATGCCGCTGATCGTCTGCGTCTTCAGCGCGAGGTTCTCGTCCTCGGCGCTGCCCCAGGCGTAGACGACCGTGCCGGCGCCCTCGGCGAGGTCGAGGTCGGCGGGGCCGATGACCACGGTGTCGGTCCCGGCCAGGACGACATCGGCGCTCACCGTGCCGGCGGGCACCTCGAGCGACTTCTCGTTCGGGTTGGTCAGGCCCTCGATGACCGGTTCGCCGTTCGCACGGACGTCCACGGCGGGTGCCGCGGCCACGTGACGGACGGTCAGCCGTGACTGACCGGCCGGGACCTTGGAGGTGTCGTTGACGAACGCGGTGAGCACGGGGGTGCCCTGCGCGTCGAGGTGGGCCGCGAGCGTGGCGTTCGCCCCGGCCGGGATCTCGACGCTCTTCTGGATGGCGGGATCGCCACCGGGGCCCTCGCCATCGGCGAAGACTTCGATGTCGTAGGTGCCCGGGTCCAGGGACTGGGGTTCGGTCAGGGTGCCGGGCTCGAAGTCGGGAAGCAGTTCCTTCCCGTTGGCGTACACGTCGACGGTGAGGCCCGGAACGCCGTGGAAGACGGACACGGACGCCTTGCCGTCCTCCTGCGCCGTACCGCCCGCGGAGGCGGGGACGGCCACGGCGAGGGACAGTGCGCAGGCACTGGCGGTGGCGGCGGCGATCTTCCTGCTGCGCGAGTTCGTCATCGGAACTCCCTTCGTGGGGGTGCCCCGGTCACACATGGGGCCCGGCTTCCGGAGGAGCGGCTTCTCGGACTGCGTCACGCGGTGAGTTCTTCGATCGGGTGTCCAGCGATCCCTCACTGGCGTCCCGCGACCGTCGTGCTGTCGCACGCGGCCGCGGTCGGTGTCACGGGTGCTGTCGGGGGTGGTGCCACTGGTGGTGTCGGCTGTGCTGTGGGAAGTGAGGGCGGGCTGCCCGGGCGGGTCCTTGAACGGAGCCCGGTACTTTCGATCCCGGCCGCCGCGGGGCGACGCGGACGCTCTTCATCGAGCGGCCTGCTTCCTGTGACGCCCGATCCAGTGTGGGGTGCCCTGCGAAAGTTCGCCACTTATGCCCCACACGCCCCATCGGGAAGCGGCACGCCGACCCGGCCGGCCCCGCCCGGGACCCGGACCCGGCGGATGGCCCGACCCCTGGGCGAGGCCCGCGGCTGGAGCCGTTGAACCCTCGGCGGCGTCGACGGAGACGCGACGCGCGTCACGCGACACGCGTCACGCGAAAAATTTTCGACCGACTCCGCACGGCCTTGAGCGGGAGGGGTGGCCGGCGTTCTTCACCGGTACGGAAACCCTGCCCCGGCGGACCGTGGACGTGCCTGCCAGGGACGGGGCAGCCGGGGTGGCACTCGTCGTCGATCTGCCGGCTTGTCCGCCTCAGGCCGTCTGCCCCCTGGCCGAAGTGCGCCGACACCGGACATCGCGGAAAGTGGAAGCCAGGAAGGGAGCGTTCCATGAGTTGCTGGTGTGGACACGGCCCCTGGCACCACGCGGGTGTGGACACGGCCCCTGGCACCCCTGTGTCCACACCCGTACCCGCCGCCCCATGACCACTGTCCGGCACCCCGTCCTTGCGCACCGCCGCCGGAGCCTCGCGTCCGCGCCGCAGACGCGGAGGGAAACAGGGACCGCCTGCGACAACTCCAGGACGAGATCGCCGGGTTCCGGCGGGACGTGGAGGAGCCGAGACGCCGGTCCAGCAAGCCGAGGCAGTGACCGTTGCTCGTAGTGGTGGCGTGCCACGTCACTCGGGGAGGGCCACCACCGCGGCGACCGACCTGTATGACATCTCAAGAAAGCAGGCCCTCTCATGGCAGCCACGCCCGTCATGCAACTGCCAGTCATCAGCGAATGCGCAGCCGAGAACTGTGCCTACAACCAAGACCACACCTGCCACGCCGCGGCGATCACCGTGGGTGACGTCAGCACCCCCGTCTGTGAGACGTTCGTGAGCGCGGACATGGAGGGAGGAGAGCCGTCCGTCACCGGCCGGGTCGGCGCGTGCAAGATGGCCGACTGCCGACACAACACCGGGCTGGAGTGCCACGCCCCGTCCATCACCGTCGGTTACGAGCACGAGCAAGTCGACTGCCTCACCTACGCGCGGGCCTGAGCGGCACGGGCCTGAGCGACGGTCGCAGCCATCGCGAACTGCCAGGGTTGCCGTACAGCAGCGAAGCACAGCGCCCCGGCAGCCGTTCCGGTCCGGCAGCACCCGTCGGAAGCCAAGCGCACGGGCCCGGCGCAGTCACAGATCGCGTGGGTGGTCGCTGGGGGCGAAACCGTACGCCGCGCGGAAGCCCCGGTACGGCGCGAAGCGACTGCGGCCGGCCACCCGGGCCAGGTCGTCGGCGGCGATGTTCTCGGCGAATCGTCGCCTCAGCGGACCGCACCCGGTCGTCGGCCTCCGGATCCTGTCCCGCGGCCGTACCGCTACGCAGGGTCCGCCGATGCCCGCTGCAGCGATACCGCTCCGGGCCGGTGTCCGGTCCGGTCGCCGACGTCGCCCTCCACGTGCCGCTCACGGCAGCCGGGACACATCGGCACGGGCTCCGGTACACCGCTGTCCGCCTTCACCGGCCCGGATCGTCGTCCTCGTGGCCGAAGTCGGGGATTTACGGGCCGGCGAGGTCTGGACAGCATTATATCTGCATCCGCGGGGTGAGAATTTCACGGAACCGTGCAGGCAGTTTCCTTGCAGTAACGGCCGGAGCAGAATTATTCCGCGCACACGGACCGCCGCAACGTGCTACTGTCGGTCTCAGTTGCAGTTGTGGTTCCCGAATTCCAAGTTCTTCCCAGTCGGCCTCCGTGCCACGGGAAGCGCCTTTTGGCACCGGTCTTTTTCCGGGCGGGGTGATCATCGCGGCGACACGGCGTCCGCACCGTGCGGATGCCGACTCACTGCCCCGAAGGAGACAAGACATGGCTACCGGCACCGTGAAGTGGTTCAACGCGGAAAAGGGCTTCGGCTTCATCGAGCAGGACGGTGGCGGCGCCGACGTGTTCGCCCACTACTCGAACATCGCCGCCCAGGGCTTCCGCGAACTGCTCGAAGGCCAGAAGGTGAGCTTCGACATCGCGCAGGGCCAGAAGGGCCCGACGGCCGAGAACATCGTTCCCGCCTGACGTCGGCGCGCACTGTACAGCTGGGGCCCGCATCCTTCGGGGTGCGGGCCCCAGCTGCACGCACGTCCCGTAGGGGTTTCACCTGCGGGACGACTGCGGGGAATCCACGGACTCACGCACACGGATTCCCTTTCGGGGATGCCGACGCATCTCCCCTCAATCACATTTTGGCGCACGATTTGTTTTCGTGCCCCACTCGGCCCGTTCTTGCAATTCTCCATGCTGCGCACTGCTGCGGGAATTCCTTGACATGTGCCGCATCAAGGAAGGTCCCGCATGAACCGCACACGCACGAACGACCGCTTCGCCCGCACTCGGAACGGCAGCACCGCCCCCGGGAAGAACGGCAAACGGTTCGGCTCGTCGTCCTCGGGCCGCTCCGGCGGACCGGTTCGTTCCCACGGTCACGGCCGCCGCCCCGCCGCCTCGCAGGGTGAGTTCGCCCTCCCGAAGACGATCACCCCGGCGCTGCCCGCCGCGGCGAGCTTCGCCGATCTCGACATGCCCACGGAGCTGCTGGCCGCGCTCGACTCACAGGGCGTGACCGCACCGTTCCCGATCCAGGCCGCGACGCTGCCGAACTCCCTCGCCGGCCGGGACGTCCTCGGCCGGGGGCGCACCGGTTCCGGCAAGACCCTCGCCTTCGGGCTGGCCCTGTTGGCCCGTACGGCCGGGCAGCGCGCCGAGGCCGGGCAGCCGCTGGGGCTGGTCCTCGTACCGACGCGTGAGCTGGCGCAGCAGGTCACCGACGCGCTCACGCCGTACGCCCGCTCCGTGAAGCTGCGCCTGGCGACGGTCGTAGGAGGGATGCCGATCAGCAGGCAGGCCGGCGCGCTGCGCCGCGGCGCCGAGATCGTCGTCGCCACCCCCGGACGCCTCAAGGACCTCATCGAACGCGGCGACTGTCGACTGGACCAGGTCGTGGTCACCGTCCTCGACGAGGCGGACCAGATGGCCGACATGGGCTTCATGCCGCAGGTCACCGCCCTGCTCGACCAGGTTCGTCCTCAGGGTCAGCGCATGCTGTTCTCCGCCACTCTCGACCGCAACGTCGATCTGCTCGTGCGCCGCTACCTGAGCGACCCCGTCGTGCACTCCGTCGATCCGTCGGCCGCCGCGGTCACGACGATGGAGCACCATGTGCTCCACGTCCACGGCGCCGACAAACACGCGGCCGTCACCGAGATCGCCGCACGCGACGGCCGCGTGATCATGTTCCTGGACACCAAGCACGCCGTCGACCGCCTCACCGAGCACCTCCTGAACAGCGGGGTGCGGGCCGCCTCCCTCCACGGGGGCAAGTCGCAGCCGCAGCGCACCCGTACGCTGACGCAATTCAAGAACGGACACGTCAACGTGCTGGTGGCGACCAACGTCGCCGCGCGCGGCATTCACGTCGACAGCCTCGACCTGGTCGTCAACGTCGACCCCCCGACCGACCACAAGGACTACCTCCACCGCGGCGGCCGCACGGCCCGCGCCGGCGAGTCCGGCAGCGTCGTCACCCTGGTCACCCCGAACCAGCGCCGTGCCATGACCCGTCTCATGGCACTGGCCGGTATCGTCCCGCACACCACCCAGGTCCGCGCGGGCGCGGAGGCCCTGCACCGCATCACCGGCGCCCAGGCCCCCTCCGGCATCCCGGTCGTCATCACCGCACCGGTGGCCGAACGCCCCAAGCGCGGCGCCCCCTCACGCGGTCGGCGCCGCCCCGCCTCGACGACCCGGCGCGCGCCCGCACGACGGTCCGTCTCCGACGCGGCCTAGAACCGTCTTGATCAGGAAACTGACACATCTCTGCAGGAGGCACCTCTTGACGCTGGTCCAGATGCATTCCCGCTCAACCAGCACCAACACCGTGCCCAGGACGGTCGCCGATGCCATGGACCCGGCCGGGCCTCAGGTCTGGGACACCATGACCGTCGAGGTGGCGCTGTCCGTCATGGCCGCCGCCCGCACGGGTCACCTCGTCGTCTGTGACGAGGACGGCCAGTACACCGGCCTGGTCACCCAGGCCCGGCTCACCGCCGTGCGGGACGGTTTCGGATACACCGACCGGCTCCGCCTGCGCGACATCTCCGACAACGACGGACCCTTCGCCTCACCGCTGACCACGGTGGCCGAAGCCGAGCACGTGATGCGCCACCGGCGGCTCGGGGCCCTGCCCGTGGTCGACGAGCACGGCAACGCCCTGGGCGTCGTCGCCCTCTCCCGCTGAACCGCCCCACCACGGTCGGCCCCTTCCCTTCCCCTGGTGAGGCGTCGTGCGTGGTGTCTGAGACTCGGTGGCCGGCCTGATCGGCTGCCGGCCGCGGGCCCGGTGGGCCGCCGCCCGCCGTGCGGGTGCGGGTCAGGCGTCCGTCTTGTGGCTGGACCCGGTCTCACCGCGTCGCAGTTCTTCGTTGATGCGCCGGGCTTCTTCCAGTTGGTCTTCCAGGATGATGATGCGGCAGGCCGCCTCGATGGCGGTGCCCTGGTCGACCATCTCCCGGGCGCGGGCGGCGATGCGCAGCTGATACCGGGAGTAGCGGCGGTGGCCGCCCTCGGAGCGCAGGGGCGTGATCAATCGGGCCTCACCGAGGGCCCGCAGGAAGGCGGGCGTGGTACCGAGCATCTCCGCCGCTCGTCCCATGGTGTAAGCGGGGTAGTCGTCGTCGTCGATCCGGTCGAGCGGTGTGTCTGTGGTCATCTGCACCTCTGATGGGGAATGCGTCGAGGGGCCTTGGTGCCGTACGGCACCAAGGCCCCGAGGGATTTGTAACACCATCGACCGGACTTCTACGATACCGGCCTGCTGTTTCCGCACCGGCCCCCGACGGGGGGCGGAGAGTGCGGGGATCGCGGATGCGTGACCGTGGGACCACCTTCCGTTCCGGGGCCTGCGGTACCCGGGCGGACCCTTCCTGCCCGGGCGATCCTGATGGCGTCCTCCTCCTTCTCTCTTCCTTCTGACGAACCTCTCACTCCTGCGTACTGTCGGCAGCCCTCCTGTGGCCACCGGGCCCGGCGATCAGCGGGGGGACCCGAAACCCTCTTTGGCCCCACCACTCCACCGCCGTGCCAGAACCTCTTTCTCCGTGCGGGCAGTTCGTGTCTGCCACGCCTCACTGACTTCCTGGCTACAACAGACAAGCTAACCTCATCGCGCGTGCATGTCTACAGCAGTCACGACAGATTTCAGCCCGTGCGAGTGAAAGGTCCTCCGCCAGCACCCGTGTGCCGCAGCCGCTCGGTTTCGGCCGGGGCATGACGCGTCGGAACGGCGACCGCCCCCGTCGCACGGCCGCCGCGACGACGTCACCGGCTGCATCCCTGCCCTCGAGGCCGCGCCGGTCGCACGGCCGGCACGGCCGGCGTGCTGACACGGCGGGGCCGACAGGGGTCACGACCGACGCGTGCCACCGCCCCGTCCGTACCCCTGGGGCGAATCCGCTGGCCACCCCACGCCATAGGCGCACGACTCCGGGCTCCGCACCCGACGTCGGTCCGCCGAGCGCGCCTTTGCCGTCGCCCTGAAGCCAAGCCGGGCGGGCCCCTGCACGAGCTCGACGGTCGTCCTCGGGGAGGAGACCCGCCAGGACGGATCCGGCACACAGGAGGCCGGGAAGGCCTGCGAACACGCGAAAACCACTGAAGCGTGTTCGCAGGCTTTCCCGGGCCAGACGCACTCGAGGCAGCGTTCACCCGGGTCAGGGCCTTGACCTGAGAGAACTCCTCAAGCGGGTGTCGCGGGTTCGCATCCTGCCGAGACGTCGCATCCGAACCGGGGCAGGACGAACTGCGGGAGATGGCCGAGAAGTTCGGCTTCAAAGAGGACGTCCACTCCGACGACTTCGGCGACCTGCTCGCCACCGGGAGCCTCTGCCCCGAGAACCTCGACGTGCCCGGTACCGCGCTCACCGGCATGGGACAGGGCGGCCTCGCCAGCACGCCGATGCAGATGGCCATGGTCACCGCCGCGCCGGCCAACGACGGAAAGCTGAGGCAGCTCCCCCTGCGAGGGGCCCGGATACAACCTTCGCGGCCCGTCGTGAGTCAGAGACGCCGCGATGAGGTGAGGGCCTCCGCGTCACCGGACCACAGCAATGGCATACGATGCGCGCGCCCCTCATAAAGATCAGATAAGAGGATGTACACGTCATGGCAATCCGTGCCCCGCACCGTTCCCTTCGCGGCATATCCGCCGTTGTCGCCCTGCTCGCGATCGGCGCGGTGGGGTGCTCGGAGGTCTCCGACGCCGTCGACAGCGCCAAGGACGGCGCGAAGAAGGTGGCGCGTCAGCGCTCGGTGTTCTCGCTGGACGTCGGCGACTGCTACAACCCGAACGGCAAGGCCGAGGGGACGGCGTACGCCGTCGAGATCGTGCCCTGCGACGAGGCGCACGAGGGCCAGGTCGTCGGCGAGTTCGCGATCGACGAGGGCAAGGAGTACCCCGGCGACGACGGGGTCTCGGCGATCGCGGACGAGCGCTGCCCGGTCGAGGCGCAGAAGTACGCCCCGGACACCTGGGCGCTCCCCAAGGGCGTCAGCCTCTTCTACTACACCCCGACCAAGGAGAGCTGGGCGACGGGCGACCGCGCGGTGAGCTGCACCTACACCTCGGAGAAGGGCACGTTCAAGGGCTCGCTGGACACCGCGAAGTCCCTCAAGCCCGAGCAGACCACGTACCTCGAGGGTTCGAACGCGGTCTACGAGGCCCTGTGGGCGAACCAGCCCGAGAAGGACACCGTCGAGGACGACCTGGCCGGCTACAAGGCGCAGGCCAAGGCCGTCGCGGCCGCCCTCGACGCACACGTGAAGGGCCTGGAGGGCATCGAGGGCACCGAGGTCGGCAAGCTCCGCGCGACGCTGACGAAGGCGGCCGGGAACTGGAAGAAGGCCGCGAGCGCCGCCGACGCCGACGCGTTCTACGTCGCCTACGACCCGGCGTTCGACGGCATCGACCCGAACGAGTCGGTCGCCGCCCGCAAGGAACTGGGCCTGGCCACCACCGTTCCGGCCGACGAGGCCGAGGTCTGGGCGGGCTGACGCCCCGTCGGGTGAGCGGGGCCGTGTCCGTCGAGGACCCGGCCCCGCTTCCCGGGACCCGTCCGGTCCCGACGCCGCCGGGGAGGGGGTCCGCCCCTCGTTGGCCGCATCCGGCTCCGGGTTCGAATCCTGCCGCGGGCACAGGGAAAAGGGCCGGCTCAGGAGGGGTTTCCTCCCGGGCCGGCCCTACCGCGTGCCGCAGTCGGTCACCTCCGGCCACCTGAAGCGCTCAGGCACGGACCCACAGCCATGAGCTCGGCGTCGTGTTCAGCTCCGGTCCCGCTCCACCGGGAGCCACAGCTCGGCATCGGCTTCGGTCCCGTCCGGGGACAGGCGGGTGCGCAGGATCTCGGGGCCGGGGCGGCTCCGGTACGGATTGGACGGGAACCACTGGGTGAACACGTCCCGCCACAGTTCCTGGATGGCCTGCGGCGCCGGTCCGGAGGTGGTGAAGACCGCCCAGGCGCCGGCCGGGACGGTAAGCGCCGTGGTGCCCTCGGGGGCGGCCGCTGACGTGATCACCCCGTGGTAGTAGTCGAGTTCGGTGCCCTCGGCGCGACTCGGGTCCAGATCGTCGCAGACCGCGACGATGCCCTGCGGCTCCTGGTCGGACAGCTCCTCCAGACGCTCCAGCACCCGCGGGTCGATCCCGCGGACGAAGTCGATGATCGCCTGGTTCGGTCCCGTGTGCACCAGCGGCACCCGGGCCTTGAGCCCGACGACGCTGAAGTTCGGCCTGTCCACTACGCGGTAACGCATGCTGCTGCTCCCTTCGACGGTGAGACGGAAGGCCAACCGGGGCTGGGAGACGAGCGCGGCACCGGTGCGCCGGGCCTCGCCCGGCCCGATGCCGTGCATGGCACGGAACGCCCGGGCGAACGCCTCGCCCGAGCCGTAGCCGTACCGCACCGCGATCTCCAGCAGCGACTCCTGCCCCGCGAGCACCTCGGCACCCGCGACAGTGAGCCGACGGCGCCGTACGTATTCCGACAGCGGCATGCCCGCGAGCGCGGAGAACATCCGACGCAGGTGGTACTCCGAGGTGGCCGTGATGCGCGCCAACTCGGTCACGTCGACCTCCTGGTCGAGGCGGTGTTCGATGTACTCCAGGCTCTGGTTGAGACGCTCCAGCACGTCCGGTCTCCTTCCCTACGACCACCACGCTAGGAAGCGGACCCTCTTCCCGACCCGACATCCTGTGCCCGATCAGATCGTGCACGGTCGGTCTCCGCTTTCCGCCACCGGGCACGACGTTCACACGGGCCGGACGCTTCGCTCGGTGGTCCAACCGCACACGTGCCGCCGAGGGCCCTCGACAAGGGCCGGGAGCCCGCAGACACTGACCGTCATGGGGGACAGCGCGGTGTGGGTCGCGGCTTTGACCGGCGGTACGGCCGTGTTCGCGAGCTGGGTGACCAACCTGGGGAACGTGCGAGCCGCCCGGGTCCAGGCCGAGGCTTCCGTGCAGGCCCAACACCGGGAACGGGTACGCGAGTCGCGGCGGGCCGCGTACCTGGAGGTGATGGAACACGCCCACGTCATCGGCGAGCTGTACCGGAGAGCCATGGACGCGTTCCACCGGATCGCCGATCCGGACCAGCAGTTGACGCGCTTGGAGGAACTGCGTTCGGAGCTGCGCGAGGCCCATGACCCCCTCATGCACAGCGTCCGTGTCGCCGTCCTGGAAGGACCGTCCCTCACCGCCGAAGCGGCTCAGGCCGTCCTGGACGCGGCATCGAGGACCAACCGGTGCCTGTGGCACATCACCTGCGGTGATGCGGACGCACGTTCCCGCTTCGGCGATGCTCAGACGGCCTACCTGCGGTGCCTGGAACGGTTCGTCGAAGTGGCACGGGCGTCGATGGAGGCGTCCTGATCGGGTGCTCCCGGTGGACATGACCGCAGCACTCACACGTGCCGGCACCCTGCCGGCTGGTCAGGGACGATCCGCGTTCATGGTCGAGCGCACCACAGGTGCACCGGATCGATCGGGGAACGGCGGGGGCACGGTGGGGAAAGACCGGCCCGGAGGGACGGCGGAGCCGCCGTTTGCCCAGCTCGGCTCCCCGGTCGGTCCCGACGCTCCGCGGCTTCCCCCGCTGAGAGCCTGGACCGGCTCCGCCCGGCGACCACCCGGCCGGCGTCTTGGCGGGGGCTGTTCACGGCAGATGCACAAGCGCCCGCGCCCCGCCGGCAGACTGCGGCCCATGAAGCAGCCCGACCGTCTGCCTCTGACCCCGCACCCCCTGCCCCCGCTCCGCGGCGACGAGTCGATCGTCGGCGTCCCGGACACAACCGTGGTCGACTTCCGGCGGTTCGCCCTGCCGGACCTGCGTATGAACAACACGTGCGGTCCGTTCGCCGAATTCCCGGTCCACCGGGCGGTCGGCTCCCACGAGCCCCGCGTGGAATTCGCTCCTCGGCGTCCGGTGCGTCACCCCTGTCCCACGACGTGACCGTGGGAACAGCTCGGCCGTCCCAGCCCGATCGGGTTCGAGGAGAAGCGCTACGCCGACCAGGCAGCGGCCGAACCAGTGAACCTGAAACCACGTCACCCCGCTCTGACCAGCCATGCAGCCACACTCGCGCGGCGGGGGAACCCCGGATCGTCACAGGCGACAAATCGGGATGTACCAGATATTCAGTAAGTCATGCTGCATGCTGAATCGTGCTGCGTCCAACCCCACTCGAGGCCTCTCCGGGCAGGGGTGGGTACGTGTGCGACCGACCGGAGGGCCATGTTCAGCCAGGAACGCAACCGTCAGACCTCTCACCCCCGCCGCGCCGTGCTCGGTGCCGGGATCGCCGCCGCGGGATCCGGCCTGCTCGCCGCCTGCTCGAACGGCACACCGGACCGCCGCGAGGGGGCTCCGGGCCCCGCGCATTCCGCCGCTCCGCAGGACGGCACGCAGGCACGGCCCGCGAAGACTCCGGGCCCCGAAGGGCCGACACGGGAACTGACCCTCACGGCCACCCCCGGCACGGCCGACCTGGGGGGCGGCCACACCGTCAGGACGTGGACGTACAACGACGAGCTGCCCGGCCGCGAGATCCGCATCACCGCAGGTGACACGCTCAAGCTGACCCTGAACAACCACCTGCCGGAAGCCACCACGATCCACTGGCACGGCATCGCCGTGCGCAACGACATGGACGGCGTGCCGCACGTGACGCAGCGGCCGATCACCACGGGCACGTCGTTCACGTACCGCTTCCACGTCCCGGACCCCGGCACGTACTGGTTCCACCCGCATCTGGGCCTGCAGCTCGACAGCGGCCTCTACGCGCCACTGATCGTGGACGACCCCCGTGAGCCCCTCTCCTACGACCGGGAGTGGGTCATCATGCTCGACGACTGGCTCGACGGGGTGAACGGCGCGACTCCGGAGGACGTGTTCGCGCAGCTCCGCAAGGGCAAACCCGCGATGGGGCACGGCCCGGGTCACGACGACGACCCCGACGCCCGTGACGAGCGGGAACGTGACAACCCGCCCTCCCACCCCCGGGGAGGGATCGACGTCGGACAGGGGCCGCCCCGGGGCCATACGCCGAGTCACCAGGACGACGACTCCTCGGCGCCGCACGGTGGCAAGGACACCTACCGGGTGATGAAGCACGCCGTCAGCAAACTGCTCGGCGGTCACGCGGGCAGCATCGACTACCCGCACTACCTGATCAACGGGCGGACCGCGGTCGACCCCGCGCAGTTCAAGGCCAAGCCCGGCGAACGCATCCGGCTGCGCATCATCAACGCGGCCGCCGAGACGGCGTTCCGGGTGGCGCTCGGGGACCACCGGCTCACCGTCACCCACAGCGACGGCTTTCCCGTGCAGCACCACGAGGTCGACTCGCTGCTCCTGGGCATGGCCGAGCGGTACGACGTGATCATCACCGTGAAGAGCGGGGTCTTCCCGTTCACCGCGCTCGCCGAGGGGAAGGGCGGGTCGGCGATGGCCGTCCTGCGCGCGGGCCACGGCGCCACGCCGAAACCGTCCGCGCGCCCGGCGGAGCTGAACCGGAACGTGCTGGTTTCGGCCGAACGGCTGCAGCCGCACGAATCCGTGGCCCTGGACCGGCGCAAACCCGACCGTCAGATCAAGCTCACCCTGACCGGCGGCATGAAGAAATTCGACTGGGGCATCGACCACAGGCCCTATTCGCCGGACCGCATCCACAGGATCGAACGCGGTGAGCGGGTGCGGTTGATCGTCTTCAACGGCACGGACATGTGGCATCCCGTCCATCTGCACGGCCACACCTACGGCCTGGCCGACACCGGCTCCCCCGGTGCCCGCAAGGACACGTCCGTGGTGCTGCCGCACCGCAAGCTGGTGGCCGATTTCGACGCGGACAACCCAGGACTGTGGATGCTGCACTGCCACAACGTCTACCACTCGGAGTCCGGGATGATGACGACGCTCGGCTACTAGGAGCCACGCCGCCGTCCCGTCGGGGGGGGCCGCGTCACCGGGCGAGACGGGTGCCGTCGCTCGGGGCGGACCCCACCGACGGCGGCGTGCACCAGCGCCCCTGTCCGGCCGTCGCGCCAGTCGGCGCGGCGGCCGGAGCGTGCTCGGACCGAACTCCCGAAGCGGGTTCCGCAGGTGCGGATCCTGCCCGGGACGCCAGGAGGAAGGCCGCCGTGCCCTCAGTCGGCGGCCTTGGCGATGATGCGGTCCATCTCCTCCCGGCCGAAGGCCCGCAGGGTCGTCGTACGGACGTTGCCCACTCCGCCGAGCTGCAGGAGCGCCGCGGTGGCGGTCTCGTCGTCGGGTGCCTCGACGATGGCCACGAGGTCGTACGAACCGATGGTCCAGTAGAGGTTCAGGAGCTTCGCCTGGAGCTTCTGCGCCGCTGCGGCGAAGGCCTCGGCACGCTTCGCGGTGTCCTTGTAGTGCCGGATCCCTTGATCGGTCCAGTTCAGCAAAGCGACATATGTCGGCATGGTCTTTCACCTTCTTGAGGGAACACATCGCGAGGTCAATCCTGGACATCACGACTGAAACCCGCACAAGGTGTGCGCCCGAACGAGCAGCGGCAGACGAAGAGGTCGTGCCGGGTCCCGCCGGGCCCGTGCCGGGGCCTGGGGGAAACCGAGGTCCGGACGTCGTCGGGGCCGCCGGCCTCCGGCCGGGGGCGAGTGCCGGTGAGCGGCCTCGGTGGGACGGTCGGGCACGCGCAGGTGCCCGTGCGACGCAAGGCGGCGCGTCGACGAACCGCCGTCCACAACCGATGTGTTGCCGTGTCACGGCTGCGTCATGACGGCGTTCTGGAAGGAAGACGGGCGCGACCTGCGGGCTCCGGGGCTCCTCATAGTCGACACAGAGAGGGAAATCGGCGGAGAGCACCGCCGGTCCCCACCACCCCCCACCCGGAAGGAACCTCCCATGATGAACCGCCACCTGCGCAAGGCCGTCGTCGCCACCGCCGCGATCACCGCCGGGCTGCTGATGACGGCGTGCCAGAACGGCACCGACGACAGCTCGTCCGGCAAGAGCGGAACGGGGACGGCGGTGGTCGCGGAGAACGCGTCGGGCTCCAAGGACGCGAAGGGCGTCAGCGGTTCGTTCAAGAACGGGAAGGTCACCCGTCTCGCCCCGGGCAAGTACCTCGTGTCCGTACCGGGCAAGGGCGACCAGCAGTTCCTGGTCGCCGACGACACCGAGGTCTACGGCGCCGGCACGATCTGCGGCGAGGCGGGGGCCAGGGTGGACGCGCCCTGCACGCTGGACCAGTTGGAGGCGGCCACCCAGAAGGGCGCCGTGAGCGCCGACGTGGAGATGGCGAACGGCATCGCGACCCTGGTGACCGAGCGGCGTGCCGCCCCGCAGGACTCCGGTTCCGGGGCGGGTTCCGGGTCCTCCGGTTCGGGCTCCGGCTCCGGCGAGACCGTCGTCGAGGGCATCGACAAGGGCAAGGGCGTCAACGGAACCTGGTTCGGCAACGTCTCCTACCTGGCGCCGGGCACATACACGGTCTCCGACTTGAAGGGCGTCGAGCAGCAGTTCTTCGTCTCCGAGGAGACCGAGATCTGGGGCTACGGTGACATCTGCGGTGACGCGAACACGGGTGAAGGCGGCCAGGGCGGTACCGAGTGCACCGAGGCCGAACTGGAGGCGGCGGCCAAGAAGGGCTTCAGCGCCGAGGTCGTGATCAGCAACGGCATCGCGACCACCATCCGCGACGACCACTGAGCCGCACCCCACGGTCAGCAGGTGGAGGGCCCCTGCGCCTTGCTGATGCGTGCCCGGCTTCCCCCTGGGCCGCCGTCCGTGGCACGAGGGAAGGGCCGGCCCGGGAGGGGACTCCTCCCGGGCCGGCCCTTCGCCGTTCCGGGCGCCATGCCGCACACGTGCCACCACGTCCGCTCGGCGCCCTCTTCAGCGGAGTCCGACGCCGCTCCCCCAGCACCTCGGATCAAGGCCCCGAGGCGGTGTCGTCATCGCGCCGGTATCCCCCGGAGACGGTTGCCCCGGAGACGGCTGCCCGGAAAACGGCTGTCCCGGGCCGCCGCTGCCCGGCCGGTCAGCACGAGCCGGCCGGTTCGGAGCTCTGGCAGACGTTGTTGATGAACTTGTTGCCCTTCTCCTTGTCGTCGCGGGTGGCCAGGTCCGCCGGCCGGTTGCCCAGCACGAGGTTGTCGCGGATGACGTTCCGCTCATTGGCGACGCCGTCCATGCTGCCGAACACGACGATCCCGCCGGAGTACGGTGAGTCACCCACGTTGTCGTGGACCGCGTTCTGCGTCACCAGCACCTTCTCCGTGCCGACGAGGGCGATGCCGACCCCCTGGAGGTGGGGCAGGCGCGCGGAGGCGGGGCAGTACTCGTTGTTCTCGTAGACCGCGTTGCGGCGGATGGTCAGGTCGCCCACCGTGCGCGGCAGCACGACGAAGACACCCGCGCAGTTGCCGGTGACGACGTTGCGCTCGACGGTGAGGTTCCTGAGCCGGCGGGTGGTCATGCCGATCCGGTTGCCCGTCAGGCGGTTGCCGCTGATCACCGTGCCGCGGGTGTCGAGGGTCTTGCTCTCCGCGTCGGCCTCGAACACGTTGGCCGTGTAGAGCCCGGCGTCGCCGTTGCCGCTTGCGGTGTTGTGGCGGAACGAGGCGCGGGTGGAACGATCCTGCGCGATGCCCCACTGGCCGTTGTCCCGGGCGGTCACCCGCTGGACGTCCAGTCGGTCGGTGCGCGTGGCCGAGACACCGTTCCTCTTGAACCCCTTGACGGTCAGCGACTGGATCCGCGCTCCGGTGACGGGGTGTTCGTCCGTACCGGTGACACAGATGCCGTCCCCCGCCTTGGCGCACGCGCTCTGCGCCTCCTCGTCCGTTCCGGGCACGATCACGGTCTGCTCACCCGCACCTCGGAGGGACAGCTCCTTGGTGATCGTGACGCTTCCGCGGTAGGTGCCCCGCGTCAGGACGATGGTGGCTCCGGGTCTGGCCGCGTCGATGGCCTTCTGGATGGACTGGCCCGGACGGACCACTTCCTCGAGTTCGTTCTGGGCGGAGGCGGCCGGAGCGAGGGCGCCCGCGCCGACGACGAGGGGCGCGATGGCGCAACTAAGGTACATAGTCTGACGTTTCCTCATGAACCCGACGCTATGGACCACTCCACGGTGTCGCCACTCTTGACGACCATATGGATACAGAAAGCCACCGATCGGGTTTGTTGCTCGGCTCCGCCGCCGCAGGGTGCCCGACGGCATCCTCTTCGGGGAGCGCACCGGGATCCCGTGGCGGGACCCGCCGACCCGGTGCGGCAGGTGGAGGCCCGTCTGCGAGCGGCACCGGTGCCGGTCGGCGGAGGACACCCGGGACACGAGCCTGCGGACCGTCAGGCCGACGCGGACGCGGGCGCGGAGACGGACGCGGACGCGGACGGCCGCATCGCCTGGTCCAGGGTGACGTGGCTTCGACCTCTTACCGCCTCTTGCCGCCTCTTGCCGCATTCACCGGCACACCACCGGGTACGGCGAAGGGCATCGCACGTCCCTGGGAATTGACGCCCCGGCAGCACCGCCCCGTGAGTGATTCGGATGCTCCCGGGGCGGGCCGACCTGCAGGGCCCGTCCCGCCGGTGCCGACGGCGCCGGCTCGGGGATCCGGGGGAAGACGCCGACGAGTTCGTCGGAGTCGGCGGCTAAAGTCCGTGCATGCTGCTGCCACGCCCTGTCGAGGGTGCCGAGGGCCCGTACGACGCCGGGTACCTCCCCAGATTGCAGATGACGTTCCACCCCGTCGAGGAGCCCATCACCGAGCCCGTCGCGAAACTGGGCGGTGATCCCGTATGGCTGGGTGAACCCTGTTGGCCGGTGCACCCCGACACCGGGGAGCCGCTGGACTTCATCGGGCAGTTCCCCGTCCCCGCGGAGGTCGGCGAGCCGCGGCGCATGGCATACCTCTTCCTGTCCTACGACGACTACGAGACCGGCGGGAGCGACCCGGAAGACGGCGAATCCGTCCTGCTCATCCAGCCCGGAGGGCGCGTCCCGGCGTTCGCCACCATCGGAGCGGCCGGTACGAAGGGGCGGTCCCTCTGGCGTTTCGGCCCCGACGACGAACAGGTGCCCGTCCAGTTCCGGATCGACATGGTGCCCGTGCCGGAGGAGGCCGGGCGCGGTCCTGGCGACCCCGAGGAAGAGGGACACGGCGCCGTCGGCGTACACGGCCACCTCGGGGGCAGGCCCGCCTATCCGGACTGGGCCGGGGTCGAGGCGCCCTGGCGCTTCTTCTTCCGGATCGGCGGCATGGAGGACGACGGACCGTACTTCCTGAACTTCGCGTACGGCGCCGGCTTCGCCTACCTCAGTCCCGACCGGTTGGAGGGCCGCTTCAGTTGGGAGGCGGCCTGAGGGCACGCGTCACCGGCAGGGCACGCGTCACCGTCTCGGCCCCGTCCCGTCCAGCCCCGTTCCCGGCCGTTCGGGCGGGACCGGAAGCGCGGGTGCCGCGGGTCCGCGTCCTGCCGGGCACGGGGAGAAGGGCCGGCCCGGGTTCCAACGAGTGAATCCGGTCGTCCGCGAGCAGCGGCCGTTGCGACAGCGGGAAGTCCCTTGCACACCCGACAAGCGATGGGCAGGGAGCATTCCTATGCCGAAGTTCCTCATCCAGGCCACCTACACGCCCGAGGGCACCAAGGGGCTGCTCAAGGAAGGCGCGAGCGGCCGTCACGCCGCTGTCGAACAGGTCGTCACCGGCCTCGGCGGGCAGGTCGAGGCCATGTACTTCGCCTTCGGGGAGGACGACATCGTGCTCATCGTCGACTTCCCCGACCCGGTCTCCATGGCCGCCGTCGGCCTCACCGTCAAGGCCAGCGGAGCCCTCCGCACCCGGGCCACCCCTCTCCTCACCCTCGACGAGATCGACGAGGCCGCCCGCCGGCAGGTCGCCTTCCGGGCTCCCGGCGCGTGAGCCCGGAGGTGGGGCCACACCTGCTGCTCTTCGTGGCCGAACGCCTCTGGAGCCGGACGCTTCCGAAGCCCACCGCGCGTCCAGGATCCCAGCCATGAGCAGGGACCGTGCACCCCACTGTGGAATGATCACGTTTCGGAGGAAGGGAGCGGTACATGTCTCAGCACCGGGAGCGGTCCCTCGTCGAAAGCCCCGGCTGGATGGTGCTGTGCATGATCTGGTTCGGGTGGTCGGCCGCCAGTACGGCCAGCGCACCGTGGGTTCGCCTCGGCTGCCTGGTGTTCTTCGTCGCCTGTGCCGCGCTCCTGCTGCGTCATGTGGTCAGGAACCGCCGGAGACGCGAGTCCCACCCCTCCTGAGCTGCGCGACCGACCTCGCCGTCGGCGCACGGCGGCGGGTCGGGGGCACGGAGGGAAGGACCGGCTCAGGAGGGATCCCCTCCCGGGCCGGTCCTTCGTCGTGTTCGGGGGACGGCGGGCGCGTGCGTACCCGCCGCCGGGTGCGCGGTCGGCCCCGAGGGGGCGCCGGAACGGGGCGTGCGGCCGCGGGAGTCGTCGCGCCCGCCGGTCGTCAGTAGCGGTGGCCGGGCCAGTGCGGATCCGTCCAGCGGTCCTCGTCGGTGAGTCCGAGCAGCCGTATCCGGTGCTGCAGGTCCGCCGGTGCGCCCGCCTCGCGGAGCCGCGCCGCGGCGTGGCCGAGGAGCCAGGCGACCAGTTCGGCGCGCGTCTCCTTCTCGTCGTGCTCGTACCAGTCGACGCTCCACGGCAGGCTGTCCCCGAGGAGCTCGTACTCCCATTCCGTGACCGCCTCGATGAGGCGCCGGTCGCTGAGGCGGCCGGTCTGCTTCTCCCAGTCGGCCAGCCAGGGGGCGAGTGTTCCGGACGCCTCGGCACACATCGCGAGGACCTGGTGCGCCGGGACGGCCGCGTCCGGATCGGTGAGGCTCTGCGCCCACCAGGCGTGCAGGAACTCGCGGACCGGACCGGCGTGCGCGTCGGGCCACTGCTGCCAGTGGCCGCGGGCGAAGGAGTGTCCGGCCTCCTCCAGTCCGAACAGGGGTTCCGCGTGGCCGGCGACCAGGACCCTGGCGAACTGCGGCAGGATGCGGCGCAGCACGGCCGCGTGGTCGGTCCAGTCGGTGGCCTGCCAGGCCCGGCGCAGGAGGTCCGGCTCCAGTTCCACGTCCGGCGTCTTCAGGAGGGAGAGTTCCTCCGGACTGCCCCAGTGGCACTCGCAGTTGTGTTCGTCCGGGCGTGCGGTCATGCCGCGGAAGGTGACGGAGAGGTCGTCCAGGGCGGCGTCGAGGCGGCGGCGTGCGGGACGGTCGGCGAGATGCATGAGGGGCTCGGCCTTCGAGGACTCCGTACGGCTTCCGCCGTCCGAAGGTCGCCACCTTACCCGGTCCGCTCTCCTGGCCCTCCTCGTCATGTTCTTCGTACGGGCGTCGTCCGGACGTCCGCCGCTCGGTGGAGGGGCCGTCCCGCGGCATCGGTGGAGGCGGTTCCCCCGGGGCCGAACGACGAGACGCTCCGCGTTCGTTGCCGCGCCGTCCGCCCTGCGGGGAGCGCCGGGCGGTCAGCGCAGGTCGCTGAAGCGTTCGGTCTTCTGTGTGCGGCCGGCCACGATGAGGGTGTCCTCGGATCCGACGACGGTCTCGGGGGTGGCGTAGGTGAAGCCCTCGCCGGGGCGCTTGATGGCCACCACGGTCACTCCGTAGCGGGAGCGGACGGCGCTGTCGGCCAGCCGTTCGCCGATGATGTCGGTGGGCGGGGTGGTCTTGACCATGGCGAAGTCGTCCTCGAACTCGATGTAGTCGAGCATGCGGCCCCGCACGAGGTGCGCGACGCGCTGGCCCATGTCGTGCTCGGGATAGACGACGTGGTGCACACCGAGCTGGGTGAGGATCCGGCCGTGGGCTTCGCTGACCGCCTTCGCCCACACGTCCTGGATGCCGAAGGAGACCAGCAGGGAGGCCGTGAGGATGCTCGCCTCCAGGTCGGTGCCGATGGCGACCACCGCGCGGTCGAACTCGTGGACCGCCAGCTGGCGCAGGATCTCCTCCTTGGTGGAGTCGGCGCGTACCACGTGGGTGAGGGAACCGGACAGGGACTGGACGAGTTCGGCGTCCCTGTCGATGCCCAGGACCTCGGTGTCCTCGCCGACCAGTTCCAGTGCCAGGGCACGGCCGAAGCGGCCCAGGCCGATGACGACCACGGCGTTGCCGTGGGCCATGCGGCGGTTCCTGCGGGTGCGGTTCCTAGCCAATGATGGGTCGCTCCTCGGGGAGGTCGTACATGCGGACGCGGGTGCGCAGGGCGAGCGCGGAGGCGATCGTGATGGGGCCGAGCCGGCCGATGAACATCAGGACGACGAGCAGGCACTGCTCGAAGCCGGGCAGGCCGGCGGTGATCCCGGTGGACAGGCCCGTGGTCGCGAAGGCGGAGATCACCTCGAACAGCGACCGGTCGAGGTCGATTCCGGTGAACACCATGAAGACGACCGTCGACGCGGTGACCACGGCCACCGACAGCAGGACGATGGTCAGCGCCTGGCGCTGGGTGTCCCGGTGCAGGCGCCGGTGGAAGATGTTCACGGCGCCTTCGCCGCGCACCTCGGCGTACATCGCGAAGAACAGGACGGCGAAGGTGGTCACCTTGATACCGCCCGCGGTGCCGGCGCTCGCGCCGCCGATGAACATCAGGACGTCCATGCCCAGCCAGCTCGCCGGTCTCATCCCGCCGATGTCGATGCTGTTGAACCCGGCCGTGCGGGGCATCCCCCCTTGGAAGAAGCCGGCCAGCAGCTTCCCGGGCACGCTCAGGGGTCCGAGGGTCGCGGGGTTGCTCCACTCGAGCGCCGTGATGAACACGCTGCCGCCGACGAGGAAGACACCGCTCGCCCACAGCACGATCCTGGTGTGCATGGACCAGGTCCGCGGCCGGCGCCAGCGGCGCCGCAGCTCGAACAGGACCGGGAAGCCCAGCCCGCCGGCGATGACGGCGAAGGCGATGGGGAGGCAGATCCACCAGTCGGTGGTGAAGCCCGTCAGGCTGTCGGTGTACAGCGCGAAGCCCGCGTTGTTGACCGCGGACACGGAGTGGAACACGCCCAGCCACAGTGCCCTCGGCCAGGAGTTGTCGTAGGCCAGGCCGAAGCGAAGGGTCAGTACCAGTGCGGTGATCGCCTCCAGCAGCAGAATGACCTTGATCACCCCGGTGGCCACCGCCCGCACGTCGCCCAGTTCGAGGGTTTTGGTCTCCGCCGCCGCCGTGAGGCGTGCGCGCAGCCCCATCCGGCGGGACACCAGCATGACCAGCAGGGACGCGAAGGTCACGATGCCCAGGCCGCCCACCTGGATGAGCGCCAGGATCACCACGTGCCCGAAACCGGACCAGTAGGTGGGCGTGTCCACCACCACCAGACCGGTCAGGCACACCGCGGAGGCGGAGGTGAACACCGCCTCCAGCGCCGTGGCTCCGCCGGGGCCCGCCTTCGCGGCCGGAAGCATCAGCAGCACACTGCCCACCAGGATGGCCGCGGCGAATCCGAGGACGACGAACTGGGCCGGATGCCGCGGACGCAACCGCCGCCAACGGCTCACCACAGCCACCCCACCCTCACGGAAGGCCCCGTTCACGATCGACCGCACCGCACGACGATAGCCAACATCCTCGCGGGCGCCCCGGTCGCGGTGTCCGCGGACCGTGTCCGACGAAGCCCGCGGGGCCGCTGGTGTGCGGGCTGCCCGGCACGGGAGCGTCGTCCGGGCCCGGGGCCGCCGTCGGTCGCGACGGACATCGGCGAGGTGGCCCGGGGCGAGACGTGCCGTCAGGCCCCGGCGGGTCCTCGGCGCCGTGCCGCGGAGGCGATCACGGCGGAGACGGCGGTGGTCGCGGCGAGGCCGCCCAGCATGACCATCCCCACGCCGATGACGAAGAGGCCGCTGCCGTCGTCCGACCAGTCGTAGAAGGCGGCGGCGGTCAGGCCGGCCGTGGTGCCGAGCACCGCGCCCACGACGTGGCGCCGGGACGCCGCCCAGTACACCGGTACCAGCAGGGTCAGCACCAGCCCGATCACCTGCCACGCCTCGTACGGGCCGGTCGTCGAACCGTCGGGGTGCACGTCACGGTGCTGGTCCCAGCCGAGCCAGGCGGCCCACAGCGCCGACGTCACCACCGCCGGCACGAGGAACGACAGCAGCGGGTGAACGGGTTTCGTCAGTCCTTGACTCATGGTCCGAGCGTTCCGTCCCGTCCCGCCGCCGGACAGGGCGCACGTACTCAGATCCACCCGAGTACCCGGGCCACGGGCGGGCGGGCCGTGTACTCGGCCGGGGAGCGGGTGCGGGCGGGAAACCGACCGGGCCGCGACGGCCATCGAGGATGATGCCCGTATGCAGAACAAGGACGGAAACAGTGGGGCGGCCGCCAACAAGGCGCTGGCGTCGGGCATATCGGTGGGGCTGGCGCTCGGTACGGCGCTCGGGTTGGTGCTCGGGCTGACCGTCTTCGGCAACCTCGGGCTCGGTCTGGCCCTGGGAATGGCCCTGGGAGTGGGGGCCGGCACCGCCGTGGGGGTGGCGGCGGGGACCAGGGGCGAGGACCGTTCCGAGCGGGAGGACGGCGGTTGAGGAGCCCGTGACCGGGTCGGGGCCGGCACGTCGCGCTCATGCGCTCCCGGAAGCCGGAGGGCGCGCCGGTGCCGTGGGCGGCCCGCCCGCTCGGCCCGCCGGTCGTGGACGTCGGGGGACACGGAGGAGCGGACCGCCCACTCGCGGGGCCCCACCGCCGTGCCCGTCGAGGCCGGTCACGGGAAGGTCACGCCGCGGGGCTAGCATCCGTTCATGGCGAACGCAGAGAACACAGAAAACACAGAGAACGCAGAGAACGCAGCGAACAACGGCCGCGACGGCGCCTCCCCCCTCGATGTCGAGATCGGTGCCCTGAACGGTGGCTCCGCCGGGCTCGCGCAGTACGCGGGGCGGGCCGTGCTCGTCGTGAACGTGGCCTCCAAGTGCGGGCTGACCCCGCAGTACGCCGGGCTGGAGCGGCTGCACGAGCGGTACGCGGAGCGCGGCTTCACGGTGCTGGGCGTGCCCTGCAACCAGTTCCTCGGGCAGGAGCCGGGCAGCGCGGAGGAGATCGCCGAGTTCTGTTCGGCGACGTACGGCGTGACCTTCCCGATGACCGAGAAGGTCGAGGTGAACGGGGAGGGCCGGCACGCCCTGTACCAGCGGCTGGTCGGCTTCGCCGACGCCGAGGGGCACGACGGGGACGTCCGCTGGAACTTCGAGAAGTTCCTGATCGGGCGGGACGGTGAGGTCGTCGCCCGCTTCTCGCCGCAGACCGAGCCGGAGTCGGCCGAGGTCGTGGCGGCGGTGGAGAAGGCGCTCGGCTGACTTCCGGCACCCCGTTGACCTTGCCCCTGGGACAGGGCAGAGCCTCGGTGTCGCCGGGCGGAAGGGCCGCCCGGCGACGGAGGATGACGGGGTGGACGAGGAACTGCTCGGGATCGGCGCGTTCGCGGCGCGGGCGCGGCTGTCGGCCAAGGCCCTGCGGCTGTACGACCGTCTGGGGCTGCTGGCCCCGGCGCGGGTCGACGGGGGGACCGGTTACCGGTTCTACCGGGCCGGTCAGGTCGGACGGGCCCGGACGATCGCACTGTTGCGGCAGCTGGACATGCCGCTGGCGGTGATCGCCGAGGTCGTCGACGCGGACGACGGTGCGACGGCGGCCGACCGGCTCGACGCCTACTGGGCGAACGTCGAGGCGCGGGTCGCCGGGCAGCGGACGCTCGCCGCGTACCTCCGTGGACGGTTGTCGGGGAGGAGCTCCGAGATGTACGGGAAGTTCGTGGTCGAGACGGTGGACGTGCCCGAACAGGTGCTGATCACCGAGACGCGGCACACGCTGGTGGACGAGTTGCCGGCGTGGATCGGGGCCTCGCTGGGGCGGCTGGAGGAGGCGGCCCGGGAGTGCGGGGGCATGACCGGGGAGCCGTTCGTGGTGTACCACTCCGAGGTGTCGATGGAGAGCGACGGCCCCGCCGAGGCGTGCGTCCCGGTCGCCGACGAGGCGGCGGCGCGGGAGTGGGCCGCGCGGCGGGGCCGGTCCTGGGAGACGGCGGTACGGGTGGAGCCGGCCCGACGGCTGGCCCGCACCCGGATCACCAAGGCGCAGGTGGCGCATCCGCAGATCATGGCCGCCTTCGAAGCGGTGGAGCAGTGGATGGCCGCCGAGGGGCTGTCACCGGCGGGCCCCTGCCGGGAGGTGTACTTCGCGGACTGGGACGCCGCCGGGGCCGAGGACCCGGTGTGCGACGTGGCTTTCCCGGTGAGCTGAGCGGCAGGAGGCCGGGCCGCGCACCGGGGCCCTCTCGGCTAGGACGGCGAGCTGGTCGAGAGGGCCCTTTCGGCGGTACCGGTACCCGTGGTACCGGTACCCGTGGTGCGGGTGCCGACGACGTCCGTGCCGACGGCACCGGTGCCCGGGGCGTCCGTGCCGGTGGCTCCGGCACCAGTGGTCCGTGGGGCGGTCGCCGGTCCGATCAGTCCTTCACCGAGGCCACGAAGGCGCTCCACGCGTCCGCGGGAAAGGCCAGCTTCGGACCCTCGGGGACCTTGGTGTCCCCGAGTTCCAGCGCTTCCCGGTGGGTCGACCTGACCATCACGCACGCGCCGTTGTTGTTGGTGTAGGTGGATGTCGTCCACGTTTCCGTGGCACCCAGACGAATTGCCATGTTCGCTCCGTAGCCAGTTGCTGAGTTGCCGTCCCGGGCTGCGCATTCCGGCATGGACCCGCAGAACGGATTGCGCCACCCCCCACTGGTGGGTGGCGTGATCGACGCTACTCGCCACCATCCTCTTCCGAAGCGGCCATTCACTCGACCGGATGGCATATTCCGGACGAGTCTTCCCGACGGTCATGCCAGAGGTGTAAGGTTCGCCTCCACATGACGGCGGATCAGCGTGCGTAGTCCTTCGCGATGCGCTCGACGAGCTGACGGGACTGATCCACGTTCAGGGACTGGGCCCGCAGGTGCTCGTACATCACGGTGTACTTCTGCACGTCGTGCGGCTTCTCCAGGTACAGGTCACTGGTCACGCCCTCGATGTACACGACGCTCGAGTCGGCCGCGTCGGCGAACTCCAGGATCGAGTACTGGCCGTTGATACCGGCGTGCGCGCCCACCTCGAACGGCAGCACCTGCACGGTGATGTGCGGGAGCTGGGACAACTCCATGACGTGCTCGAGCTGTTCGCGCATCACCTGCCGGCTTCCGACGACCCGCCGCAGCGACGCCTCGTCCAGCACCACCCACAGCCGCAGCGGGTCCTTCTCGGCGGTGATGCGGCTCTGCCTGCGCAGGCGGACCTCGACCCGCTTGTCGTTCTCCTGCTCGGACGACTCCGGCGAACCGCCCTGGACGATCGCCTCGGCGTACGCGCGGGTCTGCAACAGGCCGGTGATGATCTGGGGTTCGTAGACCCTGAGCGACTCCGCGTCCGTCTCCAGGCCGATGTAGACGCTGTACGGGATGTCGCCGAAGGCGTGCCACCAGCCCTGCTGGCGCGAGTCCTTGGCCATCTGCATCAGCGAGTCGACGATGCGCTGGTCCTCCACCTCGTAGACCCCGCACAGGTCGCGGACGTCGCGCTGGCTGATGCTGCGCCGGCCGTTCTCCAACCGGCTGATCTTCGACTGCGACACCAGCAGCCGTTCCGCCACTTCCTCGGCGGTCATGCCCTTGAGTTCGCGGAGCCTGCGCAACTCCTGGCCCAGCCGGCGCCGCCTGACGGTGGGATTGACATTGGATGCCACGGGACGTGCACCTCCGGCTGCATGCCTCATACTTGCCACTTTGCGTATCTGCTGTCGAGCAGATTGCCACCAAGGTGCTTCCTACCGCTGGGAAACGGTGGATATACGGCGGGTACGCGCCGGTTCGCGAAACGGTGACGGCACGGACGCCGGTTCCGGGCACGCCTAGCGGGGCGGAGGGAGTCCCGTGTACTCCCTCCGCCCCGCTCGGACAGCGGCTCCCGTGACCGGTTCCGCGGTGTCGTGCCGTGCGTCCGCGGTGCGTCGTGGGCCCCTCGGGGGACGTGCGGTTCAGTGGGCCACGACACGCGCCATGGATCCGCGGTGCGGTTGCGCCGGAACGCCTCGGGCGGGTTCCGTCGCGCCCCGGCCCCCGGCGGGGGCCTGACGGCCGGCCGCGGCGGGGCTGCGGCGCGGCTGGGCCGCCACGCCGTTCTGAACGTCCATCACGGCGTGCGCCACGAGGCCGCCCATCGGGTCGTGCCGGATCAGGTCCCGCAACCGGGAGCGCGAGGAGCGTCCCTCGTTCCCCGGGTACAGGTGCTTGCCGAGGCCGACCGCGTGCGCCAGTGCGGCGAGCGCCGCGGTCCGCGGGTCCGGCGGAACGCCGGTGCGGATCGCGGAGTCCAGCCGGGCCCTGATCTCCCGGCTGATCTCGGTGTCCGTCGCCTGGTAGCGAGTCGTCGGCAAGACCCCGCACATCTGTCCCGCCACGGCGTGCACCATGCCGCAGCGCTCCAGATGCGAGAGGTAGGTCTGGCGGAGCCCGAGACGCGGCCCGCCGATCCAGTGGACGGCCCGTACCGGAGCGCCGCGCCTTCGCAGCAACTCCAACGCGCAGTCCAATGTCGGATCTCCAGTCGGCCGTGGCACCACCACGGCGATACGATCCCCGTCTGGGGCTATCCGTCCGGCCAGCGCCAGCTCCACTAGCTGTGCTCCGGCCAGACCGAGGTCGAGCGACTGCGGCTGTGCGGTGGTACCCGTGGTCGGGTCCAACGCCAGCAGCAGAAGCTCCTCCGGAAGTGTTCTGCGGCTCCTGCCCATCCATGCCTCCCCGCGTGGATGAATGACAGGGTGACCCCTCTCACATTGGTCTGTCGAGGGTGCGTGACCGGTTCGTAAGGGAACCGGTAGGTATGTCGTTCTCGTCTAGCACGTGGGATCGGCCCGCAACACAGGACACTGGTACAGGGTTCGGACAACGCGCGGAGCGTTGTCGCGGGCGATGGTTCACGGTTGGGTTGGCGCACGCGGGGCGTGCGGCACATGCGAGGAGGCATCGGTGGCGGGCGAGTCCCCCGACAGGTCGAAGCAGCGCGAGTCGTCGGCAGGACCGACGTCGGGGAGCGCGGGTCCGGTTCCCGAGGCGAGGAACTCCGCCGAGGAGCGGGACCCCCGGTTGGCGGTGGCCCGCGAGGCCGCGTCTTCCAAGAACCGCGGGAGCGGCGACACGGCCACCCGGGTGCTGTCGGTGCGTGAGGCGACGGAGGACGCGGCGGCCGACGACGCGTCCACCGGGGGCCGTGACGATTCTGCTGCGGAGGGTGCCGGTCGGCTGAGCGAGGCGGTGGCCTCGTGGGTGCGCCCGGCGGAGCCCGGTGCGGGCACCGGCGGGGCGGCGGAGTCCGAGGACGGGGCCGAGGACGCCCCGGCCGACGGCGGGAAGGCCACCGCCCAGGACGGCGCCGGCGCCGGTGCGGGGACCGGGAGCGACGCGGGAGACGCCTCGGAGCGGGCGACCGCTCCTGCCGGGGGCCCGAAGGCCGACGACGAGGACGACGACGAGGACGGGAACAAGGGCGAGAACAGGGGCACGGACGCCGACGAGGGCGCGTCCGACGCGTCCGGGTCCGAGGCGGACGGGCCGTCCCGGGGCGCCACCGCCGACGCGGGCGACGCGGGGCCCGGGGAGGCCGTGCGGGAAGCCCCGGAGGCCGGTCCGGCCCCGGACGCGACCGGTGGGGCCGAGGGCGCCGCGGACGACGCGTCCCACGGCGAGGACGGGGACGAGCCCCGCGGCGGCGCCCCCACGGCGACGGGCGACGCGGACGACGCCCCCGAGGCGGGTCCGTCCGGGGACGACGACGCGTCCCCGGACGCGGACCCGTCCACGAGCTCCCCGAAGACCGCTCCCGCCGACCGGACCGCCGACGGCGGCTCGGCCTCCGACGACGCCGACGATTCCGACGCCGACGACGACGCGGACCCGTCCACCGACTCCCGTGAGGCCGGTGCCGGGGCCGCCCCCGAGGCCGGCGGCCCGAAGGCCGACGACGACGATCCCTCCGACACCGACACCGACACCGACACCGAGTCCGGCTCCCGGACCAAGGCCGAGGGCCCCGTCGATCAGCCCACCGCCGTCTTCAGGACCAGGCCTCCCTCCGCGCCCCCCGTCGACCAGCCCACCACCATGCTCAAGTGGGGCGACGCGGGCGCCAAGGCCACGTCCGACAGCGCGTCCGAGTCCAAGCCCGAGGCCGCGGCCGAGCGGACCAGCAAGTTCGTCGCGCTGAAGGAGTTCGACGACCCCGGCACCCGCAAGCCGCCGCGTGGTGAGGACGCCACCACCGCGCTGCGCACCGCGCCGCCGGCCGCGCGTCCCCCCGCGCCCGCCGGCGCGACCGCCGCCCCCGCCCCGCAGGTCGAGCCCGAGCGGACGACGCAGCAGCCGCTGCCGCCCAAGCCGCCGCTGGACCTGCTGGCCGAGCTGACCAACACCCCGCCGCCGCCGGAGACCCCGCTGCGGACGGCCGTGCGGCGGGTCAAGATCTGGACGCCGCTGGTCCTGCTGCTGGTCATCGTCTTCGCGATCGTGCAGAACGTCCGCCCGCTGCCGGCGCCCACGCTCGAGCTCACCGCCCAGGACAGCTACACCTTCGAGGGCGACAAGGTCGACATCCCGTGGCCGGCGTCCGGGCAGGCCGCGCTCGACGTCCAGGGCATCGGCACGTTCGGCTCCTCCGGCGAGCAGAAGCCCGTGCCGATCGCCAGTGTCGCCAAGGTCATGACCGCGTACCTGGTCCTGCGCGACCACCCGCTCAAGAGCGGCGCCGAGGGGCCGATGATCAAGATCGACGAGCTCGCCGAGAAGCAGTCCGACGCCGGTGACGAGTCGACCGTCGACGTCACCGCGGGCGACGAGATCTCCCAGCGGGAGGCGATCGAGGCCGTCCTGATCGCGTCCGCGAACAACGTGGCGCGACTGCTCGCCCGTTGGGACGCGGGGTCCGAGGAGGCGTTCGTCGAGAAGATGAACGAGGCCGCGAAGGACCTCGGCATGACCGACACGACGTACACCGACCCCTCGGGGCTGAACAACACCACCGTGAGCACGGCCGTGGACCAGGTGAAGCTGGCCAAGGCCGCGATGCAGCAGCCCGTGTTCCGCGAGGTCGCCGCGATGATGTCGTACGACGACTACAAGGGCAAGAACTGGCCCAACTGGAACCAGCTGGTCGGCAGCAACGGCGTCGTCGGCATCAAGACCGGCACCACCACCTCCGCGCTCGGCAACCTCGTGTTCGCCGCGAAGAAGGAGGTCGACGGCGAGACCCGGCTCATCATCGGCGCCGTGGTCCGCCAGCCCGCGGGCGGCAAGGAGAACACCATCCTGTCCGCCGCCCTCACCTCGAGCGACCTGCTGATCCGGGCCGCGCAGGGCGCGTTGGAGTCGGCGACGATCCTGAAGAAGGGCACCGTGGTCGGGTACGTGGACGACGGTCTCGGCGGCCGCACCCCCGTCGCCGTCACCGAGGACGTCGAGGCCGTCGGCTGGGCGGGGCTGTCGGTGAAGCTGACGTTCGCCGCGGACGACGACCTGCCGCACCAGGCGGAGGCCGGCACCAAGGTGGGCACGCTCACCGTGGGGGACGGCACGAGCAGCGCCGTCAAGGTGCCGGTCGCCCTCCAGGAGGACCTGGTGGAACCCGGCTTCACGGACAAGCTGACGCGCGTCTCCTGATCCGGGACGCGCGTGCGCGGCGCGCACGCTTGCACCCCGTCGGCCGTCCCCGCCCGGGCGACGGCCGACGGGGTGCGTGCTAGCGTCACGAAACGGGCAGGCCGCCGGTCACCGGAACGCGGCCGCGCACAGGAGACGGGACACGGGGAGTGCCTTCAGGTGGCCACTGCGGAGCCGACACGCGCCGACGACGCCGATCCGGGCC
The DNA here is from genome assembly GCF_008704515.1 of Streptomyces viridosporus T7A. Taxonomy (NCBI): domain Bacteria; kingdom Bacillati; phylum Actinomycetota; class Actinomycetes; order Kitasatosporales; family Streptomycetaceae; genus Streptomyces; species Streptomyces viridosporus. The sequence continues at coordinate 3,805,066 of NZ_CP023700.1, forward strand.
GGGGCACCGGCTCGGGAACCGGACCGCGAATACGCGTGCCCGACGCGCAGCACCCGGGGGACCCCACGGCGCACCCGCAAGACCCCACGGCGCGTCCGGAGGCCCCCACGGTCCCCGCCCCTGACGGCACCGGCGGCGGCCCCCGCACCTCCCGTGCCGGGGCCGCCGTCCTCGCCGTGCGCGCCCGTGTGCTGCGGCACCCCGTCCTGTCCGTCACCGCCCTCGCCGGTCTCCTGCACGTCGTCTGGTTCTTCACGTTCGCCAACAGCGGCGGCGACCTGGCGGCGCAGGACGCGTGGGCCGAGTTCGTCGGCCGGCACCCCGACTCCGCGTACAACCTGGCCTGGTACGGCGGTATGCACCCGGTGTCGTACAGCGTGGTGTCCCCGTACCTGATGTCGCTCCTCGGGGTGCGGACGACGATGATGATCGCGGGGACGGTGTCGGCGGGGCTGCTGACGCTGGTCCTCATGCGCAGCCGGGGTGTGCGCAATCCCCTGTGGGCGGCGCTCGCGGGCGTGTTCGCGCTGCTGTGCAACGCGGCATCGGGACGGGTGACGTTCGGGCTGGGCACCATGTTCGCGCTCGGCGCGGTCGCGGTCGTCTTCTGCTGGCCGTACCGGTGGCGCTACAAACGCTGGGCGAAGGCCCTGTGCGCGGCCCCGCTGGCGGCCCTGGCCACGATGGCCTCGCCGGTCGCGGGGTTGTTCGTGGGTCTGGTGGCGGTGGCGCTGTTCTTCCAGAAGCGCCTGCCCGGGGCGTGGGCGCTCGGGCTGGCGCCGAGTGCGGTGGTGGCGGTGTCGGCCTGGCTGTTCCCGTTCTCGGGGACGCAGCCGATGGGCCTCGGCTCGGTGGTCCTGCCGCTGCTGTACTCGGTCCTGGTGGTCGTCCTGGTGCCCCGGGAGTGGAAGACCGTCCGCATCACGTCCGCGGTGTACGGGCTCGGGGTGGTGCTGGTCTGGCTGATCAGCTCGCAGATCGGCTCGAACATCACGCGGCTGGCGATGCTGTTCGCGGGCGTGGCGCTGGTGGCCGCGCTGCCGTTCGCGGCGCCGAGGTCCCGCAAGTGGTACGCGATCGTGGTCGCCTCCGTCTTCTTCACCGGCTGGATCGGCTTCAAGTCGGTCGACGACGTCGTGCACACCACCCCGCGGGCGTCCTGGGCGCGCGAGCTGGCGCCGCTGGTGAACGAGCTCCAGGAGGTCGGCGCCGAGCGGGGCCGGGTGGAGGTCGTCCCGGCCCGCTCGCACCGCGAGGCCTCCGCCCTCGCCCCGTACGTCAACCTGGCCCGTGGCTGGAACCGGCAGGCCGACATGGAGCGCAACCCGCTCTTCTACGACGACACGCTCAACTCGGCGAACTACCACGCGTGGCTGAAGCGCTGGGGCGTGCACTTCGTGGTGCTGCCGAAGGACGAGCCGGACGGTGACGGCGGCCAGCGGGAGCGGGAGCTGGTGCAGCGCGGGCTGCCGTACCTGAAGCAGATCTGGGGCGACGCCAACTGGCAGCTGTTCGAGGTGAGCGACCCGACCCCGCTGGCCGAGCCGGACACGGTGGTGGAGCGGGCCGAGCAGGGCGGGATGACGCTGCGCGTGGAGAAGGCGGGCCGCGTCCTCGTCCGCATCCCGTACTCGCCGTGGCTGAGCATCGTCGACGCCGAGGGCGACAAGCTGGATCCGCCGCAGGAGACGGAGGAGTCGAAGAACCGTCCCGAGGGTGCGCCGAAGACGTACGAGAACGTCCACGGCTGCCTGAGGGAGACGGAGGAGGACGCGAACGGCGACCGGTGGACGATGCTGCTCGCCCCGAAGGCGGGCACGTACCGGCTGGAGGCGCCGTACCAGTGGTCGCGGGGCACGCCCTGCCCGGACGAACTGCGCTGAGACGACCCGTCCGACCGGCCCCCGGGCGCCCTTCCCGCCGGTTCGCGGTGCGGATTCCACGACACCCTCCTCGTTCACATACATGAACCAAGGTCACCTAGTCGAACATTTTTGCCTCCTCTTGACCTGACCCTTTCTTGTCGCGCCCACGCCACCCCACCCACGATGAGCGGGCACTTCGCGGCGCTTCTCGCCCCTACCCCACTCAGGCGAAGTGCCAACCGGGTGAGTGGAGTTCACAAGGCGGACCCCGGAAGGGGGGACATGAACAGTCTCGACTGGGCGGTGCTCATCGGCTACTTCGCCGTGATGATCGCCATCGGCATCTGGTCCCACAAGCGGGTGGACAACGTCAGCGACTTCTTCACGGCCGGCGGCAGGATGCCGTGGTGGCTCTCCGGGATCTCCCACCACATGTCGGGCTACAGCGCGGTGATGTTCACCGGGTACGCGGGCATCGCCTACACCTACGGCGTGACGTCCTTCGTCACCTGGTCCTTCCCCATCGCCCTGGGCATCGCCATCGGGTCGAAGCTGTTCGCCCCCCGGATCAACCGGCTGCGCTCCCGGCTCCACGTCGCGTCCCCGCTGGAGTACCTGAAGAACCGCTACGACCTGAAGACCCAGCAGGCGCTGGCCTGGTCCGGCATGCTGCTGAAGATCGTGGACGTGGGCGCGAAGTGGGCGGCGATCGCCACCCTGCTGTCGGTGTTCACCGGCGTCTCGCTCAACCAGGGCATCCTCATCACCGGTGCGGTCACGGCGGTCTACTGCACCATCGGCGGCCTGTGGGCGGACGCGCTGACCGAACTCGGCCAGTTCGTCATCCAGTTGCTGGCCGGGCTCGCGATGCTCTTCGCCGTCCTCGCCGAACTCGACGACCACGGCGGCTTCTTCGGCGCCTGGGACGAGCCCGAACTCCAGGGTCACGGGGAGCCGCTGGTCGGCCCGTACGGCACGGTCTTCCTGCTGGCGTTCCTCTTCATCAAGCTGTTCGAGTACAACGGCGGCATGCTCAACCAGGCCCAGCGCTACATGGCCACCCCCACCCCCCGGGAGGCCGAGCGTTCGGCACGGCTCTCCGCGGTGCTGTGGCTGGTCTGGCCGCTGGTGCTGTTCTTCCCGATGTGGATGTCGCCGCTGCTGGTGGACTCCCGGAAGGCGGACGGCTCCGACTCCTACGCCCTGATGACCGAACAGCTGCTGCCGCACGGCCTGCTGGGCCTGGTCATCGTCGGCTTCTTCTCCCACACGATGGCCATGTGCTCCTCGGACGCCAACGCCATCGCGGCCGTCTTCACCCGCGACGTGGCACCGGTGCTGTCGGCCAGGGCGCGGGCGTGGGGCGAGCGTTCGGGCCTGATCGCGGCGCGGGTGACGACGGTGGTCTTCCTCGGCCTGTCCATGGCGGTGGCGACCCAGGTCGACTCGCCGACCTTCAAGGACATCATCACGGTCGTCATCAAGTGGGTGGCCGGACTGATGGGCCCGATCGCCATCCCGATGATGCTGGGCCTGCTGCGGCCGTTCCGCCGCTCCGGCCCGACGGCCGCGCTCACCAGTTGGGCGACCGGCCTGCTGGCCTTCTGGCTGGTGAACTACCCGATCCACTGGTCCGTCGACGGCGGCGTGCCGCTGGAGTACCAGGTCTCGATCCCGCTGGCCGTCTCCCTGGTCCTGTACGTCCTCATCGGCTACGCGAAGCCGGAGGACACCCCGGAGCGGCTGGCGCTCATCGAGCGCATCAACACCGACGGCGACGGCTCGGCCGCGGCGGCGGTGCCGGCGCAGGACGGGGCGCCCGCGCCGATGAAGGACTGACCCGCGCCCCGCGGGGCCTCAGGCGCCCCGCGGGTAGCGCGCCAGCCACGCGGGGGACGAGCCGCCGGGCCCGTGCAGGGCGGGGCCCTGGGTCATCTCCATGGCGAAGTCGTCGGCGAGCTCCAGGATCGTGGGGCGGCCCTCCAGTTCGACCAGCCAGGCCGGCGGGAGTGCCGTCTCGCCGTGCAGGGCGCCGAGCAGACCGCCGGTGAGGGCGCCGGTCGCGGCCGAGGGCCCGTCGTGGTTGACCGACAGCCGCAGCCCGTGCCGTACGTCCTCGCCCACCAGGGCGCAGTACACGGCGGCGGCCACGGCGCCCTCGGCGGTCGCGGCGCCGACCAGCTGGGTCACCCGCTCCGGCGTGGGCACGCCCTGCCGCACGGCCCCCAGCGCCTGCTGCAGTGCTTCGGACACCGGCTCGTGACCGGGCCGCGCGGCCAGCAGCGCGAGCGTCTGCTGCACCGCCGCGTCCAGGTGCTCGCCCCGGGCCAGCGCGTGCACGATCACGGCGTACGCGCCCGCCGCGAGGCAGGCGGTGGGACGCCCGTGGGTCTGTGCCGCGCACTCCACCGCGAGCTGGGCGACGAGCTGCGGCTCCCAGCCGACGAGCAGGCCGAACGGCGCGGAACGGGCGGCGGCCTCCGGTCCGGCCTCGGCGGGGTTCTTGGGCGCCGCCGGCGTCCCCATCGTCTCGTCGCCGAGCCCGATCAGCAGCGCGCGGGCCGGGTCGCGGCGGGCGTACAGCCACTCCTCGCGGGCCAGCCAGCCGTCTTCCTCGCGGCGCTCGTCCGGGCCCCAGTCGCGCTGGGTGGTGGCCCAGCGCAGGTACGCCCGGTGCAGGTCGGTGGGTGGGTGCCAGGCGCCGGTGTCGCGCCGCACCTGGGCGCGGATCAGGCCGTCCACGGAGAAGAGGGTGAGCTGGGTGTGGTGGGTGACGGCACCGCGCCGGCCGTAGGCGGGGGCGAGGTCGGCGAGGCCCCCGGCGCCGTGCGCCCGGCGGATCGCGTCGAGGTCCAGCCCGTCCACGGGCGCGCCGAGCGCGTCCCCGACGGCCGCCCCGAGCAGCGTCCCACGCACCCGGCTGCGGAAGTCCTGCTGCTCACGGCGCCCCCACACGGGCCCGGCAGTCGCCCCCACCCAGACCTCCCAGGCACCGTCCGTACGTGCGACGCCCAGCACTGTAATCGAACCGGGAGGTCCGGTTCAGGAGCAGGGAGGTATGGGAGAAGTGACCGAAGTGGTCGGGTCCGGCCACACGTGGCCGCCCGGATCGGCGTCGGACGCCCGCCCCGGGCCACCGTGCCGGCCGCCCGCTCCGGGCGCCCTGCCGGACGCGTGGCGGGCGTCCGCCGGACGCGTGGCGGGCGGGAGGCTCCGGGCCCGTGCGGCTACTCCACGACCCGGACCGTCGTCCCCGCCGTGCCGAAGGCCCACAGGGCCTCTCCGTCGGCCTTGGCGACGCGGATGCCGCCGGTCCGGGCGCCCGAGGCGGGGGGCGGGGGCGAGGAGCCGTCCACGGCGTTGGAGAAGGCGACGGAGACGCCGGACTTCGCGGTGAAGTAGAGGATGTGCTCGATCTCCACGCCGTCGCTCCCGGTCGTGGCCTCGGTGCGGGTGCCGATCGTGTAGGAGCCGGGGTCCGGGGGGACCGTCCCCGGCCACACCGTGAAGGAGCGGCGGGCGGCGTCGCTGGCGTCGACCAGCCACACCCGCTGCTGGCCGAGGGAGTAGACGATCCGGCGGCCCGTCCCGGAGCCGTCCGGTACCGCCACCGGCTTCCTCTCCGCCTCCGGTTCCGCGGACGACTCCGCGGACGGCTTCGCGTCCGCCGTCGCCGACGCACTCGGCCGGCTCGTGGCGGCGGTGGGCTTCGCCCCCTGGTCGGCCTGCACCGCCAGGACGGCCACCACGGCTATCGCCCCCGTGGTCAGCCCGGTCACCCAGGCCCACGAAGGAAGACGGGCTGGCACCGGTACGCATCTCCTCGGTCGGACGGAGTTCCGATCCCCGACAACAGGGGTCGGATCATCCTACTGCCAGCCCGTGCCCTGCCTCGTCCCCGCCGCCCCCGCACTTCCTGCCGTTCCCGCACTTCCTGCCGTCCCCGCCGTCCCGCCGTTCCCGTCCAGCACCGGCAGCAGCTCCGGCAGGTGCCCGTCCGAGGCCTCGGCCGCGCGCCGGCGTTCCTCCGGGACCTCGCCGTACAGGGTGGTGCGGGGCTTCGCCGGGCGGCCGGCGGCCTCCGCGACCGCGATCAGGTCCTTGACCGACTTGTAGGAGCCGTAGGAGGAGCCCGCCATGCGGGAGATGGTCTCCTCCATGAGGGTGCCGCCGAGGTCGTTCGCGCCCGAGCGGAGCATCTGAGCCGCCCCCTCCGCGCCCAGCTTGACCCAGCTCGTCTGGATGTGGGGGATGTGCGGGTGGAGCAGGAGGCGGGCCATCGCCGTGACCGCGCGGTTGTCGCGGACCGTCGGACCGGGACGGGCGATGCCGGCCAGGTAGACCGGGGCGTTGGTGTGCACGAAGGGGAGCGTCACGAACTCCGTGAAGCCCCCGGTCCGCTGCTGGATCCCCGCCAGGGTGCGCAGGTGCCCGAGCCAGTGGCGGGGCTGGTCGACGTGGCCGTACATCATCGTCGAGCTCGACCGGATGCCCAGCTCGTGGGCCGTCTCGACGACCTCGATCCAGGTCGCCGCCGGCAGCTTGCCCTTGGTCAGGATCCAGCGGACCTCGTCGTCGAGGATCTCCGCCGCCGTGCCCGGGATGGTGTCCAGGCCCGCCTCCCGGGCCGCCGTCAGCCACTCGCGGATCGACAGGCCGGTGCGGGCCGCGCCGTTCACCACCTCCATCGGGGAGAAGGCGTGCACGTGCAGGCCGGGGACGCGCTCCTTGACCGCCCGCGCGATGTCGAAGTACGCGGTGCCGGGCAGGTCGGGGTGGATGCCGCCCTGCATGCAGACCTCCACCGCGCCCACGTCCCACGCCTGTTGGGCCCGGTCGGCCACCTGGTCCAGCGAAAGCGTGTACGCGTCGGCGTCGGTGCGGCGCTGGGCGAAGGCGCAGAAGCGGCAGCCGGTGTAGCAGACGTTGGTGAAGTTGATGTTGCGGGTGACGATGTAGGTGACGTCGTCGCCCACCGCCGACTTGCGCACGTCGTCCGCCACCCCGCACAGCGCGTCCAGCGCCGGGCCGTCCGCGTGCAGCAGGGCGAGGGCCTCGGCGTCGGTCAGCCGCGTCGGGTCGTCGGCCGCCGTGCGCAGGGCCGCGCGCACATCGGTGTCGATGCGCTGCGGCGCCATCCCGGGGACGGCGGCCTCGCGCAGGGCCTCCCAGTCGCCGTAGACCTCGTCGAAGTCGTCGCGGCGGTCGGCGGTGCGGCCCTCGGTGTCGATGGTGCGGTGCAGGTCGGTGCGGCCGCTCGCGGTGAACGCCTCGTCCGGCTCCTGCCAGGGGCGGCCCTCGACCACCGCGTCCGGGCGGGCCAGACCCGTGGCCGGGTCGGCGAGCGCGGCCACGTGCGGGCGCAGCCGCGGGTCCAGCCAGGGCTCGCCTCGGGTGACGAACTCCGGGTAGACGCAGAGGCGTTCGCGCAGCTCGAAGCCGGCCGCCCGGGACTTCTCGGCCAGTTCGTCGATCTGCGGCCAGGGCCGCTCGGGGTTGACGTGGTCGATGGTGAGCGGGGAGATGCCGCCCCAGTCGTCGATGCCCGCCGCGATCAGCCGCCCGTACTCGGAGTCGACCAGGTTCGGCGGGGCCTGGAGACAGGCGGACGGGCCCAGCACGTGCCGGGCGACGGCGACCGTGGCGACCAGCTCGTCGAGTTCCGCGTCCGGCATGCCGCGCATCGCGGTGTCCGGCTTGGCGCGGAAGTTCTGGACGATCACCTCCTGCAGGCCGTGGTGGGCGCGGGAGACCCGGCGCAGGGCGAAGAGGGACTCGGCGCGCTCCTCGTAGGTCTCGCCGATGCCGATGAGGATGCCGGAGGTGAAGGGGACGGAGGAGCGGCCCGCGTCCTCCAGCACGCGTAGCCGCACGGCCGGCTCCTTGTCCGGGGAGCCGTGGTGCGGGCCGCCCGGCTCGGACCACAGGCGGGTCGCGGTGGTCTCCAGCATCATGCCCATGGAGGGCGCGACCGGCTTCAGGCGCTGGAAGTCGGTCCAGGTCAGCACGCCCGGGTTGAGGTGGGGCAGCAGGCCCGTCTCCTCCAGGATGCGGATGGAGATCGCGCGGACGTAGGCGATCGTGTCGTCGTAGCCGTGCGCGTCGAGCCATTCGCGCGCCTCGGGCCAGCGGTCCTCGGGCTTGTCGCCGAGGGTGATGAGGGCTTCCTTGCAGCCGGCGGCGGCGCCCCTGCGGGCGATGTCCAGCACCTCGTCCGGCGACATGAACATCCCGTGCCCGGCGCGGCGCAGCTTGCCGGGCACGGTGACGAACGTGCAGTAGTGGCACTTGTCCCGGCACAGCCGGGTCAGCGGGACGAAGACGCTCTTCGAGTACGTGATGACACCGGGACGGCCCGCCGCCTCGAGCCCCGCGTCCCGGACCCGGGCGGCCGAGGCGGACAGGTCCGTCAGGTGCTCACCGCGCGCCTGGAGCAGGACCGCGGCCTCGGAGACGTCCAGGGAGACGCCGTCCCGGGCGCGTTTGAGAGCGCGACGCAGGGAGTTCTCGGTGGGGCCGGTTCCGGAGGCCGCGGAGGTCGTCATCCTTTGAGCATACGTTCGGGGTGATCAGGGCAAAGGGCGGCCGGGCGCCCGACGGGCGCTCACCGGGCGTCGACGAACGGCTGGTACGCGTCCAGCGCCCGCAGCACCTCCGCCTCCCCCGCCGGCGGCAGCTGCACCACGGTCTCCTCGATGCCGAGTTCGGCGAAGTGGGCGAGCTTGCCCGGGGTGGGGAGGACGGCGTACGGCACGACCTGGAGCGCGGCCGGGTCGCGGCCCGCGTCGGCCCAGGCGGAGCGCAGCGCCGGCAGCGACTCGGACAGGCCGCGCCCGCCGATGGGCAGCCAGCCGTCGGCGTACTCGCAGAGGTGCGCGAACAGCCTCGGCCCGGCCGCCCCGCCGATCAGCGTGCGCGGGCCGACGACCGGACCGCGCGGCTTCTGCACCGGCTTGGGGTACGCGAAGCTGGCCCGGACGCTGCCGAACTCGCCCTCGTACGCGGTCGGTTCCTCCGTCCACAGCGCCCGCATCAGGCCCATCCGGTCCCGGACCAGTTCGCGCCGGGTGCGCCACTGCACTCCGTGGTCGGCGGCCTCCTCGACGTTCCAGCCGAAGCCGAGCCCGAGCGTGAACCGGCCGCCGGAGAGGTGGTCCAGGGTGGCGATCTGCTTGGCCAGGTCGATCGGGTCGTGCTGCGCGGCGAGCGTGATGCCGGTGGCGACCCCGAGCCGCTCGGTGACGGCGGCGGCCTGCCCGAGCGCGACGAAGGGGTCCAGGGTGCGGCCGTACTCGCGGGGCAGTTCACCGCCCGCCGGGTACGGGGTGGTCCGCTCGACGGGGATGTGCGTGTGCTCGGGCAGGTACAGCCCGGCGAACCCGCGCTGCTCCAGCTCCCGGGCGAGCCGGACGGGGGTGATCGTCTCGTCGGTGAGGAAGATCGTGACGGCGATGCGCATGGGCGGCCTTTCGTACGCGGACGACGGACCCATCAATACCGCCGCCCGCCCCATCTGTCCATACCGACCGGTCGGCATCGCCTCGGCCCGCCGGAGAGGGCCCTGCGCCGCGGGCCGGGCCTGCGCCGCGGATCGCTCCTCCCCCGCGCAATCCGCCGATTCCCTTGCCTTGCACGGCAGTTCACCGCTCACTACCAAGGTGGCACCGCGCCGTCCCCGCACCGCCCGAGACCTGTCCCCCGCCCGGGATCCGTCACCCCCGAGCCCCGTTCCCCTCCCCCTGAGTCCCGTCACCACCCGACCCCCTGGGAGCAGCAGCATGTGCGAGGAGCACCGCACCGCGCAGGAGCACCGCACCGCGATCGGACGGCGCGCCGTCTTCGCGACGGGTACGGCCGCCGCGATTACGTTGGGAGGCGTGAGCTTCGCTTCCGCGGCGGACCGCGACGGCCGGGGGTCCCCGGGGCCCCGGGAGACGAGGACGGTGCGCGGCACCCTCCCGCCGGGCGCCCCCGACTTCGTGTACGTCCCCGTCGAGGTGCCGGACGGCGTGCGCGAGATCGCCGTCGCCTACACCTACGACCGGCCCGCCGTACCGGCCGGCACCCCCGGCAACGCCCTCGACATCGGCCTCTTCGACGAGCGCGGCACGGAGTTGGGCGGCCGGGGCTTCCGCGGCTGGTCGGGCGGGGCCCGCACCGCGTTCTTCCTCCGCGCCGACGACGCCACCCCGGGCTACCTCCCCGGCCCGGTGCGCGCGGGCACCTGGCACATCGCGCTGGGCCCGTACACCGTGGCCCCGCAGGGCCTGTCGTACGAGATCACCGTCACGCTGACGCACGGCGAACCCGGGCAGACGGCGCGGCCCGTGTATCCGCCCGAGCGGGCCGGGGGCCGGGGGCGGGCCTGGTACCGGGGCGACTGCCATCTGCACTCCTGGCACTCCGACGGCCGCCGCACCCCCGCCGAGATCGCCGCGCTCGCCCGCGCGGCCGGGCTGGACTTCATCAACAGCTCCGAGCACAACACCCACTCCGCGCACGCCCATTGGGCCGAGGCGGCGGGCGACGACCTGCTCGTCCTGCTGGGCGAGGAGGTCACCACGCGCAACGGGCACGTCGTGGCGCTCGGCACCGACCCCGGCACCTTCGTCGACTGGCGCTACCGCGCCCGCGACGACCGCTTCGGCCGGTTCGCCCGGCAGATCCGCCGCGCCGGCGGCCTGGTCGTCCCCGCCCACCCGCACGCCACCTGCATCGGCTGCGCCTGGAAGTTCGGCTTCGGCGAGGCGGACGCCGTGGAGGTGTGGAACGGTCCCTGGACGCCCGACGACGAGGTGGCGCTCGCCGACTGGGACGGCACGCTGGTCGCCTCGGTGCGGGACGGGCGCGGCTGGATCCCGGCGATGGGCGGCAGCGACGCCCATCGCGACCCGGACGTCGTCGGCCACCCGCAGACCGTCGTCCTCGCCGACGACCTGTCCCGGGCGGCGGTCCGGGAGGGCATCCGCGCGGGGCGCTCGTACGTGGCCGAGTCCCGGCACGTCTCCCTCGCCTTCACCGCCTCCGGCGGGCGCGGTGAGCACGCCGGGATCGGCGAGCGGCTGAGGGTGGACGGGGACACCCCGGTCACCGTCCGCCTGGAGGTGACCGGCGCCCCGCGCTGCACGGTCCGCCTCGTCACCGACCAGGGCGTCCTGCACACGAGCGCCCCGCTGCCGGTGTCCGGCTCGGGGGTGGTGGAGTGGCGGACCACCCCGTCGTACGCCGCCTACGTGCGGGCCGAGTTGCGGCACGAGACGGCGGCGGGCCCACTGCCGGGGGCGCTCGCCGCCTTCACCAACCCGATCTTCCTGGGCCGGCGGTAGGCTCGCCCGCGATGACCCCTCGGACCCCTCGGCCCTCCCGCGCCGAACGCAAGTACCGGATCGCCACCGCCTTCCAGCGCCGGATCAACCCCGTCCTGCGCCGGCTGCCGTTGCAGACCGTGCTGGAGACCACGGGCCGGGTCTCCGGCCTGCCCCGCCGGACCCCGGTGGGCGGGCGGCGGACCGGGGGCTCCTTCTGGCTGGTGTCGGAGTTCGGCGAGCGGTCCCAGTACGTCCGCAACATCCAGGCGGACCCCCGGGTGCGGGTGCGCCTCCGGGGCCGCTGGCACACCGGCACCGCCCACCTGCTGCCCGACGACGACCCCGTCGCCCGGCTGCGCGCCCTGCCCCGCTTCAACAGCGCGGCCGTACGGACCCTCGGAGCGGGGCTGCTGACGGTGCGGGTGGACCTGGACGACTGAGCGGGGCGGAATACGCCGCCGTCGCCGCCCGGTTCCCCTGGCGGTGCGTCGGTTCGGCGACGACGGTGACACCCGCGCGTACGTGGACGCAGAACGTGTGGGGACCCTGTGACGGACCGCCCCGCACCCATGTGATCGCCGTCTCGCACGGCTGACGCATCTGCCGTGAACAAGGCAAACTGGCGTAGTTGCTCAGGACACATAGGGGGACGACTGCATGGACGGTGTACCGCGGGTGCCGGAGCAGCGACGTCCCGGCTCCCCGGCGGAGCCCGCGGCGCTGCGCTTCAGTGTGCTCGGGCCGGTGCGCGCCTGGCGCGGCGACGAGCCGGTCAACACCGGAAGCCCTCAGCAACGCGCCCTGCTCACCGCCCTGTTGCTGCGTGAGGGCCGTACGGCCACGGCGGCCGAGCTGATCGACGCCCTGTGGGGCGAGGAGCCGCCCCAGCAGGCGCTGGCGGCGGTCCGCACCTACGCCTCCCGGCTGCGGAAGGTGCTGGACCCCGGGGTCCTGGTCAGCGAGTCCGGCGGGTACGCGGTGCGCGGGCTCGGCGAGGGCGCGCTGGACCTGGCGGTCGCGCAGGAACGGGCGGCACAGGCGGAGAAGGCGAGGAACACCGGGGACCTGTGCCACGCCCGCGAGGTGCTGGGCCGGGCCCTGTCCCTGTGGGACGGCGAGACGCTGGCGGGCGTGCCCGGCCCGTACGCGGAGGCCCAGCGCGTCCGCCTCGAGGAGTGGCGGCTCCAACTGCTGGAATCCCGCCTGGACATGGACCTGGACCAGGGCTGCCACGCGGAGGCGGTCTCGGAGCTGACGGCCCTGACGGCCGCGCACCCGCTGCGCGAGCGGCTGCGGGAACTCCTCATGCTCGCCCTGTACCGCAGCGGCCGCCAGGCGGAGGCGCTGGCGGTGTACGCGGACACGCGCCGCCTGCTCGCCGACGAACTCGGCGTCGACCCGCGCCCGGACCTGCAGGAACTCCAGCAGCGCATCCTCCGGGCCGACCCGGGGCTGGCGGAGCCGTCGACCCCGTCGGCGGAACCGGCGGCGGCGCTGGTGCGTCCGGCCCAGCTTCCGGCGACGGTGCCGGACTTCACGGGCCGCGCGTCCTTCGTGCGGGAGCTGGGCGAGGTACTGGCGTCGGCGTCCGGTTCCGAGGGCCGGGTGATGGCGGTGTCGGCGCTGGCGGGCATCGGTGGCGTCGGCAAGACCACGCTGGCGGTGCACATGGCCCACGAGGCGCGGTCCGCGTTCCCGGACGGGCAGCTGTACGTCGACCTCCAGGGCACCGGCCCGAGGGCGGCGGAGCCGGAGACGGTCCTCGGCTCCTTCCTGCGCGCCCTCGGCACGGCCGACTCGGCGATCCCGGACTCCCTGGAGGAGCGGGCGGCCCTGTACCGCTCGGTGCTGGACGGCCGCAAGGTCCTGGTCCTGCTGGACAACGCGCGTGACGCGGCGCAGGTGAGACCCTTGCTGCCGGGGACGGCGGGCTGCGCGGCGCTGGTGACGTCGCGGGTCCGGATGGTGGACCTGGCCGGGGCGCACCTGGTCGACCTGGACGTGATGGCGCCGGACGAGGCGCTGACCCTGTTCACGAAGATCGTGGGCGAGGAGCGGGTGGCCTCCGAGCGCAAGGCCGCCCTGGACGTGGTGGCGGCCTGCGGTTTCCTCCCCCTGGCGATCCGCATCGCGGCCTCCCGCCTGGCGGCGCGCCGCACCTGGACCGTCTCGGTCCTCGCGGCCAAGCTGGCGGACGAGCGCCGCCGCCTGGACGAGCTCCAGGCCGGCGACCTGGCGGTGAAGGCCACCTTCGAACTGGGCTACGGCCAGCTGGAGCCGGCCCAGGCCCGCGCGTTCCGGCTCCTCGGCCTGGCGGACGGCCCGGACATCTCGCTGGCGGCCGCGTCCGCGGTCCTGGACCTCCCCCCGGAGGACACCGAGGACCTGCTGGAGTCCCTGGTGGACACGTCGCTGCTGGAATCGGCGGCACCGGGCCGCTACCGCTTCCACGACCTGGTACGGCTCTACGCGCGTGCGTGCGCGGAACGCGACGAACACCCCCCGAGCGAACGGGAGGCCGCGTTGTCGCGGCTGCTGGACTTCTACCTGGCCACGGCGGCGGGGGTGTACGCGATCGAGCGGCCGGGGGACCGGCTGGTGGACGACCTGGAACCCACCGAGTACCCGGGGCTGCGCTTCGCCAACGGATCCGCCGCCCTCGACTGGCTCTACAGCGAAGCCTCGCCCCTGCTGGCCTGCGTGCGACAGGCCACCGAAGCAGGCAGGTTGAGACGAGGAGTGGACCTGCTCTGGGCGGCCAAGGACCTCACCGAGTCGGGGGCCAACTCGCACCAGTACGAGACGACGGCCCGAGCGATGTGCGACGCGACGCAGGCCGCCGGTGACGCCCGCGCGGAGGGGAGGGCGCGGACGACCCTCACCAACGTCCTCCTGGTCTACGGGCGCATCCAGCAGGCCGGGGAAGAAGCGCGGCGCGCCATGGAACTGGCGGTCTCCGTGGGGGACGCGACCGCGGTCAGCTGGGTCGCCAACGACCGGGGACTCATCTGCCTGCACCAGGGCCACTACTCGGAGGGCGAGACCTTCTTCAACCAGGCGATCGAGGGACACCGCGCCGCGGGCAACCGGCTCGGTGAGGCCGTCACTCTGGCCAATCTCTCACGGGCCTACCTGGAGCTGGGCAGTGTCTCCAGGGCCGTCGACATCGCTCAGCACAGCCTCGCCCTCCACTCGGAACTGGGCAGGCCCATGCGGCGCGCCAGCGCACACTTCGCGCTGGGCCTGGCGCTGGCCAAGGCCAACCGTCACGCCGAGGCGCTCAGCCAGTTCGTCGACGCCCAAGGCATCTTCACCGAGCACCGGCAGCGGCTCTGGGTCGGCAACACCCACTTCCGTATGGCCGAGGTGCACCTCAGTGCCGCTCGCCCCGCACAGGCCGCCCAACACGCCGAACAGGCCCTCGCGCTGGGCTGCGTGGGGGGCGACAGGATGCGGGGCAACGTCGTGGCCCTCCTCGGCCGCGCCCTCTCCGAACTGGAGCAGGCGGACCGGGCGAAGGCCTGCTGGCAGGACGCCCTCAACCTGTACGAGCAGTGCGGGGCCGTCGAAGCCGCCGGTGTACGCGCCCTGTTGAACGGCACGCCGACGGCGTGACGAGCCGCCCGGCCGTCGACCGCGCGCAGGCGTTCAGCATTCGTTTATCGGGGTCCGGCACTCTCGAAGCAGTCGGACCGTCGCGTCGGGGGGCAGGCGGTCGGACAGGAGCCCGACCCGTTACTGTGCGGCTCCGAACGCCCGTCCGGCGGTCCTCGGGGGAGCTTCCGGGCGGGCGTTCCCTGCTCGTCACCACACGGAGGAAGTCACGCCATGAGCGACACGAAGAAGAACGCGGACGCCACTCCGCAGGACAACAGCATGCCCGCGCCGCCGAAGGACGGGGGCGCCACCACGCAGGACAACAGCATGCCGAGCGAGCCCGCCGCGGGCGAGGCCATCACCACGCTGGACAACAGCATGCCCGCCCCGCCCGCCCTGGACCTGGACCGGGGCGGCAGGTAGCCCTTCCTCCCGCACGGGGGAGTCGGCCGCGGCGGCGCGGAGGGGGAGCCGTCGCGGCCGAGGTGTGCCCGCGGGGGTTCTCCGGTCGGCCTCCGACCGGACGCCCCGACGCATCGACCGATCACCGACGAGGCCGAGGTTCTCCTCGGCCTCGTCGTCGTACGACCGTGCTCCACGCACCGTCCGGCGGTGCACCGGCCGGGCCTCAGCGGGTGGCCGGGGCCAGGGGTTCGGGGGCGCAGTCGGTGATCCGGGGGGCTCGCCCGGTGTCGTCGATGTCCACCCGGGCGGTCGCCGTGTCGTCGCCGGCCACCTCGACCCGCTGCGACCGGGAGACGACCTTCGCGCCGGACGCGTCCTCGAAGACCACGGTGACGGTGAAGACGCCGGTGACGGCGTTGGGGTTGGTGACCTCGACGGTGGCGTACGGGGCCTTCTTCGAGGCGCAGCTCAGCAGCTCCACGGTGGCGTCCTGCAGGGACGAGGACCCGTTCCCGCTGCCGCTGCTCCCGCCGGAACCGCTGCTTCCCTCGTCGTAGTCGTTGTCGTAGTGGTTGCCGTTGCCGTTGCCGTAGTAGTCGTCGTCGTCATCGTCGTCGTCGTACCGGTGCGAGCCGCCGCTCGAACCCGACGACGAGTCGTGGTTCTGGCTGGAGCTGCTGCACCCGCCGCCCCCGTCGCCGCTGCCGCCGTGGCCGCGTCCGGTCGAGAAGCCGGTGAGGCTGAGGACGACGAGTGCCGAGACCGCGGTGAGCTTGAGTGTGTTCCCCCGAGGATTCATGGCCGTCAGGCTATCGACCTCCGTGTCACGGACATGTCGCTGTCTGGCGACCGTCGCGTACCCGGCGTAGCGTCTGCGGTGGGAGCGGTGGGCGGACCGTTCCCCGCAGTGACGGCCGCCGTCCGACCCCTTCCGTTGCACCGGCACGACGGCCGTCCCGCACCGCCCCGCAGCGGACCGCGCCGGACCGCGCCGTCCTACGCGGTCCGCGCCGTCCCCGTCCCCTTCTCCGCGTCCAGCGCGTACACGCAGCGGTCCTTGCTGCACGCGTAGACGACGCCGTCCCGCACGACCGGGGAGCCGGTGATCTCGCCGCCGGTGGCCAGCTTCCACCTCAGGCGGCCGTCGTCGGCCTTGAGGGTGTAGAGGAGGTGGTCCGTGGAGCCGAAGTGGATGCGGCCCTCGGCGACCGCCGGGGAGCCCACGATGTCGCCGCCGGACTGGAAGCGCCACTTGGGCGTGCCGGTGACCGCGTCCAGGGTGTACAGGCCCTTGCCGCTGCCCACGTGGACGTGGCCGGCGGCGACCAGGACCGGCTCGACGGAGGCCCGGGACTCGGTGGCGATGCGCCAGCGGTCGCGGCCGTCGGTGGCGTCGAGGGCGTAGACGGTGCCGAGGTAGTCGGCGAGGTAGACGCCGCCGCCGGTGACGGCCGGGCCCGGGACGAAGGCGGGCGGGGAGAGGAAGACCGCCGGGGCCTCGAAGTGCCAGCGGACGTGTCCGCCGGCGACGTCGAGGGCGATGACGCGCGTGCCCGCGGAGACGTAGACGTAGCCGTC
Source organism: Streptomyces viridosporus T7A (assembly GCF_008704515.1). Taxonomy (NCBI): domain Bacteria; kingdom Bacillati; phylum Actinomycetota; class Actinomycetes; order Kitasatosporales; family Streptomycetaceae; genus Streptomyces; species Streptomyces viridosporus. Next base: position 3,821,819 of record NZ_CP023700.1, read on the forward strand.
GGAGGCGTGGGTGAGACGGATCGGGACGCCGCCGCAGGAGGCCGCGTCGCCGATGGGGTACGACCAGCGCTCGTCGCCGGTGCGGGCGTCGAGGGCGCGCAGACGGGCTTCCTGCCAGACGTAGACGGTGCCGTCGTGGACGGCGGGGCCCGCCTCGGGGGACTCGAAGTCGGTCTGGCAGCCGGTGATCTCCCACAGCTTCCGGCCGGTGGACGCCTCCCAGGCCTGGACGCCGCCGCCGCGGGTGCCGGTGACGACGGTGCCGCGGTCGGCCTGGAGGGAGTACACCCAGGCGTCCGTGGACAGCCGCCACAGGTCGCCGCCCTCGCGGGCCTCCAGGGCGTAGAGGGTGGGGCCGTCGGAGGCGTGGATGCGGCCCTCGGCGACCGCCATCGACCAGGCGACGTCCCGGGTCTTGAAGCGCCGGCGGCCGGTGGCCACGTCGAGGGCGTGCACCTCGAAGGAGGTGACGTAGACGAGGTCGCCGTCGACCGCCGGAGTGCCCCACACGTCGTTGGACATGCGGAAGCGCCACGGCCGCCAGCCGGCCGGGTGCTCCGGCGGGGCGGCGGGCGCCGTGGTCGCCGGTACGGCGGGGTCGGCGCCGTTGACGCCGGGGCGGGGCTTGGCCCAGGAGGCGGCGAGGGCGGCCTCGGGCGGGGGCGCCTTGACGGCGGCGGCGCGGACGTCGGCGACGCGCGGGCCGGGGCCGATGGGCACCGCGGCGCCGGCCAGCCGCACGGGGCCGGTGTCGGGAGCGCCCGCGAGGGCGCCCACCGGCGCGGGCAGGGACGGGGGCGGCGGCGGGACGACGGGGTCGTGCGGGGGCGGCGGCGGGATGTGGGGAGGGACGCCCCCGCCGCTGAGGCCTCCTCCGTGGGCGGGCTTGGGCGCCGGACGGCCGCCCCGGCGGGCCTCGATCAGGCTCACCGCGCGCTCGGGCAGCCAGGCGGAGGCCGTGCCGCTGTCGTCGGAGCCGGAACCGAACAGGTGCGGGGCGAGCTGGGCCTGGAGGTCGGCGGGGCTGGGCCGGGCCGAGGCCTCCATCTGCATGCAGGCCTCGATCAGCGGACGCAGCTCGTCCGGGAGCCCGTCCAGGTCCGGGCCCTCGCGCAGCAGCATGAAGACCGTCTCGACCGGGTTGGCGCCGTGGAAGGGGGCGTGGCCGGTGGCGGCGAAGACGAGCGTGGAGCCCAGGGAGAACACGTCGCTGGCGCCGGTGACGCTGCGGGAGTCCTTCGCCTGCTCCGGGGACATGTAGGCGGGGGTGCCGACGGCGACGTTCGTCATCGTCAGACGGGTGTTCGACACACCGGAGGCGATACCGAAGTCGATCACCCGGGGGCCGTCCTCGACGACGAGGACGTTGGAGGGCTTCAGGTCGCGGTGGACCAGCCCGGCACCGTGGATCGACTGGAGCGCCTCCGCGACGCCCGCCGCGAGCCAGCGCACCGCCTGGGCCGGCAGCGGGCCGCACTCGTTCACTATCTCCTCGAGGGAGGGCGCGGGAACGTACGCGGTGGCCAGCCACGGCACGGCGGCACGCGGGTCGGCGTCCACGACGGCCGCCGTGTAGAAGCCGGAGACCGCCCGGGCCGCCTCCACCTCGCGCGTGAAGCGGACCCGGAACAACTGGTCCTCGGCCAGTTCGGTCCGGACCGTCTTGATCGCCACGCGCCGCCCGGACGCCGAGCGCGCGAGATAGACCAGCCCCATGCCGCCGGCTCCCAGCCGTCCCAGCACCTCGAACGGCCCGATACGCCGCGGATCGTGCTGCGTCAGCTGATCCACCACTTGCCTGCCACCTCCCCGTACGAGTCGCGCCACCGCCTTGTGCACGCGACCGAAGTGCAGCGTCTCACCACCGCACCGCCGCGGCGGCACGCACCCCGATTCTTCCTGGCCGGGCCTCCGGTTGCGAACCGGCCGACAAATAGGGTGTCCAGGTTTACATACGGCACAGGGGGACGGACGGGTGGCCGGTGGACCGCCCGGCGGGCCGGGTCAGCGGCGCAGCAGCGCGAAGGACGCCCCCTGGTCGTCGGTGACCACGGCCGCCGTGCCGTACGACGTCTCGAAGGGCGGCACCTGGACCCGGCCGCCGAGCCGGGTCACCCGCTCCATGGTGGCCGCCGGGTCCTCGACGGCGAAGTGGACGAGGAAGTGGGGCGGCATCTCGGCGGGGAAGACGTCGGAGATCGGCGCGCGGCCGAAGTCCGGGTCGGCGCCCGGACCGAACAGGGCGTCGTGGAAGAGGTCCCCGTAGAAGGCGTTGGCCGCCTCGGTGTCCCGGGTGTAGAGCTCGACCCAGGCGAAGGTGCCCGGTTCGCGGCGGCGGCCGAAGCCGGGGTGGCCGACCGGCTGCCAGAGGCCGAAGACGGCTCCCCCGGGGTCGGTGACGAGCGCGGCGACGCCCAGCTCGCCGACCGGCAGCGGCGCGGAGACGATCTGCCCGCCGGCCGCGCGGATCCGCCCGCACAGCGCCTCGGCGTCCGGGGTCGCGAAGGACACCGTCCACACCGTGGGCATCCGGCCGTCCGTCTTGTGCGCGAGGGAGGCGACGGGCTCGCCGCCCTTCAGCGCCCGTACGGCCCCCGGGGACCGGGCGGGCTGGTCCTGGAAGGACCACCCGAAGAGCTCGCCGTAGAACCGCTTGCCCGCCTCCACGTCGGGCAGCTGCGCGTCCACCCAGCACGGGGTGCCCTCTGTGTACTCCGGTGCCCTGTTTTCGGCCATGCCGCCAAAGTAACCGCGTCACCCGCACCCCGCAGACCAGGCACACCAGCCTCCTTGTGCTCACGCACCCCATTTGCAGTCGGCCGAATCGCGCTCCCATCACCCCTCGGTAAGCTGACGACATGACAGGACAAGTGCGTACCGTCGACGGCCGCGTGGCCGGCCGGCGAGGGCAGGCGACCCGGCAGAAGCTGCTCGACTGCCTCAGCGAGATGCTCAGCTCGTCACCCTATCGGGACGTCAAGGTCATCGATGTCGCACGCAAGGCGGGGACTTCCCCGGCGACCTTCTACCAGTACTTCCCCGACGTCGAGGGCGCCGTCCTGGAGATCGCTGAGCAAACGGCCGCCGACAGCGCCGGGTTGACCGAGCTCCTGGAGGGCCGCTCCTGGGTCGGCAAGGCCGGCTGGCAGACGGCTCAGGAACTCGTCGACGGTTTCCTGGAGTTCTGGCGGAAGAACGACGCGATCCTGCGCGTCGTGGACCTCGGCGCGGCCGAGGGCGACAAACGCTTCTACAAGATCCGCATGAAGGTCCTGAACTCCGTGAACGCCTCCCTGGCGGACTCCGTCGCCGCGCTGCAGGCCAAGGGGCGGGTCGACAAGGACGTGAACCCGGCGGCGGTCGCCGGTGCCCTGGTCACGATGCTCGCGGCCGCGGCCTCGCACCAGAAGGGCTTCTCCTCCTGGGGCGTCAAGCAGGCCGAACTCAAGCCCAACCTGGCTCTGTTGGTGCACCTGGGCGTCACCGGCAAGAAGCCGACGAGGTAGGCGCCCGGCGAATCGTTCCTCCGACCACGCGTCCTGTCCGGCAGGCGGCGGTCCACCCCGGTGGACCGCCGCCTGTCGCATGTCCGGGCACCGTGCGCTAGGCGGGCAGCGGGCGGTCCTTCACCACGTGCTTCATCACCAGCGTGGACGTCAGCCGCTGCACCCCCGGCAGCGTGGCCAGGCGTTCGTCGTAGAGCCGCTGGTAGGCGGCGAGGTCGGCGGCGACCACCCGCAGCAGGTAGTCCGGCTCCCCGAACAGCCGCTGCGCCTCCAGCACCTCCTCCACCTCGCCGACCGCCCGCTCGAACTCCGCGACCGTGTCGCGGTCCTCCTGGCGCATGGAGACGAACACCAGCGCCTCGAAGGTCAGCCCCACGGCGGCCGGGTCCACCACCGCCCGGTAGCCGCTGATCGCGCCCGACCGCTCCAGCTCCCGCAGCCGCCGGTGACAGGGCGAGACGCTGAGCCGCACCCGCGCGGCCAGCTCCGTCACGGTCAGCCGCCCGTCCTGCTGCAGCTCGGCAAGAATCTTCCGGTCCATGTCGTCCACGGGGTGGATCCTGCCTCGAAACGCGGGAAAACGGGAAAAATACGGGAACACATTCGGCGCCTTCCCTCCTAATCTCGCCATCATGGACACCACGGCCCTCCTCTCCTTCCTCGCCCTCGACCTGATGCTGGTGTGCGTACCGGGTGCCGACTGGGCGTACACGATCTCGGCCGGGCTGCGGGGACGGTCGGTGGTCCCGGCGGTCGGGGGTCTGGTGGCCGGGTACGCGCTGCACACGGTGCTCGCCGCGGCGGGGCTGGCGGTCCTGGTCGCGGGCTCCCCGGCCCTGCTCACCGCGCTGACCGTGGCGGGGGCCGGGTATCTGGTGTGGCTGGGCTGGAGCGTGCTGCGCCGCCCCGGCGCCCCGGCCGCGGACGGGGCCGCGGAGGAGGAGAACGGCGTCCGGGCCTTCCGGCGCGGGGCCGCGATCAGCGGCCTGAACCCCAAGGGCCTGCTGCTCTACCTCTCCGTCCTGCCCCAGTTCCTGGTCACGGGCGACGGCGCGCGGCTGCCGGTGCCGGCGCAGACCGCCGTCCTGGGGCTGCTGCACATGGCGTGCTGCGCCGTCGTCTACCTGTCCGTCGGCCTCGCCGCCCGCGCCGTCCTCGGCACCCGTCCGGCGGCGGCCCGCGCGGTCGTGCGCACGTCGGGGGCGGCGATGCTCGGGATCGGCGCGTTCCTCCTGGTCCAGCGGCTGGCGGTGCTCTAGCCGGACGGATCGTGCGCGCCCTCGGGCGGGATGTTCCGGCCTCAACGACCCGGGACACGGGAGAGGTTGCCGCCGCAGCACCCGGACGGGGGGAAGACCGGGGCGGGCGGCCGTCGTTGTGCTCGGTGGAAACCGACCGACCGTACGCGCGGCACGACCGCCCCGTACGTCCGCGACGCCCGAGCCGCAGGAGGAACCCGCAATGGCCCTGACCCGCGAAGAGCGCGAACAGTTCCTGGCCGAACCCCACGTCGCCGCGCTCGCGGTCGACGCGGGACCGGGACGCGCCCCGCTCACCGTGCCGATCTGGTACCAGTACGCGCCCGGCGGCGACGTGTGGATCATGACCGGCCTCGACTCCCGCAAGAACAAGCTGATCGGCGCGGCCGGGCGGTTCTCGCTCATGGTCGACCGGACCGAGCCCACCATCCGGTACGTGTCGGTGGAGGGACCGGTCCTGGAGACCGTCCCCGCCACGATCGAGCTGCTCCGGGAGATCTCCGCCCGCTACCTCCCGGCCGACAAGGTCGAGGGGTACGTCGACTTCGCGTGGAAGAACCACGGCGAGCAGGTCGTCGTCCGCATGCGGCCCGAGCACTGGGTGTCGTCCGACCTCGGGTCGGTGTGAGCCCGGCCGTCCCGCGCACGAGAATCGGGACATGGGAACCGATCTCCACGAGCTGCTGAGGTCACTTCGGGTCTGGGACCCGGAGGTCACCGAACTGCCGGCGCTGGATCCGGCCGCCGCGCCCGCCGAGCCGCTGCCGCTGTTCACGCGGTGGCTGGCCGAGGTCGCGGCGGCCGGGCAGCGCGAGCCGCACACCATGTCCCTGGCCACGGCGGACGCGGACGGGCTGCCGGACGTACGGATCGTGATGCTGCACGGCGCGGACGCCGACGGCTGGTCCTTCGCGACCCACGCGCACAGCCGCAAGGGCGGCCACCTCGCCGTCCGCCCGTATGCCGCGCTGGCCTTCCACTGGCCGGCGCTGGGCCGCCAGGTGCGCCTGCGCGGGCCCGTCGCCACCGCTCCGGCCGAGGAGGCGCAGGCCGATCTGCACGCCCGCTCCACCGGGGCGCTGGCCGCCGCGCTGACCGGCCGGCAGAGCGATCTCCTCGGCTCGGTGGAGGAGCTGGCCCGGGCCTCGGACGAGGCCTGGGAGCGGGCGCGGCGGGAGCCGGACGCCCCGGCGCCGTCCTGGACCCTGTACCGGCTCCGGCCGGACGAGGTGGAGTTCTTCCAGGGCGACGCCCGGCGCCGGCACGTACGGCTGCGCTACCGGCGGACCGGGGAGGGGTGGGCCCGGGAGCTGCTCTGGCCGTGACGCGGAGTGCCGCCGGGGCCCGCGGCGTGCCCCCGCGTCACACCGGTGGGACCGGCGCGGGCGGCTCCGGGTCCGTCGCGAGGCGGGCGTGCAGGTGGGCGTCGCGGAAGGCGTCGTGGCGGCCGGCCTCGAAGATCGCCCCGCGCATGATCCCCTCGTACGCGAACCCGCACCGCTCGGCGACCCGGCAGGACGCCCCGTGACCCAGCGCGTGGCTCAGCTCCAGCCGGTGCAGGCCCCGTTCGCTCAGCGCCCAGCGCGCGACGAGCAGCAGCGCCCGGGTGGCCACCCCCCGGCCGCGCGCCTCCGGGAGCACCCAGTAGCCGACCCGGCCCAGGCGCATCACCGGGTGGATGTCGTTGACGCCGAGGTGCCCCAGCGCCGCGCCGCTGCCGGCGTCGGCTATCCGGAAGGACGCCCCCGTGCCCTCCAGGTCGTGCCGGGTGCCCCGGCGCAGCGACTCCCGGGCGGTGGCCAGGTCCGTGATCGGCCGGAGCGGGGTGTTCCAGCGCTGGAACTCCGGGTCCGTGATGCCGCGCAGCCACGTCTCCACGTCGTCCCGGGACGACGGGTCCCAGGGGCGCAGGTGCAGGCCGAGGCCGTGGAGTTCGGGAAGGGGCCGGGTGCGTCTGCGGGGGTGGGCCATGGGGACATTCAAACCCGCGGGGCCGCCCGGGACACGGGGATTCCCCCATCGGTCCACCGCCGCGCGAACGGGCGGACCTCGCCCCGCCCGCGCCCGCGCCCCGCCAGGTGTGATCAATCCGCAACCAATTCCGGTCTTGACCGAGACCCATCAAGCAGGTGCGTGATTACGCTCGCGCTCATGACCGACTCCACCACGTCCGCGCGCCCCACCGCGCCCCACCCGGCGGACCGCCCCGTCTACGTCGTCGGCGGCGGCCCGGGCGGGCTCTCCGTCGCGTACGCGTTACGCGCCCGGGGGATACGGGCCGTCGTCCTGGAACGGTCCGACCGGGTGGGCGCGTCCTGGCGGCGCCACTACGACCGGCTGCGGCTGCACACCACCCGGCGGCTGTCCGCCCTGCCCGGCCTGCCGATGCCGCGCCGGTTCGGGCGGTGGGTGTCCCGGGACGACGTGGTCCGGTACCTGGAGAAGTACGCCGAACACCACCGCCTGGAGATCGTCACCGGTGTCGAGGTGTCGCGCGTGGAGCGCACCGCCGACGGCACCGGCTGGCTGCTGCACGCCACCGGCGGCCGTGAACTGACCGGCGCCGCGGTCGTCGTGGCCACCGGGTACAACCACACGCCCCGCGTCCCCGACTGGCCCGGCCTGGACACGTACACCGGCGAGTTCCTGCACGCCTGCGCGTACCGCAACGCGCGGCCGTTCGCCGGGCGGGACGTGCTCGTCGTGGGGGTCGGCAACACGGGGGCCGAGATCGCCGTCGACCTGGTGGAGGGCGGGGCCTCCCGGGTGCGGCTGGCGGTGCGCACCCCTCCGCACATCGTGCGCCGCTCGACCGCGGGTTGGCCCGCGCAGTACTCGGGCGTCCTGATGCGCCGGCTGCCGGTCGGCCTCGTCGACCGGCTGTCCCGGGTCCAGGCGAAGGTGGCCCTGCCCGACCTGTCGGACCGGGGCCTCCCCCGCCCCGGCCCCGGCCTGTACAGCCGGGTGCTGGAGGGCGCCATCCCCGTGCAGGACGTCGGCCTGGTCGACGCCGTGCGCACGGGGGCGGTGGAGGTCGTGGGCGCCGTGGAGCGGTTCGAGGACGGCGAGGTCGTGCTCGCCGGCGGGGACCGGATCGCCCCGGAGGCGGTCGTCGCGGCCACGGGGTACGTCCGCGCGCTGGAGGGCCTGGTCGGCCACCTCGGCGTCCTCGACCACCGCGGCAGACCGGTCGTCCACGGCGCCCGCACCCCGGACGGCGCTCCCGGCCTGCACTTCACCGGCTTCACCAACCCCATCAGCGGCACCCTGCGCGAACTGGCCCTCGACGCACGGCGGATCGCCGGTGCGGTGGCCCGCGACGGAGCGCCGGGCGTCTCCCGCCTCCCCCGCTGAGACCCCGCCGCCCACCGGTCCGGGACGGTCGTCTACACCGCCGCCGCCGGCCCCGGGGCGGCCGGCCGCCGCCGGATCACCAGGGCCATCAGCGCCGCCGCCGCGCACAGCGCCCCCGAGGCGTACCAGACCACGTCGTAGGAGCCGAACGCGTCCCGCGCGACGCCGCCGAGGAAGGCGACGAGGGCGGCGCCGACCTGGTGGGAGGCGAGCACCCAGCCGAAGACGATCGGGCTGTCGTCGCCGTAGTGCTCGCGGCACAGGGCGAGGGTGGGCGGGACGGTGGCGACCCAGTCGAGGCCGTAGAAGACGATGAACAGGACCATCGGGGGGTGCACGCCGGGGGCCAGGAGGAGCGGCAGGAAGAGCAGGGAGACACCGCGCAGGGCGTAGTAGACGGCGAGCAGGCGGCGCGCGTCGAAGCGGTCGGTGAACCAGCCGGAGGCCACCGTGCCGACGACGTCGAACACCCCGATGACGGCCAGCAGCGAGGCGGCGGCCGTGATCGGCATGCCGTGGTCGTGGGCCGCGGGCACGAAGTGGGTCTGGATCAGGCCGTTGGTCGAGGCGCCGCAGATCGCGAAGGTGCCGGCGAGCAGCCAGAACGGCCCGGTGCGCACCGCCGAGAACAGCACCGTGAGCGCGCGCCGGGCGGCGCCGGGCACGGGCGCGGGCTTCGGCACGAACTCCTTCGCCCCGTACGGCTCGACCCCCACGTCGGCCGGGTGGTCGTGCAGCAGCAGCCAGACGAACGGGACGACCGCGAGGGCGGCCAGGGACACGGTGACGGCGGCCGGACGCCAGTGGTGCGTGGCGACGATCCAGGACAGCAGCGGCAGGAAGATCAGCTGCCCGGAGGCGGACGCGGCGGTGAGGACGCCGCTGACCAGCCCGCGCCGCTCGGTGAACCAGCGGTTGGTGACGGTGGCGGCGAAGGCGAGCGCCATGGAGCCGGAGCCCAGGCCCACCAGCAGGCCCCAGCACAGCAGGAGCTGCCAGGCCGCCGTCATCCACACCGTCAGGCCCGAGCCGAGCGCGATCACGGTCAGGGCGAGAGCGACGACCCGCCGGATGCCGTAGCGGTCCATCAGCGCCGCCGCGAAGGGGGCGGTGAGGCCGTACAGGGCGAGGTTCACGGAGACCGCGGCCCCGACGGTGCCCCGCGACCAGCCGAATTCCTGGTGCAGCGGGTCGATGAACAGACCCGGTACGGAGCGGAAGGCGGCCGCGCCGATGATCGTCACGAAGGTGACGGCGGCGACGAACCAGGCGCGGTGCACACGGGTGCGCTTCTGCCGGCGGCCGCTCGCGGGCGGCTCCACGGCGGTGGCTGTCTCGGTTGTTCGGGTCACGCCGTAGATCGTGTGGGCTGCCGGACCTCCTCATCGAGTGGCCCGGCGGACAGCCTTCGCTAGGATCGGGCCATGGATCCGGCCTCCCGCACGTCCCGTGCCGGCACGTTCCGGCCCCACCGCGTCGTCGTCCTCGCCCTCGACGGGCTGCTCCCCTTCGAGCTGGGCATTCCGCACCGCATCTTCGGCCGCCCCAGGGACGGGCACGGGCGGCGGCTGTACGAGGTCGTCACCTGCTCGGTCCGGCCGCCCGGACCGGTCGAGACGGACGCCGACTTCGCCGTCCACGTCGGCAACGGCCCGGAGGCGCTCGCCACCGCCGACACGGTGATCGTCCCCGCCTTCTACGAACGGGGCCCGGTGTACGAGCGGGGCGAGCTGACCGACGAGCTGGCCGCCGCCCTCGCGCACATCCGGCCCGGCACCCGGCTCGCCTCCATCTGCACCGGCGTGTACGTCCTCGCCGCCGCCGGCCGCCTCGACGGCCGGCCCGCCACCACCCACTGGGCCGACGCCGAGCGCTTCCAGCGGCTCTTCCCCCGGATCGAGGTCGACCCGGACGTGCTGTTCGTCGACGACGGCGACGTCCTGACCTCCGCGGGCGTCGCGGCCGGCATCGACCTGTGCCTGCACCTGGTCCGGCGCGACCACGGCACCGCCGTCGCCAACGACGTGGCCCGCCGCACGGTCGTGCCGCCGCACCGCGACGGCGGCCAGGCGCAGTACATCCGGCGGCCGGTGCCCGATCCGCAGCAGGCGTCCACGACCGGCGCCCGCGCGTGGGCGCTGGGCCGGCTGCACGAGCCGATCCAGCTGCGCGACATGGCCGCGCGGGAGTCGATGTCGGTCCGCACCTTCACGCGCCGCTTCCGCGAGGAGGTGGGCGTCAGTCCGGGGCAGTGGCTGGCCCGGCAGCGGGTGGAGCGGGCCCGGCACCTGCTGGAGTCCACCGACCTGTCCGTGGACCGGGTGGCCCGCGACGCGGGGTTCGGTTCGGCCCAGTCGATGCGGCAGCACCTCCAGGCGGCGCTGGGGGTGACGCCGACGGCGTACCGGCGGACCTTCCGGGCCGGCGGGGGCGGGCACGGCGCGCCCGTGTCCGCCGGGGCCTGAGCACCGCGCGGGGCCGTGTCCGGGACCCTCGAAAAGTTGTCCACAGCCTGTGGAGGGGCGGGCCGTCGCGCGTCTTCCGCGGAGGCGGCGCGGCGCCGTCCGCCCCGAGCACGGCGGCGCCGCACCGCCTTCCGACTCCGGCGCTCCCGCCCCGGGCTCCCCCGCCCCCCGGGGGGAACCGACGCCGAGTCACGACCCGCACTCGCCGAGGGCCCCCGTCGTCGGAGCCCTCGCCGTCCCCTCGCGACGGACCGCTGACGACCAGGGTGATCAATCGGTCACCGCGCGTCAACGCCGGTTCGGGTGACTATGGGGCGATTCCGGCATATGACCGGTTCATCTGCACCGCGCACGGGAGCACACCCGGCGCACCGATTGACGTCCCGGTCCGCACGGCCGACCGGCCGTGCACCCGTGCACCGCCGCCGACGACGTCCCGGCCCGGCCTCACACCGCTTCGTAGGCCAGACCGCCGTACGCCGACGTGCCGCCGCAGGGTGCCGCGGCCTCGCGCGCCTGTGCGCAGCGGTCCAGTTCGCACCAGATGCGCTTGCCGGCCCCCTCGGCGCTCCAGCCCCAGCGGTCGGCCAGGCCGTCCACCAGGGCGAGCCCGCGCCCGCCGGTGGCCTCCCCGTCCACACAGCGCGGCACCGGCGCCCGGCCGCTGCGGTCGGCCACCTCCAGGCGGACGGTGGCCTCCCCGTCCTCCGCGCCCGGCAGGGACAGCCGCAGCACGGCCGGACGGCCGGTGTGCACCACGGCGTTGGTGACGAGCTCCGAGACGAGCAGGATCAGCGTCTCGGCGAGCGGTTCGTCGGCCCTTATGCCGGACCCGGCCAGACGCGAGCGGGCCCACCGCCGGGCCCGTCCCACCTCAGCGGGGTCGGGCCGGATCTCCAGCTGCACTTGAAGCACCTGCACCGCTCACACCATCCGAACCGGCGGACACTTGGACTCGCGCCTCACGAGGGCCACGATCGTAGCCATTTTCTGCATGACCAGAACAACGGCCGAAAAAGGGATCACGGAACGTGAATCCCTTATAGGCCAGCATGGTTGACGTACAGTCACGCCAACAAGCGCTTCGGGCATATTCCAGCGCGAAGGAGTAGGCGTGCGGCATACTGTGCGACGCCCGCCCCGAGAAGTCGAACAGGCGGCGCCGCGGGGCCGAACCCCCGGGCGAGCAGCGGCAGGCACCGGTGGATCCGGGGTCGCCTCGGGGGCGACTCCGGCGCGGTGCGTGCTCACGACCACTCGCATCCCACACAAGGTACCGGAGCGGACCTCCGACTCCGGGTCGTGACGGGTCGCACACCGGGCACAACCCGGCAACAACGCTCCGTGACCACCGGCGTGCCACATTCCGTGACATTCGCGCGGGGGCGGCCCGTGGCGTCGCGGACGGCGACCGCCCGGGGAGCGGATCGGCGGCGCACGCTCCTCACCCTCCGCGCACGGGTGCGCACGGCGCGTCCCCGCCCGTGCGCAGGCGGGCTCCGGGTCCCGGACAGGGCCGGGTCCGCCCGGGAGGGCCCCGGCCGGGCTCGCGAACCGGGCGCGGGGCCGGGCGTGTTGCCCGCCCGGTCGCGCACGCGCGGGGCCCCGCCCGGCCGTACGGACCGGGGCGGGGCCCCGCGAAGGCGGTGCGCGGTGAGCGGGCCGGGCGCGGAGCGCTACTCGGGGACGGTGAAGTGGCGCGCGAAGGCCTGCACGACCTCCTCCTCGCCGATCCTGCCGTCGCCGTCCGCGTCCAGCGCGGCGGCCGCCGTACGGGCCGGCTCCTCGGGAACGCCGAGCATCCGGAGGGCGCGTGCCACGCCCTCGACGGCGGCCGTGCCGTCGTCGTCGGTGCCGGCGACGGCGAGGGCCGCGTGCAGGAAGGGACGGGCGATCTCCGCGAACCGGTCCGGGTTGTCCCGCAGCCGCTTGACCGCGCCGTTCACGAACTCCTCGCGCGTGATGCGCTGGTCGCCGTCCCGGTCCGCGATCCCCGCCATGCCCTGCCAGAACGCCTCGGCGCCGCCGTACAGGGCCTGGCCCCGGTCGGAACGGGCCGCGACGCCGAACTCGGTGAGCAGCGCCTTGGCCGCCGCGTTGAAGTCCTCTCGGTCGATGTAGCCGTTGCCGTCCTGGTCGAAGGTGGCGAACCGGGCCGCGATCCTGCGCTCGTACTCGCTGGTGACCATGTCTTTCTCAGGCCGCCTTAGGTCGGTGGGGTCGTCTCGCTGGGAGCGTACGACGTGCGGGGCCGTCCGGGAGACCGAAAGCGGCTCCTGTGCCAAGTCCGGGGGAATTCCGGGACAACCGTGTGGCACGGGCGGGTGACCTCGCACGGCCCCGCGGCCGGGGGCGGATGCGCCGGCGCGGTTGCCGCCGGACCGGCGCCGGACGGGCTTCCGCGGCCGGGCGGCGGGCCGCCGACGGGGGCGCGGCTCACGCCGACAGGGGGCGCGGGTCCTCGCCGACCGCGGACCGGACGTCCGGGTGGACGTCGAAGAGACGGCGGACGCCGAGGGCGCCGAGCACCTTGTTGACGTGGCTGCCGTCGGCGGCCCCCCGGTCGGGCAGGATCAGCCGCAGCGTGCCCTGGCACGAACGCAGCAGCCGCCGTGCGGCTATGAGCACGCCGACTCCGCTGGAGTCGCAGAACCACACGTCGGAGAGGTCCAGGACGAGGCTGTGCCTGCCGTCGGCCACCGCGTCGTGCACCCGCTGGCGCAGCACCGGGGAGGTCAGCAGGTCCAGTTCGCCCGACACCCGGAGCACGGCCCATCCGCCCTGCTCCCCGTCGGTCACTTTGAAGGTCACCACCACGCCCTTCGCTCTCCAAACGGAAGCAGCGCCTACGCTTCCTCGCAGCGCAGCTGCCCACCGGCCGTTCCCGGAAACGCGGCCCGAGAAACGGTTACCGAAAAGAAAGGTCCTGTTCCAATCGGCTTCTATCCGATTCGATCGTTTCCGATCAGGGCGACCCTGGGTACACACGCCCCCGAGGGCATCCGGCGTGCACGGTTCGGCCCCTTACCACCTGCGGCTCCACCGGGGGCGCACATTGCCACAAAGGGGCGTGCGTTGCGGGGCGTGCCGACTACATTTCGTGGAGACGGTGGGCGCACGCTGGACCCGGGAACCGACCGGCCCGGGACGTCGGGGGAGGACAGGGGGTGAGGGCCCGCATGACCAAAAGGGACGTACCGCCCCGCTGGGACCGCAAGATGCAGCAACGGCTCGCGCGCGGGGAGGCGGCCGCGCTCGGCGAGCTCTACGACCGGTTCGCCTCCCTCGTGCACGGCCTGGCCCATCGCGTCCTGGGCGAGGAGCGCGCCGCCGACGCGGTCACCCGGGACGTCTTCGCCCACGTCTGGCAGCACCCGGACACCTACGACCCCGGGCAGGGCCCGCTGCGCACCTGGCTCGCCGCGCTGACCAACCGGCTGGCCGTGCAGCGGCTGCGCACCACCGGGACCGCGGCACTCGCCCGCGGCGGCCCCGGCACCACGGAGGACCTGGAGCGCACGGTGCACCACGCCTCGGTGGCCGCCCGCGCCGACTACATCGTCCAGTCCATGCCGGCACCGCTGCGGGCGGCGCTGGAGCTGGCCTACTTCCAGCGCCGCGACTACCACCAGACCGCCGTCGACCTGGGCGTCACCGACGACGAGGCCCGCCGCCGCCTCCGCCTGGGACTGCAACTGCTGTCCACCGCCCACGACACCGAGGCCCCGGACTCCCCGCCGGGGATCGGGGGTGCCGCGTGAGCGAGGTGCGTTCCGAGCCGTACGACGCTCGGGCGGGGGAAGCGGGAGAAACAGGAGAAGGGGGAGGAGCAGGAGGAGCGGGCGAAGCGGGAGAAGCCGGAGAAGCCGCAGAAAGGGGACATCCCGGGAACGGGGCGGGCGGGCCGGACGGGCCGCTCGTGCTGGAGCACCGCGTGCTGAAGTCGCTGCTCGGCGCCTGGGCGCTGGCCGCCTGCTCGCCGGCGGAGGCGGAGGCCGTCGAGGAGCACCTCGGCGGCTGCGGGCCCTGCGCGGACGAGGCGCTGCGGCTGCGCGAGGCGGTCGGCCTGCTCCAGCGCCCCGAGAGCCTCGACCTGGACCCGGGTCTGCGCACCCGTGTCCTGGAGTCCTGCCTGGAGCGTCGGCCGCCGCGCATCCCCGTGCCGGAGTGGGCCGCCGCCTACGACGCCGAGACCGCGCGCCTGGACGCGCTGCTCCAGGACTTCGGGGACGCCGAGTGGCACGCGCCGGTGCGGCTGCGCTGGTACGAGGCCGACGAGGCGAGCACGCGCCGCACCACCGTCGCCGGGGTCATCGCCCACCTGCTGACGGTGGACGGGCTGGTCGCGGTCGCCCTCGGCCTGGAGGACCCGCTCGGGGACGTCCGGGCCGAGCGCCCCACCCCGGCGGCCCGCACCGAGGCCTACTGGCGTGCCGCCCACTTCCCGCCCACCCGCTCCGTACGGGCGCCCTGGCGGGAGCAGAGCCACCACCTCGTGCGGACCGCGTCCTTCACCGGCGGCGCCGGGCGGATGACGGTGTCGTACGGCGACTTCGAACTGCCCCTGCACGACGCGATGCTGGACCGGGCCTTCGAGTGCTGGGTGCACGCGGAGGACATCGCCGAGGCGGTGGACTACCCCTACGACCCGCCCTCCGGACGGCACCTGCACGGCATGGTCGACCTGGCCGCGCGGATGCTCCCGGTGGTGCTGGAGGCGCGTCGCCGGTCCGGGCTGGCCTCCCCCGTCGAGCGGCGCCTGGTCGCCGCCGGCGAACCGGGGCGCAGCCTGCGGCTGGAGATCGAGGGGTCCGGCGGCGGTGAGTGGCTGATCCCGCTGGACTCCCCCGCCGCCAAGGGCTCCGTCGAGCACGAGGTGGCCCATGTGGCGCTGGACGGGGCGGAGTTCTGCCGCCTGGCCGCGGGCCACGTGCCCCCGCAGGAGGCGGCCGTCGGTCAGGAGGGCGACCGCGAGGCGATCAGGGACGTCCTGCTCGCGGCGGCCTCCCTGAGCCGGATGTAGCGGGCCGGGGCCCCGGAGGGCGGGGTCCGCCGTTACGCGAACACCACCGTGCGCCGGCCGTTCAGCAGGATGCGGTGTTCCGCGTGCCACTTCACCGCGCGGGCGAGCGCCTGGCACTCCACGTCCCGGCCGACGGCGACGAGCTGGTCGGGGGTGGCGTCGTGGCCCACCCGCTCGACCTCCTGCTCGATGATCGGGCCCTCGTCGAGGTCGGCGGTGACGTAGTGCGCGGTGGCGCCGATGAGCTTCACGCCCCGGGCGTGCGCCTGGTGGTACGGCTTCGCGCCCTTGAAGCTCGGCAGGAAGGAGTGGTGGATGTTGATGATCCGCCCGGAGAGCTGCTTGCACAGGTCGTCCGAGAGGACCTGCATGTAGCGGGCGAGGACGACGAGTTCCACCTGCTCCTCGCGCACGATCTCCAGCAGCCGCGCCTCGGCCTCCGGCTTGGTCTCCTTCGTCACCGGGATGTGGTGGAAGGGGATGTCGTACGAGGAGACCAGCTCGGCGAAGTCGGTGTGGTTGGACACCACTGCGGCGATCTCCACGGGCAGCGCGCCGGTCCGCGCGCGGAACAGCAGGTCGTTCAGGCAGTGCCCGAACCTGCTGACCATCAGCAGGATGCGCATCTTCTGGTCGCCCCGGTCGATCCGCCAGTCCATCTGGAAGGAGTCGCCGATCGCCGCGAAGCTGGCCCGCAGCTTCTCCACGGTCACCGGGGCGTCCGCCGAGAAGTGGACGCGCATGAAGAACAGTCCCGTGTCGTGGTCGCCGAACTGCTGGCTGTCCTCGATGTTGCAACCGGTCATGAACAGGTAGCTGGACACGGCGTGCACGATGCCCTGCTTGTCGGGGCAGGACAGGGTGAGGACGTACTGGTCGGCCGGGGCCGCGGTTGGGATGGACTGCTCGCTCATGCAGGAAAGGGTCCCACACGGGGGGAAGCGCCCGACCGGCCGTTCCGCTACGCGGACCGCGTCAGGATCCGCAGCACCTCGAGGGTGCGCGGCGGGGCGTCGGGGTCCTCGCCGTCGCTCGCCGCCATCCGCACGTGCGCGTCCCGCGCGGCCCGTACCGCCTCCGGCCACCCGTGGTGCTCGAGGTAGGCGGTGACCGGCGCGTCCGGCCCGACCTGGTGCATGATCCGCAGCACCCGCAGCACCGCGGTGTCCACGAGCGCCGCCTC
The DNA here is from genome assembly GCF_008704515.1 of Streptomyces viridosporus T7A. Lineage (NCBI taxonomy): Bacteria > Bacillati > Actinomycetota > Actinomycetes > Kitasatosporales > Streptomycetaceae > Streptomyces > Streptomyces viridosporus. The sequence goes on from NZ_CP023700.1 coordinate 3,838,609, forward strand.
CTGGGAGTCGCGGAAGATCGTGCCGACGTACTTCTCGGCGGACCAGTTGTCCAGCCAGGTGTCCTCCACCAGCCGGTAGACCGCGTCGGTGACGTCACCGTAGCCGTCCACCCCGGCCAGCCATACGTCCCGCTGGAACACGGGGTCGGAGAGCATGTGCAGCGCGGAGCGCACATTGCTGCGCCAGCGCCACCACGGCATGTCGTTGAGTGGCATGCCGCCCATGGTGGAGGAGCGACGGCCGCGACGGGAAGAGTTCTCCGAACCTTGCACGGTGCTCGATCGTACGTTTCCGCGCGGCGCGGGTCGTACCGGGCCCCGTAATTCACCTCCGCGTCACCGCCCCTTGACCAAGAGTCACTCCGGGGTTGGCCGTGTGACGGAATGGTGCGCATCATGACCGGCAGGCGACGCACCCAGGGCACGCTCCTCTCCCGTCTCCTTCCCCGACGGACCCGACGGACCAGAGCCGGCGCCCCGACCGCGGTCGCGGTGGCGGCGTGCGCGACGCTCGTCGTCGGCTGCGGGATCGTCCCCGGCACCGCGGAGGGCTCCGGGGACGGCCCGATCACCGTGATGACCTGGGCGCCCGAGGGAACCAACTCCACCAACAAGGCCGGAATGCCCGCGTTCGCCCAGGCCTATGCCCGTTGGGTCAACGCCCAGGGCGGCATCAACGGCCGCCGGCTGTCCGTCCTGACCTGCAACGAGAAGAACGACACCGTGGGCGTCGCCCGGTGCGCCCGGCGCGCGGTCGAGGAGGACGCCGTCGCGGTCGTCGGCTCCTACAGCGTGCACGCCGACTCCTTCCTGCCCACCCTCGAGGGCGCCGGCATCCCGTACATCGGCGGCTACGGCATCACCAACGACGAGTTCACCAGCCCCCTGTCCTACCCCGTCAACGGCGGTCAGCCGGTGCTGCTGGCGGGCCTCGGCCGCACCCTCGCCGACACCTGCGGCCCGGTCGCCCTGGTCCGGCCCGACACCATCGCGGGCGACCAGTTGCCCCCGCTGCTCGACTCGGGCCTCGCGGCGGGCGGGCACGCGCCGACCGGGGACCTGCGGGCACCGGAGGACGCCACCGCGTACGGCGGCGAGGCGCGGCAGGCGCTGCAGCGCACCGCCACCGGCGCGGCGGAGCCCGGCTGCGTCGTGCCCGCGCTCGGCGACCGCACGAGCACCTTCATGGACTCCTTCCGGCGGGCCCGCAGCGACTTCCCCGAGGTGCGCACCGCGACCGTGCTGGGCAGCGTCGACCAGTCGGTGCTCGACACGTCCGGCGGGGCGTCGGGGCCGTACGAGGGGGCGTACGTCACCGGCTGGTACCCGGCGGCGGGCGACGCCCGCTGGAAGCCGATGAAGAAGGTGATCGAGGAGGAGGCGTTCGGCGACAACCGGATCGACGCCGCGGACGCCGGGGTGCAGACCACCTGGATCGCCTACACCGTCTTCCGGCAGGTCGTCGAATCGCTCGGCGACGGCGAGGTGACCGCCGACACCGTGAGCGGGGCCCTGGACGGCGGGCTGAAGGTCACCACGGGCGGGCTCACCCCCACCCTGCGGTGGAAGTTCCAGGACAGGCTCGCCGCCGTCGGCTTCCCCCGCCTGGTCAACGCCAACGCCACCCTGCAGGTGGTCCGGGACGGCCGGCTGGTGTCGGCCCGCGACGGCTTCACCGACGTCACCGGGACCCTGCTCGAGGCGGACCTGGCGTAACACGACCTGGCGCAACGCCTCGAGCGGGCGCGGCGCAGAGCGCCGTCCGTCAGGGGCCCGTCACAGCTGGGTCGGGTCCGTCACAGCTGGGTCGGCTGGCGCTGGGGCAGGCCGTGCTGCTGGGCGATGGTGTTCCACAGCTTGGACGCCTTGGTCTTCTCGGCGGTCGCGGTGCCGCTGGCCTGGTTGCCGGCCCGGGTCCGGCCGGTCGTGCGGGCCTCGCCCTTCTTGCAGCCCTTCTTGCCGGCGACCTGGTCGGCCCAGGCGGCGTAGTGGTCGTCGGCCGCCGCCGACGCCTGCCACGCCTTGGTGAGCGCGGTGGTCAGCGCCTCGTGTTCGGGCAGCTTGTCCACGGAGAGGCGGGAGAGGTCGGTGACCAGCTGGTTGCGCTGCCGGGCCGCGTCCCGCAGGTTCGCGGCCGCCTGGTCGAGGTTCCGGCAGGCCTTCACGTCGGCCACCGCGTTGATCACGGCGGTCCGGCTGTCGCCGCTGTGGGCCAGCAGCTTGTCCAGCTCGACGGCCTGCTGGCGGACCGGGTCGACGGACGGCGAGGCGGAGGGCGGGGCGGAGGGCTGCTCGCTCGTGGGGGCGGTGGCGGAGACCGTCTGCTTCTTGCCGTCCTCGTCGCCCCCGCTGTTGCCGAGCAGCGCGCCCGCGCCGATGCCGACGACCGCGATGCCGACGCCGACCGCCGCGAGCAGCGGTGCCCGCGAGCCGGTGCGGCCGCGGCCGGTACCCCGTCCGCCGCCCCGCCCGCCGTCGTGGGCGGCCCGCCGGCCGCCGGACGGGGGCGGGGGCGGAGGGGCCTGTGCGGGCGCGCCGTACTCGACGCGCGGGAGCTGCTGGGTGGAGCCGGCCCGGTCGTCGCCGTCGGCGCGGAAGAGGTTGTCGAACTCGGCGGGCGGCTGCCGGTCGCCGTCGCCGGGCGGGGCGCCGTGGGCCGGGCCGGCCGCCTGGTCGGTCACGGGGGCGATGTACTGGGTGGCCTCGGTGTCGGGGTGGCCCGGGAACCGGTTCGCCGCGGGGCCGTGTCCGGCGGGCACCTCGGGCGGCAGCGCGCCCGGGTCCACCGGGGGTATGTACTGCGTCGCCGCCTCGTCGCCGCCGGCGGGCACCGGCGGCAGGAACTGGGTGGCCCCCTCCGACCCGTCGGGCGCCGCGCCCGGGACGGGCGGCAGGTACTGGGTGGCGCCCTCGGGCGACACCGGCGGCAGCGGGGCGCCGTACGCGTCCGCGGCGGGGGCGCCGTAGGCGGCGCCGTTCTGCGGCGGCAGCGGGGCTCCCGGGCCGCCGTAGAGGCCGGCGCCGTGCCCGCCGGGGTGGCCGCCGTACCCGGCGTCCGGCTGCGGCGCCGGCGCGCCGCCGTACGGGGCGGGGCCGCCGTTCGCCGGGGGCGGGGCGCCCTCGGGCGGCAGCGGGCCGGGGCCCTGTCCGGCCCAGGCGGCCTGCTGCGCCCGGGCGTCCCACTGCGGGTCGGGCGGGGACGGCCAGCCCTGGCCGGGCGGCGGGGCGGGCGACTGCGGCTCGGAACCCCACGCCCCGCCCCAGCCCTGGCCGCCGGAGGGAGCCGAGGAGGAGTCGGCGGGGTGCCGGCCGTCCGCGCCGCCGGGGCCGACCGGTCCGGCCGTCATGCCCGGCAGCAGGGGTTCACCGCCGTCGGAGGGCAGCACGATGCCTTCGCGCGCGGGGCGCGCCGAGGGCTCCTCGCCCTGTCCACTCTGCGTCACCGGGACTCCTACCAATGGGGGACCTTGTGAATCGTCGGCTCACGCTACCGGGTCCTCCGAGGCCGGTGCCACGCAGCACCTAACCCGACCTCCTTCCCTGTGAGCGCGGTAACAAAACCGGCTCGCCGTACGCTGATGACGTCACCCGCTCCGCTCCGGCCGCGCGTTCCCCGCGCGTTCACCCCCCGGGCTCCCCGGTGTTCACGCGGCCACCGGGCCACCGCGCCGCGCGGCGGCCCGTGTTCACGCGGCCGCCCGGAACTCCATGCGCGCCCCGAACTCCCGGACCGCCGACTCCTCCCGGTACGGCTCCAGGCGCTGCTGGAGGTCCTCCAGGTAGACGGCGCCCCGGTCGGACCTCAGCCCGTCGAGCAGTTCCACCGCCTTCAGGCCCGTACCGCAGGCCTGTTCGACCTCCCGCTGCTGGACCTGGGCGGTGGCCAGCAGCACGTAGCCGATCGCCCGCCGCCGTGCCCGCGACTCGGGGTGGCCGGCCAGGGCCTCCCGGGCGTACCGGGCGGCGGCCTCGGCCTGTCCGAGGTCGCGGTGGCAGTGTGCCAACTCGTCGGCCAGGTAGGCCTCGTCGAAGTGCGCGATCCACGCCGGGTCGTCCCCCGAGGCCGCGTCGGCCGCCTCCATGGCACTCACCGCGCGCCCGACCGCCTCGTACGCGGCGTGCACGTCGCCCATCAGCGCGTGCCCGCGCGCCTCCGCCGCGTGGAACATCGCCTCCGCGCGGGGGGTCACGCGCCCCCGCGCGCCCTCCTGCGCCGCCCGCGCCAACTGGGCGATCTCACGCGGGTTCCCGAGCTGTGCGGCCAGGTGGCTCATGGAGGCGGCGAGCACGTACCCGCCGTACCCGCGGTCCCCGGCCGCCTGCGCCAGCCGCAGCGCCTGGATGTAGTAGCGCTGGGCCAGGCCCGGTTGCCCGGTGTCGACGGCCATGTACCCGGCGAGCTCGGTCAACCGCGCGACGGCGGCGAACAGTTCGCGCCCGACGGCCTCCCGGTACGACCCCGCCAGCAGGCCCGAGACCACGCTGTTGAGGTAGTGCACGACGACCGGGCGCACGTGCCCGCTGCCGTACTGGTGGTCCAGGTCCACCAGCGCCTGCGTCATGGACCGCACGGCCGCCACGTCGGACCGGCCCACGCGCGGCCCGGCCGAGCGCGCCACCTGCGCGTCGGGCGTGGAGATCAGCCAGTCACGGCTCGGCTCCACCAGCGCGGAGGCGGCGACGGAGGAGCCGGACAGGAAGTCCCGCCGGCCCACGTCGCTGCGCCACAGCTCGCAGACCTGCTCGATGGCCCCCAGTACCGTCGGCGAGAACTGGAGGCCGACGCCCGCCGCGAGGTTCTTGCCGTTGGCCATGCCGATCTCGTCGATCGTGACCGTACGGCCCAGTTTGCGGCCCAGCGCCTCCGCGATGATCGCCGGCGCCCGGCCCCTCGGCTGCTGTCCGCGCAGCCACCGGGCCACCGACGTCTTGTCGTAGCGCAGGTCGAGGCCGTGCTCGGCGCCGCACATGTTGACCCTGCGGGCCAGTCCGGCGTTGGAGCAGCCGGCTTCCTGGATGAGCGCCTGCAGCCGTTCGTTCGGCTGCCGCGCGACGAGAGGCCTTGCGGCCATGGCGTACCCCCTGAGGCTGCGGTGCCTGCTCACGCACCGAGTTGACGTGTCTTCCGCGGCCGTGTCTCCCGCGTCCCGGCGGGAAGTCCGGCCGTGAAGATCGATGCCCCGCCGATGTGCCGGTAATGCGAGGTGTGCGAAGATTGCCGGGGTAACGGCTGATCCCGGCCCTCCTCGTGGTTACCCACCCGCCGACGCCGATCCTCACGCGCGCCCCCGCACATGCACCCATGCGCCCCGGCCCCGGGGCCGGTGCCCCTCCCCCGCGCACGCCCGGGGGCGTAACCCCCGGTGACGGCCGTAGTTGTGTTCATCGTGGAAGAGACGATCCCGGGCACCGAGGCCGCACAGATCCCGACGCAGCGCGGGGCATCGCTGCTGGACACCGCAGTTCGCTGCACCGAGGAGCGGCACTGGGACGTGTTCCCGGGCACCTGGCTGGAGACCGTCGGCGGGGCGCACCGCTGCTCGTGCGGTGACGCCGTGTGCCCCGCGCCCGGCGCACATCCGGCCGGGCCCGACTGGGCGGCCCGGGCGACCGGCAGCGCCACCGTCGCCCGCCGCCTGTGGCAGGAGCAGCCGACCGCCTCGGTGCTGCTGCCCACGGGCCGTGCGTTCGACGCGGTCTCGGTGCCCGAGACGGCCGGGTTCCTGGCGCTGGCCCGGATGCAGCGGATGGGGCTGCCGCTCGGGCCGGTGACCCTGACGCCCCGGCGGCGCATGGAGTTCTTCGTGCTGCCGGGCGCGGCGGCGAAGGTGCCGGGCCTGGTGCGGGGGCTGGGCTGGGCGCCGTCCTCACTCGATCTGGCGGTGCTGGGCGAGGGGGCGTACGTCGCCGCACCGCCCACGCGGTTCGGGTCCCGGGGGGCCGTGCAGTGGGTCTGCCGGCCGACACCGGCGAACCGGTGGCTGCCGGACGCGGAGGAGCTGATCCCGCCCCTGGCCTACGCGTGCGGGAGGGACCGGTAGGGCGCCGCCCGGGCGCACCGCGCCCCTCCGGGGCACCGCGTCCCCCTTTAGGGTTCGGGGTGACGGAGGGAGACGTGGTGGGTGCTGACACGGTGGGCGCCGGCGCGGCGGGTACGGCCGCCGTACGGGTGCGGGGGCTCTGGAAGCGGTTCGGGCAGCAGGTCGCGGTGGCCGGGATCGATCTGGAGCTGCCCGCGGGCAGGTTCATCGGGCTCGTCGGGCCGAACGGGGCCGGGAAGACCACCACGCTGTCGATGGTGACCGGGCTGCTGCGGCCCGACCAGGGCACCGTCGAGGTGGTCGGGCACGACGTGTGGCGCGACCCGGTCGAGGTCAAGGCCCGGATCGGGGTACTGCCGGAGGGGCTGCGGCTGTTCGAGCGGCTGTCGGGACGTGAACTGCTCGCCTACTCGGGCCGGTTGCGCGGGATGCCCGGCGCCGAGGTCGACAAGCGCGCCACCCAGCTCCTCGACGTCCTCGACCTGGCCGGGGCCCAGCACAAGCTCGTCGTCGACTACTCGACCGGCATGCGCAAGAAGATCGGCCTCGCCGCCGCCCTGCTGCACAACCCCGAAGTGCTCTTCCTGGACGAGCCGTTCGAGGGCGTCGACCCGGTCTCCGCGCAGACCATCCGCGGCGTCCTGGAGCGGTACACGGCGTCCGGCGCCACGGTCGTGTTCTCCTCCCACGTCATGGAGCTGGTGGAGTCGCTGTGCGACTGGGTGGCGGTGATGGCCGCGGGCCGGATCCGCGCCCACGGCCCGCTCGCCGAGGTGCGCGGCGAGGCGCCCTCGCTGCAGCGGGCGTTCCTGGAACTCGTCGGCGCGGACGGCCGCGACGCCGGCCTCGACCTCGACTGGCTGGGCGGGGGCGCCCGGTGAGCGCCCCCGCGATCACCCCCGTCGTCGTCCGGCTGAAGCTGTCCCTGCTGCGCAACGGCCTGCGGCAGTCGGGCGGACGCAGGGCGGCGTACATCGCCTCCGCCGTGATCGCCCTGCTGTTCGCCGCGCTCCAGCTCCTCGGCCTGATCGCGCTGCGGGGTTTCGACCACGCCGAGTCGCTGGTGGTGCTCCTGGTGGCGGTGCTGGGGCTGGGCTGGGCGGTGATGCCGCTGTTCTTCCCCGGCGGCGACGAGACCCTGGACCCGACCCGGCTGGTGATGCTGCCGCTGCGGCCCCGTCCGCTGGTGCGGGCCCTGCTCGTGGCCTCGCTGGTGGGCATCGGGCCGCTGTTCACGCTCTGCCTGCTCGTCGGTTCGGTGATCGCCGTCGCGCACGGCGGTGCCGCCTTCGCCGCCGGTGTCCTCGCCGTACCGCTGGCGCTGCTGGTGTGCGTGGCGCTCGCGCGGGCCGTCGCCGCCGCCAACGTGCGGCTGCTGACCAGCCGCAGGGGCCGGGACCTCGCGGTGCTCAGCGGACTGGTGATCGCGGTCGGGGCCCAGCTGGTCAACTTCGGGGCGCAGCGGCTGGGTTCCTCCGGTCTCGAACAGCTCGGCCCGGCGGCGGACGTGGTGCGGTGGATCCCCCCGGCGTCGGCGGTCGGCGCGGTGCACTCGGCGGGCGAGGGCGCGTACGGTGCCGCCGCCGTCCAACTGCTGCTGAGCGCGGCGGCCCTGGCGGGGCTGCTGGTGCTCTGGGCGCGGTCCCTGACCCGGCTGATGACCGCGCCCGACGGCTCCACCCTCCAGACCTCCCGGGCGGCCGCCCGCGACCGCACGTCGACCGGGCTCGCCCGGCTGCTGCCCCCGGGCCGCACCGGTACGGTCATGGAACGCAGCCTGCGCTACGTCTGGCGCGACCCCAAGACCAAGGCCGCGTGGGTGACCTCGCTGGCGATCGGCCTGATCGTGCCGGTGTTCAACGCCTGGCAGGGCACCGGCTCGGTGTACCTCGCCTGCTTCGCCGCCGGGATGCTCGGCATCCAGATGTACAACCAGTTCGGGCAGGACACCTCCGCGTTCTGGATGGTCGCGATGACCGTCTCCTCCACCCGGGACGCCTACGTCGAACTGCGCGCCCGCGCGCTGGCCCTGCTGCTGATCACCCTGCCGTACGCCACGCTCGTCACCGTCCTGACGGCCGCGATGCTCGGCGACTGGCCGCTGCTGCCGGAGGCGCTGGGCCTGTCCTTCGCCCTGCTCGGGGCGATGCTGGCGACGGGCGCGTGGACCTCGGCGCGCTTCCCCTACTCCATTCCGCAGGAGGGGTACAAGAACGTCGCCCCCGGGCAGGTCGGGCTCGCCTGGGTCTCCATCGTCGGCGGCATGGTCGCGGCGGCCGTGCTGTGCGCACCGGTCATCGCCCTCACCGTCTGGCTGCACGCCGGCGCGGACGGCGACGCCGGGCGGTGGCTGCTGCTGCCGGTGGGCACGCTGTACGGAGCGGCCCTGACGCTGCTGGGTCTGCGCCTCGCCGCCCCGCAGGCGGCCCGCCGCCTGCCGGAGATCCTCGCGGCGGTCAGCAAGGGGTGACCCGGGCGCCGGGAGGGCGCGCCGGGTCCCGCCGGGAACGGCCGGGAGCAGGGGAACGGCCGGGAGTGGCCGGGAAGGGACCCGGACGCCGCCCCGCTCCGGCGCGTCAGGGCCGGCTGAGCGCGTCCAGGAACGGCTCGATCGCCGCCCGCCAGGCCTCCGGCTGGTCGTAGTGGACCAGGTGGCCCGCGTCGGCCACCTCCGCGTACCGGCCGTGCGGCAGGACCCGCACCATCTCCTGCGCCTCCGCACGGCCCAGCTCGCCGTCGAGGCCGCGGACCACCAGGGCGGGGCAGCGGACCTGGGCCAGCTCGTCCCAGTGGGCGTCGGACACCCAGGTCTCGCGGGAGCGGAGCATCTGCTCCGGGTCGAACACCGGACGCCAGCCGTCCGGGGACTCGGCCATCACCTCGGCGTAGAACTCGCCGCGGGCCGGGTTGGGCCGCTCCACCCACGGGTCGTCCTCGCCGAACCACTTGCGCACGTCGGCGAGCGTGGCGAACGGGACCGGCCAGGCCTTGAACCACTCGGCCCACTCGTGCTGCGAGGCACCGCCGAGGGCGGAGGCCCGCATGTCGCAGATGATCAGCCCGCGGACCAGGTCGGGCCGCTTGGCGGCCAGCTGCCACGCCGTCAGCGCGCCCATGGCGTGGCCGATGAGGACGGCCGGACCGAGACCGAGCTGTTCGAGGGCGGCCTCGGCATCGTCGACGTAGGCGTCGCGGGTGAAGGCGGCCTGGGAGGGCTTGTCGCTGCGGCCGTGGCCGCGCTGGTCGAGGGCGACGGCGCGGTGGCGCTCGGAGAGCCAGCGGGCGGTGGGCGCCCAGTGCGAGGCGCGGCCCATCAGTCCGTGCAGTAACAGCACGCCCGGGGCGCCCTGCGCGGCGCCCTCCGCCGGGTCGGTGCCGGTCTTGGCCGGATCGCCGAACTCCCAGGCGGCGAGTCGTACGCCGTCCGCCCCGGTCACGTCGATGCGTCGCGCCATGGTCGTGGCACCCCCAAGCTCCCTGACTGCCCGCTGCCTGCCGTGCTCGTCCTGCCCGTTGCGACTGTGCCCGCAGATTATCGAATGTGCATTCGAAAACGCCGTTCCGGCCGTCAACACCCCTCGTTCGAGTGACACCCTCCAAGGATTGATCGCCGCGACCCAGGGGAGATCTTCAACGGGGGGCGGACCGCTCGGGGAAACCGGTCCGCGGGAAATGACCCTGGGAGCTCGGGGCTCCGGGTCAGCACAGGGGAGGACAGGCCCCGGCGCCGTACGGCGCCGGGGCTCCTCACGTGGTCACGGCACATCCTCCCGCCCCTCCCCGGCCGGGGTGACATCGCTGTCGGGCCCGGCCAAGAACCCCTCAGGTCATATGCCTCGCGCAACAGCCTCGCACGCGAACCCGGTGAGCGCTGCCCTTCGGCGTACCGGATCGCGGATTCGACGCGATCACGTCGGCGCGCCGTCCGCTCCCCGGACCGGCACCGCAGCCGCTCCCCGGATCCACGCGGCAGCCACCCCGCGGACCGACGCGGCAGGCACGCCGCCTGCCGCGTCGGCGCGGTCGCGCACCGGGCGCGCGGTTCCGGTCAGGGCTTGGCGACGAACACGTGGGAGGCGACGTCCGACTGCAGCTCGGCCGCCTCGCCGCCGCTGCCGACCAGCACCCCGCCCGCCGACTCCGTCACGCTCACCACCGAACCGGGCTGCACACCCGCCCGGCGCAGCGTGTACATCAGCTGCGCGTCCGTCTGGATCGGCTCGCCGATCCGGCGCACCACGACCGTCTTGCCCTCGGAGCCCGGGTCGAGGTCGGCCAGCGAGACCATGCCCTCGTGCAGGAACGGGTCGGCGCCGTCCTTCTCACCGAGCTCCTCCAGCCCCGGGATCGGGTTGCCGTAGGGCGACTCGGTCGGGTGCCGCAGCAGCTCCAGCACGCGGCGCTCCACGGCCTCGCTCATCACGTGCTCCCAGCGGCAGGCCTCGGCGTGCACCTGCTCCCACTCCAGACCGATCACATCGACGAGCAGGCACTCGGCGAGACGGTGCTTGCGCATCACGCGCGTGGCCAGCCGGCGACCCTCCTCCGTGAGCTCCAGATGGCGGTCGCTGGCGACGGACACCAGGCCGTCGCGCTCCATCCGCGCCACCGTCTGGCTGACCGTCGGCCCGCTCTGGTCGAGCCGCTCGGCGATCCGGGCGCGCATGGGGACCACACCTTCCTCCTCCAGCTCGAGGATGGTGCGGAGATACATCTCCGTGGTGTCGATCAGTCCGGACATACGTGCCCCTCACGAGATCTGCGATTAGCCCTGCCGGAGGCTGGACGGCTCACCGGCGCGTGCGCTGGCCCAGGAATCAATTCTGACGCATACGGCTGACAAGCGTGCCGCGCCGTGGAGACGGGGGCTCCCCGGGGTGCCGCGGCTCCGGCGGACGACCGCACCGGCCCCGGGGCCCGCGCCCCGTCCGCCGTATTGACACGGCACTGGTCCGGACCGCACGGTGATCCGCAGCAGAGCCACCCGAAGGGATGCCGCATGAGCGACCGCACGCCGGCCGACCGGTTCCTCGACGCCGCGATCGACCTGCTGCAGCGGGTGCGCGACGAGGAGGCCGACTCCCTCGCGGCCGCGGGCACGCTGCTCGCCGACACCGTCGCGGACGGCGGCCGGCTCTTCGCCTTCGGCGCCGGCCACTCCTCCCTCGCCGCACAGGACCTCGTCTACCGCGCGGGCGGCCTGGCCCTGATGAACCTGCTCGCCGTCCCGGGCGTCGTCGGCGTCGACGTGATGCCGGCCACGCTGGGCTCCGCCCTGGAGCGGGTCGACGGGCTCGCGGGCGCGGTGCTCGACTCCTCGCCGGTCCGCGCGGGCGACGCCCTGGTGATCGTCTCCCTGTCCGGCCGCAACGCCCTCCCCGTGGAGATGGCCATGAACGCCCGCGCCCTGGGCGCGCGGGTCATCGGCGTGACCTCGGTGGCGTACGCGGACCGGACGACGTCCCGGCACTCCTCCGGGACGTTCCTGAAGGACCACTGCGATCTCGTCCTGGACTCCAAGATCGAGGTGGGCGACGCGGAGCTCACCCACGACGACGTCCCGGCCCCCTTCGCCCCCGCGTCCACGGTCGTCACCACGGCCCTCCTGCAGGCCGTCGTGGCCACCGCCGCCGCCACCCTGGCCGACCGCGGCATCGAGCCCCCGCTCCTGCGCTCCGGCAACGTGGACGGCGGCCACGAGTGGAACAACCGCGTCCTGGAGCAGTACGGGGACCGGATCTTCTACCGGCGCTGAACCCGGCGTCCGACGCCGGCGGACCGCCGCCGCGCGTCCCCCCGCCCGCGTCGTCCGCGTTCACCCGTGCCATGTGCAGCCGCAGCGTGTACGGGCTGCGGCGCAGCAGGAGGGTCGTGTTGCCGTCCATGACGGGTCCGGTGGTGTCGCGGTACCAGCGCAGTTGGTCGATGAGGTCCTGCCGGCCCGACGCGACGCCCGCGACGATGTGGCCGTGTCCGCTGAGGTACTTGGTCGCGCTGAACAGGACCAGGTCCACGCCCCACTGGAGGGCGTGGAAGTTCGGGGGCGGCGCGGGCGGTCACGGCCCGTCCGAGCCCGCCCCGGCCTCCCCGGTCAGCTCCGCCAGGTCCAGGGCCGCGGCGATGTGCACCGCCACGTCCTCCGCGTACACCGCGTCGGAGCGCTCGAACGCGTTCCGGCCCGCGCCGCGCAGAAACGTCACGGCACCCAGGGTCCGGCCCCGGCTGCGCAGCACCGTGCACAGGGCGTGCACCGCGTCCGCCGGCCACTGCCGCGCCAGCGCCCACGCCCGCGCCTCCTCGGCGGTCACGGACCCCGCGGCGGCCCGCACCGACCCGATCCGCGCCACGCACTGCACCGCCGGGTGCTCCTCGCCGTAGCGCACCGGAAGGCCCGCCCGGCCGACGAGCCTGCTCGGGCCCGGCGCCCGGGACGGCGTGGCCGCGATCCGCACCAGCCGGACCCGCCCGGCGGCCTCCGCGTCGTCCGCCCTGCCGTCGGCGACCCGGTCGATCAGCGCGTGGTCGGCGAAGCCGGCGAGCGCGAAGTCGAGGTGGACCGTCGCCGCCTCCGCCGGGTCCTCGCACTCCGCGGCGGCCCGCGCCGCCCGGTGCAGCTGCTGCGCGCGGAACCGCAGCAGCGAGGCCTCCTGCTCCCCCTGCCGGGCCTCGGTCACGTCCTGGAACATCCAGCCGACACCGAGCGGAACCGGTTCCTCCGACAGCGGTGACGCCAGCCGCACGAACCCGCTCCGCCAGCACCGCCGCCGCTCGCCCTCCGGCGTCCGCACGCTCACCCACATCTCGGCGGGCGCGGGCGGCGCACCCTCCGCCAGCACATGGGTGAGCGCGCTCTCCAGCTCCTCCACCCCCTGCGACAGCAGCTCACCGAGCGGCCGCCCCAGCACGGACGTCCGCCCCGCGCCCAGCGCCCGCGCCGCGTGCGCGTTCACCACCGCGGGGCGCAGATCGGCGTCGACCAGCACCACGCCCCAGCTCGCGTCCTCCAGCAGCGCCTCGCTCAGGGCGATCGAGCGCTCCAGGTCGATCTGCGCGTGCACCTCGCTGAACGCGCAGTACACCCCCGCCGGCTTCCCGTCCGGCCCGCGCACCGCCGCGGACTGCGTCCGCACCAGCACCCGGCCGCCGTCCTTGGTCAGCAGCGCGAACTCGTGCACCTGCCGGCCCGGGGCGTCCATGGCCGACATCAGCCGTGCCTCGACCTCCGCGGCGTCCGCGCTGCGCACGGCCCACCCGGCGAACCCGCGCCGACCCACCGCCTCGGCCGCGGTCCACCCGAGGATCCGCTCCGCCTCGCGGTTCCAGTGCGTCACGACCCCGTCCGCGGCGAAGGCGCACAGGGCGGCGTCCATGCCGTCCAGCAGCGCGGCGAGCAGATCGGACCCGTCCGAACCCTCCCGCCCGGGCTCGGGCTCGTCCGGCCCCAGCTCGTCGGTGGCCCCACTACGCCGGGAAGCACTCACCTGGACCCCCTGCAGGCTGCGTCCGCACGCACGGCACGCCGGTTCGCTCACTTGCAATCATTGAACTTGAACGTGATGCAGCGCACATTCGGTTCCCACAAGATTGAGGGAATCGTTGCACAGTACCGCCCTGATCCGGCCCCCGGCGGTCCCCCGGAACGATCTCCGGGAGGCCGGGCCCGCCGCCCGGCCGGCGGGAACGGCGGCACCGCGCGGTGCGGTGCCGCGGGCTCGGCGGCACCGACGCCCGGCCGACGGGGCCCGGCGTCCGGAGCACGACCGCCCGGCCGCGGATCGACCCGTGCGGCGGGGCGGCACGCTCACGTCGTGGCCGTGCCGCCCCGCTCCGGCACGGCCTCGCCGTCCGCGGTCCCACCGTCCGCGGCCTCGACGCGGAGAACGGCCGCCGGCCGGTCCGCCGCCTTCCGGCCGGGGGCCCCGGCCCCGCTGCCCCGCCGCGCGTCCACCTCGATCTCGATCCTCATCCGGGGGTCCGCGAGACCGCACTCCAGCATCGTCGCGGCCGGGCGCACCTCACCGAAGTACCGCTTCAGCACCGGCCAGCACGGCTCGAAGTCCTCCCGCGCGGGCAGCAGGTACCGCACCCGCACGACGTCGGCGAAGCCGCACCCGGCCTCCTCCAGCGCGGCCCCGATGTTCCGCAGGCACTGCTCGGCCTGCTCCACGACGTCGTCGGAGATCGTCATCGTCGCGTAGTCGAACCCGGTCGTCCCCGACACGTACACGCGGTCACCGTCGACGACGGCCCGTGCGTACCCGATCCGCTCCTCGAACACCGACCCGCTGAGAACCGCCCGCCGCATCCCGTTCATGCGCGGCACGCTAGGTGATCACCGCGCGGCCGTCACCGGAATCTCGGAAAAAGAGGTTGATGCCGGGCCCGGTGGTTTCCTAGGGTTTCAGGTACATGAGAAGGGAGGTGGTTCGGCAGATGTATGAATACCGGACGCATGAGGTGGCTGCGGGCTAGCGGCCCGTCACCACGTTCCGTGCGGTGCCGGACCAGCGTGTGAGGAACACGCAGCCGGCCAATCCCACGCAGTCACCCGACCCGCGAGTCGCCGGTACGTCCGGCCGGCTCCTCCAGCCGGAGGAACCAGACTCGCGGGTCGTCTGCGTGTCCGGGGGCTTTCCCGGCGGTCAGCGGGGCCCGCGGGATCAGCGGGCGAGGTCCGCGTAGCCCTTGACCTCGCGCGGGTCACGGGTGCCCGGGCCGATGTAGCGGGCCGAGGGGCGGACCAGGCGGCCGGTGCGCTTCTGCTCGAGGATGTGGGCCGACCAGCCCGCCGTGCGGGCGCAGGTGAACATCGAGGTGAACATGTGGGCCGGGACCTCGGCGAAGTCCAGGACGATGGCGGCCCAGAACTCGACGTTGGTGGCGAGGACCCGGTCGGGGCGGCGGGCGTGGAGTTCGGCCAGGGCGGCCTTCTCCAGGGCCTCGGCGACCTCGTAGCGCGGGGCGCCGAGCTCGCGGGCGGTGCGGCGCAGGACGCGGGCGCGGGGGTCCTCCGCGCGGTAGACGCGGTGGCCGAAGCCCATGAGGCGCTCGCCCTTGTCGAGGGTCTGCTTGACGTACGCCTCGGCGTCCCCGGTGCGCTCGATCTCCTCGATCATGTGCAGCACCCGGGAGGGCGCCCCGCCGTGCAGCGGGCCCGACATGGCGCCGACGGCGCCCGAGAGGGCCGCCGCCACGTCCGCGCCCGTCGACGCGATGACGCGGGCGGTGAAGGTGGAGGCGTTCATGCCGTGCTCGGCGGCCGACGTCCAGTACGCGTCGACGGCGGCGACGTGCTTGGGGTCGGGCTCGCCGCGCCAGCGGATCATGAAGCGCTCGACGACGGAGTGCGCCTTGTCTATCTCGCGCTGCGGGACCATGGGCAGGCCCTGGCCGCGGGCGGACTGGGCGACGTAGGAGAGGGCCATCACCGCGGCGCGGGCGAGGTCCTCGCGGGCCTGCGCGGCATCGATGTCGAGCAGGGGTTTCAGGCCCCAGACGGGTGCCAGCATGGCGAGCGCGGACTGGACGTCGACGCGGATGTCGCCGGAGTGCACGGGGATGGGGAACGGCTCGGCGGGCGGCAGGCCGGGGTCGAAGGCCCCGTCCACGAGCAGCCCCCAGACGTTGCCGAAGGAGACGTGCCCGACCAGGTCCTCGATGTCGACGCCCCGGTACCGCAGGGCACCACCCTCCTTGTCCGGTTCGGCGATCTCCGTTTCGAACGCGACGACCCCTTCGAGCCCGGGTACGAAGTCGGACATCAGGCGGCTCCTCGTCAAGTGGGGGACAGATGGTGTTGTGTAGGGGGCGGCCACGTGCCGGCCTGCGGAAGCGGGTGCGTCCGGGGGATCCGCGGTCGGCTCACGAGGACTCGCGGTCCGGGACGTCACCCCTGTGATGCCCGGCTGGAGGTCACCCAACCGGATCAGTGCCAGCACGATATCCCCGAGTGCCCTTTTTGGGGAGGGCTCGCGGCACTGAGTGCCATTCGCATCCCGCTCGCGTCCCTCCCGTCGTCCCACTCACCTCCCTTTCGCGCCCCTGTCGTCTCCTTCTCGGCCACCGGGGACACCTCCTCCCCCGGGGGTCCGCGCATGCGGCAGGATGACGGCGTGACCGACCGAGACGCCGTCCCCTTCGATCTCGCCGCGATGCGCAAGCACTACCGGACCGAGGGGCTCTCCGAGACCGACCTGGCCGCCTCCCCCGTCGAGCAGTTCGCGCGCTGGTTCAAACAGGCCGCGACGGAGGGCGGGCTGTTCGAGCCGAACGCCATGATCGTCTCCACCGCGGACGCGGACGGCCGGCCCAGCTCCCGCACGGTGCTGCTGAAGCACTTCGACGAGCAGGGGTTCGTGTTCTACACCAACTACGACTCCCGCAAGGGGCGGGAGCTGGACGCGAACCCGCACGTCTCGCTGCTGTTCCCCTGGCATCCGATGGCCCGGCAGGTCATCGTCACCGGCACCGCGCGGCGCACCGGCCGGGACGAGACGGCCGCCTACTTCCGCACTCGCCCGCACGGCTCCCAGCTGGGCGCGTGGGCCAGCGGCCAGTCGTCGGTGATCGCCGGCCGTGCGGAGCTCGACGCCGCCTACGCCGAGCTGGCCGCCCGGTACCCGGAGGGCGAGCAGGTGCCGGTGCCGCCGCACTGGGGCGGCTTCCGGGTGGTCCCGCGGGCGGTGGAGTTCTGGCAGGGGCGCGAGAACCGGCTGCACGACCGGCTGCGGTACACGGCGCGGCCGGACGGGGGCTGGCGGGTGGAGCGGCTCGCTCCCTGAGCGGGCGGCTCACGGCCTGCCCCACGGGTATGCGGCCCGCCCCACAGGTATGCGGTGCGGGTGCGGACGGTCACCCGCGGGTCAGCCCAGTTCCGCGTCCAGCAGGGCCGCCCACTGCGCCACCACCCGTTCGCGGCGGGCCGCGTCGTCGGTGAGGAGGTTGGCCAGGCCCAGGCCGCGGGCCATGTCGAGCAGGCCCTGGACGGTCTCGCGGACGCCGGGGCGGGTCTCGTCGGCGCCGAGGAGTTCCACGGCGATGCGGTGGGACTCGCGGCCGACGCGCGACTCCAGCTCGGTCACGCGCGGGCGCAGCTGCTCCTCGTTGGAGGCGGCGACCCACAGGTGGAGGGCGGCGCGGAACAGGGGGCCGGTGTAGAGGTCGACCAGCGCCGCGACCACCGCGCGGCGGTCACCGGCCGCCGCGCCCTCGGGGAACAGCGCGCGCAGGGCGGTGGAGCGTTCCTCGGCGACGTACTCGACGGCGGCGGTGAAGAGGTCCTCGCGGGTCGGGAAGTGGTGCTGGGCGGCGCCCCGGGAGACCCCGGCGCGTTCGGCGACGACGGACACCGTGGAGCCCGCCCAGCCGTGTGCGGCGAGGCAGGCCACGGCGGCTTCCAGCAGCCGCTGCCGGGTGGCCCGGCTGCGGTCCTGCTTGGGGACTCGTTCCGCACGGTCGGTCGTGCTCACACCACCCACTCCGGATCCCGTCGTTCGAGGAAGGCCGTCATCCCCTCGTGCGCGGCGGCGGAGGAGAAGAGCCGGGCCGAGAGCGCGGTCAGGTCGGCCGCGTCCTGGTCGAAGGTCTCCAGCACCCTAGCCGTGAGCAGCCGTTTCGTCTCGGCCAGGGCCTCGGGGGCGGCTCTGCGCAGGCCGTCGAGGACGGGGGCGAGGGTCTCGTCCACGTCGTCGCCGGCGGCGGTGAGCAGGCCGACGCGGACGGCTTCGGCGGCGTCGAGGCGTTCCCCGGTGAGGTAGTAGCGGGCGAGTGCGCGCGGGTCGGTGCGGGGCACCACGGGCAGGGAGATGACGGCGGGGGCGACGCCGATGCGGACCTCGGTGAAGGCGAAGGTGGCGGCGTGGGAGGCGACGGCGATGTCGCAGGCGGTCAGCAGGCCGAGGCCGCCCGCGCGGACGTGTCCGGTGACCCGGGCGACGACCGGTTTGGGCAGCTCGACGATCTGCCGCAGCAGGCCGACCAGGGCCTCGGGCGCGGGCGGGTCGCGCAGGTCGGCGCCGGCGCTGAAGGTGGTGCCGGTGTGGGTGAGGACGACCGCGCGGACGGCGGCGTCCCCGCCCGCGTCGGCCAGCGCGCCGGCCAGTTCGGCGACGAGGGCGGCGGAGAGGGCGTTGCGGCGGTGCGGGGCGTCGAGGCCGAGCGTCTCGACGCCCCGTTCGCGGGTGCGGCCGATCAGGGTCACGAGGGCTCCTCGTCCGCCGCCCGGTCCCTGAGCTCGCGGCGCAGGATCTTGCCCGAGGCGGCGCGGGGGACGCCGTCGACGAAGGTGACGCGCCGGACGCGCTTGTAGGGGGCGACGCGTTCGGCGACGTACCTCATGACCTCGCCCTCGGTCAGCTCCGGGGCGGACGGCCGGCGGACGACGTGGGCGTGCGGGACCTCGTTGCCGTCGTCGTCGTGGGCGCCGACGACGGCGGCGTCGAGGATGTCGGGGTGGGTGAGCAGCAGTGCCTCGAGTTCGGCGGGGGCGACCTGGAAGCCCTTGTACTTGATCAGCTCCTTGACCCGGTCGACGACGAACAACCAGCCGTCCGTGTCGACGTGTCCGACGTCCCCGGTGTGCAGCCAGCCGTCCGCGTCGATCATCGCGGCGGTGGCGTCGGGGCGCCCGAGGTAGCCCTTCATCACCTGCGGGCCGCGGATGAGGATCTCGCCGGAGGCGCCGGGGCCGAGGTCCTCCCCGGGGTCGTCGAGGGAGACGATGCGCATCTCGGTGCCGGCGAGCAGCTTGCCGACGGTGCCGGGCGGCGCGTCGTGCAGGGCGGCCGGCGGGACGACGTGCGTGCCGGGCGACAGTTCCGTCATGCCGTAGGCCTGGCCGACGGGCGGCAGTCCGAGCCGCTGCGAGCAGGCGGCGGCGAGGCGCGCGTCCAGCGGGGCGGCGGCGCTGATGACGTGCCGCAGCGAGGACAGGTCGTACCGGTCGACCAGCGGGTGCTTGGCGAGGGCCAGGACGATCGGCGGGGCCACGTACAGGCTCGTGATGCGGTGGTTCTGGATGGCGGCGAGGAACGTCTCGAGGTCGAAGCGGGGCAGCACGACGACGGTGGCGCCCTGCCGCAGGGGGGCGTTCATCAGCGCCGTCAACCCGTAGATGTGAAAGAACGGCAGGACGGCGAGGATGCGGTCGCCGGGGCCCGTCGTGATCAGCGGCTGGAGCTGGGCCAGGTTGGTGGCGATCTGGCGGTGGGTGAGCATCACGCCCTTGGGGACGCCGGTGGTGCCGGAGGAGTAGGGCAGGGCGGCGACGTCCTCGACGGGGTCGATGTCGACCACGGGCTCGGGCGCGGTGGAGGCGAGCAGGTCGATCAGGGACCGGTGGCCGGGCGCGCTGTCGCAGACGAGGATCTCCTCGACGCCGCCGGCGCGTTCCGCGGCGGCGCGCGCGGTGTCCAGCAGCGGCGAGACGGTGACGATCCAGCGGGCCGCGGCGTCCTTCAGCTGCTTGGCGAACTCCTCGGCGGTGGCGAGCGGGTGGACGGTGGTGACCGAGGCCCCCGCGCGGGTGGCCGCGTAGAAGGCGGTGGGGAAGGCGATGGTGTTGGGGCTGTGCAGGGCGAGCACGTCGCCCTTGCGCACGCCGGCCTCGGCGAGCCCGGCGGCGACGCGCCGGTGGAAGCGGTCCACCTGCTCGTAGGTGAGGGTGGTGCCGTCGGTGCCGTCGATGAGCGCGGGGGTGCTCCCGAACTCGGCGGCCCGGCCCAGGACGGCCTCGTGGATGGGGAGTTCGACGGGCGGGACGTCTGCGTACTCGCTGCGGAACACGGTTCCTCCAAAGCGGCTCAGTACGACTTGGGGAGCCCCAGGGTCTGGTGGGAGACGTAGTTGAGGATCATCTCCCGGCTCACCGGGGCGATACGGGACACGCGGGCTGCGGTGATCAGCGAGGCGAGCCCGAACTCACGGGTGAGGCCGTTCCCGCCGAGGGTGTGCACGGCCTGGTCGACGGCCTTCACGCAGGCCTCGGCCGCCGCGTACTTGGCCATGTTGGCGGCCTCGCCGGCGCCGATGTCGTCGCCGGCGTCGTAGAGGTGGGCGGCCTTCTGCATCATCAGGCGGGAGAGTTCCAGCTCGATGTGCGCCTGGGCGAGGGGGTGGGCGATGCCCTGGTGGGCGCCGATGGGGGTCTTCCAGACGGTGCGCTCGCGGGCGTAGGCGACGGCCTTGGCGAGGGCGTACCGGCCCATGCCGATCGCGAAGGCGGCCGACATGATGCGTTCGGGGTTGAGGCCGGCGAAGAGCTGGAGCAGCCCGGCGTCCTCGTCGCCGACCAGCGCGTCGGCGGGCAGCCGCACGTCGTCGAGCACCAGCTCGAACTGTTTCTCGGAGGCGTTGAGTTCCATGTCGATGGCCCGCCGCTGGAAGCCCTCGGCGTCGCGCGGGACGATGAACAGGCAGGGCTTGAGGTTCCCGGTGCGGGCGTCCTCGGTGCGGCCGACGACGAGGGTCGCGGCGGCGTTGTCCACGCCGGAGACGAACACCTTGCGGCCGGTGAGCAGCCAGTCGCCGCTGTCGGGGTCGCGCCGCGCGGTGGTGGTGATGCGGTGGGAGTTGGAGCCGGCGTCGGGTTCGGTGATGCCGAAGGCCATGGTGCGGGTGCCGTCGGCGAGGGCGGGCAGCCACTCCCGCTTCTGCTGCTCGGTGCCGAAGCGGGCGATGACGGTGCCGCAGATCGCCGGGGAGACCACCAGCATGAGGAGGGGGCAGCCGGCCGCGCCCAGTTCCTCCAGGACGATGGAGAGTTCGGTGATGCCGCCGCCTCCGCCCCCGTACTCCTCCGGCAGGTTGACGCCCAGGTAGCCGAGCTCGGCGGCCTCCGCCCAGAGTTCCTTGGGGTGGTGGCCGGATCCGACGGTGCTGGTGAGGTAGTCGCGGCCGTAGTTCCTGCCGAGGGCGGCGACCGCCGCGCGGAAGGCCTTGTGCTCCTCGGATTCGATGACGGGCATGAGCGCTCCTAGGGGAGAGGGGCTTCAGGTCGTCGGGAGGGTGCGGGTCGTGTGCGGCCGGCCGCGCATCGGGCACGGTCCGACCCCCTAGGGGGTGGGGTGTGCCTCCACGACAGCCAGGAGGGCGCCGACCTCCACCTGCTGTCCCGGTGCCACGTGCAGGGCGTCCAGGGTGCCCGTGACCGGAGCCGTGATCCTGTGCTGCATCTTCATCGCCTCCAGCCACAGCAGGGGCTCGCCCGCCCGGACGGCGGCTCCCTCGGCCAGTCCGTCGGCGACGCGGACGACCGTGCCCGGCATGGGGGCCAGCAGGGAGCCCGGGGCGTGCTGGGCGGCGGGTTCGGGGAAGCGGGGCAGGGCGGTGAGGGCGGTGGTGCCCGCGTACACCCGGTCCCCGTAGCGGCCGATCTCGTAGCGGCGCCGGACGCCGTCGACCTCGAGGACGACGAGGCCGGCGTCGGCGTGCACCACCCGGACCCCGTCCGCCGCGAGCCCGTCCCGGGTGTGCCGGTAGCGGACCTCGTGTTCCTCGCCCGCCAGGGCGTACCGCTTGACCTGCGGCCCGGAGGGCAGGTTGCGCCAGCCGCCGAAGCGGGAGCGGCCGTGGGCGTCGGCGAGGGCGGCGGCCAGCGGGGCGTACGGGTCCGGGGCCGGCTCGGTCAGCGCGGTCAGGTGGCGGTCGTAGAAGGCGGTGTCCATCCGGCCTTCCGTGAACTCCCGGTGCCGCAGGGAGCGGACGAGGAGGTCCCGGTTGGTGACGGGGCCGTGGACCACCGCCCGCTCCAGCGCGGAGGCGAGGGTGCGGACCGCCTCCGCACGGGTGGGGGCGTGCGCGACGACCTTGGCGAGCAGGGGGTCGTAGTGCACGCCGATGTCGTCGCCGTCGGTGTACCCGGTGTCCAGGCGGACGGCGCCGGGGACGCAGAGGCGGTGCAGGCGGCCGGTCTGCGGGGCCCAGTCGCGGGCGGGGTCCTCGGCGTACAGGCGGGCCTCGACGGCGTGGCCGTGCGCGGGGGGCGGGTCGGCCGCGAGGGCGTGCCCCTCGGCGACGCGGATCTGCTCGGCGACGAGGTCGATCCCGAACACGGCCTCGGTGACCGGGTGTTCCACCTGGAGGCGGGTGTTCATCTCCAGGAAGTGCGCCCGGTCGCCGGCGACCAGGAACTCGACGGTGCCGGCGCCGACGTATCCGACGGCGCGGGCCGCGCGCACGGCGAGCGCGTGGAGTTCGTCGGTGAGGGCCGGTGCCAGCCCGGGGGCCGGGGCCTCCTCGATCACCTTCTGGTGGCGGCGCTGGAGGGAGCAGTCCCGGGTGCCGAGCGTCCACACCGTGCCGTGGGTGTCGGCGAGGACCTGCACCTCGACGTGGCGTCCGTCCTGCACGTAGGGCTCGACGAACACCTCGCCGTCGCCGAAGGCGCTCGCCGCCTCCGCGCGGGCGGCGGCCCGTGCGGCGTCGAGGTCGGCCAGGCGCCGTACGACGCGCATCCCGCGCCCGCCGCCGCCCGCCGCCGCCTTCACCAGCACCGGCAGGTCCGCCTCGGTGACCTCGCGCAGGGGCTCGATGCCCATCAGCTCCTTGGCGCGGGTCTTGGACGCCATCGCCTCGATCGCCTCCGGGGGCGGCCCGATCCACACCAGGCCCGCGTCCCGCACGGCCCGCGCGAAGCCGGCGTTCTCGGAGAGGAAGCCGTAGCCGGGGTGCACGGCGTCCGCGCCGGCCGCGAGGGCCGCCTTCACGATCAGGTCGCCGCGCAGGTAGGTGTCGGCGGGCGCCGTCCCCGGCAGCCGCACCGCCGTGTCGGCCACGCGTACGTGGAGGGCGTTCCCGTCCGCGTCCGAGTGCACCGCAACCGTGCGGATGCCCAGGTCACGGCAGGTACGCACGACACGGCAGGCGATCTCGCCGCGGTTCGCCACAAGAACGGAAGCAATCATGGGCCTCACATCCGGAAGACGCCGAAGCCACCGCGCACGCCCTCGTAGGGCGCGGTGTGGATGGCCGACAGGCACAGGCCGAGGACGGTGCGGGTGTCGCGCGGGTCGATGACGCCGTCGTCGTACAGCCGCCCGGACAGGAACATCGGCAGCGACTCGGACTCGATCTGCTGCTCCACCAGGGCGCGCAGCGCCGCGTCCGCCTCGTCGTCGTACGGCCGTCCCTTCGCCGCCGCCGACTGCCGGGCGACGATGGACAGCACGCCTGCGAGCTGCTGCGGGCCCATGACGGCGGACTTGGCGCTGGGCCAGGCGAATAGGAACCGCGGGTCGTAGGCCCGCCCGCACATGCCGTAGTGGCCGGCGCCGTAGGAGGCGCCCATGAGCACCGAGAGGTGGGGGACCCTCGAGTTGCTGACCGCGTTGATCATCATCGCGCCGTGCTTGACGATGCCGCCCTGCTCGTACTCCCGGCCGACCATGTAGCCGGTGGTGTTGTGCAGGAACAGCAGCGGGATGTCGCGCTGGTTGGCGAGCTGGATGAACTGGGCGGCCTTCTGCGACTCCTCGCTGAAGAGGACGCCCCGGGCGTTGGCGAGGATGCCGACGGGATAGCCGTGCAGGGTGGCCCAGCCGGTGGTCAGGCTGGTCCCGTACAGCGGCTTGAACGCGTCGAAGTCGGAGGCGTCGACGATGCGCGCGATCACCTCGCGCGGGTCGAAGGGGATCTTCAGGTCGCCGGGGACGACGCCGAGGAGTTCGTCCTCGGCGTACTTGGGCGGCGCGGCCGGTCCCGGGTCGGGGTACGCCTTGCGGTGGTTGAGGCGGGCGACGATCCGCCGGGCCTGGCGGAGCGCGTCCGGTTCGTCGACGGCGAAGTGGTCGGCGAGGCCCGAGACCCGCGCGTGCATCCCGGCGCCGCCCAGGGACTCGTCGTCGCTCTCCTCCCCGGTGGCCATCTTCACCAGTGGCGGGCCGCCGAGGAACACCTTCGCCCGCTCCTTGACCATGATCACGTGGTCGGACATGCCGGGGACGTACGCGCCCCCGGCCGTGGAGTTGCCGAAGACGACGGCGACGGTCGGGATGCCGGCCGCCGACAGCCGGGTCAGGTCCCGGAAAATGGCACCGCCCGGGATGAAGATCTCCTTCTGGGAGGGCAGGTCGGCGCCGCCGGACTCCACCAGGCTGATCACGGGCAGCCGGTTGGCGAGCGCGATGTCGTTGGCGCGCAGGGCCTTCTTCAGGCTCCAGGGGTTGCTGGCGCCGCCGCGCACGGTCGGGTCGTTGGCGGTGATCAGGCACTCCACGCCCTCGACGACGCCGATGCCGGTGACCAGGGAGGCGCCGACCGCGTACTCGCTGCCCCACGCGGCCAGCGGGGACAGTTCCAGGAAGGGCGTGTCGGGGTCGAGGAGCAGCTCGACGCGTTCGCGGGCGAGCAGCTTGCCGCGCCCCCGGTGCCGCTCGACGTACTTCTCGCCGCCGCCCGCGAGGGCCTTGGCGTGCTCGGCGTCGAGGTCGGCGAGCTTGGCGAGCATGGCCTCGCGGGCGGCCCGGTACTCGGGGCCGGCCGTGTCCAGGGCGGAGTCGAGGACGGTCACAGGAGGACCTCCGGGATGTCCAGGTGGCGGGAGCGCAGCCATTCGCCGAGCGCCTTGGCCTGCGGGTCGAAACGGGCCTGTGCGGCGACGCCCTCGCCGAGGATGCCCTCGACGACGAAGTTCACGGCGCGCAGGTTCGGCAGGAGGTGCCGGGTGACGGGCAGGTCGCGGGTCTCGGGGAGCAGCTCCCGCAGCCGTTCGGCGGTCAGCTCGTGCGCGAGCCACCGCCAGGCGTCGTCGCCGCGGACCCAGACCCCGATGTTGGCGTTCCCGCCCTTGTCCCCGCTGCGGGCGCCGGCGAGCAGCCCGAGCGGGGCCCTGCGCACGGGTCCCGCGGGCAGGGGCTCGGGGAGCGCGGGTCCGGGCACGTCCTCGAGGGCGCGGGTGCGGTGGGGCGGCCGCACGGCGACCCGGCGCCCGTCGGGGAGGACGGCCACGTGGTCGACGGCGTCCTGGGGGACGTACGCGTCCTCGAAGACCCCGTACGGGGAGCCCTTCCCCGGGGGCGCCAGGACGTGGAAGCCGGGGTAGCTCGCCAGCGCCAGTTCGACGGCGGCCCCGCTCAGCGCCCGCCCGACCGCCTCCTGGCCGGGGTCGCGCACGACGAGGCGCAGCAGCGCGCTCGCGGTCTCCTCGGTGCCGGCGTCGGGCCGGTCGGTGCGCGCCAGCTCCCAGCGCACCTCGGCGGGCGGCGCCTTGGCGAGCGCGTCGCCCATCTGCTCCTTCACCAGCTCCGCCTTGGCCTCGACGTCGAGTCCGGTGAGGACGAACACCACCTCGTTGCGGAAGCCGCCGAGCCGGTTGATCCCGGTCTTGAGCACGGGCGGCGGCGCCTCCCCCCGCACCCCCTCGACGCGCACCCGGTCGGGCCCGTCCTGGCCGAGCCGCACGCTGTCCAGCCGGGCGGTGACGTCGGGGCCGGCGTACCGGGCGCCGCCCGTCTCGTACAGCAGCTGGGCGGTGACCGTGCCGACGTCGACGAAGCCGCCGGTGCCGGGGTGCTTGGTGATGACGCTGCTGCCGTCGGCGTGGATCTCGGCGAGCGGGAAGCCGGGCCGCCGGACGTCCGCGGGGCGTTCGCCGAAGAAGGCGTAGTTCCCCCCGGTGGCCTGCGTCCCGCACTCCAGCACGTGCCCGGCGACGACGGCCCCCGCGAGCCGGTCGTACTCCGTCGGCGCCCAGTCGAAGTGCGCGGCGGCGGGTCCGGTGACCAGGGCGGCGTCGGTGACCCGCCCGGTGACCACGACGTCGGCGCCCCCGCGCAGGCAGGCCGCGATGCCGAAGCCGCCGAGGTAGGCGTGCGCGGCGAGGCTGCCGGGGTGCCGCGCGGTGAGGTCGTCGCCCTCGACGTGGGCGACCCGCACCGGGAGTCCGAGCCGGTCGGCGAGCCGGCGCACGGCGTCGGCGAGCCCGGCCGGGTGGAGCCCGCCGGCGTTGGTGACGATCCGCACGCCCCGCTCGTGGGCGAGGCCGAGGGTCTCCTCCAGTTGCCGCAGGAAGGTGCGGGCGTATCCGGCGGCGGGGTCCTTCAGCCGGTCGCGGGCCAGGATGAGCATGGTCAGTTCGGCGAGGTAGTCGCCGGTGAGGACGTCGACCTCGCCGCCGGTGAGCATCTCGCGCAGGGCGTCGGCGCGGTCGCCGTAGAAGCCGGAGAAGTTGCCGACGCGCAGGGGCGCGGCCGTCACGCGGCGCCCCCCTTCGGCGTCCGCCCGGCGCCGGGCGGTCCGGCGAAGGCCTGGGCGATGTCCAGCCAGCGGTCGGCGTCGGGGCCGTCGGCGGTGAGGGCGAGGTCGGCGCGGTGGGCGCGCTGGGTGACCAGGAGGCAGAAGTCGAGTGCGGGGCCGGTGACGCGCTGGGGGGCGTCCTCGGGGCCGTGGGTCCACAGCTCACCGCTCGGGGCGACGAGCTCGACGCGGAAGGGGTCGGCGGGCGGGGTGAGCCCGTGCGCCCCGTAGGCGAAGTCGCGGGTGCGCACCCCGAGCCGCACCACGTGCCGGAGCCGGTCGGTGGGCGGCCGCACCGCACCGAGCGCGTCGGCCACGTCCAGGCCGTGGGCCCAGGTCTCCATGAGCCGGGCCGTCGCCATGGAGGCGGCCGACATGGGGGGCCCGTACCAGGGGAAGCGCGCCCCGGGCGGTGCCGACCGCAGCGCCCTCTCCAGTGCCGCGCGCCCCTCGCGCCACCGCGCGAGCAGCGCGTCGGGCGCGGACCGGGCGTACTCCTCGGCTCCGTCGTCGACGAAGCTCTGCGGGGCGGCGAGGGCGCCCTCGACCAGCTCGCGGAAGCCGTCCGCGTCCGTGACGGCGAGCAGCGCCGAGTGGTCGGTCCAGGCGAGGTGGGCGATCTGGTGGGCCACGGTCCAGCCCGGGGCGGGCGTCCTGCGCGCCCACTGCTCCGGGCCCAGCCCGGCCACCAGCCGGTCGAGCTCCTCGCTCTCCTCACGCAGATCGTCGATCACGGGCGTCGGATCGGACACGGGGCGCTCCCCTCGGGGGACGGCGGTGTGCGGCGCGGTCGCGTGGAGCATGGCAGCCCGTCACGAAACAAGCAAGCATGCTTGCATGTATTTTTCCGCCGCCCAGCCCGGTCGACGGCGGCACAGGGCGCGGCGGGAAGGGGTGGGGCGGGAAGCGGCGAGGCGGGAAGGGGCGGGGCGGGGCGGGAAGCGGCGGGGCGGGGCGGGAAGCGGCGGGGCGGGGTGCTCCGCGGTACACCGATCCGCCGCCCCTGGATCAGGAATGGTCCGCACGTCCCGCTCGCATGCGCTCCGCACGATGCGCTGCATCCGAGCGGCCCCTGCGTCCGGGGGCCTCTACGTCCGGGGTCCCCTACGTCCGGGGCCCCTGCGTCCGGGGGCCGCTCGGGCGAGGTGGGCGATCCGGTTCCGGACGTGCCCGAGGGCTCAGCCGGACTCCGCCCGCCAGACCGTCATGTCCGCGGTCAGGAAGCCGATGTCCGGCAGGGCGGTCGACTTCACCTGGACGACGAGCAGCGCGATGTCCCCCTGGCGGTTCTTGACGCAGATCTCGCTCCCGGCCGCCACCGCGGCCAGCGGGAGGCGGTGGCCGTCGTCCTCGGAGGTCAGCAGACGGCACGTCTCGTACGTGGCGCCCGGATCCCCGGGCACCAGGGTGAACACGCTGGTGTCGCTCTCCAGCGCGCAACTGCCCTGCGAGCAGTCGAAGCGGATGTCCCCTTCGCGGTCCTCGCGCTGGTTCCCGCTCCTGGTGCTGGCCGAGTTCTCGCCGTTGAGCATCAGGGGTGGGTAGGCGTGGGCCCGCGGCGTCGCGGACGCGCCCGCGGCGCCGTCGGCCCCGGTGCCCGGCGCGGCGGACCCCGGGCCCTCCGACGCCCCGGCCTCCCCCTTCGACGCCGCCTCCCCGGACGCCGCCGACCGCTCCGCCGGGCCGGGCGTCCCGGACGCGGTCGCGGCCGTGTCCCGGTCGCGGTCGCCGTTCCGGTCCGTCGCGTCCATGAGCGTCCACGCCGCCGCGAGCAGCAGCCCGCCCGCGGCCAGGGCGGCGACCGCGCCCAGGGCGAAGCGTCTCCTGCGGGTCCGCCGCTCCTCGGGCCCCCGCGGCACGCTCGGCCCCTGCGGGCCGGCCGGCCCCGGGGCGGCGGGCCCTCGCGGGGCGAGCAACGGCCGCGTGCGCACCGCGGTGGGATCCGGGGACGGCTCCGGGACCGGCGGCGGAACCGCCACTTCCGGCCCCGCGACCTCCCGCCAGACGGCCGGGCCCGCGCCCGCGTCGGCGTCCCGGCCCAACTCCCGCCGGCACCACTCGACGACCTCCGCCGGGGTGACCCGCTCCTCCGGTTCGGCGGCGAGGCACCGGGCGATCAGCGGACGGAGCTGCTCGGGCAGGCGGGACAGGTCGGGTCGGGAGTGCACGATCCGGTACAGCACGCCGGCCGAGGAGCCCTCCCCGTACAGCGGCTCGCCCAGCACCGCGAACGCCGCGGTCTGGCCGAGCGCGAAGACGTCGGTCGCCGCCGTGACCTCGTCCCCGGTCGCCTGCTCGGGGGCCATGAACTGCGGCGTGCCGATGACGGCGCCCGTGGCGGTGTGCGCGGTGGCGTCGGCGGCCAGCGCGATGCCGAAGTCGATCACCCGCGGCCCGTCGGCGGCCAGCAGCACGTTCGACGGCTTCAGGTCCCGGTGCACGATCCCCGCGCCGTGGATGACCTGCAGCGCCTCGGCGACCCCCGCCGTCAGCCACAGCACCGCCGGCACCGGCAGCGGTCCGCGCCGGGCGACGGCCTCCGTCAGGGAGGGGCCGGGCACGTACACCGTGGCCAGCCAGGGCGGTGTGCCGTCCGGGTCGGCGTCGATCAGTTCGGCGGTGTACGCGCCCTTCACCGTCCGGGCCGCCCTGATCTCCCGGCCGAAACGTCGCCGGAAGGCCGGGTCGTCGGCCAGTTCCGACCGTACGACCTTGAGGGCCACCGGCCGGCCTCCCGGGGTGTGCGACAGGTAGACCCGGCCCATGCCGCCCGCGCCGAGCCGGGCGGCGAGGCGGTAACCGGCCACCGTGCGCGGGTCGTCGTCCTGCAAGGGCTGGAAGACCTCGGCCGGGTGAGTCATCGGTTCCCTCCCCTTGATCCCGATGAGTTGACCAGGTCCGCAGCCTATGCGGTGCGGATCACCTCTTGCCCGGTCGGGGACGCCGCGGGCCCGGGGGCAGGCCCGGGAGCGCCTTGGTCCGGCGTCGTCCCGCCTGCGTCCGCACCGCGCCCATGCTGGCCGCGATGACCAGCGCGATGGCGGCGGACTGGAGCGCGGACAGGGCCTGGTCGAGGATGACGAAACCGGCCGCCGCGGCGATGGCGGGCTCCAGGCTCATGAGGATGGCGAAGGTGGGCGCGGGCAGGCGGCGCAGGGCGAGGAGTTCGAGGGTGTAGGGCAGGACGGAGGAGAGGAGGGCCACTCCGGCGCCGAGCGCGAGCGTCACCGGGTCCAGCAGCTTCGTCCCCGACTCGGCGATGCCCAGCGGAAGGAACAGCACCGCGCCGACCGCCATGGCGAGGGCGAGCCCGTCGGCCTGCGGGAAACGGCGGCCGGTACGGGAGCTGAAGACGATGTAGGCCGCCCACATGGCGCCGGCGCCCAGCGCGAACACGACACCCAGGGGATCGAGGCTGTCGAAGCCCCCGCCGCCGAGGAGGAACACGCCGGCGAGGGCCAGCGCGGCCCAGACGAGGTTGACGGCGCGTCGGGAGGCCAGGACGGACAGGGCCAGCGGACCGAGCACCTCCAGCGTGACCGCCGGACCCAGCGGGATGCGCGCGACCGACTGGTAGAAGAGCCCGTTCATCGCGGCCATGGCGACACCGAAGACGATCACCGTGCCCCAGTCGGCGCGCGAGTGCCCGCGCAGCCGGGGCCGGCACACCACCAGCAGCACGATCGCGGCCACCAGCAGGCGCAGCGTCACCACCCCGAGCGCACCGGCCCGGGGGATCAGCATCACCGCGAGGGCCCCGCCGAACTGCACGGAGATCCCTCCGGCGAGGACCAGCCCCACCGGCCCCAGGGGACCTCGCCCGCGCGGGGCGCCGTCCGGCGCGGGCGCGGGGCCGGGGCCCGTCGCGGAGGCGGCGGCCGGGGTGGACGGGGTGGCGGCGCTGGGGGTGGTCACGGGGCCTTCCAGGGAATCGATGCCGGGGGGTGGCAGCTCGCCGCGGGGTGCGGGGAACTCTCTTCCGTTCTGTACATCACCATGCACTGTTCGGTCCAGGTCAATGAACCAAGTCAGGAGTGTGCAGCTTTTACATACCTGACAATGAGCTTCTCGCCCCGTCCAGTCAAAATCGTCCATCACGTGGACCGGCCCACGGGTCCGTCCACGGGTCCGTCCACGGGGACCGCGGCCGGTGAACCGCGCCGCCCGGGGAAGACGACGGGACGGGTACCGTTCCCACCGGGGAAGTCCCCGTCCGTTCCCGCTCCACCCCCGAGGTCCCGTGCGACGACTCCTTGCCCGTCTCTGGCGACTCCTGCGCCCTGTTCAGAGCCGTCTCATGTGGCTCCTGAACGCCAAGTTCGTGGTCGGTGTGACCGGCGTCGTGCGCGACGACGAAGGCCGGGTCCTGCTGCTCCGGCACCGGATGTGGCCGCCGGGCCGGCAGTGGGGCCTGCCGAGCGGCTTCGCGCACAAGGGCGAGGACTTCCGGCAGACCGTGGTGCGCGAGGTCAAGGAGGAGACCGGCCTCGACGTGGAGGCGGGCCGCCTCGTCATGCTGAACAGCGGCTTCCGCACCCGTCTGGAAATAGCCTACGAGGCCCGCCTGCTCGGCGGCGAGCTGCGCCTGGACCCCTTCGAGATCCTGGAGGCCCGCTGGTGCCGCCCGGACGACCTCCCCGAGGACGTCCAGCCGGTGTGCCACCCGCTGGTGCGGGGCGAGACCGTGCCGTGACGGCGACCGTCACCCGTCCTCCGTCCCGGTTCCGTCCAGGGCCGCCGCCAGCACCTCCGCCAGGTGCCGCCCCCGCACCCCCGCCAGCTGCTCGAGCTGCGTCCGGCAGGAGAAGCCGTCGGCCAGGACCACCGCGTCCTCGGGTGCTTCCCGCACCGACGGCAGGAGGTGCTCCTCCGCGCAGGCCGTGGAGACCTCGTGGTGGCCCCGCTCGAAGCCGAAGTTGCCCGCCAGGCCGCAGCAGCCGCCGCTCAGCTCGCCGGTGAGGCCGGCGGCCGCGCGCAGCCGGCGGTCGGCCGCGCTGCCGAGGACCGCGTGCTGGTGGCAGTGGGTCTGGCCGACGACGGGGCGGTCCAGCGAAGGCGGGGTCCAGTCGGGCGCGTGCCGCTCCAGGGCCTCCGCGAAGGTCAGGACCCGTGCGGCCAGCCGGGCCGCACGCGGGTCGTCGTGCAGCAGCTCCGGGGCGTCCGTGCGCAGGGCCGCCGCGCAGCTCGGCTCCAGGACGACCACCGGGGCGTCCGCGGCCAGCACCGGTTCCATCAGGTCGAGCGTGCGGCGCAGCACCACGCGGGCGCGGTCGAGCTGGCCCGTGGAGAGGTACGTCAGCCCGCAGCAGACCCGGCCCCGGCGCGCCGTCAGCAGCCGTGCCGCCGACCGCGAGCGCCCGTCGCCCACCGGACGTCCCCGCATCCGCAGCGTCGGGGGCAGCGCCACCCGCAGCCCGGCCGCCTCCAGGACCCGTACGGCCGCCCGGCCCACGGAGGGCGACAGGTGCTCGGTGAAGGTGTCCGGCCAGAGGACCACCAGCGGGCCGTCCCCCGGGGGCGCGGCGGGCCGCCGCCCCCGCCACCACCGGGTGAACGTCTCCCCGGCCACCCGCGGGATCTCCCGCTCCGGCGCGATCCCGCCCAGCCGTTTCGCCGCCCGCGCGAGCGGCCCCACCGAGGCCCCCGCGTTGACCAGGGCCGCCGACCCGGTCCGCGCCACCCAGGCCAGCCACACCGGCAGCCACCCCATCGCGTAGTGGGCGGCCGGGCGGCGGCGACCCGCGTAGTGGTGGTGCAGGAACTCCGCCTTGTACGTGGCCATGTCGACCCCGACCGGGCAGTCCGAACGGCAGCCCTTGCAGGACAGGCACAGGTCCAGCGCGTCCCGCACCTCCGTGGACCGCCAGCCGTCGGTCACCAGCTCACCGGCGAGCATCTCGTGCAGCAGACGGGCGCGCCCGCGCGTGGAGTGCTCCTCCTCGCCCGTCGCCCGGAACGACGGGCACATCACCGCCGGCCCCGACGCGGACGCCGTACGGCACTTGGCGACCCCCACGCAGCGGCGCACCGCCGCCGAGAAGTCGCCGCCGTCAGCCGGGTAGCCGAAGGCCACGTCCACCGGACCGCGCGGCAGGGCGGAGAAGCGGAGGTTCGCGTCCAGGGGCGCGGGGCGGACCAGCACGCCCGGGTTGAGCAGGTCGTCCGGGTCCCAGACGCCCTTCACCCGCGCGAAGAGGGCGACCGTCCCGGCGCCGTACATGCGCGGCAGCAGTTCGGCCCGCGCCTGCCCGTCCCCGTGCTCCCCGGACAGGGAGCCGCCGTGCGCCACGACCAGGTCGGCGAGGTCCTCCGAGAAGCGCCGGAAGCGGGCGACGCCCGGCCCGGTCAGCAGGTCGAAGTCGATCCGGACGTGGACGCAGCCGTCCCCGAAGTGCCCGTACGGGGTGCCGCGCAGCCCGTGGTCGGCCAGCAGGCGCCGGAAGTCCCGCAGGTAGGCGCCGAGCCGGGCGGGCGGCACCGCGCAGTCCTCCCAGCCGGGCCAGGCCTCCGTGCCGTCCGGCATCCGGGTCGCCGTACCGCTCGCGTCCTCCCTGATCCGCCACAGGGCCCGCTGCCGGGCCGGGTCGGTGACCACCAGGGCGTCCAGGACGTCCGCCGTGCGGACGACCGCCTCCGCCCGCGCGCGGGCCTCCGCCTCCGTCTCCCCGCCGGTCTCCACGAACAGCCAGGCCCCGCCGCGCGGGAGGTCCGCGGCGGAGGGCACCAGGTCCGCCGCCATGCCCTCCACCGTCAGCGGTCGCTGCTCCAGCAGTCCGGCCGCCGCCTCGGCGGCCCCGCTCTCGTCGGCGTACGCCAGCACGGCGAGCGCCCGCGCGCGCGGCGCCCGCACGAGGTCCACGACCGCCTCCGTCAGCACGCCCAGCGTGCCCTCCGAGCCGCAGAAGGAGCGGGCGACGTCGGCGCCCCGCTCGGGCAGCAGGGCGTCCACCGCGTAGCCGGAGATCCGGCGGGGCAGCTCCGGGAAGCCGGTGCGCAGGCGGGCCAGTTCGCCGTCGACCAGCTCCCGCAGTCCCGCCGGGGCGCCGGCCCACCCCGGCCCGGGCCGCAGCCGCTCCCCGCGCGGGGTGAGCACCGACAGTTCCCGCACGTTGTCCGCGGTCGTCCCCCAGGCGACGGAGTGGGACCCGCAGGAGTTGTTGCCGATCATGCCGCCGAGGGTGCAGCGGCTGTGCGTGGAGGGGTCCGGCCCGAAGCGCAGGCCGTACGGGGCGGCGGCCTCCTGGAGCCGGTCGAGGACAAGCCCGGGCTGGACGACGGCCGTGCGGGCCTCGGGGTCGAGGGAGAGCAGGCGGTTCATGTGCCGGGTGAAGTCGAGCACCACTCCGGTGCCGGTCGCCTGGCCCGCGATCGACGTGCCGCCGCCGCGCGCCACCACCGGGACGCCGTGCGTCCGGCACACCGACAGGGCCGCCGCCACGTCGTCGGCGTCCCGGGGGGAGACGACGCCCAGCGGCACCCGGCGGTAGTTGGAGGCGTCCATGGTGGTCAGCGCCCGCGCGGTCGTGCCGAAGTCCACCTCACCGCGTACGGCCGCCGCCAGCCCGGCCCGCAGTTCCCGGAGATCCGTCCTGCCCGTCATGCCCTCAGGATGCCCCCGCGCCGGTGTCCCGCGCCGCCGGCGCCCTCCGCCGGCGGCGCGGCGGAGCGGGTCCGGCGGGACGGCGGTGCGGTTCCTCCTCCCTCGTGCTCCCCCGTGCTCCCCCGTGCTCCCTCGTGCGCGGCACCGGCACCGTCTCCGCGGCCCCGGGGGCAGTGGGGCGGACGGACGGTGTCGGGACGGGGCAAAAAGGCGGAATGAACACGCCGTTCGGCGGTCCGCCCGACCGAGGTCGGGTCAAAACCCGGGAACGGAACCGGAATCTTCCCAAACTGATCAGGAACTCCCTTATAGTGACCGCGGGTTGCTCACCCATGACGGCTCCTGTTCACAGAGTGACGTTCACACAGGAACCGGGCAATCGAGCACGTGGACGGCGGATCGCGTACGGCCGTGCACGTGGGCGAGGGGTGCACGGCAACCCAGGTATCCGAGCACCGGACAGCCATGGGCCGCCGGAGCCGCTGAACCGCCCCCAGGCCGCGCTGACCGAACGGTGCACGACAGCGAAACGGAACGCGGACCGACCGAGGACCCGACCGAGGACCCGATTGATGACCTCCCCCCTGCTCCCCGGCGACCGCCCCACCCCCCGCAGGCTCCTGCCCGTCCCCCTGCTCACCCTGGCGCTCTCCGCACCGGCGGTCGCCGCGGCCGTCCTCCTCGGGCCGAAGTCCGCGCGGGGCGCCGTCGGGACGACCGGGGTGATCGCCGCCCTGCTGCTGTGCGCGGCCGTCACCGCGGCCACCTACGCCGTGCTGACGGCCCGGGCGGCCCGCGGGCGCCTGGAGTCCGTCACCCAGGACGTCGGCCGGCTGCTCCAGGAGCGGGCGCGCCTGGCCGAGGATTCGCGCCGCCAGCACGAGCGGCTGACCGGTGAACTCAACCGTGAGCGCGCCCGGCTGTCGGCCGAGCTGGACCGGGAGCGGAACCACCTCGCGGAGACCCTGGCGGCCGAGCGCGACCGGATCGCCGAACAGCACGCCCTCAGCACCGCCCGCCTGACGCAGGAGCACGGCGAGGAGCTGACCCGGCTCACGGACGCCCACAACGCCGAGCTGAAGCGGCTCGCCGAGGAGCACGCCGAGAAGCTGCGCCTCATCACCGAGGAACACACCGCCCACACCGACCGGTTGACCCGTGACCACGCGGAGAGGATCGAGCGGCTGACCGAGGAGCGGGACCGGCTGGCACAGGACCGGGACCGGCTCACCGACGGGAACGCGCGGCTGGCCGCCCGGCTGCGCGAGGCCACCGGCGCCCGTGCCGCCGCGCTGTCCGCGACCGCCAACGCGGCCGGCCGGATGCAGGCGCTGGCCACCGGCATGCTCGCGGACCTGCGCGCGATGGAGGAGAAGCACCACGACGAGGAGGTCCTCGCCGACCTGCTCCACCTCGACCACCGCACCGCGCAGGCCGGCCGGCTCGCCGACTCCGTCGCCGTCCTCACCGGCGCCCGCTCCGGCCGCCGCTGGGCCCGGCCCATCGCCATGGAGTCGATCCTGCGCGGCGCCATGGGCCGGATCAGCGGCTACCAGCGGGTCCGCGTCCACTCCGCCAGCGACGCCGCCGTCGCCGGGCACGCCGCCGAGGGCGTGATGCACGCGCTCGCCGAACTCCTCGACAACGCCGCCAACTTCTCGCCGCCGACCGCCGAGGTCCACGTCTACGTCGAGGAGGTCCCGGCCGGGGTCATCGTGTCCGTCGAGGACAGCGGGCTCGTCATGGGCGAGGCCCAGCTCCGCCGCGCCGAGCGCGCGGTCTCGGGCGAGTCCGCCGAACTCGGGGGCCTCACCGGCACCCGGCTCGGCCTCGCCGTGGTCGGCCGGCTGGCCCGGCGGTACGGGCTCAGGGTCTCCTACCGCCCCTCGGCCCGCGGCGGCACGGGGGTGCTGATGCTCATCCCGCAGGAGATCCTCGCCGCCTCGGCCGCCGACGCCACCGCGCCGGTTCCCCCGCCGGCCGACATGCCGGCCGTCCCCGCCACCCCGGCCGCGCTCACCGGGACCACCGCGTCCCGCGCCTCTTCCTCCGCATCCTCCGCCTCTTCGTCCGCACCCTCCGCGTCCTCCGCTCCGTCCGCGCGGAACCGGGCGGCCGGGTCGCCGGCGGGCACGGACCTCCCCCGCCGGGACGGCCGCGCACAGGCCGCACGGGCGGACGCCGCCGGGACGGAGCCGGAGACCAGCCACGCCACCGCGCACGAGACCGCTCCGGCGGAGCGCGCGACGACGGCCCGCGACACCTCGTCCCCCGCGACCGGGGCCGCCTCCTACGCGGCCTCCCGCGCCGGAGCCGACCTCGACCCCGACCCGGTGCCCACGCACGGGTCCGCGGACACCGGCGAGCACCCGCTGGTGCTGCCCCGCCGGCGCCGGGGCCGCACCCTCGCCGAGGCCGAGCGCACGCGGTCCGGCAGCCGTGCCGCCGCCCCGCGGCCGGCGCCGACCGCCGAGGAGACGAAGGCCCGTACGGCCCGCTTCAGCAGCTTCCGCCAGGCCGTGCGCGCCACCGGCCCGGACGACACCGACCCGACCACCACCGCCGACGCCACCCCCGGCAGCGGCACCGGCACGACCACCCCGGCCGGCACCGCCCCCGACCCGACCCCCGAAGCACAGAACACCCCCGCGACCCCGGAAGGCGACACCACCTCATGACCGGCACGACGACCGCCGACGAGAAGCTCACCTGGCTGATAGAAGGTCTGCTGGAGCGCACGCCGGGCGCGCGGCACGCGCTCGTGCTCTCCCGTGACGGCCTGAAACTGTGCCGCACCCCGGAGCTCTCCGCCGACCAGGCCGACCAGCTCGCCGCGATCGCCGCCGGCATCCAGTCCCTGTCGCACGGCGCCTCGGTCGAGTTCGGCGACGGCAGCGGCGGCGTGCGCTCGGCGATGACCGAGTTCTACGGCGGGGTGCTGTTCATCGTGGAGGCGGGCGAGGGCGCGCACCTGGCCGTCGTCACCACGGAGGACGCGGACGCCGGGCTCGTCGGGCACAACATGAGCGAGCTCGTGGAGCAGCTCGGCGAGCACCTGACCGCCCGCCCGCGCACCTCATGAGCAGGCCCGGCAGGGACGACGCCCCGGACCGGCTCTACACCCTCACCGGAGGGCGCAGCCGTTCGGGGTCCGACAACCCCTTCGACCTGGTGACCCTGGTCGTCGCCGAGTGCGATCCGGTGCCCGGCATGCAGTCCGAGCACGTGGCGATCCTGCGCATGACCGAACGTCCCACGGCGGTCGTGGAGATCGCGGCCGAGCTGAAGCTCCCCGTGAGCATCACCCGGATCCTGCTGGCCGACCTCCTCGCGGCGGGACGGGTCAGCGCCCGTCACCCCCGCAGGGCCGCCGTTCCCGACCCCGACATCCTGGAGCAGGTGCTCGTTGGACTCCGCAACCTCTGAGACGCGTACGCCACTGGGCGCGTCGGCCGACAACGGCCTCAAGATCGTGGTCGTGGGCGGCTTCGGCGCCGGCAAGACGACGATGGTCCGCTCGGTCAGCGAGATCCGTCCCCTCAACACCGAGGAGACGATGACCCAGGCCGGAGAGGCCGTCGACGACATCACCGGCGTGCGCGGCAAGACCGCGACCACCGTCGCCTTCGACTTCGGCCGCATCACGCTCGACGCGCGCAACGTGCTGTACCTGTTCGGCGCGCCCGGCCAGGAGCGCTTCTGGTTCCTGTGGGACCGGCTGTTCTCCGGGACGCTGGGCGCGGTGGTCCTGGTGGACACCCGGCGCATCGACGACTCCTGGTACGCCATCGACCGGCTGGAGAAGCACGGCACGCCGTTCATCGTGGCCTGCAACGACTTCGGCGGCCCCGCCTTCGCCCCGGAGCAGATCCGCGAGGCCCTCGACCTCGACCCGCACGTCCCGCTGGTCAGGTGCGACGCGCGGTCCCGGGAGTCCAGCAAGCTGGTGCTGATCACACTGGTGGAGCACATCCAGGCCCTGTACGCCGACCCCGCCCGAGCCCCCCGTCAGGAGCTGGTGTGAGCCCCGCTTCCGCCCCCGACCCCGTCCGCTTCAGCGGGCCCCTGCTCCAGGACGACCCGGCCCGGGTGTACCGGGAGATACGGCGCGAGCACGGCAGCGTGGCCCCGGTGCTGCTGGACGGCGACGTACCGGCCTGGCTGGTGCTCGGCTACCGCGAGCTGCACCAGATCACCGGGGACCCGGTGCTGTTCAGCCGCGACTCCGACCTGTGGAGCCAGTGGGAGAACATCCCCGACGACTGGCCGCTGCTGCCGATGATCGGCCGCAAGCAGCCGTCGATCCTGTACACGGTCGGCGAGCGGCACCGCGAGCGGGCCGGGATGATGGTGCACGCGCTGGAGGCGGTGGACCCGTTCGAACTGCGCGCGCACGCCGAGAAGTTCGCGGACGAGCTGATCGACGGCAT
This sequence comes from Streptomyces viridosporus T7A, assembly GCF_008704515.1. Classification (NCBI taxonomy): domain Bacteria; kingdom Bacillati; phylum Actinomycetota; class Actinomycetes; order Kitasatosporales; family Streptomycetaceae; genus Streptomyces; species Streptomyces viridosporus. The sequence continues at coordinate 3,876,909 of NZ_CP023700.1, forward strand.
CTGCCCCAAGGGCAGCGCCGACATCATCGCCGAGTTCGCCGCGCTGCTGCCCGTGCGGGTCCTCGCCCGGCTCTACGGCTTCACCGACGAGGAGAGCCCGGCGCTGGTCACCGCCCTCAACGACATGATCGACGGGCGGGAGCGGGCGCTGGCGGGCCAGGCCCACCTGTTCACGTCGATGACGGAGCTGGTGGCGAGCCGCCACAAGGAGCCCGCCGACGACGTCGCGTCCCGGATGCTCGCCGACACCTCGGGCTTCACCGAGGAGGAGATCGTCCAGGACCTCATGGTGATGCTGGCCGCCGGGCACCAGCCGACCGCCGACTGGATCGGCAACTCCCTGCACCTGATGCTCACCGACAGCCGGTTCGCCGCCTCCCTCTTCGGCGGCCGCAACAGCATCGCCGAGGCCATGAACGAGGTGCTGTGGGAGGACACCCCCACCCAGAACGTGGCCGGCCGCTGGGCGTCCCGCGACACCCAGCTCGGCGGCCGCCGCATCCGCGCGGGGGACATGCTGCTGCTCGGCCTCCAGGGCGCCAACTCCGACCCCCAGGTGCGCACCGACGGCTCGGCCCTGACCGGCGGCAACAGCGCGCACTTCTCCTTCGGCCACGGGGAGCACCGCTGCCCGTTCCCGGCGCAGGAGATCGCCGAGGTGATCGCCCGGACCGGCATCGAGGTCGTCCTGGACCGGCTGCCCGACATCGACCTCGCGACGCCGGCCTCGTCCCTGACCCGCCGCCCGTCGCCGTGGCTGCGGGGGCTGTCCGAGCTTCCGGTCACCTTCACACCCACCCCCGCCCTTGGAGGCACGCGCTCATGACGGCTGGTACGGACTCTCCGACGATCACGCCCGGCACCGAGCAGACCCCCATCCACCTCGACCCGTTCGTCGGCGACCTGGACGGGGAGAGCGAGGCGCTGCGGGCCGCGGGGCCCCTGGCCGCCGTGGTCCTGCCGGGCGGCGTCCCGGTGTGGGCGGTCACGCACCACGCGGAGGCGAAGAGGCTCCTCACCGACCCCCGGGTGGTGAAGGACATCAACGTCTGGGGTGCCTGGCAGCGCGGCGAGATCGCCCCCGACTGGCCGCTGATCGGTCTGGCCAACCCGCCCCGCTCCATGCTCACCGTGGACGGCGCCGACCACCGCCGGCTGCGCGCCCTGGTCGCCCAGGCGCTCACGCCGCGCCGGGTGGAGCGGATGCGGGAGCGGATCACCGAGCTGACCGAGGGCCTGCTGGACCGGATGGCCGACCGCCGCGGTGACACGCTCGACCTGAAGGCGGCGTTCGCCTACCCGCTGCCGATGTACGTCGTCGCCGACCTGATGGGGCTGGCGGAGGAGCGGCTGCCGCGCCTGAAGGAACTCTTCGAGAAGTTCTTCTCCACCCAGACCCCGCCGGAGGAGGTCGTCTCGACCCTGACCGAGCTGGCCGGGATCATGGCCGAGACGGTCGCGCACAAGCGGGAGAACCCGGGCGACGACCTGACCTCCGCGCTGGTGCAGGCGTCGGAGAACGGCGACCACCTCACCGACGAGGAGATCGTCTCCACGCTCCAGCTGATGGTCGCGGCCGGCCACGAGACGACGATCTCCCTCATCGTCAACGCGGTGGTCAACCTCTCCACCCACCCCGAGCAGCGCGAGCTGGTGCTGTCCGGCAAGGCGGACTGGTCGGCGGTGATCGAGGAGACCCTGCGCTGGTCCACGCCCACGTCCCACGTGCTGATCCGGTTCGCCACCGAGGACGTACCGGTCGGCGACAAGGTCCTGCCCGCCGGGGAGGCGCTGATCGTGTCGTACGCCGCGATCGGCCGCGACGAGCAGGCCCACGGCCCCACGGCCGGCGCCTTCGACATCACCCGCGAGACCGCCAGCCGCCACATCTCCTTCGGCCACGGCCCGCACGTCTGCCCCGGCGCGGCCCTGTCCCGCCTGGAGGCGGGCGTGGCGCTGCCCGCCCTGTACGCGCGCTTCCCCGAGCTGGACCTGGCGGTCCCGGCGGACGAGCTGCGCAACAAGCCGGTGGTCACCCAGAACGACCTCTACGAGCTGCCGGTGCGGCTCGGGAGCTGAGCCGCACGGGGGCGGGGCGACGGGCCCCGCCCCCTTCCCGCCGTGCTCCGCCGTGCGGTCCACCGCCCGTCCCACGCCCGTCTCAGCCGACGGACGACGTTTCGCCCGGGTTTCGCTGAGCCGCTAGGCTCCGTTCGTGGCTGAGATCCAGATTCCCGCTGACATCAAGCCCGCCGACGGTCGATTCGGCGCGGGCCCCTCCAAGGTGCGGACGGAAGCGCTGGACGCGCTGGCCGCGACCGGCACCTCCCTGCTGGGCACCTCCCACCGCCAGGCCCCGGTGAAGAACCTGGTCGGCAAGGTGCGCGAAGGCATCCGCGACCTGTTCCGGCTGCCCGACGGCTACGAGGTGATCCTCGGCAACGGCGGCTCCACCGCGTTCTGGGACATCGCGACCCACGGCCTGATCGAGCACAAGTCGCAGCACCTCAGCTTCGGCGAGTTCAGCTCCAAGTTCGCCAAGGCCGCGAAGCTCGCCCCCTGGCTCGCCGAGCCGGACGTGATCTCCGCCGACCCGGGCACGCACCCCGAGCCGGTCGCCGCGGCCGGCGTGGACGTCTACGCCTTCACCCACAACGAGACCTCCACCGGCGTCGCCATGCCCATCCAGCGCGTGCCCGGCGCCGACGAGGGCGCCCTGGTCCTGGTGGACGCCACCTCCGGCGCGGGCGGCCTGCCGGTCGACATCGCCGAGACCGACGTCTACTACTTCGCCCCGCAGAAGTCCTTCGCCGCCGACGGCGGCCTGTGGATCGCCGTGTTCTCCCCGGCCGCGATCGAGCGCGCCGAGCGGATCCACGCGAGCGGCCGCCACGTCCCGGAGTTCTTCTCGCTGCCCACCGCGATCGACAACTCCCGCAAGAACCAGACGTACAACACCCCCGCCCTGGCCACCCTCTTCCTCCTCAACGAGCAGCTGGAGTGGCTCAACGGCCAGGGCGGCCTCGACTTCGCGGTCCGCCGCACGGCCACCTCCGCACGCACGCTGTACGGCTGGGCGGAGGGCGTGAAGTTCGCCGACCCGTTCGTCACCGACCCGGCCCAGCGCTCCCAGGTCATCGGCACCATCGACTTCACGGACGAGGTCGACGCCGCCGCCGTCGCCCAGGTGCTGCGCGCCAACGGCATCGTCGACACCGAGCCCTACCGCAAGCTCGGCCGCAACCAGCTTCGCGTGGCGATGTTCCCGGCGATCGACCCGGCGGACGTCGAGGCGCTGACCCAGTGCGTCGACTACGTGATCGACAAGCTCTGAGCAGGAGGTGAGGGAGGGGTGCCCGGCGGTCCGCCGGGCACCCCTCCCTCACGCGTGCCGGCTCACCGGCTGAGCCGCTGGAACCTCCGCACCGCGAGCGGCAGGAAGACCGCCGTCAGCACCAGGGGCCACACCCCCGCCATCAGCAGCGCGTGCCGCTCGACCCAGGTGTCCCCGCCGCCGACCGGCGTGCCGAACAGGTCACGGGTGGCCGCCGCGGTCGAGGAGATCGGGTTCCAGGCCGCGACCCCGCCCAGCCAGTCCGGCATGAGCCGCGGCGCCACGAAGACGCTGGAGATCATCGTCAGCGGGAAGGCGACCGCGAACAGCCCGCCCGCCGCCTCCGGGTTGGGCACCAGCAGTCCCAGCCAGATCCCGATCCAGATCAGCGCGAACCGCAGCCACAGCAGCAGCCCGAACGCCGCTGGGAAGCCCCAACCGCCGTCCGGCCGCCAGCCCATGGCCAGCGCGGTCAGCATCATGATCGCCAACTCCGCGCAGGCGACGAGCAGATCGGTCACCCCGCGTCCGGCCACCACCGCGGACGAGGCCATCGGCATCGAGCGGAACCGGTCGATCACGCCCTTGGTGGAGTCGTGGACCACGAGGGTCGCCGTGTTGACGAACCCGAACGCCATCGTCATCACGAACATCCCCGGCATCAGGAAGTCCTTGTAGTCCCCGCCGCCGGGCACCTTCATCGCGCTGCCGAAGACATAGCCGTAGAGCAGCACCGACAGGATCGGGAAGCCGAGCTGCCAGGCGATGTTGACGGGCTGGCGCCGGTAGTGGGTCAGACCGCGCCGGACGACGTTCCAGCAGTCGGCGAGCACCCAGTACACCCGGCCGTGCGCGGCCGGTCCGGTCAGGTCGACGGCGCTCACGCGGCGGCCTCCTTCGTCCGCGCGGTGTCCGTGCGGTGCCCGGTCAGCCGCAGGAACACGTCGTCGAGGCTGGGCCGGCGCAGCCCGAGGTCCTCGACCCGCACGTCCTCGTCCTGCAGGATGCGCGCCACGTCGGTGAGCGCGGCCACCCGGTCGGTCACGGGGGCGTGCACCCGCAGCTCGGTCTCGTCCGCGTCGGGCTCGCCGTCGGCGACCCTCGCCACGACCTTCACCACCCGCGGGATGTCGGCGCGGTCGGCGACGACGACCTCGATGCGGTCGCCGCCGACCAGGCTCTTCAGTCCGTCCGGGGTGTCGTCAGCGATGGCCCGCCCCTGGTCGATGACGGTGATCCGGGAGGCCAGCCGGTCGGCCTCCTCCAGGTACTGCGTGGTCAGCAGCACGGTCGTGCCGCCGGCCACCAGGTCCCGCACCGATTCCCACACCTCGCCCCGGCTGCGGGGGTCGAGTCCCGTCGTCGGCTCGTCCAGGAAGAGCACGGCGGGCGCGAGGATCATCGAGGCGGCGAGGTCGAGGCGCCGCCGCATGCCGCCGCTGTAGCCGCCGACGCCCTGGTCGGCGGCGTCGGTGAGGTCGAACCGCTCCAGCAGCTCGGCGGCCCGCAGCCGGGCCCGCCTGCCGCCCAGGTGGAACAGCCGCCCGAACATCTCCAGGTTCTGCCGCCCGGTGAGCACCTCGTCCACCGCCGCGTACTGCCCGGTGAGCCCGATCCGCGCCCGCACCTCGCGCGCCTGCCGGGCGACGTCGAGCCCGGCCACCGTGGCCCGCCCGCCGTCCAACCGGATCAGCGTCGACAGGACGCGCACGGCGGTGGTCTTGCCGGCGCCGTTCGGTCCGAGCAGTCCATGCACGGTGCCCTCGCGGACGGCGAGATCGAAGCCGTCGAGGGCGCGTTTCTCGCCGTAGCGCTTCTCCAGGGCCTCGGCCCGGACCGCGCAACCGTCGTTCATGGGTCCCCCCTTCCAACAATTGGGTACACCGTACCCGATTGCGCGTACGGCGTACCCAGTTTTTTCGCGCGGTTCTAGACTGCCCTCATGACGAGCGGTAGGGGCGGCACGGAGAGCAGTGGCAGCGGCGACATCGCCCGCACCCTCGACCTGCTGTGGGACACGGGCCGGCGGCCCAGCCGGGGGCCGAAACCCGGCCTGACGCTGGAGCGCGTCGTCGAGGCCGCCATCGAGGTCGCGGACCGGGACGGGCTCGGCGCCGTCTCGATGCGCCGGATCGCCGCGGAGCTCGGCACCGGCACGATGTCCCTGTACCGCTACGTCCCCGGCAAGGGCGAACTGCTCGACCTGATGCTGGACCGCGTGCAGCGCCCCTCGGACGACCCCGCCGACCTCGGCGACGGCGGCTGGCGCGCGGCCCTGGAGGCCCTGGGGCACGCCACCCTCGCCCTGTACCGCCGCCACCCCTGGCTGCTGGAGGTCAACCAGTCGCGCCCGATCCTCGGCCCGAGCGCGCTCGACGGCATGGAGAAGGTGCTCGCCCGGATCAAGCCGATGGGCCTGTCCGACCCCGAGCTGGTGTCGGTGATCATCCTGATCGACGGGTACGTCGTCGGGGCCGCCCGCACCCAGCTGTACGAACAGGAGGCGGAACGCAGCTCCGGGCTGACGGACGCGCAGTTCTGGGAGGCCCAGCGCCCGGCGCTGGAGAAGGCCATGACCAGCGGGCGCTACCCCGTCCTGGCCGGCCTCTCCGAGGACACCTTCGGCCCCGACTTCGACCACTTCGCGTTCGGACTGCAGCGCATCCTGGACGGACTGGAGGTGCTCGTGGCCCGGCGGGCCGGAACGTGACGGCCGCCTGCCGCCTCAGCGCCGGCGCCGCAGCCGGCCCAGCCCGAGGAGGGCCGCGACGACGACGGCCGCGGCGACGAGCGTCCCCGTCCCGATCCGGCCCTCGCCCCCGTCACCGTCGGCGCTCTTCCCGTTCTCCGCGCCCCCACCGGACGAGGACGCCTTCCCGTCGTCCCCGCCGGGTGCCTCCCGGGACTCGACGGCGCTCCGGGCGCCCTCGCTCCCGTACAGGAGGCGGGACCCGTCGGCGGAGTAGCTGACGGACTCCCCCTGCCGCTGCAGCGGCACGCTCAGCCGTCCCTTCCGCTGCAGCTTGCCCCCGTTCCAGGCGTAGTGGATCCCGCCGAAGTACCCGCGCACGGCGAGCTGCCGCCCGTCCGGGGAGAACGCGGCGTCGGTCGCCCACAGCTCGACGGGGGCGATCGGCCGGAAGACGTTGCGCCCCGAGGCGGAGAGCTCGGCGGGCCCCTCGTACAGGTGCCCGCCCTCCTCCTTCTTGTCGATGATGTAGACCCGCCCGGTCTTCGGGTGGACCACGAGCGACTCGGCGTCCCGCGCCCCGTCGGAGTACGTCACGACGTACTGCGTGGCCCGCACGGTCTGGTCCCGGAGCTCCTTCGGCTCGGGCAGCTCGTAGATCCACACGTACGGCCAGGTGCCCCCGAGGTTGTCCCCGATGTCCCCGACGAAGATCCTGTTCCCGGGCCCGACGGAGACGGCCTCGACGTCCCGGGGCGCGCCGATGCCGGTGAGGGTGAGACGGGCCACGGTCTCGCCGGTCGCGCCGTCGACGGCGTAGAGGTGGGGGCCGTCGTCGCTGTCGTTGTGGGTCCAGTAGACGCCGGGGTGGAGGCGGGAGGCGGCGAGTCCGCTGGACTCGGTGATGCGCGGGTCCTCGATCGTGAACCCGTCGTTGCCGGCGTCGCCGTCGGCCGCCGAGGCGGGTGCGGCGAACGCACCCACGAGAAGGGCCGCGGCGAGGAGGGCGAAGGGTCGGCGCATGCCCCAAGACTGCCATCCCCCGGGGCACTTCACGGCGGGTGTCCGGTCTCACATCGCGGCGGCCGGACCGATCGTCCATGATGATCGGGTGCTCAGGTTCATGCCCGTCGGTGACTCGATGACGATCGGGAGCGCGGGTGAACACACCTGGCGCTACCGGCTGTGGCGGCACCTGTGCACGGCGTACGGCGGCCCGTTCACGTTCGTCGGCCCGCGCGAGACCCTGCACGACCCGGCGGCGGACGCCCCCACCTCGTACGCCTACGCCGACCCCGACTTCCCCCGCGCCCACCTGGCCGGCTGGGGCGAGGGCTGGCACCACATGGTCCCGCTCATCGGCGAGGCGGTCCGCACGCACCGGGCGGACGTGCTGCTGGTGTCGCTGGGCCTGATCGACCTGGGCTTCTACACCAACGCGGAGCAGACCGCGGACAACGTCCGGGCCTTCGTCGCCGAGGCGAGGGCGGCCGATCCCCGCGTGCGGGCGGTCCTGCTGCCGGTGATCCCCAACATCCGGGCGGAGGCGGAACCGGCGTTCGCCGCGCAGGTCACCCGCTTCAACGACCTGCTGGCCAAGACGGTCGTGGACCTGGACGAACCGTCCTCCTCCCTCCTGCTGGCCACCCCCTCCCCCTCGTACGACATCCACACCGACACCTACGACGGCACCCACCCCAACGCGAGCGGCGAACACAAGATCGCGGCGGCCTTCGCGCAGGCGCTGTGGCGGGGATGGGACCTGGGCGGACCGTACGAGGCGGCGTAGTCGCCGGGAGGTCCGGCACATGCGCCCCGCCCCGTGCCCTGCTCGCCGTGCCCTGCTCCCCGTGCGGATCGTTCCGACCCCGCCCTCACGCCGTTTCGGCCTCGCCCCCACGACGGACGACTTCCCCGCGACCGATCATCGCCCCCTTGCCTGGAGCGCACTCCACGTCGTTGGCTTGACCGATATGAAGTACACGCAGCTCGGACGCACAGGACTCAAGGTCAGCCGGCTCGTCCTCGGCACGATGAACTTCGGTCCGCAGACCGACGAGGCCGACAGCCACACCATCATGGACGCGGCGCTGGACGCCGGCATCAACTTCTTCGACACCGCCAACGTCTACGGGTGGGGTGAGAACAAGGGCCGCACCGAGAAAATCATCGGAAGCTGGTTCGCGAAGGGCGGCGACCGCCGGGACAAGGTCGTGCTCGCCACCAAGGTGTACGGGAACATGGGCCTGGACGGCGAGCCGTGGCCCAACCACGACAAGCTCTCCGCGGTCAACATCCGGCGGGCGGTGGAGGCCAGCCTGAAGCGCCTCAGGACCGACTACATCGACCTCTACCAGTTCCACCACGTCGACCGGAACACTCCCTTCGAGGAGATCTGGCAGGCCATCGACGTGCTCGTGCAGCAGGGCAAGATCCTCTACGTCGGGTCCAGCAACTTCCCCGGCTACAAGATCGCCCAGGCCAACGAGATCGCGGCCCGGCGCGGCGGCACCATCGGGCTGGTCAGCGAGCAGTGCCTCTACAACCTCGCCGAGCGCCGCGCCGAGATGGAGGTCATCCCGGCCGCTCAGGAGTACGGCCTCGGGGTCATCCCCTGGTCGCCGCTGCACGGCGGACTGCTCGGCGGCGTTCTCAAGAAGGAGGTCCAGGGCGGGCGCCGCGCCTCCGGGCGGGCCGCCGACACGCTCGCCGACCCCGCCGGCCGCGCGCAGATCCAGGCGTACGAGGACCTGCTCGACAAGCACGGCGTCGAACCCGGCGAGGCGGCCCTGGCCTGGCTGCTCACCCGGCCCGGAGTGACCGGCCCGATCGTCGGCCCGCGCACCGCGCAGCAGCTCCACAGCGCGCTGCGGGCGGTCGAGCTGGAGCTGAGCGAGGAGCTGCTGACCTCGCTGGACGAGATCTTCCCGGGCCCGGGACCGTCACCGGAGGCCTTCGCCTGGTGAGCCGGGCACAGTGAGGGGGGCGGCGGCGGCGCTACCTGCCGAGCGCCGCCGCCAGCGCCACCACCGCGAACATCAGCACGAGCACACCGGCCATGATCCGGTTACGGGTCTTCGGGTCCACGCCCCCGAGCCTAACCGGCCGCCCCGAGCGGTCTGCGCGCGACCGCCTCGTAGCGGGGCTGCTCGCCCGGCACACCCGACCTCGGCAGGTTGCTGCGCACCAGCGCCAGCTCGCCCACGGTCCAGGTACGGCCGCGGAACCCGTGCAGGGCGTCCAGGTACGGCCGCGTGTCGACGCCGTCCCGGCTGCGGGCCAGCGTCAGGTGGGCCTTGTAGCGCCGGTGCTCCCCCATCGGCACGCCCGCCCTGCGCGCCGCCGCCTCGGCGCGGTCGGCCAGCAGGCGCAGGGTGCGCAGGTCACCGTCCGCGCCGGTCCACAGGGCCCTGCCGTGCCCGAACTGACCGCCCCCGCACAACGCCAGCCCGAACGGCTCGGTGTGGGAGGCGGCCCACTCCAGGCGGGCGGTCAGCTCGGGCACGAGCGCGTCGTCGACCTCGCCGTAGAAGGCGAGCGTGAGGTGCCAGCCGGGGCGGCCGGTCCAGCGCAGGCCGTCCGCGCCGGGCAGCTCCTTCAGCCGGGCGACCTCGGCGGCGAGCTCGCGGATGACGTCCTCGGGCGGCAGCACGGCGGCGAAGAGTCTCATGCGTCCAGTCTGACCGGGACACCCGTCGGTCTCGTGCTCGAGACCGACGGGTTCCCCCGCGACTGGACCGGGACCGGACCGGGACCGGACCGGGAGCGGACCGGGACCGAACCGCGGCTGAACCGCCCGGCGCCCGCTACACCGCCGGGACCAGCGCCTTCTGCCGCTCCCGGGGCACGAACCGCACCTGCGGGTGGCCGTTGCGCCAGCCGACCGAGAGGCGGAGCCCGCCGACCCTGGCCAGGATCAGGCCGATCACGGCCGCGGCGGCCATCGCGATCGCGCCGCCCACCGCCAGGCCGACCCGGGCGCCGTAGGTGTCGGTGACCCAGCCGACGATGGGGGCGCCGACGGGCGCGCCGCCGAGGAAGACCATCATGTACAGGGCCATCACACGGCCCCGCACGGCCGGGTCGGTGGACATCTGGATGCTGGTGTTGGTGGTGACGTTGACCGTCATGGCGAACAGGCCGATGGGCACCATGAGCAGGGCGAACATCCACAGGGTCGGTGCCCCGGCGGCCACGATCTCCAGTGCGCCGAAGGCCAGCGCGGCCAGGACGAGCAGCCGCAGCCGCGCCGTGCCGCGCCGGGCGGCGAGCAGCGCGCCGATCAGGGAGCCGACCGCCATCAGGGTGTTGAACATGCTGTAGGCGCCCGCGCCCCCGTGGAAGACGTCGTCGGCGAAGGCCGAGAGGTAGACGGGGAAGTTGAAGGCGAAGGTGCCGATGAAGCCGATCAGGACGATCGGCCAGAGCAGGTCGGGGCGCCCGGCGACGTAGCGCAGGCCCTCCCGAAGCTGGCCCTTGCCGCGCGGGGCGCGCTCGACGGTGTGCAGTTCCCGGGCCCGCATCATCAGCAGGCCGGTGAGCGGCGCGACGAAGGACAGGCCGTTGAGCAGGAACGCCCAGCCCGTGCCGACGCCGGTGATCAGCAGGCCCGCGACGGCGGGGCCGACCAGGCGGGCGGACTGGAAGTTCGCGGAGTTCAGGCTGACCGCGTTCTGCAGGTGGCCGGGGCCGACCAGCTCGGAGACGAAGGACTGGCGGGCCGGGTTGTCGACGACGGTCGCGAGACCGAGGGCGAAGGCGGCGACGTAGATGTGCCAGACCTCGACCCGGTCGGTCAGGGTGAGGGCGGCGAGCGCCAGGGAGGTGAGCGCCATCGCGGTCTGGGTGACGAGCAGCGTGGGCCGCTTGCGCAGACGGTCGACGAGGACGCCGCCGTACAGGCCGAACAGCAGCATCGGCAGGAACTGCAGGGCGGTGGTGATGCCGACGGCGGCGGCGGAGCCGGTGAGGCTGAGCACCAGCCAGTCCTGGGCGATGCGCTGCATCCAGGTGCCGATGTTGGAGACCACCTGGCCGAGGAAGAACAGGCGGTAGTTCCTGACCCTCAGCGAGGAGAACATCGAGGACGTGCGACGGGGGGTGTCGGGAGCGGTCGGGGTGTCGTGGGGATTAGGTGCGGGGGCGGAAGCTGCTCCGGATCCCGTACTCAAAGGGTTTCGCCTCCTGTTGCTGCTACTGCTTTCGCTTGCTCAGACGTGCGCGAGCTTCTCCAGTACGGGGGCGGCGGCGCGGAGCTTCGCCCACTCGTCCTCGTCGAGTCCCTCGGCCAGCGAGGCCAGGAACGCGTTCCGCTTGCGACGGCTCTCCTCGAGCATGGCCTCGGCCTGCTCGGTCTGCGTCACGACCTTCTGTCGTCGGTCGTCGGGGTGCGGCTCCAGCCTGACCAGCCCCTTGGACTCCAGCAGGGCCACGATGCGGGTCATCGAGGGCGGCTGGACGTGCTCCTTGCGGGCGAGCTCACCCGGGGTGGCCCGACCGCAGCGGGCCAAGGTGCCGAGCACCGACATCTCGGTGGGGCTGAGCGACTCGTCGACGCGCTGGTGCTTGAGCCGACGGGACAGCCGCATCACGGCGGATCGAAGGGCGTTCACGGCGACCGCGTCGTCGCCCTGGCTGAAGTCCGGCATGTTCGTTAGCGTAACTCATTACTCTCGCTAAAGAGCACTCGGAACGGGCCGCGCGTCCGTGAGTCCGGCCACTCCCCCCGGGATCACCCGGACGAGGCCACTCGGGCGGGATTACTCAGGCGGGATCACCCATACGAGTGATCATTCCGCGGAATGTGTTCCATCGCACCGAAGGATGCGGCAACGCTCGTGGTCATGGGGACCGAGGTGCTCAGCCTGCGCATGGACCACGAGCTGCTGGAGCGGCTCCGCCACCATGCCGCCAAACGCGGCATGAGCGTCCAGGACTACGTCGTCCGGACGCTCATGCGCGATGACTTCGACCAGCGGTTCCAGGCCGCCGTCGAGGAGACGGAGAAGTTCTACGGCGTCACCTGAACCGGCTCGACCCGGCACCGAGCGGGTCGGGCCGGGTCGGGTCGGGTCGGGTCCGGGGACGCCGGGGCGGCTCAGGTCAGGCCCAGCGCCGGCATCAGGTAGTAGAAGGCGAAGACCGCCGACACCGCGTACATCGCCGCCGGGACCTCCCGGCCGCGCCCGGCCGCCAGGCGCAGCACCACGAAGGTGATGAAGCCCATGCCGATGCCGTTGGTGATCGAGTAGGTGAACGGCATCATCACCATCGTCACGAAGGCCGGGACGGCGATCGTGTAGTCCGCCCAGTCGATCTCCTTGATCGAGCCCGCCAGGATCAGGAAGCCCACCGCGAGCAGCGCCGGGGTGGCCGCCTGGGACGGGACCATCGTGGCGACGGGCGTGAGGAACAGCGCCAGCGCGAACAGCGCGCCGGTGACGACGTTGGCGAAGCCGGTGCGCGCGCCCTCACCGACGCCGGCCGTGGACTCCACGAAGGCGGTGGTGGCCGAGGCGGAGCTGGCACCGCCCGCCGCGACCGCGACGCCGTCGATGAACAGGACCTTGTTGACGCCGGGCATCTGGCCCTCGCCGTCGGTCAGCTTCGCCTCGTCCGAGACGCCCATGATCGTGCCCATCGCGTCGAAGAAGCACGACAGCAGCACGGTGAAGACGAACAGGAGGCCGGTCAGCACACCGACCTTGGCGAAGCCGCCGAACAGGCTCGCCTCGCCGATCAGGCCGAAGTCGGGGGTGGAGACCGGGTTGCCGGGCCACTTCGGGGTCGTCAGGCCCCAGGAGGGGATGTCCGCCACGGCTTCGATGATCATCGCGACGACCGTCATGGTGACGATCGAGATGAGGATCGCGCCGGGCACCTTGCGCACGATCAGCGCCAGCGTGAGCAGCGCGCCGAGGATGAAGACCAGGACCGGCCAGCCGGTGAGGTGGCCGCCCACGCCGAGCTGGATCGGGACGGTGGTCTGGGCGACGTCCGGCATGCGGGTGACGAAACCGGAGTCGACCAGGCCGATCAGCATGATGAACAGGCCGATACCGATGGCGATGGCCTTGCGCAGGCCGTACGGGACGGCGTTCATCACGCGCTCGCGCAGACCGGTGGCGACCAGGAGCATGACCACGAAGCCGGCCAGCACCACCATGCCCATGGCGTCCGGCCACGACATGCGCGGCGCGAGCTGGAGGGCGACGACCGAGTTCACCCCCAGGCCCGCGGCCAGGGCGATCGGGACGTTGCCGATGACCCCCATGAGCAGCGTGGTGAACGCCGCCGTCAGGGCGGTCGCGGTGACCAGCTGACCGTTGTCGAGCTGGTTGCCGTACATGTCCTTCGCGCTGCCCAGGATGATCGGGTTCAGCACGATGATGTAGGCCATCGCGAAGAAGGTGGCGAAACCGCCGCGGATCTCGCGGGCCAGCGTGCTGCCGCGCTCGGAGATCTTGAAGTAGCGGTCGAGGGCGCCGAGCGCGGGCCCGGATCCCGGCTGCTCGGGAGTGGGGGCCTTGGCGGGGGCCGACGTGGACATGCGAGACCTCATCACCGGCGGGCTTTCCCCGAAGCCCTCTGGCGTTTCCTACGAATGAAAGCGGTCAGAAACAAACGGTTTCAGTATGAACATATGACGACCGTTGCGCTATCTCCGCGCGTAGATTCGCGTGCCCCATGCGATGCACCTCACTTGGGCCGCTCCTCGTAAGCTGTCCGTATGGCCGGGCTTTTTTCGGGATCCCCCAAGCACGAGGCGCCGGAGCCCCTGGAGGGCCCCGTGGTCGCCACCATCGTCGGCGGCACGATCGCCTGGTTCGTCCTCTTCCTGGTGCAGCTGCCGTTCTACGGCTGGTTCGACGACCACGGCCACACCTGGTGGCTGTGGACGTGCCTGGCCGGCGGCGGGCTCGGATTCATCGGCATCTGGTACGTCCGCAGGCGGGACGCCGCGATCAAGCGCGCGCAGGCCGAACGGGACGGGCGGCCGGCCGACCACGCCCCCGCGCCGACGGCCGACTGACGCGCACCGCCGAGCGGCTCACCGCCGGGGACGGGCCGCCCGGACACGAACCCCCGAGGACGGCCGCCGAGGGGATGCGACCGCGTACGACCGCGTACGACCGGGGCACCACGGCCGTCCTCCCCAGGTCGGATCTTCCGTGCGGGTGCGGGTGATCCGGCGGAACCGCACGTACCGTCGGAGGCATGACGCATCTCGACGCGGGCGCCCGGATCGATGCCGCGCGCCCGGCCACGCTCACCTCACCGGCGACCGGGCTGACCTCGGCGGAGGTCGCCGAACGGGTGGCGCGCGGGCAGGTCAACGACGTGCCGGTGCGCAGCAGCCGGTCCCTGCTCGAGATCGTCCGCGCGAACGTCTTCACCCGGTTCAACGCGATCATCGGCGTGCTCTGGGTGATCATGTTGGTCGTCGCGCCCATCCAGGACAGCCTGTTCGGCTTCGTGATCCTCGCCAACACCGGCATCGGCATCATCCAGGAGTGGCGGGCGAAGAAGACCCTCGACTCCCTCGCGCTGATCGGCGAGGTGCGGCCCACGGTGCGGCGGGACGGGGTGGCCGCGGAGATCGGCACCTCCGAGATCGTGCTGGACGACCTGATCGAGATCGGACCGGGCGACAAGGTCGTCGTCGACGGGCTGTGCGTCGAGGCGGACGGGATGGAGATCGACGAGTCGCTGCTCACCGGTGAGGCCGATCCCGTGGTGAAGCAGTCGGGGGACCCGCTCCTGTCCGGCAGCTTCGTGGTCGCGGGCGGCGGTTCGTTCCAGGCGACCAAGGTGGGGCGCGAGGCGTACGCCGCCCAGCTCGCCGAGGAGGCGTCCCGTTTCACGCTGGTCCACTCCGAACTGCGCTCCGGCATCTCCACGATCCTCAAGTACGTGACGTGGATGATGGTCCCGACCGCGATCGGGCTGGTCATCAGCCAGCTGGTCGTCAAGGAGAACGAGCTGAAGGGCTCCGTCGCCCGCACGGTCGGCGGCATCGTGCCGATGGTCCCCGAAGGGCTGGTGCTGCTCACCTCGGTCGCCTTCGCGATCGGCGTGATCCGGCTGGGGCGCAAGCAGTGCCTGGTGCAGGAGCTGCCCGCCATCGAGGGGCTGGCCCGCGTCGACACGGTCTGCCTGGACAAGACCGGCACCCTCACCGAGGGCGGCATGGACGTCACCGAGCTGCGGGTGCTCGGCGACGGCGACGGGACCTACGTCCGCACGGTGCTCGGCGCGCTCGGCGCGTCCGACCCGCGGCCGAACGCCTCCCTCCAGGCGGTCGTCGACGCCTGTCCCGCCCCCGGGGACTGGCGCTGCACCGAGTCCCTGCCCTTCTCCTCGGCCCGCAAGTACAGCGGCGCCACCCTCACCGAGGGCGACGGGCGGAGCGGCACCTGGCTGCTCGGGGCGCCCGACGTGCTCCTGGCCGACGACGACCCGGCGCTGGACGAGACCGTCCGGCTGAACGAGCAGGGGCTGCGGGTGCTGCTGCTGGCCCGCGCCGAGCGCGAGCTGGACGACCCCGAGGTCGCCCGGGGCGTCCGGCCGGCCGCGCTGGTGGTGCTGGAGCAGCGGCTGCGGCCGGACGCGGCCGACACCCTGCGCTACTTCGCCGAGCAGAACGTCCGCGCCAAGGTCATCTCCGGCGACAACGCGGTGTCGGTCGGGGCGGTCGCCGCCAAGCTCGGGCTGGAGGGGGCGGCGGTGGACGCGCGCCGGCTGCCCGCCGACCCGGGCGGCATGGCCGGGGCGCTGGATGAGGGGACGGTGTTCGGGCGGGTCACCCCGCAGCAGAAGCGGACCATGGTGGGCGCGCTCCAGTCGCACGGCCACACGGTCGCGATGACCGGCGACGGGGTGAACGACGTGCTGGCGCTGAAGGACGCCGACATCGGGGTCGCGATGGGCTCCGGCTCGGAGGCCACCCGGGCGGTGGCGCAGATCGTGCTGCTGAACAACAGCTTCGCCACGCTGCCGTCGGTGGTGGCGGAGGGGCGGCGGGTGATCGGCAACATCACCCGGGTCGCGACGCTGTTCCTGGTGAAGACCGTCTACTCGGTGCTGCTGGCGGTGCTGGTGGTGTGCTGGCAGGTGGAGTACCCGTTCCTGCCGCGCCACCTGACCCTGCTGTCCACGCTCACCATCGGCGTCCCGGCGTTCTTCCTGGCCCTCGCCCCCAACAAGGAACGGGCACGGCCGCACTTCGTGCGCCGGGTCATGCGGTACGCGATCCCGGGCGGGGTGCTGGCCGCGCTGGCGACCTTCACGACGTACCTCCTCGCCCGGCACCACTACAGCGGCGGGGGCGCGCTGGAGGCCGAGACGAGCGCGGCGACGCTGACGCTGTTCCTGATCTCGATCTGGGTGCTGGCGATCATCGCCCGGCCCTACACCTGGTGGCGCGTCGGGCTGGTGGCGGCGATGGGGGCGGCGTTCCTGGTGGTGCTGGTCGTGCCGTGGCTCCAGGAGTTCTTCGCGCTGAAGCTGGTCGGCATGACGATGCCGTGGATTGCGGTCGGCGTCGCGGTGGTGGCGGCGGCCGTCCTGGAGTTCCTGTGGAGGTGGGTGGACCGCCGCTTCCCGGCCTAGGACCGTCCGCGGCTCCCTCCCGCGGCGGGAGGGGGCCGGGAGCCCCCGTCAGCGGCGCGTGGCGCCGCGCCGGGGCGGCGTGATGCGGACCCGCTTCTCCGCGGGCGCGCTCTCGAGGTCGTCGAGCTGCGCGAGGATCGTGCCGCGCAGGTCGTCGTAGTCCTCGAAGGAGTGGTCCTGGAAGAGGGTGTGGCCCGTCCACATCAGGTTGGCGCACACCCGCGCCGGCACCCGGCCGGTTCGGGCGCCCATGCCGACCAGCGCCACCGAGCGGATGGTGCCCGGCTCCCGCTTGTTCTGCTGGTGGATCGCCTGGAACGCGGCGGCGCAGGCCAGGGCCACGTTCAGGGTCTCGCTGACGTTCTGCGACGACGTCCGCATCGTCGGCGTCGAGATCAGGAACCTCGGCCTGACCGCCCCGGACGGGACGCACACCGCGCTGCCCACCGGCAGCTCTCCCCCGAACCGGTCGCGGATCGCCCGCTGCACCTTCAGCTGGATGCCCGCGCCGAGGTACCGCTTGATGACCGCGTCGACCCCGCCGTCCATCCGGCCCCGGGAGTTGGTGGGACTGACCCAGGCGTCGACGTCCTCGTCGAGGATCGACCCCCGGCGGATCTCGACCCCGGGGGTGTCCGCGAAGGCCGCCCGCCACGCCTCCACCACCGCACTGTTGATGTCGGTCAGCACCACCCTGAGCGGCGACTGCGCACGGTCCACGGTCATGGCCCCCTCCGATCGGGAACGATCACTCAACTGGCCGGGACGCTACCGCGCCCCACTGACAGCGCCTCCCGCGCCGGCCGGCGCCCCGCGGACCGGGCGGGGAGTGTCAGTGGGCCGGTCTAGCGTCGTGGGCACTTCGTCAGCCAGTGCTGCCAGCAGCGCAGTTCGACCCTCCGGAGCCCTCCGCCATGAGCGACGCCCACACCTCTGCCGCACCCGACCCGAACGACCCGCTGGGCCTCACGGAGCTGTTCGAGGGCGGCGGTGAACCGTGGCTCCCGCTGCTGCGGCCGGTCATCGAGGCGCAGCCGGACGCGGCCGCGTTCATCGGTCCGGGCCGCGGCCCGGAGGTCGTCCCCGTCCGCGAACTGACCTTCCAGGCGCTCAAGCCCCACGCGCCGCACCGGTGGAAGGTCGTCGTCTTCGGCCAGAACCCGTACCCGCGGCCGGAGAGCGCCACCGGCATCGCCATGTTCGACAACACCTTCCACGACTGGAAGGACAGCCAGTTCGGCAGGGTCGTCAGCATCCGCTGCATCATCAAGGCGGCGGCGATGTGGAAGTACGGCATCCCCAAGAAGACCCCGATAGCCGACGTCCGCGCGCTGCTGAGGGAGCAGGACACCGTCCAGCCCCCGGAGTGGTTCCAGGCGATGCTCACCCAGGGCGTGCTGCTGCTGAACGCGGCGCTGACGGCCAGCGGCGACGGGTCGATCGGCACCGACCGGCACACCAGGTTCTGGCGGCCGGTCGCCGAGCGGATCGTCGAGGAGATCCTCAGGGCCAAGCAGGACGCCGACGAGGAGGACCGCGGGGTCGTCTTCGCGTGGTGGGGGGCGCACGCGCGCAGCCTGAAGCAGGTCGTCCTGCGGCTCCAGAAGAAGTACCCCGGGGTCGAGGTCCGGCACATCGACCACGCCAACCCCGCGGCGCAGGGCGACGTCTTCTGCGACGGCGACCCCTTCGGGACGGTGAACGAGGCCCTCGCGTCGCTGGGCGCCGACGAGATCGACTGGCTGCCGAGCACCGGCTGGAACGATCCCGCGGCGGGGACCGGCGGGGCCGGTGACGTCGCCGACCGCATGGGCACGTTCATCGCGTCCACCATGGAGCTGCACCAGCTCTACCTCGACCGGCTCTCCGGCGTCCGGGACGAAGGGCTCGTCCTTCCCGCGATCACGGGGGTCTTCGACACCCCGCTCATGGACTTCCGCGAGGCCGTCGCCCCGGTCGCGGCACTGCTGCGCGGGCTGGACCGGCACGTCGACCGGTCGTACGAGTTCGGCAAGCGGCGGGCGGACGAGGCGCCCGGCGGCCTGTCCGCCGACGCGGTCGCCGCCCTCCACCTCTACACCTGCGAGTCCGCGTTCTACCGGGAGATCAACGCCGTGCTGCGCTCCCCGGACCGGACCCGGCTCGTCCCCTACCTGCCGTACCTGCGGCTGCTGTTCTCGGCGGTGTCGCGGCTGCCCGTGCGGACCGATCCGCTGTGGCGCGGGGTGTCGCTGGACCTGCGGGCGCAGTACCCGCTCGGCCGGACCGTGACCTGGTGGGGCGTGTCCTCGTGCACGTCCGAGCTCGGTGTGGCCAAGGCGTTCCTCGGCAGCCGCGGCAAGCGGACGCTGTTCGAGGTGGTCCCCGCCCGGGCGGTGGGCATCCGCGACTTCTCCGCGTTCACCGGGGAGGAGGAGTTCGTCCTCCTGCCGGGCACCCGGCTGAAGGTGACGGACGTCGTGGCCGGGCGCGGCGGCCTGTGCACCGTGAGGCTGACGGAGCTGGAGGAGGGGCCCCTGGTGTCCTGACCGCCGGGCACCGGCGCCCGTGAGCGCGCGGGGACGGGCCGCGGGATGCGGCGGCCCGTCCCGGCGCGCGACGGTCGTCGTTACCTCACGTCACTTCACGTCGACGAAGTCACCGGTGGCGTTGACCGCCGGGGTGGTCGTGGTGCCCGCGAAGGAGTAGCGGAAGTAGCCGTCGGCGGAGGCCTTGACGGTGGTCTTCAGGTTGCCCTTCGAGTCGGTCTTGATGGTCTTGAGGGTGGTGTAGGTGCTGGAGTTCTTCTTGCGGAACTGCAGCTTCACGGACTGGCCGGTGTAACCGGCGTACTTGCCGGTCTCCCAGTTCGCGCGGGACAGCTTGCCCGTGACCGTGATGGTCTTGCCCTTCTTCACCGGCTCGGGGGAGGCGTTGACGGTCAGCTGGGAGGCGCGCTGGAACTTGAAGGAGCCCGCCTTCTCCCTCCACACGAAGTCGTCGTCCTTGGCGTCGATCCAGGCGTCGACGTACCAGGTACCGGCGTTGGTGTTGTAGAGGTAGTCGACCTTCGGGTCCACCAGTACCGAGGCGGTGCAGGTGGAGGTGGTGGAGCTGGTCGCCTTGCAGCTGGGCTTGCCGGTCGTGAAGTACCCGTGGTCGGGGCCCTTCAGCACGAACGGCTCGGCACCCTGGATGCCCGAATCGTCCTTGGCCGTCACGCTGACCTTGATGGTCTTCGGGCTGGAGGTGCCCACGGACACCTTGTTGTCGCCGTCGACGACGACCTTGGTGATCGTGGTGTCGCCGTACCCGCCGTCCGCCTGCGCGACCGGGGCGGCGAGGGCGGTGAGGGCCAGGGCGCCGGAGACGGCGGCCACGGTGGCTCGAATACGCATGCGTTCCCCAGGTGGAGGAAGGGGCCCCGGCTCTGGTCGTCCCCAACGGCTCGTCGTCGGCACGGGGCCCAAGTGATCGTGGAGTCTGTTGACTCGCAGGATCAGATCCACCACTCGGGCGAATAGTTGTACGCGAGGTGAAGAATTCGTGCGGAAGTCGCCGGGTTCAGTCGAACCAGCGGTCCCGCGCCAGCTCCTCCGTCCGTGACGGGCCCTCCAGCAGCGCCGCGACCTCGAAGCGGCGCGGCCACTGGCCGGCCGCCCAGGCGAGTCCGGCGGCGACGCCCTCCAGGGTGGCCGCGTGCAGCACACCGTCGTCGGTCAGCCGCCAGTCGATCTCCACCCCGTCCACGACGAGTTCCTCGTGTTCGACGTACGAGGACGGGGTGCGCGGTCCGAGCAGCACCCGCACCGGCTCGGGCACGTCGTGCTCCGTGCCCTCGGAGTCGACCCGTCCGGTGACGGACTCGCTCAGCCTGCGCACCTGGAACAGCTCCGCCAGGTCGGCGGCGCGCGACGGCCGGACGGGCAGCAGCGCCACGCCCCCGGTGAACGGCAGCAGGTCCGGCGAGTCGACGACCACCGCGTCGGCGGCGTCCACCACCTCCACCCGGCCGTCGAGCACCGCGCGCACCTCGTCCGGCAGGGTCACCTGTTCCGGGTCCAGCTCGGCCAGCGCCCCGTACAGCGCGTGCAGCTGGGCCGCCGTGACCTCGCGGTCGGGGTCGGCGAGGCGGTCGAGGAGTTCGGCGGCGCCCCCCGGTTCGTCGAGCAGGGCGGACACCGACGTCCGCACGCCGAGCGCGTGCAGCACCTGCTCGTCGTCGAAGCCGGTCGCGTCGGCCTCGTCGTACAGGCCGCGCAGCAGCGGGTCGCCGCCGGCGACGCGCAGTCCGGCCGGGCGGCGGCCGTCGAGCACCGGGTGGCCGCGCAGCCACCAGGCGGTGTAGGGGCGGACGACCTCGTGGGTGCCGTCGTGCAGCAGGATCCGCACCGGCTGGGTGAGGGCGTCGCGCAGCGGCGGCCGGGCGAGCAGGGCGAGGGCCTCGGGCCACCGGTCGTCGTCCACCAGGTCCAGGTCGCGCACGGCGACGATCTCGGTGGCGACCGGCGGCACCGGACTGTCGGGGAAGCGGTCCAGGACGTCCTCGCACCACACGTCCACGGCGTCCAGCAGTCCCGCGTCGTCGGGCTCGGGGAAGTCCCCCTCGCGGGGCTCGAGTTCGTCCGGGTCGAGGACCACGTCGGTGGCGCGGACCAGCGCGAAGTCCACCAGCACCCCGCAGGCGGCCAGCGGCTGCTCGCCCCACTTCCCGGCCAGCTCGGCGTCCACGGCGGCGAGCTCCCCCTCGCGCATCACGCGGGCGAACGGGCCGCCGGGGAAGACGAGTTCGCAGGCCGGGGAGAGTTCGCCGTCCTCGTCGGGCAGGGCGAGGGCGCCCAGCCAGGGCTCGTCACCGGGTTCGAGTCCGGCGTCGCGCGCCAGCCCGAGCACGATGTCGGCGAGTTCCTCGGCCTCGGGGGCGTCCTCCTCCCAGTTCACCCCGCCCTCGTCGTCGAGGGACGCCGCGACGGCGGCCCGCACCTGCGGGGTGGTGAGCACCGCGCGCGGGGTCGCCGGGAGGGCGCCGAGCTTCTCCAGGAGGGGGTGGGCGGCGTCCGGGTGGGCGACCTTGAGCCCGAGCCGGGCCAGCACCTCGGGGTCGGTCCGGGCGGCCTCCGCGCCGGGCAGCAGCACCTGGCGGGGCCCGATCGTGGTCCGGCCGTCGGCCAGCGGCACCGGCAGCCCGGACAGCCGGTCCGGGTCGACGCCCGCGAGGCTCTCGTACAGCCGCCGCCACCAGTCGGGCGCCTTCTCCAGTCCCGCGAGCCGGTCGATCGCGTCCGCGAGCGGCAGGCGGGTGACGCCGAGGGTGCGCAGCTCGGCACGGCGCTCCAGCCCGGCGGGCAGGAGGGTCGGCAGCACCTCGGCCAGCACCCGCACGGTGTCCGCGCCCGCGCCCTCGACGACCTCGGCGTCCCGGGGCCGCAGGGACTCGGGCAGGCCGGAGTCGTCGTCCCGCTCGCGCGGCCCGGCGGCGGGCGGCAGGAAGGAGGTGCGCGGCAGCCGGTCGAGGACCGCCTGGCGCAGCGCGCCGTCCAGCTCGCCCTTGCCGAGCGGGCCGGGCACGAGGTCGATGATCCCGGCGTTCACCGGGCGCCACTCGGCGAGGAGTCCGGCGTAGGCGTCCGCCGCGCGCTGCACCAGGAAGTCGGTGAGCGGGCCGGGGGCGACGTGCCGGCGGGTGGAGTCCAGCGGGAAGGAGGCGATGAGCAGGGCGGGGACGCCGAGGGGCTCGTCGCTCGGGGTGGGGGCGTGCAGGACGGGGCTGGTACGGGGCCGGGCGGGGGTGCCGTCGGTGTCGACGGGGACGGCCCAGGTGACCGACCAGTGGGGCCGCAGCCGCTCCTCCACCGGGCGGTCGGCGAGCAGGTCGGGGGTGAGCGGCCCGTGCGCGGCGGCGGTGCGCCAGCGGGTGGTGCCCTCGGAGGAGTCCTCGACGACGGTGAGGGTGCCCTCGGTCCGGCGGCTCAGGGTGCGGGGCGCGTTGTCGCCGATCTCGACGACGACCTCCTCCAGGCCGGGCAGGGCGAGCAGCAGGGCGTCGTCGACGGCGCGCAGCAGCCGCTCGGCGAGGTCGGCGGCGGCCGCGTCGCGCAGGGGCAGGATGACGGCCGTGTCGTACGGGACGGGGGCGGTGCCCTCGGCGGCGAAGGGCAGGCGCAGCAGCGGGACGTGCCCGTCGCGGCGGCGGATCTCGTCCCCCAGGCCGGGGCTGTTCCGGGCGGTGTCGTCCGCGAGCTCGCGGGCCTCGGCCAGCGACCAGCGCACCCCGCCGTGCCGGCCGACGACGGCGGGCTCGTCGGTGACGGCGAGGACGGCGGCGAACCCGACGCCGAACCGGCCCACGGACCGCTCCGGCGCGTCCCGCTTGGCGGAGGCGCGCAGGGTGGACAGCGACTCCACCCCGGCCGCGTCCAGCGGCGCACCGGTGTTCGCGGCGACGAGGACGCCGTCGCGCAGGGTGAGCCTCAGCCGCCCCGGCACCTCCGCGCGGGCGGCGGCGTCGGCGGCGTTCTGGGCGAGTTCGACGACGAGGCGGTCCCGGTAGCCGCCGAGGACGAGGTCCTCCTCGGCGTTGGCGTCCTCCCGGAACCGGGCGGGGCTGGTGGCCCAGGCGTCCAGGACGCCGCGCCGCAGACGCGCCGTACCGAACGGGTCGGCCCCCTCGGCGGCGGGCCGCACGTACTTGCTCACGTTGACTCTCCTCATCGGCCCTCATCAGCCCTCATCGGCGTGAGACCGAAGGTACCCCTCCGCCCGAAGCACGTGCGCACCGTCCCGTACGGGGCCGGGCGTCTCCTCCGCCGGAAAGGCACGGCTGCTCCGCTGCTTCGTCGGGCCGGACGACACCCCGTACCGCCCCGTGGTCATCACCGGCCGTGAGGCACCGCGGAACAATCCGCCGGCCTCCGCCGTCCGGGAAGCGACCCGGTCGGTCAGCGGGAAACCGCAGTGTGCGTGGGAAGCAGGGCTTGGAGGCCGTCTCGTCCGGCGAGTCTGCGGGAGCGGATGAGGGCGCGGGCGGCGATGTCGGCCGCACCCGCTCAGCCGGACGAAGTGTTCCGTGGCGCCTCGCGTGCTTCGGTGAGGGCTCGCCGCCTGAGGCTGCCCCCGAACAACTGCATCGTGGTGGCGGCCAGGACGTCATCCCTGCCGATGGTCCGCCTGTCCCCCCTGCGGGTGGACAGGGCCCGGAGGGAATCCTCGAGGAACGGGGGTGGGGCCGGTTCGCCCGGCATCACCAGGGTGACCGTACCGAAACGTTTGACCCCGCCCTCGCGGACGACCATGGCCGCGTCCCGGGCGAGGTCCGTCAGGAACACGCTCGCGATTCCGTCCAGGTCGCGGACCATCGCGGGGACGGCCGTCGCCCCTCGGCTCCGCAGCAGCTTCTTGACCCCGGCCTCGAACCTGTGGGCGCCGACCACAGCACTCGGTCTGCGGGACCTGCTGCGCTTACGAGAAGGCACGACGACCCCCTCGGCGTCGTACAGGACACCGGTCAGGCCTCGGAACGTCGGGCTGTGGTCGTACCACTTGCTCCCCACCTCGAGCTCGACGTTCCGGTCGATCGCCGAGAGAAGGTCCCCGGGAACCAGCTTCTTGCGGGCCTCCTCCGCCGCCGCTCTCCTCGCGCCGTCGATGATCTCCGTCAGCACTGTCCGCGTCACCGACGCGGCGGCCCACGCGGCCGACCGAGAGACGTGCATCGGGGTCACGTCCCTGAACACCGCTTTGACGAGAGAAGGCTTGAACGGCGAGGCATCTATGACCGAGGCGGTCTCGGGACCGCTGCGCTCAGGGCGTGCGGGCTGTGTGGTCATCGGAAGGAACGCTCCCTGCTGTCGGAGTCATCAGAGGCCCCCACTTCACCACGCAGACCCGCCCTCTTCCCCGTCCTCCGTCGCCCCGACGGCCCGAAGGACGCCGACGGCACCTGCGGCCAGGCACAACCCGACGTGGCCACGAACGCGATCGCGGCCGGCACCTCCCGGTCACCGCACCGACGCCGGCCACCCCCTGAGGCCGCGACGGCGCCTCCGGTACCACCCGCCGGAGCAACTCCCCCACCTTGTCCGGCACCAATCGCTCCCTCATCCCCACCAGGACCCGCAGAATGCCGAGTCGACCGAACGAGTCGACCGAACGAGATGACTTCTTGCCCAGGCTCCGTCAGGGCCCGGCCACGGCCCGTGCAGAAGCCGCACACGGCAGCAGGACAGAAGCGGCCGAGGCCTTACGACTTGGTTCGCGACACCGCTGCCGGCAGTCGATCGCCGCTTCGTCCAGGAGCCGGCCGTGACAGGGCGTTCATGCGGTGGCGGTGAGCTTTTCCGCGGTGGTCACCGATCTGGTGACGGTCGATCGTGTCCGGTCGGCCGGGGCGGTGCGCGGATCTCGCCTGCCCGCAGCGATGATCGTTGCCGTGCTGCTGGAGTCCCTGTCCGTCGCCGCGCTGGTCGTGGTGCTGGTGTGCGCCGTCGTCCGTCCCTTCCGCTGGCCCGAGGCGGCCTTCGCCGTGCCCGCGGCCGGTGTCGTGATCGCGACCGGTGCGATCTCCCTGGAGACCGTGCGGGGGGAGGCCGCCCGGCTCGGGCCGGTGATCTGGTTCCTCGCCGCCGTGCTGGTGCTCGCCCGGCTCTGCGCCGACGAGGGGCTCTTCCACGCCTGCGGGACCTGGATGGCGCGCTGGGCCCGCCGCCGGCCGCGCCGGCTGCTGGGCGCGGTCTTCGCCCTCGCCTCGACGATCACCGCCGTGCTCAGCCTGGACGCCACCGTGGTCCTGCTGACACCGGTGGTGTTCGCCACCGCCACCCGCATGGGCACCCGGCCCCGCCCCCACGTCTACGCCGGTGCGCACCTGTCGAACACGGCGTCCCTGCTGCTGCCGGTGTCGAACCTGACCAACCTGCTCGCGTTCGCCGCCACCGGGCTGACCTTCACCCGCTTCGCGCTGCTGATGACCCTGCCGTGGCTGGTGGCCGTCGCCGTCGAGTACGCCGTCTTCCGCCGCTTCTTCGCCGCCGACCTCGACGCGCCCGTCACGGGGGCGGAGGCGGAGGAGCCCGTGGAGATGCCGCTGTTCGCGCTGGTGACCGTGGGCGCCACGCTGGCCGGGTTCGCCGTGGCGTCCGCGCTCGGCATCGACCCGGCGTGGGCCGCGACGGCCGGCGCGGCCGTGCTGGCCGTCCGTGCCCTGGCACGCCGGCACACCACTCCCGCCGCGCTGGTGCGCGCCGCCGACCCGCCGTTCCTCGCTTTCGTCCTCGCCCTCGGCGTGGTGGTGCGGGCCGTGCTGGACCACGGCCTCGAGGACGCCCTCGGGGCCGTCCTGCCCGACGGCGCCACGCTCCCCGCCCTGCTGGGCACCGCCGCGCTCGCCGCGCTGCTCGCGAACCTGATCAACAACCTGCCGGCCGTCCTCGCCCTCGCCCCCCTGGCCGCGCCGTCCGGTCCCGGCGCGGTCCTGGCCGTCCTGCTGGGCGTCAACATCGGCCCGAACCTCACCTACGCCGGGTCCCTGGCCACCCTGCTGTGGCGGCGCATCGTCCACCACCACGAGCACGACGTCCGGTTGAAGGAGTTCACCCTCCTCGGCCTGCTCACCGTCCCCGCCGCGCTGCTGGCGTCGACCGTCGCGCTGTGGGTGTCGCTGGAGCTGCTGGGCCCCTGAGGCTCCCGTGCCCCTCGCCGCCCGCCGCCTCCTGCCCGAGGCGGACGTCGTCACCCTCCCGGACGCCTCTCCCCCACTCCCTCCCCACCGAGCGGGTCGGCGGACGAGGAGCGGACGGAGACGCGCGCCACATTCGTGAAACGTCCGAACCGGTCTCCCCGTGACAAGCCACACAGGACGAATGTCCGGTACTAGCCGAAATAGTGGGAAACCACTTGAAACCAAAACGGACATTTACGGCGAAGGCTTGACCGATCGGCTTGAAATGGGGGCTTCCGCCCGGTTGGCACCCTCCGTCAAGAGACGTACGTCTCACTCCTGACGTACGAAGTTTCGTCGTAGGTCACACCTTTGCGGCTTTTGCGCGGCTCGGGCTACCAAGGAACGGCCACCGCGGCACGGACCCGTTCCGCCGGTGGTTTTCCTCTGCTCCCTCCCCCATGAGGTTTCGATGTCCCAGCGCGTCACGTCCCGTTTCCCCCGTACGTCCCTGATCCGCAACCGTGCGGCCGTGCTGGCCGCCGGCCTGGGCGCCTCGGTCGTGCTGGGAGCCGGGGTCGCGGTCGCCGCCGCCGACACCACGGCCGCGTCCGGTGCCGCCACCGCCGTCCAGACCCAGGCCGCTCAGGCCGCGGCCAAGAAGCAGGCCTCCTGGGTCGACCCGGTGAAGAACTACCAGCTCACCGCGAGCTTCGCCCAGAACGGCGGCATGTGGGCCTCCAAGCACAGCGGCCAGGACTACGCCGTGCCCACCGGCACCCCGGTCCACGCCACCCACGGCGGCACCGTCGTCAAGGCCGGCCCCAACGGCGCCGGCGACGGCCCCGCCTACGGCAACGCCGTCGTGATCAACCACGGCAACGGCGTGTACTCCCAGTACGCCCACCTGTC
Source organism: Streptomyces viridosporus T7A (assembly GCF_008704515.1). Taxonomy (NCBI): domain Bacteria; kingdom Bacillati; phylum Actinomycetota; class Actinomycetes; order Kitasatosporales; family Streptomycetaceae; genus Streptomyces; species Streptomyces viridosporus. The sequence continues at coordinate 3,904,089 of NZ_CP023700.1, forward strand.
GCAGGTCAACGTCAAGGTCGGCCAGATCGTCAAGACCGACCAGAAGATCGCCCTGTCCGGCAACACCGGCAACTCCAGCGGCCCGCACCTGCACTTCGAGATCCGCACCACCCCGAACTACGGCTCGGCGATCAACCCGATGCAGTTCCTGAACTCCCACCGCTGACACACCTGGGCCGCCGACACCCCACCCGGGGAACCGGCACCCGCATGAACGCCCGAGGCCCCGATGGCACCCGCCACCGGGGCTCGCGCACGTCCCGGACCGGGCGGCGCCCTCAGCTCCCGGACGCGTACGGCACGAAGCGCGCCCACGCGTCCGGGGCGAAGGCGAGGCGGGGGCCTTCGACGTCCTTGGAGTCACGGACGTGGACAGTGCCGGGGGTGAGGGCGAGTTCGACGCAGGAGTTGCCGTCGGGACCGTCACTGTGACTGCTCTTGAACCACGCCGGTTCGGAACCATCCCCGGCAGAAGCCTTGCGGATCATGTCTCTCCAAGCACTCGCTCGACGAAGGCCAGCGACTCCCGAGGGGTGAGAGCCTGCGCTCGGATCGTCCCATACCGCAGTTCGAGGATCCGCAGTTGCTTCGGATCGAAAGTCGGTCGGCCGTTGAAGGCACCGTCGGAACGGCCTGCCGCCGTGCCGTCGGCGAACTTCAGCACCTCGATCCTGCCGTTCAGCCCGGGGTGGGCCCCCGCGCTCGTCGGCATCACCTGAAAAGTGACGTTACGCAACTGGGCCGTCCGCAAGAGGTGTTCGAGCTGCTGGCGCCACACCATTGTGCCTCCGACTCGTCGGCGGAGCGTCGTCTCTTCCAGGACGAAGCTGAGGGCCGGGGCCGGGGAACGCTCGAAGATCGCCCTGCGTGCCATGCGAGCCGCGACCAGACGCTCCACCTCCTCCTCCGAGTACGGCGGCTGCCACGCCTCGAACAGGGCACGCGCATGTTCCGGTGTCTGCAACAAGCCGTGAATGCTGAGCCCCACGTACACCCCGAGCTCGACCGCCTTGGCCTCCAACTCGGCCAACGCCCGCACGCTCCTTGGATACCGGACCCTCTTCACGTCCTCCCAGGCCGCCGAAATGAGGCCGCCCGCGCCCAGGACCTCGTCGGCCTTGTCCAGAAACTCCCGGCGGGGGATCCGCTTGCCGCCCTCGATCTTGTAGACGAGGTCCTCGCCGTAGCCGACCGCCCTGCCGAAGTCGGCAACCCGCATCCCCACCGCCTCGCGGCGCAGCCTCAGTTGCCGCCCGACGGTCGTGATGACCGCCACGCCCCACTCGTCGTCCGGGTCCACCTCCCACCCCGGCTCGTCCGCCTCGCTCCTGAGCTGTCCCGTCTCCACCCCGACCGCCATGCCGCGCCCCTCCGTCGAACCGTCCGTGATGTGCACCAGCGGCCTGCCCGTACGGCCCGTCGGCACCGTCACGACAGCACCGGACAACGTCCGGACAGTGACCGTACGCATGCGCTGAGTCACTTCTCACGGTACGCACACGCCGCCACGCTGAGTGACGTGAACCGGAAAATCGCCGACCCTCGCGCTTCACGCCACCGGAACCCGATTCCTCAAGTTCCGGTGCGGTCGGCGCCTTTCCCAAGGAACGCGAAAGGGAAATGACCCCCCACCGAACCCACCCTTTCCCGCCCGGGACCTGCGCTCACTCGGGCGGGTGAACATCACCGCTCGGCCGGCTTTTCGGGTGCCCCGCGGCTTTACGCTCAGCGCACACCACCGCAGAAAAGACTTCGGCCCCCGCCGGGACTGGCATCCCAGTGCGAGGGCCTGACCACCAAGGAAGACGAGACCTTCCCGATGGATACGCAAAACCCTAGCGCGCCCCCACGTGCCCGGTCAGCCCTTGACGGCAACCGACCCCCTCCCGGGCGAACCGGCGCTCTCCTGTGCGCCCCTCCTCCGCCCACCCCTCGGGCGCCACGCACGAGAACACCCGCCACACCACCCGCTTCACGGTGATCGGCAACCACCTCACCCAGCACCGGGAACCCTCCCTCCTGGCGATCGGACCGGCCTGCCACCTCCAGCCCCTCCCCACCGGCGCCCCGGCCGACGTCAAGACCCTCGCCGCCCGCTTCCCGGAGGGCCCGACCCGGATCGCCGCCGCCCTGCGCCCCCTGGTCGCCGGACCGCACAACATGCCGGTGATCACCGATCCGGAGGAGGCCCGCGCCGACCTGGTCCCGGCCAGTCTGGCGGCCATCACACACGCCGCCGAACCGGTCGTCGAATTCACCGCACAGGGCCTGGGCAACCGCCCGGCCAAGCACCTCTGGAGGAACCTGGTGGCCGTGGACCTCTCCTTCTACAAGTCCTACATCTCCGAAGAAATCCGCGACGAAGGCCGCGCCCAGCGAGGCGCCGAAGACGTCCTGCTCGTCCTCGAACAACGCGGCCTCGACGTCTCCGACGACGTCCGCAGGCGCGTCACGGACTGCACCGACCCCGAACTCCTCCGCCGCTGGCTCGCCCGCGCCGTCACCGCACCGAAGGCCGAAGAGATCTTCGAGGACGAGTGACCGGACCCACTTCCCCTGCCGTGACTCAGGTCACGCAGGGGACCCGTTAATCAAGTTTTACCAGTATGCCGAAGAGGTATACCTTCTCCCGTGCGGCCAGCTAGACAAAATTGACTAGTCGCGGTTCCCGTTCCGTTCCGTCCTTCGAAGGAGCCCACATGACCTTCCTCCCCGACACCGGATACACCCCCACCCCCGAGGACCGCGCGAGCCTGGACGCCTGGTTCGCGGAGTACGACGCGGCGAGCGGCCGGCGGGACGTCGAGCGCATGGCGGACATGGCGGTGTTCCCGCTCAACCTCGTCAGCGACGACTCCTCGGGCGACGGCCGGTCGGCGCAGTGGGACCGGGAGCGGTTCGTCGCGACCATGACCCGGGTGATGGGCGAGGGGGACCAGGACATCACCTTCGAGTCCACCCGGACCCCGGTGTTCCTGTCCCCCTCGATGGCCGTGGTCTTCACCGACTCGACCATGACCGCGGACGGTCACTCCCAGCGGCTCCGGTACGCCGACATCCTGGTCAGGCGGGAGGGGAAGTGGGCGTTCCAGACCATGATCCAGGGCGGCTGGGGGGACAACCTGTAGCACCGGCCGGCGACCACCCGCCGCCGTGGCGGGCACCGCCGAGTGGCAGAGTGGGAGGACGTCATCAGCTATCCGGGAGGTAGACCCTTACATGCGTCTGCTGCTCATCCGCCACGGCCAGACCCCCTCCAACCTCAAGCACCTCCTGGACACCGCGGAACCGGGCCCCGGGCTGACGCCCTTGGGAGAGCAGCAGGCAGCCGCCCTGCCGGAGGCGCTGGCGGCGGAGGAGATCGACGTCCTCTACGCGTCGACGCTGGTGCGCACCCAGCTCACCGCCGCGCCGCTGGCCGACGCGAGGGGGCTGGAGGTCCGGATCCGGGACGGGATCCGGGAGATCTCCGCCGGCGATCTGGAGATGCGCGGCGACGACGAGGCCGTCCGGACGTACCTCACCACCGCCTTCGCCTGGTCGGCGGGGGACACCGGGCTGCGCATGCCGGGTGGGGAGAACGGCGTGGAGGCCCTCGAGCGCTTCGACGCCGTCGTCGACGAGGCCGCCGGGACCGGGGCCCGGACGGTGGCGATGGTCAGTCACGGCGCCGCGATCCGCATGTGGGTGGCCGCCCGGGCGGAGAACGTCGACGTGTCGTACGCCGCCGACCACGCGCTGCGGAACACCGGTGTCGTCGTCCTCGCCGGCTCCCCCGACCGGGGCTGGCGGGCGCTCCACTGGGAGGGCCGCCCCCTCGGGCCCGAGAGCGGCGTCCCCGAGACCGACGGCCCCGCCGGCGAAGCGGTCGGCACGGTCGACCGCTGAGCGGGCCCCCGGGACGTTCCCGGCGGCCCTCGCCGGGACGGAGCCCGTCGGCGGGGACGTCCTGCGCCGTGCTCGTCGGCCGCCGGGGCCCCCGTGACCGTCCGAGCGTGCCCTACGAGTGCCCCAGGTCCGCCGACGCCTCGTCCTCGGTCGCCGGCACCGATCCCGAGTCCGACGCCGGACGCAGCGGGAACGGGTCGACACGGGTCTCGTCGATCACCGGCGGGGCGGGCTGCGGCGGCCTGGGCATGACCGCTGCCTCGGAGTGGCCGCCGCAGCCGTACGCCAGGGAGACCACGCGGCCGTCGGCCGGGGAGAACTCGTTGGCGCACACCCCGAAGGCCTGGCCCAGGGAGCCGCCGATGGGGACGAGGAAGCCGCAGCTGACGCAGGAGGCGGGGGCCGCCTGGGCCATCGGGGTCTTGGCGCCGAACGCCTCGTCCCAGCGGTCGGCGGCGGTGTGCAGGCCGTACCGGGACAGCACCCGGGCGCGGCGCATGCCGAGTTCCTCGGCGACGGCCGCGATGGAGCCGCGCGAGGGGGCGGTGGCCAGGTGGGCCGGGGTGCCCTCGGTGACCTCGGCGTCCTCGGCCTCCACCAGCTCGGCCATCTCCCCGGACACCGCGGAGTTCGGCGGCGGTTCCTCCTCGCCGGAGAAGCCGGGCTCCAGGCGCAGGTCCTCGGCGTCGGTGGGCAGCAGGTCGCCGGGGCCCATGTCGCCGGGGCGCAGCCGCTCGCTCCACGGCACCCACTCCGGCGCGAGCACGGCGTCGGGGCCGGGCAGCAGGACCGCCTCGTCGACGGTGACGATCCTGGCGCGGGAGGCGCGGGCGACGGTGACGGCCCAGCGCCAGCCGCGGTAGCCGAGCTCCCTGCACTCGAAGAAGTGCGTGACCACGCGGTCGCCCTCGGAGACCATCCCCTGGTGCTCCCCGACCACCCCGGGCGCGGCGACCTCCTCGGCTGCGGCGCGGGCGAGGTCGACGGCCTCGGCGCACAGACGATCGGGGGTGCGGCTTCGCGTTGTCGCTGCGCTCACAGGTATCGCTTCTCTCCTACGCCGTCTCACGAGTGCGCCACTCCCAGCGCGAGGGCGGACGGAGCGGACCGGGGGACCGCGTCGACGTCCGCGCCGGATCGTGCTCGGGCGCGCCTCCATCCATTCTGCGGGATGGCTGAGATACGCACGCTACCTGTTCGCGTGCGCTGGGCCTACACCGACGGTTGTTCCGGTGTCCCGCGCGCCGGTTTCCCGGGCCGCGGCGCACCGCGCGGAGCCGCCCCGGAACGCCGTGCACCGGGGCCGATCGGACGGACGGCCGCATCCGGGACGCCGTCCACGGCGACGTCAGGGCACTACGCACCGGGGTCTCGGGGCACTATGACGTCGTGGCTACCGCGAGGACACCCCAGGACGCCACCGGGACCGGTGGGTCCAAAAGGGTCAAGGGGGTCAGGGAAAGCGGCCGACGCGCCGGGACGGGCCGGGCGGACGGCCGCCTCCGCGCGTTCGGCCGGGCCCTGCGCTTCCCGGTGACCGGCACCGCACGCGGCATCCGCCGGGTGACCCACGCGCACGGCGCCGGGGAGTCCGGGCTCGGCAAGCTGATCGAACTGCACGGGGTGAACGGCGCCGGCGACGTCATGATCACGGTCGCCCTCGCGTCCACCGTCTTCTTCTCGGTGCCGACCGACGAGGCCCGCGGCCGGGTCGCGCTCTACCTCGCCGTCACCATGGCGCCGTTCACCCTCCTCGCCCCGGTGATCGGCCCGCTCCTGGACCGCGTCCCGCACGGCCGCCGCGCCGCGATGGCCGGTGCGATGCTCGCGCGGGCGCTGCTCGCCCTGGTGCTGTCCGGCGCGGTCGTCACCGGCAGCATCCAGCTGTACCCGGCCGCGCTCGGCGTGCTCGTCGCGTCCAAGGCGTACGGGGTGGTCAGAAGCGCGGTCGTGCCCCGGCTGCTGCCGCCCACCTTCTCCCTGGTGAAGGCGAACTCGCGGGTCACGCTCGGCGGGCTGCTGGCGACCGGGATCGCCGCGCCGATCGGCGCGGGGCTGCAGCAGATCGGTCCCCGCTGGCCGCTGTACGGCGCCTTCGTCCTCTTCGTCACGGGGATGTTCCTGTCCTTCCGGCTGCCGCCCGGGGTGGACTCCGCCAAGGGCGAGGACGTCGCGCTGCTCGCCGCCGACGAGCGGCACCTGCACGGGCCGTACCGCAAGGCGGCCCAGCGTCCCGGACTGCGCACGGTCGGCCCGGCCGTCACCCACGCGCTGGGCGCCAACGCCTCCATCCGCTGCCTGTCCGGCTTCCTGATCTTCTTCCTCGCGTTCCTGCTGCGCGAGCACCCGATGACCGGGCAGAGCGCCGCGGTGTCCCTCGGCATCGTGGGCGTGGCGGCGGGCACGGGCAACGCGCTCGGTACGGCGGTCGGGGCCTGGCTCAGGTCCCGCGCCCCGGAGATCATCATCGTCACGGTGGTGGCCTGCGTGCTGGGCGCGACGATCGCGGCCGCGGTGTTCTTCGGCGCGGTCCTGGTGGCGTGCCTGGCCGCGATCGCCGGGTTCGCGCAGGCCCTGGCCAAGCTGTCGCTGGACGCGCTGATCCAGCGGGACGTGCCCGAGCTGGTGCGGACGTCGGCGTTCGCGCGGTCCGAGACGCTGCTGCAGATGGCCTGGGTGCTGGGCGGGGCGATCGGCATCGTGATGCCGCTGATCGGCCCGCTGGGGCTCGCGGTGGGCGCGGCGATCGTCGCCGCGGGCTGGCTGACCACCGTCCGCGGGCTGGTCGTCTCCGCCCGGCACGGGAGCACGGGGCGGGCGCGGGTGGCGTAACGCTCCGGCCACGCCGCACCCCCGCGTGGGAGGGCGGCCGGGTCCGCCCGATAGCCTTTCGCCCATGACCACGTTGCTCCGCGGCGCAGCCGCCCAGAGTCACCGCGCCGTGCGACGCCGCCGTGTCGTCGCCACCGTAGGCGCCGTATCCGCCGGACTGCTCGTCCTGTCCGCGTGCGACAAGCCGACGGCGATGGCCACGATCACCGTGGGCAGCTCCTCGGTGAGCTCCGAGGCCACCTGCGGCGGCGAGGGCAAGGCCCTGAAGGCCTCCAACCTGACCGCGTGCCTGAAGGACAAGGACATCAAGGAGATCTCGGTCGACCCCGAGGAGACCGTGCGCTTCGGCGTCGACCCGGAGATCGCCGACAACGGCTGGACCATCCTGATGAACGGCCGGCCGCTGACCGACTCCAGCACCAAGACCTACCGCACCATCCCGGGCAGCGTGTTCTTCAACACCCAGTACGGCGCCCAGGGCAACTCCACCCTGGTGTCGGTCCAGGAGGGCGAGAACGGGGCCACGGGTCTGTGGTCCTTCCGGCTGAAGAAGGACGACGGCTCCTGACCCGCTCGGCGCCGCGCGTCCTCGTCGCCACCGCGGTCCCCGTCGAACGGGACGCGGTGGCGCAGGCGTTCCCCGGTCCTCCGCTCGAGGTGCCGCTGCCCGGCGCGACCCTGCTGCGCACCCCCACCGGCCCCGACGTCCTCGCCGCCGGTGTCGGGCCCGCCCTCGCCGCCGCCTCCACCGCCGCCGCCCTCACCGCGGCCGCCCTCGGCGACGCCCCCTACCGCCTCGTCGTCAGCGCCGGGATCGCCGGCGGCTTCCCGCCCGAGGCGCCCCTCGGCTCCCTCGTCGTCGCCGACGAGATCACCGCGGCCGACCTGGGCGCGGAGACCGCCGACGGGTTCCTGCCGGTCACCGACCTCGGCTTCGGCACCGTCACCCACCGCCCGCCGGCCGCCCTGGTCCGCGACGCCGCCGCCGCGGCCGGCGCGCTCACCGGCACCGTGCTCACCGTGTCGACGGTGACCGGGACCGCCGCCCGCGCCGCCGCGCTGCGCGCCCGCCACCCCCGCGCCCTCGCCGAGGCCATGGAGGGCTTCGGGGTCGCCGAGGCCGCCGCCGCGCACGGGGTGCCCGTGCTGGAGGTGCGGGCGGTGTCGAACCCCGTCGGCCCGCGCGACCGCGGCGCCTGGCGCATCGGCGACGCCCTGAGCGCCCTCACCGAGGGCTTCGGGAAGCTCGCACCCGTCCTGGAGAGTTGGAACCGGCATGACAGTTGAGCAGCAGCGCCTGCGGATCGCGTACTCCCCCTGCCCGAACGACACCTTCGTCTTCGACGCCCTCGCCCACGGCCGCGTCCCCGGCGCGCCCGACCTCGACGTCGCCTTCGCCGACATCGACGTCACCAACGGCATGGCCGAGCGCGGCGAGCTCGACGTGCTGAAGGTGTCGTACGCGGTGCTGCCGTACGTCCTGGACGACTACGCCCTGCTGCCCTGCGGGGGCGCGCTGGGGCGGGGCTGCGGGCCGCTGGTGCTGACGCGGGAGGAAGGGCTGGACCTCGCGGGACGCACGGTCGCCGTGCCGAGCGAGAGGTCGACGGCGTACCTGCTGTTCCGGCTCTGGGCGGCGGACGTCGTGCCGGGCGGTGTCGGGAAGATCGTGGTGATGCCGTTCCACGAGATCATGCCGGCCGTGCGGGACGGGAAGGTCGACGCGGGACTCGTCATCCACGAGGCGCGCTTCACCTATCAGGACTACGGGCTGCACCGGCTCGCCGACATGGGCGAGCACTGGGAGCGCACCACCGGGCTGCCGATCCCGCTGGGCGCGATCATCGCCCGGCGGTCGCTGGGCGCCGGGACGCTGACGCGGCTCGCCGACGCGATCCGCACGTCCGTGCGGGCGGCCTGGGACGATCCCGAGGCGTCGCGCCCGTACGTCCTGGAGCACGCCCAGGAGATGGACCCGGCCGTCGCCGACCAGCACATCGGGCTGTACGTCAACGAGTTCACCGCCGACCTCGGCGAGGACGGCTACGCGGCGGTGCGGGGACTGCTCACCCGTGCGGCGGCCGAGGGGCTGGTGCCGCCCCTCGGCCCGGACGCGCTGCGGTTCCCGTAGAAGACCCGCCGGACGGGTCCCCGGCCGCCTCAGACGTCCAGCTGGTCGGCGACCGCGCGGAGCAGGCCGGCGATCTTCTTGCCGGCGGCGCGGTCGGGGTAGCGGCCCCGCTCCAGCTGCGGGGTGATGTTCTCCAGGAGCGTCGTCAGGTCCTGGACGATGGAGGCCAGCTCGTCCGGCTTCTTGCGCTGGGCCGCCGCGACCGACGGGGTCGGGTCGAGGAGGGTCAGGGAGAGCGCCTGGTCGCCGCGCTGTCCGGCGACCACGCCGAACTCCACGCGCTGTCCCGGCTTGAGCGCCTCGACTCCGGCGGGGAGGACCGAGGAATGGACGAAGACGTCACCGCCGTCGTCGCGGGAGAGAAAGCCGAAGCCCTTCTCACTGTTGAACCACTTGACCTTGCCGGTGGGCACGTCTGTCCTCGTCCTCGTACTCGTCGGGAAAGCTGCTTGGTGAAACGGCTCTTGATAGCACTCGGGCGGGCCGTGGTGACCCGCCGTGTCCAAGGCTAATGGTCTTCGGGCCGGAGACAAGACGTCACCCGGTTGTTCCTTCGCGCTGGGAACTACCCTGGTCCGGTGCGTGACAAAACCCAAGCGAATTCCGCCGCGCCCGGTGACGGCCTGGTCCGTGCCGGTGCTCTCGTCTTCTTCGTCGGCGCCGTGGCCACTCTGGTCACGGTGGCCCCGCTGTTCCTCGGAACGACGCCTTTCCCGACGTACATGTTCGTATTGAGCATGCTCATGGGCGTCGGATTCCTGATGGCCGGTGCCGGTGTCCTGCGCTCGGTCGCGGCGGGACGCCGTCAGGCGCGGGCCGGAAGGTAGTCCGGGCCGGAGCCGGACCGGTCCGTGCGGTGGTCCGAGAACCACCGCGGGAATTCCGTCAGATCGGCGAGGACGACGTCCGCGCCGGCCTCGCGCAGTTCCGCGGGAGCGCACGGACCGGTGGCGACCGCGACCGCCAGCGCGCCGGCGGTCCGCGCGCCGCGCACGTCACCCACATGGTCGCCGACGTAGACGGTCGCGCCGTGCTCGCGCAGCGCGAGCGCCTTCTGCTCGGCCCACAGGTCGCCGATCACGGCGTCCGGCTCGATGCCGAGGTGGGCCAGGTGCAGCTCGGCGTTGGGCTCGTACTTGGCGGTGACGACGAGGGCGCGCCCGCCCGCCTCCCGTACCGCGGCGATCGCCTCGCGGGCGCCGGGCAGGGCGGGCGTGGCGGCGACGGCGTACGTCGGGTACATCGCGCGGTACAGGTCCGCCGCCTCCTCGATCCGCTCCGCCGGGAACCAGTGGGCCAGCTCGTCCACGAGCGGCGGCCCCAGCCGGGTGACCGCCAGATCGGCGTCGATGTGCGTCCCGGTCCGCTCGGCGAGCGCCCGGTAGCAGGCACGGATCCCGGGCCGGGAGTCGATGAGCGTCATGTCGAGGTCGAACCCGACGGTGGGCCCGGAGAGGGACTCGGACGGGGAACCGGAGAGGGACTCGGACGGGGGCGGCTGCGACGGGAGCGGGGTCGTGGAGGCCATGGGGCCATTGTGCCTGCCTGATACAACCATCGGGCGGTCGCCCGTCGCGGCGCCCGTCGCGGCACTCCTCGGGCCGGCGCCCGGTCCGTGCTGGTCGACCGGGCTGCTCGACCGGTCCGCACCGCTCGACGGCCCGCGCCGATCGACCGGTCGTCGGCTCCCGGACGGATGCGGCCCCGGGGCACCGGGGCGGGGCGGCGCCGGGGGACGGCGGGGCACGGCCGCGCGGGCGGAGAGGGCGCGGGGGCGTGCCGGGACGGCCGCCGTACCGACGGTCCGGGCTACCGCCGGCGCTGGGAGCGCCAGACCAGGAACAGCGCCGAGGCGAGGGCCGCGCCCCGGACCACCCAGGGCCAGGTCTCGGTGACGGCGTCACTCATGTGGCCCTCGGGGACGGGGGCGCCCCAGCGGCCCTCGGTCCTGCCCCAGAGCCAGACGGCGCCGGCCGCGACCGCGAGGCCGGGGAGGACGACGACCGCCCCCTTCACCTCCGCCGGGGTCAGGCGGCGGGAGGCGTAGGCGAGGAGCCAGCCGAGGATCAGGGCGAACCAGTTGCCGAGCGCGGCGCCCGCGACCAGCAGGCCCGCGGCGAGCAGGAGCAGGGGGTTGTTCCAGCCGCCGGAGGGCAGGCGCGGCAGGCGGCGCCGGGCGGGGGCGTCGGCCTCGGGCGCCGCACCCGTCCCGGGGGCACCGGGGTCGCCGGGGCCCTCCGGGTCCTTCGGCGCCTCCTTCACCGGCGGGGGCTTGAGCAGCTCCGGGATCTCGACGCCGCCCACGAAGCCGGGCACCGCGTCGCCGACTCCGAAGGGACCGTCGTCCACCCGCCACCAGTCGGGCTGGGTGGTGCTGTCCCCGAGTTCGTCCGTGCCGGCCCGGTGCGGCGGGGACGGTGCCCCGGAGGGGGCCGCTCCCTGCTTCTCGGCCGGGCGGGGGCGCGGGACCACCCGGCGCAGGACGCCCTTCGGGCGGCCCCCGGCACCGTCGTGCCCGTCGGCCGGTGCGCGGTCCCGCTGGGCGGGGACGGCGGCGGGCGGCTCGGGGGTGCGCGCGTCGGCGCCGGAGGTACCGGCGGTACCGGCGGTGTCGTCCGCGGCCGCCGTGACGACCTCGTCCGGACTGCCCAGGCGGGAGATGATGCGGCGGACGGCGGCGGGGGAGTCCACCACCGTCTTCGCGCGGCGCCGGTCGATCTCGTCGCGCAGTCCGGCGACCAGGCGCATGCGGACCGCCGACGGAAGCTGCCGCTGCTGCGCCACGTCGCCGACGCGGCTCAGGTACTCGTAGACGACCTGGTCACTCTCGATACCCACGAAGTCCCCTCGGGGGCGGATGCGTTGGGGCTCCCCGTCGCACGACGGTACCGCCGACCGTACCGTGAGTCCGGCGGGCCGTCCCAACTCCGCGCCCCGCACCGGCGCCCCCACCCGCTACCGTGAAGCCGATGAGCACCGAGGAGAAGCCCGCGGCGGCCCCCCGATCCCTCGCGGAGGCCCTCCGGGGACGGGACGACGCCTCCCTGGCCGCGCTCCTGCGCAGCCGACCGGACCTCATCACGCCCGTGCCCACCGACCTCACCCAGCTCGCCACCCGGGCCGGTACCCGCGCCTCGGTCGTCCGGGCGCTGGAGCGGCTGGACCGGTTCGCGCTGCAGACGGCCCAGGCGCTGGCCGTGGCGGCGGACCCGGCGACGTACGAGGAACTGCTCGGGCTGCTGGCGGGCGACGACGGCGACCCGGCGGTCGCCGCCGCGCTGCCGCACACCCTGGGCACCCTGCGCGAACAGGCCCTGGTGTGGGGCGGCGACGACCGGCTGCGGCTGGTCCGCACCGCCCGTGAGCTGCTGTCTCCGTCGCCGCAGCACCCCTCGCCCACGGGGCTCGGCCCCTCGGTGCAGGAGGCCGCCTCCGGGATGTCACCGGGGCGGATCCAGGAGATCGTGACGGCGGCGGGGCTGCCGTCCACGCACGACTCCGTCTCCGCCGTCGCCTCCCTCACCGCCCTGTTCCGCGACCGGACGCGGATGGCCGCGCTGCTCGACGAGGCACCGCACGAGTCCGTGGAGGTGCTGGACCGGCTGGTGTGGGGCCCGCCGTACGGGCAGGTCACCGCCGATCCCGCGCCCCGGCTGCGCTGGCTGCTGGACCGGGGGCTGCTGCTGCCGACGGCGCCCGGGACGGTCGTCCTGCCGCGCGAGGTCGCCCTGCACCTGCGGGGCGGGCGCGTGCACCGCGTGCCGGAGCCGGTGCCGCCGCCCGTCGGAGCCGCCGCCACCCACCACCCCCAGGTCGTGGACGCGACGGCGGCCGGGCAGGCGTACACGGCGCTGGCGACCGTCGAGGAGCTGCTGAAGGACTGGGACGAGGGCGGCCCGGCGGTGCTGCGGGCCGGCGGGCTGAGCGTGCGGGACCTGAAGCGGACCGCCGTCGCCCTGGACCTGCCCGAGCCGGTGGCCGCGTTCTGGGTGGAACTCGCCTACGCGGCCGGACTGCTGGCCTCCGACGGGGAGGCGGACGAGCGGTACGCGGCGACCCCGGCGTACGACGAGTGGCGCGAGCGGCCCGCCGCCGAGCGCTGGGCGCGGCTGGCGACGGCGTGGCTGGCGGCGACCCGGACGGCCGGGCTGGTCGGCGGGCGGGACGCGAAGGACCGCCCGCTGTCGGCGCTGGGGCCGGGGCTGGACCGGTCGGCGGCACCCGAGGTGCGGCACCGGGTGCTGACGCTGCTGGCCGGGTTGCCGCAGGGGGCCGCACCGGTTCCCGAGACGGTGTCGGCCCGGCTGCGGTGGGAGCGTCCGCCGCGCGGCGGGCGGGGCGGCCCGGCGGGCTCCCCGGCGGAGAGCGACCGGAGCGCGGCGGGCTCCCCGGCGAAGGGCGACGGGGACGATCTGCGGTCGCGGCTCGCCCGGTGGACGCTCGACGAGGCCGAGAGGCTGGGGATCACCGGACGCGGTGCCCTGTCCGCGCACGGGCGCGCCCTGCTCGGGGCGCCCGCGCCCCGGCGTCCGGAGGCGGAACCGGAGGGGCCGGGCGACAAGCTGCCCGTCCACCACCGGCCCGCTCCGCCGCCGCCCCCGCTCTCCCCCGCCGAGCAGACCGCCGCCGCGGCCGACGCCGCCCGCCTGCTCGCGCCGCTGCTGCCCGAACCGCTGGACCACGTGCTCCTCCAGGCCGACCTGACGGCGGTGGCACCGGGCCCCCTGCAACGGCCGCTCGCCGACCTGCTGGGGGTGCTGGCGGACGTGGAGTCGAAGGGGGGCGCGACCGTCTACCGGTTCACGCCCGGCTCGGTGCGCCGCGCCCTCGACGCCGGGCGGACCGCCGCCGACCTGCACGCCTTCCTCGCCGCGCACTCCCGTACGCCGGTGCCGCAGCCGCTCACGTACCTCATCGACGACGTGGCCCGCCGACACGGGCAGCTGCGGGTGGGCGCCGCCTCGGCGTACGTGCGCTGCGACGACGACACCCTGCTGGGCGAGATCCTCGCCGACCGGCGGGCCGCCGGGCTGGGGCTGCGCCGGCTCGCGCCGACCGTGCTGGCCGCGCGGACCGATCCGGCCGGTCTGCTGGAGGGGCTGCGCGCGATGGGGTTCGCGCCGGCCGCGGAGTCCGCCGAGGGCGATGTCCTGATCACGCGCGCCGACGCCCGCCGCACCCCGCCGCGCTCGGCGCCCGAGCCGGTGCCGGACGGGCCGCCGGTGCCCGACGACACCCTGCTCACGGCCGCGATCCGGGCCGTGCGCGCCGGTGACCTCGCCTCCACCGTCCCGCACCGGGCGCCCGCCGGGGACCGGGCCACGGGCGGCGGGCTGCCGCGCACCGGGGCCGCCGAGACCCTCGCCACCCTGCAGGCCGCCGTCCTCACCGGTGAGGCGCTGTGGATCGGCTACGTCAACGCCGAGGGCGCGGCGAGCCAGCGCGTGATTGCCCCGGTCCGGGTCGAGGGCGGCTTCGTCACGGCGTACGACCACACCGCCGACGAGGTCCGCACGTATCCGCTGCACCGGATCACGGGGGTCGCGGAACTGGCGGACGACGCGGACTGACCCCGCCCCTCGGGCCTCCTCCCGGCCCCCCTCGGGCCTCCTTTCGGCCCCCTGGGCCTTCTTTCGGGTGTACGGCGCGTTCCATGCACGCCACGCCGGGCTTTTCCCTCGGCCGGGCGAGGTTGCGGGCCCCCGCGCATCGCGCCGCGCGGCGCGGGGCAGCCACCGGGTGTCCTGAACGGGCCCGGAAGACCGCCGAAGCCCGTTCCGCGCAACAGAAAGGAAGTCTCCATGCGTGCCGTTCGTCGTGCCGCCGCCGTTCTGGCGTCCACCGTCGTGCTGCTCGGAGCGTTCACCGCCGAGGCCGCCGCGATCGGTATCGACCTGGGCGGGGGCGTGACCTTCTGACACGTTCCGCGGTCTGACACTCTCCGTTTCTCGTGTTGCGCGGGCCGGTCCCCGTCCCCGGGGCCGGCCCGCTCCCGTTCCCGTCGGCCGGGAAGGTCCCCGTCGACCGGGGATGGGCCGGGGAAGGGAGGGACCCTGGTGAACAACCTCACGCCGCCCGTGCCGAAGGAGGCCGGTCCGCCCGGGGCGCCGGGCGCGGGCCGTCGGGCAGACTGGACGTTTGGCCGTGCAGTGCCCGTGCCGAGCCCGTCGCAGAAAGGCAGCCGCGCGTGAATGGTCCGCTCATCGTCCAGTCCGACAAGACCCTGCTCCTCGAGGTCGACCACGAGCAGGCCGACGACTGCCGTCGCGCCATCGCGCCGTTCGCCGAGCTGGAGCGGGCCCCCGAGCACATCCACACCTACCGGGTGACCCCGCTCGGCCTGTGGAACGCGCGGGCGGCCGGGCACGACGCCGAGCAGGTCGTCGACGCGCTGGTGCAGTACAGCCGCTACCCGGTGCCGCACGCGCTGCTGGTGGACATCGCCGACACGATGGACCGCTACGGCCGGCTCAGCCTGGTCAAGCACCCGGCGCACGGGCTCGTCCTCACCAGCACCGACCGGCCGGTGCTGGAGGAGGTGCTGCGCTCGAAGCGGATCGCCCCGCTCGTCGGCGCCCGGATCGACCCGGACACCGTCGCCGTGCACCCCTCGGAGCGCGGCCAGATCAAGCAGGTGCTGCTGAAGCTGGGCTGGCCCGCCGAGGACCTCGCCGGGTACGTGGACGGCGAGGCGCACCCGATCGAGCTGCGCGAGGACGGCTGGGCGCTCAGGCCGTACCAGAAGCAGGCCGTGGAGAACTTCTGGCACGGCGGCTCCGGTGTGGTCGTCCTCCCCTGCGGCGCGGGCAAGACGCTGGTCGGCGCCGGTTCGATGGCGCAGGCGCAGTCCACCACGCTGATCCTGGTCACCAACACCGTCTCGGCCCGGCAGTGGAAGCACGAGCTGGTGAAGCGGACCTCGCTGACCGAGGACGAGATCGGCGAGTACAGCGGGACGAGGAAGGAGATCCGCCCCGTCACCATCGCCACCTACCAGGTGCTGACGACCCGGCGGAAGGGCGTCTACCCCCACCTGGAGCTGTTCGACTCCCGGGACTGGGGCCTGATCGTCTACGACGAGGTGCACCTGCTGCCCGCCCCCGTCTTCAAGTTCACGGCGGACCTGCAGGCCCGGCGGCGGCTCGGGCTGACCGCGACGCTGGTGCGCGAGGACGGCCGCGAGTCGGACGTGTTCTCGCTGATCGGACCGAAGCGGTTCGACGCGCCGTGGAAGGAGATCGAGGCGCAGGGCTACATCGCGCCCGCCGACTGCGTGGAGGTCCGGGTCAACCTCACCGACTCCGAGCGGCTGGCGTACGCCACCGCCGAGACGGAGGAGAAGTACCGGTTCTGTGCGACGACCGCGACCAAGCGGAAGGTGACGGAGGCGATCGTCCGGCGCTTCGCCGGCCAGCAGATCCTCGTCATCGGGCAGTACATCGACCAGCTCGACGAGCTGGGCGAGCACCTGGACGCACCGGTGATCAAGGGCGAGACGTCGAACGCCCAGCGGGAGAAGCTGTTCGAGGCCTTCCGGCAAGGCGAGATCAGCGTGCTGGTGGTGTCCAAGGTCGCGAACTTCTCGGTCGACCTGCCGGAGGCGACGGTGGCCGTCCAGGTGTCGGGCACCTTCGGGTCGCGGCAGGAGGAGGCCCAGCGGCTCGGCCGGGTGCTGCGGCCGAAGGCCGACGGGCACCAGGCCCACTTCTACTCCGTGGTCGCCCGGGACACCATCGACCAGGACTTCGCGGCGCACCGCCAGCGGTTCCTGGCGGAGCAGGGGTACGCGTACCGGATCGTGGACGCGGACGAGATCCTCGCCGAGAGCTGAGCGGGCGCCCCGCGCCCGCCGCGGGTCTCCCCCGCGTGCCCCGTGGTTCACCCCGGGGGGAGCGTGAACACCAGCACCAGGACGAGCACCGGGGGGAGCAGCGAGAGGCCGGCCAGCCAGATGCGCGGGACCGACCAGCGGTGGGTCCGCGGAAGCAGCCAGGCGGCGAGCCAGGCGCCCGC
The DNA here is from genome assembly GCF_008704515.1 of Streptomyces viridosporus T7A. Taxonomy (NCBI): domain Bacteria; kingdom Bacillati; phylum Actinomycetota; class Actinomycetes; order Kitasatosporales; family Streptomycetaceae; genus Streptomyces; species Streptomyces viridosporus. The sequence goes on from NZ_CP023700.1 coordinate 3,920,953, forward strand.
CGTGAGGGGGCCGCCGAGGACCAGGGTGCCGTGGACCAGGGCCAGGGAGGTCGTCAGCGCCGGCGAGCAGTCGTCGGGACCGCAACTGTCGGTCGCCATGGGGGACAGTCCGGCGAACAGCAGCGCCGCCGGTCCCAGGACCGACAGCAGCGCGGTCGCGACGGCGGGCACCACCCGGGCGCGGGGGTCCCGGTCGGCCGGGTGCGGCGGGGCGTCGAGGGAGCGGGGATCCATACGGCCAGTGAAGCGGCCCGGCGGCGGCCGACGCACCGGCGCGGGTACTCAGCCCGGTACGCGTGCGCGTACTCAGTCCGTACGGTCCGGGTCCTACGGGCGGGGTCCCCGCGGGCAGGGCAGGGGCGGGGCCGTCACCTGCGGCGGACGCCCGCCTCCTCGCCGTACTCGCCGAGGACGATCACGTCGAAGGCGGCGCCGAGGAACACCCTCACGGCGTGCAGGGCGTCGCCGAGGCGGTGCGGGTGGGCGCCGCCCCGGACCGGTGTGGCGCCGGTCGGCCGGGCCGGCGGCGGGGCGGGGTGGAGGATCGCTGCGCTCATGCCTCCAGGGTGACCCTTCGGGCATACGGCAGACATCGGTCCAAGGGCCCAATCCGCCCGGCCCCCGCGTACGCCTCGGGAGTGATCCGGTCCCCCTCGGGCGGGACGGGATGTCCCCTAGGGGTGCCGGGACCCGCTCGAGGCGCCGAGGGCCGCGACCGGCGCGCCGGGCTCAGCGGCCGATCGTGTCGAGTGCGGCGAGGTCCTCCCCGGACAGGGTGAGGCCCGCGCCGGCGATGTTCTCCCGCAGGTGCGCCACCGACGAGGTCCCGGGGATCAGCAGGATGTTGGGGGACCGCTGCAGCAGCCAGGCGAGGGCGACCGACATCGGGCGGACGCCGTGCCGGGCGGCCACGGCCGAGAGCGTCGAGGACTGCAGGGGGCTGAAGCCGCCGAGGGGGAAGTACGGCACGTAGGCGATGCCCTGCTCGGCGAGCCGGTCGACGAGGTCGTCGTCCTGGCGGTGGGCGAGGTTGTACAGGTTCTGCACGCAGACGAACGGGGCGATGGCCTGCGCCTCGGCGATCTGGTCGGCGGTCGCGTTGCTCAGGCCGAGGTGGCGGATCAGTCCCTGCTGCTGGAGCTCGACGAGGGTCCCGTACGCCTCGGCGAGCGAGCCCGGCCGGGGCCCCGTGGCGTCGCCGAGCCGCAGGTCGACCAGGTCCAGCGTCTCGACGCCGAGGTTCTCCAGGTTGTCGTGGACGGCCCGGCGCAGGTCGTCCGGCTCCCGGGCCGGGGGCCAGCCGCCCTGCTCGTCCCGGACCGCCCCGACCTTGGTGGCGATGTGCAGCGAGTCGGGGTAGGGGTGCAGCGCCTCGCGGATCAGCAGGTTGGTGACGTGCGGCCCGTAGGCGTCGGCGGTGTCGATGTGGGTGATGCCCAGGCGCACGGCCTCGCGCAGCACCGCGAGGGCGCCGTCGTGATCGGCCGGCGGCCCCATCACGCCCGGTCCCGCCAGTTGCATGGCCCCGTATCCGAACCGGGTGACGGTCAGGTCGCCCATCGTCCAGGTGCCGCCGGGGAGGGAGGTCGTCGGAGTGTTCAGGGAAGTGCTCATGCCTCCACCGTCCACGCCGGCGGGCGGCCTGCCCAGGTCCCCGCCGATCCTGGGAGTGACAGGGCCAGGGACGAAGCGCCCCGCGCGCCTACGATGGAACGCATGTCTGAGGAGAACCGGCTCGGTGACTACCTCCGGGCGCGCCGGGAGCTGGTGACGCCCGCGGACCTGGGGCTGCCGGCCCACGGGACACGCCGGGTGCCGGGGCTGCGCCGGGAGGAGGTGGCCATGCTCGCCGGCATCAGTTCCGACTACTACCTGCGGCTGGAGCAAGGCCGCGACCGCAACCCGTCGGCGCAGGTCCTCGACGCGCTCGCCCGGGTGCTCCGGCTCGACGACACCGCCACGGCCTACCTCCACCTGCTCGCCGCGCCGCGGCCCCGCACCACCCGCCGCCGGCCGCGGCGGCCGTCCGTTCCACCGGCCACGGCGCAGCTCCTGGACGTGATCGGGCTGCCGGCGTTCGTGACGGACCGGACCCTCGACGTGATCGCGGCCAACCCGCTCGCCACCGCGCTGGTCCCGAGCGTGCGGGTGGGGGAGAACCGGCTCCGCTCGTTCTTCCTCGACCCCGCCGAGCAGGCCCTGCACGCGGACTGGACCCGCACGGCGGCCCAGTGCGTCGCCGTCTTCCGCCGGCGGCTCGGCTCCGACGTCGACGACCCGCGGATCGTCCGGCTCGTCGGTGAACTGTCCCTGGCGAGCGCCGAGTTCCGGCAGGTGTGGGCCCGCCACGACGTGCGGCCGGTCGTCGACAAGCCGATCCGGATGAACCACCCCCAGGTCGGCGAGCTGAGCCTCACCCTGTCCAAGCTGGACGTCGACGGCCCCGACGGCCTGATGCTCGCGCTCTACCACGCCGCGCCGGGCACCGAGGACGCCGAGCGGCTCGCCCTGCTCGCCTCGCTGACCACGGAACCGGTGCGGCGGCCGACCGACGCCCCCGGCACGCGGACGGCGGACGGTTCACCCCGTACGACCTGACCGGGACCAGCACCGGTACGGCTGCGGACGCGCCCGCCGCCCCCGACCCGCGCGGCGGACGCGGCGGACGCGGAAACCGTTTGGACCGCACCGGCCGAGCGCCCTAGAATCTCCGCCCTTGCCCGCCTCCGTCCATGCGCGTCACGCGCGTCATGCGCGGAGCGCCGCCGCCCGGACGGAAACCGGCCGGTATCCCGCAGCCACCCCAGCAGGTTCCCGGAGGCACCCCTGTGTCCGCGCCCACGTCCGCAGACAAACCCGTCGAGCCCGTCGAGCCCGCCGAGCCCGGGGCCGACCACGACCCCCTCTCCCGCGAGCGCGCCCATCTCGCCGCGTCCCGCGCCGCCCTGCGCGCGATGCGCGAGGACGTCGAGTCCCTCGACATCAGCGACGTCACCGCGAACTGGGTCAACGCGGCCGTGCTCGAACGCCAGATCGAGGAGCGCGTCAAGGCGCTGGCCGACCTCAGCGACACCCCGCTGTTCTTCGGCCGGCTCGACTACCTGCACGCGCCGGGGTCGGAACAGGCGGAGGGGGCCGAGGGCGAGCAGTTCTACATCGGACGCCGCCACGTGCACGACGCGGACGGCGACCCGATGGTGATCGACTGGCGCGCGCCGGTCTCGCAGCCGTTCTACCGGGCATCCAGGAAGGACCCCCTGGACGTCGCGCTGCGCCGCCGCTTCGGCTACACCGGCGGGGCCCTCACCGCGTACGAGGACGAGCACCTCTCGGACCCGTCCGCGGCGGACACCGCCGGCAAGCTGCTCCAGCAGGAGATCGAGCGTCCGCGCGTCGGCCCGATGCGGGACATCGTCGCCACGATCCAGCCGGAGCAGGACGAGATCGTACGGGCCGGGCTGGCGGGCAGCGTGTGCGTGCAGGGAGGGCCCGGGACCGGGAAGACCGCCGTCGGTCTGCACCGGGTGGCCTACCTGCTGTACGCCCACCGCGAGCGGCTGGCCCGCACCGGCACGCTGGTCGTCGGGCCGAACCGGTCCTTCCTGCACTACATCGAGCAGGTGCTGCCCGCGCTGGGCGAGCTGACGGTGGCGCAGGCCACCGTGGACGACCTGGTGGCGCACGTGGAGGTGCGCGGGACGGACGACGCGGCGGCCGCGGTCGTCAAGGGCGACGCCCGGATGGCCGAGGTGCTGCGGAGGGCCCTCTACTCCCACGTCACGCTGCCCACCGAGCCGGTCGTGGTGGTGCGCGGCGCACGCCGCTGGCGGGTTCCGGCGTACGAACTGGAGGACATCGTCAGGCAGTTGCTGGAGCGCGACATCCGCTACGGCGCCGCCCGCGAGGCGCTGCCGCAGCGCATCGCGCACACGGTGCTGGTGCAGATGGAGCGGGCCGGGGAGGCGCCGGACGACCGGGTGCAGGACGCGGTGGCGCGCAACAGCGCGGTGAAGGCGGCGGTGAAGGCGATCTGGCCGGCCGTCGACCCGGCGAAGCTGGTGCTGCGGCTGCTGGGCGACGCGGAGTTCCTGGCCGAGCACGCGGAAGGGCTGCTCGACGAGGAGGAGCGGAAGGCGATCCTGTGGGCGAAGCCGGCCCGGTCGGTGAAGTCGGCGAAGTTCTCGCCCGCGGACGCGGTGCTGATCGACGAGGCGGCCGATCTGATCCGGCGCACGCACTCGCTCGGGCACGTGGTGCTCGACGAGGCGCAGGACCTGTCCCCCATGCAGTACCGGGCGGTGGGCCGGCGCTGCACCACCGGGTCGGCGACCGTCCTCGGCGACCTGGCGCAGGGCACGACGCCGTGGGCGACGCGGAGCTGGGAGGAGGCGCTGGCGCACCTGGGCAAGCGGGACGCGGTGGTCGAGGAGCTGACGGCCGGTTTCCGCGTCCCGACGGACGTCATCGCGTACGCCTCCCGGCTGCTCCCGCACATCGCGCCGGGGCTGACCCCGGTGGCGTCGATCCGGGAGAACCCGGGCTTCTTCGAGGTCCGCCGGGTCGAGGGGGCCGGCGACGCGGTGGCCGCCTGCCGCGAACTGCTGCGCCACGAGGGCTCGGTCGGCCTGATCGCCGCGGACGCCCGGATCCCGGAGCTGGCCGGGGAGCTGGCGGCGGCCGGGATCACCTCGGTCGGCCCCGGCGAGGAGACGACGCACGACACCCGGCTGACCCTGGTCCCGGCGTCGCTGGCGAAGGGCCTGGAGTACGACTACGTGGTCCTGGACGAGCCCCGGGCCGTGGTCGACGGCGAACCCGACGAACGCACCGGCCTGCGCCGCCTGTACGTGACCCTGACCCGGGCGGTCTCCGGCCTGATCGTGACGCACACGGCCCCGCTGCCGGAGCAGTTGGGCTGACCCGGCCCGCCCCGCCACCGGACACCGGCGGGCCTCCGCACCCGGTCACCGGTCGCTCGTACCCGGTCGCCGGTCGCGGCCGGCGGCCGGGCCCGTCACCGCCGGTGGTCAGTCCCCGGTCCCGACGCCGTCCACCGTCCGGCGCCACCGTGCGACGGCCTCCGCCGAGACGGGCCCGTCCCAGCCGTCCGGCCGGGCCGCCCCGCCGATGTGGAAGCCGTCGATGCCGGCCTCCAGCAGTGCGGGCACGTGCTCCAGGCGCAGGCCGCCGCCGACCAGCAACTGCTGCTCGTACCCCGGCTCCCCGCGCCGGCCCGACTCGGCGAGCAGCGTCGGCAGCCCGTCGTCGACGTCGGCCGGGGAGCCCGCCGTGAGGTAGGTGTCGAGGCCGGGCAGGCCGTCGAGCTGTTTGCGCAGGGCGTCCCGGTCGGCGGCGCGGTCGATCGCGCGGTGGAAGGTCCACCGGCAGCCGTCCAGTGCGCCGACGACCCGCTCGACCGCGTCGAGGTCCACCCCGCCGTCCGCGGTGAGGAACCCGAGCACGAACTCCTCGGCCCCGGCCTCGCGCATCGCGCACGCGGCGCCCACCAGCCGGTCGACGTCGCCCGCCGCGAACCCGTCCGACAGCCGCAGCATCACCCGCAGCGGGAGGTCGACGGCCCCGCGGATCCCGGCGACGGTCCCGGCCGACGGGGTGAGCCCGTCGGCCGTCATGTCGGTGACCAGCTCGAGGCGGTCCGCACCTCCCGCCTGGGCGGCGACCGCGTCCTCGACGTCGAGGGCGATCACCTCCAGGACAGCGCGCTGCTTGCTCATGGGGCCCCATTCATCGGCGTGCGCCGGCGGTCACCGGCATCGGACGGCGGCTACAGGTCTAGTCCAATCCAAGCCTACGCCCGCGTGCCGGGGGTCCGCTGCCCGATGGCCGCACGAGGTGCCCGCGGCCGCGCAGGACGACCGCTTCAGTCCCCGAAGATGTTCAGTTCCGCCGCCTCCGCCCCGGCCAGCTCGTACGACGCCCCCTCCACCGGCCGCCCCGCGTACAGCCGCACCAGGGTCGGCCCGTCCCCGATGTAGCGCGCCGGGGGCCGCTCCCCCGAGGCGTCGCCCAGCCGCAGCGGTTCGTCGGCGTCGTCGAGGTCGGCGTGCAGCGGCAGGTGTCCCCGGGCGGACGTGACCTGGGCCAGCAGGGCGAGCGCGTAGGGCAGTCCGGCACCGGCGTACGCGCCCGGCTCCCCGAACGCCTCGCGCACGTCCCCGGCGTGCACCCACTCGCCCAGCGCGACGGCGTCCAGCGGCCCGCCCGCCTTCGCGATCACCGGCCCGGCCCCGGTCATCCCGCGCTCCAGCTCGTCGAGGACCCGGGCGTTCGTCCAGCCGGCCCGCTCGGCGATGTCCCGGTCGTTGGAGGCGGGCGAGAACACGCCCTTCTCGAACCGGCGCTCCACCACCCGGGTGAGCGCGGCCGAGCAGTGCGCCAGCACGTCCCGCACCGTCCAGCCCGGACAGGCCACCACCGGTCGCGCGAAGTCCTCCTCCGCCCTGCCCCGCAGCAGCGGGATCAGCGCGTCCCGCTCGACGGCCAGCAGCCGCCCGGGGAGTTCGGGGTCTCGTACGTTCCGCACATCAGCAGGAGTCGTCATGCGGGCCACGCTAGTGCGGGGCCCCGGCGCGTGTCCGGAGGAAGAAAGCAGTTGCGCACCCCGACCTCTCCCGGCCAGGGTGCGGTGATGGCCGGTACAGAGATCGAACTCCCCGTTCCCGACGGGGTGGTGTCGGGCATCGACTTCGGCGGTCACGGGGAGGGCGTGCTGCTCGTCCACGGCAGCGGGCACAACGCCGCGGTCTGGGCCGATGTGGCGGTCCGTCTGGTGCGGGACTGCCGTCCGGTCGCCGTCGACCTGCGGGGCCACGGGCGGACCCGGCTCTCCTCCACCGGCCCGGAGCAGTACTGGCGGGACATCGGCGGCGTCGTGGCGGCGCTGTCCTGGGACCGCCCCGTGCTGGTGGGCCACTCCACCGGCGGATACGCGGTGACCGCGGCCGCCGCGGCGGGCGTGGTGGAACCGGCCGCCCTCTGCGTCGTGGACGGCGTGGTGCTCGACGACCGGGACACCTCGCTCGCCGAGCACGCGTCCCTGCGGACCGCGGAGCGGGCGGACCACCTCCGGACGCTGTTCCGCTACGGCTGGGAAGCCACCGACCAGCAGATGCGCGCCTACGTCGAGCAGTGCGTGCGGGAGGCCGGGGAGGATCGGCTCAACGCCGGGGCGCGCCCCGGGCTGGTCGAGGAGGTCACGCGGCGCTCCTTCCTCCGCCGGGGCGACGGGTGGGTACGGCGGCCGACCCTCGAGGAGATCGTGACGGTCGGTGACGTGGTGCCCGGTGCGGCGGTCTTCCCGAGCGTCGACGTGTACGACCGTCTCCCCTGCCCGATGACCGTCGTCCTGGCCGACCACGGCTTCTACGCCTCGCGGCGCGACGAGGTGCGTGCCGTCGTCGACGCCGCCCCCGGCCGCCGACTGGTCGACGTCGCCTCGCACCACAACGTCCCCATGACCCGTCCCGCCGAGCTCGCCGCGATCATCCTCGACCTGGTGCGGAACCGGGCCGAGCCGCCGGCCGGGAAGCCCGATTGACCCCTGTCCCCCTCACAAGGAGCCGTCGTGTCCCGTTCCCCTGCCCCGGCCGTCCGGGAGATCCGTGTGACGGACGAGAAGGCCGGGCCCTACGGCATCACGGCCGGACCCGACGGTGCCCTGTGGCTCACCCTCGTGGGCAGCGGCCGCATCGCGCGCCTCACCCTCGACGGCGAGTTCCGGGAGTACCCCCTGGACTCCCCCGCCTGCCGCCCCACGGTCATCGCCCCCGGACCGGACGGGGCCCTGTGGTTCACCCGCTACCAGGACCACCGGATCGGCCGCATCACCACCGACGGCGCAGTGGACTCCTTCCCCCTGCCGACGCCCGGCAGCGGGCCCTTCGGCATCACCTCGGGCCCGGACGGCGCGGTGTGGTTCACGGAGATGAACACCGACCGCGTCGGCCGCATCACCGGCGAGGGAGAGGTCACCGAGTTCGTCCTCCCGGTCACGGGCGGCTTTCCCTCGGCGATCACCACCGGCCCGGACGGGGCCCTGTGGTTCACCCTCAACCAGGCGAACGCGATCGGCCGCATCACCACCGACGGCGACACCGCCGTCCACCCCCTGCCCACCCCGGACGCCGGGCCCGTGGGCATCACCGGTGACGGCACGGCCCTGTGGTTCGTCGAGATCGCGGCGGGACAGATCGGCAGGATCTCGGTGGACGGCGGGATCAGGGAGTTCCCGCTCCCCGACCGCACGGCCGGACCGCACGCCATCGTCGCGGCCTCCACCGGGGACTGCTGGTTCACCGCATGGGGAGCCGGCCGCGTGGGTCACATCACCGGGGACGGCGAAATCACCGAGTACGACCTGCCGTCACCGTCGTCCGAGCCCCACGGCATCACCCTGGGCCCCGACGGTGCCCTCTGGGTGGCCCTCGAGGCGGGAGGCGTCGCGCGGGTGGAACCGGAGAGGCGCCAGCCGGACCCGGCAGGGGCGTGAGGGCACCCGTTCCGAAGCGGCTCCGGCTCAGATCACGAGCGGACGGACGGGGCCGGGAGCGTGGCGAGTTCTCCGAGGAGCCGGGCCGCCGGTGCCGGGTCGACCAGCCACTTCAGGTGGCTGCCCGGGAGCGTGCGGACGTCGTACGGGTTGTCCGGCGTCAGCGCGTCGCCCTCGCGGATCAGCCGGTCCTGCATGGCCGGCGGCATGCTCGCGTCGTCGGCCAGGCGGACGAAGGTCTTCGGGACGCGGCCCCAGGTCGCGGCCTGCGCCCGGTCGGCGGAGGTGCCGACGTCCAGGTTCTCGTCGGGCTGGAAGGTGTTCAGGAAGGTCAGGAACTCCTCGTCGGTGGCGTCGGCGAGGAAGGCCGCCTTGAACGCCGCCAGGGCGTCCGGGTCCGCGGTGCGGAAGTTGACGCGGAGCAGGCCGAGTTCGGCGGGGTTCCCGGCCGCCGCCAGCCCCAGGGAGGCGGCGTCGACCGTGGCCATCTCCGGCTCGGCGTAGTAGTCGCCGACGTCGAGCGCGACCGGGCACCAGGCCGCGACGTAGACGATGCGGTCGATCAGGTCCGGCCGCGCGTTGGCCGCGGCCGTGGCCGTGACGCCGCCGCGGCTGTGGGCGACGAGGATCACGGGGCCGTTCCGCTTGGCCCGCTCCAGGACCCCGATCAGGTGCGCGGCGTTGTCGGCGAGCGTGACGCCCTTGATCGCGCCGGGCGCGGTGGCGAGGCCCTCGGGGTCCTGCGGCGCCTGGTAGGCACGGGTGTAGGTCGCCCCGAAGCCGTGGCCGGGCAGGTCGACGGCGACCGAACGGTGCCCGAGGAGGCCGAGTTCGGCCTGGAGCGGCGCGAAGGAGAAGGAGTTCGCGAAGGCCCCGTGGACCAGGACGAACGTCGGGTGCACCTGGCTGCTCACTTCTTCCGGTCTCCTTCGGGTCGGCGGCCCGCGCGTCGCGGTCGATCGGGAACCCGCGAGGACGGCGTGCGGACGGGTGTTCGCGTTCCGGCGGTTCACACTACCCAGCGGAAGATCACCCGCACTACCCGTAATCAGCCCTTCCGCTTGTGCGCGCCACCCCGCTCGCGGCCACCTTCCCGGAAAGCACTCGGGCCGCCCCCGAAGGAGCGGCCCCAGGACCTGGTGCGGCCCTGTGCACCGTGTTCTGTTCGCTACCGCCGAGGCTGCCAGGACCGGCGGCAGCGGATCAGATCGCCGTCAACGAGTGCGGCAGGCATGCGCGACGAAGGCGGACCAGGTGCCGGGGGTCACCGCGAAGGAGCCCCGACCGGTGTCCTTGGAGTCGCGGACGTGGACGGAGGCGGGGAGGGCGGCGACCTCGACGCAGTCGCCGCCGGCCCCGCCGCTGTAACTGGACTTGAACCAATTGAGCGACTGGCCCTTGGACTGCTCGCTTGTCATGAGTCTCCTTGCAACAGCTTCTCGATGCGGCGCAGGGACTCCTCCGGGGCCAGCGCCTGGGCCCGGATGATTCCATACCGCGCCGCGATGCCACGGACGATTTCCCTATCGGTGATCACCCGACCGCTTCCCTGGCTCTCCAAGTAGGCCACCGGCTCTCCTCCTTCCGGCACCATCAACGTGAACGGACCGTCCACACAAGCGTGGTCGGTCGCCTCGGTCGGCATCACCTGAATCTCTACGTTCGGGTTCTGGCCGGTGAGGAGCAAGTGCTCAAGTTGGCCCCGCAGCACTTCAAAGCCGCCGATGGGCCGCTGGAGGACGGCCTCCTCCAGGACAAAGCTGAGTACGGGCGCGGGCTCACGGCTGAAGAGCTTGTGCCGTGCGAGCCGTGCCGACACCATCTGGTCGATCTCCGCCTCGTTCCGGCGCGGACGCCACACCGTGAACATCGTTCTGGCGTAGTCCTCGGTCTGCAGCATCCCCGGCACGATCAGTGGCGCGTACTGGTGGAACTCGATCGCGGTTTCCTCGATGCGCGCAGCATCCCGGAAGAAGGCGGGGTACCGCGTGAGTGCCACGGCCTGCTTCATCGCGAGCAGGACTCCGTCCGCCTCGAGCAACGTGTCCAGTTTCTCGATGGTGTCCGGCCGGGCGACACGCCGTCCCTGCTCGATCGCAGCGATCTGCGCCTCGCTGTATCCGAGGAGCGGGCCGAGAGCGGCCTGGGTCAGGCCGGCTCGTTCCCGGAAGAGCTTGATCTGCCTGCCGAAGCACCGCAGAAGCTCGTCGGCGGAATCCCGGCCGCGCTCCGCGACCGCCTGTTCCGGAACCTGCACCATGGGCCACCTCTGTCCCTGCCCCGACAGACACGTTGAGCATCCTTACAGCAGCACTGTGTAAGGGCGTAGTTGCTGGTCACCGTACGTGCGTCACACGAGGCTCACCCTCATGACGACCGAAACTCCCCCCAACGAGTACAGCGGCCGGCCCGCAGCCCACGCCGAGGAGTTCTCGATGTGCTTCACCTCCACCCCGCGCGGCGTCCGCCTGGCCCGGCGGCTCGCTTCCCACCGTCTGGACGCCTGGGGCTTCCCGTACGCGTCCGAGGTGAACGGGACCGTGACGCTCGTCGTGGCCGAACTCGCCGCCAACGCGGTGATCCACGGTCGTGTCCCGGGCCGCGACTTCCGTCTGGACCTGACCCTGTCCGCCGCCCGCGACCTCGTCCGCGTCGAGGTCACCGACACCCGGGACGACCGTCCGCTCCCGGCCCGGCCCCGCCTCCCCCAGGACCCCGGGGCGGAGACGGGCCGCGGTCTCTGGCTGGTGTCCTGCCTGGTGAGCCGGATGTGCGTCGCGCCGCGCGAGGACGGTGGCCCCGGAAAGACCGTGCGGGCCGAGCTGGCCCTGTGACCCGTCGGGATGTGCACCGGGAACAATGGCCGTATGGCCGATACCGACGCCTTGCGTGCCCGCTTCGTCCGTGCCCTGGAAGGGGCCCGGGCCCCCGGGGGCGGTCCCGACCCCGTGCTCTACGCCGAGGACCTCCTCGCCCGCTGGCAGGAACCGCAGCGGCGCTACCACACGCTCGCCCACCTCACCGCGGTCCTGGACCACGTCGACACGCTGGCGGAGTACGCGGACGACCCGGACGTCGTGCGGCTCGCCGCCTGGTTCCACGACGCCGTGTACCTGCCGGACCGCTCCGAGAACGAGGAGCGGTCGGCCCGGCTGGCCGAGCGGGCGCTGCCCGAGGCCGGGGTTCCGGAGGCGAAGGCGGCCGAGGTGGCCCGGCTGGTCCGGCTCACCGTCACGCACGACCCGGACGACGACGACCGCGACGGCCAGGTGCTGTGCGACGCCGACCTGGCGGTCCTGGCCTCGCCGCCGTCGGCGTACGCCGCCTACACCGCCGCCGTCCGCGAGGAGTACCACTTCGTGCCGGCCGACGCCTTCCGCGAGGGCCGCACCACCGTGCTGCGTGAACTCCTCGCCGCACGACGCCTGTTCCGCACCCCGTACGGGCAGGAGCACTGGGAGGCCACGGCCCGCTACAACATGCGCGGCGAGCTGGAGATGCTGTCGACCGCGCCCGCTCCGCCCGCCCCGTGACCCGAGCCGGAGATGCGCCATCGGTCCGGCGTGAGCCGTCCGGATCCGGCCACGGCGGGCGCTCCCCGGCACAGCGCCCCGGTGGGCGGACCGTCAGGCGGACGATCCGCTGTCGACGACCAGATCGGTCCCGACCACCGCGCCCGCCGCGGGGGAGGCGAGGTAGAGCACCGCGGCCGCCACTTCCTCGGCCTCCGCGACCCGGCCGAGCGGGTTCTCCGTCTTCATCCGCTCGGCGCGGTCGGCCTCGGTCTCCCCGGGCCGCAGCGACATGGGAGCGGCGGCGGCGCCCGGGCTGACCGCGTTGATGCGGATGCCCTGGTGGACGTGGTCGAGAGCGGCGGCGCGGGTCAGCGCGGAGACCGCCGCCTTCGAGGTGATGTAGGCGGCGACGTTCGGAACCCGCAGGTGCGCGCCCAGGTTGGAGGAGATGTTGACGATGACGCCGCCGCCGTTCTCCTTCATGTGCGCGATCTCGTGCTTCATCGCCAGCCAGACGCCGGTGACGTTGGTCCGCAGCACCGCGTCCCAGTCCTCCTCGCTCACCTCGCCGGCGGGTACCGTCCCGCGGAGTATCCCGGCGTTGTTGACCGCGATGTCCAGTCCGCCGAAGCGGTCGACGCACGCGCGCACGAGGTCCCGGAGCCGACCGGAGTCGGTGACGTCGGCGGTGACGGCGGCGGCCGTGCCGCCGGCCGCCTCGATGAGGCCGGTGGTCTCCTCCAGGGCGGCCGCGGTGCGTCCCGCGACGACCACGGACGCGCCCTCGGCGGCGAAGGCGAGCGCGATCGCACGGCCGAGGCCGGAGCCGGCACCGGTGACGAGGACGGTCCTGCCCGTGAAGCGGTTCATCTCGGTGACTCCTTCGAGGGGTGGGCCACTTGGTGGGGTTGGTGGAGCGGTCTGCCGGGTGCGGTGGTGCGGAAGGGCGGCGGTGCGGGCGAGGGCGGCCGGCGCCGCCGAGGTGAGGACGGGCGCGGCCCGGACATCCCGAGGAGGACGAAGGCGCACCGCTGCCGTGCACCGGGAACGCGGGCGGCATTCGCGGGCGTCACACTCCCCCCTTTATTGGACCGATCGATCCAGTATGCGGACATGCGAGAGGAGGCTCGGCGCCTCCGTTCGCGTGCGCGTCAGTCCAGCAGGGCCAGCGCCTGCTCGGCCGCGTCCCGCACCCGGGCGGGGTCGTCCGACGCCTTGCCGACGACCCGCACGCCCTGCAGCAGGACGAGCAGCATGCGGGCCAGCGCGCGCGGATCGCGGTCCCCGGGCAGCTCGCCCTGGGCCCGGGCCCGCAGGAGCGCGGAGTGCAGCAAGGTCTCGAGGTGCCCCCAACTGCTCTCGACCCGGCGGGCCGCCGCGGGGTCGTGCGGGGCCAGTTCGGCCGCCGTGTTGGTGACGAAGCAGCCGTTCAGCCGCCCCTCGGAGGAGGCGGCCTCCGCCGCGAAGCGGCGCACCACCGCCCGTACCGCGGGCAGCGCGGGCCCCGGCTGGGACAGCTCGGCGAGGAGGAGCGGGTCGCGCGTCCCGGTGTACCGGTCCATGGCCTTCAGGTACAGCTCGTGCTTGCTGCCGAAGGTCGCGTAGAGGCTCGCCCGGCCGATGCCGAGGTGCTCGACGAGGTCGCTCATCGACGTCGCCTCGTAGCCGCGCCGCCAGAACAGCTCGAGGGCCGACTGCAGCGCGGCGTCAGGATCGAATTCCTTGGTCCTGGCCACACCAAGGACCGTAGGTTTTCTGGAACGATCTGTCAAATAAGGTCCGTTCGGCAGTCCGACTCGCTCCGGCCCCGCGGCGAGCGGAACCCACGGCGAGCGGGACCCACGGCGAGCAGGAAAAGCCATCGACCGCGCCCGCACCGCCCGCCTAGCCTGCCCGTCATGCGTGCTGCGGGAGCGGAACAGGTGGAGGAGGCCGTCGCGGACTGCGTGGCGATCCTGGGAGCGTTCGTCGACCGGGACTGGGAAGGGGTGCGGGCCGGGCGGCTGGAGTGGAGCTGCCGGGAGGCGGCGGTGCACATCGCGAACGACCTCATCGCGTACGCGGGGCGGCTCGCCGGACGTGCGCGGGACGCGCGCATCCCCTTCACGATCACCCTCGACGGCACCGGCGACGGCCCGGCCCCCGCCGACAACACCGGTGTCCTGGAGACGATCAAGGCGACCGGCGCCCTGCTCGCCGCCGCCGTCCGCACCACCCCGCGCGCGGTCCGCGCCTTCCACCCCTACCCCTTCCGGCACGCGAACCGCGAGGGTTTCGCCGCGATGGGCGTGGCCGAAGTCCTGCTGCACACGCACGACATCGCCGAGGGCCTGGGCGTGCCGTACGAACCGCCCGCCGAACTGGCGTCCTTCGTCCTCACCCGGATCTTCCCGCGGGTCCGCCCCGGTCCCACCCCGTGGCGGACCCTGCTGTGGGCCACCGGCCGCGGCGACCTGCCGGACCGGGAGCCCGTCACCGAGTGGCACTGGAGCAACAACCCGGTGCTCGGGACCGAGCGGCTCACCCTGGAGGGGGTCACCCCCGCGGCCGCCGCCGCTCTGTCCGTGGGCGCGGACGGCGGGTTCGACTGGCTCGGCCCGGGCCCCGCCGACGGCACCCGGGAGGGCGCCGGGATCGCGGTCAAGCAGTACGAGGACGGGGTCTTCCACCCGGAGTGGGCCATGTACGTACTGGTCCGGCGCGAGGACGACCGCGCGGTGGGCGCGATGGGATTCCACGGGCCCCCGGACGGGGACGGCCGGGTGGAGGTCGGCTACGACCTCGTCGAGGACGCCCGCGGCCGGGGCTACGCGACCGAGGCCCTGCGCGCGCTGGCCGCCTGGGCCCTCCGGCAGGACGGCGTGCGGACCGTGACCGCGGTCGTCGACCGGGAGAACGTGCCCTCGCAGAACGTCGTCACCCGCGCCGGGTTCACCCGCGCGTCCGGGGACGACGCCCCGTACGTCTACGAACTGCGCGGCTGAACCGCGCCCTTCCGGCGCCGCAGCCCCGCCCCGTGCAGCAGCCGCACCACCTCGCGGCTGTCCACCTCGACCGCCCCGGCGCGCACGGCGTCGGCGTACCGGTGCCGGGGGAGGTCGTAGTGGTCGCGTTCGAAGGCGCGGCGGGGGACGCCCAGGCGGTCGGCGAAGGCGTGCAGTTCGGCATAGGAGACGTCGCTGATCAGATGGGACCACATCCGGCCGTGACCCGGCCAGGTGGGCGGGTCGATGTACACCGTCACGACGAGGCCGCTCCGCCCCCGGCCCCGCCCAGCTCGCCCACCGCCGCGACCTTCACGCCCGCCTTGTGGCACACCCAGTGCGGGTCGGGGCCGAGTTCGGGTTCGACGTCCAGCGCGTGCGGGTCGCCGGAGCCGCACACCGGGCACAGCGGCCAGCGGCCGTAGCGCTCCAGCAGGGCGTCCTGGACGTCCTGGGCGACCAGTCCGGCGATGAACTCGACGCCTTCCGGCCACTGTTGGACCCACCAGCGGCGCTGGGCGACGGACTCCTCGACCAGGGAGACCACGTCCGCGTCGGCGACCTCGCGTGCGACCAGGTCGGCGAGCACGAGGGCGCGAGCCGCGTGCAACGCCTGCTCCAAGGGGTTGACGGGGTTGACCCGGGGGCCGCCGTGGGGGTTCATGCTCCTATTGTGCGCACTCTTGACCGCACCACCGAGCCGAAAATATCTTTCATGGTGTGACCCGGCCTGTGAAGGAAATTTTCGCGAGCGGGCGCGGTCCGGGCGAGCCCGGTACCCCGCCGCCCGCGCCCGCCGCCCTGGCGGCCAAGGTGCGCACGCTGGCTCCGTCGATGACCCGTTCCATGCAGCGGGTCGCCGAGGCCGTCGCCGACGACCCGGCCGGCTGCGCGGCCCTCACGGTCACCGGACTCGCCGAGCTCACCGGCACCAGCGAGGCCACCGTCGTGCGCACCGCCCGGCTGCTCGGCTACCCGGGCTACCGCGACCTGCGCCTGGCGCTGGCCGGCCTCGCCGCCCAGCAGCAGTCGGGCCGCGCCCCGGCCATCACCACCGACATCGCGGTGGACGACCCCATCGCCGACGTCGTCGCCAAGCTCGCCTACGACGAGCAGCAGACCCTCGCCGACACCGCGGCCGGCCTGGACACCGTCCAGCTCGGCGCGGCCGTGGCCGCCTTGGCCGCCGCCCGCCGCACCGACGTGTACGGCGTCGGCGCGTCGGGACTGGTGGCCCAGGACCTCACCCAGAAACTCCTGCGCATAGGACTGATGGCGCACGCCCACAGCGACCCCCACCTCGCCGTCACCAACGCGGTGCAACTGCGCGCGGGGGACGTGGCGATCGCCATCACGCACTCCGGGTCGACCGGGGACGTCATCGAACCGCTCCGGGTGGCGTTCGACCACGGGGCGACGACGGTGGCGGTCACCGGCCGGCCCGACAGCCCCGTCACGCAGTACGCCGACCACGTCCTGACCACGTCCACGGCCCGCGAGAGCGAGCTGCGTCCGGCCGCGATGTCCTCCCGGACCAGTCAACTGCTGGTGGTGGACTGCCTGTTCGTGGGTGTCGCCCAGCGCACCTACGAGTCGGCGGCCCCGGCGCTGTCGGCCTCGTACGAGGCACTGGCGCACCGGCACCGGAGCGTCGCGCGGTAGACGCGGCACCGGCACACGGGGCGCGGGCGCGGCACGGGGGAGGCGGCGGCCGTGGAAAGCTGGAGGACGCGGGAGCGCGGCCGGTCGCGCCCGGCGGCGGAACCGCACATCGAGACGCCGGACCGACCGACCGGAGAGAACGTTCCATGACCCACACGCCCGAGTCCTCCGCCCTCCGTGCCGAGCTGGCGGCCCTGACCACCGAGGCGTTCCGCCCGGAACTGGCGGACATCGACCGGCTGCCCACCCTCGACATCGCCCGGCTGATGAACGGCGAGGACGCCACCGTGGCCGGTGCCGTGGCCGAGCGGCTGCCCGAGATCGCCGCCGCGATCGACGCCGTCGCCGACCGGATGGCCCGGGGCGGCCGGCTGGTCTACGCGGGCGCGGGCACCGCGGGCCGTCTCGGCGTCCTGGACGCCTCGGAGTGCCCGCCCACCTTCAACACCGACCCGGCGCGGGTCGTCGGCCTGATCGCGGGCGGCCCCGACGCGATGGTCACCTCGGTCGAGGGCGCCGAGGACTCCCGGGACCTGGCCGCGTCCGACCTGGCCGCGCTGGCGCTGACCGCCGACGACACGGTGGTCGGCGTCTCCGCCTCCGGCCGCACCCCCTACGCCGTCGGCGCCGTCGCCTACGCCCGGGCGCGCGGCGCGCTGACCGTGGGCCTGGCCTGCAACCCGGGCAGCGCGCTGGCGGCGGCGGCCGAGCACGGCATCGAGGTGGTCGTCGGCCCGGAACTGCTCACCGGCTCCACCCGCCTCAAGGCCGGCACGGCCCAGAAGCTGGTCCTCAACATGCTGTCGACGATCACGATGATCCGGCTGGGCAAGACGTACGGGAACCTGATGGTCGACCTGCGCGCCTCCAACGACAAGCTCCGCGCCCGCTCCCACCGCATCGTCGCCCTCGCGACCGGAGCGGAGGACGACGCCGTCGCCCGCGCCCTGGCCGCCACGGACGGCGAGGTGAAGCACGCGATCCTGGTCCTGCTGGCCGACGTGGACGGCCCGACGGCCGCCCGCCTGCTGAAGGAGTCCGGCGGCCACCTGCGCGCGGCACTGGCCGAGGCGGGCGGCCCGGCCTAGCGGCCCGGGGGCCCCTCGGCGACCGGGCCGGTGCGGCCGTCCAGGATCAGGGTGAGGCCGCACAGGCCGCCGACCAGCCAGCTCGTCACCGTCCACGTCTCCCGGCCGAGGCCCAGGGCCGCGACGAAGGCGAGGACCGATGCCGTGAGCACGAGCGCGGCGGCACGCCGCGGACCGGTGCCGGTGTCCCACGCACGGCGCAACGGGCCGGAGCGCCGCCACATCCTCCACAGGACGACACCGGCGACGAGTGCCTGCCCCACGACGGCCCAGGCGGGCAACGGGGGCAGCCCGTCCGGCCCCGCCTCGCCGCGCCACAGCTCCAGGAGCCCGCCGACCAGGACGAACGGGCCGATCAGGGCGAACACCCCCGCCAGGACGCGGAAGAAGCCGACGCCCAAGACCGGCGCACCGCCGCCGCCGAACGGCACGGCCGCGTGGGACAGCTCGTGGAAGCGGCGGGCCGCCCCCCGGAAATCCGTCGCGACGATCCAGCCGAAGGCGGTCGCGAACACCCCCCAGGCCACCGAGAACATCGCGCCACTCCCCTCGCCGGACGTCCGCCCCGTCCGGTGCCGGAACCGGACGCGCCCGAGGACGGTAACCGGAGGTCACCGGCATTCGCCATGCCGGATCCCGGCAGCGTCCGCAGGCGTCGGATGCCGGAGGGCGGACGCGACGCGAGGCCGCATCCGCACCCCGCCCGTACCCCGCCGTCGCCGCGGGCCGCCGTGGTCGGCCGCTCCGCGGGACGACGCCCGTACCCCGCGAGCGCCCGGTGCCCGTGGATGACCGCCGGCCGTGCGCACTGGGATACTGGAGCCACCCGACCCGGAGACGAACCATGAACCACGCGCAGCTCACCGCCCTGGGCCGCGCTCTTCGTGTCCTCGGCGAGCACGGCGAGGCGCTCGGCGCCGACACCCCGGACGCCGAGCTGCACGAGGTGAAGGCGGACCTGCGGCGGGCCCTCGATCTGCTGGAGGAGGGCGTCACCACGGCCGCGCCCAGCACGCGCTGCCCCGAGCACCCCACCGGCCCGGTCGACCAGAGCGCCCCCGACCTGTGCCTGCTGTGCGAGACCCGGCGCCGCGCCGCCCGCCGCGCCGAGTTCAACGGGCCGCCCCCGCCGCCGGGGGCCACCGAGCCGGTCCCCTCCCGGTACGGGGTCCGCGGTGACCGTCCCCAGCCGCAGCAGCGCTGGCTGCCGGAGCTGTGGAACGGCCAGGCCTGGCAGCTGTGCGGCACCCCGCGCCGGGACCGGCGCGAGGCCGAGCTGTACATCGCGGCGCAGCGGCGCGGGCCCCGGCCCGCCATGGCGTACCGGATCGTGCACGAGTTCACCGACTACGAGGTGCTGCGCGTGTGGGGCACGCCGGTCAGGACCGACATCGAGCCCATGGGCAACTTCTAGCCCGGGACCGGCAGGTTCCGGCCGGCACGCCGCACGGCCGCCGCCCCGGAACCCCGGGACGGCGGCCGTGGGACGCGGTGGCCGGTCCTACGCCCTGGAGGACGCCGCGGCCTCCGCGGGCGCGTCCCCGGCGACGGCGGACGCGGTCGCCGCCGCGGCGCGCCGGCGCGGGATGAGGGCGGCGACGGCGAAGCCGAGGAGCGCCGCTCCGGCCCCGAGCGCCAGGACCGTGCGGAAGCCGCTCTCGGAGGGCAGCGCGTACGGACCGAAGCGCGTGGTCATCTGGGCCAGGACGACACCGGCGACGGCGCTGGCGACGGACGTGCCGATGGACCGCATGAGGGTGTTGAGGCTGTTGGCGGCGCCCGTCTCGGAGGCGGGCACGGCGCCCATGATCAGCGCGGGCATCGCACCGTAGGTGAAGCCGATGCCGGCACCGATGACGCAGGACGCCAGCACGAAGTGCCAGACCTGGTCCATCAGCAGGACGTTCAGGCCGTAGCCGGCGGCCACGATCAGGGCGCCGATCATCAGCGTCACCTTCGGGCCCTTGGCGCGGGAGACCAGCGCGGACACCGGGGCCAGCGCCATCATCACCAGGCCGGACGGCGCCATGACCAGACCGGCGGCCAGCAGCGACCGGCCCAGGCCGTAGCCGGTCTCCTCGGGGAGCTGCAGCAGCTGCGGGATGACCAGGGACATCGAGAACATCGAGAAGCCGATCGCCACCGAGGCGAGGTTGGTGACCAGCACCTGGGGACGGGCCGTGCTGCGCAGGTCCACCAGCGGCTGGTCGATGCGCAGCTCGAAGAAGCCCCAGGCCAGCAGGATGACCACGGCCGCCGCGAACAGGCCGAGGGTGGTGCCGCTCGACCAGCCCCAGTCGCCGCCCTTGGAGATCGCCAGCAGCAGGCAGATCAGGCCGGCCGCCATTCCGGCCGCGCCGGCCAGGTCGAACCGGCCGCCGGTGCGCACCTTCGACTCCGGCACCACGGACACCACCGCGACCAGCGCGACGACGCCCAGCGCGGCCGAGGTCCAGAACAGCGCGTGCCAGTCGAAGTTGTCGGCGATGAGCGCGGCGGCGGGCAGACCGAGGGCGCCGCCGACCCCGAGCGAGGCGCTGATCATCGCGGTCGCCGAGCCCAGCCGCTCCTCGGGCAGCTCGTCGCGCAGGATGCTGATGCCGAGCGGGATCACCCCGGACGACAGGCCCTGCAGGGCCCGGCCGACGATCATCGGGACCAGGGAGTCGCTCAGTCCGGCGACCACCGAGCCGGTCACCAGCATGGCGATGCTGAACAGCAGCATGCGGCGCTTGCCGTACATGTCGCCGAGGCGGCCCATGACCGGGGTGGCGACGGCCGCGGCGAGCAGGGTGGCGGTGACGGCCCAGGCGGTGTCCGCCGCCGAGGCGTTCAGGTACCGCGGCAGCTTCCCCACGATCGGGATCACCAGGGTCTGCATCAGCGAGACCACGATGCCGCTGAAGGCCAGCACGGCCACCACGGCGCCGGGTCGGGGCGGCGCGGGGGTGCCGGTCGCGGCGGGTCGGGCGGGTGCGTCGGACATGGGGGATGTCTCCGGAGGATCGGAACCACTTGTCTCGGGCAACTTTATTCAGATTGCTTGACTTAAGCAAATTAATACCGCGTGACGTGCGCCCGTACGGACGCACGCGACGCGGCCCGGCGGCTCAGCTCAGGAACGTGAGCGCCGAGGCGTCGTAGGACCTGAGCTCGCCGAAGCGGCCTTCGAGCACCTTGGCCGCCCAGTGCGGGTCCTGGAGCAGGGCCCGGCCCACGGCCACGATGTCGAACTCGTCCCGCTCCATCCGGTCGAGCAGGTTGTCGAGGCTGCTCACACCGGCCCCCTCCCCCCGGAACGTCCTGGTGAAGTCGCCGTCGTCGAGGCCGACCGACCCGACGGTGAGGGCGGGCCTGCCGGTCAGCTTCCTCGTCCAGCCGGCCAGGTTGAGGTCGGCGCCCTCGAACTCGGGGAGCCAGTAGCGGCGCGTGGAGGCGTGGAAGGCGTCGACGCCGGCCGCGGCGAGCGGGGCGAGGACGGCCTCCAGCTCCTGCGGGGTCTCGGCGAGGCGGGCGCCGTAGGCGTCCTGCTTCCACTGCGAGTAGCGGAAGACGACCGGGAAGCCGGGGGACACGGCCTCCCGCACGGCGGCGACGACCTCCGCCGCGAACTTCGTCCGGGCCACCGGGTCGCCGCCGTAGGCGTCGGTACGGCGGTTGGTGCCGGCCCACAGGAACTGGTCGATGAGGTAGCCGTGGGCGCCGTGCAGCTCCACGCCGTCGAAGCCGATCCGCTCGGCCGCGGCGGCGGCCTCCGCGAAGGCGCCGATCACCTCGTCGATGTCCCGCCGGGTCATGGCCCTGCCGCCCTCGGTGCCGTCGGTCCGTAGCCCGGACGGTCCGAGGACCGGGGCGTCCGGGAACGGCGGCTCCCCCGGCCGGCGCACCGTGCCGATGTGCCACAGCTGCGGCATGATCGTGCCCCCGGCCGCGTGCACCGCCTCGGCGACCTTCGCCCAGCCCGCGAGCTGCTCCTCCCCGTGGAACCGCGGCACCCGGTCGCTCTGCCCGGCGGAGGGGTGACCGACGTACGTCCCCTCGGTGACGATCAGTCCGACACCGGCGGCCGCCCGGCGGGAGTAGTACGACACGACGTCCTCCCCCGGGACGCCGCCCGGCGAGAACTGCCGGGTCATCGGCGCCATGGCGATGCGGTTCGGGACGGTCAGGCCGTTGATCACGGCCGGGCGGGAAAGGACCCGGGCCGCGCGGGAGGCCGCTTCGGAAACGGTGACGGTCACTGGGACTCCTCAGGGAGATACCGGTCAGTATGTGCACACGCATGAAATCCGTGCCGTACGGGCAACCGGCCCGCCCGCCGCGGGCATTCCCATTCCCCGGCCCCGGTGACGTGCGTCACACCGGGTCGTGACCTGCCGTCAACCGCCCTCGCACAGAATGAGGTTCATGGGAGAGCCCGTGTTCATCAGAAGCAGGTGGGGAACGAACCGGTACGTCTACAACCCCCACAGCCCCGTCGGCCTGGCGCTGATCCTGCTCCCCTTCCTCGTCGCCGCGGGCGTGTTCCTCTGGCTCCACGACGACGGGGAGTGGAGCGACGACGAGCTGCGCACCGCCGTCCACGAGGCCGCCGCGCGCCTGGAGGCCGGCCCGCGCATCGTCGACGCGTCGCGGGGCCTCGCCCCGGCGATCGGCGACGCGATCGAACGGACCGGTGAGGGACCCTCGTTCGGGGCCCGGGTGAGCCGCGAGGGCCGCTCCGACCACTACACCGTCACCGGCGAGGGCACGGACGCCGCCTTCTGCCTGCGCGTCACCACCGTGCCGGTCGACGAGAGCTACGCGCACCTCACGGTGGACGTCACCGACGGCGCCTGCTCGCGCTACTGACGCCACCGGCCCGGAAACGCCCGAGGGCGGCACCCCCCGGTGTACGGGGAGTGCCGCCCTCGGTCACGCGTCGGACGGTTCCGATCCTCGGGAGGATCAGAAGTCCATGTCACCGCCCGGCATGCCGCCGCCGGCCGGGGCCGCGGCCTTCTCCGGCTTGTCGGCGATGACGGCCTCGGTGGTGAGGAACAGCGCGGCGATCGACGCGGCGTTCTGCAGCGCGGAACGCGTCACCTTGGCCGGGTCGATGATGCCTTCCTTGACCAGGTCGACGTAGTCGCCGGTCGCGGCGTTCAGGCCGTGGCCCGGGGTCAGGTTGCGCACCTTCTCCACCACGACGCCGCCCTCGAGGCCGGCGTTGACGGCGATCTGCTTCAGCGGGGCCTCCAGGGCGATGCGCACGGCGTTGGCACCGGTCGCCTCGTCACCCTCCAGCTCCAGCTTCTCGAAGACCTGGGAGGCCTGCAGCAGGGCCACGCCACCACCGGCGACGATGCCCTCCTCGACGGCCGCCTTGGCGTTGCGGACGGCGTCCTCGATGCGGTGCTTGCGCTCCTTGAGCTCCACCTCGGTGGCGGCACCGGCCTTGATGACCGCGACGCCGCCGGCGAGCTTCGCCAGGCGCTCCTGCAGCTTCTCGCGGTCGTAGTCGGAGTCGCTGTTCTCGATCTCGGCGCGGATCTGGTTCACACGGCCCTGGACCTGGTCGGTGGAGCCGGCGCCGTCGACGATGGTGGTCTCGTCCTTGGTGATGACGACCTTGCGGGCCTTGCCCAGGAGGTCGAGCGTGGCGTTCTCCAGCTTGAGGCCGACCTCCTCGGAGATGACCTCGCCGCCCGTGAGGATGGCGATGTCGCCGAGCATGGCCTTGCGGCGGTCGCCGAAGCCCGGGGCCTTGACGGCGACGGACTTGAAGGTGCCGCGGATCTTGTTGACGACCAGGGTCGACAGGGCCTCGCCCTCGACGTCCTCGGCGATGATCAGCAGCGGCTTGCCCGACTGCATGACCTTCTCCAGGAGCGGGAGCAGGTCCTTGACGTTGGAGACCTTGGAGTTCGCGATCAGGATGTACGGGTCGTCGAGGACGGCCTCCATACGCTCCATGTCGGTGGCGAAGTACGCCGAGATGTAGCCCTTGTCGAAGCGCATACCCTCGGTGAGCTCCAGCTCCAGACCGAAGGTCTGGGACTCCTCGACGGTGATGACGCCTTCCTTGCCGACCTTGTCCATGGCCTCGGCGATGAGCTCGCCGATCTGGGTGTCGGCGGCGGAGATGGAGGCCGTGGAGGCGATCTGCTCCTTGGTCTCGACGTCCTTCGCCTGCTCGAGCAGGGCGGCGGAAACGGCCTCGACGGCCTTCTCGATGCCGCGCTTCAGGGCCATCGGGTTGGCGCCGGCGGCCACGTTGCGCAGGCCTTCCTTGACCAGGGCCTGGGCGAGGACGGTCGCGGTGGTCGTACCGTCACCGGCGACGTCGTCCGTCTTCTTGGCGACTTCCTTGACCAGCTCGGCGCCGATCTTCTCGTACGGGTCCTCGAGCTCGATCTCCTTGGCGATGGAGACACCATCGTTGGTGATCGTGGGGGCGCCCCACTTCTTCTCGAGGACGACGTTGCGGCCCTTGGGGCCGAGCGTCACCTTGACGGCGTCCGCGAGCTGGTTCATGCCGCGCTCGAGGCCGCGCCGCGCCTCCTCGTCGAACGCGATGATCTTGGCCATGTGAAGTGGTCCCTCCAGGACTGGGGGTGATTCCTTCGGACCGCGCCCGCGCCCGCGACGGACGGCTCGCCGGCCTCGTGGTTCCTTGCCCCACCCGGCCTGCGGGCCTCACCGACCCGGTCCTTACGTTGTCACTCTCACCTTCAGAGTGCTAACGCAATGATTAGCACTCGCCCCTGTCGAGTGCAAGCGCCTCCGGCGATCGGGGGGTGCGCTCAGCCGCCCGCGAACACGGACGCGCCGCGCGCTCCCCGCCCCGGGGCACGGCGAAGGGCCCGCGCCCCGGGAGGCACGGGCCCTTCGTCAGCAGAAGATTCTTGCGGCTGGTAGCGCGTTCAGGCGGTGACGCGAACCATGTCGGCCTGCGGGCCTTTCTGGCCCTGCGAGATCTCGAACTCGACCCGCTGGCCCTCTTCCAGGGTGCGGTAGCCGTCCATCTGGATCGCGCTGTAGTGGACGAAAACATCCGCACCACCGTCGACCGCGATGAAGCCGTACCCCTTCTCCGCGTTGAACCACTTGACGGTGCCCTGAGCCATGCCTAACTCCCCTATTACTGGCCCTTGCACAGATCCGCACTTCGCGAACCCGGGTCAGACCTCACCCCCCAACGGTTGGGGGCGTGCGCCGGAACGCGTCGACCGCGGCTGAATGTATCTGCCCAACTGCCGTCTGCAACAGGTCAATCGGACGAGAAATCTGGACGCCCCCGGCCCGGAATGTGGCGAGAATTCACCTGATTACAGGGCAAGTCGGGCCATACATAGGGGGCGAATGCCGCAAAAGGGGCCCGCACTTTGGCTACTTCCAGTCGGGCGCACGGCAGAAATCAAAGGCTTCCGATCGAAGGATCGGGGGCGCGTTCCCCAACTCTACCGTGCTCAACCCCATGGAATGACCCCCTCCGCATCTCTCACGGAGGGGGCCGTGCGATGAACGCTCGGTAACCGGAATTACCGACGGTAATGATCAGCCGCCGGCGACCGCCGGAATGATGGAGACGCCCGCGCCGTCCGGAGTGGGAGTCCCGAGGCCCTGCTCGAAGCGCACGTCGTCGTCGTTGACGTAGACGTTGACGAAGCGGCGCAGCTTGCCCTGGTCGTCCAGGACCCGGGCGGCGATCCCGGTGTGGTTCTTCTCCAGGTCCTCGATGACCTCGGCGAGGGTCGCGCCCTCGGCGCTCACCTCGGTCCGGCCGCCGGTGTAGGTGCGCAGGATGGTCGGGATGCGAACGGTCACGCTCATGCGAGGCCTGCCTCTCGGAACGACTCCAGGTGGGGGCGGATGGTTGCGGTGAGCCCGGTGCCGGCCACCGCGTCCAGCGTCTTCAGACCGTCGCCGGTGTTGAGCACGACGGTGGTCAGGGCCGGGTCGAGCACGCCGTCGTCGATGAGCTTCCTCGTCACGCCGACCGTCACCCCGCCCGCCGTCTCGGCGAAGATGCCCTCGGTGCGGGCGAGCAGCTTGATGGCGTCCACGACCTGCTCGTCCGTCACGTCCTCCACCGCGCCGCCCGTGCGGCGTGCGATGTCCAGGACGTACGGGCCGTCGGCGGGGTTGCCGATGGCGAGCGACTTGGCGATGGTGTTCGGCTTCTGCGGGCGCACGACCTCGTGGCCCGCCTTGTAGGCGGCCGACACCGGCGAGCAGCCCTCGGCCTGCGCACCGAAGATCTTGTACGGCCGGTCCTCGACCAGCCCGAGCTCGATCAGCTCCCGCAGACCCTTGTCGATCTTCGTGAGCTGCGAGCCGGAGGCGATGGGGACGACGATCTGGTCGGGCAGCCGCCAGCCGAGCTGCTCGCAGATCTCGTACGCCAGGGTCTTGGAGCCCTCCGCGTAGTACGGCCGCAGGTTGACGTTGACGAAGCCCCAGCCCTCGCCGACCGGGTCGCCGATCAGCTCGGAGCAGAAGCGGTTCACGTCGTCGTAGTTGCCCTCGATGCCGACGAGCTCTCCGCCGTAGACGGCGGCCATGACGACCTTGCCCTGCTCCAGGTCGTGCGGGATGAACACGCAGGAGCGGAAGCCGGCCCGCGCGGCGGCGGCGCCGACGGCGCCGGCCAGGTTGCCGGTGGAGGAGCAGGACAGGGTGGTGAAGCCGAAGGCGCGGGCGGCCTCCAGGGCCTGGGCGACGACGCGGTCCTTGAAGGAGTGCGTCGGGTTGCCGGAGTCGTCCTTGACGTACAGGCCGCCGGTGACGCCGAGTTCACGGGCGAGGTTGTCGGCCTTGACCAGCGCGGTCCAGCCGGGGTTGAGGTTCGGCTTGGTCGCCACGTCCGCCGGGACGGGCAGCAGCGGCGCGTAGCGCCAGATGTTCGTGGGGCCCGCTTCGATCCTCTTGCGGAGTTCCTCGGTGTCGAGGGCCGAGAAGTCGTAGGCGACCTCCAGCGGGCCGAAACACTCCTCGCAGGCGAAGACCGGGCCGAGCGGCACGCGGTGACCGCATTCGCGGCAGGAGAGCGCGGCGGCGGGACCCAGGTCGACGGAGGCGGCACCGGCGGGAGAAGCGGCGGGATCGGTGGTGCTTGCGACAGTCTGCGCAGCCATGAGAGGCGAGGCCCTTTCTCCTCATCTTTCTCACGACGCATCTCGCCGTGAGACGGATTTGGCACCTTCCCTAGCCGGGAGCCTCGCGGGTGCGATCGGCTGTGCGCGCACAACGATCGACACGAGAACCGGCTGGAGGGTTGCCGGGGCTTCATCGGGCCGTGTCCCTCTGCCCCTCTGGATGAGCTGTATGTGGTTGTGAACACCGGTGACCCCGGCATGCGGCGGTCACCTGCGTTGTTCAAGACTGTAACCGACGTCCGGGACCCTTGAGATAGTCGTCCGAACCGCGAGATGGATCACAGAAGTGAGGAGCCGCCGACCGTGCTGGAAGAAGTCGAGCGCTGGCTGAGCGAACGCTCCTGGTCCGTGACCGACCGACCGCTGCACCAGGTCCTGGCGGCCAAACGCGCCACGGGCCGGACGGTGAGCGTGGTGCTGCCCGCGCTCAACGAGGAGGCCACGGTCGGCGACATCGTCGCGGTCATCCGGCGCGACCTGATGCTCCGGGCCCCCCTGGTCGACGAGGTCGTGGTGGTCGACTCGGGCTCGACCGACCGCACGGCCGAGGCGGCGGCGGCAGCGGGCGCGACCGTGGTGCACCGGGACGCGATCCTGCCCCGCATCCCGGCCGTGCCCGGCAAGGGCGAGGTGCTGTGGCGCTCCCTGCTCGTCACCCGCGGCGACATCGTCTGCTTCGTCGACGCCGACCTGCGCGAGTTCTCCTCCGACTTCGTCTCCGGCATCGTCGGCCCGCTGCTCACCGAACCCGGCGTGCAGCTGGTCAAGGCCATGTACGACCGCCCGCTCGGGACGGCGGCCGGCCAGGGCGGCCGGGTCACGGAGCTGATGGCCCGCCCGCTGCTCAACATGCACTGGCCGCAGCTGGCCGGCTTCGTGCAGCCCCTCGGCGGCGAGTACGCGGCCCGCCGCTCCCTGCTGGAACGGCTGCCCTTCCCCGTCGGCTACGGCGTGGAGCTCGGCATGCTGGTCGACGCCCTGCACCTGGTCGGCCTGGACGCCCTCGCCCAGGTCGACGTCGGTGTCCGCCTCCACCGCCACCAGGACGGCCAGGCCCTCGGCCGCATGGCCGCCACGATCTACCGCACCGCCCAGCTCCGGCTGGCCCGCGGCCATCTGGTCCGCCCCGCGCTCACCCAGTTCGAGCGGGCCGGGGGCGCCTTCGAGCCCCGCACCTACTCGGTGGACACCGAGGAACGGCCGCCCATGGCGGAGATCGCGGAGTACCGGGCGCGGAGGGTGGCCTGACCCTCCCTCCGGGGCCGGGGACGTCCCGCGTCGGCCGGGGACGTCCCGCGTCGGCCGGGGACGTCCCGGGTCAGCCGGGGACGCCGTCCGACCAGCGCCAGCGGCCGGCGGAGTCCTGAGCGCACGTCAGGTACTCGCCGCCGCGGCCGTGGGTGCTCAGGCCCCGGTGCGCGGCGGCGCAGAACTGGCCGTCGGCGTAGCAGTTGCCCGCGGGACTGGTCAGCTCGCAGACGCCCGTGCCGGTGCCCGTGCCGCCGGGGCCCTCCGTCCGCGCCGGCTTCGGGGTCGGGGTCGGCTTCGGGGTGTGCAGCAGGCGCCCGGCGCAGTCGCGGCCGTCCCGGGGGACGGTGAACGTCACGCCGTCGAAACCGTCGGTCTGCTCGCAGACCTTCTCCGTCGCGGCCCAGGTGGAGGCCGCCCGTCCGGTGCCCTGGAGCCGGACGGTGTGGTCGACGTCGGCCTTCTCGGCCGCGCGCACGGCCGTTCCGATGCTGCGGCCGGTGAAGTCCGGCAACGTGACGGGCGTCGGGGCCGGGGTGGGGGTGGCGGTCGGGCTCCCGGTGCCGTCGGACGCCTCGGGGGACGCCTCGGGGGACGCCTCGGGCGCGGAACCGGCGCTGCCCGGCGTGGCGGTGACCGCCGCGGGCCGTCCGTCCGCCTCCGTGCCGCCGTCCGCGTCGCCGCAGCCGGCCAAGGTCAGTGCGAAGGCCCCGACCAGCGCCGCCGCACCGACGGATCCGCGCATGCGTATGCGCATGGCGCCCACCCCCCCGAAAAGTTGAAATGCGCACCACACATCCTCAGGTCGTTCACAGCTTCCGCACAAGAGGTGTGGCCCACATCGCCTCCGAGGTGACGCACCGGGACGTTTGAGGCTTCCGGGACCGGGCTAGGTTGAGGCGTATGGCTTCCACGCAGGCTGCTCAGGGTGCTCAGGTGCTGGTCGCGTCGAATCGCGGTCCCGTTTCGTACACGGTGGACGAGGACGGTTCGCTGCGGGCCAGAAGGGGTGGCGGCGGGCTGGTGTCCGGACTGTCGGCGATCGGCCCGGACGCGGGGGCGCTGTGGGTGTGCTCGGCGCTGTCCGACGGCGACCGCGAGGCCGTGCGGCGCGGGGTCGGCGAGGACGGCGTGCGGATGCTGGACGTCCCGGCGGACGTGCACGCCGACGCGTACAACGGGATCGCCAACTCGGTGCTGTGGTTCGTGCACCACATGCTGTACCAGACCCCGCTGGAGCCGGTCTTCGACGCGGAGTTCCGGCGGCAGTGGGCGTCCTACGAGACGTACAACCGCGCCTTCGCCGAGGCGCTGGCCGAGGAGGCGGCGCCGGGGGCGGCGGTGCTGGTGCAGGACTACCACCTGACGCTGGTCCCCGGGATGCTCCGCGAGCTCCGCCCCGACCTGCGGATCGGCCACTTCTCGCACACGCCGTGGGCGCCGCCGGAGTACTTCCGGATGCTGCCCGACGACATCGCCGGGCAGGTGCTGCGCGGGATGCTGGGCGCCGACCGGCTGGGCTTCCTCACCCACCGCTGGGCGGACGCGTTCACCGCGTGCTGCGAGCGGTTCGTGGGCGGCCTCGGGGACACCCGGATCGGCGTGCACGGGCTGGGGGCCGACGCGGACTTCCTGCGCGCCCGGTCCCACGAGGCGGACGTGAAGGAACGGATGGCCGCGCTGCGGGAGGAGATCGGCGCGGCTCCCGACGGCGGTGCGCGCAAAGCGATCGTCCGGGTCGACCGGACCGAGCTGTCGAAGAACATCGTGCGCGGTCTGCTGGCGTACCGGCAGCTGCTGGAGGACCACCCCGAGTGGCGCGAGCGGGTCGTGCACGTCGCCTTCGCCTACCCCTCCCGGCAGGACCTCGCCGTGTACCGCGACTACACCGCCGAGGTGCAGCGGGTCGCCGCGGAGATCAACGAGCGGTACGGGACGCCGGGCTGGCGGCCGGTCGCGCTGCACGTCAAGGACGACTTCGCGCGCTCGCTGGCCGCGTACCGGCTGGCGGACGTGGCCCTGGTCAACCCCGTCCGCGACGGCATGAACCTGGTCGCCAAGGAGATGCCGGTCGTCTCCGACGCGGGCTGCGCGCTGGTGCTGTCGCGGGAGGCGGGCGCCCACGAGGAGCTGGGCGAGGACGCGATCACCGTCAACCCGTACGACGTCGTCGACACGGCGCGCGCCCTGCACGAGGCCCTGACCATGGGTCCGGCGGAGCGGACCGAGCGCAGCAAGCGCCTGGCCGCGGCGGCGACCGCGCTGCCGCCGGCCCAGTGGTTCCTGGACCAGCTGAACGAGCTGCGGGACGGGACGGCGTCCGGCTGAACCGGATCGCCGACATGGCCGGTCACACAGGCGTACGGGCGCCGGGACGTGGATAGGTTGGCGACATGGGCAGCCATACGGATTCCACGGACCCCCACGCGCAGGAGCCGAAGGCCACGGGCCCGGACACCACGGACCCCGGTGCCGCCGACGGCCTGCCGACGCCTGCCACCCGGGCCGGGCGGGAAGGGCTGGAGGCACTTCTCGCGCGGCCGGAGAGTGCGCTGATCGGCCTGGACTTCGACGGGACGCTCGCGCCGATCGTGCCCGACCCGGAGCAGGCCCGCGCGCACCCCGACACGGTGCCCGCGCTCGCCGCGCTCGCCCCGAAGGTGGCGGCCGTCGCGGTCGTCACCGGACGGCCACCCGGAGTGGCCGTGCGGCACGGCGGCTTCGCGGGCGTGCCCGGTCTGGAGCACCTGGTCGTCCTCGGCCACTACGGGGCCGAGCGCTGGGACGCGGCGACCGGCACGGTCACCGCGCCCGCCCCGCACCCCGGTGTCGCCGCCGTCCGCGCGGAACTGCCGGGGCTGCTCGACCGGGTCGGCGCGTGGCAGGGCACCTGGATCGAGGAGAAGGGCCGGGCGGTGGCCGTCCACACCCGCAGGGCCGCCGACCCCCAGGCTGCCTTCGAGGCGCTGCGCGAGCCGCTGACCGACCTCGCCACCCGGCACGGCCTGATCGTCGAGCCCGGCCGCATGGTCCTGGAGCTGCGTCCGCCCGGCATGGACAAGGGCGTCGCCCTGATGGAGTACGCCCGCGAGATCGGCGCCCGGTCGGTCCTGTACGCCGGTGACGACCTGGGCGACCTGCCCGCCTACGCCACCGTCGACAAGCTCCGCTCCGACGGCGTCCCCGGCCTGCTGGTGTGCAGCGGCAGCGACGAGGTCACCGAGCTGAGGGAACGCTCGGACCTGGTGGTCGACGGTCCGGCGGGGGTCGTGCAACTGCTCCGGACCCTGGCGGCACGCATCGGCTGACCGGACACCGGCCGACCGGCACGGCCCGGCCGGGCAGGGACGGCCGGCCGGCGCCGGACGTGGACCGCTGCGGGCAGGCCCCCGGAGCCGCGGCCCGCAGCGGGACGGCCGGTACGGGCGGCGTGCGGGACGGCCGGCCCCGGGCCGCGTCGGGAAAGCCGGGAAGGGCGCCCGCCGGACGGGCGCCGCGCGCACGCACCGCCGGAGGCGGGCCGCCGGGGCCGGCCCGGTGGCCGGACCGCGGGTCAGCGCCGGGCGCCG
The DNA here is from genome assembly GCF_008704515.1 of Streptomyces viridosporus T7A. Classification (NCBI taxonomy): domain Bacteria; kingdom Bacillati; phylum Actinomycetota; class Actinomycetes; order Kitasatosporales; family Streptomycetaceae; genus Streptomyces; species Streptomyces viridosporus. The sequence goes on from NZ_CP023700.1 coordinate 3,952,668, forward strand.
CCGGAAGGCCGGGCGCCACCGCAAGGCCCGCCGTCAGCGCTGCGCGCGGCGGGCCTCCCGGACGCGGCGCAGGCGGTTGACCGTCACCGGGTCGTGGGCCAGGGCGCGCGGGTCGTCGAGCAGGGCGTTGAGGAGCTGGTAGTAGCGCACCGGGGCCAGGCCCAGTTCCTCGCGTATCGCCCGTTCCTTCGCGCCGGGGCCGGAAAAGCCACGGCGCTCCAGCGCGAGGATGTCCTGTTCGCGCCGCTGCAGCCGTTCCTCGTCCATGCCCCGCACGGTAGCCCCCGGCACCGACAGCCGGGCCCCGCGGGGCCTACTCCGCGCTCTCCGCCCGCACGGCCGTCGCCTGGAGCCCGCCCAGGACGCCCGCCGGGCTGCCGCCCGGGGCGACCGCCTTGCCGATCTGCCGCTTGATCTCCGCGCTGACCGCCGCCCAGGAGGTGGTGCCGACCGGGTAGTGCTCCGAGGTCGGCAGCTGGTCCAGGAAGGGCTTGAGGTGCTTGTCCCGCGCGGACCCGCTCATCGTCCGGGACGCGGAGTTGGTGACCGGCAGCAGGTCGTACTCGCGGGAGAAGTCGAGCACGTTCTTCTCGCTGTAGACGAAGTCGAGGAAGTCGCCGATCTCGTCGCGGTGGCCGTTCTCCTTGAAGGCCATCATCCAGTCGGCGACGCCGAGCGTGGGCCGGCTGTCGCCGTCGGCCGTCGGCGTCGGCACCATGCCGAAGTCCACGCCCTTCTTCTCGGCCATCTCCATCAGCGTGGGATGGCCGTTGAGCATGCCGACGTCACCGGCGGCGAACGCGGCGAACGCGTCGGCCCGGTCGAGCTTGCCGGGGGCGACCGGGCCGGTCAGGCCCTTGCCGACCAGCTCGTTCTTCAGCCAGTTGAACGTCTCGACGTTCTCCGCGGAGTCGAGGGCGTACGTGCCCATCATGTCGGTGTAGCCGCCCTCGCCGCTGAGCAGCCACTGCATGGTCTCGGCCTGTGCCTCCTCCTTGCCCAGCGGCAGCGCGTAGGGGTACTTCACGCCCTCGGCATCGAGCACCTCGGCGTTCGCGGCGAGCTCGTCCCAGGTCGTCGGCGGGGTGAGGTCGGCCTCGGCGAACAGCTTCTTGTTGTAGAACAGCACGCGCGTGGAGGAGGCGAAGGGCATGCCGTACTGGATGCCGTTGACCTGGCCCGCCGTGGCGAGCTGGGTGAGGAAGTCCGCCTGCACGGGGATGGAGAGCAGGTCGTCCGCCTTGTAGAGCATGTCGTCGGCCGCGTAGTCGGCGTACGCGCCGATCTGCGCCAGGTCCGGCGGGTCGCCCGCGTCGACCATCTCCCTGACCTTGCGGTCGACGTCGGTCCAGGAGTGGACGCGGACGTCGATCTTCACGCCGGGGTGGTCGGCCTCGTAGCGCTCGACCAGGTCGGCCCAGTACTTCTTGGAACTGGTGGCCGCGCTGTTGCCGTAGTCGGCCGCGACCAGTCTCAGGGTCACGTCGGAGGAACCGTCGCCGCCGCATCCGCCGAGGACTCCCGTCAGTCCCAGTGCGGACACCACCGCGATCGCCCTTGTCCTGACCCGCCGCTGCACTCTTCCCGCCCCAAACCGGCGCCTCGCGCCGTCCGACAACATTCCGATAATCGGAACAAGGTCTACACCACGCAAGTGGACTAGACCTCTCCCGGGTCCCCGGGCCACACTGTCCCCGTGAGACATGTCATCGCCCTCGACGTGGGCGGCACCGGGATGAAGGCCGCCCTGGTCGGGGCGGACGGCACGCTGCTGCACCGGGCCCGCCGGTCCACCGGCCGCGAACGCGGCCCGGACTCCGTGGTCGCGGACATCCTCGACTTCGCCGCCGACCTGCGCGCCCACGGCATCGAGCACTACGGCGAACCCGCCCGCGCCGCCGGCGTCGCCGTCCCCGGGATCATCGACGAGGCGGAGGGCGTCGCCGTCTACTCGGCCAACCTCGGCTGGCGCGACGTCCCGCTGCGCGCACGGCTCACCGAACGGCTCGGCGTCCCCGTCGCCCTCGGCCACGACGTGCGCGCCGGCGGGCTCGCCGAGGGCCGGATCGGAGCGGGCCGGGGCACCGACCGGTTCCTGTTCGTGCCGCTGGGCACCGGCATCGCGGGCGCCATCGGCATCGACGGCCGGGTGGAGGCGGGCGCGCACGGCTTCGCGGGCGAGATCGGCCACATCGTCGTACGGCCCGGGGGCGCCCCCTGCCCGTGCGGTCAGCGCGGCTGCCTGGAACGGTTCGCGTCCGCGTCGGCGGTGAGCGAGGCGTGGGCGGCGGCCTGCGGCGACCCCGGTGCGGACGCGGCCGACTGCGCCGAGGCCGTCGCGGCCGGGGACGCCCGGGCCCGCGCGGTGTGGCAGGAGGCGGTGGACGCGCTGGCCGACGGGCTGGTCACCGCGCTCACCCTGCTGGATCCGCGCACGCTGATCATCGGTGGCGGGCTGGCCGAGGCGGGGGAAACGTTGTTCACACCACTGCGGGAGGCCGTCCGGCGGCGGGTCACCTTCCAGAAGCTGCCGTCCCTGGTCCCCGCGGCGCTCGGGGACACCGCCGGATGCCTGGGCGCGGGACTCCTCGCCTGGGATCTCCTCGAAACCGCCGGTTCCCCGGCCCCTTCAGCCCCCTCGGAGGTAACCGCCTGATGGCCCCCACCAAGGTTCTCACCGGTGCCCGGGTGGTCCTGCCCACCGGCACCGTGGACGACGGCCGCGTGATCGTCGACGGCACGCGGATCGCCGCTGGGGGGTCGCCCGGGAACGCCGAGGTGATCGACCTCTCCGGCCACTGGCTGCTCCCCGGCTTCGTCGACCTCCACAACCACGGCGGCGGGGGGGCGTCCTTCACCTCCGGGACGGTCGACGACGTCCTGCGGGGCATCCGCACCCACCGGCTGCACGGCACCACCACCCTGGTCGCCTCCACCGTCACCGGCGACATGGACTTCCTCTCCCGGCGCGCCGGCCTGCTGTCCGAGCTGGCCGAGCAGGGCGAGATCGCGGGCATCCACTTCGAGGGGCCGTTCATCTCCCCGTGCCGCAAGGGCGCGCACTCCGAGCGGCTGCTGCGCGACCCCGACCCGGCGGAGGTCCGCAAGCTCCTCGACGCGGCGCGCGGGCACGCGAAGATGGTCACGCTCGCCACCGAGCTGCCGGGCGGCATCGACTCCGTACGCCTGCTGGCCGAGCACGGCGTGATCGCGGCCGTCGGCCACACGGACGCCACCTACGAGCAGACCGTGCAGGCCATCGAGGCCGGCGCCACGGTCGCCACCCACCTCTTCAACGCGATGCCGCCCCTCGGCCACCGCGCCCCCGGCCCCATCACGGCCCTGCTGGAGGACGAGCGGGTCACGGTCGAGCTGATCAACGACGGCACGCACCTGCATCCGGCCGCGCTGCAACTGGCGTTCCACCACGCGGGCGCCGGGCGGGTCGCGTTCATCACGGACGCGATGGACGCGGCCGGCTTCGGCGACGGCCGCTACATGCTCGGCCCGCTGGAGGTGGAGGTCGCGGACGGCGTGGCCCGGCTGGTGGAGGGCGGCTCCATCGCGGGCTCGACGCTCACCCTGGACCGCGCCCTCCAGCGGGCGGTCACGGTCGACGGGCTGCCGGTGGAGGACGCGGTCGCGGCCCTGTCCGCGAACCCGGCGCGGCTGCTGGGCATGGACGACCGGATCGGCTCCCTGGAGCCCGGGAAGGACGCCGACCTGGTGGTCCTGGACGCGGACTTCGCCCTCAAGGGCGTGATGCGCCGGGGTGAATGGGTGGTCGATCCCCAACCGGCCTGATTCGTCCCGCAGTCGGAGGAGGGCGGCCGGTCCCGGGGGTGGGCCGGCCGCCGTCTCTTTGGCATGATCGTGCCCCCGGAGCGCACCGCGGACGCAGGCAAAAGGGGAGGTCGGCACGGTGATCCTCACGGTCACGCTGAACACCGCTCTCGACATCACCTATCGCGTGCCGTCCCTGCGGCCGCACGCCTCCCACCGGGTCTCCGAGGTGACGGAGCGCCCCGGCGGCAAGGGGGTCAACGTGGCCCGGGTGCTCGCGGCGCTCGGCCACGAGGTGACGGTCACCGGTTTCGCGGGCGGCACCACGGGCCGGATCCTGCGGGACCGGCTCACCGGGACCCCGGGCGTGCGGGACGCGCTGGTCCCGGTGTCCGGCACCACCCGGCGCACCATCGCCGTGGTCGACGAGCGCTCCGGGGGGACCACCCAGCTCAACGAGCCCGGCCCGACGATCGGCCCCGCCGAGTGGTCCGCCTTCCAGGAGGCGTACGGGGACCTGCTGGCCTCGGCCTCGGCGGTGGCCCTGTGCGGCAGCCTGCCCCCGGGCGTCCCGGTCGGCGCCTACGCCTCACTGGCCCGCATCGCCCGGGCGGCCGGGGTGCCGGTCCTGCTGGACACCAGCGGGGCGGCGCTGCGCCGCGGGGTCGCCGGGCGCCCCGACGTCCTCAAGCCGAACGCCGAGGAACTGGCCGAGCTCACCGGCTCCCACGAGCCGCTGCGCGCCACCCAGGACGCCCGCCGCCGCGGCGCCGGCACGGTGGTCGCCTCCCTGGGCCCGGAGGGCGTCCTCGCGGTGACCCCCGAGGGCCGCTGGCGCGCCACCCCGCCGGCCCACCTGCACGGCAACCCCACGGGCGCCGGCGACTCCCTGGTCGCGGGCCTGCTCGCGGGCCTGGTGGAACACCTGCCGTGGCCGGACCGCCTGACCCGCGCGGTCGCCCTGTCGGCGGCGACGGTGCTGTCCCCGGCGGCCGGCGAGTTCGACCGGGCGGCCTACGAGGACCTGCTGGGCCGGGTCGCGGTGACGGCGGAGGCGAGCGCGGCCTGAGGCCGGCCCGCCGGCCGTGCTACTTGGTGACCTGGCCTTCCTTCAGCCAGAGCTGGTCCAGCAGGACGTTGCACTTGTCGCCGTCGTTGCAGGAGACCGAGATCGTGTTGGTGCCCTTGTTGAGGGTGGGCCAGGCGTAGGTCTTGGTCCAGCCCTTGGAGAAGTCGCCGTCCTCGGCGCGGGCCCAGTTGTCCATGTTCAGCTTGTTGCCGAACTCCTTGCCGTTGACGGTGAGCGTCATCGACTGGGGCTCGTCGGTGGTGCTGTAGCGGACGAAGACGGTGTAGGCGCCGTCCTTCGGGATGTCGTCGACGGTCCAGGTGACCGAGGCGCCCGGCTGGTTGAGGTTGGCCACGTAGATGCCGCCGTCGGACTGCGCGCCCTCGACGTCCGACGCGAGGGAGGCCGTTCCGCCCAGGCGGAGCGCCTTCGCGTCGATCGTCGGCAGCTCGGCCTTCTCCTCCTGCTCGCCGGCGCTGCTGCTCGCCGTCGGGCTCGGCTCGCTGGTCTGGGACTGGGTCGGAGTGCCGTCCGCCTGGTCGTCGCCGCCCTTGTCCTCGTCGTCACCGCTGATCATGGCCACGCCGATGCCGATCACGACCGCGGCGACCACCGCGATCGCGCCGATGAGCAGGACCTTGGTGTTCGGGCCGCGGCCCCGGCCGCCGTGACCGCCGCGGCCCGGCTGCGGCGACTGGGCGGTGGCGCCGGGCAGCGTCTCCGGGGCGGCGTAGTGCGCGTTCGGCTGGCCGTAGACGCCCTGCTGCGGCGGTGCCTGGGGAGCGGACCCCTGCTGGCCGTACTGACGGGTCCCGACCGGCCGCACCCGGTTGACCGAGTTCGGGTAGCCGTAGCCCCCGGACGGCGGCTGGGCTCCGTTGGCCTGGCCGTCGGCGTAGAGGTAGCCGAACGGGTCGTCGTCCTCGGGCGTGCTCGCGCCGTTGTTGCCGGGCGTCATCCCTTGGTGCTCCTAGGTGCGGATCGGATGCGGTACGAGTGTGAGCAGGGCGAGCCTACCTTCCCCCCACCCCGGATTCACTCGAACGGGGGGTCCCGCACCGGGTGGTCCGAACCGGTGAGACGGCCCGCATCCTTCCCTTGACCTGCGGTTCACCCCGCATGCGACCCGCCGTTCACCCCGCACGCCTGTGCTGTTTGGGACGAGATCGTTTCTCGACGTACATCCGCTCGTCGGCGGACTTCAGCACCTCGTCCGCCGTCATGCCGCAGTGGGCCCACCCGATGCCGAAACTGGCCCCGACGCGCACGGCCCGGCCCTCGGCCCGGATGGGCTGGATGATCTCGTTGCGCAGCCGTACGGCGAGGTCCTGGGCGTCGGCCCGGCCGAGCCCGTCGGCGAGGATCACGAACTCGTCGCCGCCGAGCCGGGCGACGGTGTCGCCGTCGCGGACGCCGTTGCCGAGCCGGCGGGCGACCTCGATGAGCACCGCGTCACCCGCGTTGTGCCCGAACCGGTCGTTGATCGACTTGAAGCCGTCGAGGTCGCAGAAGAGCACCGCGAGCCCCTTGGAGCCGTCGTCGGACTCCTCGGTGGGGGCGATGGTGTGCACGTGGTGGTCGTACGCGTCGGCGCCGGGCGGGAAGTCGAAGTCGTGGCCGCGGTCGAAGACGGGCGGGCCCTGGGCGGCGTCCTGGGAGCCGTAGGAGTCGAAGGAGTCGAAGGACTCGTAGGGGGCCAGGGAGTCGACGGCGGCGGGCACGCCCTGCGGCGGCTGCCGGCACAGCCGGGCGGAGAGCCGGGCGCGCAGTTCGGCGGAGTTCGGCAGGCCGGTGAGGGAGTCGTGGGAGGCGCGGTGGGCGAGCTGGAGCTCGCGGCGCTTGCGCTCCTCGATGTCCTCGACGTGGGTGAGCAGGAAGCGGGGCCCGTCGGCGGCGTCGGCGACCACGGAGTTGCGCAGGGACACCCAGACGTAGCTGCCGTCGCGGCGGCCCAGGCGCAGCTCGGCGCGCCCGCCCTCGGCGGAGGTGCGGAGCAGGGTGCCTATGTCCTCGGGGTGGACGAGGTCGGAGAAGGCGTAGCGGCGCATCGCGGAGGCGGGACGGCCGAGCAGCCGGCACAGGGCGTCGTTGGTGCGCAGGATCCGGCCGTGCTGGTCACCGCCCATCTCGGCGATGGCCATGCCGGAGGGGGCGTACTCGAAGGCCTGCCGGAAGCTTTCCTCGCTGGCGCGCAGCGCCTGCTGCTCGCGCTCCAGGCGGACCAGGGCGCGCTGCATGTTGGCACGTAGACGCGCGTTGCTGATGGCGATGGCGGCCTGGAAGGCGTACATCTGGAGCGCCTCGCGGCCCCAGGCGCCGGGCCGGCGGCCGTTGCGCGGGCGGTCCACGGAGAGCACCCCGAGCAGTTCGCCGGAGGTGCCGCCGCCCTGCGGGCCGGGTGCGTACATCGGGGCGAAGAGGCGGTCGGAGGGGTGCCACTCGTCCTCGAAGCGGGGCGCGGGCCCGTCGGTGTACCACTGCGGGACGTCGTCGTCGTCGAGGACCCAGCCCTCGGTGTGGGGGATGAAGATCAGGTCGCCCCAGCGCTCGCCCATGGTCAGGCGGCGCTCCCAGGACTCGCGCGAGCCGACCCGGCCGGTGATGAGGGCCTCGGCGGCGGGGTTGCCGGCGAAGGCGGCGACGACCAGGTCGCCGTCGGCGCGTACGAGGTTGACGCAGGCCAGCTCGTACGCGAGGGCGTTCACGACGCCGTCGGCGACGGTCTGCAACGTGTCCGCCAGGCTGCGTGCCGTGTTCAACGCGGCCATGACCTCGTGCAGTTGTCGCAGGGACGCAAGACGGACGTAGGGTTCCGAGTCGGTCTCCATCCTCGCCCTCCCCCCGAGACCTCGGAGTGAATCAAGGGTTGTCTTCGGCGCCTTTCCCGATGGTGCCCCGGCAGCTTCCCGCCACTGAATCACAGCGCGCTGCTCACTCGGTACACAGGGTCAACAATTCCCGTCCCTTGTGACTCAAGTCACAGCCAAACGTGAACAATTACGCGGCCTTTCCAGAGTTTTCCGTGCATACGCCGAACGCGTCCTTCACGGCGGTTGCGCACGGTTCGCGCACGGGTCGGCCGCTGGTCCTAGGTCCTCGCTCGGGCCGGGGCCCGATGCGGCGGGTGTGAAGCGGAGATTAGCGTTTCCGGTGTGCCGAACACTCCAGCCACCCCCTCCGCGATCACCTCCGTGCCCGCCGCCCGGCATGCTGAGGGGGTGAGCAACGACGAGTTCCGCGCCGCCATGTCCCGGCTGGCCTCCGGTGTGGTCCTGGTGACCGCGCAGGAGCCGCCGCTGGACCCGGACGACCCCCGGGCGCCGGCCGGCGAGGACGCCGGCATGACGGCGACCGCGTTCCTGTCGGTCTCCCTGGACCCGCCGCTGGTGCTGGTCAGCCTGCGCGAGGGCTCCCGCATGGACGACCTGCTCGACGAACAGCCCCTGTGGGCGGTGTCCGTGCTGTCCGAGAGCCAGCGGCACATCGCGGGCCGCTTCGCGATGAAGGGCCGCCTCAGCGACCGCCTCCTCTTCGAGGACATCCCGTACGTCCGGGGCGAGTACACCGGGGCGCCGCTGGTGGGCGGTGCGCTGGCGACCCTGGAGTGCCGCACCGAGCAGCGGGTGACCGCCGGGGACCACACCCTGGTGATCGGCCGCGTCCTGACGGCCCGGCTGCCGAGCGCGGGCGGGGAACCGCTGATGTATTTCCGCGGCCGTTACCGGCAGTTGGGCTGAACGCCGACCGCCGGCGCCCGCTTTTCCGGACGTGAAATCCCTTTTGCCGAACGGGATTTCCGACCCTAGGGTGCCCGAATGACGACGACCGCGCCCCGCCTGGAAGAGGTCACCGCCGAAAACCTCGACGCCGCCCTCGGCGTACGGGTCCGCCCCGACCAGGAACACGCGGTCGCGCCGGTGGTGAAGTCCCTCGCCGAGGCCTACGTCCACCCCGGCACCGCCTGGCCCCGGCTGATCGTGGACGGCGACCGCGCGGTCGGCTTCCTGATGGCCTTCTTCGACCTCGACTGGCACGACGACGGCGGCAGCGTCGTCCGCTCCGGTCTGTGGCGGCTAAACATCGCCGCCGGCGAGCAGGGCAAGGGGTACGGCCGCTTCGCCGTGGAGTCGGTGGCCGCCGAGATCCGCCGCCGCGGCGGCAAGGAGCTCCACGTCACCTGGCACCCCGGCCCGTCCGGCCCGGAGGGCTTCTACCTGGGCCTGGGCTTCCGCAGGAACGGTGAGGTCGTCGGGGGCGAGACGGTGGGCGTGCTGGAGCTGGGGTGACCACCCGCCGGGACCGCCCGGGCCCCGGGGCGCCCGGGCGTTCCGCACCGGCCGGTCCGGTCAGCCCCAGTCGCGCGCGGAGCGCCCCCGCTTGGTCTCCGAGCGGCGCTTCTTCTCCCGCAGCCGGCGCTCGTTGATGCCGCGCGGGACACGGGTCGGCCTGCGGGGCCGGGGCGGCGGCGCGGTGGCCTCGGCGAGCAGGGCCGCCAGACGCACGGCGGCGGCCTCGCGGTTGCGCCACTGGGAGCGGTGCTCGGAGGCGCGGACGGTGACGACGCCCCCGACCAGCCGCCCGGCCAGCCGCTCGAGCGCCCGCTGCTTCCACACCTCGGGCAGCGCCTCCGTCCGGGCGAGGTCGAACCGGAGTTCGACCTGTGAGTCGCTGGTGTTCACGTGCTGCCCGCCGGGCCCCGAGGAGCGCGAGAAACGCCACATGAGCTCGGCCTCGGGCAGGGAGACGGAGCCGCGGACGGGATAGGGACCGGACATACCCTCCATGTTCCCGCCCCTGACCGGTCCACGTCACCCGAATAAGTCGCGTAAAGAAAGTAAAGGGACCCGGAACCCCGCGCCCCCCTCTCCGCGTTCAAGGGGATGGCTGTAGCTTCAGCTTCTGGCCGTACGCACACGAGGGAAGGGACTCCCAACAATGGCTGTAAGCCTGTCCAAGGGTGGCAACGTCTCGCTCACCAAGGAGGCTCCGGGCCTGACCGCCGTCACCGTGGGCCTCGGCTGGGACGTCCGCACCACCACCGGCACGGACTTCGACCTCGACGCGTCGGCCATCGCGGTCAACGCCCAGGGCAGGGTCTACTCGGACGCCCACTTCGTGTTCTTCAACAACAAGCAGACCCCGGACAACTCCATCGTCCACACCGGCGACAACCGCACGGGTGAGGGCGCCGGCGACGACGAGGCGATCAACGTCAACCTGGCCGCGCTCCCGGCCGACATCGACAAGATCGTCTTCCCGGTGTCGATCTACGACGCCGAGAACCGCAGCCAGAACTTCGGCCAGGTGCGCAACGCCTACATCCGCATCGTCAACCAGGCCGGCGGCGCCGAGATCGCCCGCTACGACCTGTCGGAGGACGCGGCCACCGAGACCGCCATGGTCTTCGGCGAGCTGTACCGCAACGGCGCGGAGTGGAAGTTCCGCGCGGTCGGCCAGGGCTACGCCTCGGGCCTGGTCGGTATCGCCCAGGACTTCGGCGTGAACGTCTGACGGACGCCCCGTCCGGGCCCCCGCGGAAGCGGGGGCCCGGACCGCCTCCAGCCGCCGGGGTGGTGCGCTCGCCCGTCGTCGTCGACGCGGGGCGCGGGGCGCCCCCGGCCGGACAGGGCGGACGCGGACGGCGGCGGGGTGTCAGGGCCGCCGCGGCTTCCCCTCCCCGTACAGCCAGTCCGCCCAGATCCCCCCGAAGTCCTTCCGAGGGGCCGACTCCTCCACGTACGCCGTGAAGTCGTCGGTGTCCGCGTTGCCGTGGCGGTACTTCTCCGCCCAGCCCTTCAGGAGGGCGCGGAACGGGCCGTCGCCGACCGTCTGCCGGATCTTGTGCAGGACCATCGCGCCGCGCTGGTAGACGGGGACGCCGGAGATGTGCGCCGCGTCGGGCGGCCGGGCCGGCGGGAACGACCAGAGCTCCTCGTCCGACCCCGCCTCGTCGAAGTAGGTGCCCGCGTACAGCGCGTCGAAGGTCCGCTGCGCGGTGTCCCCGCCGTGCTCCTCCTCCCACAGCCACGTCGCGTACGTCGCGAAGCCCTCGTTGAGCCACATGTCCCGCCACGTCTTCGGGGTCACGGAGTCGCCGTACCACTGGTGGGCGATCTCGTGGACCAGCAGCTCGGTGGAGGGGGCCCCGGGGAAGACGGGGCGGTTCTGGGTCTCCAGGGCGTACCCGGCGTCCCCGGGGCGTTCCACGATCGCGCCCGTGGAGGAGAAGGGGTACGGGCCGAAGGTCCGCTCGCCCCACTCCACGACCTCGCCGAGCCGTGCCAGGACCGCGCGGCTCGCCTTGGCCTGGTCCGGGTCGACCGCCGTGTACACGGGCAGACCGCCGGCGGTCGTGGTGCGCTCGACGTCGTACCTGCCGAGGGCGAGCGTGGCGAGGTAGCTCGCCATCGGCTCGGTGGTGCGCCAGCGGTACGTCGTACGGTCCCCCTTCGTCTCCTCACCGGCCGGCTCCCCGTTGGACACCGCCCGCAGCCCCTTCGGCACGGTCACCGCGAGGGTGTAGGTCGCCTTGTCGGAGGGGTGGTGGTTGCCGGGGAACCACGCCATCGACCCCGTGGGCTGCCCCAGGGCCAGCGCGCCGTCGGCGGTGCGCAGCCAGCCCTCCTCGGAGCCGTCCGGGTCGGTGACGGTCACGGGGGCGCCGGAGTAGCGGACGGTGACGCGGAAGCGCGCGCCGCGGTCGATCCCCTCGCGCGGGCGGACCGTCAGTTCCTGGCCGTCGCGGTACCGGCGCGCGCTCACGCCGTCGACGGTGACCTTCCCGACGTCCAGGCCCTTGAGGTCGAGGTTCAGCGCGGAGAGGTCCCGGGTCGCCCGGGCGGTGAGCGTCGCGGTGCCGGTCAGGTGGTGGGTGCCGGGGTCGTAGGCGAGGTCGAGGGCGTAGTGGGTGACGTCGTAGCCGCCGTTGCCCGCCTTCGGGAAGTACGGGTCGCGGACACCGCTCGTGCCGGGAGCGCCGCCGACGACGCCGCCACCGCCGCACGCGGTCGCCGTCACCGCCGTGACGACGGTGAGCAGGGCCAGGGAGGCCGCGGTGGTCGCGGTGGTCGCGGTGGTCGCGGTGGTCGCGGTGGTCGCGGTGGTCGCGGTGGTCGCGGTGGGGGGACGGTGCCGCCGGGAGCGGCGGAGGCGAGGGGAGCGGTGGAGGCGGTGGGGGCGCACGCCGTGATCCTAGGGAGGCGCGGCGCCGTCTCCGGCCAGGCACCCGTGCGGGCGAACCCGCCGTGTCGTGACACCATCGCTCCGTGCTCGACATCGGCTACGCCCTCTCCCACCGCTTCCCCGACCCGCCGCAGACCGACTACCGCCGCGCGGACGTCCACGCCCTGCGCCACGACCTGTTCTGCGGCGACGTCTACCTCGCCGACACCGAGTCGGACCGCGAGGTGTCCACAGCCTGGGGATGGGTGCCGGTGCTCGACTTCGCCTGGGCGCTGTGCGACATCGTGGAGCGCGTCGACCGGGACCCGGCGGGCTCCAGGGCCTCCCGTCCCCAGCGGGCCGAGCTGGACTTCACCGAGTCCACCGACCGCCTGCTCTTCGAGCGCCGCTTCGGCTGGGTGGACATCGAGGCGGAGTGGCTGCCGGCCGCCGAGCCCCCGCTGACCTTCTCCCACGCCGAACTCCGCCGCGAGGCCCGCGACTTCCTGCACGACCTGATCGCCGACCTGATCGACATGCACGAGGACCTCGGCGAGAACCCGGCCATCTGGACCCTCCAGGCCCGCTATCCCCGCCTGCCGTGACCCGGGATCCCCGCCCGGCATGATCCGGGATCCCCGCCCGGCGTGACCCGGGAGCGCGTGCGCCGCCCCCGCCGCCCGCTCGTTCCTCCCCCGCTCCCCCGCTCGTTCTTCCTCCCGCTCCCCCGCTCACTCCTCCGTCCGCCCCCCGCTCATCCCTCCACCCGGATCCCCGACGCCGCCGCGAGCACCGGCGCCAGGTCCAGCAGCTGCGCCGTGCTGATCACCGCTCCCGCCAGCCGGTCCACGCCCCGCGCGATCTCCAGCGGCACGGCCCCGCGCAGGTCCACGTCCACCAGCGTGGCGCCGGTGAGGTCCGCCCCCTTCAGCGCGCAGTCCACGAACTCCACCCGCTCCAGCCGGGCCCCGCCGAAGTCCGGCTCGACCAGGACGCAGCCCTCGAACACCACGTCCTTGAGCCGGGCCGAGCGCAGGTTCAGGAAGTCGATCTTGCCGCCCCGGATCAGCACCCGCTCCAGCACCGCCCCGTGCAGTTGCGTCCCCCCGAGCCGCGCGTCGGTCACCTCCACGTCCCGCAGGGTGGCCTCGGCCAGGTTCGTGCCCACTCCCCGGACGCCGGCGAGGACCGAGTCCAGCACCCGCGCCCGGGACAGCCGCGTCCCGTCCAGCGCGCACCCCGTCAGCGCGCAGTCCATGAAGCGCGCCCCCGCGCCGTTCTCCCCGGTGAGGTCCGTCTCGCGGAACTCCAGTCCGTCGTAGTCCCCGTCCGGCTCCAGTCCGCCTCCCTCGAACCGCTCCAGGGCGGGCAGCCCCGGCTCGGGCCGCCGCGCCCTCTTCGCTCCCGTACCGCCCGCCGCTCTCCTCGCCATGCCCCTCATGCTGCACCCCGCCACTGACAACCCTCCCGGCCTGCGCGAACCCCGCGCATGTCACATCCCGGGGCCCTCGACGGGTCGTAACGACGGACATCGAAAGCGACCCGAGCAAGCCCGAGCAAGGGAGACCCCAGCCATGCACCGCATCACCGTCGTCGGCGGCGGATTCGCCGGACTCACCGCGGCCGTCGCCGCCGCCGAGGCAGGCGCCGAGGTCACCGTCCACGAGGCCCACCACACCCTCGGCGGCCGGGCCCGCACCGCCGAGGGCCCGTACCGGACGAACGAGGGGCCGCACGCCCTCTACAACGGCGGCCCGCACTGGTCCTGGCTCCGCCGGCGCGGCCTCATCGGACCGCTCGCCCCGCTCCCGCCCCTGGAGGTCGCCCGGATGCGGCTGCGCCACCGGGGCGCGCTGCGCCGCACCCCGCCCCTCTCGATGCTGAAGCTGCTGCTCCGCGGCGGCGCGCAGGCGCCCGTCGACACCGACTTCCTCACCTGGGCCACCGGAATCGCCGGCGAGGAGGCCGCGCGGGCCGCCGCGCACTACTCCGCGGTCGCGCTGTTCCACCACGACCCGGGCTCCCTGTCCGCCGCGTTCGTCCAGGAACGCCTGCGCCGCGCCACCAAGCTGCCCCCGGAGGCGCGCTACCCGCGCGGCGGCTGGGGCGGGCTCGTCGACCGGATGGCCGCCCGCGCCCGGAACCTGGGCGTGCGGATGGAGACCCTGTCCCGCGTCGACACCCTGCCCACCGACACCCCGGTCGTCGTCGCCACCTCCCTCGCCGCCGCCCGCCGCCTCCTCGGCGACCCCTCGCTGACCTGGCCGAGCGGCCGCACCGTCCTCGTCGACCTCGCCGTGCGCACCCGGCGCGGGGACGCGTTCGTCGTGTCCGACCTGGACGCGCCGGGCTGGCTGGAGCGGTTCACCGCCCAGGACCGCACCCTCGCCCCGGCCGGCGAGCAACTGATCCAGGGTCAGATCCCCATCGCGCCGCACGAGTCCAGGGCCGACGGCGTCGCGCGCGCCGAGGAACTGCTGGACCTGGGCTTCGACGGCTGGCGCGAACGGGTCACCTGGCGGCGGGCGGCGGTGGCGAACGGGCGGACCGGCGCCGTCGACCTGCCCGGGAGCAGCTGGCGCGACCGGCCCGCCGTCGACCGCGGCGACGGCGTCTACCTCGCCGGCGACCAGGTCGCCGCGCCCGGTGTGCTCTCGGAGGTGTCCTTCAACAGCGCCCTGACGGCCGTCTCCCTCGCCCTGGGCCGGCACAGGCTTGACCTCGAGCATGCTTGAGGTTGCACCGTGGGGGCCACAGCGAGCGGAACCACCCGACCGGCACCCACGGGAGACCCCTATGCACGCCATCCGCCTGCACGCCTTCGGTCCGGCCGAGAACCTCCTCCACGAGGAGGTCGAGGATCCGCGGCCGGGCCCGGGGCAGGTCCGCATCGCCGTCCGGGCGGCCGGCGTCCATCTGCTGGACACGGCCCTGCGGCAGGGCCTGCGGGGTCCCGCGCCGGCCCCGGCCGCCCTGCCGACCGTTCCCGGCCGCGAGGTCGCCGGGGTCGTCGACGCCCTCGGCGAGGGCACCCCCGCCCACTGGCTCGGCCGGCGGGTCGTCGCCCACCTCGGCTTCGCCCCCGGGGGCTATGCGGAGCTGGCCGTCACCGACGCCGGCCGGCTGCACGAGGTCCCGGAGCGCCTGGACTTCGCCGCGGCCGTCGCCATGATCGGCACGGGGCGCACGGCGATGGGCATCGTGCAGTTCGCCGAGCCCGGCCCCGGCGACGTGGTCGTCGTCCCCGCCGCGGCCGGCGGCCTCGGCACCCTCCTCGTGCAGTACGCCAGGAACGCCGGCGCCACCGTCATCGGCCTGGCCGGCGGCCCCGCGAAGACGGCCAGGGTGGAGGCCGGCGGCGCCGACCTCGCCGTCGACTACACGGCCCCGGACTGGCCCGCACGGCTCGACGCCCACCGGGGCAAGGTCACCCTGGTGTACGACGGCGTGGGCGGGGACGTCGCCCGCACGGTCGTGGACCTCCTCGCCCCCGGCGGCCGGCACCTCGTCTTCGGCTGGTCGGCCCAGGGCCTCGCCGACGACAGCCCGTACCTCGTCGAGGGCGTCTCCACGAACGTCCTCGGTCCCGAGATGATGCGCAGGGCCGGTGGGGACGACCCCGTCCGCACGCTCGAACTGCGCGCCCTCGCCGAGGCCGCCGAAGGCCGGCTCGTCCCCGCCGTCCACCGCTTCCCCCTCGCCGAGGCCGCCGCCGCCCACCGCGCCCTGGAGAACCGGGGCACGACCGGAAAGGTCGTCCTCGAACCGTGAACCAGGGTGCCCCGCCCGCCGCACACGACTACCGTGCGGAAGGTGATCGACATTCCCGAGGAACTCGCCGTATTCCAGGAGAAGTTCAACAAGGAGGCGGGCCGGGCCTTCATCGCCGCCCTGCCGGACCTGGCCGCCTCCTTCCTCGACCGCTGGGACCTGCGCGTCACCGGGACGCCCCTGCACGGCATGAGCGCCCTGGTCCTCCCGGTCGACCGCGCGGACGGCACACCGGCGATGCTGAAGCTCCAGCTCCGCGACCAGGAGACCGACGGCGAACCGGTCGCGCTGCGCCTGTGGGACGGCGACGGGGCGGTCCGCCTGCTGGACCACGACGAGCCCACCGGCGTCATGCTCCTGGAACGCCTCGACGCCTCCCGCATGCTCGCGCACCGACCAGACGTCCACGAGACCGTCCTGGTGATCGCCCGCCTCCTCGCCCACCTCCACGCCACCCCCGCCCCCGCGGGCATGCGCCGCCTCGGCGACATGGCCCACGCCATGCTCGAGCGCACCCCCCGGGCCCTGGACCGCATCCCGGACCCGGCCGCCCGCCGGGTCGTCGCCGACTGTGCGGCCGCCGTGCGGGAGGTCGCCGACGAGCCCGGCGACCGCCTCCTGCACTGGGACCTGCACGACGAGAACGTCCTGGCCTCGGACCGCGCCCCCTGGCTCGCCATCGACCCCAAGCCCCTGGCCGGCGACCCCGGGTTCGACCTCTGGCCCGCCCTGGACAACCGCTTCGACGCCGACGACATCGGCTGGCGCTTCGACGCCATGACCGACGTCCTCGGCCTGGACCGCGAGCGGGCGCGCGCGTGGACGTACGGGAGGGTGCTGCAGAACTGCCTGTGGGAGATCGAGGACGGCCGCCCCCTGGAGGACCGCGACCTGGAGATCGCCCGCCGCCTGCGCCGCCACGGGGCATGAAGACCCGGGTCATGAAGGACCCGGGCCGGGAAGGCCCGGCCCGGGTTCCACCGGAGCCCCCTGTCGGATTCGAACCGACGACCTACGCATTACAAGTGCGTTGCTCTGGCCATCTGAGCTAAGGAGGCATCGCGCGGCGCGCGCGAGGGCGGCTCCACTGTACACAGAGCCGCTTTCGCGGGGCCACGCATGTGCGGGAGGAGGCCCGTCCGTTCACTCCAGCCCGTACGCGAAGGTGTACGGCACCTTCGTCTCCCCGTGCCGGTAGGTGAACCCGCCCGTGCCGCGCAGCCCCGTCAGTTCCCCGGTGCCCGAGCCCTCGACGACCTCGAAGGAGCAGTGCACGGTGCCGTCCTGCGCGAAGTGCCCGCGCTCCTCCAGCACGAAGGTCCCCTCCCGCCCGTCGACGCGGCCGACGACGAGTTCCATCCCCGCGAAGGTGCCGGTCGTCCCGGTCAGGTAGGCGATCGTGTAGTCGCAGGTCGTGGCCCCGGACTCGATGCCGCCCGAGAACGCGTTGGTGACCGTGGCGTGCGCGAGCCGGGGGCTGTCGCCCTCGGGGGTGACGGGGCTCTCCTTCCAGTCGGCGAAGGTGAAGTGGCCGGTGGTGGTCCGGGTGGTGGGCATGGGTGTCCCCTTCTGGTGCGGGTCCGGCTGATGCGTCCACCCTTCCGCCCGTACCTGACACCTCCTGTCAGGTACGTGGGGAGAATGGGCCCCATGCGTGCCGACCGGCTCCTCTCCCTGCTCCTGCTGCTGCAGAACCGCGGCCGGATGACCGCCTCCGAACTTGCGGCGGAACTGGAGGTGTCGGTGCGCACCGTCTACCGGGACATCGAGGCGCTCGGCGCGTCCGGGGTACCGGTCCGGGCGGAGCGCGGACCGGAGGGCGGCTACCGCCTGGTGGAGGGGTACCGCACACGGCTGACCGGACTGACCGACGCGGAGGCCGGTTCACTGTTCCTGGCCGGGCTGCCGGGACCGGCCGGGGAACTGGGCCTGGGTGCCGTCCTGGCGAGCGCCCAGCTGAAGGTGGAGGCCGCCCTCCCGGGCGGCCCGGCCGGACAGGCGCGGCGGGTGCGCGAGCGGTTCCACCTGGACGCGCCGGCCTGGTTCCGGGACGCCGACCCCGTGCCGCACCTGGAGTCCGTCGCGCGGGCGGTGTGGCAGCAGCGGGTGCTGCGCACCCACTACCGGCGCTGGCGCGGCGAGGTGCACCGCGAGGTGTGCCCGCTGGGTCTCGTGTTGAAGGGCGGCATCTGGTACCTGGTGGCGCTGGCGCAGGACGCCGTGCGCACCTACCGGGTGTCGCGCTTCCGGACGGTGGAGGAGACGGGCGAGGAGTTCACCCGTCCGGCCGGCTTCGACCTGGCCGCGTACTGGACGGAGTCCTCCCGGCGCATGGAGGCGGCGCGGCACCAGGGCACCGCCCGACTGCGGCTCTCCCCGCGCGGGCGGAAGCTGCTGCCGATGCAGTTCGGGGCGGCGGGGACCCGGGCGCTCGCAAAGGCGGGGCCGCCGGACGACGAGGGGTGGGTCGAGGTGGAGCTGTCCGTCGAGTCGGAGGCGGTCGCGACCGGCGACCTGCTCCGGCTGGGCGTCGAGGCGGAGGTGCTCGGTCCGGAGGAGTTGCGGCGGGCGGTCGCGGCGGCCGTGGCGGTGCTGGCGGACCGGTACGCGACCGACCGGTGACCCCGCGCCGGGCCGAACGGGCCCCGTCCGCTACGGAGCCGTCCCCTCGGCGCTCGAAAGTTTCCGCGGAATTCACAACCCGGGAGGTGCTGACAGACCAGGTGAACGCCAGGTACCGTCCTGTGCCAGTTCACCCCTGTGGACTACACCACAACGGAACACCCGTAGTGGCACCACCTTCCTACTCGGATCGTCCGGCACGTTCCTGCCGGTAGAAGGGGACCATTCACCATGGCCACTGTCACGTTCGACAAGGCGACCCGGATCTACCCGGGTTCCACCAAGCCCGCCGTCGACGCCCTCGACATCGAGATCGCGGACGGCGAGTTCCTCGTCCTGGTCGGCCCGTCCGGCTGCGGCAAGTCCACCTCGCTCCGGATGCTCGCGGGGCTCGAGGACGTCAACGGCGGCGCCATCCGCATCGGTGACCGCGACGTCACGCACCTGCCGCCCAAGGACCGGGACATCGCCATGGTGTTCCAGAACTACGCGCTCTACCCGCACATGACGGTCGCCGACAACATGGGCTTCGCGCTCAAGATCGCCGGCGTCAACAAGGCGGAGATCCGGCAGAAGGTCGAGGAGGCCGCGAAGATCCTCGACCTGACCGAGTACCTGGACCGCAAGCCGAAGGCGCTCTCCGGCGGTCAGCGCCAGCGTGTCGCCATGGGCCGCGCCATCGTGCGCGAGCCGCAGGTGTTCCTCATGGACGAGCCGCTGTCCAACCTGGACGCCAAGCTCCGCGTGTCCACCCGCACGCAGATCGCCTCGCTCCAGCGCCGCCTGGGCATCACCACCGTCTACGTCACCCACGACCAGGTCGAGGCGCTCACCATGGGCGACCGGGTCGCGGTCCTCAAGGACGGTCTGCTCCAGCAGGTCGACACCCCGCGCAACATGTACGACAAGCCCGCGAACCTCTTCGTCGCCGGCTTCATCGGCTCCCCGGCCATGAACCTGATCGAGGTCCCGATCACCGACGGCGGGGTGAAGTTCGGCAACTCGGTGGTGCCGGTCCAGCGGGACGCGCTGGCCTCCGCCACCGACAAGACCGTCACGGTCGGCGTCCGCCCCGAGCACTTCGACGTGGCCGGTGCCGACTCCGACCTGGGCGTCGAGGTCACCGTCAACGTCGTGGAGGAGCTGGGCTCCGACGCGTTCGTCTACGGCACCGCGCAGATCGGCGGCGAGGCCAAGGACGTGGTGGTCCGCGTCGGCGGCCGCGAGGTCCCGGAGAAGGGCAGCCAGCTGCACGTCGTGCCGCGGGCGGGCGAGACCCACGTGTTCTCGACCTCCACCGGCGCGCGCCTCTCCGACTGAGGCACCGGACGAAACGTACGGCTCCGGGTGATTCACCCGAGATGATGAAGAGGGGCCCCGCAGGTCGCTGCGGGGCCCCTCTCCTTGTCGACAAATACCCCGGCACAAGGGACATTTCGATCGGGGTGCGTCAACACGCACCTCGAAACCCTCCACCCCCTGTCCCTCGAACCGGTGACGGAAGGTTTCCGCCCGACTACCTGCCGCTACCCTCACACGCGTGAAGCACTCCACGAACCCTCAGACGCGACGCGGCGGGGGCCCCGCCCTCCGGATCGGCCGCACCCTCGCCTTCGTCCTGCCCGTCGTCCTGGTGCTCTCCGGGACCCTCGCGGTCGCGCGAGTCAACTGGTCGGGATCCCCCTCGAGCCCGGTGCTCACCGCCGCGGACGCCTCCGCCCCCGGCGCCTCCTCGCGCGCCGCCGCCCGCGCACCGCAGGACGTGCTGCGCGACGCGCTGCTGGTCGAACTGCAGGAGGAGGACCCGGGCGTCGCGCTCACCCACCTCCAGCAGGCCGTCGACGAGCGCCCGTCGCTGGCGAAGCACTGCGCCTCCATCGCCCGCTCCCTCGGCAAGGCCGCGGTCCGGGCGTACGGCCCCACCAAGGCCCAGTCCTACGCCCGCCCGGTCTGCGACACCTCCTTCGCGTCGGGGGTCGTCACCGCCCACCGCTGAGCGCACCGCCCGCCGCCGGGCACACGACCCGCACCGGCCGTGCCGCGCCGCGCCGGTGCGGAGGAGGCGTCACCGGCCGCACCGCGCCGGTGCGGTGGAGGCACCGCCGGTCACCGGGCCACCGGCCCCGACCGTTCGCGGGGCGCCACGTACAGTTCCGCCCATGACCGATCCGAGCGCCGCGTCCCGTCCCGTTCAAGCCGTCGTCCTGGCCGGCGGCCAAGGCTCCCGGCTTCGTCCGTACACCGACGACCGGCCCAAGCCGATGGTCGAGATCCCCGGTACGGGGACCCCGATCATCGGCCATCAGCTCTCCTGGCTCGCCGAGGAGGGCGTGACGGACGTGGTGGTCTCCTGCGGCCACCTCGCCGAGGTCCTGCAGGAGTGGCTGGAGACCGCCGACCTGCCCGTCTCCGTCACCACCGCCGTCGAGACGGAACCCCTCGGCCGCGGCGGCGGCCTGAAGCACGCCGCCGCGCACCTCCCGTACCCGGACCGCCCCTGGTACGCCACCAACGGCGACATCTGGACCCGTTTCTCGTTGCGCGACATGGCGGACTTCCACACCGAGCGGGACGCCGTCGCGACCCTCGCGCTGGCCCGTCCGCGCATCCCGTGGGGCGCGGTGCGGACGGACGGTTTCGGCCACATCACCGACTTCATCGAGGCCCCGCCGTCGACCTTCGAGATCAACGCGGGTGTGTACGTCTTCTCCCCCGGGTTCGCCGACCTGCTCCCGGAGCGCGGCGACCACGAGCGCACCACGTTCCCGCACCTGGCGCGCGAGCGCCGGCTGGCCGGTTTCCCGATCCCCCAGGGCTCCTACTGGCGGGCGATCGACACCGCGAAGGACCTGACGGAGGCGGCGAAGGAACTGGCGGCGCAGCGCCGCTGACCCGTCCTCACCGGCCCGGCCACCGCCTTCCTCACCGGCGACGGCGAAGGGGTCCCGCACCTCGCCGGTGCGGGACCCCTTCGCCGTGTGCGGGCGGGCGTCCCTATCCCAGGAGGCCGCCCACGAGACCCCGCCTCTCGGAGGAGGAGCCGCCGCTGCCGCCGCCGTCCCCGCTCGGGGCGCCGCTGCCGCTGCCGCCGGTGGTGCTGCCGCCCGAGGTCGGGCCGGAGCTGGTGCTCGGGGCCTGGTCGATCGGGGAGGACTGCTGGGGCGGCGTCTGCCCGGTGCTGCCCCGGGTCTGGCTGGGGGCACCGGTGGTGGCTCCGGTGCCCTGGGTCGCGCCGGGGCTGGTGGCTCCGGCGGACGGACCGGTCGAGCCGGACGTCGTGGCGCTCTGGCTGGGGGTGGTGGGGGCCGACGGGACGCGCTTCTCCGGTGACTCCCCGGGCTTCTGCGGGAGCGGGGAGCCGGGGAGTTCGTTGCGCGGGGCCTCTCCGGGGCCCGGGACGACCACGCGGTCGGCGTCGCGGACGGCACCGCCGAGCAGCGAGCCGACGAGCAGGGTGAGCCCGCAGACGAGGGTGGTGACGAGGGCGCCGCGGCGCAGGACGTGGCGGCGCAGGTCCCAGATGTCGGCGCGGGGGCCGAGCCGGCGCCAGGCACCGCCCGCGAGGCGGCCGTCGACGGAGTAGACGGGGGCGCCCGCGATGATCAGCGGGGACCAGGCGGCGAGGTAGATGATGTCGGGCGTCTCGTAGGCGGGGACGCTCTTCCAGCTGACGGTGACCAGCAGCGCCGCCGAGAGCAGCGCGCCGACCGCGGCCGCCACCCGCTGCCAGCAGCCGAGGACGGTCAGGACGCCGACGACGACTTGGAGGAAGGCGATGGCCAGGCCGGAGCCGACGGGGTGCTCCAGGGCGAACTGGCGCAGCGGCTCGGCGACTTCCCAGGGGTGCAGGGTGTTCAGCCACTTGACCATGGAGCCGCGCCTGCCGCCCTCGAAGTAGAGGGGGTCGCAGAGCTTGCCCATGCCGGCGTAGACGGAGATGCCGCCGAGGAAGACCCGCAGCGGGAGCAGGACGACGCCGAGGTTCATCCGGCGCCCGGGGTAGTAGGCGTGCCGGGCCGGGTCGTCGGCGTGCCGCCTGCCGCGCCGGCCGGTGTCCTCGCCCGGGAGCGTGGAGTGGGCGCCGGTGTCCTCGAACGCGTCGTCGTACGCGGAGTGACCGTAGCCGTGGCCGTCGTGGGCGAAGCCGTCGTAGGCGGGTTCGTCGTAGGCGCTGCCGACCGTGCGCAGGGGAGGCAGCAGGGGACCGTCGCCGGGCCTGCGCGGGGCGCCGACGAACGGGGTCCTGAGGGGCTGGGTGGCCGGACCGTCGTCGTGGTCGTCGTAACCGGTGCCGGGGCGGGGGATGACCCGGGTGCCGGTCCCGGTGTCGCCGAGCGGTTCGTCGGTGTGCCGGACGCCCTCGCGCCGCACGGCCTGCAGGAGCCGGTGGGCGCCGGTGTCGTCGGGGGCGGACCGGCCGCTCCAGACGACGGGACGGCGGCGGGGCGCGGCCCGGCCCGCCGCACCCATGGTGGTGACGACGGGGATGCGGGCGGTGTCCTCGGCGCCCGGGTACCGTGCGATCCGCGGCGACCGGGCGTACCGCGTCGAAGCTCCCAGCTGCACGCGGAAGCTGGCGTGATTGACGATGACCTGCGCCGGATCGCTCGGCACCTTCACCATGCTCAGCGCGGGAGCGTCGTCGAGTCCCGACGAGCGGTCCCCCGTGGGTGTGCGGGGTGTTCTGGTGTCCACACTCATCTAACCGAGTGACGTGGTGTTAGGACACTGCCTTGACCCGCCGGATGTGTCCGGACCGCGTCAAGCTGGCCCGGACCGTCCGGAACGCCCCCTGTGGGTGACGATGTCGCACACCCGTTCAGGCACCTCGCTCGTCCCCGGTGGCGTCAGCCCCGGCGCCGGGCCGCCTCGTACAGGACGATGCCCGCCGCCACGCCGGCGTTGAGCGACTCCGCGCCGCCCGGCATCGGGATCCGCACCCGGAAGTCGCACGTCTCGCCGACCAGTCGGGACAGCCCCTTGCCCTCACTGCCGACGACGATGACGACCGGGCCCTCGAGCGCGTCCAGCTCGCCGATCTCGGCCTCCCCGTCGGCGGCCAGGCCGACGACCACGATCCCGGCCTTCTTGTACGCCTCCAGGGCGCGCGTGAGGTTGGTGGCGCGGGCGACGGGCGTACGGGCGGCCGTCCCCGCGGACGTCTTCCACGCACCGGCGGTCATGCCGGCGGCGCGCCGCTCGGGCACGACGACGCCGTGGCCGCCGAAGGCGGAGACGGAGCGGACGACGGCGCCGAGGTTGCGCGGGTCGGTGACGCCGTCGAGGGCGACGATCAGCGGGTCCTCGTCCTCGTCGTGGGCGCCCGCGACCAGGTCCTCGGGGTGGGCGTACTCGTACGGCGGGACCTGGAGGACCAGGCCCTGGTGGTTCAGGCCGTTCGTCATGCGGTCGAGTTCGGGGCGGGGCGCCTCCATGAGGTTGATCCCGCCGCGCTCGGCCGCGAGCTGGAGCGCCTCGCGCACCCGCTCGTCGTTGTCGATGAACTGCTGGACGTACAGCGTGGAGGCGGGCACGCCCTCGCGCAGCGCCTCGACGACGGGGTTGCGCCCGACGACGAGTTCGGAGCTCGAGCGTCCCCCGCCGCGCCGCTGCTGCGGGCGGCCCTGGGCGCGGCGCGCCCTGGCCTGGGCGGCGCGCTGCTTGGCGTGGCCCTTGCGCATCTCGGCGGGCGGCGTCGGCCCCTTGCCTTCGAGGCCCCGGCGCCGCTGGCCGCCACTGCCGACCTGCGCGCCCTTCTTGCCGGACATGCGGCGGTTGTTCGCGGCCATGAGGTATCCGTCTTCCGTGAAGTGGTGGGTGTGTGCGTCGCGTCTGTGGATGTGTCCGTGCGGTGTGCCGCCCGGCGCCCCGGGCGGCACGGCCGATCGGGGGAGCCGCGGGGCTCCCCGTGGTCGCTCAGCGCGGGCCGAGGTTCCAGCGCGGCCCCTGCGGGCTGTCCTCGATGACCAGGCCGGCCTGGCCCAGCCGGTCGCGGATGGCGTCCGCGGTGGCCCAGTCCTTGCGGGCCCGGGCGGCCTCGCGCTGGTCGAGGACGAGGCGCACCAGGCTGTCGACCACCCCGTGCAGGTCCTCGCCCCGGTCGCCCTCGCCGGCCCAGTGCGGGTCGAGGGGGTCGAGCCCGAGGACGCCCAGCATGGCGCGGACCTCGGTGAGGCGGGCCACGGCGGCCTCCTTGTCGTCGGCGGCCAGCGCGCTGTTGCCCTGCCGGACGGTGGTGTGCACCACCGCCAGCGCCTGCGGCACGCCCAGGTCGTCGTCCATGGCCTCGGCGAAGGCGGGCGGCACCTCGGCGGACGGCTCCACCGGACCGCCGGCGAGTTCCACGGTGCGCTGCACGAAGCCCTCGATGCGCGCGAACGCGGACTCGGCCTCGCGCAGGGCCTCCTCGCTGTACTCGATCATCGAGCGGTAGTGCGGGGTGCCGAGGTAGTAGCGCAGCACGATGGGCCGCCACCGCTTGACCATCTCGCCGACGAGCACCGAGTTGCCGAGCGACTTCGACATCTTCTCGCCGCTCATGGTGACCCAGGCGTTGTGCACCCAGTAGCGGGCGAACTCGTCGCCGTAGGCCTTGGCCTGGGCGATCTCGTTCTCGTGGTGCGGGAAGACCAGGTCGAGGCCGCCGCCGTGGATGTCGAAGACGGTGCCGAGGTACTTGTGCGCCATCGCCGAGCACTCCAGGTGCCAGCCCGGGCGCCCGCGGCCCCACGGCGTCTCCCAGCTCGGCTCGCCGGGCTTGGCCGCCTTCCACATGGCGAAGTCGCGCGGGTCGCGCTTGCCGGTCTCGCCCTCGCCGGAGGGCTGGAGGAGGTTCTCCAGCTCCTGGTTGGACAGCTTCAGGTAGTCCGGGAACGAGGTGACGGCGAAGTAGACGTTGCCGTCGGCCTCGTAGGCGTGGCCGCGCTCGATGAGGCCGCGCATCATCTCGACCATCTCGGTGATGTGGCCGGTGGCGCGCGGCTCGTAGGTGGGGGGCAGGCAGCCGAGGGCGTGGTAGCCGTCGGTGAAGGCGCGCTCGTTCTCGTAGCCGATGGACCACCAGGGGCGGCCCTGCTCGGCGGACTTGGCGATGATCTTGTCGTCGATGTCGGTGACGTTGCGGATGAACGTCACCTCCAGGCCGCGGTACGCGAACCAGCGGCGCATGATGTCGAAGTTCAGCCCCGAGCGGATGTGCCCGATGTGCGGTGCCGCCTGCACGGTGGCACCGCACAGGTAGATCGAGACACAACCCGGCCGGAGCGGGATGAAGTCACGGATCTGCCGGGCGCTGGTGTCGTACAGGCGAATAGTCACCCCTCCAGGGTAGTCGGCACCGGGGTGTGCCCGGCGCCTTCCGGGGGTTTGGCGCGTACGGGTCGCCGCACACGGCCCGCGGACCGCCGGGACACGGGTGGCGGACCGGGCCCGCCGGCCCGCCGCCGACGGGCCGGTGGCAGGGCGAAGGCGGGGTGGCGCGGGGTGGTCGTGCCGGGGCCGCGTCGTCGCGCGGCCCGGCGGTCCCGCGTCCCTCCGGGGCCGCCGGACCGCTCAGCCCGTGCGGACGACCAGGGCCGTCGCCACCGCCATGAGCCCCTCTCCCCGGCCGGGGAAGCCGAGCCCGTCCGTCGTGGCCCCCGACACCGACACCGGCGCCCCGGCGGCCTCCGACAGGATCTTCTGGGCCTCCTCCCGGCGCTTGCCGATCTTCGGCCGGGGGCCGACGACCTGCACCGCGACGTTGCCGATCCGGAATCCGGCCTCCCGCACGATCCGCGCGGCCTCGGTCAGCAGCGTCACCCCGGACGCCCCGGACCACTCGGGCCGCCCGGTGCCGAAGTGCTGCCCCAGGTCGCCGAGCCCGGCGGCGGAGAACAGCGCGTTGCAGGCGGCGTGCGCGACGACGTCCGCGTCGGAGTGCCCGGCCAGCCCCGGGCCCTCGCCCTCCCACTTCAGGCCGGCGCACCACAGCTCCCGGCCGTCCTCGAAGGCGTGGATGTCGGTGCCGATGCCCACCTGCGGGAGCACCGGGAGCGCCTCAGAAGCCATCGTTGAGCCTCCTGCGGGCCAGGACCGCCTCCGCGAGGACCAGGTCGAGGGGGCGGGTGACCTTGAAGGCCTCCTCGTGGCCGGGGACGGTGACGACGGTCGGGCCGAGCTGCTCGACCATGCTCGCGTCGTCGGTGACGTCGTCCGTCACCGTCTCGTGCGCGCGCACCAGGGTGGCCCGGTCGAAGCCCTGCGGGGTCTGCACCGCGCGCAGCAGGGACCGGTCCGGGGTGGCGACCACGCGCTCGGGCCCGCCCGGTGCGCCGGCCGACTCGACCTGCTTGACGGTGTCGGCGAGCGGCAGCACGGGGACGACGGCGACGGCGCCGTCGCGGACGGCCTCGATGACGGCGTCCACGGTGTCCACGGGGACGAGCGGACGGGCCGCGTCGTGCACCAGGACGATGTCGTAGCCGGGCGGCAGCGCCTCCAGGCCGAGCCGCACGGACTCCTGGCGGCTCCCGCCGCCGGGGACGACCAGGAAGTCGGTGCGCTCGGGCAGGGCGTGCGCGTCGAGCAGCGTCCTGACCTCGGCGGCGCCGTCGGGCGGGGCCACGACGACGACCAGGGAGACGGCGCGGGAGGCGGCCATCGCGCGGATCGCGTGGATGAGCATGGGGGTGCCGCCGAGCGCCCGGAGTGCCTTGGGGACGCCCGGTCCGAGGCGCACGCCGCGGCCGGCGGCCGGGATCACGGCCGCCGTCCGGGCGGTCGCACGACCGGGTGCGGGGGTCGAGGGGGGCGGGGGGAGCGGATCGTCAGACATCGGTTCCTGTCAGGTTTGTGTGCTCGGCCTACCTGGGTATGGCCTGGGCGTACCCCCGCTCCCGAAGCGGGGGCAGTGCCGGGCGCGACGCCTCGACCAGCCCCTTCCGTGACTCTGGTCGGGCCGGCCGCCCGGGGCCCGGCACACCAGGGGCGGGGACGTGAGTGATGACACATTCCCCGGCGCGGCGCAAGTGCGACGCGGGCACCACGGTGCACGGAGTCCGGGTACGCACATGCCGCAGCGCCCGGCGACATCCAGGACGTCATCGGGCACCGCGGCATTTCGATGCGCTGAGCAGTGCGCTGAGCAGTGCTGAGCGAGAGGTGCTCCGCCTTCTCAGGAGGCGAGAACCTCGTCGAGCAGGGCCTCGGCCTTGTCCTCGTTGGTGTTCTCCGCGAGGGCGAGTTCGCTGACCAGAATCTGGCGCGCCTTGGCGAGCATGCGCTTCTCGCCGGCGGAGAGTCCACGCTCGCGCTCACGACGCCACAGGTCACGCACGACTTCCGCGACCTTGATGACATCGCCCGAGGCGAGCTTCTCCAGGTTTGCCTTGTAACGACGGGACCAGTTCGTGGGCTCCTCGGCATACGGCGCGCGCAGCACCTCGAAGACCCGGTCCAGCCCGTCCTGACCGACCACATCACGCACGCCGACGAACTCCGCATTGTCCGCTGGCACACGTACCGTCAGGTCACCCTGGGCGACCTTCAGCACCAAGTAGGTCTTGTCCACGCCTTTGATCTGGCGAGTTTCGATTGCCTCGATCAGCGCGGCCCCGTGATGGGGATAGACCACGGTGTCGCCAACCTTGAACGTCATGTGACAGGTACCCCTTCCGTGGCTATCCAGGGTAACACGGATACGGCGTGTTCTGAATGGCGTTTTCGCAGGTCAGGGCCATTCTCGGGGCTTGACAACAGCAACGGGGACGTGCTGCGGACGCCGAGCGGAAGCAGGTATTCGCAGGTGGGAGCGGCTCTCCGGGGCAAGTGAAACACGCACGTCACAGGCATCCGAAGGCCTGCACGAGCGGCCGAACATCCCCATATGTCCGGTTCCGAGTGCTCGACTTCCGCTACTCCGTTCGGTGAGCGGAGCCGGGTTCCGGTCGAATCCGGAATTGATCACACGGCGTGAGGACGAGCGGCGCGGTGATCAATTCCGAGGCCGTCCGCGCATTCCTTCACGGGAAATGCACGGCGCCCGGGACGGCTATCGCGACGTGCGAGGACGGCTATGGCGAAGGCGCCCGCGTGACGCGCCCGGCCCGCTTATGGGAATGGCCGAGGGCACCGGGCCGAAAGTGGCCCCTGAGTCATGTGGGTCACATGGGTCATAGGAGTCATGAGTGACGGATGAACGACGGACGGGCGACGGGCGCGTGCCGACCGGGTCCGTGAAGCACGGGTTCACGAACCGGGTTCACGAGCCGGTTCACGGCCCGGGTATCCGGGACGCACGAGCCCGTGCGCCACCGGACCGCCGCCGATGCGGTGACGCCGCCCGGGAGGAAAGCCGCCTTCCCGGGGAACGGGGTGTGCCTTGGGGAGGGTCGGGTGCGGTCGCTCGGGGGCGGCTCGGTAACCTAAGGCCGCTGACAGATCATTTAAGGCGGCTTTACGGCCGCCAACGCTCGAGTCAAGGAGTTGCCGCCGCCGTGAGCAGCAGCCTTCGACGCGGCGCCCTCGCCGCCGCCGCCATCGCGTTCTCGATCGCCTCGCTCTCCGCGTGTGCGGCCGGCAACAACGCCCAGACCCTGCAGATCAAGCCGGACAACGCGTCCACCACCGTCGGCGACATCAAGGTCCAGAACGCCGTGGTCGTCACCCAGCCCGACCTCGAGTCGACGGGCCCGGCCGTCGTCGCCGCCACGCTGTTCAACGAGGGCCGCACCGACCAGACCCTTGAGTCGATCACCCTCCCCGGCACCGGCAAGAGCGTCCAGCTCACCCCCGCCGAGGGCGGCAGCCTGACCGTCCCGGCCGGCGGTTCGCTCATCATCGGCGGCGAGGGCAACGCCTCCGCCGTCCTGCCGAGCAGCCGCGAGGCCGTCCAGGACGGCAACGCGCAGGAGGTCACCTTCACCTTCAGCAAGACCGGTGACGTGAGCCTGCGCGCGTTCGTCTACCCGGCCGAGAACTTCTTCAGCAGCTGGGGCCCGACCGAGATCCCGGCCGCGCCGGGCGCCTCGTCGCAGCCGTCGGCGGAGTCCTCCGACGAGCCGGCCGACGAGGGCGACGGGGCGACGGAGTCCGGGGCCCCGTCGGGCACCCCGACCGATGCCGCCTCGGCGAGCCAGCAGGCCGGCGACTGACCGGTCGCACGACGCACAGCACACGTGAAGGGCGGGCCCCCGCGCGGGGGCCCGCCCTTCACCGTGCCGGGACGCTCTCCGCGTCTTCTACGGTCCCGCAGTTCGCGGGCTTGCGGGTCTGCGGTCCTTGCGGCTCTCCTGCGGCTTCTGCGACTCCTACGGCTTTTACGCCTTCTACGGCTCGAACTTGTAGCCGAGACCGCGCACCGTCACCAGGTACCGCGGGGCGCCCGGGTCCGGCTCGATCTTGGCGCGCAGCCGCTTGACGTGGACGTCGAGCGTCTTGGTGTCGCCGACGTAGTCGGCGCCCCAGACCCGGTCGATGAGCTGCATGCGCGTCAGCACCCGGCCGGCGTTGCGCAGCAGCATCTCCAGCAGGTCGAACTCCTTCAGCGGCAGGTCGACCTTGGTGCCGCCCACGGTGACCACGTGCCGGTCGACGTCCATCCGCACCGGGCCGGCCTCCAGGGCCGCGGGGGCGGCCTCCTCCGGCTCGCCGCGGCGGCGCAGCACCGCGCGGATGCGGGCGACCAGCTCGCGCGAGGAGAACGGCTTGGTGACGTAGTCGTCGGCCCCTATCTCCAGGCCGACCACCTTGTCGATCTCGCTGTCCTTGGCGGTCACCATGATGACGGGGACATTGGAACGGCCGCGCAGCTGGCGGCACACCTCGGTGCCCGGCAGTCCGGGCAGCATCAGGTCGAGGAGGACGAGGTCGGCGCCGTTGCGCTCGAACTCGTCGAGTCCGTCGGGCCCGGTGGTCGCGACGGCGACCTCGAAGCCCTCCTTGCGGAGCATGTACGACAGGGCGTCGGAGAAGGACTCCTCGTCCTCGACGACGAGCACTCGGGTCACGGAAGGACCTCCGGGGAGGGAAGCGTTTCGTACGCGGATGGATCGGAAGAGTGGGGGGATGAGGGGTGCGATGAGGAGGGGGATCCTCCGGCCTCGCGGTCGAGGCCGGCGGACTCGTCCCGGTGGGACGTCTGACGGGTGCGGTCGCGGGCCGCTCCGGCCTCCGGCAGCCGCAGGGTGAAGGTGGAGCCCTGGCCCTCGGCGCTCCACACCGTGACCTCCCCGCCGTGCGAGGCGGCCACGTGCTTCACGATCGCGAGGCCCAGGCCCGTACCGCCGGTGGCACGGGAGCGGGCCGGGTCGACCCGGTAGAAGCGCTCGAAGACGCGCTCCTTGTCCTTCTCCGAGATGCCGATGCCCTGGTCGGTCACGGCGATCTCGAGCATGTCCCCGCCGGGCTGGGCGACCCTGCGGGCCGCGATGCCCACGCGGGTGCGGGCGGGCGAGTAGTTGACGGCGTTCTCGACGAGGTTGCCGAGCGCGGCGGCGAGCTGGCCGCGGTTGCCCCACACGTACAGGTCGGCGGTGCCGCCGGTGGCCATGGTGATCTCCTTGGTGCCGGCCGCGTGCCGGCACCGGTCGATGGCCTCGGCGACCAGTTCGTCCACGCGGACGGGTTCGGCGTCCTCGAGGGGGTCGTCGTTCTGCACCCGGGAGAGGTCGATGAGCTCCTGCACCAGGTTGGTGAGCCGGGTGGCCTCGATCTGCATGCGTCCGGCGAAGCGCTCCACGGCCTCCGGGTCGTCGGAGGCGTCCATGACGGCCTCGGAGAGCAGCGAGAGGGCGCCGACGGGGGTCTTGAGCTCGTGGCTGACGTTGGCGACGAAGTCGCGTCGCACCGCCTCGATGCGGCGGGCCTCGGTGAGGTCCTCGACGAGCAGCAGCACGAGCCGCGAGCCGAGCGGCGCCACCCGCGCGGAGACCGCGAGGGCCTCGCCGCGTCCGGTGCCCCGGCGGGGCAGGTCCAGCTCGACCTGCCGTATCTCGCCGTCCCGCCGGGTGTCGCGGGCCATCTGCAGCATCGGCTCCACGGCGAGCTTGCCGCCCCGGACCAGCCCGAGCGCGTACGCGGCGGAGCTGGCCTTGACCACGCCGTCGGCCTCGTCCAGGACGACGGCGGAGGAGCGCAGCACGGACAGGACGGTGTCGACCCCCGGCGGCAGGACCGGATCGGTGTGCAGGGAGGTGCGCGGGGGACGCCGTTGTTCGCGTTCGCTGAAGCGGAACGCCAGCATGGCGATGACACCGGTGAGCACCCCGGCGATCGCTGCCACTGCGGCGACCGCCGCGTTCACGTCCATGCGTCCAGGTTAGGCATGGCGCGGGCGGTGCCCACAGCCGTCGGAGGGCGAGCTCGAACACTCGTCGCCCAGAGTTCACCTTGGAGCCAGGGATGGTTCATGTGGGGTGACGGAACCGGACGCGTAAGGGACGGAACGTGGGAGCGTGGGGTTCGACCGTCGGCCGTGCGGGGTGCGCGATCGACGGTCCCGCGACGGGGCACCCGGCCCCGGACCTCGCAGGAGCCCAAGCCCCTGAACCCCTGTACAGACGCATGAGAGGAACCCTGATGCGGGACGCGTACCACGAGGAACTGGATTCGATCGGCGACGGTCTGGTGGAGATGGCCCGGCTGGTCGGGTCGGCGATCGGGCGCGCCACGACGGCCATCCTCGACGCCGATCTGAAGCTGGCGGAGAACGTGATCGAGGCCGACCAGAAGGTCGACGAACTCCAGCACGACCTGGAGGCCCGGGCCATAGCCCTGCTGGCGCGCCAGCAGCCGGTCGCCACCGACCTGCGCATCGTCGTCACCTCGCTGCGCATGTCGGCCGACCTGGAGCGCTCCGGCGACCTCGCGCAGCACGTGGCGAAGCTCGCCCGGCTGCGCTACCCGGCGCGCGCGGTCCCGCGCGACCTGCACGCCACGATCCTGGAGATGGGCCAGCTCGCGCAGCGCCTGATGGCGAAGGCGGCCGAGGTGATCATCACCAAGGACGTCGACCTGGCGCTCCAGCTGGAGCAGGACGACGACGCGATGGACCTGCTGCACCGCACGCTCTTCCAGCACCTGATGGACGACCGCTGGAAGCACGGCATCGAGACGGCCGTCGACGTGACCCTGCTGGGCCGCTACTACGAGCGCTTCGCCGACCACGCGGTCTCGGTCGCCAAGCGGGTCGTCTACCTGGTCACCGGAGAGCACGCGGACGAGATCCAGGCGGAGCTCCAGTCGGAGATCCAGACCGTGCCGGGGACGGAGGGGGCCTGACCTGGCCGGTGGTGCGCGGGGGGATCGGCCGGGGCGCTCCTGAGCCTCAGTGCGCCGTTGATGCGCCCGGTGGGGCGGGCGTCCAATGGGCACAGGCACCAGCCTCGAGGAGGGACCCATGGCCGAATCCCCCGGCACGTCGACCGACCCCACGCAGGAGCGCGAGACCGAGCAGCCCGCCGAGATCAGGAACCTGCCGCTGATCGCCGCGTGCGGCTGCGGCTCGGGCTGCGGGTGCGGGTGCCAGTCGGGCGGCCCCTGCCAATGCGGCTGACGCCGCGCGCACGCGAACCCGCATCATCCGCCGAAACCCGTTACAACCTGATATAACGCGGTACAACCCAGTACGGACGGAAGGCCCGGTGACCCTGACCGCCGGGCCTTCCGTCTGTCGGTGGTTGCTCCTGCCGGCGGCTCCCTCTGCCGGTGGTTCCCTCTCAGGAAGCGCCGACCTCCGGCTTCCCTTCGAGGGCCCCGACCGACCCGCCCGGCACCTGTCCGCCCGGCGTCTTCCCGGTCGGCCTCTCCTCATCCGGCCTCTCCCCGCCGGGCGCCTTCCCGGTCTGCGTCTTCCCGGTCGCCGTCTTCCCGGTCGGAACCGCCTCCTCGGTCGCCACCGTCGCCTCGGCCGACAGCCGTCGCATCAGCACGGCGTAGCCGACTCCGGCCCCCGTACCAATGACGGCGCACAGGCCCCACAGCCACTCGGCCCCGAACCGGTCGATCACGGCGCCCGACATCAGCGGGGCGACGAGCGCGGCGACGGCCCAGGACATGGTGTACATCCCCTGGTAGCGCCCGCGTCCGTGCACCGGGGAGAGCCGGACCACGAGACCGGTCTGGGTGGGCGCGTTGACGATCTCGGCGAGGGTCCACACGCAGACCGTGAGGGCGAAGACGCCGACCGACCCGGCGAAGGCGGTGAGGCCGAAGCCGTACCCGGCGAGCAGCGAGGAGATCACCAGCAGCCGCCCGGGGTCCCGGTGCTCGATGAACCGGGTGACCGGGATCTGCAGCACGACGATGAGCACGCCGTTGACCGCGATGGCCAGGCCGTAGTCGGCCGGGGTGAACCCCGCCGCGCCCATCGCGACGGGCAGACCGACCGAGCCCTGCTGGAAGATCACCGCGACCAGGAAGGACAACCCGACGACCCCCATGAACCGCCCGTCGCGCAGCACCGTCCCCAGCCCCACGGACTCCTCCCGCGCCTGCTCCGCGCTGCTCCGCACGGGCTTCGACTCGGGCAGCTTCACGAAGACGACGACGGCGCACACCATCGTCATCACGGCCTCGATGAGGAACCCGGCGAGGTAGCTGTACTCGGCGATGAACCCGGCGGCCATGGAGGAGACGGCGAAGCCGAGGTTGATGGCCCAGTAGTTGAGGGAGAAGGCGCGGATGCGGTCCTCGGGCCGCACGATGTCCGCCATCATCGCCTGGACGGCGGGCCGGGAGGCGTTGGAGGCCATGCCGACGAGGAAGGCGACGCCGGCGATGGCGACGGGGTCGTGCACGAACCCGAGCAGCGCGACGGACACCGCCGTCGACGCCTGCGCGACCAGCAGTGTGGGCCGCCGTCCGAGCCGGTCGGTCATCACCCCGGCGCCCAGCGACGAGATCACCCCGCCGAGGCCGTGCAGGGCGGCGACGAGACCGGCGTAGGTGGCGGAGTAGCCGCGGTCGAGGGTCAGGTAGAGCGCCATGAAGGTGGCGACGAAGGCGCCGAGCCGGTTGACCAGGGTGCTGGTCCACAGCCACCAGAACGCCGGGGGCAGCCCGGAGACGGTCTGGCGGACCGCGTGTCTCGCACGGGCTACGGATGACATGGGACCCCCCGGATGTAAGTGGCTGGAAAGGCAAGCAGACCTTACGGAGGGTTCGTGTCCGGGGGCCACTCGATTAACAGATCCCGTCAACCGTCCGACCGGCGGGCGCCCCGCGCAGCAAGGACGGGCCTTCGATTACGCTCGGGCACATGGCCGACGCACCGTACAAGCTGATCCTCCTCCGCCACGGCGAGAGCGAGTGGAACGAGAAGAACCTGTTCACCGGCTGGGTGGACGTCAACCTCACTCCGAAGGGCGAGAAGGAGGCGACGCGCGGCGGCGAGCTGATCAAGGAAGCCGGCCTGCTGCCCGACGTGCTCCACACGTCCCTCCAGAAGCGCGCGATCCGCACCGCGCAGCTCGCGCTGGAGGCCGCCGACCGCCTGTGGATCCCGGTCAGCCGCAGCTGGCGCCTCAACGAGCGTCACTACGGTGCCCTCCAGGGCAAGGACAAGGCGCAGACCCTCGCGGAGTTCGGCGAGGAGCAGTTCATGCTGTGGCGCCGCTCCTACGACACCCCGCCGCCCCCGCTCGACAACGACGCCGAGTACTCCCAGTTCTCCGACCCGCGCTACGCGACCCTCCCGCCGGAGCTGCGGCCGCAGACGGAGTGCCTGAAGGACGTCGTCGTCCGGATGCTCCCGTACTGGTTCGACTCGATCGTCCCCGACCTGCTGACCGGCCGCACGGTCCTGATCGCCGCCCACGGCAACAGCCTGCGCGCCCTGGTCAAGCACCTCGACGGCATCTCGGACGCGGACATCGCGGGCCTGAACATCCCGACGGGCATCCCCCTGTACTACGAGCTCGACGCCGACTTCAAGCCGGTCACCCCCGGCGGCAAGTACCTCGACCCGGAGGCGGCGGCCGCCGCGATCGAGGCGGTCAAGAACCAGGGCAAGAAGAAGTAAGCGCCCACGAACAAGCCCCCTACCTGCAGTTTCTCCGCCGGGAGGGGGCTTTTCGCTGCCTCTGGGCCGCCGCTGGGCTGTGTTCGGCTATGAGCGAGGCTTCGTGAGAATCTCGCCCTTCACCTGAAAGGCCACCAGGAACGCCGTCACGGCAGCGGCCGCCATCGGTGCTGGAGACCAGACACCGAGGACGCCGATCGCGCCGCCGATGAGGATGAACGGGAGCTCTCGGGGGGCCAGGTAGAGCGCGAGGCCAGGGCGTGACAACATGTCCTTCTCCAGTTGTGCGTTTCGGCGTCCTGCTACGGATCTTTCGCAATGCACCGACGGAGACGAGAGCCACCCCCTGCCCGGGGTGGCTCTCACCATTCGGCAGGCAGGACGCTACCCCCTTCTAAGGGGGCTTCACAAATGGCCTGCTAAGCGTCTTCCTTGGGTATCGTCCTGTCTCCCACTGGGGATGCGGGAGTCCTTCTTGGATGGTGCGGCTAGCTTCCTTCCATGGATGGAACAAGACCTTCCACGGATGGAACGTCTGCCCAGGTGAGCGGGCCGCTCCCTCGAAACGTTGCTCGGCAGCAACCGGCTCGGCAGTTGCTCCGGACGACGTACTCTCGATGACTTATCTATCTGCCACGAAAGATGGCTTATCTATCTGCCGTGAAAGATAGCTAGCGAGCCTGTTATTTTCTTCGCTGACAGCTATCACGGATACCGCTTCGCTAAATAGTGAAGCGGATTAGAAGCGGACTACGCCTAACCTGACCAGCTTTCGCTGTATATCTTGTGGACCGCTCTCCGGGTCCGCTCGCTACTGGTCGGCATCAAGTGTGCGTACACGCGGAGCGTCAGACCCGGATCGAGTGACCGAGGTACTCGGCGAGGGCCTTGATGTTCTCCCCCCGTGTCCAGGAGCACCGAGGCGTAGAAGTGGCGGAGGGCGTGCATGCCGTTCTCTCTGGACTCGACGTACGGCCGGCCCCGCTCCGGGCACGGGGATGACGCCGGCCGCAGCCAGCGCCGGTTTCCACGCCTCCTCGTTGAGTGACGTACGCCAGACGTGCCCGCCGCGCGGCCCGGTGCGGATGTGCGCCGGCTGGAAGGAGCCGAGCGGGCGCGAGCCGAAGTAGGGGAAGGTGTGCAACCGCAGTTGCGACTCCCTCGAGGCTTGGGTGTTCGGGTCGGCGCCCTGTGTGGCGACCCGGCGTTCGGCGTACTGCTGGAAGGTGATCCGGGCGGCGCGCGGGTCGATGTACCGCCCGCGCGCCATGTCCGCCTCGATGTGCGCCAGCCACTGATCAGCGAGCCGCTTCTGGCGGTCGGGGAAGTTCTTGGCCTTCTCCGTGCCGTCCGGGCCGACGTAGCGAGCGCGGTAGCGGAGACCGGACCCGCAACGCTCGGTTTTGACCTTGCGCGCCTTCCCGTCCGGGCCGGACTCGGTTCTGTACCAACGGCCTTGGACGTGCCCGGTCATCAGGCGGCAGTCCCTTCCCGCAGGGTCGTAGCGCAGGTGCCGGCCGACCCGGAAGCCACGGGGACCGGTGCGCTTGCGGCGCCGCTGGTAGACCGTCTCGACGCTGGGCAGGTCGAACATCGCCACCAGGTCGTCGTCAGGAGTCAGGTACCGCGACGGCGGACCGCGCGGCTCGGAGACCGCTTCCGCGACAGCGAGGCAAGGACGGGGAGCCGTCGCGCTCCGCACGACCTCACCGGCGCTCGGCTCGCCTCCGATGCCTCGGCTTGGTTCCACGACCTGCTACCGCTGACTCGGTGGCCTTTCGCCGCGGTAATTCGATGGTGCGTGCGAGGCGGTGTGTTCACCCTGGTCCATGTGACAGAACCCAAACACCGGATTCGAGCAGTGCACACGGACTCCACGGTCACCGTCTACCAGGCGTACGCGCCGGAGATCGGGCTGCCGGCCGCCCGGGAGGGCCGTTTCCCGGCGGTGTGGAAACGGAACCGGATGACATGGATCAAACCGTCGTTCCTGTGGATGATGTACCGCTGCGGCTGGGGCACCAAGGAAGGCCAGGGGACCGTTCTGGCCGTCGAGATCACCCGGGAAGGCTTCGAGTGGGCACTGGAGCACGCTTGCCTGTCCCACTATGAACAGGGGCTCCACGGCGACCGCGCCACGTGGAAGCGCCGGCTGAGGCGGGCTCCTGCCCGGGTGCAATGGGACCCCGAACGCGATCTGCGCCTTCAGCCGCTTCCCCACCGCTCGCTCCAGCTCGGCCTCACCGGTGAAGCCGCACGTCTCTACGCCGACGAGTGGATCGTCTCCATCACCGACGTCACGCCGCTCGCCCACGCCGTCCATGCCCAGGTACGGAGTGGAGACCTGGACATCGCCCGGCAACTCCTCCCCCGGGAACGTCCCTACCCCATGAACGACGAACTCCTGGCCCACCTGCACCAGTGAGCCGAGCCGGCCAAACGAGATGTCTCGCAAAGAGGCGACGCGGGCTTGAGACCTGCCGGGAGCACTGACGCGGCACGCGCCGAACCGGTCATGGTCCGGCGCGTTCGACGTGGGTGAGGACCGATACCGGGATTGCGGCGACGACCGCTTCGTGGCCGTCGGGACGCGGTACCGGTACGGCGGGTCCCCGAAGAACGCCTTGGCCCACTGTCGGGAGGCCGCCGGGGCGGACGGCTGGCGACCGAGCACCACGGCCGAGGGCGAGACGGGGTCCGGTTGTTTCACCGAGTCGATGGGCGGGACGACCGCCTACCTGGGCGTAGAGAGTCCGGACGACGGTCTGCTCCATGTGGAGATCGTCGCGGACCGCGCGGGTTCGCAGCGGTGCTGAGGAATTGACCGGCTCCGGCCCCGGTGCTCTACGGCGGAGCAGGGGCGAGGTCGGCCCGCAGCAGGCGCACATCGGTTGCGCGCCGACAGGCTCAGCCAACAGGGGGCCGCCGCACGTGAGGGACTTGGGTCATCACTTCCCGAAGAACTGATCGAGTGCCTCGCGCCCTTGTCCCGGTCCTTGGAACTTCCGGCCGAAGTCGTTCCACCGTCCGCGAGTGTCAGTGGCCGGCCGTACCCTACGGCCATGCACAAAGGAGCAATCACACGGGGGTCAGTGCTCAAGGCCATTGCCGAGCACGACGAGTTGGGCCGCGAGGCGTTCCTGGAGGCGTACCACTTCGGCAAGGCCCGTTCGTACGTTCTCGTGCACGAGGGGCGGGAGTACGACTCGAAGGCGATCGCCGGCGTGGCGCACAAGTGGGACCAAGGCCGCGCGCTGACTCCCGGTGAGTTCAGCGGCGGAAAGGACCACGCAGTCTCCTGGCTGCGGCGCCTCGGCTTCCAGGTCGAGGAGTTGAGCTAGTGGCTCACCTCCGCGCCATGGCGGAGGACGGGACAAGGCGCGTGGACGCGTGACGGCCGGCCCTGTGGACGTGGATCGGGACGCTGACACAGCTTGTCTCCCCACCTGTCACGCCGCACAGCAGCGAAGTACAGCAACCGCCGTGACCATCGGCGTCCGTCACGGCCTCCGGACAGCCACGTGAGCGGCCGGGCAGACCTCGGCAACCGCCCCGCGCCCGTGACTCGCATCCAGGGGCAGGTCGGCATCCACGCCCGACATCGACGACAACGGGTACGAACGGACGCCGCGGGACCCCTGCGGAGCACAGACAACCCCACGGCCCGGACCACCAGGACCGCGACCATCACGCGATCGAACCCCCCTGAAGCGGGTGTCGCGGGTTCGAACCCTGCCGGGGGTGCGGGGGAAGAGGCCACCTGCCGACGTCGGTAGGTGGCCTTGTGCGAGCAGTGAACCGCCTCGGGTGTTTGTCAGGGGTCTCTGCCAGAACACGTGCATGGCGTATGGCGTACAGGTTCACAGCGCAATTCGCCAGGGGGGGTCGATGATCCGGACCAGGAACCGTGCGTGCAGGCGGGGGTGGCCGAGTCCGACGACGAGGAGAGCTTCTCTCTGCACTTCATGTGCGGCTTCGAGGAGTCCGATGCGCAGGAGATGTCCCTGGGCATGGACACGTACTGCCTCGTCGCACCTGACCAGAGCGCTGCTTACGGCTGCGTACGCACGGTGGAGTTCGAACGGGACCTGTTGCGCGTGCCCCTGGATCCTGAGTCGTTGGATGACCTTGACCTGGAGGACCACGTCATCGAGGTCGTGCTCCAAGCGCCGGTGGAGGATGTGGCGCGCATGCGGGAAGTGCTGCCCCGGATCTTGGAGTACGGGCGACCGGATGCCCGACCGAGACTGACCATGGCGTAACGCCCATGGCCGTCACCCCGTGTCGTTGCGGCCGACCTCGGCGGTTGACACCAGCGGCGGTGAAACGGCCGCGGCCGGCCGAGGGCGCGCTGCTCACGGGCCGGCCCTCGTCACGCCGTCCTCGCTGCTCGGCGACGAGGCCCTGCTCGCCCAGCTCTGCAACGCCGTCCGTTCCTCCTCGTCGCCCAAGGGTGGGGTGAAGGAGGCGAACAGGGCCGCCGCGCCGCCCGGGAGCAGGAGTTGCAGGGCGCCGGGGATGCGCCGGCCCGGGGCGAGCAGAGCGTGCGGCCTCGGGCCGCGCCCCGCATGAGTACGCCTACGCAGCTGTCCGGAGGCTCAAGGGAGCGGCGGGCCACCCGGGGGCGGGCCGAGGGGCGGGGAGGTCTGGGTTCGTTGTTCGACCCACTGGCGGAGTTCGTCGTCGCCCACCCGCTCGACCGTGGCGAGGAGTTCCTGCCGGGCTCCTTCGTCGCGGTCGGCCGCGGGGAGGAGGCGGTAGCGGTTGACGGCTCGGCGGAGCGCCTCGTGCGACTGGGCCGCCAGGACGTAGCGGGGGCCGTGTCCGAACACCTGCCGGAAGCCGGTGAAGAACAGGGCCCCGCCGGCGATGAGGGCCGTCAGCCACGCCGGGGCGCCGAGCCCCGCCGCGACCACGGTGGAGGAGGCGGTGGCGAGGGCGCCCAGCTCGGTCAGGCGGTACCACCGTCGGGACGAGTTCCGCACCCGTTCGTAGAAGGCCAGTTCCCCCTGGGCCAGGGCCAGCACGGGGTCCGGGGCGTCCAGCCAGTCGGCATCGGGTATCCGTCGGCGCATGAGCACATGGTGTCCTCGGGAGGCCGCGCACGGAACACGTTTTGACCGGTTCCCGAGGCGGGGGCGCGGGACGGGGCTTGCGGGACCGGCACCTTCGTCCGGTGGGCCGCGGAGCACGCGGACGCCTTCAGGGCGTAGGTCCCCCGTCCGCCCCCGCCTGCCTCCGCCCGATCGGCCGCCGGTCACGGCACAGTGGGGGCATGGAGGAAGACGGCAGGAATCTTCTGGCCCGGGGACGCGTGGCGACCAGGCTGCCGGCCCGGGACCTGGAGCGGGCGCGGCGTTTCTACTCCGAGAAGCTCGGTCTGGACCCCGTCGACGAGCGGCCGGGCGGGCTGCTGTACCGGTGCGGCGACACGGAGTTCGCCGTGTTCCGGTCGGCGGGCGCCTCGTCCGGGACCTTCACGCAGATGGGGTGGCAGGTCGACGACATCGAAGCGGTCGTGGCGGAGCTGAGGCGGCGCGGCGTGGTGTTCGAGTCGGTCGACCTGCCGGGGTTCCGGACGGCGGAGGACGGGATCGCCGAGATCGAGGGGAACTACCCGAGCAAGGGCGCCCGCGGCGAACGCGCCGTCTGGTTCCGTGACAGCGAGGGGAACCTGCTGGGCATCGGCGAGCCCGTCGTGTGAACGGGTCCGCAGCGGGCGCGGGCCGTGCTCTCCTCCCTGTTCCCCTCCGTGCCCTGCCCGTGCTCCGCTCCCTGGAGCCGGAGCGGACCGCCTGCCGGATGCCGCGGGGCCGGCGGTCCCGGTCCGTCAGTACGGGAAGGGCCCTCCGAGGGTCTTGTACGACAGCTTGAGCGAGTTCACCGTGAACGACTTCGACCCGGTGCCGGTGGTGCCGGTCTTCGAACCCTTCAGCAGGTGGACCAGGCCCCAACGGGTGTTGTCCAACTGGTCGTTCGTGTCGACGACCAGGTCGGCGCGGCCGTCGCGGGTGTAGTCGGTGAGCTTGAGGCTCTGGCCGAAGCAGTCGTCGTTCTCGACCGCGCCCGTGATGCCGGAGGTGTTCTGGTGGTACGTCTTGGCCCCGGTGCCGGACAGGCCGCCCGCGCGGCCGAGCAGGACCGTGACCATGCCGCCCCGCCGCTTGCCCTCCAGGTCCTCGCCCGGAGCGCCGACGGCCAGGTCCGCGTACCCGTCCCCGTTGACGTCGCCGGCCGCGATGGCCGCGCCGAAGTGGTCCTCCTTCTCCGAGGCGCCGGGCACGCCCGCCGTGTCCTGCGTGAACTTCACCGGCTTGCGTGAGGCGTTCGGGCCGGAGGAACCGCCGTAGTGGACCGTGACGTAGCCGCGTTCTCCGTCCGGCCGCTCGTAGCCGCGGCCGATGGCGAGGTCGCCGTAGCTGTCCTTGTCGAAGTCGCCGATGGCGGTGACGGGGCCGCCGCCGATCTGGTGGCCGCCGTCGTCCGGTACGCGTATCTCGTGCGCGCGCCGGGCGAAGGAGCTGCCGCCGCGGTGGAAGAAGGCGCTCAGGTCGACGTCGTCACGGCCGTCCTGGAGGTCGTCGCCGAGGATGTACAGGTCGGTGGCGGTGCCCGCGTCGACCCGGCCCGCCGCCAGTTGGGAGGCGTTCAGGTAGCCGTAGTCGCCGCCGAGGGACTGCCAGCCGCTCTTTCCGCCGGTGCGGGTGAAGGGGCCCTTGAGGAGAACCACGCCGGCCCGGCTGGAGCTGATCGCGGCCAGGTCCTGGTCGCCGTCGCCGTCGAAGTCACCGGCCACGACGTCCAGCCCGAACCGGTCGCCGGAGCCCGCGTACTCCGGCGCGATGGGCGAGTGGAAGACGGTGCCCGAGCCGAGCCCCTTGGCCCCGCCCCAGACGACGGTCAGTCCTCCGCGCCCCCAGATGTCGCCGACGGTCTCGCCCGGAGAGGCGACGACCAGGTCGGCGTAACCGTCGCGGTCGAGGTCGGCGCTGGTCGCGGCGAACCCCCAGTCGTCGCCCTCCTCCACCGCGCCGGGTATGCCGGGCGAGTCCTGGTGGATCGTCTGGACGCGCGTTCCGGGGCCGGTGGACGTGCCGTAGACGACGGTGACCCGGCCGTCCTTGCCGTGCGTCCC
Source organism: Streptomyces viridosporus T7A (assembly GCF_008704515.1). Classification (NCBI taxonomy): domain Bacteria; kingdom Bacillati; phylum Actinomycetota; class Actinomycetes; order Kitasatosporales; family Streptomycetaceae; genus Streptomyces; species Streptomyces viridosporus. The sequence goes on from NZ_CP023700.1 coordinate 3,995,208, forward strand.
GCCGAGCATGACGAAGTCGCGGTAGCCGTCGCCGTTGAAGTCGTCGGCGAGCTTGGCGGGGGCCGCGGCCGCCGTGGGAGCGGTGAGGAAGGGGGCGCAGACCGCTGCCGCGAGGGCGACCGCGGCGGCGAGGACGGTGCGTGGGGTGCGCATGACTCTCCGTTGTCCAGGAAGGGTGCCGCAGGTGCCTGCAACTGCGATCTCGCGATCTCGGACACGTACGCGTGCTCGATGGTTGTAGGGCGGAGGGCACTTCCCGTGGCGGGTTGCTCATGGGCTCCTGCTTCGGTTTCTTCGTCTTCCTGGAGCGGCTTCGGCAGCGTCGGCTCGAGCGGCTGGGGACGGAGGACGGGGGACGGGTCTCGAACAGGCGGTGATCCGCGAGGGGAGTGGTTGACTGGCCCGCATGTCGACGACTCTCGGTGTGCCCCGACCCGACCAGGCCTCCTACATGCTGCGGGCCGCCGCCGGTGACGCCGGCCGGGCGTACAAGCGGCAGATGCTCGACCTGTTGGACATCCGGGCGGGTCACACCGTCCTGGACGCGGGGTGCGGCCCCGGCACGGATCTGCCGGCGCTGGCGGAACGCGTCGGGGACGGGGGCACCGTGATCGGTGTGGACCGTGATCCGGCCATGCTGGAGCGGGCCCGGGCGCGCACGGAGGGCCTGCGCCGGGTGGAGCTCCGCGAAGGGGACGTCCACGCGCTCCCCGTGGAGCCGGGGACGATGGACCGGGCCAAGATCGACCGCGTCCTGATGCACGTCGACGACCCCGCGGAGGTGCTCGCCCAGCTCCACCGCGCCACCCGGCCGGGCGCCCGGGTCGGCCTGGCCGAACCCGACTGGGACACCCTGATCGTCGACGCCGAGGACCTCGACACCAGCCGCGCCTTCACCCGGTACACCACGGCGGAGGTGGTCCGCAACGCGACCGTCGGGCGCGGTCTCGTACGCCTCGCCGAACGGGCGGGCTTCCGCGTCGAGGCCGTGCACGCCACCACACCGGTCTTCCGTGACTTCCAGGAGGCGGACCACACCCTGGGGCTGGGCCGCAACCTGCAGAAGGCCATCGACGGGGGCCACATCGACCGGGACCGCGGCCACCGCTGGTTCGCGGGCCTCTCCCAGGGGCCGTTCTACGCGTCGTTCACGCTCGTCGGCGTGGTCTGCTCCCGCTGAGCCGGCCGGCCCCGCGGACCGTGGGGGCGCTGTCGGCCTTCCGTCGGAGTCGCCCTTCCGTCCGAGTCGGCCTTCCGTCGGAGTCGCCCTTCAGCCGGAGTCGTCCTTCGGCCGGAACGGGAACGGCTCCTTGACGTCCGACGGCGGCCTTCGTCGTCCTTCCCCGCAGCGGCTTCGTGACGCGTAGCCGCTGCGGGCGGCCGGCCGGAGCACTCGGGCACCGTGCGTGGTCAACCTGCGATCCGGCCGCCCGCCGGGCCACCGTTACGCTCACCGGTCATGAACTGGGTCGAGCGCGCAACGGAGTTGAGGCAGTGGAGCAGGAGCGGGGTCCGGGCCCCGCACAAGCCGTTGCTGCTGCTGTACGCCCTCGGCCGGTTCCGGAGGGACGCCGAGGGGGAGCTGGTCTACAGCGCGGTCGAGGAGGACCTGAAGCGGCTGCTGGCCGAGTACGGTCCGCCCCGTCCGACCACGCCCGCCTACCCGTTCCACCACCTGGTCGGTGACGGGGTGTGGGAGGTGCGCAGCGACCGGGGGTCCGGCAGTCCGGGGACCGGCGTGCGGGAGCTGCGGGCGACGAACGCCACCGGGCGGCTCGCGCCGGAGTTGCGGACGGCGCTGAGGAGGGAGCCGGCCCTGCTCGGACGCATGGTGCGGGCGCTGCTCGACGCGAACTTCCCGCCCTCGCTCCACTCCGACCTGTGCGAAGCCGTCGGGTTGGGGCCGGAACCGGCGGAGGCCGAGCCGCTCCCGTCCTCCCGCGGGCAGCAGCGGGACCGCCGGATGCGGGAGAAGGTGCTGACCGCGTACGAGCACCGGTGCGCCTTCTGCGGCTACGACGGCCGGATCGGGAGCGTGTCCGTCGGGCTGGAGGCGGCGCACGTGCGCTGGTGGGCGTTCGACGGCCCGGACGACGTCGACAACGGGCTGTGCCTGTGCTCGTTGCACCACAAGCTCTTCGACAAGGGTGTCCTCGGGGTCGGCGAGAGCCACCGCATCCTGGTCTCGCAGCGCTTCGTCGGGCACGGTGCCGCGGCCCGCGCGCAGGTCACCGAGCTCTCCGGGCGGCCCCTCATCGGTCCGCAGCCGGGGGCCGCCCCCGTCGCGGCGCCGCACCGCGCCTGGCACCTCGCGCAGGTGTTCCAGGGCGACCCGCGTCCGGCCCGCGCCGACTCGTCAACGGGGTGAACGGGGTGAACGGGCGCGCAGCCACTCCTCCGTCGCCGTGAAGTCCTCCTCCGTCAGCCCCCTCGCCGGATCCACCCGGAGCAACAGCGCCGGCGCCGGGTGGGCCGCCTCGATCCACAGCCGGTCCACCGGGCCGATCTCGTCGTCCAGCCAGACGAACGGGCGGTGCCCGGCCCACTCCGACAGGGGGCGCGTCTTCCAGTGGAGGCCGCGCGGGGCGGGCGCGTCGTCCTCCGGCCGGCTCACCACCGGCAGCCTCGGCAGGCCGAGGCGCGGGGCGATCGTGTCGTTCGCCCCGTGCCACCAGGTCGTCGCCCACACCAGGTCGCAGGGCAGGGCGAGCAGGCGCGGGCCCACCGCGGGGTCGAGACGGCCCAGCAGGGGGTTCCCCTCGTGCGTGAGCGGCTCCCGCGCGGCCTCCCCGAAGGGGATCAGCGGGCCGTCCACGTCCAGGAAGAGGAGCGGGCGAGGCGGTGGGAGCGGCATGCGCCCACCGTCTCACGGATGCATCCGCGCCCCCTTGAGGACCTTGTCCACCGCGTTCCTCGGGCCGTACACCGCCAGGCCGACCAGGTCCAGGTCCGGTGTGCCCACGGCCCGGACCGCCGCGCGGTTGGCCTCGTCGTGGCCGGTGGCGAACAGGTCGCCGGTGAAGACCGCGCGCGGCAGGGCGCGGGAGAGGGCGCGCGCGTGGGCCGCCTTCAGGGTCTCCTTGGCGCCCTCGAAGACCAGCACCGGCTGGCGGAACATCGGCAGGTAGGGCACCCGGTCCGCGTCCTCGTACGGTTCCCCGATCACCTCGGGGAGGCGGGTGCCCAGGCCGCTGACCAGGAAGGCGGTGACGTTGAGGCGCTGCCAGGTCTCCAGGTCCTCGCGCAGCAGGACGGCGATCTTCGTGTCGAAGCGTGTGCTCATGCCCCGAGACTGCCGATCGGGGCGCGCAGGCGTCTTGTACGTTGTTTGCATGGCCGCAGAGCGTTCCGGCTCCGGGCGGACCGTCTCCGCCTGGCGGCCCGGTCTCCCGGGTGTCGTCGAGGTCTTCCACGCCCGCTTCACCGAGTACGCCTACCCGATGCACGTCCACGACGCCTGGACGCTGCTGATCGTCGACGACGGCGCCGTGCGGTACGACCTCGACCGGCACGAGCACGGCACCCCGCACGACACCGTGTCCGTGCTGCCGCCGCACGTCCCCCACAACGGCTCCCCCGCCACCTCCGGCGGCTTCCGCAAGCGGGTGCTCTACCTCGACGGCACCCACCTCGGGGACGATCTCATCGGGGCCGCCGTCGACCGGCCCGACCTGCGCGACCCCCTGCTGCGGCGGCGGGTCGGGCAGGTGCACGCCGCGCTCGTGCGGCCCGGCGACGAACTGGAGGCCGAGAGCCGGCTGACGCTCGTCGGGGAGCGGCTGCGCGCGCACCTGCGGTCCCGGGACGCCGCCGCGGGGACGCCCCGGCGGGACCCCGTCCTCGCCCGGCGGCTGCGCGAGCTGCTCGACGAGCGGGTCGTGGAGGGGATCGGGCTGCGGGAGGCCGCCGCGCTGCTGTCCGCCCATCCCGCGCACCTGGTACGGGCGTTCAGCGGCGCCTACGGCATCGCGCCGCACCAGTACCTGATGTCCCGCCGGGTGGGCCGCGCCCGGCGGCTGCTCCTGGAGGGGCGGTCGCCGAGCGGGGTCGCGGTCGCCACCGGGTTCTACGACCAGGCCCACCTCACCCGCCACTTCCGGAAGCTGGTCGGGGTCACGCCGGGCCGTTACCGCGCGGGGGGCCGGTAGCCCCGCGGCGGCTACTCGTCCGGGGAGGCGTCCGAGGAGGGGCGCCGCAGCAGGTGGGTGAACGCGTCCAGGTTGCGGGTCGACTCGCCGCGCGACACCCGCCAGGCGTACTCCTTGCGGATCGCGGAGGCGAAGCCGAGTTCCAGGAGCGTGTTGAAGCTGCCGTCGGCGGCCTCCAGGACCTGGCCGAGGAGGCGGTCGAGTTCGTCCGGGGTGGCGGCGGACAGCGGGAGGCGGCCGGTGACGTAGATGTCGCCGAGCGGGTCGACGGCGTAACTCACGCCGAAGAGCTTGAGGTTGCGCTCCAGCAGCCAGCGGTGGACGGCGGCCTCGTTCTCGTCGGGGTGGCGGATGACGAAGGCGTTGAGGGAGAGCGTGTGCCGGCCGACGATCAGGGAGACCGTCGTGGACAGCTTCCGGGTGCCGGGGAGCTTCACGACGTAGGTGCCGGACGCGGGGCTCTCCCAGTCGAGTTCGGCGTCCTTCAGTACGTCCTCGACGGTCCGTGCCGCCCGCTGCTCTGCTTCCGCTGCCGTGTCAGCCATGGTGGGAGCGTACGTGACGGCGGTGCGCCTGCGTCGCGGCCGTGTAGACGTCGGCCGTGGCGGCGGCCGCGGTGTCCCAGCCGAAGAACTGGGCGTGCCGGGCGGCGGCCTCGCCCATCCGGTCGGTGAGGTGCGGGTGGTCGGCGAAGTCGCGCAGCACGCGCGCGTAGGCGGCGGGGTCGTGGCCCTGGACCAGGAAGCCGGTGTGCCCGTCCCGCACGGCCACCGGGAGGCCGCCGACCGCGGCGGCGAGCACCGGGGTGCCGGCCGCCTGCGCCTCTATGGCGACCAGGCCGAACGACTCGCTGTAGGACGGCATGACGAGGACGGACGCCGCGCGGAACCAGTCCGCGAGCTGCTCCTGCCCGACCGGCGGGCGGAACCGTACGACGTCCGCGATGCCGAGGCGCGCGGCGAGCTTCTGCAGGCCCTCGGGCTTGGCGAGGCCGCTGCCGCTGGGGCCGCCGACCACGGGGACGCAGATCCGCGTGCGCAGCTCGGGGCGCTCGTCGAGCAGGACGGCGACCGCGCGCAGCAGCACGTCCGGCGCTTTGAGCGGCTGGATGCGGCCGGCGAAGAGCGGGATCAGCGCGTCCTGCGGCAGGCCCAGGCGGGCGCGGGCGGCGGCGCGTCCGTCGGCGGGGCGGAAGCGGGTCAGGTTCACGCCGGGGTGCACGACGGCGACCTTGCCGGGGTCGGCGGCGTAGTGCCGGACGAGTTCGTCCGCCTCCTCGGTGGTGTTGGCGATCAGCCGGTCGGCGGCGTCGACGATCTGGGTCTCGCCGATGACGCGGGCGGCGGGCTCGGGCGTGTCGCCGACGGCCAGGTTGGCGTTCTTGACCTTGGCCATGGTGTGCATGGCGTGCACCAGGGGGACGCCCCAGCGCTGGGCGGCGAGCCAGCCGACGTGGCCGGAGAGCCAGTAGTGGGAGTGGACCAGGTCGTAGTGGCCGGGGCGGTGGCCGGCCCACGCCTGCATCACGCCGTGGGTGAAGGCGCACAGCTGGGCGGGCAGGTCCTCTTTGGCGAGCCCCTCGTAGGGGCCGGCGTCGACGTGCCGGACGAGGACGCCGGGGGCCAGCTCGACGGTGGGCGGGAGGGCGGCGGCGGTCGCGCGGGTGAAGATCTCCACCTCGATGTCGATCGCGGCGAGGCGCTGCGCGAGTTCCACGATGTAGACGTTCATGCCGCCGGCGTCGCCGGTGCCCGGCTGGTGGAGCGGGGAGGTGTGCACGGAGAGCATCGCCACGCGGCGGGGCTGCCTGCGGTGCAGTCGCAGCCGCGGGGGTGCCCCCGGGGGGCGCCGCCCGAGCCTCGCGATGTACTGGCTCACGTGGCGTTCCTCCTCGCTGCGGGCATGACGGTCGGTGGGCCCGGCGGCCCCGTGGGGGGACAACGCGGAAGGCTCTGTTCCCATTTCCAGACGCCCCCGGCGGACCGGTTCTTTACCGAATCATTACCGGTCATCGCTCAACCGTTCGAGAGCGGGGCGCGTGGTGGCGGCATCCGCGGCGGGGCGTGGGGCGGTGGCGTCCGCGACGGGGTGCGTGGCGGTGGGCGTCCGCGGCGGCCCGTGCGGTGCGGTGTCCCCGACGGGGCGCCCGGACCGTTCCGGGTACCCGCATACCCTCGTACCCATGACGCCCCGCACCGCCTCCCTCCCCCACCCTCGGCTTCCCTCGAGCGGGGGGAGCCCCGTCGTGGGCACGGTGACGCGCGGGACGACCAACCCCAACCGGCTGCGCCGCATGGACCGCTGGATCGCGGCCGTGCACGGCGCGGAACTGCGCCGCGCGGCCGATCCCGTCGCCGTCGACCTCGGCTACGGCGCGGCCCCCTGGACGGCGGTCGAACTGCTGCACCGCCTGCGCACCGCGGCGCCCCGCGCACGCGTGGTGGGCGTCGAGATCGAACCGGCCCGGGTCGCGGCCGCGCGGCCGTACGAGCGCGACGGGCTGGCCTTCCGGCACGGCGGCTTCGAGGTACCGGTCTCCGGACGGCCGCTGCTGGTCCGCGCGGCGAACGTGCTGCGCCAGTACGACGAGACGGAGGTCGCCGCCGTGTGGCGGCGGCTGTGCGCGCGGCTGGCGCCGGCCGACCCGGCGACGGGCTCGCGCGGCGGGCTGCTGGTCGAGGGGACCTGCGACGAGATCGGACGCCGGCACGTGTGGGTCGCCCTCGGCCCGGAGGGACCGCGCACGGTCACCTTCGCGACCCGGCTGGGCTCGCTGCAGCGCCCCTCGGACCTGGCGGAACGCCTGCCGAAGGCGCTCATCCACCGCAACGTCCCCGGCGAGCCGGTGCACGCCTTCCTGCGCGACTTCGACCGCGCCTGGGCCGCCGCCGCGCCCTACGCCGCGTACGGCGCCCGGCAGCGCTGGATCCGGACGGTACGGGACCTCGCGGCCCACTGGCCGGTGACGGACGGGCCGGCGCGATGGCGGCAGGGGGAGGTCACGGTGCGCTGGGAGGCACTGGCGCCGCGGGGCTGACCCGGCGGCAGGGGCGCCGGCGGCCCGGACGGCACGCGGGGCGCCGACACACGGGCGACGGGCACGATCTCCGTGCGTCGTTCGTCACACCGGCAGGATGATCGCCATGCCGGAAGAGAACAGCGGAAAGTACGAGGTCTGTCGTTTCGCGCGCCGACGTGGCAGCATCCCGGACGACCGGATGTTACTGGCGATTAACCAGTCGGGGGGCGGAGCCATGCGGACGGGCAGGCGCGGGCTGATCACGGCGGCCGTGACCGTGGTCTGTGCGGTCGTGGTGCTGGCCGCACCGGGTACGGCGTTCGCGGACCCCGCTCCCCCGCCGCCCCCGAGCGCGAGCACCCCGGCCACCACCGACGAGGAGCTCGAAGCCGTCCGCAAGAAGCTCGACGCGCTCTACCGCGCGGCGGCCGTCGCCACCGACGAGTACAACGACGCCGAGGAGAAGGCGGAGAAGCAGTCCGCCGAGATCGTCCGGCTGGCCAAGAAGATCGCCGAGGGCCGGGAGCGGCTGGAGGACCTGAAGGAGCGCGCGGGCGCCGCGGCCGCCGCCCAGTACCGCGGCGGCGGGCTGCCGCCCGAAGCGCACCTGATGCTGAGCGAGGACCCGCAGGACTTCCTGAACGGCGCGGGGCTGGTGCGCCAGGGCGAGCACGCGACCCAGGGGCTGCTCGGCGAACTGACCCGGGTGCAGCAGGACTTGGAGCAGTACGCCGAGGACGCCGACGCGCAGTGGCGCAAGCTGGAGGCGGGCCGCAAGGCCAAGGCCAAGGCGCAGAAGAAGATCGAGCAGCAGATCGAGGCGGCCGAGGAGCTCGAGGCGGAACTGGAGAAGGAGGAGCGGGAGCGCCTGGCCCTGCTGGAGGAGCAGGCCGCCCGGCAGGCGCAGGCCACCTGGCTGAGCTCCGGCATCCTCGACGAGATCCGGGGCAAGGCGACCGCCCGGGGCAAGGAGGCCGTCGCGTACGCCACCGCGCAGATCGGCAAGCCGTACCAGTGGGGCGCCGAGGGCCCGAAGGCGTACGACTGCTCGGGGCTGACCTCGCAGGCCTGGGCGTCGGCGGGGCTGGGCATCCCGCGCACCTCGCAGGCGCAGTGGCGGCAGCTGGAGAAGGTCGACGTCGAGGACATGCGGCCCGGCGACCTCATCATCTACTTCGGCGACGCCAGCCACGTCGGGATGTACATCGGGGACGGCTCCGTCGTGCACGCCCCGCGCCCGGGGCGGTCGGTGACGATCGCGGGGGCCGGGTCGATGCCGATCCTCGGAGTGGTGCGCCCGGACGCGGACTGAGCGGCGGGGCCGGCGCCGCCCCGTCGGCGGCCCGGGCCGCCGGACCGCGCGATCCGGACACGTGCCCCGGACGTACGATCCGACCCGCGTGATCCCGCCCACACGGCCCGCGTGATCCCGCCCACACGGCCCGCGTGATCCCGCCCACACGGCCTGCGTGATCCGGCCCCCGCGGCCCGTCCGCGTACCCGCCCCGCTTGATCCGGCCCCCGCGGCCCGCCCGCGTGTCCCGACCGCGTGACCCGGCCCACGTGGATCTTGCCGCCGCTCCCCCGCGGGCGTGACGTTCGTCATCCCCTCGGCGCCTTCGGCCTGTCCAACTGCGGTAGCAAAAGCGGCATATGACAGTGGCCGATGGCCGACCGATGTACGTCACACCATTCCGCTGCGGCGCCGTCACCCGCTATCGTCCCGGATCGAAAAGGGGCATCCCCCGCTCGCACGGAGGTGCGAGCCCAGGGAAGGGCCGAGATCCCTCGCCCCCACCGTGCCCTCGGGGGGAGGGAAGGAACCCGGAAGCATGCCCGCACCCGTACCGCGGCAGAGAGCGATTCCGGCCGCGGAAAGCGGTCAGGCGCCGGCCGCGCCGCCGAACGGCGGCTCCGTCCAGGACTCCGCGGAGGCCCTGGCGGCGGCCCCGTGCACGACGGCCCCGTCCGAGAACGCCGCCGCCCCGTCCGAGAACGCCACGGCCCCGGCCGGGACCGCGCCGGACCGGGCCGAGACGGCCGTCCCCACCAACCTCACCCTGCTGCTGATCGAGGACGACCCCGGCGGCTCGCCGATCGTGCCGGACCTGCTCGACCAGGCCGGCAAGCCGATCCGCGTCCGCACCGCCCGCAACCTCACCGAGGCCGAGCGGCTGCTCACCGACGACGTCCACTGCATCCTGCTGGACCTGGCGCTGCCCGCGCCCGGCCGGGCGGGCGGCGACGACGACGAGCTCGCCGTGCTCCAGCACGTGCTGGAGCTGGCGCCCCGGCACGCCGTCCTCGCGCTCACCTCGGCCGACGACACCGAGCGCGGCGCGGAGGCGGTACGGGTGGGCGCCCAGGACTACCTCGTCCGCGACGAACTGGACGGCCGGCTGCTGAGCCGGGCGATCCGCTACGCGGTGGAGCGCAAGCGTTCCGACTCCGCCGAGCGGCGGCTCGCCGAGGGCCGGCTCCGCGCCCAGGAGAACGCCCGGCTGGAACGCGGGCTGCTGCCGACCCCGCTGCTGGAGGGCTCCCCGCTCCGCTTCGCCGCCCGCTACCGCCCCGGCCGCTCGCGCGCCCTGCTCGGCGGCGACTTCTACGACGTCGTGCGCACCCCGGACGGCACCGTGCACGCCATGATCGGCGACGTCTGCGGCCACGGCCCGGACGAGGCCGCCCTCGGCGTCGAGCTGCGCATCGCCTGGCGCGCGCTGACCCTGGCGGGGCTGTGCGGCGACGAGCTGCTGGGCACGCTCCAGCAGGTGCTGGAGCACGAACGCGCGGACGACGAGATCTTCGCGACCCTGTGCACGGTCGACATCGCCCCGGACGGCTGCCGGGCCGGCCTGTGCCTGGCCGGCCACCCCTCGCCGCTGCTCGTCCGCCCGGGCCTGCCCGCGCGGCTGCTGCCCTACGACGACAACGGCCCGGCCCTCGGTCTGCTGTCCGGCGCCCGCTGGCCGCGGATGCAGGTGGAGCTGGGCGCCGAGTGGAGCCTGATGCTCTACACCGACGGTCTGATCGAGGGCCGGGTCGGGGACAGCGGGGAGCGGCTCGGCCAGGACGGCATGGTGGACATGGTCCGCCGACAGCTCACCGCGGGGCTGCACGGCGAGGAGCTGCTGCAGGCGGCGGTCAGCGAGGTCCGCGACCTCAACGGCGGCGAGCTGACGGACGACGTGGCGGTCCTGCTGCTGGACCGCGCGCCGTAGCCCGGCCGGCCGGTGTAGGCCGGCGGCTGCTTCCTACCGGCCGCCGTTCCACGGGCCGTACGGGCCGTCGCTGCTGGAGCCCCTGCGGCTGCGCCCGCCACCGGGGAGGCCGCGCAGGGCGGGCCGGACGTCGACCATGTACACGATGGTCGCGATCAGTCCGATGATCGGCAGGAACGACAGGATGTTGAAGATCAGGTTCACCACGAAGGCGAGCCCCAGGATGATCAGCCAGAACGGTTTGGTCTTCTTGTCCGCCGCGCGGTAGGCGTCCTCACGGCGCGTGGCGGCGTCGATCAGCGCGAAACCGCTGAAGAGGATCAGGGCCATGCTCAGCAGCCACATCAACCCCGCGAATCCCTGCATCAGCACTACGTCCACCACCTGACTCGGCTCGTCCCTACGCGGCAACCGTACCCGCAACCGCCGGTCGGCTATCCGGACAACGGGCCGGGCACCGCGAGAGTGCCCGGCCCGTTCCGCCGGCCGGTCCCGTCCCGCCGCTTACTTGGCGGGCGGGGGCGTCTTCTTGGTCGTGGCCTTGCGCTGCGCCGGAGCCTTCTTGGCGGCGGCGGGCTTCCTCACCGCCGCGGGACCGGCCCCGGCGGCCCCGGCGGACCCGGTCCCCGCGGTCCCGGGGGTCGCGGCGGGCCCGGCGTCGCCGGCCGCGGCCGGTTCGGGCCGGGACACGGGCTTCGGTTCGGCGGCCGGCTCCACGGCCACGGCGATGTCCTCGATGCTCTCGGCGGCCTCGCCGCGCCAGGTCCGCACGGCCTGCTCGCCGTGCTCGGCGACCTTCTCGTAGGTCTCCCGGGCCTTGACCGCGTACTCGGCGGCGACACCGACCCCGCGCAGCGCGAGGTCCTGGGCGGTCTCACCGAGCTTCTTCAGGTCGGTGTCGAGGGAGCCGAAGAACTCGCCGACCTTGGCCTGCAGGGTCTCCTGCGTCTCCCGGACCCGGTGGGTCGCCTTCTCCTGGACGGCCTTGGGGTCGGTGTTGCGCACGGCCTCGATGCGGGCGGGGGCCTCGGTGCGCAGCTGGTCCACCAGGACCGGCACCTTCCTGGCCTGCTGCAGGGCCAGGTCGGCGGTGCCGGCCGCGAAGTAGAGCGGGGTCGGGTTGCGGAAGGTCTTGCGCAGGTCGTCGGTGATGGCCATGGTGATGGTCCTCCCGGATTCTGTTTCGGCTGAGGGTTCGTGTGGTCCGCGGCGGGCGGCCGGTGCCCTGGTCCGGCTCAACCGGCCGTCTGCTGCGGATCGGTGTCGCTCCCGCCGGTCGTGCGGGGACGGCGCCCGGCGGACGTGCCGCTCTTGCTGGTGGAGCCACGGCGCCCGGCGGAGGCGCCGCCGCCGGCCGTACGGCTCCGGCGTATCGCCGCGCCGCCGTCCGGGACGTCCTGGACGTCCTCCGCACGGTCGCTCCCGTCGGCGCCGTCGGCCGCCTCGGCCGCGTCGCCCGTCCCGGTCGTCGCCTTCCCGTCCTCGGCTCCGCCGAATCCGTTCTCCTTGCGGAAGGACTCGTAGATCTGGAGCAGCACCTGCTTCTGACGCTCGGTCAGCGTGGGGTCGGCGAGGAGGACGGCCCGCGTCTCGACCTCGTCCCGGTCCCGCTCGGCGTCGAGGATCCCGGCCCGGACGTACAGCGTCTCGGCGGAGATCCGCAGCGCCTTGGCGACCTGCTGCAGCACCTCCGCGCTCGGCTTGCGCAGCCCGCGCTCGATCTGGCTGAGGTACGGATTGGACACCCCGGCGGCATCGGCGAGCTGCCGCAGCGACAACTGCGCGTTGCGCCGCTGCTCGCGCAGGTACTCACCGAGATTGCCGACGTTGAGCGATGCCATGCCTCCACCTTGCCCCACCCTGCTAACTATTGCAAGCATCCGCTTGCAGAAGTGTGCCACCGGGCGCTCCGGGCGGGCGGCGGGCCTGAGTCCGGGGTCCCGCCCTGGCGGAAAACCGCGGGGCACACCCCCGGCATGGGAAAACATGGGGCATGCGATCGGACGACTGGTACCTCACCGAAGACGTCGACGACTTCCTCGCCCGGGCCGGGGACTTCCTGCGCTCGCGGCCCGGCCCGCACGTCATGCAGCTGACCTGGGCCGAGAGGGTGCGAGTGCGGGGGGCGGAGGCGTTCGGCACCGAGGCCCCCGTCTTCGGCGCGCTGGAGCGGGCGGGCGAGGTCCACGCCACCTTCCACCGCCTCCCGCACCGCGGCCTCGGCCCTTCCCCGCTCACGCCCGAGCAGGCCGACTCCCTCGCCGCCCACCTGGCCGCCCTCGGGCACTCCCTCCCCTCCGTCAGCGCGGACCACGGCACCGCCACCGCCTTCGCCGAGGCCTGGCAGCGGCACACCGGCGCGACACCGAGACTCCGCGACACGCGGCTGCGCCTGTACCGCCTCGGCACGCTCGCCCCGCCGCAACCACCGCCGGCGGGCCGGGGCCGCGTCCTGGGCGAGCAGGACCTCGAAGACGTCATGTTCTGGTGCGGCGAGTTCGCCAAGGCCGTCGGGGAGGACGTCGTCATCGACGCCGGCACGTGGGCCGGCACCCGCTTCGCCGACAAGCGCTACACGCTCTGGGAGACCCCGGACGGCACCCCCGTCTCCCTCGCGGGCATGAACCCGTTGATCGGCGGCCAGGTCCAGGTGGACGTCGTCTACACCCCGGCCCACCTGCGCGGGCGCGGCTACGCGGGTGCCGTGACGGCGGAGGTGAGCCGGGCCGCGCTGGCCGCGGGCGCGAGGGACGTCGTGCTGTTCGCGGACCTGTCCAACCCCACCAGCAACGCCCTCTACCAGCGCCTCGGTTACCGCACGCTCGCCGACTGGGCCGTGTACGACTTCGCGCACACCGAAGCCGCGGGCACCGCGCCCGCCCGCCCGGACTCCTCCGACACGGGACGCCCATGACCGCCACCGATCCCCGGGCCGACCTCCGCCTCTGCCTGCAGTCCGCCCGCGACGCCCTGCTGTGGAAGCTCGAAGGGCTCTCGGAGTACGACGTCCGCCGTCCGCTGACGCCGACCGGCACCAACCTCCTGGGCCTGGTGAAGCACGCGGCCGGCGTGGAACTGGGCTACCTCGGCGAGGTCTTCGGCCGCCCCTCCGGCGAGCCGCTGCCCTGGCTGGAGGACGGTGCCGAACCCCACGCGGACATGTGGGCCACCGCCGAGGAGTCACGCGAGCGGATCGTGGAGCTCTACCGCCGGGCGTGGGCGCACGCGGACGCGACGATCGACGCGCTGCCGCCGGACACGGTCGGCAGGGTGCCGTGGTGGCCCGACGGCGAGGACGAGGTGACGCTGCACCGGGCCGTGGTGCGCGTGCTCGCGGACACCCAGCGGCACGCCGGGCACGCCGACATCCTCCGGGAACTCCTGGACGGCTCCGTGGGGATGCGGAAGGACGACGTCGGCGTGCCGCCGGGCGACCCGGCGTGGTGGGAGGCCCACCGCGACCGGCTGGAGCGCGCGGCGCGGGAAGCCGACCGGAACGCGTGACGCCGGGCGCGCCGAGGGCGGCGCGCCCGGGACCGCGCCGCCCTCACCGGTGCCGCTCCACCTCGACGGTCATCAGCGGCAGCGACCGCCCCGCGGCCGCCCCGGACGGCACCAGCCCGACACGGGTGGCGCCCATGGCCCGGTAGAAGGGCTCGGCGTTCGGGTCGGCCTCGAGGCGCAGCCGTTCCAGGCCCAGGGCGCGGGCGACGGCCAGGGCGTGCTCGAAGAGCAGCCGGCCGACCCCTCCGCCGATGGCCGGCGGATCGACGAACAGCATGCCCAGCTCCCCCTCGGGCGGGCCGCCCTCGACGGTGACGAACCCGACCACCCGCCCCCGGTCCTCGGCCACGGCGGTCCGCCGCCGTACGACCTCCCCGGGCCTCAGGGTCAGCTCCTCCCGGCACCGGTCGAGGAACGCCTCGTCGTATCCCCAGTGCGCCTTCGAACGGAGCGCCAGGCGGCTCAGCGCCTCCGCCTCCTCCGGCCGGGCGGCCCTGATCAGCACGGTGTTCTCCCCTCTCCTCGGCGGTCCGGGGCCGCGGCGGGGCCCCGGACCCGCACACCCACTTTTTTGTGCGTACTTGGCAGTGTCCCGGCCCTGCGCGAACCTGGACGCGGCCGGCCGCCGGACACGCGGGGACGGAGGTGACGCGGACGACGGCGGTCGTCAGGGCACCGGCCGGGCGGTCGCGGTCATCCTGTCCAGACGGCGGTGCCCCCAGTCGGCGAGCGGGGCGAGGGCCCCGGCGAGGTCGCGGCCGAACGCGGTCAGGGAGTACTCGGTCTTCGGCGGAAGCACGTCGTGGACCCGCCGGTCCACCAGTCCGTCCGCCTCCATCTCCCGCAGTGCCTGGGTCAGCACCTTCTCGGTGAGGCCGGGCACCCGCCGGCGCAGTTCGGCCGGCCGGTGCGGGCCGGACTCCAGCAGCCACAGCAGCGTGGTCTTCCACTTGCCCTCGATCACGGCGATCGCGGCGGTCACTCCGCAGACGTCCGGGTCCTGGCGCCGGTGCGTCACGCCGCACCCCCTTTCATCGGATTTATCAGCAATCAGCCATCACGTTACGGGAGTCGAATGATGTCCGTGCACACCGACCGGTCCGCCGTCACCCTCCTCGGGCTCGGCCCGATGGGCCGGGCGCTGGCCGGGGCGTTCCTGGCCGCGGGGCTGCGCACCACCGTCTGGAACCGCACGCCCGGCCGGGACGGCGAGCTGGTCGCCCGGGGCGCGGTCCCGGCGCGCTCGCCCGAGGAGGCGGTCGCCGCCTCCCCGCTCACCGTCGTCTGCGTGGTGAACCACGACGCCTCGGACGCCGTGCTGCGCCGGGACGCGGTCACCGCCGCGCTCGAGGGCCGCACGGTCGTGAACCTGAGCGCCGACACCCCGGAGCGCGCCCGGGACACGGCCGAGTGGGCCGGGCGGCACGGCGTCCACTACCTGGACGGCGCGATCATGACCCCGACCCCGACCATCGGCACGGACGACGCGGTGTTCCTGCTCAGCGGTCCCGAGGAGCTGTACCGCCGGCACCGGCCGGTGCTGGCGGCGCTCGGCGGCACGCACACCCACCTCGGGGAGGAGATCGGCCGGGCCGCGGCGTACGACATCGCGCTGCTCGACATCTTCTGGACGGCGATGGCCGGCTACGCGCACGCCCTCGCCGTGGCCCGCGCGGAGGGCGTCACCGCCGGGGAGCTCGCCCCCTTCGCCCGGGGCATCGCCGCGATCCTGCCGCCGCTGTTCACGGAGTTCGCGGCCGACGCCGACGCCGGCACGTACTCGGGCGAGCTGAACCCGATCACCTCGGCGGCGTCGACCATGGCCCACGTGGTCCACGCCTCCGAGGCCCACGGCATCGACGCGAGCGTGATGCGCGTGATCGAGGGTCAGGCCCGGCGGGTCATCGCGCTCGGGCACGGCGCGGACGGGTTCACCCGGGTCGCCGAGGTGCTCGCCCGCCGCTGAGCGGGCCCCGGGCGGCCTCAGAACGGCAGGGGCCGCCCGTGCACCACGTCCAGCCGGGAGACCGCCCGGGTCAGCACCACGTACAACCGGCGCAAGCCCCGTTCCCCGTGCCCCTCCGCCTCCGCGACGGCCGCCGGTTCGACGGCGACGACATGGTCGTACTCCAGGCCCTTGACGACGCTCGCCGGCACCACGGCGACCCGCGCGGCCGGCGCCTGCGGGCCCGCCGCCTCCACCCCCGCCCCGGCCAGCGCCCGCCGCAGCCGGGGCACGTCCGCGTCCGCGGCGACGACCCCGATGGAGCCCTCCCGCCCGAGCGCGTCCCGTACGGCGGCCACGACCGCGGCCGGGAGCGCGTCCGGACCGGGGACCTTCCGCAGGCGCACCTCCCCGTCGCCGCGCAGGGACCGGGCCGCCGGGACGTCGACGTCGAGCCGCTCGAGGAGCCGGTTGGCGAGCGCGACGACCGCCTGCGGCACACGGAACCCGGTGGTCAGCGCGACCACGGCCGCCTCCGGCTTCCCGAGGTGCCGCAGGACCGCCGGCCACGAGCGGGCCGCCCACGGTGCGGTGCCCTGTGCCAGGTCGCCCAGCACGGTGAGCGAGCCGAAGGCGGTCCGGCGGGCGATGGCCCGGCACTCCATCGGGGAGAGGTCCTGGGCCTCGTCGACCACGACGTGGCCGTATCCCGCGGGATGCTCGATCAGCCCGGCGACCTCGTCGAGCAGGACCAGGTCGGCGGCCGACCAGCGCGCCGACCTCCACGACCGCGGCGGCTTCGCCCACAGCACGGCCCGCTGCTCGTCGGCGTCCAGCACTCCCCCGGCCGCGGCGGCCAACGCGCCGGGGTCCGTGAGCACTTCGGCCACCACCTCCTCCGCGTGCACCCGGGGCCAGACCGCGTCGACGTACGCGGACAGCGGTCGGGCGCGCTCGATCCGGCGCACCCAGGCGGCACCGCGCGGCCCACCGCGCCGCTCGGCCCGTTCCCGCACGCACCGCACGATCCGCGCCCGCACCCGCTCCCTCCCCACCGCGTACGGCGGTTCCTCGGCCCGTACGTCCGCCACGATCCGGGCCAGCTCGTCCTCCGCGACCCGCCAGCGGTAGGACCCGTCGGGCACCGCGAGGGGCGCGGGGTGATCGGCGCGCACGCGCGCGTACAGGGCCCGTCGCAGCACCTCCGCCATCCTGGCGTCGTGCTTGACGACGGCGGCGCGCTCGTCGTCGGTGCCGGTGACCGGGTGCCGGGCGATCTCCTCGAGGAGGGTCGCCTGCCGTACGCCGGTCTCCCCGAGGGCCGGGAGGACTTCGGAGATGTACGACAGGAACGTGCGGTGGGGTCCGAGGACGAGCAGTCCGCCGCGCCGGACGCGCTGCGGGTGGGTGTAGAGCAGGTACGCCGCCCGGTGCAGACCGACGGCGGTCTTGCCGGTGCCGGGGGCGCCCTGCACACAGACGGAGCGGTCCAGGTCCTCGCGGACGAGGTCGTCCTGCTCGGGCTGGAGGGTGGCCGCGATGTCCCGCATGGGCCCGACGCGGGGCCGCTCGATCTCGCGGGCGACGATCTCGCCGGCCGGCGCCTCCCCCCGCTCCAGGTACTCGTCCTCCAGCCCGGTCAGGTCGGCGGAGTCGCCCCGGCTGCCCGGCGCCCAGCCGAACCGCCGGCGCACCGCGACGCCTTGCGGGTCGCGGGCGGACGCCTGGTAGAACGCGCGGGAGACGGGCGCCCGCCAGTCCACGACGAGGGGCGGGGCGGCGGGGTGCTCGGTGATCCGCAGCCGCCCGATGTGGTAGCTCTGCCCGGCGTGCCCGGTGCCGTCCCGCCGGAAGTCCAGCCGTCCGAAGAACAGGGGGCCCTCGGGCAGCTCCCGCAGCTCCTCGGCCCGGGTGCGCAGCCGGCGCCCGAGGACCTCGGCGTCCGCGCCGGAGGCGGAGACGTCCTCGCCGGCGAGGACCTGCTCCCCGGCGTCGTCGACCAGGGCGGCGAGGGCGGAGCGGCAGCGGTCGTGGTGGGCGCGCTCCCGGGTGAGGGCGTGCCGGGGTGAGGGCTCGGGTGGCGTCATTCCACCGAGCGTACCGAATAACGTTACCGAGTTACATTTTTTACCGAGTCTCCATGATGCCGAGGCGGGGCAGCGTCTCCGCCAGCACGTCGAACGCCCGCTCGGCCGCCGCCACCGCGTCCCCCCGCACCTCCGCGACCGGCTCCCCCGCCGCGATCCGCCGCCAGTTCTCCTGGGCGAGGATCCGCCGTACGGCGATGATCTGCCCGGCGGCCAGCCGCGCACCGAGCCCGCCACCGAGCGCCTCGGCCAGCGCCTCCTCGGACCGCTCCAGATACCCGTACAGCCGCGCGACCAGCGCCGGCGTCCCGTACAGCAGTGAGTGGAAGGCGAGCACCTCGGGATCGTCGTTGAGTCCGGTGACCGGGTCGCACCGCCGAAGTCCGTCCAGGAAGTGCCGCCGCAACGCCTCCACGGGCGACGGCCCCCGGCCCACCACCCGCGCGGCCTCGTCCTCGTGGTCGGCGATCCGGTACAGGACGAGGTCCTCCTTCGCGGGGAAGTACCGGAACAGCGTCGGCTTGGAGATCTCGGCCGCGGCGGCCACCTCGGCGACGGAGACGGCGTCGAAGCCCCGTTCCAGGAAGAGCCGGACGGCCGTGTCCGACACGGTCCGGTACATCCGCCGCCTCTTCCGCTCCCGCAGCCCGGTTTCGCTCATGCGGTGAGCCTACGCAGCGGGGCGGCCCCCCGCGGTGGACGGGACCGGGGCGGGGCCCGCACCGCCGCGCCGCGCCGCCACCGGGGCACCGGCACCGCTCACCGGGCGGTCGAGGCCGGCGTACGCGGACCGCACGGTCCCCAGCCGGCGGTACACCTGCCGGTCCCCGCGCCGGTCGCGGGTGCACGCGTCCGGCGGCCCGCGCTCCCGGCGGCGGAGCATCCGGTCACGGATCTCCGGCCCGGGCGGGCCGGGCCGGGGTGGGGCGGGCCGGGGTGGGGTCAGGAGAGTGTCAGGTCCGTCGTGATGGTGTCCCAGAGGGCGTCGAACCACTTCCGGGACTCCTCCACGAACGCCCGGTCCCGCTGCCCGGCCCGCCCGGCGAAGGAGAAGAGCAGGGACTGGGAGCCGAGGGCGTCGTACATCTGCAGGGTCCGGTCCTCCCACTCCTCCTCGCGCCGGGTGAGCATGTAGTAGCCGATCAGCGCCTCCTCCCCGTTGAGCAGGTACAGCTTCACGGGCGGGGTGAAGGGCAGGGCCCGGAACGAGACGTGCACGTCGATGCCGTGCGTGGCGCGCAGGGCGAGCAGGTTGTGCCGGAGCACGCGGGCCTGGGCGTTGCGCTGGGTCAGCCAGCGCTCGTGGACCGGGTCGCCGGTGCCGTCGCGGCCCTCGACCGGGACCGGGAAGGCCAGGGTGATGCTCCGGGAGGGCAGCAGGAGGCGGACCTCGACCGACTCGGGGCGCCGGCGGCCCTCGTGGATGTGCCGGACCGGTTCGCTCAGCGCCAGCATGAGGCTCTCGGCCGTCAGGCAGACCGCGTCGATCCGCACACGGTCCTGTGCGAAGGCATCCACCAGCCGGGGCGCCAGCCCCACCATCGTCGGCTGGGGCTCCTCCCGGGCGGGGGCCGGCTCGGCGATCCGCGGCGGGCTGCCCTTGCTGACGTTGCTGAGGAGGCCGTCCTCCTGGAGCGCGCGCAGGGCCTGGCGCACGGTGCCGCGCTCCACACCGAACTCCTCGGCGAGTTCGGCCTGGGTGGGCAGGCGGTCACCCGTCCTGAGTTCGCCGGTGCGGATGCGTTCCCGCAGGATGTCGGCGATCTCCTGGGGCGTGAGCCTTCTGCTGCCGTTCACTGACACGTTCTCCTGGGCCACGACCGAACGCTACAACTGTGATCCATCCAAAGGGAGTTGCTTGAAAGTTGTTTATGAGGAGGGACCAAGTGGGGACAACATAGACCTAGTTGGTTGCCAACTCCACCGAGTTGGCGAAAGTTCGGAGGTTCCGCCTCCGTTCCGTTCCACATCGCCGCACCCGTCCGCCAGGAAGCCCGAAGGGGGGAACACCGTGCCCGTCCTCGCCCTCGTCTCCGCCGTTCTCGTCATCACCCTGGAGCAGTTCGTCCAGTGGAAGTACGGCGTCGCCGGCATCATCGGCCTGCTGTTGCTCACCATAGGCATCAAGGCCAAGAGCCCGGGGGTCAGCTCCGCCGGGGCGGTCCTGCTCGCGCTGCTGGTGGCGCGACCCGCCCTGTGAGCGGCCCGGTGAACCGTCCCGGCCCCCTCGGTCCGACGCCCGCGGCCCGGCGTCCACGGCAGACGTCAGCCCGTGAGCACCAGCTCCGAACTGATCGTCTCCCACAGCGCGTCGAACCACCGGTGGGACTGCTCCACGAACGCGGTGTCCCGCGGACCGGCGCCCCGCTCGAAGGCGAACAGCAGGGACCGGACGCCCTGCACGTCGTACGTCTCCAGGTTCTCGTGGTCGGTCGACGCCTCGCGGCGCGCCGGCGTGTAGTGGGCGAACAGCGCCACCTCCCCGTTGAGCAGGTACAGCTTCACCGGCGGGGTGAAGGGCAGGGCGCGGAACGAGACGCGCACGTCGATGCCGTGCGTGGCGCGCAGGGCGAGC
Organism: Streptomyces viridosporus T7A; assembly: GCF_008704515.1. Lineage (NCBI taxonomy): Bacteria > Bacillati > Actinomycetota > Actinomycetes > Kitasatosporales > Streptomycetaceae > Streptomyces > Streptomyces viridosporus. The sequence continues at coordinate 4,015,707 of NZ_CP023700.1, forward strand.
AGGTTGTGCCGGAACACCTGCCCCTGGGCGTTGCGCTGGGCCAGCCAGCGCTCGTGGACCGGGTCACCGGTGCCGTCCCGGCCCCCGACCGGGACCGGGAAGGCCAGGGCGATGCTCCGGGAGGGCAGCAGGACACGGACGTCGATCTTGGCCGGTTTCAGTTGCCCGGCGTGGATCCGGCGCAACGGCTCGCCGAGGGCGAGCGTGAGGGAGACCGAGGTCAGGCAGACGGCGTCGATCTCGACGTGCTCGGCCGCGAAGGCGGTGGCGATGCGGGGCGCGAGGGCCGCCGTGGTGGGCAGCGGAGGCGCCGCGGGGCCGGTCGGCGCGCTTTCGGCGGCGGCGACGGTCGCCGGGGCCCCCTTGGAGACGTCGGTGAGCAACCGCTCGGACCGCAGGATGCGCAGGGCCTGGCGCACGGTGCCGCGCTCCACGCCGAACTCCTCGGCGAGCCGGGCCTGCGTGGGCATGCGCTGCCCCGGCCGCAGCACTCCGGACCTGATCCGGGCGCGCAGCTCGTCGGCCACCTCGCGATGTGCCCTCTGTGGCCGCTGCGGTCTCTTCCGCCCCTTGACGGAGGCGTATTCCGGGTCCACGACTGAACACTACAACTTCCCGCCATCTTTGGGCAGTTCACATGGAGGTGGTTATGAGTCGCCTCCATACGGAGATAACTGAAGAGAAGTTGGTAACCAACTTGAGCAACATGGTCGGCCCCCAAGGAGGTTGGCCGCCAGGGCGACGGTTGGGGACCACCGACGACAAGGGGGATCGTCATGCCGTTCATCGCCGTCGTCCTCGCCGCCCTGGCCGTGGGGTTCGAGCAACTCGTCCAGTGGAAGTACGGGCCGATGGGGATCATCGCCTTCGTCGCCCTCACCGTGGGCATCAAGGCGCGGAACACCGCGATCGGCGGCATCGGCGCGGTCATCCTGGTGATGTTGCTCGCCCAGTCGGGCTGACGGCACACCCCCGCGGACCACCGACCGGGCTCTCCTCCGGAGGGGAGCCGGGAGCCCCGTCGGTCGCACCACCCGCACCACCACCACAACCACAACTGAACAGCTCGCTACGGATGAGCGCACACCCGTCGTCGAGGAGAGGAGGCAGGCAGCAGGAGCGCGGGAGCAGCGCTCAGAACATGTCCGGGCACCACGGTCGCCTGGAAGTACGCAGCAGGGCGTCGGCCTGACGGGCGGCGCCCGCTCGTTCTTCCCGCACCCGGCCCAGGGCCGCCAGCCGCACCGCCGACTCGTCGCCCAGCCACAGCGCCGCCAGGTCGGAGACGTCCAGCACGAGGTCGGCGCTCTCGCCGGTCGGGGCGCAGGAGCCGGACCCGTCCGCCGACGCCCGGAGCCGGTACCGCCCGCCGGTCAGCCCGTCGCGGTCGGACACCTCCAGCACCAGCGAACCCGCCGCCTCGTACGTCCGCGCCTCCAGCGCCCGTACGACGTCCAGGATGCGCACCCACAGCCAGTCCGCCTGCGTGGTGACGGCGGCGGCGCGCGGGTCCGGGAGGAAGTGCGGGAGCAGGTCGTCGGGGGCCCGCCAGCCGCTCTTCACCTTCACCACCCAGTCGATCGAGCACAGGTAGTGCCACAGCGCCCGCTCGGCGGCCGGGGTCACCCCGATCAGCCAGTCCACGCTCGCCGTGTTCAGCGGCTGCTTGGCGTCGCCCCAGGTGTCGTCCGCCCGGTAGGCGACCATGCCCTCGACCTCGCCGTCCGCCGAGCGGTACACGGCGAAGCAGGGTTCGCTCCAGGTCGGGTGGAAGCGCACGGCGCCGGTGGCGAGCCGCCACCACAGGTCGGTGCGGCTGACGGCGCCCGGCTGGGCCCGGCGCAGCCGCTCGTGCAGGTCGGGGCCGAGCTTGCGCACGTCCTCCCCGTCCACGAGGTCGATGCGGCCGCCGTCGTCCGGGCCCGCCCACCGCGGGTCGAGGCCGGTGCGCGGCACGTCGATCGTCCACTCGGTCGCCGTGGTGGCGGGGCCGAAGCCGTAGCGGCCGTAGATCGGGTACTCGGCGGCGATCAGGGTCGCCACGACGTCCCCGTTCTCCTTCGCGGCGGCGAGGTCCTGGGCCATCATGCGGGTGAGCAGGCCCCGGCGGCGGTGCGTGGCGGTGACGGTGACGTTGGTGATGGCGTCGGCGGACACGGTCGCGCCGCCGACGACGGTGAGCTCCTGCGCGAAGGAACGGAACGTCGCGACGCAGCGCCCCTCGTCGAAGGCGCCGAGCAGCCGGCCGGGGAGGAAGTGCCGGCGCCGCGCGTCGACCACTTCCGGCGGAGAGGTGGGCTCCCGCAGGAACCCGGTGTTGAGGGTCCGGTTCCAGTCGTCGAACTCGGTCTCGGCGATGGGGCGTACGTCCATGGCGGCGCGGGAGGTCATGGGCACACGGTAGGGCGCGGGCCGGAAGGGTGTCGCGCGGTTTTCGCGGTTTTCCGCGGGCACCTTCCCGGCGCGTTGCCGGCACCTTCCCGGCGCGTTCCCCGGGCCTTCCGGCGGGCGCGGGCCCTTCCCCGGGGCCGGTCCTCCGCATGCCCCGGGTCCGGTCCTCCGCACACCCCGGGTCCGGTCCGCACGCCCCCGGACCCGTTCCTCCGCCCGTGCCCGGGACCAACCCCCATCCGCCCGGGGCCGGTTCCTAGAACACCGCCCGGATCTCCCCCACGACCTCCGCCCCGCCCGTCAGCGGCGCCCGGCCGATCCGCTCGACCACCGGTCCGTCCACCCCCATGATCCCCAGCGCCCGCGCGAGCACCGGCCCCAGGGCCCGCACCGCCCCGTCGTCCACCTTGAAGGCGAGGGCGCGGCCGTCCGGCAGGGCGACGGCCTGGACGGCCTCCGCGCCCATCTTGGACAGGGCGCCCGGGACCTCCCGCATCAGCCAGGTGTCGGCGCGGCGGGTGCCGGCGACGTACTCGGGGTGGGCGCGCATGGCGTCCGCGACCCGGCGCTCGGGCGTGCCGGGCTCGGCGAGGACGAAGGAGCGGTAGGCGCGGGCCAGGCCGGTGAGGCCGATCGCCATCAGCGGGGCGCCGCAGCCGTCCGTACCGACGGCGGCCACCCGCTCGCCCGCCGCGTTCTCCACCCCCCGGTGGATGATCCGCTGGAGCGGGTGGTCGGGGTCCAGGTAGGTCTCCAGCGGCCAGTCCCGCAGCGCGCAGACCGCCAGCATCGCGGTGTGCTTGCCGGAGCAGTTCATGGTCACCTTCTCCCGCACCCCGCCGGCCGCGAGGTACGTCTCCCGCTCCTCCGCGTCCAGCGGCAGGTCCGGCGGGCAGCCCAGCTGCCACTCGCCCAGCCCGTGCTCGGCCAGCATCTTCCGCACCAGGTCGCGGTGGAAGCCCTCCCCCGAGTGGCTCGCGGCGGCCAGCGCCAGCCGCTCCCCCGCCAGGTCCAGGCCCGCCCGCAGCACGCCCGCCGCCTGCATCGGCTTGTTGCTGGACCGCGGGAAGACGGGGGCCGTCACGTCGCCCAGCGCCAGTTCCACGGCTCCGTCGGCGTCCAGCAGGACCAGGCTTCCCCGGTGCCGCCCCTCGACGAAACCGGAACGGACGACCTCCGCGAGAACGGGCGGTACGGCGGACGGGGACGGTGCGGACATCGGCGGTGGCCTTCCGGACGGGGGTACGCCCCGCCCGGTACGGAGGCCCCCGGGATCACCGGGCCGCCCCCCTTCTCACACGAGCAGGTCGTCGACTTGAGCTTCCCCCTCACGGTACCTGCGCGCGATCTCGGCGCTGCAGTCGTCGGCCGTGCGCTGCAGCCGCTGCCGCCGCCGGGACACCTGCTGCTCGTACCGCTTCAGCCGCCCCATCGCGGCGTTCAGCTCCCCGTCCGTGCGGGCGTCCAGGTCGGACAGCTCCACCTCGGCGAGCATCTCGGCCGCCAGCCGCCGGTACTCCTCGCTCCGCGGCGTGCCCAGCGTCACATGGCGGGCGGAGGACCGGTGCCGGGCCGGGGTGTCCCGCAGGATCTCCGGCAGCCGCTCCACCACGGACGCCTCCACCGGCTCGGCGGCGGCCGAGGCGGCGCCCGCGGGGGCGCGCCGGGCCAGCTCCGCGCCCAGGATGTCGATCCGGCCCTGGAGCAGCCGCCGTACGTAGCTGAGGTCGGCCTCGTCGCGCTGGGCGTCGCGGCGCAGGGTGCGCAGCTCGGCCAGGCTGAGCACGGTCAGCTCGTGCTCCGGCCGTTCCTCGGGCAGCACCGGGCTGTCCGTGCGCTGTGTGGGCGGCCGGTGGAACTCCCGCTCCCCGACCGCCGGTTGGGTCAACGAGACAGCTCCAGGCGGCTGCCCGACTCCCGATGTGCTCATATGCCTCAACCGTCCCCTCGACCGGCGTGTGCCAGCATCGTGCCACCCCAGGCCGCCCCCATGTGACCGGGTGCGCCCGATCCGCCCCAGATGGCGGTTAAGGAGTAAAAATAGCCCGGCCGGGGGCTCGCGCGGACCTCCGTCGGTCGGCTGTTCGCCGACCGGCATGATGGACGTATGCGAGCAGTGGTGCAGAGGGTGGACGGCGCGAGCGTCGTCGTGGACGGCGAGACGGTGGGGGCGATCGAGGGCGAGGGGCTGTGCGTCCTCGTCGGCGTGACCCACGAGGACACCAAGGAGAAGGCGGCCCAGCTCGCCCGCAAGCTCTGGTCGATCCGGATGCTCCAGGACGAGAAGTCGTGCAGCGACATCGACGCCCCGCTGCTGGTGATCAGCCAGTTCACCCTCTACGGCGACGCCCGCAAGGGCCGCCGCCCCACCTGGAACGCCGCGGCCCCCGGTGACGTCGCCGAACCGCTGGTCGACGAGGTGGTCGCCCAGCTGCGCGCCCTGGGCGCGACGGTGGCGACGGGCCGCTTCGGCGCGCGGATGCGGGTGTCGCTGACCAACGACGGCCCGTTCACCGTCCTGCTGGAGATCTGAGGAGCCGGAGCCGTCCCACCGGCAGAGCCCCCGAGCCGTCCCGCCGACGGGGGTCCGTCGGCGGGACGGCTCGGGTCAGGGCTCGACTATGGTCTCCTGGGCCGCCGCCGTCTCCCCGGCGATCAGCCGGGCGTCCACCGGCACGTTCCGCTTGATCAGCGCGAGCGCGACCGGTCCCAGCTCGTGGTGGCGCGCGGACGTCGTGACGAACCCGATCCTGCGCCCGTCCGGACCGTCGTCGGCGAGCCGGATCTCCGTCCCCGGCGTCGGCAGGTGGACCTCGCTGCCGTCCAGGTGCAGGAAGACCAGCCGGCGCGGCGGCCTGCCCAGGTTCTGGACCCGGGCGACGGTCTCCTGGCCCCGGTAGCAGCCCTTCTGCAGGTGCACCGCGCCCCCGATCCAGCCCAGCTCGTGCGGGATGGTGCGGTGGTCGGTCTCGAAGCCGAGCCGGGGGCGGTGCTGCTCGACGCGCAGCGCCTCGTGGGCGAGGATCCCGGCGGGCGGCCCGGCCTTCCCGGCGTACGACTCGAGGTCGGCCCGGGGCAGGAACAGATCGCGTCCGTACGGGGTCTCGCGGACGACGACGCCCTCGGGCACCTCCGCGATGGAACCGGCCGGCAGGTGCACCACCGCGATGTCGGCGGTGCGGTCGGCGACCTCGACCCGGTAGAAGAACTTCATCGACTCCAGGTACGCGATCAGCGCCTCCTGGGTGCCCGGTTCGACGTGGGCCCAGACCGTCTCGCCGTCGTCGACCAGGTAGAGCGCGTGCTCGATGTGGCCGTGGGCGGAGAGGATCAGCGCCTCTGTGGCCTGGTGCGGGGGCAGCTCGCTGACGTGCTGGGTGAGCAGCAGGTGCAGCCAGCCGAGCCGTTCCGGTCCGGTGACGGTCACGACCCCGCGGTGGGACAGGTCGACGAAGCCGGTGCCGTCGGCGAGGGCGCGCTGCTCGCGGAACAGGTCGCCGTAGTGGGCGGCCACGCCTTCGTCCACGCCCTCGGCGGGGACGGCGCCGGGCAGAGTCAGCAGAGGGCTCTTCATACGCCCAAGCCTACGACTCGGTAGGGGCCGCCTTCCGGGCGCAGTCCTCGCACCTGCCGAAGATCGCGAAGTGCTTCATGTCCGTGTCGAAGCCGAAGGAGTCCCGCAGCTTGGCCGTGAAGTCGGCCGCCACCTCCACGTCCGCCTCGATGACGTCGCCGCAGTCGCGGCAGACCAGGTGCAGGTGGTGGTGCCGGTCGGCGAGGTGGTACGTCGGGGCGCCGTGCCCGAGGTGGGCGTGGCTGACCAGGCCCAGCTCCTCCAGGAGCTCCAGCGTGCGGTAGACGGTGGAAATGTTGACCCCCGACGCCGTCTTCCTCACTTCCACGAGGATGTCGTCGGGGGTCGCGTGCTCCAGGGTGTCCACGGCTTCGAGCACGAGTTGGCGCTGCGGCGTCAGTCGGTAGCCGCGCTGCCTGAGGTCGCTCTTCCAGTCGGTGCTCACCACACCACGAGTCTAGAGCGGCCCGCGCCCGCCCGGAGCGGGGCCTACTTGAAGAAGGCGATCCCGTCGTCCGGCAGGTCGTCGGGCAGGGCCTTGGCCCAGCGCTCGACCTCTTCCGGGGTGACGACCTTCTTCAGGTGCGCCGACATGTAGGGGCGCAGCTCGACCTCGGGGGTCTGCTTCTCGCCGACCCACATCAGGTCGCTCTTGACGTAGCCGTACAGCCGCTTGCCGCCGCTGTAGGGGCGGGAGGCGGCGGTGCGCGCGACCGCGTCCGTGGCCAGGTCGATCTGCGGCTTGCCCTCGGCCAGCTCGCCGTACCAGATCTCGATGACGCCGTCGTCGCGGGTCATCGTCACCTCGACCTTGCGCCGGCTGTCGACGCGCCAGAAGCCGTACTCGGACTCCAGCGGGCGGACCTTGTTGCCGTCCCCGTCCAGCACCCAGGTGTGGGAGCGGTACTCCAGGAAGTCCCGGCCGTCGTGGGTGAAGGTGACCTCCTGCCCGAAGTTGCACTTCTCGGCACCGGGGAAGTCGTGCACGCCCGCGCCCGCCCAGTTGCCGAGCAGGAAGGCGAGCGGGACGAGGTCCTTGTGGAGGTCGGACGGAATCTCGATCATGAGCGGCAGTTCCTGGTGTCGGGTCAGCGCTGGCCCTGGAAGAGCTTCTTCACGGTCAGCCCGGCGAAGGCGAGGACGCCGACGCAGACCAGGACCAGCAGGGCTTCGAAGAAGATAACCACGGGGTGCTCCTTGAGCGGGGGGTGCGGTGGTGTGCACAGGGCCGGACCCCAGCTTACGCGGCCGGGGCCCGGCCCTGTCGGGCGAGGTGCGCCCTGGGGCGCCTCAGCCCAGCAGCTGGCTCTGCAGCACCACCGTCTGCTGGAACGGCACGGCGGGCGCGGTGCCCTTCCGGGACTGCAGGACCACCGCGAGGACGTCACCGGCGGCCAGGTAGGCCTGGCGGTCCTGTTCGGCGCCGTAGGGAGCGGACTCGACGTAGGCGGTGCGCGTGACGCCGGGGACCGTCGCCTCCTCCGGGAAGTCCTCGTCGCTGACGACGGCCTCCGCCCCGCGCACCGGATAGGCCGGACCGGAGTACGGGAAGAGCACGCCGTGGAACCTGTCGTCCACCATGGCCGCGGTGTCGAACTGCAGCAGATAGACGCGGGTGCGTGTGCCGTCCTCGGTGGTCCAGCCCCGCGCCGCGATGTGCCGCAGACCGCCGTCGACGAGCCGCTGCCGGAAGTCGTCCCGGTCCGCCTTCTCCGTGAATTCCCCCAGGAAGTCCTCGGTCGCCAGCCAGCCGTCCGAGCCGCGCAACGCCTCGTTCTCCTCGGCTCCCTCCGGAGCGGGCAGCAGGAGGGCCCGCAGGTCGGCGTGGTGGGTGCCGGCCGGGTTGGACTCCGCCCGGGGCCCGGGGCTGCCGGACGGCAGCGGCGGCTTCGTCAGCAGCGGGTAGTCCCACCGCCCGTCGGACCCGGTCGCCAGGCCGGGTACGTCCGTGCGCTCCATCCGGGTGATGCCGTACGCCGTCCCCGCGCCGGCCACGGCGAAGACGGCGACGGCGGCCGTCCAGCGCAGGGCGGCGCGCAGGACCCTGCGGTCCCTGCGCGCCGGCGGGGGCCGGTCACCCGGTGTCACGGGTGGTTCCGCGGGCGGTGCGGGCACGGGGGCCTGCTGCTGCTCGGTCATACGGCCTTCCCCGGTTCGTCGATACGGTCGAGCTGCTCGCGGACCAGCGCGGCGACGCTCCTGCCGTCCATGGGTGCCGTGCCCTGCGCGGTGACGGTGACCAGAACGTTTCCGACGTGGGCGGAGCAGAACACGGCCTCGATGACCCGGCCCCTGTCCTCGGGCGGCAGGAAGCAGGCGGCGTCCTCGTGACCCCCGACCTTCGGCCCCTTGCGCAGCATGTCCAGGGAGGCGAGGAACTCGGACTGGGACCGGGCGAGATCCCCCGCGGCAGTCCGGTTCTCCATCTGGGCGAGCACGATGCTCACCGTGTAGACGTCGTCCTCCTGATAGAGGCTGGCCGACCCGCTGACGTAGCTGCGCATCGCCATCCCGGTGATGCGCAGCCGGTCGACATACTTCTCCATCCGCTTGCGCTGGGAGCGCGGCAGACCGTGCAGCGACTCCTTCTGCAGGGCGGTCGCCCGGGCATCGCTGAGCTGCGCGTCCGAGCCGAATCCGGGGAGGTCCGGGCCCCGCAGCAGGCCGTCGTCCCCGTACGGCAGGAGCATCCCCGCAAGGCCCTGCGACGCGGACTCCTTCTCCATCGTTCCGGCCGCGGCCCCGGGGAACTCCCAGGAGGGGGCACCGGGGGCCCGGTCGGCACCGTCCACCGTCACGGCGGTGAGTCCGACGCCCGCGACGACGGCCCCGGCCAGCAGCACGGACCCGGTCACGGCGGCGATGCGTCGGCCACGCCGCGTGGGTCGGTCGCTTGGTTCATTGGACTCATCGGGTGCTTCGGTCACAACCGCTCCATCTGCCGCTCGGCCAAATCCATGATCGTCTTCTTGGTGACGGGCTTGGGTCCGGTCACCCAGACGTGCATGGCGATGTCCCCGCGCCAGGCGTGCGCCTCCGCGCTGTACACCGGCGGGTGACCGGGCTCGGTCTCCGGCTCGGCCACGACGTACGCCCGACCGGTGCCGGTGCCGGGGATCGCCCAGTCGTCGGTCGCCCCGGTTCCCCCCGCCCAGCGCTGACCGTCGTCACTGGAGTCGGCGGCCGTGACGTACTACTCCTGGCGGAACTGGACGAGGCTGATCTCCACGGTGTACCCGTCGTCGGCCTCCCAGGCGGTCACGGCCGCCCGGCGGAACTCGTCCGTTATGAGGTCCCCGAAGGTCTCGTAGGGAACCGTGTAGGACTCGGCGTAGTCGGCCAGGTCCAGCCACCCGTCGGACCCCTGGAGCCAGTCCGCGCTCTTCGCTCCGTGGGGCTTCTTCAGCAGCAGTTTGCGCAGGTCGCCGTCGGTCCTCACCCGCCGGTCCCGCGCCGCGGACAGGGGATCGGGTCCCTCGCCCTCCGCCTGCGCGAGCACCGGCTGCGACAGCGGAGGCAGCGGGGTGGGCTCACGGCCGGCCTGTACGAGGTAGCCGGCACAGGTACCGGCGACCAGTCCCAGCACCAGGGCGGCACCGATCAGCGCGGCCGTCCGCCCCCGCCGGCGCCCCCGGGGCGCGTCCGGCACCGCGGCGGCCGGAGCCGGGACGGCCTCCGGTGCGTCGGACGGCTCCGGTGCGTCGGACGACGGCTCCGGTGCGTCGGGCGGTCTCGGTGCGTCCGGGGCGTCGGCCGCTTCTTCAGGTTGTTCCAAGACGTCCCCCACAGAAGGTGAAGCGCGCGTTCCGTCCGCGCGTGCTGAGGAGACTCACAGGTGGTCGTCACGGTTGCAGGGGGCATTGATTACGATTCGGCCATGGCGAAGAAGCTCGTGATCAAGGTGACCGCGGGGGCCGACGCCCCCGAACGCTGCTCCCAGGCGTTCACGGTGGCGGCGGTGGCCGTGGCGAGTGGGGTGGACGTCTCCGTGTGGCTGACCGGGGAGTCGGCGTGGTTCGCGCTGCCGGGCCGGGCCGCCGAGTTCGAGCTGCCGCACGCCGCGCCGCTGCCCGAGCTGATCGAGTCGCTCCTGGCCGGCGGCCGCCTCACCCTGTGCACGCAGTGCGCGGCCCGCCGCGACATCACGGAGAAGGACGTCCTCGAGGGCGTACGGATCGCGGGTGCGCAGGTGTTCGTGCAGGAGGCACTGGCCGACGACACCCAGGCGCTTGTCTACTGAGCCGACGGAGGCGACGCGGACGACCGACGGGAGGCGGCCCGCCGGGGCTCACCGGGGCCGCTTCTTGCCGTCCAGCTCGTCCCACCACTCGTCGGACTGCGGGTCGCCGGAGGGGTCGTCCCACCAGCGGTCCTCGGGGCCGCGCCGGTTGGCGACCATGGCGGCGAGCGGCGGGATGACCATGGCCACCACGCACATGCCCACCGCCGCCGGCACCGACCACAGCCGCACGACGCCCCAGGCCAGGACGAACAGCCCGATGCACGTGCCCATCATGACGAAGTAGGTGCGGCGCCTGCGCGCGTACATACGTCCAGCGTAGGTCCGGACACGCCGAAGGGCCGCGTCCCAGGCGTCCAACCCGTGGGATGCGGCCCTTCGGTGAGCGGGCTCAGACCGCGATCGCGACCTCGGCCAGACCGCCCTGCTGGGCGACGACCGTGCGGTCGGCGGTGCCGCCGGGCACCAGGGCGCGAACGGTCCAGGTGCCCTCCGCCGCGTAGAAGCGGAACTGTCCGGTGGCGGAGGTGGGGACCTCCGCGGTGAACTCGCCGGTCGAGTCCAGCAGACGGACGTAGCCCGTCACCGGCTCACCGTCGCGGGTCACCTGTCCCTGGATGGTGGTCTCACCGGGCTTGATCGTCGAGGCGTCCGGGCCGCCGGCCTTCGCACCGCACATGTCTTACTCCTGAAGGGGTCTGGAAGCGTCGGTCGGGGTGACTTACTTGGCGGGGCCGAGCTCGATCGGCACGCCGACGAGGGAGCCGTACTCGGTCCAGGAGCCGTCGTAGTTCTTGACGTTCTCCACGCCGAGCAGCTCGTGCAGCACGAACCAGGACAGCGCGGAGCGCTCACCGATGCGGCACAGGGCGATGGTGTCCTTGGACAGGTCGATCTGCTCGTCCTCGTAGAGCGCCTTGAGCTCCTCGTCGGACTTGAAGGTGCCGTCGTCGTTGGCGTTCTTGGACCACGGGATGTTGCGGGAGGTCGGCACGTGGCCGGGGCGCTGCGACTGCTCCTGCGGCAGGTGCGCGGGGGCGAGCAGCTTGCCGGAGAACTCGTCGGGCGAGCGCACGTCGACGATGTTCTGCTTGCCGATGGCGTCCACGACCTCGTCGCGGAAGGCACGGATGGACGTGTCCTGCGGCTTGGCCTTGTACGCGGTCTTCGGCCGCTCCGGCACCTCGTCGCCGGGGACCAGCTCGCGGGCGTCGAGCTCCCACTTCTTGCGGCCGCCGTCGAGGAGCTTGACGTTCTCGTGGCCGTACAGCTTGAAGTACCAGTAGGCGTACGCGGCGAACCAGTTGTTGTTGCCGCCGTAGAGGACGACGGTGTGGTCGTTGGCGATGCCCTTGTCGGACAGGAGCTTCTCGAAGCCCTCCTGGTCGACGAAGTCGCGGCGGACCGGGTCCTGCAGGTCCTTGGTCCAGTCGATCCGGACGGCGTTCTTGATGTGGTTCTTGTCGTAGGCGGACGTGTCCTCGTCCACCTCGACGATGACGATGGTCGGGTCGTCCAGGTGCTCCTGGAGCCAATCGGCGTCGACCAGGACGTCGCTGCGGCTCATGCTGTTTCTCCTCCGGGGCAGATGCGGCGGGGCGTGCGAGTAGGAGGTGCGCGGCCGCACCGGGCGGGCGCACGGGTGCCCTCAGCGGGGCGGGGCGGGAATGCGGACGGCGACGCGTCCGCTCAGAAGGGTCGACAGAGCATGGCGGCGACACGGCACAGGTCCACTGCCCGCCGCTTCGTGAGATCCGCCTGTCCTCGCGCTCGGAGGACGCTCGTCTGACACTGCATGCAGCCGATCGTAAGGAGAGCGGGGCGGGCGTGTCACCGGCATGTCACATGGCGAGACGCAATCGTCCGCCATACGGGACGGAGGAGCCTCGGGTCGCCTTCCCGCAGGCCCCGGGTCCGCACGCGCCCGCCGTCACATCTGCCCTGCGGACTCCCCCGTCTCGCCTGTCGGACGCCACCGTCCGCCGAGCCCTTCCTCACCCGACCAGACGGACGTCGGACCCCTTCACCGTGATCTCCACCCCGTTCCGCGCCGCCTCGACCTTGTCCAGCCGGATGCCGCCGGGCAGGCCGTCGATCTTCTGCTCGAAGTCGGTGATCTCCCGGATGCGGGACTCGACGAGCTCGACCCCGCCGAACTTCGGCACGCCGTCCGCCTTCACCCGGACGGTGTGGCCGTCCACGACCGTCACCGAGCTGAGCACGGAGATCGGCTCGGGCAGCTCGGCACCGAGCACGGTGGCCTCCACCTCGACCTTGATCTTCCCGTTGCCGCCGTCGGACAGACCGAGGACGTTCGCGGTGACCCCGGGGCCCACCCGGGTGGGCTCGGACCTGGCGGTCTCGAGCAGCTCGTCGTAGGCGACCGTCGCGGTGCCGGTGGCGCGGGCGGCGGTGGCGGAGCCGAAGTCGCCGGAGAACTCGACGCCCTCCATGTCGGCCCGCAGGTCGTCGATGCGGATCTTCCGGGCGCCGTCGCCGGTGGTGGCCTCGTAGTCCCGGATCCCGACCTCGACACCGTCGAGGGTGCCGCCCGCGACCTGGGTGAGGAAGGGGAAGCCCTTGATGGACACGTCGGGGGTGCTGGTGAGGTTCTCGGCCGCCTTCAGCCGGTCCGCCGCCTCGCCTTCGGCGAAGTGGACCGCGACGCGGTCCACGATCACGAAGATCCCGCCGAGTATCACGGCGACGATGAGCAGTGTTCGCAGTGCGCGCATGCGGTGTTTCCCCCACCTAGGCGTGTCCGACGGCATCCCTCGACAGCCGGTCGGCCGTCAGCGCGAGGGTAGCCCCGCGGGGGGCGGGGACATCGAAATTGTCGATCACCTGTGACAGGGCTCGCGTCGCCGGGGCCGGGGCCGCACGCCCCGCGGCCCCGGCCCACCCCGCTCTCAGCCGAACACGCGCCCCAGCACGTACACCGCCGGGGCGGCCGCCGCCAGCGGCAGTGCGACGCCCGCCGTGAAGTGGACGAAGCGCGACGGGTAGTCGTAGCTCGCGACCCGGTGCCCGATCAGGGCGCAGACCGCCGCACCCGCCCCGAGCAGCGCGCCCGAGGCGCCCAGGTCCGTCATCGCGCCGACCACGAACCCCGCGGCCGCCGCCCCGAGCAGCGCGATCCCCACGGACACCGCGGTCACCGCCCCCGGCAGCGGCAGTGCCCGCGCCACGGCCGCCGCGGCCACCGCGACCGCCCCGACGGTCACCGCGTCCGCGTCCGCCGCCAGGTACCCGCCCGCCGCGATCGCCAGCGCCGCCGCGGCGACCGTCGCCGTCAGGCCGTACATCCGCTCGTCGGCATCCGCGTGCGAGCGGAGCTGCAGCACCAGCGACAGCAGCACCCACACCCCCAGCGCCCCCAGGATCGCCGCCGGCGAGCGGTCCGACGCCAGCAGCGCCACGTCCGCGACCAGTGCCCCCAGGAAACCCAGGGCGATCCCCTGCCGCGCGGGCCACATGCCGTTCAGCCGGAACCAGCCCGCCGCCGTGACCGCCTGGAGCACCACCAGCGGCACCAGCAGGGCGTACGTGCCCAGCGCCGCCCCACCGGCGAGCAGCAGCCCCAGCAGCGCGGTGAGCACCGCCGGCTGCATACCGGGCTCGATGATCGGGGAACGCCCCTCCGCGCGGGCGCGCTGCGCGTCCGTGACGCGCGTGTTCCCGGCCAGCGTGGCCGGCCCGTACTCGGGGGCGTCACCGGCGGCCCCGGCACCTCCGGGTCCGACGGCCGCCGGTACGGGAGCCGGAGCAGGGGCCGGGACGGCCGCCGGGGCGGGCGTCGGGGCAGGGGCCGGGGCGGCCTGCGGCGCGTACGGCGCCGACGGCGGCCCGTACCCCCCGGGCGCGGCCGGTCCGGCGTACCCCTGCGGGGGCAGGTACGCCGTCTCCTCCGCCGGCGCGGGCACCGGCGGCTGCATCTGCGTCTCCCAGGTCTGCCCCTGCCACTGCTGCGTGTACTGCTGGTCGGCGTACGGGTCCTCGTACGCCTGCTGCCCGGGCCACGCCTGCGGCTGCCCGGGCCACGCCTGCGGCTGCTGCTGTTGCTGCGGCTGCTGCTGTTGCTGCTGCTGCGGCTGCGGCTGCTGTGGATACGGATGCTGTTGGTACGGGTCGTACCCCTCGTACGGCTGGTCGGTCATGGCTCACCCTCCTGCGAACGGCGGGAGCACCTCGACCGTGCCGCCGTCGGCCAGCCGTACCGTCTCATGCGCGCGGGTGCCCACGGGATCACCGTCGACGAGGAACGAGCACCGCAGCAGGACGCGCGTGAGTTCGCCGGGGTGCCGCTCGCGCACCGCGTCGAGCGCTCCGGCGAGCGTGTCCGCCTCGTACGGCTCCTCGGCCACACCGGCCGCGGCCTTGGCGGCGGCCCAGTACCGCACCGTGACCTTTGCCATCTGCTGGTTCCTCAATCGGTTGACGGTGAACACCGTCAGGCTAGCCCGCCCGGGCGACCGCCCAGTCCCCGATCCGGTGCAACAGCCCCTCCGGCGCCGCGTTCTCCGCGTGCCCCATGCCCGGCTCGATCCAGAGCTCCCCGTGCTCACCGGCGGCCGCCGCCAGCATGCGCGGGTGGTCGAGCGGGAAGTAGGCGTCGCTGTCGCCGTGCACGATCAGCAACGGCGTCGGCGCGATCCGCGGCACCGCCTCGACCGGGGACAGCGGAACCGGATCCCTCCCCCAAGCTCTTCGAGCAGGGGGTGCCCCCAGCCGCCGATGGATCCGCGTCCGCAGCCCGTACCGCCCCACCAGCCGCCCGGAGGGCCGGGTCACCAGCCAGTGCAGCCGCCGCATGGGGGCGGTCCCCCGGTAGAACCACCGGGCGGGCGCGCTCACCGAGACCACGGCGTCCGCGCCGGCGTCCCCGAGCGCCGCGTGCCGCAGCACCACCGAGCCCCCCATCGAGAACCCGACGGTGACCACGCGCGCGTGCCCCCGTTCCCGCGCCCACGCCACCGCCGCCGCCAGGTCCAGCACCTCCCGGTCCCCGACCGTGGACCGTCCGCCCGACGCGCCGTGCCCGCGGAAGGAGAACGTCACCACGGCCCCGTACCGCGCGAACGCCCGCGCCGCCCGCCGCACGTGCGGCCGGTCCGCGCTCCCCGTGAAGCCGTGGGCGACCACGAACACCGGATCGCGGGAAGGCTCCCGGGGGATTCCGCGCACGGCGTTTCCCGGGTCGTATACGGAATCGATCCGCACGCCGTCCGCAGTGCGCAGAAACGTCCGCAAAGGCGTGCCGCCGTTCGTTGCGCCTGGTGTCTCGGAATACGGACGAGAGGTGGAGCGTGCCACATGACCTGCCCGATCGGTGCCCATGTCGGCTATTCTGCTGCGAAGAGGACTCGGGCAGAGAAGCCCCCGAGTCCTTTTGTGCTTTCGGGAGCGTTGTATACGACGCGGGGAACCGCCGGTGTACGGGGCCGTCGATCGCACGTGGCCATGCCGTAAACGTCCTCGCAGGGACCGAGGAGGAACCAGACGTTATGGGCGAGCGAACCGTGCACGAAGGCAGGACGACCCAGCTCCGGGCGGAGGGGATGCGATGAGTTCACTGCTGCTCCTGACCAACGCCCTCCAGCCGTCGGCGGAGGTGCTCCCCGCCCTCGGCCTGCTGCTGCACACCGTGCGCGTGGCCCCCGCGGCGGGCCCCGCCCTCGTCGACACCCCCGGCGCGGACGTCATCCTCGTCGACGGCCGGCGCGACCTCCCGCAGGTCCGCAGCCTGTGCCAGCTGCTGCGCTCCACCGGCCCCGGCTGCCCGCTCGTCCTGGTGGTGACCGAGGGCGGCCTCGCCGCCGTCACCGCGGACTGGGGCATCGACGACGTCCTGCTGGACACCGCGGGCCCGGCCGAGGTCGAGGCGCGGCTGCGGCTGGCCCTGGGCCGTCGGCAGCTCGTCGACGACGACTCCCCGACGGAGATCCGCAACGGCGACCTGTCGGTGGACGAGGCGACCTACAGCGCCAAGCTCAAGGGCCGCGTCCTCGACCTCACCTTCAAGGAGTTCGAGCTGCTGAAGTACCTCGCGCAGCACCCGGGCCGGGTCTTCACCCGCGCCCAGCTGCTGCAGGAGGTCTGGGGCTACGACTACTTCGGCGGCACCCGCACGGTCGACGTCCACGTACGGCGGCTGCGCGCGAAACTCGGCCCCGAGCACGAGTCGCTGATCGGCACCGTCCGGAACGTCGGTTATCGATTCGTTACCCCGGAGAAGGGGGAGCGGGCCACCGAGGAGGCCAGGAGCAGGGCCGACCGGCAAAAGGCGTCGGATACGGACGAGACGACCGCCCGGGGTGGCACCGGGGCGCGGGCGAAAGCGTGAAAGGCGCACGCCTGAGCGTTGCGATCGCACATACGAGCCCTTTCCCCGCTGCACGGAACCTCCTTTACGCCCTGCCCGGCCCGGTTATATCCGCGTAGACTCCGCGCGTGGCCAAGGTGACTAGGGATGACGTGGCACGGCTGGCGGGAACGTCCACCGCCGTCGTCAGCTACGTCATCAACAACGGACCCCGGCCGGTCGCCCCGGCCACGCGCGAGCGGGTGCTCGCCGCGATCAAAGAGCTGGGGTACCGGCCCGACCGCGTCGCCCAGGCGATGGCGTCACGGCGCACGGACCTCATAGGCCTGATCGTTCCGGACGCGCGCCAGCCCTTCTTCGGGGAGATGGCGCACGCGGTGGAACAGGCGGCCTCCGAGCGCGGAAAGATGGTGCTGGTCGGGAACTCCGACTACATCGGCGAGCGCGAGGTCCACTACCTGCGGGCGTTCCTGGGGATGCGCGTCTCCGGGCTGATCCTGGTCAGCCACGCGCTCAACGACCTGGCCGCCGCGGAGATCGAGGCCTGGGACGCCCGGGTGGTCCTGCTGCACGAGCGGCCCGAGGCGATCGACGACGTCGCCGTCGTCACCGACGACCTCGGCGGCGCCCAGCTCGCCGTGCGCCACCTGCTGGAGCACGGCAACGAGTACGTCGCCTGCGTCGGCGGCACCGCGGACACCCCCGCCGTCGGCGACCCGGTCTCCGACCACGTCGAGGGCTGGCGGCGCGCGATGGAGGAGGCCGGCATCCCGACCGAGGGCCGCCTCTTCGAAGCCCCGTACAACCGCTACGACGCCTACCGCGTCGGCCTCGAGATCCTCTCCGGGCCGGACCGCCCGCCCGCGATCTTCTGCTCCACCGACGACCAGGCGATCGGCCTGCTGCGCGCGGCGCGCGAGCTGCGCATCGACGTGCCCGGCGAGCTCGCGGTCGCCGGGTTCGACGACATCAAGGAGGCGGCGCTCACCGACCCGCCCCTGACCACGGTCGCCTCGGACCGCTCGGCGATGGCCCGCGCGGCGGTGGACCTGGTGCTCGACGACGGCCTGCGGGTGGCCGGCTCGCGCCGCGAACGCCTGAAGCTGTTCCCGTCCCGGCTGGTGGTGCGCCACTCCTGCGGCTGCGGGCAGTCCTAGCCGCACGACCCCGCCGGGGCCGGACCCTCATGGTCCTTATATCGGGCATACGAGGTTCTGCCGGACTTTTCAGCGAGCGCTCAGAATGCTCTCATCGTCGGGCGCGAGGCTCGGAGCCATGACCGACAGCTTCCGCCGCAGCGACGCGTACGAGACCCCCCACCAGGTGAACCCCGCGTGGCCGCCCCCGCCGGCGTACGCCCCCGGGCAGCCGGTCACCGCGGAGACGAGCGGGGACACGGGCACCCCCGCCGGCCCGTCCGCGCGGCCCCCGGGGCAGCGGCGCGCCCGCGGCCCGGTCTCCCTGCTCGCCGCCGTGGCGATCGTCGCGGCGGCCGTGGGCGGCGGCGCCGCCTACGGCGTGCAGGAGCTGACCGGCAACGGCACGGTCGCCTCCGCCGCCTCCACCGGCGCCACCGCGGTGCCGGCCGGTCAGAAGGGCACGGTGTCCGGCGTCGCCGAGGCGGTCGGCCCGAGCATCGTCGAGATCCGGGCCACCTCCCCCACGGGCTCCTCGACCGGCTCCGGCGTGATCATCACGGAGGACGGCGAGGTCATCACCAACCACCACGTCGTCGCCGGCGCCTCCTCGATCGAGGTGGGCACCAGCGACGGCAGGACGTACACCGCGCGGATCGTCGGCACCGACAGCTCGAAGGACCTGGCGCTGATCGAGCTGGAGGACGCGTCCGGCCTGCAGGCGGCCACCCTGGGCGACTCCGACGGCGTCCAGGTCGGCGACCAGGTCGTGGCGATCGGCTCGCCCGAGGGCCTGACCGGCACGGTGACCAGCGGCATCGTCTCGGCGCTCGACCGCGACGTGACCGTCTCGACGGACCAGAGCCAGGGCCGGCAGCAGGAACAGGGCGGCGACTGGCCGTTCGCGTTCGGCGGCCGGGAGTTCAACGGCGACACCGGCGAGTCCACCACCACCTACCGGGCGATCCAGACCGACGCCTCCCTCAACCCCGGCAACTCCGGAGGCGCGCTGATCGACATGAACGGTGCCGTCATCGGCATCAACTCCGCGATGTACTCGGCGAGCGGCAGCGGCTCCTCCGCGTCCGACGCGGGCAGCGTGGGCCTGGGCTTCGCCATCCCGGTCGACACGGTCAAGGCGGACCTGCCGACGCTGCGGGCCGGCGCGACCGCCTGACCCCGGGGAGATCGACTGCCCCCGGGGGGACCGCCCCTTTCCGCGCCCCCGCCGGATCGTGCGAGGCTGAAGACCCGGACCCCGGCCGAGCCCCCGCAGACAGAGGAATCCCGAGCCCATGAGCCCCGTCCCCGCAGAGGGCGACCGCGCCCCCCAGCGCATCCTGATCGTCGACGACGAACCGGCGGTGCGCGAAGCGCTCCAGCGCAGCCTGGCCTTCGAGGGGTACGACACCGAGGTCGCCGTGGACGGCGCGGACGCCCTGGAGAAGGCGGCGTCCTACCGGCCCGACCTGCTCGTCCTCGACATCCAGATGCCCCGCATGGACGGCCTCACCGCCGCCCGCCGCATCCGCTCCGCCGGCGACACCACCCCCATCCTGATGCTGACGGCGCGGGACACGGTCGGCGACCGGGTGACGGGCCTGGACGCCGGGGCGGACGACTACCTGGTGAAGCCGTTCGAACTGGACGAGCTGTTCGCCCGGATCCGCGCGCTGCTGCGCCGCAGCTCGTACGCGGCGGCCGTGGCCGCCTCCGCCGAGTCGGACGACGTCCTCGCCTTCGGCGACCTGAGCATGAACCTGGCCACCCGGGAGGTCGTGCGGGGCGGGCGCCCGGTGGAGCTGACCCGTACGGAGTTCACCCTGCTGGAGATGTTCATGGCGCACCCGCGCCAGGTGCTCACCCGGGAGCAGATCCTGAAGGCGGTGTGGGGCTTCGACTTCGAGCCCTCGTCCAACTCCCTGGACGTGTACGTGATGTACCTGCGCCGCAAGACCGAGGCGGGCGGCGAGCCGCGCCTGGTGCACACGGTGCGGGGCGTGGGCTACGTCCTGCGGCAGGGCGGTGCGGAGTGAGGAAGGCGCGGTGAACGGACCGGTGCGCCGCTTCCGCGCCCTGCCGATCCGGGCGCGGCTGTCGCTGCTGGTGGCGGCGGCGGTGGCGTTCGCGGTGGCGGTGGTCTCCGTCACCTGCTGGTTCATCGTGCAGGGGAAGCTGTACGCGGAACTCGACGACGACCTGCGGGCGTCGGTCGTCGTGCTGAACGAGGACCAGCTCGAAAGGATCGTCGACACCTGCAGCCGGACGCCTCCCCCCACGGACACCCTCGGCCCGCAGAGCGGGAGCTACGGACAGCTCGTGCGGCACGACGGCACGGTGTGCCTGCTGCCGTTCGCCTCGACCGCGGTCCGGGTCACCGGCCACGACAAGGACGTGGCCGGTGACCCGGACCCGGGCGCCCTCACCTTCCGCAACGGCACCGACAGCAAGGGCGACCCGGTACGCGTGCTGACCACCGCGGTCACCGTCAAGACGGCCCTGGGCCGCGGCATCGCCCAGGACTACGCCTATGTCGCCGCCGTCCCCCTCGACAGCACCCGGTCCACGCTCAACGACCTCGCCCTGGTCCTGCTCCTGGTCTCCGGCCTGGGCGTCCTGGGCGCCTCCGCCGCGGGCCTCGCGGTCGCCCGGGCCGGCCTGCGCCCCGTCGACCGGCTCACCGAGGCGGTCGAGCACGTGGCCCGCACCGAGGACCTGGGCATCCGCATCCCCGTCGAGGAGGACGCCGAGGACGAGGTCGCCCGGCTCTCCCGCTCCTTCAACTCCATGACCTCCGCCCTGGCCAGCTCCCGCGACCTGCAGCAGCAGCTCATCGCGGACGCCGGGCACGAGCTGCGCACCCCGCTCACCTCCCTGCGCACCAACATCGAGCTGCTCACCCGCAGCGAGGAGACCGGCCGCCCCCTCCCGCCCGACGACCGCAAGGCGCTGCTCGCCTCCGTGAAGGCGCAGATGACGGAACTGGCGTCGCTCATCGGCGACCTGCAGGAGCTGTCCCGCCCGGACACCGACCAGCAGGCCGGCCGGACGCGGATCGTCGCCTGGCAGGACGTCGTCGAGTCGGCCCTGCGCCGCGCCCGGCTGCGCGGCCCGGAGCTGACCATCACGGCGGACGTGCGGCCCTGGTACGTGCGGGCGGAACCGAGCGCGCTGGAGCGGGCGGTGGTCAACGTCCTGGACAACGCGGTGAAGTTCAGCCCGGAGGGCGGCACGATCGACGTACGCCTCACCGACGGCGTCCTCACCGTCCGCGACCACGGCCCCGGCATCCCCGTCGACGAACTCCCGCACGTCTTCGACCGGTTCTGGCGTTCCCCGAGCGCCCGCTCCCTCCCGGGCTCCGGTCTCGGCCTGTCCATCGTGGCCCGCACGGTCCAGCAGGCGGGCGGCGAGGTCGTCCTGACCCCGGCGGAGGGCGGCGGCACGACGGCCGTGATCCGCCTGCCGGGCGCCCCGACACCGCCGCCCGAGGTGCCGCGGCCGTAGCGGGGGCGAGGGGCGGCACCCTTTCCGTGCCGGCCGGCGGGCCCGGCTGCGGATCCGGGCGGGCCGTGCCGGCCTACGACACGGAGGAAGCCCGGACCGTGACGGTCCGGGCTTCCTCACCGGTGGTCGCGCGTCGGTCGTCGCGCGGGGCGATTACTTCGCCTGGGCCTCCTTGGTGGCCCGCTCGATGCGCTCGCCGATGGTGGCGTCGATGTTCTTCCAGTACTCGAAGGCACGGGAGAGCACCGGCTCCTGGACCGGGGCGAGGGCGCCGGAGACGGTCTGGACGAGGCGGTCGCGCTGGGCGTCGTCGTAGACCTCGCGGACCAGCGTGCCGGGCTGCGAGAAGTCGTCGTCCTCGGCGTGCAGGCGGTAGGCGCTGCGCACCATCTCGCCGTCGGCCTCCCAGCTCTCGTCCACCGGGCCGGTCTCGTCCGCGTACGGGCGGTCGAAGGCGTTCGGGGCGTACACCGGGGCCTTGCCGGTGTGCTCGAACGTCATGGCGGCGTCGAAGGTGTAGGAGTTGGTCTTCACCTTCGGACGGTTGACCGGCAGCTGGAAGTAGTTGGCGCCGATCCGGGCACGCTGGGCGTCCGCGTACGCGAAGACCCGGCCGAGCAGCATCTTGTCGGGGGAGACGCCGATGCCCGGGACGAGGTTGGACGGCGCGAAGGCCGCCTGCTCGATCTCGGCGAAGAAGTTCTCCGGGTTCCGGTTCAGCGTCATGGTGCCGACCTTGATCAGCGGGTAGTCCGCGTGCGGCCACACCTTGGTCAGGTCGAACGGGTTGAACCGGTAGTCCTTGGCCTCCGCGTACGGCATGACCTGGACGTGCAGGGTCCAGGACGGGAACTCACCGCGCTCGATGGCCTCGGACAGGTCCCGGCGGTGGTACTCCGCGTCGGCCCCGGCGAGACGCTCGGCCTCCTCGTTGGACAGGGACTCGACGCCCTGCTCGGAGAGGAAGTGGTACTTGACCCAGAACTTCTCGCCCTCGGCGTTGACCCACATGTAGGTGTGGGAGCCGTAGCCGTTCATGTGGCGCCAGGACCGGGGCAGACCGCGGTCACCCATGAGGTAGGCGACCTGGTGGGCGGACTCGGGGTTGGAGGTCCAGAAGTCCCACTGCATGGTGTTGTCCCGCAGACCGGTGCCGGGCATCCGCTTCTGGGACCGGATGAAGTGCGGGAACTTCATCGGGTCGCGCACGAAGAAGACGGGGGTGTTGTTGCCGACGAGGTCGTAGTTGCCCTCGGAGGTGTAGAACTTGAGCGAGAAGCCGCGGACGTCGCGCCAGGTGTCCGGCGACCCCTGCTCGCCGGCCACGGTGGAGAACCGGGCCAGCATCTCCGTGCGCGCACCCTTCTGGAACAGGGCCGCCTTGGTGTAGCGGGAGACGTCCTCGGTGGTCTCGAAGACGCCGAAGGCACCGGCACCCTTGGCGTGCGGGTTGCGCTCCGGCACCCGCTCGCGGTTGAAGTGCGCGAGGGTCTCGACGAGCTGGACGTCGTGCAGCAGCAGCGGCCCGTTGGAACCCAGGCTGAGCGAGTTGCGGTTGCTGACGGCCGGCGCACCGTTCTCGAGCGTCGCCGGGGTGTCGATGGAGTCGGACAAGGCGGTCTCCTTTGCGTACGTAACAGGGCCGAAGCCCAGTCGGCGGACTCACCGGGAAGTCCACCAGGCCGAGCCCACACTCGATCCTACAATAGATTCTGTCTAATTTCCGTGCCGCTCCAGAAAGAGATCGAAACCGGCATCCGGTACCGCGCCCGCAGGGGCCGGCGAGGTGGCCGTCAGGCCTGCTCCAGGGCCATGGGACTCCCCCTACCGCCGGCCGCACGGGCCGGAGGGGTGCGGGACGCCGTCGGGGCCCCTCAGGGCCAGACGGCCGGCCTCCGGGTGCGGGGCCTCCTGCCGCAGGCCGGCTGTGCGTCGGCGATCAGGCCGCCGACGGGCCGGCAGGGGCTCGGCGCGGGCGGTCGGGTTCCGCTCCCACCGCGCGACCACACCCTGCCGACCGACCCGCACCTCGCTCGAGTCCCGGCGCCGTGGCCACCGACTCGCCGCCCTTTACCACCGGCGGCAGGATCCACCGCATGAGCGGCAGCAGGAAGTACTCGATCAGCCGGTGAGGGCGGTGCGTCAGGTGAGTTTGAAGAAGAGGGTGTCCTGGGTGTACCAGTCGATGTTCTTCGTGGCGTACTCCCACTCCCCGTGCTCGAACTCGAGCTTCTCGATCAGTTCACGGACGTCGTACCGGAAGTCCGGGTCCATCCGGTCCAGGACGGCACGGTAGGCGTCGGCGGCGGGCTTGGCCTTGGCCAGGGGAAGGTGGCCGATGGCCGGATAGCCGTCGATCGAGGACGGAAGGTACGGGAACCCCTCGGGCAGTCCGCCGTAGAGGTAGCCGTGGGGCAGGAGGTCGGCGGGCACGCCGAGGCGGCGCATCTCGTCGTCCACCAGGCCGAAGAACGTCGAGGGCTTCGCGTAGGTGCCCAGATGGGACGGGTCCGACGCGTTGTGGTCGATGATGTGCTGCAGCGCGGAGTGGTAGGCGTTGCCCGCGCACTCGGCGTCCGCGTCCGTGCGCCCGGCGATGAGGTGGTCGAGGGCGTCGGGTATGGACAGGCCCCAGTCGACGCCCTGGTGGTCGAGGGCCTCCTGATGGGCCCGGGCGTCCTTGCGCATCCCGCCGAGTCGTCGCTGCCGGTCCGGCGTCAGGTCGCCCTTGCTGCCCAGGTAGGCCAGGACGTCGGCCTTGTCCGCGGTGGAGTACGCGATGTTGTGACTCATGGCCGCCATCGTGCCAAGCGGCTCTGACATCCCGGCCGTTGAGGGCCATTTGTACGGCCCGGGGCCGCCCTCCCCTACCGCTGCCGGGCGCCGAGCCCCGTCACGAAGGAACTCCACGAGACCGCGCCGAAGACGAGCACCGGGCCGTCCGGGACCTTGCTGTCGCGCACCGGGACGAGACCGGGGCAGCCGTCGGCGACCTCGACGCAGTTGTTCGCCCCGCCGTCGCTGTAGCTCGACTTGCGCCAGATCACGGTGCTGAGGTCGGAGGTGGCCTTCATGAGCGGAGCTCCTTCAGTACGTCCCTGATGAACGTCAGCGAGTCTGACGGAGGCAGTGCCAGATCGCGGAGCCGATCGTAGGACAAACGGTGCCGCAGAACGTCCTCCGGATCCTCCATCAGCAGACCGCTGCTGTCTCCCTCCGTGTAGGCGACGGCGCTGCCGTCCGCCTGCCAGAGGAGGGTCAGCGACCCCTTGGCCATGAGGTGGTGGACCCCGGCCGAGAACGGCAGCACTTGAACCACGATGTTGGGCCACTGCGCGACGGCCTCGATGTGCGCCAACTGGTCTTTCCACGTCTCCGCGCGGGCGGAAGGCCGGCGGAATCCCGACTCGTCGACGATGAAGCGAACGCTGGGCACCGGAGATCGGCCCAGCAGGAGTTGCCGTCCCAGACGGGCGGCCACCTGCTCGTCGACGGCTTCGGTGTCCTGCTGTGTTGTCCGGGGCCCCGACAACACCTCCCGGGCGAACTCCTCGGTCTGCAGCAGCCCCGGGACATCCGGCGTGTACACCCACAGGACGCGAGCCGTCGCCTCGAGTCGCATGTACGCCTGGTACTTGTCCTTGAACGCGTCGTACCGCGCGATCCTCCACAGGCTGACCAGCAGCCCCCCGGCCCCGTAATACGTGTCCAGGTCCTCCATCACCGTCACCTTGGAGAGGCGTTGGCCCGACTCCAGGCGGCTCAGGTAGCTCTTGTCGTACCCGGACGCGTCGGCCAGTTGCCCCAGGGACTTTCCTTCCTTCTCCCGCAGGAAACGGAGCGTCCGTCCCAGTACCGCGCGCCCCGACTCGACGTGCGCGTCGAGCTGTTCGGTCATGCCGTCCCTCCCCGTTGCCGGAAGCCGCGGGCACCTCCGGCCCTCTTCCCCAGCGTACGTGCGATGAGTGACCATCGGAGCACGAACAGTGATGGTCGCTGGTCGGCGTACCGGAGGGACACGGCATGAGGGGACGTACCGCGAGAGGCACCGACGCCGGGCCGCGCCGCATCCACGGGACGGAGGTCCCCGCGTGAGCGACACCTTCCGGTTCCGTCTGCTGCCCTGGACCACGCCCGAGGGCAAGCCCTGCTACCTCAGCACCGACAGCGACCGCAGCCGGCTCTCCCGGCTCGCGGACGACGTGGAAGAGGACCAACTGGACTCGGGGGAGCAGGTGCTCGCGGGAGCGCGGGCCGTGCTCGCCGATCCCGGGGCCAGCGAGCGGGCGGTGCGCTTCGCGCTCACCAGGGCGACGGAATCGCTGGAGGAAGCGCTCCGGGTCGCCGAGAGCCGGGGGCGGCGCCTCCTCTTCCGGATCGAGTGAGCCGGGGCCGTGAGCGAGAAAGTGCCTGTGCCAGGCTTGGCGCCATGAGGACACCACCGGACGGGCTTCCCGTGTACCGCGTACTGACCGGTCCCGACGACTCGGCGTTCTGCCGCCGGGTGAGCGAGGCGCTGGAGAGGGGGTACCGGCTGCACGAGGGGCCGTCGGTCACCTTCGACGGTGAGCGGGTGATCGTCGCGCAGGCGGTCGTGTGGCCCGGGGCCGGGGACGACGGCTCCGGGTGAGGAAGCGTGCGACGGGGCCGGTACGCGGCGGAGAGCGCCGGGTACCGGCCCCGTCGGCCGTCGGTCCGTGCGGTTACCGCACGATCGTGATCCGGTCCGCCTTCGGCGGGTCGATCGGGTCGGTCGCCGAGGAGTTGGCCGTCAGGTACTGCTCCAGGGCCGCCAGGTCGTCCGCGCCGACGAGGTCGTTCGTGCCCTCGCCCAGCGTCGGGAAGCCGTCGCCGCCGCCCGCGAGGAAGCTGTTCGTCGCGACGCGGTAGGTGGCGGCCGGGTCGACGGGCTCGCCGTTCAGCCGGATGGAGTCCGTGACGACGCGGTCCGCGCCGGTCCTGGTCAGGTCCAGGGTGTAGGTCAGGCCGTCCGAGACCTGGAGGATCTTCGGGGCGGCCTGGTTCGGGCCGCTCACCTGCTCCTTGAGGGCCTGGATCAGCTGTGCGCCGGTGAAGTCCTGGAGGTTGACCGTGTTGGCGAAGGGCTGGACCGTGAAGGCTTCCGCGAACGTCACCACGCCGTCGCCCTCGGCGCCACTGGCCGCGTAGGTGAGGGACGCGCGGATGCCGCCGGGGTTCATCAGCGCCAGGTCGGTCTCCGGGTCCAGCGTCCTGCCGTGCGCGAGCTGCGCGTCGGCGATCAGGTCGCCGAGCGGGGACTCCGTGCCGTCGCGGCCGATGTCGCCGGAGATGTGGCCGATCGGGCGGTTGCCGATCGGGGCGGCGAGGGTGCTCCACTTGCCGATCAGCGCGGTCATGTCCGGAGCCTTGGGGACGTCCCGGGTGACGACGTGGTTCGCGGACTTCACGGCCGTGCGGGCGATGTCGCCGGTCGCGCGGTCGTAGGTCAGCGTGGTGTCCGTGTAGAGGCGGCCGAAGGACGCGGCCGAGGTGACCGTGCGGGGCTTGCCGGCCGGGTCGGGGATCGTGCAGACGTACGCCGCGTGGGTGTGGCCGGTGACCAGCGCGTCCACCTGCGGGGAGACGTTCTCGGCGATGTCCGCGATCGGGCCGGAGATGCCGTCGCCGGCGCCCGGGGAGTCGCAGTCGTAGTTGTAGGAGGAGGACGCGGGGAAGCCGCCCTCGTGGATGAGGGCGACGATGGACTTCACGCCCTGGCGCTGGAGCTCCTTGGCGTACTTGTTGATCGTCTCGACCTCGTCCTTGAAGGAGAGGCCCTTGACGCCCTCGGCGGAGACGATGTTCGGGGTGCCCTCGAGCGTCACGCCGATGAAGCCGACCCGGACGCCCTGCTTCTTCCACACCCAGTACGGCTCGAGGAGGGGCTTCTTCGTCTTCTCGTCCAGGACGTTGGCCGCCAGGTACGGGAAGTCGGCGCCCTTGAACTCCTTGTCGGTGTAGCAGCCGTCGGTGGGGTGGCAGCCGCCGTTCTGCAGGCGGGCCAGCTCCTGGGCGCCCTCGTCGAACTCGTGGTTGCCGACCGAGGAGACGTCCAGGCCGAGCCCGTTCAGCGCCTCGACGGTGGGCTCGTCGTGGAAGAGGCCGGAGAGGAGGGGGGACGCGCCGACCATGTCGCCGCCGGCGGCGGTGATGGAGTAGCGGTTGCCCTTGCGGGCCTCGCGCAGGTGGGTGGCGAGGTACTCCACGCCGCCCGCGTCGACGTCCTTCGTCGTGCCGTCGGGCTGGATCTCGTTGACCCGGCCGGAGGAGCCCGTCGGGGGCTCGAGGTTGCCGTGCAGGTCGTTGAAGGACAGCAGCTGGACGTCCTGGTAGCGGCCGGGGTGGTGGCCGTGCGGCTTGCCCTTGCCGCCGCCGTTCTCGTCCGCGCTCGCCGACCCGGGCAGGGCGGCGGCGGCCAGCGCACCGGCGGTCAGGACACCGGCGGCGGTCGCGAGGAGACGGTTCGTACGGCGTCTGCGGCGCAGGTGCTGCTGGTGCGCCGGGGATGTGGCTGGCATACGCCCCCCTGTGGGTCCGAGTGGGTACCGGCGCAGCCTAGGGTCAACGCGCGTAGCGCGACAGGGCATTCAGGGTTACATCCTGGTTTATCTTTCGCCGGCGCCCCGCGGCGGGCGTCGCCGTCCGTCGTACGGCGCGGCCCCTTCGCCCTCGTACACGTCCTCGTCCGCATACCCTCGTACCCATGACCAGCGACGACACCGCACGGCCCGGACGCTCCCGCTCGATCCAGACCCGCACCGCGCTCTCCCCGGAGCAGACCGAGGCGGTCCTCGCCCTGCTCGCCGAGGCCGCCCGGACCGACGGGCAGCAGGCGGTGTCCGAGCAGGGGCGGTTGCAGCTGCGCGGCGGGGAACGGGAGGGGGTCTCGCACCTGCTGCTCACCGTCGACGGCGAACTCGTCGGGTACGCCCAGCTGGAGGACACCGACCCGGTGGAGCCGCCGGCCGCCGAGCTGGTCGTGCACCCCGCGCACCGGGGCCGGGGACACGGACGGGCGCTCGGTGCCGCGCTGCTCGCCGCGTCCGGGAAGCGGCTGCGGGTCTGGGCGCACGGCGGGCACTCCGCCGCCCGGCACCTGGCCCAGGTGCTCGGGCTCACCCTCTTCCGGGAACTGCGGCAGATGCGGCGCCCGTTGACCGGGCTCGCCCTGCCCGACCCGGTGCTGCCCCGGGGCGTGACCGTGCGGACGTTCGTACCGGGGCGGGACGACGCGGCCTGGCTCGCGGTGAACGCCGCCGCCTTCGCCCACCATCCCGAGCAGGGCTCCCTCACCCAGCGCGACCTCGACGACCGCAAGGCCGAGCCGTGGTTCGACCCCGAGGGCTTCTTCCTCGCCGAACAGGAGGGCCGGATCGTCGGCTTCCACTGGACCAAGGTGCACCGGGCGGAGGGCCTCGGTGAGGTGTACGTCCTCGGGGTGAGCCCCGACGCCCAGGGGAGCGGCCTCGGCAAGGCCCTCACGACGATCGGGCTGCGGCACCTGGCGGGGCAGGGGCTGCCGACGGCGATGCTCTACGTGGACGCCGACAACAAGGCGGCGGTGGCCGTCTACGAGCGGCTCGGGTTCGCCACGCACGAGACGGACCTGATGTACCGCACGGAGACCTGATCCCGGAGGCGGTCCGGAGCCCGGCCCCGGGCGCGGGACGGGAGCGCGGCCGGGGCGCCGGGTGCCGTCGTCCGCCGCACCGCGTCGCCCGCGGGCCGAACGCCACCGCAGCCGCACGGGCAACAGCGGCTGGCCGTGCCGCACGCGGCGCGCATCGGCCTCGAGGTGCTGCGCGGGCCGGCCGCTGTGCCCGCGGCCGGGGAAGGGTCCTCCCGCGTTCACCCCGCCCGGCCCACCGCCCGCCGCCGCAGCGGCTCCGCCGCGCAGACCGCCGCCACCGCCAGCGCCGCGCACAGCAGCACCGCCCACCGGTCGTGGGCCGCCGCCCACCGCTCGTCGTCCGGCGTCACGAACAGGGCCCAGCGCCCGGGCCACAGCAGCGGGGCCAGAACCCCCGGGACCAGCAGTCCGCCGGCGACGGCCCGGCCCGGCCGGGTGCGGCCGGAGCCGCGGACGGCGAACGCCGCTCCGGCCAGGGCGAGGGAGACGATCGCCGCCGCCTCGAGGGTGACGTCGGCCTCCGGGGGCCGTACGGCCCGCGGGACGAGGTGCAGCGCGGCGGTCCACCCCGCGGCGGCCACCGGGGCGACGAGGGCCAGCCGCAGTGCGTGGCGGACGGCGCGCCGGGTGGGGACGGCGGCCGTGGTGTGCCGGGCCGGGTCGTCCAGGAGGAACGCCAGGCCCAGCGCGAAGGCCAGGGCGGACGCCCGCAGCGAGTTCAGCGCCAGCCAGTCGTTCGTCTGATCGCCCGTCAGCCGGGGCACTCCGGCGAGCAGCAGCCCCAGGATCCCCGCCGTCCCGATCGCCCGCCACGGCACGGTCCGCGCGACCGGGCGGACCAGCGCGATCCCCACGGACACACCGGGTGCACCGGATCCACCGGACGCATGGGGTCCGTCCGATGCACCGGATCCACCTGATGTGCCTGGCACGCCGGACGTGTCGGACGTGTCAGGTGTGTCGGACGCGCCCTTTGGAGGCCTCCCGGTCACAGGCACTCGTCCGCCTCCTCGGGCGCGTCCAGGCCCAGCAGCTCCGCGGCGCGGTCCGTCGTCACCTCCGGGGCGGTCAGCTCGGCCCAGTGGTCCCTCACCTTCGCGGCGACCTCGTCCCGGGGGCGCTCCAGCAGCTCGCGCACGACCTCCGTGTGGGCGGCGGTCATGCTCAGCGGTTCCGTCTGCGAGATGACGACGGCCGAGCCGCTCGTGCTGTCGTCCAGACGCACCCGGCGCAGGTCGGACATCGGGTCGGGCCGGTCGGCGAGGGCCAGCCACATGACGGTGACCGTGCGGCCGTCGCACAGCGCGCCCGCCGTCTCCTCGTCACCCGTGACCAGCACACCGGCCACGGCGACGGCGAACTCCGGGACGCGGTTGCCGCCCCAGGTCGTGCCGACGGTCACCTCGTCCGGGCGGGCGGCCGGGGGGATCGCGGCGTCGTCGGACAGCCCGTACCGCGCCTCGACGCGCTGCCGTACGGTCAGCGGCCGGTCCGGTGCCGTACCACCCGCGAGGGAGCGCACGTCCTCCACGACCTCCGCCCAGTCGGCGGTGCGCGGTAGCCACTCCGGGAAGGCGCAGTACGTCGTCCCCTCCCGTTCGGCGCACCGGTGCACCTTCTCCGGGGTGGTGGAGATCCGCGTCCGCGCCTCGGCCGTCTCCGGCGACACGTTCCCGTCCTGCGCCACCGCGCCCACCAGGGTCAGTGCCACCGCGCCGGCGACGCCTGCCCGGACGGAGCGGAGGCGGGCGCCCCCGGAGAGCATCACCGCCGCCAGCGCCAGGCACAGCGCGAGGCCCGCGAGGTACAGGGCGTGCCAGGCGGCGGGGCGGCCCAGCAGGTCGGACGGCAGCGTGACGCCGCCGTTCTCGACGACCACCGGCGCCAGCCACCGGGCCCGGCCCCCGTCGGGGAGGCCCGTGGTGAACAGGGCGGAGAACATCAGGAAGACGATCAGCAGCGGGGCCGCGAGGGGCGAGGCCACCAGCCGGGCGAGCAGCACCCCGGCCACCCCGAGCAGCAGCACGGACAGCGGTCCCGCGAGCAGTTCGCCCGGCGAACCGTGCCCGATCGCGCCCGGCTTGAGCGCCTCCCAGGCGAACTGGCCGCCCACGCACGCCGCGACGAGCAGCGCCGCCGGCACGACGGACAGCAGGTGCCCGACCGTGCGGCACCACGGCGGGACCACCAGCACGGCGAAGTGCGGCTCGGTGCCGTGCCGCCGGGAGCGCAGCACCGCGTGGTTGGCGCACAGCAGGACGGCGAGGCCGACGAGCAGCGGGCCGGTCTGGGTGGCGCGGTCGGCGTCCTGCAGCGCGGGGAAGCCGTCCCAGGAGGTACGGGTCCGCCACACGGTCCAGCCGACGTACCCGGCGAAGGCGATCAGGACCGGTGCGCGCAACAGGAGTCTGCGCGCCTCGAAGCGGGCCAGGGCGAACACGGCCGCCCGGGAGGCGCGCGGCCCGGTCGTCGCGTCCGGCACTGCCGGGGCCCCGGGGATCACCGCGGTCATGCCGCCACCTCCGCGTCCGTGCCGTCGAGGGTGAGCAGGTAGCCGTCCTCCAGGGTGGGTTCGAGGAGGTCGGCGCCGGCGGGCGGGTCGCCCACGTTGCGGAAGGTGCCCAGCCCGGTGCGCCAGCCGGCCTTCGCGCCGGGGTCGCGCTCGGTGCTGCTCCACACCCGCCCGGCGGCCCGTGCGGTCAGCTCGGCGGGGGTGCCGTCGAAGCGGACGGTGCCGCCGGCCAGGACCACGACCCGGTGGCAGAGCATCGCCACGTCCTCGGTCTGGTGGGTGGACAGCAGCACCGTGCGGCCCTCCCCGGCGTGCGCGATCGACTCCCGGAAGCGCATGCGCTGTTCGGGGTCCAGGCCGACGGTGGGCTCGTCGAGGACGAGGAAGGCGGGGTCGCCGACGAGCGCGGCGGCCAGGGCGACCCGCTGCCGCATGCCGCCGGACAGCATGCGGATGTGCCTGCCGCGCACCTCGGTGAGGCCGACCTCGTCGAGGACGCGCCGCACCTCGCGGTGGCGGGCGGTGCGGTCGGTGAGCTCCTTGAGGATCGCCACGTAGTCGACGAACTCGAAGGCGGTGAAGTCGGGGTGGAAGCCCGGCGTCTGCGGCAGGTAGCCGAGGCGGCGCCGGACCTCCCGGCGCCCGCGCGAGGTGCCCGGGTCGTGGCCGAGCACCGTGAAGGACCCGCGGTCGGCCGGTACGGCGGTGGCGAGCACCCGCAGCAGCGTGGTCTTGCCCGCGCCGTTGGGGCCGAGCAGCCCGGTGACGCCGGCGGACAGCCGCAGCGACACGTCGTCGAGGGCGCGGGTGCCCCCGTAGCGGAGGCTCAGCCCGGAGGCGGAGACGGTGCAGGTCATACGGCACTCCCGTGGACGTCGCGGAGGAAGGGGGAAGGGACGGGGAAGGAGGCGGGGGCGGTCACGCCGCGTTCGCCCGGCCGGAGTCGAAGCGGTCGCGGAGCAGCACGAGCAGCCCGGCGGCGAGGACGGCGACCAGCGCCGACACGCCCTGCCCGGCGGCGGTGAACGGGGCGAGCGGGTCCTCGGCGCCGGTCCGGGCCGCCTCCGCCGTCACCAGCAGCGCGATCCAGCCGACGCCGACGAGGGACGGCCCGCGCACCGGGCCCAGCCGGGCCGCCAGCGCGAGCCCGGTCGCGGTGAGCGCGAGGGCGGGCAGCAGCCAGCCCAGGGCCCGCAGTCCGTACCCGGGCAGGGCGAGGGTCGCCAGCCCGTTGAACCCGATCCCGACGGTGAGCACCGCCACCGTGCGGATCATCAGCAGCCGGAAGCCGTGCACCGGGGCGACGACCGCCATCTCGTACGTGGGGTCCAGCGCGGGCCCGTACGACAGGGCGACCCCGGCCAGCGGCAGCAGCGGCGCGAGGGCGAGGAAGAGGGCGGGCGAGCCGCCGGCCGAGTGCCCCGCGGTCACGGCCACGGTCAGCAGCAGGACGGCGGCGACCGCGCCCACCCAGGAGCGGCGCAGCGCCGGCGTGGCCGCGAGCAGCCGTGCGGTGTGGTCGGCCATGCCGCACCGCAGCAGCAGCGCCTCCAGGAAGCCGGGCCGGGGCGCGTCCAGTTCGGCGTCGAGCCGTTCCCAGCCGGCGTCGAGGGCGACGGGGTCGCCGACGTCGGCGAGGACGCCCCGGCAGTGCGCGCAGGCGGCGAGGTGGGTGTCGGCGGACCACAGCGCAGGGGCCGTCAGCCCGCCGCGCGCGTAGGCCCGCAGGTCCTCCTCGGACACGTGCCAGCCGGTGCCGCCACCCCTCGCGCCGCCCGTCGTTGCGTCCGTCATGCCAGCGCCTCCCGGAGTTGCCTGCGGGCCCGCATGGCCCGCGTCTTGACCGTGCCCGGCGGGATGCCGAGCAGGACGGCGGCCTCACGGGTGGTCAGCCCGTCGACGACGGTGGCCTGGAGCACCGCGCGCAGTTCGGGCGAGAGCCGGACCAGCGCGCCGGCCAGGTCCCCGTGCTCCACCCCCGCGAGCACGCGTTCCTCCGCCGACGCCTCGTCCCGGTGCCGCAGCCGTGCCAGGGCCTGCCGCAGCCGGCCGCGTGCCCCGGCGCCGCGCAGGGCGTCGACCAGCCGCCGCGAGGCGATCCGCCACAGCCACCCGGCGGCGTCCGCGCCCTCGACGTCCTCGCGGTAGCGGGCCGTGCCGCGCCACACCGCGAGGAACGTCTCCTGGACGACGTCGTCGACGATCCCCGCGTCGGCGCACCGGCCGCGCATCCGGGCGGTCAGCCACGGCGCGTACCGCCGGTACAGCTCCTCGAAGGCGCGCCGGTCGCCGTCCGCCGCGACGGCGCGCAGCAGCTCCCCGTCGCTTCTCGTTTCGCTCACGTCCCCTCATCGCACGGGCCCGGCCGATCGGTTCACCCGGCCGCGGTTGACTTTTCCAGACCCCTTGCACCACCCTTTCACTACTCAATTAGTGAAAGGGTGGTTGTCGAGTGGTCGACTACCGCATCGACCGGCGCAGCGGCGTGGCCACCTACGTCCAGATCGTGCAGCAGACCAAACAGGCCCTGCGCCTGGGCGAGCTGGTGCCCGGCGACAAGCTGCCCACGGCCCGCGAGGTCGTCGAGGCCACCGCCGTGAACCCCAACACCGTGCTGAAGGCCTACCGCGAACTGGAGCGCGAGGGCCTGGTGGAGGCCCGGCGCGGCCTCGGCACCTTCGTCCGGCGCTCGCTGGGCGCCGCCCCCGCCGACTCCCCGCTGCGCGCGGAGCTGGAGGACTGGGCGGCCCGGGCCCGGGAGTCCGGGCTGGAGCGGGAGGACGTGGCCGCGCTCTTCACCGACGTACTCGCGAAGCACTTCCAGGCGCACCAGGCGCCTCAGGCACCTCCAGCACCCCAGACACCCCGAACCCACCAGGCACATCCCCAGGGAGACCCGTCATGACCGACCCGGCCATCGAGGCGACCGCGCTCGGCAAGCGCTTCGGCCGACGCGGGGCGTGGGCGCTGCGCGACTGCTCCTTCCGGCTGCCCGCCGGCCGCGTCTGCGCCGTCGTCGGTCCCAACGGCGCGGGCAAGTCCACGCTGCTCGCCCTCGCCGCCGGGCTGCTGGCCCCCACCGAGGGCACGGTCGCGGTCCTCGGCACCGGCCCGGCATCGGCCCGCCCCCGCGTCGGCTTCGTCGACCAGGACAAGCCGCTGTACCCGCAGCTCACCGTCGCCGAGACGCTGCGCATGGGCGCCGACCTCAACCCCGGCCGCTGGGACGCGGACACCGCCGGACGCGTGGTGGCCGGCGGCGACCTGGACCCGGGCAAGCGGATCCGCTCGCTCTCCGGCGGCCAGCGCACCCGGGTCGCGCTCGCCCTCGCCCTGGGCAAGCGGCCGGAGCTGCTGCTCCTGGACGAGCCGATGGCCGACCTCGACCCGCTGGCCCGGCACGAGCTGATGGGCGTGCTGATGGGGCGGGCCGCCGGGCACGGCACGACGATCGTGATGTCCTCGCACGTGGTCGCCGAACTGGAGGACTCCTGCGACCACCTGCTGCTGATCGGCGGCGGCCGCATCCGTCTCGCGGGCGAGATCGACGACCTGCTGGCCGCCCACACCCGGGTGTCCGTCCCGGCGGGGACCGGCCTCGACCCGCACCGGGTCGTCGAGTCCCGCGCCACCGGCCGCCGGACCGGCGCGCTGATCCGCCCGGCCGGCCCGCTGCCCGACGACTGGCGCGCCGCCGCGCCCTCGCTGGAGGAGCTCGTCCTGTCCTACCTGCGCAACCCCGAGGCCCCCGCCCTCGTCCCGGGCCCGGCGCACGACACCACGGAGGCCGCCGCGTGACCGCCGCCCCGACCGCCCCACCCGCCCCGGCCGCCGTCGCCGACCGCCCCCGGCCGCCCCGCCAGCTGCGCTGGCTGCTGCGGCTGCACCGCCCGGCCGTGCTCGGCTGGACGGCGTTCGTGCTGGTGGCGGGCGCGGCGCTGCTGTGGCTCGGCGGCCCGCTGACCGACGCCTCGGCGGCGGCCTGGAAGGAGTACAACGCCTGCGCCTTCGACGCGCCCTGCTCCTACGACCAGGACGCGATCGTGCTCCACAAGGACGTCTACCTCTACACGACCTCCGCCGTGCTGGTCGCGCCGTTCCTGATCGCCGCGTGGGCGGGCGGCTCGCTGACCGGCCGCGAGACGGAGTCCGGCACCGTGCGGCTGGCCTGGACCCAGGGCGTCACCCCGGCCCGCTGGCTCGCCTCCCGGCTCGCCCTCCCGGCGGTGCTGACCGCCGCCTCGACCGGTCTGCTGGTCTGGCTGCACCGCCTGGCCCGGACCGCGGGCGAGGGCCGGATCGACACCGCCAAGCCGTGGCACGACGTCCCCACCTTCTACGCCGGCGGCACCGTCCCCGTGGCCCTCGCCCTGGCCGGGCTCACCGGGGGCGCCCTGGCGGGCCTGCTGCTGCGCCGCTCCCTCGCCGCGCTCACCACGGCCGCGGTCGCCCTCGCGGGACTGTGGGCGGCCGTCCACCTGCTCCTCCCGCACCTGTGGCCCACGGTCACCAGGGTCAGCGACCTGCGCACCGGGCCGTCGGGCAGCGGCATCGTCGTCGAGCAGGGCGCCCTGACCGCCGACGGCGACCGCCTGCCCTCCCTCTGCGGCGATCACGCACCGCAGGACTGCCACACGGCACCGATCGACCCGGACGTCGTCGGCTTCTACCGCGACCTCCACCCGGCCGCGCACCACTGGCCGCTGCACCTGACGGCCTCCGGCGTGCTGCTCGTCGTCGCCGCGCTGCTGGCCCTGGCGGCGTTCCGCGTGCTGCGCCTGCGCACCGCGGGACCGGCCGGGAAGGACGGCCCGGCATGAGCGCCACCGCACCCGCGCGGCCGTTCCGGACGGTGCTGCGGCTGCACCGCACGGCGCTGATCGTCTGGGGCGCGTTCGTCGCGGGCCTGATCGGCCGGCTGGTGTGGCTGGACGAGATCACCGTGGACGCGGTGCGGGCGGCGGAGGCGGAGTGCTCCCGCGGCCCGTGGGGCTGCGTGGACGTCCTCGAGGCCCTCGACTTCAGCCAGCCGCTCGAGCAGGTCGGCTTCCTCGTCCACCACGGCTTCCTCGCCGTGGCCGCCTTCGCCGGCGGCGCGCTGATCGGGCGCGAGCTGGAGTCCGGCACCGCCAGGCTGGCCTGGACCCAGGGCGTCACCCCGGCCCGCTGGCTGGCGGCCAAGCTGCTCGTGCCCGCGCTGGTCCTCACCGCCGGCGGCACCGCCCTGGTCCTGGTGTTCCGCCGGGTCTGGGCGGCCAACCGGGACCTCGTCGTCCTGGCCGACGGCTGGGCCTCCGCCGACGTCTTCGTGGCCCGCGGCCCGGCGACGGTGGCGTACGCGCTGTGCGCCCTCGCGGTCGGCACGCTCACCGCGCTCCTCCTGCGCCGCGCGCTGCCCGCCCTCGCCGTCTCCGTCACCGCGGTGTGGCTGCTCGGCGCCGTCCTGGAGCGCCACCGCGCCCGGCTGTGGCCGGCCGAGGCGCTCCCCGCGCACGAGGAGTTCGCGCTGCCGGACAGCGCGTGGCGGCTGGAAGCAGTCGGCACCGGCCACCCCACCGCGTACCACCCCGCGTCCCATTTCTGGCCCCTGCACCTCGTCGAGACCGGCCTCGTCCTCGCCGTCGCCGTCGTCGCCGCGGTCGCCGCCTTCGCGGTGCTGCGCCGCCGGACGGCCTGATCGGCGCCGTCCGCACGTCCCTTCCCGGCGCGGCCGTACGTCCCTCCCACGGGGAGAGGGAGGTACGGCCGCTCCCCGCGGGCCACCCCTGCGGACCGCCTCCCGCTATCCGGGACGTCATGTCTTCGTAACCGGAGATTCAGACAGGCTT
Source organism: Streptomyces viridosporus T7A (assembly GCF_008704515.1). Lineage (NCBI taxonomy): Bacteria > Bacillati > Actinomycetota > Actinomycetes > Kitasatosporales > Streptomycetaceae > Streptomyces > Streptomyces viridosporus. The sequence continues at coordinate 4,052,868 of NZ_CP023700.1, forward strand.
GCGACGCTCGGCCAATGCATCCCGCCGTGCCGGAACCTTCACCACCCCGACGGGGGAACGGGTGGAGCGGGGAAGCCTCAGGGCCACCACCACTCCCACCCGCATTTTCCGACGCGCTCGTGATGCGGTCGGCGCGGAAGAATGGGTCCATGAGCCAGCAGAACGCCCAGGCACAGCAGGTACAGCACGCGCAGCCCTCCGTGGGCTCCATAGCCGCCCACCGCCCGCACACCGTGGCCGGGGTGGTCTCCGACCTGGAACCCGACATCGACGCCGACCTCGGCGGGTACGAGGAGTCCCCGAGGGACGCCCTCCAGCTGCCGCAGGGCCGCTTCCTCGACCGGGAACGCAGCTGGCTCGCGTTCAACGAACGCGTCCTGGAACTCGCCGAGGACCCCGAGACCCCGCTGCTGGAGCGGGCGAACTTCCTGGCGATCTTCGCCAGCAACCTGGACGAGTTCTTCATGGTCCGGGTGGCCGGTCTGAAGCGCCGCATCGCCACCGGTGTCGCCACCCGCTCCGCCTCCGGCCTCCAGCCGCGCGAGGTGCTGGAGATGATCTGGTCCCGCTCCCGCGAGCTGATGGCGCGGCACGCCGCCTGCTTCCACGAGGACGTCCTCCCCGCGCTGACGGACGCCGGCATCCACCTGGTCCGCTGGAGCGAGCTGACGGAGAAGGAGCAGGCCCGCCTGTTCACCCTCTTCCGGCACCAGATCTTCCCGGTCCTCACGCCCCTCGCGGTCGACCCGGCGCACCCCTTCCCGTACATATCGGGCCTGTCGCTGAACCTGGCCGTGGTCGTCCGCAACCCGGTCACCGGCCACAAGCACTTCGCGCGGGTCAAGGTGCCGCCGCTGCTGTCCCGCTTCCTGGAGAGCTCCCCGGGCCGCTACGTCCCGGTCGAGGACGTCATCGCCGCCCACCTGGAGGAGCTGTTCCCGGGCATGGAGGTGCTGCAGCACCACGCCTTCCGGCTCACCCGCAACGAGGACCTGGAGGTCGAGGAGGACGACGCCGAGAACCTGCTCCAGGCGCTGGAGAAGGAGCTCATGCGGCGCCGCTTCGGGCCGCCGGTGCGGCTGGAGGTGGAGGAGTCCATCGACCGGGAGGTGCTGGACCTGCTGGTCCGGGAGCTGAAGGTCGGCGAGGCCGAGGTGTACCCGCTGCCCGGCCCGCTGGACCTCACCGGTCTCTTCCGCATCCACAGCCTGGACCGGCCCGAGCTGAAGTACCCGAAGTTCATCGCCGGCACCCACCGCGACCTGGCGGAGGTGGAGTCCGCCTCGGCCCCCGACATCTTCGCCGCGCTGCGCAGCCGCGACGTGCTGCTGCACCACCCGTACGACTCGTTCTCCACGTCCGTCCAGGCGTTCCTGGAGCAGGCCGCCGCCGACCCGGACGTCCTCGCCATCAAGCAGACGCTGTACCGGACGTCGGGCGACTCCCCGATCGTGGACGCGCTCATCGACGCCGCCGAGTCCGGCAAGCAGGTCCTCGTCCTGGTCGAGATCAAGGCCCGCTTCGACGAGAGCGCCAACATCAAGTGGGCGCGCAAGCTGGAGGAGGCCGGCTGCCACGTCGTCTACGGCCTGGTCGGCCTGAAGACCCACTGCAAGCTGTCCCTGGTGGTCCGTCAGGAGGGCGAGACGCTCCGGCGGTACAGCCACGTCGGCACCGGCAACTACCACCCGAAGACGGCCCGCCTCTACGAGGACCTGGGTCTGCTCACCGCCGACCAGCAGGTCGGCGCGGACCTCTCCGACCTGTTCAACCGCCTCTCCGGCTACTCCCGCCGGGAGACCTACCGCCGGCTCCTGGTCGCCCCCAAGTCCCTGCGGGACGGGCTGGTCTCACGGATCGACAAGGAGGCCCAGCACCACCGCGCCGGGCGTCCCGCCCACGTCCGCATCAAGGTCAACTCGATGGTCGACGAGGCGGTCATCGACGCCTGCTACCGCGCGTCCCAGGCGGGCGTACCGGTCGACATCTGGGTGCGCGGCATCTGCGCGATCCGGCCGGGCGTGGAGGGCCTGTCGGAGAACATCCGGGTCCGGTCCATCCTCGGCCGCTTCCTCGAGCACTCGCGCGTCTTCGCCTTCGGCAACGGCGGCGAGCCCGAAGTGTGGATCGGCAGCGCGGACATGATGCACCGCAACCTCGACCGCCGCATAGAGGCACTGGTCCGGGTCACCGACCCCGCCCACCGGGCGGCCCTCAACCGGCTGCTGGAGACCGGGATGTCCGACAGCACCGCCTCCTGGCACCTCGGCCCGGACGGTGAGTGGACCCGGCACGCGACGGACGCGGACGGCCAGCCCCTGCGCAACGTCCAGGAGATGCTCATTGACGCCCGGAGGCGCCGGCGTGGCACAGCGACACCTTGACCCGACGGCCGGTCCGGTACCGGCGGACGCCCTGGCCGGCTACCTGCGGGGCCGGGCGACCGAGTTCCTCCGCGCGCTGCGCCTCCACCGGGAGACCGGCGCGGGCGCGGCGGAGGACTCCGTCGAAGCGGCCCGGGCGCTGCGCCGCGCCTCCCGCCGCATCAGCGCCAGCCTGCACACCTTCCAGCCGGTCCTGGACCCCGACTGGTCGGAGGCGATGCGCCCCGAACTGGCCTGGGTCTCCGGCACGCTGGCCCTGGAACACGCGTACGGGGCCCGTCTGGAGCGGCTGCTGCTGGCCCTGCACCGGTTGTCGGGCGCCGCCACCGCCTTCCCCCCGGCCCAGGAGGAGGGCGGCGCGGTCACGGTGCCGGGGGCCACCGACCGCGTCACGCGCACGGCGGGCGGGCCGGCCGGCCGTCCCCCCGGCGCCACCGACGGCACGCCGGACGCGGAGAGCACGGCACGGCGGCTCGCCCCCGACGCCGCCACCGCACGCCCCGGCGGATCCGGCCGGGCCACGGCCACCGTGCCGACCACGGGCACCGACCGCCTCCCGGGCACCCCCCTCCCCACCGGGAGGACCACCGTCACCGGCACGGCGGGCGTGACCCGCGCGGCCCCCGCCACGGGCACCACCGTCGACCGCGGCCACCTCACCGTGGGGGCCGCCAAGGCGGGCGCCCTGCTCGACCGGCAGCTGACGCTCGCCCGTACCCGGGCCCACTCCACCGCCCTCCAGGCCCTGCGGTCCTCCCGGTTCCACGCGATCGCCGACAAGGTCGCCGTGCTCGCCAGCGAGGTCCCGCTGTCACCGGCCGCGTCCGCCGCGGACCTCGTCCCCCTGGCGGCGGCCGCGCGCGAGCGCCTCGTCGACGCCGTCGCCGCGCTTCCCCTGCTCACCGCGGGCAGCCCGTACAACGCGGAGGCGCTGATCCACGGGCTGTCCCCGGACCCCGCCCCGCACCCGCAGGACGCCCCCTGGCACCAGGTCCGCCTGCTGCTGCGCCTGCACCGCTACGCCCGCGAGGTCCTGCACGCCGGAGCCGGCGCGGACCCGGCCGCCGAGCGCCTGCGCGCCGCCGGCGAGGCCCTCGACCGGCACCGCGACGCCTCCGAGGCGGCGGCCGCCGCGGCACAGGCGGCGCGCACCCCGCGGATCGCCCCGGCCACGGCGTACGCGCTGGGCGTGCTCCACGCCGATCAGCGGCATGAGGTGGAGGCGGCGCGGTACGCGTTCCAGCGTGCGTGGCAGAAGGACGTCGTCGGCACGTCCTGAGGAGACAGGGAGGTACCCGATGAACTCCCCGGGCTCAGGATCCGGCCCAGGCTCCGGCCCAGAATCCGGATCCAGCTCAGGGTCCGGCTCCGGCTCCGGCAAGCATCCCTCCCTCACCGTCCAGGCCGCCGGCTGCGTCCTGTGGCGCCGCTCCCCGGTGACCGGGGAGCTCCAGCTCTGCCTGGTGCACCGGCCGAAGTACGACGACTGGTCCTGGCCCAAGGGCAAGCTCAGACGGGGCGAGGACCCGCTGGCCGGCGCGCTGCGCGAGGTCACCGAGGAGACGGGCCACACCGCGGCGCCGTCCGCCGAGCTCCCCTCGACGCACTATCTGGCCAAGGGCCGCCCCAAGCGGGTCCGCTACTGGGCGGCCGAGGCCGTCTCCGGCACGTTCACCCCGAACGACGAGATCGACCGCATCCTGTGGCTCCCCCCGGACGCGGCCCGCTCCCGCCTCACCGCGCCCGGGGACGCCGCCCTGGTGGACGCCCTGCTCGCCGTCCTGCGCCCGGCCGCTCCCTGAGCGCGGTCCCGGGTGCCCCGTTCCGACCCGGTCGCCCGGTATCCTCCCGTGTCCTTGACGTAAGCGTTCCGTTACCTCACCGCACCGTCCACAGGGGTTCACCCCCCGTTCATTTACGCCCATCGGCGCCGTCACCTGATCTGCCTAATTTCGGCCTTACGCGATGCGGATCGCCCGGGAAGAGGGAGACCGCAGCACTCACACTTCGCACGCCGCCGAATGCAGGACGGCGGCTCCTGGAAGGAACTCAAGTGAAGCTTCAGCGCAAGAACCGGCGGGCCCTCGCTCTCGGCGCTCTCGCCGTCTCCGGCGCCCTGGCCCTCACGGCGTGCGGCTCCGACGACACCGGCGGCGCCGGCAACGGCGACGCGTCGTCCAGCACGGCGGCCGGCAACATCGACTGCGGTGACGCCAAGGGTCAGCTGCAGGCCTCCGGCTCCTCCGCCCAGAAGAACGCGATCGACGCCTGGGTCAAGCAGTACACCGCGGCCTGCAAGGACGTGCAGATCAACTACAACCCGACCGGTTCGGGCGCCGGCATCACCGCGTTCACCCAGGGCCAGACCGCCTTCGCCGGTTCGGACTCCGCGCTGAAGCCCGAGGAGATCGAGGCCTCGAAGAAGGTCTGCACCGACGGCCAGGCCATCGACCTGCCGATGGTCGGCGGCCCGATCGCGGTCGGCTACAACGTCCCCGGCGTCGACACCCTCGCCCTGGACGCCGCCACCCTCGCGCAGATCTTCGACAACAAGATCACCAACTGGAACGACGAGGCCATCAAGAAGCTCAACCCCGACGCGAAGCTTCCCGACCTCAAGATCCAGGCCTTCCACCGCTCCGACGAGTCCGGCACCACCGACAACTTCACCAAGTACCTGAAGGCCGCCGCGCCCAAGGACTGGAAGTACGAGCCGGGCAAGTCCTGGGAGGCCGAGGGCGGCCAGTCCGCTCAGGGCTCCTCCGGCGTGGCCCAGCAGGTGAAGCAGACCGAGGGCGCGATCTCGTACTTCGAGCTCTCCTACGCCAAGGACGGCATCAAGACCGTCGACATCAAGACCGAGGCCGCCGAGCCGGTCAAGGCCACCGTCGAGAACGCCACCGCCGCCATCGGCGCCGCCAAGATCGTCGGCACCGGCAAGGACCTCGCGCTGGAGCTGGACTACACCCCGTCCGCCGAGGGCGCCTACCCGATGGTCATGGTGACGTACGAGATCGTCTGCGACAAGGGCAACAAGGCGGACACCCTGCCCGCCACCAAGTCCTTCCTGAACTACGTGGCCTCCGAGGACGGTCAGGGCCTGCTCGCCGACGCCGGCTACGCCCCGATGCCCCAGGAGATCATCACCAAGGTCCGCGAAACCGTCTCGGGCCTGAGCTGACCCGAGTGTGCGGACCGGCCCCCACCACGGGGCCGGTCCGCACCGTCCGGTGCACCGCCATCAGGAGCCCCCGGCCCCCGGACGGCTCCGACCGAGCCGCCCACCCCGGTGGCTCCGCAGACCGGAGAACCCGATGGACATCAAGACACACCGACCCACCGTTCCCCCCACACCCGCCGCACCCGCGCCCGCCGCGCCCCAGGACAAGCGCGCCGCACGCGGTGCCACCCGCCCCGGCGACCGGATCTTCCTCGGGCTCTCCCGCGGATCCGGCATCTTCGTGCTGGCCCTCATGGCCGCCATCGCGGCCTTCCTGACCTACCGCGCCTCCATAGCCCTCGGCGAGAACGAGGCGAACTTCTTCACCTCCTTCGAGTGGAACCCCAGCGGCGTCCCGCCGAAGTTCGGCATCGCGGTCCTGGCCTTCGGCACCGTCGTGTCGTCGATCATCGCCATGGCCATCGCGGTCCCGATCGCGGTCGGCATCGCCCTGTTCATCACGCACTACGCCCCGCGCCGCCTCGGCGGCCCCATCGCGTACGTGATCGACCTGCTCGCCGCCGTCCCCTCCATCGTCTACGGCCTGTGGGGCGCCCTCGTCCTGGTACCGCACCTGGAGGGCCTCTACGGCTGGCTGGACGACTACCTCGGCTGGACCGGCGTCTTCGAGTGGAACGACGGCGCCCCGCGCTCGCTGTTCACCGTCGGCATCCTGCTCGCCATCATGATCCTGCCGATCATCACCAACGTGAGCCGCGAGGTCTTCCGGCAGGTCCCGCGGATGCACGAGGAGGCGGCCCTGGCCCTCGGCGCCACGCGCTGGGAGGTCATCCGCATGTCGGTGCTGCCCTTCGGCCGCTCCGGCGTCATCTCCGCCTCGATGCTCGGCCTCGGCCGCGCGCTCGGCGAGACGATGGCCGTGGCCATGGTGCTCTCCTCCAGCTTCGACATCAACGTCAGCCTGCTCGACACGGGCGGCGGCACCTTCGCGCAGAACATCGCCAGCAAGTTCAACGAGGCCACCGTGACGGGCCGGGACGCGCTGATCGCCTCCGGTCTCGTCCTCTTCGTCATCACGCTGCTGGTCAACGGCGCGGCCCGCATGATCATCGCCCGCCGCAAGGAGTACTCGGGGGCCAACGCATGAGCCACGCAACCCTTTCCCCCCAGCGCAGCTCCCTGCGCGGCGCGACCCTGCCCAAGTGGTTCGCCTGGGCGGTCGCCGCGGGTTCCGCCGTCGCGGGCCTGGGCATCAGCGCCGCGGCCGGCCTGCACAGCGACATCCAGTGGGCCCTGATCGCGGCCCTGCTGTTCGTCCTCGGCTCCTACGGCATCTCCGCCAAGGTCGAGGGCAGCCGCCAGGCCAAGGACCGCACCGCGACCAGCCTGGTGTGGGTCGCCTTCCTCCTGGCCGTGATCCCGCTGGCCTCCCTGATCTGGGAGACCCTCAAGCGCGGCGTGAAGGTCCTCGACGGGTACTTCCTGACCCACTCGATGGGCGTGGTCGCCGACACCGAGCCCGGCGGCGGCATCTACCACGCCATCCTCGGCACGCTGCAGCAGGTCGGCCTCGCCACCCTGATCTCCGTGCCGATCGGCGTGCTCACCGCGATCTACCTGGTCGAGTACGGCCGCGGCCGGCTCGCCAAGGCCGTCACCTACTTCGTCGACGTCATGACGGGCATCCCGTCCATCGTCGCGGGCCTGTTCATCCTCAGCCTGTGGATCCTGATCCTGGACATGGGCTACTCCGGCTTCGCCGGCGCGATGGCCCTGTCCATCCTGATGATCCCGGTGGTCGTCCGTTCCACCGAGGAGATGCTCAAGCTCGTCCCGAACGAGCTGCGCGAGGCGTCGCTGGCGCTGGGCGTGCCGAAGTGGCGCACCATCCTCAAGGTGGTCCTGCCCACGTCGATCGGCGGCATCACCACCGGCATCATGCTCGCGATCGCCCGCATCACCGGTGAGACCGCGCCCGTGCTGCTGCTGGTCTGGGGAACGAACTTCATCAACAGCAACCCGTTCTCCGACCCGCAGGCCTCGCTGCCGATGTACATCTACCTGCAGTACGCCAACAGCGGAGGCTACGGCGCGGCCTACGACCGTGCCTGGGCGGCGGCCCTGACGCTCATCGCGTTCATCATGATCCTCAACCTGGTGGCCCGCGGCATCGCCCGCTGGAAGGCCCCGAAGACCGGTCGCTGACGCGGCCAGGAGCCCTTTTCCGTCAGCGACCCGAAAGAAGCAGTGATTCACATGGCCAAGCGCATCGATGTCAGCGGCCTCAACGCCTACTACGGCTCCTTCCTCGCCATCGAGGACATCTCGATGACCGTCGAGCCCCGCTCGGTGACCGCCTTCATCGGCCCCTCCGGCTGTGGCAAGTCCACCTTCCTGCGCACGCTCAACCGCATGCACGAGGTGACGCCGGGCGGCCGGGTCGAGGGCAAGGTCCTGCTCGACGACGAGAACCTGTACGGCAGCGGGATCGACCCGGTGGCCGTGCGGCGCGAGGTCGGCATGGTCTTCCAGCGCCCGAACCCGTTCCCCACGATGTCGGTCTACGACAACGTGGCGGCGGGCCTGCGCCTGAACGGCAAGTACAAGAAGTCCGAGCTGGACGACATCGTCGAGAAGTCCCTCAAGGGCGCGAACCTCTGGAACGAGGTCAAGGACCGCCTGAACAAGCCCGGCTCGGGCCTCTCCGGCGGCCAGCAGCAGCGCCTGTGCATCGCCCGCGCCATCGCGGTCGAGCCGAACGTCCTGCTGATGGACGAGCCCTGCTCCGCCCTGGACCCGATCTCCACCCTCGCCATCGAGGACCTGATCGGCGAGCTGAAGGAGCGCTTCACGATCGTCATCGTGACGCACAACATGCAGCAGGCGGCGCGCGTCTCCGACCGCACGGCGTTCTTCAACCTGGCGGCGGTCGGCCAGCCCGGCAAGCTGATCGAGATCGACGACACGGAGCGGATCTTCTCCAACCCGTCCGTCCAGGCCACGGAGGACTACATCTCCGGCCGCTTCGGCTGACCCCCCGAACCCCTCGCGGTGCTGCATGGCGGTGCCACCGTGAGGACGAAAAGGGCCCGCCCCCGGCTCCCGGGGGCGGGCCCGTCGTCGTACCGCGTTCCTCTCCGGCCCTAGAGGAACGCCAGGTGCACCAGGCCGAAGGACGCCGCGGCCACCAGCGCCGCCGCCGGCATGGTGATGAACCACCCGAGGACGATGTTCTTGGCCACGCCCCAGCGCACCGCGTTGACCCGCTTCGTCGCCCCCGCACCCATGATCGCGGACGTGATCACATGCGTCGTCGAGATCGGCGCGTGGAACAGGAACGCCGACCCGAACATGATCGACGCGCCGGTCGTCTCCGCCGCGAACCCCTGCGGCGGGTCCAGCTCGATGATCTTCCGGCCCAGCGTCCGCATGATCCGCCAGCCACCCGCGTACGTCCCCGCGGACAGCATCAGCGCACAGGCGACCTTCACCCACACCGGGATCGGATCGCCGTAGTCCTCCACGTCGGCGATGACCAGCGCCATCACCACGATGCCCATCGTCTTCTGCGCGTCCTGCAGACCGTGCCCCAGCGCCATGCCCGCCGCCGACACCGTCTGCGCTATGCGGAAGCCCCGCTTGGCCTTGTGCGGGTTGGCCCGCCGGAACATCCACAGGATCGCCGTCATCACCAGGTAACCGGCGATCAGGCCCACCACCGGCGACACGAACATCGGGATGACGATCTTCTCCAGCACCCCGTCCCAGTACACGGTCGTGCCGCCGGCCAGCGCGGCGCCCACCATGCCGCCGAACAGGGCGTGCGAGGACGAGGACGGCAGCCCGAAGTACCAGGTGATCAGGTTCCAGACGATCGCCCCCACCAGGGCGGCGAAGAGGATCCCCATGCCCGTCGAGCCCTCGGGCGTCTCGATCAGTCCCTCACTGACCGTCTTGGCGACCCCCGACCCCAGGAAGGCGCCGGCGAGGTTCATGACGGCCGCCATCGCGAGCGCGGCCCGGGGGGTGAGGGCCCGCGTCGACACCGAGGTGGCGATCGCGTTCGCCGAGTCGTGGAAACCGTTGGTGTACGTGAAGAAGAGCGCGACCCCGATGGTCACGACCAGAGCGAAGGTGTCCATGGACGGGCCTCAGGACTCCTTGACCGCGATGGTCTCCACCGTGTTCGCCACGTGCTCGAAGGCGTCGGCCGCCTCCTCCAGTACGTCCACGATCTGCTTCAGCTTCAGCACCTCGATCGCGTCGTACTTGCCGTTGAAGAGGTGGGCCAGCAGCTTGCGGTGGATCTGGTCGGCCTGGTTCTCCAGGCGGTTGACCTCGATCCAGTACTCGGTGAGGCTGTCCATCGTGCGCAGGTGCGGCATGGCCTCCGCGGTCAGCTCCGCGGCCCGTGCCAGCACCTCGATCTGCTGCTCGACGCCCCTGGGCAGCTCCTCGATGTTGTAGAGGACGACCAGGTCGACGGCCTCCTCCATGAAGTCCATGATGTCGTCGAGGGAGGAGGCGAGGGAGTAGATGTCCTCGCGGTCGAAGGGCGTGATGAAGGAGGAGTTCAACTGGTGGAAGATCGCGTGCGTGGCGTCGTCACCTGCGTGTTCCGCGGCCCGCATACGCTCTGCGATCTCGGCCCGGGCGGAGGCGTCCGCCCCGAGCAGTTCCATCAGGAGTTTCGAGCCCGTGACGATGTTGTCCGCGGACGCGGCGAACATGTCGTAGAAGCTCGTCTCCCTGGGGGTCAGACGAAAGCGCACGTGGGGTCCTCGGTATGCATCGGTTTCAGTCAGGCTGATGCTAGGCGCATCCTCCGGCCACGACTAACGGGCCGTCCCCCAGTGTCGCCCATCGGACACAGTGATGAGCAGGGGGGCGGTCCGCGGGCCGCGCCCGGCCACAGCGCACGGCAGCAGCCAAGACCCCTGTACCCCGTAAAATTCGGTACCATATACCCACCAGGGGTATATGACGCCCTTCCGTACACCAGGAGGACGCGATGACGACCACCGGGACCGGCGCGAACGCGCCCTCCGCCCCCGCCGTCACGGACATGACCGGTGCGGCCGGCGCGGCCCAGGCACCGGACGCGGCGGACGTCGTGACCGACCACGACCGCGGCATCCACGGCTACCACCACCAGAAGCAGGACCACGTCAAACGCCTGCGCCGCATCGAGGGCCAGATCCGCGGCCTGCAGCGGATGGTCGACGAGGACGTCTACTGCATCGACATACTCACCCAGGTGTCCGCCTCCACCAAGGCGCTGCAGTCCTTCGCGCTGCAACTGCTGGAGGAGCATCTGCGCCACTGCGTCGCGGACGCGGCCGTCAAGGGCGGCGACGAGATCGACGCCAAGGTCAAGGAGGCGACGCAGGCCATCGCCCGCATGATGCGGACCTGAGCGACCCGGCCGGCCCGCGGGCGGAGGGCCCTACTCCCGGGAGTACTCCGCCCGTGCCTCGGCCACCCGCAGCACCTCGTCGATGCTCTCCAGGCTGAGCCGGTCCTCGGCGGCGGAGGCAGCGATGATCAGATCACCGCACAGCTCGATCTCGGCGAGCGCCACGTGATCCTGCACCGTCCCGCCCCTGAGCGGAACCACCCGCCTCACCCCATCCCTGCCGTCGCCGACTTCCTAGGGTAGGGAGCCGCCCACACGCCGCGCATGGCACGGAAGGGCTAGTTCGAGCCGGTCACTCCGCGGCGATCCGGCCGGCGTAGATGTCCTCCCGCGCCGGGAGCCGCACGTCGGCCGGGGCCCCGAAGGCGTACAGCAGCGTGGTCGAGGCGACCGCGACGGGCTCGACCCGCTCTCCGTCCTCCCCGTTGACGAAACTGAACCGGTGCCGGACCTTGCGGATCCGCCCTTCGCCGTCGAGGTAGACGTCGAACGGCACCTCGGTCGTGGCGAACCCCTTCGCCGCCGCGGCCAGCGGGCCGCGGTTCGCGTCCGACGCGTCCCGCGCGGCCTCGGCCAGATCCGCCGTCCCCCGGTAGTGCCGCACCCGCGTCCCCGCGACCTCGGTCCGCCCCACGAACGTCGCCTCGCGCGTCCCGCGCAGCACCTCGGCGGCGGCGAACGGATCGGTGGCCCCGCCGGTGACGAGGTTCCCGTCGGACAGCGTCCCGGTGTCCACCCGCACCCACTTGTCGGCGGGCACCCCGGCCCCCCGGTTCTTCATGAACAGCGCCCCGGGAGCGAGCAGCTCGATGATGGGCCGCCGCGCCGCGGTCCCCGCCGCTCCCTGCGGCAGCAGCACCTCCAGCCGCCCCAGCCGCTTGCGGTAGTCGTACACGCCCTCGCCCCGGATGGTCACCCGGGTCCCGCCGGTGGCCATCTCCAGGGAGGTCCGCGCCCTGGAGCTCCCGGCGTCCACCAGCGCGTCGGCGGCCCGGTGCAGCATCCGCACCGGATCGTCGGCCGGGGCACCCCCGGTCACGGCGGTGCTCCGCGCGCAGCCCGCGGCGCCCAGGCAGAGACAGCCCGCGACCACCATGCCGACCGTCCGCCGGTACCGCTGCTGCCGTCGCGCCATCGCCTGCCTACCCCCGCTCCGTCCGACACGGGCCGTTCGTCGTTCCCGTTAACGACCGGCGGGAGACCCCGTCACGCCGACGCACCGGAGCGCTACGGTGGTCGACGTGGCTCACCAGGACGACGAGGCAGGCCCAGGCCGACACAGCACGACCACCACCGAGCAGGGTCCTTTCTGCGTAGCCCGCTGCACCTGCGGCTGGCGCGGCCCGGCCAGGAGAGCCAGGAGCCTGGCCCGCACGGACGCCGAGAACCACACCCTCGAGTGACCCCGCCCACGCCGGCGTCGTACCGCGCCCGCCCGGGCCGCCCCGGGCGGGCGACGGGGGGCGGCTGCCCGAGCGGAGCCGAGAGCTCGGGGGCGAGGGCTCGGGGAGGGCGAGGGCTCGGGGGGAGGCGCCCGTCGGCACCGGGCCGCGCTCCCCGCCTCCGGCCCACGCCGACCCCGGGCGACCAGCCGGCGCCCGAGCACCATGGAACCCCCGCGCCCCGCCCCCGTCTCGTTCCACGGCCCCGGGAGACCCCATGGAGCGGCGCACCTTCCTCGCCGGCGCGGCGACCGCGGCCCTCACCGCCACCGGCTGCACCCGCAAGGACAGCGGCACCCCCGCACGCACCCCCGCCCCCGCCGACTGGGCCGCCCTGGCCCGGGACCTCGACGGCGCCCTCGTCCGCCCGGGCGGCGCCGACTGGCCGACGGCCCACCGCCTCCACAACACCCGCTTCGACGACCTCGAGCCCGCCGCCGTGGCCTACGTCGCCCACGCCGACGACATCCGCACCGTCCTCGCCCACGCCCGCGCCGTCCCCGTGGCGATCCGCAACGGCGGCCACTCCTACGCCGGTTGGTCCTCCGGCGACGGCCGCCTGATCGTCGACGTCTCAGCGCTCGACACCGTCCGCGCCTCTGCGGGCACCGCCGTCGTCGGCGCCAAGCTCATCGACGTCCACCGCGCCCTCGCCGCGAAGGGCGTGACGGTCCCCGGCGGCTCCTGACCCACCGTCGGCATATCCGGCCTCACCCTCGGCGGCGGCCACGGCGTGGTCTCCCGCGCCTACGGCCCGACCTGCGACAGCCTCACCGGGGTCACCCTCGTCAGAGCCGACGGCACACGACTCACCGCCGACGCCACCGAGAAGGCGGACCTCTTCGAGACCCGGGGGCGAGGGGGCCGGTCAGGCCGCCAGGTCCCGCTCCTCCGCCCCGGGCGCCCCGTTCCGGGTGCCCGGCACCGCCGAGTTCCGTTCCGCGTGGTTGCGCCCCCGCGCCGCGATCAGCCACCCGGCCCGCGGCGACCGTTCGATCGCCCGCATGACCGGCGTCAGCAGCGCCATGGCGAGCGGCGACAGCAGCAGGGCGACCGCCGTGCCGAGCGCGAGTCCGCCGATGACGTCCGTCGGGTAGTGCACGCCCATGTAGACGCGGCAGAAGCCCGCGAACAGGGCGAGCACGAGGCCGACGAGCCCCAACTTCCGATTGGCCAGGAACAGCCCCACCGCGAGCGCCATGGTGAGCGTCGCGTGGTCGCTGACGAAGGAGTAGTCGGTCTTGCCCTGGATGAGGACCTCGAGCCCCTCGTGGTCGTTGAACGGCCGGGGCCGCTCCACGAATCCGCGGATCGGCACGTTCACCAGGACGGCGACGCCGGCCGCGAGCGGTGCCCACACCAGCGCCGCGACGGAGGACGCCGCGTCCTCACCGCCCCGCCGCCGCACGCCCCACCAGCACCACAGGATCAGCCCCATCACGGCGATCAACAGGCCGAACTCGCCGACGAACTCCATGATCCGGTCGAACCACGGCGGCGCGTCCTTGGCGAGTCCGTTGATGTCATAGAGCAGGTCGACGTCGGGGTTCGACCCGGATTCTGCGAGTCCAGCCATGGTGCTGCGGCCCCTTCGTCATCTCTCCCGGCGTGCCGTGCGCACGCCTCTCCTGCCACCCCCGTGGTTTGTAGACCCGCTCGTCCGCTCGGCTACGAGAACAGGAACGCATGGTCCCCGTCAATACGTTCCACACTCCACCGAATGATCACGCAGACGTTATCGAAGAGAGATTCATCTGCGCAGCTCAGGGGGTGGGTTCACACGTCGCTCACAGCGTCGTGGGCAGTGCTTTCGCGCCATCTTCGGTGACCCGGGTGGCCCCGAAGTAGTCAGGTGTGTCGATCGGGTCGAATCGGATCACGGCACCCGGACGGGGCGCATCGATCATGTATCCACCACCGACATAAATGCCCACATGCCGGATGGCCCGGGAATCGGTGAGGTCGTCCGAGAAGAACACCAGATCGCCGGGGAGGAGTTCACTCCGCTTCGGGTGCGGCCCCGCGTTGTACTGGTCGTTGGCCACGCGCGGCAGCGTGATCCCGACGCTCTCGTACGCCGCCTTGGTCAGACCCGAGCAGTCGAAGCGTCCGCCCTGGTCAGCGGTGCCGTTGCCGCCCCAGAGGTAGGGCGTGCCGAGCTTCTTCTGCGCGTAGGCGATGGCACCGGCGGCCTGCCGGGAGGGGTCGACGCGGCCGACCGGCGCGGCGAAGCTGTCCTCCAGGGCACGGATCCTCTTGACGTAGTTCTGGGTCTCCTTGTACGGCGGCACCCCCTGGTACTTGATCACCGCGTAGGCCCCGGCGTTGTAGGAGGCCAGCATGTTTTCGGTCAAATTCCCGGGGACGTCCTTCACGTAGGACGCGAGCGCGCAGTCGTACGTGGCCGCCGACGGGATGGCGTCCTGCGGATCCCACACGTCGCGGTCCCCGTCCCCGTCCCCGTCGATGCCGTGGGTGGCCCAGGTGCCGGGGATGAACTGGGCGATGCCCTGCGCCGCCGCGTGGCTCTGCGCCTTCGGGTTGAACCCGCTCTCCTGGTAGAGCTGGGCGGCGAGCAGCGCCGGGTTGATCGCCGGGCAGAGGTTGCCCCACTTCTGCACGAGCGCCTGGTACGCGGCCGGCACGGTCCCCTTGGCGAGCGCCTTGGCCGCTCCGCCGCCGACCCCGTTGACGAGGTTCCCGGCGACGACGTAGACCCCGACGACGAGCAGCATCACGAAGGCCAGACCGGAACCGGTGGCGATGGTCACCCCGACCCAGACCTTACGCACCGTCAACCACCCCTCACCGTCCGGGAGTCCACCGCCGGACGTCAGTGTAGGGGCGACACCCCCACTTCGGGGTGATCACGTGACAGAAGTGACGCCCGACCCCGGGGGGCGGGCCGCCGCACCGGACCCGCGCACCGCGCGGCCTTCCCGGAGGAGGGGACCCGGCGACGGAACCACGCACCGGCTTCCCCCCCGGGTTCATTGCCCTGCGTAACTCAGCGTGATACACAGAGTGACGATACGACTCTTCACTCGTCGGAGCACGCCCCTCCCGGAGCCCGGCGTGCGCCGGTGGCAAGCTGTTCGTACGAAACCCGTCAACGGATGACGCCAAGTCGACATACGACAGCGACAATGTCGGTGACAATGAGGCCTGTCCTCTGCACTACCGCAGGGGAAGCGGAACTACCCATACAGGGGCGGTGACTTACATGCTCTTTGCGGCCGACGAGGGAGACATCAACACCATTATCGGCGGGATCGCTCCGGATTGGGGCCCCTTCGGCAGCCTGGGCAACGAGGCCAAGGTGATGATCGAAGTGGTCATGGCGATCGCCATCCTGATCTGCCTGGGCATCGCCATCTGGGGGGCGGCCAAACAGCGCATCGGCGCCACCGCGTTGAGGGACACGTTCAGCGCCGAACAGGGCAAGGGCCTCATCATCGCGGGACTGACGGGCGTCTTCATCATCGGCTCGCTCGGCACGCTGTTCACCATCGTGTACGGCATGGCCGTGTAGGCCCCGCCCACTCCATCGGTCCCGACCGGGCACGCCCGGCCTCCCCTCCACCCCACCCGCCCGTCGTGCCCACCGGCTGAGGTTGTGCTTCCCTGATGTCCAGTCACCACACCGCGCCCGCGCGGGAACCAACACGGCTACCGTCGTACGTGGAGTACACGGAGCACGAGGTGTTTCCGCACGACGCTGAAAGGGCGTACGCGGTATGAGTCTCGGAGACGAGCACGAGACCTCCGGTGGGTACGGCGGCACGGGCCAGACCCGCACCCGCCTGCCGGGAAGGGACGACGACCTGCACGGCGGCACGCGCAGAGGCGGCCGTTCGTCGTCGCGCAGCCTGGTCACGGTCGTCGGCGTGGTGGTCCTCCTCATCGCCGCGATCGCCTTCGCGAACCGCGGAGGAGGCGGTTCCTCCTCGACGGACGACTCCGACGACTCCCCCAAGGCGGCGGCGACGGCCCCTTCGGGGGAGAAGCCGGTGGGGGCGAAGGCGGCGGGGATCCCCTCGGGCTTCGCCCACGACCGCCAGGGAGCGGAGAGCGCGGCGGCGAACTACGCGGTGGCGCTGGTCTCCGCCGACATCCTCAAACCCGCGCGGCGAACCGAGATCGTCCAGCAGGTCTTCATCACCGACAAGCAGGCCGTCCTGGAGGAACGCTTCAACAAGGCGTACACCAAGGAGTTCCTGAGCAAGCTCGGTCTCGACGAGAACGGCAACCCTGTCGCGGGCAACACCTACGTCTCGCGCACCGTGCCGATCGGCACCAAGGTCACGAGTCACTCGGACACCTCCGCCACCGTCGAGGTCTGGTGTTCGGGCGTGTTCGGCACCGCCGGAGAGAAGTCCACCAACCCCGTCAGCAGCGACTGGTTCACCATGACGCTTCAACTGCGCTGGGCGGACGACGACTGGAAGGTGGACAGCTTCTCGCAGAAGGACGGCCCCGCGCCCGTCCCCGGAGACGACAAGGCGTCCACCGCCGAGGAAATGGCCAAGGCCGTCCAGGAGTACGGAGGCTTCACATATGCCCGGTAGCCCGCGCCGCGTACTCAAGGTCGCCACCCTCCTCACGGCCGTGCAGGCCACGGTCGTGCTACTGGCCACTCGTGCCACAGCGGTTCCCACCCCGTCACCGACCCCGTCGGACGACAACTGCGACCTCATCGTGGGTCCCGCCAAGGACTACTGCGAGCGAGGCGAAGGCGGCTCCTCCGGAACCAGCAGCATCCCCGACGGCCCCACCTCCGCCCTCGACCCCCTCGCCTCCCTGGCCCAGGGCTGCGCCGACGCCGCCGCCTGGACCGTCAAGCAGCTCAGCAAGGCCGTGGAGGAGACCGCGGAGGTCGACTTCACCAACGACACGTTCCTCAAGCAGTACGCCGTCGTCTTCGCCGCGTCGACGATCCTCACCCTCATCCTCTGGCTGCTCGCGGTCGCCAAGCGGGCGGTGCGGGGCGTCCCCCTCACCACCGCCCTCTCCGAGGCCATCGGCTTCCTCTGGCTGACCGTGCTCGCCTCGGCCTTCACCCCGCTGATCCTCTACACCGTCGTCTCGGCCACCGACGGCGTCACCGACGTGCTCGCGAAGGCGACCGGCGACCAGACGGACACCTTCTTCGGCACCTTCTCCGCCGCGCTGGAGAAGGGCGACGACATCGGCGGCGGCCCGATCATGCTGATCGTCGTGTCCCTGGTCTCCATCCTCGCCGCCGGCGTCCTCTGGCTGGAGCTGGTCATCCGCGCCGCCCTGCTCTACGTCGGCGCCCTCCTCGGCACCGTCGTCTACGCGGGCCTCGTCGACAAGAACCTGTGGGGCCACGTCCGCCGCTGGGCCGGGATCATGATCGCGGTGATCCTGGTGAAACCGGTCATCGTCATCGTGCTCGGCCTCGCCGGGGCCCTGTCCGCCGACGACGGCCCCGACGCGTTCTCCGCCGTCGTCTCCGGACTGGCGATCATCCTGCTCGCCATCTTCGCGTCCGCGATGATCTACCGCTTCGTCCCCGGCTTCGGCGACGAACTCGCCCACTCCCGCAGCAACCGCCTCATGCAGGGCGCCGAGGGCAAGGCCGCCGCCGTCATGAGCTCCCCGGCGACCCTGGTCGCGCAGGGCATCAAGACCCACAGCAGCCGGACCGACCACCACGGCGGCGGGGGCGGCCAGTCCACCGGACCGCGCCCCTCCAACCCCGCCTCCGGCGGCGTCGCCGCGCACAGCTCGCGCACCTCCGGCGGCAGCGGCGGATCCGTCCCCTCCGCCGCACCCGCGCCCCGCTCGAGCAGCCCGGTGAACACGCCCCACGCCAGCAGCACCCGCAACAGCAGCAGCAACAACCGCACGGGAGGTGAAGGGCGTTGACGACCGAGTCCCACCTGTCCCATCCGATCACGCCCCGCCGTACGTATCTGATCGGCCGCGCCCGGCCGAACGCGATCGTCGGACGCAACCGCGAGACCGGAGAGATCGCGCTGATCGTCGTGGGCGCGTTCCTCGGCATGATGTGCGGGCTCCTCGTCCCCGTCCTGTCCGTGCGGATCGTCCTCCTCGCGGGCCTGCCGATGCTGGCGCTGTCCGTGGTGTACGTGCCCTACAAGGGCCGCACGTTCTACAAGTGGTTCGAGATCAACCGCAGCTACAAGCGCACCGTGCGCCGGGGCACCACCTACCGCTCCGACGCCGCCGAGGCCGGCACCCGGCTGGACGGGCGCGAGGTGGAGATCGGGCCGCCGCCCGGCATCGGACGGATCACCTGGCTCTCCGCGCCCTTCGGCCCGGACGAGATCGCCGTCCTGCTGCACGCGGACCGCAAGACCGTCACCGCCGCCATCGAGATCGAGGGCCCCGGTGTCGGCCTGCGCGACTCCGAGGACCAGGAGGCCCTCGTCGACCGCTTCGGCACCCTGCTCAAGCACGTCGCCAACGGCGACGGCTTCGTCACCCGCCTCCAGATGCTCGCCCGCACCCTGCCCGCCGACCCCGACGCCCACGCCAAGGACGTCGCCGTGCGCGGCGACGACAGGGCGCCGGCGTGGCTGCAGCAGTCGTACGACCAGCTGCAGTCGATGGTGTCGACCAGCAGCGAGCAGCACCGCGCGTACCTCGTCGCCTGCATGCACTACAACCGGGACCTGGCCGCCGAGGCCAACGCCATGGCGCGGGCGATGCGCGGCCAGGGCGGCGGCAAGGTGGACCGCGACGCCGGGCTCGCCGTCGTCATGGCCCGCGAGCTGACCGACATCTGCTCCCGGCTCCAGGAGGCCGACATCCGCGTACGGCAGCCGCTCGGCCAGAGCAGGATGTCCTCGCTGATCCACTCCATGTACGACCCGGACCACCCGATCGACCACATCCAGGCGATGAGCAAGCGCAACTCCTGGCCGGCCGAGCTGGACGCCATGGAGCCGACCTACCTCCAGGCCAAGACCCGCGAGTCCGCCACCCGCGCCCCCTGGTGCCACGCCACGGCCTGGATCAAGGAGTGGCCGATGACCCCGGTGGGCGTCAACTTCCTGGCCCCGCTCCTCGTCCACACCCCGGACGTGATCCGCACGGTCGCCGTCACGATGGACCTCGAACCCACCGAGATCGCCATCGAGCGCATGCTGACCGAGAAGACCAACGACGCGGCGGAGGCGTCCCGCGCCGCCAAGATGAACCGCACCGTCGACCCGCGCGACGTCGCCGCCCACAGCCGGCTCGACCAGCGCGGCGAGGACCTCGCCAGCGGCGCGGCCGGCGTCAACCTGGTCGGCTACATCACCGTCTCCTCCCGCTCTCCCGAGGCCCTGGCCCGCGACAAGCGGACCATACGGGCCTCGGCCGGAAAGTCGTACCTGAAGCTGGAGTGGTGCGACCGCGAGCACCACCGCGCCTTCGTGAACACACTCCCGTTCGCCACCGGCATTCGAAGGTAGGGGCTGAGCTGAAGATGCGGGATCCGCTGTCCGTCGTCACCGACGCCTTCACGTCCTTCCTGTTCGGGAAGGTCGAGACGACACGGCTGCCGGTGCGCACCTCCACAGGCCAGGCACAGGCGGTCTACCTGCCGACCGCGGCGCCCGGCCTCGGCGACTCCGGCGTCATCATCGGCCGCGAGGTCTACTCCGGGAAGGGGTACATCTACGACCCCTTCCAGCTCTACGGCCAGCAGCTGCCCGCCCCCCACTGGCTGGTCCTCGGCGAGTCGGGAAACGGCAAGTCGGCCCTGGAGAAGACGTACGTCCTGCGCCAGCTGCGCTTCCGCGACCGCCAGGTCGTCGTCCTGGACGCGCAGGGCGAGGACGGCGTCGGCGAATGGAACCTCATCGCGCAGGAACTGGGCATCACCCCCATCCGGCTGGACCCGATGGCCGCCCTGGACCACGGCATCCGGCTCAACCCGCTCGACCCGTCGATCACCACCACGGGCCAGCTCGCGCTGCTGCGGACCATCATCGAGGTCGCGATGGGGCACGGCCTGGACGAGCGCTCCGGCTTCGCGCTCAAGGTCGCGCACGCCTACGTCAACGAGACGATCGTCGAACGCCAGCCGGTCCTCTCCGACATCGTCGAGCAACTGCGCCACCCCGAACCGGAGTCGGCGGAGGCGATGAACGTCGCCATAGACGACGTACGGGCCTGGGGCCTGGACGTGGCGCTCGTCCTGGACCGCCTGGTCGACGGTGACCTGCGCGGCATGTTCGACGGCCCCACGACCGTCGGCATCGACCTGGACGCCCCGCTGATCGTCTTCGACCTGTCCCACATCGACCGCAACTCCATCGCCATGCCGATCCTGATGGCGATCGTCGGCGTGTGGCTGGAGCACACCTGGATCCGCCCCGACCGGAAGAAGCGCATCTTCCTGGTCGAGGAGGCCTGGCACATCATCAACAGCCCCTTCGTCGCCCAGCTGTTCCAGCGCCTGCTGAAGTTCGGCCGCCGGCTCGGCCTGTCCTTCGTCGCGGTCGTCCACCACCTGTCCGACGTGGTGGACGGAGCGGCGGCGAAAGAGGCCGCGGCCATCCTGAAGATGGCCTCCACCCGGACCATCTACGCCCAGAAGGCCGACGAGGCACGGGCGACCGGGCGGGTCCTGGGCCTGCCGAGGTGGGCCGTGGAGATCATCCCGACCCTCACCCCCGGCATCGCGGTCTGGGACGTCAACGGCAACGTCCAGGTGGTCAAACACCTGGTCACCGAGACCGAACGCCCGCTGGTCTTCACCGACCGCGCGATGACCGAGTCCTCCGCCGACCTGTCCGACGACGCCCTGCGCGCCGCCGAACTGGAGGCGGAGGAGCGCGCGGCGGCCTTCGTGGAGCAGCACGTCGGGGACCCCCGGTCGACGGTGGCGTAGGGACGAGGGTGCACGGGGAGGACGTGTGAGACCGGACGATCACCGCGGGAGCGGCCGGAGCGGCCAGGGCGGCATCCCGGACGGGCTGCT
Source organism: Streptomyces viridosporus T7A (assembly GCF_008704515.1). Classification (NCBI taxonomy): domain Bacteria; kingdom Bacillati; phylum Actinomycetota; class Actinomycetes; order Kitasatosporales; family Streptomycetaceae; genus Streptomyces; species Streptomyces viridosporus. The sequence goes on from NZ_CP023700.1 coordinate 4,074,253, forward strand.
GATCGGCCTCATCGCGTTCCTCCTCGGCATGACCCTGCTGGTGTGGACGGCCACGGGCCTCGCGGGCCTCTTCGCCCACGGCTCCTGGCCGTCCGGGCTCGCCTTCGCCCGCACCCCCCTGGCCATGCGCCACCTCGTCGCCGAACCGCACGACATCCCCGGCGCCTGGCCGCAGACGCCGGCGTCCGACCTCTCGGGCTACGGCCTGTTCTGGGGCCTGTTCATCGGCCAGTTGATGCTCCTGACCGTCCTGACCGTGTTCGTGCTGGGCACGGTGGCCCGCTGGAGAGCGGTACGGGCCCGGCGCCGCGCGGAACGGACGGCGCCGGAACGGGCGACGACCGCGGTCCCGGAACCGGCACAGGCACCGGCACAGGCGCAGGCGCAGGCACCGGCAGAGCACGAAGTGCCCCTGCCGAGGACGGCACCGGAGCCCGTGCGGGAGACGAAGCCGCTCCGGCCCACGGCACCGCAGGAGGCCGCGCCCCCCGCCCCTCCGCCCGACGGCGGACGGCTGGACGAGCGGGAGGCGCACCGCGTCGAAGGAACGGTGCACTACGGCCCACCGGACCTGCGCCACCTGACCGCCGTCCAGGCCGTACGGGACGCCGACGGCCCCGCCCTCGTCATCACCTCGAACCCCGCGCTCTGGGCGGAGACCAAGGACGCCCGGGCCAAACTCGGCCCCACCCACCTCTACGACCCCACGCACCTCTGCGACACCCCGGCCCGCCTCCACTGGTCCCCCACGGTCGGCTGCGAGGACCGGCGCACCGCCGCCTCCCGCGCGGCGGCGCTCCTCGCCCCCGTGCGCCCCGCCTCCCGCCTGGACCAGGCGGTCAGCGACACGGCCGCGACCCTCCTGCGCAGCTATGTGCACGCCGCCGCCGTGGACGGCCGCACCGTCCGCCACGTCCACCGCTGGGCCCAGGGCCTCCAGGTCCAGGACGCCGTGCGCATCCTGCGCACCCACCCCCAGGCCGCCCCCGGCGCCGCGGGCGAACTCGAAGCGGCCCTCACCGCCCACCCCGAACGCCGGGACATGGCCCAGCAGCTGACCACCCGTGCGCTGTCCGCCCTCGCCACGGTCAACGTCCGTGAAGCCTGCACCCCCAACCGAAATGATGCCCTCGCCTTGGATTCCTTCATCCACGAGGGGGGAACGCTTTACGTAGTGGGCGAATCCATCGAGGACCCCCGTACCAGCCCGGGCGCGATGCCCCTGCTGACGGCCCTCGCCGCACACGTGGTCGAGCGCGGCCGGCGCATGGCCGAACGGTCATCCTCCGGTCGGCTCGACCCACCACTCACCCTCGTCCTGGACGACATCGCGGCCGTGGCCCCGCTTCCCCAGCTCCCGGAGCTCCTGGCCACCGGGGCGGACCGGGGCATGCCGACCCTGGCCCTGCTCCGGTCCCGCGAACAGGGCCGGGCCCGCTGGCCGCACGACGAACTGCCGGTATGACCACCGACGCCCCGGACGGCACGGGCGTCCTTCCCCCTCCGCGCGGCACGGGCGACACCGACGCCCGGCGCGACACCGGGGCCGGCGGCGGTCAGCGCGCCACCGGGACCGGGGCCGACGTCGGTCAACGCGATACCGGGGTCGACGTCGGTCGGCGCTCGACGACCATCTCCAGCTCGTGCTCGTCCGGCTTCCCCGCAAGCGGCACGGTCACCCCGCTCTCCACGAACCCCGCCTTGCGGTAGAAGCCCAGCGCCCGCGCGTTCTCCGGATGCACGATGAGCCGCACACGCTCCGCCCCGCGCCCCCACGCCCACTCCAGCGCGGCGTCGAACAGCGCCCCGGTCACCCCGCTCCCCCGGTGCCCGGGCCGCACGTACACCCCGACGAGATGCCCCTGCCGCCGCGCGACCGGGAACCCGGCCCAGTCCGTCGCCCCGGCCTCCTCGATCAGCACGGTGACCGTGCCCACCCAGGACCCGTCCGCCGCCTCGGCGACGAACTGCCGCACCCCGCCCGCGTCCTCCGCCGCGTTCGCCGTCCGCTCCCGCCAGTAGGAGTCGGGCCGGCCCACCGCCTCCTCATGGGTCTCCAGGTACGCGAGATGCGCCACCGGGTCCCGCAGCGCCGTCAGCCGCAGCTCCCTCACCGGCGCGCACCGGCCGAACCGCACGGTCCTCGAAGGGCTCACTCCTCATGCCGGCCACGGTAGTACCGGAGTACCACGGCCCTCACCCCGCACACCGCCCCCGGTCCGACGCCCGCCGCCCCCGCACGGACGAGCATCGAAGCATGATTACGGCACAGGGCCTCACCCAACGCCACGGCGACCGGACCGTCGTCACCGACCTGCCCTCCACCGTCCGCCCCGGCACCGTCACCGGCTTCCTCGGCCCGGACGCCCCCACCCGCGGTCACGCCACCGTCGACCTCGCCGTCCTGGGCGTCCTCGCCACCGCCGGCGAGTACTCCACCGGCCGGATCCGCGCCACCATGACCGCCGTCCCGCGCCGCCTGCCCGTCCTGACCCCGTGGGCGGCGGTCTCCCTCGCGGCCGCCGCGACGGCCCTGCGCCGCCGGGACGTCTGATCCATGGCCCCCACCGTGTTCCCCCCGACCGACGGACCCACCACCATGAACCTCGTGGCGAACGACCAGGAGGCATCCGCGGGAGGACGGCCGACGGAACCCCTCACCCCGTACGTGCAACGCCTCGCCCAACGGGTGCGCGCCTTCGACCGGCGCCACCCGCTGCTGTGGGACCTGCACTTCACCGGCTTCTGGGTGACCGCCGCCCTCATCGACCACCTCGGCGGCGGCTGGCGCACCACCACGCACAACCCCGACACCCCCGGCCGGCTCCTGCTCGCCCTGAGCCTCGGCCTGTCCGTCCCCCTCCTCCTGCGCCGCACCCGCCCCGCGGCGGCCCTGCTCGTCCTCACCCCGTTCGCCCTCGTCAACGCCTGGACCGGCGCCGCCCTCCAGGCGGCCCTGCTCCACCTCGTCGTCGTCTACCACATCGCCCTGCGCCTCCCCCTGCGCGACCTGTGGTGGGCGACCGCCCTGGTCCTCACCCCGGTGGCGGTCTCCACGGCCCGCCACGGGGAGGGCGACTGGAGCCAGCAGATCGGCTCCCAGCTGACGTCCGTCGTCGTGGCGGTCCTGATCGGCATCACCGTCCGCACCCGCCGGAACTACACCGAGGCCCTGGAGGACCGCGCCCGCCGACTGGAGATCGAACGCGACCAGCAGGCCCGGATCGCCGCCGCCGTCGAACGCGCCCGCATCGCCCGCGAGATGCACGACATCATCGGCCACAACCTCTCCGTCATCACGGGTCTGGCCGACGGCGGCGCCTACGCGGCCGCCAAGTCCCCGGAACGCGCCGTCCAGGCCCTGGACGCCATCGCCACCACCAGCCGCCAGGCCCTCGGCGAACTGCGCCGCCTCCTGGACGTCCTGCGGGACGACGAGTCGACCCGCCCCGCCGAGCTGACCCCTCAACCCACCCTCACCGACCTCGAGCACCTCGTCGACGGCGTCCGTGCCGCGGGCCTCCCCGTCCACACCACGGTCGAGGGCCGGGCCACCCTCCCCGCGGGCCGCCAGCTCACCGTCTACCGCGTCGTCCAGGAAGCCCTCACCAACACCCTCAAGCACGCCGGCCCGGACGCCACCGCCGAGATCACCCTCTCCTACGGCGACAAGGGCGCCGTCACGGTCACGATCACCGACACCGGAGAACCCGGGACGACCGTCCCCGGCGACGGCCGCGGCCTCCCCGGAATGCGCGAGCGAACCACCCTGTACGGCGGCACACTTGAGGCCGGCCCACGCCCCCACCCCGAACGGGGCTGGCGCGTCCACCTGCACCTCCCGGAGGAAACCCCGCAGTGACCACCGTCCTCATCGCCGACGACCAGCCCCTCCAGCGTTTCGGCTTCCGCATGCTCCTGGAGAGCCAGGACGACATGACGGTCCTGGGCGAGGCGGCGAACGGCACCGAAGCGATCCGCATGACGGCCGAACTGCACCCCGATGTGGTCCTGATGGACATCCGCATGCCCGGCCTCGACGGCATCGAGGCCACCCGTCGCATCGTCGCCACGGGCGACCGCACCCGTGTCCTCATCCTCACGACCTTCGACCTCGACGAGTACGCCTACGCCGGCCTGCGCGCGGGCGCCTCCGGCTTCCTCGTCAAGGACGTGCGGCCCGAGGAACTCCTCTCCGGCATCCGCGCGGTGGCGACCGGCGACGCGGTGGTCGCCCCCAGCCTGACCCGCCGCCTCCTGGACGCCTACGCCCACCATCTGCCGGTCGGCGACACCGAGGAGAAGCCGACGTCCGACGACCCCCGGCTGTCCGCCCTCACCGAGCGGGAACGGGAGATCCTCACGGTCATCGGCAAGGGCTGGACGAACACGGAGATAGCGACCCGCTTCCACCTCGCCGAATCGACGGTGAAGACGCACGTCGGCCGCATCCTCGCCAAGACGGGGTCCCGCGACAGAATTCAGGCGGTGATTCTGGCGTACGACGCCAAGCTGGTGGAGCCGGCCTGAAACGCAGAAATCCCCCGTGCCGAATGGCACGGGGGATTCCCTGAATGATTGTTCGGCGGCGTCCTACTCTCCCACAGGGTCCCCCCTGCAGTACCATCGGCGCGGTAGGGCTTAGCTTCCGGGTTCGGAATGTAACCGGGCGTTTCCCCTACGCTATGACCACCGAAACACTATGAAACAATCAACAACCGTTGGCTGTTCGTGGTTTCAGAACCAACACAGTGGACGCGAGCAGCTGAGGACAAGCCCTCGGCCTATTAGTACCGGTCACCTCCACACGTTACCGTGCTTCCAGATCCGGCCTATCAACCCAGTCGTCTGCTGGGAGCCTTACCCCATCAAGTGGGTGGGAGTCCTCATCTCGAAGCAGGCTTCCCGCTTAGATGCTTTCAGCGGTTATCCCTCCCGAACGTAGCCAACCAGCCATGCCCTTGGCAGGACAACTGGCACACCAGAGGTTCGTCCGTCCCGGTCCTCTCGTACTAGGGACAGCCCTTCTCAAGACTCCTGCGCGCACAGCGGATAGGGACCGAACTGTCTCACGACGTTCTAAACCCAGCTCGCGTACCGCTTTAATGGGCGAACAGCCCAACCCTTGGGACCGACTCCAGCCCCAGGATGCGACGAGCCGACATCGAGGTGCCAAACCATCCCGTCGATATGGACTCTTGGGGAAGATCAGCCTGTTATCCCCGGGGTACCTTTTATCCGTTGAGCGACGGCGCTTCCACAAGCCACCGCCGGATCACTAGTCCCGACTTTCGTCCCTGCTCGACCCGTCGGTCTCACAGTCAAGCTCCCTTGTGCACTTACACTCACCACCTGATTGCCAACCAGGCTGAGGGAACCTTTGGGCGCCTCCGTTACCCTTTAGGAGGCAACCGCCCCAGTTAAACTACCCATCAGACACTGTCCCTGATCCGGATCACGGACCCAGGTTAGACATCCAGCACGACCAGACTGGTATTTCAACGACGACTCCACGACCACTGGCGTGGCCGCTTCACAGTCTCCCAGCTATCCTACACAAGCCGAACCGAACACCAATATCAAACTGTAGTAAAGGTCCCGGGGTCTTTCCGTCCTGCTGCGCGAAACGAGCATCTTTACTCGTAGTGCAATTTCACCGGGCCTATGGTTGAGACAGTCGAGAAGTCGTTACGCCATTCGTGCAGGTCGGAACTTACCCGACAAGGAATTTCGCTACCTTAGGATGGTTATAGTTACCACCGCCGTTTACTGGCGCTTAAGTTCTCAGCTTCGCCTGGACGAATCCAAGCTGACCGGTCCCCTTAACGTTCCAGCACCGGGCAGGCGTCAGTCCGTATACCTCGCCTTACGGCTTCGCACGGACCTGTGTTTTTAGTAAACAGTCGCTTCTCGCTGGTCTCTGCGGCCACCCCCAGCTCACCGGGCAAAGCCGGATCACCAGTGATGGCCCCCCTTCTCCCGAAGTTACGGGGGCATTTTGCCGAGTTCCTTAACCATAGTTCACCCGAACGCCTCGGTATTCTCTACCTGACCACCTGAGTCGGTTTCGGGTACGGGCCGCCGTGCAACTCGCTAGAGGCTTTTCTCGACAGCATAGGATCATCCACTTCGCCGCAATCGGCTCGGCATCGGGTCTCAGACGATGTGCCAGGCGGATTTGCCTACCTGACGTCCTACACCCTTACCCCGGGACAACCACCGCCCGGGCTGGACTGCCTTCCTGCGTCACCCCATCACTCACCTACTACCAGCTCGGGTCACCGGCTCCACCACTCCGGCCTCGTCCGAAGACTCGGCCGGCGGCTTCACGGGCTTAGCATCACTGGATTCGGTGTCTGGCGCTGCACCGCGGGTACCGGAATATCAACCGGTTGTCCATCGACTACGCCTGTCGGCCTCGCCTTAGGTCCCGACTTACCCTGGGCAGATCAGCTTGACCCAGGAACCCTTAGTCAATCGGCGCACACGTTTCTCACGTGTGAATCGCTACTCATGCCTGCATTCTCACTCGTGAACCGTCCACAACTCGCTTCCGCGGCTGCTTCACCCGGCACACGACGCTCCCCTACCCATCACGATCCCCGTTGGGGGTACATATCGCAATGACACGACTTCGGCGGTACGCTTGAGCCCCGCTACATTGTCGGCGCGGAATCACTAGACCAGTGAGCTATTACGCACTCTTTCAAGGGTGGCTGCTTCTAAGCCAACCTCCTGGTTGTCTCTGCGACTCCACATCCTTTCCCACTTAGCGTACGCTTGGGGGCCTTAGTCGATGCTCTGGGCTGTTTCCCTCTCGACCATGGAGCTTATCCCCCACGGTCTCACTGCCGCGCTCTCACTTGCCGGCATTCGGAGTTTGGCTAAGGTCAGTAACCCGGTAGGGCCCATCGCCTATCCAGTGCTCTACCTCCGGCAAGAAACACACGACGCTGCACCTAAATGCATTTCGGGGAGAACCAGCTATCACGGAGTTTGATTGGCCTTTCACCCCTAACCACAGGTCATCCCCCAGGTTTTCAACCCTGGTGGGTTCGGTCCTCCACGAAGTCTTACCTCCGCTTCAACCTGCCCATGGCTAGATCACTCCGCTTCGGGTCTTGAGCGTGCTACTGAAACCGCCCTGTTCGGACTCGCTTTCGCTACGGCTTCCCCACCCGGGTTAACCTCGCAACACACCGCAAACTCGCAGGCTCATTCTTCAAAAGGCACGCAGTCACGAGAACGAGGCAAGCCTCGTTCCGACGCTCCCACGGCTTGTAGGCACACGGTTTCAGGTACTATTTCACTCCCCTCCCGGGGTACTTTTCACCATTCCCTCACGGTACTCTCCGCTATCGGTCACCAGGGAATATTTAGGCTTGGCGGGTGGTCCCGCCGGATTCACACGGGATTTCTCGGGCCCCGTGCTACTTGGGTGTCTCTCCAACGAGCCGCTGACGTTTCGGCTACGGGGGTCTTACCCTCTGCGCCGGACCTTTCGCATGTCCTTCGCCTACGCCAACGGTTTCTGACTCGTCCCACGGCCGGCAGACCGTGGAAGAGAGATCCCACAACCCCGCATGCGCAACCCCTGCCGGGTCTCACACGCCTGCGGTTTGGCCTCGTCCGGTTTCGCTCGCCACTACTCCCGGAATCACGGTTGTTTTCTCTTCCTGCGGGTACTGAGATGTTTCACTTCCCCGCGTTCCCTCCGCACTGCCTATGTGTTCAGCAGCGGGTGACAGCCCATGACGACTGCCGGGTTTCCCCATTCGGACACCCCCGGATCACAGCCTGGTTGACGGCTCCCCGGGGCCTATCGTGGCCTCCCACGTCCTTCATCGGTTCCTGGTGCCAAGGCATCCACCGTGCGCCCTTAAAAACTTGGCCACAGATGCTCGCGTCCACTGTGCAGTTCTCAAACAACGACCAGCCACCCGTCACGCACCGCTCACGCGGTGCTGCACCGGGGCCGGCGACCGAAGACCCGGCCGTGCGGCCGTGCCCTCAGACACCCAACAGCGTGCCCGACACCCTCCCCACCCGTGGCCTGCGTTCCACGCTCCGAAGAGCAGTACTGGCAGCCCGAGGCGGCTGATGATGCCGAGTAGTCAACGTTCCACCCATGAGCAACCAGTGCGGGACGTGCGCCCGCATGCTGGCCCCTGGACCGCCGGAGCGGCCTAGAAGTGCTCCTTAGAAAGGAGGTGATCCAGCCGCACCTTCCGGTACGGCTACCTTGTTACGACTTCGTCCCAATCGCCAGTCCCACCTTCGACGGCTCCCTCCCCAGGGGGGTTGGGCCACCGGCTTCGGGTGTTACCGACTTTCGTGACGTGACGGGCGGTGTGTACAAGGCCCGGGAACGTATTCACCGCAGCAGTGCTGATCTGCGATTACTAGCGACTCCGACTTCATGGGGTCGAGTTGCAGACCCCAATCCGAACTGAGACCGGCTTTTTGAGATTCGCTCCACCTCGCGGTATCGCAGCTCATTGTACCGGCCATTGTAGCACGTGTGCAGCCCAAGACATAAGGGGCATGATGACTTGACGTCGTCCCCACCTTCCTCCGAGTTGACCCCGGCGGTCTCCCGTGAGTCCCCAGCACCCCCGAAGGGGCCTGCTGGCAACACGGGACAAGGGTTGCGCTCGTTGCGGGACTTAACCCAACATCTCACGACACGAGCTGACGACAGCCATGCACCACCTGTACACCGACCACAAGGGGGCACCCATCTCTGGGTGTTTCCGGTGTATGTCAAGCCTTGGTAAGGTTCTTCGCGTTGCGTCGAATTAAGCCACATGCTCCGCCGCTTGTGCGGGCCCCCGTCAATTCCTTTGAGTTTTAGCCTTGCGGCCGTACTCCCCAGGCGGGGCACTTAATGCGTTAGCTGCGGCACGGACGACGTGGAATGTCGCCCACACCTAGTGCCCACCGTTTACGGCGTGGACTACCAGGGTATCTAATCCTGTTCGCTCCCCACGCTTTCGCTCCTCAGCGTCAGTGTCGGCCCAGAGATCCGCCTTCGCCACCGGTGTTCCTCCTGATATCTGCGCATTTCACCGCTACACCAGGAATTCCGATCTCCCCTACCGAACTCTAGCCTGCCCGTATCGACTGCAGACCCGGGGTTGAGCCCCGGGCTTTCACAACCGACGCGACAGGCCGCCTACGAGCTCTTTACGCCCAATAATTCCGGACAACGCTCGCGCCCTACGTATTACCGCGGCTGCTGGCACGTAGTTAGCCGGCGCTTCTTCTGCAGGTACCGTCACTCGCGCTTCTTCCCTGCTGAAAGAGGTTTACAACCCGAAGGCCGTCATCCCTCACGCGGCGTCGCTGCATCAGGCTTGCGCCCATTGTGCAATATTCCCCACTGCTGCCTCCCGTAGGAGTCTGGGCCGTGTCTCAGTCCCAGTGTGGCCGGTCGCCCTCTCAGGCCGGCTACCCGTCGTCGCCTTGGTGAGCCGTTACCTCACCAACCAGCTGATAGGCCGCGGGCCCATCCTGCACCGCCGGAGCTTTCCACACCGAGGAGATGCCTCCCGGTGTCGTATCCGGTATTAGACCCCGTTTCCAGGGCTTGTCCCGAAGTGCAGGGCAGATTGCCCACGTGTTACTCACCCGTTCGCCACTAATCCCCACCCGAAGGTGGTTCATCGTTCGACTTGCATGTGTTAAGCACGCCGCCAGCGTTCGTCCTGAGCCAGGATCAAACTCTCCGTGAATGTTTACCGGTGATCCGGTGCAACACCACGAGAGCGGTGCGAGGGGAGGAATAGTCCCCTCGCACACAGCGTCCTCGCTGTGTTTCTTCAAAGGAACCTCGACCATCGGTGTACCCGATGGACGGGGTATCAACATATCTGGCGTTGACTTTTGGCACGCTGTTGAGTTCTCAAGGAACGGACGCTTCCTTCGTACTCACCCCTCCGGGCTTTCCTCCGGGCGCTTCCCTTCGGTCTTGCGTTTCCGACTCTATCAGATCTTTCCGATCCGATTTCCTCGGTGCTTTCCGGGGTCCCGCTTCCGCGTTTCCCTTTCCGGCGTTTCCGACTCTAGCAGACCCTTTCGGGCCTGACTCCCCGTCAGGAGGGGGTGTCTTCCCGGCCGTTGGGCCGTTCCGACGTTTCAAACCTTAGCGGACTCGCTCGGCGCTTCTCAAATCGGAGCCACTCGGTTCCGTTCAAGCCGCCGTGTCCCGTGCGAATTGAATTTCGGCATGCCGAAAACAACCCGTCAGGGAGGTCGTGCTGGTGGTTTGAGTGCCGCTGTCGCGGCGGAGATGCCGTCGCAGAACCGTTACGGCTCCGCGGCAACTCGAAGAACTCTACGGATCGGGCAGGGGGGTGTCAAGCGCCCCTGTCAAGATCTTTTCGGCCGGACGGAGGGCCTGCTGTCAGTCCAGGTCGGAGAGGCGTCCGCCGGCGTCGGGCTGGGCGTGCTCCACCCTGCGCAGGAGACGGGTGAGGACCTCGCCCAGGGTCACCCGCTCCTCGGGGGAGAGGTCCTGGAGGAGGTCCTCCTCGAAGACGGTGGCCATGCGCATGACCTCGAGCCACTTCTCGCGGCCGGCCGGGGTCAGCTCCACGATCACCCGAACGCGGTTGGTCTCGTCCCGCTCCCGGGTGACCAGGTCCTCGGCGACCATGCGGTCGATCCGGTGGGTCATGGCGGCCGGGGTCAGCCCGAGGCGCTTGGCGAGGTCACCGGGACCCATGCGGTAGGGGGCACCGGAGAGGACGAGGGCCTTGAGGACCTCCCAGTCGGCGTTGGTGATGCCGAGCTCGGCCGTCTGGCGACCGTAGGCGACGTTCATCCGACGGTTCAGACGGGACAGCGCGTTGACGATCTTCTCGACCTGGGGGTCGAGGTCCTGGAACTCGCGCTGGTACGCGGCGATCTGCTCTTCGAGTGTCGGCTCGCCGAGGCCGGTGGTGTCGCCCATGGCCGCAGTATGGCATGCCTTGTCTTTGCTTTGAAGTCCTTCGCTGTGTACTCTTTAGCGTCGAACTTTAGCTTCTAAGTCTTCACTCCTAACCAGTGAGAGAGGTGAATGTGACCAGGGCGATGGGCGCTGCGATGCGTCGGATCCACGTGGGCAACGCACTCAGCGCTTTCGGGCTCGGCTTCACGGTCCCGTACCTGTACGTCTATGTGGCGCAGGTGCGAGGGCTGGGGGCCATGACGGCGGGTCTCGTGCTCGCCGTCTTCGCTGTGGCCGCGCTGATCGTGCTGCCGTTCGCCGGGCGGGCGATCGTCCGGCGCGGCCCGCTGCCCGTACTGCTCGCCGCCCTGGTCACGGCCGCGGTCGGCGCGATGAGCCTGGGACTGTCCGGCAGTGCCGCGACCGTGCTGCTGTCGGCGGCGGCGCTCGGCGCCGGACAGGCCGTGATGCAGCCGGCGCTCGCGACGATGATCGTCGACTGCTCCACCGCGGAGACCCGGTCACGGGCGTTCGCCACGCAGTTCTTCCTGCAGAACCTCGGACTCGGCGTCGGCGGTCTGATCGGCGGGCACCTCGTGGACACCACGAAGGCCGGCTCCTTCACTCTGCTGTTCGCGCTCGAGGCGGTGATGTTCCTGCTGCTCGTCGTGGTGATGGCGACGGTGCGGATGCCGCGTGCGCCGCGCATCGGGGGCGCTCCGGCGCAGTCGGCCAAGGGCAGCTGGAAGGAACTGCTGGGCAACCGGGCCATGGTGCAGCTCTGTGTGCTGGGCTTCGTGCTCTTCTTCGCCTGCTACGGGCAGTTCGAGTCGGGGCTGAGCGCGTACGGGGTCGAGGCCGCCGGGATCTCGACGTCCACGCTGGGGACGGCGCTGGCGGCGAACACCCTGGTGATCGTGGTCGCGCAGTTCGCGGTGCTGCGGTTCGTCGAGCGGCGCAAGCGCTCGCGCGTGATCGCCTCCGTGGGGCTGATCTGGGCCGTCGCGTGGGCCGCGGCCGCGTACGCGGGGCTCGGGAACGGCAGCCAGGCGATGGCGACCGCCGCCTTCATCTCCACGTACGCGCTGTTCGGGCTCGGGGAGTCGCTGCTGTCGCCGACGCTCGCGCCGCTGGTCGCCGATCTCGCGCCGGCCGGTATGGCCGGGCAGTACAACGCGGCGTTCGCCCTGGTGAAGCAGCTCGCGCTGGCCGTCGGTCCGGCGGTGGGCGGGCCGATGGGCGCCTCGCTGCACGGGCCGTACGTGGCGACCTTCCTGCTGTTCTCGCTGGGGATCACCGTGCTGGCGGTGCGGCTGGGACGGCGGCTCACCGAGGCGCAGAACCATCCGGCGGCGCGGAGCCGTGTGGTGACCCAGGGGGGCACCGCGGCGGGGCAGGCACCGGCGCACGCCTGACGTACGCGCCGGCTCCCCGCTTCCACTCCCGCTCCCGTCCCTGTTCCCGACCCGTCCCCGCGGTCCGTCTCACGCGCCGGCGGGTTTCGGCAGGGCGAACTCGCACCAGACCGCCTTGCCGCCGCCCGGGGTGCGCCTGCTGCCCCAGTTGGAGGCGATCGTCGCGACGATGGCGATGCCCCGGCCGGACTCGTCACCGGGCTCCGCGCGGCGGCGCCTCGGCAGGTGGTCGTCCCCGTCGGTGACCTCGACGATCAGGCGCCGGTCGGTGCGGCGCAGGCGCAGCCGCATGGGCGGCGTGCCGTGCTGGAGGGAGTTGGCGACCAGCTCGCTCGCCGCCAGGACGCCCAGGTCGTGCAGGTCGGGAGGGAAGCGCCAGCTGGTCAGCACGCCGGAGGCGAAGGCACGCGCGCGGGGGGCCGCTTCGACGCCCCCGAGGAGTTCCAGGGCGGCGTTGCGGAACAGCTCGCTCTCCGGGCCCGTGCGGGCGGGGTGCTGGAGGACCAGCACGGCGACGTCGTCGTCGTGGTCCGGGGTCACCCCGGCCGAACGGACCAGGCGGTCGCAGACGACCTGGGGGGTGCCGGTGGCTCCGGCCAGGGCGCGCTCCAGGGCGGCGATGCCCTCGTCCAGGTCCTCGTTGCGGCGCTCCACCAGGCCGTCCGTGTAGAGGACGGCGGTGGAGCCGGGGCCGAGGGGGATCGAGCCGGAGGCGTGGATCCAGCCGCCGGTGCCGAGCGGGGGGCCGGTCGGTTCGTCGGCGCGCCGGACGGTGCCGTCCTCGTCGCGGACCAGGATGGGCAGGTGGCCGGCGGAGGCGTACACCAGGCGTCCCTCGTTGGGGTCGTGGACGGCGTACGCGCACGTGGCGATCTGGTTGGCGTCGATCTCCGTGGCCAGTCCGTCGAGGAGCTGGAGGACCTCGTGCGGGGGGAGGTCGAGCCGGGCGTACGCGCGGACGGCCGTGCGGAGCTGCCCCATGACCGCGGCGGCCCGCACGCCCCTGCCCATGACGTCACCGATGACGAGGGCGGTGCGGCCGCCGCCGAGGGTGATCACGTCGTACCAGTCGCCGCCGACGGCGGCCTCGGTGCCGCCGGGGTGGTAGGTGGCGGCGATGCGCAGGTCGTCGGGTTGCTCGAGCTTCTGGGGGAGGAGGGAGCGCTGGAGGGTGACGGCCGTCTCGCGCTGGCGGCGCTCGCTGGCGCGCAGGCGTGCGGCGGCCTCGGCGTGGTCGGTGACGTCGGTGGCGAAGACCAGGACACCGCGCCCGCCGCGCCCGCCGCCCTCCCCTTCGGTGACCGGGGTGCAGGTGAAGGTGTAGGAGCGGCCGTCGGGGGCCTTGCGGGACTTGACCGTGCGGGGCTTGCCGCTGCGCAGGACCTGGTCGAGGAGGGGCAGCAGGCCGAGTGCGTCGAGTTCCGGGAGGGCTCCGCGCGCGGGGGCGTCGACCGGGCGGTCGCCGAAGGCCGCCCGGTAGGCGCCGTTGACGTAGGCGACGCGGTGGTCGGGGCCGTGGACCAGGGCGACGAGGGAGGGGACGTGATCCAGGACCTCGCGCGCCCTCAGCTCGTCGACGGCCGGTACGGACCGCTCGCCGTCGGTGAGCCGTTCGGCGCGGGCCGCGGGCACGGAGCCCTCTCCCCGCCGGTCCGGGGGGACCGTGTGCTCGGTCCGCGCTGCGGCGCGGCGCTGCGTTCCGGGGAGCCGGGCGCTCCAGCGCGTGAAGTTCACGAATCCTTGCCTCGTGTAGTTGTCGGCGGCCGGGAACCGGGACCGGCCGGGGCCCCGGGGCCGCACCGGGGTGGGCTGCGGCCCGCCCGCGGTGGTGGACCAGTCTGGCAGGGTGCCGCCCGGGCCGACATCCGTCAGACGCCGGGCCGGCGGGCGGAGTTCCTGGGTCCGGTCAGGACGACCCCTTCGGGTCGTGCGGGGGGTCCTGAGAAGGCTTTCCACCGGCCGCCAGTTCGAACTCGGCCCGCGGGTGTTCGAGCGAGCCCAGGGAGACGATCTCCCGTTTGAAGAGCCCGGCGAGGGCCCACTCGGCGGCCACGCGCGCCTTGCGGTTGAAGGTGGGGACCCGGCTGAGGTGGTAGGTGCGGTGCATGAACCACGCGGGGTAGCCCTTGAGCCTGCGCCCGTAGACCTGGGCGACGCCCTTGTGCAGGCCCAGGGAGGCGACGGACCCGGCGTACTTGTGGGCGTACGTCTCCAGGGGTTCGCCGCGCAGGGAGTGCGCGATGTTGTCGCCGAGCAGCCTGGCCTGGCGCAGGGCGTGCTGGGCGTTGGGGGCGCACTCCCGGCCGGGTTCCCCGGCGGTGACGTCGGGGACGGCGGCGGCGTCCCCGGCCGCCCACGCGTGCGGGGCGCCCTCGACGGCCAGCTCCGCGGTGCACTTCAGCCGCCCGCGCTCGTCCCGGGGCAGGTCGGTGGCGGCGAGGAGGGGGTGCGGTTTGACCCCGGCCGTCCACACGACCGTGCGGGTGGGGAAGCGGGAGCCGTCGCTGAGCACGGCGAGCCGGTCCGCGCAGGACTCCAGACGGGTCCCGAGGCGTACGTCGATGTTGCGGCGGCGCAGCTCGGTGACCGTGTAGCGGCCCATCTCCTCGCCGACCTCGGGCAGGATGCGGTCCGAGGCCTCGACGAGGATCCACTTCATGTCCTCGGGCCGGAGGTTGTGGTAGTACCGCGTGGCGTACCGGGCCATGTCCTCCAGTTCGCCGAGCGCCTCGACACCGGCGTAGCCGCCACCGACGAAGACGAAGGTGAGGGCGGCGTCCCGCAGGGCCGGGTCGCGGGTGGAGGAGGCGATGTCCATCTGCTCGAGGACGTGGTTGCGCAGTCCGATGGCCTCCTCGACGGTCTTGAAGCCGATGCCGTGGTCGGCGAGGCCGGGGATCGGCAGCGTGCGCGACACGGAACCGGGTGCGAGGACCAGCTCGTCGTACGCGAACCGCCGCCCTCCGGTGCCCTCCTCCTCGGTGGCGAGCGTGGTGACGGTCGCCGTGCGTCCGGCGTGGTCGACGGCGGTGGCCTCGCCGATGACGACGTGGCACCGGTCGAGGACACGACGCAGCGGTACGACGACGTGCCGGGGGGAGATGGCACCGGCGGCCGCCTCCGGGAGGAAGGGCTGGTACGTCATGTACGGATCCGGGGTGACGACCGTGATCTCGGCCTCGCCCCGTCCGAGTTCCCGTTTCAGCTTCCGCTGCAGACGCAGGGCCGTGTACATCCCGACGTAGCCGCCACCGACAACGAGAATGCGCGCACGTTCCTTCACCCTCCCATGACGCACCCGCCGCTTGCGTTTGTCCACAGCCTCGACATTTTGTGTGACCGAAGGACCCGAACGCGCGGAGTTGGCCGATTTACCGATGTGAGTCGAATTCACGCAGGTCAGAAAGGGTGGGCCAGGCCCCGTTCATGGTCACATACGGGACGTATGCCCTTCGTGCTCCGATCGGGGGGCGCTCCGTGCGGAACCTGCCCCTTCTGAATTGACTTCCTCTCAACTATGTTCGTGTGTCGACGGGGTGCAGGGGGATGTGCTCATCGGATCCGCCGCGGGCGGGTCCGGCAGCCGGGTCCGTCCCGCACGCCCCAGCCATCAATGGCGGGGAGAAGTCTCCGGGGGGAGACGTCATTACCGGGGGAACACACATGCATGTTCAGGACTCTCATTGGTCTTCCGCGTCCGCTGTGGCGACCGGCGCCACGATGAGCGCGCCCACGGGCAACGGGCGCGCGGACGGCGCGCGCACGACACCGCTGCGCGTGGACGCCCAGCGCAACCTGGAGCACGTGCTGCGTGCCGCGCGCGAGGTCTTCGGCGAGCTGGGTTACGGCGCGCCGATGGAGGACGTGGCGCGCCGGGCGCGGGTCGGCGTGGGCACGGTCTACCGGCGCTTCCCGAGCAAGGACGTCCTGGTGCGGCGGATCGCCGAGGAGGAGACCTCCCGGCTGACCGACCAGGCGCGTGCGGCGCTCGGCCAGGAGGACGAGCCGTGGTCGGCGCTGTCCCGCTTCCTGCGCACGTCGGTCGCCTCCGGCGCCGGGCGGCTGCTGCCGCCGCAGGTGCTGCGGGTGGGCGTGGCGGAGGAGCACGCGCACGTGCCGCAGCAGCGGACCCAGCCGGCCGCGGGTGAACTGCGGCTGGTGTCCGAGGAGCCGGCGGCCGCCGACCCCGGGGACGCCGGCACGGCCCGGCTCCTCGACGTGGTGGGCCGGCTGGTGGAACGGGCCCGTGCCGCGGGCGAGCTCCGCCCCGACGTGTCGGTGTCGGACGTCCTCCTGGTGATCGCCACGGCCGCCCCCTCCCTGCCGGACGCGGCCCAGCAGGCAGCGGCCTCGGCCCGTCTGCTGGACATCCTGCTGGAGGGCCTGCGCTCACGGCCCGAATAGGAGCCGAACAGAACCCGAACAGAACCAGCCACCGGGGCACCCCGTCCGGCACACCGCGGGCGGGGTGCCCGCCGTCGCGTACGGCGGCGGGCCGGGGACGGCGAAAGGCCCCCCGGCAGCTCCGGCCCGGGGCGGGCTCCATCACCACCGCGGACGCCCCGCGCACCCCCGGACCGAAAGCCGCGTCGCGGGCGTCGCACGCGCCCCCGGCCGCACCCGCACCTGAGAACGCGCCGCGGAGGCACGCACCCCGATCCGCACAGCCCGCCGCGGGCGCCCCGCACCCCGGATCCGCCCGTGCGCCGCAGGCACCCGCGCCCGGCTCCGTCCGTGCGCGGCAGGCACCCGCGGGCACCCGCGGGCACCCGCAGGCGCCCGCCCTACGCCCGCCGTCCTCCGGCCCCCGCTCCCAGCGCTCCCCGCTGCGGCGCGATGCCCGCCGGCACCGCCCGCTGCCGCGCCGGCGTCCCCGTCCAGCACGTCCCCCGGCGCGCCAGCAACCGCCGCAGCCACAGCTCCAGCGCGACCAGCTCCGCCAGCCCGTCCAGCGGGAGCGCCTCCCCCTCCGCCGCCTTCCGCAGCGCCTTCCGCACCACCCGCGCCTCGACCAGTCCCGCCTCCGCCAGCAGCGGCGTGTCGAACAACGTCATCAGCCCGTCCGTCGCCGCCCGCAGCCCCGTCCGCGCCACGGCCGCCGCGGTGGCCCGGGTCGGCGCCCCCCACCCGGCCGGCAGCTCCCGCACGCCCGCCCCCTCCAGCACCGACCGCAGGATCGACGCCCGCGCCCCCGGCCGCACCCGCAGGGCCTCCGGCAGCGCCCGGCACGCCCGCACGACCTGGTTGTCCAGGAACGGGGCGTGCAACCGCTGGGAACGGATCTCGGCGGCCTGCTCCAGCACCCGCAGATCCGCCGCGTACCGGGCCAGCGCCGCCCGCGCCCGGAAGTCACCGGGCCGCTGCCCCGGTCCCACGTCGGACCGCCGCGTCGACGCCTGCAGGCGAACCGATACTTCAGCCAGCGCCTCACCGGTCAGCCAGCGCGCCGCGGGCCCGGGTCTCCCCCAGGTCAGCGCGGCCAGCGAGGCGTCCCCCGCGCCTCCGGGGCCGTCCTCGTCCAGCCGGCGGCGCAGCAGCTGCTCCGCGAGGCCCTCCAGTCCCGTCCGGTAGGGCGTGCGCGCCAGCCGGCGGGCCGCCGCGTACACGCGGGCGGGAACCATCACGGACCCGTCCGCCTTGGCCAGCGCGGCGACCGGCCGCACGAGGTGCCGCCGCTTGCGGTCCATCAGCAGGTCGGCGAGCCGCGCCGGATGCGCGTCCAGCACCTGCCGCGCCCCGTACCCCGTGAAGTGGTCCGCGCTGCCCGCCGCCAGCCGCGCCCGGTGCCGTGCGGCCGACACCAGCGAGGGTCCCGGCTCGTCGGTCAGCGGGCCGTCCAGGTCGGCGTAGGGGAGGGTCTCCTCCCCGCCCGCGACCACCACGTGGTGCAGCCGGGGGTTCGCGGCCAGCGCCCCGGCCCGCTCCAGCTCGTCGTCGTCGCGCCCGCCGTCCGCGCCGCCCGCCGCCGCGAGGTCGTTGAAGGTGACGGCCAGCAGCCGCTCCCCGGCCCCGGTGCCGTGCCCCAGCACGGTCCCCGGCATCCCGGGCAGCCCCGCCGCCAGCAGCGCCAGCGTCCCGGACGCCGGCCCCCCGGACAGGTCGGCCCCGATCCCCGGTACCGGCGTCCCGCGCGCCGCGCGCCGCTCGGCGGGTCCCATCCCCGGGACGGGCCCGGGGTCGATGCCCGCGCCCGGCACGTGCCGGGGCGCGGCCAGCCGCGTCCGCACGGCCTCGACCAGTGCGTCCCCCACCGCCTCCACCGCCCGGTCGGGGTCCGCGGGGGGTGCCGCGACCGCGAGCGAGGCGACGGGCTCGTACCCGGCGACCTCGCGCGCCCCCGCGCGCAGGATCAGCGCGTGTCCCGGCGGAACGCGCTTCACGCCGTCGTACGGGGTCGAGTCGTGCAGCGCGGCCGGTACGTCCGGCACGGCGAGCAGCGCGGCGAGGTGCCCGAAGTCGAGGTTGGCCTCGACGAGGTCGGCGAGCGGCAGCGCGGCGGTCGCGTACGCCGTGCCGCCCGCCCAGGGGGTGTGGAACACCGGCCGGGCGCCCGCGAGATCACCGCAGACGGTGACCCGGCGGCCCACCTGCACGACGGCGGTGTAGCTGCCCGGCCAGGCGGTGAGGTGCCGCAGGGCTCCCCCGCGCGCGGCGAACAGCGCGACGCGCAGTTGCTCGTCGGAGGCGCCGCAGGTGCCGAGGACGGCGATCCGGGTCTGGGCGTCGGACGTGACCACGCGCACCTCGTCGGGACGCCAGTCGCCGACCGCCCACAGCGGGTCGGGGCCGCCCCACAACAGCTGGGAGCCCACGGGCTGCAGGGTCTCGCCGTCGTCCCCGGTGGCGCCGGCGGAGCCGAACCCCACGGCTCCCGCGGCGGTGCTGCTCCATCCCACCAACCACCGCATCGACGCCTCCGCAGGCTGTGGACAACCAGTGCACCGCATGAACCGGTTCCCCATGCTGCCATGAAGGAGGCGCTCGGGAGGCGTGCCGGAGCCGTGTGTGCTCCGTCCCATGCGCCCCGGCGGATACACCACCCCGGGGCGAACGCCCCGCCCGTCGCGGGAAGATCACCGAGTGTCGCCGTACAGCCGTCCCCACCGCTACGACGCGAATGCGCCCCCTCAACGCGCCCCCAGAACCACCAACGCGCCCTCAACTGCCGTGGTAGACACGGGATATCCCGGGAACAGCGGGGATCGATTTTCGGCCAAATCGGAGCGGCGGCCCACGTCCCGAACACGCTCCGTACATGCTCTGCGCACCGCTGGACGGTCGCGCGGTCCGGGAGGCGCCGCACGCCTCCCGGACCGTTCCGCCGCCCGCGGGGATGAAGGCGGCGGTGTCCCCCAGCCCGCTGGATCCAGTACAGCGGGCCGACCCACGCACGGACCATGGAATCGCTCCCGCGGTGGCCGGAGAAGAGCGCACGTACGGGCGCACGGCCACACACCGGGAGCACGCCGCAACTGCGCGTATCGGGGCCGCACTTCCGTACGGACCACAATCCCGCCATCCGGAAGAATGCCCCTTAACGCTTGGGATGCGGCGAACTACGCTGGGTTTACGAATGCCGCGTGGTTATGCCAGAACGGCAGCCGTCTGTGTCGAGGGGTGGCGCATGTCCAGGGAGCAACGCGGGCCGAACGAAAAGCTCGGCGCCGTTCTCGCCCTCGCGGGAATCTCCAACGCGGGCCTCGCACGACGCGTCAACGACCTCGGCGCGCAACGGGGACTGACGCTTCGCTACGACAAGACGTCGGTGGCGCGCTGGGTGTCGAAGGGCATGGTGCCGCAGGGCGCCGCCCCGCACCTGATCGCCGCCGCCATCGGCCAGAAGCTGGGCCGCCCGGTGCCGCTGCACGAGATCGGCCTGGCGGACGCGGACCCCGCGCCCGAGGTGGGCCTCGCCTTCCCCCGGGACGTCGGGCAGGCGGTGAAGTCCGCGACGGAGCTGTACCGGCTGGACCTCGCCGGCCGCAGAGCGGGGGCCGGCGGCATCTGGCAGTCCCTGGCCGGCTCCTTCGCGGTCAGCGCATACGCCACGCCCGCCTCACGATGGCTGATAACCCCGGCCGACAGCTCGGTGGCGCGCGAGGTGAACCCGTCCGAGGGTCCCGGCGCACCGATCAAAGTCGGCCACAGCGATGTGCGGAAACTGCGGGAGGCCGCCGAGGACGCCCGCCGCTGGGACTCCAAGTACGGCGGCGGCGACTGGCGTTCGTCGATGGTCCCCGAATGCCTGAGGGTCGAGGCGGCCCCGCTGCTGCTCGGCTCCTACTCCGACGACGTCGGCCGCTCGCTCTTCGGCGCCGCCGCCGAACTCACCCGCCTCGCGGGCTGGATGGCCTTCGACACCGGCCAGCAGGAGGCCGCCCAGCGCTACTACATCCAGGCGCTGCGCCTGGCCCGCGCCGCGGCGGACGTGCCGCTGGGGGGCTACGTCCTGGCGTCCATGTCCCTCCAGGCGACCTACCGCGGCTTCGGCGACGAGGGCGTCGACCTCGCCCAGGCCGCACTGGAGCGCAACCGGGGCCTGGCCACCGCGCGCACCATGAGCTTCTTCCGCCTCGTCGAGGCACGCGCGCACGCACGCGCCGGGGACGCCCAGGCCGCCGGCACCGCCCTGAAGGCGGCGGAGGGCTGGCTGGAGCGTTCCCGCCCCGGCGACAGCGACCCGACCTGGCTCGGCTTCTACGGCTACGACCGGTTCGCCGCCGACGCCGCGGAGTGCTACCGCGACCTCAAGGCGCCCCGCCAGGTCCGCCGCTTCACCGAGCAGGCGCTGTCGAAGCCGACGGAGGAGTTCGTGCGCTCGCACGGCCTGCGGCTGGTCGTCTCGGCGGTCGCCGAACTGGAGTCGGGCAACCTGGACGCGGCCTGCGAGCAGGGCGTCCGCGCGGTGGAGGTGGCGGGCCGCATCTCGTCGGCCCGCACCACCGAGTACGTCAAGGACCTCCTGCACCGTCTGGAGCCCTACGGCGACGAACCCCGTGTGGTCGAGCTGCGCGAGCGCGCCCGTCCGCTGCTGATGGCCCCGGCCGGCTGACCCCGCCCCGGCACGGCGCCCCGGGGGGCCGCCCCACGGGTGTGACGGCGGCACGGGCACGACGGGGCCGTCCCCCTCACGCACGGCACCGGCGGCGTCCGGGTCGGCCCCGACGCGGTACCGGCCCCGGCACGCGAGGGCCACGACCGGCGCGCGGCGCTCCGCGCGAGCCGGCGGAACCGGGGCGGTGACGGGCGCGGCGGCCGTCCGCCGCGCCCCCGTAAAATCGACAGCACTGTGTCTGACTTCGTGAACACCCCCGAAGCCCCGCACCCCGCGCACGCGCCCGGTGCGTCGATCCGCCGTACCCGGGCCAAGGGGGAGCCGCGGTTCCCGGACGGTCCGAAGGCCGATCCCGCCGGGTCGCACTTCGAGCGGCGCATCCGGAGCTTCCAGCCGCGCCGCAGCCGGGTGACCGCCGGACAGGCGGACGCGCTGCAGCGGCTGTGGCCCCGGTGGGGCTTCGACATCGACGGCCGGCACCGGCTCGACCTCGCGGAGTTCTTCGGCAACGGCAACCCGGTCGTCCTGGAGATCGGCTTCGGCATGGGCGAGGCCACCGCGCAGATGGCCGCAGCCGACCCGGCCACCAACATCCTCGCCGTCGACGTCCACACCCCCGGCCAGGGCAACCTCCTGAACCTGGCCGACCAGCAGGGCCTGACCAACGTCCGCGTCGGCAACGGCGACGCGATCATCCTCCTGCGCGAGATGCTCGCCCCCGACTCCCTCGACGGACTGCGCGTCTACTTCCCCGACCCGTGGCCCAAGAAGCGGCACCACAAGCGGCGGCTGATCCAGCCCGCGTTCCTCTCCCTGGCGGCGACCCGCCTCAAGCCGGGCGCGGTGCTGCACTGCGCCACCGACTGGGAGCCGTACGCCGAGCAGATGCTCGAGGTGCTGACGGCCCACCCCGCCTTCGCGAACACCCGGGCCGACGGCGGTTTCGCGCCGCGTCCCGCGTTCCGGCCGCTGACCCGTTTCGAGGGTCAGGGACTGGACAAGGGTCATGTCGTGAACGACCTGCTCTTCCGTCGCGTACAGCACGACGACCGACCCGGAACAGACCAGCCCGCCCAGCCCTCCACCGGCGCCTGAGCCCACCGCGCGCTCCTGCGGCCGGCGCCCCGTCCCGTTAGGGTCCCTTCCGTGGCCAGCAGCCCTCCCCGTCCGGGGTGTCCCGCAGCGGTGCCCCAGCCCGGCGTGCCCCCGCGACCCGACGGTGCGCTCCGGCACGCGCACTGGTGGCAGCGGCCCTGGGTGCGCTACGGAGCGCTGGTCGCCCTGCTCGCGCTGTCGGGGCTGGTCATCCTCGCGCTGGTGCGCGAGCAGACCGGTACGGAGGGGTTCCTGGTCGGGCTGGGGCTCGCGGTGCTTCCCGTGCCGCTGCTCCTGGCCGCCTTCCGGTGGCTGGACCGGGTGGAGCCGGGCCCCTGGCAGAACCTGCTGTTCTCCTTCGCCTGGGGGGCCTGCGCGGCGGCGCTCATGGCGATCGTGGCCAACAGCTTCGCCACGCAGTGGATAGCGACGGCCACGGCCGACCCGTCGAGCGCGGACACGCTCGGCGCGACCGTCATAGCGCCCGTCGTGGAGGAGACCGTCAAGGCCGCCGCCGTGCTGCTGGTCTTCCTCTTCCGCAGACGCGACTTCACCGGGCTCCTCGACGGCGTGGTGATAGCCGGGGTCACCGCCACCGGGTTCGCGTTCACCGAGAACATCCTCTACCTCGGCACCGCCTTCGGCACCGACCGGCTGACCGGTGACAGCGGCCTCGCCTCGGTCACCGCGGCGACCTTCTTCGTCCGCATCGTCATGTCGCCGTTCGCGCACCCGCTGTTCACCGTGCTCACCGGCATCGGGTTCGGGATCTCCGCGCTCTGCGCGCAGCGGCAGCGGGTCCGCCGGGTGCTGCTGCCGCTGTGCGGACTGCTGCTCGCGATGGGCATGCACGCGCTGTGGAACGGGTCCTCGGCGCTGGGCGACCACGGGTTCTTCGTCGTGTACCTGGTGTTCATGGTGCCGGCGTTCGGCGTGCTGACCTGGCTGGTGGTGTGGACGCGGCAGCGCGAACTGCGGACGGTGCGGGCGGAGCTGCCCGCGTACGCCGTGGCCGGCTGGCTGAGGCCGATGGAGCCGTTCGCCCTGGGCTCGATGTGCGCCCGGCGCGTCGCCCGGCGGTACGCGCGCCGGCACGGGGGGAGGGCCGCGGCACGGGCGGTGGCGCAGTACGAGGCGTACGCGACCTCGCTGGCGTTCCTGCGGCACCGGGGGCGGCTCGGCCGGGCGGGGCCGGACTTCACCGTACGGGAGCGGGAACTGCTGGGAGAGCTGTGGCACCGCCGGGAGGCGGCCCGTCCGGCGCTGGACCACGCGGCCCGCGCCACCGCGCCACCGGTCCCGGCCGCCTTCGCGCCGTGGCCGGCGTACGGGGGCCACGGGCCCTACGGGGGCCACGTACCCCACGGGTTCCAGGGGGCTCAGGGGATGCGGGGGAGCCACAGGTACGGGCCGCCGCCGCAGGCGCACCCGTACTCCGCGTACCCGCCGAACCCCTACCGGTCCTGAGCCGCCGGGCGGCGGGCCGCGGGACGCACGGGCCGTCGGCACCGCGCGCGGGGGCAGGCCGCGCACGCGACCGGCAGCCCTGACGTCGGGGGGTCGCCGTCGGGACTGCCGGGGTGCGGGGAGCTGGGAGCTGCGGTTCCTAGGGGTTGAGGCCCTTGCTGCGCAGCCACGCCAGCGGGTCGATGCCCGAGGAGGAGCCGCCGGAGTGGACCTCCAGGTGGAGGTGGGCCCCGGTGGAGTTGCCGGTGGAGCCGACGCGGCCGATCACGTCGCCGGTGGTGACCTGCTGGCCGACGCTGACGTTGATCGAGGACTGGTGGGCGTACCAGATCTCGGTGCCGTCGTCGAGGGTCAGCACGGTCTTGTAGCCGTAGGAGCCGTCCCAGCCGGCGAAGGTGATCGTGCCGGTGTGGACCGCCTTGATCAGCGTGCCCGAGGGAGCGGCGAAGTCGAGGCCGGTGTGGTAGCCGGAGGACCAGTAGGCGCCGGCCTGACCGAAGGTCGAGCTGAGGGTGTACGAGGAGGTCGGCAGCGCGTACTGCTTGGCGAGCGCGGCGAGGCGCTCGGCCTCGGCCTTCTCCCGGGCCTCCTCCTCCGCCTTCTTCTTCGCGGCGGCGGCCTCGGCCTTGGCCTCCTTCTCCGCCTTGGCGGCGGCCTCGGCGGCCTCCTTCTCGGCGGCGGCGAGGGCCTCGGCCGCGGCCTTGCTCTCGGCCTGGTCCTGCTGCTGCTCGACCTGCGCCATGATCCGGGCGCGCAGCGCCTCACCGGCGCCGGCGGTGCCCTGCTCGGTGTCGGCGGCGGTCATGCCGATGCTGCTGAGCGGAGTGGCGGAACCGGCGGGCTCTTCCTCGTCGGAGATGAGGGAACCCACGTTGGGGAGGTCGGGCACGGAGATCGAGACCGGCGGCTTGCCGGTCTGAGCGCTGGCCATGCCGCCCGCGCCCACCGCGGCGATGACGCCGACGCCCAGGACGGTGGAGCTGCGGGCGAGTCCTCCGCCGCGCTGCTTGCTGACGCGGTGCCGGCCGCGGACCGGGCGGATGGACTCCGCGGTGGGGTTCCACTCCTCGAAGGGGCCCTCGTCGTCGGGGACGCGGCCGTAGCCGAAGGTTTCGCCGTCGCGTTGGCTCGGCATGAAGGGGGCCTCGGGAGCGGGCCGGTTGGACGCCACGTGGGCGTACTCCTTTCCTTCCTCCACCGCCTACCGGGTTAGCTGACGGGTTCGGAGCAGGAAGGTCTCCTACGCGCGTATACGAGCCGTGCTTCCACGGCGGCATCCACGCGATTCACCCCATGGTGGTGGTTCCCCGGTTCCCTTGCGGGATTCGGCGCGTGCGCACGGAGCCGACTTCTGTGACGGCTGGGACGACCGCGCTGCGTTATCGAACGTTAATAGACGCGAGGGCCGGATTCCAAGCCGTTCCTCTTGATCATTCACGGTTCCCGCTGGGACTTAACCGTCAGGAGCAGGCGAAAACGGGCGAGTTGACCGCCTCTCAGGCCTCCATGATCTTCTGACGGTTCGTCAGTCGTTATGCGCAGCGGGGCGGACCGGTCACCTTCGGTGACGGGATCCGCGCACGGGAAAACACCGAGGGCCGGAACCCTTTTCGGATTCCGGCCCTCGGCCTTCAGTAGCGGGGACAGGATTTGAACCTGCGACCTCTGGGTTATGAGCCCAGCGAGCTACCGAGCTGCTCCACCCCGCGTCGGTATGACACCAGTGTACGCCATGCGCGGGACACGCAGCACACCCCTTTCCCCCGCCCCTCCTCAGCGGCCGATCAGGTGGCCGTTCGGCGCCTGGGCCCGCTCCTCGTGCTCCGGCAGGACGACGACGGTGGCGCCCCCGTCCACCAGCACCCCGCTGCCGTCGGCGCCCGGCACGAAGGTGTCCGGCTCGCGCCAGGCCGTGACCACCCGCCGTATCCCCGCGTCCAGGATCAGCCGGGCGCAAGGCGCCGGCCGGGACGCGCGCCGGGCGCAGGGCTCCAGGCTGGAGTACACGGTGGCGGTCGCGAGCCGGGGGTCCGTGGGATCGGTCTTGGCGAGCGCCGCCTCCTCCGCGTGCACCACCGGGTCCCCGCCCTCCCGGGAGTGGCCCCGCGCCAGCTCCGTACCGTCGGCCGCGACCACCACCGCGCCCACGCTGAACGCCGTCCCGGACGGCGGGCACCGCTCCGCGAGGTCGCAGGCGAGGGCCAGCCAGTGGTGGTCGGCGGCGGAGGGCAGCGCACCGGTGCCGGGCGCGGTGGGCCCGTAGCGCATCAGGACGACGTCGCCGACGGCCCGGGTCTCCAGCAGCCGCAGCCGGCCGCCCTGGTAGGAGCCGGGGCCGAAGAGGCGGGGGGCGTCCGGGTCGCCGACGAAGAGCGGGGCGAGGACCAGCTGGAGCTCGTCGGCGAGGCCCTGGGTGAGGAGCTGGGTGTGGACCAGGCCGCCGCCCTCGACCATGAGCCGCCGGACCCCGCGCACGGCGTGCAGGTGCTCCAGCAGCCGGCGCCAGTCGAGCTCGGGACCGAGCGGGACGACGTCGGCCGCGAGGCCGTGGGCACGGGCCCGCTCGGCGCCCCGGTCGGTCGTGTAGAGGACCTTCTCGCCGCCGGTGTGCCAGAACCGCGCCGCCGGGTCCAGGTCGCCGGAGCCGCTGACGGTGACCTTGAGCGGGTACTCCGGCCGGCCCCGGGCGACCCGGTCGGCCCGCCGCTCGGGCGAGTTGACCAGCAGGCGCGGGTTGTCGGCGCGGATCGTGCCGGCGCCGACCAGGATCGCGTCCACCGACGCCCGCACCTCGTCGACCCGGTCGAAGTCGGCCGGGCCGGACAGCAGCAGCCGCTCGGGGCCGGTGTCGTCCAGGTAGCCGTCCAGGGAGACGGCGGCGGACAGCAGGACGTAGGGGTGGGGCATCGGCGCACTCTCCTGGCGAGGACGGCGGACGGGGGCCCGGCCCGTGCGGAGCCGTCCGGGCCGGGTCTGACCACAAGCCTGCACGACGCACGACGCACGGCGGGCCGGGGACCGCGCGCAGGTCGGGCGCCACCGCACCCGGCGGCGGCCGGGGCGACGCCGCACGGGAGCAGCCGGGGCCGGGGCGACGCCGTACGGGGGCGTCAGGGCTCGATCAGGCCCACGCGGATGGCGTACCGGGTCAGTTCCAGGCGGTCCTTCAGGCCCAGCTTGGAGAGCAGGTTGGCGCGGTGGCGCTCCACCGTCTTCGGGCTGATGACGAGGAGGTCGGCGATCTGCTGCGAGGTGTTTCCCTCGGCGACCAGCTTGAGGATCTCCTCCTCCCGGTCGGTGATGGCCTTCGGGGGCAGGTTCCGGCCGTCCCGGGCGAGGTCGAGGTAGTTGCGGATGAGGGCGTTGACGGCGCCCGGGTAGAGGAACGGCTCCCCGCGCATGGTGGCCCGGCACGCCTCGACCAGGTCGCGGTCGGCGACGGACTTGAGGACGTACCCGGAGGCACCGGCGCCGAGGGCCTCGAAGAAGAACTGCTCGTTGTCGTACATCGTCAGGACGAGTATCCGCGTCTCCGGCAGGGTGTGGGAGAGCTCGCGGGCCGCCTGCAGACCGGTCAGACGGGGCATGGCGATGTCGAGTATGGCCAGGTCGGGCCGGTGGACGCGGGCCTGTTCGAGGGCTTCGGCACCGTCGTCGGCCTCGGCGACGACGGTCAGGTCCGGTTCGCCGTCGAGGATGAGGCGGACCCCTCGGCGGACCAATGCGTGGTCGTCGGCGAGGAGGATGCGGGTGGGGGCCGGGTCGGTCATGTTCAGTGTTTCCGGTCGGGGACTGCGAGCGCGAGGGCCGGTACCCGGACGGGCGCCGGCCCCCGCACGGGAACGGGAACGGCCAGACGTACTTCGGTGCCTCCGCCGTCGGCCGGGCCCACGGTGAGGTCGGCGCCGACGAGCAGGGCACGCTCCCGCATCCCGCGGATTCCGGCGCCCTCGGCCACGTCACCGAGGCCGCGGCCGTCGTCGTGGACACGGAGTTCGACACCGGTGGGGACGCGGCGCAGGGCGATCCCGGCACGACGGGCCCCGGCGTGGCGTGCGGTGTTGGTCAGCCCTTCCTGGGCCACCCGGTAGATCACCAGCTCGGCCTCCGGACCCAGGTCGGGCAGATCGGGGCCGAACCGGTGCTGGACGGTGAGGCCGGGGCCGCCGAACTCGGTGGCGAGGGCCTTGAGGGCGGGGATCAGCCCGAGTTCGTCCAGGACCCCGGGGCGCAGCCGGCGGGCGATGCGCCGGACCTCGTCCAGGCTGCTCCGGGTGATCTCCTGCGCCGGGCTCAGCTCCTCGCGCAGTTCCGGCGGGGCGTGGTCGGCGACCCGCTTCAGCTGGAGCAGCACGGCGGTGAGGCTCTGGCCCACCTCGTCGTGCAGTTCCTGGGCGATGCGGCGGCGTTCCGCCTCCTGCGCGGACAGGGCGCGTGCACTGCTCGTGGCCCGTTCGTCCTCCAGCCGGTCGAGCATCGTGTTGTACGTGCTGATCAGCTCGGCGACCTCTCCCCGGCCGGTGACCGCGGGACGCTGCCCGGGGCGGAGGAGGTCGGTGGTGTTCATGGCGCGGGTGAGGCGCTGCAGCGGGGCGAGCCCCACCCGCAGCAGCAGCGCGTTGGCGACCAGCATGGCGGCCAGGCCCACGGTGAGCACCGCGGCCTCGGTGAGCAGGACCGGGGTGGAGACGGTGACCGGCCCGAGCAGCAGGGCGGTGGCTGTGATCAGCACGACGGCGTTGAGCAGGAAGATACGCCAGAACAGTGGCACCCGGTACCACCTCCTCACCGCTCGCCCCGTGCCGCTCGTGTCGTAGGCTCCCGCCGTGCCGGGGCCGGGACAGCCCGCGGGTCCGGGGGCGCGGGCGCGGGCCGTCACGACCCAGCGTGAGCGCTGCACGGGCCGTACGCCATCCGTGGCAGTCCCCATTTTCCGGGCGGCCGGCCGGTGCCGGGCCGGCACCCCTACACCCCGGACCCCCCGGAGATGGGGATCGGACCCGATGGCGGAACCGTCGCCGGCGGGCGACGGTGGGGGCACGGGTGGTGAACCCGGCACCGCCGCACCGCCGTACCGGGCGGGCGACGGCGCGAACGTACGGAAGAGCTCCCTGTGCGTCGGCCCGCGTGCGCGGGCCGACGGTTCGTTCTCCACCCCCGGCGCCACGGGACCGACGCCCGGTGGTGCCCCAGAAGCGGCGGTCGGTGTCGCCCGGCTGCCCACCGGTCGGGAAGGAGGAGCCGTGCCCCAGTCCGACGACGAGCGCCTCGTCGATCTCGCGACCCGACTCCAGAAGGAGGACCCCCACTTCGCGCGCTCGTTCTCCGACGGACGGCCGACCCCGCCGCGCGAGTACCGCCGGACACGCGCCTGGTGGGCGCTGGGGATCGGCCTGACCCTGCTGATCGCGGGCATGGTCCTGCCCGACGGGTTGCTCATCGCGACGGGCCTGGTCGTCAGCGGCATCTCCGTCCACCTGCTCGACCCGGTCGACCCGCACCGGCAGCGGCACCCGCGCAGCCGCTCACCCCGCTCGCCCCGCTCACCCCGCTGACCGTGGACGCCGTCCCCGTCCCCGCTTTCCCGCCGTCCCCGACCCCGGCCGACCGCGCCGACCGGCCGGGCGGCTGCCCGTACCGCTCACGGGCAGCCGCCCGCGCCCGACCGACCGTACGGCTGTCTCATTCGACGCTTCCGCCCGGTCCCCTCCTGCTGCCAGCCTGACCAGCACCCCGCCGGACCGGTCCGCCGAGCCGTGGCCCGTGGCAGCCGCGGTGAGAAAATCCGCCGGGAGAGACCGGAAGGGAAGCGTCAGCATGATCGAGTGGGTGACCCTCGGTACCGGACCGAAACCGGTCCCCCGGCCGGCCGCCACGCCCCTGGTGTGGGCCGGTGCCTTCGGCGGTGCGCCGCTCCTGGTGGCGCTGCTCAACACGACCGTGGGCACGGACCGTCCCGGACTCGCCCTGATCGCCCTGTCCCTGCTGGCCGCCGCCCTCGGCGTGTGCGCCCGGTTCACCGCGGCCCCGGGTACGGCCGTCCTGTGCTGGCTGTTCCTCAACGGCTTCGCGATCCCGCCCGCGGGCACCCTCTCCTGGGCCGGCCCCCGCGACACCTTCTGGCTCGCCTGCCTGCTCGCCGCCGCCCTCGTCGGCACGGTCGTCTCCCGCCTGGCCCACGCCCGCGCGGCCCACCACCGCCTCGCCACGGTCGTCGGCACGCCGCGCACGGAACCGGACGAGTGGCCGCACGCCTCCTGACGGGAGCGGCACGGCCCCGGACCGGCTCGCACGGCATTCGCACGGG
This sequence comes from Streptomyces viridosporus T7A, assembly GCF_008704515.1. Classification (NCBI taxonomy): domain Bacteria; kingdom Bacillati; phylum Actinomycetota; class Actinomycetes; order Kitasatosporales; family Streptomycetaceae; genus Streptomyces; species Streptomyces viridosporus. The sequence goes on from NZ_CP023700.1 coordinate 4,104,525, forward strand.
ACTCGCACGGGAGGGGAGAACGCAGCGGCGCCCGGGCCGGCCGAAGCCGGACCGGGCGCCGCACGGCAGGTCGAAGGGGTCTCCCCTTCCCCGCGGCCGTAGGCCCTGTGGGACTCGAACCCACAACCAATGGATTAAAAGTCCACTGCTCTGCCAATTGAGCTAAGGGCCCAGGCGGTGTCGCCTCCCCGAGCATAGCGGGATGTGGCCGGGTCTCCGATCGGGTATCGGGGAGCCGGACCCGGCCGTGTCCCCCGCGGAAACGCGGAAGGGCCCGCACGACGGGTGTCGCGCGGGCCCTCGGGAACGGCACGGTGAGGCCGCGTCAGCCGTTGCGCTTCCAGCGCGGCTTGTCCTCGCGGCGGCCGAAGGAGCCGCCGCCGCGGTGGTCGTCACGGCGGCCGTACGGACGGTCGTGGCCGCCGGTGCGGAAGCCCGGGCGGTCGCCCTGACGGTCGCGGTTGAAGGGGCGGTCGCTGCCCCGGTGGCCGCCGCGCTCGTCCCGGCGGAAACCGCCGCGGTCACGGTCCCGGTCGCGGTGGAAACCGCCCCGGTCGTCACGGCGCTCGAAGGGACGCCCACCGCGGTCGCCGCGGTCGCCCCGGTCGTCACGGCGCTCGAAGGAACGCCCGCCGCGGTCGCCCCGGTCGTCACGGCGGAAACCGCCGCGGTCGCCGCGGTCGTCCCGGCGGAAGCCGCCCCGGTCGCCGTCACGGCGCTCGAAGCCGCGGTCGCGGTCGAAGGAACGTCCGCCCCGGTCGCCGCGGTCGTCACGGCGGAAGCCGTTACGGTCGCCCCGGTCGCGGTCGAAGGAACGCCCGCCCCGGTCGTCACGGCGCTCGTAGGAACGCCCACCGCGGTCGCCGCGGTCGTCCCGGCGGAAGCCGTTACGGTCGTCCCGGTCGTCCCGGCGTTCACGCCGCTCGTACGGCGCCTCCGCACGCTCCGCGCGCTCGGTCCGCTCGACGTCCCGTGCGGACGGCTGCTCCGGCAGCGAGACCTCCGCCTCGGCCGACACCACGGCGGCCGCCTCGGCCACCACCGCATCGGCGTCCTCGCCCCGCTCGCGCGCCGCCCGGGCCAGCAGCCGGTCCGCCTCGTCGCGCAGCTCGGCCGCACGGCGCTGCGCCCGCTCCAGCTCCTTGGTGAGCTGGGCGACCTCGCGCTCGGCCTGCTGCGCCGCGTTGCCCGCGGACTCGGCCTGCACCTCGGTCATCGACCGGGCGCCGGTGATCTCGGCGAGCTCCGGGTCGAAGGCCGCGCCGCCCTGGATGATGTGACGCATCGCGTCGACGCCCGCGTCCTCCATCAGCCGGAAGATTTGGCGCCGCTGGTGCGGCAGGGCCAGGGACACGACCGTGCCCGTACGCCCGGCGCGCGCCGTGCGGCCCGCCCGGTGCAGGTAGTCCTTGTGGTCGCCGGCCGGGTCGACGTTCAGCACGAGGTCGATGCCGTCGACGTGGATGCCGCGGGCCGCGACGTCCGTCGCCACCAGGACGTTCACGTACCCGTCCTTGAAGTCCGCCAGCGTCCGGGTCCGGGCGCCCTGGGTCATGCCGCCGTGCAGCGCGTCGGCCTTCGCCCCGGCGTCCCGCAGCTGCTCGGCGACGCGGTCGGCGCCCAGCTGCGTCCGGACGAAGATGATGGTGCGGCCCTTGCGGGAGGCGATGGCCGCCGTGACCGGGGCCTTGTCCTTGGGCTTCACCACGAGGATGTGGTGCGACATGGTCGTCACCGCGCCCTGCGCCGCGTCGACCTCGTGCGAGACCGGGTCGTTCAGGTAGCGGTCGACGAGGGTCTTGATCTCGTTCTCCATCGTCGCGGAGAACAGCATCCGCTGGCCGCCCGCCGGGACCTGGTCCAGCAGTTCCGTGACCTCGGGCAGGAAGCCCAGGTCGGACATCTGGTCGGCCTCGTCGAGAACCGCGATCTGCACGTTCTCCAGCGAGCACGCGCCGCGGTTGATGATGTCGCGCAGCCGGCCCGGCGTGGCCACCAGGATGTCGACGCCGCGCTCGAGGGCGTAGATCTGGTTGCCCATGGACGTGCCGCCGCAGACGACCTTCATCTTCAGGCCCAGGACGTCGCCGTACGGCTGGAGCGCGTCGGCGACCTGCATCGCCAGCTCACGCGTCGGCGTCAGGATGACGGCACGCGGCTTGTGCTTCTCGGTCCGGCCGCCGGCCAGCGTGGCCAGCGTCGGCAGACCGAAGGAGAGGGTCTTGCCGGAGCCGGTGCGGCCGCGGCCGAGGATGTCCTTGCCGGCCAGGGCGTCCGGGATGGTCGCCGCCTGGATCGGGAAGGGGGTGGTCACGCCGTTCTGCGCGAGCTTGCGCACGACGCCCTCGGGAAGGCCGAGGTCGGCGAAGGTGAGCTCGGGGGCGGTGGGGGTGGTGGGGTCGGCGTCCTCGGTGTTCTTGGGCACGACGACGTGATCAGTACTGGCGATGGGCATACGAATGCGAAACCTTCCGGAGTCTCTTCGGCACGCGCCCGTCAACTCCGTGATTCGCGATTCGCAATATGACCGCCTCGATGCGGTCCACCACGGCAAGGGAGAGTACGCGCCACACGGCGCGCTCTGCAGTGGCGCCGGGCAAATAGGATCAAACGATCTGCCACCATACGCACCCACCGCCCCCGAAAGCAAACCGGACCCTCGCCGCAGGATCGATCCGCAGGTCAGCGCACGATCCCCGGACGAGCCGGCCGCGACGGCGGACGGACACGCAGGACGACGGAGAAGAGGAAAGAGTCCCTAGACCGGCGCCCCCGCTTCCGGCACCGGCTCCCGCCGTGCCCACTGCGGCTGAGGCGGTTCGGGCGCCGCCGAGGACGGCTCCGGCGGCGTCGGCTCCGGCGGCGCCGACGGCTCGGGCGGCGCCGGCGTGGGCTCCGGGTCCGGCGACCGGCTGGGCACCGGCGGCACGGGCCGCTCCGGCGTCGGACCGGCGGGCTCACCGGGACCACCGGCGGCCGGTGCGGACCGGCTCGCCCCCGCCGACGGCGAGGCCCCCTCCGACGCCCGCTTCCCCGCTCCGCCCTTCTTCCCCTCGCCCCCGCGCCCCCGCTCGTCCCTGCCGCCCGCACGCTCGCCGCCGGCCGCCGTGGCGTCACGGCCCGCCCCGCCGCCCGACACCGCCGGTTTCCCGTCCGACGTCTCGTCGCCCTGCCGCCCCGCCGAACTCGACGGCTCGGCCCTCCCGCCCGCGCCGTCCTCGCCCACGCTCACGCAACCGGCGGCGGCGACGAGGACCACCGTCGTGGCGGCCAGGCGGGCGGATACGTACAAGGGGCGCACGGGCCACCTCCGGTCGGAGTGCGGGGACTACATGCCCAACTCCCTCCACCCGCAAGAGGACACGCGAACGGTTCATCCGTAGCCGAGAGCGTGCAGCCGGGCGTCGTCGATCCCGAAGTGATGCGCGATCTCGTGCACCACCGTGATCTCCGTCTCCGCGACCACGTCCTCCCGCGTCTCGCACATCCGCAGCGTCGGCCCCCGGTAGATCGTGATCCGGTCCGGCAGCACCCCCGCGTACCACTCGCCCCGCTCCGTCAGCGGGGTCCCCTCGTACAGCCCGAGCAGTTCCGGATCGTCCGCCGGCGGCTCGTCCTCCACGAACACCGCCACGTTGTCCATCAACCGCGTCAGCTCCGGCGGGATCCGGTCCAGCGCCTCGGCGACCAGCTCCTCGAACATCTCGCGCGTCATCTCCAGCACAGAGCCATTCTCGGACACGAGCCGTCCGTACGAGATCCCCCACGCCCTCGCATATCCGGTCCCGCGCTGGGGCATACGGGACCAATGTCCCGCGTCCCCTCCGCAGTCGTGAAGTTCCGGCACCGCCTCCGAAGGGCTCCGCGCGTCCCCACCCTCCGCACCCGTCGGCCCGCCTGCGCACCGCTCGCCCTCGCCCCGCGTCCCCGCCACCCCCTGGTCCGCGCCCTGGGGCTCGTCACCGTGGTCGTCCTCGGCGCCTGGCTCGGCCTCCTCGTCGTCGGCAACGTCCGGGTCCCCGTCGGCCCCATGGACACCACCATGACCCTGCGCCCCTCCCTCACCGGCGGCACCAAAATCAACGTCTCTCCCCTGGGCGCGCTGCAACTGGACAGCCACACCGCCCCCGTCCGCCTGGACGTCAACGTCGACCAGCTCGACCCCGCCCGCTCCCAGGCCCTCGTCGACCACCCCGAACGGTTCTCCGGCCTCCAGGACGAGGTCGCCCACGACATCACCCGCGGCACCGCCGACCTCGCCGTGCGCTCCGGCGTCGCGGTCGTCACCGGCGCCACCGCGCTCGGCCTCGCCGTCTACCGGCGCCCCCGCCGCGCCCTCGCCTCCGGCGGCCTCGCCCTCGCCCTCCTCGCCGCATCCGGCGGCACCGCCTACGCCACCTGGAACCCGGACTCCGTCCTCGAGCCCAAGTTCTCCGGCCTGCTCTCCTCCGCCCCCTCACTCGTCGGCAACGCCCGCAGCATCGTCACCGAGTTCGACGTCTACCAGCAGGAACTGGCGCGCCTGGTCACCAACGTGACCAAGCTCTACGACGCCACCTCCACGCTCCCCGCCTACCAGCCCGACCCGACCACCATCCGTGTCCTTCACGTCTCCGACATCCACCTCAACCCGGCCAGCTGGACGATCATCGCCTCGCTGGTGGAGCAGTACCGGGTGGACGTCATCGTCGACTCCGGCGACACCATGGACCACGGCACCGCCGCCGAGAACGGCTTCCTGGACCCCATCGAGGGCCTCGGCGCCCCCTATGTCTGGGTCCGCGGCAACCACGACTCCCTCGTCACCCAGCGCTACCTCGAACGCATGAAGAACGTCCACGTCCTGGACGACGGCCGGGCCACGACCATCGCCGGACTGCGCTTCGCCGGCATCGGCGACCCCCAGTTCACCCCCGACCGCTCCCAGGCCTCCGGAGCCGAGCAGTCCCAGGAACTCGCGGGCGCCCGCCTCGCCTCCGCCCTGCGCGACCAGCGGGCCGCCGGCACCCCCGTGGACGTGGCCGTCGCCCACGAACCGTCGGCCGCCCGCGAGGTCGACGGCACCGTGCCCCTGGTTCTGGCCGGCCACATCCACCGCGAGAAGACCGAGGTCATGAAGTACGGCACCCGCCTCCGCATCGAGGGCTCCACCGGCGGCAGCGGCCTGCGCGCCGTCGAGGGCAAGTACCCCGACCCGATCGAGGCCTCGATCCTCTACTTCGACCGCGACACCCGCCGCCTCCAGGCCTGGGACTCCATCGAACTGGGCGGCCTGGGCCGGACGACGGCAGAGGTCAGCCGCCACCTCCCGAAGGAGAACCAGCCGGGCGCGACCACCTCGCCGAACCCCTCGCCGACCCCCTCTCCCGCCACCCCCTCGACGAACTCCCCGTAAACCGTTTTGGCGATCCCTCTCCCCATCCCATATGCTTCTCACGTCCCCGACGCGCTGAGAAGCGCCCAGGCGGGCCGATAGCCCTCATCGTCTAGCGGCCTAGGACGCCGCCCTTTCAAGGCGGTAGCACGGGTTCGAATCCCGTTGGGGGCACGCACCACCCTGTGCGACACTGTCGTACGACACGCTTGGTCCTGTGGAGCAGTTTGGAGTGCTCGCCACCCTGTCAAGGTGGAGGCCGCGGGTTCAAATCCCGTCAGGACCGCTGATGTTTCACGTGAAACATCGCGGCTGGGTAGCTCAGTTGGTACGAGCGTCCGCCTGAAAAGCGGAAGGTCGCCGGTTCGACCCCGGCCCCAGCCACAGCAAAGGCCCCGATCTTCGGATCGGGGCCTTGTTGGTGTGTACTGCCGAATGGTCGACATCGGCGGCAAAAGTGTTCGCCAGGAATTTCCCGAGGATGAGATCCTGAGTCCCGTATGTCCACGCATCCCGCCCCCGCCCCCGCCCTCGGCGCCCTCGCCTCCCGCCTGACCGAGCTGTCGCTGCGCGACGCGCACCGGCTCGGGCGCAGGCTGGAAGGTGCGCGCAAGATCCGTAAGCCGGAGGCCCGGGCCGCCGTACTCGCCGAGATCGAGGCGGAGACCGTCCGGGCCGAGGAGCGGATGGCCGAGCGGCGCCTCCGTGTGCCGGAGATCCGCTACCCCGAGCAGTTGCCGGTCAGCCAGAAGAAGGACGAGATCGCCGAGGCCATCCGCGATCACCAGGTGGTGATCGTCGCGGGTGAGACCGGTTCCGGCAAGACGACGCAGATCCCGAAGATCTGCCTGGAGCTGGGCCGGGGCGTGCGGGGCATGATCGGGCACACGCAGCCCCGCCGCATCGCCGCCCGCACGGTGGCCGAGCGGGTGGCGGAGGAGTTGGAGACTCCGCTGGGCGAGGCCGTCGGCTGGAAGGTCCGTTTCACCGATCAGGTGAACCCGGACGCCACCTTCATCAAGCTGATGACCGACGGCATCCTGCTCGCCGAGATCCAGACCGACCGCGAACTGCGCGCCTACGACACGATCATCATCGACGAGGCGCACGAGCGGTCCCTGAACATCGACTTCCTGCTCGGCTACCTGGCGCAGTTGCTGCCGAAGCGCCCGGACCTGAAGGTCGTCATCACCTCGGCGACGATCGACCCGGAGCGCTTCTCCCGTCATTTCGGCGACGCCCCGATCATCGAGGTGAGCGGTCGCACGTATCCGGTGGAGGTCCGGTACCGCCCGCTCCTGGAGGAGGACTCGGACGACGCCGACCGGGACCAGATCACCGCGATCACGGACGCCGTCGAGGAGCTGATGGCGGAGGGGCCCGGCGACATCCTGGTCTTCCTGTCCGGGGAGCGGGAGATCCGGGACACGGCGGACGCGCTGACGAAGAAGCAGTACCGGTTCACTGAGGTGCTGCCGCTGTACGCCCGGCTCTCGCACGCCGAGCAGCACCGGGTCTTCCAGCGGCACAGCGGCCGGCGGATCGTCCTGGCGACCAACGTCGCCGAGACCTCGCTGACGGTGCCGGGCATCAAGTACGTCATCGACCCCGGTTTCGCCCGCATCTCGCGCTACAGCCACCGCACCAAGGTGCAGCGCCTGCCGATCGAGCCGATCTCCCAGGCGAGCGCGAACCAGCGCAAGGGCCGCTGCGGACGCACCTCGGACGGCATCTGCATCCGCCTCTACAGCGAGGACGACTTCCTGTCCCGTCCGGAGTTCACGGACGCGGAGATCCTGCGGACGAACCTGGCCTCCGTCATCCTGCAGATGACCGCGGCCGGCCTGGGCGACATCGAGAAGTTCCCGTTCATCGACCCGCCGGACCACCGCAACATCCGTGACGGCGTGCAGCTGCTGCAGGAGCTGGGCGCGCTCGACGCGACGCAGAAGGACCCGCGCAAGCGGCTGACGGAGACGGGCCGGAAGCTGGCCCAGCTGCCGGTGGACCCGCGGCTGGCCCGCATGGTGCTGGAGGCGGAGCGCAACGGCTGTGTCCGTGAGGTCATGGTCGTCGCCGCGGCGCTGTCCATCCAGGACCCGCGGGAGCGGCCCGCCGACAAGCAGACGCAGGCCGACCAGCAGCACGCCCGCTTCCGGGACGAGACGAGCGACTTCCTCGCCTATCTGAACCTGTGGCGCTACGTGCGGGAGCAGCAGAAGGAGCGCGGTTCGTCGTCGTTCCGGCGGATGTGCAAGCAGGAGTACCTGAACTTCCTGCGCATCCGTGAGTGGCAGGACATCTACACGCAGCTGCGCACGGTCGCCAAGCAGATGGGGATCCACCTCAACGACCAGGACGCCCCCGCCGACCGCATCCACGTCTCCCTCCTGGCCGGTCTGCTGTCGCACATCGGCATGAAGGACGTGAAGGAGTCGAAGGACTCCGGTCCGGGCGGGCGCAAGGACGGCGGCCGGAACGAGTACCTGGGCGCCCGCAACGCCAAGTTCGCGATCTTCCCGGGTTCGGCGCTGTTCAAGAAGCCCCCGCGCTTCGTGATGTCGGCCGAGCTGGTCGAGACGTCCCGTCTGTGGGCCCGGGTCAACGCGAAGATCGAGCCGGAGTGGGTCGAGCCGCTCGCCGAGCACCTGCTGAAGCGCACGTACAGCGAACCGCACTGGGAGAAGGACCAGGCCGCGGTGATGGCGTACGAGAAGGTGACGCTGTACGGCGTTCCGATCGTCGCGCAGCGCAAGGTGAACTACGGCCGGATCGACCCGGAGGTGTCGCGGGAGCTGTTCATCCGCAACGCGCTGGTCGAGGGCGACTGGCGCACGCACCACAAGTTCTTCGCCGCCAACCGCCGACTCCTCACCGAGGTGGAGGAGTTGGAGCACCGTGCCCGGCGCCGGGACATCCTGGTGGACGACGAGACGCTGTTCGACTTCTACGACCAGCGGGTCCCGGAGCACGTGGTCTCGGGCGCCCACTTCGACTCGTGGTGGAAGCGCAAGCGGCACGAGCAGCCGGACTTCCTGGACTTCGAGCGGGAGATGCTGATCCGGGAGTCGGCGGAGGCGGTCACGAAGGCCGACTATCCCGACACCTGGCAGCAGGGTCCGCTGAAGTTCCGGGTCACGTACCAGTTCGAGCCCGGGGCGGATGCCGACGGGGTGACCGTCCACATCCCGCTCCAGGTGCTCAACCAGGTCACCGACGAGGGCTTCGACTGGCAGATCCCGGGTCTGCGGGAGGAGGTCGTCACGGAGCTGATCCGTTCGCTCCCCAAGCCGATCCGCCGGAACTACGTACCCGCGCCGAACTACGCGAGGGCGTTCCTGGAGAAGGCGGTGCCGCTCCAGGAGCCGTTGACCACGACCATGGCGCGTGAGCTGAAGCGCATGGTCGGTGTTCCCTTCGACGCGGAGGACTTCGACTGGTCGAAGGTCCCCGACCATCTGAAGATCACTTTCCGGATCGTCGACGAGCGGCGCCGCAAGCTCGCCGAGGACAAGGATCTCGAGGCGCTGAAGCTGCGGCTCAAGTTGAAGGCCCGCAAGGCCCTTTCGCAGGCGGCCGCCGCGACGGCGGAGCGCCGGGGCGGCGAGTCCCTGGAGCGCACGGGACTGACGGAGTGGACCATCGGGACGCTCACCCGGGTGTTCGAGACCCGTCGGGCCGGTCAGCCGGTGAAGGCGTATCCGGCGCTGGTCGACGACGGGGACACGGTCTCCGTCCGTCTCTTCGACACGGAGGCCGAGCAGGCGGAGGCGATGTGGAAGGGCACGCGCCGGCTGATCCTGCTGGGGATTCCGGTGAACCCTGCGAAGTTCGCGTCCGAAAAGCTGTCGAACGCTCAGAAGCTCGCGCTGTCCGCGAATCCGCACGGTTCCGTCCAGGCCCTGTTCGACGACTGCGCGATGGCCGCGGCGGACAAGCTGATCGCGGACTTCGGCGGGCCGGTGTGGGACGAGGAGTCGTACCGGAAGCTGTACGACAAGGTGCGCGCGGAGATCGTCGACACGACCGTCCGCGCGGTGGACCAGGTGCAGCAGGTGCTGGCCGCCTGGCAGGCCTGTGAGCGCCGCCTGAAGGGCGTGCGCAGCCCGGCGCTGCTGCCGAACCTGCAGGACGTGCGGAAGCAGCTGGACGCGCTGGTCCGGCCGGGCTTCGTGACGGAGACGGGCCTGCGCCGCCTGCCGGACCTGATGCGCTATCTGGTGGCCGCGGACCGCCGTCTGCAGCAGATGCCGACGAACGTGCAGCGGGACACGACCCGTATGGCGAAGGTCCACGAGATGCAGGACGAGTACGCGCGGCTGCTGGAGCAGATGCCGCAGGGCCGGCCGGTCCCCCCGTCGGTGCGGGACATCCGCTGGATGATCGAGGAACTGCGGGTGAGCTACTTCGCCCACGCGCTGGGGACGGCGTACCCGGTCTCGGACAAGCGGATCGTGAAGGCGATCGACGCGGCGGTTCCGTGACGGAAACGTGACGCGGCCGGTGCGGAGAGTGAGTTCGACCTGGCGGCCCACCCTCCTGTACAGTCTCTTCTCGCAGCGCAACGCGCACGAAGTCCACTGAGCGGCTTTGTCGCACGGGCCCTGCGAAACCTGGTCCTGTGGAGCAGTTTGGAGTGCTCGCCACCCTGTCAAGGTGGAGGCCGCGGGTTCAAATCCCGTCAGGACCGCCGTAGAGAAGAAGGCCCGCGCCCGCAAGGGACCGCGGGCCTTCCGCATGTGAGGACGGCTCTCCCGCCCGTGCCCTCGCCTTCTCCCTGCCCTCCCCCTCCCCTCTCTCCCCTGCTCCCTCCCCTGCCTCTGCGCCTTCTCGCCCTACGCGCCGTCAGGCCCTTCTCCCGCGCGTTCTCCCCTCTTCCGCGGTTCTCCTGCTCCGAGGCGCTGCGCGGCCCTCACGGGGCCCTCCTGACGTCTTGACGGGCCGGCGTTCCGCCGGTACCTCAGGAGCAGGGTCCCTCTCCGTACGGCCGTGGAGGTGGCGCATGGGGGAATCGGCCAGGCACGAGACGCGGGCGTTGCTCCGCGCGCACCTGTCGGCCGCGTCGTCGTACCGGCACCTGACCCGCCACTGCCCGATCTGCCACCGCCTGCACCGGCTGGCGATGGAGTCGGCACCGGACTCCACCGCGTCCGCCGAGGACGAGAACGTCCCCGACTCCCCTTCCCGCGAGCCCGGTTGGCCCGCGCACTCCCTTTAGCGCATGTGCCACAGCGTCAACAAGCCGACCGGTATGTGACGGGTGTCACCGCATGAGTTTCAGGAAGTGCGGTACTTACACCCCTCCTACAACAGGTCAATTTAATATGTGCAATTGCACCACTCGGAGAGGTCCGCGCCGCCGACCGCGCAGGTGGCCCGCGGTCGCCCCCGCGGAGTCCGGCCGGCCCGCACACGGAGCCACCCCTCCCGCTCCGCCGACCGGGGCCGGGACCGGACCCGGAGTGCCCGAGAGCGGCGCGCACACAAAAGATCGCGCTGGACCCGGCGGAGTCCAGCGCGATCGACGACGCACCCTTGTTCAGTTGTCCGAAGAGTTCTGATCGGCTTGGGCGAGGGGTCTGTTGGGGCAGTCCCCGCGTCGCTTGGAGCTAGGGTTTCGAGCGCCTCGGCCAGTTGGGGGACCAGCCGGTTCGCCCGGATTGTTCAGTTGTTCAGGCCTCGCTGCGCTGCTGCGGAATGCCCGCGAGCAGGGCGCGGACCTCGGCTTCGCGGTAGCGGCGGTGCCCGCCGAGCGTGCGGATCGACGTGAGCTTGCCGGCCTTCGCCCAGCGCGTGACCGTCTTCGGGTCGACGCGGAACATGGTGGCGACCTCAGCCGGGGTCAGCAGCGGCTCGGCATCAGGGGTGCGAGCGGTCATGAGCGGCCTCCTCGGGAGAACCGAACCTTCTCGGTTCTTTCCTCTAAATTCTGCACCTTGACCCGCGTTGCCCGAAATGGCGGACGCGAGTCGAGTCGGTTATAGGACGAACGGCTTGTCCTCGGCACTACAACTACACCATCTGTCCAGCCGCGTCGGCCAAACCGATGGAATTGCCCTCCCAGGTGTTCATCAGCCGCGGAAGCCGATGGACCATGCCATAGCGGACAGTCACGCCGGTGTGACGATCAGTCACACCGGCGATCAGGAGGCACCGGACCCCCCAAAGCGTGCAATGCTGAGATTCCGCCCACAATGGCGGACAGTGGGACGGAGGAGCCCTCCCCGGACTCCTTGTCCTATTTTGGCATGAGGAGGGGCAAGCGGCGCAAGGGCCGCGTACGTGCGGTCCGTCACGCTTGACACGCTTGGGGCATACGCCCAAATCGGCGCCTACGTCCGTTGTCGGGTCCGGGTTGACGGAACCTCAGGGCGAAGACAAAACCCGAAGAAGGGCGTTTGGTCAAACGTCAGTTCGCCGAGCGCAGGTCCCGTACCGACCGCCACCGGTCGACCAGCCGCCCGTACGCGGCGCCCGCGCCCTCGTCGTCACCGCGGCGCAGCGCCGCGATCCCCTCGGCCACGTCCGCCGCCGAGTGGTCGTCCTCCAGCGCGCCGGCCGGCAGGGCGTGCACCAGGCCGCCGTAGTCCAGCTCGACCAGGGAGCGCGGGTGGAACTCCTCGAGCCAGCGACCGACATCGACGAGGCCGTCGATCAGCGGCCCCTCCTCCACCGCGTCGCGCAGGGCCCGCAGACCCCGCGCGACCCGCCGCCGGGCCTGGACCATGGGCGTCCGGTAGCGCAGGAAGGGCGCCTCGTCGGCGGAGCCCTTGGCGTACTCGCGCTCCTCGTCCGCGAACAGCACGAACCAGTTGATCGGCACCTGCCAGGTGGCGGTGCGGATCCAGGGCCGGGCGTCGGGGTGGTCGGTCAGCCAGCGCTCGTAGTCCTGGGCCGCCTGGCGGCGCAGCACCGGGGGCAGGAGCGCGTCGAGGACCGGCGGGGGGAAGTCCTCGGCGAGTTCGCCCAGGGCCTGCCAGCCGCGCAGCCGGGTGCGCCAGGGGCAGACGTGGACCACGCCGTCGCTCTCCAGCACGAACGCGTCGTCGCTTTCGTGAACCGGCACCGGCACCGGCGGGGTGGGCACCAGGTCGGTCAGCGCCCGGCGGAGTTCGTCCTGGTAGGAGGGGCGGTCGGGGCGGTGGGCGTAGCGGGCCCAGTGGTCGCGCTCCGGCTCGGGAAAGGCGGCCAGCGGTTCGTACACGCGCAGGTAGGTCGTGTAGGGGACGATCACCGAGGTCACCTTGGGCACGCCTGCTCCCTCCCCCGAGGACCGCCGTGAAAACCTGCCGGCCCTTCACACGGATGCGCGGGAAATCCATGCAAATCGTCGCACGGCGGTACTCCGGTCGGAGGTGATCCCCGCCACGGTGCGCCCCGCGAGCGCCTCAGGCTCTACCCTCGTGCTCACAGTCCCGCCACCCTCCCCACTGCCACAAGCGCGGGGAACCGGGGAGACTGTTCCCACCCCGCCGCTACTTACTCAGGAGTCACCACAGTGACCGACGTATCTGACGGCGTCCTGCACACCCTGTTCCGTTCGGACCAGGGCGGCCACGAGCAAGTCGTGCTCTGCCAGGACCGTGCCAGCGGCCTCAAGGCCGTGATCGCCATCCACTCCACCGCCCTGGGCCCCGCCCTCGGCGGTACGCGCTTCTACCCGTACGCGACCGAGGAGGAGGCCGTCGCCGACGCGCTGAACCTCGCGCGCGGGATGTCGTACAAGAACGCCCTGGCCGGTCTCGACCACGGCGGCGGCAAGGCCGTGATCATCGGCGACCCGGAGCAGCTCAAGAGCGAGGAGCTGCTGCTGGCCTACGGCCGGTTCGTCGCCTCGCTCGGCGGTCGGTACGTCACCGCCTGCGACGTGGGCACCTACGTGGCCGACATGGACGTCGTGGCCCGCGAGTGCCGCTGGACCACCGGCCGCTCCCCCGAGAACGGCGGCGCCGGCGACTCCTCGGTGCTCACCTCCTTCGGCGTCTACCAGGGCATGCGGGCGGCCGCCCAGCACCTGTGGGGCGACCCGTCGCTGCGGGACCGCACGGTCGGCGTCGCGGGGGTCGGCAAGGTCGGCCACCACCTGGTGGAGCACCTGCGGGCCGAGGGCGCCCGGGTCGTGATCACCGATGTGCGCGAGGACGCCGTGCGGCGGATCCTCGACCGGCACCCCGAGGGCGTCTCGGCGGTCGCCGACACCGAGGCGCTGATCCGGACCGAGGGCCTGGACGTCTACGCCCCGTGCGCCCTGGGCGGCGCGCTGAACGACGACAGCGTGCCGGTGCTGACCGCCAAGGTGGTCTGCGGCGCCGCCAACAACCAGCTCGCCCACCCGGGGGTGGAGAAGGACCTCGCCGACCGCGGGATCCTCTACGCGCCGGACTACGTGGTGAACGCCGGCGGGGTCATCCAGGTGGCCGACGAGCTGCACGGCTTCGACTTCGACCGGTGCCGGGCGAAGGCGGCGAAGATCTTCGACACCACGCTCGCCATATTCGCACGTGCGAAGGCGGACGGGATTCCGCCGGCTGCCGCGGCCGACCGGATCGCCGAGCAGCGGATGGCGGAGGCGCGCCCGGCGGCCTGACACGCGGGGCACGAGGTGTGCGCGGGCGCCCGGCAGCGGGCGCCCGCGCGCGTTCGGCCGGTACCCGCCGGGGGCACTTGGAGAGAACTCTCACTTCTCCCGGCGGGTCGACCGCCGATAAGTGGTTAAAATCGCGTTTGACCAGCGAGGACGGGATGTCTCGAGGGTCTGGGCGCGGGCACGTCATGCGGGCGACGTACCGGATGGGCGCGGGCTCAGGTACCGTGGAAGCTCTACAGACCGGACTCTCCGAGGAGAGTTCGTTCTGGACCATGAACGCGTGTCAAGACTCTGGGGCCGTCGAGCCCCGTCGTTGAGGGGGTCGAGCCATGGGGCGCGGCCGGGCCAAGGCCAAGCAGACGAAGGTCGCCCGCCAGCTGAAGTACAACAGCGGTGGGACGGACCTTGCACGCCTGGCCGAGGAGCTGGGCGCATCGACGTCGAACCAGTCACCGAACGGTGACCATTTCGAGGACGATGAGCGAGACGACGACCTGTACGCACGGTACGCCGATCTCTACGAGGACGACGACGAGGACGAGGACGGCCAGTCCCCGCAACAGCGTCGCGGCGCTTGACCTTGCACTGAGCATCAGCCCGGTCGGTGATTCCGGTCACCGACCGGGTTTCATGCTGCCCGCCCGTCGCACGCGCGGGCAGCATTCCGGTGCTCAGTCCGCGTAGTCGCCCACGAGGGCCGCGCCGGTCGTGTGCTCGCCCCGGCCGGTGATCTCGCCGGCCACCCAGGCGTCCACACCGCGGTCGGCCAGCGTCGCCAGCGCCACGTCCGTGGACTCCTGCGGCACGATGGCGATCATGCCGACGCCCATGTTGAGGGTCTTCTCCAGCTCCGCGCGCTCGACCGAACCGGTCCGGCCGACGAGGTCGAAGACCGGGGCCGGGGTCCAGGTGGAGCGGTCGACGACCGCGTGCAGCCCGTCCGGGACGACCCGGGCCAGGTTGGCCGCCAGACCGCCGCCGGTGACGTGGCTGAAGGCGTGCACCTCGGTGGTGCGGATCAGGGCCAGGCAGTCCAGCGAGTAGATCTTGGTGGGCTCGAGCAGTTCCTCGCCGAGGGTGCGGCCCAGTTCGTCGATCCGGCGGTCCAGGTCGAGTCCGGCCCGGTCCAGCAGCACGTGCCGAACGAGGGAGTACCCGTTCGAGTGAAGTCCGGAGGACGCCATGGCGATCACCGCGTCGCCCTCGCGGATGCGGTCCGCGCCGAGCATCCGGTCGGCCTCCACGACGCCCGTACCGGCGCCGGCGACGTCGAAGTCGTCCGGACCGAGCAGGCCCGGGTGCTCGGCCGTCTCACCGCCGACCAGGGCGCATCCGGCCAGCACACAGCCCTCGGCGATGCCCTTGACGAGGGCGGCGACGCGTTCGGGGTGGACCTTGCCGACGCAGATGTAGTCGGTCATGAACAGCGGCTCGGCACCGCACACCACGATGTCGTCCATGACCATGGCGACCAGGTCGTGGCCGATGGAGTCGTACACGCCCATCCGGCGGGCGATGTCGACCTTGGTGCCGACGCCGTCCGTGGCGGAGGCGAGCAGGGGTCGGTCGTAGTTCTTCAGGGCGGAGGCGTCGAAGAGGCCGGCGAAACCGCCGAGGCCGCCGAGGACCTCGGGGCGCTGCGTCTTCTTCACCCACTCCTTCATGAGCTCGACGGCGCGGTCGCCCGCTTCGATGTCGACGCCCGCCGCTGCATAGCTGGCGCCGCCCCCGGCAAGAGGTGTTTGGGACATGACTGTGAGAGCTTTCGTGTCGTCCGGCAGGGCTTACGGGCGGCGGATCGCGTCGACCGCGGCCGGGGCGGCGGTGCCGGCGGCCAGCTCGGTCTCCAGGAGCTGCTTGCCGAGGAGCTCGGGGTCGGGCAGCTCCATCGGGTACTCGCCGTCGAAGCAGGCGCGGCACAGGTTCGGCTTGGCGATGGTGGTCGCCTCGATCATGCCGTCGATGGAGATGTACGCCAGGGAGTCGGCGCCCAGCGAGGTGCCGATCTCGTCGATGGTCATCCCGTTGGCGATGAGCTCGGCGCGGGTGGCGAAGTCGATGCCGAAGAAGCAGGGCCACTTCACGGGCGGCGAGGAGATCCGGATGTGGACCTCGGCGGCACCGGCCTCGCGGAGCATGCGGACCAGGGCGCGCTGGGTGTTGCCGCGGACGATCGAGTCGTCGACGACGACCAGGCGCTTGCCCTTGATGACTTCCTTGAGCGGGTTCAGCTTCAGGCGGATGCCGAGCTGCCGGATGGTCTGCGAGGGCTGGATGAAGGTCCGCCCGACGTACGCGTTCTTGACCAGGCCGGCGCCGAAGGGGATGCCGGACTCCTCGGCGTAGCCGATGGCGGCCGGGGTGCCGGACTCGGGGGTCGGTATGACCAGGTCGGCCTCGGCCGGGGCCTCCTTGGCGAGGCGGCGGCCCATCTCGACGCGCGAGAGGTACACGTTCCGGCCGGCGATGTCGGTGTCCGGGCGGGCCAGGTACACGTACTCGAAGACACACCCCTTGGGCTTCGCTTCCGCGAATCGGGAGGTGCGCAGTCCGTTCTCGTCGATGGCGACGAACTCGCCCGGCTCGATCTCGCGGACGAAGCTGGCGCCCGTGATGTCGAGGGCGGCGGTCTCGGAGGCGACCACCCAGCCGCGCTCCAGGCGGCCGAGGACCAGCGGGCGGATGCCCTGCGGGTCGCGGGCGGCGTAGAGGGTGCCCTCGTCCATGAAGACGAGGCTGAAGGCGCCCCTGACCTTCGGGAGGACGACGTGCGCGGCCTGCTCGACCGTCACCGGTTCGCCGTCGGCGGCGCGCTGGCCGGCCAGCAGGGCGGTGATCAGGTCGGTGTCGTTGGTGGCCGCCACCTTCGGGGCGCGGCCGTTCTCCTTGGGGAGTTCGGCGACCATCTCGGCGAGCTGCGCCGTGTTGACCAGGTTGCCGTTGTGGCCGAGCGCGATGGATCCGTGCGCGGTGGCGCGGAAGGTCGGCTGGGCGTTCTCCCACACGGAGGCGCCGGTGGTCGAGTAGCGGGCGTGTCCGACCGCGATGTGACCCTGGAGCGAACCGAGCGAGGTCTCGTCGAAGACCTGGGAGACCAGGCCCATGTCCTTGAAGACGAGGATCTGGGAGCCGTTGCTGACCGCGATACCCGCGGATTCCTGGCCCCGATGCTGGAGGGCGTAGAGCCCGAAGTACGTGAGCTTGGCGACCTCTTCACCCGGGGCCCAGACACCGAAGACGCCGCAGGCGTCCTGGGGGCCCTTCTCACCGGGGAGCAGGTCGTGGTTGAGTCGTCCGTCACCACGTGGCACGTCATCGAGTGTAGGCGAGGCCGACCGCTGGTCCGAATGCGGGATGCGCCCCCGCCGGTGGATCACTCGGCGGCGAAGGCAGTGACACGGGTTCCGTTTTCGCTGGTCAGCGTCAGGTTTCCGGGATCGATCCGGTAGGCGACCGTGCCGTCGAAGAGCCGCAGCAGGGTCCTCTCGACGTCCATGAGTGAGTCTTCGCACATCATTCGGGTCATGGCGGGGGCGCCGAGGGTGATATGGCCGTCGCGGACGGTGGCGTCGGCGTTGACGTCGTTGCAGCCGAGGCTGCCGGAGACGGTGCCCTTCTCGTCGAAGGTGAGGTGGGCGCGGCCGTCGGCCTCGGGGAGGGCGACGGTCCACCGCGTGCCGTGCAGCGGCTCGTCGCCGGCCCTGCTGAGGCGGACGGTCGTGCCGTCGTCGGCGGTGAGGGTCAGGCGGTCGTCGTCCACGCGGGTGGTGAGCGCGCCGCCGGTGAGGGTGCGGGAGAGGGTGCGTTCGAAGTCCATGCGCGGTGCTGCGCAGGCCTTGAGGGTGGTGTCGGCGCGCAGGCGGATCCGGTCGCCCTCGAAGGCGACGTCGCCCCGGAACCGGTTGCAGCCGTAGCTGCCCTCGGCCCGGCCGCGGTCGTCGACGCTCATGTGGACGCCCGGGGGCGCGCGGTGGGTGGTGCCGTCCGCGGTGACGCTGTCGACGTTCCACCGGACACCGGTGAGCGGTGGCGCCGCCTCGGCGGAGCCGCTGCCGCGGCCCGCGCCCGCCTGTTCGCCGCCGCAGGCCGCCACGAGCGGGAGAAGCACGGCGGCGGCCACCAGGGTCCTGCGCTGCTGCTGCCTCTGCGTGTCCATGCCCATCCGACGGGGACGGGGAGGAAACGGTTCCCTTCCTCTTCCGCCGCCCTCACGGGTCACGCCAGCAGCGGCAGGTACGGCTCGAGGTCCGCCCGTTCCCCGCTCGCGCTCACCTCGGCGTCGGCCACGGCGTCCCGCCAGGCCTTCCGCCCGGTGGCCAGCCGGATCCAGGTCAGCGGGTCGGTCTCGACGACGTGGGGCGGGGTGCCGCGGGTGTGCCGCGGTCCCGGCACGCACTGCACGACGGCGTACGGCGGGATCCGCACCTCCGTCGAGCCGCCGGGCGCCTTCGCGGCGAGCGTGTCGGCGAGCAGCCGGGTGCAGGCGGCGAGGGCCTGGCGGTCGTAAGGGACGTCCAGTCCGGGCACGGCGGCGTTCAGGTCGTCGGTGTGGACGACGAGTTCGACGGTGCGGGTGACCAGGTAGTCGGCCAGCGGCAGGGCACCGGCGCCGGTGGCGAGCAGTCTCGTGCCGGGGTGGAGGGCGAGGTCGGCGGTGAAGCGCTCCTCGGCGGCGGCGAGGTGGGCGTCCGGGTCCGGGTTGCGCTCGGCCTGCTCGCGGGCGTGTGCGGCGATGTCCGGGGCCTCGGCGGCGATCGCGAGCGGCCAGTCGGTCAGCGTCCCGTCCTGTGCGGCCGGCTCCGGGAGGTCGACCAGGCGGGCGACCGCCCCCAGGGACTCCCCGAGGTGCGCGACCAGGTCCCGCACCGTCCAGTCCCCGAGCCGTGTGGGCAGCGCGAGCTGCTCGGGGGTGAGGGTGCGCACGGCGGCCCGGACGTTCCCGAACTGGGCCAGCACCGCGGCACGGATCTTGACGGGGTCGTAGGAGCGGGTGCGTTTCTTCGCCGGTGGCATGGGAGGAGCCTATGCGGGACGGAAGGGGAAGTCGGAGGGCTCCGGGAGGGAATCCGGCGCGGGGGCGGCCGGCGCCGGCTGCGGTACGTCGAACGTCTCCCCGTTGCGCGGTACGCCGATGCCGCGCCAGGTGAACGGGACGCCGCGCGCGGTGTCCGGGTCGGGGCCGTCCATCAGCTGGAAGTGCAGGTGCGGCTCGGAGGAGTTGCCCGAGTTGCCGCAGCGGGCGAGCACCTGCCCGGCGCGCACCGTGTCGCCCACGCGGACGGCGAGGGAGCCGCGGCGCAGGTGGGCGTAGGCGGCGTGGGTGCCGTCGCCGAGGTCCAGGACCAGGTGGTTGCCGAGGATCCGGCGGACCCCGGACATCTCGCGCACCGAGCCCTCGATCAGCATCAGGTACAGCAGCCCGGGCAGCGAGGTGCGGCTGAGGTGGTCGCGCTGCCGGTCGTCGGCCCGGACGACCGTGCCGTCGGCGACCGCGTGCAGCGGGGCGCCGAACGCCGGGAAGTCGGCGGGGCGGCGGACGAGCGGCCACAGCGGGGAGAAACCCGGGCGGGCGCCCGGCTCGGGTTCGGCGACGACGTCGATGGCGTACGTCTGGCCGTAGGCGTGGACGCCGTGGCTCGGGGTGCGGTCGGCCGGGCTGTTCAGCGCGGACCAGCGGCCGGTGACCGGCGGGGCGACCTCGACCGGCTCGCGGGCGGCGCGCGGGGCGTCCGGAGCGCCGCCGCCCCACCGGTTGACCACGGTGATCAGGAGGTGGGCCAGGACCAGCGGGAGGAAGTTCCACCACCAGGGGTGTCCCCAGTCGAAGCAGAGGTCGGCGGCCACCAGGGCGACGAAGCCCAGCTGCAGGCCCCGGAAGACGGTCATGGCGAGTTTGCGTGCGGACATGGTTCCCCCTCGATCGCGATGTCCCCGGTCAGTCGCGCGCCGCCGACAGCACCACCAGCAGCGGTACGACCCGGCCCGGCGGCACCTCGTGGCGGCCGCGGCCGGTGGTGTGCAGCCAGCCGGCGCCGGTGAGCTGGCGCAGGTGGTGGTAGATCTGGCCGGTCGTGCCGACCCCGTCCAGTTCGGCGAGCTCGGCCGCGGTGCGCCGGCCGCCGACGATCTCGCGGAGCAGCCGCAGCCGCACCGGGTGACCGAGCGCGGCGAACGCCTCGGCGGCGGCCGGCCAGTCGTCGTTCAGCAGCCCTTCGGTGAGCGCGCCGTACTGCCACTCGTACCGCTCGCCGGTGGGCAGCCGGACCGCGCCGGTGAACAGCACGCCTCCGTCGGCCGCCTCGATCCCGGCGAGCCGGTCCTTCCAGCCCTCCAGGGCCCAGAAGTCGCCTTCGCCGGGGCGGGGTGCGCCGCGCCGGTCCGCCTCCAGTGCCGCGAGGCGGCGTTCGAGGTCGGCGACGCGCTCTTCGAGTTCCACGACCACGAGATTACGTAACTACGTAATCCCGTGCAAGCAGACGCGGAGACACGCCGAAGCCCCCGCCCGGCAGCGGACCGGGCGGGGGCTTCGTACGAACAGGCGAGGCGGGAGGAGCAGGCCGGCGGCGATCAGGCCAGCAGCGCCGGGATCGTCCTCTCGTGCACCTCGCGCAGTTCCCGGAGGGTCAGCGTGAACTCGCCCTGGACCTCCACGGTGTCTCCGTCGACGACGCCGATGCGGGTGGCCGGGAGGCCGCGCGCGCCGCACATGTCGTTGAAGCGGACCTCCTCCGAGCGCGGTACCGCGACGATCGCGCGGCCGGCCGACTCGGAGAACAGGAAGGTGAAGGCGTCGAGCCCGTCCGGGACGACCAGACGCGCGCCCTTCTCCCCGAGCAGCGCCGACTCGACGACCGCCTGGATCAGACCGCCGTCGGACAGGTCGTGCGCGGAGTCGATCATGCCGTCGCGGGAGGCGGCGATCAGGATCTCGCCGAGCAGCCGCTCGCGCTCCAGATCGACCTGCGGGGGCAGACCGCCGAGGTGGTCGTGGACGACCTCGGACCAGGCCGAGCCGCCGAACTCCTCACGGGTGTCGCCGAGGAGGTAGAGCAGCTGGCCCTCCTCCTGGAAGGCGGCCGGGGTGCGACGGGCCACGTCGTCGATGACGCCGAGGACCGCGACCACCGGGGTCGGGTGGATGGCCGTCTCGCCGGTCTGGTTGTACAGCGAGACGTTGCCGCCGGTCACCGGGGTGCCGAGCTCCTGGCAGGCGTCCGCCAGGCCGCGCACGGCCTCCGCGAACTGCCACATCACCGCGGGGTCCTCGGGCGAGCCGAAGTTCAGGCAGTCGGAGACCGCGAGGGGCTTGGCACCGGTGGTCGCCACGTTCCGGTAGGCCTCCGCCAGGGCCAGCTGCGCGCCCGTGTACGGGTCGAGCTTGGCGTACCGGCCGTTGCCGTCGGTGGCGATCGCGACGCCGAGGCCGCTCTCCTCGTCGATGCGGATCATGCCGGAGTCCTCCGGCATGGCCAGCACGGTGTTGCCCTGCACGAAGTGGTCGTACTGCTGGGTGATCCACTGCTTGGAGGCCTGGTTGGGCGAGCCGACGAGCTTCAGGACCTGGTCCTTGAGCTCCTCGGACGTCCGCGGCCGGGGCAGCTTGTTCGCGTCGTCGGCCTGGAGCGCGTCCTGCCACTCGGGGCGGGCGTAGGGGCGCTCGTAGACCGGGCCGTCGTGGGCGACGGTGCGCGGGTCGACGTCGACGATCTTGCCGCCGTGCCAGTAGATCTCCAGGCGGTCGCCGTCGGTCACCTCGCCGATGACGGTGGCGATGACGTCCCACTTGTCGCAGATCTCGAGGAAGCGGTCGACCTTGCCGGGCTCGACGACCGCGCACATGCGCTCCTGCGACTCGCTCATGAGGATTTCCTCGGGAGAGAGGGTCGAGTCGCGCAGCGGGACGTCGTCGAGGGTGACGCGCATGCCGCCGGAGCCGTTGGAGGCCAGCTCGGACGTGGCGCAGGACAGGCCGGCCGCGCCGAGGTCCTGGATGCCGACGACCAGCTTCTCCTTGAACGCCTCCAGGGTGCACTCGATGAGGAGCTTCTCCTGGAAGGGGTCGCCGACCTGGACGGCCGGGCGCTTGGAGGGCTTGGCGTCGTCGAAGGTCTCGGAGGCCAGGATCGAGGCGCCGCCGATGCCGTCACCGCCGGTGCGGGCGCCGTACAGGATGACCTTGTTGCCCGCGCCGGAGGCCTTGGCGAGGTGGATGTCCTCGTGCCGCATCACGCCGATGGCTCCGGCGTTGACCAGCGGGTTGCCCTGGTAGCAGGCGTCGAAGACGACCTCGCCGCCGATGTTGGGCAGGCCCAGGCAGTTGCCGTAGCCGCCGATGCCGGCGACGACGCCGGGCAGCACCCGCTTGGTGTCGGGGTGGTCGGCGGCGCCGAAGCGCAGCGGGTCCACGACGGCGACCGGGCGGGCGCCCATCGCGATGATGTCGCGGACGATGCCGCCGACGCCGGTGGCCGCGCCCTGGTAGGGCTCGACGTAGGAGGGGTGGTTGTGCGACTCGACCTTGAAGGTGACCGCGTAGCCCTGGCCGACGTCGACCACGCCGGCGTTCTCGCCGATGCCGACGAGCAGGGCGTCGGACTCGGGGGCCTTCTCCCCGAACTGGCGGAGGTGGACCTTGGAGGACTTGTACGAGCAGTGCTCGGACCACATCACCGAGTACATGGCGAGTTCGGCGCCGGTGGGCCGGCGGCCGAGGATCTCGACGATCCGCTCGTACTCGTCCTTCTTCAGGCCGAGTTCGGCCCAGGGCAGCTCGACGTCGGGGGTCGCGGCCGCGTGCTCGACCGTGTCCAGAGGCGTCCGGCTCATGCGTTGACCAGCTTCTTGAGGATCGAGGTGAAGAACGGGAGCCCGTCGGTACGGCCCGTACCGATCAGCGACTCGACGGCGTGCTCGGGGTGCGGCATCAGGCCGACGACGTTGCCCGCCTCGTTGGTGATGCCGGCGATGTCGTTGAGCGAGCCGTTGGGGTTGAAGTCGAGGTACCGGAAGGCGACACGGCCCTCGGCCTCCAGCTCGTCCAGCGTGTACCGGTCGGCGACGTAGCGGCCGTCCATGTTCTTCAGCGGGATGTGGATCTCCTGGCCGGCCGTGTAGTCGGTGGTCCAGGCGGTGTCCGCGTTCTCCACCCGCAGCTTCTGGTCGCGGCAGATGAAGTGCAGGTGGTCGTTGCCCAGCATGCCGCCGGGCAGCAGGTGCGCCTCGGTGAGGATCTGGAAGCCGTTGCAGATGCCGAGGACGGGCAGGCCCGCCTTCGCCTGCTCGATGACGGTGTCCATCACCGGCGAGAACCGGGCGATGGCCCCGGCGCGCAGGTAGTCGCCGTAGGAGAAACCGCCGCACAGCACCACGGCGTCGACCTGCTTGAGGCTCTTGTCCTTGTGCCAGAGCGCCACGGGTTCGGCGCCGGCGACCCGGATCGCGCGCTGGGTGTCCCGGTCGTCGAGGCTGCCGGGGAAAGTGACGACGCCAATACGAGCGGTCACTTCACGGCCTCCGCGACTGCCTCTTCCGACTCCACCCGGACGGTGAAGTCCTCGATCACGGTGTTGGCGAGGAAGGATTCCGCAAGATCGTGGATGCGGGCGAGCGCGGCCTCGTCGACCGGCCCGTCAACTTCCAGTTCGAATCGCTTTCCCTGACGGACGTCCGAGATCCCTTCGAAACCCAGCCGCGGCAGTGCGCGCTGCACCGCCTGGCCCTGGGGGTCGAGGATCTCCGGCTTGAGCATGACGTCGACTACGACGCGTGCCACTGGCACTCCCGGTGTGTGGTGCTGAGCAGGTTCCTTCAGACTACCCGTACAAAATTTCTACGCGAGTAGAGTTGGAGGAATCTACGTGAGCACGATCACGATCGGGTGACATGAGGAGGCGTCGGGGAAAAGATCCGGGAAAGATCCGCGTTCTCTCGCCCATCTCTATTGCGCCACGGACACGCGGACAGATTTAGTCGAGCTTCACAATGCATTGCCGGGCACTGTACAAATGAATTGCCATTAGCAGATACTTTGCCCGATTACAGGCGAACAGACGGCATCTCGGTGACGTCCCGGCACGTCATCACGGACGTCCGGACCGAGATCCCGCACGAAGGGACCGATATTCGTGGCGCAGAAGGTCGTGGTCACTCTCTTTGACGACATCGACGGCTCGGAAGCGGCGGAGACGATCGCCTTCGGACTCGACGGCAAGTCGTACGAGATCGATCTGAACGAAGCCAACGCCGGCGAACTACGGAAGGCGCTCGCGCCGTACGTGGAGGCCGGGCGCAAGCGGTCGCGCTCGGGCCGGACGTACCGGCAGACGGAGGTCGCCCCCGACCCCGCGGCCGTGCGCGCCTGGGCCCAGGCGAACCGGATGGACGTCCCGGCGCGCGGGCGGATCCCCAAGAGGGTCTACGAGGCGTTCGCCGCCGCACGGTGAACGGCCGGCACCCGCGGAGCCGTCCCCCGACGGCCGGTCACCCGCCCCGTGGCACAACCGACTTGCGCACCACCCCAGGTGATCAGCTAGAGTCTGGAGCACGCCGCGGGGCAAGGCCGGAAGGCCCGGCCCACGGAGTACATGCGGGTGTAGTTCAGTAGTAGAACATCCCCCTTCCAGGGGGAAGGCGCAGTGTGCAATTCCTGTCACCCGCTCTACACGGCCGTACCGTCCCCTTGCGGGATGCCTCCCGATCGAGCACTGTCGAGAGCTCGGGGGAGGATCAGGTAGGCTGGTGCGTGCACCGATCGGTGAAAGCCGGTCGGGAGCCATGCGGACGTAGCTCAGTTGGTAGAGCGCAACCTTGCCAAGGTTGAGGTCGCGAGTTCGAGCCTCGTCGTCCGCTCGGGAAGAAGGCCCCGGTCCATCGGACCGGGGCCTTCTCGTGCGTGCGCTCCCGGCCGTCTGACATTTGTCATGCCCGGTGATGACAGCCCGCACTGCCGCCCCCTTCACGGCTCGACGATGATTGGATCATGCAAGCACATGGGCACGAGCACGTGATAGAGGTCACTGGCCTGCGACGCGTGTACGGGGACGGGTTCGAGGCGGTGCGCGGGATCGACTTCTCCGTGCGCCGCGGGGAGATCTTCGCGCTGCTGGGCACCAACGGCGCCGGCAAGACGTCGACGGTCGAGCTGCTGGAGGGCCTCGCCGCGCCGGCCGGCGGCCGGGTGCGCGTGCTCGGGCACGACCCCTACACCGAGCGGGCCGCCGTGCGCCCCCGCACCGGCGTGATGCTCCAGGAGGGCGGTTTCCCCTCCGAGCTGACCGTCGCGGAGACCGCGCGGATGTGGGCCGGATGCGTCACCGGGGCGCGCCCGCCGCGGGAGGCGCTGGCGCGGGTCGGGCTGGAGAAGAAGACCGACGTGCGGGTGAAGCAGCTCTCCGGGGGCGAACGGCGGCGGCTGGACCTGGCCCTCGCCCTGCTCGGCGACCCCGAGGTGCTCTTCCTGGACGAGCCCACCACCGGACTCGACGCCGAAGGACGCCGGGACACCTGGGAGTTGGTGAGCGCGCTGCGCGACGGCGGCACGACGGTGCTGCTGACCACCCACTACCTGGAAGAGGCCGAGAACCTCTCCGACCGGCTGGCGATCCTGCACGAGGGACGCATCGCCGCCACCGGCACCCCGGCCGAGGTGACGGCCGCGCAGCCGTCCCGGATCACCTTCGAACTGCCCGAGGGCTACTTCCTCGGCGACCTGCCCCCGCTCGACGAACTGGGCGTGTGCGGGCACGGGGCGGACGGACGGCTGGTCCGGCTGCAGACCCGTGAGCTGCAGCGGGCGGCCACCAGGCTGCTGGTGTGGGCCGAGACGGCCGGAGTGGAGCTGCGCCGCCTGGACGTGCGGTCGGCGTCCCTGGAGGAGGCGTTCCTGGGGATAGCGAAGGAGGCGTCCGCGCAGACGGGGACGCCGCGGACGAAGCAGACGAAGCAGGAGTACGCGGCATGAGCGGCACGACCCCGACCGTCACCACACCGATGAGCCGGATGGCCGCCCTCGCCCGCGCCGAACTGACGCTGTTCGGACGGAGCAAGGGGACGCTCGTCGCCGCGCTGTTCGTCCCCCTGGTCCTGCCGGTGAGCGTGGCGGCGACGGCCGAGGAGATGGACCTCGCCGGGGCCGGGCTGACCGTCGGCGCCGTCGTGCTGCCCGCCGCGATCGGCTTCTCGCTGCTGTTCGCCGTCTACTCGGCCCTCGTCGGCGCCTTCGTCGCCCGGCGCGAGGAACTCGTCCTCAAGCGGCTGCGCACCGGCGAGCTGAGGGACGCCGAGATCCTGGCCGGGTCGGCCCTGCCGGCCGCCGCCACGGGGCTCGCGCAGTCGCTGCTGCTGGCCGCCGGCTGCATGGTGCTGCTGGACATGGCGGCCCCCTCGGCCATCCACCTGGCGGTGCTGGGGCTGCTGTTGGGGCTGGTGATGTGCGCGGCGCTCGCCGCCGTCACCGCGAGCTTCACCCGGACCACCGAGAGCGCCCAGGTCACCCCGATGCCGCTGATGCTGGTCTCCATGATGGGCTCCGGGATGATGTTCCCCCTGGAACTGTTCCCCGACCGGCTCGCCTCCTTCTGCGAACTGCTGCCGCTCACCCCCGTCATGACCCTGGTGCGCGGCGGCTTCACCGGCGGCCTGTCGGCGTCCGAGACGCTGACCGCCCTGGTCACGGCGGTGGCCTGGACCGCGTTCGCGGTGTTTGCTGTACGACGGTGGTTCCGCTGGGAGCCGCGGCACTGACGGAGGCGGGAGCGGGGAGGGCGGACCATGCGCAGGCCGGGTGGCTGGTGGGGGCGCAAGAGCACCCCGGCGAAGGTCGAGACGTACACGCGGTGGTCGTACCACTTCTTCGCGCTGTTCGAATGCGCGATGGCCGGCCTGCCGGTGGCCGGACGGATCGGGCGGCTCGGGCCGGCCCTCGCGGCCCTGCTCCTGCTCCTGGTGGCCGCGCACAGCGCGGTCTGCGCCGTGACCGCCTCACGGGCCCTGGACTGGCTGCGGGGGCGGCGGGACCAGCCGCTGAGACTGCTGTGGGTGCTCGGCGCCCTCACCGCGGTGGTCGCCGTCACGGTCGTCGCGGTCTCCGAGCACCGCCCGGCGGACGAGGACACCGGCAGCACGGCCGGCGGGATCTTCGGGATCGTCCTGGTCTTCGGCCTCGGGAACATCGCGCTCGGCGTGCGCAGCCGGCGGCGGGTGTTCGCCTCCGTGGTGGGCTTCGCGGCGGGCGCGGGGCTGGTGTCCTTCCCCTTCGGGGCATCCGGCCCGACCGCCCTGGCCGTCGCGGCGGCGGTCCTGCTGGGCGGCGGCTTCCTCGCCTTCACCTCCGTGTTCTCCGTCTGGCTGCTCAACGCCGTCTACGAGCTCGACGAGGCGCGGGAGACCCGCACCCGGCTCGCCGTCGCGGAGGAACGGCTCAGGTTCGGGCGGGACCTGCACGACGTGATGGGCCGCAACCTCACCGTGATCGCGCTGAAGAGCGAGCTGGCCGTCCAGCTCGCCCAGCGGGGACGGCCGGAGGCCGTGGTGCAGATGGTCGAGGTGCAGCGGCTGGCGCACGAGGCGCAGCGCGAGGTGCGCGAGGTGGTGCGCGGCTACCGCGAGGCCGACCTCGCCGGCGAACTCGCGGGCGCGCAGGGTGTGCTGACCGCCGCTGGCATCGACTGCACGGTCACCGGCCCGGCGACGGGACTGCCCGCGCCGGTGCAGTCCGCGCTCGGGTGGGTGGTGCGGGAGGCGGCCACGAACGTCCTGCGGCACGGGGACGCGCGGTGCTGCGCGGTGGAACTGCGGAGAGGGGAGGGCCGTGTGGTGCTGACGGTGGAGAACGACGGGGTGCCGCAGACCGAGGGGCCGGGCCGGGGGTCCGGACTCGTCGGGCTGCGCGAGCGGCTGGCGGAGATCGGGGGGACGCTGCGGGCCGGGCCCACCGGGGACGGGCTGTTCCTGCTGACCGCCGAGGTCCCGCTGCCGGCGCACTCCGGCGAGGCTCCCCCCGCGGCGTCCCCGGCCGCGCACACCCCCCTTCCCCTGAGCGAGGTCACCCCATGACGGCACCCCGGCCCGTACGACTGCTGCTGGCCGACGACGAACACCTGATCCGGGGGGCGCTCGCCACGCTGCTGTCGCTGGAGGACGACCTGCTGGTCGTCGCCGAGGCCGCGACCGGGCCTGAGGCGCTGGCGATGGCGCGGGCGCACGCGCCCGACGTGGCCGTCCTGGATCTGCAGATGCCCGGCGCGGACGGTGTGAAGGTCGCCACATCCCTGCGGGCGGAGCTGCCCGGCTGCCGGGTGCTGATCGTGACCAGTCACGGGCGGCCGGGGCACCTGAAGCGGGCGCTTGCCGCGGGTGTGCGCGGATTCGTCCCCAAGACCGTCAGCGCGCAGCGCCTCGCGGAGATCATCCGCACGGTGCACGCCGGAAACCGCTACGTCGACCCCGAGTTGGCCGCCGACGCGATCGCCGCCGGGGACTCCCCGCTGACCGCGCGCGAGGCCGAGGTGCTGGAACTCGCGGCGGACGGGGCGCCCGTGGCGGAGATCGCGGAGCGGGCCGCGCTGTCCCAGGGCACCGTGCGGAACTACCTCTCCTCGGCCGTCTCGAAGCTCGGGGCGGAGAACCGGCACACGGCGGTACGTCTCGCCCGGGAGCGGGGTTGGGTATAGTTGCTCTCGCGCCACGGCGCAACGCGGACGTAGCTCAGTTGGTAGAGCGCAACCTTGCCAAGGTTGAGGTCGCGAGTTCGAGCCTCGTCGTCCGCTCGGAACCGAAGGCCCCGGTCATCGACCGGGGCCTTCGTCGTGTGCTCCGGCCCGGCGTGTGCTCCCGCCCGTCGGGCGTTCGCGCCTCGTCCGGCGTTCGCGCCTCGCCGGGCGCGTTTCGCCGGGCGCTCAGCTCCAGGCGGTGCCCGTCAGCCGCTCGTAGGCCTCCACGTACTTGGCCCGGGTCGCGTCCACGACCTGCCGGGGCAGCGGCGGCGGGGGCTGCTCGCCCCTGCGGTCCCAGCCGGACTCGGCGGACGTCAGCCAGTCCCGCACGTACTGCTTGTCGTACGACGGCTGCGCGCGGCCCGGCTCCCACTGCTCGGCCGGCCAGAAGCGGGAGGAGTCCGGGGTGAGCACCTCGTCCGCGATCACCAGGCTCTCGCCGTCGAAGCCGAACTCGAACTTGGTGTCCGCGAGGATGATCCCCCGCTCGCGGGCGACGTCGCGGGCGCGGGAGTAGGCGGCCAGGGTCGCCTGGCGCAGTCGGGCCGCGGTGTCCGCGCCGACCTGGCGGGCGACCTCCTCGTAGGAGACGTTCTCGTCGTGCTCGCCCACGGCGGCCTTGGTGGCCGGGGTGAAGATCGGGGCGGGCAGCTCCGAGCCGTCCACCAGGCCCTCGGGGAGGGCGAGGCCGCAGACCGTGCGGGACTCGTTGTACTCGGCCAGGCCCGAGCCGGTGAGGTAGCCGCGGGCCACGCACTCCACGGGGACCATGTTCAGGGACTTGCACACCAGGGTGCGGCCCGCCCAGTCGTCCGGGGCGCCGGCCGGGACCTCGGTGCTCAGGACGTGGTGCGGGAGCAGGTCGGCGAGCTGGTCGAACCACCACAGGGAGAGCTGGGTGAGGACGCGGCCCTTGTCGGGGATCTCGGTCGGCAGCACCCAGTCGTAGGCGGAGATGCGGTCGCTGGCGACCATCACGAGGTCGCCCGCCTCGTTCCGGTACAGCTCGCGCACCTTTCCGGTGTGCAGGTGCACCAGGCCCGGAACCTGGATCGGCTCGGGCTTTTCGACGAATCCGGACACGGTTCCTCCCCGTGGTTCTGTCCAATGCGTCGATTCTCCCGCACGGGGCGAACGGTCTCGGCCAGGGGGCGGTGCGGGGCGCGGGACGCGGGGGTGCGCCGCCCGGCGGATCAGTCGCGTTTGCAGATGCGGTCGAGGAGGTTGGCGGTGGCGCGCTGGATCCGGGGGTCGACGTGGCCGGGTCGGTCCAGGGCCGGGGACCAGGCGAAGGTGCCGGAGGCGAACACCCAGGCGCCGGAGGGGGCCCGGTGGAGGGACGTCTCCTGGTGCCGCCGGACGCCCTCGCGGTCGGTGTACGGGGAGTGCGCGAGCAGGACGCGCTCCTCGTGCTCGGGCAGCGGGGTGCGCGGGAAGTAGCGGTCGGCCTCCCCCGCGACCATCCCCTCGAGGGCCTCGCCCTCGTGCGCGCCGGTCGCCTCCCACATCCAGTGGTCGGCGTTGCGGACGATCAGCGGGTGCGGCTCGGGGACCTGGCCGGCGTACTGGATGCCGAGCAGCTGCTGCTCGGCGCGGTCGATCTCCCGCCACAGCACCGGTTTGCCCGGGCCCTTGCGCTTGCGGCAGGTCAGCAGGCGGTCGGGGCCGGCCGGGGAGGGGGCCAGCTCGACCTGCCAGTACAGGGTGTTGGCGGAGAGGAAGACCAGGGACGTGCCGTGGTCGCGGGCGCGTTCCACGGCGCCGCGCATGGGCTGCGACCAGTACTCGTCGTGGCCCGGGAAGATCAGGCCCCGGTAGCGGGTGGGGTCGACGCGGCCGGCGTGCAGGTCCCGGGCGTCGGCGTAGGCGAGGTCGTAGCCGTAGCGCTCGGCCCAGCGGATCACGTCGTAGGCGTGACCGACGTGCAGCGGGAGGCCGGCGCCCGCGTACGGGCGGTCGAAGGAGACGGTGGTGGCGGCGCCGGCCTCGCCGAGCAGGCGGCCCTCCTCGTCCCAGGCGTGGTAGAGGCTGGCGCCGGTGCGGCCGTCCTCCGGGTAGAGGTTGTACGCCTGCCAGGTGACGTCGGGCAGCACCAGGAGCAGGTCGGCGGGGCGGTCGTCGCGGACCGTGAACGGGATGTGCGAGCGGTAGCCGTCGGCCGTGGTGAGGACGGCGACGTACGCGCCGACGCTCCAGTACGACGGGATCGGCAGCCGCCAGGACAGCCACCAGTGGTGGCAGGAGACGGTGCGGTCGGCGGTGAGCGGCGGGGGCTGCACGATGCCGGAGAGGCGGGGACTTGAGGTGATCTTGGTGGCGCCGTCGCCGCCGTAGTGGCCGATGCGGTAGACGTCGACGCCGAACTCCTGGGGCGGGTCGACGGTGACGTGGAAGTCGATGGCCTCGCCGGGGGCGACCCCGCCCGTGGAGGCGAAGCCCTTGATCTGGCGGCGCACGTCGTCGGAGGCGCGGGGGCCGCCGGAGGAGCGCGGGGCCGGGACCCTGGGCGTGCCCTGCCGCGGGAGGCGGGCGGTGGGCGCGGGCGGTTCCGGGTCCACGTACCAGGGGACGACCTGGCCGGTGTCGTCGAAGTACGTCTCGCTGCCGCGCAGCCACGGAAGGGGGCCCTGCCCGAAGGGGTCGTTCACGGCGTGCGCCAGTGCTCCCGACTCCCAGCGGCGGATGCGTTCCGAACCCATGACCGCTCCCCTCCCTCGTGCCCCGGTGGCGGTGTGGCGCGTGGTGCCGTCCGGCCGTCGTCTGGCGGGTGGTGCCTGCCGACAGTCATGTGCTTGTCGTATGTCACACGCCCTTGCCAGGGAACGCGAACGGTCCAAGCACATCACATTGGGCGCGTACTCCGTCACCGTTCGTTTCGAATTGACCGAAAGCGGAAGGGTGGGCTCCACGCGGGTGGGCGGACGTCCGCTCAGACGAGCCGTACCGGCTTCTCCGGGCGTATCCCCTGCCGGGCCAGCCACAGCCGCAGGGCCGCGGGATCGCCGTCCTCGATCAGGGCCAGGACCTGGGGGGACAGGTCCGCGGCCCGCTCGCCGCCGACGAGCAGGACCGGGCCGTCGAGCCAGTCCAGGCCGGGGACGGCGCCCGCGGTGTCCATCGCCGCGCAGCAGACCATCGCGGTGATGTGGTCGGCGAGAAGTTCGCGGGCGGTGCGCGGGGGCTGGAGGGGGAAGAGGGGAAGGGCCCGGTCGTCCCAGAGGGCGACGGGGTCGTGGGCGGCCGGGGCGGCGGCGTTCCCGGGGGCGGTGGAGGGAGCGGCGGGGCGCGGGGAGGCCGCCGCCTCCTCCCGGGCCAGTTCGGCGCTCAGCCGGGCGGCCAGGGCGGCGCTGCGGGCGGTGGTGTCGGCCAGGTCCTCGTCCTCCGGGGCCGGTCCGGGGCCGGCGGGCGGGGTCGGCGCCGTCGGCGGGACCGGCTCGGCGGCCGGGTCCGGGTCCGGGTTCGTCAGGTGGTCGAGGACGCGGGAGAGGCTCGGGCCGTCGGAGACCGGTGCCGCGCCGTCGGCGGCGGGGCGCACGCGCAGGACGTCCAGGACCCGGTGGAGGCGGGCGGCGTCGGTGCGCCACTTGCGGTCCACGACCTCCTCCGGGTAGTCGCTCCAGTGCACCGGCGACCAGTTCGGGCCGGGCTCCGCGGGACCGCCGTGGAAGAGGCGGGCGGCCAGCAGGGAGGCGGCCTCGTCCACCGCGCCGGGCTCTTCGAGCAGGTCGCAGGCGGGGCGCTCGCCGAGGCGGGAGGCGAAGCCCTCGGCCAGCCGGTCCCGGCGGGACAGCTCGGTGAGCGCCGACACCACTCCGGCGTTGAGCCGCGAGGGCCAGCGGCCCATCCGCCAGGCGGGCAGCGCCACCCGGGTGAGCAGCCGGTCCCAGCCGGCGTACGCCAGACCCACCTGTTCCTGGGCGACGATGCGCAGCCCGTAGTCCACGGCCTGCGCGCGCTCGGCCGCCGCCGCGGCGACCGAGCGCTCCATCTCGGCGGCGTGTCCCCGGCAGCCGCGCAGCAGCACCCGGGCGGCCCAGCCGACGCCCGCGAGCACCGCCCGGAACACCGGCCCCCGGCGGGGCGCGGAGGCCACGGCCACCGCGGCGTCCAGGCCCCGCACGAAGCGCCGGGCGGCCGCTATGTCCGGGTGCGCCGACGGCCCCGTGCCGGCGACGACCGGGGCGAGGACCGCGCGCAGCTCGCCCACGCGCATCCACCACAGGAACGGGGAGCCGATCACCAGCACGGGCGTGGCGGCGCCGTCCGGGTGCCGTCCCGCGGCCGCCGTGACGCCGTGCTCCTCGGCGGGCGGCGGGCCGTGGGCCGGATGGGTGCGGTCCTCGAGCCAGCTGTCGCAGTCCGGGGTGAGCGCTATCGCGGACGGGGCGGGGACGTCGAGGCGGTCGGCGAGGTCGCGCACCATCCGGTACAGCTCCGGGGCCGCCGCCTCGGCGATCGGCACCGTCGGGCTCACGGCGGGCCGGGCCCGGGCGACGACCAGGGCGACACCGGCGGCGGCGAGCAGGACGAGCACCGCGAGCGGCGTGAGGACCCAGCGGGCGAGGTCCCAGACGGTGCCCGGGAGGTGGCCGGTGGGGCCGCCGGCGAGCAGGATCACGGCGCCGGCGGCCGGCAGTACGGCGACGGCCAGTGCCTGGCTGCGGACGCGCAGCACGGCGACCGCCCGCGACCGCGCGGCCTGCGCGCCCGCCTCCGTTCCCGTTCCGCTTCCGCTCATGGCCCGACCCCACCCCCTCCCGGCGGTCCTGACGCTGTCCTGGCGTTGCTCACTCCCCCACTGTGGCACCCGTCCCCGACATCGCAATGCCGATGGGCCAAGTGCCGGAACACATGCGCGGCACCCTAGTTGGGGGTCCGGCCCTCGTCAGCCGGATGGCTCATTGCTCACTCGATGGAATGGCTTTGGGGAAAGGTGGACGACCGACGGCAAGGTTCGGGCCCCGGATCCTGAGACGGATCCGGGGCCCGTGGGGTTCGGCGGCGCCGGCGGCGGACCGGGCGCGGCGCCCGTCGTGGTCAGGCGTCCTGCGCCGCCTTCGCCGCGATGTCCGTGCGGTGCTGGGAGCCGTCGAGGCCGATGCGGGCGACCGAGCGGTAGGCGCGGTCGCGGGCCTCGGCGAGGTCCTTGCCGGTCGCCGTGACGGACAGCACGCGGCCGCCCGCGCTGACGATCGCGCCGCCCTCGCTCCTCGTCCCGGCGTGCAGCACGTACGCGTGCGGCGCGTCCTGCGCGGCGACCTCGTCGAGGCCGGTGATCGGGTCGCCGGTGCGCGGGGTGCCCGGGTAGTTGTGCGAGGCGACGACCACGGTGACCGCGGCCTCGTCGCTCCAGCGCAGCGGCTCCAGATGGGCGAGGTTCCCGGTGGCGGCGGCCATCAGCACGCCGGCCAGCGGGGTCTTCAGGCGGGCCAGGACCACCTGCGTCTCGGGGTCGCCGAACCGGGCGTTGAACTCGATCACGCGGATCCCGCGCGAGGTGATCGCCAGACCGGCGTAGAGCAGGCCGGAGAACGGGGTGCCGCGGCGCCGCATCTCGTCGACCGTCGGCTGGAGCACCGTCTGCACGACCTCGTCGACCAGCTTCGGGTCGGCCCACGGCAGCGGGGAGTACGCCCCCATGCCGCCGGTGTTCGGGCCCTCGTCGCCGTCCAGCGCGCGCTTGAAGTCCTGGGCGGGCTGGAGGGGCAGGACCGTCTCGCCGTCGGTGATCGCGAAGAGGGAGACCTCGGCACCGTCGAGGTACTCCTCGACGACCACGCGCTCGCAGACACCGGCGTGCGCCCGGGCCGCCTCGATGTCGGCGGTGACGACGACGCCCTTGCCGGCGGCGAGCCCGTCGTCCTTGACGACGTACGGGGCGCCGAACGCGTCGAGGGCCGCGTCGGCCTCCTCGGGCGTCGTGCAGACGTACGACCGGGCCGTGGGCACGCCCGCCGCCGCCATGACGTCCTTGGCGAAGGCCTTGGACCCCTCCAGCCGCGCGGCCTCCCCGGAGGGGCCGAAGACCGCGATGCCCGCGTCGCGCACGGCGTCGGCGACACCGGCGACGAGGGGGGCCTCCGGGCCGATCACCACGAGGTCCGCGCCGAGCCGCGCGGCCAGCGCGGACACGGCCGCACCGTCGAGGGCGTCGACCCGGTGCAGCTCGGCGACCTCGGCGATGCCGGCGTTGCCGGGGGCGCAGTGCAGCGCGGTGACGTCGGGGTCGAGGGACAGGGAGCGGCACAGGGCGTGTTCGCGGGCGCCGCTTCCGATGACGAGGACCTTCACGGGGTCAGCCTAACGGGAGGCGGCGGATTCGCTTGTGCGGGCTTCCGAAGGAACGGGGGGCACGGGTTTGTGGGTTCCTCCAGAAACGCGCGCACGGCACGCCGGGCCGGCGAGGCGACAGGTCGCCGGGTCGGTGGGCCGGTGGGCCGGTGGGCCGCCCTACTCGTTGGCGATCTCCTCGACCACCGTCGCGCCGAGCTCCCGGACGATCAGCTCCTGCCCGGAGAGGGCCGACTCGTCCAGGTCGGGGTCGTCGTCCTCGGGGATGTCGTCCTCGGGGGAGACCGGGGGCGGCGGTTCCGGGGCGGACGGCCGGGGTGCCGGGGCGGACGGGGCGGACGCGGGTGCCGTCGGGGCGCCGGTCGCCTGCGCGGGACCCGCGGGGGACGGGGCGGGCGGCTGAGCGGCGGGCCGCCGGCCGGGCCCGGCTCCGGTGCCGCCGTACCCGCCGCCCCCGCCGTGGCCTCCCCCACCGCCGTGGCGGACGCCGGCCGGGCCCGCCGGGGCGGGGGCCGCCGCGCCGCCGCCACCGGACGGGTCGACGATCGCCTCGATCTTCCACTGGACGTTGAACTGATCGGCCAGCGCCTGGCGCAGCACGTCCTCGCTGCCGCTGCTGAGGAAGTTGTCGCGGGCGCCCGCGTTCACGAAGCCGAGCTGGAGGGTCGTGCCGTCGAACGAGGTCACCTGGGCGTTCTGGCTGAGCAGGATCCAGGTGAAGCGGCGGCGGTTCTTGACCGCCTCCAGGATGTTCGGCCAGAGCATGCGGGGGTCGAGGCCCCCGCCGCCTGCGGCGGGGGCCGACGGGGCGGGAGCCGCCTGGGGCGCGGGGGCGCTCGGCGCGGCCGCGACCGGGGACGGGGACGGCCCGCCGCCCGCCGGGGCGGCCGTGGGCCAGCCGCCGGGCCGACGGCCCCCGCCGCCGACGGAGGCGGCGGTGGGCCAGGCCCCGGGAGCGGGCGTGGGCGCGGGCGCGGCAGGGGCGCTCGGCGCAGCCGGCGGCGGAGCCTGCGCCGGAGCCGGTGTGGGAGCGGGTGCGGGCGGGGCCGGAGCGGGCGCGGCGGCGGGACCGCCCCCCGGAGCCCGCACCGCGGCCCGGGCTGCGGCGGGGCCGCCGCCCGGCGGGACCGGGGCCTGGCCCTGCGCCGGGCCGGCCGCCGCTGCGCCGTGGACGTCCGGTCCGGGCACGTATCCCAGGGCGGGTGCGCCCGCGCCGCCGCCCGCCGAGAAGTTCACGCCGCGCTCGATCCGGTCCAGGCGGGCCATGACCGAGCGCTCGTCGCCGTAGGCGGCGGGCAGCAGCACGCGGGCGCAGATCAGCTCGAGCTGGAGGCGGGGCGAGGTGGCGCCGCGCATCTCGGTGAGCCCCTCGTTGACGAGGTCGGCGGCGCGGCTGAGCTCGGCGGCGCCGAAGGTGCCGGCCTGGGCCAGCATCCGCTCGATGACGTCGGCGGGGGCGTCGATGAGCCCCTTCTCCGCGGCGTCCGGCACGGCGGCGAGGATCACCAGGTCCCGCAGCCGCTCCAGCAGGTCGGCGACGAACCGCCGCGGGTCGTTGCCGCCCTCGATCACCCGGTCGACGACCTCGAAGGCGGCGGCCCCGTCACCGGTCGCGAAGGCCTCCACCACGGAGTCGAGCAGCGAGCCGTCCGTGTACCCCAGCAGGGAGGTGGCCATGGCGTACGTCACGCCCTCCGCCCCGGCGCCGGCGAGCAACTGGTCCATGACGGACATCGAGTCCCGCACGGATCCGGCGCCGGCCCGCACGACGAGCGGCAGCACGCCCTCCTCGACGGGGATGTCCTCCTTCGCGCACACCTCGCCGAGGTAGTCCCGGAGGGTGCCCGGCGGCACCAGCCGGAACGGGTAGTGGTGGGTGCGCGACCGGATGGTCCCGATGACCTTCTCGGGCTCGGTGGTGGCGAAGATGAACTTCAGGTGCTCCGGGGGCTCCTCGACGACCTTGAGCAGCGCGTTGAAGCCGGCCGACGTGACCATGTGGGCCTCGTCGATGATGTAGATCTTGTAACGGCTCTGGGCGGGCCCGAAGAACGCCTTCTCGCGCAGGTCCCGGGCGTCGTCCACACCACCGTGGGAAGCGGCGTCGATCTCGATGACGTCGATCGAGCCGGGGCCGTTGCGCGCGAGGTCCTGACAGGACTGGCAGGTGCCGCACGGGGTCGGCGTGGGACCTTCCTCACAGTTCAGGCACCGCGCGAGGATCCGCGCACTGGTCGTCTTGCCGCATCCGCGCGGGCCGCTGAACAGGTACGCGTGATTGACCCGGTTGTTCCGCAGCGCCTGCTGCAACGGGTCGGTGACATGCTCCTGCCCGATGACCTCGGCGAACGACTCCGGGCGATAGCGGCGGTACAGCGCGAGAGACGACACGCCTACGAGGTTATAGGCGCCCGCCGACATCCGGTCCCGTCCGCGGCCCCGCCCCCGCGGGCCGGTCTCCCCGGGCCCGCGTCCGCACACGCAAGCGCCCCCCACGCACCCGCCAGAGCCAACCTACCCTTGCTGCCTTCCGGCCCTGGGGGAGTTCAGTCAGATAGCGCCGCGTGAGGGGCTACGCAGAGGCTACCTCATGTCGCGGGGAGGGAACGAGTTCGCGAGCACTCCTCTCGGTCATGTAATGTTTCCGGCGGAGGATTCGCCTAGAGGCCTAGGGCGCACGCTTGGAAAGCGTGTTGGGGGCAACCCCTCACGAGTTCGAATCTCGTATCCTCCGCCAGTGCCTCACCGGGCACGATGTCGAAGGGCCCCACCGCTTGCGGTGGGGCCCTTCGACGTTGTCCGTCCCCCTCGAAGCACCCGCCCCCGAGCCGGGAGCGGGTGTGGCTTCCCTCACCTCCTGCACGGGGACGGTGCCGACACCGCCGTGCTCGCCGGTCGTCGTCCCAGGGGCGTTCTCGGAGAAGGAGACCGGCAGGTCGACGGCGAACACCGGGGTGCCCATGAACAGGACGCACGCGCTCGACCAGGCCGCCCGCCTCGGCCCGTCACTCCACCGGCGCCGGGCGGGCGGACGGCGATGGTTCCGCGCCGCCGGGCGAGCCGTGACTGCCGGCCGTCAGCGGGGAGGGGAGAGCGGAAGGGCGTCCGTGTAGGCGTTCGCCGGCCGGTCGACCTCGCTGACGGTGCGGGCGTCGAGCGCGACCGGGGCGGAGCTCGTACCGAGGGTTCCGCCCGCGTGCCAGGTGCCCTCGACCGTCACCCAGGTGTCGGCGGGCGGGGCCGGGGCTCCGTGGATCCGCACCTTGACCGACTGGGCGTCCGCCGCGCAGCAGTTGATCAGGAGCCGGGTCAGGTACCAGCCCTCGCCCCGCCCGCCGGGGGTGACGAAGCCGGTCATCCGGACGGTGCGGCCCTTGATGGCCTGCTCGCGGTCCTGCTGGACGCGGCTGGTGAAGTCGCGGAGGGTCAGCGGGACCGGTGAGGTCGCGGGCAGGGGATCGAACTCGTCCTGCTGCACGACCGGTTTGGTGGCCTGGCGGGAGGCGGTGTAGGCGCCGAGGGACGGCGGGGCGTAGAAGAGCAGGCTCAGGGCGGGGAGGAAGAGCAGCCAGGCCACACCGGGCACACCGGAGTGGTCGTGGCCGTCACCGTCATGACCGTCGCCGTGGCGGTCCTCGTGACGGTGGTCCTCGTCGGTCTCCCGGCGCCTGCCCGGCCTCCGCAGCGACCAGGCCTCCGCCGTGCCGAGCAGGAGCAGCACCGCCCCCGACGCGATCAGCAGCGGACGCATCCAGTCGTTGACGTACCTCAGGTAGAGGTCGGTGAGGAGCGAGGCGTGCAGCAGGCCGACGCCGCTGAGGACGAGCAGGACCGCCTGCAGGGGGCGCTT
The DNA here is from genome assembly GCF_008704515.1 of Streptomyces viridosporus T7A. NCBI lineage: Bacteria > Bacillati > Actinomycetota > Actinomycetes > Kitasatosporales > Streptomycetaceae > Streptomyces > Streptomyces viridosporus. Next base: position 4,143,338 of record NZ_CP023700.1, read on the forward strand.
CACAGCAGGGTTCCTCCGATGAGCACGCTGCACAGGACGGCGACGACCGCCGTGGCGGCGGAGAAGCGGATCGCGAAGGCCCGTCCGAAGGTGCCCGCCTGAAGGGCGATCAGCTTCAGGTCGACCATCGGTCCGACCACCATGAACGTCAGCCGCGCGAGGGGCGAGAAGCCGGTGAGGGAGGCCGCGAGGAACGCGTCGGCCTCGGAGCAGACCGAGAGGAGGACGGCGAGCGCGGCCAGGAAGAGCACCGACAACCAGGGCGAGTCGGAGAACACGCCGAGCACGGAGTCGGGAACGGCCACGTTGAAGGTGGCCGCCGCCATGGCCCCGACGATGACGAAGCCGCCCGCGTGCAGGAAGTCGTGCTGGAAACCGAGCCGGAACTCCCTCCAGCGGCTCCGCCCCGGCCGGTGCCCGGTGTGCCGTACGGCCGGCCGCAGCCACTTCTCGCGGCCCAGCCAGAGCCACAGCCAGCCCATCGCACTGGCGGTGGCGAGCGAGGCGAGCAGCCGGGCCAGCACCATCTCGGGGCTTCCGGGGAAGGCGATGGCCGTGGTGGTCAGGACCACCGGGTTGATGGCGGGGGCCGACAGCAGGAACGCGAAAGCGGCGGCCGGGGTGACGCCCCGGCCGATGAGGCTGTTGGCGACCGGCACGGAGGCGCACTCGCAGCCGGGCAGGACGGCCCCGGCGGCCCCGGCGACCGGGACGGCGAGCGAGGGGTTGCGGGGCAGCGCCCGGGTGAACACCCGGGCCGGCACGAACGCGTTGATCGCGCCGGACAGGGCCGTTCCGAGCAGCAGGAACGGCAGCGCCTGCACGGTGATGGAGAGACAGACGGTCCGCCAGGCCTGCACGGCCGGCTCGTCCCCCCACCGGCCGACGACGAAGAGCATCGTCCCGGGAAGCACGGCCGCCCCGAGGAGCAGCAAGGGCCAGTACCGGGGCCAGCCGCCCGCCAAAACCCCATCGGCGTCCGCCGGGGCTCCAGCGGCGTCCGCGGGGGCCTCGTCGTCGACCGCGGGGGCCGTGACGCTCCCGTACGGCTCCCCGGCCCGTTCCTCTGCCTGTCGCATGCCGCTCCGTGTGTCCGACGTCCGGAGCGAAAGATAGCGGCCCTCGGGCACCCGTGTTCGAGCGCGCTGCGCACGGGCCCTTCGCCCGCTCCTCGTCGGCCGTGCGCCCGGACCACGGGCACCCCGGGTCGTGGTCCGGACCGACCCCCTGGACTCATACCCCTAGGGGGTATACCGTGGGGAAGGTGGGGCCCTGTGGGGGACACCGGACGGACAGGGGATGAAGGCCATGGAGCACACCGGTCGGCACGGCGACACCACGCATGCCCACGCCGCCCGCCGAAGCCACGGCGGGCACGGAGACCTGGCGGGCGGTGAAGCCCGCCACGACACCCACACCGACCACACCGCTCACACCGCCCATGGCGCCCACGGCCCCCGCGCCGGGGCCTCCTGGGCCATGGCCGTGAAGGCGACCCTGCACTGCCTGACCGGCTGCGCCGTCGGCGAGATCCTCGGCATGGTCGTCGGGACGGCGCTGGGCTGGGGCAACCTGCCCACCATGGTCCTGGCGATCGCGCTGGCGTTCCTGTTCGGCTACTCGTTCACCCTGTTCGCGGTGGTCCGGGCCGGCCTGGACCTCAAGTCCGCGATCAAGGTGGCACTGGCCGCCGACACCGTCTCGATCGCGGTGATGGAGGCCGTCGACAACGGCATCGTCGCCCTCACCCCGGGCGCGATGGACGCCCATCTGTCCGACGGGCTGTTCTGGTCGGCCCTGCTCGGCGGGTTCGCGGTCGCCTTCCTGATCACCACCCCGGTCAACAAGTGGATGATCGGCCGCGGCCGGGGCCACGCCGTCGTGCACGCCCACCACTGAACACCGGACCGGTCCTCGCGTCCGGGGCGCCGCGGAAGGGTTCGGGGTGCCCCGGAGGGGTCCGGGGCACCCCGGACGCGTTTGCGTTCCCCGGCCGGGCCAACCCGGCAGGGGCGGGGGCGGACCGAACGCGGCCACCCCGGACCGCACCGCCCCGGCGACGACCGAGGAGGACCGATCGTGACGACCGTCAAGGACATGCTCGCGACCTACCCCGCCGACCTGGGCCGGGTGGACCGCGACAAACTCACCCGGTGCATCGAGGAGTGCGTCGCCTGCGCCCAGGCGTGCACCGCGTGCGCGGACGCCTGTCTGTCCGAGAGCATGGTCGGCGAGCTCACCAAGTGCATCCGCACCGACATGGACTGCGCCGACATCTGCAACGCCACCGCATCCGTCCTGTCCCGGCACATCGGCTACGACGCCCACGTCACCCGCGCGATCCTCACCGCGTGCGCCACCGCCTGCCGGGCCTGTGCGGACGAGTGCTCCGCCCACGCCGACCGGCACGAGCACTGCCGCCTGTGCGCGGAGGCCTGCCGCTCGTGCGAGCAGGCGTGCGACGAACTCCTCCGGTCCCTCGGCTGACCGCCCGGCCGGCTCCGCCGGTGTCTGCGGGGTGGCGCGGCGGGTAACCGGGCCCCATGGGCGACATCCTGGTGGGCACCTGTTCCTGGACCGACCGGGCGCTGGTCGGCAGCGGCTGGTACCCGGCGGGGCGGCGGGACGCCGAGGGACGGCTGCGGTACTACGCGCAGCGGTTCCCCGTCGTCGAGGTCGACGCGTCGTACTACGCCCTGCCCTCCGAGCGGAACAGCCGGCTGTGGGTGGAGCGGACGCCCGACGGGTTCGTGTTCGACGTCAAGGCGTTCTCCCTGCTGACCGGGCACCCCACCCGGAGCGCGGTGATGCCCGGCGGGCTGCCGCCCGACGCGCGCGACCCGGCGGTGCTGGACGAGGTGTGGGCGCGGTTCGCCGAGGGGATCGGGCCGCTGCGTCGGAGCGGGCGGCTGGGGAGCGTGCTGTTCCAGTTCCCGCCGTGGCTGCGGGCCGGGGCGGGGGCCGAGGCGTTCGTGGAGGAGTGTGCGCGGCGGGCCGAAGGGTGGCCCCTCGCCGTGGAGTTCCGGCATCCCTCGTGGTGGGAGGCGGGGCGCGCCGAGGCCACGTCCGCGCTGCTCGCCCGGTGCGCGATGGCCGCGGTCGGCGTCGACATGGTGCAGTCGCTGCCCTCGTCCGTACCGCCGGTCACGCCCGTGACCTCGCCCCGCCTGTCCGTGGTGCGGTTCCACGGGCGCAGCGCCGCCTGGGGCACGGGCAGCAAGGAGGACCGGTTCCGGTACGCGTACGGGGCGGAGGAACTCGGGGCGTGGGTGCCGAGGTTGCGCCGGCTGGCCGACCGGGTCGAGCAGGTGCACGTGCTGTTCAACACGTGCTGCGGGGACGCCTCCGTGCGGGCCGCCGAACTCATGAGCGGGCTGCTCGGGCTTTCCGCCGACGGGCGGACCCCGCGGGCGGACGGCCCGTCGACGGACGGCCCGTCGACGGGAGATGCGTCAACGAGCGATCCGCACCTTCCGTGACGCGCTCACCTGGTCCAGCTCGGTCACCCTGACCGTCGCCTTCATCGTCCAGGTGCCCTCGAGGGGCAGGTTGAGGTCGCTGGTGGCCCAGTAGCCGCCCCGGTCGGTCAACCGGGCGTCGACGGGCCCGATGTCCTTCGCGGCGAGAGTGAAGGACAGCCTCAGTTCCGGGACGATAGTCAGCCCGCCGTCCGCGCCGAAGACCACCGCCTGGACGCCGTTCTCGCCCACCCGGCCCGGGTCCAGCGTGATCTGCACCCGGCCCTTGCCGCCGGGGGTGCCGACGTCGTAGGGGATCGTGACCGTCGACGCCCCGGGGAGCCCGGCCACCGGGGCCGTCCCGGCGGTCTCGGCGGCCGCGGCCTCCGCGCGGGCCGGGAGGGTGCCGGTCAGCACCGACGTGACCAGCAGCACCACGATGCCCACGGCCACTTCGACCAGCACGGACAGCCGCAGGGCCCGGCGGTGGCGGTCCGGCTCGTCCGCCGGGGGGCGCGGCCGGTCCCCGGGGCCCGCCTCCGGCTCCCCGCTCCCCGGCTCTTCGGTCCGCGACTTCCCGGTCCCCGGCTCTTCGTTCCCCGGGCCCCCGGTCCCCGGCTTCGTCTCCGGGCCCGCCCCCGCCGCTCCCACCAACTGCGGCACCCGCTCCTCCACCGCCACCGGTGCCTTCGCCGCCGCCAGCCGTGCCGTCCAGTGGCGGGACAGTCCCGCCGCCGCCAGCAGGAGGGCCGTCACGACGAGTTTGACGGTCAGGGTCCTGCCATACGACGTCTCCGTGAGCGCGGCCCAGGAGCCGAGGCCGCGCCAGGACTGGTAGACGCCGGTGACGACGAGGACGGTCACCGAGGCGAAGGCCAGGCGGGAGAAGCGGGTGACCGTGGCCACGGGCGGCGGGGTCCGCGTGCGGCGCAGGGTGAGGAGCAGGGCCGTCAGGCCGCCGAGCCAGCACGCCATCGCCAGCAGGTGCAGGACGGAGGAGGTCATCGCCAGCGGGACCTGGATCCCGGCGGAGGCGTGCTCGGCCGCCGCCCAGGTCAGGGCGAGGCCGACGGACAGGGCGGCGCCCGCCGCCAGGTGCGCGCGGGGCGTCCGGTCCGGTTCCGGCGCGGGGCGCCGGGAGAGCCACAGGAGGACCGCCGCCGTCAGCAGGAGCAGCGCCAGCCGGGTGAGCAGGGCGATCCCCGGACGGCCGGTGAGGGTGCGGGCGAAGGCGGAGGCGTCGAAGGCGGTGGCCGGTGCCGTCCCGGTCTCGTACGGGGCGCGCAGGACGAGGAGGGCGACCGTGGCCGTCAGCAGCGTCCACCAGCCGGTGAGCAGCGGCGTCCGCAGCGGGGCGGGGTCCGGCGGACGGCACAGGGCCACGAACGCCGCCGTGCCGACGAGCAGGGCGGCGGCGATGTACGCGAGGTGGCGGCCGGTGTCGTAGAGGCTCTTGGTGACCGGGTGCTCGACCTGCTCCGCGGGCACCGCGGGCGCGGTGGGCGAGGGCTTGCCGATGGAGAAGGAGAAGGCACCGGAGGCCGGGTGGCTGTCGGCGGAGATCACCCGCCAGGCCACCGTGTAGGTGCCCTCGGCGAGCCCGTCGGGCAGGTCGATCCGGGCGGTGTCGGAGGCCCCGTCCGCGTGCTGCGGCTCGCCCAGGCTCACCCGGCGGTTCTCGGGGCTGTAGACGCGGAAGGAGTCCTCGAGCAGGCCGACGGACTCCGTGAAGGTCAGGGTGACGTACCGGGGGGCGGACTCGAGGACGCTTCCGTCCTCGGGGTCGGCGCCGCGGAGGCCGGCGTGGGCGCTCGCCGGGGCCGCGCCGCCGAGGAGGAGCAGGACCAGCACGGCTCCCAGCAGCACCAGCCCCCGAAGCCGCCGGGTTCCGCGGCCCGCCGCCCCGCCCCGTCCGCCGTCCGTCGCCCCGCCCCGTCGCTCACCGTCCGTCGCCGCCCCGCTGCGCCGTCGCTCCACGTCGTACCCCGCCTTCCGGCAATCCGGCTCCGGTGGGGTACGGACGGAAGGCGCGGTGCGTTCACCGCGCGGCCCGCCCCCGCCGTTTCACCAGGTCGGCCGGGCCGAGACCCCTCCGTCCACCACCAGGTCGTGGCCCGTCACCCAGGACGCGAGCCGGGAGGCCAGGAACACGCAGGCGTCGCCGACGTCCTCCGGACGGCCGAGCCGGCCCACCGCGGACGCCCGCCGCCACCGGCGCACGCCCTCCGGCCAGGCGTCCTCCAGCCCCTCCCGTTCGATCAGGCCGGGCGAGACCGTGTTGACGCGGATCCCCCACGGGCCGTACTCCAGGGCCGCCGCGCGGGCGTGCATCACCACGGCCGCCTTGGACGCGCAGTAGTGGGCGTGGCCCGGTGCCGGGCTGCGCGCCTCCACGGACGCGATGTGGGTGACCGAACCGCCGCCCGCCGGCCGCATGAGCTCCGCCGCCGCCCGGGTGCAGGCGAAGACGCCGGTGGTGTTGGTGTCCACGACCGCCCGCCACTCGGCCGCCGTCATCCCGGCGAGCTCCTGGACCGGCTGCACCCCCGCGCAGTTGACCAGGGCGGTCAGCCGGCCCCCGCCCCACCGGGCCGCCTCCGCCACCAGGCGGCGGCAGGCGTCCTCGTCGGTCAGGTCGGCGCGCAGGACGACGGCCTCGCCGCCCGATCCCCGGATGCGGTCGGCGAGCTCGCGCGCGGACGACACCGCCGTACGGCAGTGCAGCGCGACCGCGGCGCCCTCCTCGGCGAACCGCAGGGCGATGCCCCGGCCGATGCCGCCGCCCGCGCCGGTGACCAGGGCGACCTGCCCCTCCAGCAGTCCCGGCGGGCTCACGGGCGGCACAGTTCCACGATCCGCTCCGCCTGGTCCGGGTAGCGCGCCGCCAGCTCCGCCGCGTCCCCGTGCTCGTAGCCCTCGTAGGTGAACCCGGGCGCCATGGTGCAGCCGAAGAGCGTCCAGGCCCCGCCCGCCGCCACCCGTGCCCCCATCCAGGTGCCCGCGGGCACGACGAGCTGGACGTGCTGGCCGCCGAGGACGTCCGGGCCCAGCACGGGGGTGCGGGCGGTGCCGTCGGGGGCGAGGAGGAGCAGCCGGAGCGGGTCGCCGAGGTGGAAGTGCCAGACCTCGTCGGCGGGCAGGCGGTGCAGGGCGCAGAAGTCGTCCGGCGCGTCGGTGAGCAGGACGAGGGCGGCGGTGCCCTCGGGCCGGCCGTCGGGCCGCTCGGGACCCGCCCAGGTCCGCCGGAACCGCCCGCCCTCGCGGGGGATCGGTTCCAGTCCGTAGTGGGCGACGAGATCGTCGGGGGTCACCCGCCGAAGGCTACCTCGCGGGTGAGGAAGGCGAGCCGGGCCTTCTTCCGCGGGAGGTACACGTCGGGCAGGTCGACCTCCGGCAGCACGACCTCGGGACCGGCGGTGAAGCCCTGCCGCAGGAAACGGGCGATCGCCTTCCCGTTGGCCACGTCGGGGTCGACCACCACGCGCTCGCGGTCCAGCCCCAGCAGGACGTACCCGGTGACGGCGGTCAGCAGCCCGGCGGTCCAGCCGGAACGGGCCGCGCCGGGCGCGGCGGGGGCGACCAGCAGGTGGATGCCGATGTCGCCGGGCGCGACGGGGTAGCACTCCGCGACCCGGTCGGCCGCCGGCTCGTAGGTCTGCAGCAGCGCGGCCGGCGCGCCGTCCTTGAGGACGAGGTGGGCGTGGTGGGTGTCGAGCGTGTCCATGTGGGCGTAGACCTCGGCGACCTGCTCCTCGGTGAGGCCGTTCATGCCCCAGAAGACGGCGCGCTCCGCGTTCACCCAGCGGTGCAGCAGGGGGGCGTCGGCCCGGGCGTCCAGCGGCAGGACGCGCACGGTTCCGAAGCCGTCGACCACCTGCTCGTGGACGGCCGCGCGGGAGGCGTAGGGGTCGGACATCGGTCTCCTCGTCAGTCGTTCGTCGGTCGTTCCTCAGTCGTTCCTCAGTCGTTCGCAGGTCGTGCGCCGGTCTCCCGGTGCAGCCGGTCCCAGTCGGTGACGACCGGGACCAGGTCCCCCGCGCGCCACAGGGGCTGCTGGTCGCGGTGGTGGGGCGAGCCGGGGACGCCCGAGGCGCCGAACGGCACCACCCAGCGGCTGTCCTCGCGCCGGGCCAGGTCCCAGACGTACCGGGCGGCCGGGCCGCGCGCGGCGAGGTCGGTCAGGCCGGGCACGGGCGAGGTGCACAGCACGCAGTCGTGGTCGCCGGACAGGCCGGGCTCCTCGTACGGCGTCGTCGGGGGCAGGGCCCGCCAGGGCGCCAGGCGGTGGGTGTCGCCCCAGGTGCCGGCGGGCGGCCGGGCGGCCACCTCCTCCAGGGCCGCGCGGACGGCCGCCGGACGGTCGACGCCGAACAGCTCGTCGGCGGTGAGGAGGTGTTCGAGGGCGTACCCGATCCGCGGGACCAGCGCGAGCCAGGGCCGGAAGACCTCCGGGTACGCGGGCGGCACGGCCGTCGCGGCGAACGCGGGGTGCGCCGCGAGGTGCCGTACGACCGCGCCGCGCACGGCCGCGAAGGCGGCCGCGTCGGCGCTGTCCGCGTCCATGCGGCGGTCCCAGCGCAGCAGGCGGTCGCGCAGGGCGGCGGCCGGTCCGCTCAGGTCCGTGCCGTCCAGCGCGGCGAGGCGGTCCAGCAGGGCGGCGGCGGAGGCGAGGTGGGTGTCCGTGTGGATCGCGGGCATGTCGGCGGCCGACCAGCGCTCCCGGCCCGCCAGCAGCGCGGCGATGCGGTCGGCGCGGTGCGGCGGGGCGAACTCGACGCCGAGCGGGGCCGCGGGGCCGCGCTGGTTCGCCATCACGGCGACCCCGTCGGACAGCCCGGCGCGCGGCGGCTCGTGCCAGCCCCGCCACTCGTGGCCGGGCTCCCAGGCCGGCACCAGGCGGACCCGGTTGGCCTCGGAGCGCACCGGGACCCGGCCGGCCACCCGGTGCAGCGTGCCGCCCTCGGTGTCGGCGGCCAGGAGCACGTTGACCGGCTCGGCCCACCGGTCGGCGGCCCGGTCCACGTCGGCGACCCGGCGGGCCCGCAGCAGCGGCAGCAGGGCGCCGAAGCCGAGGTCGCCGGTGACCCGGGGCGGATGGCGCAGGGCGACGGCGAGCGGAGGCCCGCCGGGTGCGGGCACGCCGTCGTCGAGGCCCTCGGGGCCGCCGATGACGACCGGGCCGCGGTCGGTCTCGATCACCTCGACCTCGACCGGCTCCCCGCCGGCCACCTCGACGGTCTCGGTGTGCCGGGCGGCCGGGTGCCACGCCCCGTCCGGACCGAGCGCCTCCACTGCCTGCCCCGGGCTTCCGGCTCCTCCCCCGTCGGTGCGCCGCAGCCGCTCGCGGTAGAGGTCCTGGTAGTCGGCCATGGCGTTGGTGATGGCCCAGGCGACCGTGCCGGTGTGGCCGAAGTGGGCGATGCCGGGCACGCCGGGCACGGCGAGGCCGACCACGTCGAACTCCGGGCAGGCCAGGCGGATCTGCTGGTAGACGCCGGGGTCCTCGATGAAGCGGTGCGGATCCCCGGCGATGACCGCCTGCCCGGTGACCGTGCGCTCCCCGGCGACCAGCCAGCCGTTGCTGCCCGAGGTGCCGGGGCCGTCGGTGGCGAACAGGCCGACGGCGTCGGCGCCGAGGTGGGCGGCGAGGTGCTCGCGCCACAGCTTGGCGGGGAAGCCGGCGAAGAGGATGTGGGTGGCGAGCCAGATCCCGAGGGGGGTCCAGGGCTCCCAGCGGCCGGGGGCGAGGCCCGTGCGGGCGAACTCGGGGGCGGTGGCGGCGCCCAGCCCCTCGTTCACGCCCGCGGTGTAGGCCCGGACCCAGTCGGCCGTCTCCGGGTCCGTCCGCTCCAGTTCGGCCCAGCAGCGGCGGGCCGTGTCGGCCAGGCGGGCGCGGCGGACGAAGCGGTCCCAGGGCAGGGCCTCGGGGCCGAGGAAGGACGCCGAGGTGCCCTGCGCGCGGTGCCGTTCGACCTCCAGCTGCCAGGCGCGGTCGAGGGCGGTGACCCGGCCCTGGGCGTGCGCGAGTTCGTCCGCGCTGTCTGCGCGCAGATGGGGGATGCCCCAGGGGTCCCGAAAGATCTCGCCGGCCACTGTGCCCCCATTCCTTTAGGTTAGGCTCCCCTAACCAAACAATCGTGGCGGAATCGTACGCGAAGGACGCGGACGCGAGGGGGCGGGGGCGGGACCGGGAGGACGCGGCCCTCGGACCGCCGCGCGCGAAGGACTTCGGGTCCACCGTGACGGGGCCGAGGACGCCACCGCCGCGTACCGGCGGGTGCGCGCGCCGGGGCACCGGCGCGCGAGCCGAGCGGCGGCGCGGCCCGCGTCCGCCCGCCCGGGAGCCGATTTCCGGTCCCTCCCGGTTCCGGGTGGTTTTTTCGGCGTCGTACTCCGTCGCCATGGCTGCGCCCGGAACGTCTCGACCGGTAGGCTTTCCGTGTGATCTTCAAGCGCATCGGAAACGGCCGGCCGTACCCCGACCACGGCCGGGAGAGCACCCGGCAGTGGGCGGACGTCGCGCCGCGCCCGGTCCGCCTCGATCAGCTCGTGACGACCAAGCAGCAGCTCGACCTCGAGACCCTCCTCGCCGAGGACTCGACCTTCTACGGCGACCTCTTCGCGCACGTCGTGAAGTGGCAGGGCGACCTGTACCTGGAGGACGGACTGCACCGCGCGGTCCGGGCGGCGCTCCAGCAGCGGCAGGTGCTGCACGCCCGCGTCCTCGAGGTGGACTGACGCCGCTCCGGCACCCCGCCGGCACCCCGCCTCGGCCGGTTTGCCCCTTTCGGGTCAGACTGCACACAGTCGGATGATCACCCGGTAGGCATTGCTGCCCGGGCGCACTACGCTGCGCCCATGAGCATGCTCACTCCTCCCGGCATGGGCGGCCAGTACCGGATCACGGGTGACAAGTACCCGCGGATGCGCCGACCCCGGCGACACGGCAGGCTCGTCGTCCTGGCCGTCGCCTCGGTCGCCGTGCTCGGTGGGGCCGGCTGGGGCACGCTGCAGCTCATCGACGTGTTCACCGGTGGCGGCGACTCCGCCCCCACCGGCAAGGCCAAGGCGGCCTGCGCCGTCAGGGCGACCCCCGCGGCCGCCCCGAGGGCCCTCCCCGAGCCCGGCACGATCACGGTCAACGTCCTCAACGCCACGACCCGCAGCGGTCTCGCCCAGAAGACCGCCGACGAGCTGGAGAAGCGCGGCTTCAAGATCGGCGAGGTCGCCAACGCGCCCGAGGAGTACGACAAGAAGGTCGAGGGCACCGGAGTCCTGCTCGGGCCCGCCTCCGCCCTCGACACCTCGCTGCCGGTGCTCGGCGCCCAGCTCGCCGGCGCCGAACAGCGCACCGACGCCGCCCGCGAGGGGGACGCGATCGACCTCGTCATCGGCGACGATTTCCGGAGCCTGACGCGGAAGGCGGACGCCGACCGGGCGCTGGCCGCACTGACCGAGCCCGAACCGGCGCCCACCACGAAGAAGAATTGCTGAACGGCGGCGGGTGACGGCCCCGCCGCCGGACCGGTCTATTCGGCCGCGCCGTACATCCGGTCCCCGGCGTCGCCCAGGCCCGGCACGATGTAGCCCTGCTCGTCGAGGCGCTCGTCGACCGACGCCGTCACGACCGTCACCGGGGTGCCGGCCAGATCGCGCTCCATGACCTCGACGCCCTCCGGCGCGGCCAGCAGCACCACGGCGGTCACGTCGTCCGCGCCGCGCTCGATCAGCTCCCGGATCGCCGCGACCAGCGTGCCGCCGGTGGCGAGCATCGGGTCCAGGACGTACACCTGACGGCCGGAGAGGTCCTCCGGCATCCGGGTGGTGTACGTGGAGGCCTGCAGCGTCTCCTCGTTGCGGATCATGCCGAGGAAGCCCACCTCGGCGGTCGGCAGCAGCCGGACCATGCCGTCCAGCATGCCGAGGCCGGCCCGCAGGATCGGCACCACCAGCGGACGCGGGTGGGACAGCTTCACTCCCGTGGTGCGCGCCACCGGCGTCTGGATGTCGACCTGCTCGGTGCGCACGTCACGCGTGGCCTCGTAGGCGAGCAGGGTGACCAGCTCGTCGGCCAGACGGCGGAAGGTCGCGGAGTCGGTGCGCTGGTCGCGCAGCGTGGTGAGCTTGTGGGCGACCAGGGGGTGGTCGACGACGTGGAGACGCATGTCCCCAACAGTAACCGGGCCCAAGAGGCCCATTGTCCCCGCGCACGGCAAGCCGCGGGGCCTGCCGTCACTCGTTCGCTGGCGTCAAACCGCCCGTCCGGGGAAGGTGGGAGGGACGGACTGGGGTGGTGAACCGATGCCTGAGCAGGAGTACCGAGACGACCCGTCGCCGCGTGGAACGCCCGGCCCGGCCGAGACGGAGGCCGAGCGACGACGGCGGCGCGCCCGGTTCCTGCGCGAGCTCGCCGAGGCCCGGGCCCTGCGCGACCGGGTCCAGCCGCGCCGCGCCAAGGCGGCCCGGCTGCGCCACGCGATGCGCATGCGGACCTTCCGCTGGTAGGCGGCCCCCCGGGTGAACGCCGTACCGGCGGTCCGCACCGGGCCGACCCGTCGGCGGTGCGGACCGCGTGGACGGCGCGTGTGCGGGAAGATCGTGGCACACCCGCGTGTTTCCCGAAGTGGCCGCGCGGGGACCGCGGGTAAAGCCGCGTACGATCCGCACGTGGCGGCGACGAGAGCGCCGGTGGTTCCTTCACGGGCGCCCTCGGCGACCCGATGATCGAAACTGCCGGACACAGGGAGCCGAAGACGTCCCCTGACGGCCTTGTTTCTGCCACGATTCCGAGTGGGTGGGGCTCTCAGGAGCACTTCCCGCCCGCAGCCTCCGCCGGGGGGACCCCCAACCGGCACGCCTATGACCAGTGGGAGAGTCACGGTGTACTTCGCCGCACTGCTCGCGCGCACCGAAGACGGGTGGGAAGCGAGCGACACGGAACTCGACGATGTGGAAACCCTGTCGGATCTGGCCGACCTGGCCCGGGAAGCCTCTCCCGACGAGGACACGGTGCTCGTGCTGATCGAGCAGGAGAACAGCTGGTTCGGCGTCGTCCGCGTGGACGGCGAGGAGGATCCCCGGATCTACGTCTCCGACGCCGCCGCGGCCTCCCGCAGCAGCTACGGCGAGATCCTGCTCACCGACGAGCTGCTGGGCCGTGAGCCCGGGAACGACGGCACCGACCTGGACGCCCTGGACCTCGACGGCACCGAGGACGGTGAACCCGACGACGGGGACGCCGACGAGGGCGTGGTCACCGGCTCCGGCGACGCCGTGCCGCACGGACCGGTCGGTGACCCGCAGGTCCTGGAGGACCTGGGCGTGAGCGAGAAGGAGTTGCGTGCGATGACCGAGGACGCCCTCGGCGAGATCGCCGAGGCCCTGGGCGCCTCCGAGGTCCTGGAGACCGTCCGCTGACCGTGCAGACCACACCGGGGCCGCCGGACCCGGTACGCGACCCCTGGCGGCCCGCGATGCGACTCGCCCTGGACGAGGCCGAACGGGCCGTCCGGGGCGGGGACGTCCCCGTCGGGGCCGTCGTCCTGGCCCCGGACGGCACCACCGTGCTGGCCCGCGGCCACAACGAACGCGAGGCCGCCGGCGACCCCACGGCGCACGCCGAGGTGCTCGCCGTCCGGCGGGCCGCCGCGGAGCTCGGGCAGTGGCGGCTGGCGGGCTGCACCCTGGTGGTGACGCTGGAGCCGTGCACGATGTGCGCGGGCGCGATCCAGCAGGCGCGGGTGGACCGGGTCGTCTACGGCGCACGCGACGAGAAGGCGGGCGCGGCCGGCTCCCTCTGGGACCTCCTGCGCGACCGGCGGCTCAACCACCGGCCCGAGGTGGTCGAGGGCGTGCTCGCCGAGGAGTGCGCCCGGCTGCTCACGGAGTTCTTCCGCGAGCGGTGAACACCGATTGAACACCGATTTCGGAGCACGACCCACCTTGCTGTAAGGTCTCCCTCGGTAGCGTGTCCGAGCGGCCGAAGGAGCTCGCCTCGAAAGCGAGTGTGGCGCAAGTCACCGAGGGTTCAAATCCCTCCGCTACCGCTCCTGAAGAGCCCCGTCGCCAGACGGGGCTCTTCGTGCGATCATGGGCCCGCTCGATGCGCGTGCGACACCGGTGCACGTCAGTGACAGGGGAGGGCCGCGGTGGCGGTGAACGCGAAGAAGATCGCCGTCTTTGTTCTCGTGGTCTTCGTGCTGTACGTGATCATCACGGATCCGGCCGGGGCGGCCGACTACGTCCAGATAGGGTTCGAGGGCATCTCGGACGCCGCGAAGGCCATCGGCGACTTCATGACCTGGCTCGCCGACGGAGGAAAGTGATGATCCGCCATCTGGTGCTCTTCCGGCTGAACGAGGGCGTCGAGCGGGACGACCCGAGGGTCGTGAAGGGCGTGGAGGCCTTCCGGTCGCTCGAGGGCAGGATCCCGGAGATCCTCTCCTGGGAGTGCGCCTGGAACGTCAGCGACCGCCCCATCGCCTACGACTTCGTCATCAACTCGGCGTTCGAGGACGCCCGGGCCCTGCACCGGTACGTGGAGCACCCGGAGCACCGGGCGGGCGTGGCCCTGTGGCGCGAGTTCGCCACGTGGGTGATCGCCGACTACGAATTCTGACGCTCCGCCTTCCGGAGCCCTCCGCCGTGACGGCGGAGGGCTCTCCTGCGTTCTGTGTCCATGATCGGGCTCAACACGGAATATGCGGTGCTTGCACACATTGAGCCTGTCTTGTGATGCTATGACCGCTTTTGATGGATGAGTCGACGGACGAGTTGACGAGCGAGTTGACCGATGAAGAGGTGGCGTTGACCGTGTCGGCCAGTACTGCGCCGCCCCAGAACCAGGCGTCCGCCCAGGCCCCGACTCCGGCTTCACCCCCGGCTCGGTCACCGGATCCGGCACCGGACCCGGCTCCGGACCCGGCCACCGACCAGCACCCGGCCCCGGACCCGGCCAAGCGCCGCGGCGCCGACACCCGGGCCCTGACCCAGGTGCTCTTCGGCCAGCTCAAGGAGCTGGAGCCGGGCACACCGGAGCACACCCGCGTGCGCGCGGCGCTCATCGAGGCCAACCTCCCCCTGGTGCGGTACGCCGCCGCCCGCTTCCGCTCCCGCAACGAGCCGATGGAGGACGTCGTCCAGGTCGGCACCATCGGGCTCATCAACGCCATCGACCGCTTCGACCCGGACCGGGGCGTGCAGTTCCCGACGTTCGCGATGCCGACGGTGGTCGGCGAGATCAAGCGGTACTTCCGCGACAACGTCCGCACCGTCCACGTACCGCGCCGGCTGCACGAACTGTGGGTGCAGGTCAACGGCGCGACCGAGGACCTGACGACCGCCTTCGGGCGCTCCCCGTCGACCGCGGAGATCGCCGAGCGGCTGCGCATCACCGAGGAGGACGTGCTGTCCTGCATCGAGGCCGGCCGCTCGTACCACGCCACCTCGCTGGAGGCCGCGCAGGAGGGCGACGGCATGCCGGGGCTGCTGGACCGGCTCGGCTACGAGGACCCCGCCCTGGACGGCGTCGAGCACCGCGACCTCGTCCGGCACCTGCTCGTCCAGCTGCCCGAGAGGGAGCAGCGCATCCTGCTGCTGCGGTACTACAGCAACCTCACGCAGTCGCAGATCAGTGCGGAGCTCGGCGTCTCGCAGATGCACGTGTCCCGGCTACTGGCACGTAGCTTCCAACGGTTGCGGTCCGCAAACAGGATCGACGCGTAACCTGTTCGAGCGAATCGCTCATCAGTGCTGTTCTGCGCGTTTCTGAGCCGAAAGGCCGTCAGACCCTCTGTTTACAGGGCCGATTCGCCTCTCGGATGTCGACATGTCACTACAGCGCGTTGCCGACATGTGACATTCTGCGGGAAGCGCGTTTGCCGGAGCCCCGGCGCCGGTATTCAGGTGAAGGCTGCGTTCCTCAGACGGGAGCGCCGGCCGCGACCGTCCCGCGACCCAAAGGGGGTGGCATGTCCGCAGAACAGGGCAGCTCGAAGGTGCTCACGCTCGCGGAGAGCGACACGGCTCCCCATGCTCTCGACGCACTCGGCCCCATCGACGAGGGCCCGGCCCTCCCGGCCGCGCCCGCTCCGGACCTCCCGGACACGGCGGCCCTCGACACCCGCACCCTGTCCCGTTCCCTGTTCCTGCGGCTCGCCGTACTCGACGAGGACAGCCCGGAGCGCGTCTACGTCCGGGACACCCTGATCGAGCTCAACCTCCCGCTGGTGCGGTACGCCGCGGCCCGCTTCCGCTCCCGCAACGAGCCGATGGAGGACATCGTCCAGGTCGGCACCATCGGGCTGATCAAGGCGATCGACCGCTTCGACTGCGAACGGGGCGTGGAGTTCCCGACGTTCGCGATGCCGACGGTGGTCGGTGAGATCAAGCGGTTCTTCCGCGACACGTCGTGGTCGGTGCGGGTGCCGCGCCGCCTGCAGGAGCTGCGCCTGGCGCTGACGAAGACCAGCGACGAGCTCTCCCAGAAGCTGGACCGCTCCCCCACGGTCACCGAACTCGCCACCGCGCTGGGCGTGTCGGAGGAGGACGTGGTCGACGGCCTCGCGGTCGGCAACGCCTACACCGCCTCCTCATTGGACTCCCCGGCACCCGAGGACGACGGCGGCGAGGGCTCGCTCGCGGACCGGCTCGGCTACGAGGACACGGCGCTGGAGGGCGTGGAGTACCGGGAGTCGCTCAAGCCCCTGCTGGCCAAGCTGCCGCCCCGGGAGCGGCGGATCATCATGCTGCGCTTCTTCGCCAACATGACCCAGTCGCAGATCGGCGAGGAGGTCGGCATCTCCCAGATGCACGTCTCCCGGCTGCTGACCCGGACCCTGGCCCAGCTGCGGGAGGGCCTCATCTCGGACTGAGGCACCGAAGGGCCGGACACGGCACCGGGCCGCCGGGGCGCCTCCTCGCGTGGGCGCAACGGCGGCCGTCGTGTGTCCGGTCGTTCCGGGCGGGGGCCGCCCCGGCGCGGGTTACTTCAGCGCGAGCCAGGCCACCGCCGCGACGATCGCCACGGCGACGACGACGCCGACGATCAGACCGATCCGCGGCCCGCCGCTCGAGGCGGCGGCCTGCCGGCCCTGCGGGGCCTCGTCGACGAACGCGCGGAACATCTGGGTGCTGCCGGCGGGGTCGTGGTGGCCCTGCGGGCCCTGGGTGTTAGCCATGCCCCGAGACCCTAGCGAATGCCCGGTGGAGGGCCCAAGTGGGGTCAGGGGGAGGGGTTGTCGGCCGGACGGGCCGGGTGCGGCCCCGGGACGCGGACGAGGCAGGGCCCACGGCGACCGGCGGGCGCGGCCTCGCCCGTGCGGGCCCCGCCGCCGGGGGCCGTCACCCCCGTCGCGCGGCTCACCTGCAGGTTTACTCTTGTGATTACTTGCCTTTGCCAAGTTTTTGAGCCGCATCACCTCTTTTTCATTGCCTGTGGCAACCATCGACTTCTATGGTTGCCCTAAGCAACAAATGGGAGGTGTCATGGCCGAGCGAGCGCAGTACGAGGAGCTGGTCCGGCAGTTCAGTGCCTTCGGCGCGGTGAAGCGGGAGATGGGCCGGATCATGCCGGCCGACTGCCACAGCGGCTCCGCCGCCGTCCTGACGCTCCTCGGCCGCCACGGCGACATGCGCCTGAGCAGGCTCGCCGAGCTGCTCTCCGTGGACCTGTCGGTCACCAGCCGCCACGTCGCCCACCTGGCCGAGCGCGGCTGGATCGCACGCTCCCCCGACCCCGCCGACAAGCGCTCCCGCATCCTGCGCCTCACCCCCGCCGGCCAGACCCAGCTCGACGAGCTGTTCCGGCGGACCACGCAGCTGCTCGCCGAGCGCCTGGGCGACTGGTCGGACGAGGAGGTCGGCCGGCTCACCCAGCTCATGGCCCGGCTCAGGGACAGCTTCGGCGAGGGCCGGTCCACGGCCCGCCCGGCCCCGCCGCCGCCCCACCCGGCGCCTCCCGCACTCGAACGGACCACCCGTACACCCGCAAGCACGTAAGAGAAGGAAGCCCATGGCAACGACCACACCAGCCGGTGTGCGGGCTCATGCCAAGCACGGGGGAGGCTCCTCCGAAGGTCATGCTCCGATGACGCACCGACAGATCATGGAGGCTCTGTCGGGCCTGCTGCTCGGCATGTTCGCCGCGATCCTGTCCTCCACCATCGTCACCAACGCCCTGCCCGAGATCGTCTCCGACCTCGGCGGCGGCCAGAGCGCCTACACCTGGGTCGTCACCGCCTCGCTGCTGGCGATGACCGCGTCCACCCCCCTGTGGGGCAAGCTCGCCGACCTGGTCAGCAAGAAGGCGCTGGTCCAGATAGCCCTGGTGGTCTTCGTCATCGGGTCCGTGGTGGCCGGCATGGCGCACAACCCGGGCACGCTGATCACGGCCCGGGTCATCCAGGGCCTGGGCGCCGGCGGTCTGTCCGCCCTGGCGCAGATCATCATGGCCGCGATGATCTCCCCGCGCGAGCGCGGGCGCTACTCCGGCTACCTGGGCGCGACGTTCGCCGTCGCGACCGTCGGCGGGCCGCTGCTCGGCGGTGTCATCACCGACACCAGCTGGCTCGGCTGGCGCTGGTGCCTCTACGTCGGCGTGCCGTTCGCGGTGATCGCCCTGCTGGTGCTGCAGAAGACGCTGAACCTGCCGGTGGTCAAGCGCAGGGTCAAGGTCGACTGGGCCGGCGCCTTCTTCGTCACCGCGGCCGTCTGCCTGCTGCTCGTCTGGGTGACCTTCGCCGACGACAAGTACGCCTGGCTCTCCTGGCAGACGTACACGATGGTCGGCGGGTCGATCGCCCTCGCGCTGATCTTCGTCCTCGTCGAGTCCAGGGCCGCCGAGCCGATCATCCCGCTGCGCCTGTTCCGCAACCGCACCATCACCCTGGCGTCGCTCGCCTCGCTGTTCGTCGGCATCGCGATGTTCGCGGGCACCGTCTACTTCAGCCAGTACTTCCAGCTGGCCCGGGGCAAGTCCCCGACCATGTCGGGCGTCATGACGATCCCGATGATCGGCGGCCTGTTCCTGTCGTCCACGGCGTCCGGTCTGATCATCACCAAGACCGGCAAGTGGAAGAGCTGGCTGCTGGTCGGCGGTGTGCTGCTGACGGCGGGCCTGGGCCTGATGGGCACCATGCGCTACGACACCCCGTACTGGCACATCGCGCTCTTCATGGCGCTGATGGGTCTCGGCGTCGGCATGATGATGCAGAACCTGGTGCTCTGCACGCAGAACCAGGTGGCCCCGAGCGACCTGGGCGCGGCCTCCTCGGTCGTGACCTTCTTCCGGTCCCTCGGCGGCGCGGTGGGCGTCTCGGTGCTCGGCTCCGTGATGTCCTCCCGGATCAGCCACTACGCCGCGGACACCATCGGCACGCTCGGCCCGCAGGACCGGGCGGTGGCCGGTCAGACCTCCGGCGGCGCGATCCCCGACATGGACCTGCTGCCCCCGGCCGTCCGCACCTGGCTGGAGAGCGCCTACGGGCACGGCATCGCCGACATCTTCCTGTACGTCGCGCCGATCGCCTTCCTCGGCTTCCTGGTGACCCTGTTCATCAAGGAGGTCCCGCTGCGCACCGCCGGCGGGCTGGCCCAGGCGGCCGAGGCACCGGCTCCGGCCGGAGCCGGTGCCTCGGCCCGGGCCGCCGCCGGGACCACCGCTCCGGTCGCCGCGACGGCCGCCGCCCCCGCCGCCGTCGCGGACACCGGGGCGGCGGACCCGGGCACGGCCGCCCGGCCGCTGTCCGCCGTCGCCACCGTCGCACCCCCGCAGGAGTCCACCGGGGGCGGCATCCCGGTGCGCGGTGTGGTGCGGGGCACCGAGAGCGCGCCCGTGCCGCAGGCCGCCGTCACGCTGATCTCGCTGGCCGGGCGCCAGTTGAGCCGGTCGGTGGCGCAGGCCGACGGTTCCTACGCGGTGGACGCGCCCGGGGCCGGGTCGTACGTCCTGATCGCCTCCGCCGACGGCCACCAGCCGCAGGCGTCCACGATCGTGGTGAACGGCGAGCCCGTCTCCTACGACATCCTGCTCGGCGGGACCGGCGGGCTGACCGGTCTGGTCCGGTCCGCCGACAGCGGGCTGCCGGTGCCGGGCGCGATGGTCATCGTCACCGATGTGCGCGGGGACCTGCTGGCCACCGGGAACACCGACGAGCAGGGCGGCTTCTCCTTCGCCGAGCTGGTGCCGGGAACGGTGACCGTCGCGGTGAACGCCCTCGGCCACCGGCCGCGCGCGCTCCCCGTCGAGGTGGGCGGCGCCGGGGTGACCCGGCTCGAGATCGAGCTGGAGACCGGCGCCCGGGTGCAGGGCGTGGTCCGCGCCCCGCACGGGCCGCTGGCCGACGCCCGGGTGACCCTGGTCGACGCGGCGGGCAACGTGGTCGGCACGGCCACGACCGGCGCGGACGGGGCGTACGCCTTCGCCGACCTGGACGGCGGCGAGTACACCGTCATCGCCACGGGCTACCCGCCGGTGGCCACCACGCTGACGGTCGCCGGCGGCGGAGTCGACGGCCACGACATCGTGCTCGCCCACCCGGGCGAGTGACCGGACCCCGGCCCGTGGCGGGCGAGCGCGTTCCGAGCGGGGACGCGCCCCGCCACGGGCCGGTCCCCCCTCAGACCCTTTCGCCATCCTTCGCAGGGAGAACAACGGGATGCCACTGACCGCGAGGATCCGTACCCGGGACGGATGGGCCGTGTCGCACGCGGTCGTCACGGTGGTCGACGCGACCGGTACGCAGGTGCTGCGCACCGAGGCGGACGCCGAGGGCGCCGTCCGGGACGCCACCGCGCTGGCACCGGGGGCGTACACCGTCGTCGTCACCGCGGTCGGCTACGCGCCCGCCGCCGCCAGCGCCCTCGTCACGGGCGGGGGAGGGCGGGCCGAGGTCGGCACCGTGACCCTGGCCCGGCAGGGCGGCACCGAGCTGCCGCCGCCCGGTCCGTGGACCGTGGACCCCGCGCACTCGAGCGTGGCCGCCGTCGCCCGGCACCTGGGCATCTCCAGCGTGCGCGGCCGGTTCACCGACTTCTCCGCCGCGCTGGAGATCGCGCCGGACGACGTCGCCGGGTCCCGGGTGGAGGCGGTGATCCGGGCGGCCTCCATCGACACCGGCAACGGCGTGCGCGACACCCACCTGCGGTCGGCGGACTTCCTGGACGTCGAACGGCACCCCGAGATCACCTACCGGTCCACCGGTCTGACCGGGGCCGGCTCCGACCGCTGGACGGTCCACGGCGAGCTGACGATGCGCGGGGTCGCCCGGCCGGTCGACCTGGACCTGGCCTACCTCGGCACCGGACCGGACCCGTGGGGCGGTACGCGGGCGGCGTTCCGCGCCACGGCCGAACTGCGGCGCGAGGACTTCGCGATGAACTACAACCAGGTCCTCCAGGCGGGCATCGCGGCCATCGGCACCACACTCCGGGTGGAGCTGGACGTCCAGGCGGTGCGGGGGACGTCAGTTCCGGCCGTCTGAGGGCCCGTTCGCGGTGCGCGCCACCACCTGGGCGCACAGATCGCGGAGTTTGATGTTCCGGTCCTGTGAGACGCGGCGCAGCCGTTCCAGGGCCCGGCCCGCGTCGATCCGCTCGCGGGCCATGAGGATGCCGGTCGCCTGGTCGATGACGCTGCGCGAGAGCAGGGCGGTGCGGACGTCGGCGGCGGACTGCCGACCGCGTTCGATGCGCAGGGCGGTGGTGACGGTGTCCGTCACCCGGACCGCGAGGGCGCGGGCCGCCTCCCGTCCGGCGGCGAGCGCGCCGGGACGCTCGCCGTAGAGGTTGAGCGCGGCCCCCGACGCGCCCGCCACGTCCAGCGGGACCGCCAGCACCGTGCGCACCCCGGTGGCCAGCGCGTACCGCGTGTACTCCGGCCAGCGCGTCTCGGCGGCCAGGTCGGGGGAGTACTGCTCGGTGCCGGTCCCGGCGGCCGCCACGCAGGGGCCCGAACCGTTCTCGTACTGCCGCTGGTCGAGGCCGCTGGGCAGGCCCGCGCTGCCCGCGAGGGTCAGCAACCGGTCGGCCCGACGCACCGTGATGCTGCACGCGGCGGCGCCGGGCACTTCCTGCACCGCGCGGTCGGTCAGGTCGCGCAGCAGCGTGTCGAGACCGCTGCTGCGCACCATCGCCTGATCGAGCGTGTCGGACGTCTCGGAAGTCATGCCCGTACGGATATCCCGCGGGAGCCCGCCCACGCCCGCGGGCGGATCACCGGGCGTCGGGGGTGTTGTGCGCGTCGACGATGCGGCGGGCGAGGTCCCGGAGCTTGACGTTCTCCCGCTGCGATGCCTTCACCAGGCTGTCGAAGGCCCCGGCCGCGTCGATGTTCAGGCGCTCCATGAGGATGCCGGTGGCCTGGCCGATCAGGTCCCGGGTGCGCATGGCCTCGGTGAGCTGCTCGCGCACGGTGGCGGACTCCAGGGCGATGCCGACGTGCGCGGTGAACAGCCGGCCCACCCTGAGCGCGGTCTCGTCGAAGGCGCGCGGCTTGCGGGCGTAGGCGGTGAGCACGGTCAGCCGGCGGCGGTCGGCGCGCAGCCGCAGCGACAGCACGGAACGCAGGCCCAGTTCGGACAGCGCGTCCTCGCCCTCGTCGCCCTCGCTGTCCGTGACCTCGGCCACCGGGGCGGTCCACAGCCGCTGCCAGTACGGCTGCCGGTCCCCCGCGGGGTGGCCGTCCTCGGCGGCGCGCACGACCTCGTCGGTCCAGGCGAGCGTGCGGCGCAGGTTGTTCCGCTCGATGAGGGAGATGCCGGCGTGCTCGGCGCCGGGCACGAGGTCCACCGCGAGGCGGACCGCGGTGTCCAGGGTGGAGTCCGGGGTGGGCGTCTCGTGGAGTCGCCGCGCCGCAGCCGTCAGCGCTTCCGCCAGGTCACCACCGGATGGAAAACAGGGCAAATCAGCAAACTCGGACGCAGCCACCACGAACCTCTTCGGCGTGCACGACCACATGGCCGTGCGCAGGAGAGCTCCGCAGCACATTCCTGACTGCGAGCACAGGACGTAAGAACTCTAACCGTTCACTTGCCGGGAGGTGACGCCCGGATGCCGGGAGGCGGTCGCCCGCACCCGCGGGGTCCGAACACGCCTCGCGCGCCCCCCTGGGGCCGCTTCCGCCGGGGCCCTCCGGCATGGTGCAATGGCCGGACGGGTCAGGAAGCGGCCTCACTGGAATACCGGACGAACGTCTGCCAGGTGACTGCCGTGACCTTCCCCCCGTTCCCCCCTCCCGAACCGCACGACCCGTCCGAGCGCGTGCTGTTCCCGTTCCCCCCGGAGATCGACTTCTCCACCGCCTCCGATCTGCTGCCGCTGATCCTGTCGCGGACCCACGCCCGTCCCGGCGGCCCGCCGGGGGTCCTGGTCCTCGACCTGACCCCGACCCGCTTCATGGACTCCCAGGGCGTCCGCCTCATCAACGAGGTGCGCCAACTGCTGCGCCCCCGCACCCGCGTCCACGTGGTGGCCCGGCCGGACGGCCTGGCGAGCCACGTCCTGGAAGTCACCGGACTGCGCCGCGACGTCCCCGTGTACGACAACCTCCCGGAGGCGATGGCCGCCTAGGCTCGCCCCACGACACCGGACATCGCGACGAACACCCGTGTCTCCCCGGACGAGTTGCTGGACTTCGTACGGCCCCGGCACCGCGCGGTCCTGCTGACCCGGCGGGCCGACGGCGCTCCCCAGGGCTCACCGCTGACCTGCGGGGTCGACGACTCGGGCCGGATCGTGGTCTCCACGTACCCGGAGCGCGCCAAGACCCTCAACGCGTGGGGGCACCTCCCAGGCTCTTGAGGCACTGGGGGAGGGACGCGCGGGTGAGCGTGATCGTGCTGAGCGACGACTGGAACGGTCCCTGGGTGCGGATCGACGGCACCGCCGAGGTCGTGGACGCGCCCGACTCGGTGGAGCCGCTGGTGGAGTACTACCGGAACATCGCCGGGGAGCACCCCGACTGGGACGAGTACCGGGCGGCCATGGTCAGGCAGGGCAAGTCGGTCATCCGGATCACTCCCGAGCGGTGGGGCCCGGTGGCGACCGGCGGGTTCCCGGCGCGGCTGGTCGAGGGGGAGTAGGCCCCCGGTCCCCTCAGTCCCGGCCGCGGGCCACCATCGTCTCGATGCCCGCGACCAGCAGGTCCAGGGCGAACGCGAAGTCCCGCTCCATCATCTCCTCGACCGTGTCGCCGCCGCGGGCCTCCATGATCCTCGTCGTCTCCTGGGCGACCTCGGCGGTGTCGGGCGCCCGCGTCACCGCGCTCATGGCCTGCCGGTGGTACTCGTCGGGGGTCATGTCCGTCTCGGCGACCCGGGCGAGGAAGTGGCCCTCGATCGTGCCGTAGCCGTACACGAACTGGAAGACGGCCGAGATGGCCCCGGTCACCCCGTGCGCGGGCAGGCCCGCCTTGTGGACGACCCGCTGGATCACCCGGGAGAACGACAGCGAGTTCGGCCCGATGTTGAGGAAGTTCCCGGCCAGCGGCGACAGCCAGGGGTGGCGCACCAGAAGGGCGCGGTACTCCCGCGCGAGCACGCGCAGTTGGTCGCGCCAGTCCTCGTCGGCGGCCGGGTCGGGCAGCGCGAGTTCGCCGTGGACCGCGTCCAGGGCGAGTTCCAGGAGGTCGTCCTTGGTGTCGACGTACCAGTAGACGGACATCGCCGTCACGTTCAGCTCGGCCGCGAGCCGCCGCATGGAGAACCGGGCCAGGCCCTCGGCGTCCAGCAGCCGGACGGTGGCCTCGGTGATCCGCTCCCGGTCCAGCCCCGACGGCTGCCCGCCGCCGCGCCCGCCCCGGCGGGTCCTGCCCTCCAGCCAGACGCTGGGCCGCGCACCCCTCCCGGACCGCTGGGCTGCCCTCACCATGGCGCACCTTCCTCGACTCGCCGACGCCGATCATGCTAGGGCGTGGCGCGAGAGCCCCGCCTTCGTCCGGACGACCCCGGTCCTCAGGACTTCTCCCCGGAGTCTGCCCGGCCCGCCCGGTGCAGCAACGCCGCCGCGACCAGTCCGCCGAGCAGCACGGCCGGCGCCCCCACCAGCAGACTCGTCTCCAGCCCGGAGGAGAACGCGTCGGTGATCCGCCCCCGTTCGCCCGCCGAGTCCGCCGCGGCCAGCGCCGCCGGGAGCGAGCTCGCCGCCACCGGCACCAGGGCCGCGAACCGCGCGTTGAGCACCGCGCCCAGCACGGCGACCCCGAGCCCGTGGCCGAACTCGGCGAGCGTGCCGTTGATCCCGGCCCCGACGCCCGCCTTCTCCCGGGGGATGGAGCTCATGACCGCGTGCGCCATCACCGGGCTGCCGAGCGCCGTGCCCGCCCCGATCAGGACCAGGCCGAGCAGCGTGCCGGCGTAGCCGTGCCCGGTGAGGGTGGCGATCGACACCAGCCCGCCCGCCATCAGCGCCATGCCGAGGGCGATGGAGAGCGGGGTGCCCAGTTTCGCCGCCCACTTCGTGCCCACGCCCGTGAAGTTGAGGGCGACGACGGTCAGGGCCATCGGCGCGGTGCGCAGGCCCGCCTCCAGAGGGCCGTAGCCGAGGACGAACTGCAGGTACTGGGTGAGCAGGAAGAGCGCGCCGCCCATGCCGAAGGTGATCAGCACCAGGCCGCCGACCGCGCCCGTGAACCGGCGGTTGCGGAAGAAGTGCGGGTCGAGCATCGGGTGGGGGATCCGGCTCTCCCAGTACGCGAAGGCGCCGAGGACCACGACGGCCACGGCGGCCGTGGTCAGCACCCGGCCCGAGGTCCAGCCGTGTCCGGGGCCCGAGATGATCGCGTAGACCAGTGCCGCCATGCCGAGGGTGGAGAGCACGGCGCCGAGCAGGTCGGGGCGGTCGCCCTGCCGGTTCCTGGACTCGGGGACGTAGGCCACGACGGCGGCCAGGCCGAGCACCGCGACCGGCAGGTTGATCAGGAAGATCGCGCCCCACCAGAAGTGGTTCAGCACGAAGCCGCCGACCAGCGGGCCGGCCGCGAAGCCGAGCGAGTTGACGGCGCTCCAGATGCCGATCGCCCTGGGCTGCTCCTCGGGCGTGAAGATCTGCATCACGACGGCGAGGGTCGTGGTCAGCAGCAGCGCGCCGCCGACGCCCATGCCGGCCCGTGCCGCGATCAACTGGCCGGGCGACTCGGCCAGTCCGGCCGCCAGCGAACCCGCGCCGAACAGGGCCAGACCCACGATCAGCATCCGCTTGCGGCCGTAGCGGTCGGCGGCGTTGCCCGCGGTGAGCAGCAGGCCCGACTGCACCAGGGAGTACGCGTTGATCATCCATTGGATGTCGGCGGTCGAGGCGTCCATCTCCCGGGTGAGCGAGGGGATCGCCACGTTCAGGACGGTGTTGTCCAGCAGCACGGTGAGCTGGGCGAGGCAGATCACGCCGAGGATCAGCCAGCGCCGGGAGTGGCCCTGGGGCTGCTGGGACCGCTGGGTCCGCTCACCCCGGTCCGGGGTCCGGTCGGGGGTCTGTTCCTGGGGGGAGGCCGTCATGCCGTACACCGTAGAGCGGTTCCCATACGGCGTACAGCTCCCCTCTCCTCCGCGCCGTGCGACGAGGTCCCCGGGAGGAGAAGGAGGTCCCCAGGAGGAGAGGGGAGGGCGGCGGCCGGTGCGGCACCGGCCGCTTACGCCCTCACACCGCGGGCTTGATCATGTACCCGGCACCGCGCCGGGTGTGGATCATCGGTTCCCGCCCCGCGTCGATCTTCTTGCGCAGGTACGAGATGTACAGCTCGACGACGTTCGCGTGCCCGCCGAAGTCGTAGGACCAGACCCGGTCGAGGATCTGCGCCTTGCTGAGCACGCGCCGCGGGTTGCGCATGAGGAAGCGCAGCAGCTCGAACTCGGTGGCGGTGAGGTGGATGCCCTCCCCGGCCCGGGTGACCTCGTGGCTGTCCTCGTCGAGGGTGAGGTCGCCGACGACCAGCAGGGACCCGGCCCTGCGGTCGGCCGCCCCGGAGCGCCGGATCAGCCCGCGCAGCCGGGCGACGACCTCCTCCAGGCCGAACGGCTTGGTGACGTAGTCGTCGCCGCCGGCGGTCAGCCCCGCGACACGCTCCTCGACGGAGCCCTTGGCGGTCAGGAACAGCACGGGCACGTCCGGCAGTTCACGGCGCAGCCGCCCGAGGACGGACAGCCCGTCCATGTCCGGCAGCATCATGTCCAGGACGACGGCGTCGGGCCGGAGCTCCCGCGCGGCCCGGAGAGCGCCCTGACCGTCCCCCTCGCTGTGTATCTGCCAGCCCTCGTACCGCAGGGCCATGGACAGCAGTTCGGTGATCGACTGCTCGTCGTCCACCACGAGCACGCGGACGGGGCCCCCGTCCGGCCTCAGCAGTTCGGTGCGCCCCCGGGGCGAGATGGTGGTCATGCCGGACACGATGTCCGCCGCCTCTGAGAGCATCCTTTCGCCCTTCTGTGTTTTTGCTGAGAAACGCACGGGAGGCGCCGGGCCCCGGCCCGGGCCGGCGTCCGGCCGCCGCCCGGTCCGGTACTCGGACCGCCGGGCCCGGTGTCCCGGCCGCCGCCCGGTCCGATACGGGCCGCCCCGTCCGGCGCTGCGGCCTCCGCCCGGCGCTCCGGCTGCCGTCCGGCTCAGTCGGGCAGGCCGAAGAGCCGTGCCGCGTTGTCGTGGCACACCGCCCTCAGCCACCCGTCCCCGAGCCCCAGCCGCTCCAGCGCGTGGAGCTGGTGGACGTACGGATACGGGATGTTGGGGAAGTCGGAGCCGAGCAGGACCCGGTCGCCGAGGGCGGCCAGCCGGGGCAGGGCCCGCCGGGGGAACGGCGCCATGCGCTCGCTGAAGTCGGTGAACGCCATCGTGGTGTCCAGCCGCACCTCCCCGTACCGCTCGGCGAGGTCCAGGAAGTCCTCGTACTCGGGCATCCCGAGGTGCGCCACGACCAGCCGGAGCCGGGGGTGTCGCGCCAGCACCCGCGCGATCGGCTCGGGACCGGTGTGCTTGCCGGGCGCGGGCCCGGACCCGCAGTGGATCACCACCGGGACACCCGCCTCGGCGAGCAGCCCCCACACCTCGTCCAGCAGCGCGTCGGCCGGGTCGTACGCACCCACCTGCACATGCGCCTTGAACACCCGCGCCCCCGCCTCGACGGCCTCCCGGACGTGGTCCGCGGCGCCCGGCTCGGGGAAGAGCGTCGCGGTGTGCAGGCAGTCCGGCGTGCGGCCGGCGAACCCGGCCGCCCAGTCGTTGAGCCACCGGGCCATGCCCGGCTTGTGCGGGTAGAGCATCGCCGTGAAGGCGCGCACCCCGAACTCCCGCAGCAGTGCGGCCCGTTCGTCCTCCTCATGGCGGTAGGTGATCGGCCACTCGATCCCGCCGGTCAGCTCCCCGAGCGCGTCGAAGTACGCCCACACCTTGCGCAGCACCCGCTCCGGCATGAAGTGCGTGTGCACGTCGACGAGCCCGGGCAGCCCGAGCCCCTCCCAGAAACGCCGCACGTCACCGGCTTCGGTCCGCGGATCGAGATGAGCACCCATGCCCCCACGATCACCCCTGAGCAAGCGCTCGGTCCACCCCTGTGGACGGGGCGACCGGGAGCCGGGCCGGTTCAGAACAGCCCGTCCTGCCGTCCCGGCCGCTGCGTGAACCCCTTGACCGGCACGTCGAGTTCCCGCTCCCGCCCGCCGGCCGGGACCAGCCCCCAGCCGGCCAGCAGCCGCGTGTCCAGCACCACCACCCCGGCGCGCGTCGCCAGGTGCAGATCGGGCCCGGCGGCGGCCACCAGCTCCCCGCTCACCCCGCCCCCGGCGACCAGCTCGCTCACCGCTCCCACGGCGGCCGGCGCCCCCGCCAGCCCGAACACCCCGACGTGGTCGACGGGCCGGAACGGCTCACGGCCGAGCGACTCCGGCCAGCCGCTCAGCGCCACCGCCCGCGCGTGCAGTGCGGCGATCTCCGCCGCCCGCGCCCCCTCCGTCTCCGGCAGGGCGGCCCGCACCGCGCGCTTGTCGGCGTAGGGGATCCGGTCGGGCACCCCGAGCGCGGCGCGCAGCAGTTCCTCGGTGCGCCGCGCCGCCATCAGCGGCCCGGTCCCCAGCCAGCTGAAGCAGACCGCCCCCTGCTCCAGCAGCCGCGCCGGACCCCGCTCCACCGCGGTGATCCCGACCTTGGCCATCCCGGGCCCGAACCACGCCAGGTAGACGCGGTACGGCCGCGGATCGTCCGCAAGGGTGTCGGCGGCCACGGAGTGCGCCCGGTCCAGCCGCGCGCACTCCTCGCAGCGCGCCCCCGTGCTCCGCCCCGGCACCACCGCGCCGAGCGGACACCGGTGCCCCCGCGCCCCCACGCAGGTCCGCACGCCCGCTTCCTCGACGCCGAAGGCCACCCGCTTGCCCCGGGACAGCGCACTGCGCCGCCCGCCGTCCCACGCCAGCTCGGGACCGTCCGCGGACCACCGCAGCCCCGAGCACCTCCATGCCTGTGCCATCCCCGACGAGCCTAGGGGCCACCGCCGACAACGGCTCCGCGCGGCGGCTCGGCCCCGGCGCGGCCGGTGCCCACGGGATCCGCGTCCGCGGTTCCGCCCCGGGGCGCGGGAACGGCCTCCCGGCCGGAAGCCACCCGCGCCGCGTCCCGGCCGCCCCGCCCCCGGCCCGCCAGTCGGCACCCGAGGCACCGGGCGTGCCCTTCCAGTGCCTCCAGGTCCCGCACCCGCCAGTCCCACTGCTCCCTCGGCCGCGGCCCGGACGCCTTGCCCCAGCCGGCGAGGTGCAGCACCCAGGTGGTGAGGAGGCCGACCACCACGATCCCCGCCCCGACGGCCGACAGCGGGCCGGACACCGTGCAGACCCCCAGGCCCAGTACGGCCGCTCCGGCCGTGACGATCCCGAAACCGGTCCATCCGGCGACCGTGTGCCCATGGTCATATGGATGTGCGCCCACGTCTGCCCCTTCACGCAGTCGGTGCCCCACGACGAACATCTCACGTCGTGAGGAGTTTACGGAAGAAATATCTCACGAGCTAAGTGAAATGAGGAACCCGGGATGCACGCCACTCCACGCCCGCCCGCGACCCAGGAGCAGGCGATGTGGGCGATGGACCAGCTCATCGCGACCCACCTGGTGGGTCAGCAGGAAATGGCCCAGCAGGCCGGCCTGAACGTGACCGACATGACCTGCTTCGGCTTCGTCATCGCGGCCGGGGAGAACCTGCTCACGGCCGGCGAGCTGGCGGAGCGCGTCCACGTCACGACGGGAGCGATGACCGGGATCCTCAACCGCCTCGAACGCGTGGGCTACATCACCCGCCGCCCGGACCCCGCGGACCGCCGCCGCGTCCGCGTGGCCGCGCAGCCGGACGCCGTGGTCCTCGTGCGCAAGCTCTACGAGCCCTACTACGTCCGTCTCGCCGCGCTCTTCGCCGACTACTCCCCCGACGAGATCGCCGTCCTGCACGACTGGTTCACGCGCGCGACGTCCCTGGCGGCGGGCCACCTGGAAGAACACCGGCGCACCGGCTGACGGGCCGCGCGCGGTGCGGCACCGAGATGCCGGGTGCTCCGCCAGGTGCAAACCTGAAGGAGAAGATGCACCGTTCGGGGGACTTCCGAAAGGTCGAACACATGGCGAGCAACGTCGGTAGTACGCACCGCCCGCGGGCCGGGTGGGAGGCGGAGAGCACGTGGGCCACGGGCTGGACGGTGGCCGCGGCGGCCCTGATGACCTTCGGCGGCATCATGGCCATCTTCCAGGGCATCGCCGCCATCGCCCAGGACGACGTCTTCGTCACCACCCGCAACTTCACGTACGAGTTCAGCCTGACCGGCTGGGGCTGGGTGCACCTGATCCTCGGCGCCCTGGTGACGGCCGCCGGCCTCGCCCTCTTCCGCGGCGCCCCCTGGGCCCGTGCGGTGGGGGTCGCCCTGGCCGGACTGAGCATGATCGCCAACTTCGTGTGGCTGCCCTACTACCCCGTCTGGTCGATCGCCCTCATCATCATCGACGGCTTCATCATCTGGGCCCTGTGCGCACCGCGCCGCGAGTCCTCGACCGCCTAGGCCGTCCGGGCCACCGGCCGCCTCCCGCCCCGCAGGCCCATGGCAGGCGACCGCGCCGCGCCCTTCCCCTCGTGGGAGGCCATCTGGCCCTGGCTCGCCCAGCTGGGCGGCCTGACGGCCATGGTCACCGCCTACTTCCTGCTGCCCCTGGACCGCCTGGGCCCGGACCGCCCGGTCCTGAGCTGGATCCTGTTCGGCCTCGCCCTGGCGCTGATCGCCCTCCTGCTGCTGCGGCAGGTCGTCAGCCTCCTGCTCGACCGCCCGGGCACCCGCCCGGGCCTGGTCATCTCCCTGCTGATCTGCCTGTCCGTGCTGGTCTTCGCGACCGCCTACCAGGCGCTGGCCCAGCGCCCCGGCGAGCTCGAGGGGCTCACCACCCGCCTGGACGCCCTCTACTTCACGCTGGTCACCCTCGCCACCATCGGCTACGGGGACATCACTCCGCACGGCCAGACGGCCCGCCTGGTCGCCATCCTCCAGATCCTCTACACCTTCGTCTTCCTCACCGCGGCGGCCACCGCCCTGACCCGCCACCTGCGCAACACGCTCCGCCACCACGAGGACGTCCGCCGGCACGACCGCCCCTGACTCACCCGCTCCGCCCGGCCGCCGGGTACCGCTCGAGCGCGACCACCCCGTCCGCGTCGAACTCCCACCGCCGGACCGCCCGCCGCAGTTCCTCCTCGGTCAGCCACCCCCACCACGTGACCTCCCCCGGATCCGGGGCGAGATCCCCACGTCCACCGTCGACTCCCCCACCTCGACGGCCCCGCCGACCAGCCGGTCGAACTCGTCCACCCGCTCCACCAGCTCGCTCATGGGGTCACCGGGCCAGCTATGCGGCCCGTTCACCGCCGGTGAGTCCAACGCGATCGACCAGGTCCTCTCCGGCCTTTCTCCGGTTCTCCTCGGGTTCTCCTCGGGTTCTTCTCGGGCATTTCTTTTCGGCGCCGCAGTACGGCCGCTCCGGTCGAAGACGCGCCAGTGCCGGTCGGCGGCCAGGACGCGGCGCAGGCACCGCCCACCCCCGAGTGACATGCATCACAAAAGAACGTGGACGTCATGAACAACCGTCCCCGTCTGCCCTTTTCATCCGACTGAAACCCCCTCAGGGACAACCGCGGGCCGAAAGAAAAACCAGCCCATTCCTTTACCCCGGCCATAAACTCATCGGTATTCGAGCCGCCCTGCGCACATTGCACGGCGGCCGTTCTCCTTTTCTCTTCCGGCAAGAAGGGTTCCCAGTGAAGCTTTGCCGTTCCCTCGCCGTGGCCGCCGCCGTCGCGGTGACCGCGCCCGTCGCGCTGTTCACCGCCGGTCCGGCCCTCGCCGCCGGGACGCCCGCGGCACAGACGCAGCACCAGCCGACGTACGCGGAGCTGGAGAAGGCGGCTGCCGACGCGGAGAAGGCGTACGAGAAGGCCGTCGCCGCCGAGGCGGAAGGGCGCAAGAAGCTCGAGGCCACCCTGGACTCCCTGGACTCCGACACGCACCCGCTCAAGGCGGCCACGATCACCGCGGACAGGGCGGCCAAGGAAGCGGCCGGCGCCGAGGCCGCCGCCGAGAAGGCCGTCGCGGACGCCGAGGCCGCGCTCGAAGCGGCCGGGAGCGACACCGAGAAGGCCGAGGCGCAGCAAGCCCTCGACGCCGCCGAGGCCGATCTGGCGAAGGCGGTCGAGGTCCGGCAGGAGGCCGACGCCGCGGCCAAGGCGGCCCGCACCGCACTGGACGACGCCCGGGTGGCGGCCGTCCGCGAGTACGGCGTGGTCAAGGACACCCTCGAGAAGGCCCGCGAGACCAAGGAGGCCGCCGAAGCAGCGCTCGCCACCGCCGAGGAGTGCGTCCGTGAGAACGGGCTGACCTCGCTCGCGGTGGGGCTGCCGTCCGAGGTCGTCGCGGGGACCACCGTCGATTTCACCCTGCGCGTGACCAACGGAACCCGGCGCACCCTGGCGGTGGACCCCCTGGTGTTCTTCCACGCGGACAGCGAAGGCCGCGGCGAGAAGAACCCCCTGGAGGTGCAGTGGTCCAACGGCTCCGGCTGGCGGACCCTCAACGGCAGCGAGCCCGAGCACATCGCGCGCATCGACACCATGAAGCCGGGCGAGCAGAGCGAGGTGAAGCTGCGGATGAAGGTCGACTCCGCGGCCCGGGCGGCCGACGCCTTCGCCCTGTTCGCCGGCGACGCCTCCGACGCGTACCGCCCCTGCGTGCTGGGCCCGATGAAGCGCTACGACTTCACGCTGCTGCCCGCGGGCAGCAAGCCCGGCCCCGTCGACGAAGCCGAGCCCGGCCGTCCCGGCGAGGACGACGACAAGCGGCCGGTCACCGCGGAGCCCGGCAAGGGCACGGGCGCGGGCACGGGCCCCTCGGCGCAGGGCGGGGCGTCCCGGCAGGCGGCCACCGGGACCGGCGCCGGGGGCAGCCTCGCCGCGACCGGTACGTCCTCCGCCATGGCACCGCTCGCCCTCACGAGCGCCGTCACCGTCGCACTCGGCGCCGGAGCGGTTCTCACCCTGCGCCGCCGCAAGGCCGCGGACAACGCCTGATCCCGACGCCCGACGCCTGACCCCGACGTCCGGCGCCGGCGGGCGCGGCGCTCCCTGCCGGGAGCCCGACGCGCAGCGGCCGTCCCTCACCCTTCGTAACCGAGCACCTCGGAGCGTGAGGGATGGCCGCGCCGCACGCCGGGGCCCTAGGATTCCGGCGATCCAGCGATCCCGGTGATCTCAGCGATCCCGGCGATCCCCCAGGCCGAGTGACCGATGACGACAGCCGTCGGCCGGTGCCGGTCGCCGTCGGACACCGCCGTCACGGCAAAGGACCGGAGGCCCTGGGGAGTGGTCCCAGGGCCTCCGGTGTGCTGGGCACCCGGCGGTGGGACAGGTCTCCCCGGCTGGGGCGAGGCGCTCAGGCCACGGACCACGGTGCGGCGGGCGGAAGCGCTCTCCGGCACGTCGCCCGGCCGCATACCCTCCGGTGCCGAGCAGAGTCAGCGCGATCCCGGGACTTCCGAGTGCCACCAGCACCGTCGGCGCGACGGAGCTGTACGCCCCTGGAACACCAGGGGCTGGAACGCCAGAGGCCCCGGATCACTCCGGGGCCTCTGGTCTGTGTGCACTCGGCAGGATTCGAACCTGCAACCTTCTGATCCGTAGTCAGATGCTCTATCCGTTAAGCTACGAGTGCCTGTTTCTGCAATTTTCTCGCCGCTCCCGGCCCTTCCGGCCCGCTCGCGGCGACAGGAAGAACATTACATGACTGCCGCCGCCATGTGAAATCCGTTCACCGCACCCCTTGTGACCTG
Source organism: Streptomyces viridosporus T7A (assembly GCF_008704515.1). Classification (NCBI taxonomy): domain Bacteria; kingdom Bacillati; phylum Actinomycetota; class Actinomycetes; order Kitasatosporales; family Streptomycetaceae; genus Streptomyces; species Streptomyces viridosporus. The sequence continues at coordinate 4,177,117 of NZ_CP023700.1, forward strand.
CGAAAACGCGGATAAGGGCGGTAACGGGGGTGGCAACGACGAAGCCCCGGCGGACGGGCCGGGGCTTCGTGATCGGGGCGGAGGCGGAGGGATTTGAACCCTCGATGGGCTTTAAGGCCCAAACCGCATTAGCAGTGCGGCGCCATAGACCGGACTAGGCGACGCCTCCCCGCGCCACCCTTCCGCGCGAGCGCGAGCGGGTGGTGCGTGCCGATGATGACACAGCCGCGCGGGCCGTCACCAATCGACCCCCACGGTACTAGGCAGGGAGCCCGCAGGGCAAAGCCCTTACGACCGGCACGTCGCGGTGGCGCAACGTTCCGTCTCCTCACGCGTTGATCAGGCCATGCTGCAGATCAACCTTTCGGACACCCCCCGGCTGCGACGGGTCCTCGTCGGTGCCGCCGCCTCCCTCACCGCCCTCGCCTCGCTGTCCGCGGCACCGGCGTCGTACGCCCGGGACATGCCGCCGGACGGCGACCGCCTCACCGTCACCGTGCGCGACGCGGGCGACGGGGTGGACGGGACGTACGAGCTGCGCTGCCGGCCCAGCGGCGGCAGTCACCCCGACCCCGCCGGGGCCTGTGCCGCCGTCGACCGGAACACCCGGTGGGGGGAGGACGCCTTCGCCCCGGTGCGGCGGGACACCGTCTGCACCCTGCAGTACGGCGGGCCGGCCACCGCCCGCGTCACCGGCACCTGGGCCGGGCGTCCCGTCGACGCGGCGTTCGACCGCGGGGACGGGTGCGGGATCGCCCGCTGGGACCGGCTCGTACCGCTGCTGCCCGAGGTGCGCTCCACGGGGCGCCCGTGAACCGGGGAACACGCGCCGGGGCACGCTCCGGGGCACGCGATGAGGGGAGGGACCCGGGGCGGGTAAAGGTCCTGCGAAGGTTCGGGCGGCGTCGGCGCAGGCCGTGGAGCGTTCCGGGCGATCCGGACGTCACATCGCCGTCACTTCCTCGTGCGGCCTCCACCCCATCCGGCGCCGCGAGCGCAACCTCAGCCCTTAGACTCCCTCGCGTGACACGTTGCGGGCAGGTTGGCAAGATGGCCCGAGCGGTCGGCACGTCGCGGTAACAGGGAGGAAGCGTCTCGTGAGCAGCAGGCCATCCCGAGGCGCTGCTCGCCTCGCAGCCATACTGGACGCGCTTCCCGACGCCCTGGTGCTGGTCAACGCCAACGGGACCGTCGTCAACGCGAACACCATCGCCCTGGAGGCCTTCGAGACCCCGGGCACGGCCCTGGTGGGACGCGGGCTGCTGGACCTGCTGCCGCAGTTCGACTCCAAGCTCATCCCGGGGTCCATGCGGCGGCCCGACCACATCGACCCCCGGGCGCGGACCAAGCCGACGCGGATGATCGCCCGGCGGACCGACGGGAGCGAGTTCCCGGTCGAGGTCACCAGCGCGAACCTGGAGAACGGCCAGCAGGACTACGACACTTACGGCTACACCGGCGACGAGCTGCTGATGCTCGTCGTCCGCGACCTCTCCGGCACCGTCGACACCGAGGCGGAGCTGGCGCGGTCGCAGCGGCAGACCGAGATGATCCTGCGGGCCGCGTCCGAGGGCGTCGTGGGGACCGACACCGACGGCCGGATCGTCCTGGTGAACCCGGCCGCCGCCCAGATACTGGGGTACCGGGCCGGCGAGCTCGGCGGGCGCGAACTGCACACGCTCGTCCTGCACTCGCGCGCCGACGGCTCCCCCTTCCCCTACGACGAGTCCCCGCTCGCCGACACCCTGCGCTCCGGGCGCAAGCACCGGGTGCGCGGGCAGGTGCTGTACGCCAAGAGCGGCGACAAGCTCCCGGTCGACCTGACCACCGCGCCGGTGCGCGACGGCGACCAGCTCGTCGGCGCCGTCATGACCTTCCTCGACCGGCGCCCCTACGACGCGCTCGTCAAGGAGAAGGAGGAGAGCGAGCGGCGGCACGCCGAGGAGCTGGAGCGCCTCGCCGAGGAGCACGGCTCCGAGCTCACCGCCCTGCGCCAGAGCCACGTCACCGAGATGGAGGAGCTGCGCGAGCAGCACGCGGAGCAACTCGCCGCCAACGAGGAGCGGTACGCCGCCCTCGGCGAGCGGGAGAAGGACCGCTACGAGGCCCTCGCCGCCCGGCACGAACAACTGCTCACCCTGCTCGGGCAGTCCCTGCGGGGACCGCTGGAGGAACTGCGCCGCGAGCTGGCCGCGCTGGCCGCGGACGACGCCGGGCAGCTGTGGCCCGAGGCCAACCAGGTGCTCCACCACCTGTCGGCCGGCTACTCCCGCATCACCACCCTCATCGACAACGTCCTCGGCTACCAGCGCCTCGACACCGGGGCCGAGGGCATCACCCGGACGAAGGTGATGCTCGACGCCGTCGTCGCCGCCGGCGTGGACGGGGCCGTGGAGCTCGTCGGGCCCGGCCGGGTGCAGTTCGCCGTGCACGCGCCGCCCATCGAGGCCGAGGTCGACTCCCGGCTGCTCGCGACCGCCCTCGCGCACCTCGTCGCGGACGTCGCGGGCGTCGACGCGACCGGCAACACCCCCGTCTCGACGGGCGGGTACCTGGACAACACGGTCGTGGTCGCGGCGGCGCAGCGCGGTGAGGTCGTCCGCATCGAGGTGCGCGGGCCGTACAGCGGCGGCGACCCGGTGCACGAGCCGATCGTGCGCGGGATCGTCCGGGCGCACGGCGGCGTGCTGCAGACGCACGAGGTGCCGGGGATGAGCGGCAGCGCGTTCGTCCTGGAAGTGCCGATCGGGGGCGGGGCGGGGACCGTCCCGGCCACCGAGGCACCCGCCGCGCCGGCGGACGAGGAGACCGCTCCGGCCGATGACGCCGCGCGGTCCACCGGTGGTGGACGGCGACGGGCACGGCGTGCCTCCGTGGACGCCTTCCTGGAGAGCGAGGTGGCGGGCGCGCAGCAGGCCTCCGATGCGGAGGCCGCGGCGCCCACCGGGCGGCGCAGGCGCCGGGCGGCCGCCCCCGACGAGCCCGCGCGGCCGCAGCTTCCGGTCCGGACGCCCGGCGAGGACGCGGTGGCCTCCGGCGGTACCGGACGGCGGCGCGGGCGGGCGGCCGAGGACGCACGGGCGGCCGCCGCGCTCGAGGGCGCCGCTGCTGGGGTGTCCGAGGGGGCCGTCGTCACGGCCGCCGAGCACGCGGCGGGGACCGCCGCGTCGAACACCGGGCTGGGCGGGACCGTACCGCCGCAGGGGGTGCCCACGCCCTCCGGACGGCGTGCCCGGCACGGGTCCGGCGAGCAGCAGGCCCTGCCGCCGGCGCTGCCCGCGCCGTCCCCCGGGAACGGTGGGCCGGCCGACGCGCCCCAGATCGCCCCGGTCCAGGAGCAGCCGCAGCCGACGGGGCGGCGCCGGCGTGCGCTGGCCGCCGCCACCGAGCGCGCGGCGGCGCAGGAGGCCGCGCCCCGTACGGTGTTCGCGCTGCCGCCCGCCGAGGCGGACCAGGGAGAGCAGGCCGGGCAGACCGGGCAGGCCGAGGTGCTCGGCCGGGCCGCGGCCCCGCAGGAGGACGGGGCGCCTCACGCGAGCGCGCCCGTGCCGACCGCTCCCGGTGACGCCCCGGTCGACGACGGGCGCCATGACGCCGTCGCGCACGACCAGGCCGACGACCACACCCCGCCGCAGCCGCATCCCACCAGCGCGCCCACGGGCCGCCGCCGACGGGCCGCCGCCCGGCCGACGGAGGCCCCCGGGACGGCCCTGCCCGCACCCGCGCCCATGCCCGTGCAGGTACCGGCCCAGGCGGGTGCGGCGCAGGCTGCTCCCGGGGAGGGCGCTCCGGCGCAGTGGGGGGCCGTGCCTCAGCAGGCGATGGCCGTTCCGCCGCAGGTCGCTCCGATTCCGGCGCAGGGCGCACCCGTTCCCCCGAGCGGAGCGGTCGCCTCATCGCCGGGCGCTCCGGTTCCGGCGCAGGGTGCTCCGGTTCCGGCCCAGGGCGCTCCCGTTGCCCCGAGTGGGACGGCCGTCCCGCCGCAGGGTGCCCCCGTGCCGCCGCAGGGTGCTCCGGTTCCGGCCCAGGGCACTCCCGTTCCGGCCCAAGGCACTCCCGTTCCCCCGAGCGGGGCGACTGTCCCGCCGCAGGGTGCCCCCGTGCCACCACAGGGTGCTCCGATTCCGGCCCAAGGCGCTCCCGTTCCCCCGAGCGGGACGGCCGTCCCGCCCCAGGGAGCTCCGGTCCCACCGCAGGGCGCCCCCGTTCCGTCGGCCGTTCCCCCGCAGGGTGCGCCCGTGCCCGGGCAGGCGCCGGTGGCCCAGCCGCCGGCACCCGCACCGGCACCGGCACCGGCACCGCCCCGGGCCGTCCCCGTCGCCGCCGAGCAGCAGGCCGTCGCCCAGCCGCTTCCCGCCGAGGCGCCCCCGGGTCAGGGGGCCACTCCGCCGAACGGCACCCCGGCCCCGCAGCAGTGGCCCGCCCCCGGAGACGCCTCCGGCGCCGGTGCGCCCCTCCCCCCTGCCCCGAACCCGCCGCAGCCGACCCCCTCCGCCGGCACGCCGCTGCCTCCCGAGGGCGCTCCGGCGCCGGCGCAGCGGGCCGCCCAGCCGTTGCCCGCCGAGGCCGCGGTGCCGGTGGACCCGAACTCCACGCAGGGGCGGGCGATCAGCGTGCGGACGCTGGGCCAGGGCGTGCCGTTCACCCGGCAGGCCGCTCAGGTCCAGCAGCCGCTGCCGTCGGCCACGCCGCCCCCGCAGCAGCCGGGCGGTTCGGGCCGCCGCCGCAAGCTCGGCACGCGTCCCGACGCGGTCGCGGGCGCCGAGCAGAGCGCGCGTCCGCACCCGTCGGCCGAGCCCGCCCCCGCCCGGACACCGGCACCGGCTCCCGCGCCGGCCCAGCCCCAGCACTCGCTCGGCGGGCAGTCCCGGCTCGCGCCGGCCACCGAGGGCACCGGGCGTTCCTACGCCATAGGCGCGCCGGACGCGGACGCCGCCGAGGGGCCCGAGCCGCTGGACGGCCCGGGCGGTGCCGTCGAGGTGGCGGACACGCCGCGTCCGCAGCCGATGGACGACGAACTGCCGCCGGAACCGCTGGACAACCCGCGCCGGCTGCTCGTGTGGCCCGCGCCGGACGTCTCCACGCAGCAGGCGCTGAGCGACCGCGGCTACCGGCCGGTGATCGTGCACTCGCGCGAGGAGGTCGACGCGCAGATCGCGGCGTTCCCCGCCGCGCTGTTCGTGGACCCGCTGACCGGTCCGATCACCCGCACGGCCCTGCAGTCGCTGCGGCAGGCGGCGGTGGCCGCCGAGGTGCCGGTGCTGGTCACGGCCGGACTCGGGCAGGCCTCGCGGGACGCGGCCTACGGCGCCGACCCCGCCGTTCTGCTGAAGGCGCTCGCGCCGCGGGACAGCGAGCAGCACCCGCCGCGGGTGCTGCTGATCGAGGAGCACGCGGAGATCGCGCTGGCGCTCACCGCGACGCTGGAGCGGCGCGGCATGCAGGTGGCACGGGCCGGGAGCGACGCCGACGCGGTGGCGCTGGCGGGGCAGTTCCGGCCGAACCTGGTGGTGCTGGACCTGATGCAGGTGCGGCGGCGGCAGGCCGGGTCCGCCGGGATCATCGACTGGCTGCGGGCGAACGGGCAGCTCAACCGCACCCCGCTGGTCGTCTACACCGCCGCCGTCGACCAGGCCGACCTGCCGCGGCTGGCGTCCGGCGAGACGGTGCTGTTCCTCGCGGAGCGGTCCACCAACGACGAGGTGCAGGCCCGGATCGTCGACCTGCTCGCGCGGATCGGCACCAACTGACGCCGGGCCGCCCGCGCCCGTCAGCAGGTCGGCGGGCGCGGGGCACGGACGTGCGCCGGGCGGTGGGCGGGAGTGCCGCCCACCGCCCGGCGCGTGCGGTCCGGGCCGGGGTCAGATCCGGCTGACGTCCAGCGCGCCCTCGGCGTACTGCCTGCGCAGCACCTTCTTGTCGAACTTGCCCACGCTCGTCTTCGGCACCGACTCGATCACCGTCCAGCGCTCCGGGAGCTGCCACTTGGCGATCCCGCCCTCCTCCTGGAGGAAGGCGCGCAGGACGGCGAAGTCGGCGGTGGCGCCCTCCTTGAGGACGACCGTGGCCAGCGGGCGCTCGCCCCACTTGTCGTCCGGGACGGCGACGACGGCGGCCTCGGCGACGTCCGGGTGGGCCATCAGCGCGTTCTCCAGCTCGACGGAGGAGATCCACTCGCCGCCGGACTTGATGACGTCCTTGGCCCGGTCGGTCAGGGTGAGGAAGCCGTCGGGGCTGATGATGCCGACGTCACCGGTCTTGAGCCAGCCGTCCTCGCTGAACTTGTCGGCGGGGCGCAGGGGTTCGGCGCCGGGGCCGTTGTAGTAGGCGCCCGCGATCCACGGGCCGCGCACCTCCAGCTCGCCGGCCGACTCGCCGTCCCAGGGGAGGCGCTCGCCGCCGGGGCCGGTGAGGCGGGCCTCGACGCCGGCCGGGAAGCGGCCCTGGGTCAGCCGGTAGGCGAACTCCTCCTCGGTGCCCACGGCGTGGGCCGGCGGCCGGGCGATGGTGCCGAGCGGGGAGGTCTCCGTCATGCCCCAGGCGTGGCAGACCCGCATGCCGAGCTTGTCGAACGCCTCCATCAGGGAGGGCGGGCAGGCCGAGCCGCCGATGGTGACCTGGGTGAGGGCGGAGACGTCCCGGGGCCTGGCGGTCAGCTCGGCGAGCAGGCCCTGCCAGATGGTGGGGACGGCGGCGGCGTGGGACGGCCGCTCGCTCTCGATCATCCCGGCGAGCGGCGCGGGCTGCAGGAAGCGGTCGGGCATCAGCATGTTGACGCCGGTCATGAAGGTGGCGTGCGGCAGGCCCCAGGCGTTGACGTGGAACTGCGGAACCACGACCAGCGAGGTGTCCCGGTCGGTCAGGCCCATCGACTGGGCCATGTTGACCTGCATGGAGTGCAGGTAGATCGAACGGTGGCTGTAGACCACGCCCTTGGGGTCACCGGTGGTGCCGGAGGTGTAGCACATGGCGGCGGCGGCGCGTTCGTCCAGCTCCGGCCAGTCGTACGCGGTCGGCTTCCCGGCGATCAGGTCCTCGTACTCGTGCACCTGCACGGAGGCGTCCGCCAGCGCGGAACGGTCCCCGGGGCCGGAGACGACCACGTGCTCGACGGTCTTCAGGTGCGGCAGCAGCGGAGCGAGCAGCGGGATCAGCGAACCGTTGACCAGGACCACCCGGTCGGCGGCGTGGTTGACGATCCACACGAGCTGCTCGGGCGGGAGGCGGAGGTTCAGGGTGTGCAGGACGGCGCCCATGGAGGGGATCGCGAAGTACGCCTCCACGTGCTCGGCGTTGTTCCACATGAGGGTGGCGACCCGGTCGTCGCCGGCGACGCCGAGGTCCTCGCGCAGGGCGTGTGCCAGCTGGGCCGCGCGGGCGCCGATCTCCGCGTAGGTGCGGCGGTGCGGTTCGTCCTCGCCGGTCCAGGTGGTCACCAGTGAGGTCCCGTGGATCGTCGACCCGTGCGTCAGGATCCTCGAGATCAGCAGCGGTACGTCCTGCATGGTGCTCAGCACGGCGTCCTCCTGGGCGACATTGCCTGCGCGGCGGTAAGAGTTGCGCTGATTCTGCGCACATACCACGCGGTATGTCACTAGGGGAGCGACGATCGATCACACCCCGAGGCATGACAATTCTCCTCAAGAGCGAACAAACCCCAGCTCAGGATCGTCGCGCAACTTGCCCAGCGCCCGTGACACGGCCGACTTCACCGTGCCCACCGACACCCCGAGCACCTCGGCCGTCTGCACCTCGCTCAGGTCCTCGTAGTACCGCAGGACGACCATCGCCCGCTGCCGTGCGGGCAGTCGCATGATCGCCCGCCACATCGCGTCGCGCAGCGCCTGCCGCTCGGCCGGGTCGTCGCCACCGGGCACCGGGTCCGGCTCGGGCAGCTCGTCGCAGGCGAACTCGTCCACCTTGCGCTTGCGCCACTGCGAGGTCCGCGTGTTCAGCAGGGCCCGGCGCACATAGCCGTCGAGCGCGCGGTGGTCCTCGATGCGCTCCCAGGCGACGTACGTCTTGGCGAGCGCGGTCTGCAGCAGGTCCTCCGCGTCGCTCGGGTTCCCGGTCAGCGACCGGGCGGTCCGCAGGAGCACCGGCTGACGGGCCCTCATGTACGAGGAGAACGACGGGTACGGGAGGGTCTGCGCCGCGGGGGCGGCGGCGTTCGAGGCGCTGGTGCAGACGGGTGTGGTCATGGCTCAACGCTATGAGCGGGGACATGTCCGGCGGATCGGCCGCAGGTCCCGAAGCCGAGTCCCCCTCAGGTTGTAGGGGTGGGGCCCGCCGCACCTCCTGTAGGTGGAGGAGAGGGGGCGGAACCCTGCGGGTTCGCCCCTGGGGGGGTGGCCCCCGAGGGCGGCACCGGTGCGCGGCCCGGCGCCACCGGAACCGGCCCCGCCGCCGCCCGGTGTCCCGCGTCCGGCGCCTCACACACGTCTGCGCGGCGGTACCGAAGCACCGCCGCGCAGACGCCCTGCACCCCACGAAGCACACCCCTGGGCCGTCGGAGGACCGACGGCCCCCTCACCTCACCACAGCGGGCTGAAGCTGATGGCCACGTTGTCGTTGCCCTGGTTGACGGCCGTGAACGCCGAACCGTCGACCTGGGCGGTGTTGCTCTGGTTCGCCGCTCCGGAGCCGATGGCCTGCTGCTGCGTGGTCGCCGAGTTGCCGGAGTTGTCGCCGCCGACCCCGCTGCCGAGGACACCGGCGTCGGCGCCGGTGGCCGTCGCGTTCGATCCGTCGTCCGCGAGGGCGCCGTTGTCCGCCGCCGCGACACCGGTGAAGAGGGCGGCCGCGAGTGGAAGGGCGGAGACGGCGGCGATGACACGGGCGGTACGGATGCTTGCCATGTTGTGTTCCCTCCAGAACAAAGGACGCACCGGCTCGTGGCCGCTTGTGCGTGCGGTACGGCTGGTACCGGAGGAGTCGGCCGACCCGTCCGGCGCTGTGCACGACGTCGCGGGATCAGAGTTGCCCACCGCCTCCCCGCGAACCACCCCGGAAGGCGCTCTTCGCACGGAAGCGTGACGACCCGCCGATAAACCCCTTCACCCCCTCGCGCCCCGGCATGACCGCACAGGGGCGGTACCACCCCGATCCCCGCAAGGGGTGAAGCGTTCCGGCACCTCTCCGTCCCCTCACCACCCCGGCGCGCCGCGCCCGCTCCCCCCTTTCCTTTTTCGAACGCCCGTACGAATATAGAGATATGGCCACCCCCGACCGGCAGGGCGCGACGCTGGCCCTCGCACACGCCCTGTCAGCCGCCGAGCGCGGTCTGGCCGTCATCCCCCTGTCCCGGACGAAGCTCCCGGCCCTGCGCTCCCCGCACCGCGACGACCCCGACCCCGCCCCCTGCCACGGCGAGTGCGGCCGCTCGGGCCACGGCGTCCACGACGCCTCCACCGACCCCGTCCGCATCCGCGAGCTGTTCGCCGCCGCGCCCCGCGCCACCGGCTACGGCATCGCCTGCGGACTGCCCCCGCACCACCTCATCGGCATCGACCTGGACACGAAGGGCGGCACGGACCCCTCCGCCGCCCTGCGCGAACTGACGCTGCGTCACTCGTTCACGATCCCCGCCACGGTGGTCGTACTGACCCCGAGCGGCGGCCGTCACCTGTGGCTGAGCGGCCCGCCGGACGTCGTCGTCCCCAACTCCGCGGGCCGCCTCGCCCCCGGCATCGACGTCCGGGGCGCCGGCGGCTACCTCGTCGGCCCCGGCTCCCGTACCGACCACGGCACCTACACCACCGCCCCGGGCACCGCGCACCTGCCCCCGGCGGCCTGCCCGCCCGCCCTCCTGCGCCTGCTCCTCCCGCCGCCCCGCGCGCACCGCCCGACGCCCCCGTCGACCGGCGAACACGGCCGGGGACTGGTCCAGTTCGTCCTCGCGGCGCACGAGGGCCAGCGCAACACCCGCCTGTTCTGGGCGGCCTGCCGCGCCTACGAGGACGGCATCGGCCCCGCCCTCGTGGCCTCCCTGGTCGACGCGGCCCGCAGCACCGGCCTGTCCGAACGCGAGGCCCGCGCGACGATCGCGTCGGCGGCGCGGATGGTCGGGCACCGCCCCTGACCGCCCTGCCCCTCGCCCCGCTCCCCCACCCCGAAAAATCGAAAGACCCCGATGTGCCACCGCCTTAGAGTGCCGACCATGGCACTCGCCCGCGTCGTCCTCGCCTCCGGCCGCTCGGTCGACCTCTGCGAACTGCGGATGTCGTCGACGTACGGCGGACTGCTCGAGGGGTATCCCTGCAAGCCCCTCAACGACCGCACGATCGACCGGCTGCTCCGGTCCGCCGGACAGGCCTTCGCCGGAGCCCCCGTCCACCTGGTCCCGCCCCCGCGCGAGTACCCCGACCAGTACGCGGGCGCCTTCGGCCCCGTGGAGGTGCTGCCCGCCGTGACGTGCGTCGGCAGCTTCCGCTCCGAGGCGCTCGACCCGGCCCACGACCGCGCGCTGTACCGCTCCCGCCTCACCGTCGTCTGGTTCCAGACCGCCCCGCACGTACCGTCGGGCTGCGACGCGGAGCCCGCGCTGCGGGACCTGCCCTGGGAACGGCTGGCCGAGGACGAGGAACTCTGACCCTCCTCCGCACCGCAGAAGGACGCCGCATGAGCACCCCCGCCCCCACCACCCGGACCGGCCTGCTGCGCTGGCAGTTCGAGCTGACCTGGTCCCTGTTCGAGTACCACCTCGAGCGGCTGGAGCCGGAGGACTTCCTGTGGGAGCCCGCGGCCCACTGCTGGACGGTGCGCCGGTCCCCGGAGGGCGCCTGGGTGCCGGACTGGGCGGAGACCGAGCCCGACCCCGTCCCCGTGCCCACCGTCGCCTGGGTGAGCTGGCACATCGGCTGGTGGTGGAGCGTGGCCCTCGACCACGCGCGGGGACACCGCCCCCGGGAGCGGACCGACGTCACCTGGCCCGGTGAGGGAGCACCGACCGTGCGGTGGCTGCGCGGGCTGCGCACGGAATGGCTCGCGGCCCTGGACGGCCTCACCGACGCCGATCTGGACGCCACGGCCCCGTTCCCCCGGTCGGACGATCCGGCGTACACCGTGGCCCACATGCTCGCCTGGGTGAACGCCGAGCTGATGAAGAACGTCACGGAGATCGGCCACCTGCGCCTGCTGCGGGCGGCCTCGTAGCTCCGGACCGGCCGTGTCGTGGGGCACGGGGTGACGGGCGCGCGCGATGATGCACACGTATGGGGTGACGTCAGTCCGGGTCTCGCCACACGTACGGGTGAGCGTCCGACCGGATCGCCTGGGTACGGAACCGCCGGCCCGCTGTCCGCGGAAAACCGGTTCCGATGACGGTCCGGGAGGCGAAAAGACCTGGTCGAAGGGGCTTTCCGGGAAAGGGGGCCGCACCGCGGAAGGCGTGCGCGGACACCTTCCACCAGCGGCGTGCGCGTGTCTACACCGCCCCAAACGTCCTGATTGTTCAGAATGTTGCCCACTGCCCCAGTTGAAACTATGAAGTTTCGTTGCCGAGGAGCATGACATGCAGGTTCGCAGGTGGCTCCCAGACCAGCCCACCCGTATCGGTCGGCACGACTGGCCGGACGAGGGGGACAACGGAACGCACATGCGACTGCGGGCCGGCTCCATCGTGGTACTGGACCGGCAGGCGTGGCGGATCCTGGAGATCAACGGCTACCCGAGCGACCGGTGGCCGGACTCCTACGAGAAGGCCTGGCGTGACCACGTGGAGCTGTGGTGGCACGCCAACGAACTGCGACGGGCCAACAACCAGACGGTCAAACCGGCCCCCGAGCGGGCCGAGTTCTACAAGCGCCCGGTGGTGCTGGTGCTGCGCAACGAGAACCTGCCCCGCTCCGCGCCGAAACACTGGTGCGCTCCCGCCAGCCACGACTGGCGGGTCCTCCCCGAGCACCACGCCGTCTGCCGCGCCTGCGGTGAGCTGCCGCCCTGCCACCACGGGGAGTACCGCTGGGAGGGCGGCCCCCGCTGGCCGGAGCAGAACGGCGGCATCCCGCTCATGGTGCCGGAGGGCTGCTGCATGGGGTGCGCCGAGCCGATCAGGCCGCGGGTGCGGACCGTGCGCTTCCCGGGGCCGAACCTCTGGTACCCCGACCTGGGGGAGGACACGGCCGTCTTCCACGCCCGCGCCTCCTGCGCCGACCAGGTCGACTGCTACCGCATGCAGTGGCAGACCGAGTACAACCCGCGTCCCGCCGCGCGCCCCGCCACCCTCGCGTTCCCGGGTTTCGAGCACTTCGTCCTCCCCCGGACGCGTCACGCCCCGGACGTGCCCGCCCACGACCCGCGGACCTCCCGGGACCCGCATCCCGTGCAGCCCGCACAATCCGCGCAATCCATGCAGCCCGCGCAGTCCATGCAGCCCGCGCAGCTCGCGCAGTCCGCGTCGGCGCGGCCGGGGGAGGAGGAGTGCACCTCCGTGACCGGTGACTTCGGCGCCTTCCCCGCCCCGTTCGACGGGCACCGGAAGGAGCCGGGGAACGACTCGTCCCCGACCGGTCCGTCGGCACCGGCCGCGCCCGAGCCGCCGCACCGGCCGGCCCCCGCGGCCACCGGCGCACCCGCGGCGGACCCGGTGGCACCGGCGCCTCCCCCCGCGGCCGAGGCGCCCGCTCCCGCCGCCGAGAGCGTCGGGTCGGCCCTCCGGTCGGCGCAGGAACTGGACCTGGCCCTGGCGGGAGGCCCGGCCTTCCACAACGCGGAGCAGGCGGCCCGGGTGATCGAGGAACTCACCGCCGCGGTCCGGAACATCGCCCTCTGCCTGAACAACCCGCCCGCCCGCGAACGCTCCTGAACCACGGACGGCCGGACGGTGGGCCGGAGGGGGCAGGCCCCCGCGCCGAAGGGGCACGCCCCCGAGGCGCCCCCCTTCCGACCTGCCCTCGAACCGCCCCGAGGGCGGCGCCGTCATGGCCGGGGCATGCCGTCGTCCCGCCGGCGGCCGCCCGGGCGCCGGCTCACCAGCATCATGAGGAGCCCGGTCAGCAGGAGTCCGCTGCCCGTCAAGGTCCCCCACTGCCGGAGGTCGATGTCGCCGACCACCAGCCCGAAGACCAGCTGGCAGCACAAGGCGGCGGCCACCACCAACCGGCCCCACCCGTGGAGGCGCACACGGTGCACCGGACGCCGGTTCCCGGGAAACACCCGGCCCCGGGCGACGGCCGCCACTCCCGAGGCGGCGACGAGCGACGCCGTCAGCACCAGGAACACGGCGATGCAGAGCCGCACGACTCCCCCTCCCCGCGCACCGGATCCGCACCGAACGCCCCGTGATCATGGCACCCGTCACACTCCGCGTCCACGCCCCCGCGCGGCCACGACCTCCCCGCCCGAAGCCGCCCGCCGATCCCGTCGGGGACTTCGACCACGCCCCGGGGACGGCTGTCCACGGGCCGGCTCCGGACCTCCCCCGCAGAGGACGCGGTGGTCTGCGCGCACCCGTCCGCGCCCCGTCCGCGCCCCGTCCGTGCCCCGTTCGTGTCCCCGTCCGGGCCCGGTCGAGCGGGAGCCCACGGGAGGACGTGGCGCTCGGCGGACAGCGCACAGCACGACGGCCCCTGACCGTATGACCGGGTCAGGGGCCGTTCTCACTGCTCATCGCGCGGAGGCGGTGGGATTTGAACCCACGGTGACATCGCTGCCACGACGGTTTTCAAGACCGTTCCCTTCGGCCGCTCGGGCACGCCTCCCCGCGCCGGCCGGTGATCGGCGGCGCGGGGACAAGGGTAACGGGTCCGGTGCCCGTGGGTGGGGTCAGCTGTCGCCGACGCGGGAGCCCAGGGTGAGTTCCGTGGTGTGCTCCTTGCCGCCGCGTTCGTAGGTGATCGTGACCTTGTCGCCCGGCTTGTGGGTCCAGATCTCGCCGATCAGGGTCGGACCGGAGTCGATCACCCGGTCGTCGAGCTTGGTGATGACGTCACCGGGCTTCAGACCGGCCTTGGCGGCCGGGCCGCCGGGTTCGACCGCGTCGGAGCCGCCGGCGCCCTGCTCGGTGATCTTCGCGCCGCCCGACGTCTCCTCCAGGGAGACCGACGCGCCGATCTTGGCGTACACCGGCTTGCCCGTCCTGATCAGCTCCTGGGCGACGAACTTGGCCTGGTTGATCGGGATGGCGAAGCCCAGGCCGATCGAACCGGCCTGCCCCGTGCCGAAGCCGCCGTTGCCGGTGGACTGGATCGCGGAGTTGATGCCGATGACGTTGCCCTGCGCGTCCAGCAGCGGCCCGCCGGAGTTGCCCGGGTTGATGGACGCGTCGGTCTGCAGGGCGCTCATGTACGACGCCTGGCTGCCGGTGCCGTCGCTGGAGGCCACCGGGCGGTTCTTCGCGCTGATGATGCCCGTCGTCACCGTGTTGGACAGGCCGAAGGGCGCGCCGATCGCGATCGTCGAGTCGCCGACCGCCACCTCGTCGGAGTTGCCCAGGGGGAGCGGCTTCAGGTCCCCGGGAGCGTTCTTGAGCTTGATGACCGCGACGTCGTAGCCCTGGGCGTGGCCGACCACCTCGGCGCCGTACTTCTTGCCGTTCGGGAAGGTCGCCGAGAGCCTGCCGCCCTCGACGGCGTCCGCCACCACGTGGTTGTTGGTGACGATGTGGCCCTGGGTGTCGAAGACGAAGCCCGTGCCGGTGCCGCCCTCGCCGCTGCTGCTCTCGGCCTCGATGGTGACCGTGCTGGGCAGCGCCTTGGCGGCCACGGCGGCGACCGTGCCCGGCTCGCGCTTGATGTCCCCGCCGCTGGTCGACGCCGAGACGGTGGTCGATCCGCGGGAGTCGTTCTCCTTGGCCAGGGTGTAGCCGAGGCCGCCGCCCGCGCCGCCCGCGATCAGCGCGGCCACCAGGACCCCGGCGATCAGACGGCCGCGTCCGCCGCCGTTCTTCGGCGCCGGCTGCTGGTAGGAGGAGCCCCAGCCGCCGGCCCCGTGCCCGGCGCCGCCGGCCCCGTAGGCCGGGGGCGCCGGGGGCGGGGGCCAGGAGGCGCCGGGAGGCGGCGGGGGTCCCGCGGGCCCCTCGGGGACGGGCGTGCCCTGCGCGCCGTGACCGGGGCCGGGCTCGGGGGAGCCGTGGCCGGCCGGGGGGCCGTTCTGCGGCGCCGGGGAGCCGGGGGCACCCGGCGGGACCGGGGGCAGGGGGGCCGTCGAGGGAGCCCCGTCCGGAGCGGGACGCTCCTGGTGTGCCGAAGCAGCGGGAGCATCCATCGGCACGGGAGGTGCGGACGGGGCCGGGGGTACCGCAGTGCCCTCGTTCTCGGTGCTCACAGCTTCTCTCCTCGATCCACGGCTGTTGTTCTCGGTCCCGCGCGGTCCCGCGCGGTCACGTTCGCGCATGCCCGCTCTCACGCTCGTCGTGAGTCCGGCGCGACGCAGCTGTGCATGTCTCTTTCTATGACGTCAGCTTTTCCTACGAGCCGTCAGGGCACCGTAAGCCGTTCCTGTGGGTCCGGAGTCATTCTTTATATAGGGCATTACCAACAAAAGGAGCGCCACCTCAATGCCTCCGACCGGATCTCCGCACCGGCCGCGACCCTCCGGCCGCACGTCTACCCGCGCGCGATGGCACCATGACGCGGTGACCCACGCACGACAGCATCCGACCCAAGTCGTCGCACACCGCGGGGCCTCCGAGGACGCCCCCGAGCACACCCTGGCCGCGTACCGCAAGGCGATCGAGGACGGTGCGGACGCACTCGAGTGCGATGTGCGCCTGACCGCCGACGGCCACCTGGTCTGCGTGCACGACCGTCGTGTCAACCGTACGTCCAACGGCCGCGGTGCGGTCTCGGCGCTGGAGCTCTCCGACCTGGCCGCCCTGGACTTCGGCTCCTGGAAGAACCGCACCCCCTTCGGCGGGCGCACCGAGGAGCCCGACTGGGAGCACCGCCCGGAGGACCGGGAGGCCACCTCCGTCCTCACCCTGGAGCGGCTGCTGGAGCTGGTGAGCGACTCCGGGCGCCGGGTGGAGCTGGCGATCGAGACCAAGCACCCCACGCGGTGGGCGGGGCAGGTGGAGGAGCGGCTGCTGCTCCTGCTCAAGCGGTTCGGGCTGGACGCCCCGGCCGCGGCCGAGGAGTCCCCGGTGCGCGTCATGAGCTTCTCCGCGCGCTCGCTGCACCGCGTGCGCGCCGCGTCGCCGACGCTGCCGACGGTCTACCTCACCCAGTTCGTCTCGCCCCGGCTGCGCGACGGGCGGCTGCCCTCGGGCGTGCGGATCGCGGGGCCCTCCCTCCGGATCGTGCGCAGCCATCCCGCGTACATCGAGCGCCTGAAGGCGTCCGGCCACCAGGTGCACGTGTGGACCGTGAACGACCCCCGGGACGTGGACCTCTGCGTCGACCTCGGGGTGGACGCCATCATCACCAACCGTCCCCGCGCGGTGCTCGAGCAGCTCGGCCGCTGACCCGTGCGCCGCCCCGGCCGGCCCCCGTCGCCGCACCGCGGTGCCCCGCCGTCCCTCCACGCGGTCGCCGCCGGAGCTTGACCCGGCGCCCCGTCCCGTCCCATCCTCGCTTCTCGGCCATACCGTCGAAATCCAGCCACTTCCTCACAGGGAGTGCTCCGGCGCGTTCGGTGCGTATTCGATCGTTGCGAGTGCGTCACCGCACGGAGATCGGCCGGTTTCCGGTTCAGGTCGATGGGGCATCCACACCGTGGCGTGGGGCGAAGGAGGTTTCGGGGGTGGCGTTGGTGGTGGCACAGGAGGTGCCCACGTCGTCGTGCATGGTCGTGCCCCATGGCCCTGCGGGCGTGGGGAAGGCGAGGCGCCTGATGCGCACGCAGCTGCGTGACGGGGGCGTGGCGGACACGATCGTCGACGATGCCGTACTGATCCTTTCCGAACTGCTGAGCAACGCGTGCAAACACGGCCGGCCCCTCGGTGACGCCCTGGCCGGGGACGGCGACGTCCGCGCCGCCTGGCAGGTGGATCCCTGCGGGCGGCTCGTCGTCGAGGTCACGGACGGCGGCGGCCCGACCCGGCCGGCGCCCGCCACCCCGTCGGTCACCGCGCACGGCGGCCGGGGGCTGAGCATCGTCACCGCGCTGTCCGACGACTGGGGCGTACGCGACGAGGTGCCCGGCGAGGTCACCGTGTGGGTCGTCGTCCACCGCGACGTGCACGACCCGGACGCCGGTCACCGGCGCGACGACTTCGCCGCGCGGGTGACGGCCCCCGCGGTGTCCCGGATCCCCGGACTGGACTTCGCGGACGTCTTCGACGACCTCGACTGAGGCCGCGCGGGACCGGCGTGCCGGAGGCGAACCGGGCTCCTCGGACGGCACGGCGCGCCACCGGAACCCGTCGGCCGCCGCGTGAACGGCTAGGCTCGGCGCCTGTACGAGACGAGCCGTAACCGGGAGACACCCACGATGGCCAAGAAGCGACCCCAGACGAAGGCCAAGCGCCCGCAGCTCACGGACGGAGAGGTCCCGGTCGTCGGCGCCCGCGAGCCCTGCCCGTGCGGCAGCGGCCGCCGCTACAAGGCCTGCCACGGCCGCGCCGCCGCGCACGCCGTGACCGAACTGGTGCACCGCCCGTTCGAGGGCCTGCCGGGCGAGTGCGACTGGGTGGCGCTGCGCGAGCTGGTGCCGGCCGCCACCGTCGAGCTGACGCTCGAGGGCGGCCTGCCCGAGGGCGTCCCGTCGGTCACCCTGGCCACGGTGCTGCCGATGGCCTGGCCCGCCCTGCGCCGCGACGACGGCTCGGTCCTGCTCGGCCTGCAGAACGACACCTCCTCCGGTGACATCAGCCGCGACCTGGCCGACACCCTGCGGCGCGCGCTCACCGCCGACCCCGGCACCCCGGTGCAGGGCCGCCGCGCCCCCGCCGACGGCCCCCGGCTGCAGGACCTGCTGGACCCCGAGGGCGCCTTCGAGCCGGTGGTGCACAGCGGGTTCGAGTTCTGGGTCCCGGACCCGGAGAACGCCGCGCCGGACGTCGCCGCCTCCCTGGAGCGGGCCAACGCCGCGGCCATCCCGACCGTCAAGCTCTCGGGCGTGGACTCCGCGTACTGGTGCCAGACCCCGGAGAAGAACCACCTGCGGTGGGTCATGCCGCACCCCGAGGAGCAGCTTCTGGACGCTCTCGCGCGGCTGCACGCGGCCGGGCGGTCCTCGCTCGGCGAGGGCACGCGGCTCGTGGGCTCCTTCCGCGCCCACGGGCTCACCGTGCCGGTCTGGGACCTGCCCAGCGGGGTCACCGCCGAGGACGTGGAGAAGCCGGCGGCCGAGTTCGCCGAGCGGCTCACCGCCGCGCTGGCCACGGACGCGCCGCTGACCGCCGACGAGCGCCGTGCGCGCGGCGGACTGACCAACCGCCAGGTCACGCTCAACTGAGGCGCTCCCGAGCGACCGGGTTCCGCTGATCGACCGGTCAGCAGAACCGCCCCGTCCGCACCTCCTGCCTCAGAGGCAACTCCCGGTGCGGGCAAGCCAGTCGGTGACCGGAAAAGCCGGGATCGAATTTGCGAACCGCCGATCTCTTGTTACCGTTCGAGTAGCCCGGTTGCTGGTGCATCCCCCGTCGCCAGCAACCGGGTCTTTCCGTGCCGGTCCCCGTTCACGGACCGCAATCGTGTGCCGACTGCCCGTCCCCACCGGTGTGTTGCTCCCGGAGCGCGACGGGGAGGCAGCGGTCCTCCGGGGGCGGGGCGCGGATCCCCACGGCCGTGGCGGCCGAAGCGGGCCCGCCGGGCCCCGGGCCCCGTCGTCGCCTTCCCGTCGTTCGCCCGGAGAGCCGTCCCCGCGGCGACCTGGGCCCCCTGCCCGAACGAAGCCGGGAGCCCGTGAAGCGTGCGGCCGCGAGGCGCCGGAGCGCCCGCGCGGCAAAGTCACGCGGGCGCTCCGGCGACGCGGCGGGCGTGCGGGCCGAGCGCCGCGGGACGGGCGGGAGTTCGGCGGCAGCGCCTAGAGCTCGGGTGCGCTCACGCCCGTACGGGTGAGGGCCTCGACCACGGCGTCCACCACGGCCTCGACGTCGGGCACCCAGGGCGAGGCCGAGCCGGGCAGCGGAGCACGCTCCCAGCGGATGTCGCCCTGCGCGGTCACGGACGGGGGCAGGGCGAGGTAGCCGCCCTCGCCGTGGAAGCGGAGGGAGCCGGGGACGAAGTCCTTGGCGTACAGCAGTTCGCCCAACTGCTCCAGGGAGTACGGCTTCACCAGGATCGACCAGCGGGTCGGCGAGGCGACGACCGGTCCGAGCCGCACGCCGCGGCGGTCGAGCGCGTCGAGGGCGCGGGCGGCCGGCAGGGCCGGCAGCGAGACCGCGCAGGGGGCCTTGCCGCCGGTGGCCAGGATGATGGGGGCCGCCGGCCGGTTGCCCCACCACCAGCGCACCATGCGCGCGTCGGTGGTGGCGGCGAGGAGGCCGGGATCGAAGGGATGGGCGCCCGGCACCGTGCACTCGGGGTCGGGGCAGCCGCAGCGGGACCTGCCGCCCTGCGCATCCGTCGCCACGCCCGGGAGTACGGGCCACTGCCATTCCGTGGTGAAGGTCAGGGCCGCGCCGATCAACTCCGGCCCTCCGTCACCGCGCCGGGACAGGAGCCTGCGTCGCCTTCCGAGGATCTCGCGCATGAGCGCTCGTTCCTTTCCGTTGCACGCCTGGCAACACCGTGGTCCACATCACAACATGCGTCGATCGCTTCACTGTGCGTACCTGTTGGCGCATCACGCCCCCGCGCCGGGCAGGGGGAATCCCATGGGCCGAGCATGGGCTGCCTCCGCGGCCGTTCCACCCCTACCGCGTCCGTCGGAAGCGTGGGCATGGCGTGGGGGTGGCGAAGTCTGGCGTTTACCGTCGCGCGTGGTTCTCTCCGCCTCCGCCACGGGAGGATGGGGCACGGCCTTCGATGGTTGAGACGCCCGGTTCCGTCACCAGGTTCCCGGGCGGCTCCCCGCCACCCCTGGCCTTCACCGAGTACGTACCCATCACGACCGTCGTGACGCTCCGTCGAGCAAGCCCAGTCGACCGCAATACACCTCCCCCTGAGGCAGTTTCAAGCCAACTTCGCCTTTCGGCAAGGGGTCTGCGGGGAGTTCCTCCCCACCCCGCGGACACCAGGAATCCCCGCAGGACAATGCTGGACATCTCCTTACGAGTACGTGTACATCTGGAGACACTGCCGGTGACGCAGAACACATGGGGGTTTGCGATGCTTTTGAGCAGTACGCACCGGTCGGAAAGCCGGTCACCATGAACGCCTCGCACCCTCCGAAAGTGGCCGGAATCGATTCAACGGTCCCGGCGCCCGCCCACACTGTCGCGTCCGCCGCCGCGGCCGCCTCCGCCGTGCCGGGGCCTCCCCGGCACGCACCGGGCGCGCTGCTCCAGGACCGTCTCGCCGGATGGGTCTCCGACCTCACGACCCTCCACGAGCTCACCGAACGCCTGGTCCGCGTGCACGCACTTGACGAGGCACTCCGGGAACTGCTGCGCGCGGGCTCCGCCCTGGTGGGCGCGCGGCGCGGTCTCGTCGCCCTGGAACCCGCCGACGGCCTCGGCCCGGACACCACCGTCGGCCTCGGCCTGGCCCGCGCCGACCTCGGCCACATGGAGACGGTGCCGCGCGGCTCCCTGGCGCACGGCCGGATCCTGGACGGGCAGCCCGGCGCCGACGACGGCATCGCCGAGCCCGACCTGTTCGCCGAGCAGGGGATCGACCCCCGGCACCGCGAGGTCGCCGCGCGCCTCGGCTACGCCGCCAGCTACGCCCTCCCGCTCACCACCGACGCCGCCGGCCGCCTGGGCGCCGCGGTGTGGCTCTACGACGAGCCCGCCGAGCCGTCGGAGCGGCAGCGCCACCTCGTCGGCCTGTACGCCCGGCACGCCGCCGAGCACCTCGCCCGGCTCCTCGAACTCGAGCGCACCCGCGCGTGCCTGGCCACCGTGTCCGAGGAGCTGCTGCCCTCGCGCCTCCCCCGCGTCGCCGGCGTCCAGCTCGCCGCCCGGCACGCCACCTCCCCGCGCGGGGGCGGCGACTGGTACGACGCGCTGCCCCTGCCGGACGCCGCGCTCGGCCTCGCCGTGGGGTCCGTCACCGGGTCGGGGCCCAGCGCGGTCGCCGCGATGGGGCGGCTGCGGGCGTCCCTGCGCGCGTACGCCGTGATGGAGGGCGAGGACCCGGTCGCCGTCCTGTCCGACCTGGAACTGCTGCTGCGGCTCACCGAACCGGCCCGGTCGGCCACCGCGCTGTTCGGCTACTGCGAACCCGCGCTGCGCAGGATCACGCTGGCCGGGGCCGGGCACAGCCCGCCGCTGCTGCTCGGCGAGCGGCGCACGGAGTTCGTGGAGACCTCCGTCTCCGCCCCCCTGGGCATGCTGGCCTGCTGGGAGGCGCCGAGCGTGGAGGTCCGCCCCGAGCCGGGGGAGACGGTGCTGCTCTACACCGACGGGCTGCTGCACCGCACCGGCGACCCCACCGACCGCGCCTTCGCCCGGCTGCACGCGGCGGCGGCCGGGGTGCCGAGGCCCCTGCGCCACGACCCCGGCGCGATCGCCGACCACGTCCTGCGCACGGTGCTGCCCCGGGGGGCGGACACGGCGGACTCCGCGGAGGACGTGGTGCTGCTGGCCGCGCGGTTCGAGTAGGCGCGCGGGCCGCGGCCCGGTCATCCTCCGTGCGCCCTCGGTAACAGGCCCTCGCGCTCTTCGGCCGTTTCCGTACGACCGTACGATGGTGGGGGTCCCCCTGCTCGAGCGAAGCCGAGAGCTCGGGGAGGTCCCGTGCCGTAGCGAGGAGGATGACCGTGGCGGAGGAACTGCCGGAGACCCCGGAGACCGCTGAGGAAGAGCCGATCAAGCAGCGCAAGAACGGGCTGTACCCGGGTGTGTCCGACGAACTGGCCGCGAACATGAGGAGCGGCTGGGCCGACACCGAGCTGCACGAGCTGGAACCGATCCCCCAGGCCGCCGAGACCGCCGCCCGCCGCGCCGCGCTGTCCGCCCGCTTCCCGGGCGAGCGCCTGGTCGTTCCCGCCGGCAACCTGAAGACCCGCTCGAACGACACCGAGTACTCCTTCCGCGCGTCGGTCGAGTACGCCTACCTCACCGGCAACCAGACCGAGGACGGCGTCCTCGTCCTGGAGCCCACCGCCGACGGGCACCGGGAGACGCTCTACCTCCTGCCGCGCTCCAACCGCGAGAACGGCGAGTTCTGGCTGGACGGCCAGGGCGAGCTGTGGGTCGGCCGCCGCCACTCCCTCACCGAGGCCGAGAAGCTGTACGGCATCCCCGCCTCCGACGTGCGCGAGCTGGCCGGCAGGCTGCGCGAGGCCACCGGCCCGGTGCGGGTCGTGCGCGGTCACGACGCCGGCGTCGAGGCGGCGCTGACCGACAAGGTCACCGCCGAGCGCGACGAGGAGCTGCGCGTCTTCCTCTCCGAGATGCGGCTGGTCAAGGACGACTTCGAGATCGGCGAGCTGCAGAAGGCCGTCGACTCCACCGTGCGCGGCTTCGAGGACGTCGTGAAGGTCCTCGACAAGGCCGAGGCGACGAGCGAGCGCTACATCGAGGGAACGTTCTTCCTGCGCGCCCGCGTGGAGGGCAACGACGTCGGCTACGGCTCCATCTGCGCCGCCGGCCCGCACGCCACCACCCTGCACTGGGTGCGCAACGACGGACCGGTCCGCTCCGGCGACCTGCTGCTGCTCGACGCGGGCGTGGAGACGCACACGTACTACACGGCCGACGTCACGCGCACGCTGCCGATCAGCGGCCGGTACAGCGAGCTGCAGAAGAAGATCTACGACGCCGTGTACGACGCCCAGGAGGCCGGCATCGCGGCGGTGAAGCCGGGCGCCAAGTACCGCGACTTCCACGACGCCGCCCAGCGCGTGCTGGCCGAGCGGCTCGTCGAGTGGGGTCTGGTCGAGGGCCCGGTGGAGCGGGTGCTGGAGCTGGGCCTGCAGCGCCGCTGGACGCTGCACGGCACCGGTCACATGCTCGGCATGGACGTCCACGACTGCGCCGCCGCGCGCACCGAGACGTACGTCGCGGGCACGCTGGAGCCCGGCATGGTGCTCACGGTCGAGCCGGGTCTGTACTTCCAGGCCGACGACCTGACCGTGCCCGAGGAGTACCGGGGCATCGGCGTCCGCATCGAGGACGACATCCTGGTCACCGAGGACGGCAACCGGAACCTGAGCGCCGCGCTGCCCCGGCGGTCGGACGACGTCGAGGCGTGGATGGCCTCCCTGAAGGGCTGACGCGACCCGGGACAAAGGGCCGGGCACCCGCGGGTGCCCGGCCCTTTGTCCGTGCGCGGCCGGCCGTGCCGCGGACGGGGCGGGCGGGGTGGCCGGGGGTCGGGGCCGGGGGCCGGGGGCCGGGGGTCGCTACACCGCCACCAGTGGGGCGTCCTCGCGCCACTTCAGGATCTTGTCGAAGCTCACCACCGCGCCGCCCCGGCCCGGCTTGTTGCCGATGTGGACGTGGTCGGCCAGCTCCTGGATGAGACACAGGCCCCGGCCGTGCTCCGCGTCGGGCGGCACGGGGCGGGCCGGCGGGCGGGAGGGGCCCGCGGTGCCGGCGGGGAAGCCGGGGCCCGCGTCGGCGACCTCGATGCGGCACTTCTCGCCGTCGAGGTAGGCGGTCACCCGGTACGCCTCCGAACTGCCGCCCCGCGTGGTGTCCCCGCCGTGCTCGACGGCGTTCGCGCACGCCTCGCTGAGGGCGACGGAGAGGTCGTAGGAGATGTCGGGGTCGACGCCCGCGGTCTCCATGGTGCCGAGCAGCAGGCGCCGGGCGAGCGGCACGCTCGCGGCATCGCGCCGCAGATGGAGTGACCACCAGATGCTCATGCTCCAGCCTCCCGGCCGCGGCTCGACATACCGTTACGTAT
Source organism: Streptomyces viridosporus T7A (assembly GCF_008704515.1). Classification (NCBI taxonomy): domain Bacteria; kingdom Bacillati; phylum Actinomycetota; class Actinomycetes; order Kitasatosporales; family Streptomycetaceae; genus Streptomyces; species Streptomyces viridosporus. The sequence goes on from NZ_CP023700.1 coordinate 4,200,957, forward strand.
TGCCCTGAGTACTCACTTGTAAGCGTGAAGTTGACGTGAAGCCGCCCATACGGCGGGTGTGTCGCGAAACCGATCGGTGTATGTGGGACGGGCCGTGGCAGAGGTGACCTTCCGGTCGTTCCTCATCTTGCGGACCTGCCGTACGGCGGCCGGCGGGCCAGTGCGATGATGAGCCCGTCATGTCTGCCCCCCACGCGCGCGCGACGCGCTCCGGACGAGGGCTCCGGATCCTGCGGGCCGCGGTGTTCGCCGCGGTCTGCGTCGTGCTGGCCGGGGCGGGCCACAGTTTCGCCTCCTGCGCCGCCGTTCCGCTGTGGACGCTGGCCGTCGGGTTCCTCGTGACGCTCGTGATCGCCGCGCCGCTCGCCGGACGCGCGCGTTCCGTGCCGGCGATCACGGCACTGCTGGCGGTCGGTCAGACGGCGCTGCACATCCTGTTCGGCTTCGGGCAGCACGGCACCGCGCTCCCCGCGGGCTCGCCGCCGCTCCTCTCCGACGCCGCGCTGGTCGAGCGGGCCGCGCTGCTGGTGTGCGGGCCCAGCGCGGCGGCGATCAGCCCCGCGCAGGCCCACCGCATCCTCGCCGACGCGGGGATCCACCCGGGCACGGCGCGCACCCCGGCGGCGGACGCCCTGTCCACCGCCGCGGGTTCCCCGGTGTCCCTGCTGCCGTCGCTGCCGATGCTGCTCGGCCACGTCCTCGCGGCCATGGCCGCGGGCTGGCTGCTGCGCCGCGGCGACCTGGCCCTGCTGCGGCTCACCGAGCTGTCGGCGCACGGCGTCGCCGAGGGGGCCCTCGTCCGGTCCCTGCGCGCCGCGCTCGCCCTGGTGCGGGCCCTGCGCGCCGGGCTCCCCGGAACGCCGGAGGCGGGCCCCCGCACACCGCGCGCCGCGCTGCCCGAGCCGCCCGCGCCCCGCACCACCGCGCTCCAGCACTCGGTGATCCGCCGCGGCCCGCCGGCCGCCGCCACCGCACTCGCCCTCGCCGCCTGACGCGCCGCGACCACCACTTCGCCGCCCCGGTTCCCGGGTCCGGGAGAGGGACGCCGGCGTGCGGCACACGCGGGTGCGTCCGGTTCCGCCGCGCCCGAGCCCTCCCCGGAGGACCGGGAGGGGCCGGGAAGGGCCAGGAGGTCCTCCCGCCGCGGGCGCGTGTCCCTCACCGTCAGCGAAACCCAACCGAAGCGGAGTGCTTCTGCCATGAAGGCTTCCCGTACCGCCGCCGCCGTCGCCGTCGCCGGTGCCGCCGTCCTCGCCGTGTCCACCCCCTCCTTCGCGCACGTCAGCGTGCAGCCCGAGGGGGAGGCCGCCCAGGGCGGTTACGCGGTCGTCAACTTCAAGGTCCCCAACGAGCGGGACGACGCCTCGACCACCAAGCTGGAGATCACCTTCCCCGCGGAGCACCCGCTGGCCTCCGTGATGCCGCAGCCGATCGAGGGCTGGGACATCAAGGTCACCACGTCCAAGCTGGACAAGCCGCTCGAGGTGCACGGCAGGAAGATCAACGAGGCCGTCACCAAGGTGACCTGGACCGCCGACGGCGACGGCGTCGAGCCCGGCTTCTTCCAGAAGTTCCCGGTGTCCGTCGGCACGCTGCCCGAGAACACGGACGAACTCGTCTTCAAGGCGCTGCAGACGTACTCCAACAAGGAGGTCGTCCGCTGGATCGAGGTGCCGCAGAAGGGCCAGGAGGAGCCCGACCACCCGGCCCCCGTGCTCACGCTCTCGGCCGCCTCCGGGGACGGCCACCACGGCGCCTCGGACGACGACAAGGCCGAGGACAGTGCCGGATCCACCGAGAATGCCTCCGCCGAGACCGCCACGGCGTCCGACTCCGACGACTCCGGCGGCACGGACACCCTCGCACGCGTCCTGGGCGTCGTCGGCATCGTCATCGGTGCCGCGGGCGTCGCCTACGGCGTTCTGGCCGGGCGTCGGCGCACCTCCGCCTGACCCCGTCCTCCTTTCAGCGGCGCGCACCGGGCCGGTCACGGCCCGTGGCCTCCCGGTGCGCGCCGGAGCACCTCACCTCAGGACACCTTTCATGCGCAAGAAGACCTTCGCGGCGGCCGCCCTGCTCGCCGCCGCCTCCCTGACCCTCTCCGCCTGCGGCAGCGGCGACGGCGACGGCGGCAAGCCCGTCGCCGTGGTCTCCGAGGAGGCCGGTGCCGACAAGGCGGCCACCGTGCTCGACAAGCCGTTCGAGAAGCCGGACCTCGTCCTCACCGACACGCACGGCAAGAAGTACGACTTCCGCAAGGAGACCGCGGGCAAGCCCACGCTGATCTACTTCGGTTACACGCACTGCCCCGACGTCTGCCCGCTGACGATGAACAACATCGCGGTGGCCAAGAAGCAGCTGCCCCAGGACCAGCAGGACGAGCTGCGGGTGGTGTTCGTCACCACCGACCCCGAGCGGGACACCGCCGCCGCGCTCGGCACGTGGCTCAAGGGCATCGACCCCCAGGTCGTCGGCCTGACCGGTGACTTCGCCACCATCCAGGCGGGCGCCCGCACCCTCGGCATCACGATCGACCCGCCGCGCAAGGACGACCAGGGCAAGGTCGTCTCCGACCACGGCACCCAGGTCATCGCCTTCTCGCCGAAGACCGACGGCGGTTACGTCCTCTACGGTGAGGACGCCACCGTCGACGACTACACCGAGGACCTCCCCGAGCTCATCAAGGGTGAGCGGCCGTGAGGCACCGCGCGGCCACGGCCCTGGCCGTCGCCGGGGCACTGGCCCTGGCCGGGTGCGGCGGCTCGGGCTCCGGCGAGGACGCCCCGGACCTGTCCGTCGGCTCGGCCTACATGCCCCAGCCGGTGTCGGACCTGGCGGCGGGCTTCCTCACCATCACCAACGAGGGCGGCGCGGCGGACCGGCTGACCTCCGTCAGCAGCGACATCGCCGACCGGGTCACCGTGCACGAGACCGTCGACGGCTCCATGCGGGAGGTCGACGGGCTCGACATCCCGGCCCGCGGGAGCCTCGTGCTGGAGAGCGGCGGCAACCACCTGATGTTCGAGCAGCTGAAGCGGAGGCCCCGGGAGGGCCAGAAGGTCTCCGTCGAGCTGCGCTTCGACCGGTCCGACCCCGTCACCGTCGAGGTCCCGGTGGAGGCCGCCACCTACACGCCGAAGACCGGACGCACCACCGGACAGGGGACCGGACACGAGACCGGCCACGAAACCGGCCACGAGACCGGACACTGAGGGAGACACCCCCGTGACCCAGACCATCGCCCCCCGCCTGCGGACCCTGGTACTGCTGTTCCTGGCCGTCGCCGGCGCGCTCCTCGCCGGAGCCGCTCCCGCTTCCGCGCACGCCGCGCTGACCGGGAGCGATCCGCAGCAGGGGTCGGTGGTCGACCGGGCCCCCACCCAGGTCTCGCTCACCTTCTCCGAGCCGATCGCGGTGAGCGACGACGCCGTGCGGGTGCTCGACCCCAAGGGCCAACGGGTCGACAAGGGCGCCCCGGTCAACCCGAACGGCACCACGTACTCCGTGCAGCTGGTGGGCGGGCTGCCCGACGGCACGTACACCGTGGCCTACCAGGTGGTGTCGGCGGACAGCCACCCCGTCGCCGGTGCCTTCACCTTCTCCATCGGCGCCCCCTCCGAGACCTCCGTCCCGGCCTCCGCCCAGGCCTCCGGCGACGGGCTGGTCGGCGGACTGTACGGCTTCGGCCGGTACGCGTCGTACGCCGGGTTCGTCGTCCTGGTGGGCGGGGCCGCCTTCGTCCTCGCCTGCTGGCAGCGCGGCTCCGGGGTGCGGGCGGTGCAGCGGCTGATCGTCTCCGGGTGGCTCGCGCTCACCGCGGCCACGCTCGCACTGCTGCTCCTGCGCGGTTCGTACACCCGCTCCGGAAAGGTCGGCGACGTCTTCGACCTGACGCTGCTCGGGGAGGTGCTCCAGACCAAGACCGGCGCGGCGCTGGTGTCCCGGCTGCTGCTGCTCGCCGCGGCGGCGCTGTTCATCGCGGTGCTGTTCGGGGCGTACGAGAAGCGGGAGGACGAGGAGAAGCGGGACCTGACCTTCGGGCTGGCGATCGGGGGGACGGTCGTGGCGGCCGGGCTGGCCGCGAGCTGGGCCATGTCCGAGCACGCCTCCCAGGGGCTCCAGGCGGGCATCGCCATGCCGGTCGACGTCCTCCACCTGCTGGCCGTCGCCGCCTGGCTCGGCGGGCTCACCACCCTGCTCGTCGCGCTCTACCGGGCGCCCGCCGACACCCCGGTCGACCGGACCGCCGTGCGGCGGTTCTCCCGGCTCGCGTTCGGCAGCGTGGTCGTGCTCGTCGCCACCGGGGTCTACCAGTCCTGGCGGCAGCTCGGCTCCTGGTCGGCGTTCACCGACACCCGTTACGGGCAGCTGCTGCTGGCCAAGATCGGGCTCGTGGTGGTGCTGGTCGCGATCGCCTCCGTCTCACGGCGGTGGACGGCGCGGCTGGCGCAGGCGGCGGCACCGGCGGCGGCCGATCAGGAGCACGAGGGGGAGAAGGAGCCCGCGGACGCCGTGCCCGCGCAGCAGTCCGAGACAGGGCGGGCCGACGCGCAGCGGTCCGACGCGGGACGGGCCGGGGACGGCGGGTCCGGGGCCACCGGAGCCGAGGAGGCCGCCGGGCCCGAGGAGCAGGACGGGCCCGAGGAGCAGGACGGACGCGAGGAGCAGGACGGACGCGAGGAGCAGGACGGACGCGAGGAGCAGGACGGACGCGAGGAGCAGGACGGACGCGAGGAGCAGGACGGGGCGGACTCCGCGCGGGCCGCTCAGCTCGCCCGGCAGCGGGCCGCGATGGAGACCGCCCGGCAGAAGCGGCTGCGGGACGCCGATCCGAACCGCTTCGGCCTGCGCCGCTCCGTACTCGCCGAGGCGGGCGTCGCCGTCGTCCTGCTCGCCGTCACCACCGTGCTGACGCAGACCGAGCCGGGGCGTACGGAGCAGGAGGCCAAGGCGGCCGCCTCCATCTCGTCCCCGTCGTCCGCCGCGCCCGGCCAGGGCACCGGCGCGGTGACCCTGAACATGCCGTTCGACACCGGCGGCGGCAACGGCAAGGGCATCGTCACGATCGACCTCGACCCCGCGGGGGTGGGCGACAACGACCTGCACCTCTATGTGGAGCGCACGGACGGCAAGGCCTTCGACGTCCCCGAGGTGAAGGTCGCCCTCACCCTCTCCGCCCAGGACATCGGACCGCTGCCGGTCGTCCCCGACCGCGTCGCCACCGGACACTGGTCGGCGAGCGGCGTGCAGATCCCGATGGCGGGCGACTGGAAGATCGAGGTGACCGTGCGGACGTCCGACATCGACCAGGTGACCGTCTCCAAGAACGCGAAGATCGGCTGAACCACCATGGCTGACCAGTCCATTCCGCAGGCCCGCACCCCGGAGGCCGCCCAGGAGGGAGCCACCGCACAGAGCACCGGGGCGTCCGGGAAGGGCCTGTCCCGACGACGGTTGCTCGGCACCGCCGGGGCCACCGGGCTCGTGCTCGGCGCGGCGGGCGGAGGGGCCGTGGGATACGCGGCGGCGCCCGCCGGGGCCACTCCGCTGACCTCGGTGGGTGCCGGGCGGGTGACGTTTCACGGGAAACATCAGCCCGGCATCACCGAAAGGCTCCAGGCCCGCGGTCATCTGATCGCCTTCGACCTGGCGCTCGGCGCCGGCCGCAAGGAGGCGGCCGCCCTGCTGCGCCGCTGGTCGGACACGGCCCGTCGGCTGATGGCGGGCGAGCCGAGCCGGCAGGACGACACCGGTGTGGCCCGCGACGCCGGTCCCTCCTCGCTGACCCTCACCTTCGGCTTCGGCCACGGTTTCTTCGCCCGCACCGGCCTGGAGGAACAGCGCCCGGTCGCCCTGGACCCGCTGCCCGACTTCTCCTCCGACCGCCTCGACAAGAGTCGCAGCAACGGCGATCTGTGGGTGCAGATCGGTGCCGACGACGCCCTCGTGGCCTTCCACGCCCTGCGCGCGGTGCAGAAGGACGCGGGATCGGCGGCCCGGGTGCGCTGGCAGATGAACGGCTTCAACCGCTCACCGGGGGCCACCGCCCACCCCATGACGACCCGCAACCTGATGGGCCAGATCGACGGCACCCGCAACCCCAAGCCCTCCGACTCCGACTTCGACCGGCGCATCTTCGTCCCGGAGAACGGCGAGCCCGCCTGGATGGCGAACGGCTCCTACGCCGTCGTCCGCCGTATCCGCATGCTGCTGGACGACTGGGAGAAGCTCGGCGTCGCGGAGCAGGAGAACGTCATCGGGCGCCGCAAGTCCGACGGGGCACCGCTGTCCGGGGGCACCGAGACGTCCGAGATGGACCTGGAGAAGACGGACGCCGAGGGCGGCCTGGTCGTCCCCTTCAACGCCCACGCCCGGATCACCCGCCCCGACCAGAACGGCGGCGCGGCGATGCTCCGGCGCCCGTTCTCGTACCACGACGGCATCGACGCGGACGGGGTGCCGGACGCGGGTCTGCTGTTCATCTGCTGGCAGGCCGATCCGCTGCGCGGCTTCGTGCCGGTGCAGCGCAAGCTGGACCGGGGCGACGCCCTGTCCCCCTTCATCCGTCACGAGGCGAGCGGGCTGTTCGCTGTGCCGGGCGGGGCGGCGGAGGGCGAGTATGTGGGGCAGCGGCTGCTGGAGGGATGAGAACCGCTCCGCGTCATCCCCAGGGGGCGCATGCGGAGATGAGGGCGGCGGGTGCCCATTAGGGTGAAGTCATGCCAGCGAGCTATGCGTATCTCGGACCCGAGGGCACCTTCACCGAAGTCGCCCTGCGTACGCTTCCCGAGGCTGCCGTCCGGGAGCTGATCCCGTACGTGTCCGTGCAGTCCGCGCTCGACGCGGTCCGCGTCGGCGAGGCCGAGGCCGCTTTCGTCCCCATCGAGAACTCCGTCGAGGGCGGCATCACCACCACCCTCGACGAACTGGTCGCCGGCACCCCCCTGATGATCTACCGCGAGGTGCTGCTGTCGATCACCTTCGCCCTGCTCGTGCGCCCGGGCACCAAGCTGTCGGACATCAAGACGGTCACCGCCCACCCGGCCGCCCAGCCCCAGGTCCGCAACTGGCTCGCGACCCACCTCCCGGACGCCCACTGGGAATCGGCCGCCTCGAACGCGGACGGTGCGCGCCTGGTCCAGGAGGGCCGGTACGACGCCGCCTTCGCCGGCGAGTTCGCCGCCGCCCGGTACGGCCTGGAGGCCCTGGAGACGAACATCCACGACGCGGAGAACGCCCAGACCCGGTTCGTGCTGGTCGGCCGGCCCGCCCGGCCCGCCGCACCCACCGGCGCGGACAAGACCTCCGTCGTGCTGTGGCAGCGCGACGACCACCCCGGCACCCTGCGCGACCTGCTGGGCGAGTTCGCCTCGCGGGGCATCAACCTGATGCTGCTCCAGTCCCGGCCCACCGGGGCCGGTATCGGCAACTACTGCTTCTGCATCGACGCCGAGGGGCACATCTCGGACCGCCGGATGGCCGAGGCCCTGATGGGGCTGAAGCGGATCTGTCTGCAGGTGCGCTTCCTCGGCTCGTACCCGCGTGCGGAGGTGCGGCCGGGGGAGGTGCGGCCCCCGTTCCCCGGCACGTCGGACGCGGAGTTCGTGGGCGCGGCGGACTGGGTGGCGCGGTGCCAGGACGGCCGGTTCTGACGGGAGGCCCAGCCCGAGCGCCACCGGTCCTACCTGCTGATTTTCGCCATCCACAGAAGTTATCCACAGGTCAGCTTCTCGACCTCAGGACAAGTCGACAGCCTCGCCCCTTTGGGTCGACAAATCACCTTGCGCGCCATGATCGCACCTGCCGCCCTGTGGATCACTTTTGTCCACCCTTTTCCTCTGATCAATCCTTTGGGGTGAACCCTTTCCCCTCAAAAGTGAGACTCCAGGTGTCCTGTACAGGGAATCCCGGCGTCCAGCCCCCTTTCGGAGGGATCAATTCCGAAGTCCACAGAACTTCCCCACACCCTGTGGATAACTTTTCAGGGGTGTGGACACCTGTGGACAACCGAGCCCCAAGTCGCGCTTCCACCAAGGAATTCGAGTCAACCGGCCACCCGCGACCCGACCCTCACCGGGGAGACGCGCCCTTCTTCATTGACGTGCCGGACATACTCCGCAATTCTCCTCATAACGGAAAGTGGATCACCGCGCTGCACAAGTGGGTCGTGGGCCGTCACACCGCACCGGTAGCCTTGGCCGTGTGATTGACCTTCGCCTGCTCCGTGAGGACCCCGACCGTGTGCGTGCTTCGCAGCGCGCCCGTGGAGAGGACGTCGCGCTCGTCGACGCCCTTCTGTCTGCCGACGAACGGCGCAGGTCGTCCGGCGTCCGCTTCGACGAGCTGCGCGCCGAGCAGAAGGCGCTCGGCAAGCTCGTCCCCAAGGCGACCGGCGACGAGAAGGCCGAGCTGCTGAAGAAGGCGGAACAGCTCAAGGCCGACGTGAAGGCCGCCGACGCCGACCGGGACGCCGCCGCGGCCGAGACCCAGGAACTCCTGCTCAAGCTGGGCAACCTGATCCACCCCGACGTCCCCGTGGGCGGCGAGGAGGACTTCGTCACGCTGGAGACGCACGGCACCGTCCGCGACTTCGCCGCCGAGGGCTTCGAGCCCAAGGACCACCTGGAGCTCGGCCAGCTCCTCGGCGCCATCGACGTGGAGCGCGGCGCCAAGGTCTCCGGCTCCCGCTTCTACTTCCTCACCGGCGTCGGCGCTCTGCTCGAGCTCGCCCTGGTGAACGCGGCGATCGCCCAGGCCACCGCGGCCGGCTTCACCCCGATGCTCACCCCGGCGCTGGTGCGTCCGCAGTCCATGGCGGGCACCGGCTTCCTCGGCCAGGCCGCCCAGGACGTCTACCACCTCGACAAGGACGACCTCTACCTGGTCGGCACGTCCGAGGTGCCGCTGGCGGCGTACCACATGGACGAGATCATCGACGCCGACCGGCTGCCGCTGCGCTACGCGGGCTTCTCGCCCTGCTTCCGCCGCGAGGCCGGCTCGCACGGCAAGGACACCCGCGGCATCTTCCGGGTGCACCAGTTCGACAAGGTCGAGATGTTCTCCTACGTCGCCCCCGAGGAGTCGCAGGCGGAGCACCAGCGGCTGCTGGAGTGGGAGAAGCAGTGGCTGACCTCGCTGGAGCTGCCGTTCCGCGTGATCGACGTCGCCTCGGGCGACCTGGGCTCCTCCGCCGCGCGTAAGTACGACTGCGAGGCGTGGATCCCGACCCAGGGCAAGTACCGCGAGCTGACCTCGACCTCGGACTGCACCGAGTTCCAGTCCCGCCGGCTGCAGATCCGCGTCCGCGACGGCAAGACGGTGCGCCCGCTGGCCACGCTCAACGGCACCCTGTGCGCCGTGCCGCGCACCATCGTGGCGATCCTGGAGAACCACCAGCAGGCCGACGGCTCGGTGCGCGTGCCCGAGGTGCTGCGTCCGTACCTGGGCGGCCGGGAGATCCTGGAGCCGGCCGCCCAGTGAGCAACCCCTCCTCACCCTTCCCGTACCGGCTCGTCGCCACCGATCTCGACGGCACCCTGCTGCGTGACGACCACTCGGTCTCCCGCCGCACCCGGGACGCGCTCGGCGCGGCCACCGCGGCGGGCGCCGCGCACATCGTCGTCACCGGCCGCGCGGTGCCCTGGACCCGCCCCATACTCGACGACCTCGGCTACCGGGGTCTCGCCGTCTGCGGCCAAGGTGCCCAGGTGTACGACGCCGGCGCGCACCGCCTGCTCACCTCGGTGACGCTCGACCGGCAGCTGGCCGGGGTGGCGCTGGCCAAGATCGAGGCGGAGGTCGGCCCGCTGCACCTGGCGGCGAGCCGCGACGGGCTGGACGGCGAGGTGCTGGTCGGCCCCGGCTACGAGGTCGTGGGCGGGCTGCCCGCGACGCCGTTCACGGACGCCTCGGACCTGTGGACGGCGCCGCTGAACAAGCTGTACATCCAGCACCCGGACCTGACCTCCGACGAGCTCGCCGAGGCGGCCACCCGCACCGCGGGCGGTTTCGTCACGGTCACCATGGCGGGCGAGGGCATCGTCGAACTGCTCCCGCTCGGGCTGTCCAAGGCGACGGGGCTGTCGCTGGCGGCGCGCCGGCTGGGCGCGAAGGCGACGGAGACGATCGCCTTCGGCGACATGCCCAACGACGTCCCGATGTTCGCCTGGGCCGCGCACGGCGTGGCCATGGCCAACGCCCACCGGGAACTGAAGGCGGTGGCCGACGAGGTGACGTCCTCGAACGAGGAGGACGGGATCGCGGTGGTGCTGGAGCGCCTGCTGGGCTGAGGCCCGGCGTTCGGCGTTCGGCGTTCGGCGTTCGGCGTTCGGCGTTCGGCGGAGGATGCACGGATCGAACGTGCGCGGGTCTTCCGGACCCGACCACGGCTTGGGCCAAGCCGGTGCCCTACCCCTCGGCCAATCCTCCGGGTGGGCGGCCCACGCGCCGATGTACGCGTGCTCGAAGCGGCCGCCCCGGGCAGTTCCCCGTGCGGGGCGGACTCGACGGAGCAGCAGGGATCACTCCGGAATCCGCCGTGGGCTGCCCTGACGGGAGCCGGACGCACTGCCGTGCACGGACATCGTCCCGCTCCTCTCCCAGCAGACGGCGCCGGGCCTCCCCGGCGGTGCGGACACCACCACCCCGCCCGCCGGGGAAGTCGGGCGCCACCGATCAAACGCGGCGGGCGGCGCCCGCCCGGCCGCCGCCCGCCACCGCTCGAAGACCCCTCACTCCTCGCCGGCGAGCGTCAGCGTGCGCAGCTTCCGACCGGCGTACCAGGTGGCCAGGACGGTGACCGTCGCCAGCAGGACCGTCCCGGTCGTCAGGCTCACGTCCGAGGTGACCAGCTCACCGCCGGAGACCTCCTGGGCCACGGCCAGCGACCACTGCTGGACGCTCAGCGTGCGCGCGCCGGGCACCAGGGAGCCGAACAGGGCCTCCCAGACCAGCGCGTAGACCAGGCCGAGCACCACCGCGTGCCGGGAGACCGTGCCGAGCAGGAGGAAGATCGCCGCGTACGCGATGGAGGCGACCAGCGCGGCCACCGTGTAGGCGACGGCGACCTGCCGGCCGTTGCCGTTCAGGACGAAGCCCGCGATCAGGGTCGGCACCGCCGAGAACACCATGGTCACGGCGATCGCGACGATCAGTTTGGTGGAGATGATCGTCGGCCGCTTGATCGGCTTGGACAGCAGGTACACCACCGAGCCGTCGTCGATCTCGGGACCGATCGCGCCGGTGCCCGCGATGACACCGATGATCGGCACCATGGTGGCGAGCGCCAGCCCGCCCAGCACGTCGGCCGCGGTCTGGTCGTCGGCCCCGGCGAGCCCGCGCACCGCCAGGGAGATCACGACCAGCAGCAGGGGCAGCGCGCCCAGGATGAGGGCCCGGCGACGGCCGAGCAGGGCCCGGTAGGTGAGTCGGGCGACTGTGGGGTCGTACATCTTCGGCCTCCTACGCCGCGACCAGATACGAGAAGACGGACTCGAGGGACTCGTCGGACGGCGAGACCGTGAGCAGGCGGATGCCGTGCTCCTTCGCGACCCTCGGCAGCAGGGCCGTGAAGCGGCCGAAGTCGACGGCCTGGATGCGCAGGACGCCCTCGGTGCGGTCGACCTCGATGCCGGACGTCGACGGGTCGGCGATCAGCGCGGCCGCGAGGGCGCGGTCGTCGCTGGAGCGCACCAGGTAGCGGTGCGGGCGGTCCGTCATCAGCCGGCGGATCTTGCGGAAGTCACCGCTGGCCGCGTGCCGTCCGGCGACGACGACCTCGATGTGCCGGGCGAGCTGCTCGACCTCCTCGAGGATGTGCGACGAGAACAGCACGGTGCGGCCCTCGTCGCCCATGCGCCGCAGCAGGTCCATCAGCTGCATCCGCTGGCGCGGGTCCATGCCGTTGAAGGGCTCGTCCAGCAGGAGCAGGGACGGCTCGTGCACCAGCGCGGAGGCCATCTTCACGCGCTGCCGCATGCCCTTGGAGTACGTGGCGATCTTCCGGTCCTGCGCGTACTCCATCTCGACCGTCGCCAGGGCCCGCTGGGCGGCCTTGGCGCCCAGGCCGTGCAGTTCGGCGTTGGCGAGGACGAACTCGCGGCCGGTGAGGAAGTCGTACATCGCCTCCCGCTCGGGGACGATGCCGATGTGCCGGTAGATGGCCTCGTTGCGCCACACCTGCTGCCCGTCCAGGGTGACGGAGCCGGTGGAGGGGGCGAGGAAGCCGCCCATCATGTTGATGAGGGTGGACTTCCCGGCGCCGTTGGGGCCGAGGAGCCCGGTGACGCCGGGGCCGATGGTCATGGTGACGTCGTTGACGGCGACCACGTTGCCGAACCAGCGGGAGACGTGGTCGATGGAGAGAGTGCTCACGGGCGCAGCCCATTCCTTGGGAGGGTGGTGGCGGGCGACGGGTCGGGCGTGGTCACAGCCCCACCTTCTTGTAGCGCCGCATCAGGAGGCCGTAGCAGGCGGCGATCAGACCGAGGCTGAACAGGACGTAGACCACGCCCTCGGCGTTGCCCGGGCCCACGCCGCCCGGGAAGGTGGAGCTCGCGCCCAGGAAGGCGGACTGCACCCCGTCGATGAGGGTGACCGGGGAGAACAGGCCGATCCACGCGATGGAGCCGCCGCTGCCCTGGACGTCCGCGATCGCCTGGAGTGTGGAGACCGCTCCGTAGGAGATGGTCAGGACGGCGATCACGGCGGCGATGCCGAAGCCGCGGCGCGGGGTGACCGACGCGATGACCAGGCCGATGCCGGCGAAGAGCAGCGAGAGCAGTGCCACGGAGACCAGTCCCTGTGCGAATCCCTTGGTCTGGTCGGCGAAGTCCAGCTCGGCCAGCAGCGCGCCGACGTACAGCACCAGCAGGGGGGAGGCGGTGAGGATGAAGAGGGCCGAGGCCAGCGCGGTGTACTTGGCGCGCACGTAGTCGGAGGTCTCGATGGGCCGCGAGAAGTACAGCGGCACGGTCTTGAAGCGCAGGTCGCGGGAGACGGACTGGGGCGCCTGCGAGGCGACGTACAGGCTGATGACGGCCTGCATGATGATCGCGTAGCGCGTGTAGTCGACCGGCAGGTCGCCCGCCTTGGTGGCGACGGAGACGGCCACCATGATGGCGGCGGGCACGCACATCACCACGAACAGCAGCATCGGCAGCACCTTGGACTTCACCGAGCGGCCGAGGCCGTAGGAGCCGCGCAGGGACTGCGAGTACAGCGACAGGCGGGCGTAGGAGCGGCCGAGGCGGGGGCCGTCGTAGGAGCGGTAGCCGATGTTGTGGATACGGGTGTCACCCGTCGCGGTGGCCGGTGTCTGCGGGGACCGCACGGACTGCTCAGCCGCCATGGCCGACCGCCTCCTTCCGCTGCTCGTCGCTGTTCCTGAAGACCTCGGAGATGTGGTGGCGGCGCTGCTCCATGCGCACCAGGCCGAGGCCGAGCTCGGTGATGACGTCCCGGACCAGGTCGTACGTCTCCTCGCCCCGCGCGGTGAGCAGCAGGACGTGTCCGGCGCCCGGCAGCCCGCTGCCGTCCTCGACGGTCACCCCGCGCGCGTGCAGCGCCTCGCGCACCGCGCGGGTGCCGTCCGGGTGCTCGTCGGTGTCGGTGACCTCGACCGCGAGGGTGGTGGTGGTCTGGGTGAAGTCCGTGGTGGAGCTGGAGCGCAGCAGCTTGCCGCCGTCGACGACGACGACGTGGTCGCAGGTGCGCTCCAGTTCGCCCAGCAGGTGCGAGGTGACCAGGACCGAGATGCCGAAGTCGGTGTGGATCCGGCGGATCAGGCCGAGCATCTCGTCGCGGCCGACCGGGTCGAGGCCGTTGGTCGGCTCGTCCAGGAAGACCAGCTGCGGGTCGTGCACCAGGGCCTGCGCGAGCTTCACGCGCTGCTTCATGCCGGTGGAGTAGCCGCCGATGGGACGGTAGCGCTCCTCGTACAGGCCGACGTGGCGCAGGGTGTCCGCGGTGCGTTCGCGCGCGGCGGTGGGCGGCAGGCCGGACATGCGCGCCATGTGGACGACGAACTCGGTGGCCGAGACGTCCGGCGGCAGGCAGTCGTGCTCCGGCATGTAGCCGACCCGCTCGCGGATGGCGGGGCCCTCGGTGGCGACGTCGAGACCGAGCACTTCGGCGCGGCCCTCGGAGGCGGGGGACAGACCCAGCAGGATTTTGATCAGTGTGGACTTGCCGGCCCCGTTGGCTCCGACGAGACCGGTCACACCGGGCCCGACGTCCACGGAGAGCCGGTCAAGCGCGGTCACCCGGGGGAACCGCTTGCTCAGGCTTTCGGTCGCGATCACAGTCACGTCGTCGACGGTAGTGACCCCCACCGTCCCGGTCGTCAGACCGGAGAGCCGTCTTGACGTCCCCCTGGAGTCGTACGGACCCGTAGGGGGCCCCTGCCCGGGAGTGACCCGCGGACCGCGGGGCGCTATTGACGATTCCTCTAACGACTGCCACATTCGCCGGTGTGACGGGGATGACGGGCGCGCGGGAGCGCCGGGTGCACACGGGCGGGATCGAGCTGTGCGTGGCCGAGCTGGGCGACCCGGACCGGCCGACGGTCGTCCTCGTGCACGGCTACCCCGACAGCAAGGAGGTGTGGTCCGAGGTCGCGCCGCGCCTCGCCGAACACTTCCACGTCGTGGCGTACGACGTCCGGGGCCACGGCCGCTCCACCGCTCCGCGGCCGCTGCGGGGCGGGTTCACCCTGGAGAAGCTGACCGACGACTTCCTGGCCGTCGCGGACGCGGTCAGCCCGGACCGGCCGGTGCACCTGGTGGGGCACGACTGGGGCTCGGTGCAGTCCTGGGAGTTCGTCACCGTGGCCCGCACCGAGGGGCGGATCGCCTCCTTCACCTCGGTGTCCGGGCCCTCCCTCGACCACCTCGGGCACTGGATCGGCCGCCGCCTCGGGCGCCCCACCCCGCGCCGGATCGGCCAGTTGCTCGGCCAGGGCGCCAGGTCCTGGTACGTGTACCTGCTGCACACGCCCGTGCTGCCCGAACTCGCCTGGCGCGGCCCGCTCGGCAGGCACTGGCCGCGCCTCCTGGAACGCGCCGAGAAGGTCCCCGGCGGCGACTACCCCACCCCGTCCCTGCCGTCGGACGCGGCCCACGGGGCCTGGCTCTACCGGGACAACGTGCGGCCCCGGTTGCGCAGTCCGCGCGCGGACGCCTACGCGCACGCGCCGGTGCAGCTCATCACGCCGCTGGAGGACGTGTTCCTGTCGGAGCGGCTCCACGACGAACTGGAGCGGTGGGCCCCGCGGTCGATCCGGCGGACGCTGCCGGCCAAGCACTGGGTGCCGCGCACCCGCCCCGACCTGCTGGCGCACTGGATCACCGAGTTCGTGACGTCCGTGGAGGACGGACGGCCGAAGACGGCGGCCCCGGGCCGGTACGCCGACCGCTTCGGCGGGCAGCTCGTCCTGGTCACCGGGGCGGGCAGCGGCATCGGGCGGACGACCGCGCTCGCGTTCGCGGAGGCGGGCGCGCGCGTGCTCGCCGTCGACCGGGACGGCCGGGCCGCGGCCCGCACCGCCGAGGAGGCCCGGCGCCGCGGCGCGGCGGCGGCCTGGGCCCGCACGGCGGACGTCTCCGACGAGCAGGCCATGGAGAGGCTCGCCGAACGGGTCACCGCCGAGCACGGCGTGGTGGACGTCCTGGTGAACAACGCCGGCATCGGCCTGGGCGGCTCCTTCTTCGACACCACGCCGAAGGAGTGGAAGGAGGTCCTCGACGTCAACCTGTGGGGAGTGATCCACGGCTGCCGGCTCTTCGGGCGGCGGATGGCCGAGCGGGGGCAGGGGGGCCACATCGTCAACGTCGCCTCGGCGGCGGCGTTCCAGCCGTCCAGGTCCCTGCCCGCCTACGGCACCTCCAAGGCGGCGGTGCTGATGCTGAGCGAGTGCCTGCGCGCGGAGCTGGCCGGGCGGGGGATCGGCGTGACCGCGGTGTGTCCCGGGTTCGTCAACACCGCCATCACCTCCACCGCCCGCTTCGCGGGTGCGGACGCCGAGGAGGAGCGGCGCCTGCGCAAGCGGGCGGCACGCCTCTACGGGCTGCGCGACTATCCCCCGGAGAAGGTCGCCGCCGCGATCCTGCGCGCGGTGGTGCGGAACGAGGCGGTGGTGCCGGTGACCCCGGAGGCGCGGACCGCGTACGCGCTGTCGCGGTGGATGCCGGGTGCGCTGCGCAGGATCGCGCGGGTGAAGCCGCCCGTGTGAGTCCGGGCGGGCCGGTTGTCCACAGAAACCCCCAACTCTCCTGTGGATAACAGCACTTGGTTGTGGATCAAACCTGGTGGGCGAAATCCGTCGCGTGATGTGCGTCTCTCCCGGCAGGCTGGAGAGATGGACGAAAGACGCACCGTGAAGGTGTCGAAGTACCTTTCCCGGCATCTGCGCCACCAGCCCGGACGGATCGGGCTCTCGCTCGACGAGGGGGGCTGGGTGGAGATCGACACGCTGATCGCCGCGGCGGCCGCCCACGGCTTCCCGTTCACCCGCGAGGAACTGGACCACGTCGTCGCCGTCAACGACAAGCGGCGCTTCGCCGTCGAGGGTTCCCGGATCCGCGCCAGCCAGGGCCACAGCGTCGAGGTCGACCTCGGACTGCCCCCGGCCGCGCCGCCGCCGTACCTGTACCACGGCACCGTCGCCCGCGCCCTGGACGCGATCCGCGCCGAGGGGCTCCGGCCCATGGACCGGCACGACGTGCACCTCTCCGCCGACCGTGAGACGGCGACCCGGGTGGGCGCCCGTCGCGGCCGTCCGGTCGTCCTGTCCGTGGACGCGGCCGCCATGCACCGTGACGGACACGTCTTCCGGGTGAGCGCCAACGGTGTGTGGCTGACCCGGGCCGTGCCCGCTCGGTATCTGCGGTTCCCCGGCGGCCGCTGAAGCCGCATGATCCATGGCATGGACCACGTGCCCACCACCGAGGCCGCCGTCACCGCTCTCCGGGTCCTCGCCGACGCGTACCAGCGCGAGATCGAGGTCACCCATGACATCGGCGCCGATCAAACCTCGCGCCGCACCGCCGCGGGCGTCGGCGTCACCACCGACCCCGACGGCGCCCTCCCCCATGAGGCCCATGTCGAGTTCGGCGGCCTGCCGCGGGTGAGCGTGCGGCTCCACCCCGAGGACGACGCGCTGATCGGCGTCGAAGGGGTGGAGTGCCCCGACATCGCGCGCGACGACGTGCCCGCCTTCCTCCACTCCGTCTTCGACGGCCTGGCGTACGTCAGGGCGCGGCGTTTCCCACCCGGGTACTTCCTGGTGGTGCCGCTTCCCGGGGACCGGACGCACAAGGAGTTCATCCCCATGATCGTTCTCACGCCGTGGCTGAGCGCACAGGTGCGATGACCGAGCGCGGCCGGGATCGCCGAGGGCCGACGTGATGCTCGGGAGCGCCGGTCGTTTCACGTGAAACCGGTGACGGCACATAGGCTCGGTGACATGAGTCTGCGCCTGAGCACCGTGATCCTCCCGTACCGCCGCTGGAACGAGGGCAGCCGTGCGGCCTGGGAGCGTGCCGAGGACCTCGGTTTCCACACGGCGTACACCTACGACCATCTGTCCTGGCGCAGCTTCCGGGACGGCCCGTGGTTCGGTGCCGTCCCGACCCTGACCGCCGCCGCGGCCGTCACCGAACGGATGCGGCTGGGCACCCTCGTGACCTCGCCGAACTTTCGGCACCCGGTGACCCTGGCCAAGGAACTCATCACCCTCGACGACATCTCCGGCGGACGCGTCACCCTCGGTATCGGCGCGGGCGGCACCGGCTTCGACGCCACCGCGCTCGGCCAGGAACCGTGGACGCCGCGCGAGCGTGCCGAGCGCTTCGGGGAGTTCGTCCCGCTGCTCGACCGGCTGCTCACTGAGGACTCCGTGTCGTACGAGGGCGACTTCTACGCGGCGCACGAGGCCCGCAACATCCCCGGCTGTGTGCAGCGGCCCCGGCTGCCGTTCGCCGTGGCGGCCACCGGGCCGCGCGGACTGCGGCTGGCGGCACGGTACGGGCAGGCGTGGGTGACCACGGGCGACCCCAGGCTGTACGAGAACGGCACGCCCGAGCAGTCGGTTCAGGCCATTCGCGGTCAGGCGGAGAAGCTGGCCGACGCCTGCGCCGAACTCGGCCGGGACGTGGGCGAGCTGGACAAGATCCTGCTCACCGGGTTCACCCCGGACCGGGGCCGACCGTTCGAGTCCCTGGACGCGTTCGTCGACTTCGCGGGTCGCCACGCCGAGCTGGGATTCACCGAGATCGTGATCCACTGGCCCCTCCCCGACTCGGACTTCGCGGTGGACCCGAAGGTCTTCGAGCGCATCGCGATGGAGGCGCCGGCGCAGTTGCGCTGAGCGCCGGACGGACCCGACGCCGCCCCACGGCTCCGCTCCGCGCCCGGGCCCCGGTGAGGGCGGCCGTCACGCGGAGGCGAGGGCGGTAATCACTCAGATGTGCACAGTGCCGCACGCCCGTGCGGGCATATGCGGAACAATGGCCGGGTGACCTCAGCGACCCGACAGCCCGAGACCCCGGCCTCCCCCACGTTCTCGACTGTTCCCCCATCCTCGGCTCCGCTCGAGCGGGGGCACCACCAGGAGCAGGGAGGCACCCCGATCCTTCCCCCACGGCTCATCGCCACCGACCTGGACGGCACCCTGCTGCGCGACGACAAGTCGGTGTCCCCCCGCACCGTCGCCGCGCTGGCCGCCGCCGAGGAGGCGGGCATCGAGGTCTTCTTCGTCACCGGCCGCCCGGCCCGCTGGATGGACGTCGTCAGCGACCACGTCCACGGCCACGGGCTCGCCATCTGCGGCAACGGCGCGGCCGTCGTCGACCTGCACGGCGGCCCCGGCGCACACCGCTTCGTGAAGGTGCGGGAGCTGGCCAGGGAGAACGCCCTGGACGCCGTACGACTGCTGCGCGAGGCCGCGCCGGGCACGGTGTACGCCGTGGAGCAGACGTACGGCTTCCACCAGGAGCCGGCGTACCCGAAGCTGCACATGGAGGTCCCGGACCTCCTCAGGCCCGCCGAGGAGCTGCTGGGCCCGGACGGTCCCGCCGCCGACGAGCCGGTGCTCAAGATCCTCGCCCACCACCCCGCGCTCGACCCCGACGCCTTCCTCACCCTGGCCCGGCTCGCCATCGGCGACCGTGCCAACGTCACCCGCTCCAGCCCCAGCGCCCTGCTGGAGATCAGCGGCCCCGAGGTGTCCAAGGCCAGCACGCTCGCCCTGTGCTGCGCCGAGCGCGGCATCTCCCACGAGGAGGTCGTCGCGTTCGGGGACATGCCCAACGACATCGAGATGCTGACCTGGGCGGGCCGGTCCTACGCGATGGGCAACGCCCACCCGGACGTCGTCGCCGCCGCGTCGGGGCGCACGGTCGCCAACAACGACGACGGAGTGGCCGTGGTGATCGAACGCCTGCTGGCGGAACACTCCTAGGACCTGCCCGAGCGCGCCGCCGGCGGCCCGGGCACCGTTCACAGGGGCACCCCGCGCTGTGCCAGCCACGGCACCGGATCCACCGCCGAGCCCATCTCCGGAGTGACCCGCACCTCGAAGTGGAGGTGCGGTCCGGTGGAGTTGCCGCTGGTGCCGGACTGACCGATCCACTGCCCGGGCGCGACCCGGTCGCCCTGGTCGACGGCGACGGCGGCGAGGTGGGCGTACTGGGTGTAGTAACCGCCCGCGTGCTCCAGCACGACCTCGATGCCGAAGGCGCCTCCGCAGGACACCTTCACCACCTTGCCGGCGCCCGCGGCCCGGACCGGTGTGCCGATCGGCACCGCGAAGTCCTGCCCGGTGTGCCGGTTCGCCCACCGCGCGCCGCCGCTGCCGAAGGACGCGGACAGCACGTACGTCTCCACCGGCGCCACCCAGGAGGCGGTGAACCGCGTCTCCGGCTGGTCGAGCCGGACCGCACCGGCGCAGGCACCGGCCGCGACCGAGACGTCCGCCTGGCCCTGGAGCTCCCACCGCGCCGTTTCGAGCTTCTGCTCGATGCTCTGCTTCAGGGCGGCGAGTTCCGCGTTCCGCTTCTGCAGCGCCTTCCACGCCGCCGCGGCCTTCGCCTCGGCCCGGGTGAGCCGTACCTCGGCCCGCTCGCTCTTCTCGATCGCCCTGTCGAGCGACAGTTGCGCCTGCCACACGGCCCGCTGACTGCGCATCAACTCCTCCGGGTCGTCCGCGAGGATCATGTGCACGGTGAGCGGCAGACCGCCGCCGCTGCGGTACTGGGAGCTGGCGATCCGCCCCAGTTCATCGTGCAGGACGGCCGTCGCCCGCCGCTCGCGGTCGAGCCGCTCCTCCAGCCGCCGTGCCTCGGCCTTCTGCTCCTCGGCCTTCCGGCGCCCCGCCTCGTACTGCTGGGTCGCCACCGCCGCTTCCTCGTACAACCGCGCCACCTGCGCGCTGATGCCGGATGCGGAGCCGTGGCCGGGGGCGTGGGCGCCGTCGCCGTCGGCGGGCCGGGCGGCGAGCACGGCGAGCGCGCACAGCAGCACGACGGCGAGCGACGGATGACGGCGGGTGAGGCGCATGCCTGCGATCCTGACGCCCGTCCCGGCGCACAGCCCTGTTCAGGTCGTACGCATGGGGGACCGAACACCCCGGATGGACCAGCGATACCCCCATACCGCCGAACGACTGCCCATCCGGTCCCGGTTGACGTCCCGTCACCCGCGGAGCGTTCGGCTAGCGGGCGCCCACCCGCAGGTCCGACTCCGCCTCCCGCTGCACCATCGACCTCAACACGCCCTCCACGGAGGCCAGTTCGGCGTACGGGCCGCGCTGCACCACTCGCCCCCCGTCCAGCACGATGATCTCGTCCACCGCCTCCAGACCCGCCAGCCGGTGGGTGATGAGCAGCGTCGTGCGGCCCTCGGTGGCGGCCAGCAGATCGGCGGTGAGCGCGTCCGCGGTCGGCAGGTCGAGGTGCTCCGCGGGCTCGTCCAGCACCAGCACGGGGAAGTCCGCGAGCAGTGCCCGGGCCAGCGCCAGCCGCTGCCGCTGCCCGCCGGACAGCCGCGCCCCGTGCTCGCCGACGAGCGTGTCGAGCCCGTCCGGCAGGCTGTCGGCCCACTCCAGCAGCCGGGCCCGGGCGAGCACGTCGCGCAGGTCGTCCTCGGTCGCGTCCCGCTTCGCGAGCAGCAGGTTCTCCCGCACCGTGCTGTCGAAGAGGTGCGCGTCCTGGGCGCACAGCCCGACCAGCCGCCGTACGTCGTCGCCGTCCAGGGCGCAGGCGTCCACCCCGGCCAGCGTGTACGCGCCGGCGCCCGGGTCCAGGAAGCGCAGCAGCACCTGCGCGAGCGTCGTCTTGCCGGACCCGGACGGGCCGACCACCGCGATCCGGCGGCCCCGCTCCAGCGTCAGGTCCAGCCCGGCGAGCGCGTCCCGGTCCTGCCCGGCGTACCGGGCGGTCAGCCCCTTGACCACCAGGGGGAACGGCGACGCGGGCGCCTTCCGGGGACGCTCCGGCTCCCGTACGGGCACCGGGGCGTCCAGCACCTCGTACACGCGCTCGGCGCTCCGGCGCACCCGCTGCCGGTACTGCACGGCGAGCGGCATCCCGAGGACCGCCTCGAACGCCGCCAGCGGGGTGAGGACGACGACGGCCAGCGCCACGCCCTCCAGCCGGCCGGCGGCCACCGCCTGGACGCCGACGAGCGCGGCGGCCGCGACGGTCAGACCGGAGATCAGTGCGGTGAGCCCGTCGCCGAGCGCGGTGGCGGTGGCGGCGCGCGAGGCGATCCGGGTGAGCGTGCCGTCGGCCCGCCGCGCCTCCGCGGTCCGCGCGGGCAGGGCGCCGGCCACGGTCAGCTCCGCGGTGCCGGTGAGCAGATCGGTCACCCGGGTCGCGAGCACACCCCGGGCGGGTGCCAGCCGGCGTTCCGCGCGCCGGGCCACGGCACCGGTGAGCAGGGGCACCCCGGCTCCCGCCGCCAGCAGTCCGGCCGCGAGCACGGCCCCGGCCTCGGGCAGCAGCCAGGCCGTGAAGCCGACGGAGAGGGCGGAGACCACGACGGCCGCACCGGCCGGAAGCAGCCACCGCAGCCAGTAGTCCTGGAGGGCGTCCACATCGGCGACCAGCCGGGAGAGCAGATCGCCCCGGCGCGCCTCGCGCAGCCCGGCGGGCGCCAGCCGCTCCAGCCGCCGGAACACCGCGACCCTGAGGTCGGCCAGCATGCGCAGGACGGCGTCGTGGGACACCAGCCGCTCGGCGTACCGGAACACCGCCCGCCCGATGCCGAAGGCCCGGGTCGCCGTCACGGCCACCATCAGATACAGCACGGGCGGCTGCTGCGAGGCCCGGGAGATGAGCCACCCGGACGTGGCCATGAGCCCGACGGCGCTGCCCAGGGCGAGCGTGCCGAACAGCAGCGCGAGCGTGAGCCTCCCCCGCCGGGCGCCGGACACGGCGCGGACGCGGTCGAGGACACCGCCCGGGGCCGGGTCCGTGCCGGGCCCGGCGGGTCCGCCCTCCGGCACGGGCTCCGCCTCGGGGACCGTCGTGGTGCCGGTCTCCCGGCGCACGGCCTCCCCGGGGCCGGCGAGAGCCGGTACCGCGAGCCGCACCACCCGGTCCGCGACGGCCAGCAGCGCCGGCCGGTGCACCACCAGCAGCACCGTCCGTCCGGCCGCCAGCCGTCGCACCGCCGCCACGACCTCGGCCTCGGTCGCGCCGTCCAGCGCGGCCGTCGGCTCGTCGAGCAGCAGGACGGGCCGGTCCGCGAGGAAGGCCCGGGCGAGCGCCAGCCGCTGCCGCTGCCCCGCGGACAGCCCCGCTCCGTCCTCGCCGAGCAGGGTGCCGGTGCCCTCGGGCAGCGCGTCCACGAACTCCAGCGCGCCGGCGTCCCGCAGGGCGCGCCGCACGGCCTCGTCGTCCGCGTCGGGCCGGGCCAGCCGTACGTTCTCCGCGATCGTCCCGGCGTACAGGTGCGGCCGTTGCGGCACCCAGGCGACCCGGCGGTGCCACTCGGCCAGGTCGACCCCGGCGAGGTCCGTTCCCCCGATCCGCACCCGTCCGGCGGTCGGCCGGACGAACCCCAGCAGCACGTTCAGCAGCGTGGACTTGCCCACCCCGCTCGGCCCGACGAGCGCGACCGTCTCCCCCGGGGCGACGGTGAAGGACACGTCCGACACGGCGTCCTCGGAGCGGCCCGGGTAGCGGACCGTCACCCCCTCGAAGGCGAGGCCGCCCGTCGGAACGGCCCCGGTGCCCGACGCCGGAACGGGCGTCTCCAGCACCGAGAAGATCTCCTCGGCCGCCGCCAGCCCCTCCGCCGCCGCGTGGTACTGCGTCCCGACCTGCCGCAGCGGCAGGTACGCCTCGGGCGCGAGGATCAGGATGACCAGACCGACGACGAGGTCCGCGTCGCCGTACACCAGCCGCATTCCCATTGTCACCGCGACCAGGGCCACCGAGAGGGTGGAGAGCAGTTCCAGCGCGAAGGAGGAGATGAAGGCGATCCTCAGCGTCCGCATGGTCGCCCGCCGGTACTCCGCGGTGATCCGGCGGATCGACTCGGCCTGTGCCTTGGCCCGCCCGAACACCTTCAGCGTCGGCAGCCCGGCGACGACGTCCAGGAAGTGCCCGGACAGACGGGACAGCAGCAGCCACTGGCGGTCCATCCGGTGCTGGGTGACCCAGCCGATCAGCACCATGAAGAGCGGGATGAGCGGCAGGGTGCCGGCGATGATGGCCGCCGAGACCCAGTCCTCGGTGACGATGCGCGCCAGCACCGCCACCGGTACGACCACCGCGAGCCCCAGTTGGGGGAGGTAGCGCGAGAAGTAGTCGTCGAGGGCGTCGACCCCGCGGGTCGCCAGGGCGACGAGCGAACCGGTGCGCTGTCCGCTCAGCCACCCCGGGCCCAGCGCCGCCGCCCGTTCCAGCAGCCGCCCCCGCAGCTCCGACTTCACCGCGGCGCTCGCCCGGTGGGCGGCCAGCTCGGTGAGCCAGCCGACCAGCGCCCGGCCGACCGCGACGGCGACGAGGAGCAGCAGGGGAGTGCCGAGTTCGCCGGCGGACAGGCCGTCCTGGAACGCGCCCACCACGATCTCGGCGATGAGCACGGCCTGGGCGACGACCAGCCCCGCGCCGACGGCGCCCAGGCCGACGACCGCCACCAGGAAGAACCGGGTGGCACGGGCGTACCGGAGCAGTCGCGGGTCGATTGGTTTCACGTGAAACACACCTCAGTGCACGGGATCGGCGATGTGCTGGGTGCCGATCCGCTTGCGGAACACCCAGTAGGTCCAGCCCTGGTAGAGCAGCACGAGCGGCAGCGCGATCACCGTGAGCCAGGTCATGATCTTCAGGGTGTAGGGGCTGGAGGAGGCGTTGGTGACGGTGAGGCTCCAGTCCGCGTCGAGCGTGGACGGCATGACGTTCGGGAAGAGCGTCAGGAAGAGCATCGCCACGGCGGCCACGATGGTGACGCCGGACAGCGTGAACGACCAGCCCTCACGCCCCGCCTGGTTCGCGACCAGAGCGGCGACCAGCGCGGCCACGGCGACGACCAGCGCGATCAGACTCGTGCCGTCCCCCTGGTCGGCCTGCGTCCAGAGCAGGAAGGCCAGTGCCAGGACCGCCGTGACGAGACCCAGGCGCAGCGCCAGCCGACGCGCCCGCTCCCGGATCTCCCCGACCGTCTTGAGCGCCGTGAACACCGTCCCGTGGAAGGTGAACAGGGTGAGGGTGACCAGGCCGCCCAGCAGGGCGTACGGGTTGAGCAGCTCCCAGACGTTCCCCACGTACTCGAACGAGGCGTCGATCTTCACGCCCCGGACGATGTTGCCGAAGGCCACGCCCCACAGGAAGGCGGGGATCAGCGAGGTCCAGAAGATCGCCGTCTCCCAGTTGCGCTGCCAGTGCTCCTCCGGCCGCTTCACCCGGTACTCGAAGGCGACGCCGCGGATGATCAGGCAGATCAGGATGACCAGCAGGGGCAGGTAGAAGCCGGAGAAGAGGGTGGCGTACCACTCGGGGAAGGCGGCGAAGGTCGCACCGCCCGCCGTGAGCAGCCACACCTCGTTGCCGTCCCAGACGGGGCCGATGGTGTTGATCAGCACCCGCTTCTCGGCACGGTCGCGGGCGAGCAGCCGGGTGAGGACACCGACCCCGAAGTCGAAGCCCTCGAGGAAGAAGTAGCCGATCCACAGGACGGCGATCAGTACGAACCAGACGTCGTGCAGTTCCATGACGGTGCAGCTCCCTCGGCCTAGTACGAGAAGGCCATCGGCTTGTCGGCGTCACGGAGGTCGCCGCCGAGCTTCGTGGGCGGGTTGAGATCGGACTCGGTGAGCTCGGGCGGACCCGCCTTGACGTACTTGGCGAGCAGCTTGACCTCGATGACGGCCAGGACGGCGTAGAGCAGGGTGAAGACGCTCATCGAGGTGATGACCTCGGCCTGGGAGACGCCGGGGGAGACGGCGTGCCTGGTCTGCATCACGCCGTAGACGACCCAGGGCTGACGGCCCATCTCGGTGAAGATCCAGCCCCAGGCGTTGGCGATCAGCGGAAAGCCCATCGTCCACAGCGCCAGGAGCCAGTACAGCCGGGACAGCCTCGCCCCGAGCGGCTTCCTCAGCAGCACCAGGTGCGGCACCTCGTCCTCCCCGGTGCGCAGGGCGGCCGGCAGCAGGAACTTCTTCCGCGTGAGCCACAGCCCCAGCAGTCCGAGCGAGAAGGACGCCATGCCGAAGCCGATCATCCAGCGGAAGCTCCAGTAGGCGACGGGGACGATGGGCTTGTAGTCGCCGGGGCCGAACTGCTCCTGCAGGGCCTCGTTGGTGTCGTTGATGCCGGGCACGTACGACTCGAAGTCGCTGTGGGCGAGGAAGGACAGCAGGCCGGGGATCTCCAGGGCGACCTTGTTGTGGCCCTCGTCGACGTCCCCGTAGGCGAACACGGAGAAGGGTGCCGGCCCCTCGCCGTCCCACAGGGCCTCGGCGGCGGCCATCTTCATCGGCTGCTGCTCGTACATGACCTTGCCGAGGGTGTCGCCGCTGACCGCGGTGAACAGGCCCCCGACCGCCAGGGTGACCAGGCCGAGCCGGAGCGAGGTGCGCATCACCGGGATGTGCTTCTTGCGCATCAGGTGGAAGGCGGCGATGCCCACCATGAAGGCGCCACCGGTCAGGAAGGCCGCCGAGAAACTGTGGAAGACCTGGTTGAGGGTGGTGTTCTGGGTGAGCACCAGCCAGAAGTCGGTGAGCTCGGCGCGGCCCTTCTCCTCGTTGATCCGGTAGCCGACCGGGTGCTGCATCCAGGAGTTGGCCGCGAGGATGAAGTACGCCGAGAGCAGCGTGCCGATCGAGACCATCCAGATGCAGGCCAGGTGGATCTTCTTGGGCAGCTTGTCCCAGCCGAAGATCCACAGACCGATGAAGGTGGACTCGAAGAAGAAGGCGATCAGCGCCTCGAAGGCGAGCGGGGCACCGAAGACGTCACCGACGAACCGCGAGTAGTCGGACCAGTTCATGCCGAACTGGAACTCCTGCACGATGCCGGTGACCACGCCCATCGCGATGTTGATCAGGAAGAGCTTGCCCCAGAACTTCGTCGCCTTGAGGTACTTCTCCTTCCCCGTGCGCACCCAGGCGGTCTGCAGCCCGGCGGTGAGGGCGGCCAGCGAGATCGTCAGGGGAACGAAGAGGAAGTGGTAGACGGTGGTGATACCGAACTGCCACCGCGCCAGGGTTTCCGGCGCCAGAGCCAGATCCACGTCGTCGCTCCTTACTTCGCCGCGGTCAGCAGCGGCTGTTTGACCCCGTTCGTCCCCCACAACTCGGGAAAACAGGATCCGCTTGTGAACGCGTTCACATTCACAAGCAATTATGACCTACTGCTTTTCGGATCAGGAAGGGGGGTCCCCTGTGACGTCAACCCCTCTTCGGGAACTTCTACACCCTGTTGACGCGAAGCCCTCGACACGTTGACGTGAAGCCCTCGACACCGGGTGGCCCGTTTCACGTGAAACCGGCATCACACGACAAACCGGCCGACGACTGAGTCGCCGACCGGTCGAGGACGTCAGGGCCCGAACCCGCGCGGGCCGAGGCCCGTGCCGCTAGAGCTGCTTGTGGAAGCCCTCCGCCACCTTCAGGAAGATGTCGTTCGCCTCGGTCTCCCCGATGGTCACCCGCACTCCCTCACCGGCGAACGGCCGGATGACCACGCCCGCCTGCTCACACACCTGCGCGAACTCCACCGTGCGCTCCCCCAGCCGCAGCCACACGAAGTTGGCCTGGCTCTCGGGCACCGTCCAGCCCTGACCACGCAGTGCGTCCATCACGCGGTTGCGCTCGCACACCAGCGAACCGACCCGGCCGATGAGCTCGTCCTCGGCCCGCAGCGACGCGATCGCCGCTTCCTGTGCGATCTGGCTCACACCGAACGGCACCGCCGTCTTGCGCAGCGCCGCGGCCACCGGCTCGTGGGCGATCGCGAAACCGACCCTCAGCCCCGCCAGGCCGTACGCCTTGGAGAAGGTCCGCAGCACGCAGACGTTGGGCCGCTCCCGGTAGATCGCGACGCCGTCCGGCACCTCGGGGTCCCGGATGAACTCGCGGTAGGCCTCGTCGAGCACCACCAGGACGTCGTCGGGCACCCGGTCGAGGAAGCGCTCCAGCTCGGCCCGCCGCACCACGGTGCCGGTCGGGTTGTTGGGATTGCAGACGAAGACGAGCCGGGTCCGGTCGGTGATCGCCGCGGCCATCGCGTCCAGGTCGTGCACCTCGCCCGGTGTCAGCGGGACCTGCACGGACGTGGCACCGCTGATCTGGGTGATGATCGGGTACGCCTCGAACGAACGCCAGGCATAGACCACCTCGTCGCCGGGGCCCGAGGTGGCCTGCAGCAACTGCTGGGCGACACCGACCGAGCCGGTGCCGGTGGCCAGGTGGGAGGTCGGAACGGCGAAGCGTTCGGACAGTTCGGCCATCAGGGCCGTGCAGGCCATGTCCGGGTAGCGGTTGAAGGAGGAGGCCGCGGCCGCGACGGTCTCCATCACACCCGGCAGTGGCGGATAGGGGTTCTCGTTGGAGGACAGTTTGTAGGCCGCCGGGCCACCGGCCGCCGCCGGCTTGCCCGGCTTGTACGTGGGAATCCCCTCCAGCTCGGCGCGCAGCTTGGGGCTCGTCTCGCTCACCGCAGTCCTCCTCGCGAAGACCGGCGGCCCATGACCGCCGCCGACATTCAATACTGCTCACCTTATGAGGATTCGGCGCCGCTGCGTATAGGGGCGACGAAGCCGCTCACCGAGCCTCGTCCGCCCCACGGGCAACAGGGGCAACATCACCCGAAGGTGCATGAAGGGCGCGCGGGTCGGGGGCGCGCCGCACATATATCTACGCGCCGGTGGCTTGCGCCGTAGCGCGCATCACCCTTGCAGGTGAGTTGAGACCTCTTCGCAACATCGCCCCCTCGACAGGCCCGCATGGGCCGACACGTCAGGTACTGGCATGCAAGCGCTCAACTGCCTTGCATTCCAAGGAGATTGACATGAGATGATCTTGCAGAAACGTACCTGTCAATGCATGCATATGCGTCCGCCCTACCCCACCACATGAGCCCTACTATCGGCTCGCCATGACAGCAGCAGGGAAGCACCAGGTGAGCCGCGCGGAAACCTCACGCCGAGGCAACCGGCCGGGTCGAGCGGGCATCAGGGACGTGGCCGCCGCCGCCGGAGTCTCCATCACGACCGTCTCCGACGCCCTCAACGGCAAGGGCCGGCTCCCGGACGCCACCCGGCGCCACGTCCGCGAGGTCGCCGACAGACTGGGGTACCGCCCCTCGGCCGCCGCCCGCACGCTGCGCACCGGCAAGTCCGGGCTCATCGGCCTGACCGTGACGACCTACGGGGATGAACCTTTCACCTTCACGGAGTTCGCCTACTTCGCCGAGATGGCGCGCGCCGCCACCTCCGCCGCGCTCGCCCGCGGCTACGCCCTCGTCATCCTCCCCGCGACGTCCCGCCACGACATGTGGTCCAACGTCGCCCTGGACGGCACGGTCGTCATCGACCCCTCCGACCAGGACCCGGTCGTCAGTGAACTGGTCCGCCAGGGTTTACCGGTCGTCTCCGACGGCCGGCCCGCCGGCTCGCTGCCGGTCACGGCCTGGGTCGACAACGACCACGAGGCCGCGGTCCTCGGTGTCCTCGACCACCTCGCCGACGCCGGCGCCCGCCGCATCGGCCTGCTCACCGGGACGACGACCGACACCTACACCCGTCTGTCGACCACCGCGTACCTGCGCTGGTGCGAGCGGGTCGGCCAGGATCCGGTGTACGAGTCCTACCCGGCGCACGACCCGTGCGCGGGCGCCGTCGCCGCCGACCGGCTGCTCGCCCGACCCGACCGCCCCGACGCCGTCTACGGCCTGTTCGATCCGAACGGCACCGATCTGCTCGCCGCCGCCCGCCGCTACGGCCTGCGCGTCCCGGACGACCTGCTGCTCGTCTGCTGCAGCGAGTCCACCGTCTACGCCGGCACCGAGCCGCCCCTCACCACGCTCTCCCTGAAACCGCGGCGCATCGGCACGGTCGCGGTCCAGCTGCTCATCGACGCCATCGAGGGGGTCGACTCCGACCAGCCGGTGGAGCAGGTGATACCGACCGAGCTGATCGTGCGCACCTCCTCGCAGCGCCGGCCGCCCCGTACGACGATCAGCCCGCCGAGGACACCGAAGGGGACCTGACGCCGGGGCGCCGACGGGGCGGGGCGGCGGCCCGGGAGGCCCGGGTGAGGCAGCGGGCCGGAAGGCCGGGCGGGACGGCGTCCCGGAAGCGGGGCCCGCTTCCGCGGGAGTGAAGCGGGGCCACTCCTCCGTCACCCTTCCGGGGAAACGGCCCGGAAGGCCGGGGGGAACGGCCGGTCCCGTGCACGGCAACCACGGCGGGGAAGGTCGCAGAAGGGACGAAGACCGGCCGAAACGGGGCGAAAGCCCCGGTGAACGAGAGGCTTGTTCCGATTCACCACCCCTGGGTCATCACATGGCGCGATCCGCATTCCTATGATGGGCCCACGACACCGCGGGCCGCTGCGACCAGGCAGTCCGACGCGGTGCAGATGCGGCGCGATGGTGGAGGGGTCGATGACTCAGGGGGCCGGTCAGGGACCCGAGGTGGAGCGGACGGCGACACTGCGTGACTTCCGGGTACCCGCGTACGTCCACGAGACCGGTCCGTACGTCCAGAGCACCCACCCGGGCAACGTCGCCCCGCCGTCCGAGGAGGCCTACCCGGAGGGGTACACCCCCACTCAGCGGGACCTCCCCGTCATCAATCGGGGTGACACTGTCCAGGTGACCGTCGACCCCGCGTCCGTGCCCGCCCCGCAGCCCGCGGCCGGGCCCGGCCCGCTGTACGTGGTCGGTGACGTCCACGGCTACCTCGACGAGCTGGTGGCCGCCCTCCAGGAGCAGGGCCTCATCGACTCCGCGGGGAAGTGGTGCGCCGGTACCGCGCGGCTGTGGTTCCTCGGCGACTTCACCGACCGCGGCCCGGACGGCATCGGCGTCATCGACCTCGTGATGCGGCTCTCCGCGGAGGCCGCCGCGGCCGGCGGCTACTGCAAGGCCCTCATGGGCAACCACGAGCTGCTGCTGCTCGGCGCCAAGCGGTTCGGCGACACCCCCGTCAACTCCGGCGCGGGCACCGCCACCTTCCAGGCGGCCTGGCTGCTCAACGGCGGCCAGAAGACGGACATGGACCGCCTCCAGGACCACCACCTGCAGTGGATGGCCCGCCTCGACGCCGTCGAGGAGGTCGACGGCCACCTGCTGCTCCACTCCGACACCACCGCCTACCTCGACTACGGCCGCTCCATCGAAGAGGTCAACGACACCATCCGCGAGACGCTCACCCGCAACGACGTGGACGAGGTCTGGGACCTGTTCCGCAAGTTCACCAAGCGGTTCTCCTTCCGGGACGAGGGCGGCGCCGACGCGGTGCGTTCCCTGTTGGATACGTACGGCGGCACCCGGGTCGTTCACGGCCACAGCCCCATCCCGTACCTGCTGGGCGAAGTCGGCTCCGAGGACGGCGAGGACGACACCGGCCCCGTGGTCTCGGGACCGCACGTCTACGCCGACGGTCTCGCCATCGCCATGGACGGCGGCGTCACGATGGCCGGAAAACTGCTGGTCCAGCAACTGCCGCTCGACATCTGACGGTTCACGGGGCCGTCGTCCGGCGGCCCGCGACCGCATCGCACACGCGGCAATTTCGGTAAACCCCCTGTCACCGCGTACCGTCACCGCTCTACCATCGGCTTATCCGTAGCAGGCTCCCCTCCGTTTCTGCCCGACGGCTCGTCAGCATGCCGAGCCCCAAGCCCTACGGAGCATCGGGGGATGCACATGAACAGCGTTCCGCAGTACCTGTTGAACGAGGACCGCACGGAATACGAGCGGATTCTCGATGAGGCGCTGCGCTCCGCACCACACCGCCCGGAACTGGCCGCTGTGGGACAGCGGCTCACTCTCGAACAACTGCGCACGATGGCGCTGGGCGCCACCGCGATCATCACGGCGGCCGCGGCGACCGAGTACCAGCACTACGTGAAGATCCGCGAGGAACTGCGCCGGCCGACGGCGCCGTCCGCCCCGTCCGTCCGCGACTCCGACTCCGCCGAGCCGGGCGCGCACGCGGGCGGGCTCGCCTCCACCGTGGGCGAGGTCGCCGAGGCCTCCGGCGCGGGCGCCGTCGCCGTCGTCGCCGTCCTGGCACCCGTCCTGGCCGGAACCGCGGCAGCGATATTCCTGCTCGTCGGTTACGTCCTGCGGATGCTCGACCCCGACGCCGCGTTCGCCCGGACCATCCTCACCACCGGCTGGGTGTTCGGCGCCGTGACGGCGGTCGCCATCCTCGTCGCCGCGGTGGGTCTGCTGCTCACCGCACTGCGCAACAAGCCCTCGGCCCTCGCCGCCCCGTACGACGTGCTCGACGGGGAGCTGACCCGGGCCAGGGACGCCTGGCGCGAGGCCCTGCTGGAACGGGGGATCCTGCCGTTCCTGCGGGACGCGCTCGCCGACCCGGCGGCGGCCGGCGCACTGCGTCACACGGCACCGCCCGCGCCGACCAGCCGCATTCCGCACCTCGGTTACGGCCGGCCGGGTTTCACCAGCCCCGGCGAAGGCCCGGCCCGCGGTCCGCGGCCGAGCTACTCGAGCCCGGACTACTCGAGCCCGGACTTCGGGGGGCCGGAGCACCGACCGGAGTAGCCGGGCGGACCGTCCGTCGGCTCGCGCCCCCTTCGGGCGGAGCCCCTCGGGGCCCCGCGTCGGAGAGCGCGAGCCGGGTGGGTGGTGCCTGCCCGCGGTGGGCCGCCGTGCGCCGGTCAGAGAATGCCCGCCCGCCGCGCGGCCGTGATCCACATCGGGAACTCGGACAGCAGACGGTCGTACAACTCCGGGTCCGGCACGGTGCCGATGTCGTCGACGGCGAAGAAACCGACGTTGTCGACGCGGCGTCCGGGCAGCGTGTCGAACCGCTCCAGCACGCCGTAGTTCGACCGGCCCAGCCCCACGAACTGCCAGAAGACCGGTTCCTCGACGGCCTCGCGCAGCTGCTGCTCGATCTCGGCGTTGCGGTAGACACCGCCGTCGGAGAAGAACAGCACCAGGGTCGGCACGGAGGCGGGGTTCTCCCGGACGTACGCGCGGACCTCGGCGATGACCTTCTGCTCCTCGTTCTGGAACCCGACCTCCCGCATGTCGACCTGGCGCGGGTCCAGCCCCTTCTTCCGCTTGCGCCGGAACAGGCCCAGCTCTCCCACGCGCACGTGCAGCCGCAGCCACTCGGGGAGCTCGCCGATCTGCAGATCGGGCAGCCTGGCCGGGTTCGTGGCGAACGTCCAGGCCTGCATCTCGCCGTCGTCGTCCAGCTGAGCGGCGACGGCGGCCATGCGCTCGACGACGTCGTTCACGACGCCCTTGGTGTACAGGGGGGCCATGGAGCCGGAGGCGTCCAGTACGAGGACGACGCGTGCGGTGACCCCGGTGGCCCCGTGCTTGCGCAGGCTGACCGCCACCTGCTCCTTGCGCAGGGACAACCGCTTGCGCATGTCCACGGGCAGCCGCTCCTCGCCCTTGGTGAGCCGCGGGGCGCCCGCCCGGGGGACGGAGGGCGGTGCGGTCGCCGTGGGCCCCGCGGGAGGCACCGGCGGAACCGAGGGGGAGGGTGGAGCCGGGGCGGGCGGGGGCACCGGGGCGGTGACCGCCGGGGAGCCGCCGTCCGGCAAAGGGGCGTCGTCCACGGTGATACCGAAGTCGGTGGCCAGCCCGGCGAGCCCGGAGGCGTACCCCTGCCCCACCGCGCGGAACTTCCACGCCCCCTGTCGCCGGTACAGCTCGCCGCCGATGAACGCGGTCTCCGTCCCGGCCGCCATGTCGAACCGCGCGACCTCGGTCCCCGTCCCGGCGTCGAGCAGCCGGAGCACAAGCCCCGGCACCTGGCCGAACGTTCCGCCGTCCGCCGACGCGCACAGCACGATCCGCTCGACGGCCGGTTCCAGCGAGCGCAGATCCACCTCCACCGTGTCGGTCGCGGCCCCGGCGGCGCTCCGCTTCCCCAGGTGCGTCACGGCGCCCGACGCGTGCCGCGGCTGGTTGTAGAAGACGAAGTCGCCGTCGTCCCGCACCCGTCCCGCCTCCGTGAGGAGCAGGGCCGAGGCATCGATGTCGGGCACACCGGGCCCGGCCGCCCAAGCGAGCTCGACGCGCACCGCGGGGGCGTCGACGGGAAGGTTGGACCCCTTGCTCATTGCTCTCGCTGTCATGGGATCAGTCTGCCGAGCCGGCACCGCGCTGGGGAGGGGAGACCCGGCGCGCCCCTCGTGGGCGACCCCTGCGGCCTGCACGCGCCACGCGCCCGGCCCGCTACGTGCCCGGCCCGATGCCCGCCGTCGGCTCGCGCCCGGTGGTGTGTTCCGCCGTCAAGGGATCGGCGGACTCAAGCTGAGCCGGGGAGCCGTGGCGCCCTTCGGCGAGAGGGCGGAGGAACGGGCTCCCGGGCCCGACGCACCGCCGGCCCGTCTCACGGGTCCGGCGCCTTCGTCCGTCGTACGCCCACGCCCCCACGCAGTGATCGCCCCAGGCCACAGGTGGGCGGCTGGGCGGTGCTCACGGCCGGTGGTGGACCGTGAGCACCGCCCCTGGACGACGTCAGTCCGCGAGGGGCAGGTACACCCGGTTCCCGTTGGCCGCGAACTCCTTCGACTTCTGGAGCATCCCCTCGGCGATCTCCTCCGCCGTCGCCCCCTCGGCCGCATCACCGCCGAACCGTTCGGTGATGTCTCGGCTGATCTTCATCGAGCAGAACTTGGGCCCGCACATCGAGCAGAAGTGGGCCGTCTTGGCCGGTTCGGCCGGCAGGGTCTCGTCGTGGAACTCGCGCGCCGTGTCCGGGTCGAGGGCGAGGTTGAACTGGTCCTCCCACCGGAACTCGAAGCGGGCGTCGGACAGCGCGTCGTCCCACTCCTGTGCGCCCGGATGCCCCTTGGCGAGGTCGGCGGCGTGAGCGGCGATCTTGTAGGTGATGACGCCGGTCTTGACGTCGTCGCGGTGGGGCAGGCCCAGGTGTTCCTTGGGCGTGACGTAGCAGAGCATGGCCGTGCCCCACCAGGCGATCATCGCGGCGCCGATGCCGGAGGTGATGTGGTCGTACGCCGGCGCGACGTCCGTCGTCAGCGGGCCGAGCGTGTAGAACGGAGCTTCGTCGCAGATCTCCTGCTGAAGGTCGATGTTCTCCTTGATCTTGTGCATCGGGACATGTCCCGGGCCCTCGATCATGGTCTGCACGTGGAAGCGCCTCGCGATCCGGTTGAGTTCCCCGAGTGTGCGCAACTCCGCGAACTGCGCCTCGTCGTTGGCGTCCGCGATCGAACCGGGCCTGAGGCCGTCGCCGAGCGAGTACGTGACGTCGTACGCGGCGAGGATCTCGCAGAGCTCCTCGAAGTTCTCGTACAGGAACGATTCCTTGTGGTGCGCCAGGCACCACGCGGCCATGATCGAACCACCGCGCGAGACGATGCCGGTCTTGCGGTTCGCGGTGAGCGGTACGTAGGCGAGCCGCACACCGGCGTGGACCGTCATGTAGTCCACACCCTGCTCGGCCTGTTCGACGACCGTGTCCTTGTAGATCTCCCAGGTCAGTTCCTCGGCCTTGCCGTCGACCTTCTCCAGCGCCTGATAGAGCGGCACGGTGCCGATGGGCACGGGGGAGTTGCGCAGCACCCACTCCCGGGTGGTGTGGATGTTGCGGCCGGTGGAGAGGTCCATCACCGTGTCGGCGCCCCAGCGGGTCGCCCAGGTCATCTTCTCCACCTCCTCCTCGATGGAGGAGGTCACCGCCGAGTTGCCGATGTTGGCGTTGACCTTCACCAGGAACCGTTTGCCGATGATCATCGGCTCGGTCTCCGGGTGGTTGACGTTGGCCGGGAGCACCGCCCGGCCCGCCGCGATCTCCTCGCGGACCACCTCGGGAGAGACGTTCTCCCGGATCGCCACGAACTCCATCTCGGGCGTGATCTCGCCCCGGCGCGCGTACGCCAGCTGCGTGACCGCCCGGCCTTCGCGGCTCCGGCGCGGCTGACGCGGCCGGCCGGGGAAGACCGCGTCGAGGTTGCGCAGGCCGCCGCGCGGCGAGGTGTGCTTGATCCCGTCGTCCTCGGGACGGACGGGACGGCCCGCGTACTCCTCCGTGTCACCGCGGGCGATGATCCAGTTCTCCCGCAGCGGGGCCAGGCCCCTGCGGACGTCGGTGTCGACGAGTGGATCGGTGTACGGGCCCGAGGTGTCGTACAGCGTGACCGACCGCCCATTGGTGAGGTGCACCTGACGGACCGGCACCCGCAGGTCGGGGCGTGTGCCCTCGACGTACGCCTTGTGCCAGCCGATGGACTTCCCGCCCTCTCCGTTCGCCGACGTCTCCGTCGGGTTCTGCGTGGAGGCAGGCGTGCGTGCGTCCTTGTTGGTCATGAGACCTACTCCCTACGCCGGCATTACCCGGTAACAGGTTCGGCGGTCGACGCAGCGGTTTCCGTCTGTCGACGTTCCGTGGGAAACATCACGCGCACATCGGTGATGTTTCATGTGAAACGTCGCTGGGACGGAGGTCAGCGCCCTCTCAGCCCGGTGCTCCGAGCTCCCGCGTGTACAAAAGGTGCCCCCACGCTAGCGTCCCTTCTGGCGCGGTGACCAGAGGGCCCCTCGCGTTCTTGCGATGATCGGTCGGTGACCTCGATGCAGCCTTCCTCGTACCCACCGCCCGAGCCTCCCCGCGGACCCGGCGCCGGAAGCGGCGGCGGCCACGGCAGAGGGCCGGGCCCCGACCACGCGGTGGGCCGTGGGAACGACGGCGGACACGGCAGCGCTCCTCACCCGGGTGAGGACAGCCGCGGCCACGGTCACGGAGGTGACTCCGGCGGCGGATCCGACCCCGGGGGCCGTTCCGGGGGTGGGCACGGCCACTCGCACGGGCACAGCCACGGCCCGGCGGCTCCCGTCTCCCAGCACCTGCGCAAGGTCATCGCGGCGATCCTGATTCCGTTCGCCGCGGCGGTGCTGATCGGCCTCGCCGTGCTGTGGCCGGGGGGTACCCCGGGGCACGAACGCACCGGCGTCGGTTTCGACCGGCAGACGCAGCACGCCACGGTCACCGAAGTGGTCGAGGTGAGCTGCCAGTCCGTCAACGCCTCCGGAGGCGTCCCGACCGGCGACACCTCCACCGCCGAGGGCTCCTCGGCCCAGCAGCAGGCGACCGGTACCTGCAAGAAGGCGACGATCCGGGTCGACACCGGCGAGGACAAGGGCCGTACGTTCACCGAGATCGTGCAGCCGGACCAGTCCCGGCAGTTGAGCGAGGGCCAGGAGGTCGTGGTCGCCTACGAGCCCGCCGCACCGGAGGACCTGCAGTACTCGGTCACCGACGTGAACCGGCGTTTCCCCCTGGCACTGCTCGCCGGCGTCTTCGCGCTCGCCGTCGTGGCCGTGGGGCGGCTGCGCGGTGTGATGGCGCTGGTCTCACTGGCGGTCAGTTTCCTGGTGCTGAACTTCTTCATCCTGCCCGCGATCCTGCAGGGCTCGAACCCCTTGGTCGTGGCGGTGGTGGGGGCCAGCGCGATCATGCTGGTCGCGCTCTATCTGTGCCACGGGCTGTCGGCGCGTACGTCCGTGGCGGTCCTCGGCACACTGGTCTCCCTGCTGCTGATCGGCATCCTCGGCTCGGTGTTCATCGGCTGGGCCGCACTGACCGGCAACACGGACGACAACACCGGTCTGATCCACGGGCTGTACCCGGAGATCGACATGAGCGGTCTGCTGCTGGCCGGCGTCATCATCGGTTCGCTCGGTGTCCTCGACGACGTGACGGTCACGCAGACCTCCGCGGTCTGGGAGCTGCACGAGGCCAACCCGTCGATGGGCCGGCGCGGGCTGTACCGCGCGGGCATCCGCATCGGCCGCGATCACATCGCGTCCGTGGTCAACACGCTCGTCCTCGCCTACGCGGGCGCCGCGCTGCCCCTGCTGCTGCTGTTCTCCATCGCGCAGAGCAGCGTGGGGACGGTCGCGAACAGCGAGCTGGTCGCGGAGGAGATCGTGCGGACCCTGATCGGTTCGATCGGCCTGGTCGCCTCGGTGCCGGTCACCACGGCCCTGGCCGCCCTGGTGGTCTCGGCCGACCGGTCGGCGGTCCGGGTGCCGGCACAGGACGCCCGGCCGGTTGCGGCACGCGGCGGGAGGGGCCGGCGCCGTAAGCGCTGACGCCGACCGCACCGACCGGCCGACGTGACCGGCTCCGCCCCGGGGCGGTCACACCGGCCGGCTCTGCGCCGGGCCGGATGCCGACCGACTCCGCCGGGCGCCGCCTCCACGGAGGTGTTGGGGAAGCGTTCCTGCGGAGCGTGGCGGAACACGGTGCAGCGTTCCGCCCGCTACCACCCGACCGGCGTAACGCTTCACCCGGCGCCCTGCTCCGCCAGGATCCGGTCGAGCGCGTCGTCGAGGTGGGCGTCGAAGTCGGCGAGCGCCCCCTCCTGGCCCAGCGGCACCAGTTTGTCGGTGCGGTCGAGGAAGGCCACGAGCGGCGCGGTCGACGAACGGAACAGGGCCTGATCACTGCCGACCTGGAGCCGGATCAGCACCTCGCCCAGCGTGTCGGGATCGACCGGTGAGACGCGCACGTCCCCCTCGCCGCACGGGCGGCCGACGCCGTCGACCAGCAATTCCCTGCCGAACGCCCAGGTCACGGGAGCGTCCCCGGGCAAGTGGAAGGTCAGCCGTACGGCATAGGGATCACAGGTGTCATAACGCAGCTCCACCGGGATGCGGAAGGACAGCTCCTCCGACACGAGAAAGCTCATCATGACCTCTGCCTGTACGGATTCGCGCATCGCCTACCCCGTCATTCGCCGCGGACTGGCCGGGCATGGACCCTGACACCTGATGGAATCTTGCTGAACGTACACAGCAGATCACAAGGAGTGATTTTTCAGATACTGATAGAGAGCGCCAACGACCCCACCAGGCGCCCCATTTCGGCCTGCAGTCTCCGTGCCGTGGGGAGCAGCCGATCGGCCTGGTGTGCGGGCAGGGAGATGGCCATCGTCGCGGCCGTGGTGCCGATGGTGACCGGGATCGCGGCGCAGACCGTCCCCAGGGCGTACTCCTGACGCTCGATCACCGGCTCCATGCGCCGCACCCGCTCCAGGCGCCTCAGGAGGCTCTGGGCGTCGCGCACGGTGTACGGCGTGACGGGCCGCACGGGGTGGCGGTCGAGGTGGTCGCGGCGGGCCTCCTCGTCGAGCTGGGAGAGCAGGCACTGCCCGACGGCGTGCGCGTGCC
This sequence comes from Streptomyces viridosporus T7A, assembly GCF_008704515.1. Taxonomy (NCBI): domain Bacteria; kingdom Bacillati; phylum Actinomycetota; class Actinomycetes; order Kitasatosporales; family Streptomycetaceae; genus Streptomyces; species Streptomyces viridosporus. The sequence goes on from NZ_CP023700.1 coordinate 4,239,824, forward strand.
CGGTCTCGCGGAAGTCGGCCCACTCCTCCACCGCGGGGTGCACGGGGCTGTCGGAGACGCACACGACGTCGATCTCGCCCTCGCGGTACACGGCGCAGTACAGGGGCACACCGATCGCGTCGCGCCAGCGGGTCAGCAGGTCGACGATCGTGCTGCGACGTTTCTGCTGCGCCCCGCTGCCGGTCAGCCGCTCGGTCGCCTCGCCGAGGAAGAACAGCCCCTTGTCCCGGCGCAGATAACCCTCGTGCACGAGGGTGCGCAGCAGGTGGTACGCGGTGGGAAGCGCCAGCCCGGTCTCACGGGCCAGTTGCTTGGCGGGGGCGCCGTACGGATGCCCGGCGACGGTCTCCAGCAGGCGCATGGCCCGCCGCACGGAACCGATGAGCGTGGTGGGGGGCACCGGTGCGGGGGACGACGGGGCGTGGGGCTGCGGGGGGACGGCAGCCGTCAGGTGTGCAGGGGCGGTGCCAGTCGTGGCCAAGGGTCACTCCCGAAACGCGAGGGGGCAGCCCGTGCGGGGGAACACGGGTGGGGGTCGCCGCTCGCGGGGATCGTCCCCGCGTCGAGTTCCGGACTCTAACCGGCTGTCACCGCACGCATACGGTCCGTCGGGAAACTTCCCCCGCCCGAGGGAACCGGCGATTCCTGTTACCGGCCCACCGGTCCCCCGGGGCTCACCAGTCGCTGCGCGACGAGGAACTCGACATGAACTTCCGCACCACGTAGATCAGTCCGCCGACCAGCGCGACGAAGACCAGCACCTTGAAGAGCAGTCCGATCACGAAGCCGACCACACTCGCTATCAGCCCGCCGAACACGACCAGGGCGATGACCGGCACCGCGACCCACTTCACCCACCACGGCAGTTCCGCGACAATCTCTCGCATCGCCTTGTCCTTTGCCTCTCCACCCGCCGAGTACCGGGTCGTGTCGATGATGTCCTGCACTCGATGCTAGGGCCGGGGACGGCCCGACGGGGGCCTCGGACCCCTTGTCGTCCCCTGACCCGTCCCCTAGGGAACCCCGAGGCCACGACTCAGCTCTCCGGGGGAGAGAACACCACCAGCACCCGCAGGTCCTCGCTGATGTGGTGGAACTTGTGCGGCACGCCGGCCGGTACGTACACCACGCTGCCGCGTGCCACCTGGGTGGTCTCCGTACCGACGGTGATCGCCGCCCGGCCGCTGACGACGAAGTACACCTCGTCCTGGCGGTGCGGCTGCTGCGGATCCTGTTCACCCGCGTTCAGGGCGTAGAGGCCGACCGACATGTTCCGCTCCCGCAGGAACTGGAGGTACGCCCCGTCGTTGGCGGCGCGTTCCGCCTCCAGTTCGTCCAGCCGGAATGCCTTCATCGCCTCGTCCCGCCCCCTGGCTCACTGCTCATGTCCGATCCTGTCTGCCACGATCAGACACATGAAGAATTTCCTAGTCAAGACGATCGCCAACGCGGGCGCCCTGGCGGTCGCGGTGTGGCTGCTCGACAAGATCACCCTGACGGGTGACAGCACGGGCAAGGAGATCGGCACCCTGATCCTGGTCGCACTGATCTTCGGTCTGGTGAACGTCCTGGTCAAGCCGGTGGTGAAGCTCCTGAGCGTGCCCCTGCTCATCCTGACGCTGGGCCTGTTCACCCTGGTGGTGAACGCGCTGATGCTGCTGCTCACCTCCTGGCTCGCCGGTCTGTTCGACCTGAGCTTCCACGTCGAGGGCTTCTGGACGGCCGTGCTCGGCGGCCTGATCATCTCGGTCGTCTCCTGGGCGCTCAACGTCGTCCTGCCCGACGGGGACTGAGCGCGATGACCTACCGCGTCTGCTTCGTCTGCACCGGCAACATCTGCCGTTCACCGATGGCCGAGTCCGTCTTCCGGGCGCGCGTGGCCGAGGCCGGTCTGGACGGCCTGGTCGAGGTCGACAGCGCCGGCACCGGCGGCTGGCACGAGGGCGACGGCGCCGACCCCCGCACGGTGGCCGTCCTCCAGGAGAACGGTTACGACACCGACCACACGGCCCGGCAGTTCGACCCGGCCTGGTTCGCCCGCCTCGACCTCGTCATCGCGCTCGATTCCGGCCACCTCAGGGCGCTGCGCCGGATGGCCCCCACGGAGCGGGACGCGGACAAGGTGCGTCTGCTGCGCTCCTACGACCCCGCCGCCGGTGACGATCCGGACGTACCGGACCCCTACTACGGGAACGCGGACGGCTTCGACGACTGTCTCCGCATGGTGGAGGCGGCGAGCACCGGCCTGCTCACCGCGGTACGCGAGCACGTGGAAGGACGAGCGGCATGAACGATTCGGCAACCGAAGGCGGCCCCGGGGCCGCCGCCCCCGGCTCCCCCTGTGGTGACGGCACCCGCGCGGTGCGGGCCGGGCTGCCCGAGCCGGTCAAGCACGAGCCGACCCTGCCCGGGCCCGTGTTCGCCGCCCACTTCCATCTGCCGGGCGACCCCACCGGCCCGTACACCTACGGCCGGGACGAGAATCCGACCTGGACGCTGCTGGAGCGTGCCGTCGCCGAGCTGGAGGCGCCCGGGCAGGACGGGGTCGAGGCCCTGGTGTTCGCCTCGGGCATGGCCGCGATCTCCTCGGTGCTCTTCTCCCAGCTCCGCGCCGGGGACACCGTCGTCCTGCCGAGCGACGGGTACCAGGTATTCCCCCTGGTACGGGCCCAGTTGGAGTCGTACGGCATCGAGGTACGCACCGCGCCGACGGGCGGTGACGCCCAGCTCGAGGTCCTCGACGGCGCGCAGCTGCTGTGGCTCGAGACACCGTCGAACCCCGGGCTGGACGTGTGCGACGTACGGCGGCTCGTCGAGGCGGCACACGCGCAGGGCGCCCTGGTCGCCGTCGACAACACCCTCGCGACGCCGCTCGGCCAGCGTCCGCTGGAACTCGGTGCCGACTTCGCGGTGGCCAGCGGCACCAAGCAGCTCACCGGGCACGGAGACGTCCTCCTGGGGTACGTCACCGGCCGCGACGCCGAGGCCATGGCCGCCGTCCGCCGCTGGCGCAAGATCGTCGGTGCCGTTCCCGGGCCCATGGAGGCCTGGCTGGCGCACCGCTCCATCGCCACGCTCCAGCTGCGCGTCGACCGGCAGAACGCCACCGCCCTGACGCTCGCCCAGGCGCTGCGGAAGCGGCCCGAGGTGACGGGGCTCCGTTATCCGGGACTGCCGGACGACCCCTCGCACAAGATCGCCTCACAGCAGATGCGGCGCTATGGGTGCGTGGTGTCCTTCACGCTGCCCACCCGCGCGCGTGCCGACCTCTTTCTCGACAGACTGCGGCTCGTGGACGACGCGACGAGCTTCGGTGGCGTGCGCTCGACCGCGGAGCGGCGCGGCCGGTGGGGCGGGGACGCGGTGCCGGAGGGTTTCGTCCGCTTCTCCGTGGGCGCCGAGGACCCCGAGGACCTGGTGGCGGACGTGCTCCGCGCACTGGACGAATCCGCTGGCTGAGGGGCGGTGCGGTCGGGCCGCCAGGTGCTCCGCTCGTCGCGACGGACGGTCCGAGCCTCCCCCCTCGTGGCTCGGACCGTCCCCGGTTCCGCGCGCGAAGAACCGCGCGCACTAGGCTAGTTGACTCAGTGTCAGTGTCCAATCACAGTAGCGACAGCGACCTATCGACTTATTTATAGTTGGGCCTGTCCGGGGCCGGCAGCGGGGCTGACGAGAAGGGGATGACACGGCGTGGATCTGGCCTTGCTGCGGACCTTCGTGACCGTGCACCGGGCCGGTTCCTTCACTCGTGCCGCCGCCCTGCTCGGTCTCTCCCAGCCGGCCGTCACCTCCCAGATCCGGACGCTGGAACGGCAGCTGGGGCGGCCTCTGTTCCTGCGGCAGGCCCGCGGCGTGACACCGACGTCCATCGGGGACGAACTCGCCCACAAGGCGGCACCGCACCTCGACGCCCTCGTGGAGATAGCGGAATCCGGTCTCGAGGAGGACTCCTCCTTACGCACCCTCCATCTGGCCGGTCCCCCGGAGTTCACCGCCGAGCGGGCGTTGCCCGTGCTCACGGAGCTGGCCGGTGACGACGGCCTGGGCTTCGCCCTGCGAGCCTCCTTCGGCACCGCCGAGGAAACCCTGGAAGGGCTGGCCGCCGGACATCATGATCTGGCCATCAGCACGCTCCGGCCGCGTGGTGCCCTGCTCTCGGCGACTGCGCTCTGCGACGAGGAGCACGTTCTGATCGCCGCTCCGCGCTGGGCCGGGCAGATCGGCCCCGGCGCCCTCCGTCGCACCGGGGCAGCCCTGCTGGAGCAGGTCCCGGTGATCGAGGTGCACGAGTCGCTGCCGTTCGTCTCCCGCTACTGGGCCTCCGTGTTCGACTCCCGCCCGATCAGCCCGGGGACCGTGATCGTCCCGGATCTACGCGCGGTGCTGGCCTGCACCGCAGCGGGCGCGGGGCTGGCGGTACTGCCCCGCTACCTGTGCACGGCGGCGCTCGAGCGGGAAGAGGTGATCATCCTGTACGAACCGACGGTGCCCCCGCTGCGCACCTACTTCCTGGCGGCCCGCACCGGCACCCTGGCCATGCCGCACATCGCCCGTGCCCATGAGCGGTTGCAGCAAGCGGCCACCGACTGGTGCTGACCTTCCGGACGGACGGCCCGTTCCGGGAACCCGGCTGATGACGTTGCGCGAGGTTTCACGTGGAACCATCCGGGCCACATTTCCCCCATGACCGTCCGACCCGTGGTCAAGCGCACCGCTCGTGCCGTTCTGCTGGACGACGACCATCTGATCCTGATCAAGCGCACCAAGCCCGGCGTGGATCCCTACTGGGTCACCCCCGGCGGCGGAGTCGAGCCGGATGACCCGACGGTCGTCGACGCCCTGCACCGCGAGGTGTACGAGGAGCTCGGTGCCAAGATCACCGATGTGGTGCCCTGTTTCGTCGACACCGTGGAGCACATCGGTGAGGACGGAGGCACCACCGGTGTGAAGGTGCAGCACTTCTTCGTGTGCCGCCTGGCCTCCATGGATCCGTCCCTCCGGCACGGACCGGAGGTCGATGAACCCGCCGGCGAGTACGAGATCGTCCGTGTGCCGTTCACCCGTGTCGGCATCGCCTCGGTCCATCTCGTACCGCTCTCGCTGCGGCACTATCTCGACGGCAACATCGAGGGTGTACGCGCGATGCACGCCCCCGACCTCGGCTGACGTCCGAGGCCGCCGCGTCGGGCACACCTGCCGGGTCCACCGGCGCCATGAACGGTCCGGCGGGGAACGTGACCCGTACATCGCGTGTCCACCCCGGCCGATGAGCCGTTCCACGAAGAAGGTGAGGAAAGGAAGGAAAGGAAGGAAAGGAAGGGACAGCGACACCATGGCGCGGTAGTCACCGTTCCGTGTGGGCTCCGCGCCGATCTCCCGGCGTGGCGGGAGAAACGGTCTATGAGGCGTTCTTGCGGTTTCACGTGAAACATCCCCGCCCGGGCACGCGTTCCGTCGTCGGCCGCGGCATGGCCGAAAGCGGGCCGAGTCTCCGGAAACAGGTGGACGCTCCTCCCCCCGGTCGGACAGCCTGACCTGCGTGCCGACACCTTCCCTTGCCTCTCTGCCCATCCGCCGTCTGACGCTCCGCGATCTCACCGCCTGCGCCGACTTGTCCGAGGACCGGGGGTGGCCGCGGGAGGAGCACAAATGGGGGCTCCTCCTCTCGGCCGGGAAGGGGTACGGCATCGACGACCCCGAGGGTGGTCTGGTGACCGCCTGCGTCGTCACCGAGTACGGGCCACAGGAGCGTCCCGCCCTGGGAGCCATCGGCATGGTCCTGGTCGCCGAACGGCATGCACGTCAGGGGGTGGGGCGTCGGCTGATGCGCCACGTCCTCTCGTCGATGGGCACCACGCCACTCACTCTGTACGCGACCCCTTACGGCCGTCCTCTCTACGAGGAACTGGGCTTCAAGGTCACCGGTCGGGCGGAGATGCTGCGAGGTCGCTTCGTTCCCACAGGAGCACAGCACGAGGTCGCCACTCGTGCCGCGACCGCCGAGGACCTCCCCGCGATCCTCCGGCTGGACGAGGAGGTGTTCGGGACCGACCGCACCCACGTCATCGCCCGCTTGCCCGCTTTCGCCGACCGGTTGCGGGTCGCCGAGGAGGACGGACGGCTCATCGGATATGCGGCCGCCTGGCCCAACATGGACACCCATGTCGTCGGCCCGCTGATCGCCCGCGACACCCCGACGGCTCAGGCGCTCCTCGCCTCCCTCGCCGCCCACACGGACCGGCCGCTGCGCATCGACATCGACGTGCGGCACGAAGAGCTGCTGGGCTGGGTGAAGGAGCACGGGCTGGCGTCCGTCACGTCCCATGCCGTCATGACCTACGGAATCACGGAGCTGCCCGGGGACGGGGGACGCCGGTTCGCCCCGGTGACGGTCGCGGCGGGCTGACGCCCCTCCGCCGAGACCTGGCACCCGTCCACCGACACGACGACGCCGGCGCCCGACAGGATCGGGAACCGGCGTCGTCGTGTCGCGGGGCCCGTCGTCAGGCGAGGGTCTCCACGGCGGACGTGGCGAAGGCGTGGTCCTGCTCCGGGGCCCCGCCGCCGACACCGATCGCACCGATCAGCCGACCGTCGCGCCGGATGGGCACGCCCCCGGCGATGAACAGCAGCGGCCGGTCGAGCGCGGTGGGAAGGGTGTGGAAGAGGCCCCCGGGCTGCACGGCGTCCACGAGGTCGGCGGTGGGCGCGTCCAGCTGGAGAGCGGTGTACGCCTTGCGGGTGCTGGTTTCGCCGGAGATCAGCACGGCGCGGTCGTCCCTCCGGAACGCGAGCAGGTTCCCACCGGCGTCGAGGACGGTGACGCTGACCGTGACACCGGTGGCCTCGGCGGCCCGGTGTGCGGCGGTGATGAGGGTGTCGGCGTCCGCGATGGTGAGCGGGGCGACGGCGATGGTGCTCATGAAGAGGTTCTCCTCGGAGTACGGGTGTGGTCGGTTGTGCGGTGGAAGGAAGCACGGACGGGTGCGGGGACGGCCCTGGCCCCGCACCGGGCGGGTCCTGCGGATCAGGGGGAGACGGCGGTCCGCTCCTCTGCGGGCACCGAGCCGGCGGGCACGGAGCCGGTGACCTGGTCGCGACGCTCGAGGGCGGCCGAGACGAAGGCCAGTGCCAGGGCGCTGGCGGCAAGGAGTGCGCCGACCCAGTTGGGCGCGGTGTAGCCGAGGCCCGCGGCGATCACGATGCCGCCGAGCCAGGCGGACAGCGCGTTGCCGAGGTTGAAGGCACCGATGTTCACGGCCGAGGCCAGGGTGGGGGCACCGTGCGCCTGGTCGAGAACACGCTTCTGCAGCGGCGGAACCGTGGCGAAGCCCAGGGCACCGATCAGGGCGATGGTGACGGCCGCGACGATCTTGTTGTGCGCGGTCAGGGTGAAGAGCGCGAGGACGACGGCCAGGGCGCCCAGCGACACGTACAGCATCGGCATCAGGGCGCGGTCGGCGTACCTGCCGCCGATGAGGTTGCCGCCGACCATGCCGAGGCCGAAGAGGACCAGCAGCCAGGTGACGGAACCGTCGGCGAAGCCGGCGACATGGGTCATCATCGGCGCGATGTAGGTGATGGCCGCGAAGACGCCGCCGAAACCGAGGACGGTCATCGCCATGGCGAGCAGGACCTGGACGTTCTTGAAGGCGGCCAGCTCGTGGCGCAGCCGTACGCCCTCGGGCTTGGGCATGTCGGGCACGAGCCGGGCGATGCCGGCCAGACCGACGAGACCGAGGGCGGCGACGATGCCGAAGGTGACGCGCCAGCCGATGGACTGCCCGATGAGCGTGCCCAGCGGGACGCCGATGACATTGGCGACGGTCAGCCCCGTGAACATCATGGCGATGGCTCCGGCCTTCTTGTCCGGGGCGACCAGATCGGCCGCGACCACCGAACCGATGCCGAAGAAGGCACCGTGGGCCAGTGAGGCGACCACCCGCCCGATCAGCATGACGCCGAAGACCGGGGCCAGCGCCGAGAGCAGGTTCCCGGCGATGAACAGGCCCATGAGCAGCATCAGCATGCGCTTGCGGGAGACCTTGGTGCCGAGCACGGTCATCAGCGGTGCGCCGAACACGACGCCCAGGGCGTAGCCGGTCACCAGATGGCCGGCTGTGGGGATGGAGACACCGAAGTCACCCGCGACCTCGGGCAGCAAACCCATGATCACGAATTCCGTCGTTCCGATCCCGAAGGCCCCGATCGCGAGGGCCAGAAGCGCGAGAGGCATGGGAGAGTGGACCTTCCAAGTAGTTGCAGGAGCGCTCTAGGTGCGATCACAATAATTGCATGCGCGGGTTATTTGCAAACGCCGTATATTGCGCTCTTGCTCTACCCTGGTGTCAGCAGCTCCTGGACGGAGGAAACGCCATGACAGCCACGGACCCCGCACTCACCGCCCTCGCCCAGGGCTGGTGCGCCCTCTCCCTGCTGCACAGAAAGATCGAGACGCACATCGAGCGCGCCCTTCAGGCCCGGCACGACCTGAGCGCGCGGGAGTACTCCCTGCTCGACGTGTTGAGCCGGCAGCACGACGGCGAGGGCGGCCATCTGCAGATGAAGCAGGTTGCCGACGCGGTCGTACTCAGCCAGAGCGCGACCACCCGCCTGGTCACGCGACTCGAGGACCGCGGCCTGCTGGAGCGCTATCTGTGCCCCACTGACCGGCGCGGCATCTACACCAACGTGACGGAGTCCGGCCTCAAGCTCCTGGAGGAGGCCCGGCCGACCAATGACACCGCCCTGCGCGAGGCCCTGGACGAGGCGGCCGAGAACCCCGAACTGGCCCCGCTGGTCAGGGCGGTGGAGACGCTGAAGGCTCCCGTACCCGCCTGACGGTCGCGTCGGAATCGGCATCGCCCGTTCCGGCCGCGCCTGCGTAGGGTGGCCGACATGGGAGATCTTGACATACGTGCCGCGGTGGCCGCCGACATCCCCGCGATCGTCGGCATGCTCGCGGATGACCCTCTGGGCGCGCAGCGCGAGTCGCCGGACGACCTCGGTCCGTACCTGGCCGCTCTGGAACGGCTCAGCACGGACCCGAACCAGAACCTGGTCGTCGCCGTCCGCGGAGACCGTGTAGTCGGCACGCTCCAGCTCACGATCGTTCCCGGGCTGTCCCGTCGTGGTGCCACCAGGTCGATCATCGAGGGGGTCCGCATCCACGCCGACGAGCGCGGCAGCGGCCTGGGAACCCGGCTCATCGAGTGGGCGATCGACGCCTCCCGTCGCCACGGCTGTCACTTGGTCCAGCTGACTTCCGACAACACCCGCACCGATGCCCACCGCTTCTATGAGCGACTCGGCTTCACGGCCTCACACGTGGGTTTCAAGCTGCAGCTGTGACAGCGGGGCGAGGGGCGCTGTTCCACGTGGAACAGCGCCCCTCGCAGGCCCCGGACGACCGGGGACCACGGGCCTACCGGATCCCCCGCCACCCGCCCGGTTCTACTCCACCCGGCACGGGAGCCCTTTCGTCGTACGGCTGACGCGTGAACACGAACGACCCGAGGTCGAGGTGGCTCACCGACCCGTCCGGTCGCCGTACGGGTTTCAGGAGCTCTCCGGCGTAGTAGCCCTCCAGCCCCGTCCAGGTACCGTCCCCGTTCGAACGGAAGCGCGAACGCCGGCCGATGCCGGACAGCGGTTCCAGCGAGACGCCACCATCGGCCGACCACCGCAGCGCGAAGGCCTGGGTGCCCCAGTACCACTGCCCCACCAGCTCCAGTACCGCCGGCTCGGCGTCCCGCAGCGGCCGCCAGGGAGCGGGGATGCGGGGCTCCGCCTCCGCGACGATCCGGACGAGATCGGCGGCGACCGTGAACGGCGCCGGTCCCGAGGTGCAGTTGGCCAGGACCACCGCGGCGACATCGTCCACCAGGCTGATCACCAGGCAGGCGAGAAAGCCCGGCAGCGACCCGGTGTGCCCGACGAGAGTCAGCCCGTCCTGGTGGCGGATCTCCAGGCCCAGACAGTACGCGTAACCGCTCGCCACGTCCGCCGTCCCCATCGGAGCCGCCGGTGTCCTCATCTCCCGCAACGACTCGGCGCTCAGCACCCGGTCGTCACCGCCGACCAGGAAGGCCGCGAAGCGCGCCAAGTCATCGGTGGTGGACCACAGTTGCCCGGCGGGCGCCATCCGTCCGAGATCCTCCACGGGCTCGGGCAGCATCACGTCGGCCCACGGATGCACCGCCCAGCCCTCCGCGTGCGGCGCCTCGGGGTGCACGCTCGTACGACGCAGCCCCAGGGGTTCGAGCACTTCGCGCCGCAGCACCTCCTCCCACGAGGCGCCGCGCACCTTCTCGACCAGTGCACCGAGCAACGCGTATCCGGGGTTCGCGTAGTGGAACCGCCGGCCGACGGGGTGCACGAAGGGCCGCTCGCCCAGCACGTCGGCGAGGTCGGGCCGCAGGGTACCGGGGGTTCGCTCCCACCAAGGGCCGGGTGTCTCGGCGGCCAGCCCACCGCTGTGTGCGAGCAGTTCGGCGATGGTCGCCTCGCCCGCGCCCGTTCCCGGCAGGTGCTCCTCCAAGGGGTCGCCGAGATCGAGCACTCCCTCGTCGCGGAGCCGGAGGACCAGGACAGCGGTGAAGGTCTTGGTGATCGAACCGATCCGGTACTGGACGTTCCCGTCCGGAGCCCGCCCCTCCGCCGACGCCCGTGCCCCCGTCCACACGGCTTCCCCACCCCGCACCACGGTCGCGACGAGCGACGGCGCACGCCCTTCCGCCTGGGCGACGGCGATCCGGTGCAGCAGTGCACGACGCGTTCCCGGCAACAGTTCTTCCTGAAGTGTCGTCATGCCCTCAGTTCACCAGGAACATCACGTCCCCCGTTGTCCCCCGGGTGGCCTCACCGGCTTCCACCACGGACACGGACGTGTCGTTCTCGGCGGACGTCCACGAGCCGTTCACCGCACTCCTGGACCGGCACGGCTGCGACCTCCGGGACGGGCATCAGGGTGATCTCGATCATGGCCCGACCATCTCGGGAGAAGGACGCGGAGCCGGGGACCCCACGGGAACCCGATCAGGTCTGTGCCATGTCCACGAAGCGCGAGTAGTGGCCCTGGAAGGCGACCGTGATCGTCGCGGTCGGGCCGTTTCGGTGCTTGGCCACGATGAGGTCGGCCTCGCCCGCGCGCGGGGACTCCTTCTCGTAGGCGTCCTCGCGGTGCAGCAGGATGACCATGTCGGCATCCTGCTCGATGGACCCGGACTCACGCAGGTCGGAGACCATCGGCTTCTTGTCGGTGCGCTGCTCGGGACCACGGTTGAGCTGGGAGAGGGCGATGACCGGGATCTCCAGCTCCTTGGCGAGCAGCTTGAGGTTACGGGACATGTCCGAAACCTCCTGCTGACGGCTCTCGGCGCGCTTGGAGCCGCCGGACTGCATCAGCTGGAGGTAGTCGATGATGACCAGCTTCAGGTCGTTGCGCTGCTTCAGACGGCGGCACTTCGCGCGGATCTCCATCATCGACAGGTTCGGGGAGTCGTCGATGTAGAGCGGCGCCGCCGAGACGTCCGGCATCCGGCGGGCCAGGCGTGTCCAGTCCTCGTCGGTCATCGTGCCGGACCGCATGTGGTGCAGGGCGACCCTGGCCTCGGCGGACAGCAGGCGCATCGCGATCTCGTTGCGCCCCATCTCGAGCGAGAAGATGACGCTCGGCAGGTTGTGCTTGATCGACGCGGCCCGCGCGAAGTCCAGCGCGAGCGTCGACTTGCCCATCGCGGGACGCGCGGCGATGACGATCATCTGTCCCGGATGCAGGCCGTTGGTCAGCGAGTCGAAGTCGGTGAACCCGGTCGGCACACCGGTCATCTCACCGCTGCGCGATCCGATCGCCTCGATCTCGTCGAGCGCGCCCTCCATGATGTCGCCGAGCGGGAGGTAGTCCTCGCTGGTGCGCTGCTCGGTGACCGCGTAGATCTCGGCCTGGGCCCGGTTGACGATCTCGTCGACGTCGTCGTCGGCCGCGTATCCCATCTGCGTGATGCGCGTACCGGCCTCGACCAGACGGCGCAGCACGGCACGCTCGTGCACGATCTCCGCGTAGTACGCCGCGTTGGCCGCCGTGGGCACCGTCTGGACGAGGGTGTGCAGGTACGAGGCCCCGCCGACCTTGTTGATCTCGCCCCGCTTGGTCAGCTCCGAGGCGATCGTGATGGGGTCGGCCGGCTCGCCCTTGGCGTAGACGTCGAGGATGGCCGTGTAGACGGTCTCGTGGGCCGGCTTGTAGAAGTCGTGGCCCTTGAGGATCTCGACGACGTCGGCGATGGCGTCCTTGGACAGCAGCATGCCGCCCAGAACGGACTGCTCGGCTTCGAGGTCCTGCGGCGGCATCCGCTCGAACGCGGAGCCCCCGCCGTCCCACACGCCGCTGTCCCGGCCACGGTCGTGCTGCTCGTCGCGGCCACGGCCGCCGCCTTCGCGGCGGGAGGCGGGCAGACGATCACTGGGGCCGCTGTCGGCCCACGGATCGTCCAAGGGCTCGGAAATGCTCACCGAGCCACCTCCTCCCGTCCGCCGAGCGGACCTCGCCGCGCCCTCTGTTCTACGGCACGGCACTGACAGATAAGAGGCTCAACTCCGGTTGCCGCGCGCCGGTTTTGCGGGGTTTTTCGAAGTCGGCGGACGGAGCGAGCGCCGGACCACCGTAGGCCCGTCGGCACCGTCAGCCAATCTGGTTATCCACAGCCCCTGTGGACGACCGCCCCAATGCTGTGGAGAAACCCGTGAAACCTGTGCACGACCCGGTGGACAGCCCTGTGAACAAGACCGCAAGGCACTCCACAGCACACGCCTGACCTGCACGTTTACCGTCCACCGGCTGTGCAGAAGAAAAACTTCCCCAGTCGGATCAAGATCACTTCGAGCGGCGTGCACAAGCCCGCACCCCGAGCCACGAAGTAAGGGTCGTGAGAGCTTTGCATCTCTTACCTGTGGACGATTAGATTGGTGCACATGACACAGGCCCCCGCGCGCCCCCGAGCCGCCCGACGGCAGCACGACAGAGAGATCGTCCTGCTGGCCGTACCGGCCTTCGGCGCCCTCGTCGCCGAGCCGCTCTTCGTCATGGCCGACAGCGCCATCGTCGGCCACCTCGGCACGGCACAGCTCGCCGGTCTCGGCATCGCCTCGGCCCTGCTGATGACCGCCGTCAGCGTGTTCGTCTTCCTGGCCTACGCCACGACTGCCGCCGTCGCCCGGCGCGTCGGGGCGGGCGACCTCCAGGGAGCCATCCGCCAGGGCATGGACGGAATCTGGCTGGCCCTGCTGCTCGGTGCCGCCGTCATCGCCGTCGTCCTGCCCACGGCGCCGGGCCTCGTCGATCTCTTCGGCGCCTCGGAGACAGCGGCGCCCTACGCGACCACCTACTTGCGCATCTCCGCGCTCGGCATACCGGCCATGCTCGTCGTACTCGCCGCGTCGGGCGTCCTGCGCGGACTGCAGGACACCCGGACACCGCTCTACGTCGCCGTCGCCGGTTTCCTCGCGAACGCCGTGCTCAATGTCGGGCTGGTCTACGGCGCCGGCCTCGGCATCGCGGGCTCCGCCTGGGGCACCGTCATCGCCCAGTGCGGCATGGCCGCGGTCTACCTGACCGTGGTGCTGCGCGGGGCACGCAAACACGGTGCCTCCCTGCGCCCGGACTCCGCCGGGATCAGGGCGTCGGCTCAGGCCGGCGTCCCTCTGCTGGTGCGCACCCTCTCCCTCAGGGCCATCCTGATGATCACGACAGCCGTCGCCGCCCGCCTGGGCGACGCCGACATCGCGGCCCACCAGATCATCCTCTCCCTCTGGAGCCTCCTCGCCTTCGCACTGGACGCCATCGCCATCGCCGGTCAGGCCATCATCGGCCGTTATCTGGGAGCCGGCGACGCCCAGGGCGCCCGTGAGGCGTGCCGTCGCATGGTGGAGTGGGGCATCGCGGTGGGAGTCGTGCTCGGCGTGCTGGTGGTGCTCGCCCGCCCGGTACTCCTGCCCCTGTTCACCAGCGACGCCACCGTCAAGGACGCGGCCCTGCCCGCTCTGGTGCTCGTGGCGCTCTCCCAGCCGATCTGCGGCATCGTCTTCGTCCTGGACGGAGTTCTGATGGGCGCGGGCGACGGGCCGTATCTGGCCTGGGCGATGCTGCTGACCCTGGTGGTCTTCACGCCGGCCGCCCTGCTGGTCCCCGTGCTCGGGGGCGGACTCACCGCGCTGTGGGGCACGATGACGCTCATGATGTCCGTGCGGATGCTGACTCTGTGGCTCCGCAGCCGCTCGGGCCGCTGGGTCGTCACGGGTGCGACGCGCTGACCGTTTCCTGTGAAACACCGCGTTTCGCCTGCAGCACGCACCGCCCGTCGGCCCGTTAGCCGGTCCCGTCCACCTTCACACCCGTGGACACGACGACAGGGGCCGCACCCTCGAAAGGGTGCGGCCCCTGTGCTCACTGCTTCAGCGAGCGCGGCGTTCAGGCCGCGACGACCTCGACGTTGACCTTGGCGGCAACCTCGGGGTGCAGACGCACGGACGTCTCGTGAGCGCCCAGCGTCTTGATCGGCGCCCCCAGTTCGATGCGGCGCTTGTCGACCTCGGGCCCACCGGCGGCCTTGATCGCGGAAGCGATGTCGGCCGGGGTGACGGAGCCGAAGAGACGACCGGCGTCGCCGGAGCGGACGGCCAGGCGGACCTTGACCCCCTCGAGCTGGGCCTTCACCTGGTTGGCCTGCTCGATGGTCTGGATCTCGTGGATCTTGCGAGCACGACGGATCTGCTCGACGTCCTTCTCGCCGCCCTTGGTCCAGCGGATCGCGAGCTTGCGCGGGACCAGGTAGTTGCGAGCGTAACCGTCCTTGACGTCGACGACGTCGCCCGCGGCACCGAGGCCGGAGACCTCGTGGGTGAGGATGATCTTCATGAGTCGGTCACCCTTCCCTTAGCGCGCAGTGGAGGTGTAGGGCAGCAGCGCCATCTCACGGCTGTTCTTGACGGCCGTGGCGACGTCACGCTGGTGCTGCGTGCAGTTGCCGGTCACGCGGCGGGCACGGATCTTGCCGCGGTCGGAAATGAACTTCCGCAGCATGTTCGTGTCCTTGTAGTCCACGTACGTGACCTTGTCCTTGCAGAATGCGCAGACCTTCTTCTTCGGCTTGCGCACAGGCGGCTTCGCCATGATGTTTCTCCTGTGTGATCAAGAAGTGCGGGTACGGCCCGCCTAGAAGGGGGGCTCGTCCGAGTAGCCGCCACCGCCGCCGGAGCCGCCGCCCCAGCCGCCGCCCTGCTGCTGGCCACCGGCGGGAGCGCCGGTCGCCCAGGGGTCGTCGGCGGGAGCGCCGCCCTGCTGCTGGCCGCCGCCGGGGCCTCCGCCCCAGCCGCCGCCCTGCTGGCCGCCACCGCCGCCGTAGCCGCCCTGGCCACCGCGGCCGGTGGTCTTGGTGACCTTGGCCGTGGCGTTGCGCAGGCTGGCGCCGACTTCCTCGACGTCCAGCTCGTAGACCGTGCGCTTGACGCCCTCACGGTCCTCGTAGGACCGCTGCTTCAGCCGGCCCTGCACGATGACGCGCATGCCTCGCTGGAGCGACTCGGCGACGTTCTCCGCCGCCTGGCGCCAGACCGAGCAGGTCAGGAACAGGCTCTCGCCATCCTTCCACTCGTTCGTCTGACGGTCGAAGGTGCGGGGAGTCGACGCGACACGGAACTTCGCGACGGCCGCACCGGACGGGGTGAAGCGCAGCTCGGGGTCATCGACAAGGTTGCCGACGACCGTGATGACGGTCTCGCCTGCCATGGGGGAACCTCTCGGCGGGTTTGCTGCTGGCTGCTTGTGCTGCTACTCGAGTCCCGGGATCGACTGAGCGGGAGGCTCAGTGGGTCTCGGGGCGGAGGACCTTGGTCCGGAGGACCGACTCGTTCAGGTTCATCTGGCGGTCGAGCTCCTTGACGACCGCAGGCTCGGCCTGCAGGTCGATGACCGAGTAGATGCCCTCGGGCTTCTTCTTGATCTCGTACGAGAGACGACGACGGCCCCAGGTGTCGACCTTCTCGACCTTTCCGCCACCGTCACGGACGACGGAAAGGAAGTTCTCGATCAGCGGGGAGACAGCACGCTCCTCGAGATCGGGGTCGAGGATGACCATCACCTCGTAGTGACGCATGTGGAACCCACCTCCTTTGGACTCAGCGGCCACGGTCGTTCCGTGGCAGGAGGGTCGTGATGCGTTGCGCAACGATGTCTGTCAGTACAACAGCCGCCACTGACAATCGGGGTCGGTCGGCGGCCTTCCGGGCCGGCCGG
The DNA here is from genome assembly GCF_008704515.1 of Streptomyces viridosporus T7A. Classification (NCBI taxonomy): domain Bacteria; kingdom Bacillati; phylum Actinomycetota; class Actinomycetes; order Kitasatosporales; family Streptomycetaceae; genus Streptomyces; species Streptomyces viridosporus. The sequence goes on from NZ_CP023700.1 coordinate 4,256,115, forward strand.
GACGGACCGTGGTCCTGTCCCGCCTTCTCGACCGGCGTTGTCCGGACGGACATCGGTGCGGACGGTACAGGGTACCCACACAGCGGCTTCCGGTTGAAATCCGGCCGGGCTGCCCGTCAATCTGTACGCATCGGGTGTGTACGGCGCTACGATGCGCCGCCTTTCGCAGGAGGTGCCCCATGGCACAGGCAATGCGACCCAACACCGCCGGCGGCCTTTTCGCCACGGACGGCAAGTCCCATCCACTCCAGGACGCCCTGCTCGCGGTGACCCTGGTGCTGGGGATCACGTCCTTCATCACGGCGATGTTCCACCATCTGCACCTGCTCAGCTCCTGGACCGGTCTGGTGGGAATCCTCACCGGCGCGTACGGCCAGTGGATCTCGGTGACGACGCGTGAGCGCTTCGGTCTCGTCCTGGGCCTCGGTGCCGCGGCGGTCGGGTTCTTCCTGGGCATGGCGCACGGTGGCCTCTTCGGCGGACTCCTCGACTGACGTCGGACACCCCTTCCGCACACCGTCGAACACCTCGCCCCGGCAACAGGCCGGGGCGAAGGCCCTGTGCGCCCATCCAGGGCGCTCCCCGGGCGCAGTAGGCTTCGCGCGAGAGCCGGAGCCCCTGACCCCATGGGGACACACCAGCCCGAGGAGCGCCCCGAATGAGCCTGACCCTGAGGACCATCAGTCGAGAGCAGCATCTGGCGTACATCCAGAGTCTGCCGTCGGCGAGTCACATGCAGGTCCCGGCCTGGGCGGACGTCAAGGCGGAATGGCGCTCGGAGAACCTCGGCTGGTTCGACGACCGGACCGGTGAGATGGTCGGCGCCGGGCTCGTCCTCTACCGGCAGCTTCCCAAGATCAAGCGCTACCTCGCCTATCTCCCCGAGGGCCCGGTCATCAACTGGTTCGCGCCGAACCTCCAGGAGTGGATCGAGCCGATGCTCGCGCACCTGAAGCAGCAGGGCGCGTTCTCGGTGAAGATGGGTCCGCCGGTGATCATCCGGCGCTGGGAGGCCTCGACCATCAAGAAGGGCATCCAGGACCCGGACGTGAAGCGTCTGCGTGACCTGGAGGCCGACTTCATCGAGCCCCGCGCCTTCGAGGTCTCCGACAAGCTGCGCCGCATGGGCTGGCAGCAGGGTGAGGACGGCGGCGCCGGCTTCGGCGACGTCCAGCCCCGCTACGTCTACCAGGTGCCGCTGGCGAACCGCTCCCTGGAAGAGGTCCACAAGAACTTCAACCAGTTGTGGCGCCGCAACATCAAGAAGGCCGAGAAGGCCGGCGTCGAGGTCGTCCAGGGCGGCTACGAGGACCTGGCCGAGTGGCAGCGGCTGTACGAGATCACCGCCGTGCGCGACCACTTCCGGCCCCGCCCGCTGTCGTACTTCCAGCGCATGTGGACGGCCCTCAACACCGAGGACCCCAACCGCATGCGGCTGTACTTCGCCCGGCACAACGGCGTGAACCTGTCCGCGGCGACGATGCTGATCGTCGGCGGGCACGTCTGGTACTCCTACGGAGCCTCCGACAACATCGGCCGTGAGGTCCGGCCCTCGAACGCGATGCAGTGGCGGATGCTGCGCGACGCCTACGCGCTCGGCGCCACCGTCTACGACCTGCGCGGCATCTCGGACTCCCTGGACGAGACCGACCACCTCTTCGGTCTGATCCAGTTCAAGGTCGGCACGGGCGGCCAGGCCGCCGAATACCTCGGCGAGTGGGACTTCCCGCTGAACAAACTGCTCCACAAGGCGCTCGACATCTACATGTCGCGCCGCTGACCCCTGCTTCGTCGCTCCGACGGCTTCACCAGCTTCCACACCTCTGATACACCGCAGCCACGAGAAAGGTTCCAGGTCCGGCCATGGCGCTCACGCTCTACGTCGACACCGCGCGCTGGCGGGCGCATCACAAGCACGTGCAGGAGCAGTTCCCGGGACTCGTCCCGGTCTGCAAGGGCAACGGCTACGGCTTCGGCCACGAGCGGCTGGCCGAGGAGGCCACACGGCTGGGCTCGGACGTCCTCGCCGTCGGCACGACGTACGAGGCCGCCCGGATCAAGGACTGGTTCAGCGGTGACCTGCTGGTGCTGACGCCGTACCGGCGCGGCGAGGAGCCCGTACCGCTGCCCGACCGGGTCATCCGCTCGGTGTCGTCGGTCGACGGCGTGTACGGACTGGTCGGCGCCCGGGTGGTCATCGAGGTGATGTCCTCGATGAAGCGGCACGGCATCAGCGAGCAGGACCTGCCCCAGTTGCACGCCGCCATAGAGAACGTCCGGCTGGAGGGCTTCGCCATCCACCTCCCGCTGGACCGCACCGACGGCTCGGACGCCGTCGAGGAGGTCATCGGCTGGATGGACCGCCTGCGGGCGGCCCGCCTGCCGCTGCACACGATGTTCGTGAGCCACCTCAAGGCCGACGAACTCGCCCGGCTGCAGCAGCAGTTCCCGCAGACCCGCTTCCGCGCCCGGATCGGCACCCGGCTGTGGCTGGGGGACCACGAGGCCACCGAGTACCGCGGCGCGGTCCTGGACGTCACACGCGTCGCCAAGGGGGATCGGTTCGGCTACCGGCAGCAGAAGGCCGCCTCCGACGGCTTCCTGGTGGTCGTGGCGGGCGGTACGTCGCACGGGGTGGGCCTGGAGGCCCCCAAGGCGCTGCACGGCGTCATGCCGCGCGCCAAGGGCGTCGCCCGCGCCGGACTCGCCACCGTGAACCGGAACCTCTCCCCGTTCGTCTGGGGCGGCAAGCAGCGCTGGTTCGCCGAACCGCCGCACATGCAGGTGTCGATCCTGTTCGTGCCGACGGATGCGCCGGAGCCGAAGGTCGGCGAGGAACTCGTGGCCCATCTCCGGCACACCACCACGCAGTTCGACCGCCTGATCGACCGCTGAGCGCACCGGGGACATCCGGGAACCCGCCCTCACGCGGGCAGTGAGAAGGCCGTACACGGGTGACCCGTGTACGGCCTTCTCACTGCCCTGGTGGTCGCGCGTCCCGGACCGTTCGCTCAGAGCGAACTGCCCGTGGCTCCGGTCGTGCCCCACTTGACCCGTGGCCCCTCGAAGTGGACCGCGTGCCGCGCGGGACGGGCCGCGGGACCGAGCACGAACACGTCCTCGGCTCCGTCGAGCACCCCGCCCGACGGGTCGTCCTCGCCCGACCGCCGTACCGGATCCCGCTCCGGCATCAGGATGTCGCGCACGACCATGACGCACAGGTACAGCGTCCCCAGCAGATGAAGAGCGATGGCCCAGTGATAGCCGTCGGTGGGCAGTCCCTTGTGCGCGTCCCCGCTGGTCGTGTACGCGAGGTACATCCAGATGCCCAGGAAGTACGCCACCTCGCAGGCCTGCCAGACGAGGAAGTCCCGCCACTTCGGCCGGGCGAGGGCCGCCAACGGCACCAGCCACAGGACGTACTGCGGCGAGTAGACCTTGTTGGTGAGGATGAACGCCGCGACGATCAGGAAGGCGAGCTGGGCGAACCGCGGCCGGCGCGGGGCCGTGAGCGCGAGCACCGCGACGCCCGCGCAGCAGAGCAGCATCAGGAGCGTGGCGAACGTGTTGACGGTCTCGGTGCCGAGCGGATCGCTCGAGTTCTGGGCCATGATCAGCCAGAAGGAACCGAAGTCGACACCCCGCTCCTGACTGAACGTGTAGAACTTCGACCAGCCCTCGAAGGCGAAGAGCATGACGGGCACGTTGACGACGGCCCAGGCGACGACCGCGCCCCCCAGGGCCTTTCCGTACTCCCGCCAGCGGCCCGCGCGCCAGCACAGCACCAGCAACGGCCCGAGCAGCAGCACGGGATAGAGCTTGGCGGCCGTGGCGAGCCCGAGGAGGACGCCGAAGGCGAGGGAACGCCCCCGCGACCACATCAGCATCGCCGCGGCCGTCAGGGCGACGGCCAGCAGGTCCCAGTTGATGGTCGCGGTCAGCGCGAAGGCGGGCGCCAGCGCGACCAGCAGAGCGTCCCAGGGCCGCCGGGCGTGCGTACGGGTCACGCAGACGGCGATGACGGCCGCGCACGCCATGAGCATCCCGGCGTTGGCCATCCAGTACCACTGCGCCTGGTCCTGGAGGCTGCCGCTGCCGGGCGTGAGCCAGGCGGCGACCTCCATGAACACGCCGGTCAGCACCGGGTACTCGAGGTACTGCATGTCCCCGGGGAGCTTGTCGAAGTACGGCACCAGTCCGTCGGCGAAACCACGCCCCTGGTAGAGGTGCGGGATGTCTGAGTAGCAAGCATGCGTGTACTGGGAGCCGGCCCCGAAGAACCAGCCTCCGTTGTAGCAGGGCGCTTTCTGCACCAGGCCGAGGGCGAACATGCCGATCGCCACGAGCGCGATGACCCGGACCGGGGACCACCAGGACGCCCCGGTCAGGGCACGCCGCCCGAGCGGACCGCCGATCAGCTCACTGCCGGCGGCGGCGACCCGGTCCTCCTGGGTCGGCCGTACCGGCTCGGGCTCGTGGTCGCTCGCTTGCGTCGATTCTCCACTGGGCATGTCGCACATCCTGCCGTACGCGACCGGGGAGACGCCGAGGGCCGCCGTACCCGAGGGGTACGGCGGCCCGTGTTTCACGTGAAACACCCAAACCGGGCGATAGGCGGGCTAGCTGCCCGGACCTCCGAAGAGACCACCGCCGTTGTTGTTGCCGTTGCCTCTGTTCTCCCCGGGCTCATCCGTGTCCGTGGGCGTCGGCGACCCGGTCACTCCTCCGTCCGTGCCACCGATGTCGGTACCGCCCGTTCCGGTGCCACCCGTGTCGTCGTCGTCCTTGCACCTGAAGTCGAACGGCCTGCACGTGTTGGAGGCCGTGGGGGACGGAGTGGTCTCGGTCTCCGTGGGCGTCGGACTCGTCGACGGAGTCGCCTCCTCGGTTTCGGTGGGCGTGGGGGTGGGAGTCGGCGTCGGATCGTCGTTGATGATCACCCCGATGGGCTCGGGGATCGGGAACTTCTTCGCCGGCTGCCCCTTCAGCGCGTTCCCCATGTAGTCCGCCCAGATTTCGGACGGGAACGAGGAACCGTGGATCTTCTTCTGGCCACCCGTTCCGAACATCTTCAAGAACTGGCGGTTCTTGATGGTCTCGTCGTCGGGGTACCGGAACATGCTGATCGCGGTGGACAACTGCGGGGTGTACCCGACGAACCAGGCGGACTTGTTGCCGTCGGTCGTACCGGTCTTTCCGGCCACCTCGCGGCCGTCGAGCTGGGCGTTGCTACCGGTTCCCTCTTCGACGACGGTCTTCAGGACGTCCGTGATGTTGTCGGCGACCTTCGCGGTGAACGCCTGCTCCGTCACCGTCTTGTGGGTGAAGATCGTGCCGTTCTTGCTCGTCACCCTCTTCACCGAGAACGGCTCGCGCTGCTTGCCGCTCGCCGCGAACGTGGCGTACGCGCCTGCCATGCGGATCGCGCTGGGGTTGGAGGTACCGATGGAGAACGAGGGGTAGTCGGTACCGGCGAGGCTGCTCTCCAGGACACCGGCGTCGACCGCCGCCTCCTTCACCTTGTCCAGACCGACGTCCATGCCGAGCTGCACGAAGGAGGAGTTCACCGAGTAGCGCATCGCCTCACGGAGGTCGATCTTGTAGTCGGGCGGCGTGCCGTACGTCTGGTCTCCGTCATTGACCTGCTCCCACTGCTCGCCCTTCTCGTTCTGCCAGACGTTCCCGTTGTACTCCCGGATCTTGAGCCTGTTCTTGCCGTTGTAGAGGCTCTTCGGGGACACGAGGGTGCGCTCGTCCTGCGCCTGCACCGGGTCCAGGTCCGGGTCCCGGACGCCCCACTTCATGGCCGCCGCCAGCACGAACGGCTTGAACGTCGAACCGACCTGGGCACCGGTCTCGTCGGCGTTGTTGGTGAAGTGCTTGGTCGCGTCCTCACCGCCGTAGATGGCCTTGATCGCGCCGGTCGCGGGGTCCACCGATGCCCCACCGAACTGGACGTGGGTGTCCGTGTCCGGTCGCTCCTCGGGCTTGATGTTCTTTTTGTAGACCTTCTTGATCGATTTCTCGAGTTCCTCGACCTTCTCCTTGTCGAAGGTCGTGTAGATCGAGTAGCCGCCCTTCGCCAGATCGGCCTCGGTGATGCCGGTCTCTTCGCTGTTGTTGATGATGTACGCCTTGGCCAGGTCGACGAGGTAGCCGATCTGACCGCTCAGCGCCGTGTTCGACCGGGGGTTCTGCCACTTGGGCAGCTTGGTGTGCTTGGCCCGCTCCTCGGCGCTCAGGCGGTCGTACTCGACCATCTTGTCCAGCGTGTCCTGCATCTGCCTCAGGGCACGGGCCCGGTTCTTCTCGGGAGTGGCCTCGACCCGGTCGATGGAGCTCGCGCCGGCCGGGTCGTAGTAGGTGGCGCCCTTGAGCACCGCCGCCAGGAGAGCGCACTCGCCCGCGTCCAGGTCCTTGGCGTCCTTGTTGAAGTACGCGCGGGAGGCCGCCTGGATCCCGTAGGCCCCGCGACCGTAGTACGCGGAGTTCAGATAGCCCTCGAGGATCTTGTCCTTGGGCTCGGTGGTGCCCACCTTGATCGAGACGAAGATCTCCTTGAACTTCCGGGAGATCGTCTGCGACTGGTCGTCCAGCATCGCGTTCTTGACGTACTGCTGGGTGATCGTGGAGCCACCCTGCGTGTTGCCGCCGCGGGCCATGTTGAACAAGGCGCGGGCGATGCCCTTCGGATCGATGCCGCTGTCGCTGTAGAACGTCTTGTTCTCCTGGGAGATGACGGCGTTCCGCATGTCCTTGGGGATCTGCTCGAGACCGATGATCTGGCGGTTGCGCTCACCGCCCGTGGCGACCATCGGCGAGTCGTCGGACCAGTAGTAGACGTTGTTCTGCGCCGTGGCCGTCAGGGCGAGGTTGGGCACCTCCACCATGGCGTAGCCGATTCCCGCAACGGCCACCAGACTTCCGAAGAAGCCGATGCAGAGCCCGGAGACGAGTTTCCAGGACGGCATCCAGCGGCGCCAGCCGTCCTTGCCGTAGCGGGGATAGTCGATCATCCGCTTCTTGCCGGGAGGCGCCGCGCGCCCTCTGCCACGTCCGGGCCCGGTGGAACCGGCCCGGCGGCTCCCGCCTCTCCGTGCCGCGCGCCGCGCCTCGGCGCGACTTCCATACGTACGGCCCTCGTCCCCCGGGCCGCGGGCACCCGCCCCATAGGAACCGGACGGAGACCCGGTGGCGCCTCGCGGTGCCGCGCGGCGGCCGGAGGACGAGCCGGACTGGCCGCGTCGGGCCGCGGCACGTCCGCCTCCCTGCGGCTGCGGCGGTTTGCGACGGTGCTCGCTCATCGAACGACTACTCCTCGGGCAGGCGCACCCTTGCGCGCCTGGCAACGGCGGCTGGTTTCCGGTCCCCCCGAAGTACGGATGCGGCGCTTTCCGCATTCACCCGTACTGCACCGGGGACAGGGACGTCCCCGGGCGTCACTCGGTTCCCGGTGGTCTGCATGGCGCACAGACTACGCACCGCCAAAACCCTCCGAGCACAGAAGTTCACCTCAAATCAGGCAACTTGGTCCTTGTGAATCGATGATGTGATCCCGTTCACCCCACCTCCCCTTGTCGCATCCGGGAGGCCGTTCTATCGTCGTGATGTATCGAGTCGATACATCAGCTCGGCATAAGGACGGCGATGGGCCGGACACGGGCCCGTCACGGCAGGGCCGCGGCAGAGGGGAGGCGACGATGAGCCGGCGTTCCGGGATCCTCGAGTTCGCCGTACTCGGTCTGCTCCGCGAATCTCCGATGCACGGCTATGAGCTGCGCAAACGACTCAATACGTCACTGGGTGTGTTCCGTGCGTTCAGCTACGGGACGCTCTATCCCTGCCTCAAGACGCTGGTCGCCAACGGCTGGTTGATCGAGGAACCGGGGAACACCGCCGAGGACGCCCCCGCCGCCCCGCTCACGGGTCGTCGCGCCAAGATCGTCTACCGGTTGACGGCGGAAGGTAAGGAGCACTTCGAGCAGTTGCTCTCCCAGACGGGGCCGGACGCGTACGAGGACGAGACCTTCGCCGCGCGGTTCGCCTTCTTCGGGCAGACCTCCCGTGATGTGCGCATGCGCGTCCTCGAGGGCCGCCGCAGCCGGCTGGAGGAGCGCCTCGAGAAGATGCGTGCTTCCCTGGCCCGCACCAGGGAGCGCCTCGACGACTACACGCTCGAGCTCCAGCGCCACGGGATGGAGTCCGTGGAGCGCGAAGTGCGCTGGCTGAACGAGCTCATCGAGAGCGAGCGGGCAGGGCGGGACCTGAAGGGGTCCGCCACCGGGGGGTCCGCTCAGCAGGACACCACATCTGGAGCGACGGGCGGCCTGCCCCGGCCCGGGGACGACCCCCGGCCGGATACGCCCGACGACACCGCCACGTGAGACCCCACTCAGGGCCTCACTCGTACACACAGGGAGCAACCGGAATGGGTTCGGTTCGCGTAGCCATCGTCGGCGTGGGCAACTGCGCCGCATCGCTGGTGCAGGGAGTCGAGTACTACAAGGACGCCGACCCGGCGTCCAAGGTGCCGGGCCTGATGCACGTCCAGTTCGGCGACTACCACGTCCGCGACGTCGAGTTCGTCGCCGCCTTCGACGTGGACGCCAAGAAGGTCGGTCTCGACCTCGCGGACGCCATCGGCGCCTCCGAGAACAACACCATCAAGATCTGCGACGTCCCCCGCACCGGTGTGACGGTCCAGCGCGGCCACACCCTCGACGGTCTCGGCAAGTACTACCGCGAGACCATCGAGGAGTCCGCCGAGGCGCCGGTCGACGTCGTCCAGGTCCTCAAGGACAAGCAGGTCGACGTCCTGGTCTGCTACCTGCCCGTCGGCTCCGAGGACGCGGCGAAGTTCTACGCCCAGTGCGCCATCGACGCCAAGGTCGCCTTCGTCAACGCCCTCCCGGTCTTCATCGCCGGCACCAAGGAGTGGGCGGACAAGTTCACCGAGGCCGGGGTTCCGATCGTCGGTGACGACATCAAGTCCCAGGTCGGCGCCACCATCACGCACCGCGTCATGGCGAAGCTGTTCGAGGACCGCGGCGTCATCCTGGACCGCACGATGCAGCTGAACGTCGGCGGCAACATGGACTTCAAGAACATGCTCGAGCGCGACCGCCTGGAGTCCAAGAAGATCTCCAAGACGCAGGCCGTCACCTCCCAGATCCCCGACCGGGAGCTCGGCGAGAAGAACGTCCACATCGGCCCGTCCGACTACGTCGCCTGGCTGGACGACCGCAAGTGGGCCTACGTCCGCCTCGAGGGCCGCGCCTTCGGTGACGTCCCGCTGAGCCTGGAGTACAAGCTCGAGGTCTGGGACTCCCCGAACTCCGCCGGTGTCATCATCGACGCCCTGCGCGCCGCGAAGATCGCCAAGGACCGGGGTGTCGGCGGCCCGATCCTGTCGGCGTCCTCGTACTTCATGAAGTCCCCGCCGGTGCAGTACTTCGACGACGAAGCCCGCGCGAACGTCGAGAAGTTCATCCAGGGCGAGGTCGAGCGCTAGGACCCGCTCACCGTGGGCAGAGGAGGGTCTCCGGGGTCGCACGTCCCGGAGACCCTCCCCGTATGTGAGGCTGAGCCCCATGGCCGTCGTCCGTGACCTGCGCATTCTGCTGCGTTTCCAGGGCTTCAGACGCCTGCTCGCCGTCCGGCTGCTCTCCCAGGGCGCCGACGGCGTCTTCCAGGTCGCCCTCGCCGCCTATGTGGTCTTCTCGCCGGAGAAGCAGACGTCGGCCGCGGCGATCGCCTCCGCGATGGCGGTCCTGCTCCTCCCGTACTCGCTGGTCGGCCCCTTCGCCGGAGTGCTGCTGGACCGCTGGCGCCGCCGCCAGGTGTTCCTGTACGGCAACCTGCTGCGCGCCCTGATGGCCGCGGTGACCGCCGTCCTCATCCTCGGCCGGGTCCCCGACTGGCTCCTCCTCCTCTCCGCCCTGTGCGTCACCGCCGTCAACCGCTTCGTCCTCGCCGGACTGTCCGCCGCGCTTCCGCGCGTGGTCGACGCCGAACGGCTGGTCATCGCCAACTCCCTCTCCCCGACCGCCGGAACACTCGCCGCGACGGCGGGCGGCGGCCTCGCCTTCCTCGTCCGTCTGGTCATCGCCGACTCCGACGCGGCCGTGGTGCTCGTGGGCGCGGCCCTGTATCTGTGCGCGGCCGGGGCATCGCTGCGCATCGCGAAGGAACTCCTGGGTCCGGACCGTGCCTTGGCGCACCCACGGCTGACCACGGTGCTCACCGGGACGGCGCGCGACCTGCTGGCAGGCTTGCGCCACCTCGCCGCGCCGCCGCGCAGGGAGGCCGCCTGGGCGCTCACGGCGATGTCACTGATGCGGTTCTGCTACGGCGCCATGCTCGTGATGCTGCTGATGCTGTGCCGGTACGCCCTGACCTCGAGCACGGACGAGGGAATCGCCCTGCTGGGGCTGGCGTTGGGCGTCTCCGGAGCCGGCTTCTTCGTCGCGGCCGTCATGACGCCCTGGGCCGCGGGGTGGCTCGGCCCCGGCCGCTGGATCATGGTGTGTTCCGGATCCGCAGCGGTTCTGGAACCCGCGCTCGGCCTGCCCTTCGCCTCGGGGCCCCTGCTGGCAGGGGCGTTCGTCCTGGGCCTGACCACCCAGGGCGCGAAGATCGCCACGGACACGATCGTCCAGTCCTCCGTCGACGACGGCTTCCGTGGCCGGATCTTCTCCCTCTACGACGTCCTGTTCAACGTGGCTTTCGTCGGAGCCGCCGCCGTGGCCGCCCTGATGCTGCCGCCTGACGGCCGATCGGTCCCGCTGGTGATAACAGTCGCCGTTGTCTACGGGGCAGTAGCTGTGGCTATGGCCCGTTTTGAGCGCCGATAAGTGTCACATCAATGCCACAGAGGTCCCTTGGGCTACAGAGTTGTCAGTGGTGGCCGATAGCTTACGTGCGTCTTATCAACGCACCATTCGCGTCACGCATCCACGTTCCAGGGGGACCCCAGTGACCACTCCGCCGCCCCAGGGCAACCCTTTCGCGCAGAGCCAGCAGCAGCCCCACGACCAGTCCCAAGGCCAGGCTCCGTACCCGCCCCAGGGCGGTTTTCCGCAGCAAGCCGGTCAGCCTGGGTTCCCCCCTCCGGGTGCTCCCGTTCCGCCGGAGCAGCCGCGTCGCAAGCTCAGCTTCAAGACGATCAAGAACATCGTCATCGCCGTAGTGGTCGCCGGTGTGGCCATCGGTGGTTTCATCGCCAGCCGGGACGACGCCAACACCGCCGCGGTCGGCGACTGCATGAGCCGTGGCAGCACGGACGACAACGACCCGGACCTCGAGGTCGTCGACTGCGGCTCCTCGACGGCGCAGTACACGGTGCTCGCCAAGGTGGAGGGCAACTTCTCCGGCATCACGGCGCAGAGCAAGTGCGAGGCGGCATCCAAGGACTTCCAGTACGTGTACACGGAGACCAATGGCAGCAAGAGCTTCCTCCTCTGCCTGAAGGACAAGTAAGACAGACGACGGAGGGCTGTGTTTCACGTGAAACACAGCCCTCCGTCAGGGTGCGGGGCCGTGTTTCACGTGAAACACGGCCCCGTTTCGCAGGTTCAGCCCTGCCGTTCGGCCCACCACTCCTTGAGCGCCTTGACCGCCGCATCGTGCTCCATCGGACCGTTCTCCAAGCGGAGCTCCAGCATGTGCTGGTACGCCTGCCCGACGACCGGCCCCGGCTTGACCTCCAGGATCTCCATGATCTGGTTACCGTCGAGATCCGGGCGGATGGCGTCCAGCTCCTCCTGCTGCTGAAGCTGGGCGATCCGTTCCTCCAAACCGTCGTACGCACGCGACAACGCGGCGGCCTTGCGCCGGTTGCGTGTGGTGCAGTCCGAGCGGGTCAGCTTGTGGAGCCGATCCAGGAGCGGCCCCGCGTCGCGGACGTAGCGGCGGACGGCGGAGTCCGTCCACTCTCCCGTGCCGTAGCCGTGGAACCGCAGATGGAGTTCGACGAGCCGTGAGACGTCCTTCACCAGCTCGTTGGAGTACTTGAGCGCCGTCATGCGCTTCTTGGTCATCTTCGCCCCGACCACCTCGTGGTGGTGGAACGAGACCCGTCCGTCCTTCTCGAAGCGGCGTGTGCGCGGCTTGCCGATGTCGTGCAACAGGGCCGCCAGGCGGAGGGTCAGGTCGGGGCCCTCGTCCTCAAGGGCCATCGCCTGCTCCAGAACGATCAACGTGTGGTCGTAGACGTCCTTGTGCCGGTGGTGCTCGTCACGTTCCAGACGCAGGGCCGGCAGCTCGGGCAGCACATACTCCGCGAGCCCGGTCTCGGTCAGCAGGGTCAGACCCTTGCGCGGGTGAGAGGAGAGGATCAGCTTGTTCAGCTCGTCCCGGACGCGCTCGGCGGAGACGATCTCGAGGCGTCCGGCCATCTCCTTCATCGCCGCCACGACCTCGGGCGCCACCTCGAAGTCGAGCTGGGCGGCGAAGCGCGCGGCCCGCAGCATCCGCAGCGGGTCGTCGGAGAAGGACTCCTCGGGCGTGCCCGGGGTGCGCAGCACACGCGTGGCGAGGTCGTCGAGGCCGCCGTACGGGTCGACGAACCGCTTCTCCGGGAGCGCGACGGCCATCGCGTTCACGGTGAAGTCACGGCGGGCCAGATCCTCCTCGATGGAGTCGCCGTACGACACCTCCGGCTTGCGCGAGGTGCGGTCGTACGCCTCCGACCGGTAGGTGGTCACCTCGATCTGAAAGCTTCGATCAGCGTCTCCGACGCGGGCTTCCTTCTGCGCCCCGACCGTCCCGAAGGCGATCCCGACCTCCCAGACGGCGTCCGCCCAGGGGCGCACGATCTTCAGCACGTCCTGTGGGCGGGCGTCGGTCGTGAAGTCCAGGTCGTTGCCGAGGCGGCCGAGCAGTGCGTCCCGCACCGAACCGCCGACCAGGGCGAGTGAGAACCCGGCCTCCTGGAAACGGCGGGCGAGGTCGTCGGCGACAGGGGCTACCCGCAGCAGTTCACTCACGGCGCGGTCCTGCACCTGGCTCAGGGCACTGGTTTCTTCGTTGGCGTTCGGCACAACAGAAGAGGGTACGTGGCGCGGGCGGCCGGAATCTCCTCCATTCCGCGCCTAAGGCCCCCGTCGATACACACACAAAGCCTGCGCTTGGGACGCGGGGCCCTACTCCTCTTCATACAGTCCCATACAGGGCAGGCCGACTCTGTCCCCGATCTTGCGGAACGGTCCGCGGCACTTCCCCTCAGCGAGCATCGTTACCATGCGTGGACGCACATTCCGACGACCACTGACGACGACGAGGGACGGGCGAGCGCGTGGCCGAGGCGGCAGACTTCCAGGGGACCCGTCCCTCACCTGCCCTCCGTCGGCTGCGGCGCATCGGAGCCCTGCTCACCGGAGGACTCCTGCTGGCGGGGCTCCTCCAGCTACCGGCCGCGGCTCCCGCTGACGCCACCGGGCAGACCACGCCGCAGGCCGCCTCCGGCGTCGGCTCGGTCTCCGTCTCCGTGGACTCGCTCACTCCCAGCGCCCCCACCGAGGGGGACACCGTCACCGTGACGGGCACGGTGACCAACAAAAGCAAACAGACGGTCACCGACGCCCGCGTCGGCCTGCGGGTGGGCCCGCTGCTGAACACCCGCTCGGGGATCGACAGCCTCGCCCGGAACAGCGACGACGTCCAGAGCGTCGTCAGCCCCGAGATCGGCGGCAAGTACGCCGAGGAGTTCCCCAGGCTCACCCCGGGCGTCTCGCGGCCCTTCAGCATCTCCGTCCCGGTCGCCAAGCTGGACCTCGGGGAGGACGGCGTCTACCCGCTGGCCGTGTCGCTCGCCGGGCAGACCCCCGCGCAGCCCTGGGAGCAGGTCCTCGGCGTCCAGCAGACCTTCCTGCCGTGGCAGCCCGGGAAAACCGGCACCCGGACGAAGACGACGTTCCTGTGGCCGTTGATCTCCACCGCCCACATGACGGCGGAGACGGGTTCGAACGAGCAGCAGACGCCGCTCTTCCGCGACGACGACCTCGCCGAGGAGATCTCCCCGGGCGGACGGCTGGACCGCATGGTGGCGCTGGGCCGGGACCTCGACGTCACCTGGGTGATTGACCCGGACCTGCTGGCGTCCGTCGACGCGATGACCGAAAGGTACGAGGTACAGGGCGAGGGTGACACCGACACGGTCGGCAGCCATCAGGCGGTCGCCAAGCGATGGCTCGCCGAGGTGCAGCAGGCGGTGGCGGACCGGGAGGTCGTCGCGCTGCCGTTCGGCGATCCCGACCTGGCCTCCCTCGCCCACACCGGCACCGCCGTCACCGGCTCACTGAGCCACCTCAAGGAAGCCACCGGCGTCGCCTCGGACACGGTGGAGTCGATCCTCCACGTGAAACCCACCACGGAGTTCGCCTGGCCCGTCAACGGCGCGGTCGACCCCTCCATCGTCAAGGTCGCCACGTCCGCCGGCGCCGACAAGGTGATCGCCCGCAGCGACACCTTCGAGGAGAGCGGCGACCTGTCGTACACGCCTTCCGCGCCCCGTCCCATCGGCGGCGGCACCACGGCCGTCGTGGCGGACGCCCGGCTCTCCACGGCCTTCCAGGGCGACATGACCAAGGCCTCCACGTCCACGCAGGCGGTACAGCGGTTCCTGGCCCAGAGCCTGACGCTCGGCCTCCAGACGGGCAAGCAGCGCAGCGTCGTCGTCGCCCCGCAGCGCACCCCGTCCGCGAGCCAGGCCCAGACGATGGCCGAGGCGCTGACCGCCCTCCAGGACAGGGCCTGGTCCGAGTCCCAGGACCTCACGGCGGCCGCGAGGACCAAGCCGGACCCCGCCGCCACCACCAAGGTTCCCTCGGCCTCCGCGTACCCCTCCTCGCTGCGCAGGCACGAGCTGCCGCGGTCGGCGTTCGAGCAGATCGCGAGGACGCAGGACAAGCTCGACAGGTTCAAGGTGATCCTCTCCGACCAGTCCCGGGTGGTGACCCCGTTCGGACGCGCCCTGAACCGGGGGATGTCCGTGTCCTGGCGGGACCGGGGCACCGAGGCGGCGGTCTACCGGAGCGGTGTCGAGGCGTATCTCGACACGCTCATCGACCAGGTGAAGCTCATCGACAAGTCGGAGACGAAGCTCTCCGGCCGCAGCGCCACGATCCCCGTGACGGTCCAGAACAACCTGGTGCAGGGCGTCGAGCACCTGGTGCTGCGACTCTCCTCGACCAACCCGACCCGTCTCGAGATCGGTGGGGACGCCTACGAGGAGCAGCCCATCGCCGTCTCCGGCGGGCACAGCCAGTCGGTGAAGTTCACCACGTCCGCCAACGCCAACGGCCGGGCGACGGTGGTCGCCCAGCTGTACACCCAGGACGGTCAGAAGTACGGCGACCCCGTCACCTTCGACGTGAAGGTCACCGAGATCACCGCCACGGTGATGCTGGTCATCGGCGGCGGCGTGCTGCTGCTCGTCCTCGCCGGCTTCCGTATGTACACGCAGCGCAAGCGTGCCGCGGCCCGCGAGGCCGAGGAACAGCACGACGAGGCGGGCGAGGACGTCGACGGACCACCGGACCCGGGAGCCTCCGCTGCGCGTCCCGAGGAGCCCGGTGCCGGCGCACGGGCAGACACGCCGGAGCAGCCGAGTGACCCGGCACCGGACACCGCACCGGAAAGCGCAGACCCGTCCGGCGCGGGTGAGAGAGTGGACCGTTGAGGATGTCGTGGCCGGTGGGCCGGGGACGATGAGGTGGGGTAAACCATGAACGCGCCGTACGACGGTGACCGCGGCCATGCCGCGGGCAACTCGGGCCACCCCGAGTCGGATCCCCCCGAGGGTCCGCCGCCCGGGCACGACCAGGCGCCGCAGCCGTCCGCCGACCCGTACCTCCAGGACGCCTACGGCCAGGATCCCTACCGGGCGCAGGACGTCGCCGCCCAGGATCCCGTCGCGGAGGCGCTCTACGACCGTGCCGCGCACCCTCCGCCTCCTCCGGGTGCGTACCCCCCTCAGCAGCCGCTCTACGGGCAGCCGCCCCAGTCGCCGTACGCCCCCGATCCGCGGGTGTGGGCCCAGACCCCCGCACCGGAGCCGGACGGGCCGACGCAGTACCTGCCGTACGGCGACGATCCGCGCACGACGCAGTACGTGGGCGTGGACGACCTGGTCGGTCAGGCCGGGGACCAGCGCCGTGAGTCGGACGCCTTCGCCCACCTCTTCCACGACCAGCAGCAGAGCGGTGCCTTCCCCGACCAGCAGCAGGGCGGTGGACACCCCGGTCGGCCGCCGGCGGCGGGTGTCCGGCAGCCCTACGCGTCCGCCGCATCGGTGACCGGCCCGTCCGCGGCCCCCGGCCACTATGCGGGGGCTACGCCCCCTCCCGCCGCCGAGGCTCCGGCCCCGGAACCGGCTCCCGCGCCCGCTCCGAAGAAGGGCGGACGGGCCGGAGGCCTGCTGAAGTCCAGTGCCGTGATGGCGGCGGGCACGATGGTGTCCCGCCTCACGGGGTTCATCCGGTCCGCGATGATCGTCTCGGCGCTCGGCCTCGCTCTGCTGGGTGAGTCGTTCCAGATCGCGTACCAGCTGCCGACGATGATCTACATCCTGACCGTCGGCGGTGGCCTCAACTCCGTCTTCGTGCCGCAGCTCGTGCGGGCGATGAAGGACGACGAGGACGGAGGCGAGGCGTACGCGAACCGCCTGCTGACGCTCGTCATGGTGGCCCTGGCCGCGCTCACCGCCCTCGCGTGGCTGGCCGCCCCGCTCCTCGTGCGCGCGTTGTCGAACCCGGTCGCCAACGACCCCGCGGCCAACGACGTCGCCGTCACCTTCACCCGCTACTTCCTGCCCTCGATTTTCTTCATGGGCGTGCACGTGGTGATGGGTCAGATCCTCAACGCCCGCGACCGGTTCGGCGCGATGATGTGGACCCCGGTCCTGAACAACATCGTCATCATCGTCACGCTCGGCGTGTTCATCTGGGTCTACGGCACCGCCGCCGACTCCGGCATGACCGTCGAGAACATCCCGCCGGAGGGCGAGCGGCTGCTCGGCGTGGGCGTCCTCCTCGGCCTGGTGGTCCAGGCCCTGGCGATGATCCCCTACCTCCGCGAGACCGGGTTCCGGATCCGTCTGCGCTTCGACTGGAAGGGCCACGGTCTCGGCAAGGCCGCCATGCTCGCCAAGTGGACGATCCTGTTCGTCCTCGCCAACCAGGCGGGCGCACTGGTCGTCAGCCAGTTGGCCACCGCGTCGGTCGTCGACACGAAGATCGCCGGTACGGGCTTCAGCGCCTACGCCAACGCCCAGCTGATCTGGGGCCTGCCCCAGGCCATCATCACCGTCTCCCTGATGGCCGCCCTGCTGCCCCGCATCTCGCGCTCCGCGGCCGAGGAGGACGGTGGCGCCGTCCGGGACGACATCTCCCAGGGCCTGCGCACCACGGCCGTCGCGATCGTGCCGATCGCCTTCGGCTTCCTCGCGCTCGGCATCCCGATGTGCACGCTGATCTTCGGTTCCTCGGGCACCGGCGCGGCCACCAACATGGGCTACATGCTGATGGCCTTCGGTCTCGGTCTGATCCCGTACTCCGTGCAGTACGTCGTCCTGCGCGCCTTCTACGCCTACGAGGACACCCGGACCCCCTTCTACAACACGGTCATCGTGGCCGCGGGCAACGCGGTCGCCTCGCTCATCTGCTTCTTCGTGCTCCCGGCCCGCTGGGCCGTGGTCGGCATGGCCGCCTCGTACGGTGTCGCCTACGCACTCGGCGTCGGCATCGCCTGGCGCCGGCTGCGCCAGCGGCTGGGCGGAGACCTGGACGGCGCCCGGGTGCTGCGCACGTACGCCCGGCTGTGCATCGCGTCGGTGCCGGCCGCGTTGCTCAGTGGCGCGACCTGCTACGGCATCAGCCAGACGCTCGGCCAGGGGGTCGTGGGCTCGTTCGCCGCGATCCTGGCCGGCGGAGCCGTCCTGCTCGGCGTCTTCTTCGTCGCCGCTCGCCGGATGCGCATCGAGGAGCTCAACTCTCTGGTCGGCATGGTCCGCGGACGCCTGGGACGCTGAGGCAGGGGGTAGGCGCACAACCATCGTCAGCCACCGCGTGTCGTGCATAGCGGCGGACTGTGGGCACAATTGGTTTCGGCGTGGGACGGCGCGCAACGGACGCCGGTCCGCGCGCAATGGATGGGGAGGCAGGGAACGACGGTGGCGGAACGGAGCACAGCTGCCGTCGACGTGGCAGACAACAGCGGCGACCAGTCGCTGACCGCACAGGCGGACCAGTCCACGGCCGACGGGGTGGCCAAGAACCGGGAGCGGGACACGGACAGCGACGAGGCACAGGAGAACACCGGGGCCGACGGTCCCGGAAAGACCTCGCCGCCCGAGCTGCACAGTGGTCACAAGCTGGCCAGACGCTACCGACTCGAGGAGTGCGTCACCCGTCTGGACGGGTTCAGCAGTTGGCGTGCCGTGGACGAGAAGCTCCGTCGTGCCGTCGGCGTGCACACCCTGCCCGCGGACCACTCGCGTGCCCGGTCCGTCCTGGCCGCGGCCCGCTCCTCCGCCCTGCTGGGCGATCCCCGCTTCGTCCAGGTCCTGGACGCCGTCGAGGAGAACGACCTCGTCTACGTCGTACACGAATGGCTCCCCGATGCCACCGAGCTGACCACGCTCCTGGCCGCCGGCCCGCTGGAGGTGTACGACGCCTACCAGATGGTCAGTCAGGTCTCCTCCGCCATGGCCGCGGCCCACCGCGAGGGTCTCGCCCATCTGCGCCTGAACCCCAACGCCGTGCTGCGCACTTCGACCGGCCAGTGGCGCATCCGCGGCCTCGCCGTGAACGCGGCGCTGCGCGGCGTCGGCTCCGACACCCCGCAGCGCACCGACACCGAGTCCATCGGTGCCCTCCTCTACGCCGCTCTCACCCAACGCTGGCCGTACGAGAACGACGCCTACGGCATGTCCGGTCTGCCGAAGGACATCGGGCTGATCCCGCCGGACCAGGTGCGGGCCGGTGTCCACCGCGGCCTGTCCGAGCTCGCGATGCGGGCGCTCGTCAACGAGGGGGCCACCGCCTCACGTCATGAGTCGCCGTGCACCACGCCGGAGGAGCTGGTGAAGGCGATCGGTGAGATGCCCCGCATCCGCCCGCCGGAGCCCGCGTTCACCACCCCGCCCGAGTACCAGCGCACGACCTACCAGCAGGGCACGTACGGCCGTCCGGCCCCGCATCCCGGCGCCACCCAGCCGGCCCCGGTTCCGCCTCCCCCGCTGCAGAGCCGCACGGGCAAGGCGCTGAAGTGGGCCGTCTCGGCCCTGCTGATCGCCGCGCTCGGCCTGGGCAGCTGGCAGCTGGCGGACGCCCTCATGGACCAGGGCGGCAAGGCGGACGAAACGAACGAGACCCAGACGACGGACGGGGACGACAGGAGCCCGAAGAAGCCGGTGAGCGGCAAGCCCATCGCCATCGAGAGCGCCCGTGACTTCGACCCGTTCGGCTCCGACGGATCCGAGAACCCGAGGGACATAGACAAGGTCTACGACAGCGTTCCGGGCACGTACTGGCAGACGAGCTACTACGAGAGCGCTGACCTGGGCCGGCTGAAGCCGGGCGTGGGTGTCATCCTCGACCTCGGCAAGACCCAGCAGATCGGGAAGGTCACCGTTTCCTTCATGGGGAACACATCGGTCGAGCTCCGCGCCGCCTCCAGCGACGCCGGGGGGCAACCGACGTCCTTCGACGCCTACACCAAGGTCGCCGAAGGGACGGGCGACAGCGTCACCCTCAAGCCCGAGAAGGCGCTCGAGTCCCGGTACTTGCTGGTCTGGTTGACCGAGCTGCCGGTACAGGCGGACGACGGCAAATGGCGCGGCAGGGTCGTGGACGTCAAGGTGAGCAGCTGAGGTCTTCTGCACCCAGGGGAAGGGGGACCCGTGGCGGACGCCGACGGATACGACACGGCGAGCGATCAGGACCTGCTCGCCCGCCACGTGGAGGGCGACCCCGACGCCTTCGGTGAGCTCGTGCGCCGTCACCGCGACCGGCTCTGGGCCGTAGCCCTGCGGACGCTGGGAGACCGGGAGGAAGCCGCAGACGCGGTTCAGGACGCTCTTGTATCCGCTTACCGGGCCGCCCACACCTTCCGCGGCCAGTCGGCCGTCACCACATGGCTGCACCGGATCACGGTGAACGCCTGTCTGGACCGTGCCCGCAAGGCGGCTTCCCGGAAAACCGCCCCGGTCGACGACACCGAGCGCCTGGAGCAGCTGCTGGAGCCCCACGAGTCCGCCTCGGCACCTGCGGAGCGCAATGATCTGCACCGCCAGCTGATCGAGGCGATGGGCACGCTCCCGCCCGATCAGCGAGCGGCCCTCGTCCTCGTGGACATGCAGGGCTATCCGGTCGCCGAAGCCGCCCGCATCCTCGACGTGCCCACCGGCACGGTGAAGAGTCGCTGTGCCCGGGGCAGAGCCAGACTCCTGCCCTTGCTCGCCCACCTGAGGTGGGAGGGCGCCGGCGAAGGAAAGAAACAGAAGGGGGAACGGAACCGGATGCAGGGAGCATCCGTCCCACCCGCAGCAGGGCCGCGTCGAGCGGACCCCCCAGACACAGGACCGAGTGATCCGGCGGCATTGAAGGGCGGAGGTGGGCGAGCGTGACGTCGACGACAGGCAAGGCGGAGCACCCGGACGTCGCGGAGATCTCCAACCTCACCGAGGGACTTCTTCCACCGGCCCGGACCGCCGATGTGCGCCGGCATCTGGACGAGTGCGAGCTCTGCGCGGACGTCCATGCTTCGCTCGAGGAGATCCGGGGCCTGCTCGGTACCCTGCCGGGCCCGCCCCGCATGCCCGCCGAGGTCGCAGGACGCATCGATGCCGCACTCGCGGCAGAGGCCCTGCTCCATGCCACCGCACCGGACACCGAGGAAGCCCTCGACACGTCTCCCGGAGCGCTCAGTGACGAGCCGACGCATGTTTCACGTGAAACGTCGACGCCTCCGGACCGACCGACCGGGCGCCCTCGCTCCTCCACCACCGGTCCGGGCCGCAAGACCCGCCTGCGGGGAGGCCGCCGACGGGTCGCCGTCCTGGGAACCGTGTTCACCGTCGCCGCGCTCGGGCTGGGGTCAGTGTTGCTGTCGTCCTGGAACGACGGCACGGGGCCGGGTGAAGAACCGCGTACCACCGCCGCGGACACCTTCTCCGAGGGAAAGCTGGAGAAGCAGGTCACCGACCTCCTCGCGCAAAGTCAGCAGGAAGGTGGCGGCTCCCGGCCTCCGGACACCTTCGGAACACAGTCGGAGTCCGGCGCCGCCCGCCCCAAGGTCCTCAAACAGCCCGCGGTCCCGGGATGTGTCCGTGAAGGCATCGGCCGCAATGACGCCGCGCTCGCCACCGAGCAGGGCAGGTACAAGGGGAAGGAAGCGCTGCTCGTCGTGCTCCCCGACGCCTCCGACGACACTCGTGTGACCGCGTACATCGTCGAGGCGACCTGTGTGGACAACCCCTCCTCGGGCACTGCGGCGAAGGTTCTGCTGAAGCATTCCTACCTGCGCTCCTGACGAGCGACGCTTCGTCCTTCCCCGCGGGGTCACCCGTGCGATGAGGGGCCGCCGTGCGCCCCTCCCGTGATCGTCTCCGCCGTGCCCGGGCACGGCGGGAATGCCCGCCCCTTAGGATCCGTTGGGTGGGGTGAGAGTCCTGAAAGAAGCTCCCACCGGTCGAACGACGCAGACCAGAGACGAGGAAACAAGCTGTGAGCGACGTCCGTAACGTGATCATCATCGGCTCGGGGCCCGCCGGCTACACGGCGGCGCTCTACACCGCCCGTGCGTCGCTGAAGCCCCTGGTGTTCGAGGGGGCTGTCACCGCTGGCGGTGCACTGATGAACACCACCGAGGTGGAGAACTTCCCTGGCTTCCGGGACGGCATCGTGGGCCCCGAGCTCATGGACAACATGCGCGCCCAGGCGGAGCGCTTCGGTGCCGAGCTCGTTCCGGACGACGTGGTCGCCGTCGACCTGACCGGTGAGATCAAGACCGTCACGGACACCGCAGGCACGGTGCACAAGGCGAGGGCCGTCATCGTCGCCACGGGCTCGCAGCACCGCAAGCTCGGCCTGCCGAACGAGGACGCCCTCTCCGGCCGTGGTGTCTCGTGGTGCGCCACCTGTGACGGCTTCTTCTTCAAGGACCAGGACATCGCCGTGATCGGCGGTGGCGACACCGCGATGGAGGAGGCCACCTTCCTCTCGCGCTTCGCCAAGTCCGTGACGGTCGTCCACCGCCGTGACACCCTGCGCGCCTCCAAGGCGATGCAGGAGCGCGCCTTCGCCGACCCGAAGATCTCGTTCATCTGGGACAGCGAGGTCGCCGAGGTCCAGGGCGACCAGAAGCTCTCGGGCCTGAAGCTGCGCAACGTCAAGACCGGCGAACTCTCGGACCTGGCAGTGACCGGCCTGTTCATCGCGATCGGCCACGACCCGCGGACCGAGCTCTTCAAGGGTCAGCTGGAGCTGGACGAGGAGGGCTACCTGAAGGTCGAAGCGCCCTCGACGCGCACGAACATCACCGGTGTCTTCGGCGCCGGCGACGTGGTCGACCACACCTACCGCCAGGCGATCACCGCGGCCGGTACGGGCTGTGCCGCCGCTCTCGACGCCGAGCGCTTCCTCGCCGCCCTCACGGACGGGGAGAAGGCCGAGCCCGAGAAGACCGCTGTCTGACCCCACTCACCGCCTCACGCATCAACCCAGTTAAGGAGCCCGCCGTGGCCGGCACCCTGAAGAATGTGACCGACGACTCCTTCGAGCAGGACGTCCTCAAGAGCGACAAGCCCGTCCTGGTGGACTTCTGGGCCGCCTGGTGCGGCCCGTGCCGCCAGATCGCCCCCTCCCTGGAGGCCATCGCCTCGGAGTACGGGGACAAGATCGAGATCGTCAAGCTGAACATCGACGAGAACCCGGGGACGGCTGCCAAGTACGGCGTCATGTCCATCCCGACCCTGAACGTCTACCAGGGCGGAGAGGTCGCCAAGACCATCGTCGGGGCCAAGCCGAAGGCTGCGATCGTTCGCGACCTCGAGGAATTCATCTCTGAGTGAGGGCAGACCGCCTCGTCGGCGGCGCATGTTTCACGTGAAACACGAATGGGCTGACCCCCACGGGTCAGCCCATTCGTATGAGGTGTCTCAGAGAGGACGCAACGCCGGTTCTTTCTGCACAGCCCCGAGCAGCCGGTCCAGCGCCATCTCGACGTCTTCCTTCCAGGAAAGTGTCGTCCTCAGTTCCAGTCTCAACCGGGGGTAGGCGGGGTGCTGGCGGACCGTCTTGAAGCCCACGGCCAGCAGGTGGTCGGCGGGCAGAACACAGGCGGGTTCCTTCCAGCGGGCATCGCCGAAAGCCTCGATCGCTCTGAAGCCCCGGCGCAGCAAGTCCTTCGCCACCGTCTGCACCATCACCCGGCCCAGTCCTTGTCCTTGGTAACCGGGCACGATGAACGCGGTCATCAGCTGCACCGCGTCGGGCGACACGGGGCTGGTGGGGAACGCCGTGGAGCGTGGCACATAAGCGGGGGGAGCGTAGAGAACGAAGCCCACAGGAACGTCATCGACATAGACGACCCTCCCGCAGGATCCCCAGTCCAGGAGGACGGCTGAGATCCACGATTCCTTCTCCCACGCGGATGTGCCTGTTTTTACCGCTGCCTCACCGCTGACGGGGTCGAGCTCCCAGAAGACACACGAGCGACAGCGCTGGGGGAGATCCTGAAGGTTGTCCAGCGTGAGCGGTACAAGCCGACGCCCCATGAAGGCTGTTCCTCGCTTCCTTCGCCCGCCGCCTCACGGGCGGCTGTCAGAGCGCTCCGTTCCCTGAGCAGGCTGCCGATGAATCCGCCGACGGCGCCCACCCCCAGCCCCGCGCTCACCAGTCCGGTACGGCTCGTCATTCGCATGGCTTCTGCCTTGGTCTCAGAGGTACTGCCGGGTGGATGCGCCGTATCGAACGCATCGTATCCATGAAGCGATTCCACCGATACCGCCAAAAAACAAAGGGCGGACCATGTTCCGGTACACACCGGACAAGGTCCGCCCTGCTCGGCTGATCTCCTGGACCAGCCGAGGGATCAGGAGTCGGCCTCCTCGAAGTCGTCGTCCACCAGACTCTTCTGCAGGACGGGGCCCTCGCCGGGGGCAAGCGTGCCGAGGATGCGCTCGAGGTCCTCCATGGAGGCGAACTCCACGGTGATCTTGCCCTTCTTCTGGCCCAGGTCGACCTTCACCCGCGTCTCGAAGCGGTCCGAAAGGCGCGTGGCCAGATCCGTCAGCGCCGGAGAGACCCGGGCACCCGCCCGCGGCCCCTTGGAGCGCTGGGCCTTCTGAGGACGTGAACCCATCAGGGTCACGATCTCCTCGACAGCACGCACCGACAGCCCTTCGGCCACGATCCGGTGAGCCAGCCGTTCCTGCTCCTCCGAGTCCTCGACGGACAGCAGCGCGCGTGCGTGTCCGGCGGAGAGCACTCCGGCGGCGACTCGACGCTGGACGGCCGGCGAGAGCTTCAGCAGACGCAGTGTGTTGGACACCTGCGGACGGGACCGGCCGATCCGGTCCGCCAGCTGGTCATGCGTGCAGTTGAAGTCCTTCAGCAGCTGGTCGTAGGCGGCGGCCTCTTCCAGCGGGTTCAGCTGAGCACGGTGCAGGTTCTCCAGCAGCGCGTCCAGGAGGAGCTTCTCGTCGTCCGTGGCGCGCACGATCGCCGGGATGGTCTCCAGCCCCGCCTCACGGCAGGCCCGCCAGCGACGCTCACCCATGATGAGCTCATACCGCGCGGGACCCACCTGCCGTACGACGACCGGCTGGAGGAGACCGACCTCCTTGATGGAAGTGATCAGCTCGGACAGTGCGTCCTCGTCGAAGACCTCACGTGGCTGCCGGGGGTTCGGGGTGATGGCGTCGAGGGGGACCTCGGCGAAGTGGGCACCGACAGGAGGTGCGGGCGTGGCCGAGGCACCGTTTGCCGACGGGTCCTCGTTCTCACGTGGAACGGGCGGCAGCATGGTCACCTTCGCGGCTGCCACTCCTCGCTCGTTCGGCAGCACGGGGACCGCTGTGGGAGATGTCGAAGCAGTGCCACCGGCCACAGCCGGCGACACCGTCTTCTCTGTGGGTGCGGCAGGGATCAGTGCGCCGAGACCACGACCCAGCCCCCTCCGTCGTTCGCTCACTGGACGCCCTCCACCATGTTCGGACCGTTCTGCTGTGCGCCGATGTGCGCCTGTGAGGCGTCATAGCTGATCCCGACGCCCTTCAGCGCGATCTCTCGTGCCGCCTCGAGGTAAGAGAGGGCACCACTCGATCCAGGATCGTAAGTCAGCACCGTCTGCCCGTAGCTCGGGGCCTCCGAGATACGGACGGAACGGGGGATGCTCGTCCGTAGCACCTCGTCGCCGAAGTGGGTGCGCACCTCTTCCGCGACCTGTGACGCGAGCCGCGTCCGACCGTCGTACATGGTGAGCAGGATCGTCGATACGTGCAGCGTCGGATTGAGGTGGCCCCGCACCAGGTCGACGTTGCGCAGCAGCTGCCCCAGGCCCTCCAGGGCGTAGTACTCGCACTGAATGGGGATGAGGACCTCTTGGCCCGCCACCATGGCGTTGACCGTCAGCAGGCCGAGGGAGGGCGGGCAGTCGATGAGGATGTAGTCCAGTGGCTGCTCATAGGCCTGAATCGCTCGCTGCAGCCGGCTCTCCCGCGCCACCAGCGATACGAGCTCGATCTCCGCACCGGCGAGATCGATCGTGGCGGGCGCACAGAAGAGCCCTTCGACATCGGGAACCGGCTGGACGACCTCCGCCAGCGGCTTGCTCTCCACCAGCACGTCATAGATGGAGGGGACCTCGGCGTGGTGGTCGATTCCCAGGGCGGTGGACGCGTTGCCCTGGGGGTCGAGGTCGATCACCAGAACACGGCCACCGTGCAGAGCGAGTGAAGCGGCCAGATTGACGGTGGTCGTCGTTTTACCGACGCCGCCCTTCTGATTGGCGACCACGATGACTCGGGTCTGCTCGGGCCGGGGCAAGCCCTCACCGGCGCGGCCCAGAGCCTCCACCGCCAACTGGGCAGCACGACCGATGGGAGTGTCGTCCATCGGGGGTGGTGTTTCACGTGAAACATCCACCCCCATCGACTCGGTACGGGGACCGGGGACCGGATCGGTCATCGGTCCCGCGATGTTGGCGTCGGACCGCAAGGATTCACTCTCCTCGACTTCAGGCTCGCAATGAACAGAGCCTCCCATGCCTTCAGGGTCGCGAACCAGTGAGACCTGACGTTCTGTGGAGAAATCCACCTCTGTGGACAACTCCATGCCCCTGGGGGAGGCCGGTGTCTCGCCGGGTGCCGACCCCGTACCGAGTGAACCGAGAGGCTTACGGCCCCGAGGTTCGGCCGCAGCGCGGCCCCGATTGATGATGCCGTGCAGCAGTGAGCGATGTTTCACGTGAAACACGATGCACAGCGGCCGGTGCCGCACTGCCGCGACACTCCGGCATGCAGAGGTTTGGCAGCTTGTGTGGAGTACGTCTGGTTCTCAGGATAGGTCGTGATCCCTTGTAGACGGATCGCGCTCTAGCCCCGGCGCCGACGAGCCCGCCCCGTCCGTGCAGCCTTCGCGCGTTTCGCAGCGAACCGCACACCGCCGGGACTCTCCCCGACCTCGACCCGCACCACGGTGGACATCGGGTCCACCACGCCCTCGCCCACATGAACGATCGAGGTCGCCACGGCACCGAGCTTGCTCAGCGCCGTCGCCGCGCTCTTCAGCTCCTCCTCGGCGGCGTCGCCCTTGAGGGCGAGCATCTCTCCGTACGGCCGAAGGAGGGGGATGCCCCAGGTGGCGAGGCGGTCGAGCGGCGCTACGGCACGCGCCGTCACGACATGCACCGGAGGCAGCTTCCCCATGACCTCCTCGGCCCGGCCGCGCGCGACCGTCACATGGTCCAGGCCCAGCAGCTCCACGACCTCGGTCAGGAAAGTGGTACGCCGTAGCAGCGGTTCCAACAGTGTGATCTTGAGGTCCTCCCGGACCAGTGCCAGCGGAATGCCCGGCAGGCCGGCACCCGAGCCGACATCGCACACCGTCACCCCTTCCGGGACGACCTCCGAGAGCACCGCGCAGTTCAGCAGGTGCCGCTCCCACAGGCGGGGCACCTCGCGCGGACCGATCAGACCGCGCTGCACGCCCGCCTCGGCGAGCAGCTCCGCATACCGGACCGCGTCCGCGAAGCGGTCACCGAACACCTCGCGTGCCTGCTCGGGCGCGGGGGGAAGCTCCGCTGCCTCCGTCACGGGGGGACCTTCCTTCCGTACCGTGCCGGCACAGGAAGCCGACACCAGAACCACAGAACTATCAGGCTGACAAAGTTCGGCCCCGCCTGCGCTACAGACGGGGCCGAGGAAACATGGAACCGGTCAGGCGGGAAGTACGACGACGAAGCGCTGCGGCTCCTCGCCCTCGGACTCGCTGCGCAGGCCTGCCGCCTTGACCGCGTCGTGCACGACCTTGCGCTCGAACGGGGTCATCGGGTCGAGCTTCACGGGCTCACCGCTGCTCTTGGCCTCGGCTGCGGCCTTCGCACCCAGTTCGGACAGCTCCGTGCGCTTCTTGGCACGGTAACCGGCGATGTCGAGCATGAGACGGCTGCGGTCCCCGGTCTCCCGGTGCACGGCCAGGCGCGTGAGCTCCTGGAGCGCCTCCAGCACCTCGCCGTCGCGGCCGACCAGCTTCTGCAGGTCCCGGCTGCCCGTGTCGCTGATGATCGAGACGGAGGCGCGGTCCGCCTCGACGTCCATGTCGATGTCGCCGTCGAGGTCGGCGATGTCGAGCAGACCCTCCAGGTAGTCCGCCGCGATCTCGCCTTCCTGCTCGAGGCGGGTCAGGGTGTCTGCGCCCTCGGCAGCAGCGGAGGTGGTGCCTTCCGTCACGGGATGGACTCCTTCTTACTTCTTGGACGGGGACTTGGGCCGCTGCGGACCCTTGCGCTGCCCGGACTGGGCCCTGCTGCGGGTACTGCCGGCGGACTTGGCGCTGCCCTTCTTGGCGGCAGCGGCGGGCGTGCTGGCGCTCTCGGGCTCGTCGGACTTGGTCAGCGAGGTGCGCTCGTCGGCCTTGGTCGGGGCCGACTGGCGCTGGGCCTTCGTCTGCCGCTTGGGCTGCTGCCGCTTGGGGGCCCCGGTGGTGGGCGCCCCGTCCTCGGCCTGGGCCGCGGCCGTGGCCTCGCTCTTGATCACCGTGCCGTCGCTCTGGGCCGCGAGGCCCGCCTTGTTCAGGCCGTTGATGAACTTGCGCTCGTACTCGTTGCGGTCCCGGCCCTTGGCGACGATGGCCTTGACGATGGCCCGCTCACGGCGGTTACGGGTCTTGCCGTTACGCGCGACGTGCTTGGAGAGACGCTCCAGGTACGCGGCCTGGGCCTTGGAACCCGGCGTGGGGTTGTTGTGGATGATGTACATCTGCTGGCCCATGGTCCACACGTTGGTGGTCAGCCAGTAGACGAGGACACCGACCGGGAAGTTGATGCCGAAGACGGCGAAGATGATGGGGAAGACGTACATCAGCATCTTCTGCTGCTGCATGAACGGCGTCTTCACCGTGGTGTCGACGTTCTTCGTCATCAGCTGGCGCTGCGTGTAGAACTGCGACAGCGACATCAGAACGATCATGATCGCCGTGACGACGCGGACATCGGTCAGCGAGGAGTTGAGGGCCGCGACCTTCTCCGAGCTGTCCGTGAACTTCGCCGCGAGCGGGGCACCGAAGATGTGGGCCTTCTGGGCGCTCTCCAGCAGGCGCTCGTTGATCACGCCGATGGTGTCGTTCGACGCGATGCTGTTGAGCACGTGGTACAGGGCGAAGAAGAACGGCGACTGCGCCAGGATGGGGAGGCACGAGGAGAGGGGGTTGGTGCCCGTCTCCTTGTACAGCTTCATCATCTCTTCGGACTGGCGCTGCCGGTCGTTCTTGTAGCGCTCCTGGATCTTCTTCATCTCCGGCTGGAGCGTCTGCATCGCGCGCGTCGCCTTGATCTGCTTCACGAAGAGCGGGATCAGGCAGATGCGGATCAGGATCACCAGGGACACGATGGACAGGCCCCAGGCCCACCCGGTGTCAGGTCCGAAGACGGCCCCGTACACGCTGTGGAACTGGACGATGACCCAGGAGACGGGTGTTGTGATGAAGCTGAAGAGGCTGGCAATCGTGTCCACTGATCATGCTCCTTGGGCATGGGACGGGGTCTCTGCGGCCGGGCTCGAAGGACTCGTCGGACTGGTGGGAGGAGTCTGTCCTTCGGTGGCCGGTTCGGCGGCGGAGGGCCCGCCCCTGCGTGCACGCCAGGCGTCACGCAGCATTTCGTGCCACCGCGGGCGCTTGCGCGGCGGAACATGGTCCACACCCCCCAGCGACCACGGGTTGCACCGCAGGATGCGCCAGGCCGTGAGTGCCGTGCCCTTGATGGCACCGTGCCGGTCGATGGCCGTGTAGCCGTAGTGGGAACACGACGGGTAGTACTTGCACACCGGCCCCAGCAGTGGACTGATCGTCCACTGGTAGATCTTGATCAGAGCCAGCAGCGGGTACTTCATCGCGCGCCCCCTCCCAGCAGCCGCTGCAGGGCGGCATCCAGGTCCTGGGCCAGCTGTGCGTGGTCGGCGTCGCCCGCCGGGGGCAGCGCTCGTACGACTACCAGGCTACCGGGGGGCAATTGGTCGACTCGCTCGCGCATCAGATGGCGAAGCCTGCGCTTCACCTTGTTGCGCACCACCGCGCCCCCCACAGCCTTGCTCACGACGAAACCCGCACGCGACGGGGGAGCGCTCTCCCCAGGCGCATGCGGGTCCGTGGCACCGCTACGAAGATGGACGACGAGGTGCTGGCGCCCGGCCCGGCGCCCTCGTCGTACCGCGGTCGCGAAGTCCTCGCGCCGCCTCAGCCGGTTCTCGGTGGGCAGCACGATGTCATGACCTGACCGGGATCAGGCGGACAGACGGGCGCGACCCTTGCTGCGGCGGGACGCGAGGATCGCGCGGCCGGCACGGGTGCGCATACGCAGCCGGAAGCCGTGGGTCTTCGCGCGACGACGGTTGTTCGGCTGGAAGGTGCGCTTGCTCACTCGGGGGCTCCAGAAGAAATCGGGGTTTGCGGGGTGCCGTCCTGGCTGTCACCGTGCGCCCACGAGAAGCTCGCGTTACGCCCGAGTGCACCGCTGACCGATCGCCTTGAGCGATCTGTGCCCATCGGAGGCAGGCGGCAGCAGCCATCGACAACTCGACCTCGTTACGGTACGCGCGGCCGCGCCATTCGGTCAAACCAGTGGTCACCGGGAGACACTTGTCCACAGCCTGGGGACAACAACTTGAACCGTACCCGTCGCCCTGACTACCTTGGCTGGACTCCGATTCGTTCCCTTGACCCTCCACCACCCGATTTACATCCCGACCCGTCCCTCGCATCACACGTTCGAGGGGCCTGTGAGAGAGCGTGCCCTGTGGCTGACGTACCTGCCGATCTTGCCGCAGTGTGGCCACGCGTACTGGAGCAGCTCCTCGGCGAGGGCCACGGGCAGGGGGTCGAGAGCAAGGACGAGCACTGGATCCGGCGCTGTCAGCCGCTCGCGCTGGTCGCCGACACCGCCCTGCTCGCCGTCCCGAACGAGTTCGCGAAGGGCGTGCTCGAGGGCCGCCTCGCCCCCATCGTCAGCGAGAGCCTGAGCCGCGAGTGCGGTCGTCCGATCCGGATCGCGATCACCGTCGACGACACCGCGGGTGAACCCCCCGCCCCGCCGGCGCCCCGTCCGCAGCCGCGCTACGAGGAACCGGAACTCCCCACCGTCCGCCCGGACCGCCCCGAGCGGCAGGACCGGCCGGAACGCGAGCCGTACGAGCCGTACGAGGGATACGACGGCTACGACGGGTACGGCCGCCGCCGCGTCGACCAGCAGCCGGGCCCCTCGGGCGACCAGCTCCCCACCGCCCGTCCGGCCTACCCTGCCGAGTACCAGCGCCCGGAGCCGGGCTCCTGGCCGCGGCCGGCGCAGGACGACTACGGCTGGCAGCAGCAGCGCCTCGGCTTCCCGGAGCGGGACCCGTACGCCTCGCCACCGCCGCAGGACGCCTACGGCCCGCAGGACGCCTACGGCGGCCCGCCCCCGCCGGACTACCGTCCGCAGCCGATGGAGCGCCCGGCCTACGACCAGCAGCGCTCCGACTACGACACGGCACGCGGGGACTACGAGCGCGGGGACTACGACCAGCGCGACGCCGTGCGCCGCGAGCTGCCGGAACCGCCCCCCGGATCCGGGCACGTCCACCGCGGCGGCCCCGTCGGGCCGAACCTGCCCACCACCGGTGCGCCCGGCCCGCTGGCCGCGCAGCCCGCGCCGGCGACCGGTCCCGGTGAGCCGACCGCACGGCTGAACCCGAAGTACCTGTTCGACACGTTCGTCATCGGCGCGTCCAACCGCTTCGCCCACGCGGCCGCGGTCGCCGTCGCGGAGGCCCCGGCGAAGGCGTACAACCCGCTCTTCATCTACGGGGAGTCCGGACTCGGCAAGACCCACCTGCTGCACGCGATCGGGCACTACGCGCGGAGCCTGTACCCGGGTACGCGCGTGCGGTACGTGAGCTCGGAGGAGTTCACCAACGAGTTCATCAACTCCATCCGCGACGGCAAGGGCGACAGCTTCCGCAAGCGCTACCGCGAGATGGACATCCTGCTCGTCGACGACATCCAGTTCCTGGCGGACAAGGAGTCGACGCAGGAGGAGTTCTTCCACACCTTCAACACGCTCCACAACGCCAACAAGCAGATCGTGCTCTCCAGCGACCGGCCGCCCAAGCAGCTGGTGACGCTGGAGGACCGGCTGCGGAACCGGTTCGAGTGGGGCCTGATCACCGACGTCCAGCCGCCGGAGCTGGAGACGCGCATCGCGATCCTGCGCAAGAAGGCGGTGCAGGAGCAGCTGAACGCCCCACCGGAGGTGCTGGAGTTCATCGCCTCCCGGATCTCGCGGAACATCCGCGAGCTGGAGGGCGCGCTGATCCGGGTGACGGCGTTCGCCTCGCTCAACCGGCAGCCGGTGGACCTCGGGCTGACCGAGATCGTCCTGAAGGACCTGATCCCGGGGGGCGACGACTCGGCTCCAGAGATCACCTCGACGGCCATCATGAGCGCGACCGCCGACTACTTCGGGCTCACGGTCGAGGACCTGTGCGGCACCTCGCGCGGGCGCGCGCTGGTGACCGCCCGGCAGATCGCCATGTACCTGTGCCGGGAGCTGACGGACCTGTCCCTGCCGAAGATCGGCGCGCTGTTCGGCGGACGCGACCACACGACGGTGATGCACGCCGACCGGAAGATCCGCAACCTGATGGCCGAGCGGCGCTCCATCTACAACCAGGTCACCGAGCTCACCAACCGCATCAAGGCCGGCTGAGCACCGCCGCACGGACACCCGAGGGCGTCCCCGGAACACCTCCGGGGACGCCCTTCTGCCGTCCGCCGACGAGACGGAGGGAGGCTGGCCGACAACCGACAGCCGACGACCAACAGGCCGACAGCCGTCAACGGACGGTCGGCCCGCTGTCCGCCGACAACCGGGCCGCCGTCCACTGTTCGATTACGCAGCCGGGTTACGGCCGTCCTCCACAGATTCGGTGACTTTTTCCCGTCCACACCCTGGGGACCGTGAAGTTATCCCGACTCTGTCCACAGCTCCTCCGATCGAGGCGCCATCGAGCCAGGTCAGCCCGCTGTGGATTCGTGGATCAACGTTCTCCACAGGCTGTGGACAGAGCGGCGGTCCACAGCCTGTGCACCGGACTGTCCACCGGTGACCCACAGGTCGGAGCCCGTTGTCCCCAGCGATCACCGCTTTCTCCACACGCCTGTCCACTGTTCGGCAACACGACGTGCGTCCTCACCGCATCGAGTGAAAGGCGTCACATCGAGGTACCGCAGGGGCCTGTGGGAAAGACTGCCAAAGCTGGGGACGGCTCTGGGGAGAACTCGCCCCGTCCTGTGCACGGGGTGTGCAGAACTTTCCGTTCTCCACAAAGACCCCTGGTTGTCCACTGCTCCGGCCCACAGGGTCCGTGGATAAAATCACCGGGCTGAGCTGGGGAAACAGGGTTATCCACGGTATCCACAGGCCCTACTACTACTCCCGACCAGAGAGAGCGGGGAATTCGCTTCGAAGAGGGCCCTGTGCACAACTCGCTGTCCCGACCCCGGCTGCCCCTCGTCATGACTTGACCCCGAGGGGCACCTACTGTCAGTGCGGTGCGTCAGACTGGTCCCCGGTGCTCTTCCCCTCACAGGGGGCGACGACACCGAGTCAGACGACGAAAGCCAGGCAGGGCGAGAAGCGCCGGCAACAGCAGGAGGCGGCAACAGTGAAGATCCGGGTGGAACGCGACGTACTCGCGGAGGCAGTGGCCTGGGCGGCGCGCAGCCTCCCGGCCCGTCCGCCGGCCCCTGTCCTCGCCGGCCTGCTGCTGAAGGCCGAGGACGGCCAGCTGAGCCTGTCCAGCTTCGACTACGAGGTCTCCGCGCGGGTCTCGGTCGAGGCGGAGGTCGAGGAGGAGGGCACCGTCCTCGTCTCCGGCCGTCTGCTCGCCGACATCTCCCGCGCCCTCCCCAACCGACCGGTGGAGATTTCCACAGACGGTGTACGGGCGACGGTGGTGTGCGGCTCCTCGCGCTTCACCCTCCACACCCTGCCCGTGGAGGAGTACCCGGCCCTGCCCCAGATGCCGAACGCGACGGGCACGGTCCCCGGCGAGGTCTTCTCCTCCGCCGTGCAGCAGGTCGCCATCGCGGCCGGCCGCGACGACACGCTGCCCGTCCTCACCGGTGTGCGCATCGAGATCGAGGGCGACACCGTGACGCTGGCCTCCACCGACCGCTACCGCTTCGCGGTCCGCGAGTTCCTGTGGAAGCCGGAGAACCCCGACGCCTCGGCGGTCGCCCTGGTGCCCGCCAAGACGCTGCTGGACACCGCCAAGGCGCTGACCAGCGGCGACCAGGTGATCCTGGCGCTGTCCGGTTCGGGTGCGGGCGAGGGCCTGATCGGTTTCGAGGGCGCGGGCCGCCGTACCACCACGCGGCTGCTGGAGGGCGACCTCCCGAAGTACCGCACGCTCTTCCCGACCGAGTTCAACAGCGTCGCCGTGATCGAGACCGCCCCCTTCGTGGAGGCCGTCAAGCGCGTGGCCCTGGTGGCCGAGCGCAACACCCCGGTGCGGCTGAGCTTCGAGCAGGGCGTGCTCATCCTGGAGGCCGGTTCCAGCGACGACGCACAGGCTGTGGAAAGGGTGGACGCCCAGCTCGAGGGCGACGACATCTCGATCGCCTTCAACCCGACCTTCCTGCTGGACGGCCTGAGCGCCATCGACTCCCCGGTGGCCCAGCTGTCGTTCACCACGTCCACCAAGCCCGCGCTCCTCAGCGGCAGGCCCGCGGTGGACGCGGAGGCGGACGAGGCCTACAAGTACCTGATCATGCCGGTGCGGCTCAGCGGCTGACGACGTCCCCCTGTGCACGGCTGTCCACAGCTGTGCACAGTGCTTCCGGGCGACCCGGCGGACGGCCGAACCGTGCCGGGCCCCGGAAGCGGCTGTGGAGGAAACCGCAGGTGGGCGTGCGGATGAGCGCGTATGCCCACAGATGTGCGTGAGCGTCCGGGTTTAGGCTCTGGGCGGGTACGTAAGTGCCGCGGCACGGCCGTGCCGCCACGTCACGTCGCAACCTAAGGAACACAACTGATGGAGCTCGGTCTCGTCGGCCTCGGCAAGATGGGCGGCAACATGCGCGAGCGGATACGCCGCGCGGGCCACACCGTCTTCGGATACGACCGCAACCCGGACCTCGCCGATGTCCACAGCCTGGAAGAACTCGTGGGCAAGCTCGAGGGCCCGCGTGTGGTGTGGGTGATGGTCCCGGCCGGCGAGCCCACCCAGTCCACCGTCGACGCGCTCGCCGAGCTGCTCGAGCCCGGCGACGTCGTCGTGGACGGCGGCAACTCCCGCTGGACGGACGACGAGAAGCACGCCGAGCAGCTGGCGGCCAAGGGCATCGGCTTCGTCGACTGCGGTGTCTCCGGCGGCGTCTGGGGGCTGGAGAACGGCTACGCGCTGATGTACGGCGGCGACAAGGAGAACGTCGCCAAGGTGCAGCCGATCTTCGACGCCCTCAAGCCCGAGGGGGACTTCGGTTCGGTGCACGCCGGCAAGGTCGGCGCGGGCCACTTCGCGAAGATGGTCCACAACGGCATCGAGTACGCCATGATGCAGGCCTACGCCGAGGGCTGGGAGCTGCTGGAGAAGGCCGATTCGGTGACCGACGTCCGGGAGGTGTTCCGCTCCTGGCAGGAGGGCACCGTCATCCGCTCCTGGCTGCTCGACCTCGCGGTGAACGCCCTCGACGAGGACGAGCACCTGGACCGGCTCCGGGGTTATGCACAGGACTCCGGTGAGGGACGCTGGACGGTGGAGGCCGCCATCGACCACGCGGTGCCGCTGCCGGCGATCACCGCCTCGCTGTTCGCGCGGTTCGCCTCCCGTCAGGAGGACTCTCCGCAGATGAAGATGATCGCCGCGCTGCGCAACCAGTTCGGCGGCCACGCGGTCGAGAAGAAGTAAGCAGCACCCGAGGGCTGGGGAGGCCGGCGAAACGCCCATGCACGTCACGCATCTGTCGCTGGCCGACTTCCGTTCCTATCCCCGGGTCGAGGTCCCGCTCGACCCGGGGGTCACGGCCTTCGTCGGGCCCAACGGGCAGGGCAAGACCAACCTCGTCGAGGCGGTCGGCTATCTCGCCACCCTGGGCAGCCACCGCGTCTCCTCCGACGCCCCGCTGGTCCGCGTGGGCGCCGACCGCGCGATCATTCGCGCCCAGGTCCGGCAGGGCGAGCGGCAGCAGCTGGTCGAGCTGGAGCTGAACCCGGGCAAGGCCAACCGCGCCCGCATCAACCGGTCCTCGCAGGTCAGGCCCCGTGACGTGCTCGGCATAGTCCGGACCGTCCTCTTCGCCCCCGAGGACCTCGCCCTGGTCAAGGGCGACCCCGGCGAACGGCGCCGCTTCCTGGACGAGTTGATCACCGCGCGCTCCCCGCGCATGGCCGGCGTCCGCTCCGACTACGACCGGGTGCTCAAGCAGCGCAACACCCTGCTGAAGTCGGCCGCGCTGGCCCGCCGGCACGGCGGCCGCACCATGGACCTGTCCACCCTCGACGTGTGGGACCAGCACCTCGCGCGCGCGGGCGCCGAGCTCCTCGCCCAGCGACTGGACCTGATCACCACGCTCCAGCCGCTGGCCGACAAGGCGTACGAGCGGCTCGCCCCCGGCGGCGGACCGCTCTCCCTGGAGTACAGGCCCTCCGCCCCCGGCGAGGCCCACACGCGCGAGGACCTGTTCGAGCAGATGACGGCCGCCCTCGCCGAGGCCCGCAAGCAGGAGATCGAGCGGGGCGTCACCCTGGTCGGTCCGCACCGCGACGACCTGCTGCTCAAGCTGGGCCGGCTGCCCGCCAAGGGCTACGCCTCCCACGGGGAGTCCTGGTCCTACGCGCTGGCGCTGCGCCTGGCCTCCTACGACCTGCTGCGGGCCGAGGGCAACGAGCCGGTGCTGGTGCTCGACGACGTCTTCGCCGAGCTGGACACGCGCCGCCGGGAGCGGCTGGCCGAGCTGGTCGCGCCCGGCGAGCAGGTCCTGGTGACCGCGGCCGTCGACGACGACGTCCCCCATGTGCTGTCGGGAACGCGGTTCGCGGTGGCGGAGGGGACGGTGGAGCGCGTATGAGCGAATCCGACGCGCCCGGCCGCGCGGCCGGGGACGTGCCCGGGAAGGTCCCCGAGCCCTCCGGGGTCGACCTCGCGCGCGTGGCGCTGCGGGCGGCCAGGGAGGCGGCCCGCGCGCGGGGGGACGCGGCGCAGCAGAAGAAGCAGGCCCGGCGCGGCGGCCTGCGCTCCGGCGCGCGCGCCGACCGGCGCGACCCCATGGCGCTCGGCGCGGCGATCAACCGCCTGCTGTCCGAGCGCGGCTGGGAGGCCCCGGCCGCGGTGGGCGGGGTGATGGGGCGCTGGCCCGAGATCGTCGGGGAGGACGTGGCCAAGCACTGCGAGCCGGAGCGGTACGACGAGGACGAGCGGGTGCTGGTCGTGCGCTGCGACTCCACGGCCTGGGCGACGAACCTGCGGCTGCTCGCCCCGACCCTGGTGGCCCGCCTCAACGAGGACCTCGGCCACGGCGCCGTGAGGCTGATCAAGGTCAACGGCCCCGGTGGACCCGCCCGCCGCTACGGCCCGCTGCGCGCCCCCGGAAGCTCGGGTCCCGGGGACACGTACGGGTGAGCGGGGGCCGTTTTCCGGCTCGCCGCCCCCGCGTGACAGACATCACAGAAGTGCTTCTCAGGGGCGGGTTCGCGCCGTCGGATCCCGCTTCGTCGTGCGATCGCACAAAGAGGCGGATCGGTACCTGACTCCAAAGTAGCCAAGGGTTGACGCCTCGAAGCGCTGAGTGCCCTCGTGAGCGTCCTGGGGCCCCCATCCGCATATCGGGAGTCGGAGGAGGCCGGTTGAGGGCGGCACATGCGAACTCAGGTACCGGCAAACCCCCATCGATGTCAGTGCTACCGGTAGACTGGAAGACAATCCCGCCCCACTCGTGGGGACCGTCCGGGAAAAGCTGAGCAACGCTGATCAAGGCTTACCAACGCAACATGCCGCAGCCGCTCCGGCAACCCGCCGACGAGCCTGGCTTGTGCTGTGCCAGAAAGGGCGCTTCGTGGCCGATTCCGGCAACCCCAACGAGAACATCCCGTCCACCGACACCGGCGTGGACAGCGAGGCCACCGCCTCGTACAACGCCAGTGCCATCACCGTCCTCGAGGGCCTGGACGCGGTCCGCAAGCGACCCGGTATGTACATCGGCTCCACCGGTGAGCGAGGGCTGCACCACCTGGTGCAGGAGGTCGTCGACAACTCCGTCGACGAGGCGCTGGCGGGCTACGCCGACACGATCGACGTGACGATCCTCGACGACGGCGGCATCCGCGTCGTCGACAACGGCCGCGGCATCCCGGTGGGCATCGTCCCCTCCGAGGGCAAGCCCGCCGTCGAGGTCGTCCTGACCGTGCTGCACGCGGGCGGCAAGTTCGGCGGCGGCGGTTACGCGGTCTCCGGCGGTCTGCACGGCGTGGGCGTCTCCGTGGTCAACGCGCTGTCGACGCGGGTCGCCGTCGAGGTCAAGACCGACGGGTACCGCTGGACGCAGGACTACAAGCTGGGTGTCCCCACCGCGCCCCTGGCCAAGCACGAGGCCACCGAGGAGACCGGGACGTCGGTCACCTTCTGGGCCGACCCGGACATCTTCGAGACCACCGATTACTCCTTCGAGACGCTCTCCCGGCGCTTCCAGGAGATGGCGTTCCTCAACAAGGGCCTCAGGATCAACCTCACCGACGAGCGCGAGTCGGCGAAGGCCACCGCCGGTGCGGACGAGGCCGGCGAGGACGAGAAGTACGAGGTCAAGGCCGTCTCGTACCACTACGAGGGCGGCATCGTCGACTTCGTGAAGTACCTCAACTCCCGCAAGGGAGACCCGGTGCACCCCACCGTGATCGACCTCGAGGCCGAGGACAAGGACAGGCACCTGTCCCTCGAGGTCGCGATGCAGTGGAACGGCGGCTACACCGAGGGCGTGTACTCCTTCGCCAACATCATCCACACCCACGAGGGCGGTACGCACGAAGAGGGCTTCCGCGCGGCGCTGACCTCGCTCATCAACAAGTACGCGCGGGACAAGAAGCTGCTGCGCGACAAGGACGACAACCTCACGGGCGACGACATCCGCGAGGGTCTGACCGCGATCATCTCGGTCAAGCTGAGCGAGCCGCAGTTCGAGGGCCAGACCAAGACCAAGCTGGGCAACACCGAGGTGAAGACCTTCGTCCAGAAGGTCGTCTACGAGCACCTCAACGACTGGCTGGACCGCAACCCCAACGAGGCCGCGGACATCGTCCGCAAGGGCATCGCGGCGGCCACCGCGCGGGTGGCGGCCCGCAAGGCGCGCGACCTGACCCGTCGCAAGGGCCTGCTGGAGACGGCGTCCCTGCCGGGCAAGCTCTCCGACTGCCAGTCGAACGACCCCACCAAGTGCGAGATCTTCATCGTCGAGGGCGACTCCGCCGGCGGCTCCGCCAAGTCCGGCCGCAACCCCGAGTACCAGGCGATCCTCCCGATCCGCGGCAAGATCCTCAACGTCGAGAAGGCGCGCATCGACCGCATCCTGCAGAACCAGGAGATCCAGGCGATGATCTCCGCGTTCGGCACGGGCGTGCACGAGGACTTCGACATCGAGAGGCTCCGCTACCACAAGATCATCTTGATGGCGGACGCCGACGTCGACGGCCAGCACATCAACACCCTGCTGCTGACGTTCCTCTTCCGCTTCATGCGGCCGCTGGTCGAGGCCGGGCACGTGTTCCTCTCCCGTCCCCCGCTCTACAAGATCAAGTGGGGCAAGGACGACTTCGAGTACGCGTACTCCGACCGCGAGCGCGACGCGCTGATCGAGATGGGCCGCCAGGCCGGCAAGCGCATCCGCGAGGACTCCGTCCAGCGCTTCAAGGGCCTCGGCGAGATGAACGCCGAGGAACTGCGCGTGACCACGATGGACCAGGAGCACCGGGTGCTCGGCCAGGTCACCCTGGACGACGCCGCCCAGGCCGACGACCTGTTCTCGGTCCTGATGGGCGAGGACGTCGAGGCCCGCCGCCAGTTCATCCAGCGCAACGCCAAGGACGTCCGCTTCCTCGACATCTGAGTCGGTCTCAGCTGACCGCACCAGGAAGGACCTTCACCAGCAATGACCGACGAGAACACCCCCGTCACCCCGGAAGAGGGCGGCGACGTCGCGATGCGTGTCGAGCCCGTCGGGCTCGAGACGGAGATGCAGCGCTCGTACCTCGACTACGCGATGTCCGTCATCGTCTCGCGTGCGCTGCCGGACGTCCGGGACGGCCTCAAGCCCGTCCACCGCCGCGTGCTGTACGCCATGTACGACGGCGGCTACCGCCCCGAGCGGGGCTTCTACAAGTGCGCCCGCGTCGTCGGCGACGTCATGGGCAACTACCACCCGCACGGCGACTCCTCGATCTACGACGCCCTGGTCCGCCTGGCGCAGCCGTGGGCGATGCGGATGCCGCTGGTCGACTCCAACGGCAACTTCGGCTCGCCGGGCAACGACCCGGCGGCGGCCATGCGCTACACCGAGTGCAAGATGGCGCCGCTGTCGATGGAGATGGTCCGCGACATCGACGAGGAGACCGTCGACTTCAAGGACAACTACGACGGCCGCTCCCAGGAGCCGACCGTCCTGCCGGCCCGCTTCCCGAACCTGCTGATCAACGGCTCGGCCGGGATCGCGGTCGGCATGGCGACCAACATCCCGCCGCACAACCTGCGCGAGGTCGCGGCCGGCGCCCAGTGGTACCTGGAGAACCCGGAGGCCTCGCACGAGGAGTTGCTGGACGCGCTGATCGAGCGCATCAAGGGCCCCGACTTCCCGACCGGCGCCCTGGTGGTCGGCCGCAAGGGCATCGAGGAGGCGTACCGGACCGGCCGCGGCTCGATCACCATGCGCGCGGTGGTCGCGGTCGAGGAGATCCAGAACCGCCAGTGCCTGGTGGTCACGGAGCTGCCCTACCAGGTCAACCCGGACAACCTCGCGCAGAAGATCGCCGACCTGGTGAAGGACGGCAAGGTCGGCGGCATCGCCGACGTCCGCGACGAGACCTCCTCCCGCACCGGCCAGCGCCTGGTCATCGTGCTGAAGCGGGACGCGGTCGCCAAGGTCGTGCTGAACAACCTCTACAAGCACACCGACCTGCAGACCAACTTCGGCGCCAACATGCTGGCGCTGGTCGACGGCGTGCCGCGCACGCTCTCCCTGGACGCGTTCATCCGGCACTGGGTGGCGCACCAGATCGAGGTCATCGTCCGCCGTACGCGCTTCCGGCTGCGCAAGGCCGAGGAGCGGGCGCACATCCTGCGCGGCCTGCTGAAGGCCCTGGACGCCATCGACGAGGTCATCGCGCTGATCCGGCGCAGCGACACCGTCGAGATCGCGCGCGGGGGCCTGAGGGACCTCCTGGCGATCGACGACATCCAGGCCAACGCGATCCTGGAGATGCAGCTGCGCCGGCTCGCCGCCCTGGAGCGCCAGAAGATCGTCCAGGAGCACGACGAACTCCAGGCGAAGATCGACGAGTACAACGGGATCCTCGCCTCCCCGGTCCGCCAGCGGGGCATCGTCAGCGAGGAACTGGCCGCGCTGGTCGAGAAGTACGGCGACGACCGCAAGACCAAGCTGATCCCCTACGAGGGCGACATGTCCATCGAGGACCTGATCGCCGAGGAGGACATCGTCGTCACGGTCACGCGCGGCGGCTACATCAAGCGCACCAGGACCGAGGACTACCGGGCCCAGAAGCGCGGCGGCAAGGGCGTGCGCGGCACGAAGCTGAAGGAAGACGACATCGTCGACCACTTCTTCGTCTCCACCACGCACCACTGGCTGCTGTTCTTCACCAACAAGGGCCGGGTCTACCGCGCCAAGGCCTACGAGCTGCCCGAGGCGGGCCGGGACGCGCGCGGCCAGCACGTGGCGAACCTGCTCGCCTTCCAGCCGGACGAGACGATCGCGCAGATCCGGGCGATCCGCGACTACGAGGCGGTGCCGTACCTGGTGCTGGCCACCAAGTCCGGCCTGGTGAAGAAGACTCCGCTCAAGGACTACGACTCCCCGCGCTCGGGCGGCGTCATCGCCATCAACCTGCGCGAGCGGGAGGACGGTACCGACGACGAACTGATCGGGGCCGAACTCGTCTCGGCCGATGACGATCTGCTGCTGATCAGCAAGAAGGCGCAGTCGATCAGGTTCACCGCGACGGATGACACGCTGCGCCCCATGGGGCGTGCGACCTCGGGCGTCAAGGGCATGAGTTTCCGCGAAGGGGACGAGCTGCTCTCGATGAATGTTGTTCGACCCGGTACGTTCGTGTTCACTGCCACAGACGGCGGGTATGCGAAGCGGACCGCCGTCGACGAGTACCGCGTCCAGGGACGCGGCGGTCTCGGCATCAAGGCCGCCAAGATCGTCGAGGACCGCGGATCCCTCGTCGGCGCGCTGGTGGTCGAGGAGACCGACGAGATTCTCGCCATCACGTTGTCAGGTGGTGTGATTCGTACGCGAGTCAATGAGATCAGGGAGACGGGCCGTGACACCATGGGCGTCCAACTGATCAACCTGGGCAAGCGCGATGCCGTGGTCGGCATCGCCCGTAACGCCGAGGCGGGGCGCGAGGCGGAGG
This sequence comes from Streptomyces viridosporus T7A, assembly GCF_008704515.1. Classification (NCBI taxonomy): domain Bacteria; kingdom Bacillati; phylum Actinomycetota; class Actinomycetes; order Kitasatosporales; family Streptomycetaceae; genus Streptomyces; species Streptomyces viridosporus. Next base: position 4,298,511 of record NZ_CP023700.1, read on the forward strand.
AAGTCGACGGCGACGTGGCCGTGGACGAGTCCGGCGAGGGGGCCGCGGCCACCGGCACGGACGAGGGTGAGGCGCCCTCGTCCGAGTAGGACGAGGAGTGAGTCACGTGAGCGGAGCCACGGGCGCCGGATCGGCCGGTACCAGTACGGGAACGGACGGCGGTGGTCGTGGCTCCGCCGCGCGGGCGACCGATCCGCACACGACCAATCTCAAAGCGATCAAGACGCCCGCCAAGGACGCGTCCTCGGCCGGCCGGCAGGGATCCCAGGGGGGAACGGTGACCGACACCCGAGGCCCGCAGCAGGCCGCGCCGCACCAGGGCGCCGCCGCTCAGACGGCCTCACCGCTGCCGGGGGAACGGCAGTCGCAGCAGCAGGCGGGGCCGTACCACCCGCCGCAGGCCTACCCGGCGCAGGACGGCACGGCAGGAGGCCCGGCCGGTGTGCGGCGGCCGCGCACGGGGGCGCGCACCACGCCGCGCGTGCGCAAGGCACGCCTGCGGGTGGCGAAGGCCGACCCGTGGTCGGTGATGAAGGTCAGCTTCCTGCTCTCCATCGCGCTCGGCATCTGCACGATCGTCGCCTCCGCCGTGCTGTGGATGGTCATGGACGCCATGGGCGTGTTCTCGACGGTCGGCGGCACGATCTCCGAGGCGACCGGCTCCAACGAGTCGAACGGCTTCGACCTCCAGTCGTTCCTGTCGCTGCCCAACGTCCTGATGTTCACCGCGGTCATCGCGGTCATCGACGTCGTCCTGGCGACGGCCCTCGCGACGCTCGGCGCCTTCATCTACAACCTCTCCGCGGGCTTCGTGGGCGGTGTCGAGCTCACGCTGGCCGAGGACGAGTGAGCGGCGCGGATCCCGTTCCCGGCCTCCGCCCACGGTCCCCCGGCAACCGATTTTGGGACTGCCCCGGTCGTGCGCTAATCTTCAGGAGTCAGCGCGCGGAACACACACCGCAGAGCGCGGCGGGGCTATAGCTCAGTTGGTTAGAGCGCATCCCTGATAAGGATGAGGCCACAGGTTCAAATCCTGTTAGCCCCACCGACGTGAAGACCCCCAGTCGACCGGACTGGGGGTCTTTGCCATGTAGGGCTGACATCGACCGGGGTGAAGCGGTCGGTCTCCCCTTCCGACGTCCTGCCGACGCGGGCCGAGCGCCTCGCGGACGGGTCCGGCGCCTGTGGCCGACTGAGATGATGAACACATGTTCGTGCAGCTCCTCGCCGCAGCCGGTGTACTCGCCGTCCTGACCATGGTTCCCGGCCCGGACATGGCCGTCGTGACGAAACGAGCCGTGGCGTGCGGCTGGAGGGACGGGCTGCGCACGGTCGGCGGCATCACCGTCGGCCTGCTCACCTGGGGCGTGCTCACGGTGGTGGGGCTGGCGGCCGTACTGGCCGCGTCCGCCACCGCCTACACGGCGGTCAAGCTGGTCGGCGCCGCCTATCTGGCCCTCCTCGGAGTACAGGCGCTGCTCCACAGCCGACGTGACCGTTCCGGTGCTCCCGAGCCGGCCCCTCCCGCTCCGAAGGCAGACCCGTGGCGGACGGGCTTCCTGAGCAACGTCTTCAACCCCAAGGTCGCTGTCTTCTACACCGGGCTGCTGCCGACGCTCGCGCCCTCCGGCATGGCGGCGCCCGCCGGGATGGCCCTCCTCGTTCTCCTGCACGCCGTGCTCACCCTCGTCTGGCTCGGCGGCTACGTGCTGCTGCTGGCCAGAGCCCGCGTGTTCTTCGAGAGGCCCGTCGTACGGCGGACCATGGACCGTGTCACCGGTGTCGTGCTGATCGGTTTCGGCATCAAGGTCGCCACGACCCGGCCATGACCCGACCCGGTGGCGGGCGGAGCGCGGGAACGTCGGGAGGACGCGGAGCCGGCTCCGCCGTCGAGGCCCCGGTGGCCCCGGCGGTTCCGGGCAGGCGAAAGGCCCGGCTGCTCTGTCCGAGCTGCCGGGCCTGGTGCGTGCCGTGCTGCCGTACGCAAGTTCGCCGGAACTTCTGGGGGGCGGGGAACGGCACGGGAAGGGGGCGAGCCCCTGGGATCAGCGTGAGGGCGGCGGGTCGCCGGGGAGGGACCGCGTCGGCTGCGTCGTGGCCTCGGAGCAGTCCGCGGGGGCCGAGCCCGCCGTCGCGGGCGTGTCTGCGGGCACCGGATCCGCGGTCGCGGGCGTGTCCTCGGACGCCGGGTCCGCGGGCGCGGGTGTGTCCTCGGAGGCCGGGGCCGTGGTCGCAGGCGTGTCCTCGGGAGGGCGGTGGCGGCAGCTGGGAGACTTGCCGTGGGCCTCGGCGTGGATGCGCTGTTTCATCGTGGGGGGTAGGGCGGTGAGGAGGGACCAGACGAACGGCACCGGTTCCGGCGCGGTCGCGTTCGGAGCGCTCTCGCTGTTGCGCGTCGGCTCGGTCTGGGGTACGGCCGCGGAAGCGGTCGTGGTGATGAGTCCGAGCGCCGTGCAGAGCGCGAGAAAAGCGGTGACGAGGGCGGTCCACAGCGTCATGACCTTGTTCCGGGCCATGATTCCTCACTTTCGGGTTGGGCGATTTGCGTACTTTCCTCATCATGTGTATGAGGGGCTCGAAGTGGGGGACCGACGCCCGTGGCGCGTGGATGTTCAGACGAACACCACTCGGATGGGCGCAAGTGGGGCGAAAAAGAGAGGAGGCGGGAGGGAAGCGGTGAAAGTGACCGTTCGTGAGGGCGTGATCACCCTCCGCCCGGAACGGCGCGGTCCGCTCCTATTGGGCTCTGCCGGAGGGCAGTTGACGGGCCGATGCAGGTCACCGATCGGTATCGACCGGTGTGTATAGTCGGGCGCCAGAGGTCCCCTACGTCAAGGAAAGACGAGGTCGCGCGGTGAAGAAGCTTCTCCTGGTCGCACTGGCCGCCATCGGCGGGCTCCTCGTGTACCGCCAGATCCAGGCGGATCGCGCCGAGCAGGATCTGTGGACGGAGGCGACTGACTCCGTGCCCACGGGTTCGTGAGTACCGACATCCGACGCTGAAGAAAACCCCGGCCGTTCTCGCGGCCGGGGTTTTGTTCGAGGCAGACCTTGTCGAAGAGCCTTGTGCGGACCTCGTCCGGGGGCAGGATGGGCCGCGGTGCGACGTCCGGGCGACGACGAGGGGTGGCGCGTGAGGGATCGGCGGGGTAGGGCGCGGGGGCGCGCAGGTGCCGGACACGGTCGGACGACGGTCACCGGGCGCCTGGGCGCGGTGACGCTCGCGTCCGTGGTGGTCATGGGGCTGGGAGGCGGGCCGCCGGGGTGGCAGGACCTCGTCGCCGAGCCCGCCGGAACCGCTGATGCCGCCGGTGCCTTCCGGTCCGCCTCCGGGGCGGTCGGCGGTGCGTACGCCTTCGCCGAGGGCGCGCAGAGGGTGGACGGGGCCGTGAGCACCGCGGACGCCGTACGGCTGGAGACCGGCCGCACCTACCGCAGCGTCCTGCCGGTGCGCGGCAGGGCGTACTACCGCCTGGAACTCGACGCCGCCTCGAACACCTACGTCTCCGCCACCGCCGTTCCCCCGGCCGGCCGCGCCGCCTCCGTCGTCGACGGCGTCAAGGTGTCCGTACAGGACGGCGACGGCCGCTCCTGCGACGTGGACACGGCGAGCTTCGGCGCCACCGGCAGCTCTCATCCGGTCGCCGCGTGGGCCGTGCGGGAGATCTCCCCGAGAAGATCCCTCTGCAAGGAGCCCGGCACGTACTACGTGACCGTCGAACGCGCCGACCCGGACGGCGCGGACTCCTCCCCCGGACCGTGGGAGCTGGAACTCACCACGGCCTCGGAGCCGCCCCTGGAGGGGGCCGGTGCGACGAGTGCGCCACCGGAGTGGAACTCCGCCCCGCCCCGGCCTGTCGCGGGGGAGCCGGAACGGCGCGCGGGAGGCGCGGGGTTCGCCCGGGCGACTTCCCTCGGCGAAGGCGTCTGGCGGGACGACATCCGCCCCGGCCAGACCCTCTTCTACAAGGTCCCGGTCGACTGGGGCCGGCAGCTCCACGTCACCGCCGAGCTGGGCAGTTCGGACACGGGCGGCAGGGGGTATGTCGCCGCCGCCCTGGACCTGGACCTCTACAACCCCGCGCGCGGTCATGTCGCGGACGTGGGGGTCGGTTACGGCGGCAGCCAGAAGTCGAGGGCTCTCGCTCCCCTGCCGCCGGTCGCGCACGCCAATCGCCACGACGCCGTCGGCCGGGTCCGGGCGGTGCGGTTCGCCGGTTCGTACTACCTCGTCGCCCACCTCGCGACGAAGGTGGCCGACCGCTTCGGGGACGGGCCCGTTCCGCTGACGCTGCGGGTGGGGCTGAGCGGTGCGGCACAGGACGGGCCCGGGTACGCGGGGGAGGCCGTGCCCCGGGGCGTCTTCACGGTCACGGAGGAGGACCGGGAGGCGGCGGCCGAGGGCACGGCGGCGGGCGACGACACCGCGATGAGGGTGCTCGCCGTGGGCGGCATCGGCGGCGGGAGCGCGCTGCTGGTGGGGCTCGGCGCATGGGCGCTGGCGGCCCGGCGGCAGGGGTCGTTCAGATCCGGGTGAGGGCCCAGAAGCCCACGGCGTAGCAGACCAGGGCCAGGAGCAGGAGCGGGACGGCGATCTTCGCCGGAGGGCCGGGGCGGCGACCGGACCGGCGGTGGGCCCGGCGGTGGGACCGGTGGGCGGCCCCGTGCCGTGGCGTTCCCCCGCCCGCGGGCGGAACCCGCGGGCTCTGGGCGGTGTATTCAGCAGTAGAGGCGTCGGCGCCCCGGTGCGGTGCCGAGCCGGGATACGCGGTCGGGTGCGGCAGGGGGGAGCGCAGCGGGTGAGTGGGGTCGTGGGGGGAGCCGTAGCCGGTGGCGTGGGCCGGCTGGTGCGGTGCGCCGTGCTGAGAGCTGTGTTGAGCGCTGTGCTGAGCATGGAGCAGGGCCTGGTCCGGTGCCTGGGGGCCGTGCGCAGGAGGCGGCGGAGCGGGCGCGGGGGAGGAGGTGACCGTGGCCCGGGGCGGCGGCAGGAGGAAGCTGCCGGTGTCCGACATGCTGGGCGGCTGCGGAGGCACGGACGGTGCCGCCTGGGCGCCGGACGGTGTGGGGGAGGGAGCGGCCGGTGGCGTCGCGGAGGTGGTGCTCCGGCGCGGATCCACGGGTGCGGCGCCCCCGCCCGTGCCCCCGTTCATGCCCGTGTCCGTGTCCGTGTCCGTGCCCGTGCTTGTGCCCGTGCCTCGGTCTCTGCCCGGGACGGACGGGGTCGAGCCGGTTCGGGAGGAGTCGCCTTTCCCGGCGGGCCCGGACGCCAGGCCCGGAGCCCTCTTCAGCGGGCCGTCCGCGGCGAACCCCGGGGGGAGCGGGCCGAGCTGGTCGAAGACCTCGATCAGTTCGTCGTCGGGGCCGGGCTCCGGCAGGAGTTCCGCGGCTGCGGCGAGCGCCTTGCGCGCCCCCGTGGCCGTGCGGAACCGCGCCTGCGGATCCGGCTGCAGCAGCGTGGCCACGACCTGCCAGAGCGGCTCGGGGATCCCCCGGGGAGCGCCCGGCGTCCCGTGGTCGGCGAAGTGCTGGACGAGTGCCTTGGCGTCCGGTTTGGCGCCCTCCAGCAGATACAGCGCGACCAGGCCCACGGCGAACAGGTCGGCGGGGAAGTCCGGGTCGGAGCCCATCATCTGCTCCGGCGCCAGATAACCGGGCGTGCCCACCACCAGGTTGGTCTCGGTCAGCCGGGGCTCCCCCAGCCGCATCGCGATACCGAAGTCGGACAGCCGTAACCGCGGCCTGCCCGTACCGGTGGCCTCCAGGAGCACGTTGGCGGGCTTGATGTCGCGGTGCACCACGTCCTCCGCGTGCACCGCGGCGAGCCCGGACAGCAGCTGGTCGAGCAGGGTGCAGACGAAGGCCGGCGGCAGAGGGCCGTAGTCGCCGACCAGGTGGGCCAGCGAACCGCCGGCGACCAGGTCCATGGTGAACAGGACCTTGTCGTCGTCGGCGGCCCAGCTGGTGGGAGCGAGTACATGGGGGTGGTCGATCCGCAGGGCCTGTTCGCGTACGAAGCGGAGCAGGGAGTGGGCGTCGCTCTGCAGCAGGACCTTGGCGGCCACATAACGGCGGCGGCGGTGGTCCCAGGTGCGCCAGACGGCACCGACGCCCCCGCGCCCGATCGGGTCGACCAGTTCGTACCGGCCGGCGAAGACCTCACCCATGGCTGTGCGTCGCTCCTCCCCCTGCGATGTCCCCCCTCGCCTCCCGTCTCCCCCTCGACGAGCGGTACGACTCCCCGACCCGCACACGCTTCCCGGCGGCCGAACCCCCTTCGACCGCCGGGCGGGGGCTCAGTTCTGGTGGGCCTGGTAGTGCGCGACCGCGTCGGAGGTGCGACCGGCCCCGTAGACCCGGAGGAACTCTGCCAGCTCGGGGTGGGTGGGGGCGAGGGTGTCGGCGGCCTCGATGATGTCGCCGGCGGCCGCCACCGAACGCAGCAGGGACTGGATCTCGCGGACCACCCGCTTGACCGTGGGGGCACCCGAACTGCTCGTCGTCTGGGTGGTGTTGCTGAGTACCGAGCCCCCCTGAGACCTCTTGATCTCCTCCATGCGCTCGGTCGCCTCGGCCGCGCTGACGCTGCCGTCCGCGACCTGTCCCGCCAGGTCCTGCAGCAGCTGTACCCGCTGGACCACCGCGGGGTTTCCGATCTTCGCCCGCTGGCCGCTCATCAGCTGCGACAACATCGGTGCGGACAGCCCCAGGACCCCCGCGAGACGAGCCTGGTTGAGGCCGAGGTCGTCTATGAGCCTACGGAAGAGCGCCCCCAGCGGCTCCCCGTACCAGTTCCGCTGCAGTTCCCGCGCTCTTGCGGTGGCTTCCTGCTGTGCGGCGTCCATTGCGTCTCCCCATCGCTTCCCCAGGAACCGTGGTTCGCTGTAGCGAACCACGTCGAGCATCTTACGGAGAGTGGTTGGTCACGGGGACCCCCAATCTTTTTGCGGAATCCCCGGGGGGACCCGGTACTCTGGTCACCGGCGCCCGCCGGGATGTGCTTCCTCCTGGTGGACGCTTCCCGTCCGGGGCCTTAGCTCAGTTGGTAGAGCGCTGTCTTTGCATGGCAGATGTCAGGGGTTCGACTCCCCTAGGCTCCACTATCGGACCCCTCCCACCTGCGGAAACGCGGTGGGAGGGGTCCTGTTTCACGTGGAACAGCACGGTGGGGCAGGAGACGTCCAAGTCTCCTGCCCCACCGTGCTGTTACCGCGGTCGTGCGTCAGGGCTGATCGTCGCGCTTGGAGGACTCCTCCTCGGCCTCCTTCGCCTCGACCTCGGGGTCGAGCGTGGATCCGCCGCTGCCGTCCACCGACGTCAGCGTGGCCGACTCCGAGACATCCGTCGCGGTCGGCGGTTCCACCAGCCAGTCCGGATTGGCCTGCTTGTCCCACCACTTCCAGGCGGCGAAGACGCCTCCTGCGACGGCGCCCAGGACCAGGGCCATCTTCGCGGCCCGGCCGGCCCGCGCCCGCCGCTGCTGCTTGCGGGCCAGCTTCTGGATCTGCTGGGCCGTGACCTGGCTGCGCAGTGCGGCCAGCGCGGCGGCACTGCGGGCCGCGGCCTCCTCCTTGGCGGGTCCGGCCACGGCCAGCGCCTGCTCGATCTTCGGTCGGGAGTACTCCGCCGCCTGCCGGGCGGCCTTGCGGGTGCGGATGGCGGCCTCGTGGGCGGCTTGGTCGACCTTCGGCGGCACATGCGTCCGGGCCTGTACCAGATACGGCTGCACATGGGCGCCGTACCGGAGGCGGGCCTGTCCGGCGGCCTGTGTCACCTTGGGCGCTAGCCGTACGCGTGCCTCCTGCGCGTAGTGCGCGGCCCTGATCTTGGCCGAGTCGGCGTAGGGCGCCACCACGTCCGCGGCGTGCAGCACGCTCTCCTTCGCCGAACCGGTCGCGGCGCGCACGCTGTCGATGCGGGTCACGGGTTCCTCCTCCTCGGTGGCGTACGGTATTTCGACTTTCCACCCTTTTACGGATCATGCCTGCCGCGGCGCCGTGAGGCATGCGCGGGCGGGCATCCGGGTGCCGTCGGAGTCGCTCCCTGGTGATATCGAGGGCAAGGGCGGATGAATCCGGAGCAACGGAAGCTCGGTGCCGACCATGCCACGGATCGCCGCCGCGCGCCCCCGCCACGGGACCGCTCGGCCGGTTTTCCGCAAGCGGAACGGCTCGGTTTCCCCCGCTGAACGGGCGACGGACGACTGCGCGCCCCGTCCGTGCGAGGATCAGGGAGTCACGGAAAGACAACGGAAGGCACATTGTGGCTGAGCAGCTCTACGCCACCCTGAAGACCAATCACGGCGACATCGAGGTTCGGCTCTTCCCGAACCAGGCGCCCATCACGGTCAAGAACTTCGTCGAGCTCGCCAAGGGCGAGCGGGAGTGGACCCACCCGCAGACCGGTGCGAAGTCCACGGACAAGCTCTACGACGGCACGGTCTTCCACCGGGTGATCAGCGGCTTCATGATCCAGGGCGGTGACCCGCTGGGCAACGGCACCGGCGGCCCCGGCTACCAGTTCGAGGACGAGTTCCACCCGGATCTGCGCTTCGACAAGCCCTACCTGCTGGCGATGGCCAACGCCGGCCCGGGCACCAACGGCTCGCAGTTCTTCATCACCGTCGCCCCGACGGCATGGCTGAACCGCAAGCACACCATCTTCGGCGAGGTCGCCGACGCCGCCAGCCAGAAGGTCGTCGACACCATCGCCTCCACGCAGACCAACCCGCGCACCGACCGTCCGGTGAAAGACGTCGTGATCGAGTCGGTCGAGATCCGCGAGGGCTGAGCCCTCCGCTCCCCGGAGAGCGAAAGCCCGCAGAGGGGAACCAATCGCCCCGCTCATCCGTAAGGATGGGCGGGGCGGGGCTTTTCCACACGACCGAGGGGTGCCCATGGACGACCAGGCTGCCGGCAGCCCGCAGGACGCCCGGAGCGTCCCCGTCTGCTATCGCCACCCGGACCGCGAGACCGGCATTCGCTGTACCCGCTGCGAGCGCCCGATCTGTCCCGAGTGCATGGTCAACGCCTCGGTCGGTTTCCAGTGCCCGGAGTGCGTCCGCAGCGGCTCGGGCACCGGACACGCCCCCACGGCCTCCCTGCCCCGCACGATCGCCGGCGGCACCGTCGTCGCCGATCCCCGGCTGGTCACGAAGGTCCTTCTCGGGATCAATCTCGCGGTGTTCGTCGCCGTGCAGATCAGACCCTCGCTGCTGCGCGATCTGTACCTCATCGGTGTCTGGCCGCCGGCTCCGTTCCTGCCCACCGAGGGAGTGGCCGACGGCGAGTGGTACCGCCTGTTCACCTCGATGTTCACGCACGAGGCGATCTGGCACATCGCCTTCAACATGCTCGGCCTGTGGTGGCTCGGCGGACCGCTCGAGCAGGCCCTCGGCCGGGCGCGCTATCTCGCGCTCTATCTGATCTCCGGGCTGGCGGGCAGCGCGCTGACGTATCTGCTGGCTTCCGGGACCACGGCCACGCTCGGCGCCTCCGGCGCCATCTTCGGCCTCTTCGGTGCGATGGCCGTCCTGATGCGCCGCCTCGACTACGACATGCGTCCGATCATCGCCCTGCTGGTGATCAATCTGATCTTCACCTTCAGCCCGGGCTTCAACATCGCCTGGCAGGCGCACATCGGAGGGCTCGTCGCCGGTGTCGTGATCGGGTACGCCATGGTCCACGCCCCGCGCGAGCGCAGGGCGCTGATCCAGTACGGCACCTGTGCACTGGTGCTGGCTGTGGTGGTTCTGCTGGTCCTGTTGAGGACGGCGCAGCTCACCTGAGCGTCAGGGTTGTCCACAGTGGGTGGTGAATCTTGTGCACAGTGTGCGGAGACCGTGGCGTCCAGGGCTGTGGTCCCCTGTTGATGCAGGTCAGATGAGCGACGAACAAATTTTCGGTCACCAGTGGTCTTGTCACACCGGCGTCAACCTCTGATGAGTTATCCACAGATCGGGGTTTGTTTTCCCCATGTGGAAAAGCCTGTGGATAACTCAGTGGACAGCCCTGCCCAGAGCCGGTGGAAGGCTCTGGGCAGGGCTGGTGGACAGTGCGGGGCAGAACCGAGCTCACCGCGCGGCGCGCCCTACTTCCACTGTGTCGAGACGCCGAACCCGGCGGCGATGAAGCCGAAGCCGACCACGATGTTCCAGTTGCCCAGGGCGTCGACGGGCAGCGAGCCGTCGGTGACGTAGAAGACGACGATCCAGGCCAGTCCGATGAGGAACAGGCCCAGCATCACCGGCGCGACCCAGGCGCGGTTGGTCAGCTTGAGAGCAGTCGTCTGCTTCGCCGGCGGCGGCGTGTAGTCGGCCTTCTTGCGGATACGTGACTTCGGCACGAGGGTCTCTCCTGTCGATGCGCTGCGTGGCCGCGCAGGGAACTGGGTCGGGCTCGGAGCAGCGTACAAGGGGACTCTGAGCGCTCCCCCGGGCGTCCGTTAGCGTAGTGCTTCCGCGGCGCCGAAGGAGATAAGGGTACGTTGAGCAATTCTGCCGACTTCCCCGGGACGGAAGCCAGACCCGCCCGCCGACACCGTTTCCGGCCCGTGCGCGTCCTCACCGCGGGGGTCTTCGCGCTCGCGGGGCTCATCTTCTTCACCAGCTTCCACACGGCCAAGGGCACCAACATCCGCACGGACGCCTCGCTGCTGCGGCTGTCCGACCTGATCCACGAGCGCAGCCGCGCGAACGGGGAGCTGGAGGAGTCCAACGGCGTGTTGCGCAAGGACATAGAGGCCCTTGCCGAGCGCGACGACGGCAGCACCCAGGCGGAGGACGACCGACTCGCCGCCCTGGAGGAACGCGCGGGCACGCGGAAACTCGAGGGCGAGGCGATCACGGTCACGCTCGACGACGCCCCGCCGGACGCCACCGCAAGGCTCCCCGGCTACCCCGAGCCGCAGCCCGACTACCTGGTCATCCACCAGCAGGACCTCCAGGCCGTGGTGAACGCGATGTGGCAGGGCGGCGCCGAGGGCATCAAGGTCATGGACCAGCGGCTGATCTCCACCAGCGCGGTGCGCTGCGTGGGCAACACCCTGATCCTCCAGGGCCGCGTCTACTCGCCGCCGTACAAGATCACGGCGGTCGGCGACCCGGAGAAGCTGAAGAAGGCGCTCACGACCTCCCCGGCGATCCAGAACTACATGGTGTACGTCAACGTCTACGGGCTCGGCTGGAAGGTCGAGGACAACGGGAGGGTGACGCTGCCCGGCTACTCGGGCACGGTGGACCTGCACCACGCGGAGCCCGTCGGGTAGCGGCGGGGCCTACGGGGGACCGGGCCCGCAGAGATCGAGGCGATCGCCCCCGCGGCACGTACTTCCGGGTGCACGCGCCCGGGCCCGCCCGGTCCGTACACAGCCTGTGGACACAGGGGAACCGGAGGCGCCGCGCCGCTAGTCTGGTGGCTACGGCGTGGGTCTGGTGCCGTGGTACGACGGAAGGGACGGCATGTACAGCTGGATCTGGCGGCATCTGCCGGGGAACGGATGGGTGAGGGCGCTCATCTCACTCGTGCTGATCATCGCCGTGGTCTACCTCCTCTTCCAGTACGTCTTCCCGTGGGCCGAGCCGCTGCTGCCCTTCAACGATGTGACGGTGGACAACCAGTGAGCGCGCGCATTCTCGTCGTCGACAACTACGACAGCTTCGTCTTCAACCTGGTCCAGTACCTGTACCAGCTGGGCGCCGAGTGCGAGGTCCTGCGCAACGACGAGGTGTCGACGGGGCACGCGCAGGACGGCTTCGACGGCGTGCTGCTGTCACCCGGACCCGGCACCCCCGAAGAGGCCGGTGTCTGCGTGGACATGGTGCGGCACTGCGCGTCGACCGGGGTGCCGGTCTTCGGGGTCTGCCTCGGCATGCAGTCGATGCAGGTGGCGTACGGCGGGGTGGTGGACCGCGCGCCCGAGCTGCTGCACGGCAAGACCTCGCCGGTCGAGCACACGGGCCGGGGCGTCTTCGCCGGTCTGCCCTCCCCCTTCACGGCGACCCGCTACCACTCGCTGGCCGCCGAACCGGCCACCGTACCCGCGGAGCTGGAGGTCACGGCCAGAACGCCGGACGGCATCGTGATGGGGCTGAGGCACCGTGAACTCCCGGTCGAGGGCGTGCAGTTCCATCCGGAGTCGGTGCTGACCGAGCACGGGCACCGGATGCTGGCCAACTGGCTGGCGGAGTGCGGTGACGAGGGCGCGGTGGCGAGATCGGCGGGGCTCGCCCCGGTGGTGGGCAGGGCCACGGCGTGACCGCGCTGCGCCCCGAGCGCGAGTCCGGTGCCGGATACGGGGAGTCCTTCACGGACCACCCCGGATACGGCGTCGGCGGCGAGCAGGGGACCCCGTACGGGCAGCAGCCGTACGGGGCACCCGGCACGTTCGGGGACGGCCGGTACGACGGCGCTCCGCGGGACCCCTACGGCAGTGCCTCCGACGACACCGCGTACCTGCCGCCCGTCGACGAGGAGACGGTGGCGCTGCGGATCCCCGATCCGCCCGATCCGCCGGAGCGCCCGGTCCGGGAGGAGCCCACCGGGGCCCCGGGCGGCCGTGCTGCCCGCAGGAAGGCCGCGAAACGGCGTCAGGGGCGGCGTGGAAGCCCTCGCGGGGCCGGGGAGCCCGAGGCGGCGTCCCGAGCCCCTGAGGGGCCGTCCGGGGCGCCGCTGTCGCGGGTGGAGGCACGCCGGCGGGCCCGGGCACGCCGGGCGAGCCCCGCGGTCGTCGCGAGCCGTGCGATCGGCGAGGTGTTCATCACCACCGGCGTGCTGATGCTGCTGTTCGTCACCTACCAGTTGTGGTGGACGAACGTGCGGGCGCAGGCGCAGGCCGGCAAGGAACTCAGCGACCTCCAGAGCGACTGGGCGAACGGCAAGCGCAATCCGGGGGTGTTCGAGCCGGGGCAGGGTTTCGCGCTGCTGCACATCCCGAAGCTGGACGTGGTGGTGCCGATCGCCGAGGGCATCAACAGCAAGAAGGTGCTCGACCGGGGCATGGTGGGCCACTACGCGGAGGGCGCGCTGAAGACGGCGATGCCGGACGCGAAGAGCGGCAACTTCGGGCTGGCGGGCCACCGGAACACGCACGGTGAGCCGTTCCGGTACATCAACCGGCTGGAGCCGGGCGACCCGATCGTCGTGGAGACGCAGGACACGTACTTCGTCTACAAGATGGCGTCGATCCTGCCGGTGACCTCGCCGAGCAACATCAGCGTCCTCGACCCGGTCCCGAAGGACTCGGGCTTCACGGAACCCGGTCGCTACATCACACTGACCACCTGCACGCCGGAGTTCACCAGCAAGTACCGCATGATCGTCTGGGGCAAGATGGACGAGGAACGGCCGCGCAGCAAGGGCAAGCCGGATGCGCTCGTCAGGTAAGGGCAGAGGAAACGTGGCAGCGACCGCCGACGACACCGAACAGCACACCGACGGGCCCGCGTCACCGCCGCCCGCGGCACGCCGCCGCATGAGCCCGGTGGCGCTCGTGGTCAGCCTCTTCGGGGAACTCCTCATCACCGCGGGCCTGGTGCTGGGCCTGTTCGTCGCCTACTCGCTGTGGTGGACGAACGTCGTCGCCGACCGCGCGGCGGGCGAGCAGGCGGACAAGATCCGCGACTCCTGGAGCCGGGAGCCCGACGGCGGCGGTCCCGTCTCCTTCGACAGCAAGGACGGCATCGGCTTCCTCCACGTGCCCACGATGAGCGGGGACGAGATCCTCGTCGAGAAGGGCACCTCGATGGAGGTCCTCAACGACGGCGTCGCCGGCTACTACACCGACCCCGTCAAGGCGACCCTGCCGACCTCCGGCAAGAAGGGCAACTTCTCGCTCGCGGCCCACCGGGACGGCCACGGGGCCAAGTTCCACGGCATCCACCAGATCGAGAAGGGCGACCCGATCGTCTTCGAGACGAAGGACACGTGGTACGTCTACAAGGTCTACGGCATCCTCCCCGAGACCTCGAAGTACAACGTCGAGGTCCTCTCCCCGGTCCCGAAGGAGTCCGGGAAGAAGAAGGCCGGCCACTACATCACGCTGACCACCTGCACGCCGGTGTTCACCAGCAAGTACCGCTACATCGTCTGGGGCGAACTGGTCCGCACGGAGAAGGTGGACGACGAGCGGACGCCGCCCGCGGAACTGCGCTGACCGTCCTCCTCGCAGGGGGCCGACCGTCCGGCACGGAGAGGGCCCGGAGCCACGACAGGACGTCGCGGCGCCGGGCCTTCCCCGTGCCCGGGCCCGACGCAGCCCCGCGGAGGCGCGCGAAAGCACGGGTGCAGCAGGGACGCGGGTCCGGGACGGACCCGTGAAAGAGCCCCGGCCCCCTCCAGGGAGGGTGCCGGGGCTCCTGCCGTTCCGGGCCGGGAGGGTCAGTCGTCCCCGCGGCCGCCGGTGAGGCCGCCGAAGAAGCCGCCGCCGTTGTTGCCGCCGTTGCCGCCCTGCTGGCCGATGGCGATCAGGGTGACCTTGTCGCCCTTCTTGACCTCCTGGCCCTCCGCCGGGACGCTCTGGATCACCATGGCGTTGTCGTCGTCCACGCCCTCGACCCGCTCGAGCTGCAGGCCCGCCTGGGCGAGGGCCTGCTTGGCCTGGCCGACCGTCATCTGAGTGACCTTCGGCATGCCGAACTTCTCTTCCTGCTTGGCCTTGCCGACGACGATCTGGACCTGGGAGCCCTTGCCGATCGGCGTGTTGGCGCTCGGCGTGGTCGAGATGACCTTGCCGACCTGGTTCGGGTCGTCGGTCTCCTGCTCGGTGCAGTTGCCCACCAGATCGTTGGCCGACATCTGGGCCTTGGCCTCGTCACAGGACTTGCCGATGACGTCCGGGACGGTGGACCTGGCCTCCTCCTTGGCGATCACCAGGGTGATCGTGGAGCCCTTCTCCACCTCCTTGCCGGAGGTCGGGTTCTGCTCGAGGACGCTGTTCGGGGTCTCCGAGGACTCCCGGGCCTGCGTCTCGATCTTGAGCTGGTAGTCGTCGCCCTCCAGCTTGGCCTTGGCGTCCTCCAGGCTGAGGCCGATCACACTCGGCACCGCCACCTTCGGCGCTCCGGTGGACACCACCAGGTTGACGGTGTCCCCCTTCTTGACCTGGGTTTCCGGCTTGAGGTCCTGTTCGCAGATCCTGCCCTTGCTCTGGTCCTCGCAGGGCTTCTCCTCGAAGGAGAGCTTCAGTTCGACGTTGTCGGCGCGCTCCTGGGCGTCCGCTTTGGTCTGGCCCACGAAGTTCGGGACCGCCACGCCGTCGTTGCTCACCCCGTCGCCGCTGAAGGCCCAGCGGCCGATCAGGATCGCGCCGATCAGGACCAGGACGCCCGCCACGACCAGCAATATCGTCGAGGTGTTGTTCTTCTTCGGGTTCTGGCGGCGCCGGTCGGGGCGGTCGTCGTAGCCGTAGCCGCCGTCGTCCGGGTTCATGGGCGGCAGCATCGAGGTCGCCGCGCCGGCGCCGGCGTCCGAGCGCAGGGCCGTCGTCGGCTGGTCGTCGCCGTAGCCGCCGTAGCTCGCGGCGCCCATCGCCGCGGCGGCCGCGACCGGCTGGCCGTCGAGGCAGGCCTCGATGTCGGCGCGCATCTCGTCGGCCGACTGGTAGCGGTAGTCGGGGTCCTTGACCAGCGCCTTCAGCACGATCGCGTCCATCTCGGGCGTGATCTCGGGGTCGAAGACGCTCGGCGCCTGCGGTTCCTCCCGCACGTGCTGGTAGGCGACCGCGACCGGGGAGTCGCCCACGAAGGGCGGACGGACGGTCAGCAGCTCGTACAGCAGGCAGCCGGTGGAGTAGAGGTCGGAGCGCGCGTCGACCTGCTCGCCCTTGGCCTGCTCCGGCGAGAGGTACTGGGCGGTGCCGATGACGGCGGCGGTCTGCGTCATCGTCATGCCGGCGTCGCCCATCGCACGGGCGATGCCGAAGTCCATCACCTTGACCTGGCCGTTGCGCGTCAGCATGACGTTGGCCGGCTTGATGTCGCGGTGGACGATGCCGGCCCGGTGGGAGTACTCCAGGGCCTGGAGGATGCCGATGGTCATCTCCAGCGTCCGCTCCGGCAGCAGCTTGCGGCCGCTGTGCAGGAGCTCACGGAGCGTGGAGCCGTCGACGTACTCCATGACGATGTAGGGGATGGAGACCCCGTCGATGTAGTCCTCGCCCGTGTCGTAGACCGCGACGATCGCGGGATGGTTGAGCGAGGCGGCCGACTGGGCCTCCCGGCGGAACCGGGCCTGGAAGGACGGGTCGCGTGCCAGGTCGGCGCGCAGCGTCTTCACCGCCACGGTGCGGCCGAGGCGGCTGTCATGCGCGAGGTAGACCTCCGCCATGCCACCGCGGCCGAGCACCTGGCCCAGTTCGTACCGGCCGCCGAGGCGACGCGGCTCTTCCATAGCTACCTACCAGCCCTCTCCGTCGGTCCCGGGCGGCACATGCGTGCCGCCGGAGGCTGCAGTCCGGGCCTACGGTACCCGGCTCTTTTTGTGCGACCTGGCCAAGTTCGTCAGCCGATACAGGACCGGTACCGCAACGTGCACCGATGTGAAGCAGACGTGACCGGGGTCACTGCTTGGCCTTGACGACCGCCTCCATCACGCTCTTGGCGATCGGCGCCGCGAGGCCACCGCCGGAGATGTCGCCCCGCACCGCGTTCTCGTCCTCGATGACGACCGCGACGGCCACCGGCGAGCTGCCGTCGGCGCTCTTGGCGTAGGAGATGAACCAGGCGTAGGGGTTCTCCTTGTTGTCCACACCGTGCTGGGCGGTACCGGTCTTGCCGCCCACGGTGACGCCGGGGATGCGGGCGTTGCCGCCCGTGCCCTTCTCGACGACCGTCTCCATCATCGACTGGAGGATCTGGGCGTTCTTCGCGGTCATCGGCCGGCTCAGCTCCTCCGGGTCCGTCTTCTCGACGGGGTTGAGGCTCGAGTCCTGGAGCGCGTCGACCATGTACGGCTTCATCAGCGTGCCGTCGTTGGCGATGGCCGCGGTGACCATGGCCATCTGCAGCGGGGTCGCGGCGGTGTTGAACTGGCCGATGGAGGAGAGTGCGGTCTGCGCCTTGTCCATGTCGTCGGAGAAGACGGAGGCGTTGGCGCGGACCGGGGTGAACTGCTCGGCGTTGAAGCCGAACTTCTCGCTCATCTCCAGCATCTTGTCGTTGCCGAGGTCGGCACCGATCTTGCCGAAGACGGTGTTGCAGGACACGCGCAGTGCCTCACGCAGGCTGGCGTCCTCGCAGGGGAGGTCGCCGTCGTTCTTCAGCGGGGTCCTGGTGCCCGGCATGATCCACGGCAGCGGCGTCTGCGTCTTCTGGTCCGCGTCCGTGTAGAGCTCGTTCTCCAGTGCGGCGGCGGCGGTGACGACCTTGAAGGTGGAGCCGGGCGGGTAGACCTCGCGCAGGGCCCGGTTGAGCATCGGGTCGTCGGGGTTGTTCTTCTTCTGCAGCTTCTGCCAGGCCTCGGTGTCCGTGGTGGTGGAGTTCCCGGCGAACGACGACGGGTCGTACGACGGGTAGGAGGCGAGGGCGAGGATCTTGCCGGTGGACGGCTCGATGGCGGCGACGGCTCCCTTGCCGCCCTGCTTCTCCAGCCCCTCGTACGCGGCCTTCTGGGCGGCGGCGTTGAGCGTGGTGACGACGTTGCCGCCCTGCTTCTTCTTGCCGGTGAGCATGTCGAGCGTGTTGCGGAAGAACAGCTGGTCGTCGTTGCCGGTGAGGATGCCGTCCTCGATGCTCTCCAGCTGGGTCGCGCCGAAGGCCTGCGAGGCGTAGCCGGTGACCGGCGCCCACATCGGGCCGTTCTTGTAGGTGCGCTTGTACTCGAAGTCGCTGCCCGACGTCTGCTTGGAGCCGGTGATGGGCTTGCCGTCGACGATGATGTCTCCGCGCGGCTGCGCGTAGCGCTCGATGGCGATGCGCCGGTTGCGCTCGTGCTTCTGCAGGGCGTCCGCCTGGACGTACTGGAGCCAGTTGTCGCGGAGCAGCAGGGCGAGGACGAGGAGCCCGCAGAAGATCGCGATGTGGCGCAGGGGCTTGTTCACGGTCGGACCACCTGGGTCATCTCGGCGTCGGGGTTGGTGGCGGGTGCGGGGGCCGGGCGGCGGGCGGTGTCGCTGATGCGGATCAGGATGCCGATCAGGGCCCAGTTGGCGATGACCGAGGAACCGCCGTACGCGAGGAACGGCATCGTCATACCGGTCAGGGGGATCAGCCCCATGACACCGCCGGCGACCACGAAGACCTGCAGCGCGAAGGCGCCGGACAGACCGACCGCGAACAGCTTGCCGAAGGGGTCGCGGGCGGCCAGGGCGGTCCGGATACCGCGTTCGACGATCAGTCCGTAGAGCAGCAGCATCGCCATGACGCCGGCCAGGCCCAGCTCCTCGCCGAAGGTGGCGAAGATGAAGTCGGAGTTGGCGGCGAAGCCGATCAGGTCGGAGTGGCCCTGTCCGAGACCGGTGCCGATCACGCCACCGGAGCCGAACGACATGATCGACTGGCCGATCTGCTCACAGGCACCGGAGGTCTGGTAGCAGCCGAACGGGTCCAGCCAGGCGTCCACGCGGGCCTGGACGTGGCTGGCGAACGAGGCCACGCCCACGGCACCGGCGGCGGACATCAGCAGACCGATCACGATCCAGCTCGTCCGCTCCGTGGAGACGTACAGCATGATCACGAACAGGCCGAAGAACAGCAGCGAGGTGCCGAGGTCGTTCTCGAAGATGAGGACGAGCAGGCTGACGGCCCAGATGGTGATGATCGGGCCGAGGTCGCGGCCACGAGGCAGGTACAGGCCCATGAACCGGCGGCTGGCGAGCGCCAGCGCGTCCCGCTTCACCATGAGGTAGCCCGAGAAGAAGATCGCGATGACGATCTTGGCGAACTCACCCGGCTGGATGGAGAACCCGGCGACCCGGATCCAGATCTTGGCGCCGAACACATCGGCCCCGAGCCCCGGCACGAGCGGCAGCAGCAGCAGGATCAGGGCGGCGACCATCGAGATGTAGGTGTACCGCTGCAGGATGCGGTGGTCCTTGAGGAAGACGAGCACCGCGACGAACAGGCCGAGGCCGATGGCCGAGTACAGCAGCTGGTTCGGGGCGGACGGGCTGAACGCCCCGTACGCCCGCTTCGCCAGCAGCTGCAGCCGCTCCGACTGGTCCAGCCGCCAGATCACGACCAGCCCGAGGCCGTTCAGGAGCGTCGCGATGGGCAGCAGCAGCGGGTCGGCGTACGCGGCGAACTTCCGCACCACGAGGTGTCCGACCCCCGCCAGCAGACCGAGTCCCAGCCCGTAGGCGAGCAACCCGGAGGGGACGGAGCCGTCGATGGCCAGGCCGACGTTGGCGTAGGCGAAGACCGGGATGACCACGGCGAAGACCAGCAGCCCGAGTTCGGTGTTGCGGCGGCTGGGTGCGCCGATCGCACCGATCGTGGACGTGTGCTGCGGCGACGGGTTGGGTGTACTGCTCATCGTGTGACAGGGCCTCTCACGGCTTGCCTACTGCTTACCGCACAGCGAGACGACCTTCTGCTCTTCCTCCGAGAGGCTGGGGCCGGGGTTGGGGGTGGGTGCGGTGGTGGACGGGGACGTGGGTTGCTGCGGAGCCTGCGCCGAGCCCGAGGGGGTCGGCGTCGGCGAGGCCTTGGACGTGAAGGAGGCGGGTGTGGTTCCCGTGGTGCCTCCCGCCTCGCCCTCGCCGGTCTTGGCGTTGCTCTCGCTCTCGGCGGCGCGCCGCTCGGCCTGCTTCTTGCACGCGGAGGCCTGGACGGACAGTTCCTCGATCTTCGCGCGGGCGCCCTTGAGGCTGCCCTCGGCGATGGTCGCCTCGACCAGCTCGCGCTGGTAGGGCGGCAGGTACTTGAGTTCGATCTCGGGGTGGTTCTTGACCACCTCCGACAGCGAGACCCAGGCCAGGTCCTGGCTGATGCCCCGGTACAGCGCGACGTGCTCGCCCTTGGTGCCGACGTAGTACTGCGTCTGCGTCCAGCGCCAGCCGCCGTACAGGCCGCCGCCGATGACGGCGAGGGTGAGCAGGCTGTAGGCGGACCTCTTGAACCACTTGCGGCCCTTGCGGGGCTTGGTGAAGTCGTCGTCGCCGTAGTCGAAGCCGTCGGTGGGGATGAAGCCGGTGACGTCACCGCTGCCGGGCGGTCCGAACTCGCCGCCGCCCCCCTCCTGGCGCCGGCGGCCGAGGCCGGAGGCGCGGCCGGCCGGGGTCTGCATGATGCCGTTGTCGTGCGGCTGGTTCTGGTTCTCGGCGACCGCGCCCACCACGACCGGGGTGTCGGAGAGCTGCCCGGCGAGGGTGTCCCCGGTGTCGAGGTCCAGGACGTCGGCGACGATCACGGTGATGTTGTCGGGGCCGCCGCCGCGCAGCGCCAGCTCGATCAGGGTCTGCACGGTCTCCTGGGGGCCCTGGTAGCCGGCCAGGGCCTCCTCCAGGGTCTGGTGGGAGACCACGCCGGACAGGCCGTCGGAGCAGATCAGGTACCGGTCCCCGGCCCGGACCTCGCGGATGGACAGGTCGGGCTCGACGTGTTCGCCGCTGCCGAGGGCCCGCATGAGCAGGGACCGCTGGGGGTGGGTGGTCGCCTCCTCCTCGGTGATCCGGCCCTCGTCGACCAGGCGCTGCACCCAGGTGTGGTCCTGGGTGATCTGGGTGAGGACGCCGTCGCGCAGGAGGTAGGCGCGGGAGTCGCCGACGTGCACCATGCCGAGGCGCTGACCGGTCCACAGCAGGGCGGTCAGGGTGGTGCCCATGCCCTCGAGTTGGGGGTCCTCCTCGACCATCATGCGCAGCTGGTCGTTGGCCCGCTGCACGGCCGAGCCGAGCGAGGTGAGCAGGTCGGAGCCGGGGACGTCGTCGTCGAGCGCGACGATGGTGGAGATCGCCTCGGAGGAGGCGACCTCTCCGGCCGCGGCGCCGCCCATGCCGTCGGCGATGGCGAGCAGGCGCGGACCGGCGTAACCGGAGTCCTCGTTGCCCTCCCGGATCATCCCCTTGTGCGATCCGGCGGCGAAGCGCAGGGACAGACTCATGCGCACCTCGCCTGTCGGCTCCGGGTACAGCCGGTCGTGTCGAGCCACACTGCCCACCCTCCGGTCGGGAGCGCGCCGGGACCCTGATGGAGGACCCCCACCGCGTGCTCGCTCCGCTCGCTCATTGTCGTACTACTTCCGCAGCTCGATGACGGTCTTGCCGATGCGGATCGGCGCACCCAGCGAGATCGGCATGGGGGTCGTCAGCCGGGTCCGGTCCAGGTAGGTGCCGTTCGTGGAGCCCAGGTCCTCGACGATCCACTGGCCGTCGCGGTCCGGGTAGATCCTGGCATGGCGGCTGGAGGCGTAGTCGTCGTCCAGCACGATGGTGCTGTCGTGCGCCCGGCCCAGGGTGATGGTCTGGCCCTGGAGCGCGACGGTGGTGCCGGTGAGGGTGCCTTCGGTCACGACCAGCTTGGTGGGTGTGTTCCGGCCGCGGCGACCGCCGCCGGACTGCTGGCGCTGCGGCGGCGGTGCCTGCCGGGCGGCCTGCTGCTGCCGGCCGGAGTCCCGCCGTGCTCCGCGCTGGGTGACACGAGTGCCGAACAGGTCACTCCGGATGACCTGCACGGCCACGATCACGAACAGCCACAGAACGGCCAGGAACCCCAGCCGCATGACCGTGAGGGTCAGCTCTGACATTGCCCCCGCTTCACCCTTCGGCTTGCCTATAGATAACGGTGGTGCTGCCCACGACGATCCGCGAGCCGTCGCGGAGCGTAGCGTGAGTGGTGTGCTGCCCGTCCACCACGATGCCGTTGGTGGATCCGAGATCCTGGATCGTCGAGGGCGTTCCGGTCCGGATCTCGCAGTGCCGGCGGGAGACGCCGGGGTCGTCGATCCGCACGTCGGCGTCGGTGCTGCGGCCCAGCACCAGCGTGGCGCGGGAGATCTGGTGGCGGGTGCCGTTGATCTCGATCCAGTGGCGGGTGCGTCCGCCGGGCGCGGCGGGGGGCCGCTGGGCACCCGCGGGCTGGGGGTAGCCGTAGCCGCCGGGCCGGGCGCCGGGCGGCGGCGCGGCCGGCATGGGCGGGGCACCCGCGGGGCCGCCGACCGGCGGGTAGCCGTAGCCGCCGCCGGCCGGCGGGGCGGCGGGGCCCGCGGGCGCCTGGCTGGCGGAGGAGGCGAGGGTGCGGCTGCGCACCCGGTACAGACCGGTGTCGAGGTCCTCGGCCTTCTCCAGGTGCACCTTGATGGGGCCCATGAAGGTGTAGCGCTGCTGCTTGGCGTAGTCGCGCACCATGCCGGCGAGCTCGTCGCCGAGCTGGCCGGAGTACGGGCTGAGCCGCTCGAAGTCCGGGGTGCT
Source organism: Streptomyces viridosporus T7A (assembly GCF_008704515.1). Classification (NCBI taxonomy): domain Bacteria; kingdom Bacillati; phylum Actinomycetota; class Actinomycetes; order Kitasatosporales; family Streptomycetaceae; genus Streptomyces; species Streptomyces viridosporus. The sequence continues at coordinate 4,320,849 of NZ_CP023700.1, forward strand.
CAGCTCGACGATGAAGTCGTTGGGGACCACGGTGCGGTCGCGGTTCCAGATGGTGGCGTTGTTGTCGCACTCCCGCTGGAGCGCTCCCGCGATCTCCACGGGCTGCACCTCGGACTTGAACACCTTGGCGAAGGTGCCGTTGACCAGACCTTCGAGACGCTGCTCGAACTTCTTCAGGACTCCCATGGGGCACCTCCTCCGTCGCTGCCGTCCTGTGTACTGCGCCGTGCACCGTGTCGTGCACTGTTTACCTGGTACTGCTTACTGATCGTATCCACGCGCGGGTCGATCGACTGGTTCCCCCTGTCCGCCCGGTCGACGGGTGTCGACGCCTGACGAAGTTCCCTCCGGGGCCCCTCTTCGAACTCCCTCGGCCGTGTTGGTGCACGTCGTTCTGCCATGGATCGTAGAGGGGGCCGCAGACCAGTGTCCCGCACCCGGCTGTGGACTCCGACCGGCTCCTGGGAAGACGGGGGTCACCGGTACGAGGTTGATACGTGAAGCAGCCTCCGCCGCCGCGGGAGCGGTGCGCGGGTGGGATGGGAGCGGTGGAGGCCGGCCCCGGGCGGAAGCGCTGACCAGGGCTGGTGGGTGCGGGGGCCGGGGGAAAGGGATGTGAACCCACCCCGGACAGCGTGCTAATGTTCTGGGTGTCGGAAGGCGCCGAACCCCACAGGGGTGGGGCCCGAGGACACACCCAATGCGCGGGTGGCGGAATAGGCAGACGCGCTGGATTCAGGTTCCAGTGCCCGCAAGGGCGTGGGGGTTCAACTCCCCCCTCGCGCACAGAGAAACCGAGGAACGGGTCTCTGCAGGTGACGGAAGTCACGGCAGGGGCCCGTTCCTCGGTTTACCGGCAGTTGTGAGGCAGCGCACGGCCGGGGGAGGGTGTGCGGGCCCGTCGTGTGAGCTATTTCATGGGCGGGATCCGCTGTGGTGCGGGGTGCCGGGGGGAGTGCCGCACGACGTGGGCGTCACGGGGCCGGGGCGGGGGCCGTCGAGCCGCGGAGCCCGGACATACCGACCGCGTGCCCGTCGGCGGGTGTCGACGGACACGCGGCTGACACGGTCCGTAACCGTCGGTCAGCTCACTCGAAGGCCGCGGCGTTGCGCGCCACCCATTCGCCGAAGGGGCGCGCAGGGCGGCCGACCAGCTGCTCGACGGCCGGGCTCACCTGCTGCTCGCGCGGCCGCGGCGTGCCCAGGATGTCGAGCGTGCCCTCCACGACGGGCTCGGGCATGAACTGCAGCATGCCCTCCCGCGCCTGCTCGCGGGTCAGCTCGACGAAGTCGACCGACTCGCCCAGGGCCCGGCCGATCTCCTCGGCCTGCCGGCGGGGCGTGATGGCTTCCGGCCCGGTCAGCTCGTAGATGCCGCCGGAGTGCCTGCCGTTGCGCAGGACGACGTCCGCCGCCGCGGCGATGTCGGCGGGGTCGATGACCGGGAGGGCGACGTCGGCGAAGGGCGCCGCGATCGTGCGCCGGGTGCGGACGGACTCCGCCCAGGCGAAGGCGTTGAGCTGCCCCCGAGCAGGACGAGCAGCGCCTCGGCGCCCTCGAGCGAGGGGCGGAGGCTCTCGGCGTCGCCCAGGTCGGCCCGCTGGTGGGTGACGCCCTCGGGCAGCTCGAAACCGGGCGTGTTCCGCGAGACGGCCGTCACCTGCTCACCGGCCTCCGCGAGCAGTGAGACCAGCGGACGGCCGATGTTCCCCGTGGCTCCCGTGACTGCAATCATGGTCTCCCCCAGATGGTGTGGGTGCCGTGGTGATCGAGGTCTGGTGATCGAGCACGCCGCACGCGAGCACGCCGCCGTCACGACTCGTCACTCACTGCTCGTCACTGACTGTGACGTCCGGCACGCTAACAGCCGCGGCATAGTAGGCACCTAGGGGAAAGTGACTACCCATCAGCAGATGTAGGCGTGAACTCGCCGTATGTGGCGGCGAGTTCCGCGGCCAGCCGGGCGAGCCGCTGCCGCGCCTCGTGCGCCTCGTGCGCCTCGTCCGCGAGTGCGGGGCCTTCGACGCGGCGGTGGCCGCCTCCCCGGAGCGTCACCCCAGATCGGCCGACCGGGACGACATCCGCCACTTCGTCGCCAAGTGCCGCAGCGGTGCGGGCTTCACCATCACCCAGATGTTCCTCTGCTCTTCCGGGCGGACGACTACTTCCGGCTGTGTGACCGACTGGCCTCGGCCGGCTGCCACGTCCCCGTCACCCCCGCGATCATGCTGGCCCCCCGCTCCGACCGGATACGCCGCTTCGCCCGGTTCGGCAACGCGACCGTCCCGGACGACCTGGCGCGTCGTCCGGAGGCCGCCCGGAACGACCCCGGTCAGGCGAACCGCGCAGGCGTCGCGCACGCCACCGCGCTCGCTCGACGACTCCTCGACGCGGAGGCACCCGGCCTGCACTACCTCACCCTCAACCGCCCCACCACCGCCCTGGAGATCCACCGGTCCCTGCCGCTGCCAGCCCGGGCGGACGGGGCGAGCGGAACGAAAGCCTCACGCGGCACCGCGCCCCTCCAGCACACCGGCCTGACCCGCGGACCCGGCGCCGGGCCGGGGCGTCGCCCTGTTCCTCCTCACCATCGGGGTTTCTCCACACCTCCGGAGTTGTCCACAGGACCTGCCGTGTTTCGGCCACCGGCGGTACGGTCGGCGTGATCGATGTCATGCCCGGTGCCGTGTCGTCCTCGGTGCCGGGCCGGAAGAAACGTCAGGGGCGCGCGGGTGGGCGCGTGCGGGGGAGACGGTTGGTGTGACCGAGGTTGTTGCAGGGGTGACCGGGACGGCAGACGTGCGAGGTATGACGGGCGTGCAAGGCACGGCAGGTGCGGAAGGCACGGTGGGCGCGGGTGAGCCGCGGCGGCTGCCGCGGGTGCCGGGCTTCGCCGGGTGGCCGGCCGCTGGCGTCCCCAAGGCGGAGGGCAAGGCCCTGCGCCGGCGGGTTCCGCGCAGCGCGCACGCCACCCTGGACCTGGACGCCTCCCGCCCCGGTGCGGTCGAGGCCGTCGAGGAGTCCGGCCGCGGCCGGCTGCCCGAGCTGACCCCGATCCGGGTGGGCCGGATGGCCGCGACGCCGTTCGCCTTCCTGCGCGGATCGGCGGGGCTCATGGCGTACGACCTGGCCCGCACCCCCATGACGGGGATAGGCGCCCAGATATGCGGCGACGCGCACGCGGCGAACTTCGGCCTGTACGGGGACGCGCGCGGCGGACTGGTCATCGACCTGAACGACTTCGACGAGACGGTGACGGGCCCCTGGGAGTGGGACCTGAAGCGACTCGCCGCCTCGCTGGTGCTCGCGGGGCGGGAGGCCGGCGCGGACGAGGACACCTGCCGCGCGGCGGCCCACGACGCGGTGGGCGCCTACCGCCGCACGATGCGGCTGCTGTCCGGGCTGCCGGCGCTGGACGCGTGGAACGCGATCGCGGACGAGGAGCTGGTCTCCCACACCGACGCCCACGATCTGCTGGGCACGCTGGAGCGGGTCTCCGAGAAGGCCCGCTCGAACACCAGCGGCCGTTTCGCGGCCAAGTCGACCGAGGCGACGGCGGACGGCGGCCGCCGTTTCGTCGACGCGCCGCCGGTCCTGCGCCGCGTCCCGGACGACGAGGCCGCCGCGGTGGCCGCCTCCCTGGAGGAGTACCTCGGCACGCTCCCGGAGGACCGCCTCCCGCTGCTGGCCCGGCACGCGGTGCACGACGTGGCGTTCCGCGTCGTCGGCACGGGCAGCGTGGGCACCCGCTCGTACGTCGTGCTGCTCCTCGACCACCGGGGCGAGCCGCTGGTCCTGCAGGTGAAGGAGGCCCGTCCCTCGGCCCTGGTGCCGCATCTGGCGACGGCCGGCTTCGACGCCCCGGAGGCGGGCCACGAGGGCAGGCGCGTGGTCCTGGGCCAGAAGCGGATGCAGGTGGTGAGCGACGGCCTGCTGGGCTGGACGACGGTCGACGGCCGGCCCTTCCAGGTGCGCCAGTTCCGCAACCGCAAGGGCAGCGTCGACCCGGCGGCCCTGGCCGCCGACCAGGTCGACGACTACGCCCGGATGACCGGCGCCCTCCTGGCCCGCGCCCACTCGCACAGCGCGGACCCCCGCCTGATCGCCGGCTACTGCGGCAAGAACGACGAACTGGACGAGGCGGTGGCGGCCTTCGCGGTCGCCTACGCCGACCGCACGGAGGCGGACCACGCGGACCTGGTGGCGGCGGTGCGGTCGGGACGGATCGCGGCGGAGCTGGGAGTGTGAGGGGCGGACCGTGGCCTACGCTGTCCGGGTGACGACCTCGGAAGGTGAGCAGGGAGACGGCGGCGCCGGTGCGCGGACGTCGGGCGACGGCGGTGCCTCGCGGCCCGAGGAGCGGCTGGAGCGGGCCGTACGGGCCGCCGAGCAGGCGCTGATCGAGTTCGAGATCGCGGTGGAGACCTTCCGCGTCGAGGTCGAGAACTTCTCCCGGCTGCACGAACAGAAGCTCGGCCCGGTCTACGCCCGCCTCGAGGAGCTGGAGGCCCGGATCCTGGAGGCCAGGGCCGCCCGCACCGGCGACCCCGAGGACCGGCGCCGTGCCGACGAGGCGCGCGCCCGGCTGATGCCGATCCCCGGGGTCGAGGAACTGCTGAACGGCTGGATGGACGGCGACGGCCTCTTCCCGGAGGCCACGGCCATGCTCACGGACCAGCCGGTCCGGCCCCCGCAGCGGGTACGGCCCAGCGAGGAGGCCCGCAGGCTCTACCGCGACCTCGCCCGCAAGGCCCACCCGGACCTGGCGCAGGAGGAGAAGGAACGGCTGCGCCGCGAGGAGTTCATCACCCGCGTCAACGCCGCCTACGCCCGCGGCAACGAGGCCGAGCTGCGGGAACTCGCCGAGGAGTGGGCCGCGGGCCCGGAGCTCAAGCGCGTGCCGAGCGCCGCCGAGGAGCTGTACGCCCGCCTCGAATGGCTGGCCCAGCGCAAGGAACTGCTCACACTGGTCGCCAAGGAACTGGAGGAGAGCGCCATCGGGGCGATGCTGCGCCTCGCCCCGGACGACCCCGACCGGCTGCTGGAGGAGATCGCCGAGCAGCTGCGGGCCCAGGTGACCGAACGCGAGACGGAGCTGGCGGGGCTGCTGGGCTGAGCCCCGGCCCGGCCGGTCCGGTAGCGTCGGGGGCATGAATTTTGGAGCTGGGGTGCCCACGGTCGCGGTCGCGGACCTCGAGGACGGCGACTTCCTGCTCGACGTCCGTGAGGACGACGAGTGGAAGGCCGGTCACGCCGAAGGGGCGCTGCACATCCCGATCAGTGAGTTCGTGGCCCGCTACGGCGAGCTGACCGAGGCCGTCCCGCAGGACGGCCGGGTGCATGTGATCTGCCGTTCCGGCGGACGGTCGGCCCAGGTCACGATGTATCTGGCCCAGCAGGGCATCGACGCCGTGAACGTGGACGGCGGCATGCAGGTGTGGGAGTCCGCCGGCCGCCCCGTCGTCACCGACGACGGGCAGCCCGGCCACGTGCTGTAGGACCGCCGGATCGGGGTCCGGGCCGCTCGGAACGGGCCCGGCCGCCGGGCCGGATGCGGACCGACCGGGTCGGGTGCGGGCCGCCGGGTCGGGCCGGTTCGAGCCGGTCCGGCTCGAACCCGGGAGCGGGGTGGCTCCTACCGGTCGAAGTCCAGTTCCACCTCTTCCGTCACCGGATGCGACTGGCACGCCAGCACATACCCCGCCTCGGTCTCCTCCGCCTCCAGCGCGAAGTTGCGGTCCATCCGCACCTCGCCCGAGACGAGGAAGGCGCGGCAGGTCCCGCACACCCCGCCCTTGCAGGCGTAGGGCGCGTCGGGCCGGTTGCGCAGCACCGTCTCCAGCAGGGACTCGCCGGCCTGCACGGGCCAGGTGCCGCCGCGTCCGTCGAGCCGGGCGGTGACCGTGCTGTGCGCGGGGGCCGGTGCCACCGCGGCCGGTGCCGTGCCGGTGTCCACGTGGAAGATCTCCTGGTGGATGCGGGAGCGCGCCACCCCCAGCCCGCGCAGCGCCCGCTCGGCCCCCTCGACCAGCCCGTACGGCCCGCACAGGAACCAGCCGTCCACCTGGTCCACGGGCAGCAGCGCCGGCAGCAGCCCGGTCAGCCGCTCCTGGTCCAGCCGTCCGGACGGCAGGCCCGCCCGCTGCTCCTCCCGGGAGAGCACCGTCACCAGCTGGAGCCGCTCGGGGTGGCGGTCCTTCAGGTCGGCGACCTCCTCCAGGAACATCGTCGAGGCGGTGGTCCGGTCGCTGCGTACCAGGCAGAAGCGGGCGCGGGGCTCGCGCGCGAGGAGGGTCGAGACGATCGACAGCACCGGGGTGATGCCGCTGCCGCCGACGATCGCCGCGTACCGGCCGGGGGCGGGGCGGAGCGTGAAGCGGCCGGCCGGGGTCATGACCTCCAGCTCGTCGCCGATGCCGATCTCCTTCAGCGCGTAGGTCGAGAAGGCACCGCCCTCGACCAGCCGCACGCCGACCCGGAGCGTGTCCGGTCCCTCGCCGTCGGGTGCGGGGGAGCAGATGGAGTAGGTGCGCCGCAGGTCCACGCCGTCGACGGTGCGCCGCAGGGCCAGGTGCTGGCCGGGCACGTACCGGTACTCCTCGCGGAGGTCCGGCGGGACGGCGAGGGTCAGGGCGACGGAGTCGTCGGTGAGCCGGTCGACCGCGGCCACCCGGAGCCGGTGGAAGCGCGCCATCACAACTCCTTGAAGTGGTCGAACGGTTCACGGCAGGCCAGGCACCGGCGCAGCGCCTTGCACGCGGTGGAGGAGAAACGGCTGAGCAGTTCGGTCTCGGCGGATCCGCAGTGCGGGCAGCGCACGGGGCCGAGGTCCTCCTCCCGCGCGTCCCGGGGGGCGGAGTGGCTGCGGGTCGGCCCGAGCTCCACCCGGACCGGCCCGGACGCCGGCCGCACGCGCGGTGGGGCGATGCCGAACTCCCGGAGCTTGCGCCGCCCTTCGTCGGTGATGTCGTCGGTCGACCAGGCGGGTGCGAGCACCGTGCGGACGGTGACCTCGCGCACCCCGTGCTCGCGCAGCACCCGCTCTATGTCCAGGCTCATCGCCTCCACGGCCGGACAGCCGGTGTACGTCGGAGTCAGTTCGACCTCGACGGCGTCCGTCCCGCGCACGTGCACCGCGCGCACGACCCCCAGTTCGCGCAGGGTCAGCACGGGCAGTTCGGGGTCGGGCACCGAACCGGCGAGCTCCAGGAGTTCCGCCTCCAGCGGGGTGGTGGTCACCATGTCGCCCCCGGGTGACTGCGGTGCAGGTGCTGCATCTCGGCGAGCATGCGGCCGAAGGGCTCGGTGTGCAGGCCCTGGCGGCCCGCGCCGGCCGTCCACGCCCCCGCCCGCGGGCTCTCGGGCACCGTGAGCGTGGCGCGGCGCAGCACCTCTCCGGTCTGCTCCAGCCAGGCCGTCTCCAGACCGGTCCAGTCGGCGTCGAGGCCTTCGACCGGCTGGAACATCTCGCCGGTGTAGCGCCACAGCGCGTCCACGGCACGCTGCATCCGCGCGTGGCTCTCGTCGGTGCCGTCCCCGAGCCGCAGGGTCCACTGCTCGGCGTGGTCGCGGTGGTAGGCGACCTCCTTGACGGCCTTGGCGGCCAGGGGAGCGAACGGGCCGCCCTCCGCGGCCAGTTCGGTGTACAGGAGGTGCTGGTAGGTGGAGAAGTACAGCTGGCGGGTGATGGTGTGGGCGAAGTCGCCGTTGGGCTGCTCCACCAACTGCAGGTTGCGGAAGGCGCGTTCCTCGCGCAGATAGGCCAGCTCGTCCTCGTCGCCGGCCATCGACAGCAGCACCCGGGCCTGGCCCAGCAGGTCCAGCGCGATGTTGGCGAGGGCGACCTCCTCCTCGAGGACGGGGGCGTGGCCGGCCCACTCGCCCAGGCGGTGGGAGAGGACCAGCGCGTCGTCGCCGAGGGCGAGCGCGGCCGTCGTGAGGGCGGTGCCCTCGGCGGGGGGCGTCGTCACAGGTGCTGCACCCCCTCGGGGATCTCGTAGAACGTCGGGTGCCGGTAGGGCTTGTCGGCGGACGGTTCGAAGAACGGGTCCTTCTCGTCGGGCGAGGAGGCGGTGACCGCGGCCGACGGCACGACCCAGATCGAGACGCCCTCGCCGCGCCGGGTGTACAGATCGCGGGCGTTGCGCAGGGCGAGCTCCGCGTCGGGCGCGTGCAGGCTGCCGGCGTGGGTGTGGGACAGTCCGCGGCGCGAGCGCACGAAGACCTCCCACAGGGGCCAGTCGGTGTGGGTCATGCTCGCGTCGCTCCTGTCTCGCCGTTCGCCGGCACGGGCCGGTCGGTTCCGTTCGTGAGCCGGTCGGTTCCGTGCGTGGGCCGGTCGGTTCCGTGTGCGGTGCCGCCGGTGTCGCCGGTGCCGCGGGTGTGCTTGGCCGCGTGGGCCGCTGCCGCCTCCCGGACCCAGGCGCCCTCCTCGTGGGCCCGCCTGCGCCGGTCCAGCCGCTGCGCGTTGCACGGGCCGTTGCCCTTGAGGACCTCCCGGAACTCCGCCCAGTCGATCGGGCCGAAGTCGTGGTGCCCGCGTTCCTCGTTCCACTTCAGGTCCGGGTCGGGGAGGGTGAGGCCGAGCGAGGCGGCCTGGGGGACGCAGATGTCGACGAAGCGCTGGCGCAGCTCGTCGTTGGAGTGCCGCTTGATCTTCCAGGCCATCGACCGGGCGGAGTGCGGGGACTCGTCGTCGGGCGGGCCGAACATCATCAGCGACGGCCACCACCAGCGGTCCACCGCGTCCTGCGCCATCGCGTGCTGCTCCGGAGTGCCCCGGCTCAGGGCGAGCAGCAGCTCGTAGCCCTGGCGCTGGTGGAAGGACTCCTCCTTGCAGATGCGGACCATGGCGCGCGCGTACGGACCGTAGGAGCAGCGGCACAGGGGCACCTGGTTGGTGATCGCCGCGCCGTCCACGAGCCAGCCGATCGCGCCGACGTCCGCCCAGGTCAGTGTGGGGTAGTTGAAGATCGAGGAGTACTTCTGGCGGCCGGAGTGCAGCTTGTCGAGCAGCTCGTCGCGGCTGACGCCGAGCGTCTCGGCGGCGCTGTAGAGGTACAGGCCGTGCCCGGCCTCGTCCTGCACCTTGGCCATCAGGATCGCCTTGCGGCGCAGCGAGGGCGCGCGGGTGATCCAGTTGGCCTCCGGCTGCATGCCGATGATCTCGGAGTGGGCGTGCTGCGCGATCTGCCGGACGAGCGTGGCCCGGTAGTCGTCCGGCATCCAGTCGCGCGGCTCGATCCGCTCGTCGGCGGCGACGGCCGCGTCGAAGGCACGCACGTACTCGGCGGTGTCGGCGGTGCCGTCCGGTGCGTCGTACGGCTGGCTGCGGGCCGTATCGCGGGCGGCTGCTGTCGCCATGGGTCCCCCTCGACCTGGGTTCTTCTCGGGACACGCTCCCGACCGATCGTTCGGTTCGTGCGATTCCATGGTGAGACGGACGCCGCGAGGTGTCAACCGCTGTGGATAACCTGCGGGTGGTGCCGGTGGACAACGGTTGCGGAACGGGATCCGTCGGGGCTGTGCCCGGGCGGGCGGCCCTGAGTACCGTTCCGTGCGGCGGGGCCGGTCGCGCGGAAGCGGTGGGGACGACGCGACGCGCTCGCCGCCGGGCGGGGGTGGTGACGGACGGACCGGAACGGACCGGGAGCGGTATCGGGATCGGGGGGTGGGGCGGACATGGACGCGTACGACGAGGGCTCGGACGCCCGGCACGGGCCGAGCGGGCCGGACCCGCGCCGTGCCCTGCCCGGCCCCGCACCCGCTCCCGACGACCCGGAGGACGCGCCGCGCCGCCGGACGGGCCCGCCCACCCTCGACGACCCGGCGGACCCACCGGCCGCCCCCGATGACCCGGTGGACGGCCCGCCCGCCCCGGTGGACGGTCCGCCCTCCGGGCCCCGTTCCGGTGTGGCCGCCCTCTCCCTCCGCCACCGGATCGGCGCCGCGGTGGCGCTCGTGAGCGTCGCGGCCGGGGTCTGTGTGCACCTCGGCATGACGTTCCTGCACGTGGCACCCGCGAACACGGTCAGCAAGGAACACAGCAGGACGATCGAGGACTGGATCTACCCGGAGTTCGAGCAGAACTGGAAGCTGTTCGCCCCGAACCCGCTGCAGCAGAACATCGCCGTCCAGGCGCGCGCCGAGATCCGGACGACGGACGGAGGAGTGCGGACCACCGGCTGGTACGACCTGTCCGCGCAGGACGGCCGGGCCATCGACGGCAATCCGCTGCCCAGCCACACCCAGCAGAACGAACTGCGGCGCGCCTGGGACTTCCTGATCGCGACGCACGACGACGACAACCGCCCGGTGGGCCTGCGCGGGACGCTGTCCGAGGCGTACCTGCGCCGGATCACGGTGCTGCGCCTCGACCGGGCGGACGCGGTCGGCCCGGGCGGTGTCGTCGACCGGGTCCAGCTCCGCTCGCGCACCACCCAGGTGCCGCCGCCCGAGTGGAGCGAGGAGCAGGTCTCCACCACGCCCGAGTACCGCACGCTGCCCTGGTGGCCGGTGCCGGAGGACGAGGCCCGGGGAGGCCTCGGGTGAACCGCTTCCCCCCGGCGGTCTCCCGTGCCGTCACCCGCGTCACAGACCAGGCGCTCGGCCCCCACCAGACCGCCGTCATACGCATCGGCTTCAGCCTGACCTGGCTGCTGTTCCTGCTGCGCGAGTTCCCCCACCGCCAGGAGCTGTACGGACCCGACAGCCCCTGGGGCTGGGACCTCGCCGACCAGCTCGTCGGGACCAACGGCGCCTTCACCGCGCTGCTGTGGTCGGACGGCCAGGGCTGGTTCGAGGCCGTCTACGCGCTCGCCGTGCTGTGGAGCCTGCTGCTGCTGCTGGGCTGGCGCACCCGCACCGTGTCGGTGCTGTTCATGGTGGGGGTGCTGACGCTGCAGAACCGCAGCGTCTTCATGGGGGACGGCGGCGACAACGTCCTGCACCTGATGTCGATCTACCTCGTGTTCACGCGCTGCGGCCGGGTCTGGTCCCTGGACGCGCGGCGCGCCCGGCGCGAGGCGGAGGCACGCGCGCGCGGGGAGCGGCCGCGGGACCGGGTCGGCCCGGCGCTGTGGGGCGTGCTCGGGTTCCTGCTGCTCGTGGCGACCCTGGCGGGCCGGATGGACGGTGACCGGTTCATACCGGTGCTGCTGTGGGCCGTGTGGGCGGCCCAGGCGCTGTGGTGGCTGGCCGGACGCCGCGCGCGGACCGGGCAGTCGCGGATCCTGCTGGACGTCGTCGCGAACATCGTGCACAACGGCGCCCTGCTGGTGATCATGGCCGAGGTGTGCCTGATCTACGCCACCGCCGGCTGGTACAAGGTGCAGGGCTCCCGCTGGCAGGACGGCACCGCGGTCCACTACCCGCTGCACCTGGAGTACTTCTCCCCCTGGCCGGCCCTCTCCGACCTGCTGTCGGCCAACGGCACCCTGGTGATGCTGGCGACCTACGGGACGGTCGCCGTGCAGGTCGCCTTCCCCTTCACGCTGTTCAACCGGCGGATCAAGAACGTCCTGCTGGCCCTCATGATGACCGAGCACGTGGTGATCGCCGTCGTCCTCGGGCTGCCCTTCTTCTCCCTGGCGATGCTCGCGGCCGACGCGGTCTTCCTGCCGACGTCCTTCCTGCGCCGCCTGGGCGCCCGGGCGGCGCGCGCGGCGGACCGCCTGCGTCCGCGCGGAGGCGGCGCGCCCGTCCCCGGACCGCGGCGCCCGGATGCCCGCGCCGACGGCGCCGACGGGGCGCGGGCGGCGAAGGCGCTTCCCGCGCCCGAAGGGACCCCGCCACCGCGCGCGTAGGCTGCACGGCATGACCGATCCCGTCGCCCTCTGGCACCGGCAGAGCGGCACCGCGGTGCTGCTCGACGGCTTCCACGCCCTCAAGCACGCCGTGCGCTTCCGGGCGGAGGTCCTGGTGGCGGTCACCGCCGACCGGGCCGCCGCGCTCGCCCTCGCCGACGAGCTGGCCCCGGACGTCCGGGACACCCTGGCGGCGCTGCTGACCGAGGTGCCGCACGCGACGTACGCCTCGCTCGTCCCGCGTACGCACCCCACCGCCGTGGCCGCCCTGGCCGTACGCCCCTCCCGCGCGGGCCACCTCGAGAGGCTCGCCCGGACCCCGCGCACCGCTCCCGTCGTGGTCCTGGACCACCCGCGCAACCTGGGCAACGCCGGGGCCGTGATCCGGCTGGCCGCCGGTTTCGGGGCGACCGGGGTCGTCACCACCGGCACGCTCGACCCCTGGCACCCCACCGTCGTGCGCGGCGGGGCCGGGCTGCACTTCGCCACCGCGGTGGAGCGGCTGACCGCCGGGGAGCTGCCGCCCGGTCCGGTCTTCGCGCTCGACCCGGAGGGCGAGGACATCCGCGGGACGAAACTGCCCGACGACGCCCTGCTCGCCTTCGGGTCCGAGCGCAGCGGGCTCTCGCCGGAACTGCGCGCGCGGGCCGACCACCTGATCGCACTGCCGATGCGTCCCATGGTCTCCAGCTACAACCTCGCGACCAGTGTGGCCATGACGCTGTACCACTGGAGCGCCACCGGGGGCGCGCCCGCCTGAGCGCGCCCCGCAGCAGGAGGCCCTACACCTCCCGGCGCACCTCGACCACCCGGAAGCGGTTGGCCACGAACGCGCCGTCGGTGAGCGCCGCGTTGGCCGCCGGGTTGCCGCCGGAGCCGTGGAAGTCGGAGAAGGCGGCCGTCTGGTTGACGTACACCCCGCCGGTGAGGTTGAGGGAGAGCTGGGCGGCCTCCTCCAGGCAGGCCTCGCGCACCGCCTCCTCGACCTCGGGGGAGGTGGTGTACGCGCCGACCGTCATCGCGCCCTTCTCGCGGACGGTGCGCCGCAGCAGCTCCACCGCGTCGTCGGCGGAGTCGACCGCGACGGCGAAGGAGACCGGGCCGAAGCACTCGCTCATGTAGGCGGCCTCGTCGTCCGGCTTGGCGCCGTCCAGCTTCACGATCACCGGGGTGCGGACCACCGCGCCCGGGAACTCCGGGTGGGTGATCTCGCGGGAGGCGAGGGCGACCTCGCCGAGCGAGGCGGCGGCCTCCAGGCGGGCCTTGACGTCCGGGTTGACGAGCGCGCCCAGCAGGCCGCTCGCGCGGGCGTCGTCCCCGAGCAGTCCGTCGACCGCCTTCGCCAGGTCGGCGGCGACCTCGTCGAAGGACTTCGGGCCCTGGTCGGTGGTGATGCCGCCGCGCGGGATCAGCAGGTTCTGCGGGGTGGTGCACATCTGGCCGCTGTACAGCGACAGGGAGAACGCCAGGTTGGCGAGCATCCCCTTGTAGTCGTCCGTCGACTCCACCAGCACCGTGTTGACGCCGGCCTTCTCCGTGTACACCTGCGCCTGGCGGGCGTGGGTCTCCAGCCAGTCGCCGAACTCCGTCGAACCGGTGTAGTCGATGATCCGGATCTCCGGCCGGGTCGCCAGCGACTTGGCGATGCCCTCGCCCGGCCGCTCGGCGGCCAGCGCGACCAGGTTCGGGTCGAAGCCGGCCTCGGTGAGCACCTCGCGCGCGGTGCGCACGGTGAGCGCGAGCGGCAGCACCGCGCGCGGGTGGGGCTTGACCAGGACGGCGTTGCCGGTGGCGAGGGAGGCGAACAGGCCCGGGTAGCCGTTCCAGGTCGGGAAGGTGTTGCAGCCGATGACCAGGCCGATGCCGCGCGGGACCGGGGTGAACCGCTTGGTCAGCTTCAGCGGGTCGCGCTTGCCCTGCGGCTTGGTCCACTCGGCGGTGCCGGGCGTGCGGTCCTGCTCCGCGTACGCGTACGCCACCGCCTCCAGGCCGCGGTCCTGCGCGTGGGGGCCGCCCGCCTGGAACGCCATCATGAACGCCTGGCCGGAGGTGTGCATCACCGCGTGGGCGAACTCGTGCGTCCGGTCGCTGATCCGCTTGAGGATCTCCAGGCAGACCACCGCGCGCGTCTCCGCGCCCGCGTCCCGCCAGGCCCGCATCCCGGCCTTCATGGCCGGCAGCAGGACGTCGGGGTCCGCGTGCGGGTAGCTCACGCCCAGCTCGATGCCGTACGGGGAGACCTCGCCGTCGACCCAGCCGTCCGTGCCGGGCTGGCCGAGGTCGAGGCGGGTGCCGAGCAGGGCGTCGAAGGCGGCCTTGCCCGCCGCCGGGTCCAGACTGCCGTCCTCCCCGTAGGCCTTGGGGTGCTCGGGGTGCGGGGACCAGTACGCGCGCGTGCGGATCGCTTCCAGTGCCTGGTCCAGGGTGGGACGGTGCCGGGCGATCAGCTGCTGCGCGGTGAGTTCGGCGGCCATGGGGACCAACTCCTCGTCTCGGGAACTCTCCGTCGAGTTCATGGACCGGGCAGAAGGAAGGGTGGGAAACGTGGGCGGAAAGAGGCGGTCAGAGTTAGGGTAACCGAACGATCGGTCGGGACAAGGGGATCCGGCGTATCTGTGGAAAACGTCGTGCGGGAGGATCGCGCCCATGACAGCACTCGACCTCAGCAGTCCCGTGGCCGTCGTCGGCACCGGCACCATGGGCCAGGGAATCGCCCAGGTCGCGCTGGTCGCGGGCCATCCCGTACGGCTCCACGACGCCGCTCCCGGCCGGGCCCGGGAAGCGGCCGACGCGATCGGCGCCCGGCTCGACCGACTGGTGGAGAAGGGGCGGCTCACCGCGGCCGACCGGGACGCCGCCCGCGCCCGCCTGCTGCCCGTCGACGAGCTCATCGGCCTCGTCGGCTGCGCCCTGGTCGTCGAGGCCGTCCTGGAGCGGCTCGACGTCAAGCAGGAACTGCTGCGCGCGCTGGAGGACGTCGTCTCCGACGACTGCCTGCTCGCCACCAACACCTCCTCCCTCTCCGTCACCGCGATCGGCGGCGCCCTGCGCGTCCCCGGCCGCTTCGTGGGCCTGCACTTCTTCAACCCCGCCCCGCTGCTGCCGCTGGTCGAGGTCGTCTCCGGGTTCGCCACCGAGGTCTCGTACGCCACGCGCGCGTACGAGACGGCCCGCGCCTGGGGCAAGACCCCGGTCGCCTGCGCCGACACCCCAGGCTTCATCGTCAACCGCATCGCCCGGCCCTTCTACGCCGAGGCCTTCGCGGTGTACGAGTCGCAGGGCGCCGACCCGGCCACCATCGACGCGGTGCTGCGCGAGTCGGGCGGCTTCCGGATGGGCGCCTTCGAGCTGACCGACCTCATCGGCCAGGACGTCAACGAGTCCGTCACCCACTCGGTGTGGCGGTCCTTCTTCCAGGACGTGCGCTTCACCCCCTCCCTCGCCCAGCGCCGGCTGGTCGAGTCCGGCCGCCTCGGCCGCAAGAGCGGCCGGGGCTGGTACGACTACCGGGACGGCGCCGAGCGCCCCGAGCCGCACACCGCCGAGCCCGCCGAGCCGCCCGCGTACGTGGTCGCCGAGGGCGGCCTGGGGCCCGCCTCGGAGCTGCTCGCCCTGATCCGCGAGGCCGGCATCGAGGTGCGCGAGGAGGACGAGGACGAGGGCACCCGCCTGGTGCTGCCCGGCGGCGGCCAGCTGGTCCTCGCCGACGGCCAGACCTCCGTGGAGTTCCACGACGTCGTCTACTTCGACCTCGCCCTCGACTACCGCACGGCCCCGCGCGTCGCCCTGTCCCACTGCCAGGACACCTCCGCGCGGACCGTCGCCGAGGCCACCGGCCTGTTCCAGGCGCTGGGGAAGAAGGTCAGCGTCATCGGGGACGTCCCCGGCATGATCGTCGCGCGCACGGTGGCGCGGATCATCGACCTGGCGCACGACGCCGTCGCCAAGGGCGTCGCCACCGAGGAGGACATCGACACCGCGATGCGGTCGGGTGTGAACTACCCTCTCGGACCCTTCGAGTGGAACCGCCGCCTCGGCCGCGGCTGGGCCGGCTCCCTCCTGGAGGAACTGCACGAGCGCGAACCGTCCGGCCGCTACGCGCCGTCCCTCGCGCTCGGCCGGCACGCCTACGCCTCCGACAAGCGGGAGGACACCCCATGACCACCGCCCGGCGCGACACCTACACCCCGGAGACGCTGCTGTCCGTCGCCGTGCGGGTGTTCAACGAGCGCGGCTACGACGGCACCTCCATGGAGCACCTGTCCAAGGCGGCCGGCATCTCCAAGTCGTCGATCTACCACCACGTGACCGGCAAGGAGGAACTGCTGCGCCGCGCGGTGAGCCGGGCGCTGGACGGGCTCTTCGGCATTCTCGACGAGGAGCGGGCGGGCGCGGGGCGGGCCGCCGAGCGGCTGGAGTACGTCGTCCGGCGGATGGTCGAGGTGCTGATCGCCGAGCTGCCGTACGTGACGCTGCTGCTGCGGGTGCGCGGCAACACGGACACCGAGCGGTGGGCGCTGGAGCGGCGGCGCACGTTCGACCACCGGGTCGCCGAGCTGCTCAAGGCCGCGGCGGCCGACGGGGACGTGCGCGGGGACATAGAGGTGCGCCTGGCGACCCGGCTGGTCTTCGGGATGATCAACTCGATCGTCGAGTGGTACCGGCCGGACGGGCGCGGCATGGACGAGCGCGAGGTGGCCGACGCGGTGGCGCGGCTGGTCTTCGAGGGGCTGCGCAGGGCGCCCTGAGGGGTTTCACCCCTGTGGCTCCAGGTCCTCCTCCTCGAACACCAGCAGGGTGCGGGTGCTGAGCACCTCGGGGATGGCCTGGAGCCGGGTGAGCACCAGTTCGCGCAGGGCCCGGTTGTCGGGCGTGTGCACCAGCAGCAGGACGTCGAAGTCCCCGCCCACCAGGGCGATGTGGGAGGCACCGGGGAGCTGTCTGAGCTGCTCGCGGACGGTGCGCCAGGAGTTCTGGACGATCTTCAGGGTGATGTAGGCGGACGTCCCGTGACCGGCCCGCTCGTGGTCGACGCGGGCGCCGAAGCCGCGGATGACACCGTCCTCGACGAGCCGGTTGATGCGGGCGTAGGCGTTCGCGCGGGAGACGTGGACCTGCTCGGCGACCGAGCGGACGGACGCGCGACCGTCCTGCTGGAGCAGGCGCAGGATGTCCTGGTCGATGGCGTCCAGCGGACGCGGAGGCGGAAGCCGCCAGCTCCCCTCCCGCTCCTCGGCCGCTCCCTCCGACCCTCCGGCCATTCGTTCAGATGCCACCCGCCCCCGCCTCTCCGCCATGGACGTCCTGCCCCCATCTCAGGGTGTGGAGAACCGTTTGTCCACAGCCTGGTACCACCCATAGCCAAAATGTGCCGACGACCGAACAATCGGTTGGTGAGGCACGTCACAGACGCCGTGCCTCCGTCAGCCGTCCCACGAGGAGGTGCCGTCATGACGGTCATGGAGCAGCGGGGGGCCTACCGGCCCGCGCCGCCGCCCGCCTGGCAGCCCCGCATCGACCCCGCGCCGCTGCTGCCCGACGCGGAGCCGTACCGGGTGCTCGGCACCGAGGCGGCCGCGAAGGCCGACCCGGAGCTGCTGCGCCGGCTGTACGCGGAGCTGGTGAAGGGCC
This sequence comes from Streptomyces viridosporus T7A, assembly GCF_008704515.1. NCBI lineage: Bacteria > Bacillati > Actinomycetota > Actinomycetes > Kitasatosporales > Streptomycetaceae > Streptomyces > Streptomyces viridosporus. The sequence continues at coordinate 4,338,284 of NZ_CP023700.1, forward strand.
GCCGCTACAACGCGCAGGCCACCGCCCTCACCAAGCAGGGCCGTCTCGCGGTCTACCCCTCCAGCACCGGTCAGGAGGCCTGCGAGGTGGCCGCCGCGCTCGTCCTGGAGGAGCGCGACTGGCTCTTCCCGAGCTACCGCGACACCCTCGCCGTCGTCGCGCGCGGCGTGGACCCCGTCGAGGCCCTCACCCTGCTGCGCGGCGACTGGCACACCGGCTACGACCCCTACGAGCACCGGGTGGCGCCGCTGAGCACCCCGCTCGCCACCCAGCTCCCGCACGCCGTCGGCCTCGCCCACGCCGCCCGCCTCAAGGGCGACGACGTGGTCGCCCTCGCCCTGGTCGGCGACGGCGGCACCAGCGAGGGCGACTTCCACGAGGCCCTGAACTTCGCCGCCGTCTGGCAGGCCCCGGTGGTCTTCTTCGTCCAGAACAACGGCTTCGCGATCTCCGTACCGCTGGCCAAGCAGACCGCGGCCCCGTCGCTGGCCCACAAGGCCGTCGGCTACGGCATGCCCGGCCGCCTGGTCGACGGCAACGACGCCGCCGCCGTGCACGAGGTCCTCGCCGACGCCGTCCGGCACGCGCGCGCGGGCGGCGGCCCGACCCTGGTCGAGGCGATCACGTACCGCGTGGAGGCCCACACCAACGCCGACGACGCCACCCGCTACCGCGGCGACGCCGAGGTGGAGACCTGGAAGCAGCACGACCCGATCGTCCTGCTGGAACGGGAACTCACCGCACGCGGCCTGCTCGACGAGGACGGCATCGACGCCGCCCGCCGGGACGCCGAGACCATGGCGGCCTCCCTGCGCGCCCACATGAACCAGGACCCCGCGCTCGACCCCATGGACCTCTTCACCCACGTCTACGCCGAACCCACCCCCCAACTGCTGGAGCAGCGGGCGCAACTGCGGGCGGAGCTGGCGGCCGAGGCCGAGTCGGAAGGGGCACAGCGATGACCACCGTCGCGGTCAAGCCGGCCACCATGGCGCAGGCCCTCACGCGCGCGCTGCGCGACGCCATGGCCGCCGACCCGTCCGTGCACGTCATGGGCGAGGACGTCGGCACCCTCGGCGGTGTCTTCCGCATCACCGACGGGCTGGCCGAGGAGTTCGGCGAGGACCGCTGCACGGACACCCCGCTGGCCGAGGCGGGCATCCTCGGCACGGCCGTCGGCATGGCGATGTACGGGCTGCGCCCGGTCGTGGAGATGCAGTTCGACGCCTTCGCCTACCCGGCGTTCGAGCAGCTGACCTCGCACGTGGCGAAGATGCGCAACCGCACGCGCGGGAAGATGCCCCTGCCGCTCACCATCCGCGTCCCCTACGGCGGGGGCATCGGCGGCGTCGAGCACCACAGCGACTCCTCCGAGGCGTACTACATGGCGACTCCGGGGCTCCATGTCGTCACGCCCGCGACCGTCGCGGACGCCTACGGGCTGCTGCGCGCCGCCATCGCCTCCGACGACCCGGTCGTCTTCCTCGAGCCCAAGCGCCTGTACTGGTCCAAGGACTCCTGGAACCCCGAGGAGCCGGTGCCCGTCGAGCCGATGGGCCGCGCGGTGGTGCGGCGCTCCGGCCGGAGCGCCACACTCATCACGTACGGGCCGTCCGTACCCGTCTGCATGGAGGCGGCCGAGGCGGCCCGGGCCGAGGGCTGGGACCTCGAAGTCGTCGACCTGCGCTCCCTGGTGCCGTTCGACGACGAGACGGTGTGCGCCTCGGTGCGGCGGACGGGACGCGCGGTCGTCGTCCACGAGTCGGGCGGCTTCGGCGGTCCGGGCGGGGAGATCGCGGCCCGGGTCACGGAGCGCTGCTTCCACCACCTGGAGGCGCCGGTGCTGCGTGTGGCCGGGTTCGACCTGCCGTACCCGCCGCCGATGCTGGAGCGCCACCACCTGCCCGGTGTGGACCGGATCCTGGACGCCGTGGGGCGTCTGCAGTGGGAGGCCGAGAGCTGATGACACAGGTGCTGGAGTTCAAGCTCCCCGACCTCGGTGAGGGACTCACCGAGGCGGAGATCGTGCGCTGGCTGGTCGAGGTCGGCGATGTCGTCGCCGTCGACCAGCCGGTCGTCGAGGTCGAGACGGCCAAGGCCATGGTGGAGGTGCCCTGCCCCTACGGCGGCGTGGTCACCGCCCGGTTCGGCGCGGAGGGCACGGAACTGCCCGTCGGCGCCCCGTTGCTGACGGTGGCGGTAGGGGAGCCGGACGGCGACCGCCCGGCGGGAGAGGCGAACGCCTCCACCGCCCGGAGCGAGGGCTCCCGGCCGGAGGGCTCCCGCACGGAGGGCCCCCGCACCGGGGGTTCGGGCAACGTCCTGGTCGGCTACGGCACGTCGGAGGCGCCGGCCCGGCGCCGCCGGGTGCGCCCGACGTCCACCGCGTCCACCGCATCCATCACGCCCACCGCGCCCATCACGCCCACCGCGCCCATGACGCCTGCCACGCCTGCCGCGTCCGCCGTGCCCGCGGCGAACGGACGGCCCCGGCCGGCGGCCGACGGCCCCGTCCCCGTCATCTCGCCCCTGGTGCGCAGGCTGGCCCGGCAGAACGGCCTGGACCTGCGGGAGCTGGCGGGTTCCGGGCCCGACGGACTGATCCTGCGGGCGGACGTGGAGGACGCGCTGCGGGCCGCGCGGGGCCGTACGGGCCGGGCGGTCGACGAGCCGCAGCGGCAGGCGGCGCAGACCCGGCCGTCCCCCGCCGTCGCGGAGGCCGCCCGGACCACCCGCATCCCCCTCAAGGGCATCCGCGGCGCCGTCGCGGACAAGCTCTCCCGCAGCCGTACCGAGATACCGGACGCGACCTGCTGGGTGGACGCCGACGCGACCGAACTGATGCGCACGCGGGCCGCCATGAACGCGTCCGGCGGCCCGAAGATCTCCGTGCTCGCCCTGCTGGCCCGGATCTGCACGGCCGCACTGGCCCGCTTCCCCGAGCTCAACTCCGGCGTGGACACGGAGGCCAGGGAGATCGTCCAGTATGCGGACGTGCACCTCGGGTTCGCCGCGCAGACCGACCGGGGGCTCGTCGTCCCCGTCGTCCGGGACGCGCACATGCGGGACGCGGAATCGCTGACCGCGGAGTTCGCCCGGCTGACCGAGGCGGCCCGGGCCGGGATGCTGACGCCCGCGGAGCTCACGGGCGGCACCTTCACGCTGAACAACTACGGCGTCTTCGGCGTCGACGGCTCCACCCCGATCATCAACCACCCCGAGGCCGCCATGCTCGGCGTCGGCCGCATCGTCCCCAAACCCTGGGTGCACGAGGGCGAGCTGGCGGTACGGCGGGTCGTGCAGCTCTCGCTCACCTTCGACCACCGGGTCTGCGACGGCGGCACGGCGGGGGGCTTCCTGCGGTACGTGGCGGACTGCGTGGAACAACCGGCGGTGCTGCTGCGGACCCTGTGATTCCCGCCGTCCTCCCCTCTCCCGTCGTCCTCCCCTTACCGGCCTCTCCCACCGTGCCCGCCGTTCCCGGCGTGCCCCCGCGTTCTCCGTGACGGCGGGGGCACGCATACTCGGGGGGTGACCGAGTTCGAGCATCCTCGTGATCCCGGCACCGGCCCCGCGCGGAGGCCGGCGCCCGCCACGGACGACGCCGCGTACGACGCCGTCGTGCTCGCCGGTGGTGCCGCCCGGAGGCTCGGGGGCACGGACAAGCCCGGGGTGCGCGTGGGCGGACGGGCCCTGCTCGACCGGGTGCTCGCGGCCTGCGCCGCCGCCCGGACCACGGTGGTCGTCGCCGACCCCCGGCCCACCGAGCGGCCCGTCGTCTGGGCCCGCGAGGAACCGCCGGGCGGCGGACCGCTCGCCGCGCTCGACGCCGGGCTCCGGCACACCACGGCGGACCACGTCGTCCTGCTCTCCGCCGACCTGCCGTTCCTCGACCGGCGTACCGTCGAAGGGCTGGGGGAGGCCCTGCGCCGCTCCACCGCCGACGGCGTGGTGCTGACCGACGCCGACGGCCGGGACCAGCCGCTCGTGGCCGCGTACCGGAGCCCGGCCCTGCGCCGTGAACTGGCCGCGCTCACCGACCGGCACGGCGAACTGACCGGGCTGTCCCTGCGCCGGCTGACCGCCTCGCTGGACCTCGCCCGCGTCGTGGACCCGGTGGCGTCCTTCGACTGCGACACCTGGGACGACATCGCCATTGCCAGAGCACGCATCAGGGAGCATGGGCACGTGTTGGATGAATGGATTTCCGCAGTCAAGGACGAGCTGGGCATCGACCTGGACGTCGACACCGGCGTGCTGCTCGACCTGGCCCGTGACGCCGCCCACGGCGTGGCCAGGCCCGCCGCGCCGCTGACCACCTTCCTCGTCGGCTACGCGGCCGCGCGGGCGGGCGGTGACAAGGAGGCCGTCGCCGAGGCGGCCCGCAAGGCCGAGGCCCTCGCGCTGCGCTGGGCGGACGAGGAGGCCGCCGTTCCCCCGTCCGCGGACGTCGCGCCGGACGCGACCCCCGACAGTCGCCCGGACGCGGGATGACCGCGCATGCCCCCGGGGCCGACGCGGACGCCGACGATCTCGACGTCGAGGAGGCGCTCGCTCTCGTGAAGGAAATCCCCGGCCGCACCCCCGGTGCCCCCCACCCCCCGGACCACCGCCTCCACGCCACCGTCTGGACCGAGGCCCGCGCCCTCGCCGAGCGTGCCGCGCGCCACGGCGGCGGCCGCCGTACCGGTCACCTGACCCCGGTGACCGTGCCCCTGGCCGAGGCCCTCGGCCTCACCCTGGCCGCTCCGCTCACCGCCCTCACCGACCTGCCCTCCTTCGACACCTCGGCGATGGACGGATGGGCGGTCTCCGGACCGGGTCCCTGGCACGTACGGGAGGAAGGGGTCCTCGCCGGGCACACCGAGCACGCACCGCTCACCGACGGCGAGGCCGTCCGCATCGCCACCGGTGCCCGAATTCCCCCGGACACCACCGCCGTGCTCCGCAGCGAGCACGGGCGCACCGACGCCACGGGCCGTCTGCACGTCACCGCGGCCGCCGGAGCACCGCACACGGTCACGCACGGCCAGGACATCCGCCCCCGCGGCCAGGAGTGCCGCAGCGGGGACCAGTTGCTGTCCGCCGGCACCCGGGCGACCCCGGCCGTCCTGGGCATGGCCGCGGCCGCCGGGTACGACACGCTCAGCGTCGTCCCCCGTCCCCGCGTCGACGTGTTCGTCCTCGGCGACGAACTGCTGAGCGAGGGCCTGCCGCACGGCGGGCTGATCCGGGACGCGCTCGGTCCGATGCTGCCGCCCTGGCTGCGCGCACTCGGCGCCGAGGCCACCGCCGTCTGCCGGATCGGCGACGACGAGGACGCGCTGCACGAGGCGCTCACGGCGTCCGACGCGGATGTCGTCGTCACCACCGGCGGCACCGCCGCAGGCCCGGTCGACCATGTCCACCCCACGCTGCGCCGCATCGGCGCCGAACTCCTCGTGGACGGCGTCCAGGTGCGCCCCGGCCACCCCATGCTCCTGGCCCGCACCCGGGAGAACCAGCATCTCGTCGGTCTGCCCGGCAACCCCCTCGCCGCCGTCTCCGGCCTGCTCACCCTCGCCGAGCCCCTGCTGCGGACCCTCGCCGCGCGCCCCGCCCCGGAGCCGTACACGCTGCCGCTGCGGGACGCGGTGCAGGGGCACCCGTACGACACCCGGCTCGTTCCCGTCTCCCTGCGCGGCGACCGGGCCCTGCCGCTGCTCTACAACGGCCCGGCCATGCTGCGCGGCGTCGCGGCGGCCGATGCGCTCGCCGTCGTACCTCCGGGCGGGGCACGGCCCGGCCAGGAGGCGGAACTGCTCGATCTGCCCTGGGCCTCCGGGGGAATCGGGGTGTGTTTCACGTGAAACTTCCGGGCCAGGACGCCATCGCTCGCCAGGCGGACGAACATCTGGTGACCCATCGGGTGAAACTCCCGAGGAAGATGGTGGAGCATCCGATCCGCCAGGTCGTCAAGCGGCTGTCGATGGCTCTGCTGGTGCTCGTGGTGACGGCGTTCATCGTGTACGCCGACCGCGAGGGCTACGCCGACAACTCCGACGGGTCCGTCGACCTCCTCGACGCCTTCTACTATGCAACCGTCACCCTCTCCACCACCGGGTACGGCGACATCACGCCGGTCAGCGACGGTGCCCGTCTGACCAACATCTTCGTCATCACGCCACTGCGCGTGCTGTTCCTGATCATCCTGGTCGGCACCACCCTCGAGGCCCTCACCGAACGCACCCGGGAGGAGTGGCGACTGAACCGCTGGAGGTCCACGTTGCGCGATCACACCGTTGTCGTCGGGTTCGGCACCAAGGGCAGGTCCGCGATCAAGACCGTCTGCGCCACGGGGCTGCGGAAGGAACAGGTCGTGGTGGTCGACCCCAGCGAGAAGGCGATCGACGCGGCCGCGGTGGACGGCTTCGCGGGGGTGATAGGTGATGCCACGCGCAGCGAGGTGCTGAAACGGGCCGAGGTGTACCGGGCGAAGCAGATCATCATCGCCACGCAGCGCGACGACACGGCCGTGCTGGTGACCCTGACGGCCCGCCAGCTCAACCGGAACGCGAAGATCGTGGCCGCCGTGCGCGAGGAGGAGAACGCGCCGCTGCTGAAGCAGTCCGGGGCCGACGCGGTCATCACCAGCGCCAGCGCGGCCGGCCGGTTGCTCGGTCTGTCCGTGCTCAGCCCCGCGGCCGGCATGGTGATGGAGGACCTCATCCAGCAGGGCACGGGGCTCGACATCGTCGAGCGGCCGGTCATAAAGGCCGAGGTGGGCAGGACACCGCGCGAGGTGGACGATCTGGTGGTGAGCGTGCTGCGCGGGCACCGGGTGCTCGGTTACGACGATCCGGCCGTCGGGACGCTGGAGCTGACGGACCGGTTGATCACGATCGTGCGGGTGACGCCGGGCACGCAGGTCGCGCCCGACATCCGCCCGCTCCCGCGGACCTGAGCACGGCCCGCGGGCCCGGCGGCCCGCGGGCCCGACGCCCCCTGCGTTCCCGGTGGTCGTGCGCGCGTTTCCGGCGGTCGTGCGCTCTGGTGGTCGTGCGCGCGTTTTCGGCGGTCGTGTGTTCCCGGTGGTCGTGCGTTCCCCGGTGGTCGTGGAGCCGTGTCGGGTGCGGCTGCCGTCACTTGCGGTTGTAGAGCCGCATCGTGATCGGCCCGAAGACCAGCACGAACAGACCCGCCCACCCCAGTGACCAGGCGATCTCGTCCGCCGGCCAGTCGCCCGCCATCACTCCGCGCACCGCGGACGCGAGGTGGGTGACGGGGCTGTTGTTGACGAACGCCTGGAGCCAGCCCGGCATGGTCCTCGGGTCGACGAAGACATTGGACAGGAAGGTGAGCGGGAAGATCACCATCATGCTGACGCCCATCACCGACTTCTCGGTGCGCAGCATGAGCCCGAACATCGTCCAGATCCACGAGAACGCGAACGCGAACGCCACCAGCAGCGCGATGCCGACGAGCACGCCGGCGACCCCGCCGTCGGGCCGGTAGCCGAGGACCATGCCGACGGTCAGGATCACGACGGACGCGATGGTGTAGCGCAGGGCGTCGCCGAGCAGATAGCCGACCATCGTCGACGGCCGCCAGATCGGCAGGGTGCGGAACCGGTCGAAGACGCCCTTCTCGATGTCCGTGTTGACCGAGACACCGGTGTACATCGTGATCATCACGACCGACATCACCAGGACACCCGGCAGCAGGAACTGGATGTACTCCTTCGGCGACCCGGCCAGCGCCCCGCCGAACAGGTAGGTGTACATCAGCACCATCATGATCGGGAACGCGGTGACGTCGAAGAGCTGCTCCGGCACGTGCTTGATCTTCAAAACCGCGCGCCAGCCGAAGGTCATCGAGGCCGACCAGGCGCTGGGCCGGGGCGGGCGCTCCTCGGCGACCAGCAGCTCGGCGAGGGAATCGGCGCGGACCGGGGCGAGTTCGGTGCTCTCGGTGGTCGTCGCGGTGCTCATGCAGCCACCTCGTCCTTCGGGTCGTGGGAACGGCCGGAGCCGGATGCGTGGGTGTCGTGGCCGGTGAGGGCGAGGAACACCTCGTCCAGGCTGGGCTGGCCGAGGGAGAAGTTGTCGACGGTGACGCCGGCGCGGGCCAGTTCGCCCAGCGCGCGGGCGGCCTGTTCGGCGGCGGTGTCGCGGCTCGCGGCCGCACCGAGGCGGGCGGTCAGCGCCACCGGGTCGGATTCGTCCTGCACCTGTGCGTCGAGGACGCGGCGCAGCAGGTCCGCGGCGAGCGGCCGTTGATCGGGGTCCCGCAGCCGCAGATGGACGGAGCCGGCACCGACGGACGCCTTCAGCTCGCCCTTGGTGCCCTCGGCGATCACCCTGCCGTGGTCGATGACGGCGATCCGGGACGCCAGTTGGTCGGCCTCGTCCAGGTACTGGGTGGTCAGCAGCACGGTCGTGCCCTGGGCGACGACCGCGCGCACGATGTCCCACACCTGGTTGCGGCTGCGCGGGTCCAGACCGGTCGTGGGCTCGTCGAGGAACAGCAGGTCGGGGGTGTTGAGGATGGACGCGGCGATGTCGATGCGCCGTCGCATGCCCCCGGAGTAGTGCTTGACCTGCTTCCCGGCCGCTTCCGTGAGTCCGAAGGCCTCCAGGAGCCGGGCGGCACGGACGCGGGCGGCGGACTTGCCGTGCCCCAGGAGCCGGCCCAGCAGGACCAGGTTCTCGGTGCCGGTGAGGTCCTCGTCCACGGAGGCGTACTGGCCGGTGAGGCTCACCCGGCCGCGCACCTCGTCGGCCTCGCGCACGATGTCGTGGCCGAAGACATGGGCTTCGCCGCCGTCCGGACGCAGGAGGGTGGCGAGCATCTTCACGGTGGTGGTCTTGCCGGCGCCGTTCGGTCCGAGGACCCCGTACACCGTGCCGGCCGGTACGGCGAGGTCGACCCCGTCGACGGCCCGGGTCTCACCGAAGGTCTTGACCAGGCCGGCGGTCTCGATCGCCAGGCCGGACGTCTGCGTGCTCATGCTTCGGGTCCTTCCGCGTGCGTGGGCTACGCCAGGAGAGACCGTCGCCGTCGTGCGAACTCATCGCTCCCGCACCCGTTCTTCCCGCGAACCGGTCCCACGGCCGACGCGGACCCCGCCCCCGGGAGCGGAACGCGCGACCCGGGCCCTCCGTCCCGGCCCGGGAGTCCTTCCCCGGACGTCCCGCCCGCAGAAGCCTTTCCCCGGACCCCGCCCCCGGGAGTCCTTCCCCGGAGCCCCGGCCCCAGGAGTACCGTCCCCCTCATGCATGCGATCACGATTCCCGAACCCGGTGGACCCGAGGCGCTGGTGTGGGACGAGGTCCCCGATCCCGTGCCCGGTGAGGGCGAGGTCCTGGTCGAGGTGGTGGCCGGGGCCGTCAACCGGGCCGACATCCTCCAGCGGCAGGGCTTCTACGACCCCCCGCCCGGCGCCTCCCCGTACCCCGGCCTGGAGTGCTCCGGACGGATCGCCGCGGTCGGACCCGGCGTGGGCGGGTGGGCCGTCGGCGACGAGGTCTGCGCGCTGCTGGCCGGTGGCGGCTACGCCGAGAAGGTGGCCGTCCCGGCCGGTCAGCTGCTGCCCGTCCCCGCGGGGCTCGACCTCAAGCGGGCGGCGGCGCTCCCGGAGGTCGTCTGCACGGTCTGGTCGAACGTCTTCATGGTCGCCCACCTCCGTCCCGGCGAGACCCTCCTCGTGCACGGCGGCTCCAGCGGCATCGGCACCATGGCGATCCAGCTCGCCAAGGCCGTCGGCGCCAGGGTCGCCGTCACGGCGGGGACCAAGGAGAAGCTGGACCGCTGCGCCGAGCTCGGCGCCGACATCCTGATCAACTACCGCGAGCAGGACTTCGTCGCCGAGCTGGAGCGGGCCACCGACGGTGCCGGCGCGGACGTCATCCTGGACAACATGGGGGCCAAGTACCTGGACCGCAACGTCCGGGCCCTCGCCGTCAACGGCCGGCTCGCGATCATCGGCATGCAGGGCGGCGTCAAGGGCGAGCTGGACATCGGCGCCCTCCTGCGCAAGCGCGCCGCCATCAGCGCGACCTCGCTGCGGGCCCGGCCGCTGGAGGAGAAGGCGGCGATCGTGGCGGCCGTACGGGAACACGTGTGGCCGCTCGTCGCCGACGGCCACGTCCGTCCCGTCGTCGACCGGGAGATCCCGATGCCGGACGCGGCCGCCGCCCACCGGGTCGTGGAGGACAGCGGTCACATCGGAAAGGTGCTGCTGGTCGTGGCGGACTGAGCGGCGCCGGCCGTGGGCCCGGCCCGGGGCGACCGCTCCCGGGCCGGGTCAGGACAGGCCGCCGCCCTGGCGCATGCGCAGCGCGATGATGGCGAGCCCCAGACCGAGGCCGATGAGCATCAGCCCGCTGCCGAGCGGCAGGATCCGCAGGACGGGTTCGACGGGGCGTTCGGCGCTCGTGACGGAGTCCGGCGCGGACGTCCGCTCCGGGGCGGAGGACACGGGAACCGCTTCCTGCGACGCCGGCGCCCGCGGGGCGGTGCCGTCGTCCCCCTCGCGCGGTGCGTCGGGCCGGCCGCCGACGTCCGCCGCGTCCGGCCTCCCGGCCCCGGCGTCCGGACCCTCGCCGTCCGCCTCGCCCGGGGCGTGCCCCTTCCACTGCCACGTGTCGCGCGGAGCCTCCTCGGCCGTCTCCCGCCGCCCGGGCCGTTCCCGCCCCTCCCCGGCCCGGCTCCCGGCCCGGGACGGTTCACCGGGGGGAGGGGGAGCAGGGGGAGTGGGAGAGAAGGGGGAAGCCGAGGAGGAGGGCGAGGGAGAGCGGGACACGGGGTGGGCGCCCCGCCCGGTGTCGGAGCCCGGCGGCCCCTCCGCCGCGTGTGCCGCGGGAGGGCCGAAGGGCGTCACGGCGGAGCCGTACGGCATCGCCACCGCCCCCGTTGCCAGGGTGACGCCCGCTCCCAGGGCGACCCCCACCCGCAGGGCGACCCCCGCCCTCGTCGCCCCCCTTGTGCGCAGCCATGACGTCATGGCCGTGACCTCCCGTGCCGACCGGTGCTCGTGCACACCGTCGGCCAGATGGGACGGATGGACGCCAACAGCCTGGCATTCCCCCGCGGAAACGGCATTTCCGGTGCGTCCGCCGGGGTGACCCGAGGACGGGGCGGCGCGTCCGGCCGCTCCGGCACGGTGGAACGGGTCCCTCCGGGGGGGGCGCCGCCACGGGGAGCCGACGGGGTGCGAGAGAATGACGGTATGGAGATGCCGAGGAACGAACGGTCGCCGGAGAAGCCGCAGATCCTGGTCGTGGGCCAGGACGGTATGGCGCTCGGTGGCGGCGCCGGGGACGAGGACTCCCGTGAGACACCGGTGACGGAGCAGGTGGAGCAGCCCGCGAAGGTCATGCGGATCGGCAGCATGATCAAGCAGCTGCTGGAGGAGGTGCGCGCCGCTCCTCTGGACGAGGCCAGCCGGGCCCGGCTCAAGGAGATCCACGCCAGCTCGGTGAAGGAGCTGGAGGACGGTCTGGCACCCGAGCTGGTCGAGGAGCTGGAGCGGCTCTCCCTGCCCTTCACGGACGAGGCGACCCCGAGCGACGCCGAACTGCGGATCGCGCAGGCCCAGCTGGTGGGCTGGCTGGAGGGCCTGTTCCACGGGATCCAGACCACGCTCTTCGCCCAGCAGATGGCCGCACGCGCCCAGCTGGAACAGATGCGCCGCGCCCTGCCGCCCGGCATCGGCGACGGCCACGACGACCCCCACCCGGGCACCCGCTCGGGCGGACCGTACCTCTAGAGGGGGCTCCGGGCGTACGGCCGGACTCGTGTCCGGCCGACGACGGGACACCGCCCCGGTGACCGCCGGTCACCGGGGCGCCGGGAGGGCGGGACGCCTGCGGCGATCGCCGGGGGCCGGAGGGCCGCGGTCCCGTCCGGATCACCGGGCCGGGGCGGCCTCCCGGGTCACTGAGGGGGGTTGCCCGTCGAGACGTAGAGCTGGATCTTGGGCACGTCGTCCTCGTCGACATCCGTGTCGGCGCTCGGGATCTGCCTCATGACCGCGCCGTCGCCGTAGGTGTTCTCGTCGACGGGGATGACCTCGTACTGCCAGCCGGCCGCCTGGAAGCACTCCTTGACCGACTTGATGTTCTTGAACTTGAAGTTCGGGATCTGGATCTTGTCGGGGTCGTTGTGCGACTCCCGCGGCTCCTCGCACTCGTCCTGGTCGATCGTCTTCGTCGTGTCCGGCCCGCGGTAGCCCTCCGCCTTGCCGCTCGTCGACGCCGACGGCGCGGCGCCCCCGCCCTGGTTCTCCTCGCCTCCGCCGTTCAGCGTCAGCGCCGCGATCAGGCCGCCGACGGCGAGGAGGGACACGACGATCGAGCCGATGACCACCGGCTTGTTGTTCCGGCCGCCGCCCGGGCCGCCCTGGACCGAGGTCTGGGGCGCGAGGGTGTACGGCGGCGGGGTCGACGGACCCTGGTGCGGGGAGTACGCCGACGGGGCGGGCGGTGTCCCGTAGCCGCCCTGCTGCGGATACCCGTACGCGGGGGACGGCGCCGGGGCGCCGTACGGGTTCGGGTGCGGGGCCGGCTGGTACGGAGTGTGGACGTTGCCCGCGGACGCCGGGTTCGTCTGGTCGACCGGCGGGAACACCGCGGAGCCGACGCCCGCGCCACTGGGCGTCTGGGTGCCCGGGACGATGCTCGGCGGGGCCGCCCGGAAGGACTGCGCCACCCGCAGGCACTCGCCGCGCATGGCCTCCGCGCTGGGGAAACGCTCGTTCGGGTTCTTCTTCAGCGCGCGGGTGATCAGCGCGTCCACGGCCGGCGGCAGCGAACGGTTGATCGAGGACGCCGTCGGGGGCTCCTCCTGCACGTGCGCGTACGCGATGGCCAGCGGCGAGTCCGCCTCGAACGGCAGCCGCCCGGTGACCAACTGGAACAGCATGATGCCGACCGAGTACAGGTCGCTGCGCGCGTCCACGCCCCGGCCGAGCGCCTGCTCCGGCGAGAGGTACTGCGGGGTGCCGACGACCATGCCGGTCTGCGTCATCGACGTCACGCCGGACTGCATGGCGCGGGCGATGCCGAAGTCCATCACCTTGACCACGCCGCGCTTGGTCATCATCACGTTGCCCGGCTTGATGTCCCGGTGGACCAGCCCCATCTCGTGGCTGATCTCCAGGGCCGCCAGCACGTCCGCGGTGATCTTCAGCGCCTTGTCGGCGGGCATCGCGCCGTACTGGCGCACGTCCTCGTCGAGCACCGAGCCCAGCGGGCGGCCCTCGACGTACTCCATGACGATGTACGGCGTCGTCATGCCGTTGACGTCGTCCTCGCCGGTGTCGAAGACCGACACGATGTTGGTGTGCGTGAGCTTCGCCACGGACTGGGCCTCGCGGCGGAAGCGCTCGCGGAAGGCCTGTTCCCGGCCGAGTTCCGTGTGCAACGTCTTGATGGCGACCTGGCGGTCGAGCACGCTGTCGTAGGCGAGGTGCACCGAGGCCATGCCGCCCTGACCGAGCAGGTCCCGCAGTTGGTACCGCCCGCCGGCGAGAGCCCGCCCCGCGTTGTGGCCCTGTGCGCCGTCCTGGCTCATGTTCCGCGTCCCCCGTAGCCTCTCCGGCGCCGCCTTCGGTGACCGACCCGTCGTAGATCCCCTGTGCTATTCCCGGCCAAGTCTGCCCCAGGCCATCGGCACGTCAAGCACGGGGCCCGTTCCGTGACCGTACGCGAAAGAAGTGTCGCGGAAGCGTTACAGGGGTCGCGCGAGCGGTACGCAGAATTTGCACGACAGTACGGAGAGCGGGTTTCATGGCCGGTCCGTCTCGTGCCGGTTCCGGCAGCCCGTCCCGGACCGGAGGCTTGCGCGGAGGCTGTAGCGTGGCCGACGGAGACCGTGACAACACCGCGCGCACCGCGGGCAGAAACGACGGCGAGGACTGATGGCACAGCAGCAGCGCGCTCAGGGCCCGTCCGACCCCGAGGCGACTGGCGGCGGCATGTCGGACGCGCCGGAGACCTGGGGCAACGGCGGGCTCGTCGGCGACGGCCGGTACCGGTTGACGCACAGACTCGGCCGGGGCGGCATGGCCGAGGTGTTCGCGGCCGAGGACGTGCGGCTCGGGCGCACGGTCGCCGTCAAGCTGCTGCGCTCCGACCTCGCCGAGGACCCGACCTCCAAGGCCCGCTTCACGCGCGAGGCGCAGTCGGTGGCCGGCCTCAACCACCATGCCATCGTCGCCGTGTACGACTCCGGCGAGGACACCGTCGGCGGCCAGGCGGTCCCGTACATCGTGATGGAGCTGGTCGAGGGCCGCACCATCCGCGACCTGCTGATGAACGCCGAGGCACCGGGCCCCGAGCAGGCGCTGATCATCGTCTCGGGCGTGCTGGAGGCACTGGCCTACTCGCACCAGCACAACATCGTGCACCGCGACATCAAGCCCGCCAACGTCATCATCACCAACAACGGCGCCGTGAAGGTGATGGACTTCGGCATCGCCCGCGCGATGCACGGCGCGTCCACCACGATGACGCAGACCGGCATGGTCATGGGCACCCCGCAGTACCTCTCGCCGGAGCAGGCGCTCGGCAAGGCCGTCGACCACCGCTCCGACCTGTACGCCACCGGCTGCATGCTGTACGAACTGCTGGCGCTGCGGCCCCCGTTCACCGGGGAGACGCCGCTGTCGGTGGTCTACCAGCACGTCCAGGACATCCCGACGCCCCCCTCGGAGGTCTCGGACGCCTGCCCGCCCGAGCTGGACGGGATGGTGATGCGCTCCCTGGCCAAGGACCCCGACGACCGTTTCCAGACGGCCGAGGAGATGCGCGGGCTGGTCCAGTACGCGCTGCAGATGCTCTACGAGCAGGGCGGCCACACCGGCACCTGGAACACCGGCCCGGTGGAGGCCCACGAGGGCCGGCACACCCCGGCGGCGGGCTTCGCGGGCACGACCGTGATGCCGCACCCGGACGTCTCCGGCACGGCGGCGATCCCGCAGCCGATCCTGCCCGCCGGGTACGGCAGCGGGGACGACGGCGGCTTCGAGGGCCACGGCAACCAGGGCAGCGGGCGCGGCAAGCTGTGGATCCTCGCGGTGCTCGCGGTGATCGCCGTCACGGCGGGCGTCGCACTGGCGCTGAACACCGGTGGCGGGGGCGGCGACAAGAAGGAGCCCGCCACGTCGCCGTCCGTCTCGCAGTCCACCGAGGACGACCCGGCCAGCGAGTCCCCGAGCGACGAGGAGACCGAGGAGCCGACCGGCCAGAACCCCGGCACCGGCACCGGCAACGGCAACGGCTCCGGCGGCAACTGGGACCGGTCGTACACCCCGTCCCAGACGCCGTCGCAGCCGCAGACCGAGGAGCCGAGCAACACGCCGCCGCCCACGCAGCCGACCGAGACGGGCGGCACCGACACCGGCGGCACCGACGCCGGGGGCACGGACACCGGCGGTACGGACACCGGGGGCACGAACCCCGGTGGCGCGAACAACGGCGGGGCGAACAACGGCGGCGCCGACGCCGGCGGCGCGGACGTGGGCGGAGCGGCCGGCGAGCCCGGGGTGACCGGAGCCGTGGGCGGCTGACCCGCCCCCCCCCGCGGGGCGGCGGTCCCTCACCCCGTGAACGCCCCGCGCACCGCGTCGTACTCCCGGGTCCACCACACCGCCAGGGCCGCGGTGGCCGGGAACTGGGAGTCCGCGCGGGTGTCACCGCGTTCGTAGTGCCAGCGGAGCATCCAGAAGTCGTTGAGGCGCTCCCACCACACCCGGTGCACCGCCGCCGCCAACTGGGAGGGCGTCGCCCCCGAGGCGCGCCGGTACGCGCGCGCGTAGGACCGCACCCTGCGCAGGTCGAGCGTGCCCGTCGGCCGGACGAAGAAGATCGCCGCGGCGCGTACGGCCTCCTCCGCGCGGGGCCGCACGCCCAGCCGGTCCCAGTCGACGATCGCGGCGGGCACGTCCCCCCGGTAGAGCACGTTGAACGGGTGGAAGTCCCCGTGCACCCACCCCACCGCGCCCCCGCGCGGCGGACGCCGGTCGGCGTGCCGCTCCAGGAGGGCGCGGCGCTCGAGCAGGCGGTGCCGGGCGAGGGCGTCGAAGGAGTCGGCGGGCCGGTGCCGGCGCACCCGGGTGAGCAGGTCGTCGATGAGCGCGAAGGTGTCCGCCGGGTCGGCGCTCTCCGCGGGGGCCGGGCCGGTGCGCGCGTGCGCCGGCATCACGCGCTCCAGCCCGGCGTGCACCGCCCCCAGCAGCGACCCCAGCCGTCCGCACTGGCCCGGCGTGAGCTGTCCGCCGTGCCGGTGCCGGCCGTCGACCCACGGGTGCAGGGCGTACGCGTGGCCGCCGACGACCGCGACGGTGCGCCCGTCCCGGCCGGCCAGCGGCGGGGCCACCGGCACCCCGAGGTCGGCCAGGCGCCGGGTGGCCCGGTGCTGGCGGACGATGGCCGCCGGATCGGCGGTCTCCGGGTCGAAGTGGTGCTTGAGGAAGAACCGGCCGCGCGTCGTGCACAGCCGGTAGCCGCGGTTGAGCAGGCCTTCGTCGACCGGTCGGCAGCTGAGGGGTGAGCCGGCGGCGTACCGGCGCAGCAGGGCGCCCAGTGGGGGCGCGTTCGGTACGGAGGGTGGTACACGGAGGGGCGACACGCGGCAGATGCTAGGGCAACCCCCGGCGTCTCTGAGCTGGGCCTTGTCACACATGGTCATTTATGATCACCGAGGGTGCTCGAAGCGACGCCGGTCGTGGGGCGCGGCTCTTCCCGTGCCCGGGGTGGCCGGGATAACGTGCCGTTGCTCCGGCCTCCTGCGAGGCTGTGACCAGCGCACCTTCCAGCTCCTGTGGATTTACTTGGAAATCCAAGCAAAAACGCAGGTCAGAGGGGGTTTCACAGAAATGTGGAACTCTGGGTAACGTGCTTGTTGCAGGTCGCTCGCCGGGGCACCTGTCACGCCTGTTCCCGGCCGAGCGGCACCCACCCCGTGCCCGGTGGCCGAGAAAAGGTGAGCCGCTCCCCCCGGCTCTCAACGAGCAGGGGGGATCCCAGGCCTACCGGCAATCCCGGGGGTCGGACCGACGGAGGAGCACACGTGACCGTGGAGAGCACTGCCGCGCGCACACCGCGACGCAGCGCCGGGACCAAGGCCGGCACCACCGGCGCCAAACGCACCGCAGGCACCGCCGGTGCCGCCAAGAAGGCCACCGGCGCCAAGAAGGCCACCGGCGCCGGGAAGAGCACCGGGAAGAGCGCCGAGCCCTCCCTCGTCCAGCTGCTGACGCCCGAGGGCAAGCGGGTCAAGAACGCCGAGTTCGACCCGTACGTCGCCGGCGTCACGGCCGAGGAGCTGCGCGGCCTGTACCGCGACATGGTGCTCACCCGCCGCTTCGACGCCGAGGCCACCTCCCTGCAGCGCCAGGGCGAGCTGGGCCTGTGGGCCTCGCTGCTCGGCCAGGAGGCGGCGCAGATCGGCTCCGGCCGGGCCCTGCGCGACGACGACTACGTCTTCCCCACCTACCGCGAGCACGGCGTGGCCTGGTGCCGCGGGGTGGACCCGACCAACCTGCTCGGCATGTTCCGCGGCGTCAACAACGGCGGCTGGGACCCGAACGGCAACAACTTCCACCTCTACACGATCGTCATCGGCTCCCAGGCGCTGCACGCCACGGGCTACGCGATGGGCATCACCAAGGACGGCGCGGACAGCGCGGTCATCGCCTACTTCGGCGACGGCGCCTCCAGCCAGGGCGACGTGGCCGAGGCCTTCACCTTCTCCGCGGTCTACAACGCCCCCGTGGTGTTCTTCTGCCAGAACAACCAGTGGGCGATCTCCGAGCCCACCGAGAAGCAGTCCCGCGTCCCGCTGTACCAGCGCGCGCAGGGCTTCGGCTTCCCCGGCGTCCGGGTGGACGGCAACGACGTCCTGGCCAACCTGGCCGTCACCCAGTGGGCCCTGGAGCGGGCCCGCGCCGGTGAGGGCCCGACGCTGGTCGAGGCGTTCACCTATCGGATGGGCGCCCACACCACCTCCGACGACCCCACCCGGTACCGGGGCGACGAGGAGCGGCTGGCCTGGGAGGCCAAGGACCCGATCCTGCGCCTGCGCCGCTACCTGGAGTCCTCCGGTCACGCGGACGAGGGGTTCTTCGCGGAACTGGAGACCGAGAGCGAGACGTTGGGCAGACGAGTGCGCGAGGCGGTCCGCGCCATGCCGGACCCGGACCTCTTCGCCATCTTCGAGAACGTGTACGCGGACGGGCACGCGCTCGTGGACGAGGAGCGGGCGCAGTTCGCCGCCTACCAGGCGTCGTTCGCCGACGCGGACGGGGGGAAGTGACATGGCGGAGAAGATGGCCCTGGCCAAGGCGATCAACGAGTCGCTGCGCCGTGCCCTGGACACCGACCCCAAGGTCCTGATCATGGGCGAGGACGTCGGCAAGCTCGGCGGGGTGTTCCGGGTGACGGACGGGCTGCAGAAGGACTTCGGCGAGAGCCGCGTCATCGACACCCCGCTGGCTGAGTCGGGCATCGTCGGCACGGCGATCGGGCTGGCGCTGCGCGGCTACCGGCCGGTGGTGGAGATCCAGTTCGACGGCTTCGTCTTCCCGGCGTACGACCAGATCGTCACGCAGCTCGCGAAGATGCACGCCCGCTCGCTGGGCAAGGTCAAGCTGCCGGTCGTGGTCCGCATCCCCTACGGCGGCGGCATCGGCGCGGTGGAGCACCACTCCGAGTCGCCCGAGGCCCTGTTCGCGCACGTGGCGGGCCTGAAGATCGTCTCGCCGTCGGACGCGTCGGACGCGTACTGGATGATGCAGCAGGCCATCCAGAGCGACGACCCGGTGATCTTCTTCGAGCCCAAGCGGCGCTACTGGGACAAGGCCGAGGTGGACACCGAGGCGATCCCCGGTCCGCTGCACACCGCGCGCGTGGTCCGCGGGGGCACGGACCTCACCCTGGCCGCCTACGGCCCGATGGTGAAGCTGTGCCAGGAGGTCGCGGCCGCGGCGGCCGAGGAGGGCCGCTCGCTGGAGGTGCTGGACCTGCGCTCGGTCTCCCCGATCGACTTCGACGCGGTCCAGGCGTCGGTGGAGAGGACGCGCCGTCTGGTCGTCGTCCACGAGGCCCCGGTGTTCTTCGGCTCCGGCGCGGAGATCGCCGCGCGGATCACGGAGCGCTGCTTCTACCACCTGGAGGCCCCGGTGCTGCGGGTCGGCGGTTACCACGCCCCGTACCCGCCGGCGAGGCTGGAGGAGTCCTACCTGCCGGACCTGGACCGGGTGCTGGACGCCGTCGACCGCGCGCTGGCGTACTGAGGGAGAGGGCCGTGACGACGATGACGAACGCGTCCGTACGCGAGTTCAAGATGCCGGACGTGGGCGAGGGACTGACCGAGGCCGAGATCCTCAAGTGGTACGTCCAGCCGGGTGACACGGTCACCGACGGCCAGGTGGTCTGCGAGGTCGAGACGGCGAAGGCGGCCGTCGAGCTGCCCATCCCCTACGACGGCGTGGTCCGCGCGCTGCACTTCCCCGAGGGCACCACGGTGGACGTGGGCACGTCCATCATCGCGGTGGAGGTCGCGGGCGGCGCGGCACCGGCGGCCGGCGCCCCCGCGGCGGAGACGGAGCCCGCGTCGGCCCCGCAGGAACCGCAGGAACCGAAGGCCGAGGGCTCGGGCCGCCAGCCCGTGCTGGTCGGCTACGGCGTGGCGACGTCCGCCACGCGCCGCCGCCCGCGCAAGGCCGCACCGGAGGCCTCCGCCGGACAGGCGGCGGTGTCCGTCCAGGCGGAGCTGAACGGCCGCACGCCGGCCCCGGAGCCCGTCGCCGAACCGGCCGCGGCGCGGCAGCGCCCGCTGGCCAAGCCGCCGGTGCGCAAGCTGGCGAAGGACCTCGGCATCGACCTGGCCACGGTCATTCCGACCGGCCCGGACGGCATCATCACCCGCGAGGACGTCCACGCGGCGGTCTCCGCGACGCAGGCTCCCGAGCCGGAGGTCCAGGCCCCCGCCCCGGCACCTGTCGCGCCCGCCGCCGCACCCGCGCCGGTGTCGTACGACACCGCCCGCGAGACCCGCATCCCGGTCAAGGGCGTCCGCAAGGCCACGGCGGCGGCGATGGTCGGCTCGGCGTTCACCGCGCCGCACGTCACGGAGTTCGTGACGGTCGACGTGACCCGCACGATGAAGCTGGTCGAGGAGCTCAAGGAGGACAAGGAGTTCAGCGGCCTGCGGGTGAACCCCCTCCTGCTGATTGCCAAGGCCCTGCTGGTCGCGATCCGGCGCAACCCCGAGATCAACGCCTCCTGGGACGAGGCGGCCCAGGAGATCGTGGTCAAGCACTACGTCAACCTGGGCATCGCGGCGGCCACCCCGCGCGGCCTGATCGTCCCGAACATCAAGGACGCCCACGCCAAGACCCTGCCCCAACTGGCCGAGTCCCTGGGCGAACTGGTGTCCACGGCCCGGGAGGGCAAGACCTCCCCGTCCGCGATGCAGGGCGGCACGGTCACCATCACCAACGTCGGCGTCTTCGGCGTCGACACGGGCACGCCGATCCTCAACCCCGGCGAGTCCGCGATCCTCGCGGTCGGGGCGATCAAGCCCCAGCCGTGGGTCCACAAGGGCAAGGTGAAGCCCCGTCAGGTCACCACCCTGGCGCTGTCCTTCGACCACCGCCTGGTCGACGGGGAACTGGGCTCCAAGGTCCTGGCCGACGTGGCCGCGATCCTGGAACAGCCGAAGCGGCTGATCACCTGGGCGTAGACACGACGACGGAGCCGCCTCCCCCGCGACACGGGGGAGGCGGCTCCGTCGGTTGTCCCAGTCCCCTGACAGATACCACCGGTTCTGGCGATCTCCACGGTTTCAGGGCGCCTCATGGGGCGTCCGCCCGGGCGGCGTTCCTCGCGGGGGCCGTCGCGAAGTGAGCCCCCCGGGGGCGCGGTCTTCCCGGCCGAAGCGCCCCGGGAGCGTCCGTCACCCGTTACGGGAGCAGGCCCACGGCGACGTGCGGGGCCGGGACCACGGGCGACGGCCACCAGGGCGGCGGCGGCGTCGATCTGTTCGTGCCGAGCACGCACGGCGGCCTGCCGCCGACGTCGTTCGCCGACAGCATCAGCACCGGTTCCCCCGGCGCGCACGGCGTGCCGGGGGGACGACGTCAACGCACTCCTGCCGGCGATCGGCGACGAGGCACTCCGCGCCTACCGCCTGGTGACGAACAGCGGTGGCGTCATCACCGGGCTCTCGCGGCCGGTGACGCTCTCCTTCGCCGGTACGGGTCACGACCTGCAGCCGGACTGCGCCTCCGAGGGCATCCTCCACACGGTGGGCGAGGACGCCGGCAACCCCGACCACGGGATGTGGAAGACCCGCCTCGTGCACGACAACGTCACCGGGGCGTGGAGCTTCGCCTCCCCGACCAGGCCGCACGACCGGTACTTCACGGAGTCCTTCAGCCGGCTCCCCGACCCGGTCCGCACCGGAGCGAAGTTCTACGCGGCCCGCTTCTGGTCCCACGTGCTCCCCTGACCGCACGGAACGGGGGCCCACCGGCACCGGTGAGCCCCCGTGGGCGTGCGTCCGCGTGTGCGCGTGTCCGCGGGGATCAGACCTTGCTGAAGCCGTAGCCCAGGAGCTTCTTCGCGTCCGTCTCGCGCTGGGCGGCCGAGGAGGAGGTGAGCACCGTGCCGATGACCGTCTTGCCGTTCCGCGTCGCCGCGAAGACCAGGCAGTACTTGGACGTCGAGCCCGAGCCGGTCTTCACGCCGATCGTGCCGCTGTAGTTGCTGAGCAGCGTGTTGGTGTTGGTCCACGGCGCCATCGTGCGGGTGCTGCCCGTCTTCGTGGTCGTCTTCGCCGTGTACTTCTTCGTCTTGACGATCGTGCGGAACGTGGAGTTCTTCATCGCGCTGCTGGCGATCTTCGTCAGGTCGCGCGGCGTGGAGTAGTTCTTGCCGTTGCCGATGCCGTCGAACGAGTCGAAGTGGGTGTTCTTCAGCCCCAGCTTCTTCGCCTCCGCGTTCATCTTGCCGATGAACGACTTCACGCGGGCCGAACGCGTCGAGCCCGTACCGAACTTGTCGGCGAGCGCGTACGCGGCGTCGCAGCCGGACGGCAGCATCAGCCCGTACAGCAGCTGGCGCACGGTCACCTTGTCGCCGACGATCAGGCGCGCGGACGAGGCGTTCTTCGACACGATGTAGTCGCTGTACGCCATCTGGATCGTGACCTTGGCGTCCAGGTTCAGGTTCTTCTGCGCGAGCACGACCTTCGCGGTCATGATCTTCGTCGTCGAACCGGTCGAGCGGCGCGTGTCCGCCGCCTTGGTGTACAGCGACTTGCCGTTCGCGTCGTTCATCACGAAGCCGCCCTTGGCGACGATGGAGGGCGCGGCGGCGGCCTGCGCGGGCGCAGCGTAGAGGAATCCGGAGGCGATCACGGCGCCGGTGGTCACGGCGACGCCGGTGGCTCTGCGGAGACGGATGCCCTGAATGCCGTTCTTCAAGTCAAATACCCCGATTACCTTGAATGGCCGTACGGTGCGGCCGGATTGAGGCGCGACCGCGCATGAAGGGCCGCACGAGTCTGACTCCTGTGCGGCGAGGATGGTTGTGCGGCCGACGGGTGAATTTCCCGGCTTGTGGAGGACTTCGGGGTCCGCATCGTGGACGAATACTTCCACGCGTACGTGTTGTATCTATCCTGTCGGCATGAGTGTGGCCCCCGTGAAGCAACCCCCCGCAGCCGACCGCGTCTACGTCCACGTCAAACAGGGCGTCCTGGACCGCCGTTACGAGGGCGGGACGCTGCTCACCGAGGGGGAGCTGGCCGAGGACGTCGGGGTCTCGCGCACCCCGGTGCGCGAGGCGCTGCTGCGGCTGGAGGCGGAGGGGCTGATCAAGCTCTACCCGAAGAAGGGCGCCCTCGTCCTGCCGGTCTCCGCGCAGGAGATCGCCGACGTCGTGGAGACGCGGCTGCTCGTCGAGGAGCACGCCGCGCGGAAGGCCGTGCCCGCGCCGCCCGGACTCATCGAACGACTGGAGCACCTGCTCGCCCGGCAGAAGGAGCAGGCCGCCGCCGGGGACCTCGCCGCGGCCTCCGTCACCGACCGCTGCTTCCACGCCGAGATCGTCCGCAGCGGCGGCAACGAGATCCTCTCCCGCCTCTACGACCAGCTCCGCGACCGCCAGTTGCGCATGGGCGTCGCCGTGATGCACTCCCACCCCGACCGCATCGCCAAGACCCTCGCCGAGCACGAGGAGATCCTCGAGACGCTGCGCTCCGGCGACCCGGAGGCGGCCGTCGGGGTCGTCCGCCGGCACGTCGGCCGGCTCTCCCTCCTGGCCCGGGGGGAGGTGCGATGAGCGACACCAAGGCGAGCCCGGCTGCCGGCTCCCTGCCCGGTGAGCCCCCGGGCGGGCGGCGCGCGCTGGCCGTGTGGGGCGTCGGCGTGGCGGTCTACTTCGTCGCCGTCATCTTCCGGACCTCCCTGGGCGTGGCCGGTCTCGACGCCGTCGACCGCTTCGGCGTCAACGCCTCCGCCCTGTCCACGTTCTCCATCCTCCAGCTGCTGGTCTACGCGGGCATGCAGATACCCGTCGGGCTGCTGGTCGACCGGCTCGGCACCAAGAAGGTGCTGGGCCTGGGCGCCCTGCTGTTCACGGCCGGGCAGCTCGGGTTCGCGCTCTCCCCGACGTACGGCATGGCGCTCGCCTCGCGCGCGCTGCTCGGCTGCGGGGACGCGCTGACGTTCATCAGCGTGCTGCGGCTGGGCACCCGGTGGTTCCCGGCCCGGCGCGGTCCGCTGGTCGGGCAGTTCGCGGGACTGGCCGGCATGGCGGGCAACCTCGTCTCCACGCTGGTCATCGCCCGGCTGCTGCACGGCGTCGGCTGGACGGCGGCGTTCGCGGGCAGCGCGCTCGCCGGCGCCGTGGTCTTCGTGCTGCTGGTGCTGTTCCTCAAGGACCACCCCGAGGGCCACGAACCGCAGCCCGTCCCGCACCAGGGCGCCGCCTACGTGCGCCGCCAGATCGCCGCCTCCTGGCGGGAGCCGGGGACGCGGCTCGGGATGTGGGTGCACTTCACCACCCAGTTCCCGGCGATGGTGTTCCTGCTGCTGTGGGGGATGCCGTTCCTCGTCGAGGCCCAGGGCCTGTCCCGGGCCACGGCCGGCGAGCTGCTCACCCTGGTCGTGCTGTCCAACATGGCCGTCGGCCTCGTCTACGGACAGATCGTCGCCCGGCACCACGGGGCGCGGCTGCCCCTGGCGCTCGGCACGGTGGCGGCGACGGCGCTGCTGTGGGCCGCCACCCTGGCCCACCCCGCCGACACCGCGCCGATGTGGCTGCTGATCGTGCTGTGCACGGTGCTGGGGGCCTGCGGACCGGCCTCGATGATCGGCTTCGACTTCGCCCGCCCGGCGAACCCGCCGGAGCGGCAGGGCACGGCCTCCGGGATCACCAACATGGGCGGCTTCATCGCCTCCATGACCACCCTGTTCGCGATCGGTGTGCTGCTGGACGCCACCGGGGGCGACTACACCGTCGCCTTCTCCGCCGTCTTCCTGCTCCAGGCCCTCGGGGTCGTCCAGATCCTGCGGCTGCGCGGTCGCGCGGTGCGCAGGGAGCGGGAGCGGCTGGTCGCCAGCCGGGTGGAGACGGTGCACGTGCCCGCGTGAGCGGACCGGCACCGGCTCAGCGCACGGGTACGAGGGTGAGGTACGCCAGGCCCAGCACGCCGCGGTAGCTCATCCACCGCGCCCGGTGCCGGTCCAGCCGCTCGCGGGTCTCGGCGGCCAGGGGATGGTCGCCGTGACCGGCCAGCCACACCTCCGCGTCCGCCCGGTACGCCGACTCGAACTCCTCCCACTCGTCGGGGCTCGCGGTCTCCGTCCACTCCGGCCGGAACCCGGCGGCCACCGCCAGGTCGAGCAGGGTCGCGAGGTCCGGGTGGTCGTCGGCGCGGGCGCCCGGCCACATGCCGGACAGTTCGGCCGCGGTCGGGGTGCGCTGCCAGAAGCCCTCGCCGAGCAGGACCCGGCCGCCGTCGCCGACCAGGCGGCGCAGGGAGGCGAGGGCGCGGGGGAGGTGACGGGGCGGTTCGACTGGGCCGAGGGCCTGGCTGGAGCCGACGCACAGCACCAGGTCGGCGGGGCCCCGGGAGGTGTCCTGCGCGGACTCCTCCAGGAACGCGACCCGGTCCGCCAGTCCCCGCCGCTCGGCGCTTCGGCGGCCGCGGGCCAGGTCGTCGGCGTTCAGGTCCAGGCCGGTGCCGGTCGCGCCGGGGACCGCGGCCAGCACGCGCAGCATCAGTTCGCCCCAGCCGCAGCCGATGTCGAGCACGGTCCGGGGCGCCGTCCCGGCCAGCCGTCCGACCATGCGGTCCGCCCGCGCCTCGGAGAGCGGGCCGTGGAAGGTGAGACGGGTGAGGCGGGGCGGGAGGTCGGTGGACGGCGCGTCGGGCCGGGGGCGCGGGTCGGTCATGGCCGGGACGCTACTGCGCCGACGGTCCGGCCCGCGGGGAATTTCCGGCCGGGAGGGTGCCCGGCCGGCCGTCCGCCACCGTCGCGGCGGACCCCGCTGCGGCCCGGCGCTCCTCCGTCGTCCCGTTTCCCGCCGCTCCTACTGCGTCAGCACGAAGTGCCGCAGGATCGCCGCCGCCAGGTCCGGGTCGCCCTCCGTCTTCACCCGGTCCGCCACCGCCTCCGGCGTCACCCGGCCGCAGGCCAGGCGGACGTAGGTCTCCCAGTCCAGGGCGAGGGTGGCGGCCGGGCCCAGCGCGGGGGCGGTCTCCAGCGTGCCGCGGCCCTGGATGTCGACGCGGACCGTGCGCAGGAACTCCACCGGCCCGCTGACGTCGACGACCACGGCCGAGCTGCGCGGCGCCTGCGCGTCCTGGGCCACCACGCGCGGCAGTTCGTCCAGCAGCACGTCCCGCGCGACGTGCGCGCCGGGGGAGTCGAGGTTGCCGGGGCTGCCGAGGGCGGCGCGCAGGTCCTGCTCGTGCACCCACACGGCGAAGGCGTGCCGGCGCATGGACTCCTCCAGCGTCAGGTCCGTGCCGAACGGGCCGCGCACTTTCGTGCCCGGGTCGCGCGACTCGTTGCGCAGTTGGCGGTTGCGGCGGATGATCATGTACTCCAGCTCGGAGGTCATCTCCGGCGCCGTGTGGTGGCGGCGCACGTCGACCTGCATCTCCATGTAGCGCTGGTGCTCGTTGGTGACGTGGAACAGGTCGCGCGGCAGCGTGTGGATGGGGCGCGGGTCGCCGAGCATCTCGGAGTCCAGGCCGATGACGTGCGAGACCACGTCGCGGACCGACCACCCCGGGCAGGGCGTCCGGCGGTTCCAGTCGGCCTCCGGGAGCGGCTGCACCAGCTCGGATATCGCTTCGATGGAGTGCGTCCAGGCGTCGGCGTAGGGCTGGAGAGTGGGATGCAGACTCACGGAACGGGACCCCTCGGCGGTCGGTACACGGGCAGGTTGTGGCGGCTGTGCCAGTGGCGGTGGCTGCACTCGGCGGGCGTCTCGGGGGCTAAGTTACGCTGCTGTGAGGTACCCCGGCAGTGCTTTCGTGTGACGATCGTAGGCCGTGTGGACGAGTCGAATGCCAGGACGGTGGTATTGTGCGCGCTTCCCTGCTCCAAGTCGCCGTGAACGAGGGCGAATCGGTCGAATCACGCCGGCGCCGGGTCGCCGGGATGGTACGGGAGCAGGCCGGAGCCGATCTCGTCGTCCTGCCGGAGCTGTGGACCACGGGCGCGTTCGCCTACGAGGGGTTCGGGCGCGAGGCGGAACCGCTCGACGGGCCGACCCACGAGGCGCTGGCCGAGGCCGCGAGCGACGCGGGCGTGTGGCTGCACGCGGGTTCCGTCCCCGAACGCGCCCCGGACGGCACCCTCTACAACACCTCGCTCGTCCTCTCCCCCTCCGGTGAGACGGCCGCCGTCTACCGCAAGATCCACCGCTTCGGCTTCGACAAGGGCGAGGCCGTGCTGATGGGGGCGGGCGACGCGCTGGTGACGGTGCGCCTGCCGCACACCACCCTGGGCCTGGCCACCTGCTACGACCTCCGCTTCCCCGAGCTCTTCCGCGGCCTGGTCGACGCCGGCGCCGAGACCTTCGTCGTCCCGGCGGGCTGGCCGGAGCGCCGCCGGTCCCACTGGACGCTGCTGGCCCGGGCGCGGGCGGTGGAGAACCAGGCCTTCGTCCTCGCGTGCGGGACGGCCGGGACGCACGCGGGGATCCCGCAGGCGGGCCACTCGATCGTGGTCGATCCCTGGGGCGAGGTCCTGGCCGAGGCCGGACCCGGCGAGCAGGTCCTCACGGTCGACTTCGACCCGAAGACGGTGGCGGGCACCCGGGAACGCTTCCCGGCCCTCAAGGACCGGGTCCTCGGCCTGGACCGCCCGCACCGCTGACCCGTCCGGCGGGCGGCGGGCGGGCGCCTACCCCTCCCGTTCCTTCTCCGCCAGGTTGATCACGCACACCGCCACCGCGATCAGCAGCGCCGGGTCCGCGTCCTCCCGTACGACGTCGACGCCGTAGGTGTCCCGGACGTGCAGCCACCGCCGTGAGATCACCGCGAGCAGTTCGCCGTCGTGCTCGACGGCGAACTCCCGGTCCAGGATCCTGCCGCTGACGTCCAGTTCGGTGCCGTCGTCCGCCAGGGAGACCCGGTAGTGGTTGCGCAGCAGGGACAGCCGCTTGCGCCGGACCGTCGCCAGCGTCTCGCCGCCCCGCTCGATCACCATGGTGTCCCGCAGGGCGAACATCTTCTGCCGGATGTCGATGAGGACCCGGCCCTGGGCGTCCTTCAGCTCGAAGGTGTCCCGCAGCCGCAGGGCCTTGCCGTCGACGAGGAAGACCCGGTTGCCCCGGTCGTCCTCGATCCAGTAGTCGTCCCCGATCCCGAGGATCCGGTCGCGTACGAGGAATCTCATGGCACCAGGACTTCCCCGCACCCGGCTGTGAAACGCCGCCGGTAGGCCGACGGGTCGAGTCCCGTCGCGCACCGCGGCCCCGTCCGCGGGGCCGCCCCCGGGGCGCGGGCCACCGGATCACCCGGAAGGAGGCGGCCCGGACGGGTCGCCCGCCCCCGGTGCCGGCCGGCCCGGGCGCCCCGGATGCCCGAGGTGCCCGGACGGGCGTCCGGTCAGACCCCGTACCCGTCGCCGTAGCCGTCGCGGGTGTGGGGCCGGGCCGGGTCGTCGACGACCGGCGTGGCGGGCGGTACGACGACCCGCCTGCGCCGGGCGATGCTGCTGAAGGTCGCGACGCCGATCAGACCGACGATCATGAAGATGATGCCGACGAGGTCAAGGTTGACACCCTGCATGTCCCAGTCGGTCGCGAACGTGAGGATTGCTCCCACGGCGATGAGGATGATGCATCCGCCGAGGCCCATGAGTGTCGCCTCCCTGTCCGGTCTTTCCGGTCACCTCCGGGTACCCGGGAGGGCATCACCCATGCAGCGCTGGAGAGTTGGCCGCCTGCGGCCGCCTTGCCGCGACTACCCCTCCAGGAACGCCACCAGCACGTTCGCCAGCAGGAACGGGTCCTTGGCGCCGCACAGTTCGCGCGCGCTGTGCATCGACAGGATGGCCACGCCGATGTCGACGGTCCGGATGCCGTGCCGGGCGGCGGTGATCGGGCCGATGGTGGTGCCGCACGGCATGGAGTTGTTGGAGACGAACGACTGGAAGGGGACGTCCGCCTTCTCGCAGGCCGCCGCGAACACGGCCCGGCCCGAACCGTCCGTGGCGTAGCGGTTGTTGACGTTGACCTTGAGGATCGGGCCGCCGTCGACGCGCGGGTGGTGCGTCGGGTCGTGCCGCTCCGCGTAGTTGGGGTGGACGGCGTGGCCGGTGTCGGAGGAGAGGCAGACGGTGCCGGCGAAGGCGCGCGCCCGGTCCTCGTAGGACCCGCCGCGGGCGAACACCGAGCGCTCCAGCACGCCGCCGAGCAGCGGGCCGTCCGCGCCGGTGTCGGACTGGGAGCCGTTCTCCTCGTGGTCGAAGGCGGCCAGGACGGGGATGTACCGCAGGTCCGCGCCGTGCGCGGCGACCGCCGTGAGGGCGGCCGTACCGGCGTGCACGGACAGCAGGTTGTCCATGCGCGGGCCGGCCACCAGTTCCTTGTCGCGGCCCAGGTAGGCCGGCGGTTCCACCGAGTGGACCATCAGGTCCCAGCCGGTGACCTCGCCCGCGGGGATGCCCGAGGTCTCCTCCAGGAAGGCGATGAGGTCGCCGTCGCGCACGTCGTCGCCCATGCCCCAGACGGGCTGGAGGTGCCGCTGCTTGTCGAGTTTGAGGCCGTCGGAGTTGACCGAGCGGTCCAGGTGGATGGCGAGCTGGGGGACGCGCAGCAGCGGACGGTCGACGTTCACCAGCCGGGTGGACCCGTCCCGCAGGGTCAGCCGGCCGGCCAGGCCCAGGTCGCGGTCGAGCCAGGAGTTGAGCAGCGGGCCGCCGTAGATCTCCACCGCCGCCTGGCGCCAGCCGTGCGCCCCGATGTCGGGCCGGGGCTTGACCCGCAGGTTGGGGGAGTCGGTGTGGGCGCCGACGATGCGGAAGGGGGTGTGCGGCTCGGCGCCCTCGGGGACGTACCAGGCCACGATCGCGCCGCCGCGCAGGACGTACTTGCCGCCGCTCGTCCCGTCCCAGGCGTCCGTCTCGGCGACCTGCCGGAAGCCGGCCTTGTCCAGCCGTTCGGCGGCGTGCGCCACCGCGTGGTACGGCGTGGGACTCGCCGCCAGGAAGGACATCAGGTCGTCGGTGTGGCCGCGGTCGAAGCGGGAGGGTGCGCTCATGGGATTCACCTTAACGAGGACGAGGACCCGCTTCCCGGTGCGGGGAGCGGGCCCTCGTACGGTCTCAGGCCGTCTCGTGCGGTTCGGCGGAGAGGGTCCTCGGTGTCCTCAGAAGGCCGCCTCGTCCAGTTCCATCAGGTCGAGCCCGACGTTCTCGGCGAGCTTGCGGGCGCCGGTGACGCCCGGCAGGACGTTGGCCGCGAAGAACTTCGCCGCCGCGATCTTGCCCTGGTAGAACGCCTTGTCCTTGGCGGAGGCGGTCTCCAGCTTCTCGGCGGCCACCGCGGCGCCCTTGAGCAGCAGGTAGCCGACGACGACGTCACCGGAGGCCATCAGCAGGCGGGTGGTGTTCAGGCCCACCTTGTAGATGTTCTTGACGTCCTGCTCGGTGGCCGCGAGGTCGGTGAGCATCAGGCCGACGATGGCCTCCAGCTCGACGGCCGCCTTGGCCAGGTGCTCGCGGGCGGTGGCCAGCTCCTCGCCGCCGGTGCCGAGGGCGAGGAACTTCTTGATGTCCTCGGCCAGCGAGTTCAGGGCCGCGCCCTGGTTGCGGACGATCTTCCGGAAGAAGAAGTCCTGGCCCTGGATGGCGGTGGTGCCCTCGTACAGGGTGTCGATCTTGGAGTCGCGGATGTACTGCTCGATCGGGTACTCCTGCAGGAAGCCGGAGCCGCCGAAGGTCTGCAGCGACTGGGCGAGCTGCTCGTAGGCCTTCTCGGAGCCGTAGCCCTTGACGATCGGCAGGAGCAGGTCGTTCAGCGCGTGGTCGGCGGACGCGTCCTCGCCGTTCGCCTCCTTGACCTGGATGGCGTCCTGGATCGAGGCGGTGTACATCACCAGGGCGCGCATGCCCTCCGCGTACGCCTTCTGCGTCATCAGCGAGCGGCGCACGTCGGGGTGGTGGGTGATGGTGACCTTGGGCGCGGACTTGTCCATGAAGTTCGCCAGGTCGGGACCCTGGACGCGCTCCTTGGCGTACTCCAGCGCGTTGAGGTAGCCGGTGGAGAGGGTGGAGATCGCCTTCGTGCCGACCATCATGCGGGCGAACTCGATGATGCGGAACATCTGGCGGATGCCGTCGTGCTTGTCGCCGATCAGCCAGCCCTTGGCGGGGTGCCGGTCGCCGAACGTCATCTCGCAGGTGTTGGAGGCCTTCAGGCCCATCTTGTGCTCGACGTTCGTGGCGTAGACGCCGTTGCGCTCGCCCAGCTCGCCGGTCTCGAAGTCGAACAGGTACTTCGGGACGAGGAAGAGGGACAGGCCCTTGGTGCCGGGGCCGGCGCCCTCGGGACGCGCGAGCACGTAGTGGAGGATGTTCTCCGACATGTCGTGCTCACCGGAGGTGATGAAGCGCTTCACGCCCTCGATGTGCCAGGAGCCGTCCTCCTGCTGGACCGCCTTGGTGCGGCCGGCGCCGACGTCCGAGCCGGCGTCCGGCTCGGTGAGCACCATCGTGGAGCCCCACTGCTTCTCGGTGGCGAACTTCGCGATGTGCTTCTGGACCTCGTTGCCCTCCTCGAAGAGGATGCCGGCGAAGGCCGGGCCGGAGGAGTACATCCACACGGCCGGGTTGGCGCCGAGGATGAGCTCGGCGTAGGCCCAGATGAGGGAGCGGGGAGCGGTGGTGCCGCCGATCTCCTCGGGCAGGCCCAGGCGCCAGTACTCGGAGTCCATGAAGGCCTGGTAGCTCTTCTTGAAGGACGCCGGGACCGGCGCGGTGCTGGTCTCGGGGTCGAAGACCGGCGGGTTGCGGTCGGCGTCGGCGAAGGACTCGGCCAGCTCGTTCTCCGAGAGGCGGGTCAGCTCCTCGAGGATGCTCTTCGCGGTGTCGACGTCCATCTCCTCGAACGGACCCGTGCCGTACAGCTTGTCGCGTCCGAGTACTTCGAAGAGGTTGAACTCGATGTCGCGGAGATTCGACTTGTAGTGCCCCATGGCGACGGCTCCGTTTGAGAGGGATCGGCGAGGCACTGACTCCTCGCACTACTTCACGTACCAACAAGTAACTCCGATGATGCTACCCGTCGGTAATAAGAAGCAACCCCGATCCGGACATCTGTGACCCACCCCTCCCGCGGGGTCAGTAGTCTGTGCGCCATGTACGGCTACGACCAGAACGCAGGGGCACAGCAGGGTTACGTCCCGCCGCAGCAGCAGATGCCGGGCGGGTACGGACAGCAGGCGCCGCTGTATCCCGAGCCGTCCCCGCCCTCGCTCGCGGACGCGGTGCGCGCGTTCACCACGGGCCAGATGGCCGCCGAGGACTTCCAGCAGATCTTCGCGACGTCCAAGGTGTACTGCCCGCGCGGCGACAACCCCGGGTTCCTCGCCCTGCACAACACCCAGCAGCCGGTGATCCCGATGTTCACCTCGCTCAAGGAGCTGCGGCGGTACGCGGGCAAGGAGTCCAAGTACTTCGTGATCACCGGCGCCGAGGTGATCGACCTGCTGCCGACCGGCTACGGCTTCGTGCTCGACATGGAGGGCGAGCACCGGATGGTGTTCGACGCGAAGGCCGTGGAGCAGATGGTCGACTTCGCGATGCGCCGGATGTACGGCTAGCCGCCGTTGCCCCGCGGACGACCGGAGTACCGGACGGCCGGACGGCCGTGCCGTGCGGTCCGCCGACCCGTGCGACGCCCACACCGAGCCCGGAGGGAATGCCCTCCGGGCTTTCTCGGTTTGAGGTGGCAGAAAGTTCAACGCTCAACTAAAGTGGTCGTACACGAGGAGGTACCGACATGCCCGCAGTGACCGTCGAGAACCCGTTGACGCTGCCCCGCGTGACCGCACCGGCCGAGGCCGTGGCGCGTCCCGTGCTCGCCGTCACGACCGCGCCCAGCGGTTTCGAGGGCGAGGGCTTCCCGGTGCGCCGGGCGTTCGCCGGGATCAACTACCGCCATCTCGACCCGTTCATCATGATGGACCAGATGGGTGAGGTGGAGTACGCGCCGGGCGAGCCCAAGGGCACCCCCTGGCACCCCCACCGGGGCTTCGAGACCGTCACCTACATCATCGACGGGGCCTTCGACCACCGGGACTCCCACGGCGGTGGCGGCAGCATCACCAACGGCGACACCCAGTGGATGACGGCCGGCTCCGGCCTGCTGCACATCGAGGCGCCGCCGGAGCAGCTCGTCATGTCCGGCGGACTCTTCCACGGGCTCCAGCTCTGGGTGAACCTCCCCGCCAAGGACAAGATGATGGCGCCGCGCTACCAGGACATCCGGGGCGGCAGCGTCCAGCTCCTCACCTCCCCCGACGGCGGCGCGCTGCTGCGGGTCATCGCCGGTGAGCTGGACGGCCACGAGGGCCCGGGCATCACCCACACGCCGATCACGATGGTCCACGCGACGCTCGCGCCGGGCGCCGAGATCACGCTCCCCTGGCGCGAGGACTTCAACGGTCTGGCCTACGTCATGGCGGGCCGGGGCGCCGTGGGCACGGAGCGCCGCCCGATCCACCTGGGGCAGACCGCGGTCTTCGGCACCGGTTCCTCGCTGACCGTCCGTGCGGACGAGAAGCAGGACTCCCACACGCCGGACCTCGAGGTCGTGCTCCTCGGCGGACGGCCCATCCGTGAGCCCATGGCCCACTACGGCCCGTTCGTGATGAACACCCGCGAGGAGCTCCAGCAGGCGTTCGAGGACTTCCAGAAGGGCCGCCTGGGCACGGTCCCGGCCGTGCACGGGATGTCCGAGGGCGGTCTGTAGAGCCCGCCGGAACCCCGGTGAACGAGCCCCGTCCGGATCCGGACGGGGCTCGTTCACGCGGGGACGCGTACACGGAGGTACGGCAGGGCGGTGGTCCTCAGGGCGACGGGCTCGCGATGCCGATCGTGCCCGACCCCGGCCCGCGGTCCCGCGCGCGGGCCGGGCGACCGGCCGCGGCCCGGCCGCTCAGCCGGGCCCGTCACCGTTGGGCCCGGTCCCGTCCGCCTCGTACAGCTCGAACCAGATGCTCTTGCCCTCGCCGCGGGGGGCCACCCCCCAGGTGTGGGCCAGGAGCTCGATCAGGAGCAGACCGCGGCCGGAGGACGCCAGCTCGCCCGGTCTGCGCCGGTGCGGGAGGTCGTCGCCGGCGTCGGTGACCTCGATGCGCATCCGGCGCCCGCCCCGCCCGCCGGTGACCTCGGCGACCAGCAGGGCGTCGGTGTCGGTGTGCACGAGGACGTTGGTGAGCGTCTCCGACAGCAGCAGCACCGCCGAGTCCACCTGGTCCGGCGACGACCAGTCGTGCAGCAGCTCGCGCAACTGCTGCCGGGCCGCCGCGACCCGCTCGGGCTCGGCCTGGGCCACCGTCAGCATCGTGCGGCGCACCAGCGGCCGTACCGTGTCCGTCTCCGCGCCGCAGACGCTCCCCCCGCCCTGCCGGCACAGCAGCAGCACGGCGATGTCGTCCTCGCGGCGGTCGATCAGCGGACCGGTGGTGTGGTGCGAGGAAGGGCCGAGCACCGCCTGCACCAGGGCCTCGGCCAGTTCCTCGAGATCGCCCCGGTGCTCCTCGAGGATGCCGCGCAGCCGCCGCCGGCCGGTGTCCAGGTCGTGGCCGCCGGTCTCGATCAGCCCGTCCGTGCAGATCAGCATGGTCTCGCCGGACTCCAGGACCAGCCGGGTGGTGGGGTAGTCGGCGTCCGGGTCGATGCCCAGCGGCAGCCCGCCCGCCGTCGGCCGGGTCAGCACCGTCGCGTCGGGCATGCGGAACACCGGGTCCAGGTGCCCGGCGCGGGCGACCTCCAGCACCCCGCTCGCGGGGTCGACCTCGACGTACAGACAGGTCGCGAAGCGCAGCTCGGCGGGGTCCGCCTCGCCGAGCCCGTGCAGGAAGCGGGAGGCCCGGGAGAGCACGGCGTCCGGGCGGTGGCCCTCGGCGGCGTACGCCCGCAGGGCTATGCGCAACTGGCCCATCAGCCCGGCCGCCCGTACGTCGTGGCCCTGGACGTCCCCGATGACCAGGGCGAACCGTCCGTTCGGCAGCGGGATCACGTCGTACCAGTCGCCGCCGACCTGGAGCCCGCCGCCGGTGGGGACGTAGCGGGCGGCCACGCTCATGCCCGGAATGCGCTGCGGGCCGAGCCGGGGCAGCATCGAGCGCTGCAGCCCGTCGGTCAGCGCCCGCTCGGTCTCGGCCGTTCCCGCCCGGGAGAGCGCCTGGGCCAGCATGCGCGCCACGGTGGTCAGCACGGAGCGCTCGTCGGGGGTGAACGCGACCGGGTAGGTGAAGCCCGCCATCCACGCGCCCATCGGGTTCCCGGCCACGGTCAGCGGCAGGAACGCCCAGGACCGGCGGCCGAAGCGCTGGGCGAGCGGCCAGGTGAGCGGGTAGCGCCGCCTGTACTCCTCCGGGGAGGAGAGGTACACCGCGCGGCCCGTCCGCACCACCTCGGCGGCCGGATAGTCCGTGTCCAGCGGCAGGTAGGTGAACGGACCCTCGTCGCCGGGCTCCTGCCCGTGGTGGCCGATGATCGTGAGCCGGTCGCCCTCCACGCCGAAGACGGCCAGTCCGTCCGGTGAGAAGCCCGGCATCGACAGGTTGGCGGCGACCCGCAGCACCTCCTGCGTCGACCGCGCCTCGGCCAGGGCCCGGCCCGCGTCCAGCAGGAACGCCTCCCGCGACCGCCGCCAGTCGCCGGTGACCGCACTGCGTCCGGCGGGCGTGCCCGGCGTGGGCTCGGCGACCTCCTGGAGGGTGCCGGTCAGGACGTAGGACTTGCGGACGCGGTCGAAGGTGGGCTTGGAGCGGCTGCGCACCACCCGGACGACCCGGTTCTGGTCGTCCATGATCCGGATCCGCACCTCGGCGAGCGTGCCCTCGGCGACGGCGAGGCGGATCACACCGGTGATCTCGTTCCAGTCGACGGGGTGCAGACGGGACCGGACCTGGGCCTCCGTGAGGGTGGTCCGTTCGGCGGGGAGCCCGAGCAGCCGTGCCGCCACGGCGTCGACCGTGACCATCCCGGCCGCGGTGTCCCAGTGCCACAGGCCGGTGTCGAGGACGGCGAGGACGTCCTCCAGGGAGGACAAGGGCTCACCAGTGCGCATTGCCCCACTTTAGGAAGATGAGGGCGAAAAGTTCCACTGAGGGAGCACCCCGGCACGAGCGGTAATGGCGGGGAAGCGGACACGGGGTGGCCGGTAGGCTGGGGAGGAGTTTCACGTGAAACAAAGAGAAGCAAAGACCCCGATCCGCGAAGACTGGATGAACGACGATGCATCGGTACAGGTCCCACACCTGCGGCGAGCTCCGCGCCTCTGACGTCGGTACCGACGTCCGGCTGAGTGGCTGGCTGCACAATCGGCGCGACCTGGGCGGCATCCTCTTCATCGATCTGCGCGATCACTACGGCATCACGCAGCTCGTGGCCCGGCCGGGCACGGAGGCGTACGAGGCGCTGGACAAGCTCTCCAAGGAGACGGTGGTCCGCGTCGACGGCAAGGTCGTCTCGCGCGGCGAGGAGAACGTCAACCCCGAGCTGCCGACCGGTGAGGTCGAGGTCGAGGTCGGTGTGGTCGAGGTGCTGGGCGAGGCGGCCCCGCTCCCCTTCACGATCAACGCCGAGGACGGTGTCAACGAGGAGCGGCGCCTGGAGTACCGCTTCCTGGACCTGCGCCGCGAGCGCATGCACCGCAACATCATGCTGCGTACGCAGGTCATCTCGGCGATCCGCCAGAAGATGACGGCGCTGGGCTTCAACGAGATGGCGACGCCGATCCTGAGCGCCACCTCTCCCGAGGGCGCCCGTGACTTCGTGGTCCCCTCGCGCCTCAACCCGGGCAAGTTCTACGCGCTGCCGCAGGCCCCGCAGCAGTTCAAGCAGCTGCTGATGATCTCCGGCTTCGACCGCTACTTCCAGATCGCGCCCTGCTTCCGGGACGAGGACGCCCGCGCGGACCGTTCGCCGGGCGAGTTCTACCAGCTCGACGTGGAGATGAGCTTCGTCGAGCAGGAGGACGTCTTCCAGCCGATCGAGAAGCTGATGACCGAGCTCTTCGAGGAGTTCGGCAACGGACGCCATGTGACGTCCCCGTTCCCGCGGATCCCGTTCCGCGAGGCGATGCTGAAGTACGGCTCCGACAAGCCGGACCTGCGCGCCAAGCTGGAGCTCGTCGACATCACCGACCTCTTCGAGGGCTCGGAGTTCAAGGCGTTCGCCGGCAAGCACGTGCGCGCGCTGCCGGTACCCGACGTCTCCGGCCAGCCCCGCAAGTTCTTCGACCAGCTCGGCGACTTCGCGGTCACGCAGGGCGCGAAGGGCCTGGCCTGGGTGCGGGTCGGCGAGGACGGCTCGCTGACCGGCCCGATCGCGAAGTTCCTCACCGAGGAGAACGTCGCGGAGCTGACCAAGCGGCTCTCCCTGGCCCCCGGCCACGCCGTGTTCTTCGGCGCGGGCGAGTTCGACGAGGTCTCGAAGATCATGGGCGCGGTCCGTGTCGAGGCCGCCAAGCGGGCCGGGCAGTTCGAGGAGAACGTCTTCCGCTTCTGCTGGATCGTCGACTTCCCGATGTACGAGAAGGACGAGGAGACCGGCGCGATCGACTTCTCGCACAACCCCTTCTCGATGCCGCAGGGCGGCCTGGAGGCCCTGGAGACCCAGGACCCGCTGGACATCCTGGGCTGGCAGTACGACATCGTCTGCAACGGCGTCGAGCTGTCCTCCGGCGCGATCCGGAACCACGAGCCGGAGATCATGCTCAAGGCCTTCGAGATCGCGGGTTACGACCGGGAGACGGTCGAGGAGAAGTTCGCCGGCATGCTCCGCGCGTTCCGCTTCGGCGCCCCGCCGCACGGCGGCATCGCGCCCGGCGTCGACCGCATCGTCATGCTGCTCGCCGACGAGCCCAACATCCGCGAGACCATCGCCTTCCCGCTCAACGGCAACGCCCAGGACCTGATGATGGGCGCCCCGACCGAGCTGGAGGAGTCGCGTCTGAAGGAGCTGCACCTCTCGGTGCGCAAGCCGCAGCCGAAGTAGGCCCGGCAGGGGAAGGGGCCCGGAACCGATGCCGGTTCCGGGCCCTCGCCGTCGTGCACGACGGACGCGGACGGCTCAGCGGGCCACGAACTGGGTGAGGATGGCCTGGACCTCGTAGATGTCGACGCCCTTGGTGAAGGTCTTCTGGATGGGGGCCGGGGATCCCGAGAGCCAGATCTTCAGTTCGGCGTCGAGGTCGAAGGTGCCGGCGGTCTCCACCGCGAAGTGGGTGATGCTGCGGTACGGGATGGAGTGGTACTCCACCTTCTTGCCGGTGATGCCCTGCTTGTCGACCAGGATCAGGCGGCGGTCGGTGAACAGGATGGTGTCGCGGATCAGCAGGAACGCGGCGTGCACCTGCTCGCCGTGGCCCAGCAGACGGGCGTAGTCCTGCTGTGCCTGCGCCGGGTCGACGGTGTGCGCGTTGCCGAAGAGTGCCATGGAACGAGAACCCCCCACGTGAGTGGCGGCGGCCGGGCGGCCGCCTCCGGATGATCCTCGCAAAGCGAGGGGCCCGGGAGAAGGTTCCGCTTCTCCCGGGCCCCTGCTGTTGCGAGCGCGTTACGCGGCGGGCTTCTCCTCGAGACGCGGGAACAGGACCGCGCCCTTGGTGACCGTCGAGCCGACGGGCAGCAGGCCCCAGGTGCCGGCCTCCTGGACCTTCTGGTCCGCGAGGGCCCCGAGGGACGCCTCGGCGCCGAGGGAGTCCCAGAGCTTCTGCGAGGTCTCCGGCATGACCGGGTTGAGGAGGACCGCCACCGCGCGGAGCGACTCCGCCGCCGTGTAGAGGATCGTCGCGAGGCGGGCCTTGCCCTCGTCGGAGGTGTCCTTCGCGACCTTCCAGGGCTCCTGCTCGGTGATGTAGCCGTTGACCTGCTTGACGAAGTCGAAGACGGCCAGGATGCCGCCCTGGAAGTCCAGCTCGTCGCCGATCTTCCGGTCGGCCTCCGCGACGGCCTTCGCCAGGCCGTCGCGGACGGCCTTCTCCGCGTCACCGGACGCCGTCGCCTCCGGCAGCTCGCCGCCGAAGTACTTGCCGACCATGGCCGCCACGCGGGAGGCGAGGTTGCCGTAGTCGTTGGCCAGCTCGCTGGTGTAGCGGGCGGAGAAGTCCTCCCAGGAGAAGGAGCCGTCCTGGCCGAAGGCGATGGCGCGCAGGAAGTACCAGCGGTACGCGTCCACCCCGAAGTGCGAGGTCAGGTCCTGCGGCTTGATGCCGGTCAGGTTGGACTTGCTCATCTTCTCGCCGCCGACCATCAGCCAGCCGTTCGCGGCGACCTTCCCGGGGAGGGGGAGGCCCTGCGCCATCAGCATGGCCGGCCAGATGACCGCGTGGAAGCGCAGGATGTCCTTGCCGACCAGGTGGACGTCGGCGGGGAAGGTCTCCTCGAACTTCTCCGGGTTCTCGTTGTAGCCGACCGCGGTGGCGTAGTTCAGCAGCGCGTCGACCCACACGTAGATGACGTGCTTGTCGTCCCAGGGGACCGGCACGCCCCAGTCGAACGTCGAGCGGGAGATGGACAGGTCCTGCAGGCCCTGGCGGACGAAGTTCACGACCTCGTTGCGGGCGGACTCGGGCTGGATGAAGCCCGGGTTGGCCTCGTAGTGGGCGAGCAGCTTGTCGCCGTACTCGCTCAGCTTGAAGAAGTAGTTCTCCTCGCTGAGGATCTCCACCGGCTTCTTGTGGATCGGGCACAGCTTCTGGCCCGCGTACTCGCCCTCGCCGTCGAGCAGCTCGCCGGGGAGCTTGTACTCCTCGCAGCCCACGCAGTACGGGCCCTCGTAGCCGCCCTTGTAGATCTCACCCTTGTCGTAGAGATCCTGGACGAACTCCTGGACGCGGTCGGTGTGCCGCTTCTGCGTGGTGCGGATGAAGTCGTCGTTCGCGATCTCCAGGTGCGCCCAGAGGGGCTCCCAGGACTCGGTGACGAGCTTGTCCGCCCACTCCTGCGGGCTGACGCCGTTCGCCTCCGCGGTGCGCATGATCTTCTGACCGTGCTCGTCCGTGCCGGTGAGGAACCACACCTTCTCGCCACGCTGACGGTGCCAGCGGGTGAGCACGTCGCCTGCGACGGTCGTGTAGGCGTGGCCCAGGTGAGGAGCGTCGTTGACGTAGTAGATGGGGGTCGAGACGTAGTACGCCTTCGCCCCTTGCTTCTCGGATCCAGTGGCCGCCATGGGCGAAATCCTACTGGTCGCGCAGAGATCGACTCACATGCGTTTCGGGGGGTGGACGAGGGGCTTCCGGTGCCCTGCTCGTCCACCCCCCGGGGGGTGTCGCGTGTGCTCCGCGGTTCCGCGGTGTCCCTACGGGCGCCAGGACGCCAGGACGGCCTCGTAGAGCTCCCGGTCGGTGAGCTCCTTCGGGGTCTCGCCGGCGAGGAAGTGGGCCGTGTTGGGTGCCTTGAGCTTGCGGAGGTAGTCGAAGGCCTTGTTCTCCGGGTCCCCGAAGGCGACGAAGGAGAAGAAGACCGCGGGGTGGGTCTTGGCGGCCTCGGTGAGGGCCTGGGTGGCCGGGGTCTTCGCGTCGGGGGCGCCGTCCGTCTGGAAGACCACCAGGGCGGGGGTGTCGGGGCCGGCGGCGCTCTTGTCGTGGAGGGCGAGGACCTCCGCCACGGCCGCGTGGTAGCTGGTACGGCCCATGCGGCCGAGGGAGGCGTGCAGGGTGTCGATCTTGTTCTCGTGGTCGGTGAGGGTGAGCTCGCCGGTGCCGTCGAGCTCGGTGGAGAAGAAGACGACCTTGACCGTGGCCTCGGGGTCGAGGTGGGCGGCGAGGGCGAGGGTCTGCTCGGCGAGGGCCTGGGCGGAGCCGTCCTTGTAGTACGGGCGCATGGAGGCGGAGCGGTCGAGCACGAGGTAGACCTTGGCGCGGGTGCCGGTGAGGCCGTTCTTCTCGAGGGCGGCGCCGGCGGCCTCGTGGGCGGTGGCGAGGAGGGGGGTGAGGTCGCCTGCGGCGGGCTCGGGGGTGTCCTCGGCCTCGGGGGCGGGTTCGCCTGCGGCGGGCTCGGGGGTGTCCTCGCTCTTGGGAGCGGCTTCGTCTGCGGCGGGCGTGGGTGGGGCTTCGGCCTCGGCTTCGCCTTCGGCCGGGGTGGTGTTCCCACCCGCACCACCCGTGCGGCTTTCGTCGTCGGGTGCGGGGGGTGCCTGTGGGGCGTCCTCGCCGTCGGCGGCTGCGGGCCCAGGCTCGGGCTCGGGCTCGGAGGTGCTTTCGGCGGCCGGTTCGGGCTTCGCCTCGGGTTCGGGTTCCGGGGTGGGCTCGGGTTCGGGCTTCGCCTCGGGCTCAGGTTCCGGGGTGGTTTCGGCGGTCGGTTCGGGCTTCGCCTCGGGTTCGGGTTCCGGGGTCGTTTCGGATGCCGCCTCCGGCTCCGCCTTGGGTTCGGGCTCGGTTTCGGTGACCGGTTCCGGGGTGGGCTCGGGGGTGGCTTCGGATGCCGCCTCCGGCTTCGCCTCGGGCTCGGTTTCGGCTGCCGGTTCCGGGGTCGTTTCGGGTTCCGGCTTCGCCTCGGGCTCGGGCTCGGGGGTCGTTTCGGCTGCCGCCTCCGGCTTTGCCTCGGGCTCAGGTTCCGGGGTGGCTTCGGCGGCCGGTTCCGGCTTCGTCTCGGGTTCGGGGGTGGCTTCGGCCGCCGCCTCCGGCTTCGCCTCGGGCTCGGGGGAGGCCGGGGTCTCCGGCTCGGGAGCCGGGGTCGGGGCGGTCTCGGGTTCCGGAGTCGGAGTGGCCTCGGGTTCCGGGGTCGTTTCCTCCGGCGCGGCCGGGGTCTCCCCGGCGGGGGCCGTCGGGGCCGGGCGGTCGTCCGAGGGGGTGGGCTTCGGCACCGACACGTTGGCGAAGGCCGCGGCGACGAGGTCGTGCTCCTCGCGGGGCTCCGGGACGGAGGCCGTGCGGGAGGGCGGCGTGGGCTCGGGGGACGGCGACGGGAGCTTCGGGGCCGCGGGCGTGTCCGCGGCGGGCTCCGGGGACGGCTCGGGCGACGCCGTCGTGGCCGTGCCCTCCGTCGTCTCGGCGGCCTGCGCCGCACCCTCCGCCTCGGCGGTCTTCGCTTTGCGTGATCGTCCGAACGCGTTCCGCAAGAGAGTGAGAATGCCCATGTGCGCAACCCTTCGCGTG
The DNA here is from genome assembly GCF_008704515.1 of Streptomyces viridosporus T7A. NCBI lineage: Bacteria > Bacillati > Actinomycetota > Actinomycetes > Kitasatosporales > Streptomycetaceae > Streptomyces > Streptomyces viridosporus. The sequence goes on from NZ_CP023700.1 coordinate 4,380,136, forward strand.
AGTTGATGCCCGTCGATCCCTGGCCAGGACGGACACGTAAGGTTAGCGGCCTCCGCGGACGATCTTGGGCAGGGTCACGGCTCCGACGACGCGCCTGTCAAGGGCGGCATCCGGCCTGCCGCCGGTCCGGGACGGTCGGTCCGCGCAACTCCCTTGGTGCCGTCGCAGGTTCACTCGCCGTTCATCCGGACGCCCGACTACCGCACATATGTGCTCCTACGGTCACGCTGACACCCTGGGCACCCAAGGAGAGAACACGTGCGCAAGCTGCTCCCGTTGATCGGAACGCCGTCCGGTTCGCACCCCGGAGGCCGGTCCGCCATGACCTGTCGTTTCCGGTGTGGTGACGCCTGCTTCCATGAGGTGCCCAACACCAGCTCCAACGAGTACGTCGGCGACGTCATCGCCGGTGCCCTCAGCCGGCGGTCCGTGATGCGGGCCGCCGCCGTCGTCACCGTCGCCGCGGCCGGTGCCGGCGCGGTCGGCGTCGCGGGCGCGCCCGAGGCGCAGGCGGCGCCCGCCGCCCAGGGCGGCCCCCGCAAGCCCGAGGGCGCCCGCGGGCTGCGGTTCACGCCCGTTGCGCCCAACACCGCCGACGCCGTCACCGTGCCGGAGGGCTACCGGCAGAACGTCGTCATCCGCTGGGGCGAGCCCATCCTGCGCGGCGCGCCCGCCTTCGACCCGGAGAAGCAGACCGCCGCGGCGCAGGCCGGGCAGTTCGGCTACAACTGCGACTTCCTGGCGCTGATGCCCCTGAAGGGCGAGCGCGGCCGGCAGCTGCTCGTCGCCAACCACGAGTACACCGACGAGATCCTCATGTTCCGGGGCTACGACTCCGAGAACCCCACCCGGGAGCAGGTGGAGATCGCCTGGGCCGCGCACGGGCTGGCGGTGGTCGCGGTGGAGGAGGACCACCGCAGCGGGAAGCTGACGCCCGTCACCCGGCACCCCCTCAACCGGCGCCTGACCGCCACCTCCGAGTTCCGGCTCACCGGGCCCGTCGCCGGGGCCGACCTGGTGAAGACCTCCGCCGACCCGAGCGGCACCAAGGTGCGCGGCACCCTCAACAACTGCGCGGGCGGCACCACCCCGTGGGGCACGACCCTGCACGCCGAGGAGAACTTCAACCAGTACTTCGCCCACGGCAGCCGGGCGACCGACAAGCGGTACGGGATCGGCACCGGCACCACCGAGCGCAAGTGGGAGCGGTTCGACAAGCGGTTCGACCTCGCCCAGGAGCCGAACGAGGTGCACCGCTTCGGGTACGTCGTCGAGCTCGACCCGTACGACCCGGACTCCGTCCCGCGCAAGCGCACCGCGCTCGGCCGGTTCAAGCACGAGGCCGCGACCGTGCGGCTGACGCACGACGGGCGCCCGGTCGTGTACTCCGGGGACGACGAGCGGTTCGACTACTTCTACAAGTTCGTCGGCAGCAAGCGGATGCGGCCCGGCAACAGCCGCTCCGCCCGCGAGCACAACCTGACGCTGCTCGACGAGGGCACGCTGTACGTCGCCAAGCTGACCGGCGACTCCCCGGCCATCGAGATCGACGGCACCGGCAAGCTGCCGAAGGACGGCGAGTTCGACGGCAGCGGTCAGTGGATCCCGCTGGCCACCGCCACCGCCGACGGCGCCGTCTCGCACGTCGAGGGCATGACCGCCGAGGAGGTCTTCGTCTTCACGCGGCTGGCCGGCGACAAGGTGGGCGCCACCAAGATGGACCGTCCCGAGGACATCGAGCCCAACCCGGTCACCGGCAAGGTCTACGTCGCCCTCACCAACAACTCCAACCGCGGGGTCGGCTCGAACCCGGGGGCGGACGAGGCCAACCCGCGCAACGCCAACAAGCACGGTCACGTCCTGGAGCTGACCGAGCGCTGGAACCGGCCGGAGAGCACGAAGTTCGCCTGGTCGCTGTTCCTGGTCGCGGGCGACCCGGAGGACCCGGCGACCTACTTCGCCGGGTTCCCGAAGGACTCCGTCAGCCCGATCTCCTGCCCGGACAACGTCGCCTTCGACGCCCACGGCAACCTGTGGATCTCCACCGACGGCAGTGCCCTCGGCTCCCACGACGGCCTGTTCGGCGTCGCCACGCGCGGAAGCCGGCGCGGTGAGCTGAAGCAGTTCCTGACCGTGCCGAGGGGCGCGGAGACCTGCGGCCCGGTCATCCAGGACCGGCGCGTGCTGGTCGCCGTGCAGCACCCGGGTGAGGTGGACGGGGCGTCGGTGGAGAAGCCCGCCAGCACCTGGCCCGACGGTCCCGGCCGCCACGTCCGCCCCGCCGTGGTCGCGGTGTGGCGCGCGGACGGGCGGGACATCGGCGTCTGACGCCCGGGAGGCGCCGGGGTCCCGGCGCCCCGGTGTTCCCGCGTTCCGTCCCGGGGTACGCGTGCCGTCACGGGAGGGCTGGAGCGGGTGCCCCCGACCCGCCGCGCTCCAGCCACTCCCGGTACGCCGGCGCCTGTTGCGCCACCTCCCGGTAGGCCTCGGCCAGGTCGGGATAGACGTCCGCCAGCTCCGTGTCGGTCCGGGCCGCCAGCAGCAGCCGCACCCCGAGCGGGTCGCCGTGCAGCCGGCGGACCGCCGTCTCGGGTCGGGAGGGCGAGGTCGGCTGGCAGACGGTGACGACCTCGCCGGTGGCGACCAGGGACGCGGCGGTGTGGTAGTCGCCGTGCAGGACAGGGGGGTCGAGGCCGGCGGCGCGCAGGACGCGGCGCACGGCGTCCCACTCGCCGTCGACCGTCGGGTCGATCATCCAGCGGTCCCGGGCCAGGTCGGACAGGCGGACGACCGGGCGCCCGGCGGCCGGGTGGTCGGCCGGCAGGGAGACGAACTGCGGTTCGCGCTCGACGAGCACGCGCGTGCGGAGCGTCGGGGGGATGCGCAGGGGGCAGCCCTCCACCTCGTGCACGAAGGCCACGTCGAGCTGGCCGTCGGCCACCATGCGCAGCAGGGCGTTGGCGGAGACGTCCATGTGCAGGGTGGGCTCCCGGCAGTGCCGGCGCAGTCGGCGCAACCAGCCCGCCAGCGCCCGGCTGGCGGTGGAACCGATGCGCAGGTGCCGTCCGCCGACGGCGGCGGCGCGGGCCTCGGTGACCAGGGAGTTCAGTTCGGCCACGAGCGGGCGGGCGCGGCTGAGCACCAGCCGGCCCAGCGGGGTGGGGCGGCAGCCGGTGTGCGTGCGGACGAACAGGGTGCCGCCCAGCTCCTGTTCGATGCGCCGCAACTGGGTGCTCAACGAAGGCTGAGCCACGCCGAGTTGGCGTGCGGCGCGGTGCAGGCTGCCGGTGTCGGCGATGGCGCACAGCGCCCTGAGGTGCCTGACCTCAAGCTCCATGCCCTGGGAGGGTAAGGCGGAAGTTCAGGTTTCACCAGACACACAAACCCCGGCCGAACCGGCGGAGTCGGGCAGAGGGAGGCGTATCTCCGGGGGCGATAGCGCGGGTTTATCGCCGGTTGCCATCATCACAGCCGCCGTGCGGGCGCGGACACTCACCGGTGACGCTCTGGCTCATCCCCCACCTCAAGGAGTCATCGATGCGCATGCGCATGCCCCTGTCCGTGCTCACCGCCGCCGGTCTGAGCCTCACGGCCCTCGGTCTCGGTACGGCCGTACCGGCCTCGGCCGCCGAAGCCCCGGACGCCGGCGCCGCGTTCGCCGCCTACGCCGGTTCCTCCGAGGAGGCCGCGGCCAACCGCGCCTTCTTCGAGGCCGTGCTGAAGTCGGCGGCCGAGAAGCGCGCCGCCAACCCGACGAGCGCGGCGGCCGTCACGGTCGTCTACAACGCCTCCCAGGCGCCCACGTTCGCCACGCAGATAGCCCGCAGCACGCAGATCTGGAACAGCTCGGTGTCGAACGTGAGACTCCAGGCGGGCACGTCGGGCGCCGACTTCTCGTACCGCGAGGGCAACGACCCGCGCGGCTCGTACGCCTCCACCGACGGCCACGGACGCGGCTACATCTTCCTCGACTACCGGCAGAACCAGGTCTACAACTCCACGCGCGTGACCGCGCACGAGACCGGCCACGTGCTCGGCCTGCCGGACCACTACTCGGGTCCGTGCAGCGAGCTGATGTCCGGCGGCGGGCCCGGCCCGTCCTGCACCAACGCCACCCCGAACGCCGCGGAGCGGTCCCGGGTGAACCAGCTGTGGGCGAACGGCTTCGCCGCCGCGCTGGACAAGGCGCTGCAGAAGTCCGCGCGGTAGCAACGGACCTCGCGCGCCTCGTGTGCGCGGTCGCGGGCCGTCCCTCTCCCGGGGCGGCCCGCGGGTGCGTCACCGGCGGGCGTGCAGCGTGAGGTCGACGACCAGCGCGCGGTGGTCGGTGTCGGCGAGGTCGAGGAAGCGGGCCCGGCGCGCGGTGAACTCCTCGGACACCAGGACGTGGTCGATCTGGACGCCGAACGCCGGAGCGGTGCGGGCCGGCCAGGTCGGCGTCCGGTCGGCCCCGTCCAGCCGGGTCGCGTCGCGCAGGCCGGTGTCGAGGATGCGGCGGAAGGCGGCGTGGTCCTGGGAGGCGTTGAAGTCCCCGGCGAGCACGGTCGGGGTGTCCGGGTCGGCGGCGGCCGCGGCGCGCAGCCTGCCGAGCTCCCGCCGCCAGAGGTCCTCCTGGCCGGGGAGCGGCGGCATGGGGTGGGCGAGCTGGAGCCGTACGGCGTGCCCGTCGACGTCGGCGACGGCGCCGGGCATGCCCATGGTGCCGGGGACGCCCTCGGCGGCTTCCAGCGGGAAGCGGCTGAGGAGGACGGAGCCCTCGGAGCCCCCGCCCGCCACGGCCCGCCGGTGCGGATAGGCGTCCGCCAGCTCCCGCTTCAGCGCGGCGTCGCAGGTGTACTCGCACTCCTGGACGAACACGAGGTCGGGCTTCTCGCGGCGCACGGCGTCGATCAGGGAGCCGGTGCCCCGCCCGAACTCCACGTTCGAGGTCAGCACCCGCAGCCCGGCGACGGGCGGCCCGGTCGGCTCGCCGGTCTTCCCGTACGGCTCGATGAACCAGGCCAGCAGGCCGAGCAGGGCCACGCCCCACACGGCGCCGGTCCACCACCGGGCGCGCAGGGTGAACAGCAGCCCGGCGGCCGTGGGCACGAGCAGCCAGGGCAGGAAGGCGAGGAGCTGCGGCACGGGGGTGACGCCGTCGGTGTCGGCGGCCCGGCAGCCGACGACCACGCTCACCCCGGCGAACAGCAGCGCCGCGCACCAGGCGGCCGGCCGCCGCCTTCCGTCCCGCCGCCCGGTCCCGCTCCCGTCCGTCCACTCGGCAGTCGCAGTGTCCAAAGGTCCCGGCCTTCCGCTCGCGGATGGGATGCCCGAATCCTCCCTCAAGGACGAAGGAGGGCGGCGGGGGGTTGCCGCGGACGGCCGTGGGACCGGCGGTGTCAGACGCGGGCCCGGGCCGGCGCCGGGGTGGTGACGGCGGGGGCGGGGGGCGTGCGGTGGGTGCGGTGGCCCGCCAGCCAGGAGACGAGGGCCACCGTCAGCCCGAGCGCGAGCAGCAGCCAGGACGCCGTGCGCAGGGTGGCCGTGAGGGCGTCGTAGACCGCGCCCGCCGCCGGGCGGTGGACCCGGTCGGGCAGGTCGGCCAGGGTGAGGCGGCGGCCGAGGACGACCGCGAGGGCGAGCAGGGCGCCGCCCAGGGCCGTGCCGAGGCCGGCCGCGGTGAGCGCACGGCGGCGGCAGGCGGCGACGGCGATGCCGGTGACGGCGAGGACGGCGGTCGCGAGCGGCAGCCAGGAGGCGGCGGCGTCCAGCGCGTGGTACCCCTTCCGGAGCCCGGCCACCTCCTCGGCCGGCACCACGGCGACCTCGGTGCGCTCGACCGGGATGCGGTGGGCCAGCGGCATGTGGTCGGCGGCGAGGTGCGCCCTGACCCGCGCGGCGACGGGGGCCAGGTCGACGGTGACCGGCCCCCGGACGGCCCCGTCCTCGCGCACGGCGCGCAGCACCGCGTCGTGGACGGCCAGGTTCCCCGCCTCCCACGCCGTGCGGAAGGCCTCGGTGCGGGTGAACGAGTGCACCGCCTCCCGCACGAACGGCCCGAGCGCGCCGTTCGCCGCCTCCGCGCCCAGCTTCCGCGCGATTCCGTCCCCGAGGGCGTCGGCGAGCACGTCGGCGACCGCGTCGCGCACGGCGGGGTCGTCGGCCAGCGGTGCCGTCGTGCTGACGTACCGCCCGGTGTCGGCCAGATCGAACACCGCCCAGGCCGCGAGCGCGCCGCACGGGGCGAGCAGGCACGCCAGGGCGACCAGCGCCGCCGACAGGGCGTTGCGCAGCCGGGCGTGCGGCCGGTCGCGGCAGGGGGCCGTGCGGGGCGTGCCGCGGGGGGACGCGGGGTGGCGGGGAGCGCCGCCGGAGGGCCCGCCGGCGGAGGGTTCGTCGTGGAGGGGCACCCCTCCAGGCAAGGTGCCGGGGACCGGGTGCGCGAGTGCCGGCGGCGCGTACGGGTGCACCGGGCGGGCCGAACGGGTACCCCGTGCCCGTCACGTCCGTGCCGGGGGGTCCGCCCCGGCGCGCCGGGCCCCGTCGTGCTCCGCCCCGTCGGGGGGTGCACCGGGGTGGGCCCGCCCGTCCCGCGGACGGGCCGTCATGTGACGCGGCGGCGGCCCTGCGCGTCCTCGCGCGTGTAGTAGCGGTAGAACAGGAGTACGAAAGAGCCCGCCGCGACGATCAGTCCCAGCCATATGCACCGCAGCACGGACTCGTTGGACTGGCTGACCAGGAAACCGACCGCGCTGCCGATGAAGGCGGCCCAGGCCGCCGCGTGCATCTCGCGCCGGAGTTTCGGGGCGACGGCCTGGAGGGCCAGGTAGACGACGAAGAACACGATCCCGGAGAGGAAGCCGAACAGGAAGTTCCCGACGGTGATGGGGCCGCCGTAGCGCTGGTTGGCCGCCGCCCAGTAACCGAAGACCACGGCCATGACGAGGGGGACCGCCACCCTCGCGATCCGGTGGATCCGTTCGTCGAAGATGTCGGGTGTGCGGGGCCGTCCGCCCCTGGGCCGGGCCTGGGGTGCCGCGTAAGTCATGGAAAGCCCTCCTCCTTCTCTCCTCGCCCCCGCCTACCAGGGCACACCGGCCGGGAGCCGTCGGCAAGTCGGCCACCGGACCCGTCCGGGGAACGCGCCCGCGCGCCCCCGCGGTCCGCCCCGGGAACGGATGCGGGCCGGGCGTCCGCGTGTTTCGCTGGGGCCGTGAGCCAGGGCAGCGGGGGACACGGCCCGCACGACCGGTACCCCCGGGCCGGTCGCAGCCCTGCCGTGCACCGGTTCGACCTGCTGTACGTGCGGGGACACGATGTCGCCTGGCTGCCGCCGCTGCTGCTGCTGCTCGTCATCCCCGCGATCGACTACGGGACCGGCGGCGACTTCCGGACCCTCTCCTGGATCGTGCTGGTGCCGGGCATCTCCGCCGCGATCTGCGGGGTGCGGGGCACGGCCGTGTTCTCGGTGCTCGCCCTCCTCCTCTACACCGCCGTGGACAGCGCGTGGCCGCACGAGTACCAGTCGGGGCTGCCCGACTTCATCCTCGTCGCCGCCGGCGGCATCCTCGCCACGCTGGCCTGCGCGGTGCGGGTGAACGGGGAGCACCGCGCGCTGCACATGCGGGACGTCGCCGACACCGTCCGCCGCACCCTGCTGCGCCCCCTGCCGCCGGACTGGGGCGGCCTGGAGCACGCCGGTGTCTACCTCACCGCGGACGTCCAGGCCCGCGTCGGCGGCGACTTCTACGACATCCAGCCGGGCCCGCACGGCACCCGGGTGCTCGTCGGCGACGTCCAGGGCAAGGGACTGGGCGCGGTGGAGACGGCGGCGGTGCTGCTCGGCACCTTCCGCGAGGCCGGCTACCACGAGCCGGATCCGGCGAGCGTCGCGCAGCACCTGGAGACCCGGATGCTGCGGCACCGCGAGTACACCACGGCTCTCGGCCGGCGCGACGGCGACCGGTTCGCCACCGCCGTACTGCTCTCCTTCCCGGCGGACCGGACCGACGTGGTGGACGTCGTCGTCTTCGGCCACGAGCCCCCGCTGGCGGTCAGCCCCGACGGCGTGCGGTACCTGCCGAGCGGCGGGGGGCTCCCGCTCGGCTTCGGCGACCTCGCGCCGGGCCCGCCGGGCGTGCGCCGGGTGTCGGTCGCCCCCGACGAGACGCTGCTGATGGTCACCGACGGGGTGACCGAGGCCCGGGACGCCGACGGCACGTTCTACAACCTCGCCGCCGACGTGGCCCGGGCGGTGGTGGCGGACCCGCGCGCCACCCGGCCGGCCCGGCTGGTCGCCCTCGTCCGGGACGGGACGCTGCGGCACAGCCACGGCCACCTGGTCGACGACACCACGGCCTTCGCGGTACGGCGGGCGCGCATCCCGGGGGGCGAAGACCCCGAAGGGGGACGTTCACCGTCCTGAGACCCCCTTCGCAGCCGCAGCGGTTACCGTGCTGCCCTGACTGATCGACAGGGGGAGGGACCATGACCGGAACCGTGCTGCTGCTGGCGGCCTCGCCGCTGGGCCGCGGACGACTGGTGGACGCGGCGTCCGTGCTCCCGGTCCTCGCGGCGGTGCCGCCCGCCGTGCTCGCCGGCACCGACACCGCGAACGTCGTCGAACTCGCCGATCCGCTGCAGCCGCAGGCCGTGCTGACCCGGCTGCGTGCGGCCGCCGCCGCCCCCGGGCCGCTGACCGTGTACATCACCGGCCAGCTCCAGCTCGACCGCCGCCAACGGCTGCCGCACCTGGCGCTGGCCCGGACGACCGCGTCCACCGTGCGGTACACGGCGTTCCCCTGGCACTGGTTCCGGGAGGAGCTCCGGCTGCGGCCGACGGGCGCGACGACGCTGGTCCTGGACCTGCACGCCGACCCGGAGACCTGGCAGTCGCTGAACACGCCCCGGCCGCCGGGCCCGGCCCCGGACCCCCTCGACTGCGGCCCCGGCAACGCCGTTTACGGGCGCATCGCCCCGCCGCCGTCCCGCCGCGGTGTCGCGGCACCGGCGTACATGAAGGCGGTCGCGACGATTCTGCGCAGCGGACGGCGTCCGCCGGACGAGGAGCTGCACCAGCAGGCGCTGACCCGGATCGCCCCGGAGAGCTCGGGCGCCGACCTGGTGCTGGCCCGGCGCGGTCCCGTCCCGGGCGACCCGCACGCGGCCCTCACCGCCGCCGTGCGCTCCGGCCGCCACACGGACGCCGACGCGCTCGCCGCACGCCTCGAGCAGGCCGCCGGCCTGGCGCACGGTCCCGCCTCCGAGGAGGCGCTGCACTGGGCCGAGGTCAGGGCGGACCTGGCGATGCTGGCCGGCGACGCGGTGCGCAGCTGCCGTGCCTGGCTGGCGGTGGCCACCGCGCGGCTGGCCGCCGGCCAGGCGGCGGACGCGCCCGCCGTCGAGACGGCCGTGGACCGGGCGCACCACCAGTGGGGCCGGATCGGCGAACCGGCACGGGCCCGCGAACTGGGCCCGGCACTGGCGGAGTTGCGGAGCCGGGTGCCCGGCCGGCGCAAGGGCGCCCTGGACCACGTGCAGCGTCAGCTACGGCAGTTGCAGACACAGGACTGACCGGCGGGTGCAGGACCGGCCGGCAGACGCAGGGCCGGATGACAGGCGCAGGGCCGACCGGAGGGCGCAGGGCCGACCGGCAGGTGCAGGACCGGCCGGCAGGCCGGGGCCGGCCGGCGTCGAGGCCCCGCGGACCACGGCCCCGCCGGACCGTCGCGGGCGGGCCCTAACGCACCGCCGCCTCCACCGGGGCGGTGGTCCGCGGTCCGGGCTCGGGGTGAGTGGCTCTGGCCGGGCCGGCATTGGCCGCCAGGATCAGCGCGGCGACCGCGACGACGGCCGCGGCGAAGCCTCTGGCGTAACGCTCGGTGGTGCGTGTGCGTTCCAGCACGGCGACCTCGCAACAGCGACGGGTTAAACAAGCTTAATCAGCGGTTTAACCTAGGGGCTGTCGGTCGCGAACGGCAAGGGGGGCTGGGGGAGTTGGGCGTTGCTGAGCGGGACGACCCGGAAACCATCGGGCGCCGGGTGCAGAAGCTGCGGGTGGAACGCGGACTGACCCAGAAACAGCTGGCCGAACCGGTGTACACGCCCGCCTACGTCTCCACCCTGGAGTCCGGACGGGTGCGTCCCTCCGACGACGCCCTGCGGCACCTCGCGGACCGGCTCGGAGTAGCGTTCGACGAACTGGCGACCGGGCGTTCGGCCCGGCTCGTCACCGAGCTGCGGCTGCGGCTGACCGGGGCGCAGCGCACCCTCGCCGCCGGGGAGGCCGAGGCCGCGGTGGAGGAGTACACCGGGCTGCTGGCCGAGGCGGAGGCGCACGGCCTGGCCGAGGAGCGGGCCGCCGCGCTCCTCGGGCTCGGGGAGTGCGCGCTGGAGACGGGCGAACTGGTCACCGGCCGCGAGTACTTCGAGCGGGCGGAGCGGTGCCTCGCCGACGCGCCGCTGCCCGCCCGGGTGCCGGCGCTGCGCGGACGGGCCGTCGCGCACTACCTCGCCGGGGAACTGCGGTACGCGGTCTACCTGCTGGAGACCACGATCGACGAGCTGAACCGGGGCGGTCTGCACGACCCGGACGCGCTGCTGCTGCTGTACACCGGCGCGATCGGCCCGTACATGGACATGGGCGCGTACGTACGGGCCGCCCAGGCGGCGGAGTTCGCGCTGGCGCTCGCGCCGCAGTCCCAGAACCCCGAGCTGGTGGCGCGCATGCACCGGTCGGTGGCCCGCACCCTGCTCGCCGAGGGCCGCGTCGCCGAGGCCGACGCCTCGCTGGCGAAGGCGGCGGAGCTGTACCGGGAGCTGCACCTGCGCACCGAGCTGGCCAACTGCCACTGGATGCGCGGGTACGTGTACGCGCAGAACGGCGAGCTGGAGCGGGCGGAGAAGGAGCTGCGCGAGGCGCTGGAGATGCTGTCGGCCCGGCGCGCGTCCCTGTACAGCAGCCAGGTCACCGTCGAGCTGGCCGACGTACTGCACCGGCGCGGCCGTTCGCGGGAGGCGGCGGACCTGCTGCGGGGCGTGCTCGGCGGCCTCTCCCCCGAGCGGGGCGCGGTGCACGCGGCGGCGGCGCACCGGCTGCTCGGCATCATCGCCGAGGACGCCCGCGAGACCGAGCGGGCCGAGGAGCACTACGTCCGCGCGATGAGCCTGCTGGAACGCGCGGGCGCCGCCGGTGACCTGGCCGACCTGTGCCGCCTCCTCGGCGACCTGCTGCGCCGCACCGGCCGCGTCGAGGCGGCCCTGGACGCCTACCGCACCGGCCTCGGCCACCGCACGGCCCCGGGCACGACGACCCTGGGACCGGCCCCCGCGCAGCCCCCGGTGTGAACGGCGGGCGCGGCGTGCCGCACCGGCCCCCGCGCGGTGTCCGGCCCGCGGGCCGGACTGCGTGCGTCCGTTTCCGGCGGGGAGACCCCGGGGGCGACCCGGAGCGTGTTTCGGTACGGGCGGAGAGGGTAGCCGGGGCTCCGTCGGCCGGTGACGTGCGAGGGAGGCGATGGTCGTGCGCCCCAGGGACGACCCTGGTGGCGACCCGGGTCAGGGCCGCTTCCGGGGCTGCGACGGCCATGGCCACGAGTGGGCGGCCGACGCGATCGCGGCCCGTGTGCGCGGTGCCGAGCCCGGGGAGGTGCCGGGCCGGCTGTGCACGATGGCCGTCGAACTGCTGCCGGTGGACGGTGCGAGCGTGTCGCTGCGCAGTGAGGGCATGCCCGTACAGCTCGGCGCGAGCAGCGAGCACGCCGCGTATCTCGCCCAGCTCCAGGCCACCCTGGGGGACGGCCCCTGCCGGTGGGCGCTCCAGACGCGGGCGCCCGTGCTCGTCCGCGACCTCACGGCCGAGTCCTGCGTCCACCGCTGGCCCGTCTTCGCCCAGCAGGCCCTCGTCGCCGGCGTGCGGGCCGTGTACGCGATCCCGCTGGGCAGCGATTCCGTGTGCGTCGGCACGCTCGACCTCTACCGCGACACCCCCGGCGGACTCACCGACGACCAATTGCGCGTGGCGCGGCTGGTGGCCGGTGTCATGACGGCGGCGCTGATGGAGCTGCCGCACGGCGAGGAGTACGGGCTCCAGGGCGGCGAGCCCTGGCTGAGCGGGCTGGCCGTCGACCAGGACACGATCTACCAGGCCGTCGGCATGATCATGGCCCAGCTGGGGGTCGGCGCCGACGAGGCCCTGGCCCGCCTGCGCGGCGACGCCTTCGCCCACGACCGCACCGCCCTCGACGTGGCCCGGGACGTGGTGGCGCACCGCAGACGGTTCGACGTCTCCTGAACAGCGGACCCGTCAACCCGCCTTGCGGCGCGTAGGGTTGCCGGTCATGGACGCAACGATTCTGCTCCTTGTCTTCCTGGTGGTCCTGAGCGGCATCTCGATCAGGAGCCGCATCGCCGCGGCCGACCGCCGCGTGGCCCGGGTCGAGCGCAAACTCGACCTGGTGCTGGAGCACTTGGGGCTGCGCGAGGAGATACCGAGGCTGGACGAGATCGTCGCGCTCGTGCGGGAGGGGAAGACGGTGCAGGCGGTCAAGGTGTACCGGGAGGCCACGGGCGCCGACCTGGTCGAGGCCAAGCAGGCCGTGGACCGCCTCGGCTGAACCGCCGCCGGGGGCCGGCCGCCCGCGCCGTCAGACCCGGGCCCGTGCCTGCCGCCCGATCTCCGACAGCCGCTCCGCCCCGAACCGCGTCACCCCCAGCGTGACCTCGGACAGCACCGCGCCGAAGCCGCCGTTGGTGAGGGTGATGGTGTTCTCGCCGACCCGGACCGCCGCGACGTCCACGGTGAGGCGCATCGGCTCGCCGTCGGCCGCCTCACCGGTCAGCGTGACCCGCAGGGCCGCCCGCGCGTCCCCGGCCTCCGACAGCGGCAGTTCCTCCACCCGGACGTCCTGCGCACCGGCCCGCGCGGTCGCCGTGAACCGCTCGCACGTCCGGGGCAGTGTGCCGAGCCGGTCCAGGACGCGGTCCACGTCGGCGGGCGGGTGCGCGGAGACCTGGTAGCGCAGCTGGGTGTCGTCGGAGGAGTCGTCCAGCGCCACCACGGCGCGCGGTCCGGTCGGCTCGCCGAACAGCTCCTCCGTGTAGAGGACGTCGAGCAGCCACCGGCAGTCGGCGTGCTCCGCGTCCGCCTTGAGCACGCCGTCCCGCCAGGTCGCCGCGCCCCGGGTCGGCACCCACGGCGCCCCCAGGTCCGCCTCCGTGACCAGCGCCGCCCGGACCTGCTCCTCGCTCAGCTCGGGCGGTGCCGGTGTGGGCGTGGGCTGCTCGACGGCCGGGGCGGCGGTGGCGGAGGGCGCCTGGGCGGAGGCGGGCGGGACGGGGGCCGCCCGGACCGTCCCCCGCCCGTCGGCGGAGCAGGCCGCCGCGGCCAGCAGGGCGGTCACCGACAGCGCGGAGACGAGGAGGGCACGGGCGGTGGCCGGGGCACGGGTCATCGGGGGCGCCTCCTGGTGGAGCCGGGCTGCTCAAGATCGGATCTGTGTCCCTACGGCACCACCGGGCCGCCCGTCCCACCAGCGCGGCGGGCCGTCCGGGTGAGACGGGCCCACCGGGCAGGCCCCGCCCTCCACGGTCCCCGCCCTCGCCGTGCGGACCGCGGTGCGCGGCACCGGGCTCCGGGACGCCGCGTAGGGTCACGGGCAGGCCGCGTGGCAGAAGCGCGGTGGAAGGAGTCCTCGCCGTGCCGAACGGTCAGCCCATTCCGGTGATCATCGACTGCGACACCGGTGTCGACGACGCCCTGGCCCTGCTCTTCGCCGCGCGCCACCCGGGCATCGACCTGCGCGCGGTGACCTGCGTGGCCGGCAACACGGACGTGGACGGTGTCGTCCGCAACACGCTGACCGTGCTGGAGCGGGCGGGCGCGGCCGACGTCCCGGTGGCCCGGGGCGCCGAGCGCCCGCTGATCGAGGCCCCGCGCTCCGCGCGCCACGTCCACGGCCACGACGGCATGGGCGACCTCGGTCTGCCCGCCCCGCGCCGCACCCCGGCCGACGTGGACGCGGTGACCCTGCTGCGGCGCGAGATCCTCGCCTCCCCGCGTCCGGTGACCCTGGTGCCGACCGCCCCGCTGACGAACATCGCCCTGCTGCTGCGCACCCACCCCGAGGTCACCCGCAACATCGAGCGGATCGTCTTCATGGGCGGCGCGGCGGGCGCCGGCAACGCCACGCCGGTCGCCGAGTTCAACGTCTGGCACGACCCGGAGGCCGCCGCGATCCTGCTCACCGCCGGGGTGCCGATCACGATGTACGGCCTGGACGTGTTCACCCGGGTCGTCGTCCCGGCGGCGGACGTCCGCCGGCTGCGGGCGAGCGCCGAACCGGGTGCCCGGCTGGCCGGCGAACTGCTGGCCCACCGTCCGGCCACCCCCGGCAGCCGTCCCGACGACCCGACGGAGGACGCCGGCGGCCTCGGCGACGCGGGCGCGCTGTGCGCGGTCGCCGACCCGGAGGGGCTGACCACCCGCCGTCTCCCCGTCGAGGTCTCCCTGGCCCCCGGCCCGGCCCGCGGCCAGACGGTCGTCGACCGCCGCCCCCGCGTGGGCGAGTCCGAGCTCCACGAGGGCACGCGCGAGCAGCCGCTGGTGGACGTCGGACTGGACGTGGACGTGGAGCGGTACGTGGGGCTCTACCTGGCGACGGTCGAGGGGACGGGGAACGGCACCGGGTGACGGCTCGCCGCTGGGGTGCGGAGCGTCCGCGCGACCGCTCTGACGACCGGGTGGGCCGACCCGGCAGCACGTGGTCGAGAAGGTGAATTTTCCGGTGTTGTGGGACAGATTCTCCTTTGTCACTCGCACACACCCAGAGGAGACCGCGTGACCGACCGCCCCGCCACGCCCGACCCCCGGCCGTCGCACCCCGCCCCCGAGACCACGCCCGACCTCTCCCCCAAGAACCCCGACTGGTGGCGGCAGGCCGTCGTCTACCAGGTCTATCCGCGCAGCTTCGCCGACGCCGACGGCGACGGGCTCGGCGACCTGCGCGGCATCACCCGACGCCTCACCCACCTCGCCGCCCTGGGCGTGGACGCCCTCTGGATGAGCCCCTTCTACCCCTCCGAGCTGGCCGACGGCGGCTACGACGTCGCCGACCCGCGCGACGTCGACCCGCGCCTGGGCACCCTCGACGACTTCGACGCGCTCGTCGCCGAGGCCCACCGGCTCGGTCTGAAGGTGATCGTCGACATCGTCCCCAACCACACCTCCCACCAGCACGTCTGGTTCCAGGAGGCGCTGCGCGCCGGCCCGGGCTCCCCGGCCCGCGACCGCTACGTCTTCCGTGACGGCCGCGGCCCGCGGGGCGAGCTGCCGCCCACCGACTGGCAGTCCGTCTTCGGCGGCAGCGCCTGGCAGCGGGTGCCCGACGGGCAGTGGTACCTGCACCTGTTCGCCGCCGAGCAGCCCGACCTCAACTGGGGCCACCCGGACGTCCGCGCCGACGCCCGCACCACCCTGCGGTTCTGGTCCGACCGGGGCGTGGACGGCTTCCGCGTGGACGTCGCGCACGCCCTCACCAAGGACCTGAGCGAGCCGCTGCGCGACCTCGGCGCCCCCGAGCTGAGCGGCGAGGCCGCCCTCGCCGAGTTCCCGCCCGGCACCCACCCGCTCTACGACCGCGACGAGGTGCACGAGATCTACCGCGACTGGCGCAAGATCCTCGACGCCTACTCCCCGCCCCGCATGGCCGTCGCCGAGGCCTGGGTCCCCGGCGCCCGCCGCGCCCTGTACGCCCGTCCGGACGAGCTGGGCCAGGCCTTCAACTTCGAGTACCTGAAGACGCCGTGGGACGCCGACGCGCTCCGCCAGGTCATCACCGACTCGCTGGAGACCGCCCGCGCCGCCGGCGCCTCGGCCACCTGGGTCCTGTCCAACCACGACGTCGTCCGCCACGCCTCCCGCCTGATGCTGCCGCCGGACACGGACGAGAACGCCTGGCTGCTGTCCGGCGGCAGGGCCCCCGCCGTCGACCCGGACGCGGGACTGCGCCGGGCCCGCGCCGCCACCCTGCTGATGCTGGCGCTGCCCGGCTCGGCGTACGTCTACCAGGGCGAGGAACTCGGCCTGCCCGAGGTCGCCGACCTGCCCACCGAGGTCCTCCAGGACCCGATCTGGGAGCAGACGGGGCGCGTCCGCAAGGGCCGCGACGGATGCCGGGTGCCGCTGCCGTGGACGACCACCGGCCCGTCGTACGGCTTCGGCGCGAACGGGGCCTGGCTGCCGCAGCCGCCCGGCTTCGCCGCGTACGCCGTCGAGGCCCAGGACGGGGTCGAGGGCTCGACCCTGGAGCTGTACCGCACGGCGCTGCGCCTGCGCCGCAAGCTGATCGAGGACGAGACGCTGACCTGGGCGCAGGAGACCCCGCACGGGGTCCTCCAGTTCGACCGCGGCAGCGGCTGGCGCTGTGTGACCAACCTGTCCCCCGACCCGGTCGGCCTCCCCGCGGGCGAGGTCCTGCTGACCAGCGCGCCCCTGGAGGACGGCCGGCTGGGCCCCGACACGACGGCGTGGCTGGCCCGCTGAGCCGGGCGCCGCGCGGTCCCGGCCGGTCTCCTCGGGGCGGGCCGGGACCACCCGTACGGGTCTCCTCGCGGGCGGCCCGCGCGCACACCGCGCAGAATCGCTTCCGGGTGTGTCCGTGACGCCCGGTGCCCGAAGCCCGCAGTCTGCCCAGGGAGCCCGCCGACGATGAACAGGTCGAGGAAGACAGCGGCCGTCGTACTGGCCGCGGCCGGCGTCCTCGCGGGCGTGTGGCCGGCGGCCGGGTCGTACGCCGCGGCCGACGACCGCGCCGCTCCGGCGCCCGCTCCCTGGGTCCTGTGGGGCGAGGTGACGATCCCGCCCGGGCGGGAGGGCACCGTCGAGGCCGCGGGCTTCACCGACCCGCCCCCCGGCACCGGCTCCACCCTGACCCTGACGGCCCCCGCCGGGACCCGGGTGACCGGTGTGCCCCTCGACGCCCCGGGCTACCGGGGCTCGGTGGCCGCCGACGGACGGACCGCCGCGTACACCGCGACCTCGGCCCGGCGGCAGGGGCGCGAGGGAACCTTCCCCTTCGTGCTGGCGATGTCCGCGGACGCCGTGCCCGGGACCCGGCTGAGCGGCTGCACCCTGCGGGTGGCCGACGCGGACGGCGTGCCCCTGGCCACCGGCGGCTGTCAGGTGACCGTGGGACTGCCCGAGCCGGTCCTGACCCGGCCGGAGTCCGGGGTGCCGCTCGGCACGCGGCCGGCGATCGCCGGTACGGCCCATCCGGGCGCGCGGGTCACCGTCTCGGACAAGGACGGCGAGGTGTGCGCCGCCACCGCCGGGCCCGAGGGGCACTGGAACTGCACGCCCGGCCCGGCCCTTCCGGCCGGCCCCAACCGGCTGCAGGCCACCGCCACGCTGAACGGGGTGAGCGCGGTGAGCGAGCAGATCCAGATCACGGTGGGGGACGCCGCCCCCGACCGGCGGCACACCGCCCACCGGTAGCGCACGCACGCCCGGCCCGCCGGGCACAGACCGCCCGCTCCACTTCGGGGCGGGCGTCATCGGGGAGGGGAGCGGTCAGACGTGTCCCGGGCCGCCGCTGCCGAAGCCGCCGCTGGAGCCGGGCAGCCAGCGCTTGCGGACCTGGTCCTTCCCCGTCCTGGTACTGGCGTGGTGGAGCTCGTAGGGCATGAGCCGTGCGCCGCTCTTCGGCGACAGAGGCACCTCGTCCGGCTCGCGTATCTCCCGCATCTCGCGGACCGCGCCGCCGTCCGGCAGTCTGGTCTGCTCCTCGGGGGTGGGGCGGTGTTCCTCACGGTCCATGACCTGCATGCCGATGCGTACGGCCCAGATCAGCGCGCCGGCTACGACCAGTCCGCCGACGAAGGCCCCGATCAGGCTCCACACTTGCGCACTTGCGGCCAGAAGTTCGTACGTTGCCGTGCTCATGGTCCGATTATGGATGACGAAATGCGATAAAGCTCCCGGAATGTCCGAAACGGAGAGCGGGCCCTCGGGACGCCCCCGCCTCGTTCGGCCCGTCCCGGCGGGCGGCCCGCCCCGCGGAGTGACAGATTGCGGTCAGCGGGAAGGCCGGGCCGGACCGTCGCGTCCCCACGTGTGCAGCTCGGGGCTCGGCCCGGCCTTCCCGCGCGCCGTCTCCGGGAGCCCCGCCCGCCACGGTCGCCGGCCGGCCCCCGCACCGCCCGGGAGGCCGTGCCCCGCGTCTCCGGGCCGTCCGCGGGCCGGGTGGTGCCTCCTGTTCCCGGGCGCGGGACCCGCGGGCGCTCACTCGATCTCGCGCATCATCTTCTCCATCGAGCCGACCGCGAGCCGGGTCTGCGTCAGTTCGTCCAGCAGGTGCCGCTGCTCGTCGGTGGTGCGGCGCTGCAGCTCCACGGTGTCCTCCAGGAGCCGCGCGTACCGGGTCGCGAGTTCCTTGTACTGCTCCTCGCGCGCGGCCAGCATCCGGGCCCGCCAGGTGGCCGCGACCTGCCAGACGATCACGATCATCAGGCTGAAGAACCCGGCCGCGCCGACGGCGCCGACCAGGACTCCGAGCTCCTCGGCCCCGGCGGCGTGCGTCACCAGCTCCTCGTTCATTTCGCTTCCTCTTCCGCGTCCTCTTGGGCGCCTCGGTCCGGCCGGCCCGCGGTCCGGTCGGCGGTGTCGTCCCCGGGGCCGTCCCCGGTGCCGGTGAGCGTTGCGGCCGCGCGGGCGATGACGTGCGGGGTGAGTTCGTAGACGAACGGCGTGACGTCGTAGTACTTCATCGTCCTGCCGTCCTCCGCGAGCTCGCGCGTACCGGTGACGAGACCGGCCGCCTCCAGCCGCTGCAGGTGCATGTGCAGCAACGGGCGGCCCATGCCGATCTCGCGGGCCAGTGCGCTGACGTAGTTCCGGTTCTCCAGGAGCGCCGCGACGATCCGCATGCGGTGCGGGTTGCCGAGCGCGGAGAGCACCTTCAGCAACGCGTCACCCGTGGTCACCCCGTGCGGGACCTCGGGCATCGCGGCCCCCTTCCCTCGTACCTGTCAGAAAAGGCTGACAGCCGCCGGTGACACCCGTCAAAGATTTCTGACACATCTCCGGGTCGAGTGGGGGACGCCTCAGGGTCGGCTCGGGGACGCATCAGGGAAGCCCCGGGGAGCACCGGGCCACGCCGGGGCCGCACCGAGCCGCACCTGGGCCCGTACCTCAGACCACGCCGAGCCGTACCGGGCCGCACCCCGGACCGCGTCGGGCCGCACCGAGCTGTGCCGATCCGGCGGCGGCGCGGCCCGCACCGCCTCACCCGCACGGGCGACGCACGGAGAGTGCAAGACCTGTCACCGCCGCGACAGATTTTCCGCCGGGCCGACTAGAGTTCTCCTGTGGGGAACCCCTCCCCGCAGCGGGCCGTTTCCCTCGCGGTCCGCAGGAAGGTGCGTATGCCCTCGGAAAGTCAGCCGCCCGCCGACGGCCGGCAGCCGGACGAAAACCGGCTCCCCGTCGCCGACCGGCTCGACGACGACCATTTCCCGGCCTACACCATGGGCAGGGCCGCGGAACTGGTCGGAGCCACACCCGCTTTTCTCCGCGCCCTGGGCGAGGCGCGGCTGATCACCCCGGTGCGGTCCGGAGGCGGCCACCGCCGCTACTCGCGCCACCAGCTGAGGCTGGCCGCCCGGGCCCGTGAACTCGTCGACCAGGGGACGCCGGTCGACGCCGCGTGCCGCATCATCAGCCTGGAGGAACGGCTGGAGCGGGCCGAGCGGGCCAACGAGGAACTGCGCCGGGGCGACGGGGACGCCGTCCGCGGACACCGGTGAAGAATCTGTCCCCGCCGGAGCAGAAATCCCACCACCGCTGCGGAAATATCTCTTCCCGAACAAGTCGTCGGTGTTTTCCCGGTGATTTTCCTTTTCCTCGTTCCAGTCGGTCTCCGTGCTAGGCTGACGTCAGTTGCAGTTGTGGTTGCCAGTTTGCTACCGGGTCTCCGGGCAGGTGATCATCGCGACGATGAGGGAATTCGTGAAGTGCGATTTCCCAGCACTGTCTCAGGAGATGTGATATGGCCACCGGTACCGTGAAGTGGTTCAACTCGGAAAAGGGCTTCGGCTTCATCGAGCAGGACGGCGGCGGCGCCGACGTCTTCGCCCACTACTCGAACATCGCCACCTCGGGCTTCCGTGAGCTCCAGGAGGGCCAGAAGGTGACCTTCGACGTCACCCAGGGCCAGAAGGGCCCGCAGGCGGAGAACATCGTTCCCGCCTGACCTGCACGCAGGAATTCAACAGGGGCCCGCACTTCGGTGCGGGCCCCTGTTCCGTGTGTCCACGTGTCCGTTCGTCCCCATGCCCTCCCTTTTCCGGGAGCGGCTCCTTCTCCGGGGGCGGCCCCACCGCGCCCCGCGGCAGTCCGGCCCCCGTACGAACCCGTGAACGGAGTGCCCCACATGCCCGCCGAGCCCTCCGCCCGCCCCTCCCGCCGTACGCGCCGTGCGCTGCTGCTGGCCGCGGCCCTCGCCCCCGTGGCGGGATGCGCCACCACCGCCCCCGCGCGCGAACGCGACCAGGACCCGACGGCTCCGGCCGCCCCGGCCCCGTCGGCGTCACCGGGCCGCCGCGCCCCCGCCCCGGTGGACCCCCGGAGCCTCGCCGACCTCGAGCGCGCGTACGGCGCCCGCATCGGGGTGTACGCCGTCGCCACGGACACCGGTGCGACGGTGGTCCACCGCGCCGACGAACGCTTCGCGTTCTGCTCCACCTTCAAGTCGCTCGCCGCCGCCGCGGTCCTCCACCGGAACCCGCTCTCCCGCCTGGACGAGCGGGTCACCTACGGCCGGGCCGACCTCGCCGCCCACTCACCGGTCACCGAGCGGCACGTCGCGACCGGCATGACCGTCCGGCAGCTGTGCGACGCCGCCGTCCGGTACAGCGACAACACGGCCGCCAACCTGCTGCTGCGCGACCTCGGCGGCCCCCGCGGACTCACCACCTACCTGCGCGGACTCGGCGACCGGGTGAGCCGTCTGGACCACTACGAGCCCGAGCTGAACCGCAACCCGCCGGGGGACCCGCGCGACACCACGACCCCGCGGGCGATCGCCGTCGACCACCGCGCCCTGGTGCTCGGCGACGCCCTGCCCGCCGCGCGACGCGCCCTGCTGAAGGACTGGCTGGTCCGCAACACCACCGGTGACCGGCGCATCCGGGCCGGAGTGCCCCGGGGCTGGACGGTGGGCGACAAGACCGGCACCGCCGACTGGGGCCGGGCCCACGACGTCGCCGTGCTCTGGCCGCCCCGTGCCGCGCCGCTGGTGCTGGCCGTCCTGACCGAACACCCCGACCGCGGGGCCGCCCCCAGCGATCCGCTGATCGCCGAGGCCACCCGCCGCACGCTCACCGCCCTCACCTGACCCGGGCGCTCCGGCCGCGCCCGGGCACCGGTGGCGTCGGCCCTGCTGGTGTCAGCCCTGCCGGGGCCCGGTCTGCTGGACCACCTCGAACGACCACAGCGTCGCGTCCGTGGCCGCCGGCTTGGGGCGGTCGCCCGGCGCGCCCTCACCGCCGTGCGCGCCGCCACCGCCGTGCGCGGCCTGGCCGCGGCCGGCCATCCAGCGCTGGAAGTCCTCCTCGGTCCGCCAGCGGGTGTAGACGAGGTAGGTGTCGGTGCCCTCGACGGGCCGCAGCAGCTCGAACCACTCGAACCCGTCCGAGCTCTCCACCGCTCCCGCCCGCGCGGCGAACCGCTGCTCCAGCGTCTCGCGCTGCTCCTCGGGGACGGTGAGTACGTTGATCTTGACGATGCTCATACCCGTGATTCTTCCGCAGGACGGCCGGGGGCGTACGGGGGGACGTACGGAAGGGGGCGCCGCAGCCCCGGCGCGGGCCCGGCGTCAGCCGAGGCAGACGACCAGCAGGCAGAGCCGGGGCGAGGAGTCCGGCGAGGTCGTCGACGGGGTGGTGGGCGTGGAAGGCGCGGCGGGCGCGGGCTGCTGCGTGCCGTCGTGGTCCGCGCCGCCGCTCCCCCCGGTGCCGCCGGCCGCGGGGGGCGGTACCGCCGGCAGCCCCGCCGCACCGGAGTCCGCCGCCGCGGAGCCGGAGTCCGCGGGGCCGGAACCGGGGGAGCCGGTGCCGGAGGCCGAGCCGGTGGCCGTCTCCGGGGCGGAGACCGACCCAGCGGCCCGGGACGGCACCGACTCCTGCGTGCGCGCGCTGCGCGCGCCGTCCGCGCGGGTGCCGGAGGGCGCGGTGGACGCCGGGGCGCCACCGTCCGGACGCCGGTTCCCCTCCTCGGCCGAGGGCGGCCGGGTGGAACTCCCCGGGGCGGACGGATGGGCGCCGGGCGGGGTCGCGGCCCCGGTGTCGCCGTACCGGTCCGCGGGCCCCTCCGCGCCGCCCATGCCCGTGACGTCGGGTGCCGCGGCGGCCTGGGCGCGGTCACCGGACCCCCGGTCCATCGAGGCGAGGGTCAGTCCGCCGCCGGCGAAGGCCACGGCCGTCGCGACCAGGGCGCGCCGCTGGGTCTTCTTCCACCGGGCCAGCTGCCGCCGTCGTGCCGCCCGTCCGGTGGGCGCGGACGACGCGGGCGGTGCCTCTTCCGGCGGCACGTCCCCCGGCGGTACGTCCCTCGCGGGGGCGGACCCCACCGCCGTACCGTCACCGGGGCGGCCGGCCCCCGGACGACCGGAACCACCGGAACCACCGGAAGGCGCCACGACGGCCGCCGCGGCCTCGGGTGCCGTCGCCCCCGGGACGGGGTGGCCGCCGATCGCGGCGGGGGCGATGTCCGGGGCGTAGGCACCGCAGCCGGGACACACCAGGGCGCCGTTCAGGTGCCGACGACACGTGGAGCAGTAGTCCATCCGCTGTCTTCCTCTGTCTTCCTCTGCCTTCCGGGGCGGTCCGACGACGCCCGCCGAAGTGAGGAGCCGGGGCGGGAACAGCCACGCTAACGAGCCCCACGCGTCCCTGTGTGCAGTCCGTGTGCCACTCCTGCGCACATTCTCTGCCCGCCGCGCGAGAATGCCGTGAGCATGCACGTCGCACCGGCCCAGCGGCGGTCCGTGCGGTGGCCAACGGCCAACGCCACAGGGCAAGTTGGGGACACCACCCCGGCCCTCTCGCCCGGAAGGCACCTGCCGTGAACCCCCGTACCACCCCTACCGCCGTCCCCTGCGCGCACGCCTCCGGGCGTCGCTCCGCCGTGGCCCTGGCCGCCGTCCTGTCGGCCCTCTCGCTCTCCGCGTGCGGGGTCCTCGACCTGGCCGGCGGCGACGTCGCACCGGGCTCGTCGCACCGGAACGACATCACCGTGGGCCTGCTGCTGCCCGACCGGGACACGGCGCGCTTCGAGAAGTTCGACCACCCCCTCATCAAGGAGCGGATCTCCACCCTCACCGACCGGCGGGGCAAGGTCGTCTACGCGAACGCCGAGGGGAGCAAGGAGAGGCAGAGCGAGCAGTTCGGGAGGATGGTCGCCGACGGGGTCGACGTGATCCTGGTGAACGCGGTGGACGCCGGGGCCGTCGCGCCCGCCGTGGAGAAGGCCCGGGAAGCGGGCATCCCCGTCATCGCCTACGACCGTCTCGCCGAGGGCCCGGTCGACGCGTACGTCTCGCACGACAACGAACTCGTCGGCGAGTTGCAGGGCCGCGCGCTCGTGGAGGCCCTCGGCACCGACGCCGAGGACGACAAGGTCGTCATGATGAACGGCGAGCCCGCCGACCCCAACACGGCACTGTTCAAGAAGGGCGCGCTCAGCGAGCTGAACGGCAGGGTGGACATCGTCGGGTCGTACGACACGGAGAAGTGGCTGCCGCGGGTCGCCAAGGCCAACATGCGCAAGGCGATCCGGACCGTGGGTGCCGGCAACGTCGCCGCGGTCTACTCGGCGAACGACGGCATGGCCGGCGCCGTCATCGAGGCGCTGGAGGAGGCGGGCGTCACCGACCTCCCCCCGGTGACCGGGCAGGACGCGGACCTGGCGGCGGTGCGGCGGATCGTCTCGGGCGCGCAGCACATGACGGTGTACAAGTCGTTCCTGCTGGAGGCGCAGGGGGCCGCCGACATGGCGGTGGCCAAGGTCCGGGACCGCGCCATCGAGTTCGACGCGCTGACCCGGGACCGGGTGGACAGCCCGACGCGGAAGGACATCCCGGCGATGCTGGTCCCGGTCGTCGCCCTCACCAAGGACAACATCGAGGAAACGGTGGTCCAGGACGGCGTCTACACCGTCGAGGACATCTGCACGGCGCCGCACGCCGCGGCCTGCGCGGAGATCGGCCTGACGCCGTAGCCGTCCCTCGAGAACCCCGTGGCGGTCCCCCGGACTCCGTGACCGTCAGCCGTCGGAGTATCCGATGGCCCCCACGGTCCACGCGCTCACGTCGGCGAGCGCGACGCGGTACATGCCACCGGTGTCCGGGATGCCGTAGCTCCCCTGGAGGATCTTGGCGACGTGGAAGTGGAGGTGGGTGGGCGGGGCGGTGCGCCCGGCGGGTGCGGCTGCGGTGAACGGCGCGGCGAAACGCCCCAGCCGGTCGGAGTCCCGCAGCACCTCGGCCACGCGCTCCCGCCACATGGCCTCGGGTGCCAGCCGTCCGGTGATGACGGCCCCGGGGACCACCACGGTGAGGGACATCTGACTGTCCTGCTCCGCCTCCACCATCGTGGCGATGTCGACGAGCAGACCATCAGGGTGCGACATGGTGGATGAGCGTAGCCGAGTGAGGGCGCCGTGTGGTGCCCCGGGTCGCTTTTGACATGCCGGTCGCCGTAACCGGCGCCGCACCTTCCGGCGGAGACCCCGGCGCCGGCCCGGCCGCGTCGGGCTGCGGCCGGGCCGCTTCTGCGCCCGCCCGCTTCGTGACGCGGCCGGCTGTCAGTCGCCCCCGCCGCCCCCGCAGGACGAGCCGCCCCCGCAGGACGAGCCTCCCCCGTCCGCCCAACCGCCGTCGCTGCCTCCCCCCGAGCGCCGCCGCCGCGACGACCCGCCGCCTCCCCGCACCACCGCGGCGAGCACCGCGATGAGAATGATCCCCCCGATCATCAGGTGCTCCATGCTCCCCACCCCTGTCGTCGTCCGTGTGGGCCGGTGGTCCGTTGGTCCGGTGGTCCGTTGACCCGCCGACCCGTTGATCCGTGACGGGGAGATGCCCCGGACGACCGGCGCCCCAAGCGCGGTTTGAGGAACTCCAGAGCTTCCGGTTCGCACACCACCGCCGGAGGAGGGCGCAGAGAGCGCAGGGAGCGTGCCTGGGACGCCTGTCACCGGGCCGGCCCCGGCCCCGGCCGACGTGGTGGACGCGGCCCCACGCATCGAGGCGCCCCGGCGGGTCATGCCGCTCGGGTGGCGACCTCGGTGGCCTCGGTGACCTCGGCAGCCCCGAAGGTCCCGGCGGTCTCCGAGCGGAAGCCGTGGCCGACCTCCGGCGCGAGGCCGTGGTAGTGGCGGAAGTTGTAGATGAGGGGGCTCCAGACCGCGGGGTCGATGTGGTGGGTGCCCGGCACGACGATGCGTTCGGCGGCGTGGACCCGCAGCACCTCGCACTCGACACTGAGGAAGAGCCCCTCCCCGCCGGGTGTCGTACCGCGGACGCGCGCCTCCAACTGCAGGGCGCACTCGGCGACCCGGGGCGGCGCCACGAGGTCGGAGCCGGCCGGGGTGAGCCCGGCCGCGGCGAACTTGTCGCGCTCGTACCGGTAGACCGCTCGCTTGCTCTCCGGCACCGGGTGGGCTCCGGTGAGCGGGGCGAGGCGCTCCACGTGCTCCCACAGCTCCGGCGACGCCACGTTGATCACCAGCTCCGGGCGCTCGGCGAGGTTGTGCGCGGTCCGGCTCTCGGTGCCCAGCCCCAGGACGACGTGCTGCCCCAGCGCCCAGGCGGAGGAGACGGGGGCGAGGTTGAAGGTGCCGTCGCCGTTCTCGGTGGTCAGCAGGACCACGGGGGTGCCGAAGTAGAGGATGCTCGGCCGGACCACTCGGTGGGTGTCGATCGTCATGCCCCGAGACGCTAGGGGCGGAACGTTTCGGCGCCCGCCGAAGCGTCGTCCGCAGACCGTGCCGCGAGCCGGTCGGCAGGTGCTCACGGTGCTCGTCACCGGCCCGATCACCTCGGCGGCGATCGGACCGGTGGATGTTCCCGTCCGGCCTGCCGGGGACGAGGCCGGGCACCGGTGGGGTGCCCGGCCCGCGGGACGGGTCAGCCGGTGACGTCGAAGCCGGCGGCGTGGGGTGCGAACGCCGTGTCCCCGTCCTCCGCCGTCATCAGCGCCGAGACGTACCAGGTGCCCGGGGTCAGTTCGGCGGCCTCCGCCCGGGTGACCTTCAGCGTGTAGGTGCAGCGGGAGGCCGCGTCCGAGGTGCTGCGGCAGGTGGCGTCCTCCACGTGCCGCATCTCCTCCTCGGTCGGGTCGAGCTTCGAACGCGCGGGCCAGGCGACGACCTTGACGTTCTTGACGCCCGAGTCGTCGGCCGCGTCCACGGTGAAGGTGAGCGAGCCCGCGCGGTCGCCGGACGGGGCGGTGTAGCGGGCCGAGCCGTTCTCCAGGGCGGGCTCGGTGCCGGTCGAGGCCATGGCGATGCCGCCGGCGGTCACCCCGCCGACGACGGCGACACCGATGAGCGAGGAGACGAGAGCGCGCTGCGACATGGGAGATCCCCCTGGGTTGGTGTGGGAGCGGGCACGGGGTGCCCGCGAAACGGAGCGAACGGAGTGAACGCGATGGACGGAAGGAGCGGCGACCCCCGCGGAACAGGGGGAGGAAACCGCCGGCCGGAGCCGTTGGCCGGCCGCCTTCCCGATGCGATCGAGACTAGGTCCAAGGGCACGGCCGGGGCCTCGGACCGCCGGATGATCGCCGGGTATAACCGGAGGTGGAGAAGGCCTCCCGGGTCGTCCACCGCCCGCGTCTGCAACCCAGGTAAGAGAGCGGAATCCGCCTCCAGCCGGAGCCGGTCGGCTCATTTGCGGCCATAGCCTTGGCCCGTCATGAAGCGACAAGACGACCGGTTGATCCCGGTCCTTCTGATGTGCGCCCAGGTCGTGGTGTGGCCCGGCGCGGCACTGGTGCGCGGGGACGTCCCGTCCGCGTCCGTCCTCCTCGTGGCGGCCCTGGTCGCCGGGTCGGTGACGGCCGCGCTCTTCCTGCGCCGCACCCGCCCGGTGGCCGCCTTCGTCCTGGTCGCCGTCGCCTGCGCACTGGGCGCCGGGCCGCTGCCCACCGGGGCGATGGCGGTGCTCGGGACCGCGGGGGTCGCGCTGGCCCTGTTCACGGTGGCGGCCGAACGCGACACCTTCACCTCCGTGCTGTGCGTGGTGGCGCTCGCCGTCTGGCAGCTCCTGTACGGGCTCAGCCTGCACGGGATCAGCGAGCGCGACGGACTCGACCTGGTCCTCACCACCCTGCTGTACGCCACCGCGTGCGGGGCCGGCCTGCTGGTGCGGCGCTCCCGTCGCGCCCGGTGGGCGGCCAAACAGCGGCTGAAGCGGGCCGAGTCCGAACGCCACCGGCTCCCGGCGGCCGAACGACGCCGCATGGAGAGGGAGTTGCACGACGTCAGCGCCCACCACCTGACGGCCGTGGTGGTCACGGCGGGCGCGGCGCTCGGGCTGCGCGACCGGCGTCCCGAACTGGCCGACGAGGCACTTCGGTTCGCGGTCGAGACCGGCCGGGAGGTCACCCGGGCACTCGGCGCGGTACGGGCGCCGTCGCCCTCGCGCGAGGAACTGCCCTCGCCCCGGGAGCGGTTGCTGGACCTGGCCGCGGGGTTCCGCCGACTGGGCGGGCCGGTGGACTGCGAGATCGACGCCCTGCCGGACGGCGCCGTCGCGGACGCGGCGTACGGCATCGTGCGCGAGGCGCTGACCAACGCGGCGCGGTACGCCCCCGGTGCGCGCACCAGGGTGCTCTGCCGGTACGGCGACACGCGCACGGACGTCGTGGTCACCAGCGCGGCACCGCCGGCCGGTGCGACGGCGCACGGCGCGGGCCTCGGCGGGGGACGCGGTCAGGCCTTCCTGCGGTCCCGGGCACGGGAGGCGGGCGGCACCCTGACCAGCGGCCCGACGGCGGACGGCGGGTGGGAGGTGCGTGCGGCCCTGCCCGGCCGGACCGCCGCTCCGGTGGAGTGGTCCGTCCCGCGGAGCCACCGCCTGGCGCAGGTGACGGCCGCGACCGGCCTCGTCCTGCAGCCACTGCTCCCGACGCTGGTCATCCGGGCGGAGGAGACGTCGAACGGGACACAGGTGTCCGCGGGCGTGCTGTTCGCGCTGCTGGCCGCGGCCCAGGCGGTCGCGCTGCTGTGGCTGCGCCGGGCGCCCCGCACGGCCCGGGCCGTCCTGTTCGGCCTGGCCCCGCTCTGGCCGGTGGCGATGGCGGCGGGCGGGTACACCGGGCCGGTCCTGCTGCCACCCGGCCTGAGCATGCTCGCCACCTGCGCGGTGCTCGCGGCGGACGCGGCCCGCGCCGCCGCCGTCGGCCCGCCCGCCGCCGGGAACCGTCCGGGCGTGTTCCCGCGGTCGGTCGGCCCGGCCGCGGCCGTGGCGGTGCACGCGGCGGCCGCGTCCGCCGCCGTCCTGGGCCGGGGCACGACGGTCCCCGGCTGGGTGGTCGTCGCGGGGACGACGGCCGGGGCGTGCCTGGCGGCCGGCGCGGCCCACCGGGCCGGCACGCTGCGCGGCCGGCGCGACCGGGCCGCCCGGGGCACCCGGGAGGAGCGCCTCGCCGCCTGGACCGAGGAGGCCGTCCGGGACGCGTGGGCCGAGCGCCGGCGGATCGCCGCCGGGCTGGAGACCACCGTGCTGGCACGCACCGCCGACATGGTCGCGGAAGCGGAGGCGGGCCGGCTCGACGCGACCGCCGAGCGCGCCCGCGAGGCCCTGGCCGCGATGCGCGCCCTCCTCGACACGGTCCGGGAGGGCGAGGCGGAACGCGCGCTGCGGCCGCAGCCCACCCTCCAGGCCCTGGACCTGCTCGCCCACCAGTCCCGGGCCACCGGCCGCGACGTGGAGATACGGCTGACCGACCGTGTGCCGGAACACCTGCCCACCGCCGTGGACCTGGCCGCCTACCACGCCGCCGAGACGGTGCTCGCGACCGGTGGCGAGGAGCCGGCGGTGGTTGAACTCGACGCGGACGGCGGTACGTTGACGCTCACGGCCACCGGAGTGCCGGGTGCCGCCGGCCCCGCCGTGCGGGAGCGGCTGGCGGCGCGGGTCACGGCGCTCGACGGCACCCTGACCACCGGCCCGGCGGGCACGGTCCGCCTCCGGCTGCCCCTCGCTCCGGGCGCGACGGCCGGGACCGTTCCGGAGGGGGCCCACGGCGGGCCCGCCCCCCGGGACGCACCGGACGGGCTCCCGCCCGACGTCACGCCGGCCGCCGAGCAGGGTGACGAGGAGAAGAGGGAACGATGAGCCTCAGCGTGCTGGTCGTCGACGACCAGGGCATCGTCCGGGCGGGGTTCGCCGCCGTGATCGACGCCGAGGAGGACATGACGGTCGTCGGCGAGGCCGGCGACGGCGCCGCCGCGGTACGGCTCGCCGAGGAGCTGGCACCCGACGTGGTCGTCATGGACGTCCGGATGCCCGAGCTGGACGGCATCGCCGCCACCCGGATCATCACCGGCCGCGAGGACGCGCCCCGTGTCCTGGTGCTGACCACCTTCGACCTCGACGCGTACGTCTTCGAGGCGCTGCGCGCCGGTGCCTCCGGTTTCCTGCTCAAGGACGTGCACGCCGCCGAACTGCTGCACGGCATCCGGGTGGTGGCCGCGGGGGAGAGCGTCCTCGCCCCGTCCGCGACCCGCCGGCTCATCGGCCACTACGCCTCCGGGGCGGTCACCGGGATCGGGGGCGGAAGCACCCCCCGCGAGCTGGACGGCCTGACCGCGCGGGAACGGTCCGTCCTTGCCCTGGTGGCGTCCGGGCTCACCAACGCGGAGATCGGCGGGCAGCTCGGCATCACCGTCGGCACGGTGAAGTCCCACGTGAACGCGTTGCTGCGCAAGCTCGGGCTGCGCGACCGGGTGCAGGCCACGATCCTCGCGTACGACCTCGGCCTCGCCCGCCCGAACCCACCCGGCACCCACCTCTGACCCGCCCCACCTCTCCGGCACCTTCGATCCTTCCGGTGCCCCGCACCACGGCCGGCAAGGTCAGTACGGCCAGTACGGCCGACACGGTCAGCACCACCACCGGAACCACCGGAACCACCACGCCGACCCCGACCACCAGACCGAGGAGCCCACCGCCATGACCGATTCCGGCCGGTCCTTCCCCCGCCGCCTGCGCCACGTGCTCGGCGACGTCTTCTCCCTCGTCTACCTCGCGCTCTGCGCCGCCCTGCTCGTGTGGGCGCTCGTGGCGAGCGCCCTCGACGACACGGGCGAGTCCATGGCGGGCGTTATCCCGCTGCTCGCCACCGCCCCGGTCAGCCTGTTGCTGCTCCTGCTGCCGGGGGGCCTCGCGTCGGTCATCGTCGCCGTCGTCGTCGGGGCACTGGTCAACGCCGCGGTCATCGGCTGGTGCGCCCGTGCGCTGCGCCGCGGCGGCCGCCCGGACCCGGCCCCCTGAGCCCCACCGGCTCCTCGCCCCGCCCCGCCCGTCCCGGCACCGCCCGAGGGGGCCTACGCGGAAAGAACCGACCGCAAGGACCGGGAGCGGGAAGAGGGCCGGAGTCCTACGCCGGTCCGGTGCTGCGGGCGTCGGTCTCCGTACCGCTCCCGGTGGCGATGCGGTCCAGCCACTCGCAGAGCAGGGCGCGCTCCCCGGAGGTCAGGGACCGGACCCCGTCGCGCATCAGGGACTTGAGGGCGACGGCGTGCACGGCAGCGGGGCGCTCCCCGGCATCCGGCCGGGCGCCGGTGCCGCCGACCGGGGTGAGCACGGCGGTCAGCACGGCTTCCCGGACGCTCTCGGACAGGCCGTCGTAGTCGGCGAGCCTGCCGTCGGCCTGCGCGGCGATGAGGGTGAGCGTCACCCCCATGCCCGAGGAGTGGATCATCGCGGCGGCCGCCTCGACGCCCGTCCGCAGCCGCCCGGACCTGGCCACCCGCTCGACGATGCGCAGCAGCACCTGCTGGGCGTCGCCCGTGATCGCGAACTGCCGGCCGGGCCGCGGCTCGGTGTACAGCAGCCGGTAGAGCGCGGGATGGGCCAGTCCGAACGCCACGTGCAGGTCCCAGCCGCGCCGCAGCCGCGCCACCGGATCGCCGTCCTCGTCCTGGGCCTGCTTGGCGGCCAGGTAGGTGGCGTACCCCTGCAGGGCCACCTCGTCGAGCAGCCCCTGCATGTCGCCGAAGTGCCGGTAGATCGTCTGCGCCTGCACGCCGGCGGCCGCGCTGACCGCGCGCGTGGACACCGCCTCCCGCCCGCCCTCGGCGAGCAGGGCCGCCGCGGCCCGCAGGATCCGCTCGCGCGGCTGCGCCGTCTTCGTGTCCACCGTCGCCATGGAGCGACGATAACACTTGCGATGCATCGGTGATGTGTTAGCGTTGATGCATCAGCTCGGTGAGCACCGATATGACAATCGGGCTGTCTCCTTCCTCCTCCCCTCCCACTCACCTCCTCCCCCTCCCTCTTCTCCTCCTCGCCCTCGGCGGCGAACGCCGGACCCGAACCCGACCCGCAACTCCCTCTCGCCGAAGGACGGATCACCATGACCGACACCACCCCCACCCGGGTCGCCCTGGTCACCGGAGGCTCCGGCGGCATCGGCCGTGCCGTCGTCGAGCGCCTCGCCGGGGACGGCATCGCCGTCGGCGTGCACTACGCCGGCAACAAGACCCGCGCCGACGAGACGGTCGCCGCGGTCACCGCGGCGGGCGGCCGGGCGATCGCGGTCGGCGGTGACGTCGCCGACGAGCACGCCATGGTGGAGGCGTTCGACACCGTGGAGCGCGTGTTCGGCGGCCTCGACGTCGTCGTCAACACGGCGGGCATCATGCTGCTGTCGCCGATCGCCACCCTGGACCTGGACGACCTCGACCGGATGCACCGCACCAACATCCGCGGCACCTTCGTGGTCTCCCAGCAGGCGGCCCGGCGGGTACGCGCCGGCGGCGCCGTCATCAACTTCTCGACCTCGGTCACCCGCCTGCAGTTCCCGACGTACGGCGCCTACGCGGCGAGCAAGGGCGCGGTCGAGGCGATGACGCTGATCCTGGCCCGTGAACTGCGCGGCAAGGACATCACCGTGAACGCCGTGGCACCCGGCCCCACCGCCACGCCCCTGTTCCTGGAGGGCAAGGACCGGGCCACGGTCGACCAGTTGTCCCGGGCGGCCCCGCTGGAGCGCCTGGGCACGCCCGAGGACATCGCCGAGACCGTCGCGTTCCTGGCCGGACCGGCGCGCTGGATCAACGGCCAGGTGCTGTACGCCAACGGAGGCCTGGCCTGACGCTCCCCCTTACCGCACCCTCCTCCCGTCCGGCCGCACCGTTCCCGCGGAGCGCATGTCGCCGTCGTACACCGTGCGGTAGTCCGGAACGACGACGCGCGTGGCCGGGGACGCCTGCGCGACCTGGGCGAGGAACGCGTCCAGGTCCATGGCCGGGTCCCGTTCGGGGGAACCGGCCAAGGGGACTTCGAAGTTGTCCCAGTGGACGGGGACGGCCACGCGGGGGTGGTCCAGCGCACGCAGCAGCCGGGGCACGTAGCGGTGGGTGGCGGTGCCGGCCGGCACGGCGATCATCGCGAGGTCGGGGCGCAGGCCCCGCACCGCCCGCTCGGAGAAGTCGCTGGCCCCCATGAGGAACGCCGACGGGCCGTCCGCCCCGGCGGTCATCCGGAAGGCGAGGGTGTCGCCCTCGGGCAGGTCCGCGATGGTGCCCGGGGCCGTCGCGGGCGGGGCGTTCAGCGTGCCCGGGGCGAAGTAGGAGCACTTCTTGTTGCGGCTGTGCAGGCTCGGCACGACCTCGACGACGATCCCGTCGAAGTCCAGCACCTCACCGCCCTTCACCACGGAGATCTGTCCCGCGTCCACTCCCAGGGCGACCAGCAGGTGGTACGTGGTCTCGGTACCGACGACGCGCGCGCCGGTGGTCCGGGCGATGTGGGGCACGTCGGCGAGGTGGTCCCAGTGGGAGTGGCTGACCAGGACGAGTTCGGGGCGGCCGATGTGCGCGTCCACGGCCTCCGGCCGGGTCCGCAAGGGGGTCCGCGGGTCGAAGACGCCGTCGAACAGGCCCGTGGGGAAGCGGGTGAGGTACGGGTCGAAGAGCACGGTCCGGTCGCCCACGTCGATACGCCAGCCGGCGGTGCCGAGCCAGCGGAACGACACCGCACCGGCGGCCGGGCCGCGCCCCCCGCCGGCCCCGGCCGAGGTGGTGGCCGCGGTGGTGGCGGCCGTGGCGGCCGTGGCCGGGATCAGCGGGGAGGCCGCGCCGAGCGCGGCGCCGCGCAGCACCGTGCGCCGGTCGAACCCGCGGTGGGAGGGTGCGCCCGACCGGTCCGTGACAGGTGATTCCTGGGTCATGGCGTCAGGAGATCAGGGCGCGAACTGCCCTGTCCAAGACCGGAACCGGGCTCCGGTGATACGCGAACGCATATCCGCCCCGGTCACCGGCCGTCGCCGCCTCCGCGGAGGGAGCCGACCGCGATTCCGGCGGCCCTGCCGATCGCGGCGTCCACCGTGGCGCGCGAGACGGCCAGGTCGCGGGTGCGGGCGAAGACGGCGATCGCGTAGCACGCGCCGTCGGGGTAGCGGGCGACGCCCGCCTCCATGTGCAGACCCGGCAGGGTCCCGGTCTTGGCCGCGACCGCGACGTCGTCCGGGAAGCCCGACGCCAGCCGGTGGCGGAAGACCTGGCGGATCATCAGGTCGCGTACGAACGCGCACGCTTCCGGCGGCCCGGCGGCGTCGCTCCAGACGAGCCGGAGCAGCCGGGTGATCTCACGGGGCGTGCTCGCCGTGGTGTGGCGGGGGTCCAGCACGGCCAGCCGCCTCTTGCGGTCGTCCGGCAGGGCGGGGTAGCGGACGGCGAACTCGCGCTCGTCGCGCGCCCCGACCTCCGCGAGCATCGACTCCAGCAGGTCCCGCGGGCCGCCCACGATCCGGGTCCGTTCCAGCCCGAGTTCCCGCGCGAGCAGCCGTACGGTGTCCGGGCCGACGCGGGCCAGCAGCAGGTCGGCCGCCGTGTTGTCGCTGACCGACATCGCGAAGTGGGCCAGGTCGCGCAGCGACAGCTCGACGTCGTCCAGACAGCCGGCGGTCCCCCAGCCGCCGAGCCGGTCGGCCGCGGTCACCCGCACCCGCTCCCGGGGGTCGAGCTGGCCGGCGACGACCTGCCGGGCGAACTCCAGCACCAGCAGCACCTTGAAGATCGAGGCGATCACCACGGGGTCGTCGGCGCCCACGGCGACCTCGCGGACCCCCGGCTGCGCACCGGCCTCCCCGGCGCCCCCCGCGCGCCCGTGGACGGGGGCGGGGACGGAGACGGGGACGGCGTGCAGCTGTCCCTCGGCGCCCGCACCGGCGAAGACCCGCCGGATCCGTTCCTCGACCACTGCTTCCTCCTTGCTGTCGATGTCTTCCGAGCCTTCCGCTCACCCGTACGATCCTGACCGTGGATCTCTTGCGCCACCTGCGCCTCTTCGTCGCCGTGGCCGACGAGCTGCACTTCAGCCGGGCCGCCGAGCGGCTGGGCATGGCGCAACCGCCGCTCAGCCAGGCGATCCGCAGGCTGGAGAAGGAGCTCGGCGCGGAACTGTTCGACCGCTCGCAGCGCGGCGTCCGGCTGAGCGCCGCCGGGGCGGCCCTGCTGGAGGAGGCCCACGAACTCCTCGCCCGGGAGGAGCGGCTGCGCACACTGGCCCGCCGCGCCGCCGCCGGCGGCCTCGGCACGCTCCGCGCGGGGGTACCGCCCGACACCACGGCCGCCGTGCTGTCCGCGCTGCTGACCGCCTGCGCGGAGCGGACCCCGGGACTCTCCGTCGACCTGCAGGAGGTCACCACCGAGGAGCAGGTGCGGCTGCTCTCCTCCGGCGGCCTGGACGTCGGACTCGTGCACCATCCCGTCGACGCCACCGCACTGCACCTCGGCCCCGAGGTCTCCCTGGACCTGGGTGTCGTCCTGCCCCGCACCTCGCCGCTGGCCCGGCTGCCGGAGGTGGCGCTCGGTGATCTCTCGGGCCACGACCTGGTGCTCTTCCCTCGGACCCACGCACCCGGCCGGTACGACCGGATCCTCGACGTGTGCCGCGCCGGGGGTTTCGTGCCCGGCCGCCTCCGGCACGCGTCCAACCCCGAGTTCCTGCTCGCCCTCGTGACGGCGGGCCACGGAGTCGCCTTCGACCAGGGACCGGTGGCCCGCAAGGAACCCCGCGTCGCCTGGCGGCCCCTGGCCGGCCGCCCCCTCGCCCTGCGCATCGGCGGCGCCTGGCCCGTCGGCCGCGGGGCCCACCCGGCCGCCCGCCGCTTCGCGGAACTCGCGGCCGACGTCCTCGCCCGCGACCGCACGGCGACCCCGGGACGCGAGGGCGTCCCCCGGCTCCCGGACGATCCCCCGCGCCCTTGGTCGGTGGTCTACGGCTAGTGCCGTGACCGGAGCGGCGGACGGCGGGGCCGGACCGTGCAACCTCCGGGCCCTGGTGATCGTCCTCGCCCGTGGGACCACGACGGGAGGGGAGGGGGCCGGCATCCCCGTCCGCCGGCCGTGGCCGGTCAGGGGCCTCGCCGGAGCGACCGGCCGTCTCCGCCGGTCGCGTGGACGCGTCGTCCTACGAGGGGAGTGCGTGAGCATGCTGGGGTTCGGCACGCAGCTGATCACCGTCTGCCTGCTCGCGGTCATGATCATCCCGTACAAGCTGTGGACGATCGGACGCCGTCCGTCCCGTCCGGCCCGCTGGGTGGTGATCGGTCTCGGTACGGCGGCGGTGGGGTACGCGGGCGCCGTGGCGTACGGGTTCGCCTTCACCGCTCCCGCGGAGGTGTGCGGCCGGCGGACCCTCGACGACGACTTCCCCCTGGTGCGCGTGACCGTGGACGCCTTCCCGCCCGACGTCGCCTGCCACTGGACCGCCTACGGGTCGTCGCACGCCACCGCCCTGAGCGTGTGGGTGATGTGGGCGGGCCTCGCCGCCGCGGTCACGGCCCTCTCCGTCCTCCTGCTGAGGAGGCGGTCGCGGGTCTCCCGTGAGGTACGGGCCGGTGCGATGTGGTCACCGGTGGTGGCTGCCCTGATCTGGGCGACCGGTGTCGATCCGATGCTGGAACTCTCCCGCTCCGACCTCCACGACGCGTGCCTGCACGCGAAGACGGTCCCCCCGGAGACCAAGCTCACCCGGATCGACGTCCTGGACACCGGCACCACCGTCTTCCCGCCGTCCGTCACCTGCACGTACCCCGACGGCGAGTTGGACCTCCTCAGGGAGGAGCGGACCGGCGTGCTCGTGTGCGGTGCCGCCTTCGTGGTCTTCGCGGGAATCGCCCTGTACCAGGCCGCGACCGCGCGCCCGCGGGGCGGTGCGTCGCGGGGCGGTGCGTCGCGGGGCGTTCCCACGCGGTGACGTGCCCCTCGTACGTCGGCGGCCCTTCGGGGCTCTCGCCCGGGACGCTCCCGGTGGTCTCCGCCTGCGCGGCGTTGTCGTCGCCGGTGAGGGCGGGGAGGACGGTGCCGCCGGGGGAGGGGCGGACGACGTCGAGGGCGACGGGACGGCTCCCGCGCGTGCGCGGCGGGAGTCCGGCCCGTCCGCGGCGGCTGTCCGCCCCGTCGTCCCCGCACTACTTGCTGACGGCGAAACGCATCAGGGCGTGCTCGTCGCCCTGCTTGAGCTTCCCCGTCTCGTTGATCACCTCCAGCTTCCACGTGGTGCCCACCCGTATCGCCTTGGCCACGGCGCAGGCGTTGTCCTGGGTGAGCAGGCTGGGCCAGATGTCGGCGACCTGCTGGGAGCTCCCCCCGGTCGCGTCGTAGACCTTGAAGCTGATGTTGCGGGCCTTCTGGAAGGCACTGCCCTTCTTGTAGGCGGCGGCGACGAACACGATCGACGTGATGGCGGACGGGAGCCGCGCGAACTCGACGGTCACCGTCTCGTCGTCCCCGTCCCCGTGACCGGTCTGGTTGTCGCCGCTGTGGAGCAACGAGCCGTTGCCCATGGGGTCGAGCGAGTCGAGGCCGGCGAGGCGCACCGGGTCCCCGCCCTGCATGGCGATGGCGATCAGGTCGAGGTCGGTGCCGGTCTTGCGGCGCAGCTTGCCCAGCACCCCGCCGCTGCTGCCGGCGGTGGGGTCCCAGGAGACACCGATGGACAGGTGGGTCACTCCGTCCAGATCTGCCGGGCCGTCTTCCTTGGTGAGCGTGATCATGCGTGAGTCATCCTCCGTCGACGGAAATACACCCCAGAGTGTGCCTGGCACCCCGGATGTCCGACCTGGCGGGTCTCCCGGGGCGCGCACGAACCGTCCCGGTCGGGCACGGCGTGCCCGCTGTGCGGGGAATGCCCGGGGGCCGCCGGCACGCGACCGCGGAACCCCGGGCTCACTCGGGGGCCCGGGGAGGACCCTGCGACCTCGCAGGTACCCGGGGCCGCCGCGCCGCCCCTAATGTCCCGCTCGAGGACGCACCACCGGTGCGGACCCGGGCGATCGGACCAACGGGGGAACCGGGCCGCGCCTGGAGGAGGCGACCGTGAGGAACATGCGAGGGGGGATCATGTGGTCCGGCGACCGTTCTTCAGCCGTCAGGGACGTGCTCGGTGCGACGGTCATGGGCGCGACGTTGATCGCAGTCGTCGGCATGGCCGGCTGCGGGGCGGCCACCTCTTCGGAGAAGCGTGACGCGGTCCGGCCCGAGGAGCGGTTGCGGGAACTGACCGCGGCCGAGGAGGTCCTGGTCGAAAAGGCCGAACAGCTGCTCGTCGAGGAGTGCATGGAGAAAGCCGGCTTCCGGTTCTGGGTGACGGAGGTGGAGAGCGTCGAGAGCCGAAAGGGCTCGGTGTTCGTACTCGACGACGTCGACTGGGCGAAGGAACACGGCTACGGCGGGCGTTTCAGGCGGGACGCCGAGGAGGCCCGGCGCAACGGCCCGAACGGCACTTACGCGAACTCGCTGACGCAGGAGGAGCGGGCCCGCTACCGGGCCGTGCTCGACGGCACGCCGTCCAGCGGCATGCTGTCGGTCGCGCTGCCGGGGGGCGGTACCGTCAGGACACCTCGCGACAGCTGCCACGCCAGGGCGAAGGGCCGGCTCTACGGCGACTTCAAGACCTGGTTCCGCGTCGAGAAGATCGCCACGAACCTCACCCCTCTGTATGTCCCGGCCCTCACCGCGGACAAGCGCTTCACGAAAGCGCTCGCGGCGTGGTCGCGGTGCATGGACGGCAGAGGCAGGAATTACTCCGACCCGTTCGAGATCCGCGCGGAACTTGACCTCCTCACCGACGGATTGAGCGGTGCCGCGGCCCACGCCGTGGAAGTGGGCCTTGCGGTGGACGAGGCCGAGTGCGCCGAGGAGTCGTCCCTCGCCGACACGGCCCGGGCGCTGGAAGACGAATACCGTGCGCAGAAAACCCGCCGCTACGGTGAAGAAATCGCTGCCTTTCAGCGCATGCGACTGACCGCATTGGATCGCGCCGAGGACGTCGTCGGCGCTTGATCCAGGCTCCTGCCGGAAAGCGCCGGCCGTCCGGCGCCTTCCGTGAATTCCAGATTTCCGCAGTCGACATCCTGCGGGACGTTCCTGTCCGCAACACGACGCAAGGAGGACACATGCGTAAGACAATCGCCGCGCTCGCGGCTCTCGGTGCCGCGGCACTCGGGGTGCTCGTCCCCACCGGTACCGCGAACGCGGCCACCGCGTGCGACAACGCCTGGCACAGCCTGCCGGCAGGCAGCATGGCCGCCTACGAGCACGCCAACTGTGGTGGCACCCTCCTGGGCCGGACGCCGGGCGACGACTCGAACTGGGGCAACACCCAGGGGGCCTTCCAGGGCAGTGACACCAACAGGGCGAGCTCGGTCCTGAACGCGGGGACGACCGACACGTCCTGGCACGCGGTCCAGTTCTTCAACGGAACGGGCACCGGCTGGACGGGCGGGTACAGCTGCCTCAAGAGGAGCGAGTTCTACGCCAGCAACCTGACCGACGACTACTTCACCAGCGGTCACGTCATCAACGACGCCATCAGCTCGCACCGGTGGGTGCCCGAGTCCTACTGCGGAGGCAGGTTCATGACCTGACCCGACGCGTCCGGAGCGGCGCTGTGTTCCTGTGCCCCGTCCCCGTATGTACGGGGACGGGGCACAGGAACGTCGTCCCCGCCCCGGACCGGCGCCCTCGCCCGGGTCCGCCGCGGCCGGTCACTCAGGTGCTGCTGCCGGTCGGCCTGGCGCTCTCCCCGCACCGGGGCAGCGAGGTCGGTTCCTGTCTGGTGCGGACGGCCGGGAACCAGGCGTATCCGGACGGCTCCTCGGCGACCCGCACCCGGTACCAGCGCGTGGTGCCCACACCGGTCTCGTCGGCGACCCGGTCCCCGTCGTACACCACGCAGTGGGCCTGCAGCACGTCCCCGTGCCATATCCGCCGCTCGGAGACATTGCCCGCCTGGTACTTCTTGTACGGGTCCAGGGCCAGGCCCATGCTGCAGGCGCGCAGCCGCTCGGTCTGCTTCCGGCACGGCGCCTCGATGTTGTAGACGGTGATCCGCGCCGTGGGGCCGGCTCTCGAGGGGTCGCCCCCCTCCCGTCCGGAGGACCACCACCAGCCTCCGGCGGTTCCGGCGGCCAGCACGGCGGCCGCCACCGTGGAGACGGCGAACCACCCGGGCCGAGTGCGCCGGTGCGGGGCCCCCGTGTCGGGCAACGTGGCGGCCAGGGCCAGCAGTTGGTCGGCGGTGACCGAGGAACGGCTCGCGTGGTCGGGGGCGAGGCACCGGGTGACGAAGTCCCGCCAGGCGTCGTCGAGACCGGGGTGCAGGCGCAGCGGCGCTCTTCCGGAGGCGTATTCCTGGGCCACCGCCGTGCGTGCCCCGGCGGTGGCACCGGCGAAGGGGAAGGACCCCCCGGTGAGGATCTGGTGCGCGGTGACGCCCAGCGCCCAGATGTCGGCCGTGGGACGCACCGGGACCCCGCGCTCGCCGAGCCCGTCCCGCCAGCGCTCCGGCGGCAGGTAGTCCGGCGATCCGAGGGGCGGCGCGTATCCGTGGGTGCCGTCCAGCCGGGACACCAGGCCGAAGTCGGCCAGGCGGACCGAGCCGTCGGGCATGATCAGCACATTGGCGGGTTTGAGGTCCCCGTGCACCCAGCCCTCCGCGTGGAGGTGGACGAGGCCTTCGCAGATCTGCGTGATCGTCCGGGCGGCGCCCGCGAGCGGACCGGAACCCGGCGCCGCGTCGAGCCGGTCCTGCAGGCTTTCCGCGGCGCGTTCCATGACCAGGACGACGACACCGTCCAGTTCGGGCCGTTCCTCGTCGGCCACCACCAGGGTGTCCAGGACCCGGATGAGCCGGTCGTGGTCGGTGTTCCGGCTGAACTCCGCCTCACGTCGGGCCAGTTCCCGCCACTGGCGGGAGCGTCCCGGCCCCAGTGCGGTCGTGGCCACGAACTTCAGGGCCACCTCGGCCGGTGGTGTCCCGGCCGGCTCGCCTCCGGAGCCCGCGTCGGAGCCCTCGTCGGGGACCTTCCGCCGTGCGGCGTAGACGCTGCCCCAGTTGCCGGAGGCGAGAGGGGAGACCACTTCCCAGGGTCCCAGCCGGTAGCCCGTCGGTACGGTGACCGCCCAGTCGCCGCCCGCTCCGGTGTCGCGCGGCCCGGTGGACCCGTCGGCTTCCGTGGTCCCATCGGCCCCCGTGGTCCCGTCGGTCCCCGTGATCCTGTCGGCCCCCGTGGTCCCGTCGTCCCCGGTGGTCCCGGCGGTCATGCGGAGCCCTCCGCCACTGCGGTCCGTCCCGCCCGCCGTGCCCTCGCCGCGGCTCCTCGCGGAGGCAGCAGCGACAGGTGCTCCTCCCCGACCAGCCCGAACCGGAGCGCGGTGGACACCAGCGTCTCCCGCTTCCAGCTCAGCCCTACGGCGCCCGAACCGGGCGGACGCAGCCGCAGCTTGGTGCCGGCCAGGTAGTCGATGTGGAAGTCCACGGCGGTCGCGCTGAGTCCCTGGTGGTCCGGATGCGGCTGCAGCCGGGCCACGACGTTGGCCGTGGAGGGGACCCCCACCGTGGAGGCGTCCCGCAGACGCGGCTCGCACAGTGCCACCAGCACCTTGAAGTACGTCGCGTTGGGGTCCAGGGCGAAGGGGGTCGTGGTCACGGAGCCCCGCTCCGCGGTTTCCCCGGGCGCCTCCAGATGGCTGTGGCGGGGGGCGAAGACCTGGAAGCCGATGGTGCCGCCGCGGGTGGCCAGCACCACCCTGCTGAACTCGAACGGGATCGGGGCGGCCAGCCGTCGGGGCGGGACCCGGATGAACTCACCGGCGCCCTCGGGGTTCTCCACCAACAGGCTGGAACCGCCGCTGAGGTTGCTCAGCTGCCAGTAGACGTCGACGGCCAGGATCTCCCCGGCCAGCCGGGGCACCGCCGGATCCGGTAGGGCGATGTCCACGGGGCATTCCGGAATGCCCCGGCCGAAGCGCGCCTTCTGTCCGGGGAGCAGCGCCAGGGAGCGGGTTCGGGGCCCGGGGCCGTCCGCGGCCGACGCGGGTAAGTGGATCAGCACCGTCTCCAACCGATCCTCCGTTCGCTTCGTTCTGCTTCCGATGGATGCCTGACCGGTGTTCGCGCGCCCGGAACAGGAGCCGTACGTGCTTCAGCCGTGCACCTGACAGAGTGCTTCACCGCCGCCACGCACCGGCGCCTGTTGTGGAATCGTTATCCGCTCACCCCGTAGTCCTGTTCCGCCCACGCCGCCGCAGCGGTGCCGTCATCCACATCGTCGGACCGACAGCGGACAAACGGACAAAGGACCGATCGGTAATCCCTGACTCGGCTCTCGCCGATCCCCCGGCGGTCGCTGCAGGGGGGCCTGCTGGGTCCTCAGCCGGGAACGTCGGGGTTCACCTCATCGCGTCCCCACTCGAAGGCGCCGAGCGGATGGGTGTACGCGGGCCGTCCCGTGTTCCCGCTCGTCCGGAAGGGCTTGCCGTTGTCGTCGATGCGCACGGTGCCCCGTTGGTCGCCGCTGGACCAGGCCAGTTCCAGGTACCAGCTCACGTGGTGCGCCCGCGCGTCCGCGAAGACGTGGAAGACTTCGGGGTCGGACTCGCTCACCTTGTAGGGGAAGTCGCGCTGACCGGCCTTGGGGGAGAGCGCGGGCCGCCCGGCGTCGAGGTCCACCCCGAAGGCCGTCGTCTCCACCGCACCACCGCACCCGACGCCCATCACGAAGTCGTTCCAGGCGAGGGGCGCGCTCTTCTCCACCACCCGTACGTGCAGTTCCTCCAGGACGACGGTGGCCCTCCCGGTGCCCTGCACGGTCAGCGCGAGCATCTGCTGCCCGCCGGCGACCCCGCCCAGCGCGGTGACCCACCCGCGCGCGTCCGGCTCGCTCGGCGGCGGAGGCACCTGCTCGGGCTTCCGGTCGATCAGGTAGTGCTGGCTGCACGGCCCTTCCCACTTGTACGGGTTGACCGCGACGGTGGGCGCGGTGGCCCTGTCCTCGGAGCCGCCGCCCCGGGCCGCCCCGGCCGCACCGTTCCGGGAGGCGGAGGGGGAGGCGGAGGCCGTGGGACCGCCGCTGTGCGAGGCGGACGGCGAGGCCGATCCGCCCTTCGCGTCGGCCGGTTCGGAGGCGCCGGGGCTTTCGCCGGCGGAGTCGACGGGCCGGGAGGCAGCTCCCACCGGCCGCTTCCCGCCCGGGGCGTCATCGCCGTCGCCGAGCACGAGATTCGCCACGAGCACGGTCGACACGACAGCGGCGGCCCCGGCGAGGACGACGACGCTGCGCCGCCGCGCCCCGGGGGCCTTCGCCCCGGACCGCCGCTCACCCCCGGCACCGGCCCCGACCGCCGCTTCGGCTTCCGTCGTCTCCGTTTCGGCTTCCGCCGTCCTGGTTCCGGTTTCCGTCGTCCCGGTCCTGGTCTCCGCCGTCTCCGTTTCGGCTTCCGCCGCCCTGGCCCCGGTCTCCGCCGTCCCCGTTCCGGTCTCCGCCGTCCCGGTTCCGTCCTCCGCCGCTGTCCGGGCCCGCGGTTCCTCCTTCGCAGGGGCCCCGCCCGCCTTCTGCCTCCGCCGGGCGTCCGCGAGCACCCACCGCCGGTGCAGTTCCACCAGCTCCTCGGGCGTCGCCCTGCACACCCGCGCGAACCGTTCCACGGGCGCGTAGTCCGTCGGCACCGCGTCCCCGTTGACGTACCGGTGAAGCGTGGACGCACTCGTGTGCAACCGCTTTCCGAGCACCCCGTAACTGAGCCCGGACCGTTCCTTCAACCGTCCCAACAGCTCGGAGAATTCGTCTCCCGCCATGGTTCCGTTCCCTCCCCACGTCCCGGATCCCCGTTCCAGGGGGTGGTCATTCCCCCAGGTCAGAGCCGCCGTAAGCGTTCCAGCGTCCCGGATGCCCCGGCAGTCGTGGCGGTCGGGACGGATCACTGCACAAGCTTGGGCCATCCAAGCACGCCGCTCCCGGCAACCGGACGAGCGGCGCCTGCCACCACACGTACTGCCCAAGGGGGATCACATGTCCACACGCACCCACCGCACCCGCCGCACCCGCGTGTTCGTCGCCGCCGCGCTCACGGCCGCCGCGCTGACGCTGACGGCGTGCAGCAACGGAGAGGGCGTCCACGACGAGGGGGCACCGGCAGGTTCCGCATCCGCGTCGGCGCCCACGTCCTCGCCCGGGACGAGCGGGGAAACCCCCACCGGGGCGGGACAGACCGACCCGGCGGGCTGGGCCTCCGGGGACTCCACCGGCGGCACGGCCGGTTCGAGCGGCACAACGGGTTCCACGGGGTCGTCGGGTTCCACGGGCTCGTCGGATTCCACGCGCTCCAAGGAGCCGGCGTCCGCCTCGGCCCCCTGCTCCAGCGCCTCCGTCCGGATGACCGCCACGGAGGTCTCCCGCCCCCTGAACCACCTCCTCCTCACCGTCACCAACACCGGCTCGAAGAACTGCAACCTCATCGGCTACCCGGCGGTCCGGTTCGGCGAGGCCCAGTCCGTCCCGCCGGCCTTCGAGGACTCCAAGCCGCAGGCGGTGGTCACGCTGGCCCCCGGCGAGTCGGGCTATGCGGGCGTCCTCCTCTCGGCCGCGGACGGCAGCGGCTCCCACGGCTACACGGCCAAGTCCCTCGAGGTCTCCTTCAACGACGGCGCGGGCGCCGCCCGCCCGTCCCTCCCCGCGAAGGGCGTGTACGTGGACGACTCGATCGGCGTCTCGTACTGGCAGTCGACCATGGCCGACGCCCTGGCCTGGTGAGGCACCGGCCCACCGCTCACTGACGCCACGGTGCGGAAGGCCGGGACCACGGCCGCGACGCAGGCGTCCGCCGATCCTCCCGCCGCGGATCCGGTGCGCGACCACTGATCACGGCGGATGGTCACGGCGGACGGCAAGAAGGCCCGGGTCTTTTTCGACCCGGGCCTTCTCCATGGAACGGACATGGAACGGACGACGAGAACAGAACTCGTGCTCCCCGTTCGGGAAGCGACGGCGCTGCACGCCCACACGGCTATTGACCTGCGAAGATCCGCTGTGCTTCGCTCAGCGTGAGGGTCTTGGGCACGGCTGTCGACTGTGGCTGT
The DNA here is from genome assembly GCF_008704515.1 of Streptomyces viridosporus T7A. Lineage (NCBI taxonomy): Bacteria > Bacillati > Actinomycetota > Actinomycetes > Kitasatosporales > Streptomycetaceae > Streptomyces > Streptomyces viridosporus. The sequence continues at coordinate 4,424,763 of NZ_CP023700.1, forward strand.
CCGCTCTGCGGGGCGCACCGGGGACACGGGTGCCGTGCGGGGGCGGACCAAGGGGGGATGAGGTGTCTCGGGGCTTGGGGGGACACATCGGGATCGCGGGCGAAGCGACCGCTTCGCACCCGTGCCCACTTCGACCGGACCTGCCCCGGCGGCGGGCGCCACGAGGCCGCCGCCCCTTACCCGGCGGCCCTGTGCCCCGGTCGGCCCGTAGGGGTCCTCGTACGTCCGCCGGACGAACCCCCTGACCCCACCGCCACCGCTGTTGCACCGCGGGTCCCCCCCCGGGCGTCACCCGTGACGACGGACCCGCCGCAACCCGGGCTGTGATCTGTCCGTCTTGCTTCGACGGGCAGCCCTTCGCGGGGGAAAGCGGTTCCGACCGGAAGGTGACGAGCAAAGCCCGTCCCGACATGAACAAAAACTAACAAAGCGGCCAGGAATTGAGATACATACCACCGCGGGACTCCCCGCGCACAGACCGAAGAACCATCGCCTCCGTGGTGCGCCGACCACGGGGGGCACTCTGGGCCGTGGCGGGTGTCGTGGCCCTCGGATTCCTCGTCGCGCTGGAGTTCGCCGCGCGGCGCTACGGCCTGCCGGGGCCGCTCACCAGTCAGGTGCGGGAGATGGTGGCCGCCCCCAAGTCGGGCGGCCTGCTGTACGCCGCCCTGGCGTTGACGATGGTGGTCCTCACCTGGCGGCAACGGTTCATCGCGGCGGGCGCGGCGATCGGTGTCGACATCGTCTTCGCGCTGGTCCGGTGGGCGGTGGACGCCGAGACGACCGGCGGCCACCCCTTCGGCAACGGCGCGTTGTGGGTGATCCTGGGCCACGCGGTCATCGCGGTCACCCGCCGCACCGGCCGGGAACGTGTCCTGCTGCTGAAGGGCGTCGGACTGGGCCTGCTGCTGGTGGCCGGTCGCAAGACCGGCGACACCTGGCTGCTCATCACCTCGAAGACCCGCCCGGAGGTGCTCGACCAGTACGTGGCGACGGCCGACCACGCGCTGGGCAATCCGTCGTGGCTGGTGGGCCGGGTCGTCACGGCCACCGGCTCCATCGGCTTCAACGTCCTCGACGTCGTCTACGGCCAGCTCGCGGTGGCCGCGGTCGTCGTCGCGCTGTACCAACTGCGCGGCGTGGCGGCCGAGCGCCGCTTCCCGAGCCACCACCTGGTGCGCACCTTCCTGGTGATCGGTCTCCTCGGGCCGGCCTTCTACATGATCTTCCCGGTGGTCGGACCGCTCTTCGCCTACGGCACCGGCACCGCGCACTGGGCGACGGTCAGCCTGTGGGCGCCGGAGATCCCGTCCAGCGAGCACTGGGCGGTGGCCGACCTGTGGCCGCGGACGCCACCGCCGATCGGTCCCCCGCACCCCATGCCCTTCGACGGGATCACCCCGCGGAACTGCATGCCCAGCCTGCACACGGCGTGGGCCGCCGCGATCTTCATCCACACCCGGAAGGGCCCACGCGTCCTGCGGTACGCAGGAACGTTCTGGCTGATCGCCACGCTCGCCGCGACGCTGGGGTTCGGCTACCACTACGGCGTGGACCTCATCGCCGGCGTGGTGTTCGTGCTCACGGTCGAGGCGGCTCTGCGGACGTTCGACCGGGGCTGGGACCGGTCGGGGATCCGGCTGGTCGCCCACGGGGCGACGGTCTTCGCCGCGCTGCTGCTGTCCTACCGCTTCCTGCCGTTGGAGATGGCCGAGCACCCGTGGGTGGCCGGCCCCCTGCTCGTGCTGGCGATGGCCTCCGTGATCCACGGCTACGTACGGACCACCGCGGCGTGGGAATCGAAGGCCGCACCGACACGACAACCACGACCACACCCACACCCACACCCACAGACGGAACCGGAACCGGAGCCGGAGCCGATCTGATCCGTGCGGCACCGGACGGCCGACCGTGTCCCGGCGGGCGTGGCGCGGGCCACGGGAACTCCCCTGCCCGTGCAGGGAGCAAAGAAGGGTGAGGCACACAGAACCAGCGGAGTCGCCCCCGCCCCCGGTCGAGGACTTCGCCGGCGAGGCGGCGGGCCGGATCGACGACGCCCGCCGCCTCGCGCTGGTCCACGACGCGCTGCGCCGACTGCGGAGCGAGGACCGCGAGGTGCCCGCCCCCGGCAGGCTTCCGCCTCCCCGGGAGCGGTCACCACCCGGTGAGCAGCAGATGGTTGAGGAGCAGGGCGAGCAGGGCCTGGGCGGCGAGCCAAGCCCGCACGGGGATTCCCCCTGCGGGAGCGGAGCCGGGAGTCCGAGGGAGGGTCCCGACGCCGGCCTCCGCCATGGCGGCGAGCAGCACGGCGGTGCCCAGGTCGTCGCACGAGACGTACTCCGCCGCGTCGGCGACCCCGTCGCCGAGCCCGACCATCGCGGCCTGGTGGCACACGGCGTCCACACCGGACAGGGCGCGGCCGACGGCCGCCGGGTCCCGCACGTCGGCGCCGGGGTCCTCCCGCACGTCGAACACGAGCGGCTCGTGTCCGCGCTCCCGGAGCGCGGCGACGACATGGGACCCGATGAACCCGGCACCGCCGGTGACCAGTACGCGCACACGGTCACGCTAGGTCCGCACCGGCGCCGCACCACGGGACCGCGCCCGCGTGCCACGACCCCGTGCGGCGTGCGGGTGAGGCGGGCGCGGGTGCGTCGAACCGGGGCGAACCGGAAATCGTGCGAGAGGCTGCCCCCCATGACGACCTCACCCCCCACCGGCACCCCGTACCGCTACGACGACCTGACCGCCCTCTACGTCAACTGCACCCTCAAACCGTCCCCGCAGCTCAGCCACACCCAGGGCCTGATCGACCGGAGCCGGGCCGTCATGGACGCCGCCGGCGTGACCACGGACCTGGTCCGCGCCGTGGACCACGACATCGCACCCGGCGTCTACCCGGACATGACCGAGCACGGCTTCGCCACCGACGCCTGGCCCGGGCTGTACGAGAAGGTGATGGCCGCCGACATCCTCGTGCTCGCCGGCCCGATCTGGCTGGGTGACAACAGCTCCGTCACCAAGCAGGTGATCGAGCGTCTCTACGCCTGCTCCTCGCTGCTCAACCCCCAGGGGCAGTACGCCTACTACGGCCGCGTCGGCGGCTGTCTGGTCACCGGCAACGAGGACGGCGTGAAGCACTGCGCCATGAACATCCTCTACAGCCTCCAGCACCTCGGCTACACGATCCCGCCCCAGGCGGACGCCGGCTGGATCGGTGCGGCCGGCCCCGGGCCCTCGTACCTCGACCCGGGCTCGGGCGGCCCGGAGAACGACTTCACCAACCGCAACACCGCCTTCATGACCTGGAACCTGATGCACCTCGCCGCCCTGCTGAAGCGCGCCGGAGGCATCCCCGCCCACGGCAACCAGCGCTCGCAGTGGGACGCCGGCTGCCGCCCGGGTGCGGACAACCCCGAGCACCGCTGATCCCTCCCCTGATCCCCCTCCGACGGACGCGAGGGCTTCGTCATCCGCCCGGCGGCCCGGAACGGCCGGGCGGAAAATCGCCGTCCCGGCGTCCTTTCCGGCCCGGCCGGACGGCGGGACCGCCACCATGGAGGCGCCGGGATTTCTGCACTCCCCCAGTGAATTATCGATTCGGCTTCGTTTCTCTTTCCTCACCCGTCCCTGGTGGATCTACCGTCCGTCGAGAGGGGTCCGAGAAAGTCGAATTTTCGCCAAGCGGTGCGGTCGGTGTTTTTTGGACTTTACCTCCAGGGGAAAACGGAAAACCGTTTCCCCATCCCTACGATCGAAAACCATGACCGACATTCCACGGGAAAACTCGGCCACCCGTGCACGCTGGCAGACCTGTCTCGAGCTTGCCCGCGAACCCCTTTGCACCGCGCGCCGGATGACCGGCTTCCACCTGGACGTCTCCCGGCCCGAAGGCCCCGTGCACTTCGCCGGCGAGCATGCCTCCCTCAAGCACACCTCCCTCGAGGGCGCCTGGATCGAGGGCGCCCCGGAGAGCGCCGTCCGCGCCGCCGTCGCCGTCCACCAGGCCCCGCCGGTGACCACGCCGGGCCCGGGCGAGGAGGAGCGTCCGTGACCGCGATCGTCCCCGGGTGCACGGTCGCCCGTTACCTCGCCCTGCGCCTGGCCGAGCTGGGCATCACCCACCTGTTCGGCGTCCCCGGCAACCACCTCGGCCCGTTCCTGACCGCCCTGCGGGCCGAGGGCGGCATCGAGTGGGTCGGCACCCCCACCGAGGGCGGCGCGGGCCAGGCCGCCGACGCCTATGCCCGCATCCACGGCGTCGGCGCGGCCGCGGTCACCTACGGCGTCGGCGCGTTCAACCTGCTCAACGCCTGCGGCGGCGCCTACGTCGAACAGGTCCCGCTCGTCGCCGTCAACGCCTCCCCGCCCTACGAGCAGTGGCAGAACTACCGCGCCCTCGGCATGCTCACCTCACACATGAGCCCCCGTCCGGAGAGCAACCTGGACGTCTACCGGCAGGTCACCGTGGACGCCCAGGTCATCTCCAACCCGGGCCGCGCCCCCGGCCAGATCGACGCCGCGCTCACCGCGTGCCTCTCCGCGCACGGGCCGGTCTACCTGGAGGTCATGGAGGACCTGTGGGACGAGCCCTGCGCCGGGCCCGAAGGGCCGATCCTCCGCCGCGAGCGGCCGTTCGGCGCACGCCACCAGACCATGCTGGACAACGCCGTGAACGCGATCCTCACCCTGATCGAGGAGCACCCCGGCCCGGACGGCAGGCCCCGCCCGATCGTGTGGGCCGGGGAGGAGATCGACCGCTTCCGCCTCGGCGGGCAGCTCACCGATCTGGTGGAGGCCACCGGAGTGCCGTTCTGCACCACCGTCGGCGCCAAGGCCGTCGTCGACGAGGACCAGCCGCAGTTCCACGGCGTCTACAACGGCCACGCCAGCCACCCGGACGTGCGCTGGGTCTTCAAGGACTGGGCCACCTGCCGGATCGGGCTCGGCGCCTGGTCCACCTCGAAGAACCTCGGCGGCGAGCAGTGCGTCGGCGGCGACTGGGTGATGGCCGCGAACGGCGGCGTCAGCGTCGGCACTTCCTACTTCCCCGACGTCCGGCTCGAACAACTGCTGCCCGCCCTCCAGGACGCGCTGGTGAAGGACTACGGCTCCGGAGGGCTGGCCGCCGACTACTACGCGGAGGCCCACGAGCACCACGGCGCACCCGGGCACCGCCCCGCCGGCCTGGAGCACCACCGAGCCTCGCTCCACGTCGTCCCGGGTTCGTCCCGGCACGTCGAACGGCTCACCTACGACGGCGTGTTCGACCGGATCAACCACTTCCTGGGCCACGAGACCCGGGAGGACTGGACGGTCGTCTCCGACGCCGCCTTCTCCCTCATCGGCTCGATGAACCTGTCCCTGCCCGAGGGCGGGTTCCTGTCGCAGGTCAGCTGGCTGTCCATCGGCTGGTCGGTCGGCGCGGCCACCGGCGCCGCGCTCGCCCCCGAGCGCACGCACGCCCGCCCGATGGTGTTCGTCGGCGACGGCGCCTTCCAGGAGACCTGCCAGGAGATCTCCACCCACACCCGGCTCGGACTGCGGTCGGTGGTGTTCGTCATGGACAACGGGCACTTCTACGGCATCGAGCAGATGCTGGTCCGCCCGTCCTACTACACCGGGCCGGACCCCACCGGCTCGGACAGCTCCATCGGCCCGGACGGCTCCATCGGCCCGGACGGTTCCACCGACCCGGCCGACCCGGACTTCTACAACGTCCTCCACCCGTGGCACTACGACCGCCTCGCGGCCGTCTTCACCGGCGAGAACACCCCGGCGAACGGGGTCGTCGTCGCGGACACCTCCGAGATGGACGCCCTGCTGGCCCGCCTCGCCGACCCGGCCGACCCGGTCAACGCCGGACCGCTGCTGGTCCGCGTCCGCCTGAGCCGGCACGACTACCCGCGAGCGATGGCGTACAAGGTGCCGAGGCCCACCGCGACGGCCTGACGGGCCGGAGGGGTGGCCAGGTGGCGGACGAGGTGGTGAGCGAGACCTTCACCGTGGCCCGGCGCCGTATCGGCGACATCCCCCAGCCGCCGCTGCCGTGGCTGCTCGGCGTGGCCCGCGACGTCCTGCGCGACCCCGGACTGCCGCTCTCGGAGGAGTCGTACGCGACCTCGGCCCACGACGGACACCGGCCGGGGGAGCTCACCGGCTACCTCACCTTCACGGCGATGCGGTGGACGGACCAGGCCCCGCCGTTCGACCGGGACTTCACGGCCGGCGAACCGGAGCACCCGGACGCGGAGACCGGCGTCGGGTCCACCGGCAGGCGCTGACCTCACCCGTGCCGCCGACCCCGTGCCCGCACGGGCGGCCCGGCGGAACCCCCCGTCCGCCGGGCCGCACGGCGGCTCAGCCCCCGAGCCGCACCGGCAGCGTCGAGGAGCTGTTCGAGAACAGGGACGGCACCGGCACGAGGTCGTCCGGATCGACGGCCAGCGACAGATCCGGGTACCGCTCGAACACCGCGGGAAGGGCCACTGCCGCCTCCAGGCGCGCCAGTGGTGCGCCGAGGCAGAAGTGCGGGCCGTTGCTGAAGGCCAGGTGCTTGCGCTGCTCCCGGGTGATGTCGAAGCGGTCGGCGTCCTCGCCGTGCTGGGCCGTGTCCCGTCCGACGGCGCTGAACGGGGCCATGATCGCCTCGCCCTTCGGGATGCGCACTCCGGCGATCTCGACGTCCTCCAGGGGGTAGCGGAAGGGGAAGTTGCCGATTGGGGCGTCCCAGCGCAGCGTCTCCTCCACCACCTTCGCCCAGGTGTCCGCGTCCCCGCGTACGGCGATCTCCCGCTGGTCGGGATGGGTCAGCAGCGCGCGGACCGCGTTGGTGATCAGGCTCAGCGTGGTTTCCTGCCCCGCCGAGAGCATGAGCAGCAGCGTGCCGACCAGCTCCTCCTCGCTCAGCGCGTCCGGGTCGGCGGCACGGGCCGCGATCAGCGCGCTGGTGAGGTCGTCGCCCGGCTCGCGCCTACGGCCCTCGACCACCCGCGCCAGCAGCTCGTACTGCTCGATCTGGCTCGCTTGGACCTCCTCGGGCTGCAGGTCGGAGCGGAAGATGTTGTCCATCAGCTCCTGCAGACGAGGACGCTCGTCGGCCGGCACCCCGAACAGTTCGCAGATGACCTGCATGGGCACGGGGTGCGCGAAGTGCCGGCGGAGGTCGACGCTGCCGTCGGCCGCGGCGCGCGACGGCAGGTCGTCCAGCAACTGCCCCACGATCTGCTGGATGCGGGGGCGCAGCTCCTGCACCCGGCGCGGGGTGAACGTCTGGGTGACGAGTTTGCGCAGGCGGCGGTGCTCCTGGCCGTCCGCGGTCACCATGTTGGTGACCTTCACCATGCCGATGAGCGGCCAGCCGTCCGCTATCTCACCCCGGATGATGGCGTTCCAGTTGCGCCAGTCCTTGCTGAAACGAGCGTCGGTGACCATGTCGTTCAGCAGGGCGTGGTCGGTCACCGACCAGGCCATCACCTCCCCGGGCAGCCGGACCCGGACCACGGGGCCCAGCTCGCGGAGCCTGGCGGCCTCGCCGTGGTGGTCCTTTCCGTGCGGATCCAGAGTGATGACCGGTACGCGCCCCTCGGCGGAGGAGTTCGTGGACGACGTCATGCTGGGCTGCTCCTTGTCTCAGGACCCGCCGTCGTGCGGGGGTCTTTTCGGATGCGGGGGTTCGGGATTCACGCCCCCGCGCCGGTGGGCACGCGGGCCGGTACGCGGGCTGCGGAGAACACCGTGGGCAGGGCCACCGGCACCCTGGTCCAGGGGGAGGGGCGCCAGGTCAGCTCGTCCGCGGGAACGGCGAGCCTCATGTCCGGCAGCAGGTGCAGAGCGGTCTGCACCGCGGTACGGGTGATCAGCCGTGCGGGCACCTGCGCGGGACACATGTGCGGGCCCGCGGAGAAGGCCAGGTGCGAGCGGTTGCCCCACCCCTCGTCCGGACCGTCCTGCCGGACCTCCGGATCGTCGTTCGCGGCGGCGAGCCCGAGGATGAGGCAGTCGCCGCGGCGGATGGGCCGGCCCCCCAGCTCGGTGTCGTGCAGCGCGTACCGGGCGGGCATGTTGTTCATGGGCGGATCGCGCCACAGCGCCTCGTCGAGGGCGTCGTCCACGCCGAGCTGTCCGCCGTGCAGCCGGGCGGCGAACCGCGGGTCCGTGAGCATGAGGCGGAGGGTGTGGGAGATCCACGCCGTGACCGTCTCGTTGCCCGCGGAGATCATCACGACGATCGACTGCAGCCGCTCCGCCTCGTTGCGCAGGTTCGGGTGGTTGATGAAGACCGTCGTCATGTCGTCGGTCGGGTTCCGCCGGCGCTCGCGCACCGTGTCGAGGAGGATCTGCTCGAAGGTGCGGTTGCCCGCCTGGGAGTCGTCCGCGCTGCCGAACAGGGCGATGAGCGCGTCGAGCAGTTCGCGGCCCTCCACACTGTCCAGGCCGAACAGCGAGGCGAGGGAGAGCATCGGGACGATCGTGGCGTACTCGTTGACCAGGTCGGCGCTGCCGCGTTCGGAGAACGCCGCGATCAGCTCCGTGCACAGCGCCTCCACCTCGCGCCGTACCCTGCGCTGGTCCATCCGCGCGATGCCGTCGTCGAGGGGCTTGCGCAGGCGCCGGTGCTCGGGGCCGTCGGCCCCGATGACGTTGGCGCGCCAGCCCATCATCGGCAGGAGTCCCGAATGGGGCGAGACGATCCCCTCGTTGAGGTCGCGCCAGTTGCGGGCGTCGCGGGAGTACAGCTGCTCCTGCCGGGTGATGGTCAGCATCTCCCGGTACCCCATCACCAGCCAGGCGGAAACCCCCGGCTCCAGCTCGACCTGCGCGACGCTGCCCCACTTCTCGCGGAGCTCGCGGTACACCGCACGCGGATCGGGGGACCCGACCACGGCGGCGAGCGGAACCGGGCCGGTGCCGTGGTGCGCGTGCGCCGGGCACCCCGGCGGTGGCGGCATGCTCACGAGGCGGCCCCCGCGGGCCGTGCCGCACCCATGCCCGACACGTGCTGCACCAGGGTGATCAGGGCATCGACCGATGAGGTCCGCTGGCGGGCGTCGCAGGTCACGATGGGTGTCTCCGGCAGCAGGTCGAGCGCGCCGCGCAGCTCCTCCTCGGAGTACAGCTCGCTGTCCGGGAACTGGTTGATCGCCACCGCGAACGGAAGTCCCCGGACCTCCAGTTGCTCCAGGACGTCGAAGCTGTCCTCCAGCCGGCGGGTGTCGATCAGCACGAGCACCCCCAGCGCGCCCTCGGCCAACCCCTCCCACAGGTCCCAGAACCGCCGCTGTCCCGGGGTCCCGAACAAGTACATGACCAGTCGGGAGCTGAGCGTGACACGGCCGAAGTCCATGGCGACGGTGGTGGTCGTCTTGCCTTCCAGGCCGGCCAGTTCGTCGACGCCCACGCTCGCTTCCGTCATGACCTCCTCGGTGCGCAGCGGTTCGATCTCGCTGACGGACCCGACGAGCGTCGTCTTGCCCACGCCGAACGCGCCCATGACGAGGATCTTGACGGCCTGCTGCACCGTGTCGGGCAAATAACGGTCAGCGGAGCCGACGGAGACCATCCAGTACCTCCTGTAGCAGTTGCTTGTCGGGCTGTGCGGCCCGTGGAACACCGGAGCGCGCGGACAGGTGCCCACTGTCGACGAGGTCGGACGCCAGCACCTTCACCAGACTGACGGGCAGTTGGAGATGGGCGGCGGCCTCCACCAGCGACAGGAGCTGCGAGCACATCCGGACGAGGGCGATCTCCTCCCTGGTGGCGGAGAGGGGGAGGGCCCGCGGAGGGTCGGCCGCGACCAGGAGTGTTTCGACGCCGATGGTGTTGCGGGAGGGCCGGGAGCGACCCTTGGTGATCACGTACGGGCGTAATGCGCCGTTCGTGAAGCCCGCTCCCGACCCGCTCACGCGGAGCCCTGGCGCGGCGGGCTGCTGAGGTTGCGCGCACCGATCTTCATCACCTGCGCCTGCATCTGCCGCGCGACGAGCTTGGGGTCGACCACCGGCCCCGTCACCACGGCGAGGTGCGCGCCGCTGGCGCTGCGCATGAACAGGAAGCCCCCGTTGAACTCCACCATCTGCTGGTGCACGGCGCCGCCGTCCTCACCGAACTCCCGCCCGAGACCACGGCCGAGCGACTGCAGACCCGAACAGCTCGCCGACAGCCGGTCGGCCAGGTCACGGTCCACGCCCTCCGAGTTGGCCAGCAGCAGACCGTCGGAACTGAAGACGATCGCCAGCCGTACGCCGGGCACCGCGGTGACCTCGGAGATCATCCAGCCGCGCTGCTCGGGGTTCTCCACGTAATTCATGCTCACATCTGTCCTTCCGGGGAATCGGGGTGGGGAGAGGGGCTGTACGGGGGGCCGTACGAGGGGGGCTCCGGAGGCACGGCCCCGGACGGCGGGGGCGCGGATCCGGTCGAGGGGGACGTGGTCCGTCCGCCCTCGAAGAACTGCTCCATCCAGTCGCCCGCGTCCTCCGGCGAACCCGGCGGAGTGACGGCGGTCGGCGCCTCCTCCACCGCGGGGACGTACCCGTCACGCCGCGACCGGCGCTGGGGCAGCCGGCGGGAACCGGTGCCCGGAGCACGCGTGGCGGGCGGGGGCGGCTCGGGCGACGGGGCGGGTTCGGCGGCGGACTCCGGGGCCCGTACGGGAACGGCGCGATCGGGGGCGGCGGCCGGCGGGGACCCGGGGGAGGGCGCGGCGGGCGGCGGCGTCGGCGCCGGGGGAGCGGGCGGCGGCGCGGGGAGCACACGCCCACCGGGCGCCCCGGCGGGCTCGATGGTCTGCAGGAGTTCGAGAGGCACCAGGATCACCGCGCGGACACCACCGTACGGTGACGGACCGAGGTCGACGCCGAAGCCGTGACGGTGCGCGAAGCGGCCGACCACCGCGAAACCGGTCTGCGGGATCTCGCCGACGTCTCCGACGCCCAGGAGGCGGCGGCCCGAGACGATCTCGCGCGCCTCGGCCAGCCGGTACTCGTCCAGGCCCAGGCCGCCGTCGTCCACCTCGATGACCGCGCCGCGCTGCACCGTGCGCACGGTGACCGACACGCTGGTCCTCGGCGGTGAGTACTCGGTCGCGTTGGCGAGCAGTTCCGCGACGAGGTGGATCAGGGGTTCGACCACCGACGCGGTGATGCCGACATCGGGGTCGCCGGTCACCTCGACACGCTTGAACGCGACGATCCGGCCCGAAGCGGCGCGCACCACGTCGACCAGCGCCAGCGGCTTCTGCCACTGCTGGCCCGGCCACTCCCCGCACAGCACCTTGAGACTCTGGGCGTGCCGGGCCTGCTGCGTCGCCGCGTGGTCCACCTGCATCGTGGCCTCGAGCAGGCCCGAGTCGCCGGGATAACGTTCCGCCACACCCGTGATCGTGGCCTGGATCCGGTGCGCCGAGGTCTGGACCCGGCTCGCCAGCTCGACCAGCGCGATGCGCTGCGACTCCTCCCGCTCCTCGAGCGCCTCGGACACGTCCGAGAGCAGCTTGTCGAACCACTTGGAGAGCTCCACCACCAGCGGCTCCCCGCTCTCCGGGGACGGGGGCACCTCGTCCCGGGAGAGAGCGGCGGGAAGCCGCTTCGCCACGAGGAACTCGGCTTCCTGGAGGGCCGCGCCGAACTGCTTGCGCACATAGGTGTGCCATTCGGCGTCGCGGCGCGCGACCTCCGCCTCCCGCTCACGTAGCTCGGTGTGCAGGCGTGCCGCCTCCGCCGTGCTCGCCCGGTGCCGCCCCCTCAGGCGTACGAGGCAGCCGAGGGTCAGGAGGGAGACGGCCGCATGGACCGCGGCCGCGGCCACGCCGAGGCCGGCGACGGGCACCACGGCCGCCGAGCACACGAGGAACGTGAGCACGAGAGCCACCGCCCAGAGGGCGTTGCTCCCTCGGGGTTCGGGAGGGGACGCGGAGGAACGAGCCATGGAGAACCTTTGAGTCGGCGGTGGGTCGATGTCCGGTGGACGCGAGGCGCAGGACGTCAGGAGCTGTGCGACGGGGGGAGTACCGGGGGAGCGGCCGTACGGGGGCACCGAGCCCCGAACGCGCCGTCGACATGGCCCGGGTCAGTCATCGTCTTCATGGGGACCACTTCTGCACCAGAGGTTGTTTGAAGATCGTATCTTCGATTCACCGCAACGGAAGCGTGACGTTCCGTGAACATCCTTCGTTCACTTACCACTTGATCACGCCGACCTCCAGGACGCTTACGTGGGGGTCCTGTTGGGCGGATCGGGCCAGGAAACGGGCGCGGTGAAGGGCGACCGTCCGACAGGTCGTCAGGTGGTTCGGTGTCTCCCGACCCTGCTTCCCGAGAAGGGAGTCGGCCGTCCGGACCGAGGGTCCGTACCGGCGCTCCGGCGAGGAGCGGCAAGGGGAGCCGCCGGAGAACCGACGGTGCGGTACGCGCCCACGGGTCCGGACAACGGAGAACCCCCGGGTCTTCGACCTGGGGGTTCCGTCAGGAGGGGGAACACGGCGCGGCGGCGCGGTGGTGGGGCTGGGCAGCCGCGGCGTGCCCGGGCAGCACGGTGCTCCGGGGCGGTGACGAGCACGGCCGGGCCGTGCGGGCGGTCACCCGGTGAGCGGCTCCGACGGGTCACCGTGCTCCTGCCGGTGGTCGGGGCGGATGACGGCGCGGACGCAGCCGTCGGTCTTGTGCTTGAACATGTCGTACGCCGCGGGCGCCCGGTCGAGCGGAAGGGTGTGGGTCGCGAGGTGGGCCGTCTTGATCTCGCCGGCGGCCAGCTTGTCCAGCAGCATGGGGATGTAGCGCTGTCCGTGCATCTGGGCGCCGCGTACGGTGAGCCCCTTGTTGACGACCGCGCCGAGCGGGAACTTGTCGACGGCGCCCGCGAAGACGCCGAGGACGAACACGGTGCCGGCCTTGCGGCAGGCGTGGATGGCCTGGCGAACGGCGGTGGGCCGGTCGGTCTGGAGGCGGAGCTGCTGCTTGGCCTGGTCGTACAGGTGGGCGGGGCCGGTGCTGTGGGCCTCCATGCCGACGGCTTCGATGCAGACGTCGGGGCCGCGTCCGCCGGTGCGCTCGCGCAGTTCCGCGGCGATGTCCGTGGCGGTGTAGTCGAGGGTCTCCGCGCCGACGTACCGCTCGGTCATGGCCAGCCGCTCGGGGATCCGGTCGATGGAGATGACCCGCTCGGCGCCCTTGAGGAACGCGGCCTTGGCGGCCATCTGCCCCACGGCGCCGCAGCCCCACACCGCGACCACGTCACCGGGCTTGACCCCGGCGAGGTCGGCGCCCATCCACCCGGTGGGGACCGAGTCGGAGACGAACAGGGCGCTGGTGTCGTCGATGCCCTCGGGCACGGAGAAGGCGCCGTAGTCGGCGAAGGGGACGCGGACGTATTCCGCGTGGCTGCCGCGCAGGCCGCCCATGGCGTGGGAGTAGCCGAAGATGCCGGCGGTCTCGTAGCCGAACAGGGCCTGGCCGATGCCGGGGTTGGTGTTGGTGTTGTCGCACAGGGACCACAGGTCGTTGGCGCAGTACCAGCAGCGTCCGCACCCGATGAAGGAGCAGACGACGACCCGGTCGCCGACCTTGTGGCGGCGCACGGCGGAGCCGGTCTCCACGACCTCGCCGACGAACTCGTGGCCGATCACGTCACCGGCGCGCATGGCCGGGATGTAGCCGCCGATGAGGTGCAGGTCGGAGCCGCAGGTGGTCCCCGCGATCAGCCGCACGATGACGTCCTGGTCGTTGCGCAGCTCCGGGTCGGGGACCTGCTCGACGGACAGCTTGTTCACGCCTTCCCAGCACAGCGCCTTCACAGCACTCCCTCCTCGCCGGAGCGACGGGTGAACAGCTCGATCAGCTTGCCGCCCGGAGTGGGGCGGGTGGTCGGCGGCGCTTCGGGCCGGAGCACCTCACCCGCCTCCAGCAGGGCCTTGGCGTCGCGCAACGCGCGCCGCAACTCCTGACGCGGGTCCTGCCCGGCCAGGCGCGCGGGCAGGGAGGCGGACGCGGCGGACACGGGCTCCTTGAAGCGTGCGGCCAGTTCCGTACCGCGGTCGCCCGGTGCGGGCCGGACCCGCACGTCGATCCGCTCCGCGAGATCGTCCAGGGGAGGCGGCGGCTTCCCCTCGGACCCCACGTCCGCGGCCGACCGGTTGATCGTCACGGTGAGCCAGCGGTCCCCCGCCCGGCCGTCGGCCCGGTGCGCCTGCCGGGACCGCCGTACGGCCGCTGCCCCGGCGGCGGCGACCGGAACCGTCCACCACAGCTTCTTCATGGAAGTCCTCCGTTCCGGTGTCCGGTTGCACCGTCCGACGCCGGGTTACCCCGGCCGCCGAAACGAAACGGTGCCGACCGGGAGGAACCGGGGCCGGTGAGCCGGGGCGGCAGGGGTACCCGCCGCCGCATGATGAAGCGAGCTCTGTGGCAGGGACTGGCGGCCGGTACGGCCGGGGTGCTGGTGATGACACTGGGGGAGAAGGTCGAGCAGCGGCTGACCGGTCGGCCCGACTCCCACGTGCCCGCCCGGACCCTGGAACGCCTGACCGGCATGGCCGAGCGGCCCGGCCGCCAGCCCGTGCCGGTGAATCTGGCCATGCACTTCGGGCAGGGCGCCCTCCTCGGCGTGCTGCGGTCGGTGATGGCGCACGCCGGGCTGCGCGGCCCCTGGTCGTCGGCGAAGTTCGGCGTCGTCCGGATCACCAGCGACCAGATCCTCGAGAACGCCACCGGCGTCGGCGCCCCGCCCCCGACCTGGCCGCGCCGCGAACTGGTGGTCGACCTGCTCCACAAGACGGTGTACGCCTTCGCCACCGGTGCCGTCGCCGACGCCCTGGCCGCCCGCTCGGGCCCCGGCCCGGGACAGCGGCACGCGGCCGTCCGCCCCGGCCGCCACTCCGACGTGGGCCCCCTGCCCCGGGGCCGAGCAGGGGGACACTGAGCGCCCGGACCACCGCACCGTCGCGAGGCGTCCCGGTCGGGGAGGGACGCGCCGCACGGACCCACGGCCGCCGCGCGTCGGCCACGGAGCGCACCGGAGCCGCCCGGGTCTGCGGAGGATGGAGCTCGGAACCCACCCGGGGCGGCTGACGATGCCGCTCGGAACCCGCCCGGGTCTGCCGACGATGCAGCTCGGGCCGGTCGACCGCGTCCGCCGACCCGCACGGCCCGCGAGCCGAGGGCCGCTGCCCGAACGCCGGCGCCGACATCCGGTCCGGCCGGTGGGCCGGGCGGATGTCCGGGTACCCGTCGGGCGCCGGCGCATCAAGCCGCCGCGGCTCCCGCCGACAGGGGAGTACGGCCTCTCGAAAGGGGACCGGCATGTCAGGCGACCACGATCAGGACATTCAGAACGCTCAGGGCATGAGGCATCCGTCGATCTCCCGGCAGAGCCCGGCCGAACTGGGCGGGCCGGGCAGCATCCTGCTCAGGCAGCGGCGCGACCACGCCGAACTGGACCGGCTCATGAACGCCTTCCCGGCCGCCGGCGCCGACGGTCCGCTGCGTGATCGGCTGTGGCGGGACTTCGTGCAGCTCGTGTTCAGCCACGCCTTCGCCGAGGAGACGGTCCTGTGGCCGGTGCTGCGGCGCCTCTCCCCGGACGGCGAGGAACTGACCGGCCGGGTCGAGGAGGAGCACCAAGCCATCAACGACCTGCTCGCACGCGTGGAGAAGGACAAGGACGACCCCCGGCGCGAGGCGTTGATCGAGGAGGCGTTCCGCTTGGTGAGGGAGGACATCAGGGATGAGGAGGACGTCCTCCTGCCCCGCCTGCGCGCGGCACTGGACGACCGGCAGCTCCGCCGCGTCGGCGCGGCCTGGGAGGCCGTGCGGATGGCCGCCCCCACGCATCCGCATCCGGCCGTTTCCCGCCGCCCGCCCGGCAACGCCCTCGCGGGCGTTCCGCTGAGCGGCTTCGACCGACTGCGCGACCTGATCGCGGTGGACAGCCCCTCGGGGCGGCGCGCGGCGCTGGCACTGGGCGCCCTCGCCGCCACCGGGGCGGTGATCGTCGGGGTGAGGCGCTCGGCCCGCCGCCGCTGACCACCGCGGCCACCGCACGGTCCGGGAGGCGGCCCCGCGGGGCCGGGCGCTCCGGCGGGCTCCGGCGAGCCTCAGTCCTTGTAGTCGGGGGCGATCCGGTCGAGGAGGCGCAGCATGGCCGCCCACGCCAGGTCGTAGGCGCCGTCGTCCTCGAAGTCGCCGGTCTCCTCCCCGGAGAGCTGCCGGGCGGTGTACTCGCACACCTCCTCCGACGGCACGACCAGCGGTCCGCCGCCCGCCTGTGCGGTGACCTGGATCTCGCACGCCTTCTCCAGGTAGTACATGCGCAGGAAGGCCTGGGCGGCGGTCTCCCCGACCGTCAGCAGTCCGTGGTTGCGCAGGATCAGCGCCGGGTGGGTGCCGATGTCGGCGACGAGCCGCTGCTGCTCGTCCAGGTTGAGGGCGACCCCTTCGTAGTCGTGGTAGCCGACACGGTTGTGGAACTCCATCGACATCTGGTTCAGCGGCAGCAGTCCGCCCTGCTGGGCCGCCACGGCGCAACCGGCCTTGGTGTGGGTGTGCAGGACGCAGCGGGCGTCCGGGCGCGCCGCGTGGATGGCGCTGTGGATGACGAAGCCGGCCGGGTTGACCGGGTACGGCGTCGGCTCCACCGGATCGCCCGACAGGTCGATCTTGACGAGGTTGGAGGCGGTGATCTCCTCGAAGAGGAGCCCGTAGGGGTTGATGAGGAAGTGGTGGTCGGGACCGGGCAACCGCAGCGAGATGTGGGTGAAGATCAGGTCCGTCATCCGGAAGTGGGCCACGAGCCGGTAGACGGCGGCGAGTTCGCGACGCAGCCGCAGTTCCTCGTCGGCCGTGGCGGGGGTTTCCGTGGCTGCGGCGGGAAGCACGGTGGTCATACGGTGGCTCCTTCGACGGAGGGGGCGGTGGGGTCGACGACCGGGGTGACCGGGCGCCCGGTGCGGTGCCAGGCGATCACGTTCTCGGCGGGCTTGCACACGTAGGCGCGGCGCGAGGTGTCGGACAGATAGGCGCTGTGCGGGGACAGCCGGATGTCCGGGTGGCCGCGCAGCGGATCGCCCGGCGGCGGGGGTTCGACGGGGAGGACGTCGAGCGCGGCCCCGGCCAGGCGGCCGCTGTCGAGGGCGTCCAGCAGGGCGGCGGTGTCGACGAGTTCGCCGCGGGAGACGTTGACGAACAGGCCACCGGGCCGGAGCCGGCCGAACAGCCGGGCGTCGGCGATCCCGCGCGTGGCGGGGGTGAGCGGTACGTGCAGGGACAGCACGTCGGTGGCGGCGGCCAGGGCGTCGAGGTCGTCGTACCGCTCGACGCCGGCCGGCCAGTCCGCCTGCGCGGTGTGCGGGTCGTGGGCCGCGATCCGGCCGAAGACGGGGGCGGCGAGGGTGGCGAGGTGGCGGGCGATGCGGCCGAGGCCGACCAGGCCCAGGGTCAGTTCGCTCGCGCGGCGGGGCAGCCCGCCCGCGGCGAACTCCTCGTTCCAGCCGCCCGCCCTGACCACGGCGTCGGCCTGCGGGAGGCGGCGGACCAGCGACAGCGCGCAGGCGAAGGCGTGCACGGCGACGTCCTCGGTGGCCACCGACGGCAGGTTGGTCACCCACAGGCCGCGTCGCGCGGCCTCCGCGGTGTCGATCATGTCGTAGCCGGCGGACATGGTGGCGATCATCCGCACCCCGGGGAGACGGTCGAGCAGCGCGGCGTCGACGCGGGCGTATCCGACGATCAGGGCGACGGCGTCCGCGGCGAGCGACGCGATGACGTCGGGGTCGCGGCTGTCGCCGACCCGCACCTCGAAGCCGGCGTCCTCGAGCATCCGCGCCGCCGGCTCGGGATCGAGGTCCTCCGTGTCCGTGAAGACGACTACGGGCCGTCCCATCGATCCTCCACAGATGATTCGTCGGTGAATGTGGAGCTGAACGTACGTTTCGTCTGAGCACTTGTCCAGAGGTGGTCATGTCGTGCGCCCGTGACACCCGTCACCCCGACGGGTGACGGGGAGCGGGTGACCGAGAATGGCAGCGGACCCGGGCGGGGCACGGACCCCGGGCCGCCGAACCGAGGGGATCAGCCCAGGTGGATCTGGACCGCATCGACCTGGCCGTCGTCCGCGAACTGCAGAACGACGGCCGCCTCACCTACGAGACGCTGGCGCAGCGCGTGGGCCTGTCCCGGCCGGCGACCCGGGCCCGCACGCAGCGGCTGCTCGCCTCCGGTGCGGTCCGGGTCGTCGCCGTCGTGCACCCGGTGATCCGCGGGCTGACGGCGTCCGCGCACCTGTCGATCGACACGCGCGGTCCGGCGGAACCGGTGGCGCGGGCGATCGCGGCGATGCCCCAGGCCCCCTTCGTCACGCTCACCGCCGGGCGACGGGCGATCATGGCCGAGCTGCGCACGGAGGGCTTCGACGCCCTGGACCGCACGATCGAGCGGGTGCGGTCGCTGCCCGGCGTCTCTGCCGTGGACCCGCTGATCAGCGTCCGGCACCTGAAGGACCCCTACCTGCTCACCGCGGATCCGGGCGCGCACGAGCTGGACGACACCGACCGGAAGATCCTCGACGAGCTGGAGCAGGACGGCCGGCTGCCGTTCGCCGAACTGGCCGAGCGGGTCGGCCTGTCGCCGGGCGCCACCCGGTTCCGCACCCTGCGCCTGCTGGACGACGGTGTCGCGAAGGTGCTCGCCCTGGTGCGGCCCGAACTGCTGGGCCTCGGCTACCTCTGCGGTTTCGCGGTCCAGGTCGACGGGGTGCGCGAGCCGGTCGCCTCCACGCTCGCGGCCTGGGAGCGGGTGTCGTTCCTGTCGGCGTGCAACGGTCGCGCCGAACTCGTCGGCACGATCAGCGCGGAGTCGCTCGGCGCGGTGCGCACGACCCTCGACGCCATGCGGGCGTGCGAGGGGGTGCGCGGTGTGGAGAGCTGGATGCACCTGGAGCTGATCAAGGAGCGCTACGACATGGGCACGCCGAACGGTACGGCCGCGCCGTGAGCGGACCGTTCGGTGCCGCGAGAGGGCCTTGAAGGACGATCCGTAAGTGAGAGGGCTCAAAACTTCCCAAGATTAATTTCCGTCACCCTCTGGCCAACGTGTCGTTCGTTATCTATCGTCCAGGCGAACGAATCAGCCGTCTGCGCGTCGCCTCGTCGACCCCGGCACCCCCTTGGCCGAAAGCAGGACCCCCATGCACCACGCTCCCGCCGACCCCCGTACCGACCGCACCCTGCTGGTGACCGGTGCCGCCGTGGCGGCGGCCGGCACCGCCGCCCGCGCGGAGGCCCTCGCCGTGCGCGGCGACCGCATCGTGCACGTCGGCACGGCCGAGGACGCCCGCGCGGCCCTCGGCGGCCGGGCCGACGAGACGCTGGAGCTCGACGGCGGCCTGGTGCACCCCGGGTTCGTCGACGCCCACTGCCACCCGGTGATGTACGGGCAGGCCCTGGCCTGGGTCGACTGCCGCCCCGAGCGCGTCCCCGACATCGACACCCTGGTCGCCGTACTGTCCGAGGCCGCACGCGAGCTGCCCGCCGGCGTGCCCGTCCGCGGCTTCGGCTACGAGCACCGCCGCCTCGCCGAGCGCCGCCACCCCACCTGCCACGACCTCGACCGGATCGCCACCGACCGCGAGGTGTACGTGATGAACGCCTCCGGCCACGGAGGCGTCGTCAACACCCACACCCTGCACGCCTGCGGGATCACCGCGGGCACCCCCGACCCGGAGGGCGGCTCCATCGGCCGCTTCGAGAGCGGCGAGCCCGACGGGCAGCTGTGGGACGCGGCCTGCGACCTGCTCACCGGCCCCGCCGGGGTGAAGATCGGCAACCACGGCCCGAACTTCCACCTCTCCGAGCCCGACGACATCATGGCCGACCACCTGCTGCGCGCCCAGGAGACCTTCCTGGCCGCCGGTGTGACCACCGTCGGCGACGCCCAGGCCTCCCGTCGCGAGATGGAGACCTACCTGCGGGCCCGTGAGAGCGGCGCGCTGCGGATGCGCGTCTCGGCGTACCTCACCTCCGCCCTGCTCGACGTGGCCCTCGACCTCGGCGTCGTCCACGGCTTCGGCGACGACCTGTTCCGCGTGCAGGGCGTGAAGTTCTACGCGGACGGCACCCTCGGCGGCTGGACGGCCTACTTCCCGGAGGGCTACGCGGCCGACTGCTGCCACCACGGGCAGCTCTACCACTCGGCCGAGGAGTACGCGGAGCTCGTGCACCGCGCCCACGCCGCCGGACTGCAGACGGCGACCCACGCACAGTCGCCGTTCGCCATCGGCATGGTGCTCGACGCCGTCGACAAGGCACAGGCGGACGTCCCGCGCGCCGACATGCGCCACCGCATCGAGCACTGCGGGCTGCCCACCGACGAGCAGATCACGCGCATGGCCGGTCTCGGCGTCGTGCCGGTCATGCAGCCGCAGCACCACCTGCGCACCGGCGACGGCACCCTCACCGCGATCGGCGACCTCGGCCACCGCTACAACCCGGCCGGGCCGTGCCTGCCGGCCGGCGTCCCCGTGGTGTTCTCCTCCGACGCGCCGGTCGCACCGCCCGCTCCGCTTGAGGCCGTGTCCGCCGCCGCCACCCGGCGCACCGTCCTCGGCACCGTCCTCGGCGACGCGTCACTGCGGCTGCCGGTGTCCGACGGACTGCACGCCCACACCGCCGCCGCCGCCCGCGCCCTGCACCGGGAGCACTCGGTCGGCTCCCTCGCGCCCGGCCTGCTCGCGGACTTCGTGGTCCTCGACGCCGACCCGCTGGACGCGGACCCGTCCGAGCTCGCGTCGATCGGCGTCCGGGAGACCTGGATCGGCGGATCCCGCGCCTGGGCCGCCCCCGGCCGCTGAACCCCCGTCCGCCGCCCCTCCCCCCACCTCTCCTCTCTCCCCACTCCCCGCTCCCCCCGCCGTCCCTCTTCCCGCCGCTCCTGCCGGAGGCTCCCGTGTCCAAGCCAGCCAAGTCAGCGAAGCAGCAGAACCCGCTGAGATCCGCCTTCGCCGCCCTCGCCGGAACGTCCATCGAGTGGTACGACTTCTACGCCTTCGCCACCGCCGCGGCCATCGTCTTCGACGACGTCTTCTTCCCCGCGGACATGCCGCCCGTGCTCCGCACCATGTCCGCGTTCGCCACGTTCGCCGTGGGCTTCCTGCTCCGCCCGCTCGGCGGCATCGTCTTCGGGCACATAGGCGACCGCGTCGGCCGTAAGAACACGCTCGTCATCACCCTCATGATGATGGGTGTCGCGTCGTTCGCGATCGGCCTGCTGCCCACCTACGCGCAGGTCGGCGCGCTCGCGCCGACGCTGCTGATCATCCTCCGGCTCATCCAGGGCATCGCCATCGGCGGCGAGTGGGGCGGCGCGGTGCTGATCGCCGTCGAGAACGCACCGAAGGGCAGGGCCACGTTCTTCGGCTCCTTCGCCCAGTTGGGCTCCTCGGTCGGCGCGCTCCTGTCGACCGGCGCGTTCTCGCTGATGCACCTGTGGGGTGACGAGGCGTTCAAGACCTGGGGCTGGCGCGTGCCGTTCCTCGCCTCCGCCGTGCTGGTCGTCATCGGACTGCTCATCCGGCTGAAGCTGGAGGAGGCACCGGTCATGGACGAGATCCGCGCCCAGCGGACGGTGCAGGACAAGCTCCCGGTCGTCGAGGTGTTCCAGACCTCCTGGCGCACCGTCCTCGTCGGCGTCTTCGCCCTGGCCACGGCCACCGGCGGCTACTACATCGTCACCAGCTACCTGCTGACGTACGGCACCGACGAGCTGGGCCTGTCCGAAGCCATGCTGCTCAACGGACTGACCCTGGCCGCCTTCGTCGAACTGGTCGTCACCCCCGGCCTGTCCTGGCTGGGCGACCGCGTCGGCGCGCACAAGGTCGTCATCGCCGGCCTGTTCGGTGTCGTCGTCCTCTCCGTCCCGCAGTTCCTCGTCATGGGCACGGGAAGCGTCTTCCTGATCTACGCGGCCATGATGGCGATGCGCTTCACGATGTCGGCGCTGTACGGACCGATCGCCGCGATCCTCGCCGAGGGCTTCCCGCCCCGGGTCCGCTACACCGGGATCTCGCTGTCCTACCAGATCTGCAACATGATCTTCGGTGGCTTCGCCCCGCTGGCCGCGCTGTCGCTGACGGCGCTGGTCGGGGGCCACTACTGGCCGGCCGCGGCACTGCTGATGCTCATCTCGGCCGTCGGCATCTGGTGCACGGCGCTCCTGCGCCGGATGCGGGACACCTACCCGGAGCCGCTGACCACCGACCGGGACGCGGTGCCGGCCGGAGTGTGACCGGGCACCGGACGGCATGTGCCACACCTGCTCCACCACGCGCGGCCTGCGGCCCTCCCCGCAGGCCGCGCGCGGCGTTTCACCTCCGCCGCCCGCGACGGAACGACGGACGGCCACCCCGGCCACACGCCACAGACCGACGAGCCCCGGACCGGCCTTCCGGCACCGGACGACGACCGGCGGGGTGACCGTCACCGAGCCGCTCACCGTCGAGCCGGTGGGGACGCCGGACGACCCCGAGCAGGCGACGCCGACCCATGTCGAGCACGGCGAACCGGACCGGGCCGAGGTGGCGACACTCCGAGCCTCTGTGGAAGCACTCGGGGGACGGCTGCGTGTGGTCGCGGACTTCGGAGACGCGGAGTACACCGTCGCCTGAGCCGGCTGCCGCTCTTGACGTCCGGCACGGACAGCTCTTCGGCGCGCTCCAGGACCCGGGGAAGCACCCGCGGGGCAGGGAAAGCCCTCGGCAACGAAGAAGGCCCAGGTCTCTGACCTGGGCCTTCAGTAGGGAGCGGGTGGCGAGGAGCGGACCCGCGCTCCCGGTCCGGGGAGCGACGGCGCTTGCGTGACCGTGTGGCGGCCGGCCCGCAGGAGCCCCCGGGGTCAGGCCGTGGGCCGGGTCGCCCGGCCCACGCTCATGTAGGTGAAGCCCGCCTGTGACAGGGTGGCCGGATCGAGCAGGTTGCGGCCGTCGAAGAGGAGCGGGCGGCGCATGCGGCGGGCCGCGGTCGGCCAGTCGGCGGCCCTCAGCTCCGGCCACTCGGTCACCACGATCGCCGCGTCCGCACCCGTCACCGCCTCCAGCGGTGAGGCGTGCCGCGTCACCGAGGTCCACGGCTCGACCGGACCGGGGCGACCCATCGGGTCCCAGCCGGTCACCTCGGCCCCCTCGGCGAGCAGCCGTGAGGCGATCACCGCGCTGGGGGCCTCGCGCATGTCGTCGGTGCCCGGCTTGAAGGTCAGGCCGAGCAGCGCGACCCGGCGGCCCCTGAGGCCGCCGAGCTCCTCCTTCAGGCGCTGCACCGCCCGCCTCGGCTGCAGCTCGTTGACCTCGATGACGGCGTTGAGCAGCTGGAAGGGGTAACCGGAGTTGCTGGCCATGGCCCGCAGCGCGCGGGTGTCCTTGGGGAAGCACGAGCCGCCGTAGCCGAGGCCGGCGTGGAGGAAGTGCGGGCCGAGCCGGTGGTCCATGCCGACGGCCCGGGAGACCCGCCGGATGTCCGCCCCGGTCGCCTCGCACACCGCGGCGATCTCGTTGATGAAAGTGATCTTCGTGGCGAGCAGGGCGTTGGAGGCGAGCTTGACCATCTCGGCGGAGGCCACGTCCATGATCTCGACCGGCGCGCCGATCCCGTCGTACAGGTCCCGCACCCAGTGGGCCGTGGCCTCGTCCGAGGCGCCGATCACCACCCGGTCGGGGTGCAGGAAGTCCTCGACGGCCCTGCCCTCGGCGGTGAACTCGGGGTTGGACGCGTATCCCACGTGGCCGAGCCCGGCCTCGTCGAGCGCGGCCCGCACCCGGGCGCCGGTGCCCACCGGCACCGTGCTCTTCACGACCACCGCGACGAGGGGCGAGGTGGCCTCGAGCGCGTCGACGACCGACCAGATCCGGGACAGGTCCGCGTCGCCCGACGCCGTGGGCGGGGTGTCGACGCAGACGTACACGGCCTCGGCGTCCCGCAGGGCCTCCCGGGCGTCGAGCGTGAACGAGAGCCGCTCCTTGTTCTGGGCGATCAGATCGCCGAGCCCGGGCTCGAAGAAGGGCACCTCCCCGGAGTGCAGCATCCGGATCCGCTCCGGCTGGATGTCGCGCACCACCACCCGATGACCGAGCTGGGCGAAGCACGCACCGGTCACCAGGCCGATGTAGCCCGCGCCGAAGACGGCGATGTTGCGTGGGATGTCGATCATTGGCGGAAGTCGTCCTCCGTCGTGACGCCCTAGTTCCGGCGTCCCTGGTTTCTGGGGTGGTTGCGGGCCGTGCGCTCGTTGCCGAACTTGTAGGAGCCGGTCCAGCGTGCCATCACCTCCTGCGCGTCGCCGGTCTCCACCTCCTCGGTGAAGCGGACGGCGCGCTGGCCGCGCAGTGTGGTGGCCCTGCGGCCCCGGTGGGTGATGACGACGGTGCCGTCGGCACGCGTCTCGTAGCTGAATCCGAACGGTGCGGGCATGACCGGCTCCACCTCGTGTCTGTCGTGTCGTGCGGGTGCTGTGTCGGTGCGTGGACGTCGGTGCGCGACAGTCGGTGCACAACAGTCGGTGCACCGGCGCCGCGGGGCGACCGCCCTTGCGCAACCGTCGGTGAACAAGGGCCGTGGGGCAACCGCCTTCAGGCAACCGGCGATGCATTGGCGCCACGGGGCGACCGCCTGTGCGCACCCGTCGGTCCACCGGCGCCGCGGGGCAGCCCCGGTGCACGACCGACGGCGGGCGGGCAGCGGTGCGCGCGGACTCTAGCCGGTGTGGCGGACCGTCCCGTCCGGGACGGCCGGTGCCGACGGGTGGTGCACCGGGAGGGGGAGTGGGACCGTTCCCTCCTCTTCGGCGAGGCGGGCGCGGGCGAAGAGGCGCACCAGTGGGTGCAGCCGGTAGCCGTACCCGCCGCGCCACCGGACCACCTCGCACCAGTGGGCCTCGGCGAGTCCCGCGAGCAGTTCCTCCGCCCGGTCGGGAGCGGTTCCGAGTGCCCCCGCGGCGGCGTGCGGCAGCAGCGGGTGCGGGCCGAGGGCCGAATGGAACCGCAGGACGCGCCGGCTCTGCGGGTCCAGCCTGCGGTACCCCGTCCACAGGCGGTCGGCCAGGGACAGGTCGGACAGGGTGAGTTCGGCCAGGGTGCGCCGGGGCTCGGCCAACCGGTCCGCGAGCCGGGCCAGCGGCCAGTGCGGCCGGGACGCGGCCCGGCCGCCGGCGATGCGCAGGGCGAGAGGGAGCCCGGCGCAGGTCCGGACGATGCCGGCCGCGGCGCCCGGCTCGGCCGAGGCGCGGGAGCCTCCCGCCAGCTTCTCGAAGAGGGCGCGCGCGTCCGCCGCGGGCAACGGCCCGAGCGGGGTGCGCCCCGGTCCGTCGAGGGCGTGCAGGCCCGAGCGGCTGGTGACCAGGGTCGCGCAGCCGCCGGTCGCGGGCAGCAGCGGACGGACCTGCCGCTCCCCGGCCGCGTCGTCGAGGACGAGCAGCAGCCGGCGGCCCGCGGTCCGGGTCCGGTAGGCGCGGACCCGTTCGTCGAGCGTGCCGGGGGTCCGTCCGGCCGGAACGCCGAGCAGGCGCAGCAGCTCGCCGAGCGCGTCCACCGGGTCCAGCGGGTCGGGGCCCGAGCCGCGCAGGTCGAGGTGGATCTGCCCGTCCGGGTAGTGGTCCGCGACGCGGTGCGCGGTCACGAGGGCGAGCGCCGTCTTGCCGACGCCGGGCATGCCGGTCACCGCCTGGACGGCCGGGCCCGGACGTTCCCCGGTGAGTGCCTCGGCCAGCCGCGCCGCCTCCTGTTCGCGCCCGGTGAAGTCGGGCGGTACGGGCGGGAGTTCGGCGGGCGCGGGCGGCCCGGGCCGGTCCGCGGCCGCACCGGCGGCCGCCGCGGCCCGGGCCGTGGTGCGCGGCAGCAGCGACGGGTGCCCGGTGAGCAGCGCCTGGTGCAGCCGCTGGAGTTCCGCGCAGGGTTCCAGGCCCAGCTCCTCGGCGAGCGTGGCGCGCGCGGCCCGGTAGGCGGCGAGCGCGTCGGCCTGCCGCCCGGAGCGGTACAGGGCGGTCATCAGCTGGCCGCGCAGCCCCTCGCGCAGCGGGTTGGCCGCGATCAGCGCGATGAGTTCGGGGATGACCTCGGCGTGCCGCCCGAGTTCCAGGTCGGCGCTCAGGCGCTGCTCCAGGACGGTGAGCCGCTCCTCCTCGAGCCGGTCGCGTTCCAGGTCGGCGAGCGGGTCGCAGACCCCGCCGAGGGCCGTGCCGCGCCAGACGCCGAGCGCCCGGCGCAGCATCCGGGCAGCTGTGCCGGGAGTGCCGCCGGCGAGCGCTCCGGCGCCGCGCGCCGCGTACCGCCGGAACTCCAGGAGGTCGACCCCGACGCCGTGTTCCGGCAGCCGGAGCAGGTAACCGGGGCGGCGGCGCTCCACCGCGACGGCGGGGCCGAGCAGCCGGCGCACCCGGGAGGCGTAGGTGTGGATCTGGGCCGAGCAGGTGGCGGGCGGCGACTCGCCCCACAGCAGTGCGGTGAGTTCGGTGTCGGGCACGACCCGGCCCCGGGCGAGCAGCAGGGCGGCCAGTACGGTCCGGGGCTTGGCCCCGCGCAGGTCGACCGGTTCGCCGCCGCGGTGGGCCTCGATCGGCCCCAGCAGGTTCAGGGTCAGGCTGTCCTCCGCGGCCACGGTGCTCACGGGCCCCAGATGTTGACCGGCTTGGCGGCCGTGAGGGGGGCGCCCTGCGGGGCGCCGACCGCGGTCACGTACCGGTCGGACGCCGGTCCCCCGGTGGCGCCCGCGACGGTGACGGCCGCGGCGAACGCGGCGGTGAGGGCGACGGTGGACGTGGTGAGGATGCGGAACGAGAGTTTCATCGGTACCCCTGTGGACAAAACGGTCGTCTGGTTCCGGCCGGATGGGCACGCGGACGCGCTTCGGCCGGACCCTTCCGGGGTGGTCCGCGCCGTGAGCGCGGTGCCCCTTCCGGTGACACCACTGTGATCGTCGCCGTCGGCCGGGGACAGGGGTTACCCGTGTCAGGGAGCTGCAATGGCAGGACCCTGACAAGGCGGCCGGGGTGGGGCGGACGCGCCGGAAACCGCGGTGGCCCGCGGTCCTCAGCGCTCGCTCTGCTCGCCGAGCAGCTCGACGAGGAGGGGCAGCGGCACGGAGGAGTGCCTGCTGAACCGGGGTCCGCCGGCCGCGCAGCGGTCGAGGACCGTGTCACAGCACCGCTCCGCCTCGGCCAGGGTGGGCCGTTCGACGAAGAGCACCGCTTCCACGGACCGGCCGCACGGCTGGGCGTAGATGTGTTCCACGCCGTCGCCCGGGCGGACGGCCGCCCACAGCAGGGCGCGGGTCTCCGGGAGCGAGGGCGAGGGGGCGCCGTCGGCGAGATCGAGCCGGACGTTCACTAGATACACAACGTTCGCCCCACAAAGATTTTCCTGGTCTCTCTGAAAACAGCACAGATTTCCGGCCATCGCATAGAGTGTGGCTCCACAGCGGCACTCTGGCCTGAAAACGCCGGAGCCGTGGGCGGTCGCCCGGGCCGCCACCCTTGGGGGAGGGAAGCATGCTTGGGGAACTGGGCCTCGGCCCTGACGAGGAGGCCGTGTACCGGACCATGCTCGCGGAGGGGGCGGGCGGCGTGGCCGGTCTCCGCGAGGCGCTGGGCTGGAGCGAGGAGCGCACCTGCGCGGCGCTCGACCGGCTGGCCGCCCTCTCGCTGGTGCGGCCGTCGCCGGACGGCGGTCCCGGCCGGGCCGTCGACCCGGAGGTCGGCCTGACGTCGCTGCTCATCGACCAGGAGGCCGAAGTCCTGGAGCGCCAGCGGCAGATCAGGGCGAGCCGCCTCGCGGTGACCCGGATGGTCGCCGACATCCGCGCCGCCAGCGGCCGGGCCACCGAGGTGGACAAGCTCCGGAGCATGGACCAGATCCAGTCGAGGATCGAGCACCTCGCCGACACCTGCACCACCGAGATCGCGGCGTTCGTCCCCGGCGGCGGGCAGAGCGAACGGCACCTGGAGGCGGCCCGGCCGCTGGACCGGGCCGCCACCGACCGGGGCGTGCGGCTGCGGTACGTCTTCCTGGACAGTGCCCGCAACTGCCCGGCCACCCGGGCGTACGCGGAGTGGCTCACCGAACGCGGCGGCCAGGTGCGCACCGCGCCCCGGCTGCCGTCGCGGATGCTGGTCTACGACCGCGTCACGGCGATCCTGCCGACGGATCCGGCCGCCGCCGACCTGGGCGCCCTGGTGCTGCACGGCACCGGTGCGGTCGCCGCCCTGATGACCCTCTTCGACCAGACCTGGCAGCAGTCGTGCCCGCTGGGCGAGGCCGTCGCGACCCGGACCGGCGACGACCGGCCGTCGCCGCCGGAGCAGGCCGTGCTCGAACTGCTCGCGGAGGGGATGACGGACGACGCGATGGCCCGCCAACTGGGCGTGTCGGTGCGCACCGTCCGGCGCATCACCGCCGACCTGATGCACCGTCTGGGCGCGCGCAGCCGGTTCGAGGCGGGTGTGCTCGCGCACAGCAGGGGCTGGGTGCAGCGCTGATCTCCCGTCCGGCATGCCCGGTCACCGTCCCGTTCTCCTCGTGCGGCCGCGCGCCCATGGTGTCAGCAGTTCCTACTTTTCCTCTGCACCGGCCATCTGCAGGGCCTCCCGGTCGGCCCCGGCCTGTCCCCGGAACCAGTCGATCGTCTCGATCAGACCGCGCTCGGTGCTGAACTCCGGGCTCCAGCCCAGCTCTTCGCGTGCCCGCGTGATGTCGGGCCGCCGGACGGAGGGGTCGTCGACCGGCCGGGGCACGTGGACGATGCCGGAGGTGGACGCCGTCAGATCGCGGATCCACTCGGCGAGCCGGAGGACCGGGATCTCCTCCTGGTCGCCGAGGTTGAGCGGCCCCGCGAGCCGCGCGTCGGTCATCCGCACCAGGCCGTCGACCAGATCGGACACGTAACAGAGCGAGCGCGTCTGCGAGCCGTCGCCGGCCACGGTGATCGGCTCGTGGGCGAGCGCCTGCCGGATGAAGGTGGGCACGGCGCGGCCGTCGTGGGCGCGCATCCGGGGGCCGTAGGTGTTGAAGATCCGCACGATGCCGGTGTCGACGCCGAAGGTCCTGCGGTACGCCATGGTGAGGGCCTCGGCGTACCGCTTGGCCTCGTCGTACACCGAGCGCGGGCCGACCGGGTTGACGTTGCCCCAGTAGCTCTCCGGCTGGGGGTGCACCAGCGGGTCGCCGTACGTCTCCGACGTGGAGGCGAGCACGAACCTGGCGCCCTCGGCGCGGGCGAGGTCCAGCAGGTGCCGGGTGCCCTCGGAGCCCACGCGCAGGGTCTCCAGGGGCAGTTCGAGGTAGTCGACCGGTGAGGCGGGCGACGCCAGGTTGAGTACGGCGTCGACCCTCCCCGTGATCGGCGGCGGCCCCTCGCAGACGTCGGCCTCGATCAGCCGGAACCGGCTCTCGCCGGCGAGGTGGGCCACGTTCCGGGCGCTCCCGGTGACGAAGTTGTCGACGCAGACGACCCGCCAGCCGTTCGTGAGCAGCCGCTCGCACAGATGTGAGCCGACGAAGCCCGCGCCACCGGCCACCACCGCTGTCCTGGTCATTCCAATCCCTCCCTGAATCCCTGCGGAATATCCGTGTGCAGGGCATGCCCGTGATACCCGCGGGGGAATTCGGTGAAGGCCCCCGGGCGTCCCGGTATTTGACCGCACAGGGAATTCTGGTGCAACGCTGTGTTCTTCACGTCCGACGGCGGTGTGAGGTTCTCATGCCGGGGTGAAGAACTCATGCCGGGTTCCGGGCTGGTTTCTTCACGCGAAATCGGTGAGGCAGGCACTACCGAATGCGCCGGCCCGCGCCGCAGAATCGGTGCATCGAAAGCGGTAGAAAAGAATCCGGGTCACCGGACCGGTGTATGGGGATCCGGCCGCACGCCACACGAGGAGCAGCCCGCATGACGCAGAACGCGATCACCGCAGAGAACGTCGAAGAGCTCATCGCCAAGAACCTCACGGAGCGGTTCGACGACGACCACGAGGTCCTCAAGCTCTCCCAGCACTTCCGCCGCGAGGGGTACGTCAAGCTGCCCGGCCTGGTCTCCGAGGAGGTCTTCGAGGCGGTCGCCGCCGAGACCCACCGGCTGCTCGACACGCACCAGAAGCGCATCGACATCCGTCTCAAGGAGACCGGCGACTCGCCGCGCTTCATGTCCACCGTCGGCCAGAAGGCGATCGCCGCCGACGGCTCGCTGATCCCGGCCGTCTACGAGTCGCCGGCGCTCAAGGGCTTCCTCTCCCGCCTCGCGAAGGAGGAGGTCGTGGACTGCCCGTGGGACGAGGAGAAGTACATCATCACCCGCCAGCACCAGAAGGGCGACACCCACGGCTGGCACTGGGGCGACTTCAGCTTCACGGTCATCTGGCTGATCGAGGCGCCCGCCCTGGAGTACGGCGGCATGCTCCAGTGCGTTCCGCACACCGACTGGAACAAGGACGACCCGCGCGTCGAGGAGTACCTGCAGCAGCACCCGATCCGCTCCTACGGCCACGCCCGGGGCGACCTGTACTTCCTGCGCTCGGACACCACGCTGCACCGCACGGTCCCGCTGAACGCCGACAAGACCCGCATCATCCTCAACACCTGCTGGGCGAGCCGCGCGGACAGCCAGAAGGCGACCACCCACGAGACGATGAACGCGATGTTCGACTGATTCGGAGGGGACGGACGACGAGCGGGGAGCAGCAGAGGATGACCGGGATGCCTGCCGTTCTTTCCATCACCGCGATGGTGCCCTGTTACAACGAGGAGGAATGCATCGAGCGGGCATACCTGGAAATCAGCAGGGAGATATACAGGTACGAGGATTCCGAGATCCTCTTCGTCGACGACGGAAGCACCGACGGGACGCTCGACATCATCAAGCGGATCGCCCGCGAGGATCCACGCGTCCGGTACCTCTCCTTCGCTCGGAACTTCGGCCTCGAATCCGCCTTCACCGCGGGATTCGCGTACGCGTCGAAGGAGTGGACCGTCCAGCTCGACGCCGACCTGCAGTCCCCGCCCGCCGAACTCCACAAGCTGGCGCGGCGGGCCGTGGAGGGCGGCTACGACGCGGTCTTCGCGGTCCGCGCCGGCCGGCAGGACCCCTGGTACCGCCGCCTCGGGACCATCGGCCACCAGGCCGTCGCCACCCGCGTCCTGGGCATCGAACTGCCCGTGCGCGCCTCGGTGTTCCGCGTGGTGCGCACCGTGGTGGCCCACAAGGTCGCCGACTGCGAGGTCAGCACCCCGTACTTCCTCGCCACCCTGCCGCTGATCGGCGCCCGCTACACCACGGTGGAGACCGCGCACGCGGCCCGGGTGGCCGGACGGGCCAAGTGGTCGCTCGGCAAGCTGTTCCGGCACGCCGCCGACCTCTTCGTCGGCTTCTCCTACCGGCCGCTCGCCCTCATCTACCTCGCGGCGGCCGCCGCCGCGGTGGGGGCCGGGGCGCTGACGCTGCTCCGGGGCGACGTCCGGCTGCTCGCCACGGCGTCCGTCCTGCTGCACGCCTTCGGCCTGGGCGCGCTCGCGCTGCTGGCCCGCTACCTGGTGCGCATCATGCGCGGCGGCGAGGGCCTGCCCCGCTACCAGATCCGGGAGGCCAACGTGCCCGTGCGGCCGCGGGACGACCTCTACGCCCACCGCCACGCACCCACCGGCCGGGCCGCGCCCGCGCCACTGCCGCAGACAGGGAACCTGCCATGACCAAGCCCCACATCCTCGTCCTCGGCGGGGGCGAGGACCAGCTCCCCGCCTACCACGAGGCCCGCCGCCTCGGTTACGGGGTCATCGGCGTCGACCAGCGGCCGCAGGCGCTGGGCGCGGCGGCCGCCGACCACTTCCTGTGCATGACCACCCGGGCCCCCGAGCGGATCGCCGCCGCGGTCGGCCACCTCGACGTCGCCGCGGTGATCTCACCGGCCAGCGACGCCGCGCAGGAGTCGGTGGCCGAGCTCAGCCGGATCCTCGGCACCCCGCACCAGCCGGCCCCGGACGCGGTGCGGGCCTCCGTGGACAAGGGCTACTTCCACACCGTCCTGGAACGCATCGGGCTGCCCGGCTACGGCCACCTGCGGTCCAAGGACCCGGACGAGCTGCGTCTGGCCGCGGCCACGCTGCCGTTGCCCGTCATCGTGAAGCCGAACGACTCCTCCGGCAGCAAGGGCGTGCGGGTCGTCGCCGACCCGGCGGCGCTGCCCGCGGCGCTGGCCGAGGCACGGGCGTACTCCTTCTCCGGCGAAGTGATCGTCGAGGAGATGCTGCTGGGCCAGCACCTGTCCGCCGAGGCGTTCCTGCGCGACGCGAAGCTCGCGACCATCGCGGTCACCGAGCGCGCCACCACCGGCGCACCCCACATGATCACCACCGCGCACACGGTGCCCGCCGAGCTCACGCCCGCCACCGAGATCCGGCTGCGCTCCATGATCATGGACATCTGCGTCGCGCTCGGCCACACCGACGGCCCGGTCAACTTCGACTTCGTGGTCGACCGCACCGAGGAGATCCGCTTCATCGAGATGGGCGCCCGGCTCGGCGGCAACGGCATGCCGCTGCTCGTCCGGCACGCCTACGGCATCAACACGTACGAGGCGGCCCTGCGCCTGGCGCTCGGCCAGGACTTCGACCTGGCGCCCCGCCACGACAAGAAGACCGCCCTGCAGATCCTGACCACCGACACCGACGGCGTCCTGCGCACCGTCGAGGGCGAGGACGCGGTCCGGGCCCTGCCCCAGACCGCCGAGCTGAGGCTCTTCGCGGGCCCCGGCAGCCAGGTCCGCCGCTACACCCAGGCCGGCCGCAAGCTCGGCTACCTCCTGCTCGTCGCGGACGGCTACGCCGAGCTCCGGGCGGCACAGGAACAGGCCCGGGCCCTGCTGCGCTTCGGCGTGGAGCCCGCCGCCCCCGTCCCGGCCCGCCGCCCCGAACCCCTTACGGAGAAAGTTCGTTGAACACCGTACGGCGCAACGCGCCCTTCCTGGTCCTCGCCGCGCTCGCCGCGGTCTTCGCCGGCATCGTCTGGTTCGCCATGCCCCACGACCGCGAGGTCAAGAGCCTGGGCATCCTGCTGTTCAAGCTGGTGCCCTTCGTGCTCGCCACCGAGGCGATCGCCCGGCTCGACCCGGTCTGGGCCCAGCGGATCCGCCTCCAGCTGGTGATCCCGGTCTGCTTCCTCGTCTACTTCCTCTACTTCGTGCCGAAGATCTTCTTCGTCGCCGAGAACCACCCCGAGCTCTACTACTACGTCCTCACGCTGACCCCGTTCGTCATCCTCAGCTTCGTCCTCTCCTTCCGCATCGGCGGCGGCGCCGCCCACCTGGTGCGCCGGCTCTCCTACGCGATGATCCTGCTGATGCTGTCCGGTCTCGAGGACCTGGCCTTCCTCACCGTGAACGAGCACACCGACCCGGCGTGGCAGACCATCCCCGAGGTGTGGACCTGGGCCTCGCACATGACGGTCCGCCTCGGCCACCCGGCGAGCAAGTACGAGGCGTTCGCCTTCATCGCCGTGCACGTCGTGCTGGCGCTGCTCGTCCTGTTCGCCCCCCAGCGCTGGTTCGCCCCCCTCGCCCGGGTGTTCCGCCGCACCCCCGTCCAGGCCTCCACCGCAGGCTGACCGGCGAAGGACCGAACGAGATGTTCCTCCGAGAGGCGTTGTACGTCCCCGTCTCCTGCGCCCGTCAGTACGGCACCCGCGGCGCCCTGCGCCGGCGCCAGCTCGTCCAGCTCAACAGGATGCTGGCGCACGCCAGGACCGAGGTGCCGTACTACCGCGACGACCCCGCCTACCGGACCGGCCCGCTGCGCTCCCTCGCCGAGGTAGCGAAGCTCCCGGTCCTGAGCAAGGAGGTGCTGCGCAGCCGCCCCCTGGAGGAACTCCTCGCCGACGGGGCCGACCCCGCCCGGCTGCCCACCTTCCGCACCAGCGGCTCCACCGGCCGCCGGGTGACGGTCGTCCACGACCGCAACAGCCACGACTACCACATGGCCGCCTGCGTCCGCCGGTTCCTGGCGACCGGGCGCTACCTGCCCACCCACCGGCTCTCCCACATCAGGCCCTTCGCGCCGCCCTCGCGGGGCTTCGAGAGGTTCGGCCTCTTCCGCCGCCACGTGCTGCTCACCGACCGGCCGATGGACGACATCAAGGCCGAACTCCTCGCCGCACGCCCCCAGGTGCTCATCGGCTACCCGGTCCACCTGCGCGCCCTGCTGCGCGCGCTGACCCCGGCCGAGCTGGCGACGCTGCGCCGCACCCTGCGCCTGGTCATGACCGAGTCCGAGCTCCTCGTCGACGCCCACCGAACCCTGTTCGAAAGGGAGTTCGGTGCCCCGGTGCACGACGAGTACTCGGCCTTCGAAGTGCTCAACA
Organism: Streptomyces viridosporus T7A; assembly: GCF_008704515.1. Lineage (NCBI taxonomy): Bacteria > Bacillati > Actinomycetota > Actinomycetes > Kitasatosporales > Streptomycetaceae > Streptomyces > Streptomyces viridosporus. Next base: position 4,459,126 of record NZ_CP023700.1, read on the forward strand.
TCGCGTACGAGTGCCGGCACGGGCGGGCCCACCTCGCCGAGGACCGGCTCCTCGTGGAGATCCTCGACGCGGACGGACGGCCGCTGCCGGACGGCGCCGAGGGCCGGGTGGTGGCGACCGCGTTCATGGAACGCGCGATGCCCCTGATCCGGTACGACCTGGGCGACGTCGGCCGGATCGAGACCCGGCCGTGCCCGTGCGGGCGGCGCTTCCGCACGCTGCGGCTGACGGTGGGCCGGGTCAACGACTCGGTGCTGCTGCCGACCGGACGCCAGCTCTACCCGGACACCTTCCTGCACCTGGCGGCGACCTTCCCGGGCATCGCCGAGTGCGGCGTGCACCAGGACCGCACGGGAGCGGTGCGCCTCGACGTGGTCCCGTCCGGGCCCCTGGACCGGGACGGGTGGGCCGCGGTGGCCGAGGGGGTGCGGGAGCGGCTGCACACCGTGGCCGGCTGCGCCTTCCCGCTCGAGGTCGTCCGGGTGGACCGGGTGGAGATCACCGCGGGCGGCAAGGGCCGTTTCGTCACCTCCGAGATGGCGGCGGCGCGGCCCGGGCCGACGGGGCCGGCGTGAGAACGGCGCCGGGCGCGGACGCCGGGGCGCAGAGGTCCTGGCGTCCCGGCCCCCGCCGCCTCGCCTCGCTCCTCGCCGGGCGCACCGCCTTCCGGCTCACGCTGCTCGGCGCCAACACCGCGCTCCTGGCGAGCTGGGGGCAGGGACCGTACGAGCGGTACGCCGCGGCCATGGGCACGGCCCAGGTGCTCACCACCGTCACCTCGCTCGGCATCGAGAAGTCCGCGCTCAAGCTGGTGCCCCGGGCCCGCCGCACCGGACCCCAGCTGATCACCGTGTTCCTGTGCTGCGCGGGCGTGCTCACCGCGGCCGTCGTGCTCTGGCTGGCCGGCACGGCGCTGCTGCACCCCCCGCGGGGCGGTGCCGTGGCGTTGCTGGCCGGTCTGTACATGGCGCTGCTCGGCCTGAACACCGTCCTGGTCGGGCTGTGCAGGGCGCTCGGCCGGGACCGCGCCGACATCGCCAACTTCACCGCCCTGTCGTTGCTCGTGGTGACCGGAACCGGCGGGGCGACCCTGCTCGGCTGGGGCCCCGAGGGGTTCACCGGCTGGATCCTCGGCGGCACCGCCCTGCTCAACCTGGCCCACGTCCCGGCCCTCCTGCGGTCCGCCGCCCGCCCGGTACGCCGGGGCGCGGCCGGGCCGGCGGTGTCCACCTCGGCGCTGATGGCCTGCGGCGACGTGGCGGCGGCCGGCACGGTCAGCATCCTCTTCGCCCTGCTCGGGGCCTCCCGGCACCACGAACAGACCGGCCACCTCTACCTGATGGTGCTCGCCTCCTCGGTGCTGCTCAACGGCTTCGGCTACCTCCTGCGGCTGTTCCAGCCGCACGTGTCGCTGACCCTGCGGTCGCTGGACGCCGCGGAGCTCGACCGCCGGGTGGTGCGCCGGCTGCTCCCGCTGGCGGCGGCGGGTGCCGCGTGGACCGCCGCCGCCCTGCTGCTCGCCCGGTTCGTCCAGGACTCCGGCCTCCTGCCGCCCCCCGTCGTGGTGCTGCTCCTGTACGTCCTGTGCATCCCCCTGGTCTTCGCGATGGGGAGCCTCAACTACCTGCTCGAGAACGCCGGCGCGCGCACCCTGCGGGCCACCGCCGCCGCCTCCGCCGCGGGCCTGGTCTGCGCGGTGCTGCTCGGGACGCTCCTGGTGCCCGTGCTCGGCGCGCTCGGCGCGGTCGGCGCGCTCGCGGCGGGCGAGGCGGCCCACGCCCTGGCCGCGTGGCTGCTGCTCGGCCCGTCCTCGCGCAGCCGGCGTCCGCCCGTGCCCGCCGCGGTCGCCGCGGCCCCCACCGACCTGGGAGTCCCCCGATGAACGACGCCCCGAACCGCCGCCCCGAACCCCCCGCCTGGCGCGGCGTCGTCTACCCGCTGCTGATCTCGGCCGCCGCCCTGGGCGTCCTCCTCGCCGTGCTCGGACTCGGCCTCGGGGCCCCCGACCCGGTGGCGGACCAGGCGGCGCGCGGCGGCGCCCCGCCGGTCGCCGCCGCGCACGCCGGGGAGACCGTCCTCAGGGTGGTGACCGCCGTCGCCGCGGTCGCCGCGGTCGCGGCCGGCGGCGGTCTCCTCGCCCGCCGCCTCGGCCAGCCGCCGGTCATCGGCGAGATCGCCACCGGCCTGCTGCTCGGCCCGTCCTTCCTGGCCGGGCTGTGGCCCGGTGCGACCGAGCTGTTCTACCCCGCGTCGGCGGAGCCCGTGCTCGGCCTGCTCGCCCAGGCCGGCCTGATCCTGTTCATGTTCGCGGTCGGCTCCGAGTTCGACGCCTCCCAGCTGCGCCGCAGCGGCCGGGTGGTGGGCGCGGTCAGCCAGGGCAGCATGATCGTCCCGTTCGCCCTCGGGGTGGTCTCCGCGGGCCTGGTGTACCGGGAGTTCGCCGCCGACGGGATCGGGTTCGTACCGTTCGCGATCTTCCTCGGCACGGCGATGAGCATCACCGCCTTCCCGGTGCTCGCCCGGATCGTGCAGGAGTCGGGCCTGGCCCGGCACCCGCTCGGCACCATGGCCATGACGTGCGCGGCCGCCTGCGACGTGATCGCCTGGTGCGCCCTGGCCACGGCCCTGGCGGTGGCCGGCGCGGGCAGCGTCTGGGGCGCCGGCGGCACCGTGCTCCTCGCCGCGGGGTTCGCGGTGGCCGTCCTGGTCCTCGGCCGGCCGCTGGCGCGGGCCGCCGACCGCTGGGCGGACCGCGTGCGGGTGCCGCCCACGGCCCGCCTGCTCGCCCTGCTGCTGCTCGCCTTCTCGCTCGCCCGGGTCACCGACCTGATGGGCGTCCACTCGATCTTCGGGGCGTTCCTCGCCGGCCTGCTCGTGCCGCACCGCTCCGGCAGTGGGCTGACCGCCGTGCAGCTGCGCCTGGACGCGCTCAACCGGCGGCTGCTGCTGCCGCTGTTCTTCGTCTCCGTCGGCATGACGGTCGACCTCACCCGGGTGACCGCGCACGGCTCGCTGCTCGTCGCCGGGGCCGTCGCGGTCGTCACGGCCGTGGCCGGCAAGCTCGTCGGCACCGGCCTGACCGCCCGCTCCTGCGGCCTGTCCTGGCGGATGTCGCTCGGCCTCGGCGTCCTGCTCAACGCGCGGGGCGTCACCGAGGTCGTCGTGCTGCGCGCGGGTCTCGACGCGGGCCTCATCAACCAGAACGCCTTCACCGTCCTGGTCGTGATGGCCCTGCTGACCACGGTGATGACCGGCCCCGCGCTCGGTCTCCTCAAGCTGTCCCGGCGGCCCCCGGCCGCCCCCGTCGCCCCCCTCCGCTTCGCCGGCTCCCCGCAGCGGGAGCGGCTGGAAAGGAACTCCGCATGAACACCGTGCCCCCCGCCCCCTCCGCCTTCCCCGCCTCCCCCGTCTCGCTCGTGACCGGAGGGGCCGGCTTCATCGGCTCCCACGTGGCCCGCGAACTCCTGGCCCGCGGCCACCGCGTGGTCGTCCTCGACGACCTCAGCGGCGGCACCGGCGCCAACGTCCCGGACGGCGCCGAGTTCCGGCACGGCAGCGTCTGCGACCCCGAGGTCGTCGACGCCGTCTTCGCCTCCCACCGCATCGACTACGTCTTCCACCTCGCCGCGTACGCCGCCGAGGGCCTGAGCCACTTCATCAAGCGCTTCAACTACATGAACAACGTGGTCGGCAGCGTCAACCTGATCAACGCCGCCGTCAACGCGGGCACCGTGAAGTGCTTCGTGTTCACCTCGTCCATCGCGGTCTACGGCGCCAACCAGCTGCCGATGAGCGAGGAGCTGGTGCCGGCGCCGGAGGACCCGTACGGCATCGCGAAGTTCTCCGTGGAGCAGGAACTGCGGGTCAGCCACGAGATGTTCGGCCTCCCGTACGTCATCTTCCGGCCGCACAACGTCTACGGCGAGTACCAGAACATCGGCGACCGCTACCGCAACGTCATCGGCATCTTCATGAACCAGGCGCTGCGCGGCGAGGAGTTCACGGTCTTCGGCGACGGCGAGCAGACCCGGGCCTTCAGCTACATCAGGGACGTGGCCCCGGCCATCGCCCGCTCGGTGGAGCTGCCCGCGGCGTACAACGAGATCTTCAACATCGGCGGCGACCAGGTCTACAGCGTCAACCGCATCGCCGCCGCGGTCTGCGAGGCCATGGGGGTGGAGCTGCGGGTCAACCACCTCCCGGAGCGCAACGAGGTGCGCGACGCGTACGCCACGCACGAGAAGGCCCACAAGGTGTTCGGGTCACCCGACCTGCCCGTCGGGCTGGAGGAGGGCATCGGGCGCATGGCCGCCTGGGTCAAGGAGGTGGGCCCGCAGGAGCCGTCGGTGTTCTCGGGCATCGAGGTGGTCCGCAACCTGCCCCCGTCCTGGCGGGCGGCCCTGGAGGAGCGGCGCACCATATGAGTGCGGCGGTGCGGCCGTGACGTACCGCGCGTCACGGCCGCACCCCGGGGTCCGCGTCAGCCGGTCCCCCCGGCGAGCACCTTCACGATCTTGATCTTCCCGTTGGACTCCGGGGGGATCTCCTCGACCCGGCGGACCGTCACGTCGAAGTCGGGCACCGCGCTCTGCACCGCCCGCAGGATCCGCCCGGTCACCGAGGCGTCCGAGCCCGGCGCGAGCACCGTGTGGACGGTGACCTGGGCGGGTCGCTCCTGCACCAGTTGCATGCGGGCGACCTCGGGGAAGTCCTGCACCTTGTACGTGAGGAAGTCGGCGTAGAACTCACGGCCGTCCCGGCCCCGGAACCGGTCCTGGCTGCGGCCCTGCACCCGCTCGACGACCGGGGTGCGGCGCCCGCAGCCGCACGTGTCCGGACCCACCGTCACCCGGTCGCCGAGCCGGTAGCGGATCAACGGCATCGCCTCGCTGTGCAGCCGGGTCACCAGGATCTCGCCCTCCACCCGGCGGCCGCCGTCGGCGAGCACGGCGGTGCCGTCCTCCTGCTCCAGCTCGACCACCACGTCGGCGGAGCGCAGGTGCAGCGCGCCGCGGCGGCAGGTGCGGGCCACCGTGAACACCTCGACGGAGGCGTACACCTCGTGGAACCGGGCGCCCAGGTGGCCGAGCACCCGGGCCCGCGCGGTCGGCGTGAGCCGCTCGCCGCCGAACAGCACGTGGTGCACGCCCCGGTGGCGCCTCCCCCGCCGCTCCAACTCCTCGACCACGGAGGCGATCACGTTGGGGAAACCCACCAGGAACGTGGGGCGGGCCGCGAGGAACGCCTCGACCTGCTCGTCCAGGGTCCTGCTCGTGTCGATGTGGAAGGTGCGCAGCAGGCCGAACCGCTCCAGCGGGTGGCGCAGGAACGGAGTGACCCGGAAGTACGCCATCCGGTCCCAGGGCCGCAGCCCCGACGCGAGCATGTCGTACAGGTACGAGGCGCGCAGGTACCCCAGGTCCCGCTCCGAGTTGCGGATGGTGACCGGGACGCCGGACGAGCCGCTGGTGGTGCCCGCCTTGGTGTTCCGGGTGGTGAACCCCTCGGCGAGCATCCGCTCGGGGGCGCTGTCGTGGAACTCGGTCCGGTCGAGCACCGGCAGGGCCGGCAGGTCCTCGGGCCCCCGGAAGGCGGCCGCCGTGCCCGGTGCGATCAGCTCCCGGTAGCGCGGCACGTGCGCCTGGGCGTGCCGTACCAGGCGCACCAGGAGCCGCCGCTGCTCGACGGCGAGCCGGGCGGGGTCGGCCCGCTCCAGGCGGTGGGCGCGGACCAGGCTGCGCAGCACGGGGCCCAGGCGCATGACGGGAGAGAGGGACGAGGGCGTCGAGGGCGTCGAGGACGTCGAGGACGTCGGGGTCACCGTGGCCTCCGGACGGTTCGCAGGACGGGGCCGCCGTGGCGGGGGCAGCGCTCCGGACGGAACGCCCCGCCGCCCTCCGGCTCGGCGTGGACGAAGGTGGGGCGGCGGCGCTTCAGCAGGGTGAGCACGGTCCTGCCGTCCAGGGTGCGGGCGTGCACCCGGGCCGTGTCGAGGTGCAGCTCGCCGCAGTCGACGGCCACCGCGCCCAGGTAGCCGAGCCACGGCTCGTACCAGAGGGAGCCCGGGACCGGCCGGGCGCCGGCCGCCGCCAGGCCGAACCGTGCCACGGCCACCACACCGTCCGGCCACGGGCCGTCCGCCCACCCCGGGTCGCCGACCACGAGCGCGGGCCCGTCGGGCAGCGCCCGCGGTCCCGGCCGGCCGTCGGTCTCGGCGGTGGCGTCCAGCAGCACCCGCCAGGTGGTCCCGTACGCCCGCACCGGGTCGCGCAGCGCCCGCGTCACCTCGTACACGTCGACGCCCCGGACGGGGTGCCCGGCGATCCGGAGCGCCTCGCGCAGCTCGGCGACGTGTGCGCGGGGCGGGCGGCCGGGGTCCCGGCGCGGCAGCAGCGCCGCGTCGAGCGGCATCAGCAGGTGCCGCCGCAGCCGCGCCTCGTCGCGGGTCAGCGGCGGCAGCGTCCCGGTGGCGGCGTACCGCTCGCGGTAGTGCGGCACCGTGCGCAGGGCGCGGTGCACGGTGCGGTCGTACGGCTGGGCGACGCGCATCTCAGCAGGGGGTGTTCTGGTCGTGGACGAGCAGCCACTCCTCGCCGCTGCGGGCGAAGACCAGGCTGAGCAGGTGGCGCAGCGCGTACGGCCGGCCCTCCGCGTCCAGGTCCCGGTAGTCGACCGCGAGGACCGCGACGGCGGTGTCCGCCAGCTCCAGGGTGCGGACGGTCTCCGTCGTCATGCTCCAGTCGGGGTCCTGGAACCAGCCCTCGTGGAAGGACCGGACCTCGTCGATCCCGGTGACCGTCTTGCCGTTGGGGAGGATGAGCGTGGCGTCGGGGTGCACGGTGCGCACGTAGCCGTCCAGGTCGCGGTCGCGGATCGCGGCGAGGTGACGGTCCAGCGCGGTGGTGAAGTCCATGGTGCTCTTTCTCGTTCGTCGGTTGTCCGGACGTCCCGCGGGTGCGGGGTACGGAGCGCAGGAAGCGGTGGTGCGGGTCAGAACGGGGCCGCCACGGCGTACCGGGCGACGGCGGCCGCGCCGAACGACTCCTTGAGCCGGGCCATGCCGGGGCCGAGTTCGAGGGCGGGCACCCGGAGGGCGATCATCCGGTCGATCTCCCGGAGGTACAGGTCGAAGTAGAGGTCCCGGGCGCCGTCCGAGCCGGTCACCGTCGTCGCCCAGCCGCCCGGCGTCCGGAGGACCAGGTCGAAGGAGACGGGCAGGCCGGAACCCCGGTCCAGGTGGGCGACGTAGAAGGCGCCCGGATGCGCGTTGAGCCGTTCGAAGTAGACCGGGAGCAGGGGCACGACGCCGGCCGGTCGCCCGGTGTGCTTCATCCGGGTCAGCTGGTCGAGCCGCCCCGCCCGTACCGGGTCGATCGCCGGGAGACCGGTCCCGACCGTCAGCCCGGCGTCGTCGTCGATCCGTTGCCGCAGCGCCGTCAGGCGGCGGCGCCTGGCACGCGGCAGCCCGGCGAGGTAGGCGTCCGTCGACTTCCAGCGGTTGCGCAGGACCATGACGGGCGCGGTGGGGCGGGTGAGCCGCAGCGGACCGCCGAGCACCTCCAGTTCCCGGGCCTCGGCGTCCAGGTGCAGCACGCCCAGGCAGCGCGGCCCGAGCCGGCGGCGCAGGGCCCGTTCGAAGGCACGGGTCGCGGCGCGCCGGTCGCCGGGGGCGAGCCCGGGGGCGTACAGCCGTCCCGCGCTGAAGCTGTTCGGCAGGTGGACCTGGAACCAGCCCGGCGTCAGGGCCCGCCCCGCGGGCCGGTACCGCCGCAGCACGGGCCGCACCCCGAGCCGCCCGCAGAACGCGGCCACCGGTTCGCCCGCGTCCCGCACCAGGCCGCCGTACACGGGCCGCAGGCCGCCCAGCGCGGCCGCCTCGAGCAGCGCCCCGTCCCACGGCGCGGGGCCCCCGGCGGCGTGGACGAAGGCGTCCCAGCCGTCGGGCGCGGGCCCGCCGTCGGGCGTGAAGATCTCAACTCGCACGGACCGCGTCCTCCTGTCGCACGGCCTCCTGTGGCACGGCCTCCTGCGGTACGGCCTCCTGCGGTACGGCCTCCTGCGTCACGGAAGCGGACACGGACGCGGGCTGGTGCGGGGCGGGGGGTCCGGCGGACGCGAACAGCCCCGTCCACAGCGGTCGTTCGCCCCGGTCGCGGAAGGCGGTCAGCGCGTCGGCGACGGCCCGTGGGGTGAGGGCGTCGACGAGCGTGTCGAGCCGGGGGCCGCGCTCCGTGCCGAACAGCGCCCGGTAGATCTCCCGGAACTCCGCGGCGGTGCGGTCCGCGCGGGGCGCGCCGGGACCGGTGTGCGTCCTCAGCTGTTCGATGAGCACGTCCACGGCGGGGCCCGGCGCCGCGGCCGGGCCGGCCTCCCCCCAGTAGCGGCCGGCCCCGTGCGTGGCGAGCCAGGCACCCGCGTGGGCGACCCGCTCGGCCAGCAACTCCCGGTCGCAGTCGCCGTGCCGGCGCGCCAGGTGGGCCAGCGCCGCATCCGGGTCGCCGCCGTGGGCGTACAGCGCTCCGACGACGGAGCGCATCCGGGGCAGGGCGGCGCGCGGCGCCGGGTCCTCGTCGCTCAGCAGCTCCCACAGCACCCGGGCCCGCGCGTCACCGGGCACCGTCCGCAGGAACCGGTCGAACGCGTCGTACGCGCCGAAGAACACGTCCGCGCCGAACCCGATCCGCAGGTCGGACAGGCAGTTGCGGCGCGCGTACAGCCACAGGACCATCGGCGCGGGATGGACCGCGAGCAGGTCGCGCACGTACGGCCCGTCGCCGCTCGACCCGGAGATCTTGCCCGTGCCGCGCTCGCCGCGCACCAGGCCGTAGGGGACGATGACCGGCTGCGCCAGGCCCAGGTACCCGTCGTACACCGGCCGGGTGCGGTCCATGGTGCTGCCCGCGCTGCAGTGGTCCTGGCCGGCCGGTTCGCAGTCGATGCCCTCGTGGGCGACCCGCAGCGTCCAGTCCAGGGCCCAGGACGGTTTGACGTGCTCCGGTTCGGTCACGGTGAGCCGTGCGCCGCAGGACCGGCAGTGGTAGTGCGCCGACGCGGCGCCCAGCCGGTGGATCTCGGTGGTGCCGCGGCCGCACTGCAGGCAGTACACCGCGAACAGGTCCCGGCCGTCCGCCTTGCCGAGCAGTTCGGCGAGCCGCCCCGCGTCACGCTGGTAGCGGCGCTGGATCTCCCGGTAGACGCCGGCCCGGTAGCGCTCGTACTGGTAGTGCGTCTCCCACGCGCCGCCCGGCGGCATCCGGCCGTCCGCGTCGGCCCCGTCGGGCAGGATGCCCGTCGCCCGCAGCTCGGCGAGGTAGGCCCGGCAGATCCGGGTGGCCCGCTCCCGGTGCGCGGCGAGCGGCCGGCCGCCCTGACCGGCCAGCTCCGGGTCCCGGGCCGCCTGGCTCTCCCGCACCGGGTCGTAGTCGTCGAAGCTGAGCAGGATCGCGGACCGGCGGCCCATCCGGGCCAGCGCCCGGTGCACCAGGTGGGCGCAGACGGTGTCCCGGAAGTTCCCGACGTGGAAGTAGCCGGTCGGCGACATGCTGGTCTGGATCAGGATGCGGTGGTGCGGCGGATGCCGGTCGGCGAGCCGCCGCGCGTAGTCGAGCGCCCAGTGCGGCGCGGTACGGTCCTGCGCGTGGAGGTCGCGACGGCGGGCCGCGCCCTCGGCGACCGCGTTCCGCCCCCGCACCCGTCGTGTCCTTGGCATGGCGCCAGTAGAACGCGGCCCCCGATAAACGGCCTATACGCCCGGCCTGGTCCGGCACCCGGGCCTATACGTCCGACCCGGCGGCCGGGCCTGTATGCCCGACCCGGCGCCCGGGCCCGTACGCCCGGCCCGGGGTCAGGCCAGCCAGCCGTTGTCCCGGGCGATGCGCAGCGCGTCGACGCGGTTGCGGGCGCCGAGCTTGTTCACGATCGTGGTGAGGTAGTTGCGCACCGTGCCCACGGAGAGGCTGGTGGTGGCGGCGATCTGGGTGGTGTCGGCTCCCTCCGCCACCCGGGCGAGCACCTCGACCTCCCGCTCGGTGAGGGGGCTGTCACCGATCTCCCAAGCGGCCATGGCCAGTTCGGGATCGATGACCCGACGGCCCGCGCCGACCCGGCGCACGCCGCCGAGCAGCTCCTCGGGTGAGGCGTCCTTCGGCAGGAATCCGGCCACCTGCGCGTCCAGGGCCCGCCGCAGCGTGCCGGGCCGCGCCATGCCGGTGAGGATCAGCGTGCGGCACCCGGGCGCCCGGTCCCGCAGCACCGCGGCGGCGGCGATCCCGTCCATCCCCGGCATGTCGATGTCGAGGATCGCGGTGTCCGCCCCGGTGCGGAGCACCGCGGGCAGCACCTCGCTCCCGCTGCCGACCTGCGCCGCGACCTCCATGTCCGGTTCCAGATCGAGCAGCGCGGCGAGCGCCACCCGGATCATGTGCATGTCTTCGGCCAACACGATCCGCTGCACGGATTCCCCCTCCCGTCGCATGGCTCCCCCTTCTTCCCGGGCCCCGCGCCCTGTCTACCACCACGTCGGCGGGCCTGCCGGGCCCGTATAGCTCAGTGATAGCGGGCCGGGCGAAGCTCCCCCGGGTAAGCCGCAGCAGCCGTGAACGCGCCAAAACGCGAACGCGGCAGAACGGGGGAGTCATGCTCAGGGGACCCGAGGCCACGGCCACCGTCGTGACCGATCCGCGCCGCATCGTCGTACGCGAGCGGCTGCGTTTCGCCCAGGACCTGCACGATCTGCTCGGCCCGCGCCTGTCGGCGATCACCCTCCAGTGCGAGCTGGCGCACCGTCACCTGGACGGCCGCCCGGACACCGCACGCGACCAGTTGGCGCAGGCGCTCTCGGGACTGCGCGACATCCTCGAGGAGGCGCGGCGGGTGGCCCACGGCTACCACTGCCTCTCCCTGGAGACGGAACTCGCCTCGAACCGGGAGCTGCTCGAGTCGGCGGGCGTCGAGACCGAGGTCACGCTGCCGGGCGCGGTGCTGCCCGCCCCGCTCCAGACGGTCCTCGCCACCACCGTCCGGGAGGCCGTCGCCAACGTCCTCAAGCACAGCCGCGCCCGCCGCTGCCGCCTCGCGGTCGAGACCGGGAACGGGGCGGTGCGCCTGACCGTCACCAACGACGGCGTCCCCCGCACCGCCCCGCCGGCCGCCGCCGGCCTGGGCCTGCGCAGCCTGACCGAGCGCGTCACGGCGGTGGGCGGCAGCCTGCGCCACACCCGGATCCCCCCCGCCCACCACCTCCTCGAGGCCCGCCTCCCCCTGCCGTGACCCGCGGGGCGGCCCGGAGGCCGCGCCGCCCCGAAAAGGTCCGGACAGCGGAAAGGCCCGGGGCTCTGGCTTGGACCTTCGTGGAACTGGTGACGAGAATCGAACTCGCGCTTTTAGCTTGGGAAGCTGCGAGCATTCGCGGCGGGTCTGGGCTCTGACCTGGGCGAACCGTCGGGGCGTGGCCCTGTCGGGCTCGGCTGCTTTCACCGTGATTCCCGCTGTTCCCGCTCCATCTGGTGCGGTTGTGGTGCAGCCGTGGAACCGACGATCTTGAAAACCGTCGTGGCAGCGATGTCACCGTGAGTTAAAAACCCACCGCCTCCACTTGATCAGCAGTCAGAACGACCCCTACCCTGGGTATTTGGTCGGGGCCGTGCTCATGTCTGGCTACTGTGAATGCCCGGTTTTCCCCGTGATTTCCCGCCCGATCGGGCACGGCTGGGGCACGTACAGCCCGCTGGCACGCAACTGCATGTGCGTCGACTGCGCTACAGCTTGGCTGACGCTGCTGAGAACGAGGCTGTCGCTATGCGTCGCTACTGGCTGCCCTCGTTGACCGAAGTTCGGGCGTCCTCAACTACTGTTGTTGGGTAGGATCCTGTCGACGTATGCCGACCCCGGGGGGACTCCATGATCGAGATAGCTGCTGCCTTAATCGGCGGGGTATGCCTACTAGGCGGCGCTTTGATCACTGCTCGGTGGACACGCTCACGATCCAGCGGTAACCAGGACCCTGCCCCTTCGTCTCCTGGCGGCAACACGCAGCCGGACGATGGCACCACCGTGTCCCACCCCCCTCGTAGCGCACGGTCGGGCGGCATCACCGTCAACGGGCAGTTCATTGAGACAAACAATGGCACCGTGTCGCAGAACAACTACCGAGATGGCAAGCGGTGAAGCTTCCGGCCACTAATAACGCGGGATGGCTCGGAATCGCTTACTACGCGTTCGGTGCCGTTTTGGCCATTCTTTTCACGTTGGCTGGCATCGAGGCAATCAATGAGTACTTCCCCTATGTGTTGCCATCTCTCGAATGGTTTATCGGGCGTCTGGTGCGTCTATCCTCTGATGAGTACGTCGGGGCTTTTGTGCGAGACCGACTACTTGTCTTTGCCGTTATCGGTGTGGTCTTCGTCCTGTGGGTCACGCACAGATGGCCCACCTTGGTCAAGACGATCGGTCAGGCGCTGAACCCGTTCGCGCGTGTCGGAGTAGCTACTGTCTCGGCTGTTGCTGCGGTCTTGATCGCACTCATACTGGCTGGTCCGCTTGGGCAGTCCAAGAGTGAAGGCGAGTGCGCTTCATCCTTTCACCTGAGCCTGGACCGCGCGCCCTCGCTGGTGAGCAATACGTCCTGTGAAGGAGGGAAGCATGGCCGGGACGGCAATTGATCAGTATATTCAGACTAACAATGGCAGCGTGTTTCAGACGATCATTAACAATGAGTCGATCGACGAGGTGACCAAGCAAAACGTACGAAAACTGGCGGTTGCCTCCCCTCAGATGCTGGCCAAGATCGATGAAATGTTGAAGGAATCTGGTGACGCGAAGGCGGCTGCCGCGCTTGTGCGGGATGCGAGTGACATCCTGTCCGGGAAGGGAGACTTGGCGACCCAGTTCACAGACGCGGGTGATGACCCCATGTTTCCCGGAAAGGGCGAACGAGAGCTCCGTAAGGCGATTGCTAGTCCATTTCTCCTTCTCGTCGTGATCGTCGCCCTGATCCTCTGGTTGTGAACGGGCCCGATAGCCACTCAGCCTCACCCACCACCCACCCCAGCTCCCATCCCGTCTGCCTGGGTCGATGGCAGGCGGGATGGGGGCTCCCCGCGCACGCCACTACTCCGGCCGCACCCGCAAGTGGCGCTCCCGGCATCTCGGAGCCTGAGCGCCCCCGCTGGAGGCATACTCTGAGCGTTGGCGCACTCCGCGGATCTCGACTCAGGTCACAGGCCCGGCCCACACACGGGCGCGCGTCGGCGCAGCCCGCCGGAGTGGAGCGCAGCTGGGGCTTAATGTCAAAGGGCAGCTACTGAATTCAGTAGCTGCCCTTTTGCCTGGTGCCCCCGGCAGGGTTCGAACCTGCGACACCCGCTTTAGGAGAGAGGCTGGGCGATCTCGGGCCTGAGCTGCGGCTTCGCCGGCCGGGGAAGCGGGCGGCTACTCGACCGCGAGGCACCGGCGTTGACCGTGGCTGACCCCTGCATCTGGCACGGTTGTGGCACGAACCTCAGCCGACGACAGTCAGCCACGACGGCGGGTGCGCCGGCCGATCAGGCGCGCGTGTGCCTCGCTGCACCCCCACCGGCCTCAGCCACGGTGCTGGCTTGTGCTGTCGACCGGAGCAAGCCACGATGGCCGACCCCGCAACGACGGTGCATAAGCCTTCATCTGGGCGGTTGCTCAGCGAACGGAATGTTCAACGCATAGGTGAGCCCTGTGTGAAGAATCCAGGGTCCACGGCGATCGAAGGCCGCAGTATTCCTCCTGTGATAGAACTGAACATATCCACTATTTGACCGGTAATTTCCGATGGCCCCCTGTAGGAAAAGGTACTCCCCGAAATCACCCAGAGAGATGATGTCGGAAATTTTCGCCTCCCCCATCGCTTGTTCGAGCGACGCCTTGTCAAAAATCCTCGATGGTAGAGCAGCCAATACCTGCTCTAGTCTCTTAGTGGCGTCAGGGGGAAGGAGGCCAAACGATTCCGACTTTATTTCGTGCAGAAGATGGTTCTGGGCAAAATTATCAGCTCCAGCGCGCACCTGTTCGCCGGTTAGAGGTCGATATGTGTTGGCTCTCGATCTGATACTCTTGAAGAGTTCGGTCATATCGCGCGGGGTGTACCGGGTGAAGTCGAGAATGTATCGAGCGGTTGAGATTCGCCTCTGGCCACTCGCGACTTCTACGAATGCAGGCAGGAGGTCAAACAACTGCTCCGTCTCAATCTCGGCCTTACGTGCAAGGTATTCCCATAGGAGGACATTGCGAAAATCTTGAAGTTCGGCACCCCATTCCATATTAATTCCGCTATCGGCCGCAATTTTGGGGGCATCGGCAAAATCTACGCGCCTAAATACATCGCTCCTGCACATCACCATCAGGTATACGTTGCGATTCCCTGCGGTCAGCAACTTTCGTGAGATCTTTTCCCCTACGCGGATCAGTGCTGCCAAGGTGCGCCAGTAGGCATCATTTTCACCGATTGCCTTATCTAGGCCATCGACAGCTAGGAGGTGCCTATTCGGTGTCTTGGCCCGCGAGATCAAATTGATGATTGCGTCGCCGAGTTGTCCCGGACTGGCAAGATCAGTTTCTCTCGATGTGACGTCGAGATAGGCAACTGGGACCTTGACTCCGCCTTTCCTTTCCCGGACTCTTCTGAGGACCTGGGGGTAGTCATCGGATGCTAGGCCCGCAGCGCGCAGATCGGCAATGAATTTAACGACCTGAGGATCGCGGCTAAGTGAACATGAATTATCGCTGATCAAAGAATCCAGGAGTCGGATTCCGATAAATAGCTTCCAGGCGGCATCGGTTAGGGTTGAGACTTCATCTGAGACCAATTTCTTGTCGATTGAAGGGAGTGGGCTCTGTGTGCGGTTCAGTTCATCGAAGTCGACGAGCTGAAAAAAGACCGACTCTTTGCCGAATCGACGTTCCCAGTCGTATTTAATGTAGTATGCTGCGGCGCTTTTGCCCGAGCCCTTTGGTCCCAGGATGAGGAACTTCTCATGCTCCTCGATCTCCTCGGAGAGATTCCATCTGTCGAGATATGTCCTCAAGAAACGCTCTGGGTTCGCAGGGGCCTCAGATTCAGCCGCCGCTTTGCCGAAGTACAGGCGGGTGATGTCAACACTCATATCAGCTTCCCCCCAAGGTTGTTGACGCTGGAGACAGTCTTCCACTGGTGCGAGTCTGGCGCATCATCTTCGGCGCATTTGCTTCAGCGTCGACGGCCTTCTGTCTGGGGTGAGAAGCCATGGAACTGGCCGCCCTGGCCGCGACGTACCTTTTCTCTCGTGGCGAACGACTGATTGCTGTGTGCGCGGCACGGGCGGCGGCCGGGTTGGAGCGGGACAGAGGCAGGAGCGCAGGCCCGGCCGCCGGCTGGGCCGCGCGCGGTGAGCGGAGCGAGCCGCCTTGAACCCGTGAGGAAGGTTGTAACTCAGTCGGTGGATGGGGTGTTGTGGCACAGGTATCGGGCACTTTCCGCCCAGGTCGTCAGGCGCCCTGTCGAGCCGCGAGCGCAGGGATGGCAGCGATCTTCTCTGCCGTGAGGGCCGGCCAGTCGATCCCTGAGGGGCGGTGGGGGTTCGGGCAGGTGAGGGTCTCGTCGGGGGTCACGATCAGGTCGACGCTGACGTCGTGCTCAGTGGTGGGGATCGGGGTGTCGGTCACCTGGAGGGCGTGGACGGTGGTGACGACGATGGTCTCCGATGTCACCAGACCGGCCTCGGTGAGCAGGGCGAACTCGATGTCGGAGTAGCCGGCGCCCTTGCCGATGCGGGCGCCGTCGCGGTTGACGGCGACGCTGCCGAGGATGATCAGGTCCAGCGGTCGTAGGGCATCGACCTCGACGGTGGGGGCGATGGCGGCAGCGGTGCGGCTGGCTGCGGCCTCGGCGGGTGGGACGGTGAGGGAGGCCGGGTCGAGGAGGTAGAAGGGCTTGGGGGTGGCCAACCTCGGCACCGCCATGTAGACGGTTTTGCCCTCCTCCAGGGCCCGTGCCCAGACCGGGAGTTGAGCCTTGTCAGGTACGGCTTTGACGACGCTCGCACGCTGCCAGGCCGGGAGTGTCGCGAGTCGGGCCGCGGCTTGTTCGGCGCCCTTGAAGTGGGGGATGCGGCCGTGGACGGAGGGGTCGTGGACGGCGTCCGCGGCAGTCAGGGCGTCCCACACCTGCGTGCGTACCGCCTGCTTGGCGCGGTCCAGGGAGTCGGCTGCCACCGGTATCTCCTTCTCTCTCCTACGCTGCCGTCATCAGGCCGAGCAGTCTGTCGTGGACCTCCGCGACGAGGGGTTCTTGTCGCCAGGCGTCGCTTGGCCTCACGGTCAAGCGGCGGAGTGGCGGGAGGGGACTTCGGCATGTGGATCCCCGTAGTGATCGGAGACCCAGGTGTCAACGGTGATCGTCAGTTTTAGACCGTGGTGCGGGGCTTGAAGTCGTGCGCGCAGGCCGGAAGCTCAATGTCCTTTCGGTGTGCGAGCGGCAGGAAGACCACGGGGCGTATCGTCCAGGTGATGCGGGTGTTGGCGTGGGTGATCGTCATGGTGCAGGGCTCGCCTTGCAGCAGGGATCGGCGCGTTTCCAAGCGGTCCTCGTACAGCCACGTCCATGCCTCATCCGAAGCGTCGGCGTCGAGTGCCGGTGAGATCGTGCGGAGGGTGACCGCGACCCATCGGTCGGCCTGGGCCGCCGAGTAGGCGTCGAAGGAGGCCAGGAGTACCGGCCGCTCCGTTTCGCCTCCGGTGGCTGTGGTCCAGCACTCGCACCAGTAGCCCCGTCGGGTCTTGCCGGTACCGGTAGCGGCATTGCTCGACGCCACGGGCAGCCCTGAGACCTCTGCTGGATGAGTGTCGACGGGCGGTCCATCGGGATGTGCGGCGCGTACCGCAAGCGTTCGCGACGTACGAGGTGATGTGGACGGCACAGTCAGCTCCCCACCAGCGGAGCAGAGGTTTTCGTCTCCGGCGAGGTGAACAGCGGGATCTCGGCCCAGCACCGCTTGCCGGTGAGGGTCGGCTCGGTACCGTGCCGGTCGGCGAGGGCGGAGACGAGGAGCAGGCCACGTCCGGTCTCGCTGTCGTCGTCCGGTAGGCCGGGCCGGGGGAGCAGCGGGCTGGAGTCGCAGACCTCGATGCGTAGGACGGTGCCGGTGAGCCGGGCGGTCAGAAGGAGTCGACCGGCACCGGCGTGCTGCACCGCGTTCGTCAGCAGTTCGCTGATCACCAAGGTCGCGGCGTGCTCCACCTCATCGTCCAGTTCCGCGTTCCAGCGCCGTATCCCGTCCACGGCCCGGTGCCGCGCGGCGGAGACCGCGTCGGTGGTGGCCGGGAGCGATAGAGCGAGCTGGTGCGATGCCATGGAGCCCTTCCTTGCGTGAGCGGCGTCGGTGGTGTCGCTCCAAGGAACCAGTCGGCCGGTGTCCCCGTTCGGGGCGAGTGCCGTCGCCGCATGGGGTATGCAGAAGCTGCATCGAGGCGACACCGGTCTGGCTCGAGCTCCGTTGGGCAGGCAGGATCGGCAGCGGCGGAAGGGGCCGTGGCAGATGGCCGAAGCATGCGACGAGGCAAGGCGGATCGGTGAAGTGATCCGCCGAGCACGGGTGTTGCAACGGCGCTCGCAGGGAGACGTCGCTGCCGCGCTCGGTTATCACCAGTCCAAGATGAGCCGCCTGGAGAGTGGCCGTGGCGCGGAGGACGTTCGCGTTCTCCGGACTGTTGCACGAGAACTCGGCATTCCTCCCGAGCAGTTTGGACTTGCGGCCACGCCTGACGTCCCCGCCACTGATCCCGGAGCAGAGGACATGCACCGTCGTACGTTCCTTGCCGCAGGCGCCGCGGCTTTCGTGCCTCCCGCCGACTCGGTCACCGTCCGTGCTGAACTCGTCCGAGCGCTCCTTCCCGGGCGGCCTCCGGCAGTTGCCAACGCGCCGCTTGACCCGGCTGTTCTGCGTGACCGGCTCGGCGTGGCCCGCAGGCTCTTCCACACCTGTGACTACACGGCACTGGAACGCACGCTCCCCGGCCTGATCGCCGACCTCCGGCAGGCCACAGGGAGTGCGAGAGCCACGGATGCCTTCTCGCCCCTGCTCGCCACGGCGTACCAGACCGCTACCAGTCTGCTGCTCAAGCAACACGATCAAGGGACCGCCTGGCTCGCCGCCGGTCGTGCCATGGCCGAGGCCGAGCGCTCCGGCGACCCGCTGATCCTCGCCTCGAGTGTCCGCGTACAGACCCACGTCCTGACCCGTGAGAAGCACACCGCCCAGGCCGTCGCGCTCGTGCGTCACACCGCCGACCAACTCACCGGTTCCTACGACCGTCGCTCCCCGGAGTACCTCGCCGCTCTCGGACTGCTGCTTCTGAGAGGCGTGACCGCGGCCAGCGGTGGGGGCGACCGTGCCGCCACGGAGGACTTCCTCTCCGAGGCGAAGGAGGTGGCACGGTACGTCTCCCTCGACCGGCCCGACGCCTGGGCCAACTTCGATTCCACCAACGTGGCCCTGCACGAGGTCAGCGCACTGGTGGCGCTCGGCGACGCCGGCCTGGCGCTCAAAGCGGCCCACCCGCTCATGCGCCGTCGCATTCCCGTCCCGGAGCGCCGGGCCGCGCTGTGGCTGGAGGTGGCCCGGGCACACAGCCGGCAGGGACGCCTGGCCGACGGTTACCGGGCCCTGCGGATCGCCGAGACGTGCGCCGCGCAGGACGTCCGCCGTCCCGCCGTCCGCGAGCTGGTCGCGGACATGATGGCTCGCGACCGTCGCCGTAGTCTGCCCGGACTGCACGAGTTCAGCCGCCGACTGGGAGTACCCGCGTGACCGATCCGACAGCCACGGTGAAGAAGCCCTTCCTGTACGTCGTCGTCTGCGCGTGCGGTGTCGCCGCCGACGTCGGCAGGCTGATCACCGCCGCGCTGCAACGTGACTGGGGCGTCGGCGTCGTCGCCACCCCGCAGGGGCTCACCTTCCTGGACGTCGCGGCCGTCCAGGAGCAGACCGGCCATCCGGTCCGATCCGCCTGGCGCGCACCGGGCGAGGCCCGCCCCCTGCCGCCCGCCGACGCCATCGCCGTCGCCCCCGCCAGCTTCAACACGATCAACAAGTGGGCCGCGGGCATCTCCGACACCCTGGCTCTGGGCATCCTGTGCGAGGCGTACGGCATGGGTGTGCCCACTGCCGTTCTGCCCTATCTGAACGCCGCCCAGGCGGCCCACCCCGCCTACGCACGGAGTCTGGAGGTGCTGCGTGAGATGAACGTCATGATCGGCACCTACGAGCCCCACAGGCCGAAGGCCGGCGGCGGGGCGGACCGCTTCCGGTGGGAGGAGGCCCTGGACCTCCTGGAGCCCCGGCTCGGTCGGCGGGCATGACGCGGCCCCGACGAGTGATGAGGTGGTGCGCATCCGGTGCGCTTCTGGCACGCGACGAGTGATCACCGCCCACAACAACAAGGCCCAGGTCTCTGACCTGGGCCTTGTTCGTGGAGCGGGTGACGAGAATCGAACTCGCGCTCTCAGCTTGGGAAGCTGATGTTCTACCATTAAACTACACCCGCGTAACTCTCCGTGACCCCGATGCGATCGGTGTCCGGACGCTCGCTCACTCTACCTCATGCCAGGCCCCCGGTGTCCAAGCCCGGGGGCCTGATGGCATTTCAGGGATGGAAGCGGCTGCGGGGGGCAGAAGTTGGGGCGTACGGTGGGGGTGCGGAAGAGGGGTCGGGCGGGTGCGGAGTGCCGCCTGGAGAGCCGTTCCTTTGATCCCGTAATGTGGCTTTTGTCGTCAGGGCAGCAAGCCAGACGCGGCTCTTGGGGAAGGACTCTGGGACTTGATGGAGCGCACCGTCGTCCGCTGTGCCGATGGGCACGTGTTCACCGCCGCCTCGTTCCCGATGCAGCAGGCCGAGCGACTCGGCCCCGGTCGGCTTCTGAGGTGTCCGCGCTGTGCGCGGCTTCGCAGTGTCGTGCCGGTGGCCCTCCAGAAGCGGTAACGCGAGGGGCACGGGAGACCGGGAGAGACTGAGGGCGTGGGCGCGCGGGACGGCGATTGTCGCCGGTCCGCGCGCCTTGCGTATTCTCGGGACGTGCTTCTCTCAGACAAGGACCTCCGGGCCGAGATCGACGCCGGGCGGGTGCGCATCGATCCCTTCGACGATTCCATGGTGCAGCCGTCCAGCATCGACGTGCGTCTCGACCGCTTCTTCCGGGTGTTCGAGAATCACCGGTACCCCCACATCGACCCCTCCGTCGAGCAGCCGGAGCTGACCCGGCTCGTGGAGCCCGAGGGGGACGAACCGTTCATCCTGCATCCCGGGGAGTTCGTGCTGGCCAGCACGTTCGAGGTCATCACGCTGCCCGACGACCTCGCCTCCCGGTTGGAGGGGAAGAGCTCGCTGGGGCGGCTCGGACTCGTCACCCACTCCACCGCCGGGTTCATCGACCCCGGGTTCTCCGGGCACGTGACCCTCGAGCTCAGCAACCTCGCGACCCTGCCGATCAAGCTGTGGCCCGGCATGAAGATCGGCCAGCTGTGCATGTTCCGGCTCAGCTCGCCCGCCGAGGCCCCGTACGGCAGTGAGCGGTACGGGTCCCGGTACCAGGGGCAGCGCGGGCCCACCGCCTCGCGGGCCTACCTCAACTTCCACCGGACGCAGGTGTGAGCGGCGTGAGTGCGGGCGGCGACGTGCGGGAGAACCTGAGCTACGAGCAGTTCGGGGTGGCGGTGCGCGAGCTCGCGCAGGCCATCGCCGACGACGGGTACCGGCCGGACATAGTGCTGAGCATCGCGCGCGGCGGCGTCTTCGTCGCCGGCGGGCTCGCCTACGCGCTCGACTGCAAGAACATCCACCTGGTGAACGTCGAGTTCTACACGGGGGTGGGGACCACGCTCGAGATGCCGGTCATGCTCGCGCCCGTGCCCAACGCCATCGACTTCACCGACAAGAAGGTGCTGATCGCGGACGACGTCGCCGACACCGGCAAGACGCTCAAGCTGGTGCGCGACTTCTGCCTCGACGCCGTCGCCGAGGTGCGCAGCGCCGTCGTCTACGAGAAGACGCAGTCGCTGGTGAAGTGCGAGTACGTCTGGAAGCGGACCGATGCGTGGATCAACTTCCCGTGGAGCGTCCTGCCTCCGGTGCACGGGTCGGGGGAAGAGAGCAGGCCGAACAAAGAGGCTCTGTAGCGGGCTCGCCCGCGGTCGGCACCGCACGGTGACCCCGTGAGGGTCGGCGCCGCCGGCCGTGGGGCGCCGTTCCCGTCGGTCCCTCGTCCGTGTCACTCGTCTGCCCCGTCGGGGGCGACGGCGGGCAGCCGTCCACCGAGGCTGGGACCTGACGGAAGCGCGGCGCGCAGCCTGGTCAGGAGGAGCCGACCGCGCGGATGGGGTCGCGGCGCGGCAGGCGCGCGCCGCTGAGGAAATGCGAAGGTGCCTCCGCATGCAACACCACGCCGCGACGGTGCCGGGGGCTGCCTGGCCGGCCAGGTGGGCGGGAGCCCTGCTGTGCCTCGCGGTGGCCGCCGTCCACGTCGTGGACCAGGGCGGCATCACGGTGACGAGGGACCCCTACTACATCGGCGTCGCCTACCACGTCCTGGAGATCGCGGCAGTGGTCGCCGCCGTGCTGCTCCTCACCGGCCCCGTCCGGCTCGGATGGCTGCTGGCGATCGGGGTCGCCGCCGGCCCTGTGCTGGGCTACGTCCTCTCCAGGGGGCCGGGGTTGCCCTACTACAGCGACGACATCGGCAACTGGACGGAACCGCTCGGGCTGGCCAGCCTGGCCGTCGAAGGAGCCCTGCTCCTGCTGTCGGTGCCGCTCTTCGTGCGGAGCCTGCGCCGCAGGACCTACTGAAGCTGCGCCGAGCAGCTCGTACGCGCCGGTGTACGAACGGCCTGGGCGCCGAGGGCCGCGTCTGCTCGGCCTCCGCCCGGGTCGGCGGCGGACGGGACGGGAGCACCCCCACGCACGCCCCTACGGGCCCGCGGTCGGCGACGGGCCCCCGCCGTCCCGGTGCCGGCCGTTCCCCCGCTGGAGGCATCGCCCTGACCGCAGGCCGCTCCATGCGGTGATCGGCTCAGGGCCACCGGCCCTGTCCGCGTGGGGGCGTCCGTGCGCGGCTCGGTCAGAGCGTGCCCAGCTTCACGAGGGACAGCAGGGCGAGGAGCTGGATCGCGGACGCGCCCAGCGCCTTCGGCCAGGGCAGGTCGTGGGAGCGGCCGACCATCATGGTCAGGAGCGCGCCGCCCGCGACCCAGGTGGCCCAGCCGACGATCTGGACGAAGGTGGCGTCGCCGCTCGCGAACATCGCGAGGATCAGCCGGGGGGCGTCCGTGAGGGACGCGATCAGCATGGACAGGGCGACCGTGGGCTGCCAGGCCCCGTTGCCGCCGAGCTGGCGGGCCAGGGTGTGGGTGACCGCGCCCAGGATGAGGAAGCTGATCACCATGGCCACGGCCGTCATCAGGACGATCGGTATGAGGTTGGTGAGGGTGGCGCTGATCGCCTCCTCGCGGGCGCCGTCGAAGCCGAAGACCGCGAGCAGGCCGTAGAGGAAGGTGACGACGAGGGCGGGGCCCCACATCGTGTAGTCGCGCATCTGGAGGAAGGTGCGGTCGGGCGCGGTGACGATGCCCTTCAGCAGGTCCTTCCAGCCCAGGCGGGGGCCGACCGGGGCGGCGGGGAGGGGCTCGCCCTGGAGGTAGGGGTCTTCGTTGACCCGGAAGGCCTGGGTGTGGCCCGGGTTGTTGGCCGCGTACGGGTCGTGCGGGGCGTGGGCGCCGGGAGGGTACGCGCCGCCGTCGCCGAAGTACTCGGGCTCGCCGTGGCCGCCGGTCCCGGGGCCGTAGTGGCCTCCGTGGCCGCCGGGTCCGCCCGGGCCGCGGTTCGCCTGCGGCCAGGGGCTGCCGCCCCCGTGGCCGCCTCTGCCGTGGGGCGGCTGCTGGGGCGGGTACGGCTGAGGCGCCGCGTGCGGGGAGCCGTACGACGGCCCCGGCGGCATCTGCTGTCCGTACGGGGGGTGTTGCGGTCGCGCGTGAGGAGCGCCGTTGTTGTCCCGGCCGCGTCCGATCCTGAATCCAGCCACGTTGTTGAACGTACCTGGTCCTGGAGGGCCGCGTGCCGGGCCCCGGGCTTCGGATCCGGCATTGCGGCCGAGCTGTGACATCCCCTAAGGGGTGGGTGGCCGCGGCCGTCCGTCCTGCGGAGGGGGCCGACGGCCCGGGTCCTCCGCAGGGCGGACGGAGGAGGTCGGGGCCGGTGCCGTTCGGGTCCGGGACGGTTCGGCCGTCCGGGGCATCCGGTGACGGGGGAGACGGGGCAGACGGGGCGTACGGGCCGCCGGGCGCGGTCCTGCGGGGCACGGTCTCCCGCGCGTCGGACGACGGGGCGGACGACGGGTCGGATGAGGGCCGGACGACGAGTCGGACGAGGACTGGACGGCGCACCGGGCGGCGCACGTCCGGACGTGGCGGCTGCCGGGCGGGCAGGGCCCTGCCCGCTCGCCGGTTCCCCCGCGGGCCGGCCCGCGGTGACCGCAGCGGCCGCGGACCACAGGGCCGCGGATCGCGGCACCCGCAGACCCCAGCCCCCGCGAACGACGGCCCCCGCGAACGACGGCCCCCGCGAACGACGGCGCCCCGTCACCGGCCGGGGCCGGGACGGGGCGCTGGGAGGGTGCCGTGAGGGGCCGGGGCGGTTACTTCACCGGCTCGGGCTCCGGGGCGCTCTCGCTCTCCGCCTCGCCCGCCGGGTCGGCCGGCGTCTTGACGGACTCCAGCAGCAGCTGGGCCACGTCGACGACCTGGATGGACTCCTTGGCCTTGCCGTCGTTCTTCTTGCCGTTGACCGAGTCGGTCAGCATGACCAGGCAGAACGGGCAGGCGGTGGAGACGATGTCCGGGTTGAGGGCGAGGGCCTCGTCGACGCGCTCTTCGTTGATGCGCTTGCCGATCCGCTCCTCCATCCACATCCGGGCGCCGCCGGCGCCGCAGCAGAAGCCGCGCTCCTTGTGGCGGTGCATCTCCTCGTTGCGCAGGCCCGGGACCTTGCCGATGATCTCGCGCGGCGGCGTGTAGATCTTGTTGTGGCGGCCCAGGTAGCACGGGTCGTGGTAGGTGATGATGCCCTCGACCGGGGTGACCGGGATCAGCTTGCCCTCGTCGACGAGGTGCTGGAGCAGCTGGGTGTGGTGGATGACCTCGTAGTCGCCGCCGAGCTGCGGGTACTCGTTGCCGAGCGTGTTGAGGCAGTGCGGGCAGGTGGCGACGATCTTCTTCGCCGACTTCGGCTTGCGCGACTCCTCGGTGACCTTGCCGTCGTCGTCCATCTCCTCGCCGAACGCGGCGTTCAGCGCCATGACGTTCTCCATGCCGAGCTCCTGGAACAGGGGCTCGTTGCCGAGGCGGCGGGCGGAGTCGCCGGTGCACTTCTCGTCGCCGCCCATGATCGCGAACTTGACGCCCGCGATGTGCAGCAGCTCGGCGAAGGCCTTGGTGGTCTTCTTGGCGCGGTCCTCCAGGGCGCCGGCGCAGCCGACCCAGTACAGGTACTCGACCTCGGACAGGTCCTCGATGTCCTTGCCGACGACCGGGACCTCGAAGTCGACCTCCTTGAGCCACTCCAGGCGCTGCTTCTTCGCCAGGCCCCAGGGGTTGCCCTTCTTCTCCAGGTTCTTGAGCATCGTGCCCGCCTCGGACGGGAACGCCGACTCGATCATGACCTGGTAGCGGCGCATGTCGACGATGTGGTCGACGTGCTCGATGTCCACCGGGCACTGCTCGACGCAGGCGCCGCAGGTGGTGCAGGACCACAGGACGTCCGGGTCGATGACGCCGTTCTCCTCGAGGGTGCCGATCAGCGGGCGCTCGGCCTCGGCGAGAGCGGCGGCGGGGACGTCCTTGAGCTGCTCCTCGGACGCCTTCTCCTCGCCCTCCATGGTCTTGCCGCCGCCGGCCAGCAGGTAGGGGGCCTTGGCGTGCGCGTGGTCGCGCAGGCTCATGATCAGCAGCTTCGGGGAGAGCGGCTTGCCGGTGTTCCAGGCGGGGCACTGCGACTGGCAGCGGCCGCACTCGGTGCAGGTGGAGAAGTCCAGCAGGCCCTTCCAGGAGAACTGCTCGACCTGGGAGACGCCGAAGACGTCGTCGTCACCGGGGTCGGTGAAGTCGATCGGCTTGCCGCCCGAGGTCATGGGCTGCAGGGCGCCGAGGGCGGTGCCGCCGTCCGCCTCGCGCTTGAACCAGATGTTCGGGAAGGCCAGGAAGCGGTGCCAGGCCACGCCCATGTTGGTCCTCAGCGAGACCACGATCATCCAGATGAACGAGGTGCTGATCTTGATCATCGCGAACAGGTAGACCAGGTTCTGCAGCGTGGTGGTGCTCAGCCCGTCGAAGGCGAGGACCAGGGGGTACGAGGCGAAGTACGACGCCTGGTAGCCGTCCACGTGGTGCAGGGCGCCCTCCAGGCCGCGCAGCACGTAGATGGCGAGGCCGATGGTGAGGATGACGGCCTCGACGAAGTACGCCTCGCCGGACTTGGAGCCCGCGAAGCGGGACTTGCGCCCGGGGCGGGAGGGCAGGTTGAGCAGCCGGATCGCGATGAGCACGGCGATGCCGATCACCGTCATCACGCCGATGAACTCGATGTACATCTCGAACGGCAGGAAGCCGCCGATCACCGGCAGCGTCCAGTCGGCCTGGAAGAGCTGTCCGAAGGCCTGGGCGAGGGTCGGCGGCAGCGTCAGGAAGCCGACGGCCACGAACCAGTGGGCGATGCCGACGATGCCCCACCGGTTCATGCGGGTGTGGCCGAGGAACTCCTTCACCAGGGTCACACTGCGCTGGTAGGGGTTGTCGGTCCGGGTACCGGCCGGGACCGGCTGGCCCAGCTTGAAGTACCGGACGAACTGGCCGATCGCGCGTGCGAGCAGCGCAACGCCGACCACGGTCAGGACCAGCGACACGATGATCGCGGCGAGTTGCATGGGGGCTCCTCGGGCCTGCGAGGGGTTTCGTCGGGGCTCCCGTAGGACTCCCCGAAATTACTAAGCGGTAACTTATGCAGTCCGTTCGAGAGTACCCCTATCCTCGGCCGCACTGTAGCCGGGCGCGGGGTGATCTGAGTCGCTGAGGGTTGCCTGAGGTGGCGCCCCGGATCCGATCGTGTTATTCACGCTCAATCGGTACATACGCCCCTAACTTATATCCGTGCTCTACGGGATCGCTGCCGCCACCACTGCCCTGCTCCTCGCCGCCCTGCTCACGGAGCTGCTCCGGCCCCCCGCCCTGCGCCTCGGCCTCCTGGACCGCAGGCGTCGGCGGGCGGTACCGCTGTCCGGGGGAGCGGCCGTCGCGTCGGCCACCGTCCTGGTCGCGGCCGCCGGGGACGCCACGGGCGTCGCGCCGCTCGGCGCCGGGATCGGGACGCTGCTGGTCGCCGGGGCCTGTGTCGGCGCGCTCGGGCTGGCCGTGGACGTGTGGCGGCTGAAGTGGTGGGTCCCGCTCGCCGGTACGACCGCGGCGGCGGCGGTGGTGGTGCCGTTCGAGGAGACCGGGGTGCCGGGCGGGCTGCTCGCCGTGGGGTGGGTCGCGGGTCTCACCGCCGCCTTCCGGGGGCTCGACCACGCGGACGGGCTGGCCGGCACGGTGGGGGTGGTGACCGCCTTCGGGGCGGCGGTCTGCGCGGCGGCCGAGCTGATGGACGGGATCATGGTGCTGCTGAGCGTGCTGGCCGCCGCGCTGGCCGGGTTCCTCGTCCACAACCGGCATCCCGCGCGGGCCGGTCTCGGTGCCTGCGGCTCGCTGTTCACGGGGTTCGTGCTCGCCTCGGCGGTGGTGTTCGTACGGGCCGGGCACGGAATGGGCGCGAGCGCCGGGGTGTTGTTCGCGCTGACCGCCGTGGCGTGCGCCGACGTCGCGCTCGTGGTCCTCGCGCGGTGGCCGGCCCGGCGGCCCCTGGCGTGCGGGGGGCCGGACCACCTCGGGCACCGGCTGCGTAGGCTCGGAGTCGCCCCGCGCGCGGTGACCGTCCTGCTGGGCACCGGGGCGCTGGGCGGGGTGGTCGCCGGGGTGTGCGCGCACACCGGGTGGGCATCCGGGGGCGTGGTGCTGTGGGCGGCGGCGGTGGCCGTGGTGGTCGTGCTGGCGCTGGCGCGGGTTTCCGTCACCCCTGTTTTACCGCCCCGTCAACGATCTTCGACCGCGTCCGTGCAGGTCAGCCAGCGGTTGCGTGTAGAGAATAGATAAGAGTTGAGTCTGCTCGACTCAGTTCTGTTGACCCCCTGCCGGATGTTCGGGCACACTTGAGTCAGTTCCACTCAAGTCAGCTGGAGGAATCGAAATGGCACGTGCGGTCGGCATCGACCTGGGCACGACTAACTCCGTCGTCAGCGTTCTGGAGGGCGGCGAGCCCACCGTCATCACCAACGCCGAGGGCGCCAGGACCACGCCGTCCGTCGTCGCCTTCGCCAAGAACGGCGAGGTGCTGGTCGGTGAGGTGGCCAAGCGCCAGGCCGTGACCAACGTCGACAGGACCATCCGGTCGGTCAAGCGCCACATGGGCACCGACTGGAAGATCAACCTCGACGGCAAGGACTTCAACCCGCAGCAGATCAGCGCCTTCGTGCTGCAGAAGCTGAAGCGGGACGCCGAGGCGTACCTGGGTGAGAAGGTGACCGACGCGGTCATCACCGTCCCCGCGTACTTCAACGACGCCGAGCGCCAGGCCACCAAGGAGGCCGGCGAGATCGCCGGTCTGAACGTGCTGCGCATCGTCAACGAGCCGACGGCCGCCGCGCTGGCCTACGGCCTCGACAAGGACGAGCAGGTCATCCTCGTCTTCGACCTCGGTGGCGGTACCTTCGACGTCTCCCTGCTGGAGATCGGCGACGGCGTCGTCGAGGTGAAGGCCACCAACGGCGACAACAACCTCGGTGGTGACGACTGGGACCAGCGCGTCGTCGACTACCTGGTCAAGCAGTTCCAGGCCGGGCACGGCGTGGACCTGGCCAAGGACAAGATGGCGCTGCAGCGTCTGCGCGAGGCCGCCGAGAAGGCGAAGATCGAGCTGTCCTCGTCCACCGAGACCTCGATCAACCTGCCCTACATCACCGCCTCCGCCGAGGGGCCGCTGCACCTCGACGAGAAGCTGACCCGTGCCCAGTTCCAGCAGCTGACCGCGGACCTGCTCGAGCGCTGCAAGACGCCGTTCAACAACGTCATCAAGGACGCCGGCATCTCCGTCAGCGAGATCGACCACATCGTCCTGGTCGGCGGTTCCACCCGCATGCCCGCCGTCGCCGAGCTCGTCAAGGAGCTGACCGGCGGCAAGGAGGCCAACAAGGGTGTGAACCCGGACGAGGTCGTCTCCATCGGCGCCGCGCTCCAGGCCGGTGTGCTCAAGGGCGAGGTCAAGGACGTCCTGCTGCTCGACGTCACCCCGCTGTCCCTCGGCATCGAGACCAAGGGCGGCATCATGACCAAGCTGATCGAGCGCAACACCACCATCCCGACGAAGCGCTCGGAGATCTTCACCACGGCCGAGGACAACCAGCCGTCGGTGCAGATCCAGGTCTACCAGGGCGAGCGCGAGATCGCCGCGTACAACAAGAAGCTCGGCATGTTCGAGCTGACCGGTCTGCCGCCGGCGCCGCGCGGCGTCCCGCAGATCGAGGTCTCCTTCGACATCGACGCCAACGGCATCATGCACGTCACGGCGAAGGACCTCGGCACCGGCAAGGAGCAGAAGATGACCGTCACCGGCGGCTCCTCGCTCCCGAAGGAAGAGGTCGACCGCATGCGCGAGGAGGCCGAGCGCTACGCGGAGGAGGACCACAAGCGCCGCGAGGCCGCCGAGTCCCGCAACCAGGGCGAGCAGCTCGTCTACCAGACCGAGAAGTTCCTCGGCGACAACGCGGACAAGGTCCCCGGCGAGATCAAGACCGAGGTCGAGGCCGCCGTCGCCGAGCTGAAGGAGAAGCTCAAGGGCGACGACCCCGCCGAGATCCGCACCGCCACGGAGAAGGTCGCGGCCGTCTCCCAGAAGCTGGGCCAGGCCATGTACGCCGACGCCCAGGGCGCCCAGGCGGCCGGCGGCGCCTCCGCCGGCGCCGGTGAGGCCAGGGCGGACGACGATGTGGTCGATGCCGAGATCGTGGACGAGGACCGGAAGGACGGTGCGGCGTGACCGAGGAGACCCCGGGCTTCGACGAGCAGCAGCCGCAGCAGCCCGACGTCCCCTCCGGCGCTTCCTCCGACGAAGCCGAGCCGAAGGCCGCCCCCACCCCCTCCCCGGAGGAGGGGACGGCCCCGGACGCGGACGCGGACCGGAACGCCGCCCTGGTGGCCCAGCTGGACCAGGCGCGCTCCGCACTGAGCGAGCGCACCGCGGACCTCCAGCGCCTCCAGGCCGAGTACCAGAACTACCGCCGCCGCGTCGAGCGGGACCGGGTCGCGGTCAAGGAGATCGCCGTCGCGAACCTCCTGACCGAACTCCTGCCCGTGCTCGACGACATCGGCCGCGCGCGGGAGCACGGCGAGCTGGTCGGCGGGTTCAAGTCCGTCGCCGAGTCGCTGGAGACGACCGTGGCGAAGATGGGCCTGCAGCAGTTCGGCAAGGAGGGCGAGCCCTTCGACCCGACGATCCACGAGGCCCTGATGCACTCCTACGCCCCGGACGTCACCGAGACGACGTGCGTGGCGATTCTGCAGCCGGGGTATCGCATCGGCGAGCGCACCATCCGCCCCGCGCGGGTGGCCGTGGCCGAACCGCAGCCCGGTGCGCAGACGGTCAAGCCGGCCGAGGAGGGCACCGAGGCGGCGGACGCCGCGGAGAACAAGGAGAACGGTGGCCCGGAGGAGGGCTGACGTAATAGCTGACGCAGGGAAGGAGGGACGTCGGGGATGAGCACCAAGGACTTCATCGAGAAGGACTACTACAAGGTCCTCGGCGTCCCCAAGGACGCCACCGAGGCCGAGATCAAGAAGGCGTACCGGAAGCTCGCCCGCGAGTACCACCCGGACGCCAACAAGGGGAACGCCAAGGCGGAGGAGCGGTTCAAGGAGATCTCCGAGGCGAACGACGTCCTCGGCGACCCCAAGAAGCGCAAGGAGTACGACGAGGCCCGCGCCCTCTTCGGCAACGGCGGCTTCCGCCCGGGGCCGGGCGCGGGCGGCGGCTCCTTCAACTTCGACCTGGGCGACCTCTTCGGGGGTCAGGCCGGGGGCCAGGCGGGCGGCGGCTTCGGCGGCGGCCTCGGTGACGTCTTCGGGGGCCTGTTCAACCGCGGCGGCACGGGCACCACGCGTACCCAGCCCCGGCGCGGCCAGGACATCGAGTCCGAGGTCACCCTCAGCTTCACCGAGGCGATCGAGGGTGCGACCGTTCCGCTGCGGATGTCCTCGCAGGCGCCCTGCAAGGCCTGCTCCGGCACCGGCGACAAGAACGGCACACCGCGCGTGTGCCCGACCTGCGTCGGCACCGGGCAGGTGGCGCGGGGCTCCGGCGGGGGCTTCTCGCTCACCGACCCCTGCCCCGACTGCAAGGGCCGCGGTCTGATCGCGGAGAGCCCCTGCGACGTCTGCAAGGGCAGCGGGCGGGCCAAGTCCTCCAGGACCATGCAGGTGCGCATCCCCGCGGGCGTCAGCGACGGCCAGCGGATCCGGCTGCGCGGCAAGGGCGCCCCGGGCGAGCGGGGCGGCCCGGCGGGCGACCTGTACGTCGTCGTGCACGTCGGCACCCACCCGGTGTTCGGCCGCAAGGGCGACAACCTCACCGTCACCGTCCCGGTCACGTATCCCGAGGCGGCCCTCGGCGGCGAGGTCCGGGTCCCGACGCTCGGCGGTCCCCCGGTCACGCTGAAGCTGCCGCCGGGCACGCCCAACGGCCGCACCATGCGGGCGCGGGGCAAGGGCGCGGTCCGCAAGGACGGCACCCGCGGTGATCTGCTGGTCACCGTGGAGGTGAGTGTTCCCAAGGACCTGTCGGGGAAGGCTCGTGACGCACTGGAGGCGTATCGCGAGGCGACCGCGGGCGAGGACCCGCGGGCGGAGCTGTTCCAGGCCGCGAAGGGAGCTTGAGACTGATGGACGGCCGTCGACGCAATCCGTACGAACTGACCCACGACACCCCGGTCTACGTCATTTCGGTGGCGGCCCAGCTCTCCGGCCTGCACCCGCAGACGCTGCGCCAGTACGACCGCCTGGGGCTCGTGTCGCCGGACCGCACCGCCGGCCGGGGCCGTCGCTACTCGGCCCGTGACATCGAACTGCTCCGCCAGGTGCAGCAGTTGTCGCAGGACGAGGGCATCAACCTGGCCGGAATCAAGCGCATCATCGAACTGGAGAACCAGGTCGCCGCCCTCCAGGCCCGGGTGGCCGAACTGGAGGACGCCCTCGACGGGGCGGCGGCGACGATGCGTCAGCGCGAGGCAGCGGTGCACGCCTCGTACCGCCGCGACCTGGTGCCGTACCAGGAGGTCCAGCAGACCAGCGCGCTGGTGGTGTGGCGGCCGAAGCGGCAGCAGCAGCCGGACTGACGCGGAGACGAAGGACGGGCAGGGGCCCGGGGGTTCCGGTGGACCTCCGGGCCCCTCGTCGTGCGCGCACCCGCCGGTGATGGACCCCTGTGTGCGGGTTCGGCGGATCTCCCCAGGTCGGTCGCGGGTCCCTCACGAGTGCGGCTCACCGTGTTGTGTCCATCTCGTTAAGTGATCACTCTTGACTCCGATGGTGGCTAAAGCGTTGGCTTTTCAGTCACATGGGACACAAAGTTGTGCCCACGTCCGGAACGCACCTGAAGTGAGCCCCCGCATGCGTCGTATCGCCATACCTGTGGCCGTCACCTCGATGTCCGTCATGCTCGCCGGCTGCGGCGTGCTCGACGCGACAGGGAGCAGCGAGGACGCCAGCCCGACCAAGGGGAACGACATCACCGTCGGGCTGCTGCTCCCGGAGAAGGCCAACACCCGGTACGAGACGTTCGACTACCCCATCTTCAAGAAGAAGGTGGAGTCCCTCACCGACAACCGGGGCAAGGTCGAGTACGCCAACGCGGACGCGGACGCGGGCAAGCAGGAGAGCCAGCTGCAGGGGATGATCGACAAGAAGGTCGACGTCATCGTGCTGGACGCGGTCGACGCGCACGCCATCGCGGGCGGTGTGAAGAAGGCCAAGGAAGCGGGTATCCCGGTCATCGCCTACGACCGGCTGGCCGAGGGGCCGATCGACGCGTACATCTCCTTCGACAACGGGCTGGTCGGCGAGGTCCAGGGACGTTCCCTGCTGGAGTCCTCCGGCGGCCTCGACGTCACCGACAAGATCGTGATGATGAACGGCTCGTCGACCGACCCGAACGCCAAGCAGTTCAAGGCGGGCGCGCTGTCCGAGCTCAGGGGCAAGGTGACGATCGCCAAGTCCTACGACACCAAGGACTGGAAGCCGGAGAACGCCCAGGCCAACATGACCGAGGCGATCAACGCGATCGGCGCGTCGAACATCGCCGCGGTCTACTCCGCCAACGACGGCATGGCGGGCGGCATCGTCGCGGCGCTCAAGGCCGCCGGCGTCACCGACCTGCCCCCGATCACCGGCCAGGACGCGGAACTGGCGGCGGTGCAGCGGATCATCGCCGGCGAGCAGTACATGAGCGTGTACAAGTCCTACCCGGAGGAGGCCGAGAGCGCCGCGGAGATGGCCGTGGCGAAGGTCCAGGGCCGGGACATCAAGTTCGACGCGCTGACCCGCGACCGGGTGGACAGCCCCACGGACAAGGACATCCCGGCGCAGCTCGTGCCCGTGGTCGCGCTGACCCAGGAGAACATCCGGGACACCGTCGTCGCCGACGGGATCTACGAGGTGTCGGACATCTGCACCGCGAAGTACAAGGCGGCGTGCGACGAGATCGGTCTGAAGTAGCCCGCGCGGCCGTCCTCCCGCCCGCGGGTTTCCGCACCGCCGCCTCCCGGTCGGCGGTGCGGCACGGCGTCAATATTCGGCCACGCCCCGCCGGTTCGTCGCGCCGGCACGACCCGGGGTGCGGAAATAGCCGGGCATAGCGGTGGTTTCCGGTGGCCGCGCCGCGAGGACCCGTGTTGCGGAGCCGGTTCCGGCCGCGCATAGTTGCGCTGCGGAAAGTGGCGGACCGGGGGTGGGACGGGCGATGGCCGGGCACGGGACGGACGAGCATCCACACGGTGCTGACCGACTGTGCGAGGCCGGGGATCGCGTGTATTCCCGGGCCGTACGGCGCGGACGCGTGCCGCGCCGGGACGCGGAGCCGGTGCCCTGCCTGATGGACCTGGCCCTGCTGCACCCGGACCCCGACGACATGGACTGGCTGGTCCCGACCTCCCCGCAGGAGGTCATGACCCGGCTGCTGCGCGGGATGTACGACGAGGTCAGCGCGAGCCAGCGCCGGGTCGGCTCGGCCGTCGCCGCCTTCGAGTGGTACGCCGGCCTCGGCCACCAGGTGTCCCCGGCCCCCTCGGCGACGGAGGGCCCGGCGATCCGGGTGCTGGACGGGCTGGCGCGGATCCAGGCGGCGATGGACGAGGCGACGCAGGCTTGCACCACCGAGGTGCTCACCGTCCAGCCCGGCGGCATCCGGCGGGAGGCGGAGCTGTCGGAGGGGCTGCACCGGGCGACGGCGCTGCGCGGCCGCGGGGTGCGGATGCGGGACCTGTACACGCACGTGGCCCGGCACGGGCAGGGGCTGCTCACCTACCTGGAGCTGATGGGCGACGCGGTGGAGGCGCGCACCCTGGACGAGGTGATCGAGCGGCTGATCCTGTTCGACCGCACGGTCGCCTTCATCCCCGCCAACGCCGAGCGCACGATGGCGCTGGAGCTGCGGCACCCGGCGCTGGTGGAGTACCTGGGCACGGTCTTCGAGCGCCTGTGGCGGCTGGCCATCCCGCTGACCGCCCCGCTGCCCGACACCGGCATCGAGGGCATCTCGCACCGGGAGCAGTCCATCGCGGCGCTGCTGGCCGAGGGCCACCAGGACGCGGTGATCGCGGAACGCCTCGGCATCAGCGTCCGCACCTGCCGCGCCCACATCGCCCGCCTGTCGGAGACGCTGGGCGCGGCCAGCCGTACCCAGCTCGGCGTCCGCATCGCCCAGGCCGGCCTGGACGGCCCGCCCCGTTCCTCCCGCACGGCTCCCGCGCGGGGGTCCCGGACCGCCCGGTGAGATGCCCCGGTCGGACGCGGCAGGCCGGGACTCCGGCGCCGACGAGGCGGGGAGCCGTCCGCGCCTCCCTGGCCGCCTACCGGGCCACCTCCCGGCCCTCCCGCGGGGTCCGCCCGTACCGGGCCGCACCGGGGGAGCGGAGCCCTCCCGCGTCGTGCCCGGGGTGCGGCACCGGCGTCACGTGACCGTCTCCTCCTGGTCGAGGATCCCCGACTGGGCGATGAGGTACCCCAGTTGGGCGCGGCTGCCGCTGCCGAGGGCCGACGCGAGTTTGGCTATGTGGGCGCGGCAGGTGCGGACGTTCATGCCCAGGCGCCGGGCTATGGCCTCGTCCACGTGGCCCTCCACGAGCAGCTTGGCGATGGAGTGCTGGATGTCCGTCAGGCCGTCCGGGGCCGGTTCGTACGGGGCGCCCGCGCTCAGGGGGACCGCGCGGGTCCACATGAACTCGAAGACCTTGATCAGGTAGCGGACGAGGCCCGGGTGGCGCAGTTCCAGGGCGACCTGCCGGTCGTCGCGGGTGGGGATGAAGGCCACGGTCTCGTCGCAGATGATGAGGCGCTCCACGAGCTCGTCGATGGTGCGGTACTCCACCTTCCCGGTGTCGAACCGGGCCACGTACGCCAGCGTTTCGGGGCTGTGCCGGGCGGTGTGCTGGTAGAGGGTGCGGATGCGCACCCCCCGGTCGGTCATCTGCTGGTCGCGTTCCAGGGCCTGGGCGAGGGTGTGCTCCAGTCGGCGGCCGCCCGGCTGGACCGTGAGCATCTCGGACCGGCACTGCGAGGTGGCCAGGTCCAGGGCGGCGTTGATCCGGTCGAAGCCCTCCAGCACCGTGATCGAGTGGGTGGTCACCGTCGCCTGGGCGCTGAGCGCCATGAAAGGCTCGAATGCGTCGGCCAGTTCGATCGACATCCGTCGGCGCTCGGTGATCTCCCGTTCCAGGGGGTTGAGCCGCTGGGCCAGGGCGACCGCCGGGGAGACCGGCCGCAGCCAGGTGGGATCGTCCGGGTCGGGGTGCAGGAGGGCGAGGTCCATGAGGCAGGGAGCGGGCTCCACGTCCGCGCGGGCGATGCGGCCGGCGCGCAGGGCGTCGGCGTACAGGCGTCCGCCGACCTCGCACAGTTCGGTCACCGCATGGGGATGTGTCCTATTATTCCGATTCGTAGTCAAATCTCCACCCCCCAGGGTCCTGAACATGCAGGAACATGATGCACCGATTGTGTGGCCATGACGTGCCCGAATGAGCCATCGTCGTACCTGACGGGGGAAGAGGTGACCTTCAAGTGAGGACGAAGCCGACTATGCGTAAGAGAACGCTTCGCTCGGTGCTTGTCGCCGCCTTCTCTGTCGTCGTGGCCTACGGAGCGCTGAACGGCCTGGCCGGCACGGAGGGTGACGCTCGGGCGGACAGCAGCTGGGGACCGGTGGTGGGCGCCAAGTCCGCGCCTGCTGACAGCAGTTGGGGTGTAGTCGCACCCCTTGGCGCAGACGACAGTAGTTGGGGCTGAGTGATGACCACACCTCCCGACGACCGCTCCTTCCGCCGCGAGATGGCCACCGCCTACCGGTCCGGATGGCACTTCATCGACCTGGTCACCGCCATCCCCCACAGCGGTGACTCGTTGATGGTGACCGTCTTCGGTGAGCCGGTCGTCGTCACGCGGGACGAGGACGGAGACGTGCGGGCGTTCCGGTGTCTGCGGCGTCCTCGGGGGGCGCCGCAGCCCGTGCGGTGTGCCGTCCGATACGGAATGATCTTTGTGAACCTGGACCAGCGGGACCATCGGCAGGTGGAGTCCGACTCCCTGGCCCCCCGGACCATCTCGGCCACCCCCCGCAGTGCCTGACGCGATTCCCCCGTCGTAACAGATCGCTCAGGTGCTTCCCCCCGCAGCGGCGTCACCGTGACCTGAACACGGTGACGCCGCTGCAGTTTGCGTGGACATTTCGGGATATCCGCCTGATCGCGTGATGGCCGGTAATGGCCGTTCGCCGGTGCGGGCCGGCGCGGGCCGGCGCGGGGCCCGCTCGGCCGCTCCCGGCCCTCTTTCGGCTCCTCTGTGATCCTTTCCGGCCCCTTCGGCCTCTCCGGCCCCTTCGGCCCCTTCGGCCTCTCCGGCCCCTTCGGCCCTTCCGGCCCTTCCGGCCCTTCCGGCCCTTCCGGCCCCTCCGGGCCCCTTCCCTCGTCCCCCGTGCGGGCGAGTGTCGCTCTCCGGTGCCGCCTGGAGTCGCCCTGGGCTACCCGGAGTCCCCCGGAGTCCCCCGGAGGCCCCCGGAGTCGCCCGGAGTCGCCCGGAGTCGCCCGGAGTCGCCCGGCTCCACCGGGTGCGGGGCAGCCCCGCTCCGGGTACGCGGGGGCCGTGGCCCCGGTGCGCGGCGGTCATGATCCGAAAACTCGACCGCTCGGCCCTCCCGTCCACCGCCTTGAGTGGAATAGACTCAAGTTTGTGGACGTTGACCGAGTCAGCCATGAAGGGCGCTGAAGGGTCGTCGTAAGGAGGAGAACGCGAACGTGGACGCCGAGCTGACCAACCGGAGCCGGGACGCGCTGGGCGCCGCCGGCAACCGGGCCGTGACCGACGGGCACCCCGACCTCACCCCCGCTCACCTGCTGCTCGCCCTGCTCCAGGGGCAGGACAACGAGAACATCACGGACCTGCTCGCCGCGGTCGACGCCGACCAGGCGGCCGTACGCTCCGGGGCCGAGCGCGTCCTCGCCGGGCTGCCGAGCGTGACCGGGTCCACGGTGGCGCCTCCCCAGCCCAACCGCGAGCTGCTCGCCGTCGTCGCGGACGCCCAGGCCCGCGCCCGCGAGCTGGGCGACGAGTACCTCTCCACCGAACACCTCCTCATCGGCATCGCCGCCAAGGGCGGGGCGGCCGGTGAGGTGCTGGCGCGGCAGGGCGCCACCGCGAAGAAGCTGCAGGAAGCCTTCCAGAAGGCGAGGGGAGCACGCCGGGTGACCACCGCCGACCCCGAGGGCCAGTACAAGGCCCTGGAGAAGTTCGGCACCGACCTCACCGCCGCCGCCCGCGAGGGCAGGCTCGACCCCGTCATCGGACGGGACCACGAGATCCGGCGGGTCGTCCAGGTGCTGAGCCGCCGCACCAAGAACAACCCCGTCCTCATCGGCGAACCCGGCGTCGGCAAGACCGCCGTCGTCGAGGGGCTCGCCCAGCGGATCGTCAAGGGCGACGTGCCCGAGTCGCTGAAGGACAAGCAGCTCGTCGCGCTCGACCTGGGCGCGATGGTCGCCGGGGCCAAGTACCGCGGCGAGTTCGAGGAGCGGCTGAAGACCGTCCTCGCCGAGATCAAGGACTCCGACGGGCGGATCATCACCTTCATCGACGAGCTGCACACGGTCGTCGGCGCGGGCGCCGGCGGCGACTCCGCCATGGACGCCGGCAACATGCTCAAGCCCATGCTCGCCCGCGGCGAGCTGCGCATGGTCGGCGCCACCACCCTGGACGAGTACCGCGAGCGGATCGAGAAGGACCCGGCCCTGGAGCGGCGCTTCCAGCAGGTGCTGGTCGCCGAGCCGACCGTCGAGGACTCCATCGCCATCCTGCGCGGGCTCAAGGGCCGCTACGAGGCCCACCACAAGGTCCAGATCGCCGACAGCGCGCTGGTGGCGGCGGCCACCCTCTCCGACCGCTACATCACCTCCCGCTTCCTGCCCGACAAGGCCATCGACCTCGTCGACGAGGCCGCCTCCCGGCTCCGCATGGAGATCGACTCGTCCCCCGTCGAGATCGACGAGCTCCAGCGCGCCGTGGACCGGCTGCGGATGGAGGAGCTGGCGCTCGACAAGGAGACCGACCCCGCCTCGCGCGAGCGCCTGGAGAAGCTGCGCCGCGACCTCGCCGACAAGGAGGAGGAGCTGCGCGGCCTCACCGCCCGCTGGGAGAAGGAGAAGCAGTCCCTGAACCGCGTCGGTGAGCTCAAGGAGAGGCTCGACGACCTGCGCGGCCAGGCCGAGCGCGCCCAGCGCGACGGCGACTTCGACACCGCCTCCAAGCTCCTCTACGGCGAGATCCCGGCCCTGGAGCGCGACCTCGAGGCCGCCTCCGAGGCCGAGGAGGAGGCCGCCCGGGACACCATGGTCAAGGAGGAGGTCGGCCCCGACGACATCGCCGACGTCGTCGCCTCCTGGACCGGCATCCCCGCCGGGCGCCTGCTGGAGGGCGAGACGCAGAAGCTGCTGCGCATGGAGGAGGAGCTCGGCAGGCGGCTCATCGGCCAGACCGAGGCCGTACAGGCGGTCTCCGACGCGGTACGGCGCTCCCGGGCCGGCGTCGCCGACCCCGACCGTCCCACCGGCTCCTTCCTCTTCCTCGGCCCGACCGGCGTCGGCAAGACCGAACTGGCCAAGGCGCTCGCCGACTTCCTCTTCGACGACGAGCGGGCCATGGTCCGCATCGACATGTCGGAGTACGGCGAGAAGCACAGCGTGGCCCGTCTGGTCGGCGCCCCGCCCGGCTACGTCGGCTACGAGGAGGGCGGCCAGCTCACCGAGGCCGTGCGGCGGCGGCCGTACAGCGTGGTGCTCCTCGACGAGGTGGAGAAGGCCCACCCCGAGGTCTTCGACGTCCTGCTCCAGGTGCTGGACGACGGCCGGCTCACCGACGGCCAGGGCCGCACGGTCGACTTCCGCAACACCATCCTGGTCCTCACCTCCAACCTGGGCAGCCAGTACCTGATCGACCCGATGACCACCGAGGCGGAGAAGAAGGAGCAGGTGCTGGAGGCGGTCCGGTCCTCCTTCAAGCCGGAGTTCCTCAACCGCCTCGACGACCTGGTGGTCTTCTCCGCGCTGACCAAGCCCGAGCTGGAGCGCATCGCGAAGCTCCAGATCGACCGCCTGGCCCGGCGGCTCGCCGAGCGCCGGCTCACCCTGGACGTCACCGACGACGCCCTGGCCTGGCTGGCGGAGGAGGGCCTGGACCCGGCCTACGGCGCGCGGCCGCTGCGCCGTCTGGTCCAGACCGCCATCGGCGACCGGCTCGCCAAGGAGATCCTCTCCGGGGAGATCAAGGACGGCGACACGGTCCAGGTGGACCGCTTCGGCGAGGGCCTGCTGGTGGGGCCGAAGACGGGCAAGACACTCTGAGCACCCGGAACCGGGTCCCGGGCCCGCCGTCCCGTCCGGACGGTGGGCCCGCCCTTCGGTGGGTACCCGCAGATTGACCGGATCGAGTCAGCCCAGGGCAGACAGCCCCGTCAGGGCTTGCCACCCCCCTCCCCGCATGGGGGAGGATGGCGGGATCCGTACGAAGGGAAAATCACGGTGAGCATCGACCCGTCCTCGATTCCGAATTTCGGGGGCCAGCCCGAGCCGCAGCCCCAAGGACCGGCGGGCCCCGTCGTCCCGGATCAGGACCTTGTGAAGCAGCTCCTCGACCAGATGGAGCTCAAGTACGTCGTCGACGACGAGGGCGACCTCGCGGCGCCGTGGGAGCAGTTCCGCACCTACTTCATGTTCCGTGGGGAGGGTGACCAGCAGATCTTCTCCGTGCGGACGTTCTACGACCGGCCGCACCAGATCGACGAGAAGCCGCAGCTGCTCGAGTCCGTCGACGACTGGAACCGGCGCACCCTGTGGCCCAAGGTGTACACCCACACCCATGACGACGGCACCGTCCGTCTCATCGGTGAGGCCCAGATGCTGATCGGCATGGGCGTCAGCCTGGAGCACTTCGTCTCGTCGACGGTCAGCTGGGTGCGGGCCGCCATCGAGTTCGACAAGTGGCTCGTCGAGCAGCTCGGCCTGGAGAAGGAGATCAACGAAGCGGACAAGCCCGAAGACGACGAGTAGGCCGTCCCAGGCGGCCACCGCCGAGCACGACGGGCGGCGGGTACCGGCCAGGTACGCGCCGTCCGCGGGGAGAGCCCGACCCGGACACCGGCCACCACGACCGGCCGCCGGGGCCGGGCTCCCCGCGTTCAGGGGGTCCCCGCGTCCTGCAGCCGTTACGGGCCCCGTGCCCTTCAGCCGTCGTGCGAGGTCGCGGTGCGCGGCGGCTGCGCCACCGACCGACGGATGTCCGCCGAGGCGCCGTCTCGGCCCCGGTCTCCTTCAGCACGGAGGTGAGCGCCTTCCCGGCGGTGTGGAGCCGCTCGTCCGCGGCCGTCGGTTCGCCGAGCCCGAGGCGGCTGCCACCTCGCTCAGCGCCTGGTGCAGCAGCTCCGGGGTCGCCTCGGCGAAGGTGGACGCGTCGAGGCGGCCGGCCGGGCTGGACACGGTGCGGGTGAGTGCCTCCGGCCCCGTGCGGGCCCGGCGTGCCGGAACGGACGTCGGGGAGGGGGAAGGGCTCACGCCATGATCCCGTCGTCATCCTGGTGATCGAAGCAACCGGGACTCACAGGTGAGTCGATGCTTCCGTGGGCACCTCCGCCCACACCGTCTTGCCCAGGGGGCGGCGAGGTGCCGAACCCCAGCGCACCGCCAGGGCTTCCACCAGGAGCAGCCCTCGACCGGACTCGCCTTCGGGAGGGACCGAGGGCGTGGAGGTGGGCGGCCGCTTCGCGGAGGCGGCGTCCGCGACCTCGACCCGCACCAGGCCCGCCACCTCGTCGAGAGTGAGCCGGAGGCCGAAGTCCCGTCCGGGGACCCGGCCGTGCTGTACGGCGTTCGCCGCGAGTTCACCGACGACGAGAGCGATCGCGCACGACACGTCCGACACGGGCGGGTGGCCCCACGCCTCCATGCACCGGACGGCGAAACGCCGGGCGAGCTGCGCACCTCGTGGTGAGGAGGTGAACCGCGCGGCAGCCGAGGGCAGTCCGCTTGCTTCGTCGACCAGCGTGACGATGTCCGGCGCGGGGGGCGCGGAGCTCCGCCGTGGCTCGTCTCCAGAGGTGATCGTTCCTGTGAGCACGGCTCCGTCCGTCCTTCTCCATCGAGCTCGAGACGTCTCGCACGGTGCGCGAGTCATCACTTTCCGTGCTCAAGATTCGTCGGATCGCTCTACGCTCGACAGGGGACACAGGCTTACCTTTCAGGTCATAAGGAACGGGCGTGACGCTTTGGCCAACGGAATCGACCCCAGTGCGTCGATGGCGGCGCTGTTCGGTGCGCGGGTGCGCAGGCTCCGTACGGCGGCCGGACTCACTCAGGCCGAACTCGGCGCCAGGACGCATGTGGTGAGCACCCGGATCACGCAGATCGAGCGGGCGTCGGGAGCGAAGCCGACGCTGGAGCTGGCGCGTGCGCTGGATGCGGCTCTCGGCGCGGACGACCTCCTGGTCGAGCTGTGGCCGTACGTGTACCGGGAGGCGTTTCCGGACTGGTCGCGGAGGTTCATGGAGTACTCGGAGCGGGCGGTGGTCATCAGGCAGTACGCGGCTCATGTGGTGCCGGGTCTGTTGCAGACGAAGGACTACGCGCGGGCTGTGCTCAAAGTCGGTCGAACGCTCAGTGGTGAAGAGCAGTTGGCGGAGCGAGTCGCCCTCCGCATGGGGCGACAGGAGCGGCTCAGCGCGCCTGATCGACCGGAGTTGTGGCTGGTCCTCGATGAGGCGGTACTCAGGCGTCCGGTCGGCGGTCTGCCGGTGATGCGCGAGCAGTTGGCGCGGCTGCTGACGGCCGGATCGGAGTCTCACATCACTGTGCAGGTGCTGCCGTTCGACCAGGGCGAGCACGAGGTCATGGGTGGCTCCCTCACGGTCCTCACCCTGCCGGACGGCTCGGAGATCGCCTACACGGAGGGCGCGCACTACGGACAACTCATCGAGGATCCGGACGAGGTGAGGCGGTTCTCCCTGACCTACGATCGGCTGCGGGCGGCAGCTCTGCCCCCGCTCATGTCGCTCGACATGATCCGATCCGTGAGGGAGGACAACCACCGTGGAGCGAACGTCCCGTCCCGATCTGAGCGTCGCCGTGTGGCGCAGGAGCAGCTACAGCAATCAAGAGGGGGGCGACTGCGT
Source organism: Streptomyces viridosporus T7A (assembly GCF_008704515.1). NCBI lineage: Bacteria > Bacillati > Actinomycetota > Actinomycetes > Kitasatosporales > Streptomycetaceae > Streptomyces > Streptomyces viridosporus. Next base: position 4,501,228 of record NZ_CP023700.1, read on the forward strand.
GGAGGTGGCCGACGGATTCCCCGGCGTCGTCCCCGTCCGTGACAGCAAGGCCCCGCACGGTCCGGCGCTGTGCTTCGAAGCCGTCTCCTGGACCGCCTTCATAGGTGGGCTGAAGGCCGAACACCGCCGTCCCTGAGTAGGCCGGACCCCGGTCGCCGCCCGTCTTCCGGGCCCACCGGGCCCTTGTCCGCGAGGGTCCGGTGGGCCACTGACCTCCCCAAAGAACCGGGAGAAAGAACCACCCGCCCACCCACCCTCCCCGCCGAAAGGCCCGCGTCACTCGTGCGAGTGACCGGCTTGCAGGCGCGGGACGCGGGCGGTTACGTTCGCCGCGACAACCGCAAACAGATACGGCCCCCGGCCGGGATTGCCGTCCCGATCGAGGGCCTGACCGATCAGGAAGAGCACACTTCCCGATGGCTGACCCGCAGTCTAACGCGCGCCTGCGCGCCGACGCCGGAGCTCCGACCTCCGGCGTGATCCACGTCCGCACCCGGCTCACCGCCGACTTCACCGTGATCTCCAACGCCCTCGCCCAGCGGCGCGGCAGCGCGGTCACCATCGGCGTGGCGGTCTACATCCTCTCGCTGCCCACCGGCACCCCCGTGAGCATCGCCGCCCTGTGCGCCCACTTCACCGAGGGCGAGATCCTGATCTCGCGGGCGCTCAGGGAGTTGGAAGCCGCCGGGTACCTGGAACGCCGCCGCGAACGCCTGTCCTCCGGACAGATCCGCACCCGGACGTACTTCTACGACGTTCCCGGCGGCGCACCGCAGCCGGACCCGGACGGGCCACCGGAACCGCCGAAGCCACCCCGGCCCCGGAAGCCGTCCGCAGCTGAGCAATCCACGTCCTCTCCGGTAGCTGAGCAAGCAGCTCCCGCACCCCCTCCGGACCAGCCGGAAGAGCCGACCGCACTCGCCGACGCCGACCCGCGGGCGGTCGCCGTCCTGGCCTCCCTGCGCCGCGTCGACCCGCGTCTCGTCCTGTCCGAGCGTGAGGCCGTGCGCCTGGCGTCGGCCGTCGCCGCATGGCTGGCGGCCGGTGTCGGGCCTTCCCGGATCACCGCACTGCTCACCACGGGGCTCCCCGACCGCTTCCTGACCCGTCCGGCGGGTATCCTCGCCTTCCGTCTCCGGGAGACGCCGCTGCCCGCGCCGCCCCCGGTCTCGCTCCCGCCCGTCCCCGACCGCCCGGCCGTGCTGCCCTTCCAGACCTGCGACGGCTGCGAGCGCGCCTTCCGCGGACCGGAGCCCGGACACTGCCGGGACTGCCGAGGCCACCTCGTCGGGGGTCTTCTTCGTGCGGCCGGCTGAGCAGACGGGCGGGTGTGCGATCGCTCCCCGGACGGGAGACTTGATGGGCGATGATGCGAGATCCGCCGGCGGACACGACGGACGGAGGAGGTGGTGCATGGCCGACCGGTTCAATGACGAGCTTCTGACTCCCACGGAAACAGCCTCTCACCTGCAGATTCCGCAGTCGACGCTGATCTCGTGGCTGAAGAGCAGGGCCGCCGGGGCGCCTCTGGTCCATCAGGTGGAACCACTGCGCAAGGGACAGCCCTCGGTGCCGTTCATCGCGGTGGCCGAGGCGCACGTCCTCCGGTCCCTGCGCACCCTGGGACTGCGGATGAGCGAGATCAGGGAAGCGGCCGCCGCCGTACGGGACGCCTTCGACACCCCCTACGGCCTTGTCTCGAAGCGCATCGCGACGGACGGCGTGGACATCTTCGTCGAGCACGGACTGGGGGACCTACGCAGGGCCCGGGACGGGCAGGCCCCCATCCACGAAGTGGTCTCCGACTATCTCCGCTACCTGAACTGGGAGCCCGACGACGACTTCCCCACCAGTCTGCGGCTCAGGCAGTACCCGGACTCCGTCCCCGTCGTGATCGACCCGAGGTTCGGGCACGGGAGGCCCGTCGTGGCCGCGAACCGCGTCGCGGTCAAGGCCATCACCGACCTCTGGGAGGCCGGGGAGAGCGTCGAGGACATCGCGTACGACTTCGACATGACACCCGAGCAGGTCGACGCGTTGTGCCGGGCAGTGGTGCGCCTTGCCGCCTGAGTTCTTCCTCGACCGCAATCTCGGACGTCGCGTCACGGAAGGGCTGAGGGCGTGCGGCTGGATCGTTCACCGCATCGGGGACGTCTTCCCCGACGACGCACAGGACATCGCCGACGAGGACCGGATCGCTCACGGTCTCGACCAGTCATGGGTACCGATCTCGAAGGACGGCCGGATCAAGAGCAGGGACCTGGAGATCCAGCCGGTGCTGGAGCGGGAAGAGGTGCTCTTCTACCTCGACAACCAGCAACTTCCCAGCGTTGAGAGGGTCGGACGGCTCGACACACACCGCGAGGCCGTCCACCGGGCCGTGGCCAGGGGTGGCCCCGCGGCCTACGCGGTGCGGCGCGACCGCATCGAGCGCACCTGGCCGTGACGTGCGTGACGGCCAGGAACTGGTCCCGGACCGTCCTCCGTCAGGAGGGCGTCGTCCGCTCCGGCGTCGCTCGGCGGACCGTCCGTGCCCTCGGTCAGCGGCCGACCGTCGAGGTGGAGCAGGCACAGCAGGTCTCCCAGCGTCTCGACGAGGAGTCGTCGCCCATGTCCCTCGGCGCCACGGGCGAGGCCCTGAGCGACTTCGAGACATGGCTGGGGTCGCCCAGGGCCGAGTGACCAGGAGCGCGAGGAAGCCCAGCGCGACGGATCGGTGCACGAGGGCGCCACCTCACGCACCAGCACGGAAACGGTCCTCGCTCAGCGGGCTCCCGCGCCCTTCAGCCGCCGCGCCGCCTCCTCCAGGACCGGCCGCTGCTTGCAGAACGCGAACCGCACGAAGGGGGCGCCCGCCTCCCGGTGGTCGTAGAAGACCGCCGTGGGGATGGCGACGACGCCCGCGCGTTCCGGCAGGGCCCGGCAGAAGGCGACGCCGTCGCTCTCGCCCAGGGGGCGGATGTCGGCGGTGACGAAGTACGTGCCGGCGGGCCGGTAGACGGTGAGGCCCGCCTCCTCCAGCCCCGCCGCCAGGACGTCCCGCTTGGCCCGCAGGTCGTCCCTCAGCCCGGTGAAGTACGACTCGGGCAGCGCGAGGGCCTCGGCGACCGCGTACTGGAACGGGCCCGCGGAGACGTACGTCAGGTACTGCTTGGCCGAGCGGACCGCCGTCACCAGCTCCGGCGCGGCCGTGATCCAGCCGACCTTCCAGCCGGTGAACGAAAAAGTCTTGCCGGCGCTCGAGATGGTCACGGTCCGCTCCCGCATGCCGGGGAAGGTCGCCAGCGGCACGTGTTCGGCGTCGTCGTAGACCAGGTGCTCGTACACCTCGTCGGTGACCACGAGCAGGTCGCGCTCCACGGCCAGCTCGGCGATCGCCGCCAGCTCCTCGCGGGTCAGGACGGTGCCGGTCGGGTTGTGCGGGGTGTTGATCAGCAGCAGCCGGGTGCGGTCGGTGACGGCGTCGCGCAGTTCGTCCAGGTCGAGCCGGAAGCGGCCGCCTTGCGGGCGCAGGGTGACCGGGACGCGCCGGCCGCCCGCCAGGGCGACGCAGGCCGCGTAGGAGTCGTAGTACGGCTCGAGGGCGACCACCTCGTCGCCGGGCTCCACCAGGGCGAGCAGGGCGGCGGCGATCGCCTCGGTGGCACCGGCGGTGACCAGGACCTCGGTGTCGGGGTCGAAGGAGAGGCCGTAGCGGCGCCGCTGGTGCGCGGCGACGGCGGTGCGCAGCTCGGGGACGCCCGGGCCCGGCGGGTACTGGTTGCCGCGGCCGTCGCGCAGTGCCCGTACGGCCGCCTCCCTGACCTCCTCGGGGCCGTCGGTGTCGGGGAACCCCTGGCCCAGGTTGATGGACCCGGTCCGCAGGGCCAGGGCGGACATCTCGGCGAAGACCGTCGTCCCGAACTCGGCGAGCCGGCGGTTCAGGAGGGGGCGCGGGCTGGAGGTCATGTCGGCCATCCTGCGCCGAAGCTCTGGACTTCCTCAACTCTGCTTTGGGCCGCGCGGGCGGAGGGCATCTCCCGGTCACGCACGTGAGCGGGGCACCCACGGGGGGCTGCTTCGGGGGATCACGGGCGATGGAAGGGAGGGCGGCGCCATGGACATCGGCACCGTCGTGACTCTGCTCCTCGGACTGGTCTTCACGCTGGTCTTCGCACTGCTCGTCCTCCTGGTCGTGACCGTGGTGCGCCGGGCCGCGCACCGGACGGCGGGCCGCACCCGGGGGACCGGTGCGCGCTCAGGGTCGTCCGGGAGCCGGTACGGCGGCAGCGACGGGAGCTGGTGGGTGGGCGGCGGAGCCGTCGCCGCGTCCTGCTCCTCGCCGTCCGGCAGCGGCTCCGACGGCGGGTCGTCGTCCTGCGGGGGCGGCTCGTCCTGCGGGGGCGGCTCCTCCTGTGGAGGCGGTTCGTCCTGCGGGGGCGGCGGTGGATGCGGCGGAGGAGGCTGACACGGGGCAGCTCGCCTCCACTTCGGGGGATCCGCATCCGCGGCAGCGGGGTCCGCGCCTGGAGCGGGCCCCGCTGTGCCGTTGAGCGGCGGGAGGCGCTCCGGTTCCGTTCGGGCGGGCGGCCGGTGCGGTGCGCGGGCGCGCGCCGCACCTCGGGGCGCACCTCGGGAGTGAACAGGTGAGCTGGGGAGCCCTCTAGGGGATGTAAACCCCATGAAGTTGGGTAAAAACGCTGTGGCGGCACCACCGTTCATGATTCCCTCTCACCACCGACACACAGCCCTCGGACCCCTCGCGGATCCTTCTTCCGGCCGGCCGACCGGGCTGACGGGCCGAACTCCCCGGAGCGGCCGGGGTGTGCGGACCCGCACTCCCCCTTCTTTCTTGCGTGCTTGCGGAGCCGATCCATGCTCACGACCCTGAACACCGCCTACACCGACACCCGCGCGGCCGACCTCGCCTGGGCCCTGGGCCGCGAGCCGCTTCCCGCGCTGGCCACCCTCGACCTCGAACTCGCCGGGAACAAGCTCCAGTTACGGCTCCTCGGCGCGTCCCACCAAGTGCTGCTGGAAGAGGAGCGCGGCCTGTGCTCGGAGACGGTGGCGTGCATTCCGGGCAGCAGCACGCCCCTTCCGCTGGGCGTGGCCAAGCGGGTGGACGACTGGGAGTACGAGTTCGCCGCCCGGGTGGAGGTCCTCCCCCCGGGTTCCTTCGCGGGCCGTGCCCAGGAGTTGCTCGCGCTGGTCTGCGACCACCCGCAGGGCCTCGTCGGGGTCTTCCCCGGCAGCCCGCACGCGTTCACCGCGCTGCTCGCCCAGTGCCACGAGGGCCAGGTCCACTGGCGGACCTGGCACGCCTATCCGCAGGACGGGCAGCTGGTGGTGACCCGGACGAAGGTGGGGACGCGCGTGGGCGCGGCGCTGTGAGGAGCCGGTGCGCACGGCCCGCGGGCGTGCCGGCCCGCAGGTCCCCGGCTCATGCCAAGGTGGGGCAGACATAAACAAATTTCACACGTGTGGGTGACGATCCGCACCGGAGGCGTCACGTAACGTCGCAGGGTGATCGAACCGAAAGCCCCCGCTCCGCCCCGTGCCGCCCCACCCGGGGACGGGCCGGGCGGCACCGGCGGCGCCCCGGGCGGCTGCGTGCGGCTGCCCGTGCGGCAGGGCACCGGGCGGTTCCTGGTCCTCGCGGGCGTGTTCGTCTGCGCGGCCTGCGGACTCGTGTACGAGCTCGAGCTCGTTGCGCTGGCGACCTACCTGATGGGCGACTCGGTCACCCAGGCGTCCGTCGTGCTGTCCGTGATGGTCTTCGCGATGGGCATCGGGTCCCTGGCCGCGAAACGGCTGCGCCGGCACGCGGCGGCCGCCTTCGGCGCCGTCGAGGCCGTGCTCGCCCTCCTCGGCGGGGGCAGCGCGATGGCCCTGTACGCCGTCTTCGCCTGGACCGGCGACTGGGGCGGCCCCTGGGCGGCCGGCCCGCGCGTGCTCCTGGTCGCCTTCTCCCTCGCCATCGGACTGCTGATCGGCGCCGAGGTCCCGCTGCTGATGGAGCTGATCCAGCGGATCCGCCGGCAGGACGCGGGCGGTGCGGTGGCCGACCTGTTCGCCGCCGACTACGTCGGCGCGCTCGTCGGCGGCCTCGCGTTCCCCTTCCTCCTCCTGCCGCTCCTCGGCCAATTGACCGGCGCGCTGATCACCGGTGCAGTCAACGCGGTCGTCGGCGGCGCGCTGGTGCTGGGCCTCTTCCGGCAGGACCTCACCCGCCGTGCCCGCCGGCTGCTGGTGGCCGTCAACGCCTGCGTGCTCGTCGTCCTCGCCTCGGCCGCCGTCCTGGTCGACGACTTCGAGCGGGCCGCCCGGCACGCCCTGTACGGCGCGGACGTGCGCGTGGCCCTGCGGACCGACACCCAGGAGGTCGTGCTCACCGGCGGCCGGGACGGCCGGCCGCCGGCCCTGTACCTCGACGGGCGGCTGCGGGCCGAAGGCCCGGACGAACGGCGGTACCACGAGGCGCTGGTGCACCCCGCGATGACCGGCCCGCACGCCCGCGTGCTCGTCCTCGGCGGCGGTGACGGACTGGCCGCCCGCGAGGTGCTGCGCCACCCCGGCGTGCACCGGGTCGACGTCGTCGGGCTCGACGCGGACGTGGTGCGGCTGGCCCGCCGCGACCCGGCGCTGTCCGCGCTGAACGAGCGCGCCCTCGACGACCCGCGCGTGCGCGTGAGCACCGGGGACGCCTTCGGCCGGCTGCGTGGGGCGCCCCCGGCGGCGTACGACGTGGTGGTCTCGGACCTGCCGCGGCCCGGGAACACCACGAGCGCGAAGCTGTACTCGCAGGAGTTCTACGGCCTGGTCCGGCGCGTCCTGGGGCCCGGCGGGCGGCTCGTGGTGCACGGCGGCCCGGCGGCGGCCCGCCCGCACGACTTCTGGACGGTGGAGGCGACCCTGCGCGCGGCCGGTCTCCGTACCGCCCCGTACCGCACGAGCGGCCGGCCGGCCGAAACCGGCGGTCCCGGCCGCGCCTCCCGCGACTGGGGCTTCGTGCTGGCCGCCCGCACCGACCCCGGTCTGCGCCTCGACCCGTCCGGACCGCGTCCGCGCACGCTCACCGACGCCTCCCTCGCGGCGGACGCCCGGGCCGCCGCGCGCACCCGGGTGCCCGGCCTGCCGCCGTCCACGCTGGTGCATCCCCGGTACGCCGGCTGAGTCCCCGGGGCCCGTCCGGCCCTCCCCGCCGGGCCCGCGCCGCCCGGCACCGACGCGCCGCCACTTCGCGCCGACGGGGGTACAGCCCGGCGTCGCCTGGGTAGGCTCCGCAACCATGGAGCACGAGGTCTTCGTTCCGGTCGAGGTGGAGCGGCTCAGGGAGGTACTGGACGACCCCGCGCGGGTCGCCCGGGCGGTGCCCGGGCTCCAGCGCGACACCGGTGCCGCCGACCCCGTCGCCGGCCGGCTGAGGATCCGCGTCGGCGGCCACTCCATCACCTACCGGGGCGCCGTACGGGTGTCCGGGCGGGACGACGGCTCCTACGCCGTCGAGGGCGACGCGACGGAGATCCGCGGCACCGGCTCGGTGAAGCTGGCGCTGCGGCTGCGCCTGCGGGAGGCGGAGGGCGGCGCCGCCCTCACCGTCGACGGCACGGCGACGGCCGGCGGCCGGGTCGCGGACCTCCCGGCGGACGCGGTGGCCTCGGCGATGTCCCGTCTGCTGGACCGTTTCGCGGAGAACCTGGGCGCGGCGGTGGCGGACCGGGACGGGACGGACGCACCCGGGGACGGGGCGCCGGCCCCCGAGCAGGCCGGTCCGGACTCCGGCCCGCAGGCCCCCGGCCCGGAGTCGCCGGAGCTCCTGGCGGCGGGGGACTTCGAACCGCGGGCCACCACCGACTTCGAGACCACTCCGGACGCGGACGACGCCCCGCCGCCGCCTCCTGCCCCCGGGCCCGGTCCCGCGGAGCCCGCACGGTCCGAGGAGGCCCCGGAAGCCCCCGGGGTCCCGGAAGCCCCCGAACCCCCGGAGCCCGGCGCCGAGCCCGCCGGGGAGCCCCTCCCGGACCTCCCCTCCGCCTTCGACGCGGAGGCCCCCCCGTCCTCCCCAGGGGAGGACGACTCCGTCGCCGAGGCGGCCCACGCCCGGCGGACGATGATCGGCCGCAGCGCCGAGGAGGTGGACCACGCCCCGCCCCGCGGCCGGTACGCGCCCGTCCCCGCCCCCCAGACCGTCTCGCCCCGCAGCCCGCTGCGCTGGGCGGCCCCGGCGGCGGCGCTCGCGGTGGCCTCGGCCGTCGTCGCGGTCCGGGCGCTGCGCAGACGGCACTGAGCGACGCGAACCGGCCGGAAGGAACCCGGGCCCCCTTGATCGCCCCAGTAGGGTCGAGACGTGAGTACCGAAGACATCACGCTGACCGCGGGCGACGCGGAGGTGACCGTGCAGCCGGGCAACGGCGGCCGGGTCGGAGGGCTGCGGCTCGGGGGCGTCGAGCTGCTGCGGCAGGGGGAGAGGTACGGCTGCTTCCCGATGGTCCCCTGGTGCGGGCGGATCCGCGACGGCCGGTTCCGGGACGGCGCCGCCGTGCACCACATGCCGCTCAACGCCCCGCCGCACGCCATCCACGGCACCGCCCGCGACGCCGCCTGGCGCACCGCCCGCAGGAGCGCCGACGAGGCCGTGCTCACCTACGACCTCACCGAGCCGTGGCCCTACTCCGGGCGCGTCACCCAGCAGATCGCGCTCACCGCGGACTCCCTGACGCTGGCCATGAGCGTGGAGACGTACGAGTCCTCCTTCCCGGCGCAGATCGGCTGGCACCCCTGGTTCAACCGCACCCTCGACGGCGCGGACGTCCGCCTGGACTTCGCGCCGGCCTGGCAGGAGGAGCGCGGCGAGGACCACCTGCCCACCGGCCACCGGATCGACCCGAAGCCCGGGCCCTGGGACGACTGCTTCGGCATGCCCGGCGGCGTCGACGTCACCCTCACCTGGCCGGGGCTGCTGGAGCTGAAGGTGACCAGCCGCGAGGAGTGGGTCGTGGTCTACGACGAGCAGCGCGAGGCCGTCTGCGTGGAGCCGCAGACCGGCCCGCCCGACGGCCTGAACACCCACCCGCGCCTGGTCACCCCCCTGGAGCCGCTGGAGGCCTCGACGACCTGGAGCTGGACCCGCCTTTGAGCGCCTTTAAGCTGACTGGCATGAGTGACGTTCGCGGCGCGCTGCTGCAGCAGATCAAGGACAAGGCCGTGGTGCACGGCAAGGTGACCCTCTCCTCCGGTCTGGAGGCCGACTACTACGTCGACCTGCGCCGCATCACCCTCGACGGCGAGGCCGCCCCGCTGGTCGGCCAGGTGCTCCTGGACCTGACCGACGGGCTGGACTTCGACGCGGTCGGCGGCCTGACCATGGGCGCCGACCCGGTGGCCGCCGCCATGCTGCACGCCGCCGCCGCCCGCGGCCGCAGGCTGGACGCCTTCGTGGTGCGCAAGGCCGCCAAGGCGCACGGTCTGCAGCGCCGGGTGGAGGGCCCGGACATCGCGGGCCGCCGCGTCCTGGTCGTCGAGGACACCTCCACCACCGGCGGCTCCCCGCTCACCGCGGTCGAGGCCGTGCGCGAGGCCGGCGCCGAGGTGGTGGCCGTCGCGACCATCGTCGACCGGGCCACCGGCGCCGCCGAGAAGATCCGGGAGGGCGCCGGGGTGCCGTACCTGTTCGCGTACGCGAAGGACGAGCTCGGCCTCGACTGACCCGCCCCCGACCCGCCCCCGATCCACTCCGTGGCGCGGTCCTCAGACATCGTCGACATAACGACTCGACCTGCGCCGTCGACCAGCCGGACAAGTCTGGGAAGATGGCCTCGACAATGACGTCGCATCCAAGGTTCCAGGTCAGGGCCGACCGTACGCAGCACCCCCACCCGCAACGCTAAGAGGAGCGGACAGATGCCCATCGCAACTCCCGAGGTCTACAACGAGATGCTGGACCGGGCGAAGGCAGGAAAGTTCGCCTACCCGGCCATCAACGTCACCTCGTCCCAGACCCTGCACGCGGCACTGCGCGGCTTCGCCGAGGCGGAGAGCGACGGCATCGTCCAGATCTCGACGGGCGGCGCCGAGTTCCTGGGCGGCCAGCACAACAAGGACATGGTGACCGGCGCGGTGGCCCTGGCCGAGTTCGCGCACATCGTCGCCGAGAAGTACGACGTCAACATCGCCCTGCACACGGACCACTGCCCGAAGGACAAGCTCGACGGGTACGTGCGTCCGCTGCTCGCGGTGTCCGAGGAGCGCGTCAAGGCCGGCCGCGACCCGCTGTTCCAGTCCCACATGTGGGACGGCTCCGCCGAGACCCTCTCCGACAACCTCGCCATCGCCCAGGAACTCCTCGAGCGCACCCGCGCCGCGAAGATCATCCTCGAGGTCGAGATCACCCCGACCGGTGGCGAGGAGGACGGCGTCTCGCACGAGATCAACGACTCCCTCTACACCACGGTCGACGACGCGATCCGCACGGCGGAGGCGCTGGGCCTGGGCGAGAAGGGCCGCTACCTGCTCGCCGCGTCCTTCGGCAACGTGCACGGCGTGTACAAGCCGGGCAACGTCGTCCTCCGTCCCGAGCTGCTGAAGGAGCTGAACGAGGGCGTCGCCGCCAAGTTCGGCAAGCAGGCGCCGTTCGACTTCGTCTTCCACGGCGGCTCCGGCTCCAGCGAGCAGGAGATCCTGACCGCCCTGGAGAACGGCGTGGTCAAGATGAACATCGACACCGACACCCAGTACGCCTTCACGCGTCCGGTCGTCGACCACGTGTTCAGGAACTACGACGGCGTCCTGAAGGTCGACGGCGAGGTCGGCAACAAGAAGACCTACGACCCGCGCACCTGGGGCAAGCTGGCCGAGGCGTCGATGGCCGCCCGCGTGGTCGAGGCCTGCCGCCACCTGCGCTCGACGGGCACCAGGATCAAGTAAGGAACCCGTGCTCCGGTGAGCCCGGCACCCGCGGTGGTGCCGGGCTCACCGCGTTTGCGTACGTCCCGTGTTTCCGTATGCTCCCCCCATGCCCGACGTCCGGCTGGCCTCACCGCAGGGCAAGTGGATCCTGCTCACCACGGTGCTCGGCTCCGGCATGGCCCTGCTGGACTCCACGGTCGTCAACGTGGCCCTCCCGCGCATCGGGCGCGACCTCGGCGCCGACCTCGCCGCCCTCCAGTGGACCGTCAACGCGTACATGGTCACGCTGGCCGGGCTGATCCTGCTGGGCGGGGCGCTGGGGGACCGGTTCGGGCGGCGGAAGGTGTTCGTCACCGGGGTGCTGTGGTTCGCCGCGGCCTCCCTGCTGTGCGGTCTCGCCCCGAACGCCGGGATGCTGATCGCCGCCCGCGCGCTCCAGGGCGTCGGCGGCGCGCTGCTCACGCCCGGGTCGCTCGCCCTCATCCAGGCCTCCTTCCACGCCGACGACCGGGGCCGCGCGGTGGGCCTGTGGTCCGGCTTCGGCGGTGTCGGCGCGGCCGTCGGACCGTTCCTCGGCGGCTGGCTGGTGGACGGGCCGGGCTGGCGCTGGGTGTTCCTGATCAACGTGCCCCTCGCCCTGCTGTGCGCCCCGATCGCCGTACGGCACGTGCCCGAGTCCTCCGGCGGGGGCGCGCACGGCCGCTTCGACGTCCTGGGCGCCGCGCTCGGCGCGCTCGCCCTCGCGCTGATGACGTACGCGCTGATCGAGGCCGGTGAGGGCTCCGTCGTGGTCGCCGTCGCGGGGGCCGCCGGCCTCGCCGCCGCCGTCGCCTTCGTGCACGTCGAGCGGCGCGGCCCGGACCCGATGATGCCGCCGGACCTCTTCGCCTCCCGCCAGTTCACGGCCGCCAACCTGGTCACGCTGTGCGTGTACGCCGCCTTCGGCGGCTTCTTCTTCCTCGCCGCGCTCCAGCTCCAGGTCGTCGTCGGGTACTCCGCCCTCGCCGCCGGCACGGCGCTGCTGCCCACGACCGCGCTGATGCTGCTGCTCTCCGCGCGCTCGGGTGAACTCGGCGACCGCATCGGCCCGCGCCTCCCGCTCACCGTCGGACCGCTGCTGTGCGCCGCCGGGATGCTGCTGATGCTGCGCGTCGGCCCGGGCGCCTCCTACCCCGCCGACGTGCTGCCCGCGCTGCTGGTGCTCGGCCTCGGCATGGTCACCCTGGTGGCCCCGCTGACCGCGACCGTCCTCGCCTCCGTGGCCACCGCGCGGGCGGGCCTGGCCAGCGGCACCAACAACGCCGCCGCCCGCGCGGCCGGCCTGGTGGCGGTGGCCGCGCTGCCGCTGCTCACCGGGATGGGGCCGGAGGCCTACCGGGAGCCGGACGCCTTCGACGACGCGTTCGGGCGGGCGATGGTGCTGTGCGCGGGGGTCCTGGTGGTGGGGGCGGCCGTCGCCTTCGCGACCGTGCGCCGCCCGGCGGCGCCGGACTGCCGGCGCCCCGAGTGCCGTACGCACGGCAGTGTGGCGGTGCCCCCGCTGGAGGCGGAGACCGGGCGGGGACCGGACGGCGGGGCCGCCCCCCGGCCTCCCGGCACCGGACGGGGGTGATGTACGAGACTGGACCCATGTCGATTCATGAGAACCTCCTCGGCGGTCCGCCCCCGACCCACCTCCCCGACGACCCCGGGCCGCGCGAGCTGCTCGCGTCGGGCACCTCGCCCGCCGACGTCGCCGCCCGTTACCCGACCTCCTCGCTTGCCTGGGCCCGGCTGGCCGACGAGGCGTTCGAGCGGGACAGCGTCGTGGAGTCGTACGCGTACGCCCGCACGGGCTACCACCGCGGACTGGACGCGCTGCGCCGCAACGGCTGGAAGGGCCACGGCCCGGTCCCCTGGGAGCACGAGCCCAACCGCGGCTTCCTGCGCGCCCTGCACGCCCTCGCCCGCGCCGCGCAGGCGATCGGCGAGCAGGAGGAGTACGAGCGCTGCTCCCAGTTCCTGAAGGACTCCTCGCCGACGGCGGCCCAGGTCCTCGGCTGAGCCGTACGGCCCACGAGGCCCGCCCGTGACCGGGCGGGCCTTGCGGCCGTGGGGGACGATTGCGGAGGATGCACCGTGGGGACCGGGGCCCCCGTGCCGGTAACGGCAGGGGCGGACCGCTACCCGGAGTACATTTCAGGAGACAGCGATGTCCCACGAGGCTCACGAGCCGGAGACCCCGCATCTCGACTTCGAGGGCACGACCCCCTACGAGGACTACGTCAGGGCCGACGTCCTCACCCACCTCCAGCACACCCTCTCCGACGATCCCGGAGAGATGGTCTTCCTGGTCACCACCCAGGTGATGGAGTTGTGGTTCACCGTCATCGTCCACGAGTGGGAGACCGCGGCGAAGGCGCTGCGGGAGGACGACGTACCGACCGCGATCGACGCGCTGAAGCGGTCCGTGCGGGAGCTGGAGGCGCTGAACGCCTCCTGGAAGCCGCTCGGACAGCTCACCCCCGCGCAGTTCAACGCCTACCGCGGCGCCCTCGGCGAGGGCTCCGGCTTCCAGTCGGCGATGTACCGGCGCCTGGAGTTCCTGCTCGGCGACAAGTCCGCGTCCATGCTGGTCCCGCACCGGGGCTCGCCGCGCGCGCACGCCGAGCTGGAGAAGGCGCTGCACGAACCGAGCCTGTACGACGAGGTGCTGCGGCTGCTCGCCCGGCGCGGGCACGCCGTCCCCGAGGAGGTGCTGCGGCGCGACGTGTCGCGGCGCTACGAGCCGTCGCCGGAGGTGGAGGCGGTCTGGACGGCCGTCTACTCGGGTGACGAGCGGGACGAGGTCGCCCGGCTGGGCGAGGCACTGACCGACGTCGCCGAGCTGGTGTGGCGCTGGCGCAACGACCACCTGGTCGCCACCCGCCGCGCGATGGGCGCCAAGGCCGGCACGGGCGGCTCGGCCGGGGTGGCCTGGCTGGAGAAGCGGGCGCAGAAGAACGTGTTCCCCGAGCTGTGGACGGCGCGATCCCATGTCTGAACTGGCCTCGAAAGCGGAGAAGTTGGACGCGGTCGACGAACTGGCCGCCAAGCGCGCCGAGTTCGTGCTGGACGACCCCGACACAGCGGTCTACCTCGACGGCAACTCGCTGGGCGCGCTGCCCGTCGCCGTCCCCGGCCGGATCGAGGACGTGGTCCGCCGGCAGTGGGGCGAACTGCGCATCCGGTCCTGGACCGAGGAGGGCTGGTGGACGGCGCCGGAGCGGATCGGCGACCGGATCGCCCCGCTGGTCGGCGCCGCCGCCGGGCGGATCGTGGTCGGGGACTCGACGAGCGTCAACCTGTTCAAGGCGCTGGTGGGCGCGGTGCGGCTGGCGCGGTCGGCGGACACCGGACGGGACGAGATCGTGGTCGACGCGACCACGTTCCCCACGGACGGCTACATCGCCGCCTCGGCCGCCCGGATGACCGGCTGCACCCTGCGCCCGGTCCCGCCGTCCGAGGTCCCGGGCGCGCTCGGCGACCGTACGGCGGCGGTGCTGCTCAACCACGTCGACTACCGCACCGGCCGGCTGCACGACCTGCCGTCGCTCACGGCGGCCGTGCACGCGGCGGGGGCGTACGTCGTCTGGGACCTGTGCCACAGCGCGGGCGCGCTGCCGGTCGGGCTGGACGGACACGGCGTGGACCTGGCGGTCGGCTGCACTTACAAGTACCTGAACGGCGGCCCCGGTTCACCGGCGTACCTCTATGTGCGCGCAGACCTGCAGGACCGCTTCGACTCCCCGCTGCCCGGCTGGAACTCCCACGCCGACCCCTTCGGCATGCGCCCGGACTACGAACCGGCGGCGGGCGCGCCGCGCGGACGGGTCGGCACCCCGGACATCCTCTCCATGCTCGCCCTGGAGGCGGCCCTGGAGGTCTGGGACGGCGTGACGGTCGACGCGGTGCGGTCCAAGTCCCTCGCGCTGACGGACTTCTTCCTGGAGTGCGTCGAGGCGTACGTCCCCGCGGGCCGGGTCGCGTGCCTGACCCCGCGGGCGCACGGGGAGCGGGGCAGCCAGGTCGCCCTGCGCTGCCCGGACGCCGGGGACGTGATGAAGCGGCTGATCGAGCGCGGGGTGGTCGGGGACTTCCGCCACCCGGACGTGCTCCGCTTCGGCTTCACCCCGCTGTACATCGGCTTCGCGGACGCGGAGCGTGCGGCACGGGTGCTGGCGCAGGTGCTGGCGGAGACCGGGGCTCAGGACGGCGGGACGGCGCCGTGACGGCGGCCTGCGGGTCCCGTGCGCGGGACGGGACCCGCAGGCCGCCTCCCAGGAGGTTCACCGAGTGTGATATCCCCATGTCCGCGCACATGATCGTCCTGATACCGTCCCGGCCAACGGCCGAATACTTCTCGGGTCCGCCAAATACGTTTCATCGCTGAGAGGTTGGAGCATGACGGACGACGTCGCAGCCGCCCGGGCCGCCGCCGAGGAGGAGTCGGTCCTCTCCCGTCCGCCGGTCGACCCCGACGCGACCGCGGCCTACGGCGACGACCCGGACCAGCTGATCGACTTCTACGTCCCGCGCGCCACGGGCGGCCCCGGCGGCCCCGCGCCCGTGGTCGCCGTCCTGCACGGCGGCGCCTGGCGCGCCCCCTACGACCGGCGCCACATCAGCCCGTTCGCCGGGTTCCTGGCCCGCCGGGGCTTCGCCGTGGCCAGCATCGAGTACCGGCGCGGTGCGGGGGAGGCGGGCGGCGGCGACCCGGTCGCGGGGCGCTGGCCCGACACCTTCGACGACGTCGCCGCCGCGCTGGACGCCCTGCCCGAGCTGGTCCGGCAGCACCTGCCGCAGGCCGATCCGCGCCGCACGGTCGTCACCGGGCACTCCGCCGGCGGCCACCTGGCGCTGTGGAGCGCCGCCCGGCACCTGCTGCCCGCCGACGCCCCCTGGCGCACGGACCGCCCCGCGCCCCTGCGGGGCGTGGTCGCCCTCGCCCCGATCGCCGACTTCGCGGTCGCCGACAAGCTGGACGTGTGCGAGGGGGCGGTCCGCCAACTGCTGGGCGGTGACGACGGGTTCGCCGAGCGCCGGCCGTACGCCGACCCCGCGCTGCTGCTGCCGACCGGTATCGCCACCACCCTGGTCCAGGGCCGTGCCGACCTCGACGTCCCGCCGCCGGTGGCCGAGGCGTACACGGAGGCGGCGGCGAAGGCCGGCGAGGTGGTGGGGCTGACGCTGCTGGAGGACGTCGGCCACTTCCCGCTGATCGACCCGGCGGCGGACGCCTGCGCGGTGGTGGCGGAGGAGATCGCCCAGCTCGCCTGGTGACGCCTTTCCCGGGGGTGCCCGGGGGCCCGTGGGGTCTCCGGGGCATTCGGCCGTACCCGGTCGTACCCGTAGTACCTGAGAGCTACCCCGCAGGTGAGTCCCCCGGCGGGACGCGGGTTACCCGCGCCGCTCCGTAACTTCCCTTCCCGACGAGCCCGATGACCGGGCGGAGGGGGAGACGGGACGACCATGGGACTGCGGCACGGGGCGGGGACGGCGGGGCACGGCGGGAGCGCGGGCGGCGCGTCCGCGACCACGGGGGAGGTCGGTCCGGCGGAACGGCGCCGGGCACGCGGGGGAGCCGGGCGCCGCGCCGCCCCCGCGGACGATGCGGCGCCGACGACGGCGGTCGTCCCGGTGGCCGTTCCGGTGACCGCCTCGGTGGCCGAACACCCGGCGCGAGGGCGGCAGATGAGCCCGCGACGGGCGAACCGGCGGCGGATGGAACGGTGGTGGGCGGGCCGGTGGTGGCGCACCGTCCTCGCCACGCTCGTCGCCTCCGCCGTGGCCCTGCCCCTCGCCGGTGCCGCGCGGCCCGAGACCCCCGCCCCCGCACCGGCCGCGACCGCCCCGCCGACCGCGGCCACCCTCGAGACGGTCCACGCGGCCCACCGGGCCAACGCCCGGGAAGCGGCCCGGACGGCCGCCGACCACGGCGACCGGCAGCGCGCGTCGGCCGACCAACTCGCCGAGGCGGTCCGGGTGGTGGCGGCCGGGGACGCGCTGCTCGCGCCCGGGATCACCCGGCGGCTGATCGCCGAGTTCTCCCGGCTGGCCCCGGAGCCCCGCACCCCGCTGAAGGAGCGCGTGGGCGACCTCACCGAACGCGAGACGGAGGTGCTCGCGCTGATCGCGCGAGGCCTGTCCAACGCGGAGATAGCGGTGCGGCTGGTGGTGGCCGAACAGACCGTGAAGACGCACGTCGGGCGGATCCTGGTGAAGCTGGGCCTCAGGGACCGCACACAGGCGGCGGTGTTCGCCTACGAGTCGGGGCTGGTCCGGCCCTCCGGGTACTGATCCCCCGGTAGCGACTTCCACGGGTACCGGAGGCCGTCCGCGCGGCCCGTGTAGTACCTGAGACGGACGCCGGGAAACCCGTCTCGGCGGGGACGACCGCGGTCACCCGGTCGGCCTACCGTGTGAGCGTGACCGAGACGACCCACCAGCAGCCCCCGGCCGCCCCGTACGGTGACGGGACCCGCAGCCCGGAGTACCGGCTGGCCCAGAAGTCCCTGAGCGGGCTGCGCGAGGACCTGTTCCACGACGCGTTCGCCTACCGCCCGCTGCCGCCCCGGCGCACCGACGGCCCGTTCGTCCGCCGGCTGCCCGCCCGGCTGCGGTCGGCCGCGGAACACCTCCCGCACGCGGTGGTGGGGGCGGTCGCGCTGCTCGCCCTGATGGCCGGCACGCTGTCGAGCGGCCTGCCCGGCGGGGACGTGCCGGCCCTGCTGATCGGCCTGCTGTGCGCGCTCCCGGTGCTCACCACGCTGGTCCGGCCGGTCGGCGCGTTCTGGCTGTCCCTCGCGGTGACCCCGGTGGCCGCGTTGATCAAGAGCGGCCAGGGCGACTGGCCGTGGATGCCCGGCGCGTTCGTCTGCCACCTGGCGGTGCTGGTCGTCGTGGCGCTGCGCACCCGGCCCCGCACCGCCGCCTGGATGTGGGTTCTGACCACCGTCTACGCCTTCCTCTCGGACGTGTTCCTCGGCGGCTCCTACTACTACACGAACAGCGGGCCCATGATGGTGACGTCCGCCTTCGCCCTGCTCGTGGTCTCCCTCTGGCACGTCCGCCACACCGCCCAGCAGGAGGTGACCGCCCAGCAGACGGTCACCGCGCACGAACGCTCCCGGCGCACGCTGCTGGAGGAGCGCACCACCATCGCCCGCGAACTGCACGACGTGGTCGCCCACCACATGTCGGTCGTCGCCATCCAGGCCGAGGCCGCCCCCTACCGGGTGGAGAACCCGCCGCCGGAGCTGGAGCGCGCCTTCGCCACCATCCGGGAGAACGCGGTGGCCGCCCTCACCGAGCTGCGCCGGGTCCTCGGCGTGGTCCGCGCCGAGGACTACGAGGCCCCGGACGCCCCGCAGCCCACCCTCGCCGACCTGGACGCCCTGCTCGCCAACGTGCGCGGCGCCGGGCTGGAGGTGGAGAAGGTGACGACCGGCGCGGTGCGCGAGCTGCCGCCCGGCGTGGAGCTGTCGGCGTACCGGATCGTGCAGGAGGCGCTGAGCAACAGCCTGCGGCACGCGCCCGGTGCGAGCGCCCGGGTCGAGATCGGCTACGTGCTCGGCGGGCTCGGCGTGCGCGTGGTGAACGGCCCGGCACCCGAGCCGAGCCTGGTCAAGCCCTCGCCCGGTGCGGGGCACGGCATCACCGGCATGCGGGAGCGGGTCACCATGCTGAACGGCGAGATGACGGCCGGCCCGACCGACGACGGCGGCTACGAGGTCGCGGTGTTCCTGCCGGTCCCCGCGGTGCACGACAGGAACGACGAGAACCGCGGGAACGGGGCAGCGGCATGACGATCCGTGTCCTGATCGCGGACGACCAGATGATGGTGCGCGAGGGCTTCTCGGTCCTGCTGAACGCGATGCCGGACATCGAGGTCGTCGGCGAGGCCGTCAACGGCCGGGAGGCGGTGCAGCGGGTCCGCGAACTCGCCCCGGACGTCGTCCTGATGGACATCCGCATGCCCGAGCTGAACGGCATCGAGGCGACCCGGGAGATCGTCGCCGCCGACGGCGCGGCGAAGGTGCTGGTGCTGACCACCTTCGACCTGGACGAGTACGTCTACCAGGCGCTGCGCGCGGGTGCCTCCGGCTTCCTCCTCAAGGACGCCTCGGCCCGCCAACTGGCCGACGGGGTACGGGTGGTCGCCTCCGGGGAGGCGCTGCTCGCCCCGTCGGTGACCCGGCGGCTGATCACCGAGTTCTCCAAGCTGTCCGAGACCCCGCGCCTGATGCCGTCCGCGCAGGCGGCGTACGGTGACCTCACCGAGCGGGAGACGGAGGTGCTGGTGCTGATCGCCCAGGGCCTGTCGAACGCGGAGATCGCCGAGCGGCTGGTGGTCGCCGAGTCGACGATCAAGACGCATGTGAGCCGCATCCTGGTGAAGCTGGGCCTCAGGGACCGCACCCAGGCGGCGGTGTTCGCGTACGAGGCGCGGCTGGTGACCCCCGGCTGACCCCGGTCACAGGGCTCCGACCCTGGTCAGGGGGCCGGGTGCCGGGCTACCGTCCGTCCATGGCAGCCCTTTCCGACCTCGCGTTCGACCCGTGGGACCCGGCGTTCGTCGCCGACCCGTACCCCGCCTACGCCGAACTGCGGGAGCGGGGCCGGGTGCACTGGTTCGAACCGACGAACCAGTGGCTGGTCCCGCACCACGCCGACGTCTCGGCACTGCTGCGCGACCGGCGCCTGGGCCGGACGTACCTGCACCGCTTCGACCACGAGGAGTTCGGCCGGACGGCGCCGCCGCCGGAGCACGAGCCGTTCCACACCCTCAACGACCACGGCATGCTCGACCTCGAGCCGCCGGACCACACCCGGATCCGGCGCCTGGTGTCGAAGGCGTTCACCCCGCGCACGGTGGAGCGCCTGAAGCCCTACGTCCAGGGGCTGGCGCAGGAGCTGGTGGCCCGGCTCGTCGAGGCCGGCGGCGGCGACCTGCTGCGGGACGTCGCCGAACCGCTGCCGGTCGCGGTGATCGCCGAGATGCTGGGCATCCCGGAGTCCGACCGGGCCCCGCTGCGCCCCTGGTCGGCGGACATCTGCGGGATGTACGAGCTGAACCCGTCGCAGGAGGCGGCGGCGAAGGCGGTCCGGGCGTCGGCCGAGTTCTCGGACTACCTCCGGCACCTGATCGCCGAGCGCCGCCGCGACCCCGGCGACGACCTGATCTCGGGGCTGATCGCCGCCCACGACGAGGACGACCGGCTCACCGAGCAGGAGATGGTCTCCACCTGCGCCCTGCTGCTGAACGCCGGCCACGAGGCGACCGTGAACGCCACGGTCAACGGCTGGTGGGCGCTGTTCCGCAACCCCGACCAGCTCGCCGCCCTGCGCGCCGACCCCTCCCTGGTGCCGTCCGCCGTCGAGGAGCTGATGCGCTACGACACCCCGCTCCAGCTCTTCGAACGCTGGGTCCTGGACGAGATCGAGATCGACGGCACGGTGATCCCGAGGGGCGCGGAGGTCGCGATGCTCTTCGGCTCCGCCAACCACGACCCGGCGGTCTTCACCGACCCGGAACGCCTCGACCTCGCACGCCGGGACAACCCCCACATCTCCTTCAGCGCCGGCATCCACTACTGCATCGGCGCCCCGCTGGCCCGCATCGAGCTCACCGCCTCCCTGGCGGCCCTGCTGGAGAAGGCCCCCACCCTCGCCCCGGCGGAGGAACCGGAGCGCAAGCCGAACTTCGTGATCCGGGGACTGGAGGGGCTGGCGGTCGAGGTCTGAGCCCGCGCCGGTCCACGCCGCCCCGTCCCCCGCCCGCCGAGGGGCGGGGGACGGGGTACGGCTGCCGCTACTTCGTCTCGAGGTCCCGCCGCCGGAAGCCCGCCAAGCCCAGCCACACCAGACCGGCGGCGACGAGGGTCAGCAGGAGCAGCGGGGTCCAGTCCAGGTCCGCGGCGGGGAGCCGGGGGACGTGGCCGAACGGGGAGAGGTTGTTCATCCAGTCCGGGAACCGGAGGATCTGGCCGAGGTAGCCGACCACGAAGGCGTACACCGGCACGGCCCAGGCCGCCGCGCTCGCCCGCGGGAACCAGCCGAAGAGCACCACGGCCACGCCGACCGTGACCCACAGGGCGGGCGCGTACACGAGGGCCGCCCCCACCAGCTCCGGGAACAGCCCGGCGTCACCGGTCGAGGCCGCGCCCGAGACGCCGAAGCCGAGCCCGGCCAGCAGCAGGACGACCGTGCCGCCGCCCAGGGCCACGGCCAGGTGACCGCCCACCCAGCGGGTGCGGGAGAGGCCGGTGGCGAGCAGGGGTTCGGCGCGGCCCGCGGTCTCCTCGGAACGGGGCCGCAGGGTCGCCATGACCACGTACACCGCCGCCACGACCGCGAGGACGACCATCACCATGGAGGCGAAGGACTCGGCGACGCCGGCCCCGCCGATGCGCTCCAGGGCCTCCTGGACCTGGTCGATGTCCTTCAGCATCTCCTCGGCGTCCCCGAGGATCGATCCGTACATCACGCCCATCAGGAACAGGCCCGCGCCGAAGCCGGCCAGCGTGCCGCGGTGCAGCCGCAGGGCGAAGCCGGACGACGTGGTGAGCGCGTCGGAGGCGGTGGGGCGGCCCAGCTTCTCCGGACGCAGGCCCGCGCCCACGTCCCGCCGGGCGGAGAGCGCGAAGCCCGCCGCCGCGAGCGCCACCGCGAGCACCAGGCAGAGCAGGAGCGGCCACCAGCGGTCGTCGACGTACGGGTAGCTGCGCTGCGCCCAGCCGATCGGGGACAGCCAGGACAGGGCGTCGGTCCGGCCGCTGTCGCCGGCGGCGCGCAGCACGTAGGCGAGGCCGATGACCGCGAGCGCCGTGCCGGACGCGCCGCGCGTGTGCGCGGTGATCTGGGCGGTGACCGCGGCGACGGCGGCGAAGACGAGGCCGACGGCGGCGTGGGCGAAGCCGTAGAGCAGCGAGCCCGCCGTGTCGACGCCCTCCAGGCCCAGGCCGGCCAGGCCGAGGGCCAGCAGCAGCGCCAGGGCGAGGTTGGCCAGGGCCGCGACGGACAGGGCGGCGGCGAGGTGGGCGTGGCGGCCCACGACGGCCGAGCGCACCAGCTCGGCGCGGCCGGTCTCCTCCTCGGCGCGGGTGTGCCGGGTGACGACCAGCACGCTCATGAGGCCGACGAGGACGGCCGTGAAGCCGAGCATCTGGTGGCTCAGCATGGAGCCGAAGCCGTAGTCGTCGAGGTAGTGGCGGGGGCCGGACATGGCGAGGCCGGCCGGGCTGTCCATGGTGCGGGCGGCGTTCGCCCGGTCCTCCGGGCCGCCGTACAGCGTCCGGAAGCTGTTCGCCGTGGCCAGTGTGCCGAGGAACAGGGCCAGGACCCACACCGGGAGCCGGACGCGGTCCCGGCGCAGGGCGAAGCGGATCAGCGTCCGGGTCCCGGCCAGCGCGTTGCCGCCCGTGACCGGGCCGGTGGGGGCCGGGGCCTCGGGGGCGGCGGTCGCGGCGGTCATCGCGGGTCCCCGTCGGTGCGCGGTCCGGTGCCGTGCCCGTTGGCGGCGAGCTCGTCGCCGTAGTGGCGCAGCATCAGCTCCTCCAGGGTCGGCGGGTGGCTGACCAGGCTGCGGATGCCGAACTCGGTGAGCTTGCGGACGGCCTCGTCGATCCGTCCGCCGTCGACGGCGAAGCGGACCCGGCCGGTGGCCTCGTCGACGACCTCCAGGCCGTGGACGCCGGGCAGGCGGTCCAGGCCGGTGGCGGGCCGCTCGGTCTCCGCCTCGACGGTGGTGCGGGTCAGGTGGCGCAGCTCGCCGAGGGTGCCGGACTGGACGGTGCGCCCCAGCCGGATGATGCTCACGCGGTCGGCGAGCTTCTCCACCTGGGCCAGGATGTGGCTGGAGAGCAGGACCGTCTTTCCGGCGGCCTTGGCCTCGCCGATGACGTCCTGGAAGACGACCTCCATGAGCGGGTCCAGGCCCGCGGTCGGCTCGTCCAGGAGCAGCAGCTCGGCGTCGGAGGCGAGCGCGGCGACGATGGCGACCTTCTGCCGGTTGCCCTTGGAGTAGGCGCGGCCCTTCTTGGTCGGGTCCAGGTCGAAGCGCTCGATGAGCTCGGCGCGCCGTTTCCGGTCCAGGCCGCCGCGCAGCCGCGCCAGCAGGTCGATGGCCTCGCCGCCGGTGAGGTTCGGCCAGAGCTCGACGTCCCCGGGGACGTAGGCGAGGCGGCGGTGGAGCTCCACGGCGTTCGCCCAGGGGTCGAGGCCGAGCACCTGTGCGGCGCCCGAGTCGGCGCGCATCAGGCCCAGCAGGACGCGGATGGTGGTCGACTTCCCGGAGCCGTTGGGCCCGAGGAATCCGTGGACCTCGCCGGACTCGACGTCCAGGTCGAGGCCGTCGAGTGCGCGGGTGCGACCGAACGACTTGTGGAGTCCGGAGACGCTGATGGCCTTCGTCATGCTTCGGAACGTACGCTACTTTCAGAAACTTGTGAAGATGAGGAAGTGTGTGAAACGGCGGTTAGACTGGCGCACGCTGTCTGAGCAGGGGAGATGATCGGGCGATGGCGGAACCGGCCGGGACGGACCGGGACCCGGAGGCGGTCTCGCGGTTCGTGGAGCACTTCGCCGCGCAACTGGTGGAGGCCGGACTGCCGCGGATGCCCGCCCGCGTCTTCGCGGCCCTGCTCTCCTCCGACACGGGCGTGCTGACCTCCGCCGAGCTGGGGGAGCGGCTGAGGGTCTCACCGGCCGCGGTCTCCGGGGCGGTGCGCTACCTGGCGCAGGTGCACATGGTCTCCCGCGAGCGGGAGCCGGGCTCGCGCCGGGAGCGGTACCGCGTGCACGGCGACCAGTGGTACGAGGCCCTCGCCAACCGCGAGGCCGTCATCCGGCGCTGGGAGGAGGCCCTGAGCGAGGGCGTCGCCAGCCTGGGCCCCCACACCCCGGCGGGCCGCCGGCTGGCGGAGACGCTGGCCTTCTTCGAGTTCGTCCAGCAGGAGGTCCCGGCCCTGATGGCCCGCTGGCGGGCGCACCGGGAGGAGCGGTTCGGGCGGGGGTGAGGCGGGATCCCCGGAGCCGGTCATGTCGGCGTAGTCGATCGACTACGCCGGGTTGTGGCTGGTCCGTCTCCAGGGGAGGGCGCATCATGACAGTCATGGCAGAGCGACCGACGACAAACGGCACCGAGCCCCACAGCTTCGAGGGCCTGCTGGACACCCTCGACGAGCTGGACGTGCCCGACGGCTACCAGGCCGAGATCATCAGGGGGAACATCGTCGTGTCGCCGTGGTCGAAGGGGTACTACCTCGACGTCATGGAGCTGGTGTGTGAGCAGCTTCGGCCGCATCTCCCCGAGGAGCACCGGATCAGTTACGGCCCCTTCTTGTACGTTTTCCCGGGAGCGGAGCGCGCGTACGGACCGGACATCCACGTGGGGCATCGGAACATCAGCCGGAGTACCAGCAACCGCCTGGACGGCGAAGCCCTCTCCTTCGTCGCCGAACTCACCTCCCCCTCCACCTGGGACGACGACCTGAGCGACAAGGTCGAGACGTACGGAAAGGCGGGCGTCCCCGTCTACCTCCTCCTCGACATGCAGGAGGAGCAGGCCACGGTCTTCTGGATGCCCTCCGCCAAGGGGTACGAGTCCAGCTGCTCCAAGCCGTTCGGCGAGAAGCTGCCGATCCCCGAGCCGTTCGACTGCGTGCTGGACACGACCGGGTTCAAGGCTCCCTGACGCGGATCCCGGAGCCGCTACCGCGCCGGCAGCACGATCCCCCACGCCTCCTCCCGCACCTCCCACGTCCGGGTCCGCACCGGTCCCGACACCAGCGCGTCCGCCCGGTAGCGGAAGTGCGCGCCCGACACGGTCACCGTGCGTCCCTCGGCCGCCAGCGGGGACGCCTCCGCGCCCACCGACGCCGGCCGCACCTCGACCCGGGCCGTCCCGGAGGCGCCGGGGACCACCGACACGGTCCGCACCGACTGGTGCAGGTCGACGAGCGTCTTCCCGTCGACCTCCACCCGCAGCCGTGCGGGCCCCGTCTCGGGCGCGGAGGCGATCCGGGACGGCCGGGACGGCACCAGGGTCCGCACCAGGGACTGGCACGTCCGCAGCCAGGGACGCCCCGGCTCGGCCTCCGGCGCCGGCGCCGCCCCGAGGGGCGGGATCCGCACCGCGCCGAGCACCACGCCGTCGCTGTCGTCCACCAGCAGGTCCATCCGCCGCTCGACCCCCTCCAGCACGGCCCGCGCCGCGGCCACCGCCCCCGTCGGCACCCCCAGCGACCGGGCGAGGTCCAGCGCGCCCCCGACCGGGACGAGCGACAGGGCGCAGGCGGCGAGTTCCCGCCGGCGGTGCAGCAGGGCGACCGCCCGCACCAGGGCGCGGTCGTCCCCGATCACCACCGGCCGCCGCGACCCGCGCCGGGCCAGTGCCCGGGCGAACTCCTCCGGGCCGTCCGGCAGGCACAGCTTCGTCTGCGCACCCGCGCCGAGCACGTCCTTCGCGATGCGCACGGACTCACCGTCCGTGCGCCGGGCGACCGGATCGATGACCACCAGGAGCTGATCGGACGTCGCGGAAGTCGCCACCTCGGCCATGCCTCGCTTCCTCGGGTAGCATCTTTGTGCAAGAGCCCCTTTGCGCTATTGCGCCGGGGGCTTCGTCTATTCCGGGGCATCCGGTCCGACGGTTGGCGGCCAACGGTGGTCGCGGTGCACGCGGCGGAGATCCTCCGCGTACGCCCCTGACCTTGGACATGCCCCGCCCGGAAGGGGTGTACGCGCGTGCCCGCACTTGTGCTGCTCGGTGCTCAGTGGGGTGACGAGGGCAAGGGAAAGGCCACGGACCTGCTCGGTGGCTCTGTCGACTACGTGGTGCGCTACCAGGGCGGCAACAACGCCGGCCACACGGTAGTCGTGGGTGACCAGAAGTATGCCCTCCACCTGCTCCCTTCCGGAATCCTGTCACCCGGCTGCACGCCGGTCATCGGCAACGGCGTCGTCGTCGACCCCTCGGTCCTGCTCTCCGAGCTGAGCGGGCTGAACGAGCGCGGCGTCGACACGTCGAAGCTCCTGATCAGCGGCAACGCCCACATCATCACGCCGTACAACGTGACGGTGGACAAGGTGACCGAGCGCTTCCTCGGCAAGCGCAAGATCGGTACGACGGGCCGGGGCATCGGCCCGACCTACGCCGACAAGATCAACCGCGTCGGCATCCGGGTCCAGGACCTGTACGACGAGTCGATCCTCACCCAGAAGGTCGAGGCGGCGCTCGACGTCAAGAACCAGGTCCTCACCAAGCTCTACAACCGGCGCGCGATCGCCGCGGACCAGGTGGTCGAGGAGCTGCTGGGCTACGCCGAGAAGCTGGCGCCGTACGTCGCCGACACCGTGCTGGTCCTCAACCAGGCGCTGGACGAGGACAAGGTGGTCCTCTTCGAGGGCGGCCAGGGCACGCTGCTGGACATCGACCACGGCACGTACCCCTTCGTCACCTCGTCCAACCCGACCGCGGGCGGCGCCTGCACGGGTGCCGGCGTGGGTCCGACGAAGATCAGCCGCGTCATCGGCATCCTGAAGGCGTACACGACCCGCGTCGGCGCCGGCCCGTTCCCGACGGAGCTCTTCGACGAGGACGGCGAGGCCCTGCGCCGCATCGGCGGCGAGCGCGGTGTGACGACCGGGCGCGACCGCCGCTGCGGCTGGTTCGACGCGGTCATCGCCCGCTACGCGACCCGGGTGAACGGCCTGACCGACTTCTTCCTCACCAAGCTCGACGTGCTCACCGGCTGGGAGCAGATCCCGGTCTGCGTCGCCTACGAGATCGACGGCCGGCGCGTCGAGGAGCTGCCGTACTCCCAGACGGACTTCCACCACGCGAAGCCGGTCTACGAGATGCTCCCCGGCTGGTCCGAGGACATCAGCAAGGCGAAGACCTTCGCCGACCTGCCGAAGAACGCCCAGGCGTACGTCAAGGCGCTGGAGGAGATGTCCGGCGCCCCGATCTCCGCGATCGGCGTGGGCCCGGGCCGGGACGAGACGATCGAGATCAACTCGTTCCTCTGAGCGGGCCCTCCCGGGGGTCCGGAGACCCGAAGGGGACGGCCGGTGCGGTGAACCCGCCCGGCCGTCCCTCTTTTTTTCTTCCTCCCCGGTCCCCCCCCCGGGCCTTCTCCTCGGCCTTCCTCCTCAGCGCCGGGCGGGCCGCGGCGCGCGGGAGGCGTTCCCGCGGTGGACGACGACGACCGCGGTGAGGCCGACGGCCAGGCCGAGGGCGGTCTGCGGGCCGAACGGCTCGTCGAACGCGAGGGCGCCCCAGACCGCCGTGACCGGGGCCATGAGGAACATGAGGGTGTTGACCTCGGTGACTCCGGAGCGCCGCAGGATGAGCCAGTACAGCCCGTACCCGCCGAAGGTCGACAGGACCACGAGCCAGGTGATCGCGACCCAGAAGGAGGTCCCGGCGGGCGGCTTCGCGGCCCCGGTGCCCACGGCGAGCGCGGTGAAGACGACGGCGCTGGTGGCGCAGTGGACGGTCATCGACACCAGGGGCGCGACCCGCACACGGGAGCGGCTTTCCAGGAACGTGGCCGCCACCAGCGAGAACATGCCGAGGCCGGGGTGACGAAGAAGACCCTCTACGACCGGTTCGGCTCCAAGGAGCAGATCGTCGTGGAGTACCTCGCGGCTCGTGACGAGCGCTGGCGGGCCTTCCTCGCCCCCTGCCTCGACGCCGCGGGGCCGGAGCCGGCGGCGCGCGTCCTGGCCGTCTTCGACGCCTCGCGCGCCTGGGCGGCGGAGCACGGCTCCAAGGGGTGCAGCATGGTCAACGCCCACGCCGAGATCAGCGACCCGGCCCACCCGGCCCTCCCGGTCATCACCGGGCAGAAGCAGTGGATGCTCGCCCTGTTCACCGACCTCGCGGGGGACATCGCCCCGGAGGGGGCCGACCGGCTGGGCCGGACGCTGATGCTGCTGCACGAAGGGGCGCTGGTCGCCCACGGCCTGGGCGTCTTCGCGGACCCGATCGGCAGGGCCCGCGAGGAGGCGCGAGCCCTCCTCGCCGCCGCCGAGGGCTCCGCGGCGAAGCGGTGATCCGGCGCGGGCGGTTCACGTTCCGGGGATACGGTGGAACGCGGCACGTGCATCGACCGGAAGAAGGTGAGTGCGATGCGCGTGATGCTCAAGGCGACCCTGGACACGGACCGGGCGAACGAACTCATCCGCACCGGGAAGCTGCCCGAGCAGTTGCAGGAGATCCTCGACCGGCTCCACCCGGAAGCGGCCTACTTCGGCCCGCTGGGCGGGCGGCGGACGGTCCTGCTGGTCTTCGACATGCAGGACAGCTCGGAGCTGCCGCCGACGGGTGAACCGTTCTTCACCGAGATGAACGCCGACGTCGAGGTGTGCCCGATCATGAACGCGGAGGACATGCGGAAGGGATTCGCCCAGATGCGGTGACCCCGTCGGTTCAGCTGAAGACGATCATCGATCCCTGGGCCAGGCTCCGGGTCGCCGCCGCGTGCAGGCCCAGCCAGACGTGGCGTTCGCGGGCGAAGGGGCTGGGGTCGTAGGGGGCGGGGACGGCCGGCTCCTCCAGTTCGGTCGGGCCGAGCGGGGGCTCGGGGGCCGCCGGGGGGTTCGCCGGGTCGATGCCGATGGACGGGGCGACGAACTCCAGTTCCCGCAGCAGGGCGTGGGAGGAGCCCAGCGGGCCGCCGCCGGCGAGGAGCGCCTCGTTGGCGAGGGGGTGCGGGAAGTCGACGGGGACGTAGGCGCCCGCGTGGTCGTAGTGCCACACCAGGTGCGACTGCTGGGCCGTCGTCTCGAACATCTCCAGCAACTGCTCGTAGTCACCGCCCAGTTCGTCCACCGGCGTGACCGGCAGCCCGCACACCTGGAGCAGGTACACGCGCCGCAGGAAGTGCAGCGCGTCGTAGTCGAAGCCCGCGACCGGGGCCACCTCGCCGGACAGTCCCGGCATGTACTGGTACACCGGCACCGGCGGCAGTCCGGCCTCGGCGAGCACCGCGTTGTACTGCGCGAGTTCCTCGGCGAAGGGGTTGTCGGGGGTGTGGCACAACACGTCGACGAGCGGTACCAACCACAGATCACAGGCCAAAGAGGGCTCCTCACACAGCACGGTGGTCAGGAAAGGGTATCGACGCGGCGCGAGGACGGCTTCCCCCGTGCAGGTCCCTTACCCAGGGGAACACGGACGACGCCGGTCCCGGCCCCCGGGCTCCCCGGCCCGGGGCGGCTCACTCGGCGCTCATGCGCTCGACGAGCGCGAGCGCATGGGTGTGGTACGACGCGACGATCGCGCGGGCGGCGTCGGTGTCACGGCGCGACAGGGCGTCGACCAGGCCGGTGTGCTCGGCCCACAGCCGGCCCCGCAGATCGGGCAGCCGCCGCAACTGCTGCACCACGCACACCCACATCTGGACGCGGATCCGGTGCAGGAAGTCGGTGAGGTACGGGTTGCCGAAGACGGACCCGAGTTCGCGCCAGAAGCGCAGGTCGTAGCCGATCAGGACGGTCAGGTCCCCGGCGAGGGCGGCACGCTGAGCCTCCTCGCCGCGCCGCCGGACCCCCGCGAGGGCGGTGGCGACCGGGGGCTCGTCCGGCCGGAAACGCGCCGGGCCGCCGTCGGTCAGCGCGCGGAACATCCCGTCGGCCACCAGGGTGCGGGCCTCGATCATCCCGCGGAAGTCGTCGACGGAGTACTCGTGCACCCGGAACCCCCGGTGCTGGTCCGCGTCGAGCAGCCCCTGCGCGGACAGGTCGACCAGCGCCTCCCGGACCGGGGTCGCGGAGACCCCGTACTGCTCGGCGATCTCCTTGACGGTGAATTCCTGCCCCGGCTGGAGCCGCCCGGCCAGCACCTCGTCACGGAGCGCGTCGGCGATCTGCTGCCGCAGGGTGTTGCGGGTCACGGCGCCGCTGCCGCTGATGCCGGGCATGGTCGGGCGTCTCCCTCGTCGCGTGTTCGAACGGGCGTGCCCGTAGACGTCTACGGGCACGCCACCTTACGCGGTCGGACGGGAGCGGCGTGTTCGAGTGGAGGCCGGGGCGGCGCCGGCCCGCGCCCGCCCCGGCCGCCCGGTCACGGCGGCCTCCCGGCCGGTCACTCCACGTAGTCGTCCGCCACCGACAGCGCCGCGTCCAGCGCCGCCAGCCCCTCCTTCAACTCGGCCTCGCCCGTGTTGCACGGCGGGACCACGTGCGTCCGGTTCATGTTCACGAAGGGCCAGACGCCGGCCTCCTTCGCGGCGGCGGCGAAGGCGGCCATGGGGGCGTTCGCCTCACCGGTCGCGTTGTACGGCACCAGCGGCTCCCGGGTCTCCCGGTTCCGCACCAGTTCCAGCGCCCAGAACATGCCGACCCCGCGCACGTCGCCGACGCAGGGGTGGCGCTCGGCCAGCTCCCGCAGCCCGGGGCCGACCACGGAGGCGCCGAGCCGCGCCGCGTGCTCGACGACGCCCTCCTCCGCCATCACGTTGATCGTCGCGACGGCGGCGGCGCAGGCCAGCGGGTGCCCGGAGTACGTCAGCCCGCCGGGGTAGGGGCGCCGGGCGAAGGTCTCGGCGATCGCGCCCGAGACGGCCACGCCGCCCAGCGGCACGTACCCGGAGTTCACGCCCTTCGCGAAGGTCATCAGGTCGGGCACCACGTCGTACAGGTCCGCGGCGAACCAGGTCCCGGTCCGCCCGAACCCGGCCATGACCTCGTCCAGGACGAAGACGATCCCGTACTTGTCGCACAGCTCCCGCACGCCCGCCAGGTAGCCGGCCGGCGGCACCATGATGCCCGCGGTGCCCGGGATGGTCTCCAGGACGATCGCGGCGACGGTCGACGGTCCCTCGAAGACGATCGTCGTCTCCAGGTGCTCGAGCGCCCGCGCGCACTCCTGCTCCTCGGTCTCGGCGTAGAAGCGGGAGCGGTACAGGAACGGCGCCCAGAAGTGCACCACCCCGGCCGTGCCGCTGTCGGAGGCCCAGCGGCGGGGGTCGCCGGTGAGGTTCACGGCCTGCTGGGTGCCGCCGTGGTAGGAGCGGTACGCGGAGAGCACCTTGGGCCGCCCGGTGTGCAGCCGCGCCATGCGCACGGCGTGCTCCACGGCGTCGGCGCCGCCGTTGGTGAAGAAGATCTTGTCCAGGTCGCCCGGCGTCCGCTCGGCGATCAGCCGCGCCGCCTCCGACCGCGCCTCGACGGCGAACGCGGGCGCGAACGTCGTCATCCGCGCCGCCTGCTCCTGGATCGCGGCGACGACCTTCGGGTGCTGGTAGCCGACGTTGGTGTAGACGAGGCCGCTGGTGAGGTCGAGGTAGCGCCGGCCGTCGTAGTCCCAGAAGTACGACCCCTGCGCCCCGGCGACGGCGAGCGGGTCGATGAGCTCCTGCGCGGACCAGGAGTGGAAGACGTGCGCACGGTCGGCGGCCTTCACGGCGGCCCCGACTTCGGGGTTCGGCTGAGGGGTCATGCGCCCGAGGGTAGGTGCCGGCGGCGGGTGCGCGACATCGGCGGGCTGTCTGCGGTCGGCCGCTTTCCGCGACAGGTTGTCGACAGCCGCGACCGCGCTCCCCCCGCGACCGCGTTCCTTCGCCCCCTCGCGGCCGCGCTCCCCCCGCGATCGCGCTCTCCGTGACCGATTGACAGTATGCTGCCTAAACGACAGCATGTTGTCATAAGAGGATGACGCACACCCGCCCACACCCCAGGGAGCGGTCATGACCCGCAAGCCCGTCCACCTCGCCGTTCACGACTCCTTCGCCGACTGGGAGACCGGTCACACCACCGCGCACCTCGCGCTCGCCGGGTACGAGGTCCGCACGGTCGCCCCGACCGGCGCGCCCGTCACCAGCATCGGCGGACTGCGCGTCCTGCCCGACCTCGCGCTCGACGCGCTGCGGCCCGAGGACAGCTCGCTGCTGATCCTCACCGGGGGGACCCTCTGGGACGAGGGCGACGCGCTCGCCCCCTTCGCGCGCACCGCCCGCGCCTTCCTCGACGCCCGCGTGCCCGTCGCCGCGATCTGCGGCGCCACCGCCGGCCTCGCCCGCGAGGGCCTGCTCGACGACCGGGCGCACACCGGCGCCGCGTCCTTCCACCTCGCCGCGACCGGGTACGCGGGCACGCAGCGGTACGTCGAGGCCGACGCCGTCACCGACGGCGGGCTCGTCACCGCCGGGCCGACCGAGCCCGTCGCCTTCGCCCGCGAGGTCTTCCGGCTGCTCGGCGCCTACGACGAGCGCGCGATCGACGCCTGGTACCGGCTGTTCCACGACTCCGACGCACAGGCGTACGCCGAGTTCGAGAAGGCCCTGGCCCGGTGAGCCGGGAGCAGCAGGACCTGCTCAGCCGCGGCGCGCTCGGCGCCTTCCGGCTCAACGGCCAGTTCCTCGCGGTCGCCGAGGAACTGGCCCGGCCCGCCGGACTCACCGCGGCCCGGTGGCAGGTGCTGGGCGCGGTCCTCCCCGAGCCGCTGCCCGTCTCCGGCATCGCGCGGGCCATGGGCATCACCCGGCAGAGCGTGCAGCGCATCGCCGACCTGCTGGTGGAGCAGGGCCTCGCCGAGTACCGGCCCAACCCCGCCCACCGCCGTGCCAAGCTCCTCGCGCCGACCGCCCGGGGACACGCGGCGATCACCCGCATCGACCCCGGCCACGCGGCCTTCGCCGAACGGCTGGCGCGGGCGTACGGGGAGGCGGACCTCGAGCGGGCGGTGCGGCTGCTGGAACGCTTGTCCGAGGTGCTCGACGAGCTGGGCCCGCCGGTGCTCGACGAGCTGGGCCCGCCGGTGCTCGACGAGCCGGGCCCGCCTGTTACGGAACCGTAGAGGTCGCCCGGCTCACCGGGGAGCGGCCCCGCACTATCTTGGAGCCGTTGCTCACTGTGGGGGGAAGGCGGCGCAACGATGGAGAAGCTCGGCCCGGGGGATCCGCAGCGGATCGGGGCGTACCGGCTGCTCGCGCGGCTCGGGGCCGGCGGCATGGGGCACGTCTACCTCGCCCGCTCCGACCGGGGGCGCACCGTCGCGGTGAAGCTGGTGCGCGAGGAACTGGCCCGGGAGGAGGAGTTCCGGGCGCGCTTCCGCCAGGAGGTGCAGGCCGCGCGGCAGGTCGGCGGCGCCTGGACGGCACCGGTGCTGGACGCGGACACCGAGGCGCCCGTGCCCTGGGTCGCCACCGGGTACGTGGCCGGGCCCAGCCTCCAGCAGGTGGTCGGGCACGACCACGGGGCGCTGCCGGAGCGTTCGGTGCGCATCCTCGCCGCCGGTCTCGCGCACGCCCTGAAGGACATCCACGCCACGGGCCTGGTCCACCGCGACCTCAAGCCGTCCAACGTGCTCGTCACCATCGACGGGCCGCGCGTCATCGACTTCGGCATCGCACGGGCCCTGGAGACGGTCACCGACGGCGGGCTCACCCGCACCGGCGCGCTCGTCGGCTCGCCCGGCTTCATGGCGCCCGAGCAGGTGCGCGGCGACCGCATCACCCCGGCCTGCGACGTCTTCTGCCTCGGCTCGGTGCTCGCCTACGCCGCCACCGGCGTGCTGCCCTTCGGCACCGCCAACAGCGGGGTGCACGCCCTGATGTTCCGCATCGCCCAGGAGGAACCCGACCTGGAGCGGGTGCCCGAGGGCCTCGTCGACCTCGTGCGCGACTGCCTGAGGAAGGACCCCGCCGAGCGGCCCACGCTCGGCCAGGTGCTGCGGCGCACCGGCGCCGAGGACACCGTCGTCGGCGGCCGCTCCCGCGACCCCTGGCTGCCGGGCGCCCTGGTCGCCCAGCTCGGCCGGCACGCGGTGCGGCTGCTGGACGCGGAGGACCCGGAGGCCCCGCCGGGGCCCATGCCCACCGAGGCCGGTGCGCCCCCCGGCGCACCGCGGAGCGCACCGGTCGGTCCCGCTCCCGCCGCCACCCCCGAACACGCCCCCACCGCCGACGACTTCGCCGCGGCACCCTCCGGCACCCCCGCCCCGCCCCCGCCGGGCAGGCCGGGCGACAGCCCTCCGCTCGACCACCTCCCCACCCTGGTCGCCGGTCCGTACGCCCCCGCCCCGCCCCCGGGCCCGGCCCCCGCCGCCCCGGCCGGGTACGGGCACCCCCAGCAGCACCCCGCGTACGGCTATCCCGCCCACGGCCACGGCACCGGCCACACCCCGCCGTACGGGCCGCCGCCCTTCGGGCCGACCCCGCCGTACGGACCGGCGCCCGCACCGCGCCGGGACGGCCGCTCCACCGCGCTGCTCGTGGTGATCGCGCTGGTCGTCGCGCTCGCCGCGGGCGGCACGGTGTACGCCCTGATGAGCGGTCGCGACACCGGCGGCCACGCCGGCGACGACCCCACCGCGCCCTCGTCGCCCAGCAGCGCGCCCCGCAGCACCGACCCCGCCACCACCCCCGACGCGCAGCGGCCGGCCGGGACGGAGCAGCCGAGCACCACACCGTCGGCGGACGGGACGATCCCGACGGCGTACCTGGGCAGTTGGTCCACCACCATCGACAACGCGAGCGGGCAGCACAGCCGCCGGCTGACCGTCCGGCAGGGCGAGGTGGGCGACACGGTCCTGTCCCTCGTCGCCGACGGACCCACCGGGAACGGCACCTACCACTGCGTCTTCGAGGCCAGGCTCACCGGCGTCACCGGCTCCGGCGACCGGCTGGAGATCGGCCCGTCGTCCGTGACGGTCGGTCAGCCGCGCAGCGCCTGCACCCCGGGTACCGCCTCCGAGGTCACCCTGCTGCCCGACGGCTCCCTGAGGCGCGTGAACACCGGCAACGGCGAGCAGCTCACCTACCGGCGGGACTGACCGGCCGCGCGAAGTCCGCTCCTGGTGAAGGCGGTTGAACGTTCGGCGAACGCCGGTGAACGCCGGCGGACGAACGCCGCGCACCCCTTCGCGCGGCCGTACGGTGACCACCCGGCCGAACGGGCGGGCGGTGACGGGACGGCGCGGAGTGCCCGGCCGCGCACCCCGCGCCGTGACCCGGAGGACACCTCACCCCGGCCCGGGCGGACGCCACCGGCGCCCGGGCGGACGCTACCTCGGCTCGGGCGGGCGCTGCCTCGGCATGTTCGGGCGGGCCGGTCCCGGCGAGGAGGGGAAGCGGCCGTGCGGGAGGGAGCCCTCCGGGCGCCCCGCGCCCGCCACCGCCGCCTGGATGCCCAGCGGCGCGCCCCCGGCACGGAACTCCACCATCCAGTCGGCCGTCTCGACCCGCACCAGCTCCGCCACGTCCTCCGAGAACCGCCGCAGCACCGACAGGCACCGCTCGGCCGCCTCGCTCGCGGTGCCCTCCGTCGGGCCCAGCACCTCGCGGACGCACTCCGAGGCCCAGTCGAACTGGAGGGCCTGGAGGCGCCGCTGCACGGCCTGGGCCGTGGCCACGTCCCGCATCCAGCCGGACGTCATCCCGAAGAACCGGTCCCCGGCCACACAGGCCACCCCGAGCAGCAGCGCCATGTACCCCCAGGGCGCGGCCCCGTCCGCCACCCCGGTCAGATCGAGCAGCGGCAGCGCGGCCCCGGTCACGGCCCCCGCCGCCGCCCCGGCCCGCAGCGCCCGCGCGCACCGCCGCTTCCACACCCGCTCCGCGAGGTACCAGGCGGCCGTGTCCAGGGCCCCGCGCTCCACCCACCGGTACAGCTCGTCCAGCCGGGCCGCCGGCTCCCCCCAGTCCCCGAGCGGGAACACCCGTCCGCCCGGCTCGCCGGGCCGCAGCCCGGCCGCCTCCTCACCCCGCCCGTCCTGAGGCCGACCCTCGGGCTGCATCTCCGGCTGACCCACCCGGTTCTCCCTACTGACCCCTGTTGACTCCGACTGATCTCCGACTGACTCTCCGGCCGTCCCCCGGTCGACCGCACACGGTGAAGGAACGATGACGCCCGGTGCTCGCGTGTCGGACCCTTCCTACCGCCCAACGGGTGGCGGCGCCGGAGGTTCGCGCCTTTTTCCGCCCGGAAGAAGGCCCTGATCAGGTATAGGGCCCCGGACGGAACTCACTCGAAAGAGTGCTGGAGCGACGGCCGCCCGGACCACGTAGGCTCGTGCCGAACGGGAAATCCCGGACCGGCGGGCCGACGGGCCGACGGACCGGCCGACCAAGGAGCTGAATCGTGATCCCCGGTGGTGGCCAGCCCAACATGCAGCAGCTGCTCCAGCAGGCCCAGAAGATGCAGCAGGACCTGGCCAAGGCCCAGGAGGAACTGGCCCGCACGGAGGTCGACGGCCAGGCGGGCGGCGGCCTGGTGAAGGCCACCGTCACCGGTTCCGGCGAACTGCGGGCCCTGAAGATCGACCCGAAGGCGGTGGACCCGGAGGACACCGAGACCCTCGCGGACCTGGTCGTCGCGGCGGTCCAGGCGGCCAACGAGAACGCCCAGACCCTCCAGCAGCAGAAGCTCGGCCCGCTGGCCCAGGGGCTGGGCGGCGGCGGCATCCCCGGTCTGCCCTTCTAAGACCGGCCGCCGGGCTCTACCGTACGTACAGAAAGAACCTCAGGAAGGACGGCAGTCCGTTGTACGAAGGCGTGGTCCAGGACCTCATCGACGAGCTGGGGCGGCTGCCCGGCGTCGGGCCCAAGAGCGCGCAGCGGATCGCCTTCCACATCCTCCAGGCGGAACCGACCGACGTACGGCGTCTCGCGCACGCCCTCATGGAAGTGAAGGCGAAGGTCCGCTTCTGCGCGACCTGCGGCAACGTCGCCCAGGAGGAGCAGTGCTCC
The DNA here is from genome assembly GCF_008704515.1 of Streptomyces viridosporus T7A. Taxonomy (NCBI): domain Bacteria; kingdom Bacillati; phylum Actinomycetota; class Actinomycetes; order Kitasatosporales; family Streptomycetaceae; genus Streptomyces; species Streptomyces viridosporus. The sequence continues at coordinate 4,537,830 of NZ_CP023700.1, forward strand.
ATCTGCCGCGACGTCCGCCGCGACCCCGCGGTGATCTGCGTCGTGGAGGAGCCCAAGGACGTCGTGGCCATCGAGCGCACCCGGGAGTTCCGGGGCCGCTACCACGTGCTGGGCGGCGCCATCAGCCCCATCGACGGTGTCGGCCCCGACGACCTGCGCATCAGGGAACTCCTGGCCCGGTTGGCCGACGGCTCGGTCACCGAGCTGATCCTGGCCACGGACCCCAACCTCGAGGGCGAGGCCACGGCGACGTACCTCGCCCGCATGATCAAGCCCATGGGCCTGAAGGTCACCCGCCTGGCCAGCGGCCTCCCGGTGGGCGGCGACCTGGAGTACGCGGACGAGGTGACCCTCGGCCGCGCCTTCGAGGGGAGACGACTCCTAGATGTCTGATGCCACGCTGCACGCGACCCACCAGAACCCGGACGACTTCGCGGTCCAGATCGCGGACCAGATCGAGAGCTTCCTGGTCGCCGTGACCGAGGTCGCGAAGGGCGACGAGCCGGACTCGGCGATCCCCTTCCTCCTCCTGGAGGTCTCCCAGCTGCTGCTGGCCGGCGGCCGGCTGGGCGCCCACGAGGACATCGTCCCCGACGAGCGCTACGAGCCCGACATGGGCCCGGAGCCCGACGCGGACGGCCTCCGCGAGAACCTCGCCCGCATGCTGGAGCCGGTCGACGTCTACTCCGAGGTCTTCGACCCCTACGAGCCCCGCACGGCCCCCGTCCCGGCCCGCATCTCCGACGACCTCGCCGACGTCATCACCGACCTGCGCCACGGCATGGCCCACTACCGCGCGGGCCGCACCACGGAAGCCCTGTGGTGGTGGCAGTTCTCCTACTTCTCCAACTGGGGCTCGACGGCCTCGGCGACCCTGCGCGCCCTCCAGTCCGTCGTCGCCCACGTCCGGCTGGACCAGCCCCTGGCCGAGCTGGACGGCCTCGACACCGACCACGGCATGGGCGACGACACCCTGGAGTTCGAGGCGGGCAAGGTCATGGCACGGGAACTCGGCACGTCGCTGGGAGCGCGGTCGGTGCAGTGACGGCGAGTGTCGCCGTTTCCCTCGCCCACGGCGAGGCGCCGATCCTCACCGACGCCCCCGGGGGACATCCGTGCGCCGGCGGCCTGTGCGGGCCGGGAGCACCTCGTCGTCGCGCGGCCGTGGGTGCCTGTGCCCGCCGCCGACCGGGCGTCGGTCCCGAGACCCGAGCGCCGGGTGCGTTCGGGGCTCGGGACCGACGGGCGTTCAGCGCGGCTGCGGGTCCTGTGCGCAGGCGGCGACGAAGCCCTCGAAGAGGCGGAGCCGGTGGGTCTGCGAACCGGCCGGGTCCTCCGGGTGCCACTGGATGCCGACCACCCACTTGTCGGGGTGCTCGGTCGCCTCGACCACCCCGTCGTCGGCGCGTGCCACCGCCACCAGTTCCCCGCCCACCCGGTCGACGGCCTGGTGGTGCCCGGAGCGGACGGTGAGGCGGGTGTCCCGGACGAGGCCCGCCAGGCGGGTGCCCTCGGTGACGGTCACCTTCTCGTCGACGAACAGCGGTTCGCCCGGCCCGCCGCGGTGGAGCCGGTGGTCCTCGATGTCCGGTATGAGCGTGCCGCCGAAGGCGACGTTGATCAGCTGTGAACCGCGGCAGACGCCCAGCACCGGCCGGCCGGCGTCCACCGCGGCCCTGATCGCGGTGAGGGCGAACTCGTCGGCCCGGCGGTCCACGCCGAAGGTGCGGGGCACCGCCTCGCCGCGGCCGTACAGCTCCGGATGGACGTCGCCGCCGCCCAGCAGGAACAGGCCGTCGTACTCGGTGACCCGCTCCGGATCGCCGAGGTCCTTCAGGGGGGTGGAGGTCTCGACGAACTCGCAGCGGGCGCCCAGGCCGCGGAAGGTGGCCAGGGCGGTCCGGGCGAGGCGCCGGATCATGGCGGTGTCCTCGTCGGTCAGGTCCGGGTAGTCCAGCGAGCCCAGGACGGCGATCCGTGGGCCGTCGCGCCCGGGAGCGGCGCCGGGGAAATCGTTTCCTTCTGCGCGGGGTGCGGTCACAGTTTGATCCAAGTCGTCTTCAGCTGGGTGTACTTCTCCAGGGCGTGCAGGGACTTGTCGGGAGCCCCGAAGCCGGACTGACGGTAGCCGCTGAACGGAACGGTGATGTCGCTCTCGTCGTAGTTGTTGACCCACACGGTGCCGGCCCGGATCGCCCGTGCCAGGCGGTGCGCGGTGGACAGGTCCTTCGACCACACCGCGGCGGCCAGGCCGTAGTCGGTGTCGTTGGCCAGGCGCACCGCCTCGTCGGCGTCGTCGAAGGTCATCACGGAGAGCACCGGGCCGAAGACCTCCTCGCGGGCGATCCGCATCCGTGGTCCGGCCTCGAAGACGGTGGGCTCCACGTAGTACCCGCCGGTCTCCTCCAGGACGCGGTTGCCGCCCAGGACCAGTCGCGCGCCCTCCTCCACGGCGCCGTTCACGTATCCCAGGACCCGCTCCAGGTGCCGGTGCTCCACCAGCGCGCCGATGTCGGTGCGCGGGTCGAGCGGGTCGCCGACGACGGTCCTGCGGCTCTCCTCGAGGACGAGTTCCAGCAGTTCGTCCTTGATGCCCCGGTGGACCAGCAGCCGAGACCCGGCGGAGCAGGCCTCGCCCTGGTTGAAGAAGATGCCGCTCGCGACGTACCGGGCGACCGTCCTCAGGTCCGGGGCGTCCTCCATGACGACGTGCGGGGACTTGCCGCCGAGTTCGAGCGAGACCTCCTTGAGGTTGGACTCGGCCGCGTACGTCAGGAACAGCCGGCCCACCGGACCGGAGCCGGTGAAGGTGATCGCGTCGACGTCCCCGTGGCGTCCCAGGGCGGCGCCGGCGGTGGGTCCGAAGCCCGGTACCACGTTGAGGACGCCGTCGGGAACGCCCGCCTCGGTGGCCAGTTCGGCGAACCGCAGGGCCGTCAGCGGGGACTGCTCGGCCGGCTTGAGGACCAGGGAGTTGCCCGTGGCCAGCGCCGGCGCGATCTTCCACATGGCCATCATCAGCGGGAAGTTCCACGGGACCACCGCGCCGACGACCCCGAGGGGTTCGCGGGTGACGGTGGCCAGGGTGTCCCGGTCGGTGGGGACCACCTCGTCGGAGAACTTGTCGACGGCCTCGGCGTAGAAGTACAGGGCCTGGAGGGTCACCCGGATGTCGACGGCGAGGGCGTCCCGGTAGGGCTTGCCCATGTCGACGCTCTCCAGGAGGGCCAGTTCCTCGGCGTGCTCCTCGACCAGCCGGGCCAGCCTCTGGAGCACCTCGCGCCGCTTGCGGGGCGCCAGGTGCGACCAGACACCGCTCTCGAACGCCTTCCGGGCACTGGCCACGGCCCGGTCCACGTCCACGGCGCCGCCCTCGGCGACCGAGGTGATCCTCCGGCCGTCGCGCGGGGAGATCCGGTCGAACGTGGCGCCGTCGGCGGCGTCGATCGGCTTGCCGTCGATGTACAACCGGCTGGGGAGGGACAGTCCGGCGAAGCGCTTCTCCAGCTCGGCGCGGGTGGCGAGGGCCTGTTCCTCCGGGGTCGCTGTCATGCTGCGCGTTCCTTTCGGGTTGCGGCACGCCGGGTCGCGGCACGCCGGGTCGCGGCGCGTTCGACGAGGTCGCGGAAGAGGGCGCCGTCCTGCCGGGAGGTGTCGAACAGGTCCTCCGGGTGCCACTGCACGGCGAGCACGTCCGCGTCCGTGTGCTCCACCGCCTCGACACAGCCGTCGGCCGCCCGCGCCACCACGGTCAGGGAGCGGCCGAGCCGGTCGACGGCCTGGTGGTGGTAGGAGGAGACCTCGAAGGACCCGGTCCCCACCACCGACGCCAGGCGCGAGCCGGGTGCCGGGGTGACGGTGTGGCGGGCGTCGAGGTGGTCCACGGGGCCCTCGGTCAGGTGCTGGTCCAGGGTTCCCCCGCAGACGGTGTTGAGCACCTGCAGGCCGCGGCAGACGGCCAGGGTGGGCAGGTCCAGGTCGAGGACGGCCCGGGCCACCGCGAGGTCGAGTTCGTCCTGTTCGGGGTGGTCGGGCTGGGTCCGCGGGTGCGGCTGCTGCCCGTAGCGGGCCGGATCGAGATCCGACCCGCCGGGCATCAGCACACCGTCGAACCGGGCCAGCCGCTGAGGCAGTCCGGACAGTTCGGCGCGGGGGCCGCCGTGCAGGACCAGCGGTTCGCCGCCGGCCGCGAACACCGCGTCGCCCAGGGCCTCGGCGGCGACGGTGGCGGCGAACCGCAGGCCGGAGACGGACGCGGCCCGGCGGCCGATCACGGCGATGAGGGGCCTCATGCTCACTCCTCCGCCCCGCCGGCTCCGCCGCCGAAGGGGTACTCCAGCGCCGGCAGCCACTCGGCCCAGGCCTTGGCCAGCCGGCCGTCGGCGATGATCCGGCCGAGGGCGCCGTCCAGGGCCGCCAGGTCCTCCGGGCGGTCCTTGGCGACGCCGACGGCCCAGCGGTTGCCGGTGCGGACGGTGAAGGCCAGCTCGAAGTCCGGGTGGTCGCCCAGCGGCACGAACACGACGTCGTCGTCGACGACCGCGTCCACCTCACCGGCCCTGAGCGCCTCCAGCATGTCCCCGAACACGTCGTCGGAGTCGCCCCCGAACGGCACGGTGACCGCGCCGTCGAAGGTCTCGGCCAGGGCCATGTTGGTGCTGCCGGCGATGGCGGCGACCTTCCGGCCGCGCAGGTCCTCCGCGGAGCGCACGGGGTCGCCGCGGCGGATGAGCACGGACTCGTGGAAGACCGCGTACGGGCGGGTGAAGTCCACCTCCCGCAGGCGGGACTCGGTGATGCCCTGGCCGCACAGCACGCCGTCGGCCTCGCCGCGCCGCACGGCGGGGAGCATCTCGGCCCAGGGCAGGAACACCCACTCCAGCGGGCGGCCGAGCTCGTCGGCGATCAGCTCGGCGACGGCCGGCTCGTAACCGCGCCGTCCCTCGACGGGGTCGTCGCGCAGGAACAGCGGCGCGGCGTCGGAGTCGATGCAGGCCAGACGGAGGGGCTCGGTCACGGGGTGTCCTCCGCGTACATCATGTGCTCCCAGTCGGTGACGACGCCGCAGAACCGGGCCCACTCGTCCCACTTGTAGGCGTGGTACAGCTCCGCGGTCTCCTCGCCGATGGCGGCCTTGACGACCGGGTCGGCGTCGAAGACCCGCAGCGCCTCGCCCAGGTTCAGCGGCAGCGGCGTGAACCGGGGGGCGTCGGAGGTGTCGCCGTAGCTGGAGCCCTGCTGGGACGGTCCCGGGTCGATCTTGTTGTCCAGGCCCTCCGCGATCGCGGCGATCAGGACGGCGTGCGAGAGGTAGGGGTTGACCATGGCGTCGGGGAGCTTGAACTCCAGCCGTCCGTTGGCCGACAGGCGCACGGTGCAGGTCTTGTTGTCCTTGCCCCAGTTGATCTGCGACGGGGCGAACTGGCCGGAGTCCCAGTACCGCTTGTAGGAGTTGACGGTCGATCCCATGACGGCCATGGAGGCGGCGGCGTGGGTGAGGATGCCGCCCAGGGCGTGCTGCCCGGTCTCCGTGAGGTGCAGCTCGCGGCGGCCGGGCTCCTCCAGGACGTTCTCCTCGCCGCGCCACAGGCTGAGGTTGTGGTGGCAGCCGTTGCCCATCATGCCGGTGGCCGGCTTGGGCATGAAGCTGGCCTTGATGCCGAGTTCACGGGCGACCTGGCGGCACAGCTGCCGGTAGGTGATGAGCCGGTCGGCGGTCAGGTCGGCGTGGTCGAACATCCAGTTGAGTTCGATCTGGCCCGGGTCCTCGTAGTCGCCCTCGATCATGTTCAGGCCGAGGGCCTTGGCGTAGGCGATGACCTTCTGGTAGATCGGCCGGCTCCGCTCCAGCAGGTCGATGCGGTAGGCCGGGCTGTCGTCGGGCCGGTGGTGCACCTCCAGCCCGGGGCCGGTCCAGGTCATCTCGGGTTCGCAGCCGGTGCGCAGGGTCAGGCCGGTGCGGGCGGTGAACGCCTCGTGCAGCCGGATGAGGTTGCCGCGCACGTCGGTGGCGAGCGGCCGGCCGCCGACCTCGGGCCGGTGCTCGGGCTCGTAGAGGCGGCAGAAGAAGCGGCCGACGCTCGAGTCCCAGGGCAGCACGCTGAAGGTGTCGAGGTCGGGGAGCGCGGTGAACTCGGCGGCCTCGCTGCCTCCGCCGAGCAGGTTGCCCGCGCGGTCGACCTGGAAGTCCGCCATCACCGTGCGGTGCATGTTGACACCCTTCTCCACGTTGCGGATCAGGTGTTCGGCGGGCACCACCTTGCCGATGACACGGCCGTTGATGGTCACGGTCTGGTAGTAGACGTACTCCACACCGGCGTCGGCGATGCGCTTGCGCACCAGGTTGATCGCCTCTTCGTCGGTGTTGCGCTCGCGGTGCTGGTCCAGCGCCGTGGTGGCGTCGGGCATGGTGATCATGTCCACCTCAAGGGGGTTTCGCGGCGGTACTTCGCGGTGGGAGCAGGGGGCGAGAACGGGGAGGGCGGTGCGGTCAGGCGGCCGCGAGGGCGCTGAAGGCCTGACGCAGCTCGCGCTGACGGGCGGGCGGCAGGTTGATCGCGACGGTGCCCACGTGCGCCGCTCGCCGGTGGTAGGTGACGAGCACGCCGTTCGCGGGCCGGTCGAGGTCGCCCTCCTCCACCCGCACCTCGTCGGCGAGGGCGGGGGAGCCGAAGCTCTGGAACCTCAGGTCGAGTTGGTCGCTCCAGAAGGAGGGGATCGGGGCGAACGGGGAGAGGTCGGGGGCGACGCCCGCCAGGTCGGCGGTGAGGGTCGCGGCCGCGCGCTTGGCGGTGTCGGTGGGGATGGACCAGTGCTCGACGCGGCGGGGCACCTCGTCGAACAGGGGGTTGGGGAACCGGGCGATGTCCCCGACGGCGACGAACCGTTGCGCGCCGTGGACCCTGAGCAGGTTGTCGCACAGGATCCCGTCGCTCAGGTCCGGTCCCTCGGTCCCCGCGAGCCACTCGGTGTTGGGGATCGAACCGACGGCCTCGACGACGACGTCGGCACCGAGGGTGCTCCCGTCGTCGAGTTCGACCCCGGTGACGGCGGTGGTGCCCAGGAAGCCGGTGATGGACCGGCCGATGACGAACCGGATGCCCGCGGCCTCGTGGTGCCGCTGGACGGCGGCGGCCGGCGACGCCCCGAGGACGCGCTGCATCGGCGCCCCGACGGGGTCCACCACGGTGACCCGGCAGCCCATCTTCAGGGCGGTCGCGGCGACCTCGCAGCCGATGAACCCGGCGCCGATGACCACGACGTCGGCCTCCGGCCGCAGTGTGCCGCGCAGGCCCACGCAGTCGTCGAGGGTGCGCAGCACATGGCGTCCGGCCGACGGGCCGGGAAGGCCCAGACGGCGGGGGCGCAGTCCGGTGGCGGCGACGAGCCCGTCGAAGGTGACGACGGAACCGTCCTCCAGGGAGAGCCGGCCCCGGGCCGGGTCGGCCTCCACCACCGGCAGTCCGAGCCGGAAGTCCACGTCGACGACCGACGCCCGGCGGCGGAAGGCCACCTTGGCGTGCAGGTCGGCCGGCGAGGGGTCGCCCGGCGCGGACAGCACCTCCTTGGAGAGCGGGGGCCGGTTGTAGGGGAGGTGCGGTTCGTCGCCGAGGACCGTGATGGGCCCGGTGTGCCCGGCGGCACGGAGCTGTTCGGCCGCTCGCAGACCCGCGAGCGACGCTCCGACGACGGCGATGTGTGCGGTCATGGCCGGTCTCCGTCAGCCGTCGATGAAGATGGCCTGGACGGGGCAGACGTCGGCGGCCTCCTCGACCTCGTCGCGCAGCGACGCGTCGGGCTCGCCCTCGTAGACGAGCCTGCCCTCGTCGTCCATCCGGAAGACGGCGGGCGAGGCGATGGCGCACTGGCCGTGGTCCTGGCACAGGGACATGTCGACGGTGACCTTCATGGGGGTGTTCCTCTCACTCTGCGAGCCGTTGGGGAGAGCCGTTCGTGAACCGGTCAGGAGGCCGGGGTGAAGGTGAGCGGCAGCCGGACCGGGCCGGTGTTGCCCGAGTCGGGCAGCCACTCGGCGCCCTCGGCGATCTTCGGGTCGCGCAGGCGCTTGGCCAGCAGGGGCAGGGCCTCGCTCATGTCGCTGCGGGCGACGAAGTGGCCCAGGCAGTGGTGGGCGCCGCCGCCGAAGCCGAAGTGGGGCTTGCGCTCGGCGGTGATGTCGAAGGGGTTCCCGCCGAAGACGCGGGGGTCGGTGCCGGCCGCCTCGGTCCACAGGTGGATCGTGGTGCCGGCCTCGATCTCCAGGTCCTGGAAGGTGAAGTCCTCCACGGCCTCGCGGGTCACCCAGCGGGTGGTCGGGTTGACGCGCATGACCTCCTCGACCGCCTTGCCGCCCAGTTCGGGCCGCTCGGCGAGCAGGCGCCACTGGTCGGGGTGGTCGACGAAGGTCTGCAGGGCCAGGCCGAGCTGGTTGCGGGTGGTGTCGAAGCCGCCGAAGATCAGCAGCACCAGGCCGTCCCGCAGCTCGGCGTCGCTGAGCTTGTCGGTGTCGCGGCTGGCCTCCACGAGCCGGGTGACGAAGTCCTCGCGGGGGGTGCGGCGGCGGTCGGCGATCAGGTCGTCGGAGTACCGGTAGAGCCGGTCCAGCGCCTCCTCGATCTTCGGCAGGTCCTGACGGAGGGTCACCCCCATGGCCAGGCCGATGGTGGCGGCGTCGGTGGAGACGGCCTTCCACTCGTCCTCGGGGATGCCGAGCATGATGGCGATCACGCGGGCCGCGTACGGCTCGGCGAACTCCGAGATGAACTCGCACCGGTCGGGCTCGGCGAAATCGTCGATCAGCTCGGTGGCCAGCGCCTGGAAGCGCGGCACCAGGTCCTTGATCAGTCTGGGGGAGAAGGCCGGGTTCATCAGCCGGCGCAGCCGGTGGTGCTCCTCGCCCTCCTTGTTGAGGATCCAGCTGTCCCACCAGTCGGCGAACGGGCCCTCGGTCACCCCGTTGTGGGAGGGCCAGGCCACGCTTCCCTGACGGAGCTTGGGGTGCTTGAGCAGTCGGTTGAGTTCCTCGTAACGGAGCACGGCCAGGCCGTAGTTGGTCCGGGCGTACCAGCTGCGCTCACGTGCCTCGTGGACGGCGGCAGAGGTGATCGAGAAGCTCGGGTCGGCGACGTCGAAGTACGGAGCGGCATCGAGGGCGGTGCCCGTCATAGGACTCTCCAACTCTCGGGGCGGGCTGAGCGAGTGGCCAAATACTCTAAACCTAGGGTTTGTTAGTCAAGGGTCTGTCCGAAGAAAGTTCCGGCCCGTTCACCGAAGCCGTCGCGGCCGCCCGGAAAAGGCCCTGGAACCGCCCATTTCGGGAACGAGGCGGGCGCGCGGACCACGGGGCGGGCATGCGAAACGGGACCGCCGCGGCCGGTTCGGCCGCGGCGGTCCCGTGGGCGCGCTCGTCCCGGAGGTGTTCCGGGGGCTCCGGCTACTCGCGGGGAGCCAGGGCCACCACCCAGTCGCTGTCCAGGCCGACCTCGCCCACCATGACGAAGCCGTCCTCCCCGGACCGGGGCGTCCTCGGCAGCCGGGAGCCGATCAGCCAGCGCGAGGTGTTCGCGGCGATCACCCGCTGCTCCGGGCCGACGAGCACCGCGTCGTGGGCGCCCCCGCGCAGCGCCCTGAGCAGGCGGGGCTCGAACTCGTTCACCCTCAGATCGGCCCCGACCACGCCCAGGAAGACCTCGTCGAAGACGGGGGCGGTGAGGGTGAAGACGTAGCGGTCGGCGCCGAAGTAGTCCACGTACGGGCCGAAGACCGAACGGCGGGAGTGGTCGCGTCCGGCGGCGAACCAGTCCATCTCGAAGTAGTCGTAGACGTCCACGCTGCTCGGGTCCAGGTTGAGCCTGAGCTGGACGAAGCCCGTGCCGCCGCGCTGCCACCACTCGAAGTGCCGGTCGCGCTGCGGCAGCAACCCGGCCGCGGCGAAGAAGCCGAAGCCGTCCGCCGCGGGCTGCTCGTCGATCCGCTCGACGAGGACCGGCTTGAGGGCGGCCATCTCCCGCACTCCGAAGGAGCCGCCCTCGGCCAGCACGGCGCGGCGGCGGGCGACGACCTCGCCCGCGACGGTCTCCAGGTGGTCGAAGACCTCCCTCAGCAGACCGCTGACCCGCTCCAGGAGCGTGTCCAGTTCTCTCTTCGCCACCACGGTCGACCCGCCTTCCTGCGCGGTTTTACCGGGACACATCGGGTGCCTCCCCCCTTCATCGTTCCGCCACCATCAGGTGCAGCTCGATCAGTCGGCGCAGGTTGCGCTGGACGTGGCGCTCGGACAGCGCCCGGGCCCGTTCGCCGTCCTCCTCGGCGATGGCCGTGGCGATGGCGTGGTGGTCGGCGACCGCCTCCTCCAGCACGGCCCGGGGCTCGAGCGGCAGCCAGAGCAGGGACGTCAACTCGGCCTGGAGGTTCACCTCCAGCCGGGTGAGCCGCTCGGACTGCGAGGCCATCGCCACCTCGATGTGGAACCGGCTGTCGGCCCGTATCCGGTCGCCGTACTCCTCGGCCGCCGCCAGGGGCTCGACGAGGTGGAGCAGCTTGCGCACGCTCGCCGCCGAGGCGCGCTGCGCGGCGAGGAAGGCGGAGGCGCCGGAGACGGCGAACTGCTCGTCGGCCAGGTCGCGGAGCTTGGAGGCGGTGGTGGAGCGCAGCCGGTCCTCCAGGGGGCCGCGCGGCGGGTTCACCGGGCGCCGCACGAAGGTGCCGCCGTTGCGGCCGCGGCGGGTCTCGACCAGGCCCTGCTGCCGCAGGATCGCCAGCGCCTCCCGCAACGTCATGGGGGAGACGCCCAGTTGGCCGGCGAACTCCACCTCGGTGGGCAGTTGCTCGCCGTCGACCACGAGCCCCAGCAGGATCGCCCTGCTGACGCGCTCCACGACCCCCTCCGCGCGGCCTCCCCCGTTCAGGGGGGAGATCAGCGAGGCGCGCATCGTCGGTGCGTCGCCCGCGGTCATCCCTGCTCCTCGTCCTTCGTCGCCTGTGCTGCCGTCACGGCCCGTCACCCGAACGTCACCCGCCCGTCACCGTGGGTGCCGTCGTCCGCGCGTAACGGCACAGAGTCTTGTGCAATAAAAAATGAGCTTGTAGTTTTCCGCGCCATACCAGGAAGCATCTTAGGGGCACCCCTCCCCCCGGCCACCCAGACCAAGGGGCGGAAAACGCACGCCGTGCCGTGCTTCGACGCTGCAGCGCACCACATCGCTCCCTGTACACCCGCATGTCCTCCTCACGTCCTCCTTCCTTCCGGTTCGTTCGAGCAACGGGAGTCCGCATGAGTCCCATCGAGACAACGGGACAGCACGACAGCGACGAAGCGCACCTCGCCTCGCTGGGCTACACCTCCGAATTCAAGAGGGACATGAGTCCCTGGGCGAACTTCTCGCTCGGCTTCACCTACCTGTCACCCGTGACCGCCGTCTACACGATGTTCGCCGTGGGGCTGGCCGTGGGCGGCCCACCGATGATCTGGACGCTGGTCATCGCGGGCGTCGGCCAACTGCTGGTCGCCCTGGTGTTCAGCGAGGTGGTGGCCCAGTACCCCGTCGCGGGCGGCGTCTACCCCTGGGCGCGGCGCCTGTGGGGCCGCCGGTACGCCTGGCTGACCGGCTGGGTCTACATGATCGCCCTGTTCGTGACCATCGCCAGCGTGGTCTCCGGCGCGGGCCTGTACTTCTCCTCGCTGCTCGGGCTGACCTCCACGGTCGACACCGTCATCGTCTGCTCGCTGGCGGTCCTCGTCCTGGCCACGGTCATCAACTACCTGGGCACCCGGGTCCTGGCCACGGCCGCCATCTTCGGCTTCGCCGCCGAACTCCTGGGCGCCCTCGCGGTGGGCGTGTGGCTGCTGGCCACCGAGCGGCACCACAATCTCGGCGTGCTGTTCGACAGCTTCGGCGCCGGGGACGGCAGTAACTACCTCTGGGCGTTCGCCGCCGCCTCCCTGATCGGCATCTACAACTACTACGGCTTCGAGGCCTGCGGCGACGTGGCCGAGGAGGTGCGCGACCCGGGCCGGGTGATCCCCAAGGCGATGCGCCGCACCATCTACGTCGGCGGCGCGGCGGCCACCTTCGTCGCCGTGTCCCTGGTGCTGTCGGTCTCCGACATCTCCGCGGTCGTGTCCGGCGAGGACGCCGACCCGGTCTCCGGAGTGCTCCAGACGGCCTTCGGCACCGCGGGGTCCAAGGTGATCCTGGGGATCGTGCTGCTGTCCTTCCTCTCCTGCGCGATCAGCCTGCAGGCCGCGGCCAGCCGGCTGGCCTACAGCTACGGCCGCGACGACATGATCGCGGGCAGCAGGCTGCTGCGGAAGTTCTCCCCGACCCGGCACATCCCGCCGTACGCCCTGATGCTGGCCTTCGCCGTCCCGGCCGTCATCGTGCTGGCCTCCAAGTTCTCCGAGGACGCCCTGACGAAGATCGTCAGCTTCGCCTCCCTCGGCATCTACCTGGGCTTCCAGATGGTGGTGTTCGCCGCGCTGCGCGCCCGGCTGAAGGGCTGGAAGCCCTCCGGGGCCTACCGGCTCGGCAAGTGGGGCCTGCCCGTCAACATCGCGGCGCTGGTCTACGGCATCACCGCCATGGTCACCCTCGCCTGGCCGCGCACCCCCGAAGCCCCCTGGTACGACAACTACATCGTGCTGCTGTCCGGCGCGCTCGTCGTCGGCGCCGGCCTGGTCTACATGGCGGTGCACCCGACCCACGGCCGCAGTGAGGCCCCGTACGACGACGCCATCCCCAAGAAGAAGGAGGAGGGGGCCGCCGGGACCGACCGGGCCGGCGAGGCCGACGCGTCGGAGCCGTCCCCCGTCTGACCCGGCCCGCGGCCGCACCCCCGTCCCCGCGACCGCACACCGGCGGGCCCGGCGCGATTCCCGCGCCGGGCCCGCCCGTCGGTGCGGTGCGCCCGGTTCAGCGGAAGGCGGCCTGCCCCGTCAGGGCCTGACCGATGACCAGGGTGTGCATCTCGGGGGTCCCCTCGTAGGTCAGGACCGACTCCAGGTTGTTCATGTGCCGGATCACGGGGTATTCCAGCGAGATGCCGTTGGCGCCGAGGATCGTGCGCGCGGTGCGGCAGATCTCCAGGGCCTTGTTGACGTTGTTGAGCTTGCCCAGGCTCACCTGCTCGGGGCGCAGCCCGACGGCGTCCTTGCGGCGGCCCAGGTGCAGGGCCAGCAGGGTGCCGTTGGTGAGTTCGACGGCCATGTCGGCGAGTTTGGCCTGGGTGAGCTGGAAGCCGCCGATCGGCCGGCCGAACTGCGTGCGCTGCCCGGCGTACTCCAGGGCCGACCGGAAGGCGCTGCGGGCCGCGCCCATGGCGCCCCACAGGATGCCGTAGCGCGCCTCGTTGAGGCAGGACAGCGGGCCGCGCAGCCCGCGCACCTCGGGGAAGACGGCCTCCGCGGGCAGACGCACCCCGTCCAGGACGAGTTCGCTGGTCACCGAGGCGCGCAGCGACATCTTGTGCTGGATGGTGCGGGCGGAGAAACCGGGGGTGCCGGTGGGGACGACGAATCCCCGCACGCCCTCGTCGGTCTGCGCCCACACGACGGCGACGTCGGCGACCGATCCGTTGGTGATCCACATCTTGGTGCCGTCCAGGACCCAGTCGCTCCCGTCGCGGCGGGCCCGGGTGCGCATGCCGGCGGGGTCGGAGCCGTGGTCGGGCTCGGTCAGCCCGAAGCAGCCGATGGCCTCACCGGCCGCCATGCGCGGCAGCCACCGCTGCTTGTGCTCCTCGGTGCCGTGCCGCCATATCGCGTACATCGCCAGCGAGCCCTGGACGGACACCAGGGAGCGGATGCCCGAGTCGCTGGCCTCCAGCTCCAGGCAGGCCAGGCCGTAGTCGACCGCGCTCATGCCCGCGCAGCCGTAGCCCTCCAGGTGCATGCCCAGCAGTCCGAGGGCGCCCAGTTCCTTGGCCAGTTCGCGGACGGCGGGCAGCTCGCCGTCCTCGAACCACTGCGCGATGTGGGGGTCGACCGCGGAGTCGCAGACCTGGCGGACGGCCGAGCGCACCGCCTTCTCCTCGGGGCTGAGGAGGTCGTCGATGCCGGCCAGGTCGAGCGGGTCGGTCTGGGGTCGGGGCTTGCCGGTCGCTGTCACGAGGATGCCTTTCGTTCGTCGGCGGGGTGGGGAAGGGGGGCGGGCGCGGCGTCGGACAGCCAGGCCCGGACCCGGGCGTCGTCGGCGCCGAGCCGCGGTGGCGGTCCGGCCGGGCGGACCAGGTCGGTGGAGTAGGTGGCGGGGTGGCGCGGGGCGGGCGTGCCGCCGGCGGCGGGAGCGACGGTGGGGGCGAGCCCGAGGCGTTCGGCGAGGGCGAACCCGTCGGCCACGGTGCCGACCTTCCCGGCGGGGACGCCCGCCGCGGTCAGACGCTCCTGCCAGGTGGCGCAGTCCTGCTCCGCGAGCCGGTCCTCCAGGGCCGCGACGAGTTCCTCGCGGTGGCCCACCCGGGCGGCGTTGGTGGCGAACCGCTCGTCGTCCGCCAGCCCGGGCGCGCCCAGGACCGCCGCCAGACGGGCGAACTGGCCGTCGTTGCCGCAGGCGACCGCGAGCAGTCCGTCCCGGCAGCGCAGGGTCTCGTACGGCGCGATCGAGGGGTGGCGGTTGCCCATCCGCCCCGGCGCGCGGCCGGTCTCCAGGTAGCCCTGCGCCTGGTTGACCAGGGAACCCAGCAGGCTGGAGAGCAGGTTGACCTCCACCCGGCAGCCGCGTCCGGTGCGGTCCCGGTCGGCCAGGGCGGCGAGCACCCCGATGGCCGCGTCCTTGCCGGTGAGCACGTCGACCAGGGCGACGCCGGCCTTGGTGGGCTCGCCGTCGGGGTCACCGGTGATGCTCATCAGGCCACCCACCGCCTGGACGACGAAGTCGTAGCCGAGCAGGTCGGCGCCCGCGCCGGAGCCGAAACCGGTGACGGAGCAGTGGACGATGCCGGGGTTGACGGCGGCGACCTGGTCGTACCCGAGGCCGAGGCGCTCCAGCGTGCCCGGTTTGAAGTTCTCCACCAGCACGTCGGCGCGCCGGGCCAGCTCCCGGGCCAGGGCCAGGTCCGACCCGTCGGCGAGGTCGAGGGTGACGCTGAGCTTGGAGCGGTTGACGCTCTCGAAGTAGGTGGTGGACGTCCGCGACCAGGGCGGCCCCCAGCGGCGGGTGTCGTCGCCGGAGCCGGGGCGCTCCACCTTGACCACCGTCGCTCCCAGGTCCGCCAGGGTCATGGTGCACAGCGGCCCGGCCAGCACCCGGCTGAAGTCGGCGACGAGGACGCCCTCCAGCGGCCCGCTCACGAGCGGCCTCCCGTCCGGACGCCGTCCACCCGGCGTGGCAGGTTCCACGGGTCGCCGTCGCGCAGCGCCTCGGGCAGGGCGGCCTCGGGCACGTTCTGGAAGGCCACCGGGCGGGTGAAGCGGTCCAGGGCCGCGGCCCCGACGCTGGTGGCGTCCGGCCGGCTGGTCGCCGGCCAGGGCCCGCCGTGGTGCTGTGCCCACCCGGTGGCGACACCGGTCGGCCAGCCGTCGACGACGACCCGGCCGGCCTGCCGCGCCAGGTGCTCCACCAGCCAGGGCAGGTCCGGGTCCGCGGGGCCGCCGGAGGCGACGGCCGCGGCCAGGCTGGGCTGCAACCGCCCCAGCAGGTCCCGCAGGTGGGGCGTGCCGTCGTACTCGACGACGAGCGCCACCGGGCCGAAGCACTCCTCCAGCAGCCGGGAGCCGGGCCGCAGCGCGTCGGCGGGGGCCGTGAGGACGGTCGGGGCGGCGGCGAAGGCGCCGTCGGCCGCCTCCGCGCGGGCCACGGGCCGCGCGCCCGCCGCGACCAGGTCCGCCAGGCCCTGCCGGTAGGCCGCCGCGATGCCCTCGGTGAGCAGCCACCCGGGCCGCACGCCGGCCAGCGCTCCGGCCGCGGCCTCGGCCGCGCCGCTGCCCCGGGGGGCGAGCAGCAGGCCGGGCTTGGTGCAGAACTGCCCCTGCCCCAGGGTGAAGGAGTCGACGAAGCCGGTGGCCGCCCGCGTCACGCCGGCCGCGGTCGCGGCGGCGGCCGGGGTGAGCACCGCCGGGTTGACGGTGCCCATCTCGGCGAAGACGGGAACGGGCACGGGGCGCCGGGCGGCCCGCTCCACCAGGGCCGTGCCCGCGGTCTGCGATCCGGTGAACGCCACGGCCGCGACCTCGGGGGCGTCGACCAGGGCGAGCCCCGCGTCGAAACCGGTGACCAGGGCGAAGGCGCCGGCCGGGGCGCCGGCCGCGCGCAGCGCGTCGGAGACCAGGGTGCCGAGGCGGGCGCTCAGCAACGGGTGCGCCGGATGCGCCTTGACCAGGACGGGGCACCCGGCGGCCAGCGCGGACGCGGTGTCGTGGCCCGCCACCCCGAAGGCGAACGGGAAGTTGCTCGCGCCGAACACCGCGACCGGGCCCAGCGGCCGGTTCATCCGCCGCAGATCGGCCGGTCCGCCCGGTCCGGCCCGGTCGATCCGCACGTCGAGCCAGCCGCCCTCCGCGGCGACCTCCCCGTAGAAACGGGCCTGCGCCGCGGCCCGGCCGACCTCGCCGCGCAGCCGGTCCGGGCCCAGGGCCGTCTCGGTGTCGGCGAGGGCGGTGAGCTCCTCGGCGTGCTCCTCCAGGGCGTCCGCGACCGTCCGGAGCCAGTGCCCGCGCAGCGCCGGCGCGATGGCGGCGATCCGCGCGGCGTCCCCGGCCGCCGCGGACAGCAGTCCGGCCAGTTCCCGGGGCTCGGTGTGCCGCGGTCCGCGGGCCGACGCTCCGGTGCGCGGGTTGCGGCTCACTTCGGCCGCCGGGGCCTCCCGCGGGGCGCGGAGCCGGTCGGGCCGGGGGTCCGGCGGGGCGGCCGGGGCTGGCTCGGGAGAGGCGACATCGGTGGTCACGAGGCGTTCCTTCCGTGGAGAGGGAGCCGGGTGGTGCTCAACCTAGGGACCGCGGGGCCTGGAGTTCCTCGGACGTTCCGACCGATAATGCGCGGACCTTGTGCGGACCGCACAGTCGCCCACCCCCGTGCGGACCGCACGGTCGCCCATCGCCCCATCGGCCGCGGGAAGGCCCCATGCCCACACTCGACGTCCTGGTACGCGCCCTGGGGGACGACCTCGCGCCCGTGTCCCCCGCCGCCCCGCCCCCGCGCAGGGTCACCGGCGTCCACATCAGCGAGCTGGCCGACCCCACGCCCTACCTCTCGGGAGGGGAGCTGCTGCTGACCACCGGGCTGGGGCCGGCCGGCGGCCGGACGATGCAGGCGCGGGCGTACACCGCGCGGCTGGCGGCGCACGGCGTCACCGCGCTGGGCATCGGCCTGGGCCCCGTGCACGACACCGTTCCCGAGGCGCTGGCCGGGGCCTGCGAGGCCGCCGGTCTGCCGCTGCTCGTCGTCCCCCCGCCCACGCCCTTCCTCACCGTCGCCCGCACCTACTGGTCACTGGTGGCCGCGGCGGGCCGGGAGGAGCTCAGCACGGCGCTCGGCGCCCACCGCGAGCTGGTGCGGTCGGCCGCCGGCCCCGACCCGGTGCCGGCCGTGGTCCGCGCCCTGGCCGACGCCGTCGAGGGCTGGGCCGCCCGGCTGAGCCCGGACGGCGAGGTCATGGAGGTCTGGCCCCGCAGGCACCGCACGAGCGCCCGCAGGGCCGCCACGGAGGTCGCCCGGCTGCGCGTCGCGGGCCCGTACTCCTCCGCGACCTTCCCGCTGGGGGAGGACGACGTCGTCCTCCAGCCGCTGACCGGCCACGGCCGGCTGACCGGTTTCGTGGCCACCGGGTGCCCCCGGCCGATGAAGGCGCCCGACCGCCAGCTCGTGCTCACCGCGTGCGCCCTGCTGGCCCTGCAGGGCCAGCAGCAGCGGCGCGGGGTCGCCGCCGCGCGGGCCGCGCGGGCCTGCGTGGCCCGGCTGCTGTGCGCGGGGCACGTCGACGCGGCCCGGGCCCTGGCCGCGGACCTCGGCCTGCCCGCGCTCCCCCCTCGGGTGCGCCTGCTGGGGCTGGCCGGGTTCGGGCACGGCCGCGGGGACGACGTGCTCGACGCCGTCGAGCCGGCGGCGCGGGACGGCGGGCAGCTGCTGGCCGTCGCCGAGCCGGACGAGGTCTGGATCCTCGTCGGACCGGACGACGCGCAGACGGTGCCGGAGGCGGCGCGGCGGTACGTCGCCGCACACCCGTCCGCCGCCCGGGCCGCGCTGGGGGCCGAGGCCGACCTGGGGCAGCTGCGGTGGCAACTGCCCCCGCTGCGGCGCCTGCTGGCGGGCGTCCCGGCGGGGACGCTCCACGACCGGGGCGATGGCGGCGTACCGGCGGCCCCCTCCCTGGAGCCGCTCCTGAGCCATCGCCGCGCGGACCTGGTCGGCACGGTGGCCGCCTACCTGCGGCACCGGGGGCACTGGGAGCGCGCCGCCGCCGACCTGGGCGTGCACCGGAACACGCTGCGGCACCGCATCGGCACCGCCGGCCGGCTCCTGGGCGCGGACCTCGACGACCCGGACGTGGCCAGCCGCACCTGGCTGGCCCTGCGCGAGAACGGCCTGGCCTGACGCGCCGTCCCGGCCCCCGGCGGGATCCCCACCCGCCGTGCGGCGGCGGGTCCCGTGCGCCGCGCGCGTCCGGCAGCCGCCCTCCCGGCCCCCGGGAGGGCGGCTGCCGGCGCCCGGCCCGATGCGCGTGGACTGTGACCCGGGTCGCTTTTCCGAGTGGCGGGCGTCACCCTGGGCATGAGCCCCAGCGCGGGCGGCCGGGTATCTCACGATGCGGTATCGCGGAGGGGTTTTTCGGGCGCTCGATAGACTGAGCCGACCGCGTTCCGCACACATGTGTGCGGAACGTGGGAAAACGACGGACTGAGCGAGGAGCGCACGTGGGCCTTGTCGTGCAGAAGTACGGAGGCTCCTCCGTAGCCGATGCCGAAGGCATCAAGCGCGTCGCCAAGAGGGTCGTGGAAGCCAAGCAGAACGGCCACCAGGTGGTCGTCGTGGTTTCCGCGATGGGCGACACGACGGACGAGTTGATCGATCTCGCCGAGCAGGTGTCCCCGATGCCTGCCGGGCGCGAGCTCGACATGCTGCTGACCGCGGGAGAGCGGATCTCCATGGCCCTGCTGGCCATGGCGATCAAAAACCTGGGCCACAACGCCCAGAGCTTCACCGGAAGCCAGGCGGGTGTCATCACCGACTCGGTCCACAACAAAGCCCGCATCATCGACGTGACACCCGGCCGGATCCGTGCCTCGGTGGACGAGGGCAACATCGCCATCGTCGCCGGCTTCCAGGGCGTCAGCCAGCAGGGCAAGAACATCACCACGCTCGGCCGCGGCGGCTCCGACACCACCGCGGTGGCCCTGGCGGCCGCCCTCGACGCCGAGGTGTGCGAGATCTACACCGACGTCGACGGCGTGTTCACCGCCGACCCGCGCGTGGTGCCGAAGGCCCGGAAGATCGACTGGATCTCGACCGGCGACATGCTCGAACTGGCGGCCTCCGGGTCGAAGGTGCTGCTCCACCGCTGCGTGGAGTACGCCCGCCGGTACAACATCCCGATCCACGTCCGCTCGTCCTTCAGCGGGCTGCCGGGCACGTGGGTCAGCAGCGAGCCGATTCAGCGAGGGGACAAGAAGGTGGAGCAGGCGCTCATCTCCGGTGTCGCGCACGACACCTCCGAGGCCAAGGTCACGGTCGTCGGCGTGCCGGACAAGCCGGGCGAGGCGGCCTCGATCTTCCGCGCGATCGCCGACGCCGAGATCAACATCGACATGGTCGTGCAGAACGTCTCGGCGGCCTCCACGGGCCTGACGGACATCTCCTTCACGCTGCCGAAGACCGAGGGCCGCAAGGCCATCGACGCCCTGGAGAAGGCCAAGTCCACGATCGGCTTCGACTCCCTGCGCTACGACGACCAGATCGGCAAGATCTCGCTGGTCGGCGCCGGTATGAAGACCAACCCCGGGGTCACCGCCGACTTCTTCACCGCCCTGTCCGACGCGGGCGTGAACATCGAGCTGATCTCGACCTCCGAGATCCGCATCTCGGTCGTCACCCGCAAGGACGACGTGCCGGGAGCCGTCCGCGCCGTGCACTCCGCCTTCGGGCTGGACTCCGACAGCGACGAGGCCGTCGTCTACGGAGGCACCGGCCGCTGATGTCCGCGACCGTTCCCCCGGGACGTTCCGCGCGGCCGACGCTCGCCGTCGTCGGAGCGACCGGGGCCGTCGGCACGGTCATGCTCCAGATCCTGTCCCAGCGGGCGGACGTCTGGGGCGAGATCCGACTGATCGCCTCCCCCCGCTCGGCCGGCCGCAAGCTGGCCGTGCGTGGTGAGCAGGTCGAGGTCGTGGCGCTCACCGAGGAGGCCTTCGACGGGGTCGACGTCGCGCTGTTCGACGTCCCCGACGAGGTCGCCGAGCAGTGGGCGCCCGTCGCCGCCGCGCGGGGCGCGGTGGTGGTCGACAACTCCGGCGCGTTCCGCATGGACCCCCGGGTGCCGCTCGTCGTTCCCGAGGTCAACCCGCACGCCGTGCGGATCCGGCCGCGCGGGATCGTCGCCAACCCGAACTGCACCACCCTGTCGATGATCGTCGCGCTGGGCGCGCTGCACGCCGAGTTCGGCCTGCGCGAGCTGGTCGTCTCCTCGTACCAGGCGGTCAGCGGCGCCGGTCACGCGGGCGTGCGGACGCTGCGCGAGCAGCTCTCCCTGGTCGCCGGCACGGAGCTGGGGACCGGCCCCGGTGACCTGCGGCGGGCCGTGGGGGACCGCACCGGTCCGTTCCCGGAGCCGGTCGCGCTGAACGTCGTGCCGTGGGCCGGGTCGCTGCGGGAGGACGGCTGGTCGTCGGAGGAGATGAAGGTCCGGGACGAGTCCCGCAAGATCCTGGGCCTGCCCGCGCTGCCCGTGGCGGTCACCTGTGTGCGCGTCCCGGTGGTCACCGCGCACTCGCTCACCGTGCACGCCCGCTTCGAGGGCGAGGTCACCGTCGACAGGGCCCGTGAGATCCTCGCCACGGCGCCCGGCGTGGTGCTGTTCGACAACCCGGCCGCCGGGGAGTTCCCCACTCCGGCGGATGTCGTCGGGACCGACCCGACGTGGGTCGGACGGGTACGACGGGCCCTGGACGACCCGACGGCGCTGGAGCTCTTCGTGTGCGGGGACAACCTGCGCAAGGGGGCCGCGCTCAACACGGCGCAGATCGCCGAACTGGTGGCGGCCGAGAGGTGAGGAGCACCCGGGCACGAAAAGCCCTGGACCCCGCATGATTCGTTTGTAAGATCTCTGTAAGTTCGGCGAGCCGGTCTCATGGACCGGACCACTTGAACCGGCCTGCCTCGCAGCCGAGGATTTACTCCCCGCCCTCCGCAACCGAGCGGAGGGCGGGGAGCGTCTTTGCGGTCACCCCTTCGGGGCGTGGGGGCGCGTTCTTCCAGGCGTGGGGACGCCTGGAACCGGGCGTGGGGACGTCCGTTCACATGGAGCACAGGGGAAGAGCGGGACGCATGAGGGCATCGGATGTGCTGTCGGTGGTGCTGCCTGTCACGGGCGGTCGGCCGGCGGCACCGGTCGGCGTAAAAGTGACGCCCGGCGCGTACAACCCTTACGGAGGGAAGCGTGTCCAACTGGCGTGGCTGAGGTACTCGACTTCACAGCGCCGCGTGGCAGGACCCTCCGTCCTCCCCGTCCGGCTCTCCGACCCCGTAGGCCGGGTGCGTCCGGTGGCATGCCGGTGATCGCGCCCATGCCCGCAGCGCGCCCCGCCCGCATACCCGGTCAGCGTGACGGAGCCGACGACGCCGTGGCGGCCGGCACCACCGTCGACCACCTCACCGAGACCTACCGGGCGCACTACCGCTCGCTGCTGGGCCTCGCGGCGCTCCTCCTCGACGACACCGCCTCCTGCGAGGACGTCGTCCAGGAGGCCTTCATCCGTGTGCACTCCGCCCGCAAACGCGTCCGGGACCCCGAGAAGACCCTGGCGTACCTGCGGCAGACGGTCGTCAACCTCTCCCGCTCCGCGCTGCGCCGCCGGATCCTGGGCCTGAAGCTGCTGTCCAAGCCCATGCCCGACATGGCGAGCGCGGAGGAGGGCGCCTACGACCAGCTGGAGCGCGACTCCCTCATCAAGGCGATGAAGGGGCTGCAGCGCCGCCAGCGCGAGGTGCTGGTGCTGCGTTACTTCGCGGACATGACCGAGGCGCAGGTGGCCGAGACGCTCGGCATCTCGCTGGGCTCGGTGAAGGCGTACGGCTCGCGCGGCATAGCGGCGCTGCGGGTGTCCATGGAGGCGTCGGCATGAGCGACGGCAAGGACGCGCGGCGCGAGGAGCGCGAGCCGGAGGGCGTGCGCCCGTCCGGCGACGCCCCCGAGCCGAAGGATCCGCCCGGGCCCGAAGGCACGGGGGAGTCCGGCGCCGCGGGGGAGCCCGGTGACACGGGCGAGTCGGGGGACGCGGACGAATCGGGGGACGCGGACGCGTCACGGCGGGCGCGGGCGTTCGAGCCCGAGGGCCCGCCCGAGCCCGAGCCCGAGTCCGAGCCGTCGGAGGAGCCGACGCGGCCGTACGCGCTCGGGAAGCCGCACGGACAAGAGCCGAAGCAATCGCACGCTGGGAACGGAACTGTGAACCACGGCCCCGACGACCAGGGCCCCGAGGAACTCGACTCGGACGAGCTGGCACTGCGCACGATGCTGCACCGGGCGGTGCAGGAGGTGGAGCCGAGCGACGGCACGCTGGACTACCTGCGCCGGGCGGTCCCCGCCCGGCGGGCCCGCAAACGGCAGGCCCTCGTCGGCGCGGCCGCCGCCGTGCTCTTCGTCGGCACCGCCGTCCCCGCCGCCGTCCACGTCTCGAGGACGACCGGCGCCGACGCCAACCCGTCCGCCGTCGGCCACGCCTCGCAGACGCAGGGCGGCACCGACGGGGGCAAGGGCCCGGGCAACAGCGAGACCACCGCGGGCGGCACCTCGGACCAGGTCGAGGGAACCGACAAGGGCGGCAAGAAGCACGAGGACGAGGGCGGCGCGAGCACCGGCACCGACACCGGCGCGACCGAGGGGACCGGTCCCTCGGCCGGCGCCACGGCCGGGGCGCCGGCCTGTACCGCCGCCCAGCTCGGCCCGGCGACCGCGAGCAGTGCCGCCCCCGACTCCACGGGCGCGGTCTACGGCTCCTTCCGGGTCGCCAACGTCTCCGCCGCGAGCTGTACCGTCGACGCCCCCGGCACCGTGGGCGTGACCACGGCGGGCGCGGCCGACGCCGCCAAGGTGGGGACCCCGGTCCGGCACGTGGCCGGCGACGCGGCGGCCGGTCTGCCCGACCCCTCCCGGGAGGCGGCGAGCCTGGTGCTCCAGCCGGGCGGGGCGTACGAGGTGAAGTTCGCCTGGGTGCCCTCCGAGCCCTGCCCCACCACGGGCGGCGGTACGGGCGGCAGCACCGGCGGTCCCTCGCCCGACCCGTCGCCCTCCGACGACCCGCCCACGACGAGCGGCGCGTCCACCGGGACCGACAGCGGCATGTCCACGCAGATGCTCCTGGCGGACGGCACGGCCGACGGCAGCGTGACGGTGACGTACACGGCGGCCACGGGCTCGGGCACGGGCACCGCGACGGTGGGCAACGCCTGCGCGGGCACGGTCTACTGGACGGGCCTGCTGGGGACGTGACACCGGGGGCCGGTCCGGCCCCCGGTCCGGTCCGGCGTCACACCGCGGACGGGCTGCCCGACCGCTCCGACGCCGGGTCCGGCTCCTGCTCCCCGTCCGGGAGCAGACCGATCTCCGCGTCGCGGGCGAGCTCCACCTCGCGGCGCAGCAGACGGAACCACATGAAGATCACGAAGCCCACGAAGGCGAACCACTCGGCGGTGTAGCCGAGGTTCTGGAACGCCTTCAGGTCGAGGCCGGTCCCGCCCGGCGCGGACGCCGGCACCGCCTTCATCCCCGCGTCCCCCCGGTTCAGCGTGACCCAGGCGTCGTACACGTCGTACGGCACCAGGTTCACCAGCGAGGCCGCGCTGATCGCGGCGGTCTGGCCGTCCGGCAGTCCGCCGCGGGCGCTGACGCCGTTGTTGCCCGGCGTCTCGGACGCCTGGAGCGCGCCGGTCACGGTGACCTCGCCGGTGGGCACCGGGGGTGCCTTCGCCGGGTCGGGGTCACCGGGCAGCCAGCCCCGGACGACGGGCAGCGCCTTGCCGGTGTCGGTGCGCAGCAGCGTCAGGACGTAGTGGCCGGGCTCGCCGTCCAGCGTCCGGTCGGGGACGAGCAGCTGTTCGTCGTACCGGCCGGTCGCGGTGGTCTGCTTGCCGGAGGTCGCCTTGGTCACCGGCAGCAGCCGGTCCAGCGGCCTGGGCGCCTCCTGCTGGTCCGAGGCGACCTGCTCCTCGGCGTCGCGGTGCGTGTCCACCCGGTCCTCGAACCGGCCGAGCTGCCACGACCCCATGTAGATGCAGAAGGGGATGGCGAGGAGGACGAAGACGTTGATCCCCCACCATCGGGGCGTCAGCAGAAACCGGTACACGCCCTCCACGGTACGGTGCTCCCGGCCGTGTCCGGTTCGCGGGGTCACCCCGGTGGAGGAGCCGGTGAAAGATCCGGTGGAGGTTGTCCACAGCCTGGGGATCCCGGCGGCGCGACACCCGCCGGGACGGGCAGTATGGGTCCATGACTGAGAGCAACGGGTCCGACGCGCCGGACCGGACGGACGAGATCGAGCGCACGGTGGAGCAGGGCGAGCACATGCCCGACTGGGAGAAGCGCTTCCGGGCGCCCAGGGTGTCCCTGCCCGACTGGGCGGAGGACGCACCCGACCGCTCCCTGTTCGTGTCGAACGCGACGGGGACGTACGAGCTGTACGCCTGGGACCGGTCGACGGGCGAGCAGCGCCAGGTGACGGACCGGCCCAACGGCACGACGGACGGCGTGCTCTCGCCGGACGGCGAGTGGATCTGGTGGTTCGACGACAAGGACGGCGACGAGTTCGGCGTCTGGCGCCGCCAGCCGTTCTCCGGCGGCGAGGACGAACTCGCGGCGCCGGGCCTGGGCCCCTCCTACCCGGCCGGTCTCGCGCTGGGCCGGGACGGCCGTACGGCGGTCGTGGGCCGCTCCACGGACGAGGACGGCACGACCATCCACCTGGTGCGCACCGGCGAGCCGCCCGTGGAGATCTACCGCCACCGCGAGTCGGCGGGCGTCGGCGACCTCTCCCACGACGGTTCGCTGATCGCCGTGGAGCACACCGAGCACGGTGACGCGATGCACTCCGCGCTGCGGGTGCTGCGCCCCGACGGCACGACGGTCGCCGAGCTCGACGACACCGAGGGCGGCGCCGAGGAGCTGGGCCTGGAGGTGCTGGGCTTCGCCCCGGTCGCGGGCGACACCCGGCTGCTCGTCGGCCACCAGCGGCGCGGGCGCTGGGAGCCGATGGTGTGGGACGTGGCGACCGGGGAGGAGACGGACCTCGCCCTGGAGCTGCCCGGCGACGTGAGCGCCGAGTGGTACCCGGACGGCACCGGCCTGCTCATCGCGCACGGCTTCGAGGCCCGCGGCGAGATCTTCCGCTACGACCTGGCCGAGCGCCGGCTGGAGAAGATCCCCACCCCGCGCGGCGCGGTCTCGGGCGCCACGGCCCGCCCCGACGGCAGTGTGGAGTACCTGTGGTCGTCGGCGGCCGAGCCGCCGGCGGTCCGCTCGACGACGGGCGGTGTCGTCCTCGACCCGCCCGGGATGAAGTCGCCCGGCTCGGTCCCGGTGGAGGACGTGTGGGTGGAGGGCCCCGGCGGCCGTATCCACGCCCTGGTCCAGAAGCCCGCGGGCGCGACCGGTCCGCTCCCGACGGTCTTCGACATCCACGGCGGCCCCACCTGGCACGACAGCGACTCCTTCGCGGCGGGCCCGGCGGCCTGGGTCGACCACGGCTACGCGGTGGTCCGCGTCAACTACCGCGGCTCCACCGGCTACGGCCGTGCCTGGACCGACGCCCTGAAGCACCGGGTGGGCCTGATCGAGCTGGAGGACATCGCGGCGGTCCGCGCGTGGGCGGTCGAGTCGGGCCTGGCGGACCCCGACCGGCTGATCCTCACCGGCGGCTCCTGGGGCGGCTACCTCACCCTCCTCGGCCTCGGCACCCAGCCCGACCTGTGGACGCTGGGCATCGCGGCGGTTCCGGTCGCCGACTACGTCACGGCGTACCACGACGAGATGGAAGCACTGAAGGCCATGGACCGCACCCTGCTGGGCGGCACCCCCGAGGAGGTCCCCGAGCGCTTCGAGGCGTCCTCCCCGATCACCTACGTCGACCGGGTCGAGGCCCCGGTCTACATCTCGGCCGGCGTCAACGACCCGCGCTGCCCCATCCGCCAGATCGAGAACTACGTCCAGCGCCTCCAGGCCCGCGGCGCGGTCCACGAGGTCTACCGCTACGACGCGGGACACGGCTCCCTGGTGGTGGACGAGCGCATCAAGCAGGTCCGGCTGGAGCTGGACTTCGCGGAACGGCACCTCGGCCGGTAACGGCGACCGGGCCCCGGCCGAGGCGGACCGGCCACCACGGCGGTGCGGACGGAGCACCGACCGGGGCCGAGCCGTGCGGGTTCAGGGGGTGGAGTCCCGCGGGGTTCGGGGGACCGAGCCTTGTGGGGGTTCAGGGGTTCAGGGGTTCAGGGGTTCAGGGGGCCAGGGGTCCAGGGACCCAGGCGCCCAGGAGGGGCGGATCCCGTGGGCTTCAGGGGGCAAGGCTCCTGGGGTCCAGGGGGCAGAGCCCCCGGCGGGGTCGGAGGGGCGGAGCCCCTGGTGAAGGGAAGGGGTGAGGGCGGCGGGGGCGACCCCCACTGCCTCGGTCCGCCTGCCTCCCCACCCGGTTGCCTGCCCACCCGGCCGCCCGGCCGCCCGCCCGGCCGCCGAACCGGATCCGGGCCGGAAGCGATCTCCGACCGGGGGACGGCCTCCGACCGGGGACCCTCCGGCCCGGGGGCGACCCCCGGCTCGAGGGCGCGATCCCCGCCCCGGGGGCGGCAGCCGCGGTGCTACGCCCCCGCCCGCTCCCGCCCCCTGCGTCCCAGCAGTTCCGCCAGCCCCCGTCGCGTGGCGGCCAGCACCACGCGGTCCTCGGCGCGCAGGACATAGGTGTCGGGCAGGTCCCACACCAGCCCCGAGCCCCGTATCTCCGTCCCCGGACCGCCCGCGGAGACCCCCGCCCGCTGCGGGGACGCCGCCGTGTCCAGGGCCAGCACCCGCCACGCCCCGGCCCGGAACGCCTCGCCGACCGTCTTGCCCTCCAACTGCGGATGACCGCCCACGACCACCGCCGCGAACAGCAGCACCCGCCGCTCGACCGGGATCGCGCCCAGGATCTGCCGGCCCATCATCGCCCCGGCGAACGCGGGGGCCGCCAGGTGGGACACGCTGCGGCTCCGGGTCAGCGCGCCGGGGTGCGCCGTCCGCAGGGTGCGGTACACCGCCTTCGCGAAGTCGTCCTCGTACAGCCGCAGCACGACCCGCAGATCGGGCCGCACGGACCGGGCGTACAGCACCGCCTCCAGGTTGGTGGTGTCCGCGCTGGTCAGCGCGAGCAGCACGTCCGCCCGGTGGATCTTCGCGGCCTCCAGCACGCCCTCCTGCGTGACGTCCCCGAGCACCACCGGCACCCGTAACCGCCGCGCCGTCGCCATGCCCCGCGCCTCCGGATCGGCCTCGACGCACACCACCGGGATGTGCAGCTCCCGCAGCCGCGTCAGCACCCGCGTCCCGATCTTGCCCAGCCCGAGCAGCACCACGTGCCCGCTCAGCCCGCGCGGCGGCTTCCGCAGCGCCGACGCGGTGCGGAACAGCCCCAGCGCCTCCAGCACCGCCGCCAGCAGCACCGGCAGCAGCAGCAACCCGACCAACCCCGACAGCAGTTGCAGGATCTGGCGGCCGGCGGGCTCGTTGACGGCGGGCTCGTTGATGGCGAAGAGGTCGAGCAGGGTGACGTAGGTGGCGTGCAGCGGGTGGTCCTCCGTGACCACCATCAGCGCGACGGCGAGCGCGACCACGGCCGCCACCAGGCCCGCCAGCGACCAGCGCAGCCGCCGGGAGAACAGCGAGGCGAACGGCGGCACCCGGGCCCGCCCGGCCGGCAGCGGCGGCCCCGAGTAGGACACCTGCTCCAGCACCACCGTCCCGCGTCCCGTCGCCGCCTCCACCGCCGCTGCGTCGGGCAGCAGTTGGGGACCCTGTTCCCCGCTGTCCTCCGAACCCTCCGTACCCGCCGGGTCGTTGCTCGTCGCGGACAGCAGCGCCAGCGTGCACAGCCCGGGGTCCGCCACCTGGCCGGGCCCCGGCGGCCGGCGTTCCACGGCCCGCAGCAGCAGGCCGTCGGCGTCGACGACCTTGCTGGTGCCGACGAGCGCGGTGCCGACCAGCGCGGGTGCGGCCGTGTCCGCGTCGGACAGCACGGTCGTGGCGGCGTCGATCTCCGACCCGGTCCGGTCCTGTGCATCCGGGTCGGCCAACACGGCTGCCTGGTCCAGGAGTTCCTCGATGTGCTGACCCAACCGCCGGTTGTAGAGCCTGAGGACGATCCGCAGCCGGGGATTGAGCCGGCGGGCGGTGAGCGCGGCGCGGATGTTGGTCTCGTCGTCGTCGTACACGAGCGCCAGCGCGGCGGCCTGCTCCACCCCCGCCACGGCGAGCACGGCCTCGGTCGGCTCGGCGGCCTCCAGCATCCGCTCGCCCGGGGTCACCGTCCCGTCGGGGCCGCCGTTGCCCCGGTTGACGGCGGTCACGACCCGGTCCAGCAGGGCCGCGGAGGCCGCGCGGGCCCGCCCGACCACCGGCTGCCGCACCCGGCGCCCGGCCGGCGGCACGACGAGCACGACCTGCTCGCGGTAGACGCCGCGCAGTTCGGCGGCGAGCCGGTGCGCCAGCCCGTCGTCACCGCACACCACCATGGGCGCGGACGGGTCGCCGGGCAGGGCCGGATTCGGAAGGAGGCTCACCACGAGGGAAAAGACTGCCCTATACACACGGGTGGTTCCAGGCCCGGTCGGAAGGGAGTTGAACGACCGCGCCGGTCGCGCCGTATGGGGAGGGAGGGGTCCTCACGCCCCGCTTCGTCGCGCACGTTCCACCGGAGGTGTACCCGGCCCGTGGCCATCACCGAGCCGGCCCCGGACGGGGCCGGGCCCGTCGAGGAGCCCCGCCGTCCCGACTCCCCCCTCCTGCTGACCCTGGCGCTGCTCACGGCCGTGATGTTCCAGGACTCGATCCGTGGTGCCCTGGCCGCCCCGGTGATGCAGAGCTGGACGACGGTGTTCGTGGCGGTGGTCGTCCAGGCCCTGCCCTTCCTGGTGCTCGGCGTCCTGCTGTCGGCGGCGATCGCGGTGTTCGTCCCGCCGTCCTTCTTCGCCCGCGCGCTGCCGGGGCGTCCGGCGCTGGCGGTCCCGGTCGCGGGCGCGGCGGGCGCGGTCCTGCCCGGCTGCGAGTGCGCGTCCGTGCCGGTGGCGGGCGCGATGATGCGCAGGGGGGTGACCCCGGCGGCCGCCCTGACGTTCCTGCTGTCCGCCCCCGCCGTCAACCCGATCGTGCTGACGGCCACCGCGGTCGCCTTCCCCGGCGAGCCGCGGATGGTCCTCGCCCGCTTCGTGGCGAGCCTGCTCGTGGCGTGCGCGATGGGCTGGCTGTGGCACCGCCTCGGCCGCACCGACTGGCTGCGTCCCCCGGCCCGTTCGGCCCACGAGGGCCGGAGCAGGGGTGCCGCGTTCTGGGGTTCGGTGCGGCACGACGTGACGCACGCGGGCGGCTTCCTGGTGGTCGGCGCGATGGCCGCGGCGACGCTGAAGGCGGTGGTCCCGGCCGAGTGGCTGCGCGCGGCGGCCGGACAGCCGGTGCTGTCGGTGCTGGCGCTGGCGGCACTCGCCGTCCTGCTGTCCATCTGCTCGGAGGCGGACGCGTTCGTGGCGGCGTCGCTGACCCAGTTCTCGCTGACGGCCCGGCTCACTTTCCTGGTCGTGGGCCCGATGGTCGACCTCAAGCTCTTCGCCCTGCAGGCGGGCACGTTCGGCCGTGCCTTCGCCCTGCGCTTCGCCCCCGCGACCTTCGCCCTGGCGGTGGCGGTCTCGGTCCTGACGGGAGCGGTGCTGCTGTGAACGACCGGAGCGACCGGAGCACCCCGAAGGAGGCGCGCACCCCGAACGACCGGAGCGAGGGGAACGAGAGGAAGGAGGAGAGCGAGGGGATCGGCCGGGGCGCGCGGGGGCGGCTCCGTCTGGACCGGCAGGCCCAGGCGGCGCTGCTGTTCCTGCTCGGCGCGGCCGTGCTGCACGTCGGCTGGACCGACCTCCACCTGCGCTACGTCAAGGCCGGTCTGCGTCCGCTGCTCCTGCTGTCGGGGGCGGTGCTGATCGCGACGGCGGCGGCGACGGTCTGGTACGAGCGGCGCCACGCGTCCCCGGCGGACCACGACCACCATCCGGAGCCCCGCGTCTCCTGGCTGCTCGCCCTCCCGCTCCTCGCCCTGATCCTGGTCGCCCCGCCGGCCCTCGGCTCCTACAGCGCCGTCCACACGGGCACGGCCCTGCAGAAACCCTTCGGCTTCCCCGACCTCCCCGCCCGGGGTCCCCTGCGCCTCGGTGTGGGCGACTACGCGGCACGCGCGGTCCACGACGACGGCCGCCACCTCCGCGACCGCCCCCTCACCCTCACCGGCTTCGTGGCCCTGGACCGGGACGGCACCCCGTACCTGGTCCGCATGACGCTCAACTGCTGTGCGGCGGACGCCCAGCCGGTGAAGGTCGCCCTGACCGGTGAGATCCCCCCGGTCCTGCGGCCGGACGGCTGGCTGGAGGTCACCGGCACCTACAGCCCGCGCCGCACGAAGGACCCGGTCAACGACGGTCCCATTCCCTACCTCGAGGTCACGGCGGCCCGGCCGGTCCCGCCCCCGGCCGACCCGTACGACGACACGGGGAGCGGCTGAGGGGGCCCGCCGTCCGCCTACGGCCGGCGCCGCTCCGTGTCGGAGGCGTCGGAGACGTTCGAGGCAGTGGGGTCGGTGGAGGCGGACGCGGCGTCCCCGGGGACGACCTTCCCCTGGACGACGCGGGGCGCGTCCTGCCGGTCCTGCTCCTTGGCCGCCCGGGCCTCGGCCTTCAGGATGCGGGCGGACTTGCCCGCCGACCGGGCGAGTTCCGGCAGTTTCTTGGCAGCCAGGACGGCTATGACGACGATGAGGATGATCGCGAGTTCGCTGAGTCCGAACATGGGGGGCCGTCCCTCTCGTGAGCCGGTGCCGAGTGCCGGTGCCGGTGCCGCCACTGGAATCTACAGTAATGTAGAGAATTTGATGGCGTCCGGTCATCTATACGATGACCGCCCGGGAAACGTAGGGCGGCGGAAGGGAGACAGGCCGTGGCGGAACACGGGCAGCGTCCCCGGCGGCGAGGACAGGGCGAACTGGAGGCGCTGGTCCTGTCGGCGCTGCGGGAGGCGGACGGACCGGCGACGGCCGGCTGGGTGCAGGAGCGCCTGGGCCAGGACCTCGCCTACACGACGGTCATCACGATCCTGACCCGGCTGCTGGCCAAGGGCGCCGTCACCCGGGAACGGGCGGGCCGTTCCTTCGCCTGGACCCCGGCGTCGGACCACGCGGGCCTGGCGGCCCACAAGATGCGCAAGGTCCTGGACGCCGAGAGCGACCGGGAGGCGGTCCTGGCCAGCTTCGTCACCGGGCTCGGCCCGGACGACGAACGGCTGCTGCGGGAACTGCTGGGTCGGCCCGGGAGCGAAGGGGAAGACTGAAACCTCATGGGGGTGTTCGTCTTCCTGCCGCTCGTCCTTCCGCTGACGGCCTGGCCGATCGCACGCCTGGCCGAGCAGCACCTGCACCCGCGCACCGCGACGCGGATGCTGACCGCGGTGGCCGCGGTGATGGCGACGTGCAGCACGCTCTGCCTGGCGCTGGTGATGGTGGTCGGCACCGCCCAGCTCCCCGGCAACCCGCTGCCCGACGGCTGGTCCGACCCGGAGGTGCGCGAGGCGGTCCCGTACGACGAGGTGGCGGGGAAGGCGGCGATCCCCGCCCTCTGCGCGGTCGTGCTGGCCTGCACCCGCATCCTGTGGCGGCACGTCCGCACCCGCCGCCGCGCCCACCGCGCCCTGGCCGGCCTGCCGGACACGGAGGTGGCGGTCCTCCCCGACGGCACCCCGTACGCGTACGCGCTCCCGGGCACCGCCTCCCACCGCGACCGGGTGGTGGTCACCACCGCCCTCCTCGACCACCTCGCCCCCGCCGAACGCCGCGCCCTGTTCGCCCACGAGCGGGCCCACCTGACCGCGCGTCACCACCGTTTCCTGCTGGCCGTCCGGCTGGCCGCCCACGCCAACCCGTTCCTGCGGCCGCTGCACACGGCGGTGTCGTACACCACGGAACGCTGGGCCGACGAGGAGGCGGCCCGCACCGTCGGCAGCCGCCGCACGGTCGCCACCGCCATCGGCCGGGCGGCCCTGGCCTCCGGTCCGGCCCCGCTGCCGACGGCCTTCGCGTCCCCGGGCCCGGTCCCGCGCCGCGTGGCGGCCCTCCTCGCGCCGCCCCCGGCGCCGGGCCGCTGGCCGGCCGTGTTCACCTCGGTGGGCCTGGCGGCCTGGGGAGCGGCGGCGGGCACGGCCGTGTCGGCCATGTCCTCGGCGAACTCCGCCCTGACCCTGTTCCTGATCCTCCGCGCGGCGACGCCGCTGTGAGGACCGCCCGGGCCACGCGGGCCGCCCGGACCGCCCGGGCCGCGCCGAGGGGCCCCGGGGGAGGGCCTCAGGGCCGGTAGGGCTGCTGCTGCGGCTGTCCGTACCCCTGGCCGTCCTGCCCGACGGCCTGCGCCCGGAGCTGCTCGGCCTGCTCCTCGGTCACCTTCTGCTCGGCGCCGCAGAAGGTGCACTGCGTCGCGTACTTCGTCGAGAGCGGGAAGAGCGGCACGAAGAACAGCGTGAACTTCGTGACCCGCTTCCTGAGCGTGTGCGCGGACGGGTTCCCGCACTGGCCGCACACCAGCGTCAGTATCGCGAGCTGGTACAGATACCCCTTGGTACCAAAGATGATCATTCGCCCATCCTTCCCGGGCCGCGATCCACCGAACCGCCGCACCGTGTGCCCTTCACTGAGAACCGTCTCCCCCGACTGCCCGGTCGGCAGTCGGCAATGTGACGGACGGAAGACTGCCGCACCCGGCACAAGCCCCCGCCCACCGGCCGTGGGCAGGATGCTGCACATGAACAGTGCCCGGGAAGTGATCTGCCACCCGCAGGAGAAGGGCCTCTGGTGGATCCTCGGCGGACTCGGGGCCGCCGCGACGGTCGTGGCCGTGGGACTCTGGGCCGCTTCCGGCATGGTCGCCTGGCTGGTCGTCTGCCTGCTGTCCGTGCCGACGTGCCTGACGTCCCTGAACCGGGCCACCGCCCGGGTGCGCGCCGACGCCCGCGGTCTGCACGTCCGCACGCTGCTGCGCCGCTGGAGCCTGCCCTGGAGCGACGTCGCCGACCTGCGCGTCCGCCTGAAGTACGAGAACACCCCGCGGGCCCCGGAGGGCCGCTGGGTCGTCGCGGTGCTGCGCGACGGCCGCAGGCGGCGCCTGCCCCTGCCGGTGAGCTGGACCCCCCACGACCCGGACTTCCACACCGCCCTGGACGCGCTGCGCGCCCTGCACCGCCACCACGGGACCCCGGAGTCGGACCACCTCCCCGTCATCTCGAGCCGCACCGCGGGCCGGGGCTGGGCGGGCGCCCTGGCCCTGTGCGTGCTGCTGCTGGCGGGCGCGGGCCTGGCCGGGTGGTTCGTGCCGGGCACCGGAGCGACGGAGCGGGCGTGGAAGTCGGCCGTCCCGTGCACGGCCGGTACGCCCGCGGAGGACCGGTCCGAGTGCCTGACCACCCTCGCGGCGGTGATCGAGCGGACCGAACCCCGGCGCCCCCGGGAGGAGAGCCGGCTGTACTTCACCGGTGCCCGCCCGATGAGGCGGCTGGCCGTCTCCCGGGAGGCCGCCCAGGAGTTCCGTCCCGGCGACCGCGTCCGGTTGACCCTGTGGCGCGGTGAGGTGAGGACGGTGACGGGGGAGCGCTACGTGTGGCAGGACCACATGGCCGGTGCCGGGGAGGTGGCGGTCGTCGCGACCGGCCTGGCCCTCGGCGCGGGCTACCCCGCGGCCCGGCTGCTGATCCGTCTGCGCGGCCGCCGCCGCCCCGACGACGAGGTCCTCCCGTCGGCCCTGCCCTTCGCCGTGCCCCTCGTCGTGACGGGCCTGTGGCTGCTTCCCCTGAGCCACGCGTACTTCGCGAGGCCGCTCGGTCCGACGGCGGCGCTCACCTGGGCGGCCGCGGGCACGCTCGTCAGCCTGGCCCTCCTGTGCTGGGCCTGGCGCGCCACCCGCGTCCGGGTACCCGAGGCGGCCCCGGCGTCCGGCGCCGCCGGTGGGCCGTCCGCCGACGCCCTCGACGGCGAGGTGTTCGTGCGGGCCCGCTTCCTGGAACCCACGGACTACAACCCCCATTCCTTCGGCACCCACATCGTCCTGGGCGGCGGCGCCCCGCCGGCGGTGATCCCGCACCCCGGGCCGGGGCGCTACGCGGCCCGGCCGATCCCGGTGGACCGCCTCACCCTGCGGGACGTGCGCCGGGCCAGGGGCAGCGACGGCGACACGGTCCCCACCGGCTGGCACGTGGCCGAACTCGACGACGGGGGCACCCCGGTCCGCCTGGCGGCGGCCCCGGCCGACCTGGCCCGCATCCTCGACCGGCTGAGGTAGGACCGGCGCGCGGAGGACACGTCCTCCCGCCGCCGTACTGCCGCCGCCGGGCGCCCACGCCCGCGAGGACGCCCGCGAGGACGTTCGGGTGAGCGGCCGGGCGGCTGTTCGGGTGGTGTCCGGGCGGATGTCCGGTGGGTGGGCGAGCGGCGATCCGGCCCCCGGCCCGCCGCTCGCCCACCCGGCCGAACGCCTGCGGACGACGTGACATCGCCCACGGTGACCCCGACGGTGAAGGCGCCGCGCCCCCGCCACCCGCCCCGAACGGACCGGTGCCCACGTGAGCACGCATTTCCGCGCCGGAACGGGTTCTCCCGCCGTACCGGTGGCGGGAACCGGGCCGCGTCCCGGCCCTTGCCACGCCGGTCCTTGAACCGGTAAAGGACTTTGCGCCTCCTTTACAGTTGGGGCAGAGGCAGGACATCCTGTTTCCGCACTTTGTCTTCCATGCGTTCGAGAAGGAGCGACGGTCTCCCAATGGGTGATCCTCCTAGTAGCAGCCGTGCCACTTCCCGCCGTCCGCGCCATGCGGCCACCGAGGGGGCGGGGGTGGCACGGTGACCGAGGTCCTGTTGCTCCTGCTCGCCCTGCTGCTGACGCTGGCCTGCGGGGTGTTCGTCGCGGCCGAGTTCTCCCTGACCACCGTCGAGCGCGGTGACCTGGAGCGTGCCGCCGAGGCCGGCGAGCGCGGCGCCGACGGCGCACTGAAGGCCGTACGGCGCCTGACGCTGCAGCTGTCCGGCGCCCAGCTCGGCATCACCGTCACCTCGCTGGTGATCGGCATGCTCGCCGAGCCCTCCCTCGCGGTGCTGCTGCGCGGTCCGCTGCGGGCGATCGGCCTGGGCGGTGCCGCCCCGCCGGTGGCGACCGTGCTGGGCGTGGTGGTGTCCACCGTGGTGCTGATGGTGATCGGCGAGCTGGTGCCGAAGAACTGGGCGATCTCCCGGCCGCTGGCGGTCGCGAAGGTGGTCGCGGGCCCGCAGCGCGCGTTCACGGCCGCCTTCGGGCCCTTCATCGGGCACCTCAACGGCACCGCGAACCGTTTCGTACGCCGCATCGGCCTGGAGCCGGCCGAGGAGCTGGCCTCCGCCCGCACCGCCGAGGAGCTGGGCGCGCTGGCCCGGCACTCGGCCGCCGAGGGCGCCCTGGAGGCGGACTCCGCGGAGCTGTTCGTACGGACCCTGCACCTGGGCGAGCTGACCGCCGAGAACGTGATGACGCCGCGGGTCGACGTCAAGGCCCTGGAGGTGCACGCGACGGCCGCCGACGCGGCCAACCTCAGCCACGCGACCGGCCTGTCCTGCTTCCCGGTCTACCGCGACAGCCTGGACGAGGTCGTCGGCACCGTCCACATCCGGGACGTGCTCGCCCTGGAGCCGGAGAAGCGGGGCGTCACGCCCGTCACCGACCTGACCTCCCCGCCCCTGCTGGTCCCCGACAGCCTCACCGCCGACCGGCTGCTGGAACGGCTGCGCGAGCACCGCACCCTGGCCGTGGTCATCGACGAGTACGGCGGTACGGCGGGCGTGGCCTCCATGGAGGACATCGTCGAGGAGGTCGTCGGAGAGGTCCGCGACGAGCACGACCCCCACCAGGTGCCCGACCTGGTGTCCGCCGCGGCGACGCAGGACGGGCGCGCGGTGTGGGAGGCGGACGGCAGCGTCCGCGTCGACCGGCTCACGGACATGGGGCTCACCGCCCCGGAGGGCCCGTACGAGACCGTGGCCGGACTGATCGCCACCCGCCTGGCCCGCATCCCCGTCAAGGGGGACAGCGTGGAGCTCGACGGCTGGCGGCTCGACGTGCTGGAGGTCGAGCACCACCGCGCCGGCCGGATACGCATCACCGAACCGGCCGTGGCGCTGTCCCTGCAGTTGGTGGAGGAAGCCCGATGACCACGCTGCAACTCGCCATCGGCGCCCTCACCCTGCTGACCAACGCGTTCTTCGTCGGCGCCGAGTTCGCCCTGATCTCGGTGCGCCGCAGCCAGATCGAGCCGCGCGCCCGGACGGGCAACAAGCGGGCCCGGATGACGCTGTGGGCCCTGGAGCACCTGTCCGCGATGATGGCCACCGCCCAGCTCGGCATCACCGTCTCCTCGCTGGTGCTGGGCGCGGTCGCCGAGCCCGCCATCGCCCACCTGATGGAGCCCGCCTTCGAGGCGGCCGGCATCCCCCACGCCCTGGTGCACCCGATCGCGTTCGTCATCGCGCTGGCCCTCGCCACCTACCTGCACATGTTGGTCGGCGAGATGGTGCCGAAGAACATCGCGCTCGCCGCGCCCGTGCCCAGCGCGCTGCTGCTCGGCCCGCCCCTGGTGGCGCTCACCCGGGCGCTGCGGCCGTTCGTGTTCGGCATCAACGCCTTCGCCAACGCCCTGCTGAGGCTGCTCCGCGTGGAGCCCAAGGACGAGGTCGAGTCCGTCTTCACCGACGACCAGCTCGCCCGTATGGTCGTGGACTCCAGCGAGGCCGGCCTGCTGTCGCCCGCCGACGGCGAGCGGTTGCGCGACGCGCTGGAGCTGGGCACCCGGCCGGTGGGCGAGATCGTCGTCCCGGCCCAGCGGATGCGCACCGTCGACCACACGATCACCCCGGCCCAGCTGGAGCGGACGGCCGCCGAAGCGGGCTTCTCCCGCTTCCCCGTCACCGGCCCCGACGGCGCCGTCCTGGGCTACCTGCACGTCAAGGACACCCTCGGCCTGACCGAGCGCGACCGGCCCTTCCCGCGCGCCGCGCTGCACAAGGTCACCCGGGTGCGCATCGACACCCCGCTCGACGACACCCTCACCGCCCTGCGCGCCGGGGGCGGTCACCTCGCCGCCGTCGTCGGCGAGGGCGGGAAGGTCATCGGCTTCGTGACCATGGAGGACGTGCTGTCCGAACTGGTCGGGCCGGCGGCCCCGGCCACCGCGTGACCGCCGGGCCGCCCCCGCCCGGGGGCGGCCCGGGGCACGGTTTTCGGCCCGGCGGGGTTGGGCTCGGGCCCGGCGATGTGGTTAGGGTGCTGACGATGCTCTGCTCACACGCCACAGCGGTATCCGCGTCACCAGGGGTCACGGCCGACCCGGTCGGTGCCGGGAGGTCTCATGAGTGACACCGTGCGCACGGCCCGCCCACCGGCCGAGGGCCGGCCGGAACCGCTGCCGGCCGCGGCGGAGGACACGGAGGACACGGAACCGGACAAGGCCGAGACGGGATCGGTCGAGGTCGACCTGGGGCCGGCCGAGGCCGACACGGGATCGGTCGAGGCCGAGGCGGGGCCGGCCAGGGCGGACGCGGGGCCGGCCAAGCAGCGGGACGCCTTCTTCGACAACGCGAAGTACCTGGCGATCGTGCTGGTGGCGGCGGGACACGCGTGGGAGCCGCTGCGGGAGGGCAGCCGCGCCGTCACCGCGCTGTACCTGCTCGTCTACGCCTTCCACATGCCGGTGTTCATCGTCATCGCCGGCTACTTCTCGCGGCGCAGCGACGCGAGCCCGGGGCGCGTCAAGCGCCTGATCACCGGCGTCGCGGTGCCGTACGTCGTGTTCGAGGTGGCGTACACCCTCTTCACCCGCTGGACGGACCAGCAGTTCGGCCGCCCGGTCAGCCTGCTGGACCCCCTGTACCTGACCTGGTTCCTGGCCGCGTTGTTCATCTGGCGGCTGACCGCGCCCGTCTGGAGGCTCGTGCGGTGGCCGCTGCCGCTCGCGCTCGTCCTCGCGATGCTGGCGACCCTCTCGCCGTCCATCGGCAGCGACCTCGACCTGCAGCGCACCCTGCAGTTCCTGCCGTACTTCGTGCTGGGACTGCTGCTGAGGCCGGAGCACTTCCGGCTGGTGCGCCGCCGTGAGGTGCGCCTCCTGGCCCTGCCGGTCTCCGCCGGCGCGCTCGCGCTGGCGTACTGGGCGGTGCCGCGGGTGGACTACGCCTGGTTCTTCCACAACAGCAGCGCCGAGGAACTCGGCGCGCCCGGCTGGTACGGGCCGGTCATGACGCTGGCCACCTTCGGCTGCTCGGCGGTCCTGGCCGTCTGCTTCCTCGCCTGGGTGCCCGGACGCCGGACGTGGTTCACGGTGCTGGGGACGGGCACGCTGTACGGCTACCTGCTGCACGGCTTCTTCGCGCAGGGGGCCAAGTTCTGGGGCTGGTACGACCCCGACTGGGTCCAGGGCCCCCTCGGCGCGATCGCCGCCACGCTCGTCGCCGCCGCGATCGTGACCGTGCTGTGCACGCCTCCCGTCCGGCGGGTCTTCCGCTGCGTGACGGAGCCGTCGATGGAGTGGGCCTTCCGGCGGACCGGCTGACGGCACCCACCGACCCGGGCGCCCCCGGTTTCCCCGGGGCGCTCGTCCACGGGTGACTACAGTGCTGTAGAAGTCTCTTCCGGAGCATGATCACTCAACGGGCCCGGGGCCCGTCGCGGGCGCGGAGGGGACAAGGCAGCAGCATGCCGCAGTACCACCAGGACCACGGTGTCGATTTCAGCGTTTCGTCCTGGCGCCGGCGCCTCGCGCACGTCTGCCGGGGCGTCACCGGGACCCGCTGGTTCGCCCTCGTCGTCTTCGCCGTGATCCTCGCCAACGCCGCACTGCTGGGGCTGGAGACGTACTCCGGGGTCGTCGCCCAGTGGCACCGCTGGTTACGGCTGGCCGAGTACGCCTGCCTGGCGGCGTTCACCGTCGAGCTCCTGCTGCGCCTGGCCGCGCACGCCGACCGCCCCCGGGACTTCTTCAGGGACCCGTGGAACCTCTTCGACCTCGCCGTGGTCCTGTGCGCCTTCCTGCCCCTCGTCCGGGAGAACACCACCGTCCTGCGGCTGCTGCGCCTGGCCAGGATCCTGCGCACCGCCCGCTTCCTGCCCCAGTTGCGCGTCCTGCTCGTCGCGGTCGCCCACAGCCTGCCCGGCACCCTGAGCTTCCTGCTCGTCGGCGCCCTGCTGCTGTACGTGTACGCGATGATCGGCTGGGTCTTCTTCGGCGCCCACGACCCCGAGCACTACGGCTCCCTCGGCCGCGCCGTCCTCACCCTCTTCCTGCTGATGGTCCTGGACGGCATCGGCGACGCGGTGCACACCGGGCTGGAGATCTCCCGCTGGAGCCTCCTCTACTACGCCTCCTACGTCCTGCTCGCCTCCTTCGTCCTGGTCAACGTCCTCATCGGCGTCGTCCTCACCTCCCTCGACGAGGCCCGGACCATGGACGAGGCGGAAACGGGGACACCGCCGACCCGCCCCCCGGTCCCGGACCGGACGGACCGGGAGCACCTGCACCACCGCATCGAGGCGGCCCGCAGGGCCCTGGACGAACTGGAACGCGACCTCGCCGACGTGGACCGGGCCGCGGAACGGTCCGCGGGCCGGGTCACGGACCGGGCCACGGAACGGGAACGGGCGGTGCCGGGGAGGGCGGGGAGACGCAGGTGACGCCTGTGCGCCCGGCGCCGGGGGTGTGGCGTGTGTCCGGTGCCGGGGACGGGGGGCGTGCCCGGGAGGGGCCTTCCCCGCGGTCGCCGGACCGCGGTGGTCGCCGTGGGCCGTCGCCGCACCGCGACGGCCGGGCGGCGTCCCGGCAGCGGCGCGGGCGGGCACCCGGCCCTCGACCGGTGCCCGCCCGCGTGCCGTCCGTGGGTCCGGCGGGCCGCTAGCCGCCCACGTACCAGCTGAATCCGTCGTTGCTGGCGGCGAGGGCCAGGAGCGCCAGCC
The DNA here is from genome assembly GCF_008704515.1 of Streptomyces viridosporus T7A. Lineage (NCBI taxonomy): Bacteria > Bacillati > Actinomycetota > Actinomycetes > Kitasatosporales > Streptomycetaceae > Streptomyces > Streptomyces viridosporus. Next base: position 4,578,248 of record NZ_CP023700.1, read on the forward strand.
AGAGGACCACGTCGACGACGCCGAGGATGATGCCGGCCTTCGCCATTCCGGCACCGTTCTTGACCGCCGCCTGGCGGCGGGCGATGGCACCGAAGATGATGGCCAGGGGGCCCAGGACGATGTTTAGGATGAACAGTCCGACGACGCCGCAGCAGAGACTCGCGATCGCCAGGCCGTTGGTGCGCGATCCGGAGGACGCGGCAGGGGAACTCCCGTAACTCGTCATTGCATACTCCCGGTTGTCGGTTGCACGGACCGAACGGGCCGCACACTCCTCACTTTTGACTTGTTCGTCCGAATGCCCCCTCGGGGCGTCCCCATGTCCGGGGACCGAGGGATCGGGGTGGCGGGATACGGCCCCATGGGCCCTTCGTCCCGAGGGAGGTATTTCGCCGACCTTGTCGGAGCGAGCGACCTTCACCCCGCATCAGAGGGGGACGGGCCGCATCAGAGAGGGGACGGGCCGGCGTGGCCCCGGGTGGTCCCGAAGGGGCTCGGGGGCTGGTCGGCTCTCGGCGGCGCTCCGGGGAACGGCTGCCGAGACCTCCCGCCCGTGCCGTTCGTTCTCCTGATGGCCCTTCCGAGGAATGCACGTTCGATCGATTTCGGCTGAGAAGCAAGGAAACAGGCCATATCCCGTCCGGTCTGTTTGCCGACGCGCGGCCCGGCGGCAGCATGGTCGGGCACTTGAACGGCGCACTGCGCCACGGAGTGGGATCGTCGGGGGTACTGGTGAATCACGCGTGGCCGCCGTCCACATTCCTCGGACGGTTGCGGAACACGACACGGGAAGAACTCCTGGGCCAGGGCACCCCGATCACCTATCCGACACACCGCGCGCTGCTGCAGCAGGGCGACGAGAGCCGGCACGTCCTGTTGATCACGAGCGGTGTCGTGAAGGTCGTCGCCAGCGCGGAGAGCGGCTACGACATGCTGCTCGCCGTCCGTGTGGCGGGTGACCTGGTCGGTGAGATGGCGGCCTTCGAGGAGCGCCCCCGGTCGGGCACGGTGATCGCGTGCAGCGACGTGACTGCGCGGATCATCCGGATGCGGACGCTGGAGACCTTCCTCGGCCGCCACCCGGACGCCATGCGGGCCATCCTCCACATGCTGTGCGCCCGGCTGCGCTGGGCCAACCGGCGCCGGATCGACTTCCAGGCGTACGACTCGCTGACCCGACTGGCCCGGGTCCTGGCGGAGTTGAGCCAGGCCTACGCCCAGCCCGTGCCGGACGGCGACGGCAGACGGTGCGACCTCGGCGTGACGCTCACCCAGAAGGAACTGGCGTCACTGGCCGGCCTGGCCCTCAACACGGCCGAAAAGAATCTGGCCGTCCTGTCGACCAAGGGACTGGTGGAACGCAGTTACCGACACATAACCATCTGTGACGTTCCGAAACTGCTGGAATTCGCCAAAGTAGCCGCCGACAACCCGTATTGATACGGGATCACTTCGCCCGCTCTCTCCTAGCCTCTCGAACAGCACGTCACGGGCAGTTTCTGCCCCTTGCACGCCCAGAGAGGAATGATCGGGTGATGGAGTGGCCCGGGTTCTGTCCCTGCATTTGCATAGCCGTGGACGCGGAGGCCTACGGCAGGAAGAACGACCGCGGACAGTCAGAAATCCAGCACGACCTGCCGCGGCTCCTCGACCGCGCCGCCCGAGGCGCCGGCCTGGACCGCTCGCAGTGGCAGATCCAGCGCAAGGGCGACGAACAGCTCGCGGTGCGCCCCCTGGACGGTACCGAGCCGCGCCTGGTCGACGACTACGTCCGCCACCTCGCCGCGGAGCTGCGCGCGTACAACGCCCAGCGGGTCCCCGAGGCCCGGATGCGGCTGCGGGCCGTCGTCCACCAGGGTCCGGTGGAGCTGGCCGACAACGGCTTCGCCGGCTCGGCCGTGGTGGCCACGGCGCGTCTGCTGAACGCGCGTCCGCTCTACGACGTCCTGGCCGCGCACCCCGAGGCCGACCTGGCGCTGCTGCTGTCCGACGACGTCTTCCGCTCCACCGTGGCGGGCGGTCACACCACCCTGTCCACCGGGGACTTCACCCGGGTGACCGTCCAGGTGAAGGAGTACGGGGCCACGGCCTGGCTGCGCGTGCCCGCGCTCGGCGCACCGGCCGCCGCCCCGCACGAGCCCGGGAACGCGGGGACGGGGAAGCCCGCGGACCCGGTGTCGGGGGAGCCCGCGGCGGACCGGCCCGAGCCGGCCGCCGCGGGCGGGGCCGGCCGCGGGACGGGGATCAGCAACGCGTACCGGGCCGACCGGATCAGCGTCACCAACGTCGCCGGTCCCGTCGACGCCCGCGGCGCCGTCTTCGGCTTCGGGAGCACCGGTGGCTGACGCGCCGGACCCGGACGACGGGCCGGCCGTACCGCCCGTACCGCCCGTGTCCGCTCCCGACGAGAGCGTGGCGCCGCCCGCACCGGACGACACCGGCGGTGCGCCGGAGGCCGGGGAGGACGCCTTCGGGCCGGACGCGGCCGCCGGGCGGCGTGAGGAGGCGGACGAACGAGCGGAGGACGACCGGGGCTATGACGACCTGCGCCGCGTCCACCAGCTCGTCAACAACAACTTCTACGGCGTCGTCGACGCCTCCGGAGCGGCGTTCGGCTTCGGCACCGCCGCGTCCCCCGGTCTCGCCCCCGGCACCATCGGGCCCGAGGAGACGGACCGGGCCCTGCGGTTCTACCTGCCGCCGCAGCCCTGCTTCGACGAGGCGCTCGGAAAACTCCGCGAGGACGCCTTGGTGGTGCTGACCGGCCAGGACAACTGCGGCCGGGGAGCAGGCTCCCTCGCCCTGCTCCGGGAGATCCTGGGCGAGCGGGCCAGGCTGCGCAGCCTGTCGCCCGCCAACGCCCTCGCCGAACTGGCCGCGTCCCGGGACCTCAAGCCGGGGCAGGGGTACGTCATCCTCGACTACGTCGGCGAGCTGCACGTCGAGGCCGTGCAGGCGTACGCGATCGGGCGGCTGAGCGAGGAACTGCGCCGCAAGGGCTCCTACCTGGTGATCACCGCGGGCGACGCGACCCGTCGGCGGCTGGCGCTGCGGGACCACTGTGTGCCCTGGCGGGCCCCGGACCCCGTGGAGCTGTTCGAGCACTGCGGGAAGAGGCTGCCGCACGTCGCCCTCGCGCCGGACGCCGAGCGGGAGCTGCTGGAACGGGTCGGCGAGCAGCGGCGGCCGGCGGACGTCGTCGCCGCGGCCGAGGCCCTGTCCCGGGAGGGCGCGGAGAAGGCGCTGGACACCCTGCGGGACCGGCACCGGGAGGTGGTCCGGGAGCTGTTCCGCAAGCAGCCGTCCGCGGACGACCTGATCCCGCTCGCGGCCCTGGCCTTCCTGGAGGGCGTCCCGGAGCGGACGCTCGAGAAGGAGTGCGCCGCGCTCGCCGCCCACGTGCGCAACTGGGAGCAGAGCGGTGAGACGCCGGTCGCGGAGCCGGACGAGGAGACCGGGACGGCGTTGCGCGGTGCGGTGATCCGGCAGTCCCGGGCCCGGTGGAAGGAGCGGGCGGCGGGACTCGTGACGATCGAGCACCGGCCCGGGCCGGGCCGGGACGCCGGGCGCAGCGAGCGGCGTTTGGTCTTCACCTCGCCGCGCGTCCGCGAGCTCGTCATCGCGGAGCTGCACGACCTGTACGGCTACGAGCTCTGGTACCCGCTGCGCCGGTGGCTGGGCGAACTGGCCCTGCGGGGCGATCTGGAAACCCGCACGGAGGTGGCCCGCGGTGTCGCGCTCCTGGCCCGGCACGCGCTCGTCGAGGTCGACGAGAACCTGCTGCAGGCGTGGTCCGAGGGGCTCACCAGCCAGCGGGTGACCGCCGCGCTGACGCTGCAGTTCATGTGCGACGTCGAGCACCTCGCGCCGCAGGCCCTGTACATCGCCCTGGACTGGACGGACAACAACGGGCCGGGCCGTGCGGTGACGGCGGCCATGGCGCTGACGGGCCGCCTGGGTTCCCTCTACCGCCTCAGGGCGCTCAACGGGCTCTGGTTCCTGACGCAGCGCGGGGAGCGGATCGCGTTCTCGGCCCGCCGTTCGCTGGTCCTGCTGCTGCAGACCGCCGAACAGGACCCGGAACGTGTGCTGTTCATCCTCCGGTACGTACGAACCGTGATCGCCAAAGCGACGCCGGGGCCTCGGGAGCGGTCGATCGCGCTGCGCAACGCCGTGCAGCTCCTGGAGGCCGCCCGGCTGGACGCCCCCGAGCCCCTCACCGCACAGCTCCTGCGCACCGTCCCGGACAGCGCCCGCCACCTCGGCTCCCTGTGGGCGGACGTCCTGCACAGCGGCAACCGGAGCCGGGCGGTCGGCGCGCTGTGCCGGACGCTGGTGCACCTGCGGGACGACCCGTCCGTCACCGGCGCCGTGCGCGAACTCGGCGAGGCCATGCGGAACGCCATGAGCGGGCGCCAGTGGGCCGCGCTCTGCCACCACCTGTCCCTCGCCCTGAACCACCCCGACTACGCGATCCCCGGCGCCCGCCGACTGGCGCAGGTGCTCCTCGGACCACTGCGCGGCCGGCCGCCGGCGGGCTCCCGGCGCCCCACCGCCCCCCTCATACCCACCCCTTCCCCCCTTCCTCCCGAGGAGGCCGAAGCAAGTGAACTACCCGGTCATCGCCGAGCACATCCTGGCCACGGTCCAGGGCACCTGGTGGTCCCGGCGTCGCCGACGCGACGACGTGCCGCAGCTGCCGCCCGGCGCGGTCTACGTCTTCCGGGTCGGCGGCAACTACCGCACGTTCCCCGAGGGCATGGTGTTCGACCCGTCCCACCCCGACGTGCTCGACGCCTCATCGGTCAGCCTGGTCGACACCCGGGCGCGCCTGGTCGACGTGGAGCGCACGCTCCCGTCGGTGAGCGAGGCGGACAACTTCACGGTGCGGGCGTCCTTCACCTGCCAGGTGACCGACCCGACCGTCATCGCCCGGCAGGGCGTCATCGACGTCACCGTCCCGTTGCGCGCCTACCTGATGGGCGACGGCGACCTGCCGAGGGTGAGCGCCGGGCACCGCGTGGAGGAGGTCAACGCGGTACGGACCGAGGTCGGCCACCGCATGACCGCCTACAGCGCGATCGTGCCGCCGCGGGTCGCGGGCATGAGCGTGGAGTTCGTCAGCGCCGAGGTGCACGCGTCGGACGACCTGCGGGACTGGGAACAGAGGCTGCGCGACGAGCGGCGCTCCTGGGAACTCCAGCGGGGCCAGCGCGACTTCGAGACCCAGGACGCGCTCCGGATCGCGGAACTGCTCTCCCAGGGGTCCGACCACGTGGACGCCTTCGGCATCGCCCGGAAGGAGATCGACGTCACCGAGGCGGCGGCCCGCATCCACCGGACCACCGAGGAGGAGTCGGCCCGTCGGCACAAGGCCGAGACGCAGGAGCGGGCCCACACGCAGGCGCGGGAGACGGCGGACGCGCAGATGCGCCGCGACATGCTGCTGACGCTGCTGCGGCAGATGGGCGGCAGCGAGTACGTCGACTACCACCAGGTCCTGGAACAGGTCCTGCGGGAGACGGGCGACCGGGCCGCACCCGGCGTCGGAACCGCCGCCGGCCCCGCCCCCATGGTCGAGTCGGGACAGCCGCGCCCCGGTCGCACGGCGACGGGCCGGGACGGCTCGCACGACCCGCGGGGCGGCTTCGTCAAGGACGAGGACGACTTCGTTGACTGACCTCCTGACGAACCACGTGCCCGCCCCCGGCCCGGCGGACGGCCGGGACGCCGGCGAGGGCACCGCCGCACGTACCGCGAAGAGCCGCACCACAGCCCGCACCACAGCCCGCACCACGGGGCACGGACCTTCCGCCGGCACCCCCGGTGACGGGTCCCCCGCCCGTACCGCCCGCCGCTCCTTCGACTTCGACGCCGCACGACGGCTGCGTGCCCTGACCGGCGTCGACGAGGAACTGCTGGGCAGGGTCAGGTACGAGCGGAGCAAGTACACGGCCCTCGGCGGGGTGGTGCTCGGCACCTCCGTCATCGCGGCGTTCTCCATGTGGAACTTCGCGACCCAGGCGCTCGGCAGGGTCTCCCTCGCGGCCCTGGTCCCGACGGTCATCTGGATGCTGTTCGTGCTCAACCTCGACCGCTGGCTGGTCACCCCGCAGCCGAACGCGCGGCGACGGGCCGGCCCCCTGCTCATGCGCCTGCTCATCGCCCTGATGCTCGGCGTGGTGATCGCCGAACCCCTGGTGCTGCGCATCTTCCAGACGGCCATCGAGGAGCGCGTCGCCGGTGAACGCACGGACGCGCTCGACCGGTTGCGCACGAACCTGGTCCGCTGCAACCCCGTACCGTCCTCGACGCGGACCGTCACCCCGGAGGGCTGCGACAGGAAGTACGTCCTGTCCTTCGGCACGACGCCCGGCGAACGGGCCGAGGAGCTGACCTCCCTGCGCTCGGACGCCGCCGCCCTGCAGAAGCGGGTGGACCGGGACACCACCAGGCTGGAGGCCATCGACTCCGAGGTGCGGGACGAGTGCCGTCTGCTGGTCCGGGTGGCCGCCACCGGTCTGCACCAGCGGACCTCCGAGTGCCTGCGCCTGCGCGAGAAGGCACAGGACTACCGGAGCACCCACCGCACCGATGAGAACGAGAAGCGGCTGGCCGGCATGAACAGCCGCATCGCGAAGATCGAGGCCGAACTGACCTCCTCGCGCGGCGCCTTCCTCGAGGCCCGGGCCGACGGCATCGAGCAGCGGCTGGACGAGGAGCGCGCCCAGCAGAAGGAGGTCGGCGTCCTGGAACGGATCCGGGCGCTCGACGAGCTCGCGAGCGGGAACCCGGTGTTGTTCGTGGGCATCTGGCTGGTCCGCCTGCTGTTCGTGCTCCTCGACGTGCTCCCCGTGCTGGTGAAGTACCTGAGCGGGGAGAGCGCGTACGACCGGATGCTCACCAGCGCGAGCAACAGCGCGGTCAAGATCCACGACGAGGAGGTCCGGCTCGGCGAACGCCGGGCCATGGCGGACTCCGAGATCGCCCAGGACGCCGTCGAACAGGAGGTCCGACGCCACCGAGCCGAGTCGGAAGCGGCGTTCCGGGAGCACACGGCGGCGATGAACATCCGGGTCCGGCAGGCGGTGAACGCGCTGGAGGACGAGATCCGCCGCTCGTCGACGGTCTGACGCACCCGACCGCGCCCGGAACACGGCACCACGGCCGCCCCGCACGCCGGGGCGGCCGCTCGACACCGACGGAAAGGAAGGGGGAGGCATGACCACACCACCCGGAGGCGACGCCGGCACCGACCCGGACGCCGGCACCGCGACCGACCGCGGCGCGGAACTCACCAGGATCCTGTTGTCCGAGGTGCGTGAGGAGCTCGTGAAGGCCGACAACAAGGCCGGCCTCATGCTGGCGTCCCTGGGCGCGGCCCTGACCGCCCTGCTCGGCGCGATCGGCAGTGGCATCGTCACCCCGCGCCAGTACGCCGTCGCCCCGCAGCTCCTCCTCTGGGTGGGCTGCGCCGCCTGCGTACCGGCACTCGTCCTGCTGGGCCTGGCCGTGACCCCACGGCTCGGAAACCCCCACCGCTCCCGCACCCACTACTTCGGCGACACGAGGCTGGCGATGTCGGTCGCCCACCTGGAGCGGACGGTCCGCCACACCGACCCCGTGTCCCGGGACCTGAGCCAACTGGTGATCCTGTCCCGGACCGCCTGGACCAAGTACCGCTGCATACGCCACGCCCTGGCCTGGGGCACGGCCTTCTTCACCCTCACCCTGCTGGGCATCGCGACGGGAGCGTCCGCATAGCGGTACACCGGAGGGACGGGACGCGAACCCGCGGCCCCTTCGTCCCGGAGCGACTCGGTCAGGCGGCCCGCCCGGCCGACGAGGCACCGGATCCCGGGCAACCGAATCCGCCGGAACCGTGGTCTGGAGGGCGAGGGAGGGTGCTTGATGCAGGCCGGACCAGAGGCCGATTTCCAAGAATTCGTCAGAGCGCGGTGGTCCCGTCCCGTACGGACCGCGTATCTGCTCACGGGCGACGTGCACCTCGCCGAAGACCTGACGCAGACGGCGCTGGCCAAGGCGTACCGCTCATGGCGGCGCGTCTCGCGCAGCGACAGTCCGGAGGCGTACGTCCGGCGGATGCTGGTCAGCTGCAACAGCGACCGGTTCCGCAAGCGGCGGGTCACGGAGGCTCTCACCGCGGCGCCGCCGGACGCGGCCGGGCGTGACGAGGCCGTCTCGTGGGCCGACGAGCGCAGCGCCCTGCTTGCGGCGCTGGCCGGACTGCCGCCGAAGCAGCGGGCGGTGATCGTCATGCGCTACTGGGAGGACCTGTCCGAGGCCGAGGTCGCCGAGACGCTCGGCTGCTCGCCCGGCACGGTCAAGAGCCAGGCGTCCAAGGCGCTGGCGAAGTTGCGCACGCATCCGGGGCTCGCACAGGTCGTGGACGGACCCGTCTGCGGCCGAGTGCCGTCCGGGCAGGGAGGCGACAAGTGAACGAGGAGCAGGGGCAGCAGGGGACGGGAACCGGCGGGGACTTCGAGGAGCACCTGCGCGAGCTGCTCGCCGAGGACGCGAACGCGATCCGGCCCGCGCCGGTGCCGTATCCGGCGATCCGCCGCCGGGGCACGATCGAGCGGCGACGCCGGGTGGCCGCGGCCGGGGCGGCCCTGGTGACGCTGGCGGCGATGCCCGTGGGGGCGTACGCGCTGGCCGGCGGGGAGGGGGGCGGGAACACGGTGGCATCGACACCACCGGCCGGCGCCGCACCGCGGACGCCGGCGACGCCGTCCGCACCGCCGACGGGGCCCGCGCGGCCGGCCACGGAGGACCAGCTCCTCGACGGGATCACCTTCGGGCAGGCCGTCGACGGGCTGGAGAAGTGCCTCGCGTACGACCGGTCGCACACCCGCGGCCCGTCCGGCTTCCGCACGGACCTGGGCGCGGCCGAGGAGTACCGGATCATCCTGGCGATGAACAGCACCGGTGACTCCAACGCGCCCGGCGACGGCACGTACGTCGTCGCGGTGAAGGAGAGACCGAAGCAGACCCGGCTGATCTGCAACGTGAAGGACGGCAAGGCGAAGGGCCTCAACACCAGCGTGGGCTCCGACGACGTGCCGGGCGCCGGCCCCGTGACGGCCGACATCAGCGGCGGCAAGCTCTACCGGCAGTCGGTCCTCGACCGCGGCAACTGGAAGCTGCCGTTCCGATGGGGTGTCATCGGCACCGTCGAGCCGTCAGTGGCCCGGGTGACCGTCTCCTACGGCGGCGCCACCAGCCGGGCCGCCCTGGACCACGGCTGGTTCGTCGCCTCCGGCGTCCTGAACCAGCAGGTCACCGTGGCCCCGCGCATCAAGGGGTACGACGCCGACAACAAGCTGGTCTACGACTCCGACGAGGACAAGAACTACGAGAAGCGGCTGCCGTAGCACCACCATGCCGGGGGCGCCGCACAGGGGACGGCGCCCCCGGATCCCGGTCGGCGGTGCGGCACGAGGGCCTTCCTGGTCGTCCTGCCGGTCGTCGCGCCGGCCTTCCCGCGCGCGGAGAAAAAGGGCCCACCCCGGGGCTGGTGCCCCGGCGGCTGCTGCCGGCGGAGCGGTGCCCGGCGGGGCGGGGTTCCCGGTCGGTTTCAGCTGGTGACCGCGCACTGACCACGGTCCGCGGTCTTCGGTCCCTCCGCGGTGGGTCGGACGTCGAAGTCGAAGATCCCGGTGGGGAGGTAGAGGGAGCAGCAGGCGTTGGGGATGTCGACGATCCCGCTGATGCGTCCCTCGATGGGGGCCGCGCCGAGGAGCAGGTAGGCCTGCTCGCCGGTGTAGCCGAACTTCTTCAGGTACTCGACGGCGTTGAGGCAGGCGCGGCGGTAGGCGACCGTCGCGTCCATGTAGTAGTTGGTGTCGGTGTCGTGGTCCACGGAGATCCCGATGAAGGAGAGGAACTCCGAGTACCGCGGCTCGACGTTGCCGGGCATGAAGACGGGGTTGGTGCTGACACCGTACTTCTCCATGCCGCCCTTGATCAGATCGACGTGGAAGTCGATGTAGCCGCCCATCTCGATGGCGCCGCAGAAGGTGATCTCACCGTCTCCCTGGCTGAAGTGCAGGTCACCGCCCGAGAGCTTGGCGCCACTGACGTGGACGGGGTAGAAGACGCGCGAGCCACGAGTGAAGTTCTTGATGTCGTGGTTGCCTCCGTTCTCCCGTGCGGGAACGGTGCGTGCCCCCTCCTGGCCGATGCTTTCGGCCTCCGATCCGGTCGCCTTGCCGGCGAGGGCCTGGTCGGGGTCGGGTGCGAGCCCCAGCGGCGGGATCCGGTCGGGGTCGGTGTCGATCAGGGCCTGCTCGCGCCTGTTCCACCGCTCCAGCAGCTCCGCGGAGGGCGCGGTGCCGAAGAGACCGGGGTGGGTGATGCCGGTGAAGCGGACACCGGGGAGGTGCCTGGAGGTGGCCACCTGCCCGTGGAAGTCCCAGATCGCCTTGTAGGCGTCGGGGAAGTAGTCCGTCAGGAACCCTCCGCCGTTGGCTTTGGCGAAGACGCCCGTGTATCCCCAGCCCTGACCCGGCGCGTCCCCGACCTGCTGGGGCACCGGTCCCAGGTCGAGGATGTCCACGACGAGCAGGTCGCCCGGCTCCGCTCCTTCGACGCCTATCGGCCCGCTGAGCATGTGGGTGGCCTTCAGGTCGACGTCGCGCACGTCGTTGGCGGAGTCGTTGTTGCCGATCTGCGCATCGGTCCATTCGCGGCATTCGACGCGGAACTCGTCCCCTGGGCGGACCATGGCGACGGTCGGTACATCCGGATGCCACCTGTTGTGTCCGGGGACCTCTTGGTCGCGCATCGACCGGGATTGGTCGACGCTGAAGACGACTTCTGGCATGTCAGTGCTCCTCGTGGGTTCTCGTACCGGCGATCCGAGGGGTGCGCCATGGCCCCCGGGGAGCGCCTGGTGCTCGTCACGCCGCTTTGCGCGTCTCGTCAACCACCTCCTGCGTTCCGATCTCGGATGTCAGGCGATCGTGCGGCCGTCCGGCGTCGGTCGCCCCGGGCGTTTCTATCCGGCGCTGCCGGCCGGGGAGCCCGCGCCGCCGTACTCCTCAACGGGCCTGCCGGGGCCCTTGTGGCGGAGTACGAACCACAGCGAGCCGAACGTCAGCACGCCGAACGCGCCGAGCGCGATGGCGATCTCGTGAAAGTTCTCCTGCACCCAGTAACCGGAAAGCAACAGGAACGCCGGTATGACGCCGGTCACCCAGCCTTCGATCGCAGTCACCCATCCGACGTACGGGGTGAGCGCCTCCATTTTCAGTCCCAACAGAAGGAAGAAGAGGAACCAGAGGAAGGCCCAGTAAAGCCATATGGCGCCGAATGGCTGGTCGTTGAACAGCCGGAAACTCACGAACGAGTAACCCAGCGCCACAATGGACACGAACAGCGAGTAGTAGCCGACCCCTGTCGTGTCGAGCCCCATGAGCAGCCCGATACCTACGTAGAGGTAGGTGAAGCCGAAGAGGAAGATGCCCGATGCCAGCAAGATTCGGTTGGCATCCTGACCGGCGGCGATGATGAGATATGTGGGTGTGAGTACCTGCAGACCGCCCACGAACAGGTTGAATATGGCCGCTGCTCGACTGTCTACCTTTCCCAGCAGCATCAACCCGTTCAGAAACAGCACCGCGCCAACGAAGAGAAGTCCGACGTTGGCCAAGAGAACACACCTCCCGATATTCTGCTCTCTCCAAGCAGTGGCCCGCCGGGGCGGTCATGGGAAGAAAAGCGATGTACGCAATCCTTCGCCGCGATCTCCGAGGCGGTGCAGTTGGCAGCTACTGTTCCGGCTCCGCCGTTCCCGAGTTCTCCGTCAGGGGCGGGGCAGTCGGGCGACCGCCGGGTGGACCGGCTTCGACGCATCTGCCCTGGGAGGAACCCGCGTGACGACCGTCGGGTTCTCGCGAGACTTCTCCTCCTGCTCGCGCAGGCCCGAAACGGCGGGAGACGTGAAGGCGAGCCCCTGGGAGGAGTACACCCGCCGTGCCGCACCCGAGCACCGCGGACATGCGTGCTGCGTCGGCGCCGTGCCGACCGGCAGCCTCACGTCGAAAAATCCGCAGCGATTGCAGGAATACTCGTACGTGGCCATAATGTGCCTCCACCCGCGCCGTGCTGTCGGCCTTCGGTCATGAGGGCGAATCCAGTCGCGCCAAGCAACGGCATGGAATTGAACACTTTATTCAAGGGAACGCCCTGAACGGCGGCATGTCAAGCGCGGTTTGAAGGGGGCGAGGCGACTGCGCCGTCGTCTATTCAGGCGTGCGGGTGCACGGGCGCAGCACGGGCAACGGGGGCGTCTCATTCCCGCGGAGTGGCTGTCCGGGCGGTTGTGCGCCTGCCGTCTCCATTAAATGCCGTACGGCCGCCACGTCGCCCGATGGGGAGGCGGGCCGGGGCGAGAGTCCCGGTAATTCCCTTACCCGGACACCGTCGACGCCACCCGCGCAGGCCGGACGGAACCGATGCGCGCTCGCACACGGCGCGAGGCCGCGAAGCGGTCGCCCCTCAAGCGGTGGCGACCGCGGCCGCCCCTTGGCACCGTTTCTTGTGGCGGGGTGAGGACAGTGGGTGCTCCCGAAGGATCCGCTGTCTGCGCCGTGCGGCAGTCTCCGGTCATGACTTACGGCCTTGCCGTCCGGGAAGGCCTCCGCCCGAGCGATGACGCCGCTGCCGGTCGGCCCTTCAGCGAGCTCCCCCGTCGATACACCGACGCCGACACCGGAGGGGACCACCCTCCGGCCGAGCGCGTAGCTGCACATGGGCGGCGCTGCTGCAGCGGCGGCCCGACACGGACGAGGACGACGTCGCGCCATGGTGCAGCGGGCCGCTGATCGACGAGGCGAGTGGCCCGCCGATCTCCTTCGGTCTGCGGTGGGGCAGGACCGAAGAAGCGTCCGCACACGCCGCGCGGCTCGCCCCGTCCAAGAGGCTGGTCTGCTTTGACGTCTCGAGGGACAGGCCCCGGCCGTAGCCGCCTGACCAGCCCTCGTCCGCTCCCGCGGACTCGCCGAATGAGATGGCTTGCAAGAAGGAAGGGTGTCTCACTGCCGTGGTGCACCCCGCGTGGAATCTCAGGGAGCGCCGGCTATCGCGCACGCGCGGCACGGGGGCCGACCGCAGGTGCACTGCAGGATGCCGTCCAGTACCTCGTGATCGTGGTAGAGGCACTTGTCCCGGCAGGTGTGGCGAGGCACGAAGCCTGCCTGGAGCTCGTCCGGCCACGGCTCCTCACCCTCCCGGCAGCGCACGAAGCGCTCAGGGTCCGTGGAATGCAGCCCTCGCATGCGCGCCCGGGCCTCGTCCTCCAGGGATCCCGCTTCAGTGATCATGTCCTTGAGCTGCTCGGCGAGACCGGAGAACCTGACGTCGCCGGTTCTTGTATGGGCCGCATTCAGCGCCATGACGGCGTTGCCCAGGAACCGTCGAGCATCCTGAAGATCGGTGACGTGGTGCAGCTGAATACCCGTCACGCCCCGCACCCATACGGCGTCGTTGCTCACTTTTCCACCTCCGGAATCAGTCGCCCCTGTGGTGATCCGGCGCGTATGCGCCGCATCTCCCCATGCACCTCGAAGTCCGAACAGCGGTCGGCACCCGAGCACCATTGATCGACTACTTTTCGCGACCGTCCGCGACGCTGTGGAAACACCTTAAAAGGCGCAGGCTCTCCAAGGAAGCTAAATTCTGTTGTGCAAATCAGTCCAGTTATCCATGAGTGAATCCGGTCACAAGAGGCATGTTTTCGTCGCGCAGCCGGAAGTTGCTCACTGCAGGAATCAGACCTGCGCGGCCGGCACCCGAACGACGGCACCGGATCGTCCGTGGGCGCCCTCGGTCGGTCGGAGTGGTGCGCTGCCGTCGGCGTACGGGTCGGCGTAGGCCGACACATCCTCGCGCGGCGAGCCGGGAGTCGGGATCGAGCGGCTTCCGGTGCCGCGATCACGGCCGCAGGAACGCCGTCGTAGACGCGACGGCGTCTACTCGGCTCCGCCGGGTCGACGACAGGCGGGCTGGACGGGGGTGAGTGAAGGAATCCCAAGCTGCCGGCCGACGTCGTACGTGCTGGCGCTGCCCGGTTCGAGGCTTAGGGTGGGTTTGTAGGAGGAGCGGCCCGGTGCAGGAGTCAAGGGAAGTCTCGGGTCGACCGCGGTTCGTGCTCGTTCCGGGTTGGATGGCCTCGGAGCCTGTGGGGCGAGGCAACGTGAGTGACGGGTCTGCGCAGCAAGCGATGGCAACCGCAGCAGTGGAAGCGTCTGCCCTGGAACAGGCGCGTCAGCGCCGGGAGGTCCGCGTCAGACACTTGCGGACGCTTGCGGTCATCGCTGTGGGGGGAGCGCTGGGTAGTTGTGCTCGTTACGCGGCAGGATCGCTCTGGCCGACCGACAAGACTGCGTTCCCCTGGACGACCTTGGGCGTCAACGCGGTCGGTTGCCTGATCATCGGCGTGTTCTTGGTAGTGATCACGGAAGTCTTCACCGCGCACCCGTTGCTCCGGCCGTTCTTCGGGACCGGGGTCCTCGGTGGCTTCACGACCTTCTCCACGTACTGCGTCGACATCGAGCGTCTGGTGCGGGCCGACAGGGCCGGCGCCGCGCTCGCCTACTTGGCAGTGACCGTGGTGGTCGCTCTGGCCGCCGCGAAGATCGGCATGGTGGCCACCCGCCGCATCCTGGTGACGAGAGGACCGTGACCGTGAGGCTCAATGGACGCGCGATCTGCCTGACGATCTTCGTCGACGACACCGACACCTGGCAGCACAAGCCCCTGTTCACGGAGATCGTGCACCGTGCCCATGCCTTCGGACTGGCCGGGGCGACGGTCTTCCGCGGGGTGGAGGGCTATGGAGCGACATCGATCGTGCACACCACGCGTCTGCTGTCCATGGCCGACGACCTGCCGGTGGCGATTGTCATCGTCGACGAAGTGGACCGGATCCGAGCCTTCATGCCGCAGCTCGAGGAGCTGCCGATCAGTGGCCTGATCACCATGCAGGAGGTCGAGGTGGTCCACTACAAGGGCCGGGAAGGCGCAGGAACATGAGGTTCCTGCTCGTCATGCTCGGTGGTGCCGTCGGCGCCCCGCTGCGGTACTTGATCGACCGGACGGTCCAGGCGCACCACGACACCACCTTCCCCTGGGGTACTTTCGCGGCCAACGTCACCGGATCGATGATCCTGGGCATTCTGACCGGAGCGGCCCTCTCAGAGGCCGTCTCGCAGAACGTCCAGCTCCTGGTGGGTACGGGTCTGTGCGGGGCGTTGACCACATACTCCACGTTCTCCTACGAGACACTGAGCCTGGTAGAGGCCGGAGCGCGCTTCCTGGCCGTGGTCAACGTGGTGGCCTCGGTGATCGCTGGACTGGGCGCCGTGTTCATCGGCCTGACCCTCGCGCAGGCAGCATTCAGCTAGGCCGCGCCACAGGCCGCCGGACAGCGCCCTCTCCCTCAGGCATGTTCACGACTCTGCGCCGGACCCTGCTCCTCGCACCGCATGACCTCGACGTTTTGGACGATCACCAGCCCTTCGTCGATCAGCTCGCGCAGAGTCGGGAGGAAGCGGCGCACTCGTTCCTCCTCGTCGACGATCACGATCGCCAGCGGCAGGTCCTGCTTGATCGACAGCAGCCGGAAGCCATGCATCACAGACGAGGCTCCGAATCCCTCCACCCCACGGAGGACCGTCGCCCCGGCCAGTCCGAAGGCATGGGCACGGTGCACGATCTCTGCGGACAGGGGCTTGTGCTGCCAGGTATCGCATTCCTCTATGAAGATCGTCAGCTGTAGGGCCGTTTCCGTCGGCCTCATGGCATCCTCCTGGCCATCACGCGCACACTTCGTACCGCCAGTACCGCCAGTAGCACCTGACCCAGCCACGACCACGCCGTCGCCGGCCGGATCAACCCACGACATGCCCGCTCCGGAAACATGCCTCTGGGCTCGCCCGCAAGATCGTGCGTCGACTCGGACTGAAGTCGGGGGCCTTTCATGCCGTGACCCTCCTACCCGCGCGGGCCCACGGAGGGGCCGAAGATCACTTCACGAGTAGGGACTGTTGGCGGCATCGCATGCCGCGGTTCGGGTACGGCGAGCCCCACCACCGCGTGACCGCCGTCAAGAACGGCTCGGCCACTCACTTAACAAAATATCGCCGAATTGCAGACAAAGAAACAAAGGGTGATGCGGTGCCCTGCGGGACTTGCACGCCTCCGCTGGGGAACCGGTTGTGCCGTGCTTCCTCACGCGCTCGATCATGCGGCACCGGGCAGGAACAGCGGGAAGTCCCGGCCACGCTCGCTCCGCCGGCTCGCTGTGTCGAAGCCCTCTGGCAGCCGTTCGAGGATCAGGGGCGGGATCGGCTCGCGGCCGGCGACCAGTGGGAGGAGAACGGGATCGTCTTCTCCTCGGCCGTGGGCAAACCGCTGGACGCGGTCGACGTCCGGCGGACACTCTCAAGGACGTTGACGGGATCAACACCGAAGAGTGGGCACCCTGGGAGCCCCGGCACAGCTTCGTGTCCCTGCTCTCGGAAAGCGGTAGTCACGCGGATGGACCGGCAGACGGAACAGGCCCGGCAGCTACTCACATGAGTAGCTGCCGGGCCTGGTGTTTCCCTGTCGGGGTGGCGGGATGTGAACCCACGACCTCTTCGTCCCGAACTACTGGCTGAAAGCCCATCGAGGGTCAGTGGGCTGGTCGGAAGGCCTCTGACGGCCGTTGGTGGTCGGCTGAGGTCAGGAAGGTTGCTGTACTTCGCTGCTGTACTGCTTGTAGCAGTACCGGGCCGGTGTCCGACCGGTACGATGCGCAGGCTGGGCAGTGTCCACGCGATGGGGGATGGGCAATGAGGATCAAGGACCCGGATTACCCGGCAGCGGTCGAAGCGGCCGTGGAGATCCTGCGGAAGCGGGCCCGGCAGGGACAGACCATCACGTACGGGGAGCTGAGCGCCGAGTTGGCGGCACAAGGCTTCGACTCCATCCCGCCTTACCGCGGAGTCATGACCTACCTGCTCAAGGATGTATGCCTCCACCGCAACGAGGACGGACGAGCACCGATGCTCTCGGCGATCGTGGTGAACAAGGCCAGCCGGGAGCCATCCGACCAGTTCTCCGGCCTTGCCCGAAGCCTGCCCTTCTCCCGGCCTGCCAACTGGAGCTGGCGGGACGAGCAGCAGCAGGTGTTCGCTCAGCACCGTGAGGAATGACGTCGGCCCTCGACACCCGCTTTAGGAGTTCGATCACCTTGTCGCACGGCGTGCCGAAACGGGGCTCAGTGGTCGCTCGAGGGTCCGACCGTGGCCGCTTCAGTGCGCCATCGTTCGCT
Source organism: Streptomyces viridosporus T7A (assembly GCF_008704515.1). Classification (NCBI taxonomy): domain Bacteria; kingdom Bacillati; phylum Actinomycetota; class Actinomycetes; order Kitasatosporales; family Streptomycetaceae; genus Streptomyces; species Streptomyces viridosporus. Next base: position 4,595,589 of record NZ_CP023700.1, read on the forward strand.
GTCGTTGATGTCAGCTGGTGATGTCAGGCGGGTCGAGGAACGATGTTCACGGCCCGGTAGCTGTACCCGTCCTGCTCGAAGCCAGGGGCCTCCCACTGGAGGTCCACTTGCTGTCCCGGCGACAGCGTTCGGAAGCCCTTCACTTGGATGTGGGAGAAGTGGCCCCAACATCCGCCGGGAGTCTCGGGGGAGTCGAGCACGCCCCACCCTTCCTCGTCGTGCCACTCACGGACAGTCGCAGTCACCATGGGTGGAACCTTACGGCTCCGTCTGCGCCGGCAACCGGGGACCTCAGCTCGGGAAGCTCGTGTGCTTCGGTCTTCGCTGCCTTACTGAACTGGGACGGAACGGTGTGTCCCCGACTGGTTGGTCGTCGACCGATCGCCCGCTGTTCCCCGTGGTTCCCCGCACGATCTGGCACGCGTCTGGCACGGCTCTCGTCGGCTCCGGGGCTGGGCTCCGATGAGCTGTACCGACCCGCAGACCGCCCTACCGCCGGGGTACGGGAACTTTCCGCCCCGGCGATGGGAGGATCACCGTGCCGGCGTGCCGTATCGAGGAGGGGGCCGAGGTGCTGTCCACCGAGCTGAAGCACACGTTTCAGATCGCCGCGCCGCCGGATGAGGTCTTCGCGCACCTGGCCGAACCGTTGCACTACGTCGGCCTGTCCCCGCTGGTCGTTGCCGTCCGTGACGTGCGGCGCAACGGCGGCACCGTGAACTACACGGCCGTGGAGCGTTTCCGCTTCCTGGGCGTCCTGCAGCGCGACAACATCATCGACGTCACGCTCGCCGCCGTCCCGGACGGCCTCCCGCACTCCGCCGAGATCTTCGGGGAGGTCCGCAGCCCCGGCCGGGTCCGCATGAGCTACCGCTTCGCCATCGACCGCCACGAGGCCGGCAGCGTCGTCACCGACACCCTGCACCTGCGGACGCCCCCAGGCCTGCTGCGGTTCGCCGCCTCCCAGGCGGGAGCGGTCCAGCGGGCCCGGGCCTGTGTTCTGACGGACCGTCTGGCTCGGCCCGTCTGACGGCCTTCGCGCGGGCAGCCCGGTGGCGAAGGCCGTACGCAGGGTCGATCCTGAAGGCCTGGTTTGGCAGGATTCGGTCCTGCGACACCCGCTTTAGGAGAGAGGCTGGGGGATCTCGGGGCTGAGCTGCGGATTCGTCGGCCGGGGAAGCAGAAGGCTACTCGACCGCAAGGCACCGGTGTTGACCGTGGCTGCCCCCTGCATCTGGCACGGTTGTGGCACGAACCTCAGCCGACGACAGTCAGCCACGACGCCGGGCGCGCCGATTGGCCAGGCGCGCGTATGCCTCGCTGCACTCCCACCGAGCTCAGCCATGTTGCCGGGTGCCGTCGGTCAGTCCTTCCAAACGCATTGAAGCGTGCAGCACCCGAGGCAGGGGCTAGCAAGCGCGCACCCTTCGGGCCTCAATGATCAGACAGGTCAAAGCGACACTCCGAAGCCAAGCCGGCGCCTACTGCCGACAGCGCCTGCCGTAGGGGCTGGCCTGTATGCGACGGTCCGCATGACCGCGCCAGCCGGGTTCTGACCTGCCGCTTCGTGCCCGTGCCAGGGTAGGAGAGGCAGACCGACCGAGTGAACTTCAGTCAATCGGGGACGTTACCTCAGAGCGGCTTGCGTTCGCTTCGTCTGTTGCGAATAATGCGAATAGGACAGTGGAGGGACGCTATGGGTACTGCCACAGGCAGGAAGATCGAACCGGGCGTGGTCGATGCGCGCGACGCGCAGCGGGCACTCCGACGCATCAACGACTACCTGTCGCGCACAGCTCACAGTAACGAGGACATCCAGGTCCACCTGGAAACCGGCGCAACCGACGAAGCTCTCGTGCTGCCGCGACCGGTGGCAGAGATGTTCGCGTCGATGCTAGCTGCTCTTGCCAACGGGCAGGGCGTGCAGATCATGCCTGTCGACGCGGTGCTAACGACTCAGCAGGCCGCCGACATGCTGAACGTTTCCCGTCCGTACTTGATCGGGCTCCTGGAGTCTGGCGAGATCCCTTACAAGCTCGTGGGACGTCATCGCCGCATCCGTTTCGCAGACTTGCGCCAGTACTTGCGTGAAGACGACGCAAAGCGCAAGGAGGCAGCCGACGAGCTGATGGAGCTGGACCAGGAGCTGGGACTTCTCTGACATGGCATTTGTCGTGATCTACGACGCGTGTGTCCTGTACCCGAACACGCTGCGTGATCTGTTAGTCCGTGTCAGTTTGAATGGTTTTGTGCGGGCCAGATGGACTGACATGATCCTCGATGAGGTCGATCGGAACATCGCACAGGACTACGGCATCAGTCCCGCCAAGCTGCAGCGTCGGAGGGCTCTCATGAACGGGGCCATCCGCGACTGCCTGGTTACGGGCTTTGAGCCCCTTATAGAGGGGCTCAAGCTCCCAGACCCGGACGACCGCCACGTGTTGGCTGCGGCCATCCAAGCCGGCGCCCAGGTGATCGTCACGAACAATCGCAAGGACTTCCCGCCGGACTACCTCAACAACTGGGGTATCGAACGGAAAGAGGCCGATGAGTTCATAATGGACCTCATAGGGCTGGACGATCGTGTCGTGTACGCCTGTGTCCAGGAGATTGCCACTTCTCGGCGCCGTCCGCCGCAGACCTTCGAGGACGTGTTGGGTCAGCTGGAGAGATCGGGTCTCACCGAGTCCGTGGCTGCTCTACGCCTCGGACCGGGAGCTGTGAGCTAGCGGCTTTGATGTTCGGAGCCGAGCACTCGGCCATCGTGCTAACGGGCCGGGTGCTTCGCTGTGCAACCTACCGTCACTGGTCGCTTCCAGCGTGCCGCCTCTACGTAGTGACACGCCTGTGGCACGACCCCTGAAACACCGAAGGGCCAGCCCGGGAGGAAACTCCTCCTGAGCTGGCCCTTCTGGCTGTGCCCCCGGCAGGATTCGAACCTGCGACACCTGCTTTAGGAGTTCGAACCAGGTCCGCCCTGGCTGCTGCGGTCGCGTGATGCGACGACCGGACAGGGCCACTGGTGTGCGCCCCTGCCCGGCGTCGTTGATGTCGGCTATGGATGTCACGGACCTTCCGGTCCGTAGGTCTGTGTGGATAGTTCCGCACCGGTCATGCAGGTCTCCCGGCAGCCGATGGATTTCACTGTGGGCTGCTGCGGGCCACTGCGGTTGCTGTACTTCTGTGCTGTACGCCCGGCCCGAAGTGTGACCGTTCATGGATGCCGAAGTGCCGGAGTGCTTCAGGCCTTCGGCTGGGTGAAGCGGATGCGGTTGCCGAAGGGGTCACGCAAACCGCAGTCGATCCCGTACGGACGCTCGGTGGGCTCCTCGGTGAACTCCACCCCCTTCTCGAGCAGCGTCTCGTAGGTCTTGCGGCAGTCGTCCGTGGTGAGGACGAGCCAGCCGCCCATGGCCCCCTTGGTCACCAGCTCGCGCACCTGCTCCGCCGTCTCCTCCGACATCGCCGGCGCACCCGGCTTCTCCAGAAGAATCTGTCGCTCAGGGTGACCCGGCACGCCGACGGTCAGCCAACGCATGAAACCCATGTCGACGTCTGCGGTGACCTCCAGGCCGAGCTTGCCGACGTAGAAGTCGATGGCTTCGTCCTGGTCCAGAACGTATATCTGTGACTGCGTGATGGCGTTGAACATGACGCTGACACTAGCGATCAGCCAGGACGAGAACTTATCCAAAACTGCTCAGTGAACAAGACGCTCTGTCGGCCGGTCAGGCATGCGGCCGAGTCCACGCCATCGTGAAGCACGTCGGCACGCCCACGGCAACCGCTTCCTTGCGGTACGTCCGGGGCGACCGGCCGACGATGTCGCGGAACGTCCGACTGAAGGTGCCCGGGCTGGTGAAGCCGACCTCGAAACTGATGTCCGTCACGCTGCGGTCGGTCTCCCGTAGCAGGAACATCGCCCGTTCCACACGGCGACGCTGCAGGTAGCGGTGGGGTGTCTCACCGAACGTGGCTCGGAAGGTACGCGTGAAGTGGGCCTGCGACACGTGTGCGACGCGGGCCAGGGCGGGGACGTCCAGTGGCTGCGCGTAGTCGCGGTCCATCACATCACGGGCTCGGAGCATACGGCGATTGGTCTCTTCTGCAGCGCGGCTCACGGCAGCATCTCATCACGGTTCACCCGGACAGGACCCAGGACGGCGGACCTTTCAGGACTTCCCAGGCCACCGCCCACACGCGGCCGGCACCCGCCCGCGGCGCCCCCGCCCGCGGCGCCCCCGCCGTACCTGCGCCTCGCTGCTCGCCGCCCTGGACGTTCACCCCCGGATCGCGATGCAGATCCCGAGGCACTCCGAGATCGCGGTCACGATGGAGGTCTACACCCACGTGCCCTCCGCCGAGACCCGCCGGGCGCTCCGCAAGCTCGGCAAGGCGCTGGGCGGCGGCAGCAAGCAGAAGAAGGAGAGGAAGGGCGAGCGCGAGCAGCAGGAGCGGGCGGGGGAGCGGTCGGCCGGGGACGGCCGTCATGAGCGCCATAGCGGTTGCTGTACTCCGCTGCTGTACGCACGACAGAGGCCCATTCACGATCACGTGAATGGGCCTCTGACCTGTGTCGGGGTGGCGGGATTTGAACCCACGACCTCTTCGTCCCGAACGAAGCGCGCTGCCAAGCTGCGCTACACCCCGATCGTCGCTGCTCTCGCGGCGACGACGTTTACTTTAGCCCACTGGTGGCCGGAGACGAAATCCGGTTTCTCAGCGGCGGAGGACCGCCTTGGGGCGGATGTGGTCCGCGGTCACCAGGAGGACAGCGGCGGCGTAGAAGGAGAGGCCCAGGAGGAGGCAGTCGGCGAGGACGCTCCGGTAGCCGTGGTGGGCGGCGTCGAGGAAGGGGTAGAGGAAGCGGTCCGGGGAGTCGGGGAGGAGTTCGCCGCGGGCCAGGGAAAAGAGCAGGTAGGCCAGGGGGTAGAGCAGCCAGGGGGCGGCCTGGTGGAGGTGGGTGCGGGCCGGCGGGGACAGCAGGAGCCAGTCCAGGAGGGCGGCGGCGGGGATCACCGTGTGCAGGGCGTGGGCGGTGAGGACCGCGGGCCAGGAGGACGCCTCGCCCGTCAGTGAGAAGCGGGCGGGCGCGTCCGACAGCAGGACGTGGTGGACCAGTGAGGCCATCGTCACGTACAGCAGGGCCGCGCCCGTCAGGGCGCCCGGCAGGGGATGGCGGGCCGTCCAGGCGCGGCGGGCCGAGGCGAGGGTGACCAGGGCCAGCAGGATCGTGCTCTGGACCGTGAAGTGGCTCAGGGCCCGGGCCGGGCCGGCGAGGAGCACCGCGCCGGTCACCGCCGCCGTCGCCGCCAGTGCCAGGAGCAGGCGGTACGCCGCCGCGATCGGGCGGCGTACCGGTGGGACCACGGCTCGGGCCGGGGCGGGGGAGGGCAGCGGGGGTGGTGTCACGCCCGGGAAGTTCGGGAGGGCGGGAAGGTCCGGGATGTCCCTGGGTATCGGGGCGGTCATGCACCCCATCGTGGGCAGATGGCCCGTTCGGGGCTATGTGGGTAGTCCATGTGGGTTATGTGGTGGTGCGGGGGCGGCGGTGTTCCGGACGGGGTGCCCCGTCGCCCCCTCACCCTGGCCCCCGGCCCGGACGCCCGTCACCCTGGCCCCGTCATCCCGCGCCCCGGCGCTCCGGTGTTCCGGTGCCCGACGGTCCAACCGCTCCCGGCTGCCTCCGGCTAGTCCCGGCTCACGAGCGTCATCAGCGTCGCCTCCGGGGGGCAGGCGAAGCGGACCGGGGTGTACCTGTTGGTGCCGCAGCCCGCCGACACGTGGAGGTAGGACGTACGGCCCTCCGCCGTGTGCGTGGACAGGCCCTTCACGCGGTCCGTGTCCAGGTCGCAGTTGGTGACCAGGGCGCCGTAGAAGGGGATGCAGAGCTGGCCGCCGTGGGTGTGGCCGGCCAGGATCAGGGGGTAGCCGTCGGCCGTGAAGGAGTCCAGGACGCGCAGGTAGGGGGCGTGGACGACGCCCATCGAGAAGTCCGCCGAGCCCGAAGGGCCGCCCGCCACCTCCGCGTACCGGTCCCGCTTGATGTGCGGGTCGTCCAGGCCGGTCAGCTCGATCGACGTGCCCTCGATCTTCAGCGTGCCCCTGGTGTTCGTCAGGTTCAGCCAGCCCGCCGCGTCGAAGCCGTCCCGCAGGTCCTCCCAGGGGTTGTGGATCGCGCCGACGGTCGGGGGGTTGCCGTTCAGGCCGTGGCGGCCCTGGACCCTCTCGATCAGGTAGCGGGCGGGGTTGCGCAGCTTGGGGCCGTAGTAGTCGTTGGAGCCGAAGACGTAGGCGCCGGGGAACTCCATCAGGGGGCCGAGGGCGTCCAGGACCTCCGGGACGCCCTCGGGGTCGGAGAGGTTGTCGCCCGTGTTGATCACGAAGTCGGGGCGCAGGCCCGCCAGGGAGCGCAGCCAGCGCTGCTTCTTGTACTGGCCGCTCACCAGGTGGATGTCGGAGACCTGCAGTACGCGCAGGGGGCGCATCCCGGTGGGCAGGACGGGGACGGTCACCCGTCGGAGGCGGAAGGAGCGGGCCTCGAAGCCCGCCGCGTACAGCAGTCCGGCGGCACCGGCCGCCGTGATTCCCAGGGGGATTCCGTATCGCGCGCGCATGGGTCCATCGTGTCAGACGCGGGAGGGTCGGCCGTGCGCCGAGGTCGCCCCGTGCGGCTTCGCGGGCGGTCGCCGGGGGACGTGAACGGCCCCTGGGACACGGGCCCTTAAATGAGCAGGCGTCCTTACCGCCGCACCTGCGACAATCAAGCCATGACCACGCTCAAGTCGAAGCTGCAGGACGACCTCAACGTTGCGATCAAGGGGCGCGACGAGCTCCGCTCCTCGACGCTCCGGCTGACGCTCGCCGCGATCACCAAGGAGGAGGTCGCGGGGAAGGAGAAGCGCGAGCTCTCCGACGACGAGGTGCAGAAGGTGATCACCCGGGAGGCGAAGAAGCGCCGTGAGGCGGCCGAGGCCTTCGCGCAGGGTGGCCGTGCCGAGCAGGCCGAGCGGGAGAAGGCGGAGGGCGAGGTGCTGGCCGCGTACCTGCCCCAGCAGCTGTCCGACGAGGAGCTGAACGCGATCGTCGCCCAGGCGGTGGAGGAGGCCAGGGCGGCCGGTGCCGAGGGCCCGCGGGCCATGGGCGCCGTGATGAAGATCGTGAACCCGAAGGTGGCCGGGCGGGCCGAGGGCGGCCGGGTGGCCGCGGCGGTGAAGAAGCTGCTGGCCGGCTGAGTCCGGCCCGGCGCGCGCGCCGACAGCGGACGGCCCCTTCTCTCCCCGGGGAGAGAAGGGGCCGTCGTGGTGTCCGGGCCGGTCAGCGGCGGCCGGGGCCGGCCGGGCTCACTGGCGTCCCCCGGGGCCGTTGCCCGGACCCTGGAGGAAGCCCTCCGGGATGGAGAACGTCGGGTCCGGCTCGGTGCCTCCCGTGCTGCCGCCGTTGTCGCCGTTGCCCCCGTCGCCGCCGCCGATCAGGCCGGCGATGAGACCGTCACCGCCGTTGCCGCCGTTGCCGCCGTTGCCGTTGTTGCCGCCGTTGCCATTGTCGCCGTTGTTGCCGTCGTCGCCGCGACCGCCGCCGTCACCGCGGTCGCCGTCGCCGCGGTCACGGTCTTCGTCCGGGATGTGCACGAGGTTGAAGGGCGGGGCGTCCTTGCCCGCCAGGGCGCCGGACATGGCGTCCTTCCAGATGGGGCCCGGGACCTCACCGCCGAAGACGAGCGGGCGGTAGACGCCGCCGATCGTGATGTTGCGCATCTTGACCTTCTGGCTGGCGCTGCCGACCCAGACGGCTCCCGACATGTTCGGCGTGTAGCCGACGAACCAGGCGTTCCGCCGCTCGTCCGTGGTACCCGTCTTGCCCGCGCTCTCCCGGTCGGAGAGGCCGGCCTGCTTGCCCGTACCGGAGTCGACCACACCGCGCAGCAGGGTGTTGATGGAGTCCGCGGTCTTCTCCGACATCGCCCGTCGGCACGTCGACTTCGGCACCTCGAGCGACTTCTGCTGCCCCTCGATCTTCTGCGTGATCGACTCGATCGCGATCGGCGTGCAGTACATGCCCCGGTTGGCGAAGGCGGCGTACGCGCTCGCCATCGTGAGGGGCGACATACCGGTGGAACCGAGGGTCATCGACGAGGGGACCGCGGGGATCTTCTCCCCGTTGCCCTGGACCACGCCGAGCTTGTCGGCCAGGTTCACCACGGGGCACATGCCGATGTCCTCGATCATCTGCACGAAGTAGGTGTTGACCGACTTGGCCATCGCCTCCTTGAGCGCGTACGGCCCCACCTCGGCCTCGTTCTCGTTCTCGAGCCGGTAGTTCCCGTCGTTCACCCAGGGCTTGTCGCACCCGCGCACGGTCTGCGGGTAGGGCATCTCGTACGGGGAGGAGTAGGACTGCGTGGGCGGTTTGCCCTCCTCCAGCGCGGCGGCGGCCACGAACGGCTTGAACGTCGAACCGGTCGGGAAGCCGAAGTTGGAACCGCCCATGGCGGCGTCGACCGAGTAGTTGTACTCCGTCTCGTTCTTGCCGTAGCCCAGCGGCTTCGACTGGCCCATCGCGACGATCTTGCCGGTGCTGGGCTCGACCAGGGTGGCCGCCGCCGCGACCTTGTCGGCCTGGTTGACGTGGTTCTTGAGCGCCCTCTGCACCGACTCCTGCGCCTGCGGGTCGAGCGTCGTGCGGATGGTCAGCCCGCCCTGGTTCCAGATCTTCGCCCGGTCCTCCCGGGTCTTGCCGAAGACCGGGTCGTGCAGGAACACCTCGCGCACGTAGTCGCAGAAGAATCCCGCGTCCTTGACCGCCGTGATGCAGCCGTTCTTCGGCTTGCTGACGTTCAGTCCCAGCGGGGCCGCCGCGGCCTCGGCGGCCTGCTCCTCGGAGATGTCGCCGACCTCGGCCATCCGCTGGAGGACGACGTTGCGCCGCTTCTTCGCCTCCGCCTCGTCGTTGACCGGGTCGTAGCGGCTCGGGGACTGGACGAGGCCGGCGAGGAGGGCGGACTCCTGGAGGTTGAGGTCCTTGGCCGACTTGGAGAAGTAGCGCCGGGCGGCGGCCTCCACGCCGTAGGCCTGCTGGCCGAAGAACGTGATGTTCAGGTAGTTCTCGAGGATCTTCTTCTTGCCCAGCTCCTCCTCGACCTGGATCGCGTACTTCAGTTCGCGGATCTTGCGGCCGATCGTCTGCTGGGTGGCCTGCGCGACCTTCGTGGGGTCGTCGCCGGCCTCCTCGACGAAGACGTTCTTGACGTACTGCTGGGTGAGCGTGGAGGCGCCCTCGGAGACCCCGCCGCTGCGGGCGTTCTTGTTGAGCGCGCGCAGCACGCCCTTCAGGTCGACCGCGCCGTGCTCGTAGAACCGCGAGTCCTCGATCGCGACGATCGCCTTCTGCAGGTACGGCGAGATGTCCTTGAGGTCGACCACCGTGCGGTCACGCGAGTAGACGGTGGCGATCTGGCCGCCGGCGGCGTCGAGGATCGTGGTGCGCTGGCTCAGCGGTGGCGTCTTGAGGTTGGCCGGGAGCTCGTCGAAGCTCTCGACCGATCCCTTGGCCGCCAGCCCCAGCGCGCCCACGGCGGGCAGAGCGATGCCGGCCATGACGGCCCCTGCGAGGACACTGACACCGAGGAACTTGGCGGCCTGCTGCGTTGGCGACAGACCACCGCCCGAGCGCTTCTTTGGCATGGGAGCAGCCTACGTTCTCATTCGCCGGACAAGCGTAAAGGCCTTGGCCTAAGCTGCTCTCAACTGTCACAGCAGTGGGGCCACGTATCAATACGTCCGGCGACCCCGAATCGTTCCGGGCCCTCTCGACTTTCTCGACCTGGGTGGGTGGGTCCGTGTCCGGATCCGCCTCGTGTGTCACGTGGTGCCCGTTGTGACGCAACGGAACTGACCTGGAATGCCGGGATTGTCGCGCATGTCGTCACCTCACTCCCCCGGGTGATCTGCCGCTTACCCATAGTCCGTTCGGACCATTCAAGATTGGGCCCGCTGGGGGTGTTGCGCTGTGTCCACCTTCCGTAACGTCCTCAACTGGCGGCGGTGAATATGCCGCTGCCGCCGTGGGGGAGCCTCGATTCGGGAGAGGACGGCGCCGGTATGGGCTGGGTTACCGACTGGAGTGCGCAGGCTGCCTGCCGCACTACCGATCCGGATGAACTGTTCGTTCAGGGAGCAGCGCAGAACAGGGCCAAGGCGGTGTGCACCGGATGCCCGGTACGCACCGAGTGTCTGGCCGACGCGCTGGACAACCGCGTCGAGTTCGGTGTGTGGGGAGGAATGACGGAGCGTGAGCGCCGCGCACTGCTGCGCCGGCGGCCGACCGTGACCTCCTGGCGCAGGCTGCTGGAGACCGCGCGCACGGAGTACGAGCGGGGCACGGGTGTGGTGCCTCTCGACGACGAGGTGTACGAGAGCTATGCGGCGGTGAGCTGAGGGCTCCTCAGGGGTCCTCGGTCGACCCGCGGGGGTCCCTGGTCCGGCTCCGCGGAGCCCTCGGCCCGGTCCTGCCTGCCGCGGTTCTCCCGGCTGTCCGGCGAATGCGTCAGGCGGTCGTCCCGGGCGTCTCCGGCAGCTCCGGCCGGTCGGCCGCGAGCCGGTCGCCGATGTCCCGCAGCCCTGCCAGGTCGTGCACGTCGCCGGGCAGCGCGGCCACTTCCGTCACCGCCACCTCGGGGTGGAGCGCGGTGAAGCGGTCACGTGTGCGCTGCTCGCGTGCGAGCAGGTGCATCCGCTCGGCGTGCAGCCTCAACAGGCCCGCGGTGAGCCGGTCGACGGACCGCTGCTCCGCGTCGTCGGCTCCGGTGTCGGTGTCGTCCGTGGCGGCGGGGGAGCCTCCGTCGGGGGCGTCCCGAACCGGTGTTCTCGGTGTTCCTGCATCGTGGGCCGGCGCTGCGGGAGCGGGAGGGTCCGCGGTGGGAGGGTCCGCGGTGGGAGAGCCTGCAGCGGGAGAGTCTGAACTGCCGTACGTTTCGGGAGAGTTACGAAGTCCAGCTTTCCCTTCCTCCTGATCCACAATGCGGGAGTCCTCAAGATTTTCCGCGGCGGCGAGTGCCCGCTCGGCCGACAGCCGGACCGCATCGCTGCCGTGGACCCGGTTGAGCACCAGGCCGGCCAGCGGCATGTTCTCCGCGGCCAGCCGTTCCACGAAGTACGCGGCCTCGCGCAGCGCGTCCCGCTCCGGGGCCGCCACCACCAGGAACGCCGTCCCCGGCGCCTGGAGCAGCTGGTACGTGGCGTCCGCGCGGGTGCGGAACCCGCCGAACATCGAGTCCATCGCGGCCACGAACGTCTGCACGTCCCTCAGCAGCTGCCCGCCGAGCAGCTTGCCCAGGACACCGGTCATCATCGACATGCCGGCGTTCAGGAACTTCATCCCCGCGCGGCCGCCGACCTTCGCCGGGGCCAGCAGGACGCGGATGAGCTTGCCGTCGAGGAAGGACCCGAGCCGCTTGGGCGCGTCCAGGAAGTCCAGCGCGGAGCGCGAGGGCGGGGTGTCGACGACGATGAGGTCCCACTCGTCCCGGGACCGCAGCTGGCCCAGCTTCTCCATCGCCATGTACTCCTGCGTGCCCGCGAAGCCCGCCGAGAGCGACTGGTAGAAGGGGTTGCCCAGGATCGCGGCGGCCCGCTCGGGGTCCGCGTGCGCCTCGACGATCTCGTCGAAGGTGCGCTTCATGTCGAGCATCATCGCGTGCAGCTCGCCGCCGGCGGAGTCGTCGATGCCCTTCACCCGGCGCGGGATGTTGTCGAGCGAGTCGATGCCCATGGACTGGGCGAGCCGGCGGGCCGGGTCGATGGTGAGGACGACCACCTTGCGTCCCCGCTCGGCCGCGCGCAGGCCCAGCGCCGCGGCGGTGGTCGTCTTGCCGACCCCGCCCGAGCCGCAGCACACCACGATCCGGGTGCCCGGATCGTCGATCAGTGGATCGATGTCGAGCGTGCGCGTGGGGGAAAGATGGTGGCGGGCGGCCGGGTCGTGCGCCTGCGCCGGTTCCGGACGACGACTCATGACATCCTCTGCTTCCCCTGTTTCCGGTGCTGACGGCTCGTGGCGGGGGTGGTACGGCGGCTCGTGGCGGGGGTGGTGCGGCGGTTCGGGGCGGGCCGGGGACCGCGCGGCCCGCCGGGGCGGACGGGACGGGGGCCGCACGCCGGGCCGGGCCGGGCGGAACGGGCCCCGGCCGTGCGGGCGCGGTCCGTCATGACACGTCCTGCTCGCGGAGTTCCCTGGCCAGCGCGTACAGGCCGGCCAGGTCCATGCCCTCCGCGAGCAGCGGGAGCTCGTGCAGCGGCAGGTCGAGGTCCGCCAGCACGGCACGCTGTTCGGTCTCCAGCTCGTACCGCTCGGCGTACTCCTCGGCCTGCGCGAGCAACGGGTCCACCAGCTGCTCGGCGTGTCCACCGCGCCGCGCCCCGCCGAGGCCGGCGGACGACAGTGCCCGCGCGACGGAGGAACGCCGGACCGACCCCACGAGTTCCAGGTCGGCCGCGTCCAGCACCCCGGGCCGCACCATGTTCACGATGACCCGCCCCACCGGCAGCCGTGCCGCCCGCAGCTCGGAGATGCCGTCCGCGGTCTCCTGGACCGGCATCTCCTCCAGGAGGGTCACCAGGTGCACGGCCGTCTCCGGCGACTTCAGCACCCGCATCACGGCCTGGGCCTGATGGTGTATCGGGCCGATCTTGGCGAGTCCGGCGACCTCGTCGTTGACGTTGAGGAAACGGGTGATGCGTCCGGTCGGCGGGGCGTCCATCACGACGTAGTCGTAGACGAACCGCCCGTCCTTCTCCTTGCGCCGCACCGCCTCGCACGCCTTGCCGGTCAGCAGGACGTCCCGCACGCCGGGCGCGATGGTGGTGGCGAAATCTATCGCGCCGAGCTTTCTCAGGGCCCGTCCGGCGCTCCCCAGTTTGTAGAACATCTGGAGGTACTCCAGAAGAGCCAGTTCGGGATCGATGGCGAGGGCGTACACCTCGCCGCCTCCCGGTGCGATGGCGATCTTCCGCTCCTCGTACGGCAGCGCCTCCGTCTCGAAGAGTTGTGCGATGCCCTGGCGGCCCTCGACCTCGACGAGGAGCGTCCGCTTCCCCGCCGTGGCCAGGGCCAGCGCGAGGGCCGCGGCCACCGTGGTCTTGCCGGTTCCGCCCTTGCCACTGACGACCTGGAGCCTGCTCACGCCTTCGAGCCTAATTCCTTCCCGCGCGCCCCGGCGGCTCCGGGTGGCGGTTGCCGGGATTCGCGTCCCGGTGCGCGGCGGCGGACCACGCGGTCGCGGCCGCCGCCGGGACCGGGGGCGGCAGCGGCTAGAGTCGGCCGCATGACCAAGTGGGAATACGCGACTGTGCCGCTGCTCGTCCACGCCACGAAGCAGATCCTGGACACCTGGGGCGAGGACGGCTGGGAGCTCGTCCAGGTCGTGCCCGGGCCCAACAACCCCGAGCAGCTGGTGGCCTACCTCAAGCGGGAGAAGCAGGCATGAGCGCCGTCGAGGCGAAACTGGCCGAGCTGGGGCTGAGCCTGCCCGAGGTCGTCCCGCCGCTGGCCGCGTACCAGCCGGCCGTGCGGTCGGGGCGGTACGTCTACACCGCCGGCCAGCTCCCGCTGGTGGACGGCCATCTCCCGGTGACCGGCAAGGTCGGCGCGGAGGTCACGGCGGAGGAGGCGAAGGAGCTGGCGCGCGTCTGCGCGCTGAACGCCCTCGCGGCGGTCAAGTCCGTCGCCGGTGACCTGGACCGCGTCGCGCGCGTGGTGAAGGTCGTCGGCTTCGTCGCCTCCGCCCCGGACTTCACGGGGCAGCCGGCCGTCCTCAACGGCGCGAGCGAGCTGCTGGGCGAGGTCCTCGGCGACAAGGGCGTGCACGCGCGCAGCGCGGTGGGCGTCGCGGTGCTGCCGCTGGACGCACCGGTCGAGGTCGAGGTCCAGGTGGAGCTCACGGAGGCGTAGGCCTCCGGCGGACGGCGCGCGGTACCGGTCGGCCGGTACCGCGCCGCCAGGACGGTGGGGGCGGCGGGGACGCGTCCGCCCCGCCTGCCGCCGTACCGTCCCCTCTGCCGCCGTACCGTTCCCTCCTGCCGTCGCGCCCTCGTTCCTGCCGTCGCGTCGGCCCTCCTGACGTCGCGCCGTCCCTTCCTGCTGTTGTGCTGCTCCCGCTGTTGTGCTGCCGTTCCCGCCGTCGCGCCGAGCGGGGTGCCGGGGCGGCCTCCTGCTCCCGTCCCGATGGGCACTCGAACATCTGCCCGTCACGGGATAGCCTCCGGCCATGGCGAATGTGCAGGCCGGTGGGCAGTGGTACCCGCCGGAATGGCCGGACCGGATCCGTGCGCTCGCGGACGGCACGCTCACACCGGTCGCGCCGAGACGCGCGGCCACCGTCATGCTGCTCAAGGACACCGGCGACGAGCCTGCCGTGTACATGCTGCGCCGACGTGCCTCCATGGCCTTCGCCGGCGGTGCGTACGCCTACCCCGGCGGCGGTGTCGACCCGCGTGACGACGACCGTCACGTCCGCTGGGCGGGCCCCGCGCGCGGCTGGTGGGCCCGGCGGCTCGGCGTCGACGAGGCGGAGGCCCAGGCGATCGTGTGCGCGGCCGTGCGGGAGACGTACGAGGAGGCCGGCGTCCTGCTCGCCGGCCCGACCCCCGACTCCGTGGTCGGCGACACCACGGGCGAGGACTGGGAGGCGGACCGTGCCGCGCTGGTCGCGCGGGAGACCTCCTTCGCGGAGTTCCTCGACCGCCGCGGGCTGGTCCTGCGCTCGGACCTGCTCGGCGCCTGGACGCGCTGGATCACCCCCGAGTTCGAGCCGCGCCGCTACGACACCTGGTTCTTCGTCGCCGCGCTCCCCGAGGGACAGCGCACCCGCAACGCCTCCACGGAGGCCGACCGCACGGTGTGGATCGCCCCGCGTGAGGCGGCCGCCGCGTACGACCGCGGCGAGCTGCTGATGATGCCGCCGACCATCGCGACCCTGCGCCAGCTGACGGCGTACGCGACGGTGGCCCGGGCGCTCGACGCGGCGCCCGCGCGCGATCTCACGCCGGTGCTGGCCACCGCGCGCCCGGAGGAGGGCGGGATCGTGCTCTCCTGGCCGGGGCACGACGAGTTCACCCAACGCATCCCGACCGGTGGAGCACCCGTATGACGGACGCAGCAGCCCTTCCCGGCCGGCCGAGGGGCGGGGACCTCTCCGGCCGGGCCACCCCGCGCGCCGTCAACGTCCTGGCCCCCAACGCCTCGGCGATGACCCTGGACGGCACCAACACCTGGATCCTGGCGGAACCGGGCTCCGGCCTCGCGGTCGTGGTCGACCCCGGCCCGCTGGACGAGGGGCACCTGCGGCACGTCGTCGACACGGCCGAGCGGGCCGGACAGCGCGTCGCCCTCACCCTGCTGACGCACGGTCACCCCGACCACGCCGAGGGCGCCGCCCGGTTCGCCGAGCTGACCGGCACGAAGGTGCGGGCGCTGGACCCGGCGCTGCGGCTCGGCGACGAGGGGCTGGCCGCCGGTGACGTCGTCACCGTCGGGGGCCTGGAGCTGAGGGTCGTGCCGACCCCCGGCCACACCGCCGACTCCCTCTCCTTCCACCTCCCGGCCGACCGGGCCGTCCTCACCGGGGACACCGTCCTGGGCCGCGGCACGACCGTGGTGGCCCATCCCGACGGCCGCCTCGGCGACTACCTGGACAGCCTGCGCCGTCTGCGCTCCCTCACCGTCGACGACGGCGTCCACACGGTCCTGCCCGGCCACGGACCCGTCCTGGAGGACGCCCAGGGTGCCGTCGAGTACTACCTCGCCCACCGCGCCCACCGCCTCGCCCAGGTCGAGACGGCCGTCGAGAACGGCCACCGCACCCCGTCCGAGGTCGTCGCCCACGTCTACGCCGACGTCGACCCCTCCCTGTGGCCCGCCGCGGAGCTGTCCGTACGGGCCCAACTGGAGTACCTGCGGGGGCACGGGCTCATCTAGGGCCGGCCGTGGCCCGGCGGGCCCTCGGGTCGTCCGGGCGCGGGGGACCGGACACGACGGAGCCCCGCCTTCCGGGAAGGCGGGGCTCGGGCCCGTGAGGAGTCGGGGCGGGTGTCAGCGGGAGCGCTTCGCGAGGCGCTCGACGTCCAGGAGGATCACCGCACGGGCCTCCAGACGGAGCCAGCCGCGCTGGGCGAAGTCCGCCAGGGCCTTGTTGACCGTCTCGCGGGACGCGCCGACCAGCTGGGCCAGTTCCTCCTGCGTGAGGTCGTGCACGACGTGGATGCCCTCCTCCGACTGCACGCCGAAGCGGCGGGAGAGGTCGAGCAGGGCGCGCGCGACACGGCCCGGGACGTCCGAGAACACCAGGTCCGACATGGCGTCGTTGGTCTTGCGCAGCCGTCGTGCCACCGCCCGCAGCAGCGCCGTGGCCACCTCGGGGCGGGCGCTCAGCCAGGGCTGGAGGTCTCCGTGGCCGAGGCCGAGCAGCTTCACCTCGGTGAGCGCCGTGGCGGTCGCGGTGCGCGGGCCCGGGTCGAAGAGCGACAGTTCGCCGATCAGTTCGCCGGGGCCGACGACGGCGAGCATGTTCTCGCGGCCGTCGGGGGAGGTGCGGTGGAGTTTCACCTTGCCCTCGGTGACCACGTACAGCCGGTCGCCGGGGTCGCCCTCGTGGAACAGGGAGTCGCCCCGTGCCAGGGTCACCTCACTCATGGAGGCGCGAAGCTCCGCGGCCTGCTCGTCATCGAGCGCCGCGAAGAGCGGGTTCCGCCGCAGAACGTCGTCCACGAGTTCTCTCCTTGTCGACCTGCTCAGGGGATCTTGTTCCCCCACGTACCAGGGGACCGTGGTGCCCATTTTGCCGGACGGTCCAAACAGTGTGATCTGTCACAAGGATGCCGCACGGGCCTGTCGGGGTAAGCGGCAGGGGTCCAATTGGACCCCGATCTCCGGGGCCCGGGGCGGATGTCGACGCCGGGTCGTAGGCTGGCCGGGTGTCCAAATCGCCGGTGAGAGCACAGGCCGAGGGGGCTGCGCGGATGAGGGTACGACGTGATTCCGCTGTGGGCGAACAGGACCCCGATGGCGGTAGGAAAACGGCGGAAGCGACAAAGGGGACGCCGGTGAAGGAGGAGCCGACGGCCCGCGCGAAGGGCGCGGCCGAGGAGAAACCCGAGCCGGCGGGCGAGGCCGCCGCCGGAGGGACCGGGTCTGCCGGGAAGACCGCGCCCGCCGAGAAGGCCGCGGCCGGGCCCGCGGGGAAGAAGAAGGCGGCGGCGAGGAAGCCGGCGTCCGCGGGCAGGGCGACAGCCGGGAAGTCCGCCCCCGTCAGGAGGGCCCGGGCTGCCGAGAAGCCCCTCGCCGCACCGGAGAAGGGCACCGCCGCCGTGAAGGACGCCCCGGCGAGGACCGTCGCCGGGCCGGCCGGGAACGAGTCGCGCACCGCGCTCGTCCGCCGCGCCCGCCGCATCAACCGCGAGCTCGCCGAGGTGTACCCGTACGCGCACCCCGAGCTGGACTTCGAGAACCCCTTCCAACTCGTCGTCGCCACGGTGCTCTCGGCCCAGACCACCGACCTGCGCGTCAACCAGACGACCCCCGCCCTCTTCGCGAAGTACCCCACCCCCGAGGACCTGGCCGCGGCCAACCCCGAGGAGGTGGAGGAGATCCTGCGCCCCACCGGGTTCTTCCGGGCCAAGACCAAGTCGGTGATCGGGCTCTCCAAGGTGCTGGTGGAGGAGTTCGGCGGCGAGGTGCCGGGCCGGCTCGAGGACCTCGTGAAGCTGCCCGGCGTCGGCCGCAAGACCGCCTTCGTCGTGCTCGGCAACGCCTTCGGCCGCCCCGGCATCACCGTGGACACGCACTTCCAGCGCCTGGTCCGCCGCTGGCGCTGGACCGAGGAGACCGACCCCGACAAGATCGAGGCCGCGGTCGGCGCGCTGTTCCCCAAGAGCGACTGGACCGACCTTTCGCACCACGTGATCTGGCACGGCCGCCGCATCTGCCACGCCCGCAAGCCCGCCTGCGGCGCCTGCCCCATCGCCCCGCTCTGCCCGGCGTACGGCGAGGGCGAGACGGACCCGGAGAAGGCGAAGAAGCTGCTGAAGTACGAGAAGGGCGGCTTCCCGGGCCAGCGTCTGAAGCCCCCGCAGGCCTACCTGGACGCCGGCGGCCGGCCGGCCCCGCCGCTGGGGGCCGGATGACGGGGCGGCGCGCACGGCCGCGGCCCGCGGAACGATCTCGGGGACGCCGGGCGTTGGACCCGTGAGGCGCGGTGTGGGACGGGACAGGACGGCGGGGGTGGCGATGACGAGAGCGGGCGACACGGCGAGCGGCACCCGGAGCGGTCGGGTGACGCTCGGCAAGGAAGACCTGCCCGCCTGGCTGGACCCGGTGGTCCACGCGGCGGCGACGGTGGCGCCGAGGCAGCTCAGCCGCTTCCTGCCCCCGGAGGACGGCGCGGGGCGCCAGTCCGCCGTCCTCGTCCTGTTCGGCGAGGGCGAGCGCGGCCCGGAGCTGCTGCTCATGGAGCGGGCGAGTTCGCTGCGCTCGCACGCGGGCCAGCCGTCCTTCCCCGGCGGTGCCCTCGACCCCGAGGACGGCGACCCGCAGGGCGACGGGCCGCTGCGGGCCGCGCTGCGCGAGGCCGAGGAGGAGACCGGGCTCGACCCGTCCGGCGTCCAGCTCTTCGACGTCCTGCCCAAGCTCTACATCCCGGTCAGCGGCTTCGTCGTCACGCCCGTGCTGGGCTGGTGGCGCGTGCCCAGCCCGGTCGGCGTGGTGGATCCGAAGGAGACCGCCCGGGTCTTCACGGTCCCCGTGGCGGATCTCACCGATCCGGCCAACCGGGCGACCGCGGTCCATCCCCGCGGCCACCGCGGCCCGGCATTCCTGGTCGAATCGACCCTGGTGTGGGGCTTCACGGCCGGGGTCATCGACCGGCTGCTGCACTTCGCCGGATGGGAGCGCCCCTGGGACCGCGACCGGCAGGTCCCGCTGGACTGGGGGGCATGACAGGGTGGGCGCCGTGCCGTGCGCTCCGGGGACCGATGACGACGGCGGTTCGCGCCGCCCGCCTCCGGACTCCGGCCGAGCGGGAGCGACCGGAACGACGAGGCGAGGCGTGAAGCGGTGAACGTGCTGGACATCCTGTTGCTGGTCGCCGCCGTCTGGTTCGCGGTCGTCGGCTACCGCCAGGGGTTCGTCGTCGGCATCCTGTCGGTGATCGGGTTCCTGGGCGGCGGTCTGGCCGCCGTGTACACGCTGCCCGTGCTGTGGGACGTCCTGACGGACAACTCCGAGGTCAGCACGGCCGCCGCGGTCGTCGCGGTCGTCGTGGTCATCGTCTGCGCCTCCGTCGGGCAGGCCCTGACCACCCACCTCGGCAACAAGCTGCGCCGCTACATCACCTGGTCCCCGGCCCGCGCGCTGGACGCCACCGGCGGCGCCCTGGTCAACGTCGTCGCGATGCTCCTGGTCGCCTGGCTGATCGGCTCGGCCCTCGCCGGTACGACGCTGCCGACGCTCGGCAAGGAGGTCCGCAGCTCCAAGGTGCTGCTCGGGGTCTCCCGGGCGCTGCCCGACCAGGCCGACACCTGGTTCGCCGACTTCTCCTCCGTCCTCGCGCAGAACGGCTTCCCGCAGGTCTTCAGCCCGTTCGCCAGCGAGCCGATCACCGACGTCCGGCCCCCGGACCCGGCCCTCGCGAACAGCGCCGTGGCGATCCGCGCCCAGCGCTCCATCGTCAAGGTCACGGGCACCGCCCTCGACTGCGGCAAGGTCCTGGAGGGCACCGGCTTCGTCTTCGACGACCGCCGCGTGATGACCAACGCGCACGTCGTGGGCGGTGTCGACGAGCCGGTCGTGCAGATAGGCGGCGAGGGCAGGAAGTACGACGCGACGATCGTCCTCTACGACTGGAAGCGCGACATCGCCGTTCTCGACGTCCCCGACCTGAAGGCGCCCGCGCTGCGCTTCACCACCGAGGACGCGCGCACCGGCGTCGGCGCGATCGTCGCCGGTTTCCCGGAGAACGGGGCGTACGACGTCCGTCCCGCGCGCGTGCGGGGGCGCATCACGGCCAACGGTCCGGACATCTACCACCGGGGCACGGTCCGCCGTGACGTGTACTCCCTCTACGCGACCGTCCGTCAGGGCAACTCCGGCGGCCCGCTGCTGACCCCCGAGGGCAGGGTCTACGGCGTGGTCTTCGCGAAGTCCCTGGACGACGCGGAGACCGGGTACGCGCTCACCGTGGACGAGATCCAGGAGGACATCACCAAGGGCCGCACCGCGAACCAGCAGGTGGACAGCGACAGCTGTGCCCTCTAGGCCCTCCGGGGACGCGGCGGGTCCCGCGGGAAACACGGAGTATCCCGCGGGAAACACGACGGAGCCCCGCGGGAAACGTGGAGGAGTCCTGCGGACGGCCGGTGGACGCAGGCCGTCCGGGCGGACGTCCGGTCAGCCGCGCGGGTGGCGCAGACGGACCGAGACCCAGCGGGCCCGGCGGCGGAGGATGTGTGGAATGCCCACCCTGAGGTCCGTACCTGCCATCTGCGGTGCACCGCCTCGCTGGTGGGAACCCATACCGCCCGCCGAGCGGCGAGTGCGGCGTGCGTCACTGTAGTCGTGCGTCCAGCCCATACCCCGACGTCTGCCCCCGCCCCATGGTCGATAACCGCTTCGTGGGCACTCAATTGGCCTATGCGCCGGGCAAGTGGCCGTTCGTGGAACGGGTGTTCGGACGTGTGTGCCGGGGCGCCGTCGACGCGTGCGCCGGCGGCGACACCGGGACGGCGGCGCGGGCGGCACCGGGAGCGTCCGCCCGGTCACCGGTCCGGTTCGGGATCCTTCAGCCAGTTGACCAGTTCGGTCGAGAAGGCGACCGGGTCCTCCTCGTGCGGGAAGTGCCCGAGGCCGTCGAACAGCCGCCAGCGGTACGGCGCTTCGACGTACTGCCCGGACCCGGCGGCACTGCGCGTGCGCACCACGGGGTCCAGCGAGCCGTGCAGGTGCAGCGTCGGCACCCGCACCGGCCGCTTCATCCGGCGGTTGAACTGGAAACCGTCCGGGCGGGCCAGGGAGCGCACCATCCAGCGGTACGGCTCGATCGAGCAGTGCGCCGTGGAGGGGATGCACATGGCCCGCCGGTAGGTGGCCAGCGCTTCCTCGTCCGGCAGCCGCGGCCCGGACCAGTCCCGGATGAGCTCGGCCACCAGCGCCCCGTCGTCCGCGGTGAGCCGGCGCTCGGGGATCCAGGGCCGCTGGAATCCCCAGATGTGCGACAGGGCGGCCGACTGCCTGGCGTCGGAGAGCATCGCCGACCGCCAGCGCCGCGGGTGCGGCATGGACACGACCGCCAGGCGCCGTACGAGCTTGGGGCGCATCGCCGCCGCCGTCCACGCCAGGTAGCCGCCCAGGTCGTGGCCGACCAGCGCGGCGTCCGGCTCCCCGAGGGAGCGGACCACCCCGGTGATGTCCAGCGCGAGGTTGGCCGGGTCGTAACCGCGCGGTGTGCGGTCGCTGCCGCCGACGCCCCGCAGGTCCATGGCGACGGCCCGGAACCCGGCGTCGGCGAGCGCCGTCAGCTGGTGCCGCCAGGTCCACCAGAACTGCGGGAAGCCGTGCAGCAGCAGCACCAGCGGGCCGTCGCCCAGTTCCGCGATGTGGAAGCGGGCGCCGTTGGCGGCGACGTCCCGGTGGGTCACCTCGGCACCACCGGGGATGTCGAGGCGTACGACCGAGGTGGGTTGCGCCGGAGGGGATTGCCCCGAAGGGACGAAGGAGCCCGTCATGAGGACGAGCGTGCCACAGCCTCGATGGCCGGGGGGACCCGGTCCTCCGGCAGCTCGGGGCGCGGGTGCGGCTTGGCCTTCTGCAGCACGCCCGCCGTCTCCTTCATCGAGGCGGCGACCTTCTGCGGCCCCTGGCCCTTCTTGGCCTTCTTCGCGAAGACGACGCCGATCAGCGCGAGGGCCGCCGCGACCAGCACGTTCGCCGCGAAGGAGAGGAGGAAGCAGAGCGCGAGGTTCCAGCCGCTCCAGGTGCGGATGCCGTAGGCCAGGGCGAAGTTCAGCATCGGCAGGGAGAACAGGAGCAGCACGCCGGCCGCCGTGAACGCGCCGCCGCTGGTGGCGCCCCGCTTGACGTCCTGCTTGAGCTGCGCCTTCGCCAGCGCGATCTCGTCGTGCACCAGCGCCGACATGTCCGCCGTCGCCGAGGCGAACAGCTGGCCGATGCTGCGTTCGGCGCCGACCGGGCTGCCGTCGGGTGCGCTCATCGCGGTCTCCCTCTTCTGCGTACTTCTGTGTGCCTGCACGTACGGTTCAGTCTGCCGTCCGACGGTCCGTGTCCGGCCGCTTGCCTCCGGTTGTCCGGGTGCGACTGCCGTGGTTCTGTCTTTTGTACCGTCTCGTCAGATCATGCCGGACCGTCGTGGTCCTCGCCTGCCCTGCCCGGCACTTCGGCAAGCCCGTCCCGCTCGTAGGCCTTCTCCCGGGCGAGTCGCCGGTGCTCGGCGGCCTTGCGCTCGTGGATCTCCGCCATGCGCAGGTGGTACGCCGGGTCGTCCTGCTCGTAGACGTCCGGGACGCCGCTGAGGTCCTCGTCGCGCTCCTCCTCCTCGGCCAGCTTGCGGTACTTGGCGTTCCGTACCTTCAGCAGCACCGTCGCGAGGACGGCGGCGATCAGCGAGCCGGTCAGCACGGCGGCCTTGACGCTGTCGGTCATCGCCGCGTCGCCTTCGAAGGCCAGTTCGCCGATGAGCAGCGAGACGGTGAAACCGATCCCGGCGAGGGCCGACACGGCGAACACGTCCGCCCAGGCGAGGTCCTCGCTGAGCGAGGCCCGGGTGAAACGGGCCGTCAGCCAGGTGCCGCCGAAGATGCCGAACATCTTGCCGACGACGAGTCCGAGCACGACGCCGAGCGTCTCGGGCTGGGCGAACACGTCCACGAGCGCGCCGCCGGAGACGGCCACGCCCGCGCTGAACAGCGCGAACAGCGGGACCGCGAGACCCGCCGAGAACGGCCGGACGAGGTGCTCGATGTGCTCGCCGGGGGACTGCTCCTCGCCCTCGCGGCGGTGGCAGCGCAGCATCAGGCCCATGGCGACACCGGCGATGGTGGCGTGGATGCCGCTGTTGTACATCAGCCCCCACACGACGAGCGCGAGCGGGACGTACACGTACCAGCCGCGCACGCCCTTGCGCAGCAGCAGCCAGAAGACGGCCAGGCCCGCGACCGCGCCGCCGAGCGCGGCGAAGTTCAGGTCGGAGGTGAAGAAGACCGCGATGATCAGGATCGCGAACAGGTCGTCGACGACGGCGAGGGTGAGCAGGAAGGCGCGCAGCGCGCTCGGCAGGGAGGTGCCGATGACGGCGAGCACGGCGAGGGCGAAGGCGATGTCGGTGGCGGTGGGCACGGCCCAGCCGGCCAGCGAGCCGCCCCCGGCGGTGGTGGTGAGCGTGTAGACGAGCGCCGGCGCGGCCATGCCGCACAGGGCGGCGACGACCGGCAGCGCGGCCGCCTTGGGGTCGCGCAGGTCGCCCGCGACGAGTTCACGCTTGAGTTCGACCCCGGCGACGAAGAAGAAGACCGCCAGCAGTCCGTCGGCGGCCCAGTGCGCGACCGACAGGTTCAGCCCGAGGGCCTCGGGGCCGAGGTGGAAGTGGCTGACGCTTTCGTAGCTGTCGCGCAGCGCGGGTACGTTCGCCCAGATCAGCGCGGTGACGGCGGCGAAGAGGAGCAGTACACCGCCGACGGTCTCGGTGCGCAGGGCGTCCGCGACGAACGTCCGCTCGGGCAGGGAGAGACGTCCGAGAGCCTTGCGGGGGGTGCGGGGCGCGGTCACAGGTGGATCCTCAGGTTGTCGGGTAGCACGAATCGCGTGCCGACCAGACTTCCCGGCGCTCCATGAGACGGTTCTTACCGTTTAGCTTACCTAACGTGCTCCTGGGCCGCACCGGAAGATCCCTGGTCACGTCCCCCACGCACGTTCCCCGCACGCCGCACGGGGCATCCGGCACGTGTCGGATGCCCCGTCGGGCGGTGATCGGTCGGGGACCGGTCCGGTGACCGGCCCGCGCCCGCTCAGTCCTCGCTGGGCGTCTGGGGCAGCTTGGACTGGATGAGATCCATGACGGTGGAGTCGGTCAGCGTGGTGACGTCTCCCAGCTGACGGTTCTCCGCGACGTCGCGCAGCAGCCGGCGCATGATCTTGCCGGAGCGGGTCTTCGGCAGCTCGGCCACCGGCAGGATCCGCTTGGGCTTGGCGATCGGGCCGAGCGTGGCGCCCACGTGGCCGCGCAACTCGGCGACCAGGTCGTCGGTCTCCGCCGCCGTACCGCGCAGGATCACGAAGGCGACGATCGCCTGGCCGGTCGTCTCGTCCGCCGCGCCGACCACGGCCGCCTCGGCGACCGACGGGTGGGAGACGAGGGCGGACTCGACCTCGGTGGTGGAGATGTTGTGGCCGGACACGAGCATGACGTCGTCGACCCGGCCGAGCAGCCAGATGTCGCCGTCGTCGTCCTTCTTGGCGCCGTCACCCGCGAAGTACTTGCCCTCGAACCGCGACCAGTAGGTGTCGATGAACCGCTGGTCGTCGCCCCAGATGGTGCGCAGCATCGACGGCCACGGCTCGGTGATCACCAGGTAGCCACCGCCGCCGTTGGGCACCTCGTTCGCCTCGTCGTCGACGACGGTCGCCTCGATGCCGGGCAGCGGGGTCTGGGCGGAGCCCGGCTTGGCCGCGGTCACACCCGGCAGCGGCGAGACCATGATGCCGCCGGTCTCGGTCTGCCACCAGGTGTCCACCACCGGGGTGCGGTCCGCGCCGATGTTCTTGCGGTACCAGATCCACGCCTCGGGGTTGATCGGCTCGCCGACGGAGCCGAGGACCCGCAGCGAGGACAGGTCGAACTTCGCGGGGACGTCGTCGCCCCACTTCATGAACGTCCGGATCGCGGTGGGCGCGGTGTAGAGGATCGTCACGCCGTACTTCTGCACGATCTCCCAGAAGCGTCCCTGGTGCGGGGTGTCCGGCGTGCCCTCGTACATGACCTGGGTGGCGCCGTTGGCGAGCGGGCCGTAGACGATGTACGAGTGCCCGGTGACCCAGCCGACGTCGGCCGTGCACCAGTACACGTCGGTCTCCGGCTTGAGGTCGAAGACGGCCCAGTGCGTGTACGCCGTCTGGGTGAGGTAGCCGCCGGAGGTGTGCAGGATGCCCTTCGGCTTACCCGTCGTGCCCGAGGTGTAGAGGATGAACAGCGGCTGCTCGGCCCCGAACGCCTCCGGGGTGTGCTCGGTGCTCTGCCGCCCGACCATGTCGTGCCACCACACGTCGCGGCCCTCGGTCCAGGCGACGTCCTGGCCGGTGCGGCGGACGACGAGGACGTGCTCGACGTGCTCCACGCGCCCGACGGCCTCGTCCACGGCCGGCTTGAGCGCGGAGGGCTTGCCGCGCCGGTAGCCGCCGTCAGCGGTGATGACGACCTTGGCGTCGGCGTCCTGGATGCGGGTCGCGAGGGCGTCCGCGGAGAAGCCGCCGAAGACGACGGAGTGCGCGGCACCGATGCGGGCGCAGGCCAGCATCGCGATCGCCGTCTCCGGGATCATCGGCATGTAGACGGCGACCCGGTCGCCCTTGCGGACCCCCAGCTCGAGCAGGGCGTTGGCGGCCTGGGAGACCTCGTCCTTGAGCTGGGCGTAGGTGAGGGAGCGGCTGTCGCCCGGCTCGCCCTCGAAGTGGATGGCGACCCGGTCGCCGTGGCCGGCCTCGACGTGCCGGTCGACGCAGTTGTAGGCGACGTTGAGCTCGCCGTCCGCGAACCACTTGGCGAACGGTGGATTCGACCAGTCGAGGGTCTCCGTGGGCTCCTTGGCCCAGGTCAGTCGGCGGGCCTGCTCGGCCCAGAAGCCGAGCCTGTCAGCCTTGGCCTGTTCATACGCCTCTGCCGTGACGTTGGCGTTCGCGGCCAGGTCGGCGGGGGGCGTGAAGCGACGCTCCTCCTTCAGCAGGTTGGAGAGGGAAGAATTCTCGCTCATCGTCCCGCCCCCTCCTTCAGAAGGTTGGCCAGGCTTTCATTGCTCACGGCATCTGCCTTTCCCGGAGTGTCCGTTGTGTCCCAGACCACAGCTCATCAGACCTGGAGTGCGCTGACAAGGGCCGACGGCAAAATGGTTTAGACCTATCGGGTGGAGGTGGACCGCCGTCCGTCGTCCCGGTCAACCGTTCCCACGGACACCGGAGCAAGCCGGTTCAAGGGGTGTAACGCCTCTCACACCCGTACGGGCCCCCTCGCGCCGCCGGACTCCGGGGACGGGCCGGTTCGCCGCGCGCCAGAAGGGCGGCGCCGTGCTGGAACGTGCTGGCGCCCCGCACCCGTGCGGCACGGCGTGGAGCGGTGGGGTGCGTCAACGGTCCGTAAGTGAGCCGTAATTAAGAGTGAAGGTCGAGTCGGGGCTTTCTGTGCAAATGGGCGAGGTGATCATCCTCGCGAGTGAAGCGGTCATTTCATCGGCTTGTCGTACTTATTCCTTCTCGGTTCCGTGCGACGTTGGCGGCGCCGTCGGCCCGGAGCGGCACGGCACCAGACATCGCCCCCATCGGGGCCGGTCCGAGAGAAGGAAGAAGGTGGGCGGATGGCCGCCACCCACAGGATCGCCGCGGGCACCGTGGTCGCCGCGGTGTGCGTCGCCTCGCTCGCCGGCTGCGGAGCCGGAGCCGACGGCACCGGCGAGCGGGAGAGGAGCCGGGAGAAGGCCGAACCGGCTCCCGGGCCGAAGAGCGTCGTCCGGCTGATCGGCGACGGCTCCACCGCGTACACCGGGGCGCAGCCGCACCTGCCCCGGCCCGAACGGCTGGAGCCGGGCGAGAAGCCGCCGCAGTTCGTCGTCTTCTCCTGGGACGGAGCGGGCGAGGACAGCCAGAAGCTCTTCTCCCGCTTCCGCGAGGTCGCCAGGAAGAACGACGCGACCATGACGTACTTCCTGAGCGGTGTGTACCTGCTCCCGGAGGAGAAGCGCGACCTGTACCACCCGCCGCGGCACTCCCCGGGCCGCTCCGACATCGGCTTCAACGACCGGCAGGGCATCGCCGACACCGTGCAGCAACTGCGCCTGGCCTGGCTGGAGGGCAACGAGATCGGCACCCACTTCAACGGGCACTTCTGCGGCAGCGGCGGTGGGGTCGGCGAGTGGTCGGTGGCGGAGTGGAAGGACGAGATCCGCCAGGCCAAACGCTTCGTGAAGACCTGGAAGACCAACACCGGCCTGAAGGACGCGGCTCCGCTGCCCTTCGACTACGACGAGGAGCTCATCGGCGCCCGCACCCCGTGCCTGGAGGGCCAGGAGAACTTCATGGAGGCAGCCCGCGACCTGGGCTTCCGCTACGACACCAGCGGCGTCAACCCCCAGGTGTGGCCGAAGAGGAAGCAGGGCCTGTGGGACCTGTCGCTGCAGCTCGTGCCCTTCCCCGGGCACTCCTTCGAGCAGCTCGCCATGGACTACAACTTCATGGTCAACCAGTCCGGCACCGCCACCCAGGGCGACCCGGCCCAGCACGAGCGGTGGGGCGACCAGATGCGGGACGGTCTGCTCCAGGGGTTCGAGCGGGCCTACCGGGGCAACCGCGCACCCCTGATCATCGGCAACCACTTCGAGTCCTGGAACGGCGGCACCTACATGCGGGCCGTCGAGGAGGTCGTCGAGACGGTGTGCACCAAGTCCGAGGTGCGCTGCGTCTCCTTCCGGCAGCTCGTGGACTGGCTGGACGCCCAGGACCCGAAGACGCTGGCGAAGCTGCGCACCCTGGACGTCGGCGAGGCCCCGCAGCAGGGCTGGAAGTCCTTCCTGTCCGCCGCCCCCGCCCCGGCGCCCAAGGGGGCGCCCGGGGCGCCGGCGAAGAAGAAGCGGTGAGGGTCAGACGGGCGTCGTAGCCCTCTCGCCGAGCACGAAGTCCGGGTCGACCTGCGCCGCCAGGTCGACCCCGGTGCGCTCGTCGCCCCACGACCGGGCGTTCTTCAGGTGGAAGTGCACCATCTGGCGGGTGTAGCGCTCCTCGTCGCGCAGCCGGTACGTCACGTCGGCGGTGGTGTGCAGCAGGCGCAGGGCACGGCGGTTCGGTTCCTCCAGGAGGGAGAAGCGGGGCGGCCGGCCCTTCTCCATGGCCCGGACCCAGTCCGAGTGCCCCACCGTCACGAGCAGGTCGTCCCCGACCTCCGCACGGAGGAAGTCGAGGTCGTCCGGGCCCTGCACCTTGTTGCCGACGACCTTCAGGGTCACTCCGAAGTCGCGGGCGTACTCCTTGTACTGGCGGTAGACGGAAACCCCCTTCCGGGTCGGCTCGGCCACGAGGAACGTGACGTCGAAGCGGGTGAACATGCCGGAGGCGAAGGAGTCCGAGCCGGCCGTCATGTCCACCACGACGTACTCGCCGGGGCCGTCCACCAGGTGGTTCAGGCACAGCTCCACCGCTCCGGTCTTGGAGTGGTAGCAGGCGACCCCCAGGTCGGCGTCGGTGAAGGGGCCGGTGACCATCAGACGGACGGTCCCGCCGTCGAGTTCCACCGGCCGTGCGCAGGCGTCGTAGACCGGGTTGTCCTCGCACACCCGCAGCAGCCGGGAGCCCGCGCCGGGCGGTGTCGTCTTGATCATCGTCTCGGCGGACGCGATGCGCGGGTTGGTGCCGCGCAGGTAGTCCTTGATCAGCGGCAGGTGCTCGCCCATCGCGGGCAGCGCGGCCGCCTCCGCCTCGTCGAGGCCCAGCGCGGCTCCCAGGTGCTGGTTGATGTCGGCGTCGACCGCGACGACCGGGGCACCCTCGGCCGCGAGGTGACGGATGAACAGGGAGGACAGGGTCGTCTTTCCGCTGCCGCCCTTCCCAACGAAAGCAATTTTCATGTTCACCAAGCGTAGTGGATCAATGGCTGCGGGTGAGGGGTGGGCGTGAAGAAGACCACTCCAACGTGGGGCCGGTGCCCGGGGTGCGTAGGGTCGTACTCATGAGTACGAGAGGCGCTACCGCCGACCCCCTCGCGGCCCTGGGCTCCCTGCCCGGCGTGGCCGACTCCGTGGAGTCCGTGCGCAAGGCCGTGGACCGGGTCTACGGACACCGGGTCATGCGGCGGCGCAGCAACGAGATCACCTCCGAGGCGGCGCTGCGCGGCGCCCGCGGCTCGGCGGCGCTCTCGGGCGCCGACTGGGCCCTGGAGGAGGTGCGCCGGCGCAGCGACTTCAGCGGTGACGCCGAGGCGCGCACGATGGGCGCGGCCCTGCGCCTGACCGCCGAGGCGGGCCAGCTGCTGTCGATCTGGCGGCAGTCGCCCCTGAGGGTGCTGGCCAGGCTGCACCTGGTGGCGGCGGCCGACAAGGCCGAGCGGGTCGGGCGGCCCCGGCAGGAGGGCGAGCCGGTCGACGAGCCCCTGATCGGGCTCGGGCTGCCGAGCGCGGCGGAGGCGCACGGCCGGCTGGAAGGGCTCTCCGAGCTCGTCATCGCGGGCGGTTCCGCCCCGGCGCTGGTGACGGCCGCCGTCGTCCACGGCGAGCTCCTCGCCCTGCGCCCCTTCGTCTCCCACAACGGCCTGGTCGCACGGACGGCCGAACGGATCGTCCTGATCGGCAGCGGCCTCGACCCGAAGGCGGTCTGCCCGGCCGAGGTGGGCCACGCCGAACTGGGGCGCGAGGCCTATCTGGCGGCCCTGGAGGGCTATGTCTCCGGCACGCCCGAGGGCGTGGCGGCCTGGATCGTCCACTGCGGGCGCGCGATCGAACTCGGGGCGCGCGAGTCGACGGCGGTGTGCGAGGCGCTCCAGCGGGGAGCGGCGTGACGCGCGCACGGGATGTGACGCGCACGCGGTGACGCGCGTACGGAATGCGGCATGCACGCGATGCGGCACGCATGCGGGGTGAGAAGGAAAAGGGCCCGTGCGGGCGGACAGAAATGCGGCGGTACGAGTTCTCGTACCGCCGCTGGCATGCCCACCGGGTTACCAGGCGTCCTCGATACATGCCCATCAGGTCGGGTACTTTGCCCGTCACCTGGTGCGGCTGGCCCGTAATCGACGGGTCGACGTCGCGTGGGTGCCCGGTGTCCATGCGCGGTCCGTGGGGCCATATGCGTGGTGAAGGTGATCCTCTCGGATGTCCTTGGTCTCGCGGGCCGTCGATTCCTTTGTACTCCAGGACCAAGGGAAGCGGAAGTGCCGGTCTCGCTTCTTTACTTTTAGGTTCAAACAGGTGCGGAACGGGCGCCGATGTGCGCGGGGGACGGCCGGCGATCGGCGGAGTGTTTCCGCAAGGCGGTCAGGCCACCGTCGCGCGGCGCCGGCTGGCGAACCAGACGAGGCCCGCGGTGGCCGCGGCCGCCCCTATGGCGGCCGCCGCGACCAGGGCGGGGCGCGGCGGCACGGAGAACGCCGGGAAGCGCTGCTTGAGCCGGACGGGCCGGTGGAAGTCCAGGATCGGCCACTCGCGCGCGAGGGCCTCCCGGCGCAGCGCGCGGCCCGGGTTCACCGCGTGCGGGTGGCCCACGGCCTCCAGCATCGGCACATCGGTCACCGAATCGCTGTAGGCGTAGCAACGGGCCAGGTCGTAGCCCTCGGACTCGGCCAGTTCCCTGATCGCCTCGGCCTTCGTCGGGCCGTACGCGTAGTACTCCACCTCACCGGTGAAGCACCCGTCGTCCCCCACGGCCATGCGGGTGGCCACGACCCGGTCGGCGCCGAGCAGTTCGCCGATCGGCTCGACGACCTCGGCGCCGGAGGTGGACACGATCACGACGTCGCGGCCCGCGGTGTGGTGCTCCTCGATCAGGGTGGCGGCCTCGTCGTAGATGATCGGGTCGATCAGGTCGTGCAGCGTCTCGGCGACGATCTCCTTGACCTGCTGGACGTTCCAGCCGCGGCACAGTGCGGACAGGTACTTGCGCATCCGCTCCATCTGGTCGTGGTCGGCGCCGCCGGCCAGGAAGACGAACTGGGCGTACGCGGTGCGCAGGACCGCTCTGCGGTTGATCAGACCGCCTTGGTAGAACGACTTGCTGAACGTGAGTGTGCTCGACTTCGCAATGACCGTCTTGTCCAGGTCAAAGAAGGCGGCTGTGCGGGGCGACGAGTGGTTTTCCACGCCCTTGAGCATAGGCGCAGCCCATTCGGCGTAAGGTGGGGCGTGTGGGTTTGCCTGAGAGGGCTCTCGGGTACACCATGGAAGTCACGGATCGTTCGCGACCGTGCTAACCCGGTCCGACTCCTCCCCCCCGAGTCGGCCGTGGGGACGACCCCCGCTCTCCCCCCCGGCGGGGGTCGTCGCATGTCCGGGTGGGTTTTCTTCCTCTCTTCGTAACCAAGGCCCTGTGCCGGTGTGGTGAGCGAGGAGAGATTGTCATGCGCATGAATGATAGCTGTGGGTAGTCGTCGGACTGCTCTGCGGTAATCGCGCAGGAGATGTGCACGGCTCACCGCTATGGGTGACGGCGATATTCACAACGGTCGAGGCGTCCACAGTTTTCCACCAAGATCCACGCGGTTTTTCCGATCGCTGCACCGTGTTTCCAGCGCGTCCCGCTCGTCACGAGTTCACGCCCGGTTCGTCGTTTGCCGGGGCGCGTATGGCCGGTTTCCGTCCGCCTTCCCCCGGGAGGCGGCTCGCCGGCTCTTCACACGTCGGGAATCGCGGGCCGCAGGAGCCCGCGAAAGATGCAGCAAAGAAGGACGACCATGGCTGGAACCGTCACGCGTGATCCGCTGCCCGCCGCCGGAGGCCGCCAGGGCGCACCGCTGATCGTCACCGAGGACGCCGGACTCCTCGACGACCTGCTGCGCCTGTGCGCGGCGGCCGGCGCCACACCGGAGGTCCATCACGGGATGCCGGAGCCGAGGAGCGGCTGGGAGGCCGCGCCGCTCGTCCTCGTCGGCGACGACGCCGCGCGGCGCGTGCGCGGGGCCCCGAGACGACGAGGGGTGGTGCTCGTCGGCCGCGACCAGGACGATTCCGGGGTCTGGCGCAGGGCCGTCGAGATCGGCGCCGACCACGTGCTGATGCTGCCCGACGGCGAGCAGTGGCTGGTGGACCGCATCGCCGATGTGGCGGAGGGCGTCGGACGGCCCGCCCTGACGGTCGGCGTCATCGGCGGCCGGGGCGGGGCCGGAGCGTCCACGCTCGCGTGCGCGCTCGCCGTCACCTCCGCGCGGGAGGGGCTGCGCACCCTCCTGGTGGACGCGGATCCGCTGGGCGGCGGACTCGACGTGGTGCTCGGCGGAGAGACCGCCGAGGGGCTGCGCTGGCCCGCGTTCGCCGCCTCGCGCGGACGGGTCGGCGGCGGGGCCCTGGAGGAGTCGCTGCCCGAGCTGCACTCCCTGCGGGTGCTCAGCTGGGACCGCGGCGACTGCGTCGCCGTACCGCCCCAGGCCGTACGCGCGGTGCTCGCCGCGGCGCGGCGCGGGGGCGGCGTGGTCGTGGTCGACCTGCCGCGCCGCGTCGACGACGGGGTCGCCGAGGTCCTCGCCCAGCTCGACCTCGGACTCCTCCTGGTTCCCGCGGAGCTGCGCGCCGTCGCGGCGGCGGGACGCGTCGCCTCCGCCGTGGGCATGGTCCTGCGCGACCTGCGGGTGGCGGTCCGCGGGCCGTACGCGCCCGGTCTGGACGACCGCGAGGTGGCCCGGCTGCTCGGACTCCCCCTGGCGGGGGACGTGCCCGTCGAACCCTCGCTGCAGCGCCCGCAGGAGACGGGGCGACCGCCCGGGGTGTCGCGCCGGGGTCCCCTGGCCCGCTTCTGCAGGGAGTTCTGGGAGCGGGTGCTGGTGGAGGCGAGGGCGGCATGAGGGGGCCTGCGGTGACCGGGGCGGGCATGCCGCCCGGTCTGCTCGACGGAGTGCGGCGGCGGCTGGCCGAGAGTGGGGCCGAGCCGACGCCCGCGCGGGTGGCGCAGGCGCTGCGGGACCAGGGGCGGGTGCTCGGGGACGCCGAAGTGCTGCGAGCGGCCGAGCAGTTGCGCTCCGAGCTGGTCGGCAGCGGGCCGCTGGAACGGCTCCTCGCCGACGCGTCGGTGACGGACGTGCTGGTGTCCGCGCCGGACCGGGTCTGGGTCGACCGGGGCGGAGGGCTGGAGCTCACCGACGTCTCCTTCCCCGACGCGGTGGCCGTTCGGCGTCTCGCGCAGCGGCTCGCCGCCGTGGCCGGCCGGCGCCTGGACGACGCCCGGCCCTGGGTCGACGCGCGCCTGCCCGACGGGACGCGGCTGCACGCGGTGCTGCCCCCGGTGGCCGTCGGCTGTGCCTGTCTGTCGCTGCGGGTCGTGCGGCCCCGCGCCTTCACGCTCGACGAGCTGGTGGCGGCCGGGACGGTGCCGCCGGGCGGGGACCGCGTGCTGCGGGCGCTGCTGGACGCCCGGTTGTCGTTCCTCGTCAGCGGGGGCACCGGCAGCGGCAAGACGACCCTGCTGAGCGCCCTGCTGGGACTGGTCGGGCCGGACGAGCGGATCGTGCTGGCCGAGGACTCGGCGGAACTGCGGCCCGATCACCCGCACGTCGTGCGGTTGGAGACCAGACCCGCCAACCAGGAGGGCGCGGGGCTCGTCACCCTCGAGGACCTGGTGCGGCAGGCGCTGCGGATGCGGCCGGACCGGCTGGTCGTGGGCGAGGTGCGCGGCGCGGAGGTGGTCCATCTGCTGGCCGCCCTCAACACGGGCCATGAAGGCGGCTCCGGAACTGTTCACGCCAACGCCGCCGCCGACGTGCCGGCCCGGCTGGAGGCGCTCGGTACGGCCGCCGGGCTCGACCGGCTCGCGCTGCACAGCCAGCTGGCGGCCGCCCTCTCGGTGGTGCTGCACCTCGTGCGCGACCGGACCGGGCGGCGGCGGATCGCGGAGGTGCACGTGCTGGAACGGGACCCGTCGGGACTGGTCCGGACGGTGCCGGCGCTGCGGTGGGGCCCGGAGGCCTTCGCGTACGAGCGGGGGTGGGAGCGGCTGCGGGGACTGCTGCGGACCACGGACCGCGGCAGCGGACCACGGGAGGGGACCGGGGCATGAACGGGACGTTCAGGATGCCGGCCGGGATGCCGACGGGCGCGGCCGCGGCGTGCCTGGGGATCGCGGCCTGGCTGTGGGGCGGTGGCCGGGCCGGGGTCCGGCGGGCGCGATCGCTGCTGGCCGGCGGGGCAGCGGCCGGGGACGGGCCGCCGGGATGGTCCCGCGCGACCCGCGAGTGGCGGCGGATCCGCGGGCGGTTGCACGCGGAGTGGTGGTCGCCGGCCGCCGGGGTGGTGCTGGCGGTGCTGGGGGCGTCGGTGCTGCCCGTCGTCGCGGGGGCGGCCGGGGTGCCCCTGCTGCGGCGGGTGCGGTTGGCCGCCCGGGAGCGCCGGGTGCGCGAGAGCCGGGAGGACGCGGTGATCGCGTTGTGCGGCGCGCTCGCCGGGGAGGTGCGTGCGGGGCGGCAACCCGGCGCGGCGCTGCTGACCGCCGTGCGGGACTCCGGCGGGCTCGGTGACGCCCAGGCGGCCGTGCTGGCGGCGGCGCGCTTCGGCGGGGACGTTCCGGAGGCGCTCGCGGCGGCGGCGCAGCCGGGCGCCGAGGGGCTGCGAGGGCTCGCCGCGTGCTGGCGGGTGGCGGTGGACCAGGGTGCCGGGCTCGCGGACGGACTCGACCGGCTGGAAGCGGCGCTGCGGGCCGAACGCGACCGGCGCGCCGACCTGCGCGCCCAGTTGGCCGGTGCCCGTGCCACGGCGGTGATGCTCGCCGGGCTCCCGGCGGTGGGCCTCGCGCTCGGCGCGGCCCTCGGCGCCGACCCGCTGCGGATCCTGCTGCACACACCGTCGGGGCTGGGCTGTCTGGCGGCCAGCGGGGTGCTGGAGGGGCTGGGGCTGTGGTGGGCGCTGCGGATCATGCGGGGCGCCGAGGAGGTGGCGGGGTGAGCGGGGACGTCGTCCACAGGCTGGGGGCAGTGGTGGGGGTGGTCTCGGCGCTGGTGTGGCCGGCGTGGTGGTGGCACCGGAGGCGACACGAGCGGCGGGTGCGGCGGCGACTGGCCGAGGTGCTGGCCCTGGAGCGGGCAGCGGCCGCCCCACGCCTCACGGTGCCGGACGCCGCGCGGATCTGGCTGCCGCACGCCGGCGTGGCGTGTGCCGGATGGGTGCTGGTGGGCGGTCTCGCCGGGGCCGCCGCGGGACTGATCGCCGCGGCCGGACTGTGGCGGTGGCGACGGCGGCGGGCGGCGGACGGTCCGCAGGCGCGCGAGCGGGCGCGCCTCGCGGCCGGGGCGGCGCGTCAACTGCCCCTCGCCGCCGACCTGCTCTCCGCCTGCATCGCGGCGGGCGCCGGTCCGGTGACGGCCGCGCAGGCCGTCGGGGAGGCCCTGGGCGGACCGGTCGGGGAGGCCCTGGCGCGGGGTGCGGCGGAGGTGCGGCTCGGTGGTGAACCGGATGCGGCGTGGCAGCGGCTGGCCTCGGTGCCGGGCGCCGCGGCTCTGGCCCGGCTGCTGGAGCGGGCCGACGTGTCCGGGCTGCCCCTGTCCACCCCCGTGGCCCGGCTCGCCGCCGAGGCCCGCGCGGAGTGGGCCCGCGCGGCGACGGCACGGGCCCGGCGGGCGGCCGTCATGGTCAGCGCGCCGGTGGGGCTGTGCTTCCTCCCCGCGTTCGTCGCGGTCGGCGTGCTGCCCGTGGTGATCGGGCTCGCGGGCGGGGTGCTGGGAGGAGGTGCCTGACGGGGGAGCGACCGGGCGGCCGGTGAGCGGGCCGCGCAGACGAGTGGTGTTTCACATGGTGTTCCGACAGGACCTTTCCTCATGGGGGTTGTGATGTATCAGGCGGTGCGGGCACGGCTGCGTGCCCTGGTGTGCAAGGCGCGTGCGGCGCGGAGGGACGCGGGGATGGTGACCTCCGAGTACGCGATGGGGATCGTGGCGGCGGTGGCGTTCGCCGTGGTGCTCTACAAGGTGGTCACGAGCGGGCCGGTCGGCACGGCCCTGCGCAACATCGTGCAGCAGGCACTCGATGGCCGGATGTGAGCGGGGCCGGGACCGGGGGTTCGTGACGGCGGAGTCGGCCGTGGTGCTGCCCGTGCTGGTGGTGTTCGCGACGGCACTGGTCTACGGGCTGCTGGTGGTGGCGGCACAGATCCGGTGCGTGGACGCGGCACGCACGGGCGCCCGCGCGGCGGCCCGGCAGGACCCGCCCGACGCGGTCACCGAGGTGGCCCGGGAGGCGGCACCGTCCGGCGCGGAGGTCACGGTGCGCAGGGAGGCCGGGCACGTCCGAGTGGTCGTCGTGGCCAGGCCCCCGCTGCTGGACGGACTGCCCTTCGACGTCCGGGAGGAGGCCGTGGCGGCGGTGGAGGAGACGGTGGGGGCGGGGGCATGAGCACCGCCCACCGGGTGCGACGGCCCGGGGTCCCCGGCCGGGGCGTCGCCGACCGGGGTTCCGCGACCGTCTGGAGCGTCGGGGCGATCGCCGTGCTGTGTGTCGTCTTCGGCGTCGTCCTGGCCCTCGGGCACGCGGTGGTGGTCCGGCACCGCGCGGCCGGGGGCGCGGACCTCGCGGCGCTCGCGGCGGCGGACCACTGGACGCGGGGCGGTACGGTCGCCTGTGCCCGGGCGGACCGGGTGGCCCGGGCACAGGGCACGCGGCTCGTGCGGTGCGCGGTCGACGGCGAGGTCTCGGACGTGTCGGTGGCGTCAGGCCGGGGTCCGTTCACGGCGGAGGTCAGGGCACGGGCGGGCCCTCCGGGCTCCCCGGGCCCTCCGGGCTCCCCGGGCCCTCCGGGCTCCCCGGGCCCTCCGGGCCAGGCGGAATCCCCGGACCCGGCCCCGCACCCGGATTCGGCCCCGGATCCGGCCCCGGCGTCGGCTCAGGAGCCGATTCCGTCCCCGAGCCCGGTCCCGTCCCCGAGCCCGGTCCTGCCTCTGACGCCGGTCCCGGAGCCGTCGCGGGCCCCGCCCCGTCCGGCGCCCCCTCCAGCAGCACCGTGAGCAGCCGTACCGCGCCCCGTTTGTGCAGGGGGTCGTTGCCGTTGCCGCACTTGGGGGACTGGATGCAGGAGGGGCAGCCGGCCTCGCACTCGCAGGAGGCGATGGCCTGACGGGTGGCGGTGAGCCAGGCGCGGGCGGTGTGGAAGGCGCGCTCCGCGAAGCCCGCGCCGCCCGGGTGGCCGTCGTAGACGAAGACGGTGGGCAGCAGCGTGTCGGGGTGGAGGGGGATCGAGACGCCGCCGATGTCCCAGCGGTCGCAGGTCGCGAAGAGCGGCAGCATGCCGATCGACGCGTGCTCCGCGGCGTGCAGGGCACCGCCGAGGATCTCCGGATTGATCCGGGCCCGGTCCAACTGGTCCTCGGTGACCGTCCACCACACCGCGCGGGTGCGCAGCGTGCGGGGAGGGAGGTCGAGCTTCGTCTCGCCCAGCACCTCACCGGTGATGACACGCCGGCGCAGGAAGGAGACCACCTGGTTGGTGACCTCCACGGAGCCGTAGCACAGGCGGCCGGCGCCCCACGGGACCTCGGTGTCCGTCTCCAGCACGGAGATCGACGTCGTGTCCCGGGCGACCGTCGTGTACGTCGGGTTCGCCTGCTCGACCAGGGCGACGGAGTCCTCCAGGTCGAGGGACCGGACGAGGTACGTGCGGCCCTGGTGCAGGTGGACCGCGCCCTCGTGGACGCTCGCGTGGGCGGCGCCCGCGTCGACCGTGCCGAGCAGCCTGCCGGTGCCGGACTCGACGACCTGGACCGGCCGGCCGCCCTCCCCGCGGATGTCGGTGAGGTCGGCGGCCCGCTCCCGGCGGGTCCAGTGCCAGGCCCTGGTCCGGCGGCGGAGCAGCTTCGCGGCCTCCAGTTGCGGGAGGAGTCCCTCGGCGGCCGGGCCGAACAGGTCGAGGTCCTCGTCCGTCAGGGGCAGTTCCTCGGCGGCCGCGCACAGGTGCGGGGCGAGCACGTAGGGGTTGTCCGGGTCGAGGACGGTGGACTCCACGGGCTGGTCGAACAGGGCCTCGGGGTGGTGGACGAGGAAGGTGTCCAGCGGGTCGTCGCGGGCGACCAGGACGGCGAGGGCGCCCTGCCCGGACCGTCCCGCGCGGCCGGCCTGCTGCCACAGGGAGGCCCGGGTGCCCGGGTATCCGGCGAGCACCACCGCGTCCAGGCCGGAGACGTCCACGCCGAGCTCCAGCGCGTTGGTCGCGGCCAGGCCGAGGAGTTCGCCGGAGTGCAGGGCCCGTTCCAGGGCGCGGCGCTCCTCGGGGAGGTAGCCGCCCCGGTACGCCGCGACCCGCCGGACCAGTGAGCGGTCGACCTCGGCGAGGCGTTCCTGGGCGATCACGGAGATCAGCTCGGCGCCGCGCCGGGAGCGCACGAAGGCGACCGAGCGGACGCCCTGCACGGTGAGGTCGGTCAGCAGGTCGGCGGCCTCGGCGGTGGCGGTGCGGCGGACGGGCGCGCCCCTCTCGCCGTGCAGCTCGGTCAGGGGCGGCTCCCAGAGGGCGAACACCAGTTCACCGCGCGGTGAGGCGTCGTCGGCGACCTCGACCACCGGCAGGCCGGTGAGCCGGCGGGCGGCGACCGCGGGCTCGGCGGCGGTCGCGGAGGCCAGCAGGAACACCGGCGAGGCCCCGTAACGGGCGCACAGCCGGCGCAGTCGGCGCAGCACCTGGGCGACGTGCGAGCCGAAGACGCCCCGGTAGGTGTGGCACTCGTCGACGACGACGTACTTCAGCGCCTTGAGGAAGGAGGACCAGCGGGGGTGGGACGGCAGGACGCCCCGGTGCAGCATGTCCGGGTTGGTCAGCACGTAATTGGCGTACTGGCGGATCCACTCGCGTTCCTCGAACGGAGTGTCGCCGTCGTAGACCGCCGCGCGCACCGAATGGCCCAGCGGATGTGAAAGTTCCTTCACGGACCGGCACTGGTCCGCCGCGAGGGCCTTGGTGGGGGCGAGGTAGAGGGCGGTCGCGCCGCGGCCGTTCGGGGCCTCGGAGCCGTCCAGGAGCGTCGACAGGACCGGCGCGAGGTACGCCAGGGACTTGCCGGAGGCCGTGCCGGTGGCGACCACGACCGATTCGCCGTCCAGGGCGTGCTCGGCGGCGCGTGCCTGGTGGGCCCAGGGGTGGTCGATGCCCGCGGCCCGCACGGCGGCGACGACCTCCGTACGGATCCGGTCCGGCCAGGGGGCATGGCGGCCCGCGCGCGGGGGCAAGTGCTCCGTATGAGTGATGCGCGAAGCCCGGCTCGGTCCGGACGCGAGCCGGTCCAGGACCGTGCCCGGAGCGGGGCCGGACGCGGTGTCCGTCGGGGATCGATCGGATCGGTGATTCTTGGCCATCGGCACCGAGTGTGTCACCGGCGTGACGGACAATGGGGCCAAGGCGTCGTGCACGCCTGCCGGTAAGTGATTGAATGCCATCGCGGCTGGCGAACCGTCCCGGGGGCTGAGCCGAGATGCCCCAAGGGCGACCGCTCGATAGCTAGGTGCTGGAGGATCCGTGGACCTGTCCCTGTCGACCGAGACCATGGGCGATCGCACGATCGTCAGGGTCGGTGGCGAAATCGACGTATATACCGCGCCCAAGCTGCGCGAGCAGCTGGTCGAGCTGGTGAACGACGGCAGTTTCCACCTTGTCGTCGACATGGAAGGTGTGGACTTCCTCGACTCCACCGGTCTCGGCGTGCTGGTCGGCGGCCTGAAGCGCGTCCGTGCCCATGAGGGCTCGCTGCGCCTGGTCTGCAACCAGGAGCGCATTCTCAAGATCTTCCGTATCACCGGCCTCACCAAGGTGTTCCCGATTCACACCTCGGTCGAGGAAGCGGTGGCGGCCACCGACTGATCACCGGTCCCGGGCCGGCGTGCCCGGGCGGCAGAAGTGAAGCACGAGGGGAGGCCGGGCTCTTCGGCGGCCCGGCCCCTCCACAGCACGCCCGTACTTGCGAGGGGGATGCATGGCCACCGTCGAGCTCCGCTTCAGCGCGTTGCCCGAGCACGTCAGGACCGCCCGGCTCGTGGCGGCGGCGGTGGCGCGCAGGGCCGGAGTGGACGAGGCCGTCCTCGACGAGGTCAGGCTCGCGGTCGGCGAGGCGTGCACACGAGCCGTGGGACTGCACCAGAACGGCGGAATCCCGGCACCCGTGAAGGTACTGCTGATCGAGGAGGAGAAGCAGTTCTCCATCGAGGTCGGCGACGAGGCACCCCACGCGGTCCCCGGCGGGCCCGGTGACGGGCCCGGCGACACGGACGTCGAGATCGAGGAGGACGAGATGGGCCTCGCGGTCATCAGCGGCCTCGTCGACGACGTGGAAGTGAGTGCCGGAGAGAACGGCGGATCGATCCGCATGAGGTGGCCCCTCACGCCGCCGGCCACCCTCCCGGCCTGAGCCGGCTCACCCGAACAGCGCTTCTTCCCGACG
Source organism: Streptomyces viridosporus T7A (assembly GCF_008704515.1). Classification (NCBI taxonomy): domain Bacteria; kingdom Bacillati; phylum Actinomycetota; class Actinomycetes; order Kitasatosporales; family Streptomycetaceae; genus Streptomyces; species Streptomyces viridosporus. The sequence continues at coordinate 4,635,943 of NZ_CP023700.1, forward strand.
AAGGGCCCCACCCGTGGGGCCCTTCGTCGTGTGCGGCCGTCGATGCCCGCGCTTACAGTGGTCACGTGCGCTTGATCGAGTGAATTCATTCACGATCAATCGCGCCGCGGAAAACACGGCTGCGTGAATGCGTCAAAAGCATTACCGATTCGGCTTCCCGGCCATCCGGCGATCATCGGGTGAAGGGTGAGTGCAGGACATTTACATTTCACGCGCTCTGTTTTGATCAGGTTCCGGTACCTACAATCCCGTCCACATCTTGAGCTCAGCCCAAGCGTCAAGGAGGACGAATGGCGGGGCTTTCCATCGCATATGAGTCGGGTCAACCCACATCCCTCGCAGCCGCCGTGCTGACCGACGACAACCGCCTGCTCGTGGTGGTCATCGGCGTCGTGGCACTGGCGGCACTGGTCGTCGCGGGAGTCCTGGTGCGCCAGGTGCTCGCGGCCGGCGAGGGCACCGACGGCATGAAGGAGATCGCGGCAGCGGTCCAGGAGGGCGCGAACGCCTATCTGGCCCGTCAGCTGCGCACGCTCGGCGTATTCGCCGTCGTCGTGTTCTTCCTGCTCATGCTGCTGCCCGCGGACGACTGGAATCAGCGTGCCGGACGATCGGTGTTCTTCTTGATCGGAGCGGCGTTCTCGGCGGCCACCGGCTATATCGGCATGTGGCTCGCCGTGCGCAGTAATGTGCGGGTCGCCGCGGCGGCGCGCGAAGCCACTCCGGCCGAGGGCGAGCCGGAAAAGGATCTCACCGCGGTATCGCACAGGGCGATGAAGATCGCTTTTCGCACGGGTGGCGTCGTCGGCATGTTCACCGTCGGCCTCGGCCTGCTGGGCGCCTCCTGCGTGGTGCTGGTGTACGCGGCCGACGCGCCGAAGGTGCTCGAGGGCTTCGGGCTCGGGGCCGCGCTGATCGCGATGTTCATGAGGGTCGGCGGCGGCATCTTCACCAAGGCCGCCGACGTCGGCGCCGACCTGGTCGGCAAGGTCGAGCAGGGCATCCCGGAGGACGATCCGCGCAATGCCGCGACCATCGCCGACAACGTGGGCGACAACGTCGGCGACTGCGCGGGCATGGCGGCCGACCTCTTCGAGTCGTACGCCGTGACCCTGGTGGCCGCGCTGATCCTGGGCTCGGCGGCGTTCGGCGACGCGGGGCTCGCCTTCCCGCTGCTGGTGCCGGCGATCGGCGTCCTCACCGCGATGATCGGCATCTTCGCGGTGGCACCGAGGCGCGCCGACCGCAGCGGCATGAGCGCGATCAACCGGGGGTTCTTCATCTCCGCGGTGATCTCGCTGGCGCTGGTCGCGATCGCGGTGTTCACCTACCTGCCGTCGTCCTACGCCGACCTCGACGGCGTCACCGACGCGACGATCCAGGGCAAGGACGGCGATCCGCGGATCCTCGCGCTCGTCGCGGTGGCCATCGGCATCGTGCTCGCCGCCCTCATCCAGCAGCTCACCGGCTACTTCACCGAGACGACCCGGCGCCCGGTGAAGGACATCGGCAGGACCTCCCTCACCGGCCCGGCCACCGTCGTCCTCGCCGGTATCTCCATCGGCCTCGAATCCGCCGTCTACACCGCCCTGTTGATCGGCCTCGGCGTCTACGGGGCGTTCCTGCTCGGCGGGACGTCGATCATGCTGGCGCTGTTCGCGGTGGCGCTGGCCGGCACCGGCCTGCTCACCACGGTCGGGGTGATCGTCGCGATGGACACCTTCGGGCCGGTCTCCGACAACGCGCAGGGCATCGCCGAGATGTCCGGCGACGTCGAGGGCGCGGGCGCCCAGGTGCTCACCGACCTGGACGCGGTCGGCAACACCACCAAGGCCATCACCAAGGGCATCGCCATCGCCACGGCGGTGCTGGCCGCGGCGGCGCTGTTCGGCTCCTACCGGGACGCCATCACCAGCGGTGCGAGAGAGGTGGGCGAGCGGCTCAGCGGTGAGGGTGCGCCGATGAGCCTGATGATGGACATCTCGCAGCCCAACAACCTCGTCGGTCTGATCGCGGGCGCGGCGGTCGTCTTCCTGTTCTCCGGGCTGGCGATCAACGCGGTGTCGCGGTCGGCCGGTTCGGTGGTCTTCGAGGTGCGGCGGCAGTTCCGCGAGAAGCCCGGGATCATGGACCACAGCGAGAAGCCGGAGTACGGCAAGGTCGTCGACATCTGCACCAGGGACGCCCTGCGCGAGCTGGCCACACCGGGTCTGCTCGCCGTGATGGCACCGATCTTCATCGGGTTCACGCTCGGTGTCGGGGCCCTGGGCGCGTTCCTCGCGGGCGCGATCGGCGCGGGCACGCTGATGGCGGTGTTCCTCGCCAACTCCGGCGGTGCCTGGGACAACGCGAAGAAACTCGTCGAGGACGGGCACCACGGCGGCAAGGGCAGCGAGGCCCATGCGGCCACCGTGATCGGCGACACCGTCGGCGACCCCTTCAAGGACACCGCCGGTCCCGCGATCAACCCCCTGCTGAAGGTGATGAACCTGGTGGCGCTGCTCATCGCGCCCGCGGTCATCAAGTTCTCCTACGGCGCCGACAAGAGCGTCGGGATGCGGGTGCTGATCGCGGTCCTCGCGCTGGCGGTGATCGTCGGCGCGGTGTACGTGTCCAAGCGGCGCGGGATCGCCGTGGGGGACGAGGACGACGCCGAACCGGAGCCCAAGTCGGCCGATCCGGCGGTGGTTTCCTAGCGGACGCCGGAAAGGACGGGATCAATGTGCGGGCGGGCGGCGCGTCTTGACGCGACGTCCGCCCGCTCCTCGCGGGGCCCTCGCGCGTGAGCCTTCTCTCGCCTGGTGCAAACGGCTTCAAAAGTGTCGTATCGGTCGTACGGCGGGCGGGCGTCGCCCATCCGGCGTGTATGTTCCGGGGCCGAGAGCCATGGAAGGGACCAAACCGGTGAACAAGAAGCTCGCGGCCGCACTGTCCGGCGGTGCGGTACTGGTACTGGCGCTGACGGGGTGCAGCAGCGACGACGGCAACGAGAAGCTGGACGCCTGGGCGAAGGAGGTCTGCGACGCGGTGCAGCCGCAGGCCAAGAAGATCGCGGCGGCCAACGCCGCGATCCAGAAGGAGACCTCGGACAACAGCACCCCGGAAGAGGTCCAGAACGCCGACTCGAAGGCGTTCCAGGACATGTCCGACGCCTACAAGGCGATCGGCACGGCCGTGAACAAGGCCGGGGCGCCGGACGTCGAGAACGGCGAGCAGAAGCTGACGAACGCGGTGAAGGAACTCAACGGCATCTCCGCGTCGTACGCCTCCCTGAAGGAGCAGGTCGACGCCCTCGACACCGAGGACCAGGCGAAGTTCGCCGACGGTCTGAAGGGCATCGCCGCCGAGCTGGACAAGCTGAGCAAGAGCGGCAACGACGCCCTCAACGAACTGGAGGAGGGCGAGGTCGGCGAGGCGATGGCCCGGCAGGCCAGCTGCAGGACGGCCACCGCGCCGGCGTCGGCCGCGGAGAGCTGAGACGTCCGCGGCGGCCGGCCCGACCGCGGCACGCGCGGGCCGGGAGCGGCGGTCACAATGGGGGCGTGAGTAACGCCGGCCTGCCGCCCCCGCCCTCGTCCGACCGCCCCGACGCCGCCGCCCGGCTGCGGGACGCGCTGCTCGGAGCCTCCTTCACCGCCGACGGGCTGCTCGAACTGCTCGGGGCCCCCGCGTACGCGGCGCTGGCCCGCGGCGAGACCGTGCCCGCCCTCCGGGCCACCCGCGGGGACACGCCGCTGGAGGTGCTCGTACGACTGTTCCTGCTGCAGCAGCCCGTGCCGCGCGCGCGGGTGGCGGAGATGCTGCCCGTGGACACCTGCCTGGAGAGCGGGTGGCTGACGCGGGCCGGCGCGGACGAGGTCGCCGCGACCGTGGACGTGCGGCCGTACGGCGGGCCGGACGGCGAGGACTGGTTCATCGTCTCCGACCTGGGGTGCGCGGTCGGCGGCGCCGGGGGCATCGGCCGCCGCGACGAGGGGGTCGTCCTCGGTGTCGGCGGGGCGTCCACGACCCTGGCCGGCATCACCGTCCGCAGGCCCGTCTCCTCCGCGCTCGACCTCGGCACCGGCTCCGGCATCCAGGCACTGCACGCCACCCGGCACGCCACGCGGGTGACGGCCACCGACGTCAATCCGCGCGCGCTGCACATCACCGCGCTCACCCTGGCCCTCTCCGGCGCCCCGGCCGCCGAGCTGCGCGAGGGGTCGCTGTTCACGCCCGTCCGGGACGACGAGACGTACGACCTGATCGTGTCCAACCCGCCCTTCGTGATCTCACCGGGCGCGCGGCTCACCTACCGCGACGGCGGGATGGGCGGGGACGATCTGTGCCGCACGCTCGTTCAGGAAGCGGGGGAACGGCTCAACGAGGGCGGATTCGCGCAGTTCCTCGCCAACTGGCAGCACGTCGAGGGGGAGGACTGGCAGGACAGGCTCAGGTCGTGGGTGCCGCGGGGGTGCGACGCCTGGATCGTGCAGCGCGAGGTGCAGGACGTCACCCAGTACGCCGAGCTGTGGCTGCGGGACGCGGGCGACCACCGCGGGGACGAGGCCGAGTACCGGGCGCGGTACGACGCGTGGCTGGACGAGTTCGAGGCGCGCAAGGTGAGGGCGGTCGGCTTCGGCTGGATCACCCTGCGCAGGTCCGGCGCCGCTGTGCCGTCGGTCACGGTCGAGGAGTGGCCGCACCCGGTGGAGCAACCGCTCGGCGAGACGGTCCGGGCGCACTTCGACCGGCTCGACCACCTGCGGTCGCACGACGACGCGGCGTTGCTCGAGGCACGCTTCCGGCTGGCCGCGGAGGTCGTCCAGGAGCAGGTCGGGCTGCCCGGCGCCGAGGACCCGGAGCACATCGTGCTGCGCCAGAACCGCGGGATGCGCCGGGCCACCAGGATGGACACGGTCGGCGCGGGCTTCGCGGGGGTGTGTGACGGCACGATGAGCGCGGGCCGCATCCTGGACGCCATCGCCCAGCTCCTCGGCGAGGACCCCGTGCTGCTCCGGGACCGCACGCCCGCACAGATCCGGTTGCTGGTGGAGCAGGGATTCCTGGAGCCGGTCGACTGAGGGGCGTGAGACGGTCGGCCCGGGGGTGCGAGGTGGTCGGCCCGGGGATGTGAGGTGGCCGGCCCGTGGGATGCGAGGCGGTCGACCGAGGGGCGTGAGGTGGCCGGCCGGGGGCGTGAGACGGCCGGATCCGCTCCGTGACCGTGCCCTTTCACGTCGATCCGGAATCCCGCCGTCGGGATTCCGGACCGGACCGACCCCGGCTCGCCACCGATCCGCCGCCCCCGCGTTCACCTCCGGTTCGCCCGCGCGCCGCCCGGGCGTGGCAGCGTCACTTCCCGACCGGCACCGGCGGACGGGGAAGAGGGGCTCGCGGGACCATGGAGAGCGGACCGGCGATCTTCGCGGGAATGGTGTTCTGCCTGTTCGGAGGCGGGCTGCTGGCGTGGACCGCGACCCGTGTACGGCAGCACCGCCCCGTCGCCCACGGTGTGAGTCCCGTCGCATCGGCAGCCGTCGCCGGGCTCGCCGCGGTGATCTTCCTGACGGTCGGCGCATGGTGCTTCACCCGCCTCTGAAGAGCGGATGGCCGCCCCCGATCCCGGGTAACCGGTAGATAGCACTCCGCATAAGCGCGGGCAGTACTGGACACTCCGGGCGGCAGGAACGGCGGTAGTCGGGTTACCGTTCGAGTGGCCGTTGCGGGCTTTTCCCGTTTGACACGGGGGCGGGATGTACCGTCACACTCCGCAGCGTCACCATGACCCGACCCCGGGAGGACCGCCTGGGGAGGCCCCAGCGTCGACCGGAGAGAAGAGCGAAGTTGTCCCCGACCAGCGAGACCGCGAAGGGCGGCCGCCGACTCGTCATCGTCGAGTCGCCTGCCAAGGCGAAGACGATCAAGGGCTATCTCGGCCCCGGATACATCGTCGAGGCGAGCGTCGGGCACATTCGCGACCTTCCCAACGGCGCCGCGGAGGTGCCGGAGAAGTACACCGGTGAGGTGCGCCGCCTCGGTGTGGACGTCGACCATGACTTCCAGCCGATCTATGTGGTCAATGCGGACAAGCGGGCCCAGGTCAAGAAGCTCAAGGACCTGCTGAAGGAGTCCGACGAACTCTTCCTCGCCACCGATGAGGACCGCGAGGGCGAGGCCATCGCCTGGCACCTCCAGGAAGTGCTCAAGCCCAAGATCCCGGTCAAGCGGATGGTGTTCCACGAGATCACCAAGGACGCGATCCGCGAGGCCGTGGCCAACCCGCGCCAGCTCAACCAGAAGCTGGTCGACGCCCAGGAGACCCGCCGCATCCTCGACCGCCTCTACGGCTACGAGGTCTCGCCGGTCCTGTGGAAGAAGGTCATGCCCCGGCTGTCCGCCGGCCGGGTCCAGTCCGTGGCGACGCGGCTCGTGGTGGAGCGCGAGCGCGAGCGCATCGCGTTCCGCTCCGCCGAGTACTGGGACCTGACCGGAACCTTCGCGACGGGCCGCGCGGGAGACGCCTCCGACCCGTCGTCGCTGGTCGCCCGGCTGCAGACGGTCGACGGCCGGCGCGTCGCGCAGGGCCGCGACTTCGACTCGCTGGGGCAGCCGAAGAGCGCCACCGTCCTCCACCTCGACGAGGCGAACGCCCGCGCGCTGGCCGCCACCCTGGAGAACACGCGGTTCGCCGTGCGCTCCGTCGAGTCCAAGCCGTACCGCCGCTCGCCGTACGCCCCGTTCCGTACGACGACGCTGCAGCAGGAGGCGAGCCGCAAGCTCGGCTTCGGCGCGAAGGCCACCATGCAGATCGCGCAGAAGCTGTACGAGAACGGCTACATCACCTACATGCGTACGGACTCGACGACGCTGAGCGAGACGGCGATCTCCGCCGCCCGCGCCCAGGTCACGCAGCTGTACGGTTCCGACTACCTGCCCCCGCAGCCGCGCACCTACGCGGGCAAGGTCAAGAACGCGCAGGAGGCGCACGAGGCGATCCGCCCCTCGGGCGACCGCTTCCGCACGCCCGCCGAGACCGGTCTGACCGGCGACCAGTTCAGGCTGTACGAGCTGATCTGGAAGCGGACCGTCGCCTCGCAGATGAAGGACGCCACCGGCAACTCCGTCACCGTGAAGATCGGCGGCACGGCGGCCGACGGACGGGACGTCGAGTTCAGCGCGTCCGGCAAGACGATCACCTTCCACGGCTTCCTGAAGGCCTACGTCGAGGGCGCCGACGACCCGAACGCCGAGCTCGACGACCGCGAGCGCCGGCTGCCGCAGGTCGCCGAGGGCGACGCCCTCGTCGCCGAGGAGATCACGGCCGACGGCCACGCCACCAAGCCCCCGGCCCGCTACACCGAGGCGTCGCTGGTCAAGGAGCTGGAGGAGCGCGAGATCGGCCGCCCGTCGACGTACGCGTCGATCATCGGCACGATCCTCGACCGCGGCTACGTGTTCAAGAAGGGCACGGCCCTGGTGCCGTCCTTCCTCTCCTTCGCCGTGGTCAACCTGCTGGAGAAGCACTTCGGCCGGCTCGTCGACTACGACTTCACCGCCAGGATGGAGGACGACCTCGACCGCATCGCGCGCGGCGAGGCGCAGGCCGTGCCGTGGCTGAAGCGGTTCTACTTCGGCGAGGGCACGCACAACGGCGGCGCGGCCGAGGCGGGCAACGGCGACGGGGACCACCTCGGCGGCCTCAAGGAGCTGGTGACCGACCTGGGCGCGATCGACGCGCGCGAGGTGTCGTCGTTCCCGGTGGGCAACGGCATCGTGCTGCGGGTCGGGCGCTACGGCCCGTACATCGAGCGCGGCGAGAAGGACAGCGAGCGGCACCAGCGCGCCGACATCCCGGCCGACCTGGCGCCCGACGAGCTGACCGTCGAGCTCGCCGAGGAACTGCTCGCCAAGCCGAGCGGCGACTTCGAGCTGGGCACCGACCCGGCGACCGGTCACACGATCGTCGCCAAGGACGGCCGCTACGGCCCGTACGTCACGGAGATCCTCCCCGAGGGCACCCCGAAGACCGGCAAGAACGCGGTCAAGCCGCGCACGGCCTCCCTCTTCAAGTCGATGTCCCTGGACACGGTGACCCTCGAGGACGCGCTGCGGCTGATGTCGCTGCCGCGCGTGGTCGGCACCGACGCCGAGGGCCAGGAGATCACCGCCCAGAACGGCCGCTACGGGCCGTACCTGAAGAAGGGCACCGACTCGCGGTCGCTGCAGTCCGAGGACCAGATCTTCACGATCACGCTGGAGGAGGCGCTGGCGATCTACGCCCAGCCCAAGCAGCGGGGCCGGGCGGCCGCCAAGCCGCCGCTGAAGGAGCTGGGCGAGGACCCGGTCAGCGGCAGGCCGGTCGTGGTGAAGGACGGCCGCTTCGGCCCGTACGTCACCGACGGCGAGACCAACGCGACCCTGCGCTCCGGCGACAGCGTCGAGGCGATCACGCCGGAACGCGGGTTCGAGCTGCTCGCCGAGAAGCGCGCCAAGGGCCCCGCCAAGAAGACCGCGAAGAAGGCCACCACCAAGAAGGCGGCGGCCAAGAAGGCCCCGGCGAAGAAGACGGCGGCCGCCAAGAAGACCGCGGCGAAGAAGACGACGACCACGAAGAAGGCGACCGCGGCGAAGAAGACGACCACCGGGAGGGCGACCGCCCCGAGCGGCGCGGAGGACTGACACCTCCCCGGAACCCGTCCGTCACCCGGGGAGGATCTTCGCCCCGGGTTCGGAATGCGAACGCCCCGGCAGCACTTCGCTGCCGGGGTGTGTGCATGTCAGGCGCGTCGCCCCGTGCTGTCCGCGCGGGCCGATAGGCTGAACGCATGACGCGAGCCGAGCGGCCAACGGCCCACCGACCGGATCCGGACGACGCCCTGATCGCGGACTCCCGTGAGCGCGCCGTCCGCGCCCTGCTGCGCCGACCCCAGCTGAAACGACTGTGGAGCGCGCAACTCGTGGGCGGGGTCGGCGATGTCCTCGCCCTCTTCGTGCTGGTCCTCCTCGCCCTCCAGGCGGCGATCGCCGCGGGCTCCTTCGGCGGCGGCCACCGGGGCGCGGCGTTCGCAGTGGCGACCGTTTTCGGGGTGCGCGTCCTGGCGACCGTGCTGTTCGGCGCCGTCCTGCTCGGCCCGCTCACCGCGCTCACCGCGCCGGACGGCCCGCTGGACCGCCGCTGGACCATGGTCGGCGCGGACGGACTGCGGGCCGCGCTGCTCATCGTGGCGCCGCTGTGGATCGACTGGATGCCCGACGACGCCCTGGCCGTCCTCCTCGTCACCGCCTTCGTGGCGTCGGTCGCCGAGCGCTTCTGGACCGTGTGCCGGGAGAGCGCGGCGCCCGCGCTGCTGCCCGCGCCGCCCCCGGAGGGCGCGACGGTACGGCCGCTGCCCGACCACATGGACGCGCTGCGCCGCCTGTCGCTGCGCACGGGCTTCGTGGCGATACCGCTCGCGGCCGTCACGCTCGTCGTCGCGGCCCTGTTCAACAACCTGCTGGGCACGGCGATCGACTGGTTCGCCGAGCACCAGGCGGCCCTCGCCTCGTACGTCGCGGCCGGGCTGTTCGCCGCGTCGCTGTCCGTGCTGACCTTCCTGGAACTGCCCGACACCCGCACCCCCCGCGCGCGGTCGCCGCTGGAGGGGCTGCGCCGCCCGAAGAGCGCCGCCGGCGCCGACAAGGGCCGCACCGGTGCGCTGCCGCTGCTGGTGCTCGCGTCCGCGTCCGTCGCCGCCGCGGTGGCGGCCGCGGTCGCCGTGGCGGTGCTGCACGCCACGGACCTCGGCGGCGGTCCCGTGCTCTACGGCCTGATGACGGGCGCGCTGACCGGCGGGGTCGTCGTCGGCATCCGTACCGCGCCCTCCCTGCTGCCGTCGCTGTCCCGGCGCCGGCTGCTCGCGATGGCGCTCGCCTTCACCGGCATCGCGCTGCTGGCCGCGGGACTGGTGCCGGACGTCACCAGCGTGCTGCTGATCATGGTGCTGGCCGGCGTCGGCGCGGGCATCGCCGCCCACACCGGGCACGCGCTGCTCGACCAGGAGACCGAGGACCAGCGCCGGGCCCGGACGACCGAGCACCTGCACGCGGTCGTCCGGGTCTTCGTGGCGCTCGGCGCGCTGATCGCCCCGCTGGTGGCCGCGGGCATCGGACCGCACCGGCTGGAGAACGGCCGGTTCGTCTTCGCGCACGGCGGCGCCGCCTTCACGCTGATGCTGGTGGGCGCGCTGCTGCTGCCGGTGGCCGCGCTGGTGCTGGCCAAGGTCGACGACCGTTCCGGGGTGCCGCTGCGGCAGGACCTGCGCGACGCGCTGCTCGGCGGCGACCCCGACCAGACGCCCGCCGCCTCCGGCTTCTTCATCGCCCTGGAGGGCGGCGACGGGGCCGGGAAGTCCACCCAGGCCGAGGCGCTCGCCGAGTGGATCCGGAGCAAGGGCCACGAGGTCGTGCTCACCCGCGAACCCGGGGCGACGCCGGTCGGCAAGCGGCTGCGCTCCATCCTGCTGGATGTCTCCAGCGCCGGTCTGTCGCACCGCGCGGAGGCGCTGCTGTACGCCGCGGACCGGGCCGAGCACATCGACACCGTCGTACGGCCCGCCCTGGAGCGCGGCGCGGTCGTCATCTCCGACCGGTACATCGACTCCTCCGTGGCCTACCAGGGCGCCGGGCGCGACCTGTCGCCGACCGAGATCGCCCGCATCAACCGCTGGGCCACCGACGGGCTGGTCCCGCACCTGACGGTGCTGCTGGACGTGGCGCCGGAGACCGCGCGGGAACGGTTCACCGAGGCGCCGGACCGGCTGGAGTCGGAGCCCGCGGAGTTCCACGCGCGCGTGCGGGCCGGTTTCCTCACGCTGGCCGCGGCCGACCCGGGCCGGTACCTGGTGGTCGACGCCGGCCAGGAGCCGGAGGCCGTCACCACGGTGATCCGGCACCGGCTGGACCAGGTGCTGCCGCTGTCCGAGGCCGAGATCCGGGCCCGCGAGGAGGCGCGCCGCAAGGCCGAGGAGGAGGCCCGCCGCAAGGCCGAGGAGGAAGCGGCCCGCAAGGCGGAGGAGGAGCGCCTGGAGCGCGAGCGCCAGGAGCAGCTGGCGCGGCTGCGCGCCGAGGAGGAGGAGCGCAAGCGGCGCGAGCTGGAGGAGGCGCAGCGGCGCGAGGCGGAACGGCAGGCGGAGGAGGCCCGGCAGCGCGCCGAGGAGGCCCGTCGGCGTGCCGAGGAGGAGCGCCGGCGACTCCTCGAGGAGGAGAAGGCACGCGCCGAGGAGGAGGCCCGCCGCAAGGCCGAGGAGGAACGCCGCCGCAAGCAGGCCGAGGAGGAGGCGCGGCTGCGCGCCGAGGCCGAGGCCCTGCGCCTGGAGAAGCAGCGCAAGGCCGAGGAGGCCCTGCTGCGGGCGGAGGAGGCCCGGCGGGTCGCCGAACAGGCGGCGGCCGCGGCGGAGGCGGGACCGAGGACGACGGGTGCCCCGCCGGCCGCGGACGCCCCCGCGCCCCGGTCCCCCTGGCCGGGGGCGGAGGAGGCGGTGACCGTGCCGACGCCGGTGGTGACGCCGACGAACGCGTCGGGCGGACCGGTGGACGAGACGGCGGTGCTGCCCCGGGTGCGGGACGAGGACGCCGTCCGTGACTCCGGCGGGACGTCCGGGCGGTCCCGGGGCTCCGACGCCGAGGTGACGGCCGAGCTGCCGGTGGTGCCGGATCCGGCCGAGGACACCGCGGTCCTGCCTCCCGTACCGCCGGGCGCCGCCGACGAGACCGCGGTGCTGCCCCCGGTGCGGGGGGAGGACCGGGAGGACCGCACGCGCGAGCTGCCCCGGATCGACCCCGAGGGCACGCCCCACCGGCGCCGGCAGCGCTCCGACTGGGCGGAGGAGACCCCGCTGGACGACCTGCCGACGCTGGCGGACGAGCTGCTCGGCCCGCACGACGAGGACGAGCGGCACGGCGACGAGGACGGCCGGGGCCGGGGCCGCCGGCGCTGACCCGGTCCGGCGTTGTCGGCGCCCACCCCCACAATGGATCCCGCAAGCCGAACGTGACGGAAGGGCGGCGTGACCCATGACCGTGTGGGACGACCTCGTCGGACAGGAACGGGTGAGCGGACAGCTCACCGGGGCCGCCCGGGACGCCGACGCGTTCGTCACCGCGGCGGCGGCCGACGCGCCCCCGCCGGAGGCGTCCCGGATGACGCACGCCTGGCTGTTCACCGGCCCGCCCGGCGCGGGGCGCAACCAGGCGGCGCGCGCCTTCGCCGCCGCGCTGCAGTGCGTCAGCCCCGACCGGGCCCTCGGCGGGGTCCCCGGCTGCGGGTTCTGCGACGGCTGCCACACCGCGCTGATCGGCACCCACGCCGACGTCACCACGGTCGCCGCCGTCGGCTCGGAGATCCTCGTCAAGGACATGCGCGACACCGTGCGCAAGTCGTTCACCGCCCCGGCGAACGGCCGCTGGCAGGTCATCCTCGTCGAGGACGCCGAGCGGCTGAACGAGAAGTCCGCCAACGCCGTCCTCAAGGCCGTCGAGGAGCCCGCCCCCCGCACGGTCTGGCTGCTGTGCGCCCCCTCCCTCGAGGACGTGCTGCCGACGATCCGCTCCCGCTGCCGCCACCTCAACCTGAGCACGCCCTCGGTGGACGCCGTCGCCGACATGCTCGTCCGGCGCGAGGGCATCGAGCCGGACGTCGCCGCGGCGGTGGCCCGCGCCACCCAGGGCCACGTCGACCGCGCGCGCCGCCTGGCCACCGACCCGGCGGCCCGCGAGCGCCGCGCCGCCGTGCTGAAGCTGCCCCTGCGGGTCGAGGACATCGGCGGCGCGCTCAAGGCCGCCCAGGAACTCGTCGACGCCGCCGCCGAGGACGCCAAGCAGCTCGCCGAGGAGATGGACACCAAGGAGACCGAGGAGCTGAAGGCGGCGCTCGGCGCGGCCCAGGGCGGCCGGCTGCCGCGCGGCACGGCCGGCGTGGTCAAGGACCTGGAGGACATGCAGAAGCGCCGCAGGACACGGACCCAGCGCGACAGCCTCGACCTCGCCCTGACCGACCTGACCAGCTTCTACCGCGACGTCCTCGCCCTCCAGCTCGGCTCCCGCATCGCCCTCGCCAACACGGACGCCGAGGACGCGCTCGAGCGCCTGGCCCGGGGCAGCTCACCGGAGTCCACGCTCCGCCGCATCGAGGCGATCGCCGCCTGCCGCCGGGCCCTCGACCGCAACGTGGCCCCGCTCCTGGCGGTGGAGGCGATGACGATGGCCCTCAGAGCGGGCTGACGGGGCCCGGCCGACCGCCCGGCGACCCGTCGCCGTGCCTCGTGCGCGAACTCGTTCGCGGCACGGCGTGCGCGTAGAGCACTCATCCCGTCGCCCAGAGTTACGCTCGCAGCATGCACACAAGGCGTACCACCCGTAGGTTCCGCACCGCAGCCTGCCTGCTCGCCGCCGCCGCGCTGCTGGTGTCCGGCTGCTCCTCCGGAAGCACGTCGAGCACCGCCAGCTCGGCGGCGGAGGAGAAGGGAGCGGCACCGACCGCGCTGCCCCGCTCCACGCCGGCGGCGCTCATGTCGTACTACGAGCAGAAGCCGTCCTGGCGCGACTGCGGAGTCCCCGGCTTCCAGTGCGCCACGGTGAAGGCCCCGCTCGACTACGACGCCCCGTCCGCCGGCGACGTCCGCCTCGCGCTGGCCCGCAAGAAGGCCACCGGGCCGGGGAAGCGGCTGGGCTCGCTGCTGGTGAACCCCGGCGGCCCCGGCGGCTCGGCGGTCGGCTACCTCCAGGCGTACGCCGGGATCGGCTACCCCGCCGAGGTCCGCGCCCGCTACGACATGGTGGCCGTCGACCCCAGGGGCGTGGCCCGCAGCGAACCCGTCGAGTGCCTGGACGGGCCCGGGATGGACGCGTACACGCGGACCGACGTGACGCCGGACGACGCGCGGGAGACGGACGCCCTGGTCGCGGCGTACCGGAAGTTCGCCGAGGGCTGCGGGGCGGACGCGCCGAAGCTGCTGCGCCACGTGTCGACCGTCGAGGCGGCCCGTGACATGGACATCGTGCGGGCCGTGCTGGGCGACAAGAAGCTGAACTACGTCGGCGCCTCGTACGGCACCTTCCTCGGGGCCACGTACGCCGGGCTCTTCCCGTCCCGGACGGGCCGGCTGGTGCTGGACGGCGCGATGGACCCCTCGCTGTCCGCGCGGCAGCTGAACCTGGAGCAGACGGCGGGCTTCGAGACGGCCTTCACCGCCTTCGCGAAGGACTGCGGCCGGCGCGACGACTGCCCGCTCGGCGGCCGGGGCACCGGCCCCGAGCAGGCCGGAAAGAACCTCAAGGCGCTTTTCGCCGACCTCGACGCCCGGCCGATCCCCACCGGTGACGCCGACGGCCGCAGGCTCACCGAGTCGCTCGCGACCATCGGCGTGATCGCGGCGATGTACGACGAGGGCGCCTGGCAGCGGCTGCGCGAGGCACTGACGGCGGCGAAGCGGAACGACGGCGCCGGACTCCTCGCCCTCGCCGACAGCTACTACGAGCGCGACGCCGACGGCGGCTACGCCAACCTGATGTTCGCCAACGCGGCCGTGAACTGCCTGGACCTCCCCGCCGCCTTCGACTCCCCGGACGAGGTGCGGGCGGCGCTCCCCGACTTCGAGGAGGCGTCCCCGGTCTTCGGCGAGGGCTTCGCGTGGATGGCGCTGAACTGCGCGTACTGGCCGGTGCGGGCCACGGGTGAACCGCAGCGCATCGAGGCGAAGGGCGCGGCCCCGATCGTCGTCGTCGGCACCACCCGCGACCCGGCGACCCCGTACCGCTGGGCCGAGGCCCTGGCCGACCAGCTGTCCTCGGCCCGCCTCCTCACCCACGAGGGCGACGGCCACACCGCCTACGGCCGGGGCAGCGACTGCATCGACTCCACGATCAACGCCTACCTGCTCCGCGGCACCCCGCCCGCGGACGGAAAGCGCTGCTCGTAGCCGGTGCCCCACCCCCGGAGGCGGACGCTTCGGCCCGCCTCCGGGGCAGGTACGAAGCACCCTCGGAAACTGTGTAGACTTACCGACGTTGCCGATCGCACCATGGGTGCGGGCAGCGTGCCGCCTTAGCTCAGATGGCCAGAGCAACGCACTCGTAATGCGTAGGTCTCGGGTTCGAATCCCGAAGGCGGCTCCACTGGAACCCCAGGACGGTAAGCATCCGGCCTGGGGTTTTGTCGTTCAGTGGAGGCGGTGACGGTGACGGTGGTGGGCGCCGGTCCGGCCGTGCTCGGCGGGACCGGTCCACGCTGATCGGTACGCGTGGCACGGTCGGCACGCGGGGCCGTCCCGGCGATCACCGAGGACGTCCCGGGCCGTCGGCCCGACAGCACCGGGTGAACGCCCGCCCCGTCCCGCTCCGTAGAAAGGGGTGGGACCGGTGACGCGGTGCGTGGGCGGCCGTGCGGTCTCTCGCGGGAGGCCGGGAAGTGAGCGGTTGGCATCGCGGACGCAGTCGTCGGCCGGAAGGGTGAGGTGAGGACATGGAGCCGCCGAGGATCGCCGTCGCCGTGGTGACCATGGGGAACCGGCCCGCCGAAGTGGACGCGCTGCTGGAGTCCGTGGCCAAGCAGGACGTGCCGCCCGCGCGGATCGTGATCGTGGGCAACGGCTGTCCGCTGCCCGAGTTCGCCCGGCGGCTGTCGCTGCCCGGCGAGGTCACCGCCGTCGAACTGGACGAGAACCTCGGCTGCCCGGGCGGGCGGAACGCGGCGATCGCGCGGCTGCGGGAGTTCGGGGACGTGGACGTCGTCGTCGAGCTGGACGACGACGGTCTGCTCGTCGACGCCGATGTCCTGCGCCGTGTGGGGGAGTTGTACGCCGCCGACGAGCGGCTCGGGATCGTCGGCTTCCGGATCGCCGACGAGCGGGGGGAGACGCAGCAGCGGCACGTGCCCCGGATCGGGCGGTCCGATCCCCTGCGGGGCGGGTACGTCACCGGGTTCCTCGGCGGCGGGCACGCGCTGCGGATGGCGATGCTCGACGAGATCGGCGACTGGCCCGCCGCGTTCTTCTTCGCGCACGAGGAGACCGACCTCGCCTGGCGCGCGGCCGACGCCGGGTGGCGGATCCTGTACGCACCCGAGCTGCTGCTCCAGCACCCGAAGACCTCACCCGCCCGGCACGCCGTCTACTACCGGGTGAACGCCCGGAACCGGGTCTGGCTGGCCCGTCGGCGGCTGCCGTTCGCGCTCGTTCCCGTGCACCTGGGGGTGTGGGTGCTGCTCACCCTGGCGCGGAACCGGTCGGCGAGCGGGTTGCGGGCCTGGTTCGCCGGGTTCGCGGAAGGGGTGCGGGAGCCGGCCGGGGAGCGGCGGGCCATGCGCTGGCGGACGGTGTGGCGGCTGACCCGGCTGGGACGGCCGCCGGTCATCTGACCTGGGGGTGAGAAAGGCGCCGGGGGCGGGGACGAGGGCCCCGGCCGTTCACCTCTGCCGCGCCGAGGTCCGCGTCGACCGCGCCGCACCGGCGGCCCGGTCCGCCACCGGTACGGCCCGCCGCTGTCCGAGCGGGGGCCGTGGGGGAGGCGTACGGGGAGCGAGTCGTGGCGGTCGGCGCGCATCGCCCCGGACGGACGGGCGGATGGACGGGCAGGCAGGGGTGGGGAGGTGCGGGGGCCGCCGGTGGGCGAGGCGCACGGTTCCGCTGATCACTTGGCGTCGGCGTAGCACTCCACCACCGCCGTCGTGAACGGGAAGCGCACCGGTGTCTCCCCGAACGTCAGCCGGCCGGCCAGGTCCGCGGCCTCCCGGATCGCCGCCACCACGTCCCGGGCCTCCTCCTCGGGACAGTGCACGATCACCTCGTCGTGCTGGAAGAAGACCAGCTCGGCCGCCCGGTCCGACAGGGCCCGCCGCAGCGCGGCGAGCAGCAGCAGGGCCCAGTCGGCGGCGCTGCCCTGGACGACGAAGTTGCGGGCGAAGCGGCCCCGGGCCCGGGCGTCGGCCGAGGCGTGGCCCGGCACCCACGGCCGGCCGCCCTCGGCCTCCTCCCCGGAAGCCCCGGAACCCCCGGGATCCCCGGCGACCGGGATGCCCGCCTCCTCCACCGCGTCGTCCGTCGTGCGGGCGGCCGGCGGGCAGGTGCGGCCCAGCCAGGTCCTCACGAGCCGGCCCTCCTCGCCCGCACGGGCGGCCTCGTCGACGTAGGCCACCGCCCGGGGGAAGCGGCGTCTGAGCGCGGCGAGGTTCTTCAGGCCGTCGCCCGAGGTCTGGCCGTAGACCGCGCCGAGGACGGCCAGTTTGGCCCGGTCGCGGTCACCGGAGAACACGCGGTCGGACACCGACTGGTACAGGTCGGTCTCCCGGCCGGCCACCTCCATCAGCCCGGGATCGCGGGAGATCGCCGCCAGCACCCGCGGTTCCATCTGGTCGGCGTCGGCGACGACGAGCCGCCAGCCCGGGTCGGCGACGGCCGCGCGGCGGATCACCTTGGGGATCTGCAGGGCGCCCCCGCCGTGGGTCACCCAGCGGCCGGACACGGTCCCGCCCGCGTGGAACTCGGGCCGGAACCGGCCGTCGCGCACCCAGTCCTGGAGCCAGGACCAGCCGTGGGCGACCCAGATCCGGTACAGCTTCTTGTACTCCAGCAGCGGTTTCACGGCCGGGTGGTCGACGGACTCGATCTCCCAGCGGCGGGTCGAGGAGACCTTGACGCCGGCCTGCGCGAAGGCCTTGACCACGTCGGCCGGCAGGTCGGGCCGCACCCGGCGGCCGAAGGCGGCGGACACCTCGTCGGCGAGCTCGGCCAGCCGGCGCGGCTCGCCACCGCCCGCGTACCGCTCGCCGAGCAGGTCGTGCAGCACCGCGCGGTGCACGTCCGCCCGCCAGGGCAGCCCCGCGCGGTTCATCTCGGCGGCCACCAGCATCCCCGCCGACTCGGCCGCGATCAGCAGCCGCATCCGGTCCGGGTGCGCGGTCGCGCCGGTCCGCCGCTGCTGCTCGGCGTAGACGGCGAGGAGGTCGGCCAGCGGCAGGGGGACGCCCGCGGGTTCGAAGAGGGACGACTGCGCGCCCGGGTCGGCCGGTCGCTGCGGCGGGTCGGGCGGTACGGGGCCGCCGCGCAGCCGGGCCAGGGCGGCCGCGGCCGAACGGGGTTCCCCGTACCGCCCCTCGTGACCGAGCAGGAGCGTCTCGGCGGCCTCGACGTCGTAGCACCGCTCGGCTCGCACCCCCGTGGCGAGCAGGCGCGGGTAGACCTCGGCGGTGGACCGCCACACCCACCGCGTGACGCCGGGACGGCTCCGCACGGCCTCGGCGGGATCCGCCTCCCGCCGCACCGGACCGGCGGGCAGCCCGTCCGGACCGAGGGGGGCGACGTCCACGCCGCCGTCCTCGGCCGGAGCGAGCGCCCACCGGTCGGCCATGTACGCGAGTGTGGCAGGGGGGTCTGACAACGCCCCCGGACCTGGGCCGTTGTCAGACCCCCCAGGGCCGGACCAGTCCTCCCAGGGCCCGGATCAGTCCTCCCAGGGCCCGGATCAGTCCTCCCGCGGGGTCTCCCGCTCCTCGTCGCCCTCCTTCCGCGCTTCCAGGAACTGCGCCAGCAGCTCGGTGACGTACCGCTCGGTGGCGTCCTTGCCGACGCCGAGGCCGCTGAGGACGCCCTCGCCGTTCTCGTGCTCCAGCAGGGCGAGCAGGATGTGCTCGGTGCCGACGTAGTTGTGGCCGAGGCGGAGGGCCTCGCGGAAGGTGAGCTCCAGGACCTTCTTGGCCGCCGGGCCGTACGGCACCAGCTCGGGGGCCTCCTCGGCGGCCGGCGGGAGCGCCGCGGCCGCGGCCTCGCGGACCGCCTCCAGGGTGACGCCCTGCTCGGTGATCGCCTTCGCGGCGAAGCCCTCCGGCTCGGCCAGCAGGCCGAGGACCAGGTGCTCGGGGACGCCCTCGGTGTTGCGCGCGGCCTTGGCCTCGTTGTGCGCGGCCATCACCACGTTGCGGGCGCGGGGCGTGTAGCGGTGGAAGCCCTGGCTGAGGTCGAGGTCGACGTCCTCCTTCGGCACGAAGCGCTTCTGCGCCGCCTGCCGGGTGACGCCCATGCTCCTGCCGATGTCCGTCCAGGAGGCGCCCGAGCGCCGGGCCTGGTCCACGAAGTGGCCGATCAGGTGGTCGGCCACCTCGCCGAGGTGCTCACCCGCGAGCACCGCGTTCTGGAGCTGTTCGAGGGGCTCCTCGTGGACCTTCTTGATGGCCGAGATGAGGTCGTCGAGCCGCACGGATGACGTGATGTCGGGGTTCGCGGTCATGTGTCAACCGTAGGTTGACAGCCCCGAGGTGTCAACCGTTGGTTGACACCTTCGGGTGGTGTTCCGGCATGGCACGATCGGTCCGTGAGCACGTCCAGCACCGTCGACCGCGCCTTCCGCACCGCCCTCCACGACGCCACCGACGAGACCCTCGACGCCGGCGCGTCCCTGCTCGCCGCGGATCCCGCGGCCGACGCCGAACTCGACCGGCGCGGACAGGAGTTCGTGGCGGCGGCCTGGCGGCGCGGCTGGCAGCCGGCCGATGTCGTGCGGATCGTGCGGCGGGAGCTGGACGAGGTGCACGTACGGCTCGTCTCGGCGCTGATCCGGGCCCAGGCGCCGCACGACCGGCCCCGCGGCCCCCGCTGGAAGGCCCAGCTCGCCGGGCTGACGGCCGAGGACGCGCCGCGCACCGACCGCTTCTCCTGCGCCACCGCCGTACTGGAGCTGTACCGGCTGCTGCTGCGCCTGCCCGTCCTGGAACCCCTCGACGAGGCGCCGGCGGGGACGGGCCCGCGGGACCGGCGGCCGGAGTCCCGCATGCTCGGCCGGATCCGCGCGCTGCTGGCGAAGGCGGAGGCGACCGGGTTCCCCCAGGAGGCGGAGGCGCTCAGCGCCAAGGCGCAGGAGCTGATGGCACGGCACAGCATCGACGAGGCGCTGCTCGCGGCGCAGGCGCCCTCGGGCGAGACGCCGGGCGCCTGCCGGATCGGGGTGGAGCCGCCGTACGAGCAGGCCAAGGCGGTGCTGCTGGACGCGGTCGCCGGCGCGAACCACTGCCGGGCCGTGTGGAACGAGTCCCTCGGCTTCTCCACCGTCGTCGGCTTCGCCTCCGACCTGGAGGCGGTCGAACTCCTCTACACCTCACTGCTGGTGCAGGCGACCACGGCGATGACCCGGGCGGAGGCCGCGCTGGGGGTCCCCCCTGCCCGGGCGGAGCCGAGAGCCCGGGGCCGGGCGGGCGGAAGGAAACGGACCAAGACCTTCCGGCAGTCCTTCCTCGCGGCCTACGCCCACCGGGTGGGGACGCGTCTGGCGGCCGCCGCCGAGAGCCGGGTGGACGACGACCTGCTCCCGGTCCTCGCCTCCCGCGAGGCCGCGGTCGCCGACCGGGCGGACCGCCTGTTCCCGGAGACGACGACCACCCGGCTGCGCGGGGTGAGCGACGCGGCGGGCTGGGAGGAGGGCACCCGGGCCGCGGACGACGCACGCGTCGGGAGGCGCCCCCCTCTTCCCTGACGCGGGGAGGGTCAGTCGCCCGCCTGCTGGTAGGCGCTCACGGAGGCCTGGTGCCCGCCCTCGCCGTCGGACGCGACCGGGCCGTACGACCAGCGGAAGCTGCTCGTGCCGGGGTCGCCGGGGAGGACGACGCGCAGGGTCTCGGCGTCGAAGGCGCCGTCGCCGCGCGGACCGCGCACATAGGTGATGCCGAAGGAGGCGGAGTCGCCCTCGGCCAGGGTCAGCTTCTGCGCCGTGGCGCCCTCGGTCGGCGGCAGGTCGAGGGCGGAACCGCCGGGGCCGGCCAGCCGCACCTCGGGGAATCCCTCCAGGGTGCAGGTGGCGCCCCGGTTGGTGAGGCCGACGGGCACCTCGCCGGTGTCGCCGGCGGCCGGGGCGGCGCTCGCGGGGCCCACCTCCACGCTCACCTCGTCGAGCGAACACGCCGTGCTCTCCCGCTTCCCGTCGTCGCCCGTGTCGCTGCAGGCGGTCAGGAGGAGGAGTGCGGCAAGGGCAGAGACAGCGGTCGGCGTGGCGCGCATCGGGGATCCTCTGGAGTCGTGGAGGTACCCCCAGATCATCACGTACGCGGTGCCGGTTCCACCGTCGGCCCCGCCGGTCGGCGGTCCTACGACCCGGGCTCCGCCGTCGGCAGCCCGGTCGGCAGCCTGCCGCCCTCGGCCTTCGTGTACGTCTCGGTGCCGAGGGCGCCCTCCCACGTCACCTTCAGGGAGGAGGCGCTGACGGAGTCGACCGTGCCGTTCGCCCGGTCCTCGCTGCCGTCGGTGCACTTCAGGCGGAGGGTGTGCGTCCCGGCGTCCTCCCGGGCGGTGCCGCTGCACACCACGCCGCCGGTGGCGAAGAGGGCGGCCTGTTCGCCGGTGACCATCAGGGCCACGGCCCTGCCCCCGGCCGTGGCGAGCCAACTGCCCTCGAGCGCGCCGGCCGGGGCCGTGCGCGCGTCGGAACCGCCCGCGCCGCCCCCGGTGCCGGAACCGCCCGCGCCGCCCCCCGTGCCGGGGGTCGCCGTGGCGGGCGGGGCGGGGGCGGCGGAGTCCTCGTCGGATCCGCCGTCGCCGCTGCACGCGGTGAGCACCAGCGCGCCCGCCAGTCCCACGACCGCGGCCACCGTGCGCACCCGTCGGCGGGACGCCGCGCGGGGCGGGCGCGAGGAACCCGAGAAGGTCACCGAAGGCACCGAGGTCACCGAAGTCACTGCAAGCCCCCAAGGTGTGGCCGGCCCCGCGGGCCGGAACGAACGGCAGCCAGCTAACAGGACCCGCCCCGCACCCCACCAGACCCCGTGACACACCTCGCACCGCCCGTGGGGGACGAAGGCGAGGAGAACGCACGCCCGGCGGCATGAGGAGGCGACCCGGGGAAACACGAGGGAACAGGACGGCCCCCGTACGCGTCTCTAGAGGGAGCGGGGAGCGGGTGGAGCGTCCGTCGAAGCGGTCACCGTACGGTCCGTGGGGCTGTAACCGTCGCACCACCCCGCGTGCACGTGCATCTGCTCATGCATCTGCACATGAACGAAGCTATGATCCGGGTCAGTTGACCACTGCATCAATGGCCACACCAGCCAGTGCACCAGCGGGGAGCGACCTGTGGACCACGACGTGTACGACGGTGAGGGGCGCGACGGTGCCGCTGCGTCCGGCGTGTACAACGGCATGGCGGCCACCAGGCTGGACGGCGTGGCCTGGCAGAAGAGCCGGCACAGCAACTCGCAGGGTTCCTGCGTGGAGTTCGCCCGGCTGCCCGGCGGGGAGGTGGCCGTGCGCAACTCCCGCTTCCCCGACGGTCCCGCGCTGGTCTACACCCGCGCGGAGATCGAGGCGATGCTGCTGGGCGTGAAGGACGGCGAGTTCGACCACCTCGTGGCCGGCTGACGCGTCCCCGGGCGGGTGTCCTGGCCCCGGTGCGTCCTGCGCGGCGTCCGGGGGGCGGTGTCCGGCGGGCGGTGCCCCGCGCGGAGGGGCGGCGCCCGGAAGCGCCGCTTCCGGTCACACGGCGGCGCAGGTGGGGCCGGTGGGGCGCCGGAGGCGGAACAGCGCCCAGACCACCTTGCCGCTGAGCGCGCCCGCCATGGGGTGCCAGCCCCAGCCGTCGCTGAAGGAGTCGACCAGGAACAGCCCGCGGCCCGACTCGGCGGAGAAGTCGTCCGAGTCGCGGGTGACGGGGCTGTCGTCGCTGGGGTCGCGCACCGCGCACACCAGCCGCTCGGTCCAGCGCATCAGGTGCAGCCGCACCGGCGGGTCCTGCTCCCTCGGCCGCGGGGTGCCGGCCGGCAGGCCGTGCCGCAGGGCGTTGGTGACCAGCTCGGAGACCACCAGGCACACGTCGTCGAAACGGTCGTCCAGGTTCCACTGCTCGAGGGTCTTGCGGGTGAACCGCCGGGCCTCGCGCACCGCTTCGTACCGGGCGGGAAGGGCGCAGGAGGCGGCGTCGGAGGCGGCCGCGAGGTTCAGCGGCGGAAGGCCCTGCCGTAACGGCTCGAGCATGGTCGATCCATTCGTCCCCATGCGAGGCACTCCCGGAATTCGCGGTCGTAGCGATACGGCGGTGGTGCAAGGGCCATGGTTTCGGATGCGTACGGCAGATGCAAGGGCAGATGCACGTGCAGTTGACCGAAATCGGCCTCCCCGTACCGGTTGTTGGCCAATTTTTCCGTCGGCCCCGTGCCCTCTTCCGGCTGTTCCCCGCCTTCCGGCCGCTCCCCGCCCGGCCCTCCCCGCCTCTCTCCTGCCCCTTCCCGACCGGCCTGCGCGGCCGGATTCCGTTTCCGTAACCGGGCGAGTACTGCTCGAAGTGTTTTAGTGGCAGACTGCGGGCCCGGAAAGACGTTGGGGAGGCTGGCGAACGTGAGCGCGGGAGAGCCGGGATCGGTGGTGCGGCGCATGCTGCTCGGATCACAACTCAGGCGACTGCGTGAGGCGCGGGGGATCACGCGCGAGGCGGCGGGCTACTCGATCCGCGCCTCGGAATCGAAGATCAGCCGGATGGAACTGGGCCGGGTGAGCTTCAAGACCAGGGACGTCGAGGACCTGCTGACGCTGTACGGCATCACCGACGAGCAGGAGCGCGCCTCGCTGATCTCCCTCGCCAAGGAGGCCAATGTCGCGGGCTGGTGGCACAGTTACTCGGACGTGCTGCCCAGCTGGTTCCCCACCTACGTGGGCCTGGAGGGCGCGGCCTCGCTGATCCGGGCGTACGAAGTGCAGTTCGTGCACGGCCTGTTGCAGACCGAGGAGTACGCCCGCGCGGTCGTGCGGCGCGGCATGCGGGGCGCGAGCGAGGACGACGTCGAACGGCGGGTGGCGCTGCGCCTGGAGCGGCAGAAGTACCTGGTCTCGGAGAACGCGCCCGAGTTCCACGTCGTCCTCGACGAGGCCGCCCTGCGCCGGCCGTACGGCGACCGCGAGGTGATGCGCGGCCAGCTCCAGCACCTGATCGAGGTCTCCGAGCGGCCCAACGTCCGGCTGCAGGTCATGCCGTTCAGCTTCGGCGGCCACTCCGGTGAGTCCGGCGCGTTCACCCTCCTCAGCTTCCCCGAGTCCGACCTGTCGGACGTCGTGTACCTGGAGCAGCTCACCAGCGCGCTGTACCTCGACAAGGCCGAGGACGTCGCCCAGTACGAGAGCGCGCTCAAGGAGCTCCAGCACGACGGCCCGGGGCCGTCGGAGAGCCGGGACCTTCTCCGTGGACTCCTTCAACTCTCTTGAAACATCAGTACGATGACGCCTGATCAGACAAGGAAGTCGATCAGTGCTCTGCTGATGCAGCAAGGGATTGAGGGATCACATGTCGTCGTACTTCACCGACCTCGCTCAGCAGTACATCGACGGTGAGTGGCGCCCGGGCACCGGCTCCTGGGACATCATCGACTTCAACCCGTACGACGACGAGAAGCTCGCGTCGATCACCATCGCCACGGTCGACGAGGTCGATCAGGCGTACCGGGCGGCCGCCCGGGCCCAGAAGAAGTGGGCGGCGACCAACCCGTACGCCCGCCGCGCGGTGTTCGAGAAGGCACTGAAGCTGGTCGAGGAGCGCGAGGAGGAGATATCCGAGGCGATCGTCGCCGAGCTCGGCGGCACGCGCCTGAAGGCTGCCTTCGAGCTGCACCTCGCCAAGGAGTTCCTGCGCGAGTCGATCCACCTGGCGCTGCGCCCCGAGGGCCGGATCATCCCCTCGCCGGTGGACGGCAAGGAGAACCGCGTCTACCGGGTGCCCGTCGGTGTCGTCGGCGTGATCAGCCCCTTCAACTTCCCCTTCCTCCTCTCGCTGAAGTCGGTCGCCCCGGCCCTCGCGCTCGGCAACGGCGTGGTGCTCAAGCCGCACCAGAACACGCCGGTCGTCGGCGGCTCGCTGGTCGCGAAGATCTTCGAGGACGCGGGCCTGCCCGGCGGTCTGCTGAACGTCGTCATCACCGACATCGCGGAGATCGGCGACGCCTTCCTGGAGCACCCGGTCCCGAAGGTCATCTCCTTCACCGGCTCCGACAAGGTCGGCCGCCACGTCGCCACCGTCTGCGCCTCCCTCTTCAAGCGCTCGGTCCTCGAACTGGGCGGCAACAGCGCGCTGGTCGTCCTCGACGACGCCGACCTCGACTACGCCGTGGACGCGGCGGTGTTCAGCCGGTTCGTCCACCAGGGCCAGGTCTGCATGGCCGCCAACCGCGTGCTGGTGGACCGCTCGGTGGCCGAGGAGTTCACCGAGAAGTTCGTCGCCAAGGTCACGTCGCTCAGGGCCGGGGACCCGCGCGACCCCGCCACCGTCATCGGCCCGGTGATCAACTCCCAGCAGGCGGACGCCCTGACCGGCGTCGTCGAGCAGGCCCTCGCCGAGGGCGCGACCGCCCTGGTGCGCGGTGCCCGCACCGACAACCTGGTCGAGCCGTCCGTGCTGACCGGACTGCCGGCCGACTCGGCCCTGCTGCGGCAGGAGGTCTTCGGCCCGGTCGTCTTCCTCGTCCCCTTCGACGGCGAGGAGGAGGCCGTGCGCATCGTCAACGACACCCCGTACGGGCTGAGCGGCGCGGTGCACACCGGTGACGTCGAGCGGGGCGTGAACTTCGCCAAGCAGATCGACACCGGCATGTTCCACGTGAACGACGGCACCGTGCACGACGAGCCGATCGTCCCCTTCGGCGGCGAGAAGCACTCGGGCATCGGCCGGCTGAACGGCGACACGATGCTGGACGCCTTCACCACGATGAAGTGGATCTCGGTGCAGCACGACCGGAGCGGCTTCCCGTTCTGAGCCGCGGGACGCCGCGTCCTCCCGCCGCGGTCTCTTCCCGCCGCGGTTCCTTCCCGCCGGACCCTTGCGGACGGAATCCGACCGCAAGGGTCCGTAGCGTCGTCGTCAGGCGGCAGGGACCACCTGCGGCGGAACGACGAAAGGCGGCCGGTCATGGTCACTCACGTGGGACCCGAGGAGCGGGGCGACGAGCGGGGAGCGCTCCTGGCCTTCATCGCCGAGCAGCGCGGCGGCATCCGGCGGGCGCTGCTCGGCCTCACGGAGGAACAGGCGTCCTCCCGTCCCAGTGCCAGTGAGCTGTCCCTGGCCGGACTGCTCAAGCACGTCGCCGAGGTCGAGCAGGGCTGGATCGCCCGCGCCAAGGGCGAGCCGCCGGCCGTCCACCGGGACGAGTCGAACTGGCACGAGAGCTTCCGGCTGGTCGGCGACGAGACGGTGAGGTCCACGCTCGCCCGCTACGAGGAGGTGGCCGCCGGGACGGAGTCGTTCATCCGCTCGGTGCCCAGCCTCGACGACACCTTCCTGATGGCGAAGACGTCCTGGAACCCGAAGGACGAGTGGCTCTCGATGCGCTGGCTCTGTCTGCACCTGATCCGCGAGACCGCCCGGCACGCCGGCCACGCCGACATCATCCGCGAGTCCCTGGACGGCGCCACCGCCTTCGAACTGGTCGCACGGGAGCAGGGCGGCTCCGGGGAGTGACCGTCCGCGGCCTACGCTGGGCCCCATGTCAGTGATCCGTCTCCTCGTGCTCGGCGCGGTGCGCCAGCACGGGCGGGCCCACGGCTACCAGGTGCGCAACGACCTGGAGTACTGGGGCGCGCACGAGTGGTCCCACGCCAAGCCCGGCTCGATCTACCACGCCCTGAAACAGATGGCCAAGCAGGGACTGCTGCACGCGCACGAGACCGCCCCGTCCACGGCCGGGGGCCCGCCGCGCACCGAGTACGAGATCACCGAGCGGGGCACCGAGGAGTACTTCCGGCTGCTGCGGGAGTCGCTGACCTCCTACGACCAGAAGCCGGACGTGCTCTCGGCCGGCCTCGGCCTCATGGTCGACCTCGGCCGCGCGGAGGCCCTCGCCCTCCTGGAGCAGCGGGTGCGGGCCATCGAGGAGTGGCGCAGGTCCGTCACCGAGTACTACACGCCCGAGGGCGGGCCCGGGCAGCTGGGCCACATCGGGGAGATCATGGACTTCTGGGTCCACTCGGCCGACTTCGGCGCCGAATGGACCCGCGGTCTCATCGAGCGCGTCCGGGGCGGCGCCTACACCTTCGCCGGCGAGGGCGAGCCGTTCGTCGGCGTCCTGGCCGAGGGCGAGGAGAACCCCTACGCGACGGGGGAGCGGCACCCCGGGGACGACCGCTGACCGGGGCCGGTCGATGCCGCCGGGGCGGGGCTAGTGGTGGAAGCTGGTGGCCGCGTTCCGGTCGTGGGTGAAGGGGCGCGGCTGCCGGCGCAGTTCCGGCAGCAGCCGGGTCAGGTCCTGCACGAACAGGCCGGCGAGGTCCTCGGAGAAGCCGTTGCGGCACACCACCCGCAGCACCGACAGGTCCTGGCGGTTCGCCGGGAAGGTGTACGCGGGCACCAGCCAGCCCTGCTCCCGCATCCGCCGGGACACGTCGAAGACGTCGTACGCCGTCACGTCGTCGGCGGTCGTGAACGCGAACACCGGCAACTGGTCGCCCCGGGTCAGCAGCCGGAAGTCGCCGAGCGCCTCGATCCGCGCGGCGAGCCCCCCGGCCACGTCCCGCGCGGTCTGCTGCACGGCCCGGAAGCCCTCGCGGCCCAGCCGCAGGAAGGTGTAGTACTGCGCCGCGACCTGCGCGCCCGGCCGGGAGAAGTTCAGCGCGAAGGTCGGCATGTCGCCGCCCAGGTAGTTCACCCGGAAGACCAGTTCCTCCGGCAGCACGTCCGCGTCCCGCCACAGCGCCCAGCCGACGCCCGGGTAGACCAGCCCGTACTTGTGCCCGGACGTGTTGATCGACGCCACCCGCGGAAGGCGGAAGTCCCACACCAGGTCCTCGTCGAGGAAGGGCGCGATCATCGCGCCGGACGCCCCGTCGACGTGCACCGGGACGTCGAGGCCCGTGCGCTCCTGGAGCTCGTCCAGCGCCGCGCACAGCTCCGCGATCGGCTCGTACGACCCGTCGAAGGTGGAGCCCAGGACGCCGACGACCCCGATGGTGTTCTCGTCGCACAGCTCGGCGGCCGCCCGCGGGTCCAGGTGGAACCGCTCGCCCTCCATGGGGACCTGACGGGCCTCCACCTCCCAGAAGTTGCAGAACTTGTCCCAGCAGACCTGGACGTTGACGCCCATGACGAGGTTCGGCCGGGCGTCGCGTGAGGGGTACCGGTCGGCGTTCCTCCGCGCCCAGCGCCGTTTCAGCGCCATCCCGGCGAGCATGCACGCCTCGCTCGACCCGGTCGTCGAACAGCCCACGGCCGCCGACGGGTCGGGCGCGTGCCACAGGTCCGCGAGCATCGCCACACAGCGCCGCTCCAGCTCGGCGGTGCGCGGGTACTCGTCCTTGTCGATCATGTTCTTGTCCCGGCACTCCGCCATCAGGGTGCCGGCCTCCGGCTCCATCCAGGTGGTGACGAAGGTGGCCAGGTTCAGCCGTGCGTTGCCGTCCAGCATCAGCTCGTCGTGCACCAGCTGGTACGCCGTCGAGGGCGCGATGGGGCCGTCGGGCAGCCGGTGCTTGGGCGGTGCCTCGGTCATGCCCCCGACCGGGTTGGCCGGTCCGAGGAAGGGGTTGACGGACAGGGTGTGCTCGTCGGGCTGGGAGCCTTCGTGAAGCGACATGGATGCCTCCGGGTCTCGGGAGCGGACGGGTCGGACGGGTGCGGGGAGCGGAGGGGGGCCGGGACGGACGGGTCGGCGGAGGGGGGCCGGGACGGACGGGCCGGCGGCGGGGGCGGGACGGCGGTCACCGGACCGCCGTCCCGTCCGCGCGCAGCTGCATCTGCGGGCGGCCGGTGACCAGCAGCCAGGCCGGCAGGGAGGCGAGGCACAGGAGGGCGAGGACCCCCGGTGAGGCGACCAGGACGGCGGCGACGAACAGGCTCACCCAGCCCTGCCGGGTGATGGCCAGCAGGATGCCCAGCACGCCCGCCGACACGCCCACCGCCGGATGCACCCCGGGCACGAGCGCGTGCGCGCACAGCCCGAGCGCCGTGCCGACGAACACCGCCGGGAAGACCCGCCCGCCCCGGAAGCCGCAGGAGGTGGCGACGAGCAGCGCGGCCAGTTTCACCACCGTCATCGTGGCGAACTCGCCCGCCGACCAGCCCTCGGGATCGTGCGCCAGCACCGTGATCTCGTCGAGCCCCTTGAACAGCGTCAGATGCCCGCCCAGGGCCGCCAGGGCGCCCAGCACCACCCCGCCGACCGGAAGCATCAGCATCGGGTGCCGCAGCCGCCGGAACGCCCCGTGGACGTACGGGAGGGCGTACACGGCGCAGATGCCGAGCAGCGCGCCCACCGAGGCGATCACGAGCGCCGCCAGCAGGTCGCCCCAGTCGGGCTGTCCGAACGGCGGGAGGTGCAGGTCGAAGCTCGGCCGCGACACCAGCGTGGCGGTGAGCGCACCGGCCCCCGCGGCGGCCAGCGGCGCGAAGAGGCCGTCCCACAGACGTCCCTCGATCCGCCGTCCCGCCAGCGCCTCGGAGATGACCAGCGCGGCGGCCACCGGCGTACCGAACAGCGCGCCGATCGTCGCCGCCTCCGCCAGGGCCACCCAGCCCTGCTCCGGGGCCCGGGGGACCGCCTTCGCGCCCAGCCAGACCGCGAGGGAGACGTTCACGGCGATGATCGGGTTCTCCGGCCCCAGGCTCGGTCCGCCGGCCAGCATGAACGCGGTCGCCAGCAGCAGCCCCGGCAGCACCGCGGGCGGCAGCACGGGCGCGTCGAGACCGGTGGTCGCCGGATCGGGGCCCGCGTGTCCCGGGACCTTCCACACCACCAGCCCGACCGCGATCCCGGTGGCGACCAGCACCACGAACATCCACAGCACGGAGTACCGGCCGACCCCCAGCGCGTCCGGCACGTTCTGCCACAGCACGTCCTGGAGCTGCTCGGCCGCGGCGCTCACGCCCAGCAGGACCAGGCTCGACACCACGCCCACGAGCAGCGCCGGGACGAGGGTCGGCAGCAGGGCGCGTGCCGGGGTCGCCGGGGCGGCGGAGGGTGCCTGCGGGGCGCTGTCCTGGGCCACGCGCACACGATAAGCGGATCAAGCGGACAAAGCAGGCGCAACATCCGGGGAGGGAATCGGCTTGCACCTCACGCGGCGTGAGGGCCCAGGGTGGAGTGCGTACCGAGAAGGGAGCGGAAGTGAGCTACTCCGTGGGACAGGTGGCGGGCTTCGCCGGCGTCACGGTGCGCACCCTGCACCACTACGACGACATCGGCCTGCTCGTCCCGAGCGAGCGCAGCCGCGCGGGCCACCGGCGTTACGGCGACGCCGACCTCGACCGGCTGCAGCAGATCCTGTTCTACCGGGAGCTCGGCTTCCCGCTCGAGGAGATCGCCGCCCTGCTCGACGACCCGGACGCGGACCCGCAGGCGCACCTGCGCCGCCAGCACGACCTGCTGACCGCCCGGATCGAGAAACTGCAGAAGATGGCGGCGGCCGTCGAACACGCCATGGAGGCACGCAGCATGGGCATCAACCTCACGCCCGAGGAGAAGTTCGAGGTCTTCGGGGAGCACGACCCCGACCAGTACGAGGACGAGGTGCGCGAACGCTGGGGCGACACCGACGCCTACCGGCAGTCCCGGCAGCGGACCGCGTCGTACACCAAGGAGGACTGGAAGCAGATCACCGACGAGCTCGACGCGCTCCACCGGCGCGTGGCCGACCTGTTGGCCGCCGGTACGCCGGCGGACTCCGCCGAGGCCATGGACGCGGCGGAGGAGCACCGCCTGTTCATCACGCGCGCGTACTACGACTGCGGGCACGAGATGCACACCTGCCTGGGCGAGATGTACGTCGCCGACCCGCGGTTCACCGAGATGTACGACAGGATCCGCCCGGGGCTGGCCGCCTACCTGCGCGACGCGATCGTCGCCAACGCCGCCCGGCACACCGCGTGAGCCCCTGGCCCGGGGTCACTCCCGGGCCAGGACCACCGCCGTGCCGTACGCGCACACCTCGGTGCCCACGTCCGCCGCGTCCGTCACGTCGAAGCGGAACGCCAGCACCGCGTTGGCGCCCCGCGCGCGTGCCTGCTCGACCAGCCGCTCCATGGCCTGGTTGCGGGTCTGCACGAGCGTCTTGGTCAGCCCCTTGAGCTCGCCGCCGACCATCGACTTCAGACCGGCACCGATCTGGCTGCCGAGGTGCCGGGACCGCACGGTCAGCCCGAAGACCTCACCGATGACCTCCTGCACCCGGTGACCCGGCACGCCGTCCGTCGTGACCACCAGGACGTCGGGCCGGGGCCCCTGTCCGCCGCCGTACTCCTCGATGCCCATGGACCCCAGCTTCACCCCGGGCGGGCCACAGTGCATCCTGGGTACCCCCGTGGAACCCGGGCGGAACCCGGGTTCTGACGGTTGCGTTGATACTTTTGGGCAACCAGCACGGCCCTTATCCCCCAAGCAGCAGGAGCCACAGCCCCGTGACCACCCTTGCGCTCGGCCCCGAGTGGCTGAGCCCGGATTACCTGATCGAGACCTTCAGCCTCCCCGGCATCCTGCTGATCGTCTTCGCGGAATCCGGACTCTTCGCGTTCCTGCCCGGTGACTCCCTGCTGTTCACAGCGGGGCTCTTCGTGGCCGAGGGCAACTACATCAGTCAGCCGCTGTGGCTGGTGTGCACGCTGATCGTGATCGCCGCCGTCACCGGTGACCAGGTCGGCTACACGATCGGCAAGTTCTTCGGCCCGCGGCTGTTCAACCGGCCGAACTCCAAGCTCTTCAAACAGGAGAACCTGGAGAAGGCCCACGAGTTCATGGAGAAGTACGGCCCCAAGGCGATCGTCCTGGCCCGCTTCGTGCCGATCGTGCGCACCTTCGCCCCCATCGTGGCCGGCGCCGGCCGCATGAAGTACCGCACGTTCCTCATGTACAACGTGGTCGGCGGCATCGTCTGGGGGGTCGGCGTCACCGTCGCCGGGTACTGGCTCGGCCAGATCGGGTTCATCAAGTCCAACGTCGAGACGATCCTCATCCTGATCGTCTTCCTCTCCGTGGTCCCGATCATCGTCGAGTACCTGCGGGAGCGCGGCAAGAAGAAGCGCGCCGCCGCCGAGGCCCCGGCCGCCCCGCAGCAGCCGCAGTACGCCCAGCACCCGCAGGCGCCCGTGATGGACGACGCCACGACCCAGCTGCGCCGCATCACCCCCGACCGGCAGCCGCCCCGGCAGGCCGCCCACCAGCCCCACGGCAACCAGGGCTACCCGCAGCAGCAGCCCCCCCGGCCCCAGCAGCCCCAGCAGCCGTACGGCAACGGCCCGTACTACGGCCAGTACCCGCAGGGGCAGAACCCGGGGCAGCACCCGGGGCAGCACCCGGGTCAGGGGCAAGGGCAGGGACAGGGCTACAACCCGCAGCAGCCGTACAACGGCGGTTACTGAACCGGAACCGAACCGGCCCGGAGGACGTGGGCGGCGAGGGACGCGGCGGCTAGAAGCCCCGCGTCCGCTTCGCCGCCCTGCGCTTCTCGGCGGAGCCGATCCGCAGGAACAGCCGCGAGATCTCCGACCCGAGGTTCACCCCGATCGCGATGGCCATGGCCAGCGCCACCGCCTTCGTGAGGAACACCAGCCCCGCGTCGACCTCGTTCTGGGCGAACCCCAGCAGACCGAAGTACGTGGCGGAACCGGGCAGCAGGGGCCCGATCGCCGCCGTGGTGTACGGCAGCGCGGACGCGAACCGGTACCGGGCCAGCAACTGTCCGAACAGGCCCACCAGGCCCGCCGCCGCGGCCGTGGCGGCCACCGGCGAGATGCCGCCCGTGGAGTACATCGCCCCGTACACCACCCAGGCCACCCCGCCGTTCAGGGTCACCAGCAGCACGGTGGACCGCTCCTGCTGGAGCAGCACCGCGAAGGCCAGGGACAGCATCATCGACGCGGCGATCTGCAGCACCGGCCGCGGGGCGCCGCCGAGCGCCTCGTCCGGGTTCAGCTCGGCGCCCAGCTGCACGCCGAAGTACAGCACCACCAGCACCCCGACCACGATGCCCACGAAGAAGTACAGGACCTCCAGCAGACGCGCGGCCGCGGTGATGTAGAAGCCGGTCAGGCCGTCCTGCACACCCGCCACCAGCGCCCGCCCGGGCAGCAGCGCGAACAGCCCACCGGTGATCACCGCGGACGCCTTCACGTCCACGTGCGCCACCGTCAGCGCCACCCCGATCGCGGCCGGCGGCATCGCGGCCGCCGTGAACTGGTAGAACTCCGGCAGCCCGCGCCCCGCGCACAGCCAGGCCAGCCGGTCGCCGAGCATCGCGCCGATCGCGGCGGCGACGAACACGAGGACGCCACCGCCGACGAGCACCGAGGCGGCCCCCGCGAGCAGCCCGCTCGCCCCGGTCAGCACCCAGCCGGGGTACGGGTGCCGGTTGCGGCGGATCTCCGCCAGCCGCCGGTAGGCCTCCTCCAGGGAGACGTGCGTCTCGTCGTCGCTGAGGTCGTCCACCAGCTGGTAGACGGCCGCCAGCCGGGTGTAGTCGGGGCTGCGGCGGCGCACCGTGCGGGAGGCGGTCACCGGGTCGTCGACCAGGGACGGCTGGTAGGAGATCGACAGCAGGGTGAAGGTGACGTTGGGCTCGCAGCGGTCCAGGCCGTAGGAGCGGCACACGGCGAACATCGCCGCCTCCACGTCCTCGGCGCCCTCACCGCCCGCCAGCAGCAGCTCCCCGATCCGCAGGGTCAGGTCGAGGACGCGCGGTACCGCCGGTCCGGCCTCGTCGTGCCGCTGCACCGGCTCCGGCGCCGGCCGCTCGGTCACCGGCATGCGCAGCATCGTGCGCATCCGGTCCTGCCAGGGCACGTCCTTGGTCAGGGTGACGAGCGGAATCCCGGTCGGCGGGGTGAACGCCGGCGGCGGCTGCTTCGCGCTGTAGGTGCGCGGCGGGCTGAACGCCGACCCCTCCGGCTCGGCCGGCTGCGGCGGGGTCACCTCCAGTCCGTCCGGGAGGGCGAACTCGGAGGTCGTCTCGGAGTCCGGATCGCTCCTCGGGACGGCCAGCCCCTCGGGGACGGCGAACTCGGACGTCGGCGACTCGGCATCGGCGGGTGCCACCGCGGCGGGCGGGGCGAAGGCGCTCCTCGCCTCGTCCGACTGCGGCTTGCGGTCCTCCGTGTCCGTCACTTGCCCTGCGCTCCCTGTACGACGTACGGCACCGTCCGTAAGCCTGCCCCCGTAATGATCAGTATGCGCACCACAGCGCGACGGGCCGCACGCGTCCGCGTGCGGCCCGTCGCGACGTGCGCGAGGGTCGGGGCTCAGTGGCCGCCCTGCTCCTTGAAGCGCTTGTAGGACTGCTCGATCTCGGCCTCGGCGTCCACCCGGCCCACCCAGTTGGCGCCCTCGACCGACTTGCCCGGCTCCAGGTCCTTGTAGACCTCGAAGAAGTGCTGGATCTCCAGGCGGTCGAACTCGGACACGTGGTGGATGTCCCGCAGGTGCTCCACGCGCGGGTCGGTCGCCGGCACGCACAGCAGCTTGTCGTCGCCGCCCGCCTCGTCGGTCATGCGGAACATGCCGATCGCGCGGCAGCGGATCAGGCAGCCGGGGAAGGTCGGCTCGTCCAGGATGACCAGCGCGTCCAGCGGGTCGCCGTCCTCGCCGAGGGTGTTCTCGACGAAGCCGTAGTCGGTCGGGTAGGCGGTCGAGGTGAAGAGTCGACGGTCCAGGCGGATCCGACCCGTCTCGTGGTCCACCTCGTACTTGTTCCGCGAACCCTTCGGGATCTCGATCGTGACGTCGAACTCCACCGGTGGCTCCTCCATGATCAGCACATACTTCTGGTGGTTAAGTGTCCCTCACGCAGGTGTGTGATCGCGAAAGGGGCTGGTGGGCGTGCCAGAGCTGAGGCCTTGGCGGGCCGCGGGACCGCACGTCGTGCGGCTCGCGGACGCCGTACGACCGCGTCTCGCCCGGGTCGCGGGGACCGTACGGCCGTATCTGGCGCGCGTCGCCGCGGCCGTCGGGCCGCGGTTCGCGCGACCGGACCGGCCGGGATCACCGCAGGTCGCCCGGGGTGCGCGGTCGAAGACCCGGCGGTTCACCGCGACCGCGGCCACCGCCGGTCTGGCGCTGGCCGCGGGAGTGGCGACCGCCGCCGGTCCCTGGGACTCCACCGGTCAGCGTACGGCCGAGCGGGACCGGGCCGCGGCCCTGGAAGCCACGCGTGGCGCAGATCACGGCAGCGTCCCGGCCCACGCCGGTACGCCGCCCCGCGGTCCCCGGGCGGCCCCGCCGGCCGCCGCCGTGCTCACCGGCCTCGGCGGCACCGCCACCGCCGCGCAGTCGGTGCCCGGCGGCACGGCGCTCACCGGCGTCCTCGACCCGCTGCTGAAGGTCCCGGCGCTCGGCCGCCACTCCGCCGCCGTGGTCGACGTGGCCAGCGGGAAGCGGCTGTACGGCACCGGCTCCGGCGACGCGCTCGTCCCCGCCTCGACCACGAAGATCGCCACCGCCGTCGCCGCGCTCTCGGCGCTGGGCCCCGAGCACCGCCTCACCACCCGGGCCGTCTTCGAACCCGACACCGGGGAGGTCGTCCTGGTCGGCGGCGGCGACCCCACCCTCACCGCCCGCAAGGGGACCGGCGGCCTCGCGAGCCTGCACGACCTCGCCGAGCGGACCGCGGCCGCCCTGTCCGGGCAGGGCGTGCGCGAGGTGACCCTCTCCTACGACACGACCCTCTACCAGGGCACCACGACCCATCCGATCGGGGTCAACGCCAACCTCGCCGCCGTCACCCCCCTGATGGCCGACGAGGCCCGCACCGACGCCTCCGTCAGCGGCCCCGCCCCGCGCGTCGCCGACCCGGCGGCCGACGCCGCGCGGAAGTTCGCCGCGCTCCTCGCGGACCGCGGCATCAAGGCCTCGCCCCCCGGCCCGTCGAAGGCCACCACCCGCGCCCGCACCCTCGCCACGGTCTCCTCGCCGCCGCTGGCCGCCCTCGTCGAGCGGATGCTGACCGAGAGCGACAACGACCTCGCCGAGGCCCTCGCCCGCCACACCGCCCTCGCGAGCGGCCGGCGCGCCGACTTCGCCGGCGCCGGCGCGGCCCTCACCGCCCGGCTGAAGAAACTCGGTCTTCCCGTGGAGGGCGCCGTCTTCAAGGACGGCAGCGGTCTCGACCGGGGCGACCGGCTCAGTGCCGACCTGCTCACCGCCCTGCTCGTGAAGGCCGGCGACCCGGCCCACCCCGAGCTGCGCCCCGTCCTCACCGGCCTGCCCGTGGCGGGCTTCACCGGCACCCTCGCCGGCCGCTACGCCGACGGGGCGGCCGGCACCGTGCGCGCCAAGACCGGCACGCTCACCGGCGTCAACTCCCTGGCGGGCACCGTCGTCGACCGGGACGGCCGGCTGCTGGCCTTCGCCTTCCTGGCGAACGGCACCACCGCCCCGGCGGCGGCCCAGTCCGCCCTGGACAAAGCGGCCACCGCCCTGGCGGCGTGCGGTTGCCGGTGACCGATCGTCCCGGCCACCTCGCCGCCCTGCCCCAACCCCGGCCACTCACGTACCGTTGACGCATGACGAGCATCGGTGGTGCTGCCTCTTCCGGGATGGTCGACTGGAACCTCGCGGTCGCGACCGCGACACGGCTCATGCGACCGGGACCCGACGTGAGCCGCGACGAAGCCCGGGCCGTCGTCGCGGAACTGCGCCGGCACGCGAAGTCCTCGGAGGAGCACGTGCGGGGCTTCACCCGGCTGGGCACCGAGGAGACCCACGACACACCCGTCCTCGTCGTCGACCGCCCCGGCTGGGTCCGGGCCAACGTCGCCGGCTTCCGCGAACTCCTCAAACCACTCCTGGACAAGATGCAGCAGCGCCGCGGCAACAGTCCCGGCAACGCGGTCCTCGGCGCCGTCGGCGGCAAGGTCACCGGCGTGGAACTGGGCATGCTGCTGTCCTTCCTGGCCTCCCGCGTCCTCGGCCAGTACGAGACCTTCGCCCCCGCCACCCGCGACCTCCCGGCAGGGAGCCCCTCCGACGCGTCCGGCGGCGGCCGGCTGCTGCTCGTCGCCCCCAACATCGTCCACGTCGAACGCGAGCTCGACGTGGAGCCGCACGACTTCCGCCTGTGGGTGACCCTGCACGAGGAGACCCACCGCACCCAGTTCACCGCCGTGCCCTGGCTGCGGGACCACCTGGAGGGCGAGATCCAGTCGTTCCTGGCGGAGACCGACGTCGACCCCATGACCGTCCTGGAGCGCGTCCGCGAGGCCGCCCAGTCCCTCGTCGGCGGACGTCCCGAGGGTGAGGAGGGCGAGGACGGGCACTCCCTCGTCGAGCTCGTGCAGACCCCCGCCCAGCGCGAGGTCCTCAGCCGCCTCACCGCCGTGATGTCCCTGCTGGAGGGCCATGCCGACTTCGTGATGGACGGCGTCGGCCCCGACGTCGTGCCGAGCGTCGCCGAGATCCGCGAGAAGTTCCAGCAGCGCCGCGCCAAGGGCGCCTCCCGCCTGGACCTGGCCCTGCGCAAGCTGCTCGGCCTGGACGCCAAGCTCCGCCAGTACCGCGACGGCGAACGCTTCGTGCGCGCCGTCGTCGAGGAGGTCGGCATGGACGGCTTCAACCGGGTGTGGACCTCGCCGAACACGCTCCCCACCAAGGCGGAGATCGCCAAACCGGCGGACTGGATCACACGGGTGCACCGCAAGCCCGACGCATGAGCCCGCGCACGGCACGAACGGATCCGGCCGACGGCAGACGGGCGCCCCTCCAATCACCCTTCCGAGGGACCGTGAGTCATGGATAGGCGTGCGATGCTCGGGTAATGACCCGGTTCTGTCACCATCTACACACTCTGAGTGACCGACATCGGGTACAGCCCCCGAAAACTTCATGAAGGGAACCGGACATGGGTCCCCATCCTGCGGTCGCGGCGATACGCCTGGCGGTCCGCCGCGCCCTCCACGACATCCTCGACGATTACGGCCGAACCCCCGGCCGGGCCCCGGACGAGCGTCCCCCCTCCCCGCTCGTGCTCGCGGCCTGCTCCGGCGGCGCCGACTCCATGGCACTCGCCTCCGCCCTCGCCTTCGAAGCCCCCCGGCTCGGCCTCCGCGCCGGCGGCGTCACCGTCGACCACGGCCTCCAGGCCGGCTCCGACCAGCGCGCCGCCGACGTCGTCCTGCGCCTGCGCGAACTCGGTCTGGACCCCGTCGAATCCGTCGCCGTCAGCGTCGGCCGCGACGGCGGGCCCGAGGCCGCGGCCCGGGACGCCCGCTACGCCGCCCTCGACGCCGCCGCCGAACGGCACGGCGCCGCCGCCGTCCTGCTCGGCCACACCCGCGACGACCAGGCCGAGACCGTCCTGCTGGGGCTCGCCCGCGGCTCCGGCATCCGCTCCCTGTCCGGAATGGCCGCGGTCTCGGGGGCCGGCGGCCGTTACCGGCGCCCCTTCCTCCAGCTCGACCGGCAGACCGCCCGCAAGGCCTGCATGGTCCAGTCCCTCTCCGTCTGGGACGACCCGCACAACGCGGACCCGGCCTACACCCGCTCCCGGCTGCGCCACGAGGGCCTGCCCGCCCTGGAGAAGGCCCTCGGCAAGGGCGTCGTCGGGGCCCTCGCCCGCACGGCCCAGCTCTCCCGCGACGACGCCGACGCCCTCGACGCCTGGGCCGGCCGGGCCGCGGCCGGCGTCCGCGACGCCGACGGCAACCTGGAGTGCGCCGGGCTCCGCGCCCTGCCGCCCGCCGTACGCCGCCGCGTGCTGCGCCGCGCCGCCATCGAGGCGGGCGCCCCGGCCGGTTCGCTGTTCGCCCGCCACATCGAGGAAGTGGACCGGCTGATCACCGGCTGGCGCGGGCAGGGGGCCATCAACCTCCCCGGCAGGGTCGTCGCCCGGCGGCAGGGTGGCAGACTGGTGATTCGGCAAGGCTGAATCCTTACCTCCGGCAGCGCCGCGGGCGGTACGGAGCAGCCGGTGGGACGACCGAAAGTGATGCGGGTGGACGCGAAAGACATGGGTGCCGACCTCGAGAAGGTGCTCATCACCAAGGAAGAGATCGACGCCAAGCTGGTGGAGCTGGCCGCGAAGATCGACGCGGAGTACGCGGGCAAGGACCTGCTGCTCGTCGGCGTCCTGAAGGGCGCGGTGATGGTCATGGCCGACCTCGCCCGGGCGCTGTCCACCCCCGTCACCATGGACTGGATGGCCGTATCCTCGTACGGGGCGGGCACCCAGTCCTCCGGTGTGGTGCGGATCCTCAAGGACCTCGACACCGACATCAAGGGCAAGCACGTCCTCATCGTCGAGGACATCATCGACTCCGGCCTGACCCTGTCCTGGCTGATCTCCAACCTCGGCTCGCGCGAGCCCGCCTCCCTCAAGGTGTGCACGCTGCTGCGCAAGCCCGAGGCCGCCAAGGTCGCCATCGACGTGGAATGGGCCGGATTCGACATCCCCAACGAATTCGTCGTCGGCTACGGCCTCGACTACGCCGAGAAGTACCGCAACCTCCCGTTCGTCGGTACGCTCGCGCCCCACGTCTACGGCGGTTGAGTCCTTAAGGGCCCGTCCGCCGTACGGTGATCGGGAACCCCGGCGGACCCGGCGGCGTTGGAGCATCCGTAGACGCGTTTGCCGGCCGTCCCTCGCAGCTTCGGGGGACAATGCTGGGGTACCGTCCGAAGAACAGCCTTTATCAAACTCACTATGGCAGGAGGGACGGGGCGGCACCGCTCCGTATGGATGGACGTGAAGCGATACTTCCGTGGGCCGGTCATGTGGATCGTGCTGGCCGTCCTTGCCGTGGTCGTGTTGATGCAGGTCGTCGGCTCGTCCGGCGGCTACAAGACGGTGGACACGGGCCAGGTCGTCCAGGCGATCAATGAGAACAAGGTCGAGTCGGCCAAGCTGACCACCGGCGACGAGCAGACCATCAAGGTCGAGCTCAAGGACGGCGTCAAGATCAAGGACAGCTCGAAGATCCAGGCGAGCTACATCGGCGATCAGGGCGTCACCATCGCCAACACGCTGCAGGACAAGTTCCAGAACAAGCAGATCCCGGACGGCTACACGGTCTCACCGTCCAAGCAGAACCCGTTCGTGAGCATTCTGCTGTCCCTGCTGCCCTTCGTCCTCATCGTGGTCGTCTTCCTGTTCCTGATGAATCAGATGCAGGGCGGCGGCTCCCGCGTCATGAACTTCGGCAAGTCCAAGGCGAAGCTCATCACCAAGGACACCCCGAAGACGACGTTCGCCGACGTGGCGGGCTCGGAAGAGGCCGTCGAGGAACTCCACGAGATCAAGGAGTTCCTGCAGGAACCGGCGAAGTTCCAGGCCGTCGGCGCCAAGATCCCCAAGGGCGTGCTGCTCTACGGCCCGCCCGGCACCGGAAAGACCCTGCTCGCGCGTGCCGTCGCGGGCGAGGCCGGTGTCCCGTTCTACTCGATCTCCGGTTCCGACTTCGTCGAGATGTTCGTCGGTGTCGGTGCCTCCCGGGTCCGCGACCTGTTCGAGCAGGCCAAGGCCAACGCGCCCGCGATCGTCTTCGTCGACGAGATCGACGCGGTCGGCCGCCACCGCGGCGCCGGCCTCGGCGGCGGTCACGACGAGCGCGAGCAGACCCTGAACCAGCTCCTCGTCGAGATGGACGGTTTCGACGTCAAGGGCGGTGTGATCCTCATCGCCGCCACGAACCGCCCGGACATCCTCGACCCGGCCCTCCTGCGCCCCGGCCGCTTCGACCGCCAGATCGCGGTCGACCGCCCGGACATGCAGGGCCGGCTGGAGATCCTCAAGGTCCACCAGAAGGGCAAGCCGGTCGCCCCGGACGTCGACCTCGGCGCCGTCGCCCGCCGCACCCCCGGCATGACCGGTGCCGATCTCGCCAACGTGCTGAACGAGGCCGCGCTGCTCACGGCCCGCAGCGACCAGAAGCTGATCGACAACAAGATGCTGGACGAGGCGATCGACCGCGTGGTCGCGGGCCCGCAGAAGCGGACCCGGATCATGTCGGACAAGGAGAAGAAGATCACCGCGTACCACGAGGGCGGTCACGCCCTGGTCGCGGCGGCCTCCCCGAACTCCGACCCCGTCCACAAGATCACCATCCTGTCCAGGGGCCGCGCCCTCGGCTACACGATGGTGCTGCCGGACGAGGACAAGTACTCCACGACCCGCAACGAGATGCTGGACCAGCTGGCCTACATGCTGGGCGGCCGCGCGGCCGAGGAGCTCGTCTTCCACGACCCGACCACCGGCGCCGCCAACGACATCGAGAAGGCCACCGGTCTGGCCCGCGCGATGGTCACGCAGTACGGCATGACCGAGCGGCTCGGCGCGATCAAGTTCGGCGGCGACAACACCGAGCCGTTCCTCGGCCGTGAGATGGCTCACCAGCGCGACTACTCGGAAGAGGTCGCCGCGCTGGTCGACGAAGAGGTCAAGAAGCTCATCGAGACCGCGCACAACGAGGCGTGGGAGATCCTCGTCGAGAACCGCGACGTCCTCGACAACCTGGTCCTCGCCCTCCTGGAGAAGGAGACGCTGGGCAAGGAGGAGATCGCCGAGATCTTCGCGCCGATCGTCAAGCGCCCGCCCAGGCCCGCCTGGACCGGTTCCTCCCGCCGTACGCCGTCCACCCGCCCGCCGGTCCTCTCCCCCAAGGAGCTGGCCCTGACCAACGGGTCGAACGGCGCGACACCGGCGATCAGCACCGCCAAGAGCACCGCGGCGGACCCCGCCCCGGCGCCCGAGCGGACCCCGGAGGAACGCCCCGAGAGCTGACCCGAGCTCCCGCCGGCCCCCTCCCGGGCCCGGAATGATTGCCGCGCCCCCCAGGTTCTAGCCTGGGGGGCGCGGGCATGTGCGCGCCCGCAGCTCAGAGGGCGTGCCCCTCATCCACGCAGGCACAGGAACGAGGCACCAGATGACCAACCCGGTGACGCTGGACGACGGGACCGTCCCGATCGGCGAGTTCGACGAGAAGCGGGCCGAGAACGCCGTGCGCGAACTCCTGATCGCCATCGGCGAGGACCCCGACCGCGAGGGCCTGCTGGAGACGCCGGCACGGGTGGCGCGGGCGTACCGGGAACTCCTGGCGGGGCTCCGGCAGGAGCCCGAGGACGTGCTGACGACGACGTTCGACCTGGGGCACGACGAGATGGTCCTGGTGAAGGACATCGAGATCGTGTCCCTGTGCGAGCACCACATGCTGCCGTTCCACGGGGTGGCCCACGTCGGGTACATCCCGGCGGAGACCGGCAAGATCACGGGTCTGTCGAAGCTGGCCCGGCTGGTCGAGGTCTTCGCCCGCCGCCTGCAGGTGCAGGAACGACTCACCACGCAGGTCGCCGACTCCCTCATGCGGATCCTCGAGGCCCGGGGCGTGATCGTCGTCATCGAGGCCGAGCACATGTGCATGTCCGTGCGCGGTGTCCGCAAGCCCGGTGCCAAGACCACGACGTCGGCGGTGCGGGGCCAGCTGCGGGACGCCACGACCCGGGCCGAGGCGATGAGCCTGATACTGGCGCGCTGACCGCGCCCGGCCGTCTCAGGCCGCCGGGGTGGCACCCGCCCCGTTGTTCTCGTCGTCCTCCGGGAGCTTGCAGACCCGCTCCAGGAAGATGGCCGCCGCTATCACGCCGATGCCCGCCAGGACCGAGAAGCCGGCGTAGATGGCCTGATCGCGGCGGGCGGGGATGTCCAGGGACTCCAGCAGGAAGACGCCCGTGCCGCCGTACATGCCGCAGACGAGGGCGGCGACCAGGGCACTGGCCTGACCGAAGACGACCGCGCGAGCCGCCATCAGGGGGTCGACGCCCTTGGCCTCGGGCCGGCGCTCGCGCTGGGCCTTGAGACGGGCGCGCAGCGAGAGTGCCGTGGCCGCGAGAACCACGGCGATCAGGGCGAGGACGACGGGCGCGGCCACGGGCACGCTCGGCAGGGTCCCGAAGGAGCTCCAGAGGCGGGCGCCGGCCCAGGACAGGACCCCGGCGACGACGAAGACGCCCGCCAGCACCCTGATGCGCAGCTCTTTCACGGTGTCCCCTCGGATTCCCCCGGTGCCCCGGAATGTGATCGTGTCGACCTTAACGGCTACTCGGGCGGCCGGAGTTCCAGGTCCTCGCGGAGCACGACGCCCTCGCGGGTGACCGCGTCGAGGAGCTCGCCGACCGGCCCGCGGCCGGGGAGTTCCGCCCCGGGGTCGATGTCGTGCCAGGGCGCGAGCACGAAGGCGCGTTCGTGGGCGCGGGGGTGGGGGAGCGTGAGGTGCGGGTCGTCGGAGCGGACGTCCGCGTAGGAGACGATGTCCACGTCCAGGGTGCGCGGGCCCCAGCGCTCGTCCCGGACCCGGCGGAAGGCCTCCTCGACGGCGTGGGCCCGCTCCAGCAGGGAGGACGGGGGCAGGGTGGTCCTCAGGACCACGACCGCGTTGAAGTACGAGGGCTGGCTGCCGGGCTCGACGCCCCACGGCTCCGTCTCGTACACCGGCGAGACGGCCTTGACCCGGACGCCGGGGGTGTCCGCCAGGGCGTCGACGGCCCCCTGGAGGGTCTCCAGGCGGTTGCCGAGGTTGGCGCCGAGGGAGAGCACGGCGCGTTTCGGGTTGTGCAGGGTGGTGTCGGCGGCGTCGACCCGCTCGACCACCGAGGCGGGGACGGGCTGGACGGTCGGGTCGGTGGGGCCCTGGGCGGACGGCCTGGTCATACGCGGCTCCGGGTGATGGTGACGGTCACGTCGTCGAAGGGCACGGTGATCGGTGCGTCCGGCTTGTGGACGCAGACCTCGACCTCCCGCACCACCTCGTGCTTCAGACAGACCCGGGCGATCTGCTCGGCCAGGGTCTCGACGAGGTTGACGGGCTCGCCCTCGACGACCGCCACGACCTCCTCCGCCACGATGCCGTAGTGCACGGTCCTGGTCAGGTCGTCGTCGGCCGCGGCCGGCCTGGTGTCCAGGCCGAGGACGAGGTCCACGATGAAGGTCTGGCCCTCCTCGCGTTCCTTGGGGAACACACCGTGGTACCCGCGGGCCTTCAGGCCGCGCAGCGCGACACGATCCACACGAATCACTCCTGCAGTCGTCGGTCCGGCCGGTCGGCGCCGTGTGCGGACGGCACACCGGCCCGGGGTCGAATCTACCCGCGGGCACCGGCGGGGCCGGACCGCCGGGTGCGCCTTGTCCTGGTGGTGTCTCGTGCTCCCCCTACCCGTTCAGGCGGGGGTGTCGTCGTCCTCCGCCTCCTCGGTCTCGGCGAGGACCGGGGAGGCGTGGTGGGACCAGAGCTTCCAGCCGCCGGGGGTGCGCCGGAACACGTTGGTGGCGACGACGAGCTGGCCGACCAGGGGGCCCAGCTCCTCGCCGGCCTCGGGGGCGGGACCGCCGCTGAGGATGTT
The DNA here is from genome assembly GCF_008704515.1 of Streptomyces viridosporus T7A. Lineage (NCBI taxonomy): Bacteria > Bacillati > Actinomycetota > Actinomycetes > Kitasatosporales > Streptomycetaceae > Streptomyces > Streptomyces viridosporus. The sequence continues at coordinate 4,680,206 of NZ_CP023700.1, forward strand.
CTCGGTGCAGGTGACCAGGGCGGTGTCGCCGGTGACCGAGACGTGCACGTCGGTGAGGAAGAACTGGATGTAGTCGGTGTTCGCCATGATCAGGGCGTACGACCTCAGGACCTCGCCGCGTCCGGTGAGCACGGGCCAGCCGGGGTGCACGCAGGAGACCACACCGGCGTCCGCCGGGTCGTGGTACGTCTCGTCGACGCCGAGGTCGGCCGGGGTGAGCCAGAGTGACGCCACCTCCTCGAAGTCGCCCCGCTCGAGCGCCTCGTAGAAGGCGGTGTTGGCGGCCTCGACCTGCTCGACATCGGTGTGGGGTGCGGTCACCGGGCTCCTTCTGCGCCGGACGCGTCGGATTCGGGGGACACGCCGTCCGGTGTGCGCGCCTGCTCGACGGCGCGCACGACGCGCACGGCGTCGGCGGTCGCGCGGACCTCGTGCACGCGGACCGCCCACGCGCCGGCCTGCGCGGAGAGGGCGGAGACCGCGGCGGTGGCGGCGTCGCGTTCGCGGGCGGGCGGGAGCGAGCCGTCCGGGCCGGCCAGGACGCGGCCGAGGAACCGCTTGCGGGAGGCGGCGACGAGCAGCGGGTGGCCGAGGTCCAGGAGCCGGTCGAGGCGGGCCAGGAGGGCGAGGTCGTGGTCGGCGTCCTTGGAGAACCCCAGGCCGGGGTCGACGATCACGCGGTCGGCGGCGATGCCGCCCTCCAGGACGGCCGCCACCCGTGCGCGCAACTCGTCCACGACCTCGGTGACGACGTCCTCGTAGACGCCCCGGACGTTGCCGCCCTCCAGGAAGCCGCGCCAGTGCATCACGACGAAGGGGGCGCCGGCGGCGGCCACCACGCCGATCATGGCGGGGTCGGAGAGGCCGCCGCTGACGTCGTTGACGAGGGCGGCACCGGCCGCGAGGGACTGTTCGGCGACGGAGGCGCGCATGGTGTCGACGGAGACGGTGACGCCCTCGGCGGCGAGGCCGCGGACCACGGGGATGACGCGCCTGAGTTCCTCGGCCTCGTCGACGCGGGTGGCGCCGGGGCGGGTGGACTCGCCGCCGACGTCGATCAGGTCCGCGCCCTGGGCGACCAGGTCGAGGCCGTGCTTGACGGCGGTCGTCGTGTCGAACCAGCGGCCGCCGTCGGAGAAGGAGTCGGGGGTCACGTTCACGACCCCCATGACCGCGCAGCGGTCCCAGTGGGGGAGGCCCGCGACCTGGGGGCGTCCGCTGTGGTTGCTCATACGTTCAGCGTAGGCCCAGGGGGGCGCGCGGGTGTGCTCAGGCCGCGCGGACGGCGGTGCCGTCCGCCGTGGCGCGGGGAGGCGGAGCCGCCCCGTGACCGGTCCGCGGGCCGTGGGCCCCGGCCCGGCATTTCCCCGTCCGCCCCGACGGACACCGCATCCCGTGGTTCCGTGAAAGACCTCGAAGTCGGTGTCGGTTCGGGCATCCGGCGTCATCACGTCCTTGAGGACGGTTTCTTCGGGGAAGAGGTTGACTGCGTGCGTCCCGCAGTGCGCCGGGCACTTCCCGCACTTCCCTTCCGCCGCCGGCAACAGGTCGGGCGATTCCCGCTGCGCGGACACGGTGAAGTCCGTCACGGGGACGAAGGGAAGTCGCGGGACGAAGGGAACCGGAGGCGCGCGGATCCCGTCGGTCGTCCCGGAAAGTGGCGGATACGCCTTCGGCGCCCCGCGGCGGGGGGGGGCACAGCAGCGCGGGAGGGGGCCGCCGGGCGCCCGGCGGCGGGGCGGGACCGCCCCGGACCACCCCGGAACGCCGCGGAACGCCGCGGGGGAGACTCCGCCGGTGAAGAAAATGATCTTGGCAATTCCGGCGGTGTGTCCATTCACGCTCGGCGCGCGTTCGCTGATGCCCTGTGAAACACCCGGCGTCGCTTTGTTTTTACGGGGTGGGGCACCATCATTCGCCTACGCGCGGTAAGTTTCTGGCCATGCCACGTGGACGTCATCGTCATTCCCCGCCCCTGCACAGGATGTTGCCCCCGTCGGCGATCGCCGGCGTTTCCGTCGTCTGCGCCCTGGGGCCCTGGGTGTTCACACAACCGATGGTGCTTCGTTTGCTGGCTGCGGCCGCCGCGGTCACGGCGATCGCCGGCGCGGTCGTCATGCGGCACTGGGACGTCCAGGCGGGCAAACGCGTCGCCGACCTGACGCGCGCGCGTGCGGGCGACGAGTGGCGCTTCGAGGAGCGGGTCGCGGAACTGGAGTCCGACCTCGAGGAGTCGCGCGAGCTGCGCGTGAAGCTGGAGCAGCGGCTGCGCGCCAAGCGCGCGGAACTCGCCGGTCTGCGCAACGAGCACGCGGCGCTGCTGCGGCGGTACGCCGCGGCGGAGGTCGAGCGGGCGAGCGTCCTGGAGGACCGCCGGGTGCTCGAGATCGAGGCCGCGGTTCCGGCCCGTGCGCTGCCGGCGGGGACGTCGGAGACCGGGGCCGGCGCGGAGTCCGTGGGACCGGCCGGGCAGGAGCGGCCGCGGGAGACGCCCGCGGAGGCGGCGTCCGCGCGTGGGGACGCCGACGCGGAGCCGACGGCTCCGGCGGTCTTCTCGTCGGAGGGGTCCCAGCTGTTCCTGCGGGCCGAGGCGGCACTGGCGCGGTTCGACACGGACGGCGGCGAAGCCGCTGACGAGGCCGCCGGGACCGGCGGGAGTGCCGGGACCGGCGGGACCACCGAGGCCGCCCGGGCGGCCGGTGACGCCGGAACCTTCGAGTCCGCCGAGAACGCCGAGAACACCGAGTCCGCCGAGAACATCGAGAACGCCGGGTCCGCCGAAACCCCGGAGCCCTCCGGAGGCACCGGTTCCGCCGGTGCCGCCTTCCGGGCCGCCGGTGCGCCGGAGGCCGGCGACGCCCCGCAGCGGGGCGGTTCCCCGCAGGGGACCCGGGCCCCCGAGGACGACGGTCCCGAGCCCCCGCGGAAGCGGAAGCCGGCGCAGGAGGACGAGGCCCGGGAGCAGCCCGGGGCGGTCGGCGAGCACGGGCACGAGGCTGCCGCCCCCGGTCCGGCCACCCCCGGGGACCGGTCCGCGCGGCAGCCCTCCGGGCACTTCACCGTGCCGACCGCGGTGGCGGTCGCACCGCCGACGGCGCCCGTGCGGCGTCCGGTGTCCGAGGGCGGGTTCGACTTCTTCGGCACGAAGAAGGGCGCCGAAGGGTCCGCCATGGAGGCCGTGCAGAACGAGGACCTGGCCGATGTCGTCGGGCAGGAGGCGCTCGCGCTGCACAAGGCCGAGACCGAGGCGCGGTTCAAGCCCGCCGACGAGGACGCGCGGGGCGTCGGGCAGGTCATCGACCTGACGGCGCACGACGAGACGGAGCGGATCGACGTCCAGGGGCTGCGCAGCGCGGCCTCCTGAGGCACCGGTCACACCGACGGGCCCCGCACGGACGACGTGCGGGGCCCGTCGCCGTACCGCGCCGCCCCGCACGCTTTCCCCGCCCCGCCCCGCCCCGCCCCGCCCGCGCGGGCCGGGGCGGCAGTCGGCCTTACGCCATCCAGCGGTCCGGGCGGGCGTCCCTGCGGCCCGTGCGGGACCTCTCCGCCTGGGCCCGCAGCAGGTCCGCCGCCTCGTCGGCGTCCCTCAGGCGGGCCGTCACCGACTTGTTCGCCCCGGTGTCCACATGGACGTCGGCGACGCCCCGCGCCCGCTGCCAGGGCCCCTGGGTCAGCCGCACGCTCTGCACCTTGGCGTGCGGCACCAGGGCCAGGCTCCGTCGCAGCAGCCCGTGGCGTGAGGCGAACACCGCGTCGGTGACGGCGAGCCCGTAACCGCGCCACCAGACCGGCCTGCACCACCGCGCGCGCCTCGGCGGCCGGACGAGCGCCTCGTCCGGCGGCACGCTCACCCCGGGCAGCACCCGCGCGACGACCGCCTCGGCGATCTCGCGCGGGGCGACCGGCAGCAGCAGGGAGTTGGACGAACCCGCCACGTCCAGTTCCACGCGCACCCACCCCCGGCGCCGCCACAGCAGCGGTTCGACGATGCGCACGGTCTGCACGCGCCCCGGCGGCACCGTCTCGTGCGCCCGGTCCAGCAGCCCGTGGTCGATGCGCAGCCCGTCGGGCGACTCGCCCACGGTCCAGTCGTACTCGGTGACGAACCGGCCCACGCTGCTCGCGCCCGCCGCGCCGAGCAGCGGCACGGCGGTGGCGAGCAGCGTCCACGGGCTGTGGGTGGCCATCCACAGCGGCGGCAGCGCGACGGCGGCGGCGACCAGCCAGCCCCAGGTCGCGCCGGTCAGCACGAGGGAGACGGCCAGCACGCCCGGCGGCACCCGCAGCATCTGCCGGGACGGCGCCTCGCCGACCTCGTGCGCGGTCTCGGGCGCGAAACCGGCCGCCCGGGCGAGCAGCTCGGCGCGCAGCGCACGCGCCTCGTCGGCGCCCAGGAAGGCGAGTTCGTCCTTCTTGTCGGTGCCTATGACGTCGAGTTTGAGTTTCGCCACGCCCGCGACCCGCGCGAGCAGCGGCTGGGTGACGTCAATGGCCTGGATCCGCTCCAGCCGGATGTGCGCGGTGCGCCGGAACAGCAGCCCGGTACGGATGCGCAGTTCGCTGTCGGTCACCGCGAAGTGGGTGAACCACCACGTCAGGAAGCCGTAGAGGGCGGCGGCCGGGAGGAGCACGGCGAGACCGATCAACAGGGTGGTGGGCGTCAGCCGGGTCAGCTGGCGCTGTGCCCCGTCGGGGTCGTGCAGCGCCCACCCGATCAGCACCGCGACGGGCGCCCACGCCCGTCTGAGCGGCGTGACGGGGTGCAGCCGCCGCTCGATCACGGGGCGCCGCTCCCGTACGCCCTCGTGGACGCCGGGGGTCGTCACAGCCCCGCCGATCGGGCCTCGCCCAGCTCGGTGAGCCGGTCGCGCAGCCGTTCCGCCTCGGCCGGGTCGAGGCCGGGGATGGTCGCGTCGGTCGCCGCGGCGGCCGTGTGCAGTTGCACGCTGGCCAGGCCGAAGTACCGTTCGACGGGCCCGGAGGTGACCTCGACCAGTTGCATCCGCCCGTACGGCACGACCGTCTCCCGGCGCCACAGGACACCCCGGCTGATCAGCAGGTCGTCGGCGCGCTCGGCGTACCGCCAGGAGCGCCAGTTGCGCTCCAGCAGCGTCCAGCCCCAGACCGCCAGGGCCGGCGGCAGCGCCGCGAAGGCGGCCCAGCCGGGCCCGGCCAGCAGCCCCGGGACCAGGGCGGTGGCCAGGGTCAGCAACCCCAGCCACACCACCAGCATCAGCCTCCGCATCCGCAGCAGCCCCGGGGGCAGCGCGATCCACACCGGCTCGTCCTCCCCGGCCACCGGCCCCGCGACTTCCGCCGGATCCGCCACTTCCACCGGCCTCTTCGCTTCCGCCGGGCGGCTTCCGCCGGCCGCGGCTTCCGCCGGGCCCGCGGCTTCCGCCGGGCCCGCGGCTTCCGCCGGGCCCGCGGCTTCCGCCGGGCCCGCGGCTTCCGCCGGGCCCGCGGCTTCCGCCGGGCCCGCGGCTTCCGCCGGGCCCGCGGCTTCCGCCGGCCCCGCGGCTTCCGCCGGCCCCGCGGCGCTCCCCGCCGGATCCGTCGGCCCCACCTGCGCCGGCCCGCCCGTTCCCACGGTCCCGGCGTCGTGCCCGCTCCCCGTCTCCATGGGGCCAGCGTACGTAGGGGAGACTGTGTCCATGACTCCTACGACGGAGACCGTGGTCGGTATCGGCGGCGCCGCGGAGAGCACCGACATGGTGCTCAACATCGGACCCCAGCACCCGTCCACGCACGGAGTGCTGCGCCTGAAGCTCGTCCTGGACGGCGAGCGCATCGTCCGCGCGGAGCCGGTGATCGGCTACATGCACCGGGGCGCGGAGAAGCTGTTCGAGGCACGCGACTACCGGCAGATCATCATGCTGGCCAACCGCCACGACTGGCTGTCGGCCTTCTCCAACGAGCTGGGCGTGGTCCTCGCCGTGGAGCGGATGCTCGGCATGGAGGTCCCCGAGCGCGCGGTGTGGCTGCGCACGCTGCTCGCGGAGCTGAACCGGGTGCTCAACCACCTGATGTTCCTCGGCTCCTATCCGCTGGAGCTCGGCGGCATCACCCCGATGTTCTACGCCTTCCACGAGCGCGAGGAGCTCCAGCACGTCATGGAGGAGGTCTCCGGCGGGCGCATGCACTACATGTTCAACCGCGTGGGCGGCCTCAAGGAGGACATCCCGGCGGGGTGGACGGCACGCGCGCGTGCCGCCGTCGCCGACGTGCGCTCCCGCATGGACCGCTTCGACGACCTGGTGCTCGGCAACGAGATCTTCCGGGGCCGCACGCGCGGCGTCGGCGTCCTGTCCCCGCGGGCGGTGCACGCGTACGGGGTGAGCGGGCCGCTCGGCCGGGCCTCGGGCGTCGACTTCGACCTGCGCCGCGACGAGCCGTACCTCGCCTACGGCGAGCTGGCGGACGTCCTGAAGGTGGTGACCCGCCGGGAGGGCGACTGCCTCGCCCGCTTCGAGTGCCTGCTGGAGCAGACGTACAACTCCCTCGACCTCGCCGACGCCTGCCTCGACCGGCTCGCCGAGCTGCCCCCGGGGCCGGTCAACCAGCGGCTCCCGAAGGTCCTCAGGGCGCCCGAGGGGCACACGTACGCGTGGACCGAGAACCCGCTCGGCATCAACGGCTACTACCTGGTCAGCAAGGGCGAGAAGACGCCGTACCGGCTGAAGCTGCGCTCGGCGTCCTACAACAACATCCAGGCGCTCACCGAGCTGCTGCCGGGGACGCTGGTCGCCGACATGGTGGCGATCCTGGGGTCGATGTTCTTCGTGGTGGGCGACATCGACAAGTAGACCCGCGCAGGTAGACCCGTGCAGGTGGGTCCGTGCAGGTCGGCCCGGGCGAGGAGGCCCGGGCCCGTCCCCGGGCCCGGCGGGGCGTCAGCCGGTGAGCACGTCCCCGATCCCCACGGGCTGCACCAGCCACCCGAAGTCGCCGAACCCGCCCGGCGCGGTGAGCTCGGCGGCCTGGGAGGCGGTCGCGAGGGCGCGGACGTACCCGGCGGGGTCGGTGGACGCCCGCGCGAGCGGCGGGCGGTCACCGGTGAGGCCCAGGGAGCGCAGGGCGTCCCGCTGGGACAGCAGGCGGGCGCCGGGGAGCGCGCAGGCGGCGGCACAGGCGTCCAGGGCGACGTGCGCGGTGATGTCGCACGACCCGTCCGGCACGGGCGACGTCTCCCGCCCCTCCCGGAAGCCGGTGAGCGTCCCGAACGGCGGCCGCGCGCCGGCCGTGTGCGCGTAGTCGACGGCGACGGCGAGCCCCCGCGCGAGCGTCCCGGCCACGGCGGCCCAGGCCCGGTCGCGGGGCAGCCCGATCTCCGCCCGCAGCCCTTCCTCGCCCCCCAGCGGCCACCACCGGGCCAGCCACCGCGCCTCGGCGCCCGCGACCGGCTCCCCGAGCCGTTCCGTCCCGTCCGCCCGGACCAGGACCAGCCGGGGCACACCCGCCGGGTCCACCTCCACGACCTCCACGGGGACGTTGTCCAGCCACTCGTTGGCGAAGAGCAGCCCCGTGACGCGCTCCGGGGGGTCGGCCCGCCACTCGATCCGGTGATCGAGCCCGGCGGGACGGTCGGCCAGCTCGACGGCGTACGCCCGCACGCGTGCCGCCACGTCGGCGGGCAGCGCGGTGAGCACACCGGTGACCAGTTCCCCCCGCCCGGCGGCCATGTCCACGAAGTCGAGCACCGCCGGCCGCCCCAGCGCCTCGTCGACCCGGCACAGCAGACGCGCCACGGCCCCGGCGAACAGCGGCGAGGCGTGCACGGACGTACGGAAGTGCCCGGCCGGGCCCTCGGGTCTGCGGTAGAAGCCGCCGGGCCCGTACAGCGCGGCCCCGGCCGCCGCACGCCAACCGCGCCAGCCGTCCCGCTCGCCCCGCCCGTCCTGTTCGTCCCGGTCACTCCGGTCACCCCGGCCGTCCTGCTCGCCCCGGTGGTCCCACCCGTCCCGGTCACCGTCCGCGGCCCCTGCCGTCACCGGTGCCACCCGCCTTCCGTCGCCGCCGTCACCGGTGTCCCTCACCTGTCGTGCCGTTGTCACCGGCCCACATTAGGGGCACGTGTGTACCGGGCCTCCACCTTGCGGAGTACACGTACCGACCGGGGATCGGCCCTCCGGTTGACCCCTGCACGCATTTCGCTTCCCTACGCTGGGTTACGTGCAGCGCCTCTATGACTTCCTCCGCAGGCACCCGGCATGGGTCGACGGCTCCTGGGCCGCGGTCCTGTTCGGGATCTCGGTGCTGAGCGCGGCGCCCGCGGAGGCGTCCCGGGGAGCCGAACTGCCGGCCCTGACCGTGCCGGTCACCCTGCTGCTCTGCCTGGTCGTCGCGCTGCGCCGCCGGATGCCGGAACACATGCTGGTCCTCGCCCTCGTCACGGGCTTGGCGCAGCTGGTCCTGGACGTGTCGACGGTGCCCGCCGACTTCGCCCTGCTGGTGATCGTCTACACGGTCGCGGTGATCGGCGCCCGCTGGGCCTCCCGCCTCGCGCTGTCCGCCGGCCTGTGCGCCGCCCCGCTGGCGCAGATGCGCTGGCCGAACGAGGGCGTGGGCACGGCGGGCAACCTCGCCGTGGTGATCTTCCTGACCGTGCCCTTCGCCCTCGCCTGGGTGCTCGGCGACTCCATCCGCACCCGCCGCGCCTACTTCGCGCAGCTGGAGGAGCGCGCCGCCCGGCTGGAGAAGGAGCGCGAGGCACAGGCCAAGGTGGCGGTCGCCGCCGAACGCGCCCGGATAGCGCGTGAGCTGCACGACGTCGTCGCGCACAACGTGTCGGTGATGGTGGTGCAGGCCGACGGCGCCGCCTACGTCCTGGACGCGGCGCCCGACCAGGCGAAGAAGGCCCTGGAGACCATCTCCTCCACCGGCCGGCAGGCCCTCGCCGAGATGCGCCGCCTGCTCGGCGTGCTGCGCACCGGCGAGCACCAGGAGGCCGGGGAGTACGTGCCGCAGCCCGACGTGCGGCAGATCGAGGACCTCGTCGAGCAGTGCCGGGAGGCCGGACTGCCCGTGGACTTCAGGATCGAGGGCACCCCGCGCCCGCTGCCCAGCGGCGTCGAGCTCACCGCGTACCGCATCGTGCAGGAGGCGCTCACCAACACCCGCAAGCACGGCGGACCCAACGCGGGCGCCAGCGTGCGCCTGGTGTACTTCGACGACGGGCTGGGCCTGCTCGTCGAGGACGACGGCAAGGGCGCCCCGCACGAGCTGTACGAGGAGGGCGGCTTCGACGGCCAGGGCCACGGCCTGATCGGCATGCGCGAGCGGGTCGGCATGGTCGGCGGCACCCTGGACGCGGGCCCGCGCCCCGGCGGAGGATTCCGCATCAGCGCCCTGCTGCCGCTCAAACCCGCGCATTGACGCCCGCGCATGCCCTGTGTTGACACCTGTAACGACGGAAGAGGACTTGATGACGATCCGCGTGATGCTCGTCGACGACCAGGTGCTGCTGCGCACCGGGTTCCGGATGGTGCTCGCCGCCCAGCCGGACATGGAGGTCGTGGCCGAGGCGGGCGACGGTGTCGAGGCCCTCGAGGTGCTGCGGTCCACCGCCGTCGACGTGGTGCTGATGGACGTCCGCATGCCGAAGCTCGACGGGGTGGAGACGACCCGCCGGATCTGCGCGGACACCGACCCGCCGAAGGTGCTGATCCTGACCACCTTCGACCTCGACGAGTACGCCTTCTCCGGGCTCAAGGCGGGCGCTTCCGGCTTCATGCTCAAGGACGTGCCGCCGGGCGAGCTGCTCGCCGCGATCCGCGCGGTGCACAGCGGCGACGCCGTGGTCGCCCCGTCCACCACCCGCCGGCTCCTGGACCGCTTCGCGCCGATGCTGCCGGGCACCGGCAAGCAGCCCGCGCACAAGGAACTGGAGCGGCTCACCGAGCGCGAGCGGGAGGTCATGGTGCTGGTCGCGCAGGGCCTGTCCAACGGTGAGATCGCGGCCCGGCTGGTGCTGTCCGAGGCGACGGTGAAGACGCACGTGGGCCGCATCCTGACCAAGCTGGGCCTGCGGGACCGGGTGCAGGTGGTGGTCCTCGCCTACGAGACGGGACTGGTGCGGGCGGGCGGCGGACACGGCTGAACGGCTGACCGCCCGCCCCCGCGTCGGTAGGGTCCTCTGCCATGCTCCTGTGGATCAACGGCCCCTTCGGGGGCGGCAAGACACAGACCGCACACGAGATACGGCGTCGGCTGCCCGGCAGCGTCGTCTGCGATCCCGAGCACGTCGGCTTCGGCCTGCACCGCACGCTCCCGCCGGAACTCCGGGAAGACTTCCGGGACCTGGCCTCCTGGCGGCAGGGGGTCGTCGAGGTCCTCGACCTCGCCCTGAGCGAGCACGACGGCGTGGTGATCGTGCCCATGACCGTCACCGACTCCGGCCACTTCGCGGAGACCGTCGGCCGCCTGCGCGAACTCGGTCACGACGTACGCCACTTCACCCTCCTCGCCGAACGCGCAACGGTGCTGCGGCGGCTGCGCGAACGCGGCTTCGGACGCCTCCTGGGACACGTCGGGGGGAAGAACGCGGGCCTGCGGCGGGAGAGCTGGGCCGTGCGGCAGCTCGACCACTGCCTGGAGCGGCTCGCCGAGCCGGAGTTCGCCGAGCACCTGTGGACCGACCGCACGAGCGTCCCGAAGACGGCAGACCGCATCGCCGTCCTGGCCGGACTGACCCTGCGCCCCAACGACGAGGGTCCGCTGCGGACCCGGCTGCGGCAGGCGGGCGTCGGCATCCGCCACATCCGCTTCGACTGAGGACCGCGTGCGGGCGCGGACGCCCCTCAGCGCAGGATCCCCTCCAGGAAGTCGCTGCCGAGCCGGGCCACGACCGTCACGTCCAACTGGTGCAGCACGTACCGCCCGCGGCGGCGCGTGGTGATCAGGCCGGCCCTCTTGAGCACCCCCAGGTGCCGGGATATCTCCGGCGCCGTCATGCCGTGCACCTGCGCCAGCTCACCGGTGGTGTACGCGCTGCGGGCCAGATGGCGGCACAGGCGCATGCGCACCGGATGGGACAGCGCCGTCATCCTCAGGGCCAGCTGCTCGACCGTCGGCGGGGCGGCGAGCTCGGGGGAGCCGACCGGGTAGTGCAGCACCGGCTGCCAGCCGTACCGGTGCAGGACCATCAGGTGCGGCCAGCCCAGGCTGGTGGGGATCAGCAGCAGTCCGCCGTCGGCCGTGGCCGTCCGGCCGTCGCCCAGCTTGTCGACGGTGATCCGGCCGGCCGCCTCGTCGAACGTCACCGCCGGGGACACCGCGGCCAGCGCCTCGGCCAGCCCCTTGCGCCGCAGCAGTTCGGTCTTGTGGCGGGTGTCCGCGGCGAGCTGGTGGCGCAGCCGGGACCAGGTCTCGGCGAAGAACGCCTCGTCGCAGTCCTGGAGGAACTGCCGCAGCCAGGCACGGATCCGCGGCGGGTCGGCCAGCAGCCGCTCGGTGAACCGGACCTGGCGCGGCCCCCGCGCGGCGGCCAGTTCCAGCGAACGCCGGCGCAGCCCCCCGTCGGTCAGTGGCCCCGGGCCCGGCGTGCCGTAGGGGAGCGCGCAGGTGAACTCCAGGGCGGCGTCCACGAACTGCTCGTCCGACAGCTTGTCCAGCAGGTCCAGCTCCTCGGCCAGGTCGGCGCCCGGGAGCGTCCGGCCGCCCGGGACGCCCGCACACGGCAGGAACAGGTCCGAGAACGTCGTGCGCCACAGGAAGTCCGCCTCGCACATCCGGTCCGCCAGGTGCGGGTCCAGCCGCGCGGTCACTCCGGTCACCCAGCCCTGCAGGCCCGGATGGTGCCCCGGTTCGGACAGGGCGTGCAGCGCCATGCCGAGCTCGGCCAGGGGGGAGGGCACGGCGACGGCCCCCTCCGGCCGCAGCCCCGCGATGTCGATGCGCACGCTCATGCCCACATGGTGCACCCCGCCACCGACAACGCCGGCCACGATTGACGGCCGCCGTCAATCGACGGGACTTCCCGGCGGGGACGGCGCGCGGAAGGGCACGGGCCGCCCACCGGTCCGACGCGCGGCGGTCTAGCGCGCGTCGGTCTCGCGCACCAGCCGCCGCGCGAACTCCGCCGCCGCCGTCCGCACGTCGTCGGCCGTCCACTCCAGGCCCGCGGCCCGCACATACACCTCCGTGAAGGCCAGACCCGGCCCCTTCGGCTCCCAGTGGTTGGCGAACAGCACGCTGCCCGTCTCCTCGGCCGACCGGATCGCCGCCTCCACGACGGCCTCGGCGTCGTACGGGAGCCACACCTGGAAGTCGTGCGTGTGCGGCACTTCGGGCTGGACGCGGAACCAGGGCAGTCCGGCCGCCGCGAGGCCCTCGCGCAGCGCGGCGGCCACCACGCGCGCGTGCGCGACGTACTCCGGCAGCCGGGGCAGCTCCCGCTCCAGGCCGATGAGGGCCGACAGAACGGTGGGGAACTGCTGGAAGACGTTGCCGCCGTACCGGTGCCGCCAGGCCTTCGCCTCCTCCACCAGGGTCGCCGGACCGGCGAGGGCCGCGCCGCCGAAGGCGCCGAGGGACTTGTAGAACGACACGTAGACGCTGTCCGCGAGCCCCGCCACCTCCCCCAGGGACCGGCCGAAGTGCGCGGTGCACTCCCACAGGCGGGCCCCGTCGAAGTGCACGACCGCCTCGCGCTCCCGCGCCGCCTCCACCACCTCGGTCAGCTCCTCCCAGGTGGGCAGCACGAAACCGGCGTCCCTGAGCGGCAGCTCCAACATCAGCGCCCCGAAGGGTTCCTCGAAGTCGCGCACCTCCGCGGCCGTGGGCAGCCGCGGCTCGCCCGTCACCCGCACCGGCCGCAACCCGCTGACCTGACTGAGCGCGTTCCGCTCGTGCACCTCGGGATGGCTCAGCGCGTGCAGGGCGACGACCGGGTTCCCGGTGCGGCCCGCCCAGCAGCGCAGGGCCACCTGCTGGGCCATGGTGCCGGTCGGGAAGAACGCGGCGGCCTCGGTGCCGAGCAGCCCGGCGACCCGCCCCTCCAGGGCCTCGACGACGCCGTTGCCGTAGATGTCGGACATCTCGTCGAGGTCGTACACGCTCCCCGCCGCATCCAACAGGGCCAGCCGCTCCCTGAGCGGGGCGACGAAGCCCAGGCGCGCGAGCACGCGCGGGGCGCTGCGCCAGGCGGCGATCCTCCGTTCGCGCGGCGTCGGGTGCGCCGCGTCGCCGGTCTCCGGCCCGAGTGGCCGCTCGTCCCGTACCGTCGTGTCGCCCGTGCCCTCCGCCGTATCACTCATGCCCGCGATCATCCCCCGTCCCCGTCCGCACGGGCACCCGCATTTCCGCACCGGCGCACGGCGCACCGGCGTACGGAAACCCACAGCCTGTGGACGACCGGCCGTTCCCCGGAACCGATCGCGTTAACATGACGAGAAATCGTCCGGTACCCCGAGCGGACTGGAACGGGAAGGCCGCCGTCGCGTGAACACAACCCCACAGCCAGATCCCAGGGACCGCCCCGCGCGGCTCGCCGTCGGCGTCGTCGGCGCCGGACGCGTGGGTCCCGTGCTGGCCGCGTCCCTCCAGCTCGCCGGGCACCGCCCGGTGGCCGTCTCCGCGGTCTCCGACGCCTCCCGCAGGCGCGCGGAGCAGATGCTCCCCGACGTGCCGGTGGTGCCGCCCGCCGAGGTCCTGGAGCGGTCCGAGCTGGTCCTGCTGACCGTCCCGGACGACGCCCTGCCCGGCCTCGTCTCCGGCCTCGCCGACACCGGCGCGGTGCGGCCGGGGCAGCTGCTCGTGCACACCTCCGGGCGGTACGGAGCGAAGGTGCTCGACCCCGCCCTGCGGGCCGGTGCGCTGCCGCTGGCCCTGCATCCCGCGATGACCTTCACCGGCACCCCCGTCGACGTGCAGCGCCTCGCCGGGTGCTCCTTCGGCGTCACCGCGCCCGAGGAACTGAGGCTGGCCGCCGAGGCCCTGGTGATCGAGATGGGCGGCGAGCCGGAGTGGATCGCCGAGGAGAACCGCCCGCTGTACCACGCGGCCCTCGCGCTGGGCGCCAACCACCTGGTCACCCTCGTCGCCCAGTCCCTGGAGCTGCTGCGCACCGCCGGCGTCGGGGCCCCCGACCGGATGCTCGGCCCGCTGCTCGGCGCCGCCCTGGACAACGCCCTGCGCTCCGGCGACGCGGCCCTCACCGGCCCGGTCGCGCGCGGCGACGCGGGCACGGTCCGCGCGCACGTCGCCGAGTTGCGCAGGCACGCCCCGCAGACCGTCGCCGGCTACCTGGCGATGGCCCGCGCGACCGCCGACCGGGCGCTCGCCCACGGACTGCTGAAGCCGGAGCTCGCCGAGGACCTCCTCGGGGTACTCGCCGACGGAGCCACCGGCACCGACGGCACCACCGGCACCGGCGGCCCGGGGGAGACCCGATGAGCAGCACCGGCCGCCCCGCCCCCCACACCAGCCGCACCACGACGCGCGCGTCCCGGAACGGAGCCGCCCGATGACCACCACCCTGCTGCGCACCGCCGGCGAACTGCACGCCCGCACGCGTACGGGCCGCCGCGCCGTCGTGATGACCATGGGCGCCCTGCACGAGGGCCACGCCACGCTGATCCGCACCGCGCGCCGGATCGCGGGCCCCGAGGGCGAGGTCGTGGTCACCGTCTTCGTCAACCCGCTCCAGTTCGGCGCGGGCGAGGACCTCGACCGCTACCCGCGCACCCTGGACGCCGACCTCGGGCTCGCCGGGCGGGCGGGCGCCGACGTCGTCCTCGCCCCCGCCGTCGACGAGGTCTACCCGGGCGGCGAACCCCAGGTCCGGATCAGCGCCGGGCCCATGGGCGAGCGCCTGGAGGGCGCCGCACGCCCCGGGCACTTCGACGGCATGCTCACCGTCGTCGCCAAGCTGCTGCACCTCACCCGGCCCGACGTCGCCCTCTACGGCCAGAAGGACGCCCAGCAGCTCGCCCTGATCCGGCGCATGGTGCGGGACCTGAACTTCGGCGTCGAGATCGTCGGCGTGCCCACCGTCCGCGAGGAGGACGGGCTCGCCCTGTCCAGCCGCAACCGCTACCTCTCGCCCCTGGAGCGGCACACCGCGCTCGCCCTGTCCCGGGCGCTGTTCGCGGGCCGCGACCGGCACGCCGCCCAGGAGGCGCTGCGCGCGCGTGCCCGCGAGGTGCCCGCCTCGCACGGACGGGCGGAGGCGCTCAGCGCCATGGGGGAGTCCCGCGCGGCGGCCGACGCGCACGCCGTCGCCACGACCACCGGCGGCCCGGCGGCCGTCCTCGCCGCCACCCGCCTGGTCCTCGACGAGGCCGCCCGCCTCGACCCGCCCCTCGTCCTGGACTACCTGGCCCTGGTCGACCCGTCCGACTTCACCGAGATCGGCGAGGACTTCACCGGGGAGGCCGTCCTGGCCGTGGCCGCCCGGGTGGGCGGCACCCGCCTGATCGACAACATCCCGCTGACCTTCGGAACCCTCGGAGCCGCCGCGTGACCAGCACAGGCATACGACTGCACGCGCCCGCGCCCGGGTGGTCCATCGCCGCGGACGTGGTGGTCGTCGGCTCCGGCGTCGCCGGCCTCACCGCGGCCCTGCGCTGCGAGGCCGCCGGTCTGGCCACCGTCGTCGTCACCAAGGCCCGGCTCGACGACGGCTCCACCCGCTGGGCCCAGGGCGGCATCGCCGCGGCCCTCGGCGAGGGCGACACCCCCGAGCAGCACCGGGACGACACCCTGGTCGCGGGCGCGGGCCTGTGCGACGAGGAGGCGGTCCGCCTCCTGGTCACCGAGGGCCCCGACGCCGTGCGCCGGCTGATCGCCACCGGCGCGCGGTTCGACGAGTCCGCCGAGGGCGGGCTGGAACTCACCCGCGAGGGCGGCCACCACCGCCGCCGCATCGCCCACGCGGGCGGCGACGCCACCGGCGCGGAGATCTCCCGCGCCCTGGTCGAGGCGGTCCGCGCACGCGGAGTGCGCACCGTCGAGAACGCGCTCGTCCTGGACCTCCTCACGGACGCCGACGGCCGCACCGCCGGGGTCACCCTGCACGTCATGGGCGAGGGCCAGCACGACGGCGTGGGCGCCGTCCACGCCCCCGCGGTGGTCCTGGCCACCGGAGGGATGGGCCAGGTCTTCTCCGCCACCACCAACCCCGCCGTCTCCACGGGCGACGGCGTGGCCCTCGCCCTGCGCGCGGGCGCCGAGGTGAGCGACCTGGAGTTCGTCCAGTTCCACCCCACGGTCCTCTTCCTCGGACCCGAGGCGGAGGGCCAGCAGCCCCTGGTCTCCGAGGCGGTCCGCGGCGAGGGCGCCCACCTGGTGGACGCCGACGGCGTGCGCTTCATGGTCGGGCAGCACGAGCTGGCCGAACTCGCGCCCCGGGACATCGTCGCCAAGGGCATCATGCGCCGCATGCGGGAGCAGGACGCCGAGCACATGTACCTGGACGCCCGCCACTTCGGCGCCGAGATGTGGGAGCGCCGCTTCCCCACGATCCTCGCCGCCTGCCGCGCCCACGGCATCGACCCGGTCACCGAGCCCGTCCCGGTCGCCCCGGCCGCCCACTACGCCTCCGGCGGCGTCCGCACCGACTCCCACGGCCGCACCACCGTCCCCGGCCTGTACGCGTGCGGCGAGGTCGCCTGCACCGGCGTGCACGGCGCCAACCGCCTGGCCTCCAACTCCCTCCTGGAGGGCCTGGTCTACGCCGAGCGCATCGCCGCCGACATCGCGCGCGGCGACCTGCCCGCGCGGGTGCCGCAGCCCCTGCCGCACTCCGACCGCCCCACGCACCCCCTCCTCCCCCCGGAGGCCCGCTTCACCATCCAGCGGATCATGACCCGGGGGGCCGGCGTGCTGCGGTCCGCCGCCTCCCTCTCCCGGGCCGCCGACGGGCTCCACCGCCTGCACGCCGACGCGCGCGAGGCCCTCGACGAGAACGGCAAGACCGCCGAGCCCGGCGTCGACACCTGGGAGGCCACCAACCTCTTGTGCGTGGCCCGCGTCCTGGTCGCCGCCGCGCGGCGGCGCGAGGAGACCCGCGGCTGCCACTGGCGCGAGGACCGCCCCGAGCGCGACGACACGGCCTGGCGCCGCCACATCGTCGTACGGCTGAATCCGGACCGCTCGCTGGCGGTGCGCACCACCGACACCACAGACTTCCCCCCGACCCTCCCTCCCCAGGCCCAGGAGCAGTGACAGCAGTGACCACCCCCGACCTTCCCCTCGTCCCGTCCGGTGGCTGCGGCGACGGCTGCGCCTGCGGCGCGGACGACGAGACGTACCTGGAGTGCGGCCTCGACCCCGCGCTCGCCCAGCTCCTGGCCGACGCGGGCCTCGACCCGGTCGAGGTCGAGGACATCGCCCACGTGGCCCTCCAGGAGGACCTGGCCCACGGCGTGGACGTGACCACGGTCGCCACCATCCCGGAGGACGCCACCGCCACCGCCGACTTCACCGCCCGGGAGGCGGGCACCGTGGCGGGCCTCAGGATCGCCGAGGCGGTCATGTCGGTCGTCTGCACGGAGGAGTTCGAGGTCGAACGCCACGTGGAGGACGGCGACCGCGTCGGGGCGGGCCAGAAGCTCCTCTCCGTCACCGCCCGCACCCGCGACCTGCTCACCGCCGAGCGCAGCGCCCTCAACCTCCTGTGCCGCCTGTCGGGCATCGCGACGGCCACGCGCGCGTGGGCGGACGCCCTCGACGGCACCGGGGCCAAGGTCCGCGACACCCGCAAGACCACTCCCGGCCTGCGCAGCCTCGAGAAGTTCGCGGTGCGCTGCGGCGGCGGCGTCAACCACCGCATGTCCCTCTCGGACGCGGCCCTGGTCAAGGACAACCACGTGGTGGCCGCCGGCGGCGTCGCCCAGGCCTTCCGCGCGGTCCGCGAACGCTTCCCCGACGTCCCGATCGAGGTCGAGGTGGACACCCTCCACCAGCTCCGCGAGGTCGTGGACGCCGGCGCCGACCTGATCCTGCTGGACAACTTCACGCCCGGCGAGTGCGAGGAGGCCGTGGCGATCGTCGGGGGCCGCGCCGCCCTGGAGGCCTCCGGCCGCCTCACCCTCGACAACGCCGAGGCGTACGCCGGCACGGGCGTCGACTACCTCGCCGTGGGAGCCCTCACCCATTCCTCGCCGATCCTCGACATCGGCCTCGACCTGCGTGCCGCGGAGTAGGGCCATGCTGCTGACGATCGACGTGGGCAACACCCAGACCGTCCTGGGCCTCTTCGACGGCGACGACATCGTCGAGCACTGGCGCATCTCCACGGACCCGCGCCGCACCGCCGACGAGCTCGCGGTCCTCTTCCAGGGCCTGATGGGCACGCACCCGCTGCTCGGCGAGGAACTGGGCGACGGCATCGACGGCATCGCCATCTGCGCCACCGTCCCCTCCGTCCTGCACGAGCTGCGCGAGGTGACCCGCCGCTACTACGGCGACGTCCCCGCGATCCTGGTCGAACCGGGCGTCAAGACCGGGGTGCCCATCCTCACCGACAACCCCAAGGAGGTCGGCGCCGACCGCATCATCAACGCGGTCGCCGCGGTCGACCTCTACGGCGGCCCGGCGATCGTCGTCGACTTCGGCACGGCGACGACGTTCGACGCGGTCAGCGCCCGCGGGGAGTACATCGGCGGCGTCATCGCCCCCGGCATCGAGATCTCCGTGGAGGCGCTCGGCGTCCGCGGCGCCCAGCTGCGCAAGATCGAGGTGGCGCGGCCCCGCAGTGTGATCGGCAAGAACACGGTCGAGGCGATGCAGTCCGGCATCGTCTACGGCTTCGCCGGCCAGGTCGACGGCGTCGTCCACCGCATGGCCCGGGAACTCGCCGCCGACCCCGACGACGTGACGGTGATCGCCACGGGCGGTCTGGCCCCGATGGTCCTGGGCGAGTCCTCGGTCATCGACGAGCACGAGCCCTGGCTGACCCTGATCGGCCTGCGCCTGGTGTACGAGCGGAACGTGTCGCGGATGTAGCGGGCGCCCGGCGCGTGCCCGCAGCCGCGTGCGGCGGCGGGCCGGGGACGACGGCGGGCGCCCGCCCACCCGGGTGGTGCCTTCACGCCACACCCATCCCTTATGCGCTGTTTGTCTGATTAGCGCGTATCGTCGCCGCATGCCCACGCCCTACGGATCCCGCGGCGGCATGGCGTTCGGCGTGGAGGAGCTGCGCGTGCTCCGCCGCGCCCTCGCCCTCGCCCTCCACCCCGCCACCGCCTCGGCCGACGACGTCCAGGACTGCCGCCGCCTCGCCGACTCCCTCGACGAGGCGACGCGGGAGAGCGCCCGCCTGCGCGCCTTCCTCGTGGCCGACCTCGGCCGCTACCGCGCCGCCCTCCCCGGTACCGCCGCCGGCTACCTCACCCTCCTGGAGGAGGTGCTGGGCGCCGGGTACCGCCCCCGGCCGGACGACCTCGCGGCCCTCCGCGCCCTGCGCGGCAATCCCACCGCCGCCGCCCTCCTGCACCGCTGCCGGCTCCTGGCCGAACAGGACGTGCGCGCCCGCCTCGCCCGCCGCACGGCGACCGTTCCCGCCGACTTCGCCGCTCCCGCCCCCCTGCCCACCGTCCCCGCCTCCCGCACCCGCCTCCTCGCCCTCCCCGGCGGCCTGGCCGCCGCCACCGAGGGCCCCCGGAAGGAGCCCGCGCAGCGGCCGGCCGCGCCCCGGCCCCGCCCCGCGCCCGCCCCCGACGCGCCGAAGCCCACCCGGCCCATTCCCACCCCGGGCGAGGTCTTCCCCCGGCGCAAGCCTTCCCCGCCCCCGTCCGGCCGCCGGCTGGCCGCGGGCTGACGCGGGGGCCGCCCCCACGCCCCCCGCGCCCCCGTCTCGCCCTCGCGCCGTCGCGCCGCCCGCCCCACCCCCGCCCGTCCGCCTCCCCCTGGCTACTCTGGATCCATGGACTACGTCTCCGCGCTTGTGCCCCCGGTCGTCATGGCCGCTCTCTTCATCGGCGTGATCCGGGTGATCGTGAAGACCCAGGGCGGCGCCAACAAGACCAAGGAGGACGCGGCCGTCGACGCGGCCTACGCGCGCGTGGAGGGCACCCAGCCCTCCCCCAGGACCGACGGCTGACCCCACCCCACGGCACCGGCGGCCGACGGCACCGACCGCGCCGCCACCCCGGCGTACGACTCCGGCGCACCCCGCCGCACGCGAGTCGTACGCCCTTTTTGTGCCCGTTCGTGGGTGCTGGTGACCGTCCGGCACGCCATTGCCGGGATCTCCCACTATTGTTCTGAGATGTGCCTCGCCCCTTGGGAGAACTCGAAGACGCGGTCATGACGCGGGTGTGGAAGTGGAACCGCCCGGTGACCGTTCGGGAAGTCCTGGAAGATCTTCAGAGGGAACGGTCCATCGCGTACACCACGGTGATGACCGTTTTGGACAATCTCCATCAGAAGGGCTGGGTGCGCCGAGAGGCGGAAGGCCGGGCCTATCGATATGAGGCGGTCTCCACGCGCGCCGCATACGCCGCCGCGCTGATGAACGAAGCGTGGTCGCGGAGTGACAACGCCGCCGCCGCTCTCGTCGCCTTCTTCGGCATGATGAGCGAGGAACAGCGCCGGGCCCTGACGGATGCAGTGCGCATCGTCGGACTTCCGGAAACCGCGCGACAACCGCAACCGCTGGCCGAACCCCCCCGAGAAGCACAACCCGCCGAACCCCCGGAAGCCCGCGACGAGAACCCCGGCTCCACAGAGGGCCGGGACGGGCGATAGCGTCCGTTCATGTCAGCAGACAGCTCAGCAGACGGCCCCGAAGTCACCGCTAAAGCCCTCACGGTCCGACGGGCCCGCACCAGCGACGTCCCGGCCGTACGCCGCCTCCTCGACGCCTACGTGCGCGACGGCATCCTGCTCGACAAAGCGATGGTGACCCTTTACGAGGACATCCAGGAGTTCTGGGTGGCGGAACGGGACGACAACGCCGAGGTCGTCGGCTGCGGCGCCCTGCACGTGATGTGGGAAGATCTCGCGGAAGTCCGCACGCTGGCGGTGAAGCCCGGTCTGAAGGGCGCCGGTGTCGGACACCAGTTGCTGGAGAAGTTGCTGCAGACCGCCCGCTGGCTCGGTGTTCGCCGTGTTTTCTGCCTGACCTTCGAAGTCGACTTCTTCTGCAAGCACGGCTTCGTGGAGATCGGCGAGACGCCCGTCGACACCGATGTGTACGCGGAGCTGCTGCGTTCCTATGACGAGGGCGTCGCGGAGTTCCTCGGGCTCGAACGAGTGAAACCGAACACCCTGGGCAACAGCCGGATGCTTCTGCATCTGTGATCGTCGGCGATTCCCCGTCGCGCCCTTGACCGGGTTCCCTATGTCCGAAACGCGCACGTTTCCGGGCCGGAGCGGGCAGCGGGCCTCCGCCAGGGGTTTGTGTTTTTCCGGCAAAAGCGGTTTGCTTTCCGACGTACTGCAGTAGTGCATATAACAGGGGACGGCGATACGGCGGACGCCGGCACACCCCGGCCCTGAAGTTATCGATGAAAGGAAATCCGGTGGCACAGAAGGTTCAGGTCCTTCTTGTCGACGACCTCGACGGCGGCGAGGCGGACGAGACGGTGACGTTCGCGTTGGACGGCAAGACGTACGAGATCGATCTCACCACCGCCAATGCGGACAAGCTCCGCGGCCTTCTCGAGCCTTACGTGAAGGGCGGTCGCCGCACCGGAGGCCGCGCTGCGGGCGGGCGTGGAAAGGCGCGTGCTTCTTCCGGCGGCAGCCAGGACACCGCGGCCATCCGCGCCTGGGCGAAGGAGAACGGTTACGAGGTCAACGACCGCGGCCGTGTTCCCGCGTCCATCCGCGAGGCCTATGAGAAGGCCAACGGCTGACGGCGGGTCCGGCCGGCCCCACGAGGGCGGACGGAGGACGGTGGACATCGTGCACGTACCGTCGCGGAGCCCGTGGCGCAGCCGGCGGCTACGCGCACGAGCGCCGCAGCCGGATCCGGTGGACCTGCGTCACCACCGTGTTCACCAGCCGTACGAGATCGGGGGCGTCACCACGCCCCCCCATCGCCGACAGCGTCGGCAGCGAGGCCTCGACCTCGCACCCCGGCTCGGGGGGCCGCAGCCACACGGCGGCCCCCTGCGTACCGCCGTGGCCGCGCCCCGGGGGAAGCGGCGGGGCGGGGACGGCGTGGCCGGGGGGCCGGGGAGCGTCCATGAGACCGCCCGCGCCGATCGCGGCCAGGTCCAGCTCCAGCGAGCCCCACTCGAGCCAGTCCAGCAGCCCCGGCAGCTCCTCCGCGCTGCCCGCGGCCACCAGCAGCCGCATCCGGCCGCCCTGCGCCGCCACCGGGAACCCCCGGCCGGCGCGCCCCAGGCGCTCCAGCGCCGCGTGCCCCGCCTCGGCCGGCAGGTCCAGGACGTCGAAGCGTTCCCCCACCGCCAGGCGCACCGGGCGACCGGGCACCGTCGGCCAGCCCAGTGCGTTCTCGTACCAGAGCCGGACCTCGTCGCCCGGCTCGAGCGGCGGGCGGGCGGCCGGACGGCGGACGGGCGGGGGCGGGTCGGGGACGGTGCCAACCATGTCCGACGCAACCGCCGGGAGACGCCCCGGGTTACGCTGAGTGGCGCTACGTGTCCGCAGAGTGTCGAACAGGGGGGCGTGCGGGGGTTGTGCGGAGGCGCAAGGTTGTTCGCCCGTAGCGGAGGGAACCCGTGCACTCGGCATGGACCGTCCGTAGCAGCGGGTAAGACATCCCTAGTGGGAGGGGTCGACACGCAGGACGGCGGGCTTTCCGTTCGCCATGGGCGTACTGGCGAAGGGGCTAACTGCCTGGCCTGCGGGAACATCGTCTCGCACCATCGGGTTGGAGCAGATGTCGGCGTTCGGGGTCAGGAGGCCATCGAGGGTGTCGGCAGTTGGAATGAGCGGTCCCCGCTTGCGGGACTAAGCTGCGGAAGGACAGGGAGGGGAAGTTCCCCTTACTGCCTGACCGCTCTGAGGAGCGATTAACGATGTTCGAGAGGTTCACCGACCGCGCGCGGCGGGTTGTCGTCCTGGCTCAGGAAGAAGCCCGGATGCTCAACCACAACTACATCGGCACCGAGCACATCCTCCTGGGCCTGATCCACGAGGGTGAGGGTGTCGCCGCCAAGGCCCTTGAGAGCCTCGGGATTTCGCTCGAGGCGGTCCGCCAGCAGGTGGAGGAGATCATCGGCCAGGGGCAGCAGGCGCCGTCCGGCCACATCCCCTTCACCCCCCGTGCCAAGAAGGTCCTGGAGCTGTCGCTCCGCGAGGCCCTTCAGCTGGGTCACAACTACATCGGCACGGAGCACATCCTGCTCGGCCTGATCCGCGAGGGCGAGGGTGTCGCCGCCCAGGTCCTGGTCAAGCTGGGCGCAGATCTGAACCGCGTGCGGCAGCAGGTGATCCAGCTGCTCTCCGGTTACCAGGGCAAGGAGACCGCCACCGCCGGCGGTCCTGCCGAGGGCACCCCCTCCACGTCCCTGGTCCTCGACCAGTTCGGCCGGAACCTCACCCAGGCCGCCCGTGAATCCAAGCTCGACCCGGTCATCGGGCGCGAGAAGGAGATCGAGCGGGTCATGCAGGTGCTGTCCCGCCGCACCAAGAACAACCCGGTGCTGATCGGTGAGCCCGGCGTCGGCAAGACCGCCGTCGTCGAGGGCCTCGCCCAGGCCATCGTCAAGGGCGAGGTGCCCGAGACCCTCAAGGACAAGCACCTCTACACCCTGGACCTCGGTGCCCTGGTGGCCGGCTCCCGCTACCGCGGTGACTTCGAGGAGCGCCTGAAGAAGGTGCTCAAGGAGATCCGCACCCGCGGCGACATCATCCTGTTCATCGACGAGCTGCACACGCTGGTCGGTGCGGGTGCCGCCGAGGGCGCCATCGACGCGGCGAGCATCCTCAAGCCGATGCTGGCCCGCGGTGAGCTGCAGACCATCGGTGCCACCACGCTGGACGAGTACCGCAAGCACCTGGAGAAGGACGCGGCCCTGGAGCGCCGCTTCCAGCCGATCCAGGTCGCGGAGCCGTCCCTGCCGCACACCATCGAGATCCTCAAGGGCCTGCGCGACCGGTACGAGGCGCACCACCGCGTCTCCATCACCGACGAGGCCCTCGTCCAGGCCGCCACCCTGGCCGACCGGTACATCTCGGACCGCTTCCTGCCGGACAAGGCGATCGACCTGATCGACGAGGCCGGCTCCCGGATGCGCATCCGCCGGATGACCGCGCCGCCGGACCTGCGCGAGTTCGACGAGAAGATCGCCGGCGTCCGCCGGGACAAGGAGTCCGCGATCGACTCGCAGGACTTCGAGAAGGCCGCCTCCCTGCGCGACAAGGAGAAGCAGCTCCTGGCCGCCAAGGCGAAGCGGGAGAAGGAGTGGAAGGCCGGCGACATGGACGTCGTCGCCGAGGTCGACGGCGAGCTGATCGCCGAGGTCCTCGCCACGGCGACGGGCATCCCGGTCTTCAAGCTCACGGAGGAGGAGTCCAGCCGTCTGCTCCGCATGGAGGACGAGCTGCACAAGCGGGTCATCGGCCAGGACGACGCCGTCAAGGCGCTGTCCAAGGCGATCCGCCGTACCCGTGCGGGTCTGAAGGACCCGAAGCGTCCGGGTGGCTCGTTCATCTTCGCCGGCCCGTCCGGTGTCGGTAAGACCGAGCTGTCCAAGGCGCTCGCGGAGTTCCTCTTCGGTGACGAGGACGCGCTGATCTCCCTCGACATGTCGGAGTTCAGCGAGAAGCACACGGTCTCCCGTCTCTTCGGTTCGCCCCCCGGCTACGTGGGCTACGAGGAGGGCGGTCAGCTGACGGAGAAGGTGCGCCGCAAGCCGTTCTCGGTCGTCCTCTTCGACGAGGTCGAGAAGGCCCACCCGGACATCTTCAACTCGCTGCTGCAGATCCTGGAGGACGGTCGCCTGACCGACTCCCAGGGCCGGGTCGTGGACTTCAAGAACACGGTCATCATCATGACGACCAACCTCGGCACCCGGGACATCTCCAAGGGCTTCAACCTGGGCTTCGCCGCCGCGGGTGACACGAAGACCAACTACGAGCGCATGAAGAACAAGGTCTCGGACGAGCTCAAGCAGCACTTCCGGCCCGAGTTCCTCAACCGCGTCGACGACGTGGTGGTCTTCCCGCAGCTCACGCAGAACGACATCCTGCGGATCGTCGACCTGATGATCGACAAGGTGGACGAGCGCCTGAAGGACCGGGACATGGGTATCGAGCTCTCCCAGTCCGCCAAGGAGCTGCTGTCCCGGAAGGGCTACGACCCCGTGCTGGGCGCCCGGCCGCTGCGCCGGACCATCCAGCGCGAGATCGAGGACTCGCTGTCGGAGAAGATCCTCTTCGGCGAGCTGCGTCCCGGTCACATCGTGGTCGTGGACACCGAGGGCGAGGGCGAGTCCCAGACCTTCACCTTCCGCGGCGAGGAGAAGTCGGCCCTGCCCGACGTCCCGCCGATCGAGCAGGCGGCCGGCGGAACCGGCCCGAACCTGAGCAAGGACGTGTAAGCGCCACGGCAACCGCGAGGGGGCCGGTGCCCGAGAGGCACCGGCCCCCTCGGCGTGTTCAGGACAGGGCGTAGGGGCGGCTGTGGAAGACGGTGATCTCGGCGCCGGTGAAATCGCGTGCGTACCGGGCCGCGTCCACCGGGGCGGAGAACGGGGCGGGGATCAGCCGCACGGTGCGCAGTCCCGGGCACATCCGACCCAGCGGTGACAGGTCCATGCCTTCCTTGAGGTCGAACACGTAGAGCTCCTCCGGCAGGGGGAGCTCCGGGGCTCCGAGGGCCGAGGCCGCGATCCGGGCGTCGACGGACAGCCGGGCGAGCGCGGGCAGCGCGGCCAGTTCGCGCCAGTCCTCGACGGCGAGGGGGAGGTCGCCGGTGAGGTTGACGTCGGTCAGCGTCCGCCAGTGGCTCAGGCCGCTCAGGCCCGTGGCCCGTGCCGTCGCGCCCAGGTGGAGGCGGGTCAGCGGCGCGCTGCGGGGCAGTGCCGCCAGGCCGTCCGGCAGGGAGGTCGCCAGGGCGAGGCGGCGCAGGGAGGGGAGGCGGTCGAGTCCGGACACCTCTCCCAGATCGCCCAGCACCAGGCTCTCCGGCTCCAGCTCCGCCAGCGGGGCCAGATCGCGGACCGCGGGGCAGTTCCCGAGGGTCAGCTGGTGCAGCGAGCCCAGGTCCCGCAGCGGGCGCAGGTCGTCGAGCAGGGAGTTGTTCGTCAGGCCCAGCTCCTCCACGCCGTCGGGAAGGGCGCGCAGGACGTCCCGGAGCGCGTGGTCGCCCTCCACGGACACCCGGGTGCGACGGCCGAGCAGGCGCAGGGCCCGCAGGGCCTCGGGCGAGGAGGCGCGCACGAAGAAGTCGTCGGAGCCGACGCGGGAGAGCACCTCGTCGGCGTACAGCTCCGCGTCGAAACGGTTCCAGGCGAGCATGAGGCTGATCCGGACCCGGTCCGCGGGATGCTCCGCGTACCGGGCGAGCACCGCGACCGCCGCGTCGGAGCCGGCCAGGGCGGCGGTCGCCGTCACCGCCTCGGCCTCCTCGTCCGACAGGCCGTCCGGGCCGGGCAGCAGTTCCAGCACCAGCGGGCCCACCTCGGCCAGTTCCCGGGCCTCCTCGGAGGTGCGGGGCGGCAGGAGCGAGGACGCCAGGTCCTCGACGCGGCGGCGCACCGCCGGGTCGAGTTCCGTGGCGTGCTCCAGGCAGGCCATGGCCAGCAGCCGGGCCCGTTTGCCGGGACGGGAGGTCAGCAGGTCGAGCAGCTCGGCCCGCTCCCGGGGCCTGGCCTGGGCCACCGCCATGCGGATCACGTCCGACCACTGGTCGTCGTCGGCGTGCTCGGCGAGCAGGCCCAGGTCTCCCGCCTCCACGGCGGCCCGGGCGCCGAGGAAGTCCTGGAAGGTGCGGTGGACGAAGTGCAGGGTGTCCGCGGTGGGCGCGAGCAGCAGGCCGGTGCGGATCAGGAAGTGGTCGAGCACCGCGGCCGCGTCGCCGAGGAGGGCGGCCGCGGGGACCGCCGGGAGGATCTCCGCGACGATGCGCTCCGCACGGGAGCGGTCCATCTCGGTGCGGCCGTTGCGGATGAGCCAGTACGCCAGCCGCTGGAGGAGCTGCAGCTGGGGCTCCTCGCTCAGCTCGGGACCGGCCATGTCGCGCTCGCGGTCGCGCCGGACGAGCAGCATCGACAGGGCGGCCTCGTACAGCTCCTTGCGCCCGTGCGGGAGGTAGCCGCGCCGATCGCGGTGCAGGGCGCAGATCAGCCCGCACATCAGCGGGTTGGTGGCCAGTCTGCCGAGGTCCGGCTTGGTGCGCAGGGCCTGGAGCAGCTGTGTCCCGTACGACGCGAGCCGCGCGTCCTCCTGAGGGTTCCCGGTCGCGGCGGCGCGGTGCCACCGCCGGACGAAGGAGGTGACGTCCGCCGTGCTCATCGCGGTGAGGGTCAGCTCGGTGAACCCGTCGGCGGCCAGCCAGTCGTCCCGGACGGCCGAGGGCCGGGAGGTGACGAGCCAGCCGTTGCCGGGGTACGCCGTCACGAGGTCGGTCAGCCAGCTCCGTGCGCGCTCGCGCTCGGCCTCCGGCACCTCGTCGAGGCCGTCCACCAGTACCAGTCCCCGTCCGGCGGCCAGCACGCGGTCCTCCCAGCCCTCCGGCTGCGCGCCGGCCAGCGGGCTGCCGGTCGCGGAGAGGAAGGACGCGGGGGCCGGGAGCCGTTCGCCGTGCCGGGTGAGGGTGCGCAGCGGCAGGACGAAGGGCACCTTGCCGGTGAGGTGGGCCATCGTCTCCGTGGCACCGGTCGCGGCCGAGACGGCGAGCCACTGGATCAGGGTCGTCTTGCCCGACCCGGCGACTCCCCGCAGCAGCACCCGTTCGTGGTCGGCCAGCGCCCGGTCGGCGGGCCGGGAGGCCCGGGCGGAGGGGGCCATGCCGAAGAGGAGGGGGTCCCGGTCGCCTCCGTGTCCGGTCGCCTCCAGGCTCAGGTAGGCGGCGTCGAGCGGCCACCGGCGGGGGGAGTCGGCGAGGTCGATGCCGTAGATGGTGAGGGTGCCGTGCTTCTGCGCGAGGTGGGCGAGGTAGCGGCGTTCGAAGGCCGCGTCCCTGGCGTCGGGTCGGGGGACGCGCGCGAGCAGTTCGTTGACCTGGGTGATCAGTTGGGCCTGGGTGCGGGTCTGCTGCACCAGGGTGCGGGCCACGAAGGTGGAGCGGCGGGTGAAGAACTCCAGGATGTGCAGGCAGGCCCACTGCGTCGCCGAGTCGAGGAAGACACAGGCGTCCGCGGTCAGGCCGTCCGGCGGCGGGGCCCGGTGGTGCAGCCGACGGGCGAGTTCGTGACTGCCCAGCCGTACGGCCTGGGCGTCGTCCATGTCCAGGTCGCCGAGGGCGAGCAGCCGACGGGCCAGGGCGTCGGTCACGGCGATCTCCTCGTCGGGCGGGAACGGCCGCTCGCCCGGGGAGGCCACGGCCTCCGCCACCAGCCGGCCGGCGAGCCGGTGGACCTCCTTCTCGCCCAGCGTGCGCTTCTCGCCCCGGAAGGACACCAGGTCCGTCAAGCGGACGGGCCTGTCCACGAGCCCCGCGCCGGGGCCGTCCGGCACGAACAGCCTGCGCACCAGCGGGCGGACCAGGCCGGACGCCAGCCTGCCGCCCAGGACCGCGGGTTCCAACCGCCTCACCCCCGTGAACGCGTGTGAGCGTGAACGGGGGTGAGACTACCGGGGGTTGATCGTTCCGGTCAGGACAGCCGTCCGTCGTAGTCCGGCAGCTTGAAGGTCTTCTCGGCGTGGCCGCCCGACAGGTCGGTGGGGCTGTTGCCGATGTTGGCGATGATCGTGTAGCCCTTCGCCTCGATGGCGACGCGCTGGGCCGTCTTGTAGTCGGCCACGTTCTTGAAGAGGTCGAGGAACCCGCGCACGTGGAGCCCGGAGGACTCGTAGCCGGCGTGGTCGAGGTTGTACGCGGTGGGCGCGTGGATGATGCCCGGGCGGGCGGTCACGAAGAACAGGGCGACGCCGCGCTCCTGGGCGTACTCGGCGGCCTCCAGGACGGGCGCGTTGGCGGGCTGCGGGAAGCGGAAGCCGAAGTCCGTCTCCAGCGCGGTGTTGTCGATGTCGAGGACGATCGCCTGCTTCTCGCCCGGCCTCGGGTTCGCGATCCGCTGCTTCAGATAGGGCAGTGCCTGGTCCATGACCGCCCGGCAGTCCTTCTGCCAGGTGTCGTAGTCGACGTCTGCGGCGACGGCCGCGGCCGCCGTGGCCGCGGGGGCGGTCGCGGGGGCGCCGGAGGGGGCGGTGGCCTCTGCGGGAGCGGCCAGGGCCACCAGGGCCGCGGCCGTGACGGCGGTCACCGATGCGCGGCGCGACCAGGGGCGTCGGCTTCTCATGTGGGGGGTCCTCTCACGTCCGGAACGCGATCAACATGTCGTGTGCATGCTCGTCTGCGAGGGTGACGTGAGGTGAACCGTAGGGTTACCGGGCGGTAGGCGCCTAGAGGCCTGCGCCACATTTCTGAAACGGCCGAACCCGGTTCCCAGTGACATGGTGCACAGGCGGTGCGACCGGTACTACCCGGAATAGTGGCCGAACCCTCGAATGAAAACGGACATTTAACCCATAGATCTGATCGATCAGCTCTAAATGGCGGGTTTTGTCTGATAAGGGGCCTCTGTCAAGAGACGTGCATCTCACTCCCGGAGTACGGCCTTCCTTCGTAGGTCACACCTTTGCGGCTTTTCGGGCGAAAGGGTTACCACTGAATGGCCACCGCGGCACGGACCCGTTCCGCCGGTGGTTTTCCTCTGCTCCCTCCCCCATGAGGTTTCGATGTCCCAGCGCGTCACGTCCCGTTCCTCCCGCACGTCCCTGATCCGCACCCGCGCGGCCGTGCTGGCCGCCGGCCTGGGCGCCTCGGCCGTGCTGGGAGCCGGGATCGCGGCCGCCGCCGACACCACGGCGGCGTCCGGTGCCGCCGGTGCCGTCCAGGCACAGGCCGCCGCCCAGGCCCAGGCCGCGAAGGCCCAGGCCGCCCAGGTCGAGAAGGCCGCCGAGGCGAAGAAGGCGGCTCAGGCCGCGAAGGCCGCCCAGGCCGAGAAGGCCGCTCAGGCCGCGGCCAAGAAGCAGGCCTCCTGGGTCGACCCGGTGAAGAACTACCAGCTCACCGCGAGCTTCGCCCAGAACGGCGGCATGTGGGCCTCCAAGCACAGCGGCCAGGACTACGCCGTGCCCACCGGCACCCCGGTCCACGCCACCCACGGCGGCACCGTCGTCAAGGCCGGCCCCAACGGCGCCGGCGACGGCCCCGCCTACGGCAACGCCGTCGTGATCAACCACGGCAACGGCGTGTACTCCCAGTACGCCCACCTGTCGCAGGTCAACGTCAAGGTCGGCCAGATCGTCAAGACCGACCAGAAGATCGCCCTGTCCGGCAACACCGGCAACTCCAGCGGCCCGCACCTGCACTTCGAGATCCGCACCACCCCGAACTACGGCTCGGCGATCAACCCGATGCAGTTCCTGAACTCCCACCGCTGACACACCTGGGACCACGGAGGTCCGGGACACGCGTCCCCGACCCCCCTCCGACACCCCGGTGCGCCCGGGTGACCGGAACGACGGCGACCCCGGGGACGGCCCCGCGCCCGTCCCCGGGGTCGCCGTCGTTCCGGAGGGACCACGGTCCGTCGGCCGCTTCCCCTACTGCGGCGGCAGCGGGTAGCTCCCGGTGTTCGTCGGCGCGTGCTCCGGCAGCCAGAGCACGGCGGCCGCGCCCTCGGCCGGTGCGTCCCGCGGCGCCCCCGCCGGCCGGACGTTGCGGAAGGTCAGCCGGGCGCCCAGCACCCGTGCCTGTCCCGCCGCGATGGTCAGGCCCAGGCCGTGGCCGCGGCCGGCCCGGTCCCTGCTGCCGGTGCGGAAGCGGCTCGGCCCTTCGGCGAGCAGGTCCGCGGGGAAGCCGGGCCCGTGGTCGCGGACCCGGATCACCCGGCCCTCGACGGTGACCTCGATGGGCGGCCTGCCGTGCCGGGCGGCGTTGGCGAGCAGGTTGAACAGCACGCGTTCCAGCCGCCGGGGGTCGGTGGTGACCTCCGACTCGTGCACCACCAGGACCGTGACGTCCGGGTCCTTCGCCGCCACCCGCCGGGAGACGAACTCGCCCAGCAGGATGTCCTGCAGTTCGGCGCGCTCGGAGGCGCCGTCCAGCCGGGCCACCTCCAGGACGTCCTCGACGAGGGTGCGCATGGCCTTGGCCCGGTCCAGCACCAGTTCCGTCGGCCGGCCCGGCGGCAGCAGCTCGGCGGCGGTCAGCAGCCCGGTCACCGGGGTGCGCAGCTCGTGCGCGATGTCGGCGGTGACCCGGCGCTCGGCCTCCAGCCGCTGCCGCAGCGCGTCCGCCATGGCGTCCACCGCGCTGGCCAGGTCGTCGGTCTCGTCCCGGACCACCCCGCCGATGGCCTCCCGCACCCGGACGTCCGTCTCGCCCCCCGCGACCCGGTTGGCGGCGGCGGCCGCCTTGCGCAGCCGGCGCGACAGATGGCCGCCGATGAGCACCCCGAGCGCGCTGCCGCCCAGGACGGCCGCGATCGAGCCGATCACCAGGGCCCGGTCGAGATCCTTGAGGATGTCCGAGCTGCGGTCGGTGAAACCGGAGTGCAGCGACATCACCTGCCCGTTCTTCAGCGGCACCGCCGCCCAGATGTCCGGCGACCCGCCCGGCCGGTCGGCCACGTAGGTCGCCCGGCGGCCCTCCCCGACCTTCTCCCGGAGCTCTTCGGGCAGCTCCGGGTCGTTGATCTTGGTGTTGGGGAAGTTCAGCCGCCCGGACAGCTCGTAGTTGCGCTGGGCGATCATGAGGCGCTCGTCGGCGAGGCTGCGCGCGTTGTCCAGCATCGACACCCGGGCCGCGTTGTGCACCACCAGGCTCAGCGCGACCGCCACCAGCGCGCCGACCAGCGCGATGGCCGCGCTCAGCTTCCAGCGCAGCCCCGTGCCGATGCCCACCCGGTCGACGCAGGCCGCCACCAGGCGCCGGAAGTACCCCCGCATCCGTTCGCTCAGGCCTTCAGCTTGTAGCCGAAGCCGCGGACCGTCTCGATCCGGTCCTGGCCTATCTTCGTCCGCAGCCGCTGCACATGGACGTCCACGACCCGGGTGTCACCGCCCCAGCCGTACTCCCACACGCGTTCGAGCAGCTTGTCGCGGGAGAGGACGGTGCCCGGCGCGGAGGAGAACTCCAGCAGCAGCCGCATCTCGGTCGGCGTCAGCGCCACCGGCTCCCCCGCCCTGCGCACCTCCATGCCCCCGGTGTCGATCTCCAGTTCGCCGAAGGCCAGCACCCCTGCGCCGGCCGCGTCGGCCGACTCGTCCCGGCCGCCGTTCGCCCGCCCGAAGCGGCGCAGCACCGCGCGGATCCGGGCGACCAGGACCGCACCGTCGAACGGCTTGGTCACATAGTCGTCGGCGCCCGCCTCCAGACCCAGCACGACGTCGATGGAGTCGGCGCGCGCCGACAGCATGATCACCGGGACCGTCGACTCGTCGCGGATGCGGCGGCACAGGCTGACCCCGTCGAGGCCGGGGACCATGACGTCGAGGAGCGCGATGTCCGGCCGGTCGGAGCGGAACGCCTCCAGGCCGGACAGGCCGTCGGGCATCGCGGTGACCGCGAAGCCGTCCCGCTCCAGGGCGAGCTGGGTGGCCTCGCGGATGACGTCGTCGTCCTCGACGAACAGGACGTGGGTCTGGTCTGCCATCCCGGTGCTCTCAGTTCTCGTTTCGGTCTCGGGCCGGTGCGGGCGCTTCCTCCCCGCCCACCCGAAGGACGCGGGGGCCGTGCGGAGGGTTCACCCGTTCATCGGTCCGGGCGGCCCCGGCGGTTCACGGCGTGGGCCGGCTCTCAGCCGTCGGGCACCGGCATCGGCTCGGTGCCGCCCACCTTGCCGTAGTCGTTGTGCGTGCGGTACTCCTCGGTGAACCGGCCCGCGGTCCAGCGGTAGGTGATCACGTCCTCGCCGGACGGACTCGACACCGGGTCGCCCCGGTCGTACACCTGCTTGGTCACCACCAGGTCCCCGCGGTCGATCTCCGCGTACACCGGGGGCTCCTCGGCCGCGAACACGTTGGTGTACGCACCGCCCTCGTCGCGGTACACGTACGAGCCGATCCCCACGGCGTCCCCGCAGGTCAGCACGTTGACGACGACGTCGTCGGCGGTCCCTCCGGTGAGGTTGCCGTAGCTCACGTCGACGGGGTACTCATCGGCGACGCACGGCTCGAGCCCCCGCTTGACCTCGGCCGAGACCGCCGGGTCGGCCTTGACCAGCCGGACCGCGTTCACCCGGGCGGGGTCCGTGGCCGGCACGGGCGAGGGGGCGGAGCTCGCCACCGCCTGCGCGTGCGCCGGGCCCTCGTCCCGCGCGCCGGTGCCGCCCGTGCCGCAGCCGGCGACGAAGAGGCCCGCGGCGCCGAGCACGGCCGTCGCCGTGGTCGCCGCCCGGGCCATGGTGCCCCTCGCGCCGGTCAGGCCGCGCAACGCTCCCGCTCCTCACGCTCCAGCGCGCGTGCGTCCAGATCGCGCGCCTGAAGCTCCTCGCGGAGCCGGGTCAGCGCCCGGTGCAGCGTGCTCTTGACCGTTCCGGTCGACATGCCGAGGGCGGCGGCGGTCTCCTCCGTGGAC
This sequence comes from Streptomyces viridosporus T7A, assembly GCF_008704515.1. NCBI lineage: Bacteria > Bacillati > Actinomycetota > Actinomycetes > Kitasatosporales > Streptomycetaceae > Streptomyces > Streptomyces viridosporus. Next base: position 4,713,819 of record NZ_CP023700.1, read on the forward strand.
ATCTGCTCCCAGTGTCGCAGCACCACGACACCGCGCTGTTTCGGGGCGAGCACCTTCAGGACGTCCATCAGCAGGGCGCGGTCCGCGTGCTGCTCGGTGGCGTCGTCCACGCAGGCCTCCGGGAGCTGCTCGGTCGGCACCTCCTCCAGCTTGCGGGCGCGCCACCACTCGGTCCGTGTGTTGATCATGACGCGGCGCAGATAGGCGTCGGCCAGCCGCTTGTCCTCGATGGTCTCCCAGCGGCCGTACGTCCGGGCCAGCGCGGTCTGCAGCAGGTCCTGCGCCTCGACGGGGTCCGGGACCAGACGGCGGGCGCTGCGCAGCAGCGCGTCCTGCCGGGTACGGACGTACTCCTCGAACTCGAGCACCTCGCCCTGCGCCATCGTGAACCGCCTTCCGCTCCCCGTTCCGGCCCGCCCGCGCGGGCCGGCCGCACTGCCTGTGATCCGTGGCCGTCGTGCCGTTGCCGGGCACGCGAACGAAGGTACGGAGGCCTTGTCACGGCGCTGTGCGAAGAAGCCTGCGGGCAGCCTGCGGCTGTCCGGCGGTTGTGTAACAGAAGGAGGAACGAGGGGGAACGGTGCGAAACCAGAGGAAACGCTGCGGAACGCGGCGAAGCGGTGCGGCGGCGGACGAGGTCGTGGGGCGGCCCGGCCGGTCGGCGCCGTGACCGCGGACGCGCGTACCCGGACGCGCCGGCCGCGCGTCAGCTCAGCGGCAGCCGGTACAGGCCGCCCGGCAACGGCTCCACCAGGCCGTCGGCGACGAGACCGTCCAGGGCGCGGGCGCGCTGCACCGGCTCGTGCCACACCCGGTCCAACGCGGCCTGCGGCACCGGTCCGTGCGTCTCCCGCAGGACGGCCAGCAGCCGTCCGCGGACCTGGCGGTCCGTGCCCGCGTACGTCTGGCCCCGACGCGGCGGCCCCTCGTGGGCCGGCTTGCCCGCCAGGCGCCAGGCGCACTGCGCGGCGATCGGGCAGCGGTGGCACTCCTCGTTCTTCGCCGTGCACACCAGCGCCCCGAGCTCCATGGAGGCGGCGGCCCACCGCGCGGCGGTCGACGCCTCCTCGGGCAGCAGCGCGCGGGCGAGCCTGCGCTCGGCGGCGGTGGTGGCGTTCGGCGGGTACTGCACCCCGGTGACGGCGCGGGCGAACACCCGGCGGACGTTGGTGTCCAGCACCGCGTGCCGCTGCCCGTACGCGAACGAGGCCACGGCCGCGGCCGTGTACTCGCCGATGCCGGGCAGCGCCAGCAACTGGGCGTGATCGGTCGGCACGTCGCCGCCGTGCCGTTCCGTTATGGCGACGGCGGCGCCGTGCAGGCGCAGGGCGCGGCGCGGGTAGCCGAGCCGGCCCCAGGCGCGGACGGCCTCACCGGGCGCCTCGGCGGCGAGGTCGGCGGGGCGCGGCCAGCGGGCCAGCCACTGTTCGTAGACGGGCAGGACCCGGTTGACCGGGGTCTGCTGGAGCATGAACTCGCTGACCATCACCCCCCACGCACCGGCCTCCGGGCGCCGCCAGGGCAGGTCCCGGGCGTGCTCGTCGAACCATTCGATGACGGGGGAGTGCAGCGGCTCACCGAGAGCACGCTCGGACGCGGAATCGGCGGTGCCGCCGTACGGGGGCTTCGTAGGAGCAGTCATGTCCACTCAATCCTGCCATGCCGGGCCACCCCTGCGGGGGGACCGCCACGGTGCGGGGAGGGGAACGGGGTCCCGGAGGGTGACGGGCACCTGACGATCGGCAGCAGTGGCGGTCCCACGGCCGCTTGTAGCGTCGGCGGCATGGAACGTGCCCGTTTCGCCGCGCTCGGCAGGGGCTGCCTGCTCTGGGCGGCCCTCGCCGCCCCGGTGCTCACCGCGGACCGGCTCGGGCTGAACGAGCCGCGCCCCCTCGGGCAGCGGGCGGCCGACCTGGTCCTGCTCGCCGCCGCCACCGCCGTGTCCCGGCGCCGTCCCCCGGTCGCCTTCGGCCTGGTGGCCGCCCTGAGCCTGGCCCGGGCGCCCGCGCTGTTCAGCCTCTCCTACGGTCCGGCGCTCGGCGTGTTCGCGCTGCTGCTCGGACTGCGGGCGGGTCGCGCCGCCCCCGCGGCGCTGTGCTTCGCCGCCGTCGGCTGTGCCGGCACCGTGCGGATCGCGCTCGCCGGGACCGATCCGGTCTCCGAGTGGCTGGTCCTGACCGGCACCCTCCTGTTCGGCTGCGTCTTCCCCTGGCTCGGCGGGCGCTACGGGCGGCAGAGCCGCCGGCTGGCCGAGGAGGGCTGGCTGCGGGCGGCCCGCCTCGAGGAGGAGCAGCGCCTGACCGAGGAGCGCGCCCGGTTGCGGGAGCGGGCCCGGATCGCCCAGGACATGCACGACTGCCTGGGGCACGAGCTGAGTCTGATCGCCCTGCGCGCGGGCGCCCTCCAGGTCGCCCCCGACCTCGCCGGCCACCACCGGGCCGCCGCGGCCGACCTGCGCGCGGCGGCCGCCGACGCCACCGACCGGCTGCACCGCATCATCGGGGTCCTGCGGGAGGACGACGACGAGCCCGCGCCCCTGGCCCCCGCCGGCGAGAGTGTCGAGCAACTCGTCGCCCGCGCCGCCGAGTCCGGGCTGCCGGTGCGCTGGGAACCCGGCGGGCGGAACACCGCCGTACGGCTCGGTGGGCTCGCCGAGCGGCTGCTGCACCGGGTGACCAGGGAGGCGCTGACCAACGCGGCACGGCACGCACCGGGCGCGCCCGTCGTCGTGGCGGTGACGGGGGACGACGTGCGGGGAGCGACGGTCACCGTCACCAACGGGCGTTCTCCGCAGGGCAGTTCCCCGTCCCCGGGGAGCGGCTCGGGCCTGACCGGGCTGCGCGCCGCCGTGACCGCGGTCGGCGGCGCCTTCGAGGCGGGCCCGTACGCCGACGGCTACCGGGTCCGGGCCCACGTCCCCGCGCAGCCGTCCGCGCCGTCCCCGCGCCCGCCCTCCGCCCCCTTCGCCCGGGCCCGGCGGCGCACCACGGCCGGTCTCGGCGCCGCCGCCGGCGCGGGCGTCGTCCTGGTCGGTTCGGCCTTCGGCTGGTACGCGTACACCGAGACGCACTCGGTCCTGGAGCCCGCCGCGTACGCGGGGCTGCGTCCGGGCGCCCCGGCCGACGAGGTGGCGCGGGTGCTGCCGGAACGGGACGTCCGGGACCCGCCCGCGGAACGCGCGCCCGCGCCGCCCGGGGGCGCGGACTGCCGCTACTACCGGGCGAGCGGCGAACTCTTCGTCTCCGTCGACCACTTCCGGCTCTGCTTCGACGAAGGGCGGCTGGTCGCCAAGGACGTGATCCCGCGCGTCGGCCTGTCCGGCGGGGAGCGGGGAGGCCGTGGGGGAGACGAGGGACGTGAACGGCACGGGGAACACGAACGACACGAGGAGTCCGCACGGTGATCCGGGTCCTGCTGGCCGACGACGAGGCGATGGTGCGCGCCGGGGTGCGCGCCATCCTGGGGAGCAGCGGCGAGACGGAGGTCGTCGCCGAGGCGGGGGACGGGCGCGAGGCCGTCGAACTGGCCCGGGCGCACCGCCCCGACGTGGCCCTGCTCGACATCCGCATGCCCCGCCTGGACGGGCTCGCGGCGGCCGAGGAGATCGTCCGCGCCGTCCCCGGCACGGCCGTCGCGATGCTCACCACCTTCTCCGAACGCACTTACGTGGCCCGTGCGCTGGGCGGCGGCGCCACCGGCTTCCTGCTCAAGTCCGGTGACCCGTACGAACTCATCGCCGGGGTGCGGGCGGTGGCAGGGGGCGCGGCCTTCCTGTCGCCCACGGTGGCCCGGTACGTCATCGAGGGCCTCGGCGGCGCCCACGGCACCGGCCGGCTGACCCGGGAGGCGGAGGCACGCGCGCGGGTGGCGGTGCTCAGTCCGCGCGAGCGCGAGGTGCTCGGCCTGGTCGGGGCCGGGCTGTCCAACCCGGAGATCGCCGCCCGGCTGCACCTCGTCGAGGGCACGGTGAAGGCGTACGTCAGCGCGGTCCTGGACCGGCTCGGGGTACGCAATCGCGTCCAGGCGGCGATCGTCGCCCACGAGGCGGGGCTGGTCACGGCATGAACCCGCTCAGCGGCGCCGGTGCGTCGCGTACGGCGGCACGCGGTGGGCGGCCGTTCCCGGTCCCGGCCCGGTGAACCACCGCACGGCGGGCGACGACGAGGCGCGCAGCGCTCCCGCGAGCCGGACCGCCGGGCGCGCGGCCAGGCGTACGGCCGCGAGGGCGACGACCGTGCCGAGGAGCAGCCCCGCCACCACGTCGTGCGGGTAGTGCACCCCGACGAACACCCGGGAGAAGGCCGTGAGCAGGGCCAACGGGGCGGTCAGCCACACGAGTGCGCGCCGGACCAGGACCAGGGCGAGGGCCGAAGCACCCGCGATCGTGGCGTGGTTGCTGGGGAACGACCAGTCGCCGTGCGGCGGGCACGCGGCCAGGGAGGGGGCGGCGCCGGTGACCGCCCGGCACGGGCGTTCCTCCGTGACGACGGACTTCAGCGCTTCGCTGCACCCGTACGCCACAGCCGTGGCCAGAGGTGCAAGGGCCGCGATCGCGAACGCTCGTGGGTCGGCGTGCCGGGCCCGCCACCAGCCGAGGACGAACAGCGCGACGAAGACCAGGAGTCCGGCCTCGGTCCCGATCTCGGCGGTGTGCCGTACCCACGGCGGGGTGTCGTGTGCGAAGCCGGTGATGTCGCGGTAGAGCCCGCTGTCCACGAAGTCCATGGTCACGGACCGTAGGCGGAAGACCGGAACGGTCACACCCCGCGATCGTCATGTGCCGTACCCGACGAACGGCAGGGGCAGCAGGGCGGTTTCCGGAATGATGATCCGGAAAAGATGTGGTCTTGGCGGCGGGTGGGACGGGCGAACGCGCCGATCTCTCGTACAGTTTGCGCCGTGGGATCTCTGCGCAATCCGGTCGGGCCGCTTCCCTCCTCCATCTACTGGCGAAGGAGGGTCGTACTGCTGTCCGTACTGGCCTTGTTGGCATTGGTGATCACCTGGGTGGTCACCGCGGGCGGCGGGGGCGGCGACGGCCGGGACAACGGGGCCAACGGCAAGAATCCCGCGCCGTCCATCACTCCGGGACCGTCGGGTTCGGGACCGGCGATCAGCCAGGCGCCGGGTGGACGTGACGAGCCGGGGTCCGGCGGATCCGGTGGGTCCGGCGGCGCGTCGTCCGGGAGCGGGGACGACGGGGCGGACGGCGACCCCGCGGACTCCGGTGGCGCCGACGGCGCGGACGGTGCGGACGACGGTGCGGGGGGCAGCGCGGGCGGCGGCTCCGAGGGCGGTACGTCGTCCGGGGTCGGCGCGGGTGACGCGCTGCCGTCCGGATCCGGTTCCGGACTGCCCAACTGCACGGCGGTCGCGGTCAAGTTGAACCTGCGCAGCGCCCGCAACGCCTACGAACCCGATCGGACGCCCACGTTCCTGCTGACCGCGCGGAACGTCTCCGACAGTGACTGCAAGATCGATCTCGGGCCGGAGAACACGGTGTTGACGATCGCCCAGGCGAGCGCCGACGACACGTACTGGGCGTCGGACCACTGCCCCGAGGGCGCTCGGAGCCTGGTGTTCCGGGTGCCGGCCGGCGAGAGCATCACCTACACCGTGAAGTGGGACCGCAAGCCGAGCGCCGCCGAGCGGTGCGCGACCCCGCCGGCGGGATCGGCCGGTGCGGGGACGTACCTGGTGGAGGCCAAGGCGCCGGGGTTCGCGAAGCTGCAGACGTCGTTCGTGCTGGAGAAGGACTGAGGCACCCCGCCGCTCCCGGCGCCGGGAGCGGCGGAACGCGCGCGGCGGTGATCCGCGCGAGGGGACTCAGACGTACCGCTCGAGGATCGAGCTCTCCGCCAGCCTCGACAGGCCCTCGCGGACGCTGCGCGCCCGGGCCTCGCCGACGCCGTCCACCGTCTGGAGGTCGTCCACGCTCGCGGCGAGCAGCTTCTGCAGTCCGCCGAAGTGCTCCACCAGGCGGTCGATGATCGCGCCGGGCAGCCGCGGCACCTTCGCCAGCAGCCGGAAGCCGCGCGGCGACACCGCCGAGTCCAGGGTCTCGGGGGAACCGGTGTAGCCCAGGGCGCGGGCCACGGTCGAGAGCTCCAGCAGCTCCGCGTGGGTGAGCACGTTCAGCTCGTGCAGGGCCTCGTCGACCGTGCGGGAGCGCTTGGCGGTGGGCTCGGGGACGTAGTCCCGCACGACGAGCTCGCGCTCCGGCTCCACACCCGCGATCAACTCGTCCAGCTGGAGGGCGAGAAGACGGCCGTCGGTGCCCAGTTCGACCACGTACTCGGCGATCTCGGTGGCGATGCGGCGCACCATCTCCAGCCGCTGCGCGACCGCCGAGACGTCCCGGACGGTCACCAGGTCCTCGATCTCCAGCGCCGACAGCGTGCCCGCGACCTCGTCGAGGCGGAGCTTGTAGCGCTCCAGGGTGGCGAGCGCCTGGTTGGCGCGGGACAGGATCGCCGCCGAGTCCTCCAGGACCCGGCGGTGGCCGTCGACGTAGAGCGCGATCAGGCGCATCGACTGGGAGACCGAGACGACCGGGAAGCCGACCTGCTTGGAGACCCGGTCGGCGGTGCGGTGCCGGGTGCCGGTCTCCTCGGTCGGGATCGTCGGGTCCGGCACCAGCTGGACGCCCGCCCGCAGGATCTTGGACAGGTCGGACGACAGGACGATGCCGCCGTCCAGCTTGCACAGCTCGCGCAGCCGGGTCGCGGTGAACTCGACGTCCAGGACGAAGCCGCCGCTGCACAGGGCTTCGACGGTCTTGTCGGAACCGAGCACGATCAGCCCGCCGGTGTTGCCGCGGAGCACGCGCTCCAGGCCGTCACGCAGGGCGGTGCCGGGCGCCACGGCGCTCAGCGAGGCGCGCATCAGGCCATCGGAACCGGCACTCCCACCGGACTTTCCGGGAGCTGCTGCCCGGTCGTTGGCTGCCACTGCACTCCTCCGGTCGCAGGTTCTGGGGCGCCCCCGTTCAGGGTCTCTCGCTCGGGTCGTGCCGGGCTCGCGCGCCCTGGCACACACCTCTGCGGCGTTGTCGCAGCTCGCCGACTCCCCCGAGCTCTCGACGAGCTCGAGCAGGGGGGAACCCCCATCGCGTCGACTCCCTCCTCCGCCGTGCAGCAGCGCGCACCAGGCCCCGCTCCCCGATCCGGCCTGTTCCGAACGAGAGGCCCTCACCGCACTCGGTTCGTACGGACGGGCGAGACCTGGGCAAAGTCTACCGGCGGTCCTCCTCCTCCCGTGGGGCCTCTCGGCGACGGGAGCGCGGAAGGACGCGCAGCGCGTCCCCTATGTCCGCGACTTCCAGGACCTTCATGCCCGGGGGGACCTTGCCCGGGTCACCCGGCACCAGGGCGTGCGTGAAGCCCAGGCGGTGCGCCTCGGAGAGCCTGCGCTGGACGCCCGTGACGCGTCTCACCTCACCGGCCAGACCGACCTCGCCGATCGCGACCAGGTTCTTCGGCAACGGGGTGTCGCTCGCCGCCGAGGCGAGGGCGAGCGCGACGGCCAGGTCCGCGGCGGGCTCCGAGAGCTTCACCCCGCCGACCGTCGCGGAGTAGATGTCCCGCTTGCCCAGGGCGCTGATGCGGCCGCGCTGCTCCAGCACCGCCAGCATCATCGACACGCGCGAGGTCTCCAGGCCGGACGTGGTGCGCCGGGGGGAGGGGATCTGCGAGTCGACCGTGAGCGCCTGGACCTCGGCGACCAGGGGGCGGCGGCCCTCCAGGGTGACCGTCAGGCAGGTGCCGGGGACCGGCTCGTCACGACGGGTCAGGAAGAGCCCGCTCGGGTCCGCGAGGCCCGTGATGCCCTCGTCGTGCAGCTCGAAGCAGCCGACCTCGTCGGTGGTGCCGTAGCGGTTCTTCACGCCCCGGACCAGGCGCAGACGGGCGTGCCGGTCGCCCTCGAAGTGCAGGACGACGTCCACCAGGTGCTCCAGCAGGCGCGGACCGGCGATCGCGCCGTCCTTGGTGACGTGTCCCACGAGGAGCGTGGACATGCCGCGCTCCTTGGAGGCCCGGATCAGCGCGCCGGCCACCTCGCGGACCTGGGCCATGCCGCCCGGGGCGCCGTCGATCTCCGGGGACGCCACCGTCTGCACCGAGTCCATGATCAGCAGGGACGGCTTGACCGCGTCCAGGTGGCCGAGGACGGCGGCCAGGTCCGTCTCGGCGGCGAGGTACAGGTGGTCGTCGATGGCGTGGATGCGGTCGGCCCGCAGCCGGACCTGGCTCGCCGACTCCTCGCCGGTGACGTAGAGCGTGCGGTGCTCGTCGCTCGCCGACTTGGCCGCCACGTCGAGCAGCAGGGTGGACTTGCCGACGCCGGGCTCGCCCGCGACGAGCACCACGGCCCCGGGGACCAGTCCGCCGCCGAGCACCCGGTCCAGCTCGGGCACGCCGGTGGAGCGGGCGGTGGCCTGGCGGCCGTCGACCTGGCCGATGGGCAGCGCGGAGGTGGTGACCCGCCCCGGGGCCGTCGTACGGACCGCGGGCGCGCCGTACTCCTCGACCGTCCCCCAGGCCTGGCACTCGGGGCAGCGGCCGAGCCACTTGGCCGTCTGCCAGCCGCACTCGGTGCAGCGGTAGGACGGGCGGTCCTTGGTGGTCTTGGTACGGGCAGCCATGCGAAAAAGGTAGCGGTCGGGACTGACAACGCGGCCGGGAGCACCCCCGCCCCCCGGTCGCCCCGCCCCCGCGCCCCCGGTCGCCCCGTCCCCGCGCCCCGCGGTTCCGGCGCCCGCCGGGGCCCGGACGGCCGCGTCCGGGCGTCCGGACCGGGCGGTTTCCGCGCCCGGCCCGACGGGCGGGAGGCACGTGTCCCCGATTTGAGGGATCGTTTCACCCGTACGGATTAAAACTGCGCAGGGCTCCGGAAGGGGCCGCCCCGGGCCGCCTACGGTCGCCGGATGACGAGCAGCGGCCCCGAGACCCCGACCCGCACGACCGGAACGCACCGGGCGCACCGGGAGGTGCGTGACCGCGGGGCCGCGCGCACGCTGGCGCAGCGACCGCCCACGCGCTACGAGCCGTACCTGGACGGCCTGTTCACCTACTGCCTGTCCGTGCTGTGCGACCACGACGCGGCGACCGCCGCACTGGCCGACGTCCTCGTGCTCGCGGAGCGCCGCGGCCGGCACGTCCCGGACGCGTCCGGGGACCGCCGGGCCTGGCTGTACGCGCTGGCCCGCTGGGCGTGTCTGCGCAAGCTGGCGGAGGCCGGGCGGGAACGCCGGGCCGCCCACGCCGGGGACCGCGCCGACCGGCGGCGCAAGGCCCGGACCGCCACCGTCCCGGCCGTCTCCGAGGAGGTCCGGGAGCAGCGCCGGAGCGAACTGGCCCTGCTGGCCTGGCCGGAGGCCGCCGGCACCGCCCCGGAGCAGCGCGAGGCGCTGGAGCTCGCCGTCCGCCACCGTCTTGCCGCCCACGAGGTCGCCGCCGTGCTCGGCATGGAGCCGGCCGCCGCCCGCGAGCTGCTCGCCTCCGCGGCCTGCGAGGTCGAACGCACCCGCGCGGCGCTCGCCGTCGTCGAGACCGGCGCCTGCTCCGGCGTGGCGCACCTCACCGGCGACCGCCTGCTCGTGCTCAGCGCCGCCCTGCGCCGGGAACTCGTCCGGCACGTCGACGACTGCCCGCGCTGCCGCCGCACCGCCGAACGGGCCGTCCCCGGCCGCTGGCCCGGCACCAGCGTCACGCCGGACGCGCTGCCCGTCCTGCCGGCGCCGGGCGCGGCCCTGCACGCCGCCCTGGCCCACCATCCGCGCGGGCGCGCCGCCGCGCCCCGCTTCGACCGGCGCGGCTTCCCGATGGACCCCAAGCACCGCATCGCCCGCAGGGACCGCCTGCGCGCGCGTGCCGTCACGACGACGGTCGTCGCCACCGTGGTCGCCGCGCCCGTGTTCGCGCTGTGGGCCGCCTACCGCGGCACCCCCGTGGGTGAGGCCCAGGACGGCCGCTCGGCCTCCGCGCGGGAGGACGGCGGTCCCGTCGACCTCGACGGCGAGGGAGCGGGCGTGGGCTACGAGAACACCGGCAACGCCAGCACCCGGCCGGGCCCCCGGTTCGGCAAGGACGGCAAGGCGGACGTGTCCGTGGAGGTCGCCGGTGTCCCCGGTGCCGGACGCGCGGGCGCCGCCGCGCTGGGCGTCACGGCCGGCCACAGCGGCGACACCACGCTGATCACCCTCACCGCGACGGGCTCCGAGCCGGTCCGCTGGTCCGTGTCCACGGGGGCCTCCTGGCTCTACCCGAGCCGGACCTCGGGAACGCTCGCCCCCGGCGAGTCGGTGACGGTCAAGGTGTACGTCGACCAGCTCCGCGAGCCGTCGGGGCCCTGGAGCGCGGCCGTGGCGGTCTCACCCGCCGGCGCGGTCGTCACCATCGACGGCTACGGCACCGCCCCCGGCCCGCGCCCCGGTCACCCCGGCGGCCCGGGCACCGCGCACCCCGGCACCCCGGGCGACCCTCCCCCGTCGACCCACCCGGACCCGGCGCCCCCGGAGCCCACGCCGAGCGATCCTCCCCCGGGCCCGGGCGAGCAGGAGTCCCCCTCGCCCGACCCGGAGCCCACGCCCGGCGGGACCGCTCCGGCCGACCCGCCGGGGTCGACGCCGGTGTCCGCGGACGGCGGCCCGGCCCCCTCGTAGACCGCGGCCGGGATCAGGCGGGGTCCGCCGGATGCGGTGCCAGCAGGGGCAGCTGCGCGGCCAGCCGTTCCTCGCACAGCTCGACCAGGCGGTCGTAGCCGGCCTTGCCCATCAGCTCGGTCAGCTCCGCCCGGTAGGAGACGTACACCGGCTCCCCGGCGCCGTGCGCCGAGGTCGCCGAGGTGCACCACCAGTGCAGGTCGTGCCCGCCCGGGCCCCAGCCGCGACGGTCGTACTCACCGATCGACACCTGCAGCACGCGCGTGTCGTCGGGCCGGTCGATCCAGTCGTAGGTCCGCCGGATCGGCAGCTGCCAGCACACGTCCGGCTTGGTCTCCAGCGGCTCGCGGCCCTCCTTGAGGGCGAGGATGTGCAGCGAGCAGCCCATGCCGCCCGGGAAGCCCGGACGGTTCTGGAAGATGCACGAGCCCTGGAACGGGCGGGTCTGGCGGTCGCCGTCCTCGTCCTCCACGACCCAGCCGTCGCGGGTGCCCTCCTCGTGGTGCTGCCAGATGTCCGGTGTGAGCCTCGCCACATGCTCGGCGACCCGCTTCTCGTCGTCCTCGTCCGAGAAGTGGGCACCCAGGGTGCAGCACCCGTCGTCCGCGCGGCCCGCCTGGATGCCCTGGCAGCCGCTGCCGAAAATGCAGTTCCAGCGAGAGGTCAGCCATGTCAGATCGCAGCGGAAGACCTGCTCGTCGTCCGCCGGATCAGGAAACTCCACCCACGCACGGGCGAAGTCGAGGCCCTTCTCGTCGTCCGCCGGCGGCTTCGGGGCGGTCACCCGCGAAGGACCCGCGTCCGGTTCGACCATCTTGGTCTTCTTGCCCGGCTTCTCGGCCTTCGCCTTTTTCGTCTTTGGCACCCGTCCAGGGTAAGACGCCCGTGTCCCCGTCCGGGAGCGGCCCGGGTGTCGCACGGGATGTGCCGGGGACGGCCACGCGCCGTGGGAGGGGCAGTAGCGTTCCGTACATGAGACTCGGTGTCCTCGACGTGGGTTCGAACACGGTGCACCTGCTGGTGGTCGACGCCCACCCCGGCGCGTGCCCGCTGCCCGCGCACTCGCACAAGGTCGACCTGCGCCTCGCCCAGCTCCTGGGCGACGGCGGGGCCATCGGCCCGGAGGGGGTCGACCGGCTGGTCGCGGTCGTCCACGAGGCGCTGCGGGCCGCCGAGGACAAAGGGGTCGAGGAGCTGCTGCCGTTCGCGACCTCCGCGGTGCGCGACGCGGACAACGCCGACGACGTCCTCGCACGGGTGCGCGAGGAGACCGGGGTCGAGCTGCAGGTCCTCAGCGGCGCGGAGGAGGCCCGGCTCACCTTCCTCGCCGCCCGCCGCTGGTTCGGCTGGTCGGCCGGGAGACTGCTCGTCATCGACATCGGCGGCGGCTCCCTGGAGATCGCCTACGGCATGGACGAGGAGCCCGACGCCGCCGTGTCGCTGCCACTGGGCGCCGGCCGCCTCACCGCCGCCCGGCTGCCCGGCGACCCGCCCGAGTCGGACGACGTCCGCGCGCTGCGCCGCCATGTGCGCACCGAGATCGCCCGCACGGTCGGCGAGTTCAGCCGCCTCGGCGCCCCCGATCACGTGGTGGCCACCTCCAAGACCTTCAAGCAGCTCGCCCGCATCGCCGGCGCCCCCGGCTCCGCCGAGGGCCCGTACGTCCAGCGCGAGCTGAAGCGGGAGTCCCTGGAGAGCTGGGTGCCCCGGCTCGCCGGCATGACCGTCGCCGAGCGCGCCGAACTGCCCGGCGTCTCCGAGGGCCGCGCGGGCCAGCTCCTCGCCGGGGCCCTGGTCGCGGAGGGCGCGATGGACCTGTTCGGCGTGGAGCGGCTGGAGATCTGCCCGTGGGCGCTCCGTGAGGGCGTCATCCTGCGCCGCCTGGACCACATGGGTCCGGCGTAGCCGTACGCGCGGCACGCGCCGCCGGGTGCCGCGCGCGGGGCGCCGGCGGGGACGGCCGGACGGTTGCCTCGATCACACCCCGGCCGGGCGGGCGGACCGCCCCGGAGGCGGACGAGCGGGCCCTGCCCTGCGGACATGCGGTTCCGGCGGCGGTGAGGAGCCCTGGCCGAAGCCGATCGTCCGGTACCCGGCCGCCCCCCGTCCGCCGATCGCACCCCGTACCCTGTCCCTCGTGGCAGAACCAGCGGTGCGCATCCCGGATGCGAAGGTCGCCCTGTCGACGGCCTCCGTCTACCCGGAGTCGACGGCGACGGCCTTCGAGATCGCCGCGCGCCTCGGATACGACGGCGTCGAGGTCATGGTGTGGACCGACCCGGTCAGCCAGGACGTCGAGGCGCTGCGCAGACTCAGCGACTACCACCGCATCCCCGTCCTGGCCGTGCACGCCCCCTGCCTGCTCATCACGCAGCGCGTGTGGTCCACCGACCCCTGGACCAAGCTCCAGCGGGCCCGCGCCGCCGCCGAGAAGCTCGGCGCCGGCACCGTCGTCGTCCACCCGCCCTTCCGCTGGCAGCGGCAGTACGCCCGCGACTTCGTGGACGGGGTCTGGCGGATGGCGGACGAGACGGATGTGCGGTTCGCCGTCGAGAACATGTACCCCTGGCGCTACCGCGACCGCGAGATGCTGGCGTACGCCCCCGACTGGGACGTCACCAAGGAGGACTACCGCCACTTCACGATCGACCTCAGCCACGCCTCGACCGCCCGCACCGACGCCCTGCAGATGATCGACCGCATGGGCGAGCGCCTGGGCCACGTCCACCTCGCCGACGGCCGGGGCTCGGCCAAGGACGAGCACCTCGTGCCCGGCCGCGGTGATCAGCCCTGCGCCGAGGTGCTGGAGCGCCTCGCGCTCGGCGGTTTCGACGGCCACGTCGTCATCGAGGTCAACACCCGCCGCGCCCTGTCCGGCGCGGAGCGCGAGGCCGACCTGGCCGAGGCGCTGGCGTTCGCCCGCCGGCACCTGGCAGTCGCCTCCTCCGCCTCGTCCGCGGGCCGGGTGCCGCGGCGATGACCGGCGTCACCGCGAGCGACGGACCGGACGCGTCCGCGCGGCCGAACGGCGCCTCCCGGCGCCGCGGCCGCCCCCCGCGCACGGAGTCGGCCGACACCCGCGACCGCATCCTCACCGCGGCCCGCGAGGAGTTCTCCGAGCGCGGGTACGAGAAGACGTCGGTACGGGGCATCGCCAAGGCGGCCGGGGTCGACTCCGCGCTGGTGCACCACTACTTCGGCACCAAGGAGCAGGTGTTCGAGGCGGCCGTCGAGGTCGCCTTCGCGCCCGCGCTCCAGGGCCGGGACACGGTCCTGGAGGGCCCCCTCGACGAGGTGGGCGAACGGATGACCCGGATGATCATCGGCCTCTGGGAGAACCCGGTGACCCGGACCCCGCTGCTCGCGATCGTCCGCTCCGCGGTGAACAACGAGACCGCGGCGGCCGTCTTCCGCCGGCTGGTCGTCACCCAGCTGCTGCGCCGCATCGCGGGGCAGCTCGACTTGCCGGACGCGGAGCTGCGCGCGGAGCTCGCCGCCGCGCAGCTGGTCGGGATCGCGATGGTCCGGTACGTCATCCGGGTGGAGCCGCTGGCCTCCGCGGACCCGGAGCAGATCATCCGGCGCGTGGCGCCCGTGGTGCAGGGACACCTCACGGGCCACTGAGACATTCATCCCGTATTTCGGACACCTCGTCCCGCTCCCTGGATGACCGGCGTACGCTCGATGCAGTCAGAACTCTCTGACCGGCACTCTTCGAAGAAGGTCTGAAGGAGCGAGCGACGATGCCCGAGCTGAGGTCCCGCACAGTCACCCACGGCCGCAACATGGCGGGCGCCCGCGCCCTGATGCGCGCCTCCGGTGTACCGGGTGCGGACATCGGCCGCAAGCCGATCATCGCCGTCGCCAACAGCTTCACGGAGTTCGTCCCCGGCCACACCCACCTCGCGCCGGTCGGCCGGATCGTCAGCGAGGCGGTCGTCGAGGCCGGCGGCATCCCGCGCGAGTTCAACACGATCGCCGTCGACGACGGCATCGCGATGGGCCACGGCGGCATGCTCTACTCCCTCCCCTCCCGCGACCTGATCGCGGACAGCGTGGAGTACATGGTCGAGGCGCACCGGGCGGACGCCCTGATCTGCATCTCCAACTGCGACAAGATCACCCCGGGCATGCTGAACGCGGCCCTGCGCCTGAACATCCCCACGGTCTTCGTCTCCGGCGGCCCGATGGAGGCCGGCCGGGCCACCCTGGTCGACGGCACGGTCCGCACGCTGGACCTGATCGACGCGATGGTGGAGGCGGCCAACGACAAGGTCTCCGACGCGGACGTCCTGCGCATCGAGGAGAACGCCTGTCCGACCTGCGGCTCCTGCTCCGGCATGTTCACCGCCAACTCGATGAACTGCCTCACCGAGGCGATCGGCCTGTCCCTCCCCGGCAACGGCTCGGTGCTGGCCACCCACACGGCCCGCAAGCGGCTCTACGTCGACGCGGCCCGCACGGTCATGGACATCACCCGCCGCTACTACGAGCAGGACGACGACTCGGTCCTGCCGCGCTCCGTCGCCACCTTCCAGGCCTTCGAGAACGCGATGGCGCTGGACATCGCCATGGGCGGCTCCACCAACACGATCCTCCACCTGCTGGCCGCCGCCCAGGAGGCCGAGGTCCCCTTCGGCCTGACCGAGATCGACGCCCTGTCGCGCCGCGTGCCCTGCCTGGCCAAGGTGGCGCCCAACGTCGCCAAGGACCGCACGTACTACATGGAGGACGTGCACCGCGCGGGCGGCATCCCGGCCCTCCTCGGCGAACTGCACCGCGCGGGCCTGCTCAACGAGGACGTCCACGCGGTCCACAGCCCGTCCCTGACCGACTGGCTGAAGACCTGGGACATCCGCGCCGGCTCCCCGTCGAAGGAGGCGGTGGAGCTGTGGCACGCGGCCCCGGGCTGCAAGCGCTCCGCCGAGGCCTTCTCCCAGTCCGAGCGCTGGGAGACCCTGGACGAGGACGCCGAGGGCGGCTGCATCCGCTCCGCCGAGCACGCCTACTCCAAGGACGGCGGCCTGGCGGTGCTGCGGGGCAACCTCGCGGTCGACGGCTGCGTGGTCAAGACGGCCGGCGTCGACGAGTCCATCTGGACCTTCGAGGGCCCGGCGGTGGTCTGCGAGTCGCAGGACGAGGCCGTCGAGAAGATCCTCACCAAGCAGGTCACGGAGGGCGACGTCGTCGTCATCCGCTACGAGGGCCCCAAGGGCGGCCCCGGCATGCAGGAGATGCTCTACCCGACGTCGTACCTGAAGAGCCGCGGCCTCGGAAAGGCCTGCGCCCTGATCACCGACGGCCGCTTCTCCGGCGGCACGTCCGGCCTGTCCATCGGCCACGCCTCCCCGGAGGCGGCCTCCGGCGGCACCATCGCCCTGGTCGAGGACGGCGACCGCATCCGCATCGACATCCCGAACCGCTCGGTCGAGCTCCTGGTCGACGAGGCGGAACTGGCCCGCCGCGAACAGGCGCTGAACGGCCGGTACGCCCCGAAGAACCGCGACCGCAAGGTCTCCGCGGCCCTGAAGGCCTACGCGGCGATGGCGACCAGCGCGGACAAGGGCGCGGTGCGGGACGTGACCAAGCTGGGCTGAGGCCCCGCGGTGCCCACGGCCCGGTCCCGGGGCCGCTCCCGCTCGCGGGGGCGGCCCTTCGCCGGTCCGGTGCCCCGCTACCAGCCGGCCGGGTCCCGCGCGTCCACGGCGAACACGGTCCCGTCGGGCGCGGACGCGTGGACGCGCCCGTCCGCGACCACCGGCTCGGGCAGCGCGGCGGCGACCCGGTCGGCGTCCCCGAGCCGGGGCGCGGTCTGCCCGACCAGCCGCCCCGCGCGCGCGTCCACGGCGAGCAGCCGCCCGTCGGACGCGGTGACGTACACGTGCCGCCCGTCGGCGACCGGCGAGGAACTCCGGGCGGCGCCGGTCTCCAGGCTCCACCGCCGGCGCAGCGCGCCCATGTCGACGGCCACCAGCCGGCCGCCGGACCCCACCAGGTAGGCGACGCCCCCGTGCACCGTCCCGTGACTTTGCTCCAGGGGGACGGACAGCGCCACCCGTCGCACCTCCCGGGTGCCCGGCGTGTAGCGGACCAGGGCCTCGGTGTCGCGGTAGACCGCGTCCAGCGAGGCGAGGACGGCCGACCCGCCCGTCGTGCCGACCGGCTTCAGCGTTCCGGCCAGCCGCGCGTCCCAGCGCACCTCGCCGGTCCGCGGGTCGACCGCCGTGATCCGCGTGCTCGCACCGTCCTCGGACGTGCTCGTCGCGTACGCCAGCGGATCCCCCGGGAACGAGTCGAAGGACGGCACGGCGTGTCCCGGTATCCGGCGGCTCCACACCGTGCCGCCCGAGGCGCCGTCCACGCCGGTGACCGTGCCGTCGTCCCGGACGAGCAGGAGCGTGTCCCCGGCCCTGTCCAGGCGGCTGTACTCGACCGTCTCCTGCTGCCACACCGACTTCCCCGAGGCGGGGTCGAGGGCCTCCAGACCGCGGCTCCGGTTCAGCCAGGGCTGCACGAGGCCGCCCGACACGACCGGCGGCCCGCTCCGCGCCGTCCGCGCGACGGCGCGCTGCCACACCAGGTCGCCGTCGTCCGCGTCGAGGGCGAAGACCCGCCCGGTCAGGGCGCAGAGCAGCCGGCCGGCTCCGAACGAGCACTGCGGGGTGCCCGCCTCCTCGAACGGAGCCGCCTCCCACGCCCCGGCCCCGGCCGACGAGGGCCGCGCGGCGGAGCCGCCCGGTGCCGGCGTCCCGTCGCCGGGCGGGCGGACCCAGAGGAGCGTGCCGAGGACGGCGAGCCCGAGGGCTCCGGCTCCGAGCAGCGTCCGTCCGCTCCGACGGCGCGCGGCCGGCCGCCCGGCCCCCTCGGCACCGCGCTCGGGCTCCGGCCCCGGCGGGGAGTCGTGGCCGCGGTCCGGGCCGGGGCCGGACCGCGGGCCGGACCCGGAGTCCGGTCCGGTGCCGGAGTCCGCCGGGCCAGGTCCGGTGCCGGGGTGCGCGTGGGGTGAGCCGTCCGTCCCCGTCCGCTGCGCCGGTATGAACGCCCGGGTGTCGTACGAGGCCGCCACGGACCGCAGCTCCCGCATCAACTCGTCGGGGGAGGGCCGGTCGTCCGGCTCCTTGGCCAGACAGCGCCGCACCAACGGAGCGAGGTCGTCCGGCACGCCGGTCAGGTCCGGCTCGTCGTGCACCACCTGGTAGGCGACGACGTACGGGCTCTCGGAGTCGAACGGCCCGCGTCCGGTCGCGGCGTGCACCAGGACGGACCCGAGCGCGAAGATGTCGGCGGAGGGCCCCACCTCGCGCGGGCGCCGGAACTGCTCGGGCGCCATGAAGGGCGGGGTACCGATCAACTTCCCGGTCTCGGTGCGCAGTTCACTGTCCTTCGGCCGGGAGATGCCGAAGTCGATGACCTTCGGTCCGTCCTCGGCGAGCAGCACGTTGCTGGGTTTCAGGTCACGGTGCACGACCCCGACCCGGTGGATGTCCCGCAGCGCCTCCGCCAGTCCGGCCGTCAGCCTGCGCAACTGGACCGAATCCATGGGCCCGTTCCGCTTCACGTGCTCGGCGAGCGTCGGGCCCGGAATGAACAGCGTGGCCATCCAGGGCCGTTCGGCCTCCGGGTCGGCGTCGACCACCGGCGCGGTGAAGGCGCCGCTCACCTTCCGCGCCGCCCGCACCTCCTGCCGGAACCGGCCCCTGAACTCGGGATCCCGGGCGAACTCGGCGTGCACGACCTTCACCGCGAGCCTCAGCCCGGAGGTGCTGCGGGCCAGATGCACCACCCCCATGCCGCCGGAGCCGAGTGGCGACTCGAGCCGGTAGTGACCGGCGTACTCAGGAAGTTCCGCTTCCGCGTTCGCTCCGGCGTTCCGCTGTGGCGCCATGGGACCCCCCGTGCTGTCCGTCGCTGTTCGTCCGCGCGCGCGACGCCCGGAGCCTAGTCGATGACACGTACGAGACCGAGGCGGCTTGCTAGCGTCTGTGTTCCGCGAACGCACGGGTGTGCAAGGTGCGTTCACGGGGAATCAACGGGGCCCCACGACAGACGTGGGGCGAACAACGGGGGAGGTTCCACATGTCGATCGACCACGTCGGACAGGCAGAGGACGGCAACGAGGCGGAAACCGTCGGCACCGCGGCCCTGCGCTACTACTCGGTCGCGCCGGGCGTCCGGCTGAACGTCCGCAGCGGTCCGGGCACCGGCTACACCGTCGTCCGCGTCCTGCCCGAGGGGGCCAAGGTCCCCGTCTTCTGCCAGACCCAGGGGACCACGGTCACCGGCCCGTACGGCACGTCGAAGGTCTGGGACAACATCGACAACGGCGAGTACGTCTCGGACGCCTACGTGTACACCGGCAGCGACGGCTACATCGCCCCGCGCTGCTCCTGATCCCGTCCGGAGCCCGCGGCGCGTCCGGCGTGATAATCGATGCGTGAGCGCAGAGAACGACACCCCGGACAGCACCGCGGGCTCCCCGGGCGCCCCCGGCGGGCCCCGCCCCGAACCCCTCCGCTTCTTCGGCACCACCTGGGTCGACCACGGCAACGGCTACACCGCCCGCCGCGTCGGCGTCGCCGTCGGCTCCCTCGCCGCCGCGGCCGCTTCCTGCCTCGTCCTGCGCGTCGCCTACCAGGGCCTCCAGATCGCCGCCGTGGGCGGCTTCGTCACGCTCCTCCTGATCGTGATGTTCGCGGTCTGCAGCGCCCTCGCCTTCGGCCACACCTGGGAGGGCTTCACCCGGCGCCCCGACCCGGACCGCCAGGCCTCCCTCCGCGGCCTGCTGGCCGTCGGCTTCGTCGGCTCCCTCCTCGCCTACTTCTTCCGCTCCCTGACCGAGGCCCCCGGGGAGAAACTGCACCGCGAGGAGTACGAAACGGCCCGCGCGCAGCACGAGAAGCGGACCTCCCGCCGTTCGGGCAACCCCAGGAAGCGCCGCGGCGCCTAGGCCCGGCGCGGGGGAGCGCCCCGCCCGCCCGGGAGAAGTCCCCTCCTCGGCCTCCTCCACCTCCTCCGCTTCCTTCCTCCCCCTCCTCGGGCTCCTCGGGCACGGTCGTCGCGGCCTCCATGGCCGTATGACGTCCGAAGCGTTCGAGCCGTCCGCCGCCGCGGCCCCCGCCCCGCCCGGCCGCTCCGCCCGGGCCCGCTCCTTCGACTCCGCCGCGGCCCGGTACGCCGCTCACCGCCCCTCCTACCCGCCCGCCCTCTTCGACGCCCTCGAGGAACTCGCCGGCCGCCCCCTCGCCGGCTCCCGCGTCGCGGACATCGGGGCCGGGACCGGTATCGCGACCGCGCTGCTGCACGCCCGCGGCGCCGCCGTGCTCGCCGTGGAGCCCGGCGACGGCATGGCGGCGCAGTTCCGCCGCCTCCACCCCGGCCTCCCGGTCGTCCGCGGCGACGGCAACGCCCTGCCCCTCGCCGACCACTGCGCCGACCTCCTCACCTACGCCCAGGCCTGGCACTGGACCGACCCCGCCCGGGCCGTGCCGGAAGCGCTCCGCGTCCTGCGCCCGGGCGGCGCGCTCGCCCTGTGGTGGAACATCAACGCGCTCGACGTGCCCTGGATCGCCGAGGAGTCCGCGCGCGTCGCGCGTCACTTCGGCGTGGACACCGCCGCCGAGCGGCGCGACGTCGATGCCCTCGGCGCCGATCCCGGCGGCCTCCCGCGCCTCACCCGCCGCGAGGTCCGCTGGTCCCGCCGCGTCCCGATCGACACCCACCTGGCCAACCTCGCCAGCCGCTCGGTCTTCCTGGTCAGCGACGAGGAACGCACCGCCGCCTTCCTCACCGAGCAGCGCGACCATCTGAGGAACGCCTTCCCGGACGGCACCGTCGAGGAGACCTACGACGTCGTCCTGCTCGTCGCCACCGCCCCTTCGTAGCCCGCGAGCAGCCCACGGCCCGCGCCCCGCCACCGCTTGACGGGACCTGCCCCGGAGAGGATTATTCATCACATGATGAATTACTCCTCCGAGCCGCCACGCCCGGACACCCCGCACGGCGACGAAGGGCGGGCCGACGGCACCCCGGCCGTCCGTGCCCGGGACCTCACCGTCGTCCGCGGCCCCCGCACGGTCCTGCGCGGCCTCGACTTCACCGTCCCGCGCGGCCAGGTCACCGGCCTCCTCGGCCCGTCCGGCTGCGGCAAGTCGACCCTGATGCGCGCCGTCGTCGGCACCCAGGCCAAGGTCACCGGCACCCTGGACGTTCTCGGCCTCCCCGCCGGCCACCCCACCCTGCGCACCCGCATCGGCTACGTCACCCAGGCGCCCTCGATCTACGACGACCTGACCGCCCGCCAGAACCTCGACTACTTCGCCGCGATCCTCCACCCCGGCCGCGCGAGCGCCGACCGCCGCCAGGACGTGGAGCGCGTCCTCGCCGAGGTCGACCTCACCACCCACGCCGACGCCCTCGCCGGCAACCTCTCCGGCGGCCAGCGCAGCCGCGTCTCCCTGGCCGTGGCCCTCCTCGGCACCCCCGAACTCCTGGTCCTCGACGAACCCACGGTCGGCCTCGACCCGGTCCTGCGCCGCGACCTCTGGCAGCTCTTCCACACCCTCGCCGCCGAACGCGGCACCACCCTGCTGATCTCCTCCCACGTCATGGACGAGGCCGAGCGCTGCCACCGCCTCCTGCTCATGCGCGCGGGCGAGATCCTCGCCGACGACACCCCCGACGCCCTCCGCACCCGCACCGGCTCCGAGACCGTCGAGGCGGCCTTCCTGCACCTGGTGGACGCGGCGACCGCGGCGGGCCGCACGAAGGAGACCACCCGATGAGCACCACCCACCCGGCGACGACCACGCCGACCCCCACCGGCGCCCTGAACCTCTCCCGCACCACCGCCACCGCGGCCCGGGTCCTGCGCCAACTGCGCCACGACCCCCGCACCATCGCGCTGATGCTGCTCATCCCCTGCCTGATGCTGCTGCTGCTCCGCTACGTCTTCGACGGCAGCCCGCGCACCTTCGACAACATCGGCGCCTCACTGCTCGGGATTTTCCCCCTGATCACGATGTTCCTGGTCACCTCGATCGCCACCCTGCGCGAACGCACCTCGGGCACCCTCGAACGCCTCCTCGCCATGCCCCTCGGCAAGGGCGACCTCATCGCCGGCTACGCCCTCGCCTTCGGCGCCCTCGCGATCGTCCAGTCCGCCCTGGCCACGGGCCTCGCCGTCTGGTTCCTGGGCCTCGACGTCACCGGCAGCCCCTGGCTGCTCCTCCTCGTGGCCCTGCTCGACGCCCTCCTCGGCACGGCCCTCGGCCTGTTCGTCTCGGCCTTCGCGGCCTCGGAGTTCCAGGCGGTCCAGTTCATGCCGGCCGTGATCTTCCCCCAGCTCCTCCTCTGCGGTCTGTTCACCGCGCGCGAGAACATGCACCCCGTCCTGGAGGCCGTCTCCGACGCCCTCCCCATGTCCTACGCCGTCGACGGCATGAACGAGGTCCTCCGGCACACCGACATGACCGCTGCCTTCGTCCGAGACGCCCTGATCGTCGCCGGCTGCGCCCTGCTGGTGCTCGGCCTCGGCGCGGCGACCCTGCGACGCAGGACGGCGTGACGGCCGAGGCGGCCGAGGGACACCACCATTCCGCCCACCGGACAATCACCCCGCCCCCGCGGCCCCGAGTGCGAGGATGAACAAGGACGACGCACCCCCCGGAGGGCACCCCAGCCATGACGCAGAAAGTCGCGGTCCTCGGCACCGGCAAGATCGGCGAAGCCCTGCTCAGCGGAATGATCCGCGGGGGCTGGGCTCCCGCCGATCTCCTGGTCACCGCCCGCCGCCAGGAACGAGCCGAAGAACTCCGCACCCGCTACGGAGTCACCCCGGTCTCCAACCAGGAGGCCGCCAAGACCGCCGACACCCTGATCCTCACGGTCAAACCGCAGGACATGGGCGTCCTCCTCGACGAACTCGCCCCGCACGTCCCCGCCGACCGCCTGGTCATCAGTGGCGCCGCCGGCATCCCGATTGCCTTCTTCGAGGACCGCCTCGCCGCCGGCACCCCCGTGGTCCGCGTCATGACCAACACCCCCGCCCTCGTCGACGAGGCCATGTCGGTCATCTCCGCCGGCAGCCACGCCACCGCCGACCACCTCGCCCACGCCGAGGAGATCTTCGGCGCCGTCGGCAAGACCCTCCGCGTCCCCGAGTCCCAGCAGGACGCCTGCACCGCCCTCTCCGGCTCCGGCCCGGCGTACTTCTTCTACCTGGTCGAAGCCATGACCGACGCCGGCATCCTCCTCGGCCTGCCCCGCGACAAGGCCCACGACCTGATCGTCCAGTCCGCGATCGGCGCCGCCACCATGCTCCGCGACAGCGGCGAGCACCCGGTGAGGCTCCGCGAGAACGTCACCTCCCCCGCCGGTACCACCATCAACGCCATCCGCGAACTCGAGAACCACGGTGTACGAGCGGCCCTCATCGCCGCCCTGGAAGCCGCCCGCGACCGCAGCCGCGAACTGGCCTCCGGCACCAAGGACTGACCGCGCCGACCCGTCCGGGGGCGGATCACCCCGCCGCGTCCACCACCTCCTCCGTGGTCACCACACGCGCGAAACCGCCCCCGTGCAGGGACACCGCCGACGCCCGCGCCACCTCGTCCGCACCGCATCGCCAGCCGAACGGCCCCTCCAGGTCGAAGGTGTACGTCGCGTCGAACGCCACCACCACGTCGTACCCCAGGTTCCCGCCCATCCGGGCCGTCGTCTCCACGCACATGTTGGTCTGGATCCCGGCCAGCACGACCTGCGAAATGCCGGCCCCCTTCAACCAGGCGTCGAGATCGGGCGAGCCGTAGAACGCCGAGTTCACGTCCTTCGTCACCAGCAGCTCCGCGCCTCCCTTCCCACGCCGCTCCTCCACGTACCCCTTGAAGCCGTTCCCCTCGTGACCCGCCCGCAGCGGCGACCCCGGCTGCGTCGAGTCGTGCCGTACGAAGACGACCGGCCGGCCCGACGCCTGCCACACGTCGATCAGCGACGCGATGTTGTCGTCCGCTCCCGGGTTGTTCCGCGGCCCCCAGAAGTCCAGTTCCTCGAAGCCCTGCTGCACATCCACGACGACCAGCGCCGCGTTCTCCGCGATCTCCATGCCCACGATCCTGCCGCCGGGCCCCTCCCGCCCCCAGGGGTCCGAAAGACATCGATCGATGGATTACCGCCGATGGTTTACTGCCGACGTGGAGCAGCCCTACCGCGTCGCCCTGATCGCCTTCCCCGGCATCCGCGCCTTCGACGTCTCCGTCATCACCGAGGTCTACGGCGCCGACCGCACCGACCGCGGCGTCCCCGCCTTCGACCTGCGCCGCGTCGCCACCGGCACCACCCCCATCCCCATGCGCGGCGGCCTCTCCCTCCACCCCGACCGCACCCTCGACTGGCTGGCCGAAGCCGACCTCGTCGTCGTCCCGGGCCTCGACGACCACCTCACCCCCGCACCACCACCCGTCCTCGACGCCCTCCGCCACGCCCACGCCCGCGGCACCACCCTCGCCGCGCTCTGCGGCGGAGCCTTCACCCTCGCCCAGGCCGGCCTCCTCGACGGCCGCCGCGCCATCACCCACTGGAACCTCGTCGAGCTGTTCCGCACGCACCACCCCCACGTCACCGTCGTCCCCGACGCCCTGTTCATCGAGGACGACCACATCTGGACCGCGGCCGGCACCGCCGCCGGCATCGACCTCTGCCTCCACCTGGTCCGCACCGCCCACGGCGCCGAAGCCGCCGCCACCATCGCCCGCTCCATGGTCACGGCCCCCTTCCGCACCGGAACCCAGGCACAGTTCATCGAGCACCCCGCCCCCCGCGCCGACCGCGACGCCGACGCCCTTGCCGCCGTACGCGAGCACGCCCTGCGCCACCTCCACGAATCACTCACGGTCGCCGACCTGGCCGCCCACGCCGGCATGTCCCCGCGCACCTTCGCCCGCCACTTCACCGCGGCGACCGGCACCACCCCACTGCGCTGGCTCCTCGACCAGCGCGTCGCCGCAGCCCAGCGGCTCCTGGAACGCACCGACCTCCCCATGCCCGAGGTCGCCCGCAGAGCCGGCTTCGGCAGCGAGGTCACGATGCGCCAGCACTTCGCATCGCGCCTCGCCACCAGCCCCCGCGCCTACCGAGCGGCGTTCAGCGCGGCCGCCCCGGTATCCGAGCCCGCAGGCAGCAGCCCGATCGCCCGGTAAGCGGCATCCACGGTCGGCCGGGACATGGCCCGCGCCCGCTCCGCACCATCCCGCAGCACCCCCTCCACATGGCCCGGATCCGCGCACAACTCCTTGTGCCTCTCCTGCACGGGCCTCAGGACCTCGACCACAGCCTCCGCGGTGTCCTTCTTCAAAGCGCCGTACGACTCATATACACCGGCCAACGCCTCCGGGTTCCCACCCGAGCACGCCGCGAGGATCTCCAGCAGATTGGTCACCCCCGGCCGCGCCTCCCGGTCGTACACGACGTCCCGCCCGCTGTCGGTCACCGCCCGCATGACCTTCTTCCGCACCACGTCCGGCTCGTCCAGCAGATAGACGATCCCCGGCCCCGTGTCGTCGCTCTTGCCCATCTTCGCCGTCGGGTCCTGCAGGTTCATCACCCGCGCCGCCACCTTCGGGTGCGTGGCCCTCGGCACCACGAAGGTGTGCCCGTACCGCTGGTTGAACCGCACCGCGAGATCGCGCGTCAGCTCCACGTGCTGCGCCTGGTCGTCCCCGACCGGCACCTCGTCGGCCCCGTACGCCAGGATGTCCGCCGCCATCAGCACCGGATAGGTCAGCAGCGAGAGCCGCACGCTCCCGCCCCGCCGCTGCTCCCGCGCGGCCTTCTCCTTGTACTGGATCATCCGCCGCATCTCGCCGTCCGTCGCCACGCACTCGAGCAGGTACGACAGCCGCGCGTGCTCGTCCACCTGACTCTGCACGAACACCGTGCACACCTGTGGGTCCAGCCCGGAGGCCAGCAACAGCGTCGCCGCCTGCCGACTCAGCCTGCGCACCCGAGCGGGGTCGTGGTCCACGGTCAGCGCGTGCAGGTCGACGATGCAGAACAGCGCTTCCGCCCGGTGCTGGTCGACGGCGGCCCACCGCCGCATGGCCCCCAGGTAGTTCCCCAGCGTCAGGTGCCCGGTCGGCTTGATCCCGCTGAAGACCCGTGTCATCTCTTCTCCGTCTCCTGGTCGAGGCCGCCGTCCCGGCCGACCGCCCCTCGGAGCTCCGGAGGAGAAACAAGAACGGCCGCCGGGTCGGCGGCCGCTCGGGTGCGTACGTGAGCAGGGCCGCCGTCAGGCGGCCCACCAGAACTGGCGGTACGTACGCGTGGTCACAGGGGTCAGCGTAGCTCTCCGGGGTGACTCGAGGGCGAGGGTTGACACGGCCCGGTCGGATCCGTAGTGTTCTCCGGGTTGCCCGACGTGAGCGCCGACTCCGGTCGGTCCCCGGACAACCATTCCGCAATACCACTCCTTCCCGACAGCGGGCATCTGTCTGCGCGTCGTGTCATTGGCGTGCGTATTCGCGAAATGAGGAATCCGCGTTCGAAAGGACGCAGGCCCCCGATTAGCTCGGGAGCCGGGAATCCGCTAAGGTCTCACTCGTCGGAACGGCCCAACGGCCGGGAAGACACCCCCTCCTGGCGGGGAGTCAGGCCCGAAAGGGTCTGCTAGAGTCGGAAACGCCGGAAAGGGAAACGCGGACGCGGGACCCCGGAAAGCACCGAGGAAATCGGATCGGAAAGATCTGATAGAGTCGGAAACGCAAGACCGAAGGGAAGCGCCCGGAGGAAAGCCCGGAGGGGTGAGTACGAAGGAAGCGTCCGTTCCTTGAGAACTCAACAGCGTGCCAAAAGTCAACGCCAGATATGTTGATACCCCGTCCATCGGGTACACCGATGGTCGAGGTTCCTTTGAAGAAACACAGCGAGGACGCTGTGTGCGAGGGGACTATTCCTCCCCTCGCACCGCTCTCGTGGTGTTGCACCGGATCACCGGTAAACATTCACGGAGAGTTTGATCCTGGCTCAGGACGAACGCTGGCGGCGTGCTTAACACATGCAAGTCGAACGATGAACCATCTTCGGGTGGGGATTAGTGGCGAACGGGTGAGTAACACGTGGGCAATCTGCCCTGCACTTCGGGACAAGCCCTGGAAACGGGGTCTAATACCGGATACGACACCGGGAGGCATCTCCTCGGTGTGGAAAGCTCCGGCGGTGCAGGATGGGCCCGCGGCCTATCAGCTGGTTGGTGAGGTAACGGCTCACCAAGGCGACGACGGGTAGCCGGCCTGAGAGGGCGACCGGCCACACTGGGACTGAGACACGGCCCAGACTCCTACGGGAGGCAGCAGTGGGGAATATTGCACAATGGGCGCAAGCCTGATGCAGCGACGCCGCGTGAGGGATGACGGCCTTCGGGTTGTAAACCTCTTTCAGCAGGGAAGAAGCGCAAGTGACGGTACCTGCAGAAGAAGCGCCGGCTAACTACGTGCCAGCAGCCGCGGTAATACGTAGGGCGCGAGCGTTGTCCGGAATTATTGGGCGTAAAGAGCTCGTAGGCGGCCTGTCGCGTCGGTTGTGAAAGCCCGGGGCTCAACCCCGGGTCTGCAGTCGATACGGGCAGGCTAGAGTTCGGTAGGGGAGATCGGAATTCCTGGTGTAGCGGTGAAATGCGCAGATATCAGGAGGAACACCGGTGGCGAAGGCGGATCTCTGGGCCGACACTGACGCTGAGGAGCGAAAGCGTGGGGAGCGAACAGGATTAGATACCCTGGTAGTCCACGCCGTAAACGGTGGGCACTAGGTGTGGGCGACATTCCACGTCGTCCGTGCCGCAGCTAACGCATTAAGTGCCCCGCCTGGGGAGTACGGCCGCAAGGCTAAAACTCAAAGGAATTGACGGGGGCCCGCACAAGCGGCGGAGCATGTGGCTTAATTCGACGCAACGCGAAGAACCTTACCAAGGCTTGACATACGCCGGAAAACCGTGGAGACACGGTCCCCCTTGTGGCCGGTGTACAGGTGGTGCATGGCTGTCGTCAGCTCGTGTCGTGAGATGTTGGGTTAAGTCCCGCAACGAGCGCAACCCTTGTCCCGTGTTGCCAGCAGGCCCCTTCGGGGGTGCTGGGGACTCACGGGAGACCGCCGGGGTCAACTCGGAGGAAGGTGGGGACGACGTCAAGTCATCATGCCCCTTATGTCTTGGGCTGCACACGTGCTACAATGGCCGGTACAATGAGCTGCGATACCGCGAGGTGGAGCGAATCTCAAAAAGCCGGTCTCAGTTCGGATTGGGGTCTGCAACTCGACCCCATGAAGTCGGAGTCGCTAGTAATCGCAGATCAGCACTGCTGCGGTGAATACGTTCCCGGGCCTTGTACACACCGCCCGTCACGTCACGAAAGTCGGTAACACCCGAAGCCGGTGGCCCAACCCCCCTGGGGAGGGAGCCGTCGAAGGTGGGACTGGCGATTGGGACGAAGTCGTAACAAGGTAGCCGTACCGGAAGGTGCGGCTGGATCACCTCCTTTCTAAGGAGCACTTCTCACCGCGTCCCTTAGGGATCGCGGTCAGAGGCCAGTCCATCGGCGCACGTCCGATGCTGGTGGCTCATGGGTGGAACGTTGACTACTCGGTCGGACCTCGGGTCGGAGACTGCCAGTACTGCTCGCAAGGGCGTGGAACGCATGATCTTCGGACGGGTCCGGTCCGGGCACGCTGTTGGGTGTCTGAGGGCACGGCCGCCAGGCCGGGTCTTCGGTCGCCGGCCCCGGTGCAGCACCGCGTGAGCGGTGTGTGACGGGTGGCTGGTCGTTGTTTGAGAACTGCACAGTGGACGCGAGCATCTGTGGCCAAGTTTTTAAGGGCGCACGGTGGATGCCTTGGCACCAGGAACCGATGAAGGACGTGGGAGGCCACGATAGGCCCCGGGGAGCCGTCAACCAGGCTGTGATCCGGGGGTGTCCGAATGGGGAAACCCGGCAGTCGTCATGGGCTGTCACCCGCTGCTGAACACATAGGCAGTGCGGAGGGAACGCGGGGAAGTGAAACATCTCAGTACCCGCAGGAAGAGAAAACAACCGTGATTCCGGGAGTAGTGGCGAGCGAAACCGGATGAGGCCAAACCGCAGGCGTGTGAGACCCGGCAGGGGTTGCGCATGCGGGGTTGTGGGATCTCTCTTCCACGGTCTGCCGGCCGTGGGACGAGTCAGAAACCGTTGGCGTAGGCGAAGGACATGCGAAAGGTCCGGCGCAGAGGGTAAGACCCCCGTAGCCGAAACGTCAGCGGCTCGTTGGAGAGACACCCAAGTAGCACGGGGCCCGAGAAATCCCGTGTGAATCCGGCGGGACCACCCGCCAAGCCTAAATATTCCCTGGTGACCGATAGCGGAGAGTACCGTGAGGGAATGGTGAAAAGTACCCCGGGAGGGGAGTGAAATAGTACCTGAAACCGTGTGCCTACAAGCCGTGGGAGCGTCGCGTTGAGTGCTTGCGCTCAACGTCGTGACTGCGTGCCTTTTGAAGAATGAGCCTGCGAGTTTGCGGTGTGTTGCGAGGTTAACCCGGGTGGGGAAGCCGTAGCGAAAGCGAGTCCGAACAGGGCGGTTTCAGTAGCACGCTCAAGACCCGAAGCGGAGTGATCTAGCCATGGGCAGGTTGAAGCGGAGGTAAGACTTCGTGGAGGACCGAACCCACCAGGGTTGAAAACCTGGGGGATGACCTGTGGTTAGGGGTGAAAGGCCAATCAAACTCCGTGATAGCTGGTTCTCCCCGAAATGCATTTAGGTGCAGCGTCGTGTGTTTCTTGCCGGAGGTAGAGCACTGGATAGGCGATGGGCCCTACCGGGTTACTGACCTTAGCCAAACTCCGAATGCCGGCAAGTGAGAGCGCGGCAGTGAGACCGTGGGGGATAAGCTCCATGGTCGAGAGGGAAACAGCCCAGAGCATCGACTAAGGCCCCCAAGCGTACGCTAAGTGGGAAAGGATGTGGAGTCGCAGAGACAACCAGGAGGTTGGCTTAGAAGCAGCCACCCTTGAAAGAGTGCGTAATAGCTCACTGGTCTAGTGATTCCGCGCCGACAATGTAGCGGGGCTCAAGCGTACCGCCGAAGTCGTGTCATTGCGATATGTACCCCCAACGGGGATCGTGATGGGTAGGGGAGCGTCGTGTGCCGGGTGAAGCAGCCGCGGAAGCGAGTTGTGGACGGTTCACGAGTGAGAATGCAGGCATGAGTAGCGATTCACACGTGAGAAACGTGTGCGCCGATTGACTAAGGGTTCCTGGGTCAAGCTGATCTGCCCAGGGTAAGTCGGGACCTAAGGCGAGGCCGACAGGCGTAGTCGATGGATAACCGGTTGATATTCCGGTACCCGCGGTGCAGCGCCAGACACCGAATCCAGTGATGCTAAGCCCGTGAAGCCGCCGGCCGAGTCTTCGGACGAGGCCGGAGTGGTGGAGCCGGTGACCCGAGCTGGTAGTAGGTGAGTGATGGGGTGACGCAGGAAGGCAGTCCAGCCCGGGCGGTGGTTGTCCCGGGGTAAGGGTGTAGGACGTCAGGTAGGCAAATCCGCCTGGCACATCGTCTGAGACCCGATGCCGAGCCGATTGCGGCGAAGTGGATGATCCTATGCTGTCGAGAAAAGCCTCTAGCGAGTTGCACGGCGGCCCGTACCCGAAACCGACTCAGGTGGTCAGGTAGAGAATACCGAGGCGTTCGGGTGAACTATGGTTAAGGAACTCGGCAAAATGCCCCCGTAACTTCGGGAGAAGGGGGGCCATCACTGGTGATCCGGCTTTGCCCGGTGAGCTGGGGGTGGCCGCAGAGACCAGCGAGAAGCGACTGTTTACTAAAAACACAGGTCCGTGCGAAGCCGTAAGGCGAGGTATACGGACTGACGCCTGCCCGGTGCTGGAACGTTAAGGGGACCGGTCAGCTCCACTTCGGTGGGGCGAAGCTGAGAACTTAAGCGCCAGTAAACGGCGGTGGTAACTATAACCATCCTAAGGTAGCGAAATTCCTTGTCGGGTAAGTTCCGACCTGCACGAATGGCGTAACGACTTCTCGACTGTCTCAACCATAGGCCCGGTGAAATTGCACTACGAGTAAAGATGCTCGTTTCGCGCAGCAGGACGGAAAGACCCCGGGACCTTTACTACAGTTTGATATTGGTGTTCGGTTCGGCTTGTGTAGGATAGCTGGGAGACTGTGAAGCGGCCACGCCAGTGGTCGTGGAGTCGTCGTTGAAATACCAGTCTGGTCGTGCTGGATGTCTAACCTGGGTCCGTGATCCGGATCAGGGACAGTGTCTGATGGGTAGTTTAACTGGGGCGGTTGCCTCCTAAAGGGTAACGGAGGCGCCCAAAGGTTCCCTCAGCCTGGTTGGCAATCAGGTGGTGAGTGTAAGTGCACAAGGGAGCTTGACTGTGAGACCGACGGGTCGAGCAGGGACGAAAGTCGGGACTAGTGATCCGGCGGTGGCTTGTGGAAGCGCCGTCGCTCAACGGATAAAAGGTACCCCGGGGATAACAGGCTGATCTTCCCCAAGAGTCCATATCGACGGGATGGTTTGGCACCTCGATGTCGGCTCGTCGCATCCTGGGGCTGGAGTCGGTCCCAAGGGTTGGGCTGTTCGCCCATTAAAGCGGTACGCGAGCTGGGTTTAGAACGTCGTGAGACAGTTCGGTCCCTATCCGCTGTGCGCGCAGGAGTCTTGAGAAGGGCTGTCCCTAGTACGAGAGGACCGGGACGGACGAACCTCTGGTGTGCCAGTTGTCCTGCCAAGGGCATGGCTGGTTGGCTACGTTCGGGAGGGATAACCGCTGAAAGCATCTAAGCGGGAAGCCTGCTTCGAGATGAGGACTCCCACCCACTTGATGGGGTAAGGCTCCCAGCAGACGACTGGGTTGATAGGCCGGATCTGGAAGCACGGTAACGTGTGGAGGTGACCGGTACTAATAGGCCGAGGGCTTGTCCTCAGCTGCTCGCGTCCACTGTGTTGGTTCTGAAACCACGAACAGCCAACGGTTGTTGATTGTTTCATAGTGTTTCGGTGGTCATAGCGTAGGGGAAACGCCCGGTTACATTCCGAACCCGGAAGCTAAGCCCTACCGCGCCGATGGTACTGCAGGGGGACCCTGTGGGAGAGTAGGACGCCGCCGAACAATTCTTATGGAAATCCCCCGTGCCATTCGGCACGGGGGATTTCTGCGTTTAGGGTCGGGTCATGCGCTATGATCTCGTCATCTTCGACAACGACGGTGTTCTCGTCGACAGCGAACCCCTTTCCAACCGGCTTCTCGCCGCTTATCTCACCGAGCTCGGGCACCCCACGTCGTACGAGGACTCCATCCGCGACTACATGGGTTCCGCCATGCATCGTGTGCACGACCTCGTCGCGGAGCGGACCGGGCGGCGGTTGCCGGCGGACTTCGACGACGTGTTCCACGCTCGGGTCTTCGCGGCCTTCGAGCGGGAGTTGAAGCCGGTGACGGGTGCCGTGGACGTGCTCGAGAGGCTGACCGAGGACGCGGTGCCGTACTGCGTGGCCTCGTCCGGGAGTCATGAGCGGATCCGGGTGGGGCACCGGGCGACGGGGCTCGACCGGTGGTTCGACGATGCGCGGATCTTCAGTTCGCAGGACGTGGGACGCGGGAAGCCGGCGCCGGATCTGTTCCTGTACGCGGCCGAGCGGATGGGGGTCGCACCCGACCGGTGCGTGGTCGTCGAGGACAGTCCACTGGGCGTCCGGGCGGCGGTCGCGGCCGGGATGGACGTGTACGGGTTCACCGCGATGACGCCCGCGGAGAAGCTCGTCGGGACCACTCGACTCTTCGGGAGCATGCGGGAGTTGGCCGAGCTGCTCGACGGAGACCGGAGCGGGCACCGGGGCAGGGACCGACGCGGAAACTGAACCCGATTCACCTTTGGCCGGATCTACCCACGGGTACGCCGGAGCCCTACGCTCGCCGCCATGACTGATGTGCTGCGGCGCGGCAGGCTCTCGCTGGCGTTCGGCTTCCTCGTCCAGGGCGTCGCCTTCGCTCTGCTCGTGACGCGGATTCCGGCCGTCCAGGACCGGTACGGGGTCTCCGACGCGCTGCTGCCCGCCTTCCTCGCCGCCGTGCCGATCCTGGCCGGCATCGGGAGCGTCGCGACGGAGCGGCTGGTGAGGCGGGTGCCGCCGAGCCGGGTGCTGCGGTGGTCGCAGCCGGTGGTGCTGCTGGCGCTGCTGGGAGTCGGGGCGGGGGAGCACCTGGCCGGACTGGGCGTGGCGCTGGCCGCCTTCGGACTGGCCGTGGGGGCGCTGGACGCCTCGATGAACATGCTCGGGGTGGGTCTGCAGCGGGCGTACGGACGCAGCATCATGCTCGGGTTCCACGCCGCGTACAGCCTGGGCGGGATCGCAGGGGCGTCGCTCGCCTGGGTGGGGGCGCACGAGGGGCTGGCGCTGTGGGTGTCGTACCTGCCGGTGGTGCTGGTGCTGCTGCCGGCCGCGCTGGTCGGGAGCCGGTGGTACGTCGACGGGGGCGGCGAACCCGGGGCGGAGGGCGCGGCGCCCGGAGGCGGGGCGGGGAAGGGTGCGGCCGTCGGGCTCGGATGGCTGGTGCCGTTGTGCCTGGTGATGACGGTGGCGTACATCGGGGACTCGACGGTGTCCAACTGGAGCGCGAAGTACCTCCAGGACGTGCTGGGCGGCTCGGAGCAGCTGGCGACCGTTCCGTACAACGTCTACATGGTCACCACGCTGCTGGGGCGGACGGTCGGGGACGTCGGGGTGCGGCGGTTCGGGGCGGTGGCGGTCGTGCGGGCCGGGGCGCTGGTGGCGGCGGTGGGGTTCGCCGTGGTGGCCGGGGCGCCCGGGGCGTGGGTGGGGATGCTGGGGTTCACACTGCTGGGGCTGGGGCTCTGCGTGCTGGTGCCGCAGACGTTCGCGGCGGCGGGGCGGCGCGCCTTCGAACTGCACGGCCCGGGGGCTTCGGACGCGGCCGTGGCGCGTCTCAACGTCTTCAATTACGTGGGTTTCCTGATCGGTTCGCCGCTGGTCGGAGTGCTCGGCGACGTCTGGAGCTACCGCGGGGCGATGCTCGTTCCGATGGTGCTGGTCCTGGTGACACTCGTGTACGCCAAGTCGTTCGCGCCTCAACCGGACCGATACGGTGGCGGGCATGAGCGGCCGCGCACAGCTGATGTGGGACGAGGCAGTAACGGGCTATGACTTCGGCCGGGACCATCCGATGGACCCGGTCCGGCTCGCCCTGACCCGGAGTCTGGTCGGGGCCCTCGGGCTCGACCGCGAGGTGGAGGTGGTCGCGGCGAAGGCGGCCGGGGAGTCGACGCTGCGGCTCGTCCACCGGGAGGACTACATCGACGCGGTGAAGGCCGCGTCGGCGGACCCGGCGACCGCGGACCAGGCGTACGGGCTGGGCACGCTCGACGATCCCGCGTTCGCCGGGATGCACGAGGTGTCGGCGCTGATCGCCGGGCAGTCGGTGGGGGCGGCGGAGGCCGTGTGGCGGGGGGACGCGCTGCACGCGGTGAACTTCGCGGGCGGGCTGCACCACGCGATGCCGGGGGCCGCCTCCGGCTTCTGCGTGTACAACGACGCCTCGCTGGCCATCGCCCGGCTGCTGGAGCTGGGGGCCGAGCGGGTCGCGTACATCGATGTCGACGTGCACCACGGGGACGGGGTGCAGGCGGCGTTCTGGGAGGACCCGCGGGTGCTGACGATCTCGCTGCACGAGCATCCGCGGACGTTGTTCCCGCAGACCGGGTGGCCGGAGGAGACGGGGGCGGAGAACGCGGAGGGCAGCGCGGTCAACGTGGCCCTGCCGGCCGGGACCGGGGACGCCGGATGGCTGCGGGCGTTCCACGCCGTGGTGCCGGAGCTGCTGGCCCAGTTCCGGCCGCAGGTGTTGGTGACGCAGCACGGCGCCGACACGCACTTCGAGGATCCGCTGGCGCACCTGGCGGTGTCGCTGGACGCCCAGCGCGCGGTGCAGATGGCCTGCCACGAGCTGGCGCACACCCACGCCGACGGGCGGTGGGTGGCGCTGGGCGGCGGCGGGTACGCGGTGGTGGAGGTCGTGCCGCGGTCCTGGACCCATCTGGTGGGCATCGCGGCCGGACGGCCCGTGGATCCCACGACGATGATCCCCGAGGCCTGGCGGCAGGAGGTCTATGCCCGGACCCGGCAGCCGGCGCCGCGGCGGATGACCGACGGGCGGTGGCCGGTCTCCTGGTCCGCGTGGGACGAGGGGTACGACCCGGCGGACCGCCTGGACCAGGCGATCCTGGCGGTGCGGCGCGCGGTGTTCCCGCTGCGCGGGCTGCTGGCGTAGGCCCGGCACGGGTCCCGGGGACCCCGGGACCGTTACGCCGACCGTGCGGTGTTCGCCGGTTCCGGGCGCGGCCGGCCCCCGTGTCCCGCACCATCGTGTCCGTGCCGTCCTCCGCCGACCTCCGCGCCCATCTCCTGGCGGCCCGGCTCGCCGGTGTCGTGGGTACCACGCGGGAGGAGAGCCTGCGGAGCTATCGGCTGTTCGCCGCCCGGGACCCCCGGATGCTGATCGGTCTGGATCCCGAAGGGGCGTGGGAGGAGCGGGAACTGCTCGCGTTGATGGCGGACAGGTGCGGGGTTTCGGCCGATCCCGGTCGCACCTCCGGCCACGAGGTGATCGACCCCGAGCGGACCCTGGCCGCCCTGGACGCCTGTGCGGGACGGTTGGCGGTGGCCGCCCGTCGTGGTGCGCCCGTGCTGCTCGGCACCGGTCACCCGCACCGGCTGCTCGGCTTCTACGCCGCTCTGGCAGACGCGCTGTCGGCGGCGGGATGTGCCGTCCTCACTCCGGCGAAGGGTCGCTCTGTCGACATAACGACCCGGTTCGGCCTACGCACGTACAACCTCGACTACGTACGGGGAGTCGGACTCGTCCGCCAAGCCGCCCCGCGACGCCCCGGTCGTGAGCCCGGCGCGCACACGCACTCCCCCCTCCCGGTTCGGACCGCGCTCGACGCGGCCGCGGCGGCCGGCGGGCCGCTTCCGGAGCTGGTGATCGGGGACCACGGCTGGGCCTGCGGGGCAGGTCAGCTGGGGTTCGAGGCCGTCGCGCTGGCCGATGTGAACGACCCGGCCCCGTTCGTCGGGGAGGCCGAGGGCGCGGTGTCCGTCGTCGTTCCACTTGATGACGGCGTGCGGTCCGGTTACTACCTGCCGCTGACCCGCTACATACTCAAACGGGCGTGTCTGTCGCAGTAGGCCGCTGATGGGTGCACCTCTTCCCCACTCGCATCACCCGCCCCTACATTGGGGAGTGAGCACGCAGCGACGAAGAGTCACCGGAAGGGGAAGCCGGTGGCCGTCGAGTGCGGAAGGTTCAGGTGTGTCATGGCTGCAGCTGGCGAGAGGCCTCTGAACGAGGTTCAGTTCCTTACCGTGGCGGAAGTCGCCTCGGTGATGCGAGTGTCGAAGATGACCGTGTACCGGCTGGTGCACAGCGGTCATCTGCCCGCGATTCGGGTGGGGCGGTCCTTCCGCGTCCCCGAGCAAGCGGTTCACGAGTACCTCCGCGAGAGCTACGTGGGGGTGGAAACCGCCTGACGGCGCGTCGGGGAGTCCTGTTCCGAGCACTCACGGGACTCCCCGGCCTCCTCGATTACGACCTCAGCGCTCGGGCGGGTAGGCTAGCCCCTCGTAGGTCGTGTGGGCCCATGGCGCCCAAACACCGAGTGATGAGAAGTGAGCGAGGGTAGTCGTGGGCTCTGTTATCAAGAAGCGGCGCAAGCGGATGGCCAAGAAGAAGCACCGCAAGCTGCTCAAGCGCACGCGCGTTCAGCGTCGCAACAAGAAGTAAGCGACGACGCGGAAGCGTGTCCAGTGGCCCTCCACCGCACTCCGGTGGGGGGCCGCTGTCGTCTCGCGGGCGTTCCCCGTGTTTCCCGGACGTCTCCGTGTTTTCCCGGACGTCCCCTGGGTTCCCGGGCGGTGGGGAGTCCGGCCGGGTTCGTTCGTACGTCCGGGGCTGTCGTCACTTCGTGCATCGGGTGGGCACCACAGAGCGACGGCGACCCGCTAAGTTGACCGTCGGGGGCAGGGCGAGAGAAAGGCGCTGATCTTGGGAAAGGTCGTGCTCGTGACCGGAGTGGCCCGTCAGCTGGGAGGCCGCTTCGTCCGGCGGATCCAGCGTGACCCCGAGGTGGAACGGGTCGTCGCGGTGGACGCGGTCGCGCCCGAGCACCACCTGGGCGGCGCCGACTTCGTCCAGGCCGACATCCGCCAGCCCACCATCGCGCGGGTGCTCGCCGAGACGGGGGCCGACACGGTCGTCCACCTCGACGTCACGGGCACGCCGCTCGGCAGCGGCGGCCGGGCCGCGCTCAAGGAGACCAACGTCATCGGCACCATGCAACTGCTCGGTGCCTGCCAGAAGTCCCCGCACGTCAAACGGCTGGTCGTGAAGTCCAGTACGAACGTCTACGGTTCCGCGCCCCGCGACCCGGCGGTCTTCACCGAGACGACCCCGCCCAAGTCCCTGCCCAGCGGCGGTTTCGCGAAGGACACGGTCGAGGTGGAGGGCTACGTGCGCGGGTTCGCGCGCCGCCGCCCGGACGTCGCGGTGTGCGTGCTGAGGTTCGCCAACATCCTGGGCCCCACCGCGGACAGCCCGCTCGCCGCGTACTTCTCGCTGCCGGTCCTGCCGACCGTGCTCGGATACGACCCGCGGCTGCAGTTCGTGCACGAGGACGACGTGATCGAGGTGCTGCGGATCGGCTCGCACGAACCGAGGCGCTCCACGCTCAACAGCGGCACCTTCAACATCGCCGGCGACGGCGTCCTGCTGCTCTCCCAGTGCTCCCGGCGGCTCGGGCGGCCCACCGTGCCCCTGCTGCTTCCCGCGGTCACCTGGGCGGGTTCGCTGGTGCGTACGCTGGGAATGACGGATTTCTCGCCCGAGCAGATCCGGCTGCTCACGCACGGGCGGGTGGTGGCGACGGACCAGATGCGCGAGACGTTGGGCTTCACCCCGAAGTACACGACTGCGGAAACGTTTGGGGACTTCGTGCGCAGCCGCGGCCCCGGTCTGCTTCCGCCCGAGGCCCTCGCGAGGGCCGTCGACCGGATCGCCGCGCTGCCCCTGCCGGGCAGCGGTCACTCCCCGACGCAGAGCGCCAACTGAGGAGCGCAGCAACGATGGCGGACGCCAAGGTCATTCCGTTCGACGACGACCGCTCCCGTGGGGGCGCCGCGCAGCGCCCGCCGCGCCGCCGGGGTGGTGCGGGGAGCCGGCGCCCGGGCGCGCAGCCCGCGGCGGTGGGGGAGGTGCAGCCCCTGCCGGGTGTGGAGTCCGCGCGGGAGGACGCTCCCGTGCCCCGGGGAGAGGAATCGTCCCCGCAGTCGGCCGAAGAATCGTCCCCGCAGCCGTCCGGTGACGGCGTCGGCGAACTGGAACGGCGGGTCGCGAGCGGTCTGGCCTTCCTGCGCCGCCGCCTCACCGGGGACTACGAGGTCGACGACTTCGGCTACGACGAGGAGCTCACCTCCCAGGTCCTGATGTCCCTGCTGCGCCCGGTGTACGAGAAGTACTTCCGGGTGGAGGTGAAGGGCATCGAGAACATCCCGTCGAAGGGCGGCGCCCTGATCGTCGCCAACCACTCCGGGACGCTGCCGCTGGACGGCCTGATGATGCAGGTCGCCGTGCACGACCACCATCCGGCCGACCGCCACCTGCGGCTGCTCGCGGCCGACCTGGTGTTCGTGCTGCCGGTGGTGAACGAACTGGCCCGCAAGCTCGGTCACACCCTGGCCTGCGCGGAGGACGCCGAACGCCTCCTCGGCCAGGGCGAGCTGGTGGGGGTGATGCCGGAGGGCTTCAAGGGCATCGGCAAGCCCTTCGGGGAGCGGTACAAGCTCCAGCGGTTCGGCCGGGGCGGGTTCGTGTCCACCGCGCTGCGCCAGGGCGTCCCGATCGTCCCGTGCTCGATCGTCGGGGCGGAGGAGATCTACCCGATGATCGGCAACGCGAAGACGCTCGCGAGGCTGCTGGGTTTCCCGTACTTCCCGCTGACGCCGACCTTCCCGTGGCTGGGGCCGCTCGGGGCGATCCCGCTGCCCACGAAGTGGACCATCCAGTTCGGGGAGGCGATCCCGACGGACGGGTACCCGCCGGAGGCGGCGGAGGACCCGATGCTGATGTTCAACCTGACCGACCAGGTGCGGGAGCAGATCCAGCACACGCTGTACAAGCTGCTGGTCCAGCGGCGGTCGGTGTTCTTCTGAGGCGGTTTCAGTGGGGGTGTTCTCCCGAGGCGGGTCCCGCAGGACACGCGTACGGGGCCGGGGGCGCTCCTCGAAGGGAACGCCCCCGGCCCCCGTACGGCGGGGTCCCGCTGCCGTGCGGTCCCTACTCCGCGTCCTGGCCGTTGATGCCCAGTCCCGGGAGCAGACCGGGCAGGAGCGGCGGGAGGGTGACGTCGGGCGGGGAGGGCGGGGTGACGCCTCCCGGGGCCTGCGGTGGCGTGTCGGTGCCGCTCTCCCGGGGCGGGTCGAGCAGGTCGCCGGTGTTGCCGCCGAGCAGGCCGTCGTTCTCGGCGTCGGTGCCGGCGGAGCTGCTGGGCCCCTGGTTGCCGGTGCCGCTCCCGTCGGAGGCGCCGCTGTCGCTGCCGGTGCTGGGCGCCGGTGAGGGGCCCGTGGCGGACGGGGTGCCGGGCGTCGGGTCGGAGCCGCGCTGCCGCTCGCTGTCGCCGTCCTTCCGGGACGGGGGCGCGGGGAGCAGGGACTGCAGCGGGGCGACGTCCTGCTCTATGGCGTCGAACACCGACGACACCTGCTCACTGACGTCCCCCAACTGCACCGGCAGTTGGTCGCGCAGGGTGCCCCAGGTCTCGCGGTGCGCGTGGGAGAAGGAGGAGAGCGTCCGCATGGGGTCCAGGGAGTCCGGGTCGCGCTCGTAGGCCTCGCGCAGCAGCCGGTGGCCCTCGGAGGCGTCGTGCCGCATGCCGGACAGGGTGCGGCGGATCTCGCCGAGGGATTCGTGGTCGAGCGGGCCGCTGCGTCCGCGCTCCATCAGCCGACGGGCCTCGCTGAGGCGGGTGGAGGCGTGGTCGAGGTGGATCCGGCCGCGCTCGGTGTTGTCGTCGGCGAGGCCGAGCCTGACGTCCTCGATGCCGCGCTTGAGGCCGTAGAGGGATTCGCCGGGCAGGGCGTCGGAACTGGCGGCGGCGGCTCCGCCGAGGGCGCCGGCGGCGACACCGACGCTGAGTCCGCCCGCGGTGAGCCCTTTGGCCAGCCGTGAGCGCGGTCGCAGTCTGCCCAGGGGGGTCGCCCGGTGGGTGCCCCGGGCCCGGCGCGAGCGCTGTTCGGGCACGGACCGGTCCGTCGCCTCGCCCGCCGCGGTGCCCTCTTGGAGCATGGCCTCGAACGCGGCCACCAACTGGGCCCGCTGGACGACCTTGACCTCGGGGTCCAGCTCCGGCTTGGGCAGTGCGCCGAGACCGGAGGCGAGCGTGAGCAGCCGTGCCCGCTCGCTCTCCCCGGTGGCCGGGGCCGGTCCTTCGGACTGCTCGGCCGCCGGGTCCCGGTCGGACTGCTCCTCCAGGGCCTGGGCGAAGGCGTTCGCCCGCCGGTGCGCCGATACGTTCGCGATCACTGGCGGCACCTCCTCTCGTCATGACGGTCGACTCCCCGGGGGGCCTGAGGGTTCCACACCCCGGCCGTGTCCACACGATCGGGTGATCGGAGCCGGTCAGGGGTGGCCGCAGGGAGCCTGTATCCCGCACAACGAGCGGCGCGGCACTTGGGTTACGGACACCGGACGACCGAATGGGGAAGCCAACTGGGTTTCACGGAGCGTGAGTTGGCTGTTCCGGAGAGTGCTCCGGCCGCTCCGGTCAGCGCGCGTCGTCCGGGAGGAGCCGGGCGAGGGTGCGGACGGCCCGGTACTGGAGGGTCTTGATGGCGCCCTCGTTCTTGCCCATCACGCGGGCGGTCTCGGCGACGGAGAGGCCCTGGAGGAATCGGAGCGTGACGCACTCCTGCTGTTGGGGGTTGAGTCGTCGTACGGCATCGAGGAGGGCGGCGTTGGACAGCGATTCGAGGACGGAGTCCTCGGGGGAGCGCTCGACCTCGTTGGCGTCGAGCATCTCCCCGGTGGTGACCTCGAGCCGGAAGCGGCTGGACTTGAAGTGGTCGGCGACCAGGTTGCGGGCGATGGTCACGAGCCAGGCGCCGAAGTCGCGCCCCTGCCAGGTGAAGGTGCCGATGCGGCGCAGCGCCCGCAGAAAGGTCTCGCTGGTGAGGTCCTCGGCGGTCGCCTTGCCGCCCACCCGGTAGTAGATGTACCGGTACACGGTGTCGCTGTACTGGTCGTAGAGCCGTCCGAAGGCCTCGGCCTCGCCGGCCTGGGCGCGCTCCACGAGGTCCATCATCCGGGCGCTGTCGCTGTCGGCGGCGGGACGGCGCGCGGCGGCCGGGCCGGAGGGGCGTCCCCGCCGGCCGACCGTCCGTCCGTCACCCGACCGCCGCCCCTCGACGACGGCGCTGCGCGCCGGCACCTGCTCGAGGCCGTCGGCGAGGGCGTAGCACGGACCGACGGGGGCGATGGCGAAAGCGGGGACGGTGTACGCGGTGGGGACGATGCCGCGCAACGTGTCCCGGGCCCTCACGACTGTCGCGCGCAGCGCAGCCAGGCCCGAGGCGTCAACCCCGACGTGTGGATACACGGGACTCCCAGAGGCAGAGCTTCCATCACGTGCAGTACGGAACCTTTCACCCGTCGTGGCGACGGAGGGGTACCGGTTTGCGTCTGAGGAGAATAACGCTTCGTACAGGTGCTGCTACGCCCAGTTGCTCAAATCGTCGATTACGTCGCTTCCGTAACCGGTTGACGTCCTTTCGCCCATCGGAGGGTGACCGATTGGTGACCGGAATTCTTCGTGTTCCGGTGCGGTACGGGACGAGTTGTGGCCGTGTGCAGCCAACAGGACTGGGCAGAGGGGTTGCGGGGTAGAGCGGTCGGATTGGCCGGGTTCCCCGGCGGGGCGGTGCTCCTGCCCCCGGACGATCGGGACGATCGTTTCAGCGGCGCTTGCGGTGCAGGGCGATGGCCGCCGCTGTGCCGCCCGCCACCGCACCCACGCCCGCCGCCGCGGGGATGCCGACCTTCGCCGCCTTGCGGCCGGTGCGGTAGTCGCGCAGCCGCCAGTCCATCCGGCGCGCGTGCTTGCGGAGCTTGGCGTCCGGGTTGATCGCGTACGGGTGGCCCACCAGCGACAGCATCGGGATGTCGTTGTGCGAATCGCTGTACGCCGCGCAGCGGCTCAGGTCCAGTTCCTCCGCGAGCGCCAGCGCGCGCACCGCCTCCGCCTTGGCCGGCCCGTGCAGCGGCTCGCCCACCAGCTTGCCCGTGTACACGCCGTCGATCGACTCCGCCACCGTGCCCAGCGCCCCGGTCAGCCCCAGTCGGCGCGCGATCACCTGGGCGATCTCCACCGGAGCCGCCGTGACCAGCCACACCCGCTGTCCGGCGTCCAGGTGCGCCTGGGCGAGCGCCCGCGTCCCCGGCCAGATCCGCTCGGCCATGTACTCGTCGTAGATCTCCTCGCCGATGGACTGCAGCTCGGAGACGCGGTGGCCCTGGACGATCGACAGGGCCGAGTCGCGGGCCTCCTGCATGTGCTCGGGGTCCTCGACGCCCGCCAGCCGGAACCACGCCTGCTGCCAGGCGAACCGCATCAGCTCGCGCGTCTCGAAGAACTTCCGCTTGTACAGGCCCCGCCCGAAGTGGAACAGGGCCGCGCCCTGCATCACCGTGTTGTCCAGGTCGAAGAACGCGGCGGCCCGGTCGTCGCCGTGAACCGGGAACTCCGGTTCGCGGTCGGAAACGTCCTGGGTGGATTTGCGTGCTGCCTCCGCAGAGGCCTCGCCTGCCAACACGCTCCGCGCCGTGGCGGGGCGCCTACGGGGAGTGAGCCATCCTAGAGCGGCCATGGCGTGAGCATAGCCAGTCCGGACGGTGGTTCCGGACCCGAGACGTTCGCACGTCGTGAACTCTTCGCGTCCGTGTCGTTAAGGCCGCGCGCGACAATGG
Source organism: Streptomyces viridosporus T7A (assembly GCF_008704515.1). Taxonomy (NCBI): domain Bacteria; kingdom Bacillati; phylum Actinomycetota; class Actinomycetes; order Kitasatosporales; family Streptomycetaceae; genus Streptomyces; species Streptomyces viridosporus. Next base: position 4,756,557 of record NZ_CP023700.1, read on the forward strand.
CCGGTATGAGCCCTCTTTTCCGCCGCAACACCCCGGCCGCCCCGCGGGACCGGCTCGTCACCCTCGTCCGCAAGCCCGGCTGCCATCTGTGCGACGAAGCGCAGGTGGTGGTGGAGAAGGTGTGCGGTGAGCTCGGCGTCCGCTGGGAGCAGAAGGACATCACCCGGGACCCGGAGCTGCACGAGCAGTACTGGGAGCAGATCCCCGTCGTGCTCGTCGACGGCCGGCAGCACACCTTCTGGCGCGTGAACGAGGACCGCCTGCGCGGCGCCCTCACCGGTCCCTGAGGCGTTCGGGCCCCCGGACGATCAACTGACCGATCAGTCCAAACGGACCGGAAAGTCGCTTAGGATCGATGGTGACTTGGTCTCGGGGGCGGGATTCACAGAGGAAGGTGTGCGGTTTTGCCCCCAGAAGTCAAGGAGCGGCGGTGCGGGTGCGCCGGTTCCACGCAACGGCCCCGGGGTTTCGTGACCCCGGTCACGTTGGCCGGGCAAATCGGACACCATCTTTGTGCACGCGTTCACAAAGACATAGCCTGCATTCGACGGGGCGGTCCGGGGACGTATGACCGCCCGAAGCCCCGCTCTACCCGCAGGAGCACCGTGGCAACTGGCCGAACTCACCGACCGGCGACCCGTAGCCGAGGGATTCCCGAGGCCACCGTCGCCAGGCTTCCGCTGTACCTCCGCGCCCTCACCGCGCTCTCCGAGCGCTCGGTGCCCACGGTCTCCTCGGAGGAGCTGGCGGCCGCCGCGGGCGTCAACTCCGCGAAGCTGCGCAAAGACTTCTCCTACCTCGGTTCCTACGGGACCAGGGGCGTCGGCTACGACGTCGAGTATCTCGTGTACCAGATCTCCCGTGAACTCGGCCTGACCCAGGACTGGCCGGTTGTGATCGTAGGAATCGGCAACCTCGGTGCCGCGCTCGCCAACTACGGCGGGTTCGCCTCCCGTGGTTTCCGGGTCGCCGCGCTCATCGACGCCGACCCCGGGATGGCCGGAAAGCCCGTCGCCGGGATCCCGGTGCAGCACACCGACGAGCTGGAATCGATCATTCGGGACAACGGCGTCTCGATCGGCGTGATCGCGACCCCCGCGGGCGCCGCCCAGCAGGTCTGCGACCGGCTCGTGGCCGCCGGCGTCACCTCCATCCTGAACTTCGCGCCGACCGTGCTGTCCGTCCCGGACGGCGTCGACGTGCGCAAGGTGGACCTCTCCATCGAGCTGCAGATCCTCGCCTTCCACGAGCAGCGCAAGGCCGGCGAGGAGGCCACGACCGGAGTCGCCGCCGAGACCGCCGTCCCGGCCGCCGCCCGCGAGGAGTCCGGCACCGACCAGGGACCCGACGGGGACGTGCCCGCCGTGATGCCGGCATGAGTCTCCTCGTCGTCGGACTGAGCCACCGCAGCGCCCCGGTCAGCGTGCTGGAGCGGGCCTCGCTGCACCCGGACGCGCGGGCCAAGCTCGCGCAGGACACGGTCGCCGCCGAACCGGCCGCCGAGGCCGCGGTGCTCGCCACCTGCAACCGCATCGAGCTCTACGCCGACGTGGACAAGTTCCACGCCGGTGTCGCCGAGCTGTCCACGCTGCTGGCCCAGCACAGCGGGGTCGGCCTGGAGGAGCTCACTCCTTATCTTTATGTGCACTACGAGGACCGGGCCGTCCACCACCTGTTCTCGGTGGCCTGCGGACTGGACTCGATGGTCGTGGGCGAGGGCCAGATCCTCGGCCAGATCAAGGACTCGCTCGCCCGGTCCCAGGAGCTGCACACCGCCGGCCGGCTGCTGAACGACCTGTTCCAGCAGGCGCTCAGGGTCGGCAAGCGCGCCCACTCCGAGACCGGCATCGACCGCGCCGGGCAGTCCCTGGTCACCTTCGGCCTGGAGCAGCTCGCCGCCGGCACGGACGTCGGGAGCTGGGCCCGGGGCAAGAAGGCCCTGGTCATCGGCGCCGGTTCGATGTCCTCGCTGGCCGCGGCCACCCTCGCGCGGGCCGGTGTCGCCGAGATAGTCGTCGCCAACCGCACGCACGAGCGCGCCGAGCGCCTCACACAGATATTGACCGAGGACGACGACACGGACGTCCTGGCCCGCGCGGTACCGATGGGATCGGTGCCGGACGAGTTGACACGTGCCGACGTCGTCGTCTCCTGCACCGGCGCGACCGGGCTCGTCCTGACGGCCGACGCCGTCGCCGCCGCGGTGCGGGGCCGTACCGGCGAGCAGCCGGCCGTCGCCCCCGACGAGCGTTCCCCGGACGCACCGGCCCCGTCGGCGTCTCCCTCCGTCGGCGCCGAGGAAGGCTGCCCGCTGGACCTGTCCGCCGTGCAGCCCGGCTTCTCCGTGATGGGCGAGGCGGCCGTCGCCGGCATGGACGCGGCGACGCTGGAGCAGCACGCCGCATGGGTCGCCGGCGGCACGGTCGACCGCAGGGAGGCCGGGAAGCGCGGCCCCGAGGCCGACGCCGAGCTGATCGGCGCGCTGGCCGCCACCGCGACGAGCGCCGGCCGGATCCCCGAGCTGCGCCGCCCGGAGCCGGTGGCCGAGCCGCCGCGTCCGGAGCCCGTGCTGTTCCTGCTCGACCTCGCGATGCCGCGCGACGTCGACGCGGCCGTGCACCGCCTCGCCGGGGTGCGGCTGGTCGACATCGAATCGCTCGCGGAGGCCTCCGCGGACGCTCCGATGGCTGCCGATGTGGACCAGGTCAGGCGTATCGTCTCCGATGAGGTCGCGGCCTTCGGGGCGGCGCAGCGGGCGGCGCACATCACGCCGACCGTGGTCGCCCTGCGCACCATGGCCGCGGACGTGGTCGCCGGTGAGATCGCCCGCCTGGAGGGGCGACTGCCCGGCCTCGACGACAAGCACCGCGCGGAGATCACACAGACCGTACGGCGGGTGGTCGACAAGCTGTTGCACGCGCCGACCGTACGGGTCAAGCAGCTCGCCGCCGAGCCCGGCGGCGCCGGGTACGCCGACGCACTGCGCACCCTGTTCAACCTCGACCCCGAGACGGTGGCAGCCGTCTCCCGGGCCGGGGAAAGCACCGAGAAGAACCCAGAGAACCGAGGGCCGGCATGACTGAGAAGGCACTGAGGCTGGGGACCAGGCGCAGCAAGCTCGCCATGGCCCAGTCCGGCCAGGTGGCGGAAGCCGTGCGCCAGGTGACCGGACGGCCCGTCGAACTCGTCCCCATCACCACGTACGGCGACACCTCGCGCGAGCACCTCGCGCAGATCGGCGGCACGGGCGTGTTCGTGGCCGCGCTGAGGGAGGCGCTGGCACGCGGCGAGGTGGACTTCGCGGTGCACTCCCTGAAGGACATTCCGACCACGCAGCCCGACGAGCTGGTCGTGGCCGCCATTCCGGTGCGCGAGGACCCGCGGGACGTGATGGTGGGGCGCGACGTGCCCAAGTTCACCGACCTGCCGCGCGGCGCCCGCATCGGCACCGGTTCGCCGCGCCGCATGGCGCAGCTGAACGCGTACGCCCGCGCCCACGGCATGGAGATCGAGACGGTGCCGATCCGCGGGAACGTCGACACCCGGATCGGATACGTGCGCAGCGGTGAACTGGACGCCGTCGTGCTGGCCGCCGCCGGCATGAACCGGGTCGGCCGCAGCGAGGAGGTGACCGACTTCCTGTCGGTCGACACGGTTCTGCCCGCCCCCGGCCAGGGGGCCCTGGCGGTCGAGTGCACCGCGGACAACGCGCCACTGATCGCCGCGCTCGCCGAGCTCGACGACCCGCTCACCCGGGCCGCCGTGACGGCCGAGAGGTCACTGCTCGCCGCCCTGGAGGCCGGTTGCAGCGCCCCCGTGGGCGCGCTCGCCGACCTTTTGGGCGACGGGCAGACTGTCAAGGAAATGCGCCTGCGCGGCGTCGTCGGTACGACCGACGGCACCAAGCTGGTGCAGCTGTCCACCACCGGTCCCGTGCCCGAGACGCACGAGGCGGCGATGGCGCTCGGTAGCGAACTCGCCACCGAGATGCTGGCGCAGGGCGCGGCCGGTCTGATGGGGGAGCGAGCACATTGAGCCCCACCACCCTTCCCGCCCCTCCGGAACACGGGCACGTCACCTTCCTCGGTGCCGGACCCGGGGATCCGGGACTGCTGACTCTGCGCGCCGTGGAGGCGCTGGCGAACGCGGACGTCCTCGTCGCCGAGCACGAGGTGCTCGACGTCGTGCGTCCGCACGCCAAGCAGGGCGTCGCCGAGGTGCACACGGACACGGACGCGGCGGGTTCCTCCGCGTCGTCCGCTCCGGGCACGGGCACGCCCCAGTTGACGGTTATTGATGGTGCATCAACAACCGTCGCCGTCCCCGCGGCGAGGGATGCCGCACATCTTGTCATGGAGGCCGCGCGGGGCGGCAGGCGGGTCGTGCGTGCGGTGACCGGTGACCCCGGGCTCGACGTGTACGCCGCCGAGGAGATGCTGGCGTGCGCCGCGGCCGGGGTGCCCTTCGAGGTCGTCCCCGGCATCGCGACGGCGGTCGGCGTGCCCGCGTACGCCGGTGTGCCGCTGCGGGACGCCGAGGGCGCGGACGTGCGGTTCGTGGACGCGCGCACGGCGTCCGACCGCTGCTGGACGGAGGTCGGGGCGTCGGACGCCACGGTGGTCGTCTCCAGCACGCTCGACTCGGTCGCCGCCACGGCGGGCGAACTGGTGTCCGCCGGGCGCAAGCCCGACACCCCGATGACGGTGACCGTCGCCGGTACGACGACCCGGCAGCGCACCTGGACGGCGACGCTCGGCACGATCGCGCAGACGCTGAAGCAGGCGAAGGTGCTGCCGTCCCCGGACGGCGGCCGACCGGTGATAGCCGTGGTCGGTGAGCGCAGTGCCGCCGCCCAGCGCGACCGGCTGTCGTGGTTCGAGTCCAAGCCGCTGTTCGGCTGGAAGGTCCTCGTCCCGCGCACCAAGGAGCAGGCGGCGTCGCTCTCCGACCAGCTGCGGTCGTACGGGGCCGTGCCGCACGAGGTGCCGACCATCGCGGTCGAGCCGCCGCGCACGCCCCAGCAGATGGAGCGGGCGGTCAAGGGCCTGGTGACGGGCCGCTACGAGTGGATCGCGTTCACGTCCGTCAACGCGGTCAAGGCGGTCCGCGAGAAGTTCGAGGAGTACGGCCTCGACGCCCGTGCCTTCGCCGGGATCAAGGTCGCGGCGGTGGGCGACCAGACGGCCAAGGCCCTGATCGACTTCGGGGTGCGGCCGGACCTGGTGCCGAGCGGCGAGCAGTCGGCCCGCGGGCTCGTGGAGGACTGGCCTCCCTACGACCCGGTCTTCGACCCGATCGACCGGGTGTTCCTGCCGCGGGCCGACATCGCCACGGAGACGCTGGTCGCCGGTCTCATCGAGCTGGGCTGGGAGGTCGACGACGTCACGGCCTACCGGACCGTGCGCGCCTCGCCGCCGCCGGCGGAGACCCGTGAGGCGATCAAGGGCGGCGGCTTCGACGCGGTGATGTTCACGTCGTCGTCGACGGTGCGGAACCTGGTGGGCATCGCGGGCAAGCCGCACAACGTGACGGTCATCGCGTGCATCGGCCCGGCCACGGCCAAGACGGCCGAGGAGCACGGGCTGAGGGTCGACGTCATGGCCCCCGAGCCGTCGGTGCACAAGCTGGCGGAGGCGCTGGCGGACTTCGGCGCCCGGCGCCGCGCCGCCGCGATCGAGGCCGGCGACCCGGTGACCCGGCCGAGCGAGCGGCGGCCGGGGTCGCGCAGGCGGCGGTCGACGACCACCTGAGGCCGTCCGGCGGTGTGAACGACGCGGCGGAGCGCCCCCTCGCGGGGCGCTCCGCCGCGTTCGCGTCCGTTCCGCGTCAGTGGCCGGAGGCGTACGGGAGGAAAGCCGTCCAGGTGGCGGGGGCGAGGGCGAGGCGGGGGCCGTCCGGGTTCTTGGAGTCGCGGACGAGGATGCGGTCGGAGGCGGGGGCCATCTCGACGCAGTCGGGGCCCTCGTCCGTGCTGTAACTGCTCTTCGTCCACACAGTGTCGGGATCGGCTCCGGCGTAGGGCTCGAGGGTCATGTCTCTCCAAGCACTGTCTCGATGAGGGCCATCGACTCTCGTGGGCTGAGAGCCTGCGCCCGGATGGTCCCATAACGCATGTCGAGGAGCTGCACTTCCTTCGGATCGGCGATCACGCGGCTGATGTGCTGCACTTCGACGTGCCCGACCGTGCTGCCGTCCTTGAGCCTGAGCAGTCTGAAGGACCCGGCGAGACCCGAGTTCTCCTCGCGGCCCAGTGGAAGTACCTGAAGGTCGACATGCGGGAACTCGGCCACCTCCAACAGCCGTTCGAGTTGCCCACGCATGACCATCCTGCCCCCGATGGGCCGACGGAGCGTCGACTCGCACTGGACGAAACTGAAGAGGGGGCGGGCCGTCGTATCGCTGATGATCTCTTGACGTGCCACGCGGGCTGACAGCCGCTGTTCGAGTTCGTCCGTCGTGAAGGGAGGCCGACGAACGCTGAACACCGCCCGCGCGTACTCCGTGGTCTGCAACAGCCCATGGACGACGGAGTTGTTGTAGGCCCCCAGCTCGACGGCCTCCGCCTCCAGCTTCTTCAAGTCCCGCACCTTCTTCGGGTACCGAACCTCCGCCACGTCCTTCTTCATCGCGGCGATCTTGCCGCCCGCGCCCAGGACCTCGTCCGCCGCGTCCAAGTACTCAGGACGGGGAATCCGTCGTCCCCGCTCCACCGAGGAGACCAGCTCCTCCCCGTACTTGATCGCCGCCCCGAGCTCCGCCTGGGTGAGACCGGCCGCCTCGCGCCACAGCTTCAACTGCCGTGTGACCGTGCGCATCACGGCCCCGGCCTCTTCGTCGTCCAGCCCCGCTTCCCACCCGCTCATGCTCGCCGCCCTCCCGTCACGCGCCCTTCTCCGGCCCAACCCCGACCGTCCGTACCCGGTCACGCCGGGCAGCCCGTACAGAAACGGACGCCTCACGGACAGCCGCCGGACGTACGAGCCGCCCGCCTTAACGTGGTACGCACGCGTGAACACACTGGGTGACGCGAATCGGGAGAACACCGCATCGCAGAGAGAAGGGACAACCGCATGACGACGCTCACCCCCGAGGCCCCCTGGGCGCTGCGCCTGGTCACCGACCGGCTGCCGGTCGGGTCGCCGCCGTACGCGACGGTGACGCTCGACCCCGTCACGCAGACCGCCCGTTACACCGACGCGGCCGGGCGGCCGGTGGAGATGGGCAAGCACGGCACGTCGAGGACGACGAGCACCGCGTCGGTGTCCGGGGGCGGTGACGGGAGCGGCCCGCAGTCCCAGACGCAGGACGACAGCACCACCGACTACGAGTCGGACTGACCGGGTGGCCTCCACCGTCCTGGTCGTCACCGCGCTGGAGGACGTCACCGCGGACCGGGTCGTCGCCGCGCTGAACGCGCGCGGGGTGCCCGTCGTCCGCGTCGACCCCGCCGACATCGGGCCCGGCCTGACGTTCGGCTTCCGCATCGACGGGGACCGACCGGTGTGGGGTGGGCGGCTGCGTACGGCGAGCCGGGAGGTGGAGCCGGGGGAGGTGGCGGCGGTGTACTACCGTCGCCCCACTCCGTACGGCGCCCGGTTCGCGCATCTTCCCCGACAGCAGAGGGATTTCGCCGCCGCCGAGGCGAGGCACGGGCTCGGCGGCGTCCTGAACGACCTGCCCGGCGCCCGGTACGTCAACCACCCGGCCGCGGTGGCCCGTGCGGAGTTCAAGCCCGCCCAGCTCCGGAGGTTCGCCCGGCTCGGGCTGAGGATCCCCCCGACGCTGATCACCAACGACGTGAAGGCCGCGGAGGAGTTCGCCGCCGGGCACGGGCCCGTCGTCTGCAAGACGTTTCGCGGCCTGCCCGCTGGCGACGACGGATGCGCCGGAGCGATCTGGACCCAGCGGGTCGATCCGAAAGACTTCGACGACGCACTCGCCGTGACCGCGCACCTGTTCCAGGCCGAGATCCCGAAGACCGGGGACGTGCGGGTGACCGTGGTCGGCCGCCGGGTCTTCGCCCAGCAGGTCACCGCGCCGGACGGCGCGCTGGACTGGCGCCGGGGCGACTGGAACGCCCTGCTCCACGCGCCCCTCACCGTGCCGCCGCCCGTCGAGGCGGCGCTGCACGCCTACCTGGCCTCGTCCGGTCTGGTCTTCGGCTGCTTCGACTTCGCGCTCACCGGTGACGGGGACGCCCCGGACCACTGGACGGCGATCGAGTGCAACCCGAACGGCCAGTGGGGCTGGCTTCCCGACGCCGCCGACATCACCGAGGCGTTCGCCGACCTCCTCACCGTGGAAAGGAAGGGCTGTTCATGACGATGCCCGTCGACCTCGAGACCGATGCCGCGCGGCTGCGCGCGGTCATGGCGGAAGACCTCGCCGCACGCGGGTACCTCGACGATCCGGGCTGGCGGGCGGCGGTGGAGGCGGTGCCCCGGCACCGGTTCGTGCCCGGTTTCTACCTGCCCACCGACGAGCGCGACGGACGGGGGCTGACCCGGTGGCAGCCCGTCACCGCCGACCTCGACCACGGGCGCTGGCTGGCCGCCGCGTACTCCGACACCACGCTCATCACCCAGTTCGACGGCGACGAACCCGACTGGAAGCACCCGGCCGCGCGGTACGGAGGGGCCCCGACCTCGTCCTCCACCCTGCCGTCGCTCGTGCTGCGGATGTGGGCCGACGCCGAGGTGCGGGAGGGGCACACGGTGCTGGAGATCGGCACGGGGACGGGCTACTCGACCGCGCTCGCCTGCGAACGCCTCGGTTCCGCCGGTGTCACGAGCATCGAGGTGGACGCGCGCCGGCTGGAGCGGGCCGCGAGCGCGCTGCACGACTGCGGTCACACGCCGACCCTCGCGGTCGCGGACGGACAGTACGGGTACTGGCCCGAGGCACCGTTCGACCGGATCGTGGCGGCCTGCTCCTTCCGGGCCGTGCCCCCGGCCCTGGTCGCCCAGACCCGGCCGGGCGGGAAGATCCTGCTGACACTCTCGGGCTGGCTCTACGGATACGCCCGCGTCCTGCTCACGGTCGCCGGGGACGGCACCGCCGAGGGCCGTCTGCTGGGCGGCACGGTTTCCTTCATGCCGGCCCGTGCGCACGCGGCGCCCGCCTTCGGCAACCCCGCCCACTGGGCTGCCGGGCCGCCGGGGAAGGCGCGGGTCGCCCGGCACGGTCCCGAGCGGATCACCGCCGCGACCGAGGAGAGCTTCCACCTGCGTTTCCTCGTGCAGAGCACGGTGCCCGACACACAACTGGCCACCGTCGGCGAGGTCGTGCACCTGGTCGACGTGGTGAGTGGGTCGACCGCCACGCTGACCCCGGGCGGCGGTGTCGGCGGTGGCTGGCAGGTCCGGGAGGGAGGACCGGTGCGCCTGTGGGAGTGCGTCGAGCGTGTCCTCGACGCCTACGACGCGGCCGGGCGGCCGGGGCCGGAGACCTTCACCTTGTGCGTCCACGAGGACGGGCAGCACCTGCGGCACCCGCAGCTCCCTTGTCTGCCGCTGCCGTCACCCTGACGGGGGCCTGCCGTCCGCCGCGCCCGGGATGCTGCGGATCGAGGTCACCGACGCCTGGGGTGAGAGCCTGCCGGTGTGCCGGAGCATCTCCTCGGAGCCCACCGAGTCCGGCTACGGCCTTTGCCGGTCGATGAGTTGGCCGACCGCTGGGGTGTCAGCAGTGGGCCGGCGCCGGTCAAGACCGTATGGGCCGAGGTGGAGCTCCGCCCCCGCCGGTGCCCTCGGTACCGGCGGAGGCTCAGCGGCAGAGTCCGTCGATGTCCTCGGCGAAGGTCGGGAACTCGGCCCGGGCCTCGGCGATGATGTCGCGGGCCGGTCGGCGGGGGGTGGTGGCGTGGCGTTCGGCGAGGGCGGTGAGGGCCGCGTCGGGGCGCGGCTCGCGGTCCTCGTACAGCACGGCCTCCAGGGGGCCGCATCCGTCGGCCAGCACCCACAGGAAGTCGAACAGGTTCCCGGCCACCACGCCGCACTCGCCCTCCGATCCCATGAAGACCACGGGCTGTTCGACGAGGGGCCGACCTGGCCGCCCGTACCAGAAGGCCGCGAGACCGCCGGTTCCGTCCTGCCCGAACACTCGGTAGGCGTCGCCGTCGAGTTCGGGGTTTCCCGTCCACTGACGCAGCCAGTCGGTGGTTTCCTCGGCCGAGTCGAAGGCGTCGTAGGGCTCGAAGTCGATCCCCTCGCCGTCGGCGTAGTCGAACTCCGCGCGGGCCACGTCGGCGAGGGCGGGCGGAAGGCTGCGGTCATCAGCGGCTGTCTGGTTCACCCGGGCACCGTAATCGCTGCCGCCGACAAAGGGGCCCGGAGGCGGGTGCTGCGGCTCACCCTGTTCGCGCCGGAGCTCTGACTGCTTCCGCGCTCCGCCGGTTCCGGACCGGGGCGAGGGTCCGTGCGGGACTCGCCGCGAGGCGGCCCGCTCCGACGTGCGGGCGGGCCGGGGTGCGGCGATCCTGGGGGCACGGGGCGATGGCGACCGGTCGGACGGAGGGTGGTTGCGGGGCATGGCCGAGCTGACCCTGCGGGCCGTCGGCCGCGCGCATCCGGACACGGTGTGGTTCCGCTACACCTCCTTCCGGCAGTGGCCCGCCTGGTCGCCGCAGATCGTCCGGGTGGAGACGCGCGACGAGCGCATCGAGCCCGGGGCGCGGGGGACGATCCGTTCCTTCCTCGGGGTCCGCGCCGCGTTCCTCGTGGAGTCCGTGGACGACGAACGACGCACCTGGACCTGGCGGGTGCGGCTCGGGCCGCTGCGGATGCGTCTGACGCACGAGGTCCGGCCCCACCGGGACGGGACCGAGACCCGGCTCGGCATGCAGGGGCCGGCGCCCGTCCTGGCCGCCTACGCCCCGCTGGCACGTCTGGCGCTGCGCCGGCTCCTCACTCCCTGACCGTTTTCCTCGGGCCCTGACCGTTCCCCCGGGACGGCGGTGCACCGGAGCCGGGAGGCGCGGGACGCGGAGGTGCGAGGGGCGGGGCTGCGGGCGGTAAAAGACCCAAGAACCAAGGGTAAAAACCAACCAACCTCACCAAACCTCGCGTTGATCACTCGAGCGGGTGAAACGCGTCGAACGGGCTGGCGCGGCGGTGGTGCGGGCGGGCAGTCTCGGCACGAGAGCGGCCGAAGCAACTCGGCCTCCCCACAAGCCCCTACATGCATCGGCCCCCGCCGGGACTGCCATCCCAGGGCGAGGGCCTGACCAACGAGGAAGCAGGACCTTCCCCATGGCTGAGACGAAGCCTAGCCCTGCCCCGCGCCCGAATCAGGGCGTTCGGCGATCCGCCACCCCCTCCGGGGTCACGCACGTACGCACGTACCAGTCCGGCCAGTACGTGGTGGTGGGCAACCACCTCGCCCAGCACCGCGAGTTGTCGCTGACCGCGATCGGACTGGCCACCCACATGCTGTCGGTGCCCGAGGGCACCCCGGTCGACATCCGCAGCCTCGCGGAGCGCTTCCCCGAGGGACGCGACCGGATCGCCTTCGCCTTGCGGGAGTTGGAGGCGCACGGGTACCTGGAGCGGGTCCGTGAGCACACGGAGGCGGGGCGGCTGGTGACGCGTACCTACCTCCACCACACGCCGTCGCCGGGCCGGGCGGCCGCGTCGTCCGTGCCCGCCCCCGTCCGGGCGGCCGGCCGGGCGGCGGTGAACCGCGCCCGCTCGCGGACCCGTGACTCCGCTGCGGGCACGGGCACGGGCGCGCGGGAGACGCTCCAGGAGGACGACCAAGCCCCCGGTGAGCCGGTGGTTCCCGTCCTTCCGGTCGCCCCGGTCCTCCCGTCCGCTTCGGTCGCCCCTGTCACCCCGTCCGCTTCGGTCGCCCCGGCCTTCCCGGTCGCCCCGGACATGCCGGTGGACGTCTCCGACACCCCCGTGCCCGTGGTCCCGTCGCGCGACTCCGTCCGTTCCGGCCGGTGGCACGAGGAGGCGGTCACCCTCCTCGCGGGACTGCGCCGTACCGACGAGCGCCTCACCCTGTCCCTGAGGGACGTGAACAGACTGGCCCCGAGCGTCGTCGAATGGCTCGAACGAGGGGTCACCTCCGCCGCCGTCCACCGCACGCTGACCGCCGACCTCCCCGTCGTCATGAAGCACCCGGCAGGCGTGATCGCCTACCGCCTCCGCGCGCTGCTGCCCCCGCCCCTCCCCGCGGCCCCGGCGCCTTCGCCGAGCACGGCGGCGCACACGGGCGGGACGGCCCACCGGCCGCACCGCCACCCCTTCCAGGACTGCGACGGCTGCGAACGGGTCTTCCGCGCACCGGAACCGGGCCGCTGCCGCGACTGCCGGACCGATCCGACGGCGGCGGGAGAGGGCGGCGCATGCGCGGCCTGAGCCCTTGCCCGCACATACCCCCTGCCCGCACATCCCCCTGCACCGCGTCAGGTGCCGGTCTTCCCGAGGCGGACGGTACGGGTGCGGGCCACGAACGGCCGGGAGAGGACCGTGAGGGTGAGGGAGACCGCGGCCAGGACGGTGATCGTCGTGCCGGGGGTGAGGTACTGGGCGATGCCGCCGGCGAGCGCGGCCCCGATGCCCTGCCAGGTCATGCGCCCGGCGGACTCGACGCCCTGGACCTGGCCGCGGATCGGGTCGGGGGTCAGTGCCAGGAGCCGCTCCTGCAGGGGCAGGGTGGCGGCGAACCCGGCACCGGAGACGAACACGGCGGCCGTCGCCACCGGCAGGGAAGGGTGGAGGGCGAACAGCAGGTAGGGGGCGGCGAGCAGCAGGCGCAGGGCGAACGCGCAGCGGCGTCGCCACTCGGCGGTGAGCAGCCGTCCGACGGTCAGGTCCCCGAGGAGCATGCCCGCCGACCCGGCCGCCAGGAGGACGCCGGCGTGGTCCGGGGCGTAGGAGATGAACAGGGCCTCGCAGCCGACGATCAGACCGTTGGGGACCCACAGGTTCAGCAGCAGCGCGCGGGGGCCGGAGCGGGAGAGGAGCGCGGTGTTCGCCGTCCAGGTCTCGCGCAGTCCGGGGCGGCGGGGCGGGCGGACCGAGTGTTCCCGGACGGTCGTCGCCACCGCGACCAGCCCGGCCGCGGTCAGGACCGCCGCCGTGACGAAGAGGCCCTGCGGACTCAGGTACCGCAGCAGTACGGCGCCGAGCGCGAAGCCGAGGATGGCCGTGCCGCCCGCGGTGATGTTCATCAGTGAGCGCGCCGGGACGTACGCGGAGGCCGGCACCACCTCGGCGAGCAGTCCCATCCGCGTGCCGGTCGCCAGGGACTGGAAGAAGCCCAGCACCAGCAGGAGACCGAACCGGGCGGCCAGCGGCAGCCCCGGGACCGCCTGCGCGGCGACACCCGCCAGGGAGACGCACTGGAGCGTGACCAGGGTGCGGCGGGGGCGGTCGCCGTCCGCGACCGACATCAGCGTCAGGGCGCCGAGCACGGTCGCGAAGGTGGCGCCGTACATGCTCACGGCCGTCAGGAACGGGGACCCGGTCCGGCGGTCGACCAGCGTGCCGAGCGCGAAGCCCGAGAGGGTGCTCGCGGCCACCGTCAGCGTGAAGCCGGCGTACAGGCCGGCGAACTCGCGGTTGCGGAGCAGGGCGCGGTAGCCGATGGGGGAGGGCGCGGTGGGTGAGGGAGTGTCGGAAGGCATGAAAAAAGCCTCCGGACGCTCCCGTGGGGGCGCCGAAGGCCGACCTGCAGATCATAGCAATCGGTCCGGCCCGCCCGCCTGAGCTTCGGGCTTCTCCTGGGTCACCGTGCGCACGATTGTCAGCGAGGTCCCGGTGGGAACGGGCCACAGGACGAAGCGCGGGGGAAGCTACTCCTGGTCGGGAAGACCTCGGGTTCCCACAGGACGGGGACGGTGGCGATCGCTGTGAATTTCAGATTGCGCTTCACTTTGTCCGCGCCGGTGAAAGAGTCGAGTCGACCGCGGCTCTCCTAAGTCGTGGCGGATCGGCTGTGGTGCCGACCCGCCACTTTCCGATTACCCGGAGATTGCGTCGGAAACGATTTTCCCCGTGTAGAAGCCCACACCGGCGCATACCGCCGGCGCAGCCGCTGCCAGGACCGCGGTGCCCGCCGTAGCGGCTGCGCACCCGGTTCCGGTGGCCGGAGGCGTAGGTGTGGGTGCGCCTGCCGGTGGCGTCGGTGATGGTGGTAGGCGGGTTCGTGCAGCAACGCGGCACGAACCCGCCCGAGGAACCTCGGCTATGTCAGGAGGATCCCTGCGATGCCGAGCACGATGAAAGGCGCGATGATGAGCACGGCTTTTCGTGCCGATCGGTGACGCGCCGATTCCGCGTCACTGGTGACCATCGCGCCGGTGGCGACAGCCATCGCGATCAGCGATACCGCAAGCAGGCCGTAAGCGGCGATCTTCATTTCTAACACCCGTCCGAGAACATGCAGGCCACCCCACCGACACCGCCTGCTATACCGGTGGTGAGGCTGATACCGCCAAGCACCTGCGCCGTGACGGCTCCTGCGGCCAAGGCTCCGCCCACCCCCGTCGCCATGCTGACGACGCCCAGGGTCACCACGGTGATTTCTCCAGCAGAGGGAGCCAGTCCAGTGGGGTCGGTGTTGTTGACGGGGTCACCGCCCGCGTAGAGGTAGGGGTTGGTTTCCTGTCCCGACGGGTCGGGTTGGGTGAAGCGGCCGAGGGCGGGGTCGTAGTGGCGGGCGCCCATCTTGTACAGGCCGGTCGGGTCGAGGTAGGTGCCGGCGTAGCGGTACGGCTGGGGGACGGCCTCGGTCGGCGTGGTGCGGGGCAGGCCGGTGGGGCCGTAGGCGTAGGTGTGGGTGCGCCTGCCGGTGGCGTCGACGAGGCCGAGGACGTTGCCGGTGGCGTCGGTGAGGTAGTAGTAGGACTTCCCCCCGGTCGTCATGGAGTTCAGGGTGCCCGCCGGTTCGCGGATGAATCCGGTGTCGACGCCGTTCGTGGTGGTGGACGCCAGGCCGAGCGCGGTGTGGTGGAACCAGGTCGAACCCAGCTTGGTGCGCTCGGAGTTGTCGGTGCCGGCGTGGACCAGGTCGTACGTCGTGCCACCCGTGGTGATGCCGGAGAGCTGGCTGTGGTCGGTCCAGGTCTCGCCGGTGCGGGGGGTGTTGCCGGCTGCGGCGGTTTCGTTGCCGAGCTTGTCGTAGGACCAGCCGGTGGTGGAGCCGTTCTTGCCGGTGAGCTGGGAGGCGTCGTTGTAGGTGTACGTCGTGGAGCCGGGGCAGGTGTTCTTGCCGCCGTCCTGGGAGGTGAGGTTGCCGGCCTGATCCCAGCAGTACAGCCAGGAGGCCTTCCGCGCACCTGCGGAGTCGGCCTCCAGGGCGTAGGACAGCCGGTCCTGGGTGTCGTAGGTGTAGGTGGTCGTGAGCTGGGTGAGGTTGTCGGTGCGGGTGCGGATCTTCGATGTGTCCTTGCCCGCGTCGGTGTAGGAGTAGGTGAGGTCGACCAGGGTGGTCGTGCCCGCGGTGGTCCTGACGGCCTTCGGGCGGCCGTTGTCGTCGAGGGTGACCGACTGGGTGGTGCCGCCGGGGTAGACGGTCTCGGTCCGCCGGTCGTTGGCGTCGTAGTCGAAGTCGGTCTTCTTGCCGTCCGGGGCGATCAGGTAGTCCAGGCGGCCGGCGGCGTCCCAGGTGTAGTCGGTCCTGCCGGTCGAGTCGGTGTAGTGGTCGACCTCGCCGCCCGGGGTGTAGGCCAGGGCGGTCTGCGCGCCGTTCTGCAGGGTGCGGACCTTCTCGCGGTTGAGCTCGTCGTAGTCCCAGCCGGTGGTGCCGGAGGCGTCTGTGCGGGACTTGAGGTTGCCGTCACCGTCGTAGTCGAACGTGACGGTCGCGTTCGTCGAGGAGACCTTCTTGACCCGGTCGCGGGTGTCGTAGGTGTAGACGGTCCTGATGCCGCGGCCGTCGGTGACGGTCTCCACGCGACCGAGCGCGTCGTGGGTGTACTCCGTCCTGCCCAGCGGAGCGGGCGGGGTCACCGTCTTCAGGTTGCCCTCGCCGTCGTAGGTGAAGGACGTGGTCGACGACTTGGTGCCGGACATCTTCACCGTGGCCGTACAGCGCTGGCCCTCGAACCCGCCGCAGGTAGGGGTGGCCTTGTTGTAGGTGTAGGTGCGCTCGCCGCCGGCGGTGCCCGAGGTGGTCACCGACAGGGTGTTGCCGTTGGCGTCGTAGGTGAAGGAGTCCTCGCGGCCGTCGGCGGAGGTGAAGTCGTTGGGCAGGTCGGTGCCCGCGATCGTCCGGTACGCCGTCACCGATGCCGTCGCGCCCATCGGCAGTTCCACCGAGGTGGCGTTGTTGCGGTCGTCCCAGCCGTAGGTGGTGGTGTTGCCGCCGGTGCCGTCCGCGCCCGTGCCCATCGCGTCGGTCGCCGTCCGGAGGAGGTGGTTGGTGTACTTGGCGTGCCGGGAGTGGTTCAGCGGGTCGGTGACCTTGGTGACCTCGCCGTCGGCGTTGTGGACGTACGCGGTCTCGTCGCCGTCCGGGTCGGTGACCGTCGTCGTCCCCGCGTCGGAGGGGGTGGCGGCGGTGTAGTCGTAGCGCCAGGTCGGCCCGGTGTGGCCGCTGCCGGAGGAGGCGGTGGCGCGCTGCATCGAGGTGACGCGGTTGTGGCCGTCGTAGGTGAACAGGGTGACCGTGCCCTCGGGGGTGGTCACCTTCGTCAGGCGGCGCGAGGAGTCGTACGCGTACCCCGTCGCCCTGCCCGCGGTGTCGGTGACCTTGGCCAGGTTGCCGGCCGGGTCCAGATCGAGGACGGCGGTGCGGCCGGTGTGGTCCTTGGCCTGCCACTGGTCGCCGTACGTCTTGACCAGGTCGATCCAGCGGCCGGAGCGGGTCTCGGTCAGCTTGAAGCCCTGGTGCTCGCCGGTCTCGTCGTGCTGGTCGACGGTGATCGTGCCGTGGTTCTTGTCCGTGACCTTCGTCAGCGTGCCGTGCTCGTCGTAGGTGTCGCGGGTGCCGGACTTGCGGTCGGTCAGGGTGTAGGTGCCGTCCGTGTTCCTCCTCAGGTCCTTGGAGTAGCCGGCCGGGGTGGTGTAGCCGCCCGTGCTCGTCTCCTCGAAGCGCAGGGCGTCGCCGGTGGCGTCGAGGACGACGACCTCGCCGTCGTTCACCTGGAGGTAGCGCTCGTAGGCCTGCCACCAGCGCTGCGAGACCTTCCCCCAGGGGGCTTCGAGGGAGTTGTAGGTGCGCGTGAGCTGGAGTTTCCGCCCGACGCCGGCGATGTCGAAGTCGGTGGCCGCCAGCATGAGGTTGCCGTTGGAGAGGTTCACCCGGGCCACGAGGGCGTCGTTCAGGCGGGTGTCGAGGATGCGGTGCCAGGGCACCTCGCCCTGCCCCTCGGGCAGGTACGGCGTCTCGGCGGCTTCAGTGGCAGCGGCCGAGCGGGCGGCGGAGCCCTTTCCGGTCGCACGGGTCTTCTGCGCCGCCCGCCAGGCGGCGACCTCCGCGGACGGCTCCGCCTCCGCCTCGGATGCCGGTGGCTTCGTGGAGCCCGCCGGCGTGGCCGGGGCCTCGACCTTGGTCGGCTTGGTCCACGGGCTCTCCGGCTCCGGCAGCTCCGGCTTTCCAGTCGCGGCCAGGCCGGGCGCCGCGGCCATCACGACGGCGGCGGTGGTGACCGCCGCGACGAGAGCGGTTCCGTGTGTTCTCCGGGCACGCCACAAGGACGTACGCGCAGCACGCGAGTGCATCGGCTTCCCCCGCAGGATGTCAGGAGTACGACAGACAGTCGGAACCGGTGACCTCCTCGGTCACCGGTGTTGCACAAGTTGTCACGAGTCGCACACAAAGTGACGTGCCGTGCCCTCGAACGCCCTCCGCATGCGGGCCGGAACAAGCCCCACCACTTGTCGGGGGCGAAAGGGAGGATTATGGAGCGAGTCGGTCCGTGCGGCGTGTGAAGTGGTCCGATTCCCGGCCGTTCTTCGTGGCGGCATTGACCGAAAACCTTCGGAGCGGGCTCGATTCGTGATGCCCGCCGTCCTCAGCGGTGTTTTTTCGGCCAAGTTCGGTCCCTGGCGGCATGTGCGCAGACAGCGCTTACCGAGGTCTCGCGGGTGCGGACGCGGGAAACGGCCTGGTGGGAACTTGTCTCAGAGGGCGTGTCCGTCCCGTGGGACTCCTGTGGGTGCTGCTTCATGGCATGCACACTGAGCGCGTTCGGCCGGTTCCGTGCCGCATCCACGCCTGCTGCCGTGAAGGACCCTCCCACCATGAGCGAACCGGGCAGAGCCCTGCCCTCCTGCCGTTCCCGCGCTCGTCACCGCACCGGTCCGCACCGGCTGACCCGCGCCGTCCGGCACGCCGGCCGCCTGCTGTGCGGGAGCCTCGCCGCCGGCATGGCCACGGCCGCCACCGACCTCCTCCTGGAACCGTCCGCCCGCTGGTGGCCCGTCCTCTGGCCGCTGCCCTGGTGGCTCACCTGCGCGTCCCTCCTCGCCTGGGCCGTCCTGCGGGCCCGTGAGAAGGCCGCGCGGCGGCCGCCGGACGAGGAGGAGGACCTGCGCGGCACATGGGACACGGCGGCCTGAGCGGAAGCGGCTCCGCGCCGGTGGCGTCCGCGGCGCGCAGGGGCGGGGCCGTGCCGTTCACCCGTACGGCCGAACCGTGCCCACGGCCGAACCGCGTCCGCGGCCGGGGCGCGCGACGCGGAGGATCCCGGGCGGGGCCAGGGCCCGCCCGGGGCCGACTCCGCGTCGGCAAAGGCACGGGAGCGGCGGGCGTAGCGTAGGTGGTATGACGACGTACGGATCTTTTCCCGGCACGCGGCCGCGGCGTCTGCGGACCACCCCCGCCATGCGTCGGATGGTCGCCGAGACCCGGCTGCACCCCGCCGACTTCATCCTTCCGGCCTTCGTGCGCGAGGGCGTGAGCGAACCGGTGCCGATCGCGGCGATGCCGGGCGTCGTGCAGCACACGCGGGACAGCCTGAAGAAGGCGGCGGCGGAGGCCGTGGCGGCCGGGATCTCCGGGATCATGCTGTTCGGGGTGCCGGAGGAGTCGAAGAAGGACGCCGTGGGCACGCCGGGGACCGACCCGGACGGGATCCTCCAGGTGGCCCTGAGGGACGTGCGGGCCGAGGTCGGGGACGAGCTGCTCGTCATGTCCGACCTGTGCCTCGACGAGACGACGGACCACGGGCACTGCGGGGTGCTGGACGAGCAGGGGCGGGTCGACAACGACGCGACGCTCGAGCGGTACGCCGAGATGGCGCAGGTGCAGGCCGACGCGGGCGCCCACGTGGTCGGCCCCAGCGGAATGATGGACGGGCAGATCGGCGTCATCCGCGACGCCCTCGACCAGATCGGGCGGGAGGACGTCGCGATCCTCGCCTACACCGCCAAGTACGCCTCCGCCTTCTACGGGCCGTTCCGGGAGGCCGTCGGCTCCTCGCTGCAGGGCGACCGCAAGACGTACCAGCAGGACCCGGCGAACCTCCGCGAGTCGATGCGCGAGCTGGCGCTCGACCTGGAGGAGGGCGCCGACATGGTGATGGTGAAGCCGGCGGGCCCCTACCTGGACGTCCTGGCGCGGGTCGCGGACGCGGTGGACGTGCCGGTGGCCGCGTACCAGATCTCCGGTGAGTACTCGATGATCGAGGCCGCCGCCGAGAAGGGCTGGATCGACCGGGACCGGGCGATCCTGGAGGCGCTGACCGGCATCAAGCGGGCCGGTGCGCAGAACATCCTCACCTACTGGGCCGTCGAGGTGGCCCGCACCCTGCGCTGACCGGTACCGATACCCCTCTCTCCCGCTCCGCCCGCCCCTCGAGGGGCGGGCGGAGCGTTTCGTGTCGGCCGCCGTGCCGGGGCCGGGGGGCCGGGCGGCGCGGTGTGCCGCTCCCCTGCCGCTTCACGCCGCTCCCCCTGCCGCTGCACGCCGCCTGTGCGCCGGGCGGCCGAGTGCCGTGATCACTCCGGGGCCCGCATGGTGTGGAGATGCATATCGCCGATAAGGCGCATATCTTCACTCTAGGTGGCGTTCGGTCACCGATCCCGTACGGGTGACGGACGCCTCCGCCCCTGTTCGGCCCGCGCACCGGCGGTCTCTTCCCGGACGGCCGTGACGGGCGCCGCGCGGCGCTCCGTGGAGAAGGATCCCGCGACTCCGCGGACCCATCGGATCGCCCCTTCCCGCACCTTCACATTTCTCTTCGGCCATGTACTCGGGTGAATACCGGATGGTTCAGCTCTTTCCGGCATAGGAGGACCGATGGCACAAAGCGCTGTTCGTCGACGAGGCTATCGAGAAGGCCTCGGCGGCGAGATGATCGCCGAGTTCCTGGGAACGTTCGTCCTGCTCCTGCTGGGTGTCGGGTCGGTGGCCGTCGCGGTGGTCGGTCTGCCCGGGTCGGGCCGACAGGTCGTGGAGTTCGGGCCCGCCAACTGGCTCATCATCGGGTGGGGCTGGGGCCTCGCCGTCGTGTTCGGCGTGTACGTCGCCGGCGGTGTCAGCGGCGCCCACATCAACCCCGCGGTGACCCTCGCCTTCGCGGTCCGGCGGGATTTCCCCTGGCGGAAGGTCCTGCCCTACTGGCTGGCGCAGCTCGCGGGCGCCTTCGTCGGCGCCGCACTCGTCTACGCGTGCTACCGGTGGGCGATCGACGCGGCCAACGCGCAGGCGGGGGTACCGCGGGACCAGTCGCTGGCGACGTACTCGATCTTCGCCACGTTCCCCGCCGAGTACTTCGGGAATTCGTGGTGGGGCCCCCTGCTCGACCAGATCGTGGGCACCGGGATCCTGCTCCTGCTGATCTGCGCGCTCATCGACACCCGCAACACGGCTCCGATGTCCAACCTCGGCCCGTTCCTCATCGGCCTGGTGGTCGTCGCGATCGGCTTCACGTTCGGCACCAACGCCGGGTACGCGATCAATCCCGCACGCGACTTCGGCCCCCGATTGTTCACCTTCTTCGAAGGCTGGGGCCCCATCGCCCTCCCCGGCACGTTCGGGTGGTTCAGCGGTTACTGGTGGATCCCCATCGTGGGCCCGCTCATCGGCGCAGTCGCCGGTGTCCTCGTGTACGACCTGCTCATCACCCCGGTGCTCAAGGCCAGGCGCAAGGAGGCCGAGGAGGCCGAGGAAGGCCCCGCCACCCAGGAGCCCTAGGGCGCTCCACGCCTCCCCCGATGCTTCGGAGCAGCGAGGACACCACCCGGTCAGGACCGTCGCCCCCGGAGCGCAACGACACCAGGAACACGAGAAGAGGCGGCAACGATGCCCGAATTCGTCGGCGCGGTGGATCAGGGAACCACCAGTACGCGCTTCATGATTTTCGACCACTCAGGCAACGAGGTGGCCAAGCACCAGCTCGAGCACCAGCAGATCCTGCCGCGGTCCGGCTGGGTCGAGCACGATCCGGTGGAGATCTGGGAGCGCACCAACACGGTGATCCAGAACGGCCTGCGCGAAGGCGGACTGACCGCCGCCGACCTGAAGGCGATCGGCATCACCAACCAGCGGGAGACGACCGTGGTGTGGGACCCCCGCACCGGCCGTCCCTACTACAACGCCATCGTCTGGCAGGACACCCGCACCGACAGCATCGCCGCCGCCCTCGAACGCGACGGTCACGGCGACACCATCCGCCACCGGGCGGGCCTGCCGCCGGCCACCTACTTCTCCGCCGGCAAGATCAAGTGGCTGCTGGAGAACGTGGACGGGCTGCGCGAGGCCGCCGAGGCGGGCCACGCCCTCTTCGGCAACACGGACGCCTGGGTGCTGTGGAACCTCACCGGCGGCCCCAACGGCGGTGTGCACGCCACCGACGTCACCAACGCCAGCCGCACCATGCTGATGAACCTGGAGACCCTGGACTGGGACGACGAACTGCTGGGGATCTTCGGCATTCCGCGCGCCATGCTGCCGGTCATCAACCCCTCGTCCGATCCCGAGGCCTTCGGCCAGGCCCGCAAGTCCCGGCCGCTGGGCGCCGCGGTCCCGATCACCGGCGTCCTCGGCGACCAGCACGCGGCGACCGTCGGCCAGGTCTGCTTCGCCCCCGGCGAGGCCAAGAACACCTACGGCACCGGCAACTTCCTGGTCCTCAACACCGGTACGGAGCTGGTGCGCTCGCAGCACGGCCTGCTGACCACCGTGGCGTACCAGTTCGCGGGCAGCCCCGCCGTCTACGCGCTGGAGGGGTCCATCGCCGTCACCGGCGCCGCCGTGCAGTGGCTGCGCGACCAGCTGAAGATCATCAGGACCGCGGCGGAGAGCGAGCACCTGGCCCGCCTGGTGGAGGACAACGGCGGCATGTACTTCGTCCCGGCCTTCTCCGGCCTGTTCGCCCCGTACTGGCGCTCGGACGCCCGCGGCGCGATGGTCGGCCTCGCCCGTTACAACACCAACGCGCACGTGGCCCGCGCCACGCTGGAGGCCATCTGCTACCAGAGCCGCGACGTGGTCGACGCCATGGAGCAGGATTCGGGCGTCCACCTGGACGTGCTCAAGGTCGACGGCGGGGTGACCGCGAACGACCTGTGCATGCAGATCCAGGCGGACGTGCTGGGCGTGCCCGTCAGCCGGCCGGTGGTCGCCGAGACCACCGCGCTGGGCGCCGCCTACGCGGCCGGACTCGCCACCGGCTTCTGGAGCGACACCGACGAGCTGCGCTCCCACTGGCAGGAGTCGAAGCGCTGGAGCCCCCAGTGGAGCGAGGAGCAGCGGCAGGAGGGCTACGCGGGCTGGAAGCTCGCCGTGGAGCGCACCCTGGACTGGGTCAAGGTCACCTGACGGCCGGGACGCCCGCTCTTCGGGGCGGGGTCTCCCGGTCGGCCACGGACCGCGCGGGGGCCTCAGCGGTCGGCGATGTCCTCGCGCAGGCCGTCGGAGAACTCCCACCACGCCAGGGGGAGCCAGTCGCCGTCGACGAAGGCGTCGACGGTAGCGCCCCGGCCACGGACGGTCACGGTCGTCCCCGGCGGATAGGTGGTGCCGGACAGACCCGGCACGGGGACCAGCAGGGTCCCCAGGCGTTGTGCTGGCACTTCTCTCTCACCTTCATGAGGTGCCGGTGCGGCATGGAGCGTTCCTTTCATCGCGAGATTACCGACTTGCCCGATTGTGTGGCCCGGAGAATCATGAGAGATGGGTCACGCGGAGAAAGCGGAGACGGACGCGTGACCGGACGCCTGCACTGCCGAGCGGAGGTCACGAGCATGAAGGCCGTCGTTTACAAGGAGCCGTTCACCGTTGCGGTCGAAGAGGTCGACAAGCCCCGGATCCAGCACCCGAACGATGTGGTCGTACGGGTCACCTCCACCGCGATCTGTGGTTCCGACCTGCACATGTACGAGGGCCGTACCGGCGCCGAGCCCGGCATCGTCTTCGGACACGAGAACATGGGAATCATCGAGGAGGTCGGCGAGGGCGTCACCCTGCTCAAGGAGGGCGACCGCGTGGTCATGCCCTTCAACGTCGCCTGCGGATTCTGTCCCAACTGCGCCGCGGGATTCACCGGGTACTGCACGACCGTCAATCCCGGATTCGCCGGCGGTGCCTACGGCTATGTCGCCATGGGTCCCTGGCAGGGCGGGCAGGCCGAATACCTGCGCGTCCCCTACGCCGACTTCAACTGCCTGAAACTTCCCGAGGGGAAGGAACACGAGACCGATTTCATCCTGCTCGCCGACATCTTCCCCACCGGCTACCACGGCTGCGAACTCGCCGACGTCCGTCCCGGCGAGAGCGTCGCGGTGTACGGGGCGGGACCGGTCGGGCTCATGGCCGCCTACTCGGCCCTGCTGCGCGGCGCGAAGAAGGTGTTCTCCGTGGACCGGGTCCCCGAGCGCCTGCAGAAGGCCGAGGAGATCGGCGCGGTCCCGATCAACTTCGCCGAGGGAGACCCGGTCGAGCAGATCAAGGAGCAGACCGAGGGCGTCGGCACCGACAAGGGCGTGGACGCCGTCGGTTACCAGGCGATGGCGCAGGGGGCCGGCCACGAGGAACCGGCGGTCGTGCTGAACTCGCTCGTCGGCACGGTCAGGCCCACCGGAGCGCTCGGCGTGCCCGGCCTCTACGTCCCGTCCGACCCGGGAGGCCCGGACGAGCAGGCCAAGCAGGGCATGCTCCTCGTCGCGATCGGCAAGCTCTTCGAGAAGGGCCTGCGGATGGGGACGGGCCAGTGCAACGTGAAGCGCTACAACCGGCAACTGCGCGACATGATCATCGAGGGCAGGGCGAAGCCCAGCTTCGTCGTCTCCCACGAACTGGGCCTGGACCAGGCGCCGTCGGCCTACGACAAGTTCGACAAGCGGATCGAGGGCTACACGAAGGTCGTGCTGCACCCCTGACCGACCGCGCCGACCCCGGACCCGCCTGATCGGGCCGGGGGCCGGCGCCCGGTCGTCCGGAACGCGCCGCGGCCCGTCTTCTCCCCGAAGGGAGGACGGGCCGCGGCGCGTGCGTGCGGGGGCCGGGAGCGGCGGCCGCTCAGAGCCGCTCGGGCGTCCGGATGCCCAGCAGCGCCATGCCCCGGTGCAGCGTGGCGGCCGTGACGTCGCACAGGAACAGGCGGTTGGCCACCTGCTCGGGCGACTCGGCCTTCAGCACCGGGCACTTGTCGTAGAACGACGTGTACAGGGACGCCAGTTGGTAGAGGTACGCCGCCAGCTTGTGCGGGGCGTACTCCCGCGCCGCCTCCGCCACCGTCTCCGCGAACGCGTCCACGTGCAGGCCCAGCGCCCGCTCCGCCTCGTGCAGGGACAGCTCCGGGTGCGCCGCCGGGCAGACACCCTCGGGGGCCTTGCGCAGGATCGAGCGGATACGGGCGTAGGCGTACTGGAGGTAGACGGACGTGTCGCCGTTCAGCGAGACCATCTGGTCCAGGTCGAACTTGTAGTCCCGGTTCGCCGACGTCGACAGGTCCGCGTACTTCACCGCGCCGATGCCCACCTGGGTGCCCCGCTCGGCGATCTCCTCCTCGGACAGGTCCTGCGCCTTCTCCCGGACGACGGCGGACGCACGCTCGATCGCCTCGTCCAGCAGGTCGACCAGGCGGACCGTCTCGCCCGCACGGGTCTTGAACGGCTTGCCGTCCTTGCCGAGGACCGTGCCGAAGGCGAGCTGGACCGCCTTCACGTCGTCGTTCAGCCAGCCGGCCCGGCGCGCGGTCTCGAAGACCATCCTGAAGTGCAGCGCCTGGCGGGCGTCCACCACGTACAGCAGCGTGTCCGCCTTCAGGTGGAAGACGCGGTCGCGGATCGCCGACAGGTCGGTCGCCGCGTAGCCGAAGCCGCCGTCCGACTTCTGCACGATCAACGGGACCGGCTTGCCGTCCGGGCCCTTGATGTCGTCGAAGAACACGCACAGCGCGCCCTCGGAGCGGACCGCGACACCCGACTCCTCCAGCAGGCGGCAGGTCTCGGCGAGCATGTCGTTGTAGCCGGACTCGCCGACGATGTCGGGGTCGCGGATCTCCATGTCCAGCTTCTCGAAGACGGAGAAGAAGTAGATCTTCGACTCGTCGACGAACCTCTGCCACATGGCGAGCGTGGCCGGGTCGCCCGCCTGCAGGTCGACCACCCGGCGCCGGGCGCGCGTCTTGAACTCCTCGTCGGAGTCGAAGAGCTTCCGGGCCGCCTTGTAGAGGCGGTCGAGGTTCGACATCGCCTCCTCGCCGGAGACCGCGCCGTCCTCGGCGGACTTGTGGTCCAGCTCGTGCGGGTGCTCGTCCAGGTACTGGATGAGCATGCCGAACTGGGTGCCCCAGTCGCCGATGTGGTGGCGGCGGATCACGTTCTCGCCGGTGAACTCCAGGAGCTGGACCACCGAGTCGCCGATCACCGCGGACCGCAGGTGCCCGACGTGCATCTCCTTCGCCACGTTCGGCTGGGCGTAGTCGATCACCGTGGTGCCGGGCCGCTCGGCGAACGGTACGCCGAGGCGGCCGGTGTCGTCCGCGTACCGCGCGGCCAGGTTCTCGATGATCGCCCGGTCCGTGATCGTGATGTTGAGGAAGCCCGGTCCGGACACCTCGACGTCCTTGATCACGTCACCGGTGACCACGTGCGCGACGACCTCGGCGGCCAGCTCCCGCGGGTTCGCCTTCGCCTTCTTGGCCAGCGCGAGGATGCCGTTGGCCTGGAAGTCCGCCCGGTCGCTTCGTCGCAGCAGCGGGTCCGCGCCGGCTGCCTCCGGCCGGGTGGCCGAAAGGGCGGACGCGAGCTGCTGCTGGACGGAGTCGTTGAGGGACGTGACCGAGGCCATGGAGTGGCTGCCGTTCTCTCGGGTTCGTGGACTGCTACGGAAACCGAGTATCCCACGCGGTGAAAAGCGGTTTTCGCGGATGCGGCCCAGCCTGGGAGAATGGAGCGGTCAGCCGTGCGACCGTAGTGGCTGCCCCAGCAGAAAGAAGGACGTGCCGATCGTGGCTCAGAGCACCGAGACCACCGACTGGGTCTCCCGTTTCGCGGATGAGGTCATCGAGGAGTCGGAGCGTCGGGCCCCGGGCAAACCGGTCGTCGTCGCGTCCGGGCTGTCGCCGTCCGGCCCGATCCACCTGGGCAACCTCCGCGAGGTCATGACCCCGCACCTCGTCGCCGACGAGATCCGGCGCCGCGGCCACCGGGTCCGGCACCTGATCTCCTGGGACGACTACGACCGGTACCGCAAGGTCCCGGCCGGCATCGCCGGCGTCGACGAGTCCTGGTCCGAGCACATCGGCAAGCCGCTGACCTCCGTCCCGGCGCCCGAAGGTTCCCCGCACCCGAACTGGGCGGAGCACTTCAAGGCCGCGATGACCGAGTCGCTGGCCGAGCTGGGCGTGGAGTTCGACGGGATCAGCCAGACCGAGCAGTACACCTCCGGCGCCTACCGCGAGCAGATCCTGCACGCCATGAAGCACCGGCACGACATCGACGCGGTCCTCGCCCAGTACCGGACCAAGCCGAAGCCGGCCGACGCCGCCCGCAAGAAGCAGCAGCAGAAGCCGGTCGACGAGGCCGAGCTGGAGGCCGCCGAGGGCTCGGGCGCCGCCGCCGAGGACGACGGCAGCTCCGGCTCCGCCGGGTACTTCCCGTACAAGCCGTACTGCGGCAACTGCGAGAAGGACCTCACCACCGTCACCTCCTACGACGACGACTCCACCGAGCTGACGTACGCCTGCACCTCGTGCGGCTTCTCCGAGACCGTCCGGCTCAGCGAGTTCAACCGCGGCAAGCTGGTCTGGAAGGTCGACTGGCCCATGCGGTGGGCCTACGAGGGCGTGGTCTTCGAGCCGAGCGGCGTGGACCACTCCTCGCCCGGGTCGTCGTTCCAGGTCGGCGGGCAGATCGTCGGGATCTTCGGCGGCAAGCAGCCCATCGGCCCCATGTACGCCTTCGTCGGCATCAGCGGCATGGCCAAGATGTCGTCCTCGCGCGGCGGCGTGCCCACGCCCGCCGACGCGCTGAGGATCATGGAGCCCCAGCTGCTGCGCTGGCTGTACGCCCGCCGCAAGCCCAACCAGTCCTTCAAGATCGCCTTCGACCAGGAGATCCAGCGCCTCTACGACGAGTGGGACCGGCTCGACGCCAAGGTCGCCGACGGCTCCGCGCTGCCCGCCGACGTCGCCGCGCACTCCCGCGCGGTGCGCACGGCGAGCGGCGAGCTGCCGCGGACGCCCCGGCCGCTGCCGTACCGCACCCTCGCCTCGGTGGCCGACATCACCGCCGGCCACGAGGACCAGGCGCTGCGCATCCTCAGCGAGCTCGACCCGGCCGACCCGCTCGCCTCGCTCGACGAGGCCCGGCCGCGCTACGACAAGGCCGAGGCGTGGATCAACACCCACGTCCCCGCCGACCAGCGCACCATCGTCCGCACCGAGCCCGACGCCGAGCTGCTGAAGTCGCTCGACGAGGAGGACCGCAAGGCCCTGCGGCTGCTGCTCGACGGGCTCGCCGACCACTGGTCGCTGGACGGGCTCACCCACCTCGTCTACGGCGTGCCCAAGGTCCGGGCCGGCTTCTCCGCCGACGCCACGCCCAAGGAGCTGCCGCCGGAGATCAAGACCGCCCAGCGGTCGTTCTTCGCGCTGCTCTACCACCTGCTGGTCGGGCGGGACACCGGCCCGCGCCTGCCCACGCTGCTGCTCGCGGTGGGGCAGGACCGGGTGCGGACGCTGCTCGGGGAGTAGGCGGCCCGCGGTCCGACGTCGAGAAGGACGACGACGAGGCCGACGAGGCCGACGAGGGTGACGAAAAAGGGGGCGCCCGGTGAAATCACCGGGCGCCCCCTTTTCGGCTTTCGTCCCGTCCTTCGTTCCGTCCCGCGTCGCGGCTAGGCGATGTGGTCCTCCTCCAGCTCCGCCGAGTGGCGCTTCTGGAAGCGTTCCGCGAGGACCTTCAGGGCGCTGGGGCTCAGCGTCGTGCCGTAGGTCGCCTGGATGTTGTCGCCGAGGACCCGGGGCGTGGGGTAGCTGCCGTCTATCGACTGGCGGAACACCTGGTAGTACGCCTCCTCGTCCGGCTCGGCGACCGGGGTGCCGCCGCCCTCGCCGAGCTCGCGCGTGCGGCCCGGGCTCACCGGGATCGGAAAGCTGCCGGTCTCCTCCGGAGAGGGCTCCTGGACGGGGGGCTCCTCCTGGTACTGGTCCTGGTACTGCTCGGCCTGCTGCTGCTCCGCGTACCACTGGGCGTACGCGGCGTCCGGGTCGTACGTGGGGTCGTAGCCCCCGTGGTACTCGACGGACTGCGGGTTCCGGGCGTGCAGCCAGGGGTTCTGCTGGTCGGGGGCGGGCTCGTCCCGCGCGGGCTCCGCGTCCGGCTCCGGCTCGGCGTTTTGCACCGGCTCCGGTTCGGCGTCCCGTAGCGGCTCCGGCTCCGGGCTCCGGTCGGCGACCAGCTCGGGGCGCTGCTCGGCGGGCGGTGCCGCCTTCCGCAGGACGGGCGCCGTCCGGTCGTCCCGCGTGACCTCGGCCCGGTCGGGCTGCGGCGCCGGCGGGATCAGCGCCGGTTCTATGCCCGCCGCCGCCAGGCCCGCCGGGGCGGTCTCGGCGAGGGGGACGCCGTACTTGGCCAGGCGCAGCGGCATCAGGGCCTCCACCGGGGCCTTGCGGCGCCAGGCGCGGCCGAAGCGGGAACGCAGCCGGGCCTGGTAGACCAGACGCTCCTGCTCCAGCTTGATCACCTGCTCGTAGGAGCGCAGCTCCCACAGCTTCATCCGCCGCCAGAGCAGGAACGTGGGGACCGGAGAGAGCAGCCACCGGGTGAGGCGGACGCCCTCCATGTGCTTGTCGGCGGTGATGTCGGCGATCCGGCCGATCGCGTGCCGGGCCGCCTCCACCGAGACCACGAACAGCACCGGGATCACCCCGTGCATGCCCACGCCGAGCGGATCCGGCCACGCCGCCGCACCGTTGAAGGCGATCGTCGCCGCCGTCAGCAGCCACGCCGTCTGCCGCAGCAGCGGGAAGGGGATGCGGATCCACGTCAGCAGCAGGTCCAGGGCCAGCAGGACGCAGATACCGGCGTCGATGCCGATCGGGAAGACGTAGCTGAAGTCCCCGAAGCCCTTCTTCAGGGCCAGTTCCCGGACGGCCGCGTACGAACCCGCGAAGCCGATTCCGGCGATGATCACGGCACCGGTGACGACCACGCCGATGAGAACCCGGTGCATCCGTGTCAGCTGCAGTGGCGCGGCCACCCGTACTCCCCTCCGGTTGCGTGTTGTTGCGCGCAACAGAGTGGCACATGTGTGCGGAGGACGGGTGGCCGGTTCTGGTTCAACGCCCGGTCAGCCCTTGGCCGACGCCTTGGAGGCGGACTCCGTCTCCGAGTCCGCGCCCGACGCCGACGGCGAGCCCGCTTCCGACGGCGAGCCGCTCGACTCACCGGCCCCGGTGCCCTCGTCGTTCGCCTTGGTCACCGCGGCCACCGCCTCCTTGGCCGCCTTCTGCGCGTCCTTCATCAGGTCGTCGGCGCTGGGGGTCTTGTCACCGGCGAGACCGGCACCGTTGTAGTCGAGGGTGACGACCACGTTCTCCACGCGCACCACCACCGTCTGCTGCTTGAAGGTGCCTTCCTTCTTCTTCAGGTCGTACCGCACGGCCGTCGCCTCGTCGCCGGTCTCGGCGAGCGGCTCCGCCTCGGTCTTCTGGGCGCCCTCGACCGCCTGCGCGTCCCGCACCTGCTTGTCGTAGTACTCCTTGGCCAGCTCGTCCCCCGGGCCCCGCGTCACGTCCGACTCGAAGCGCAGCAGCGACACGTTCAGCCAGCGGAACTGCGAGCCCTTCACGCCGTTGTTGTCGAGGCTGCTCCAGGAGCAACTGGCGCGCGTCGCCACGTCGTCCGACGCGCCCTCCTTGCCGGACTTCGCCTTCGGGACGAGGTCCTCCAAGGTCTTCTTCGGCAGGACCTTGCACGACTCCGGGAGCGTCCCGTACGCGGCCGCCCGCACCGTCGGGGACGGACTCGCCGAGGCCGACGCCGACGCCTTTGCCGCCTTGTCCTTGCCGTCGTCGGAGCCGGAGTCCGAGGAGCAGCCGGCGGCGACCAGCATCACGGGGACGACAGCCGCGCAGACAAGGACGCGGGCAAGGCGCTTCACTCGCTGGTCTTCACGCTGGTCTCGCTGTGCTCGTCGCTGCATGGTTCCTTCACTCATGACGCTCGTGTTCCCTGCGGTCAGAACGGGGTCCGAGGGGTCACGGTACGCGGTGAGTCGTCCGTGCGGTCCTCCTTCGCGCGCTGTGCGCACGGGCGCGGAGCAGCCGTGAAGGGTGCTCAGCCGCTCAGCGAATCGGCCAGCCGGGAGGCCAGTTTCCGTGCCCTGTCCTGCATTTCCTTGCTGTCCGGGGCGACGCCGACGACCGCCGGCTGCTCCGCGTACTCGACGGTCACGATGACGTTGGACGTGCGGAACGCCACAGTCACCGTGCGCTGCTGGGCGGTCGAACCGGAGCTGTCCAGCGCGTCGTCGAGGAAGGCCTCGTCGCCGAGACCCTCCAGGAGCCGGGGCTGGAGGTCGGCGGGCGAATCGGACGCCGAGGAGGAACCGGACGAGGGGGGAGGAGAGGAGGAACCGGACGGGGAGTCGGACGAGGACGGCGACGAACTCGGGTCCGCGGAAGGGCTGCTGTCGGTGCCGGTCGAACCGGAGCGCGTGGCCTGCGGCTCCGGGAGGTGCGCCGCGGCCCGCTTCCTCGCGAAGAGCTGCTCGGCCTGGCTGTCGTCGCTGACGGCGTTGTCGTAGGAGACGATCCGCTCGAAGTCGACCAGCAGGTGGTCGGTCGCCTCCGCGGACTCCACCTTCCAACGGCAGCCCACCTTGCGGTCGGTGTCGTAGGTGAGGGTCGCCTCGCCCGCGTACGCCTTCTCGCGCTGCGTCTCGTCGGTCAACTCCCGGAGGCCGGGCAGGAGTTCCTCGAGCGTCCGGTCGCCGACCACGCCGCAGGGCTCGGGGAGCGTGGCGTACCTGCCGGGCTGGGCCGCCTGCGTCGCGGTGCCGGCGCTCCCCGGGTTGGAGTTGTCCGCCGTGCCGCCGTCGCCCGAGCCACCGGTGCAGCCGGCCAGCACGGCCGCCAGAAGTGCGGCGACGCCGGGTACGTACACCCTCCGCTGCACGGCCGGGCTCCTCTCGACGGTGTGGGTGCGGGCCGGCGGGCCCGCGGGGTTCCCAGCGTCCTCACTGGTGTTCCCCCAGTGTCCCCGCTGGTTATTCGCTTGCCGCAGGGGGGCGCCCCCCGCAGACAATGTGTATCGCACGCACTGCCGTGGACGCCGGTCCGTCATCCCTTTTCACCGACCTCGGCGCCGGTTTTGCGATTCTGGATCTTTCGATACTTCTGTTCGTGTGCCGGGGGAAAGAAGGCGTTATGTCGTACGTGGAACTGCCGGGTGCGAAGGTGCCGATCCGTCTGTGGACGGACCCGGCGACGGTCGAGGAGGGCGCCCTCCAGCAGCTGCGGAACGTGGCGACCCTGCCGTGGATCAAGGGCCTGGCCGTGATGCCGGACGTGCACTACGGAAAGGGCGCGACGGTCGGGTCGGTCATCGCGATGCAGGGTGCGGTGTGCCCGGCGGCGGTGGGCGTCGACATCGGCTGCGGCATGTCGGCGGTGCGGACGTCCCTGACGGCGAACGACCTTCCCGGTGATCTCTCCCGGCTGCGGTCGAGGATCGAGCAGGTGATCCCGGTGGGGCGGGGGATGCACGACGACCCGGTCGACCCGGGCCGGCTGCACGGTTTCGCGGCCGGCGGCTGGGACGACTTCTGGGGGCGGTTCGGCGGGGTGGCGGACGCGGTGAGGTTCCGCGAGGAGCGGGCCGCGAAGCAGATGGGGACGCTGGGCGGCGGAAACCACTTCGTGGAGGTCTGCGTGGACACCTCCGGTGCGGTCTGGCTGATGCTGCACTCCGGTTCCCGCAACATCGGCAAGGAACTCGCCGAGCACCACATCGGTGTCGCCCGGCAACTCCCGCACAACCAGGGCCTGGTCGACCGCGACCTCGCCGTCTTCGTCGCGGACACCCCGCAGATGGCGGCGTACCGCAACGACCTGTTCTGGGCGCAGGAGTACGCGAAGTACAACCGCTCGATCATGATGGCGCTCCTGAAGGACGTGATCCGCAAGGAGTTCAAGAAGGCGAAGCCGGCCTTCGAACCGGAGATCAGCGCGCACCACAACTACGTGGCCGAGGAGCGCTACGACGGCATGGACCTGCTGGTGACCCGCAAGGGCGCGATCCGCGCGGGCTCCGGCGAGTACGGGATCATCCCGGGTTCCATGGGCACGGGCTCGTACATCGTCAAGGGCCTCGGAAACCCCGCCTCCTTCAACTCGGCCTCGCACGGCGCCGGTCGGCGCATGAGCCGCAACGCGGCGAAGCGGCGCTTCTCGACGAAGGACCTGGAGGAGCAGACGCGGGGCGTGGAGTGCCGCAAGGACTCCGGCGTCGTGGACGAGATCCCGGGTGCCTACAAGCCGATCGAGCAGGTCATCGACCAGCAGCGGGACCTCGTGGAGGTCGTGGCGAAGCTGAAGCAGGTCGTCTGCGTGAAGGGCTGACGACCCGCTTCCCCTCCGGGCCCCGGGCGCCGCTTCCCGGGGCCCGTCACCGCGGCTCCCGGTGGACCTTGGTGTTCGACGCCTGGGCGCGCGGGCGGACGACGAGCAGGTCGATGTTGACGTGGCTCGGGCGGGTCACCGCCCAGGTGATGGTGTCGGCGACGTCGTCGGCCGTCAGGGGCTCGGCGACGCCCTCGTAGACCTTGGCTGCCTTCTCCGCGTCGCCGCCGAAGCGGGTGAGCGCGAACTCCTCCGTCCTGACCATGCCGGGCGCGATCTCGACGACGCGCACCGGCCGGCCGACGATCTCCAGGCGCAGGGTCTCGGCGAGGACGTGTTCGGCGTGCTTGGCGGCGACGTAGCCCGCGCCGCCCTCGTAGGTGGCGTGGCCGGCGGTGGAGGACACGACGACGACCGTGCCGTCGCCGCTCGCCTCCAGCTTGGGCAGCAGGGCCTGGGTGAGGTTGAGGGTGCCGATGACGTTCGTCTCGTACATCGTGCGCCAGTCGTCCGGGTCGCCGGTCGCGACGGGGTCGGCGCCGAGCGCGCCGCCGGCGTTGTTGACGAGGACGCCGACGGTCCTGAAGGCGGTGGCGAACTCGTCGACGGCCGCCCGGTCGGTGACGTCGAGCGGGTACGCCGTCGCGGAGTGGCCGGCCGCGGTGAGTTCCTCGGCGAGTGCTTCGATGCGGTCCTTGCGGCGGGCGGTGAGGACGACGCGGTAGCCGGCCTCGGCGAGCCGGCGTGCCGTGGCGGCGCCGATCCCGCTGCTCGCACCGGTGACGACGGCGATACGGGACGCGGCGGGCGGGACGGCGGTGGCCATGGGCTGCTCCTCGGACGGCGCGGGCGCGCGGCTGCGGTGTGCGGTGCGGTGGTCTGCCGTGGTGCGGCGGGCCCGGCCAGCATAAGGCGGGCGGGAGGGCCTTTGGCGGGGCGGTGTTCCGGCACGGGGATGTCCCCCGGTACCGAGGTGCCCCGGCGGGCCGGGGTGCCCGTCCGTCAGCCGTTGCGCGGTGCCCACATGATCAGGGCCATGCCGGCGAGGCACACCAGCGCGCCGGCGATGTCCCAGCGGTCCGGGCGGTAGCCGTCCGCGACCACGCCCCACAGGATCGAGCCGGCGACGAAGATGCCGCCGTAGGCGGCGAGGACGCGGCCGAAGTGGGCGTCGGGCTGGAAGGTGGCGACGAAGCCGTAGGCGCCGAGGGCGAGGACGCCGCCGGCCGCCCACATCCAGCCGCGGTGCTCGCGCACGCCCTGCCAGACCAGCCAGGCACCGCCGATCTCGAACAGGGCGGCGAGGACGAAC
Source organism: Streptomyces viridosporus T7A (assembly GCF_008704515.1). Classification (NCBI taxonomy): domain Bacteria; kingdom Bacillati; phylum Actinomycetota; class Actinomycetes; order Kitasatosporales; family Streptomycetaceae; genus Streptomyces; species Streptomyces viridosporus. The sequence continues at coordinate 4,790,837 of NZ_CP023700.1, forward strand.
AGGGCGGCGGAGCGGAGGATCAGCATGCGGGCAGCTTCGCACGCCCGTTCCGGTCACCGGCGCGTCACCTGATGGACGGCGCCTGGTGCGGACCGCGCGGGGGATACATCCGCTGGACGGGCACAGAAGGAGTAGAGGGCGCGGAAGCCGCAGAGGGTGCAGAGGGTGAGGAGCGGGAGATGCCGGAGAGCAGGCGGTCGGGCCTGATGGCGGAGCTGACCGTGGTCTCCCGGCGCTCCATGGCGTCCCAGGCCCTGTTCAACCAGGCCCTCGCCGACCATCTGGGCCTGCACCCCACCGATCTGCAGTGCCTGAACCTGCTCACGCTGGAGGGCGGCCCGGTGACGACCGGCCGGATCGCGGAGCTGACCGGGCTGACGACCGGGTCGGCGACGCGGCTGGTGGACCGGCTGGAGCGGGCGGGCTACGTGGTCCGGGAGCGGGACGAGGGCGACCGGCGGCGGGTGCTGGTGGCGACGGTGCCGGAGCGGGCCGCCGAGTTCGGGCGGGTGTGGGAGCGCCTCGGCGGCGACTGGGCCGCGCTCTTCGAGGACCTGGACGACTCCGAGCTGGCCCTGTTCATCGACCGGATGAGGCGGACGACGGACTTCGGCGCGCGGCAGGCCGCGCGTCTGCGGGCGGGGGAGGGCCGGGAGGTCTCGCCCGCCCCGGCGCCGTAGCGCTCCCGGGTGCGGTGCACCGCGTCGGCGCGGGGTTCCGACCGGTCCTGCACGGCGGTCGGGAGCGGGTCCGGGCCGTGGTCGGGCGGGGTGCTGCGGCGTCCGGTGCCGGTGCCGTGGCCGCGGCGTCCGGAGGGAGGGGGCCGGGGTGGGAATAGGGGGCGAGGGGGAGCCGTTCACGGGTATAGTTGAAGCGTAAACAACCTGGAGGATGAGCGGCCATGCAGTTCGGGATCTTCACCGTCGGGGACGTCACCCCCGACCCGACCACGGGGCGTACGCCGACCGAGCGCGAGCGCATCAAGGCCATGGTCGCCATCGCCCTGAAGGCCGAAGAGGTGGGCCTGGACGTCTTCGCGACCGGGGAGCACCACAACCCGCCGTTCGTGCCGTCCTCGCCGACCACCATGCTCGGCTACATCGCGGCCCGCACCGAGCGGCTGATCCTCTCCACCTCCACCACCCTGATCACCACCAACGACCCGGTGAAGATCGCCGAGGACTACGCGATGCTCCAGCACCTGGCCGACGGCCGGGTCGACCTGATGATGGGACGCGGCAACACCGGACCGGTGTACCCCTGGTTCGGGCAGGACATCCGGCAGGGCATCAACCTCGCCGTCGAGAACTACGCCCTGCTGCACCGGCTGTGGCGCGAGGACGTCGTCGACTGGGAGGGGAAGTTCCGCACCCCGCTGCAGGGCTTCACCTCCACGCCCCGCCCGCTGGACGGCGTACCGCCGTTCGTCTGGCACGGCTCGATCCGCTCGCCGCAGATCGCCGAGCAGGCCGCGTACTACGGCGACGGCTTCTTCCACAACAACATCTTCTGGCCGGCCCACCACACCAAGCAGATGGTCGAGCTGTACCGGAACCGGTACGCCCACTACGGGCACGGCACGCCCGAGCAGGCCATCGTCGGTCTCGGCGGTCAGGTGTTCATGCGGAAGAACTCGCAGGACGCCGTGCGCGAGTTCCGGCCGTACTTCGACGTCGCGCCGGTCTACGGCCACGGGCCCTCGCTGGAGGAGTTCACCGAGCAGACCCCGCTGACCGTGGGGTCCCCGCAGCAGGTGATCGAGAAGACGCTGTCCTTCCGCGAGTACGCCGGCGACTACCAGCGCCAGCTGTTCCTGATGGACCACGCCGGTCTGCCGCTGAAGACCGTGCTGGAGCAGCTCGACCTGCTGGGCGAGGAGGTCGTGCCGGTGCTGCGTGAGGAGTTCGCCAAGGGCCGGCCGGCCGAGGTGCCGGACGCGCCCACCCACGGTTCGCTGCTGGCCGGCGCGAAGGAAGCCGCCGCCCAGAAGAAGGACCAGAAGAAGGAAGAGGAAGGGGCCCGGGCATGAAGCTCGTCGTCGTATCGGCGGGACTGAGCGTGCCGTCGTCCACCCGGCTGCTCGGCGACCGGCTGGCCGCCGCGGCCGCCGGACCGACCTCGGCCGAGGTGCGGGTGATCGAGCTGCGCGACCTCGCCGTGGCGATCGCGCACAACTTCACCAGCGGTTTCCCGGAGCGGGCGCTGGCCGACGCGTTCGACGCGGTGGCGGCGGCCGACGGGCTGGTCGTGGTCACTCCGGTGTTCTCGGCGTCGTACAGCGGACTGTTCAAGTCGTTCTTCGACACGCTGAGCGTCCACGACGAGGAGGCCCTCGCCGGGAAGCCGGTGCTGATCGCCGCCACCGGCGGCACCGCCCGGCACTCGCTCGTCCTGGACCACGCGCTGCGTCCGCTCTTCGCCCACCTCAAGGCCGTCGTCGTCCCGACCGGCGTGTACGCCGCCTCCGAGGACTGGGGCGCCGAGGGCCTGGACGGGCGCATCACGCGGGCGGCCGGCGAGCTGGCCGCGCTGATGGGAGCCCCCTCCGCCGCCCGGCCGACGGGCGGGGACACGGCCGGGGAGGACACGGCCGGGGGACTGACGGTGGTGCCGTTCGAGGAGCAGCTGGCCGCGCTGCGGCCCACCGGGTGAGACCCGGGTAAGAAGCGGGCCCCGGCGGAGGACGCCGGGGCCGGGGGACGGGAACGGTTGGCACACTGGGCCCGTGCCGCACACCGTTCTGCTCGCCGAAGACGACCGCGCCATCCGCAACGCCCTGGAACGCGCCCTGACCCTGGAGGGCTACCGGGTCACGGCGGTCGCCGACGGCGTCGAGGCCCTGGCGCAGGTCCACCGCAGCCGGCCCGACGTGCTGGTGCTGGACGTGATGATGCCCGGCATCGACGGACTCCAGGTGTGCCGGGTGCTGCGCGCCGAGGGCGACCGCACGCCCGTGCTGATGCTGACGGCGCTGGTGGAGACCGCCGACCGGATCGCGGGACTGGACGCGGGCGCCGACGACTACGTCGTCAAGCCGTTCGACGTGGAGGAGGTCTTCGCCCGGCTGCGCGCCCTGCTGCGCCGGGCCCGGCCCGACCCGGAGAACGGCGGCAGGGCCCCCGCCGCCGGGCCCCCGGAGCCGGCGGCCCCCGGGCGCGTCGTCGAGGCGGCCGGGGTGCGCCTGGACCCGCAGGCCCGCCGGGCCTGGCGGGGCGGGCGGGAGCTGGAGCTGACCCGCACCGAGTTCGAGCTGCTGGAACTGCTGATCCGCAACGCGGGCGTGGTCCTGGACCACTCCACCATCTACGACCGCATCTGGGGCTACGACTTCGGCCCCGGATCCAAGAACCTCGCCGTCTACGTCGGCTACCTGCGCCGCAAGCTCGACGAGCCGCAGCTGATCCACACGGTGCGCGGGGTGGGTTACGTGCTGCGGGAGGACTGACGTGCCCGCGGGCGCGGGAGGCACCCCGGGCGCTGTGGGCACGGTGGGCGCCCCGGGCCGTGCGCGCCGGCCGGCGGCCGCCCGGCGGGGGCTGCTGTCGCTGGGCACCACCTTCGCGGTGGCGTTCGCGGTGATCACCGCCACGGTGACCGTCCTGGTCGGCATCCTCTCCTACAACGCGGCCGCCCGGCTGGTGCGGGTGGACCAGCAGTCCGTGTTCGACGAGGTCGTGCAGGACCTGCGCGGCGAGGTGCGGGAGAACCGGATGACACCGGTCGACTTCTCCTCCACCGCCCCCGGCCACGACCTGGTGCGGCCCGCCCGGACCGACGTGCAGGTGCTCGGACCGGACGGCAGCGTCTTCGACCCGGGCAGCCCGGGGCTGCCGGTGGTCGCCGCCGACCGCCGGATCGCGGGTGCCGCCCCGGCCGGCGAGGTGGTGGTGCACGCGGAGGTCGACGTCGGGAACGACATCTACCGGGTCGCGACCGTCTCCCTGGGCGGCGGCCGGGGCGCGGTGCAGGTCGCGCAGGAGTTCAGCGACACGGAGGACCTGCTGCGGACCCTCCAGCGGCGCACCCTGGTCCTGATGGCGGCGGTGGTGGTCGCCGCCGGGCTGTTCGGCTGGTGGCTGGCCCGGCGCATCACCCGCCGGCTCGTCGTCCTCACCCAGGCCGCCGAGGTCGTCGCCCGCACCCGCCGGCTCGGCATCCAGGTGCCCGTCGCCGGCCACGACGAGGTGGGCCGCCTCGGCCGCGCCTTCGACCGGATGCTGGGCCGGCTCGCCCAGTCCGAGGAGGACCAGCGCCGGCTGGTCCAGGACGCCGGGCACGAACTGCGCACCCCGCTCACCTCGCTGCGCACCAACATCTCCCTGCTGCGCCGCATCGACGAACTGCCGCCCGGCACCCGGGAGGAACTCGTCGCCGACCTCACCCAGGAGGCCCGCGAGCTGACCGACCTGGTCAACGAGCTCGTCGACCTCGCGGCCGGGCAGTCCGACACCGAGCCGCCGCAGCGGGTCGACCTCGCCGACATCGCCGAGGACGTGGCGGGACTGGCCCGGCGCCGCAGCGGGCGGAAGGTCGTGGTCCGGGCGAGCGGCGACACCACCACCGACGGGCGGCCCGGGATGCTCACGCGGGCGCTGTCCAACCTGGTCGAGAACGCCGTCAAGTTCGACCGGGACGGCAGGTCGCCCGTGGAGATCCACGTCGCCGGCCCCGCCCGGCCGGGCACGGTGCGGGTGGAGGTGCGCGACCGGGGGCCCGGGATCGCCGACGACGACCTGATCCGGGTCTTCGACCGCTTCTACCGCGCCGCCGACGCCCGCTCCCTCCCCGGGTCGGGCCTCGGCCTGTCCATCGTCCGCGAGGTGTCCCTCGCGCACGGAGGGGCACCGTACGCCTTCCGCCGGGAGGGCGGCGGGACGGTGATCGGGTTCACGGTGGGCGGCGGCGCGCCGGACCGGACGGACGCCCCGCGCTGACGGACGCCCCGCGCTGAGAGCGGGCGGCCCCGCCCCGGGGTGGGGCCGTCACCGCATGGGGGCGGACCGGGGTGAGCATGTATGCGTTCGGGGCCGCGTACGTCGCCGCCCCGCGGGACGAGGGGAGGGACGGCGGCATGCCGACGGACGAGGAGGCCGCCGCGCTGGCGGCGATCGACGAAGCGGCTCTGGGGCGGACCCTGCTGGAGCTGATCGCGGTGCCGAGCGTGACCGGGAGCGCCGCCGAGTCGGAGCTCCAGCACCTGCTGGCCGGACGGCTGGAGCGGCTCGGCCTGGAGACCGACCTGTGGTCGATGGACCTGCCCGCGCTGCGCGCGCACCCGGACTTCCCGGGCACGGAGGCGCCCCGCGAGGAGGCCTGGGGCCTGGTCGGCACCACCCCCGACGGCGGCGACGGGCCGACCCTGATCCTCCAGGGCCACGTCGACGTCGTACCGCCCGGGGATCCCGCGGCCTGGGACGGCGACCCGTTCGTGCCCCGGGTGACCGGGGACCTCGTGCACGGGCGCGGGGCCTGCGACATGAAGGCCGGCCTCGCGGCGCAGCTCGCCGCGCTCGCCGCGATACGGGCGGCCGGGATACGGCTGCGCGGCCGGGTGGCCGTGCACTGCGTCGTCGGCGAGGAGGACGGCGGCCTCGGCGCGTTCGGCACCCTGCGGCGCGGCCACCGCGGCGACGCCTGCGTCATCGCCGAGCCCACCGCCGCCACGCTGATCACCGCCAACGCGGGCGCGCTGACGTTCCGCATCACCGTGCCCGGCAAGGCGGCGCACGGCAGTTCACGGGAGCTGGGGGTGAGCGCCGTCGATGCCTACCTGCCCCTGCACCGGGCGCTGGCCGCCCTGGAGGCCGAGCGCAACCGCGACCCGTCCGCGCTGCTGGCCGAGTACCCGATCCCGTACGGCCTGTCGGTGGGCACGGTGCGCGCCGGGGACTGGGCGAGCAGCGTGCCCGACCTGCTGGTCGCCGAGGGCCGGCTCGGCGTGCGGCTCGGCGAGGATCCGGCCGACGCGCGCGCCGAGCTGGAGCGGTGCGTGGCCGAGACCTGTGCCGCCGACCCCTGGCTGCGGGACCATCCGGCCACCGTGAGCTGGCCGGGCGGGCAGTTCGCGAGCGGCCGGCTGCCCGAGGGGCACCCCCTCGCGGACGTGGTCGGGGCCGCGCACGCCGACGCGACGGGCGGCCCGCGACCGCGGGAGCGCGGGGCGACGTACGGCAGTGACCTGCGCCTCTACACCGGCGCCGGCGTCCCGACGCTGCAGTACGGCCCGGGGGACATCGCGGTGGCGCACAGCGAGCGGGAACACGTGTCGCTGCGCGAGACGACGACGGTGGCACGGACGCTGGTGCTCACGGTGCTGCGGACGGTGGGGACGAAGTGAGGCGAGCGGCGGGCGGGGAGGGGAGGCGGCCGACGGGAGGGGAGTAACGCGGGGAGCGGTGGGCGGGGAGCGAGGGGGAGCGGCGGGCGGGGAGCGAGGGGAGCGGTGCACCGCTCACCCGTCGCCCGGCCCCTGTGCGAAACTCGACCGGTGATCATCGAACGCGCGTACGCACACGGGGGTCCGTACGACGCGGGGGAGTGGCCCTGGTCGCTTCCCTGTGTCCGTGAACTCCTGCGTGACGGACTGCGGTTCACCGCGCCGGTGACCTTCGTCGTCGGCGAGAACGGCTCGGGGAAGTCGACCCTCGTCGAGGCCCTGGCGGAGGGGTTCGGACTGGACCCCTGGGGCGGCTCGCACGAGTGGCGCTACGCGAGCCACCGGGCCAAGTCCCTTCTGGGCGAACGCATCCGCTTCGACGCGGCTCCGCACGGCCGCCGCATGCTCGGCTCCTGGTCCGCCCGCCAGGGCTTCTTCCTGCGCGCCGAGACGGCACTGGACGCGCTCGACCGGGAGGGGCTCGCACCCGACGCCCGCAGTCACGGCGAGGGCTTCCTCGCCGCGTTCCGGGACAAGTTCCTGCGCCCCGGCCTCTACGTCCTGGACGAGCCGGAGGCGGCCCTCTCCTTCTCCTCCTGCCTCGAACTGATCGGCCACCTCGACCGGTTGACCCGCGAGGGCGCGCAGGTCGTCTGCGCCACCCACTCCCCGCTGCTGACCGCGCTGCCCGGCGCGGACATCGTCGAGGTCGGCGACCACGGCATGCGCAGGACCACCTGGCAGGACCTGGCCCTGGTCGACCACTGGCGCCGCTACCTCGCCGACCCGCGGGCGTATCTGCGGCACGTACTGGAATGACTCCCGCGCTTTTCGTTATCCGGCCCCGGGCGGCGGCTCTCCTGCTGTGACGGGACAGAACGGTCCGGGACCGAGAAGGAGCGTGGACGAGCGTGGCAGCGAGCAGCGAACCCGGCAGGGAGACGGTCGAGGCGGCACGGCGTGGGGACATGCGGGCCCAGGACGAACTCGTCTCCGCCTACCTCCCGTTGGTCTACAACATCGTGGGCCGGGCCCTGAACGGCCACCCCGACGTGGACGACGTGGTGCAGGAGACCATGCTCCGCGCCCTCGGCGCGCTCGGCTCGCTGAACGACCCCGCCCGCTTCCGGTCCTGGCTGGTCGCCATCACCATGAACCAGCTCCGCCACCACTGGCGCAGTGAGCGGGGCGACCGGTTGGTGCCGGTCCCCTCGGGCCTGCACGACGCGTACGACGTCGCCGACCCGGGCGCCGACTTCGTGGACCTGACGATCGTGCGGCTCGGGCTGGAGGGCCAGCGGCGCGAGGCCGCCGAGGCCACCCGCTGGCTGGACCCCGACGACCAGGCGCTGCTGTCGCTGTGGTGGCTGGAGGCGGCGGGCGAGCTGACGCGGGCGGAGGTGGCGACCGCGCTGGAGCTGTCGCCGCAGCACACGGCGGTGCGCGTGCAGCGGATGAAGGCGCAACTGGAGACGGCCCGGCTGGTGGTGCGGGCGCTGTCCGCGCAGCCGCGCTGCGTGCTGCTGGACGACGTGGTCGCGGCCTGGGACGGCGCCCCCTCGGCCCTGTGGCGCAAGCGCATCGCACGTCACGCCCGGGACTGCACGGTCTGCGCGGGTTTCCAGTCGGGGCTGGTGCCGGCGGAGGGCCTGCTGGTCGGACTGGGGCTGGTGCCGGTGGGGGCCGGCCTGCTCGGCGCGGCCGGCTTGTTCAGCGGCCTCGGCGCCGGGACGGCGGACGCGACGCCGCTGTCCTCCGCCGGGACCTTCGCCGAGAGCACGGCGGCCCCGGGGGACCTGCCGACGGAGCCGGGAACGGCGACGGCGTACGGGGAGTCGGGCCCGGCGCCCGTCGACCCCCCGACCGAGGCCCTCGGGACGGTGGCGGTGGACGGGGCCCGTACGAGCCGCGCGAGCCGTCGCGGCCAGAGCCGTGCGCAGAAGCGGCGGGGCAGGAACATCGCGGCTGTGGCCGCGGCGCTGCTGGTCACCGGCGGCACGATATCCGGGATAACCCTCCTGACGCCGGACGACGGAGGGGGCAGGACCCGGGCGGCCGCCACGGTCCGCCCCGAGCCCACCGCCTCCACGCCCTCGTCGCCGACCCCCTCCGACGCGGCCTCCGCCTCTGCCTCGGCCTCCTCCTCACCCTCGGCCTCCGCCTCCACCTCCACCTCCGCCGAGCCGTCGCGGGAGCCGAGCGCCTCGGCCACACCGAGCCCCGGCAGGACCCGCACGACCTCCGCCGCCGCACGCCCCGCCCAGCCCGGGAAGACGCCGGCGCGCCCGGCGGCGCCGCCCACCGCGCCCGCGGCCGCTCCGGGCGGCACCCCGGCCGCCCAGGTCCTGGCCCTCACCAACACCGAGCGGGCCGAGGCGGGTTGCGGACCCGTGACGTTCGACGACCGCCTGGCCAGAGCGGCCCAGCTGCACAGCGAGGACATGTCCGCCAACGACTACTTCTCCCACACCGGGCAGAACGGCAGCAGCTTCGTCGACCGGGCCAAGGCCCAGGGACACCCGAGCCCGGGCGCCGAGAACATAGCCCGCGGCCAGAGCTCCGCCGCGAGCGTCATGGAGGCCTGGATGAACTCCCCGGGCCACCGCGCGAACATCCTCAACTGCTCGCTCAGGACCCTGGGCGTCGGCGTGGTCACCAGTGACTGGACGTGGATCCAGGTGTTCGGCTACTGAGACGACCGCGGGCCGGGCGGCTGAACACCCTCCCGGGGCGCGGTGCCGGGACCTTCGACCGTCCCGTTCGGTCCGGTTCGGCAGCGGCCCCGCGG